>NZ_QUNA01000001.1:0-4949841 GCF_003387275.1 Paraburkholderia sp. BL6669N2 | reverse complement strand
CCCGTTGTCCGAAGCACGAAAGAGCGAGATTCTAGCGAGCCCAAACCCGCCTTGCAAGCGTTATCTGGAAATTTATTCAGGGCACTTTTTTTACAGCGCCCGGCTCATCGACAACGAGCGCCTTTACGTCGGGCGTCGAGGCGCGCGCAGCGGGCGCGCCGATCGTCCAGTCGTGAAGCACGGTATACGCGACCGCCAGCAAAGTCGGCCCGATGAAAACCCCAAGGAATCCAAAAGCAAATGCACCGCCCAAGATACCTAGCATCACCAGAATCAGAGGCATGTCGCTATTCTTGCCGATCAGGATCGGCTTGATGACATTGTCGGACATGCCGACGGCCAGCACGCCCCACACCACCAAAAAGATCGCCCACCCCGTCGCGCCGCCGTGGTACAGCCAGATTGCCGCGGGCAACCAGACGACAACAGGGCCGCCCGGTATCACCGACAGGAAGAATGTCGCCAACCCGAGCAACGCCGGCGCCGGCACACCGGCGATCCAGCATCCAAAACCAGCCAGAATACCTTGCACGAGCGCCGTGCCGAGAATTCCATAGACAACGCCTTTCACCGTGCTGCCGGCGAGTGCCAACAGATAATCGGCGCGCTCGCCGGCAATACGCCGCATGCCCGCAGTCAGCCAGGCAGCCGCGCCCTCCCCGCCTGTGTAGAAAAAGAAAGCCAGCACGATGCTCAATGCCAGCAGCCCGAGACCGTGCGTAATAGCAATCGCGGCCGCCAGAATCCATTTGCCGGCGGGCGCCGCGAGCGTACGCAATTGCGCGATCAGTTCCGAATTGCTACTTGTGAGCCGCTCCCAGAATGCCTCGATGTTAGAACCCACCAGCGGAATCCGGGCAACCCACGGTGGCAAATCCGGCAAGCCGGCCTCGAAGAGCCGCTGCACCAGCGCGACGATCTCGTGCACGTGCGCCCCAAAGGCAAAGCCCGCGTACACAAACGGGCCAAGCACCACAACCAGAATGATCAACACGATCAAGGTGGCGGCCCCTTTACGACGGCCGCCCAGGGCAGCGGTCAGCCGCCGGTACAAGCCCCACGAGCTATAGCTGAGAATCGCGCCCCACAGCAGCGCGGTCGTAAAAGGCGCCAGCACCAGCAGCGAACCGCCCACCAGAATAATCAGCGCGAAAACCGCGGCAAGACGTTCGATCAGTTGGTCCGATTTCACGATGAATCTCCTGTTGCGCCAAGCTCCAGTGACGAGCGGACGTAGGTTTGTCGAGCGCCCTGAAAGGGTCAGTATAGGAGCGAGTCATGCGCCCGGGGCGTCTTATATCATCAGGTCAGGTCGTCATGCAAAGGGCCCGACAGATCCGCTCGGCAGCTCTGATTTTTAGTGTAGAAACGTCTTAATTCATCCGGCATTGCCGGCCAAACAATATGGCGGCATAGAAAAGACTAGAATATAAGGTTCTGTGCACCCCAATTTCCGGATTTATGCGCTCGCGAATCGCCAAACGTCTCCCCCCCGATGCCGACAAGCTTGTCGGTCTCTCGCTCGCGCTTTTCGCGTCGGGCAGCCGCACCGAGGACCGCTTCTGGGAAGCGAAACTCGACGCGCTGCTGGCCAAAATCGTTCGCAACGCCAACCAGACCACGCTGGATGCCGCGCTCGACCATCTGCAGCAAAATCATCCCGATGCCTACGGGGCGCTCGCCGACATGGCGGAAACCCATAGCGAGTCGTTCATCGTCGAACATGAAGGCGTGCCTTACGAGGCGCTGCTGATCGCCGCGCCGGTGCTCGCATGGACGCGCTACATGATCCCGTCCGGCCCGCTCAAGGCCGACGCCACCGACGCCCTGCGCGCACATCTGCGAGCGCACGTGCTCGCGACCAACACGCGGGTCGCTCTGGCGCCGTTCCTGTACAGCATCGATCAACTGCCGCGTCATCATGTCGAAACCTGGCGCATTGCCCAGCAACTCGCACAGGCAGCCATGGCTGGCGGCAACGTCAAACTGAATTTCGGCGAGCTGCCGGAAACCTCGCCGATACTGGCCGACCCGCGCTTCCTGCTGGCCGTGGTCGCGGCGCCGGTCGGCGAACCGACATTCCGCTGGCAGGAAGAAGAACATGGCAACCGGATCGAACGCGGGCAGTGCCTTGAACAATGGGCTACGCAAGGCGGCGCCAATCTGTCGCTGGTGTTGCCGGGCTGCGAATTCGAGTGCCTGCTGCCGGACGCCTATTACTCGGCCTGCCGCGATGCCGACGAACGCGTGCGTCCTCATACAGTGCGCACTGCCGTGCGCTATCTGTTCGACACGATCGGCGCGGCGCCGCAGGAGTTGCGCGCCGTTGTCGCAGGCTTCGGCGAGCGCCGCATCGACGAATACCGCGTCGGCTTCACGCGCCGCGGCAGCAATGACGTGATCTACGGCGTCGTGTGGCCGCTGTACGGCCGTGAGAACGGCGAACCCGGCATCGACGAAGAACCGCAAGAAACCGCCGCTTCGGACGACCCGCTCGAAGAAATCGTCGCGTTGCTCAAGGAAACCGGGGTGACCGAAGTGCGCCGCCACGCCGGCCGCTTCGAGCCGGAATATTGCGACGACTGCGGCGTACCGCTGTATGCCGATCCGCTCGGCGAAATCGTCCACGCCGAAATGCCGGAGGACGCGGAACCCGCGCAACCGCACTTCCATTGACCCTCTTCGCCGGCGCATTTTGCGCGTCGGAGTCGACATTAAAAAGCCCCGCCGCGCGCGGGGCTTTTTTGTGCTCGCCCGGTTTTACGTCATTCCTCTTATGCCTTTTGGACAGGCCGTCAAACAGAAGGGAATTTGTCATCATAGGCATGGCGACGCATCGCGAACGCATCCGGCTCTCACGCGCCGTGCGCACGCATCGCGCCACTTCGCCCGACTCATCTGGAGACATGCATGCGATTCTCGATACTCAACTCAGACGCGGAACGACGTGACGGGCTCAAGGCACTGCTGCGGCAAATCGACCGCCTGGCGCGTTTCAACGAAGCACAAGACTGGCGTCAGGTCGAACGCACGCTCAAGCGTCAGCGGCCCGACCTGCTGCTGGTCGATTGGCAAGACTGGATGTCGATCGCCGATATTCGCCATCTGCTCAGCCATTACCCCGATCTGCGCATTGCCGTGCTGTCCGACCAGATCTCGCCGACCGCCGTGCGAGATCTCATGGACGAAGGCGTGCTCGGCGTCGTGCCGCGCGACACCGATCCCTGCTTGATCGTGCGCGCGTTTGAAATGGTGCTGCTGGGCGGTCACTACGTGCCGCCTGGCGCGCTGGCGCTCGATCCTCCGCTGCCACCGGACATCACTATCCGGCCGTTCGACGAAAAGAGCCCACCGCCGCGTCGCGCCAGACTGGCCAACGTACTGTCGCCCCGTCAGCAGCAGATCATGCGCTGCGTCCACATGGGGAGCACCAACAAGATGATCGCGCGCACGCTCGGCATCAGCGAAGGCACGGTCAAGATCCATCTGACCAGCATATTCCAGCAGCTCGGCGCGCCCAATCGCGCGGCCGCGGTCGCGCTCTATAACGGCTGGCTGTCGAACCATTTGCAGGTGCTGCGCAACGGCGGCGACGGCCCGGTGCGTCCGATCATGGGCCAGCCCGGCGTGGTGCCGCTACGGCGTCGCGCGCGGCGGCGCTTCCAGTACCCGTTGCCGGCTAACGACACCGCTGCATTGTTGCCCATGGCAGCAGAACCAGGCGCACCGTATGGAGACGCGCCGTGCGTTGGGCCCGCACCGGACCCGCTCGCACCAGGCCCTGGATGAACGCCGCCGGCGTGCGCAACAGAATCCGGGCGAGCACTTTCCGACAGCGTTTGCGCCTGCTGGCATGGAATCCGCTCACACCTTTTCTCGTCCAACGAGTAATATGAGACTCATGGGTTTCCTCTACACACCGCTTCCGTTCTGGGTCGCTGTCGGTGGCTGGATCGCCACTGCGATAGTGGTCGCGCTCGCGCTGTGGAAAAATCCTTTCAAACGACTTCAGGACGGCACACTGCAGCATGTCTGGCTTGCGATCATCGTCGCAGTGTCGGTGCTGTGGGCAAGTAATGCGTGGCTCGACGACGGCACGGTCATGCATCTGCTCGGCGCCACGCTAGTCGTCACGTTGTTCGACTGGGCGTTGGCGCTGATCGCCATGGCGGTGGTCACGGGTCTTGCCGCCGTCGTCTTCGATGCGCCATGGCAGGGCATCGCACTCACGTTCCTCGTGTACGGTGCACTGCCGGTCGGCATTTCCACTTTGCTCCAGCGCATCAGCATCGCGTGGCTGCCACGCAATCTCTTCATGTTCATTCTCGGCCAGGGCTTTGTTTCGCCTGCCATCGCCGTGTCGCTCACGGCGGCCGCCGCCCTCGGCATTCATATCGCGCTCGCCGACGGTTCGGTGACCGTGGTGCCCGCCGGCTACGCATTCAGCGTGTTCCTGCTTGCCACCGGGGAATCCTGGTTCACCGGCATGTCGACGGCGTTGATCTCGGTCTACCGTCCGGCGTGGGTCACCACCTATGATGTGCGGAGATACCGGCTGGGCGGACCACGCACCTGACACTCGCGCGGGCACCGAACGCGTATTGACGGCGAACAGCGACTCGGCTTCGTCGAGCCGCCCGGGCCCACACACTCCCAACAGGAAAATATTTGTGTCAGGATTGAACTCCACCCTCTTGCCGGGCATCTTACGTGCCTCATGTCTCATTAGCGTCTAACTAACTAGATGGATCGCACCAACGTACCGCGCCGATTGCTGCGGCTGGTCGGCCGGTTGACAACATGTGCGGCGAGTCTCTCGCTCATATGCTCTGCTCCCGCATTCGCCGATCAACTCGAACAGCACAACGATCTCGTCAACAAATTTGTCAATGACCTGCATGCGGACCCGCTCGTTGCGGACTGCGCGGCCCATGGCAACTTTGTCGCCAGCACGTCGACCGCCTTCGACCATGTCGAATTTCCACCTAGTTCGTTCGACAGCGCGCATGCGTCGGTCACGCCGTGGAACGATTCCTTCGACGAGGGCAAGCAGCGCGTCAAGGTAGACAATATCGTCACCGTCGAAGGGCTCGGCATCCGCCAGAGCGGCAGCGGCGATCCCGCGGATCTCAAGTTCCGCTGCGGCTACGTCGGCACGCAGATGCTCGCGTTCAGCTGGAACGATCCGGTGCCGCCGGCCCGCGCGCGCAGTTCGGAACCGTCGGGATCGCGTGCATCGTCGGGCAAGCACAAGAGCGCCAAAGGCAAGCACTCGGCGAGCGGCAAGACAACGAAGAAAGCCACCACCAAGTCGTCCAAGCCAAGCTCGGGCAAATCATCGAAAGCAAGCTCGAACAAAGCAGCTTCGAAGAAGGCCGTGGCGAAGAAGAAAACTCATTAACGGGTCACGCTGGCGGCATCCGCCTGCCAGTGCGCCAAGTCAACCACGCGCCCTAATGAAAAACGAGGCACACACTGTGAAGTGTGTGCCTCGTTTTATGTACAGCGACGTTCAGGCAAATGTTTCCACGTGCCGCAAGATCGCTTGCAGCATTGCAGCCCCGAGCGCGGCGCTACGCTCGCCGTTCCAGCCCACTCGCTCGTCGGGCAGATTGGCGTTGTCCTTGAACGGCATCTCCAAAGTCAGCGACAGGCAGCCGAATTCGTTGCCGATATACTTCGACGCCAGCTTCAGTGCGTCCTCGCGATACTTGCTCGCGGCATAGCCATACTTGTCCTGAAAATCAGGGCTCGCCTGCTTGAACGCTTCGATGAACGCCTTCTGCTCCTGCCCTTGCCGTTCGGTGAAGCCCGGCAGCATTTCGGAGCCGGCCACGAAAACGTAAGGCAGCGCCTCGTCGCCGTGGATATCGAAGAACAGATCGCAACCAGTGGCGTGAATCGCGTCGCGCACCACCAGCACCTCGGGGCTGCGCGCGGTATCCGGCGCCATCCACTCGCGATTCAGATTCGCACCCGCCGCATTCGTGCGCAGATTGCCGTGCACGCTGCCGTCCGGATTCATGTTCGGCACAATGTAAAAGACCGCGTGATCATAGAGCTTGCGCGCGACCGGGTCGCCCGCCCAATCGCCCCAACCCGCCAGCCGCTTCACGAGCCCCTCGATAAACCATTCGGCCATCGTCTCGCCTGGATGCTGGCGCGCGATCAGCCAGATCTTCTTCTTGGGCGTGTCGCCGGTTTGCGGCGTGCCGAGCGTAAGCAGCGACATGGGCCGGCCTTCGACGGTCGTGCCCAACTCGGTGAGCGTGGCCTGCGGCATCTGCTGCACCGCGCCGAGAAACTCCGAGTGGCGCTCTTCGCTATACGGCTCGAAGTACGCGTAGTAAATACGGTCGAAATCCGGCGTGTGATCGATCGTCAGCACGCGGCCGTCGTACGACGTAGGCACGCGAAACCAGTTCACGCGGTCATAGCTCGCCACCGCCTGATAGTCGCGCCAGCCTTCGGCAAAGGCACACGCGGCCGCATTCTCGAAAGTCATCACGCAGCGTTCGCCCGCCGCGCCCGATAGGCGGAAATAAAACCATTGCGCGAACTCGGCATGGCTGTCCGGCCGCACGCGCAAGCGGATGTTGCCTGCTTCTTCGCAGGAGAGCACTTCGATCGCACCCGCGTCGAAGTTGCTTGTAATCGATAACGTCATGATGTTCTTCCCTGCTTGTCCGCGTGGCGACGCTTAGTCAGCGACGCGGCGGCGGAATACGTAAGTGGAATCGTTCGAGGCTTCGGTGTCGAACGCATAGCCGTCGGCGTCGAAGTCCTTCAGTTGCTCAGGCCGGTCGAGGCGATTCTCCACGGCATAACGCGCCATCAGACCGCGCGCGCGCTTTGCATGGAAGCTGATGATCTTGTAGCGGCCGCCCTTCCAGTCTTCGAAAACGGGCGTGATGATCGGCGCTTCGAGCAGCTTCGGCTTGACCGACCTGAAGTATTCGCCCGATGCGCAGTTCACCAGCACGCGCGACGCCACGGCGTTCTTCTTCAGTTGCGCATTCAGCGCCTGCGTGATGCGCTCGCCCCAGAACGCGTACAGATCCTTGCCGCGCGGGTTGGCGAAACGCGTACCCATTTCGAGCCGGTATGGCTGCAGCAGATCGAGCGGCCGCAGCAAACCGTACAGGCCGGACAGCACGCGCACGTGATTCTGCGCATAGTCCAGATCCGCCGACGACAGCGTCTTCGCATTGAAGCCTTCGTACACGTCGCCGTTGAACGCCAGTACCGCCTGCTTGGCGTTGTGCGTGCCGAACTTGGGCGACCACTCCGCGTAACGCTGGAAATTGAGGTGCGCGAGCTGATCCGAAATGTCCATCAGGGAGGCGATCTGCTGCGGCGACAAACGGCGCAATCCGCCAATCAATTCGGCCGCGTCGTCGACAAAATCGGGGATCGTGTGCTTTTTGACGTGAGGCGGGGTTTCGTAGTCGAGCGATTTCGCCGGCGACAGAACGATTATCATAGAGGCTTGCAGGCACGCCGTGCCTGGCGGTCAAAGACGAAAGCCAGATTGTAACGAATGCCCGGTTCCCATGCCTCACCCGACGCTTTGCGCGTCGTCCTCGATTCCAATGTGTGGATCGACATTCTCGTGTTCGACGACCCGCACACGCGGCCGATCGCGGCCGCGCTCGAAAGCGGCGCGCTGACCGCGCTGATCGACGCACGCTGCCTCGCTGAACTTACCTATGTGCTCGACTATCCGCAATTCGTGCATCGGAATGTGGACAAGGCCGTGGCGCTGGCGGTCGTTTCACGGCTCGCGCAGTTGGTCGAACCCGAGGCGCAAGCGGAAGATGCCAGGCCCTTGCCCAAATGCAAAGACCGCGACGACCAGAAGTTTCTCGAGCTTGCACACGCCGCGCAGGCCGACTGGCTGGTCTCGAAGGATCGCGCCGTGTTGAAGCTGGCCAAGCGGATTGCACGTGACTTCGGGTTTCAGATCGCACAACCGGCGCCGTTCGTCGCCGCCATCGGCATGTCGCTGAACGCGGGCGGCGAGCCTTTAACCGCATGACCCGCCAGCCGCATGGCCCTGGCCAGACGGCTAACGTAAGTTCCATGGTGCGCACAGCGCGCCGCGATTCCCTACAATCAGGCTTCGCCCGTTTCAACCAACGCCTTTGTCTAACCCATTTGCCCACGCTCCGGACAGCGCCATGAATGCACCGCACGACACGCCTTCGAGTCCCACGTTTCCGTCTCGCCTGCCGGACGTCGGCACGACGATTTTCACCGTGATGAGCGCGCTCGCCGCCGAAAAAGGCGCGGTCAATCTGGGTCAGGGCTTTCCCGATTTCAACTGCGATCCGCGCATCGTCGATGCGGTCGCGAACGCCATGCGCGACGGCCACAACCAGTACCCGCCGATGGCCGGCGTCGCGCCGCTGCGTCAGGCGATCTCGGACAAGATCGAAAAGCTGTACGGCCGCCGCTACAACGCCACCACCGAGATCACCGTGACAGCGGGCGCGACGCAAGCGTTGCTGACCGCGATTCTCTGCACGGTCCACCCGGGCGACGAGGTGATCGTGGTCGAGCCGACCTACGACAGCTACCTGCCGTCCATCGAACTGGCCGGCGGCAAGCCGGTGTTTGTCACGCTCGACGCCCCCGACTACGCGATCCCGTTCGACAAGCTCGCCGCCGCGATCACGCCGAAGACGCGGCTCCTGCTGATCAACACGCCGCACAATCCGACCGGCACGGTGTGGCGCGCGGAAGACATGCGCAAGCTCGAAGAGATCGTGCGCGGCACCAACGTGCTGATCCTGTCCGACGAAGTGTATGAGCACATGGTCTACGACGGCGCGCCGCACGAGAGCGTGGCGCGCTATCCCGAACTTGCGCAACGCAGTTTCGTGGTGTCGAGCTTCGGCAAGACGTATCACGTAACGGGCTGGAAGGTCGGCTACGTGGCCGCGCCCGCCGCGCTCACCGCCGAGTTCCGCAAGGTGCACCAGTTCAACGTGTTCACGGTCAACACGCCAATGCAGATCGGCCTCGCCGATTACATGAACGACCCCGCGCCATATCTCGGCCTGCCCGTGTTTTATCAGAAGAAGCGCGACTTCTTCCGCGCCGGCCTCGCGAACTCACGCTTCAAACTGTTGCCGTGCACGGGCACGTACTTCCAGTGCGTCGACTATTCGGCGATCAGCGACTTGCCCGAAGCCGAATTCGCGCAATGGCTGACCGGCGAAATCGGCGTAGCGGCCATTCCGGTCTCGGCCTTCTATCACGAGGCCCATGAATCGGGCGTCGTGCGCTTCTGCTTTGCCAAGCAGGAAAGCACGCTGGCCACCGCACTCGAGCGGCTGGCGCGCCTCTAGCATGTCCCGCGCGATGCTGAGAACGAACCAACGTTCCTCGCCATCGCGCGTAGCGGTGCGGGCGTGCGCGGTACGCCCCGGTTCACCTGGTTCCGGGCCGCGCCCGTCAAACCGGGCGCGACGCCGCGACATACGCCTTGCGGTCCTCGGTCACACGCTGCGCGGCAGGCCTCACGTTGATCGCTTTCACATAGCTCTTCCAGTCGATCCCTGCGTCGAGCAGAAAATCGCTGCCGTAAATGGTCTGCGTCGCCATGCCCACCAGCGGCAAACTCACATAGCCGGCCGTATCCGCGACGCTGAAACGCTCGCCCCTCAGATACGGCCCGAACTTCGCGATCCGTTTGAAGCCGGCAATGTGATGCCGGAGCAGTTTCTCGACACGCCCTTTGGTCGCCTCGGTCACGGTGCCGCCAAAGAATGCTTCCTTGTAGAGATTGCGCACCGTCAGTTCGAGATGCACGTCGACGAACATGATCAGTTCGCGCTCTTTGGCCGCTTCCCATGGGTCGGCGGAGAAAATCGCCTTGTCGGGAAAGCGCGCGGCCAGATACTCGACAATGCATTGCGATTCACTCAGATCGCCGTCTTCAGTCTGCAGATAAGGCACTTTGCCGAGCGGCGAATGCTCGAGCATGGCCTCGTCCTGGCTCGGCTTCACGGACACTTCTTCGAACGGAATGTCGTGTTCGAGCAGCACGAACTTCACTTTGTTGTAGTAGTTAGAGAGCGCGAAACCGCACAGCTTGATCATTGGGTGTCTCCTTCCCTTAAGTTGTCTGCGACCGCTCATCGACGTCACAACAGCGGCCTTCGATCAATCATCCAGTAAATTGCACGATCGTGCTATTCTAAAATAACCATGGAGTCGAGTTTCCAATGACCTCTCGCAATTTCAGCATCGAGACTATCGGCATTGTCGGAACCGGAGCAATGGGCCGCGGTATCGCCCAGATCGCCGCACTGGCCGGTCTCAGTGTGCGTCTGTACGACACTAACCCTGCTGCGATCGGCGCCGCGCGCGACTACCTCGCCGAGACTTTCGCCAAATTGACGGCTAAAGGCAAGCTCGATCAGGCCCGCTCGCTTGCGGCGCTCGCGAACGTGAGCGGCGCGCAGAGCATCGGCGAACTGGCCGGCTGCGATCTGGTCGTCGAGGCGATCGTCGAGAAACTCGACGTGAAGCAGGCGCTATTCCGCGAACTCGAGACCGTCGTGAGCGGCCGCTGCGTGTTGGCGTCCAACACGTCTTCGTTGTCCATTACGGCAATTGCCGCCGGCTGCAGTGACCCGTCGCGCGTGGTCGGCTATCACTTCTTCAATCCCGTGCCGTTGATGAAGGTCGTCGAGGTGATCGACGGTCTGCGCAGCGACCCCGCGGCAGGCGACGCGCTGATGGATCTCGCGCGCCGCATGGGTCACACGCCGGTGCGCGCGAAAGATATGCCCGGCTTTATCGTGAATCACGCGGGCCGCGGCATGAATACCGAAGGCTTGCGCGTGGCCGGTGAGGGTGTGGCCAGTTTCGCCGACATCGACCGCATCATGCGCGAGCAGGCCGGCTTTCGCCTCGGCCCATTCGAGTTGCTCGATTTGACGGCGCTGGACGTCTCGCATCCGGTGATGGAGTCGATCTACCATCAGTTCTATGAAGAGCCGCGCTTCACGCCGTCGCCGATTACCGGCACGCGGCTCGCCGGCGGACTGCTCGGCCGGAAGACGGGCGAAGGCTTTTATCGCTACGAAGACGGCAAGCAGCAAGTGGCCGCCGAAGCGCCCATACCGACCGGACTGCCGGCAAGCGTCTGGGTCAGCAAGCGTTATCCGCAAGCCCGCGACGCGGTCGTGCAACTCATCGAGAAAGCCGGTGTGAAGCTCGACGACGGCGCCACGCCCGCAGCGAATTCGCTGATCGTCGTCACACCGTTCGGTCACGATGCGACCACGGCCGCGGTCGATGAAGCGCTGGACGCAACCCGCGTCGTCGCGATCGATGCGCTCTTCCCGCTGGTCGGCGCGCAACGCCGCACGCTGATGACAACGCCCGCCACCGCGCGCAGCGCGCGTGACACGGCGCACGCGCTCTTTGCCGCCGACGGCGTGCCCGTCACCGTAATCCGCGATTCCACCGGCTTCGTCGCGCAACGCGTGGTGGCGACCATCGTCAACATCGGCTGCGATATCGCACAAAAACAGATCGCCACGCCGGAAGACATCGACCTCGCCGTGACACTCGGCCTCGGCTACCCGCGCGGCCCGCTAGCCCTCGGCGACGCGCTCGGTTCGACCACGATCCTGGCCATCCTGCGCAACATGTTCAGTGTGCTCGGCGATCCGCGCTATCGTCCGTCTCCATGGCTCGCGCGGCGAGCGCAACTTGGCATGTCGTTGACCCAGCGCGACGCGGCCGACATCGAAACGAAGACTCAGGAGACACAACAATGAGCGCCGAACTGCTGACCTCGCGCCCCACCGAAAGCGAATCGACACTAGTCCTCACGCTCTCGAACCCAGGCGCACGCAACGCGCTGCACCCGGACATGTACGCCGCCGGCATCGAGGCGCTCGACTCGGTGGAACGCGATCCGTCGATTCGCGCCGTCGTGATCACCGGCGCCGACAACTTCTTCTGCGCGGGCGGCAATCTGAACCGCTTGCTGGAGAACCGCGCGAAAGATCCGTCCGTGCAAGCGGAGAGCATCGATCTGCTCGGCGAATGGATCTCGGCGGTGCGTCTTTCGTCGAAGCCGGTGATCGCCGCCGTCGATGGCGCCGCGGCCGGCGCGGGATTCTCGCTCGCGCTGGCCTGCGACCTGATCGTGGCCGCGGACGAAGCCAAATTCGTCATGTCGTATGCACGCGTCGGCCTGACGCCCGACGGCGGCGGGTCGTGGTTTCTCGCTCAAGCCCTGCCGCGTCAATTGGCCACGGAAGTGTTGATCGAAGGCAAACCGGTCGGGGCGACACGCCTGCATGAACTCGGTGTCGTCAACAAGCTGGTCAAGACCGGCACCGTGCGCGACGCCGCGGTCGCGTGGGCCGACGAGCTCGGCAAGATTTCGCCCAACTCGGTCGCGCGCATCAAGGGGTTGATCGGCGCAGCCGGCACGCAGCCGCTCGCCGATCATCTCGTGGCGGAGCGCGACAGTTTTGTCGCCTCGCTGCATCACCGTGACGGGCTTGAAGGGATTTCCGCGTTCCTCGAGAAACGCGCGCCGGTCTATAAGTGAACGAAGGAACGATGCCCGACTATCAACTGCCCAAGCGCCGCCGCATCTTTTTGATGCGTCACGGCGACGTCACGTACTTCGACGACTCCGGCCGCGCGATCGATCCCGAAACCGTCCCGCTGAACGCTAACGGCCGCGAGCAGGCCAGCGCGGCGGGCCGCGTGTTCGCGCAACGGCAGGTCCGTTTCGACCGGGTGATCGTCAGCGGTTTGCCGCGCACCATCGAAACCGCGCGGCGCGTGTTGGCCGAGACCGGCCAGCAGATCGAACTCGAAATCGAACCCGCCTGGGAAGAGATTCGCGGCGGCAGGCTCAGCAATATTCCGCTGCAGGACATAGAAGCGGCGTTTCTTGGCGTGTTCGACGGTATCGTGCCGGAAAGCACGCGGTTTCTCGACGGCGAGACCATCGGCGCGCTGTTCGATCGCGTCTTGCCGGCGGTCGCGGCGCTGCGCGAAGACAGGTCGTGGGACACCGTGCTGCTGGTTCTGCATGGCGGCGTGAACCGGGCAATCCTGTCGCATGCTCTTACGGCCGGCGGCCGCACGTTCTTCGGCCATCTGGCGCAAGCCACCGGCTGCATCAACGCGCTCGACGTGGGCGCCGAGCCGCGTGACTGGGTGCTGCGCACGATCAACTATTCACCGCCGTCGCCGTTGCATCGCGACGTCCGCAACACCACGATGGAAATGCTCTACGCACAGTTCATTCAATACAAGCGTAGCTGAACCCCGAACTGGAGGAGACAGATGGTGCAAGCCACACAGACCGGCGAACCAGAACACCAACCGGATTATTCGGATTTCGAAGGGACGCGCCCCGTCAGCGAGCGGCAACGCTTTGACACCGGCGCGCTCGCCGCCTGGCTGACCCAACATGTCGACGGATTTTCCGGCCCCCTCACACTGGAGCAATTCGCCGGAGGTCAGTCCAATCCGACGTTCAAGCTGCTCACGCCGTCACGCTCGTATGTGATGCGCGCCAAACCGGGGCCGGCGGCGAAGTTACTGCCGTCGGCGCATGCTGTCGAACGCGAATACCGCGTGATGCACGCACTCGCCGACACCGACGTACCAGTCGCGAAGATGCTCGCCTTGTGCGAGGACGAAAGCGTGATCGGCCGCGCGTTTTATGTCATGGAGTTCGTCGAGGGCCGCGTGCTGTGGGATCAATCGTTGCCCGGCATGACGCCCGCCGAACGCGCCGCCATCTACGACGAAATGAACCGCGTGATCGCGGCGCTGCACAGCGTCGACGTCGCGGCCGTGGGTCTCGCCGACTACGGCAAGCCAGGCAATTACTTCGCGCGCCAGATCGGCCGCTGGAGCAAGCAGTACATCGCATCCGAGACCGAAACTATCGACGCTATGCAGCGCCTGATCGAATGGCTGCCGCAGCATATGCCGGCCGAAACGGGCGAGCGCGCATCCGTCGTGCATGGCGACTACCGGCTCGACAATCTGATCTTTCATCCCGAGGAACCACGCGTGCTCGCCGTGCTCGACTGGGAGTTGTCGACGCTCGGCGATCCGCTCGCCGATTTCGCGTATCACTGCATGGCGTGGCACGTCGACCCGGCGCAATTCCGCGGCATCGCGGGCCTCGATTGGGCGGCCCTCGGCATTCCTGACGAGCAACAGTACGTCGAGCGCTATTGCCAACGCACCGGCTTCGAGATTCAAGGCGACTGGAATTTCTATCTGGCGTACAACATGTTTCGCATTGCCGCGATCCTGCAAGGGATCATGAAACGCGTCGTCGACGGTACGGCAGCCAGCGCTCAGGCGCTCGATGCCGGCCGCCGCGCGAAGCCGATGGCCGAACTCGCCTGGCGCTACGCGCAGAAAGTGCGCTGACTGGCATCGCGTGCTGAATCGCATATCTGATTGTGCGTTCTGCCGCGATCCGAACAAACGTCGTCCGTTACCCGTCATTCGCGAGGTCTTACATGAATTTCGACTACACCCCGAAGGTTCAGGCGTTGCGCGAAAAGCTGCTCGCATTCTTCGACGAGCACATCTATCCGAACGAGCAGGCATTCTACGCAGAGATCGCAGGCAATCGCCAAAGCGGTAACGCGTGGCTGCCAACCGAACTGATCGAACAACTCAAGCAGAAAGCGCGCGACGCCGGCTTGTGGAATCTGTTCCTGCCCGACTCCGTGCGCGGCGCCGGTTTGACGAATCTCGAATACGCGCCGCTGTGCGAGATCATGGGCCGCGTGCCCTGGGCGCCTGAAGTATTCAACTGCAACGCGCCCGACACCGGCAATATGGAAACGATCGAGCGCTACGGCAGCGACGAGAACAAGCGCGCGTGGCTCGAACCGCTGCTACAAGGTCAGATCCGTTCGGCGTTTCTGATGACGGAGCCTGAAGTGGCGTCGTCGGATGCGACCAATATCCAGACCAGCATCGTGCGCGACGGCGATTACTACGTGGTCAACGGCCACAAGTGGTGGTCGTCCGGCGCGGGCGATCCGCGCTGCAAGATCTATATCGTCATGGGCAAGACCGATCCGGAAGCACCGCGCCACCAGCAGCAGTCGATGATCCTGATTCCCGCCGACGCCACCGGCATCACCGTGCATCGTCCGCTCACCGTGTTCGGTTACGACGACGCGCCGCACGGGCACATGGAAATCACACTCGAGAATGTGCGCGTGCCGGTCGGCAACATGCTGCTCGGCGAAAGCCGCGGCTTCGAGATCGCGCAAGGGCGACTCGGGCCGGGACGCATCCATCACTGCATGCGTCTGATCGGTCTTGCCGAACGCGCCCTCGAACTCATGTCGAAACGTTCGCTGCAACGTGTCGCGTTCGGCAAACCGGTCGCCGCGCAAGGCGTCACGCAGGAACGTATCGCCGAAGCGCGCTGCATGATCGAGCAGGCGCGTCTCCTCACGCTGAAAACGGCTTACATGATGGACACCGTCGGCAACAAAGGCGCGCGCGGCGAGATCGCGATGATCAAGGTCGTTGCGCCGAACATGGCGTGTCAGGTGATCGACTGGGCGATTCAAGCGCACGGCGGCGGTGGCGTCAGCGACGATTTTCCGCTCGCGTATGCCTACGCGTCGGCACGAACGCTGCGTTTCGCTGACGGTCCCGACGAGGTGCACCGCAACGCGATCGCCAAGCTCGAACTCGCGCGTTATATGGACGCGGGCGCGGCGGCTCGTGTGGAGACGCCGATTACGCGGGTTTGATGCTGAGCCGAGCCCTGCCCAGCCCGGAAGTTCAGCCCGGCGCCGCGAAGCCGCGACTGACTTGCAGCGCCGCCAGCAGCATCGCGCGATCTATGCTCTAATTTTCGTCAACAGCGGCGCCCTTCGAGGCGCCGCTTTCACGAGACAAAGGAACTACGATGATCGACGTTTATAGCTGGGCAACCCCGAACGGCCACAAGATTCACATCATGCTCGAAGAGACGGGCCTCGCGTACAACGTTCACGGCGTGAATATCGGCACGGGAGACCAGTTCAAACCCGAGTTTCTCGCCATCAGCCCGAACAACAAGATCCCGGCAATCGTCGATTCCGAGGGCCCCAAGGGGGCCGACGGCCAGCCGTTCGCCTTGTTCGAATCGGGCGCGATCCTGATTTACCTCGCCGAGAAAACCGGCAAGTTTCTGCCGACTGATCCGGCCGCGCGTTATTCCACGCTGCAGTGGCTGATGTTTCAGATGGGCGGTCTGGGTCCGATGCTCGGGCAAACTCACCACTTCCGCAACTACGCGCCGGAGCAGATTGAATACGCGGTCAACCGGTACACGAACGAAACGAAGCGCCTTTATGGCGTAATGGACACGCAACTCGGCAAGACGAAGTATCTCGCGGGCAACGACTATACGATCGCGGACATCGCCGCGTTCCCGTGGACGCGCTCGTGGCAAAACCAGGGCTTGGAACTCGACGCGTTCCCGAATGTGAAGCGCTGGCATGAAGAGATCGCCGCGCGTCCAGCGGTCGTGCGCGGTGTGGAAGTGCTGGCGTCCGCGCGTCAACCGCTCATGGACGACAAGGCGAAGGAAATACTGTTCGGTGCGACGCAATACGCGAAACATTGAATGCGCAGCCACATCTGAATCTGCGTTTGCCTCTGTGAAAAAGCGCGAACGGCATTCATGCCGGCTCGCGCTTTTTCTAACTCGCATGTGCCGCCGAAACGCTAAAAATAATGCAGCGTAATGAACTCCGCGACACACACCGGCCGCTCACTGCCCTGCCGCTCCAGCTTCACGTTCCACACCACTTGCACGCCGTTGTTATCGACTTCCGAAACGGACTCGACCGCGAATTTGGCGCGCAACTGTGAGCCGACGGGCACCGGCGACGTAAACCTCGCGCGATTCAATCCGTAATTGACGCCCATGCGCTGCTCGAGCGCCACCGTCTTACCGAGCAGCGCCGGAATCAACGATAGCGTCAGGAAACCGTGCGCCACGGGACCGCCGAACGGCGACTCGCGCCGCGCACGCTCGGGGTCGACGTGAATCCATTGATGGTCACCGGTCGCTTCGGCGAAACGATCGACGCTCGCCTGATCCACCGTCAGCCATTCGCTCACGAGCGGCTCGCCGCCCACCAACGCGCGCAATGCCGACGCGTTGCCGAAGGTTGCGGCGGGCGCCGCGCTGCCCGTCATGACGCGGCGCCTGGATTACGCAGGCCGAATAGTCCCTTCGAGCGCACCGTGATCACCGTTTCGCCATGCTGATTGATGCCTTCCCACTGCGTCGACACGATGCCGCGATCCGGCTTGCTCTCCGAGATGCGCTTGTCGAGCACGGCGTTCATCATGGTGATCGTGTCACCGACACGCACCGGCTTCAACCAGCGGATATCGTCGATACCGGGCGAGCCCATCGACGTGGAACCCGCGAACGCGTTGCGCACCAGCATGCCCATCATGACCGAGCAGGTATGCCAGCCACTCGCCACCAAGCCGCGGAATGGCGACTCGGCGGCGGCGACCTCATCCAGATGAAACGGTTGCGGATCGAACTTCTGTGCAAACTCGACAATCTCTTCGCGCGTGAACGTGTGCTTGCCGATCTCGATGCTCGTGCCGACTATGAAGTCTTCGTAACTCAAGCCCATCCTCGCACCTCCATGTATCCGATTCGAATGTCCGATCAGGCTTCGGCAGTCACGAAGCCAGGTAGCGCGGCGAACCGCGCGAGATGGTGATCGACATCGCCCAGTGTGGTTTCGATGATAGCAAGCCGCTTGAACAGATGCGCCGCGGCCACCTCATTCGTGACGCCCATGCCGCCATGCAACTGAACCGCCTGCTGGCCGACGAAACGCGCGGCTTGACCGACCCTCGCCTTCGCGGCGGAAACCGCGCGGCGACGTTCGTCCACATCCGAGCTCGTGTAGCGCATCGCGGCCAGATACGTGACCGAGCGCGCCTGCTCGGCGTGAATCAGCATCTCGACCATGCGATGCTGCAAGGCCTGAAACCGCGCGATCGGCTGGCCGAACTGCTGGCGTGTCTTGGTGTAGTCGACGGTGGCGAGGTTCAAGGCGTCCAGCGCGCCGATTGCCTCGGCGCACAACAGCACCGTGCCGTAGTCCGCGATATGTTCGAGCGCAGCCGCGCCGGCGTGCTTGCCGGCAAGCCGGCGCGCGGGCGTGTTGCTGAACTCGAGTGTGGCGGCGCGTTGGCCGTCGATCGTGCGATAGTCCGTGATCCTGACGCCGGCCGCATTGCGCGCCACGACGAAGAGCGCGATCTCGCCATTCAGCCGGGCCGGGACGATCCAGTGATCCGCCTGGCCGCCGTGTTGCACCACAGACTTCGTGCCGCTCAATGTCTGCTGCTCGCCCTGCCCGCTTACGCCTGTCTCGACCGCGAACAGATCGTAGCGCGCATGCGGTTCGTGAAATGCCACGGCCAGCTTGATCTCGCCTTGAGCAGCACGTTCGAGCAGCGACGCGTCTTCGCCCTGGTCGCTACCTGCGAGGCGCAACGCCTCGATACCGACCGCAGTCGCCCAATAAGGCTCGACGACCAGCGCACGGCCGAGTTCCTGCATCACGACCAGCATGTCGATCGGGCCGCCGTTAAAGCCGCCTTGCGCTTCCGGCACCGGCAACGCTGTCAGACCCAGTTCGGCAAACGCGGCCCAATGCGCGTCCGACACGCCGGTTTCCGATCGCACGATCGCCTGTCGCGCTTCGAACCCGTAGTTCTTGTCCAGATAGCGGCGCAGCGCGTCGGCGAATTGCTGCTGTTCGTCGTTGAAAGTGAAGTCCATGCGCCGCTCCTCAGAGTCCGAGAATCATCTGCGCGATGATGTTCTTTTGAATTTCGTTCGAGCCGCCGTAAATCGACGTCTTGCGGAAGTTGAAGTAGTACGCGGCGAGAGGCGCGGCATCGTCGTCGCCGGCCAGGCTGTGTTCGCGTTCGCCTTCGAGGAACGGAACGTCGAATGGTGCGGCGAGCGGCCCGACTGCTTCGAACATCAGTTCGGTCAGTGCTTGCTGCACTTCCGTGCCCTTGATCTTCAGCATCGACGCTTCCGGTCCCGGTCCGCGTCCGCCCGTTTCATTAGCGACGACGCGTTGCACGGTGACTTCGAGCGCCATCAACTCGATCTCGAGGCTCGCAACTTTCGCGGCGAACACCGGGTCTTGCAGAAGCGGCTTGCCGTTCTTTCTCTGATTCAGCGCAAGGCGTTTCAGGAAAACGAGTTCGCGCTTCGATTGGCCGACCCGCGCAATGCCGGTGCGCTCGTGGCCGAGCAGATATTTCGCGTAAGTCCAGCCGCGATTCTCTTCACCAACCAGATTCTCGACCGGCACCTTCACGTCTTCGAAAAAGACCTCGTTGACTTCGTGGTCCTCGTCGAGCGTAATGATCGGCCGCACGGTGATGCCCGGCGTTTTCATGTCGATCAGCAGGAACGAGATGCCCTCCTGCTTTTTGGCGCCGCTGTCCGTGCGCACCAGGCAGAACATCATGTCGGCGTACTGGCCGAGCGTGGTCCATGTTTTCTGACCGTTGACCACGTAATGGTCGCCGACGCGATCGGCGCGTGTGCGCAGCGAGGCCAGATCCGAACCCGAGCCCGGCTCGGAATAACCCTGACACCACCAGTCCGTACCGTCGAGAATGCGCGGCAAGTAGTGACGCTTCTGCGCCTCGTTGCCGTATTTCATCAGTACCGGCGCCACCATAGAGACGCCGAAAGGTAGCACGGACGGCGCGCCGATGCGCGCGCACTCTTCGTCCCAGATGTGCCGCTGGGTCGCGTCCCAGCCCGGGCCGCCATACTCTTTCGGCCACGCGATCGCCGACCAGCCGCGCGTGCCGAGCAGCTTATGCCAGCCTGCGAAGTCTTCGCGGGCAAGACGCTTGTGATTGAGTACCTTGTCGCTCAGCTCACGAGGCAGATTCGCTTCGAGCCAGGCGCGGATGTCTGCGCGGAACGCGTTATCAGCAGCGGAATAGTCCAGATCCATGCGTCGTGTCTCCTGGCCGCCACCATCCGCCGCCAGTGAGCCACTGCGCTATTGCAGCGGTTCCTTCAAGGCAGCCGGGACCGGCAGCGGCATCACTTCAATGCCTTCTTCGACCAAGGCTTTCGCGTCTTCCGGTGTCGTGACACCGCGAATATTGCGTGCGGGCGCTTCATTGTAGTGAATGCGCCGTGCTTCCTCGGCGAAGCGGTCGCCCACGTTCTCGGTCTTTTCCAGTACCTCGCGCAAGGCGCGCATGACACGCGCCTGCATTTCCCCCGCGCCCGCCGGCGCTTTCGTTTCGGTCGCACCCGACAGGTTCAGGCGCGGGGCCGACGGCAAACGGCTCACCTCGTTCGCACCGCAGATCGGACATTCGACGAGCTTGCGGGACTGCTGCGATTCGAAGTCATCAGTCGAAGCGAACCAGCCTTCGAACCGATGGCCATGCGGACACTGTAAATCGAGGACCTTCATGTGGAATCAGGGCTTGCGTGCCAGTTTAGCGCAAAACGTAAATTTGTGAACGGTCGTTCGTAAATTTTTACGGACAACGGTACCGGTGGCGGAAGTTGCGGACAATCCGAACGCGGTGGGCGATTTTAACGCTTTGCGCAAAGGCCTGCCGAAGGTGCTCCGGAAGGCAAACAGGCTTGCCGATCACCTACGCTTGCGGTGCTTCGCACGCCGCCTGCCGTAGCGCTTTTACGCGACGAGACATTCCAGTTGACGGCCAAGCCGGGGCTCGAGTTCGCGTGCCTCTTTCGCGAGGTTGATCTGCTTGACCGCTCTCGCAATGTCGAACACGTCTGGCTTGATTTCATAGCCACCGCGCGCAGCGAGCCAGTCAAGGATGTCCGACAGATGCCATACCGACGCACTGCCCTCGTGGACCGGCGGCGGAAAGTCGATTGCGTGACTCAGCATCAGCTTGCGCATGTTTTGCCGCGACACGCCGGCGACTTCCGCGACGTCAGTCAGTCCGACGAAGTCGGGGCCGGCCTCGATAAGACGCGCGGACGGCACCACCCGCTTGATGTCCTGGAGAGCGCTGACCACCGCCTCGAATGCGGACTCGCCTTCGCGAGTGAAAAACAGCGAGATGCGGCCCGGTTGCCCGATACCCACGGTGGCGTCGTCGCACCCGGCTTCGCCCAGACGCTCGACGATCGCGTCAAGATCGCAGTCTTCAACCGCGAGACCGTACTTCAGCGTGAATACATATTCCATAAATTACTCCTGCCTTCATTCAGTCCCAAAGCTTTCGCCCAAAGAACGGATTTGCTACCGGCGAGCCGTGCAGTTGTCGACGATGCGCCTCAGATGTCTGGCGTGGTTGCCGGGATTCTTCGGCGTGCTCCAGACGCTCGATATGCAGAACTCGCCACACCGACACTCCGCGTCTTTATCAGGACAGTACATCCGTCCCCAAGCGTGACCTTTGCCACCACCCTGAACACGCCAGCCGTTTTTCTCGGCGTACACCAACGCGGCCTCAACCTCTTTCTTGGAATGGGTTCCTCGAACCATCTGATGTCCTCCAATTTAGCGGGTGTGGATCAGGTTGTCAAGTGACAACCTGATCCACACCCGAAATCAAATGCGCCCACCGCCACTTCGTCATCCGAAATAAAACGAACAGTGGAAGTCGATCTCGAAGGTCGATACTAGAGGGACAAAGGCCGCAGGACGAGACTGTCGAATGGCATAAGGCAAACGACACACTTTTAAGACGCCGGCCAACATGCCGGCAATTGCGCAATTTCGCGCGCGTCGCAATGAGAAAAGCCCCTGCCGGTCTTAGACCAACAAGGGCTTTCTCAGACTTCCGAAGCAGCTAGCAGCGCGCGCGTATTCTTCGCTGCAGTGTTATTCAGGCTCCGCCAACGGCCACGCACCCGACAACACTTTCTCCAGCCAGAACGTGCCGATCACCGTCTTGACATCAGTCACCTTGCCGGTGC
Source organism: Paraburkholderia sp. BL6669N2 (assembly GCF_003387275.1). Taxonomy (NCBI): domain Bacteria; kingdom Pseudomonadati; phylum Pseudomonadota; class Betaproteobacteria; order Burkholderiales; family Burkholderiaceae; genus Paraburkholderia; species Paraburkholderia sp. BL6669N2. Next base: position 4,927,826 of record NZ_QUNA01000001.1, on the reverse strand, counting down.
GCACCCACTCGGACATCTCCGGCACGGTCGCCGTGAACAGTTCGAGAAACTCGCCTTCGTCGAGCTTGCGCTCACCGGCGGTCAAACCGCGCGCAAGATAGATATCGATAAATTCGGTCGAATAGGAAATGATCGGGTGAATGCGCGTCAGATAAACATACTCGCGCGCGCTATAACCCGTCTCTTCCCGCAGTTCACGTATCGCGCAGGCCAGTGCGCCTTCGTTCGGATCGAGCTTGCCGGCCGGATACTCGACCATGACCTTGCCCATTGGGTAGCGATACTGGCTTTCGAGCAGCACGCGGCCGTCGTCAAACAATGGAATCACCATGACGGCGCCGGAATGCTGAACATATTCGCGCGTGGCGTGCTTACCGTCCGGCAGGCGAACGGTATCGCATTTGAGCGTCAGAAACGGTCCCTGATGGATCGTTTTGCTCTCAATGCAGGTCTCTTTGAGCGCGGCGTCGTGATCGGGAAGTTCAGCCATATGCGGACCTTAGGACAGGGTGCGCCGACGGCGAGACGCCGTCAGCGGCGTTTGACGAGATACTGAAAGGTAAAGCCAGGGAACGCGAACACCACGAAGAGTGCGAACGTGATCGCGTAGAATTGCCAACCCTGTTCAAAGCGGTTACCCGCGCGCGCTTCCAGCAGAAAACCAAGCGCGCCGACCACGAAGTACAGCACGATCAATTCGGCAATCCGGATCCAGGCGCTTTTCTTCGCCGCTTTCAACGGCACGGCGGCGAAGAGGCGCTGATTCAGAAACGGCAGGTTGGCGCCGACCAGCGCCAACAGCACGATAAACCAACCCGCTGCCGACATCAGAGCAGCAGCGTGTGCTGGATAGCCTGCAGGCAGGCCTTCAACAACGGATCCGGCACGATACCGAGCACCAATACGGCCACACCGTTGAACGCGAGCAAGGCACGCGTGCTGGTGTCAGCGAGAATGGGCGACTTGTCTTGCGGATCGTCGAAATACATCAGCTTGACGATACGCAGGTAGTAGAACGCGCCAAACAGCGACGTGATCACGGCCAGCACCGTCAGCCAGGTCAAACCGGCGTTCATGGTGGCCTGCAGCACCGCGAGCTTCGCGTAGAAGCCGACCGCGGGCGGAATGCCGGCGAGCGAGAACATCATGATCATCATCACGAACGCGAACACCGGGCTGCGTTGATTCAAACCCTTGAAGTCCTCGAGCGTGTCCGCTTCGAAATCGCGGCGCGCCAGCAGCATGATGACGCCGAACGTGCCCATCGTCGTGATCAGGTAGACGATGCTGTAGTACATCGCCGAGCCGTATGCATTGGCGGCGCCCGTGGTCTTGCTGTCGACCACACCGGCCAGCAGACCCAGCAGTACGAAGCCCATATTCGAGATCGCCGAATACGCGAGCATGCGCTTGACGTTGCGTTGCACGATACCGGTAATGTTGCCGACGATCAGCGACAGCGCCGCGAGAATCACCAGCATTTGCTGCCATTCCACCGCCAGCGGCAACAGGCCCATCACCAGGAAACGCAGACCCCAGGCGAACGCGGCAACCTTAGGGCCACCGCCGACCATCAGCGTCATCGCCGTCGGCGCGCCCTGGTACACGTCGGGCACCCACATGTGGAACGGCACCGCGCCCATCTTGAACGCCACGCCCGCCACGATGAAGATCACGCCGAACAGCAGCACGCTCGGGTCGTAGTGGCTCGTGCCGATCGCCTTGAACACTTCGTTCAGGTCGAGCGAACCGGTCGCGCCGTACAGCATGGAGATGCCGTACAGCAGGAAACCGGAAGCCAGCGCGCCCAGCACGTAATACTTCATGGCCGCTTCGTTCGACGGCGCCGCGTCACGACGCAAGGCGATCGCACCATACAGCGACAGCGACATCAGTTCCAGGCCGAGATACAGCGTCAGGAAGTTATTGCCGGAGATCATGACGAGCTGGCCGAGCAGCGAGAACATACCCAACAGGAAGAACTCGCCGCGGAACAGACCGCGATCTTCGAGGTAACGACGCGAATACACGATCGACACCGCGTAGCCGAGCGTCACCACGGCTTTCATCACGTTGGCGAACGAATCCACCACGTACATATGGCCGAAGTAGTAGCGCACTTGCGGGTCGAACGCGTTCATCGCGAACCAGACGCCGGCGACCAGCGTCGAGAAGAACGCGATGAAGTACGTGGTACGGCGACCGGCCTGGCCGACGAACGTGTCGTTGAGCCACGCGACGACAACGGCGAGCATCACCAGCGCGTCGGGCAACAGAGCAGTCATAGGGGCGTTTTGCATGGTCTCTAAATTCCTCGCTCGGCGTTACTGAGGCAACGGCAGCTTTGACTGCGCAACGTGGGCGAGGAGGTTTTCCACGGATACGTGCATCACATCGGTAAAGGGCTTCGGATACAGGCCCATGAACAGCGTCAGTGCGGCAAGCACTGCCAGCATGAAAAATTCGCGACGGTTGATGTCGAGCAGACCCTTCACGTGATCGTTGGCGATCGCGCCGAAGTACACGCGCTTGTACATCCACAGCGTGTAGGCCGCGCCGAGAATCAACGTGACCGCCGCACCGCCCGCGATCCAGAAGTTGTACTGGACAGCCGCCAGAATCACCATGAATTCGCCGACGAAACCGGAGGTGCCCGGCAGGCCGCAATTCGCCATGGAGAACAGCATTACGAACGTCGCGAACTTCGGCATCACGTTGACGACACCGCCGTAATCGGCGATCTGACGCGAATGCATACGGTCGTACAGCACGCCGATGCTCAGGAACATCGCGCCCGACACGAAACCGTGCGAGATCATCTGCACGATCGCGCCTTCCACGCCGAGCTGGTTGAAGATGAAGAAGCCGAGCGTGACGAAACCCATGTGCGCGATCGACGAATACGCGACCAGCTTCTTCATGTCGGCCTGCACCATTGCCACGAGGCCGATGTAGATCACCGCGATCAGCGACAACGTGATGACGACCGGCGCCAGAAAGTGGCTCGCGTCAGGCGTGATCGGCAGGGAGAAGCGCAGGAAACCGTATGCGCCCAGCTTCAGCATGATCGCAGCCAGTACCACCGAGCCGCCGGTCGGCGCTTCCACGTGAGCGTCAGGCAACCACGTGTGAACCGGCCACATCGGCACCTTCACGGCGAAGGCCATGAAGAACGCTATGAATATCAGCACCTGTGGCGTCATGGCGATCTGCGCATGCTGCCACGTGGCGAGGTCGAACGTGCCGGTCTCGATGTACAGATACAGCAACGCGACCAGCATCAACAGCGAGCCCATCAGCGTGTACAGGAAGAACTTGAACGCCGCGTACACGCGGTTCGCCCCACCCCACACGCCGATGATGATGTACATCGGAATCAGCGTCGCTTCGAAGAACACGTAGAACAGCATGCCGTCGGCCGCGCTGAACACGCCGACCATGATGCCCGAGAGGATCAGGAACGCGGCGAGGTACTGGCCCACGTTCTTCGTGATCACTTCCCACGCGGCGATCACGACGATCACCGTAATCAATGCGGTCAACACGACGAACCACATCGAGATGCCGTCGACACCCAGGTGGTACGTGATGTTGAAGCGCTCGATCCAGTTCGCCTTTTCGACGAACTGCAGATCGGCGGTGCTCGAATCAAAACCGGTAATCAGCGGAATCGTCACGAGGAAGCTGACGACCGAACCGATCAGCGCAATCCAGCGCGCGGGAGCCGGGTTCTGGTCGGAACCGATGGCCAGGACCAGGAGGCCGACGAGGATCGGCAACCAGATCGCAATACTGAGAATCGGATAAGCGTGCATTAGTGTCCCTCGCCTTATTTGCCGCCGAGCGTTACAAACAGGGTCAGGAGCCCCAGCATGCCGATAATCATGGCGAACGCGTAGTGATAGATGTAGCCGGATTGGAGGAAGCGGATCACGCCGGCGAACCAGCCGATAAAGCGTGCGCTGCCGTTGACGATGCCGTCGATCACCACGACGTCGCCTTCTTTCCAGAGACCACGGCCAATTGCCACGGCGCCCCGCGCGAACACGACTTCGTTGATCTTGTCCATGTAGTACTTGTTATCGAGCAGCGTGTAGATCGGGCCGAACGCGCGCTTGATGACAGCCGGCAGGTCCGGACGAACCAGGTACAGGAACCACGCGACCACCACACCCGCGAGCGCCAGCCAGACCGGCAGACCCGCAACCGAGTGCAGGCCCATCGATGCCCAGCCCTGGAACTCCTCGGCCATCTCATGCAACGCCGGATGGTTTTCGCCGATGAAGATCACCTTGTCGAACGCCACGCCGTGCTGGAAGAAGTCGCCGAACAGCATCGGGCCGATGCCGATCGCGCCGATCACCACCGACGGAATCGCCAGCAGCACCAGCGGCAGCCACACCACCCACGGCGTTTCGTGCGGCTCGTGAGCGTGGTCGTCGTGACCATGGCCGTGCGCGTCGTGACCATGGCCGTCATGCGCATGCGCCGCGGCTTCGATGCCCATCGGCGATTCCGGATGCTTCGGACCACGGAAGCGCTCCTCGCCGTGGAACACCAGGAAGTACATACGGAACGAATACAGCGCGGTCACGAAGACGCTCGCCACCACCGCGAAGTACGCGAAGCCCGCACCCGGCAGATGCGACAGCTTCACTGCGTCGATGATCGAGTCTTTCGAGTAAAAGCCTGAGAAGAACGGCGTGCCGATCAGCGCCAGCGAACCGACCAGCGACGTGATCCACGTGATCGGCATGTACTTGCGCAGGCCGCCCATGTTGCGGATGTCCTGATCGTGATGCATGCCGATGATCACCGAACCCGCGCCGAGGAACAGCAGCGCCTTGAAGAACGCGTGCGTCATCAGGTGGAACACGGCGACCGAGTATGCCGACGCGCCCAGCGCGACCGTCATGTAACCCAGTTGCGACAGCGTGGAGTACGCCACCACGCGCTTGATGTCGTTCTGGATGATCCCAAGGAAGCCCATGAACAGCGCGGTAATCGCGCCAATGACCATCACGAACGAGAGCGCCGTATCCGACAGTTCGAACAGCGGCGACATGCGCGTGACCATGAAGATACCGGCCGTCACCATGGTTGCCGCGTGAATCAGTGCGGAAATAGGAGTCGGGCCTTCCATCGAATCCGGCAGCCAGACATGCAGCGGGAACTGCGCCGACTTACCCATCGCGCCGATGAAGAGGCAAATACACGCCATCGTCAGCAGACCCCAGTCCGTACCCGGAAAGGTCAGTGCCGCGAGTTCGGTGCGCTTCGCGAACACGTCGCCGTAGTTCATCGAACCGGCGAACGCGAACAGCAGGCCGATGCCCAGCAAAAAGCCGAAGTCGCCAATGCGGTTCACGATGAACGCCTTCATGTTCGCGTAGATCGCCGTGGGACGCGTGAAGTAGAAGCCGATCAGCAGATACGACACCAGACCCACCGCTTCCCAGCCGAAGAACAGCTGCAGGAAGTTGTTGCTCATCACGAGCATCAACATCGAGAACGTGAACAGCGAGATGTACGAGAAGAAGCGCTGGTAGCCGTCCTCGTCGGCCATGTAGCCGATCGTGTAGATGTGCACCATGAGCGACACGAAGGTCACCACGCACATCATCATGGCCGTCAGCGAGTCGACCAGGAAGCCGATCTCAAACTTCGTCTTGCCGATCGACATCCATTCGTAGATGGTCGCGTTGAAGCTCGCGCCGTCCAGTACCTGGAAGAAGACGATGGCCGACAGGATGAACGAGATCGCGACGCCGAGGATCGTGACCGAATGCGCACCGGCTCGCCCTACCGCTTTTCCGGCCAGACCGGCAACCAGACAGCCGGCCAGCGGTGCCAGCGGGATCGCCAGCAGCAGGTTTTCATTGAGTATCGTGGACATAACCGCTTTTCCTGAAATTAACCTTTGAGCTGATCGAGATCTTCGACATTGATCGTGTCGAGACTACGGAACAGGGTCACCAGAATCGCGAGGCCGATTGCCGCTTCCGCCGCTGCAACCGTCAGCACGAAGAAAACGAAGATCTGGCCGTGCACGTCGCCGAGGTAATGCGAGAACGCGACGAAGTTGGTGTTCACCGCGAGCAGCATCAATTCGATCGCCATCAAAATAATGATGACGTTGCGACGGTTCAGGAAAATGCCGACGACGCTGATCGCAAACAGGATCGCGCCGAGGACAAGGTAATGAGCAAGGGTCAACATGATTTCTATCTCCTGTCCGCTCAGCTGTTCTTGGCTGGTGCCGAGTCGGCCGCTGCTGCTGCCGCTGCCGCGGCTTCTTCCGCCGCGACGGTTGCCGCGGTCTTTTCCGATTTCATCTTCACGACGCGCACGCGGTCTTGAGCGCGTACCTTGACCTGTTCGCTGACGTTCTGACGTTTGCTGTCTTTCTTATGACTCGTGGTCAGCGCGATGGCCGCGATGATCGCCACCAGCAGCACCAGACCGGCCACTTCGAACGCGAAGATGTAGTCGGTGTAGATGACCTTGCCGATCAGGCGCGTGTTCGACCAGTCGCCCATGCCGTTCGCGGCGGCCGTGGTGTCACGCAGCGCCGTGGCGGTCGCGCCGTAACCGTGCCAGAGAATCAGCGCGGTTTCGATCACGATGATCGCGCCCACCAGCGTGGCCATTGGCACGAAGCGTTTGAAGTCTTTACGCAGCACGTCGATGTTGATGTCCAGCATCATCACGACGAACAGGAACAGCACCATCACCGCGCCGACGTAGACCAGCACCAGCAGGATCGCAAGGAACTCGGCCTGCAGCAGCATCCAGATCGCGGCTGCGTTGAAGAACGCCAGCACCAGAAACAGTGCGGACGACACCGGGTTGCGCGAGGTGATCACCTTCAGCCCTGAAACCACCAGGAGCAGCGCGAAGATGTAGAACAGTACGGTCGTGAATTCCATGATTACCGGTTCATCGTTAGGCCATCGTCAGGCATTGTTCTTTGGCACTTGTGGTTGGCATACCGCTGGCATACCGCCAGAACAGCCGCACAGGTGCGCCGTGCCGCGGCGTTCGGGCCGCGGCGCCCGGCCCGACAACAGGCCGTGATTGCTGCATTTACTGCTTTAACTGGATAAAGCGCTTCAACGATACGGCGCGTCGGCTGCCTTGTTCGCCGCGATCTCCGCTTCATAGCGATCGCCCACGGCCAGCAGCATGTCTTTCGTGAAGTACAGGTCGCCACGCTTCTCGCCGTGATATTCGAGAATGTGCGTTTCGACGATCGAATCGACCGGGCAGCTTTCTTCGCAGAAACCGCAGAAGATGCACTTGGTCAGGTCGATGTCGTAACGCGTGGTGCGACGGGTGTTGTCCGCGCGCGTTTCCGACTCAATGGTAATGGCGAGCGCCGGGCACACCGCTTCGCACAGCTTGCAGGCGATGCAGCGCTCTTCGCCGTTTTCATAGCGGCGCAGCGCGTGCAGGCCGCGGAAACGCGGCGAAATCGGGGTCTTCTCTTCCGGGAACTGCACGGTCACCTTGCGTTGGAACGTATAACGTCCGGTCAGCGCGAGGCCTTTGAGCAGTTCCGTGAGGAAGAAGGTCTTGAAAAAGTTTTGGATTGCGGTCATGGGTTCATCCGCCCTTTATTTCCAGATGTTCAACGGCGACATGATCCAGAAGCCGACCACCACCAGCCACACCACGCAGACCGGAATGAAAATCTTCCAGCCCAGACGCATGATCTGGTCATAGCGATAGCGCGGGAATGTGGCACGCGCCCAGATGAACACCGACAACAGGAAGAAAACCTTGAGGACCAGCCAGAAGATGCCCGGGATGAACGACAGAAACCCGAACGGAGCGCTCCAGCCACCAAGGAACAGCGTTGCAGCCAATGCCGAGATCACGATCATGTTGATGTACTCGGCGAGGAAGAACAGCGCGAACGCCATACCCGAGTAATCGATCATGTGGCCCGCGACGATTTCCGACTCCCCTTCCACCACGTCGAACGGGTGACGGTTCGTTTCGGCGATGCCCGAGATGAAGTACACGACGAACATCGGCAGCAGCGGCAGCCAGTTCCACGACAGGAAGTTCAAGCCGTACGACGCGAAGATGCCATGTTCCTGCGAAGCGACGATGCCCGACAGGTTCAGCGTGCCGGCGGTCATGAGCACGACGACGAGCGCGAAGCCCATCGAGATTTCGTACGAGACCATCTGCGCCGCGGCGCGCATCGCGCCGAGGAACGCATACTTCGAGTTCGACGCCCAACCCGCCAGAATCACGCCGTACACGCCGATCGACGAGATCGCCATTGCGTACAGCAGACCTGCGTTGATGTCGCCGAGCACCGCGCCCGCCTGGAACGGAATCACCGCCCAGACCGCGAAGGCCGGCACCACCACCATGATCGGCGCGATCAGGTAGATCCAGCGGCTCGCCTGCGCCGGCTGAATCACTTCTTTCAGCAACAGCTTCAGCACGTCGGCGATCGGCTGCAGCAAACCTGCGGGGCCGACGCGGTTCGGGCCGAGACGCACGTGCATCCAGCCGATCAGCTTACGCTCCCACAGAATCAGGTAAGCCACGCACAGCAGGATCACGACGGCCACCACCAGGATGCGCACCAGTGCCCACACCGTGGGCCATGCCACACCGAGAAGCTGGGTGCCGCCCGAGTTGATCGTATCGAACAAGCTCATTTACGCCTTCTCCACCACCAGTTCACCGAACAGGCTGCCCAGCGCTGCACCGGCAGGCGTAGCCGCCGATACGCGGACGACCGTCTCCGCAAGATTAGCGTCACGCACGGCCGGCAACTGCACCGATTGCTCGCCCTGGCGCACGCGCACCGCGTCGCCTTCCTTCAAACTCAGTTTGTCGAACAGCCCAGCGGGCAGACCGACCGTATTCGCCGCACGTGCCGCAGCGGTCAGATGCAACGACTCGGCGCGACGCACCAGCGCATCGGCGTGATAGATCGGCACGTTCGCGATACGTTCGAACTTGCCTTCCGCTGCCTTCGCCGCCTTGCCGCGTGCAACCGTGACGCCCGTCTTGTTCGACAGACGCGAATTCAGTTCGCCGTCGCCGAGAGCGGCCGCGCGCACTTCTTCCGAGGTATCGAATTCGAAGCCGGGCAGGCCCAGCAGGCTGCCCAGCACGCGCAACACCTTCCATGCCGGACGCGTGTCGCCGAGCGGACGCACGACGCCGTTGAACGTCTGCACCGTACCTTCGGCGTTGACGAACGTGCCGGCCGTTTCCGTGTACGGAGCGATCGGCAGCAGCACGTCGGCGTATTCCGCGCCGGTCTGGAACGGCGACATCACGACAACCATTTCAGCCTGCTTCAACGCGGCCAAAGCCTGCGCCGGATTGGCCGTGTCGAACTCCGGTTCGACGTTCAGCAGCACATAACCCTTGCGCGGTTGCTCGAATACTTCGCGAGCGTTCAGACCGCCCTCGCCCGGCAACGCGTTCACGAGATGCGCGCCGACCGTGTTGGCCGCTTCCGTCAGGAAGCCCAGCGTCGCACCGGTCGCGTCCGCGATCCATTGGGCGGCTGCGTGAATGACGGCGAAGTCCGGGTGACGGACCGCGCTGTTGCCCAGCAACACCAGGCGACGTTCGCCCGTGGCGAGCGACTTCGCGACTTTCTTGTGCGCATCCGAGGGCTGCGTGCCGGCGAAGGCTTCCGGCAGTGCCACGCCGTTCGCTTCCGACACCGCGCCAGCGATTCCAGCGAGTGCCTCGAGCCATGCGGACGGCGCTGCCACGACGCGCTCCGCTTGCGGAATCAGCGCATCGTCGTTGGTGGATTGCACGAGCGTGAGCTTCGCGCCGCCCTTCGCGGCCTGACGCAGACGCGCGGCGAACAGCGGATGATCGCGACGCAGATCCGAGCCGATCACCAATGCGGCGTCGACGTTCGACAGATCGGCGATCGCCGTGCCGAGCCACGGCGTGCCGCTGACCGGTGCGGAGAAATCCGACTGACGCAGACGGAAGTCGACGTTAGGCGTGCCGACCGCTTGCGCGAGTTGCTTCAACAGGAACAGTTCTTCGACGGTGCTGTGGGCGCTGCCGAGCGCGGCCAGCGCATTCGCGCCGTGGTCGCCCTTGATGCCCTTCAGTCCCTTCACCACATATTCGAGCGCGGTTTGCCAGTCGGTCTCGACCCACTTGCCGCCTTGCTTGAGCATAGGCTGGGTCAGACGCTCGGGGCTGTTCAGGCCTTCGTACGAGAAGCGGTCTTTATCCGAAATCCAGCATTCGTTGATGGATTCGTTTTCGAACGGCAGAACGCGCATCACGCGATTGTTCTTTACCTGCACCACGAGGTTCGCGCCGACGGAATCATGCGGGCTCACCGACTTGCGGCGCGACAGTTCCCACGTACGGGCGCTGTAGCGGAACGGCTTGCTGGTCAGCGCGCCGACCGGGCACAGATCGATCATGTTGCCCGACAGTTCCGAATCCACCGTCTTGCCGACGAACGATGTGATTTCCGAATGCTCGCCGCGGCCCAGCATGCCGAGTTCCATCACGCCGGCCACTTCCTGACCGAAACGGACGCAACGCGTGCAGTGAATGCAGCGCGACATTTCTTCCATGGAGATCAGCGGGCCGACGTTCTTGTGGAACACCACGCGCTTTTCTTCGCTATAGCGCGATCCCGACTTGCCGTAACCCACGGCCAGATCCTGCAACTGGCACTCGCCGCCCTGATCGCAGATCGGGCAATCCAGCGGGTGATTGATCAGCAGGAATTCCATCACGGCTTGCTGGCCCTTCACCGCTTTGTCCGACTTGGTGCGCACGATCATGCCGGCCGATACCGGCGTGGCGCATGCGGGCACCGCCTTCGGCATCTTTTCGACATCGACCAGACACATCCGGCAGTTGGCCGCAATCGACAGCTTCTTGTGATAGCAGAAGTGAGGAATGTACGTGTCGACCTTATGCGCAGCCTGGATCACCATGCTGCCTTCAGGCACCTCTACTTTCTTGCCGTCTATTTCAAGTTCAACCATGATGGTCAATCTTCCTTAACCTGTTACCGCTCAATCGTTCGCCCGTTCATCGCCCGTTTCAGGCGATGAATCCCGCGGATGACGTGTTCTTCTGCGTGCCTATCTGCTTATCGATCCGCAGACTCAAGCCGCTACGGTTTCCGACGCCGCCGCTGCGCCGGCATGACCGCCGACGAGGCAATGCTTGTGGGCGACGTGATATTCGAACTCGTCCCAGTAGTGCTTGAGCATGCCGCGAACCGGCATGGCCGCTGCATCGCCGAGCGCGCAGATCGTGCGGCCCATGATGTTTTCAGCAACCGAATTCAGCAGATCCAGATCTTCCGGACGGCCGAGCCCATGCTCGATACGATGCACGACGCGGTACAGCCAGCCCGTGCCTTCGCGGCAAGGCGTGCACTGACCACACGATTCTTCGTAATAGAAATACGACAGCCGCAGCAACGAGCGCACCATGCAACGCGTCTCGTCCATGACGATGACCGCGCCTGAACCGAGCATCGAGCCGGCCTTGGCGATCGAGTCGTAGTCCATGTCGGTCTGCATCATGATGTCGCCCGGAATCACCGGTGCCGACGAGCCGCCAGGAATCACGGCTTTGATCTTCTTGCCGCCGCGCATGCCGCCGGCGAGTTCCATCAGCGTGGAAAACGGCGTGCCGAGCGGAATTTCGTAATTGCCCGGACGTTCGACGTCGCCGGCGACCGAGAAAATCTTCGTGCCGCCGTTATTCGGCTTGCCGATTTCGAGGTAATTCTGCGGGCCGATTGCGAGCAGGAACGGCACTGCGGCGAACGTCTCGGTGTTGTTGATCGTGGTCGGCTTGCCGTACACGCCGAAGCTCGCCGGGAACGGCGGCTTGAAGCGCGGCTGGCCTTTCTTGCCTTCCAGCGATTCGAGCAGCGCGGTTTCTTCGCCGCAGATATAGGCGCCGTAACCGTGGTGCGCATGCAGTTCGAACGAGAAGCCCGAACCCATGATGTTTTCGCCGAGGAACCCGGCGCGGCGAGCTTCGTCCAACGCCTGTTCAAAGCGTTTGTAGACTTCCCAAATCTCGCCGTGAATATAGTTGTAGCCGACCGTAATGCCCATCGCGTACGCGCCGATGGCCATGCCTTCGATCAGCGAATGCGGGTTGAAACGCAGGATGTCGCGGTCTTTGAACGTGCCCGGTTCGCCTTCGTCCGAATTGCAGACGAGGTACTTCTGGCCGGGGAACTGACGCGGCATGAAGCTCCACTTCAGACCGGTCGGGAAGCCTGCACCGCCACGGCCACGCAGACCCGACGCCTTGACGTCGGCGATCACCTGCTCCGGCGGAATCTTCTCTTCAAGAATACGGCGCAGCTGGGCATAACCGCCGCGCGCCACGTAGTCTTCGAGATGCCAGTTGTCGCCGTTCAGGCCGGCGAGAATCAGCGGTTTGATGTGACGATCGTGTAAAGACGTCATTTCGAAAGTTCCTCGAGCAGCTGGTCGATCTTCGCGCGGCTCATGAAGCTGCACATGCGATGGTTGTTCACCAGCATCACCGGCGCGTCGCCGCACGAACCCATGCACTCACCTTCTTTCAGGGTGAACTTGCCGTCGGGCGTGGTTTCGCCGAAGTCGATGCCGAGCTTCTGCTTCAGATATTCAGCAGCGCTGTCCGAGCCGCCGTCCGGGCCGAGCTGGCACGGCAGGTTGGTGCAGAGCGTGATCTTGTACTTGCCGACCGGCGAGGTCTCGTACATCGTGTAGAAGGTAGCCACCTCCTGCACGGCGACTGCCGGCATGCCGAGATAGTCCGCGACGAACTGCATGAGTTCGGGCGTCAGCCAGCCATGCTCTTCCTGAGCAGTGGCCAACGCCGACATCACGGCGGACTGTTTCTGATCGGCGGGATACTTCGCGATCGCGCGATCGATTTCTTTCAGGCCTTCAGCTGAGATCATTTTCAGACACGACTCTTTCAATTCCTACCGAACGAAAACCTGTCGCGCGCTGCATGATGCGACAGACCCGGCGTTCCTTTGCTTGACGCGCGCTTCGGTGCAATCTGAAGGCGCGCTCTGATGAATACGTCCTAGCGATCCACTTCGCCGAACACGATGTCCTGCGTGCCGATGATCGTCACGGCGTCGGCGATCATGTGACCGCGCGCCATTTCATCCAGCGTGGACAGGTGCGCGTAGCCCGGTGCGCGGATCTTCAGGCGATACGGTTTGTTGGCGCCGTCGGAAATCAGATAGATGCCGAACTCGCCCTTCGGATGCTCGACCGCGGCGTATGCCTCGCCTTCCGGCACATGGAAGCCTTCCGTGAAGAGCTTGAAGTGGTGAATCAGCTCTTCCATGTTCGACTTCATGCCCACGCGCGACGGCGGCGCAACCTTGTGATTGTCGATCATCACGGGGCCGGGATTCTTACGCAGCCACTCAATGCACTGTTTCACAATGCGTGTGGACTGGCGCATTTCTTCGACGCGTACCAAATATCGGTCATAACAGTCGCCGTTGACCCCCACCGGGATGTCAAAATCGAGCTTGTCATAGACCTCGTACGGTTGCTTCTTGCGCAAATCCCATTCGATACCCGAACCGCGCAGCATCGCGCCGGTCATGCCGAGATTCAGCGCGCGTTCCGGGCTGACCACGCCGATACCGACCAGACGTTGCTTCCAGATCCGGTTGTCGGTAAGCAGCGTTTCGTATTCGTCGACGCACTTCGGGAAACGCGTGAAGAAATCGTCGATGAAGTCGAGGAGCGAACCCTGACGGTTCTCGTTCATCTTCGACAATGCCTTGGCATTGCGAATCTTCGACGCTTTATATTGCGGCATTGCGTCAGGCAGATCGCGATAGACGCCGCCCGGACGATAGTAAGCCGCGTGCATCCGTGCGCCGGACACCGCTTCGTACACGTCCATCAGGTCTTCGCGTTCACGGAACGCGTACAGAAACACCGCCATTGCGCCGACGTCGAGCGCGTGCGCGCCGATCCACATCAGGTGGTTCAGCACGCGCGTGACTTCGTCGAACATCACGCGAATGTATTGCGCGCGCACCGGCACTTCGATGCCGAGCAGCTTTTCGATCGCCATCACGTAGCCGTGCTCGTTGACCATCATCGACACGTAGTCGAGACGGTCCATGTACGGCACCGACTGGATGAATGTTTTGGTTTCGGCGAGCTTTTCAGTCGCGCGATGCAGCAGGCCGATGTGCGGATCGGCGCGCTGAATGACTTCGCCGTCGAGTTCGAGCACGAGGCGCAGCACACCGTGCGCTGCCGGATGCTGAGGGCCGAAGTTGAGCGTGTAGTTCTTGATCTCTGCCATGGCGTTCTCTTAGTGTTTCAGACCGCCATAGCGATCTTCGCGGATCACGCGCGGCGTGATTTCTCGCGGCTCGATCGTCACAGGCTGATAGACGACGCGCTTCTCTTCCGGGTCGTAACGCATTTCGACATAACCGGAGACAGGAAAATCTTTGCGGAACGGGTGCCCGATGAAACCGTAGTCGGTCAGGATGCGGCGCAGATCCGGATGGCCTTCGAAGACGATGCCGTACAGGTCGAATGCTTCGCGCTCGTACCAGTTGACCGAATTCCAGATTTCGACGACAGACGGCAGGATCGGCACTTCGTCGTCCGGTGCGAACACGCGCAGGCGCAGACGCCAGTTGTTCTGCACCGACAACAAATGCAGCACGGCCGCGAAACGCGGACCGTCGTAAGCGCCTTCGGCGTAGGTTTGATAGTCGACGCCGCACAGATCCACGCATTGCTCGAAACCGAGCGAGCGGTCGTCGCGCAGACGCGTTGCCACGTTGAGGTAGTCGCCAGCCTTCACGACGATCGTCAACTCACCGATTGCTTCGCTGAGGTTCAGCAGGAGGCCGCCAAAGGCCGCCTCGAGGTTCGCTTTCAGGGTCTCGAGTTTGCTTGCCATATTGTGGGGGAGGCGTTGGCCTTATTGACGGGCGATTGTGTTGGTGCGGCGAATCTTGGCCTGCAGCTGGATCACGCCATACACCAGCGCTTCCGCCGTGGGCGGACAACCGGGCACGTAGACGTCCACGGGCACGATCCGGTCACAGCCGCGCACCACCGAATACGAGTAGTGGTAATAGCCGCCGCCGTTCGCGCACGAGCCCATCGAGATGACCCAGCGCGGCTCGGCCATCTGGTCGTAGACCTTGCGCAGAGCCGGCGCCATCTTGTTGCACAGCGTGCCGGCGACGATCATCACGTCCGACTGACGCGGACTCGGACGAAACACCACGCCGAAACGGTCGAGGTCATAACGGGCAGCGCCCGCATGCATCATCTCGACCGCACAGCATGCAAGACCGAACGTCATCGGCCACAGCGAGCCGGTGCGCGTCCAGTTGATCAGTTTGTCAGCTGTGGTGGTGACAAACCCTTCCTTCAAGACCCCTTCGATACTCATTTGCTTTCCACTCCAGACGGGGCGGCAAGCCTTGGCCACCCACGCAAACCGGCGATTAATCCATCATTCCCAGTCGAGGCCGCCTTTCTTCCAGATATAGGCGAAGCCCAACAGGAATTCGAGCAGGAAAATCATCATTGCCATGAAGCCGGGCCAGCCGATGTCGCGCAGGGCGACGCCCCACGGAAACAGGAACGCGGTTTCAAGATCGAAAATGATGAAGAGAATGGCGACGAGGTAATAGCGCACGTCGAACTTCATGCGCGCATCTTCGAATGCTTCGAAGCCGCACTCGTACGGTGCGTTTTTCTCGGTATCGGGCTTGTTGGGACCGAGGATCTTGCCGATACTGACCAGTGCTACGCCTAAACCGGTGCCCACAACGAGGAACAACAAGACGGGGAAATAGGCTGCGAGGTTCAAGACTATCCTCAATCGGTTGGTTCTGAGTGCCGTCAGGAGCATAGCACTCCTGACGCGAAATCACTTCCGAAACGCACATGCCGCAAGCCCAACGCAAGCCGCACGCCAGAAGTGAAAATGCCAGCCGAAGCGAAGCAAGCGGCTGGCATTTAGATAACATTTTGGTGCCGACGGCGAGACTCGAACTCGCACAGCTTTCGCCACTACCCCCTCAAGATAGCGTGTCTACCAATTTCACCACGTCGGCACTGCATGCAATCCGGGAAAACAACTTATAAAACCCGCGAATCGCTTCAAGACTTAGATTGTAACTGGTCTAAACAGATTGTTCAACGCACAAAAGCACGTTTGAACGAAAATTTATTTCGGCACGTCGGTCGCCGGGACCGACGCAGCCGACGCCGGCAAAACAGCCGAGCCACCTGCCGGTGCCGAGGCAGCCGAGGCCGCAACCGGTGCAGTGACAGCCGCGCCCAGCACGCCTGCGGAAGGTTTCGCACGATACGCGCCGAGGTAAGTGAGCGTCAGCGTGGTGACAAAAAACACCGCTGCGAGCACCGCGGTTGTACGCGACAAAAAGTTCGCCGAACCGGTCGCGCCGAACAGGCTGCCGGACGCGCCGCTACCAAAAGCCGCGCCCATATCGGCGCCTTTGCCGTGCTGCAGCAAAACGAGGCCAATCACCCCAAGTGCCGACAACAGCTGAACGACGATAATCAATGTTTTCAAATACAGCATCACACTCACCTGAGTCTTTATTTAACCGCGCCACACACTGCGTGTTGCACGGGATGGGGTCATCCCTCGCCAAGGCGCCCTGCTTAACCGGCGACGCTCGTTGCGGCCGCCGCCTTGCAGATCGCCAGGAAATCCTGGTCTTTCAACGACGCGCCGCCGATCAGGCCACCGTCGATATCCGGCTGGCGGAACAGTTCTTCCGCGTTCTCCGGTTTCACACTGCCGCCGTACAGCAACGGCACATCCGCCACCACCGCGCCCTTTGCCGCCAGACGCGCACGCAGGAACGCATGAACTGCCTGCGCCTGCTCCGCGCTCGCGCTCTTGCCGGTGCCGATCGCCCAAACCGGCTCATACGCGACGACAAGCTTAGCCGCCTCTTGCACCGACAATTTCGCCAGCACTTCGTCGAGTTGCGTGCCGACCACCTGCTCGGTCGAACCGGCCTCGCGCTCCTCAAGCGTTTCGCCGACGCAAACGACCGGCGTCAGGCCCGCTTCCAGCGCGCGCTGCGTTTTGACCGCGACCAGCTCAGCGCTTTCGCGATGATAGGCACGGCGCTCCGAGTGCCCGACGATCGCCAGCGTGGCGCCGAACTCCGCCACCATCGGCGCGGCCACTTCGCCGGTATAGGCGCCGTGCGTGAACGCCGACACGTCCTGCACGCCCCACACGACCCGGCTGCCGTCCAGCAACGATTGAGACTGCGCGAGATACGGACTCGGCACACAGACGCCGACGCGCACGTCGGCCGGCAATTCGCCCGCGCCTTGTGCCACCGCCTGCAACAACGCGGCATTCTCGGCGAGGCGCCCGTGCATCTTCCAGTTACCGACTACCAGCTTGGCTCGTTGTTTCGACATCGTCTCGTCTTGTCTTGGCGGCGGACTTCGTTTGCGCTTACAGTCCGCCTTTCGGTTTCATGCGGCGTGCGCAAAACGCGCAATTTTACTGCGTGGGGTGGATCGGGTCAAACCGACCTGTCAAGCGTCCTGACCCCAAGACAGTACGATCTTGCCGACGTGCGTGCTGCTCTCCATCAGCGTGTGCGCGTCGGCAGCCTGCGCGGCTGGAAATACGCGATGCACCACGGGCTTGATGCGCCCATCTTCGAGATGCGGCCACACATGCTCTTTCAACTGCGCGGCAATCTTCGCCTTGAATTCGATCGGCCGCGGACGCAGCGTCGAACCCGTCACCGTCAAACGGCGGCGCAACACTTCGTTCAGGTTCAGCTCCGCTTTCGCGCCGCCCAGCAACGCGATCAGCACAATGCGGCCGCCATCTGCCAACGCCGTCAGCTCGCGCGACACATAACTGCCCGCCACCATGTCGAGCACCACGTCGACACCGCGATCGTTGGTCAGCGACTTGATCACTTCGACGAAATCTTCAGTCTTGTAGTTGATCGCGCGCTCGGCGCCTAGCGCTTCACACGCGCGGCACTTTTCGTCCGACCCGGCGGTTGCGAACACGCGAAAGCCGAGCGCATGCGCAATCTGGATCGCCGTCACGCCAATGCCGCTCGAACCGCCCTGCACCAGCAGCGTTTCGTTCGGCGCGCCTTCGCCCTTGCCGAGTTGCGCACGGTCGAACACATTGCTCCACACCGTGAAGAATGTTTCGGGCAGCGAAGCAGCTTCGACATCGGACAAACCCGCCGGCACCGGCAGGCATTGCAGCAACGGCGCGACCGCGTATTCCGCGTAGCCGCCGCCGGCCAGCAACGCGCACACGCGATCGCCTACCTTCAGACCGAACGGGTTGTTCTTCTCGTCGATGTTTCCTTCGACGATTTCGCCCGCCACTTCCAGCCCCGGCAGATCCGACGCGCCCGGCGGCGGCGCATAGCCGCCCTTGCGCTGGAACACGTCCGGACGGTTGATGCCGGATGCGGCCACCTTGATCAGCACCTCGCCCGCTTTAGGCTGCGGCGTGGGCCGCTCAGCCAGCTTCAGGACTTCCGGCGCTCCGAATTCG
This sequence comes from Paraburkholderia sp. BL6669N2, assembly GCF_003387275.1. Classification (NCBI taxonomy): domain Bacteria; kingdom Pseudomonadati; phylum Pseudomonadota; class Betaproteobacteria; order Burkholderiales; family Burkholderiaceae; genus Paraburkholderia; species Paraburkholderia sp. BL6669N2. Next base: position 4,909,238 of record NZ_QUNA01000001.1, on the reverse strand, counting down.
GTGATTTCGATCGCTTTCATCTGCGTCAACTCCAAGATTGGATTGCGTTGCATGCCGGGATGAACAGGTAGAGTACCCGTTTCTAATTACCTGCAACGCAATCCACCCTGCAGCCTTCATAAAAAACGGCCGGCGCGCATTCGCGCTGCCGGCCGTTGTTCCGCTACCGCATTACTGCGGCGTCGGCTCGCCTTGCGGCGCGCCACTTGCGCCATTCGCGCCTTCGTTCAGCAACGCCTTGGCCGACAAACGCACGCGGCCCTTCTCGTCCGTCTGGATGACCTTGACCTTCACTTGCTGGCCATCCTTCAGGTAGTCGTTGATGTCCTTGATACGCTCGTTGGCGATTTCGGAGATGTGCAGCAGACCGTCCTTGCCCGGCAGGATGTTCACGATCGCGCCGAAATCGAGCAGCTTGAGCACGGTGCCTTCGTACACCTGGCCCACTTCGACTTCCAGCGTGATGTTCTCGATACGCTTCTTCGCTTCGGCCATCCCTTCGCTGCTCGTGCTGGCGATGGTGACGACGCCGTCGTCCGAAATGTCGATCGTCGTACCGGTTTCTTCGGTCAGCGCGCGGATCACCGAACCACCCTTGCCGATCACGTCGCGGATCTTTTCCGGATTGATCTTGATGGTGATCATGCGCGGTGCGTAGTCCGACAGCACCGTGTTCGCGCCCGACACCGCCGAGGTCATCTTGCTCAGAATGTGCATACGGCCTTCCTTCGCTTGCGCGAGGGCGACCTGCATGATTTCCTTGGTGATGCCCTGGATCTTGATGTCCATCTGCAGCGCGGTCACGCCTTGTTCCGTACCCGCCACCTTGAAGTCCATGTCGCCGAGGTGATCTTCGTCGCCGAGGATGTCGGTCAGCACGGCAAACTTGTTGCCTTCCAGGATCAGGCCCATGGCGATGCCGGCGACGTGCGCCTTCATCGGCACGCCGGCGTCCATCAGCGCGAGGCAGCCGCCGCACACCGAAGCCATCGACGAGGAACCGTTCGATTCCGTGATTTCCGACACGACGCGAATCGAGTAGCCGAATTCGTCGGCGCTCGGCAGGCACGCAGCCAGCGCGCGCTTGGCCAGACGGCCGTGACCGATTTCACGGCGCTTCGGCGAACCGACGCGGCCCGTTTCGCCGGTCGCGAACGGAGGCATGTTGTAGTGGAGCATGAAGCGTTCGCGGTACTCGCCTTCGAGCGCGTCGATGTTCTGCTCGTCGCCCTTCGTGCCCAACGTGGCCACCACCATCGCTTGCGTTTCGCCGCGCGTGAACAGTGCCGAACCGTGGGTACGCGGCAGCACGCCGGTACGGATTTCGATCGGGCGCACGGTACGCGTGTCGCGGCCGTCGATACGCGGTTCGCCGTTCAGGATCTGCGTACGGACGATCTTCGCTTCGATGTCGAACAGCACGTTGCCGACGGTTGCCTTGTCGGCCGCCACCGTGCCGCCCGCGGCAGCTTCTTCTTCCAGCTTCTTCGACGTCGCCGCGTAGACTTCCTTCAGCTTGGCCGAACGGGCTTGCTTGTCGCGCAGTTGATACGCAGCCAGCAGGTCGGCTTGCGCCAGTTCCGTCACGCGTGCGATCAACGGCTCGTTCTTCGCCGCCGGTTGCCAATCCCATTCGGGCTTGCCGCCTTCGCGGACCAGATCGTGGATCGCGTCGATCGCGATCTGCATTTGCTCATGACCGAACACCACGCCGCCGAGCATCACTTCTTCGCTCAGTTGCTGCGCTTCCGATTCCACCATCAGCACCGCGCGTTCCGTACCGGCAACGATCAGGTCGAGCGCCGATTCCTTCATTTGCGGACGCGTCGGGTTCAGCACGTATTCGTTGTTGATGTAGGCCACGCGTGCTGCGCCGACCGGGCCGTTGAACGGCAGACCGGACACGGCGAGCGCCGCCGACGCGCCGATCAGCGCGGGGATGTCGGCGGGGATTTCGGGGTTCAGCGACAGGACGTGGATCACGACCTGGACTTCGTTGTAGAAGCCTTCCGGGAACAGCGGACGCAGCGGGCGATCGATCAGGCGCGAGATCAGCGTTTCGCCTTCCGACGGACGGCCTTCGCGACGGAAGAAGCCACCCGGAATCTTACCGGCGGCGTAGGTCTTTTCGAGGTAGTCGACGGTCAGCGGGAAGAAGTCCTGACCCGGCTTGGCGGTCTTGGCGCCGACCACGGTGGCCAGCACCACGGTATCTTCGACGTCGACGATCACGGCACCGCTCGCCTGGCGAGCGATTTCGCCGGTTTCGAGGCGAACCTTATGTTGTCCCCACTGAAATTCTTTGACGATCTTATTGAACATAGTCATTGCTTTTCCTCTTCGTTATGCCGCGCGGACCAGAAGCGGCGCGGCAACGCCAGGACCGGCGCCACATGGGAAGAGTAGTGTTATGCCATTCCAGAGAACCACGCCTTACGATGAGTACGCGCGAACCGCTGGAATGACACAAAGCTCCGCCCCTGAAGCCCGGCCGTGAATCCCTTCTTTACTGCCTGCTCTACTGCCTGATTACTGCTTCGCTGCTTCCGCCGCATGAACCGGCACGCTACTGCGGAGAACAGCCGGCGCGCATCACATGAAGCGCACCGTGCAAAAACAAAATGCCTGTATCAGTGGAACTGACACAGGCATCTTGCTGAACGACTGGCCGATTACTTACGCAGACCCAGCTTCTCGATCAGTGCGCGGTAACGATCCGCGTCCTTACCCTTCAGGTAGTCGAGCAGCTTACGACGGCGGCTCACCATGCGCAGCAGACCGCGGCGGCTGTGGTGATCTTTCGTGTGTGCCTTGAAGTGAACGGTCAGTTCGTTGATGCGGGTCGTGAGCAGCGCGACCTGAACTTCGGGGGAGCCGGTGTCGTTGGCTGCGCGTGCGAATTGCGCAACGACTTCGGACTTCTTGCTTGTTTCAACTGCGGACATGTCGATTTCCTTAAGAACTAGACAGGCGGTCACGGAAGAAAGGCCGTGCCGTGGGTTACCCGTATTTGACACGCCCTGGATACAGGCTTGCCTCATAACGGGACGCGTATTGTAGCACAGCCGATTCCGGCCGCGAACCCGGCTGTGCCGGGCGATGGCGCGCGCCCGATCCGCATTACGGCCGCTTCATCTTGCAGACGGTCGGCAAGACGGTGCGCTCGGGCGGCAACGCCAGCACCGTGCGAAACCCGTACCCAGAGCCTTCATTATCGAAATGCACGCCCGGCGTGCCGGCCTTGTCCATCTCCATCACGTAAAGGGGCTGAATCAATTGATGGTCGTCGGCGCGCATCCGCGAGGCGTGAAAGCCGTTGTCGAAGCGGATTCCTTCCAGCGCTTTCGCCACTGCCGCCGGGTCGGCGCTGCCGGCGCGGGTCATCGCCGCGGCCAGGGTTTCGATCATCAGCGGCATGCGCAGCACGGGGTAATCGTCCTGCGCGGCCGGAAAACGGGTCCGGAAGGCGGCGTACCAGGCGTCGGACGCCGCGCCGCCGGCGTTCGGATGCCAGTCTGCCACCGCAATCACGTGACCGACGCCGGCGTCGCCCAAAGCGGCGGGCGCGCCAAGGCTGTTGCCGTAGAACGTGTAGAACTTCGTATCCAGCCCCTGCTCGCGCGCGGCCTTGACGAGCAGCGTCAGATCGTTGCCCCAGTTGCCCGTGATCACGGCGTCCGCCCCGCTCGCGCGGATCTTCGCGATATACGGCGCGAAGTCCTTCACGCGGCCGATCGGGTGAAATTCGTCGCCGACCACCGCGATGTCCGGACGCTTCGTCGCCAGCGTCGAGCGCGCGAGGCTGCTGACGTCGTGCCCGAAGCTGTAATCCTGGTTCAGCAGATAGACTTTCTTGACCGCCTTGTCGCGCTGGATCACGTCGGCCAGCGCGTCCATACGCATGCCCGCGTGCGCGTCGAAGCGGAAATGCCAGAAGCTGCAGTTGGCGTTGGTCAGCGCCGGGTCGTCGGCGGAATAGTTGAGAAACAGTTCGCGGTCGCCCGGTTCGCGGCTGTTCTGCTTGTCGATCGCGCCGATCAGCGCGGCGGCGACCGCCGAGCTGTTGCCCTGCATGATGTAGCCGATACGGCGGTCGGCGGCCGCGCGCAGTTGCGTGAGCGCTTCTTCGGTGCCGCCTTTGCTGTCGAGCACGACCAGTTCGAACGGATGCGCGCCGTCGGCGAGCTTTACGCCGCCATGCGCATTGACCTGTTCGACGCCGAAGCGCAGGTTGCGCTCCACCGCCGCGCCCGCGTTGGCGAACGGGCCCGACATGCCTTCGATTAGCGCCAGCTGGATCGGCGCGCCGGCGGGTTTGCTCGCGGGTTTCGCCGCTGCGTTAGCCGCCGGGTTAGTCGCCGTCGCGCCCGGCTCGCCCGCTGCATACGCAACCGCTGCCGCCACGGCCATCGACATCGCCGCCAGCGCCGCTGCCGCGCTCCGTTGCCACTTCGCCATCGTCATCGCCCCGCCTGCCTGGTGAAAGCGCGGATCATAGGTCGTTCAGCATGGAATAAGCAAGCCGGCGCAAGCGTTGTCGTATTGCCGGGCCGGCTCTGCACGCAGCGCAATCTTTTGCCGCAGCGCGTGTCAAAATAATGCGTCTCGATGATAAAAACCGCTATCCAAACGCCATCGGAGGAATACATGTTCAACCGCCATCACAGCACGGCGGCCTCGATCGGAGCGCCTGCCGCTGGGCGCCTGCGCCGCGCGGCGCTTGTTTGCCTGAGCGCGCTGGCGCTCGCCGGCTGCGTGCAGCCGTGGCAGCAATACACTCAGGGCGCGGACGAATCGACCATCGTCGCGCGCCTCGGCCCGCCGCGCGAAAGCTACGACCTCCCGAACGGCGGCAAGCGGCTGATGTGGCCGACTCAGCCGATGGGCGAAACCACCACCGCAGCCGACATCGACGCGGCCGGCAAGATCGTCAACGTGCGCCAGGTGCTGCAACCGAACGAGTTCTATCGCGCCGAAATCGGCAAATGGACCAAGAGCGACGTGCTGGTGAACTTCGGCCGCCCGGTAGAAACCTCGTACTTCCCGCTGATGAAACGCGAAGTCTGGACCTATCGTTACCTGGAAGACAACGTCTGGTACATGATGTACAGCTTTTATTTCGACGAGCAGGGCATCGTGCGGCTTACGCAGAAAACGCCCGATCCGTTGCACGATCCGGATCGTCGCAGCCTGTTCTGAGCGCCTCGCGAACCAATCCGCATGAATCTACGAAGCCGCCTTCCCGGGCGGCTTTTTTTTATTTATTGCGCATCGCGGCGAATATTATTTCGTGCACAGACGATTTATTTTTTGATAGAAAGGCTTTCGTAAGCATTGATTCGGCGCTGGCCTCACATGAGGCCGCACGGCTTAGCCGTGAATTTTGGCGCCGAATGAATACGCCCCATTTACGGAGCCGCTCTCGATGAACCGTCCCAAACGCCTGCTAGTCGCCAATGTTGCCTGGGCGCACGAAACCGCCGTGCGCAACCCCCAGTTTTTCCGTGATCTGGCGCGAGGTCAGAATCCCCACGTACTGTGGATCGGCTGCTCGGACAGCCGCGTGCCCGCCGAGACCATCACGCATTGCGAGCCGGGCGACCTGTTCGTCCACCGCAACATCGCCAACCTTTTTCAGCCCGACGACGACAATTCGGCGAGCGTTCTCGAATATGCGGTGAAGGTGCTGAAGGTCGGCCACGTGATCGTCTGCGGCCACTACGGATGCGGCGGTGTGCGCGCCGCGCTGCTGCCGCCCGAGCCGAGCCTGCCGCATGTGAATCGGCGGATCGCGCCGCTTTGCTCGCTCGCCAACGCGCATCGCGAAGAACTACAGGACCTCGAGAGCGAACGTGAGCGTGTCAATCACCTCGCCGAGCTGAATGTGCTCGAACAGGTGCGCGGGTTGCGCGCGCACCCCGTCGTGCGGGACGCCGATCCGGCGCCGCTCGTGCACGGCTGGATCTTCGCGCTCGAAGACGGCCGCCTCAAGGTCCTCACGTCGGGCTACGACGCCGACGACGCCATGACCTGCGCGACCGCCGCCCACAGCGCGGCAGCCTAGCGCGATAGCCGCGCGAGACCTTATGCGAATCCGATCCGGTTCAGCTTTCGCCGCATACCAGGCGCCACTCCTTACTGCACCGACACCATGAACCTTCGAGCTTTTTTCTCCACATTTCAGCGCGACCTGCTGGCGGGCACGGTCGTTTTTCTGGTGGCTCTGCCGCTCTGTCTGGGCATCGCCAACGCATCGGGCGTCGAACCATTTGCCGGGCTCGTCTCGGGCATCGTCGGCGGGCTGGTGGTGGCCGTGCTGAGCGGCTCACGTCTGAGCGTGAGCGGGCCGGCGGCGGGCCTTGTCGTGATCGTCGTCGATGGGATCGCGCAGCTCGGCAGTTTCTCCGCGTTCCTGGCGGCCGTGCTGCTGTCCGGTGCAATCCAGTTCGGTTTCGGCATGCTCAAGGCCGGCCGTTTTGCCGCCTATGTGCCGTCGCCGGTAATCAAGGGCATGCTCGCGGCGATTGGCGTGCTGCTGATCGTCAAGCAGTTTCCGCTCGCGCTCGGACTGTCCCGCGTGGATGCAGCGTCCGGTGCGCAAGCCACCGCGCAGACAGCAGCGGCGATTGCCACGCCATTCGGTTCGATCTCGCTGGCGGCTTGCGTGATCACCGTGCTGTCGCTGGCGATTCTGATCGGCTGGGAGACTCGCGCATTTCGCCGCTTCGCACTGGTGCGCCGCGTACCGGCGCCGCTCGCCGTCGTTCTGCTGGGGATCGGCGCGACGTTGCTGCTCGGCCTGCTGGCGCCGTCGCTCGCGCCGCCCGCCGAACATCGCGTGGCGCTACCGCCGCTGGAATCGTTCGCCGCATTGCGGGTCGCTCTCGAATGGGCCGACTTCGGGCCGCACTTCGCGCAGCTGATCAATCCGGATGTCTGGCGCGTCGCCATCACGCTGGCGATCGTCGCGAGCCTGGAAACGCTGCTGAGCCTCGAAGCCGTCGAGCAGATCGATCCCGAGCGACGCGCCGCGCCGCCGGATCGCGAACTGAAGGCGCAAGGTATCGGCAACCTGATTGCCGGTGCGATCGGCGGATTGCCGATCACGTCGGTGATCGTGCGCAGTTCAGCCAATGTGCATGCGGGCGCGCAAAGCCGGCTCTCGGCGATCATTCACGGCATGCTGCTGCTCGTCAGCGTGTTTGCGCTCACCAGTGTCATCAACCTGATTCCGCTCGCCTGTCTCGCGGCGATTCTGATCTTCACGGGGATAAAGCTCGCCAAGCCGTCGCTGTTCGTCGCCATCGCGAAACAGGGCTTTGCGCCGTTCGCGCCGTTTATCGTCACCCTCGTCGGCGTGCTCGCGACGGATCTGCTGATCGGCATCGTGCTCGGCATTCTGTGCAGCGTGCTGCTCGCGCTGTATGCGAATCTGCGCAGTCCGATCGTGCTCGCGCAACATGGCGACCACTATCTGCTGTCGTTTCGCAAGGACGTGTCGTTTCTCGGCAAGGTGCCGCTCAAGCACTACCTGCAACAGATTCCCGACGGCGCCACCGTGATCGTCGATGCGACGCGCGCCGATTTCGTCGATCACGATGTACGCGAACTGCTCGACACGTTCGTGGCCGATGCGCCGCGCCGCGGCATCGCCGTCGAAGTGCGGCATCAGGTGCAGGCACAGGCGCGCGCGTCACGCGGCTGGTCGGTGCGGCGCGCGGCGACGGAGTAACGCAGCTCGCAATGAACAAAGCCCCGTGCCAATCAAGGCACGGGGCTTTTTCGATTCATAGGCCGACGATAACGACAACGACAACGCTATCTACGCCGTCACGCAGTTAGCGCGCGGCTACCGCGCCGCTCACTCCGAACGCTGCGGATTCAACCTGTCTGCGTTCGAATACAGCTTGTTGAGCGCCGAGATATACGCCTTCGCCGACGCCGCGACGATATCCGGATCAGTGCCGACGCCATTGACGATGCGCCCGCTCTTAGACAGGCGCACGGTCACTTCGCCTTGCGCCTGCGTGCCGGTGGTGATCGCATTCACCGAGTACAGCAGCAGTTCCGAGCCGCTGCCCACTTCTGTTTCGATCGCGTTCAGCGTGGCGTCGACCGGGCCGTTGCCGCGCGCTTCGCCGGTCACTTCCTTGCCTTCCATGGTGAACACGATCTTCGCGTGCGGCTGCTCGCCGGTTTCCGAATGTTGCGACAGCGACAGGAACTTGTAGTGCTCCCTCTCCTGCGCCTCGGCGGATTCTTCCGTGACGATCGCGATGATGTCTTCGTCGAAGATTTCCGACTTGCGATCGGCCAGTTCCTTGAAGCGCGCGAATGCCGTGTTCAATTCCGCTTCGCTGTCCAGCGCGATACCCAGTTCCTGCAGACGCTGCTTGAACGCGTTACGGCCCGACAGTTTGCCGAGCACGATCTTGTTCGCGCTCCAGCCTACGTCCTCGGCGCGCATGATTTCGTAGGTATCGCGCGCCTTCAGCACGCCGTCCTGATGGATACCGGATGCGTGCGCGAACGCGTTCGCGCCGACCACGGCCTTGTTCGGCTGCACGACGAAACCCGTGATCTGCGACACCAGCTTCGAGGCCGGCACGATCTGCGTGGTATCGAGACCGATGTCGAGGCCGAAGTAATCCTTGCGGGTCTTCACCGCCATGACGATTTCTTCGAGCGACGTGTTACCCGCGCGCTCGCCGAGGCCATTGATCGTGCACTCGACCTGACGCGCGCCGCCGATCTGCACGCCGGCCAGCGAATTCGCCACCGCCATGCCAAGGTCGTTGTGGCAATGTACCGAAAACACCGCCTTATGCGAGTTCGGAATACGCTCGCGCAGCGTTTTGACGAGCTGACCGTACAACTCCGGCACGCCATAACCCACTGTGTCGGCGATATTGATCGTGGTCGCGCCTTCGGCGATCACCGCTTCCAGCACGCGGCACAGGAAGTCCATTTCCGAGCGGCTGCCGTCTTCGGGCGAGAACTCGACGTCGTCGGTGAATTTGCGGGCGAAACGCACGGCCAGCTTTGCCTGCTCGAACACCTGGTCCGGTGTCATGCGCAGTTTCTTTTCCATGTGCAACGGCGAGGTTGCAATGAACGTGTGGATGCGGAAGTGATCGGCGGGTTTGAGCGCGTCGGCCGCGCGCTGAATGTCTTTGTCGTTCGCGCGCGCGAGCGAGCAGACCGTGCTGTCCTTGATCAGGGTCGCGATCGTGTGAATCGAATCGAAGTCGCCGTTCGAGCTTGCCGCAAAGCCTGCTTCGATCACGTCCACTTTCATCCGCTCGAGTTGCTTCGCGATACGGATTTTCTCTTCTTTCGTCATCGACGCGCCAGGCGATTGTTCGCCGTCTCGCAACGTGGTGTCGAATATGATCAGTTTGTCGGACATGTCGAGTCTCCTGCGGAGTCGTTCAATTATGGGGAGGGGATATTGGAATTGGCTGTTTGCGTTACCACTGGCGACGCTCGATCACGGACGAAGCGAACCCGGGGACAAAAACGATCTGCGTGACCAAAAGCGTGACGTTCGGCGTGACGGTCCGCGCGGCGCACGCTCCAGCACAAGCACGGTCAGCGACGCGCCGCGTGTCAAGACTCGTTGCGCGGCTCGGCAAGGAATGTAGACCCATTGATCCAACGACTATAGCGACATTCCCGCTGCCGTGCAATTAGCGCCGGACCTGCGTGAGAGGGCCCGCGGAGCGCCGCGGGGCGGCCTCGCCGAAAGCAAAACGGCGGCCCGAAGGCCGCCGTTTTCCATGCGGTACCTGGCAGCGCACGCAAACCGCTCGCTACCTACCGGTTGCTACCGGTCGACTGACACCGACCGGGCCGGATTCGCCCTGCCCCGCACCGCCTGATAACCCCAGAATACGTAGCCGGACAGGCCGTACAGCACGAACAGGCCGAACAGCATCAGCGGCGGGTCGGAGGACACCAGCACGAACGCGACCACCACCAGCAGAATCACCCCGAACGGCACGCGATGCCGCACGTCGAGCGCCTTGCCGCTGTAGAACGGCGCGTTCGACACCATCGTCACGCCGGCGTAAATCGTCAGCACGAAAGCAACCCACGGCAACCACACCAGCTTCAGCGGCACGCGGTTGTCCGTAGCGAGCCACACGAAACCAGCGATCAGCGCCGCCGCGGCCGGGCTCGGCATGCCCTGGAAGAAACGCTTGTCGACCACGCCGATGTTCGTATTGAACCGCGCGAGACGCAATGCCGCGCCCGAACAGTAGACGAACGCCGCGAGCCAGCCCCAGCGGCCGAGATCCTTCAGAATCCACTCGTACATGACCAGCGCCGGCGCCACGCCGAACGACACCATGTCCGACAGGCTGTCGAACTGCTCGCCGAACGCACTTTGCGTATGCGTCATGCGGGCGACGCGGCCGTCCATGCCGTCGAGCACCATCGCCACGAAGATCGCGATAGCCGCGACCTCGAAACGCACGTTCATGGCCTGCACCACGGCAAAGAAGCCGCAGAACAGCGCCGCCGTGGTGAAGGCGTTCGGCAGCAGATAAATGCCGCGCTTTCTCAGGAACTGCTGACGCTGGGCGCGCCGGCTGTCGACCGCCGCCTCCGTCACCATCGGCTTGTTACGGCGGAACGGACGCGGAAGCGGTCCGCTGTTACGGGGTCGACGCGGTTTGAATGCGGCCATTCGGAAACCTCCTTGGTGCCGCTTTATAGTTCAGCGAGGATCGTGGACGACGCCGAAACCTTCTCGCCGATCGACACACGCGGACGGCTGCCCACCGGCAGATACACGTCGACGCGCGAACCGAAGCGGATAAATCCGTAACGTTGACCACGGGTGAGCGGCTCACCTGCCCGTACGTAGCAAAGAATGCGCCGCGCGATCAAACCGGCGATCTGCACCGAAGTCACCGTCTGGCCGCCGGCCATTTCGATCACCACCGCATTGCGCTCGTTTTCGGTCGAAGCCTTGTCCACCGCGGCATTCAGGTACGCGCCCGGAAAATATTCGACCTTGGAGATCGCGCCATCCACCGGCGAGCGTTGCGAGTGGACGTTGAATACGTTCATGAACACGCTGATCTTCAGCGCTTCACGATTGGCATACGGATCATGCGCGGTTTCGACCGCGACGATACGGCCGTCGGCCGGGCACAGCACGGCATTCGCCTGCGTGGGGATAGGACGCGCCGGATCGCGGAAGAACTGCACGACGAAGATCAGGAGGAGCCAGAACAGCCATGAAAAGCCGAACCCCGCGATGAAGTGAACCAGCAATGCAACGACGGCCGCGATGGCGATGAACGGCCAGCCTTCTCGCGCGATGATCGGATGAGGGTAATTCATGAATGGCTTCTGTGTTTTTGTAAAACCGTAGGATAGCAAAAGCCGCCCAGGGTTCAGCACCCTTGGACGGCTTTTTGATCTGTCCGGCTGTTACGGCATAGCGCCGCACCGGACATCAGCTGGAAAAACAGCTTAGTTCTTCGACTGGTCGACCAGCTTGTTCGCGGCGATCCACGGCATCATCGAACGCAGCTTGGCACCGACCGTTTCGATCTGGTGTTCAGCCGTCAGACGGCGGCGCGATTGCAGCGTCGGTGCGCCAGCCTTGTTTTCGATGATGAAGCTCTTCGCGTACTCGCCGGTCTGAATATCGGTCAGCACAGCCTTCATCGCCTTCTTCGTTTCAGCCGTCACGATACGCGGACCCGTCACGTACTCGCCGTATTCGGCGTTGTTCGAGATCGAGTAGTTCATGTTCGCGATGCCGCCTTCATAGATCAGGTCGACGATCAGCTTCAATTCGTGCAGGCATTCGAAGTACGCCATTTCCGGCGCGTAGCCCGCTTCCACCAGCGTTTCGAAGCCGGCCTTGATCAGGTCGACGGTACCGCCGCACAGCACGGCTTGCTCGCCGAACAGGTCGGTTTCCGTTTCTTCGCGGAAGTTCGTTTCGATAATGCCGGCACGGCCGCCGCCGTTCGCCGCTGCGTACGACAACGCGATGTCACGTGCTGCGCCCGACTTGTCTTGCGCAACAGCGATCAGGTGCGGCACGCCGCCACCTTGCGAATAGGTGCCGCGAACCGTGTGACCCGGCGCCTTCGGCGCGATCATGATGACGTCGAGGTCGGCACGCGGAATCACTTGACCGTAGTGAACGTTGAAGCCGTGTGCGAATGCCAGCGCTGCGCCTTGCTTGGCATTGGCGTGCACTTCCTTCGCATAGACTTCGGCGATCTGCTCGTCCGGCAGCAGCATCATGACCACGTCCGCGCCCTTGACGGCTTCCGCCACTTCCTTGACTTGCAGGCCGGCGTTCTCAGCCTTGCTCCACGATGCGCCGCCCTTGCGCAGACCGACCGTGATGTTCACGCCGCTTTCCTTCAGGTTCAGCGCGTGCGCATGGCCTTGCGAGCCATAGCCGATGATGGTGACTTGCTTGCCCTTGATGAGGGAGAGGTCAGCGTCCTTGTCGTAGAAAACTTTCATGTCGGTTCCTTGGCTAAATTCGATGATTCAATGAAATTCAAATGCTGCAAATAGTGTGTTGCGTGGCCGGGTTGGTGCAGGCACGGCCCGGCCTGGATCGAGACGGTTGAACGCTCGCGCGTCACACCTTCAGAATGCGCTCGCCGCGACCGATCCCCGAGCCGCCCGTACGGACCGTTTCGAGAATCGCTGTGGCGTCGAGCCCTTCGATAAAGGCATCGAGCTTGTCGCTCGCGCCCGTCAGTTCGATCGTGTAGGTCTTTTCGGTGACGTCGATGATGCGGCCGCGGAAAATATCCGACATCCGTTTCATCTCCTCACGCTCCTTGCCGACCGCCCTCACCTTGATCAACATCAGCTCGCGTTCGATGTGGGCGCCCTCGGTAAGGTCGACCACTTTCACCACCTCGATCAGGCGGTTCAGATGCTTCGTGATCTGTTCGATCACGTCGTCCGAGCCAATGGAGACGATGGTCATGCGCGACAGCGAACGGTCTTCGGTCGGAGCCACCGTCAAGGTTTCAATGTTGTAGCCGCGTGCCGAGAACAGACCCACCACGCGTGATAACGCGCCCGGTTCGTTTTCCAGCAGGACGGAAATGATGTGTCTCATGATTCGCTTCTTCCAGATGTTTTGTCGATGTCTGCGAACGGTTCGCGCCGCTTCGTCCGCTTGTCGCCTTTCATGAAGGCGCGCATGACGAAGCCGGCGCTGCGTTTAACTCAACGCGCCGTCGTTATAGATCTTCCGAACCCATGAGCATCTCGGTGATGCCCTTGCCGGCCTGAACCATCGGCCAGACGTTTTCGGTCGGATCGGTCTGGAAATCGAGAAACACCGTGCGATCCTTCAGGCGCAGCGCTTCCTTGAGCGCCGGCTCGACATCCGCCGTGCGTTCGATACGCATGCCGACGTGGCCGTACGCTTCGGCGAGCTTCACGAAATCCGGCAGCGCGTCCATGTAGGAATGCGAATAGCGCTTGCTGTATTCGATCTGCTGCCACTGGCGCACCATGCCCAGATAGCGGTTGTTCAGCGAAATGATCTTCACCGGAGTCTCGTACTGCTTGCAGGTGGAGAGCTCCTGGATACACATCTGGATCGAGCCTTCGCCCGTGATACAGAGCACGTCGTCGTCCGGGTGCGCCATCTTCACGCCCATCGCCGCCGGAAGGCCGAAGCCCATCGTGCCCAGGCCACCGGAATTGATCCAGCGGCGCGGCTTGTTGAAGCGATAGAACTGCGCCGCCCACATCTGGTGCTGGCCAACGTCGGAACACACGAAGGCATTGCCGTCGGTCAGTTCCCACGCCTTTTCCACCACGTACTGCGGCTTGATGATGTCGCTCTTGCGGTCGAACTTGAGGCAGTCTTTCGCGCGCCAGGCTTCGATGTCCTTCCACCAGTCGGCGAGCGCCGCGGTGTCCGGACCATGCTCGGCCGTTTGCAACTGCTCGATCAGCTCCTTCAGCACTTCCTTCACGTCGCCGACGATCGGAATGTCGACCTTGACGCGCTTGGAGATGGAGGACGGATCGATGTCGATGTGGATGATCTTGCGCGGACGCGACGAGAAGTGCGCCGGGTCGCCGATCACACGGTCGTCGAAACGCGCGCCGATCGCGATCAGCACGTCGCAGTGCTGCATCGCCATGTTGGCTTCGTACGTGCCGTGCATGCCGAGCATGCCGAGGAATTTCTTGTCGCTCGCGCGGTAGCCGCCCAGACCCATCAACGTGTTGGTGACGGGATAACCGAGCAGATCGGCGAACTGGTTCAGCTCGCGCGATGCATCCGCGAGAATGATGCCGCCGCCGGTGTAGATATACGGGCGCTTGGCTGACAGCAGCAAGGACACGGCCTTGCGGATCTGGCCGGAGTGACCTTTCGTGACCGGGTTGTACGAGCGCAGCGAAACAGTCTTGAGCGGTTCGTACTGGCAAGGCGCTTTCGACACGTCTTTCGGAATGTCGATCAGCACCGGGCCGGGACGGCCGGTACGGGCAATGAAGAACGCTTTCTTGACGGTGGCGGCGAGGTCGCGCACGTCCTTCACGAGGAAGTTGTGCTTCACGCACGGACGCGTGATGCCGACCGTGTCGCACTCCTGGAACGCATCCTGGCCGATCGCGGCAGTCGGCACCTGGCCGCTGATCACGACCATCGGAATCGAATCCATGTATGCCGTGGCGATGCCGGTTACCGCATTGGTGACGCCGGGGCCGGAGGTCACGAGGCACACACCGACCTTGCCGGTAGAACGCGAGTAAGCGTCGGCGGCGTGGACCGCGGCCTGCTCGTGGCGCACGAGGATATGCTGGAACTTGTCCTGCTTGTACAGCTCGTCGTAAATGTAGAGTACCGAGCCGCCGGGATAGCCCCACACGAACTCGACGTCTTCGTCGGCCAGTGCCTTCATGAGCACGGTGGCGCCGATAGAGTCAGCTTCAGGATGGGGTGTCGTATCCGACGTGGAGAATTCCGCGCTGGGCATATTCATTAATTCACCTTTCGAAATTTCGGCAAAAATTTGATCGGGTGCTCTCTGCCGGGCTTGTGGCTCGGGTTCAAGCGGCGCGTCCAGTTGACAGGTGAGCTTCTTGGGCCACACCTCAATTGAGACAAGTCACTTATGTTGCGAACCAGCGACGATATCTGCAGACGCCCGCGCGGTCAAGCAAATCTTGCCGTGCCGCCATCAGTCAAATCTCGCCAGCTCACCAGAAGCGACCGAAATCTTGTTGTAGACATGCAAGGTGCATCACGTTTCGCCCCAGCAGCGCAAAAGTTTGTTAGCATCCGCGAGTTTTACGACATTTTTCGACCGATTACGCGCACGCTCGCTGCGCCGACCCCCAACGGATGGCATCAGACAAGGAACTCGCCGATTTTCTGGCGGGCGTCGAAAGGCGCGCATTCAAGCAGACGGTCTACGCCGTGCGGGACGACGACGCCTCGCTGGATATCGTGCAGGACGCGATGATCAAGCTCGCCGAAAAATACGGCGACCGTCCGGCAGCCGAACTTCCGCTGCTGTTTCAGCGTATTCTGCAGAATGCGATGCACGACTATTTCCGTCGTGCCAAAGTACGCAATACTTGGGTGAGTCTGTTCTCGTCGCTCGGCAACGCCGACGACGAAGATTTCGACCCGCTCGAAACCTTCGAAGCCCAGCAGGGCTCGGCGGGCTCGGAGAGCAACGAACACAAGCTCGAACGCGAACAGGTCCTGCAGTTAATCGACGACGAGATCCAAAAGTTACCGGCACGTCAACGGGAGGCGTTTCTCATGCGTTATTGGGAAGATATGGATGTCGCCGAGACTGCCGCCGCTATGGGCTGCTCCGAAGGCAGTGTGAAAACGCACTGCTCGCGGGCCACCCACACGCTGGCGCAAGCGCTCAAGGCCAAAGGAATCACGCTATGAGCTCCCTAGAAACTAAAGAACTCGAGTTCGCCCGCCAGGTGCGCCGCGCGCTCGACGAAAACGCCGCCGGCATTCCGTCCGCCACCGCCGATCGGCTCGCCGCGGCGCGCCGTGCCGCGCTCGCCCGCAAGAAGCCCGAAACCGTGAGCGCGCCGGTGTTCGTGCCGGCCTTCGCCGGCGCGGGCATGGCCGCCGGCCTGCCGCCGGCCGAACTGCCGCAGCGCCGCCGGTCGCCGCTGCGCCGCTTCGCGCTTGCGTGGCCGCTGGCCGCGCTGGTCATCAGCCTCGTGGGCATTGCCTATTGGGAAGATCAGCAACGCACCGCCGAACTCGCCGATATCGATGCCGCCATGCTAAGCGACGACCTGCCGCTCAATGCCTATCTCGACCACGGTTTCAACGCGTACCTTTCACGCGCCCACTGAGCGGGAGATTTTTCGGGTGAGTTACAAGCGCGGCCTGGCCGTTGTTTTCGGATGCACGATCGCGGCCCTGGTGTCGTTTGCCGCGACTTATCCGCGCTTTTATCCGAGCCCGTCTCCGGCCAGCGCGCCTGTCGCGGGCGGCAACGTCACCGCCAAGGCGCCCGCGCCCACGCTCGCCGTCGAATTGCCTAGCCTGCCCGGCAGCAATAGCCCGATGGCGTGGTCGCGGCTGACTTCGGCCGAGCATATGGCGCTGGCGCCGTTCGAAGCCCAATGGGACTCCTTCAGCGAAGAACGCAAGCGAAAATGGATCAAGATCGCGTCGCGTTACCCGAAGATGCCGGCCGATGCGCAAAAACGCCTGCACGACCGCATGACTGAATGGACCCGCATGACGCCCGACCAGCGGCGCGTCGCGCGTGAAAATTATCAGGTATCGAAGGAATTGCCGCGCGAAACCCGCCAGAACGCGTGGAAAGCCTATCAGCAGTTACCGGAAGAGCAGAAAGAACGCCTTGCCGCCAGCGAGCGCAAGCGGCGCCCCAGCGTGGTCAGCGCGCCGCCCTCGGGCCGCACTGAAATCAAGGGGATCGATCGGCTCGTCAACGCGCGTGAGCACGGCGCAAGCCACGTGACAGCGGCCAGCGCCGCCGCGGCTTCGCTGCCGAGCCCCGTCGCCGTGCCGCCGATTCCCGCCGCCGGCAGCTTCGTGCCTGCTACGCCGCTGCCGGTTTCGCCAGCCGAAGCGCCGTCGATTTTCAACGGCTCCTGAGCCAGGCGCCGCCGTGTCCGAACCGTTCGCGAGCCAGGCCATCGCCGCCGACAGCAGCAACGGCAACGCACCTACCGTCCGCCGACGCCTCGCGGCGCTGCTCTACGAAGCGCTGATCCTGTTCGGCGTAGTGTTCGTCGCCGGCTATCTGTTCAGTACGCTGACACAGCAGCGCAACGGCCTGACCCACCACAACCTGCTGGCGGCGTGGATCGGCCTCGTGCTCGGCCTGTACTTCGTCTGGTTCTGGACTCATAGCGGCCAGACCTTGCCCATGAAAACCTGGCGCCTGTGCGTAGTCGCCGCCGACGGCGCGCCGCTCTCCACCAGCCGCGCCATCGCCCGTTACGTGCTTGCGTGGCTGTGGTTTTTGCCGCCGCTGGCGCTGCATCCGCTGCTCGGACTCAAGCTGCCGCAGACGCTGATGATCGCCGGCATCTGGTTCCTGCTGTGGGCGGCCACCGGCCGTTTCGATCCGCAGCGCCAATTCCTGCACGATCGCCTCGCCGGCACGCGAGTCGTCAGCGTCTCGCGCTGACCCGCGCCGGGTTCCCGGTCGGGATGTCACCCGCCTGTCGGGCCGCCGTCACGCCAGGCACATCATGCCGTTCGCGGCCGTGCCGACGGGCCGGCTAATTCGCTTGCTGTCGGGCCGCCACCACACCGTGGGCCCTGCAGGTCGCGGTCGTGCCGATCTCTCGATCATCACCCCATAGCCAGTCACCACGCGGCGCGAGCTACGCCCAGCGCGGTCATCGCTCTTTCCGCTCCCCGCCTCCCCGCCCCGCAGTAATAAGAACTTCTCATGACTGTCACGGCACAGTCACGCACACCCGGCCCAATACGGGCACCGCAACTCGACGCGTGAGCCATGGACCCCAAAACGTCCGCGACTTCCCTGTTCCGCCAGACCGGCCCGAGCGTCGACACCGTCGCGTTCCGCCCGGAACCCAACCCTAGTCACGGCTTGCCGTTGCCCGTGGCGCCACTGCCGCTCGACGCCCACACCGGCCAGCACGACGACGATCACGCCGAGCCGCATCGCTACCGCACCATCTGGCTGTCCGACATCCATCTCGGCTCGAGCGGCTGCCAGGCGCCCTATCTGCTCGACTTCCTGCGTCACAACGAGTCGGAGTATCTGTATCTCGTGGGCGACATCATCGACGGCTGGCAGTTGAAGAAAGGCTGGTACTGGCCGCAGGCGCACAACGACGTCGTGCAGAAGGTGCTGCGCAAGGCACGCAAGGGCACGCAGGTTATCTACGTGCCCGGCAACCACGACGAAGCCGCGCGCCAGTTCTGCGACCTCGCGTTCGGCGACATCCACGTGCGCGGCGAGGCGTTTCACACCACGCTCGCCGGCAAGCGTCTGTGGATCGTGCATGGCGATCTGTTCGACGGCGTGATTCAGCACGCCAAGTGGCTCGCCTATCTCGGCGACACGCTCTACACCATGATCCTGATCCTGAACCGCTGGTTCAACCGGATCCGCAGCCGGCTCGGTTTTCCGTACTGGTCGCTGTCCCAGTACCTGAAACATCAGGTGAAGAACGCGGTGAATTTTATCTCCTCGTTCGAACGCGTGATGACCGACGAAGCGCGCCGCCGCGGCTGCGACGGCGTGGTCTGCGGACATATTCATAAAGCCGAGATACGCGATATCGACGGCGTCCTGTATTGCAACGACGGCGACTGGGTCGAAAGTCTGTCGGCCCTCGTCGAGACGTACGAGGGCGAACTCAAGGTGATCTACTGGACCGTGATGCGCTCCCCGGAAGTGGGCGTGCAAAAGGCCCGGGCAACCGCGTAGTCCCTGCTTGTTAACTTCTCTATTGGGCCGAAACCGATGAAGATCATGATCGTCACCGACGCATGGGAACCGCAGGTCAATGGCGTCGTGCGCACGCTGAAAAACACCACGCGCGAACTCAGCGCGCTCGGCCATCACGTCGACCTGCTGACGCCGCTCGAATTCAAGACGATCCCTTGCCCGACGTATCCGGAGATCCGCCTCTCGCTGCTGCCGCGCCGCAAACTGCGCGAGCGTATCGACGCCTTCTCGCCCGACGCGTTGCACATCGCCACCGAAGGTCCGCTCGGCATGGCCGCACGCGCCTACGCAATCCAGCACAAGCTGCCGTTCACCACCGCGTATCACACGCGTTTTCCGGAATATGTGCAGGCGCGTTTCGGCATTCCGCTCGCCGCGACCTACAAGTTCCTGCACTGGTTTCACAAGCCGTCACTGGCCGTGATGGCGCCCACGCCGGTCGTCAAGAGCGACCTCGAGAAATTCGGTTTCACCAACGTCGTGCTGTGGACGCGCGGCGTCGACCTGGACATCTTTCACCAGATGGACTCGAAGGTGCTCAATAGCGCGCGGCCGATCTTCCTGTACGTGGGACGCGTGGCCGTCGAGAAAAACGTCGAGGCGTTTCTGAAGCTCGATCTGCCCGGTTCGAAATGGGTTGCCGGTGAAGGTCCGGCACTCGCCGAACTGAAGTCGCGCTATCCGCAAGTGAATTATCTGGGCGTGCTGACCCAGGCCGAGTTGGCGAAGGTCTATGCGGCGGCGGACGTTTTCGTGTTCCCGAGCCGCACCGACACATTCGGGCTGGTGCTGCTCGAAGCGCTCGCCTGCGGCACGCCGGTCGCGGCGTATCCCGTCACCGGTCCGATCGATGTACTCGGCGACGGCGGCGCGGGCGCGATGCATGAAGACCTGCGCGAAGCCTGCCTCGAAGCCTTGAAGATCGATCGCAATCATGCGCGCGCGTGGGCCGAACGCTTCTCGTGGGCGGCGGCCTCCGAGCAATTCGCCGCGCATCTGAAGCCGCTGCCGCGCGCCTCGTATCGCGAGGAAAGCGCCGCCGCGTGATGCGGCGTGCCGAGCCGTCCATGCGAACCAGATCATCCACCGTGGGGCGCGCGTCGAACGGCGCGCTGCGTGCCGTCGAAACCGGCAACGACAACGACACCGCGAGCATCGAACCGTTCGACGACGTGAGCGAACCAGGCACGCCGAATCATGCAGATCATGCGCATGGTTTGAACGGTGCGAGCATTGCGAACGGCACGCAACAGAACGTCACGCAACACGACCCGCAGAACGAACCGCTCAGTCCCGACGATCCGCTCGCGCCGCTGCCTTTCAATCCCTACAAAGGAAATCGCGGCCTCACCCGCGCCTGGCACGCGATGAAAAATTCGCTCGCCGGCTTTCGCGTCGCGATTCGCGAGGAAAGCGCGTTTCGTCAGGAACTCACGCTCGCCGCGATCCTGATTCCCTGCGGCGTGCTGGTGCCGGTCGAGCCGGTGTCGCGCGTGTTGCTGCTCGGCTCCGTGCTGCTCGTGTTGATCGTCGAGTTGCTGAATTCGAGCGTGGAAGCGGCCATCGACCGGATTTCGCTCGAACGCCACGAACTTTCGCGCCGCGCGAAGGATCTCGGCAGCGCGGCCGTGATGGTCGCGCTGGGCATGTGCCTGATGACGTGGCTGTTGATCGTCGGGCCGCTCGTCGTGCATTGGGTTCAGGCATGGCTGTGAAGCCGCGCCACACACTGTTTTAACGCCGTGGAAGCGGGTTCGAGCGACGCGCGAAATGGTCGCGGGAATGAAAACCCTGACTATCCGTTTGAGATTAGAACGCTCGGTTTATAATCGTCCGATACACCAACCGCGTCCGGGCGGATCACGCGAAGAGCGGCACGCCGCCGTGTGCCCCCCCGGCGTAACCAGGGCCGGACGACATGGAAGCCAAACCTCCCCGCCGCACGCGCGAACGGATTCTCGAACTGTCGCTGAAACTGTTCAACGAAATCGGCGAGCCGAACGTCACGACGACGACGATCGCCGAGGAAATGGAAATCAGTCCAGGCAACCTGTACTACCACTTCCGCAACAAAGACGACATCATCAACAGCATCTTCAGCCAGTTCGAGCAGGAGATCGAAAAGCGTCTGCGTTTCCCCGAAGACCACCGCGCGACCATCGACGAAATGTGGTCGTATCTGCAGTACATGGTCGATTTCACGTGGCGCTACCGTTTCCTGTATCGCGATCTGAACGATCTGCTGGCGCGCAATCGCACGCTCGAAACGCACTTCAAGCAGATCATCAGCCACAAGGTGCGTTTTGCAAGCCAGTTCTGCGAGCAACTCGTGGCCGACGGCGAAATGGTCGTCACGCCGGAAGAGCTTCATGTGATCGCCACCAACGTCGGCGTGATCGGCACGTACTGGCTCTCGTATCAGTTCGTGATGAATCCGCGCAAATACAACGAGCAGGAAGCGATTCGCGCGGAACTGCATCAGGTGAGCGTGCAGATCGTGTCGCTGATGGCGCCTTATCTGCGCGGCCGCTCACGGCAGATTTTCGACGACCTCGTGTCGGGCAAGCTGCCCAAGCGCGAGTTTTACGACTACCTGCCGCCCAAGGAAGGCGCCGCGCCCCGCAACGAACCGAAGGACGTTTGAGCATGAAGTCGGTGTGCGTGTATTGCGGCTCTTCCAACGGAGCCAAACCCTTGTATGCGGAAGCGGCGCGTGCCTTCGGCCGCGCGCTGGTGCAAGCCGATCTTGCACTGGTGTACGGCGGCGGCAAGGTCGGCCTGATGGGCGTGATCGCCGACACGGTGATGGCCGAAGGCGGCCGCGCGATCGGCGTGATTCCCGAGCTGCTGGTCAACAAGGAAGTCGGCCATAACGGCCTGACCGAATTGCATGTGGTGCCCGACATGCATCATCGCAAGAAGATGATGGCCGACCTGTCCGATGCGTTCGTCGCGATGCCGGGCGGTGCGGGCACGCTCGAAGAGCTGTTCGAGGTCTACACGTGGGCGCAACTCGGCTATCACCAGAAGGCGGTGGCAGTGCTGAATATCGACGGCTTCTACGATCCGTTGATCAACATGCTTCAGCACACGGTCGACGAAGGCTTCATGCGCCAGACCTATTTCGACATCCTGCAGATCGATGCCGATCCTGTCGCCTTGATCGGCAAGCTGCAACGCTATCAACCGCCCGTCGCCGACAAGTGGGCGATCAAGCGCGACGCGGTCTGACTGTCCCTTAACGTCGAGGTTGCGATGACGAAAGCCGTTCTGATCACCGGTGGCAGCCGCGGCATTGGCCGCGCGACGGCGCGTTTGCTGGGTGCGCGCGGCTGGTCCGTCGGCGTGAATTACGCGCGCAATCTCGCTGCCGCGCAGGACACCGCCGCCGAAGTCGATCGCGCAGGCGGCCAGGCGTTGACGATTGCGGGCGACGTCGCGAATGAAGCCGACGTGCTCGCAATGTTCGACGCGCTTGAGCAGAGGTTCGGCCGAATCGACGCGCTCGTCAACAACGCAGGCATTGTCGCGCCGTCCAGCCAGCTCGCCGATATGGACGTCGCGCGCCTGAAACGCATGTTCGACGTCAACGTGCTCGGCGCGTATCTATGCGCGCGCGAAGCCGCGCGGCGCATGTCGACGGATCGCGGCGGCGCGGGCGGCGTGATCGTCAACGTGTCGTCGGCGGCTTCGCGTCTCGGTTCACCGAACGAATACGTCGACTACGCCGGCTCGAAAGGCGCCGTCGACACAATGACGCTCGGCCTCGCCAAGGAACTCGGCCCGCGCGGCGTGCGCGTGAACGCGGTGCGCCCCGGCCTGATCGACACCGAGATTCATGCGAGCGGCGGCAAACCCGAACGCGCCGCGCAGCTCGGCGCGACCACGCCGCTGGGCCGTCCCGGCACGGCTGATGAAGTGGCCGAGACCATCGTCTGGTTGTTGAGCGATGCCGCCTCGTATGTGACGGGCGCGCTGCTCGACGTGTCCGGCGGACGCTAGGCGCCCGCCCGCTTCCCCTTTTCCCGTTATAACCGGCCGCATGCATGCACGAGCACCCGCTTTGCCTTTCGCGAGTGACGCGAACGAACTGGCGTGATTTGCGTGCTTACCCCAAGGGCCGCGAGAGCGGTGATCGACGAATAGTACCGGCGCCGCGCGCCTAGAACGATGAACCGGGAGTACCCAGAAAGGCGATTTCCTCAGCCGTCGAGGTACGCCCGAGCGTCGCATTGCGATGCGGAAAGCGCCCGAAACGCTCGACGATTTCCGCGTGCCGCACCGCGAACCGGTAGTACGATTTGCCACCCGGCTCCGCTTCCAGTTGCCTGAAAAGACGCAGCGACTCGCGCTGGCCTTCGAGCGTTTCATCGTGCTCGAACGGCAGATAGGCGAACGCGCGATGGTGCACGGTGGGCAACTCGCGGTCGGCGCCACTGGCGACGATTTGCCGCGCGACGGGCAATGCCTTCTGATCGGCCGCAAACGCGCGCGCTGTGCCGCGATGACAATTGCGCGAGAACTGATCCAGCACGATGACAAGCGCCAGCGCGCCGAGTGGCGTTTGCGTCCAGCTATCGAGCGCGGACTCACGCGCCGCGTCGATCAGCGCACCGAAGCGCTCGCGCAGCATCGCGTCGAAAGCCGAATCGCGTGAAAACCAGATTTTGCGCTCGGTGCCGTATTCCGGCGCGCCCGGTACGCCGAACCAGCAGTCGAGGACCTCGCGCGCTTCCTGAGGCAAGTCAGCGTAGTCCGGCGATGCCGCGCCGGATGCCGAGCCCGACACGTTAGCCATTCCGGTTGCGCATCCAGTCGGCCGTTTCGAAGAACGAGCCCAGAAGCCGTTCCCTCAGCGGCTCGCTGAGACCGACGTCTTCCATCGCCCACGCCATGCATCTGAGCCACTGATCGCGCTCGCTCGACGCGATTGCGAACGGCAGATGCCGCGCGCGCAAACGCGGGTGCCCAAAGCGGCTAATGTAGTGATCGGGTCCGCCTAACCAGCCGCACAGGAACCAGAAGAACTTGTCGCGCGAACCGTCGAGCGATTTGGGATGCAGCGCGCGGATGCCGGCGAAGTCCGCTTCGAGATCCATCAGGTCGTAAAAGCGGTCGACCAGTTCGCGCACACGCGCTTCGCCGCCCACCAGTTCGAAGGCCGTCGGCTGGGCCGCGGACACTTCGTCGTTCAAATCACTCATACCTGCTCACTAACCGATAAGAAAAAATCACGCGTCCCGCAGCGATTGCAGCGCGGGCCGCGCCAGCACATGCCGCAGGCTCAGCCAGCCGCCCACGCCGGCGCACGCGATGCCGGCGGCAACGCCCGCCGGCAACACCCAGGGATTGAAGCTCAGATAAAACTCGAACACCCGCGTCGCCAGCACGTAACCGATGGCCTGCGCACCGGCCGCCGCCATCAAGCCCGCCAGCGCGCCCACCGCGACGAATTCGGCGATCTGCACCGCCCGCACCTGTCGATGCGAGGCGCCCAGCGCACGCAGCAGCGCGGATTCTCGCATACGCTCATCGCGCGTGCCGGCGAGCGCCGCGTACAGCACGAGCACGCCCGCCGCGAGCGTGAACGCGAACAGGAATTGCACCGCGCCGATCACCTGCTGCAACACGCGCTGCACCTGCGCGAGAATCGGGCCGGTGTCGATGGCCGTGAGGTTCGGATAGGCGGCGATCAGGCCGTCGACCGTCGACTGTTTTTCCTGCGGCAAATGGAAGCTCGTGATGAATGTCGCGGGGAAATCCTGCAATGCCGCGGGTGGCATCAGCACGAAAAAGTTGACCTTGAACGAACCCCAGTCGAGCTTGCGCACACTCGTGACCGGCGCGTCGATCTGCAAGCCGGTCACGTCGAAACGCAGCATGTCGCCGGGCTTCACGTTGATCAGTTTGGCGAGGCCCTGCTCGATCGAAATCTGCGGCGTTTTCGTGTCGCCGTACCAGGTGCCGGCGGCGAGGCGGTTGTCGTCGGGCAGCTCGGTGGTGTACGACAGATTGAATTCGCGATCCACCAGACGTTTGGCGTCGTCGCCCTTGAATGAATCGGGGTTGACCGGCTTGCCGTTGATCGCCGTGAGCCGTCCGCGCACCATCGGCGCGAGCACCGTGCCGGGCACGCCCTGCGTGTTCAGATACTGCGTGACGGCGTCGCGCTGATCAGGCTGGATGTCGATGATGAATTCGTTCGGCGCATCGGGCGGCGTCGATTTGCGCCAGCCGGCCACGAGATCGTTGCGCGTCATCGCGATCAGTAACAGGCACATCAGCCCGATGCCGAGCGCGGTGATCTGCAATGCGCTGGCACTGCTGCGCCGTTCGAGCGACGCCAGCGCATAACGCCAGCCGATGCTCGCATTCACACGCTCGCTGCGCACGACCCGCGCCGCACCCCACAACGCCAGCCGCGCGATGCATGCAAACACCAGCATCCCGCCCGCGAAACCGCCCGCGACGATTCCGCCGAGCTTCAACTCGCCCGCCGCAATGATCAGCAGCGCGGCGAATAGCGCGATGCCGAGCGCGTAAGCCGCCCACGCCGTGCGCCCTGCTTCGCCCCACTCGCGGCGCAGCACGCGCACTGGCGGCACGCGCGTGAGCGGCAACAGAGGCGGCAATGCAAAGCCGAGCAGCAGCACGAGACCGGCCGCGATGCCTTCGAGCGCCGGCCATGCCGTCGGATAGGGGAGCGCGACATCGATCAGACTGCCGAGCCACGTGAGCAGTGCGAGATGCCCCAGAAAACCGAGCGCCACACCCAGCGCGCCGCCGATCAACCCGAGCCCGACGAATTCCAGCGTAAAGAGCGCACGCAAAGTCGACTGGCTGACGCCGAGGCAACGCATCGCCGCGCAGCCGTCCAGATGACGGCGCATATACCTGTGCGCGGCCATCGCAATCGCCACGGCCGCCAGCAACGCGGTGAGCAGCGAGACGAGCGTGAGGAAGTGGCTCGCGCGGTCGAGCGTCTGGCGCACTTGCGGCTGACCGTCCTGCAACGATTCGAGCGCGACGCCGCGCATCTTGCCGCCGTCCACGCGCTCATGCGCAAACTGCGCGAAACGCTTGACGGACTCGTCCGCGCCCGCGACCAGCAGGCGGTACGTTACGCGGCTGCCGTAGGTGACGAGACCGGTGGACGGCACGTCGTCGGCGCGCAGCATCAGGCGCGGCGAGAAATTGACGAACGAAAAACCGCGGTCGAGTTCGCGCGTGATCACCGCGCCGATCGTGAAGTTGCGGCCGCCGACTTTCACGCTATCGCCAACATGCACCTTCAACGCGTCGAGCAGCGCCTGATCGACCCACACGACACCCGGCGGCGGAATCGAGCGCGCAGGATGGTCCGCCGCGCCCGGCGCCGACGCAATGCGCAACGCGCCGCGCAGCGGATAACCCGGCGACACCGCCTTGATGGCGGCGAGCCGCGAGACCGGCTGCGCGCCGGTCGAATTGATCATGCTGGGAAAGATCGCCGTGCTGGCGGTATTCAGGCCGAGCGCCTTCGCTTGCCCGGCGAATTGCGGATCGACTGGATGATCGGCCCGCACGATGAAGTCGGCGGCAATCATGCGCCGCGCGTCGCGCTCGAGCCCCTGGTGCAAGCGGTCAGCCAGAAAGCCGACGCTCGACAGCGCCGCGACGGCCAGCACCAGCGCCAGCAGAAGCATCGTCAACTCGCCCGCGCGCCAGTCGCGCGACGTCATGCGAATGGACTGGCGCACCAGATCCATGCCACCGAACCGGCGCGTCGTCGTCGGTAACGCTCTACGCGCGGCGGAACCCCGTACCGTATCGCTCAATCGTGCCTGCTCCTGGCGAAGCGCGACACCATGTGCGTCGCCATACCGCGAAAACCGCCCTGCACCCCGCGCCAGAGACGCGGCAACGCCCAGCCGGCCAGCATCAGGAAACCGATCATCAGCACCAGAAACACCAGCGGCACGAACAGCGCGAGCAGCATGCCGCCGAACACGAGCCCGTCTTCAGCGGTGGAGGTCACCACATTGGACACCGGTTCCGGCGACAGATTGATCAATGCGCGCGTGCCGGCCTTGGCGAGGTGCGCCGTGCCGGCGAGCGTGCCGCCCGCGAGCGCGGCCACGGTCAGCAGCGCCGGATCGGCATGGCCGAGCGCGCCGGCGGCCAGCACAGCGCCCGCCGGAATACGAATGAAGGTATGGACCGCGTCCCACAGCGAATCGAACGCGGGGATTTTGTCGGCGAGGAATTCGGTGACCGTGAGCACGCCCGCCACGCCGATGACCCACGGCGAGGACAGCGCGGACAGCGTATCGGGGAGATGGACGAGGCCGAGACGGGCGAACACGCCGGCCAGCAGAACTGTCAGATAGAGGCGCAGGCCGCTGCCCCATGAGAGCCCCGCCGCGAGCGAAAGTGATTCAAGCATGGCCGCCTCCAGGCGCGCTGTGCGTGCCGGGCGTTTCGACGGGCCACAAATGGGGCCGCGCATCGAAGTCGTCAGACCCGCGCCAAGCCGGTCGCGCCAAATGGGCCGCGGACAATTTCAGGTTGGATTCGATCTCATTATAGCCACGTTAATTCGCAGAACGCAGAGCGGCGAATAAATGGGCGGCTTTAATGGAGGTGCGGGCCGGGCGCAGACAGATGGCTAACGACGCCCGGCGGCGGTTTGAAGTGCGAGACTCAGTGCCCGGAAGACAGCTTCAGGCCGATCAATCCGATCACGATCAGCGCCGCGCTGGCGACTCGCGCGACGCTCAGCGCCTCGCCCATCATCACGATGCCGAAGATGAACGCGCCGACCGCGCCAATCCCCGTCCATACCGCGTACGCGGTGCCGAGCGGCAACTGACGCATGGCCATGGCGAGCAGCACAAAGCTGCCGAGCGCCGTCACGATCGTGAACACGGACGGCCAGAGCCGGGTGAAACCTTCGGAGGTTTTGAGACCGGCCGCCCACGCGACTTCGAGCAAACCGGCAATCAACAGAAGAATCCAGGACATGAGACAGCTCCATGGTCAGATGGGGCCGTCCCCGTTTGTGAAACCGCAAGGTCGTCCTTACGATCTGTAATTATACCAACATCGCCCGAGGCCGCCGGCGGCCGCTCGCTGCCGGGACACGCGTGCCGCCGTGGCAAATTGTCGCCACATGCTCAAACCGCGCCCACCAGCCGGTATCCGACACCCGTCTCCGTGACGATGTGTTCCGGCTGCGCCGGGTCGCGCTCCAGCTTGCCGCGCAGATGCGCCATATAGATGCGCAAATAGTGATGGCTCTCGACATGCGACGGCCCCCACACGTCGCGCAGCAACTGGCGATGCGTCAGCACCCGGCCGGCGTGGCGCACGAGCGTCGCCAGCAGCCGGTATTCGATCGGCGTCAGATGGACCGCCGCGCCATCGCGGCTCACCTGCCGCAAGGCCAGATCGACCATGACCGTGCCGAAGCGCACCTGCGGCGTCTCGTTCGCGCCGCCCTGATTGCGCCGCCGCATGTGCGCGCGAATCCGCGCCAGCAACTCGGACACGCCGAACGGCTTGGTGAGATAGTCGTCCGCGCCGGCGTCGAGCGCGGCGACTTTCTCGCTTTCCTGGGTGCGCGCCGACAGCACGATCACCGGCAGCTCGCTCCAGCCGCGCAGTTCGCGGATCACGTCCAGACCGTCGGTGTCGGGCAGGCCGAGATCGACGATCACCAGATCCGGCTTGCGCGTCGCGGCTTCGACGAGACCCTGCTTGCCGGTTTCGGCATCGTGCACGACGATGCCCTCGCCTTCCAGCGCGGTTCGCACGAAGCGGCGAATCTGCTTTTCGTCTTCAATCAGGACGACGGTGATGCTCGGGTCACTCATGACTAGGCTTGGAAAGCGAATTAAGAGTTGAATCGCTGCCGGTGTCGGCGTGGGTCAAGGAATCGGCGCCTTCGTTTTCCAATGCATCGGGTGCGTCGGGCGGTGTGTCCACCGGCAGCGTGAACCAGAAGCGCGCGCCCTCGACACGGCCGTCCGCCGCAACGCGATTGAGCGCGCCGATTGTACCGCCGTGCGCTTCCACGATCGCGCGGCAGATTGCGAGTCCCAGGCCGATGCCCGGCTTGGCCGACTCCTTCTCGCCACGGGTGAATTTCTCGAACACGCGCGCTTCCATGCCGGCGGGCAGGCCCGGGCCGCTATCGTCGACGCTCACGCGCACGAACGACTTGCCGTCCGCGTCGAGACGCTGCGCGCCGATCGTCAGCGGCGTGGCCGGCGCGGTGTATTTGGCGGCGTTCTCGAACAGGTTGGAGAAGAGGCGCTCCATCAGCACGGCGTCGAGGTGCAAGAGCGGCAGATCCGCGGGCAGTTTCACCTGCACCGGATGATCCGCCAGCACGCGTTTGCACGCGCGCAGCGCGGCGCCTACCGTCTCTTCCAGCAGCGTCCATTGCTGGTTCAGTTGCAGACTGCCCGCCTGCAACCGCGCCATGTCGAGCAGATTCGTCACGATGCCGGTCATGCGCAGCGCTTCCTCGTGAATCGCTTCGACCAACTCGCGGTTGGGCCGCGCCTCGGGCGCTTGCTCCAGCATCGACGAAAAGCCGACGATGGTCGTCAACGGTGTGCGCAGATCGTGCGAGATCGCCGACAACAATGAGTTGCGCAAGCGCTCCGACTCCATGCTGACGAGCGCATCGCGGGCGATATCGACGTAATGCACCCGCTCCAGCGCTAGCGCGATCTGTGCGGCGAAGGCGTCGAGCATGCGCTGCTGCTCGGGCACGTCGAGCTCGCCGTCGTCGCGCATCACCACAGCGAGCACGCCGCGCGTGCGCATCGGAGCCTTGAGCGGCAGGTAGAGCGCGGCGGCGGCCGGCAGCGTGTCGGTGCCGTGGCCGGCCGGCTTCTGCTGATCGTAGACCCATTGGCCGACATCGCTATCGAGCATGTCGCCTTCGAGCGTGATCGCCGCGTCGGGATCCTCGATCTTCTGCTTCACCTGATCGGCGCTGTCCGGCAACAGAATCGCCACGCGCGCGCCGAACACCTCGCTCACATGCCGGCTGCCGATACCGACGATCTGTTCCATGGTCAGCGCCGCAGCCAGTTCGCGCGCCATCGCGTACATCGCGCCGGTGCGCTGCTCGCGGCGCCGCGCCACGCTCGCCTCGCGGCGCAGGCTCGAGGTGAGATGGCTGATCACCAGCGAGGTCAGCAGCATGCCGAAGAAGGTCAGCAGATATTGCGTATCGGAGACCGACAGCGACATGCGCGGCGGCACGAAGAAGAAATCGAACGCGGCCACGCTCATGAACGACAGCAGCACGCCTGGCCCGCGCCCCAGTTTCACCGCCGCGAAGATCACGCCGAGCAGATACAGCATGACGAGATTGGTCAGATCGATATGGTCGATCAACTGGCTCGCCAGCAGCGTGATGGCCGCGCAGATCAACAGCGCGAAGCCATAGGCGCGCGGCGGCGAGCGGCGCTCGCGCGCCGCGCTCAGCGCCTCGCGCCATGCGTTCGCCGTGGTGTTCAACAGATGCCGATGCTCGCCGCCGTCGCGCTCGGACGAGGCGCGAATCAACGTGAGATCGAGATCGCCCGCGTTTTCGGCGATCCGTTCGCCGAGCGGACGACGCAGCCAGCGCCTCAAGCCCGTGCGTGCCGACGCGCCGGCCACCAGCTTCGACACGTTGCGCGCCTGCGCATAGCCGATCAACGCGACAGCCGCGTCGGCGGCCGCGAGCGTTGCGGTTTCGGCGCCGAGTTCCGCGGCGAGCTTCAACGCATTGAGCGTGCGTTCGCGGCGCGCATCCGGCAGACGCTGCAAGGCCGGCGTTTCCACATAGACGGCGATCCAGTCGGCCTTCAGGCTGGCCGCGAGGCGCGCCGCCGCGCGCACCAGCATCGGCGCTTCCGGGCCGGGGCCGACGCACACCAGCAAGCGCTCGCGCGCCTGCCAGATGCGCTGAATCGAACGGTCAGCGCGGTACTCGTGCATTTGCGCATCGACGCGATCCGCGGTACGGCGCAACGCCAGCTCGCGCAGCGCGATCAGATTGCCTTTGCGAAAGAAGTTGCGCACCGCGCGCTCGGCCTGCTGCGGCATATACACCTTGCCGTCACGCATGCGGTCGAGCAATTCCTCGGCGGGCAAATCGACCAGTGTGACTTCGTCGGCACGGTCGAACACGCGGTCCGGCACCGTCTCCCAGACCCGAATGCCGGTGATCTGGCCGACCACGTCGTTCAGACTTTCGAGGTGCTGGACATTGACCGTCGTATAGACGTCGATGCCCGCGTCGAGCAGTTCATACACGTCCTGCCAGCGCTTCAGATGCCGCGCGCCCTGCACGTTCGAATGCGCGAGTTCGTCGACGAGAATCAGCGCCGGCTTGCGGGCCAGCGCGGCGTCGAGATCGAACTCGTTGAGCTTGCGGCCGCGATATTCGATATGCGCGAGCGGCAGCACGTCGAGACCGTCGAGCAGCGCCGCGGTTTCAGTGCGGCCATGCGTTTCAGCGATGCCGACCACCACGTCCGCGCCTTCGTCATGACGGCGGCGCGCGGCCTGCAACATCGCATAGGTTTTGCCGACGCCCGCCGACGCGCCGAAAAAAATCTTCAGCCGGCCTCGCTGACGTTTTTCTTCGTCGCGTTGCAGCTTGTCGAGCAACTCATCGGGATCGGGGCGGTTCATGCTCAATGGTTTTCATCGTTGGACGAGCGTCGGTGTATGCATGGTGGCACGGCGTCGGCGCGGCCGCAAATAACGGGCGCTGTCGCATCTATTGCGTCACGCCGTCAAAAGGTAAAGGCGGAGTCGCGCGGACGCCGCCTTTGTGAAGCGAAGCGCTGTTGCGTTACGTCGATCAACCGTGCTTCATCTCGTCCAGCGCCAGGTTCAGTTGCAGCACGTTCACGCGCGGCTCACCGAGAATACCGAACTGACGGCCGCTCGTATAACGATCCACCAGCGCCTGCACGTCGTTCGCTGCGAGCTTGCGTGCCTTGGCGACGCGTTCGATCTGATAAGCCGCCGCGGCAGGGCTGATCTCCGGGTCGAGACCGCTGCCCGACGACGTCACCAGATCGACC
Organism: Paraburkholderia sp. BL6669N2; assembly: GCF_003387275.1. Lineage (NCBI taxonomy): Bacteria > Pseudomonadati > Pseudomonadota > Betaproteobacteria > Burkholderiales > Burkholderiaceae > Paraburkholderia > Paraburkholderia sp. BL6669N2. The sequence goes on along the minus strand of NZ_QUNA01000001.1, from coordinate 4,877,197 downwards.
GGCACCGGCTTCGACATATCGGTGCCGGCGGCTTTCAACGCGTCGAGGCGGCCTTTTATTTCGTCGAGCAACGCCGGATTGGTCGGACCGAGGTTCGAGCCGCCTGAACCCTGCGCGTTGTACGGCATCGGACTGGTGGCCGACAGGCGGCCCCAGAAGTATTGCGGCGCATCGAACTGCTGGCCGATCAGCTTCGAGCCGACCACCTTGCCGTCCTGTTCGAGCAGGCTGCCGTTGGCCTGATCGTGGAAGGCCGCCTGACCGACCGCGGTCATCACGGCGGGATAAGCAAGGCCGGTGACGGCGGCGAGCACCGCGAAGATCACGATCAACGGACGCAACAGATTTTTCATGATGAATGATTCCTTGTGAACTGGCGAGCTAGCGCACTGGCGCTTAAACCCAACCGAACGCGGCCAGCACCATATCGATCAGCTTGATGCCGATAAACGGCACGATGATCCCGCCCAAACCGTAGATCAGCAGATTGCGGCGCAGCAGGATCGCCGCGCCCAGCGCGCGATAACGCACGCCCTTGAGGGCCAGCGGAATCAGCAGCACGATGATCAGCGCGTTGAAAATCACCGCCGACATGATCGCCGAGGCCGGCGTGGCGAGATGCATCACGTTGAGCGCATTCAGCGCCGGGTAGGTCGTGGCGAACGCGGCCGGAATGATCGCGAAGTATTTGGCGACGTCGTTGGCAATCGAAAACGTGGTGAGCGAACCGCGCGTCATCAGCATCTGCTTGCCGATCTCCACGATCTCGATCAGCTTGGTCGGATTCGAATCGAGGTCGACCATGTTGCCGGCTTCCTTCGCGGCCTGCGTGCCGGTGTTCATCGCCACCGCCACATCCGCCTGCGCGAGCGCCGGGGCGTCGTTGGTGCCGTCGCCGGTCATCGCCACGAGGCGCCCTTCAGCCTGGTGCGCGCGGATCGTGGCGAGTTTCGCTTCCGGCGTGGCTTCGGCGAGGAAATCGTCGACCCCGGCTTCCGCGGCAATCGCCGCCGCCGTCAGACGGTTGTCGCCCGTCACCATGATGGTCTTGATGCCCATCTTGCGCAGTTCGGCGAAACGTTCCTTGATACCGCCCTTCACCACGTCCTTCAACTCGATCACGCCGAGCACGCGCGCGCCCTGCTCGCCTTTCTCGGCGACCACCAGCGGCGTGCTGCCGCGCCGCGCGACGTCGGCCACGGCGTTGCTCACTTCATTCGGGAAACGGCCGCCGTTAGCTTCGACGTAGTTCTTCACCGCGTCGGCCGCGCCCTTGCGAATTTCGCGGCCCGGCAGATCGACGCCGCTCATGCGCGTTTGCGCGGTGAACGCAAGGAACGTGGCATGCAGCGAGGCCATATCGCGTTGACGGATGTTGAAGCGCTGCTTCGCCAGCACGACAATGCTTCGGCCTTCCGGCGTTTCGTCGGCAAGCGACGACAGTTGCGCGGCATCCGCGAGCGCTTCTTCCGTCAAGCCCGGTGCCGGCACGAACTGCGAAGCCTGGCGATTGCCGAGCGTGATGGTGCCGGTCTTGTCGAGCAACAGCACATCGACGTCGCCGGCGGCTTCCACGGCGCGACCCGAGGTTGCGATCACGTTCGCCTGCATCATGCGGCTCATGCCGGCCACGCCGATCGCCGACAGCAAACCACCGATGGTGGTCGGAATCAGGCACACCAACAGAGCGACTAGTGCAGTAATCGTCACCACGTGGCCCGCTTTCGCCGCTTCGACGGAAAACATCGAGAACGGCAGCAGCGTCGCGGTGGCGAGCAGCATCACGATCGTCAAGGCGACCAACAGAATCGTCAGCGCGATTTCATTCGGCGTTTTCTGACGCTTCGCGCCTTCCACCATCGCGATCATGCGGTCGAGGAACGCTTCGCCCGGATTCGCCGTGACCCGCACCACGATCCAGTCCGACAGCACACGCGTGCCGCCCGTCACCGACGAAAAGTCGCCGCCCGACTCACGGATCACCGGCGCGGATTCGCCCGTGATCGCGGATTCGTCGACCGACGCGACACCGTCGATCACTTCGCCGTCGGCCGGAATTACGTCGCCGGTTTCGACCAGCACCACGTCGCCCTTGCGCAGATCGGAAGCCGTCAGAATGCGGATCGGCGACTTCGGATGCGGCTCGTTCAGCTTCTTGGCCATCACGTCTTTCTTCGCGCTGCGCAGCGACGCCGCCTGGGCCTTCGAACGGCCTTCGGCGAGCGCTTCCGCGAAGTTGGCGAACAGCACCGTGAACCACAGCCACAAGGTGACCGCGAGAATGAAGCCCGCGGGCGCCTCGGCCTGGCCGCCGAGCGCGGCGATCCAGAGAATGGTCGTGAGAATGCTGCCCACGTACACGCAGAACATCACCGGATTGCGGAACTGCGTGCGCGGCGTCAGCTTCTTGAAGGAGTCCACGATCGCCGGGCGCAGCAGCGCTGGGTCGAACATGGACCGGGTTGCATTATGTTCAGTCATTGAATCCTCGAATTTCCCGTTTGCGCCTGTTCAGTCGTTGGTCGCTTGTGCCATCCCGACGGGCCGCCTCAATGGGCGCCCATCATGATCAGATGTTCGACACCAGGACCGAGCGCGAGCGCGGGCACATAAGTCAGCGCGCCGACCAGCAGCACCGTGCCGAGCAACAGCACGACGAAGAGCGGTCCATGCGTGGGCAACGTGCCGCCCGTTACACCAATGCGCTTTTTCGCGGCCAGCGAACCGGCAATCGCGAGCACCGGAATGATCGTGCCGAAGCGGCCGAACCACATCGCGATTGCGGTGAGCCAGTTGTAGAACGGCGTGCTTACGGTGAGGCCCGCGAATGCGCTGCCGTTGTTATTGGCCGCCGAGCTGAACGCATAGAGGATTTCGGAGAAACCGTGCGCGCCGGGGTTGGCAATGCCCGCCTTGCCCGCGTCGCTCAATACCGCGATCGACGTGCCGACCAGCACCAGCAGCGGCGTGAGCAGCACGACGATCGACACCATCTTCATCTCGTACGCTTCGATCTTCTTGCCCACGTATTCCGGCGTGCGGCCGATCATCAGGCCCGCCACGAACACAGCCAGCATCGCGAACACGAGCATCCCGTACATGCCGGAACCCACGCCGCCGAAGATCACTTCGCCGAGTTGCATCAGCAGCATCGGATAGAGGCCGCCGATCGGCGTCAGCGAGTCGTGCGTGTTGGTGACCGCGCCGCACGAAGCCGCGGTAGTCGCGACCGTGAAGATGCCCGACTGCGCGATACCGAAACGCGTCTCCTTGCCTTCCGCATTGCCGCCCGACTGCAGCGCGTTAGCCGACTGGTCGACATGCAAGGCGGCAATGGCCGGATTGCCGGCCTGCTCCGCGCTGATCTCGCCGAACACGCAGACCGCAAACGCGATCGTCATGGCGGCGAGCACGGCCACGCCCTGCTTGCGGTCCGCGATCATGCGGCCGAACACCAGCGCGAGCGCCGCCGGGATAATCAGGATCGAGAAGATCTGCAGGAAGTTCGAGAACGGCGTCGGGTTCTCGAACGGATGCGCCGAGTTGCCGTTAAAGAAGCCGCCGCCGTTGGTGCCGAGCATCTTGATCGCTTCCTGCGACGCGACCGGGCCCATGGCGAGGGTTTGCGTCTTCACGGGCGTATCGACCGTGACCGGATTGCCTTTGGCGTCCTTCACCGGATTGCCTTGCGCGTCGAGCTTGGGCGCGGCATAGGAGGTGGTTTGCAGCGTCGGCACGTCCTGATAGGTCTTGAAGTTCTGAATCACCCCCTGGCTCATCAACAGCGCCGCGACGATCGCCGACATCGGCAGCAACACGTACAGCGTCACGCGGGTCAGATCGACCCAGAAGTTGCCGATGGTTTGTGCCGTGTGACGCGCGAAGCCCCGAATCAGCGCAATCACCACCACGATGCCGGTGGCCGCCGAGAAGAAGTTCTGCACGGTGAACCCGAGCATCTGCGTTAGATAACCCACCGTCTGCTCGGGCGTGTAATCCTGCCAGTTCGTGTTGGTCACAAAACTGATTGCCGTGTTGAACGCGCCGTCGACCGTCATCGGGCCGAACTGCTGCGGGTTGCCCGGCAGCCAGCCTTGCACGCGCAACAGCACGTAGAGAAACGCGACGCCGAGCACGTTGAAGGCGATCGTGGCGATCGCGTAGTGCTTCCAGCTCATTTCCCTGGACGGATCGACGCCCGCGATGCGATACAGCAGACGCTCGACGGGACCGCCGAAGCGGACCACGCGCGAACTGCCGTCCATCACGGCGCTCAGATAACGGGCCATCGGCACCGCGGCTGCCAGCAGCACGACGATGAAGAGGCCCGCTTGCAGGACATTGTTCGAGTTCATTCAATGTCCTCCGCGCGCAACAGCGCATAGACCAGATAGGCGAACAGCAGCGCGGTCGCCGCGCCCGATAACCACAGAATCCAGTTCATGAGCGCGCTCCCTGCCCACGGCGGAACTGCATCAACTTCTCGCAGCCGGCAATCAACGCGAAGGTCAGCGCGGCAAACAGCACCAGCCCCCCGACATACAGCACATCCATTTTTGTTCTCCATTACACGGACTTTGGATAGCCGCAACGTTATGCCGAAGCGCGTAAAGGCCTGGTCAAAGATGGCGTGGCGTGTATAAAAATCGCGTAAACGAACAAGGCTGTTCCATCCTGCGATGGAACAGCCTTGGGTGGGCTGCGTCAGGCTTTGCGGCGTAAGGCGCCGGTTTGACCAGGGCTTGGGCGCGTCCTTCAATGAGCTTCGTTTTTATACGGCCGTCGTTATCGCGCTCGGGTCATCGTCGTCCGTTACGGCAGGAGCACTGTCGAGCCCGTTGTGCGGCGCCCTTCGAGATCCGCATGCGCTTGGCCAACGTCCGACAAAGCGTAACGCTGATTGATGCTCGTCTTGACCTTGCCCGACACCAGCACGTCGAACAACTCGGTGGACATTGCCTCGTAATCGCTGCGTTTGGCGATGTAGGTAAAGAGCGTCGGACGCGTGAAGAACAGTGAGCCACGTCCGGCGAATTCCGACGAATCGATCGGCGGCAACGGCCCCGACGCATTGCCGAAGCTCACGAACAGGCCGAGCGGCGCGAGGCAATCGAGCGAGCCCGTAAACGTGTCTTTACCGATCGAGTCGTACACCACCGGCACGCCCGCGCCGTTGGTGATCTCGCGCACGCGTTTGGTGAAGTTCTCGCGCGTGTAGACGATCGCGTGATCGCAACCGTGCGCCTTGGCGATCTCCGCTTTCTCATCCGAGCCGACTGTGCCGATCACCGTCGCGCCGAGCGCCTTCGCCCACTGGCACGCCAGCAGACCGACACCGCCCGCCGCGGCCTGGATCAGGATCGTGTCGCCGGCTCTCACGGGATACGTGCGGCGCAGCAGATATTGCGCGGTGAGGCCTTGCAGCATCACCGAGGCGGCCTGCTCGTCGCTCAACGCGTCGGGTACTTTCACCGCCTGCGCCGCCTGCAGCACGCGCTCCTGCGCATACGCGCCGGGCGGACGTCCCACGTACGCGATGCGATCGCCCACCTTCAGACCGCTGACGCCCGATCCGAGCGCCGTCACTTCGCCGGCCGCTTCCATGCCGAGACCGCCGGGCAACGGCAACGGATAGAGACCCGTGCGGAAGTACACGTCGATATAGTTCAGCCCAACCGCCGTCTGCCTGACGCGGATCTCGCCCGCGCCCGGTTCGCCGACTTCGACGTCGACCCACTTCATCACTTCGGGACCGCCGGTTTTATCGAATCGGATTGCTTTGACCATCACGTCTCCTTGAGGTTGGTTTTGATTCAGGCGTGCCGGGAGCGAAAGCTCAAACCTGTTGCGTGAGGCGCAAGGTCAGCGAGTCGAGCACCATGCGCGCCGTCGAAATGTTGGTCGCGCACGGAATGTTGTGCACGTCGCACGCGCGCACCAGCGCGTTGATGTCCGGTTCGTGCGGTTGCGGCGTCATCGGATCGCGCAGGAAGATCACCATGTCCACGCGCCCTTCCGCGAGTTGCGCGCCGATCTGCAGATCACCGCCGTGCGGGCCCGACAACATCCGCTCGACCACGAGGCCGTGCGCGTCGGCGATGCGCCCGCCGGTCGTGCCGGTCGCCACGATGTCGCAGCGCCTGAGCGTGTCGACGTATTCGCCGGCCAGTTTGACGATATCGTCCTTCTTGTGATCGTGCGCGATCAGCGCGATGCGGGTGGTCATGACGTAAGACTCCTGAAACCGTTGTGATTGTCGTTGTTGTGGTGATGCTTGTGGTGGTGCTTGTGGTGATGCTTTAGGACGTGCCGTTCAGAACGTCCCGGGATAGGCGCCGCCGTCGATCAGCCAGTTCTGTCCGGTGATATAGCCGGCATGCGCGCTGCACAGGAACGCGCAGGCAGCGCCGAATTCCTCGCGGGTGCCGAAACGGCCGGCGGGAATCGTCTTCGTGCGCTGCTTGCGCGCCTCGTCGACGGAAATGTTCTGCGCCTTGGCTTGCGCCGCGAAGGTGACGCCGATGCGGTCGGTGTCGAACAGCCCCGGCAGCAGGTTGTTGATGGTCACACCGGTGGGCGCGACCTTGCGCGCCAGTCCCGCGACGAAGCCCGTCAGCCCCGAGCGCGCGCCATTGGACAACCCGAGCACGTCGATCGGCGCCTTCACCGCCGAACTCGTGATATTGACGATGCGCCCGTAACCTTTCGCGCTCATCGAGTCGATGGTCGCGCGTATCAGCTCGATCGGCGTGAGCATGTTGCTTTCGAGCGCACGGATCCAGTCTTCGTGCGTAAAGTCGCGAAAGTCGCCCGGCGGCGGGCCGCCCGCGTTGTTGACCAGAATGTCCGGCTGCGGACAAACGGCGAGCGCCGCTGCCCGGCCTTCCGGCGTGGTGATGTCGCAGGCCACCGTCTTCACTTCCACGCCGCTTTGCTTGCGAATCTCGGCGGCGGTCGCCTCCAGCGTCTCGGCGGTGCGCGCGACGATCGTCAGGTTGACGCCTTCGGCGGCGAGCGCTTCCGCGCAGCCGCGCCCCAAGCCTTTGCTGGCCGCGCAGACCAGCGCGGTGCGTCCTGCGATTCCCATGTCCATATGTGTGCTCCTCGTGAAGTTGTGCCGCGTGCGAGACACCGGGCCGCCGCAAGTTTTCTTACGTTCCTCAGAGGCCTGGCGTAAAGCGACAGGTCCGGGGCCGCATTCTGGCGAAACCGCGGACCGCCTCGCGCGCTCTCCCCTCGGCCTCGGCCCTGGCGAGATATCCCGGCCCCTCGCGCGGCAAGTTTCCCCGATTCTAGAAGAATCGGTGCCGGACTGCGGCGGGCCGCTGCAATCTCCGGTATCTTCCGGCGGCACTCTTTCGGTAAACTTGCGCCGTGGCGCGTCCGCCAGCCTGCCGGTTTCCCGGCCGCGCGACGCGCCGAACCGATCCCTCTAGCCGCCCCGTGCGCACCCGCCATGACCCAGGACAGCCGTTTTCCCAATCTCTTCATCCTCGATCACCCGCTGATCCAGCACAAGCTGTCGCATATGCGCGACCGGGACACCTCGACTCGCACGTTCCGCGAACTGCTGCGTGAAATCACGCTGCTGATGGGCTACGAGATCACCCGCAATCTGCCCATGACCACGCGCCGCCTGACCACGCCGCTCGTCGAGATCGACGCGCCGGTGATCGCCGGCAAGAAGCTGGCGATCGTACCGGTGCTGCGGGCCGGCATCGGCATGTCGGACGGCCTGCTGGAACTGGTGCCGTCGGCGCGGGTGGGCCACATCGGCGTGTACCGTGCCGAAGATCATCGCCCGGTCGAATATCTGGTGCGTCTGCCCGACCTCGAAGACCGCGTGTTCATCCTGTGCGATCCGATGGTCGCGACCGGCTACTCCGCGGTGCATGCGGTCGACGTGCTCAAGCGCCGCAACGTGGCCGGCGAGAACATCATGTTCCTCGCGCTGGTCGCCGCGCCCGAAGGCGTGCAGGTGTTCCAGGACGCCCATCCGGACGTCAAGCTGTATGTCGCCTCGCTCGATTCGCATCTGAACGAGCACGCGTACATCGTGCCGGGTCTCGGCGACGCCGGCGACCGCCTGTTCGGCACGAAAAACTGAAAGCGGCCTGAAAAACGCTTGACGGCGCGCGCCAGCCGCCGTCATCACGCACTTTTCGCGGTGTTCGCCGCTATCTCGTCCTCTGCCGCGCCCCTGCGGCGTGATAAAATTCGAATCCGCTCAAAGAGCGGCTCAACTCGCACTACCGTCGACCACACCGCCTGGCGCCCCGCGCCTTTCGCGGGGCCTGGCAGGCCGGCGCGGCGTTTGCCGCGTGCGAGCCGCACCGCCCCGTCCCAATCGCGCTGCCGACTCGCGGTCCCGCCAGCCGGGCCCGGCTGGCCGCGATCAGGGTCGATACGCACAGCCACGGCGGGTTGGCCACGAACAGTTGAGCCGGACAGTCAGGCAGCGGGCGGTTTGACAGCGAGGCGCACAATACCGCGAACGCGCGCACAGGCGCGCGAACACGAGCAAGCGCCCGACATCGCAACGACAATTGCACAATGCGTGCGCCCCACCGGCGCGCGCGATGGAGAACAGGTATGGCGGGTCATTCGAAATGGGCCAACATCAAGCATAAGAAAGCAGCGGCCGACGCCAAGCGCGGCAAGGTCTGGACGCGGCTCATCAAGGAAATCCAGGTCGCGGCGCGCATGGGCGGCGGCGACATCGACTCGAACCCGCGCCTGCGGCTCGCCGTCGAAAAGGCGTACGACGCCAACATGCCGAAAGATAACGTCAACCGCGCGATCCAGCGTGGCGTGGGCGGCGTGGACGGCGCAAGCTACGAAGAAATCCGCTACGAAGGCTACGGCATCGGCGGCGCGGCGGTGATCGTGGACACCATGACCGACAACCGCACGCGCACGGTGGCGGAAGTGCGTCACGCGTTCTCGAAGAACGGCGGCAACATGGGCACGGACGGCTCGGTGTCGTTCATGTTCGATCACGTCGGCCAGTTCCTGTTCGCGCCCGGCACGGCGGAAGACAAGCTGATGGAAGCCGCGCTCGAAGCCGGCGCCGACGACGTCGTCACGAACGAAGACGGCAGTATCGAAGTGCTGTGCCCGCCGAACGATTTCCCGAAGGTGAAGTCGGCGCTGGAAGCCGCCGGCTTCAAGGCCGAACTGGCCGAGGTGACGATGAAACCTCAGACGGAAGTCGAGTTCACCGGCGAAGACGCCGTGAAAATGCAGAAGCTGCTCGACGCGCTGGAGAATCTGGACGACGTGCAGGAAGTCTATACAAACGCCGCGATCGCCGACGAATGAGCGTGCCACGGCAGCGCGTGGCGCATGCACTTGCAGTGGCACTGGCACTTGCACTTGCATGCACCCACGCCCGCGCCGCCGTCTGGCCCTCGCGTTGTTGCTGAGCGGGCGTGCGTGTCTGACCTCACATCACGCGACCACCCGGGTTCGTACTGTGCCCTGCGCGCCGCCACCGGCTGCTGCGGGCTGTTTGCGAATCTTGCTCTCATTCCACGGCTGAGCGTGCTGCGTCAGCCGTTTATGGTTTTTAAGTCTCGGGGATTCACATGAAGTTACTCGTCGTCGGTTCCGGCGGTCGCGAACATGCACTCGCATGGAAGCTCGCGCAATCGCCGCGGGTTCAGCTCGTCTACGTTGCTCCGGGCAACGGCGGCACCGCCCAGGACGAGCGTCTGCGCAACGTCAACATCACCGAGCCGGCTGCGCTCGCCGATTTCGTCGAACAGGAACAGATCGCCTTCACGCTGGTCGGGCCGGAGGCGCCGCTCGCAGCCGGCATCGTCAATCTGTTCCGCTCGCGCGGTCTGAAGATTTTCGGGCCGACCAAAGAAGCCGCCCAGCTCGAAAGCTCGAAAGACTTCGCCAAGGCGTTCATGAAGCGCCATGCGATCCCGACGGCCGAATACGAAACCTTCGCCGACGTCGCCGCCGCGCACGCGTATCTCGACGCCAAGGGCGCACCAATCGTCATCAAGGCCGACGGCCTCGCCGCGGGCAAGGGCGTGGTGGTCGCGCAAACGCTGGAAGAAGCGCACGCCGCCGTCGACATGATGCTGTCGGACAACAAGCTCGGCGACGCCGGCGCGCGTGTCGTGATCGAGGAATTCCTCACCGGCGAGGAAGCGAGCTTCATCGTGATGGTGGACGGCAAGCATGTGCTGGCGCTCGCGTCGAGCCAGGATCACAAGCGTCTGCTCGACGGCGACCAGGGTCCGAACACGGGCGGCATGGGCGCCTACTCGCCCGCGCCGATCGTCACGCCGCAACTGCACGCCCGCGTGATGCGCGAAATCATCCTGCCCACCGTGCGCGGCATGGAGAAGGAAGGCATCCGCTACACGGGTTTCCTGTACGCCGGTCTGATGATCGACGCGCAAGGCAACCCGAAAACGCTCGAATTCAACTGCCGCATGGGCGACCCGGAAACGCAGCCGATCATGGCGCGTCTGAAGGGCGACTATTCGAAGGTGGTCGAGCAGGCCATCGCCGGCACGCTGGATACGGTGGAACTGGAGTGGGATCGCCGCACCGCGCTCGGCGTCGTGCTCGCCGCGTATAACTATCCGGACACGCCGCGCAAGGGTGACCGCATCAACGACATTCCGGCTGAAACGGCGGATTCGGTCACGTTCCACGCCGGCACTACGCTGGCGGACGGCAAGCTGACCACCTCGGGCGGCCGCGTGCTGTGCGTGGTGGGACTGGCGGATTCGGTGCGCAGCGCGCAGTCGGTCGCGTACGAAACGATCAACCAGATCTCGTTCGACGGCATGCAGTATCGCCGCGACATCGGCTACCGTGCGTTGAATCGCAAGCACGACGTCAAGACCGACGGCAAGCACTAAGCCACGACCCCACTTGCCCGCGTGCGGCGCCAACGGCGCTACACTGCGGGTTTTCGCGGCGGGTTTCGCTTCGCTATCCGCGCCCGCAGCATGACCTGGGCAGATATGACCCGACTCAGGCCCGACGTGGCCTGACCGAAGCCCGTCGCGGCGGCAGTATTCCGCCCGAAGCGAAAAACCGTATGGCCGCGCCTTCGCAGGTTCCCCCTGACGCCGGCCCGGCCGTCGCCCTTCACGATGAACCCGCGGCACGACGAGCGTGCCGCCCTCAGCATCTTCATTCATGACCGATTCGAGCTACGACGCACAGGCCGTGCGCAGCTGGCTGCAAGGCCTGCAAACGCATATCGCGGACACGCTCGGCGCGTTCGACGGCACGCCGTTCGCCACCGACGCATGGCAGCGCGGGCCCGGCGAGAAGCTGCGCGGCGGCGGCTACACGCGGATTCTGGAAGGCGGCAACTTCTTCGAGCGGGCCGGCATCGGTTTTTCGGACGTCGCCGGCGACGCCTTGCCGGGTTCGGCGAGCGCCGCGCGTCCGCAACTCGCCGGCCGTGGTTTCGAAGCAATGGGCGTGTCGCTCGTGCTGCATCCGCACAATCCGCACTGCCCGACCGTGCATATGAATGTGCGTCTGCTGATCGCGACCAAGGCCGGCGAAGAGCCGGTGTTCTGGTTCGGCGGCGGCATGGATCTGACGCCGTACTACGGCTACGAGGAAGACGCGCAGCATTTTCATCGCACTTGCCGCGACGCGCTGCAACCTTATGGCGCGGACCTCTACCCGAGTTTCAAGCGCTGGTGCGACGAGTATTTCTTCCTTAAGCACCGCAACGAAGCGCGCGGCATCGGCGGGATTTTCTTCGACGATTTCTCGGCGCCGGGCTTCGACCAATCGTTCGCGATGCTCAGAAGCGTGGGCGACGCATTCCTCAAAGCGTACCTGCCGATCATCGAAAAGCGCCGCAACATTCCGTACGGTCAGGCCGAGCGCGATTTCCAGGCATACCGGCGCGGGCGCTACGTCGAGTTCAATCTGGTCTTCGACCGTGGCACACTGTTTGGGCTGCAGAGCGGCGGGCGCACGGAATCGATCCTGATGTCCATGCCGCCTGTGGCGAACTGGCGCTACAACTGGCACCCCGAACCGGGCACGCCGGAAGCGCGTCTTTATAGCGATTTTCTCGTGCCGCGCGAGTGGGTGTGAGGCTCAGGCCCGCACCGCGCCGCGCATCGTCACGACAAAGGATCTTCACCTGAAGCCGAACGCTCATCCTGTTGCCCTGCCTCGCCGGATCGGACTGCTCGGCGGCACTTTCGATCCGATCCACGACGGCCACCTCGCGCTCGCGCGGCGTTTCGCGCATGTGCTGCATCTGACCGAACTCGTGCTGTTGCCGGCCGGCCAGCCCTGGCAGAAAGCCGACGTCTCGCCGGCCGTGCATCGGCTGGCCATGACGCGCGCGGCGGCCAGCGAGCTGGTGCTGCCGGGCGCGACCGTGCGTGTCGCGACCGACGAGATCGAGCACGACGGCCCGACCTACACGGTCGACACGCTGCAACGCTGGCGTGAACGCGAAGGTGAGGACGCCTCGATTGCGCTCCTGATCGGCGCGGATCAACTGGTGCATCTCGACACATGGCACGACTGGCGGCGCCTGTTCGACTTTGCGCATATTTGCGCGGCCACGCGGCCCGGCTTCGACCTCGCGTCGATTCCTCCCGTGGTCGCAAAAAAAATCGACGCGCGCCGTGCGCGCGCCGACGTTCTGCAAGCCACGCCCTGCGGCCACTTGCTGATCGATACGACGCTTGCGTTCAACGTTTCGGCCACCGACATTCGCGCGCATCTGCGCGAACAGGTGAGCCAGCGGCTCGCCCTCGCGGGCGACGAACAGCAAGACCAGGCGGCGAGCCATGTCCCCACCGCGGTGTGGGACTATATTCTTCAACATCATCTGTACCACCGGTAACCCTATGGATATTCGCAAACTGCAACGCGTGATCGTCGACGCTCTCGAAGACGTCAAGGCGCAAGACATCAAGGTGTTCAACACCAGCCACCTGACCGCGCTGTTCGATCGCGTGATCGTCGCGAGCGGCACCTCCAATCGCCAGACCAAGGCGCTCGCTTCGAGCGTGCGCGAGAGCGTCAAGGAAAACGGCGGCGACATCATCAGTACCGAAGGCGAGGACATCGGCGAATGGGTGCTGGTGGATTGCGGCGACGCGATCGTGCACATCCTGCAACCGGCCCTGCGCCAGTACTACAACCTCGAGGAAATCTGGGGCGACAAGCCGGTGCGCATCAAGCTGTCCACGCCGGACCCGTTTGGCGGCGCGCGTTCGAGCGAACCCGATGAGGACGAGGACGAAGAGGAAGCAGCGCCGGCCGTGAAGAAGCCCGCGCGCAAGACGGCCGCGCGCCGCAAGTAAGTCAGGCGGCGGGCTTTGGGCAACTCACACCGTTCCGGTCCGCGTTGACATTCGCGATCTTCGATCCGTCATGAAACTGCATATCCTCGCCGTCGGCCACAAGATGCCGGACTGGATCGCCACCGGCTTCGACGAATACGCGAAGCGCATGCCGCCCGAACTGCGCATCGAGTTGCGCGAAATCAAACCCGAGCAGCGTTCGTCGGGACGGCCCGCGGAAAGCGTGATGGCCGCCGAGCGGCTGAAAATCGAAGCCGCGTTGCCGAAGAACGCGCGCATTGTCGCGCTCGACGAACGCGGCAAGGACTGGACCACCATGCAGCTCGCCGGCGCGCTGCCCGGCTGGCAGCAGGACGGCCGCGACGTGGCGTTCCTGATCGGCGGCGCCGATGGACTCGATCCTCAGTTGAAAGCGCGTGCCGATATGCTGCTGCGCGTCTCCAGCCTGACCTTGCCGCACGCGATGGTCCGCGTGCTGCTTGCCGAACAGCTTTACCGCGCGTGGACCATCACGCAAAATCACCCCTATCATCGCGTGTGAGCGAATGAGGCGGCGCTGAGAATGCGCAGGTGCGGTTGGCGGTCGCGACGCCAGGTTGCGTGTCGTAGTCGCATGTTGCAGTCGCGCCTTCGCCGTGTTTTTTCGGGTCGCATTTGCGGCGCTAACCGATGTGCATGCTGGCGTGCACAACAACGTGCGCGTAGCACGCGTCGTCATGCTCGCACCGCTGGTTTCCCACCGCACTGATCGACGCTCGACACCCGTCGCGCCCTCACGCAATCCGCTTCATCGAGACCTGTTCATGTCCACGTCCGCCGCTTCGCTGCATCCGTTCGTCTACCTCGCTTCGCAGAGTCCACGCCGCCAGGAGTTGTTGCAACAGCTCGGCGTGCGTTTCGAACTGCTGCTGCCGCGCCCCGATGAAGACGCCGAAGCACTCGAAGCCGAACTGCCCGGCGAACGCGCGCACGACTACGTGCAGCGGGTGTGCGTCGCCAAGGCGCATGCGGCGCGCGCGCGCCTCGTGGCCGGCGGCCATGCCGCGCGGCCGATTCTGGTTGCGGATACAACCGTCACGATCGACGACGCGATTCTCGGCAAGCCGGTCGATGCTGACGACGCCGTCGCGATGCTCAAGCGCCTCGCCGGACGCGATCACGAAGTGCTGACGGCCGTGGCCGTGGTCGATGCCGAAGGCGCGCTACTGCCGGCTGCGTTATCCGTGTCGAAGGTACGTTTTGCTGCACTGCACGCAGACGCGATCCGCCGCTATGCCGCGAGCGGCGAGCCGCTCGGCAAGGCGGGCGCGTACGGTGTGCAGGGACGCGCCGCGGAGTTTATCGAGCATATCGACGGGTCCTATTCAGGTATCATGGGTTTGCCGCTTTTTGAATCCGCTGCCCTCCTGCGTGCAGCGCGCATCGACTTCTAAAATAACACCATGAATGAAGAAATCCTGATCAATGTCACGCCGCAGGAAACGCGCGTCGCGCTGGTCCAGCAAGGCGCCGTCCAGGAACTTCACGTCGAACGAACGCTGTCGCGCGGCCGCGTCGGCAACGTCTATCTCGGCAAGGTCGTACGCGTGTTGCCGGGCATGCAGTCCGCCTTCATCGACATCGGTCTCGAACGCGCCGCGTTCCTTCATGTAGCCGACATCTGGCACCCGCGCATTGCCGGCGAGCCGCAGCATCAGACACCGCATCAGCCGATCGAAAAAATCGTCTTCGAGGGGCAAACGTTGATGGTGCAGGTCGTGAAGGATCCGATCGGCACCAAGGGCGCGCGACTGTCCACGCAAGTGAGCATCGCCGGGCGCACGCTCGTGTATCTGCCGCAGGAGCCGCATATCGGCATCTCGCAGAAGATCGAGAGCGAAGCCGAGCGCGAAGCCGTGCGTGCGCGTCTGACCGCCGTGCTGCCCGCCGACGAGAAAGGCGGCTACATCGTGCGCACCATCGCTGAAGATGCGACTAGCGAGGAGCTGGCCGGCGACGTCGCGTATCTGCGCAAGACGTGGGCGACGATTCTGTCGCAAGGTCAGCGCATGCCGCCCACCAGCCTGCTGTATCAGGATCTGAATCTCGCGCAACGCGTGCTGCGCGATTTCGTCAACGACGAGTCGTCGCGCATTCAGGTCGATTCGCGCGAGACGTATCAGATGCTGGCGGATTTCGCGGCCGAGTTCACGCCGGCGGTGTCGTCGAAGCTGCACCACTACACCGGCGAGCGGCCGCTTTTCGATCTGTACAACATCGAGGCGGAAATTCAGCGCGCGTTGTCGCGCCGGGTGGATCTGAAGTCGGGCGGTTATCTCGTGATCGACCAGACCGAAGCGATGACGACCATCGACGTGAATACCGGCGGCTACGTCGGCGCGCGCAACTTCGACGATACGATCTTCAAGACCAACCTTGAAGCCGCGCACACCATTGCGCGGCAATTACGTCTGCGCAATCTGGGCGGCGTGATCATCATCGACTTCATCGACATGGAGAACGTCGAGCATCGCGATCAGGTGTTGGGCGAATTGAAGAAAGCGTTGTCGCGCGATCGCACGCGTGTGACGGTGAATGGGTTCTCGCAACTCGGCCTTGTGGAGATGACGCGCAAGCGTACGCGTGAATCTCTTGCTCATGTGCTGTGCGAGCCTTGTCCGGTTTGCCAGGGCAAGGGGCAGGTCAAGACGCCCCGCACGGTGTGTTACGACGTGCTGCGCGAGATTCTGCGCGAGTCGCGCCAGTTCAATCCACGCGAGTTTCGCGTGGTGGCGTCGCAGCAGGTGATCGACCTGTTTCTCGAGGAAGAATCGCAGCATCTGGCAATGCTGATTGATTTCATCGGCAAGCCGGTGTCGCTGCAGGTGGAGTCGAATTTGAGCCAGGAGCAGTACGATATTGTGCTGATGTGAAAGTGCTTTTTGTTTAGAAACAAACATCTGTAAAGAGATCGGCAGCCAGCTTCTCCTCTGGCTACCGTTCTTCCCTTCCCGAATGCAATACCCGTCGTACTTGAACACTTCAACGCCTGCAAACGAACACGTCCAGACGCGCCACTTGTAGAGTTCCTACACGGCACTGTCCCAGAACGAATAGTTAGGCGTCCAAGCGGAGACACAAGATGACACGAGTTCGCGTTAACGGCTTTACCATCTCGCTCGACGGATACGGAGCAGGCCCAAACCAGGACATCGACAATCCGCTCGGCATTGGCGGGACGGATCTGCACCATTGGCTGATTCCAACACGCACGTTCCAGCGGACCTTATTCGGCAAGGACGGCGGCACGACCGGGGTAGACGACGACTTCGCGGCTCGCGGCTTTGAGAATGTCGGGGCCTGGATTCTCGGCAGAAACATGTTCAGCCCCGTTCGTGGGCCCTGGCCGGACATGAGCTGGAAAGGCTGGTGGGGAGACAATCCGCCGTACCACGTTCCGGTCTTCATCATGACGCATCATGCACGTCCACCCATCGAGATGGAAGGCGGCACGACGTTCCATTTCGTCACGGGCGGCATTCGCGAAGCGCTTGAAAGGGCACGCGAGGCGGCCGGCGGAATGGACGTGCGCATCGGCGGTGGGGCGAAAACGATTCAGCAGTATCTTCGCGAGAGCCTCATTGACGAACTGCACATTGCTATCGCGCCCGTCCTGCTCGGCGGAGGAGAACGGCTGTTCGAAGGGGTCGACTTGCGGGCTCTGGGATACGAATGCGTCGAATTCGTAGCGTCGGAGAAAGCCACGCACATGGTCCTACGGCGTCAAGGGCGCGCGGGCGCCTAAGCACTGATTGCCGCGGCCGGTCATGCATGGGCTCTCGCACAGCGAATCGTCTCCTTCGCCTAGTCGAACGCCCGCTCCGAGAACCGCTCGATCCAGAGCGCCAGGCGGTCGGCCGCAAAACTGGCGGCGCGTGTGCCGGCGCGGCAGACGATGGTGTCGCCTTCACGCGCAAACCGCAGGGCGCCGCCAGCTTCTTCCAGCCACAGCAGGCAGGCGAGCCAGGCGGCGTGCTCGGCCGATACGGTCTGCGCCACCGGCCGGGTGAGGAACTCACTCAATGTGGCCGGCGAAGTCCAGATCAGCGCATCGCCATCGCCGCGTACTGTGGCGCCGAGAACGTCAGCGAAAATTTGCACCGCATCGGCAGCGCTGCGCCCCGCATTCCGCGTACGCAGTTCCGCCAGGCGCGTGCCAACCGCATGGCCAAAACTGCCGCTGCATTCGCTCTCGACCCGTACCAGATCGGCGTAATCCATACGCTGCCAGTCCGGCTCCACGTTGCGCGTACCGGCCAGATCGGCCCCGGCCAGATAGGTCTCCACCGGCTGAAAGCGCCCTGGCCCGATCAGGCTGACGCACAACGTCTGCACGATGCCTATGCGAGTAGCCACGGTCTGCGTCTGCAGGACGCTCAGCTTCTCGCGCACGAGCTGGTCGCGTTCCTTGCGCAGTCCCGACAACTCCAGCGCCTGCTTCATCTCCATGCGCAGCGCGCTGATGTCCCACGGCTTCTTGATATAGCGATGTATCTGGCCCTGGTTGACGGCCTCGACGGTCTGGTCCAGCTCCGAATAAGCCGTCGTCAGGATCCGGACGATGTGGGGATAGCGCTCGCGCGCATAGCGCAGAAGTTCGTTGCCGTATTCACCCGGCATGCGCTGATCGGACACCAGCACAGCGAGGCTGCCGGCGTGGGCATCCAGCATTGCCTTGCCGTCCTCCACGGAGGCGCCCGTCACCACCGGCGCGATCGCACCGATGGCGCGCTCGAAATATTTGACCGCGGTGGCTTCGTCATCGACGAATAGAATCGCCGGTGGCGGTGTCTGGTTGGCAATCGTATCGCTCATGGGTAACTCCTGATTCGATCCTTGAAATTTGGGAATTCCGGCGTCACGGTAATGCCGGCGCCGGACGCGGACGCGATCCTGATACGCTCGCCGCAGGACTGCATGACGCGGTTGCAGAAAATCATGTCCCAGCCGCTCACGCCCGCGTTCGTGATAACGGGCCGACCGGCATGCGCTGCATCACTTCGGGCGCGACACCGGGGCCGTAGCCGCGGATGCCAGCACCTCGCGGACGGTGGCCACGCCTAGCGGCTTCTCCAGGATTCGAAATACCTCGCCGGAATTGACCGCGCCCAGGAGCGCGTTGCTGTCCGCGTAGGCCGTCACCAGGATCCGGACGATATGCGGATACTCCTGCGAAACCTGCCGCAGCAGGTCGTCGCCGTGCCGCCCCGGCATGCGGAAGTCCGTCACCAAAATCGTCACCCGCGCGCCTTCGCGGCGCAGGATCGACATGGCCTCGTCCGCGTTGCCGGCGAGCAGCACGTCATAATCGCGACCCGCCGAGCGCGCAAAGTACTTGCGAGCCAACTCCTCGTCATCGACATAGACGACAGTTTGCCGCGCTTGTTGGGTCTCTCTCATTTCTACATCACTCCAGACGCGGCAGGTCGAAGTTGAACGCCGTCCACTCGCCCAACTGGCTTTCCGCAAACAGTATGCCGCCGTGCCGCTCTACCACCGCGTAACTGATGGACAGACCAAGGCCTAGGCCCTGGCCGACTTCGCGGGTAGTGAAGAATGGTTCGAACACCCGCGCCAGATTCTCCGCGGCGATCCCCGGGCCGTTGTCGCGCACATTCACGTGCAGCCGGTCGTCCCGCCATTGCGCCGTGACATGGACTTTCGGCGATGCGGTGCCGGCCTTGTGCATGGCCAGCGCGGCATTCGAAAACAGGTTGATGAGCACGCCGATGATGGCGGCTTCGTCGCCCAGCACGAGGGTATCGCCGGGCAGCTCGCGCGTGACGCTCACGCCGCGCAGTTCATGCGCGCTGAGCCGGATCGACGAGTCAAGTGCCTTCTCGAACAGGAATGGCACGTCGTCCGCCGCCGCACCGGGCTTGCGGTAAGCAAAGGTCTTCAGGTCCGACACGATATGCTGGATGCGGTGCATACCCTGCTTGACGTCCGTCAGGCACTCCTGCAGCGACGGGCTGTCCTTGACCTCCGGTTCTTCCATGGCTATTTCGATGGCCATCAGGCAGAAGTTCACGGGGTTGTTGACCTCGTGGAGCAGCCCTGCGGACAACGTACCGATTGCAGCCATCTTCTCCTGCTGCAACAACTGGCCTTTGATCTGCGACAGGCTTTCATTGGTCAGCGCGAGCTGCTCGTTTTTGTGCGCTACCTCGTCCTTCAGCCGGAAAAGCTGGAAGCGGCCCTTCTCGTTGAAGTAGGTGTAAATGGAACTGGCCAACGCGCAGAAGAAGATCAGGATGAGCTGGAACTGAAACTTGCTTGGGTTCTGTATGCCGCCCGGATGCGCCGCGCAGGCGACGTAGTAGAGCAAGACCGTGGCCAGACCGAATGCCAGCGTCTGCCAGTAGCCGGAGGGGAACAGAATCCCGACCGCGAAGATCGTCAGCATAAGCCCGGCATAGAACAGCGACTCCCCGCCCTGCGTGACATAAATCATCCACGAGATCATGGCCTGCGGCAGCAGCAGCCAGAAGAAGGTGATGACCTGCACCTGGCGTTTGCCCGTTTCCGTGTACAGCGAGAGCAATGCCAGGCCGATGGCCGCGCTGGTCAGCACCCGAACGATGGCAAAGCGCTTCTGCTCGGCCGGATACACGACATAGTCCAGCGCCACGCCCATCAGCACCAGCACGATCACGGTCAGGCCGCCAGCCTTGCTGCACAGCAACCGGTAGTCGCGCAGTTCTTCACGATAGTTCGAACGCAGCCCAGCGAGGGATGTCGTCATCTCAGGCTACTTGTTGCCGGCCGATCATTACCTCGGCGAACACGTTCACCCCGGTCGCATCCGTGTACAGGCGCGGCTCGCCACAGTTTTCCGGCATGATTTCGGCCATCTGTGCCTCGTTGCGATAGATCAGGTACCACTCCAGCACGTGCTCCATGCTGAGGCGCTCGGGGTTGTCGGCGTGGACATTGGTGACCAGCAGGTGGCCGCCCGGTCTGGTGCGGCTGGCGAAATGCTGGTTCAGCCGGGCGCAGACCTTGTCCGAGAGATAGTCGAACAGGCCGGCGCAATAGACCGCGTCGAACTCGCGGACGTCCGGCGCGTCCGCATCCATCCGGCGCTTGAGCAGGTGGTGGACCGAGTCGTGCGTGTAGCTGATGGTCATGCGCCTGGCCGTTTCCTGTGCAATCGCCGCGAGGCGGTCGCGCGTCCAGTCCAGTGTCTCCTGGCTGAAGTCGAGCAGTTCGAACGTCAGCCACTCCGGCTCGTCGTATTCACGCATGAACCGCTGAATCTCCTGAGCGGGGCCGCAACCCACGTTCAGAACCCGGAACGGCCGCCGCGCGGCGCGCGCCTCATTGGCCAGCCGGGTCAGGTAGTCCACCAGCAACTCGACGCGATTGCGGTGCGCGCGTGCCACGGCCGTCTGCAGGAAGGCCGCGTTGACGATCTGGAAATACGTGCTCGGGCCCTGGCGGGGATCGTCGAGCATCTGGTTGACCATCTGGTAGTCGCCGGCATAGCCCAGCGGCTTGGTGAAGGTGCGGAAGACGAAGGGCGAACGCAGCAGCAGCGGATGGAGCGCGGCCTGGGCAAAGGCACGGTGTGCCGGCGCCAGTTCTTCGTCGACCAGGCGCGCCTCGCCTTCGAATTCGTCGAAGTAGACCTTGGTCCTTTCCATCAGCGGCGATGCCAGTTCGAGGAAGAAATCCTCGCGCAGGCTTTTGCCATCCTTCGGCATGGTGTCGGCCAGGTCCGCCTGCTCGACCCAGCGGGACATGTCTGAGAGAAAAGCCCGGATCTGGTTGACCGCGATCTGGTAGTCACGACGGATTTTGAAGCGCTCGGCCCAGTCCTGCGAGAACCGGCGCGCTTCTTCCCCGACCGCGCGCGCTTCCAGCACGCCGCCGCTCAGTTCCCGCCATTCGGCGATCAGCGTGACCGAGACAATGGCTGTCAGGCCCGTGTTGACCATGCTGATCACGACGGCCTTGCCCGAATAGGCGTGCTCCACGCCCATCTTGACCGACAGGTCGCTCAGTACCTCGCTGACCTGGACGATCGAGTACGGGTTATAGACCTCCATCACCAGGGACTTTCGCTGGAGATTGATGATCGTGCCCCGCACCTGCTCGCCCTGCGAGTTGAGGAAGCTCACTACCGGATCGATTTGCGTTTTGGAATACACAGTATGGCGGCCAGGAAAGTACCACGAGAAGTTGGTTTGGAATCTGGTGCGATACCAGGCCAGCAGGTCGGCCGGTTCAGCGTCGATGGTTTCCTCAGGTCCCGGTGACGAAGCGTCGCCATGGATATTTCAGTTGTCGCCGCAGCAACCCATTTTCCGGGTGGCGTACCCCTTCCTCCCGAACCGCATCGGCCGGACCAGTTATGCATTCGACCTGTCCACTCATCTCGCAACAGCCGCGTGCTAATGGCATCACGGCTTCAATGAGACTCGTTAGCCGGGTGGCCCTGAAGGCCGGCTTCGGGACAATACGGCCCTTTGCGATTGCAGCATTCTACTGATAAAAAAGAATGCTGTCGTCTCACGCCAATTCATCGGCCAACTGCCGGGTA
Source organism: Paraburkholderia sp. BL6669N2 (assembly GCF_003387275.1). Classification (NCBI taxonomy): domain Bacteria; kingdom Pseudomonadati; phylum Pseudomonadota; class Betaproteobacteria; order Burkholderiales; family Burkholderiaceae; genus Paraburkholderia; species Paraburkholderia sp. BL6669N2. The sequence goes on along the minus strand of NZ_QUNA01000001.1, from coordinate 4,855,291 downwards.
ATTCCTGAACGAGCCCCCAATTTCCTCCTTGACCGTGCTCCGTCGACAAGCGTATAACCATCCCATTGGATGTTATTTGGATGGTCTACGGATGCCACCGGGAGTGCAAATGCCGAAACTCAAGCTCGTCGACGCCTCACGCCCCAAAGGCGGCGAGACCGAAAAAATCACCATCAACCTGGGTCCGATCGACCTCGGCCAGATCGACCTGCTGGTCGAAGAAGGCTTTTACTCGAACCGCACCGACCTGATCCGCACGGCGATCCGCAACCAGATCGCGGTGCATGCCCAGGTCGTCGCGGAGACGGTGACCCGGCGCGCCATGGTGCTGGGCATGCAGCACTTCTCGCGGCAGGACCTCGAGGCGGCTCAGGCCGCGCACGAGCAACTCGACATTCACGTGCTAGGCCTCGCCAGCATCGCAGCCGATGTGCCGCCCGAACTTGCGGCGGCCACGATTGCATCGGTGGTGGTGCTCGGCGCCTTTCACGCGTCGCCTGCGGTCAAGGCGGCGCTCGCCGGCCGCATCAGCTAGGCGCGGCGCTCGACTCATTATCGTGGCTGAAGCAGCGACTCATCGGTCCACTCGCTCATCCACGGCCCACACAGGTCACTGCAAACCATCATGAAAATGAACGAAGATTTCCTGAAATCGATGACAGACGCCTTCGAGCTATTGCGCACGAAGGGCCCGCAGGAAGCCACCGCGGCGGTTCAGCGCGCGCTCGCGGGCGGCAAAACGAACGAGGTCCGCGCGGACCACGTACGGACATCGAACACGCCGTCGAATGCGAGCGAATGGGCGCAAGCGTGGTCGCAGATGCAAACCCAGGCGCAGGCGCAGGCCCAGGCGCGCCCCGCTCCGCATGCCCCTGGCGCGCCGGCTTTCGACGCCGACTCGCCGGGCACCTTCAGCACACACACGTTCAGCAACGCAGCCGGACAACGCCAGTACAAACTCTACGTGCCGGCTGTCTACAACAGCGAACCATTGCCGCTGATCGTCATGCTGCACGGCTGCACACAGAACGCCGACGACTTCGCCGCCGGCACGCGCATGAACGAAATGGCCGAGCGTCATGGCTTTATCGTCGTGTATCCGAATCAGGCGCAAGCGGCCAATCATTCGAAATGCTGGAACTGGTTCAAGCCTGCCGATCAACTACGCGATCAGGGCGAGCCGTCGTTGATCGCCGGCATCACGCGAGAAGTGATGGGCCGCTATCGCGTGGATCCGGCGCGCGTGTATGTCGCGGGTCTGTCGGCGGGCGGCGCGATGGCGGACATCATGCTGAAGACGTCGCCCGATCTTTACGCCGCGGCCGGCGTGCATTCGGGCCTCGCCTACGGTTGCGCGAAGGACCTGCCTTCGGCGCTCGGCGCGATGAAGGGCGGCAAGGCGCAACGCAAACGCGCGCACGGCACACCGCAACGTCCGTTGATCGTGTTTCATGGCGACGCTGACACAACCGTCCATCCGTCGAATGCGGCCGAGATCGTCGCGGCCTTCGACGCGGGCACCACCACCGTCAGCGAGCAATCAGGCGCTGCAAGCGGCCGGCGCGCGTATACGCGGCAACGGCATGTCGCGGCGAACGGCGTGGAAGCGGAGTCTTGGTCGATTCACGGCGCGGGTCACGCGTGGGCCGGCGGCAGTCAGCGCGGTTCGTACACGGACCCGACCGGCCCTGACGCCGCCGCGGAAATGGTGCGATTCTTTCTCGCCCATCCGCGCACGCATTGAGCCTGCACCCCAGCATGGAGCAGACCGGTCGCTTCAACATGAGTGACCGCTGGCTTGCTGTAGAGACGGTGGCGTGATGATACGAGGCGCCTTGCGACTTACCGGCGCTGACGGACAGTAAAAGGCCCCGCTAAAGACAGCGCCGCGACCTAAGCCGCAACCGGGCAACCGGCCTGTTCGAGCGCGGCCTGCGCGTGCTCATGCAGGTCGCCGCTGGTCAGCGACGCGTCCGGCGTGCGCACCCACGCCGCGATGCGCAGCGTCGCGCCGCCATCGTCCGGATAGTCGGCGACCGTGACGATCGGCGCGAGCGTGGCGCCGCTCAGCACGCGCGGTTCGTCGGCGACGAGTTTCTTCAATTCGCCGATCGCGGCGTCGACATCCTTGCGCTGCGCGAGGCCCACTTCGACCTCGATGCGCTGCGTGCCGCCGCTGCTGTAGTTGATCACCGGATTGCTCCAGATATGGCTATTCGGCACGAACACGGCATTGCCGTCGCCGCGTTCGATGCGCGTCGTGAAGAGCCCCACTTCGCGCACAATGCCCGCTGCCGCGCCGCTGCCCTCGATCACGTCGCCGACGCGAAACGGACGCAGCATCAACAGCATCATGCCGGCCGCGATATTTTGTAGCGTGCCTTGCAGCGCGAGTCCGATCGCGAGACCGGCGGCGCCGAGCACCGCGAGCACGCTCGCCGTGGCGATGCCGACTTCGCCGAGCGCAGCGATGAATACGAGCACGCGTACGGCCCAAGTGCTCATGGCCGCGAGCATCGGTGCGAGCGTCGGGTCAGCATGCGTACGCGCGAGCGTGCGCGCAAACATGGCGCCAATGCGGTTCGACAGCCACCAGCCGACCGCGAGGATCAGCACGGCCAGCACGATATGAAGGGCGTCGTGCGTCAGCGTGACGAGCAACGACGGCTGGAAGTGAAAGAGTCGGGTTAAGAGATCGTTCATCTCGAGTCTTCGCTCCGTTACGGTGTAAGTGCCCTGACGCATCCAAGCAGGATACGTTCCCACCCCTTACATTTCACGTGCGAAGGCACGCGGCTTGCTGGCCCATGCGAACAGTCACTGTGCGAATCATGCGAAGCCTGATCAGCAAGGCAGTCTCACTGCTGCCGTTGGCCGGCAAAAAGGAGCGCCACATGTCCCAACATCTGAAGTCTGGCGACCGTGTCAGTTGGAACACGCCGCAAGGCGTCACGCACGGCAAAGTCGTGCGTGTCATTTCAACTCATACGACCGTGGATGGCAGAACCGTCGATGCCTCGACATCCGACCCACATTACGAGGTACAAAGCGAGAAGAGTGGCAAGCATGCCGTGCATCGCGGCGACGCGTTGCATCGATTGCAGAATTGATACGGATGGCTAAGCACATCCGCGCGCACGGCGATCCATGCTGCCGGCAACCCGGCTTCAAACAGTGCCCAAAGGCCTCAGCAGATTACGCAGTGCTGCGACAGTAACCGGTCGCGAGAACCAGAAGCCTTGCGCTTCATCGCAACCGAGCGCTTCGAGTTGGGCGGCCTGCTCGGCCGTTTCGACGCCTTCGGCCGTCACGCGCAGTTTGAGCGCGTGCGCCATCGCGATGATGGCGCCCACCAGGGCCGCGCACTGCGGATCGGTGCTCATGCGCATCACAAACGAGCGGTCGATTTTCAAACGGTTCAGCGGAAAACGCGTCAGATAAGCGAGGCTCGAATAGCCGGTGCCGAAGTCGTCCACTGCGACTTCCACGCCCAGATCGCGCAGGGCAAAAAGCGTTTGCAAAGCCTGCTCGGTGTCACCGAGCAGCACGCCCTCGGTGATTTCCACTTCAAGATACGAGGGGTCGAGCGCGGCATCTTCCAATGCCTCGCGGATCGTTTCGAACAGATTGTGCCGCTGGAACTGCTGCGGCGAGACGTTCACCGCGAAGCGCGGCAAGTTGCCTGTCAGCCGCAGCAACTTGCCGGCGTCGCGGCACGCGGTGCGGATCACCCACTCGCCGATCTGCTCGATCAAACCCGCCTCCTCCGCAACCGGCACGAATTCGACGGGACTGATCAGGCCGCGTTGCGGATGGTTCCAGCGCAGCAGCGCCTCCACTTGCGCGATGTGACCGTTGGAAAGCGTAACCTGCGGCTGATACACGAGATGCAGTTGCTGACGCTCGATTGCGTCGCGCAACATGGTCTGCAGTTCGAAGCGGCGCGCGGCCTGGCCTTCGAGCGCTGTGGAAAACCGCCGCACCGCGTTGCCGTTCACCGCCGAAGCCGCCGACAGCGCCACGCCCGCGCGACGCATCAGCGTAGGCGCATCGCCGCCGTCGGCCGGATAAGCCACGATGCCGATGCTCGCGGTAATGGTCAACGCGGTGCCGGCGTAGTCGATCGCCTCGGCGATGCGCCCTAGCGCTTCGGCGGCGAACGCATCGGCCGCCGGGCCGGTTTCGTTGACGAGCAACGCGAACTGCGTGCCGCCGATCGAAGCGATCGTGCCGTCGTTCGGAAAGAGACCGCGCAAGCGTTCGCCAACAATCTGCAGCACGAGTTCAGCCGCATGCAAGCCGAGCGCGTCGCGCAGTTTGCGCAGATGATCGAGTTCGGCGATCAGCACGGTAAAGCCGCTGCCGCTACGCTCGCAACGCGCAATCGTCAGTTCCAGCCGTTCGGTGAAGAGCGTTTGATTCGGCAGGCGGGTCACGCCGTCGTGATGCGCGACGTACCAGAGACGCGCTTCCGATTGCGCGTAACGCGTCATGTCGATGGCGATGCCCACGTACAGCGCCGGACAAGCAGCCTGCGCGGGCTCGGTGACGAGCGGCGCCAACGCCAGCACCACGCGAACCGGCGTACCGTTGCGCCGCAAAAACCTCCACTCGCCTTCATAGCGCGAAGTCACCATGGCAAGCGGCGGCAATTCGGTGCGGCGTTTGGCCAGTTCGGCGGGATCGAACAAAGACTCGAAGGTGCGCCGACCGATCAGTTCTTCAGCCGTCCATCCCGTCAGCTTCTCGAAAGCGGCGTTGATGGAGTCGAACGTGCCGTCCGCGGTGCAGGTAAACATGCCATACGGCGCCGACGCAAGCGCGGCATCGCGCGTACGCGTTTCAGCGTAGAGGGGGACGTGCATCGCGCCGGCCTTTGATTTTCCTGAGTAGTGAAAGCGATCGAGCGTTTTTTGACGCGTGGGCGCAACCAGTAGCCCCGAAATTCCGGTCCGATGTTGCGGGCAACCGTGCGTATGATAACGGCTTTCGCGCCCCCGCCGAATTGGCCGCGGCGGGGGACGTTGAAATGTCAGCGGGCTGGCGGTGGCAGCGGTGGCGGAACGCATGCGTGTCGCCAGAACCTGGTGGCGGTTCGTCGCGCTCGTGAGCGTCTCGAGCGCGTTGGAGAGAACGATGGCGGGATAAGATCCGCCGACCGATCCCGGAACTGCATTCACTCGATATACGGAAAAGCAGAAGGCGCCGCTGTTCCGTTTTTTACGCGGCGCGCGGAAGCGCTGCTTCGATGAACACCGCGCACAGTGCTTCCATGCCCTTCGCGTCTTCTTCGTCGAAGCGCGCGACGCTCGGGCTGTCCACATCCCACACGCCGATCAGCGTGCCGTCCGGCGCGACGAGCGGCACGACGATTTCCGATTGCGAGGCCGAATCGCAGGCGATATGGCCGGGAAACTCGTGCACATCGCGCACCACCTGCGTCTCGCGGGTCTGCGCGGCCGTGCCGCAGACGCCCTTGCCGAGCGGAATTCGCACGCACGCGGGCTTGCCCTGGAACGGTCCGACGACCAGTTCCCGACCGTCGTGGAAATAGAAGCCGGCCCAGTTCAGATCGCTGAGCGAATGAAACACGAAGGCAGAAAAATTCGCGGCGTTGGCGATCCAGTCGGTTTCGCCGGCGAGCAGCGAGCGCGCCTGCGCGACCAGTTCTTCGTAGTGCGCGGCTTTGGGCAGATGCGAGGCGGAGGAGACTTCGAACATGACGGCGTCCGTGATGAAAGCGGAAGGAGGAACAGCGAGTCGTGCAGTTTAAAGCAAGCCGCCGTTTCCTTCACGACGCGCACACGCGCGGCGCCGGGCACACAGCAAAGCTCGCTCTCCTTCCGGTTCCGTCAGACCCGTCGGCCTCCGCGCATAGCGGAAGCCAACGGAAAAACCACACGACGACTACTGATCGACGCCGATGATCACGCTCGATGCCTTAAAGATCGCCGTCGCCGCTTTGCCGTTCGCGAGAGCGAGGCGATCGACGCTCTCATTGGTGATGATCGCCGCGATCTGCGCGCCGCCCGCGCTGATCGACACTTCGCAATTCACCGCGCCCTTCGTGAGCGCCGACACCGTACCGGCGATGCAATTGCGCGCCGACACCTGATTCTTCGCGACGTCGACCATCACGATCACCGACGACGCCTTGACCAGCGCAAAGGCTTGTTTGCCCACCGCGAGACCGAGCGACGTTGCGCTGCCATGGGTGATGATCGACACCATCTCCAGGCCGTCCTGGGTGCGCAGCGTGACTTCGTCGTTCACGGCGCCATGTTTGAGTTCCGTGATCTCGCCGGCGAATTGATTGCGCGCGCTGGTTTGCATGTTGTTCTCCTTGGTTAGGCGACCTCGTACGAACGTTGGTTGGAAGCCATCTGTCGGGTTGAGCGGTGAGCGTCGTGAAATGCTCGCCGGTTGCGGAAAGCTGCGCGTAAAGCGCGGTATCGCGCAGCCGCTATGAACAATGCGAACGCCCAATGAAACCACATAAGCATTATGCATGGGTGTGCACAGCGCGGCGCCGGTCGAACGTGCCGCACAATGCGCCGACACCGTATCATCGTGCCCTGGACCTTCTTCGCCGAAACCTATGCCCGTTGCCGTTCCATCCCGCCTTGCCGCCGCCTGGCCGAGCGCCCGTCGCGGCGCCGCGCTATGCGCCATGCTCGCCGCGATCACCGCGTGCAGCAACCCGTCGCCGACGCATGACACGCACACCCAACTCGACACCGTCACGCTGTTCCCGATCGCGCATTACGACCAGAACGTCGATCACTGGCTCGAACCGGACAGTCCAGGCTACGACCAGCCGTTCCTGAATCCGGCGGAACAGCAGGCGCACTTCAAGGCGCTCTACGCGCGCTACTTCGGCACCGGCACCGCGGCGCCCTCGCCTTGGAATGCCAGTTTCGTGACGATGCGCGTCTATCGCCAGCAAGGCGCAGACATTGCCGCGTTGCAGCAGCGGCGCGTCGCCAGGTTCGATAACACCGGCAAGAGCGGCGCGGACATCGGCTACGGCGAAAATTTCCGGCCGCACGACAAGGCGTGGATCGACGCCATCGCGCAAAACATGAATGTCGCGCAGTTCTCGCAGACGGCCGTTTATCAGCCGCAGCGCCGCGCGATCGCCACCAGCAACCTGATGGTGCGCGAACTGCCGACCACCGACCCGTCGTTCTACGACCACCGCCTGGCCGGCGAAGGCTATCCGTTCGACAACCTGCAGATCTCGGCCGTGCGTCCCGGCACGCCGCTATACGTGCTCGGCGGCAGCGTCGACGGCGCGTGGCATTACGTGCAGACGCCCGATGTGCAAGGCTGGGTGCGCAGCGACGGCGTCGGCATGGCCGACGATCGCTTCGTCGATACATGGCGCGCCGCAACGGGCAAAGCGCTCGGTGCGGTGATCGTGGCGTCGGCGCCGGTGCGCGACAGCCGCGGCGTGTTCCGCTTCGACGCGCCGGCCGGCACGCTGCTGCCGATCGTGCCCGCCAATGCCCCGCGGCCGGCGCAAACCAGGCCTGCCGCGAGCGACATTGGCGCCGCAACCGAGCCGGCAGCGGCGCGTCAAATACTCGTCCCGGCCCGCGACGCGGACGGCCAGGCGCTGATCCGCACCGCCGCCCTGAGCGACGCGCAAATCGCGCCGGCGCCGCTCGCCGCCACGCCGCGCCATCTGGCGATGCTGATGAAAACGCTGATCGGCCGTCCCTACGGCTGGGGCAATAGCGGGCTCTACAACGACTGTTCGTCGGAACTGCAAAGCATCTTCGCCGCGTTCGGCGTCTGGCTGCCGCGCCATTCGTCCACGCAGATGAGCGCCGGCCGCATGATCGACCTGTCGTCGTCCACGCCCGCGCAGCGGCTCGACTATCTGGCGCAGCACGGCGAGCCGTTGCGCACGCTGATCTACATCGGTGGGCATGTAATGCTGTATATCGGCAACACCACCCGCAACGGCAGCGCGGTGCCGGTCGTCTATCAGGACGTATGGGGCTTGCGGCCCGCCGACGACAGCCGGCGCGCGGTGATCGGCGGCTCGGTGATTCTGCCGCTGTTCGAACACATTCCCGAAGACGCCACGTTGCAATCGCTCGCGGCGACGCCGACGTTCCAGATCAGCATCCTCGGCGCGCCGCGTGGTGGCACGCCGGCGCCGTCCGCCGCGCCGCCGGACGAGGACAATCCGGCCGGTTGAGACGCGCGCCTGAAAAATATTTTTCCCGGAGTGTCGATTCATCGGTCACGTAACCGTCGTAACGTTGAAGACCTGACTCGACCGAGTCGGTCTTTCAACTCACGAACCTGTTACTTCAAGGAGTCGCCGTCATGTCCAGCAACGCTGTCAAACCGATCCCCGACGGGATGCACTCACTCACCCCGTATCTGATCTGCGCCAACGCCGCGGACGCCATCGCGTTCTACACCAAGGCCTTCAACGCCGTCGAACAGGTCCGCCTGCCCGGCCCCGGCGGCAAGGTCATGCATGCCACGCTGAAGATCGGCGATTCCATGCTGATGCTGACCGACGAATGGCCCGAGCACCAGTCGTTCGGCCCGAACACGCTGAAAGGCACGCCGGTTACGATTCACTACTATGTGGAAGATGTCGACGCCAGCTTCAAGCAGGCCGTCGACGCCGGCGCGACCGTCGTCATGCCCGTCACCGACATGTTCTGGGGCGACCGGTACGGCCAGGTGAAAGACCCGTTCGGCCATAGCTGGTCGTTGGCCACGCACAAGCGCGACCTGAGCCCGGAAGAAATCCAGAAAGCCATGATGGACTGCATGAAGTAAGGCGCGGTCCGTTCGGTGAGAAGGAGGAGAAACGTCATGCAAAAGATTGCGCCGTGCCTGTGGTTCGACGGCAATGCCGAAGAGGCCGCCCGCTTCTATACGTCCGTGTTTTCCGATTCCCGCATTGCCACCACCATGCATTACACGGACGCCGGACCCGGGCCGGCGGGCGACGTGCTGGCCATCACGTTCGAGATCGAGGGCCAGGAGTTCATGGCCCTGAACGGCGGCCCGCAGTTCCCCTTCACACCGGCAATTTCGCTGTTCGTGCACTGCAATTCGCAAGAGGAAATCGACCGTTACTGGACGAAGCTTCTGGACGGCGGCAAGGAGTGGCAATGCGGCTGGCTTCAGGACCGCTTCGGCGTCTCGTGGCAGATCGCGCCCGACGTACTCGGCGAGATGCTGCGCGACCCGGACACCGTCAAGGCGAGCCGCGTGATGAAACAGATGATGAGCATGGTCAAGCTCGATATCGCGCCGCTCGAAGCGGCTTATCGCGGCGATTGAAGTGCGCCCCTGACCGCGCGCCGTCGGCGCGCGGGCTGCTTGCATGCGCTGTGCATTCACAGCGCAGCGAGCGGACGAAGCGCGCGACAGCTCCATCTTTGATAGGATCGGTCTCGACCCATTAACGGCGGGACATAAACGGTGCGCGTCAACCATCAGGCTTTCTTCTGCTCGCTTTTTGTCGCGCGTCTCGCCGATCAGGTCCTGCTGTTTCTCGTGCCACTCGTCGTCTTCCAGACCACGCATCAAGTCTCGTGGTCGGGCCTCGCGTTCTTTATCGAAACGCTGCCGCGCTATCTGGTGTTTCCTTTCTTCGGCGCGTTGTGCGATCGCATCTCGCCGCTCAGGTTGATGCGCGTCAGCCAGGCGGTGCGGGCGCTGGCATGCTTCGGCGGCATATTCGCTTATGCGTTGTTTGGTGGCATCGGCTGGTTGATCGCACTCTCGGCGGTGTGCGGCGTATTGACGAGCCAGGGCCTCGTCGCACGTGAAGTCATGCTGCCGCAAATCTTCAGCACGCAACAGTTCCAGCGCGTGCTCGCCTACTCGCAGTTGGCCGACCAGTTAGGCTTCGTGCTCGGTCCGATGCTCGCCGCGCTGCTGCTCGGCCTGTGGCGTTGGGAATGGGTGGTCGGCGTAACCGGCATGCTGTTTCTTCTCGCCGATGCCGCTCTGCTGCTCTGGCAGCGCACCAGCGGTTTTCGCGCCGCGGAGCCGCCGCCTCTGGCGGCGGGCCACTGGACGCTGCCGCTGCGCATCGCGCTGCGTCATGTGCTGGTGCTGCCGGGCCTGAAGAAAGTCGTGCTGCTCGCCGCCGCCGAAAATCTGGTGATCGGCGTAACACTCGCCACGTCCGCGGCCATGGTGACCGGCCTTCACGCGCAGTCGAATCGCTACTATGCCGGACTGCAGACCGCCGGCGCTGTCGCCACGGTGCTGATCCTGTTGACGATCGCACGCGCCGCATGGCCGGCGCGCACGCTGGGACTGGTCGCCTTCGTCTCGATTTGCGCGGGCGGCGTAATCGCCGGCGCGAGCACGGCACCGTGGGGCTATGCGCTCGGCTTCCTGCTGATCGTCGGCTTCGACAAGATGTTCAACGTCTACATCCGCAGCGCGCGGCAACGAATCATTCCGCCGCAGGACTACGGCAAGACGACCGGCGTGGTGATCCTTCTGAACAACATGACGCAGCCCCTCGCGGGTCTGTTGGTCGGCGTGTTCTCGGCGCGCGCGCAAACCGGCCCGCTGATCGTGATTCTTTCACTGACGATGGGCGGCATCGGCGCGGCGGTATCGGTCGGCGCGGCGCTGGTGCGAAGGCGGAAGCGCGCACTGGCGCTCGGGGAATGAAGCCGCGTTGGCTTGCCCGAATGCCGTGATTAATCTCGGGCGCGGGCTATGCAGCGCCCGGGTGGCTTGAGGTCGTTATCCGCAACACAGCTAGACCGCCTCGCATACCACCGCGAACTTCAACAACTGCGTGGGCCCGAACGCATTGCTGAGCGCCACGTCGGCGGCGTCGCGGCCGCGTGCCATCAGCACACGTCCCGTGCGCGGCGCGTTGTTGCGCGGGTCGAAGGTTTGCCAGCATCCGCCGATGTAGGCCTCGAACCACGCGGCAAAGTCCATCGTCGCGTACGGCGGCGGCAGGCCGACGTCGCTGATATAGCCCGTGCAATAACGCGCTGGAATATTCATGGCCCGGCATAGCGCCACCGCCAGATGCGCGAAGTCGCGGCACACGCCTTTGCGCTCCTGCCATGCCTGCCAGGCGGTCTTGGTCGGCCGCGCAAAGTCGTAGCCGAACACGATGTGGTTGTGCACGTAGTCGCAGATCGCATCCACGCGCCCACGGCCGAGCGGCAGCTTGCCGAAGGTCTGCCACGCGAATTCGGAGAGCAGATCGGTTTCGCAATAGCGGCTGCCGAGCAGAAAGACCAGCGTATCGTCGGGCAGCATTTCCACCGGATGCTGTTCGGTGTACGGCGGCCGCATCTCCGGCTCGGACGACACCTCCAGCACCGCGCTCGTCGAAAAAGAGATTTTTCCCGGCGGCGCCACCAGCCGGCTGCACAGATTGCCGAACGAGTCGCGATACTGCCTGATCGGCACCGGCGGATCGACCACCAGCACATCAGGATTCAGCACCTCTTTCGCGTGCGAATAGTGGGTGTTCAACATCAGCAACATCGGCGTCGGTTGCACGCACTCATAGACCAGCTCGTAGCCAACGCGCAATTTCATCGCAGCGCCCTTTTCCAGTTGAAACATTCAATTGACGCGCACGGCGAGCCGCCCGCAGCGTCACTCCCGCAAACACGTTTCGATTCGACGCGCCGTGATTTTCGGCGCGCGTTCATTCGTCTTATTCGCGTTGCTTGGCGGTCATTCGCCTTCGGTCACGCTCACGTCCACCTGCAAGCCGCGAAACGAATGCGGCGCGCCATGCCACGTGCCCCACAACGGCAGCGCCTGATAGGCGTTCCACGCCACCGCCACGCGAATCAGATGCCGATTGCCGACGATGCTATTGGTCGGATCGAAATCGACCCAGCCGGCGCCGGGCAAATAGATCTGCAACCACGCGTGCGTCGCGCCGCCGCCTTGCGTGGCGTCGTGCTCGGGTACGAACAGATAGCCGCTCACGAAGCGCGCCGCGAGGCCGAGCGAGCGCACCGCGTCCATCATCAGCACGGCAAAATCGCGGCAACTGCCGCTGCGGCTGCGCAACGTGTCGCCGGGACGGTTTACGCCTTTTTCCGTGCGGCGCACATAGAAAAACGTGCTCTTGATTTCGAGCGTCATGGCACGCAGCAGCGCCATCGTGCCGCCACTACCCGCACTGCTTTTGCCACTTTTGCCGCCGCTCTTTGCGGAACTGCCCAAGATCGGCACGAAGCGGCGCGCCCATTCGTCCACGTCGCTGTCCGGATACTGGCGGCTGCGCGCGTTCACGAGATCTGACGCTTCCTCGTTGGTGTACGCAAACGGCCAGTTCACCGCATACGGCTCGAGCGCGTAATCGGGCATGGGCGCTTCGAAGTGCTCGAGTGTCACTTCGCTGTCGAAGCGCAATTCGCTCGCCTTGCCCGCGAAACTCGCGACCGCCACCGAGTTGTCGAACACGTCGTGCAGCCAATGCAGCCGCGACGGCTCGGGCGTGATCACCAGCTTGTTGGTGACGAGCCGCAGGTCGTGGCTCGCGCGCGGCCGGAACATCATGCGATGTTCGCCGAAGCGCACGGGTTCCGAGTAACGGTAGACGCTGACGTGGCGCACCGTGAAACGCTGCGGCTCATTCATCCGACCGCCCGATGGATGCCGCCGGGTTCATCGTGTCCATCGCGTTCGCGCTTGTAAAAAGCCGCTGCCGCCGCGGACAAAAAGCGCGCGGCGCGGTTTTGATCTTCAATGAGCCACGGCCGGGTTGCGGTGTGGTCGAGTGCTCTCAAACGGAAACTGACGGGTTGAGCATACACCCGCCATATTGGTTGAAAGTACTCATTTGGCCGCGGCATCGCGCGGGGAAGTTATCAACAGAATCTGTTCGCAAATCTGTGCATAACTATCCGGCAAAAACTGCAAGCCGTTGATGCGATTGCCATTTCTGCCGCGATGCCGAAGTTGGGCAGCGCGTGCACCCGGCGTGCATCTGGCGCGCGTCATTCGCGCACTGTGCCGCGCGCCGCGTCGTCGGCACCGTGCGCGTGACGGGCCTCTTCGCGCCACCGCTGACGCGAGCGAACCATTCTGCGCACCGCGAGCCGTGCCATCTTGACCCAGCCCGAAGGCCGCGGGTCGGCCAGCATGCTCAGCGCACGCGCGTAGTCGAGCGTGAGGCCGGGTGTCCACGCCATCGTCGCGGCTCGCTTGCGCACTTGCGCGGCGACCCACAGTTCCGGCGTCGAGATCACGCGCAAAAACGGCTGCCAGCCGCCGAGATTGCCCCACACGCGCGACGAGGCGCCTTCGATCGCGGCTTCCAGTGCCCGCGAGACGCTGCTCGAACAGTTGCGGTGCGTGAGGTTGTAAGTCGTGTCCTGTCGATATGTCTCCCAGAAGCGGCTCAGGCGAACCGGATCGTAGTTGCGGATGCGCACCTGAACCGTCGACGGACACCACGCTTTCGCTTCGGTCGGGTAATCGGGCTGGAATAGTCCCGGCATGTCGTTCTCGCGCGTGGCACGCAGCAGCCGCGCGAAATCGTCCGGCGAACGATCGATCTCGACGCCGGGATACAGGCTGATATAGACGCCCTCGGGCGATTCGAGCGCGGCATGGCCGGTCGATATCACGCCGTTGCGATCCACCGCCGCGATATAGCGATCCACGATCAATTGCCGGCGCGCCTCGCCCTTGGCCGAACCGACCGGCGTCCACACATGCACGGTCAACGCGGCTTCGTCGGCGGCCGGCGGGCCGTCCCATTCGTGCGCGATCAGACGGCTGGCGGCCAGCGCGCTCGCGGCGGCAATGCCGGCGTCCGCCGCAGAATCGCCGGCGGCGACCGCGGGGTTCGACGCCAGCCGCCGCACCCGCGTGCTCAGCAGGATCATGTTCCATCCGCCAAAGATCAGCCCGAGTCCGACACAGTACGGCACCGTGCCCACGTAGTGGGTCGGATAGGGTTGATAGAAGAAAATCGCCAGCGCGATTTCGACGGCGCCGCCGATCATCGCGAGCCGCCATGTGCGAAAGCGGACCACTCTTGCCGCGACGATCTGCAGGAGGCCATCGGCGAAAAAGAGCGTGCCGAAGATCATCGACAGAATGAAATTGCCATGCTCGTGGCCGATCAGAATCAGCGCCGCGGCGGTGGTGAACGCGATGCCCTTCATATAGCGCAGCGTGCGTTGCCCGCCCATGCCGGTCCAGGCGACGGCCAGCGTGGCAAGGCCTTCGAGCAACAGCAACGAGACGAACGGGGTGATGGGAAAATAGAGCGCGCTATCGAGCGCGTCGATGAACACGAACACGCCGAGCAGAAAACTGATGCAACCGGCAATCCGCAACGATCGCCAGCGCGTGCGCAGATAATCGACGCCCAACAGAATCATGACCAGACGAACCATTGCGAGTCCTCCGTGACTGATGCGTTCTGCTGATCGCCATCTTAACCACTTTGGCGGCGCGGGCGCGCGTGGCCCGGGCGTGACCCACTAAGCGACAGCGCACATTTGCCACGCCTCGCTCGTGTATCTTTGTGCCGCTCATGCCGATGCGCTTTCGCGCCCCGATCGATCGGCCACAAAAAAGGCCGGCGCGGAAATGGCTTCAACGCGCCGGCCCGCAATCAGGCAAAAAACCAGAAGCTGTTTACGCCGCCTTGGCTTGCGGCATGGCTTCGCCGCCCTGCTCGCCACCCAACGCATCGAGCAGATTGCTCAGCATGCGGTCGAGCTCGGCGGTCATTAGCGTGACGTCGGAGTCGAAGCGTTCGTCGTCGTTTTGCGCGGTGGGGTCGCTCGCTTCCTTCAGCACGTCGAGCGGCGCGATGCGCTTGATCGTCAGCGAGGGCGTCAGCACGAACGACACGCGGTCGTTCCACGTCATCGCGAGACGCATGCATTGCTTGCCGGCTTCGATATGACGGCGCATATCTTCGGCATCCAAAGTATGTCCCACATAGCGCACGGTCGCGTTGCCTTCGGTGGGCGAACGCAACTCGGTGTCCTGGTCGAGCGTGAAGCCGGCGGGGCCCTCGCCTGAGAGCAGCCATTCGGTCATGGCCGCGACCGGCGAATGCGTGACGCGCACCGTGCCGAGCGGCAATTGATCGATCGACTTGACCAGCAGGCCGCGCACTTCATCGGCGACTGCTTGAGAAGCGGCGTCGATCACGAGCCAGCCGTTCTTGCAATCGATCCACACGCGCGTGTCGCGGCGAATGCTGAAAGCGCGCGGCAACAGTTCGTCGGTGACCTGTTCCTTGAGTTCGCGCATCTGCTTGCGGCCGGGTTTGAAGCCCTGCTGATCTTCGAGTTCGAGCGCGCGCTCCTTGGTCACCTGCGTGACGACCGACGCCGGCAGCAGTTTCTTTTCGGCGCGAAACGTCAGCAACATCTGGCCATTGAGCGAGTACACCAGCGAGTCGTTATCGCGCGGCGATGCCCAGCCATGGCTTTGCATCTCGACGCTGTTGCCGGGCGCGAACGCGTGCGGCGCGAGCCACTTCTGCATCTGCTCCGGAGTGACGGACCACGGAGCGGGAAGACGGTGAAGCTGAAGGTTTTTGAACCACATGGGCGGAGTCGTGTACGGGCAAAGCGCACCATTCTATCTGACGATAGACGTCGCGCGGTCGGCTGGAAGGACTCTGTTACTTCGTCGCCCGGGCGTTCACGGCGTCGCGGTCATTTTCAAATAAATGCAGATAATCCTTTAAACGACAGACTGATTATCAAACACAGCCTTACACCGGAGAATACGCTTCATCCACTTCAACTCTCTCCGGAGCGCACCATGCCCACCTCATCCCTCTCGCGAATCGGCCGCCACGTGCTGATCGCCGCGAGCCTCGCCGGCGCCTTGAGCGCCCACGCCGCCAGCGACGCCGACCTGCCCGTGCCGCACCACGTCGCCGTCGCGTCGAACTCGGCGCAAAGCGCCGAAGTCGTGCGAACCGCCCGTCGCTATGCCGCCTTCTGGAATACCGGCGACGAGGCCTACGCGAAACTCGCACTCTCGCCCGCCTTCATCGATCGCACCTTGCCGGATGGACGCCCGCAAGGTCCCGACGGTCCGCTGCAGGCGTCGAAAGGTTTTCGCGCGGCCGTGCCCGACCTGCATGCGGAAATCGACGACCTCGTGGTGGCCGGCGATCGCGCCTCGGTTCATCTGCATTTCCATGGTCATTTCACCGGGCAGTTCCACAACCTCAAAGGCAACGGCCAGACCGTCGATTTCCAGGCCTTCGATCTATATCGCGTGAAAGACGGCCACATTGCCGAAAACTGGCACCTCGAAGACAACCTGACGCTGCTCAAGCAACTCGGCGCCATCAAGCCGTAATGGTTTAGCCGTAGCCGTTTTGAGCGCGCGTTACGTTTAAATCACCTAGACTTTTTGACAAGCGCGTGACTAGACGGAGGCGGCCATGGCCGATCAAACCGCAGCCTGGCAGATGGTGGAGTACGAGGGATTCGAGATTCACGTAGCGCCGTTCCTGAAGAACCCGCCCAGCGAAGGGCACACGCCGAGCGCGGCGAATCTGCGCTACACGTATATCGGCTACGTTTGCCATCCGGGCGCGGACCCGGCCATTCCCGGCCATGCGGTGCCGTTTCACCCCGACGGCGAAGAGAGTTTTGCCGGCGAGGACGAAGCCGTGTATGAAGCCGTGCACGTGGGCCGCAGTATCGTAGATGGCACGCATCCAGACCTGACGGTGTTGCCGCTAGTGACTGGCGGCGTGTGAATCTCCAGCTTGCGCTTCAACGAGGCTCCAGCACGCCCGACGGCGAACCCTGCTTCGCCAGCAGGCGCTCCGCCAGTTCCAGCATCCGCTGATTGGCGCGTGGCGGCGTGAACGTCTCGACTTTTTGCAGCGCGGCTTGCGCGACGCTGCGGCGCAGCTCGGTGTCCGTCAGCAGGCGTTCGATGGCGAGCGCCATGGCGTCCACGTCGCCGATCGGCACCAGCAGGCCGGCCTTGCCACCTTCCAGCATATCTCGCGGACCGGTCGGGCAATCCGTCGACAGCACCGGCGTGCCGAGCGCCATCGCCTCGCCGAGCACCACGGCGCAACCCTCATAGCGGCTGCTCAGCACGAGCATTTCTGCCTGCCGGATATAGGGCAATGGATTAGCGCAGAAGCCAAGAAACTGTACCGATGCACCGATCCCCAGTTGGTCGGCGAGTTGCTCCAGCTCGCGCCGGTCCCGCCCTTCGCCGATCAGAACGAGCGCCGCCTCGCAGCGGCCGCGCTCGCGCAACTGGGCGTAGGCTCGCAACAAGGTCTTATGGTCCTTCTGACCTTCGTCCAGACGCGCCACGGAAACGATGAACGACTCAGCCGGACGTTTGATCTCCGCGCGCGCCGCCTGCCGCAGCGTGTCGACGTCGATCACATTCGGCAACTCGACAATGTCCATGTCCACGCCGGTTGTCGAAAAGAGTTCCCGCGCCTCGTGCAGCATGGCGGGGATCAGCACGGTGATCGCCGAGTAGCGCACGTAATGCCGCACGCGCCGGGCGATGTACCGCGCGCTCTTGCCGCCGAGCCGTGCCGCCAGGCTGAAATGGTTGACGCCGAACCAGGGCACGTTGCCACTGCCCGCCATATGACGCAGCGAAAAATCGAAATCGCAAACCAGATCGTGTTGCTTGACCAGATGCCGCATACGCAGCGCCAGCAGCGGCCGGATTGCGCCGTAGGTCGACAGCTTGTGCAGTAACTTCTCGCCGGTGCCCAGCTTGCGCCGGCGCGCCGCGTCATGCAGCGCGTACATCCATTTCGACGAGGCGAGCACGTGGACGGGAACGTCTTCGGGAATGGACTGCGCGCGCCAGAACGCCAGGTCGTCGGTCGGATACGCCACCGACAGGCTCGGCGCGAACAGGCGCCGGTCGAGCGTCTTCAGCCAGGCGAGCAACGCGGTCTCGGTGCCGCCTTTGCCGAAATCGTTGATATGAAACAAGATGCGCAGCGGGGTGCGGTCGGCTTCGATAGAGCGGGCGTTCACGTTCGTCATCCTGGTTATTCGCCCAACTCGGCCGTTGGCGCTTCGCGCCGCTGTTCACTGCGTGCCGCCGTGGATTGCCCACGTGCGGTCCCGCTCGACGCTGCGCCCGGCGCGCGCGCCTGTTCCGCGCAACCTAGCAGCAGGCCCGCAAAAGCCCAGAATGCCAGCATGGTGGTCTGCCACATGAAGTCGTCGGTCGAATTTTTCGCGATCATACCGGCCACCAGCGCAACGCCCGCGGCGCACTGCCAGGGCTTGACTCGCCGCAGCCGCCAGAAACGCAAAACGAGGCACAGCAACAGCACGGTCTGCAGCACCACGCCGACGAATCCCGTCTGCAACCACGTGTTGATGAACAGGTTATGCGCATGCGTCAGCGCTTGCGGTTCGACCGCCAGCAGACTGGCCGGCATTTCGCCGCGATAGACGATACCTGGCAGCGGCTTGCCGAAACCCACGCCGATCCACCGGTGGCGCTCGGCCTCGTGGATATAGAACGCCCATAGCTTCGGACGCGTGTCGGCCGATACCGTGTCGCCGATCGCGGAAAGCGAACCCGGCACATAGACCGGATGACCGTCGATCGCCAGATCGTGCGGCTGCTGCACGGAAGGAGGCAGAGCAGCCGTGCGCAGGCGGGAGCTAAGTTCGAGCGTGCCGATGCCGGCCGCGCCCACCACGGCAATGACCAGCAGCGCCAGCGGCAGGCGCCGCCGGTACAGTGGGAACAGGGCGACCAGCAGCGTCGCGGCGGCCGCCGGCCAGAAAAACCGGTTGAGCGTTGCGAGACCAATGAAGAGGCACAGCACGATGCCGCTCGCGCCGATCACGCGCCAACGAGGCCGCAGCATGAAGCCCGCGAACAGCGCCATGGCAAATACCGCGAGCGTGCTGGTGTGACCGACGCGGTTATAGAAATGCATGGGGAAGGTATTGGCGGTGGGTGGTTGCAAATGCCCCCAGTTGAGCGCGCTGATCACGGCGACCGCCACGCAGGCGATCCAGTTGACGGCCACCACGGGCTCGGGCCGCCGCAGTTGGGTGCCGAATAGCCAGAAGCCCCAGAACGACACCAGCGGATAGAGTACTTCGTCGCACCACGCGTGCAGACTGATCATCGGATACATGGACCACGCGACCGAGGCAAGGCTCCAGCCGGCCCAGCCCGCGATGGGCAGCGCCAGCGGCCAGTGCCGCGGCGAGGGCCGCTCGGGCGACCAGGCCGCCGCCGCCACGCCGAGCGCCATCAGGGCGAGCGCGTTGAAGACGATCGCCGTCATGTGGCCGAACATCACCACGAACAGAATGACCGGACAGGCAACCCAGAACACGCGCTCCACTCGCGCAGCCGTGTGAGTCATTACACTTTCACCAGAACATTTTGCAATGCGTTATATACCGACTCGACCGACAGCCGCCCCATGCAGTCGGCATGGTCGCCGCGCCACGCGACGCAGGTCGTCTCGTTGCGATCACAGCGTCGCACCCATGCTACCTCTCGGCGGAAAATAAAAGGCTGATCGCGGCACGGCATGTCGGCGATCGTAATCGGCACGAAGGGCACCTCGCGCCAATAGCGGCCCGCGCCGTGAATCAGCGCGTTGCCCGGCCCGAACAGCGCGAGCGTGGGCACCCCAATCAGACGCCCCAGATGCGCGACGCCGGTATCGGGACAAACCACGGCTTGCGCGCCGGCAAACAGATGCCACAACTCGCCGAGGCCGAGCCGCGCCGCCAGATTCGGATGATGCGGGTCCGGGTCGATCGCGCGAATCAGTTCCGCCTCGCCCGGACCGCCGGTCCATACCGGCAGATAGCCGAGTGCTTCCACGCGTTGCGCCAGCTCGCGCCAGCGCGCGTTGGGCCAGCGTTTGACGCTGGTGCTCGCGCCCGGATGCAGCACGACGTAAGGCTGGGTCAGCAGCGACGGCTCAGGCAGCGCCGCATGTTGCGGCGCGCGCCAGTCGGCCGGGCGATAAGCGCGCGGCGGCGGCCCGTCGATTAGTTCCGTGGCGAGGTCGGCCCAGGCCGCCGCCGTGTCGGGATACGGCACGCTGCGGTTGAGCGGCCAGTTTTTCCAGGCCGGCCGATCGCCCGAGTGTCCGACGATCCAGCGGCAACCCGCGCCCAACGCGAGCCAGCTATGACGATTGTCGCCGAGCACCATGCCGAGGTCGTAAGGGCCGGAAAGCAAAACGTCGCGCACGGACTTCGAATCACGCGGATCGAACGGCAAGGCCGTGACGTCGAAGGGCCGGCCGGCGTACAGCGGCACGATCGCCTTCGGACAGGCGAGAACGATCTGCGACTGAGGGTATTGCTCGCGCAACTTGGCGAGCAACGGCGTGAGCAGCAGCGTGTCGCCCAGCAACAGATGATGCGCAATCAGGATACGGCGCGGATGCCGCGACTCGCGGCGCAGTGGCTTGATCAGCAGTCGCGGGATAGCCCGCGCAAAAATACGAAGACGCCCGGCAAGCCGACTCATAGGCTCATCGGCGCGTGGGTTCCCGCCGCGATCTTGCAGTACGCCGATACCCGGCGTGAGGTCGCGTTCGCCATGCACAATCTCCAGCGGTATTCTTCCCGAAGGCCTCCAGTGCAACGGCGACGGTCCCGTCACGGCGGGCTGGCGCGGCTCGGGACGCGGCGCCTTTGGCCCGCCGCCTGTCCAGGCCGGCATGGAAAGCTCGATGAAATAAAAATGGGGCGTTCCGCTCGATCTGAGTTCGAGCGTTGGTAGTTCAAAATTATAACATGTGGCCCTGCCGCCGAACGACGCAAAACCGCGCCAGCAGGGCCGCCCGCGCCTTACACGGCAAGGCAGCGACGAGTCCTAGCGCGCGGCGTCGATCTGCCGCGCCAGCGTCAACAGCGCGCTTGCGTGAGCGGCCACACTTGCGTCGTAAAGCACCGCGTCGCGGGCAAGTTCGGACGGTGCGCGACGTGTGCCGTCGCGATGCGCGCGAACTGCCCGCTCGAGAGTGGCACGCAGGTCGGCGAGGTCGTCCGGCGCGAAAACGAACTTCGCGTGCGGCGCGATCGCATCGCAGCAGCCGATACTCGACGGAAAAATGACCGGCGTGCCGCACATCACCGATTCGATGCCGACCAGGCCAAACGGCTCATACGTCGATGCGAGGATCGTGAAGTCCGCAGCCTGGTAGCACTCCGCGAGCTCTTTCACGTAGCCGATATAGCGCAGCCGTTCGGATGTGCGCGCGGGCGGCCGCCCCGCCACGGCCACCACCACGGGCAGCGACGTGTCACGCAGCGCGGCTTCGATGAGCGGCAAGCCCTTGCGCTCATGGCTGCTCGACGGAAATAACAGGACGATTTCGTTGTCGGCGAAACCATATTTGTGGCGCAACGCGGCGCGCGTGGCGGCGTCGGTCGGCGCGAAGCGTGTGGCATCGACGGGCGGATACAGCACGCGGATCTTCGCTTCGTCGACCCCGTACAGCTCGCGCAGTTCGTCGTGCATCAACTGTGAATGCGCCACGACCACTTTCGAGCGCTCGTACTGACGGCGCTCGAGCGCGATCTGCCAGCCGTCCGAAGGCTTCTGCGCGCGCCCCGTCGCCCGCAGAAAACCAAGATGCGTGCCGCCGCAGATCGCCAGCTCCGACGAGTCCACGCGGTTGCAGCCGATCAGCACATCAACCTGCGCCGCGCGCCGCGCCGCGCGCAAGCGCCACGAAAACCAGCGATCGCGCAGTTTGCCCGGCAGGAACGAGACGTTGATACGGTGCGGCTCGACCAGTTTGAATTCGGGCAACGACGCGTCGAAGCGGCGCGCGAAGAAAGCCGGTTCGACGCCGAGCGCGGCGAAGCCACGCACCAGGTCCATGGCGTAGCGCTCGAGCCCGCCGCTGTGCCGCAGGGCGTTACTGGAGAGTCCAAGTTTCTTCATTCAGACCGCGCGCGCCCGCGCCTCGTCAAATGTTAAGGGGGAAGTCATGCGCGGTCCGGGCCAGCGGACCGCGTGAATGGAAAGCCGAATGGCGGATCGACGTGTCGCGCGCGTCAGGCCGTGGTCTGCTGGAACTGAATGCGGTGCAGATGCGCGTACAGCCCGTCTCGCGCCAGCAGTTCACGATGGCTGCCGCTCTCGACGATGCGCCCCGCTTCCATGACGAGGATCCGGTTGGCGCGCTCGATGGTCGAGAGGCGGTGCGCGATGACGAGTGTCGTGCGGCCCTTCATCAAGGTTTCCAGCGCAGCCTGCACGTGTCGCTCGGACTCGGAATCCAGCGCCGAGGTCGCCTCGTCGAGGATCAGGATCGGGGCGTCCTTGTAGATCGCGCGCGCGATTGCCAAACGCTGCCGCTGGCCGCCCGAGAGCATCAAGCCGTTGTCGCCGACCAATGTGTCGATGCCTTTCGGCATGGCCTCGACGGTGTCCCACAGGTTGGCCGCGCGCAGCGCCGCCTTGACCTTCTCGGGGTCGGCGGTTTGGCCGTAGGCGACGTTATTGGCGACCGTGTCGTTGAACAGCACCACGTCCTGGCTCACCATCGCGATCTGGCTGCGCAGCGCGTGCAGATCGTATTCGGGGATCGCCACGCCGTCGACCAGGATCTGGCCGGCGGTCGGATCGAAAAAGCGCGGCAGCAGATTCACCAGCGTGGTCTTGCCGCTGCCCGACGGGCCCGCGAGCGCGACCATTTCGCCCGGCGCCACCTTGAACGACACCTGGTCGAGCGTGTGGCGGTTGTGCGTGGCGTTGGCGCTGTAATTGAAAGAGACTCCGCGGAATTCCACTTCGCCGCGCGCTCGCTCGAGCGGCTTGCCGCCGCCGGCCGGTTCGGACGGCTCGTCGATCAAACCGAAGATGAGCTCGCACGCCGTCATGCCGCGTTGCAGCGGCTGGTTCACGTCCATCAGATGCTTGAGCGGCGAGATGATCAGCAGCATCGACGTGACGAAGGCGACGAAGCCGCCGACCGTGGTCTGATCCGACGACGACTGCACCACCGCGATCGTGATCACGACGGCGAGCGCGATCGACGCAAGGAACTGCGTCAACGGCTGCGCGAGGCCGCCGGACACGGTCATGCGCATGGCGTAGCCGCGCAGACGCTTGCTCATTGCCTCGAAGCGGTCCATCTCGTACTGCTCGCCGTTGTGCACCTTGACGACCTTATAGCCGCCCACCGACTCTTCGACGATGTACGAAAGCTCGTTGGTCAGCAACTGATGCTCGCGGTTCAGACGGCGCAAGCGGCGGTTGATCTTGCCGACCAGCCAGCCGATGGCCGGCAGCAGCACCGCGACGATCAGCGTCAAACGCCAGTTCAGATAGAACAGATAGCCGAGCAGAAAGACAACGGTGAGCGAATCGCGCACCAGCGTGACCAGCACGCTCAGCAGCACGTTGAGAATCTGGTTCACCTCGAAGACGATCGCATTGATGACCGTACTCGCGGTTTCGCGCTGGAAGAAGGCGACGCTCGTGTGAATCATGCGGCTGAACATCTTCAGGCGCAGGTCGAGCAGGATCTTGTTCGTCACATAGGCGAGCAGATAGCCGGACGCGTATTGCGACAGGCTGCGAACCAGGGCGAGACCGATCACCGCGGCCGGCACGAACCACTTGGTCTTGTCGTTGGCGTGCGCGCCGAAGCCCTTGTCCAGCAGAGGCTTGAGCAAGGCGGGGATCGCCGCGTCAGTGGCGGCGCTGACGGCCATCGCGACGATTGCGCCGAGGAGAACCCAGATCAGCGGCTGGATATACGGCCACAGCCGTTTAAAGACGACGGCGGCCGACGACGCCTCGCCTGAACCGATGGGTTTGCTTAACGTTGGCTTCGCGCTCAAGGAATCCTCTGAGAAGGCGGAACGGCTACCGCGCGGCGGACGGAAGGCCGGCCGGGCGGAATATCGAAAAGGAGCATTGTAAACGCTTGGGGGTGAGCGTCGGCGGTTGAGAACCGGCTGTGTATACTCCTCGTGCAACTCGCCTGGCGCATTCCGCTTGCGCGACCCGTTCCGTCATTCCGCCCATCACGCTACTTCAGGTATGCAAGAAACCACCCTCGGCGTCGCCATCATCACCAAAAACGCGGCGGCGCGGCTCGCAGAATGTCTGCAAGCCGTGGCCTTCGCCGATCAGATCGTCGTGATCGACGGCGGCAGCACCGACGGCACCGCCGAGATCGCCCGCGCGCACGGCGCACGCGTGATCGAGCAAACCGATTGGCCGGGCTTCGGCCCGCAAAAGAATCGCGCGGTCGACGCGCTCAGCACGAGGTGGATTCTTTCGATCGATGCCGACGAGATCGTCTCGCCGGAACTGGCCTCCGCGATTCGCGCCGCGATGACGACTCCCACTGCGGAGGTCTACGCGGTGGACCGGCTGTCGAGCTTTTGCGGCCACTGGATTCATCACAGCGGCTGGTATCCGGACTGGATTCCGCGCCTCTTCAAACGCGGCGCCGCGCGATTCTCCGACGACCTGGTGCATGAGCGACTGGTGTTCGACACGCCCGCGCAGCGACTCGACGGCAAGCTGATGCATTACTCCTACGAGGACTTCGAAGGCGTGTTGCGCAAGCTCGACGCATATTCGACGGCGGGCGCCCAGCAACGTCACGCGGCGGGGCAACGCGGCAGCTTCGGCAAGGCGCTCGGACGCGGCGCGTGGGCGTTCGTGCGGACTTACGTGCTGCGCCGCGGTTTCCTGGACGGCCGCGCCGGTTTTATGATCGCGGTGTTCAATGCGGAGACGGTGTATTACCGGTTTTTGAAGCTGGCGCGTCTGGGAGAGAAAGCGCGGCGGTAGGTCTTGGGACGTAAGCCGCGCAGTCATCCTGACCGGTCAATAGACGATCTCGATCGAGCTTCCCGCGAACTCGCCGCGCAACGCTGCGAGCAGTTCGTCGGTCGGCTTCACGCGCCATGCGTCGCCCAGGCGCATTTCACCTTCCGCATTCTGGCTGCGATAGACCACCTGCACGGCGAGCCCGTTCGGAATCTGTACCGCCTGACGCTGGCCACCTCCGCCATAGCCGCCGCCATTACGGCCGCCGCCGTTGCCGCCGCCATTCCCACCACGCGATGATGCCGCCGGCGCCGCGACTACTTGCGGTTCGTCCTTGCCCGCGCTGTGCGCTTCGAGCACGCGACGCAACGCCAGCGCGTCCGCATTGCCGTTCATCTGCACCTTGACCGCCTCCGCATAACGGCAGCGCGCGCGGCCGAGGTCCATGACCGTGTCGACGGTGAAGCGGATACCGCCCGTGAACGCGTCGTTACGCGCCTGGCCTTGCACGACCAGCAGTTCGTCTTCCTTGAACAGCTGCTTGTGCGCCTCGAACGTTTCGTTGAACACCGTGACTTCGCACTGGCCGGTGCCGTCGTCGAGCAACGCGATCAGCATCTTGCCCCGCTGGGTCATCTGCGTGCGCAGCGAGGCGATCACGCCCGCGATCAGCTTGTCGCGTCCTTCTTTCAGTTCGCCGATCTTCTGGCGCACGAAGCGGCGCACTTCGCCCTTGTAGGCGTCGAACAGATGGCCCGACAGGTAGAAGCCGAGCGCCGCCTTCTCTTCCTGCAGCTTCTTCTTTTCCGGCCACTCCGCTTCGTCCACCAGTTCATGACCTTGCGAGGGCGCGTCGCCCATGTCGAACAGACCCGCCTGCAAGGCATTGGCGCTCGCCTGCTCGGCGGCTTCCATGGCGAGCGACACGGACGCGATCAGTTGCGCGCGATTCGCATGCAAGGTGTCGAACGCGCCGGCGCGAATCAAAGCTTCGACCGTGCGGCGATTGACGATGCGACGATCGACCCGGTTGCAGAAATCGAAGATGTCGATGAACGGACCTTCTTCGCGCGCGCGCAGGATTTCCTCGATTGCGTTCTGGCCGCTGCCCTTGATCGCGCCGAGGCCGTAACGGATCGTTTTCGAACGCTTGCCGTCAGGCTCGGCAACCGGCTCGAAGCGGTACGCGGACAGGTTCACGTCCGGCGGCAGCACCGCCATCTTGTTCGTGAGACAGTCTTCGAACAGGATCTTGACCTTGTCCGTGTCGTCCATGGCGAGCGACATATTCGCCGCCATGAATTCCGCCGGATGGTGCGCCTTCAGCCACGCGGTGTAGTACGCGAGCAGCGCATATGCGGCCGCGTGCGACTTGTTGAAGCCGTAGCCCGCGAACTTCTCCATCAAGTCGAAGATTTCGTCGGCCTTTTCCGCGGTCAGACCGTTCTTCGCGGCGCCCTGACGGAACAACTCGCGATGCTCGGCCATTTCCTCGGCCTTCTTCTTACCCATCGCGCGACGCAGCAAGTCGGCGCCACCCAGCGAGTAGCCGCCGATGATCTGCGCCATCTGCATCACCTGCTCCTGGTAGACCATGATGCCGTAGGTCTCTTTCAGAACAGATTCGACACGCGGATCCGGATACTCCACCACTTCGCGGCCATGCTTGCGCGCGCAGAAGCTCGGAATCAGATCCATTGGGCCCGGACGGTACAACGCGACCAGCGCGATGATGTCCTCGAAGCGGTCGGGCTGCGCATCTTTCAGCATGCCTTGCATGCCGCGGCTTTCCAGCTGGAACACGGCGACCGTATTCGCTTTCTTCAATATCGAGAACGACGCCGGATCGTCGAGCGGTACCTGCCCGAGCGACCAGTCCTGCTTCGACGGATCGAGACGGCGGATATAGCGCTCGGCCCAATCGAGAATTGTGAGCGTGGTCAGACCCAAAAAGTCGAACTTCACGAGGCCGACGGCTTCGACGTCGTCCTTGTCGTACTGGCTCACGACGCCGCTTTCATCGCCCTGCGTATACAGCGGGCAGAAATCAGTCAGCTTGCCGGGCGCGATCAGCACGCCGCCCGCGTGCATGCCGACGTTACGCGTCAGCCCTTCCACGCGCTGCGCGAGTTCGAGCAGCTGATGCACTTCGTCTTCGTTGTCGAAGCGCTCCTGCAGGAGCGGCTCTTCTTTCATCGCGTCGGCGATGGTGACGTGCTTGCCTGGCTTGAACGGAATCAGCTTGGCAATGCCGTCCGTGAACATGTAGCCGAGATCGAGCACCCGGCCGATGTCGCGCACCGCCGCCTTTGCCGCCATCGTGCCGAAGGTGGCGATCTGCGACACGGCGTCCGCACCGTACTTTTCCTTCACGTACTGGATCACGCGATCGCGGCCGTGCTGGCAGAAGTCGATGTCGAAGTCGGGCATGGACACCCGCTCCGGATTCAGGAAACGTTCGAACAGCAGGTTGTAGCGCAGCGGATCGAGGTCGGTCACACCGAGCGCGTACGCGACCAGCGAACCCGCGCCCGAGCCGCGGCCTGGTCCGACCGGCACGCCGTTGTTCTTGGCCCAGTTGATGAAGTCCGCCACGATCAGGAAGTAGCCGGGAAAGCCCATCTTGATGATCGTGCCGCACTCGAATTCGAGGCGCGCGTAATACGTTTCGCGTTGCGCTTCGCGCTCGGCCGCGTCGGGATACAACTGCTCGAGACGCTTTTCGAGCCCCTCTTTCGACAGCTGCACGAGGTAGTCGTCGAGCGACATGCCGTCGGGTGTCGGGAACAGCGGCAGCTTGGGTTTGCCGAGTTCGAGCGTGAGGTTGCAACGCTTGGCGATTTCAACGGAGTTGGCGAGCGCCGACGGAATGTCCGCGAAGAGCGCCGCCATCTCTTCCTGTGTGCGGAAGTACTGCTCGGACGTAAAGCGCTTCGAGCGGCGCGGATTCGCCAGAATGTCGCCCTCGGAAATGCACACGCGCGCTTCGTGCGCGGTGAAGTCGTCCGGCGTCATGAACTGCATGGGGTGCGTGGCGACCACCGGCAATTTCAGCGACGCCGCCAGCGCAACCGCCTGCTGCACGTACTGCTCGCCGCCCGGCAGACCACAGCGCTGCAACTCGATATAGAAGCCGCCCGGGAACACTTTGGCCCAATGCAACGCGTTGCGCTTTGCCGCTTCTTCGTTGCCCGCCGCGAGCGCGAGACCGACGTCGCCCTGCTGCGCGCCGGACAAAGCAAGCAGCCCTTCGCCGAGACCGGATTCCAGCCAGCTCGCCTCGACCTCTGCGCGGCCGCGATACTGATTCGTGAGTGAGGCCTTGCTGAGCAGTTCGCACAGATTCAGATAGCCGCGCCGGTCTTTCACCAGCAGCAGTAAACGGGAAGGCTTGTCGCGGTCGTCCGGATTGGTGATCCAGACGTCGCAGCCGGCAATGGGTTTGACCCCTTTGCCGCGGGCTTCCTTGTAGAAACGGACGAGGCCGAAGGCGTTGCCGAGATCGGTGAGGGCGAGCGCGCCCTGACCGTCTTTGGCAGCGGCCTTGACGATGTCGTCAAGACGCACGATGCCGTCGGCAATCGAGAATTCGGAGTGAACGCGGAGATGAACGAAGCGGGGATCTGACATGGGCGACATTGTAACTCCACCCTTCCGGAGTTTTCAGGCCAAAGCAGTGCGTTAGCCGATCGGCTTAGGACACATATTGGCAAGCCGCTTGCACAGGCGCTTCTACGTTGGCCGAGCACGCGAGCGGACGCTCGCGCAGAGAGAATCGCAGCAAGTTGACGAACGATTTGCGCTACCGCAACCCCTTGCCCATTCGGCCGAGTCGGGTAAAGCGCCGGGTTGAGGGATAATACGGGTTTCGCCCTATTCGACGTGGCCGCGCCGCAAGGCGTCTGAAGGCGGGCAGCCCAATGCGCCCCCGTTTTCCGCGAGGCCGGTCACTTCTTACCGCTGGACACTCATGAGTATCGTCAATCTCTCTTCGTATCATTTCGCGACTATCGAAGACACCGCTGCATGGCGCCCGTTCGTCACGGAACGCTGCAACGCGCTCGGCCTGAAGGGCACCATTCTGCTCGCGCGGGAAGGCATCAACCTGTTCGTCGCCGGCACGCGCGAAAACACCGACGCCTTCATCCACTACATTCGCCACGACGCGCTGTTCGAAGGCAAGTTCGTGAATCTGCAGTTCAAGGAAAGCCTGTCGGACAAGCAGCCGTTCACCCGTATGCTGGTCAAGCTCAAGCGCGAGATCATCACGATGAAGAAGCCGGCCATCCGGCCGGAACTCGGCCGCGCGCCGTTCGTCGACGCGCCCACGCTGAAAAACTGGCTGGACCGCGGTCACGACGACCAGGGCCGTCCGGTCGTGATGCTCGACACGCGCAACGCGTTCGAAGTCGACGTCGGCACATTCGACAACGCGCTCGATTACCGCATTACGAAATTCAGCGAGTTTCCCGAAGTGATCGAGCACAATCGCGCGGACCTGGAAGGCAAGACGGTCGTGTCGTTCTGCACGGGCGGGATTCGCTGCGAGAAGGCCGCGATCCACATGAAGGAAGTCGGCATCGAGAACGTATACCAACTCGAAGGCGGCATTCTGAAGTACTTCGAGGAAGTGGGCGGCGCGCATTATCACGGCGACTGCTTCGTGTTCGACTACCGCACCGCGCTCAATCCGCAGCTCGAGCCTAGCAAGACCACGCAATGCTTCGGCTGCCGCGCGGTGGTCCCGCCGCAAGCGCAAGAATCGCCGCTGTACCTGGCGGGCAAGACGTGTCCGGAATGCCATCCGGACGGCAAGGCGGCGCGCGCCGCGTGATGGCGGCGGCGTACCACGCCACCACTGGCCCATGACCTACCGCGGACGTTTCGCGCCCTCGCCCACCGGGCCACTGCACTTCGGCTCGCTGGTCAGTGCGCTCGCAAGCTGGCTGGACGCGCGTGCGCATCGCGGCGCATGGCTCGTTCGCGTTGAAGATATCGACGGCCCGCGCACCGTGCCCGGCGCCGCGGAAGACATCCTCGCCACGCTCCAACGCTTCGGCATGCATGCGGACGAACCGCCTGTCTGGCAAAGCACGCGGATGGCGCGCTATCAGGAAGCATTGGAACAATTGAAAGCGACGGGCGTGATTTATCCATGTGGCTGCACGCGCAAGGAAATCGCCGACTCGCTGCTCAACGCGCACATGCGCAATACGACGCTCGCCTATCCCGGCACCTGCCGCAACGGCCTGCACGGCAAACCAGCACGCGCATGGCGCTTGCGCGTGCCGGACGGCAACGCGGCGATCATCACGTTCGAAGACCGCTGGCAAGGCAAACAGACTCAGAATCTGGCCACCGAGGTCGGCGACTTCGTGCTGAAGCGCGCGGACGACCAATGGGCTTATCAACTGGCGGTGGTCGTCGACGACGCGGACGCGGGCATCACGCACATCGTGCGCGGCGCGGATTTGATGGATTCAACGGCAAGGCAGATCTATTTGCAGCGCTGCCTGGGCGTGCCGACACCCGAATATCTGCATGTGCCCGTCGTCACGAATGCGGAGGGCGAAAAACTCAGCAAGCAGAACGGAGCCACAGCACTGGACCATGACAAGCCGCTCGAAGCGCTGAGCGCCGCGGCGCGGCATCTTGGGCTCGATCTGGGAAACGCTGCGACCCATACGACGCTAGACGGCTTTTATGCTGCCGCCACGGCGGCATGGGCAAAACGGATGGGCTTACCGGCAGCGTGAACGCGATTCGCGTCTGAAAAATCTTGCCGTGCGCGGCGCGCATTGCGCAAACTGGCTGCGGCAACCGGCACGGTGCGCGGTGCGCGGTGCGGCGTGAGTGTTCGACACGCTTCAAATTTTGCCGCGCTTCAAACGGCGCCCTGCTTGCGGTCGAGCCCGGTCCCTTGAGATAAACCGAGCCGCAAGCAGCGAACTACAAATCAGGTAGACGAAGACGACTTCCGCGGCATCCCAAACCCGCCCAGCAGCGCTGCCAGCGGCTGCTTGGACGCCGCCTTCTGCGGCGCGGCGGAAGCAGCGGCCTCCTCGATCTTGCGAACCGAAGAAGGCGACGGCTCATAAGGCTTCAGGAAGAAATCATCCACGGGTTGCGCGCGATGATGATGCGGCCGGTCGTACGAACCCGACGACGACGCACCCGTGCGACGACGGCTGCCGCGATCCTCACGGCCCTCGCTGCTGCGCTCGCGACGCGGCGCGCGTTCTTCATGATGATGCCGCACCGGCGCTTCCACCGTCAGGCGTTGCACGTCCAGCGGACGCTTGATCAACTTCTCGATATCGGCCAACTGCTTGCGCTCGTTCGGGCTGCACAGCGACAACGCATCGCCCGAAGCGCCCGCGCGGCCGGTACGGCCGATCCGGTGCACGTAGTCTTCCGCATTGAACGGCAGATCGAAGTTGATCACCGCCGGCAATTCGGCGATATCCAGGCCGCGCGCGGCGACGTCCGTTGCCACCAGCGCTTCGATCTCGCCGCGCTTGAACGCGTCGAGCGCCTGCATCCGCTCATTCTGCGTGCGGTCGCCGTGAATCGCGGTCGCAACCACGCCGTCGCGCTCAAGGCTGCGCGCGAGACGGCTCGCGCCGATCTTGCTGTTGCAGAACACGATCACCTGCTTGAGACCGCGTTCGCGAATCAGTTGCACGACCGCACCCGTCTTGTCGCCCTCGGCGACTTCGTACACGACCTGCGTCACGTTGGTTGCGGTCGAGTTGCTGCGCGCGACTTCGATGGTCTGCGGGTCACGCAGATATGTGGCGGCAAGCTTCTTGATTTCGCCCGAGAACGTGGCCGAGAACAGCAGGGTTTGACGTTCTTTCGGCAGCAGGTTCAGGATGCGCTGCAGATCCGGCAGGAAGCCCATGTCGAGCATGCGGTCGGCTTCGTCGAGCACGAGGATCTGCACCTGGCCGAGATTGGCCGTTTTCTGTTGCACGTGGTCGAGCAGACGGCCCGGCGTGGCGATCAGAATCTCGACGCCGCGGCGCAGTTGCTCGGACTGCGGATTCATATCCACGCCGCCGAACACCACCGCGCTGCGCAGCGCGGTGTGTTTCGCATACGCCTGCACGTTCGCGGCGACCTGGTCGGCCAGTTCGCGGGTCGGCGTGAGGATCAGCGCGCGCACCGGGTGGCGCGCGGGCGAAGCGCTCGTGCTGGCCTGCGGCAGCAAACGCTGGATGATCGGCAGCGAGAAACTCGCGGTCTTGCCGGTGCCGGTTTGCGCGGCCCCCATCATGTCACGGCCGGCCAGCACGACAGGGATCGCCTGCTCCTGGATCGGCGTGGGGATGGTGTAGCCCGACTCTTTGACGGCTTTCAGGATGTCGGGCGCGAGGCCGAATTGATCAAAAGTCGCAGTACTGGGCGTGACGGCTGTGTCGGACATGGTGGCTTTCGCTAAAAATGCGCTTCGCGCGTGCGCGCGGTAGCGGTCGGAACCGCAGAGGGCATTGTGATGAAGGCGGAGCCACGGCGTTCCGCACGGGACCCGTTGGTACTGTCGGTACGGCGGGAAAAATTGCGGCCGGCTCCGGCCGGCGGAAACACCCGCCGGAAAGGCCGGTATTGTAGCACTTCAGCAAAAACACTCATGGCGCATGCGCCGGCTTTCTGCTTACGTCCGCGAAAGCCAGCCGCCAAGACGCGCCGCAGCCGCCGGAGAATCGCGGCAAAGCCGTGGTGCGCCCCGCTCGCAGCGTAGTTCGTGGGGACGACGGTTGTGTGACAGCGTGTGGGTTCGCCGCCTCACCACGTCTCGCGCATCACCATCAAGCGCAGTTCGGTCATGTCCTCGATCGCGTAGCGCACGCCTTCCCGCCCCAGCCCCGAATCCTTCACACCGCCATACGGCATGTTGTCGACCCGGAACGAGGGCACGTCGTTGATCACCACGCCGCCCACGTCGAGTTCGTCCCACGCGCGATGCGCGTGCGCGAGCGAATCCGTGAACACGCCCGCTTGCAGCCCGAAATCGCTGTCGTTGACGGTTGCGAGCGCCGCGCCGAAATCGTCGAAGCGCTCCAGGATCGCCACCGGCCCGAAAGCTTCCTTGCGATACAGATCCGTGTCGCGTTTCACGCCTTCGAGCAGCGTGGCTTCGAACATCGCGCCGTCCACCTTGCCGCCCGCGATGATTTTCGCGCCCGCCTGCACCGCGCTTTCCATCCAGCCGGCGAGGCGTTTGGACTCCGATTCGGAGATCATCGGCCCGACGAAGGTCTTTTCGTCTTTCGGATCGCCCATCACCAGCGTCTTCGTCTTCGCGATCAGCTTCTCGCGCAGCGCATCGTAGACCTTTGCGTGGACCAGAATCCGCTGCACGCCGATACAGCTCTGCCCTGACTGGTAGAACGCGCCGAACGCGAGCCGGTCGACCACATAGTCGAGCTTCTCACCCTGATCGCCGTCGACGATTGCGGCCGCGTTGCCACCCAGCTCCAGGATCACCTTTTTCTTGCCGGCTTTCTTCTTCAGATCCCAGCCCACCGCGGGCGAGCCGGTGAAGGACAGCAATTTGAAGCGCTCGTCGGTGGTGAACAGATCGGCGCCGTCGCGATGCGCGGGAAGAATCGAGAACGCGCCCTTCGGCAAATCGGTCTCCGCCAGAATCTCGCCCATGATGAGCGCGCCGACCGGCGTGCGGCTCGCCGGCTTCAATACGAACGGCACGCCCGCCGCGATGGCCGGCGCGACCTTGTGGGCGGTCAGGTTCAACGGGAAATTGAACGGCGAAATGAACGAGCACGGGCCGATCGGCACACGCTTCACATAGCCGTGATAACCCTTGGCACGCGGCGATATCTCCAGATTGACAATCTCGCCGTCGATGCGCACCGATTCCTCCGCCGCCACCTTGAACGTATCGATCAGGCGCGTGACCTCGCCTTTCGAGTCGTTGATCGGCTTGCCGGCTTCGATGCACAGCGCAAGCGCCAGCTCGTCGTAGCGCTCACGAAAGCGCTTCACGCAATGTTCGAGCACCGCCTGGCGCTTGAACGGGGGAAAGGCGCGTAAAGCGGGCATGGCGTCGACGGCATGGCCGATCGCTTTGTCGATCGCGGCGGCGTCGGCCATCGCGACGCGGGTCGCGACTTCGCCGCTGAATTTATCGGTGACTTCGAGGTCGGTGTTGGCGGCCACCGCAACGTTCGCCAGGTAGTACGGGTAAGTCTTCTGCAACATGACGCGTCTCCGTGATCCGATGCCTTCACAGTTGCGCCGAAAGCCGCTTGATTTCGCGATTCAGCACGCGCTCGTTGTCCGAATAGTCGATCGGCAGATCGATCACATGGACGCCGGGCGTTGCGAAACATTCGCGCAGCAGCGGCGCGAATTCCCCCGCCGTTTCGATGCGGTGCCCCTTCGCCCCGTAGCTCTCGGCATACGCGACGAAATCCGGATTGCTCAGCGTCATGCCGTAGTCCGGGAAGTTCATGTTTTCCTGCTTCCAGCGAATCATGCCGAAGGCGTCGTCGCGCACGATCAGGATCACCAGATCCAGTTTCAGACGCACCGCCGTTTCCAGTTCCTGCGAGTTCATCATGAAGCCGCCGTCGCCGCACACGGCCATGACCTTGCGGTCCGGGTGCACGATCTTGGTAGCGATCGCGGACGGCAAGCCCGCGCCCATCGAAGCCAGCGCGTTGTCGAGCAGCAGCGAATTCGGTTCGTGCGCGCGGTAGTAACGGGCGAACCAGATCTTGTACATGCCGTTGTCCAGACACACGATGCCGTCCACCGGCGTGGTCTCGTACACGTCGTTGACGACGCGCACCGGATACATGGGAAAGCGGTCGTCGTGCTGGCCTTTCGCCAGATGCGCCTCGAAGTGCTCCTTGATTTCCTTGAAGCGCGTGAAGTCCCAATGCTCCTGCCGCTCCTTGAGGCTTTCCTTGAGTTGCCACACCGCGTTGGCGATATCGCCGACCACTTCGATCTGCGGAAAGTACACGGTATCCACTTCCGCGCCGAGAAAGTTGACGTGAATCACCGTTTTCTCGCCCGCGTCGCCGCTGCGCATGAAAAACGGCGGCTTCTCGATCACGTCGTGACCGACGTTGATGATGCAGTCCGCGTGGTCGATCGCGCGGTGCACGAAGTCGCCGTCGGAGAGCGTCGCATTGCCGAGCCACATGGGGTGCGATTCGTCGATCACGCCCTTGCCCATCTGCGTCGTGAAGAACGGAATGCCGATCTGGTCGACGAACTCGCGCAGCATCTTGGTGGTGGTCTTGCGATTGCCGCCCGCGCCGATCATCAGCAACGGATGCTTCGCGCTGGTGATCGCCTCGACCGCGCGCGCCACGGCTTTTTCCTCGGCGACGGGACGGCGGCTGTAGCTCTTCGGAATCGGCTTGCCGTCGCCTTCTTCATGCGCGACGTCTTCGGGCAATTCAAGGTGTGTGGCGCCCGGCCGCTCTTCCTCCGCCTGACGAACCGCCTCGCGCACCATTGCCGGAATATTGGCGATCGATACGATCTGCCGCGTGTACTTGGTGAGCGGCTCCATCATGCGCACCACGTCGACGATCTGAAAATGTCCCTGCTTGCTCGACTTGATCGGCTTTTGCCCGGTGACCATCAGCATCGGCATGCCGCCCAGTTGCGCGTAGGCCGCGGCGGTCACGAAGTTGGTCGCGCCCGGCCCGAGGGTGGCCAGACACACTCCCGTGCGCCCGGTGAGACGGCCGTACGTGGCGGCCATAAAGCCGGCCGCCTGTTCGTGGCGCGTGAGGATCAGACGGATTTTCGAGCGGCGCAGCGATTCGAGCAGATCGAGATTTTCTTCACCGGGAATGCCGAACACGTACTCGACACCTTCGGCTTCCAGCGATTTGACGAACAGGTCCGATGCTTTCATTGAGGGTCTCGCTTGATGATACGGACGCGGGCCGCGACCCCGTCGCCGGGGCCCGGAAACTGGCGATCAAAAACGGACGATCGAAAACGACGCCGGCCACGCCGGCAATGCCCGGCATGACTACGATGGCATGACGCGGCGGCACGGCGGCAATGCCATGCGGGACAGCTTACTACTCGAATGGAAACGGTGTGCGCCGGCGGACAACGCCGCAAGGCAGGGGGAAAGAAGAAACGGCGGCATGGGTGGAGAATGCCGCCATATGTCGCACTCAGCGATTGATGGCGATGCAGTCCGAAAGCATGGGCGGCGCGTCTTGGCCGGCCATGGCGTCATACAGGTCGGCGCGCGGGCCCTTGGTCCACCACGTGTAGCTGCCGGCCTGATATTTCGCGCCGGACGCCGACAGCGTGTTGACGAACAGCAGTTGCTTGCCCTTCACCGGCACGAGCGCGAAGCTTTGGCCGTTCGCCGTGTTCCAATAAGTGACTTGCAGGATCTTGCCGGTCGCGCAGGTGTATTTGTGCGTCTGACGGTTTTTGGTCTGAATCTCGGAGAACTGCAACGGCGCGGCCCACGCCTCGCTGTATAGCGCCGCGAGACCCGCCGCCGTGGCGACTGCAACAAGCCATTTCTTCATTGGATGCCTCGATGGTTGCTACCAATCTAACACGGGTGACGCGCCGCCCATTGCGCCTCGCGCTGCGGCTAAACGTCCGACGACGGATCGGTTATGGATCGATCACGTCGGCGCACGCGTCGGTCGGCGCAGCGGCGACATGCCCCACCAGCGGCACGATTTTCAAGCCTGCCGAGGCGACCCGGCACGGCGCCGCCGCGAGGCCGCATCCCGTCAATCCCGCGCACAGCGCGAGCAGCACGCCGAGTGCGCCGAGACGGCCGGTCCAACCGCGCCGCGTGGTGTTGCGGATTTCCAGCGCCATACGTACCTTTACTCCGATGAGCCCGACGAGCCCAATCATTCAGATTGCGCGCGCGGCAATGGTGCCGGGCACGCGGGTCGGGCAACGCACGGCGAATCGCCTCATTACAGCGATTCGCCGCGCGTTGCGCCGTGACTTACTTTGCCGACACCGGCCGCACCGCCGCCGCGGCCTGCTTCGCGCGCGAACGGGCTTCGTCCGTGTTCTCGCCGGTGGCGAGCGCCACGCCCATGCGGCGCTTGATGAAACTCTCCGGCTTGCCGAACAGACGCAGGTCCGCGTTCGGCACCGCCAATGCCGCGGCGACGCCTTCGAAGGCAATGCCTGCCTCGTCGAGCCCGCCGTAAATCACCGCCGACGCACCCGGCGCCCGCAGCGACGTATCCACCGGCAAACCGAGAATCGCGCGCGCATGCAATTCGAATTCCGAAAAGCGTTGCGAGCACAGCGTGACGAGACCCGTATCGTGCGGACGCGGACTCACTTCCGAAAACCATACGTCATCGCCGCGCACGAAAAGTTCCACGCCGAACAGGCCGCGGCCGCCGAGCGCGGCCGTCACCTTGTGCGCGACCTCGCGCGAACGTTCCAGCGCGAGCGGGCTCATGGGCTGCGGCTGCCAGGATTCGACGTAGTCGCCGGCCACTTGCACGTGGCCGATCGGGTCGCAGAAATACGTGCTGACTTCGCCGCTTGCCGGATCGATGGCGCGCACGGTCAATTGCGTGATTTCGTATTCGAAATCGATAAAGCCTTCGACGATCACGCGGCCGTGGTTCACGCGGCCGCCGGCTAGCGCGTATTGCCATGCGGGTTCGACGTCGGCGTCGCTGCGCAGCACCGACTGCCCCTTGCCCGACGACGACATGACCGGCTTCACCACACACGGATACCCGACTTTGGCGATGCCTGCGCGCAGTTCGTCGAGCGAATCGGCGAAGGCATACGGCGAGGTCGGCAAGCCGAGTTCCTCAGCGGCGAGACGGCGGATGCCTTCGCGGTTCATGGTGAGCTGCGTGGCGCGCGCGGTCGGGATCACTTCGGCGAGACCGTCGCTTTCAATGGCCGCGAGCGCGTCGGTCGCGATTGCCTCGATCTCGGGGACGATCAGGTGCGGGTGCTCCTGTTCGACCAGCGCGCGCAGCGCGGCGCGGTCGGTCATGTCGATCACGTGCGCGCGGTGCGCCACCTGGTGACCCGGCGCATTCGGGTAACGGTCGACGGCGATCACTTCGACGCCCAGCCGCTGCAGCGCGATGATCACTTCCTTGCCGAGCTCGCCGGCGCCGAGCAGCATGACGCGCGTGGCGGATTCAGAAAGGGGTGTGCCGATCCGTTGGCCGATCTGCATGAGGTCTCCAGATAAAAGTCGGATGAGGGTGGGATTGGGTAGAGCACGATGTTAACATGCGGGCCCCTCGCCGCGCCTTGCTCGCGGCGGCCACACCATGCTTCACGCGTGCAGGGCAACGGCGTAGCAAGAAGACGGCGCGCAAGGGCGCCGCGGCGCTCCGAATCAGCGCTTTCGCGTGCCGTTGCTCTCGCGTGCGGCGAGCTTAGTGCGTTACCCTTACGCCTTCGCCAGTTTGAAGAGGAACGACGCCATGCTCCAAAGCTCCTCCGCGCGACGTATTGCGCGCTTCACCCCGTATCTGCGCACCGCCATTGCCGCGTTGAGCGTCGCCGCGCTGTTGGGCGCCTGTGCGATCCCGAAACATCCCGACGAGCAAGCCGCCGCGCCCGATCCATTCAATCCCGCCGCCGCGCAACTGCTCGACGACACCAGTTGGGTGTTGAGCGCCTGGAAACAGGCCGACGGCACGGCGCGCGCGATTCCGTCCGCCGACCAGGGCGCGCCGATTACCCTCACGCTTTCGACCTCGACCGGCCAGCGCCACGCCAGCGGCTTTTCCGGCTGCAACCGTTACATGGGCTCGTACGCGCTGAAAGACGGCAAGCTGAGCTTCGGCACGCTCGGCGGCACGCGCATGGCCTGCATGACGCCGGGCGGACAGATCGAAGGCGCCTATCTCAATGCGCTCACGCACATCGACCGCACCGGCGTGCAGATGCGCGCGCCGCAGCAGATGCAACTGGTGCTCGACAACGGCGACACGCTGACCTTCGACAGCAGCACGAAATGAACGCGTCGCGGATCCTCCCGTCGACGCCTCGGCGCGCTGCTGACCGAAGCGGGCTGCACAGCGGCGCCGCGCGCCAGACGGTCCATATGACGGGTGAAGGCTGTCCCGACAGCCGTTGTTTTTCACCGACGGGACGCCGCGCGCCGGTCTGTTTTTCAATTGGACGCCAGCATACTTGCGTCTGCCTTCGAAGCATCGGGCTTCGCCGGTTAAACTCGTCGGATTGCGTTTTTGCGCGTCCATCATTCGTTGATGTCTAGTATGCACACGGTAGTTTTCGGCTGGTTCGGCGGGTCAGCCGTCTGGTTCATTCCTCTTTTGTGGCGTCTCGTGAAGTCGGTTCTGCCGGGCGGCGCGGGTCTGCGCGGCCCCGGCACGATCCGGCTGTGGCTCGGCTTCGTCTGCGTGCTGGTGGCAAGCTGCACACTCGAGGCGTCGCTGATCGGCGTGGCCGGCGTGAATGGCTTCGGCCATGCGCTGGCCACGGGCTTCGGCCATCTGCTCGGGCATATCGGCACGCCTCTCGCAGCGCTCGCGCTGCTTTTCATCAGCCTGCCGTGGCTGATCGACTTCCGCTGGCGCGATTTCGCTGCCTGGGCCGACGGCGCGTTCGGCCTCGGCCTGTCACGCGGCCTCGCGAAACGCGACGAGGAGGCACGCCGTCATCGCAGCGTCGATGACGGATTGCCGTCGCATGTTTCGCCGGCCACCAATACGATGGCGCCTAAAACCAATGGTCGTTACGCGCGCCCGACGGTCTGGCGTCCGCCGGCGCGTGGACGCGACGCGGCTGCGGCTGGCGCCGCGGCTGGCGCGGCGGGCAAGGATGCGGCGGCGCGTAGCGGTGCAGCGAGTTGGCGCACAGGCGCGGCCGCACCGCGCAGCCAGGCGACCCAGGCCGAGCCGGTGCTGCGCGCGGGCGCTGCGGCCACACCGCCGCGACATGGGCCGATGCAAACGCAACCACTCAAAGCGGACAAGGCTGCCTGGATGCCGGCTGAGCCCGTTGCGCCGGCCGGCTGGTTGCGCGAGTCGGGGTCGCGGGTGGCTACGGCGGGAGCAGGATCGGTGGCGGGATCGGTCTCGGGTGCGGGAGCAGGGTCGGGGGTGTCTGGAGCTTCCGGAGCTTCCGCTCGCGTTGGCGCGTCGCAGGTTGGACGTCGTTCGGCCGGCGAGCAACGGCACGTGGGATCGGCAGCCGGGGGCGCTTTTGCTGCGGGTGCTGCGGGTGCTGCGGGTGCTGCCGCCAAGGTAACTCAGGCAGCGGTGCATACGTCATCAGCAACGGCGCGGGCCGCGTCGGGCAGCGTGGGCTCTCACTCCGCCGCAGGTTCAGTTGGAAATGCGGCGGCCAGCGCGGGCCGTCCTTCGACGATGGCCCATGACACAGCGGCCTCGGCGGCTTCCGTCAACCGCACGTCCGCGCCGCGGCAAGCTTTCTCGCCCGCCCCGCGTTCGAACGAAGTCACGCCGACGCGAGCAGCGAGCCGGCCGGCACCGAGCTACACGCGTCCAATGCCGGCGACGCAGAAAGTCGCGCCACCTGCCAGCGTCCAGGAGACCCTTCGCAGCATCGCGGAAAACGCCGCACGCTGGACCGATATTGCGGGCGTGAGCCTCGCGCGCAGCACCGGCTCGGAAAATGCGAAAGTGACGGATGCGCCGAACGCGGCGCCGTCGTTCGAGCCTGAGCAGTCGATTGTCGATGTGCCACGAACGGATGCGGTTGAAGCGGTTTTGACGCCGGATGCGCATCGCCCTTCGTTTGAAGCTGCGGACAGCGCGCCGGCCGATCACGTGTCAGACGAGCCGTCCGACACGCCGCGCGTGGAAGCAGTGGTCGAGGCGCCGCCCGAAGTGAGCCACGAGCCCGTCGTGCAGTGGCCAATCGAGCCGCCGATTATTCGACCGCCGTTGACGGTGGCGCCAGTGGTTGAGCACGGGCTGGTTGCTACGCCAGCGCCGACGTTTGCGCCAGTGTCTGTATCTACGCCTGCGCCAATAACTGCGCCAGTGGTTGAGCACGCGCCGATTGTTTCACCTGCACCTGCACCTGCACCTGCACCTGCACCTGCACCTGCACCTGCACCTGGATCGCAGTATGTGGCGCCCGCCACTACACCGACGCCGTTCCAGGTTTTCGCTGCGCAGTTGCAAGCAAGCGAAGCGCACGAGGATGAAACGCCGTTCGAATACGATCCGACTGTCGCGACAACACAAGCCGACCATCACACGAGTCCGAGCGTTGAAACCGCACAGACGCTCAGCCAGCCTGCGGACCATTCAGAAGTCGTCGCAGCGCGCGTCGCCGGGCAATTCGCTGCGCCAGCAATTGCCGAACAGGCGAAAGAAGCCGCACCGTTCGTCGAGCCGCAGCCCGCCGCGCCTTCGTCGGCCGCTGAAGTCGTGATCGATAAAGCGCTTGCGCCTTGGGAAGCCGAACTCGACGCGGTACTGGCGCAACACACGGCTTCGTCATCGAGCGTGCCGGGTGTCAGCCGCGTCGGCGTATCGAGCGGAGCCGGCCTGACGCATAACGCCACGCCATCGCCGAACATGGCGCGCACGGTCGAGTCCGCCACGCCCGTCGAAACCGAAACGGCGGACGCCCCTGCCCTGTCGGGCGTACCTGAAACATCG
Organism: Paraburkholderia sp. BL6669N2; assembly: GCF_003387275.1. Lineage (NCBI taxonomy): Bacteria > Pseudomonadati > Pseudomonadota > Betaproteobacteria > Burkholderiales > Burkholderiaceae > Paraburkholderia > Paraburkholderia sp. BL6669N2. The sequence goes on along the minus strand of NZ_QUNA01000001.1, from coordinate 4,813,892 downwards.
GACTCGGCAACCGTTGGGCATGCGGCGAACATAACCGCCGCAACGCCGCCGCAGAATGTCATGCCGCACGTCTCGGAGACACCGACCGCAGCACACGCGGCGAACATGAGCACCGCAGCGGCGCCGCAAAGCATCACGCCGCAGACCTCGGGCTCGTCGGCTAACGCGCATGCGTCGAACCTGCCCATCGCGGTGCCGCCGCAGAACCTCGCCCCGCAAGCATCGAACGTGGTTCGCTTTCCGGGCTTCGCCGTTCAGACGGCGCCCGTGGCATCCGATGTCGCTGACGACGAATCTTTCGCCGTTGAAGAACGTCCTAACGACGCCGCTATCCCGCCGCAAGCGCCGGCAGCATCGGCATCGCTCGCGGCGCCATTCACAACCGCGGCCCCATCCGTAGAGGCAACCGAAGCAACCGAGGCCACAGAGCCCACCGAACCCGCCGTCCAACCACGCCCTCCCCTGCGCGGCCACAGCCCCGCCAACGGTTTCGAGTTCCGCGCGCCCGCCGCATCGATGGTCGAATTGCCCACGCTCGATCTGCTCGCGCCCGCGGACATCGACGTCGAACCCGTCTCCGAAGAAAAACTCATCGAAACCGGCCTGCTGATCGAACAGCGCCTGCAGGAATTCAAGGTGCCGGTCACGGTCGTCGGCGCATCGGCCGGCCCGGTCATCACGCGCTTCGAAGTCGAGCCGGCGCTCGGCGTGCGCGGCAGTCAGATCGTCGGCTTGATGAAGGATCTGTCACGCGGCCTCGGGCTCACGTCCATCCGCGTGGTCGAGACGATTCCCGGCAAGACCTGCATGGGCCTCGAATTGCCGAACACCCGGCGCCAGACGATCCGCCTCTCTGAAATCCTCGAAGCCAGCGTCTATCAAAACTCGCATTCGCAGTTGACGCTCGCCATGGGCAAGGACATCACCGGCCATCCGGTCGTCGCCGATCTGGCGAAGGCGCCGCACATGCTGGTCGCCGGCACGACCGGTTCGGGCAAGTCGGTGGCGATCAACGCGATGATCTGCTCGCTGCTCTACAAGGCGATGCCGGAAGAAGTCCGCCTCATCATGATCGATCCGAAGATGCTGGAGCTGTCGGTCTACGAAGGCATTCCGCATCTGCTCGCACCCGTTGTCACGGACATGAAGCTGGCGGCCAACGCGCTCAACTGGTGCGTCGGCGAAATGGAAAAGCGCTACCGCCTAATGTCCGCAGTCGGCGTGCGCAACCTGGCCGGCTTCAACCAGAAAATCCGCGATATCGAGGCCAAGGGCAAGAAGCTCGGCAACCCGTTCTCGCTGACGCCGGAAGCGCCCGAACCTCTCGCGCCGCTGCCGCTGATCGTGGTCGTGATCGACGAACTCGCCGACCTGATGATGGTGGCCGGCAAGAAGATCGAAGAACTGATCGCGCGCCTCGCGCAGAAAGCGCGCGCCGCCGGCATCCATTTGATTCTGGCGACGCAGCGTCCTTCGGTGGATGTGATCACCGGCCTCATCAAGGCGAACATTCCGACGCGCGTGGCCTTCCAGGTGTCGTCAAAAATCGACTCGCGCACGATTCTCGATCAGATGGGCGCCGAGTCGCTGCTCGGCCAGGGCGACATGCTGTTCCTGCCGCCCGGCACGGGCTATCCACAACGTGTGCACGGCGCCTTCGTCGCTGACGAGGAAGTGCATCGGATCGTCGAATATCTGAAGCAGTTCGGCGAGCCGCAGTACGAGGAAGGTATTCTCGACGGCCCGGCCACCGACGGCGGCGCGGCGCAAGACCTGTTCGGCGAATCGCCGGATGCGGAAGCCGATCCGCTTTACGACGAAGCGGTCGCCTTCGTGGTGCGCACGCGGCGCGCGTCGATCTCGTCGGTGCAGCGGCAGTTGCGCATCGGTTATAACCGCGCGGCGCGGCTCGTCGAGCAGATGGAAACCGCGGGCCTCGTGTCGGCGATGGGCATCAACGGCAGCCGCGAAGTGCTGGCGCCTGGGCCGGCGGAATAAGCGGCGACTGGCCGGTGAACGCCGCTGATTGCAGTTGATCGCCGGCGCTTCCGAGGGCCGCAAGACGCAAGCGCAAACAACCTCGCCGCGAAATCGACCACAAAAAAGGAATCGGGCCGCTTCACAAAAGCGGCCCGTTTTTCATCCCGCGCGCGGCGCGTCGATATCACCCGCCTCGTCTTTCACCGCGTCGTCGGCATCTCGTGTTACGACGGCGAGACCAGCTTGAAATCCACCGGCGCGCCGAGTTCGAAATGCTTCGGATTCGCTTCGAGCAAACCGCTCTGCTGGTCGCGCTTGAACACATACACGGTATCGCTGTTCTGATTGCCGACGATCAGCCAGTTGCCGGTCGGGTCGATCGCGAATTCACGCGGCGACTTGCCCATGCTCGATTGATGACCGATCTTCTTCAGGTGCCCGTTGGTGGGATCGACCGAAAAGATCACGATGTCGTTCGCGTCGCCGCGATTGGTGGCATACAGAAAGCGCCCGTCCGGCGACAGATGGATCGCCGCCGCGCCCACCGCGCCCTTGAAGCCGGGTTCGGTCAGGGGCAGCGTTTGCACCTGCGTGAGCTTGCCGTCGTTGTAATTGAACGTGCTGACCGTGGCGGCCATTTCGCTCGTCAGATATGCGTGTTTGCCGTCGGCGCCGAACACCAGATGGCGCGGACCCGAGCCGGCTTTTTCCTGGTTGTAGCGCCAGTCGGTCGGGCCGAACAGGCCGCGGCTGCCGTCAGGCGTGTAGCGATACGAGTACAGCTTGTCCGCGCCGAGATCCTGCGCGAACAGATAGTGGCCGTCCGGCGAGAACACCGTGGAGTGAACGTGCGAGTTATCCTGACGTCCCTTCACCGGCCCGCCGCCTTCGTAGTGCACGGTGAGCACCGACGCGCCGACCTGGCCGTCGGCCTGCAACGGGAACACCGCGAAGCTGCCGCCGGGATCCGCGGCCACCGAATAGTTCGCGGTCAGCAAATACTTGCCGTCCGGCGAGAGGCTCAGATAGCACGGATCGTTGCCGTCCGAGGAGACCTTGTTGAGAAACGTCAACTGGCCGCTCGCGGCGTCGAAACGAAACGCGCTGATACCGCCGCGTTGCGTGGCCGGACCGTTGTCGCCGGGCATTTCGTTGACCGCGTAGACGAAGCGGCGGTCGCGGCTCACCACGAGGTAGGACGGATTGACCGTCTGCGCGACCGAGACGCGTGTCGCTTCACCCGTCTTCGTGTCGAAGCGATAGACGTACAGGCCTTCGCTCTTTGGACCGGTATAGGTGCCGACCAGCATGTCATAGACGCCGTCGGCGGGAGCCGGGCCGGAATCTTGCGCAAACGCATGCGAAGCAACAATCGAGACCATGAGCACGAAACCTTTTATTATCGAGCGGGCGGAGCGCAGCGGAGCATGCGTTACGCGCCGTGAAGTGGGATCAGCAGCAGAAGGCAAGTGGAAATCCGCAACGGTACGCATCGCGGCGGCTCGGTGACGACGAAGCATATGACCTCCTCGGACAGCGGTTATTTGGTTGAATCGGTTGTCATGGTGTCGCTGGTCTGCCGCGCAATCGGTCGAGCGTTGTTCTTATCGAAAGAAGTATAAAAGCGTTGTGTCGGATCATGCAGCGAATCCGCCGACCGGCATCCGGTCCGACGGCAATCGGCAGCATGAGTAGCAATTGTCCCGCCTGACGGGGCGTTTTTTTAATCGCGTCTCACACTACGGAGTCTTCATGAACGTCACACTCAGCCTGGGCCCGCTGGTTTCGTTGATCGCCGGTATTCTGATTCTCGTCATGCCGCGCCTGTTGAACTACATCGTCGCGCTCTATCTGATCATCATCGGCATCATTGGGATCTTCGGCGTGGGGTCGTCGCACTTCTGAGCGGCGGCAAGCGCTTACGCAAGCATGCAACGCGCGACCGGGCGCAGCGCCGGCCCGGCTGCGCCCCGCATCGAGTCAGGACATGAGATGTGCGAAAGCTTCACGCGCCGACTGGCCGTGAAGCTCGGTGCAAGCGATGAACCCGGACGGCATGGCGAAGCACTGTTCGTTCGGCCGATGCGTGGTGAGTTTGCGGTCAGTGCGGTGACGTCACCGTCCGGTGTGCATGAAGCGCCGTCAGTCAACCGTTCGAAAGCTGGTCGAGACGCAGCCGTCCCTGCAGCGACAGCGCGCCGACGGCATAATGGCCGTCGCCTGTTTGATAACGGCGGAAGCAGGCCCGTTCGACCAGAAAGGCGGCGGCGGTCATCAAGCCGTTGCGGGTCAGGCCCAGGCGGCCATGATCGAGTGGCAGCATCGAATCGTCGGCAAGTTCGCTGGCGGCCGAGAGAATCGTGATGCAATCAGATTTCGACGGGTTCAGCATAGCTATAGTCCTCGGAAACGGCGTCTGTATGCGCCATGGGCGGGGCTGAGTCATAATCCGGAAAGCTCCGGGCGTCGGTATGAAATCTGATTGTAGGCATTGATTTGACAATTACCAACCCGCATTGTGCTGCGTTGCGTGATGAACCAAAACGCATCCAGCCAGTCGGGTAAAGGCAACGACACTTCAACGACACCTCGCGCGGGCACGACTCGCCGCGCGCACTACTGACTCGCTCCCCATGCCCGCATTTATCGAAGACTATGCGCTCATCGGCGACGGCCATACGGCCGCGCTCGTTTCCCGCGAGGGATCCGTCGACTGGCTCTGCTGGCCGCGCTTCGATTCCGGCGCCTGTTTCGCCGCCCTGCTCGGCACGCCCGAAAACGGCCGCTGGCTGATCTCGCCGGTCTCGGACACGCCGCCGACCATCACGCGTCGCTATCGCGGCGAGACGCTGATCCTCGAAACCGACTTCGAGACGCCCGAGGGCGCCGTCACGCTGATCGATTTCATGCCGCCGGGTAACGGCTGGTCGGAAATGGTGCGGCTCGTGGTCGGTAGACGCGGCAGGGTGCCCATGAAAATGGAACTGGTGCTGCGCTTCGATTACGGCTTCTCGATTCCGTGGGTCGACCGCCTGAAGCACGACAGCGGCATCAAGGCGATCGTCGGACCGGACACCGCCGTGTTGCGCACGCCGGTCGAGTTACGCGGCGAAGACATGAAGACAGTCGCCGAATTCACCGTCAGCGAAGGCGAACGGGTGCCGTTCTCGCTGGCTTATGCGGCCTCGCATCTGCGCATTCCGCCGGCGCGCGATGCGCACACCTCGCTGGCGCGCACCGAGAATCACTGGCTCGAATGGTCGGCGCGCAGCACGGTCGAAGGACGTTGGGCCGAACCGATCCGCCGCTCGCTGATCACGCTGAAGGCGCTCGCTTACGAGCCGACCGGCGGCATCGTCGCCGCGCCCACTACGTCGCTGCCGGAGCAACTCGGCGGCACGCGCAACTGGGACTACCGTTACTGCTGGCTGCGCGACGCCACCATCACGCTGCTCGCGATGATGCGCGGCGGCTACTACGACGAAGCACGCGCATGGCGCAGCTGGCTCGGCCGCGTGATGGCCGGTGCGCCGGACCAGTTGCAGATCATGTACGGCATCGCGGGCGAGCGGCGCCTGCCCGAATTCGAAATCGACTGGCTGCCGGGCTATCAGGACGCGAAACCGGTGCGGATCGGCAATAACGCGGTCGGCCAGCGCCAGCTCGACGTCTATGGCGAAGTGATGAATGCGCTGCATCTGGCGCGCGTCGGCGGCCTGCAGGCGGACGACACCGCGTGGAACGTGCAGCGCGCGCTGCTGAAGCACCTCGACACGATCTGGCAGGAACCCGACGAAGGCATCTGGGAAACGCGCGGCGGCCGGCAGCATTTCACCTTCTCGAAGGTCATGGCGTGGGTCGCCTACGACCGCGCCATCAAGTCGGCGGAAATGTTCAAGCTCGACGGGCCGCTCGACGAATGGCGCGCCACCCGCGCGAAAATTCATGCGGAAGTCTGCGAGAAGGCCTGGAATCCCGCGCTCAACGCGTTCTCACAGTGCTACGGCACCGACCAGCTCGATGCGAGCGTGCTGCTGATGCCGCTAGTCGCCTTCTTGCCGCCGAACGATCCGCGCGTAAAAGGCACCGTGGCGGCGATCGAACGCGACCTGATGCATGACGGCTTCGTCATGCGCTATCGCACGACCGAATACGACGACGGCCTGCCGCCGGGAGAAGGCACGTTTCTAGCGTGTTCGTTCTGGATGGTGGACAACCTGGCGCTGCAAGGCCGTATCGACGAAGCGATCGCGATGTACGAACGGCTGCTCGCGCTCTGCAACGATGTCGGTTTGCTCGCGGAGGAATACGACCCGGCTGCGAAGCGTCTTGTCGGCAATTTTCCGCAGGCGTTTTCGCACGTGGCGCTGGTCCACACCGGCTTGAACCTGATGAAACATGAACAGGCCATGGCGCAGGCGACCGGGCACCCCTCCCATAACGGCACTGGAGACAGGGAACTTGATGCTGCTGCAACCCCGGATAGCGGCGCGGCAACATCGCCAGTAGCATGATTTAATGACAGTTTGCGTGCCATGTGCGCGCAAAATGCTGCATTGCACAAGTACGCTTTGTTCGATATGATCGACGAGACTGTCGGCCGAAAAACAATGTGCCTACAAACAATTTGGCCCGCTGCAACGCCACAGGCGTGTTTGCGAAGCCCCATGCGAACCGCTTAAAACGGAGCACCCATGCTCTACCAACTGCACGAATTCCAACGGGCGATGTTGAGCCCCCTCACCGCCTGGGCTCAGGCCGCATCGAAATCCTTTGCGAATCCCGCCAGCCCTTTGGCCTACGTGCCTGGCGCCACGCGCCTCTCAGCCGGTTACGAACTGCTCTACCGGCTTGGTAAAGATTACGAAAAGCCTGAGTTCAATCTTCATCAGATTGTCAAAGACGGCCATAACATCCCGATCATCGAACAGACGATCATCGAGAAGCCGTTCTGCCGCCTGATGCGCTTCAAGCGTTTCGCGGACGACAGCGACGCTGTCACCCAATTGAAAGATGAGCCGGTCGTGCTGGTGTGCGCACCGTTGTCAGGACACCACGCCACGCTGCTGCGCGACACCGTTAAAACGCTGCTGCAGGATCACAAGGTCTACCTGACCGACTGGATCGACGCACGCATGGTGCCGCTCGAAGCCGGCGAGTTTGGTCTGGACGACTATGTCGCCTACATTCAGGAATTCATCCGTCACATCGGCGCGAAGAATCTGCACGTGATCTCGGTGTGTCAGCCGACCGTGCCGGTGCTCGCCGCCATCTCGCTGCTGGCGAGCCGCGGTGAAGACACGCCGCGCACCATGACGATGATGGGCGGCCCGATCGACGCCCGCAAGAGCCCGACCTCGGTCAACTCGCTCGCCACACAGCACTCGTACGAGTGGTTCGAGAACAACGTGATCTTCACGGTGCCGCCGAATTATCCGGGCGTGGGGCGTAAGGTTTACCCGGGCTTTCTGCAGCACACCGGTTTTGTGGCCATGAATCCGGAACGCCACGCGGCATCGCACTGGGACTACTACCAGAGCCTGCTGCGCGGTGACGAAGACGACGCGGAAGCGCACCGCCGCTTCTACGACGAGTACAACGCCGTGCTCGACATGGACGCTGACTATTACCTCGACACGATCCGCGTGGTCTTCCAGGAATTCAGCCTTGCCGAAGGCACGTGGGACGTCTCCGGCGAACGGGTGAAACCGCAGGACATCACGAAGACCGCGCTCTTCACGATCGAAGGCGAGTTGGACGATATCTCCGGCGACGGCCAGACCTATGCCGCACACGATCTGTGTACAGGCATTCCGGAAGCGAACAAGCGTCACTTCACCGCGGAAAAGTGCGGGCACTACGGCATTTTCTCAGGGCGCCGCTGGCGTACCATCATCTATCCGCAGCTGCGCGACTTCATCCTCGAGCACAACAAGGCGCCGAAGGTTGCGAAGGAAAAAGTCGAAGCCTGAGCGTCGCACGCATAGTCGATAAACAACGGCCTCTTCGGAGGCCGTTGTCGTTTATGAGGATCCCGAAGCCTCGGTGCGCGGCGCGACGTTACTTCCGCAACAGATAGGCGAGCAGCAACTCGGTGTTCATCTGAATCACTTCACTGCGCTCGCTGGCACTGCTGAAGTCGCGGCCGAGCGTGGCTTCGAGCGTGAAGCGGTTCGACACGATGTAATAGCCCATGCCGGACAGCGTGACATAGAAGCGCAGCGGATCGACATTGGTGCGAAACAGCCCCGCGCGTTGACCGCGTTCGAGAATGCCGCCGAGCGTGGCGACGATCGGCGAGATCATTTCGCGGATGCGCGTGGACTTCTGCATATAGCGTGCTTCGTGCAGATTCTCGTTATTGATGAGACGCAGCAACTCGGGATGATCGCGGTAGTAATCCCAAACAAAATGCGCGAGACGCGTGATGGCCTCGACCGGGGCAATGCCATTGAGTTCGAGCGTGCGCTCCGCTTCGTTGAGCGCGCTGAACGCGTGCTCGAGTACCGCGGTAAACAGTTGCTCCTTGCTACCGAAGTAGTAATAGAGCATGCGCTCATTCGTTTCCGCGCGGCGAGCGATCTGATCGACGCGCGCGCCGAATAGCCCACCATTTGCAAACTCTTCGGCCGCCGCGAGCAGAATGCGGCGCCGTGTGCCTTCAGGATCTCTTTTGATTTTCGGCTGATTCATGGTGGCATCGTCTTCGTGAGCCGCGTTATCCGGATCGCGCCGCCGGCCTCTCCTCGGGCCTTGCACCGACAGCACTGAACGGGCTGGTTGGGGGAATACCCTTCTGCGGTCTTTCGAAAAAGCGCTTCGATTATGGCACATGGATTGCGGATGGCAATTGGGGAAATCGGCGATAATGTGCTATTTAGTTCAAGCTGTGCGGCCGCAAGCCAAAGCACCAGTCAGAGCCCCACGCCGTGACCGTGACAGATACCAGAACCCTCGCAGACCGCATCGAAGATCTGCTCCCCCAGACGCAATGCACCAAGTGCGGTTACCCCGCATGCCGCCCCTATGCCGAAGCCGTTGCAAGCGGCAAGGCCAATTACAACCAATGCCCGCCGGGCGGCGCCGAGGGCATCGCGCGGCTTGCCGCGTTGCTCGGCAAGCCGGTGATTCCGCTCAATTCCGCCAATGGCGTCGAAAGGCCGCGCCCGTTGGCGGTTATCGACGAGCAAGTTTGCATCGGTTGCACGTTGTGCATGCAGGCCTGTCCGGTCGATGCAATAGTTGGCGCACCGAAACAGATGCATACGGTGATCGTCGAGCTCTGCACCGGCTGCGACCTGTGCGTGCCGCCCTGCCCCGTCGACTGCATCGCCTTGCCGCCGGTCACGGGTGAAGCGACCGGTTGGAATGCATGGAGCCAGGCGCAGGCCGACGCCGCGCGCGCACGCCACGACCGGCGCGAAGCGCGTCTCGCACGCGAGCGCGAGGCCGCCGAAGCACGTGCTGCAGCGCGGCGAGCAGGCAGCACTCTCACTGCTCAGGTTACCGAAACAACTGCGGCCAGCGAGGCGACGCCATCGGCTGCACCCGCCGCGGACGACGCCGATGCGAAGAAACGCGCGATCATCCAGGCCGCGCTCGAACGTGCTCGCAAGAAGAAAGAGGAACTGGCCGCCAAAGGCCAGGGCCCACTCAACACCGAGCGCGTGAGCGCGGACGTGCAGGCGCAGATCGACGCCGCCGAAGCGCGCCGCCGCCGTCTCGGCCTCGCCGCGGACGACACCGGCACGCCGTCCGACAAGCGCTAACCGCACCGTCACGTCCAGCATGAATGCGAACAAACGCCGCGCCATCTACGAGACGCTTCAGAGTCTCAATCCTCATCCGACAACCGAACTCGAGTACACCACTCCGTTCGAACTGCTGATCGCTGTGTTGCTGTCCGCGCAGGCCACCGACGTGTCGGTCAACAAGGCCATGCGCAAGATGTTCCCGGTCGCGAACACGCCGCAGAAGGTTTTCGATCTGGGCGAGGAAGGCGTGACCGCCTACATCAAGACTATCGGCCTCTATCGCACCAAGGCGAAGAACGTCATCGCGACTTGCCGCATTCTGCTCGACCAGTACGGCGGCGAAGTGCCCGAGGATCGCGAAGCGCTCGAAAGTCTGCCGGGCGTCGGACGGAAAACGGCCAATGTGATTCTGAACACGGCGTTTGGTCATCCGACCATTGCGGTCGACACGCACATCTTTCGGGTTGCGAATCGAACCGGCCTCGCGCCCGGCAAGGACGTTCGCGCGGTCGAAGTGGCGCTGGAGAAATTCACGCCCGCCGAGTTCAAGCAGGACGCGCACCACTGGCTGATCCTGCACGGCCGCTATGTGTGCAAGGCGCGCCGGCCTGAATGCTGGCATTGCGTGATCGAGCCACTGTGCGAGTTCCGGCCGAAAACGCCCCCGCCGGATCTGTAGGCGCAACCGGCGCCTCGCTCAGCGCCGGAGCGCCGCCAGCAGCTCGCGCCGCCCCGGCGTAAAATGACGCCCTGCCTCGTCGGCTCGTCCGCTTCGCGAACTGACGCCTTCGCAGGCTCACGTCCCACGCCCCACTCAACGCAACGGTCTCACGATGTTCAATCCCAGCCGCGACGAAGTCCGTCTCTTCTTCACCGACACCTGGCGCAAGCAGCGCAAAGGCGAAATTCTGACGCCGCTGGAGGCCATTGCCGCCGACTGGATCGTCGAACACCCCGAATACCACGCCGACCTGACCGACGGCGACGCCGCCCAGGCACAGGACTACTCGCCCGAACGCGGCCAGACCAACCCGTTTCTGCATCTGTCGATGCATCTGGCGATCACCGAACAGTTGTCGATCGACCAGCCGCCCGGCATTCGCGCGGCGCATGAACGGCTTGCCGCACGCCTCGGCTCGACCCACGAAGCGCAGCACGCGATCATGGACTGCCTCGGCGAAACCATCTGGGAAGCGCAGCGCACCGGCACGCCGCCGGACACGAACGCGTATCTGCAACGCATCGAGCGGCGCGCCACGCGCGATTGAGGCCAGCATCGCGCGTACAAGGGCGAGCGGGGGCGAGCGGGCAAAGACCACGGCTCCAAAAGCACAACACCCCGCCGAAGCGGGGTGTCGTTCAATCCGAAAGCAGCGCGAAGATGGTGCGACGCGCTTACTTCTTCTGCACCAGATCGCCGTTCAGCGATTCGACATAAGCCGCGATGTCTTTCATATCGCTTTGCGACAGGCTTTGCACTTGCGCCTGCATGATCGGGTTGTTGCGACCGAAATGCGGGTTGCCGTTGCCCATCTGATACTGACGCAGCGCAAAGTAGACATAGTCGGAATGCTGACCCGCGAGCTTCGGATATTCCGGGCTCACCGGCTTGTTCAGGTTCACGCCGTGGCACGCCGCGCAGTTGTGGCTGTCGGACAGCACCTTGCCGTTGCCTGCGTCGGCCGCGTGCGCGAGGTTCGCTGCAACCAGACCGATCACTGCCGCCGACGCGCATGCAGCCTTGAACACCGTGTGGAGTGCCTGTTGGGGCTTATTCATGAATTCTCCTATCCCGCGAATTTATTAGCCGAGTGACTGGATGGACGAGCCGCAGCCGGTCACTTGTCGGGATTGCTCTTCGAAGAGGAATTTTGCGCTGCGTAGTAGGCCGCGATGTCGGCGATGTCCTGATCCGACAGCGACGCGGTAATGGCGCGCATTGTTTCGAAATGGCGGTCGCCCTTCTTGTAGCCATGCAGGGCGTTCTCGAGGTACGCCTGGTTCTGCCCGCCGAGCATTGGCACGCGGTAGACCTCAGGGTAAGCCGTGCGGTATTCAGGGATGCCGTGGCAGCCAATACACATCGCGACCTTGCCTTGGCCCGCCTTCGCGTTGCCGACGACATCCGCTGCCTGCGCACTGGCCGTATAGCCCGCGAGCACCGACAGCGCTGCGATCACGACGTTTTTGCCAACGAATTTATTCATAGCATGTAACCTGGCTTGAGGGGAAACGGGCGACCAGAAGGCAACGGCCCGCGCCGTTATTCTTATAGGGAGCCACGCAGGCCAAAAAAATCGGGCTAATTGTACCGCGACGCCGCGCCGAACGTCCACCGCGCGGGGCTGCGGCGCGTCCGGCCGCCGCAAAGCCACGGCTAGCGCCGCTTTGCTTCGCCGCAGCCAATCCGCGGGGCATGGCGGCCACCGTCGCATATGGGCTGCTCACACCGGTGCGCACCCGTTCGATACCGCGGCCAGCACGGCAACCGACGCCCGCCCAGCCCGCTCTCGCCCGGCGTGCCCGCCCACCGGGCGCGCCGGGCGAGCTTTCGGCCCGCTCGCGGACGCCGCGTGCGCACTCGCTTCACGCCACGGCACCGCGGATGACACCTTACGCGAGGCGGTTTCAGGCCAACAGGTCTTCTGACTTATACTGGGGTTTTTCCCGAAAAGAGCAGCTCGCCATGCGTTTCGAAGGCTCATCGCAGTACGTCGCCACCGACGACCTCAAGCTCGCGGTCAACGCCGCGATGACGCTCAAGCGCCCGCTGCTGATCAAGGGCGAGCCCGGCACGGGCAAAACCATGCTCGCCGAAGAAGTCGCCGCCGCGCTCGGCATGCCGCTGCTGCAATGGCACATCAAGTCCACCACCAAGGCGCAGCAGGGTCTGTACGAATACGACGCGGTGTCGCGCCTGCGCGATTCGCAACTCGGCGACGAGCGCGTCAAGGACATCCGCAACTACATCGTCAAGGGCGTGCTGTGGCAGGCGTTCGAGTCGGACGAGCAAACCGTGCTGCTGATCGACGAGATCGACAAGGCCGACATCGAATTTCCGAACGATTTGCTGCGCGAACTTGACCGCATGGAGTTCTACGTGTACGAGACGCACGAGCTGATCCGCGCGAAACAGCGCCCGCTCGTGATCATCACGTCTAACAACGAGAAGGAGCTGCCGGACGCGTTCCTGCGCCGCTGCTTCTTCCACTACATCAAGTTCCCCGATCCGGTCACCATGCAGCAGATCGTCGAGGTGCACTACCCCGGCATCAAGAAGGAATTGCTCGCGGCCGCCATGCAGAGCTTTTTCGAATTGCGCAATGTCGCAGGATTGAAGAAGAAGCCGTCCACCTCAGAACTGCTCGACTGGCTCAAGCTGCTGCTCGCCGAAGACATTCCGCCGGAAGCGCTGCGCTCGTCCGACCAGAAGCAGATCATTCCGCCGCTGCATGGCGCATTGGTGAAAAACGAGCAGGACGTGAGTCTGTTCGAGCGGCTGATCTTCATGAACCGCAATAACCGTTGAACGAGCGTTCAACGAGCGCCGATGATCGTGACCAAGACCCGGATGGTCGCGAGGCCGCCACTGAAAAGCGCGCCGCCCCGACCACCCGCCGCCGCAGAGGACCCAGCATGCTGATCGACTTCTTCTACTCGCTGCGCGCCGCCAAACTGCCGGTGTCGGTGAAGGAATACCTGACGTTGCTCGAGGCGCTCAAGGCCAACGTGATCGCGCCGTCGCTCGACGAGTTCTACTATCTCGCGCGCATCACGCTGGTCAAGGACGAGCAGTACTTCGACAAGTTCGACCAGGCGTTCGGCGCGTATTTCAAAGGCGTCGCGCAAGCTTCGGAGCTCGCCTTCGACATCCCGCTCGACTGGCTGAAAAAGAAGCTGCAACGCGACCTGTCGCCGGAAGAAAAAGCGCAGATCGAGGCAATGGGTGGCCTCGACAAGCTCATGGAGCGCCTGAAGGAACTGTTCGACGAGCAGAAGGAGCGCCACGAAGGCGGCAGCAAGTGGATCGGCACGGGCGGCACGTCGCCGTTCGGCAATGGCGGCTACAACCCGGAGGGCGTGCGCATCGGCGGCGACGCGGCGGGCAACCGCACCGCCGTCAAGGTCTGGGAAGCGCGCGCCTATCGCGATTACGACGACCAGGTGGAAATCGGCACGCGCAACATCAAGATCGCGCTGCGCCGCCTGCGCCGCTTCGCTCGCGAAGGCGCCGCCGAAGAGCTCGATCTGCCCGACACGATCCGCAGCACGGCCGCGAACGCCGGCTGGCTCGATCTGAAGATGGTGCCCGAGCGGCATAACAAAGTGAAAGTGCTGATGCTGCTCGACGTGGGCGGCTCGATGGACGATCACATCAAGCGCACCGAGGAGCTGTTCTCCGCCGCCAAAGCCGAGTTCAAGCACCTGGAGTTCTACTATTTCCACAACTGCGTGTACGACTTTCTGTGGAAAAACAACCGCCGCCGTCACGCCGAGCGCATGCCGACGTGGGACGTGCTACACAAATTCACGTCGGACTACAAGCTGATTTTCGTCGGCGACGCGACCATGAGCCCGTACGAAGTCCTGCAGCCGGGCGGCTCGGTGGAGTACAACAACGCCGAAGCCGGCGCGGTGTGGCTGCGCCGGCTCGCCGATCATTTCCCGCATCACGCGTGGCTCAATCCCGAACCGGAAGGCTTGTGGGCGTACCGGCAGTCGGTCAGCGCGATCCGCGAAGTGCTCGGCCATCGCATGTACCCGCTCACGCTCGCCGGCCTCGAGGCCGCCATGCGCATGCTGAGCAAATAGCCGGGGCACGTTCTACCTTCGCCTTACCATCTTCGATAAGAAAGCATCTGCATGAGTCCGTCTAGCACGCCCCATTTGTCCCCGGCCGCCGCGCCGCCCGGGCGCCTCAATCCTTTCGCCGACACGTCGCTGTCCGCCATCGTCGCCGGTTTTGTCGCGATGATGACCGGCTACACTAGTTCGCTCGTGCTGATGTTCCAGGCCGGCCAGGCCGCGCATCTATCCGACGCGCAGATTTCGTCGTGGATCTGGGCCTTGTCGATCGGCATGGCCGTCTGCACGATCGGGCTGTCGCTGCGCTTTCGCGCGCCGATCGTGATCGCCTGGTCGACGCCCGGCGCGGCGCTGCTGGTGTCGTCGCTGCCGCACGTGCCGTATGCGGAGGCGATCGGCGCGTTTATCGTCTGCGCGCTGCTGCTTACGGTGGTCGGCCTGACCGGCTGGTTCGACACGCTGATGAAGAAGATTCCGGCGGGCATCGCCTCGGCTTTGCTGGCGGGCATCCTGTTCGAGATCGGCATCGAGATTTTCCGCGCCGCGCAATTCCAGACCGCGCTCGTGTTGACGATGTTCTTCACCTATCTGATCGTCAAACGGCTCGCGCCGCGCTACGCGATCGTCACGACGCTGATCGTCGGCACCGCGGCTGCCGGCGGGCTCGGGCTGCTCGACTTCAGCCGCTTTCACGTCGCGCTGGCGCATCCGGTGTTCACGATGCCGGCGTTTTCGGTAGCGGCCGGCGTCAGCATCGGAATTCCGCTGTTTGTCGTGGCAATGGCGTCGCAGAACGTGCCGGGCATCGCCGTGCTGCGCGCGGACGGCTACACCACGCCCTCGGCGCCGCTGATTTCGACCACCGGCATCGCCTCGTTGCTGCTCGCGCCGTTCGGTTCGCACGGCATCAATCTTGCGGCGATCACCGCGGCGATCTGCACCGGCCCCGAAGCGCACGAAAACCGCAACAAGCGCTATATGGCGGCGGTGTGGTGCGGCATCTTCTACCTGATCGCCGGGGTTTTCGGCGCGACCATCGCCGCGCTGTTTGCGGCCTTGCCAAAGGCGCTGGTGGTGTCCGTCGCGGCGCTGGCGTTGTTCGGCTCGATCATGAGCGGGCTCGCCAACGCGATGCAGGACCTGAAGCAACGCGAGGCGGCGCTGGTCACGTTCATGGTGACGGCGTCGGGGCTGACTTTGCTGTCCATCGGTTCGGCTTTCTGGGGCCTGGTGGCGGGTGTGCTGACGCAAGTCGTGTTGAATGCGCGGCGGGCTTGATGCGCGTGCGGCGCGAGGCGGCTTGGTGATCTGGCGGCGGGCGACAGCCGCGCTGCCGCGGAGCGGGTGTTGAACGCCCTGCGCGCTTGATGCTCGCACTGTGCGAGGCAACGGCTCGGCCTCCGGCCGCCTGTCGCCAGTTGCCGGCAAAATCGGGTGGCAATATTCAGTCGGTAAAATCCGCTCGGCAGAATCGGTCAGCGCTGGATCGATGGGCGGAAAATGCCGCGTGAATTCGATGTGAACGGATCGCCATGGGCAAGTGTCAACACTGCATCAGCCGATCCGCCATAGAATAGAAGCATCCGGCAGTGCTTTCCGTCAAAATTCCACGGCACGATGACGGGCAGCGCTGCAGCGTGACCCGCGGCCGCCGGAACTGGTTTGCGTTTCAGACCGGTGGCAACCTCATTTCTCCTGAACCACGGCGCGCACGCGCCTTGAAGGCTCGAACATGACAACCGCACTCGATCAACTCAAGCAATACACCACCGTCGTGGCCGATACCGGCGACTTCCAGCAGCTTGCCCAGTACAAGCCGCAGGACGCGACCACCAATCCGTCGCTGATTCTGAAAGCGGTGCAGAAAGACGATTACAAGCCGCTGCTGGAAAAGACCGTGAAGGCTCACGCGTCGAAGCCGGTCGGCGCGATCATCGACCAGTTGCTGATCGCCTTCGGCACCGAAATTCTCAAGATCATTCCGGGCCGCGTATCGACGGAAGTGGACGCGCGCCTCTCGTTCGACACCGAAGCGTCGATCGCCAAAGGCCGCGAACTGATCTCGCTGTACAAGGAGCACGGTATCGGCCGCGAACGCGTGCTGATCAAGCTGGCTTCCACGTGGGAAGGTGTCCGCGCGGCTGAAGTGCTGCAGAAGGAAGGCATTCACTGCAACATGACGCTGCTGTTCTCGCTCGCTCAGGCGGCGGCCTGTGCCGAGGCTGGTGCACAGTTGATCTCGCCGTTCGTCGGGCGGATTTACGACTGGTACAAGAAGAACGCCGGCAGCGCGTGGGACGAAGCGAAAGACGGCGGCGCCAATGATCCGGGCGTTAAATCGGTGCGCCGCATTTACGCGTACTACAAGAAGTTCGGCTACAAGACTGAGGTGATGGGCGCGAGTTTTCGCACGCCGGGGCAGATTCTCGAACTGGCGGGGTGCGATCTGCTGACTATCAGTCCGGATCTGCTGCAGAAGCTGCATGAGAGCACGGAAAAGGTGGAGCGGAAGCTGTCGCCGGATAGCGCTAAAGATGCGGATATTGAACGCGTGCCGGTTGATGAAGCGTCGTTCCGGTTTCTCGTCAATGATGAGGCTATGGCGACTGAGAAGCTCGCTGAAGGGATTCGGGCGTTTGCCGCTGATGCGGTTAAGTTGGAGAAGTTGATCGAAGCATTGCGGTAAGGTTCGGTTGCGCTGGTTTTTGTCGGCGCTGCGTGTACGCGGCCTTGGACTTTGCGGTTCAGGGCCGTGTGTCGTTTACTCACCTGCGGCGTCGGTTTGCTGTTGCATTTGATGCGCGGTGGGGGCGCCGCTGGGCTTACGACATTTAGTCACAATTGGGCGCTCGTCGGCGTCTAGAATCCTCTGCATGGGCGCTTTATGGTGGTCTATTAGCGTCGCCCCTGTGCGGGGCGGCACCTACTTTCTTTGCCGCGGCAAAGAAAGTAGGCAAAGAAAGCCGCTTCACACCGCCAGCTCATAAGCGGGCCCGTCGCGCTGTCACGGTAGTGGCGCATCTGGAATCTGTGTCCTCGCACACTCCGCGTCAGTGACAAGGCGCTCATTCTTCCGGCGGCGCTGCGCGCGCCGTCGCGGTACTTCTTCAATGTGGGCTCTTGCGGGAATTTCGCGCTGCTCACTCCTTCCGGAGACGATCATGGTGGTTCAGCCTTACGTATTTTTTAATGGACGGTGCGAGGAAGCGCTCGACTACTATTGCGCAAAGCTCGGCGCTCAGGTGACCCTCAAGATGCGCTACAAGGACGCGCCGCCCGATCCGCAAAACCAGCCGCGACCCGGTCTCGAAGAAAAGATCATGCACGCCAATGTGCGCATGGGCTCGACCGACTGGATGGCCTCCGACGGTCATTGCGATCCCGCCGCCACCATGAATGGCTTCAGCCTCTCTCTGACCGCCGACGACGCCAAGTCCGCCGAACAGTTCTTCGACGCGCTCGCAGACGGCGGTCAGGTGACACTCCCGTTTCAGCCAACCTTCTGGAGCAAAGGCTTCGGGATGGTGGTCGACCGCTTCGGTCTCATGTGGATGGTGACAGTGCCAGAAGGTTGAGCCACGGCGCTGTGCACGACAATGAGCGCGTACGCTCGCAGTGATTGCTGCGGTTGCCGCGCTCGGTTCGGTCAGGCGACCACGGCGCCCCTGGGAGTGGGCGCCGACCGGCTCAAATCTTCAGTAACGGCCGCGCGCGGCGTTCGATGTTCCAGTTCGGCTCGGTTTCCAGCAACCGCTCGCGCAGGCGGTCCACCTGTTCGGCAAGCCGTTGTCCAAGCCAGTACGGCCCCTGAAATTCGGGCGGCAGCCTCAGCGCCGCGTCGCCGTGCGTCTGCGCGAGCGCCGACGCGGACGGAATGCCGAAGTGCGTCGCCCGGCCAAAGCGCAGGCCGCGCGCCATCGCCAGCAAAATCGCCCGCACGGTGCGCACCTCGACGCCGCATTGCTCGGCGTACGCGGCGCGCGCCGTGGCGTCGGCGTGCATTAGCGGACCAGTGGCGAGCAACTCCAGCGAACTGAGCACCGAGCGGTGCAGCCGCTGAATCTCTTCGAGCTTCGACTGCGGCACCTCGATTTCCTTCGCCACCGAAGGCATCAGCGAACGCAATTGCACGAGCCGCTTGTTGATCGCCAGAAAGCGCTTGACCTGCTCTTCCTCGCTGATGGTCTCGCCCTCCAGCAGCCGCGTGTAGATGCGCGCGCATTCGCGCAGATTGGTCGCGAGCCCATAGCGCCACGAATAGGTGGCATGCAGCGGCAGCGCAAACGAAAACGCCAGCGCGATCATAATGCCGATCAGCACGTTCGCCGTGCGCCACAGGCCGACGTCGATCTGGTTGTCACCGTGGCCCGCGACGATGCACATGGTGATCGCCGTCAACAGCCCGATATAGCCCGACGAGCCGATCGCAAACCATGCGCAGATGCCCGCGGCGATCGACATCAGCACGTAAGTGAGCGGCGGCGAGTCGGTCAGGTTCTGCAACACGATCAGTGCGAGCCCGATCGACGCCCCGAGCAGCGTGCCCGCCGCCCGCTCCGCCGCCTTCTTGCGGATGTTGCCGTGATGCTGCAAGCCGCCGATCACCACCAGCAAAGTGACCGACGACCAGATGCCGTGCGGAATGTCGATGCCGGTGGTCGCCAGAATCGACACCAGCATGGCCAGCCCGACACGCAGACTGTGCAGCACCTTGGCGTGGCGATAGCGGTAGTAAGGCGACGTAACCGCGCGAACCATCCGGCTGAGCGCCGAGCGGCGTGGAATCACAGTGTGGGAACCGGCAGAAGCCATGGCGGCGCGCTCGATACGGTGAAGGACGGTTCTGCTATCCTGCCCTGGACTGCCTCATCAAGACAAACGCCCGCACACTTTCGTGTGCGGGCGTTGCTGTTTTCAGGCTGTCGCGCGCGTAGTGCGGCACGACATGAAGCATGCCTTGATCAGCTTTCGACCACGTCCAGATAGTCTTCCGGACGGGTACGGTCTTCGGCGCGCTGCATGCCGACCGCGCGCACCAGCAAGCTCACCACCACCGCCACCACCAGATTCACGATCAGCGACCACACCGCGGCGTAGCCCGGAATCGCCATGCCGAACAGGTGGATCGTGAAGATCGAGCCGGCCAGCTTCAGCGAAATCGCCATCCACGTGCCGGTTGCGATACCGACCGCCCAGCCCGCCAGCAGGCCGCGATAGTCGAGCACGCGCGTGTACAGACCGAGCACGATGGCCGGCAGCGTCTGGATGATCCAGATACCGCCAAGCAGCTGCAACTGGATCGCATACGTGAGCGGCAGGCCGAGAATGAACGCCACCGCGCCGACCTTGACGATCAGCGAGACCAGCTTCGCGACATTGGTCTCCTGCTCATGCGTCATGTTGCGGTTGACGAACTCCTTGTGGATGTTGCGCGTGTACAGGTTCGCCGCCGCAATCGACATGATCGCCGCCGGCACCAGCGCGCCGATGCCGATCGCCGCGAACGCCACGCCCACGAACCACGACGGGAAGTAATGCAGGAACAGCGCCGGCACCGCGAAGTTCGGACCGAACGCCTTGAAGTAAGGCGCGAACTCAGGCATGTCCTTCACGCCCGAAGCCAAAGCCATGAAGCCGAGCAGCGCGAGCAGGCCGAGCACCAGCGAGTAAGCCGGCAGCATCGCCATATTGCGGCGGATCGTGTTACCCGACTTCGACGACAACACCGCCGTGATTGAGTGCGGGTACAGGAACAGCGCGAGCGCCGAACCCACCGCGAGCGTCGCGTACGCACTGTAGCCGTTCAGGCTCGAGACGTCCGGCGCCTTCAGCAGCAGCTTGGCGGGCGGCACCACGCTGAAGATGTGACCGAAGCCGCCCAGTTGCGGCGGAATCACGATGATCGCGGCGAAGATCGTGATGTAGATCAGCACGTCCTTGACCACCGCGATCATGGCCGGCGCGCGCAGACCCGAGGTGTACGTGTACGCCGCCAGGATCGCGAACGCGATGATCAGCGGCAGATCGCCGACGAAGCCCTTGGTGTCGAAACCGAGCGCGCCGATCACCACTTCGATCCCGACCAGTTGCAGCGCGATGTACGGCATGGTCGCGACGATGCCGGTCACGGCGATCGCCAGAGCGAGCATGCGGCTGCCATAGCGCGCCGACACGAAGTCCGCCGATGTCACGTAGCCCTGACGTTTGGCGATGCTCCACAGTTTCGGGAACACGACGAACGCGAACGGATAGATCAGGATCGTGTAAGGCAGCGCGAAGAAACCCGTTGCGCCCGCACCGAACACCAGCGCCGGCACGGCGATGAAGGTGTACGCGGTGTACAGGTCGCCGCCCAGCAGGAACCACGTAACGATGGTGCCGAAGCGCCGGCCGCCGAGGCCCCACTCTTCCAGATGCGCCAGATCGCCGCGCCGCCAGTGGGCCGCAATAAAGCCGAGAATCGTGACGCCGATGAAAAACAGAACGAAGACGAAAGTTGCAATGGCGTTCATTATCGTGCGCCCCCCTGCGGACGGCCGCTGGAGCGCGTCTTGGTTTTGAAGTACACGAGCGCCGTGATGATTGCGCTGATCAGCACCCACAGGAGCTGATACCAGTAGAAGAACGGAAAGTCGAACAGCACCGGTTCGACCTTGTTATATGACGGCACCCAGATCATCGCGATCCAGGGCAACAGCAGCAACCAGAGCCAGTGCTTGCTGGCTTTGTTCGCGTCGGCGTCGTGAGCCATGACGTCTCCTCTTCCCTATTATTGAAATGTTGGCCCGTGTTTGACGGGTGGTGGATCCCGCTGCGAGGGGTGGCCCCGCGAATGCCCACGGGCGCCCCGAAAGCTTCGAAAGAGTATAGGAGCGGCGAGAGCGCGGTCAAGCAGGGGCGACCCCAGCACGATCGCGCTTTCGAGGTCGGCGCCGAGGTGTTCCAGCAAGAGGAGTGAAAGCGCTGCGGCGAGGCGCATCAGGCCGTGCCGCTTGGGTCTGGCAGGCCGGCCCGCATCGCGAGGAAGAGGCCGGCTGTTCAATGCGCAATGGATGAGGGCCGCGAACGTCGCGTGGGCGCAACGGCGCGCGGCGCGCCGGCTGCGACACTTAGTCCATGCACTGCTTTGGATCGGACCGGCTTGCGCGGCCCGAGCGCATGGGTCGTTGCAATCAGATCGAGAACGCGGCGCCGTTTTGCCCGGTCGATTCCTGCAGGCCCTTGATCCATTTGCGCGCAGGCAGACCGAGTTCCGCTTCGATCAGCCTGGCGCGCGCCTGCAGCGCCGCGAACGGCACCTCGAGCGCCGGGCCCGAAAACGCGATCGCGATGCGGTTGCCGTCGTGCACTTCCGGCAGCGCGACCACGCGGCCGTCGAAGGCTTCGTTCAGACGCTTCATGTTGCGCACGAAGCTCGGGTGATCGCCGAACAGGTTCACCGTCACCACGCCCGCGTCGGTCAGGCACGCACGCACCGCACGATAGAAGCCGACGCTGTCGAGCACCGGACCGCGCGCCGTCGCGTCATAGACGTCGATCTGCAACGCGCCGATCGTGCCGTGGTTGGCGCCGTCGTTGACGAAATCCCATGCGTCGGCTTCATGCACGGTCAGACGGGCGTCGTCGTGCGGCAGCTCGAACATCGTGCGCGCGGCCACGACGACCGCGGGGTTCACTTCCACCGCCTCGACCTTCGCGCGTTTCAGGAAGCGATGCGCGAACTTGGTCAGCGCCGCGGCGCCCAGACCGAGCTGGACGATGCGCTTGGGCGTTTCGATAAACAGCAGCCAGGCCATCATCTGCTGCGCGTACTCGAGTTCGATGTGATCCGGCTTGCGCAGACGCATCGCGCCTTGCACCCACTCCGTGCCGAAATGCAGGAAGCGCACGCCGCCTTCTTCGGAGAACGTCACCGGCGCGAAGCGCGGCTTGCGCGGCGCTTCGATTTGCGGCGCGTCGTGCAGATCGTCGTCGTGCGAAACGCGCGTTTTGTTGCGCGCGGCGTTCTGCGATTTCTGCGGTTTGTGCGATTTCTGTTTTCCACCGGCGGCGTCAGCGTCGCGGTTGCGGAAGGCACGCGCTTCAGCGGAAGCGCGCCTGATCAATTTCGTCATGTAAGGATGTCGCGCCAAAGACGCAATTTCTGGTCGAACGAGAGCATAGCATTCGCCGGACTCGACGAAGGCAATACGAGGGTGGCATAGCCCGCCGCGCCGATCACCGGCGCAAAGCGGCCCGCCGTCTTGCCGTTGAAGCAGACTTTGGCGAGCTTCGGCGCGTGCGCGCGCAGCGAGGCGAAATCATTCGGACTGGCGTTGCGGATCGCGGCATCGAGACTGCCTTCGCGCGTGCAGGCGGCGAGCACGTCCCACACGCCGATGCCGTGCGCGAGCAGGCGGCGCAAACGCTCCTCGTAAGTGAGTTCGGCGAGCGGCTCGTCGAGCACGGCGCCGAGCAGGCGCCAGAACTGGTTACGGGGATGCGCGTAGTACTGCGTCGCGGCGAGCGACGCCTCGCCGGGAAAACTGCCGAGAATCAGCGTATGCGTATCCGCGGCGGCGACCGGAGGAAAACCGCGCAGCATCAGCGGCTCCCTTCGTCGGACGCGCGCATCGCGGGATGCGCGCGGGATGCGGTGTGCTCGAGCGGACGGCCGTGTTCGCGCACCCGCGGATGCGCGAGCCGCTCGTGCGACCGGCTCGCGCCGGACAAGGTTGCCAGATGCGTCCATAACGCGGGCAACATGCATTCGGTGACCATCAACGGCGCGCCGTGGCGCTCGAATACCGAGCGGCGCGCGACCAACGCGTGCGGCGGCAACCCTTCAATTTCACGCGCGGCCAGACGATAAAGCGGATGCCGCGCGGTCAACCTGCGGCTCACCAGCGACGAACGCGCCACGCTGCTATCGCTATACAGCAACTCAGCCAGCGGCCGCGTGCGCAGACGCCGCATGGCCTGCCAGACACCGGCGCTGGCGGCGAGCGGCGCGACGCTATGCGCGGCGACAAACGGTATGCCGTCGACCGACAGCGCGACTTCCCGAACCCAGACCGGCGCACGCGACACGAGGCCGAGCGCGGCACGCTCGTCGGCCCACGGCAGCGCGACGCCTTCGTGCGTGACGCGTACCGCGACGGCGCCGAGCGCGCGCAGATGCGCGGTCAGTGAACCACCACGGGTCAGCCAGTCTTTCTGGGCGGCGCTGAAGCC
Source organism: Paraburkholderia sp. BL6669N2 (assembly GCF_003387275.1). Lineage (NCBI taxonomy): Bacteria > Pseudomonadati > Pseudomonadota > Betaproteobacteria > Burkholderiales > Burkholderiaceae > Paraburkholderia > Paraburkholderia sp. BL6669N2. Next base: position 4,790,139 of record NZ_QUNA01000001.1, on the reverse strand, counting down.
GGGTAAGGGCGCGACGCGCCAGTGGGCGTCGGCGGCATCGAAACGGATGGACATGGTGTCGGATTATAACGGCGCGGCTGTCGGACCATTCGCCAACGCCCAGGCCTTGCCCTTCAGCAGATTTCATCCATTACGACAGAGGTAGCGAAGCGCTCTCACCGGCGTGTCGATTTCAGATAGTTCCGATTCTCCCCGACTCGCGTCGCGCGATAAAACCTCCGTGCTTTGCAAAGCCGGCCGCCCGCAATCGAACGGCGCGCCACATGAACGCACAACCAAGGAAAAGACACGAAGATGAAGAATATTCTGAGCACAACCGCATGCGCGATCTCGGTCCTGCTGGTGACAGGCTGCGCGGCGCAACTGAACCGCGACACGGAGACGTCGTTGAACAAGGCTGTTGGTATCGAGGTGGCGCCGGTCGCCGGCGGTGTCGCGGTCAAGCTGCCCGAAACCGCCCTGTTCGATTTCAACAAATCCGACGTGCGCGGCGACGCGGCCGCTGTGGTCGATCGTTCAGCCGTGCTGCTCAAGCGCAGCAATAAACCGATTGTGGTCGAGGGCTACACCGACAACGTCGGCACGCTCGAATACAACCAGCAACTGTCCGAAGCGCGCGCGACCGCGGTGGGTTATGCGCTCGTAGCGCGCGGCATCGCAACGGACCGCATTCGCACGAAGGGCAACGCGTACAACAACCCGGTAGCGGCCAACGATACCCCCGAAGGCCGCGCGCTGAACCGCCGTACCGAGATCGTCGTGCGTGGCGAGACGATGGATACCTTGATGGGCAAGAAGTAAGCGAAGCTATTCGCGGCGACCTTCAACTGAAAAGCCGGGCGCCTGTCAGACCGCCCGGCTTTCAGTCAGCGACAAAATCGCGCAATGCTTGCGCCACCTCGTCGAGCACCGTGTCCCAACGCCCCAACTCGCGCTGCCTGAACAGTCGCGCGGACGGATACCACGGACTATCGTCGCGCGCCGTCAGCCACCGCCAGTCGGTGAACGTGGGCACCAGCACCCAGACGGGCGTATCGCAGGCGCCGGCGAGATGAGCAACCGCCGTGTCCACCGTAATCACCAGATCGAGCGACTGCACGATCGCCAGCGTATCGGCAAACGTGCCGATTTCCGGCCCGAGTCTGTGCACGCTGCTATCCGCACGCGACGCCACGGCGTCGTTCTGCGTCTCACCCTTTTGCAGCGCGAACCATTGCACGCCGGTCTGCTGCAAAACCGGCAGCCATTGACGCAACGGAATCGACCGATAACGGTCGAGCTCGTACGCCGGATTGCCGGCCCAGACAATGCCGACGCGTTTTCCAGGTGGCTCGCGCGCATCGGCTGCACCGATTGCGTCGAGCCGGGTCCGCCAGCGTTGCACCTGCGCCGGTTCCGCTCGCAGATAAGACGTCGTGAGCGGCAACATCGGCAGCTCCAGCTTCATGGACTCCGGCATGCTCAGCATGCGGCACCAGTAGTCGTACGGACCGGGCGGCGCGCTCGTCCACGCGGCACGCACGCCGGCCGCGCTTCGCGCCACTTCGCCGAGCGGAGCCTCGACCCAGACGTCGACCTGTGCGCCGCGCCGATGCAGCCAGTCGGCCATACGCAAGAACTGCAATTGATCGCCCAGCCCCTGCTCGCCGACCAGCAGAAAGCGGCGGCCCGTTACCCGCTCGCCTTGCCATTCTGGGTAAGCGGGGCGAACCAGATCGTGATTTTCCGGCAGGGCTTCATGCCATCGATATTGCTTCCAGCCGTTTTCGTAGTCGCCGGCGCGCAGTTGCGCTGCTGCGAGGTTGAATTGCATCAGCGGATGATCGGGCATCCGCCGCGCGGCTTCCACGGCATGCGCATGCATGGCCGGGAAGTCGCCCAGCATGTTGAACGCATACGACGCGTTGTGATGCAGCCAACCGTTGAGAGGATCGACGGCGAGCGCTGCAATGGCGATGCTGATCGCGTCCCTGAAACGCTCTGCCTCGTTCAATGCAAAGGCCAACTGTTGCAACGCGGACGCATCTGAGGCGAAGCGAATGCGTAGGTCGGCGAGCACGCTGTCGATCTCCGCGCCGCGATGCGCTTTCGACAACGCCGCTATCAATTCGAGCGCGTCCGGCAGATGCGTCGACTCGAGCGACCACGCGCGCAGCCAGTAGTCCGCTGCGTCCTGATAGCGTTCGAGCTCGGTACTGATTCGTGCGAGCGAGCGAACGGCATGATGTAAGGTCGGTTCGAGTTCAAGCGCTTCGAGATAGTGTCCGCGTGCTTCGACGAGACGCTTCGAAAGCTTCAGGCAATCGCCCAGATTGCGATGCAGGCTCGCAGTGCCGCCACTCAAAGCCACGGCGCGATGGTAGAACGCTTCGGCCGCGATCAACTCGCCGCCCAGCGCAGCGATCAAGCCGCGATGCTCCCAGATGTCCGCGCGCTCAGGTGCGACATTCAATGCCTGATCGAAATACACGCGCGAACGGTCGAGCCGATCGACGCGAAACAGGGCAAGGCCAAGGCGATGGAGCGCGTGCACATTGTGCGGCTGCGTCGCGAGAACGCGTTCGTAGTCGACAATCGCCATGTCATGACGCCCTGCCGCGAAGCAGGCGTCGGCGTGCGCGGTGATTGCACCGATATCGTTGGAGACGCTGGTGGGGAGAGAGAAATCGGGTTCGTGCATCGACGTGGATCAGTTGCGTGAGTGACTCAAGCTGGCGTGGATTGCGCCGCTCGGGCCGTCCGGTTCGCCGCCATCATCGTCTTCAGACGCGCGGCGGCCCGCTCGACCACCGGCGCCCATTGCGCAGGCCGCGGCTGCCGGAACAGCTCGACCGAGTCATACCAGGGCTGCGCCTCGTCGTTGCCCCACGACCAATGCGAGACGTGATCGAGCATCGCCAGCACGCGATGCCCTAGTGCGCCGCCGAGATGCAACGGCGCGCTGTCGATCGTCACCAACGCGTCCAGCGCGGTGAGATGCGCCGCCACGTCGTCGAAGCCGTCTATGTAATCGCCGGTCAGATCGCACAGGCGATATCCCTGCGCGGCGAGCGCCGTCACATCGGCGTGACGTCCGGGCGTGAGCGGATGGAAGACGACATCCGGAAGCGCCAGCAGCGGCGTCAGCGCCGCAAGCGGAATCGACCGCATGGCGTCGCGCCGATGCGTCGGGCTGCCCGACCAGACGAGACCGACGTGCCACGCCGCATCGGGTGCGTGCGCGCTGATCCGTTCGCGCCAGGCCGCCGCCTTCGTTCTATCGGCCTGCAGGTAGGGCGCGCCGCGAACCTGCTCCGGTTCGAGACCGAGCACGAGCGGCAGGCTCATGAGCGGCAATGCGTAATCCGGTGCGCCGAGCGGGCCTTCTTCGATCGACACGCAATTCGCGTAGCAACGCGCGAACAGCGGTTGCAGCGCGCGACGCACGGCCAGCACCAGCCGTCCGCCTTCGTCACGCACGCGTGCCGCCAGTTGCGGAACGAAGCGCACCATCTGGATGTCGTCGCCGTTGCCCTGCTCGCTGTGCACGACCAGGGTCTTGCCGGCGAGCGCTTCGCCATGCCAGCGCGGGCACAAGCGCGTCATGACGCTGACGACATTGTTCTGCTCGCGATCTTCGCGCGCAAGACGCGCCTCGAAACGCGGCCACGCGCTCGACCAATCGCCGCGCCGCAGTTCCAGGTCCGCCAGATCGACCGCCGCCTGCACCGCTGACGGATCGATTGCGAGCGCCGCGCGCAGCGCCGCCTCGCTGTCCTCGTAGCGCGCCTGCTCGTTCAGATACATGCCGATGGCCGCCAGCACGTCCGCGTTGCCGGGCGAGACGGCGTCCACGGCGCGCATGGTGGTCTCCGCTGCCGCAGCGTCGTTGCACTGCCATTGCGCGTGACTGAGCTGCCACGCCATCTCCGCATCGGCGGGATTGCGCGCAAGACATTCGCGGCAGATACGCTCGACCATCGGCCAATCGCGAATCTCGCGCAACGCCAGCACGAGTTGCAACGGCAACGCCGGATCGATCGCGGGGTCGAGCGCATACGCCCGCGACAACGCCGCACGACGCTCGTCCCGCGCGCTCGTCTCCGGCAGCGCCGCCAACGCGATCGACAACCACCACGGCGCGCGCGCGTCCTGCGGCGCGCGACGCTCATAGGCACGCAAGATTCGCGCGGCCGCCGAGTGCGCGCCGCACGTGGACATCAGCCAGGCGACCCAGTCGATCGTCGTCTCGACCGGCTGCGCGGCCACCGCCCGCTCGCTGTTTCGCTGCGCGACGGCGGCATAGCCGAGCGCGTCGGCGAACAACGCGACCCGCCCATGGCGCGCTCCGTTAGCGCACGCCTGCGCCTGCGACGCGCTGTGATACGCCTCTTCGAAACGCCCGGCGCTCGCGCACAGGTCGGCGTGCAACTGCGCCGTCGCGCCTGCCACGGCCATTTCGACTGCGTGCCGCGCGGCGGCGTCGAAACCTTGCTCGCGCAGGATGGACCACAGGAGATGAACGGAATCGAGAGGGACTGCCAGAGCGGAATCGGACATGGGATTTCAGTGTGTTGTGGTTGGCATGCGAAGGCGTAATCAAAAAAATAGGACTTGGTGCTTTCAATGCTTAAAGACTGGAAATAACCCTTCAAGTCTCCGAATGAAAATCGCGCGAGCATAAGACAAAACCGCGCTTTTACATCTCATAAACCAATCTCGATTTAATTCCGTTGATTGTGTTTAGTTAGTTAACCATAATTAATTCAAGTCGACTATGAGTAGCCGCCGTTAGTCGATCCGATCGATCAACTACAACATGGAGCAAGCTTTGAATACTGGAAAATCGAAGGAAACATCCGACAGCATTGCTCATCTCGCTGCGGTCGTTTTACGGCGCGCGGGCGTCGCGCAACTGGAGAAAGAACTGGCGGGCTCAGCTCTGGCCCAACATCACACGTCGAAACAGACCAGCAGGGCTATCGGCAGTCTTGCTGCGAAAGTACTGGCCGATCACACTTCATGTCACGAGGCCAAGGAATTGGCCGGTAGCGTGCTCTCGCAAGTACGTCATCTGGAGGGGCCAGCGCCCGCGCGTTGAGCGCTCGCGCTGAAGCGGGCCGAGGCGGAGCAAAGCGAGCTTCGCCAAGTCCCGCCAAGTCACGCGGGGTCACGTCCCATCACACGCCGTGGGCAAAAAAAATGCGCTGCCGAAGCAGCGCATTTTTCAACCTCGAGCGTCAGTGCGACACCGCGGCATCAAACTCGACCCACGCTCAATTCGCGCGCGCCAGCAGCAGCGCATTGGTGCGCTTCACAAAACTCGCCGGATCGTCCAGCGCGCCACCTTCGGCGAGCAATGCCTGATCGAACAGCAGATGGCACCAGTCGTCGAAGTTCGCGCTGTCCGCGTGCAGGCCCTTCACCAGCGCGTGCTCCGGATTCACTTCGAGAATCGGATGGAACGACGGCGCCGTCTGACCCGCGGCCTTGAGCATGCGCTGCAGATAGCCGCTCATTTCGCCGTCGTCGGCAACGAGGCAGGACGGTGAATCGGTCAGGCGGAACGTGAGACGCACGTCCTTGGCCTTGTCCTTCAGCGCTTCCTTCATCTTCTCGACGAGCGGCTTGAACTCTTCGCCGACCTTTTCCTGCGCCTGCTTTTCTTCGTCGTTCAACGCGCCCAGATCGAGATCGCCGCGCGCCACGCTTTGCAGCGGCTTGCCTTCGAATTCGTTCAGGAACGACAGGATCCACTCGTCCACACGATCGGTCAGCAGCAGCACTTCCACGCCCTTCTTGCGGAACACTTCGAGGTGCGGGCTGTGGGTGGCGGCCTGCCAGGTGTCGGCGGTCACATAGTAAATCTTGGTCTGCTCGGGCTTCATGCGCGCCACGTAGTCGGCCAGCGACACGGTCTGCTCCGGCATCTCTGTATGCGTCGACGCAAAGCGCACGAGTTTCGCGATCCGCTCGCGGTTGGCAAAGTCTTCGCCGATGCCTTCCTTCAGCACCTGGCCGAATTCCTTCCAGAAGCCGGCGTACTTTTCCTTGTCGGCCTCGTTATCCGAATTGGCCAGCTCTTCGAGCATGGACAGCGAACGCTTGGTTACGCCTTCGCGGATCGCCTTCACGTCGCGGCTTTCCTGCAGGATTTCGCGCGACACGTTCAGCGGCAGATCCGCCGAATCGACCACGCCCTTTACGAAGCGCAGATACGCGGGCAGCAGTTGCTCGGCGTCGTCCATGATGAACACGCGCTTCACGTACAGCTTCAGGCCGCCGCGATAATCGCGATTGAACATGTCGAACGGCGCGTGGGTCGGCACGTACAGCAATTGCGTGTACTCGCTGCGGCCTTCCACGCGGTTATGCGTCCACGTGAGCGGATCCTGATGGTCGTGCGAGAGGTGCTGATAGAACTGCTTGTACTGCTCGTCGGTGATCTCGTTCTTCGAGCGCGTCCACAGCGCGCTGGCCTGATTGACGGTCTCGTCCTCGTCCTTCGTGACCATCTCGCTCTTTTCCGCGTCCCACTCTTCCTTCTGCATCAGAATCGGCAATGCAACGTGGTCGGAGTACTTCTGGATGATCGATTTCAGACGATGCGACGACAGCAGGTCGTCTTCATCCGCACGCAGATGCAGCGTGATGGTCGTTCCGCGCGCAGCACGCTCGATCTGCTCGACCGCGAAATCGCCTTCGCCCGCGCTTTCCCAGCGCACGCCTTCCGAGGCCGGCAAACCGGCGCGGCGCGTTTCGACCGTGATCTTATCCGCGACGATGAAGCCCGAATAGAAGCCCACGCCGAACTGGCCGATCAGCGCCGCATCTTTCTGCTGGTCGCCGGAGAGCTTGCCGAAGAATTCCTTGGTCCCCGAGCGGGCGATCGTGCCGAGGTTGGCGATCGCTTCGTCGCGGCTCATGCCGATGCCGTTGTCGTCGAGCGTGATGGTGCGCGCGGCCTTGTCGTACGACACGCGAATCCGCAGGTTCGGATCGTTTTCGTACAGCGCGCTGTTTTCGATTGCTTCGAAGCGCAGCTTGTCGGCCGCGTCGGAGGCGTTCGAAATCAGCTCGCGCAGGAAAATTTCCTTGTTGCTGTACAGCGAATGGATCATCAGGTGCAGAAGCTGTTTCACTTCTGCCTGAAAGCTCATGGTTTCTTGTGCCATGGTCGGACTTCCTCTCTGTTGCGAATGGGGGTTCAAGTCGGGCGCGGCGCCGTGCGTTGCGGTTCGCCGGCGACCTCGGCCTGCCGTCGGCCTGCCGTCTGCAGGCCGCTGGGCCGGCACCGGGCCGATGCCTCGGCCGCTGGATGCGCGGCCCGCCGGATTGTCCGCCTAATTGGGGGCAAGCCGGCGCGGTTTCAAGAGGCGCGGCGCGCCACGCTGTCGAGATAACGGCACAAAAAAGTGGCCAGTTCCGGATCGCCGCAGTTGGAAATATTGAAGCGCATCCACGTGGTCGACGACTGTTGCGGGGAAAACAGGCTGCCGGGCGTCAGCAGAAAGCCGGCTTCGTGACCCGCGGCCGCCAGCGCGTCGGCGTCGACGCCCGTGTCGGCCCACAAAAACATCCCGGCCATGGGCGTGAGGAACAGCTTCAGGCCGGTCTTCTCCAGCATCCGCACGGACTTTTCGCGCACGCCGTCCAGCCGCACGCGCAGCCGTTCGACATGCCGCCGGTAGTGGCCTTCGGTCAAAATCTTGTACAGCACACGCTCGTTCAGTTCCGGGCTCGTCATGCCGACCAGCATTTTCTGGTCGCTGACCGCGGTCGCCACTTCTGGCGCGCAGGCAATGAAACCGACACGCAGATTCGGCGCGAGCGTCTTCGAGAAGCTGCCGAGATAGATCACGCGTTTCAACTGGTCAAGACTCGCGAGGCGCGTGCCCGGATAGCTCGGTGGACACAGATCGCCGTAAATATCATCCTCGACAACGATGAAATCGTACGCTTCGGCAAGGCGCAGAATGCGGAACGCCTGGGCCGCCGTGAGCGACGTGCCGGTCGGGTTCTGCAACACCGAATTGATCACCAGCATTTTCGGCCGCCAGGTTTGCACCAGCGACTCGAGCGCGTCGAGATCCGGGCCGTCCGGCGTGTATGGCATGCCCACCAATCGCGCGCCCTGCGACGCGAAACGCCCGAACATCTGAAACCACGCCGGATCGCCGACGATCACCGCATCGCCCGGCCTGACGTAAATGCGCGAGATCAGGTCGATGGCCTGCGTGATGCCGGACACCATCACGATCTGATCCGGCGACGCGCCGATCTCCAGTTCCTCGAGCCGCGTCTGCAACTGCTGGCGCAGCGGCAGAAAACCCTGCGGCGTGCCGATGCCGAGCATCTGCGCGCCGCTCTGCCGGCCGAGCGTGCGCAGCGCGTTGGTGATCAGGTCGCCGTCGAGCCAGCGCGCCGGCAGATAACCCAGCCCAGGACTGCGCTCGGGCCGCGCGCCGGTGTGCAGCATGTTGCGCAGCAGCCAGACCACGTCGATCGTGGCCGGCGCCGGCGCCGCGGCGTGCGGATGAATCTCGGCGGTAGCGCTGGCCGCGCCGCCCAGCCGCTCGCGCACGTAAAACCCGGAGCCGCGCCGCGACTCCAGAAAACCCTGCGCCACGAGCCGTTCGTACGCCTCGACCACGGTGAAGCGCGACACGCCCTTGTCGAGCGCCAGCTTGCGGATCGACGGCATGCGCATGCCGGGGCGGAACACGCGCTCCTCGATGCGGCGGCGCGCCCACTGGACGAGTTGCTCGACCAGCGTGAGCGACGCAGTGTCGTGCGGGGTGGGAATCTGGGCAAGCGGGACGGACATGACGGGCTCCAACTGTACCGAACAGTATCGAATTGATTGTACCGTTACTGTGCCGGTCGGCGTCGCTACATTTGAGACAAGTGAAGGATGGGATGGCGGCACAGCGGGTTTTACGACGCCGCCTACGCTCTCCGGCAAAACCCTGCCAAACACCATCCGCATGGCCCGCCGATCCGGCAAACGGTTATGCTAACGGCCCCGGCAGCGTTGCCGCGACACCCGGCCCGCCCCGGTTTACCGCAGAAAACCGTTTCCCCGCTCCGTCATGACTGCTCATCCGCTCCGCCTCGATCACCTCGTCATTTCCGCCCGCACCCTCGACGAAGGCACGCAGTACGTCGCCGATACGCTCGGCGTCGCCCCGTCCGGCGGCGGCGCGCATCCGCTGATGCGCACGCATAACCGCCTGCTGAACCTGTGGGGCGGCGTGTATCTGGAAGTGATCGCGATCGATCCGCAAGCTGCAGCCTTGGACAATGCGCCGGCCGACGGCAGTGCGCCGCGCCCCCGTCTGTTCGCGCTCGACGACCCGGCAACACACGCGCGGCTCGAAAACGGGCCGTATCTATCGCATTGGGTTGCCCGGGTCGAGCGGCCGAAACACCTGCCGACGTGGCAAGCGCAGTATCCGCAGCGCATTCCCCCCGTCGTGCCGCTGACGCGCGGCGATTTCACGTGGGGCCTCACGGTGCCGGACGACGGCGCGTTTCCCGCGTGGCAAGGCATCGGCGACGGCGTGCTGCCCTCGCTGATTCAGTGGGACACGACGAAGCATCCGTCGACGTCCTTGCCGGAAACCGGGATTTCGCTGCAAGCCTTGAAAGGCCTGCATCCGCAAGCCGACACGGTGGCGGCGCAACTGCGCTGGCTCGGCGCGACGCATCTGATCGCGCTGCAGCCCACGGAAGGCGCGCCGGCGCTCATCGCCGAATTTGAAACGCCCGACGGTCTACGGACCCTTAAATAAGCAGCGCGCGCGGGTCGCCGACTCGCGCGATAATCGAAGTTTTGACCGGTTCCAGTACCAGCAGAGGAGACCATGGACCAAAGCGACTTGAAAGCCCCCACGTGGCAGTTGTCCGAACGCGCACGCAAGCTCACGAGCTCGGCGATTCGCGAGATTCTGAAGGTCACGGAGCGGCCCGAAGTCATTTCGTTCGCGGGCGGCCTGCCCTCGCCGGCTACCTTTCCGGCCGAACGCATGCGCGCCGCGTCCGACCGCATTCTGCGCGACGAACCCGCCGCGGCGCTGCAATACAGCGCGACCGAAGGTTTCCTGCCGCTGCGCGAATGGATCGCGAAGCGCTATTCGGTGAACGGCGCGCAGATCCGTCCGACTCAGGTGCTGATCACGACCGGCTCGCAGCAGGCGCTCGACCTGCTCGGCAAGGTGCTGGTGTGCCCGGGCAGCCCGGTGCTGGTCGAAACGCCGACCTACCTCGGCGCGCTGCAATCGTTCTCGATGTACGAGCCGCGTTACGTGCAAGTGCCGACCGACGAACATGGCCTCGTTCCCGAAGGCCTCACGCCCGAGCTAACCGCCGGCGCGCGCCTGCTGTACGCGCAACCCAATTTCCAGAATCCCACGGGCCGTCGTCTGCCGGTCGAACGCCGCCGCGCGCTCGCCGAGTTCGCGAAGACCGCGCCGTTCCCGGTGATCGAAGACGACCCGTACGGCGCGCTCGACTACGCCGGCGAACCGCTGCCCACCATGCTGTCGATGGCGCCGGGCCACGTCGTCCATCTCGGTTCCTTCTCGAAGGTGCTGGCGCCGGGCCTGCGGGTCGGCTACATCATCGCGCCCGAAGAGTTGATTTTCAAACTCGTGCAAGCCAAGCAAGCGACCGACCTGCACACGCCGAGCTTCACGCAGCGCATCGTGTACGAAGTGATCAAGGACGGCTTCCTCGACACGCACGTGCCGACCATCCGCGAACTGTATCGTGATCAATGCGCGGCGATGCTGGCTTCGCTCGAACGCTACATGCCGGAAGGCGTGAGCTGGAATCGCCCGGAAGGCGGCATGTTCGTGTGGGTGAATCTGCCCGCGCGGATCGACAGCATGAAGCTGCTGGAAGAAGCGGTCGCGCAGAACGTCGCGTTCGTGCCGGGCGGTCCGTTCTTCGCGAACGAACCGCAACACAACACGCTGCGCCTGTCGTTCGTGACGGTGCCGCCGGCAAAGATCGACGAAGGCGTGTCGCGTCTCGGCGCGCTGATCCGCGCGAAGATCTGAACGCCGCCGCGCGCTGAGGGCGTTTTTCATGCGCGCCGTTTGCATGATTTTCGCCCGGCCCGCATCCACGGAATTCCACTACTGACCAAGGACACACCATGGCTCAAACGAATGTGTACGACAAGCTCAAGGAACTGGGCATCGAACTTCCGACCGCCGGCGCGCCGGCTGCCGCGTATGTGATGAGCGCGCAAAGCGGCAACACGGTGTATCTCTCCGGACATATCGCCAAGAAGGACGGCAAGGTGTGGACCGGCAAGCTCGGTGCCACGCTCACCACCGAGGAAGGCAAGGCCGCCGCTCGCTCGATCGCCATCGACCTGCTCGCCACGCTGCACGCGCATGTCGGCGATCTGAACCGCGTCACGCGCATCGTCAAGCTGATGAGTCTCGTCAACTCGACGCTCGAATTCACCGAACAGCATCTGGTCACCAACGGTGCGTCCGAACTGGTCGCGGACGTGTTCGGCGAACGCGGCAAGCATGCGCGCTCGGCATTCGGCGTCGCGCAGATTCCGCTCGGCGCGTGCGTCGAGATCGAGATGATCGCCGAAGTCGAGTAATGCGGTAACGCAGTAACGCAGTCGGAGCCGCCGGCCGTCCGGCGCAGCGAGACGGCAACGCGTCGCGAGGTGTCAGCCACCCGCGGCGCGTTTTGCATTTGTGAGAGGTGGATCGTTACGTCGTCAACGGATAGAATCCGCCAATCCTATCCATTCGTTTGATTCGCTGGACTGCGCCCGATGCCCGCCCACACTGTCCGTTTCAAACAAGTCGACGTGTTCACGTCGGTGCCGTTCAAAGGCAATCCGCTTGCCGTCGTGTTCGATGCCGACGCACTCGATACGACTCAGATGCAGGCCATCGCTCACTGGACCAATCTGTCCGAAACGACGTTCCTGGTAAAACCGACCGACCCGGCCGCCGACTATCGTGTGCGCATCTTCAGTAAGCTCGGCGAAATGCCGTTCGCGGGTCATCCGACGCTCGGCACCGCGCACGCATTGCTCGAAAGCGGTTATCAGCCGAAGCAGGCCGGCAAGCTCGTGCAGCAATGCGGCGTGGGACTCGTCGAACTCGAGGCGCTGCCGGGCTCGGACGGCGCGTGGGCCTTCGCCGCGCCGCCTGCGCGCGTCACGCCGCTTGCCGAGGATCGCTACGCGGCACTGTCTACGGCTTTACGTAGCGATGCAATCGATTTCAGCGCGCCACCCTGCGCGGTCGACAATGGTGCGCCGTGGCTCGTGGTGCGCGTCAGTTCGGCGCGTGAATGCCTCGCGTTAGCACCCGATGCCAGCGCGCTCGCCGACATTGCGCATTCGGTGGGTACGCACGGCCTCGCTGTGTACGGTCCGCACGAGGCCAACGGGCCGGCGACCTTCGAGGTGCGCTGCCTGATGGCCGGTGGCGGTTTCGGCGTGGGCGAAGACCCGGTGACAGGCAGCGCCAATGCCGCGCTTGCAGGCCTGCTGAGCGCCCAGCGGTTGCGCCCGGGCACGCACTATTCAGCCCGTCAAGGCACCGCCCTGGGCCGGGCCGGCCAGGTCTCGGTGCGCTACGACGACGCGCGCGGCAAGACATGGATTGGCGGCTCGTCGGTGACGATTGTCGACGGCACGTTTCGCCTGCCCTGACCGGCACGCCCCTTGCCTCGCTTGTACGCCGGGCACGCTACAGGAGGCGGCATAGGGTTCGCCCTGCCTGGCCACGCTTGACCACAAATCGCCGCATCGTTTGCACTATTAAATGCGTCTCGCATCGGGGGAGGCCTGTTAAAGGCCTGGCACACCTGAATGCTGGCGCGCCTCGCCGCCGAATCCCGATGAAATATCCGACTATGACCGCGATGCGGCGGCCTCGAGAGCGGTTGCACAGGATGCCAAATTCGTCGCAACGGGCATCTGGCCGCGCCCTCGTATACCCGATGCCCGGCCTCTTCCTTAATCCAGTGGCATTAAGTAATATCAAGACGTACCCGATGACCTGCGGATGGTCAGGCACGGCGCCACGCTTACTTCTTCTGCGCAGCAGTTCCGGCACCTTGGTCACCATGCAGCCACCCATGAATTCAGCGCAGTCGACGCTCGCTCGTTTGCAACCGGCCGGCACCCAGGCACGGGCCGCCCGATGAGCCAATCCCGCTTCTCCGACCAGCGCGATGCCAAAGCCCGCCGCGACCCCGCAGTGTCGCGCCGGCGTGCGTTGCTCGCCATTCCCGCGCTAGGCGTATTGGTCCTGATCCTGCTTTGGACCGTGATCTTCGCGCGCCTGTCGGTCGAGAAAGAAGCCACGTATCGCGAGGCCATGGCCTCTGCTGCAATACTCTCCGCGGCGCTGGAGCAGCACACGGTCAAGGCGATTCACCAGGTCGATCAGATCACCCGCTTCGTCAAATTCGAGTTCGAGAAAACGCCGAATCATTTCGATCTGGCGAGCACGGTGGAAAAAGGCGTCGTGCAAAGCGAGACGCTGGTGCAGGTGTCCTTGATCGACGAACACGGCACGCTGATCGCCAACACGGCGGAACTCAACCCCAAGCGCATCGACCTGTCCGACCGCGAACACTTCAAGGTCCACGAACACGAGAACGACGACCAGTTGTTTATCAGCAAGCCCGTGCTCGGCCGCGTGTCCGGCCACTGGACCCTGCAGATGACGCGTCGTCTGAATCATCCGGACGGCTCGTTCGCGGGCGTCGTGGTGGTCTCGGAAGATCCCAGCTACTTCACCACCGACTTCTACAACAACGCGGCGATCGGCCGTGAAGGCGTGATCGCGGTGATCTCGGACAACGGCACCGTGCTCGCGCGGCGCACCGGCAGCACCGAAACCGCCAACGGCGTGTTCTCGGCGAGCGGCTCGTATCCGAACTCGGAACATGTGTCGGGCACCTACGTCGATTCGATCGACAACGTCACGCGCATCGTGTCGTACCGGCATATCGACGGTTATCCGCTCGGCGTGCTGGTGGGTCTCTCGCAAGCCGAGGAATTCGCCGACTACAACCACACGCGCAACGTCTATCTGATGATGGCGGCCTTCATCTCCTTCGCCATGCTGAGTTTCTTCGCCGTGGCAACCGGCCTGATCGGCAAGCTGCTCGGCCGCGAGCGCGAGATGACGCATCTGGTCGAATACGATCTGCTCACCGGTCTGCGTAATCGCTACGCGACGTTGCAGACACTGCGTCACGACGTGGCGCAGCAGACCAACCTCGGCCGCCTCGCAATTCTCTTTATCGACCTCGACAACTTCAAGACCGTCAACGACACGCTCGGTCACAACGCCGGCGACATCGTGCTGCAAATGACGGCCTCGCGGCTCGCCGCCGCGGTTGGCGAAGGCGGCGCGCTGAGCCGCATCGGCGGCGACGAGTTCGTCGTCGTGATCAAGGGCGACGACGTCGAGAAGCGCGCCGTCGCGCTTGCCGAAGCCGCGGCCGAAGCGTTCGCCAAGCCGTTCGACGTGCGCGGCAGTTCGTTCGTGCTGCATGCGAGCATCGGCATCGCGCTCTACTCGGTCGCCAACGAAAGCGAGATCGACCTGCTGAAAAAAGCCGACCTCGCCATGTACAGCGCGAAAGACGCGGGGAAAAACTGCTATCAGTTCTATTCGCCGCAACTGTCGCACCGCGCGGATCATTTGATGAAGTGGGAACAGCAGTTGCGCGTGGCGCTCGCCGAAGGGCAACTGTTTCTCGCCTATCAGCCGAAGATCGATCTGACGCGCCGCTGCATTACCGGCTTCGAGGCATTGGTGCGCTGGAATCATCCGCAACACGGTTTGATTCCGGCCAACGAGTTCATTCCGGTTGCGGAATCGACCGGCCTGATCGTGCCGATCGGCGACTTCGTGATCGAGACCGCCTGCCGGCAACTCGCGCTGTGGCAGCAACAGGGCTACGACACGCTGTCGCTCGCGGTGAACATTTCGGCGGTGCAATTCTGGCGCGGCGACCTGTACGAAACGATCTCGCACGCCATCGAGGAGAGCGGCATCTCCGCACGCCGCCTCGAACTCGAAATCACCGAAACGGCGATGATGGAGTATCCCGAACTGGTCTCCGAGAAAATCTTCGCGTTGAAGCGCCTCGGCGTGCGCATCGCGCTCGACGATTTCGGCACCGGCTATTCGTCGCTGTCCTATCTGAACCGCTTCTCGGTGGACACGCTGAAGGTGGACCGTTCGTTCATCCAGGCAATTCCGGGCGACCGCAGCGTCTGCGTGATGGTCACCGCGATCGTCAATCTGGCGCGTTCGCTCGGCCTCACCGTGGTGGTCGAAGGCACGGAGACCGAAGAGCAGATTGCGTGGCTCGCCGCGCTCGGTCATATCGAGGCACAGGGCTTCCTATTCTCGCGCCCCGTGCCGGTGGACGCGATTGCGGCGCTGCTGGACCGCTTCGGCGTGTGCGGCATGACGGGCCGCCGCATCGCGCACGAAGCCGACAGCACCAGCAGCGTATCCAGCACCAACACCTGAGCGCGGCGCCCGTTACGGGTCGTCGCGGGTCGTCACCCGCAGCGCCGCAAAACCGGCTACATTCTCGCTGTACTGCATCACAGCGCGATGCCGCCCGCCGGCCGCGTCGGACCACTAAACGATGATCTCAAAGGACTAGCGCCCGCGTACCGGGCGCTCTTGGCGCCATGCAGACGATCACGAGCCACGATGCCGCCAGACGAGGTGAACGGGAACCGCTATGGACGCTGTTCCGGGTCGTGTTCGGCCTGTCCGCGTTGTCATGGGGCGGCCTCGCGCTCATGGCGCAACTTGAAAACCATTATGTCGAACGCGAAGGACGCCTCTCACGTATCGCCTTCTCCGATCTGATCGCGCTCGCCTGGATGGTGCCCGGCCCGGTGGGCTGCAACGTCGCCGTGCAACTCGGGCATGCGCTGCGCGGACGCGCCGGCGCCTGGGTTGCGGGCGTTGCCAGCGTCCTGCCCTTCTTCATGCTGATGACGCTGTTCGCGATCTTCTACCGCACGCCGTTCGTGCGCGCCGCCGCCTCGCAAACCTTGCTCGCTCACTTCAGCGTCGTGCTGGCCACGCTGATCGCGATCACCTGGTACAAACAGACGCGTGCGCTGGTGCGCGGCAAGCTCGAATGGGGCGCGGCGGTGCTGGGATGCATCGCGCTGTTCTATGCGCGCAGTCCGGCCGCTTATGTCGTCATGCTCGGGGCGGCCTTCGGCACCGGCTGGTTCGTGAGCCCGGTGCGCAATGCGCGCGTCGTCGTGTCGTTCGCGCGCGGCGACTGGCAGATGCTGAGCGCTCTGTCCATCTTCCTCGCGTTGTTCGCGATGCCGTTGCCGCATCGCTATGAGCTGGCGCTATTGTGGCCGCGGCTGGCGGGCGCCGGCATGACGTTGTTCGGCGGCGGCTTCTCGGCGCTACCGGTGCTCAAGACGCTGTTCGTCACGCCGGCGATCGGCGTCTCCGATAACGACTTCACGCTGGCGTTTTCGCTGTCGCCGCTCTCGCCCGGACCGCTGTTGAACGTGGTGCCGTTCTTCGGCTATCTGGTGGATGGCTGGGTGGGTGCGCTGATTGCCACGCTCGCGCTGTTCGTGCCGTCAGGGTGCCTCGTCGTGCTGGCGCAGCGGCATCTGCATCAGTTGAAGGCCAATCCGCGCTTCGAGCACGGCATGCGGATCCTGCGCGCCGTCACCACCGCGTTTCTCGCGGTGGCCGTGCTACGCATTGCCGCGCATGTGCCGTTCAAACCGATTTATCTATTGACCGCGCTGTTCTCCGCCATGTGCTTCGCCAAGCTGAAGGTGCCGGTGTACCTGGTGTACGGGACGGTAGCAGTGGTGTGCGGGCTGTGGCTCGCGTATGGCTCGCTGATCTAGGCGCCTCAAAAACCGCGCGACAGCACCGCGACGCCAATCGTCACCACGCCGAGCACGATATTGATCAGCACCAGACGGCGGATCGTGCCGACGGCGCGTGCGCCATCCGGCCATTTTTGCGCCTGCACCGCACGGCGGATACGCGGGAAGACGGCAAAGCGGATATGCCCGAAGATCAGCATCATGACGATGCCGAGGCCGGCCATGGCA
This sequence comes from Paraburkholderia sp. BL6669N2, assembly GCF_003387275.1. Classification (NCBI taxonomy): domain Bacteria; kingdom Pseudomonadati; phylum Pseudomonadota; class Betaproteobacteria; order Burkholderiales; family Burkholderiaceae; genus Paraburkholderia; species Paraburkholderia sp. BL6669N2. Next base: position 4,773,029 of record NZ_QUNA01000001.1, on the reverse strand, counting down.
TGCAGCGGCCAGGTGGCATGGCCGCCGCCGAATTGCATGAGCAGGAAGCCGCCGGTCAGGAGAATCACCAGCACCGAGGCCGCGACCCAATTGAAGAAACGGCCGAACACCGATTCCCACAACGGCAAGCGTAGTTGCGGCGAGAGATCGGCAATGGCCGGGCGCAGACAGAAATGCGCGAACACCATCCCACCGACCCACACGGCAACCGCGAGCAAATGGAGAAAGAGCGCGAGTTCGATAGCCTTGTTCATGTTGTTTTCCTCTCCCGACGACGCCACGCCGCTTATAACGAGTGCTATGAGCAAGCGGCTATTGAGCGCATTCGACCACGTGCAATGCACGCAGTTCCATGACGCCCGTGGCTTTCGCGCCGTTTTTGTAGTTGTTATCGCAGCATGTCCACCTTGATGGCCATGCTGCTCCCCGGTTTTGTACTCTCACTCCGCACGACAAGCGTCTCGCATGCTAGCAGACGCTTGCCACGTTCCAACGTCAAACTTCGTTAAGCGGCCAGCACCGGACGCATACCTTCGAGCTTCATCTTGCTCTCAGGCGCGCGGCCCTTGCGCGCCCGTTTGCCGATATGCGGCGCGAGCGCGGCGCCACTCACCTTCTCTTCATCGACACGGCCGCCACGGCGCGTGCCGATCAACACGACGCCCGCGTTGTTGATAGAGAGCGCCTGTACGAGCGTTTCCTTGTCGTCGAGCGCCATCAGCGTGACGCCGCGGCCGCCGCCCGAGAGAGTCTTCATCTCGTCGAGGCCGAACACCAGCAAACGTCCGCCCGACGAAAGACACGCAATGTGCGTCGCGTCCGGCAGCATCGGCATTGGCGCGAGCGGCACGGCGCCGGCGTCGATCGTCATGAACGACTTGCCGGCCTTCACGCGGCTCACCATGTCGCCGACCTTCGCGACGAAGCCGAAGCCGTTGCTCGACGCCAGCAGCAACGCCTGATCCGCGGACGCCGCGTAGTAATGCATCAGATGGCTGCCCGACTCCAGCTCGATCAGCGACGTGACCGGCACACCGTCGCCGCGGCCGCCCGGCAGCGTCGCCACCGCGACCGAATAGACACGGCCGTTGCTGCCCCACGCGACCAGCGTGTCCGGCGTGCGGCACTGGAACGCCGCATAGAGCCCGTCGCCGGCCTTGAACGTGAAGCCCGCGACGTCGAGTCCGTGACCCTTCAACGCGCGCACCCAACCCTTCTGCGACACCACGACCGTCACCGGCTCGTCGACCACGCGCGCTTCGAACGTCGCGCGTTTTTCCTGCTGGATCAGCGTGCGGCGCTCGTCGCCGTACTGCTTGGCGTCGCCTTCGATTTCCTTGATGAGCAGACGCTTCATCGCCGATTCGCTGCCGAGCAGTTCTTCCAGCTTGGCCTTCTCGTCCTTCAGCTCGGCGAGTTCCTTCTCGATCTTGATCTTCTCGAGCCGCGCCAACTGACGCAGCCGGATTTCAAGAATGTCTTCGGCTTGACGATCGGACAAGCCGAACGCGGCCATCAACGCGACCTTCGGTTCATCGGATTCGCGAATGATGCGGATGACTTCGTCGATATTCAAGAAGACGATCATCCGGCCTTCGAGAATATGAATCCGGTCGTCGACCTTGCTCAAACGATGCCGCGTGCGGCGCGTCACCGTGGTGAAGCGGAACGCGATCCACTCGTGCAGGATTTCGCTCAAGCCCTTCTGACGCGGTCGGCCGTCGCCGCCGACCATGACCATATTGAGCGACGCATTCGATTCGAGGCTCGTATGCGCAAGCAGCGTGTTGACGAAATCGGTTTGATCGATACGGCTCGACTTCGGCTCGAACACGAGACGCACTGGCGCGTCGCGGCCCGATTCGTCGCGCACGGCATCGAGCAGCGCCAGCATGGTCTGCTTGGTTTGCAGTTGTTCCGGCGTGAGCGCTTTCTTGCCGAGCTTGATCTTCGGGTTGGTCTGCTCTTCGATTTCTTCGAGCACTTTCTGCGCGGCCGTGTTCGGCGGCAGTTCGGTGATCACCAGTTGCCACTGGCCGCGCGCGAGTTCCTCGATCTTCCAGCGTGCGCGTACCTTCAGGCTGCCGCGCCCGCTTTCGTATGCGGCGGAAATCTCGGCGTCGCTCGAAATGATTTGCGCGCCGCCCGGGAAATCCGGCCCGGCGATGTGCTGCATCAATTCCGCGTGTTCGATCTTCGGATTGCGGATCATCGCGACCGTCGCAGCCGCGACTTCGCGCAGATTGTGCGACGGAATTTCCGTGGCCAACCCGACCGCGATACCCGATGCGCCGTTCAGCAAGACGAATGGCAAGCGCGCGGGCAACAGCCGCGGCTCCTCGGAAGAGCCGTCGTAATTAGGCATGAAATCGACCGTGCCCTGGTTGATCTCATCGAGCAGCAGTTTCGCGATCGGCGTGAGGCGCGCTTCCGTGTAACGCATCGCCGCCGCGCCATCGCCGTCGCGCGAACCGAAATTGCCTTGGCCGTCGATCAGTGGATAGCGCATCGAGAAGTCTTGCGCGAGACGCACCAGCGCGTCGTACGCGGACTGGTCGCCGTGCGGGTGATACTTACCGAGCACGTCGCCGACCACGCGCGCCGACTTGACCGGCTTCGCGTTGTCGGACAGCCCCATGTCGTTCATCGCGAACAGGATGCGGCGCTGCACCGGCTTCTGGCCGTCGCACACATCCGGCAGCGCGCGGCCCTTGACCACGCTCACCGCATAGTCGAGGTACGCGCGTTCCGCGTAATTGCCGAGCGTGAGAAAGTCGCCTTCCGGGGGCGGCGGCTCGGTGAAAAGGTCGAGAGTGTTATCGTCGTCCATCTAGATTCCGTATCCGTGTTTGGCGTGAAGTTGTCAGGCGAAGTCTGAGCGCGGGCAAAATTGCCCGCTAAAGCGCTCGCTCAGATATCCGCTTCCACTTCGTTGCCCTTTTCTTCCAGCCAGCTGCGGCGCGATGCCGCTTCGCCCTTGCCCATCAGCATCGTCATGCGCGCGACCGTGGCGTCGTAGTCGAGTGCGCCGAGCGCCACCGGGCTCAAGCGCCGCGTGTCGGGGTTCATCGTGGTGTCCCACAACTGTTCCGCGCTCATTTCGCCGAGGCCCTTGAAGCGGCTGATCGACCACTGCGTGTCGCGCACGCCGTCCTTGCGGAGCTTGTCGAGAATCGCTTCGAGTTCACCTTCGTCGAGCGCGTACAGCTTCTGCGCCGGCTTCTTGCCGCGCGCGGGCGCGTCGACCCGGAACAGCGGCGGGCGCGCCACACACACATGTCCGCGTTCGATTAGTTGCGGGAAATGCTTGAAGAACAGCGTGAGCAGCAGAACCTGAATGTGCGAGCCGTCGACGTCCGCGTCCGACAGAATGCAGATCTTGCCGTAGCGCAGGTTCGAGAGATCGACCTTGTCGTCCGGGCTGTGCGGATCGACGCCGATCGCCACCGAGATGTCGTGCACCTCATTATTGGCGAACAGCCGGTCGCGTTCGGTTTCCCACGTGTTCAGCACCTTGCCGCGCAACGGCAGAATGGCCTGATATTCCTTGTCGCGGCCCATTTTCGCGGAGCCGCCCGCCGAGTCGCCCTCGACGAGGAACAGTTCGTTGCGGCCGATTTCCGTCGATTCGCAATCGGTCAGCTTGCCCGGCAACACCGCGACGCCCGAGCTCTTGCGTTTCTCGACCTTCTGCCCGGCACGCGTGCGCGCCTGCGCCTGCTTGATGACGAGGTCGGCGAGTTTCTTGCCGAGCTCGACGTGCTGATTCAGCCACAATTCCAGCGCCGGCCGCGCGAACGACGACACCAGCTTGACCGCGTCGCGGCTATTCAGGCGTTCCTTGATCTGCCCTTGGAATTGCGGATCGAGTACTTTCGCCGACAGCACGAACGACACGCGCGCGAACACGTCTTCAGCGAGCAGCTTGACGCCCTTCGGCTGCAGGTTATGCAGTTCGACGAAGCTCTTCACCGCCTGATACAGACCGTCGCGCAAGCCGGATTCGTGCGTGCCGCCCGCGGGCGTGGGAATCAGGTTCACGTACGACTCGCGCATGAGCGTGCCTTCCTCGCTCCACGCGACGACCCATGCGGCGCCCTCGCCTTCGGCGAACGTCTCTTCGCTCGCGCGGGAGTTTTCGGCGTAACGCTCGCCCTCGAACAGCGGAATCAGCAGATCGCTGCCGTTCATGCCTTCGAGCAGATAGCCGCGCAGACCGTCTTCGTATTTCCAGGTTTGCTGCTCGCCGGTTTTCTCGTTGATCAGCGTGACTTCAACGCCCGGCAGCAGCACCGCCTTGGAGCGCAGCAGACGTTGCAGTTCGCCGAGCGGCAGGTTCGGCGAATCGAAGTACTTGGGATTGGCCCACGCGGTGACGCGTGTGCCGGACTTCTTGTCGCCCTTCGTGGCGGGCCGCACTTCGAGTTCCTTGGCGACGTCGCCGTTGGCGAAACTCAATTCGGCGATCTTGCCATCGCGCCACACGGTGACGTCGAGGCGCGTGGACAGCGCGTTGGTGACGGACACGCCGACACCGTGCAAGCCGCCCGAGAACGTGTACGCGCCGCCGGCGGCTTTATCGAACTTGCCGCCCGCGTGCAGGCGCGTGAACACGATTTCCACGACCGGCACGCCTTCTTCGGGATGCAGACCGAACGGAATGCCGCGGCCGTCGTCTTCGACGGAGACCGAATGGTCTGCGTGCAGCGTCACGGTGATTAGCCGGCCGTGGCCGCCGAGGGCCTCGTCCGATGCGTTGTCGATGACTTCCTGAATGATGTGCAGCGGATTCTCGGTGCGGGTGTACATCCCGGGCCGTTGCTTGACCGGCTCCAGGCCCTTCAACACCTTGATCGACGCTTCGCTATACGCGGCGTTTGGCTTTTTCGTAGACATGGTTGACTCGGATGCGTCGGTTCATCGTTGTCCACAGGTCCTGTTCAGAAAGCTGTGGACAATGCGTTGAGTTTTCAAAAAAAGCGAAACGAAACAACGGGGTTAGGTGGGGTGCCCGCCGTGCGGGCAAACTGTTTTGTCGCATGGCTTCCCGTTGGCGCGCTCGACGGCGGCTCGAAGCCTGTCCCGCATATAGCAGGGTGGGCAACGTCGACGCTGGTGCGAACGCCGGGGAAGCCTGTTCGCGGGGTATTTTACTGATTTCGATCCGCGCGGCAATTCACACTGCACGGGATTGGCCGTCTGGATAAGGGACGGCGGTGGCGCGGTCCAATCCCGCGCCGCCCCCGCACCTCATTTGCGCCGCTTTTCCAGCTCGTCCCAGCGTTCGAGCGCGACCAGCAGTTCTTCGTCGATCGCCGCATAGCGCTCTGTCAAACGCGTGCCTTCCTGCGCATCTTTGGCGAACACGGAGCCGTCTTCGAGTTGTGCGCCTATCGTTTTCTGCTCGGCTTCGAGCGCGGCGATTTTTTCCGGCAGCGCATCCAGTTCGCGCTGCTCCTTGAACGACAGCTTCACGGCGCGTTGCGGCGCGTTGCGGCCCGCGGAACTGTCTTTGGCCGCGGCCGTGTCTTTGCCCGCTTCTTTCTGTGCGTCCAGCGCCATTTGCTGCGAACGGTCTCGCTGGATCTGCCAATCGGTGAAGCCGCCGACGTACTCGCGCCACTTTCCGCCGCCTTCCGACGCGATCACCGAGGTCGCGACGTTGTCGAGGAACGCGCGGTCGTGGCTGACCAGCAGCACCGTGCCGTCGTATTCCGTGAGCAGCTCTTCGAGCAGTTCCAGCGTGGGAATGTCGAGGTCGTTGGTCGGTTCGTCGAGCACCAGCACGTTGGCCGGACGCGCGAACAGACGCGCGAGCAGCAGGCGGTTACGCTCGCCGCCCGACAGCGATTTGACCGGCGAACGCGCGCGTTCGGGTGCGAACAGGAAGTCGCCGAGATAACTCATGACGTGCTTCTTCTGGCCGTTCACTTCGACCCACTCGCTGCCCGGGCTGATTGTGTCGGCGAGGCTTTTTTCCAGATCGAGCTGCGCGCGCATCTGGTCGAAATACGCGACCTGCAGATTCGTGCCGATGCGCACCGTGCCTTCGTCCGGCGCCAATTCGCCGAGGATCATCTTGAGCAGCGTGGTCTTGCCCGCGCCGTTCGGACCGACAAAGCCGATCTTGTCGCCGCGCATGACCGTGGCCGTAAAGCTGTCGACCACCGTGCGCGCACCGTAGCGCTTGGTCACGTCGGTCAATTCGGCGACGATCTTGCCGGACTTTTCGCCCTGACCGACGTCTAGCTTGACGTTGCCCAGCACGTTGCGGCGTTCCGCGCGCTCGTTGCGCATCTCCACGAGCCGCGCGATCCGGCCGACGCTGCGCGTGCGGCGCGCCTCGACGCCCTTGCGGATCCACACTTCTTCCTGCGCGAGCAGCTTGTCGAACTTGGCGGCTTCCACTTGCTCGATTTCGAGCTGTTGCGCCTTGCGCGTTTGGTATGCCGAGAAATTGCCCGGATACGAGAGCAGACGCCCGCGATCCAGTTCGACGATGCGCGTGGCGACGCGATCGAGAAACGCGCGATCGTGGGTAATGAAGAGCAGGCCCGCGCGCAGCGAGACCAGCAGGTCCTCGAGCCAGCGGATGCCGTCGAAATCGAGGTGATTGGTCGGCTCGTCGAGCAGCAGCACGTCAGGCTGTACGACCAGCGCGCGCGCCAGCGCCACGCGCTTTTGCATGCCGCCCGACAGCGAGCCCACCCTTGCCTCGCCGTTCAGGCCGATCTGTTGCAGCGTGGTCGCCACGCGTGTGCTCCAGTTCCAGGCGTCCGAATGGTCAAGCGACGATTGCAGCGTGTTCATGCGCGACATGAGCGCGTCGTGCTCCGCGCCTTCCGGCTCGTCGGCGAGCTGGTTGGCGACCGCGTCGTATTCGTCCAGCAGCGCGCGGGCGTGCGTGAGGCCGGCGGCGACCGCGTCGAACACCGTGTCGTCCGTGTCGAACTCTGGCTCCTGCGGCACATAGACCGAAGTCAGGCCCTGCTGACGCGTGACGAGGCCGTCGTCAGGTTTGCTCAGGTCGGCGACGATCTTCAGCAGCGACGACTTGCCCGCGCCGTTGCGGCCGATCAGGCCGACGCGTTCGCCCGCTTCGAGAGAGAAATCCGCGTGATCGAGCAACGCGACGTGACCGAACGCCAGTTGGGCTCCGGTAATGGTGTAAAGCGACATGGAGAATTGGAGAAGACAGCGATGGGTCGGAACTGCCCATTGTACCGGGCGCGCGGGCGGGTGCCCGTATGCCGGAAGAGATAGATCGAATGGCCGGCTTGCGGGCCGCGAACAAGCCCGCTGCGCATGGTCGAGAAGCCGGAGCACGTCGGCACGCGCCCGGCTGTCTCGTGCGGCCGGTTACTTCACATGCACCGTGATGGTCTTGCTCATTTCCGGACCGTACGATCGATGCGCGCCGTCGCCGAACTGCAGCGTCAGCGTGTGGTCGCCCGGCGGCAGCGTCAGATCGGTTTCGGTCTGGCCCTTGCCGAAGTGCAGCGACTTGTCGTTCGCGGGAATGACCTCGCCCTTGGGCAGCGGCTTGCCGTCCACCAGCAGATGATGATGGCCCGTGCCTTCCGTCATCGTGCCGGCCGGCGCGACCTTCATGCCGTCGACACCGAACACCACGTGGACGGGATTGCTGACGGTCGCGCCGTCCGCCGGCTGCACGAACGACACGCCGGCGGCCTGCGCCGCGCCGGATACCGCGAGCAATCCGGCCAATGCCGCACCGACCAACCATTTGTTCTTGAACATCGTTTTTCTCCTTTTTGGGAAACGAGAGTCACGCGCGGGCTATGCCGGCGACGACGGCGCCTCAGTGGCCTGAGTGGCCTGAGGAGCCTGAGGAGCCTGAGGCCGATCGTCGCAGTTCATGCCGGGCGCGCCGGCGCGCCGGTCCAAAAGATCAGCTGCGGATCAGAGCATACACGCTGTGTATGACCGAGTTCGTCAAGCGGGTACGGCCTTGACGCGGGCGCTCTGTGGCGTTGCCGCATCGGGAGTTTTCTGCCGGATTGACGAATTCCGGTAATATTGCGGGTCGCCGCCGTGCCCAAAAAAGGGGCAGACTGAGCGGGTTTTGCATTGAACTAGAGAAGAGTGCGTCGTGAGCGAAGTAATTGAAGTGACTGAATATAAGAGCTGGGTCTGTCTGATTTGCGGCTGGATCTACAACGAGGAAGAAGGCCTGCCCGAGGAAGGCATCGCACCGGGCACGCGCTTCGCCGCGATTCCCGAAGACTGGCGATGCCCGCTGTGCGACGTGGGCAAGGCTGAGTTCGCCGTGGTGGAGTTCTGAGCCGGATTTGTCGGATTGCCGGCACAGTGCTTCACTGTTTTGGTTCGTTGCATGCGTTGGAGGTTCGTGCGGCCCAGCAGGCGTTGACTGCTGGGCCGTTTGCTTTGTGGGACCAGTTTTCCGCGGCTAGATCTGAAGAAGTGGCCGCCCTGTTCCGTGAGCACCGGTCTCGACCTCGCTCGCCGCGTCCGGGCTATTGCGGCGTCTCTAGATTTAATCGCATTTTGTTATACTCTGCCCTCGCTGGCGTACTTGAGCACGCCAACAACTGCCGATTGGCAGGACTGAAGCCATGTTTTACCTCGTTCCGAACTGTTGCAGTGACAAGCCTCGTTTCGTGGCTACAGGGTCACGCAGTAGCGAAACGGTAGCAAAGACTGCTGTAAACTGGCTTCGCGGGCGGTCGCGGCGCTTCATTTAGGAAGAAGCATAAAAGCCGAAAACGCCCGCGGGATGAGGCCGCAGCCAATAGCATCAAGGGCTCGGTCCTCCATTGCCAATATCCATCTCCCTGTAGTTCAATGGATAGAACAAGTGCCTCCTAAGCGCTAGATACAGGTTCGATTCCTGTCAGGGGGACCAGATAGTCGCCAGAAAGGCCAACCGGACGGGTGTTACCACTGAATTTGGCGTAAATTTGGCGTAATGCACCCGAACCATATCGCTTGCAGGCAGTGTATTTTGTGTCCCAAAAAATAAAAACGACCTCATGCCGATTCCCCTAGCCGTCGACCAACTACTTTCGGACAAGCGCCTTCGTAAAGCCAGTCGGCGACGCTGGCGCCAGACGAAAGGACGCGCACGGCTCGCCGAGCAGCGTCGCGTGAACAAGCTCCGATTTGGGGACCATTCGCGAATTGTCCGCATGCTGGCCGAATGCAGCACGGCCGAACTGAAGCTCCCGCGCACGGGCGCTAAGGTTGTCGTCCCACCGACCTTTTCAATTATCGATGACCCAGTCACGGCGCTGCAGGTCATCCTTTCATTCGCAAAGCTGGCTCGCGACAACCGGCTGCGGTCCATAGAAATCGACCACAGCAGAATGCAAGTCTGCGACTTGGCAGCGAACGCAGTTCTCGACCTCGTCGCCAGCGAACTGTCGACCGAAGCGCGCCAGAGGGGTTCAAAAATACGTTTCTTCGGTCGCTACCCAATCCCGACGCATCTAAAGCGCTTTGTTCAATGCATAGGGATTGTGAAGCAACTCTCCATCGCGCACGAAGTGCCCTCCCCGGAGGAAAAAAACGGTGTGCGGATTTTTGACAAGCGAAAGCGCCACTACCATGATCCGATCGACCCGACCCAAGCTGATTTCAAATCGCGCGTCGCCGTGGACTTTGTGGACCATATCAACGGCTGTCTCAACGATCACGGGCGAGCGCTCACGCCGGCAGCAGTCCATAAGCTTTGCGTATACATTGGCGAAATCCTAGGCAACGCAGAAGACCACGCGGGATTTGAGGACTGGACGATTCAAGGGTATCTTGATAACGCCGTTGACACACCCATGTGTGAGATAGCGATCTTCAATTTTGGAGCGTCTATCGCGGAAACGCTGTCCGGGCTTCCGGCGGATTGCTATACCTGGCGGCAAATCAGTTCCTATGTGTTGATGCATCGCGGCGCCAAGTTGTTTCGAGCTGGCTGGCGGGAACGAGATTTGCTCACGCTGATTGCCTTGCAGGGAAATGTTAGCTCCAAGAACCACTCGGAAAAGGACACGCGCGGGCAAGGCACCGTGGATCTGATTGAATTTTTTCAGAAGGTTTACGAGGAATGTGCGAGAGATAGCAGAGAGTCGGCGAAGATGGCGATACTGTCGGGAAGCACGCACATCCTGTTTGATGGCAAATACCGGCTGAGTGGATCGTCCGCGCGTGGTAAAGTTATTGCGTTCAACGCAGAGAACACGCTGTACAAGCAGCCGGATAGTTCATATGTTAAGTCCTTGGGCGCGTTGAAGTTCCCAGGAACCATCATTAGCATCCGTTTTCCCCTAAGTACGGCCAGTACGGTTGCTTTGGGAGTGAACAGAAATGAGCCAAACCGTGATTGATTTTGCAAAGTTAGAGGGCCCCGTATTTACAGGGCGCCCGAGAGGCGAGCAGCTTCGGACGAAGCTCGGCGTCGACGCACTTGACGAATCTGATCAAGTCGTGGAGGTGAAAATTCCCGACACGACTTATTCAGTAAGTAGTTCATTCGTCTTGGGTTTGTTCGGGAAAAGTGTCGTTCATGCGGGAAGTAAGCAGGCGTTTTACGAAAAATTCCATTTCCAAACGTCCCAGCTATTTCGAGACGTCGTTGATACCTGTGTAACGCGTGCACTCCAAAACAAGACGTTGTTCGATCATTGATCTTGCGGTCCTGATAGCGCTCGTCTGTAGCTTGCCCAACGCGTCGGTAGCGCGTCCGGCAAGCCAAACGAGCGCAGTTTCCGCACCTTCCGCATCTCCCCTTACCGCTTCGATGGTTGCGGAAGTTGCGCAATCTTCAAGCGGCATCTACGCCGAACTCCATAGCATCGCCGCTGACGTTCGCGAGAGCCATCTAGAGTCAAAGAAGGCCCCGATCTGGACACTCGCGACCACGTTCTCATTACTGGCATTGCTGGTATCGCTCGGCTCCGCCGCCTATACGGCGGTGTACACCCGACGAAAGGATTCGAGGGCGCGTCAGCAGTCGATCAACGACGAGTACTGGCTCCGCAAAATCGTAAGCCCGCTCGTCATTGAACCCTTGGTCAAATGGCTCTTGGAGACTGTCGGCGAGCTTCCTGCGGACTGCTCCGAAGCGACATTTTCGAAAGATGCAGCGTCGGCCTACCGAGATACGTTCCAAGCGCAAATGCTCGTGCACCGACGCAATCTGATCGTTCTCAAGCAGCTTGAGCTAGCCCTGTTTGAAAAAGCTGGCGAGCATCTGGACGACATCGAGGACGGTGTCCTCGACTATTGCGGCGAGAATGCTCTAGAGACAAAGCGCGCCGACGGGACTGCAGCCCAACCAAGAGGCCCGCTAGTCGCAAAAATCCAAGAAAACATGACTGGCATTCTAGGCGCGGTCCAGCGTTTTCAGAATCGACTCTCATGAAGCGGGACGACGAAACTCATGCTGCGCCTTTGTGAGCTTTGCACAGTGCATCGACGGCGTGGCGCGCCTCGCGCGTAGCGGCGACGCGCTCAAGTGCCTCTACGAGAACCGGATACATATTCCAGCGCCGCGCCAGCTCGGCGGCGTCCTGCGCGTCGCTCGCGAGATCGGCGCCGGGTTCGCAGCAAACGACGTGATGCGGCCCAACCTGGGCGAATGGCCGACCGATCGACGGTGACCAGTCCGCGCGGCGCATTGAAGTCAGCGTGCCTTCTTTCGTCTTCATGGCGCGATCTCAGATGGAGCGGTGAACGACGTGGCCTTGTCCCGGGAAGTACTTCGCCACGACAGCAGTCGCGATCTCCCTCTGGCGTTCGTCGTCGACGACGACCGTGAGGCCGTCGCCAGAACAAACGATCTCGCCGGACACACCTTGCGCGAGCAGGACGCGGGCGAGTTGCTGGGTACGAAGGAGGGAGGGCATATCAGGCGCCCGTCTGGAGCGGCTCGCCGTAGAGACAACCATTCCGCTCGCGCGTCACACGTACCCAGTCGCGCAATGCGTCACGGAAAAGCCTCGCCTTACCGACAGCGCGCCCGAGAACGCAGCCGCGAATGACGTTCCAGTATTCGATGCCGAACAGGTCCGGGTTACACAGCAGGTAGGAGATCTGGCATTCCAGATCGTCGTAGTCGAGCGTCTCAATATCCGTGAACGCGTCTCGCGCACGATCGGCCGTGATCTCGCCGAGGCGACGCTTACGCGCGATGATCTCTTTGATCGCGATGATCGTTTTGTCGAAGTCGTGCACCAGTACGCCGTCGATGATGGTTCTCATGCTGCACCTCGCACGGTTGCCAAGCACACGGCGGACCCAAGGGCTAGCAACTGCGCGCCTCGCTCGTCGCGTTCAGCGCGATCTGCAAATGCGACGACAGAACGCGTACCCTCGTGAGCGATAAAGCGGAGAACGTAGGGGCGGAGCGCGGGCGCCGATGAGGACTGCGAAGTACGGGAGATCGGAAACAGTGCGAGTGCGGCTGAAAACATGGTGACATCCTGACGATTTTTTTGAGATTTGCCCTTTTGAGGGGCGGCCAGGCGCTCAAAACCGTCGTCAGCACGGCGGGCATATTTCCCCTTGCGGGGTCTTTCATTAGCCGCACGCCCGGCCATAGATGCGAAACCTATGGACGAAAAAATTCCGCATGCTATCGGGTGCGGATTCCGCTGACTGTTTGGTGTTTTGAGCACCGTGTCAGAACTGTAGCGCGCGGGGTTTACCCCCGTCAAGGGCATTTCGCGAGATTGACGAAAGTACTGGCCCCGCGTGCATTGGCACGGCGCGCGCGGCTTGCGGACCGCCAACGCAAAGAACTCGGCAAAGCGGAAACCCGCGCGATCGCCGGCCGGCGCAACCGGCGTCGGCACCGTTGGGCTAAGCGGAAAGGGGCGCGGTCTGAGCTAGCCACCGTTCAGCCCCTTTAGCTTCATCTCAAACCATAAAGCCGGCTTTTTCGATCAGCGACAGGTGATGGTCGATCTCGGCGGTGCCGTATCCGTCCACCTGCATCTCTGGATGCATCCGGCTGAATCTGTGCGCTGTGGGCCGGGCGGCAATGACAACGCCTCGAGCTTCAGCATTGGCTCGCGGATCAGGTCCACGTCACGCTTCATTCTTGGGGTTCTGCTGACCAGCCTGATTGGCCTTCAAGGCAAGCGCTTGCGCGAGGAGCCGCTCAAATTCTTCCTGGGTATTCGCTTCGATCTCGATGTCGCCGGCCTTCATCCGCACCTTGCGGCCGGCGCGGCCCTGCAGCCATGCTGACAATATGGCGGCAATGGCAGAGCCGAAAATGGGCCCTAGTGTTTGCGCAAATTCCACTATCAAATCGAGGGGTGCATCCTCTTCGATTCTGTCGATTCCCTCTTTTTCGGGTACCACTTTCCCGCCGTGCGCCTGTGCGAGCTTGGCAAACTGCCGTAGGCTAGTGGTATCAAATTCATTGTGCGCTGATGAAAGGCAAACTTCAATCCTGTCGGCGGCATTCATCGGTATTCTCCCGAACGACGATTGATAAAGCACACTATCACATATAAAACCTGGCTACAGCCGGACACCTGTAGTCGACTATTCGACTGGTCCCCGCACCGTAACGACGAACGCTTGCGAAGACCGGCCCTCATCCGGCAGCCGCCGAGATCGAGAACCGAGTCCACTCATTGACGAAGCGATGCAGGTCCGCCGGCCGCAGCGGATTGCGATACGGCATGCGATTCGCGCCGAGCGCGCGGCGCCGCGCGAGCTCGATCGTCATGGTTTCCGCGTCGTCGACGTGGGGGGGGCGCCGTCACGCGATTCATAGCGGCGGCCGCGTTCGGTGATGACCACCCACAGGCCAGCGCCGTCGAGATATACGCCGGTGTCGGCAGCGTTGACGAAGTCTTGGGAGAGGAGGCCGCGAAGGCGCATCAAGGTGCTGCTCATGGGTCTAGCCCTCGGTAATGGGATAGACCCACTTAGCGATGACGACTCGAACGCCGGCGCACGGTGTTACGCAGCGGCGACGCTCGCCGGCCAACAAACGACCGTTATGCATCCAGCGGCAGTAGCCCTAAAACAGTTGTAAATAAACTGTTGCCAACCGATTTATTTACACATAAATTGATGTCCACGTTTGATTTACAGAAGCCTATAGAGACCACCTCGTGAAAACAATCGAAGAAATCCGCGCCGACAACTTCGAGGCCCAGCGTCTCGTCTACGTTGCGAAGTACAAAGACCTTTTCCCGGATCGCCCGGAATACGGCACGCGGCAACACTTCGGCGCCAAACTCGGACTTTCGCCTGCGTACGTCTCGCATATCAAGACGGGCAAGAAGGCGATCGGCAGCAGCACGGCGCGCGACTTCGAAACCCGCCTAGGTCTGGAACGTGGATGGTTCGACAACGTACACGACGTCACTGACGGACCCGCATAGTGCCGCGCGTTTTTGCCTATTGCCGCGTCTCGACCGCCGAGCAGATCACTGCGAATCAGGTGCTCGAGATCAAGAAAGCCGGTTTCGATATCCACCCTAAGCGCGTTATCGAGGAGACTATCTCCGGATCCACGCCGGCCGTCGACCGCCCGCTGTTCTCTAAGCTGCTTGACAAACTCGACGACGACGCCGTACTTGTTGTGACCAAGCTCGACCGCCTGGGCCGTGATACCGCCGACGTGCTCGGCACCATCAAGCGCATTGCCGAGATTGGAGCGAAACTGCATTGCCTGGCGCTGGAAGGTGTTGATCTCGCCAGCTCAGCCGGCAAGCTTCACCTCACGATTCTGGCGGCCGTCGCAACGTTCGAGCGCGACGTGCTGCGCGAGCGCACATATGCCGGCCTCGCGCGCGCTCGCGCAGAAGGTCGTGTAGGAGGTCGGAAGGACGTGCTCGAGGGGATCGCCAAGAAACGCAGGGTCACGATCGACGAACTGCGCGCCGAGATCAGGCAGAAGATCGCCGACGGCGGAACGTCGCGCGGACTGGCGAAGGAATACGGCGTGTCTCACACAACGATCAGCAAGGCATCAAAGTAACGCACCGTGCCTGCGGATCCGGCTCCTCCGCAGAGACCAAACAATGAGACATATTCCGAAGCTTATTTTCGCTGCAGGGGCAGCGCTGCTGGCTTACTCGATTTACGGGTGCGTATTGACGCCGTTCGGATGGTACGGCGCGACGTCTTTTAGCGCAATGACTCCGTCAGCGATCGGCTTGCTCGTCGCCTCGATCGCCGCTGAGTATCTGTTCTGCAGGACATCTGCATGAGCACCGTCTACAGCAATGAAGGCATCATTCACGACCCGGAGCACACCGCGATCGCCGCCAAGACGATCATCGTTCGGCAGCGCCGGCGCAAACAGATGCCCGCGCTCGAGGCGCGTCGCGCCTTCACGGCGATCGAGTCGGACGATGACGACCTCGAGGCGCAGATCGGCACGATCCTTAGCTATCCGCGAATATTCGGCCGCCAGTACTGGACCGTCGTGCGTGGCGTCTCGATCGGCCCTGCACTTTGGCGCGACGCACTGGAGGCATTCGTGCGTGAGACGCGCGAACGCAACGGCGCGCTCCGCAACGAGCCGCTACCCGTCTACGCCGAGAACAGTCTCGCCATGTTCCTCCGCGACGCCGTGAAGGCCTGAACTCCGTCCGCATTACAAGAAAGGAAACCGGTTGATTTACCCTGCGGACGACGCGCAACAACCGCTCACAGGCTATTCCACTTGCGACAGACGGCCGTCGCAGTTCGATCCAGAGCGGTCATTGGCGTCACAAAATTCGGCACCCGGAAGGGGACGTTAAGCCGATCAAGCCCATGAGGTCCAGCGATAAAAGTCCTGCCACGGGTAGCCAACGCTGCTCTTGGAGATGGCGTCGCCATTCTCCATAAACCCCTGATAGTGGACGGTGCCGAATCGCGCGAGGTCGATCCTCGGGCAAGCAGGTACGCCGTCTCCGTCTCGTTCGTTGGCTCGTCGAGCAATATTATCTGCCACGGCAAAGCTAACGATGTCCGCAAACTCCAGGTACTCGCTGGAGGTCGGCAGCACGAACTCGGGCGACTTCACGGGCAGCGTGTTAGTGATGAAGGGCCACATGAGCGTGAGCCTGCCGCCTGCGAACAATTCCTTTGCCCAGCCATCATCGTTGGTGCGCTCGAAGTAGAAATGTGGGCAGAGGCCCTGCCTGGTCATCTGCTCGATGGCGAACTGGACAAGCGGCCCGAACACCCGTGCTTTGCACGCGGCTTGCTCCTTTGCTTTAAACGCCTGTGGCTGGAAGACGACCCCTGCGCAGTTCAAGATGACCAGCCTGCCGGCCCGCATTGCGAGGAGGTCCGCTACCTCGCCTAGGAACGCGGAGACTTGCTCTGTCGGCAGTCTCGCCGCACTCCCGCGAGCGTCATGAAAGAGCGTCTTGCAATGGACGACGGCATCCGCGCCCAGACGGGATTTCTTCAGTGATCGGTACGCTGCCAGCAACTCCTGATTCTCGGCGGCAATCCGTGGCCTCGAAATCAGGGTGTAGGTTACGCAGTAGCGGTTGTCGCGGCTTGGGCTGACGATATCGCGCATGGCTTCATCGCCGTACAGCGCAACGTCATCTTTCTTCGGAACACTTGGAAGTCCGACCTCAAAGCGAGTTGAGCAACTCGGACATGCCAGTTCTCCCGTTCCCGGACGGTAGAGCTTGCCTTCCGACCTGAAGGGCATCAGCGGAGGACGCTTGGCAAGCCAGTCCGGGACGAAGGTGTGGCCATTGGGGCATACAAACGACTGCCGGAGTAGCCATTCGGGGCAGTAGCCTACGTTCTGTGGCGTTCGCTCAATCCCTCCTCGCTTCAGGAATCTGGCATGCTCCTCGTTGACCCAGTCTTTCTGGTCAAGTCGCAAATCGCGTCTAAGGTGGTTGAAGGACTCAAAAGCCATTGTCACGCGCGGGATTGTCGAAGGTTGTCGGAGCCGGGAGTTGGCGTTTGCTGACCGCATGAAGTCACTGGAAATGCGAATTTGTGACCGCGTCAGACATTTTCCAGTATATCGCCCGGGAGCAGTCATTTACGACCGACGCCTTCTGGCCGCACTGAGCCCTTACTGAAGCGCCCCATCTACCCGGAAGCAACCCCGCCGGCGTAGACCACCGCTGAGTATGAGGGTTGCGCCACCGGCACCGGCACGACCAACGGAGGCGCAGGAGGCAGCGCGCCCACGCCGCGCATGAGATGGACCGTCACGTTGGACACGCGAACCTGGCGTTGAGCTCGTTGCCGTTGACGCTTCGCCGCACGCTTCGATATCGACGGCGCGCACGCGGGCGTATCGTGCTCGATCTGGTCGACGGCATCGCGTAGGGCGCCGTAAGGATCCTCTCAACATCCACTGCCGGATCCACCAGGTCGACGTCGAGCGCCGCCGGCTCGGGCGCTACAACATCCTCCTGCACACTCGCCACGATCGGCGCGACGGCCCGTTCCTGCGCGTCCTGCACGCCATCGGCGACGGCAGCAACATCCGCCACCTCGACTGCATCGCCGATCTACCGGTCATACACATCTTCGTCGAGAAGCCGGCCCATCGACGCCGGCGCGCGGTACGTGAATTGTGGCGCACGCTCCTCATCACGCAGCACAGCGACGATCAACTCCTCCGTATCGACGGTTTCAGCGATTGTGCGAGTCTTGACGACGCCGCCGGCCCGATACGTGATGGCGCGCTGATCGAGGCGCGCCAACTTACGCGGTGCTGTGCCCTTAGACAAAGGCACGCCGCAACAATGAGACGCGGAATGATTGCCAATACACACACAATGGCAATCGAGGCCTCGAGATCTGGCAAGTAACGCATATGCCGTCCGAGCGCATCGGATCGCGAATCTCGCCAATGCGACGCCTTACCGAATGTGTATCACCGGGGCGGATGCGGATTTTGCGACACACGCGCGGATATGACATGTGCAGCATATGCGAATTGCACGTTGCGACCGATGGGGCAAGAGTTATCCGCTGACCGCGTTTAGATCCAACCCAGGAGCCAGCTTCTTGACGACGTCGGTTTCCGCCGCGAAGCCAGAAACATGTGAGTCAATGCTTCGTAACTGTCGCTGACCAATTTCCTGGGCCACCCAGACCGTTCATAGTGCCTTGAGCACCAATACCACCGTTAATGTACTGGCCGGAATACGTTTGTGTATCACCTGCGTTTGCCCCTTGGAGTCGACGGGTTAGCGAGATTTGGCCAGTCCCGCTATCAATCCGCCCATCAACCGGATTGACGGCACCGCTGGAATTGGTTTGCCAAGTCGAATCCCCAGTAACACTACCGTCGGCATCTGAAATGTGGAGATGCCACGTAGACTGAAATCCGAGGACTGATAACTGCCAGGTTTCTTCTCTGCCAAGTGCTTGCGAGCTTATCGCGGCAAGAATGACGCCAAAAGATACAACCCTCGTCCAATTGGTCATCAAATTTCTCCCAGCAAATTGGTTTCTGGAAAGGAAATGATGGCTGGTCTTCGCGATGACGCGAACTCGCCGAGGACTTCGCCCCCAAGACTACAACTATAGTCAGATTCCCCCGCATCTTCAGACATGTTCTAGTGCCTAACGTGATCCCTTGCCAACTGCCGGTCCCGATAGGCGCCTTGCGCATTGCGGTCAAGTTCGAGCGTGCAATGACGCGGCGAACAACGAGGGGCTGTAAAGGAGAGTTGGCACGATGACAGGCAGCGCTGGGGGCAGAGCGCCAACGCTCCGCAGAAGTATTGCCGTTACGCGCGATACGCTGACCTGTCGCCGCGCCTGGCGTTGCCGCTTAGCAACACGCCGCGACTTCGCAGCCACCGGCGCATCGTGCTCGAGTTGCTCGACAGCGTCGCGCAGTGCCCGCAGCGGGTCAACGTCCACATCTCCAGTCGAATCCGCTTGCACGATGTCGAGCGCAGCCGGCTCGGCCACATCCGCCAACGGACTCGCCACGTTCGGCGACGGCGTGTTCCGGCGGGTCCTGCACGCTGTCGACAACGGCGGCTGCATCCGCAACCGGCACGACATTGTCGACGTCGTCCGACGATATGGAAAAGTCGAGATCAGGATTGCTGCGCAGCGCGCGCGTCGCAGGATCCGCCAGCCATTGGAAGGATGGCGAGTGCTCGGAGTCTCTCAGTAGGTCGACGATTAGTTCTGTCGTCTCAACGGCCCGTTCGACGGTGTGCGTTCCAACCTTTCCGCCGGCCATGTAGCCTATCGTGAGCCGATGCAATGGCGGATGCTTAATAGGCGCCGAGCCCTTAGCGTTCTTCATCAATAACCGCTCTCGTTGGCGGTTATAGCAGCTAATACAGAGCCTCTTCCCGATCAGCCTGCCGTTCGTGCGATGGCACCTCGAGCACGTCAGACTGCCCTTCAGTGTGCCGAGATTCAGATCCGGGCCAGCGCCCCCGTGGGCCGCACCGACTGGGCACCGCTTACAATGTGCGTGACGTCCGAACGCGTCGCCGCTATTGGCCTGCTTGAACTTGTCGGCGCACGATTCGACGCTCAGCGTCGCCTTGTACCGATCACACATGAAATGCTTCACGCCCGGCAATACGTCAAGCTCGAAGTACTGCAGCACGGACTCAGACACGGCGGGCTCCCTGATCAATGACCAATCATCACGGCACGACGGCGCAGGCACAACCGGATCCAGCGCCGGACATGCTATGTCGACGCCTGCACCCAGCCTGTATATCGCCGCCGTGCGCGCCGCGTATCCGCACACGTGCGCTTCCCCCTCCGCGCGCGCGCGGGCGATCGCTTTAGCGGCGGAGTTGTACGGCACGGCCAGGAGATCGGCGAGTGCCGCCACAGTGAAGTCGGCGCTCCGGAGCATATCGAGAATGCGCGTGCGGATGACGGGGTTCGCCACGAAAAACACCTTGCGCAAAGCGCTTTACGTTGAATGCAGCCTAATCGGTGCCCGCCCTCAGGCCCGGCAGCAGGAGCCGCCGGAACAACTCTATTCAGCCGCGACGAGCTCGCGAATGTCGCAGGGCAGTTCACGTTGCATACGACACGCAGCAGCAGCTCGCAGCACATGAGCACGGCCACAGCGACCGCCAAGATAGGCAGCATAGACCGCGCCGAACTCCTCCGGCCTCGCGGGCGCGTGGCCAGCCGGATCCTGATCGATCTGGGCAGGCAACGGCGCCAGCAGCGCATGCAGGAATTCCGCACGAGTCATAGCGGATCCAAATGAGTGCCCACGATCACGCGACGCAGATCCTCCGGCACTGGGCGCCGACGCAGCGACGCCTCAGCTGCGCGCGCCAAGTCGGACATGTCGATATCGCCGACGTGTGCGGCCTTGATCAACATCCCGAGCTGTGCGTGCGTGATACTTGCTGTCCAGTCGACGGCCTCGAGCGGATCCGGCGCAGCCTTGACGAACATCACGGGCAGCGCAGACACGCGTGCAGCAGCCGCCGGCGCGACCGTCTTGTTGTGAAAGATGATGCGCCGGCGGGTCATCACCGGTTACTCGCGATCGCGCGCATCACGTCAGTCGGCAACGCCAAGCCTTTCGAGTGGTACTCGACCGTACGACGTGCTTGGTCGTTTGTCAGTTGTCCAGCCTTCGCCATCTTCAACACACGATTCAGCATCTGTTCGCTGATCGCCGAATTCAGGTCGTCGTGCGCAGCCGCGTGCGCGACGATTGTCTGCTTGAGCATCTCATGACGCGATGTCGCCGGCGTCGATGCGTCATTCGCATCCGGCAACGCCGCTGCCTTCGCAGGCTTCTTGCCCGTGAACGGCTTCACCTTGTCCGCATCGATTCCCGCCTTCGCCATTACTTCGCGAATGGTCAGCGACTTGACGAGCGGCTTCTGCTCACTGTAGCCCTTGTCGATCGACGCCGCGTGCAGCTCATCGAGCAGGGCTTCAAACTGGTTGATACGTGCCATCATTTACCTTTTGCTTTGATTGCTGGGCGCACGCACGCTGCACGCGCCTCGAGCTGGGTGCGCGCCGCGTGTGGCGCAGGAGCAGCCGGCGCAGAAGCCTTCACGCGCCGCGCTCATCGGCAGCGCAGGATTCAGTGCATTGCGGCCGTGCGATTGGCGCGCTTTACGTACGTCTCTTGAACTCATCTAGTTACCGCTTCCTGGAAAAGCCCCTGCCGGATCACCGGCAGGGTTTGAAGTAGCGCGAAAGTCATGGAACGCGCCACACGGAGTAATCGTTACGTGGCCGACGCCTCGACCGTCACTGCTTTACGATCAATCATGACGTCGCTGTTAGCCAAAAGGATGATGCAGGCCGCCAGACAACCCGCGTCGCCCTCTAGAGCCTTGCGCACGGCCAGCTCACACAGGGGCGCAGCGACCTGATTCAGTACCTTGGCGACGCCGCGCTTGATCGTCCGGCCGGATCTGGGCCGACCACGCGTCGGGATCGTTTCGCCGGGCGCAAGCGCGTACGCGTTACCTTTCGGGAATGACATTTGATGCACCTTTCTGTGTTGCCGGCGACCGCAGCCGCCGGGCGTCGCTTATGCCGACGGCAGGGAACCAGTGCGCATCATGTAGCTGATCTTTTCGCCAGGTTTGATCACGCTGAAGATGGAGCCGCCGTTGATCAGGCGATTCGATCTCGCAAAGTTGTCGAGACCGCGCACGCGGGCAATGAACAGATCCTCAACCCGGGCGATGTCTTCGCGCGCCAGGCCAATGATTGCGTTGCTTTTCTGTTTCGCGAAATCGGCCTGTGCGTTCACCAGGAACGCGCGTTCGGTCACAGCGTTGCCGGCGACAGGCGCAGAGTCCGCCAAGCCCTGAAGTGCCGCACGGTCGAGCGAGCACGCGTAGAGCTGTGCGGCCGTCTTATCCGACGTGTCGCCGCCTTGACGGAGCGCGAGCAGCTCGTCGTGCTTCGCGGAGACCTTCGCAAGCTGCTCGTGAACCTGATCGAATTTGGCGTTCGCTTCGTGGAACTTCGACACGACGGCGTCGACCGCGAGCTGGGCGAACGTCACGCATCGAGCAGCCGCTGCAAAGCGCTGGTCGTCGTCAGCGAGGCGCAGATCGGTGCCGATCGCCTGCAGCGCATCGTTCACTTCAGCATTCGCCGCCAGCACGAGAGCCGCCGCGTCGTCTTCCGCTGTACGGAGAGCAGCAGCGTGCGCATCGGCCTGTGCCGTTTCATGGCGCGCCCGAGCGGCAGACAGATCGCCCTGCAATTCCTGCAGTTTCTTCCGCAGAGGCGCCGTTGCCTGCCCGGCGACGAGCGCCTGATTAATGGATACGTTTACCGTGCCGATCTTTTCGTTCAACGCGTCGAGAACTGCTTGTGTTGCTTGAGACATGGTTTCCTACTCCGCTATCTGGTTTGATTTTTTCGGCTACGCCGTTGGGCCTGCCGGTACCTGTACTATTCCGTCACGACCTGATTGGTAAAACTAACTTCTGCAAACAATGCCGTGATTTTTATCGTTCAATGCCTACGAAACCGCGCCAGGTCACCAGCGCGGCCGCTACTCCGTTCAGCAGGCCAGCAGCTTTCCCCAGGCACCTGCGCCGAGGTGCCGATCTGTGATCTCACCGAGCTTCTCAGCCGCAGCGTAGGCCGCCGCCGTCGCCGTCTCAGCGTGCGCAATGTGCTGCTTAGCCACGCGCGCGAGAACCTGCGCCTGCCGTCGTTCCAGCAGCGCCGTCGCGATGCATAGCTCGCGGAGTGCGTCGCCGGAATCGACGCCAGCCGCTTGTGCCTGCTCGTACTGCCGGCGCGCCACAGCGACGCCGCGCGCGGCCGAAACGAGACCCTCATCCTCCGGTCCGATCAAGAACGGAATGCCGACGCCGAGCAGAGCACGATTGAGTGCGTCGATGGACGGGCCAAGGGTCGCCTCGATCGCCGTCTGAAGATCATCCTTGGCGCGTGCAGCGTCGTCGACCCGGCCGGCGGCTTCCATCACCCCCGCCACCTGCAGGTCGTTTACCAGGCGCGAGATCATTGCCTTTGCCACCTTCACCGCGCCACCGTCACAAACAGCAGTCGCCGCCCTCAACGCTTCGCATGCCGCGTCGATACCGGCAGTCAATTCGGCAACGATCGCGCCGTGTTCAAAATTGGACATTCTCCCTACTCCGTCATCTAAGTCTGTAGCGCCGGCGATCGCCCGCGCTTGCCGAATTGTTGGCGTCACGACCAGATCGACGGCCCGGGTTTTTTTCAAACAAAGGCGTCGTTTTCTGCAATCAATGCCGTGAAATGTTTGTGGTGCACTCCCTGCAACAGACAATAAGTGTGTTTATTGCAGACCGGAAAGCCTCACCCAGCAAAGTACCGATCAGAACCAAACTGAGATTCGGGCGCACAGCGGGCTCCGAGCCGAGCAGACGATGAGCGGGCTGCAAGATTCCCTCCTAGAAATCAGCCGTTCGCGCGGTAACGCCGCCTAGGCAGCGTTACGGGGCAGAAACGCGCTAACATTGTGCCGTGAGCACGCGCGAGGAGCCGACATGGATAAGGAAATGGAGCAGCTTGAAGGTGGCGTGCATAGTTCGATTCGCCAGATGCAGGCCGGAACGAGCGCACGGCCCAAAAACGGTATGCGCCCGATTCACCCAGGCGAAGTCCTCCGCGAGGACTTTCTCGCGCCGCTGGGAATGACAACAAACGCACTTGCGAGCGCGCTACGCACAGCACTTTCCAAAATTGAAGACGTCGTGCACGAGCGGCGCGAGGTGGACGCGGAGCTGGCGTTGCGTCTCGCGCGCTACTTCGGCGGGAGCGCCGAGTCGTGGCTCAACCTGCAGCAGGCCTATGACCTGAAGGTCGCCATGCGCGCCCACGGGCAGCGGATCGAGGTGGAGATTGCGCCGCGAGCAGAAGGAGAACCGGAACATTGAGGGCGTCACAATGACCGCAGTAACCATCGGCGTCACCACTGAGGGCGACGTCTCCGCGCGCTTCGTCGCCGCGATGAATGGCGAGTACCAAGGCTCGTTTATCACCTTCACGACGGTCGAGCGGCTGTTCGAAACGCTTACGGACGCGCGCTGGGAGATTATTCTGAAGATGACTGGCGCCGGGCCGCTGTCGCTCGCAGAACTCGCGCGGCGCGTTGACCGCGACGTGAAGTGCGTTCAGGACGACGTGGACGCGCTGCTGAACACCGGCGTGCTTGACCACGTGGATAACGGACTTGTAGTGTTTCCGTACGACACGGTACACGTCGACTTTACGATCGAGACTCGACACTTTGACGGATCCAGACAACGTGAAGATCCGGAAAACCGTTAAATCCCGGCAGTCGGCGCGCCGATCACGCGTGTCCCGCGAGGTTCTCACGGACGCTGACATCGTCGCCGCGTTTCGCGAAACCGGCGACGGTTGGGAGACGCGCATGAACGACGCGCTGCGCGCCTTCCTGAAAGAACACCCGCTGGACACCAATAACGCAAGCAGGAAGCCCGCTCTTCATATGGGCAATCAGGAGATCACTACGTGAGCGCCCCTCAAAAAGAATTTATCTATGCGCTGTACTACGACGACTTCCGCTCGCCCGCCGCCCTCCAGGAGGGACCAGACGAAGCCGTGTTTTACATTGGAAGGACGGCCGATATCGACAGTCGGATAAAGCAACACCGGCGCGACGCAAAAGATGGGCACGAAGATAAGTACGTGTTTATTCGCCATCTAGAGCGACGGAATATCGCATGGGCTATTAAAGAGCTAGCAGCCGTCGACGCATCAGATTCAGACCCGTGGGAATTTCTGTACGTCATTGAGTTCATTCGCAACGGCCACGATCTGAAGAATATGCGGTACGGTGACTATCAGCGCGATCCCAATAATCTGCTGCACCGGCTGAGCAAAGACCCGGCAGTTTCTAACATAGCTGCGCTAAAGCAACGCCTGGCACGCGAGGAAGGCGTGGACACGTCGAACTATGCGACGAGTGAAGCTGTGCAGGCACGGGCCGTACGTCGCAGTCTCAGATGGTTACGGACAGAGACCGAAACGGTCAACGGCACCATTCAAAAGTGGAACATCTATGATCAGGGAGCCGGCACCAAAGAGATTAAAGCCGACTTCTGGATGACGAAGAATGAAGTTGCCAATTGGCTAACGCCCGCAAGTGTGGCCCGTACCGATCGGATCTTCCAGCTGCTAACCGAGTTAACTCCGTCGAATGGGTGCGTAATCAAAAAGAACGAGTAGGCTGTATCCGCTAGTTTCGTCGTCTCCGACGGATTGCTATCGTGACCGTCGGTTAGACGTCTTGTTTCGCGGCGTGACGGTCGAGCCGGTCCTCTCGAACGCGCGGCTAGTGAGATATGCTTTCGGTTCGCTCAATCCGAGCGGTCATAAAAGGAGAAACAGCGATGCCTACGAACGGGTTTTACGCGGTTGAGTTTAGCGCCGTAGTACAAGGTGCCGGCGGAATTGTCGTTCTCGAAGACGGTAATATTCGCGGAGGAGATAGCGAATATCTGTATTCGGGCACCTACTCGGGTCAAGACGGGAGGCTAAGTGCGCAAATCACCGTCAAGGCACACAGCCCCAAGGCCGTTTCCGTATTCAACACTATCGGCGGGAAGTTCAAGCTCGATCTCGTCGGAAATGTGGTCGGTGATGGCTTCCAGGCATCGGGGAACGCACCGGTACCCGGTGCCCCGGGCATTACGATCCGCGCCCGCAAACTTGACGACCTCGCACTTTAAGAACCGACCGTGTCAAGGGGGCGCCGTCGGAGGTCTTCGACGCAACAGATTTATATCTGTTGCGCGCCGCTGATAGCGCCTTGACTGGTGAGGGGGTTCGGGATTGCGCACTTGTTCCCGAGCGCAGGTCGGGCGCGACAGCTGCCCAACAGGGCCAAGCGTGAATCGACCTGCGCTTCTAGCTATCTAACTAGGTCTTCGAGTGTTGACCGGTGAAGCTTGCAGAATCGAAGGATACGTTCGCCAGCTTTGAATATTGCTTTGATGTTGTCGAGCTGCGAGTCGAATGCATCCTGAGGCCATATTCGAGGCGCGTTGACGCGAACGACCGCACTACTACCCGCCTGCTTGACTGACATCTCGTCTTCCAACAAGAGACCAACGGCCGCCTTAAGCCGCCCAGATGGACAGTTGCGCACAATCAGATCGATGCAGGAAGCATTACCTTTATGTGAGATTCGGACGGCTTGGTTCCGAAGCGCCCTGCTTCCGAAACGTGCCCAACTCGGCGCCTTTCTCTTGGAGCGGCCGCTGGGTACGAGTTCCACCTCCAATTCGGGAAAATGCTCCGTTGCATATTCAACGTACAGCCGCCAGAACTCCATTGCTGCAGGATTCTCCTCCCGGCCCAGAATGTCCTTGGATGTAGCATGCAGAAGCAACCTACTCAGGAAAATTGTATGGGTCGAGGTGTCGTCCGCCAACCATCCAGTCGCGGTCTCAATCGACAATGTTCTTCCCCAATCGGAAGCATTCGAATCCCTGATGTAGCACTCTGGAGCGACCAGAACTGTCCAGTATTCGTCCCATTCTCCGGCGCGTCGCCCGCGCTCACCGCGCTCTGTGTATCGCTCTGCCTGACGTGCTTGAAACGCGGCAGTCAGCTTGATCTCAGCCAGTACCGCAATGCGGTGCCCGCCAACGCCCTCGACGATCAGAAGTAGGTCCGTCTCGCCGAAGCTGGGTTCCCGTACGTTCTTTGCGAGGGCAACGAGACGAAATGGACCGGGTCCGACCACGTGTCCAAGTAACCGGTCGCGGAATGCGGCGCTCGCACCCAACTGAACCCACAAAGCCAGCGAAAGATCGCTTTCGAAAATAGCGCCGATGGAGAATCCAAACGCATCATTTGAAGCACCTGCCCGCACGATATCGCATTCAACATCTCGCATCCCAACCCTCCTCACGGGGACGCAAGAATGACATGTCACACGGCACTACACAAGATTCTCGCGCGATACCTACTAACAGATAGAAGATCTGTTGGCGATCGACCGCAGAGACCCATAGGGTGAGCTTTTGCGGGAGACCGATTCAACGCCGGGCGCATACAGGGCGCAGCGTTTGCTGCAAACGACCGTTCGGTCTGCACCGACATTCAACGGCCGTGTGCTGTTTTCCCAACACACTGCGCCCACTATCTGACACACTACCCGCCCAGATTTGATAGCCTTGGTCGTGGCAGAGTGTCCAACGACCGGAGGGCTTAATCATGCTGCGGTGGCTTGCAAGCTGGGCTTCAAATCACGTCAAGACTCCCGAAAAACAGGCCGAGCTCTTGTTGAACGAGTTGCGCATGGAATTGTTCCGGGCTGAGCAACTGGTGCTAGATGCGCAACTGCGTGCTGACTACTACCGAGCTCGCCTGACCTTTCTGGAAGAAGTGACAAAGAAGGGCATCGAGCAGGTATCCGATCAGCGCAAAAGCCAGCAAGAGCCGTCACCGGCGTTGCGGCCAGGGTTAAAGCTTACAGCGGCTCAATAGCGGGTTGATCAGCGATCGATCGAGCCGTACGCGGGACGTGAAAGCGGCGCCCGTAGGCACCCCGTTGATGGCGCAACTATCGTTGAACGAACACACCTGCCCCGTCGTCTGAATACGATTCGCCGCCCGCAAACACGTTGCTCGCGATGGAGTACCACGCGAGCACACCGCATCCGCCTCCCGCCTTGAACGCATCGCCCAACCCGATGAGCACTATGGCGTCTTGCCGGCGACGAAGCCGACGCCGTAGGCGCGTTCCATCGGATCCTGTCGGCCGGCGCGCGGCGAACTCAGATTCTTCCCGACTCCGCGTCGCGTGAGGTCTCGACCGGCGCGTGCGCGGGCTGCTCGTCGCCGGTCTTCCCAACTGCCGTCGCCTTCTGCGCGTCAGCCGCCACGCGTGCAGCGAGCTGCGCCTCGAGTGTCTCGATCATGCGGTTGAAAGCTACCCGTACCTGACGGGGTGTCGCTATTTTAGCCATCTGAATCTGCTCCCATTGTTGCTTTCTACGGCAACGCAGCATAGTGTCGTGCGCCCAGACATCATCGACGTATTAACAGCCAACGGCGCCTAGAACTAAGCCGGCATTTTTGCGAGCGAACCGCCCTGCCACTGCCCATCGCGTACGTTTTCCCACTTCTTGCTAACCTTGCGCAACGAGGCCAAGAGCTGCCCGGCGAGTTCCCTATCGCGGCTATTTTCCAGCCCATCAAGGATGACGGCCATTACTTCTTCCATCTGAGCCCTGTGCATCTCCGCGCTCCAAGCATCCGACTGGTGCTTGGCGGCGAGCGCGGCAGACTGTGCGAACCCGTCACGCGCTACCTTCAGAAGCATCGGGTTTTTCACGCGGCCTCGCCGGCCCGTCTCCGGGTCGATAGGCCATGCCACGTCCTTGAGGGCGCGGTTGATCGCGTCTATCTCTGCGATCCGCTGATCGAACCCAGCGCCATACGGTTCGACGCCGTCGATCATCAGGGTAATTGGTGTCACTGGATGCGTGGCGCCGCCGACAAGCTCCGTCCGATGCTCGACGCCTGCTCGCTCGCCGAGGTGGACCAGCCGGCACCAACTCTCCCAAGTAGGCTTTCCGACGTTTGGAAATAGTCTTCTCGCAGCTCGTTGCCCGTCGATCTTGCCGAGGCGCTCGACGTGTTCGCCGATCGCGATCAGAGCTTTGGCGCGGTCTGGATGTGCTTCACGGGCCATTTTGTGCGCATGCAAAGGTATTCATGCGCATAGTATGAAATCACGACCGGCGCCTAAGCGCGCCGGGCCCCGCGTGACGACTGCACACATATTAAGCACGTCGTTATCTGAAAACGGCACCCGTTTGGACGCCCGCTGCCATCTTTCCACTCGTTGCCGCCGACGACCATAGTGACTCAGATTCCGCTGGGCAGTGACGTTTTAAAGTCTGTCGCTGATTCGCCGATAACCTTGTTTTAAACGTCGATATAACCTACCTCTCCGATGACTGCATACAGTCCATACCTTCAGCAAATCGATGATCTGGTTGGTCAACACGTGCTGGCGATTAGCGCTTTCTTCCATAAGGATCGCCAAGTCCCGTTCGGGGTCGCGGCCGCTAAAGGCTTCGGTTCTGGCTTTTTGATCAAACATCCGAAAGGTGTCGTGTTGTCAACTGCGGAACACGTCGCGCGGCAGGCAGTCGAGGAGAAGATCGTTTTTTTAAAAATTGGAGACACGATGCTCTCGCTTGAACGTCAACAGTTTCTGTTCGATGCGAAAGTCGATGTGGCAATGTCACTGTTCACCTTTGAGCAACTAGAAACGGAAGAGGTGAACAATTTTACGGCGATCGAAATGCCGTCGCGCACTAATCCAGATATCCAGTCTGGATTCTGCGCGGTCGTCGGCTGCCCGAGCACACGCAACAAGCTGGACCAACGCTTTAAAAGGGAAACGGCCCCGCGTATTTTCCATGACCCTCGAAAAGGCGAATGTCACGGCCTTTGCCGGCACCAATATTCCAGCACCTCTGCTACTTCACTACGAGCCTAAAGGAATGATCGCTGGGGCTAACCTGCCAGAGAATGGCGCACCGTCGGATCTACACGGAATGAGCGGCGGCCCTATTTTCGACGTTTGTGTGAGCGCTCCGCGGAATCGCGACGAGCAAGCCGCAATGAGCTTCCGATTTCGACTGGCTGGTATGAGCGTGGAATGGCACGAGGCGGATCGACTAGTCGTTGGCACTCGCACGGAGGTACTGCGCGAGATGATGCAACTCCTTTAGCGGCGTCCGCCGTCAAGCGGATGACCTTGATCGCTGCACCAACGAGGAAAATTTCCGGGTCGACGCACCCGCCCCTTGCTGCACGGGACCGTTCCGGAGCGCTATTGGGAGGAAAACCGGGTGACGCGACGACCGACGGCCAGGCGCCTGCCCTCGTCGACTTCATCCTGATCACCGGCGACCAGTTCGACGGAGTCGTGCACAGTCATGCCATCACCGCTGTGCCCGATCCCCGGCCCCGACCCGGACCACCTCGAGCAGCTCCCCAGCGTTCGCCCGGTGCGGCCGGACTAAGGCCCCCTCTTACGCCAGAGCCAGAACGGTAAGAGACCGTAAGAGCGACCGTAAGACCGCAAACCCTTGCTGCGTATACCTTTCTTACTCTCTTACTCTTTTATAGAGAAATAGATAGATAGATAAGGAGGAGTGTAATCATTGGGTAATCCATATGATTATGGGGGAGAGGGATAGAGGGATGTATCTCCGGGAAATTGCGTAAGATCGTAAGAGAAACGCTGAAACCGTTGCTGGGTAAAGGTTTACCGTCCTACGCACCGTCGTAAGACGGCCGCGAATCAGCGTAATAAGTAAGAAAAAACCCGGCGCGTGGCCGGGTTCATAGGTTCCTCGGGGACTTACGCGCCCGCTAGAACGTCGACGTCGCCGAGTCGTCCTGAGCGGCGAACAGTCCAGCGAGAGGCACGGACAGATAGCGATCAGTACCGGCGCCCTTGAAGTACACCGGCTTTTCACCCGGCTTGGCGCCGGGAACGCGCAGAAGCTGTCCGCGCAGATCCGCATTGAAATTCGTCTTTGCCATCAACTCAATCCGGGCGTCGTTCTTGTTCGATACCTGGAGATCATTCCCACTGCGCCGCAAACCATAGCGACCCAGCATCCGCTCTGCGGCCGGAAGACCAAAACACGAAAGACCTTCAACCTCGTCGCCGCCAGCGATCTGCACGAGCTCGAGGATCGTCGCGTCGCCCCGATCCGTTCTTACGATGCAGGACGTCAACGCCTTGAGCCCGTCGCATCGGTCATCAGCATCTGGCTCGACATACACGTTCCACTCGAGGGACTCGATCAGATCTGTCGCCTGCTCATCCGTCGCCACCTCGCTCGAGAACAGCGACCATGCGCCAGCCAGCAGAGTGCCGTATTGATCGCCGTCGCGTTGATTGCCAAACTTGCGCGCCGCAGCGCTCACGAAGGTGCGGATGTTCTTGATCGTAATCGGCATCAGGCGCAGCGACCGATTGATGATCCGCCGAGCGAAGTCGCCATTGCCGCGCAGCTTCGACAACTCAATCTCGAGATCGGACCATGCCAGATCCCCAGTCTTGTTGTCGCGCTTGTCGCGCAGCCGCAGGACGGTCAAGCGCTCGACGTCGGCCTGTTGTTTCAGCGCCGTCTGAATTGACGCCATACAGAACATCGAGCGAATGTGAAACGACATCGCTTCGCCGCCTGCGGTACCTTTGAGCGTCTTGAACTTCGACTCGGTCGAAGCCTGCCGGATCAGCGACAACACAGCCTGGATCCGATCGGCATCCCGTTCCCGGTTCGATTCTGACTCGTCGAACAGCACCGGCAGAGCGTCAGCTTTCAGGCACTGGCGCAGGCCGGCCTCCGACGTGTTGCCGTTAGCGAGCAGCGCAATGCCGTCTTCGCCGTCGTCGGCGCCACTCGCGAGAGGTGCAAGGAACTGATTGAGAATCGTCGACTTACCGCAGCCGGCGCCGCCCGTCAACCAGATATGCGGACGCCAGGCGATCGCGCCACATAGCGGCGCCAGCGCAGCCCATCCAGCGACGAGCAACGCTGAAGCAGGTTTCTCCCAGCGGAATTTCTCAGCCGTTGTAATTACCCATTGCCCTTCATCATCTGTCGCGACGTCGCCGCCAAGTGCCGGGAGATCACGCGCGACCTCATACACGAACCGCGATTCGATATCCGTTACCTCAGTCTTCAGGCCATTCACCTGCAGGTGACTGCCGGCGTGGAACACGACGCGGCCACTATCGATCCACGCGCCGCGTCCCCGGGTATTCGACGGGTCGTAGATGCCTTTCTCGACACAAGCGCGGATCAGGAAGTTGACCGCTGCGCGCTTGTTGATGCCAGCCTGCTTGCCGGCACCGGCGAAATGCAGTTCCCACCAGTTCGGCGGCGCCAGCTCGATCAGGCCATTTTCAGTGAAATCCGACTTTGTGATGGCCTTGACCTGCTTTGCCTCGTTCTGGAAAACGTAGTACGTGCCGCGATCGTGACCGAGCAGTTTGAAATACCGGTTGTCCGTTGGCCGACCGATAGTCTCGACTTTCGGGGGCACCGACTCGACGAACATCACGCCCGGCAACTCGTCGCTCGCCGGCGCATCGAGAATAGCAACGCTGGCGGCGTTCGAGATTTCATTCCACTGGGCCGCCCCGCGCGCCGGACTCGTCACCTGCTCGACCTTGCTGTTCGCCCATTCCGCATCGACGGCCGCCTGCGTCACAACTTCATTCGCCTCGAGCGCCGCTTCGATTACGGCGATCACCGCCGCGTCATCGTGCGCGCCGTTCAGCATCGCCAAATCGTTGAAGTCGGTACCGGTGGTCGCCCCATCGAAATCAGGAAGTGCGACGAGACCGCCGACAGCCGCCGCCGCTTGGCGAGCACGCGTGCGGCCTGGATTCCCGGCCGTGAACCGGTCATTGTCCGCACACAATACGATCGTTGCCGTCGGCACCTTGGCGCGAACAGCCTCCGCAACCGGCTTCAGGTTGCCGGCGTCGAACGCGACGAAAACGCAATGGCCAGTCGACTTATGCAGGCTCGCGGCTGTCGCGAAGCCCTCCGCGACCAGGACGACGTGTTTGTCGTTGCGCGTCTTCGGCTGGCCGATCCGGAAGAAGTGTCCGCGCTTGTCGCCGCCGGCGAGATATGTCTTGTCGCGCTTGAGCGGGTTATTGGCGTCCGGCAAAATCGCTTGCACTGAATGGACCTTCTTGTCCATGTCCATCATCGGGATCAGCAGTGCGTTCTCAGAGACGATCGAGATCTCGCCAAGCGTCTGATTGGTCGTCGAGAACGGGCCGATCATCGCGCCATATCCTTCGTCGAGACCGTGACGCTGCAGGTAGTCGTTCTTCGCTGCGTCGGCCGCGACGTACGGGCGTCCACCTGCCAACATATCCACCGCGCGACTAGCAGCGACCGCACGGCGTGCAACGGCCTCAGCCTCGCTCCTGGCTTCACGCTCAGCGCGATCACGGGCACGCTGTTCGGACTCTGCAGGCGTCAGCTTGCGCGCCTGCTGGCTGGGTACCCACCCGGCGTCCCGGGCCATGCCGGCGATGGTCTTGAACGTCGACGGATTGGCGCCGCCGCCCTTGAGCGATCGCCACGCGGAAAGCGTATCGCGAGCGTCATATTGATCAGTTGAGCGCTGCGACCATTCGTCAAAGAGATCGAGCCCGACGTCGCCGAACTCATGGCGCAGTGCGCCGCCGATCTTGATCCACTGTGTACGATCACAGTCAGCAGGAATCCACGACAGCATGTCGCGCGCCTGCTCGATCGTCGGTGCGTCGAACTGTTTGTCAGTCCGGCTTTTTGAAGAAAAGGGGTTTCCTGCGGCCGGAGCCGCATCAATGTTCCTTTGCATCTGTCCTTTCAGTTCCTAATCGCCATCTCGCCATGGCGCCAGGGATTGGCTCTTAGCCTCCACCCCGGTAACTTTGATGAACGCAGATCCCTCTGCGTCGCCTATACCGCATGGCCGCCGAGTTTGTTCGGAGTGCCATCCGACGAATTATCCACGTGGGGCGAGGTACTCCAAAGGAGTATATTTTTCGCGCGAGTACGCCCCGGTTATTGACGCGCTATGGATCCGACCGATTGTCGTGACAAACCAAGACTCGCGAAATTTTTCGATCGAGAACTGCTCATCGAGCGGCAAGACGAGATACAATGTGTACATCCTTTGCATCACCCAAAGTGCCCCTGAATAACCGGCTCGCCACTGGTCTCAGGGGTTTTGGCTTTTGGGGAGCGGATTTCTCCAGTTCCTTCCCGATCTCACCTCCCTGACCATGTTGCGGCACGCGCACGACTTCGCGCCGCATCCATACGCAGAAAGGCCCGGACATGCCGGGCCGCGTGTTGCGATGGCGGATGAGCGCCCGTCGGCGGCCGCGATTCACTCAGCGATGGCCATGCTGGTCTCGCCGGTGGCAACGCACCGAATCATACTCAGACCAAGCGTCGCAATCTCGCGCGTCTTGTCGTTGCCCATGCCTGTGCGGCGCGCCCCAAACTCCAGCAGACGCATCAACAATTGCTGGCGACATGCGATCAACTCGACTGCGCCGTCGAAACCGGTTAGCTCGAGCAGGCCCGGATCCATCGCACGCCACCGCAGAATCGGTTGCTGCGCGGGTTTGCGCCCACGCCGGCGAGCCACCGTCGGTTCCCTCGGCGGCATCGGCGCGTACCACCGCGCCTCATCCCAGCCAATTGCCGGGTGCCAGCCGAAGATCGCGACAATCGGCGTCACCTGCTGATCGATCTGGAGCGCCGAGCGCTTTGCGACGTCGCCGCTTGTGAGTATCTCCGCGTCAGTCTCGAAGAATCTCGGGCGAAATCCGCCGTGCTCCCCTGCGATCTCATCCGCGAGCTGCTCATGCATCGCGCCGAGCAGCTCGCGACCAGCATTGAGCACACGGGCCTCGAGCGCCTCGAGTTCGTTAAGCGTCACTACCAGTTCACCGTTCATAATCCGCCCCTTTTTAGGACTACTATTTATGTAAGACAGAACCTGTCTTTCGGCAAGCGTCGTTTGTTACCGGGCGTCGCCGATCAGGGTGGGCCAGCGATTCAGCCGCTTCAATTTTTCGTTGTCGCGCCGGATCCGATAGACGGCCAGCAGACGACTGGCGTTGCGCAAGACCATGTAGTCCTTTTCAACGAGCGACCGCTCAAACGAATGCGCCTCAGACGGCTGATCGGCGACGCGGCCTGCGCGCTTCTCGACGTTGATGTACGCGACAGCGGCACGAGGGTGGAACTTCGACATCGGAACTCCAGTAATCGGTACGTGTCAACAATCGCAGTTTATACAAACACGATTTAGGCCTGCAAGCCTTATTCCATGGGGCTTTGGCTAACACACTTGAGATCTGTTGTTCGAGAAGTGAGGAGGCTCGCCGGGCGGTCCTCCGGCGAACCAAAATATTTTCCGGGCGCAAATCGGGCGCACGTCCTGTCGGCAACTAGCAATTGCGAGGGCGATTTCGAGGTTCTCCTAGGGTAAGGGAACACTGAGGCTGCCGGTTCAACTCGCACAAGGAGCGCCGACCCGCCAGCAAGAATTCGCAGTCTGCGATCGCGATAGGTTGATCTGTTGCGGTCGTTTAGTGAGCGGTGTCCGAAGCTGATGACTGGCCGAAGAGTATCATCGCGTCAAGTGCCCTAGATTTTCACCTATCCTCTTAAGGATAAGACTTCTGATGAGGAGGTCACAATGACAATCGTTCGCGAGGAACAGCTTGAGGGTTTTGTCTACGCCATCGTAAGCAATTCTGGTGAAACGGTAGACCTTGCACGCGTTGCACTCGATGTCTTAGGCGCGGCGATCGACAAAGCATTGCACGACTCGCCAGCGAAAGAGTACGGCGGCGCCCTTTTTATTGCTGGGCTTGCCCCCTTCCCCGACGATCTCGCACGCGGAGAGAAATGGGTCACCCGGCTCCCATTGAACCCAAGCGCCGCCTCGCGATATACATTGCGCCTTTCCATACGCGAAATTCGTGGCGAACTCGGAACTTTGATCGAAATGACAACGGGCAAGGCCTATACGGAATTACTCGCTGATATCGGACAAATTCAATCCAGTTTTGCGCCCCTTGATGGTCTGGTAAGTGAAAT
Organism: Paraburkholderia sp. BL6669N2; assembly: GCF_003387275.1. Taxonomy (NCBI): domain Bacteria; kingdom Pseudomonadati; phylum Pseudomonadota; class Betaproteobacteria; order Burkholderiales; family Burkholderiaceae; genus Paraburkholderia; species Paraburkholderia sp. BL6669N2. Next base: position 4,737,432 of record NZ_QUNA01000001.1, on the reverse strand, counting down.
CGCGGACAGAGCCTATTCAAGCGACTTTGCGGCACGATCGACGCTGCGAACGATCGTCAAGATGATAGTCTCCGTCACGTGCGAAACGGTCGAACTGCCGTTAAGCTTTGGCGGCCGCTTCGGGAACATCGTGTCGATCGAGGACGTCACATTCCACACACAGAACCCCGATTCCAACAACGTGAGCGATCCCGTCCATGACTCGCCATCCGGTCCTGCCCGTAACCCAGAAGTGGACCCGCTAGGCCCCCGGTCGAATAACATGGGCGTGGATCGCTCGATCGGGATGTTGCCGGCGTTAGACCAAGACGGATCAGGTAGCCCGCAACCACAAGCGATACCGGAGGAGAATGGGTCACCGAGTCCGTCAAACGACTACAAGACAATTCGGCTTTTCTTCGGCACCGATCGAGCCTCGGACCCGAGCGTGAATGCTGCCACATCTCCGGCGAAGATTTTCAACAACCGGCGTGGGTACGGAATCCAGTACGGGCATTGTGACGTAAGTATTCCCGGTCAACATGTATCAGGTCAGATCGAGGGCCCTTTTGTGAAAGGGCTGTTTCGAGGAGATCCGAAACGACATATTGTGCTATTACGGGTAACACTCAAATGTCGACATGACTTTCTCTGGGACATTGCGAGTCAACGTCTGCCTGGAGACAAGCGCAAGGCGCTTGTATTCGTCCATGGCTTTAACAATAGCTTCGAGGACGCTGCGCGGCGCACGGCTCAAATTGCACATGACGCCAAATTTGTGGGTGTTCCTTTCTTCTACAGTTGGCCATCTAACGCATCATGTTTGGACTACGACGAGGACGGGAATCAGGCCGATCAAGCAATAACGCACCTTCGTGAATTTCTAAGCGACATTGCCGAGAATGGACAATTTGATTCGATCATTCTGCTCGCGCATAGCATGGGAAATCGGCTCCTCACTAAGGCATTTCTTTCCATGGGCACCGCGTTGAAGCACAGACACCTGCGACTGTTCAAGGAAGTCATTCTCGCAGCGCCCGACATCGATACCGACGTTTTTCGCGCTCAATTCGCACCAGCGCTCATTCGTTTTCCAAGCATCACCACCCTTTATGCTTCTTCGAACGATTGGGCACTTAAACTTTCGAAGCGACACAACGGCTATCCACGCGCGGGAGACGCCGGTGCAGATCTCGTGATAGTCGCGGGTATGGAGACGATTGATGCCTCGCACGTAGACACCACGTTGTTTTGGCGGTTGGGGCACTCCTATATAGGCGATAGTAAGTCGCTCCTGTCGGATCTTTTCTATCTAATCGAGCACAAGCTTCGCGCGCCGCAAAGGCACGGTCTCGAATCCGTCGGGCCGCCGCCATCCCCCGGTTATTGGCGGTTCAGCAGGTGACTTTGAGAGTCGCCCGCAGGAACATAACCGTTGAACCAAGAAGGTGCGGGGAGCGACCGTGCGGGACCGCTGAATACTCGAGAACGCTTTTCGTGTCGCCGCTCAATCCAAGTCAGCTCGCCCCTCCTGCTCCAAGATAGGCAACCGAGGCTTCTCGCAAGCTCTCGCGCTCACAGCGGGTCGAGAGAACGATCTGCCCAACCTCGGCACCAACAGATTTACAGTCTGATCGACACCGGTCGTGCAAGCCGCGCCGGCGCGGCGCTGCAGGGATGGGCGGGGAACGGCCGGGCGCACATAGGGCGCATGTAAGAAATGGCCGCACGGCGTCGCCGCATACGCGGGCGTTTGGCGCAGTCGGCGAGCTTCGGAAATGGCATCCCGACGCGCGCTTCGCCGGCGGCGGACAAAAGGAAGGCCGCCGGGCGCAGTGTCGAGCGCCGGCGGCTTGTTGCTGCATTAGTGCTGTTACGACGCCTGTCCGCTCGTCGTCGGCGCGTTCGAACCCCGTACAGCGTGTTAGTGACCCTTGTCGCCAATGCCGTCGACAGTGACCCTGCCCCAAGGCAGACTAGCCATTTGCCAAGCCCGTCTGTTCAGCGTTGTACGGCGACTGCACGCCGGCACCCGCCGTCACCCGTTTGACGAACCCAGTACCCCGCTCGAGCTTGAGCGTCTGGAACAGGCCTTGATACGGGATATAGTCAAGATCGACGCCGACGACATAGAACGTCGACGAGAACGATCCGCGCACGATCCGCACATAGCTCCCGGGCTTGACCGTTTCACTCGCGCGGATCCGCGCCGCGCCGCGCTCGAGCAAAACATTGTCCTTATTGGATGCGACGACGATCGCCCGCCGGTTGTTGACCCAGTTCATCATGCTGGCGCCACGATTCGTTTGCTGCGCCGCCGGCTGGCCGCTCGACATGGTCGTCACGTCGTTACCGCCCTGCTGGGTCTCCGTTTCGAGCACGCGTACACCGTAGAACTGCTCAGCCGAGTTTGCGTACTGACCGAGATCAACCGATGCCGGATCGGCGCCTACCGCAAACTGCCTGCTGAAAATGTCGTCCACGAGCTCGAAGCGCGGCGCGCGCGTCCAGTAATAGTTCGAGGTATTCTCGTCGCTGCGCGAGACATTCAGGGCGATCACATCCTTGGCATCGATATCGATAGGCGTCAGATTCGGCGCGTCCGGCTGGATGACGTTGCCGTTGATGTCCTTGAACGGATTTGGCCGGTAGACGCAGTAGACGCCTTCCTCGCGATCTTCGAGAAAGAGCTCGTTGAATATGCCGACGTCACCGAAATATGAGAGCAGGCCGTGGATGGTGCCCTGCTGGTTTTGAGCGCCACCTACGTCGACGACGCCATTCGCGACCGACACGTCAAGCTTGATCGCCGTAGGATTCGGCGAATTCTGAGGCATGAGCGAATTCAGGAACGGATTCAGGAGACTGTTCACCACCTCCTGAACGAACGCGCCAGCCGTCATGCCGGTGACAAAACCCACTCCGAACCGCTCGTACAGCTTGAACGATGAAAGATAGTTTTCGCCCACCACATAGCCCGGGTAGTACTTGATCTGCATAATCTGCCAGAGCTTGCCCATATCCTGCCCGCTTATCGTGACCGTGCGCATCGGCTTTCCATCGTTGCCCATCGATTCATTGCGCGAGATGCCGGACACGAACCCGCGCATGAGAATCGGGGGCTTGGTCGGATTGCCCGTCGACGCACCGGGCAGGTTATGTCGCATGCGGATTTCGACGAAGTCCATCGGCTCGATCAGACCATACAGCGACTCGAACGAATTGCCCTGCACATAGGGCTGGTCCGGAACCGTCAACGAGAAACCGCCGGCTGGCTCGCGAACCGACTTTGATACGCACAGGCGCCCGCCGTCGCCCATAAACGGCGTGAGATCGATCGTCTTGTTCGTGTCGAGCACGCGTTGCGATACCGGCGTCTGGCCGTCGATAGTCTGACGTCCGATCGTCTTGTAAAGGACAACGCGGACGTCTGGCGTATAGAGCTGGACGTTCATTGCGCGGCACTCCCGGCGACGCTGCGCGACGCAACCAACGCGTTCATGTCTTCCTGGCGCCACGCGACAGCGCGCGGGTTCAGCACGACGGGTCTAGCGAATTTGCCCTTTCGGATCAGGTTGTAAATCATGGACTTTTTCAGCCCTGCCGCCGCGATCACCGCAGGCAAGCGTAATAGTTGGGTTGTGCCGCTCATCTGGATCTAGCCCCGTTGTCGGATGACCCATTCTCGCGTCACGACATTGGCCTGCGCTGGTCATCTTCGGGCTTCTATGCACGAAACGCAGGCCAAGAAAAAGCCGCTCGAAGCGGCCTACCGCGCCCTACTGTCGACGTCGAGCGTTATACGTACGGATTGCTGGGGACGGCATGGAATGCTTCGATCACGCGTTTCTTTGCCACCGTCAGATCCGATTCAATCTGTGCGATCTGGCGTTTCAACGGCGCCGTATTGATGCCCGCCTGCGTCGCCGCTTCGAGTCTCGCCTGTTTGTCGGCGAGCTCCGCAGTCAGCCCGACTACCAAACCCTCACACGCTGTTGCCATGTCCTTCCCTGTCATAGTGGGTTGCCGACCGCGCTATTGCGGCCTGCTCAGGACGTATCGTAATGTTCCGACTCGAGCTTGGTGAGCGGCACCGATGTCGCTGATCGACCCGCTGCCGGCGTTCAGCGATTTCCCGTGAACGTCTCAGCCGTGGTCAAAAACGGCCATTGGACTGATCGCCATATTCAAGCGGGGCGCGCCCACCCCGGATGTAATCGCTGCCGATGGTCTATAACCTGATCGCCCCATTGATCAAACAGGCGCAATGTTTGACAAGAGCGTTTGCATACCGCTATGCAGCAAGGTCAACGGCGGTCGATGGGAATGTCCAGTCCTGATGGCTGGATCGTCAATAATCGCGAGGCCGGTCAGGAACGATACGGCCTCGACGTTCCGACACTCTTCATGTCAACCCCCGGTCTCAGTATGGGGCGCCTGTCGATACGCCGATAGACGCGGATGGGACAAGGTAGTACCGTAGGGTGCCTACACTGCGCAGAGAGTACGACCCATGTCGAGCAAATACGCCCTCAGCGTGTCGCTGACGGAGCACCTGTGCCACTTCGTCGACACTCAGGTGGCCTCTGGCCGTTACCGCACGGCAAGCGAGGTGGTGCGGGAGGCGCTTCGCCTGCTGGAATCGCAATTTCCGAGACCGGCGCCGACCGCCCAAAACGCCGTCGCGTCAGGCGACGCCAACGGGGCCAAAGCCGTTGGAACCAACGATCGCGAATTGCAGGCGCAAAGGCGCGGGAGGGGTCTGTGAACGACGTGTTGCGGTTCCCGGTTACCGGAGTCGGCGCCTCAGCCGGAGGCATTGAAGCGCTGGACGGCTTCTTTCGCGGAATGCCGGCGGAGCCCGGCGTCGCGGTTGTCGTCGTCACGCATCTCGGCCCGGACCGTGAAAGCCTACTGCACGAGATCATGACGCGATATACGGCGCTACCGGTGCAGGTCGCGGCCGACGGCATGCAGCTCGAGATAAACAGCGTCTACGTGGCGCCATCCAATGTGGTCCTCGGGATCGAGAATGGCCATCTGCGGGTTCGTGCGCAAAATACGGGACGGCGCGAGCGCAAGCCCATTGACATCTTTTTCAGCGAACTGGCAAACGACCGGGGCGAACTGGCCATCGGTATCGTCCTGTCCGGCGGCGATTCCGACGGTACGCTCGGCGTCAAGGCGGTCAAGGAGCGCGGCGGGCTGACCATGGCTCAGATCGCCGACGGATTCGGTCCTCAACATGCGAGCATGCCCGAAAGCGCGATCGCCACGGGTCTCGTCGACTTTGCTATCCCCGTCGAGCAGATGGGAGCAAAGCTCGCCGAATTCGCCCGTAGCACCTATGTGCTGGACGATATCGCCTTCAAGGCGCGAAGCGCGGCGGAACAGCAACAGCTAGATGACGCGAGAAAGGCGATCTACGGCATCCTGCGCGGCCAGCTTGGCCATGACTTTAGTGGCTACAAGACGAACACTTTCATGCGTCGCGTGCAGCGGCGTATGCAGGTCATCCATGCTGAGGCAATCGATGCCTACGTCGAACACCTGAAGCGCGATCCGCAGGAAGTTGGCGCGCTATTCCGTGATCTGCTCATCAACGTGACCAACTTCTTCCGCGATGCGGATGCGTTCGAGAAGCTCGCAAGTACCGTCATCCCGAAACTTTTTGAGCAGCGCGGCGCGGACGAGGTGGTGCGCGTCTGGGTCCCCGGATGCGCGACCGGCGAAGAGGTCTACTCGCTCGGTATCCTGCTGCGCGAACACATGGACCGGCTTGCCGTCGTGCCCCGGGTGCAGATCTTTGCCAGCGATATTGACGAACATGCGCTTGCCGTCGCGCGCGCGGCCAAATATCCGGGACAGCTACTCGACAGCGTCTCGCCCGAACGCCGGGACCGTTTTTTTATTCCCGATGGCGCGAGTTATGTCGTGGCGAAAGAGGTGCGCGATCTGTGCATCTTCTCGCCGCACAGCGTGATCCGTGACCCACCATTTTCCCGGATCGATCTGGTGTCCTGCCGTAACCTGCTGATCTATTTCGGCCAGGACGTGCAGGGGCAGGTCATTCCGACGTTCCACTATGCGTTGCGCCCCGACGGCTACCTGTTTCTCGGTACGTCGGAGAGTGTCAGCCAGTTCGACGACCTGTTCGCTCCGGTCGAGAAAAAACATCGTATTTTCCGCCGGCGTTCGGTGCCTGCTCCGCACGTTCGGCTGCCGCTGATGGTCTCGTCAATGCGCGCCGGTCACGCAGGCGAGCTGACGGCGCGGCGTACGGATGTCGGTGCTATCGGGCTGCGCCAGATGGTGGATGCCCAGGTGCTTGAGCGGTTCTCGCCGCCCCACGTACTGGTCAATCGCGACGGCGACGTCGCGTACTACTCGGCGCGAACCGGGAAATATCTTGAGCCGCCTGCCGGCATTCCCTCTCGTCAGATATTCACGATGGCGCGCAAGGGCATCCGCCTCGAACTGCGGACCGTGTTCCGCGAGGCGGTTGAGTCCGGTCGTTCAGTAACCCGGGAAGGCATCCCGGTCGAGGAAGACGACGGACGCGTCCAGATCGTGAATGTCACTGTCGAGCCGCTGGGCAGCAAACCCGGCGTCGAGCCGCTTTTCCTGATCCTGTTCATCGATCAAGGGGCGGTGCTGAGCCGCGAGGAAGCACTGGACCGCGCTCATGCCGCGCACGACGGCACGGCGGCGCAGACGGAACGCGAACTGCGCGACACGCGCGAGCGCCTGCAATCCGTAATCGAGGAGTATGAGACCGCACTGGAGGAACTCAAGTCGTCGAACGAGGAACTGGTCTCGGTCAATGAGGAGATGCAGTCCACCAATGAAGAGCTGGAAGCGTCGAAGGAGGAGCTTGTCTCGCTCAACGAGGAACTGCACACCGTCAATGGCGAACTGAACAGGAAGATCGAAGCGCTCGATCGCGCGAACAGCGACCTGCAGAACCTGTTCGAGAGCACGGCGGTCGCCACGGTGTTTCTGGACCGGCATCTGGTGATTCGCAGCTTCACGCCTGCCATGACGGACGTGTTCAATATCCGCCCGGCCGACCGGGGACGGCCCATTACCGACCTGGCAAGTCCGCTGAATATGCCGGAGCTTGCCAGCGATATCGCGCGCACGGTCGATGAAGGCGAAGTGATCGAACGCCGCATCGACAGCAAGGACCGGATGATCAATTACCTGGTCCGTCTCTCGCCTTATCGCAATGGCGACCGGCGTCCCGAAGGTGTGGTGGTCACGTTCCTGAATGTCACCGGTCTGACCCACGCCGAGACACGCCAGAAAGTGCTCATTGCGGAACTCCAGCACCGCACGCGCAACCTTCTCGCGCTCGTCGAGTCAGTCGCCCGTCAGACGTTGCCGAAGGATGCCTCCGTCGAGGCGTTCATCGCCCGGTTGCGTGCCTTGGGACGGCTCCAGGGGCTCCTCGGAAAGGCCTCGGGCGAGCATATCGATCTGGCTGATATTGTGCACATGGAGATTGAAACCATTGCCGGGATCGACGCCGATAATATTGCGATCACCGGCCCGGGCGTTCCCCTCGGCCTTCAATATGTCCAGAACGTTGCGCTGGCCATCCACGAACTCGCAACAAACGCGCTGAAGTACGGGGCGCTGAAAAACAGCCAGGGACAGCTCGATATCCGGTGGCGGGTCGAGAACCTGAAGGAGGACCAGTCGTTGCTATTGCTGGAGTGGCGCGAGAGTGGCCTGCCCGTTCCGCCCGATTCCACCAAGCGCGGGTACGGACGACAGCTGATCGAAGAGGCCCTGGCGTACTCGTTGCGCGCCAAGGCGGAATTAAGTTTCGGTGCCGACGGCGTTTCATGCCGGATTGAAATGCCGTTCGAACAAAAAAGCCGCCTCGCGGGCGACCAGAGCTGAGGAAAAGCGGATGGAACCGGGTACAGACATTCAGGGACGCCGGGTACTGATCGTCGAAGACGACTTCGTCGTCGCGCAGGCGTTGTGCGGCCTGATCGAAGACGCAGGGGCCAAGGTCATCGGCCCCATCGGCTGGCTGGACGAAGCGCTCGCGTACGTCAGGTCCAATGAAGACAAATTCGACAGCGCAGTACTCGATGTGAACCTGCATGGCGAAAAGTCATACGCGATCGCAGACTGGCTCGCTGAGCGCAATGTGCGCTTTGTCTTCACGACCGGCTATGGCGCTGACGCTCTGGACCCTGCCTACGCTAGCTATCCTCGCTGCGAGAAGCCGTTCGATCCACATGTGCTTTTCAGGGCGATTGCTTCCCGCGCCCCATGATGCCAGTGGCCTGACCTTCCGGGCCACCGGTCAATACCCAAGACAGTTGCCAGTATGCCAATCGACCTTTAAGATCGATCCGCGCTGTTCAACATCTTGTGAGCAAGCGGCGGGTTGCAAGCGGTCAACGGCCACTCGCCGGCACCCCGCAACTGCCCGTTCATGGCCGGCCTCGGCCTTACGACTAGGTAGTGAGATAGCACGAACGGTTTTCCAACAGCGCTGCTGCCCGCCCCTCGAGCGCCGCAACGCGAGACCAGCAACACACATCCTAAATCCGTTGTGTCATTCGGCAGGACGCCCTGCTGCGCTGACGCATGCCTGCCCGCTGCTATAAGTTCGGGCGCAGGCCGGGCGCGCCGTGCCATACCGATGCGTCAGTCCCATCCGCGCGCAGACGCGCCGTGTAAATGACAAGACGTCGCCCAGCGTTATCTAGGCCAGCACGTTGCATTCTGCAGGATCACGATGCCGAACGCGCACGTGCCTGAAACAGGTTCTTGCGCCCGAATGCGCCCGAAGAACAGTCCGGTGGCCGCCGAAGCCGGTTTTACGGTCCCCTCCGCAATGCCCAACAGACTTTTGATGTGTTTGAGTTCTTGTTTAAAAACAATGGCTTGCGCAGAATAGCGCGCCCGGCTATCCTTCGATCCCGAAGCGCTCGATCATTGCCAGAGCGCTCGACTATGGAACTAGACAGGAATGACCGACGCCGTACTCGAAGAGACCGCCCTCGATATCGACTGGAGCAAATACGGCCGCGCGCCGCACAGCGATCCATTCGCAGTCATGCGCCTCATTGACCGCATCGACCGGTTGATAGAGGCCCTCGAAAGGCCACAACTCAAGCCAGAAGAGACCCTCTGGAAGTCGGAACAGATCGCGGATTGGTTAGGCCTATCAAAGCAGACAGTCGAGCTGCGCGTCGTCACGCGCCCGGACTTCCCGTCAGCCTTGCGCCCCGTCGATTCGAAGCAGGCGCAGCGCCGCTGGTTCGCGAGCGATGTGATGAAGTGGGCGCGCGGCACCGCCGGCACGATCCCGGCGTCGCGGCCCGGGCGGCGGCGCAAGGCCGCTTAGCCAAGGCGCGCCGCAAGCTCCGCGGCCGTCTCGTCGTAGTAGATCATCAAAGACTGAATGTCGCGGTGGCCGATCATTTTCGCCAGCGCCAGAACGTTCAGCTTTCGCGACAGCCGCGTCGTCGCCTCATGCCGCGAGTCATGGAAATTGAGATCCGCAAACTCCGGCTTTTTCTTGGCAACCTTTCCTCGAACTTTTCTCCACAACGCGTCCACACTGGCCTGCGCCACCGGAAAGCATCGCGGCTCATCCTTTGTGCGCGTTAGGCGATTAAGCAGCGCAATCGCCCGCGTCGATAACGGCACATCGCGCGCATCGCCGTTTTTTGACTTGGGGATGTGCAGATACTTCTGCGGCAAATGAACATTTCTCCAAATCGTGCCGATGATTTCCCCCTGACGCATCCCCGTCTCAATCGCCAGCAGGAAGGCAAGCGCCGTGTATTGCTGTGCAGTCTCTATGGGGCCATCGTCGGCTAGACCGAGCGCCTTAGTCATCACCGCTGCTTCGTCGTCTGGCACGCGGCGCCGACGCGGTGGCGGATCTTTGGGCCGCTTCACTTCGTGAACGGGATTCGTATGTATCCACTTCCACTCTTTGCACGCCGCCTCGAAGACGGCGGAAAGCAGGTTGAGATCGCGATTCACGGTGGAGCTTTTGACCAATTTCAGACGCTTGTCGCGCCACTCAGTGATCTGCTCGGGTTTCACGTTGCGAATGAGTGTGCCGATGAAGTCCAGTTCATCCCGGAAGAAGTCCAACCGCGTCTTGTTCCATTCGTGCTTACCCTTTTCAGGCGATATCTTCTCCAGGTATTCGTCGAAGGCGTCGCCGAGCGTCTTCTGGACTTTGGAGTACGACCGCCGTTGACCGGCGTCGATTTCCGCCTCAAGCTTCGTCGCCCACGTGACGGCCTCAGCCTTCGTATCGAAGGTCTTCGATTCCCTGACGCCGCCCTTCGCGACTTCCGCGCGCCACGACGTGCCGCGCTTCCTGTATGTAGCCATATCCCTTTCTGTTGGCGTAAATTTGGCGTAATGGTACAGGAAGTTTGATGGATTTTGGAGGATTAAGGAATCGAACCCGTATCCTTCAATCGCCATGGAATGCTTGCCTGTAAAGGCTTTTATGAAACCTGGTCGAAATTGAGCGACTTTGCAGGAATCACGTCCGATTCCTGTCAGGGGGACCAGATAGCGTCCCAGCATCTCCCGAGTTCGCGAATCGAAGATCACGCTCGTTTCGGTGGTCAACAAGAACTTGATTTCGCCAGCGAATAACCTCGGTGAAGACGCCCGCGGCGAGCTACTTTGCTACCTCGTCGTCGCGCAACTCGTCGCGATGGCCCGCACCGGCGACTGGCTGCGCACCGATCACCTGGTTGAATCAGGGCGCATCTGGCGCAAGACAAATGGAGCGCGCTTCGATTGGCAGCAGCGGATCGCGCTCGGGCAGATAGCGGGTGAACTGGCGCGCAGCTAATGGAGACGTTCGGACTTAGGCGGGAGCCGTGGGCACGGTCGCTAAGTGCGCACTAACAGCGCGTACCACGCACGTCATCGACCAGAGGCACAACGGCTAGCGTGAGCAGAACGATAGCGAGCGGCACGCTCGATATAAATCCGAGATATTTGAAACCGATGGCCCCCGCCAGACCGCCGGCAATAAACGAAAGAAGCAGCGAACCGAGCAGCGCGAGCTTCTGCTTGTCCGCCCTGACGGCCCCTTCCCCGGCAATCGACCGCGTATTCCAGTAGAGCATCTTGCCCAGTTCGATGCCGACATCCGTTACCAGGCCGGTGACGTGGGTCGTACGAATCTCCGATCGCGAAATCTTCGTGATCATCGCATTCTGTAGACCCATGACAAAGCACAGGACGCAGACGGTGGCAGGCACGAAAAGAACCCGATGGTGTTCAAGGTTGGAGCCCAGCAACCCGAAGCACAGCAGCAGAATTGCCTCGATCGCAAGCGGTGTCGCGTAGATGCTGTGCAAATCTCGCCGACGCCCCGAATTGATCAGGATGGCAGATGCAGCCGCGCCAACAAGAAACGAAAAAAGCGAACTAAGCCCGGAAACGAAAAGGCTTGCATCCCCGAGCACCGCATTATCGGCCAGCGACGAGACGATCCCGGACATGTGCGAAGTGTATTGACCAACGGCCAGAAATCCTCCCGCATTCGCCGCTCCGGCGGCAAATGCCAGCGACCGCCCCAAACGACGGTTGTTCACATCGGTCCGTTCCGGTGCAGTAAATCCGCGAAGATAGTTGATGGGCATATTGAACGCTCAATTGTGCCGCGTGTGCGTACCGTCCGTCGGACGGCCTGACGTCGGAGATCGTAACATGCGTGAAGGCGGCATCCGGCATCGCGTTTCGCCGTCGGCCAGAGGCGCGCAAGGGAAACAGAATCCCGAAGACCTTCCGGCCGGCTCGGCCGATCGCGAAGACGCCACCGATGAATTCCTGTGTGATTTTGCTACGGGCGATGGGCGGCAATCCGGACGGGTCGGGCTGATCGCGACCATACGCCAGTAATCGCAGGCAGAAATGAAAAGCCCAGCGCGGGGCTGGGCCTCGTCAGACGGCGTCGAAGTCATCAATGCCGAGCGCTATACCAGCAAGGATATTTGCAAATTCCTGAACCTCAATCGCACCCTTAGCAACCTCAACCATTAGGTCTTCAAGGCGCGCATCTCGCTCGACGTCGATTTCTTGCAGCTTCAGATATGTGAGCGCGGCGACGAGAGCCGTTCGTTTGTTCGCATCGTTAAAGATGTGGCCGCGCGCAATGGCCACTGCATACATGGACGCAGTGCCAAAAACGTCGTTGAGATTCGCATATGCGGCCCAGTTGTCGATGCGTGTCAGCGCACTTTCAAGGCCAGCGAAACCCGGGCCTGCGAAGCCAGCCAAGCCAGGCTCGTCCCTCAGAATTTCGTCGTGAATCTGAAGGACGAAAGCCGCGTCCAGCACGATTTATCGCTTGGCGAGCGCTTTGATGACGTCTCGGTGCTCACTGATGACTGCTCGAGCGGCTGCGATAACCGTGCGGCGATCCGCCTCAGTGGTGACGCGGACGACGTTTTTCGGAACAATCATCGGACGAGCAGAACCCGACACGGACTTCTTTGTGTCTTTGGTATTCACTGTGGCTCTCCGGTGGTGGGTTGGGTTACGTGTCTGACGGCTTTGCGGCCCAAAAGTTGAGCCTAAAATTGCCATACACCCATGTATTCTATCGTTTTGGTTAACGTTTTGTGCATCCGCCAAATCTTGCGATGATAAATTTCATCTTAAATTAGACGGCTGAAAACGCGGCGCAAGCTTTGAACGCTGCAAACCAGATGATAGTTTTTGCTCGAATCTCAAGATGGACGGTGCGCTGCGTCACACGAACTGAAAGTAACTTCCAATTTTTGCAATCGACTGCAAAAGTCCACCTGTGGACTAATGCGCATTATCCGTCCGCGCAGCCCCACTTCGATCCAGACGGTCGCCCACATCTGAATCATCCCCGGTGCCTTCGCACTACGTCGCCTTTTCCTGCCTGCCATCGTTGCCCGAATCAACGAAACCAAATCGTCCACTCACGCCGCCACACGAATACCCCCGTGCCACGCCGACCGCTCGCGTCGGACCAAAACTCAGACATCAACATTAAACGCGCGGCGCTTCCTCGCGAACGCCACCCCAATCGCGACCGGACGCAACAGCTGAATTCCCCGAGAGCATGCAGTCGATGAACGTCCGCGCACGCTTCTCGGCATACCTGAACGCATCTACCTCGGACACGAATTCCAGTTGCTCTGGAAAACTTGCAACCTTTTGTGCGGGCTGACTGGACGAACTGATAGTCCAGGACACCTTGTACCGGCGTCCGACATTGTGCAAACACAACGTCTTCCCGGTCGTGACCTGAACGTCGATTCCGAACCCGCGATACGGTGCATAGGATTGGCAAGGCATGATCACTCTCCCGACGCGGCGGTCCGCGTATGCAGCCAACGTCGCGCAACCGCCGTGCCCCAAGAACGAACGCCAGGGAAAACACCATGCGCGCTCAAAGCCGCTGCGCAAAAAAGCGGCCAAAAAAAAGCCGCAGCAATGCTGCGGCTCAAAACACACACACCGCGCTCGGGGCGCTGATGTGAACCGTTATCTTACATACACCTATCGGCAAATATAACCAGGGATTTCGTATGATGGTTGCAATCGGCCGGCAGTACGGTCGCGGGTCGCGGCATTTCTACCGCACGGCGACGACGCACACTTCCTGCGCCCGTCGTCCGCTACTGCTCGATATACATGCGCCATTCCGGAAACTGCTCGAAGAAGCTTTGACTCACGTAGATCTGGTACAAGACCGGCGAACTACGGTCGGTCGCGGACCCGGGCTCGCTCAACACGGTCAGTCCGGGATCGATACCGGACACGCTCGCCCACGCCGTGAGATCGTCCGGCAGATCGGCCGCTTCCTCGCGCGGCACACGCAATTTGATCGGTTTCATGGCCTCTCCGATAAATGGTGAAAGATGTCTCAGCAAATATCACACAAAGAAGCGGTATTGCCAGTGCCAGCATCTCCAGCGAAGGCGATCCGCGTCGATCGCGGGACGGCCATGAGACGTGGAGAATTTAAAAACAAGCCCACGCGCGCATTCAATACGATATGTTTCGCCCTTTCGAGCCACGCCCTCGAAACCTGGTTACCGCGGCGCGCAACGGCGCCGTGATCCGCCACGATGTCGACGACTCCAGCGCCCTGATCGTCGAATCCTTCGATGCAATCTCCTCCTGCATCGCGACAACTTTCTCCTGCATGACAGCAGCCGTCTCTTGCATCGTCAGAACCTGCTCCTGTGTCGCCATGAACTTCTGCCGCGTTTCCGCAAGCGCTGTCTCGGCCTCGGCGAGGCGCTCCGCTGTCTCAGCATCCACAGGGGCGCTGTAGAACTCCGCAGTCGTGAGTTCAACGCGAGGCGGTTCCTTGCGAAGCACGATGATCATCTCTCCGCCGGTTTCGCCGCGCGCCGGCACAAAATCGATGAGATTGAATTCGAAGAAACCCATCATTAGGATCGGCTTCAGGACTTTGGAAACAATCGTGCTGCTCTCGAAAACGTGGCTGTGAATGCCCACATGCGGAGGCGCCTTCAGCTTGTGCCTGATACGGTTCATATCGAGTTTATCGGCCACATGCATCGGCTTGTTGACGAATGCTTCGTCGTAATAGATCTCGCATTCGATTTGATGTTCACGTGGAATGTCCTCGACACTCGCGACATATTCGGCCACGAAATGACTTAGCGCCGTGTCCTGTCTGTATTTGTCGAAACTGAACTTCTTGTCGGGCAGGGCAAGAAACAGCACTGCGCCAGGCCGCATCATGTCGCATAGATCGGCTAGCCATTGAATCATGTTGGGCGCGTGCTCCATCACATGATTCGCGATGACGTAGTCGAACTTATCGCTGATGTACTCGCCGTACCGGTTCGAGTGAACCACGTAGTCGATTTCGGGTATGTCGGCGATCATGTCCGGGTGCGTGCACTCCCGGACCAGTTGCTCCCTGTCTTTCCAGTCCAGATATCGCACGTCTGCTTCCGACTTGAAGACGGTCGGCTGATCATACGGTCCTATCTCAAGACCGACTCCCGATAGATCGGTATGTTTCAGCAGATGCCCGCGGCGCAGCGTCGTAACCAGATTCATGAACCACCTCTCGGCGTTAGAACAGGCAACAGTGCGACTTGGCACGTCGTACACCGCCGCTGAAGCAATCAACTCGCGGCTGACTCCGTTTCTCGCCGCGGCGGCGACTCAGGCCATCGCCGCGTTTCGCCGCCACGGAAACCGCAATCGCATCGCCGGCTTTTCGACGGCAAACCAGGAGACCAACGTGAGCGCCATTGATATGACAAAAGTGATTGTCACCATGGCGATATTCGGGTGAGAGAAACGACCGAAAAATGCACCCATCTTCTCATGCCCACCGTAAAGCATCGACTGCAGGACAACGTAGTGCCACAGGTAAAACCCGTACGAAACTCGACCGAGCCCGGCCAGCGGAGCGATGTCGAGCGAGCGCACCAACGCGGACTGCTGCGCCGTGACGACCTTCGCAATAATGAGCGCCGCGGCTAACGGCGTAAGTGGGTAACCCCACGCCAGCAACGTAAATTCGAGTGCGTTTTCGCTCAACGTCACGATCAACAGAATGGCTACGGCAAGGGGCCAGAACTTGCCGGCCCAAACCGTCCATTGGCGCGGCATCACCGCCAGCAAAGCCCCTATCAGCAGTCCGTCGGAATGCGTATCGAAGCCACAGTAAATGCGCGCCATCGAAAGGTGTTGCGACATCAGAAACGAGCGCCACGCGATCACTGCAAGCGCAAGGAGTGCGACTGCGAGCACGAGCCGGCGTGGCCAGAATTTCAACACGCCCAATAGAATGAGCGGCCAGACGAGGTAAAACTGCTCTTCGATCGCGAGCGTCCACGTGTGTCCCGTGAGATGCGCGTCGTAAATGCCGAACGCGCGGACCCAGTTCATCACGTAGAAAAAGGCGGGCAGGACTTCGGACCCCACTCTCAAGGAACCGGGAAACACCAGACAATAGAGCGTGACCCCGGCAAGCATCAGTAACAAGGCCGGGTAAAGCCGGCGAGCGCGCCGCCAGTAGAATCTCGGCAAATCGATCCGGCCATTACGGTGATGCTCCGCGATCAGCCGGCTCGTGATCAGGTAACCGCTCAAGACGAAGAATACGTCAACGCCGACATACCCGCCGCCCACGACGCCTGCGAGACCCGTATGCGCAAGAAATACGGCGATGACGGAAAGCGCGCGCAATCCGTCGAGGCCGGCAATCCGGGTGTGTTGAATGTGACTCATGCCTGTTTGGAGAAGACGGGGCGGATAGCTCGCCACGCGCGTATTGATAGCCGATAAGCTCTGAAACGGTTGGTAAGGATTCGGCTATGAGAAGTTCAACAAATCATCTCGCTTCTCCACTGCACGGAAATCTTTTCGTTCTCGCTGGGCAATAGTCGTAAAAGCTACCTGCTCTACGTAAAGTCACTCGAGGATGGCAACGAGCGCCGGGCGATCAGTGCAAATGACGCACAGACTTTCTATTGCCCAATCGAAAAGAACCGTTATCACCCGCCGCAAACAAGGTGCGGGCGTTCGTCGATCACATGATTGAGGACTTCGCGAACAATGATGACGCGGTCGACGCGCCGCCACGCGAACGACAGAAGACAGAGAGGCAACGCAACATCCACGCAAAAGAACTCGTGGCGGATTTAGGCTAACGGCGGCCGACCGACGAAACTCGCAGCCCGGCCGCATGAATCGATTACGACGGACGCTTAGGAATATCCAGTCCCTTCGCCACGGCCGGACGTGCGACGAACGCGGCCAACACACGCGTCACGTTAGAGAAGTCCTGAATGCCGACGAGATCGCCTGCTTCATAGAAGCCGATCAGATTGCGTACCCAAGGAAACGTGGCGATATCGGCGATCGAGTAGGCATCGCCCAGAATCCAGTCACGTCCTTCGAGTTGCCGGTCCAACACGCCGAGCAAGCGCTTCGCTTCGCCGATATAGCGGTCGCGCGGACGCTTGTCTTCGTACTCTTTGCCGGCAAACTTGTGGAAGAAACCCACCTGGCCGAACATCGGCCCGATACCGCCCATCTGGAACATCACCCACTGGATCGCCTCATAGCGGCCGGCGGCATTCTGTGGAATCAACTGGCCGCTCTTGTCCGCGAGATAAAGCAGGATCGCGCCGGATTCGAACAGCGGCAACGGCTTGCCGTCAGGTCCGTTCGGATCGATGATCGCCGGAATCTTGTTGTTCGGACTGAGCGACAGAAACTCCGGCGTCATCTGATCGTTGGTATCGAAGCGCACGAGATGCGGCTCGTACGGCAAGCCCGTTTCTTCGAGCATGATCGACACCTTCACACCGTTGGGCGTGGGCAGCGAGTAAAGCTGAATCCGGTCCGGATGCTCGGCAGGCCATTTCTTCGTGATCGGAAAAGCGGATAGGTCGGTCATCTGACGGTGTAACCCTTGTGCGAATGCGGCGGCTGAAAAGAGAATCGGGCCTCCGCTGCCGGCCGGACGACCGGTGGCGAAGATCCCAACCCAGGATCGCCAAATATAAACCGACTCGGCGCGACGCGTGCGGGCGCGGCCCAACGCGCGTATCAGCACTCAAGGTTTTACAGCCGACGTAACCGGCGGCTCGCGAACGCAAAACGTGCGCGCTAACCGGCACTCACCACAGATCCTTGGTCGCGGTGCCGGCGCGCGAGTTATAACCTTCGCGCCACAAGGACGCGCCGACGCTCAGCAACAGCGTCTTCTGCTCGCCGTCGAGCAAGTCCCAGGCGGCCGCGAGCCAACTGGCGAAGCTCGCACAGGTCTGTTCCAGGTCGACGGGCGTTTTGCCCTCGAGGTATTGCCGTTCGAACATCGAAAGAACTTTTTCGGGTGTCATGGGCGCCGTCTCCGTATTTGGATGCGCCAAGTCTAAAGGCGGCGCACGGCATGCGGAATGCTCCCCACCCCGACCCCGGGTTACTCCCAGGCAAAATCCGCCATCGGCGAAAAAGTCCGGTGTGCGTCGCAAGGGCATCGGCAAAAGGAAAAGGCGCCGCAGCGCCTTTTCCGTCGACCCCCGTCGCAAACCAAATTACGGCGCGTTGCGCTTGGCATTGTCCTTGGCGTCTTCCTTCGCGTCGCCATAGGCCTTTTGCACCTTGCCCGCGCCTTGTTGCAGATCGCCCTTGATTTCCTTGCCCGGGTTGTCCGTGGCCTTGCCGACTGCTTCGTTGACCTTGCCCTTAACCTGCTCAGCCACACCCTTCACCTGGTCCTTGTTCATGTTCGGCTCCACTATTTGGAATGCCGGCGCGACATTACGCCAGTATCCGTAGTGAGCAACGGGTGTGCCCGTGCCCGCGCGTGGTTTGGTTTCTTCAGAACGTATCGCAAGAAAATATTTTCAAACAGGCCTAAAGTCCCGCTGCGGCGTGCCGTAAAGCTGCCAAGGAGGCGCCATGGATCGCACAGCCATCACCGTTTCGGGATCATCCCAAGCCGCTTTGATCGATCGCGACATTACCCATATTGCGCGGGTGATGCGGCCGTCTTTACACGGCGATCTGGGCGGCCCGATCCTGCCCGCCGGGTATTGGCGCAAGCGTCTGTACCAATTGCTCGACGCCGGCAATCTTTCCCACGCGCAACTGTGCACGGTCGACAGCCTCCTGCTCCAGCTCGATCAGTACGAAGCCGAACCTCAACTGGCCTGGGACGCACTGGCGCCGGCCTCCGCCGCGTTGTTCCCGCCGCCCTACCCGGTCAGCGCCAGCCACCGGGTCTGACCGGCTGAGAGCCTGAACTCCGGTTTATTCCGGGCCGGCGGCATTCCATTTGCTCGCGATAAAAAAAGGCCGCGAACCATGCCGCGGCCTCAACACGTCGCAACGCGGGGAATTCGCGTCACGTTATAAGCGTACACGCGCAACTGTGACAGCCGCATTTAGCCGTGGACTCGCCTGTGCAGTGTTTCAAAGGTGCGAAATTTTCTGCCCAAGCTACGCAAAAAATAGGGAAATGGGACGACCATAGGTCATAATGTCCGCAAAAATTCCCAGCAAGGATACCCGTGACCGTCGCCGCACCGCTCGCACTGCTCAAGCAAGCGCGCGCCCGCTTCACTCAACGCGAAATCGCCGCGCATGTCGGCAAGGACATCAAGACGGTACGTCGCTGGGAAAAAGGCGAAACGCAGTGCCCGGCGATGCTTGAACCGGCCTTGCGCGATCTGCTGCGAAACCGCGTGGGAACCCGCGGCAGCGTGAGCGGCGACGCTCAGTTCCGCTTTATCGACCTGTTCGCCGGCATCGGCGGAATTCGCATGGGCTTCGAGGCGCACGGCGGCGACTGCGTCTTTACGAGCGAGTGGAACGACTTTTCGACCAGGACCTACCGCGAGAATTACCCCGGCGGCGCCGAGCATGCGCTGATCGGCGACATCGTCTCGTTTCCGGCTGAAGACGTGCCGAGCCACGACGTGTTGCTCGGCGGCTTCCCGTGCCAGCCGTTTTCGATCGCGGGTGTGAGCAAGAAGAATGCGCTGGGCCGGCCGCACGGCTTCGAATGCACGACCCAGGGCACGCTTTTTTTCGACGTCGCGCGGATCATCGCCGCCAAACGACCCGCCGCGTTCCTGTTGGAGAACGTGAAGAACCTGCTCTCGCACGACAAGGGCCGCACCTTCGACGTGATCCTGCGAACCTTGCGCGACGAACTCGGCTACGAAGTGCACTATCGCGTGGTCGACGGTCAGCATTTCACGCCGCAGCATCGGGAGCGGATCATCATCGTCGGCTTTCGCGGCAAGACTGCGTTTTCGTGGGACGACCTGCGCCTGCCGGAAGAAGGCCCGCGTCTCGGCTCGATCCTGCATCGCACAGATGGCAGCGAGCCGGTGCTGCCGTGGGACCACGACCGTTTCTTCGACCACGCCGGCCGACGCGTGCAACCCAAGTACACACTCACGCCGAATCTCTGGACTTACCTGCAGAACTACGCGGAGAAACATCGCGCGGCGGGCAACGGCTTCGGCTTCGGCATGGCTTATCCGACCAGCGTGACGCGCACACTGTCGGCGCGTTATCACAAGGACGGCTCCGAGATCCTGGTCTATCAGGGCGAGTCGCTACGCCCGCGCCGCCTCACGCCGCGTGAATGCGCGCGGCTGATGGGCTTTCCCGATACCTTCAGAATCCCGGTGAGCGACACGCAAGCCTACCGGCAGTTCGGCAACAGCGTCGTGATGCCGGTAATGCGCGAAGTGGCGCGCATCATGCTGCCGCACGTGCAAGCCCTGCTCGCCGAGGACACTCGCCATGGTTCGAAGCAAACGCTCTCGCTCTACGCGTGATCGGTCAGTCGGTGTGAATAGCCGGCGCGCCGACCCGCTTTTCAAGCGCTAGAAGAGATGGTCGACATCGTCGATAGCGCGACGCGCAGCCGGATGATGTCCGGCATTCGCGGCCGCAACACCAAACCGGAAATTCTGATCCGCAGCCTGCTGCATCGACAGGGCTTTCGCTTCCGGCTGGATGCGCGCGATCTGCCCGGACGCCCGGACATCGTCTTACCGCGCTACCGCGCCGTGGTGTTGGTGCACGGCTGCTTCTGGCACGGCCACGACTGTCATCTTTTCAAATGGCCGCAAACGCGGCCGGAATTCTGGCGCGACAAGATCGGCCGCAATCGCAGCAACGACGACAAGGTTTGCGCGGCGCTGCTCGCCAGCGGCTGGCGCGTCGCGGTGGTATGGGAATGCGCTTTGCGTGGCGCCAATCGCGATATCGAAGGTGTCTTGCAGCGGCTCGTCGAGTGGCTGAAGAGCGACGCGCCGAGCTTCGAGGAACGCGGCTGAAAGCCGCTTGTAGTCCGCCCGGCCCGCACGAATCTTCAGGCCGCTGGTGATACACTCGATTGGCTAACTCGGGGTACTTCCGCACGGCGCCCTGCCCTGCAAACCGGCCGCAAGACCGCACGCCCCGACCATCCCAGAACCACTCAAGAAGGGAGGCACACCATGGCAGATTTCCGTCTCTGGTCCGACGAATTTCCCACCAACGGCTTCATGCCGAAAGCCCACGAATATCACGACAAGGCGTTCGGCGTGGACGGCGAGAACATCTCGCCTGCGTTGCATTGGGAGGCGCCGCCCCCGACACGCAAAGCTTCGCGCTCACCGTTCACGATCCCGACGCGCCCACCGGCAGCGGGTTCTGGCACTGGGTCGTGGTGAATATTCCGGGCGACGCCCGTTCGCTGCCGCGCAACGCCGGCAAGGCGGACGGCTCGCTGCTGCCGCAAGGCGCGCTGCAGGTGCGCAACGACTACGGCACGGTCGGCTTCGGCGGCGCCGCGCCGCCGCGGGGCGACAAGGCGCATCGCTACATCTTCCGTCTGCATGCGCTGCGCGTGCCGAGTCTGCCGATCAACGCGGACACCACCAACGCGGTGGCGCGCTTCATGACGCATCTGAACGAACTCGACTCGACCACTCACACCGGCCTGTACGAACTCAAATAACGCGGGAGACGCGCTGGCCGGCGCGCTCAGGCTGCGCCGGTCGGCTCCTTGAAAGCGGCACGCGGCGCGCGCGAGCGGCGAACCGCCCCCCTACAACTCGAACAATCGATGCAAGCACAACCACCGCGCAAGGATGGCGCCGACGGCACCATCGCCGCCGAAGCGGCCGACACCCTCGCCCTCGACACATCGCTGCGCAAGGACACCGAACAAGGTTTGCCGATTCCGCAGCGCTACTGGGCGATGCTGGTTATCGCGCTCTCCCTCACACTCGCGGTGCTCGACAGCGCGATTGCCAACGTGGCGCTGCCGACTATCGCGCGCAACCTGCACGCCAGCGCGGCCGGCTCGATCTGGGTCGTCAACGCCTATCAGCTCGCGATCACAATCTCGCTGTTGCCGCTCGCCTCGCTCGGCGACCGCATCGGCTATCGGCGCATTTATCTGGCCGGGCTGATCCTGTTCACGGTGGCGTCGTTCGGTTGCGCGTTGTCGACTTCGCTGCCGACTCTCGCGCTCGCTCGCGTGATTCAAGGCTTCGGCGCGGCCGGCATCATGAGCGTGAATACGGCGCTGGTGCGCATGATCTATCCGCCCGCGCAACTCGGACGCGGCGTCTCCATCAACGCGATGGTGGTCGCGGTGTCGTCGGCGGTGGGACCGACCGTGGCCTCCGGCGTGCTCGCGGTAGCCTCATGGCCGTGGCTGTTCGCGATCAACGTGCCGATCGGCATCGCGGCGATCGTCGGCGGCTTCAAGGCGCTGCCGATGAACCCCGGCCACGAATCGCCGTACGACTATTTGAGCGCGGTGATGAACGCGTTCGTCTTCGGCCTGCTGATTTTCGCCGTTGACGGACTCGGCCACGGCGAGGGATTCGGCTACGTCGCGCTGGAAGCGCTCGGCGCGCTGGTGATCGGCTATTTCTTCGTGCGCCGTCAGCTGACGCAGCCCGCACCCTTGCTGCCTATCGATTTGCTCAGGATTCCCATCTTCGCGCTCTCGATCGGCACGTCGGTCTGTTCGTTCTGCGCGCAGATGCTCGCCTTCGTGTCGCTGCCGTTCATGCTGCAGGACTCGCTGGGTTTGTCGCAGGTGGAAACCGGTCTGCTCATGACGCCGTGGCCTGCCGTGATCATCATCGCGGCGCCGATTGCGGGCGTACTGTCAGACAAGGTGTCGTCGGGATGGCTGGGCGGCGTCGGACTTGCCGCGATGACGGCCGGGTTGCTGCTGCTCGCCACACTTGGCGCGCATCCGGACGCCATGCAAATCGCCTGGCGCATGGCCTTGTGCGGCGCCGGCTTCGGCATCTTCCAGTCGCCGAACAATCGCACCATGCTGTCCGCCGCGCCGCGCGAGCGCAGCGGCGGCGCGAGCGGCATGCTCGGCACCGCGCGCCTGACCGGCCAGACGCTCGGCGCGGCGCTGGTCGCGCTGATCTTCGGCATCGCGCCACAGCATGGACCGACCATCGCGCTCTACGTGGCCGCGTGCTTTTCGGCGGTCGCCGCGGTGATCAGCACGATGCGCGTCATGCACCGTGCCAATGTGCAGCCGGCCTGACTGAGTTCAGCGCAAGGGATTTTTTTCAGCCGCACAAATGCAAAAAGGGCGTGGCTCACGTTGTGCGAGCCACGCCCTGCGCTTCTACTTTTACACCGCCAATCAGATGACGTGACCAGCACGCGCGGCTCTCACGCTAGCCGCGCGACCGTTACTCCGGCAACGACGACGCGGTCACGTCAGCGCGCTTTACCGCTTTGGCCGCCACGGACGATGCCGTCGCGACGTTGCGCAAATCCGCGAGGAAGGTATCGCGCCACACCGACAGATTGTTCTCGCGCATTGGCGCCATCATGTCGGCATGCCGTGCCTGACGCTCGGCGAGCGGCATGGAGAGCGCGCGTTCCAGCGCCTCGGCCATTTGCGACAGATCGAACGGATTGACGACGAGTGCGCCAGGCAACTGCTCGGCCGCGCCGGCAAACTGCGACAGTACCAATACGCCCGGGTCAGCCGGATCCTGTGACGCCACGTACTCCTTTGCGACGAGATTCATACCGTCGCGCAACGGCGTCACATAGCCGACCTGCGACTGGCGGAAGAGCGCCATCAGCAGATTGCGCTCGTATTTGCGGTTCAGGTACTGGATGGGCGTCCAGTCGAGCTGCGCAAAGCGACCGTTGATGCGGCCCGCTTCGCCCTCGAGCGTCTGTCGAATCCGCTGGTAGGTCGTGACGTCGGCGCGCGTCGGCGGCGCGATCTGCACGAGCGACACGCGACCGTGCCAACCCGGGGCGTTCAGCAACAACCGCTCGAACGCCTGGAAGCGCTCCACCAGACCCTTCGAATAATCGAGGCGGTCGACGCTCATGATCAGCTTGCGTCCGCGCATGCCATCGCGCAGGCTGCGCACCGGCTTACGGTCGGTGAACTGCTCGGCGGCCTTCGCGATCGCGTCCGGATAGATCCCGATCGGATACGCGCCCACCTTCAGGAAACGGTTATACGCGTGCACCATGCCGTCTTCGCTCGAGGTGCCGTGCTGGCCGCGCTCGATAAAGTCGACGAACGACTGGCGATCCGCATCGGTCTGGAAGCCGATGACGTCGTAGCTGCACATGGCCTTGACCAACTCTTCGTGCGGCGGAATCGTGCGCAGCACTTCCGGCACCGGAAACGGAATATGCAGGAAGAAGCCGATCGGATTCTTCACGCCGAGTTCGCGCAGGCAGCGCGCGAACGGCAGCAGATGATAGTCGTGAACCCAGATGATGTCGTCGGGCTTGAGCAGCGCCTTGAGCTGCTTGGCCAGCGTCGCGTTGACGCGTTGATAGCCCGCGTATTCCTGCCGGTCGTAGCGCGACAGGTCATTGCGATAGTGGAACGTCGGCCACAGCGTCGCATTGGAAAAACCGCGGTAATACTGGTCGTAGTCGCGCTTGGTCAGGCCCACCGTCGCGTACGTCACATTGCCTTGTTTTTCTATCACCGGAGCGCTGGGCTCACTCACCGTCTCGCCGCTCCAGCCGAACCAGACCCCGCCGCTTTCCTTCAGCGCGTCCAGCACGCCGATAGCGAGACCGCCCGCTGCGGGACGGCCTTCCTGAGTCGGCGCGACACGATTCGATACCACGATCAGTCTGCTCATTGGTGCTCCACCTAGTCAGTTGTTTCGTTGCATACGGATATGTGTCGAAAAGATGCACGCAAGTCGCGTGCCGTTTTCAACAATCGCAGGAATAAAAATGTATGCAAATGTGACGGACGAGTAAAAACACGCGACGCCGCCCGGCCGCGAAGAAATTTTTTCTGCTTTGTATGACGAAACCGGAAGGCCTCTTACCGGCCGTCAATCGGCTCAGGCGTCCTGTTCCGAGCCGAGGTCGCGCTGATACTCGATCCCTTCCTGACGAACGCCGCCCTGGTTGTGCTCGCCGTCCGGCGGCGCATCGGGCGCGACGCGGTTCTGCCCTGCCGGATCGTGCAATTCAGGCGGACTCTCCTTGGTGCCGGCCGGCCGGGAGTCGCGCTTCGAATGGCGCGCTGAACGTCGCAATGCCGGATGTCTCATGATCCACGCCTCCACGGGAAGCCCGCCGCCAGATTGGCGGCACCAATACAGTCTAGGGGCCGTGACGGTAAATTGCCGGTAAAAGATGCGCCCGCTTTGTAACAAATACATAAATTCGGCGCGCCATACTGCGGCGCAACCGAAGAACGTGTCAGAGTTGCATACGTGGCGGCTGCGACGCCTGACGTTGACCGGCTTGTGGCGTTTGGGTCGGCTGCGGCGGCGGATCGCCGATCGGCGGAGCGACAGGCTCGATCGGTTCGATCGGTTGCGGACTGGGATCGGGACTGGGACCTGGAACCGGAATGGTGTCGGGTTCGCCGGGACTCGGCGGCGCAATCGGAGGCGGCGACGGCGGCTCGATCGGCTCGGGCCGATGAGCGTGAATCGGCAGGCGAAGCGCGGGGGCGGCAGCGTAGTCCGGCATATTATTTATCCTCGTTTGCGTTCCACTGGCTCGCAGCAAGGCTTGTGCCGTCACGGATGCGCCCCCGGCTGGTTGCACCGGCTGGTTGCGCCGGATGTGTCAGCGGCGCTGGCGGCGTTAAGCGTCCGCGCCGCCCAATGCGCGCGACTCGTCGGCGGCGTCGCCGTCTTCACGCGCGTCGTTGCCGTATTCGACGAGGCGGTTATACAGCGTCTTCAAGCTGATGCCGAGAATCTCAGCGGCCCGCGTCTTCACGCCGCCGCACTGCTCGAGCGTGGCCAGGATCAGTTGACGATCCGCTTCGGCGAGCGACGTGCCGAATGGAATCGTGATCGCCGTACCGGCCGCGGGCTTCGACAGCGTGATCTGCAGCGGCACCGTCGCCGTGCTGTCCGAATCCGTACCGGACATGATGTGCGCGCGCTGCACGTAGTTCTTCAATTCGCGCACATTGCCCGGCCACGGATAGGACATCAGCATGTCCTTCACGGCTGCGGGGAAATGCTTCTTCGTGCTGTGGCGTTCGTTGAGTTCGTCAAGGAAAGCCTGGGCCAGCAGTTCCACATCCTTGCCCCGCTCGCGCAACGGCGGCAGGCTGATCGGAAACACGTTTAACCGGTGGTACAAGTCGAGCCGCAGCTTGCCTTCCAGCACGGCCTGCTCGGGATCGCGGTTGGTCGCCGCAATCAGGCGCACGTCCGTTTCGATTTCCTTGGTCGTACCGACCCGCATGAACATGCCGGTTTCGAGCACGCGCAACAGCTTCACCTGCAACTCGATCGGCATCTCGGTGATTTCGTCGAGGAACAGCGTGCCGCCGTTCGCCCGCTCGAAATAGCCCTTGTGCTGACGATCCGCGCCGGTGAACGAGCCGCGCTCGTGGCCGAACATTTCCGATTCGATCAGGTTCGGCGAAATCGCGCCGCAATTCACAGCGAGGAACGCGTGCTTGCGACGCAAGCTGAGCTGGTGCAGCGTCTGCGCGGCGACTTCCTTGCCGGTGCCCGACTCGCCCACCAGCATGACCGAGGCCGCCGTCGGCGCGACGCGGCCGATCTGGTCGTACACCTCCTGCATGGCCGGCGAATTGCCGAGCATCAGACCGAAGCGGCCCATGCGGCGCAGTTCCCCGCGCAACGTGCCGATTTCCGCCTTCAGGTCGCCGGCGCGCGGCAAGCGCGAGAGAATCGCCTTGACGCGCTGCATGTTGATCGGCTTGACCAGATAATCGGTGGCGCCCATCTTTAGCGCGTTGACGGCCGACTCCACCGTGGCATGGCCGGTAATCACGATCACTTCCACGCCGGAGCGCGGATCCAGATCTTCGAACAGGTCGACCCCGCTGCCGTCCGGCAGCTTCAGGTCCGTAAAAACGACGTCCGGCATCTGCCGGACCAGTTGAATGCGCGCTTCGCGCAAATCGCCCGCGGTGGCGGTGGTCAGGCCATCTTCCCCGATGATGGCGGAAAGTGCCTCGCGGGTACCGGCATCGTCATCGACAATCAGTACATGTGGCATCGCGTCTCGAAAGCCTGCAAGCGTGGGTGTGGGAAAACATGCAAAGGCGCATGTTGAAATGCGTGCCGCCGACCTGTCGCCTGGCCGTTGCCGCGGGCGCTAATGTGAGCGCCCACCAACTCCAACCCAACATGCCAAGCCGAACGACTTGATTCAATCTTGCAACAATATGAGGGCAAACCCACCCGCCCAAACCGTCATTGTTGTTTATTTACCTATTATACGGCTTTACAGAGACAAATTAGCAATGCATACCGGGCGCCGCCGTCCCTGCGGCGAGCCGGCAATGCAGTGCGGACAAGTGGCTCAACTACGCGGGAACGGCCAAGGGCCGCCATTGCCGTTCGGGTAAGCGGAGCCGTTGGCGCCATGCGCGCTCGGGCTTGCGCTACCCGCCGTGGTCGCCTGATTGGACGTCGGCGCCGCGACCGTACCGCCCTCGTTTTCCCAACGGTTCAACTCGCGCGCCACCGGGATTTGCGCGGCGCGGTTGCGCTGCTGCACGTAGCGCACTGCCAGAAAACCGCCGAGCGCCATCAGTGCGCCGAAGATGCCGATCTTGGGTCGTGCCATCGTGAACTCCTTGTCGTCATGAAGCGGATTAAAACTGTGAAGCGCCTTAGCGCGCAGTGAGCACGCCGAGCACAAAGCCGACGCCCGCGGCAATGCCGATCGAACGCCACGGGTTATGCCGCACGTAGCGTTCGGTATTGATGGTGGCGGCTCGATAACGCCGCTGCGCGTTCTGCTGCGCGTCGCCAAGCGCCGATTGCAGCGTCTCGACGTGCGTGCCGAGTTTGTCGCGCAACGCGCCGACGCCTTCGCCCGGCACATTGGCGGCAAGGCGCAGCATTTCTTCCGAGTCCTTCAGCAGCACTCGCAGATCCTCGACAATCTTCTGGCCGCCGAGTGCAAGCTGTTGCGTGGTGTCAGTCATCATTCACTCCTGGTCTGAGTTCGGCGTTGCGTGTGCGTTCCGGCGAGTGCGCATAACGCTGCAAATTGGCGAATGCCGATCGCCGCCGTCGCGCAACATATGCCATGCGATCGCATGAAAAAGCACACGCGTGTCGGATCGGTGTCGCAAACGCCGTGCCCGGTAAGTTCGCCTTGCTCGTAGCAAGCAAACCCCGAGCCGGGCACTTTCGACCGATCTGGCGCCACGCAGTTTTCCAACCCTCAGATCGTTTGCCGAAAACGGTGCCAAAGTGGTTAAATCAACGTTTGAGAGATAGCGGCCTCGCTGGTTAATCTCGTTCCAGGCCTGCGCGCCGTAACAACACATTCATTTGCACAGGACCCCCGTTTATGGCGTCAATCGACCTCGCCTCGCCCACCGTCACCGGCGGAGGCAATGCTTCGGCAATGGCGAAGCAGCGCGTCGCGGACGGCATCGTGGGACTCAAATCGTACGGCTTGCTGTATGGCTCGTCGCCGGTAATGCTGGATCTATACCAGCAGATCGAGCGCGTCGCGGGCACTGACGCGACCGCGCTGATCATCGGCGAATCGGGCACCGGCAAGGAGCTGATCGCCCGCACGATTCACGATCAAAGCAACCGCAGGGATGCACCGTTCGTCGCGGTGAATTGCGGCGCGATTCCCGACGAACTCATCGAAGCCGAACTGTTCGGCCACGAGAAAGGCAGCTTCACAGGCGCGGTCCAGGGCCGCGTCGGCTACTTCGAACACGCGAACGGCGGCACGCTGTTCCTCGACGAAATTACCGAGATGGCGCCGGTGCGCCAGGTCAAGCTGCTGCGCGCGCTGGAAACCGGCACCTTCTATCGGGTCGGCGGCAACGACCTGATCAGCGGCAACGTGCGCGTGATCGCCGCGACCAATCGCGACCCCGCGGTGGCCGTCAAGGAAAACGGTCTGCGTGAAGACCTCATGTACCGGCTCGCGGTTTTTCCGCTGCGCGCGCCGCCGCTGCGCGAGCGCGAGAACGACCGCGAACTGCTCGCGCAACACTTCCTCGCGCTGCTGAATCAGCAGGAAGGCACGAGCAAAAGTTTCAGCAAGCGCTCGATCGAAACGCTGCGCACCTGGTCATGGCCGGGCAACGTGCGCGAGTTGAAGAACGCGGTCTATCGCGCATTCATTCTTGCGGAAAAGATCGTGGAGTTGCCGCATCCGCATCTCGCGTCGCGCGTGAAAAAGCCGACGACGCAGGGCGACGCGATGAGCGTATGGATCGGCACACCGCTCGCCGACGCGCAAAAGCAGATCATTCTCGGCACGCTCAAATATTGCGGCGGCGACAAACGGCGCGCGGCCAAAGCGCTCGGCGTGAGTCTGAAAACCTTGTACAACCGCTTGAGCGCTTACGGCGACGAAAGCGCCGAAGAAGACCCCGACCAATAAACTATGCCGCGGCACTCATGGAGTGAAGCGGCGTGAGTGCGTGCCTCGCGTGCCGGAGTGATCGAGTGCGCGCGAGCTTCAGCGGCTGGCCAACCGCTGCAAGCAAGCGTGCTTCGTGCGTCTTGAAAAGCAAACCAAATCCGTTCGCACCGCCAATCAAAATGGGTTCTGCCCAAACAGAAACCCTTTTGTCTCGCACCATCTTTTGCAATTGCTTGCATTTTCCCTCTGCCAATTACAAATAGCATCCTGCAAAATGCGGCACACGCATTGCTAGGTGGGGAACGCGTGTTGCTCGTTCGCGTAACGGTTGTCGAGCGCGAATGAAAGGCACTTGCAGGAGCAGAGACAGGGAAATGCAAAAAAGTATGGTGTGGGCCGAATGGGCAAAAAGAACAGCCGGGCGCGGACGTCCCAATGCAACGGCGCTCGTCGCTCTAGCCGTGGTGATCTCGTCGGCGCTGAGCGGCTGTAGCTCGCTCTATTCAGAAGGCGCGACCGCCGGCGCCGGTATCGCAGGCGCCGCGCTCGCGGCGAAAGTCACCAGCAACGCGGCCGTCGCGACCGGCATCGGTCTTGGCGCAGTGGCCGCGGCGCGTGCGGGCGTCCAGTACTCGGAGCGCGTGGTTCACAAGAATACGCAGGACGGCATCGCAAAAATCGCCGGGCCGCTCGACGTCGGCGCAATCGCCCCGTGGAGTGTGACCCATTCCATGCCGATCGAAGACGACGAGCACGGCCGCGTTACTGTCAGCCGCACAATCAGCGCGGGCGCGCTCGACTGCAAGGAAATCGTCTTCTCAGTCGATCAGACCGCCACCAAGAACGTGCCGGCAAGCAGCGCGTTTTACGTGGCATCGATTTGCCGCGACGGCGACAACTGGAAATGGGCGTCGGCCGAACCCGCTACCGAACGTTGGGGCGCGTTGCAATGACGGCGCGTTCGCATACGGCTGCCTTCACGGCGCGCCGCCCTCGCCTCGCCGCCTGGTCCGGCAGCCGGCTGCGGCTGGTGCTGGCCGGCGCGCTGTGCGTCGGCGCAAGTGTGCTGACGAGCGGCTGCTCGTCGGTCGGCGCGGCGAGCGGCGCGGCAGCGGGCGTCGCGTCCGGGCTGGTGACATCCAATCCGGCCATCGCCATCGGTGTCGGCATTGCCGTGCAGGCTGCGACCGACGAGGCCGTCGGCCGCTACATGCGCGTCATGCACACCGATCAGCAGAACATGATCGCCGCATTGGCGGGCGCCATGCCGGTGGGCGAGACACGGCCGTGGGCGGTCAAGCACACGTTGCCAATCGAGAATGGCCACGGCCAGGTGCGCGTGACGCGCGCGTTCGGCTCGGCCCTCGCGCTCTGCAAGGAATTCGTCTTCTCGGTACAGGACGGCGACGGACCGAGCGCGCATGAGGACTGGTATACGGCGAGCGCGTGTCAGCAGGACAAGGGCTGGAAGTGGGCGTCCGCGGAACCGGCCGTCACGCGCTGGGGCAGTCTGCAATAACTGCGCGGCAATGAAAAAACGGCAGGGTCGCCCCTGCCGTTTTTGCTTCGAACCGGCCTCACGCGTCTTGATCGACTCAAACGCGCAACGCGGGCGCGCTCAAGACTCCACGTCTTCCAGACTGAAGATTTCGGTCTGGTCGTTGTACGAGAAGATCTCGCCATAACGGCCCCAGTTGATGACCGCGTCGAGCGTCTCTTCCGCGGCGCTGTCCGACAGAAAATCCTCCAGCTCCTGCTCGAAGCGCACGCGCGGCGCGCGATGCCCCGGCCGTTCGTTGAGCACCGTCTTGATTCGAGCGGCGAGCGGCACGTGACGCAGCAGATGTTCGGCGAACATCATCTTGCGTTCCTGAGTGCCGAACTCGGAGAACACGCGCGCGGGCGGCGTCAGGAAAATGTCGCCTTCGCGGATATCCGCGAAACCGAGATGCTGCAGCACTTCAGCGACCGGGAACAGATCGTCGACCTCGAGGTGCAGCGAGCGCGCGATTTCCGGCATGTCCGCGCGGCCGTGGTACGGCGCGGCGGCCAGCGTTTCGATCAGACCGGCCATCAGGTTGGTGGACACATGCGGCAGCCAGCTGTGCAGCTCAAGGCCCTTCCTGGTCTTTTCGTCAGTTTGACGCGCGGTCATCTTCGCGTAGATGTCGTCCACCAGCTTGCGGAACGCCGGATCGAGACGGTTGCGCGGATGCTTGAACGGCACCTTGATCTCGGCGATCACGCGGCCCGGATTCGACGACAACACCAGAATGCGGTCGCACATGAACACCGCTTCCTCGATGTTGTGCGTGACGATCAGCACGGCCTTGATCGGCATGCGACCTTGCGTCCACAGATCGAGCAGGTCGGTACGCAGGGTTTCGGCGGTCAGCACGTCGAGCGCGGAAAACGGCTCGTCCATCAGCAGCAGCGTGGGATCGACCACCAGTGCGCGGGCAAATCCGACGCGCTGGCGCATACCGCCCGACAGTTCGCGCGGATAGGCGTTTTCGAAACCATCCAGACCGATCAGGTCGATCGCCGCCAGCGCGCGCGTACGCCGTTCGCTCGCGCCGACGCCTTGCGCTTCGAGACCCGCTTCCACGTTTTGCAGCACGGTCAGCCAGGGGAACAGCGCGAACGTCTGGAACACCATCGCGACACCCTTGGCGGGGCCGTCGAGCGGCTTGCCCATATAGGTGACTTCGCCGTCGGTCGGCTCGATCAGACCGGCGATGATGCGCAACAGTGTCGACTTGCCCGAGCCCGAACGGCCCAGCAATCCCACGATCTCGCCTTCGCGCAGCGACAGGTTTGCGTCGTCGAGGACGAGCAGTTCGCCCTGCGACTTGTTGAACCCGCGGCACACGTCCTTGACGCGCAGGATCTCTTCGCCGAGGCGCGGCGGCTTCGGCGGAATCTGGATCGGCGCGGCGGTCATAGCAGCTTTAGGATTTTGCATCGCGTTTTGCCTTTATTTCTTCAATCGAGCCGGAGCTTGGCTTCGGCGTAGGCGTACATCGGACGCCACAGCAGGCGGTTGAACAGAGTCACGAACAGGGACATCACGGCGATACCCACGATGATCTTCGGATAATCGCCCGCGGCGGTGGACTGCGCGATATAGGCGCCGAGTCCGTGCGCGGCCACCTTGGTGTCGCCCCACTGCACGAATTCCGCGACGATGCTCGCATTCCACGCGCCGCCCGACGCAGTGATCGCGCCGGTGACGTAGTACGGGAAAATGCCCGGCAGAATCGCCTGGCGCCACCATTGCCAGCCGCGAATGTGGAAGTTCTTGGCCGCCTCGCGATAGTCGTTCGGATACGAGGTCGCGCCGGCAATCACGTTGAACAGGATATACCACTGCGTGCCGAGCACGATCAGCGGCGACAACCAGATGTCCGGGTTCAGATGAAAGCGCACGATCGCGATCACGAACACCGGGAACAGCAGATTGGCCGGGAACGCGGCGAGGAACTGCGCGAGCGGCTGGATCTTCTCGGCAAGCGCCGGGCGTAAGCCGATCAGCACACCCACCGGCACCCAGATCACGGAGGCGATTGCGATCAGCACCACCACCCGCAGCAGCGTGATCAGCCCGAGCACGAACACGTGCCAGACTTCGTCCAGCGACACGCCCGTGCGCACATAGATCACGACGCGATACACCACGTAGACGGTCGTGAGCAGCACCAGCGCTGCCCACACGATATCGCCGACGCGCGAACTCTTCTGCATCTGCGGAATCTGGAAGCGCGGCCCCTGGAACGCCGGCAGCCGGAACGGCACGCGCGCGGCCTTGGCGAACATCCAGCCGAGCGGCACCAACAAGCGGTGGATCAGGCGGGTGCGGCGGATCAGATCGAGCAGCCACGATTCCGGCGCGTCGCCCGAACTGGTGTTTTCCATGCGGAACTTGTCGGCCCACGCGACGAGCGGGCGGAACAGCAACTGGTCGTAGGCGAGAATCACGACGGTCATGGCGAGGATCACCCAGCCGATCGCGTGCAGGTTCTTATCCGAGATCGCCTGCGCGAGATAGGCGCCGATGCCCGGCAGGATGATCGTTCTGTTGCCGACCGTGATCGCCTCCGAGGCGACCACGAAGAACCAGCCGCCCGACATCGACATCATCATGTTCCAGATGAGGCCCGGCATCGAGAACGGGACTTCCAGCTTCCAGAAACGCTGCCATGAAGTCAGGTGAAAGCCGCGCGAGACTTCGTCCAGATCGCGCGGCACCGTGCGCAGCGACTGATAGAAGCTGAACGTCATGTTCCACGCCTGGCTCGTGAAGATGGCGAAGATCGCCGCGAGTTCGGCGCCGAGCACGCGGCCTGGAAACAGCGCCAGGAAGAAGGTGACCGTAAACGAAATGTAGCCCAGCACCGGCACCGACTGCAGGATGTCGAGAATCGGCACCAGCACGAGGCCGGCGCGGCGGCTTTTGGCGGCCAGCGTGCCATACACCAGCGTAAAGATCAGCGAGGCGACCATGGCCGCGAGCATGCGCAGCGTGGTGCGCATCGCATATTCGGGCAGGTTGGCCGGATCGAGCGAGATGGCTTGAGTCTTGAGCGTCGACATGGGCGCCAAGGTCTCGTGAAAGCCGATCGCCGCCATGGCGATCAAACAGATGATCAGCGGGAAGGCGACGAAGTCCCAGCGATTGGGCAGCACCCGCCATGCCGATGCATTGGCGGTGCGCTTCAGATTGAAGCTGAAGTCCATCAGAGACCCTCCCCGACGAACCAGGCGTTCAAGCCTAGCAAGGAGGACGCGGCTTCGGCGCGGCGATCTGAAGGTCGGTCCGGAAAGCGGAAATCAGGCATGGCAAAACGCGTATGCGCGGTAAATCGTTAGCGTTGGAGACACGTGAACCGGTGACGAATGTGCCGTGGACGAGCCGCCCAGGACCTCAACCGTCAAGCCAGACTCCTGTCGCCGCAGGCGCCGCCTGTAAGGGCTGGCGAGCTTTCCTTGTTTTGGACGGCACGACACTACACCATCCTATGTTTCAGGCACAACCTTTCGCGGCAAATAGCGATAAATAGCGGAGAACCTGCTTTCACCGCCCTTTAAGTCAGCATGCGCCGACCCTGCTGCCGATCTTTTATCGGGGCGCACCGGCCACATCGTCGACCCTCGCGGGGCTGCCTCGATGGCCTGGAACTCACCGGACAAACCCGAACAACCGTCAAGAATCCGGCCGGGCTGCCGTTAAGAACCCGATGGACGCGGTGGACGCACTTCGCATTCCCGCAATAACGGTGGCGTCTGGCCCCATGACGGTTAAAATCAGAAGACGACGCCTGTTATCGGTTTATCCCGGGCCACAGCGACGGCGTATTGCCGACCGCTTCCACAGCGGTGAAACCGCGCGAGCGCGCTGCCACGAATGAGCTAGTTGCATGCCACAGCCAGACGGATCAGAGGGTCGATGAACAGGACAACCTTGCGCCAGGCAGCCGGACCGGTCAGCTTCATGCTGATCGTCCTGGTTTGCTGGTTCGTGGCCGGCATGGTTGCGGACCGGATGGTACAGCAAGAGCTGGACGCAGCCCTGCGTGCGCAGCGGCAGATGTCCACCTCGATCGTGGACAACATGGCGGAGGTGATCGCCAGCGACCTTGCGATGTCTCGCGCCATCCCCGCCACCATGGCCGAAATGGACGTGGTCCAGCGCGCTCTGGTGCAATCCCAGAATTATGCCGTGAAGAGTGGAGTGACGGAACCCGTCCTGCGCGCCGCCTTGCTCAAAGACGCGCAGATGAACGCCGTGAGCAACTTCCTGCACGACGCGCAAGGCTTCTCCGGGCTCGACCAGATCTGGCTCGTCAACGCCAACGGAGTCTGCGTCGCCTCGAGCAACTCCATCGACAATCCGCTCGCGGCCGAGCGCTCTTTCGTCGGCACCGACATGCGGGTGCGCGGCTATCTGACGAACGCGCTGCTCGGCGCGTTCTCCGAAGCCTATGGCGTCGGCCGCTCGAGCGGCGAGCCCGGCATCTTCATTGCCGCGCCCGCATACGCGGACGGCCTGCTGGTCGGCGTGGTCGTCGCGAAGGTCGGCATCGCGCGGCTGCGCCACTGGGTCGCGCACGCCGGCACCTTCGTCGCCGACGACAACGGCGTCATCATCATGGCGCACAACAGCGAGCTCGAAGGCCGCGCACTGCCGAACTCACGCGTCACGCGCATGACGCCGGCCGAGCGCAAGATCACGTATCTGCGCGACACGATTCCCGACATCCAGATCAGCGTGGACTCGCAAGTACGCGAACAGGCGCCGTGGGTGCCGTCCGCCGTGGCTGGGCAACTATTCGGCATGCCCGAGCGACCCATGCCGTCGCTCTATCAGACGCGCGGCGGTCTGAACTCGGGACTGTCGGCGCATCTGGTCGATCCGCTCGTGGCCTGGCCGGAACTGCTGCGCAATCACAAGCGCGATCATTTGCTGGTGTTTCTGACGCTGGCCGGCACGGTCGCGCTGGCGTGGGTGATCACGGTGTCGTATGTGCGCGAGCGGCGCCACCATCGCGCCACGCGCGATCTCGCTGAACAATTGCAATCCGCCAACACGCTGCTGTCGGCCGAGGCGCGCCACGACGCGCTGACCGGCGCGCTGTCGCGGCGCTACTTTCTCGACCTGCTGCGCCATGAGATCGAACGCGCGCATGCGGGCAACGAACCGTTGTGCATGGCGATCGCCGACCTCGACCACTTCAAGCAGATCAACGACCGCTTCGGCCATGCCGCCGGCGACCGCGCGCTCGAACATTTCGTCGATACCTGCCGCGCCGAATTGCGCGGCGCCGACGCGATCGGCCGCCTGGGCGGCGAGGAGTTCGGTCTGCTGCTGCCGGCCACGGACCTGGCCGGCGGCCACGAAGTCGTCGAACGCTTGCGGCTGCGCCTGAAAGCGATACCTTCGCCGAAGTTGCCGCCTTCGGTGGGCTTGAGCGTGAGCATCGGCATTACCGAACTCTCGCCCGACGATCTGCCCGAGCGGATCATGAGCCGCGCCGACATGGCGCTCTACGCGGCGAAATCGGGCGGCCGCGACCGCACCGAGGCCTTGCCGCCCGACGACACCGCGCCGCCTACCCGCACAATGGCCAACGTCTGGTGATGCGTCCGGCTGAAGCCGGACACCGGCGGCTCAATCAGTCCGCCATCTGACGCAAGGCAAGACGCGACCTCGGGCATCTCTGACGAAGCAGGTATCATCAACCCTGATATCGAGGTTGCCGCTACCGCTTTAACGGGAGATTCGCATGAAGGGAAATTTGGTCATCGTCTGCCGCGATCAGGATGCTGACGCGTTCGACCATCTGCTGGCTGAATACGGCGCGTTCCAGACGCGCCTGTCGTCCACCGCGTGGTATCTGAAACTGGCCGTCGCGCCGGAACTGATTCAGGAGGAGATCCTGGCACGTCTGGGCAAATACACCACCCACTATATTTTCGAAGCGGAAACGGTCACGTGGAATACGGTGGATAGCGACGCGGCGAATGCGCTGAATACGTTGTTCTCGGACTAGCACACCGGTTTCCGGCCGCGCCTTCTGGATCTTGCGCTCGGATCTCAAGACGCGGCACGGACTGCCGAGCCCGCGCCGCGCACCGATTAACCCCAGGCATTCTCCGAAGTTGCCGCGGCCCGCGGCAGCACTTCGAGCGGAAAGCTCATCAAGACTCGCAAACCACGACCGCCGTGGTTGCCGATCTCCCACTCGCCACCGGCACGCCGCACCAGCCGTTCGACAATGGCAAGCCCGAGGCCGCTATGGCCGTTGCCGCCGCGCGCCGGATCGAGCCGTACGAACGGCCGGCTCGCATTGATCAGATCCTGGGCGGCGATACCGCTGCCGTTGTCGCTCACCGACAAAGTGAAGCCTTCCGCAGTACGCGCTGTGGCGACGACGACCGGCGGCGCGCCATACGCATGCGCGTTGTCGAGCAGATTCGACAGAATCCGGTCGAGTGTGGCGGCGGGCAGCAGGAACGCCGGCCCCGCGTTGAGTTCGGTCTGCACGGTGGGTGTACCGGAGGCCACCGCGCGATAGCTGCGCACGATCCGCTCGCACTGCGCGTCCACTTCGACCGCCTCGCTGCGATCGGCGCCGTCGTGGGCAAACACCAGAAACTGTTCGACGATATGCGTCATGGAATCGACGTCGCGCACCACGCCGTCGCGCATCTTCGCTTCGTCCATCATTTCGGCGCGCAGCCGCAAACGCGCGAGCGGCGTTTTCAGATCGTGCGCCACGCCCGCCAGCATGACGGCGCGGTCGTTCTCCGTGCGCGCCACTTCCTGGACCATCTGATTAAAACCGTGCGTGAGTTGACGCAACTCGCGCGGCCCGCGCTCCGGCACCGGCGGCACCGGCTGACCGCGGCCGAAACGCGCCACCGCCTGGGCGAGCGAGCGCAACGGCTGCTGCAGCGCCCAGGCGGCGAACAGCGCCGCCATCACCGCGAACGAGAAAATGATGGCAAGCCACAGCACCGTGCGGTCGAGCGAGCGCGGCGTGCGCAACGGCTGCACCGGCACGACGATCCAGCTGCGGTCGGAGGGCGCGCGCACCCATAGCGTGGGCGGGCGGCCCGGCTGACCGATGCGCACCTGCGTGCCGGACGGCATGCGATCGCGCACGTCTTCGACGAAACGTTCGAGTGGCGGCGGCATGTCCGCGACCTCCGGCGGCACTTCCGGGCTCGCCGGGTCGACCAGTTTGACGCGCGACGGCAAGGGCTGATCCGGCGTTCGGGCGACGTGCTGACGCACCGCGTCGACGAGAAAGGTGGCTTCTTCGACCGCGTAGCGTGTTTGCAGCTGACTGCGTTCGAGGCGCATGAGCGCATACCACGCGAAATGCGACAGCAGCAGCACGGCGACGACCAGCAGCGCTAGCCGCCCGAACAGCGAATCAATGGGCCGGCGCATTCTGTTCGCCGTCGGGCACGAACACGTAGCCGCGGCCGCGCACCGTTTGAATGAAGCGCGGCGTGGACGGGTCGGTTTCGAGAATGCGGCGCAGACGCCAGACCTGCACGTCGATACCGCGGTCGGTGCCGTCGTATTCCGGACCGTGCAGCAGTTCGAGCAGGCGCTCGCGCGTGAGCGTGCGCATTGGGTGATTGACGAAAATCTTCAGCAGCGCGAACTCGCTGCCCGACAACGTGAGCGGCTTGTCTTCCAGATGCAGCGTGCGCAACTGGAAGTCGAGCTTGAAGCGGCCGAAGTTGAACGGCTCGCGCTGTTCCGGCGCCGCCGCCGACGGCAGCGTGCGGCGCCGGCGCAGCACGGCCTGCACGCGCGCCAGCAGCTCGCGCGGATTGAACGGCTTGCCGAGGTAGTCGTCGGCGCCGAGTTCCAGCCCGACGATCCGGTCGACGTCGTCCGCCCGCGCCGTGAGCATGATCACGGGGATGTCGTCGCCCGACGCGCGCAGCTTGCGCAGGGCGGTGAGCCCGTCGACGCCCGGCATCATCAGGTCGAGCACGATCAAATCCGGACGCTCGCGTTCGAGCCTGCGCTCGAGCGAGCCCGCGTCGTGCAGCACCGAAACCTCGATGCCCTGGCGGGCCAGATAGTCGCGGAGCAGATCGCGCAATTCGACGTCGTCGTCGACAACAAGTATTTGAGTAGCCATGGGATGAAGTTTAACGCGCGACAGGAAGGGTTTTGGATTTCAAACCGGCCCCAAGGGTTACCGGGTGTTACGGTGAAAGCTGTGCGTAATCCCCCGTAACAGCCGCATCCTGCCACGTAACACAGCGGCCTGCGCAGTTCTCTACGCTCTGTCTTACCGAGTGCACGCCGTCCACTTTAACCGGTTGCATCGTCGGCTATTCCATTACAGGGAGTCTCACATGTCTACCAAAAAGATCTCGCGCGTTCTCGCCGTCGCCGCCACTGCTCTCGCCATCGGCGCGGGCGCTGCCTATGGCGCACAACCCACCGCCGACCATGGCGGCCCTGGCGGCTGGCACGGCCACTTCATGAAGGAACTGACGCAACTCCACGATCAGTTGAAGCTGAACGCGGATCAGGAAAAGCAGTGGCAGGCCGCGCTCGACACCATGAAGCTGAACCACGAAGCCATGCGCGCCAACCATGAGCAGATCAAGAACCAGTTCAAGGCCGCGCAGCAGCAGCCGATCCTGGATCTGAACGCCATGGCCGCCACGCACCAGCAGGTCGAACAGAAAGACGCGCAACTGCGTCAGCAAACCTCGGACGCGTGGCTCAAGTTCTACAACGGCCTGAACGACCAGCAAAAGACCACCGTCAGCACGGCGCTCAAACAGCGCTTTGCGAAGATGGAGTCACGTCATGAAAAGATGCGCGAGCACTGGGAGCAGCGTAAGGGTGCGGCTTCGGCGCCGGCGGCCAATCAGTAAGCGGCTCGGTGTAGATGCGCAGGCGGCTCGCGTGGCCGTCGGCCGTCTGTG
Source organism: Paraburkholderia sp. BL6669N2 (assembly GCF_003387275.1). Classification (NCBI taxonomy): domain Bacteria; kingdom Pseudomonadati; phylum Pseudomonadota; class Betaproteobacteria; order Burkholderiales; family Burkholderiaceae; genus Paraburkholderia; species Paraburkholderia sp. BL6669N2. The sequence continues at coordinate 4,697,601 of NZ_QUNA01000001.1, read as the reverse complement.
CTGCTGAATGCGAAAACGCCACGGAGGCTTGCCCTCCGTGGCGTTTTTTTACTACGGCGCGACACGGTGCGCGCGGACTACCGTGATGCATGTGTGAGGCGTGCTCGTTGCGCCTTCAACTATTCCTTCAGTGAAAGCCCCACCGGGGGATAACGGCTTAGCCGTTGAGCTGCCCCAGATCGAACAGCAGCACTTCAGCGTTCTCGCCCTTCTCCAGGGTAACCGTATCCGTGTCGCTGAGCTTGGCGGCGTCCCCTGCATGGAGCGCTTTTCCATTCACCGTCAGCGCGCCGCGCGCCACGTGCACATACGCGAGGCGTCCTTTGGGCAGCGCGAACGTCGCCGTTTCTTCGCCATCGATCAGCGCCGCGTAAATCGACGCGTCCGCATGGATCGTCACCGAACCGTCGCGGCCGTCGGGCGAAGCGACCACTCGCAGGCGGCCGCGCTTGTCGGCGGCGTCGAAACGCTTTTCCTCGTAGCTCGGCTGGTCGCCCGCGCGTTGCGGAATCACCCAGATCTGCAGCAGATGCGCGGACTCGTCCTGCGACGCGTTGAACTCGCTGTGCTGCACGCCGGTCCCCGCGCTCATGCGCTGCACGTCGCCGGGACGGATCGTCGAGCCGTTGCCCATGCTGTCGCGGTGGGCCAGCGCGCCTTCGAGCACATAGGTGACGATTTCCATGTCGCGATGGCCGTGCGTGCCGAAGCCCTCGCCGCCGGCGATACGGTCTTCGTTGATGACCCGCAGCGGGCCGAAATGCACGTGCTGAGGATCGCGATAGTCGGCAAAAGAGAAGCTGTGATACGAGTCGAGCCAGCCGTGGTTGGCGTGACCGCGTTCTTCGGAGCGGCGAATCTCGAACATGGAAGGACTCCTGGTGAGTAAACAGTGATGCCGGGAATGTATGGGCACGGCCTCCACTAAACAATCCGCGCGGGTGCACCGGATCGTTTCATAAATCCGCGCAATCAGGCGTGGTGAAGGAACGCGATAACGTCGCGCTCGCACAACGGCCGCGCACGCCAGTTTGCCGCCGGCGGCGTCCCGGACTGGCGCATCGTCCCTGTTCGGGTAAAATACCGCCCTTTTCGCGATCGCGTTGGCGCCGAACGTGCACCGGCGGGTCCGGCATGGCGGGCCGCGATGGGTCGCCGGCCGGTTTCAGCCCCGCGTCAGACTGTCTCGTTGCATCGAATGGACGCGTCGCGCTCCGAAGCCGCAAGCCCGGGCGGCGCGACAATTTTGACCGCCTAGAATAGCGACGGCCAATTAAGTCCAGACGTTGAATCGAGGAAACACACGCAGCACCCACGAAACTCGGGGCTCGCCCGCATGGGCTTTCGCGAGGCTTCGTAATACAGTCGGCAGTAGATTTACCCGCAGTTTCACAACAAGAGTCGAAAAGCGCGCTGCAAGACCGGCAACGGTCATGCAGTCATGATTTGCACAGCGGTGCGCTGTGCGCCGCAGATCACAGCGAGCCCGAAGCTCGCGGCAAACGCGGCGCAGAGTTGGCCGCGTCTTTCGCGGTGTGTCGCAAACGCATCGTCAAGGACCCCCTATGTTCCTTCAAGGCTACGGCCCGCTGCTCCTCAACGGCACCTGGCAGACCGTCAAACTGGCGGTGTTGTCGCTGGCGTTCGCTTTCGTGCTGGGCCTGCTCGGCGCGGCGGCGAAGCTGTCGAAAAACCGTTTCTCCTACGGCGTCGGCACGGTCTACACCACACTCGTGCGCGGCGTGCCCGACCTGGTGCTGATGCTGCTGCTCTTCTACAGCATCCAGATCTGGCTGAACAACCTGACCGACTTGCTTGGCTGGGACCAGATCGACATCGATCCTTTCGTGGCCGGCGTCGCGGTGCTCGGCTTCATTTACGGCGCGTACTTCACCGAGACCTTCCGCGGCGCGTTCCTCGCCGTGCCGCGCGGCCAGCTCGAAGCCGGCGCCGCTTACGGCATGACCGGCTGGCAGGTGTTCTCCCGCGTGATGTTCCCGCAGATGATGCGCTTCGCGCTGCCCGGCATCGGCAACAACTGGCAGGTGATGGTCAAGGCCACCGCGCTGGTATCGATCATCGGCCTCGCCGACGTGGTCAAGGCTTCGCAGGACGCGGGCAAGGGCACGTTGCGGTTCTTCTTCTTCACCCTGTTCGCGGGGGCGATCTATCTCGTCATCACCACAGTGTCCAACTTCGTGCTGATGTACCTCGAAAAGCGTTACTCGACCGGCGTGCGAAAGGCGGATCTATGATCGAGATCATTCAGGAATACTGGCGCAATTATCTCTACACCGACGGCTATCGCATCACCGGCGTCGCAATCACGCTGTGGCTGCTGGTGGTGTCGATCGGGCTCGGCTTCTGTCTGTCGATTCCGCTCGCGGTGGCCCGCGTATCGAAGAAGAAGTGGCTCTCCACGCTGGTGTGGCTGTATACGTACATCTTTCGCGGCACGCCGTTGTATGTGCAACTACTGCTTTGCTACACCGGCTTGTACAGTCTTGAGATCATTCGCAATCACGAACTCACCAATGCGTTCTTCCGCGACGGCATGCATTGCACGCTGCTCGCTTTCACGCTGAACACCTGCGCATACACCACCGAGATTTTCGCCGGCGCGATCAAGGCAACGCCGTACGGCGAGATCGAAGCGGCGCGCGCGTACGGCATGTCGTCGTTCACGCTGTACCGGCGCGTGATTCTGCCGTCGGCCCTGCGCCGCGCATTGCCCTACTACAGCAATGAAGTGATCCTGATGCTGCACGCCACCACCGTCGCGTTCACCGCCACCGTGCCGGACATCCTCAAGATCGCGCGCGATGTGAACTCCGCGACGTATCAGTCGTTCAACGCGTTCGGCATTGCCGCCCTGCTCTATCTGTGCATTTCTTTCGCGCTCGTGTGGCTGTTCCGCCGCGCCGAGCGCCGCTGGCTCGCTTACCTGCGGCCGCAAGGCAAGTAACCCGAGGCACCGCGCCCTCAGCAAGTAAGCACGCCCAAGGATCCTGATGACCACCAAGAAGCAGAAGCTATTCGTCGACGAGCTTCACAAACAGTATGGCGACAACGAAGTGCTCAAGGGCGTGTCGCTCAAGGCCAACGCCGGCGACGTGATCAGCGTGATCGGCTCGTCCGGCTCGGGCAAGAGCACGATGCTTCGCTGCATCAACTTTCTCGAACAGCCGAACTCGGGACGCATCTTCGTCGACGGTGAAGAAGTGCGCACGCAGATCGGCAAGAACGGCGCGCTGCGCGTGTCGGACCCGAAGCAATTGCAGCGGGTGCGCACCAGGCTGTCGATGGTGTTCCAGCACTTCAACCTGTGGTCGCACATGAACGTGCTCGAAAACATCATCGAGGCGCCGGTCAACGTGCTGGGTCTGAAGCGCAAGGAAGCCGAAGACCGAGCTCGCGAATATCTGGAAAAGGTCGGGCTCGCGCCGCGCCTGGAGAAACAGTATCCGTCGCATCTGTCGGGCGGCCAGCAGCAGCGTGTGGCGATTGCCCGCGCGCTGGCCATGCATCCGGATGTGATGCTGTTCGACGAACCGACTTCCGCGCTCGACCCCGAGTTGGTCGGCGAAGTGCTCAAGGTGATGCAGACGCTCGCCGAAGAAGGCCGCACGATGATCGTCGTCACGCATGAAATGGCCTTCGCGCGCAACGTGTCGAATCACGTGATGTTTCTGCATCAAGGCCGGGTGGAAGAAGAAGGCCACCCGGACGAAGTATTCAGGAACACGAAGAGCGACCGGCTCAAGCAGTTCCTTTCCGGCAGCCTCAAATAGAAGCTCAAATAGTGACTTAAACGCAGCCCGCTATTTGGGTTGTAGTCAAAGTAGTATTACAAGGCGCTTTCTAGCGCCTTTTTTGTTTCGCTCACCTGTGCATTCCGGCGATTTCCGCCGCCAAAACCGCTCTCCGCGAGCCGTCCGCCCCCGCGGTTTCGCCCTACTCTGCCGCATTTCAAGCGTCAATAGTGGCAATCCTTAACCTTACCCTCGCCGATCCGTGATTCCCTTGTCACGTAAGGGTTTCCGCGTTTTTCGAAGCGCTTGCAGCAGGTCGTCGCGCACATTGTTATTGCAATTTGGAGACATCGATCAAGGCAGGTACTAATTTCTTCTCCCAGTTCAGGGTATTTTTGATAAATTAGTAACCAAAGTAGCAAAACAAAGTTCATTAAAAGTAGTTTCACTTCAAAGCACAGAGGAGAACCGGTCGGCGAGGGATCGGCATGACGACCAGATAGCCCCAAGGCTACACGTCACGGCAGGAGACCCAATCCACCCGCTAATCTCCCTGGTACCGATTTCTGTTCGGCGCAATCGCGGCCGAGCACCATTCGCAGTACTGGGTTTCACTTTTTGACAGGGTATGGAGGAGAAGATGAAGAAAGCTTTGCTCGCCGCTGCGCTGATGACAGCCGGTGTTGTTGCGCACGCCCAAAGCAGCGTGACGCTGTACGGCCGCCTTGACGCCGGTATCGAATACATGACGGGCGTTCCGCAAGGCTCGAACGCAGCTGGCTCGGCAACGGGCAGCACGAACCGTTGGCGCGCGGAAAGCGGTGACTGGGGTACCAGCCTGTGGGGCTTGAAGGGCGTTGAGGACATTGGTGGTGGCAACAAGGTCCTGTTCCAGTTGGAAGGCTCCTTCAACACCATGACGGGTGCAGGCCCTGGCGGCGGCGGTCTCTTCAATCGTTGGGCAACTGTCGGCCTGTCGAACGACCAGTACGGTACGTTCACGATGGGCCGCATGCTGTACATCTCGAACGGCGTGTGGGACTTCGACCCGTTCGGTCAATCGAACTGGTCGTCGGCGTCGCTGGTGCGTGGCCGCAACTGGCCGCAATCGAGCAACAACTTCGCGTACCAGTCGCCGAAGATCGCCGGCTTTGACTTCTACGGTCAATACGCGCTGTCGAATGCAACGAGCTGGAACGGCAACGGCACGACCGCTCAAGGTCGCGAAGCTGGCGCGCAGATCACCTACACGAGCTCGCTGTTCCAGATTCGCGGTCTGTACGACGAAATCCGCAACCCGGCTAACGGCGTCCTGTACGGCCCGAACGCAAGCACGGTCAACCCGGGCAACATCGGCAACGGCGTATTCGCGGCATCGCGTGAATACTCGGCTCTCGTGAACGTGTTCCTCGGCCAGTTCAAGATTCAGGCGGCTTACCAGGCCGTCCGTTCGGCAGGTGCTCAGGGCGTTCTGCCGGGCCAGCCGACAACTCTGGATCACGAATGGGGCGGTGTGACGTGGCAAGCAACGCCGGCTGCGGCGCTGATTGCAGCGGTCTACCACGTGAACGGCAACAATGGCGCAGGCAACGCGACGATCTACACGGTCGGCGGCTCGTACAACCTGTCCAAGCGCACGCTGCTGGACATCCAGGTCGCGACGACGCAAAACAGCAAGACGGCTAACTACGGCCTGAATGCGAACAACGCAGGTACGTCGACCAGCACGGACAACCCGCTGCCGGGTCATAGCCAGACTGGCGTGTACGCAGGTATTCAACACTCGTTCTAATCGAACGGTGTTCCCCGAAGGGATTTCCTTCGGGGTGTCGTCAAGAGTTCTTCAAGAGAATCTTTTTCACGCTGCTGCGAGAGGCGCGTATCGGTGCGATGTCCGAAAGGGTATCGCACCGTTTTTTATTTGAGCGCGCGGTTTTACCACTGCCTGAGCGCACCGGCGCGGTGCATTCATGGCTGATGTCGTACAGCGGACTACGGTTGGCACATTCCGCCGCTCGGTTCCTGCTTTAAGACAACAAACTCAGCTGCGTCAAACCGCTGCTTCGTTTTCTTCGCCGGTACGAATGCGGATCACGCGCTCCACGTCCGCGACGAAAATCTTGCCGTCGCCGATCTTGCCCGTGCGTGCCGCGCCGATGATCGCATCGATCACCTGGTCGCACTGGTTGTCCGCCACCACCACTTCGATCTTCACTTTCGGCAGAAAGTCGACCACGTACTCTGCACCACGATAGAGCTCGGTGTGGCCTTTCTGACGGCCAAAGCCTTTGACCTCGGTCACGGTCAGCCCGGTGAGGCCGACTTCAGCGAGCGCCTCGCGCACTTCGTCGAGTTTGAACGGTTTGATGACTGCAGTGATGCGCTTCATGGCGAACCTCGTCTCGTGTCTGGAAGAGTGAAAAGGAAAGGGATGATTTTTATTCTACGCCGCGCCGGATGCATTGCGGCAATCCGGCGCGTGCTACGGGTAAGTCCGCAGCGGTTCGCTTAAAGCTCACTCCACCGGTTCGGTGTAGCGCGACGTGATCGGATAACGCCAGTCGCGCCCGAACGCGCGATGCGTGACGCGAATGCCGATCGGCGCCTGACGCCGCTTGTATTCGTTGATCTTGATGAGGCGCGTGACGCGTTTGACGTCGTCGACCGCGTAGCCCGCCGCGACGATTTCGGCGAGCGAGCGGTCCTCTTCCATGTACATGCGCATGATCGCGTCGAGTACGTCGTATTCCGGCAAGCTGTCCTGATCGGTCTGGTTCTCGCGCAGTTCCGCCGACGGCGCGCGCGTCAGAATCCGCTCGGGAATGACGTCCTGCTTGTCGAAGGCAGTAGCCTGGTTGCGGTAGTGGCACAGCCGGTAAACCAGCGTTTTCGCAATGTCCTTGATGACCGCGAAGCCGCCGGCCATGTCGCCGTATAACGTGCAGTAGCCCACGGCCATTTCGCTCTTGTTGCCAGTGGTCAGCACGATCGAGCCGAACTTGTTGGACAGCGCCATCAGCAAGGTGCCGCGAATGCGCGCCTGAATGTTTTCTTCGGTCGCGTCTTCGGCGCGGCCGGCGAACTCTTCCGCGAGCGAGCTGCGGAAGGCGTCGAACATCGGCGCGATCGCGATTTCGTCGTAGCGCACGCCGACGCGGCGCGCCATTTCGGCGGCGTCCGTGGTGGAAATGTCCGCCGTGTAGCGCGACGGCATCATCACCGCGCGCACGCGGTCCGCGCCGAGCGCGTCGCATGCGACGGCCAGCACCAGCGCCGAATCCACGCCGCCCGACAGGCCGATCAGCGCGCCCGGGAAACCGTTCTTGTTGATGTAGTCGCGCACGCCCATCACGAGCGCGGCGTAAACCTGCGCTTCGATCGACTGCTCCGGCGCGATCGGCGCGCGCAGCGGCTTGCCGTCTTCGAATTCGACGATCGCGGTCGCTTCCTCGAACTGCGCCATCTTCGCGACCAGTTCGCCCTGCGCGTCGAGCACGAACGAGCCGCCGTCGAATACCAGTTCGTCCTGCGCGCCGACCATGTTCACGTAGACCATCGGCAGTCCGGTCTCGCGAATCCGCGCGCGCAGAATGTCGAAGCGCACTGCTTCCTTGTTCAGGTGATACGGCGAGCCGTTCGGAATCAGCACCACTTGCGCGCCCGCCGCCTTCGCCATTTGCGCAGCCGACGCATGCCACGCGTCCTCGCAGATCACCACGCCGTACTTCACGCCATCGAGTTCGAACACGAACGGCTGCGGATCCGACGCGAAATAGCGTTTCTCGTCGAACACCTCGGTGTTCGGCAAATCCTGCTTGCGATACGTGCCGCGCACTTCTCCGTCGACGATCAGCGAGGCCGCGTTGAACGTATCGACCGGCGGCACGCCGCGCTCGATCGGCGCGTTTGCATTACCATGGCCGTGCGCCGCGTTATGCGTGATGTCGCGCAGCGGATGGCCGACGATCACATGCAGGCCGGCAAACGGCTTCAGTTGCGTGGCGAGGTCGGCCAGCGCCGCCGCGCTCGCCGCATAGAACGCGGGACGCAACAGCAGATCTTCGGGCGGATAGCCGGACAGCGCGAGTTCAGGCGCGATCAGCAGCTTCGCACCATCGTTGTGCGCGGCACGCGCGGCAGCGACGATTTTCGCGACGTTGCCGGCGAAGTCGCCGACGGTGACATTGATTTGAGCAAGAGCGATTCGGGTCTTCATGGCAGGATCGACAGGCAAGCCGACGTGGCTTGCGAGTACCGCGGCTGGTTAGCTCGACGGAATGGACAAATCGGATAAACGAACGGCGTGGCGCCTGATTTACCGCTAGCGCGCCGCGCCGCTCATTGGGAACAGTCACACAGATTGAACCAGGAACGCTTTGATTATCGCACGGGCATTCTGGCATCGCCCTCCGAGGTGGACGCCGCGGAATGGAATGCCCTGCTCGCGCAGCAGTCGCAGCCCACGCCGTTTCTGCGGCATGAGTTTTTGAGCGCCTTGCATGCGACCCGTTGCGCGGTCGCGGATACCGGCTGGGCGCCGCAATTCGTCACGCTGACGGACCCGCGCACGGACAAGCTCGTGGCCGCCGCGCCGGTGTATCTGAAAGGTCACTCGTACGGGGAGTACGTGTTCGACTGGGCCTGGGCCGACGCCTACAAGCGCAACGGTTTGCCGTATTACCCGAAGCTGTTGTGCGCGGTGCCGTTCACGCCCGTGCAAGGCAACCGGCTGTTGTCGGCGGATACGCATGCGCTCAGGCACCTGGCCGCGACGCTGATGGCGTTCGCCGAGCAGGCCGACGTGTCGTCGCTGCACGTGCTGTTTCCCACCGAAACGGAAGCGACAGCGCTGACCGACATGGGCATGATGCAACGCGAAGGCGTGCAGTTTCATTGGCTCAACGACGGCTATCGCGACTTCGACGATTTCCTCTCCACGCTCGAACAGAAGAAGCGCAAGAACATTCGCGCCGAGCGTCGTAAAGTACACGAGGCCGGCGTGACGATGCGCCGGATTCGCGGCGAGGACATCCAGGACGCGGACTGGCGCTTCTTCAGCAAGTGCTATCGGCAGACGTACCGCGAGCACTTTTCGAGTCCGTATCTGAACCTCGATTTCTTCCGCATGATCGGCGCGTCGATGCCGGAGAATCTGCTGCTCGTGATCGCCGAATACGAAGGCAAGCCGATCGCGAGTTCGCTGGTGGTGTATCAGCGCGACGCGAAAACCGGCGGCACGTTGTATGGCCGCTACTGGGGCGCGCTCGAACACGTGCCGTGCCTGCACTTCGAAACCGCGTATTACCAGCCGCTCGAATTCTGCATCGAGGAAAAGCTCGGCGCGTTCGAAGGCGGCGCCCAGGGCGAGCACAAGATGGCCCGCGGCTTCCTGCCCACGGTGACGCGTTCGGCGCACTGGCTCGCGCATCCCGCTTTCGCCGATGCGGTCGGCCACTTTCTCGACAACGAAAAGAACAGCATCCACGCGTATGTGGACGAGCTGCGCGAACACAATCCGTTCAAAGGCTGATGCGCATTCATGGCCTGGTTTCTCTATCTGCTCGAATGCTCGGACGGCAGCGTCTATACCGGCATCGCCGTCGATGTGCAGGCGCGCTTCGACAAACACATGAGTGGCGAAGGCGCGCGTTATACGCGTTCGCGCAAGCCGGTGCAGGTGCTGGCGTCGTTCGAATTGACGGATCGGTCTGCTGCTTCGCGCGCGGAGTATTGGGTCAAACGGCTGTCGCCTTCCGAGAAGCGGGCGCTTGCAGCCGGACTGCGCACGCTCGAATCGGTGATGCCGTTGCCCGAACCCGAGCCGGTTGTCGACGAAGAACAAGCTGAGGAAAAAACCGGCGCGTCCTGAAAACGCTTCAGGCTCGTCCTTCTTCCTCGCGCCGCCGCGTGCTATCCCCTCGCCTCACGCATCCGCTCGTTGAGCAGCCGGTGCATCAGCGCAAGCTCCCCCACCGCATCGGCTTCCAGTGAAGTCAGCCCTTCTCGCGCGGGGAGCCCAAGGCGCACCGGCCGCAAGGTGCGACTCAACGCGGCGTCGATGTCCGCGCTCACGGTCGCGATCCACGCGCCGAGTTCATCGTGCATGTCGCGCCGGTTTGTACTCAGGCGCAGTTGCGTCGCGGTGCCGGCCATTCTTCGCAAGAGGCTCAACACGGTCAGCGTGACCGTGTCGACCATCGTGTCCTCGAGTTTTTCGAGGCGCATGCGCCCGATGGCTTCCTCTGCGTTATTGCTGCCCAGACCCGCGGCACGTCGCAAGCGCTCCATCTCTTTCTCGCTGCGGCGAGGCGATTCCAGCGCGGCTCTCAGATAGGCGAGATTGGCGCGCACCGCCTCGCCCAGATACGCGCGATAGTCGATCTTTTCGCGCGTCGGCCAGAGATAGAACGTGGCCAGCAGCGCCAATACGCAACCGAGCACGTTGTTGCCGAGCCGCGTGAGCGCATAGGCGAATTCGCTGGCGCCCGGCGTCGCGAAGTCGGCGACCAGCACGAAGGTCGGCGTGAGGAACAGCACGAAAAGGCTGTAGCTCACCGGACGCAGCGCCATGGTCGCCATCACCAGCGGAAACACCGCGAGCGAAATGCCGAGCGGCGAATGGATCGCGTAACCGATCGCCGCCGCCAGCACGCCGCCGACAATGCTGCCCGCCGCACGCTCGATACTGCGCGGCCAGGTCGCGGCAATCGACGGTTGCAGGATCAGCAGCGTCGCCATGGTGGCCCAGTAGCCGAACGGCAGACCGAGCGCGCGGATCACGAGAAAGCCGGTGGTGGTCGTCACGCCGACGCGGGCCGCATGCCGCAAGCCCACGGACTCGACGGACAGGTTGGCCTTGAAGGTGGACCAGATGCGCGTGAAAAGCCGCGCGGCGCTGTCGCGCCAGCCTTCGGGCTGCGCGTGCACCGGCGCGAAGTCGACCAGTTCGAAATCGGACTTCAGCGTCACCGGTTCCATCAAGGCGGTTTCGAGCCGCCGCGCGAACCGCCGCAAGCGCAGTTGCAAATCGGCGAGACGGGCCCACTGTGCGTCGTTGGCGGCCGCGCCGATGCCGCGCAGCACGTCGCCCATGACCGTCAGGAGCCGGGCCGCGCGTTGCGCGCGCCATGCGTGGTCCGGGACTCGTTCACATGCGCCGGAGACGGCGATCAGATACGCGAACAACGCTTCGCTGTCGGTCAGCAAGCCGAGCAGCGTGTCGTAGGTTTCGCGGCCGCCCGTTCTCGACGCGGGTACGCGCGCCAGCACCTTGCGCGAGCGCTCCAGCGCGGCGCGCGCATCGGCGCGAAATTTCGCGGCATGCGTGGCCCACTCGCCGCGTGCCGCGCGCCGTTCGAGCAGCCGCGCGCTGTCCACCGCGAGATCGGCGAGACGCAGGTACACGGCGCGCAGCGACGAGCGGCTCGTGCCGAACGGATGGATGCGCCAGACCGTCAGACTGAGCGCCACGGCAAACAGACATCCGACCAGATAGATGCCGAGAAACGCCATGCCTTGCCGAACGCTATGCATCGGCCGGTCGACCATCACGACGCATGCGGTGGCCGCGAGAATCGTCACCTGTGACGTGGCGGCGCCCCAGATCCTGCCGAACGCGCCGAGTGTCGTGAACACCAGCACCGCGAGCGCGGCGAACACAGCCCCCGCTCCGGAAGCGTAAGCCGTCAGGCCGCCGCACAGCGTGGACAGCACCGCGAAGCCCATCATCGATGCAAAGCGGGCGCGATTGGAGCCGGCCGCATCGGCGAGGCAGGTCCAGAACGCGCCGATCGCCGCCCACGCGAATAACGGTTCGTGCAGCACATTGCCGAGCGCGAGCATGGCCGTCGACGCACAGGCCGCTCGCAAGCCTTCGGAGAGGCTGGCTTCGCTGGTCGAAAACGACACCATCCATACCGGCCGCTTGCGGTAGATCGCGCTGGCGACGGCATACAGCCAGTTCGACCAGCGTTGCGACGAAGACGACGGGTTGGACTTGCGATTCAGCATCCGAAAGATGGGCTCCAGGAAACGCGGATTGACGTTGCGTCAGCGCAGCGTGAGGGCTGGCGCCAGGCACGCGCATGCAGGCGGCCAATAATACGGGTTTACACGTAGATATAAAAATGGCTTCGGTTCATCCTGTCGATGCACTGCGTCTATGTGCCCGCCCTCCAGGACTACGCGGCGCGCGCCGGCCACGTGTTTCGACTAGCCATGAAAAAACCGCGCGGCCTTTGCAGGCTCGCGCGGTTTTTTCTATTCACCGGGTGTGACGCAGCTTACTTCTTGTAGTTCGCGGCGCCTTCGGTGATTTCCTTGTGCGCGGCTTCGATGTCCGCCCAGCCCTCGACCTTCACCCACTTGCCCTTCTCGAGCGCCTTGTATTGCTCGAAAAAGTGCTTGATCTGGTCTTTCAGGTACGCCGGGACGTCCTCGATCGACTTCAGGTTGGCGGTCATCGGGCAGACCTTGTCGTGCGGGACGGCGACCAGCTTCGCGTCCACGCCGGATTCGTCGGTCATTTGCAGCATGCCGAGTGCGCGGGCACGCACCACCGAGCCGGCCAGCAGCGGGAACGGCGTGATCACCAGCACGTCGACCGGGTCGCCGTCGCCCGACAGCGTTTGCGGAATGTAGCCGTAGTTCGCAGGATAGCGCATGCCCGTGCTGATGAAACGATCGACGTGGAGCAGGCCCGTTTCCTTATCCGCCTCATACTTCACCGGATCGCTTTGCGCCGGGATTTCGATGATGACGTTGAAATCTTGCGGAAGGTCTTTGCCTGCGGGGACGTTATTGAAGCTCATGAGCGCTCTCTGGTCGGGATGGAATTCGGAACACGGCGTGCGGCGCGCTCGCTCGAACGGGATGCAACGTGAAACTCGCCTCGAGCAGCGGCGCTGCGGCCGGACAGTGCGGAATACGCCATTATAGCCAATCGGCCGATGGCATCCCTCGTTGGATCGGGGCGATAATCGTCTGGCGTCTCTCGATTGTGCCTCTCGTTTGTGAACACCACGTCACCGCAGCGCGGTGCTCGTGACACCTCAAGGAGCATGCATGGAAGAAGCCCGGCATTTCATCGGCGGCGAATGGTCCGCCGCATCAGGCGGCGAAACGATCGCCGTACTCGATCCCTCGGACGGCCAGCCCTTCACCCAACTCGCGCGCGGCACCGCGGCGGATATCGACGCCGCCGTGCACGCCGCGCGCCGCGCGTTCGAAGGCCCCTGGGGTCAAGCCAGCGCCGCCGAACGCGGCCGCATCCTGTACCGGCTGTCCATGCTGGTCGCCGCGCGCCAGGAAGAACTCGCCCAACTCGAAGCGCGCGACACCGGCAAGCCGCTCAAGCAGGCGCGCGCCGATTCGGCCGCCCTCGCCCGCTATTTCGAGTTTTACGCCGGCGCGGCGGACAAGTTGCACGGCGAAACGCTGCCCTATCAAGCCGGCTATACGGTGCTGACCATCCGCGAGCCGCACGGCGTGACCGGCCATATCGTGCCGTGGAATTACCCCATGCAGATTTTCGGGCGCAGCGTCGGCGCGGCGCTCGCCGCCGGCAACGCATGCGTCGTCAAACCGGCCGAGGATGCGTGCCTGACCGTGTTGCGCGTCGCCGAACTGGCTGCTGAAGCGGGTTTGCCTGCCGGCGCGCTGAATATAGTGACCGGCTTCGGCCATGAAGCGGGCGCGGCGCTCGCGCGTCATCCCGGCATCGATCACATTTCGTTCACCGGCTCGCCGGATACCGGCAAGCTCGTCACGCAAATGGCCGCCGAGAATCACGTGCCGGTCACGCTCGAACTCGGCGGCAAGTCGCCGCAAATCGTTTTCGCCGACGCGGACCTCGACGCGGCGCTGCCCGTGCTGGTGTCGGCGATCGTGCAAAACGCCGGGCAGACCTGCTCGGCGGGTAGCCGCGTGCTGATCGACCGGGCCATTTACGAACCCTTGCTCGACCGGCTGAGCGGCGCATTTCACGCCTTGCGCGTCGGCCCTTCGCAGGCCGACCTCGACTGCGGGCCGCTGATCAACGCGAAACAGCAGCGGCGCGTGTGGGATTTCCTCTCGGATGCGCAACACGACGGTATCGCCATGGCGGCGCACGGCGAGGTGATTCCCGAAGCACCGGAAAGCGGCTTCTATCAGGCGCCCACGCTGCTGCGCGACGTGCCCGCGAGCCACCGCCTCGCTCGCGACGAAGTGTTCGGCCCCGTACTCGCCGCCATGTCGTTCAGCGACGAAGACGAAGCGTTGAAGCTCGCAAACGGCACGCCGTTCGGCCTCGTCGCCGGCATCTGGACACGCGACGGCGCACGGCAGATGCGGCTCGCCCGACGTTTGCGCTCCGGCCAGGTGTTCATCAACAACTATGGCGCGGGCGGCGGCGTCGAACTGCCGTTCGGCGGCGTCAAGCATTCAGGCCACGGGCGTGAAAAGGGCTTCGAGGCGTTGTACGGCTTCACGGCGCTCAAGACCATCGCGATCAAACATGGTTAGCAGGCAGACGCATCACCATCCACAACAAACAGCGGAGACATTATGCGGTTGACAGGTAAAACAGCCATCGTCACGGGTGGCGGCTCGGGTTTCGGTGAAGGCATTGCGAAGACGTACGCGCGCGAAGGCGCGAACGTGGTGGTCAACGATCTGAACGGTCCCGCCGCCGAGCGCGTGGCGAGCGAAATCGCGTTGGCCGGCGGCAAGGCAATCGCGGTGGCGGGCAATGTCGCTCAACGTGAGGACTGGCAAAAGCTGCGCGAGGCCGCGCTTGAAGACTTCGGCAGCGTGCAGATCGTCGTCAACAACGCGGGCACCACGCATCGCAACAAGCCGGTGATGGATGTGACGGAAGCCGAATTCGATCGCGTCTATGCGGTGAACGTGAAGAGCATCTACTGGAGCGTGCAGGAATTCGTGCCGTATTTCCGCGAGCAAGGCGGCGGCTGCTTCATCAATATTGCGTCCACGGCGGGTGTGCGGCCGCGCCCCGGGCTCGTCTGGTACAACGGCAGCAAAGGCGCGGTGATTATCGCAAGCAAGTCGCTGGCGGTCGAACTCGGTCCGGACCGCATACGCGTGAACTGCGTGAATCCGGTGATCGGAGAAACGGCGCTGCTGTCCGAATTCATGGGCGTCGAAGATACGCCGGAAAACCGCCAGCGCTTTCTCGCCGGCATTCCGCTCGGGCGTTTCTCGACGCCGCAGGACATTGCCAACGCCGCGCTTTACCTGGCTTCCGACGATGCGGAGTTCATCACCGGCGTGTGTCTGGAAGTGGACGGCGGGCGTTGCGTGTAGCGCCGCGCCGCATCTGGCCCGCGAGGGTTTCGTGTGCAGCGGCCCTCGCCGCAGTCAGTGTTTTCCCCGGGTATTCATTCGTCATGCAGAGCACGCAGCGCGGATAGAATCGATCGACGGCGGTACTTCAATTCCACAAGAAAAGAGGAGACACCATGGCTAGTCCCGCAAATCCGCTCCACCATCCCGGCGCGGGTGCGCCGCCTTCGACTTTCGAAGAGGCCACCTACCGCAAGGTCAGTTGGCGGCTCGCGCCGCTTCTCATGCTCTGTTACGTGGTCGCGTATCTGGATCGCGTCAACGTCGGTTTCGCCAAGCTGCAAATGACCAGCGATCTTGGGCTGAGCGATGCCGTGTATGGTTTCGGCGCCGGGATTTTCTTTGTCGGCTATTTCATCTTCGAGATTCCGAGCAACGTGATTTTGCATAAGGTCGGCGCGCGAGTGTGGATTGCGCGGATCATGGTGTCGTGGGGCGTAATCTCCATGCTGACCATGTTCGTTACTACGCCGACCATGTTCTATGTGATGCGGTTTTTGCTTGGTCTTGCCGAGGCGGGGTTCTTCCCAGGCATCATTCTGTATCTCACCTACTGGTATCCGGCGCATAGGCGCGGCCGCATGACAACGTGGTTCATGACGGCAATCGCGTTGTCGGGCGTGATCGGCGGGCCGGTGTCGGGTTATATCCTGAAGACCTTTAACGGCTTGAACGGCTGGCATGGCTGGCAGTGGCTGTTTCTGCTCGAAGGAATTCCTTCGGTGATCGTCGGGATCATGGTGTTCGCCATGCTGGACGATCGGATTTCGAAGGCGAAGTGGTTGACCAAGGAAGAGCAGCAGTTGCTTGAGCGGCATGTTTCCGCAGAAGAAGCGACCAAACATGACATGCCGATTCGCCAGGTGTTCACGAGTGGGCGTGTGTTGATGCTCAGTCTTACGTACTTTTCGTTTGTGATGGGCTTGTACGGCGTGAGCTTCTGGTTGCCTACCATCATTAAGGCGACCGGTGTGACGGATGCGTTCATGATCGGATTGCTTTCGGCGATTCCGTTCGCGGGTGCTGTGGTCGCGATGGTGTTCGTGTCGCGTAGCGCCGACCGTAAGCGCGAGCGGCGCTGGCATATTGCGCTGCCTGCGTTTGCGGGGGCGATCGGGCTGGTGCTTTCCGTGGTTTGGGCGCATAACACCGTGCTGGCGATGGCGTCGCTGACGCTTGCGACGATGGGCATTCTTACGACCTTGCCGCTGTTTTGGAGTTTGCCTACGGCGATTCTGGCGGGGACGGGAGCGGCTGCCGGCATCGCCATGATCAATTCGATCGGGAATCTGGCTGGGTTTCTTAGCCCCTATGCGGTGGGCTGGCTCAAGCAGGCGACGGCCGCGAACGACTCGGGCATGTATATGCTGGCGGCGTTCATGGTGCTCGGCGGTTTGCTGGCGATCAGTGTGCCGGCGAAGATGGTGAATAAGTGAGGGATTGAGTTTCGGGCCTTGGCGGTGATTCACTGCTGAGGCTTTGCCTTGATCTGCGAAGGAGCAACTAATCCACTGCTGAATAGGCTGATAACGCGCGTCGGCCGCCTACCCATCACGGGTCGCTCAGAGCCCGGCTCTCGACTTTTCGCCATGCGTGTCGCAAAGATTCGCCGCACACGGCGCCGACCGTTCCATCGACACAGATCACCTCATCGAGAATCGCGGCGCATTGGCGCCATTCAATGCGCTCGTGCAATCCGTGCGTAACGCACGGCTTAACGCGTGCCGCTACCGGACACGCAGACACGCCGACAGGCAGCGCAGCGCACGGGCGAGGACTCGAAACCGCTCTGTTTTTTAACCGATCCTTAACCGCAAAATCTCAATGTTCAGTCCGGCGATGTCAGGCTCCAGACTCTGCGCGATATTGCGAAATGCAATGCCGCTATTAAACCCATTGCATTGCCAACATGTACCGCGGAGCCGTATCTTCGTTTCCATTCAAGGAGACGCATATGAAGATCGCATTTCTGGGCGCCGGCGCGCTAGGCTGCGCCATCGGTGCCGCGCTGACCGAAGGCGGCCATGAGACATGGCTCGTAGACCGGTTCGCCGCACATGTCGAAGCGATGTCCCGCGACGGCCTCCAGGTCGACGAAGAGCGCGGCACGCGCCGCGTCAAGGTTCGCGCCACGATGAATCCGGCAGAAGTCGGCCCCGTCGACCTCGTGATCGTGCTGGTCAAGTCCTTTCATACCGATCAGGCGATGCGCGGCGCGCTCGATCTCGTCGGTCCCGAAACGCTCGTGCTGTCGCTGCAGAACGGCCTCGGTCACGAAGACGTCCTGAGAGAAATTGTCGGACGTGAGCGCGTGCTCGCCGGCAAGACGTATGTCGGCGGCGTGTTGCGTGCGCCGGGCCATATCCAGTCCGGCGTGACGGGCAAACTCACGATCATCGGCGAACTCGACGGCCGCATCACGCCTCGCGCGCAGGCTATTGCGGAGGCATTCAACCGCGCCGGCCTGACCACCACGGTCAGCGACAACATTCTCGGCACCATGTGGGACAAGCTGCTCATAAACGTCGCGACGGGCGCGATCACGGGCATCACGCGTCTCACCTACGGGCAGCTCTACGACGAGCCCATTCTGAAAGCGACGTCGCTCGCGGCGATCGAAGAAGCGATGGCTGCCGCCAAAGCCGCCGGCGTCGCGCTTTCCATTTCCAATGCCGAACACGCCTGGAATATGGCCGCCGAAGGCCTTTCGCCCGCATTCAAGACTTCGATGCTGCAAAGCCTCGAGAAGTCCTCGATTACCGAAATCGACTTCATCAACGGCGCGGTTGTGCGCTGGGGCGAACGCCTTGGCGTGCCGACGCCGGTGAATTCGACGCTCGTCGCCTGCATCAAGGGTATCGAACGCGCGATGACGGACCGCCAGAACGAAGGAGCCGCAGCATGAGCGCAACGAAAGCCTATCTCGAGCACGTCGCCATCCGGGTGAAGGACATCCACTGGCATATCCGCTTCTTCGAACACGTGCTCGGCATGACGATGCGAGAAGTCGACGGCACGCGCGAGGAGCCGCGTCAGTACTGGACGCTGGGCGGTCTGCAGTTGGTCAGCGCGCCGCAGCATGAAGGCCCCGAAGGCCGGCTCGCGCATCTCGGCGTGATGTGTGAGGACCTGGAGGCCGCACTGGCTGCCGCGCAAGCGTTCGGCGTTACCGAAATGCCGCAGGGTCGCAACTGGCTGCGTCTGCCCGATGGCCTCGCCGTCGAGCTCATTCAGGCCAAACCTGCCGTATGCGTCACGCAGGCGCTGGCGATTAACCCACGCGCGGAGGCGTAAGCATGAGCACCATCAACATCACCGAAAAATACTGGGACGATGCGCGCGAAGGCGACGAGTGCGTAAGCCCCCCCTACACCGTCACGAAAGAACGCATCCTCGCGTACGCGGATCTGACGGGCGATCACACGCCTGTCCACGTCGATGAGGAATACGCGAACGCGAGCCATTTCGGCTGCATCGTCGCGCACGGTTTGTTTGGCTTGTCGATCGCCGATGGTCTGAAGACGCAGAGCGCTTATCGCTTTCTGCCCGGCATGTCGCTCGGCTGGACCTGGGACTTTCTGCTGCCGATCAAGGTCAACGACGTGCTGCACGTGAAGTTCCGCGTCGGCTCCATGCGTGCGAGCAAGAGCAAGCCGGATTGGGGCATCGTCGTGTTGCCCTCCGAGTTGATCAATCAGAACGGCGAAGTCGTTCAACGTGGCGAGCATCGGCTGATGATCCCGCGCCGCCCGGGAGCGAACTAATGCAAGCCCGTCCCCTCGAAGGTATTCGCGTCGTCGATTACAGCCACTTTCTTGCCGGCCCTTATGTCGGACGATGCCTCGCGGCACTCGGCGCGGAAGTCATCAAGGTCGAGCGTCCCGGCAGCGGCGACGCCGGCCGTCAGCACGCCACGATTCTCGACGATCAGCAAAGCGCCTATTTCCTGCAGCTCAACATGGGCAAGCGCGGCGTCAGCGTCAACATGAAGGATCCGCGCGGCAAGGCGTTCATGGAGCGTCTGTGCGATTCAGCGGATGTGTTCATCGAGAACTATCGGCCGGGCGCGCTGGATAAGCTCGGCCTCGGTTATGCCGCGTTGTCCGGGCGCAATCCGGGCCTCGTCTACTGCTCGATCTCGGCTTATGGACACACGGGACCGGACGCGCATCGCGCGGGCTTTGGTCTCATCGCGGAGGCGAAGAGCGGCATCATGCAGATGATCGGCAATCCGGGCGAGCCGCCGCCGCTCATGCGCATTTCGCTCGGCGACATGTACACCGGCATTCACGCGGTCGCCGCCATCAACGCCGCGCTGCTCGGCCGCGTGAAGAGCGGACGCGGTCAGCATATCGACATGGCGCTGTATGACACACTCTTCTCGATGCATGAATATGCGGTCCAGTGCTACACGATGCAAGGCGTGGTGCCGGAGCAAACCGGCCACGACATGCCGACATCGACGTTGTACGGCGTGTTTCGCGCGGCCGACGGCGATCTCGTCATCGCCGCCCAGGTGGATGATTCCTGGAAGCGATTCGCAACGGTCGTCGAGCAGTACGGCGGTCCGGCCGGGTTTGGCGCCGATGCGCGGTTTCATAGCCTGAACGGCCGCAACGCCAATCGCGAGGAGATTCTCACGGTCGTGAAAGCGTGGGTGGCCGCGCGCGCCGTTGCGGAGGTGCTGGCGCTGCTCGACAGCGTCGATGTCCCGAGCGCGAAGGTTCAGCGCATCGACGAGGTCGTCGCCGATCCCCAGATCGTCGCGCGCGGCATGGTGATCGAGCAGGAGCATCCGCGCTTCGGAAAACTGCGGCTTCCGAACCTGCCGTTCCGCTTCTCCGACTGCGACACGTCCATCCACGAGGTCGGCCCCGATCTCGGTCAGCACAACGCGGAGGTCGCGCAATCGCTGGGCTTTAGCGCAGCGGAAATCGACGCAATGCAGACCGATGGCGTGCTGTTTTCGAAACCGGGGGCGTGATGAGCGATCGATACGCGGTAATCGGCAATCCGATCGGGCATACGAAATCGCCCCTGATCCATGGTCTTTTCGCAGAGGAGACCGGACAGGACATGACGTACGGCGCCATCGAAGCGCCGCTGGAACCGGCCAACGCCTTCGAAGAGACGGTGAGAACCTTCATCGCCGCGGGCGGCAAGGGCATGAACGTCACTGCGCCGTTCAAGCTGCAGGCGTTCGCCATAGCGGACGAGCGCAGCGAAAGGGCTACGCTCGCGGGCGCCGTCAATGCGATGAAGTTCGAGAACGGCCGCATCGTGGCGGAGAACTTCGACGGCGTGGGCCTTGTGCGTGACATCGAAATCAACCTGCATCAGCCGATTGCGGGCAAGCGCGTGCTCGTGCTGGGCGCGGGCGGTGCGGTGCGCGGCGCGTTGCTCCCCTTCATTGCGGCGCGGCCCGCGCGACTGGTCATCGCTAACCGGCATGTGGAGAAAGCGCAGGCGCTAGTCGAACAGGTCGCGGCGGACGCAACGCTCACCGCGTGCGGCTACGCGGAACTCGAATCGATGGAACAGTTCGACCTCGTTGTCAACGCAACGTCTGCAAGCCTGACCGGGCAACTGCCGCCTGTTCCACCGAGCGTCTTCAGCGGGGGCGGCACCGCCTATGAACTCGCGTACGGCAAGGGCCTCACGCCGTTCCTGCGGCTCGCGCGCAACGCGGGTGCGCAAGGTATTGCCGATGGCGTCGGCATGCTGGTCGAACAGGCCGCCGAAGCATTCGCATGGTGGCGGGGCGCGCGTCCGTGCACGCGCGCGATCATCGACCGTCTCACCGTGCCGCTCGATTGACGACAGCCCGCCTATTCCGCCGAGGCTTTTCCGACGGCATTCCGTTGTCGCGGCTCGGCCGTGGCTTACAAGCTCGCGGTCGTCATCGGCAAAGCCGCGAAAACCGGCGCGGTCGTCGAGACAACGCCCCTCTAAACCTCGATACCGATAACTGATGAAATCTTTCCTCATGCTGCACGGCATCAACCACAACATGTTCGGCAAGCGCGATCCCGCGCAATACGGCACGGCCACGCTCGCCGACATCGATGCTCAGCTTCAGGCGCTAGCCAAGGAGCTTGGCGTCACGGTCGAGAGCTATCAGACCAACAGCGAAGGCGATATGTGTTCGCGAATCCATCAAGCCTTCGTCGATAATGTGGATGGCGTGCTCATCAATGCCGGCGCGTGGACGCACTATAGCTATGGCATCCGCGACGCGCTCGCCATACTGACGGTGCCCATCGTCGAGATTCATATGTCGAACATCCACGCGCGGGAAGCCTTCCGCCATCATTCGGTGTTCGCCGAAATCGTGAAGGGGCAAATCTGCGGCTTCGGTATCGAAAGCTATTCGCTTGGACTGCGCGCAGCGGTGTCGGCAGCCGCCTGACATTTCATGCGTCGGCCCATGCGCGGCGCAGAAGCGCGGCGGATATCGACAGGGCAAGAACGGGCACATCGCAGATGCGCCCGTTCATTTCGAATCAACGCGTCTGCATGGCCGCTTTCGCGAGTCTTGCTTCGCCCAATGCTTCCTCGCGAAGCTCGTCGTATTGTTCTTTAGGCATTGGCGCGGCGTCTTTCATACCAAGGTCGCTGAGACGCACGCGGTACGTCTCGCGCGCGCTCCATGCGGCCAGCGCCGAGATAATCGTGGCGCCCAGCGTGATCGAGCCGATCATCAGCGGTACATTGTGCGATCCCGGCGGCGCGACAGCCGCGAACAGCGCGGGAAGCAGCGCGGTAATGGTCGTCCCGATGTTTTGGGCGATCGCCATGGCGGAGACGCGAAAGCGCGTCGGGAACAATTCCGGATAGTAGCCGGGGAAGACCGCGTTATAGCCTTGGTACACCACGCCCCACATCAGTATCGACATCACAAAGGCGACCGGCAGGTTGTGAACGCTGATCGCATACAGATACGCGTACGAAAGAAGACCCGAAGAGAGTGCGCCGAAGATCATCGGCGTCCGCCGTCCGATGCGGTCCGAGAGATTGCCGACATACGGAATGACGAGCACCGCCACGATGTTGCCGACCACCGGAATCCACAAATACACGCTCGCATGGAAGTTGATGCCATAGGAGGGCTGCACCGCATACGCAGCGCCGAAGATCGTGGTGACGACCGGTATCACGTTCATGAACGCCATGCACAGGACGCGAAACATGTCAGGCCAGCTGTACTTGAACGCTTCGAGGATCGGCGCGCGCGCGACCCGGCCGCTCGCATCTTCCTTGGCGAACGCGGCCGTTTCGTCGACTTCACGTCGAATGATAAAGCCGGCAATCAGGACGACGGCGCTGAGCAGGAACGGAATGCGCCAGCCCCATGCGACGAAGGCATCTTCCGGCATGTAGTACGCAAGCGGCAGGAAGACCGCGGCGGCTAGAATCTGACCGGCTTGCACACCTTGCAACGTGAAGCTCGCGAAGTAGCCGCGCCGGCCAAACGGGGCCTGCTCCATGATCATCGAACTGGCGCCTGAGATTTCGCCCGCGACGGCAAAGCCTTGAACCAGGCGCAAAATCACCAGCAGCGCCGGCGCGAGCATGCCGACCGATTGATACGTAGGCAATAAGCCGACGGCCATCGTGGAAAAGCCCATCAGGAACATGCAAATCAGGAGCACGGTCTTGCGCCCGTGGGTGTCGCCCCAATGTCCGAGCACGAACGCGCCGATGGGCCGCGCCACATACCCCACGCCATACGTCGCCAGCGAGGCCACGATCGCGATTTTTGGATCGCCTTTGGGAAAGAAGATCTGAGGAAAAATCAACGCCGCGGCTTGCGCGTAAATAAAGAAGTCGTAGTACTCGAGCGCGGACCCTATCCAGCCGCTTGCTCTCGCTTTGCGTGCCTGTTTGCGCGCTCTTTCATCCTGGCGCCCGTCTATTGCGCCGCCTTGCCGCAGCATTCCTTTGTCCATGAACGTCTCCTGATTCTGAGTTGACTGGAGCAGCATCGTCGGCTGCTTCTCTGGCGGCTGGAATGTGGCCGGTCGCACGCGACGGCGCGCATTCGTGCCCAAAATCAAGATACGGGGATGCATCCGCCGGCGCAATGCAATGGATACAATGACGGCATTGCGTTGGACAATACTGCCATGAGCACATCCGAGCTACCCGATCTCAAGCTGCTGCAGCTATTCGATCTGCTGTACGACGTGCGCAGCGTCACGCGGGCCGCGGATCAACTCGGACAGAGTCAGCCCACGGTCAGTATCTGGCTGGGACGTTTGCGCGAACATCTGCAGGACCCACTGTTTGTCCGGACGCCGGGCGGCATGACTCCGACGCCTCAGGCGGACGCGCTGATCGGACCGTGCAGGGAGATTCTGGAGTCGCTTCGCCGATTTTCCGCGTGGGAAATCTCCTTCGATCCGACAACGGCAAAGCGCCGCTTTCGCATTTGCATGACCGATGCGAGTCACATCACCCTGCTTCCGCGCATGCTGGCGCACGTGCGCGCGCATGCCCCGGGCATTCGGCTGGAAGCCGCGAGAATCGATGGAAATACGGAGCGCGCGCTGGAATCCGGCGAGGCCGATCTGGCGATCGGGCATGTACCGTGGCTTGGCAGTGGGATGTATCAGCAACAGCTTTATATGCAGGACTGGGTGTGCCTCGCCAATCCGAATCACCCGCGCGTGCGCTCGAGACTGAGCATGAAGCACTACTGCAGCGAGGGACACGTGATCATCGCCGCTGGGACAGGCGCGCAATTGCTGGAGCAGGCGCTGTTGCGCGAGAACATAGAACGCGATGTGGTGCTCGAACTTCCGGGCATGCTCGGGTTGGGGTCAATCATAAAGTCGACGGATCTTATTGCCACGTTGCCGCGGAACATCGGGGAAACGCTGGCAAGAGTGAACGCCCTCGCGGTCCATTCCTGTCCTTTCCCGGTCGACAAATTCGCGGTGCGGCAGCATTGGCACGCGAAGTACCATCACGAGGCAGGCAATCGCTGGCTGCGATCCGTTGTGGCCGATTTGTTTTCGAGTAAAAGTTAGTATCGCGTGAGTTGGCCAGGACCAGGGCGGCCGAGCATCAATGAAAAATGGCCGCAGCATCCGCTGCGGCCATTTTCATTCATCAACCCGCAATTACGGTTTCAAAGCCACGCGCCAGGAACAGACGCGCCGCTCAAAAAACCTCAAACGATATTCATCGCCAGCGCACTTTCACGATAATGCTGGCTCGCCTTATCCGCATCGCCGAGTTGCTCGTGCAAACGCGCCAACGCACGATGCGAGCGAATCTTCAGCGTCTCGTTGTCCGCGAGTTTCAACGCGCGCTCAAGGAACGACTGCGCCTTGCCCCACAACTGCTGATGCAGACACAAGCGCCCCAGCGCGAACATCAAATCCGCATCTTCCGGACGATCCTTCTGCCACGCTTCGGCCTTCTGAATCAGCGGTAACGCGTCGCCGCCCGCCGTATCCGGATAGCGGCGCAGCAGGCGTGCATCCCAGTTTTGCGCGAGCGCTTCCTCGACGATCTTGCGCGCTTCCTGCGGACGATTCAGCGCCACCAGCAACTCCGCAGCAAGATCCGCGAGACGCGGCGAATGACGCTCAGTAGCCGACAACGAATTCCACAACTCCAGCAGCGCATCGGCATTGTGACGCCGGTCACGCAGCAGGTTTTCCGCCGCCAGCTGTCGCAAACGCACCGCCACCGCCGGATGAATCGCCTCACGCTTTTCCAGCGTCTTGACGAGCTTGAGCACTTCGCCCCAGTTCTTCAATTGCTGCTGCGCGCGCAACATGATCTGCTGCGCGTGGATGCGCCGCCCGCCCTGTGATTGCATTTGCGTCAGCGCGGTCAATGCGCCGTCCGCGTCACGGCCGTCGGCGCGCATGTCGGCGGTGGCCATGAGGCGTGCATCCTGCCAGTCGGCCTCGTTGATCTGCGCGAGCCACTCGTCGCGTCGCGCATATTCATGCATGCGATGCGCCGCGGTGGCCGCGATCAACCCGGCCGCGCCCTTGTTGTCGCCATTCGCGAGCGCGTCTTTGGCGGCTTTCTCCGCACGCGAAAAAACGGCCGGCGTACAGATTGCCGATCGCGTCACGCAACGCGGCATGCGCTTTCGCGACACGCGAGCGCGCGCGATAAGCGGCCACGCGCTGTGGCATGCGCCAGATATTGCGGAAGATGCGCAGCAGTGCATAGATCAGGATGAACAGCACCACCAGCCCGACCACGAACAGATTCAACGATATATCGACGCGGTACGGCGGATAGATCAGCAGCACCTGGCCCATGTCGAAGCGCCCGACCACCGCCAGCACCACCGCGACGACGAACAGCAACGCAAGCCATAGAAGTCCCCGGATCGCCATGATTAACCTCGGCTTCGGTATTGATTGACGGCCTGCAGGCTCGTGTTCAGATTCGGCAGTTCAACCGCAGCCGAGCCCGCTTCCACCTGCTTGACGAGATCGGTCACGGTCTGCGTTTTCTTCGACGAGTTGTCGAAGTAACGCGTGAGCGCATTCTGCGCCGCCTGCAGATCGGACTTCAGCGTGGTCTCATTGCGCGACAGCAAGGCGAGACGCGCCGACAGCAAACGCAGCTTGAGATTCTCGCGCACGAAGTAGCCCTGATCGGGCGTGACCAGCATCGCGTCGGCGTTGTCGATCCGGCGCACCTGGACGAGGCTCGTCAACTGCTGGCCGATGCCGGTGCTCACTTCACGCCACCACACCTTCCAGCGCGGTTCGCCGGTGGCCGCGGCCACCTTGGCCGTGTCGGCCCATGTCGCGGCTCGCGGCGTGGCGTGCGCGATCGGCGCTTCGCCCGAAAGCGGCAGGTTGTCGACCTGGTCGATCGCGTTGTCGAGCTTGATGGCCATGCCCGTGAGATCGGTGGAAGGCGCGGCCTTCAGCTTGTCGATGTCCTGCGCGATGGCCTTGCGCACGGCGACCGCTTGCGGGCTGTCCGATGCGGCGAGACGCGTGTCGGCGCTTTGCAGCGCGAACAGCGCGAGCTGCGTGTTGCCGGTGAGCTGCAACTGCTGGCTGGCGGCGGAGAGCATCTGGCCGACTTCGGCGAGGGTCCAGTCGTCGCGATTGCGCGCGAGGTCCGCGTATTGCTGTTGCAGCGCCTGCTGCGAGGTTTGCGCATCGGCGAGCTTGCCTTCGAGTTGCGCAACCTGCGACTCCGACTGATGCACCGTGGCGAGCGCCTGCTCGGTCTTGATGCGCAGTTCGTTGGTCTGCGTGTCGTTGGCTTGCTGGCGCTGCACGATCTGCTGCTCCGTGCGCTCGACCTTGCGATTGAGCGCATAGCCGCCCACGCCCGCGGCGCAAGCCATGATCACGACGACAAACCACAGCAGCGGTCCGCTCGCGCTATGGCGCTTTTGCGCTTCGTAGGGCGTGAAGGGTTGATTCGGCGGCAACGCAGTGGTCGCGGCCGGCTGGGGTGAAGCGTTCGTGGATGCGTTCGTTTCAGTCATGCGTGATTTAGCCGGTGAATGAGCCGGATTGGACGATACCGGTTGGACGACGGGCGGGACGGCGGCAATCAAGGCGCGGGCAATGCGCTCATCTCCCGCGCCGGACACCGTCATGCTATCAAAACCCAATGCCCGCGCGGTCTGCGCGATACGGGGATGCGGCGTGACAAGCGCGGCGCGTTTGAGTTGCGCGATCTCGCCGGCGGTGAGGTGGTCTTGCGCCAGTTCGTGCAGATTGCGCACGCCTTCGGAGCTGGTGAGCAGCCACGCGTGCGGCTCGCCTGCAAGCAACTCGTGCACGCGCGCCCAGGCGCCGATCGACGGTTCCGGCACGAGGCGCCGGTATGCCGCGACCGTGTCGACTTCGGCGCCGGCTTCGCGCAGGCGCTCGGCGAGCCATTCGCGGCCGCCGTCGCCGCGCACAATCAGCACGCGCTTGCCTTCGAGACTGGTTGCGCCGAGCGCCGTATCGATCGCGGCGAACAGACCTTCGGAATCGAAGCGCGCGGTGTCTTCATCCGAACCGGACGGCGGACTGATCACCTTGTACGCCGGCGCCGCGACGCCATGGCGCGCGAGCGCCTGTACGCTGCCCGGTCCGACGACGCCGATCGGCAGCGCATGCGGCCAGATCGCGTCGCTATGGGCAAACGCCTGATCGACGGCATTCGGAGACACGAACACGACGAGCGCATAGCGTTCGAGCGAGGCCAAGGCGGCGCGCAAGGGCGCGTCGTCGGTGACGGGCGCGATGTCGATCAGCGGAAAGTCGAGCGTGGCGATGCCGGCGGCGGCGAGCCGCGCGATCAGTTCGTTCGACTGACCGGCCGGTCGCGTAATCACGACCGTGAACGCCGCCTTGCCGACGGGTGAAGGAGTGTTACCTGGGATATCGGCCGCCATCACTCGCCGGTCGCCGCGCTGTCC
Organism: Paraburkholderia sp. BL6669N2; assembly: GCF_003387275.1. Taxonomy (NCBI): domain Bacteria; kingdom Pseudomonadati; phylum Pseudomonadota; class Betaproteobacteria; order Burkholderiales; family Burkholderiaceae; genus Paraburkholderia; species Paraburkholderia sp. BL6669N2. The sequence continues at coordinate 4,670,094 of NZ_QUNA01000001.1, read as the reverse complement.
GCCGCGCCCTGCTTCGCCGCGGCGGGACCGCTGGCGGTGCTGAGCGCGCGCACGATGTCCATGGCGCCCTGCTGTTCAAGCGCGTTCGCCACTTCCTGGCCGAGCGCAACCGCGCGTTCGACGCTAGGCGCCGGCGCCGACGCCTGCGCGCTCAACACGCGTTGCCCGTCCGGCGTGGCGACGATGCCGCGCAGATGCAGCGCGCCATCGCGCCACATGGCATACGCGGCGAGCGGCACTTCGCAACTGCCGCCGAGCGCGCGAGAGACCATGCGCTCCGCTTCGACGGCGGCCGCCGTGTGGTCGTGATGCAACGGTGCGAGCCATGCAGCAAGGTCGGCGCGATCGGCGCGAATCTCGATGCCCAGCGCGCCCTGGCCCGCTGCGGGCAGGCTGTCTTCAGGATCGAGCAGCGCGCGGATGCGCTCGCCCAGACCCAGACGCTTCAAACCGGCTGCGGCCAGAATGATCGCCGCGTAATCGCCGCGATCGAGTTTCGACAGACGCGTGTCCAGATTGCCGCGCAGCGGCCGCACTTCAAGGTGCGGATAACGCATGCGCAGCATGGCTTCGCGACGCAGGCTGGAGGTGCCGACCACGGCGCCGGCCGGCAGCGCCGCGAGCGAGTCGTAATCATTGGAGACCAGCGCGTCGCGCGGATCTTCGCGCTCCATGATGGTGGACAGCGCAAAGCCTTCGGGCAATTCCATCGGCACGTCTTTGAGCGAGTGCACGGCGAGGTCGGCGCGGCCGTCGGCGAGCGCGGCTTCCAGTTCCTTCACGAAGAGGCCCTTACCACCAACCTTCGACAAAGTGCGATCGAGAATTTGATCGCCACGTGTTGTCATTCCGAGGATTTTTACGTCACAAGATGGATATAATTTGTGCAGCGCACATCGCACATGCTCCGCTTGCCACATGGCCAGGCGGCTTTCTCGCGACGCAATCACAAGCGTGTGGGGTGGCGTGGAAAACGTCTCGGTGTTCATTAGCTTGCTGATCGAATGACGGGATGTAATAACAAACAATGTTAGCACGCGGCCTTGCGTCCCAAGACGCAGCCAGGCGCCGTGCTGAAGCGGTATCGATAGAGGAGACGGGCTTCGCGCGGTGCGCGCCTGCCCCATCCCGGCATCTTCACGCACGGTCGTTCGCGCACCGGGCCGCCGCATGCGGGATGATGCGATGCGGTCTGACCTGGCTCAGGTGCCGCAGGTGCCTCGAACGAGTGTCGTGCAAACGCGCGGCGCCGTTCTGGCGCACAGTCTCCTCTCAGGCGTATCGCCATCGGCGCACACCGTTTCGCGCAGTTCCCTTTGCAGTTCACGTTGCAGTTCATAGTGCAGTTCCGCAGTAGCAGTTCATCACTCAACAGACCCTGGCTTCCCTGAGGAAACCCATCGTGACGTCTTCCGGATCGGCGCGCCCTGCCCGCCGCAACACTGCATCGCCCAACGCTCGCGCGGCCGACGCCGCCCAGCCCGCCGCTTCTGCCGCCGCCTCGGCCACAAGCGCTGCTGAGTCCACATCGGTCAAACGCGCCGGCAAACCCGCTCAGGCTGCTCACGCCGCCAAAGCCGGCAAGGCCGCCAAGACCTCCGCGCCCGTCAAGACGGACAAGGCCGTAAAGGCAGTCAAAACGGATAAGACGACGCAAGCCGCGTCCGCCGCCAAGGCGCAGAAAGCCGCCAAGGGCGGCTCCGTGAAGATCAAGGTGGTCGCCGATGCGCCGCAAGCGCCCGCGCTGCAGGCCGTGCCGGAGGAATCGTCTTCACCGGCTTCCGCTTCCGCGCCGAAGAACAATGGCCGCACGCGCGAAGACAAGGACCATCCGCTGTTCCAGGACATCCGCTATCTCGGACGCCTGCTCGGCGACGTGCTGCGCGAACAGGAAGGCGACGCGGTGTTCGACGTCGTCGAAACGATCCGCCAGACCGCCGTGCGCTTTCGCCGCGAAGACGACAGCGCCGCCGCGCAAACGCTCGACAAGAAACTGCGCTCGCTGAGCCCGGAGCAAACGGTCAGCGTGGTGCGCGCGTTCAGCTACTTTTCGCATCTCGCGAACATTGCTGAAGACCGCCACCGCAATCGCCGTCACCGGATTCACGAACTGGCCGGTTCGACCTCGCAACCGGGCACGATTGCCCATGCGCTCGAACGGCTGGTCGAAGCCAACGCGGCCGCCACGCCGGTCCTGCAACAGTTCTTCAACGACGCGCTGATCGTGCCGGTGCTCACCGCGCACCCGACCGAAGTGCAGCGCAAGAGCATTCTCGACGCGCAGCACGACGTCGCGCGCCTGCTCGCCGAACGCGATCAGCAGTTGACCGACCGCGAGCGCGCGGACAACGAAGCGATGCTGCGCGCCCGCGTCACGTCGCTATGGCAAACGCGCATGTTGCGCGATTCGCGCCTCTCCGTGGCCGACGAAATCGAGAACGCGCTGTCGTATTACCGTGCCACTTTCCTCTCTGAGATCCCGGCGCTCTACGCCGATATCGAGGAAGCGCTCGTCGAGCACGGCATCGACGCGCGCCTGCCGCCGTTCTTCCAGATGGGCAGCTGGATCGGCGGCGACCGTGACGGCAATCCGAACGTCACGGCCGAAACGCTCGAAAACGCCATCACCCGCCAGGCCGCGGTGATCTTCGAGCACTACATGGAGCAGGTGCACAAGCTCGGCGCGGAGTTGTCGGTATCGAACCTGCTGGCCGGCGCCAGCGACGCCCTGAAGGAACTCGCCGCCGCCTCGCCCGACCAGTCGCCGCATCGTACCGACGAGCCGTATCGCCGGGCGTTGATCGGCATGTACACGCGGCTCGCCGCGAGCGCGCGCGTGCGCCTGGGCGAAGGCAGCGTGCCGGTGCGCAGCGCGGGCCGCGGCGCAGCGCCGATCCGCGCCACGCCGTACGGCGACTCGGCCGAATTCGTGCGCGACCTGCACGTGCTGATCGATTCGCTCGCCGAGCATCATGGCGCACCGCTCGCCGCACCGCGTCTGTCGCCGCTCGCGCGCGCCGCCGAAGTGTTCGGCTTCCATCTGGCGAGCATCGACTTGCGCCAGAGCTCCGACATTCACGAAGCGGTGATCGCCGAACTGCTCAAGCGCGCCGGCGTCGAGGACGACTACGCGGCGCTCACGGAAGAAGACAAGCTCAAGGTGCTGCTCGCCGAACTGGCGCAGCCGCGTCCGTTGCGCCTGCCGTACGCGGACTACTCCGATCTCGTGAAGAGCGAGCTCGGCGTGCTCGAGGAAGCGCGCATCACGCGCGAGAAATTCGGCGCGCGCGCGGTGCGCAACTACATCATCTCGCACACGGAAACCGTGAGCGATCTGGTCGAAGTGATGTTGCTGCAAAAAGAAACCGGCCTGCTGCACGGCCGTCTGGGCGACGCGAACGATCCGGCGCAAGCGGGCCTGATGGTCATCCCGTTGTTCGAGACGATCCCCGACTTGCGCAACGCGCCGCACATCATGCGCGACCTGATCGCGCTGCCGGGCGTCGACGCGCTGATCGAACATCAGGGCAATGAGCAGGAAGTCATGCTCGGCTATTCGGACAGCAACAAGGACGGCGGCTTCCTCACGTCGAACTGGGAGTTGTACCGCGCCGAACTCGCGCTGGTGTCGCTCTTCAACGAACGCGGCGTGACGCTGCGTCTGTTCCATGGACGCGGAGGCACCGTGGGCCGTGGCGGTGGTCCGACCTATCAGGCAATTCTGTCGCAGCCACCGGGCACCGTCGACGGCCAGATCCGTTTGACCGAGCAAGGCGAAGTGATCGCCAGCAAGTTCGGCAATCCGGAAATCGGCCGGCGCAATCTGGAAACGGTGGTCGCCGCCACGCTCGAAGCGTCGTTGCTGCCGCACGGCATTGCACCGGCGCAACTGCCCGCGTTCGAGGAAACGATGCAGCAGTTGTCCGACGCGGCGATGGCGTCCTACCGCGCGCTGGTCTACGAAACGCCGGGCTTCAAGGAGTACTTCTTCGAGTCGACGCCGATCGCGGAGATCGCCGAGTTGAACATTGGCAGCCGGCCGGCCTCGCGCAAACTGCAAGATCCGAAGCAACGCAAGATCGAAGATCTGCGCGCGATTCCGTGGGGTTTCTCATGGGGCCAATGCCGGTTGCTGCTGACCGGCTGGTACGGTTTCGGCAGCGCGGTGGCCGCGCATCTGGACAGCGCGCCGACCGACGCCGAACGCAAGACCCGTCTCGCGCTGCTGAAGAAAATGCACAAGACGTGGCCGTTCTTCGCCAACCTGTTGTCGAACATGGACATGGTGCTGGCAAAAACCGACCTCGCGGTCGCTTCGCGCTACGCCGCGCTGGTGTCCGACAAGAAGCTGCGCAAGCACGTGTTCGAGCGGATCGTCGCGGAGTGGGAGCGTACGTCGAAGGTGTTGTCGGAGATCACGGGCAAGAGCGAACGGCTCGCGGAGAACCCGCTGCTCGCGCGTTCCATCAAGAATCGCTTCCCGTATCTCGATCCGCTGAATCACTTGCAGGTGGAGTTGCTCAAGCGTCACCGCGCCGGCGACACCAACGCGCGCGTGCGGCGCGGCATTCATTTGAGCATCAACGGGATTGCGGCGGGCTTGCGCAACACGGGCTAAGCACGCACGCGGTTGATTGCACGCCTTTGAGCACACAAGCCGGGCGCGACACTGTTCGTCGCGCCCGGCTTTTTATTGCGCCTCAATCATCAACGCGTCGAGCTTGAACGAGCCGTCTTCCTGCACGTCGAAATATTGGTGGACTTCATCCGGCGAATTCGCCCACAGGGAACGAATCGCCACCACGCGCGGCTCTGGCGTGCGCATGCGCGCAACCCACGAACTAAACTCGATATCGATGCGCCAGCGCTCGCGAATCGATGCCCTGAACCCGGCCGTGGCAAATAACGCGAGCCACTCGTCGGCGCGGTAATCGCGAATATGCGAGCCGTCGCGCAACAACTCGATAGCCTGAATATGCGTGTCGAGCAGCGGATGATCGCTGCCGGCGATATCGATGAACAACACCTTGCCGCCCGGCGTCAGCACACGCCGCACTTCGGCGAGTGCGAGCGGCACGTCGTGCCAGTGATGCGCGCTCATCCGGCTGATTACCCAGTCGAACGAATGGTCGGCGAACGGCAGCACTTCGGCCGCGCCTTGCTGCGTGCGGATATTGGCAAGACCGCGTTCTTTCGCGGCGCCTTCCACCGTCGCCAGCATTTGCGGCGCGATGTCGTAGGCGACCACTGCTTGCGCGTGCGGCGCGACCGCGAAACTCGCGTGGCCGGCGCCACAACCCATGTCGAGCACCGTCGCATCCGGCGTCGCCGCGATCGATTCGGCCAGCGTCCGCAGATCGGCGCCGGTGGCATGGGTCGGGCTCGTCAAATAGGCGGCGGCGGTCGAGCCAAAGGCGTCGGCGACCTGATCGTGATGCTTCATGGGAGGCTCCGGTTATGTATTTGGGGCAGCGCTGGAAGCGCGGTGTGCGATTCCAGCCGTTACAATAGAGCCCGCTGTGTACCGGTACAAGTTAAGCGATTATTCTGGTATCGCCATTACCTCCCTCCCCTTCGTCGACCTATCGCCCGCTCAGCATGACCACGCCGTCTTCCGCCGACAACCCGCCGCCGCTCGACGCCACCCCGGCCCGCGCGCTCGGCGACTTCATCCGCGCTCACCGTGAGCGGCTCTCGCCGCAAGCGGTCGGCCTGCCGCCTGGGCCGCGCCGCCGCACACCCGGATTGCGGCGCGAGGAAGTCGCGCAACTGTGCGGCGTGAGTCCGACCTGGTACACATGGATCGAACAGGGGCGCCCGGTCTCCGCGTCCGCCGACGCGCTCGCGCGCATCGCCGTCGCGTTGCAACTGTCGCGGGCCGAACGGGCGTATCTGTTCGAACTGGCCGCCCAGCGCGACCCGGCTGAGCCCGATCCGGCCGCCGCCGACGCGCCAGCCACCTTGCTGCAAACCGTGCAGCTTGTCAGTGCGCCGGCCTATGTGCTCGACCGCCAGTGGAATGCGCTCGCGTGGAACGAGCGCGCCACGGACCTGTTCGTCGGCTGGCTGGACGGCGCGCACGACCGCAATCTGCTGCGCTATACCTTCACGGAAGCGGCCGCGCGTGAGTTGATCGTCGATTGGGAAACGCGCGCGCGGCGGCTCGCCGCCGAATTCCGCGCCGATTCGATCCGCCATCTGAACGACGCGCCCACCCGCGCGCTGATCGACTCGCTCACCGCCGCGAGCGATGCGTTCGCGCGCTTCTGGGCCTCGCAGGACGTGGGCGGCCGCGAAGGCGGACGGCGCGAGTTCAACCATCCGCGCGACGGCCGTATCGTCTACGACCAGATCACGTTCAAACCCGCGCATCGCGAAGATCTGAAGCTGGTAGTGCTGGTGCGCGAATAGGTGATGGGACACAGCCGCGGCGCACGGCGTCTTTAAGCCTCCCGGCGAGTGTTAAAATCCCTGTCTTTCCTCGCTTCGGCGTCACTTTGCACGGCATGTGCATTCGCGTCGCCAGCCTCTTCACCGCTCGCTCAACTGCCGCTTAACTGCCCAACACCATGACGTCCCAACTGCACAAAAAAGGCGAAGCCTGGTCGGCTCGCTTCTCGGAGCCGATGTCGGAACTCGTCAAACGCTACACGTCGTCGGTTTTCTTCGACAAGCGTCTGGCGCTCGTCGACATCGAAGGGTCGCTCGCGCACGCCTCGATGCTGGCCGCGCAAAAGATCATCGCCGCCGACGACCTCGCCGCGATCCAACGCGGCATGGCGCAGATCAAGGGCGAAATCGAGCGCGGCGAGTTCGAGTGGCAACTCGATCTGGAAGACGTCCATCTGAATATCGAAGCGCGCCTGACCGCGCTGATCGGCGACGCCGGCAAGCGCCTGCACACCGGCCGCTCGCGTAACGACCAGGTGGCGACGGATATCCGCTTGTGGCTGCGCGGCGAGATCGACCGGATCGGCGGTTTGCTGACGGAATTGCGCACGGCTCTGCTCGACATGGCGGAGAAGAACGCCTCGACCATCATGCCGGGCTTCACGCACTTGCAGGTGGCGCAGCCGGTCACGTTCGGCCATCACCTGCTCGCTTACGTCGAAATGTTTTCGCGCGACGCCGAACGCATGATCGACTGCCGCAAGCGTGTGAACCGCCTGCCGCTGGGTGCGGCCGCGCTCGCCGGCACCAGCTATCCGATCGATCGTCACGCGGTGGCGAAGACTTTGGGCTTCGACGGCATCTGCGCGAACTCACTGGACGCGGTGTCGGACCGCGACTTCGCGATCGAATTCACGGCGGCCTCGGCGCTCGTCATGACGCACGTCTCGCGCTTCTCCGAAGAGCTTGTGCTGTGGATGAGCCCGCGCGTCGGCTTCATCGATCTGGCGGATCGGTTCTGCACCGGCTCGTCGATCATGCCGCAGAAGAAGAACCCGGACGTGCCCGAACTCGCGCGCGGCAAGACTGGCCGCGTGAACGGCCATCTGATCGCGCTGCTCACGCTGATGAAAGGCCAGCCACTTGCGTACAACAAGGACAATCAGGAAGACAAGGAACCGCTGTTCGACACCGTCGATACGGTTGCCGATACGCTGCGCATCTTCGCTGAAATGGTCGCCGGTATTTCGGTGAAGCCGCAAGCCATGCGCGACGCCGCGCTGCAAGGCTTCTCCACGGCCACCGATCTGGCCGACTACCTGGTCAAACGCGGCCTGCCGTTCCGCGACGCACACGAAGCGGTGGCGCTGGCCGTGCGCGTCTGCGCGGATCGCGGCTGCGATCTGGCGGATCTGACGCTCGAGGAAATGCGTCAGGAATTGCCGAACGTCGCGCATCTGATCGGCGAAGACGTGTTCTCGTATCTGACGCTGGAAGGCTCGGTGGCGAGCCGCAATCATCCGGGCGGCACGGCGCCGGAACAAGTGCTCGCGGCGGTGAAGGCGGCACGTGAAGCGCTGAAGTAAGCGGACGCGCGACATGCGGTGAGCGCGCATTCTGCGCTCGTCTCGTGCTTGGGTCCTGCTTGGCTCCTGCACGCAGCTCGCGGATAGAAAGGCGAACTCGTTATCGAGTTCGCCTTCTGTTTTTCGCGCCGCAAAAAAGAAAGAGCCCGCGCGAAGCGGGCTAAATGAAAGACTTCCACCGATGCCTCTCGAAAGAGGCCATCGAAGTGTAGGCGTGTTTTCGCCGCCAACCAATTCGCTCATATTTCCGCCTATTACAGTCGGTTGGACCACATAGAGCGGGCGAACGCCAATTGCTTCCTGGCGGATTTTGACTACCATCAAATCAGGCTCTGTCTTTGTGGTTTCCCTCATCATGTTCACTCGCACGCGTCATCTTCGCCATTGCAACGGACGCTGCGTTTGCAGCGTCGGCGTACGGCCCGCGCATGTGCGCGGCATGCTCCTCGTCGCCGGCCTGGTTATCGGCATGGCGGGCTGCACCATCACACCACCGCCACGCGCCAGCGTGCCGACGCCCGCGGCCGCCATCAACAGTGCGACGCTCGACCAGTACCGCGAGGCCGTGGCCAGACGCATTATCGAACGCAATCCGTCTTACGTGCTGCGCGGCACGCCGCAAGCGATGCTGCGCTCGCTGGTGGTCGTGTCGTTCACGGTGGATGGCAATGGCCATGTGCTGGAGTCGGCGGTGTATCGCACCAACGGCGACGACGAAGCCGAGAGCACCGCGCTCGCCAGCTTGCGGCGCGCCGCGCCGCTGCCGCAACCGCCCGGCAAATTGCTGAACGGTCGAGGCCAGCTCGAGCTATTCGAAGACTGGCTGTTCAACGACAACGGCAAATTCCAGCTCCGCGAGCTCGCCTCGCCGCAAGCGCAGACCATCGATTGAACACGGTTCGTGTCGTGCAAAGCGCGCGGCAAAACCGGCCCTGCCTTGCTGCGGCGCGGCCGCGCTCGCTATAATTTTCCGATTCCCCGCGCCGGAGCCTTCCGGCATGGCTCACCCCGCCCGCTCACCCGCCGGCGCGGCATGAGCCCGATTGCAGCGCCGCCGCGCCATCCGCGAGCGCCGCCTGCTTGATGCACGATGCGGCCCGCCGTTGCCTGGATCGGAAAACATCCCGGCTTCGCGCCGCACCGGCCGCCCCGCCTTACCTCGCCCGCCGCACGCCTCCCGCCTGGTTATTGCCCTGGTATGGCCGCTTTCGCGGGCGAACTTCGCCGGCTGCCGTTGTAAGCTGTTGCTTCGTTGTTTGCGTCGCCTGCGTTACACGAGCCGCCCGCCGGCCCGCGGACAAAGCGAGGCCCACGAATTTGAACAAAGATGCCGTCTTCACACGCACCACCGGCTCACGAACCGGGCGTCCGGCGGCATCACGATATAGGGAGACCCTGCATGTCCACTTCGCCGATTTCCGCGGCCCAGCCCAATGCGGCCGGGCAAAACAAGAGTTCGCGGATCATCTTCGCGAGCTTTATCGGCACCGCGATCGAGTTCTACGATTTCTACGTCTATGCGACCGCCGCGGCGCTCGTCATCGGACCGGTGTTTTTCCCGCATGGCTCGGCGACGGCGCAGGCCTTGTCGGCCTTCGTCACGTTCGGCATCGCCTTCGTGGCGCGGCCGATCGGCTCGTTCCTGTTCGGCCATTTCGGCGACCGGATCGGCCGTAAATCGACGCTGGTGGCGTCGCTGCTGGTGATGGGCGTGTCCACCACGCTGATCGGTTTCGTACCCGGCTACGACTCGATCGGCAGCCTCGCGCCGATCCTGTTGTGCATCTTGCGCTTCGGCCAGGGCATCGGCCTCGGCGGCGAATGGGGCGGCGCGGCATTGCTCGCCACCGAGAATGCGCCGCCGGGCAAACGCGGCTGGTTCGGCATGTTCCCGCAACTCGGGCCGTCGATCGGCTTTCTTGCGTCCAACGGCCTGTTCTTCGCGCTGGCGCTCTCGTTGAGCGACGAGCAATTCCGCAGTTGGGGCTGGCGCGTGCCGTTCCTCGTGAGCGCGGTGCTGGTCGCGCTCGGTTTATACGTGCGCCTGAAAATCGCCGAGACGCCGGCGTTCCAGGCGGCGATCGAACGTCAGGAACGCGTGAAGGTGCCGATCGCCACGCTGCTGTCGCAACACTGGGTGCCGACCCTGCTCGGCGCGCTCGCGATGGTGGTCTGCTACACGCTGTTCTACAACGCCACCACGTTTTCGCTGTCGTACGGCGTCTCCGTGTTGCATATTCCGCGGCCGACGTTCCTCGGTCTGCTGTGTATCGCGGTGGTATTCATGGCACTCGCCACGCCGCTGTCGGCCTGGGCCGCCGACCGCTATGGACGCAAGCCGGTGCTGATCGTCGGCATCATCGCGGCGATTCTGTCTGGCTTCACGATGGCGCCGTTGCTTGGCAGCGGACAGACGTCGCTGGTGCTGCTGTTTCTCGTGATCGAACTGTTTTTGATGGGCGTGACGTTCGCGCCGATGGGCGCGCTCCTGCCGGAGTTGTTCCCCACCAATGTGCGCTATACCGGCGCCGGGGTGTCGTACAACCTCGGTGGGATTCTCGGCGCGTCCGTCGCGCCGTATATCGCGCAGATGCTCGCCGCGCGCGGCGGGTTGCCATGGGTGGGCGCGTATGTGTCGATCGCCGCGGCCGTCAGCATGATCGGCGTGCTGTGCATGCGCGAAACACGCGACACACGGTTGATGTAACGCGAGGGGCGCCCTTCGCTAGCCGAGCGTTTGCCGAGTAAATTCCCTGCCTTGCGCGTCTTTTTGACATGCCTATACTCGACTCAAATAACCCTTCAGGCAGCAGGGAGGCAGGGATGAACGTTCACCTTCACAACGCGGACGTCGTGATGATCATTGCACTGGCGTTGCTATGTTCGCTACTGCTTGCATTGCGCTTTCGTCCGGCGACATGGAAAGGCATCGTGGTGGAAGCGCTGGCTGCGAATGCCGCGGCCATCGCCGCGGTCATCGCGTTCGAAATGCTGTTGGCCTGATGCGGACGGGTGCCGCAGCGCCATCGCAGGCGCCGCGGCCTCGGCCAGTTGGATCACCGGTAGTAATAGCCGCCGTGATGATAGTAGCCACCGCCGCCGTAGTAGCCCGGCGCGGGCGCGACGATGCAACCACCAAGTGCCGTTGCGAGCAGCGTGCCTGCGATCAGGCTGAGGATCAAGCGTTTCATTGTTGTTCTCCATCGTGTCAGAGTCATTCGAGCCGAAACCCCGAATGACTCGATTGAACACGACGGCGCGCTGCGCGAGCGTTGCGATTTGTAAGGGAAAATCACCGAGGTGTTACATGATCGACGCGCGTAACGCACCGCGCTCGAGGCGCGATCACGCCGAGTTCACATCGGAGGAAATCACCGCCTATACTGGTTTGAATGTGGCGGTTCGGCGCGTGCCTTGCTGGCGGCGCATACGCGGCGCAAGGCGAATCTGCCGGACAATGCACCCACGAATGCATGCAGCGCGCCGTCGCCTTTGGTCACGCGAACAATGCGTGAATGGCCAAGGCGGCGCTCAACGAAAAGCGACAGATTTAACAGGCGTGTAATGCGCGGCGCCTTTTGAATTCGCGGCTGCGGGGAAGTCGAGGTGCTGCACGAAACCGTGTGGACATTCGCACCTATCCCGCAGATGCACCAGAGATGCACCCCGGCCGGTCGCCAGGCGACGGTCGTCGCGTCGACGCCGAGCGTGTACGCGATGTCACCGCTCAATGCGTAGCCGAATGTATTGATTGCAGCGATTCCTCTCCGCCCGCTGTTCCCCGACACGGGCGTTTTCGGAGGCGTTACGAGGCGGCGCTCGGTTGTTTGAGCGGACTGCGCGTCGCGCCTCTTTTCTTTTCGAGCAAACGATTGCGCAAGCCGTCGGGACGCCGCGTTCAGACCGCTGCGGACCCGTGCTGCGCCGTCACGTCGTGCGCCTCGGTGTGAACGTAGTCGATCGCCTCGAGCGCGGCGCTGATGGGCGGCACCGACTGGCCGTCGCCGATGGAGACGGAGCGATATGGCGATTCGATGCCGTAATGCGACGGCGGTGTCGCCACGAAGATCATCACCGTGCGCTTCTGCAGCGCGTGCGCAAGGTGCACGAAGCCCGTGTCGGTGCCGACCACGAGCGAGCACGCGTCGATCATCTGCGCGATTTCCGTCACGCTCATTTTCGGCAGCACGGTCGCGCCCGGCAGTTGCGATGCGATCTGCTCCGCTTCGAGCCGCTCGCCTTCCGAGCCCCACGGCAGCACCAGTTGAAAACCGCGCTGCGCGAGTTCGCGGCCGATCGCCACCCAATGGCTCACCGGCCATTTTTTGTCGTCTTTCGAGGTGGCGTGAAAGAACGCCGCGACCGGCGCGCCGTTCGCCTCGAACGGAAGCCTGGCCGGTTCCGGCAAGCGCAGATTGAAGACCGCCGGGCCTTCTATCTCGTAGCCCAGTGCCTCGCCCGCGCTGATGCGCATGCCATGCCACGCATTGCATTTCGGACGCGGGCCGAATCGGCCGGTATAAGCGAACGCCGCGCCCTGCTCGCCGAGATCCGGCGCCCGGTAGCCGATGCGTCGCGAGGAGCGCGCCAGAAACGCAATGATCGCGCTCTTGTACACGCCCTGAATGTCGAGGATGAAATCGTAGCGATAGGCGCGCAACTCGGCGATGGACGCCCAGATCGATTTGAAATCGGCCCAGCGGCGCGCTTTCTTGAAGCGGCGCAAGGGCGCGCACAACACGCGGTCTACATTCTCGCTCCAGTGCACGACTTCGGCGAATGCTTCGTCCGCGGCCCAATCCACCTGAACGCCGGGAAACGCGCGCTTGATATCGGCGACCACGGGCAAGGCTTGCACGATATCGCCGAGCGAAGTGACCTTGACGATAAGGACGCGCTTCATTGAGGACCTGTGAGTTGTTCGGACATCACAGTATTTTAGCCGACGAATCCGATAACCTTTGCCGAATCGGACATCGCGCCTTTCGGTCATTACTACAGCGGGTTACGTTCAGCGGCTGACACGCAGCCCTTTTACACCATTTCAGAATACTTTCACACAGGTGATGGGCGCGGCGCGACTTATACTGCACCCTTTTGCGCCACACACGCTCATGTCCCGGCCCATCCCGATCCGATCTTCCGCCATCGTTCGACGCGCGAGACGACTGTGGCGCCAATACGGCGTCTTCTGGCTCGGTGCGATCGCAGTCGGGCTGACCGCGGTGCTGTACGCAAGGCTGATCGACTGGGGCTACAACGAGTTTCGCTCCGTGCAGCAACGCCATGTGTGGGCACCGCTGATCATTACCCCCGCGGTCGCGGCGCTCGCCGTCTGGCTCACGCGCAAGTTCTTCCGCGGCGCCGAAGGCAGCGGCATTCCGCAGGTCATCGCCACCCTTCACTCCCGGACGAGCGAATACGGGTCACGGCTGCTCACCTTCCGGATTCTGTTCGGCAAGATCGTCGTGTCGTTTCTGGCGATTCTCGGCGGCCTCACAATCGGCCGCGAGGGACCGACCGTGCAGGTCGGCGCCGCCTTGATGTTCAATCTGCGGCGGCTGTATCCCCGCTCGAACGCGCTGATAGAACGGCAACTCGTGCTGGCCGGCGCGGCGGCGGGCTTGTCCGCGGCGTTCAACACGCCGCTCGCCGGTATCGTGTTCGCGATCGAGGAATTGACGCGCAGTTTCGAGGCGCGCGCGAGCGGCGTGCTGATTACCGCGATTATCATCGCCGGCGTGATCGCGCTCGGCTTGAATGGCAACTACACCTATTTCGGCACCATCCAGATCGGCGCGCACTTTCCCAATGTGCTGGCGCTCGCGGTGTTGCTTACGGCGATCGTCACGGGCCTTGCGGGCGGTTTGTTCGGCTGGCTCCTCCTGAATACCGCGCGCTGGATTCCGGCGCCGCTGCGGCAGTTGCACAGCGAGCGGCCGGTCGCGTTCGCCGCGGTGTGCGGTTTCGTGATCGCGGTGGTCGGACTGATTTCGGGCGGCACGACCTTCGGCAGCGGCTACGCCGAAGCGCGCGGTTTGCTCGACGGCCATGCGCAGTTGTCGGTGTTTTATCCGTTCATGAAGATGATTTCGATGGTCGGCTCCTATTTGCCGGGCATTCCAGGCGGCATCTTCGCGCCGTCGCTGTCGATCGGCGCGGGCTTCGGCGATCTGCTGCACCGGGTGTTCGACTCGATGGACCTGCCGATGCTGATCGCGCTCGGCATGGTCGGCTACCTGGCCGCCGTCACGCAGTCGCCGATTACGTCGTTCGTGATCGTGATGGAGATGATCAACGGCCACGCTTTGGTGATCTCGCTGATGGCCACCGCGTTGATTTCGAGCCGCGTGTCGCGTCTCTTTGCGCCGCCTCTGTATGAGTCGCTGGCCGCGCGCTATATGACGCCGTTGCCGCAACCCGTGCCCGCGCCGACGCCGGAAGTGCCCGAGGTCGAAGCGCCCGGGCAGCCCGTTGCGCAAGTCGACGGTGAGCCGCCCGTTGACGACGCCAACGGCGGCGCACCGCGTCAGTAGACGACGACGGCCGGTGCGCGCAGATACATCGGCCGAGCCGGCACGACGACGCAGCCGGCCAGCATGACCGCCAGCACGGCGATCAGAAGCAGATTCTTTTTCATCACAGGGTTTCCTGAAGCGCGCGCGGGCGAGCGCTACGCCGAACGCGCGGCGCGGTGCATGCATTTGTCCGTGCTTGTCGAAACGGAAGGGATGGCATGCGCGGCACTCGCCGCGCCGTGCATGCCGAAGCACATGGCGTTACGCCCAGTGGCCTTCAACCCAGTGATAATTCGGGCCGTGCGCGACCCAGTGGCCCGGCACCCAGTGATAGCCGACACGCTCGGCTTGCCAGTGACCGCCGATCCACACATAGCGGCCGTGATCCCAACGCCAATGACCGTGATCCCACACGTAGCCGACGCGCGACGCGGGCACTGCTTCGTAGCGCACCGGCGGCGGCGCGGACGGCGCGATCACGACGACTTCCGCGGCCGAAGCCGATGCCACGGCGGCTGCGCCGGCGGCGATCAATACGGTGTTGGCAAGCAGCAAACGAAAGGTCTTGTTCATGTTATCCCTCTGTAGATAGGCGCCGAAGGCGGCGTTATCCATTTAATGCGCGAGGGGACGCAGCGGCTGACCGTGGGCGTGTAACGCCACACGCCGAAGTGCAACGGATTATTTCGACGCACCGCTGACGCGCGCGAGAACGCCCATGCATGCCCATGCGCACGAACACAGAAGAAAGTGGGAGCAACGAAAAAACGAAGAGGCACAACGGAGCGGCGCACTCGCGCGCCGCCCTGCATCACGTCATCTCGACGCAACGCAGCGAAGCGCGCAGCACGTCATAAGAAACCGGCCGCGAGACGGAACAGACCTTTGAACGATCAGGCCTGCGGTATTTCGATCTTGACCTCGAGCACTTCAAGATCGTCCTGACGTTCGAGGCTCACGCGAATATCGTCATGAGAAATCTTCACGTACTTCGAGATCACGGCCACCAGTTCGCGTTGCAACGCAGGCAGGTAATCGGCAGGCGCATGGCCGCCGGCGCGCTCATGCGCGATGATCAACTGCAGGCGTTCCTTCGCTACCGACGCGGACTTCTTCTTCTCGCCCAGCAAAAACGAAAGAATCGACATTACGTGCGCTCCCCTTACTTGGTGCCGAAGAGGCGCTGCAGCAGCCCGGGCTTCTGGTAATCGGTAAAGCGAAGCGACTTCTGCTCGCCGAGGAAACGCGACACGACGTCTTTATAGGCTTCGGCTACATCCGTACCGTCCAGATGCACCGCCGGCAAGCCCTGGTTCGATGCGTGCAGCACCGCTTCCGATTCCGGAATCACGCCGATCAGGTCGATGCGCAGAATTTCCTGGATATCGGTCAGCGACAGCATTTCGCCTTCGCTGACGCGCTTCGGGTTGTAGCGGGTGATCAGCAGATGTTCCTTGATCGGCTCCTTGCCCTCGATCGCGCGTTTGGTCTTCGACGACAGAATGCCGAGGATGCGGTCCGAGTCGCGCACCGACGAGACTTC
The DNA here is from genome assembly GCF_003387275.1 of Paraburkholderia sp. BL6669N2. Taxonomy (NCBI): domain Bacteria; kingdom Pseudomonadati; phylum Pseudomonadota; class Betaproteobacteria; order Burkholderiales; family Burkholderiaceae; genus Paraburkholderia; species Paraburkholderia sp. BL6669N2. The sequence continues at coordinate 4,654,057 of NZ_QUNA01000001.1, read as the reverse complement.
CGGATTCGTCACGATCAGTGCTTCGTCGGCGAAATGCATGGCGAGCAGCGCGCCCGATTCGATACCGGCCGGCGAATCGCACACGATGAATTCGAAGTCCATCGCGATCAGGTCGTTGATGACCTTCTCGACGCCTTCCATGGTCAGCGCGTCTTTGTCACGCGTTTGCGAGGCCGGCAGGATGAACAGGTTCTCGCACTTCTTGTCCTTGATGAGCGCCTGGTTCAGATTGGCTTCGCCCTGGATCACATTGATCAGGTCGTACACCACGCGGCGTTCACAACCCATGATGAGGTCGAGGTTACGCAGGCCGACGTCGAAGTCGATCACGGCGGTTTTGCTGCCACGCAGAGCGAGGGCTGATGCAAAACTCGCGCTCGTGGTCGTCTTGCCCACGCCACCCTTGCCCGAAGTCACCACAATGATTTTTGCCATTACCCTTACCTTGTGTTCGTCAAATTCGTCAATTATGTGCGGCCATATTTGCCGTGAAACGCCGCGTGCATCAGCTTGACCGACGCGGCGCGCTTCACGTCGCTTAGGTGAGCCGCAGCGGTTCGATCATCAACTTTTCTTCTTCGAGCCAGATCTGCACCGGCTTGCCGAGCACGTCGGCCGGCAAAGGGTTCTCAGTCGTTCGATAGATGCCTGCGATCGAGATGAGTTCCGGCTCGAGACACGTGCAGAAAATGCGCGCGTCGTGATTGCCCTGCACGCCGGCCAAAGCCCGGCCGCGCAGCGGCGCGTAAATATGGATGTTGCCTTCCGCGATCACTTCCGCGCCGTAGCTCACGAGGCCGAGCACGACCAGGTCGCCCTTGGCGTAAATGCGCTGACCGGAGCGCAGCGGCTTGTCGACCACCATGGTTTGCGACGACGTGGCCAGACGCACCGGCTCCGCGGCGGGCGCGGGCTCGACGGCCGCGGCCGTGGCCGGCGTGCCGTTCTCCGGCGCGGCGGCGGCGAGTTCGAACAGATCGGAAGGCGGCGTGGCCGTCGCGGCGGTGACAGCCGGCGTGGCTGCGGCAGCACTGTCTTCGTCTGCGGATTTGGGAGCGTTAGCGGCGCCACGGCGGTCACGCGCTTCGAGCAGCGGCAGCTGCGACTCCGCCGCCCACGCCTGCTGCGGGTTGGCGACCACGCCAACGGGGCGCATGCGTACGCTGTCGAGTAGTTGCGCGATGTCGGCGAGCGGCACACGTTCGTTCTCGGCGAGACGGCGCACGTCGATCGCGACGACGTCGTTAGCGAAAAATTCGGGGGTCGCCTCGAAGCGCCGGGTCAGTTCGGCACGCATGGCGTCGAGGTCGGTTGTCTTGACCACGAACAGGAGCGTGTCGACAGAGCCGCTGCGAAGTTCGAAAAAGGGCGATTTCTTGGGCGACATAGCGTTCGGCAAAAAATTTTGCGTATTTTACAGGCGTCGACGCGCGCGGCCAGCTTTTTCGCCGGGAGAACGGGCCGCCGCCATCACGACGCGCTCCCGCACCGGCAACGCGACGGCCTTGCAGCGGACGTTCAGGCCGCGCATCGCGCCGACAAACTGGCGACCGACGCTGAAGAGACGCGGAGGGGAATCGAGCGGCAGACTGTCGCGCCGCTCGCGAGATCACTGCTGAAACACCTGGGACGTGGTCGGCACGTGGCGCACCAGCAGGCTTTCCGCCTGGTCCGGTGCTCGCGTGACGCGACGGTGCTCGCCGGTCGGGCCGAAGCCGAGCGCCTCGTAAAAGCGCATGGCATTGCGGTTGGCGTCGGCGACCCACGCGTAGATTTCCGTGGCGCCTTCGTTCGCGAGCCAGGCAGCGGCCGAGTCGACCAGCAGCTCGCCGCCGCGCAGATGACGCACGGCCGGCGCCACCCACAGTTCGCAAACGAATGCGCGGCGCGCCGCGGTATCGTCGAAGTACGCTTCGATCAGTCCCGCCGGATGGCCCTCGGTGTAGAGAATGAAGGTGGTGGAGGTGAAGGAAACCGCATGATCCGCGGCGGTGGCGTCGAAACTGGCGGCGTCGGCCGACAACGCGTCCTCAAGCGTGGCGCCGAAGGCATACGGTGCCTCCCGCAGCGACGCAGTACGGAGTTCGCGGAAAACAGCGCCCTGATCAGCGGCGATACGGCGAACGGTCAATGACGGACTCATGCAGACGAAAACCCCTTGAAACCCTAAGGCGTAGCTTTAACCGAACCGGCGCGAGAGTCAAATCATTCTTTACCGGAACAGGGTATGCGCCGCAGGAACTCCCCTCGGGAAGCGACATACGGAGCGTATCCCGACTCAGCAGCACGTTGCGCGCCCAGCTCCGGCACAAGTGGCCGGACGCGGTACGCGCCACGCAGGGTCATGGCGCTTCGTAGCTACCGGTGCCGTCCGGCCACGGTGTCAGGAGTTCGTAGCCGTCGTCGGTGACGGCGATCATGTGTTCCCATTGCGCCGACAGCGAACGGTCCTTGGTGACCACGGTCCAGCCGTCGCGCTGCACCGCGGTGCCGGCGCGGCCAGCGTTGATCATCGGCTCGATCGTGAAGACCATGCCCGGCTTCAGACGCACGCCCTGCCCCGGCTGGCCGTAGTGCAGCACTTGAGGATCTTCGTGGTAGACCTTGCCGATGCCGTGCCCGCAATAGTCGCGCACGATCGAGAAGCCGTCGCGCTGCGCCACCTTCTGAATCGCATGGCCCACGTCGCCGAGCGTGGCGCCCGGCTTCACTTCGCGGATGCCGGCGAGCATCGCTTCATAGGTCGTGTCGACCAGCTCGCGCGCCACCGTGCTCGGCTGGCCGACGCAATACATGCGGCTCGTATCGCCGAAGTAGCCGTCCTTGATGATGGCGACGTCGATATTGATGATGTCGCCGTCTTTCAGGATCTCGGCGCGATTCGGGATGCCGTGGCACACCACCGAGTTGACCGAGGTGCACACCGTCTTCGGAAAACCCAGATAGCCGACATTTGCCGGAATCGACTTTTGCGTATTGACAATGTAGTCGTTGCACAGTGCGTCCAGCTCGTCGGTGGAGACGCCGGCCTTGACGTGCTCGCCGATCATCGCCAGCACATCGGCCGCGAGGCGGCCGGAAATGCGCAGCCTGGCGATGTCGTCGGGAGTCTTGTAGGTAATAGCCATGAATTCGGTCGATATGGGTCGAATGGAAGGTCGATGTTCAATCGATCGGCCAATTGTACAGAGGATCGCCGCCGATCCTCCGCGAGCCGCGCCAAACTTGCCGGACGAAGCGATCCGCGGCGATGTTGGGCGGCATGCTCGACCGGCTCCTCACATGCAGCGCGCTTCATGCTGCACACGCGAACAGAAATCTTTTGCGGGGTTTGCATCTAGCCGAGTATTCGCCCCGTAAAGGCGAATGAGGACTCGCTCTTCTCCCTCGATCATTTAGTTCTTCTCAGAAGAACGGAGGCCTCTTTGCGTCCGCGATTTTGCGTCTTTGCAGCGCGAGAGCAACGGCTGTCCCCGCGTGTGCGCCGCAAGTCCGCGGTATCGGCAGCGAACCATTTGAGGAGCATCGCCATGTCGGAGTCCAGCACTAAATCAGCATCCCTTATTGATGCATTCGATCGACGCGCCACGCGCCGCCTGCAACGCAGACAGTTCTTTCGCAACGCCGGCGGCCTGAGTCTGGGACTTGTCGGCGGCACGCTGATCAGCGCGTGCGGCGGGGGCGGCTCGGTTTCGAACGTGTCGGCCCAGAGTGCACCGACCGACGCGGAAATCCTGAATTTCGCGCTGAATCTGGAATACCTCGAATCGCAGTTCTATACGTACGCGACGACCGGCGCCGGGCTCGCCGCGAGAATGACGGCCGGCGTCGGCACGACGGGCACGGTGATTCCGGGGCAGCAAGTGCCCTTTCAGGATCCGGTGGTGAAGGCATACGCCAACGAGATCGCCAACGACGAGCGCGAGCACGTCACCTTCCTGCGCAGCGCGTTGGGTTCGGCAGCGGTTGCCATGCCGGCAATCGACATCGGCGGCACGGATCCGAACGGCGCGTTTTCGAACGCGGCGCGCGCCGCCGGCCTCGTGCCAGCCGGCACCCCGTTCAATCCGTATGCGAACGACAACAACTTCCTGCTCGGCGCCTACATCTTCGAGGACGTCGGCGTAACGGCTTATAAAGGCGCCTCGCCGCTCATCACCAACAAGACGTTCCTCGAAGCGGCGGCCGGCATTCTCGCGGCCGAGGCGTATCACGCCGGGTTGGTGCGCACGGTGCTGTACTCGAAAGGTATCGACATGACCGGTCTCGTCACGGCCGCCAACGCGATTTCGGCCGCACGTAACAGCCTCGATCATAACGGCCACGACGATCAGGGCATCACCGGCGCGACCGCCGGCACGTCCAACATCGTGCCGCTGGACAGCAATGGGCTCGCATTCAGCCGCAACTACAGCAACGTCCTCAACATCGTCTATCTGACGAGTTCGGCGGCGACCAAGGGCGGTTTCTTCCCGAACGGCGTGAACGGTTCGCTGAATATGAGCGCCTGAGCTGCGTTACGCGTTGTGTCAGTTGCACCGGCAACGAGGCGCCGTGCCGATGATCGCGCTCGTGTGGTTCACCTCGCGCGGCGATCTGATGGGCCGCTACCGGAATCGTCGCGCCACAACCCTCGCGGCGATCCTCGGCACGGTGGTCGTGCTGGCGCTCAATCTCATTCTGCTGCTGCAAGCGGCCGGGATTTCGCCGTGGCCGTCGTTTCATGCCGCGTGAGCCGGCCGGATCATAGCGCGACCTGCATCCGCTCGCGGGGTTGGCGCGTACATTGTTCGAACGCATCTCTTCGGACGGATTCGACTCCCATGCCTCGACGCCTGCTCACCTTGACCGCCACGCTGGCGCTCGCCGCCCTCGGCGGCTGCAGCGCGGCCGGCGTGCTGAACGCCGCCGTATCGCACAAGCAGTTCCGCGCCGAAAACGGCCTTGCTTACGGCAACGCGCCGCGCCAGAAGCTCGACGTCTACGTGCCCGCCGCCGGCGCGCCGCCAGCCGCTTCTTCGCACCGCCGTCCGATCGTGGTGTTCTTCTACGGCGGCAGTTGGCAGAACGGTTCGCGCAGCAACTATCTGTTCGTCGGCGCGGCGTTAGCCTCGCGCGGCTTCGTTGCCGTGCTGCCCGACTATCGGACGTGGCCCGACACGGCGTTCCCCGGCTTCGTCGACGACGCGGCCACAGCCGTGCGCTGGGCACGCGACCATGCGGCCGAGTTCGGCGGCGACCCGTCGCGAATCTTTTTGATGGGACACTCCGCGGGCGCGCACATCGTGATGCTGCTGGCCACCGATGGCCGCTATCTCGCCGCGCAGCAGATGAGCAAAACCGATATCAGCGGCGTGATCGGCCTGGCTGGCCCGTATGATTTTCTGCCCTTGCACGACGCGACGCTCGAGGAAATTTTCCCGCGTGCATTGCGTGCCGCAAGTCAGCCGATCAACTTTGTCACCGGCGACGAGCCGCCGATGTTCCTCGCCGCCGGCGAGCGCGATACGACCGTCGATCCGGGCAACACGGACCGGCTCGCGGCAAAACTGCGTGCGTCGGGCGACGCGGATGTCGAAGTGAAGCACTATCCGCGCGTCGGGCATGCGCTGCTGGTGGGCGCGTTTGCCGGGCCGTTGCGCGGCTTTGCGCCGGTGCTCGACGATGCGAGCGCGTTTATCGACGCGCAGGCGAACAATGAAGCGCGGCGTTCGCGTGGCGGCGCCGCACGCGGTGATGCGCAATCGTCGCCGGCCTCTTTCGATGCACAGGGCAACGTTTATCAATTGCGTCGGCAGCGCGCGAAGGCCACCGCTGCGCCGGGTGACAATGCGGCATCCATAGGAGCGCCCGCCACCGGCTCCGATTGCGAGAAGCAGAGCAACCGGGGCGTCAACGAATAGCGCCGCTGCAACCCGCCACGAACTAACGCTCCATACCCAGCAACTGCTTGCGCAAAGTAGGCGCACGCGTCGAAGGATCGAGCCAGATGCCGAAGAATGCGCGCGCGAAGGCGAGATCGTCGAACTCGCCGGTCATGCGCTCGCCGGCATAAAAACGCACGCCCTTGTCCGGCAGATACACCGCGCTTAACTGGTCGCCGGGACCGACATCCACGAAGGCCTGCAGCATGTCCGCGCGCCAGCGTTCCAGCGTGTCGGCCGGAATCGGCGCGCCCGCCAGACGCTCGATCTCGCTGATGCCGGTGTCCGCGAGGCGCTCGCGTCTGATGCCGCGCGCGTACACGATATGCAACGCGAAACGGGCGTCGTAATCGACCGGCACGCGTTCGCTCCACATCTGCGCGCGATAGAGCCGGAAGCCCAGCACGCTGAAATCGCCTTCGCCGACGAGTTGCGCGGACTCGACGTCGCCGCGCCAGTCGGCGAAAGCGGCGCTCGCCCAGAAGATCAGCGCGAGAGCGACGAACGCGCGCACGTCAGTCCGCCTTCGAGAGCACGAACTGCATCACGTCCGTGCGTCCTTCGTCGAAGCCCGCTTCGCAATACGCCAGATACAGCCGCCACGTGCGCACGAAAATCTCATCGAAGCCCCGCACGCGGATCGTATCGAGTTGGGCTTCGAATGCGCCGCGCCAGCGGCGCAAGGTCTCCGCGTAATCGCGGCCGAACGCCAGCGACGTGCGCGCCGTGAGCTTGCCGCGCCGCGCGGCTTGCGTGAAACGTTGCGGGCTCGGCAACATGCCGCCAGGAAAAATGAACTCGCGAATGAAGTCGCTGGTCGCGCGATAAGCGGCAAAGTGCGACTCGTCGATCGTGATGGTTTGCACTAGCGCGCGAGCGCCCGGTCGCAGACGTTCGCGCAGAATCTGGAAGTACGTCGGCCAGAATCGTTCGCCGACGGCCTCGAACATTTCAATCGATACGACGGCATCGTACTGACCGGTCAGGCTGCGATAGTCGCGCAGTTCGAGTTGCACGCGCTGTCTCAGGCCTGCTTCGTTCACACGCTGCCGGGCGAATTCGAGTTGCGCCGGTGAGATCGTCACGCCATGCACGTGGATGCCCAGACGCGCCGCGTGCAACGCAAAAGCGCCCCATCCGCAGCCGATTTCCAGAATGTGCATGCCTTCGCGCAAACCAAGCGTATCGATGATGCGTTGATACTTCGCGTGCTGCGCGTCTTCGAGCGATTGATGGAAATTGCCGTCGAACACCGCACTCGAATAGGTGAAAGTCGCGTCGAGCCACTGCGCGTAAAACGCGTTGCCGATGTCGTAGTGCGCGTGAATGTTGCGCCGGCTGCCTGAACGTGTGTTCGGCCTCAGCTTATGACGCAGTCCGTACCAGAGCTGCGCGAGCCAGCCGCCATACACCGTGCGTTGCAGCACGCGCTCGTTGCGGATCGCGACGCGCAGCAGCGCGGCCAGATCGGGCGTATCGACCCAGAAAGAGCGCCATGCGTCCGCGAAACCAATATCGCCTTTGCGCAGAATCGCGCCGCACGCGCGCCAGTCACGCATCTCCAGACGCGCACCGGGCGCCGCGTGCGGATCGCCGAACACGCGCTGCTGACCGTCGGGCGTGATGAGGATCAGATGCCCCACCTGGATCCGCTCGAGCAAGGACAGAAACAGACGGCCTGACGCGGGGGCGGTTTGGTGCCCGCTCAGGGTTCTTGAAAGCGCCATGACTGAATCTCCTCAATCGGACGAAACGGGGCGCGCGGCGGCGGATGGTTTGGCGGCTGCGGCGTGGTCGCTGGACGCGTCGTCGGTGCGGGCCAGCGCGGAATTTTTGCCGTGGAACGGCGTTTTCTTGAGAGCAAGGCGCGCGGCCTGCCAGTGGATTCTGGCGACGACGCCCACGGTGAGGAGCGGCTGACGCAGCAGCGCGGCGAACGCGGCCGCGCGCGTGAGCGGCGTCAGGCGGCCGCCGAGTGCGGTGCGGATCAGCAGACCGTCGGCGTCGTGATAGTCGATGGAGACCGACACGCTACCGGGCGCTTCAGTGACGCGAAAGGTGTAGCCGCCTTCCACACGGCAAAACGGCGACACGTGCAGCACTTTGCGGCACATGAGCCGCGTGCTTGCCGTGATCGGCGCGTTGCCGTCTGCGCTGAGCAGATAGCTGTGGCGCTCGCCGAATGTATTGCGCACTTCGGCCAGTAGGGCGCGCAACCGGCCGTCGCGGTCGTGGCAGTACCAGAAACTGATCGGGTTGAACACATAGCCGAACACGCGTGGAAAAGCCTGTAGCCAGATACGGCCGTTCGCTTCTTCAATGCCCGCGGCTGATAGTTGCTCGCGCATCCATGTGGCGAGATCGCTGCCGTCGCGCGGACCGTGGTCGCGTCGATACAGACTGAGCGGCCGCCAGCGGTCGATGCCGAACCAGCCGCTATCGAGCGAGGCCAGCCGATCCAGATCGCATCGCACGTAAAACACGGGATACGTGAAGCGATGATGGTTCGGGCGCAGACGTTCGTGCATCACCTTGCCGGTCAGCAGCCAGCCTGCTGGATCAGCGCCGGCATTGTCGCTCGACGGATTCATAGCCTGGCCCATGCCGGCGATGCATTGAAATCGGCGGCGACCCGTAGCGCCGATTTCAGACCATCTTCATGAAAACCGTAGCCTGTCCACGCGCCCGCGAACCATGTGCGGCGCTTGCCTTGCAGTGAAGGCAGACGGTGCTGCGCGTCGATGGCGGCCAGATCGAACAGCGGATGGTCGTAGACGAAGCGGCGCAGTTCGGTGCCCGGCGCCGGCTGGGTGACCGGGTTGAGCGTGACGACGAGCGGCGTCCTGAACGGCAACGGCTGCAACTGATTGACCAGATAACTGACGCACACTGGATGCGTGCCGTCGACACTGCGGCTGCCCAGATAATTCCACGCCGACCACACGCGCTGACGACGCGGCAGCAGATTCGTATCCGTGTGCAGCACCGCGACGTTCGGTTGATAGCGCACGGCGGCCAGCACGCCGCGTTCGTCATGATCGGCGTCTTCCAGCAGGCGCAGCGTGGTCGGCGCGTGAGTGGCGAGCACCAGCGCGTCGAAGCGCTCGGTGCCGTGGTCGGTGAACACGTCGACACCGTCGGCGTCGCGCCGCACGCCGCACACTGCCGTGCCGATGCGGACATCGTCGAGCGTGCTGGTTAGACGCTTCACATACTCGCGGCCGCCGCCGACCACGGTCCGCCACTGCGGCCGGCGATTCACTTGCAGCAGTGCGTGGTTCAGGCAGAAGCGCAGGAAAGTCGTGGCCGGGAACGCGAGGATGTCGGCGGTAGCGCTCGACCAGATCGCGGCGGCCATCGGCAGCAAATATTGTCGCTGGAACGCGCCGCCGTAGCCGCCTTCCGTCAGCAGTTCGCCCATCGACGCGCGCGTTTCAATCGCCAGTTCGAGGTTGCGTTGCGCGCTGCCGTTAAACCGCATGATGTCGCGCAGCATGCCGATGAAGGTCGGTGAAAACAGGTTGCGGCGCTGCGCGAACACCGTGTTCAGACTGGTGCCGGCCCATTCGAGACGGCCTTCGTCGAGCGAGACCGAGAAGGTCATGTCGCTCGGATGCGACTGCACGCCGAGTTCGGCGAACAGCGCGATCAGGTTCGGATAGGTGCGGTCGTTGAACACCAGGAAGCCGGTGTCGACGGGATGCGTGTGGCCGTCGAGCGTGACATCCACTGTGTTGGTGTGGCCGCCCAGATAGCCGGCCGATTCGAACAGCGTGACCCGATGATTGCGCGCCAGCAGATACGCGCTGGCCAAACCCGAAATGCCGGCGCCGATGACCGCGACCCGCGAGCCGCGCGGTAGTGGTGAGGTCGGTGCGGAATGGGGCATGGGCGCGTCTCCTCGAGCTGGGGACACGCGGTGAATTCAAGAGGTGTGCGGGGGTTGCGGTCCTTGAGGGGATTTACGCAGCGCGGATCTCTTTGGATGCAGCAAGCGGGAATTGTGCTGAGGCTGGCAGGTGACTGCTTTGAGGTGACTGCTTTGTTCGACGACGAGTCCGAAGTCGCGTTGCTTCAAAGCAAAAACCCCACAGAACGTTCGCTCTGCGGGGTTTTTAAATTTGGCGGAAAGGGTGGGATTCGAACCCACGGTACGGGAAAACCGTACGCCTGATTTCGAGTCAGGTACATTCGACCACTCTGCCACCTTTCCGGGTCTACTGAATCACGTTGACTACCGCCTCATCAGTACCAAGCGGGTCGATTGCTTGGGAGAAAAAGATTATAAAACAGCCTATTTCGGTTTGCCAAGCCCCTTGACCCAAAAAAACTTCAGAAGCGCCCGGCACGCCGTACATGTCTCGATGCAACATCAGCACAGTATCGACGCGATTACGATCCCGTCGCTCAGGGAGCCGCTCAACCAGCCGCCACTTCCAGTCGTTCAATGCCGCCCAGATACGGACGCAACGCAACCGGCACGGTGACCGACCCATCGGCGTTCTGGAAGTTCTCGAGCACCGCCACGAGCGTGCGGCCGACGGCCAGGCCCGAGCCGTTCAGCGTGTGCACCAGCTCCGGCTTGCCCTGCGCATTGCGATAACGCGCGTGCATGCGACGCGCCTGGAACGACTCCGTGTTCGAGCAACTCGAGATTTCGCGATAGGTATTCTGCGCCGGCACCCACACTTCCAGGTCGTACGTCTTGGCCGCCGAGAAGCCCATGTCGCCCGTGCACAGCGTGATCACGCGATATGGCAATTCCAGCTTCTGCAGGATCGTCTCAGCGTGGCCGACCATCTCCTCCAGCGCGGCGTACGACGTTTCCGGCGCGACGATCTGCACCATCTCGACCTTGTCGAACTGATGCTGGCGAATCAGACCGCGCGTGTCGCGGCCATATGAGCCCGCTTCCGAGCGGAAGCACGGCGAATGCGCGGTCAGCTTGACCGGCAGCGCATCCGCTTCGAGGATGCTGTCGCGCACCGTGTTCGTCAGCGAAATCTCCGACGTGGAGATCAGATACTGCGTGACCGTGTTTTCGTCGCCGCCCTTTTCGACGCGGAACATGTCGTCGGCAAATTTGGGCAACTGGCCGGTGCCGTACAGGATTTCCGGATTCACGATGTAGGGCGTGTAAACCTCCGTATAGCCGTGCTGCTGCGTGTGCGTGTCGATCATGAACTGCGCGAGCGCGCGATGCAGCCGCGCAATCTGGCCGCGCAACATCGTAAAGCGAGCGCCCGAGAGCTTCGCGCCGGTCTCGAAGTCGAGCCCGAGCGGTGTGCCGACATCGACGTGATCCTTCACCTCGAAATCGAACTGGCGCGGCGTGCCCCAGCGCCGCACTTCGACGTTGCCGGTTTCGTCCTCGCCCACCGGCACGCTTTCATGCGGCAGATTCGGCACGCCCTGGAGCAGTTCCGACAGACGCTTCTGGATGTCGTCGAGCTTCGCCGCCGATGCCTTCATCTCGTCGCCGATACCGCCCACTTCGGCCATCACCGCCGAGGTGTCCTCGCCCTTGCCTTTCATCGCGCCGATCTGCTTCGACAGGCTGTTGCGGCGCGCCTGCATCTCTTCGGTACGGGTCTGGGTATCGCGGCGTTCCGCTTCGAGCGCGGCGAAGGCCGCCACGTCGAGGGTATAGCCGCGGTCGGCGAGGCGCTTGGCGACGCCGTCGAGGTCTTTGCGCAGCAGCTGAGTGTCGAGCATGGGATGGGGCGGGTATTCGTTGTATGAAGGTGGGATTTTAGCGCACCGGCGCGGGCGGCCGGTGCGTTAGATCGTCGGCGTGTGCGGAATGCCGACACGGCGCGCGCTACGGCACAGAACGAGGCGAACGGCGAGGCATGAAACAACGCGTACATCGAAGCACAAAGCGAGGCGCGAAACCGCGCGCAAAGCGAGCCGGAGCGCAAGAGGCGCTCGAAAACATCAGCCCTTCTTCGGCTTGTTCTCGCTTCGCCACTGCGCATCGAGTTCGGCCAGACGAGCCATCTTGTCGCCGATTTTGCCTTCGAGACCGCGCGGCGTCGGCTCGTACCAGTGTGGATCGCGCATGTTGTCCGGCAGGTAGGTTTCACCGGCCGCGTAGGCATCGGGTTCGTCGTGCGCGTAGCGGTACTCGTGACCGTAGCCGAGTTCCTTCATCAGCTTGGTCGGCGCGTTGCGCAGATGCACCGGCACGCCGCGCGACTGGTCCTTGCTCACGAAACGCCGCGCCTCGTTATACGCGTTGTATCCGGCATTCGACTTCGGCGCGACCGCCAGATAGATGATTGCCTGCGCCAACGCCAGTTCACCCTCGGGTGTGCCCAGGCGCTCATAGGTTTCGGCGGCGTCGAGCGCGATGCGCGCGGCGCGCGGATCGGCGAGGCCGATGTCTTCCCACGCCATGCGCACGATGCGGCGCGCCAGATAACGCGGGTCCGCGCCGCCGTCGAGCATGCGGCAGAACCAGTACAACGCGCCGTCCGGGCTGCTGCCGCGCACCGATTTATGCAGCGCGCTGATCTGGTCGTAAAATGCGTCGCCGCCTTTGTCGAAGCGGCGCAGATTTTCGGCGAGCGCGCTGCCCAGCAGCGCACCGTCGATTTCGGTGGTCTTTTGCTGCGCCGCCGCCCGCGCGACGATTTCGAGGTTGTTCAAGAGCTTGCGGCCGTCGCCGTCGGCGGAGCCGATCAGCGCGTCGCGGGCTTCGTCGGTGAACGTGAGGCCGCCGAGTTCCTGCTGCGCGCGTTCGAGCAACTCGCGCTGCTCATCGTCGGTCAGGCTTTTCAGCACGTAGACGGCGGCACGCGAGAGCAATGCGCTATTCACCTCGAACGACGGATTCTCGGTCGTCGCGCCGACGAACACGAACAACCCAGACTCGACGTGCGGCAAGAACGCGTCTTGCTGGCTCTTGTTGAAGCGATGCACTTCGTCGACGAACACGAGCGTCTGATGCCCGTTCGCGCGATGAATCTGCGCGGTCTCGACCGCCTCGCGGATATCCTTCACACCCGAGAGCACGGCGGACAGCGCGATAAACTCCGCGTGAAACGCATCGGCCATGAGCCGGGCGAGCGTGGTTTTGCCGACGCCGGGCGGGCCCCAGAGGATCATCGAATGGGCTTCGCCGGATTCGAACGCGACCCGCAGCGGCTTGTTCGGGCCGAGCAGATGCTTCTGGCCGATCACTTCGTCGATATTGCGGGGCCGCAGGCGTTCGGCGAGCGGAACATTGGCACGGGTTTCTTCAAACATGACGTTTTGGGGATAATCTCGGCTTTTCCGGACGCGGTCCGTGTGAAGGCGGCGTACTGCCGGTGAGCCACGCCAGCACGCGAAAGTGCGGGCAACGTCCTGCATTATGACAGTGACGGCGCCCGGGCAAGAATCGCCCGGCTCCCGAACGAACACACGCGGCGCGCCGGGAACGACTCGCGCGGTCGCAATCCGGCAACGGTTGAAGCAATTGGAAGATCGAGCGGACAGGGCAGGCAACGCATGACCTGACCGCGGACATAACAGCAGACACAAGCGTCGACACAACTTCGCAGCTAGATTGGCAACTGAGTCGGCAAAAAGGTTGCAAATAAGTCGGCAAGCACTATCAACAGGGACAAGACCAGATGGCACAAGATCCACTCACCGGCGACGCCGGTTCCACCTACGCACCGCTCACGCCGGTGCCCGACGCGCGCCGCGCGTTCCGCACCGGCGACGCCTTCGCGCTCTGGTTCTCGCTCGGCATCGGCCTGCTGGTCGCGCAGGCGGGCGCGCTGCTGGTGCCGGGACTGTCGCTGCCGCATGCGTTGCTGGCTATCGTGATCGGCAGCGTAATCGGCGTGGTGCTGCTGGCGCTGGCCGGCGTGATCGGCACGGATACGGGGCTCGCGGCCATGTCGTCGCTGCGGCCGACGCTCGGCGTGCGCGGCGCGTCGGTGCCGGCCGTGCTGAACGCGGTGCAACTGGTCGGCTGGGGCTCGTTCGAGGTGATCGTGATGCGCGATTCCGCCGACGCGCTCGCCAGGCAGGCCTTCGGCCTTTCCATGCCGCTCATCTGGACGGTGATCTTCGGCTTGCTCGCGACGCTGCTGGCGATCAGCGGCCCGCTCTCGTTCGTACGGCGCTTTCTGCGCACGTGGGGCATCTGGCTGCTGCTCGCGGGCGCGGCGTGGCTCACGTGGAATCTGCTCGCCAAGCACGATCTGGCCGCGCTGATGCGCCGCCCCGGCACCGGTGAGATGTCGTTCGGCGGCGCGATCGATCTGGTGGTGGCCATGCCGCTCTCATGGCTGCCGCTGATCGCCGACTACACGCGTTTCGGCCGGAAGCCCGGCGAAACCTTCCGCGGCACGCTGATTGGTTACGGCATCGCCAACATCTGGTTTTACGCACTCGGTGCGATCTACGGCCTCGCGGCGGGCGGCGGCGACACGCTGTTGACCGGCGCGCTGGCGCAAGCGGGCGGCGGCCTCGCGCTGCTGCTGATCCTGATCGATGAAGTCGACAACGCTTTCGCTGACATCCACTCGGCGGCGGTGTCGACCGGCACGTTCTGGACGCGCGGCAGCGTACCCATGTTGTCGGCGGCGTTCGGCGCGCTGTGCACGCTGATCGCCCTTGCCGTGCCAATGGCGAAGTATCAGAACTTCCTGCTGCTGATCGGCTCGGTGTTCGCGCCGCTGTTCGGCGTGGTGCTGGTGGATCACTTCATCGTGCGCAAGCGCCGTATCGAAGTTGCCGCGCTCGCCGACGTGCGCGGCCGCTATGGCTTCTCGGGCGGCTGGCATCTGAGCGCGTTCCTCGCGTGGGCGATCGGCATCGTCGCGTATCAGGTGATCAATCAATGGCTGCCAAATCTTGGCGCGACCTTGCCGGCGCTGGTGATCGGCGCGGTGTGCTATCTGGTGTTCGTGTCGGCGCGCAAGACGGCGTATGCGTGAGGCTCATATGAGCTAGCGTCTGCGTCAGATAAAACGCAAAAAGGCCTGCAAATGCAGGCCTTTTCTTATCGCTCGAATCGTTTTAGCGTGTGGACGCCCGATACTCGACGCCCGGCAGCACGCACAGCAACTCGAACGCGAGGTTCGCGCCGAGCAGCGCGGTCGTGCCGAACGGATCGTAAGGCGGCGCGACCTCGACCAGATCGCAGCCGACGATATTCAGCCCACGCGAGCCGCGAATGATTTCCAGCGCCTGCGGCACCGTCAAACCGGCGATTTCCGGCGTGCCCGTGCCCGGCGCGAAAGCCGGATCGATCCCGTCGATGTCGAACGTGATGTACACCGGACCGTCGCCCATGCGCTCGCGAATGCGCGCCATCAACGGCACGAGCGACTGGTTCCAGCACGCCTCGGCCTGCACCACTTCAAAACCCTGATCGCGGCACCAGTCGAAGTCTTCCGCCGCGTAACCCGTGCCGCGCAAGCCGATCTGCACGACACGGTCGCAATCGAGCAAGCCCTCTTCCACCGCGCGGCGGAACGGCGTGCCGTGCGCGATCTTCTCGCCCATCATGGTGTCGTTGACGTCGGCGTGCGCGTCGACGTGAATCAGGCCGACCTTGCCGTGCTTGCGATGAATCGCGCGCAGGATCGGCAACGCGATGGTGTGATCGCCGCCCAGCGTGATCGGCTTGCAATCGTGCTGAAGAATTTCGTCGTAGGCGGTTTCGATGCGCTTGATCGAATCGTGCAGGTTATACGGATTGATCGCGACGTCGCCGAGGTCGGCCACGCGCAGCGAATCGAACGGCGCGGCGCGCGTCGCCATGTTGTACGGACGCAGCAGCACGGATTCGCTGCGGATCTGGCGCGGCCCGAAGCGCGCGCCGGTGCGGTTCGAGGTGCCGAGATCGAACGGCACGCCGACGAAGCAGGCGTCGAAGCCTTCGGCCGAGCCGACGTTTGGCAGCCGCATCATCGTCGCGATGCCGCCGCAGCGGGGCATCGCGTTGCCGGACAGCGGCTGCGGCCGTTCGCCGGCTTCTGGGGAAATGAAGGAAGAGGGATTCATCGTGTCTCGGCAATGAAAAGGGGGCAGCAAGCAAAAACATGCGGACCGGCCGGGGAGAAGCAACAGAACCGCACCTTGCCGGGCGAATCTCGATTCTTGAGCAGTTTTCCAGAAGTTAAAATACCGACGGAATAAACTTCACATTGATCTTCAGCGATGTATCCTGACGTATGTTCTCCCAACTCACCGATCTCGACCTGCGGCTGATCCGCGTTTTTCTTGCCATTGTCGATGCGGGCGGCGTTTCCCCGGCCCAGGCGACGCTCAACGTCGGCCAGTCGACCATCAGCACGCAACTCGCCACGCTGGAAACCCGCCTTGGCTACCGGCTGTGCGAGCGCGGTCGCGGCGGCTTCAGCCTGACCGCGCGCGGCGAGCAGTTCATCGACGCGGCGCGCGCCCTGCTGTCAGCCGTCGATACCTTCGGCATGCAGGCGCGCAACGTCGGCCGCAAGCTGGTCGGCACGCTCGATATAGGCATGATAGGCCACACGCCGGTGTCGGCGAGCGCGCGCATCAGCGACGCGATCGGCCGGTTCCGGGCGCGCGATCAGTCCGTGCGATTTTCGATTCTGGTGCGCTCGCCGGGCGAACTCGAAGAACTGCTGCTCAATGGGCGGATTCAGATCGGCATCGGCTATTTCTGGCATCGCGTGCCGTCGCTCGAATACACCGAGGTGTTCGCGGAAGATCAGTTCGCCTACTGCGCGAAAGGGCATCCGTTGTTCGCTCAGGCCGGTGACGTGCCGCCCGCGGAGGCCGCGCAGCATGAATGGGCGTGGCGCAGCTATCCGCTGCCCGAAGCCGAGAGTTCGACCACGCCACAGAACGTCACCGCAGTCGCGGACAACATGGAAGCGGTCGCGATGCTGGTGCTCTCCGGGCATCATCTCGGCTATCTGCCGGGGCATTTCGCCGCGTCGTTCGTCAAGCAAGGGTTGCTCGCCGCGCTGAACCCGGCGCAGATGCGTTATCGCGTCGCGTTTCACATGGTCACACGTGCGCGGCAGCATCGCACGGATATCGTCGAAGCGTTTATCGACGATATGAAGGCCGCGCATCCGGCGCAGGTTCTGGAAGTGGACGAATAACCCGCGCGATAAAAAAGCCACGGCATGCCATGGCTTTTTAACGATCGCACGCCAACTGCGTATCGGCTTATCCGTTGATCACGTCCGCGCCCTTCGGCACCGTGAACTTGAACGCGTCGGCCGGCAGCGGCGGATTCTTCTGAATGTTCGAGAAAGTCAGCAGCGTCACGTTGCCGAACACGTCGTGCAATTCCATCGCTTCGAGATTGCCGTCCTTGAAGCCGATACCGACGCGCTGAAACTGCGTGTCTTTCGCTTTCGGCGTGAGTTCGAGCCAGTCGATGCCGGCCTTCACGCCCGCATCGCGCAGCGTGAAGTTCTTGTCGAGATCATTGCTGCCGAACAGGATCGCCGCCGGGCTCGCGCCGAGCGCACCGCCGAGGCTGCGCACCGTCACCTGATTCAGATCCTTGTCGTAGACGTAGAGCTTGTCGCCGTCTGCCTGCAACAGTTGCGCATAGGGCTTCTCGTATTGCCAGATGAACTTGCCCGGGCGCGCGAACGTGAAGGTGCCGCTCGACGTGCCGGTTTTGCCCGCGCCTTGGGTCGACAATGTGCCGCTTGCGCTTTGCGCTTTGCTCGGCGCCCGCACTTCCTGCTGGACAAAAGTGCCGCGCGCCGAATGCACTTGCGCGACGAACGCCTTCAGTTGCTCGGTCCCGCTCGCGAACGCCTGCGACGCGAACAGCACCGACGCGCCGATCGCCACGCTGCCGACGCCGCGCACCAAGCTGCGGGCGAACTGGCCAAATCGGTTGGATTGAGCATTCTCTCGTGCGTGCTGCTGCGCGAATAGCTGCATGTGGTTTTCTCCCTTGATTGAATTCGTTGAGCGGTCGTGACCGCTTGCTTGCGCATTGGGCAATGCCTTGCGTGCCCATATTGGCCAGGGGCTGCCGCGATGCCGGCGAGCCTGTTTCCCATCGGCGCCGTACTCAGACGTGTCATGGCAGCTTAGCCACCCCGCCTTAAACGAGCCTTAGGGTAACGACCGGCGCTTTGATGCCGCAAAGCTCGGCTCGCCAAACGAGCCGTCGAAGTGGTGGCGACGCCTCGACGCGGCAAAGCATGGCTTGCCTTGCTTTCGGTTGCGATAAAGAGGCGCCCGCGTCTCGCAGCCGACGGCGCATTCGCCGCCTCACTGCGAACTCGCTGCCCGCGGTTTATTCCGCTTCCCGCGCCGGCGCGAGAATCTCGCGATTGCCGTTCGACGACATCGCCGACACCACGCCCGAGTTTTCCATCTGCTCAAGCAGCCGGGCCGCACGGTTATAGCCGATGCGCAAATGCCGCTGCACCAGCGAGATCGACGCACGGCGGTTCTTCAGCACGACGTCGACCGCCTGGTCGTATAACGGGTCCGACTCGCCGTCGCCCGATCCGGTTCCTCCGGCGCCCGCGGAGCCTTCGTCGCCCTCGCCCGTCACGCCGCCTTCGAGAATGCCCTCGATGTAGTTCGGCTCGCCCTGCTCCTTGAGTTTGTCGACCACGCGATGCACTTCCTCGTCCGACACGAACGCGCCGTGCACGCGCACCGGCAAGCCGCTGCCCGGCGGCAGATACAGCATGTCGCCCATGCCGAGCAGCGATTCCGCGCCCTGCTGGTCGAGAATGGTGCGCGAGTCGATCTTCGACGACACCTGGAAAGCCATCCGCGTCGGCACGTTAGCCTTGATGAGGCCGGTGATCACATCCACCGACGGACGCTGAGTAGCCAGAATCAGGTGAATGCCGGCCGCGCGCGCCTTCTGCGCGATCCGCGCGATCAGTTCTTCGACCTTTTTGCCGACCACCATCATCAGGTCGGCCAGTTCGTCGATCACCACGACGATGTTCGGCAGACGCGTGAGCGGCTCCGGATCGTCCGGCGTGAGGCTGAACGGATTCGGCAGTTTTTCTTCGCGTTTGGCGGCCTCGTCGATCTTGTTGTTGTAGCCGGCGAGGTTACGCACGCCGAGCTTGCTCATCAACTTGTAGCGGCGCTCCATCTCAGCCACGGCCCAGTTGAGCGCGTGACCGGCCTGACGCATGTCCGTCACCACCGGACACAGCAGATGCGGAATGCCTTCATACACGCTCATTTCGAGCATCTTCGGATCGATCAGGATCATGCGGACCTGATCGGCGCTCGCCTTGTAGAGCAGCGACAGGATCATCGCGTTGATACCGACCGACTTGCCCGAACCCGTCGTACCCGCCACCAGCAAGTGCGGCATCTTCGCGAGGTCGGCGCACACCGGCTTGCCGCCGATGTCTTTGCCGAGCCCCATGGTCAGCGGCGACGCGGCATCCGCATAAACCGCCGAGCCGAGAATCTCCGAGAGGCTCACGGTCTGACGACGCTGGTTCGGCAACTCCAACGCCATGAAATTCTTGCCAGGAATGGTTTCAACCACGCGAATCGACACGAGCGACAGCGAACGCGCGAGATCCTTGGCAAGACCGACGATCTGGCTGCCCTTCACGCCCGTTGCCGGTTCGATTTCATAGCGCGTGACCACCGGGCCGGGATACGCCGCGACCACGCTTACTTCGACACCGAAGTCCTTAAGCTTTTTCTCGATCAGGCGCGAGGTGAATTCCAGCGTATCCGCGGAAATGGTTTCCTGCGCGACGGGCGCGGCATCGAGCAGCGAAATGGGTGGCAAGGTGGAATCGCCCGGCAGGTCGGTGAAGAGCGGCACTTGCCGTTCTTTCTCGACACGCTCCGACTTGGCCGGCGTGACGACCGGCGGCACGATCATGACCGGCTCGTGCTCCTCGATCCGCACGCGGCCCTTCTCGACCTTGCCTTCGCGCTTGACCGCAGCCGCTTCACCGAGCTTGCGGTCGCGGCCGGCCTCGCGGCGCAGCTTGGCGAAAGTCACCGCGGATATGATCGATTCGCCGACCTTCTCCGACACGGACAGCCACGAAAAACGGAAATACAGCGACAAACCGATGCCGAGCACGATCAGGAGCGCCAGCGTGCCGCCTGTGAAGCCGAGCGCATGCGACACGCCACGCGCGACGGCCTCGCCGATCACGCCACCCGGCGCGCGCGGCAACTGCACCTTCAGCGACCACATGCGCAGCGCCTCGATGCCGTCGCAGGCCAGCAGGACCAGCATGAAAGCGAACGCGTCGGCAAGCCAGCTCTCGCGCGGCACGTCTTCCTGCTCTTCCTCGTGATGGGTGATGCGCTTGTAGTTCGCGGAGATATGGCGGCCGAGCAGCACGATCCACCAGTAGGCGGACAGACCGAACAGCAGCAGCAGGATGTCCGACGTCCACGCGCCGACGCGGCCCGCCCAGTTGGCGATATGGTCGACCTGCGCGGCATGGGTCCAGCTCGGATCGCGCCGGCTATAGCTGACGAGCGCCATGAGCAGGAAAACGCCGAGCGCCACCTGCAGGATCCAGCGGATTTCGGTGAAAAGGCGCGACATGCGGTGCGGCAATGCCTGCGCGCTCGCGGAATAGGGAGCTTTTGCCATTGATCCTGTTGCGTGTGTGCCCGGTGTGTGCCCGGCTCCGGCCTGAGTCGTGGTTAAGCCTCGCCCAGCGCGGCTTCGGGCCCGATCCCGGCTTCCGGGAACTTCGATCCGGCCTATTGTAAACGCAGTGTCGCGCGCGAGGCTGTAAATGACGGTAACTTGGCCGTTTGGCCACAGAAAGGCGTGGCGAGGCCCGCCGCCGACGCTATCGGCGTGATCGGAAAGCTTCATGGAGCAGGCCGGCGCCCCGCCCTTTATAATGTCGCGCTGATACCCATCTATAGTTTCAGCTCAAGTCGCGCGGCCTCGCATGGGCGAGCCGGGCGCCGTAAAAGGATTCGATCATGCCTGCAACTTCCACGAAACACGCCAAGGTTCTGATTCTCGGTTCCGGTCCCGCCGGCTACACGGCGGCGGTCTACGCGGCGCGCGCCAACCTCGCGCCGGTGCTTGTCACGGGCCTGGCTCAAGGCGGCCAGCTCATGACCACGACCGACGTCGAAAACTGGCCTGCGGACCCCAACGGCGTGCAAGGCCCGGAACTGATGGGGCGCTTCCTGGAGCACGCCGAGCGCTTCAACACCGAAATCATTTTCGACCACATTCATACGGCCAAGCTGGATGAAAAGCCGATCCGCCTGATCGGCGACTCGGGCGAATACACCTGCGACTCGCTGATCATCTCGACCGGCGCATCGGCGCAGTATCTCGGCCTGCCGTCGGAAGAAGCGTTCATGGGCAAAGGCGTGTCGGCTTGCGCCACCTGCGACGGCTTCTTCTACAAGCAACAACATGTGGCGGTGATCGGCGGCGGCAATACCGCGGTCGAGGAAGCGCTCTATCTGTCCGGGATCGCCAGGAAGGTGACCGTGATTCATCGCCGCGACAAGTTCCGCGCCGAGCCGATTCTGATCGACCGTTTGCTGGCAAAGGAAAAGGAAGGCCTGGTCGAGATCAAGTGGGACAGCACGCTCGACGAAGTCACCGGCGACCAGTCCGGCGTGACCGGCCTGCGCATCAAGAACACAAAAACGGGTGCCACCGAAGACATCGCGCTGCAAGGTCTGTTCGTCGCGATTGGCCACAAGCCGAACACGGACATTTTCGCCGGCCAACTGGAGATGAAGAACGGCTACATCATCACCAAAGGCGGCCTGAACGGTTTTGCGACCGCCACCAGCGTGCCGGGCGTGTTCGCCGCGGGCGACGTGCAGGACCACGTGTACCGTCAGGCTATCACCAGCGCCGGCACGGGTTGTATGGCTGCACTCGACGCGCAACGCTACCTGGAAACCATCGACGAGATGGTCGGCGAGCACGCGATGAGCCAGGAAGCCGAGCGTTAATCGACGGCGGCGGCCGCGCCAGTCTGCGAACCGCGTCGGCAGACTGAGCGCAACGGTAAAATGGCGGCTGGGCATCGCCCGGCCGCCCGCTTGAAAGAAGGCCGCGGCTGCAAAGCCGGCGGCCTTTTCGCATTCAGGTCTTCCGGTCGTCGGTAAACGTCGCGCGACCGATCTACTTTCTCTGCCTGTTACTAGCGATATGCCGAAGAATCAGCCTCACCCGAGCGAACCGAAGCGCGCGCGAGCCGTCGCGCGGCCCGCGCCCGCACCGGCTGCGCCTGCCGTCAAACCGAAGCTCGATCCGACGGCCGGTCTTGCCGGCCTCGGCGCATTGCGCGACGCGCTCAAAGTCGACACGCAACGGCGCGAGCGCGAAAGGGTAGCCGCTGCTGCCGCGCAGCGTGAAGCCTCGGCGGACGCCGATCTGTTCCGCCGCGAGATCGGCTCCGTCGCGCCGCTCGCCGTGCCGCCGCGCGCCACGCTGCCGCGTAATCCCCCGCCGCCGCTGCCGGTACAGACCAAACTCGACGAAGAAGCCGTGCTGCACGAAGCAATCTCGGACGAGTTCGATCCCGAGATTCTGCTCGAAACGGATGAGACGCTGTACTACTGCCGTCCCGGCGTGAGCCAGGAAGTCGTGCGCAAACTGCGGCGCGGCGACTGGATCGTGCAAGCGCAAATCGATCTGCATGGCATGCGGCGCGAGGAAGCGCGCGAGGCGCTGGCCGAGTTCATCCGCGAATCGGTGAAGCGCGGCTTGCGGTGTTTGCGCGTGATTCACGGTAAGGGCTTGGGGTCGATCGGCAAGGAGCCGGTGTTGAAAGGCAAAGTGCGCGCGTGGCTCGTGCAGAAGTCCGAAGTGATCGCATTCTGCCAGGCGCGTCCGCATGACGGCGGCGCCGGCGCGGTGGTCGTGCTGTTGCAGCCGGGCGCTGCGCCTGCTCACGCCAAAGCCTGACGGAGCCACGGTGATCCATCCAAGGCTGACGCTCGCGCTGACCATCATGGAGGCGCTGGCGATTTTCGCGTACGCCATTTCCGGTTTCATCGAAGCCAAAACCCGCCGGCTCGATGCCGTCGGGACATTTCTGGTGGCGATCGCCACCGCTTTCGGCGGCGGTACGTTGCGCGATGTGCTGCTGGAGAGGCGGCCTTTTTACTGGGTCGAACATCAAGGCTATCTGATCGCGATCTTCGTTATGTCGCTGTTCGCGCCGACGCTGTTGAAGATGACCTCGCGGCTGTTTTCAGAGCGGGTTCTGCTGGTAGCCGATGCGATCGGGCTGGGACTGTTCAGCATAGGCGGCACGTCGATCGCGCACGACGCGCAGATGCCGTGGTTCACCTCGGTGATGATGGGCGTGCTGACGGGCGTTTTCGGCGGCGTGATACGCGACGTGCTGTGCAACGAAGTGCCGCTGATTCTGCGCGACTCGCGGCCGTACGCCACGTGTGCGTTCGTGGGCTGCTGGCTGTACGTGCTGCTGGATTACATCGATTTCGACACGGTGTATAGCGTGTTGATTGCCACCGCTTTTATCCTGCTTGCGAGGTTGGTGACGTTCAGGTTCAATGTGCGTTTGCCGCATTGACTGACGCGGCGTGGCTCGCAAGGACGCACGGCGCATTGCCCGCAAACTGCAACGCGCCGCGCTTCAAACTCACTTGTTGGTCGCCAACGCCCCCGCGCTCTTCGAGCCGCCGAACAGCGCCGTCAGATAGGCCGAATTGTTGTTCATGGTCGCCATCAAGGTGTTCAACGCGGTGAACTGACTCTGATACTGCTTCGTCAATTGCGTGGAGTAATCGCTGAGCCTGGTCTGTTGCGCGTTGACACTCTTCAGGTCGGCATTCAACGCGGTATTGCGCGTGTCGATGATGCCGCCCGTCCGCGTGAACTCGTTGACGCTCTTGTTCAACTTCGCGCCGAGACCATCGGTCGAGTTGAATAACGCGGCAACCTGCGCCGGGCTGGTATTGAGCGCAGTAGTGAGTTTCGCGTTGTCGACCACCAGCGTGCCGTCCGCCGGATCGCCCTTCAACGTGATGCCGATGTGCCCAAGGCTCACCACCGACGTGCCCGTACCCACCCCGCCGCTCACGATCGACGCCAGCGCGTTCTTGACCGTCAACAGCGTGGAATCGCCGAGCAACGCGCCGGCCTGCTTCGACGATTTGTCGTACGAGGACAGCTTGCTGATCGTGGTGACGACGGTGTTGTACAGGTTGGCGAAATTCGTGATGGCCGTGTTCTGCGCGGTGGTGTCCGGCGCGATGGTCAGCGTCTGCGGATTGTTGACCGAAGCGCTCGACAGATTCAGCGTGACGCCGGCGATGGCATCGGTGACGGCGTTGTTGGCGCTGCGCGCCGCGATTCCGCCGATGGTGAGCAGCGCGTCCTGCGCCACTTCGCTCTGATGCCACGCATTGCCGGCATCCGACGACACGATCGTGGACGCCCCGCCGTTCGCGCCGGGCGTCGACGTCACGCCGAGGCTCGACAGGCCCGCGTCGTTCTGAACGTTGCTAGTGGTCACATTGATCGTATTGCCTGAACCGGTGGCCGCCGAGCGCAGCACGAGGTGAGCGCCGCCGGTGCCGGTCACGATCGTAGCCGTGACGCCGGGATTGCTGGACGCTTTGTTGATCGCGGCGGCGATGCCGCTCAGCGTGTTGTTGGTGTTGTCGATCCAGACATCCATCGACTTGCCGCCGACCGAGATGCTCAACGTGCCTGTGCCGAGTTGCGTGGTCGCGCCGAACGCCGCCGAAGACAGGCTTTGCGACGAAGCGATCTGCGTCACGTCGATCGTATAGCTGCCGGCCACCGCGCCGGGGCCCGCTTTCGGATCGAGGCCCTTGGCGCTCGCGGTGGCCGCGAAGGTGGACAACGTCGTTCCGTCCGACAGGTTCTTGATCGCCGCCTGCAAGGCGGACAACGCCGAACTGAGCGCGCCGTAGGCGGATAAGGTGGTGTTGTCGCTGGTCTGCCTGGCTTGCAACGCCGCCGCCTGCCCCGCCGTTTTGGCGTTGACGAGTGCCGAGACCAGGGTCGAGACATCCATCGACGAATTGCCAGTCGAACCGCTGATGATGGATTGCGCTGCCTGCTGAACCTGGCTCTGCGCGTTGGCCGTCGCGCTGTTCACCGAGGACGTGATGCTGGACATGTGAAGCTCCCCGTGCGTCGAATTATTCGTTTTTGATTGAGTGACGCCCCGGGCTCGTCGCTGCTGCGCCGTCTAGCCGGTCACGTCGCGGTCTCTTACAAAGTTTTCAAATGTTACACCATCTTTCTTGATGGCTTTGTGACGTTTTAACGTAGCGAATGTTGATGCCAAGGGTCGTGGCTGTCGATTTGCGTGGCTCCCACTCGTCGTGAGATAAAACGGTCGCTCCGGCCGTTTTCGTGCCACAGCAACTCACCAACCGTCCAAGGTGACCACGATGACCCTGAAGCTCTACGCCCATCCCTTCTCCTCGTACTGCCAGAAGGTCCTGACCGCGCTCTACGAAAACGGCACGCCGTTCGAACTGCGCCTGCTGGCGCACGACGACCCGCAAGTCATGGCCGAATTCGCCGCGCTCTGGCCGATCAAGCGCTTTCCGGTGCTGGTGGACGGCAGCCGGACGGTGATGGAGGCGAGCATCATCATCGAGTATCTGGGCCTTTATCACGCCGGGCCGGTTCAACTCCTGCCGGCCGATCCTCGCGCGGCGCTGGAAGTGCGCAGCATGGATCG
This sequence comes from Paraburkholderia sp. BL6669N2, assembly GCF_003387275.1. Lineage (NCBI taxonomy): Bacteria > Pseudomonadati > Pseudomonadota > Betaproteobacteria > Burkholderiales > Burkholderiaceae > Paraburkholderia > Paraburkholderia sp. BL6669N2. The sequence continues at coordinate 4,628,469 of NZ_QUNA01000001.1, read as the reverse complement.
CTTCTTCGACAACTACATCTCGACGCCGCAGCAAAAGATCGTCTACGACAGCATGCGCCCCGAGCCGGAGCGCGACCCGCAAGCCGTCGCCGATGCGCGCGCCATGCTCGATACCGCGTACGGCTGGCTGAACAAGGTGATGGCGGAGCGCGAATGGGCGGCCGGCGACACCTTCAGCCTCGCCGATTGCGGCGCCGCGCCGTTCCTGTTTTACGCCGACTGGACGCACGCGATCGGCCCGGCGTTTCCGCACGTGCTGGCCTACCGCAAGCGCCTGCTGGCGCGGCCGTCGTTCGCTCGCGCGGTGGACGAAGCGCGGCCCTACCGTTCGTATTTCCCGCTCGGCGCGCCGGACCGGGATTGAGGGCTACGGCATGGCCGTGTCGCGCAAAAGACGAGCGTCTGCGCCACGTCGACCCTAACGGTTTGCGACAACAAATTTCCCAACCTATACACTTCACTTCGAAACCTACTTCCGCCAATCAACCTTAAGGCAAAACATGGACCGTTTCGAAGCGATGGAGATATTTACGCGTGTGGTCGAGGCGAACAGCTTCACCAAAGTATCCGAGTCGCTCGACCTGCCCCGCGCCAAAGTCAGCCGCACCATCCAGGCGCTGGAGGAACACGTCGGCGTGCGTCTGTTGAATCGTTCGACGCGCCAGGTCAGCGTCACCGAAGACGGCGCGCTGTTCTACGAGCGCTGCGTGCGCATCCTCGCCGAAGTCACCGACGCCGAGTCGTCGCTGTCGAACAAGCGCGAAAATCCGGCCGGCACGATCCGCGTGGATACGTCCGGCACGCTGGCGCGCGCACTGCTGCTGCCCGCGCTCGACGATTTCTACCGGCAATACCCCGAGATCGACGTGCGGCTCGGCCTCGCCGACCGCAACATCGATCTGATTCAGGACGGCGTGGATTGCGTGATCCGTATGGGCACGCCGGAAGAGTCGAGTCTCGTCGCGCGGCGCATCGGCCAGGCGCGCATTGTCACGTGCGCGTCGCCGGCATATCTGGAGAAACACGGCGAGCCGACCACGCTCGAAGAATTGAGCGAGCACCGCGCGGTCAACTACGTGTCCGCGCGCACCGGCAGGACGTTTCCATTCGAATACGAGGTGGACGGCGATATTGCCAAGGTGTCGTTAAAGAGCGTGCTCGCTGTCAACGACGGCAGCGTCTATATCGGCGCGGCGGCGCTCGGTCACGGCATCATCCAGCCGTCACGCTTCATGGTCGCCGATCTGATTGCGCAAGGCGCGCTGAAGGAAATCCTCACCGGCTATACGAGCCCCGGCACGCCGCTTTCGGTGCTGTATGCGCATCGCCGCAATCTGAGTTCGCGGCTGCGTGCTTTCATCGAGTGGGTGACGGAACTGGCGCGCAACAATCCGGATCTGCGTATTCCGGAGCAGTAAGCCAAGGTCGCCGCAATGAAAAGCCCCATGCGTCTTGCAACGCATGGGGCTTTTCTCTTCTCATGCAATCGGACTTTCGCGATCAGGCAATCCGCTCTTCGTTCGACGGATCGAACAGCACCGCCTTAGACGTATCGAACAGCAGCGTCGTATTCGCCAGCGGCTGCGGGTTCGACGCCGGGTGCACGCGGCTCACGATACGCTTGCCGTTGACCTGTGCGAACACCAGCGTGTCCGGACCGGTCGGCTCGATCACGTCGACCTTCACTTCGATCGGCTGTAGCTTCGCGTTGTCGCCGTGCGCGCCGCGCGCGTCGGTGATGCGCTCCGGACGCAGGCCGAGAATCACCTCACGGCCCACGTGCGACTTCACCTTCGCCGAGTCGAACGGCAGGTTCAGCGCCGTGCGCGCAACACCCGTATCCAGCTCGACCGCCACGCCCGCGCCCTGCTCCACCAGCTTGCCCTGAATGAAGTTCATCGGCGGCGCACCGATGAAGCCGGCCACGAACAGGTTCGACGGCGAGTCGTAGATGTCCTGCGGTGCGCCGAACTGTTGCACAACGCCGTCTTTCATCACCGCGATGCGGTCGCCGAGCGTCATCGCTTCGATCTGATCGTGCGTCACGTAGACGATCGTCGTGCCGAGGCGTTGATGCAGCAGCTTGATTTCCGAGCGCATCTCGATACGCAGCTTCGCGTCGAGGTTCGACAGCGGCTCGTCGAACAGGAACATGACCGGATCGCGCGCCAAGGCACGGCCCATGGCCACGCGCTGACGCTGGCCGCCGGACAGTTGACCCGGCTTGCGGTCCAGCAGGTGGGTGATCTGCAGCGTATTCGACACGCGGTCGACAATCTGCGTCTGCTCGTTCTTCGGCACCTTGCGGATGTTCAGACCGAACGAGATGTTCTCGCGCACCGTCATGGACGGATACAGAGCGTACGACTGGAACACCATCGCAATGTCGCGATCTTTCGGCGACAGGTTGTTCACCGTCTTGCCGTCGATCTGGATCTCGCCCTTGGTCACCGTCTCGAGGCCGGCAATCATGTTGAGCAGCGTCGACTTCCCGCAGCCCGAACCGCCGACCAGAATCAGGAACTGGCCGTCTTCGATGTCGATATTGACACCCTTCAGAACCGGCACCCCGTTCGGGTAAGTCTTGTACACGTCACGGATGGAAAGGCTTGCCATGCTGTGAATCCTCTTGTCTCTGGTACTGCTTGAAAACTTTATCGGGTGACGACGGCTTCGAATCGAACAGAAGCCGCCGCGCTCGGATGATTTAGCCCGGCCTTTAGCCCTTCACCGCGCCGGCCGTCAGGCCGCGCACGAAATAGCGTCCGGCGATGATATAGACCAGCAGCGTGGGCAACGCGGCGATGATCGCGCCGGCCATGTCCACGTTGTATTCCTTCACGCCGGTCGAGGTGTTCACGAGGTTGTTCAGCGCCACCGTGATCGGCATGGAATCGACGCCGGAGAACACGATACCGAACAGGAAGTCGTTCCAGATCTGCGTGAATTGCCAGATCAGGCACACCATGAAAATCGGCAGCGAAACCGGCAGCAGAATCTTCGTGAAGATCGTGAAGAAACCCGCGCCGTCGATACGCGCCGCTTTCACGAGTTCAGCCGGAATGCTGACGTAGAAGTTGCGGAAGAACATCGTGGTAAAGGCGATACCGTAGATCACGTGCACCACCACCAGACCGGTGGTCGTGTTCGACAGGCCGAGAAAGCCTTCGAAACGCGCCATCGGCAGCAGGATCGCCTGGAACGGAATGAAGCAGCCGACCAGGATCATCGTGAAGATCGGATCCGCGCCACGAAAACGCCAGTGCGTGAGCACATAGCCGTTGAACGCGCCGATGATCGACGAGATCAGCACGGCAGGAATCACCATGCGCACCGAGTTCATGAAGAACGGCTGCATGCCATCGCAACGCACACCCGTGCAGGCGCCGCTCCAGGCCTTGATCCACGGATCGACGGTCCAGTGCGTGGGCGGCGTGAGCAGATTGCCGGTGCGCAGTTGGTCGATGTCCTTGAACGACGTGGACAGCATCACGTACAGCGGGAACAGGAAATACAGGGCGAACAGGAACAAGGCCGCATAAATGACGGCACGGCTGATCGTCATCTTAGGCTGCATTGCGGGTGCTCCTCGATTCCAGATACATGAGCGGCACGAGCACGGCCACGACAGTGGCGAGCATCATCATCGACGATGCCGCGCCGACGCCCAGCTGCCCGCGATTGAACGAAAACGTGTACATGAAAATAGCCGGCAGCGACGAAGACGTGCCCGGACCGCCCGCGGTCAACGCAACCACCAGGTCGAAGGTCTTGATCGTGATGTGGCAGAGAATCAGCAGCACGGAGAAGAACACCGGGCGCATGCTCGGAATCACGATCTTGCGGTAGATGGTGGGCAAGCCCGCGCCGTCCATCTGCGCGGCTTTGAAGATTTCACCGTCGACACCACGCAAGCCCGCAAGGAACAGCGCCATCACGAAGCCGGTGGACTGCCACACGGCCGCGATCACGACGCAGAAAATCGCCTTGTCCGGATCGCCCAGCCAGCTGAACGAAAAGCTCGTCCAGCCCCAGTCGTGGAACACTTTTTCGAGGCCGATGCTCGGCGTCATGATCCATTGCCACGCCGTACCCGTCACGATGAACGACAGCGCCATTGGGTACAGGAACACGGCGCGCAGCGCGCCTTCGTTGCGGATCTGCTGATCGAGCAGGATCGCGAGAAACAGACCGAGACCGATACAGATACCGATGAACGGGATGCCGAACCAGCCGAGGTTCGCAGCCGACGTCCAGAACACATCGTTATCGAACAGTTCGCGATAACGATCGAGACCGACAAATTCATAACGGGGCATCAATCGCGAATTGGACAGCGACAGATAGCCGGTAATTGCAATGAAGCCATAGACGAAGATCAGGCTGATCACGACGCTGGGTGCGAGCACCAGCTTCGGAATCCAGCGATCGGCAAGGGCCGCCATGGGCGACGCGCGGCGGGCGGCGCTAGCCGTTTTCCCGTTTCCGCTGATAGAAGCAGTCACTACTCGACTCCTGCTGAAACTGTACCGCCGGGAGATTCACGCCTGACAGACGCGAGGCCGCAACGGCATAGGTGTGACTCTATGAAACCAGGGGTGAAGCCGCTTGTGACCAGTGCAACCAGTGCAATCAGCGACGTGAAGGGCGCGCCCGTCGCCCGTTGCTGAACCGCCGGGCGCGCCGCTTCGCTTACTTCACTTACTTGGTCTTCGCTGCCTTCGCGAGCGCGGCAACTGCGCTCTTCGAATCCTGCTGCGAGTTCATGAACTTCGTGACCACGTCCGAGATCGCGCCGGCTGCTGCATCCGGTTGCGCCATGCCGTGCGCCAGCGAAGGCACATAGCCGCCCGACTTGATCGCCACTTGTTCATCCGCGTACGACTTCTTCGCGCAGTCGTCGAACTTGGCCATCGACACGCCCAGACGAACCGGGATGGAACCCTTGTTCAGGCTGAACTGTTCCTGGAAGTCCGGCGACATGATCGTCTTGGCCAGCGCGAGCTGACCCGGCGTGGCCGCCTTCGCGCCCTTCTGCTGGAAGAACACGAACGAGTCGACGTTGAACGTGTACGACTTTTCCGTGCCCGGCACCGCGGCGCAGATGTAGTCCGAGCCCGACTTCTTGCCGGCGTTGGCGAATTCGCCCTTCGCCCAGTCGCCCATGAACTGCATGCCGGCCTTGCCGTTGATGACCATGGCCGTTGCCAGGTTCCAGTCACGGCCCGTGCGGCCCGCGTCGAAGTAACCCTGGATCTTGCGGACCGTATCGAACACGCCGACCATCTGATCCGACGTCAGCGTCTTCTCGTCGAGGTCGACCAGCGCCTTCTTGTAGAAGCCCGCGCCTTGCGACAGCACGACGTCTTCCCACAGCGTCAGGTCTTGCCACGGCTGGCCGCCCATCGCGATCGGCTGGATGCCCGCGGCTTTCATCTTGTCGGCCACCGCGAAGAACTCAGGCCACGTGGTCGGCGCCTTGCCGCCTGCCTTGTCCAGCGCTGCCTTGTTGATGTACAGCCAGTTCACGCGGTGCACCGAGAACGGCGCTGCCACGTAGTGACCGTCCGCGTGCATGATCTTGTCGATTTCCGGCGGCAGATTCTTCTTCCAGTCGCCCGCGACGGAGTCGATCGGCACCAGCACGCCTTGCGACGCCCAGTCCTGGATCAGCGGACCCTTGATCTGCGCAGCGCTCGGTGCGTTGCCCGAGATCACCTGCGTCTTGAGTGCCGTCATGGCAGCCGCGCCGGCGCCACCCGCAACCGCGAAGTCCTTCCACGTGTAACCCTGCTTCGTCATGTCGTCCTTGAGGACGCCGACGGCTTTCGATTCACCGCCCGAAGTCCACCAGTGCAACACTTCGACCGACTCGGCGGCTTGCACGGCCGAGACGCCACACATCAGACCTGCGGCGCACAAAGCGCCCATGATCGCGCGAAATTTCATTGCTTATCTCCTCCAGACACCTGAACAAAAAACAAATGGCCCCTGATGTCGCCAGGGTGCTGTGGTTGGTTCAAACAGGCAAAACACTGGGCGATCGAGCACGGTCGGGCGCATGCGCGAGGCATGTGCCGGCGGACCAATGTCCGGCCGCTGGAAGCTCAAGAGATGAGTGGTTCGGGATGCAACTGACTGTCTCCTCTTTTGATTTTTGCCTGCCCGCGTTTCGCGCGGCAGACTCGAGGTGCCTTGCATGTCAACCTGGTGCCGACCATTACGGAAAGCCGCTCAACTCCCCGGCTTTCCGTAAGGCCGCCGGGGCATGCTGGCGCGTGCCGACACGCAATGTCCGTTAACATGCAGGGGACGCCTGCCGATTCGGGAAAACGCGCATCTTGACTCACAGCGCACGCTTTTTTCATCGAATTAGCGCTACCTCTTGATTTGGATTGTAGTTAAACTACAATTCAGTGTCAAAAAATATTTTATCGGACTACGGTCGCGCTTTCGCTCATCTTCCGCGGCCCCAGGACATCGACGGAGACTCATGCAAACCGATTCAAGCTTCACCTTCGTTCTCTTCGGCGGAACCGGCGATCTGTCGATGCGCAAGATCCTCCCCGCACTGTTTGAAGCGCACCGTGCAGGCGGCATGTTGGCCGACAGCGGCAAGATCGTTGCGGTGGCGCGGCATGCAACGGATCGCGGCGAGTACATCCACTGGGTGAACGAGCACGTCAAGCCGCATGTGTCGAAGAACGGTGTGGACGAAGCGGCATGGTCGAGCTTTCTGGAGCGCATCGAGTTCGTGAACATCGACCTCGGCAAAGCGGAAGACTTCGTGCACTTGCGCGACGCCATCCAGAACCTGCCTGGCATTCGCGTGTTCTATCTGGCTACGGGGCCGTCGCTGTTCGTGCCGATCTGCCATGCGCTGGCATCGGTTGGGCTGAACGAGAATTCGCGCATCGTGCTGGAAAAGCCGCTCGGCTACGACCTCAAGTCGTCGAATGCCATCAATGATGCGGTCGGCGAAATCTTCGCTGAAGAACAGATCTACCGGATCGACCACTACCTCGGTAAAGAACCGGTGCAGAACCTGTTGGCGCTGCGCTTCGGGAATGCGCTGTTCGAACCGCTGTGGCGTCGCGAGTGGGTCGAGAGCATTCAGATCACGATTGCCGAAGAACTCGGCGTGGAAGCGCGCGGCGACTTCTACGACAACACCGGCGCGTTGCGCGACATGGTGCAGAACCATTTGCTGCAACTGCTTTCCATCGTCGCGATGGAACCGCCGCACTCCATGGATTCGGATTCGGTACGCGACGAAAAGCTGCGCGTGCTGCGCGCTTTGAAGCCTATCGATCCGCGCGATATCGGCAAGGTCGCCGTGCGCGGCCAATATCATTCCGGCGTGATCCGCGGCACCGCGGTGCCCGCGTACGCAACCGAGCCCGGCGTGCGGCCGGACAGCACGACCGAGACTTTCGTTGCGCTGAAGGTCGAGATCGAGAACTGGCGTTGGGCCGGCGTGCCGTTTTTCCTGCGCACCGGCAAGCGCCTGGCGGATCGCGTCGCCGAGATCGTCGTGAACTTTCGTGCGGTGCCGCATTCGGCGCTCGGCGCTTCCGCTTTGCGCGCCGGCGCGAACCGCCTGGTGATCCGACTGCAGCCGAACGAAACCATTCGCCTGTACTGTCTCGCGAAGCAGCCCGGCGAGGGCATGAACCTGGCCAGCGTTCACCTCGACCTCGCGTTCGACCAGTTCTTCCGCGAAGGACAGATGGAGGCGTATCAGCGCCTTCTGCTCGACGTGATCAACGGCCGTCTCGCGCTGTTTGTGCGGCGCGACGAGCAGGAAGCCGCGTGGCGTTGGGTCGAACCGATCCTGAACGAATGGAAGGCGTCGAACAAGCCGCCCAAGCCGTACGCGTCGGGCACGTGGGGACCGGCCGCTTCGAGCGCGATGCTGGCGCAGCACGGCACCTGCTGGCTCGAAGAAGAGAATTGAATCATGGCGGCACGTCGTATTGAATGGAATATGGCGCGCCGCCCGTAAGACCCACCGACGAACTGAACGGAATGGCGCCGGTATCACGAGGGCGCCTGCAAGTCATCCACTGTGCAGGCATCGCGTGAGAGCAGTACGGCACATTCCGCAGATCACACAAAAAAGCAGCACGGAGGAGAAGTGATCCAGCTTCACACTTTCGACGACCAACGCGCCCAATCCGACGCGTTGGCGAAAGCGGTCGGCGACGCGTTACATGCGTCGCTCGCCGCGCAGGCCGCCGGTTCCACCACTGGCGCGCGCCCCGCAATGCTTGCAGTGTCCGGCGGCAGCAGTCCGCGCCCGTTCCTGCAGACGTTGTCGACGCAAAGCTTCGATTGGGCGCGCATTGCCGTGACGCTGGTCGACGACCGCTGGGTGCCGGAAACGGACAGCGCGAGCAACTCGCAGCTGGTGCACGCCACGCTGTTGCAGAACGCCGCGAAGGACACCACATTCTGGCCGCTCGTGGATACCACGCAGGATCTCAACGCGCATGTCGCCGCACTGAACGCCGACGCGCGTTTTAGCAGCGCGCCCGACGTCGCGATTCTCGGCATGGGTGAAGACGGCCACACCGCGTCGATCTTCGCCGACTCGCCCGAGTGGGATCATGCGATCACCACGACCGACCGCTTCGTTGCCGTGCATCCTGGCAGCGCGCCGCACGCGCGCGTGAGCTGGTCGATGTCCGCGTTGAAGGAAGTGAAGCATCTGTTTTTGCTGATTGCAGGACCGCGCAAGATGGACGTGCTGAATGCCGCGTCCGCTTCGCTACAAAAAAATGCCATCTCGCAGTTGGCAAACGACAAGGGAGTGAGACTCGATGTCTACTGGTGTGCAAACTAAGGCTGTTCCGGGCGCGGGCCAGCACGCCGATGGACCGAGGCTGCTGGCCGACATCGGCGGCACGAATGCGCGCTTCGCGCTGGAGACGAGCCCGGGCGAAATCGGCTCGGTGAAGGTCTATCCGTGCGCGGACTATCCGGGCGTTGCCGAAGTCATCAAAAAGTATCTGAAGGACACCAAGATCGGCCGCGTGAATCATGCGGCGATTGCGATTGCGAACCCGGTCGATGGCGATCAGGTGAGCATGACGAATCACGACTGGAGCTTTTCGATCGAGGCGACGCGGCGCGCGCTTGGTTTCGATACGCTGCTGGTGGTGAACGACTTTACCGCGCTGGCGATGGCGCTGCCTGGCCTCACTGACGCGCAGCGCGTGCAGGTGGGCGGTGGTGCGCGTCGGCCGAATAGCGTGATTGGTTTGCTTGGGCCTGGGACCGGCATGGGTGTGTCCGGTTTGATTCCCGCTGATGATCGCTGGATCGCGCTTGGCAGTGAAGGTGGTCATGCGACTTTTGCGCCGGCTGACGAGCGCGAAGATATCGTGTTGCAGTACGCGCGCAAGAAGTGGTCGCATGTGTCGTTCGAGCGTGTGGCGGCGGGGCCCGGTATCGAAGTGATTTATCGCGCGCTCGCGGGTCGCGACAAGAAACGCGTGGCGGCGAATGTCGACACGATCGAGATCGTCAAGCGTGCGCTGGAAGGCGAGCCGCTGGCAGCGGAATCCGTCGATGTGTTCTGCGGCATTCTCGGCACCTTCGCGAGCAATATTGCGGTGACGCTTGGGGCGTTGGGCGGGATTTATATTGGCGGCGGTGTCGTGCCGCGGCTTGGCGAGTTCTTTTCGCGGTCGTCGTTTCGCAAGCGCTTCGAGGCTAAAGGCCGGTTCGAGGCTTATCTGCAGAACGTGCCGACTTATGTGATTACCGCTGAATATCCGGCGTTTCTGGGTGTTTCCGCGATTCTTGCCGAGCAGTTGTCGAATCGTGCGGGGGGCAGTTCATCGGCCGTGTTCGAGCGGATCCGGCAGATGCGCGATGCGTTGACGCCGGCCGAGCGACGTGTGGCTGATCTTGCGCTGAATCATCCGCGCTCGATTATCAATGATCCGATTGTGGATATCGCGCGGAAGGCGGATGTGAGTCAGCCGACTGTGATCCGGTTTTGCCGGTCGTTGGGTTGCCAGGGGCTGTCGGATTTCAAGCTGAAGCTGGCGACTGGGTTGACGGGCACTATTCCTGTTAGCCATAGTCAGGTGCATCTCGGCGATACGGCGACGGACTTCGGTGCGAAGGTGCTCGATAACACCGTGTCGGCGATTTTGCAGTTGCGCGAGCATTTGAACTTCGATCAGGTCGAGCGGGCTATTGATCTGCTGAACGGCGCGCGGCGCATCGAGTTCTATGGGCTCGGGAATTCGAATATCGTCGCTCAGGATGCGCATTACAAGTTCTTCCGGTTTGGCATTCCTACTATTGCCTACGGCGATTTGTATATGCAGGCGGCGTCGGCTGCTTTGCTTGGGAAGGGGGATGTGATCGTTGCTGTGTCTAAGTCAGGGCGCGCGCCTGAACTGTTGCGCGTTCTGGATGTGGCTATGCAGGCCGGCGCTAAGGTGATTGCTATTACTTCGAGTAATACGCCTTTGGCTAAGCGGGCTACTGTCGCGCTTGAGACTGATCATATTGAAATTCGTGAGTCGCAGTTGTCGATGATTTCGCGGATTTTGCATCTGGTTATGATTGATATTCTTGCTGTGGGGGTGGCTATTCGGCGGGCCGTGCCTAGCGCTGATGTGGCTGAGACTGTGGCTAAGGCCAGGCAAGGGGCTGATGATGATGCTAGTGCTGTGCTCGATTGGTTGAGTCATGGGGCGGCTTCTTCGGCTAGGGATTGAGGATTGAGGTTTCAGGTTTTGGTCTGCGCCGCGGGTTTGGGTGTTTTTTTGTGGTGTTGGCCTTTCCTTGATTTGTTAGTGGTCCATTAGTGTTGCCCCTGTGCGGGGCGGCACCTACTTTTCTTTGCCAGCCGCAAAGAAAAGTAGGCAAAAGAAAGCGGCTCACACCGCTAGTTCTTAAGCGGGTCCCCCGCGCAGTCGCGGTAGTGGTTCATCTGGAATCTGTGCTCTCGCACATTCCGCGTGAGTGACAAAGCGCTCATTCTTCCCGCCTCGCGCAACGCGCTCGCCGGAAGGGGCTGCTTGAAGTCCGTGGGTTTCGCCGTGCGCGGTGCGGGCCGTCGGCTTCGCCTCGGCGATGTGCTGTTGGAGGCTTTCGGATCTTTAAGCTGGGTTGCTCGGGAAAATGTCAGTGTTGAGCCACCACATTTGCGATCACCTCAGCACGCGTATCCCGTCGCACCGCAGTACCCTCGGAATGCGAAAGACGCATGCCTCTTTCTTCATGGCCGCAGTGCGACGCCGCAGGTCGTCGCGTGACTCGTGACTCGTAGCTCGTGGCTCGTGGCTCGTGGCTCGTGGCTCGCGGCTCGCGGCTCGCGGCTCGCGGCTCGTAGCTCGTGGCTCGTGGCTCGTGGCTCGTGGCTCGTGGCTCGTGGCTCGTGGCTCGTAGCTCGTGGCTCGTGGCTCGTGGCTCGTGGCTCGTGGCTCGTGGCTCGTGGCTCGTGGCTCGTGGCTCGTGGCTCGTGGCTCGTGGCTCGTGGCTCGTGGCTCGTGGCTCGTGGCTCGTGGCTCGTGGCTCGTGGCTCGTGGCTCGTGGCTCGTGGCTCGTGGCTCGTGGCTCGTGGCTCGTGGCTCGTGGCTCGTGGCTCGTGGCTCGTGGCTCGTGGCTCGTGGCTCGTGGCTCGTGGCTCGTGGCTCGTGGCTCGTGGCTCGTGGCTCGTGGCTCGTGGCTCGTGGCTCGTGGCTCGTGGCTCGTGGCTCGTGGCTCGTGGCTCGTGGCTCGTGGCTCGTGGCTCGTGGCTCGTGGCTCGTGGCTCGTGGCTCGTGGCTCGTGGCTCGTGGCTCGTGGCTCGTGGCTCGTGGCTCGTGGCTCGTGGCTCTTGGCTCTTGGCTCTTGGCTCTTGGCTCTTGGCTCTTGGCTCTTGGCTCTTGGCTCTTGGCTCTTGGCTCTTGGCTCTTGGCTCTTGGCTCTTGGCTCTTGGCTCTTGGCTCTTGGCTCTTGGCTCTTGGCTCTTGGCTCTTGGCTCTTGGCTCTTGGCTCTTGGCTCTTGGCTCTTGGCTCTTGGCTCTTGGCTCTTGGCTCTTGGCTCTTGGCTCTTGGCTCTTGGCTCTTGGCTCTTGGCTCTTGGCTCTTGGCTCTTGGCTCTTGGCTCTTGGCTCTTGGCTCTTGGCTCTTGGCTCTTGGCTCTTGGCTCTTGGCTCTTGGCTCTTGGCTCTTGGCTCTTGGCTCTTGGCTCTTGGCTCTTGGCTCTTGGCTCTTGGCTCTTGGCTCTTGGCTCTTGGCTCTTGGCTCACCGGTCACGGGTCACGGGTCACGGGTACGGCTCACGGCTCACGGCTCATGGCTCGTGGCCCACGGCTTGTGGCTTGTGGCTTGTGGCTTGTGGCTTGTGGCTTGTGGCTTGTGGCTTGTGGCTTGTGGCTCGCCGTCAGTGTGCTGTCGCCGTGCGACGCGAGACCGTTTTGAATTGCATCTGTTTGTTCTCCGTCCGCCTCGTTGCGCCGATACGCTCACGGCTACCCGCCGCTGTCCGCGTAGCCTTTGCCAGGAGGTCCGCTGCGCGGCGCGCCGTGATCCGCCTTTCCGGAATGCCCTTCGCGTCGAGTGCCATGACCTGGTATAACTCGCGGTCAATTTCGACTTCGCGGTGGTAGTCCTCGACGGTGTCCAACAGCAGTTCCAGCAGTTTCCGCTGGCGGTGCCTTTCTTCTCGTGTCACCGCCGGACTCCTAACTATCGAAGCCACAAACGTGACCAGCTTGTCCAGTTGACCTAGCTGCCGTTCAGCGAGTCCGAATGCGGACAAGGCCAGTTTTTCGTATTGAAGTGCATCAACGGGTGGGCGCGACGTAGTGCGTGAATTCTTGACGGATTTACTCATGGCGCGATCTCCCTGAAACTTACCTGGATCGCCCGACACGCGCTTGCAAGGTGGTGAGCGGGCACAGTGACAAGGTTGGCGGCCGTTACCAAACCGGCAGGCCCGGAGGCCTCCCCATCAAGGCCCGCCCATAAGACGTGCTGAGACAGACACACGCCCTGCCAACGCAGGCGCGTGTTTGGTAGCAGGCCGCCAAGCCTGGCCGTCGTTGAGAGGTGGCTCCGGAAATTCGGACAGTTCATTGAGTGGAAAAGCTGGGGCGTGAGTCGGTCATAATGGCCGGCGACAAGGAACCAGAAGATGACGAAACGAAACCGACGGACACACTCACCGGCATTCAAGGCAAAGGTGGCACTAGCGGCGCTCAAGGGCGACAAGACGCTGGCAGAGTTGGCCCAGCAATTTGATGTCCATCCGAACCAGATCACGGACTGGAAGAAGCAGTTGCAGGAGCGGGTTGCCGATGTGTTCGACGCGGGCAACGCGCCCCCAGCTGCACCGCCAATCGACGTGAGGGTGTTGCACGCGAAGATCGGACAGTTGACGTTGGAGAATGATTTTTTAGAAAGCGCGCTCAGCAAGGCGGGACTGCTGGGCGTAAAGCGATGATCGATCGTGATCACGCCCTGCCGGTGACGCAGCAGGCCCGGCTGTTAGGCATAAGCCGCTCGAGTGCCTATTATCAGCCGCGTGAGGTCAGCGAAGCGGATCTGAAATTGATGCGCCGGATTGACGAGCTTCACCTCGACCATCCATTTGCCGGGGCGCGAATGTTGGCACGTCTACTGCGTCGCGAAAGTATCACAGTCGGACGCAGGCACGTTGGCACCTTGATGAAGCGCATGGGCGTCGAGGCGTTGTATCGCAAGCCAAACACGAGCCGCAAGCATGCAGCCCACAGGATCTGGCCGTACCTGCTGCGCAACCGGAAAATCGATCGGGCCAATCAGGTCTGGGCGCTCGATACGAGCTATATCCCGATGGCGCGGGGCTTCGTCTATCTGACGGCCGTCGTGGACTGGGCGAGCCGCCGGGTGTTGGCGCACCGGGTGGCGATCACACTAGAGAGCTGCCATGCTGTCGAGGCGCTGGAGGAAGCGTTTGCGAAATACGGGCCGCCTGAGATCGTCAACACGGATCAAGGAAGCCAGTTCACCGCAACCGAATTCACCGACGCGGTTCTCGGCCGGAAGGTTCTCCTGTCGATGGACGGAAAAGGCGCCTGGCGTGACAACGTGTTCGTCGAACGGGTGTGGCGCAGCGTCAAATATGAAGAGGTTTATTTGAAAGCGTACGACTCGGTAGGCCACGCGCGTCGCTCAATCGGCAATTACCTGAACTGGTATAACCAGAATCGGCCTCATTCGAGGCTGGCCGATCAGACGCCGGATGAAGCATACTTCGCCACGCTGCCAGCGATAAAATCGGCAGCTTGATTGCCCCAACAATTCCACTTAAAAATCTCGGGACCCTGTCCGAACAAGCGGCGCCACCTCTTTGTTTTGACGGCGAATTGAGTTTAAACGTCTTGTTTCACGAGTGATCACCTGCACGAGCTAAAAGCCGCCCCCCAGCAAGATTTCTGAAATTTCCCAAGCACGCTCACGAACGAAGTACTACAACGCAGCAGAAACGCCAGAAAAAAACGAAGCGACTGGTTGAAGAACGACCGCGACGGCGCGCGCAGCGCCGCCGGAAGAATGAGCGCCTTGTCACTCACGCGGAATGTGCGAGAGCACAGATTCCAGATGAACCACCACCGCGACTGCGCGGGGGACCCGCTTAAGAACTAGCGGTGTGAGCCGCTTTCTTTTGCCTACTTTTCTTTGCGGCCGGCAAAGAAAAGTAGGTGCCGCCCCGCACAGCAATGCTCTCAACTTAAGCTCCGCTGGATCATGCGAGTTTGTACGCGAGATGGAAGTGGGGCTTGGCTTTTCTGGGTGGTCTTGTATAGGAGCGTGAGGGCTGTATCCGGCATCGGGTCTGGCGGATCAGTTCCAGCACACCGGCGAGGCCGTCCAGACATCGCTGGATGCGCAGAAGACACGCGCCGAGGATGGGCTTGAGTGCGCCCAGTGCATACACCCGGTTAGGACGGCTGGCATGTCTGTCGTCGTGCGGCGCATCGAGATCGCTGAGCAGGGTGAACAGGTTGTCGGCGAGGATTTTTGCGCCGAAGTCCTGCTGTAACGCCAGGTAATCGAGGCCTGTGACGGCTTCCAGCCGCAGCCGGTGCTTGAGTCGTTTGAACGCTTCCTCGACCCGCCAGCGCTGGTGATAGAGCGCGCCGAACGATGCCGCCGGATAACGCCCGCCATCGAGCAGCGAGGTCATCAGCACCCGCACGCGACCGCCCGGCGTGACGTCGCGGATCAGGCGAACAGTGGTGGGCGTACACGCCAGTTCATAGTCGCGGGCATCCAGTTCGCTGGGCGCGTCCAGTGTCACCACACGCTCGGCTTTACCGCTGCGGGCAAAGGCGCTGACGCATTTCCAGTTACGCGCATCGACGCGCATGCAGAACGGGATTTCGCGCTGTGCGAGCGCCGCCACCATCGCGTTGCCGATATAGCCGCGATCGAGCAGCAGCAGGTCGGTATGCGGTTGCAGCACATCGAGGGCTTCGAACAGCATCTGCCGCTCGCCGCCGTCGGCGGGATGAAGTGCAGCGTGCAGGGTCAGTTCGGAACCCGGCAGGAATAGCGCAAACGCGTAGTGATCGGCGCGCAGTTCATGGCCGCGACGCGTGCCCACACGCAGGCGGCTGCCATCAGCGGCGACCAGCCTCAGGCCGTGCCAGCGCATCGAATCGATATGGGGTTGGGCCAGCGAGATCAGGCGGGCGCGGGCCAGCTCGAACAGTTCGGCAGACACTCCCCGTCGCGCCTTGCTGAAGGCCTGTGCGCTCACAGCGCGGGTGCGCCCGCCGCGGCTTCCCAGTGCGCCGAATAGCGCGTCAAGTTCGGCCTGCACACTGGCGCACATGCCCGACATCATCAGCGCGGCCATGCGCGGCAAGGTCAGTGTGCGATTGCGGGTAAAGGCGGTGGGAGAACGACGCACGCGATCGGCGAGCGCCGGATCGAACAGGAATTCGGAGAACTCAGCCAGAAGCCTTGAGGACGCTGGTATTTGAGTTCATATCGTTGATTTATCAGTGAGTTATGCGATGAAGCTTACAGGGCTAACGCCCTGTATACAAGCCCTTCGAGGCTTAAGTTGAGAGCATTGCCCCGCACAGGGGCAACACTAATGGACCACTAACAAATCAAGGAAAGGCCAAAGCCCAACCATCCCCCAACACCCAAAAAAGCGATAATAGAAACCCCGAAGCGCCGCAGGCAAAAAACCAGATGATCATCCGCCCCCACGTCCATTGGTTCCGCATGCTGCTAGCCTGGCGAGGCTCCGTCCTCCCGCAATTGCTACCGCGCCTCGCGCTGATCTTCTGCATTTCGATAGTCGCAGTAGCAGCCCACGACCACCTGCTCCCGATCTCGCTAAACCTCAACACCACAGCGCCCTTCTCGCTAATAGGCATAGCGTTAGCGGTATTTCTAGGCTTCAGAAACAACGCCAGCTACGACCGCTGGTGGGAAGCCCGCAAACTGTGGGGTCAACTGCTGAACGAATCGCGCTCACTCATCCGCCAGGCGCTCACCCTGCCGACAAAACAGCTGCAAAAAGAAGACCTCAAAGAATTTACAGCAGCACTCAGCGCCCTCCCGCACGCGCTGCGTCACCAACTCCGCAAAAGCGACCCAACCGAAGACCTCGCCGAACGCCTGCCGCCGGCCCTTTTCACCCGCGTCCTAGCATCGCGCTACAAACCGGCCGCCTTGATGCTTTCCCTCGGCGAATGGGTGCAACGCAAGGCCCAAACAGGCGCGATCGACCCGATGGCCGTCATCGCCTTCGATCGAAATCTGAATGGAATCTCGGATGTAATCGGCGGATGCGAGCGCATCGCTTCAACGCCGCTGCCGTTCGCCTATTCGGTGATGATTCACCGCACGGTGTATTTCTTCTGCGCGTCCCTGCCGTTCGGACTGGTGGACAGTATCGGCATCTTCACGCCCGTCTTCGCGGTCTTCGTGGCGTACACGTTCATGGCGCACGAAGCCATTGCATCGCAAATCGAAGAGCCTTTCGGCACCGACGACAACGACCTCGCGCTCAACATGATGTCCGTAGTGATCGAGGACTCAATGCGCGACCTGCTCGGCGAACCAGCCATCAAGTTGCCAAGCCCAGAAGCAGAAGGCTATATGCTCGATTGAGCATCGCTTCTGCCAAAGCAGATCGTCGGGCGCTCAACGCTCAGCTATTGCCGACCGTCTCCGACAAGCGCTTGAGCGTCGCCACCCGCGCGCCGATGATATCGATACGGCCACGCTCATCGACCACCGGCGTCGTAGCATTCAGATATGCGGTCCACGCCTTCTGCGCGCGTGTCAGCGTCGGACGCGTACGCACCGGCATCTTCGACTGCAAACGCCGGTAATAACGGTTCAGATCGAACATCGCATGCTCGCACTGTGCGTCCGCGCTGCACGCGCGCACACGGCGCGGCGGATCGCCACCGGCGCTCGCCTTCGCCAGCGCGCTGCGCAGCGCGAGCGCGCGGTCACGCACCGGCTGCAATTGCATGTCAGCTTCGGCAAGCACGTACATCGAACCGTGCGTCGTGGCAAACACGGCTGCGAGCAACTGCTTCTCGGCATCGCGCGAAGCTTGCCAGCTCGCCTGGCTCTTTTCCCACTGCTTGCGCCGCGCGGGCGGCAACTTCTGTTGAAGCTGCTGCCACGCGTTATCGAGCGCGGTCTTCCAGCCGATCCGCGCGTTGTCCATGCACTGCACTTGCCCTGTTGTCGACGACATGTCGCCGCGCGCAAGGCACGTACGCATCGACGCATCGATCGGATCGGCCGCGGCGACTTCGGCATGCGCCGGCAACGACGCCGCGCCGAACAGCGCCGCCGAAGCCAGCGCCAACGCACCGAACGCGCGCCGCGCGCCGCGAACGCCGGCGCCAGCCGCCAACAGGGACGTCACCCGCAACATCATCAACCGCGAACGCAATCGACGAAGTATTCGATGCGCCCATTGATCGTTTCGCCGACAAGTCCATGGATATCCGTATGGAACCCCGGGAAGCGCTCGTTGAATTCCCGCGCGAAACGCAAATAGTTGACGATGGTCTTGTTGAAGCGCTCGCCCGGAATCAGCAGCGGAATACCCGGCGGATACGGCGTCAACAGGATCGACGTGACACGGCCTTCGAGCTCGTCGATAGGCACGCGGTCGATCTCGCGGTGCGCGAGCTTGGCGAAGGCATCCGACGGCTTCATGGCCGGCTCCATGCTCGACAGGTACATCTCCGTCGTCAATCGGGCGATGTCGTTCGCGCGGTAGACGCTATGAATCTGCTGGCACAGATCGCGCAGGCCGATGCGCTCGTACATCGGATGATGCGAGACGAACTCGGGCAGCACGCGCCACAACGGCTGGTTGTTGTCGTAGTCGTCCTTGAATTGCTGGAGTTCGGTGACCATCGAATTCCAGCGGCCCTTCGTAATGCCGATCGTGAACATGATGAAGAACGAATACAGCCCGGTCTTCTCGACGATGATGCCGTGTTCCGCCAGATACTTCGTGACGATCGCAGCCGGAATGCCCGTCTCGCCGAAGCCACCGCCCATGTCCAGACCCGGCGTGACAATGGTCGCCTTGATCGGGTCGAGCATGTTGAAGTTTTCGGCGAGCGGCCCGAAGCCGTGCCACGCGTCGTTCGGGCGCAGCATCCAGTCTTCGCGCGAACCGATGCCTTCTTCGGCGAACTGGTCCGGGCCCCACACCTTGAAGAACCAGTCGTCGCCGTATTCGGCGTCGACCTTGATCATGGCACGGCGGAAATCGAGCGCTTCGGCAATCGATTCCTCCACGAGCGCGGGGCCGCCCGGCGCTTCCATCATGGCCGCGGCCACATCGCACGAGGCGATGATCGCGTACTGCGGGCTGGTCGACGTGTGCATCAGATACGCTTCATTGAAGCGATGCTTGTCGAAGCGGCTGTTCTTCGAATCCTGCACGACGATCTGTGAAGCCTGCGAAATGCCGGCCAGCAGCTTGTGCGTGGAGTGCGTGGCGAACACCATCGCGCTGATCCGCGGACGGCCCGCGCCGATCGCGTGCATATCCTGATAGAACTCGTGGAATTCCGCGTGCGGCAGCCAGGCTTCGTCGAAGTGCAACGTGTCGAGCCAGTCGCCGAGCATCTCCTTGATCATCTCGACGTTGTAGATCACGCCGTCGTACGTGCTTTGCGTGATCGTCAGAATGCGCGGCTTGAGATCCGGATTCTTCGCGAGCGCTTCGCGGGCGAACGGATTCGCGAGGATCTTCTTCTTGATGTTTTCCGGCTCGAACTCGCTGCGCGGAATCGGCCCGATGATGCCGAAGTTGTTGCGCGTAGGCGTGAGGAACACCGGAATCGCACCGGTCATCGTGATCGCGTGCAGGATCGACTTGTGGCAGTTGCGGTCCACCAGCACGATATCGCCCGGCGCGACCGTGCCGTGCCAGACGATCTTGTTCGAGGTCGACGTGCCATTGGTCACGAAGAACACGTGATCCGCGCTGAAGATGCGCGCCGCGTTGCGTTCGGAGGCCGCCACCGGTCCGGTGTGGTCGAGCAACTGGCCGAGTTCATCCACGGCATTGCACACGTCCGCGCGAAGCATGTTCTCACCGAAGAACTGGTGGAACATCTGGCCGAGCGGGCTCTTCAGGAATGCGACGCCGCCCGAGTGTCCCGGGCAGTGCCACGAATACGAACCTTCGTCCGCGTACTGCACCAGTTCCTTGAAGAACGGCGGCGCGAGCGAATCCAGATACACCTTGGTCTCGCGGATGATATGGCGCGCCACGAACTCCGGCGTGTCTTCGAACATGTGGATGAAGCCGTGCAGTTCGCGCAGGATGTCATTAGGCAAGTGGCGCGAGGTGCGCGTTTCGCCGTACAGGAAGATCGGAATGTCGGCGTTGCGGCGGCGCACTTCGGTCACGAACGCCCGCAGCGCGACGATCGCCGCGGCCAGCTCCGGCGTCTCGCCTTCCACCACCACGTTATCGACGTACGGCAGCAACTCGTCGTCGTCGATCGAGAGGATGAAGCACGAGGCGCGGCTCGACTGCTGCGCGAACGAGGTCAGATCGCCGTAGCTCGTCAACCCGAGCACTTCCGCGCCTTCTTTCTCGATGGCTTCGGCCAGAGCGCGGATGCCGGAACCCGAGATGTTCTCGGAGCGGAAATCTTCGTCGATGATGACGACGGGAAAACGAAACTTCATGGGCGATTCTCCAAAAAGAACGACCGCTGCATTCTGTAAATGGCAGCGGTCACCCGGTATAGCTGGTGGGTCAGTGCGCTGCAGACGTCACGTCTTAGGCAACGTGACGCCGTGCTGACCTTGATATTTGCCGCCGCGATCCGCGTACGACGTTTCACAAATTTCGTCGCTTTCGAAAAACAGCACTTGAGCGACGCCTTCGTTCGCGTAGATTTTCGCAGGCAAAGGTGTCGTATTCGAGAATTCGAGCGTAACGTGCCCTTCCCATTCCGGCTCGAACGGCGTCACGTTGACGATGATCCCGCAACGCGCATACGTGGACTTGCCCAGACACACGGTCAGGACGCTGCGCGGAATGCGGAAGTACTCCACCGTGCGCGCGAGCGCGAACGAATTCGGCGGGATGATGCAGACGTCGCCCTTGAAGTCGACAAACGACTTTTCGTCGAAATTCTTCGGATCGACGATAGTCGAGTTGATGTTCGTGAAGATCTTGAATTCGTCGGCGCAGCGAATGTCGTAGCCGTAGCTCGACGTGCCGTAGCTGACAATCTTCCGGCCGTCTTCGGAGACGCGAACCTGATCGGGCGCGAACGGCTCGATCATGTTGTGCGACGCGGCCATGCGCCGGATCCACTTGTCGGATTTGATAGTCATAGGTGAACGCTGCTCGACGTGAATGACAGAGATGTGACGGATAACAACCCGGTAACTGCCGGGTCACTTTCGGCTTGCTGCGCGCCTGCTTTGCGCTGACTCCGCGGAAGCGGCCCGGGCGGCGTGCGGTTCAGGCGCCCTACGCTTGCCCTTCGGCGCGTCCCGCCCATGCGGCAGAACAGGCCTTCCGGCGAGCCCGCCGAACGAAAGGCGCTCATTTTACGCGATCGTGAGAATGGTGCCGCAGGTTGGCTTCAGGAGCGGTCCGATGCCTGTTCCAAGACCGCCTGACCGGACGCTGGCAGCCCGCACCTGGACCGTGATCACGCAGCTTGCCCAACTCACTGACGAATCAATCCGCAGGCGAGCGCGGGACCCGCGCCATGTTGCGGGTAGGCGTAGGGATCGGTCGCGTCGTGGTGCAGCAGAACCGCGCGCTGCAACACCGAGCGGATGCCGTCGAGCGAGACGTCCGGCGCAACGATGAAGCCGGTGGCCACGCCGTTCGCGTCCGCGTGAATATTGCCGAGGTCGCCCTCGACGCGCGCGCCCGATTTCAGACGCTCCGCGGCCGGCGAAAACACCTGGCCGGCGCTGGAACCGTCAGCGGCATTGCAGTCGCCGCGCTCGTGCACTTGCAACGCGTGGTCGCTGTTGGGCTGCATGCCCGCGAGATTGTAGGTAACCTGCACGCCGTCCGAGCGCTCGATGAACGTGACGAGACCGCGCGCCTGATTGCCCACGGTGGGCAGCAACTGCGCGTCCGCACGTTTTTCCTGTGGTCTCAGGAATGCGCTACAGCCGCATAACAGCACACTGCTGGCAGCCAGGACGATGAACGCATGCACCGCCTGCCCGTCGATTCGTTTTCCCATGCGATCCTCTTGCCGGCCTGGTGGCCGCCCCTGCGGCCGCCGAGCCGAACTTGTGAAGTCGACATGATACCGCGAGACCAGGCCAAAACAGACGCCTTGGCCCCTTGTCCGAACGGCTGATCAAGCGCGGCCTCTCGAACCCGGCGCGTCACGCCAGCCCGCCCGAGGGCGTGATCCTCGAGGAGCCTTCCCGCGCGGCAAAAAACCTGGCGCAGCGCGCGTTTTCTCAGGTGTTCTGGACCACGATGTTGGGAAACTTCGACGTCATGTCGCGAGCGCGTTCGGCGATATGGATCGCCACCTTGCGCGCGATCGACCGATAGATCTCCGCGATACGTCCCTGCGGGTCGGCCACCACGGTCGGTTTGCCCGAGTCGGCCTGCTCGCGGATCGCGATGTCGAGCGGCAGGCTGCCGAGCACGTCGACGCCGTACTCCTTGCCCATGCGCTCGCCGCCGCCGGCGCCGAAAATATGCTCTTCGTGCCCGCAATTCGAGCAGATATGCATACCCATGTTCTCCACGATGCCGAGAATCGGAATGCCCACCTTCTCGAACATCTTGAGGCCCTTCTTCGCGTCGAGCAGCGCGATGTCTTGCGGCGTGGTGACGATCACCGCGCCCGTCACCGGCACGCGCTGCGAGAGCGTGAGCTGAATGTCGCCGGTGCCCGGCGGCATGTCGACGATCAGGTAGTCCAGATCGTTCCAGTTCGTCTGCCGGAGCAGCTGTTCCAACGCGGAAGTGGCCATCGGACCGCGCCACACCATCGGGTTGTCCTGCTCGATCAGAAAGCCGATCGAATTGGCCTGCAAGCCGTGGCCGGTCATCGGGTTCATCGACTTCTCGTCCGGCGACTCGGGCCGGCCGACGATGCCGAGCATCATCGGCAGCGACGGGCCGTAGATGTCCGCGTCGAGAATACCGACCGACGCGCCTTCGCTCGCCAGCGCCAGCGCAAGATTCACAGCGGTCGTGCTTTTGCCGACACCGCCCTTGCCCGACGCCACCGCGACGATATTCTTAACGTTCGGCAACAGTTTCACGCCACGCTGCACGGTGTGCGCCGCGATCTGCTGCGACAGCTGGACACGCACGTCCACCACGCCTGGCACGGCGCGCAGCGCATCGGAAAATTGCGCGCGGATCGCGTCGAATTGGCGCATGGCCGGATAGCCGAGTACCACCTCGACGCTGACCGTGTCACCCTGCACGGCGACGTTCCTGATGTTCTTGGCGGCTGCGTACGGCCGGCCGGTGTTGGGGTCAGCGACGGCTGCGAGGGCAGCGTCGACCAATGCCCGATCGATACTCATTGACACTCCGTGGGGAACACCTGCGGCGCAGCGGAATCGAAGTCTCGGCCACGCGCCGGAATTTGAAAGAAATTGTTAGACAGCATTGCGAAAACCAAGCGTGCCGGGCACCCTTCGGGCAGGCGGAACGCCATGGGGGCCGCATCGCTGCGTGCTTCAGTCATTATTGTAGTGGCTGACGCCACGGCGTGCCGGAAGACCCTTTTTTACTGTCGGACCGAGGCTGAACAGGGCGTAAGACTTTTCGTATTGGTGAACCTTCGTATTGGTGAACCGACGGCTTCATGGCCGTCATCTTCGCCAGATAAATTTGTTTGGTCGCGCCTTGCTCGCCTGACTCGCTTCACTCAAGAGGAATCAAAAATGAATGCAAAAATCATGACTCGCCTGGCAGTCTTCGCAGTTGCCGGTTCATTGCTGGCCGGCTGCGCCAGCCAACAGGGCACGAACACGGCTGTCGGTACTGGTGTGGGCGCCGGCACTGGCGCGGCGCTGGGCGCGATCTTCGGCGGCGGCAAGGGCGCGGCGATCGGCGCGGGCGTCGGCGCAGCGGTGGGCGGCATCACCGGCTACAACTGGCAAGCCATTCACAACAAGCTGTCGGGCGCCACCAAGGGCACCGGCACGCAAATCACCGAACAGCCGGACGGTTCGCTCAAGCTGAACATTCCGAGCTCGGTCACGTTCGACACCAACAGCTACGCAGTCAAGCCGTCGTTCGCGCCGGTGCTGGATCAACTGACGCAAACCATGCAGCAGAATCCGGAACTGATCGCACAAGTGATCGGCTATACGGACAGCACGGGCCAGCCGGCCTACAACCAGACGCTGTCGGTGAACCGTGCGGAAAGCGTGACGGGTTACCTGGGCCAACGTGGCGTCGCGCCGCAACGCCTGTCGGCACAAGGCATGGGCCAGAACCAGCCGATCGCCGACAACAACACCGAAGCCGGCCGTGCCGCGAACCGCCGCGTGGAAATCTATCTGCGCGCTACGGCTCAGCACGCCACGCAATAAGGACGAGACCGAGGGAGATTGAGAAAGCCGGTCGCCGGGGTTGGATCATCGGCGACCGTTATGCTTTGGAAAGCCGTGAAAGGCGGCGGAAAAGAAACTCGCAGGGGAACGAAAAAAATTTCGAACTCTGCCGAAAATCCGCTGTCTGTCTTTACGGTACGTGGTTGGCGAAGCCGCCGCGTCACCATTCTCCTCTTGTCGTTGTTGCTCCGGGGTTAATAGCCCCGGTTTTTTTTGGGCGCTCGGTTTACACACCGTCCGGCCCGCAGCGACTCACGCCGCGCCCAGGCGGCCCGCCCCGCGCCGGGCGCCTGCCCTGCTAGAATCAACCTTTCGTCCCACCGCAGGCTCCCACCATCCTTATGTCAGCACCCGTAACCGATCTCTCCGCAGGCGCGCCGTCAGGCCGTCGCCAGATTCTTGTCACGTCGGCCCTTCCCTATGCGAACGGGCAAATCCATATTGGCCATCTGGTCGAATATATCCAGACGGACATCTGGGTCCGGACGTTGCGAATGCACGGACACGAGGTCTATTACGTGGGCGCCGACGACACGCACGGCACGCCTATCATGTTGCGCGCGGAGAAGGAAGGTCTCACGCCGAAGCAGTTGATCGACCGCGTCTGGCAGGAACACAAGCGCGACTTCGACAGCTTCGGAATTTCGTTCGACAATTACTACTCGACCGACTCTGAAGAGAACCGCGTTCTCAGCGAAAACGTCTATCTGGCTCTGAAGGAAGCGGGCCTGATCGACGCGCGCGATATCGAACAGGCGTATGACCCGGTCAAGGAAATGTTCCTGCCGGATCGCTTCATCAAGGGCGAATGCCCGAAATGCGGCGCCAAAGACCAGTATGGCGACAGCTGCGAAGTATGCGGCTCGACTTACCTGCCCACCGAGCTGATCAATCCCTACTCGGTCGTCTCCGGCGCCACGCCGATTCGCAAGACGTCGACGCACTATTTCTTCCGCCTCTCCGATCCGCGTTGCGAGAATTTCCTGCGCGCATGGGTGGGCGGCCTGGCGCAGCCGGAAGCCACCAACAAGATGCGCGAATGGCTCGGCGACGCCGGCGAAGCCAAGCTCGCCGACTGGGACATCTCGCGCGACGCGCCGTATTTCGGCTTCGAAATTCCGGGCGCGCCGGGCAAGTATTTCTACGTGTGGCTGGACGCACCGGTCGGCTATTACGCGAGCTTCAAGAATCTCGCCGAAAAACGCGGCCTCGACTTCGACGCGTGGGTTCGCAAGGGTTCGACTGCCGAGCAGTATCACTTTATCGGCAAGGACATTCTGTATTTCCACACGCTGTTCTGGCCGGCCATGCTCGAGTTTTCGGGCCACCGCACGCCGACCAACGTGTTCGCGCACGGTTTCCTGACCGTGGACGGCGCGAAGATGTCGAAGTCGCGCGGCACCTTCATCACCGCGCAGAGCGTGATCGACACGGGCCTGAATCCGGAATGGCTGCGCTACTACTTCGCGGCCAAGCTGAACAGCACGATGGAAGACCTCGACCTGAACCTCGACGACTTCCAGGCGCGCGTGAACAGCGATCTGGTCGGCAAGTATGTGAACATCGCGAGCCGCGCCGCCGGCTTCCTGATCAAGCGCTTCGACGGCCGCGTGCAGGACAGCGCAATGCAGCATCCGCTGCTCGCCTCGCTGCGCGCCGCCGTGCCGCAAATCGCCGCGAACTACGAAGCGCGCGAGTACAACCGCGCCCTGCGTCAGACCATGGAACTGGCCGACGCCGTGAATGCATACGTGGATACCGCCAAGCCGTGGGATCAGGCCAAAGATCCGGCGAACGGCGTCGCGCTGCATGAAACGTGCAGCGTGAGCATCGAAGCGTTCCGTCTGCTGTCGCTGGCGCTCAAGCCGGTGCTGCCAAAGCTCGCCGAAGCGGTCGAAGGCTTCCTCGGCATCGAACCGCTGGTATGGGCCGACGCCAACGTGCCGCTTAGCTCCACGCGCCCGATCAACGCGTACAAGCATCTGATGACGCGCGTCGATTCGAAGCAGATCGACGCGCTGATCGCCGCCAATAGCGACTCGCTGCAAGCCACGCCGGAAGCAACCGCGCCGGCCGATGCCAAAGGCAAGTCGAAGGCAGCGAAAGCAGCCGCCGCCGACAAGGACGAAACGTCCGGCATCATCTCGATCGACGACTTCGCGAAAATCGATTTGCGCATTGCGAAGATCGTCGAGTGCAAGGCGGTGGAGGGATCGGACAAGCTGCTGCAGCTTACGCTCGACATCGGCGAAGAGAAAACCCGCAACGTGTTTTCGGGCATCAAGTCGGCGTATCAGCCGGAGCAACTGGTCGGCAAGCTGACGGTGATGGTCGCCAACCTCGCGCCGCGCAAGATGAAGTTCGGCCTGTCCGAAGGCATGGTGCTGGCCGCCTCCGCCACCGACGAAAAAGCGGAACCGGGCCTGTACATTCTGGAGCCGCACAGCGGCGCGAAGCCGGGCATGCGCGTGAAGTAAGAAGCGCGCGGCGTCTCACGCAGCAAGCAAGCATAAAAAAACGGCACGCCCTAAAAAGGCGTGCCGTTTTTTTTGACCCCGGGCGCGAAGATTCAAGCGCAGCCGATCAACCCATCACCACCGAATCCGGTCGAAGCGGCGCGTGTAAAACAGTTCGACGCCGGTGAACGTGCCGCCGTAAGCCCCGACCGACCAGTACCGCGTCAGGTTGACCGTCGCCTTGATCGCATTGCTCGCCGACTGCAGCCCCTGTTCGTAGCCGATCACGAGCCGCTCGTTGATCGCCTTCGACACCATCACCACTTGCGGATCGGTCAAGCCGACTTCGCTCTGCCCGACCGAAAATTCGTCAAGCCCGAACGTCTGCGCGATCCGCTTGCCGCTCGCGCTGCCGAGCAGCGCGAGCGCCGTCGTCATGGTGCTTTGCTGACCGAGGTTGTTGCCCTGATCCGTGCCGTGGCCGAACAGCAGCCACGAGAGCTTTTCGTTGTCCGGCACGTTCGGCTCGGACACCAGCTTCGCCGTCGGGAATTGAACCGTGCCCGTGACCTGCACGCCCGCCTCGACCTGCTGGTTGCGGCGCATGGCCAGGATATTGATGCCTGGATTGGCCACCGGCCCGTTGAACGTGAAGAAACCGTTCTCGATGTTGAGCTTGCGGCCGAACGCCGTGTAGGTCGAGCCTTGCGTGACGCGCACGTTCCCCACCGCGCGCAGCGGAAGATCCGGCGCGCTCATCGCCGTGATCGTGCCGGTCAGGCCCAGGTCGGCGCCCTGGCCGCGAAAACGGAAGTTGTTGCCAAGGCTGATGTCGATATTGGCGCGCGGCGCAAACGGACCGATCGGCTTGTTGGTGCCGGGCACGGGCCGCGGCCGCTCGCCCGCCACCGAACCGTCCGGGCGCACCACCACGACGTCGTCGCCGAGCTTCGGCGCGGACTGCTCCGGCATGTCGAACAACGCATGATCGACCACGAATTTGCCGTTGATCGCCATGCCGCCCTGCGCGCCGGCGTTCGCGACGCTCGCGCTGCCCGACAGCGACAAGTTACGATCCGGCGCGGCAAACAGTTCGAGCTTGTCCGCGACGATGCTCGCGGTCAGATCAGGCTCCGCGCCGTCCAGACGCACACGCCCGGTGGCACGCAGGGTGCCGCTTGCGCCGTGAAATTCAACCTGCTGAAAGTCGACCAGATTGTGCGAAAGCGCGATGCGCACCACGCCGTCCTTCAACTGCACGCCCTGATCGACCATGGTCGCGGACAGGCCGTCGCCGAGCAGCGAGCCGGTCAGGTTCGGTTTGGCGACGGTGCCGCCGAGCGCGAGCTTGAGCGCGAGGTGGCCGTCGAGCAGATAGCTCGGGCCGAACAGGCCGCCGGTCGTTTTCAGCGACGGCACGTTGGCGTTCACATTGCCGGTGAGCGCGCCGTCTTCGTTGAGGGTCAGGAAGCCGTCGCGCATCACCAGCGTGGTGTGCGCGTCGGCGTCGATCACGCCGATGCGGCTCGCCTGCGCGTGCACGGTGGCGTTGAGCCGGTTGCCGCCGCTGAACTCGGCGCGCGCGGCGATGCTCGAAATACCGAGAGACGCGAGCCCCCGGCCGATTTCAACCGTGACGTCGCCGCTGCGGCGCTGCAACTGGATGTGGCCGGTCGCCGTGCTGCCGAGCGCGAAGTCCCAGTCGCCGTCGAACACCAGATCCGTTTTGACGTGCGGCGGCTCGCCCGTGATCTCGCGCCGCAGGTCCTGCAAACGCGCGACCGAGATGCCGGTCAGACTGCCTGCCGACTGAACCTTGCCGTGGTCGAAGGCAAAGGTTTTCAGGCTCAACACAGCGCCTTCGAGCGTCAGCCGGGTCGTGCCGAGCGTCAGGCGGTCCGGCCCGGCGCTGACGGCGAGCGGCGACTCGAGATTCAACGCCGGCGTGCCGCGGTTCTGCAAGCGCGTGACGGTGCCGTCCCAGCGCGTGCCGTCGCGCGCTTCGGTCAGCTTGCCGTTGGCGGCGAGCGTGAGATCGAGCGGACGCTCCTGCAACTTGCCGGTGGCCGCGGCCTCGAGCGTGTGATTGGCGCGCGTGCCGGACAGACGTGCCGTGAGCGTGCTCAGATCGACGCCGCCCGCGCTGACATTGCGCGCGTCGGTGGTGAAGACGAGCGCGCCGTTCGCGCCGTCGCGCAATTCGGCGTGCCCTTCCGCATGGCCGATGTGGTTGCTGCTGAACACCACGCTGTCCGCCTTGTAGTTCAGCACGACGTTCGGATGCGCGAACGAGCCGGTCACGTCACCGTCGGCCGCGATAAGTCCCGCGAGACCGAAGCCGAGGCGTTCCAGCGCCGGGGCGTCGACGTGGAACTTCAGCCGGTCGCCGCGTGCGCCGAAGCTGCCCTGCAGATCCACCTGATTGCCCGCCACCGAGAGGTTCGCGCGGCTCGGCAAAATCCGCGAGCCCGCCAGCTGGATGGTTCCGCCGCCGGTCAGCGGCAGGCCGTCGTAGACGCTCGGACCGAGCTTGAATTCGGCCTTGGTCGTGAAGACTGGACCGAGCACGCCGGCGGCGGTGAGCGTGCCGGTCACGCGCGCTTCGATCTTGCGGGCGGGCGGAGCGCCGCGTTTCTTTGGCGGCGGCGTTTTGCGCTCGACTACTTCGGTTTTGACCGCAGCTTTGGCGGTGTTTTTCACGGCGGCGGCGGCTTTATCGGCGGGCGCCGCGGATTTTGCGCCGGCCGTGCTGCCCGCTTGCGCGGCCGCGGCCTGTGCGGTTTTGCTGTTTCTGGCCTGGTTCGCTGCCGGCGCCGCTTCGGCTACCGGCTTGCGCGACGGCATCTGCGAAGTCAGCGTCAACGGATCGAAATCGGTCAGTTGCGCTTTCAGGTTGTAGGTGGAATTCGCGTCGTGCTTGAGCGCCCCGGACAGGTCGATGCGGCCTTTGCCCGACGTGATGCGCACGTCGTTGAAGCTCATGCGGGCGGGATCGAACGTCACCTTGCCCTGGGCGCGCAACGCCGCTTTCGGGTCGGCGAGATCGAGCGTGAGGCTCTGCACATCGTCGTTCAGGCGCACACCGATGGGGCCGGACAGCTGCGTGGGCCGCACCGTCGCCTGCAGCGCGTTCAGGTCGAGATTGGCGACGCGCAGATCGAACTGTCCGCGCTTGCCGGATAGCGTACCGCCGCCGGTGAGCGTAGCGTTCTTCACGATCCGCACGGCGAGGTTCGAGATGCGCTGCGCCTGGGCGTCGAGCCGCACGTCCGCGTTGGCGTCGATCAGCGGCAGCAGGTTCTGGTCGATCGCGCCGGGTTTGGCGTTGACGATCGACACATGGCCGGCGACGGCGAAAGTCGCGGCGGATTGGAGGTTGCTTTTTCCGTTTTGCGCCACGGGCGGTTGCGCTGCGCTCGCGGCTTGGCTTGCGCTTGTGAGGGCACTTTGGCGGGCGGCGCGGCTGCGGGTGTCGGCTGCGCTAGCGGTGTTCGCGGTGTTACTAGCAGTCGCCGAACGACCAGCACTCGCCGAACGCGCGGGCTTTCTCACTGCCTTCGCCCCACTTGCCGCACCTGTCCCGGACGCAGCGCCTATTGCACTCGCGGCACTCGCGACACTCGCCCCCGCCGCCCCACTCGCCCCCAGCACGACCTCCCCCGCCGCACCCTGCCCCACCGGCTGCAACTCCGCCCGCACGGCCAGATCGGCCAGCGGTGCACCAGGTGCGAAAGCCTGTGGGTTGATGTGATCGAAAGTCAGCGTGGCGCGCTGCAGCGGTACGTCGCCGAAGGGCGTAGCCTCGACCCGCGCATGACCGGCGAGCTTCATGCCGCTAGCGTCGAGTTCCGCGATGAGATTCTCCAACGAGCCGCTCAGATGGCCGCCCACCTGCACCGCTTCGTCGTTCACCTTCCCCGAATAGCCGATCTCCCCGCTCAACGGAAACGGCCGCACACCGTCGAGTTTGGCGGCCGCCGTCACCGCCCCGAACGGCGTATCCAGCCGCTCGATCGCGGCTTCGTGATGGCGCCCGTCGCTGCGACCATGAAAGACGAAGCG
Organism: Paraburkholderia sp. BL6669N2; assembly: GCF_003387275.1. Taxonomy (NCBI): domain Bacteria; kingdom Pseudomonadati; phylum Pseudomonadota; class Betaproteobacteria; order Burkholderiales; family Burkholderiaceae; genus Paraburkholderia; species Paraburkholderia sp. BL6669N2. Next base: position 4,597,870 of record NZ_QUNA01000001.1, on the reverse strand, counting down.
CGAGAATTCGGTTGTCGACGCGCCCTGATGCAGCAGCAGCTTGTCGACCTGGACGTCGCGGACGTCGAGCTGCATCGGCAAGCGCAAATCCTGCGGCAGCTTCACCGGCCCGCTGCTGCTCGACGACGAAGAGCCGATGCGCGCGTCCACCGTGCCGATATGCAGATAGTCGATCGTGAATCGCCACGGCTCACGCGCGAGCGCCCAGCGGCCCGCCACGCGGTCGATCTGAATATCGGTGCCGCTGCCGTCGAGGCTGCGCCAGCGTACTTGCCGCAATTGCAGGCCATTGGCGAGCGTCCCTCGCTCCAGCGTGCCGCTCAGTTTGCCGCCCAGCAGCTTCACTGCCGCCTGCCAGGCATAGGCGGTGCCGCGCTCGGTCGTCAGCGCGCCGTACAGCAACCCCACTCCCAACGCGAGCAACAACACCAGCACGGCCACCATCCACGCGAACGTTTTCAGCAGCAACCGGCCGAGGCGGCGCCTGGGCGGCGGCGCCCCGGGCGGCGGCTGCTGTCCCGGCGGCTCTCCTGGCGGATTAGCGCCGGGAGGCTGCACCGGAGGTTGTGTGGAAACGTCCGTGGTCATGCGTGGATCATGTGGAAGCAGGTTGTCATCAGAAGGCAATGCCCAGCGTCAGATACGGCCGCACGCTTTTGTTGCGAATGCCGTAGGCGAGATCGACGTTGACCGGGCCAACCGGGCTGCGCCAGCGCGCCCCGACGCCGACGCCGGGATAAAAGACTTTTTCGCCCCATGTGTCCGTGGCGGTGCCGACGTCGAAGAACGCAGCTGCGCCCCAGTCGTGATTGAACCAGTGCTGGTACTCGGCCGAGCCCGTGACGAGATACTTGGTGGGCAGCACCGAACCATCGACGCTGTTACCGATGCTCTGATAGCCATAGCCGCGCACCGAATTCGATCCGCCCGCGCGAAACAGCAGCGACGCCGGAATGCCGCTCGAAGGTCCGCTCGTGAACACGCCGCCGAGTTCGGCGCGAATCAGCACGAGGTCTTGCTTGCCGATCGGCAGATACTGCTGACCGCGCGCGTAGCCGCGAATGAAGGTCTGGTCGGTCAGCACGCCTTTGACCGCGAAACCCGCCTCGACGTGAATCAGGTTGCCGCTGCGCGGAAACAACGGGTCGTCGGTATGGCGCCGGGTCCACGACCAGGACGGCACCAGCGCGCGGCTCGTGGTCGGCTCCGCCGCATTCTGATCGAGCCGGTCCTGGTAGTACAGGAGCGAGTAGTTGTAGTCGATGAATTGCGAGGTCCGGGCCCGCTGCACGCCGCCGCGGATACTGTAAATACGCGTGTCGGATACGTCGGTGGTGGTGTAGGACGCCAGCATGCTATTGGTCCACGCACGCGGCCCCGGCGGCATGGCGAGCTGGATTTGCCCGTATTGCTGGATCTGGTCGACGCGACCCTGAATGGTGAACGGCCACGCCTTGCCGAACGTGTCGAGATACGAATAGGAACCCTGGACCAGCGGACCGTTGTCCGTCGAATAGCCGACGCCGCCTCGAATGCTGTTGTACGGATATTCGGACACCTTCACGTGCACCGGCGTCTCGACCGGCTTGGCCGGGTCGCTGTTCACGTCGATCGCGACGCTCGCGTAGTAAGGCGTGTTCTGCAACTGCCGCTGCAATTCGGTGATGCGCTGAACGTCGTAGATATCGCCCACCGAAATCGGATTCACGTTCTCGACGATCTGTTCCGGATAGCGGCGCGTGCCCGATACGTCGAGCTTGCCCATCGTGAAGGTCGGCCCGCTGTCGTACGTGACCGTCAGTTTGGCCTCGTGCGTGCGCGGATCGACTCGTGCCTCCGAGTGGTAGACCTTCGCGCCCAGATAGCGACGCGCCTGCAAGGCCTTGAGCGACGCGTTTTTCGCATCGTCCCAATCGCCCTGCGAGAACGGATCGCCTTCGTGCAGCGAAAATGCGAAGCGCGCGGTGTTTTCCTGCTCAGGATCTTCGGTCAGCACCGGCCCGCGAAACGACAGCGAAACCGATGAGACGACGGTCTGCGGACCGGGATCGACGCTCACCGTGACGCGCTTCGCGTCGTCGACGGTACGCACATCCGTGCGCACGACCGGCGTGAAATAGCCCTGTGTGGAAGCCAGATCTCGCACTTGCTGGGGCGTGGCAGTGATCAGAAACTCGAACTGGTCGTCGCTGATGTCGGGGCGTTTGGCGAAACGCGCGATATCCAGATGCGCTTCCAGCAGCTTGCGCAGCGAGCGCGGCGTGGCTTCGATGTCGACCTTGTAGCTGGCCGCCGCTTTCGCTGCATGAGCGTTGCCGGTTGCCAGCGTCAGCATGACGAGGCCAAATGCCAGCCACGTGCGCAGCCAGTGCCGCATGGGCGTGCGATGCCCAGACCCGGAACCGGCCTTGCCGCGCCGCAGCCGCGGCTTGTCGATCGCGCACCCCGCCAAACAGGACCTCCGGCCGTGGTTGATGAATTTTGTCGCTCAGGCGCGCCGCGGCGGCCGAAGCACGCTATTTGACCACATCGGCGCGACGCCGCCAGATCTCTAAAACAACGTCCGCGGCACGCCAGCCGCCAACGCGCCCGCCTTGGACGCGCGCCGCGCCACGCGGGTTCCAGCTATTTTCATGCGCCGCCCGCCCGGCTATGCCGCCGTTTTTCGCCCCCGCGCCGCGCATGCGGTAAAATTATGGAATAGCAGCGGCACCGTGCGACGAAACAACCCAGATGCGAGCTACGCAAATGCGCGCCGGGCAGCCGCCAATTCCCATATCACGGACGTCGAGCCATGTATCAATCGGACATCACCCAGTTCTTGAACCAGCTCAAGCAACAGAAGCCCAATCTGGAAGCCGAACAACGCCGCGGCCGCGCGCTGCTGTGGGACAAACAGCCGATCGACCTGGAAGAACGCGCCGAGCAGAAAGCCTCGCGCGTAGAACAGACGCCTTACTCGTACTATCAAAACTTCTAAGCGCGTGAGTCACGCCGACGAGGCCCACGGCGCACCGCCGGCCCCCGCCGACGCCGCGCTCGCCGCGCCCGCCACCGATTCGACACCGGACACCGTCGACGGCATTGCGTTCGCACGCCTGTACGGCGAGCCGCTCTTCAAGCTGCCGACGGACCTGTACATTCCGCCGGACGCGCTCGAAGTCTTTCTCGAAACGTTCGAAGGACCGCTGGATCTGTTGCTGTACCTGATCCGCAAGCAGAACTTCAACGTGCTCGACATCCCGATGGCGGACGTCACGGTGCAATACCTCGGCTATGTCGACCAGTTGCGCCAGACCAATCTCGAACTCGCGTCCGAGTATCTGCTCATGGCCGCGATGCTGATCGAGATCAAGTCGCGCATGCTGCTGCCGGTCAAGAAAGCCGACAGCGGCGAGGAAGCCGAAGATCCGCGCGCCGAACTCGTGCGGCGCCTGCTCGAATACGAGCAGATGAAACTCGCCGCGCAGCGTATCGACCAGTTGCCGCAACTCGGGCGCGATTTCCTGCGCGCCGAGGTCTACATCGAGCAAAGCATCACGCCGCGTTTTCCCGACGTGAACAGCGAAGACCTGCGCGCCGCGTGGGCCGACGTGATCAAGCGCGCCAAGCTGGTCCAGCATCACAAGATTTCGCGCGAAGAGCTGTCGGTGCGCGAGCATATGAGCTCGATCCTGCGGCAGCTGCAGAACGCGCGCTTCATCGAATTCTCCGACCTGTTCGACACGAGCAAGGGCGTGCCGGTGGTGGTGGTGAATTTCATCGCCGTGCTCGAGCTGTGCCGCGAAACGCTCGTCGAAATCACCCAGGCGGAACCCTTCGCGCCGATTTATGTGCGCCTCGCCTATCTGCCCGCCTGACGGCCTTGAACGGGGCGAAATCCCGCATATCAGGATTTAACCCGATGGGAAAAGCCGCCTCTTTTCGGTGCGGCGGCCACGCAAATCCACTACAATCCCGCGCTCCGAACCTGTCATTGCCAGTGAGGCGGCGGCCCGCGCGATTCCGTAGGGTTTTGCGTCCAGCCAGTCTCGCGCCGCGCGAGGAAATCCCTGTCCGATCATGAAAGTCATCAGCTCGATCCATGAATTGCGCGACCAGTTGCGCGGCCAGAATCGCACGGCCTTTGTGCCGACCATGGGCAATCTGCACGAGGGCCATCTGTCGCTGATGCGTCTCGCCCGCCAGCACGGCGATCCGGTGGTGGCAAGCATTTTCGTCAATCGGCTGCAGTTCGGTCCGAACGAGGATTTCGACAAATACCCGCGCACCATGGAAGCGGATATCGAAAAGCTCCAGAAGGAAAACGTCTACGTGCTGTTCGCGCCCACGGAAAAGGACCTGTATCCGGAGCCGCAGGAGTACCGCGTGCATCCGCCGCACGATCTGGGCGATATCCTCGAAGGCGAATTCCGGCCTGGCTTCTTCCAGGGCGTGTGCACGGTGGTGATGAAGCTGATGTCGTGCGTGCAGCCGCGCGTCGCCGTATTCGGCAAGAAGGATTACCAGCAGTTGATGATCGTGCGCCGCATGTGCAACCAGTTCGCGCTGCCCACGGACATCATCGCCGCCGAAACCGTGCGTGACACCGACGGGCTCGCGCTCAGCTCGCGCAATCGCTATCTGCAGGCCGCCGAGCGCGCCGAAGCGCCGAAGCTGGCCGCTGAATTGAATCGCGTGCGCGACGCCGTGCTTTCCGGCGAGCGCGACTTCGCGAAGGTCGAACAGGCGGCGATGGCGGCCCTGGCCGCGCGCGGCTGGCAGCCGGATTACATCGCGGTGCGCAAGCGCTCGAATCTGCTGCCGCCGGGTCCGCAAGACGCGAACGCGGAACTGGTCGTGCTGGCGGCCGCCAAGCTCGGCGCCACTCGTCTTATCGACAACCTCGAAATCTGAAGCCGTCTCAGATAGCGTAGACACGCATAAGAAATCACACAGGATTGGTCATGCAACGCAACATGCTGAAGTCGAAGATTCATCGCGTCGCGGTCACGCACTGCGAGCTGCACTACGAAGGCTCGTGCGCGATCGACGAAGACTTGCTGGAAGCGGCGAATATCGTCGAGAACGAGCGGATCGACATCTGGAATATCAACAACGGCGAGCGTTTCTCGACCTACGCGATCAAGGGCGAGCGCGGCAGCGGCATGATTTCGCTGAACGGTTCCGCCGCACGGCGCGCGCAGCTGGGCGATCTGGTGATCATCGCGGCGTTCGCGGTAGTGGATGAAGCGGAACTGAAGGCCGGCTGGAAGCCGGACCTGGTATTCGTGGACGACAACAACAAGATCAAGGGCAGCCGCGATCACGTGCCGACGCAGAACTGGACCTGAACGCCCTGTAGTTCGCTTGAGCCCTCGTCTGGTCGCCGCGCTGAACGCTTCTTTTTGGCCGGGTTAAGGCGTGGGCGTCAAACTTCAGTCTGGACTTGAGCCCCTTGTAAGACCACTGGCGCGCGCCCTTCGCGAAGCGACCAAATACTTATAACGTGGGCTGCATCACGGTGTAGCGGGCGCCGCGGCCCGTCTGCCCGCTTCATCCTTTCTTGCCGCTCCCGTTAGTCCATTCGAGGATCGGCTGCCACTGCTCCAGATCCTTCTCCACACGGCTTTTCGCGACGTCCCACAGGGTCAGCCCGTGGGCCGCCAGTTGCACGTAATTCTGCGTGTCGCGCAAAAAGCCCAGCACCGGCAGTTTCAAACCCTCGACGAAACGATGCAGTTGTTCCGCCGAGCGCGTGCGCGCATCCACGCGCATGCCCACCACGCCGATTTCGATCGCGCCTTTCCTGACGGCCTTCTCCTTGGCCAGCCGTTCGAGAAATTCCTGGGTGGCGAGAATATCGAACATGGACGGCTGCAGCGGCACGATCACCTTATCGGCCAGATCCAGCGCGATACCCAGACGATTGCCGTGGAGCCCGGCCGGCGTGTCGATCACCGCGTGCTCCAGCCCTTTGGGCGGTTTGGCCGGCGCGTCCTGATTGACTTCCCAGGTTTCGATGGCCGGCAGCGTGTCGGGCCGCAACGACAGCCACGCGTGCGCGGACTGCTGTTTGTCCAGGTCCGCCAGTGCGACCCATTCGCCGGCTGCGGCGAAATAGCCGGCCAGATTGGTCGACAGCGTGCTTTTGCCCACGCCGCCCTTCGGATTCGCCACCACGATCACCGTCATGAATTCTCCCGGAAAGAAGGCTGGGCGCCGCCAGCCGGTTTGCCGCGTAGTTGCTTTGACATGCGCAAGTGTGCCCGGATTCGTGCCGGGTTCAGTGCCACCTGCTGATCCAGCCGTTGATAATATCGACAAATGCACGTTGGCCGAAGCCCCCAAACGGCTATTCGGCCGCCGTGCCCGCCGATTTTTCCATCGAGGACCCGAATCTCATGAGCAAACTGCGCCCGGAATACACCGTCGAACGTCTCCACGAACGCCAGAAAGGCTCGCTGCCCGGCTTGCTGGGCGTGCATGTGCTGTCGCTGGAAGAAGGCGTCCTGACCGCGGAATTGGCCGTGCGCACGGAATTGCTCGCGCCGAATGGCTTTTTGCACGCCGCCACCGTGATCGGTCTCGCCGATACCGCCTGCGGTTACGCCTGCCTCGCCCACTTGCCGGAGACGGCGCGCAATTTCACGACCATCGAGCTGAAAAGCAATTTTCTCGGCACGGCGACGGAGGGAACGATCCGCGCGGTCGCGACGGGCGTGCATCTTGGGCGCAGCACGCAGGTGTGGGACGCCACGGTCACCGATCCGAACGGCAAGACGATGGCGCTGTTTCGCTGTACGCAGATGGTGTTGTATTGATTGCGTGAAGCCGGCGCCACGGGCGCCGCGCCATGAAAAAAGCACGCGGCCTTCCGGACGCGTGCTTTTTTTGACTGGGTTTGGCCTTACTGGGCCAGGCCGATCAGGCAGCCACCGCCCGCGGCGCCCTCGCCCCACCGAACGCCAGCGCCCCGCCGCCGAGCAGCGACTGCACCGCCAACGTCACCGCCCAGAACGCCGGATACTCCCAGCCGCCATGCGGCGACGCGAAGCCCCAGCCGTTATGCAGATGCTGCGACATCGCGCCGAGCATGAACGGCAGCAGCACCAGCGCGACCCAGCGGACCTGCACGCCGAGCAGTAGCGCGATGCCGCCGAACAGCTCGACGAACGCCGTCACATAGCCGAGCCAACCCGGCAAGCCGAGCGAAACGAAGAACTGTGCCGTGCCGGGCAGCGTGAAGACGAAAATCTTCTGCAGACTGTGAGCAAGATACAGCACGCCCAAGGCGACGCGAAGAAGCAGAGCGGCCAGATCGGCGGAGCGATTCGAGTTCATGACGAGATCCTTGAGAGAGGGACAGCCTGGAACCGGCCGTCGATGTCGGAACTCTATTCGAACCATATGCGGCAAAAAACCTTCTTGCGGGCTTTGATTATTTCTCGATAGGATTTAATCGACCCACAACCCCGCCGCGCCGGATGCTAGGTCACCCAATCGCCGCAAACAATTTCGGCAGATCGAGATGCTTCGCAAGCGTATCCGCAAGACGTTCCAGCGACGCCTCGCGCAACGCCGGATAGTCGATTTCCTCGGCATCGCGCAATCCCGCCCATGCGAGCAACGCGGTGCAGGCGGCCGGCGTGTCGAACAACCCGTGGACGTATGTCGCGAGAATCTGGCCATCGGCGGAAATCGCGCCGTCGGGATGCGCCGCCTGCGCATCGCCCAAGCGCAGCGCGGGCATGTCGAGCGCCGGGCCGCGCGTTTCGCCCATATGGATCTCGTAGCCGGCCACTTCGGGCGAGCCCGGCAACGCGAGGTGCCCGGTGACGTTCTTGAGCGTCTTGTCGCGCGTGAGCACTGTCGAGTACTCGAGCCAGCCGAGTCCGGCCGACGTCCCCGGCGCGCTCTCGACACCATGCGGATCGGCCACTTCACGCCCAAGCATCTGCATGCCGCCGCAAATGCCGATCACGCGGCCGCCGTAACGCAAATGCTTTTGCAGCACCGCGTCCCAGCCTTGCGCGCGCAAAAACGCCAGATCGCCAGGCACGTTTTTCGAGCCCGGCAGAATGATCAGATCAGCCGGCGGAGGTGGCGTGCCGCTACGCACGTAATGAAAATCGACCTGCGGATGTGCGCGCAGCGCGTCGAAATCCGTGTGATTGCTGATGTGCGGCAGCACCGGCACAACCACTCTCAGCATGCGTGCCGCGCCGCCGCTGTGCGCCGCGCGCAACTCGGGCGGCAGCATGTCTTCGGCGTCGAGCGTGAGGCCGTGCAGGTACGGCACGACGCCGAGCACCGGCTTGCCGGTCTTCGCTTCGAGCCAATCCAGGCCGGGCTTTAGCAAACTGACGTCGCCGCGAAAACGGTTGATGATGAACCCGCGCACTCGCGCCTGCTCGCTCTCCGACAGGCACGCGAGCGTGCCCGTGAGATGGGCGAACACACCGCCGCGGTCGATATCGGCGACCAGCACGACCGGACAATCGACCGCTTCCGCGAAACCCATGTTGGCGATATCGCGATCACGCAAATTGATTTCCGCGGGACTGCCCGCGCCTTCGACGAATATCGTCTCGTACGCCGCCTGCAGACGCGCATACGATTGCAGCACCGCTTCGAACGCGACGGGTTTGTAGTCGTGATACGCCCGCGCGTCGAGATTCATGCGCGCCTTGCCATGGATGATCACTTGCGCGCCGCGGTCGCTGGTCGGCTTGAGCAGCACCGGGTTCAGATCCGTGTGCGCGGCAATGCCCGCGGCGATCGCCTGCAAAGCCTGGGCGCGGCCGATCTCGCCGCCGTCCACCGTCACCGCGCTGTTGAGCGCCATGTTCTGCGGCTTGAACGGCGCGACCCGCACTCCGGCGCGGCGCGCGAGGCGGCACAGACCGGCGACCAGCGTGCTCTTGCCGGCATCGGACGTGGTGCCCTGAATCATCAGCGTGCCGCGGGGCACGGGTACGGCGACAGGCGGGGTCGAAGTGGTGGTCACGGAATCTCGGGCTTGGCGGTGAACAGTGAGTCGATTGGGTTAAGCAGTGAAGCAAGCGGCAACGCGGCGACACTGCGCGCGGGGTGTGGAACGCGGCTAAACGCATGCATGCCACTCGCGTCGCGTAGTTCGCGTCGTTCGCACCAAACCCGTCAAACGCGGCATTATCCCATCGCGCCGGCCCGCGCTGCACGCCGGTACAATCACGCGATGACTCCCCGCGACCTCACCTTCGTACTCGGCGGCGCCCGCTCAGGCAAAAGCCTGCACGCCGAACAGCTTGCCGCCGACAGCGCCCTCCCCGTCACCTACATCGCCACCGCGCGCGTGACGGACGACGCCGAATTTCGCGCGCGCATCGCGCATCATCGCGAACGGCGGCCGGGGCATTGGCAACTGTTCGAAGCGGGCGTCGATCTCGCCGGCGCCGTGACTCGAAACGACGCGTCCGGCCACTGCATCCTGATCGATTGCCTCACGTTGTGGCTCGCCAATCTGTTGTGTCCGCCAGATAGCGACGCTCTGCCGCTCGAGCGCTATCACGCGCACGTCGCCGCGCTCGAATCAGCGCTTCTTAACGCCAAAGGCAAGCTCATCGTGGTCAGCAATGAAATCGGCCTGGGCGTGGTGCCGCTCGGCGCGGCCACGCGTCTTTACGTCGATGAACTCGGCCGGCTCAACCAGCGCATCGCCGCGTTGAGCACTCAGGCCACGATGATGGTCGCCGGTTTGCCGCTCGCGCTGAAAACCGCGAGCCACGCGTGATGCTCTCGCTCCCGCTTCTCGTGACGCTGGCCACCGCGGGCGTCGCAGTCGACCGCTGGTTCGGCGAGCCGCGCGCGGCGCATCCGCTGGTGGGCTTCGGCAACTGGGCGAAGCGCCTGGAAAAACGCTACAACACCGGGCGGCGCTTGCGGCTCAAAGGTCTGCTGGCGTGGTCGCTGGCCATCGTACCGCCGGTGCTGATCGCGTGGTGTCTGATCGCCGTGCTGCCGTTTTACGCGGCCTGCGTGGTACACGTGCTGCTGCTGTGGTTCGCGCTCGGCGCGCGCAGTCTGCACGAGCACATTGCGCCGATCGCGCAGGCGTTGGTGCAGCGTGATCTCCCGCAAGCGCGTTTGCTGACCGCGCGCATCGTCTCGCGCGAAACCGCGGACGCCGACGAAGGTGCGTTATCGCGCGCCGCCGTCGAATCGGCGCTCGAAAACGGCAACGACGCGATCTTCGGCGCGCTATTCTGGTTCGCCATTGCGGGCGGTCCGGGCGCGCTCGCGTTCCGCCTCGCCAACACGCTCGACGCGATGTGGGGTTATCGCACGCCGCGCTATTTGCGCTACGGCTGGGCCGCCGCGCGTATCGACGACGTGCTCAACTGGATTCCCGCGCGCCTGACCGCCGCCAGCTACGCGTTGCTCGGCGACACACGCACCGCGTGGCGCTGCTGGCGCGAGCAGGCGCCAAGGTGGGACAGCCCGAACGCCGGGCCGGTGATGGCTTCCGGCGCGGGCAGCCTGAACGTGCTGATCGGCGGGCCGGCGGTGTATCACGGCGCGCTGGAACACCGGCCGACGCTCGGCTTCGGGCATACCGCGAAAGCCAGTCACGTGAGCGCCGCGTTGATGCTGGTCGAGCGCACGGTGATTCTGTGGCTTGCGGTGTTGATCGTGCTGGCGTTGTTAAGCGTACCGTTTCATGGTTGATTCAGTGAATGTCCACGTGGGCGGCGAAGCATTCGCCGCGATAGATGCGGTCGTGCATGGCGGCAATCTGCACGAAGCGGCGCGGCGCTACGACATTCCGTACGCACAGTGGCTCGACCTCTCGACGGGTATCAATCCGCACGGCTATCCGGTCCCGCCGGTCCCCGCCGATGCCTGGCGCCGTCTGCCCGACGAAGGCGACGATTTCGCCGCGTGCGCCGCGCGCTATTACGGCGCGCCCGACGCGACGCATGTACTGCCGGTCGCCGGCAGCCAGGCGGCGATTCGCGCGCTGCCCGCGCTGCTGCCGCGCGCATGCGTCGGCATCGCGCCGCTTACGTATAGCGAGTACGCGCCCGCATTCGAGCGCAGCGGCCATGAAGTGATGCCGCTCGACGTCGCGTGGGAAACGTTGCCCGAAGCGCTCATGCATGTAGTCGTCGTGAATCCGAACAATCCGACCGCCGCGCATCTGAGCGCCGCCAGGCTGCTGCACTGGCATGCACAGCTGAGCGCGCGCGGCGGCACGCTGCTGGTCGATGAAGCCTTCGCCGATACGATGCCGGCTGCCTCGCTCGCGGGGAGCACGCATCGCGACGGCTTGATCGTGTTGCGCTCGCCGGGAAAATTTTTCGGCCTCGCCGGTGTACGCGCGGGATTTGTACTCGGCGTGCCTGCTTTGCTCCAAAGGTTGCGCGGCGCGCTCGGCGCGTGGACGGTCAGTGGTCCAGCCCGTCACGTGGTCAAAGCCGCATTCGCCGATGAAGCCTGGCAACGTGATATGCGCACACGACTCGATGCCGAAAGCGCGCGGCTGACCGGTCTGTTGCATGCGCAAGGTTTCAACACCCGCAGCACGCCGCTTTTCGCGTGGACCGACGACCCACGCGCGGCCGCTCTGCATGCAGCCCTCGCGCGACGCGGCGTGTGGACGCGTCTATTCACATCGTCGGGCAGCGTTCGATTCGGCTTGCCCGCGAGCGAAGCTGAATGGGCACGCTTTGAAGAAAGCTTGCGCGAAGCCGCACGAGAAATCGATCCCACACGAGCGGGTTGATTCAGAAAGTCGAACTCGCTCCCACCATCATTCCGCGCCCCGCAGCCTCACCGATGAACCGACTCGCCCTCGCCTCCGCACTCTTCATCATCGCCCTACACGCTCATGCCGCCATCTCCGTCGTCGACGACACCGGCGCAACCGTCACGCTGCCCGCTCCCGCGCAACGCGTCATCAGCCTCGCGCCACACGTCACCGAATTGCTGTACGCCGCGGGCGCTGGTGCGAAAGTGGTCGGCGCCGTCTCGTACAGCGACTATCCGACCGAGGCGAAACAGTTGCCGCGCGTCGGCGATAACAAGGCGCTCGATCTCGAACGCATCGTCGCGCTCAAACCCGATCTGATCGTGGTGTGGCGGCATGGCAATGCGCAGCGTCAGCTCGATCGCCTGCGCGAGATGCACATTCCGTTGTTCTTCAGCGAGCCGCATCATCTCGACGACGTCGCCGTGTCGCTGACGAAACTCGGACAATTGCTGGGCACGTCATCGACCGCGGATGCGGCGGCGGCCGCCTATCGCCAGGACATCGCGAAGCTGCGCACCCAGTACGCGAGCCGGCCGCCCGTCAGCGTGTTCTATCAGGTGTGGGATCAACCGTTGATGACGCTCAACGGCAAGCATATGGTCAGCGACGTCATCGCGCTGTGCGGCGGCCGCAATGTGTTCGCCGGACTCGAGCCGCTGGTGCCGACGGTGTCGACGGAAGCGGTGCTCGCCGCGAATCCGGAAGCAATCGTCACCGCAGCACCGGGCGCGACCAGGCCGGACACCACCTTGCCGCAACTCGGCACATGGCGCGCATGGCCGAGCCTGACCGCCGTGGCAAACAACAACCTCTTCGCGATCGACGGCGATCTGATCAACCGCCCCGCGCCTCGCATTGCGCAAGGCGCCAAGCAAATGTGCGAGGACCTCGAAGTAGCGCGTTCACGCAGGAAGCCCGGCGCGCAGTAACGCGAAGACGCTCAGGCGCAACGCGCCTCACGCATTCCACCGCACCAGCACCCACTGCTGCGTTTCATCGTTTCTGCGCAACCAGACGATCCCGGTCGTATCAAGCGACCATCGCAAACAACGCTCCAGCGGCACGTCCAGCACGATCGACGCAATCGCCCGCATCACGCCCGCATGCGTGACCACATAAGCCGGCGACAACTCTCGCGTGAGCGCGAATGCGTCGAGCCATGCCCGCACCCGCGCGACGAACTGCGCGACGCTTTCGCCGCCATGCGCCCGCGCGTGTTCGAAGTTGACCGCCCAGTCGTCGAGCAATTCGCGATCGATGGCATCCCAGCGCTGCGCTTCCCAGTTGCCGAAATCCATTTCCATCAACCGGTCGTCGTGACTGACCACGCTGCCGAAGTCGTTCGCCAACTCGGCGGCGAGCGCCGAGCAGCGCTTCAGCGGACTCGACATCAGCACGCGTGGCGCGGGCACCTGCAAGGTCGCGAGCTTCAGGGCAAGTGTCGTCGACGACACCTCGGCATCTTCGGCGAGCGCCACGTCGCTGTGGCCGTAACACACGCCCGCGTCGAGCGCGACCGCGGGATGACGAATCAGGACGATATCCATGCGAGCCCCACCAGGTAGATGCTCAATTCAAAAACTTGCTGCGCGAAGCCGAGGCAGTCGCCGGTATACCCGCCAATGCGTCTGACGAAATAACGGCCCATCGCGATACGAAGTACGACCAGAACCACAACCACTGAACCCGCGAAGCGCCAGTCCGGCGCGGCGAGCCCATTCGGCCACAGCAACCACGGCAAACCGAACATCGCGGCGCACATGAACGCCCCCACACTCAGTCGCTGCGCGACCGGTTTGGCCTTGCCTTCCGCGCGCACGTAATCGAGCGTGGCCAGGTAGCTGATCGCACACGTGCGGCTCGCCGCGTGCGCGGCAATCATCAGACTTGCGGCGCGCATCGGCGGCAACGCAGCGAGCGTTTGCCACTTCAACGCAAGTGCGACGACGAGCGCGACAGCACCGAAAGCACCGATGCGTGAATCATGCATGATTCGCAATACGTCTTCGCGCGTATAGGCGCCACCGAACGCATCGACGCAATCGGCGAGGCCGTCTTCGTGAAACGCGCCGGTCACGAGCAGCGACGCGGCCATCGACAACAGCACCGCCACGCCCGCAGGAAATACACGCAGCGCGGCGAGATAGACCAGTGCGCTCAATCCGCCGATCAATACGCCGACGAGCGGAAAATAACGCGCCGCCGCGTTCAGATAGTGCGGCTCATAGCCGACCCAGCGCGGCACGGGCACGCGCGTGAAATAGCCGAGCGCTGTGAAGAAGTACCGCAGTTCAGCGAGCGGATTCATGATTGTGCGAGGCGTGCGTTTCTGTCTGAGCGATCGAGCGGATCACGCATCGCGATTCGCGACGCCGGCCGATTCGAAGCTCGCCATTTCGTTGATGAACGCCGTTGCCGCGCGCAATAACGGCACCGCGAGCGCCGCGCCGGTGCCTTCGCCGAGCCGCATGTCGAGCGACAGCAACGGCAGCGCGCCGAAATGATCGAGCATGCGCCGATGCCCCGCTTCGTTCGACGCATGCGCGAACACACAGTACTCGCGCACGCTCGGCGCGAAGGCGTCGGCGATCAGCAAGGCCGAGGTGCCGATGAAGCCGTCGACCAGAATCGTCATGCGCGCCTCGGCGGCCGCGAGATACGCGCCTGCCATCATCGCGATCTCGAAGCCGCCGAAAGTGGCGAGCACGTCGAGCGGATCGCTGGACACAGGGTGACGCGCGAGCGCCGACGCCAGCACGTTGCGCTTCCTGGCGAGCCCCGCGTTGTCGAGCCCCGTGCCGCGGCCGACGCATTCGTCGATCGGCACGCCGCACAAGCGGCTCATCAGACACGCGGCCGCCGAGGTGTTCGCGATCCCCATCTCGCCGAAGCCGATCACATTGGTACCGAGCGCCGCGTGATGCCGCACGCGCGCCGCGCCCGCCTGCATCGCGGCGATTGCCTGGTCGCGGCTCATGGCCGGTTCGCGCGCGAAGTTGCGGGTGCCGGCCATAATCGGAATGTCGATAAGACCCGCAGTGGATGGCAACGGCGTCGCAATGCCCGCGTTGACGACTTCGAGTTCGATGCCCGAGACGCGGCTCAACGCATTGATCGCCGCGCCGCCCGCGAGAAAGTTGGCGACCATCTGCGCGGTCACCGCTTGCGGATAAGGACTCACGCCCTCCTCGGCAACGCCGTGGTCGCCGGCGAACACGATCATCGCCGGGCGCGTCACGGCGGGATGCGTGGTCCGCTGGATCAGGCCCATCTGGCGCGCGAGCGTTTCGAGCCGGCCGAGACTGCCGGGCGGCTTCGTCTTGGTATCGATGATGTGCTGCAACTCGTCACGCAGCGTTTGATCGAGCGGTTCGACTTCGGGCAATCCGGGCAATCCGGGCAAGCGTGGCAATGAAGTCATGAGCGTGTTTGAAAGAGAATGTTGGAATGAAGCGGTCAGCTTGCCGGCGTGTCATGGCCGGCAGGCGATTCGTGACGCGCGCGCGGCGCGGGAATCAGCGCCTCGTGTTCGCCGTCGCGAATCAGAATCAACGGGTAGCCGAATGCACGGCTCGCCAGCGTCGGCGTCAGCACGTCGTGCACCGGTCCCGCATACACGCCGCCCGCGCCGTCGAGCAGCAGCGCATGCGTCGCGAAACGGCGCGCGAGGTTCAGGTCGTGGCACGAAAACATCACTGTACGCCCAGGCTCGCGCGTCCACGTGGCCAGCGCTTCGAGGCAGTCGATCTGATGATGCAGATCGAGATGCGACAACGGTTCGTCGAGCAACAGCAACGGCGCGTCCTGGCACAGCACCGCCGCCAGCGCCACGCGTTGCCGCTCGCCGCCCGAGAGCGACAGCACATCGCGCGCGGCGAATGCGGCGAGTCCCAACAGATCCAGCGCCGCGTGCGCCGCTTCGCGATCGGCTTCGCGTTCCCAGCCCCAGCCGCTGAGATGCGGGAAGCGGTTCAGCATCACGATATCGAGCACGCTCGCGCTGAATGCGTCGGGCGCGCTTTGCGGCATCAGCGCGCGGCGTTGCGCGAGCGGCATTGGCGGCCAGTCGGCGAGGCGCACGCCATCGAGTTCGACATGTCCCGCCGACGGTTGCAGCAAACCCGCGAGCGTGGAGAGCAAAGTCGTCTTGCCCGCGCCGTTCGGGCCGGCGATGCACCAGATCTCGCCGGCGTAGAAGGTATGCGTGAAGGCGTCGAGCAAAGTGCGCGCGCCGACGCGCAAGGTCAGACGTTGCGCGCTGAGGGTAGCCT
Source organism: Paraburkholderia sp. BL6669N2 (assembly GCF_003387275.1). NCBI lineage: Bacteria > Pseudomonadati > Pseudomonadota > Betaproteobacteria > Burkholderiales > Burkholderiaceae > Paraburkholderia > Paraburkholderia sp. BL6669N2. The sequence continues at coordinate 4,581,826 of NZ_QUNA01000001.1, read as the reverse complement.
CATGAGAAGGAGCGTGACGGGTTTGCATCATCGGCGCCTGTGCAGCAGCATCCACAGAAACACCGGCACGCCGATGATCGACGTGATCACGCCTACGGGCAACTGCGCCGGCGCGATCACGGTGCGCGCGATCAGGTCCGCGCCCATCACCGCGACGCCGCCGCCGAGTGCGGCGGCCGGCAGCAGCATGCGCTGATCGTTGCCGAACGCGAGCCGCAGCATGTGCGGCACGACCAGTCCGACAAAGCCGATGGTGCCCGCCGTCGTCACCGCCGCGGCCGCGGCGAGCGAGGCCGCCAGATACACCCGCAGACGCAGCGGCATCACCGCGACGCCTAATGCCTGCGCGGCGGCGTCGCCACGCAGCAGCACATTCAGACGCGGCGCGGCGGGCACGATCGCAACCAGCACGATGACGAGCGCGACGAGCGCCGTCCACGGCATCGCGCCGCCGTTGAGGTCGCCGGTCAGCCAGAACAGCATGCCGCGCAAGCGGTTATCGGGCGCGAGGTTGAGCAGCAAAGTAATCAGCGCGCCCCAGCCCGCCGCGATCACCGCGCCGGTCAGCAGCAAACGCGGCGACGTGTCCTGCGGTTCGCCGCGCCACAACTCGCGGCGCGCGAGGCCGAGCACCAGCAGGATCGACACGAACGCGCCGGCGAATGCGCTTGCGTCGACGACCCACCATGCGCAACCGGCGATCATCGCGACCAGCGCGAAACTCGCCGCACCGCCCGATACGCCCAATACGTAAGGCTCGGCCAGCGGATTGCGCAACAGCACCTGCAGCAACGCGCCGGCCAACGCGAGCAACGCGCCGCAGGCGAAGCCGGCCACCGCGCGCGGCAATCGCAACGTGCGGACGATTTCCGAAGTCAGGTCGGCGGCACCGACAGACGGCGCATGCGACGGCATCAGCGCCGCCAGCACGCGCATCGGCGCGAGCGATACGCTGCCGAGCGCGAGCGAGGCCATCAGCACCGCCGCCGCAATCAGGGCGAGCGCCAGCCAGATCGCGGCCGCGCGCTTCGCGCTCATCACGCGCAGTGTCGCGGGCATCGAACTCGAGTGGCGATTCATCCGCGCGAACTCAGCGAGAGGGCGCAAGCATCACTGCTGCTGCCAACCAACCGTGAGATACGCACCACGCCGTGGCGAGTTATACGAGTAGGCCGTTTCATAGTCCTTGTCCAACAGATTCTGGATTTGCGCGGCCACGTACCATGCTTTCGTGATGTTGTAGCGCGCCGACAGATTCACCACGCCATAGCCGCCCAGCTTGCCGCTGCTGTCGTTGCTCGGGCCGCTCACGATCCACTCGCCGCCCACCCGCCACCCGGCGATGCTGCGGTTCACCGTCAGCGCCCCGAAGCGCCGGGCGCGCCGCACGAGGTCGGCACCGTTGTCGAGGTCGACGGGATTTTGCAGCGTCAGCGACGCGCGCACGTCCGTCTTGCCGACATGGCCGCTCCACGATCCTTCGATGCCCTGCACCTTCGCATGCCCGACGTTCTCGGCCAGATAGATGCCGGGCGTCACCTGCTCGTAGTTAATCAGATTCGAATAGCGCGTCTGGAATGCGGAAAGGCGCATCACGCCGAGCGCATTCGATGCGTACTGCAGCGCGGCTTCGATCGAATGGCTGCGCTCCGGCTGGATAGACGGATTGCCGCTGATCGGATAGTACAGATCGTCGAAGCTCGGCGCGCGAAACGAATCCGAATAGCTTGCGGTCACCTTCCAATGGCCGGTGATGTCGAAACCGTAGCCGAGATAGTAACTGTTCGCTCCGCCGAAATCGGAATACTGGTCGCGCCGCACGTTGGCCTGAAACTGGTTGCGCCCGAAGCGTCCCGTATAGCCGGCGAAGCCCGAATCCACATGACGGTCCGGCGCCTCGAACGTGTCCGAATCGAGGCTTTGATCGAGATGCTCATAGCCGACCTGCAGTTTCTGCTGCGCGGCCAGCGCGAAATCGTTCTGCCATGTGTACTGGCGATTGTCGGTATCGAAGCGGCCGTTGTACACGCCGTTGGTGTTCGACACGCTGCGGTCGTCGCCTTCGGCGACGATGAAGTGCGTGGTCCACCAGTCGGTCAGCTTGCCGTTCGCGAACACCGAGACCTGGCGCACCTTGCTATACAGGTTGTTCACATCGGTCGGCACGCCGTACGCGTTGTCGTAGCTGTTGTTGCCGTTCGACTGAAAGTAGCTGGCGCCCGCGTCCCATTTGTCGTTGAACTTGTGGCGCAGCGAAGCCGAGATGCTCTCGTTCAGATAGCCGTTCGCGTTCGGATTGGCGCTGGGCGCCTCCTTCGTGTTCAGCGACGAGAAGCCGTCGTCCTTCGAACGCGCGAGCGAAATGCTGAAGGTGGTATTGCCGTCCTGGTCCAATGCGCCGTTCACGCCCGCCTGCTGCGTCTGCGTGTGATAGCTGCCGTAGCTGAGCGAAAAATTGAAACGCGGCGGGTGATCGCCGCCGCTTTTCGTGAACACCTGCACCACACCGCCGATCGCGCCCGAGCCGTATAACGCCGACACGTTGCCGTTTACCACCTCCACGTGATCGATCTGGTCGAGTGGAATCTGCGCGAGTTGCGGGGCACCCAGACTCACCGAATCGACGCGCACGCCGTCGATCAGCAGCAGCGATTGCGTCGAGGACGCGCCGCGCAAGGAGAGGCTCGTCGTCGAACCGGGACCACCCGTGCGCGAGATTTGCGCGCCGGGCGCGAGTTGCAGGAGGCCCGGCAAATCGGTCGCGGTGGTGTCGGCGATATCCTGCTGATCGAACAGCGAGGTCTGCGGGATCGTGTCGGCGAGCGCTTGCGGCCCGCGATCCGCGGTCACCACCACGGGCGACAGCACCGCCGAAGAGGACACCGAACTCGAAGAATCCGCCGACGAAGACGAAGCAGATGAAGCAGAAGATGGAGACGCAGCTTGCGCGTGCACCACGATCGGCAGGCTCGAAAAGGCGAGCAGCGCCGCGCGGGCGAAGGGGGACAGCATGGGGTGAACGTCCTGTGGATAGCGTGCGCGGCCCGCTTCCCCGCAGGCCGATGCGTAACGAGGCGCCCGCGTATTTAACATTTTCGCGCGGGACGTGCCTCTCCCTCTGGCCGGTATCCGGGCTGGCGACGCATCGATCCCGCCTTCCCACGCGAGACGCGCAGTGGCACACTCGCGAGTTGAACTTCCAGCTCGCGAGCGGGATCGACTTGCATGACGAATGCGGTCGCTTACCGTTGCGGGGGCAGCGCAGGTTGGCGCGTTTAGATGAATCCAGATGAACCGCGCGCCCTGCTTCCCGTTTAACTGCGTGGGCCGTTGAAAAAATGCCGCACGCGGGCACCAGAGTGCGGGCAGTTTAGGAGCGGCCTCGGAGTCCGTCAAGAATGGTGAGATCGCAGGCCATGTGTTCTGTTAAGTGCAGGCTCTTGTCCGACGCGTGAGTACTTTTTCATCATATGGTCGATAAAAAGCCTGCACAAAGCGATGTTGTTACGTCTCGAAACGAGACAATTGTCGGAACCTGCGACATTCCGCGCTAAAATGCGATGTCTTTAGAGGACGCAGCAGATGCTCACCGAACTCGAAACACTTTCACAAAATATCAGCAAGCTGATCGCGATCAGCCAGCGCCACAATGAGGCGCGACTCGCGCTCGAAGAGCAACTCGCGCAATCGCGCGCCGACGCCGAAGCCACGCGCACGGAACTTGCAATGCTGCGCGAGGAACGTAACGCGCTGCAGGCGGAGCGCGACGCGCTTTCGGCGAAGATCGACGACGCACAAGTGCGCCTGAACGCGATCCTCGAGAAGCTGCCGCGTGCGCGCGCGCACAGTGAGCCGGACAACCAGCTCGATCTGCTCGAGCCGGCTCAGCAAGTAGCCGAAGCCGGGAGCGACGTGACCCGCCACGGAGAAAATGCATGACCACCAAGCAGATCGAAGTATCGATTCTCGGCGTGCCCTATCGCCTCGCCTGCTCGCCGGAAACGGAAGCGGCGCTGCTCGAAGCAGTTGCACGCGTCGACGCCGAAATGTCGAAGATCCGCAATAACAGCAACGTGCGCGGCACGGATCGCATTGCCGTCATGGCTGCGCTGTCGCTGGCATCGGAACTGCTTAGACTGCAATCGAGCGTGAGACACGGAGAAGCATTTCCCGCTGAAGAAATCCGGCGTACAATGCATCAAATGAACGAACAACTAGGTACTGTGATTGAGCAGTACAGCGTGCAATAAGGTACATGTGTTATCGTGCTGCCGGTCCTGAGATCGGCGGCGGATTCAAACGGAATGTGTGAGCACAAGGTGTGCAAGATTCAGCAAACGTTTGAGTTCAATCGGTAGTTCGTTTTTCAGCTTCATCGGTTTAGCTTCCCTGCCTGGTTCGCCAAGGTCATATATTCCTTGAACCAATGCCATGTGCACGGTTGCGGAAATTTGTAGCACGGGTGTGCGCGTCACTCTGTCTGATGTACCCGAAGTGTTGCTAACTGCGACCAATTCTGAACCCCCGGTTCAGGATGCCGGCCTAGCGGCTAAGGCGGGGACCTTATTTAGAACGGCATCGGACTTCGGTTCGGTGCCGTTTTTCTTTGGGCGCTGTTTTTTGTTGGCCGATTTCTTCCGCATCTTCAACCCCTTAACGTTCAATTCGATTCATGCGCTACTGGCTAATGAAGTCCGAACCGGACGAAGCAAGCATCGACCATCTCGCCAACGCACCGTATCGCACGTTGCCGTGGACCGGCGTGCGCAACTATCAGGCGCGTAATTTCATGCGCGACATGATGCAGGTCGGCGACGGTGTGCTGTTCTATCACTCGAGCTGTCCGGAGCCCGGCATCGCGGGCATTGCGGAGGTATCGTCCACTGCGTATCCCGACCCGACGCAGTTCGACAAGAAGAGCCCCTACTACGACGCGAAGTCGTCGCAGGAAACGCCCCGCTGGGTGCTCGTCGATGTGGTGTTCAAGAAGAAGATCCCGCTTATTCCGCTCGCCGCGTTACGCGAGCACGACGAACTCGCGGACATGCGCGTGCTCGCCAAAGGCAACCGCCTGTCGATTACACCGGTGACCGAGGCCGAATGGCGATTCATCACCAAGCGGCTCGCCTGATCGTGCATGCCTGATGAATGCGTGGCGCGTATTTGTGCGCACGCAAACGTTAAAGCAACGTCAAACCCGGGAACCAAGCTCAGGTTACAAGCGCCTAACGATCTCGCAAACGCCATGCCACGGCGCGGCGTTTGCACCAATCGTGCACAACCTGTTCAAGCAAGGAGTCCAACAATGACGAAAAACACCGCACGTGCACTCGCTTTCGCTCTCGTCTGCGCCGCGCCCGCCGCGCTCGCACTGACGCCGGCCATGGCACGCGCGCAAAGCACCGGCCAATATCAGCCGGCCGGCGTGCTGTCGTTGAACGCGCAGGCCAGCGCTGAAGTGCCGCAAGACGTTGTCGATATCACGCTGTTCTATGAGCAGGAAGCGAGCGATCCGTCGGCGCTCACGTCAACGCTGAACCAGCGCGCCGATTCGGCGCTGCAAAAAGCCAAGGGTGTGAGCGGCGTGACGGCGCGCACGGGCTCGTTCTCGATCTATCCGTCCACCGACCGTGACGGGCGCATTTCCGCATGGCGCGGCCGCACGGAGATCGTGCTTGAATCGCACGACTTCGCCGCGGTGTCGAAGCTCGCGGGTCAGATGGCATCGATCATGCAGGTCGGCAATGTGCAGTTCTCGCTCTCGCCTGAAGCGCAGCGCGCGGCGGAGCAGAAGCTCACCGGCGAAGCGATCAAGTCGTTCCGCGAGCAGGCCGCTTCGTCCGCGCAGGCGTTCGGCTACAGCGGTTATTCGATTCGCGAGGTCAACGTCGGCCACAACGGCGTGATGCCGCGTCCGATGATGATGAGTGCGCGCGCCATGGGCGCCGACGCAAAGGCCGCGGCGCCGGTGCCGATCGAAGGCGGAACGTCGACGGTAACCGTCAACGTGTCGGGCTCGGTGCAGATGAAATAACGCTTCCTGGTGTTAGAAGCGCTGCTTCGACGCAGTAAAAGAAAAGCCGCTCGCGCGGCTTTTCTCATTTGACCACTCGCCACCAAACCGTAGCGGTCAGTTTGCGCTGACCGCCTGTGCCGGTTCGTGGCGCGCGCGGCGATAAGACCACACCAGCATGCCGATACCGACAACGATCATCGGCAGCGACAACCATTGACCCATGGACAGTCCCATGGCCAGCAGGCCGAGGAAGTCGTCCGGCTCGCGCGCGAATTCGACCGTGAAGCGCGCGAGGCCGTAGCCGATCAGAAACACGGCGGAAATCGCGCCCATCGGCTTCGGCTTGCGTGAGAAGAAGAACAGCACGAAGAACAGCGCGACGCCTTCCAGCGCGATTTCATACAGTTCCGACGGATGGCGCGGCAGCATGTGATATTGCGCGAACACTTCGTTCAGATGCCATTGCGCGGCCAGTTGCGGATGCGCGGTGAGCCACGCGGCGTCGTCGGGCGCGGCGCCCGGAAACAACATGGCCCACGGCGCCGACGGATCGGTCACGCGGCCCCACAACTCGCCGTTGATGAAATTGCCGAGACGCCCTGCCGCGAGGCCCGTCGGCACCATCGGCGCGACGAAGTCGGTGACCTGCAGCCACGAGCGTTTGCGCTGATACGCGAACAGCACCATGGCCAGCGTCACGCCGAGAAAGCCGCCGTGAAACGACATGCCGCCTTCCCAGACCTTGAAGATGTCTAGCGGATGCGCGAAATAAAAGCTCGCCTTATAGAACAGCACGTAGCCGAGGCGGCCGCCGAGAATCGTGCCCAACACGCCGTAAAACAGCATGTCGTCGATATCCTTGACGGTCCAGCCTTGCGCCGCGACATACGGCAAACGCAGCCGCAACCGGCCGACCACGATCGCCGCGATGAACGCGACGAGGTACATCAGTCCATACCAGCGCACGGCGAGCGGCCCCAGATGAATGGCAATGGGGTCGAAATTGGGGTGAATGAGCATCGTGTTGTTATGGGCAGTTCAGGTTCAGAAGCGAAATGTCTAGTAACGGGCGGCGCTGCCCGCAGCTTGCGGCGCATGCATTGGACGGTCCGGCCGGCAATGCGTTCGTGCGGACGCGTCTATATGCGCGGCGTGGCGGATTGTTGCGCCTCGACGGTCGCCGCATGCGCCCGCACGATGTCGATGAAACCCGCCAGCACCGGGCTCACCTCCGCGGTCCGCCAGACGAGGCCCGTCTCGATCGCGGGCACCGACTCGGAAAGCGGCCGGTACACCACGCCGGTGCGGCGCAGATTACGTAACGATTGCGGCACCAGTGCGACACCCATGCCGGCCGACACGAGGCTCACGATCGTTTGCATCTGGATCGCTTCCTGGCCGACCCGGGGCGCAAGGCCCGCCACGCCGTAGCAATCCATAATGATGTCATAAAAGCCCGGCGCCAGACGTCTTGGGAAGACCACGAGCGGCGCGTCGGCGACATCGCGCAGGCTGATCGGCGTGTCCAGCCATTCGGCGCGCGGGTCGGCATGGTCGCCGCTGGCGCTGGCCACGCGCGCTGCCATCTCCGTCGACATGGCGATCACTAGCGGCTCGCGCGCGATCGGCAGCCACGAGAGCTGGGTGGCGTGGCGCGACGGTAGCGGCGCGATCACGAGACCCGCGTCGATGCGCCCGGCCACCAGTTCGTCGACCTGTATGTCGCTGGTGGCTTCGGTCAATTCCAGCCGCACGCGCGGATGACGCGCGCCGAAATCGCGCAGCAACAGCGGCAGAAGCCCGTAGTCAGCCGTGGACACGAAAGCCAGCGACAACACGCCGGCCTCGCCGCGCGCGAGGCTCTGCGCGAGCGGCCGCAGCCCCTCGGCACTCGCCAGCAGGCGCTGCACCTCGGGCAGCAGATCGGCGCCCACTGACGTCAGTTCGACGGAACGCTTGGTGCGCGCGAACAGTTCGACGCCGAGCGTCTCCTCAAGCGCGCGAATCGCTTGCGACAAGGGCGGCTGCGTCATCGAGAGGCGCACGGCCGCGCGCCCGAAGTGCTTCTCTTCGGCGACGGTCACGAAATAGCGCAACTGGCGCAGATCAGGAATGGCTGGCAGCATGAGTGATACATTTTACGACCTAATGAGCCACGAATAATACATTGGACGCGCGCATCGCAAAACTGCGTCGTTGCGCGGCACGCCGGTCTACACTGGACGGATGCCGCCGGCAGCCCACGCCGGCGCGACTGAAACCCGCAGCGCGGTGCGGATCAAAACAAAAGGACAGGAGCTCCCCATGGCATACAACCGTCGTTCGAAGAACATCACGCAGGGCGTGGCGCGCTCGCCGAATCGCTCCATGTACTACGCGCTCGGCTACGAGAAGGCCGACTTCGACAAGCCGATGATCGGCATCGCCAACGGCCATTCGACCATCACGCCGTGCAACGCCGGCTTGCAGCGTCTGGCCGATGCCGCCGTCGCCGCGATCAAGGGCGCCGACGCGAATCCGCAGATCTTCGGCACGCCGACCATCTCGGACGGCATGTCGATGGGCACCGAAGGCATGAAGTACTCGCTCGTGTCGCGCGAAGTCATCTCCGACTGCATCGAGACCTGCGTGCAAGGTCAATGGATGGACGGCGTGGTCGTTATCGGCGGCTGCGACAAGAACATGCCGGGCGGCATGATCGGCATGCTGCGCACCAATGTGCCGAGCATCTACGTGTACGGCGGCACGATCCGTCCGGGCAACTGGAAGGGCACCGACCTGACCATCGTGTCGTCGTTCGAAGCCGTGGGCGAGTTTACGGCCGGCCGGATGTCGCAGGAAGATTTCGACGGGATCGAACAGAACGCCTGCCCGTCCACGGGTTCGTGCGGCGGCATGTACACCGCCAACACCATGAGCTCGTCTTTCGAGGCGCTGGGCATGTCGCTGCTGTATTCGTCGACGATGGCCAATCCGGATCAGGAAAAGGTCGACTCGGCGGCCGAATCGGCCCGCGTGCTGGTCGAAGCGGTCAAGAAGGATCTGAAGCCGCGCGACATCGTCACGAAGAAGTCGATCGAAAACGCCGTCGCCGTGATCATGGCCACCGGCGGCTCGACCAACGCCGTGCTGCACTTCCTCGCGATCGCGCACGCGGCCGAAGTGGAATGGAGCATCGACGACTTCGAGCGCATGCGCAAGAAGGTGCCGGTGATCTGCAATCTGAAGCCTTCAGGCCAGTTCGTGGCCACCGACCTGCATAAGGCGGGCGGCATTCCGCAAGTCATGAAGATCCTGCTCGACGCGGGCATGCTGCACGGCGATTGCATCACGATCACCGGGCGGACCATCGCCGAAGAGTTGAAGGATGTGCCGGGCAAGCCGCGCGCCGATCAGCAGGTGATTTTCCCGATCGACAAGGCGCTCTACAAGGAAGGCCACCTCGCGATCCTGAAGGGCAATCTGGCCGTCGACGGCGCGGTCGCCAACATCACCGGCCTGAAGAACCCGGTTATCACCGGCCCGGCGCGCGTGTTCGACGACGAGCAAAGCGCGCTCGAAGCGATTCTGGCCGACAAGATCGTGGCCGGCGACGTCGTGGTGCTGCGCTACCTCGGCCCCAAGGGCGGCCCCGGCATGCCGGAGATGCTCGCGCCGACCTCGGCGATCATCGGCAAGGGTCTCGGCGAAAGCGTCGGGCTGATCACCGACGGCCGCTTCTCGGGCGGCACGTGGGGCATGGTGGTCGGGCACGTTGCGCCGGAGGCCTTCGTGGGCGGCACGATCGCGTTCGTGCAGGAAGGCGACTCGATCACGATTGACGCGCACAAGCTGCTGCTGCAACTGAATATCGACGACGCCGAACTGGAGCGGCGCCGCGCCGCCTGGCAGCAGCCGAAGCCGCGTTACACGCGTGGCGTGATGGCGAAGTACTTCGCGTTGGCACAGCCGGCCAACAAGGGGGCAATAACGGGCTGAGCGACGGCTATGGCTATGGTTGGCGTGGTGGTTCAGTATCGCGGCGACCCGCCTGTGTGAGAAGGCCTAAAGCTACGTGAAAGCGAAAGGGGCGCACGGGAAACCGTGCGCCCCTTTCCTTTTATAATGCTGGCACCACAAGTCGGGCGCTTGCACCGACGGAGACCAGAATGAAATCAAAGTCGCACACAGCGCTTGCAGCGGCCGTCGTGCTGGGCGCCGCGTTGAGTGCCGGCAGTCCGGCGGCGTATGCCGAGGCCGCGGGCCTCGCGCTGGCCCAGCAGCAGAACTGCATGAGTTGCCACTCGGTCACGCGTTCCTTCATGGGACCGGCGCTGCATGATGTCGCGGCGAAATATGCCGGCCGCGAAGACGCCGCCGCTTATCTGAAGCACAAGATTCTGGATGGCAGCACGGGCGTATGGGGTGAGGTGCCGATGCCCGCGAATACGCAACTCACGCCCGATCAGGCAGCTACGCTCGCAAGCTGGGTGCTCACGCTCAAATAAGCCTGTTCAGGCGAGGAGCACTGCGCGCGAGCGCCGCTTGGCGCGCCCGCGCTTCATCTCATAGGATCACGCGCTGCCTGAGGCGCGCCGCGCGATCTCTTCCACCACCGCTTCCCGCACCCAGCTCGTCATCTCATTCTCCAGCGTGAGCGCCACTTCGCGCGTGATCTGGTCGATGAGCCACCCCGTGTGCGCGTGCAAGGTTTCGCGGCAACGTTCCTCGATCACGCTGCGCCCGTCGCCCGCCAGGAAACCGGCGATGCGTCGGCGCAGACGTTCGGCTATGACGTCGGCATCCAGATCGAGATCCACGGGCGGCTCGCCCGCGCCTTCGTGCGCGATATCCGGCGGTACGGTGGAGCCCGCCTCGAGCGGCGTGATCGGCTCGGCCCGATCGAACACGCCCGCCGACGTCGCGAATGCGTCGTCATGCGCATGCCGCGGTTCGGCGGCCTGGTGCGCCCGCGAACGCTTCTTTGGATGGTGATGATCGGCCGCTTGCCGCGGATCGGCCGGTTGCGGCGCCACCGCCGGCTGCGCTGCGAAGGTCGGTTCCTGTGCGTGCAGCGGCTGCGCCGCGAGCACCGGCTCCGCCGACCTCACCTGCTCCGGCGTCAGCACCGGCTGCGGCGCGAGCACGGGCTCCGCCTTGAAACTGGGTTCGCGCGGGCCGTCCAGTTTGGCCGCATCGCTCGACGTTTGCTGCGGCTGCACAGGATGACCCTGCACGAGAACCTCGTGCAGAACCGGGATCGAATCGTCGTTGGGATCGGACACGTGCACTCTCCGTGTTTGAGTCGAAGCTGAAGCAGCCCGCGCGCATGCCGAATGACTGAACCCGACACACGCGACGCGGACCGAATGGGACCTAGCTGCCTTGCTTGTAGTTGTTCAGAGCATAGCCGCGATCGCGATAGAAGCGGTAGCGTTCGCGGCCCGCCGCGAGTTCCTCGTGTGCGTTACCGACCACTTCCAGCAATCTTTCGAAGCGCGCGAATTGCGCCGGCACCGTGGCGCCCAGATTGAGCAGCACCTGATGATGCGGCACATCGTCGAGGCTGGAAGTGAGCACGATCGGCGTTTGCGCGGCGAGCGGCGTGCCCGCCATGCAGTGCGGCACGAACTCGAGCGGCGCGAAGGTCCACAACTGTTCGTCGAAGGCCTTCAGGCGCGCGGGCTCGGCCAGCACGATGGTCGGCTGGCCCGCCTGATACGCCTTGCGGATCAGGCGGCACGCATACAGCAGCGAATCGCCGACGTTCGAGTGAAAGTCGATTCTCGTCATCGGCGGCTCCGCCTGGCGGCTGCATCCGCAGCCGCGCCCGCACCTTTACTGCAATGCGTCATTGTGCGGCGCGACCGTCAGCGGCCCTATCGATCAGGAACTGCGCGAGCAATGGCACCGGACGGCCGGTGGCGCCCTTCGCCGCGCCGCTCTTCCACGCCGTGCCCGCGATATCCAGATGCGCCCACGGATAGGCTTCGGTGAAGCGCGACAGGAAGCACGCCGCCGTCACGCTGCCCGCCGGACGGCCGCCGATGTTGGCCAGATCCGCGAAGTTCGACTTGAGCTGGTCCTGATACTCGTCGTCGAGCGGCAGGCGCCAGGCCGGGTCGGACGCTTCACGCGATGCGTCGAGCAGCTCGCCCGCCAGCGCGTCGTCTTTCGAGAACAGGCCGCTGTTGTGGTGGCCCAGCGCGATGATGCAGGCGCCCGTGAGCGTGGCGATATCGATCACCGCCGCCGGCTTGAAGCGCTCGGCGTAGGTGAGCGCGTCGCACAGGATCAGGCGGCCTTCAGCATCCGTATTGAGCACTTCGATCGTCAAGCCCTTCATGCTGGTGACGATGTCGCCCGGCTTGGTGGCCGTGGCCGAAGGCATGTTCTCGACCGCCGGAATGATGCCGACCACATTGATTTTCAAGCCCATTTCGGCGACGGCGCGCAATGTGCCCAGCACCGAACCGGCGCCGCACATGTCGTACTTCATCTCGTCCATGCCTTCGCCGGGTTTCAGCGAAATGCCGCCCGTGTCGAACGTCACGCCCTTGCCGACCAGCACCACCGGCGCGGCTTTCGCGGCGCCGCCCTGGTACTGCAGCACGATGAACTGCGCCGGTTCGACCGAGCCGGCCGTGACCGACAGGAACGAGCCCATCTTGAGCGCTTCGCACTGCTTTTCGCCCAGCACTTCGACCTTCAGCTTCCAGTCTTTGGCGAGCTTCTTGGCGGTGTTGGCGAGGTAGGTCGGCGTGCAGACATTGCTCGGCAGATTGCCGAGGTCGCGCGTCAGGTCCATGCCGTTGGCGAGCGCGGCGCCCTGCTTGGCGGCCAGCTTGGCGGACTTCTCGTCGCCGGTATTGACGCTGAAGACGATGCGCTTCAAGGCGCGCACCGAATTATCCGGCTTGCTCTTCATCTGCGTGAACTTGTAGGTCAGTTCGCGCAGCGCGAGGATCGCGGCGCGCACGCCCCAATCGGCCGTGCGTTCGAGGATCGGCAGTTGCGCCAGCGTGAAGGTGACCTGGACGATCTTGGTGCCGAGCAGCGCGCGCCAGGCGGCCCGCACGGCGTCGCCGTAGGCTTTCTGGTTGAAAGCGTCCTGCTTGCCGAGGCCGACCAGCAGCACGCGGGACGCGCCGATGCCCGACACTTCATGCAGGAACAGCGTGGTGCCGGCCTTGCCGTCCATGTCGCCGGCCTTGATGATGCGGGTCAGCAGGCCGCGGGTGGCCTCGTCGATCTCGAGAGCCGCGCCCGACAGGGTTTGCGACTCGAACACGCCGATTACGATGCAATCGGATTTCCCAGTCAGGAAACCGTTTGACGAGCCTTTGGTCCAATCACAGGCTTTTATGCTAAAGTCCATCGCGCTTGTCCTCGGATAAAATCTGGGCTTAGGATGAAAGCCGCAATTATCCGCTATTTTTCCTGCGGCGGCTGCACCGGAGGTGTGACGGGAAGCAACCCGTGCGCCACTGAGAGCGCCCCCTCTCATCATCAATAATGATCTTCGAACGCTCCCTCCAGCGCGAACTCGCGTATACGGCTGGTGCCGTGTTCATGGTTCTCCTCACGCTCGTGCTGACGACGATGATGATCCGCATCGTCGGCTTCGCAGCCTCGGGCGAGATCGACCCGCGCGACGTGCTGGTCCTGATCGGCCTGACCGTGATCGGCTACCTGGCGATCATGCTCGTCGCGACCCTGTTCGTGTCGATCCTGTTCGTCCTGACCCGTTGGTACAAAGACTCCGAGATGGTCGTGTGGCTCTCTTCGGGTGTCAGTCTGACGCGCTTCATCAAGCCGATCGGCATTTTTGCCACGCCGATCATCATCCTCATCATGTTCTTCGTGTTCGTCGGCTGGCCATGGTCGAATCAGCAGAGCAAGCTGATCCGCGCGCGCTTCCAGCAGCGCGACGAGGTCTCGCTGCTCGCGCCTGGGCAGTTCCGCGAATCGGCCACCAGCCACCGCGTGTTCTTCATCGAGAAGATGTCGCCCGACCAGGCGCGCGTGGAAAACGTGTTCGTGACCAGCACGGAGAACGGCAAGGTCAACGTGGTCGTGTCGAAGACCGGCCATACGGAAACGCGTAAGAACGGCGATCGCTTCGTGGTGCTGGAAAACGGCCGACGTTACGACGGCCAGCCGGGGCAGCCCGATTTCCGCATCATGGAGTTCGAACGCTATGGCGTGAAGATCCAGAGCCAGCCGGTCGTCAATACGCCCAGCACGACCGGCACGCCCACGCTCACGCTGCTGCGCAACCCGACCAACGACAATCTCGCCGAATTCGCGTGGCGTGCGGGGCTACCGCTCATCGCGATCAATCTGATGCTGCTGGCCATTCCGCTCGCGCACCAGAATCCGCGGCGCAGCCGCACCATCAATCTCGTGATGGCCGTGCTGATCTATCTGACGTATTCGAATCTGTTGAACGTGGTGCAGTCGTGGATCGAGCAGGGCAAGATGTCGTTCCCGGTCGGACTGGTGGGTCTGCACGTGATCGTCGCGGCGATCGTCACGTTTATTTTCTGGCTGCGCGTGCGCAACCGGCCGCTCTTCACGCGAGCGATGTTCAGCCGTTCGCAGGGAGCCTGACCGATGCGCATCTATGAAAGGTACTTCGCGCGTCAGATCTATCTCACGTTCATCTTCATTCTGTTTGCTTTTTCAGGTCTGTTTTTCTTCTTTGACCTGATCAACGAATTGAATTCGGTCGGGCACGGCAACTACAAATTCCAGTACGCGGTGTTGCGGGTTGCGTTGCAAACACCGTCGCGCTTCTACGAAATTATTCCGGTCGCGGCGTTGATCAGCGCGATTTATGTGTTCGCGCAGATGGCGGCAAACTCCGAGTACACGATTTTCCGCGTGTCCGGGCTCGCTACGAATCAGGCTTTGCGTTCGCTGTTGAAGATCGGCATTCCGCTGGTTTTGCTGACTTATCTGATTGGCGAGGTGGTAGGGCCTTATACGGATCAGTTGTCGGAGCGTGTGCGGCTCGAAGCGCTCGGGTCCTCGGTGTCGAGCAATTTTGAGTCGGGCGTGTGGGTGAAAGATACGCTCACGGCGCGCGCGGACGGCGAGCAGGTGACGCGCTTCGTGAACGTCGGCGAATTGAAGCCGGATGCGACGATCAGCAACGTGCGCATTTATGAATTCGATTCGAAGTTCCGGCTCTCCAATGTGCGGACCGCGAAGAGTGGCAAGTATCAGCCGCCGGGTCATTGGCAGTTGACAGGCGTGACCGATACGCAATTGATTGACGTGCCCCCTCCTCCGGGTACGCCCGCCGATGCGCTGAATCCGGTGTATCGGGCGAAGGAAGTCGCGATGCCGGAGTATTCGCTGCGCTCGGAATTGACGCCGCAGATTCTGTCGGTGCTGCTGGTGTCGCCGGATCGGATGTCGATTTTCAATCTGTTCCGGTATATCCAGCATTTGACTGAGAATCATCAGGATACGCAGCGGTATGAAATTGCGTTGTGGCGCAAGTTGCTGTATCCGTTTGCTGTGTTCGTGATGCTGGTGTTGTCGTTGCCGTTTGCGTATTTGCATACGCGGGCTGGGGTTGTTGGGATGAAGGTTTTCGGCGGGATCATGCTGGGGATGAGTTTTCAGTTGTTCAATACTTTGTTCTCCCATATCGGCACGTTGAATACCTGGCCTGCTCCTTTGACTGCGGCTACGCCTGGATTGGTTTATCTGGTGCTTGGGTTGGTTGGGTTGAAGTGGGTTGATCGGCATTAGGAGCGGTTTTCATGGCGATGCACGGTTTCGTTCTGTTTGGCCATGGCGCCAGGGATGTGCGGTGGCGCCAGCCTTTTGAGCGCTTGGCTGTTAAGTTGCGGGACGCTTCTCCGGACTCCGGACCTGTGGCGCTGGCGTTTCTTGAGTTGATGGAGCCGGATTTGCCTACAGCCGTGGGGGAGCTTGTTGCTCAAGGCTGTGAAGTGGTCACCGTCGTGCCGGTGTTTTTTGGGCAAGGGGGGCATGTCAGGAAAGATCTGCCTCTGGTGATCGAACAGTGCCAGGCGTTGCATCCTTCTGTTCTCATTAAATGCGCTGTTGCTGTGGGCGAGGATGAAGCGGTTCTCGATGCCGTCGCGGAATATTGTCTGCGGCAAGTTTGATTGCGGTTTTGGCTTAGCGCGTGGGCCTTTTGGCCTTTCCTTGCTTTGTTAGTGGTCTATTAGCGTTGTCCCTGTGCGGGGCAACGCTCTCAACTTAAGCCCCATTCCATCAAGCGAACCTGTACGCGAGATGGACATGGGGCTTGGCTTTTTCTGGGTGGTCGAGGAAAGAAGCGTGACCGCTGTGTGCGGCAGCGAGTCTGGCGATCACCGCAAGAACCGTGGTGAGATTGTCCATGCAGCGCCGGACACGCGGAAGGCACCCACCGAGGACGGGCTTGAGTGCGCCCATCGCGTACACCCGGTCAGGACGGCTGGCCTGCTCGCCGACGTGCGGTCCCCCAAGCGACCAAGCTTGAATCTTTTGCCTCGATCGGACTTTCGCCGTCCCGGTCGCGTGTCCTTATCTGGACACGCCGACTCGCCAACGCTGATGATAGAGCGCCCCAACATTTTCCGCCCTGCCTAGAGTCATCCTCTGGGATAAGACCGCTTTCAGCCCGCCGCGAGCGGGCTTTTTTATTTGAAGTCGAAATTTAACGTTACCAGAAAAATCTCACAGAGCTTTCCGCGGCATCTGATAGCGCGTCACAACGAAATACGGTTTACTCATTCTTCTGCGGCAACACTTTCATGATGTTTTTTCAGGATTCCATATGAATCGAAGAGATGAAAGCTGTCATGTTTTTCTCATGAATCGGGCAAATCGTCCGCTAAATATCATGTTCGATCGACCTTTCGAAAGCTGACCGGATGGACCCACGCCTGCTGGACTATTACAGCCATGAGTTGCTCTACATGCACGAACTCGCGCTGGAGTTTGCTGAACAGCATCCAAAGATTGCACGGCGCATGAACCTGCACGCAGGCGAAATCGGCGACCCCTACGTCGAACGCCTGCTTCAGTCCTCGGCCTTCGTCACCGCGCATATGCAGATGCGTCTGGACGATGCCTTTCCCGGGTTCATCCTGCCGCTGCTGCAAACCGTCTACGCGAACTACACCTGTCCGACGCCCTCGATGGCCGTCGCCCGCCTCTTCCCGCGCGCGCGAGGCAAGCACGCTGCAAACGGAACAGTCGTGCCGCGCGGCACGATCTTCACCTCGCGCGTTCCCGATGGCGAGCGCACAGCCTGTGAGTTCCGCAGCAGCCAGGATGTCGCGCTATACCCGCTGGAAATCGTGCAGGCGCGCTTGACCGGCATTCCACCCGACATCCCCGCACTGGACCGTTTTGTTCCAGCCGGTCGAACCGTGCAAGGCGCTTTGCGCCTGCGGCTGCGTACCACGAACGGCGCGCCCATCGCGAGTCTCGACGGGCTGGACCGGTTGCCCGTGTATCTCTGTGGCGACGAAGCGAACGCCTCGCATCTGTTCGAACTGGTTCACGCCGCCGTCGTGGCGAGCGTCACCGGCGTTCCGGGTCAGTTCGCAACAGGCTCGCTGCATGCCGTCACGCGCAAGGCAATCGTCCATGACGCGCTCGAACCACAACAGAGCCTGCTGCCCGCTGTGCCTGACAAGTTTCACGGTCACAACCTGCTGCAGGAGTATTTCGCCTGTCCGGCGCGCTTCTGGTTCTTCACACTGACCGGCCTCAGCAAGGGGCTCGCCAGCATCGACGGTAGCGAGGCTGAGATCGTGATCCTGCTGGAGCGGCCCGTGGACAAGCTAGCGGAAGCCGTCGACGCCGCGCATTTCGCGCTGTTCTGCACCCCTGTCATCAACCTGTTTCCCCGACGGACCGGACGGCTCGACCTGGCTCCCGCGGCGCAATCGCATGGGCTCGTGCCCGTGCCGTCCGCACCGCATGACTACGATGTGCACTCGATAGAGACGGCATGGGGACAGGTCTCCGAAGAATCGGAGACATTCCGTTTCGATCCGCTGCATATGCCAGTAGACCGGTACGCTGGTCGCAATTCGCGTTACTTCACGATCCGCCACGAACTGAACCGGACTGAGATAGACGAGCGTCACTACGGTACACGCCGCTCCTTTACCGAGACACGCACATTCATTTCGCTGGTCGACCACGACGAGCAACCGAATACGGAAGGCATCCGCTATCTGTCGTTGCAGGCGTGGCTGACCAACCGCGATCTGCCCTGCGTTCTGACGTGCGACGGCAGCAATGACCTGTTCCTGGACAGGTCGATTCCGGCTGATCGCATCGGCCTGGTGCGTGCGCCCACCACGCCGCAGCCGCCACTGGCTTTCGGCGATCGGGCCTGGCAGCTGATGGCCCAGTTGAAGCTCGACTACCGGATGTTTGACGACAACTACGACGAAGCCCATCCGGGCGAAGGTGTGCGTCGTCGTCTGCGTCTGTTCGTGATGCCGGATGCGGCGATGCTGGGGCGGCAGATCGAGAGCCTCGTGCGTGCGCAGGCTACGCCCGTCAACAGAAGGTTGCCCGGTAACAGCCCGATTGGGTTCGGACGCGGCATCGAGTGCGAATTCACCTTTGACGAAAGCGGATTCGGCGGCGTGAGTCCCTACACGCTGGGCCTTGTGCTTGAGCGTTACGTCGCGCGGCACGTATCGACGCACTCGTTTACAACGACCGTGCTGCGCTCCACGCAGCGCGGACCGATCGCACACTGGCCACCGCGCATGGGTACGCGCGGCACGGCCTGAACCGGGTCGGGTATTCAACGGAGTCAGGGAGAGCAGGCGAATGTCATGGATCAACTCGTGGCTCAAACAGCCGCGCACGCTGGAGATTACCGGCAAGGCGTTGCCGCAATGGAGCGGCGAACCGCTGTTTGCCGTTTCGCGCCTGCGCGGCAAAGAAAAACTCGGACACCTGTATGACTATGAGGTCGAACTCAGTACGGTCGACGACGCAACGCTGACGGCCAGCGAGGCGCAAGCGCTGGTCGATGTCGATGCACTGATCGGCAAGGAAGTGACGGTTCATATTGCCATTGAAGGAAACGGCACCTGGATGGCGGGAGCGACAGGTGCGACGGGGACGGCCAATATCGGCGCGGATATCCGCAAGCTCACGGGGCTGATCGTGGCGGCAAAGTGCATTGGCGCAGATGACCGGCGCGCGCATTACCGCCTCAGGATTCGTCCCTGGCTCTGGCTCGCCACATTGAACCGCGACAGCAGGCTCTGGCAGGAGCGCTCCGTCATTCAGATCACGGAAGACACCCTGCAGCGCTATCCATTTCCGTACGAACTGCGGCTGGCCGGTCCGGGCATGCAGCGCCGTCCCTATCCCAAGCGCGAGTACCAGCGGCAGTGGTGGGAGTCCGACTTCGCATTTCTGAATCGTCTGTGGCAAGAATGGGGTATCACATTCTTCTTCACCGGCAGCACGCTCGTGCTGTGCGACTCGCCCGGTGCGTACAAAAAGCATGGCCCGGCGTATCAGACGCTGCGCTATGTGGACCGCAACGGGCAGCGCATCGATGAAGAACATGTTCACGAATTCCACGTCGCACGGCAGATCACGACGGGCAAGGTTGCGCTGACCGACTACGACTATACGCAGTCGCTGGGCAATCTGGCCGTCAGCCAGGAGGACTACAGCAAACGCGCCTTCGACAACGCCGAGGAGTACGCGTGGGGTGACTATTCGCAGCCGTTCGAAGGGCCGATGGGCACGGCCGGGCTGCGCGGCGACCCGCAGTTCGAAGGCGAGCATCTGGCGCGCGTGAAGGTCGAAGCGCATCGCGCCAAGAGCCTGCGAGCGAACGGCAAAGGCAATCTGCGTGGGCTGATGACGGGGCATACGTTCACGCTCGAAGGCTATCCGCTTAAACCGGGCGATGGCGAATACCTCGTCGTATCCACTGATATCGATCTCGTCAACAATGACACGGTTACGCAGAGCGGCGGGATCGAGCTGCAATACAGTTGCACGACCAAGTTTTCCGCAGTGCCCGCCAACACGTTTTATCGCACGCCGCAGAGGGCGAAGAGGCCGCGTGCCTATGCGGAAACGGCGCTCATCACCGGATACGGTGATGAGCCCGTCTATTGCGACGAATACGGACGCGTGAAGGCGCACTTCATCTGGGACCGTATCGGCGAGAAAGATGAAAACGCGAGCTGCTGGCTGCGCGTGGCATCGCCGTGGCACGGAGTCGAGCACGGCGCGATGTGGCTGCCGCGCGTCGGCCATCATGTGCTGGTGGGCTATTACGACAGTGATCCTGACCGGCCATACATCATCTCCGGACATACGACGGAGTTCCACCAGGCGCCGTGGCAACTGCCGAAGAACGATGCGCTGTCGGGCTGGCGGAGCCAGGATCTCAAGGGCCAGTCGGCCAACAGCGTGGTCACCGACGATACACCCGGGAAACTTCAGGTTCAGGTGGCGAGCGACCACGCGCAGTCGCGGCTGGTGCTGGGGTACAACACGCGCATCGACGGACACGCGGGACGGGACAGGGAACGCGGTGAAGGGTTCGAGTTGGGCACTGACGCACATGGCGTGCTGCGCGCCAATCAGGGCATGCTGATCACGACGGCGCCTCGCAGTGGTGCGTCTGCGCCCATGAAGGATATGACCGAGACGGCTGGTCAACTGGCAACCGCGCGTGACCAGCATGATGCCTTCGCCACGCTCGCGCGCGCGCAGCAGGCGCAGGAGCGCGGTGATCAGGACGCTGTGGCCAGCGCCCTGCGGACACAGCACGACGACATTCGCGGCAGCGGCAAGGCCAATCAGCAGAAGAGTCATTTCCCCGAACTGTCCAAGGCGCACCTCGTGCTCAACGGCGAAGCCGGGCTGGCCGGCAATACGCCGTGCTCGATGCATCTGGCCGCCGGCGAACATGTGGCGATGACTTCGGGCGGCCATACGGCACTGTCCGTGGGCCGGAGACTGCTGGTCAGCGTGGCGAACGGCATCCGCACCGTGGTGCAGGCATGCGGCTGGCGGCTGGTGGCGATGTCGGGCGACATCGATCTCAAGGCGCTGAAGGACAGTATCAACCTGCTCGCGAAACTCAACGTGACAGTGTCGGCTACCACGATTCGCATCAACGCCGAGCAGGAAGTGGAAATTGGCGGTGGCGGAAGCTATACGCGCTGGACAGCGGGCCAGATCCGCAGCGGTACATCCGGTCAGTTTGAAGTGCATTCGGCGGGCCGGGTCTTTACCGGACCGGACAACGTCGGCAAACCGAAGCTGCCTGAATCGCAGGATATGCAGCAGGACCTGCACTTTGCGCTGCGCGCATTGCCGGACGAAGCGCACCACTACGCATACGAGCCATACGAGCTGTACAAGGGCGACGCAAAGATTGCGGAAGGTGCGACCGACGAGTTCGGCCGGGTGGTCGTGAAGAATCACCAGCCCGGCACATCGGCTTATTGCGTGAAGCTGAGCAACGGTGGGCAGTTCGAGCTGAAGGTCAAGGATGCGCTCCATGCCGATCCCGCGCATGCCGATCAGCGATCGAACCGCGGCGAGCGTCTGGCGTAGGTCCGTCCCAGTCCAGCCAATCTGACTATCTGAACAAGGAATAACGACATGGCAGATCACCTCGATACGCAGAATGCGGCAACGGTGGCCATCGATGAGCAGGGACGAAAGGCCCAGAGTTCGGCACAGTTCTTCCTGGAGACGGACCCAAGGGTAAAGAAGTACTACGGCAACCAGTTGGACTTCAAGATTTGTGGCGAGGAAGGCTTCAGGTCTATCGCGAAAGATCTTAACGACGCGAAAGAATCGGCGGACATCATCTGCTGGGGTTTCGATCCTGGCATGGAACTGGACCGCACGAGAAACGACAAGTGGCCACGCGGCCATACATATGGCTCTTTGCTCGAACAGCTTGCAGACCAGGGCGTCAAGGTGCGGCTGTTGATCTGGTTCAATTCAGTCGCATCGGCGGTGCAGAACAACATGCCTGGCTACACCGACACCGCTCAGATAGGCCCGTTCACTTCGCCCTATCCGGAACAGTCGCGTCAAGACTACTGTCGAGGATGGTGGTTCCGAAATCTCGGCTATATGACCAACGGACACCCCAGCAAAACGACGAACCTGCAGATCGTCTTGCGTGATGTCAGTCTCCTCGATGCCAATCACGGGTTGCAGGACGAAAAGGATCAGCCGTCGGCGAGCGAGCTGGCACTGCTGGATGGATTCGGCACGCACCATCAAAAGCCCATCCTGATTGACTACGCTTACGACGGTGGGAGTAAGGCAGTCGGCTACGTCATGGGACTGAATTCCGTGACCGATTTCTGGGACCGCACTGCTCACGAAATCGACGATCCGTTCCGAGAATCCTGGTCAAGCGGCAGTGTCCAGAAGGAGATTGGGCACGAAACAGCGACCGAGAACAAGGTCAGCGCCGCGTGGTACAAACACGCCAAACCGTACCAGGATTATGCCTGTCGTGTGGTTGGTCCCGCGCTGGAGCGGCTGCACCAGAATTTTGTGGCGGCGTGGAACGAGGACGCGCCATCCGCATGGAAAATCGTAGAGCAGCCGTTGCCGCCGAAAATCTTCACTCTCCCAACGGACCCCAACCAGATCGTCCAGATAGTACGCACACAGGCGCATGAAAGAGAAAAGACAATCAAGGCGCTCTATATGCAGGCAACGACCTGGGCGCGTAACTATATCTATATCGAGAACCAATACTTCTTCTATCCAGAATTGGCACGCAACCTGAAGGACGCACGCCTCCAATACTGTCGATGGTGGTGCAGCAAGTACGGCAAGCCTCCCGCGGACATCCCAAAGCTGCATCTGTTCATCGTCATCCCGCACCCGGAGCAGGACGGCATGGTGCCACGTACTCACGACATGTTGAGCGAACTCGGACACAGCGACGCGATGGAGGCGCAGGGCGGTCTTGTCAAGAATGGCTCGCTCAGCCAGAACTATCCAGACGCGAAGACTGCGTCCTACGATGTCACGTTAGACGACGGAATGGGTGGAGCCGTGACGGTGCCCCAGCAGCATAAGGTTCTGGACCGGATCAGTGTTCAGCAACTGGAACGTACATACGGACTGGAGGTGAGCATTGCGCGGTTACGCACAAGCGGTCTCGACGCCGCGCGCAGGATGGCATACCGCGAAATTTACATCCACTCGAAGCTGATGCTGATTGACGACGTGTTTGTGACTGTCGGTAGTGCAAACATCAACCAGCGCAGTATGGCCGTAGACAGCGAGATCAACATTGCCGCGTCTGGCCAGGAGATGGTAGGCAAACTGCGGCAGAAGATTTTTGAACTGCACTCCGACAAGAGTATTCACGGCACAGGTGATCCGGAAAGGGTTCCCGCTGTGTTCCAGGACTGGAATAGACGAATGCAGGATAACGGCGAGCTGAGAATGAGGCATCAAGCCATGCAGGGCTTTCTGCTGAAATTCGAAGACCACCGCTCAACCGCCACCATGGTTGCCTCCACTACTGTTCCTGCCGACGTCACGGTCTGAGCGGCGCGCATATGAAGCGTATTGCCAGACGCCTGAAGCTATTCCTGATTGCTCTCGTCGCCCCTTGTCTGTTTGCCGCTTCCGTATGGGGCGGCCTTATGACGCCAGTAACCAACCGATTCGTTGCGAATATGTCCGATCTGCCGCGCTACACCAAACTGCCGCTGTTTAACCCGCACAGAAAGACCTTCGCATGCGTCTATCAGGACCAGCACCTGCCTTCCGTCGACCCCCAGGCCGAATTGTGGTTCCAGCAGGCACTGGCGCTCGATAACCCGGACATCTGGTTCGAGGATATCGACTGGACGAGGGTCTATCAGCTTTACACAAATGCTGCAGAGCGAAACAACTGGAAGGCCATGCTTAATCTCGCCTCGTTGATTCTGAGTGACTACGCGGTGCCGGTTCACGATCCGGAACTAGCCATACGCTGGGTGGAGAAAGCGATGCAACTCGGCGTGCCGGATGCATGGGACCGCATGGGAACCTATCATCAGAATGGGCTGATTCGGGGTGGAGATGCCACCACTGCTTACGCTTTCTTCCAGCGCGCCGCGGACATGGGCAATCCGTCGGCGCTGACTTATCTCGGATACAAAATGGCGGGTACATATGATGATCCAGATGGCGAATTCTGGGGTAATTCGGACGTCGGAACACGCATGCTTGAGTGCGCCTTGACACAAGGATACGGGAATGCAGCCGAAAAGCTTGGCTTTATCTATTCGCGGCCGGAAACCTACGAAGCGAAGCTTCGTGCACTCAAAGTTCTCCACGAAGGAGTCAAGCTAGGTAGTGCGAACTGCGCAAAGGCGCTTGATTCAGAGTTCCGAGGATTCAATCTATCGACAGGGCGAAATCTCTCCGGAAAGGTGGATATACAGCGCGCGGAGCGTTATGCAGTTTTTGGGAATGCGCTTGAACACTATGACGGCCGCCTCAAGCTGCCCAATTTGGACAAGGTATTGCCACTGCCGCCCGCACCGCTGCCGAAGTGGGACGGCAACAAGCAGACGCTGATTGATGCCGCCAAGGCCGTCGCACCGCCTGCAAAGCCCACATCCGCATCACATACAGCGCTGCAGGGCCGCGAGCAGATGCCGGACGGTCATAGCGTAATGCCGCTTGCCGAAAGCCCCTACATGGTTCACGGCGACCAGCGGGTACCCGAAACCGGCTACTGGCTGGCGCTGTTCGGTACCCCGAGAACGCCCAGGGCGCAGCTCACACCTGCCCGTAGCGGACGGCCGGAACACTACCAGGCCGGCGAGCGGTTCGAACCCGCGACGATGACCAGCCTGTCGCACGAGACGATGCAATGGCACTACCTGGGCGAAGCCCGTCAGCTTCCACCATCGCGCGAAATGATCCTCGCGCATATGGTCAGTGCTGGCTGGCTGCGGGAAATATCCGCCAGTACGCCAATAAGTCAATGCGCCGGACACCAGCGATGCCCGCAGCAGGGCATCTGGGAAGGCCGCATTGCCGGTGCGCATCCGCAGGCGTTTCTCTATAACACGTGGACCCAGCAGGCCTTTGTTGATCAAGGACAGTCTTTCCCCGATCCACGTGAGCGGGCTCTGGCAATTGATCGTCATGATGTCACGTGGACCTACCTCGGTAGTCCGAACGTTGACGGCGCGGTGCCGGGCGTGACGAATATCGCACTGTGATCGAATGGCTGGACAAGAGGGCCACGCGTTCGAACCGGTGCGAACGGGTGGCCTGATGATCCGCTCAGGCTACGGTACGACTGATCGATAAGGATAACCACATGACTAAACACCTCAAGACGCAGAACCCCATCGATGTAGCGATCGATGAAGCGGGTCGCAAGGGGAACGGATCGGTGCAATGGCTTCTCGAGAACCGCGAGGAGATGCCCATCACTTACGGAAACAGGCTGCATTTCATGGTCTGCGGCGAGGAAGGTTTTGCGGAGATTGCGAAGGACATCTGGGATGCCAGATCCACCGTCGATGTTGTCTGCTGGGGTTTCGATCCGGGCATGGAGTTGACGCGTGGTCCAATGTGCCGAAGATTCGACCCAGACCTCGGCAATGAAATAAAAAAAGGTAATGCCTGGCCACGGGGCGTGAGGTACGGCCGCCTGCTGGAGGCCGTCACGACACGAAAGGACAATCCGGTAACGGTGCGACTACTGATCTGGTACGACGCGCGAGGCTCAGCCAGGCAGAACAACATGCCTGGTTACAGCGACGTGGACCAAAGTTGGAGTGCCGTTGCGAATCACGTCCGGCAATCGCCGCCGTATGCCAACCCCGAACGCCACAAGTACTGCGCTGATTGGTGGGCGCGCCACCTGCCTGGTGGCCGAAGCGGTGCAGGCTCGAATCCGCGCCTTCAGGTTGTTCTGCGCGGCATCGCTGCCGGCGATGTCAAGGCGATGCTGGCAGCGGCGCCGAAAGAGGAGGATCAGCCTGCCTACGAATCGGGCAACCCGATCGATGAAACCGGCCTGCTCGAAAATTATCCTACCCACCACCAGAAACCGGTCCTGATCGACTATGCACATGACGGTGGCAGCAAGGCGGTAGGTTACGTCATGGGACTAAATTCCGTGACGGATTTCTGGGACCGGACAGCACACGAGATCGACGATCCGTTGCGAGAAACGTGGTCAGCCGGTAACGTCGATGTAGAACTCACCCATGAGCGGACTACGCAGGATCCGAAAGGACCACTCAGAAAGACAGCCTACGGGCACACCAAGCCATATCAGGATTACGCCTGTCGCGTCGTCGGACCAGCGCTGAAACGACTGCACGAGAATTTCGAGCGGGGCTGGAACCTGTTCGCTCCCGCCGCGCTGCAAACGAGAGAACTGACGGAATTGCCGCCCAAGGTTCCTGTCTTGCCAAAGAATCCCGCACATGGGGTGCAGATCGTACGCACTCAGCCGCACGAACTGGACAAGAGCATCAAGGAACTCTACTTCCAGGCAACCAGCTTTGCCCGCAACTATATCTACATCGAGAACCAGTATTTTTTCTATCCGGAGTTTGCCCGTCACCTGAAAAGGGAACGCAGAAAGTTCTGCGACGCCTGGGCGAGACTGCCGGACAAACCTATGACGGATGTGCCGGTGCTGCATCTGTTTATCGTGATTCCACACCCCGAAGACGACGGTATGGTGCCGCGTACATTCGACATGCTGACCGAACTGGGTGCAAGCACGTCAATGCCGGAACAGGCAACACACGTCGACAAGGGCAAGCTCGACCAGGATTACACGGATGCGCACAAGGGCAAGAAAGGCAACAAGGTGCTGGACCGTCCGAGCCTGAAGCAGTTGCAGGACACGCTGGGTCTGAAAGTGAGCGTCGCCCGACTGCGCACTAGTGGGGTGATCGGTAACCAGATGGCTTATCGCGAGATCTATATCCACTCAAAGCTGATGCTGATCGACGATGTGTTCGTGACGCTCGGCAGCGCGAATCTGAACCAGCGCAGCATGTCTGTGGACAGTGAGATCAACATTGCGGCGACCGGGCAGGTCTGGGCCGCGGATCTGCGCGAGCGGGTTTTTGAACTGCATTCAAATGGAAGAGTGAGCGGTTCGGGAGAGCGGAACAAGACACCGGATGTATTTGAAACGTGGACAGATGTAATGAACAAGAACGCCAAATCAATGATGGACAAGAAGGTTATGCAAGGTTTCCTGCTGCCATTCGAAGACCACCGTGCTACTTCGACCATGCATGCTTCGGTGACGGTTCCGTCAGTCATCGACACTGCTACGGTTTGAAGGGAAAGGATCATGGATGTCATGAACCGCCTGACCATTATTCTCTTCGTCGGCTTCCATCTGATTGCCGTCGACGTGCAAGCAGTACCGACCAATTTAATAGCCAACAAACTGACTGCCGCCATGTCTGATCTGCCACGCTACGAAAAGCTCCCACTTTTCAATCCGCATCGCACGAATTTTACCTGCGTCTATCAGGACCAGCATGTGCAGCGTGTTGATCCGCAGGCTGAATTGTGGTTCCAGCAGGCGCTGGCGCTGGACAATCCGGATATCTACTACGAGGATCGCGACTATCCGAAGATTTACCAGCTCTACCAGCAGGCCGCCCAGCGCAACCACTGGAAGGCTATGCTCAATATTGCCTCGCTGGTCCTGTCGGATTACGCCGTGCCGGAGCATGATCCAGAGGTTGCGGTTCGCTGGGTGGAAAAGGCGATGCAACTGGGTGTACCCGACGCGTACGACATGATGGGCACGTACCACCAGAACGGCACGATCAGGGGCGGTGATGCAACCAGCGCCTATGCGTTTTTCCAGCGCGCTGCGGACATGGGCAGTCCATCGGCGCAGACGTTCATTGGCTACAAGATCGCCGGCACTTACGATGATCCAAATGGAGAATTCTGGGGTAACCGGACAATTGGCACTCAGATGCTGGAGTGTGCCTTTGCGCAAAGCTATGGCCTCGCGGCCTATAGGTTGGGTTTTCTGTACGCCGGCGAATATTCAGTCGCAGAAAAAATCCGGGCGCGAACAGTTCTGCAAGAGGGGATTAAGCTTGGCTGCGCAGAATGTGCGAGCAAGCTAGCAGTCGAATTTCGAGGCACATATCTTAGTGATGGCACCAGCCTTGTAGATCAAGCTGACAAAGCCCGCGCCGAGCGCTATAGCCAGATCGGCAATGCGCTGGAACATTACCAAGGCCGCCTCAAGTTACCTAACCTTGACAAGGTATTGCCACTGCCGCCCGCACCGCTGCCGAAGTGGGACGGCAACAAGCAGACGCTGATCGATGCCGCCAAGACCGTCGCACCGCCCCCGAAACCCAAATCCGCATCACATGCAGCGCTGCAGGGCCGCGAGCAGATGCCGGAGGGTCATAGCGTAATGCCGCTTGCCGAAAGCCTCTACACGGTTCACGGCGACCAGCGGGTACCCGAAACCGGCTACTGGCTGGCGCTGTTCGATGCCCCAGGAACGCCCAGGGCGCAGCTCACACCTGCCCGTAGCGGACGGCCGGAACACTACCAGGCCGGCGAGCGGTTCGAACCCGCGACGATGACCAGCCTGTCGCACGAGACGATGCAATGGCACTACCTGGGCGAAGCCCGTCAGCTTCCACCATCGCGCGAAATGATCCTCGCGCATATGGTCAGTGCTGGCTGGCTGCGGGAAATATCCGCCAGTACGCCAATAAGTCAATGCGCCGGACACCAGCGATGCCCGCAGCAGGGCATCTGGGAAGGCCGCATTGCCGGTGCGCATCCGCAGGCGTTTCTCTATAACACGTGGACCCAGCAGGCCTTTGTTGATCAAGGACAGTCTTTCCCCGATCCACGTGAGCGGGCTCTGGCAATTGATCGTCATGATGTCACGTGGACCTACCTCGGTAGTCCGAACGTTGACGGCGCGGTGCCGGGCGTGACGAATATCGCACTGTGATCGAATGGCTGGACAAGAGGGCCACGCGTTCGAACCGGTGCGAACGGGTGGCCTGATGATCCGCTCAGGCTACGGTACGACTGATCGATAAGGATAACCACATGACTAAACACCTCAAGACGCAGAACCCCATCGATGTAGCGATCGATGAAGCGGGTCGCAAGGGGAACGGATCGGTGCAATGGCTTCTCGAGAACCGCGAGGAGATGCCCATCACTTACGGAAACAGGCTGCATTTCATGGTCTGCGGCGAGGAAGGTTTTGCGGAGATTGCGAAGGACATCTGGGATGCCAGATCCACCGTCGATGTTGTCTGCTGGGGTTTCGATCCGGGCATGGAGTTGACGCGTGGTCCAATGTGCCGAAGATTCGACCCAGACCTCGGCAATGAAATAAAAAAAGGTAATGCCTGGCCACGGGGCGTGAGGTACGGCCGCCTGCTGGAGGCCGTCACGACACGAAAGGACAATCCGGTAACGGTGCGACTACTGATCTGGTACGACGCGCGAGGCTCAGCCAGGCAGAACAACATGCCTGGTTACAGCGACGTGGACCAAAGTTGGAGTGCCGTTGCGAATCACGTCCGGCAATCGCCGCCGTATGCCAACCCCGAACGCCACAAGTACTGCGCTGATTGGTGGGCGCGCCACCTGCCTGGTGGCCGAAGCGGTGCAGGCTCGAATCCGCGCCTTCAGGTTGTTCTGCGCGGCATCGCTGCCGGCGATGTCAAGGCGATGCTGGCAGCGGCGCCGAAAGAGGAGGATCAGCCTGCCTACGAATCGGGCAACCCGATCGATGAAACCGGCCTGCTCGAAAATTATCCTACCCACCACCAGAAACCGGTCCTGATCGACTATGCACATGACGGTGGCAGCAAGGCGGTAGGTTACGTCATGGGACTAAATTCCGTGACGGATTTCTGGGACCGGACAGCACACGAGATCGACGATCCGTTGCGAGAAACGTGGTCAGCCGGTAACGTCGATGTAGAACTCACCCATGAGCGGACTACGCAGGATCCGAAAGGACCACTCAGAAAGACAGCCTACGGGCACACCAAGCCATATCAGGATTACGCCTGTCGCGTCGTCGGACCAGCGCTGAAACGACTGCACGAGAATTTCGAGCGGGGCTGGAACCTGTTCGCTCCCGCCGCGCTGCAAACGAGAGAACTGACGGAATTGCCGCCCAAGGTTCCTGTCTTGCCAAAGAATCCCGCACATGGGGTGCAGATCGTACGCACTCAGCCGCACGAACTGGACAAGAGCATCAAGGAACTCTACTTCCAGGCAACCAGCTTTGCCCGCAACTATATCTACATCGAGAACCAGTATTTTTTCTATCCGGAGTTTGCCCGTCACCTGAAAAGGGAACGCGGAAAGTTCTGCGACGCCTGGGCGAGACTGCCGGACAAACCTATGACGGATGTGCCGGTGCTGCATCTGTTTATCGTGATTCCACACCCCGAAGACGACGGTATGGTGCCGCGTACATTCGACATGCTGACCGAACTGGGTGCAAGCACGTCAATGCCGGAACAGGCAACACACGTCGACAAGGGCAAGCTCGACCAGGATTACACGGATGCGCACAAGGGCAAGAAAGGCAACAAGGTGCTGGACCGTCCGAGCCTGAAGCAGTTGCAGGACACGCTGGGCCTGAAAGTGAGCGTCGCCCGGCTGCGCACTAGTGGGGTGATCGGTAACCAGATGGCTTATCGCGAGATCTATATCCACTCGAAGCTGATGCTCATCGACGATGTGTTCGTGACGCTCGGCAGCGCGAATCTGAACCAGCGCAGCATGTCGGTGGACAGTGAGATCAACATTGCGGCGACCGGGCAGGTCTGGGCCGCGGATCTGCGCGGACGGGTTTTTGAACTGCATTCAGGCGGACGGACAAACGGATCTGGAGATCGACTTGAGATGCCGAAGGTCTTTGACAAATGGGAAAAGTTAATGAAAGACAATGCGCAGACAAGGAAGAACAATCAAAGCATGCAGGGCTTCTTGTTGGAGTTTGAGGATCATCGCGCTACCTCAACGATGCATGCGTCAGTGACGGTTCCGTCATCTGACAGCACTGCGCTAGCTTGAACGAGACATCTATGAGGTTCACAACCATCCTCTGCCGCATTGTTTTCATCGCCCTGTTTCTATTCACCACCGGTGCTCAGGCCGGACCATTGACATCCTTGACCAGCAAGCTGACTACCGCCATGTCCGACCTGCCGCGTTACGAAAAACTGCCACTGTTTAATCCGCATCGCAAGCTGTTCACCTGCCTTCATCAGGGCCAGCACGTGCCGCCTGTTGATCCGCAGGCGGAACTGTGGTTCCAGCAGGCACTCGTGCTGGACAACCCAGACATCTATTACAAGGATCGCGACTATCCGAAGATTTACCAGCTCTACCAGCAGGCCGCGCAGCGCAATCACTGGAAGTCCATGCTCAATCTCGCCTCGCTGATCCTGTCGGACTACGCGGTACCGGAACACGATCCGGAGGTTGCGATCCGCTGGGTCGAGAAGGCGATGCAACTCGGCGTGCCGGATGCCTACGACATGATGGGTACATACCATCAGAACGGTATGATCAGGGGCGGTGATGCAACCAGCGCCTATGCGTTTTTCCAGCGCGCGGCGGACATGGGCAGCCCGTCTGCAATGACGTTTCTGGGGGACAAACTGGGGGGAACCTATGATGACCCCGACGGGGACTTCTGGGGAAACAGGTCAATTGCAATTGAGATGCTGAAGTGTGCGATGGCGCAGGGTTACGGGGATGCAGCCTATGAACTTGGGTACTTGCAGCTAAGTGGCTACACGCCGGAAGCAAAAGCGCTGGCGTTGAAGACATTTCACGAAGGAGTGAAATTGGGGAGCGCCAAAAGCGCCAAAAATTTGTCCGTCGAATTCGACGGGTTTAATTTGTCGAACGAAAAGAGCCTCGTTGGACACGTTGATCAGGCTCGTTCGCAACGATATCGTGTACTCGGAGATGCACTTGAGCATTATGGAACCCGCCTCAGACTGCCGAATTTGGACAAGGTGCTGCCGCTCCCTCCCGCACCACTGCCTAAGTGGGACGGTAACAAGCAGACGCTGATCGATGCGGCCAAGGCTGTCATTCCGTCTGCAAAGCTCAGAACAACGTCAAACGCAATGTTGCAGGGACGCGAACATATCCCGGATGGCTACGGTGTCCCGTCGCTCGCCGAGAGTCCTTATGCAGTCAGGGAAGGCCGGGGCGTCCCCGAAACCGGCTACTGGCTGGCGCTGTTCGATGCCCCAGGAACGCCCAGGGCGCAGCTCACATCGGCCCGTAGCGGACGGCCGGAACACTACCAGGCCGGCGAGCGGTTCGAACCCGCGACGATGACCAGCCTGTCGCACGAGACGATGCAATGGCATTACCTGGGCGAAGCCCGTCAGCTTCCACCATCACGCGAAATGATCCTCGCGCACATGGTCAGTGCTGGCTGGCTGCGGGAAATATCCGCCAGTACCGCCATACGTCAATGCGCCGGACACCAGCGATGCCCGCAGGAGGGCATCTGGGAAGGCCGCGTTGCCGGTGCGCATCCCCAGGCGTTTCTCTATAACACGTGGACCCAGCAGGCGTTTGTTGATCAAGGACAGCCTTTCCCCGATCCGCGCGACAGGTCTCTCGACGTCGATCGCCATGATGTGCTGTGGACCTACCTCGGTAGTCCGAACGTTGACGGCGCGGTGCCGGGCGTAACGAATATCGCTCTGTGATCGAACCGCTGGAGAAGAGAAGAAAGCAATGGCAAGGCGATCGCGCGCAAGGGTGACCTGGCGGCGTGCCCGGAGTATGGCGTCAAACCGAGGCTGCCTGAGCTAGCTTGAACGAGACATCCATGAAGTGCACAACCATCCTTTGCCGCATTGTCTTCGTCGTCCTGTTCCTGACCACCTCTTCTGTGCAGGCCGGGAGACTGACTTCCTTGACCAGCAAGCTGACTACCGCCATGTCCGACCTGCCGCGTTACGAAAAGCTGCCACTGTTTAATCCACATCGCAAGCTGTTCACCTGCCTTCATCAGGACCAGCACGTGCCGCCTGTTGATCCACAGGCGGAACTTTGGTTCCAGCAGGCACTCGTGCTGGACAACCCAGACATCTATTACAAGGATCGCGACTATCCGAAGATTTACCAGCTCTACCAGCAGGCCGCGCAACGCAATCACTGGAAGTCCATGCTCAATCTCGCCTCGCTGATCCTGTCGGATTACGCGGTACCGGAACACGATCCGGAGGTTGCGATCCGCTGGGTTGAGAAGGCGATGCAACTCGGCGTGCCGGATGCCTACGACATGATGGGTACATACCATCAGAACGGTATGATCAGGGGCGGTGATGCAACCAGCGCCTATGCGTTTTTCCAGCGCGCGGCGGACATGGGCAGTCCGTCTGCAATGACCTTCCTCGGCTACAAAATAGCTGGTACTTACGACGATCCGGAGGGCGAATTCTGGGGCAACCTGCCTATCGGTAGGCAAATGCTGGAATGTGCGTTGGCGCAAGGGTACGGGGATGCGGCGGACAAGTTGGGTCTGATCTACGCACGCCCGAACACTTCCGAAGCTAAATTCCGTGCACTTAGGGTTTTACACGAAGGCGTCAAGCTTGGCAGTGCCGAGTGTGCGAACTCCCTATTTAGCGAGTTCGACGGGTTGGGACTGGCAAGTGGCACCAACTTGATCGGCCGCATCGACAAAGCCCGCGCCGAGCGCTATAGCCAGATCGGCAATGCGCTGGAACATTACCAAGGCCGCCTCAAGCTACCTAACCTTGACAAGGTATTGCCACTGCCGCCCGCGCCACTGCCGAAGTGGGACGGCAATAAGCAGACGCTGATCGATGCGGCCAAGACCGTCATTCCGCCCGCAAAGCCCAAATCCGCATCACATGCAGCGCTGCAGGGCCGCGAACAGATGCCGGAGGGGCATAGCGTAATGCCGCTTGCCGAAAGCGCCTACTCGGTTCACGGCGGCCAGCGGGTACCCGAAACCGGCTACTGGCTGGCGCTATTCGATGCCCCAGGAACGCCCAGGGCGCAGCTCACACCTGCCCGTAGCGGACGGCCGGAACACTATCAGGCCGGCGAGCGGTTCGAACCCGCGACGATGACCAGCCTGTCGCACGAGACGATGCAATGGCACTACCTGGGCGAAGCCCGTCAGCTTCCACCATCGCGCGAAATGATCCTCGCGCATATGGTCAGTGCTGGCTGGCTTCGGGAAATATCCGCCAGTACGCCAATAAGTCAATGCGCCGGACACCAGCGATGCCCGCAGCAGGGCATCTGGGAAGGCCGCGTTGCCGTTGCGCATCCGCAGGCGTTTCTCTATAACACGTGGACCCAGCAGGCGTTTGTTGATCAAGGACAGCCTTTCCCCGATCCACGTGAGCGGGCTCTGGCAATTGATCGTCATGATGTCACGTGGACCTACCTCGGTAGTCCGAACATTGACGGCGCGGTCCCCGGCGTGACGAATGTCGCACTGTGATCGAACCGCTAGAGAAGAGGAAAACGCAATGGCAAGACAGGTAATCGTAGTGGGCGACACCACGACCCGCGGTGGAAAAGTGATCACAGGATCACAGGTCGACGTCGTTGACGGCAAGGCGATCGCGCGCAAGGGTGACCTGGTGGCGTGCCCGGAGCATGGCGTCAATCCGATCGTCGAAGGTGACGAATCATTGATGGTCGACGACAAGCCCGTTGCGCTCGAGGGACATCACGCAGCATGCGGATGTGCTCTCGTCAGTGCATGTCATACGTTGTCGGTGCCCTGAGTGTGGGCGGAAGTGGGGCATGCTGACGATGTCGAAGACACAGGCAATCGCGCGGGCGCGCGGCGGGACATGGTCGCGTGCGCTCTCACGTGCCCAAAAGAAATGCGAACATCCCAAAGCGCACAACAAACAACATACACAGCAACAACCAAAAACCTCAAGCCGCGACCAACAACCCATCCGCGGAGCGAACAACCTCGACCTGCCGCGCAGCAAAAGCCTCCCCAATCATCAGCAGGCTCGGCTGCGATGCATCGACCCAGCGCTGCGCGTCGCCGGCTGCGAGTTCTTCGAGTGTGAGCGTCAGCATGCGCTCGCGCTCGGTGCTGCAAGCTTCGACAATCGCCACCGGCGTGGCAACAGGCTTGCCGGCATCGATCAACTGCTGCGCGATCTCGACGCCGCTATCGCGGCCCATGTAAAACACGAGCGAGTCCGCGTTCACCTGTTCACGAATCTCGTCGGAGCCCGGCGCACGGCTGAACGTGGCCAGTGCAACACTGCGCGATACACCCCGCAGCGTCAACGAGCGCTTCAACGACGCCGCGCTCGCCAGCGCAGCGGTGATTCCAGGCACCACTTCATAGTCGATGCCGGCCGCTTCCAGCGCCCGCATTTCTTCGTCGGCGCGGCCGAACAGCATCGGGTCGCCGCCCTTCAGGCGCACCACCACGTCGTGCTCCAAAGCGGCGTCGACGATCTGCTTGTTGATGAACTGCTGGGCTGTCGACAATTGCCCGCAGCGCTTACCCACCGCAATCCGCCGCGCATGCGCAGGCGCGTAATCGAGCATGGCCGCTTCGACCAGCGCGTCGTGCAATACCACGTCGGCGGTGCCGAGCAGGCGCGCGCCGCGTACCGTAATCAGGTCCGCAGCGCCGGGCCCCGCGCCGATCAGATAAACCTTACCCATTTGAATCAACCTGTTGGTTGGGGCGCGAGCCACGCAGAATTGCGTCGCCATGCGCCCTCGCCCGCTTAAGCCGAAAACGCCCGAATCATCCCAGCCGCAACGGTATGATGCGTCGCCTCATCGATCAGCACGAACGCACCCGTGCCCTGATGCGAGTCATACACATCGCACACCAGCGGCTTCTGCAACGTCAGCGCCACGCGGCCGATATCGTTCATCGTCAGATCCTTGCGATCGGTCGCCTGCGACAGCGTATGCACGTCCAGCACTTCCTTGATCGCACCGATCCGCGCGAACACCGTATTGGTGGTCTGCTTCAACAGATACTTGCGTTGCGTCGACAGCGGCGTGTCATCGAACCAGCACAGATCGGCTTCCAGCTTCTTCGCCGGCTCCGGCGCCGCTTCACGCAACACGAAGGTGTCGCCGCGCGATACGTCGACGTCTTCCGCGAGACGAATCGTCACCGTTTGCCCGGCGAACGCGCGGTCCACCGCAGCCGTGCCGCCCGGCACCGGCGCGATGATTTCCGCAACCGTCGCTTCGCGATTGGCCGGCAACACGACAATCGTATCGCCGAGCTTCACTTCGCCGGCTTCGACACGGCCCATGTAGCCGCGGAAATCGTCGGCCTGGCTGCCGTCCTGACGCGCCACCCATTGCACCGGGAAACGCAGCGCCTGGCCCGTCGGCACTTCGACCGGCAACGCTTCGAGCAGGTCCAGCAACGGCTCGCCCGCGTACCAAGGCATGCTTTCGCTCGCCGTCACGATGTTGTCGCCCTTGAGCGCCGAAACCGGCACGAAACGCACGTCGCTCAAACCCAGTTGACGCGCGAGTTCGACATACGCGTCGCGAATCTCGTTGAAACGCTGCTCGCTGTAATCGACCAGGTCCATCTTGTTGATGGCGACGATCGCGTGCTGCAACCCCAGCAACTTGACGATCGCGCTATGACGCTTGGTTTGCGGCAGCAGTTGCGCCACGCCATCCACAAACGTCACACGCGTCGCGTCGACGAGAATAATCGCCGCATGGGCGGTCGACGCGCCCGTCACCATGTTGCGCGTGTACTGCTCGTGGCCCGGCGTGTCGGCGATGATGAACTTGCGCTTCGCAGTCGCGAAGTAACGGTACGCGACATCGATCGTGATGCCTTGCTCGCGTTCGGCTTCGAGGCCGTCCGTCAGCAGCGACAGATCGATTTCGTCGCCAACGGTACGCTTATTCTTCGCGCGCGACAGTGCCGAGAGCTGGTCTGAAAGCACAGCCTTGCTGTCGTACAGCAGGCGGCCGATCAACGTGCTCTTGCCATCGTCGACGCTACCCGCGGTAATGAAACGCAGCACGCCGAGGTCTTCTGGTTGGTGAATACCGCTCATGATTGCTTTACCCTCGTCCGTGTGCTTAGAAATAACCTTGCTTCTTACGCTGTTCCATCGCGGCTTCGGAGACCTGATCGTCCATCCGCGTCGCGCCGCGTTCCGTGATTTCGGTCACGGCCGTTTCGGCGATGATCTTCTCGAGATCGTCCGCATCGCTTTCCACCGGGCAGGTGCAGCTAATGTCGCCGACGGTACGGAAGCGCACCAGCGCGGTTTCACTGACTTCGCCTTCACGCATCGGCGTGAGCGGCGTAACCGGCACCAGCAGGCCATTACGGCGCACGATCTCGCGTTGATGCGCGTAGTAGATCGACGGCAGTTCGAGCTGTTCGCGAGCGATGTACTGCCACACGTCGAGTTCGGTCCAGTTCGAAATCGGGAACACGCGCAGATGTTCTCCGTTATGCAGACGCGCGTTATACAGGCTCCACAGTTCCGGGCGCTGTGCCTTCGGATCCCATTGGCCGAATTCGTCGCGGAACGAGAAGATCCGTTCTTTCGCACGGGCCTTTTCTTCGTCGCGGCGCGCGCCGCCGATCAGCGCGGTGTAGCCGTACTGTTCGATGGTTTCGAGCAGCGTCACGGCTTGCGCCGCGTTGCGCGAATCCAGTTCACGACGCAGACGCACCGTGCCGCGCTTGATCGAATCTTCCACGTGGCCCACCACGAGTTCAGCGCCAATCTCTTTCGCGCGACGATCGCGGAAATCGATCACTTCCTCGTAGTTGTGGCCGGTGTCGATATGCACGAGCGGGAACGGCAGCACGGTCTTGCGATTCGCGCCAATGCCGAAGGCCTTCAGCGCGAGGTGCAGCACCACGACCGAATCCTTGCCGCCCGAAAACAGCAGCGCGGGCTTGCTGCATTCGGCGACCAGTTCGCGCAGGATGTGAATCGACTCGGCTTCGAGCCAGTCGAGGTGATCCATACGGTTTGCCGTGTTGGCGAGCGGTGCGTTCACAGTGGAATCGAGCGTGGTGCTCATATCTGGGTCCTTCGTTGGTTCGCGTCGCAGGCGGTTGCTCGCGTCGCGCAGGTATTCAAATCGGTATGTGCGGTGTTCGGGCCGAAAACCAAGGCCCGTTCGCTCAACTTCAGGCCTGGACGTCTGCGCCGCGCTCTACCGCGATCGGCGTAATCGTCGTGATGTGCAGTCCGCATTCTTTCGTATCGCGCGACTCCCACCACCAGCGCCCTGCGCGGCTATCTTCACCGGGGCGCACGGCGCGCGTGCACGGCTCGCAGCCGATGCTCGGATAACCACGCGCATGCAGCGGATTGACCGGCACGTCGAACGCTTTCAGGTAGTCCCACACTTCGGCTTCGGTCCAATCGGTCAGCGGATTGAACTTGGCGATATTGCGCGCGGCGTCATGCTCTTCCGCATGCAGTTCCGCACGCGTTACCGACTGCTCGCGGCGTTGGCCCGTGACCCATGCGCTAACGTTCGACAGCGCGCGGTTCAACGGTTCGACCTTGCGGATTTCGCAGCAGCGCTTGCGCAGATCGACGCTTTCATAGAACGCGTTCAGCCCGTGCGAGCCGATGTATTCCTCGACCGCCGCGGCTTGCGGATGAAACTGTTCGATGTCGTAGCCGTAGCGCTCTTTCACGCGATCGAGCATGCCGAGCGTTTCCGCATGCAAACGGCCGGTGTTCAGCGAGAAGATGCCGATCTTCACGCCGCGCGACAGAATCGCATGCGTGAGCAGCATGTCTTCCGCTGCGAGGCTGCTGGCGAGCTTCACGTTCTCGTGACGCGCGGCGATCGAGTCGAGCAGCGCATCGAGGCGCTCGACCTTTGCGGCGAGTTCCGGCGTGAGGGTTTGAACTTCGCTCATGCCGATGCCTTTGCCAGTTCGCCCGCTTCGCGGCGGCGGAATAGCGGCGACGAGTTCACCGCGCCCTGATAGTTGAAGCTGAATTCGTCGAACGCTTTCAGTGCGTCGTCGAAGTCTTTGTCCGCGCGCAATGCGTACGCGTCGAAGCCGCAACGGAACATGAACGCCAGTTGATCGCGCAGCACGTCGCCAATTGCGCGCAGCTCGCCCTTGTAACCATAGCGCTCGCGCAACAGGCGGCCGATGCTATAGCCACGGCCGTCGCGGAACACCGGGAAGTCCACGCCGATCAGCGCGATCTTGTCGAAGTCGGCGACGATATCCGCCGGCTCGCTGTCCGGCGCGAGCCACACGCCGATCTCAGCGGCGCTACGCGAGGCGGTCAACGCATCACGTTCAGCCTGCCACAGCGCGAGCGGCACCAGCACCTTGCCTGCGGGCAATTCGTTCACCGCGGGCAGCGAGCCATCTTCTGCCGGGCGCACGACCGTCCAGTCATCGTTGACGATCGCGCGATTCTTGATGATAGAAGCCATCTGTTCTGTATCCTTTTCGCGGTTACGCGTGAGCCGGTTGACGCGAGGCGTACACACGTTCCTTGAACGGGGTGATGCCGATGCGGTTGTACGTTTCGATGAAGCGCTCGCCTTCGTGGCGGTTTTCCACGAACGTATCGATCACTTTGCTCATCACGTCCGGCATTTCTTCCGCCGAGAACGACGGGCCGATCACGCGGCCAAGGTGTGCGCCGGTAGCGCCCGTGCCCTGCTCGCCGCCGAGCGTCACCTGATACCACTCCGAGCCGTCCTTATCGACGCCCAGAATGCCGATGTTGCCGACGTGGTGATGACCACAAGCGTTAATGCAGCCCGAGATGTTCAGCGACACGTCGCCAAGGTCATACACGTAGTCCAGATCGTTGAAGCGTTCCTGAATGGCCAGCGCGATCGGAATCGACTTCGCATTCGCGAGCGAGCAGAAGTCGCCGCCCGGGCACGCGATGATGTCGGTCAGCAAGCCGATATTCGGCGTCGCGAAACCTTGTGCCTTGGCCTTTTCCCACAGCGCGAACAGGTCGCGCTTCTTCACGTTCGCGAGAATCAGGTTCTGTTCGTGCGACACGCGGATTTCGCCGAGCGAGTACTCGTCGGCCCAATCGGCGACCGCTTCCATCTGTGCGTCCGTGGCGTCGCCAGGAGCGATCGTGGTCGGCTTCAAAGACAAGGTGACCGACGAATAGCCCGACACCTTATGCGGACGCACATTACGCTCGACCCAACGGGCAAACGCACGATTTTCCAGCAGATGTTTTTCGAACGAAGCATCGGTATCAGCAAGCTTCTCGTACACCGGTGGCTGGAAGTACTGCGACACGCGATCCACTTCCGCTTGCGTGAGCGTCGAAGGACCGTCCTTCAGGTGCTGCCATTCTTCTTCGACTTGCGCCGAGAATTTCTCCGGGCTCAACGCCTTCACGAGAATCTTGATGCGCGCCTTGTACATGTTGTCGCGACGGCCGTAGCGGTTGTATACGCGCAGCACCGCTTCGCAGTACGTCAACAGATGTTGCCAGGGCAGATCTTTGCGGATGATCGCGCCGATGATCGGCGTACGGCCCATGCCGCCGCCGGCCAGGATATCGGCCACCAGTTCGCCCTGCTCGTTCTTGCGCAGATACACGCCCATGTCGTGAATCTGCACGGCAGCGCGGTCTTCCCTAGAACCCGACACGGCGATCTTGAACTTGCGCGGCAGCCACGCGAATTCCGGGTGGAACGTGGACCATTGACGCAAAATTTCGGCCCACGGACGCGGATCGACCACTTCATCCGGCGCCACGCCGGCGAACTGGTCGGCGGTGATGTTGCGGATGCAGTTGCCCGAGGTCTGAATGCCGTGCATTTGCACCGCCGCCAACTTGCGCAGAATTTCCGGCGTTTCTTCGAGCTTGATCCAGTTGTACTGGATGTTCGAGCGCGTCGAGAAATGGCCGTAACCGCGGTCGTGTTCGCGCGCGATCTGCGCGAGCACGCGCATCTGGTCGCTGCGCAGGTTGCCGTACGGAATCGCGATGCGGTGCATGTACGCGTGACGCTGCATGTACAGGCCGTTCTGCAGGCGCAGCGGACGGAACTCCTCTTCGCTCAATTCGCCCGACAAGCGGCGGCGAACCTGATCGGCGTACTGCGCGACCCGTTCATCGACGATGGTCTGGTCGTACTGATCGTATTGGTACATTCGGGGACCCCAATTTTTTGCAGTGATACACGGCGATCCGGTTTCGCCGCGCCCTGGATACATCCCTTTGTCACCCTC
This sequence comes from Paraburkholderia sp. BL6669N2, assembly GCF_003387275.1. Taxonomy (NCBI): domain Bacteria; kingdom Pseudomonadati; phylum Pseudomonadota; class Betaproteobacteria; order Burkholderiales; family Burkholderiaceae; genus Paraburkholderia; species Paraburkholderia sp. BL6669N2. The sequence continues at coordinate 4,540,547 of NZ_QUNA01000001.1, read as the reverse complement.
GGCTCATGAACGTTTAGACCCATCGCTCATTTGCTTATGACAAATACAGATATCCATATTGAAAAAGATGGACAGATCGTAATAAACTGCCCTTATATTTCAAACGACTAAAAAATTCTTTTGATATGCGGAGAGGTTATATATGAACCTGCACCAATTCCGCTTCGTCCGCGAGGCTGTGCGGCAGAACTTCAACCTGACGGAAGCGGCCAAGGCGCTGTTTACAAGCCAGCCGGGCGTTTCCAAGGCGATCATCGAGCTGGAAGACGAGTTGGGCGTGGAAATCTTCACGCGGCATGGCAAGCGCGTGCGCTCACTGACTGAGCCGGGGCGCATCATTTTGCAGTCGGTCGAGAAGATTCTGCAGGAGGTGGAGAGCCTCAAACGGGTCGGTAAAGATTACGCGGCGCAGGACCAAGGCAATCTGGTGATCGCCGCCACCCACACGCAGGCGCGCTACTCGCTGCCGGCCGCCATTGCCGAATTCAAGAAACGCTTTCCCAAGGTCCACCTTTCGATTCTGCAAGGCAGCCCGACCCAGGTCGCCGAAATGGTGCTGCACGACCAGGCCGACCTCTGCATCGCCACCGAGGCGATCTCCAACTATAAGGAGCTGGTCTCGCTGCCGTGCTTCCAGTGGCACCACGTCGCCGTGATGCAACCGGATCATCCGCTGCTCGACCGCAAACTTTTGTCGCTGGATGATCTGACCCAGTATCCGCTGATCACCTACGACAACGCGTTCGCCGGCCGCACCAAGATCAATGAGGCGTTCCGCCTGCGCGGGCTGCATCCGGACATCGTCCTGGAGGCGATCGACGCCGACGTGATCAAGACCTATGTGGAACTGGGCCTCGGCGTCGGCATCATGGCGGATATCGCGTTCAACGCCGAGCGCGACCGCCATTTGCGCGCCATGCCGGTCGGCCACCTGTTCGGCAGCAATGTGACGCGGGTCGCGCTGAAACAGGGCGCCTATCTGCGCAGCTATGTGTATACGCTCGTCGAACTATTGTCGCCGAGCATGAACCGCAAGCTGATCGAGCAGGCGCTCAAGGGCGAACACGAAAGCTACGAACTTTGATAACACCCTCGCATCCTGCTACGGAGACCCTTCGATGACGTCGTATAAGAAAAAAATCAGCGGCCTCGCTGCCGCTTTCGGTTTTGGCGCGCTCCTGCTCGCCACCGCAGCACACGCCGACATCAAGGTCGGCATCGATCTGTCGAGCACCGGCCCGGCGGCCGTGATCGGCATCACCAGCAAGAACGCGATGCTGATGTGGCCCGCCACGATCGCGGGCCAGAAAGCCGACTACATCTTCCTCGACGACGCTTCCGACCCCGGCGCCGCCGTGCGCAACATCCGCAAACTGATCAACGAAGACCACGTGGACGTGGTCGTCGGCCCGAACATTACGCCGGCGGCGATGGCCGCGCTCGATCCGGTCGCCGAGAGCCAGACGCCGATGATTACGCTGATCGGCTCGGCAAGCGTGGTCGAGCCGCAGGAAGGCAAGAAGGTGTGGGCCTACAAGATGGCGCAAACCGACAGCGCGATGGCCGACGTGATGACGCGCTACATGTCGAACCACAACGTGAAGACGGTGGGTTTCATCGGTTTCGCGGATGGCTACGGCGAAAGCTGGCTCAACGAGTTCAGCAAGTTCGCGGCGCTGCGCCATATCCAGCTGGTGGCCACCGAGCGCTATAACCGCACCGACGCGAGCGTCACCGGCCAGATTCTCAAGCTGATGGCCGCCAAACCGGACGCGATCCTGATCGCGGGCGCCGGCACGCCGACCGTGCTACCGCAGCGCACGTTGATCGAGCGCGGCTACAAAGGGCCGATCTACCAGACGCACGGCATCGCCACGCCGGAGTTCATCAAGCTGGGCGGCAAGGACGTGGAAGGCACGCTGTTCCCGACGCAGCCGGTCGTGGTGGCGCGCACGCTGCCGGCCGATCATCCGGCAAAGAAGGCGGCGCTCGCTTTCACGAACGAATATGAAGCGAAGTACGGCCCGGGCAGCGTAACGCAATTCGCGGGCGACGCGGCCGGCGTATATCCGCGTTTGCAAGACGCGGTGGCCCGCGCGCTGAAGACGGCGCAGCCGGGCACGCCGGCGTTCCGCACGGCGCTGCGTGACGAGCTGGAGCATGCGCATGAGCTGGTCGTGCCGAACGGCGTGGTCAACACGAGCCCAAAGGATCACGTGGGCCTGGACCAGCGCGCTAGCGTGATGGGGGCGATCAAGAACGGCAAGTTTGTCTATTTGAGTCAGTGAGGTAACTCATGGCCGGCTCCTGATCGAATCAAGCGCCGGCCGGTGTGCCCAGAAATGCGTTCCGGAAGGCTGACAACGTCCGGTCGGATCCATCAGCGAAGTCGTCCAGCATCTGCGCGACGGCACGCGCCTGCATGTCGCGTCTCAGCGTGTCGTACACGACTTCGTCCGAGAGGATTGCCGAAACTGCATTAACTGTTGCGGGAGACGCGATCTGCCGCGATTCGCGGCCAAGTAGTGCGGACGCGGCAAGATCGACATCGAAGCCGTGTTGCTCGAGAAGGTCTGCGCCGTCGCCCCAGACGCGGGCCGCGTTGCCCGCGTCGCCGTAGTTGCGAAGGATCAGAAGCAGGTCAGATGCGTCGGTATTCTTCGACACTCGCCGGTCGTGCCACGCGAGAATTTTTAGAAGCGCAAGCGCCGGCAGAGTTACAACCGGAACCATGAGACCGTCGCCCAGATCGATTTCGACGGATTCGTCGACGGCCTCCCGAAACCCCAGCACATTCATTACAACTTCGCCCTTGGGCGGCCACGCGACCGCGCCCTCGGGAGTTTCAATTTCGCCGAACGGAACCAGGTCCAACGGTATCGAATAACCGACGCTCGGATCGTCGAACACCAGAGTGTGCTGTGCCCGGGTACTCGCCCTGAAAACGCCTGTCCGTTCAAGCCCGGTAATCAGTGCGCCGTACGCTTCCCAACTGATCGCGCAAACGGCAACGTCGACGTCACGCGTGGCGCGCTCAGCACGAACGCCGTGCACATGCCATAGCACCAGATCCCGCGCGGTTGCGCCGGCGACAACGAACTTCGTGCCTAGCTGATCCGCAGTCTCCTGGACGCGGGCAAGCAGCGCAGCGGTAACCGGGTGGACGGGTCGCTCGTCGGCTACTTTAAGGCTGGGGAAGGTACTGCTCATAGATTTGCGCGGCGACGGAAAGATCACGGCTGTCACCCGAGGCAACGAGGTCCGCGTAGATGAGGAACGGGTGGACTAGCGGCTGGCGGCCCGATTCCACCCAGTTAAGCTCCAGCGACTGCGGCCAGAACGATTCAAGAATCTCGACATCCCCGCGTGGATCAGGGCGCAGCCTGGCGTTCAGCATGAACTGATTGCCCAGCGGTGCGCGGCTGTAGAGGGTGACGTTCGCGGCCTTCAGTTCATTCGTCAGGATGTCGGCCGCCGACTCGCCCCCCAGGCGAGCGTCGACACTTGCGAAGTCGAACTCGCGCCACCAGTCGGGCGTCGTGCTGGCGAAGCGCCGTGCTCCCAGTTTGAGTCGCAGGCGCGTCTGATAGAGGTTGCTCCACTCGAAGACGAATTTCTGCCAGTCCGGAAAGATGCGCTCGCCACTGGTCTTCTGGGCGAGCAGCCCACGGAACTGCAGATCGTCGATCACCTGGTTGACTGTACTCAACGCGACGCCAGCGGCCTGCGCGATAGTTCTGTATGGTTCCGACACGAGGCCCGGTTGTGTCGCAATAGCGAACATCACCTGCAAACCTTTTCGCGTCGTAGCGCGGCCTGTCTGCGGTTTTTGCAGTTGCTGCGGTTTGGGCCGGCCACTGATCATGACCATACCTTCTGGCTCGCTCAGAAAGACGTTGCCCGCTGCGTCCAGAAATGGCACGTTTTGCTTGACGAGGCGATCGGCGAGTTGCGGCTCGATGTAAGGAGCGACCAGCATGAGCCGGCGGTAGAGCGGATGAGGCTCCATCGCAGAAGACCGGCTTTCCGCAAGAAGCGTGTTTGCCATCTCCGCCAGGCCCAGCCGGGTCGTGACGAGCGTAGGCATTTCGAATTTCCGTCCGGCAAGGTCGAAAGAGATCGAGGCGTCGCTATACGAAACATGCTTGCGAGCAGGCACTGCCCTGTAAATGCCGGTAGAGCGCTCAAAGGCCTCGCATGCTTCGGCGAGAACCTTGGCTTCAAGAAAGGAATGGGCGGCACGCGGCATAAATTTGCATGTGTACGATTTCCTCGGAATGTATCATAAAATCGTACATAGCGAAAAAATCGTACAAGATCGGGCCGCGACTGAAGACATCGCGGTCCGCCCGTTCCCTGCTGGAGTCAGGCACGCGCTGGATTACTGTTAAAGTGCGTACCTTCAGTTAGACGCCTTCCCATCATGCGCACTACCCGAGCCATCCACGCCGTCGAGCGGTTGAAAACCCGCAGCGGCAATCCGCAGTTCGCCGCGATCAGCCTGTCCGGCGGCCTGTTTTATCTGGTCGACAAATCGAGCGGCACGGATAAAAAAGTCTCCGATCCGCTGACGCTCGACGACTTCGTCAAATTCGTCGACGCTTTCGGGCCGCCGAAGCCGCGCAAGGCCAGCAAGCTGGATATCGCGTTCGAAGAGCAGATCAAGAAGAGCAAAGGCAGCTAGTCGGCACCTGCCCGGCCCGTCCGCCACGTGTCCGCGCTCAAGCGGACTGTATCTCCCGCCACTGCCCATCCGCCGCGCTACTCGCGAGCATCGCGTCAATAAAACGTAGCCCCGCCACCCCGTCTTCCACCGTCGTTAGCAACAGGCTCTCGGCGGGCAATGCGCGGCCTGCGTCCAACGCTTCGATCTGCAACGCCGCGTCTTTGTACAACTGCGCGAACGCTTCCAGATAACCTTCAGGATGTCCCGACGGAACACGCGTCGCGTGGGCCGCGATCGTGCTTTTCACGCGCCCTCTTGTCAGACGTTCAGCCGCGCCGCCCAATGGCGTGAACCACAATTCATTCGGATGCTCCTGATCGAACGCAAGACCGGCTTTCGTTCCATACACCCGCAAACGCAAGGCATTTTCCGCGCCGCTCGCCACCTGGCTCGCCCATAGCATGCCGCGCGCGCCATTCGGATAACGCAGCATCGCCTGCACGTGATCATCGATCCGGCGCCCCGGCACGAACGTATGCACTTCCGCCGCAAGCGCGTGCGGCGTCATACCCGTGACGAACGCAGCAAGATGATAAGCATGCGTGCCGATATCGCCGAGACATCCCGCCGGCCCCGCTAACGCCGGATCCGTGCGCCAACCCGCCTGCTTGTTCGTGCCGCTCGTTTCGATCGGCTCCGCCAGCCAGTCCTGCGCATATTCGACCTGCACCACGCGTATCTCGCCCAGTTCACCGCTTTCGATTAACTCGCGCGCATGACGCACCAGCGGATAGCCGGAGTACGTATGCGTCAATGCAAACAGCTTGTTCTTCTCGCGAGCCAGTTTCGCCAGCGCCTCGCCTTCCGCCAGCGAAATCGCCAGCGGTTTATCGCACACGATGTGAATACCCGCTTCGAGAAACGCCGTCGCGACCGGCGCGTGCAAATGATTCGGCGTGACGATCGCTACCGCGTCGATGCCGTCGTCGCGCGCGGCTTCGGCGCGCGCCATTTCGCGCCAGTCCGCATAGCTGCGCGCGATTCCCGCCTCACCGGCGCTCGCCTGCGCACGCTGCGGATCGGACGACAACGCGCCCGCCACCAGTTCGAAACGATCGTCGAGCCGCGCCGCGATCCGATGCACGGCGCCGATGAACGCGCCCTGCCCGCCGCCGACCATCCCCAGTCTAAGCCTTCGTTGTGGCATCGCCGTTACTCCTTCGGTTTGGCCGCGCTCCTCAGATGCCGAGCACACGCTTTAACTGCGCGGCGTCCACGCCGCTGCCCGCGAAATCATCGAATGCATGCTCGGCCACGCGGATGATGTGCCGCTGAATAAACTCCGCGCCTTCGCGCGCGCCGTCGTGCGGATGCTTCAGCGCGCACTCCCATTCGAGCACGGCCCAGCCGGGAAAATCGTATTGCGCCATCTTCGAGAAGATCGCACCGAAATCGATCTGGCCGTCGCCAAGCGATCTGAAGCGCCCCGCCCGCTCGACCCAGCCGCTATAGCCGCCATACACGCCCTGCTTGCCGTTCGGACGAAACTCCGCGTCCTTCACATGGAACGCTTTGATGCGCTCGTGATAGATGTCGATAAACGCAAGGTAATCGAGCTGCTGCAAAACGAAATGACTCGGGTCGTACAGAATGTTCGCACGCGCATGCTGCTTCACCGCGTCGAGAAAACGCTCGAAGGTCACGCCGTCGTGCAGGTCTTCACCGGGATGCAGTTCGTAGCACACGTCCACGCCTGCTGCGTCGAACGCATCGAGAATCGGCGTCCAGCGGCGTGCGAGTTCGTCGAACGCGGCTTCGACGAGACCTGCGGGGCGCTGCGGCCACGGGTACAGATACGGCCACGCCAGCGCCCCAGAAAACGACACGTGCGTGTTCAATCCCAAACGCTGCGAAGCCTTCGCCGCAAGCTTCATCTGCTCGATCGCCCACTGCGTGCGCGCCGCCGGATCGCCGCGCACGTGGGCAGCGGCAAAGCCGTCGAACAACGCGTCATAAGCCGGATGCACGGCAACGAGCTGCCCTTGCAGATGTGTCGACAGTTCGGTGATCGTCACGCCCGCGTCGTCCACGATCTGGCGCAACTCGTCGCAATACGTCTGGCTCGCCGCCGCCTGTTCGAGATCGATCAGGCGGCTGTCGCACGGCACCTGTATCCCCTTGAAGCCGAGACCCGCGGCCCACTCGGCAAGATGCGCGAGGTTGTCGAACGGCACCTCGTCGCCCATGAACTGGGCGAGAAAGATCGCCGGCCCTTGGATGGTTTTCATCGTACGGCTCCTTGAACGAGGACGGCGCGCTCGCCGTGCCGCTGCGGCACATAGTCCGGCTAAGCCCGGCGGCGCGCCCCGGATGCTCAGCTCAGAACGGCGAGTCCGGGAAATAGAACTGCTGCGCGTTTTCCTTCGTGATCAGCACCGACGGAATGATCGTGGTGGCCGGCAGTTTGTCGCCCTTCAGACGCGCTTCGGCAGTGAGCTTGATAGCGTCGTAGATGAACTTAGGCGAGTACGACACGTCGGCCTTGATCATCGGCGCGCCGTCCATCACGTTCTTCACCATGCCCTTCGAGCCCGCGCCGCCGAACACGATCTTGATGTCGGTGCGTTTGGCCTGTTCGATCGCCTTGATCACGCCGACGGCCATGTCGTCGTCGGCGGCCCAGACGGCGTCGATATGCTTGAAGCGCGTCAGGTAATCCTGCATGACCTTGAAGGCGTCGTCGCGATTCCAGTTCGCGTACTTGGCGTCGAGAATCTTGATGTTCGGATACGCCTTCAGCACGCCGGTAAATGCGGTCCAGCGTTCGTTGTCGAGCGTCGTCGGAATGCCTCGCAGCGCGACGATATCGCCTTTGCCGCCCAGCTCCTTCGCCAGAAACTCGGCGGGAATCTTGCCGAACGCCGTGTTGTCACCCGCCACATACGCATCCTGCGCGCTGGTGTCGGTCAGGCCGCGATCCACCACCGTCACGTACACGCCTTTTTTCTTCACCTGCGCGACCGGTTGCGTGAGCGAAGCCGATTCGAACGGGAAGATCACGAGCGCATTGATCTTGTTGACCGTCACGAGATCCTGCAACTGGTTCGCCTGTTCGGGCGCGCCGGCCGCGGTCTTGACGATCACCTTCAGATCAGGATGCGCCTTCTCCAGATCGGTCTTGGCCTTGTTCGCCCACCAGACGATGCCGCCCGTGAAGCCGTGATCGGCCGTCGGAATCGCGACGCCCAACGTGACTTTTTCATCGGCACGCGCGACGTTCGCCGTACCCAGTATTCCCAACGCCAGCATGCCGGCGCCGACCGCTCGAATGACCTGCTTCATGGTTGTGTCTCCGTTTGTGAGGCGTTCGTGCGCCCCGATTCTCAACTCGCCGTGATTACAGATTCAAGGCGCAATATGAAGCGCCACCGCTACCGCCGTCCACGTTGTACGAACGCGACGAAGATAATCACTACGCCCTGCACCGCCGCGTTCAGGTACACGCTGATGATGCTGGTCAGATTCAGAATGTTGGCGATCACCGAAAGCAGGATCGCGCCGATCACCGTGCCGATCACGCGCCCTTCGCCGCCCTTGAGTGCGGTGCCGCCGACCACTACCGAGGCAATCGCTTCGAGTTCCCAAAGCAAGCCGGTCGTCGGCGTCGCCGAGCCGAGCCGCGGCACGTACAGCACCGTGGCCACGCCCACGCAAATCCCTAGCAGCATGTAGGTAACGATCTTCACGCTGTCGACCCGAATCGCTGCATAACGCGCGACCTGTTCGTTCGAGCCGATCGCCTGCACGTGACGGCCGAATGCCGTGCGGTTGAGAATCAGCGCGCCGCCGGCCGCGACCACAAGAAACACCCAGATCGGCACCGGCACGCCGAACAGGCTCGCGTAATACACCGGGCCATACAAGTCGGACAGCGAGTTATCCAGCGTCAGCGCGCCGCCGTCGGCAAGCCAGGTCAGCACCGCGCGAAAGATGCCCAACGTGCCGAGCGTGACGATGAACGGCTCGATGCGCCCTTTGGTGATCAGCAAGCCGTGCGCGCAACCGAACAGGCCGCCGAGCATCAGCGCGCCCACGATGCCGAGCGTGAGAATCATCAGCGGCGGAAACGCGTGTCCGCCGACGCCCGCCGCGAGTCCGTTCATCAGCCAGATCATGCTGCCCGCGATCAGCGCGGCCATCGAGCCGACCGACAGATCGATGCCGCCGGAAATGATCACGAAGGTCATGCCGACCGCGATGATGCCGATGAACGATGTGCGCGTGAGCACGTTCATCATGTTGTCGAGGGTCGCGAAATCGCGGTTGAGCAACGTGCCGACAATGCACAGCGCGATCAGTCCGACGAGCGGCCCAAGCGCATACAGTCGATGCGCGAAGCGCAACGCGCGGCCGGATTGCACGGCTTCAGTGGGTGCCGGTCGCATGGGCGATCAACTCCTCTTCGGTCAGATGTTCGAGCGTAAGCGTGGCTTGCAGGCGTCCCGCGCGCATCACGGCGACGCGGTGGCACAGCCCGATCAGCTCGATCAGTTCGGATGAAATGACGATTACCGCACGGCCCTGCGCGGCGAGACGGTGAATCAGAAAATAGATGTCGCGTTTCGCGCCCACATCGACGCCGCGCGTCGGCTCGTCGAGCACGATCACGTTCGGGTCGGGCTGCAGGAATTTGGCGAGCGCGAGCTTCTGCTGATTGCCGCCGGAGAGCATGCGCGCGCGGCTCGACAGGTCGCCCGTACGGATGCCGAATTCGCTCACGGCTTTGGTCAACGCGGCGCGCCCCGCTTTCATGTCGAGCAATGGATGCGCATAGCGTTCGAGCGTCATCAGCGTGACGTTGTCTTGCAGGCTCAGGTTCACATGCAGGCCCTTGCCCTTGCGATCCTCGCTGAGATACGTGATGCCGTGGCGCATCGCGTCGCGCGGGCTTTTCAGATCGGCGGGACGGCCGGCGACTTCAATCCGGCCCGCCGTGCGCTTGCGCAGACCGATGATCGCTTCGAACGCTTCGGTGCGGCCCGCGCCCACCAGTCCCGCGAAACCGAGCACTTCGCCAGCGCGCACGTCGAAGCTGAGGTCTTCCACCCAATCCGGCACGACCAGGCCTTCCACCCTCAACGCGAGCGGCGCGTCGGCGGATACGGTGATCTTGTCGGGAAACATGTCCGATAGCTCGCGGCCGACCATCAGGTTCGCCATCTGCTGGCGCGCGAGTCCGGAAGTTTCCCCGCGCGCGACGAAACGGCCGTCACGCATCACGATCACTTCGTCGGTGATGCGCTCCACTTCGTCCAGCTTGTGCGAGATGTAGATGATGGTCACGCCGTCGACCTTGAGCTTGGCCATCAGCGTAAAGAGGCGCTCGGTCTCGGACGGTGTGAGCGTCGCAGTGGGTTCGTCCATGATGAGCAGCCGCGCACGCCGCGACAGCGCCTTCGCGATCTCCACCATCTGCTTTTCCGCCACGATCAATTCGCGCACTTTCGTATCAGGCGTTTTTTCCAGCCCGACCTGCGCGAGAAAGCGCGCGGCTTCGGTGTTCATCGCGGCATCGTCGACGAACCAGCCGCGCTTTTTTTCATGACCGAGATACATGTTCTGCGCGATCGTCAGATGCTCGGCGAGATTGAACTCCTGGTGGATCAACACGATGCCTTGCGCTTCGGCATCGCGCGATCCGATGAATTGGTGCGCTTGCCCATCGACCAGCAAAGTGCCCGAGGTTGCGGTCTCGTAGCCGGCAAGGATTTTCATCAGCGTGGATTTGCCGGCGCCGTTCTCGCCGAGCAGACCGTAGGTGCGCCCCGGCGCCAGTTCGAAGCTCACGCCGTGCAGCACGCGCACGGGCCCGAAGTCTTTGCGGATGTCGTCGAAACGGATCGCGAGACTCATGGTTCACGCGCTCCCGCGAATCACGAGCCGATGCGGCAGCAGCACGCCCGGCACATTCGCCAACGGATTGGCGAGCCGTTGCAGCAACAGGCGCGCGGCGGTTTCGCCCAGCTCGCGCATGGGTTGCGCGATGGTGGTGAGCGGCGGATCGATTTGCGCGGCGAGCGAGATATCGTCAAAGCCGACCACGGCGATGTCGTCCGGCACGCGCTTGCCGACGCTGCGCAAGCCGTGGATCACGCCGATCGCGAGCGTGTCGGAGACCGCAAAGATCGCGCTCGGCGCCTGCGGCTGATTCATCAGGGTGGCCGCAGCCGACGCGCCGGCTTCATAGTCGAGGCTGTTCAGGTTCATGCGCCAGCGTTCGTCCGGCGCGATGCCCGCTGCGGCCAACGCGTCCAGATAGCCCTGTTGACGCTGCCGTGCGTACAGGTAGTCGACATCGGAATTGATGAGGCCGATGCGACGGTGGCCGCGCGCGAGCAGATGGCGGACGGCGTCGCCTGCGGCGCGGTAGTTGTCGATGCCGACGTACGGCACACCCATCGCCGGGTCGAACTCGCAGCACGCGACCCACGGCAGCGCGCTGGAGGCCTCGCCCAGCGCCTGCTGGATGGTGGCCGGATCGAGACAGATCGCGCCGTCCGCGCGGCGCCGCCGCAGCAGATCGAAGTAGCTGCGCTCGCGGCCCGGATCGGCGCCGGTGTCGCACAGCAGCATGAAGTAGCCGTGCTGACGCGCCACGCTGTCGATGCCGCGCACGATCTCCGCATAAAAGGGGTTGCCCACGTCCGGGACCATGGTCAGCAGCAGCCGGCTTTCGGCGGTGCGCAGGTTGCGCGCGAGTTCGTTCACGCGGTAGCCGCTCGCATCGATGGCGGCCAGCACCTTGTCGCGCGTGGCGGGCCGCACGTTCTCGTGGCCGTTCAGCACGCGGGACACCGTCGCCACGGAGACGCCCGCCTGCTCGGCCACGCCGGCAATCGACATGCCTTCGGCCGCGCCGCGCAACGGCGCAACGCCGGGCTGGGAACGCGCCGCGGACACCGCCGCGGGAGCCGTCCTGGATGACGATCTGGACAAGTGAATTCGCCTTGAAAAATGTAATCGATTACATTCTTGAGCGATGAATGCGGGAAGCGCAAGGAAAGATCGCTAGGGATTAACACGGGGGCGTGCACTGCCCGGCATCGCGAACTTTCAACCCGCGATGGCGCCGCCGGTTGCCCGCCAAGGCGCGGATCGTCACCGTCATTTGGTACAATTCCGCAGTTACCCTGACAGGCTTTGCGTGCCGAGTTGCGCGGGCAAGGCCGGCGGTCAGTGGCTGATAGCAAACCTAGCAAACCCCGCAAGACTCGCCAAACCATACAGCCGAACCCACCATGAACATCGAGCAAGCGCGTTTCAACATGATCGAACAGCAGATCCGCCCCTGGGAAGTGCTCGACCAGGACGTGCTGAATCTGCTTTCGATCGTCAAGCGTGAAAACTTCGTCCCCGCCGTGTATCGCGAACTGGCCTTCGTCGACTTCGAAGTGCCGCTGCCGGCCGGCCAGCACATGCTGGCGCCGCGCATCGAAGCGCGCGTGCTGCAGGAACTGGCGGTGAAGAAGCACGAAAGCGTGCTCGAAATCGGCGCGGGCTCGGGCTACATGGCCGCGTTGCTCGCGCACCGCGGGCAGCACGTGCTGACGGTGGACATCGAACCGGAACTGGCGGAACTGGCGAAGAGCAATCTGACCGCCAACGGTGTGCTGAACGCCGAAGTCGCCACCGGCGACGCAGCGCGCGGCTGGGCCGGCGCTGCGCCGTACGACGTGATCTGCGTGTCGGGCGGCCTGCCGGTGCTGCCGCAGGAAATGCTCGACCATCTGAAGATCGGCGGCCGTCTGGCGGCGTTCGTCGGCACCGCGCCGGTCATGAAGGCGCAGATCATCACGCGTATCGACGAGAAGCAATACCGCATTGCCGACGTGTTCGAAACGTATGTCGAGCCGCTCATCAACGCCGTGCAGCCGTCGCGTTTCAAGTTCTAACTCGCACGATCCCGGACGGCGGCCACGCCCGCCGTCCTCTGAACCGGATGTTCCGCTGATGCAAAATCTGACCGCTCCGGCGCTCGCCGAATGGCTCGCCGATACTTCGCGCCCCGCGCCCGTGCTGCTCGACGTGCGCGAGCCGTGGGAAATTCAAACGGCGTCGATCGCCGGCGCCGTATCGATTCCAATGCGTGAGATCCCCGCCCGCAGCGAAGAACTCGACGACGACGCGCAGATCGTCTGTGTTTGCCATCACGGCGCGCGCAGCGCCCAGGTCGCGATGTTCCTCGAATCGCGCGGCCACACCAACGTCTTCAATCTGCAAGGCGGGATCGACGCGTGGTCGCGTCAGGTCGATCCGTCCGTTCCCACGTACTGATCAGCCGCCCAGATCAGGCCGCCGTCAACCTCGACGCGGCCTGGCTTCAATTGACGCCGCGTTGACGTCACATCCTTCGCCACGACACTGCGGCCAGCTTCCGTTGCGCCGCTTCGTGCAATCGCTTCCGAAATTTCATACGGTTTCCTGAGCATCGCACAGGCAACATGCTCCCGATATTTTGGGGAGTCATGTGATGAGATTTTTGAAGATCGCGATGCTAGCCGCAACCTTGTTGCCGCTCTCGTCGTATGCAAGGCTGGGCGGGGCGCCATCCACGGGCGCATCGTCCACGGCGCTGCTGCGTGCCACGCCGCAGTCGGGCGCCGCGGCGCCCGCGGCTCAACCGGCCAGCTCAGCGCCCTACTCCATGCGCCAGTCGGTCGACGCCAATGGCGTCACCATCCATGAATATGTGCTGCCGCAGAACGTCGTGTTCGCAGTCACATGGAACGGGCCGATCCGTCCGGACATGACGGCGCTGCTCGGCAGCTACTTCCCCAACTTCGTGAATGCCGGCCAAAGCCGCGCGGCCGGCACGGGGCCGCTTATCGACGGCAACGACGACTTTCGCATCGAATCCGCCGGCCGTTTGGGGCGCTTCAGCGGCATGGCCTGGTTGCCGCGCCTGATGCCCGCCGGCGTGCGTCCTGGCGATCTGCAATAGGACCCGCGTCGAGCTATGAAAAAACACAACATGAACACATTGAAGAAGACGCTCGGGCTCGCGGCGGCCCTGGCGACGATCGCTCTTTGCGCCTGCGGCGGCGGAAGTTCGAGCGGCAACCAGGGCAGTAACTCCATCGGCTGGAACGCTACGCCGGCCTGGACCCCAGTGCCGACCGGCTCCGGCGGCTCCGGCGGTTCCGGTAGCTCGAACAATTCATCCACTCCGGCTACCGGCGACAACACCGTGCCGGTTCGCGTCGGTACCTCGACGGGCGACGCCAACGGGCTCAACCGCCTGCTCGTGTCGATCAAGATTTGTGTACCGGGAACCTCGGACGCGAGCCGCTGCGTCACCGTCGACAACATGCTGGTGGACACCGGCTCGACCGGCGTGCGCATTGCAGCAAACGCGATACCGACACTGGCCCCGCTGCTGCTCACGCAAGCCGGCGCGGTAGACGACAAGGTCGGCTCGGCGCCGATTGCCGAATGCGCGCCGTTTGCCTCGGGTTTTACGTGGGGTTCCGTCAAACGCGCCGACATCACGATCGGCAGCAAGACAGCGAGCAATCTGCCGATCCAGGTGATTGCCGACGGCGAGTTCTCCACGCCGGCCGACTGCATCGCGCACAACGGCGGGGACTTGAGCACGCGCTTCGACACCCTCGGAGCGAACGGCATTCTCGGCATCGACAACTTCACGAGCGACTCGCTCGATGCCCTGACCACCGCGGTGCCCGGCCTCTACTACTATTGCGCTTCGCAGACCAACTGCGTCAGCACGCGCATGCTGGCGAGCAAGGAGGTTGCCAATCCCGTCCCCGCGTTCGCGACCGACAACAACGGCACAGTCATCCGTCTGCCCGCCGTGCCGGCTACGGGTCAGGCAAACGTGACGGGCCAGTTGGTGTTCGGCGTCAACACGCAGTCGAACAATACGTTGCCGACCACGGCCACCGTCGTCGCGCTCGACAGATACGGGCTGTTCACGACGCAGTATCAGGGGCATGTGTTCAACCAGAGCGCGATCGATAGCGGCACCCCGGCTTACGCGTTTCCGGACAGCACCATTCCCTCTTCCGTCGAAGGTTTATACACGCCGGCCAGCCCGCTGAATCCGATCGCGACAATCGAAGCGACTAACGGAACGAGCCCGCCGCTCCAAATGACATTTCCGCTGGCCAACGTCACCGGCCTGATGGCCAGTGGCAACACCGCGTTCAATAACCTCGGCCAGTCCTTCTCGAATAGCCGGAACAACATGTTCCTGTGGGGGCTACCGTTCTTCTACGGCCGCGATATCTATAACGTGATCGGCAACGCCAAAGTCGGCAGGCAGACCGGACCGTTCGTCGCGTTCTGACGACTGACAGCATGGCTGACTCGGAGACGCTGCCTGTTGGTGGCGTCTCCTCAAGCCGTTTCCGATTTTCCAATGGGATTTTTCACCCAATCCCAATAACGGCCCGCTGGCACGATGCTCCGATCTGTTTTCGGGAGCCATGTAATGAATGTTGTGAAGCTCGCGCTAGTCGTAGCGGGCATGTTGCCGCTCGCTTCGTATGCGGCATTGGGTGGGCCGCCGGGTGTGGGGACGGCATCGCAATCGGTGCTGCGATCGGCGGCTGCATTGAACACGACCACAGCGGCCACGCCGTACACGATGCGTGCTTCGTATGGCGCCGACGGCGTCACGATCCATGAATACGTCCTGCCCAGCAATGTGGTGTTTGCCGTCACCTGGCAAGGGCCGGTGCGCCCGGACATGAACGCGCTGCTCGGCAGCTACTTTCCCAATTTCACGAGTGCCGCCGCCGAACGTGCGCGCGGCGCCGGTCCGATGATCGAACACAACGGCGATTTTCATATCGAATCGGCCGGCCGTGCGGGCCGGTTTTTCGGCAAAGCGTATTTGCCGCGTCTGGTGCCCGTTGGGGTTCGCGTGGAGCAATTGCAATGAAGCGACGCGCGGCTTTATACAACACGATAAACATGACGACTTTGAACAAGACGCTTGGCTGCGCGTTTCTGGGCGCCAGCGTGGCACTGTCCGCTTGTGGTGGCGGTGGTAATGGCGACGATGGCAGTGGGAATGCGGCTAGGAATAGCGCTACCCCGGCGTCGGGGTCGGTCGGCTTGACGCCGGCTTCGTCGTCGGGCGCGAGTCAGACGGCTGCGTCGGGGCCGGCTTGGATTCCGACGCCGGCTCCGATTCCGGCTCCGACACCGGCACCAACTCCGACGCCGACTCCAACACCAACTCTGACGCCAACTCCGACACCAACTCCAACTCCAACTCCAACTCCGACGCCAACTCCAACTCCGACGCCAACGCCAACGCCAACGCCAACGCCAACTTCGACTCCAACTCCGACACCGACTCCGACTCCGACTCCGACTCCAACTCCGACCCCCACCTCCACCTCCAACACCACCCCCATCACCGTAGAACGATGGACCGGCAACTACGTCAATATGCCGTACGTCACCGTGACGATCTGCATCCCCAGCCTTGAGGGCAGCGCCCAGTGCGCGAAGGTCGATCACATGCAACTCGACACCGGCTCGGTCGGCGTGCGCGTGCTTGCGAGTGCATTGGGCTCCGCGCTCGCCGCCCACTTGCCGACGCAATCCGGCGCCACTGATGATCCGACCGGCAACGCGTCGATCGCCGAGTGCGCCGTGTTCGGCTCGGGCTACACGTGGGGGCCCGTCAAGCGCGCCGACGTCACGATAGGCGGCAAGACTGCGGGCAACATGCCGCTACAGGTGATCGCCGACGGCCAGTACGCGACGCCGTCGGACTGTCAGTCGCGCGGCGGCCACAACCTCGGCTCGGCGGCGGCGCTCGGTGCGAACGGCGTGATCGGCATCGGTCCGGCGCAGCGCGACTTCCCCGCGGCGGCGCAGACCGTACTGCCATCGGCTTACTACTACTGCACGTCTGCGACGTCATGCACGAATACACGTGTTCCACTCGACACGCAGGTCATGAATCCGGTCGCCGACTTCACCTCCGACAATAACGGCACGATCATCCGTTTGCCCGCGCTGCCCGCGGGCGGCCAGGCGAGCGTGACGGGTGAACTGGTGTTCGGCATCGGCACGCAGGAGAACAATGCCATGCCTTCGCGGCCGAACGTTCTCGCACTCGACCAGTACGGCTATTTCTCGACCACGTACAAAGGCAACACGTTCAGCAGTGCCATCGACAGCGGTTCCAACACGAACATCTTCGCGGACTACACGGTGCCCTATTCCGGCGACTGGTACGTGCCGGCAACCACGCTCAGCCTGTCCGCCATTCTCACCGGCGTCGGCAAGACCGCCGCGTCCGTCAACGTGCCGTTCTCGCTCGCCAACGGCTGGACCTTGATGGCAAACCAGTACGCGGCTTATGACAGCCTGGGTTCGCCATCGGCCGGCATGTTCATCTGGGGCCTGCCGTTCTTCTTCGGCCGCAGCGTGTACACGGCAATCAACAACGTGATGGTCGGCAAGCAACCCGGGCCGTTCATCGCGTTCTGATCAAAGGCGAGCGATGCAAGTCCCGCAACCGGGACTAAAAATAGAAAACGGCCGGCGCCGCACTACGCCGGCCGCTCCGTGACCGACCGAGCCCCGCCCGCTCCACTTCCTCACCACGCGCTCGTCGATCCGCGCCTCATCATAAGCACCGCACTGCATGCACAACCGGGCAGCGGCCATGCACCGCCGACGCCCGCTGGCGGATACATGCGCTTCGTTGCGGCGCGACACGCACCCGAACGAGGCGCATCGCGCGATGCTGCACCAATTCCGCGCCTATCACGCATGCGCCGCCCTCCCGCATCCGCGCCGCAGCATGCGCCCCACGCCATACAAGTCGAAATTACTGCATGGCATGTGCCTTGCAGTACATAAGCGGCAAGTCATGCGGGATAAGCCCTGCTGGCTGAAATCGACGCCCATAAACAGTCACCATCAATGGCAAGGGGATATACATGAAACGTCGCAGTCTGTTGAAGTTCGGCTCCATGTCGGGCGCGTTGGCGCTTGCAGGTCAGGTTCCGTTTGCGCAGGCGCAGTCCAGTGGTCCGATCAAGGTAGGTATCCTGCATTCGCTGTCGGGCACGATGGCGATCTCGGAGACATCGCTCAAGGACACCGCGTTGATGACCATTGCGGACATCAACAAGAACGGCGGCGTGATGGGCCGTCAACTGGAGCCGGTGGTGGTTGACCCGGCGTCAAACTGGCCGCTGTTCGCTGAAAAAGCGCGTCAGCTGATCACGCAGGACAAGTGCGCCGTGGTGTTCGGCTGCTGGACTTCCGTGTCGCGCAAATCGGTGCTGCCAGTGTTCGAGGAACTGAACGGCCTGCTGTTCTACCCCGTGCAATACGAAGGCGAGGAAATGTCGCGCAACGTGTTCTACACGGGCGCAGCGCCGAATCAGCAGGCGATTCCGGCGACCGAATACCTGATGAGCGCGGAAGGCGGCGGCGCCAAGCGCTTCTTCCTGTTGGGCACCGACTATGTGTACCCCCGCACGACCAACAAGATCCTGCGCGCGTTCCTCAAGTCGAAGGGCGTGCAGGAAGCCGACATCCAGGAGGTCTACACGCCGTTCGGCCACAGCGACTATCAGACCATCGTCGCGAACATCAAGACCTTCTCGCAAGGCGGCAAGACCGCGGTGATCTCGACCGTGAATGGCGACTCGAACGTGCCGTTCTACAAGGAACTGGGCAACCAGGGGTTGAAGGCGTCGGACGTGCCGGTTGTTGCGTTCTCGGTCGGCGAGGAAGAACTGCGCGGCATCGATACGAAACCGCTGGTCGGCAACCTGGCCGCGTGGAACTACTTCATGTCGCTGCGCAACCCGGCCAATGAAAAGTTCAAGAAGCAATGGGCCGCATGGGTCGCGCAGAACAACCTGCCGGGTGGCACCAAGCGCGTGACCAATGACCCGATGGAAGCGACCTTCGTCGGCATCCATATGTGGAAGCAGGCAGTCGAGAAGGCCAAGAGCACGGAAGTGGACAAGGTGCGCGTGGCGATGGTCGGCCAGACCTTCGCGGCGCCGTCTGGCTTCACGCTGGAAATGGACGGCAATCACCACCTGCACAAGCCGGTGATGATCGGCGAAGTGCGTGCCGATGGTCAGTTCAATGTGGTGTGGCGTACCAAGACCGCGGTTCGCGCGCAGCCGTGGAGCCCGTTCATCGCCGGCAATTCGAGCAAGCCGGACGTGGTCAGCTCGATTCCGGCGTTCCTGAAGCGCTCGCGCGTCGCCTGACGGGACGGCGTGCCGCGACGGTGAAACTCGCCGACGCGGCACGTCGATTTGCCGATTGCAATCCCGCGACGGGCGCGCCCACCGCACCCGCGTTCGTGCCTTGATCGGACGTCCGAAAGGCACGGCCCTCGCGCGCAGCAACCCGACGGCGCGGCAACGGCGCTTGCCCACATGCCGCGCCGCTGCGCCGGATTTTCTTCAAAGGCCACCATGGCGTTTTCATTCCTGACATCCGCACGAAAGGTCGCACGAAAAGTCGCAGGAAAGGTCGCACGACGCGGCGTCGTTGCCGCGGCGCTCGTGCTGCTCGCCGGCGCACCGCTGGCCGCCTTCGCGCTGACCCAGGCCGATGTTGCGCCGCTCGTCGGCGACGACTTCGACGCGAAGTCCGCGGCCATCGACAAGCTGATCGCCAATCACGACAAAGAATCCATGGCGGTGCTCAAAGCGCTCTCCGAAGATAGCGCGCTCGCCACCGACGCGGGCGCCGTGCTGCTTCAGGACGGCGATACGGCGAAAGACGCGGTCACCGGCAAGACCGTCGCCGCAGGCGATGCGCAACCGGTCACGCTGAACAATCTGCTGCGCTCCAAAGTAGCGGGTGCGCTCTCCGGCCTGCAACTGGATTCGCCGGATGTGGCCACACGCGATGCCGCCGTTACCGCGCTGCTGCAAAACCCCGATCCGTCGATCAAACCGCTCGTCGACGCGGCGCGCGCGAAGGAAACCGATCCCGCGTTGAAGAAGCGCCTCGACACGCTATGGGCAATGACGGCGCTGCATGACGCCGATCCGGCCAGGCGCCTCGAAGCCGTGCAACTGGTCGCCGCGCGCCACGACCTCGACATGAACGAACTGCTGCGGCCGCTCGTCGCGAAGAAGCCGGACGGCACCTTCAACGAGCCCGACGATCGCGTGCGCGCCGCCGCGCAAAGCGGCATCGACGAACTCGATGCGATCCAACGGCGCAGCCAGATCGCCGGCACGCTGTTCGCGGGGCTGTCGCTCGGCAGCGTGCTGCTGCTCGCCGCGCTGGGGCTCGCCATCACCTACGGGCTGATCGGCGTGATCAACATGGCGCACGGCGAATTCCTGATGATCGGCGCATATGCCACCTACGTCGTGCAGAACCTCTTTCAACGCTTCGCGTCCGGCGCGTTCGACTGGTATCCGCTGCTCGCCATTCCGGCTTCGTTCGTCGCCGCGGGACTGGTGGGCATCGTGCTCGAGCGGCTGGTACTGAAGCATCTTTATGGCCGTCCGCTCGAGACGTTGCTGACCACCTTCGGCGTCAGCCTGATCCTGATTCAGGCGACGCGCATGCTATTCGGCGCGCAGAACGTGCAGGTGGTCAACCCGGCGTGGATGAGCGGCGGCGTCACCGTCTTGCCCAATCTGATCCTGCCGTACAACCGGCTCGCGATTCTCGCGTTCTCGCTGATCGTGGTCGGCATCGCGTGGGCCGTGCTCACGAAGACGCGTCTCGGCCTCTTCGTGCGCGCCGTCACGCAGAACCGCCGTATGGCGGCCTGCGTCGGCGTAAAGACCGCGCGGGTCGATTCGTATGCGTTCGCCTTCGGCGCGGGCATTGCGGGTCTGGGCGGCTGCGCGCTCTCGCAGATCGGCAATGTCGGTCCGGATCTCGGCCAGAGCTACATCATCGATTCGTTCATGGCCGTGGTGCTTGGCGGTGTCGGACAACTCGCCGGCACGGTGATCGGCGGCTTCGGCCTCGGGCTCATCAGCAAGGCAATCGAACCGTTCTGGGGCGCGGTGCTCGCGAAAATCGCGGTGCTCGTGCTGATCGTGTTGTTCATCCAGAAGCGTCCGCAGGGCATGTTCGCCCTCAAGGGCCGCAGCGCGGAGGCATGAGATGACATCGGCAACTTCATCGGCTCATGTCGGCGCAGCGAGCGGTGGCGCCAGCGCCGGGCGCGAGCCTCAATCCGGCTTCGCGCTCGGCCTGCCGCCGCGCCCTGCGCTGTTGTCGCGGCGCGCGTGGCTCGCACTGGTCGCGTTGATTATCGTCTTCGGTCTGGGCGTGCCGTTCGCCACGCTGGTCGTGCCGGAGACGAGCGCGCTGCATCTGTCCGCCTACGCGATGACGATCACCGGCAAGTTCATGTGCTACGCGATCGCCGCGCTCGCACTCGATCTCGTGTGGGGTTACTGCGGCATTCTGAGCCTTGGCCACGCGCTGTTCTTCGCGCTCGGCGGCTACGCGATCGGCATGTACCTGATGCGCTCGATCGGCCACGAAGGCAAATACGGCAGCGACCTGCCCGACTTCATGGTGTTTCTCGACTGGCATCAACTGCCGTGGTACTGGCAAGGCACGCAGCATCTCGGGTATGCGCTGCTGCTGGTGGTGCTGGTGCCGGCGGTGGTCGCGTGGGTATTCGGCTTCTTCACGTTCCGCTCGCGGGTGAAAGGCGTGTATCTGTCGATCATCACGCAGGCCATGACCTTCGCCGCGATGCTGCTGTTCTATCGCAACGAAACGGGCTTCGGCGG
Source organism: Paraburkholderia sp. BL6669N2 (assembly GCF_003387275.1). Lineage (NCBI taxonomy): Bacteria > Pseudomonadati > Pseudomonadota > Betaproteobacteria > Burkholderiales > Burkholderiaceae > Paraburkholderia > Paraburkholderia sp. BL6669N2. The sequence continues at coordinate 4,519,085 of NZ_QUNA01000001.1, read as the reverse complement.
CAATAACGGCTTTACCGACTTCAAGCGCATAGGCGGCTTTCCGATCACGCATCCCGGCACGCGCACTGCCCTGCTGCTGATTACGTTCGCCGTGCTGATTCTCGCGTTCATCGGCGCGCGAGCCATCGTCACCTCGAAGCTCGGCCGCGTGGTGACCGCGGTGCGCGACGGCGAAACGCGTTTGATGTTCCTCGGCTACAGCCCGCTTGCGTACAAGCTGTTCGTGTGGACCGTGTCCGCCGTGTTGTGCGGCATCGCCGGCGCCTTGTATGTGCCGCAGGTCGGCATTATCAATCCAGGCGAAATGTCGCCGGGCAACTCGATCGAAATGGCGATCTGGGTCGCCGTGGGCGGACGCGGCACGCTGATCGGTCCGATCATCGGCGCCTTCGCGGTGAATGGCGCGAAGAGCTTCTTCACGGCGAACTTCCCTGAATACTGGCTGTTCTTTCTTGGCTTGATCTTCGTGCTGGTTCCGCTGTTGTTGCCTAACGGCATCATGGGACTGATCGAAATGGTGACGCGCAAGAGGAACCGCTCATGAACGAAAACCCGATGGTTCCTGACCTGGCTTTACCGGAAGAACCGGCTGAAACCTCGTTGAGCGGCGTCGCGAGCTTGGGCCGCGCGGTCGTGCCAGGCGAGATCGACGTGTCGCACGGCACGATCCTGTATCTCGAAGACGTGACCGTGAGCTTCGACGGCTTTCGCGCGTTGAATGCACTGACGCTGACCATCGACGCCGGGGAATTGCGCTGCATCATCGGTCCGAACGGCGCCGGCAAGACAACGATGATGGACGTCATCACCGGCAAGACCGAGCCAGATTCCGGCAAAGTCTATCTCGGCCAGTCGATCGATCTGACGCGGATGAACGAACCGTCCATCGCGCGTGCGGGCATCGGCCGCAAGTTTCAGAAGCCGACTGTGTTCGAGCAGCATCCCGTGTGGGAAAACCTCGAACTGGCGATGAAGGCCGACAAGGGCTGGTGGGCTTCGTTGCGCGCGCGGCTGGATCGCGAGGCGCAAGCGCGCATTGAAGAGACACTCGCACTGATCGGTCTGGAGAGCGAAGCGCGGCGGCTCGCCGGCGAACTCTCGCACGGCCAGAAGCAACGGCTCGAAATCGGCATGTTGCTGATGCAGCAACCGGCTTTGCTGCTGCTCGACGAACCGGCCGCCGGCATGACCGACGACGAAACCATGCAACTCGCCGAACTGCTCAACCATCTGCGCGGCACCTGTTCGATGATGGTCGTCGAGCACGACATGGAGTTCGTGGCGGCGCTGTCGGGCGCGGCCGGCAAGGTGACGGTGATGGCCGAAGGGCGCGTGCTCGCTCACGGCACACTCGACGAAGTGAAACGCGACGAGACGGTCATCGAGTCTTATCTGGGCCGGTGAAACGGACTGCCGTAATAAAAGGTTGAACCGACATGCTAGAAGTAGAGAACCTGAACCAGTACTACGGCGGCAGCCACATTCTTCGCGATGTGAAGCTCACCGTGCCCGACGGCAAACTCACCGTGCTGCTCGGCCGCAACGGCGTGGGCAAGACCACGCTGCTGCGCTGCCTGATGGGCGTCGTGCAAACGAAGAGCGGCTCGATCGCATGGCGCGGCGCGCCGATCACCAAACTGCCCACCTATTCGCGCGTGGAAAAGGGCCTGGCTTATGTGCCGCAAGGCCGCGATATCTTTCCGCGCTTGACCGTCGAAGAGAATCTGCTGGTGGGAGCCGCCAGCAAGAAGGCGCCCAAGAAAATCCCGGATCGTATCTATGAACTCTTTCCGGTGCTGAAGGATATGCGCAGCCGTCGGGGCGGCGATCTGTCGGGTGGTCAGCAGCAGCAGCTCGCGATTGGCCGCGCGTTGATGAGCGATCCGCAATTGCTGATTCTCGACGAACCCACCGAAGGCATTCAGCCTTCGATCATTCAGGATATCGGCCGCACGCTGCGTCAACTGGTCGAAGAAATGGGCATGACGGTGCTGCTCGTCGAGCAGTATTACGACTTCGCCAAGGACATCGCCGACCGGTATTGGGTGATGAGCCGTGGCGAGATCATCGCGGGCGGCGAAGGCGCCAATATGGATGCGGATGGCGTGCGGGGGTTGATCGCCGTGTGAACGGCGTTGGACATCGTGCATGCTATTCTCGATGCATCCTGTGTCAGCGCTGTTGAGCGCTGTCTGACGTGCGCAGGCACGCTTTGCTTTTCTTCGTCTGGTCGCACTCCATTCGCATGTCGCTTCACGAAAATCACGTCACACTCGCTACCGCGCAAGATGGCGCGCATTCGCAATGGCGCGCACGTCTGGAACTTGGGTTCGTCAAGGATGGGGAGCGGACCACGCTCAAGCATCGGCTGCATGACGGGCCGTTGCGGGTTCAGCGGCCGCTTTATCCTGAAGGACAAGGCGTTTGTCATGCGGTGATCGTGCATCCGCCGGGTGGTGTTGCGGGTGGGGATCGGCTTGCTATTGATGTTGATGTTGGCGCAGATGCGCATGCTGTAATCACCACGCCGGGGGCGACCAAGTGGTACAAGTCCAATGGGCGTGAAGCGCAGCAGCAGATCGCGGTGCGTGTCGGTGAGCGGGCTAAGCTCGATTGGCTGCCGCAGAATAATATCGTTTTCGATCATGCGCACGCGGAGCTGCATTTTTCGTTGACGCTGGCTCGCGACGCCACTGCGATCGGCTGGGACGCGACGCAGCTCGGGCGCCAGGCTGCTGGTGAGCGGTGGTCGGATGGGCGTTTGCGTGCGGTTTCGCGGATTCTTGGGGCTGATGGCGAGTTGCTGTGGTTCGAGCGTGCGAGTTTTGAGGCGAATGATTCGCTACGCGATGCTGCTCAAGGGCTGGCGGGGTTTCCTGCGTATGGGACGCTTTGGGCTGTTGGGGATGCTTGCGATGATGCGCTTGCTGAGGCGTTGACGGCTCAATTGCCGTTCGATGATTCGGTGCGGATGGCGGCTTCTTGCGTGACTTCTGGAGTGCTCGTCGTGCGGGGGGTTTCGCGGTCGATGGAGATGCTGCAGCGGGCGTTTGTGAAATGCTGGATTGAGTTGCGGCCGGTGGTGCATGGGGTGGGGGGGAGGCCGTTGCGGATTTGGGCGACTTGAGGGGGGCTAGCGCGTTGTGGGTAAAGTCGTGGTTCGCATTGTTCGCGTTGGTTAGGTTCGTAGCTAATGGCAATCATAAAGCACGTCCCCCAGAGCGGCACGACCACGCACGATTACCATCACGCTGCGCGATGCGCCCGATGGCTACTCACTGGATATACCACCGCGCCCGCAGCAGCCCTTCATGCCATGGGAACATATCGACAGGTGGTTAGGCGCAGAGTCATTCTTCAAGGCCGGCCAGCGCGTCCATGTCTCCATTGACTACATCCGGCAACGCCTCACCGTCACCCCCGGATACGATGATGTCGCCAGGGCGAGCGAACGCGAAGCGTTTGCCATCGCGCGCAAGGCTGCCAGTGACGAGCTGCGCAAGGTATGGCTCGTGCAGGCCGCTGAACGCAGGGAACGCAAAAACAGTTCATGAAGAGAGTGGATTGGCTCACGCCATCATTATCGCTGAGCAGGCCGATAAAGGGCCGCGTCTGCGGCTCCATCTTTTAATCCGCCTGTTCTAATAAAAATTCCATCCCGATAAGCACTCCGTTTTTATCAAAATCAAGATATATTTCAGGCCCCTTTTATTCTTTTATTATCGAATGGAGACTTATCTGTTTTGCAACCACCCCAGGACTTCCTTTCCCAGGGTGGTCTGGCAGGGACAAATAGGCAACATCCCCATCTTCATTCACCACCATATCAATCTTTCGGCCAGCCATTTCTACTCCAGCAAATTAATCAAGACCGTTTTTATTTTTGCAGTTCCGTTCTTTGCCATTTGATACACCGCCATACCGTTATTTCCGATGGGCACCAGAACTCGATCTGCATGAGCAGTATCCACGATCGTCCCAACAGGGTAACCGTCCTTTTCTATTTGCTTTGATAACGCCTTCAGAGCATCTGATGCTGTGTTCTTATCCGGATAAACACCTCGCTCAACAGCCCTCTCCACCGCGCGCGGCATGTTTGAATTTACTACCTTCTTAGGCTTGGACAATAAATCACAAGACAGCGCCAGCGGATCGATCCACGATACCGGATTCGGCGCGTACGCATAAACGAAAAGAACTATCTAAAAGGCACTGGCAACCGTCGAGTTAGTGGCCTCAACGACATTCTGTCCTCCCACAAACCAGGGAACACCTCGAATTTTAGATCATCACGGTTGATACCAGTGTCAAAATATCGACATAGGCGATCAGATAAATCCTCATCTCCCCACATATTTGTCAACTCATATTTTTCAATTAATTCTCGATCTCTAGGTAATGTAAGATCCTCCCTCACTGCCTTACCCAAAGTGACACCTGTATCGCCATTTGGCCCAAGATCGATTAATTTTCCACCCAAAAACGGAAAAGAATGTTTATCACCTTTATAATGAAAACCATCCATGGTCAATGTATAAGGCTTTATCCAAAGATGGTCTGATGGCTCGATTCGCGCAACAACCGACGCATCCTTAATTTTTCCTTGAGACAAATTTCTATTTACCACATTTCCGACAAACACTCGAAAAAGAGGGTCTATGACATTTAAGTCGACATCCCTCCAGATTCCGTCCGAGTTGAAAATATCATAAAACTGTATAACCGGGCTGACCGCCATTTGACCTATCGTATAAAGATTCTCCCGCAACTTGACATTAATCAAGTCGCCAGGGACCCAAATCATCCGCTTCGCCATCACCATCCCCAATAAAAAATCACTTTTCACCGATCAACATCCGGCACTTTCACTGGGTTTCCCGGACGTTTTATTTAAATGCTCATCCGCCGCACTCAAGTATTCTGTTCTCCGAGCATTTCCTGCGCCTACTGGATTTTGTTTATTTGCCGCACCCTCAAGACCACCAAGATTTTCAAATGTTCGTTGCTCTAAACCACGCGCGATATCTTTGCCCGCTTGCCCATATCCTTCGTACAAGATATCAGGTGCCTGACCACCAAAGCGACTAAAGTCGTTTCCATATCGATACCTGAGAACGTCCTGTGCAGTTTGATTCCCCTGCATGCTTGCATATCCGACGTAGGGTTTTCCGGTCGCCGCATCAAGACCTTGATAGGTAATGTGTGTCGCAGTTGCAGGGTCACCTGCCAGCCCCCACGGATCAACCCACAATACCGGATTCGCCGCATATTGATAAAGATTAAATCCCCCCGCCAACCCGATCGGATCCTGACTGACAAACCGTCCCGTTGCCGGATCATAGTACCGGAACGTGTTGTAATGCAGCCCGGTTTCCTCGTCCGCATACTGACCCGCAAACCGCAGCGCCTCATCGAACGGCCTGTCGTCGAGCCACTCCGTTCCCCTGTACTCTCCGAAGCCCGTGAAACCCGGCTCCCACACCACCTCGCCGTTTGCACCCGTCACGTCGTACACCTGACCATTGTCGTGGGCATGGTGATGCCACACGACGCGCCGGTCACCCGCACGGCACTGTCCGTCGACACTGACAACAGGCTGGTCCACCCGCGCCATCGGCCGGTATGGTGAATCCGGTGAGTAGACATACGTGCGCACGGTCTCATCGCGCAGCACCTGCACCATGCGCATGCCTTCCCACACGAAGCGCGTTCCTCCACGAGCGCCGTGCCGTCCGCCGCCGTGCGACGCGTGACCTTGCCCGTTCGCCGGCCGATCGCGTCGTAGTGGTAAGCCGTGCTGTGCCAGCCATGCCGGCCCTGACCCGACGCGCGAACCATCCGCCCCTCGTCGTCATGGACGAAGTCCTGCACCAGCCCATCCCGCACCCGGCGCTTAAGCTGCCCGAAGCCGTCGTAGCTGTAGCCCGTCTGCCGGAAACGGCTGAGCAGATCGTCCAGAATCCGGCTCGCCGCGCTGTCACGCGTCGCGTCGATCAGGTTGTCAGCCGCGTCGTAGAGGTAACTCTCGTTCAGCCCGTTGCCGTCGTGGTAGCCCGTCATCCGGCCCATCACGTCGTACGAGTAATGGACCGTGCCGCGCGAGTGCGCACCGCCGCCTTGCCCGATCACCTGATGCAGATTGCCGGCAAGATCGTACTGATAGGCCGACCCGAGCAGATCGTTGTCCGCCATTCCCTCGCGCCCTGAGCGTTCACTCAGCCGTGACACCGTGCGCCCGCGCGGATCGTAAGTCGTGCGGCAGACACGCGGCCCCTGCGTGCGCTGCACTTCGCGGTGCAGCGCATCGCGTTCGATATCGCTGAGCGCTTCACCGTCCAGGCTGATCTGGTGCACGTGCCCCGAGCCATAGTGCAGCATCGAGATCCGCTGACCCAGAGGAAGCCTGCGTTCGGTCAGATTGCCGAGCGCGTCATGGCGCGACTCCGAACGCTGGCCGTCCACGGAAACCTGGTGAGCACGTCAGCTTCGGTGTCGATTACCGTTACGCATGCCTAACCATCATGCCAGACCACGGCTGGCAGAATGAACAAAGGGCCGCGCTGCGGCACTTTAGTTACTCATTCCGAGAATTATTCGACAATCTCAATGCCAGGATTCAGTTTTTCATAAATACTTATGGCTTCAGATCCAATATTGGAAATGGCATAGATTCCACATGGGTCAAATTTTTCGCACACTTCTTTATTTTGATCAATATAGCGCATTCTCAAATCATCGTAAAAACAGTGATTTTTGAATACGTCCATCCCAGCCTTCTGAGTATTTCCGATAATTTCAAATCCGCCATTAGCCCTCCAGTCCATTTTCGTAACAAGCGCTGGCGGCACAATCATATTTTCCTTAACCAGCCTAAAGCCGACATTCTTGTCTTCAGAAATTTCATTGTAAATATATATCAGGTAAAGTCTTTCCGACCCGTACTTCATATCATCCTTGACGACCATTCCCGGAATAAAACCAATGCCCTTCATGTGCATAACAAAAACATCGCCCAGCACAGGATCGGATTTCTTTCCACCATCAAGAAGGTTTATGACTTCCTTCATTTTCATTTGACTCACTCCAGTAAACGCCCCCATCCGTTATCCTTAAGCCAGTTTTGCCCCCAAGAAACAGCATCTTTATATAAAGCTCTACCCGGATCAATACTGTTGTCAATATTTTCGAAGACTCCACGCTTGGCATCGATTATGGCTTGCTCAACGGCTCTCGCCTGATTTCTAAGCAGCTGCCCGGTGTCCTCTGTTAACAATCTAAGCTTATAGCCAAGACCCGCAGCATAACGTTCAGTTGAATTTTTCGAAATGCCAACATAATCAACCGAACCCGTTCCCTTGCTTCTCAAGTACACATCTGCTTCGCCACGACTTCTGGCAACCCAGCTTTCAAATGATTCTGTCCTAGGGTCGATCGTTTCACAACTTAACCCCCACGGATCAATCCACGATACCGGATTGGGCGCATACGCATAAAGATTAAATCCCCCCGCCAACCCGATCGGATCCTGACTGACAAACCGTCCCGTTGCCGGATCATAGTACCGGAACGTGTTGTAATGCAGCCCGGTTTCCTCGTCCGCATACTGACCCGCAAACCGCAGCGCCTCATCGAACGGCCTGTCGTCGAGCCACTCCGTTCCCCTGTACTCTCCGAAGCCCGTGAAACCCGGCTCCCACACCACCTCGCCGTTTGCACCCGTCACGTCGTACACCTGACCATTGTCGTGGGCATGGTGATGCCACACGACGCGCCGGTCACCCGCACGGCACTGTCCGTCGACACTGACAACAGGCTGGTCCACCCGCGCCATCGGCCGGTATGGTGAATCCGGTGAGTAGACATACGTGCGCACGGTCTCATCGCGCAGCACCTGCACCATGCGCATACCTTCCCACACGAAGCGCGTCTCCTCCACGAGCGCCGTGCCGTCCGCTGCCGCGCGACGCGTGACCTTGCCCGTTCGCCGGCCGATCGCGTCGTAGTGGTAAGCCGTGCTGTGCCAGCCATGCCGGCCTTGACCCGACGCGCGAACCATCCGCCCCTCGTCGTCATGGACGAAGTCCTGCACCAGCCCATCCCGCACCCGGCGCTTAAGCTGCCCGAAGCCGTCGTAGCTGTAGCCCGTCTGCCGGAAACGGCTGAGCAGATCGTCCAGAATCCGGCTCGCCGCGCTGTCACGCGTCGCGTCGATCAGGTTGTCAGCCGCGTCGTAGAGGTAACTCTCGTTCAGCCCGTTGCCGTCGTGGTAGCCCGTCATCCGGCCCATCACGTCGTACGAGTAATGGACCGTGCCGCGCGAGTGCGCACCGCCGCCTTGCCCGATCACCTGATGCAGATTGCCGGCAAGATCGTACTGATAGGCCGACCCGAGCAGATCGTTGTCCGCCATTCCCTCGCGCCCTGAGCGTTCACTCAGCCGTGACACCGTGCGCCCGCGCGGATCGTAAGTCGTGCGGCAGACACGCGGCCCCTGCGTGCGCTGCACTTCGCGGTGCAGCGCATCGCGTTCGATATCGCTGAGCGTTTCACCGTCCAGGCTGATCTGGTGCACGTGCCCCGAGCCGTAGTGCAGCATCGAGATCCGCTGACCCAGAGGAAGCCTGCGTTCGGTCAGATTGCCGAGCGCGTCATGGCGCGACTCCGAACGCTGGCCGTCCACCGTTTCCGCCAGCAACCGGCCCAGCGCGTCATACTCGAACGTCACTTCGCAGGGCTCGATGCCCAGCGCCACGCCGGCCGCGCACGGCTGCCGGTGGACCGCCGTCACGCGGTCGAGCGGGTCATGGACGTAGCGGGTAGTCGCGCACCTGCCGTGCTTGCCGATCAGCCGCCCGGCTGCATCCCGCTCCAGACCGATCATTTCCGATTCGCCGTGCCGGCCCGTCATCGTTTGCGCGATCACTTCGCCGTTCGGGTTGTAGCGCAGCTCGCGCCGCACGCCGTTCAGACGGACCTCGGCAGTCAGGCGACCCGCAGCGTCATAGCTAAAGTCGTAGCTCGCCCCGTTCGCATTGGTCAGTCTCACCAGCTGTCCATTCGCGTTGTAACGATAGGTAAGCGTGCGCCCCAGCCGGTCCGTGTAACGCTCGGCCTGCCCGCGCGGCGTGTAGTCCCACCGCGAGACATATCCCAACGCGTTGCTGTGCCGGCTGATCTGGCCCAGCGCGTTGTACTCGAATGTCTCGCGCGTGCCGTCGGCATGAACCACCGTGCCGACCGCGCCGGTGGCATTGCGCAGTAACTGCGTCACCTGCCCCAGCGCATCGGTCTGGCGGACCAGCTCGCTCTCGTCATTCCACGCATAGCGCGTGGTCGAACCTGAGCAGTCCGTGCGGCTCAGCAGCAGACCATAGCGATCGTCGTAGGTAAGCCTGTTCGTTCCGCCCCGCTCGTCCGTGTAGCACGTGAGCAGTCCGCGCCCGTCGTGTTCGAACCGTGCCACCTGACCGAGCGGATCGATCCGTTCGACCGGCAGACCCTGTTCCGTATGGTTCCACTGCCAGACGCTGCCGTCAGGCAGTGTGTTGCTAGACAGTCGCAGCGTTTTGAGGTGATACGTGCTTTGCCAGACCCGGCCGGTGGCGTCCACTGTTTTCGCGATTCGCCCGAGTGCGTCGTAATCAAGACGTTGAATACGCTCGCCTGGAGACTCGATGCGCACCAGCTGCTGGTGCCCGTCATATTCGAACTGATAGCGCGCGCCCAGATAGTCGGTCCATTGCGTGACCAGGCTGTCCGCGTCGTATTCCCAATGCTGCGTGCCAAGCGCTTCGCTACTGACGCTCGCGCGCCTCGTCTCGATGTCGTACGCGAACGTGTACCGCTCGCCGGAATCCGTGGCATGCTCGACCACCCGCCACTCGTCACCGTATTGCGCGTAACGGTAGCTGCAAGTAAAGCCGAGCGCGTTGGCATGCCGGATCATCAACCCGGCGGCATAGGCGAACTGTCGCACCAGCGTGTCGGTTCGATCGCGCACGCGGATGAGTTGTCCATTTTCATCGTAGCCGTAACGAATAAGACTGCGCCGCGTACCGTCGACGCGGTCCACGCCGATCAAGCGTCCATCGGCATGATGCAATTCAAGGACGACATCCGCGTCGTTGCGCACCTCGATGAGTGCGCCGCCCGAGTCTCGACGGAACTCGATGAAGTGTCCGAATTTGTCCTCGATACGCTCCAGCACGTGCCGGTCATTCATCGGACGCACGCTGAATCCGTAAAAGATTTCGTCGAGGCCGTTCAGGACATAGCGGCCGTCCAACGCGTGAGACAGATAGAGTTGTTCGAACGAGTTGTACTGGTACTGACCGGCCGGGATATCGTCGAAGCCGACTTCGCGCCCCTGAAATCCGACATATTCGAGACCGCGGCTACTGCGTTTCAGGTGAATGTCCCAGTTATGCTGCCAGCCGCGGCCCAACATACCGCACGTATCGATCGCACTGGAATACGAGCGTGAACCAAAGAACGGCAAGAGGCCGGGCAACTCGAAATCCAGCTCGTTGACGAGAACTTTCTGACCGGTCGGCACATGGACGGGATGACCGAACAGCCCAGACACGCCCTCCGAGACTTTGGAACCCACGTAGATTCCCGCAACCTGGCCAGCGAGAAACTTCAAGACACACGGACATGTCACTTTCATACCGTTTTTTAGCGCGCCCGCCAAGCCGCCGGCAACGCCCGCGACCAGAAACAACGCGTTCTTGAGATTCACTGCCCACGCCGGTATTTCACTGGCTACCGCTATTTCACAGGCTTTGTCGCTGCCAAAGAATACGTTCTTCGACCCTTTCTCAATCGTCGCGCCACATTGAATGTCGTCGCCTTTACGTGCGGCGACGTGCTGGTTAATAAATACGGTACTGGATCCACACGCCGCCAGTTCGTGAGGCGTATCGTGATCGCACGCGGCGGCACTGATTTTGGCGGGGACGGCTGCCCGCCCGTTGACATACACATTCGCCGAACCTTCCGTGATACTGCCGGTTGTGCTCGTAAACAGGCTGCCTAATTGGGTCGCAATATTGACTATCTGTTCCGCGATCATGCTGGCCATAAAGCCGGCAATAAATCCAACAAGAAACGGACAACTGATCGTCAACATTGCAACAGCGAAAATCAGCGCTGCACCAAGTATCGCGCCGATCAGAAAACCAGCCAGGGCCGACGTATGTTGTATCTCGTCTCCGACACGTGCTGCTTCAAACATGCTCTTCCTCTAGACGCGCTCTTGAATACCGTGCACCGGCAGCGGCGCAAACAGGATCGACTGGACAGACGACAATGAAAATCGATCAGGCGGGTACGAATGTATCGGTCGTCCGCCGCCAGATCGTGAGTTGCTCTGAAGTGAACGGGACGGTATTGGTCGCCGTGAAGATGAGTGCCCTGTCGTTGGCCATAAAGACCGCGCATTGGCGTTGGTAGACAGACTTTCCATTGCTCTGATAGCGGGTTTCAATTTCGATGCCGTCCGCGCGGCATCCCGCAAGCACAACTGCTTCGCGTGAAGTGACAGACAAGCCCTTGATCTTCCGCTTTAGCAAAGCGATCTGGCGATTCACATAATCATCGAGTGTTTCGCCTTGTCGCGCGGTGTCTCGCGCGACCTGGAGATTGGACAGGCCATTCGTCATCGGGTCCTGTACGAAAATATTTACTGTCCGGTCGCTATAGCCGGCGGGCAAGGTGATCCTGCCTTCATGCATTGTGTAGTGCACTGTCATTGTCTATTGGCTGTTCAGAGGCAGTTAGCAGTTCAGATAGATCTTGCTGCCTTTCATGTTCGTTTCGGCGGAAGATTGACTTTCGATCGTCTTTGAAATCAGTCTGATTAACTTCGGAGTCAGGACGACAGTCGTTCCCTGGACAACGAGCTTGATCTGCGTCTTCGCGGAGATTGTCACGGTGCCATTTTCGGACGTCACACTGACGTTGCCGTCCGTCGACGTCTGGGAGATATCGTGCTTGATTGTCTCCATGTGTTGCCCATTGACCGTCTGCGTCCGGTCGCCCTGCACCGTTGTCACTTCCTGCCCGTTGACGATCTTGGTCCGGTCCGTTCCCACCACATGAGTTTCGTTATTCTTCACAGTGGTGTTCATATCCTTCTCCGCCTGGATCATGAACTCTTCCGCTCCCTGCTTATCCTCGAAGCGAATACCGCTGTAGTTAGACTTGCCGCCCTTCATCGAACGGCTGATGATCCCGCTTTGCGTCGCATTGCCCGGTAGATCCCAGGGCGGCATCGAGAAAGCATTGAAAACACGCCCCGTTACAAGCGGCCGGTCGGGATCGCCATTGACGAAATCCACGATCACTTCCTGACCCACGCGCGGTATGTTCACGCCGCCGAAGTTGCTGCCCGCCCATGGATAGGACACACGTATCCAGCAAGACGAGTTCTGGTCTTTCACACCTGATCGATCCCAGTGAAAACTCAACTTCACGCGGCCGTACTGGTCGGTCCAGATTTCCTGCCCCGGAGGTCCCGTGACGATCGCCGTTTGTGGTCCGCTGGTGCGTGGTTTTGGATATTGCTTGCTCGACGGCCGAAACACCGTCGTCGCGGGCTGGACCGTGAACGACGTGCTTAAAGAGTACTCGCCGCCGCTTGCCTCTCCGGTTTCCGTTGCGAAGAACGAGGCACCGATTACCAGATACTCCTGGTTCGCCGCCTCGTGCGGATAACCGTTTAGATGAAAGGTCGTCCCGCACACCACGTCGCGCAGGTTGCCGCTACCCGACGCACGCTCGCCCTGTGCCCTCACTTCTTCCATACGCAAGCGCGCGAGCTGCTCTCCGTGCCCAGGGTCGGTGTAATCCCCCGGCCATTCGTAGCGTTCGAAGTTGTTATGCGCTGTCTCCTGAGGCAATTCGTTCTGCACAGTCAGGCGTGCCGCAGGTTTCTTGAAGTCGAAGTCGTTCGTCGTCCAACGGCCCGACTGAAGCGCGCCGCCCGTGTCGAATGCGTGGATATATTCCTGATCGATCTTGTGTCCCGGCGGGTAATACCACAAGTTCTGATAGGCGACGCTCTCTACCGGTTTGTGCGCGCCGAGCTGATCCACGAGCACCATCCGATGAAACGTATTCGAGTGCTCGAAGAACCAATAAATGCCGTGCTCGGCCATTAATCGCTGAATGAAATAAAAATCCGTTTCTCCGTACTGAACCTGATAGTCCAGCACCGGATACGAGCCACTCAGACGCAGGTCGTACGAGTACATGTATTTGTCAAACACGTTCTCGATGATCTCGACGACCGTCTTGCGCTGGAATATCCGGAAATCCGACCTCTGGTCGGCCAGCCAGATCCAAGGCTTCAGCACCAGGTTGTAACTGCTGTGTTGGTCGGTCTGATTCGCGTATCGGGCTTCCGTCACTATGCCGCTTATCTCGCGGATGCCCGCCCCGACATTGCCCATTCCCGCCATTCCTTCAATCCCGGCCATGAACGTTCCCATGCCGTCCAACTGGATCGTGACGGTCAGCTCCTTGCCGATCATCGATTTCAGGTCGAGATTGGCGGCCTCTTCCGTCGGAATTCCGAGTGGCGTGCGGCACGACAGCGTGTAGCGGTAGATCTCCGAAAGGATTTCGGCGCCTTGTATCGCTTTTAGCTCCAACAGCGGGTCGTTCATGGACGACAGCGGGATTGCAGGCCCATCCATGGTAACGGTACGGCTTGTCAGTAAATTAAGCATAACGAATCTATTAAGATGGTGTTTTCACTTCAATTTACGGTTTGCGGCTGAGAGTTCGCTACCGCGGCACAATCACGCTCTGCCTCTTTCAGTGCAACATGCCGACAAGCAAGCCCGCGCCGAAGCCGGCTTGCAAGGCCGCTGTATGACCGTACATCACGAGAGCGGCGGGTGCTTGACGAATCGCGTAGTCTGTAAGGCCACTCAAGCCGGGATTCACGATGCTCATCGTGAGCAACGCGGCGTTGATGCCGAGCAGCATCAGAGTCGCACCTTCTCCGGCGAACAGACCTGCACCGGCGTCGATATAGACAACGCCGCCCTGTAAATCGGACCGACGGAGCTCACTGCCCGCAAACGCATCGGTCATGAACACATAACCGTTACTGGTGAAGTTCTTCGAAGCAACGGATCCACCAACCTCGTGTCCGCTTATCTTCGGGAGTCTGATCTCGGGCAGCGTCACTTTGGGCAGTTTGATTCGAGGCAGCCGCGCGCCAAATCCGTAACCTACCCCGACGCCTCCATAGTGGAACGTGTGTGATTGCTGCTTTGGGTCTTTAAGAAAGACCTCCCCGCCAGATGCAACGAGGAAATCCAGACTAAAGCCTCCCGTCGCGCCGGTCTCGAAACTCCAAAGACTTTCCCGAAATAACCACATGTTGATTCACCTCCGGCTTTTGTCCTTCCTCGGCCAGTTACTGACAGCTGTCAAAAGCGCACAGCCTCCAATAAACCCAAACGCTATCGCCGTGTCCCAGATCGCCCCAAATTCTTCGATTCGAGCGCTCCGGAGCGGACGGTTCTCTGCATACCGCACCTTGACATCCTCTCCGACCTTCATGCCGTAAATGAAGCCCCCTTGCGGGTACGAAATGACTTCACCTTTCTTTGTCACGAAGGTGATTTGAGGATGGCTTCCTCCCGCGTTCAAGGCCTCGACCTTTCCTGGCACACAATCGACTCCTGCAAGAACTGGCGCGTGGACAGCACATTGAATAGCGCGACGACGAGAAACGCAGTTCCAAGCACGAGCGATGCAATAAATTTGAACATCGGCTTTGCTCTCCTAGAGGCTGTCGGACAGGGAGAATCTCAACAACTGGCGTCAGTGGAAAACCCGCCATCGACTTCGTCTTAACGACGACATGCTCTACCCCCTTTCGTTCTCGTCCGTAGCCAACTCAACAAACCGGCAACCAGAAACCCGCCGCCAAGGAGTGCGAGCAAGATCGGACCGAACCAGACCGTGCCGACCTTATCCAATGTCGCGCTCTGCAATGGTTCATCCTCTGCGTAGCGAACCTGCACGACGTCCCCCACTTTCATATCGAAGATGAACCCACCCTCGGGATAAGAGAGACGCTCACCTCTCCGTGTCACAAACGCCACTCCCGGATGACTCTCGCCCGCATTCAGTGCGACAACCCGCCCGGGAACCACAACCGACGACAAAACAAAATGCCGGGTATTCATCGCCGTCAGCGACGCCACGACGAGAAGCGCTATTCCGATGGCAATCACAGTGAAGGCTCTAAACATCGCGCACCGCGACTACTCCTCGTTATCCCATTGTTCAAGCAACTCCGTGGGAATGGCCTTGACGACATCCACGTACCGTTTCCCCACAAACCGTTCGGCGCGCTTCAGCAAAACGGGGATCGGACTGCTCGGCTCGTGTTGCTCGAACCAGTATCGAGCGTCCCGGATACGCTCCAAAGCGCCCTCACGGCCCGCTGCCGCCACATTGACGCCGAGGCTAACCGGCGCGGCGCAACCGGTCGGCGGCGAAATGTCGTCATGCACGACGCGCGTCTCCTCGTTCGACGATGCCGCCGCACAAGCATCGTCGAGCGGCATCGCCTCCACCGATCCGTCATCTGGCGCCATCGTCACGCGCGATCGATCTCCCACTACGCGCCGCAACAACCGCGTGAGCGCAGCGAGGTCCGGCAGGTAGACGCCAAGATGCGCCTTGCACCAGGTATCGATGGACTCCAGGCTCGCGAGCGCGCCATCGAAGCCGCGAAGCATGTCCGGCTGCTGGATGCGAAGATCCTCGAGTTGCCGCGAAACGGACTCGGGCGCGAGCGCATCGCTCGGCCGTGGATGAGCAAACGCGCGCTCGACGTCGCGCATCTGAAGGCGCGTGGCGGTGGAACGAGTCAACGCGATCTCCCGCAGGTCGGACAGCAACCCATCCGAATCTGTCAACGCCTGCAAAGCGTTCATGCGGATTTCGAGCGCCGCTTCCTGATCGTCGTCGACACCGGGTTGGGGATGGAGCGCGCTGGGAAACGCGGCGAGCCATGCGGCCAACAGCCCCAGCCCTTCCGCCAGTCCCGCCGCTGACGCGAGCCTCGTGCGGCAACGCGTGAACAACACCGCGAGACGCATGTCCTTGCTGCGCATCATCAGGCGTCGGCAATCGCGCTCGACCTCGCTCCAGTTCACCGGTTCCGGTATCCCCACGAAGTCGCCGTACTGCGCGTCCACTTTCACGGCCATCTGCGCGGACAGCACGACGAATTCCGGGTCGTATTCGAGGTCGGCCCCGCACGGCGCGGCGGCGTCGACCGGTGACATCCAGTCGTGGGGCAGGGGTGTGACGGCTTTGGCTGCCGACACCTTCGCCGTCGCTTGTCTCTTGCTGCTACTCATCTTGTCCTTTCACTTGCGGCGTGACCCGGCGCTTGCCCGCCGCGTCGATACTTTGTTTCGCGAAAGTGCCGGCGTAGCGTTCAGGCTCGAAGCGCATGCCGGTAATCGGCTCGCCGCTGGGCGAGCGACCGAGCCATCCCGACCAACCCAATTGCTGCGGGCCGCCCATTACGGCAGGCGGCGCGCTTTGTGCGCGGATGCGCAACTCCAGCTCCCATTCGAATTCGCGACCGATGAAACTCCGCACCCAATCGACCAGTTGCGGCAGATCCGCGCCGCGAGGCGTGAAGCGCAGGTATTCGTCGATATCGACCGGGCCGATGATGATCCGGAAACGGTGCTGACGATCCGGCACCTGCTCACCCAGCATCGCGCCGTCGCCCATCGTCGCCGCACCGCCGGGCTTGCCGATATAGCTGTGATCGTCGGCAGCAACGTCGATCCAGTTAAAAACGAACTCCTCGATCGCGACGGGAACGCCGAAATACCGCTCGAGCGTCATGCGCAAGCCATCCGGGTTGCGGGCTTCGCGCACGAGGTTCGCAGACGCGGCAAGTTGCGCGTGTGCGGGCAAAGCGCGCTGCCCAATCTCGCGCGTATCCTGGCCGGTCAGGCTCGCGACATAAAAGGAGAATCGTTCGCTATCGGGCCCGGCACGGTCGAGTCCAGCGGTCGCCTGTGCGTCGGCCCACGCGCGGTACAACAGCGTGAGGTAGCGATGGTGAAAAATATCGAGGAAATGGACGAGCGTAGGATCGCGCCGGCTTTCTTCACGCTCCCTGGCAATCTCCGTCATGTGGATGGGCAACGGCCCATTCGGTCCAAGCATGCCGAGCGCGAACAGACGAATATGCAGGCGCCCGCCGAGTTCACCCACACTGGCGATCTCACGCGGCGCGAATGCAAGGCTCGGCTTCTGGCCTAACCGGAATGGTTCGGCACGCGGACGCCGCGCCTTGCCGATCACATCGATACGCACATCGGCACCGATGCGGCGCATCAGCGAAAAAAATCCGAAATGCCATGGCTGCGTCTGCAGCCGCTCGACTGCATCCGCCGATAGCGCCGTGTCGCGCAGCGTTGACGTGAATAAGGCCCGCTCCATCAAGCCACTCCGCGTGTGCCCATGCGCACGGGCCAGCGCATCAATTGGCCGCGCTGCATTGAGTGAAGCTCGGTCTGCGTGAACGAATTGATGGATACGTGCCGTGCCAGATAGTGCTCGAGAATCAGCCCGAACAGGTAGGGACTCAAACCGGAAAAGCCGGTTTCATCGACCGTCAACTGACATTCGATGCCGCGACCGAACACCAGTGGGCCGCCACCGGGCAGTTTCCTTGCGACCGGCCGCGTCTTCACGCCGACGAGGCTTTCCACCTGACGCCGCGGTCCCACGTCGTCGCCGGTGAGGAACAGGCGCAGCATGTCGCGCACACCCTGCCCGCCAGGGCGGTGATCCATATCTTCCAGCGGCAAATAGTTGAAGTTCAGTTGCCGGATAAGCCGCCATGCGGTTTCGCGCTCGGCAAACGGCGCGCGAGGCGCGCTCGGCGCACGAATCAAGCCGACGCTGGTCGCGGGCACCGAATCAACGGCGTCCAGATCGTTCACGCCGTTGCGCGGCAACAGATTCGGCAAGTCGCGATTGGTCAGCCAGGCGTCGATCGACAGATAGCGCATTCCTTCGTGATACGGCGCTTCCTGCTGGTCGACCAGCGACACGAACACTTCGGTTCCAATGTACGGCGTGCGCGTGCCGTAGCGGCGGGCCGAGTCCGATAACAACCGGCGTTCGCGGCGCAGCGAAAAATAGCGCCCGTGGTTGCCCTCGTCATTGTTCAGCGTTTGATACAACGGCCGGAAGGCGAATTCCGTCGACTTCTTGCCGACCTGCGCCGTGAGCGCTTCGACCGAATAGACTTCGTAGTCGAGCGGCGCGTTGCGCTTCGGAACCAGATGGAATTCCGTGCTGGCCGTATTCAATTCGATGCGCTGCGCTTTGCGCGGAAACAGATTGATCACGGGCGTGCAGAACAGCGCGAAACGCGAGGCGTCGACAAGGCCGATCAGCCGGTCCGGCGACTGATCGAGCAGCACGACAATCTCGACTTCACGGCCTTTCGTCTTGCTCAGCCCTTCGCGCAGTCCGGTCAGTGTGAAAAAATAAAAGCGACTCGGACAGGCGAAATATTCGTGCAGAAGATTGTGACCATGGAATTTCGCCCAGGTAAGCGGCAGCAACCCCTGATCGATGCCAAGCCCCTCGTGTGCGACCGCGCCATGCGTGACCGCACAGAAGGGGCGCGCCGCGTCGCCGAAACACCCAGGCTCGCCCGTGATCGACGCAACACCTGCCGCGTGAAGCAGTTCGAACAGATGCGACGCAACCTGCTCATCTCCGGCGAGATAGACCGGCAGTCGGTCCAGTCCGCACAGCTCGGCGATTTTAGCCTCGCCCGTGGCACGCAACCGCAGCCGCAATGCGCCACGCACTTGCGTATGGGGCGGTACATAGCGGTCGAGCATGGGAATGTCCGGCGGAATCCCCGTCAGTTGTGCATGGGTAATTTCGAGGGGGTAGAGTGCGACATCCTGGCCCGTGCGGAATTCGCACACTGTGTCCTCTCCTGCCGACTTGCGGCCCGTGAGCATGCTGCCGCGCGGCACACGGAAGCCTTCGACGAGGTTGCCTTCGCTGGGACTCGGATAGAAACGCGCGACCGACATGGACGGCGTGGGCGCCACATAGTTCGGGTAGATCACCTCGAGCAGACGTCCCGTGAAGCGCGGGAATTCCGCGTCGAGCTTGAGCTGCACGCGCGCCGCCATGAAGCTGAACGACTCGATCAGCCGTTCGACGTACGGATCGGTCATCTCGCCGGCCTGCATGCCGAGCCGGCGTGCGATCTTCGGATGCAGTTGCGCGAACTCGCCAGCCAGTTCGCGTACATACATCAGTTCCTGGTTGTAGTAATCGAGCAGTCGCGGATCCATAACAATGTCCTGTGGTCAACGAGCGGCTGCGTGCAGGCGGCTCGTTTCCAGGTCGAGCGAGCTTTGCACCATGAACTCGAGCGGATAGGGGTCCATGCGGATCATTCCGCGAATCTCGAACGCGAGGTGGTTGTAGCGACTCTGGCTATCGACATCCGTGAGGGGCACGACCTGCACGGTATGTGCAATCAGGCGTGGCTCGAAGTCGCGTATGGCGCCCCGTATCACCTGTTCGATCTTCGCCCATTTGTGCGACGCCATGAACGCGCCTGCGAGCGGCGGCACGCCAAAGTTGATGGTCGATGCGGCCGCGTATGAATGCCGCTTCCGATCGATCAGGTCTTCGATGCTGGTCGCGTTGAGCAGAAACGCAAGATCGCGCTGGATGATGTCGCGCATCTGCGCCCGGCTGACCGCATACTCGCCGGGTGCCTCGGTCTGCCGGTGCGGTGCGTCGTCGCGCAGCCGATCGAACAAGGTGGGCAGCAGCTGTGCATCGGCCTGGCGCGGCGCAGGCGCCGTTCGGTCCGGTTCATGACGTTTGCGGCTCATCACCGCACTCCTGCCGCCGCACCGGAGCGCGCGGCGCCGTCCACTGCGGCGGGACTAAACGAACAGTCAGCCAATTCGAACAGATCGAAATCGGCCACGCTTGTCGTCCAGGTCTTACGCCCGGATGCAATGACGGCCGTCCGCCCCGACTCATGCCAAACGGTCTCATGTCCGAGTTGCAGCGTTTCGCGCAGGACAGGAGGCTCATGGGCGGCGAGCGGGTAACGTGCCGGCATGAAGCCGCGCACCACCGCGCCGTCGATAAGCGACAGCGTGCACGGCGCCCACACGAGGTCGAGTAGCGTCGACGGCCTTTCGATCCGCCAACTGGCGAGCTCCGCCAGCGAAAGCCAGCGATAGCGCCCCGCGGTAATTAGCTCGCAGACCGGGCCTAGCCGCGAATCGCTGTCGCCGATCCACTCAAAGCGCTGATTCGAGGTTTGCCCGGGGACCAGCGGGGCGAGATCCAACGCGCGCTCCCGGGCGTCATCCGACGCGTTCTGTTGTCCCTGCGCGGACAGTTTGAGCGCACTGAGCATGCCATGTATCCACGCGGGCGCGTCGCCGAATACCCACCCCGGCTCCTGCTGCCCGGCCATGACTTTTGCGCGCCAGTGTTCTGCACGAACCAAGTCTCGACAGGCTTGCGCGACGGACGTCTGGGACGGTTCCAGTTGGGCAAAAACCTGGAGTTGCTGGACGGCCCGGGTCCACTGGCAGGTGATACATAGCCACTGGAACAGCATCCAGCGATGCGCGGCCGATGTCGGCTGACTACGAATGTTCGCTTCGACCATTTCGATCTGCGCTGCCGGCGAGCACTGGCGATCCTGGCTCGCGAAGACATCTTGTAGCGGTTGGGCGGTCATTCGTTGGACCCGTGGTGAACGTGAGTGTTCAGAGCGGCTAGCGGGCTGTCTATCGCGAGCGTGTGATGGTCCCGCCGCGCGACTGGCGGCGGCGCCATTCCCACGCGGCGTGCCGCCGACGCGTGATATTCGGCTGGTGCGAACAGGCGAAGGATTTCCGGCACCGCGTCCTGTCCGGCCAGATCCGTCACGCCGCCCTCGTGCAACGCATCGAAGGCTTCCTCGAGCACGTCGATGTCGGATAGCAGACTGTGGATTGAACTTAAATCATCCTCAGCGCGGGCTCGTTCACCCATCGCCTCTTTGCCCAATCCGGGTATCCCGTTTGCAGACGACCCGATCCATTCCGAGTTGGGCAGGAAGTACGGCGATTTGAGCGCTTGGTAATACTGTTCATTGAGCGTGGCGAGAAGATCGTCCCGATCGGTATTTGCCGACGCGCCCGGCCGCTCGTATGCCGACGTGTCGCACGCAGCGTTCGCCGACGAACCCAGCAACTCGAAGATAGCCTCGCTCGACTCCGGTGAGCAGTCGCTGCGATCCGGCCCAGCCAGCCCTTGACGTTCCATACGTGATTGCGCATGAACCTGCCCGCGTGAACCCAAGTGAATCCAAGACGGGTCACGATGCAGAGCACTCCGATCGGCGGTTGCGCGCGACGGCTTGCCAAGAACTTTGCGGAAGTAGGTATGAAATGTCATTGCCTGACGCCAAGCAGGTCTATGCCGATCCTGCACCCGTTATACCGAACAGAACTGATTAACGCATGACTACGCAGTTTATGTCCACCGTAAATTTCGGCAGCAATGTTTAAAAAATAGAGACTTAATTCGAGATAAATTAAGCGACAATCCAAAATATAAATAATCCGACATATATCAAGCACCAACAAGCCAGATTTATCCTACACAGAGGGAATTTTCAATCCAATGCGGGGAAATCTCCTAACACTAAAACAAGCCGAAATTCCACGCTAAAGACGATAGTTTTCAATGATTTAACTTACATTTTTATCTCAACAACTCTCAGAACAGGCTAACTCTACATTTGTTGACGATCAAAAAAGATTCACAAATGACAGGAAAATAAAAATCACCTGCACACATTGACTGATCCAAACTTCAAGTCCGATAATTCAAAAAACACCATTAAACGGAGGCGGGTTCGAAAAGCGCCAAGTTACATAAAGAAAGCGAAGCGTTTGACCGTATAAGACAATTCCCTTGAATAGCTTCCATTTCCACTTGTGCAGGCGAAATTCAAATCAGTTATCCTAATAAACCACACGCGACCAGTTCATGACGATTTCCCGCCAGGCACTCTTTGGCAAGCTCGGGGCCACACTTTTCCGCAGCATCGAATCCGCTACCGCGTTTTGCAAGCTGCGCGGCAACCCGTATGTGGAGCTTGTCCACTGGCTGCATCAATTGCTGCAATTGCCGGACAGCGACATGCACCGCATTGCCCGGCATGCGGGAATCGAACGTGCAACACTGGAACGCGATCTCGCACGGGCGCTCGCTGCCTTGCCCGCGGGCGCCAGTTCGATAAGCGACATCTCGCACCATATTGAACTGGCCGTCGAGCGAGCATGGGTGCTCGCCACGCTCGATTTCGGCGACCGCCGGATACGTGGCGCGTGGTTGCTTGCGGCACTGCTTGGCACGCCGGAACTGCGTCGGGTACTGCTTTCGGCTTCGCCCGCATTCGCACGCATCCCGGCCGATACGCCACGCGACGAACTGATTGCCTGGATCGACGGCTCGCCCGAGTCTTCCGACGCGCCGTACGACAACACGGACTTCTCCGCCGCGATGCCGGGCGAGGCTTCGCAGGCATTACCCGCAGGTTCGAAGCGCTCGCCAATCGAGCAGTACTGCAGCGACCTGAGCGCGCGAGCCGGCGCGGGTGAAATCGACATCGTGACAGGACGCGAGCAGGAGATTCGCACGATCATCGATATCCTGCTGCGCCGCCGTCAAAACAACCCGCTTCTGACTGGCGAGGCCGGCGTCGGCAAGACTGCTGTCGTAGAAGGGCTCGCACTTGCCATCGCCAATGGCGACGTACCGCCCGCGCTGGCCGACGTGCGGCTGATGACGCTCGACGTCGGTGCATTGCTGGCTGGTGCGAGTATGAAAGGGGAATTCGAGTCGCGGCTCAAAGGCGTGCTCGAAGCCGCGTTACGGTCCACGACACCCATCATTCTGTTCGTCGACGAAATCCACACGCTCGTCGGCGCGGGCGGTCAGGCCGGCACCGGCGACGCCGCCAATCTTCTCAAGCCGGCCCTCGCGCGAGGCGCGGTGCGCATGATCGGGGCGACAACCTGGTCGGAGTACAAGCGGCACATCGAAAAAGATCCCGCTCTCACTCGGCGCTTTCAGTTACTGCAGGTCGCCGAGCCGCAGGAAGCCGCAGCCATCGACATGGTGCGGGGACTGGCCGACACGTTTTCGAAGCACCACGGCGTGATTGTCCGAGACGAAGCGATCCGCGCCGCCGTTACCTTGTCCCATCGTTATATTCCTTCGCGGCAGTTGCCCGACAAGGCAATCGGTCTGCTCGACACCGCATGCGCACGCGTTGCGCTCTCACAGCATGCGCCGCCGCGCGAACTGCAAAGCGTGCGTCAACGACTTCAGGCGGCGCGCGTCGAGTGTCGCCTGCTCGAACAGGAGGCGCGTATCGGACTCCATGCGGAGGAGGCGCTGAGTGCCGCGAGGGCGCGCATCGGTACGCTCTCTGCGGAGGAAAGCGCAATCGACGCACATTGGCGGGCCCAGCTCGCAGCTGCACTGGCGTTAGCGAGCGCTCGCGACGCCATCCTTACCCAGCCCGATCCGGATCACGTCGATGTTGTGCCCTCCCTCGCGACACTCGGGCTGTTGGCGCACAGTCTCCGTGATCTTCAGGGTGAGACGCCACTAGTCTTCCCGGAAGTAGACGAAACGATCATCGCGGAAATCGTCTCGGACTGGACCGGCATTCCCGTCGGCCGCATGGTAACGAATGAAGTTGCGGCTGTGCGCGCCTTGCCCGAAACACTCGCCGCCCGCGTGATCGGGCAAAGCGATGCCTTGCGCCAGATCGGTGAGCGGGTGCAGACGGCGCGTTCGGGTCTTACCGATCCACGCAAGCCACTCGGCGTGTTTCTGCTGGCGGGGCCGTCCGGCGTTGGCAAGACGGAAACGGCGCTCGCACTGGCCGAAGCCCTGTATGGCGGCGAGCAGAACCTGATCACGATCAACATGAGCGAGTATCAGGAGGCGCACACGGTCTCCGGACTCAAGGGCGCACCACCCGGATACGTCGGCTACGGTGAAGGCGGCGTGCTGACAGAAGCCGTCCGCCGGCGCCCGTATGCGGTTGTTCTGCTCGACGAGATCGAAAAGGCGCATCACGACGTACATGAAATGTTCTTCCAGGTATTCGACAAGGGCTACATGGAAGACGGCGACGGACGCTACATCGACTTCTGCAATACCACGATTCTTTTGACCAGTAATGCCGGTTCCGAGTTGACGGCGAGCCTATGCGCGGACGCCACACTCGCGCCCGATCAGGACGCCCTGCGTGAAGCGTTAGTCCCGGAGTTGCTGAAAGTATTTCCCGCAGCCTTCCTCGGACGCGTGACCGTCGTGCCGTATCGCCCGCTGGTCCACGCGTCGCTCGCCAGCATCGTGCGTCTGCATATGAACCGTGTCGTGCGGCGTATGGCCGACAGTCATGGCATTGCTTTGCATTACAACGAGCAGGTGATCGACTACATCATCAGCCGCTGCCTCGTGCAGGAGACCGGCGCTCGGGTGTTGATCGGGTTTATCGAACAACACGTTCTACCGAGACTGTCCGCTCTCTGGCTCGACGCATTCTCGTCGAAGCGAGTCCTCTCGAGCATCGAAATCCACGTCGGCGACAGCAACGCCGCGCCCGCTGCCGCATTCGTCTTTGCATCAGCCAACAAGACGGCGGTCGCCGAGAGCATATCCCCGGTTTCTGTCGGCGAGACTCATTAAACCTGCCGGCCATTTCCCACGCTTACGGAGTCATGCATGTCCGTTTCAAACAGTTCGCAGAAGTTCATCGCGCGCAATCGTGCGCCGCGCGTCCAGATCGAGTACGACGTCGAGATCTACGGTTCCGAGAAAAAGGTGGAACTGCCATTCGTGATGGGTGTGCTCGCCGATCTGTCCGGCAAGCCGGTCGAACCGCTGCCGGCTGTCGCCGATCGCCGTTTCCTCGACATCGATATCGACAACTTCGACGAGCGCATGAAAGCGCTCAAGCCACGCGTCGCATTCGCAGTGCCCAATACGCTCACGGGCGAGGGCCAATTAATGGTCGACATGACATTCGAAAGCATGGAGGACTTCTCGCCGGCCGCCGTCGCCAGCAAGGTCGAGCCCTTGCATCGCCTGCTCGACGCGCGCACGCAACTGGCCAATTTGCAAACCTATATGGACGGCAAATCCGGCGCCGAAGCGCTCGTCAACAAGCTGCTGGCTGATCCGGCCCTGCTGAAAGCGCTCGCCGCCGTGCCGAAGCCGAAGGTTATCGACGAGACAGAACACAGCCATACCGACAAACCGTCGAACTGACCGCCACTGCTGGCGAAGGCGCACCGGCAAAAACGACTCAAGAACGACCCGAGAACCACAGAGACACACCATGACAACACAGCAGGTAAAGGCGACGGCAACCGCAACTGCCGCGCACTCACAGACAGACTTTTCGCAGTTGCTCGCGCAAGAATTTCGCCCCAAGACCGCTGCGGCTCGCGACGCCGTCGAATATGCGGTTCAAACGCTCGCCGAGCAGGCGCTGCAGCAGTCGATCATCATCAGCGACGACGCGTACAAGAGCATCGAAGCGATCATCGGGCAAATCGATCACAAGCTGTCGGAGCAGATCAACCTGATTCTCCACCACAACGATTTCCAGAAACTGGAATCGGCGTGGCGCGGTCTGCATCATCTGGTGTCGAACACCGAAACGGACGAGCGGCTGAAGATCCGCTTCATGGACGTTTCGAAAGAAGAACTGCGTCGCACGATGAAGCGATACAAGGGTCTCGCATGGGATCAGAGTCCGCTTTTCAAGCAGATTTACGAAGAAGAATATGGCCAGCTCGGCGGCGAACCGTACGGCTGCCTCGTTGCTGACTACTACTTCGACCACACACCGCCCGACGTCGACCTGCTCGGCTCGATTGCAAAAATCTCCGCAGCCGCGCATACGCCGTTCATCTCGGGGGCCTCGCCCTCGGTGCTGCAGATGGAATCGTGGCAGGAACTCGCCAACCCGCGCGATCTGACGAAAATATTCGCGCAAAATCTCGAATACGCGCCGTGGAATTCTCTGCGCAATACGGAAGATGCGCGTTATATCGGGCTCGCAATGCCGCGCTTCCTGTCGCGGCTGCCGTACGGCGCGCAGACGAACCCGGTCGATGAATTCGACTTCGAGGAAGACACCAACGGTCCCGATCACCGCAACTATGCGTGGGCCAACGCAGCGTACGCCATGGGCGTGAACATCAACCGGTCGTTCAAGCTGTATGGCTGGTGCTCGCTGATTCGCGGCGTCGAATCGGGCGGCACGGTCGAGAGCTTGCCGTGCCACACGTTCCCGACCGACGACGGCGGCATCGACATGAAGTGCCCGACGGAAATTGCAATCTCGGACCGTCGCGAAGCGGAACTGTCGAAGAACGGTTTTATTCCACTCGTGCACCGTAAAAACACCGACCACGCGACCTTCATCGGCGCCCAGTCGGTGCAGAAGCCCGCCGAATACCACGATCCGGATGCGACTGCCAACGCCAACCTGTCGGCGCGTCTACCGTATCTGTTTGCCTGCTCTCGATTCGCGCACTACCTGAAGTGCATTGTGCGCGACAAGATCGGGACGTTCCGCGAGCGTGAGGATATGCAGCGCTGGCTCAACGAATGGATCATGAACTACGTCGACGCAGACCCGGCGAATTCATCGCAGGAAACCAAAGCGCGTCGCCCACTGGCGGCGGCCGAAGTGGTCGTCGAGGATGTCGAAGGCAACCCCGGCTACTACCAGGCGAAGTTCTTCCTGCGCCCGCACTTCCAGCTCGAGGGACTCACGGTGTCGCTGCGTCTCGTTGCCCGGCTGCCTACCGTGAAGGAAGCGGCCTGATCGATCGCTGCCAGAACGCCGCCGGCCGCCGCGTGATCCAGCCGGCGGTCCCGGAGGTCATTCCCAATGCCTCGGCCATTAACAAAAAGGGTGTCTCTCAGATGTCTTCACTACGGTTTGATGGGCGTACACACCAGATTGCGCTAGTTGATTCTGCTGGCAATACGACCGGCACCTGGGCTGCGTACAACAACGTCGACAGTCATGCCACGATTCGTCATATTCAGAACGGCGTCTACACAGTCCAGGACAGGGTGATACCTCACCCTCACGCTGCGTCCGCCAATGGCCCCTATGGGCTACACGGCATTGTTCGCTTCAGCGTGCCCGGTCATCCCGGCATCGGCGTCCATTCGGGACGGGCCAACGCGACTCATTTGGCGGGTCCGCAACATCCGACCATGGGTTGCATCCGAACGACAGACGACGCAATGAATGCTATCGGCAATCTGATGAGAACGGACGCGCTGACCACCGTCGAAGTTGTCGGCAACGACAGCATGGGCGCGCACGCCGCGTCCCGGCGCAACCGTCACGCCAGCCTTCATGGGCACAGTCATGGTTAGACTTCCAATTCGTGGCGCTGTGTTCAGGCCGATCGCATGTCTCGTTACGGTGCTCGGTTTCCTGTCAATGTCATTGGCCTACGGTAAGGCTTGCACCGAACATGATGCAGTGGGTGCGGATGCGATGGTTGACAAGATCACGACCTGGAACGCGGCCAACGTCGCGTTCACGAAGTACGGACAGTGCGATGACGGCGACATCGCGGAGGGGTACTCGGAGGCAATTGCGCGACTACTGGTGGATCGGTGGAATACATTGCCGCGACTTGGTCAATTGATCAAGCGCAATCCATCGCTCAAAGGTTTCGTGCTGCGTCATATCGACAGCACGCTGGATACGGCCGACCTCGACAAAATCAAAGGGCTTTCCACGTCATCCTGTCCGTCGGGCATGGAAACGTTCTGCAAGGCGCTGACCCACGCCGTCTTGCAGACCGAACGGCCAACGAAATGAAGTAATGCGCCCGCCGCACCGTAGCCAACGCCACAGCCATCGCGGTGCGCGCGTGCACGCGTACGTCCGCACGCGGTACGCGCCTCGTCTGCGTAAAAAAAACGGTAGGTAGCCGAAGCGCCGCCAATACGCGGCGACATCCAGTGGCAAAGAGCATCGCTCATACGACGCGGCAGTCCCGCAACAAAGAGCAGTCTGTTTTTTCACTCACGGAGTTTTTAAATGGCACAGGACATTTTTATCAAGATCAACGGCATCGACGGCGAATCGCAGGATTCGGCGCACAAGAATGAAATCGAAGTGTCGAGCTGGGGCTGGCAAATCCTGCAGCAGTCGAACATGCACATGGGTTCGGGCGGCGGCGCGGGTAAGGCAACTGTCGAAGATCTGGCGTTCGAGCACCTGGTCGATCGTGCAAGCCCGAACCTGATGAAGTATTGCCTGACCGGCAAGCACATCGACCAAGCCGTGCTGACCGTGCGCAAGGCAGGCGGCAATCCGCTCGAATACCTGAAGATCACGATGAACGACGTCATCGTTACGCAGGTTCATCCGTCGGGCAGCAATGCTGACAACGGCATCCGTGAACAAGTGCGCCTGTCGTTCGCGAAGGTCAAGCAGGAATACGTCGTGCAGAACGCCCAGGGCGGCAGTGGTGGCGCCGTGACGGCAGGCTACGACATCAAACTCAACAAGGAAGCGTAAGCGCTCTTGTCTTGCGAGGTCCGGCGTGCGCGCCGGACCCTATAACGCCCCACTTCCCCTGTTCACTGCCGATGCGCCCGTCCACTCACGTCGTCGCACTTATCTGCGTGCTCGGACTCACCGCATGCGCGAGCAACGATCCCAAAGCCGTTCATGAACCCGTGAAGCTCGACCTGTCGATAACCGCCTCATCGAGCGTCAATCCCGATGACCAGAAACGCGCCGCGCCGATCGTGGTGCGCATTTACGAATTGAAAAACGCCGACGCGTTCACTGCCGCCGACTTTTTCTCGCTGCAGGACAAGGACAAGACCGTGCTCGCCGACGACCTCGTCGTGCGCGAGCAGTTGCAGCTTCGCCCGGGAGAAAACAGGACTATCCAACGCAACGCCGATCAGGCCACGACCGCACTAGGTGTCGTCGCGGCCTACCGCGATCTGCCGAACTCCGTGTGGCGCGCCACCTGGACACTGCCGTCATCGCCACCGGCTGCGTGGTACCGGATCGCGCCGAAACTGAAGCTGACGATCAATCTCGATACCAGTGCGATCCGGATCACCGACGCACAAAAACAAAACAAGTAATGGACCACACGCATGAGTTGGTATAACAAGGTCACCTGGAGTGAAGGTCTGTTCCTGCGCCCTCAGCTTTTCCAGCAGCAGGAACGCTACCTCGAACATTTCGCTCACAAGCGCGCGGCGCCACTTTCGCCCTTTTTCTTCGGCTTCTCTCACTACGCAATCGACAATGAAGCGCTCGCGCTCGGCAAAGTAATCCTGAAGTCCGCCAACGGCGTATTCGCCGACGGCACGCCCTTCGATACGCCAGGCAACACGCCGCCGCCCGCACCGCTGACGGTACGCCCGGAGCATCTGGACCAGGTCATCCATCTTGCCGTGTCGATTCGCGTGCCCAACGCGGAAGAAACCAGCTTCGACGAGTCCTCCCATTCGCTCGCCCGCTATGCCGTGTTCGACACGGACTTGCGCGATACAAACTCGATCGGACAGGGTCCGAAAGCCGTTCAACTATCCAACCTGCGGCTGCGACTGGTGCCGCAGAAAGAGATGACCGACGCGTGGATCGGTCTACCGTTGACGCGAGTCAAGACGCTTCGCGCTGACGGCAGCATCGAACTCGACGATACGCTGGTCCCGCCGGTGTCGGGCTATGGCGCCAACGCGCTGCTCACGAGCTGGCTGGCGAAGGTCCACGACCTCACGCGCCTGCGTGCGGATGCGCTCGCCAAACGGCTGACCGGGAGCGACGGCCAGGCCGGCACGGTTGCGGAGGTCTCGGATTATCTGCTGCTGCAAACGCTCAACCGCTACGAACCGCTGTTGCAACACCTGCGCCGGGTTCCGACCACCTCCCCCGTCGATCTCTACGCGCTCCTGCTCAGCATGGCTGGAGAACTCTCGACCTACGTGCGTCCGCAGACGCGCCGGCCGCTCGAAAGCCATCCGCCGTATCAACACATCGAGCCGCATCTGTGCCTGAAGCCCGTGGTCGACGACACACACTGGCTGCTCAACGCGGTCCTCGTACGCAGTGCGCAAAGCATTCCGTTTACCGACGCGGGATATGGCATGCGCAACGCGGTGGTCGATCCGGCGGAGATTCGCAGTTTCAGTTCGCTGGTCCTCGCCGTGTCGGCCCAGATGCCGCCGGACACGCTGGTCCAGCAATTCGCCATGCAGGCCAAGATGGGACCGTCCGAACGTCTGCCGGATCTGGTGCGCTCGCGCCTGCCGGGCATTGCGCTTCAGGCGCTGCCCGTGCCGCCGCGGCAGATTCCATTCAACGCCGGCTATGTGTACTACGAACTCGCGCGTACGGGCCCGCTGTGGGAGACCGTTGCGCAGCATGGTGGCATTGCGCTGCATGTGGCGGGTGATTTCCCCGCACTCAGGCTGGAACTGTGGGGCGTGCGCTGATAAGCCGTGACTCACCGGAAAAGAGGAGCGCTTCCGTAGAAGCGCCCGTTCATCATCGCATCAGGGAAACACAGTGAATCCAGACCGAGGACTGCCTTCTTTCGGTACAGCTTTCGCGCCCGACGGCCGCGCTACGTCCGCCGGCATGGAGAAAAAAGCTGGCGACTCCGCGTCCGGCGCGAAGCCCGAACTGCCGGCCACGTTGCTCGCCAGCATCCCCGCCGGTGAACCGCAGGCCACCCGCCTGCAGGCCGTGGAGGACGCGATCAATCCGCTGCTGGAAGCCGCGCGCCCGTTGCTGCGCGCGCTTGCCGACATGCCCGACAATCTGGATCTGACGGCCATCGATCAGCTTCACCTGCTGCTCAAACAGGAGGTGCGCATCTTCCAGCGACTGTGCGAGCAAGCGAATATCAGACGCGATCACATGATCGGCGCGCGTTACTGTCTGGCCACGGCGCTCGACGAGGCCGCCGGAAAGACCGTTTGGGGTCAACGCGAAACCGGCGTCGAATGGCTTCGCAAAGGCTTGGCCACCGAATTCCACGAGGACCGTCAAGGCGGCGACAAGGTCTATCTGCTGATCGGACGGCTGATGAACGAGCCGCGCGAGCATCTCGACCTGCTCGAAGTGATCTATCGGATCCTGAGCCTCGGCTTCATGGGCCGCTATCGCCATGAAGCCGACGGCGCTCGCAAGCATGATTCCGTGCGCCAACGGCTCTACAACGAGATCCAGACGCAGCGCGGGGTCGTGCCGATCGCGCTGTCGCCGCGAGTGCAATCGGACGCCCGCGGACGGCGCCTGTCTGTCTACGACTTTCCGGTCTGGATCACGTTTGCCGTTCTCGGGCTGATCCTGCTCGGCCTGTTCGGCTGGTTCAAATACCATCTGCTCGACCACAGCGCGGATGTCGAAAAGCAGATTATCGATATCGGCCATCTGACACCGCCGCCGGCCCCACGGCTGCCGCATCTCAAGGAACTGTTGAAGAACGAAATCGCGGCCGGCACAGTCAGCGTCGATGAAGACACACGCCACAGTTCGGTGACATTCCGCGGTGACTCGATGTTCGCGCCAGGCGGCGCCAACGTCAACGCGTCGATGGGACCGCTGATCGCGAAGATCGCAAACGAAGTCGGCAAAGTACCGGGTAAGGTCACGGTCACCGGTTATACCGACAATCTGCCGATCAGGAGCCGCCAGTTCGCATCGAACGATGCGCTCTCCGAAGAGCGCGCAACCCAGGTCATGCAGATGTTGCAAGCATCGGGTGTGGCTGCGGCACGGCTCGAGGCCATCGGCGGCGGCGAGGCGAATCCCATTGGCGACAACGCAACGGCGCAAGGCCGCGCGCAGAACCGCCGCGTAGAAATCACGGTCACCCCCTGATCAATATCATGCCCATCGGGACTCAAGGATGAAGAAGTTGTCGTTTCTGGTATCGCGCTGGTTCCTCGCATTCCTCGCGCTGTTGGTCCTCGGACTGGTGATCTGGTTTTTGGGGCCGTTCGTCGCGTTCGGCGGCCTCAAGCCTCTTGTTAGCGTCGGCATGCGCGTCCTCGTGATCGCGCTGCTGCTCGTGAGCGCACTGCTTTGGCTCAAGGGCTGGTCGACCGGCGTGGTGTTCGGAGCGCTGCTGTGCCTGCTGGTCTGGTACGCAGGGCCGCTGTTGAGCTTCGGGCATGCCGCGCCGCTGACATCTGTCGCGGCGCGCGTGATCGCCATTGCCGTCGTGCTGGCGCTTCTGGCCGCGTTCGGTCTGTACTGGCTCTGGCAGAAAATGCGCAGCGACGAAGCGTTCCTAAAAAAGGCGCTGACGTTCGGCGGCAAGAAAGAGGCGCCGCCGGCCGCTGGCAGACTCAAAGAGGTCGAGGCTCGCATCAACGCCGCGCTCGCCCGGCTGAAGTCCATGCGCACGGGCGCGCGAGGCGTGGGGCGGCTCTTCCAGGGCACGCGGTATCTGTACGAACTGCCCTGGTTCATCGCGCTCGGCTCGACCTCCTCCGGCAAGACAAGTGCATTGCTGAACGCTGGACTGGCGTTCCCGATTGGCGGAGCGATGCCGCGAACGGCTGGCGCATCTGTCAGCACGAAAAATATTGACTGGTGGCTGTCGAACGACGCCGTTCTGATCGATACCGCCGGCCACTACACTCGACATGGCGCATCCACCCAATCATTGCCCGTGATTGCCGACAACCGCGCAGACAACGCCGAGAAAAACGCCGGCCACGACACACCGGCAACTCAGCAAACGAACGCTGCAGTCGATGATGCCGACTGGCGTCGGCGTGTCGACGAAGACGAATGGCATGGTTTCCTCGACCTGCTTCGCCGTCACCGCCCGCGCGCGCCGATCAACGGCGCCGTGCTCGCAATAAGCCTCGACATACTGACGGCCTCCGACCCCGCGGTGCGCGCGACCGAAGCGGACCTGCTGCGCGAACGGCTGGCCGATTTGCGCGCCCGGCTGGGCATCCGCTTCCCGGTGTACCTGATGATCACGCAAATGGACCGCTTGTCCGGGTTCGCCGATTATTTCGGCTCGCTGACCGAGGAACATCGCGCGCAAATGTGGGGATTCACGCTCCCGGTCAGTGGCCAATCGGCCCGGAGCAACCTCGCCGTTGCCTGCAGCGCAGAACTCAGGCAGCTTGTCACGCGTCTCGCCGGCGGCGTGAACACACGGCTGGAAGACGAGTACGACATCGAGCGCCGCCGGCGGCTCGCGGCACTGCCGGAAGCGTTCGCCGCGCTCTGCGTTCCGCTTGCCGAGTTGCTGGGGCAACTGTTCATCGATTCGCGTTACGACGATACGCAAAATCACACGATGCTGCGAGGCGTCTATTTCACGAGTGCGTTGCAGGCAGGGCAAACTGTCACTGCTGAACCGCTCACGGTCGTGCAGCGTCTGATGGCGGGGCGCAGTCGCCTGTTCTCGGCGGACGCGGCGCGGCCCGCCGCGAACCATAGCTACTTTTTGCACGATCTGTTCACGAAGGTCGTCTTTCCCGAAGCGCATCTGGTGCGTCCCAATCTGCGCTGGGAGTACCGTTTCCGCCTGTTACGGCTGCTCGGGCATACGCTCGGCCTCGTATTGTTCGTCTGGCTCGCAATGGGCATGCGTGTGAGCTTCGGCAACAACACCGACTATCTGGATGCGATCGCGCGCAAGACCCAGGCACTCGCGGCCAAGGTCGCGCAGCTTTACCGCGAGCCCAAACCGGAAGCCGTGCCGGACACGTTGGGCGAGGCGCGCTACCTGCCGACCTGGACAGGACTGGATCTGTCGGATCCTGACAGCCGCTTTCGCTATGGCCTCTACAGCGCGCCGGGTGTCGTCGAGACGAGCCGCGACATCTATCGCGCGCTTGAGGACAACCTGCTGCTGCCGTCCATCGTCCATCGTCTGGAAGACGTCATTGCTCAGTCGATGGCGAACAAGGATGCCAAAGCAACCTACGACGCGTTGCGCGTCTACTTGATGCTGTATGACAAGGCCAGGTTCCACTCGACCGACGTCAAGGCCTGGGTACTCGACGACTGGGCAAAAAATGACAGCGCGTCGATCTTCGGTGGACGAGCTTCCATGATCGAACACGTCGAGCAGTTATTTTCCGGTGAGCGTATCGTTCAGTCGCCGCTGATCCGCAACGACGGCTTGATCCTGCAAGCCCGCGCATTTCTCGACGGCAGCAATGCCACGCAGCGGCTCTACGAGCGCGCGAAGGCGGACATGCAGAAGGAGGCGCCCGACGAGTTCACGCTGCTTCGCGCGGTCGGACCGCAGGCCGGCACGGTGTTCACGCGCGCAAGCGGCGCGCCGCTCTCTCGCGGCGTGCCGGGCCTTTTCACGTTCGACGGATACCGGAACCTGTTCGACAAGCGGCTGCCGGAGTTCGTCCAGGCAGCGCGCGACGACGACGCCTGGGTCATGGGACGTTCGTATCTTGGCGAGGCTCAAAAAAAAACGGCTGAAATCGTGAGCACGGTAACGAGCGCCGACGATCCGCTGACGGAAGCCATTCGCCGGCTCTATCTGACCGAATACGCGCAGCAGTGGGACGCTTTCCTCGGCGATATCCGCACGGTCGCCGGTACGAGCCTCGCCTTCAATCTGCAGGTGCTGCGCCAGTTCGCAGCACCCGATTCGCCGCTGGCGCGCCTTGCTCGCGCATCCGTGCATGAAACGACGCTCACCCAGTCGATCGCGGCCGCCAATGGTTCTCTGCTGCAGAAAACGTCCGACCAGTTCAGTCAGAAAGTGGATAAGGCGCTGGGCATCCGCGCGGAAGAACGCGTCGAGCGCGAACTGGTGGACGGCCATTTCGCCGCGCTGCGCGAGATGGTCACAGGCAGCGCCGACACTTCGGCCGCCGATGCGCCGGCAACCGCCCAGGCCGGCAAGACAGGTCTCGACGGCGTAACGAGCCTGCTCAACGATTACTACACCACACTGACGGTCGCGGATAACGCGATCGCAAACAACAGCATGCCGCCCGCCAGCGATGCCGCGGCGAAACTGAAAATGGCAGCCAACACCACGCCGGCGCCATTTCGCGAGGTGTTGCTCGGCCTCTCGGTACAGGGCTCGCGCGAAGTCAATCAGGGCATCGGCCAACTGCTTTCGCGGCAGATGCAGGCCGTGGTCAGCGATACCTGCCGAATGACCGTGGAGGGCAACTATCCTTTTGCGCCAGACAGTCCGCGCGACGTGAGTGTCGACGACTTCACACGCGTATTCGCACAGGGCGGCGTGATCGACGACTTCTTCACGAAGAACCTCGCACCGTTCGTCGATACCTCGGCGAAGCCGTGGCGCTACAGAACGCTGCCGGGCGCCACGGAGCCCGTACAGGGCCCCGACCTCGAACCATTCCGGCATGCGAGGCAAATCCGCGACGTGTTCTTCGGCGACCAGGGCAAGCAACTTCTTTGGAAAACCGAAATCCGCGTGCCCGAACTCGATCCGACCGTGACGACACTGGCGATCGACATAGATGGTCAAAGCATGTTGTATCAACATGGGCCCGTCGCACCATTTGCGGTGAGCTGGCCCGGGCCGCGCGGCGGGGTGCACGCCGAAATGACCGCGAGTCCGCGCATTCGCCCCGAAACTTCGACGATCGCGGCGGACGGCCCCTGGGCGCTCATGCGTCTGTTGCGCAAGGGGCAGATCGTCCAAACGGCTACGCCCGGGCGCACGCGCGTCGAATTCGATTTCGACGGGCGCAAGGCAGTACTCGATATCACCGGTGCGGGCAGCGTCGCCAACCCGCTGACCAGCGATGTGCTCACCGCTTTCCGTTGCCCCAACTCAATGTCGATGTTCAGCCTGCCCGACAGCGGTCCGCCGCCCGGCTTGCCCTCGGCGACGCCGGTTTCCGCTGCGGCCGACGGCGGTCGCATTCCTCGTTGATATCTACGCGAGCCGTCGGCACACCTAGGAATATGCCCGGCCAGTCATGCATATTCGCAAAGCAAAGTCGAACGCCATTCAAAACGCGCAGATCGCACGCAACGCATTCACGTCATTCATCCAGTCGTCCGGCGCAGCTGAACGAGGAGAAAGATCCGGTGCGTTTCGTGTGTCTCGCGCCGGAGTCAGTCACCCGCGCAAAACCAGCAACGCACCAATCCGGCGCATTGCAATGCATCAAGTCTGTGCATCGGGACTGCGCACGCCTTGCCAGCCCAAGCCCGACCGCTTTGGCATGCACCTTGCTCTGCTCCTTCCCACGATACTGCCGCGTCCCGACGGCAGCCGACCGCTCGTCGCCACCACCGCTCACAGAACATGACCCGATCGACTCTTCGCCCCGCGCGTCGCGCGTGGCTCGCCGCACTGTTGCTCTCGCCCGTCCTCGCCGTCACCGCGCCCGCCGCTCACGCGGACACGCTCGATAACATCGCCAAAGCCGGTGTGCTCAAAGTCGCCGTGCCGGAAGACTATCCGCCGTTCGGCTCAGTGGGCGCGGACATGAAGCCGCAGGGCTACGACATCGACACCGCCGCCCTGCTCGCGAAGTCGATGAACGTGAAGCTCGAACTCGTGCCGGTCAATAGCGCCAACCGCATTCCGTATCTGCAAACGGGCAAGGTCGACCTGGTGATCTCGTCGCTCGGCAAGACGCCGGATCGCGAGAAGGTGATCGATTTTTCGACCGCCTATGCGCCGTACTACCAGGGCGTGTTCGGTCCCGCCGACATCAAGGTTAGCGGCCCCGCCGATCTGACCGGCAAGACGGTCGGCGCAACCCGCGGCGCGCTCGAGGAAATCGGTCTCACGCAAATGGCGCCGAACGCGACCATCAAGCGCTTCGAGGATAACAACGCGACCATCGCCGCGTTCCTGTCGGGCCAGGTGCAGTTGATCGCCGCGGGCAACATCGTCGCGGCCGCGATCCTCGCGAAGAATCCGCCGCGCCGCCCGGAGCCGAAGTTCGTCATCAAGAATTCGCCGTGCTTCGTCGGTATGAACAAGAACGAGCCACGCCTGCAGCAGAAAGTGAACGCCGCCATCGCGCAGGCGAAGCAGGACGGCACGCTCAACACGATGTCGAAGAAGTGGTTCAGCGCGCCGCTGCCGGCCGATCTGTAAGCGCGCCGTTAGCCGAACTTGATACCGTGACCGGCTTATCCGGCATTGCACTCGTCATGGACGCATCCCGTGCGGCGCACGCGATCCCGGCCATGACACGCAGCGCCAATCATTGTCGTGGCCGGCCCCTCCCGGACCGTCGCAACGAACGTCACAACCCTACGCACTCATTCGATGAAGCTGACACCTCGCGAGAAGGACAAGCTGCTGATCTTCACCGCCGCGCTGCTTGCCGAACGGCGCCGCG
This sequence comes from Paraburkholderia sp. BL6669N2, assembly GCF_003387275.1. Classification (NCBI taxonomy): domain Bacteria; kingdom Pseudomonadati; phylum Pseudomonadota; class Betaproteobacteria; order Burkholderiales; family Burkholderiaceae; genus Paraburkholderia; species Paraburkholderia sp. BL6669N2. Next base: position 4,481,588 of record NZ_QUNA01000001.1, on the reverse strand, counting down.
CGCGCGGCCTCAAACTGAACTATCCGGAAGCCATCGCCTTCATCACCGCCGCGCTGATGGAAGCGGCCCGCGACGGCAAAACCGTCGCCGAAGTGATGCACTACGGCACCACGCTGCTCACCCGCAACGACGTCATGGAAGGTGTGGCGGAAATGATTCCCGACATCCAGGTCGAAGCCACGTTCCCCGACGGCACCAAACTCGTCACCGTTCATCACCCGATCCCCTGATCACTGCAATCACATAAGGCAGGCTAGATGATTCCCGGCGAACTCCTCATCGACGACGGCGAACACGAACTGAACGCGGGCCGCGCCACCGTCACGGTGGTCGTGTCGAATACCGGCGACCGTCCGGTGCAGATCGGCTCGCACTATCACTTCTACGAAGTGAACGAGGCGCTCTCGTTCGATCGCGACGTCGCGCGCGGCTTCCGGCTGAACATCGCGGCGGGCACCGCCGTGCGCTTCGAGCCCGGCCAGGAGCGCACCGTCGAGCTGGTCGAACTGGTGGGCGATCGCGTCGTCTACGGCTTCAACGGCAAGGTGATGGGCAAGCTGTGAGGCCCCCCTGCCTCTTTGCACGCGCCCAGATCGCCCTGTTCATTTCCGGACCCACACCATGACCTTACGCATTGGCCGCCGCGCATACGCGGAAATGTTCGGCCCCACCGCCGGCGACCGCGTGCGCCTCGCCGACACCGAATTGCTGATCGAAGTCGAGCGCGACTTCACCACCTACGGCGAAGAAGTGAAATTCGGCGGCGGCAAAGTGATTCGCGACGGCATGGGCCAGTCGCAACGCGTGCATGCCGAGGTGGTCGATACCGTCGTCACGAATGCCGTGATTCTCGATCACTGGGGCATCGTCAAAGCCGATATCGGCATCAAGGACGGCCGCATCGCCGCAATCGGCAAAGCGGGCAATCCCGACATTCAGCCGAACGTGACGATCGCGATCGGCGCCTCCACCGAAGTGATCGCGGGCGAAGGCCTGATCGTGACGGCCGGCGGCATCGACACGCATATTCACTTCATCAGCCCGCAGCAGATCGAAGAGGCGCTCGCGAGCGGCGTGACCACGATGCTCGGTGGCGGCACCGGTCCGGCCACGGGCACCAACGCGACCACTTGCACACCGGGTCCGTGGCATCTCGAACGCATGCTACAAGCGGCGGACGGTTATCCGATGAATCTCGGCTTTCTCGGCAAGGGCAACGTGAGTCTGCCGCAGCCGGCACTGGAGCAGATCGCCGCGGGCGCGATCGGTTTGAAGCTGCATGAGGACTGGGGCACGACGCCCGCCGCGATCGACAACTGCCTCTCAGTCGCCGACGATACCGACACGCAGGTCGCGATTCACACTGACACGCTGAACGAAGCCGGTTTCGTCGAAGCGACCGTGGCCGCGTTCAAGGGCCGCACGATTCACACGTATCACACGGAAGGCGCGGGCGGCGGCCACGCGCCGGACATCATCAAGGTATGCGGCGAAGCGAACGTGCTGCCCTCCTCGACCAATCCGACGCGCCCGTACACCGTCAATACGCTCGAAGAGCATCTCGACATGCTGATGGTGTGCCACCACCTGGACCCGTCGATTGCCGAAGACATCGCGTTCGCCGAATCGCGCATTCGCCGCGAGACCATTGCCGCCGAAGACATCCTGCACGACCTCGGCGCGCTGTCGATGCTGTCGTCGGACTCGCAGGCGATGGGCCGCGTCGGCGAGGTGATCATCCGCACCTGGCAGACGGCGCACAAAATGAAGGTGCAACGCGGTGCACTGCCTGAAGACAACGCGCGCCACGACAACTTCCGTGCGAAGCGCTACGTCGCCAAGTACACGATCAATCCGGCGATCACGCACGGCATTGCGCACGAGGTCGGCTCGATCGAGCCGGGCAAGTGGGCCGACCTGGTGTTCTGGGAGCCGGCGTTTTTCGGCATCAAGCCGTCGCTGATCCTCAAGGGCGGCATGATCGCCATGGCGCAAATGGGCGACCCGAACGCGTCGATTCCGACGCCGCAGCCGGTGCATTATCGCGAGATGTTCGCCACACGCGGCGGCGCCCTGGGACGCACGTCGCTGACCTTTGTCTCGCAGATGGCCGCCGATGCGGGCGTCGGCGAACGCTACGGCCTGAACAAGCGTATCGTTGCGGTCAGGAACTGCCGCAACATTTCGAAGGCAGACATGATCCACAATGCGTGGCGTCCGGCGATCAGTGTCGATCCGGAAACCTATCAGGTGATTGCCGACGGTCAGTTGCTGACCTGCGAACCGGCCACCGTGCTGCCAATGGCGCAACGCTACTTCCTGTTCTAGCCCATGCGCACCATCGACAAACTTATCGCGCCGCATCTGAAGCTCGCGCCCGTGCTGGTCAAGCGCGCGCCGACGCTGACACTGGCGTTCGACGATCGCCGCAAGAGCCGGCTCGCGGCCACGCTCGATAACGGCGAAGAAGTCGCGCTGCTGTTGCCGCGCGGCACCGTGCTGCGCGACGGCGACGTTCTGGTCGCCGACGACGGCGGCCTCGTACGCGTCGTCGCCGCGCCGGAAACGGTGCTCTACGTGCGCGCGAAAAACGCGTTAACTCTGACTCGCGCCGCTTATCACCTCGGCAACCGCCACACGCCAGTGGAAGTCGGCGCCGATTACCTGAAGCTCGAATACGATCCGGTGCTGGCCGACATGCTCAAGCGCATCGGCGCGAGCGTCGATCAGGTTTCGATGCCGTTCCAGCCGGAGTCCGGCGCGTATGGCGGCGGCCACAAGCATGGCCACGACGAAACCTTCGCCGAAGACTATGCGCTCGTGCAACAGGTGTTCGGCGAACATCATGGACATGAGCATGGTCACGACCATGAGCATAGCCACGCGGCGCAGGGTCATTCGCATTCGCACGGTCATGACCACGGCCATGAGCATGGGCACGATCACGATCACGACGATCACGTCCACGACGAATCGTGCGGCCACGGGCATCACCACCATCATGCGCATCGCTGAACTGACGGCGCTGCTGCACCTTGCGTCGCCGGCGCTGCCGATCGGCGCATTCAGCTATTCGCAGGGTCTGGAAGCCGCCATCGAAGCGCAACTGATCACCGACGCCGACTCCGCCCGCGACTGGATCGCCAGCGGCTTGACCGACGTGCTCGCGCACGGCGAACTGCCGTTCCTCGCGCATCAGATGGAACGCTGGCGCACGCATGACGCTTCGGCCCTCGCGCAGGCCAACAGCGAATTCCTGGCGAGCCGCGAATCCGCGGAACTGCGCCGCGAAACGGAGCAGATGGGCTGGTCGTTGCGGCAGTTGTGCGTATCGCTCGAATGGGGCGACGCCGAGCGGCGCACGACGCTCGCCTCGCTGACGCCGCTCGCTCAACCCACGGCGTTCGCTTTCGCCGCCTACGCGCACGACGCCGCCGTCGACGCCGCGCTCGCCGCCTACGCCTTCAGCTGGGTGGAGAACCAGGCCGCCGCCGCGTTGAAGGCCGTGCCGTTGGGACAGCTCGCCGGTCAACGCATCATCGTCGCTTTGCGCGAGCCGATCGATGCTGCCGTCACGCGCGCCATGGCCACGTCGCCCGAGAACATCAACACTTTCGCGCCGCAACTCGGCATTCTTTCGGCGCGTCACGAGTCGCAGTATTCGCGGCTCTTTCGCTCATAAAACGATCCATCATGAACGCACTTCATCAGCCCGCCCACTCGTCCGTCCGCACGAAAAAACTGCCGCCGCTGCGCGTGGGCGTCGGCGGCCCGGTCGGCTCGGGCAAAACCACGCTGCTCGAAATGCTCTGCAAGGCGATGCGCGAACAGTACGACCTCGTCGCCATCACCAACGACATCTATACGAAAGAAGATCAGCGTCTGTTGACCGTGGCGGGCGCGTTGCCGGCCGAACGGATCATGGGCGTCGAAACGGGCGGCTGTCCGCACACGGCGATTCGCGAGGATGCCTCGATCAATCTGGAAGCGGTCGACCGCATGCTGACGCGTTTTCCCGATGCGGATATCGTGTTCATCGAATCGGGCGGCGACAACCTCGCCGCGACGTTCAGTCCGGAATTGTCGGATTTGACGATCTACGTGATCGATGTGGCGGGCGGCGAAAAGATTCCGCGTAAAGGCGGGCCCGGCATTACGAAGTCCGATTTGCTGGTGATCAACAAGACGGACCTCGCGCCGATGGTCGGCGCGAACCTCGAGGTGATGGCGTCGGACGCGAAGAAGATGCGCGGCGAGCGGCCCTTCGTGATGTGCAATCTGAAGGCGCTCGACGGGTTGGAGGTGGTGGTGAAGTTTATTGAGGAGAAGGGGTTGTTGAAGGTTTGAGGCGGGCGAGCGAGCACGACACGTTTCGCCTCTCCCCTCATTCTTCCGGCAACAACGCCATCAACACATCCACGGTACGCGCCGTCGCGCCACGATGGCGCGCAGCGAATGCCGACGCTGCGCCGCCCATGGCCAGCCTTCTGGCCTTATCACCGAACAACTCGCGCAACGCCCGCCCCAGATCCGCAGGATCCTTAACCTGCACCGCGGCGCCCGCCGCCACCGCATCCGCGGTGGCCTGCGTGAAGTTGAACACATGCGGTCCGATCAGCACCGGCACACCGACCGCGCACGCCTCGATCAGATTCTGCCCACCCAACGGCAACAAACTACCGCCGATGAACGCCAGATCCGACGCGGCATAGTAAGCTCCCAACTCACCCATCGAATCGCCCAGCAGCACGTTCACGCCCGCAGGCAACGGCGGCACTCCACCACTCGTGGCCGCCGACGCCACCTTGGCATCCGGCGCCCACACCGACCGTCGCGCGATCCGCAGCCCAGCCTTCTCGACCAGCCCGGCCACTTCGTTGAAACGTTGCGGATGACGCGGCACCAGAATCAGCAGCGCGTTATCAATGCCTAGCGCCGCGAACGCCTGCAGCACCAGTTCCTCTTCCCCCTCGCGCGTACTCGCCGCGACCCACACCGGACGCGCGCCGATCGCCGCGCGCCACGCATGCCCGCGCGCCGCCAGTTCCGGCGGCGTGCTCATGTCGAATTTCAGATTGCCGAGCACGGCCACGTTGCGCGCGCCGAGCGCGGTCAGCCGCTCGGCATCCGATGGGCTCTGGGCCAGCACACGTGCAAAGCCGCCGAACACGTCCTTGGTCGCGCTGCCGAACTTCGCCGCGCGCTTATACGAGCGGGCCGACATCCGCGCATTAGTCAACACCAGCGGCACGTCCGCACGACGGCACTCGTCGATCAGCGTGGGCCACACTTCGGTTTCCATCACCAGACCGAGCGAAGGCCGCCATGCCCGCAAAAACCGCTGCACGGCGTGCGGCATGTCGTACGGCAGATAGCTGCGCAAGACCCGGTCGCCGAAAATCTCCTCGCCGGTGGCACGCCCGCTCGGCGTCATGTGCGTGAGCAGAATGCGCGCGTCGGGACGCGCCTTGATCAGCGCATCGATCAGCGGTTGCGCGGCGCGCGTCTCGCCCACCGACACCGCGTGCACCCAAATTAGCGGCGCATTGTCTTCGGGCAACCGGCCGCGCGAATAGCCAAAGCGCTCACCGATATGCTCCCGATAGCCGCGTTCCTTGCGCGAGCGTATCAACAGGCGCAACACAGCAAGCGGCGCGATGATCCACCAGAGCGCGCGATAGATCGCCCTCAGCATCGGCGCTCCGCCTGCCTGAAGCGACGAGCCAATCCATCGAGCGAAACCGGCAAATGGAACGGGGCGCTCAAACCAGCGCCCTGCCCTTCAGGCGCTCGAGAATTCCGAGTGGCGCGCATTCCGGCTGCGCCATCGCCTTGACCGGCAGGAAGAAAGTCTGCTCCAGCATGAACTGGCCGGACATCACCGCGTGCGAAGTCTGATCCGAGAAACACACCCAGACGCTGCCGGGCGGAAACGGCATGGTCTCCTGCGGGCTCGACTTCTGATAATCGAGGTCGGCTTTCATGCCGTCGTGCAGATGCAGCATCAAATGGTCGTACTCGCTGCGCGGCGATTTGGTCACGTGCAGCAGGTTCAGCAGCCATGCGGCGCCCGGCATTTGCGGCTTGATGCGCGGCAGGAAACGTTTGGCCATGTCTTCGAACGGTTCGCCGACGCGCCACACACGCGGCGCGCCATGCGGATTGACGTTGGTGAACACGCGCAGAATACGCTCGCCGTAGTTCGGCCGGGAGGGAAAAGCGTCCACATGCAGACGGCTATCGTCTTTGCGCCATGACGTCTCGCGCGTTTCCACCTGATGCAGCCGCAGACTGGTCGGCGCCACGCGCAACCTGCCGTTGTATTCGGGAAAGAGTCCGTCGACCAGCGTGCGCGCATTGGTCTGATAACGCGCGATCAACGCACGCACGGCGGATTGCGTGACGGCGTCGCCGGCCACACCGTGCAGCGCGCCGCCATTGGGTTCGAGGCTGATGTTCTTGCGGTTCGGATCGGCGAGCGCGGGATCGAGCAGCGCCTGTTCGCCGCCTTCGATCGCGAAGCGCAGATTCGGGAAATACAGCACTTTGCCGCGTTCGACGCCGGCAAGCAGCGTCTCGCGCGGCACGGACAGGTTGCGCCCGTGCCAGTCGGCGTTCGCTACTTCGATGATCTGGGTTTCGTTCATGGTCGCCCTTGAAAACGGTTGGAGCGCAAGGCGGAGCGCCCCGGACGGGTCATAGCAGGCCGAAGCCCGCGAGTGCCGACTTCACCTGTTGCAGCGTGGGCGGCTGTCCGGCCGTGCCGAGATTGACGACGTTCGGCGACCAGTAGCCGCCGGTGCGCCACGCAGTGGCGAAATTGTACAACTCGACCGTCGGTCGCTTCAGCGCCGCGGCGATGTGAACCAGACCTGTGTCAACACCGACGGTGGCGGCCGCGCCTTCGATCAGGCCGACCACCGCCGGCAACGAGAGCCTGGGCGGCACGATGGCCGCGGCGCCGAACTCTTTCGCCAGACGCTCGCTGGTCGCGCGCTCCTCTTCGCTGCCCCACGGCAGCACGATCGACGCGCCGCGCCGCACGAGAGACTGCCCCAACTCGATCCATGCCGTGTCGGGCCACTGCTTGTCGGCGCGCGAGGTAGCGTGCACGAACACGACGTACGGCACCGGCAAGTTCAGATTCGCCTCCGACAAGGCCAGCGCCGCACGCCCGGTGTCGATGCCGAAGTCGATGTCGTCGGTGGGCTGCGGCGGCGGGTCGTTCAGCGCGGCCGCGACCAGTTGGCGCGTACGCTCGACCACGTGAGTGCGCGGCTCGATTGGCACGCGCTTGTCGTAGAAGAAGCGCACCGGCCATTCGAAGCCCGCGCCGTCCGTGCGGTTCGCGAGACCGACCAGCGTGCCGCGCGCCATGCTCGCGACCCACGCGGTCTTGATGAGCCCCTGGCAGTCGATCACGAGGTCGTAGTGTTCGGCGGCGAGCGCGCGGCGAAATGCGCCGATCTCGCGCCAGTTGTCGACCGACAGAATGCGCTTGCGCCACCGCCGCAGCGACACGGGAATCGCCCGGTGCACGCCGCTCACGAGTTGCACGAGCCCCACGAAGCTTTCTTCGACGAGCCAGTCGATCTGGGCCTCGGGATGGCGGCGTCGGATATCGGCGATCACCGGCATGTTGTGAACGACGTCGCCCAGCGACGACACCCTCACGATCAGTATCTTTTGCACGCTCAAAAGTGGGAAAACCGGCTATCCGGCCCGAAGATGCGTTGAGAGAGCCCCAAGGGGCATGAGAAAACCTGAAACACTCAGCCGTTTCTCATGAGGACGGCAATTCTAGCGCGTTGCATGCACACCGCATGAAAAAACGCGGCGCGGTAAGAGAAACCCGCGCCGCGTTCGACGGCCACCGCGGTTCGAACCGAACCGCGGTGCCGCTCATGCGTTTAGAACGGCAGCTTCGCGTCCGGCTTCTCCGCCATGATCACCCGGCGGAAGTCTTCCTGGATGCGCCTGAGCGCCGCGTCGTTATCGGCTTCGAAGCGCATCACCACGACCGGCGTGGTGTTCGACGAGCGAGCGAGACCGAAACCGTCCGGATACTCGACGCGCAGGCCGTCGATCTTCACGACGTCGTCCGCGCCGGTGAATTGTGCGTTTTTCTGCAGACGCGCGATGAGTTCGAAGTTTTCGCCTTCTTCGAGCTTCAGTTGCAGTTCCGGCGTGGAGTTCGAGTTCGGCAGCGAGTTCAGCAGCTTGCTCGGGTCTTCCACACGCGTGAGGATTTCGAGCAGACGCGCTCCCGTGTACAGGCCGTCGTCGAAACCGTACCAGCGGTCCTTGAAGAACACGTGGCCGCTCATTTCGCCGGCCAGCGGGGCGCCGGTTTCGCGCAGTTTCGCTTTGACCAGCGAGTGGCCGGTCTTCCACATGAGCGGCTCGCCGCCCTTGTCCTTTACCCACTTGGCGAGGTTACGCGTGCATTTCACGTCGTAAATGATCTGCGCGCCCTTGTTGCGCGACAGCACTTCTTCGGCGAACAGCATGAGCTGACGGTCCGGATAGATGATCTGGCCGTCTTTGGTGACCACGCCGAGGCGGTCGCCGTCGCCGTCGAACGCGAAGCCGATTTCGGCGTCCGTTTCCTTCAGCGCGCGGATCACGTCCTGCAGGTTTTCCGGGTGAGCCGGGTCCGGGTGATGGTTCGGGAAGTTGCCGTCGATTTCGGTGAACAGTTCGACCAGTTCACAGCCGAGCTTCTTGAACAACTTGGGCGCAAGGCCGCCGGCCACGCCGTTGCCGGTATCGACCACGATCTTCATGGGACGCGCGAGCTTGATGTCGCTCGTGATGCGATCCAGATAGGCGTCGGCGATGTCGTACTCGGTGTACGTGCCGCTGCCCGCCGAGAAGTTCTCGTCGACGATGCGCTGATGCAGCGCGAGGATCTGCTCGCCGTAAATCGCCGCGCCACGCAGGACCATCTTGAAGCCGTTGTAGTCCGGCGGATTGTGGCTACCCGTAACCACGATGCACGAATCGACGCGGCGCTCGCCGCCGTCGAGCTGCAACGGCACGCTGGCCGCGAAGTAGCCGACCGGCGTGGGCACCATGCCCACATTGACCACATCGACGCCGGCTTCACGCAGGCCGTCCGACAAAGCCTGGACCAACTCGGGACCCGACAGGCGCCCGTCACGCGCGACCACGACGGCGTCGCCGCCCTGGGCCCGCACTTCGCTGCCGAACGCGCGGCCGATCGAACGTGCTGCATCGGCGTCGAGCGTCTTGCCGATTACACCGCGAATGTCATACGCCTTGAAAATAGATTTGGAGATCATGTTGGCTCACTTGCGTGCAATGGAGAATTTTGACCGGCGCAACGCCGATGAATCGGTAAAACACAGCGATGCGCCCTTGCCGGAAGCGATCCGGTTCCAACTTATAATTGCGCCTTTCGGACCAGCCTTATAGCACCATTCTAATGCTTAGACGCCCTCCAAATGTAAAGTTGCCGCGACCGTCGGCGGGTTGGGCAAACGCGCGCGCTGTGCCGCACGGGTCATGCGTGCCGCTCATGCTTACGGTGCCGCGGGCATGGTCGGCACGCTCAGCGCAAGCGGACTGGCGAGCGGCCAGCGGATGCTGACGCTCAAGCGCTTCGCCAATCCGGACGTCACGCGCGCCTTCACGAATATCGTCTGGCTCGGGCTGGAACGGCTCACGCAGATCGGCGTGGCGATCGTGATCAGCGGCATGCTGGCGCGCTACTTCGGGCCGGACACGTTCGGCAAATGGCAATACGCGAACACGCTGCTGCTGGTGCTCTCGCCCATCACCTGGGTGTGCGGCGCGGAGATTCTGGTGCCTACCATCGTCAACCGCCCACCGGCGCAGCTCGGCACGGTGCTGGGCAGCGCCTTCGCGCTGCGCATTTCCGTGTCGGTGGCCGCTTTGCTGCTGACCTGGCTCGGCATCGCCTTGCATTTCTTCGAACCGCTGGTCGGCGCTATGCTGGCCGGCCTTGCCGTCACCATGCTGTTTCGCGAACCGTTTGTCGGCGTGGTGAACGCGTGGCTGCAGAGCATGACCTATAGCAAGCCGCAATTGCTCACCAGCATGAGCACCGCGGTGCTGAAGGCCGCTCTGGTCTATCTGCTGGTGCGCGCCGCGGCCACGCCCGCGCGCTTCGGCTGGCTGTGGGCGCTCGAATCGGCCGCCATCGGCGCGGTCCTGCTGGTCTATTACGTGCGCCGGCACGGCGGCAAGCTCGGCTGGCATCTCGACCGTTCGCTCTTCAGACACTTCGCAAGCGCCGGCACGGTGTTCTGGCTCGGCCTGATCGGTATGTACCTGTTCCTGAAACTGGACCGGCTGATGCTCGAACGGACGATTTCCTTCGCCGACCTCGGGCGCTATTCCGCCGCCCAGCAGTTGAACGAAAACTGGATCACGCTCGCGCTGATGCTCGCGCAGACCATTGCGCCCGCCTTCGTCTACCGCGTGCAGGACGCCGCCCAATTGCGCCGCAATATGTGGCGGCTCACGGCCATGACCGCCGTGCTGATGGTGAGTGGCGCGATCGTGCTGGATCTGCTGGCCGGGCTGATCATCCGCCGCGTGTTCGGGCCGCAGTTCGAAGGCGCGATCGAGATCTTCCGCTGGGCCGTGTGGCTGTCGGTACCCGCCGGCATCGAGGCGATCGGCAATCTCATCGTGTTGAAATATCAGGCCAAGTTCGTCTTGCTCGCCAAGTGGCTGCTGGCGCTGGCCGTTGCGTTCGTGGTCAATCTGCTGGCGATTCCGCGCTTTGGCGCCTATGGCGCGCTCATGGGCCTCGCCGCCGGATACCTGGCCGCCGCCTCGGTTAATCTTTATTACATTCGTTTCAAATTGCGCCCATGACGAACTCACCCGCCCCCGCGCAAATGACCCTCGACGATGTCGCGGTGCTGATTCCCGCCTATAACGGCCAGGCCGATGTCGAGCTCACGCTGGCTTCATTCAGTGAAAGCGCGCCGGTGCACGTGCTGATCGTCGACGACGGCAGCACGCCGCCGATAGTCGCGCCGGCCATCGCCAATATGACGATCGAAGTGTTGCGCATGGCGCAGAACGGCGGGATCGAACGCGCGTTGCAAACCGGCATCGACGCGCTTGCCCAACGCGGCTTTCGTTACGCGGCGCGCATCGATGCGGGCGACCGCAGCGTGCCGCAGCGGCTCGCCAAACAACGCATGTTCATGGAATCGCATCCACGCGTGGCAGGGCTCGGCATGTGGACGCAAGTCGTCACCCGCGAAGGCAAGCCGCTCTTCATGCTGACGCCGCCCGCCGAACCGAACGCGATCCGCCGCCTGCGCTTCTTACGCTCATGCCTTGCGCATCCTTCGATGATGTTGCGCCTCGACGCCGTGCGCGCGGTCGGCAACTACCGCGCCGAGTACCCTTCCGCCGAAGATCTCGATCTGTTCGTACGTCTGATGGAGCGCTACGACTGCGCGAACCTGCCCGAGCTCGGGCTCTACTACGAACTGAACGAAGGCGGCATCAGCGCGACCAAACGGCGCCGCCAGGTGAGTTCGACGCTGCGCCTGCAATTGCGCTACTTCAACGCCGCCAATCTGTACGACTGGCTGGGCCTCGCCAAAAATCTGCTGCATCTGGTGACGCCCTACGGCGCACTGCAGCGGATCAAACGCAGCCTGCTCACGCCGCGCGCGAGCCATTAAATCATTCACCATCCCATTCACCGCCGAGCTCGTTCCCGCATGAAGCCTGCCTTGAAGTCGACGCCCGCGTTGCGCATTACACTCGTCTGTAACACCGCCTGGGCAATCTATACCTATCGGCAAGGGCTGATCCGTATGCTGGTCGGACGCGGCGTCGACGTGACGATCGTCGCGCCGCGCGACCGCACGTTCGAACTGCTCACCGCCATGGGCTGCCGCTGCATCGAATTGCCGGTCGCCTCGAAAAGCACCAGTCCACGCGACGACCTGCGCACGCTGTACGCGCTCTACCGGCACTACCGGTCGATCCGTCCGCACGTGGTGTTCCACTACACGATCAAGCCGAATATCTACGGTTCGATCGCCGCGAAGCTGGCGGGCGTGCAGTCGGTTGCGGTCACAACGGGACTCGGCTACGTGTTCATCCAGCATAGCCGCGCCGCTCAGGTGGCCAAAAAGCTGTATCGTTTCGCGTTCCGTTTCCCGCGCGAAATATGGTTTTTGAATCGCGACGATCAAGCGGCGTTTGTCGAACAGAATTTGTTGGTGCATCCTGAGCGTGCGCGGCTGTTGCATGGCGAAGGCGTCGACCTCGTGCAGTTCGCCTTCACGCCGTTGCCCGAGCGCACCGATTACCGCTTCGTGCTGATCGGGCGGCTGCTGTGGGACAAGGGCGTGGGCGAATATGTCGAAGCCGCACGGCGCTTGCGTGAACGTTACCCGCACGCGCGGTTCCAGTTGCTCGGCCCGGTCGGCGTCGACAATCCCAGCGCGATCACGCGCGAGGAAGTGGCGGTGTGGGAGCGGGAAGGCATCATCGAGTATCTTGGCGAGGCGCACGACGTGCGGCCTTTGATCGCCGAGGCGGATTGCGTGGTCCTGCCGTCGTATCGCGAAGGCGTGCCGCGTACGCTGATGGAAGCCTCGGCGATGGGCCGGCCGATCGTCGCCACCGACGTGCCCGGCTGCCGCGAGGTGGTGGCGGACGGCGTCAACGGATTGCTGTGCGAAGTGCGCAATGCAGAAAGCCTTGCGGCCGCGCTGGCACGCATGCTCGACATGAGCAGCGCGGAGCGGCGGGCCATGGCTGAACGCGGCCGGAAGAAAGTCGCGGAAGAATTCGACGAACGGGTGGTCGTCGAAACGTATAAGGACCTGGTGCAGAAAATGACGGGCGTTTTACTTTAACGGAGCAACAGCATGACCACGAAGGGCACGATTCTGGTAACGGGCGGCGCGGGTTTTATCGGCTCGCACACCTGTGTCGAACTGTTGAATGGCGGTTACGACGTCGTGGTAATCGACAATCTCGTGAACAGCAACCGCGAATCGCTGCGGCGCGTGGAAAAGATCACCGGCAAGGCGGTGACCTTCTACGAAGCCGATGCACGCGACGAAGCTGCGCTCAACCGTATTTTCGACGCGCATCCGATCACGGGCGCAATTCACTTTGCCGCGCTGAAGGCCGTGGGCGAGTCCGTGGCCAAGCCGATCGAGTACTACAGCAACAACGTAGGCAGCCTGCTGACCTTGCTCGGCGTGATGCGCGACCGTAACGTCAAGCAGTTCGTGTTCAGTTCGTCGGCCACCGTATACGGCGTGCCGAAGAGCTCGCCGATCGACGAGTCGTTCCCGCTATCGGCCACCAATCCCTACGGCCAGTCGAAGCTGATCGCCGAGCAGGTGTTGCGCGATCTGGAAGTGGCCGATCCGTCCTGGCACATTGCCACGCTGCGTTACTTCAATCCGGTTGGCGCGCACGAGAGCGGTCTGATCGGGGAAGATCCCGCCGGCATTCCGAACAACCTGATGCCGTATGTCGCGCAAGTGGCGGTCGGCAAGCTCGAGAAGCTGCGCGTGTTCGGCGGCGACTATGAGACGCCTGACGGCACCGGCGTGCGCGACTATATCCACGTTGTCGATCTGGCGCGCGGACATCTGGCCGCGCTCGATGCGCTAGTCAAGCGCGATGCCAGTTTCGTCGTGAACCTCGGCACAGGTCAGGGCTATAGCGTGATCGACGTGGTCAAGGCGTTCGAGAAGGCCGCCGGCCGACCGGTGCCATATGAAATCGTGGCGCGCCGCCCCGGCGACGTCGCCTCGTGTTTCGCCGATCCGGCGGCGGCTGAGAAGATCATTGGCTGGCGCGCGCAGTTCGGCATCGAGCGCATGTGCGCGGATCACTGGCGCTGGCAATCGACGAATCCGCAAGGGTTCGCGTGAGCTGAATGAAAGTCGACGGTGGCACGAAGGAGCCGCCAGGCAGGGGTTCCGCCGCCGTCGACTGCGGGATTGCACCACACGGGTAATTCCGCATATTACTAATACTTTACGATTTCTATACTGACTTACCGATTGACGGTCAGGCTTCCTAAGAACGTGTGAATCGGCGCGCATGAGCCCGCATCGAGGCTTCATGCAAGAAAAGATATGCTACGGAGACAGCTATGGGAATTCGCTTGAAAAGCGTTGTGGGTGCGCTCGCCCTTTGTGCCCTCGCCAATGTCAGCTACGCGGCGGATCCGATCAAGATCGGCGTCGACGGACCGTTCACCGGTGGCTCGTCTTCGATGGGCGTCAGCATGCGCGACGGCGTGCGCCTCGCGACCGCCGAGATCAATAAAGCCGGCGGCGTGCTGGGCCGCCAGATCGTGCTGGTGGAACGCGACGACGAAGCGAAAAACGAACGCGGCGTGCAGATCGCGCAAGAGCTGATCAACAAGGAAAAGGTCGTCGCGGTGGTCGGCTACATCAACACTGGCGTCGCACTCGCTTCGCAACGCTTCTTCCAGGAAGCGAAGATTCCCGTATTTAACAACGTGGCCACAGGCAGCATCGTGACGAAGCAGTTCACCGATCAGCCGGATAACTACGTGTTCCGCAATGCCGCCGCGGATCGCATCCAGGCGCCGATGATAGTCGAAGAAGCCGTGACCAAACGTGGCTTCAAGAAGGTTGCGATTCTCGCCGACTCGACCAACTACGGTCAGCTCGGCCGCGAAGACCTCGAGAAAGCGCTCGCCACCAAAGGTGTGAAACCCGTCGCCGTCGAGAAATTCAATATCAAGGACGTCGACATGACCGCGCAGTTGCTCAAGGCCAAAGAGGCCGGCGCGGAAGCGGTGCTGACGTATGGGATCGGACCGGAACTCGCGCAGATCGCCAACGGCATGGCCAAGCTCGGCTGGAAAGTACCGCTGATCGGCAGCTGGACCCTGTCGATGGCGAACTATATCGACAACGCCAGCACCAACGGCGAAGGCGCGCGCATGCCGCAGACCTTCATTCAGGAAGCCAACACGCCCAAACGCAAAGCCTTTATCGACGCGTACCTGAAGGAATTCAAGCCGAAGAACAACCGCATCGACTCGCCAGTGTCCGCCGCGCAAGGTTACGACTCGGTCTATCTGCTGGCCGCCGCGATCAGCCAGGCCGGCTCGACCGACGGCCCGAAAGTGCGCGCCGCGCTCGAAAACCTCAACACCAAGGTGGAAGGCGTCGTGATGGTCTACGACAAACCCTTCACGCACGACGACCACGAAGCCATCAGCCCGAACGTGCCGGTGGTCGGCGAGGTCAAGGGCGGCCGCGTGGTCTACGCGTACGAAGCCGACAAGAAAGGCGGCAGCCAGTTGCGCAGCAAGCAGGCGAGCTCGGCGAACTGAGCGTGAAGTAAGCGCGGCAGCATGCTACGAAGCCGTACCCGCCTCGCGGCGGGCGCGGCTTTGCTTCATATCCGGTGAACTCCAAGGCGGTCGACGATGGCCATTCTTCTGCAGCTCATCTATAGCGGCATTGCGCTCGGCATGATCTACGCCGTGATCGCATTCGGCTATCAGCTCACGTTCGCCACGTCGGGCACGCTCAACTTCGGTCAGGGCGATGCGCTGATGCTCGGCGCGCTGGTCGGCCTCACGCTCGTCACGCTCGGCGTCAACTACTGGCTGATGATTCCGCTCGTCTGCGTATTCGGTCTGCTGCAAGGCGCGTTTGTCGAACGGATCGGCGTGCGGCCCGCGATCAGGATCAAATCCGAATTCGGCTGGATCATGTCGACGATCGCGCTCGGCATCATCTTCAAGAACGTCGCGGAGAACCTCTGGGGCCGCGACGATCTGCGCTTCCCCTCCCCGCTTCCGGAAGCTCCGCTGAAAGTATTCGGCGCCAATGTGCTGTCGATGGAATTGCTGGTGGTCGGCGGCGCATTGGTGATGATGCTGGCGGTCGAGTTCTTCAATCGCAAGACGATCTTCGGCAAGGCCGTGGTCGCCACCGCGAACGACCGCGACGCCGCGGCGTTGATGGGCATCAATACCGGTCTCGTCATCACGTTTTCGTACGCATTGTCGTCTCTGACCGCGGCTTTCGCCGGCGTGCTGATCGCGCCGCTCACGCTCACCGGCGCCACGATGGGCGCCGTGCTCGGACTCAAGGCGTTCGCGGTGGCGATCATCGGCGGGCTGTCGAGCGGGCTGGGCATCGTGGTGGGCGGCGTGATTCTCGGCATCGCCGAGACCACGACCGGCTTCTACATTTCCACCGGCTATAAGGACGTGCCCGGGCTCGTACTGCTGCTGATCGTGCTCGCATTGAAACCTGCCGGCCTGTTCGGCAAGACGTCGATCAAGAAAGTGTGAGGGCCGCCGTGAATCCGAAGAAGCTCGTTGCGTCCGCACTGGCGCTGATCGCGCTCGCGGTGTTTCCCGTGTTGTCGGGCAACCCGTACTACATCCACCTGCTCGAAACGATCATGATCTACGCGATCCTGCTTTTCGGTCTCGACATCGTGGTCGGTTATACCGGGCAGGTGTCGCTCGGGCACGCCGGGCTGTTCGGCGTCGGCGCTTATACGGCCGGCGTGTTGTTCTTCAAGCTCGGCATGCCGTTCATCGTCACGGCGCCGCTGGCGATTCTCATCACCGCCGCCTTCGGCGCGATTCTCGCGCTGCCTGCGTTGCGCGTGTCCGGTCCTTACCTCGCGATGGTGACGCTGGCGTTCGGCACGATCCTGCAGATTCTCATCAACGAGATGGATTTTCTGACCAACGGACCGATGGGCGTGAAGATCCCGAAACCTTCGATCGCCGGCCGGCCGATGAACGAAGTCGAGTACTACTGGCTCGTCGCGGCGCTGCTGGTCGCCTCGCTGATCGTCGTGCACCGCGTGCTCCGATCGCATCTGGGCCGCGCATTCGAGGCGCTGCGCGACAGTCCGATCGCGTCGGACTGCATGGGTGTCTCGGTGTACCGCTACAAGGTTTATGCGTTCGTGATCAGCGCCGGGTTTGCCGGCCTGGCCGGCTGCCTCTATTCGTATTCGGAGCAGTACATCTCGCCGAATACCTATAACTTCGAACTCACCATTCTGTTCCTGCTCGCGATCATCATGGGCGGCCGCAAGACCCGCACTGGCGCATTGCTCGGCTCGGCGATCATCGTGCTGCTGCCCAAACTGCTCGACGATATCGACATGTTCCGCACCGTCGCCTCGGTGTTAGCAGCGGTCGTCGTGATCGGCGCGGGCGTCGCGCTGGCGCGCAAGGCGTCCACGCCGCGCAAGGTCGCGATTCCGGTTTTGGGCACAGTGGGTCTCGCCGCGTTTTCCTACCGGATCGACACGCTTGCCGACTGGCGGTTGACGATCTTCGGGCTGATGATTCTGCTGGTGGTGTATTACCTGCAGGACGGCGTGGTCGGCTTTGTGCGCAAGATCGTGATGCATGGCCGGGTCCGCACGGTTACCGTCGACACCACGCAACCGGCCACGATCGGTGGCGATGCGGTTCAGGCGGTGCACGCGGGCGGCACGGAAGACATCCTGCAGTTGCGCGGCATCCTGATGCAGTTCAGCGGACTGAAGGCGCTCAACGACGTCGATCTGACGGTGCAGCGCGGCACGATTCACGGACTGATCGGCCCGAACGGATCCGGAAAAAGCACGATGATGAATGTGCTCACCGGCATCTATGTGCCGACCGCAGGCACGCTCGAGTATCGGGGCGCGTCGCTCGCCGGCAAGACTTCCGCACAGATCGCGCTGTCCGGGATCGCGCGCACTTTCCAGAACGTGCAGTTGTTCGGCGAGATGACCGCCCTCGAGAATGTGCTGGTCGGCCTGCATCACACGTTCAACGCGAATCTCGCGGATGTCGGTCTGATGTCGTCGCGCTATCGGCGCGAGGAACGCGCCGCGCGCGAACGCGCATTCGGCATGCTGCGGTTCGTCGGCCTCGACAATGTCGGCGCCGAGGAAGCACGCAACCTGGCGTACGGCAAACAGCGTCTGCTCGAAATCGCGCGGGCACTCGCGCTCGATCCGCAATTACTGTTGCTCGACGAACCTGCTGCGGGGCTCACCGCGCCGGATATAAAGGAACTGGTCGCGATCATTCGCAAAGTGCGCGATCACGGCATTACCGTCGTGCTCATCGAGCATCACATGGACGTGGTGATGAGCGTGTGCGACCGCGTTTCGGTGCTGGACTTCGGGCAGAAGATCGCTGAGGGCAAGCCTGCTGATATTCAGTCTAACGAAAAAGTCATCGAAGCCTATCTCGGCGGCCAGCCTGCCGGTCAAGCGGCGTGAAGCGAGCCAGCGCGCTTACAGGAACAGACATGTTATCGATCAGAAATCTGCATGCGGGCTACGGCAAAGTGAAAGTGCTGCACGGCATTTCAATCGATGTGTCGAAGGCGTCTGTGGTCACGCTGATCGGCTCTAACGGCGCGGGCAAAACAACCACCATGCGCGCGATCTCCGGCATGATCCGGCCGAGTGCCGGTGAGATTACGATGGGCGTCGGCGCCGACGCAAAGCGCATCGACGCGCTGGATTCACATCGCATCGCGCGGCTCGGGCTCGCGCATTCGCCGGAAGGCCGGCGCGTGTTCGCGACCATGAGCGTGACCGACAACCTGATACTCGGCGCGTTCCCGCGCCTGACTTCGGCGCGACCGCGCGGCGATGTGAAGGCCGATCTGGAGCGCGCGATCGAGATGTTTCCGCGGCTCAAGGAACGACGCCATCAACTGGCCGGCACGCTTTCCGGCGGCGAGCAACAGATGCTGGCGATGGCACGCGCGATCATGATGAACCCGGACCTGGTCTTGCTCGACGAACCGTCGATGGGACTCGCGCCCATTCTGGTCGAAGAGGTGTTTCGAATCATCGGCAATCTGAAGAGTCAGGGCGTCACCATGTTGCTGGTCGAACAGTTCGCCGCCGCGGCACTCAATGTGGCCGATTATGGCTATGTACTGGAGAACGGCAGAATTTCGGCGCACGGCCCCGCGACGGAATTGCGCAACGACCCCTCGGTGAAGGCGGCGTACCTTGGGGCGAGTCACTGAGGCGTACCAACTTACCTGACGCACGAACCGTGCGAATCACACTCAGCCTCCTCTCTCGACTGCGCAAGCCAGATGACAGATCCGGCGTATTGCGTGCGAGATCGAACACTCGTCTCGCGGGCTAGCCAGCACACTAAACAGCGGAATCCTCGCTACACGTTTGGCTCAACTCTGGGAAACAACGCGCAACACTTTTGCGACGGCAATCGGCACTCATCTTGTTGGAGCCAGCGTCTGCGCGGCGCGCCGCTTTCATCATACACATGGACGCGGCGATTTACGCGTGCGCTAACCGAGCTTTGTGTGCTGTACCGAACGGAGTAGCGACATTCGTGCAGATACTCTACGTCTACACATACTCGATCAAGCACGGAGCAGACGCGTATTTATCGCGTTGATCGACATCGTAGGTCAATACGTAGTGGGTGACTCACGGCCCGCCGGATGAAACTGGTTTATCTGTCGAATCCGGCTTCGGCGGTGACGATTGGAATATTGATAACGATCAAACATTTTCGTAGTGCCCGCGGTGGCCGTCTGATGTATCGCGACGCCGATCGGCATATCTTTCTGAGTCGGCCAAGACATCGGCAATTTACGACTAGTCCGCGCACGGACGCCAAATTGCAAAGCTATACTTTCTACTGAAATAATTAGGATTTAAGTTGCCGGGGAATGCGACGCTCCGCATGCTGCTAGCGCGCGTCCCTGCTTGGTATGGAGCAGTTTTTATTCATTTTTCTTCATCTGATTTCCTTACTTATTTGCGGTATTTTTTATAGCAATTTAATTGCTATATCCCTGCTGTCCGATCTCGAGTCGTCCGCCGCATTCGTCCGATGGCGTATTTTGCCTCAACGATTGAAAAAACCGGCACGACTTGCAATGCCGAAACACTGATCTATTCGTCAACGAACTTCGAACCGGGGGCAGCAATGGCTTTAGTCGGCAAGGTATCGAAATCAGTGTCAAAGGACGTCAATCCTTTCGATACCCGCTACGAAAGTCGTTCGCGCGCCGAACATCCTGAATTGGGCGCCCGCGGCTTTTCAGCTTCGCATATGGACAGCACCTCGGAACTGAATCGCGCCGAGGAGCCGTTTGCTTCGGACGTGTCGGCGGATGCCGCTGCGGGCCCAATGCCTCGCCGTGCGTTGCCGGCGGCCAATGACTCTGACGTCCCGTCGAGAAAAAGCGACTTCACAAAACGCGTTTTCGACATTTTCGGCGCGTCGGCGCTGCTCCTTGTGCTGCTGCCGATTTTTCTCGTCATAGGTTGCGTCGTACTAAGCGACGGTGGGTCGGCTTTCTTTGGCCATCCGCGCGTTGGAAGAGGCGGACGAACGTTTCGCTGCCTAAAATTCCGCTCCATGGTGCCGAAGGCCGATGTCGTGCTCGCCGAACTCCTTGCCACCGACGCCGCCGCGCGCGAGGAATGGAATCGCGATTTCAAGCTTAAGAACGACGTACGCATCACCACTGTCGGCCGGATTCTGCGCAAGACGAGCCTTGATGAACTGCCTCAACTCTGGAATGTTCTTCGGGGCGACATGAGTCTCGTCGGTCCCCGCCCCATCGTCACGAAGGAACTGGAACGGTATGGCCCCGACGCCCACTATTACCTGTCGGTCAGGCCCGGCGTCACAGGATTGTGGCAGGTCAGCGGACGCAATAACGTTGACTATGCGACGAGAGTCGCGCTGGACGTCTCGTATGTGAAAGAACGTTCCACGCTGCTCGACATTACCATTCTGCTAAGAACCTTCAAGGTGGTCTTCGACGGAAGCGGGGCGTATTGAACAGCATGCACGCTCGTGCATCGCAAGGTGACCCGTACGAAATGCCTATGAACATTGTTCACGTCGTCGAATCGGCTTCTACAGATAGGCTCTTCGTGGCTTGCGGGGTTTCAAATCGTCTCGCCTGTGAGGCTCACGAAATTCGCTTCGCATCCTCGCGGCGTGGCGAAACAGCCGACATCCCACCTTCTCTCTCCCCCGAACGTCCAGTTGCGGCAATCTCACATGAAAGGCCGAGCGGCATACGTTTGTGCTGGCTGACAGCGCTTTCTCGATGTTCGCATCGGCTGGCATACAGGAGCGACATCTGATGAAGCAGTTTGCGGAGCGGTCTCACGTGCGCCCGGAAGATGCCCCCGTTCAGTCTGCGGTGCCAGCCGACACCGGCTCGGCGCGACAGTCTCACTGGCGGGGTGCTTCTGCTGGGTTTGCAATCAATGGCAAGTTTGCATCTCAACGCATCACAGGCGTGCAACGTGTCGGCTATGAACTGGCGTTGGCGTTCCAACGTCTATTTCCCGATGAAACCGACCTGCCCGTGTTGGTTCCCGCGAACGCACGAACCGACGTTGTCTTGCCGAAAACAAAAATGATCGGCCGGTGGTTCAAGGGCTCGCTGTGGGAGCAATTGGCACTGCCATTCGCGCTTGGCGGACGAACGCTTCTCAGCCTTTGCAATATGGGCCCCTTGTTCGCACGCCGGCAGGTCGTGATGATGCATGACGTTGCGATCTACGATCTGCCTGAAAATTACTCGTGGAAGTACAGGCTCTGGTATCGCGTCGCGTTTTCTCTGCTGAAGCGCAACGCCAGCCACATCGTGACGGTGTCGGAGTTCTCGAAGACACGCATCATGGAGCGACTTGGCATCGACGGGTCGCGCATTTCGGTGGTCCTGAACGGTGTGGACCACTTTGAGAAGATCGCACCGGCCCCGGCGATTCTGTCACGCTTGAATCTGCAGAACGATGCTTACGTACTCGCTGTCGGAAATCTCTCGGTAGGAAAAAACCTTCCACGCATCGTTGCCGCGATGGAGCGCCTGAGCGACCGCCATGACCTGAAGTTCGTTGTCGTCGGCGGATGCGATTTGCGCGTCTTCAGTTCACAGGCGAAAGTGGGTTACGACTTGTCGAAAAAGATCATCCCCGCAGGCTTCGTATCGGACGGCGAATTGAGAGCGCTGTATGAAAATGCAGCCTGCTTTCTGTTTCCTTCGCTATACGAGGGCTTCGGGCTGCCGCCGCTTGAAGCGATGTCTTGTGGATGTCCGGTCGTCGTGTCGCGTGAAGCTTCCCTTCCTGAGGTATGCGGCGATGCCGCGCTGTACTGCGACGCGCATTCGGTCGACGACATCGTCGACAAGGTGACGCAGATGATGGAGGACGCCGCGGTGCGCGAAACCTGGCGTGAACGCGGACGGGAGCATGCTCGTGGTTTCCGGTGGGAGCGGTCCGCACATCAATTGCTCGATGTTCTGGAGCGTGAACTCGCGGGTGGAGTGGCTCGCCCGGTTCATGCGCAATCCGCGCAATCGCGCATTTAACGCGCATCGCAGCAGCGTGCGTGCGGCGCTAGCTCGTATGCGCGAGTCTTCGAGTGCAGTTCAGGTGCAATGCGACAAGCTTTCTACGCCCATACGGAAGGAGATTCGCAGCATGAATACACCAGCCTCCACGATCGCCCTTGCCGCCACGCTACGAGATCACTACGCACGCGTCGTCCTGCCGGTCTGGCGCGGGCCGGGCTTCAATAGCGCGATGCATCTGCCCTACGAGGCCCTCAGCGCTGACGCGGACCACCTTCCGATGCCGGTTGAACGCTATCGCGCGATGGCATGCGCGCGGCAGTTGTTCGTCTTCTCGCAGGCCAGCGAAGCAGCGCATGCCCATGTGCTGTTCGAATCCCTGTTGCGCTACTTCCAGGACAAACAGCGCGGCGGCTGGTTCTACAGCGTCGATGCACAAGGTACGCCACTCGATACGACGAAGGATCTCTATACGCACGCGTTCCTGGTCTTCGCGTGCGCTGAATATGCCGCGAGGTTCGACAATCGCGACGCACTCGACCTGGTCCACAGCACCTCGGCGCTGATCGAAACGCGTTTCGCCGCGCAACACGGATTGTTCAACGCAGCGCTCGACGCGGATTTTTCGACGGTGACCGGCACGCCGCTGCAAAACCCGTTGATGCATCTCACCGAAGCCTGGCTCGCCGCACGCGACGTAACCCATGACAGTGCGTTCGATTCCGCGTTGCGCAAGCTGGCCGACGCCATCGAACGCACGTTCTTGCATGCGCCGACCGGTTGCATCGCGGAACTGCCGTTGGGAGTCGACGACAACCGTCTGGAGCCCGGCCATCAGTTCGAATGGTTCTGGCTGATCAGGCAAGCAGGGGAGCTACTGGACGGATCGGGACTCGACGACGCGCTCACGCGCGCGTTTGAATTTGCGCAGCAACATGGCGTGGATTCGGTCACGGGCGGCGTATGCGCGTCGCTCGACGAAGCCGGCCGGATGAAGGACGCCACGCAGCGGATCTGGGCGCAAAGCGAATATCTGCGCGCACTCGCCACCCGCGACGATGACGCGGCGCGCGCCGTGCTGCCGGGGCAGATCGAACGATTCCGCCAGCGGTTTCTGCATGAGCACGGTTGGTTCGAATGCAAGACCGCTGCGGGCGACGTATCGCGCGCCGACATGCCGTCGACTACGCCCTATCATCTCGCCACCGCTTACGCGGCACTGCCAGTTGAGGCTCGCGACGCTCACAGCATTGCCGCGGCGTGATTGCAGCCTGAGAAGGACAAGGCCCGCGCAATCATTCAGTTCGCGGGATTGAACCCATTCATTTTCGTATGCCAATCGATGTGAGCATCGAGGGGGAGCGGGTCATCAGCCGGCACAACGAGTCCACACCGTGTCAGCTCTCGACCTCCCGCTCACGTCTGCGAGTCAGGTGCACGTTACTCGGCTTTTCAGAGCGGGGTTTCGCTCGCCAAGGTAATAGGCAAATTCGCGCGAGAATATTGCCTCGACGTGCGGAATGCAAGTCATGCTGCAGTGCCTGCTGAAGTTCGGGGCGACGGACCGTCGCGGTTCCCAATTTAGCCACAACGATGCCTGCCGCGACATTGGAAAGCACGACTGCTTCGTCCAGCGGCATGCCGGCGCCGAGCGCGGCACTTAGCGTGGCAACGACAGTGTCCCCGGCCCCCGTCACATCGAACACCTCGCGCGCGCGCGTCGGCAAATGCAATGGGGCGCGGCCGCGAGAAATTAACGTCATGCCTTTCTCGCTGCGTGTGACGAGCGCCGCTTCGAATTCAAATGCATCGCAAAGGGCGGCACCCTTCTGCTCGATCGTGGCATCACTCTCGCACCGCCCAACGACAGCCTCGAATTCGGACAGGTTGGGCGTAATGACAGTGGCGCCGCGATAACGCTCGAAATCCGTTCCTTTCGGATCGACGATGACGGGTTTTCCTGCACGGCGAGCGGCGGAG
Source organism: Paraburkholderia sp. BL6669N2 (assembly GCF_003387275.1). NCBI lineage: Bacteria > Pseudomonadati > Pseudomonadota > Betaproteobacteria > Burkholderiales > Burkholderiaceae > Paraburkholderia > Paraburkholderia sp. BL6669N2. The sequence continues at coordinate 4,457,235 of NZ_QUNA01000001.1, read as the reverse complement.
ATGAGGTTCTTCGAATCGTGCAGCGACCCTTTAGCGTAGTCAGATAAGACCACGGCATCGACTTCGTGCAGTTGCCGCTCAAAGCTGAAGATCAGCTCATCTCCATTGCGTTCGGGGAAATGGTCCTCAAAGTCCGCCCTGATCATCTGCTGATGGCGGGAGAGAATCCGAAGCTTGGTGATCGTCTTGCTGCCCGCGACGCGTTGGAGAACGCAATCAACCCCGCCTTCGCGCAGCAACTCTTCGATCCGATCGGCGTGCGCATCCTGCCCGGCCAAGCCGAGAAGACGAACACGAGCTCCAAGCGCCGCCGCGTTCAGCGCGACGTTTCCTGCCCCACCGACACGCGTCTCTTCCGCTTGCACATGGACGACGGGAACGGGTGCCTCCGGCGAGATCCGCGAAGTCACACCGTGCCAATACCAATCGAGCATGACGTCGCCCACGACCATTAATTGAGCGCAGTCGAAATCAGGAGGCGAAAGCTTCACCGGCGGGTTTCTTGTCATGGTGGCCTATATCGATCGAATAAACTTCACTCAGAACGTCGGCGACAGAAGCGACGCTTATCTTTTCCATCACGTACTTCACATTCTTTGCATATTCAAATCCGAGGCTCAGGAACATTCCGCCTTCTCGCTTGGACACAGCGATGACTCCACGCTCTTTGCCGACAGGGCCCCATCGAAAAGGATTGGTGGGACCATGCAGACTAACCATCGGCGTATCCAGCATTGCAGACAAATGCATGATTCCAGTGTTCACACAAATTATGCACTCCGCCCGCCTTATTATTCCGACCACTTCAGTCAGGCTCACCTTGGCTGCCACGCTCACGACCTTCTGGCTGCCGATCAGATCAACCAATTGTTGAGCCCTTGTAGCATCTTCAGGACCGCCCGTGATAACAATGGCGCGCCCGTTATCAATCAATATATGCGCAAGATCGCGCCAGTACTCCATGGGCCACTCGCGCATGGCGAAATTTGTTCCAGAGGCCCACGGATGAAAAACAGCATATTTATCGTCAATGACGAACGGCAAACTGGAGGGACGAATAGTTTTGGTGATTTTCGGATGTTCCGTCGATTCGATGCCTAGGGGGCGCAATAGCCTTCTGAAATTATCAAGCTCATGAAGGTCTTCGCAATGCTCAACGCTAGCATCATAAGCATAATGGCGGAATTGATTCCCGGTCTTAAATCCAATTGTAAACTTCGTCTTCGTCAAAGCTGCCAATATGGCCGAAATCCTTGGCCATTGCGAAGTATCGATTAAGACATCAACCTCGTATTTCTTTATTTCCTTGAGCGCGTTCAACGGACTGGTCAACGGCACTATGACAATTTCGTCGAGGCCCTCAAACAGATCATAGATTCGCGCATTGCTTCGTGATGCAAATACCACCACCCTGGAAATCTTTTTGACTTTTCTTAACTCAGAAATAACTATTGACGACAAGATCGAGTCACCAATTGCAGCGAAGGCGAAAATGCCTGCCGTGGTGCAGTCAGCGGGCAGGCTTCGCTTTTTGCGAAACACCCCTAATATGTACAAGAAAGCGCCGCCGACAATAAGGTCGACACGCTTGAGAAGCTTCTGTCCGCGCTCATTTTTCATTTCACGCCCAGCAACATCGAGTTGAACGTCGAGCTAGAACCCGAGCGGCTGCACACCTTTGCCGGCCGGGCTGCGATAGACGTGACGAACGCGCGCCCGGGCAGATGGCCCCGGCATATCCCCGTGCGCTTGTCACCACAGGTCTTCACGTTATCGTACTGTTCGAGCAATGTCGTCAATTCCGCCTCGATCGTCTTCTGGATGATCTGACAGCCACCGCGCTGGACAGGTCTTCCAGGCTGCCCAACGTCGCCGCTGTACCGTTGATCGCTGATCCGGTCAACAAATGCATCGACGGATGATTCCCGTTAGCTAGTTGTGACTCTCGACAGGTACCGTGCTCGGTCTACCGCCACCGCCGTCCGAACGCCTCGCGTAATTCCATATACAGGATCCGACGACACCCGTGAGGATTTGCACTTCGCAGTAGAAGGTCACAAGTCGGAAGCATCGAGTGCCGAAAGTCTGCGATGGCTCGTGACGCAACTGCATGATCCGTGCTGGAACATGCAGTGTCTGTGCGGCGCCGAACGTTCGAATGTTCCAAGTGAATGTGTGCGCCCATCGCAGAAGAGGTTTTGCTGCAAAATGACACGCATAGAAAGGTGGATCCAGATGCGAAGCATAAGCGCGCAAAGACGGATAAGTACGTTCGCGCGGTCCAAGTGTCTGCCACTGGAAAAATTCTACAAACCGAAAATATAAGCGGATGAGGTCGTCCCGCCACGTCTGAATCCCCGGGAGGCGGTGGCGCAGTGATCTGCAGGGGTGCCATCGGTCGTGCAATTGCTATTTCAGTAATTTCTGGAGGCTTTTCTGGTTCACATCGGGTGAGACTTCATAACGCATATTAATGCAACTGTAATCAATCCTGCCACACCACTTTTTTGCGAACCAATAGTTAGGTTCGCTTATTGGCAATCCAACTACCTAAACTGTATTGCGCAACGCAACGTGCGCTAAACCACAGACGCCGACGTGGCAAACGCGGTATTCATAACACGCGTGCCCAAATCGCGTCGATGGGTGCGACTGCGGCGAATCGGCGCGTTGCGGATTGGGTGACAACATCAAGTGCAAGCCGTCGATTCGTCAAACCAATATGAACCCAAGTATCAATTTCGGCCCCAAGCGTATCCAGGGCTGGTGTCCGTGGTCGACGCGACGGAGCTTGCGCCTTTCCTGGCGGTGACCGACGCCGCGATCATCGCTCCCCAACGCAGGTGTGACTGCGCTGGTGCCTCGGTCTGGCGGGCAAAGCGAAGACTAGGTCTCCGAAACCGTCCGGAAGTTGCGGCGTGCAGGAGTACGTCTTTTGGGATAGGTCTTCAACGCGATACCCAGGGCTCAGCAGATGGCGAAGCTATGAGCAAGCCGCACAGTCCGCAAGCACCCTCCATGAGAGGGACAAAGTGTCACGCTTCAGAACAATCTCCTGTTGATATTCACAGCGAAAGAATTCGTGCAACTTGCTCGTTGAAACACGTAGCGAGTTCGCCGGAAAGGGGGGCCTTGAAGCCGGGCAGCTTCGAGATCCAAATATGTGTCGCAGCGAGAACTATTGATTCTCGATCATGTTGAGGTCAACTATTCATGAGCCGATCTACGCCGCAAATTGGAATCGAGGTAAACGAGAATCGTATTCCCTTCAATACGCCGGCCATGACGGGTAACGAACTGAAGTATATTGCAGAAGCTCACTTCAGTAAAAAGCTCGCTGGCGACGGCTCCTTCACAGGACGTTGCAACGAGTGGCTGCAGAAAAGAAGCGGTGCCGGCAAGGCATTGCTGACTCACTCCTGCACTGCCGCGCTTGAAATGGCGGTTCTGTTGCTGGACATCCGACCCGGCGATGAAGTCATCATGCCGTCGTATACATTCGTCTCGACGGCAAACGCATTCGTGCTGCGCGGTGGTGTGCCTGTCTTCGTGGATGTCCGTGAAGACACTATGAATCTCTCCGAGCGATTGATCGAAGCGGCGATCACGCCACGAACTCGCGCGATCGTCCCAGTGCATTACGCCGGCGTGGCTTGCGAAATGGACACGATCGTATCCATCGCTCAACGCCATGGACTTAAAGTCGTCGAAGACGCAGCGCAGGGGGTCATGGCAACCTATAAGGGCCGCAGCCTCGGCTCCATTGGTCACCTCGGAGCTTACAGTTTTCACGAAACAAAAAATATCATTTCCGGCGAGGGTGGCGCCTTGCTAGTGAACGATCCCGCCCTTACGAGGCGCGCGGAAATAATCCGCGAGAAAGGCACCGACCGCAGTCGCTATCTTCGCGGAGAAGTCGACAAATACACCTGGCAGGAAGTTGGCTCTTCATTCTTACCGAGTGAGTTGATCGCTGCTTACCTATGGGCTCAACTGGAGAGTGCTGAAAAGATTACTCAGGCACGCCTCGCACACTGGGAGCGTTATCATGCGCTCCTCGAACCGTTCGAGCGCCGAGGCGCGCTCCGTCGCCCGATCGTGCCGAAAGAGTGCCAGCACAACGGGCATATGTACTACGTTCTGGTCGAAGACGAACACGTACGCCAACGTCTACTCGATGAATACAGAAGGCAGGAAATAGGCTCGGTATTTCACTATGTTCCGCTACATTCATCTCCGGGCGGGCAACGGTACGGCAAAGCTGGCGGTCCATTGGACGTTACCGTCGACCAGTCAAAACGCTTGATTCGGCTTCCCCTCTGGGCCGGCTTGACCGAAACGCAACAGATGCGCGTGGTCGACATTTTCAGCACGCTAGTGAAATAGGGCTGACCCACACTGGACATGCGTGTGCGAATCGCATCCGGACGTTGACGAGAAGTCGTCGGCAGCGGTCCAGATGTGCCCACGCACCGGAAGGTGCGGGCTGATGATGATGTTAACCTCCGTCCCGGAGTTCTCTTATCTCGCGCAGTGTACTTTCGTCGCCATCGCTTATGCCGGTGTGCGCGCCGGGTAATTGGCAGCAGGCCGGAGTAACGAAACACTGCCCAGCAGTCCCTCACTCAATGATCGGCGACTGACAGTGAGAAACCGGCTCTAAGTCCTTTGAACACGCTCGATCTAGCCGCCGGCGAAAACTTCACGCATTTGACGGTCAACGTGACCACGGCATAGGCAATCGCAATTGCGCGGTGTGCAGGGGCGAGGTGCTTACGGCTGAAATAAACGCGATTGCGTGCCGTATAGAACAGGCTGAAGGGACTTTCATTGCCGCCGGTGGACACCGCCACCTTGTGACCGACGCTCGATGTCGGCACGTACAGCAGGCCGATATTGGCACTCTTCATGCGCCAGACGAAGTCGCTGTCGTCATAATAGACGAAGTACTTCTCGTCCATCATTCCGACTGTCTGAAAGATGCTTTTGTGCAGCAACATAAAGCAGGTCGGCGCGTATTCCGTAAACATTTCTTCGTCGAACTGCCCACGATCTTCCTTCCGATCGCCCACGTGCGGCGTGGTGGCGGTGAGCGGCGAGAATCTTCCACCCGCACACCATATCCGATTGGTGCCGTGATAGGTGATCTTGGGCACCGAGGCCAACGCGGCCGCATCTTCGGTGTGCCGCACCAAGCCCGCGATCACGTCGGCATTAGGGAAGTCGGTGTCGTTGTTGGCCAGCAGAACGTATTCGCATCCGTCTGCAAGCGCCATCTCGATGCCCTGATTGTTACCCCGAGCGACGCCGACATTGGCGTTATTGAACACGATATCGGCGTGAATATAATTGAGAGCCGCAAGCTCCCGCGATATCGCACACCCCGAGTCGTTCTCGCTGTTGTCGATCACGTACAGCTTGAACTTCGCATCGCGCTGGGCGGCGAGACTCTTGAAGAAATCGGGAAGCACGGAATCGGAGCGATACAGCACGGTGACAATCCCGATCAGCGGCAAAACATATCTCGTTGACATATCGCGTCCTTCAAATGAGTTGCGGAGGCGGTCGTCGAGGCGCCTCCGTCATGGCGTGAGGGCGTGACCGATGTGTCATGCGGCGCGTTCACAGCCCTTGTATAGACCCTTCTCCCGCATCTCGGCGATGCTCTTCTCGTAGGTGTCGGCCACCACCTCCTGCTGGTCAACCCACCGGGCAAACCGTGCAATGCCTTCGCTAAACGACACCTTGGGCTCGAATCCGAGCATGTCCCTTGCCTTGGTCAAATCGGCGTAGACATGGCGGACATCGCCTAGGCGGAATGCGCCCGTCACGGTGATGTTGACATCGCTGGCATATACCTCGCACAAAGTCCTGGCGACGTCCATGACCGAGGTGCGCACGCCCTGACCGATGCCGAACACGTTGTCCGCCGCGTTCGCGTTCGTTAGCGCTGCGTAGGTCGCATCCACCACGTCATCGATATAGACGAAGTCACGGCTTTCCAGGCCATCCTCAAAAATGTTGATCGGATTGCCGTTTTTGATGCGCGTCGAAAAGATTGAGAGAATGCCCGTGTAAGGGTTGGATAACGACTGCCCAGGGCCGTAGACATTTTGATAGCGCAACGCCGACGCATCGATGCCAATAGAACGGCAAGTTGTCATCACCATCTGTTCCTGAGTCTGCTTGGTAATGCCATAGAGCGACGTCGGATGGATTTTCGATTCCTCGTCGGTGGGCACGCATTCCATCGCTTCGCCGCTTACCGGGCAGAGATGCTCGAACTGGCCTTCGAGCATGTCTTTTTCCTTCCGCGGACCGGGATACAGAATGCCGGCAGCCGGAGAACGATACTTGCCTTCGCCGTAAATCGCGCGAGACGAAGCAACGACCACTTTGCGCACGGAATTGCAGCTATTCTTGACCAGTATGTCGAGGATCAGCGCTGTGCCATGCACGTTGACGTCGACATAACGATCGACCTCGTACATCGATTGGCCCGTACCCGTCTCGGCCGCAAGATGAACGATCGCGTCCTGCCCCTGCATGACTCGATCGAGAACGGCCCGGTCAGTCACCGACCCTTTCACGAAGTGCACGCTTTCGGGCAACGATGCGAAGATCGCAGACGTGACACTGGGATTGTCTCCGTGAATCTGCGGCGAGAGGTTATCGAGGACCGTGACTTCCGCATTGTTGGCGCAGAGCTTGCGCGCCAGACTCGAGCCGATAAAGCCGGCACCACCCGTAATCAGGACTTTCATTGTTTCTCCCTCTCCCAACATCTGGTTTCGAAGTTGTAGCGCTTGATAATTTGCGCCGGATTGCCTGCGACCACGCAATAGTCGGGAACGTCGCGGGTCACTACCGAATGCGCGCCGACCACGACGTGGCGGCCAATCTTCACGTTGGGCAGAATGACTGCGCTAAATCCAATAAATGCGCCCTGTCCGATCACCACACAATTACCTCGCGTGCGAATACGCTCGCCAATGCGGGTGGCGTCGTTGACGTCCTCATACGGATGCTCGACATCGACAATGGCAACGTTGCCGGTAATGGTCGCGCCGTCACCAATCTCGATGGAAGAGCCGCATACGATGTGCACGTTCTGTTCGATATTGACGCGGCTTCCGATCGTTAGCCGCGGCGGCGCAGCCGAATCCGTCACGACAAGCTCGATGCGCGCGCCCGGCCTAATCAACACACCCTCCCCTATCGATGCGCAATGCACGTTGACGAGCAGCATGGGACGAAAGATCGTCGTTTTCGCGCCGACCGATTGAAATACACGCGCATACCAGACGCGCGTCTTCAGCCGATGCCACGCTAAAAACGCCCGGTTACACAAATCGAGCAGCCTCACTTTGGTCGTAGCGGGGTGCTCGTTCTCCTGTACGGTCGTACTCATGCGCTGACCCGCTGCCGTCTGGCCATCTGCTTGAGCCGCGTATATACCTTGCGCAACACACGTGGCCAACGACGCAGGGAGTACAGAACCAGCTGTTTCATGCCGAGCGTTGCCGCACGCCAGCTCAATTCGATGCAATCCTCGAAGCCATCGTCTCGTCCGTGCTCCAGATAGAAGATGGCCGAGGTCAGATAGAACCGTGCGCGTCCGCGGTTGACTGCATCGCTCGCCACGCCGAGATCGGCTGCGATCTGGCAGGTCTGGATCATGTCGTTCGTGTTTTCTCTGTGACGCTCGGGATTGTTGATTCCCAATGAGGTCATGCCAGTCCGGTTAACGCGGTAAAGGCCCCACTCCTCGTCCAGGTAGCAGCCTTGCGATCCGACGACGACCTGCACCAGATGAGCCAGATCACAGACCGCTTTCAGACCTACATCAACGGGACTGCGATGACGCAGGTGGGCCCGATACATTTCCGAGCTATGAAAAAAGTGCGGTCCATTCTTGATGAGGTAGGCAGCGTCAAACGTTGCTGGCTTTTTTTGGGGCAACGGATACGGCACGGACTCCAACGTATCCTGATCCACGGTGCGCATCCGATGAACGACGAGACCACATTCGGGATGCTCTCTCAAGAAGTCGAGTTGACGCTGCAGCTTGCCGGGAAGCATGACGTCGTCGCCGTCTATGTTCGCGATGTATTCGCCGTTTGCCATTGCGACGGTATCGGCGAAGTTTGCAGCGAAGCCCACGTTGGCGTCGTGCGAAATGACCTTGATCGCATCCGGATACTGCGATCGAAACGACTCGATAACGTCGAGAGAATTGTCGGGCGAATTGTCGTCGCCCACGATTACCTCGAATGGCACGTCGAGCTTCTGGTCGAGAATGCTTTGGAGACACGGACCGACATACTCGCCTTGCCGGTAGCAGAGCACGATGACCGACAATACAGGCGCGGTGTGCTGGTGGACCGGTTGGAGAAGATTAGTATCCATGCTGTTTGTCTCAGTTGAAGACCAGCCGCCCGGCCAGGTGGCGAGCCTTTCGTTGTATGATCGGCGAGACCGCGATGGTCAATGCAGCCATGGCGAGCCACGCTCCTGATAAAACAAAGAACAGACCAATGCGTGAACAGGTTGTGAGGTCCGCAAGACTCAGCAACAGTCCGACGGGTGTGAGCGCGGCGATACGCGTGGCGAGGCCCCAATACCAACTGGAGTTGATACCGGGGATAAACTTTCGGTGAACGATCGCAACCCAGCCGAACAGGAGCAGAAAGTTCATTGCCGCCCATGCATAAGCCGCGCCCACCGCCCCGATATGAATGCCGCCAAATAGGACCGCGGGTGCATAGAGCACCAGAAAACCGATATTGCCTTTGAGATGCAGAGACAGGTCCCCTTTCGCGTACTGCACAATAAACGCCAGCGAAGCGATTGCTGAAAACGCATTTCCTGCCGCATAGCATTGCATCGTTCGCAGTGCCTCGGGGCTTAACGGCGCGCTTGCAGACCAGAATCGAAGCACGGCCTCAGGCGCACAGATGAACACTGCCGCGACCGGAATCACCGCCAATGACGTCAGTTCGGTGGCCAGCGCATACATCTGGTGAATACGTTGTCCGCCGCCGAAGCTTTCGGTAGTCAGCCGGGGAATGAAGGCCTGTTGAATCGGATTAGCCAGCAACAGAATTCCGCTCGCCAACAGCGTCGCAAGGCTGAACACCGCAAAATCCGCCAGTGGCAGAATCTTCGAGAGAGCAATCTTGTCGATCTGTGTGGTGCAGGCCCAGATCACCGTCGCCAATGCAATCGAAAGCGACAGCTTTGCGCGCGACGACAGTACCTTCCATGAGAAACGCATGGACACAAACGGTATATCGATCGTACGGCCGAGCAGCGTGCGCATCGCGGCTGCTTCTACGACAATCGCCAGAAGCTGCCACACGAAGAAGAACTCGATACGCGGCCAGATCATGATGATCGGCACAACGAGCACGGTGCGTATCACGGCAAAGGTGATGACAATACCGTTGAGTGCGACCTGTCGATCGATGCCGACCACGCCCCCGCGGTATAACGCACCGAGCCACCGCGCGATGGCCGTCAGCATCATCAGCACAAATGCCGTACGAATCACACTCGGCGGCAACGTGGACGCATTCAACCATCGTTCGGCGAAATATGGTGCGATGAAGATCGACAAGACGAACAGGATGGCGCTGGTGCCGAGAATCAGCTTTTCCAGTGATTCCAGTAGCAGTCCGACCTCGGCTTTCGAACCGGTGCCGGCCCGCAGGCTGCCGAGCTCGCGGCACAAGGTGGGGGAAAGGCCAAAGTCGAGAACGAGCACCCATGCGAGAACCACCGCGTTGATGGCAATCAGCCCATAAGCTTCGACCCCTAGATGATGCACGTATATCGGGACCATGACGATGCCGAGCAACGCGGTCACCATCTGTCCAACGAAATTTGCGAGCAGGGTTCGTCTCAACATCGCGGTCTGCCAGTAAATTCGGTAAGGGCTGAAGGTACCGCCGGAGTCGCCGCGAATTCTGAATTTGACATCGCTAATATCAATTCAACGCGAACGTGTCTCAGGGGGGAGCGCTTGATCTGTCTAACGACCGAAAGACCCCACCTCCGTTCCGGACGGCCAATGCCGGATGACAATTCACGCTGAGCGCAACGCGCATCGAAGATAGGGAAAAATCACTACTGTGAAACTTGGTGTACTACCAAAGTATTTGATGCGGTCTGCGGGCCTATCGTCACTATCGGCGAACACCCCTCGACTGCGTGAACAGACCCGTATGTGAGCGCTTTTGCGCAATCCACCTGATGATGCGCATCACTGCGGTCTACGCCTGAAGCGTACCTGCCCAGCTTTAATTTAAATGTGCGGCGGCGCACGTTCCGCAAGTTGCGTATCAGTTACCGCACGGAAGTCGCGAGTGCTTCAGTTGATTCGAACACGATGAGGTCAACGGCTCGGCCAGGCCACCTGATCCTTCGGAAGATTGAGCAAATACTGGCCATATGCATTCTTGGCAAGCGGTTTGGCGAGTCGGAGCAATTTCTCTTCGTCGATCCAATGTTGGCGGAATGCGATCTCCTCTGGGCACGCCACCACCAAACCCTGACGCTTTTGCAGCGTTTCGATAAACGTAGCCGCTTCGAGCAGCGAATCGTGTGTGCCTGTGTCGAGCCACGCGTAACCGCGCCCCATGATTTCCACTTCGAGCGCCGCGTTGTCGAGATAACGCGAGTTGACATCCGTGATTTCGAGTTCGCCACGCGGCGATGGCTTGATGTCCGCGGCAATGTCGCAGACCTGCCTGTCGTAGAAGTACAGACCCGTGACCGCGTAGTTCGAGCGCGGCTTGACCGGCTTCTCTTCGATCGACAGCGCGCGGAACTGCTTGTCGAATTCGACGACGCCATACCGTTCCGGATCGTGCACGTGATAAGCGAAGACTGTCGCGCCTTCATTTTTACCGTTCGCGCGTTCCAGTTGCTTCGCCAGATCGTGCCCATAGAAGATGTTGTCGCCGAGAATCAGCGCCGACGGGTTGTTGCCCACAAAATCACGGCCGATGATGAAGGCCTGCGCAAGACCGTCCGGCGAAGGCTGAACCGCGTACTGAATGTTCATGCCCCATTGGCTACCGTCGCCGAGCATGGCTTCGAAACGCGGCGTGTCCTGCGGCGTGGAGATGATCAGCACGTCGCGAATCCCCGCCACCATCAGCGTGGACAGCGGGTAGTAGATCATCGGTTTGTCGTAGACCGGCAGCAACTGCTTGGAGACCACATGCGTAATCGGATACAGGCGGGTGCCCGAACCGCCCGCGAGAATAATGCCTTTGCGCGCCATTGCCGTGCCTTTACGCGCGCTGCGCGTAGTTGGTCTCAACCCACTTGCGATAGTCGCCCGAAGCGACTTCGTCCGACCATTCCTGATTTTCCAGATACCACTGGACGGTTTTCGCGAGACCCGTTTCGAACGTTTCCGCCGGCTTCCAGCCGAGTTCGCGTTCGAGCTTGCGGGCGTCGATCGCATAACGGCGGTCGTGGCCCGGACGATCCTTCACATACGTGATCTGATCGCGGTACGACGCGCCCGTCTTCGGACGCAACTGGTCGAGCAGGTCGCACAGCGTGTGGACCACGTCGAGGTTCTTCTTCTCGTTCCAGCCACCGATGTTGTACGTCTCACCCGGCGTGCCGCGTGCGAGTACTTCGCGGATCGCGCTGCAGTGGTCGCCGACATACAGCCAGTCGCGCACATTCTGACCGTCGCCATACACCGGCAGCGGCTTGCCGCCGAGCGCGTTGGCGATCATCAGCGGAATCAGCTTCTCCGGGAACTGGTACGGACCGTAGTTGTTCGAGCAGTTCGTGGTGAGCACCGGCAAGCCATACGTATGATGGTAGGCGCGCACCAGATGGTCGGAACCCGCCTTGGTGGCCGAGTAAGGACTGTTCGGCGCGTACGGCGTGGTTTCGGAGAATTGCGGATCGGTAGTAGAGAGCGAGCCGAACACTTCGTCGGTCGACACGTGCAGGAACCGGAATTCCGCTTTGGCAGCGTCGTTCAACCTGCTCCAATATGAGCGCGCCGCTTCCAGTAGCGTGAAGGTACCCACGACGTTGGTCTGCACGAAGCTCTCCGGCCCGTGAATGGACCGATCGACGTGAGTCTCCGCCGCCAGATGGATAATCGCACGTGGCTTGTATTCACCCAGCAATTCGTCCATTGCTGTGCGGTCGCAAATGTCTGCGCATTCGAAAATATGCAGCGGATTACGCTGTAGCGATTTCAGCGTGCGCAGATTGCCCGCATAGGTGAGTTTGTCGACATTCACCACGGGTTCATCACAGATTTGCAGCCAGTCAAGCACGAAATTGCCGCCGATAAAACCGGCGCCGCCTGTCACGAAGATCATGGAAGCCCTTTGGAAGCCGCCTTCACGAAGTTGCGCGGAAGGTCGATCGGAATCTGGCTGACATCCGGTGAATGGTGCGGCCACCGGACGTCGATAAGCAGCTTTGCTATAGCGTTCCATCGCGACTTCCATCGCCGCGAACAGATGCAACCAGCTCAGTGTAGGGTTCCAGAAAACTTGTTTCAGTGCGGAAAGCAACATACACGCTTTCGCCTGCACTAACCGAAGGGTATCGAGGGGAGCTTCGCGCGGTCTGGCAACGCTTGTAGTATTCGCGTTGCCCGTGTTTCGACCGCGTGGCGTTGACGTTGTTCGGCCTTATCGCCGAGGTGGGGTTATTTATCGTCTCGTGGCGTTCTCGAACGTGCGACACATAATGCACATACGAAAACGCCAATGACCACGCCGAATATGAAGCATAACAAATGTGTCAAAACGCTCGACATTTACCTGGTCCTTTCAATTGAGGCGAGATTGAATTTATAACGATTCACCTCCTTCGCGATTCACGGAAAAATCACCGCATGCAGCCTGTAGAGCGTTAGAGACACACAGGCAACAGCGATAGTATGACGCGGCGATAGACGCGCCAATCATCATACTTTACTAGAATCGCGACCGGGTCGAAAAACGGCACAGTTGAGGCGGTGCACGTATGGCGTGGCAGTGAGTGCGACATTGGACCAGTCGAACGCTCACGATCGCGCTCGTTGGAGGTCACAGCGTGAAACCAGCCGCGCTTACGAGGATGGCAAAGTCGGCAAAAGCACGGATGTAGTGCGATGCGAGGCAAGAACTGCAGGCCGCCGCGCAATGGCGGTTTGACATACAAAGCAGACGACGAACGGCAATTTGCGATCAGATTTCGAGGTCTATGCTAGGACGGCAGGCCGATGAGTCTAGGCGGGCACTCCGCGCGAGCGTAATTGTTGTCACGCGCGAATAGCTCTCCGCGAGCGGGAGAAACTGCCGCACACGATCCCAAACACACGGACCGCGATACGGTGATTCTTGGCCAGGACCTGACCATTGATCTCTACGCCTCCTTTCTTCTTTCTCCACCAGCGCCGCGGCCGATCAATCGCAAGCTTACCGATCTCGCGATACGCGAGCAGCAAGCCCAACCTTTCCGGTGCCTGCGTCAGGTCGCGCAAGTCAGGTGCTCGCCGCATTTTGTCGTCCTGACACGGCAATCTACGTGAACGCCCCAACGTATTGCTGAGCGTCCCAGACGTCCATTCGGAATGTAGATGCGGCAACCCTCAACGCGTGACTTCCGTCGCGTTGATCCGCGGCAATAAGCGGTCGAATTCGCGTTTCACGATCGCATAACATTCGCATGAACGCGCCTCGAGCCCAGTCCGATCGAGGATCCGGACACGGCCACGACTATGATGGATAAGATCGGCGTTGCAAAGCTTGCCGGACGCCTCGGTCACGCCTTCACGACGCACGCCGAGCATGTCGGCAATGACTTGCTGCGTGACTTGCAAATCGCTGATGCCCGAACGATCGATATCGACCAGCAGCCAGCGGCACAGTTGCTCGTCCAGTCGGTGCAGCCTGTTGCACGCCGCAGTCTGCGCGACCTGCGTGAGGAGAGCTTGCATGTACAGCAACATCAGCGAGCGCAAGGAAGCGCAATTGCGCAGCGCGTCGCGCAGTGCGGCAGCGCTGATTCGATAAGCAAAACCCCGGCATTGAGCCTGAACGCTGGCCGGCATGGTGTCACCACCCGTCAGGATCGGCACACCCGTCGTGCCATCCCTGCCGATCGCGGCGATCTCCACCGAGCTGCCGTTTTCCATGGTCTGCAGCAGGGACACGATCGCTGTGGCCGGAAAATAGACGGTTCGGATGATTTCACCGGATTTCGACAGCAGTTGACCCGGACTCAATTCGACGAGTTCGAGATGAGGGAGCAGCGCTTCCCATTCATGCGTTGGGAGCGCCTCGAACAAACGGTTACCACGGCGGTACGACTGGAATGTCGTCATCATTTCCCTCACGTAAGTATCGCAGCCTGCCTGGATATGGCAGGCCTCCGCTCGAATCGAGGAGCCAGTGACGATGCATTGCCCTCACTCGTGCGGCCGGCAAACAGAAGCGGTAATGGAGACGATCAAGGCTTCGCACTGGTCATCGCGTTGCGTTCGATGTCGCAATGCAGCATAACCGGCGAAGAAGTCCGCGCCAATAATGCTGGCGGAATAGCCCGCACGATCGGCGGAATTAAGAGGAATATTTTGCGCCGGACGTTCGCTAGAACGCTGGACGCAAAAATGTCACTTTGCGGCAGAGTGAAAGACGGCCGATATTAGTTGATTGCCAACGATTCCTATTCCGAAATCGCAGCAATGTCCATTTTATTAAGGATGTCTATGGGACGGAATAAACTGAATAATAATACCTTGTCCGACCGACTCGAATCGGTAAGCAGAGGACGTGCAGGGGGCTGCACGTCATCAGTCAGCGGCGATGGTCCGCTCGACCGCGACGCGACCGGCCACTCGCATGTCCGTCGTCATCCGCTGTCGTAATCATTTCCGCTTCCTGCATGGCGTCCTTCTCAGCCAGCGCTTTCAGAACGCCGGTCAGAATCCGCTTGCCGATTTGATGGTGAAAGATCCAGACGCCGTGGATTCGTCCGGAGAATGCGGCCTCGCTCCCGAGCTCCGGGTCCGGCCGAAACCCTGAACCCAACCCGAACGTGAAGAGTCCGCGTACCACTTTGCCGTTGATGTCGAGCGGACGGGCAAACTCGTCAACCTCGATGCCGCCACGGCAATATTGCAGCGGAATGCGCGCCCCGCGATGGTCGACCAGGGTGGACATGTTGGGCCCATAGCCGGCGCTATGGATCACGCCACACGAGTGCGCAAGGCAGGTAGCAGCGCGGACGCGCTCGTCTTCGCCGGAGCCCGCGTCGATCAATTCGACTCGCGGCTTCGTTCCCGCAACACGGCCGTGCGACATCACCGAACATGCGATCTCGAAGGCGCGGTAGCGCAGACCGCTGGAACGATTAACGCGCCCCGTGATCGGGCAAATATCGTTGACTGGATCGACTGCATAGCCCCACGCGCGGGCTTCCTCCTCGGTTTCGAAAAACAGCCGGATCGGCGAGCGGTGAATGATGGCGATTTCATTGAGTCCAGCGTCACCGAGATCAGTCGCAAGACGCTCGGTCATCGTGAAGGCGCTATGCGAGCCGCCGATGATCGTGATCCGGTTCGTGGCAGAAGCAAACACGGGCGCAAAGGTATCGACCAGTTGCGTGCTCGTAACGCGCAGCAGTTCATCCGACGTGCAGGTGATGACGCCGTTGCCCGGCAATGGAATGTCCAACGTACGGCACAGATCGTCGACCTCTTCGACGCGCTGCGTTCCGCCCAGGTTCATCACGACGGTGTCGCTGATCACCGTCCGGCGTGCCGCCGGTCTGCGCGTGTCGTGATAAGCGATTTCGAAGCGGCCGTCCTGGCTATGACGAATCGCGTCGATTTCGTGTCCACGCAGTACATCGACATCGAAATGTTCGGCGAGGTGCGCGATGAGCCGCTCGGCAGCCAGCGTGAGCAACTCGCCGACCTCAGAGAGCAGCGGTGCGCCGTCGGGGTCCGCGGCGAGTTTCCTGTGCAACTCGTTGTATTCGCGGATGTCGCCGAACACGTCGTCGAAGCGCTCGTGCTCGAGGCACGCAAGGAAAGATTTGGCGACCGAGTTGCCCGTGACGTTCACATAGTCGCCAAGCTTGCCTGCTCCGAGCCTCACGCGTTTGTCGATGATCAGCAGGCCGTTTCGGGCCACCTCCGCCAGCTTGCCGCTCTTGAATGCGTAGAACAGGAAGCCCATTCCTGCCGGGCCGGCGCCGCACAACACACACGAGTAATCGCTTGGTACGCTCCCGGAACTATCCGGACCTGCCGCTGAGGACCTCTGCATGACTTTGGGGCTCGATAGTTGTCCGCTGTGAATGATGTGCACCATGTGCGTTGCCGGCGTCGAGGACAACTCCTCGGATCGGATTCGACATACAATATCCCTCAATGCGAAGCATCACTCTGTGCGCTCGCGCACGGACAATATTCCGGAACCTTACCGCAAGGCGTCACTGCAAAAAATATTCTGTTGTACGGAAGGATTTCCGGACCGCGATGGCGTCGGGAAAAATGCCTTTAATTAGCAATCGACATACCAGTTGAACAAGCTGAATGGTTACATGTATACGCTGATTTTACAAAATCTAACAATTAGGATGTCTGAATTAAATTGCCGCTCGTTCCCCGCTTGAAAACGGCGCTCGCCGACGACGCGAGCGCACGCCCCTGCGCCATTACGCCATCTGAAACACCGCCACCGCATCCCGCAAAATCGTCGCCTGCTCTTCCAGCGATTTCGCCGCCGCAGCGGCTTCCTCCACGAGCGCCGCGTTGTGTTGCGTGACTTCGTCGATCTGCGAGACGGCCTTGTTGACCTGTTCGATACCGTCGCTCTGCTCGAGTGCGGACGCCTCGATCTCATTCATCACGCCGGTCACGCGCTCGACGGCGCTCATCGCTTCATGAATCGTCTTCTGCGCGTCGGACACGAGGGACGCGCCCTCCTGGACCTTGGCGGCCGACTCACCGATCAACTCCTTGATCTCTTTCGCCGCCGCACCTGAGCGCTGAGCGAGGCTGCGCACTTCCGACGCCACCACCGCGAACCCCCGCCCCTGCTCGCCGGCGCGCGCTGCTTCCACTGCCGCGTTCAGCGCCAGAATGTTGGTCTGAAACGCAATCCCTTCGATCATGCCGATGATTTCCGTCACCTTGCGCGACGACTCGCTGATCCCATCCATCGTTTCAGTGACACGGGACACCACTTTGCCGCCACGCGTGACTGTGTCGAGCGCGCCATGGGCGAGCCGGTTCGCCTGCTTCGCGTTGTCCGCGTTCTGTTTCACCGTGGCCGACAACTGCTCCATGCTCGCCGCGGTCTGCTGAAGCGCCGCAGCCTGCTGCTCGGTGCGTGAGGACAGATCTGCATTTCCCGATGCAATCTCGTTGGCTCCCTGAGTGATCGCCGTCGTGCTGCCGCGCACTTTCGACACGGTCTCGACGAGGCCGTCGCGCATCTTCGTCAAGGCGCCCAGCAACTGGCCCATCTCGTTGCGCGACTTGACTTTGATAGCCACTGTCAAATCACCGGCGGCGATGCGCTCGAAATGCTTGACGGTCGCGTTGACCGGCTTGATCAACGCGACTGACAAACCGATCCGCGCAGCCACCCCGATCACGAGCGCGATAGCGCCGATCGCGACGAACAGCAGCGTCGCGATCTGGAAGCGCTGCGCGGCCGTTTGCGCTTGCTGATGCTGGCTGTCGATCCGCGAGCGTTCGAGCGCGTCGATCGCTTTCGAATAGGTGGCGTAAAAACCGTTCGCCGTCTCGCCCTGAATATTGCGGAAGGTATTGAAATCGAAGTCTGCAAGCGCCTTGAACTCCGGCTCGATCGCCTTGTCGACCAGCGCGCTGCGCGCCTGTTCCACGGACTGCGCGAGCTTCTGCTCGTTATCGTCCGCAAAAGGGCCGGCCATGTAATTGCGGAAGTCTTTGTTCGATTCGACCAGCACCTTGTGCGCGGCCGGCAACAGGTCGTCGGTCTGCTTGCCGACGCTAAAGAGCGTCTGATACGAACCCAGTGCCAGCTGCACTTGCAGCAGCTTCTCGGAGCTCGCCTTCAGATGCGACAACGCGGCGGCGCTGCGTTGCGTGTCGTCGAGACTGCTGTTGGCGAGCTTGAGCGCGCCATAGCCGACACCGATCACTGTCAGCAGGAAAGCGACGAATACGCTGATCACCAGCGTCAGGCCGCCACGAATTGTGATGTTATTTAGCATTGGGTCTCCGGAACGTCTTGCCGATCGGCGGCGAAACAGGTTGGCAGGCGCGCGCGCCATCTTTTTGCGCGCGACTTACTCTTCGCCGCATCCAGGTTAACGACCTCGCACGGCCACTGCTAAATAGGTGGAATCCATGACTGGCGGGCATTTGCGAGCGGCTTTGACCTCACTATCTGGGATCCGAGGGCAACCACGCGACGCCGCTGCTTTTCCGGGCGTGGCGCGTTTCGTTTGTATAATTCGGCGTCTTCGCTCAGGCCCACTTTCATGCTTAGTTTTGCGCTCGGCTTTCTCGTTTCACTGCTGATCACGCTGTTGATCGTGCGCTACGCGCATCTGCATGAAAAATTCTCCACCGACACCGATCTGGCCGGCGTGCAGAAATTCCATGTGCGCCCGGTGCCGCGCATCGGCGGGACCGGCATTCTGCTTGGGCTGATCGTCTCCGCCGTGCAGTTGCATCACCAGTATCCCGCCGTGTCGGGCGGCATTCTCGGACTGATTGCATGCGGCATGCCGGCCTTCGGCTCAGGCTTGGTCGAGGACCTGACCAAGCGCGTGTCGCCGCTTGCAAGGCTCGTCTGCACAATGGCGGCGGCCGCGCTCGCCTATTTCCTGCTGAACATCGCCGTGACGCGCATCAGCGTGCCGCCGCTCGACTTCCTGCTCTCGTACGCGGTGATCTCCTGCGCGGTCACGGTGCTGGCGGTGGCCGCGCTCGCCAACGCGATCAATATCATCGACGGCTTTAACGGACTCGCGTCGATGGTCGCGTTCATGATGTTCGCCTCGCTCGCCTACGTGGCGTTCCAGGTGTCCGATCCGATCGTGCTGTCCGCCTCGTTCATGATGATGGGCGCGGTGCTGGGCTTCTTCATCTGGAATTTTCCAGCGGGGCTGATCTTTCTCGGCGACGGCGGCGCGTATTTCATCGGCTTCATGCTTGCCGAGCTGTCGATCATGCTGGTGATGCGCAACCGCGACGTATCGGCGTGGTATCCGGTGCTGCTGTTCATGTATCCGATCTTCGAAACCTGCTTCTCGATCTACCGGAAGAAATTCATTCGCGGCATGTCGCCGGGAATTCCCGACGGCGTGCATCTGCATATGCTGGTGTATAAGCGGCTCATGCGCTGGGCGGTCGGCACGCGTACCGCGCGCGAATTGACGCGGCGTAACTCGCTGACGTCGCCGTACTTGTGGCTGCTGTGTCTGATCGCGGTCGTGCCGGCCACGTTGTTCTGGCGGCACACGCTTCACCTGTTCTGCTTCGTGGTGGTGTTCGCCGGGACGTATGTCTGGCTCTACGTGAGTATCGTGCGCTTCAAGTCGCCGCGGTGGATGGTGGTCAGGAAAAGGAGACGGTGAGCGCGGCTCACCGCTCCTCATATCAGCAGCGTTAGAGCGAGCTCAGCCTCCTCTGCGCGTGCGGGCCTCCTGTATGCGTTGCCGGTGCTCGACGAAGACGTCAGAGCGAGTGCCTGGATGTCACGTGCATCACGTCGGTCACCAACGCGAATGGGCAGACGCCCTGTCCCGGTGGGCGCAAACTATTGCTCGCGTACCCTTAGGTGCCGGTAAAGTCCGCGACGCTCGAGGGGGGTGCGGACAAATTCTTGGACTGATTTACGCCGCGATTCCAAGACTCTGCCGGTATTCGACGGGGCTGAGGGAACCGAGCGAGACCTTGATACGCTTTGCGTTATACCAGCGGATATACGAGTCAACGACTTCAATGAATTGATCAACGGTCGTCGCCCGCCAGTCACGGGGATAGAATAACTCCGTCTTGAGGCGCCCGAAGAAACCTTCGCAGGCTGCATTGTCGGGCGAACATCCTTTGCGCGACATCGAGCGAATCAGTCTGGCATCCCGCATCCGTGAGAGCCATCCCGGCCAGAGATAGTGGGCACCGCGATCGGAGTGAACCACGGGCCGCTCCTCGCAGGTAGCCACTGACTCAATCGCCGAATCCAGCATGGTATTGACGAGTTCGGCATCCGGCCGCGTGCTGATTGACCAGCTCACAACGAGACCGTCGAAGCAGTCAATCACCGGCGACAGATACACCTTGCCGGCCGGAATCTGGAATTCGGTAATGTCCGTGAGCCATTTCTGATTCGGGGCAGCGGCGCGGAAGTCACGATTGATGATGTTCTCCGGCGCAGGGCTTATTTCTCCGCGATAGGAGCCGTAGCGACGTCGCCTGGTCGTGGCAGCGGCCAGACCTTCCTGTCGCATCAAACGTCGCACCACCTTCTCCGAGATGACGATCTGCTGCCTGCCCAACGCAGCGTGGATCCGGCGATATCCGTAGCAACGGTGATTGAGTTTGAAGATATCCGCGATGACGCGACGCGCGTCAGCGTGCCTGTCAGCGACAAGCTGACGTGCGCGGTGATAGAAGTAGGAACTGCGGGCAAGCCCCAGGGTCGCTAACAGCTCTGGGAACGAATAGCTCTGCTTGAGGGCATCAACCAGCATCGTCTTCTCCCGGTTGCTCAGGAGTTGCGGGTCGATGCCCATTCCTTTTTTTATCAGTTCGCTCGCCTTCTTCAGGATGTCGTGCTCGAGCTGCAGTTGCCGGATGTCGCGTCGAAGCGATTCGACCTGCTGTTCCAGTTTCGCACGCTCGTCGTTCGGTACTGGCTTCTTCTGGCGTTTCATGGATGCTGGGGCGTCACGACCGAGTAGCTGGTTCTTCCAATTGTAAAGCGTCGGCCTGCTCACGCCTGCTTTCCGGGCAACCAGGCGCGCGCTTTCCTCTCTGGTGCACAGCTCGATGACTGCCGCCTGCTTCACCTCCGGTGATTTCGGAACGCTGCCAGTTGCTCTGCCGACAACGCGTTTTCTGATTTCGGGATGCAGCTCTTCGATCCAGGCTGCAAGCGTCTCGCGACTCGGATAGCCCAAAGCCCTCAAGGTTGCGGCAGCACAGCGGTCATGGCTCAAATAATGACCGACGGCCGCCTTCTTCTGTTCAGCCGAATACCTCGCCCTCGAACGAACATAGCCGGCCCGTAGATCATGGCACTGTTCGTATTCGCGATGCCAGGCTTTGAGAGAATTCTTTGTTGGATAGCCCAACTGCCGGATGGTAGCCCCGATGCGCTTGCCAAGCTTCAAGTAGAGTCGGACCGCTCGAATGCGATCTTCGTATGAGAACATGAACTACCTCCAGGTAGTCCAAGTTTTCGTCCGCACCCCCGAACGCCGCCGCTGAGCAACGATATCGACGATGTTTCCGTCTCCTTCACGCGCTCGTTGGCGAACAGGGCGATGACGCCCGCGAGCGTGGCGACGGTGAATGTCTCATTGGGAATGGACAGTGTGTATATTGATGTTGGCTCCGCAAATGGAAAAGGGCCAACGTCCCCGATGGGATGTTGGCCCATCGGGGTAAATGAAATTGAGATTTTTCAGTCGATATCGAGCAGGCGCGACACCACCGCCGCTATCGACCACGCCTGGGAGCGTGACAGCGACTTGATGCGGATGAGCGGGACGCTCTTCCACAACTGGGACTCACCATTCGTGGCCAGTTCCAGCACGTCGACGCGGATAATCCAGCCTTCGGAGTTGCCGCGCCCGACAGCCAGGCTCGCACGCCGCGTTGACTGCTCAACAGGCCACGGCGCGGGCGTCCCAAGACCAAACCTGTCAGGGCAATCTTCGTCGATGAAGTTTGCGTGAGTCACCCACTCCGGCTCAATCTCGGTACGGCGCAACGCATGTGAAATCTGTTCGACAACGCTGCCAACGGTCGCACCGACCGTATCGAACGGGGCGGCCGCCAGCGCGACCGGCAAATCAAGGGTTTCAGACATAGAGGGGCCATAAAAAGCAAAAAGGCCACACCCCGAGGGTGCAGCCTTTCAAGAAAAGAAGGACCGGTTAAAGCCGGTCCGCATCAACAATCAGCGGGGAACGCGCGGATGCCGACGTTCGCGATCGGCCTTACGGCCGAGGTCGCTCATGTGCTTGCCATACGCACAAATCGCGATCGTCAGGATTAGCGCAACTACACCGAAGCCCATAGTCATTCTCCGTTTCATGGAATCCATGCCCTCAGTAAAGGTTAGCACAATGATCGCCGCGAGCGCGGCCTCGTTCAGAATAGCGCTCCACGTCCAACTGCTGGTTGAGTGCCAATACCCAACGAAACTCACCAGGGAAGCGACAGTGAGCGCGTGACAGAAGCGACCGAACATCGCAAGGACCGGAAACGCATCATGCACCAGGGGCGCCGCAAGCGCGGTGAGCGTTACCTAGCTGCGGATAGCGGCCATGTGTGACGGCCGAGGCGCCTAAATGCCTGTGTTTGGCGGCACTGTCGGCGATGCGCAGCGCGATCTATCTCAGACGGCAAGAACCCTTGCAGTGGTGGTTCGCATTATCTTGCGCAACCCAATTTGCGGCCGAGTCGTGAAACGACCACGCCACGGGGGACAGCGAAATGTGCTGCCCCGCCTGGGCGACGGCGCTGTCATTGACAGATGACACATCGGCTTGGGGTAGCGCAAGGTCCAATTGATCGACTGGTGCCGGTATAACGCCAGCGCAACCACCAGCCGTACTACCTGCGGCGGGGATAGCCGTCGCCGATGCACACTAGCACTGCTGCCGCTGGCCTTCACTGCATACTGGATCCATTCGTACGGCACATGCTCGCCCAGCCGAGCCCATTCAAGAGGCGACTGTGAGTCAGCGAGCAGGCGCGGAGGCGATGAAAGTTAATCGACACATCCGTCTACAGCCGATTTGCGCCAAAAACGGAAACGCCATTCGGTCGCTTAACCAGACGGCATTGCGGCCGCGGGCCGCGTTTTCGCTGGCGCGTTTCGGTCCGGCCCAAACATGCCCTTCAGGATGGCAACGATCTTCTCGCCCGCCGTCCCGTCGCCGAACGGATTGTTTCCCGCCGACATGGCTTGATAGGCGACTTTGTCATTAAGCAGACGCGTGGTCTCGCCGACGATCGCATTGACATTCGTCCCGACAAGCTTATTGACGCCCGACATGACACCTTCCGGCCGTTCAGTCACGTCACGCATCACCAGAACCGGCTTGCCCAGCGCCGGCCCTTCTTCCTGAATACCGCCCGAATCGGTCAGGATAATGTGACTTGCAGCCATGAGACGCAGAAACGGCTTGTAGGTCAGCGGCTCCTCCAGATAAATGCTCGCCTGATTGCTCAACACGCGGTTCACCACTTCCCGAACCTTGGGATTCATATGCACCGGATAAATGATGCGCGCATCCGGATGCGTCTCGGCGATTTTCCGCAGCGCGGTGCAGATGTTCTCAAAGCCGGGCCCGAAGCTCTCGCGGCGATGCCCGGTCACCAGCACGATTCGCCGGCCTTCCGCGAGCGCTGCTTCGACCCGATCCGGCAGCGCGACATGTTCCCGTTTCAGGCGTTCGAGCATCAGATACAGCGCGTCGACGACCGTATTGCCAGTGACGAAAATACGCTCCGCTGGCACCTGCTCGGCGAGCAGATTGCTTTTCGACAGTTCCGTGGGCGCGAAGTGCACATCGGTTACAAGCGAGGCCACACGTCGATTTAGCTCCTCCGGGAAGGGTGCGGCCATGTCATGGCTGCGCAGTCCGGCCTCGATGTGCCCAACGCGAATGCGCCGATAGAACGCCACCAAGGCTGCGACCTGAACGGTCATCGTGTCGCCCTGGACGAGAACGATATCCGGAGAGTGCGTCGCGAGAAACTCGTCGATCGCGGTGAACAGCCTGGCACTCAAACCCGCCAGCGTCTGATTCTGCGACATCACGTCGAGGCTCGCGTCCGGCGTCACGCCAAAGTCTGCGAAGGCCTGCATCAACATCTCACGATGTTGCCCGACCGAACACAGGCAAACGTCGAAGTGTTCGTGCGCCGCGCGCAACGCCCGCACGACTGAAATAACCTTGATTGCTTCCGGCCTGGTGCCAGCAAACACTACAATTTTTTTCTTTATCATTCACAAAGCCCGTGTTGCTGGCGCCACGCTATGCAACGCCGGCGCGGCAGCCGGCTGATACTCCGGCACCCAGCGCCGCAGATCGCGGCGCACTTCCTGATCGCTCGGCACACGATGCTGCATCAGCCACGGCAGCAGTTCGTCGAGGAGATTGTCGGGCGCTTCACGCGCCTGCGCGATGCGCAGCTTCGGATGCGGCGTGCGCGTGGTGGCTTCGTCGTCGGCCAGCAGTTCCTCGTAGAGTTTCTCGCCCGGACGCAGGCCCGTGAACACAATGCGGATGTGCTCCTCGCTGAAGCCATACAGGCGAATCAGGTCGCGCGCGAGATCGACGATCTTGACCGGCTCGCCCATGTCGAGAATGAATATCTCACCGCCGTGCCCCATGCTCGATGCTTGCAGCACGAGTTGCGAGGCTTCGGGGATCGTCATGAAAAAGCGCGTGATCTCCGGATGCGTGACCGTGACCGGCCCACCCTTCGCGATCTGTTGTTGAAACTTGGGAATCACGCTGCCCGCGCTGCCGAGCACGTTGCCGAAGCGCACCGTTTCGAACTGCGTGCGCGTGCTGGTTTGCTGCAGCGCCTGACAAGCCATTTCCGCGAGGCGCTTGCTCGCGCCCATCACGTTGGTCGGGTTCACTGCCTTGTCGGTGGAGATCAGCACGAAATGCTTCACGTCGTGACGAATCGCCGCGCGTGCGACACGGTATGTGCCCAGTACGTTGTTGCGCACCGCCTGCCATGCGTTCAACTCCTCCATCAGCGGCACATGCTTGTAGGCCGCGGCGTGAAAGAGGATGTGCGGCGTGTAGCGCGACAGCACCTGATCGAGCAGCAAGGAATCTTTGGCGTCGCCGATCACCGGCACCACGGAGAGCTTCGGAAAGCGCTCATGCAGTTCTTCCGCGAGACGGTACATCGCGTATTCGGACAGATCGAACGCGATCAATTGCGCGGGTTCGAAGCGCAGAATCTGGCGGCACAGTTCCGAGCCGATCGAGCCGCCCGCGCCCGTCACCATCACCACGCGGCCGCTCAACAGCGCTTCGACGTGCGGCATGTCGATACGTACCGGTTCGCGCCCGAGCAGGTCTTCGAGATCGATCTGCCGCACGCGCGACAGGAACGCTTCGCCTTGCGTGAGCGTGGTCAACGCGGGCAGCACCATGGCCCGCACGCCGGCGCGCACGCACAGCGTTGCCACGCGGCGTTGCGCATCCACCGACGCCGACGGAATCGCGATGATCGCGTGCTCGACCTTCATGTCCGAAGCCCAGTGCTGCAGATCGCTGATCGGCCCCCACACCTTGTAGCCGTAGATTTCGCGGCCCTGCTTCGCGGGGTCGTCGTCGAGCAGGCCCACCAGCCGCCATTCGCTCGAACGCGACAGCTCGCGCGCCAGGCTCGCCCCCGCATTCCCCGCGCCGAGTACCACCACCGGCTTGCCCTGTCCGACGAGGCCGCCGTACAGATAGAACTCCTTGGAAGCGCGATAGAGCGCGCGCGAGCCGCCCATGGCGAGGAACAACAGAAGCGGGGAAACAGCGAGTACGGAGCGCGGAATGATGGGATGCGGTTGGGCCATGACGGCCACCATCATCATCACGAATGCGCCGGCCAGCACGGCTTTGGCGATGCGCATCAGGTCCGGCAGGCTCGCAAATACCCACATGCCCCGATAGAGGCCGAAGATGCGGAACATCACACCGTAGACGGGAAGCACCCAGATGAGGGTTCGGACGGCGCCGGACCAGAACTCGACCGGAACGTAGCCATTGAAGCGGATCAGATATGCCGCGAGCCAGGTGCCCGCGACTGCGCAAAGGTCGAAGGCGAAAGCGCTAAATGATAGCCATGAGGCTTTGTGTCGAAGCATCGGCGTCACACCTCAGGTTGTTCGGAAACTGCTATCCGGAATCGACGCCAGCGTGAATCGACTCCGATACCCATCAATACCAGTACGATCACCCATGCACCCACGCTACACCATTGAAGCGCTGAAGGCCAGCCAAGCGACACGACAGCAAGTATTATACCAGCCGCCATTACTGCATACCATAGAATGGCCGTCTTCGAATGCCCGAGCCCGTACTGGACCATGCGTTGGTAGTAGTGCTCGCGGTGTGCCTGCCAGATTTTCTCGCCGCGCAGGAGCCGCCGTAGCAGTGTCACCGACGCGTCGCCGATAAACGGCGAAAACACCAGCGCCGGAAACCAGATCGGCCAGACGCCGTCGCTCCAACCCCAATAGCCGAAAGCGCCCGCCAGGAAGCCGAGCGGAATCGACCCGGCGTCGCCGAGGAAGATTTTTGCCGGGTGGAAGTTGAAGATCAGAAAGCCCGCGGCCGCACCCGCCACGGCGGCCGACGCCCACATGAGTTCCGGCGACGGATGCGCGGTGAGCGCGGCCCCGGCAGCGTAGCCCGCGAAGCCGAACAGCGTCATGCCGCCGGCCAGGCCGTCCGCACCGTCCATAAAATTGTAAAGATTGACCAGCCAGAGCAGTAAAAACGACAAGGCCGCCAACAACCAGAGCGGCGCCGGCGCGGGGTGCGCCCAGACGAAAATCGCCACTGCGGCCAGGTGCGCCGCGAACCTGACCCGCGCGGGCAGGCCGCGCCGGTCGTCGATCTGCGAGACCGCCGCCAGCACCGCAGCGCACAGCGCGGCAAGCCAGAGGTGCGGCGCGATGACAAGCGTCGCCACGACCACCACCGGAACGATGCCCCAGCCGCCCACCCGCGGCGTGGGCCGCGTGTGCAACGAGCGGTCATTGGGAATGTCGGTGGCCAGACGCCACGCGAGGCCGGTCCTGAGCAGCGTCCACAGGATCGCCGCGCAGGCACAAGCAGAGCCGAGCGCGATCAGGATCACGGTCGGCCAGCCCGGCATCGTGGAATGGGACATCAGCATGCGTGCCTCAATGCGTGGATCGGTACCAGCGGGCTGTCGCGGCCAGCCCTTCTTCGGTGGAATGCGGCGCCTGCCAGCCCAGCACCGTGCGAATCCGGCTGGTGTCGAGCTGCAATGAGCCGACGAGCCGGTCTACTTGCGCCGTGCGCCCCGTCAGGCGGCCCGCGAGGTGAAGCCAGCTCGCGGGCACCCGCAGCAAACGCGCGGGCCGGCCAAGGTGGCGGCCAAGCGCGCGCGCCAGTTCGGCGATCGTCAACGCGTCGTTGTCCGCAACGTGGAAGCACTGCTGGGCCGCGCGCGCGTCGGTCGCGCAATGCACTAAAGCGTCCGCGAGATTGTCGACATAGATGAGGCTGCGTCTTGCGCGAAGCGCGCCGAGCGGCAGCGGCACGCCCTTCCATACGGCGCTCATCAGGCTCAGGAAATTAGCCCGCACGTCCGGACCATAAACCAGCGGCGGGCGCACGATCACGATCTCGAGGCCGGTCTCCGCACCCAGGAGGATCAGCGCTTCTTCGGCAGCACGTTTCGAGCGACCGTACGGATCTTGCGGCGCCGGCGGATCGTCTTCGCGCACCGGGCGGCCCGAATCGGCTTCGGTCATCGCCTTGATGCTGCTGACGAAGACAAAGCGCCGCACGCCGTGCCGCCGCGCGGCGCGCGCGACACGCAGCGTGCCCTCGACATTGGTCGCCTGGAACGCAGCCTCTGGATCGGCGGCATCCTCGAGCATGACATGCACGCGCGCCGCCAGATGCACGACGCAATCCACCTGCAATGAGGCCGGCCAGGCTGCGTCGATACCCGCGAAATTCACGCTGGGGTCGACCCATTCCTGCACGCCGCGTTCTGGCTGCATCTCACGCCGCACAAGGCCGGTGACCGTGTTGCCGGAGTCACGCAACGCGCGGCACAGCGCGCGGCCCACAAAGCCGTTGGCGCCGGTAACGAGCACCCGGCTCATAGCCACTTCCAGCCGAACCGGTCGAAGAACTTGTACGCCGAAGACATGAACATGCGGATATGCACAGGGCCCTTGCGTGCCGCGCCGCCGCCGTGATGCAACACGCGCACCGCGGGCGCGTAGACGACACGGGTGACGTCATGCGCGCGAAGACTCAGATCATAGTCCTCGAAGTAAAGGAAATAACGGGCGTCGAAGCCTGCCAGCTGCTTCAAGACCGTCATGCGAAACAGCATGAAACAGCCGCTGACGATCGGCGGATCCCACACTGTGTCACGCGCATTGATCCGGTCGCGCATCTCATAGCGCGCGAGTCGACGGACAAACAGCCGACGCATTCCCGAGGGCAAAAAGCCGCGTACAAACAGGTCGAGCAAGGTAGGGTAACGCCGGCACAAGAACTGTTGCTCGCCATGCTCGTCGCCGATCCATGGCGTGATGAGGCCCGCTTCGGGGTGCGCATCGAAAAAATCGAGCGCTTCGCGAAGCGCGTCGCTTGCCAGATCGATGTCGGGATTCAGCACCAGGTGATAGCGGCTGGCACTGCGTTCGATTGCCAGATTGTGGCCCCTGCCGTAGCCCACGTTTCCCTGTCCCGCGATGATCGTACAAACGATGCCGCGAGCCCGCAGTTCCTCTAGCGTTGCCGGGATGTCGGGCAGGCCGCCGTTGTCCACCAGATATAGCGTCACCGGGAGTTGCGGCCGGCTGACGTGCAGCGCATCGCACGCGGCGGCAAGCCCCGAGAGCGTGGACACCAACTGTTCTATATCCGGGTTGTAGACCACCACCGACACGGACAACCCGTCGGACAGGGGATGCAGAGTGCGCGTTTCTTTCATGTAGAACTGCGTGCCTTATCGTGGGCACTTCGGTGGGCACATCGGATGGGCACTTCGAAAGCCGACGTTGCGTAGACGCAACAAACCCGAAGTTTGCTTAATTTTTTCGCGGTTCGGCAACCCGTCTTTCCCTTTGTTACGCCCGATACGATTCGGTTAAGCGCCATTTGATACGTTTTGATTCGGGTCTTCCGCCTCAGAATCGATCACTTTACCTGTAAGGTTGTGCGCGTTATCGCAGAATAGTAAAGTAACGCCGCCAAACTCCGGCCGTGTGTAACCGGACGAGATTCGGGCTTCAGCGCAGCGCCACAGACGGCAGCCGTCCGCTCAACAAATCTGACAACCGCCCTCAGGGCAGAATGAATGCGCAGCAGACCACTCGTCGTCGACCTCGACGGCACACTGATTCGCTCAGACATCCTGATCGAGTCTGGATTTGCCTATCTGAAGGCCGCCCCGCAACGCTTTTACGAGCCGTTGCTGTGGCTCGCGCGCGGCGGCAAGCCGGGTTTGAAAGCGGGCCTCGCCGACGCGACGAACGTGGACGTCGCCGTGCTGCCCTACGACGCCACCGTCCTGCAATGGCTGAAGATTGAACGCGACGCCGGCCGCTCGCTTGTGCTGGCCACGGCAAGCCACGAACGTTATGCGCAGGCCATCTCGGCCCATCTCGGCATTTTCGACAGAACGTTCGCAACGAACGGCAGCATCAACCTGTCCGCTCACAACAAGCGCGATACGCTGGTCGCCGAGTACGGCGAAAAAGGCTTCGACTACGCCGGAAATTCGCACGACGACCTGGCGGTCTGGGAATCCGCCGACCGCGCGTACGTGGTGAATCCGTCCAACGGGGTGGAACGCGCGGCCCGCAAGATCGGCAATGTGGAGCGCGTGATCGAATCACGTCCTCCCGCCACGAAGACGTGGGCCAAATCCTTGCGCCTGCATCAGTGGCTGAAGAACCTTTTGATCTTCTTGCCGCTGCTGGCCGCACATAAGTTGTCTTCCCCCGAACTGACTCTCGCTGCTCTGCTGGCGTTTCTCACGTTCGGCCTGTGCGCCTCGAGTGTCTATTTGCTCAACGACCTGCTCGATCTCGAAGACGACCGTCATCACCCCGTCAAACGCAAACGTCCGCTTGCTTCCGGCGCGCTGCCGCTCACATGGGGACTCGCGCTCTTTCCTGTCTTGCTGGTGGTCGCGTTCGTCACGGCGTGGTTTTTCCTGCCCTGGCAATTCTGCGCGGCGCTGTTCGGCTATTACGTATTGACGCTGGCGTACTCCACGTTCCTGAAACGCCAGGTGATGGTCGACGTGGTCGTGCTGGCCATGCTGTACACGATGCGCATCATCGCCGGAACGGCGGCGGTCGACGCGCAACTGACCTTCTGGCTGCTCGCCTTCTCGATGTTCATCTTCCTGAGCCTCGCGCTCGTCAAGCGCTACGCCGAACTGCATTCGATGAAAGCGCGCGGCCTCGTCAAGACGCGCGGGCGTGGCTATGTGGCGAGCGACCTGTCGCTCATCTCGTCGCTTGGGACCTCGTCCGGCTATCTGGCCGTGCTCGTGCTTGCGCTCTATATCCAGGACGCGAAAACCGCCGGCATGTACCGCCATCCGCAAGTCATCTGGCTCGCCTGTCCGCTGCTGCTCTATTGGGTCAGCCGCACCTGGATCATCGCGCATCGCGGTCTGATGCACGACGATCCGATCGTCTTCGCTGCGCGCGACCGGGTCAGCCTCGCAGTCGTCGTGCTGTGCGGCCTGATTTTCTGGGCCGCGATCTAGGCGATGAGTCGAGTTCTGTCATGGGGACGTTACCCGCCAATACCGCAGGAAGCGCATGCGATTGCATGGCGTGATGCCGCGCGCGCCACGTGGTCGGACACGGCCCGGGAACACGGCAGCACGCTCGCTTTCGGCAATGGCCGCAGCTACGGCGACAGTTGCCTCGCCGCCTCCGGCCATGTCGTGCAAATGCTGCCGCTCGACCGGCTGATTGCCGCCGACTGGCAAACCGGTGTGTTGCGCGCGGAACCCGGCGTCACGCTCGAGCAAATACTCGACGTCGCGATTCCACGCGGCTGGATGCTGCCGGTCACACCGGGCACGAAATACGCAACTTTAGGCGGAGCGATTGCCAACGACGTCCACGGCAAGAATCACCATGTGCGCGGCACCTTCGGCCGGCATGTGCGCCGCTTCGCGCTGGCGCGCAGCGACGGCTCGCAGTTCGAGTGCTCGCCCGACGAGCAAGCCGAATTTTTC
Organism: Paraburkholderia sp. BL6669N2; assembly: GCF_003387275.1. NCBI lineage: Bacteria > Pseudomonadati > Pseudomonadota > Betaproteobacteria > Burkholderiales > Burkholderiaceae > Paraburkholderia > Paraburkholderia sp. BL6669N2. Next base: position 4,426,016 of record NZ_QUNA01000001.1, on the reverse strand, counting down.
GCCGCCACGATCGGCGGCCTCGGGCTGACCGGGCTGATCCTGTGGGCGGAGTTCCAGTTGATGCCGATCCGCTCGAGCCTGATCGACATGACCAGTATCCGCTTCGGCGATCTGGACGAGTTCTTCGCGTTGTCGGAAAAGCTCGACCCGTTGCATGAATACAGTGTGGCGTGGGTGGATTGCCAAAGTCGCGGCTCGGCGCTCGGCCGCGGCATCTTCATGGCCGGCGACCATGCCACGGACGGACCGCTCGAAGTCACGCAGCGAAAGAAGCGCACCGTCCCCTTCACGCTGCCGATTTCTGTGTTCAACCGCTTCACGTTGCGCGCGTTCAACGAGTTCTACTATCAGAAGCAGCAGCGCGGCGAAGTCGTCGCGCAGGTCGGTTACGACGCCTACTTCTACCCGCTGGACAGCTTGCTGGAATGGAACCGAATCTACGGGCGCGCGGGCTTTCAGCAATACCAATGCGTGGTGCCGTCGGCCACGGCGCGCGACGCGACCCGCGCGATTCTCGACGCGATTGCCGAAAGCGGCACGGGCTCATTTCTCGTCGTACTCAAACGCTGCGGTGATTTGCGTTCGCCGGGCCTGTTGTCGTTTCCGATGGAAGGCACGTCTCTCGCTCTCGATTTCCCGCAGCGCGACGCATTGAATACCCGGCTCTTTGCGAATCTCGATGCCGTCGTGCGCGAAGCCGGCGGCCGGATCTATCCGGCCAAAGACGCGCACATGCCCGGCGCCGACTTTCGCGCCGCTTACCCTCAATGGCAGCAACTCGAAGCGCTGCGCGACCCCGCGCTACTCTCGCGTTTCTGGGAACGGACCACACGAACATGAAAAACATTCTTATCGTCGGCGCCACGTCGGCGATCGCCATCGCCTGTGCGCGTCAATGGGCTACCCAAGGCGCACGTTTTTTCCTCGTCGCCCGCAACGGCGAGCGTCTTCAGCAGGTGGCCGCCGATCTGACCGCGCGCGGCGCGCAACTGGCGGCCTGTCATCAACTCGATATCGATCGCCTGGATCTGCATGCGGGCATGCTCGAACAGTGCCAGAAAGAACTCGGCGCGCTCGATATCGTGCTGGTCGCGCCCGGCACCTTGCCGGACCAGGCCGCGTGTCAGGCGGACCCTGCGGTGGCCGTGCGTGAATTCAACACCAATGCCGTTTCGGTGATCGCGCTGCTGACGCCGATTGCCAACATCCTGGAAGCGCAGAAGCGCGGTGCATTGGCGGTCATCTCATCGGTGGCGGGCGATCGTGGCCGGCCCTCGAACTATCTGTACGGCAGCGCGAAGGCCGCGCTTTCCGCATTCTGCGAGGGACTGAATGCACGGCTGTTCAAAGCCGGCGTCCACGTTCTGACCATCAAACCGGGCTTCGTGGCGACGCCGATGACAGCCGGTTTACCGTTGCCCGGGCCGCTTGTCGCGACACCTGATCAGGTGGCGAGCGATATCGTGCGCGCGGTTGAGAAGCGCAAGGACGTGCTCTATACGCGCTGGTTCTGGGCGATCATCATGCTGATCATCCGCTTGGTGCCGCGCTTCCTGTTCAAGCGGGCGTCGTTGTAAAGGGAAATCGGGACGATGAGTCGGCGAGAAACTTCTGGCAACTACGCGGTATTCGCGCTGGGCGTCATCACGTTCGCAACGACGGTGTTCGCGGTGTGGCAGCACTTCTCGCCGTTGCCGTACGGCGACTCGTGGGACGGCTCCATTGGCTTCTATATGCGCGCCGCGCAAGATCCCTGGCACGCGTTTTTCGAACAGCATAACGAACATCGCCTGACTTTCTCGCGATTGATATTTTTCGCCGACATTCGTTATTTCGGCGGCCGAAATGTCTTTTCCCTCGTTTCCAACCTGGTGCTCGCGGGTGCGCTGGCGGCGGCTTTTTTCCGCATCACGATCCACTACCGCCCCACCCTCGCACGGCAGACGCGCTTTGGACTGGCGGGCGCCATCCTCGTATTCGCCTTCTCGTGGATGCAGCGGGAAAACTTCGCGTGGGGATTTCAAAGCCAGTGGTTTGCCGTTTATCTCTTTGCGCTGCTCGCGTTCCATTCAATCGATCGTACCGCCGAAGCCAATGCCGGTGCCGAACAGGCCAAACGGCTCGGCTGGCTCGCGGCGGCGTTGGTCAGTGCGTGGCTCGCGGCATACTCGATGTCGAGCGGTGTACTGGTGCTTCCCGCGCTTATCGTGCAGGCACTTTACGTGCGGCTGAAACCGCGCGAACTGCTGGCAATCGTGATCGTGACCGTTGCCGTATGGCTCGCCTATTTCGTCGACTGGCACAAGCCGGGTAGCAGCGGCAATCTGCTCGCCGGCGTGCGCGAACACCCGATTGCCGCGATTCGCTACGTACTGCTCTATCTGGGTTCGCCGGCCTTTCAGATCAGGACCGGCCTCGCGGGCGCCTACGTCGCGGGTATTCTGGTGTTGGCGGCGCTCGCGGCAAACTGCTCCAGACTCTTGCGTGCCAGTGCCGATCGTCCGCAAGGGGTGGCCCTGCTCGTATTTGCCTTGTTCATCGGGGGCAATGCGTTGCTGACGGCGAGCGGGCGGCTCTGGTTCGGGCTGGAGACAGCGTTGGCTTCCCGCTATACGACCGCCTCGCTGATGGGCTGGCTCGCGCTGATCCTCTTTGCTGCGCTGAACAGCCGCACACCGGAACAATTGAGGCGTGCCGTCTTCGTCGCCGCACTCGCCACCCTGGCCGTCGCGTCGGGTCAACGCTTCTTCGTGCGGGCGGATCGTGACGAGACTTACGCACGTTTCGTCGCCGGCCTCGCGCTGCGGGCTCATGTCTATGATCCTGAGATCATCCGTCCGGTCTATCCGTTTCCTGATGCTCTGCCGAACATCGCGCGGCAAGCCGAGGCGGAACACCTGTCCATATTCGCGCCCGATCAGCCCGACTATCTGGTGCCGCCGAGCCAGGTCAACGCGTCCTCGCCCTGCGCCGGCAGCATCGACGACATCTCCGCGACGACGAGCCCCGGCATATATCGCGCGACGGGTTGGATTTACGATCAGGCAGACAAGCGCACGCCACGCGCAATCGTCGTTACCGACGCCACAGGTATGACGCTTGGCACCGGCGTCGTTGGCGGCGAGCGAGGCGACGTTCGCAACGTATTCGGACGAAGCGCCCGATACAGCGGCTGGACGGCCTTTTTCAAGGCACCCGCGAGCGGCGGCATACGAGTCGATGGACAAACCGCCACCGGTGCGTATTGCGCACCGCAAGCCGAAAAACCAATGCCCGCAGTATTGCCTGCCGCAACGACCGTTCAATAAACACTGCCCCCAGCGGCCGCCGGCGGTTTCCAGGCCGTTTCTGGAGACGCCGCGGCTGCTAGTATCATCTAGCCCTTACAAAGTTGCTGAACGCCCCATTCAAAGAGTTAACGCATGAACCAAACCCGCATCCTTCTTCCAGGCGGCGCCGGCCTTGTCGGCCAGAACCTCGTTGCGCGCCTCAAAGCGCGCGGCTACGACAATCTGGTCGTGATCGACAAGCACAAGGCCAACCTGGAAGTGCTTCGCAAGGTCCATCCTGACGTCACGGCAATTTATGCCGACCTCGCCGAACCGGGCGGTTGGGAGCAGCACTTCGAAGGCGCGGATCTCGTCGTGATGCTGCAGGCACAGATCGGCGCTCCGACCATCGAACCGTTCATTCGCAACAACATCACGTCCACGCGGAACGTGCTCGATGTGATCAAGCGCAACCAGATTCCGTACACCGTGCACATCAGCTCTTCGGTGGTGAATTCCGTGGGCGAGGATTTCTATACCGACACGAAACGCGAGCAGGAAGCGATCGTGCACGCCTCGGGCATCGAATGCGTGGTGTTGCGGCCTACGCTGATGTTCGGCTGGTTCGACCGCAAGCACCTGGGCTGGCTGTCGCGCTTCATGCATCGTGTGCCGGTGTTCCCGATTCCCGGCAGCGGCAAATACATGCGTCAGCCGCTTTATGTCGGCGACTTCTGCAATGTGATCATCAGCTGCATCGAGTCGCGCATCAAGGGCCAGTCATTCAACATCACCGGCCTCGAACGCGTGGACTATATCGACATCATCCGCCAGATCAAGCGCGCCACTCGCGCACCGTGCGCGATCGTGCGAATTCCGTATGGTCTCTTCTATGTGCTGCTGAAGGTGTATGCCATCTTCGATAAGAACCCGCCGTTCACCGCGGACCAGCTCAAAGCGTTGACGGCCGGCGACGAATTCGAAGTGATCGACTGGGAAGGCATCTTCAAGATCCGCGCGACGCCATTCGCAAAGGCCATGGACGAGACCTTCAACGATCCGACGTATAGCCACATCGCACTGGAATTTTGAGCCAAGCCACGTTATGAGCGAACAACGCATTGCAGTACTCGGCGCCGGGCCGATGGGTCTCGGCGCCGCCTACCAGCTCGTCAAGGACGGGCGTAAGCCGGTTATATTCGAAGCAGACGACCGGGTTGGCGGGATGGCCGCGTGTTTCGACTTCGGCGGCCTCTCTATCGAACGTTACTACCATTTCCACGCGATCTCCGATCACGCTTTCTTTGAGGTGCTGCGCGAGCTCGGACTCGAAGAAAAAATGCAGTGGCGCGAAACGAAGATGGGCTACTTCTACCAGGGCCGCGTGCAGCCGTGGGGCAACCCCATGGCGCTTCTGAAGTTCAAGGGACTCAGCCTGCAAGCCAAATTCCGCTATGGCCTGCACGCGTTTCTGTCGACCAAGCGCAACGACTGGAAGCCGCTCGATCACGTCGAAGCGACGGGCTGGATTCGCCGCTGGATCGGTGAAGAAGCGTGGGAAGTGTTGTGGCGGCGTCTGTTCGACTACAAGTTCTACGACTACGCGTACAACCTGTCCGCAGCGTGGATCTGGAGTCGTATTCGCCGCATCGGCCGTTCGCGCTACAACCTCTTTCACGAGAAACTCGGCTACCTCGAAGGCGGCTCCGATACGCTGCTGGAAGGTATGCGCCGTTATATCGAGGCCAACGGCGGCGAGTTTCGTCTTGGCACGCCCGCGCAGAAGGTCGTGATCGAGAACGGTAAAGTCAAGGGTATCGAAGCCGGCGGTGAGTTCCTGCCGTTCGACAAGGTCATCAGCACGATTCCGCTGCCCTATGTGCCGCGCGTGATGCCGGATCTGCCCACCGAGATTCTCGACGCATTCCGCAGCGTCAAGAACGTGGCCGTGGTGTGCATTATCGCCAAGCTGAAGAAACCGGTAACCGAAAACTTCTGGCTGAACACCAACGATCCGGAGATGGACATTCCGGGCATTGTCGAATACACGAATCTGCGACCGCTCGATCATCACGTCGTCTATGTGCCGTTTTATATTCCGGGCGAACATCCGAAGTACCAGGAACCGGATTCGGCGTTCATCGACAAAGTGAAACGCTATCTGATGAAAATTAATCCGGCATTGAAGCCTGACGATTTCATCGACGTGCGCGCGAGCCGGTATCGTTTTGCGCAACCGATTTGCGAACCGGGTTATCTCGACCGCCTGCCGCCGATCCAGTTGCCGGTGGAAGGCCTGCTCGTGGCCGATACGTCTTACTACTACCCGGAAGACCGTGGCATCTCGGAGAGTATCGGGCTATCGCGCAAGATGGCGAAGATGATATGACCCGGGTTCATGCACTCGCCAAGCGTACTTTCGTCTCGAAGAGCTTTCTGCTGTTCCTGTTGACCGGCGGCTTTGCCGCGGCGGTCAACTGGGGCAGCCGGATTGTCTATAACAAGTGGATACCCTACTCGGCCGCCATTGTCGTCGCGTATATCACCGGGATGATCACCGCGTTCATTCTCGCGAAGCTGTTCGTGTTCACGAAGAGCACGCAGTCGACGGGGCGGTCGGTGTTCTTCTTTACGCTAGTCAATCTCGTTGCCGTCGTGCAGACCTGGGCCGTGAGCGTCGGATTGGCTTACTACGTGTTTCCGCGGATGGGCATGACCTGGCATGCGCGCGATCTTGCGCATGCCGTCGGCGTCGCTGTGCCGGTGTTCACGAGCTACGTGGGACATAAGCGGTGGAGCTTCAAGCACTGAAAGGTCAGCGTGACGTAGCCGATCTATCCGCGCATACAATCAGCGCACAGGCTTGACCTCTGCCCGGAACACATCACCCGGCGGCGCATGAACGAGGAAAACGCCACCTTGCGTCGACACGATTTCATAGGGATACCAAGGAACCCTGAATCGCAAGGCGCTATTCACCAGCATCAGCAATAAGAGCAGCGCAGCGGCGTAGCGGGCAAGCGCGATTCTGCTTCTGGCGGCCACGATCACGAACGTCCACATGCACAGAATGAGCGGAAAGAACGTGTACCGCGCACTCACGCCCGACCACCGGACAGGCAACTCCGGCGCATCGCTCCGCACCACGCCGAGCATCCAGAAGACAACAGCGAGCGCGAGCGCAATCACGCAGACGTTGCGCCATTTGCCGGGCAAAGTCGCCACGCATGCCAGAACCGCGGCGAACAGCGCGAACGAAATGTAAAACATGCCCTTGCCCAAACCATTGATCCACCGGTCGGCGAGTAAGAAGTCGAGCACGAAATAGCGGAAAAAAGCGCCCTGCCAGCCGAAGTGCAAATATTCGCTTGCTGCGTGGGCTGCCGGATGGTTTGGCGGGCTTGTCAGTAGCGTCACTAGTTGAACCGCGCCGCCGGCCACGACCACCAGCAGCGGCAACCAACACAGGCGCTTTCCGGACCGCTTCAGGTGAGCCACGATGCCCAGCGCGGCAACGGGCGAAAACAGGATACTGAACGGACCGGTCAGCGAGAGGAGACCGATAGCGACACAACGGCTGAAAATCCGATTCGTGTCGGTGCGCTGCGCGCTGTCCCAGATCATCGCAATAAGCACGGGCGCGAGTACCCATTGGAGATTCGTGACGGTCAACCAGGCCTCGCCATTGTGAGGAATGAGAACGGGCGACAGACCGATCAGCCAGGCGCCGGTGCGCGGCAAATAGCGCGCGGCGATCAGATACAGGTACAGGCAGGAAACAAGAGTGGTGGACGTGGTCAGCCAGACAAACGCATGCGGCGTTGAAATAACTGTCCCGAACCACGTATAGCCATATATCAGCAAACGCGGCACCGCATGCAGGTATCCTGCATAAGGCGTGATGATGGCTCGAGCGCCGAGTTCGAATCCTTCTTTGATGAAAATGGGCGCGTCTTCCGCCCATAGATAACCGTGCGTCAGCCGGCCGTGCATGCGGATAAATAGCACGACAAGCGCGAGAACAAAGACAAAAGCGCCGTCGACTAAAGACCGGCGCGGCCACTGGTCATTTTCGACGGGGGAAACCGAGTCTGTTTGAATCTGGGCCATCGTTCTCGTTATTGAAGAAAAGTGATCATCGACCAGTGCTCCCGTTAATCGATCGTGGAGTCGGGCTTCACTTTGGGTGCCACGACTCGCTAAATGTTCTTCTTTGCGCTTTTGAATTTCATGTCTGTCGGGTAGACATGGGTGGTTTTAGCGTTAAGCTCGCATATTATATATTTCCACGGATAGGGTTCACATGGCATGACAGGAATGTCGCGCACGCTATAAGGGTCGCGGTAGCAGTTTTCACTATTTAGTCGGCCCTGAACAATTCGTCTTGCGAGCATCCGGCGTCACGCCGTCACATTGGCTGCAATACTGAAGTCGAGCAAAGCAGCAATAACGAAGGCATAAAGAAGCCGTAGCTTCCTGAGGATCATCCGCAAGTTGTAGCCAGCTCCGCACAGCACCGCGTGGATCGCATCGTCCAAGGCGCCTTTGAGCCAGTTCCGATCGAGCTTGCCGTCCGCCTTCATGTGGCCGGTGGCAGGTTCGATTGCGCTGCCTTGCCTGTCATCGTCACTTCCCTTGCTTGAGCTGGCCTGCTCTGAAGGGGGATTCGTTCTACGAGGGTCAGCCCGCTCCTTCACCTGCGAACTTCCATCATTTCCTCGTTGCTGCTGACACAGAGGTGGCTCCGGAAATTCGGACAGTTCATTGAGTGGAAAAGCTGGGGCGTGAGTCGGTCATAATGGCCGGCGACAAGGAACCAGAAGATGACGAAACGAAACCGACGGACACACTCACCGGCATTCAAGGCAAAGGTGGCACTAGCGGCGCTCAAGGGCGACAAGACGCTGGCAGAGTTGGCCCAGCAATTTGATGTCCATCCGAACCAGATCACGGACTGGAAGAAGCAGTTGCAGGAGCGGGTTGCCGATGTGTTCGACGCGGGCAACGCGCCCCCAGCTGCACCGCCAATCGACGTGAGGGTGTTGCACGCGAAGATCGGACAGTTGACGTTGGAGAATGATTTTTTAGAAAGCGCGCTCAGCAAGGCGGGACTGCTGGGCGTAAAGCGATGATCGATCGTGATCACGCCCTGCCGGTGACGCAGCAGGCCCGGCTGTTAGGCATAAGCCGCTCGAGTGCCTATTATCAGCCGCGTGAGGTCAGCGAAGCGGATCTGAAATTGATGCGCCGGATTGACGAGCTTCACCTCGACCATCCATTTGCCGGGGCGCGAATGTTGGCACGTCTACTGCGTCGCGAAAGTATCACAGTCGGACGCAGGCACGTTGGCACCTTGATGAAGCGCATGGGCGTCGAGGCGTTGTATCGCAAGCCAAACACGAGCCGCAAGCATGCAGCCCACAGGATCTGGCCGTACCTGCTGCGCAACCGGAAAATCGATCGGGCCAATCAGGTCTGGGCGCTCGATACGAGCTATATCCCGATGGCGCGGGGCTTCGTCTATCTGACGGCCGTCGTGGACTGGGCGAGCCGCCGGGTGTTGGCGCACCGGGTGGCGATCACACTAGAGAGCTGCCATGCTGTCGAGGCGCTGGAGGAAGCGTTTGCGAAATACGGGCCGCCTGAGATCGTCAACACGGATCAAGGAAGCCAGTTCACCGCAACCGAATTCACCGACGCGGTTCTCGGCCGGAAGGTTCTCCTGTCGATGGACGGAAAAGGCGCCTGGCGTGACAACGTGTTCGTCGAACGGGTGTGGCGCAGCGTCAAATATGAAGAGGTTTATTTGAAAGCGTACGACTCGGTAGGCCACGCGCGTCGCTCAATCGGCAATTACCTGAACTGGTATAACCAGAATCGGCCTCATTCGAGGCTGGCCGATCAGACGCCGGATGAAGCATACTTCGCCACGCTGCCAGCGATAAAATCGGCAGCTTGATTGCCCCAACAATTCCACTTAAAAATCTCGGGACCCTGTCCGAACAAGCGGCGCCACCTCTATTTTTACCACGGCAGCCGATTCTATAACATGTGGGCACGTGCGCCCCGATAATGGAATTCCATAAAGTGCACTCTTATCACACTTTTAATGGAGATCGCCTCACAAAGCATGTTTGCTTCCGGGTACGTAGTCATGGCAGAGCTTGATAGCGGTATGACGACGCTCGTAGTTCTGCACAGCAAGGAACGCAGCGGCAACCCGAGCGCATGTCTTCTCGACTGTCAACGAATGGGCAGATCATGTTTCTCCAACCCGCGTTAGCCACTGTTCGACTCCGGCTCCGCCAAGAAGCTCACACTCCAGATGCGGCGATGTCGCCGGGCGCCCCTGTCCGGACAGAAGACTCTCACTCATCGAAGCGTCCAACCGCTCACAGTTGGTCAGGTCCGGCAGGTGCACCAGTGCATGCTTCTGTTTGATCTTTTCGGACACCGGGCGCCGAATGAAATCTCCCCGTCGCAGGCATCTTCAGGCGCATCCGCACCTCGCCAGAAATTGGAGAATTCGCGCGTCAATAGGCGAGGTACCTGCAATCTCCAAAACACCATTTCGACCCTCAACCACACCAAACAGCGGAATTGCCGAGCGCCCAGATTCGACTAGTTACAAGCACGCTCGGACGGTACGTCCCTCACGGCATAGCCGCAACTCCGACATTCGTAGCACATCTACTACCTGACTCGCCGCTGAGATCCTCTTTGGTGCTCATTCGCCTCAGCAATGCCAAGACCTATTCAACTCAACCGTTCAGTTCTTCATGTCCCACGCTTTTGCTCGTGCAACGCACGCACGCACGCACGCACGCACGCACGCACGCGCACCAGTATTTCCCGGATGGTCACTTCAAACTCCCCCACTTGTGGTCGCGCAAACTCCTCCACCCGGCAGCAGGACAAGATTGTTTTTTAGCTCGCTTTGGTTTTGCGCGCAAGAGTTTCAGCAGCCTCCTTCAGCCGGTAACTTCGGCCGTCGAATTCAAGCGAGTGACAGTGGTGCATGAGTCGGTCGAGAATGGTGCTGCTCATGGTGTTATCGCCGAGGTAGGCGCCCCAGTCCTGAACGACGCGGTTGGACGTGACCATGGTGCTGCGGCGTAGTTTGTATCGTTGATGGACGAGGGTCTGCAGCAGCGCACCAGCGGCATCTGGAATCGATCGCGACAGGAACAGGTCGTCCAGAACTAGCAGATCGCAGTCGAGAATGGTGCGCAGGCGTTTCTCCTGCTGCTCGGGCTCGCTGAGATTGAAGCGGGCGAAGAAGTCGTCGGTTTCGAGATACTGTACTTTGTAGCCTTGCATCACCGCCTGATTCGCGACGGCCTTCGCGATGTGCGATTTGCCAGTGCCGGGTTTGCCGATGAGAAGTGCGTTCTCGCCAGCAGAAACGAACTTCAGCGTTCGCAACTCCAGACAGGCCTGCCGAGGGAGTTTTGGATTGAATGTCCAGTCAAACTCGGCGAACGTGAGCTTCTCGTCGAGGCCCGACTGTTTATGCCGACGATCGATCAGCCGGGACTGACGACGATCCAGTTCGTCCTGCAGAATGATCGAGAAGGTTTCGATGAACGGTTGATTTGCCGCCTGTGCCTGCAGTATGCGGGTCTCCAGCGTGTCGCGCACGCCGGACAGGTGGAGCTGTTTGAGCGAACGCTCGATTTCTGGCATCGACATGGTCATTCGTTGGTCTCTCCGTTGTTCAACGACAATGGGTTGAGTTGCTGTCGTGCGCCGAGGCTGAACAGCTCACCGTATTCGGCAGCTGGACGGATTAGCGCGTGATTCTGGGTAAGAGGCAAAGCGACCTGGGGCGCCTGATCAAGCTGTTCCAGTGCCTGCTCGAACAGTCGCTCGACCAGCTTGCGAACCTGTTTGTAGGATTGGAGGCGGTACTGCAGTGCCTGGCTGCAGGCTTGCTCAACGATGCGGGCCGGGTATCTCTTTGCCAGACCGACGATGCCCCACATGCCCCGCTGGCCAACGCGTCCCTGGGCTTCAAACATTCGCTGGCAAAGTGCCTTCGTTTGCGGACCGATGTCGCCTGCGGCTGAGAGCAGGAAGGCGGTTTGCCGGGACGGATTGAACGGACGCTCGTCCTCGGGCAGTAGCAATTGACCGGGCTCCGTGAAACGCGGGTGGATGCGTAACAGCGCTTGTGTCTGTCGATCCCGAACTTCAATGGTTGAATCGAAGACGCGCACCAGCACCGTGCTGCCGATTGCGGCGGGACGGGCTGCGTACCAGCTATGGTCGATCCGGACGGTCGTATCGTCGGAGACAGTGCGAACGACCTGCTTGAAGTAACGGAATGCAGTCAGCGGCAATGCTCGGAGGTGCGGCTTCTCCTCCTCGAACATCGACTCGACCTGGCGGCGAGCGCGCCCATGCAGGCGCTTTGACGCCCAGTTCGCCTCCCAGCGCACAAGGAACGCGTTCTGCTCTTCGATAGAATCGAAACTCCGGCCGCGCAGCGCGGTGCCTTGCGTATGCTGGATCGCGTTCTCAACCGTACCCTTCCGGTTCGGATCGCGGACGCGTGCAGGATCGGCGATCACGCCATAGTGATCGAGCATCGCAGCGTAAAGATGATTGATCTCCGGCTCGTACAGGTCCGGTGTGATAACCCCTTCCTTGAGGTTATCGAGGACGACGTAATGAACACAACCACCGAAATAGCGGAACGCTTCTTCGTGCAGTCGCGCCCACACCTCCTGCCCGGATTTCCAGACAACCCGCCGGAAACTGTGGCGCGAATAACGCAACGTCATCACAAATAGCCGCGGTCGCCGATAACGTCCAGTCTTTGGATCGCGGGTCGGAGCGCCCTCGCCATAGTCGACCTGGGCCTCCTCGCCGGGCAGGAAATCGAGCCGGTCGAATTGCTCGGGATCGACGTGTCGCAGCGCGCGCACGAACCGTTTGACGCTCTCGTAACTCGCAGCGAACGAAAACTCGTCGACCAGATCCTGGTAAATTGCCTGCGTTTCGCTGCAGGCGGACCTGCTCTTCGATCCATTGCCGGTGAGGCTCGCACAACGAGCGGGCAAAATCGAAGTTATGTGTCCCGGCCGGTGCGACCTCAAAAGCCGGTGGTCGCGGGGGTGGAGGAGTTTGATCTGGTGGCCTCGAGCCGATGGTCACCGCAGTGGGGGAATTTGCGGACGCGCTTGCGCGTGCAGCGAAGATCGCCATGTAACGGCGGATCGTCTTGCGGTCGATTCCAGTGATCCGATGAATCTCGCGCTGGCTCTTGTTGAGTTCCAGCAACGTGAACACCGTACTTTGCTGATGCGGCTTCAAGACGTTCAACTCCCACCTCCCGGGCTGGCCAAGGAGGTAAAAATAACGTCCGGCTACGCGGTGCGATCGGCGACGTCGGTCTGCTCAGATCGGACCGCAAGGTGGGGGAGTTTGAAGTGACCACGCCCGGAGGAATTTGGGTGACCGCCCGGGGTATTTACGTTATGCGTTGCCGACGGCACATTCCTTCTCGATGAACCGAGTACTTTGTCTCGTGACATTAGTTCCGCTCTGCTATTCTCGTCGGGTCAACCGCGCGTGGCGCCTACGCAGCCCTCCCAGCGACCCGCGCGGCCCAATATTTAATAATCGCCCGACCAACAGCATTTCCAGGCGTTTCAACGTATCTGTAGGTCAGATATGAAAGAAGTGCAACGACAGCAACGCCGGCAGCCAACGAGAGGAAGTACGCAATAGTGACATAGGGCACTTGCGTGTAAATCGATGCAAAGACCTTTGACATAAAATACAGTGTCGTAGCATGACTCAGATATACTGAATAACTGATCTTTCCAAAGAAACAGGTCACCCGATTTACCAATAGCTTCGGGGCCGTCACGGACAATCCTAACAAGAGCAAGCCGAAAATAACCGCCTGCACGGTTATTCCGTCGATCGGACCAACGTCGACTAGGCCGTAGGAAATCGAAATCAGTACTACCCCAAAAATTGCAATTAGCAGGTGCCCTAAGCCCAGCTCCTTCGCTTTACCCATATTGAGCAACCGATAGGTGCGGTAGACAACAATACCGAACACGAACGTCGGCAAGTGATGCAGAAGACTAAAGTTGTAAAATATTGGGGCTACGGCCGGATCCTTAACGATCAACGGGAGTGCCGCATGCCATCCGGACCGGAGCAGAAGCGCGCAGACAAATAGCGCACCAGCCCTTCCGAGATTGCCGCCATACCAAAATACGATCGGGAAAAGAAGGTAAAACAACATCTCCACGCCCAAAGTCCAACTGGCCCAAACAAAACCTTGCTCATGGCCCGGGAACAGGTTAAGCACGAAAAAGACACTGCGTGCGATTTCGCCGAGTGGATGCGAAACATCAAAAACCAGCTTGTCGCGGACGCAGTAGGCGACAATCCAGAAGTAGAACAGCGGCGCAATTCTGAAAAATCGGCGGAGAAAATAATTTGAAAGCGGGTTCTTTTCATCGCGGGATCGTGCATCCATGGAAAGACAAAGGGTAAATGCACTGACAACGAAAAATAGTGTGACTCCCGAGCCGCCCAGCCCGGTAAACGGCGCCAGCCAGCGCGGAGCCACGGCCATGGGGTTCGTGATGAGGCTGAAGTGATAGAGCAGCACGTAGATGGCCGCGAACCCACGGAGGGCATCAATGAAGTCGAGTTTTTTGGGTTGCATCAGGTTGAAATACCCTATCGAATAGGCGCGGCTATGTTGGCATCGCGGACTTGCCTAACTTGGGTCGCGACCACATTATTTTGGCTCGCCGTGAACTCGTACCACGTGTTTCAGTGCGCGGCCGCCTTGGCCTAAACGACCCAGTCGCGCAACTGTCCACGGGGTAACTAGTTGGACAGTCGCGCGGACTGCCTACTCTCAGCTACTGGCGCTCGGCGAGAGCGGCTTAAGCAAGCCCTCATCAAGGTTGAACTGCGAACACAGTCTTTGCGCGTAAGAGTCAGCAAGCGCAACCACGAAAGGATCGAGCCCGTATTTCTCCCGTACCCACAATTGAATAGCGCGAATCTCCTTCAACTGCGCTTCGCCGAATCCCCCAATGGTGACGCTGCTGCCATGACGACGATGCAGATTCAGCGCATCAGGCACAAAAGTCACATTGCCCTCTTCGAGGACACGCAGATAGACCATCCAGTCACCGGCAACGCGGTATTGGCACACCTCGTCGAAACGTTTGCGCAGTACGTTCAAGAGTTCTTCGCGGCGAAACACGACCGCACTAACATTCGGGATCGTGTTCTTGACGGCCAGCGCGTCACGAATTTCTGTAACCCCCGCATTCAGATAAGGTTCGTTCCACTTGCTTAGGGAAATGTCAGCTACGTAGTCGTGATAGTTTTCCGACATGACTTCCCCGGTTTCGGTCATCTGCTTTGACTCGCAATAGCTGAGCACCGTCCCGTCAGTACTGAAACCGGACATTACTGCAGAAAGAAAATCGGGCAGCGCGAGATCATCGGCCTCAGCGATCCAGATATAGTCGCCGCGCGCAACCTCGGCGCCACGCTTCCACTGGGCGAACACCGAACCTGAATTGGATTCGTTCAAGATCAATCGGTTGTCAACCGATTGATTGGCAAGTTTCGCCTTGATCACCGACACACTGTCGTCCGTCGAACAGTCATCAAGCACGATCAGTTCATAGATCGGATACTTTTGCTTGAGAACCGACTCAAGCCGCTCCTCAACGAACCTTGCATAGTTATAGTTCGGAACTATCACCGACGTGCGCCTGAACCCGCACCCAAGCAAATCGAGGAGATCAAACAGATAGTGTCTGAAGGAAAACTCCTCGGCAATGATACGAGCGCCTGTCATGCCCATCTGATGTGCCCGATCGGGCGTGTTCAACAGGTCACGTACCGCACCAGCAAAGGCTGAAAAATCTTCGGTCGGAGCCAACAATCCACAGCCCCTTGATAGCAACTCAGTTGCACCGGTCGCGCCTTCGAACGCAACAACCGGCACGCCGACTTCGAGTGCCTCGAGCACAACAGAGGGAAATGGATCTTCCCGTGAGGTCAACGCCAAAACGTCAGCGCCCGCATAGTAAATATCTGTATCGGACTCGAGCCCCGGAAAGATGAAGCGTGCGGCGGCGCTGTGGTGCTCAAGCAAACCTTGTACATCACTCCGAGTTTGCGTGTCCCAATGACCTACCCAGACAAAGTACACGTCCCGTAGATGCGTCGTCAACTCGCAGCCGATCCGCGCAAATATATCCGCACCCTTCCGGCGATCGGCAAAACCGACACCCAAAACAATCTTTGCGCCGTTAGGCAAATGCAGCTTTTCCCGCAGCCGAGAACGTGCCCGCTCACGATCGCCGCGAAGCTGGTTCCGCTTGTAGAGTCCCTGCGGTCGCAAACGCGTCCTCCCGTCTGGAATAGGCGCAAGTTGCTCGAACGACTTTTGAACCGACGCTGCCGGAAAAACAACCGCCTCCGCGTGTTCACTGATCTGCTGCGCGTGGCGCACGAGCCCGTATTTGCTCAACATGCCTTGCAATTCGTGGACAAGCGCAACGCACCTGAGGCCAGCGTCCGCCAGTGTGCCAGCGAATAAACCCGACACTGTCGTGTTGCATATCGCGGCTTTGAACCCGTTGCGAACAAACCGCTGCGCCAATGCGCGAGCCTCGTCACCTTCTGGATCTACACGACTCAGGTCATGCACCGTACCCCAACGCGCAAATTCGGCTTTAAGAGGACCTTCGCCGAGCAAAACAATGGCGATTTCGACACCAAAATCCGTCGCAAGCGTTCGGGCAAGGTTCAATGCAAGGAATTGCGCACCATGCGGATGGGCATCATGCGATACAACCACCACTCGGCGTCCACTCGTAATTGCGTTGGCTCGGGTCAACGCGTCATTGGTCGCTTGCAACCAGGCATAGCCGTATTTACGGTCCGGCTCAAGGTGCGCACCCTCCGCCCACTCGTTCCACGCGTTAATGAAAACAAGCCGCTCGTCGGGCGCCGCTATCTGGCGGATAGTGTCGGCAGCTACGGTGTACAGCCACTCCTCGTAGAGCTTCGGCGTCGAGCCAACGAAAACCGTTCCCTTGCCGGGCTTGCGTGCCTCATTGTCCCAGGACGGCGTGACTCCCCGAAACAGCTTGTAATCAGGCGGCTCGAACGTACGGCTTCGTTCCGCATAGTGCGTCCAGTCAAGTACGTGTCCAGCGAAATCACGGTTGATCAACGTGACGCTGTCAGCGCGAGACGGTGGCTGACTATTATTCGGCGGAAACTCCACTGCGGCGTCGAACCCATAGTCACGCGGATCGACCTTCTCAAACGATTGCGTGTATGCAAGATACAGTTCACCCAAGCCGTTTTCACGTGCCCACTCACGCCAGCGTTTAACCGTCGCCTTGGCGTCAGGAAGCAGATTTGGACGATACACCATGAGATACGGACGGCCACCAATACGGATGTATCGCGGATCGCGCATGTATTGGGAGACATGCTCGATGAATGCGATATCGTCTTCAGGAGAGTGATGCTGAGAAATCAGCAATTCCTGATCGAGTCCATCCCAACGCCGCGTCCAGTTCTCGTTGGCCCAACACAGACAAAATGGCAGATCGAATTCCGAATGCTCGAGATACTGCAGGATCGGCGCCTCCATTAACCGCTTGCCACCAAACCAATAGAAGTAGAAGCAAAATCCACCAAGACCGGCAGCCTTCGCTAGTTCGACCTGCCGGCGCTGCACGTCGGGGATGCGAAGGTCGTAAAAGCCAAGCTCACCCGGCAAGTGAGGTTGGTAGTGCCCTGCGAACTGTGGCACGGCCCTGGTGACGTTCGTCCACTCCGTGAAACCTCTCCCCCACCACTCGTCGTTTTCCGCGAAGGGATGATATTGCGGAAGGTAGAAAGCAATTGCCCGAACCGGCACTTCGCGCGGCACAACAGGTGGGAATGCCTGGTAGTCAGCCGACGGGCTGACGGCAGTCACCGGTAGAACCTGCGATACCAGGTTCGCCTCATCTATCTGCGGCATCGGCGCCATCGAACCGGGTTCTGAGTCGCCAGTCGGCCCAGCGAGAACGGCTACCTGTGCCCCACGAATTCGTGCCCGCAGCTCGGCCCAGTCTCTGTACGCGCGGGTGTGTGCAAAGAAACTAGGGAAAAATCGAAAGCATGCGCCTTTAGCCCGCCGCTTGAATCTCTCCGACACGGGCGTTAGCCGATATACCATTTTTGCAGCCGACCGGACCGCCGTCGCGCGCTGTTCGCCGCCCTTGACCAGTCTTCCGATAAATCGATACGGCTTCGTGATCTTCCACGACGTGCTCGAAACGATTCTGCTCAATTGTTCATGATGCAACCGCGCCTGCGCGTCACGTTGCCGCAGTTCTGTGACGAGCCTGCTATGCTGACCGGCAGCAACCTCGCGTTCGCGATCAAGCCCAGCGATGCGCTGATCGCGGTCGTGGATTCCATGCTGCAACTCAGCCAGACGTGCCTGCGTTTCAGCTAGCCGCGCCTGCGTTTCAGCCTGAACCCTGCCCGCCTCTGCGACAGCCTCCCGAGCGCGATCAAACGCGCGCCATCGATTCCCCAATCCGCCGTGTGTCGATGATGCGCTTCGCGCAACGGTTGCGGAATGGTCCAACTGATCCGTCGTCGCATCTTCCGCGCTATGACCGACATCTGCTATTACGTCGATGTCGTGCATTAGCGCGCTCATGTGCAAATCCGTCTCACGCAGCAAATCCCCGACGCTTTCGACATTCCCCAACGCGGCGAATCGCACGACCACTACCCAGCCTTGAGCCGCTCGGGCAAGCGTTTCTTGAGGAACGGGGAGTTCGAACCACGGATCGTCAGAGGTCACGACCAAGCTAGCCGGCTCAACCGACGAGAGAAAGTACGCCCCGAGAACAGGCGCCAGTGATTGAGGCTTCCCATCCCACGACCAAGCGACGGTCCCTTGCGCATCCAGAAGCTGAATGCTCGTGAGACGCATGACGCATGGCCGATCACTCAGATCTAACCTTAGCCCACGCACCGCTACAATCGCCCCCGGCTCCCGGATTTCCAGGCGTACAGAGCGCTCGGTATCGTCGGCCAGAACATAGCAACCAATCGCGTGCCGCTCGCTCCACGTGTCCTCCGATACGACATGCCAGTATAGTTTGCATTCAATGCGGCCGTCTTGCACCTTTCCCAAATTGGCACTGACCGTTTGTGCCGCCTCGTACACGCTACTATCTAGCGCCGGCAGTGCTCCGTCAGACGCCACGGCAACAAAGTAGAGAGGCCGTGCCACGCCTGGCAACTCCGGCGCATGGGCCGAATCCTCGGCCGGTAGGGTACGCAAATGAGACGTTTCATCCGCCAGCGGCGACAAGACTGAGCCGGTTACTACCCGCTGCCCATACATGCCGATATTCGCGAATTGCGAACGCAATAGCGATTCGAATTCGTCCAGATACAGCTCTTTAACGTGCCAAGGATTGGCGTAACCCGTTACGTCCGAATACTCGTATTTATTCGGACTTGATATCACCAGAACTCCACCCGGCCTAAGTACCCGCTTGATCTCACGAATCATTGCTTCGTGCTGGTCATGATGTTCGATCGTTTCGAAACTCACCACCAGATCAACGCTCGCGTCCTCAAGCGGAATAGCGGCCGCGGAACCCACCCTGAACTCCAGATTCAAGGCTTGATGCCGATAGTGCGCCTGCGCATGTCGTACGGCTTCCTCGCTGATGTCGACGCCGACAACAGACGCCGCCAGACTGGATAACGCGTACGAGCCATAGCCCTCGCCGCAGGCAATATCCAGCACGCGCATGCCGACGGCCAACTTCCGAGCGACCATGTACCGGTGCATGTGCTCAAGCTCAATTTCTGTAGACATGCCTGGGATGTAACGTTCACCATCCCATGCGAGATCTTGCTCGGGTTGAGCTGCCTGTTCGGGCTCAACGCCACTATTCGGCATTTCGCCGCGAAATTCTTCCAAACGGTTGTTCGACATAAAAGCTCTGGTTACCGGACGGCGGACGAGGTGGTGACGCCAACCCGGAGCATTGGAATAGCGAGAAGATGGTGAGCGGTGCTTGACGTATGAACCTTGACGGGCAGTGCGTCATGTATCCAGTGAAGCTGCACGTGCCTCTGTTGCGTTCCGTCAGCAACCGCCACGTTGATGGAATAATTCCCAGTGGGCACTATTGGCATCGCGAACGTGAAACGCGCGACGAGGATATCCCCCTCGATGCATGAAACAGGCCGATTCCGATAGGTCTGGTAAGTGTTGTCTCCGAAGAGCGGCTGACCCAGACTATCGTTGAAGAAAAATCCTACAATTGCAGACTCGATCTCACTCCTGATCTGGACTGTGACGCGAAGAGTGACTGGTTCCCCACCGACAACCCAAGCGAGGGACGATCCACCTTCATCAACGAGCTCGACGCCCACGATGCGGGCGTCACCACGACCGAAGGACGCAGACGTCGGCTCGAACGGCAATACCTCAATGTCATTGCGATATTTCGAATGGTTGACCATTGATAGCCGACTGTCACGCCGAGCTTCCAATACGAGCGAGCATGGGGCTCCGCTAGCCGGCGCTGCTGCAGGCTCGCTGGGAGCAGACACCGGGCCAGCCTCATAATACGCGTCAAGGTAGGCTTCACACACCTCGTCAGCATCGCCGGCGCGCATCACGACGCCCTTGTCGATCCAGATTACGCGTGTACAGAGCTTTTTGACCGTGGACGTGTCGTGACTTACGAACAGAATCGTTCCGCTTTCTCGAAAACGGTCCATGAAACGCAGACACTTTTGATTGAAAAAGGCGTCGCCTACCGCCAAGGCTTCGTCAACTACGAGGATATCGGCATCGACGTGCGCGATGACTGCAAAGGCTAGACGCACGAACATGCCGCTCGAGTAGGTTTTGACTGGCTGGTCAATGAAATCGCCGATGTCGGCAAAAGCGATAATGTCAGCGAGCCGCTCGTCGATCTGTCGGCGTGTGAGCCCATGCAACTGACCGTTGAGGTAGATATTCTCCCGACCAGTATATTCGAGATCAAATCCGGACCCTAGTTCGAGGAGAGCAGCAACGCGACCAGTGACCTCAACGGAGCCATTCGTAGGATTTAATGTCTGACATACAATTTGCAGAAGCGTACTTTTGCCCGAACCATTGCGTCCGATCACTCCGATCGTTTCCCCTTTGGCAACCTCGAAACTCACGCCATTTAACGCCCAGAAAGTCCGGCCATATTTTTCCGACTTCTCACGGACAAGCTGCCGCGCAGTCGAGTTCGGCAAAACGCGACTGGCTGCGCTAAGCACCCCCTGCTTCAAACGATCTGCAGGCACCTCATAAGAGCTAAAGCCCTTTGTCACTCCTGACGCGCGAATGACAATCTGACTACACATGGAAGCTGCTTCCTTTGAAGGTGCCGGGGACCGCCGCCTTAGGGAGGACGGCCCCGCGAAGGGTTTTAACCACATTATTTTACCAAATCCATGCGCCTCCCATCCCGCGTTGAACGAAGACGGGGATACCAAGGCACTGCAATTGCTTACACTGAAAGGTCGGTAACGTTGAGTAACCATTGGCCGATACCTTACAATTTGCGATCTGCAACAATGAACGGCGTTGGGGGAATGCACATCGGCTTTGTTGTTGGTCGCGCCCCGAATTCCCCGCAACGCCGCACCGGCCCCCCGGTTACGGTTGGCGAGGCGAGGGCCCCGGTTACAAGGAGTATTCGCCCTCACATATGCCACGTACCTGCAGGCCGACAGTGCTGTGCGCACCAACCTCGAAAAGGACGACCCTGACCTGCGAATTGCTCCCGTTCACCCATGAACCACCCATTCCGGAAACTGTGCCCCGTTTGCCTAATCAGCTCTGCCTTGTAACCGCCGCCCCTTCAGCGGCGAGACAATCAGCTCTTTAAAAACACCGAGCTAGTCCGTGTCCAGGTAAATGCCTGACGCAACTGGCCGCTACCATTCTCACCGCCATGTTCATCATCTTTGGATCACCACGTTCCGGCACGACATTGTTGAAAGAGTCCCTGAATTTGCATCCGGACATCTTCATTCCAATGCAGACGACCATCATTAGCACAACGGCTCACATTATTGGAACCATTGGTTCGTGGGAAAAGGCCGTGAAGGTAGTGGCCGAAGCAATCGTTGCATCCGACGATTACCCAACTATTTTTGCCCCCTACCTAACCGAAGCCGAGGTACGCACGACACTCGATACAGCAGCCCCCTCGCTGGCTGGCGTTCTCGACGCGTTGTATGGCGCGCTAGCAAGCAAGCTCGACAAACTGCTTTGCGGCGACAAATCGCCTGATGACCTGCTTTCTATTCGGAAGTTAGAACAGGTCGGCTTGCTTGACTCGCAACTCAAGTTCATTCACATCGTACGGGATGTTCGCGGTTCGGTCGCGTCGCTCCTGAACGTAGACTGGGCGCCAGCGGGGATCGAGGAGTACTTTCCGCGAATCTGGAATTACACTAATTTACATCTGTATAAGAAGATGCACGGACGGCACAACTATGTGCTCATAAAATATGAAGACCTGGTCGCGACCCCCAATGCGGTACTCACGCACATATGCGATATGTTGGGCCTGCCCTTCAGTGACTCAATGTTAGATGCAAGCAAACGCGGACCGGAGCTGAGAACGAATCCCAGCCATCGGAATCTCGCTCAGCCGTTTCTTACAGACAGGATCGATGTTTGGCGCAGTCAACTCCCGGCAGACGTTAGCGCGCACTGTGAATATAGCGCGCGGGAGGCAATGTATACGTTTGGTTACAAATGATGCATCGAGGAAGCGCGCCGCAACCTCACAGCCGCCGCCGCAAAAAGAGCAAAGTTGCTATGCGATAATACGCGGCGGCTGCGTTGGTTTTGGCGAATCGAAAGGTGAGTACCGACGCGGCAATGCCACGTCGATCGTGGCCGGCATGGCCGCGATTCCCTGCCAGATGGGGCTCGCCCACCCGTATACGCTGTTTCCTCTAGCTCAGACCCATGCAAAGTTTTAGTGCCTCGCCGATGTACCTTGTTACATCGATGGTAAAGAACCGCCGACTGATGTTCGATCTCGCGCGCCGGGATGCTGTTGGACGATACAAAGGCTCCATGCTGGGCATTTTCTGGTCGCTGCTCACGCCGCTCCTAATGCTGAGCGTGTATACGTTCGTGTTCAGCGGCGTGTTCAAGTCCCGCTGGGGGAACAGTGCTACGCCAGGATCGCACGCTCAATTCGCGATCGTACTGTTCGCGGGCATGATCATGTTCAATGTCTTCTCCGAGTGCGTGAATCGAGCACCCGGCATGGTGCTCGCGAACACTAACTTCGTAAAAAAGATCGTTTTCCCGCTCGAGATTTTGCCTTGTGTCTATCTGCTCTCCGCACTCTTTCACGCCTGCGTGAGCATTGCGATTCTGCTCGTTGCTGAACTGTTAATCCAAGGTTCCATACCCGTCACTGCTCTGCTGCTACCACTTGTACTGGTCCCCTTGTGCCTGCTGATTCTTGGCGTTTCTTGGGCCTTGTCCGCAACCGGGGTGTTTTTGCGTGATATTGGTCAAACCATCGGCATCTTCGTGACCGCGCTGATGTTCTTGTCTCCAATCTTCTTCCCGGTCTCTTCGCTGCCCCCCAGATTTCAGCAATTTGTGTATTGGAACCCTCTGACGTTTCCCATTGAACAAAGCCGCAATGTGCTGATATGGGGAAAGCCGATTGATTGGACGATTTGGATCGTCTATCTGGCGGTGAGCGCACTTGCGGCGTGGATCGGCTTCGTCTGGTTCCAAAAGACTCGCAAGGGATTCGCTGATGTCGTCTGACGCCGTAATTCGCGTATCTGGCTTGGGAAAGGGTTTTCGCGCATATGACCATCCCTCCCATCGGCTCAAACAATCGCTCTACAACTTTATCGCCCAAATCGCTCCGGCTCCGGGTCTAAGGGCAAAATTCCGAGAGCGCGCGCAGGAGGCCGCACGCACATTCTGGGCGTTACGCGACATCGATCTCGAAGTTCGTCGAGGCGAGACCGTTGGCATAATCGGACGGAATGGTTCGGGAAAAAGCACACTGCTGCAAATTATCTGCGGAACGCTGTCGCCAACCGAAGGTTTGATACAGACACATGGACGCATAGCGGCATTGCTGGAGCTTGGCTCCGGGTTCGACACGGAATTCACAGGCCGTGAGAATGTGTATATGAATGGCCAGTTGCATGGGCTGTCAAAGGCGCAGATCGATCAGCGCTTTGACGACATCGAAGCCTTCGCCGACATAGGTAAGTTCATCGACCAACCCGTGAAAACATACTCAAGCGGCATGTTCGTCCGCCTCGCGTTCGCCGTAATCGCGCACGTCGATGCCGACATCCTGATAGTGGACGAAGCGCTTGCAGTTGGCGACGCTTTCTTCACCCAGAAGTGCATGCGTTTCTTGCGAAAATTCATGCAGACAGGGACGATCCTGTTTGTGAGCCATGACTCTTCTGCTATTAGAAGCCTATGCACGAAGGCAGTCTGGATAGACAGAGGCTCATTGATCGAATCGGGCGACCCGAAGGACGTATGCAATCGCTATTTGGAAGCCTACTACGAGGCTCAACAAGGCAAACGCAGGATAGATTCGAAAGTGGAACCGCTACCGACCGCAGTCGATGGCGCTCGGAAAGACCAACGCAAGAAATTCACGCATAAGCCTCTGATTGAATTTACAAATTTCGTGTTCGACCCATCTGCGGCAGGAGATCAGAATGGCGCGGCCATCATTGTGGCCGCTCAGTTGATCAAGGAAGACGGCAGCCCAATGTCCTGGACTGTCGGTGGGGAAATCGTCACATTGCGCATCAGCGCGAAGATCATTGGACACGTTGGCCAGCCAGTAATCGGCTTCTCGGTGAAGGACAGGCTAGGACGTATGCTCTTCGGCGACAACACGTTTTGGATAACACGCGACAAATCATTTGAATCATCCGGTCAAGAAACCATGACCGCTGATTTTACGTTTGCAATGCCAATTTTGACGCCCGGAGACTACGCTATCGACGTGGCAATTGCCGACGCTTCGCGTTCATCGCAGCAAGTATCGCATTGGCAGCACGAGGCATGTTTCTTTAAATCAGAGGCAGCAACCTCCTCCACCGGCTTAGTGGGATTGCCGATGAGCGAAGCGTCGTTGACGCTTCGCCACACCGAGACACCCTGACGGAGCCGCCAATGGTCACGACAATGAATGCCAAGCCCGACACGTCCGCGGGGACACCAAACGCCAACCCGGATCTAACCGACCTGTTACTGCGGAACGAATTGGATGCTGCTAGAAGCCGTATCGCGTCGCTCCAGATCGAGCTTGCACAAGCGCGCGACAGCGTCGTCGAATCGGCAGCCATGCAAAACGAGCTAATCAAGCTCAAAGTTGAACTTCGCGAATTGCGCGCGTCGACCTCTTGGCGAATTACTTCGCCGCTACGATACGCGACGACTTTAGTCATTGCTGTACGTCTCGCTGTTCAAACAGTTCAACGAAGCATCAAGACGCGTGGCGGCATCGTTGGCACATTTGCGTATTACGCTGAGACTGTGCGTCGTGAAGGCATACCCGGAGTGCGTGCACGTCTGGCTCGACTACGCACTGGTGCAGGCTTTGCCGACGGACCGCCGTCTGACGAGGTTTACCATGACTGGATAGAGCGCAACGACACGATAACAAGTAAGGAGCGCGAGCGCGCGCAAGCGATCCAGGCTGGCTTCGACCGTCGGCCGTTGATCTCGATCGTCGTTCCCACTTATAACAGCGACGAGAGATTCCTGTCAGAGATGATTCAGTCAGTACGAGATCAGATCTACCCGAACTGGGAACTCTGTATCGCTGACGACGCTTCGCCGATGCCTCATGTGAAGCGACTCCTCGATCTCGCCGCGGCTGAAGATTCGCGAATTAAGGTTGTATTCAGAGAAGCAAACGGCCACATATCCGAAGCCAGCAATAGTGCTCTTGCGCTTGCCTCCGGGGAGTACGTTGCGCTGCTGGATCATGACGATCTCCTTCCACCGCAGGCGCTGTTTATTGTCGCTCGCTATATCAACATGCACCCGGGTGGCCGCATGTTCTACAGCGATGAAGACAAACTAACCGCTGAAGGGAAGCGAACCACGCCTTATTTCAAAAGCGATTGGAACCCGGAAATGTTCCTGACGCAAAACATGTTTTCCCATCTAGGTGTCTTCGAAACAGCACTGATTCGGGAGGCTGGCGGGTTCAGGAAGGGGTTTGAAGGTAGCCAAGATTACGACCTGGCGATCCGCTGTATGGAACTGGTCGGGCACGACAAGGTGGTCCACATACCGCACGTGCTATATCACTGGCGTATTTCTCCTGGTAGCACGGCTGGAAGTGGCAGTGAAAAGCCGTATGCGCTGATCGCAGCCATGCGCGCGGTCAAGGAGCACTTGCAGCGGTGCGGTATCGCGGCAACCGTTGAGCAACCGTTCGAACATCTCGCCACCCTAAGAATCAGGTACGCCCTGCCTAGCCCCGCACCACGGGTCTCCATCATTATTCCAACTCGCGATGGCGTCGACCTGCTTCGACAATGCATCGAGAGCGTTGGCGAGAACACCATTTATCCCGACTACGAAATCATCGTGGTCGACAACGGCAGCGAAAAAGACGAAACGTTGAGGTACTTTGAAGACATAGGCCAGAAACCCAACATTCGCATTCTTCGGGACGATTCACCGTTTAATTTCTCGGCGCTGAATAATCACGCCGCGGCTGTGGCGACCGGCGAGTATCTTTGTCTGCTAAACAACGACATTGAGGTGATCTCGCCAGATTGGCTGAACGAAATGGTGGGGCTTGCCGCACAGCCCCGCAATGGCGCGGTGGGGGCCGCGCTCTGGTATCCGAACAACATGCTGCAGCATGGCGGCGTCATCATCGGCTTGGGCGGCATCGCGGGCCATATGCATCATATGATGAAGCGCGGACATTTTGGCTACTTCGGGCGCGCAGTCGCGACGCAAAATCTGTCTGCTGTCACTGCGGCTTGTCTCGTCATTCGCAAGTCGATTTACGATGAAGTAGGCGGACTCGACGAACGACTCGCGGTCGCATTTAACGACGTGGATTTTTGTTTACGGGTACGGGAAGCGGGATACCGAAATGTTTGGACGCCATACGCGCAGTTGTATCACCACGAATCGGCGACGCGCGGGTCAGATATGGATCCCGATAAGTATGATCGATTCGTCAAGGAAGTCCGGTGGATGGAAAGTCGTTGGGCCGGCAAGCTTGATCTCGACCCAGCCTACAATCCGAATCTCTCACTGAGCACTCAGGTGCTGCCGTTCACTCTGGCCGATCCGCCTCGCCTGCCTATCCTCGATTAATCGAAGTCCGCGGGTGCTGCCCCTTCAAAGAGCCGGCACCCTCTCTGCAGTCTGCGGCCTCGCCTCATCTCTGCCGGTAAGCCCCCAGTCGCCCGCGGCAACCGTCCCGAATGCCACGCCAAACCATCGCCAAATGTTCCTTGCGCTGCGAGGGGAAAAAACAGTAGATCAGCACACGCACCGGCAACTTGACGAGCTCAGTCGTCTTCCAGGTCATGGGCATTGATGAGCGTTTCATCAACGCGATCACATTGCGGAACTGGTAGTAATGGCGTAACGGGCCGTGCATCGGATACGAGCGCCCCAATACCTTCACAGGCTCGCCGCCTAGTTCGTGACTCATTCGCACCCAAGGCACACCAAGCACGCGAAAGCCTCTCGTCTTCGCGCGCACACACCACTCAAGATCGACGAAGTCAATAAAGAGCGCATCGTCCATCGGACCGATGCTAGACCACCAGCGAAGATTTATGCACGAGCCGGAGGAAATCAGGAAGTCGACATCAATAGGTTGTTCACCCTCCGGGGTGACACGCTCCAGCTTCCACCACTTAAAACGCACAAACGGCGCGACACCGCGCAGACGCGGATCATCATAGGCTGGCCCCGCCAGCGCCACCTTCTCGCCAGCCTCGTTGGCGCGAGCAATGACCATCGGCAGCTCGGTCAGCAGCGATGCCGGCGGCTCACTGTCCTGGTCAAAAAGAATCGCGATATCGAAGTCCGCCCGAATCAGCGCCTCAACGCCCTGATTTATCGCTGTGGCTATGCCGACGTTTTCGCCGTTGGCCACGTACTCGATCGCCCCCGACAATCCCAATTCGGCCGCCGTCCCCACCGAACCGGTATTGTCGACAACAACACAATGCATCGACCGGGCAAGGCGGTTAGCCCGTGCGACGCACGCCTCATCCGGGTTGTAGAAAACAACAACCGCGCCCGTGCGCGGCGTGCAAGCTTCGCTACTCAACGCGCCGCCATCGACAAACCCAACGCTTCACGCCAGTCGGGTGCCCGCACGCCGAACGTGTCGGCCAGCTTCTCATTCGACATTCGCGAATTGCCAGGCCGCGCAGCAGGTGTCGGATATGCAGAAGCCTGGATTGGCTTTACCAAAGGCTTTTTCGCCAGATCCGAAAACTCGAAGATGGCTTCGGCAAAACCATGCCATGACGTCACGCCGGACGCCGTCAGATGATAGATGCCGGAATGTCGCTGCCACCAGTCGCCCTCGCGCACGACCGGAGCCTGCGCCAGCACGTTCGCGCTTAACGCGGCAATGGTGTTCGCCCAGGTCGGCGCGCCGAATTGATCCGCCACCACGCTCAGCTCATCGCGGTCGGCGCCAAGACGCAGCATCGTCAACAGGAAGTTCTTGCCGCGCGTGCCGTACACCCAACTCGTGCGAAAAATCAGATGCGCGCAACCCGAAGCAGCAATCGCCTGTTCGCCTGCAAGTTTGCTCTTGCCGTAGACATTCTGCGGATTGACCGCATCCGTTTCGACATACGCACCACTCTTGGTGCCGTCAAATACATAGTCCGTCGAATAGTGAACCAGAGCGGCCCCTAGACGCTTGGCTTCCTCGGCCAGCACACCAGGGGCTTCGGCGTTCAGACGTAATGCCGCTTCCACGTCGGTTTCAGCCTTGTCGACCGCCGTATGCGCCGCCGGATTGACGATGAGGCCGGGTTTCACCTCCCGTACGACGCGTCGCACCTGCTTCAGATCGCCAAGATCCAACCGATCGCGATCCAGCGCGACCACCTTGCCCAAACCTTGCAGACTGCGCGCCAGTTCGAAACCCACTTGACCGGTCACACCGGTCAGCAGGATGGTTTGGTCCTCACGTTTCGTCATTAAGGCCCCTCATGCGAAGACGTCAGCATCGGCGAGGCGCTTGGCCGCCGCGTCTTTCGCAGCCAGCAGCGGCTCGGCGTCGATCGGCCATTCAATACCGATCTGCGGATCGTTCCAGACGATGCTGCGCTCGTGCTCGGGATACCAGTAGTCGGTCGTTTTGTAGAGGAACTGCGCGGACTCGGACAGCACCACGAAACCGTGCGCAAAACCAGGTGGGACCCACAACTGCCGATGGTTGTCGACCGACAGAACCACGCCCGCCCACTTGCCGAAATTCGGCGAACTCTTGCGGATGTCGACAGCGACGTCGAACACTTCACCTTCGACGACGCGCACGAGCTTGCCCTGCGCATTCTGGACCTGGTAGTGCAGTCCGCGCAGCACGCCCTTCGCAGAGCGCGAATGGTTGTCCTGCACGAACTCGACGCCCGGCTCGACCTGCTCGGCGAATTCCTTCGCATTAAAGCTCTCGAAGAAAAAGCCTCTCGCGTCGCCGAACACTTTGGGCTCGATGATCTTGACTTCAGGCAGCGCGGTTGCGGTTACTTGGATGGCCATGCCACTTGGTCCGTAAGAAGGTTTTGTAGATACTTGCCGTAAGCGTTCTTCGCGAGCGGTCTGGCGAGCGCCTGCAACTGCTCGCCGTCGATCCACTGCTGCCGGTAAGCGATTTCCTCCGGACACGCGACCACCAGACCCTGGCGCTTCTGCAGCGTGGCGATGAAGGTCGCGGCTTCGATCAGCGAATCATGTGTACCGGTATCGAGCCACGCGAAACCACGGCCCATGATCTCGACATTGAGCGCGGCGTTGGCGAGATATCGCGAATTGACGTCCGTGATTTCGAGCTCGCCACGCGACGACGGCTTGATGTCCGCCGCAATGTCGCAGACCTGCCTGTCGTAGAAGTACAGACCCGTGACCGCATAGTTCGAACGCGGCTTGACCGGCTTCTCTTCGATCGACAGCGCGCGGAACTGCCTGTCGAATTCGACCACGCCATAGCGTTCAGGATCGTGCACGTGGTACGCGAAGACCGTGGCGCCGTCGGCCTTCTCGTTGGCGCGCTCCAGTTGCTTCGCGAGATCGTGGCCATAGAAAATGTTGTCGCCGAGAATCAGCGCCGACGGATCGTTGCCCACAAAATCCCGGCCGATGATAAACGCCTGCGCGAGCCCATCCGGCGAAGGCTGAACCGCGTACTGGATATTCATGCCCCACTGGCTGCCGTCACCCAGCATCGCTTCGAAGCGCGGCGTATCCTGCGGCGTGGAGATGATCAGCACGTCGCGAATGCCCGCCACCATCAGCGTGGACAGCGGGTAGTAGATCATCGGCTTGTCGTAGACCGGCAGCAGCTGCTTGGAAACCACGTGCGTGATCGGATACAGGCGGGTGCCCGAACCGCCCGCGAGAATAATGCCTTTGCGCGCCATTGCCGTGCCCTTACGCGCGCTGCGCGTAGTTGGTCTCAACCCACTTGCGATAGTCGCCGGAGGCGACCTCGTCCGACCATTCCTGATTGTCCAGATACCACTGGACCGTTTTCGCGAGACCCGTTTCGAACGTCTCCGCCGGCTTCCAGCCGAGTTCGCGTTCGAGCTTGCGCGCGTCGATTGCATAACGGCGGTCGTGGCCCGGACGATCCTTCACATACGTGATCTGGTCGCGGTACGACGCGCCTGCCTTCGGACGCAACTGATCGAGCAGGTCGCACAGCGTGTGGACCACGTCGAGGTTCTTCTTCTCGTTCCAGCCGCCGATGTTGTACGTCTCACCCGGCGTGCCGCGCGCGAGCACTTCGCGGATCGCGCTGCAATGGTCGCCGACATACAGCCAGTCGCGCACGTTCTGACCGTCGCCATACACCGGCAGCGGCTTGCCGCCGAGCGCGTTGGCGATCATCAGCGGAATCAGTTTTTCGGGAAACTGGTAGGGACCGTAGTTGTTCGAGCAGTTCGTAGTGAGCACCGGCAGACCATACGTATGATGGTAGGCGCGCACCAGATGATCGGAACCTGCCTTCGTAGCCGAGTAGGGACTGTTCGGCGCGTACGGCGTGGTCTCGGAGAATTGCGGATCGGTCGCGGACAGCGAGCCGAATACTTCGTCGGTGGAAACGTGCAGAAAGCGGAACGCGGCCTTGTCGGCCTCGCCGAGCGCAGTCCAGTACTGACGGGCCGCTTCCAGCAGCGTGAAGGTGCCCACCACGTTCGTTTGCACGAAATCAGCCGGGCCATGAATCGAACGGTCCACGTGGCTCTCGGCTGCGAAATGCAATACGGCACGCGGCTTGTGCTCCGCGAAGAGCGCGTCGAGCGCGGCGCGATCGCAGATATCCGCGCGCACGAAAATGTGCTTCGGATTGTTTTGTTGCGACTTGAGCGTACCCAGATTGCCGGCGTACGTCAGCTTGTCCACGTTCAGTACCGCTTCGTCCGACGCATTGAGCCAGTCGAGCACGAAATTGGCGCCGATAAAACCGGCGCCGCCCGTTACCAGAATCATGAAATTCCCTTCCAGATGATGGTGGCAGGTCAAAGTAAATGGACCAACCTGCTACCACGCGTTGTGGTGTCGTAATCTTGTCGACGCCCGCCGCCGCCCCGCGCTCTGCGGACGGACGCTCAAACGCCAATCTTATGAAGCCCCGATTATAAAGCCGCCCAAGGCAAAAACTAGAACCCTAACAACTTGAAACAGCTTGACAAGTTTGGTTTCCATCAGTTAATTCGGCCGTCACTTTCATGTCGCATGTCGCCGTGAGCGGTCGCAAGCATGATGGAGCGCCGCGCCGATGAAACGGCTAGCGGTCTGATTCAGCGTCATGCACCGGGCAAAACGGGAGCAAACGCCGCATACGTCTGATCAAATCAGCCTGCAATGCGATGCTTTGTGATTGTTTATACGCGAACGAAAAGTCGCGCGTCACCATGCCCCAAATAGATGGCGGATCGCCGCGCCAATGCGGCCGATTATGCCGCCAGCATCCAGCGCAACGTATCCATGAACGGAATCGCCTCGACTTTCGGCACGAGCGTGCGCAGCTTGGCGGGCGAACCGGCCAGCATCTTCACATCGGTTTGCCGCACGAAGGCGGGATTGATCTGAATCTCGAGTTCATGCCCGGTCAGATCGCTCGCCGCGGAAAGGATTTCGCGCAATGTAAAGGGCGTGCCGGTGCAGACATTGACGGTTTCCGACGCGGCCTCGGAATCGAGCAGGGCTTCATAAGCGCTTGCCACGTAGCGCACGTCGGAGAAGTCGCGCGCTACGTCGATATTGCCGAGTTCGATCGACGGTTCGCGGCGCGCAAAGTGCTCGACGATCTTGGGCACGAGGAAGTTGGATGCCTGCCCGCGGCCGGTATAGTTGAACGGCCGCACGATCAGGATCGGCAGGCGGTCGAACCACGTTCGCACCATCGTTTCCATCGCCGCCTTGCTGGCGGCGTAGTGATTGACCGGCGTGACCGGAAAGCTCTCGTCGATCGCCGCGCTCGTCACGTTGCCGTACACGTTCGCGCTGCTCGCGATCAACAGCTTGCGCGGCGTATGACCGACAGCGGCGCACGCCTCCAGCAGATTCAGCGTGCCGATCACGTTGACGCGGTAAAAGTCGAGCGGATCGTTATGGCCTACGAAGCTGATCGCAGCGAGGTGGACGATGTAGTCGGGCCGCGCGATCTCGATCACGCGCCGGCAGGCGTCCGGCGACGTGATGTCGAGCCGCAGGCGCGTCGGCGTTTCCGCCTCGTCGCGCCCTGCAACCGTTTCGATCACGGTGTGGCCGCGCCCGAGCAGGTTGTCGACCAGATAGCGGCCAGTGAAGCCGCTCGCCCCGGTGACGAGCGTACGAATAGGTTGCTCTGCATGAAAAGACGACATGCTTTCTCCGTTCATGAAAGTCATCCTGTTGTGTCGCAATATCTTGGGCGCCCCGCGCCAGGCCGCTTGCCAGCGGCGCCTTGACCCGATACCAAGCCTTCAAACGGGCTATTATGTCACGCTAATATGTTGCATTGCCCAACGCGGCACGCCGCGTGCGTAACAGCGTGTATCAAACCGCACTCATTTCCTCGATGACACCCGCCACTACGTCTCCCGCGCTTTCCGATCCGCCCCTACTCCCGCTCGCCTTCGGCGATCTGCAAGGCTGCCGCACGCCGTTCCAGCAACTGCTGGCCAAGGCCGCGCCGCCAGCCGGCACGCCGCTGTGGTTCGCGGGCGACCTGATCAACCGCGGCACGGAGTCGCTGGCCACGTTGCGCGACGTCATCGCGCTCGGCGAGCAGGCAGTGCCGGTGCTGGGCAATCACGATCTGCATCTGCTGTCGGTGTCGGCGGGGATTCGCAAGTCGAAGAAAGGCGACACGATCGACGAGATTCTCGCCGCGCCGGATTCCGCCGACCTGCTCGAATGGATCCGCCACCGTCCCATCGCGCACTTCGACAACGGCATGCTGATGGTCCACGCGGGCGTGCTGCCGCAGTGGGACGTGAATCTGACGCTCGAACTCGCCGACGAACTGCAGCGCGCCCTGCGTGCGCCGAACTGGAAGGAGACGCTCGCCGGTTTGTACGGCAATGAGCCGAACCGCTGGAAACCGGGGCTGAAAGGCATTGAGCGGCTGCGTGTGACGTGCAGCGCGTTGACGCGCATCCGCTTCTGCACCGCCGAAGGCACCATGGATTTCAGCAGCAGCGGCGGCCTGAATGCGGCGCCGCCGGGTTGCATGCCGTGGTTCGATGTCCCATCGCGCAAGACCGCCGATGTGACCGTGGTGTTCGGTCATTGGGCCGCGCTCGGGCTGATTCTGCGTGACAACCTGGTCGGCCTCGATTCAGGCTGCGTGTGGGGCGAACAATTGTCCGCCGTGCGTCTCGCGCAACAGCCCGCGGAGCGTACGCTGACACAGGTGGAGTGCGAGAACTGCCGCGCTGCGGCAGGCGGCAATTAACCCGCCACGGCGATCCGGTCACATGTCGGGATCGACCGTAGGCCGAATTTCAGGCCGAACGCCCTGACCGGTCGACCTGATCGGCCGGTTCTTCAACCGGTTCTTCAATCAGCTTTGCCGCTGCGGCGGACGTAGCGGGCCGCTCCGCCATCACCGCGCCCGTCGTCGCGACGCCGCTTTGCATCTCCCGCAATGCGGCCGCGATCACGCCTTCCGCTTCCGCCGCCAATGTGCGCCGGTCGGCGCCCGGCGCGAGCGGTGCGCAGACATAGATATGCGCGGTGAGCGGTCCGCCGCTCAGCAGCAAATTCAGCGAATCGGCGAGCGACAGATCGTCGATATAGGCCGGCGCGGTGGATTGCCGGCCCTGCGCGTCCTCATACATCATGCACAGCGGCTGCACCGGCGCCGACGCCGACACGGCCGCCTGAAACATGTTCGCGTGAAACGGCAGCAGCCCAAGCCCATTGGAGGTGGTGCCTTCGGGGAACACGCACATCAGTTCGCCCGCGCTTAGGCGGTCGGACAGTTCATGCATGATCCGCCTGGCGTCGCTGCGCTTTTCGCGCTGAATGAACACCGTGTCCAGTTGCTGCGCGAGCCAGCCGACCACCGGCCATTGCCGGATCTCGGCCTTCGAGACAAACGGCGTGGGCCGCCACGCGTTGATCACATAGATGTCGATCCACGAAATGTGGTTGGCGACCACCAGCGCGCCGCGATCGAGCCGCGCGCTGTCGTTATGCACGACGAGCCGCATACCGCACAGGCGCAGCATCTTCAGCGACCATTCGCGATTGAGCGAGTGACGCACCTCGGCGCTGGCTTTTGGAAAGCGCGTCGCCACGATCCACATGCCGTGCAGCAGATGAACAACGAGACGTGCCTTGCGTAACGCGAGCTTCATGGTCGGAGCGTTCCTGATTGGGCCAGTAAGGGTTGGCCTATGAGCGGGACAATGAGCGTAGCAACACCCCGGCTATCAACGCTGTTCGAATGCGACATGCCCGGACACGATGGTCGCACGCACGCGCGCCGGCAGTTCGTAACCGAGGAACGGCGTGTTATGCCCTTGGCTCTTCAGCGCACGCGGCTCGACGCGCCAATGCGCGTTGCGGTCGAACACGCAGAGATCGGCCACGCCGCCCACGGCGATACGGCCAGCCGCGGCCAGTTTGAGCACGTTGGCGGGTGCCGTGGTGATACGGTTCAGCGCCTTCGCGAGCGGCACGCGTGCCTCATCGGCCCACTTCACCGTCAGCGACAGGAACAGCTCCAGCCCGGTCGCACCGGGCGTAGCCTCGGCAAACGGCAGCAGCTTTTCGTCGTCGTCGACTGGCGTGTGGTCGGAGCAGATCGCGTCGATCGTGCCGTCGACCAGGCCCGCGCGAATCGCCTCGCGATCGCGCTGTTGACGCAGCGGCGGATCGAGCCGGAACTGCGCGTCGAAATAGCCGACATCGAGGTCGATCAGATGCACGTGATTCACGGTGACGTCGCACGAGACCGGCAAGCCCTCAGCCTTTGCCGCGCGCATCAGCGCAATGCCCGCCGCCGACGACACGTGCGACAGATGCACCCGCGCGCCTGTCACGCGCACCAGTTCGAAAATGGTATGCAACGCGATGGTCTCCGCCGACACCGGCACGCCCGAGAGCCCCAGCCGCGACGCCAGCGCGCCGCTCGCGGCCACGCCGCCTTTGCCGAGATAGGCGTCAACCGGACGCAGCCACACGGTATAGCCGTAGGTATTCGCGTATTGCAGCGCGCGCATCAGCACCTGCGTATCGACCACCGGCACGTCGGCCTGCGAAAAGCCGATGCAGCCCGCTTCGGTCAACTCGACCATCTCCGTGATGACCTGCCCCTTGAGACCGACCGTCAGCGCGCCGAGCGGATACACATGCGCCTGGTCCAGATTGCGCGCACGGAACTTGAGCATTTCGACGAGGCCCGGTTCATCGAGCGTCGGATCGGTGTCCGGCGGGCAGACGAGGCTCGTCACGCCGCCCGCGAGCGCGGCGGCCATTTCGGATTCAAGCGTCGCCTTGTGTTCGTAGCCCGGCTCGCGCAACCGCGCCGATAGGTCGACCAGACCCGGCGCGACGCAGAGGCCTTGGGCGTCGATCGTCTTCTCCGGGTGGAAATCCGCGGGCGCGTTGCCGATGGCGGCGATCTTGCCCGCTGCGATAAAAATGTCCTGCTGCTGTTCGGTGCCCGCTACCGGATCGATCAGCGTGCCGCCTTGAATATGAATCTTCATGCGCTGCCTTATATTCAGCTGAGTTCAGCTAATTCCGCGTTACGTGTCGCGGGTTCGTACTGTCCGTAAGTGACGCGGCTCCGCATCTGCGGAATCAATCGTGATTGCCCGCGACAATTCCCATCACCGCCATGCGCACCGCGATACCGAAAGTCACCTGATTCAGAATCACCGATTGCGGACCGTCGGCCACTTGCGAATCGATTTCGACGCCGCGATTCATCGGGCCCGGGTGCATCACGATCGCGTCGGGCGCGGCGAGCGCGAGACGCTCCGGCGTCAAGCCCCAGCTCTTGAAATACTCCTGCGCCGACGGCAGCAACGCGCCGCTCATCCGTTCGTTCTGCAGACGCAGCATGATGATCACGTCGACGTCTTTCAGGCCTTCGTCGAGGTTGTGAAACACGCGTACGCCCATCTGTTCGAGGCCGCCCGGCAACAGCGTGCGCGGCCCGATCGCGCGCACTTCCGGCACGCCGAGCGTGGTCAGCGCGTGAATGTCCGAGCGCGCGACGCGCGAGTGCAGAATGTCGCCGACGATCGCCACGCGCAGCTTCGTGAAGTCCTTCTTGTAGTGGCGGATGGTGTACATGTCGAGCAGCCCCTGCGTGGGGTGCGCATGACGGCCGTCGCCGGCATTGATCACGTGCACGTGCGGCGCGCAATGCTGGGCGATCAGATACGGCGCGCCGCTCGATGCATGGCGCACGACGAACATATCGGCATGCATCGCCGAGAGGTTGTTGATCGTGTCGAGCAGCGACTCGCCCTTGCTGGTCGACGACGCGTTGATGTTCAGATTCAGCACGTCCGCCGACAGACGCGTCGCGGCGATCTCGAAGGTGGTGCGGGTGCGCGTCGAGTTCTCGAAGAACAGATTGAACACCGACTTGCCGCGCAACAGCGGCACCTTCTTCACTTCGCGATCGGTCACGCTGACGAACTGATCGGCGGTGTCGAGAATGTGATTGACGATCGCCTTCGGCAAGCCCTCGATCGACAACAGATGTTTGAGCTCGCCGTTCTTCGTGAGCTGCGGGTTGCCCTTGAGGAAGCCATAACGGAAGCGCTCGGTGGCGCTGTCGGCGGAATCCTTGGGAGCCTGGATGGCGGTGGTCATGATTTACCTGCTTCAAATACGGACTTCGACGTGATCGGTGTCGATGCGGACCGCGTGTGACGATGCCGGGCCGGCTTTCGCGCGTTTAGCTGCGGCGAACGGCTCGATAAATCTCTCTTGCGTGGCCTGTGATGGCTCGATGCCATGCGCCGATTGCGACGGAACCGCGGCGCGCCTCGCACATCGTGCCCTGTTCAATCGACGCGTGCTTCGGTGTGAAAAGTGAAACGCTGCGCGGATGCGCCGCCTGCTTCGTCGCGTTCCGTGCGGGCCAGCACGAGCGTGGCGTCGGAGGGAATGTCCACCACGCCGCCGACAAAGCGTGCCGCAACCGGCAATTCACGTCCACCGCGATCGGCCAGCACCGCCAGTTCAACTGATGCCGGGCGGCCGTAGTCGTACAGCTCGTTGAGCGCCGCGCGAATCGTGCGGCCGGTGTAGAGAACGTCGTCGACCAGCACGATACGGCGGCCGTCGACCGAAAACGGCAGCGAGGTCGGGCTTGCCTGCGAGTGCAGCCCTTTTTTCGCGTAATCGTCGCGATGCAGCGCGACGTTCACTACGCCGAAACTCGGCAGGTTCAGGTCGCGCGCCAGCCGTTCGGCAAGCCACGCGCCGCCGCTGTAGATGCCGGCCAGCACGGCGCCCTCGGCGCCGTCTTTTCCGGCGCCGAGCTGGTCGCCATACACCGCGCGAATCTGCTCGAGCAACGCGCGATAAAGCGCTTCGGCGTCAATGGAACTCATGATCGTCGGAAAGTCCGTCTAGATATTGCTGGAGGATGATGCTGGCGGCTTCGGCGTCGAGCATGTCGGCGCGGCCATTGCCGGCGCGGATTTCCGCCTTCGCCTCGACCGACGAATAGCGTTCGTCGATCCACGTGACGGGCAGATTGAAGCGGCCATTCAGCTGGTTGCCGAAGCGCTTCGCGAGTTGCGTCATTTCGTGCGGCGTGCCGTCCGGATGCAATGGCAAACCGACCACGAGCGCGTTCGGTTTCCATTCGGCGATCAGCTTGCCGACTGCCTCGAACCGATATTCGCGGCTGCGGTTCTGCACGATCACGAGCGGCCGCGCGCGACGCGTCAGCGAATTGCCGACCGCCACGCCGATGCGTTTTTCACCGTAGTCGAACGCAAGCAGCGTCGCCTCACGTCCGGCCGGCAGACTCATGCGTGACCCGCCTCGCCGGACAGCATCGACAGGTTGATGCCGAGAAGAGCCAACGCGGCTTCGAGACGTTCTTCGGCAGGTACGTCGAAGATGATTTTCGGGTCGGCTTCGACCGTCAGCCAACCGTTTTTCGAAATCTCTTCTTCGAGCTGACCCGCGCCCCAGCCGGCATGGCCGAGCGTGAGGAGGAAACGCTCGGGACCCGTACCGCTCGCCACGGCTTCGAGCACGTCTTTCGACGTGGTCATCTCGAGACCGCCCGGCACCGACATGGACGACGTGTACGCGTTGCCGTCTTTCGGATCGTGCAGCACGAAGCCGCGCTCGGTTTGCACCGGGCCGCCGAAATAAACGGGCACATGGAGAAGGGGTTCGATCTCGAGCTTGAGATCGATGCGACTGAAGAGCGCTTGCAGGTCGATATCGGTCGGCCGGTTGATCACGAGGCCGAGCGCACCGCGCTCGCTGTGATCGCAAAGGTAGACCACCGTTCCCGAAAACGTCGGATCCGCCATGTTCGGCATGGCGATCAGGAACTGGTTGGTCAGATTGATGCGATCGGTACTCTTGGACATAGTTCGGATTTTAGCAAAGACGATGCAGGATGGCGGGGCTTTGAGCGTGGGACCGCGATGTGTGCCATGAAGCGTGCCGCGAGCCATCGACGGCGGATCAAGTTGCACTCTATCACGCACGCGGGCGCTCGCCACCGTGCAGGTTCCCGCTGTGTCGCGGCACGCGTGTTGCGTGGCGTGCGGCCACGTCGCTTCACCGCGGCCAGTGACGACCCGGTGACAGACGGACCGGCGCGCCCCACGACCCGGTGCGCCGATGACTCACGCGCCGCCCTGCTCGATGGAGCGCGTCAACGCGGCCAGCGCAGTGCCGCCGCCGGGTGGCGCGACGCCCGCGGCGACCTTGTGCAGCGTGGCGCGCAAGGCTTCGGCGGCCTGCTCGAGCGTGCTCGCCGCCGGGGCGCCGACGATCACGTGCGCGCGTACCGCGGGCGTCGAGACGCCGGCATGCGCGCGACGGCGCCACGCTAGCCCCAGCGCATCGGCCAGCAGCGCCACGTGGCCGAGGCCCAGTGCGCACGCGGCGGAGCCGAGCCGGTAGGCGGCGTCGCCCGCCTGCAGCGCTTCGCTCGGATCGGCTTTCTCCGGCTGGTCGGCTGCACGGGCATGCTCGGTCAACGCGGAGATCGATGCGTCCGCCGTTTGCAGAAAATCTTCGTAGGCGTTCACATTCACGGCCAGCACGCCCAATTCGCGCGTCAATGCGCTACGGCTGGCGCTGATCGCCTGGGCCTGCACGGCGCCCGCTTCCCAAAGCATTTCAGACGCCTGGGTGCCCGCGACGTGCCAGTCGACCGTCAAGCCGTAGTCGTGCAGCACTTCCACCTGGTCGGCGTCTTCCGCGGCGGCGCCGAACAGCGCGTAGTCGCGCCACAGCAGCGCAAGCGTCGCGCGCACGAGTGAGCGCGGCGCAAGCTCGATGCCGCGCGCGTGATCGGCGAGCGCGAGGTTGCAACGGGCGTAAAAACGCCGCGCGTCGGTTTCGCCCGTGGCGCGGCCGCTGACCCGCAACGCCTTGGCGCAAGCCTTGGCGAGTCGCCAGAAATCGTAGGGGTCCGGGCCGGCGAGTTCGCCGAAGACAGCGTCCAGTTCGTCGAGCGCCGCGTTGGTGACGGCCAGCGCCGCCGCACTGCCGGTGTTGGCCTGCGAGCGCAGCACCGGCAGCAGCGCGCGTTCGTAGCGCGCGCGCAGATGCGCCAGTTGATCGGCGGGCTGCGTGTGCAGCGAGACCGGCGGCACCGGCCGGGCGGTCAACGCGAGATCTTCGAAGGCGATGGTGGAACCCGGTGTGTGCTCCGACAGATGCGTGCCAAGCGCCCGGTAATGATCGAACAGGACCGGCGAGCAGGACAGCTCGCGCAAGTTGTGACGCTCGAGCGCGGCGCGGAAGTCGCGCAACGCCGCGCCGAACACGGGGCGCGCGCTCAACGCGTCGACCGGGTCGCCTTCGACCAGCGGCGAAACCCGCACTAATGCGTCAGCGAAACGCTGAGCGCTCAGCCAGCCGGCCCCGCGCAATGCATGCGACGCACGCAGCAGCGCCGACGTGCTCTCGCTGTGCTGTTCGAACGCCAGCAGCGCTTCGGCCAGCGCAAGCTCGGCGGGGCGCACGGCGCCGCCGCGCGGATTCGGCAAGGCATCGAAGGAAACGGGTGCAGCGGATTGAGGAGTCATGGGCAGGCGACACGAAGCTGACGGGCCGTCGCCTCGCCGCACGCAGACTGATCGGCTAACGCGCGAACCGGCGACAGGACAATGACAGACTAACGTTGCGACACGGCGCGGCCGAGGACGTTCCGCGTCGACGCGTTGGGGCAAACTTCAGAACCTACCGTGTGCGTTCGATCCGGCGCGGCGCGCCGGCCGCGAAACATCATGCCAGCGCTACGCCGCGGGCATGCGGCACGGCCCGCAGCCGGCCTGCCGGCTGCTCCCGGACTTCAGATCTGGACCATCTCGAAGTCTTCCTTACGCGCGCCGCACTCCGGGCAGGTCCAGTTAATGGGGACGTCTTCCCAGCGCGTGCCCGGCGCAATGCCTTCGTCCGGCAAACCGGCTTCTTCGTCGTAAATCCAGCCGCAAATCAGGCACATCCAGCTTTGATATTCCATTCTTGTGTCGCGTCGTAGAGTCCGGGGAAACGGGAGCCATGATGGTACCGTGTTGCCGCCCCAATGCCTAGCAATCAGACACGCGCAATCGTAGGGTGCGACGGCCTTTGGCTATGCAGTTGCGTCGCCCCGCGCAGCGGTTGCGACGTCGTGCCGCGCGCCGGCCCCGCGCTTGCCGGCTGCGGCGCATCGCGAGATGCGAAAAAACGCCCTCGGGACGGTTTAGGCCGCATAATTGAGTCGATTGCGCACTCTCTGCGCCTAAATTTAGCTCCTTTCCGCAAATCTTCATGCCCAGCGACACGCCTCCGATCGTCCTCACCTTCGGCCTTTCCGATCCCACCGGCGGCTCCGGCCTGCAAGCCGACCTGATGACTCTTGCCAGCATGGGTTGCCATGGCGTCTCTGTGCTGACGGGCTACACCGTGCGCGACTCGGCGAGCTGCGACGAAGTCACCGGGCTCGACCCCGAAGTGGTCGCGACCCAGGCGCGGATGCTGCTCGAAGACATGCCGATCGCCGCGTTCAAGGTCGGCGCCTGCACCCGCGCGGAAGTGGTGAGCGCGATTGCCGAAGTCGTCGCCGATTACGACGACATTCCACTGATTCTCGCCCCCGATTTCACGCTCGACGACGAGCACGTGCTGTCCGCCGACGAACTGCGCGAAGCGATCGCCGACCTGCTCGCGCCGCAAACCACGTTGCTGGTCGCCGATTCGGCAACACTGCTCGCGCTCGCCCAACCGGACGGCGACGCCGAAGCGCCCAGTCTCGACGCCGCCATCTCGCATCTGCTGTCGCAAGGCTGCGAATACATTCTGTCTACGGAAACCGGCACGCACCGGCACGTCAATACGCTCTTCAGCGAAGACGGCCAGTTGCGTCAGGACATGTGGGACCGTGGCAGCCATCGGATCATGGGCTTGACGGATACGTTGGGCGCGGCGATCGCCGCGTTGCTCGCCAACGGCCAGGATCCCGCCGAGGCGGTGCGCGAGGCGCAGGAGTATTTGTACCAGGCCGTGCGCAATGCGTTCCGGCCGGGCATGGGGGCGTATATGCCCGACCGGTTCTTCTGGGCGCGCAGTGCCGACGATGAAACGCCGCCGGCAACCGGCAAGGACGCGGCGCCGGGCGAAGCGCGGCACTGAACTTCCTCCGAGGAGCGTCTGTACAACTGCCAAGCGGCTAGCAGGCTAGTCTGCGAAAAAACCCGCATTTCTGCGGTTTTTCCTTTCGAAACTCTGAGTTGCGGCCGCGCACCGTTTTTGGCGTCAACGCATGCTTGAACGTGTAATTAAAGGTTACAACGCGAGAGCCATCGGTGGGCTAGACTTACGTTTCGTAATTTTGTCATAATAGCGCGCGCCCTGCCCCGTTCAAGTTCTATTGCCCGTGGATGCTTCGGAAACCCTGCCCGCCACGAGCGTATATGTACTAGACCGCCGGCGAAAAGCAGCAATCACGCCACAGCGCGCACAATACGACTGAAATGGGGGAAACCACTATGGGATCGTCGCGCGTTTTGCTGCACCAATTTCACGGCGAAGTGACCGTTCGCGACAGAGCGCAAATATTCCGCCAAGAGCCGCTCACAATCTGGCTCACCGGTTTATCGGCAGCGGGAAAGTCAACCATCGCATTCCAACTCGAGCGACAACTCTTATCTTTGGGCCATGCGTGCTATGTGCTTGATGGCGACAATATTCGTCACGGCTTGGCGTGCGACCTAACTTTCGACAAAAGAGATCGACGCGAAAATATTCGCCGAGTGGCGCACGTAGCCCAATTAATGAACGACGCAGGTCTCATCGTCATCACAGCTCTTATCTCACCTATGTGCGAGGACAGAGCAATGGCGCGCGGCATTATTGGCACCGGCAAATTCATCGAAACCTATCTCTCCGCCTCTGTCGAAGCATGCGCGCGCCGTGACCCGAAAGGTCTCTATGCCAAAGCCCAAGCTGGAGAAATCGCTTCGTTTACCGGGGTATCGGCGCCCTATGAAGCCCCAGCGGATCCTGAGCTGAAAATAGATACCGCGATTCAGACACCGGCGGAGAGCGTCGCGAATATATTGGCCTATTTGCGTGAGAATGGTTTGGCGAATCCTGTTTAAGGAACGTATGCAAGATCGCCTCATCCCATAACTTCTTAAACTAAAAAAAACCCGCATTTCTGCGGGTTTTTTCGTTTGGGAAGCACGCCTTGCGGCGCACTTCCCCATGTGCTTCCAACTGAGCCTCCAGACGAGGCCCAATCGAATTACATGTCCATGCCCATGCCGCCCATGCCGCCGGGCATACCGCCGCCCATCGGAGCATCTTCCTTCGGCAGTTCGCAAACAGCTGCGTCGGTCGTCAACAGCAGGCCGGCGACCGAAGCTGCGTTTTGCAGCGCCGTGCGCGTTACCTTCGTCGGGTCGACAACACCAGCGTCGACCAGGTCGACGTATTCGCCGGTTGCCGCGTTGTAACCGTAGTTGCCTTGGCCAGCAGCAACAGCTGCCACCACGACGCTGGCTTCTTCGCCACCGTTCGTGACGATCTGGCGCAGCGGCTCTTCCATCGCGCGCAGCACGATCTTGATACCTGCGTCCTGATCGGCGTTAGCGCCCTTCAGGCCGGCGATTGCCGTACGTGCACGGATCAGCGCGACGCCGCCGCCAGCCACGATGCCTTCTTCCACAGCTGCGCGCGTTGCGTGCAGTGCGTCTTCGACACGTGCCTTCTTTTCCTTCATTTCGACTTCGGTCGCAGCGCCGACCTTGATCACCGCAACACCGCCTGCCAGCTTGGCAACGCGCTCTTGCAGCTTTTCACGGTCGTAGTCCGACGTTGCTTCTTCGATTTGCGTGCGAACCTGCTTCACACGTGCTTCGATGGTGGCTGCTTCGCCAGCGCCGTCGATGATCGTGGTGTTTTCCTTGCCCACTT
The DNA here is from genome assembly GCF_003387275.1 of Paraburkholderia sp. BL6669N2. NCBI lineage: Bacteria > Pseudomonadati > Pseudomonadota > Betaproteobacteria > Burkholderiales > Burkholderiaceae > Paraburkholderia > Paraburkholderia sp. BL6669N2. The sequence goes on along the minus strand of NZ_QUNA01000001.1, from coordinate 4,382,291 downwards.
CGATACGCTTCGCTTGACCCAGTTCAGCCAGCGTTGCCTTTTCGAGCGTCAGGCCGGTTTCTTCAGCGATGACCTGACCGCCGGTCAGGATCGCGATGTCTTCCAGCATGGCCTTACGACGATCGCCGAAGCCCGGAGCCTTGACAGCAACAGTCTTCAGGATGCCGCGGATGTTGTTCACCACCAGCGTAGCCAGCGCTTCGCCTTCGACATCTTCCGCGATGATCAGCAGCGGACGGCCAGCCTTGGCGACCTGTTCCAGTACCGGCAGCAGATCACGGATGTTCGACACCTTCTTGTCGTGCAGCAGCACGAACGGGTTTTCGAGCACGGCGACTTGCTTGTCCGGGTTGTTGATGAAGTACGGCGACAGGTAGCCGCGGTCGAATTGCATACCTTCGACCACGTCCAGCTCGTCTTGCAGCGACTTGCCGTCTTCAACCGTGATGACGCCTTCCTTGCCGACCTTGTCCATTGCTTCAGCGATACGATCGCCGATCGACGAGTCGCTGTTTGCCGAAATCGCGCCGACTTGTGCGATTTCCTTGTTGGTCGTGCACGGCTTGCTGATCTTGCGCAGTTCTTCGATCGCGGCCGTCACAGCCTTGTCGATACCGCGCTTCAGGTCCATCGGGTTCATGCCCGATGCAACGTACTTCATGCCTTCGCGGACGATCGACTGAGCCAGGACCGTTGCGGTCGTGGTGCCGTCACCTGCGTTGTCGCTGGTCTTGGAAGCCACTTCCTTGACCATTTGCGCGCCCATGTTCTGGAGCTTGTCCTTCAGTTCGATCTCTTTCGCGACCGACACACCGTCCTTCGTGACCGTCGGGCCGCCGAAGCTGCGTTCCAGGACAACGTTGCGACCCTTCGGGCCCAGCGTGACCTTCACAGCGTTCGCGAGGATATTCACGCCTTCAACCATCTTGGCACGGGCGGAATCACCGAATACGACGTCTTTAGCTGCCATCTTCTAACTCCTTGAATTCTTTAAGATACGACCGGGAAAAGCAGCGACTCGTCGCTTACTTCTGCACCACGGCCATGATGTCTTCTTCGCGCATCACGAGCAGTTCGTTGCCGTCGACCTTAACGGTCTGGCCTGCGTATTTACCGAACAGAACGCGGTCACCCACCTTCACGTCGAGCGCGATTGCCGCGCCCTTGTCGTCACGCTTGCCCGGGCCGACTGCCAGAATTTCGCCTTGATCCGGCTTTTCTGCTGCGGCTTCGGGGATCACGATGCCCGACGCGGTCTTGGTTTCTTGATCCAGACGTTTGACGATCACGCGATCATGCAAAGGACGAAGGTTCATACATACTCCTCTCTTGATTGAGACTGAAGAACGCTGAGAAAACCCGGCTGGCGGAGCCAACCGGCGATGTTGTTAGCACTCTCGTGCAGCGAGTGCTAATTATATGGACGGGTGGTGACAAATTCAAGAAGGGATGGTGCGGTTATCAAGATTCGTGTCGAGATTCGCTTAAGTTTGAACTTTGTCCGCTTAGGTTTGAACTCGCGACTTGCGTCCGCACACCGCTAGGGCTCGCACTTCCCATAAAAAACAACGAGTTAGAACCTGAGCCGCCGTATGCACGGGTTGTGCACGCTGCTACGAAACCTAGCCGTTTCTGACGAAGCCGCCTCGCAAAACCTAGTGGTCAACATTCGTTCGAGGGTAAACCCCCAGAAAGGATCGCCCCCTTCCGCCATGGTCTGGGAATTCGAAAAACACCGTGCGGCCCGCGACCCTATCGCTCTCGTCGTGCAACCGCTCTGGATTCAGATGCTCGATCAATCCACCACTTGGCCATGCGATAACGACGGCGTAAAGGAATCGCTGTACAAGCCCGCTTCACTACCTCTTCCATAGCGGCTTCAAACGATTCACCAGCATCACGCTTCCCCGTTGAGCTGGGCAAACTCACTGTTGCCACAAGTTCAGACAGCTGGGAAAGATTGTGGCCGCGCCTTTCATTCATGTGCGTCACCAGTTCGTCATCGCTCGATGGCAGAATCTCGAGGCCGAAATTGAGAGGTCGGTCGAGCAGTAAAACGCGTGGCCGTTCCGGAGACCGTCAATGATTGATCCCTTGAGGAGTCAATCCGTGAGTCGGCTTCGTACATCGCGGCCGTTGACAGACAACGCTCTTGGCTTTTCCCAGAGCGGACATTGAATCACTTGTCGCCAGTCGAATTGTTGACGAAGAATTTCTGACTAAACATACTCTCCCGCGTTTTCAACGGAGAGCCCAGTGACGAGTGTTCACATCGACGTACTACCGCGGGAAATTTCAACGGCACGCCTGAAACTTGTGCCGGCATGTGAGCAGTTCACGCATGAGTTGCGGGAATACGCCATTGAAAATCGCGCTCACCTACAGCCTTGGGAACCGCTTCGAGACGAAAGCTTCTTCGACGCTGAATCCGTTTGCCAACGGCTGTCGACAATGGCGCATAACAACAGCTCGGGAGTCGCGGTGCATCTCCTTCTCATTCCGTTGGGAACCGGCGAAATAGTCGGTGATTGCAACTTCACGAACATCGTGCGCGGGCCCTTTCAGGCATGTCATCTTGGATTTTCGCTTGCAAAGCGGTTTGAAGGGCAAGGCCTCATGCGCGAAGCATTGACGTCTGCCATTACTTATATCTTTGACGAAATTGGGTTGCACAGAATAATGGCGAATTTTAGGCCCGAAAATTTTCGTAGTGAACAACTATTAAAACGGCTCGGGTTTGAGCGTGAAGGCTTGGCTCGATCCTATCTAAGGATCAATGGGGTATGGGCCGACCACGTGCTCACATCGCTAATCAACCAAATTCCAGAACGTTAAACAGTCTTGCAGCCTTCGCTCCGACCTTTCGATTTCCGCAGGCTTAGAGCACGCGGTGCGGTCAGGGGTCCCGGTCGCCGGCTCACGCGTTCGGAACATCCGCCAAGGTCCGAATCCGCTTTCCCATCTCGAACGCGCGAATCTCGTAGCCAAGTTCCTGATACAAATTGACCGCCTGTTCGTTAAATTCCCAAACGGCTAGTCTGATGTCCGTCGCACCTTGGTTCCGTGCCCACTCTTCCGCGAGTTTGATAAGAGAGCTGCCGACCCCGCGTCCTCTGATTTGTTCTAAGACTGCGACGGAGCCGATGCGACCAGCGACGGTCGGCTGCAATAACGGGCTTATCGGCTTCACCACCTGAATCGTAATGAAGCCGACGGCTTTGCTGCCAAGCTCAGCAAGGAACGTTGCTCGATCTTCTCCTTGCAGGCTGGAGAGCCAGTGCGGTTTGTCCCGGCCGAATTCTGTGGTGGCATCTGCGTAGATGTCGGGGCGTGCCAAGTGGTGGCCCGCATTCAAGATTTGACCCAATTCGCAGATTGTCAAAACATCTTCGATAGTCGCGCGTCGATAGCTTATCGGCAGGGTCATCGTCAGCTCTTAGGGGAGAAATAAAAAAGGCGCCTTAGGCGCCTTGGTCGTTGCACATGGAGTTTGACCGATGAGGTCGAATTCGATGCTGAGGACGTAACGAACCGCGGCGCAAAAGTTTGCGACCGTGACAATGACGAGACCGAATCGATACGTTACGGAGTTCCATGTGGCCGATATTGGCATATTAAATTCAATTTGTGAACTGACCGACGTGGTTCGGCGGCCGGGCTGACTTCCAGGGGGAGGCGAAACGAGCGCCGCCCGCTATGGCGAATTGTCGATGATCGACACACGGTAGCCGACCGACGTTTCCTGGCCGAACTCTCCCCGATCCCGACGCGTGCGAGAACTTTCAAACTGCATATCGCGCGGAGCACCGCAACCAACCCAATCCGGCCAGTCGAATCACGAAAGGAACGGCAGTTAGGAGGCTCGAAAGAAACGCCCGACGCTTCCCATCTTCGCGATCGCGTCCATTCAAAGCCATCGATAGTTCATTTCGTTGGTACAGCTTATGAACGGATGGCGGCCTGCAGTCACTCAGATTAATCATCAGACAAAAATCTACCCGCTCACTGTCGCCTGCGAGCCTAACAAGATGCTTCCTTCATTAAAAAAAACAATAGCGCGAGAACGTTTGCGAGTCGCTCCCTGGGGAACCCCGCCCTTCAGGATCTTTGCCCTATAGCCGTAGTACCTGATGCGGGTGACTGATCCATCCGTTGAACAAGAACACCCCGCACTCCGGCATCTTCCAGGGCGTTAGCGCGGCAGCGATCGTCATCGTCCTTATTTACTACGCTTTCAGTGGAATCGAAACATGAACTTTAATCAGCTGTCAGTGAAAGCCAGACTCACGTGGGCGTTCGGTGTACTAGCCGCGCTGGTTCTTGTGGTCTCAGGCATTTCGTTAAAGGCATTGAGCGATTCCAATGACCAGTTCTCAGGTTACATCTCGGGCGTCAACGCCCGCGGAGACATGGTCGTGGGCGTTCGGACCGCCGTTGACCAACGCGCTATCGCCGCTCGCAATCTGGTGCTGGTGACGAAGCCGGAGGATCTGGCGATTGAAAAAGCTGCGGTGACGCAGGCCCACGAAACCGTCGCCAGCCGCCTTCGAAAGCTAAACGAGATGGTCGCCAATGCCAGCGACGTGACCGCTCAGGCGCGCGAGCTCGTGGCCGAGATCAATCGTGTCGAATCGCTTTACGGACCGGTTGCGTCGGCTATCGTCGACCTTGCTTTGAACGGCAAGCATGACGCAGCCATCACGAAGATGAATGACGAATGCCGGCCACTGCTCGCTGCATTGGTCAAGGCGACGCAGGCTTACGCGGACTACGCCAATAGCGTTGAGTCGCAGTTGGTGCAGGAAGCGGCCGAGCACTACGCCAGCCAACGGAATGTGCTGATCGCCATTTGCCTGGCGGCGGCCTTGGCCGGGGCGCTGGCCGGTGTGCTGATTACCCGCAGTTTGACGCGTGCTCTCGGCGCGGAGCCGGCCGCACTGGGCGAAGTCACCCAGCGCGTGGCTGGTGGGGATCTGAGCCCCGTGCCGGGGGCGAACAATGCGCCTGCCGGGAGCGTGCTGGCCTCGATGGGCGAGATGCAGGCAAGCCTCGTGCGCCTGATCGGTCAGGTTCGCGCCTCCGCGGACAGCATTGCCACCGGTTCGAGCCAGATCGCATCTGGCAACGTCGATCTTTCTTCCCGCACGGAACAGCAGGCGGCTTCACTGCAGGAAACCGCCGCGAGCATGGAAGAGCTGACATCCACAGTGAAGCAGAATGCCGAAAACGCGCAGCAGGCGAGTTCGCTCTCGGCCAACGCGTCCGAAGTGGCGGGACGGGGGAATGAGGTTGTCAGTCAGGTGGTCGATACGATGGGCGAGATCAGCACGAGTTCTACCAAGATCGCCGATATCACAGGAATCATTGAAGGGATTGCTTTCCAGACCAACATCCTCGCGCTGAATGCGGCGGTGGAAGCAGCCCGTGCGGGCGAGCAGGGACGCGGGTTCGCGGTGGTCGCAAGCGAAGTGCGCAGCCTCGCCCAGCGCTCGTCCAGCGCGGCAAAGGAAATCAAGGATCTGATCAACGCCTCTGTGCAGAAGATCCAGAATGGCTCGTCGCTTGCGAATGAGGCGGGCAAGACGATGTCCGAGGTCACGCAGGCCGTGGCGCGGGTGACCGACATCATGGGTGAAATCGCTGCTGCGTCGACCGAACAGAGCCGAGGCATTGAGCAGGTCAACCAGGCGATCACGCAGATGGACGAGGTCACGCAGCAGAACGCCGCGCTGGTGGAGGAAGCGGCAGCCGCATCGAAATCACTCGAGGATCAGGGGCGGCAGTTGAACCAGGCGATTTCGTTCTTCCGTCTGGATTTCCAAGCCGCCGCGCATGCAACGGGCGGATCCGCCAAGCCATCAACCGGGCAGGCAACCCGCGCAGCGCGGCCGGCGACGAGGAAGGCCGCAACGCGCGTCCGGCCGGTCGCGGTGCCTCGTCTGGCAGGTGCCAGCGCGACGGCTGTCAACAGCGATGGCTGGGACTCGTTCTGAGTTGCTTGAACGACACAATCAACGGAGCCCGCCATAGAAACAATGGAAAGGGCTCACGCCGCTATCCCCGCGAGATTCGCCGCCGCGCATGCGGCCGCGGCGAATCCCGATCAGGCGGAGGCGGCATCGCACCTGGCCGCAGGATTCCTGATTTTCCGCCTGGTGCGGAAGAGTACGGCGTAGACATTCTGCAGGTCCTGCAGATCCGCTCGTATCAAACGCCTAACCCCTCTTCACCGCCGAGCTTTTTTTGGCGACAGGACGCGACGACAAAGAAGCGAACGCTCCTTAAAACGTCTGTCGAATGCCGACGGCAAATGTGTTGCCGATGGGATGGTCGCTCAGCTTGTCAATGGAGTAAATCGCGTAAATGTCCGTCCGCTTGGACAACAGATGATCGTAACCGAGAGCGGCAGTGTTTCGAAGGGTGTTGGTCGTATGCGTAGGCCCTGACCGTTGCGTGCGAGCCCACTCTGCAAGCAGGAAGTCAGCGGGCAAGAACGGGATCGACAAGCCGGCCTCGTAAGTGTGGCTGCCTGTAGGCGTACTGACGTCACTCGTCATCGCGAACACGAAGGCCGCCGATCAAGGCGGCCTTTGCCATGTTTCAGACCGAGTCTTGCAACTGTCCTTACAGCGTGGACAAGGTCAACGCATTCTTGACCGAAATCACACCCTGCACCCCGAAGGCCGCATGCGTGGTCAGTTCTATCTGCGACTGTTCCGGCACTGTGTCTTCCAGCGTCACCGCTCCATTGTTCGCGGGGGCCGTCATGCTGCTGATTCGTAGTCCTTTCGTTTTTCTCAAGACGAAGCACATCTTTTTGCAGCACCCGATTGGCGGCCGTCAGCGCCTTGGCATCCGATGCCGCGTCAGCCGCCGTTGCCGCAGCGGGATTGCTGCTTTGCACATACGCATTGAGAGACATCAGCACGACAAACGCTCCGCCGGCAAGCCGGGTTGCCAGAATTATTTTCATCCTTTTACCTATCGTCATTTTTTATTCTAAGCTTAGAGCGTGTTAGGAACTTTGGACTACCGGTACTGCGTGAACATGCAAGAGCATGGTAAAGACCACGAAATGAAGCCCGGCAAGTGTTTCGGGCAGCCTTTCGTAATCACGCGCGAGGCGGCGGAATCGGTTAAGCCAGCCAAAACTGCGCTCGACCACCCACCGCCGGGGCAGCAGGACAAAGCCCTTTTTGCTTTCTGCAGTTTGATCATCTGCAGTTCAATACCTTCATCACGTGCGGCCTGTGCTGTGTCTTCGCCCGTGTATCCCTGATCCGCAAAAGCCACTTTGACTGTTTGCCCCGTTACCTGCTGAACCCGACGCGCAAGCTCTGCTACCTGTGCGCACTCCTGTTCATTGGCCAGCGTCATGTGCACTGCCAACAACTGTCCCAAGGTGTCTACCGCAAATATGGACCTTGCTGCCGCGCTTGCGCTTATAACCGTCATAGCCAGTGCGAGGACCACTCTCGCAGGTCGACTGCAATGTCGGGCCATCCAGAATAACGGCGCTGGGCTGCCCCTGTCGTCCCTGCGCCGCGCGTATTATCGAGCGCTGGTCGCAGACCATGTGTTCAAGGCAGCCCGCCTGTAACCAGCGTTGCGTCTGCTGGTACACCAACTCCCACGGCGGAAAATCATTGGGTAGCACCCGCCACGGCGCGCCCGCTCGTGCCATCCAGCGTAACGCATCCAACATGTCGCGCAGTTCATATTTGCGCCGCGGCGCACTGACATCCATCAGCGTTAGATACGGTGCCGCGAAGCTCCACTCTTCGTCGGATACATCACTCGGATACCCTTGCGGTCTGCTCTTTTCATGCCACCAGGATACCAGGTCCAACCCCGAAGTTCCTAAGACGATGTTTCAAAAAGAGCTACGACTACTGTTAAGGAAGGTCTGCAGAAGTCGTTTTCGGAGCGCTGACGTTCTACTTCCTGCGCGGCGTCAGCATGGAGAATATGTTGGGACGTTGATCGCCCGGCTTTTGCGTCGTGCCGGGCGACGCTTGCTGAGACTCGCGGCTTCAACCACCAGGTGTTTCAGGCTTTGCGCAAAGCTCTGCGCGCCATCCACAGATTGCCCAGAGCAAACAGCGTCGTGATCTGGGCGGTGTTTTTCACCAAGCCACGATACCGGGTCTTCGTGTAACCAAACTGCCGCTTGAGGACGCGGAACGGGTGTTCGACCTTGGCTCGGATGCCAGCCTTCAGGCGTTCGATCTGATCGTATATCGCATCCAGACGATCATTCAGGTCCAGTTCTCTGCGCCTGCCTGGTCTCATCGCAACATGCCAGCGCACAGCGTCAGCCTCGCAGCGCTTTTCGATTCCCTGATATCCGGCGTCAGCGTACACATCCGTTTCGTCCCCGTGCAACAACGCTCCGGCCTCAGTGATGTCGTGAACGTTAGCTGCCGTGCCAATGACCGTGTGAACCAGCCCGGACTCCGCGTCCACGCCGATGTGCGCTTTCATTCCGAAATACCAGTTACCGCCTTTCTGTGTCGGACGCATTTCGGGGTCCCGCTTGCCCGAGTTGTTCTTCGTCGAACTGGGCGCTGAATCAACGTCGCATCGACCACCGACCCGGTTTTGAGCATCAGGCGTTTCTCCACCAGGATCTCATTGACCAGCGCCAGCATTTGCGCAGCCAGTCCGTGCGCTTCGAGCAGGTGACGGAAGCGGAGGATCGTGCTCTCGTCCGGCAAACGCGTCATCCCGCCGTCTAGTCCCGCGAAGTCGCGATACAGCGGCACGTCGTATAGCGCTTCTTCCATTGCAGGGTCTGACAGACCGAACCACAGCTGCATAAAATGAATCTGCAGCATCGTCGCGATCGGGAACGGCGGCCGTCCAGTTTTACCAGTGGGATAGTGCGGCTCGATCAGCGCAATCAGCCTCGACCAAGGCACAACGCGCCGCATCTCATCGAGAAATTCCCGCTTGCGCGTGCGTTTCGTTGACAGATCCAGACCAAGACCAAGTTGCGTCATCAAGGCTCTCCTCAACTAACTCTCCTCATCCCAGGATAGTTCACCCGAACCTCAATGCCAGGACTTTTGCAGACCTTCCTTAACTCAAACGCAAAGCTGTTAACCTCGAGCGTTGTGACGAGCGGAGCGAGGAGACGACCAGGCAAATCATCGACGACGAATTGTGGGCATTGATCGAACAACTTCTACCGCCAGCAAGGCCGAGACGCTTCCGGTATCCAGGGCGCAAGCCCGTGGCCAATGAGCCGCGCTGACCGGGATACTCTTCGTGCTCAAAAGCGGCATTCGCTGGCGCGATCTGCCAGCCTAAATGGGCTGCGGATCGGATATTAGTTGCTGGCGGCGCTTGCGCGACTGGCAACAGGCCGGCGCCTGGGATCGGCTCCACGAGATCCTGCTCGCAAAGTTGCGTGCCGCCGACCGGATCGACTTTTCTCGCGTCGTCATCGGTTCCACTTCTGTTCGAGCGGTTGGGGCGGGCGAAAAACCGGACCGAACCCCACCGATCGTGGGCGACCCGGTTCCAAACATCACGTTGCCACCGACGCCAACGGTACGCCGCTCGCGGTCATCCTGACTGGCGCGAATCGCAACGACATCACGCAACTGCTTCCACTGGTCGATGCGATCCCGCCGGTTCGTGGCTTGCGCGGTCGACCACTTCGCAAGCCGGCCCGAATCTATGCGGATCGCGCTTATGGCCACGACAAGTATCGCCGGCCCTTGCACGCCGCCGGCATCCCCACATCGATCGCCCGGCGTGGCGAACCCCATGGCAGCGGTCTCGGCAAAGTCCGCTGGGTCGTCGAGCAAACCAATGCGTGGCTGCATGGATTTCGCCGCCTTCCCACTCGATATGAGCGTCGTGCCGACATCCATGAAGGGCTCCTTAGACTCGCATGTTGCCTGATCTGCTGGCGAACGCTTCAGCGCTCGGACGACTCTTTTTGAAACATTCTCTAACACGCTCTAAGCGATCGGACACGCTGCCCGGTTCGACGGCACCACCCGGTAGGCCGTTGATTGCGACTGCCCTGCCTAGAAGCGATGCGTCACGCCGACGATTGCGAGAATCTGCTTCGCGTCGGTCGAGGTGACTGATATACCTGGCCAGCTCATGGTCGCGCTGCCATTGTTCTTCTTGTGGCCCGCGCGCATGTACAGGCTCGTACACTTCGACACGCTGTGATCGACGCCGATCTCGATACCCGGCGTATTGCGTCCATTCCTGACTCGGTGCTGCGGGTGCTCAGCGTACTGTCGGCCGCTTGCTGGGTTGCCCGACGTCGGCTGGATGCGTTCGCTTATCTGGAGCGTCTCGAGGAATACGCGTCGGAACGAAGCCTGCATCCCCTGATTGCACATAGCCTCGCGGACCAGGTGCATCGTCATCTGCTGTGCGACCAGTTCGATGCGGCGCAAGTCGCACTCTCGCGGCTGGATGCAATCGCGACAAGCATCCGGCCAACGCGGCCCAGCATGTTTGCCGAAGTCCAGGTGATGACAGAGCGCTCGCATACAAACTGGTGCATTGCCCATGAAGACTTCGACGGCGCGGCTACGCGCCTGCGACCGCTGATCGCGCTGTGCGACGAGCAGGGCTGGCAACGGCACGTTGCACATTTTCAGATTCAGGGCGCGCTGGTGGACTCACGACGCGGTCGCCCGGAAGCCACGCGCGAAGCCGTTCTTGCGGCATTGCGCCGTGGCCACCGTCTCGGGTTGAGCCGCAGCCTGCTCGACGCCGGTCTCGAGGCGCTGACGGCTATTACCGAGGTAGAGCAAAGCGAGCCACACGACCCCACGTTGTCTTTTTACGTAAGTCGACTGCAGTCAGCTCAACAAAGCTCGACCCGAAGTGGCGCCGTGCGGAATACACCAGCCGATGCACCCATGCCCGCGGCGGACCCGCGTCATTGAGCGAGCGTGAGAGCCGGATCGTGAGTCTGCTGTCACAGACTTTGCCCAACAAGATTGGGCGCACGCTCGGCATATCCCCGGAAACGGTCAAGTGGCACCTGAAAAACATCTGCGGCAAACTCGGTGTGTCCAGCCGTGATGAGGCGGTCGCCCGAATGCGCGACCTCGAGTTGGGTTCACAATCCACCACCGGTGCTTCTGACACGTCACGTTGAATTGCGCTCCGCTTTGCAGCCTTTCGCACAAAGCAGCGCGGGAATCGCGCGAGCCACTAGGCAACGAGTCCCTGGCGGGTCAGCTTTTCTGGAAACGTTTTGCTCATCACGGAGCGCAGCATCTCACTGTCAACCGGACCCGCGTCTAGCGCGAACAGTTCATCAGAAAAAGCGCGGCTCGCAGAGATTTCCCGCTTTATCACAGTCCGCAACGATGACTTTGCCGCTATCAACACGACGTCGCGGTCTTCCTGCCTATCCGCTGTGACGTCTGGCAGCCCCGGTACGACGTCCGGGTCGAAGCCGCTCTCCGTTGCACGAAAGAAGCCCCACGTTCCGCTCTCGACGAGCAGAACGTAGAAATCGGGCAATTTCATCAGATCACGAAGTTCCATCGCCGCTTCGAGCTGGTCCTGAAACTCCTTCAGCGCGTCAATGGCAGCCACGCGCCGCTTCGCATTGGCGAGTGGCCCATCGAACACATCCTCGGTCAGTACTCCAGCTTCGATTGCAGCCCGAGTGGCAACCGCCACTGCCAGTGCCTGAGGATGGCCGATATCGAATTCCATCTTGAAGTTACAGATCGTGCACACGATTGTCTTTCTCCGCAAGCCCTACTTCGTCAGGGCGTGACGATGTTGAAGAAGAAGTCGAAATTGTCGAGCCAGGTAACGAACTCGCCGAGCTTCTGCGCATTGCCCGTGATCTTTGCTTTTCCGGACATCACAAGATTGGGCATGGTGGCAGTGCCTAACATCACGTCATTCAGATCCGCACGCGTCATGGTCAACGAAGCGTCCGCCGATTTCGACGTTCGACCTTTCGAGTAATGCAGCGCGCTATTTTCGACGCCAATCGCATAGCTCTCGTTTGTGTCTGTCAGGACCAGATTGAACTCGATTGTTTTTCCCGCAGCTCGCTGTCCGTTCAGGCGGACGCCTTGATAGTCGAGAAACAGGTCAAGCGGCATCGCCCTGATGGTGTCCGGGTTTTGTGGGCTGCCGATGGGAACCTTATGGACGCCGTTGCGAAGCTCCATCGCGCCGGTGAGATAGAAGTTGCGCCAACTCGCCGACTCCGACTGATAACCCAACTGCTCATACGCATCTGCCAGCATGTGCTTGGCGGCCGTATTTTGCGGCTCGCTGAATACAACGTGGTTGACGACCTCCGCCACCCAACGATAGTCACCCTTGTCATAGTAGCCCTGCGCTTTGTGCAGGACGGCCGCCGAGCCACCCATGAACTCGACATAGCGCTTGCCGTTTTCCGTCGGCGGCAGCCGGTGAAGGTTCGCGGGCACGCCATCGAAAAAGCCGAGTCGTAGATTGTATTGGGCAACGATGTCGTGATAGACGGTGCCGTAGTAGCTACGGCAGTACCAGTGCCTGCTCAGGCTGTCAGGAAGCCGAAGCGTCTCGGCGATCTCGAGCGGCGTGTACCCGGTGTTCGCCAGTCGCATGGTCTGATCGTGGAGGTAACGATACATGTCACGCTGTGCGCCCAGGAACGGCAGTATGTGATCGTTACCCCACGTCGGCCAGTAATGCGAGGCGAACAGCACCTCCATATCGGCCCCAAACATATCGATCGCTGCCTGGAGATACTTCGACCACAACAATGCATCGCGAACTTTTGCGCCACGCAACGTGTACAGGTTGTGCAGGGTGTGGGTAGCGTCTTCGGAAGCACAGAACGCCTTGAACTTCGGAAGGAAAAACATAAATTCAGACGGCGCTTCAGATTCGGGCGCCATGAGAACGACAACTTCCACGCCATCAATCATTAGCTTCTCGCCGGTCTTCTCGGCGAAGTGCGTAGGTACGAGTAACGTGATGTTGCCGTTCGACCCAGTCTTGCCCAACCCGCCGTCGACAATGCCGACCGGGCTTCTCGGCAGCAACATCCCGTACATATAGCTTGCGCGACGCCCCATCGCATTGCCCGCAATGACGTTCTCTCCGACCGCGGCCTCAGTGAATCCAGCGGGAGCGTAGATACTCACTTTGCCGGCTTTCAGATCGGCTTCGTCGACGATGCCGCGAATGCCGCCGTAGTGATCGGCATGGCTGTGTGTATAGATGACGTTCGTGATCGGCTTGTCGCCGAGATGCGGAATGACGAGTTGTTTCCAGACTACGCTCGATACGTCGGCTGTTGTCAACGGATCAATTACGATCCAGCCGGTATCACCTCGAATGATGGTCATCACGGAGAGGTCGTAGCCGCGGACCTGCCAGATGCCGTCGACGACTTCAAACAGCCCGTGATTCATGTTGAGCTTTGCGTTGCGCCAAAGGCTCGGATTCACGGAAGCCGGCGAATTGTTCTCCGGCCCACCCGCGACGAACCCGAACTGCGCCAGATCCCATGCTGTGCCGCCGTTAGCACCTGGAATGACGCCTCCACCCGGCAGAGTGGCGACAAGCCCGCGGCTCGCGTCCTGGAAGTCTACAGTGTCGTCGAAGGCCAGCAATTTGGCATAGGCGTCGTTGACCTCACGCGTTGCCTGGGTTGGCGGCTTTGGGCCGATGCCACTGGGCGGCGTGCCGGGCGTTGTTTGGGCGAACGCGTCGCCGACCAGCCCCCCCGCACCTGTTGCGATACTTACTGTTGCGACACCGCGGAGGAACTGCCTCCGCTTGTTCGAAGATTTCGGGTTGTCTTCCATTGACATGCGCTTACCGCCTAGTGGAATTCGAAGGAATGCAGAGGATCCTGCATATAGCCGAGGCGGTTAACAGACTAGCAGATCGGGTGACTCGCGGTAAACAAAAGAGACAAGCGACGAACCGCGGCGGTTCAATATCGACCGACGCTCAGCTCGACGGGCGCCACGGAAATGGAGCCAAATTAATTATCGTCACTCACCCAAAACGCATTGGATCTGGAAGTATAGAAACCTGCCGTCCGGCTGACCAGGCGTTGCTATCCCGGATCTTTCAGGAGATAGCTGACGCACTACGGATATCTACAACTAGCAGCGGGCTCACCGCGAGCGCCAGGTTCGCGGGCGTCGCCGCGTTCATCCTTACGTGCGTCAAAGAGGCGCAAAGATATCTGTTCAAGGAAGGGCGCAAGCCCTCTCTAACGGTTTCAGTGCGGTGAGCGCCCAGCATCACACCTGACGACATGTCGCAGCTGGCGTCCGTAGAGATACTAATTGCTTATCGAGATTCGTCGAGATTCGCTTAGCTTTGAACGTTGTCTGCTTAAGTTTGAAATCGATTCGTTGCCGAGAGCCGCTGGACATCAGTCGATTTTTTATGGAAACACGCATGCGTGAGAGCCTACCGCCGCGACCCAATGGAATATCGCAGCGTCGTTCTCTTGCGAATATTTCGGCGCCCAGCCGCTCGCCGGCGTTACGCAATGGATTTCGCCAGTCGCGGGTTCCGTTGCAATGAAGGTGAGCGTTCGTTGATCCGCGGACCGGTTGCTGTTTCGGCGATATCGCCAGCCGCGAACTGTTTGCGGTAAGCAGCGGGTGTGAGTTCTTTCAACGCCTTGAACTGTCGGTTGAAGTTGGCGACGTTCGGAAATCCAGACCGGGCTGCAACGACGGAAACAGGCGTGGAGGTATGCGCGAGCATCCGGCACGCGTGTCCAATTCTGACCCGCGCGATATATCGCCCGACGCTCTCTCCAATGTGCTGCTCGAAGTAGCGTGCCAGAGAACGCTCCGACACGTTCGCAGCCTCGCAAAGTTCGGATAAACGCAGCGGCTCGGCGAAGCGCGAATCGATCATCGAAAGCACGCGATTGATACGCTCCGGTTCGTGGCCCGAAGGACCCTCTTTCCGATCGCTGAACGCGGCAGGCGAAGCGAGCGGCTCACCGGGTGCTTCCGCTAGCGCGCACAAAACGTTCAGCACGATCGCAAGGCGTTGTCGCGGCGCGCTGGACAGCAGATTGTCGAGTTGGCCGTGCATGGCGACGCCAACCTCCGGACCGAATGCCAGCCCGCACGCCGCCCGCCGTAGCAGGTTACGCAAAGGCGCATATTCCGGGCAGACATCCGCCAGTCGCCGCGCCCAATCGCCGCCGAACCAGATCACGATCGCAACCTGAGGGGACGCCGCGTCAATCGAGCGGTTCGACGCCCACGTATGAGGAAGATTCGGCGGCACGAGAACCAGGTCTTCGTCTACATAGTCTGCAATCGAATCCCCGATATAACGCTTGCCCTGACTGTTCAACGTCAAGGTCAGTTCGTACTCGGGATGATGGTGCCATTCGAACGGAATGCGCGGCAGACGCCGATGGTAAACCCGGACCGAGCAGTCGTCGCCAAATTCGACATGTTCGTACGCTGGTTTCATGGCAGAAAGCGCAAAGAAATTGTCTGAATGGTATCACTTTTGTGGATGCGGTCGGCCTATCCTGCGGACATAGCAGAACCCACAAGGAGACGACATGGCACTCATCATCGACGATCTGCCGGCAGCCATCCGGCAGGCCAAGCAGGAGCTTCGCGCACGACTTCCGAACTATCGTGATGTTTTCGCCGAGGTGGATGAAACAATCCGAGCCGAAGCCAGCAGAATTGCCGCGCAACGCGATCGCGGCGAAAACGTGATCCCCGAAATCCAGTTTTCCGACATCGCGGAGCAGCGCGTGAGCGCCGAGCAGATCAAGCTCGTCAAAACGCGTGGCGCGTGTGTGATCCGCAATGTATTCGACCGCACTTTGGTGGAAGGGTGGGACCGCGACATCGCGGACTACGTCGAACGCAACGACCTGGATACGCGCCTGCAGAACCGCGCCGAGGACAAATACTTTGGCCAGCTCGCGTCGAGCAAACCACAGATTTACGGCGTGTACTGGTCAAAGCCGCAGGTTCTCGCACGCCAGGCGCCGTCGCTGACTGCGGCCCGTGTCTTTCTGAACCGGTTATGGCGCAACGAGAGTGAAGGCCGCGTTCATTTCGATCCAGAGCGGGTGCCGGTTTACGCGGACCGGATGCGTCGACGGCCGCCTGGTTCCGAGTCATTGGGCTTGTCCGCGCACTGCGACGGCGGCTCGGTCGAGCGGTGGATCGAGGCGAATTTCCGCAAGGTGTACCGGCATGTTTTCGACGGCAACTGGCGTCGATATGATCCGTTCGACGCTGCGTTCCGGCCGGACGTAGAGGAGATTGCGTCGCCCGCCGTATGTTCGATGTTCCGCACGTTTCAGGGCTGGACCGCACTGACGCCGCAAGGTCCTGGGGACGGCACGTTGCAACTCGTACCGATTGCGAATTCGATGGCCTATATCCTGTTGCGCGCCCTTCAGGACGATGTCGCCGACGACGACCTGTGCGGCGCGATGCCAGGTCGCGCGCTTTCCATCAAGCCGGAATTTCATGCGCCGCTTTTCGACGCGCTTTCATCGGTTCCCCACATGCAGGCGGGCGACACCGTGTTCTGGCATAGCGACGTGATCCACGCAGTGGAAGACGCGCACCGCGGCGCAGGCTACAGCAACGTGATGTATATCGCGTCGGCGCCTGCGTGTGCCAAGAACGACGAATACCTCAAGCGCCAGTTGCCTAGCTTCCTTGAGGGCAAGAGTCCGCCTGACTTCCCCACTGACCATTTCGAAGTCGACTTCGTGGGACGCGCAACCGTCGAAGATCTGACACCGCTCGGTAAAGCCCAACTCGGTTTCGACCTGTAAGCGCTACCCTGGCGATTCAAAAAGAAAATTAACGGAGACAGCAATGAACAGAACACTCATGTCAGCTGCAATTGTCGCAGCGGCGCTCGCCACAAGCCCACAGGTCGCCAGTGCAGCCGAGTCGCTTTCGGTATTGCATTGGTGGACCTCGGGCGGTGAATCGAAGGCAATCAGAGTGCTTAAGGATGACATGAATAAACAGGGTTACGAGTGGAAAGACTTCGCCGTAGCCGGAGGAGCGGGTGCGGCTGCCATGACGGCGTTGAAAACGCAGGTCATGTCCGGCAACGCGCCGTCGGCTGCGCAGATCAAGGGACCCTTGATACAGGACTGGGCTGATCAAGGCGTGCTGGTCGATATAGACAAGTCCGCGACCGACTGGAAAGCGCAGCTTCCAGCACAGATCAACAAGACCATGATGTCGAAAGGCCACTATGTGGCCGCGCCATTCTCGGTCCACCGGATCAACTGGCTCTGGATCAACAAAGCCGCCCTCGACAAAGTGAGCGGCAAGCCGCCGACGACATGGCCCGAGTTCTTCGCGCTAGCCGACAGGTTCCGGGCTGCGGGCATTACGCCCGTCGCGCGTGGCGGCCAGCCTTGGCAAGACATGACCATCTGGGAGACGGTCGTACTTTCTCAGGGCGCGGATTTTTATCGCAAGGCCATGATCGATCTCGACCAGAAAACACTCACTTCGCCCCAGATGTTGCAGGTGTTCCAGACTGTCCGGAAGATTCAGGGTTACTTCGACAAAGGCTCGACTGGTCGCGACTGGAATCTCGCGACCGCCATGGTCATCAACGGATCGGGCGGGATGCAATTCATGGGGGACTGGGCGAAAGGTGAGTTCGCCAATGCGAACAAGAAGGCCGACGTTGACTATATCTGCGCGGCTGCGCCCGGTACGTCGAACGCCTTTACCTACACAGTAGATTCGTTCGTGTTTTTCCAGCAGAACGGCAAAAAAGAAGCGACGCCTGGACAGCTAGCGTTGGCCAGGACAATCATGTCCCCCGCCTTCCAGGAGCAATTCAGTCTTTACAAGGGTTCCATTCCGGTGAGGCAGGATGTTGCAATGGACAAATTCGACGCCTGCGCGAGGAAGTCGTACGCAGACGAGCAAACCACAATCAAATCCAACACGTTCTTTCCGTCGTTCGCGTTTGGTGATGTTCAGTCCTCAGCCACCGAAGGCGCGATTACCGACGTCGTGACGGGTTTCATGAACTCGAACGAAGACCCGCAAGAGGCGGTGCGCAAAGTCGCCGCTGCAGCGAAGATTAAATAGGTACGAGCTTCCGGGCCACCTCGAGAAAATCAAGTGGTCATGCCAGGTCATTCGAGGATATGGGGTGACCTTTATGAACGTCTCCTCCATGTCTCCATGATGTGGATTTAGCCCGCCATTCGCGCGGGCTTCTTTTCTTTGGAGATCCCCTCAACCACCGCGCTGCTGTGTAGCCTGACACGTATTTAGCGCCGGATGACACAGCCGGAGCGGCTGGAGACGTATAGCGCGGCGCTGCATTCAGCGGTGACATAAAAAGATGCTGCGGCGATTGGCAAATCGACGAAAAGAGGCCAGAAAAAAGCCCTGTTCGTGACGCAAACGCACGCACATGACCGATAGAATTTCTTCCGATGCGCACGTTACGCAATGCCACGCGCCCGATACCTGTCGGATCGTTTTCTCACATCGGATTTCCGCTTAATTCAGCATGACACGGCTTGCACGGCACTACGTCCCAGACCAACCACAGCACGTTATCCTGCAGGGGCTCACAGGGCCTGCATTCCTGGACGAAGGCGACTACCGGTACTTCCTCGCCTGCCTGGCAGACGCGGCGCGCGTCGCCGATCTGGCAGTCCACGCGTGGGTACTCATGCCTGACGCGGTACAGCTGCTCGTCACGCCTTCGTACGAGTCGAGCGTAGCCATGGCGATGCAGGCGATCGGCCGTCGCTATATCGACACCTTCAACCGGCGCCACGGACGCCGCGGCACGGTGTGGCGCGGCGAGTACCGGGCAACCGTGATCGAGCCCGACCGGTATTTCCTGCTCGCGAGCCAGGTCATCGATCATGCGCCGGTGCGCAACCGCGTTGTGGGCGAGCCGGGAAACTACCGGTGGTCGAGCTACGCGCACCACGTCGGGCTGCGTGTCGATAGCTTCATCAAGGATCATCCGCTCTACCGGGCGCTCGGCCATACGCCGTCGGAGCGCCACCAGGCTTACCGGGATCGCGGCGCACAGGCCCTCGACGAACGCGATGTCGATGACCTGATGCAGTCGACGCTCAAGGGCTGGGTGCTCGGCAGCGCCACATATTGCGAGTGGGCGGCGCAGACAGCCAATCGACGTTTGATGCCCCTGCTGCTGCGTGACCGGCCGCGCAAAGTTCAGACGACGCGCGCCCTCGAACACGTGGGTTGATTGATAGATCGTCGTGGGTAGGAAGGCTCATGGCAGTGTAAGCATTCCCGTATGCCCACATTTTGCTGATGCGATAAGGCCGCAATAGTTGCGCCTCCAACCTCACGCTCGCTGGACTTTATAAACGCTCATCTCGCGCCAGATGATCGAGCGGAGGTGCGTCGTCAGCCGTCTCGGCCTGCCCGACCGCGACTGCGCGCCCACTTCAATCGTCCTCCTCTGCTCCGCAAAGTCCGACATCCTGCGAATTGACTTGCATCCTGGTCAAATACTGTATAAATTTACAGTACTGTTTTTATATACAGGATCGGTCATGAATCAACTCATCCGCATCTTGAACGACGGTGACCGCGAAACGCTCGCGTGGTTACGCAAGCATGTTGGAGACGTGCGCGTGGCCGCGGCTGCGCGACATCTGGGGGGCAACGGCAAACCGTACGTGTCCGCCGTGTGCCGCTATCTCGGCGTGCGTCCGCCAACGCCTCATCAACATAGCCGGCCTGTTGAAGACTGCACGGTCGGCGATAACTATCTAGCCCAGATCCGCGAGTTGTTGGCACAGCGAAACCGGGCGTTGTTGAAGCATCGACTTTAATGCTGCGAGTTACTGCGAGTCCTCAGGGAAATAACAATATGGTTAACGACGCTACTCCCGATATGGAAGTCCACGACTTCAACCCTGCCGCCCTCGAACGCGCACTCCGCAGCGCGTCGCTCGATCTGCAGCAGATCATTGCCACGGTCGCAGGTCGTCACCTCGATACTGGTCGTCGCCGTTACTCAAACAGCGCGCGATTGCCCACCTGGCGCACGCTGCTCGCAATCGATGAACAGGTCTTTGAGAATCGGGGCTTCCTGGCGAGGCACAACGAGATCGTACGTTCGACGTTTGTCCGGTTTGAGGACAGCCGGTTGTCCGGCATGGATCTCGACGAACCCGTGGACTGGCGGCGTGACGACGACAACCTGCCAGCCGTGTACCTGCTCGTGCGCGCACTGGTGCAGGACGACGCTGCTGACGGGGCCGCGCAGGACTGAAGCGTGAATATTGGCGGCGGCCAGAATAGTTTTGGACGCGCTCCAGAAGGCTCAACGCTAAAACGAACCGCGGGTTCGGAATTGGCTGAGCGGCACGTCTCGAAAGCTTGATCCGAGCGGCATGACCGGTTCAGTTCGGTCAGATAGAAAAACGTGGTCTGGTCTTTATCAGTATGTATCCCGCTCCACAGCTAACTGTGGAGGGGATTGTCAGTCGGCTCGACAGGTCCGTGGACGATCAGCTATACACACTCTGCCTCGCCGTCCACAACGCCGTGCTCACTCCGCAAACGCCCGCGAAAATATCGAGGCGAAACGCGCTATCACTTCAACGGGTCGATGGGAAACGAGCGCAATCGACCAATGAAGTGAGAGACCTTTATCCGAGCCGCAACGACGTTTGAATAATTCCTCACGTCGTGCTCCGCGGCTCCTGAATCATCTTCCACCCATTACCGGCGGGGTCGCGAAACCCAGCGTCGACGCTGCCATAGCGGTCCACCGGTTCCTGGGTGAATTCCACGCCACTTTCCTTTAGCCGGGCATAGCTCGCGCGGCAATCGGACACCAGAAGGACGAGTGGCGGCATGGCGCCCTTGGCGACCATCGCGCGCAGGATCTGCGCGGTGGCATCGTCGTGAATGGGCGGCCCGGGTCTGAACAGCCCGAGCTGGAACGAAGGCTGGTCCGGATGCTGGACTGTCAGCCACCGGTAGGCGCCGTTCACCACGTCCGTATGCACGCGGAATCCGAGTTTGCCGACGTAGAATTCCAGCGCTTCGTCCTGATCGTCGACGTACAAGCCCACCACACTGATACCCTGGTTCATGACACCTCCTTGGTTGGTGGCCGCAATGTACCTTTGGCGGCACGGCGGCGCTTCTCCAAAACTGCGATGGTGAGATCGGGACGTTGAGCGGCCTTCAGAACGCAAGCGGGTACGCGGTCGATCTGCTGCATGGCGGCCTGCGCCTCCCGGCGCATGGCGCTCGGGCTCCGACCGTTAATGTCGCGAAAAATGCGGCCAAAGGTGCCGAGGCTCTCCCAGCCGGTGGCGAAGGCAATTTCCGTAATGCTGAGCGCAGTGTCGCGCAGCAGGGTATTGGCTTGCTCGATGCGCCGCGTCAGCAGGTAGCGATGCGGCGGGATACCGAAGGCCTGCTTGAACGAGCGTGCGAAATGGGCCTCGGAGACACCACTGACCGCAGCCAATCGTTCGACGGGCCAGGCCTCGTGCGAGGCAGCGTCCATTCGGTCTTTGGCGCGCAGCAGGCGACGCAACAGTGCCGGCGCCTGCAACGTGTCGATACCGGACGGCGCCGGAGACAAGGTGTGTGGTTGAATAGGTTCGGCCATGAGCGTCATTCTGTCGCCATCTTTCGTTGCGAGCGCGGTGCACGGTCGATTCTAGCGCGCCGGACTCCCAGCAGCCGGCTTTCGGCGCGTGCGGCGGCAGTCGGCCTTTGCCAGGACACGCCTTTGCGCAGCTTCGGTCGTCATCGCGTTCCGCGCGGTACCGACCGACCCCAAAATTACACACCACTGCATTACTATGGATAGCTGAATGACAACGCGAGAACAGTCCATGAACGCATCGGCTATCTCTGCCCTGGCTGCCCTTGTCGGTGCCGCGATCGGCGGCTTGACTTCGGTTCTTGCCTCCTGGCTGACCCAACGCACCCAGGTTCGCGCGGAGTGGCTAGCGCATGATCTCGCGTGGCGGCAGGAACTGTACAAAGCGTTCATTGAGCAAGCGACGAATTGCTATGTGCACGCGCTGCAACACAACGAGCCCGATCTCGCTGGCCTGGGCAACCTCTACGCGGAGATCAGCCGCATGCGCCTCCGCTCGTCCCTCGAAGTCGCGGACGAAGCCGACGTGATCGGACGCAAGATCGTGGACACCTATCTCGCGCCAGACAAGTCTTTCATCGAGATTCGCGAGATGCTCGCGGATGGCTCGATCGACATTCTCGGCAAGTTCGGCGACGTGTGCCGCGCGGAATTCGCATCGCTGCGATCACAACAACTCTGAGCGGCATAGCCGCGCCGTTCAGCGCGGCTTCAGTTCAACAGGCGGATCGGCGAGATAACCGCCGCCGAGCGCCTTCGTCAAAGCAATCTCCTGACTGAGCACTTGACCGTTGAGCGTAAGCAGGGCGACCTGTTCCGCGATCACCGGCTGGCGCGCTTCGAGCGCCGCGAGCCGGCTCGTGAGTCCGCGTTGATAATAGGCCTCAACACTGTCCCTCGTGAATGTAACCGATTCGATCCGCTGCTTCTGCAAAGCCTTCTGCGCATCGAGAGACTGCAGACGGCTGCCCGTCTGTGCGACATCGCGTACGGCGTTGAGAACGGCCTGGTTGTACTGCTCGATCAACAGGTTGCTCCCCTCGCGCGCGCCGCTCAGGTTCGCATTGAGCCTGCCGCCGTCGAAGATCGGCAGATAGAGGCCCGGAATCAGGTTGATCTGCTGGCTCGCATGCGTGAAGAGGTCCGCGAGATGCAACGCGTTGAAGCCGAAGAACGCCTTGATGTCGAAGCTCGGATAGAACGCTGCCTTCGCCGCGTCGATTCGGTCGAACGATGACTCTACATACCATCGCATCGCCTGCAGGTCGGGCCGCCGGGCGAGCAGTTCGTACGACAATGTCGCCGGCAAGGCCGCCTGCGAACGTGGCAGTGCGACGGGCTCGATCGTCGGCAGCCCAGCGGGTCCGGCGCCGACCAGTGCCCGCATCGATTCGCGAAGTTGCTTGATCTGCCCTTGTGCCGACACGATCTGTTGTTCGATGGCCAACTGCTGCGCTCGTGCTTCTTCGAGCAGGGTGCGGGCTTCGAGGCCGCGCGCCGCGCGCGCTTCGTGTGCTTGCACTGCGAACGCCGCTACCTCATGCGATTCGCTCAGCAGATCGATCAGCTGATAAGTCGTTTGAATACCGTAGTAAAGCTGCGCGACATCCGCGGATATTTCGAGTTCGACAGCGGATGTCTCGGCGAGCCGCGCGTTGCTCACACCCAGCGACGCGGCGACCTCCGCGCGTTGCTTGCCCCAGATGTCGATATCCAGGCTTGCACCCAATCCGACGACGCCCTCGGTGTACCACGGCCCGGTCAGCCCCGCAGCCGGTTCGTTCTTCGCGAACGGGCCGAGAAAACCGTTCGCGGAAATATGCTCGCGATCCAGCGACGCCAGCGCGGCCACCTGAAGGTTGGATCCTGCTTTGGTCAGTTCCACGTCCGACTTCGCCTGCGCGACGCGCGTGCGCGCGATCACCATCGTCGGCGCATCGGCGAGCGCCTGATCGATCAGCGCGTCGAGTTGCGCGTCGTGATAGCGCGTCCACCAGCGCGCGGCGGGCCAGCCGTCGCGTGCGAGATGGATGTCGTCCGCGAGATTGATCTGCTCGGGCGCGATCTCCGAACGGGGCGTGCCGTTGTGATGAATCAGCGCGCAACCCGACACCACGGACGATAGCCACGCGAGGCATAACACGCGGCGATGCCATCGCCGATCGCACAAAACCGGTCGCGCCTTCATGCTCGTACCGCCGCCGATGCGCGCGCCGCGACCGATGCCTCGACGCGCCAGTCCGGCAAGCCCGCGATCTGCCGCAACAGTTCGTCCGCTGCGGTGATGAGCGACTGATCGGCAGGCTGAGCCGGTTCGCCCGCTTGCGCAGCGGTCTCGATACGGCGCGGCGCGCGCGCATCGGGTGGGTTGGCCGCTAGCTCATCCGCGTACCGGTTGAGTTCGGTGCCGGCCTGTTGCTGGGCTGCGCGCACTGCGTCCGTGGTGTGTGCGCTCGACAAGCCCGCTTGAGCCACCAACGTGTTGCGCAACGCGTCGGCCGCCAGCATGATCTCGCGCCCCTGCGCGAGGACCGTTTGCGCGCGCAGTGTCAGTTGCGACTGCTCGCTTTCCTGCCAGCCGGGTTCGAGCGCGACGCGCGAAAGCGTCGTCTCGCAATCGGTCAGCACCGCCCACGCCTGCAACTGCCGCTGAGCATGAGGCAACTCATCCACTTGCTCCTCGCCGACCTGCGACGGGCGCACCTGTGCAGCGATCGCGCGCAACAGGGTGGCGAGCTTCTGCCGCAACACGTCGCCCTCGCCCTCGCGCCAGAACGACATCTGCACAAAAGTCGCCACACCGACGCCCAGCAGAATGCCAACCTGCCGGTCGCGTATTTCAGTGAGATTGACGGTTGGGCCAAACTGTTCGAACAAGGCGAGTGAGAAGGTGAAGATCAGCTGTACGCCCGCGTAGCCGATCCGTTCCGAACCCGCCGAGATCCATGCTCCGAACGCGACGACGGGCAGCGTCATCAGCAGCAGACCGACAATGTCGTCGAGATGAGGAACGACGAACACGACCATGAACAGCGCCAGCGCGCTTCCGATGGCAGCACCGGCCACCCGCAGCAACGCGCGCTGCGCCGATGCGCCGAGGCTCGGCAGCGCGACGATCACGCAGGTCAGCATGATCGTGTGGATGCCCTGCCAGTCCACGGCGTTGTAGAACACGTAGCAGACCAGAACGGCGAGCAAGGTCTTCAGCGAAAAGCGCATGTAGGCGGGATTGGTCCATGCGTCCGGCGCAATCATCGGCTCGCTCGCGGGCGGCTTGCCGGATGCCGGGTCGCGCGCAGCCAGGTCGGCGAATGCGCGCAGCGCCCGCTGCGATTCGGCAGCAGCAGGAATCGTGTCGGCGGCGTTGCGCTCTTCAGGTGTCGCCGTGCTCAAGTAGCGATATGGCTCGCCGGTCATGACCGCCTGGTCGAGCGCGTGGCAGTTCGCACGCAACTCGCGCAACATCGCCAGTTGCGCGGCTGACGCGCGCGGCCAACTCGGCGGAAGCTCACTCGCTCCGCGATAAAGCCGCGACACGGTCGCAATGCATGCAAGCTGCGACACCTGATGTTCGCGATAGTGCGCATCACGCATTGTCGTAAACCGCAGCAACTTCTGCAGCGTGAGCGCGCCTTGCTGAACGGCCGCCAGCGTGATCGGCGCGGCGCTCGTGCTGCCGTCGATCAGTTGCGCCAGGCGCGCGTCCAGTGCTGCCAGTTGCCGATGGATTTCCGCCTTGAGCTGCAATTGCGGCTCGACGGGCAGCAAAAGCGTGTTGACCACGAGCGTCAGCGCGATCGGATAGTTGACGGCGACCCATACCCATAACACCGCGCGGATCAGCAGGTCGGCCTGATCGGTCCGGTCGACGAAGCTCTGCACGTAAATCACAATGATGGCGACGATGAAGAACACGATGCCAATCTTGAGCACCCGCAGCAGGTACACGCTGCCCAGGAATAGCAGGCTCGCGATGACGATGCGCAGCAACGGATAGTCGAATGTAAATTTCAGCAGCAGGATCGACAGGCCGATGGCGAGCGTCGATCCGACCACGAACATCACGCCGACCAACCGCGTGACCACCACGTTCGACTGCGTGACATAGAACACCACCAGCAGCGACAGCGCGAGCTCCGGCACCTCGAGCGTATTCGACACGACGATCACAATGGCGCTCGTCAGCATGCAACGCAGCATCACGTTCAGACGCCCGGGGAAAGGCGCAAGCTCGCGCCTCAGGAAAGCGCCTGCGTCGCGCAGCGAAACGGGCAGGTAGTCGGCGGCGGTCATGGGCTCCTCAATGGCGCTCGCCGTCGTTGCCGCGCCCGGGTTCCAGCACGGCCACCGCCGACGTACCGACGCGGAACAGCTCCGGGTTCGGTTTGTCGATGAGGATCTTCACCGGGAAGCGCTGCGATACATGCACCCAATTGAGCGTGCGTTGAATGCGTGGCAATCCGCCCGGCAATGCAAGGCCGGCTTCATCGGGCGCGATGCCGTAGCTGATCGAATCGACGGTGCCCTGGAAACGCTGGCCCGTATCGCTCATCAGGTACACAGTGGCTGGCGTGCCCGGCCTGACGCCCTTGAGTTCGGTTTCGCGAAAGTTCGCGACTACGTACCAGTGGCGCGTGTCGATCAAGGTGAAGACCGGTTTGAGCGCCGTGGCAAACTGCCCGGTCGATGTCTTCAAAGACACGATGCGTCCATCGAACGGTGCGCGCACCGTTGCATACTCGAGGTTCAGTTCGGCAGTCGCGATCTCCGCCATGACGACGGCACGTTGCGCGACCAGCGCATCGACTCCGCTCACGGCCGCAACGGCCTGCTGCGCCTGCAGTTGCGCGGCGC
This sequence comes from Paraburkholderia sp. BL6669N2, assembly GCF_003387275.1. NCBI lineage: Bacteria > Pseudomonadati > Pseudomonadota > Betaproteobacteria > Burkholderiales > Burkholderiaceae > Paraburkholderia > Paraburkholderia sp. BL6669N2. The sequence goes on along the minus strand of NZ_QUNA01000001.1, from coordinate 4,355,810 downwards.
TGAGTTCGGCCTGCGTGGCGCGTTGCGCGGTGCGCGCACGGTCGACATCTTCCGCCGACACATAACCGTGCGACAGCAGCGGCTCCATGCGGTGCAGCGTATCGGACGCCTGGCTCGCGGCGGCTCGCGCGCGCTCGACCGCCGCACGCACCGACTGCGCGTTGTACTGCTGCGCATTGACCGTACGTTGGGTCAACTCGATCTGGCGATCGAGCGCGACGAGCGACGCGTTGCCCCGCGCGAGCGCATCCTGATACGGACGCGGGTCGATACGAAACAACAGATCGCCCTGCTTCACCGCCTGGTTGTCCCGTACGGCCAGTTCGACGATGCGGCCGTTGACCTCCGGCACGACGTCGATCGTGTCCGCGTAGACATAAGCGTCGTCGGTGCGAGGCGTGCGGTCCCACTGCCGGATCACATAGACGAGCAGCAACAGCGTCACCACGACGATCACGATGGCCGGCCATTTTCTTTTCGATGTCTTGCTGGCTGGAGTCGCCATTCATCCACCCGACAAAGATTCAATGTTGGAAGAAGATCAACCAGACAACGAGCGCCAGCAAAGCGACAAGCGTGGGATACACGACGGCGGAAGGTCCCATCAGATGGTCGGCCTGCAGGCGCTTGAGAATCAGATAGATGACGACCGTGAGCACGACGCCCGCGACAATGCAGAACAGCCAGTCGGGAAAGTACGCGCCAAGCACGCCGATGGACGGTGAATTTGTACACCCTGTGATCGGAATCGCGGCAATCGCGGCCGCGCCGATCGCACGCTTTGAATATCTGCCTCTGGCTGGTGGCATGTGTCGTTTCAAAGTCGACTCTGTGGTTGAAATCAATGTCTCACCTTGCAGATACGCCGATGCCTCTCGCCCCGGATTCGGGTGTTGGGCAGCAAGGGAAACGGCTTCGGGCGCACCAAGTCGACACAATAACGCCGAAAAAGGCATCCCGCATTACATGAATATGACATGTTCGCGATCGTTCCGCTTCCTGGTCGAACCCGGATGCACTCCACATTCATGTGGCAGCGGCCGGCGAATCCGCCGACTATCATCCAACGAGAGGCGAGCGTTGGCGCGCGAATCCGGCACGTCACATGGAGTTGCGCCCGGCATCTTTTTTGTCTAATGAGAAGCGAGGAACCACATCATGCATGCCCCCTTTGACGACGACAGAACACGGCAGTCCACGATGGCGCTCGTCTCGAGCGAAGTTGAAATGCAACTGCCTGTCGTGTCCGGACACATCGATCCGATGCGCGGCGAAGGCAAGTTTTCGAAATGCGCAATCCGGGTGCTGGAGCGCAGTGGACAGACCTCGGCAACCATTGCGTGGAGCGACGCGACCTCCTGCTGCTACGGCGAACAGTTGCGGCGGCGTTGCATCGCGAGGAAATCCGGCGTTTGTGCGCTGAGGGGCCAGTCGACTGCAAGAGGCAATGCCGTGTATCGACCGAGGCGCGCGCGACCTGCGCCACGAAATGCCGAAGCGATGATTCTGGCTAGCGTCATGGAAGCGACTCCTGTGGAGAAGGCTGTCTGACGGTTCAGATCCGGTGCTTCATCAACAACAGATAGCGTCATACGCGGCGTGGACATTTCATATTTATGTCAGGCGAAACATGTCCGGGTCTTCTGCCTTTACAAAAAGGCGTCGAGCGCCAACAGCCTGGCCGCCCTGTTTCCAGATTCATGTAATAGCCGTGCTGCGCCGCGCTCATGCTGGACGTGTCTCTTCGGTCTCCTGCGAAAGCATCGCACCTGTAGCAACTCATTCATCTGCGGAGGTGTGAAATGGCTATCATAGTGCCGACTACGTGGTTGGTGCGCGAATCAACGCGATTGGAAAGGAAGTCGTGTGTCGATTTGTAGAACCGTATTCCATATCTGCGAGAAGCCAACGGGTTCGCAAGAGAGGTCCGAGCCTGTCGATTATCATCAATCACGGCAACGGCTCGAACCGGAGGTACGAGCATTTCTTTCCTCTGGATCATGGTGTTCACAAAAATTTGACGTTGGCCCAAGGCATTGAACGTAGTTGTGGCGGGCTTTCGCGTTGCAGTCTGCTTGCCTGCCTGACCGGAGCAGCAAACGATCCACCCGCATTTTTCTCATGACGTGGCCGCGATGCACGATGTATCGGTGATCGATACTATAATCATCGGAATCGTCGTCCCGGAACCGAACCAAACCGCGTCGTGCATTACGTGGCTATGTAATGTCACCACCACGTATGAAGTTGTAGGCTCATCGTTTCGCTTTATCGGCCCTTGACCGGAAGTTATTCCAGCGGCGCGCCCTTTCCAAGCGCGCCAGCATCGTAGGACCTAAGACGGAATCGGTCATTCTAGACACACCATGCTCCACGTCTTGATCGCTGCTCTCATAATATTAGGATAACTATTTATACTTGAACTTTGCTTGCGGGGGAATACTGGACGCTTGTCCAGCTGTTGAAATATTTCACGCCTAATTGTGAGGCGAAGGTTAATCATTCGAAAGCAATTTTCGTATGAATACAAGCGCTATGCATACTTACGTATGGACCGCAGGCGCGCGGCATGGCCGTTTGGGCGGCGTCACGGCTGACTTTTTCGGGCTTGTTGGCATGGTTGACGGCTTACATAAGAAATAATTTGAATTTGATTCACATTCTTATCGTATCGTTCCATCTCATGCGAGTACGGTCCGTGGATCGGTCGGGTCGTTTTGGAGTGTGTGGCAAACAACAGACGCGCGGAGCGAACGTGGCAATAATGGAGATGCACTGCTTTTGTACGGCGCCGGCATGCAGCCGAGCCGGCCGCCGGATGCCGCGTCTCGCTCTGCCAGGCCGGAGGCCTGGCTTTCCGGGCTTCCGGATTGATGGCCCGGTTGAAAACGCGTTTCACTTCAAGGACGATGCCTGTGAACATGTTCCGTTCCACTACCGGACCTTTCGGCGCAGGCGAGGACCACAGGCAACTGTCCTTGCGCGAGTTGCTTGTTCTCATGCGCGACCATGTAGGGGAGCTGGCGGTGGTGACCGGTATTGCGGTCGTGCTCGCCATCGGCTGGCTGTTCATTGCCACGCCGCTTTATTCGGCCGACGTGCTGATGCGCATCGATCCACCGGAGCCAAATGCGCTGGGTATCGCGCTTCAGAATCAGGACGCAGTCGCGCCCGCAATACCCTCCACCGCTGCAGAAATCACGGTGATGCACAGCCGCTCGGTCCTGCAACCCGTGATCGAGCACTATGGGTTCGGCGTCACGGTCACGCCGCGCGCCATTCCGCTGCTGGGTGCGATTGCCGAAAAATTTGCACGACCCGGCAAGCTTTCGCCTCCGTGGCTGGGACTTGACACGTTCGCATGGGGCGGAGAGCAACTCAGGATCGGCTCGATCACGGTGCCGCAGAATCTTGAAGAAGAGACGCTGCAACTCATCGCGCTCGACGGTGGCCGCTACGAACTGCGGGGCCCGTCGGGAGAACACCTTTTGAGTGGTACGGTGGGCAAACCTGTATCGTCGGATGGCATTTCGATGACCGTGGACAGGCTGCTTGCACGCCCGGGAACCCGATTCGAGGTCATCCGCTGGAATTCGCTCGAAGCGATCGCCCGCTTCGCACGTGAAGTCAGAATCGCCGAAAAGGGCAAGGACACGGGCATCATAACCATTTCATACCTGAACGCGAGCCCGGCACTCGCCGCCGAGGTGGCGAACGCACTGGCGCGCCAGTATATTGCAGCGGCGGTCGCGGCCCGCCAGCGCGACGACACGCAGACGCTCCAGTTCATCAACGGGGAATTGCCGCGCCTGCGCACCGAGCTTGCGCGCACCGAAGAAGCGCTCAATGCCTTTCGCAAGTCATCACAGTCGCTTCAGCCGACTTCCGAAGCCCAGACCTATCTGCAGGGCGGCATCGAGTTGCAGCGGCAGATAGCCACGGTTCAGCTACAGCGGACGCAACTGTTGCAGCGTTTTCAGCCCGATAGCGTGTGGGTGCGCAACACGGACATGCAACTGGCCCAGCTGAACGCGGCCAAGGCCACATTCGATGCCCGCTTCAGCAACATGTCGACATCCGAGCGCAGCAATGTGGATCTCGCGCGCGATGCGCGCGTCTCGGAGGCAATCTATCTGGCGATGGTCAACAAGGCCGAGCAGTTGACGGTGCGCCGAGCGAGCACGACCGCCGGCGTGAATATCGTCGATAGCGCGTTCAGGCCGCATCAGCCAGTGAAGCCGGATCGCCTGCTGGTGATATCGGCGGGCGTGGGAATCGGATTGTTTGCTGGCGCGTTCCTTGTGTTCATTCGCCGCCATGTGATGACGGGCGTGACGGATCCACGCTATGTTGAACACACCATGAGAGTGCCCGTGATCGGCGAAGTGCTCTTCAGCGCGCAACAGGCGCGGCTCGACCGGGAGATCTCGGCGGTGGCCCGACGCACAGGGAGCTTGCCGGGCAGCGGGGCGACAAAGTTGTCATCCGGGCAGTCACCGGACCAGGCAGCTGGTCTCATGCGACCGGCACAGGACGCGCCGCGTGTGCTGGCCGCGAGGTTTCCCAAAGATGTCACCGTCGAAGCGCTGCGCGATGTGCGAACCACGCTGAATCTCGGCCTCACGCATGTGCCGGGCAACGTCGTGATGTGCACGGGACCGACGCCGGCTGCCGGCAAGAGCTTCGTGGCAGCGAACCTCGCCGTTCTTCAGGCGGAAATCGGCTCGCGCGTGCTGCTGATCGATGCCGACATGCGGCGCGGCCGTCTTGCGTACTTCTTCGGCCAGCTCAATCGAGGTGGCCTGTCTGACGTCCTTATCGGCGACACGGAGCCGTCCGATGTGATTCGCAGTGTGGGTGTGCCCGGCCTGTCGTTTCTGTCTTGCGGCTCGTATCCGGATAATCCCGCCGAGTTGTTGATGAAGCGCCGCTTCAAGGACATGCTTACCCGTCTCGGTGAGGAGTACGACCTCGTGATCATCGACACCCCGCCGCTTCTCTCGGTGACGGACGCTTCCATCGTAGCCAGTGAGGCTGGGGCAACGGTTCTCGTGCTGCGCTCCGGGCAGCAGACGGAGTATGAAATCAGCGAAACGCTCAAGAAGCTGGAGCGCGCCGAGGCACGCCTGTTCGGTGCGATCTTCAACGCCATGCCGGTGCGCGCCGGCAATCGCGCCTACCACTATGCGATGGGCTACAAAACGCTGGAGCTCGTCGAGGAGGCCGGCGAAGCGCACACGGCCTGACCCCTCGTCGGAAGGGCAAGCACGACGCGCGTTGCCGTGTCGATTCGGACTGGTGCGCGCCTTGATGCTCGGTGCGCGGACCGAAAGCTCTTGCATCTCTCGTCCATATAAGCTCAAGCGGTCATCACCTTCCCTCTTCGTTGTTCACTCAAGGGACGCCCAATGGCAAATGAACGACGCCCCGCGAAGGATCGCCGCCGGACATTATTGGCGCTCGCGGCACTCATTGGCACGACCATTCCGGGGATCTTCGCTGAGGCCGCGCCGGTACCGATCCACGTGCCCTGTAACCGGCGGCTCTCGCAACTGATCGGCTCGAATGGATGGCCGCTGTCCGCGGATGAAGTGCGCATGTGGCAGAACATGGGCCTTACGTGGGGACGGGATTCCGTCGGACCAGGCTTCGTGACGCCAACCAGCAGTAGCGCGCAAATCGACAAGACCTGCCCAAGCTTTGATATTGATTTGCGCCCCGTCATTCTGCGCAACAACCATAGCCGCATCAATTCGCTGCTGATGCTCGGCTATACGCCGCCGTGGAACGCCTCTGTCGCGGGCGATGACAAGTCGGCCCCAAAAGATGTCCGTTATTGGGAGCGCTATGTGGAGGAAGTCGTTCGCACCTACTCGGCGCCTCCTTTCAACCTCAAGTATTTTCAGGTCTGGAATGAGGCGTCAGGCGCGCTTTCGGGCGGTGCCCCACAAGGCACGTTCTGGCATGGCCCGAACTACGACGACGACCCGCGCAAGGCGAAGCAGTACGATAACGCGATGCGCGATTACGTCGACCGCATCCATATTCCTGCCGCGCGGATCATACGCAAGTATCAAGCGCATGTGGTGTATGGTGGATGGCCCGATCAGGGCGGACTGGACACTTACTGCAAATGGCTCGAATACAGGAGTGCGGTACACAACTCGCAAATGCTTGATTGGGTCGACTATCTCGACATTCACTACCTTGGGATCGATGACGTAGAAATGCTGTACCAGCGCTATGTTAGCAAAGGTCGGGCGCGCGGAATATGGCAAACGGAGATCGGCGACCGCTATATGGCGGACCCGCACTTTCTGCCAACTTACCTTTTCGAACTCGCGGTATGGGCGCTCGACAGAAACTGGGACGACCCAGACAAGTACGTAGCGATGGTTTTTCATTGGGACGGGTATGAGTCGTTTCGGCTCACACATCGCGGAACGCCACGGACGTACAACGCATCAGGCAGATCGCTGATCGCACTGCATAAGACGGTCGCAGGCGCGCTTGCACCGTTTGCGCGCGCGCTCAAGTTCGACCCTGAGTCGCGCGGCAAGGCGCTTTATTCCGGGCGGAGCATCGTGTTGCAAGTCAGTGCGCGTCCGGGGTGGCGCGCAGTGGACATCGGCGGCTTGGCGGCGCCGGCCTCGGGGCGGTTCGGCCTTGCATTCATCGACGCGATAAGCGGCGCAAAGGACTCCGGGACTAACGTCGCGGCCACGTGGGAGGCGGACACTTTATCGATACGCTTTCAGGTTCCTCGTTCGACCAATGGCCCAACCGATGAAGCACCACGCCATCTTGCGTACATCAAGGTGACTCCGCTCGCGTGATGCATGCGACGTTGCGATCGACACGGTGCACCCGACTGTTCGCCAAGTCATGACGCCGGCTTTTGACCATGCATTTCGGCCTTCGGTAGCGTCGTGGCCCTCGTGGGTAAAACTGAGCTCGATGCCCGGCATTGGGCCGGTGCCGCAATCGCCGATCATCCAACTTCGTCATGCATTCGTGCATGGAAACCGGTTTCTACGGGCGGACCAGCACAGGCCGGTTGCGCTACGCCTTGTCTAGGCGCCTCACAGGACTGGGCTCTGGTACGACCGAGCGGCTCGTGCGCGCAGGAGCCAGATTGTGAACGCGCGAAGCAAGCAGCAGGGAGCCGACCAACGTCATAATGAGCACGTTCGACGGCGTCGTCAGCCGATGCTCCGAATACGACATGGCGAGCAGACACATCGACGATAGTTCGATGAACACGAAGGCGATATAGTTCCGGCCGCCCTCCTTCGACGCGTTAGCGGAGCCGCTTGCGGCCCAGCCAATGAGTTGCCAGTAGAAGCGCAGCAGGAAGGCGAGTCCGACGATGCCAAGCTCGGCGAGGATGTTGAGGTAAGAGTTGTGCGCATGAGAATCCGTGTGAAACACTTCAACGCCGAGCGGCTGAGCAAAGACGGAGAAGTAATCGACCACGTTGGAAATCTGGTCGTCGAACGAGCCGAATCCAAGACCGAATATCGGACTATGACGGAAATAGGTGATCGCGCGCGGCCAGAGCCATTCGTATCGGATGTCGAGATTGGCGGTCTTCGCATCGGGATTATTGATGGTGAACGTGTACCCCATGTAGTCCGTTGACGAATTCAGGTTGTGCAAGCCGACGGCGAAAGAAGCCGCTATCAGTCCGGCGACCGTGACCACAAGTATCCAGCGCTTCCTCCCAAGAAGAAGGTACGGAAGCATGGCCGCAACGCCCAGCATGGAACCGCGGCTATAGGTAGAAAACAGAAAGGCGCCGTTAATCACGAGTAGCGCGAGGATCAGACGGCTACGTTGGTACATATAGCATGCAATCCCGAGACAGAACAGCATGGCAAAAAAACCGCCAGCCGCATTGCGCGCGATGAAATAGCCGCCGAACGTGTCGACCGGATTGGTCAGAAGAGAAAGTAGGCCGTACTGCGAAAGATAGATGGCGTAGGCTGGCAGGTTGGCTAGTATGGCGAACACGAAAAACCACTTCAGCACCTTGTTCAGGTCCCATCGATGAACGTACACGCACCCTGCCAACAGCGGTGCATACGAGACGAAGAAGTTGCCGTCGCGCCTGTAGAACTCAAAGTCGATCAGCGACGCGGGGTCATACATCAACGTGGACAACAGCGCGTACGCCGTGAACACCACTAGCGAAGTGATGAACGGGGGATAGGTCCTGCCGTAGAAGCGCCACGCGCAGAGCAGGATCGGCACGAAGCCGATCGCACTGACCGGTACGAAGTTGGTCAACGTGAGAAACAACGCAACTAGCGATAAATAGGCCAAAGCATCGACTCGTGTTGTAAGGTCTTGTCCGTTCCGGATAGGCCAGTCCACAATGGTGTTTGGCATCCAGATGAAAGCGTCAGTACTGTCCGATGGCACGACTCGCACGGGCTTCCGACGAGGGGTCAGGCCGTGTGCGCTTCGCCGGCCTCCTCGACGAGCTCCAGCGTTTTGTAGCCCATCGCATAGTGGTAGGCGCGATTGCCGGCGCGCACCGGCATGGCGTTGAAGATCGCACCGAACAGGCGTGCCTCGGCGCGCTCCAGCTTCTTGAGCGTTTCGCTGATTTCATACTCCGTCTGCTGCCCGGAGCGCAGCACGAGAACCGTTGCCCCAGCCTCACTGGCTACGATGGAAGCGTCCGTCACCGAGAGAAGCGGCGGGGTGTCGATGATCACGAGGTCGTACTCCTCACCGAGACGGGTAAGCATGTCCTTGAAGCGGCGCTTCATCAACAACTCGGCGGGATTATCCGGATACGAGCCGCAAGACAGAAACGACAGGCCGGGCACACCCACACTGCGAATCACATCGGACGGCTCCGTGTCGCCGATAAGGACGTCAGACAGGCCACCTCGATTGAGCTGGCCGAAGAAGTACGCAAGACGGCCGCGCCGCATGTCGGCATCGATCAGCAGCACGCGCGAGCCGATTTCCGCCTGAAGAACGGCGAGGTTCGCTGCCACGAAGCTCTTGCCGGCAGCCGGCGTCGGTCCCGTGCACATCACGACGTTGCCCGGCACATGCGTGAGGCCGAGATTCAGCGTGGTTCGCACATCGCGCAGCGCTTCGACGGTGACATCTTTGGGAAACCTCGCGGCCAGCACACGCGGCGCGTCCTGTGCCGGTCGCATGAGACCAGCTGCCTGGTCCGGTGACTGCCCGGATGACAACTTTGTCGCCCCGCTGCCCGGCAAGCTCCCTGTGCGTCGGGCCACCGCCGAGATCTCCCGGTCGAGCCGCGCCTGTTGCGCGCTGAAGAGCACTTCGCCGATCACGGGCACTCTCATGGTGTGTTCAACATAGCGTGGATCCGTCACGCCCGTCATCACATGGCGGCGAATGAACACAAGGAACGCGCCAGCAAACAATCCGATTCCCACGCCCGCCGATATCACCAGCAGGCGATCCGGCTTCACTGGCTGATGCGGCCTGAACGCGCTATCGACGATATTCACGCCGGCGGTCGTGCTCGCTCGGCGCACCGTCAACTGCTCGGCCTTGTTGACCATCGCCAGATAGATTGCCTCCGAGACGCGCGCATCGCGCGCGAGATCCACATTGCTGCGCTCGGATGTCGACATGTTGCTGAAGCGGGCATCGAATGTGGCCTTGGCCGCGTTCAGCTGGGCCAGTTGCATGTCCGTGTTGCGCACCCACACGCTATCGGGCTGAAAACGCTGCAACAGTTGCGTCCGCTGTAGCTGAACCGTGGCTATCTGCCGCTGCAACTCGATGCCGCCCTGCAGATAGGTCTGGGCTTCGGAAGTCGGCTGAAGCGACTGTGATGACTTGCGAAAGGCATTGAGCGCTTCTTCGGTGCGCGCAAGCTCGGTGCGCAGGCGCGGCAATTCCCCGTTGATGAACTGGAGCGTCTGCGTGTCGTCGCGCTGGCGGGCCGCGACCGCCGCTGCAATATACTGGCGCGCCAGTGCGTTCGCCACCTCGGCGGCGAGTGCCGGGCTCGCGTTCAGGTATGAAATGGTTATGATGCCCGTGTCCTTGCCCTTTTCGGCGATTCTGACTTCACGTGCGAAGCGGGCGATCGCTTCGAGCGAATTCCAGCGGATGACCTCGAATCGGGTTCCCGGGCGTGCAAGCAGCCTGTCCACGGTCATCGAAATGCCATCCGACGATACAGGTTTGCCCACCGTACCACTCAAAAGGTGTTCTCCCGACGGGCCCCGCAGTTCGTAGCGGCCACCGTCGAGCGCGATGAGTTGCAGCGTCTCTTCTTCAAGATTCTGCGGCACCGTGATCGAGCCGATCCTGAGTTGCTCTCCGCCCCATGCGAACGTGTCAAGTCCCAGCCACGGAGGCGAAAGCTTGCCGGGTCGTGCAAATTTTTCGGCAATCGCACCCAGCAGCGGAATGGCGCGCGGCGTGACCGTGACGCCGAACCCATAGTGCTCGATCACGGGTTGCAGGACCGAGCGGCTGTGCATCACCGTGATTTCTGCAGCGGTGGAGGGTATTGCGGGCGCGACTGCGTCCTGATTCTGAAGCGCGATACCCAGCGCATTTGGCTCCGGTGGATCGATGCGCATCAGCACGTCGGCCGAATAAAGCGGCGTGGCAATGAACAGCCAGCCGATGGCGAGCACGACCGCAATACCGGTCACCACCGCCAGCTCCCCTACATGGTCGCGCATGAGAACAAGCAACTCGCGCAAGGACAGTTGCCTGTGGTCCTCGCCTGCGCCGAAAGGTCCGGTAGTGGAACGGAACATGTTCACAGGCATCGTCCTTGAAGTGAAACGCGTTTTCAACCGGGCCATCAATCCGGAAGCCCGGAAAGCCAGGCCTCCGGCCTGGCAGAGCGAGACGCGGCATCCGGCGGCCGGCTCGGCTGCATGCCGGCGCCGTACAAAAGCAGTGCATCTCCATTATTGCCACGTTCGCTCCGCGCGTCTGTTGTTTGCCACACACTCCAAAACGACCCGACCGATCCACGGCTGTCGTGCCTGGCCGATCCACGTTCAGGATTGCCGTCGCTACGAATTTCGTCTTGGGAATACGCGTTGCGCAGTGGCGCCTCGACGCGCCGAAGCTTTCCAAACCAATTTTCATAATTGATGCTGGCGCGCCGCCCAGCCGCAGCCCGAGTCTAAATGGCTCAAAAAAAGACCCGGGACCTGTCAGTTATCCAACGAACCACAATTGGCGGCTCACCTCGCTTCTGAACGATGAGCGACTGCGATCGCATCGAGCCCTGCCAGCACGAATCGCACAAAATCCTCTGCAAGCGCATCCTTGTCCTTTGCGGCAGCAGGCAATAGCGCAGACTGCATCTGCTTGGGCGCGATCATCATGGCGATGCAGGGCAACACCGTAAACATCACAGCCCGCTGAACCACGGGCGTGGTCGGGTCCAGCCCCAGCACTTCGCCGATCACCTTGAGCAGGAATGCGGCTTTGGGACGCACCGCTTTTTCGATGAGCGCCGGGATCGCTTTCGATGGCGACAGCACTTCGCGCAACATCAGCATGAAGCCCCAAGGCGTGCCCGCGCTCGTTGAAAGACCGACGAAACGGCAAAGGATGGCACGCAACTGATCCCTGGGGTCGTCGAGGCTCGCGGCAAGCGCCGCTAACTCGTCAAGACCCACGACTTGCCGATGCGCCTCGACGAGCGCCGCTTCGTAGAGCGCCTCCCTGCTGCCAAAGTGATAGTTCACCGACGCCATCGGTGTGCCCGCGCGCTGGCAAATTTCCTTGCTGGTGGCATCCGCGAAACCGCGTTCGGCGAACACCTGGCCCGCAGTCGCGAGCAGGTGCTGACGGGTCGCCGCGCCGTCGGGGCGTGAGACCCGCTTAGGCTGCGTCGCGGCTGTTTTTCTCGGACTGGTCGGCATGGTCGAAGGCTTACATTCCTAAAAATACTTTGAATTTGAATTCAAATTCGCATAGTATCCATTCTACTTCATCTGCGTCCGGTCCGCGAACGGACGCGCCGGCATGGAAGGCCGAGTCACCAAGGCAGCCGGATCGCCCTCGCGGGGACCGCAGATCGAACTCATCGCGCGCTTCCTGTCGTGCTGACTCGATCCGCCTGGTGTGCCGAATCGCGGCTCCATAGGATTTTAATTATGTATTACTCACTAAATAAACGCCTCTCAATGGAAGTTCCATCCAACTCCAGGCGAGCGCAACGATTTGCCGGGACCGTACTTTCAGTGCTGCTTCTCGCCCTGCTATCAGCCTGTTCACGGCACGAAACGGCAACTTATCAGGGCTATGTCGAAGGTGAGTTCGTCTATCTCGGCTCAACACAGGCCGGCAAGCTTACGGCGCTATCCGTCTCTCGTGGACAAACAGTCAAGGCGAATGACTCGCTATTTTCCCTTGAGTCTGACGACGAAGCCCACGCACTCGTCCAGGCGCAGCAGCAACTCGCGGCGGCCCGCGCCCAGCTCGCCGACATCCGGACCGGCAAGCGCGTGCCCGAGGTCGACATCAATCGCGCGCAACTGGCCGAGGCCGTCGCCAACGCCCGCAAAGCCGCGCTGCAACTGACGCGCGACGAGGCCCAATACCGCGCAGGTGGCATCGCAAAAGGTCAACTCGACGACTCGCGCGCTAATGCCGACTCGACCGCCGCGCAGGTTCGGGAACTCACCCATCAGGTCGACGTGGCCCGCCTGCCGGCCCGCTCACAACAGATCGTCGGACAGGAGGCACAAGTAGCCGCCGCCGATGCCGCCGTCGCGCAGGCCCAATGGAAACTCGATCAGAAACGCGTCGCCGCCCCATCGGAAGGCCTTGTCTATGACACGCTCTATCGCCAGGGCGAATGGGTGGCCGCCGGCAGTCCGGTCGTCCAGATGCTGCCGCCGCAGAACATCAAGGTGCGATTCTTCGTTCCGGAAACGATCGTCGGGCAACTGGCGCTGAATCGCGGCGTAACGCTCCATTGCGACGGCTGTGCGGCTGACGTGCCCGCGAAGATCACTTATGTGTCGAGTCAGGCCGAATACACGCCGCCCGTCATCTATAGCAACGAGAGCCGCGCCAAGCTCGTGTTCATGGTCGAAGCCCACCCATCGGTTGCGGACGCAACGAAGCTTCATCCGGGCCAACCTGTCTCAGCGGTGCTGCAATGAACGACGACGCCCACCAGTACGTGATCGACGTGCATGACCTGAACAAGCGCTTCGGTAACAAGCACGTTGTCAACAACGTCTCGTTGCAGGTCGGCCGTGGTGAAATCTTCGGTTTTCTTGGGCCGAACGGCAGCGGCAAGACGACCTCCATCCGCCTCATGTGCGGATTGCTCACACCGGATTCGGGCAGCGGCACCTGCCTCGGCTACGACATCGTGCGTGAGAGCGAACAGATCAAACGCAATGTCGGGTACATGACCCAGCGCTTTTCCTACTGGGAAGACCTGACCATCCGCGAGAATCTCGACTTTGTCGCGCGTATCTACCAGATGCGCAACCGGCGAGAAGCAGTGGATCGCTCGCTGGAATCGCTCGGCCTGCAGACACGCGCGAATCAGTTGACCGGTTCGCTATCGGGCGGCTGGAAGCAGCGGCTCGCGCTGGCCGCCTGTATGTTGCACGAGCCAAAAGTGCTGCTGCTCGATGAGCCCACCGCCGGCGTGGATCCCACCGCACGGCGCGACTTCTGGGAAGAATTGCATCGCCTCGCCGCCACCGGCATATCCGTGCTCGTCAGCACCCACTACATGGACGAAGCGGAACGCTGTCACAAGCTCGCTTATATCGCTTACGGGAAGATGCTCGCGCGCGGCACCGCGAGTGAGGTGATTGAATCGCAAGGTCTGTCGACGTGGTCCATTCACGGCGAACACCTGAGCAAACTATCCGAGCAGTTCCGTACCACGCCCGGCGTGGACCAGACCGTCGTGTTCGGTTCCGCGCTGCACGTCAGCGGGCGCGATCACGAGGCGCTCGAAACCGCGGTGCGGCACGCGGTTGCCGGAACCTCGCTGAGCATCGAACCGATCGGCACGGGACTCGAGGACGTATTCATCTATCTGATGAGCCATTCGAAGGACAACTTCGGAGCGCCGTCATGAGCAATCGCACCGTCTTCTCTCTGACACGCTGGTGGAGCATCGTCCTCAAGGAGTTTCTTCAGCTAAGGCGTGACCGCGTCACGTTCGGCATGATTGTCGGACTGCCGATCGTCCAGCTTGCACTGTTCGGCTTCGCGATCAATACGGACCCGAAGCACCTGCCGACAGCCGTTATCCTCCACGACCAGAGCGAGTTTTCCCGCAGCTTCGTTGCGGCGATGACGAACTCGGCCTATTTCGATATCGTCGGAATCTTGCCTGACGAAGAGGCCGGGCGCCGCGCGCTCGCCCAGGGCAAGGTGCAATTCGTGCTGAATGTGCCGGTGGATTTCTCGCGCAAACTGCTGCGTGGCGAGCATCCGTCGCTGCTGGTCGAAGCCGATGCGACCGATCCGACCGCAACGAATACCGCCGTCGGCGCGCTGCCGAAACTCGTCCGACCGGTCGCGGATAAAGATCTCACGGGTCCGCTCACGCATCTGAACGGCACGCAAAACGCCTTCGACGTGCAGGTTCACAACCTCTACAACCCCGAAGGCGTGACGCAATACAACGTGGTGCCCGGGTTGATGGGCGTGATCCTCACCATGACGCTCGTCATGATGACCGGCCTCGCCGTGACTCGCGAACGCGAGCGCGGCACGATGGAAAACCTGCTCGCCACTCCCGTTCTGCCAATCGAAGTGATGACCGGCAAGATCGTGCCCTATGTCGTCATCGGGCTCATTCAGGCGTCGATCATTCTTGCCGCGACACGCTACGTTTTCCACGTCCCATTTGTCGGCAGCGCATTGGCCATCTATCTCTCAGCGCTGCTTTTCATTGCGGCGAATCTGACGGTGGGCATCACGCTTTCTTCGCTCGCACAGAACCAATTGCAGGCGATGCAGCTTACTGTCTTCTACTTTCTGCCCAACATCCTGCTCTCGGGCTTCATGTTCCCTTTCGCGGGCATGCCGGCGTGGGCGCGGTTTATCGGCAACCTCCTGCCGCTGACCTATTTCAACCGGCTGATTCGCGGCATCCTGCTCAAGGGCAATGGTTGGGCCGACCTGTGGCCCTCTGTGTGGCCAATGGCGCTGTTTACCGCGATCGTCATGGCTATTGCATTGCGCTTCTACCGGCGCACGCTCGACTAGGAAAACACGATCATGAAGCCACTTGCTTTCCTCTGTTCACTCGTGCTGTGCGGCTGCGCAGTGGGACCCGACTTTCGCGCGCCCGCGGCACCGGACACGCAAACCTACACGCACAAGGCCGAGCCGGCACGCACAGTATCGACCGACGGCACCGAGGGTTCCGCCCAAACCTTCACGACGGCGGATGCGCCACTGCCGCTATGGTGGCGCCAATTTCATTCGGCCGAACTAGACCGTCTCGTCGATCAGGCGCTGAGTCGAAGCCCCTCTCTGGCGCAAGCTCGCGCAAAGCTGATCGAGGCGCGCGAAAACTACAATGCGCAGTCGGGTGCCACACGATTTCCGAGCGTCGACGCGAAGATTTCCGGAACGCGTCAACAGGTCGATCTCGCGGCGTTCGGCATTCCGCATGTCGAGAACCCGGGGCCGTTTTCGCTATTCAATGCGTCGGTGACGGTGGCGTATACATTCGACGTTTTCGGCGGCAATCGCCGGGCGCTCGAAGCCACGTTGGCGCAGGTCGACTACGAGGCATTCCAACTGGAGGCAGCGCGCTTGTCCATTGCGGGCAATGTCGTATCGACGGCGGTGCAGCGCGCTTCATTGCAGCGGCAGGTCTTGCTGACACAACGCCTCGCCGACGCGCAGGCGCAGCAACTCGGCATCATGGAAGCACGCCTCGCCGCCGGTGGCGTGTCTCAACTCGACGTAAATAGCCAGCGCACGCTGCTTGCGCAAACGCGCGCGTCGCTGCCGCCGCTCGCCACACAGCTCGCGCAGGCGGATCACCAGTTGGCGATCCTGGTGGGCGACGTGCCGTCCAAAGCGGAGTTCGATCGGCTCACGTTGGACTCGCTTCATCTGCCGAAGGAGATACCGGTCACGCTGCCTTCGTCACTCGCGCGGCAACGCCCCGACATTCGCGCCTCTGAGGCGCTGCTGCACCAGGCCAGCGCGAACGTCGGTGTCGCGACAGCGAACCTGTACCCGCAGTTTTCGCTGTCGGCGGGTATCGGCTCTGAACGTACGAGTGTCCAGGACATTGTGAATGGCCTGAATATCTGGAATATCGGCCTGAATCTGACCCAGCCCATTTTTCGTGGTGGCGAGCTGCATGCGAAGAAGCGCGCTGCCCAGGCGGCCTATGACGCTGCGTTCGCGAGCTATCAGCAAACGGTGCTTCAGGCCTTGCAACAGGTTGCAGAGGCGCTGACGGCGTTGCGTAACGACGCGCTCGAACTGCATGCTCGCGACGACGCCGCCCGGCAGGCGCAAGCCAACCTCGACATTGCGCGTGCGCAGTATTCGGCGGGTGGTGTCAGCCAGTTCAGCCTGCTCGACACGCAACGTCAGGCGTTACAGACCGCTCTCGATCAGACGCGCGCGCAGGCGACCCGGTTAAGCGATACGGCCGCGCTATTTCAATCGCTGGGCAGCAACGAATCCGACTTGACCTTAGGAAGCGCGCGGTAACGGCGGAAGAACCCGCGGACCAGGCCGGACCCTCGGCCGCCGCCCGCTTCTGCTGCGGTGCGGCAACCCGCAACGCGGTTTTATATCACAATGAAATATAATCATGATGATGCGTTCTTTCGCTTCCTTGGGATTTGGCCGTAATGTGCGGCCTCCTCTAATCTGACACTGCCTTCCATCTTCCTATTCGAACCTTGTCCCGCTACGCTTTCATCCGCTGGCTCGCCAGCTTAGCCCCCCACCCCATGGCTGTCCGATGGCCAGAACGCCTGAGATCCTGTCTCGGCGCATTGCTTGGGATTGCGTTTACCGGCGGGACCATGCACGTCCTTCTCGGACCGGCGGCAAATATTCCATTGCTCGTCGCGCCAATGGGCGCTTCGGCCGTGCTGCTGTTCGCGGTGCCAGCCAGTCCGCTCGCTCAACCGTGGTCCATTATCGGCGGCAATATCGTCTCCGCTACGGTCGGCGTGGCCTGTGCAAGCTGGATCGGCGATCCGGTGGGCGCGGCCGCTTTGGCCGTCGCGCTCGCGATCTGCGCGATGTTTGCGCTGCGCTGTGTTCACCCGCCGTCAGGCGCGGTTGCGCTGACCGCGGTTCTTGGCGGTCCGGCGGTGCACGCGCTGGGCTATCGCTTTGTGGCCGAGCCGATTGCGATCCAGTCGGTGACGCTGCTGTGCGCCGCCATCGTCTATCACGCCGCAACTGGGCATCGATACCCCCACGTCGCCCAGGCGAGTTCGGTCAAAGGCGCGGGAGCGTCGAGCGAAGGTTTCACGCGGGCGGACCTCGAAGCGGTGCTGAGCCGCCGCGGCGAATTGCTCGATATCGATACGGACGATCTGGAATCCCTGCTGCGTGATGTTCAGCTACAGGCCTACGCGCGCACGTTCAATGAACTGACCTGCGCGGACATCATGTCGCGCTCGCTCGTCGCCGTGTCGGCGAGCACGCGTGCTTCCGCCGCATGGAGTCTGTTGAAACGGCGTCATATCAAGGCACTTCCGGTCACTGACGAGAAGCAGCACGTGATCGGCATCGTGACCCGCGCCGACCTCGTCGGCAAACGGGCGTTCGGCAAAGCGCCCGGCCTGACTTCTCCCATGCAACGCTGGTTCAGGCGCAGTGTCACTCCGGCGGCGCTCGTCGGCGCACTGATGAACGTGGACGTTCAGACAGTCGAAGGAACGACGCCCATCGTCGAACTGGTGCCGGTGTTCGCGAACTACGGGCACCACCATATTCCGGTCCTGGACTCGCAACAGCGGCTAGCCGGCATGATCACGCAGGCCGATCTCATCGCGGGACTGTATCGCCAGGCTTACGCCAGGCAGCGGACCGCAGCATAGCCACTGTCGCCGACACCGGGATCGAGCACGCGCATACATATCACGTCATGATATAATTCGCGCTTTATCTCTTCCTCCACGGCACTTCGATGAAAACACTCACGCGCGGTTTGACCAAGGCGAACTTCGAGCAACTGTCCGAGTTTCGCTATCAGATGCGGCGCTTCGAGCGTTTTTCCGAGCAGGCTGCTCAGGGCGAAGGCATCACGCCGTTGCAGTACCTGCTGCTTCTGCACATCAAAGGTTATCCGGAGCGCGACTGGGCCACCGTCGGCGAACTTGCGGAACGGCTGCAGGCGCAGCATCACGGCGTGGTTGCGCTCGTGTCCCGCTGCGAGGCCCTCGATCTGGTGCGCAGAAAAGTCAGCGAGACGGATCGCCGCCAGGTCGAGGTTCATTTGCTGAAAGCCGGCGAGCAAGTGCTCGCCCGTCTCGCCGAGATGCATCGTGCCGAATTGAAGTCGCTGAAAGGCGCGTTTAGCGTCCCCCAGATCGATATTTGAGTCACCATGAGTCTCGACCACCATAAACGCGATTTTTCCGTCAACGCGAGGCTTCCCGGCATTTCCGCGCTCGCCGCGGGAATCGGCGCGCTCAGCACGCTCGCGGCGTTCGTGCTGCTGAGCCTGATTCATCTGTTCACCAATCTGTTTTTCTTCCAGCAGTTCTCGTTTGCGGACCGCTCACCGGCCGTCAATACATTGGGTGTGTGGGTGGTGGTCATCCCTGTGATCGGCGGCCTGATCGTCGGTCTCATGGCGCGCTACGGCTCGGAGAAAATTCGCGGTCACGGCATTCCCGAAGCGATTGAAGCCATCCTGTTCGGCAAGAGCCGCATGTCGCCGAAGGTGGCGATTCTCAAACCGCTCTCGTCAGGCATCGTGATCGGCAGCGGCGGCCCGTTCGGCGCGGAAGGACCGATCATCATGACAGGCGGCGCACTGGGGTCGCTAATCGCGCAGTGTGTGAAGGTCACGTCCGCGGAGCGCAAGACGCTGCTGGTGGCCGGCGCGGCGGCGGGCATGACGGCGGTCTTCGGCACGCCAGTGGCTGCGGTGCTGCTGGCGGTCGAACTGCTGCTGTTCGAATGGCGCCCGCGCAGTTTTCTGCCGGTCGCGCTCGCATGTGCCGTCGCGGGTTTTGCGCGTGCGGCGTTGTTCGGCACCGGTCCGCTCTTTCCGCTTGAAACGGCGCCGCCCGGCGCGCTATCGCTGCTGTCCTGCGTCATCGCCGGCTTGCTGTCCGGTGCGCTCGCCTCGGGCTTGTCCGCCGCACTTTATAAAGTCGAGGACCTGTTCGGCAAGTTGCCAATCCACTGGATGTGGTGGCCCGCGCTCGGCGGACTTGTCGTCGGCATTGGCGGCTTTTTCGAACCGCGTGCGCTGGGCGTCGGTTACGACGTGATCGGCGATCTGCTGCATCAGCACATTGCCATCCAGATCGCGCTGGCGATCCTCATCGTGAAGGCGGTCATCTGGGTCGTCGCGCTGGGCTCGGGTACCTCGGGCGGCGTCCTTGCTCCGCTGCTCATGCTGGGCGCGGGACTCGGCGTCCTGCTCGGCCACGTGCTGCCGGGCGGCGAACCCGCGCTGTGGCCGCTCGTGTGCATGGCGGCCACGCTCGGCGCCACGTTAGGCGCGCCGTTGACCGCCATCGTGTTCGCATTCGGCCTCACGCACGACAGTAACGCGCTGTTGCCGCTGCTCGCCGCGACACTGATCGCGCATGGGTTCGCAACGGTCGTCATGAAGCGCTCCATCATGACCGAGAAAATTGCCCGGCGCGGTTATCACATTTACCGCGAATACGGCGTCGATCCACTCGAGCGCCACCATGTCGACGAGGTGATGTCGCGCGCGGTCAAGACGATCGATGGCAGCATGTCCGTGGCAGAAGCGCTAGCAACGTACTTCGGTGCGACGCAGACACATCGCGCCTATCCGGTCGTGCATCAGGGCGCGCTGGTGGGCGTCGTCGATCGCGCGATGCTGGAGACGATCCGCGGTGGCGACGCGCACAGTACGCTCGACTCGCAACTCGCCGATGTATTGCGCCACCGTTCGGCCACGTTCGCGCTGCCCGGTGAAACGTGCCGTCTCGTCGCAACACGGCTTGCGGTGCACGGTCTCGAACGTTTGCCCGTGGTTGCGGATTCCACCACGTTGCAATTAATCGGGATTGTGTCGCGCAGCGATCTGATCAAACCGTCTCTCGCGCATTTCGACGAAGAGCACAAGAGAGAGCGCTTCCGGCGTTTGCGGGTGCACACCGGCAAGCGGCACTTCCCGCCGGTTCCGTAAGCCGCGCGATCGGCAAGCGATTCTTCCGTGCCGCTTCCCAGAGGCACATCCGGAGGCGACACGGATGCCACCCTCACCAGCATCCGATAGCAGTACTGCCATTTCCTCATGTCCGACTCCTTGCCATGCACGCAGAAGCGCCCGCGCATTCAACACCGGCACGGCCGCATCGCCTGGGGATACCCCTACGTTTTCCGCCACTTCTCGTCGATCTGTCTTGATTCGACTGCAGGATGGCGGTTTCGCGCGCTATGCAGTGTATTGCGTTGACAATACAGGGTGTTACGCTCACCAAAGCAGCCTTCGCGGTAATGAGCCGCCGTCCAGCGGCAAAATTAGCAGGCATAGAACAGACCGCGAAGCGCCATTGCCTACGAAAGGCGAAACATCGCTGCGGGAGAGACTGCGATGCAAATCAAAACATATACCCTACTGACGCTATTGGCGTTTAGCAGTGCTGCTTTCGCATGGCAGCCGCTCACTTATCCAATCCGAAGTCAAAGCCCTTATCAGCGCAGCGTCGATTCCGCGATGTGCTATGCGACGGCGAACAAACAGACCAAGGTCAACATCGTCCGCGAGCCGCAGATTCCACCGCGCAAGCCGGCTGCCACCAAGACTTCGTCGACCGGCGCGCCGTCGCGGCCGCCGTTGCCGCCCAGCACCTTCTCGTCCGCGCCAATCGGCGAGAGCATGCCGGCCGCCGCCGCGCCGGGCGCGAGTGCGCCCGTAGCGACCACGGCGGCGACAGCGAAGGGAGCTTCGGCCGCCACGGCGGCGAGCGCGACATCGGCGGACACCACGACTACGGCCGCCACGGCGGGATCGGCGACGACCGCGGGCAACAGCGCCTCGGAAACGGCAGCCGCGAGCGCGGCGCAGACGGCTGCGGCGTCCAGCGTGAAGCTGCCGCCTCTGCCGGCGCCCGAGCCGCCTATGACACAGTACTGGGCCGCGTATGGCGCGTGCATGCAAGCGCGGGGTTACGTAGTCGCACAGTAACCCCGCTTGCAAGCCTCGTTACGGTGCCTTGTTTTTTCTGATTGTGGCGCCGGCATTCGACGCCCCTTTGCGACACGGCGATGCTTAGCGACTTTACTTCCGATCAGCACGATCTCTTCCGATGCGGGCACTGCGGTGTCCCGCTAGCCGGTCGCTTCACGCCCTGTCCTTCGTGCCATCGGCGTCCGGCCGATTCGTTCGGCGCGCGTCCGGCGCCGCCTGCCTCGCTGAAAGTCCCACTGAACGGTCAATTGGACGACTCGCAGCCGCTCGTCGACAGCCGTCTGCCGACACGCAAAATCTGGAATCCGTCCTCGCGCGCACTGGTCAATCCCTACGAGTTCGTCGAGAAGCCGGAGGTCGCCGTATCCGCCTATCAGCGGCTGCGCCAGCCCCTCGTGCTGGGTGCGTCGGTGCTGGTGGTGACCTCTGCGGTGTACCTGGGTTTCATCCGTAGCAACGACTCGAATGTCGGCACGCCAATCGCGGTGTCCGGCAAGGTGCGGACACAAAATGTCGCGTCGCTCGTCGTCATTCCGCAGAAGCCGGCGGCCACCGTCGCGCAGCGGCCCACGCCTGCCGCGCAGCAGAAGCCCGCGATTGTCGCCGTTCAGAAGCCTGCCGCCGTCACCGTCCAGAAACCCGCCGCTGCCGTCACCCAGAAGCCGGCCACCGTCGTCGCACAGAAGCCGGCCACGGTCGTCGCACAGACGCCCGCTACCGCGGCTACCGCGCCGCCTGCCGCCGCGCAGAAACCTGCCGTGGCAGTCGTCGCACCGCGCACCACGACTGCCACGACCGTCGCCGCCGTGCGGTCCGCTCCCGTGCGTTCGCCGCCGATTGCGCCGCCGATTGCGCCACCGGCCGCTTCGCCGCCGCTCTCGCGCCGGGTCGCATCCGTGGAACCCGAGGCGAAGCGCAATCCGGGCGGACAGTCAGGCAACCCACCGGAACAACCGCGCGCCGATGTGTCGCGGCATCTCAAAGCCGCACGGGCCAATCTGCAACGGAACAACCTGTCGGCGACCCGGGCGCGCCTTGCGGCGGTCATCGCCGCGCAACCGGACAATCGCGACGCGCTGAACCTGCGCTCCATGCTGAGCACGCGCGAACAGCAGCGCGACGCGCTATTGAGCCTCGCAAGAGGCTGCGGATATATCGCGCGATGGACATGCGTCTCGCACAATGCCGGCACGGCGCTGCAGATCGATTCGAGCAGCAAGGAAGCACAGCGTCTCGTGACACTCGCGCAGCGCGAAACGGAACTCCAGCTTCCGCCGCCCGCGGAGCCCGCACCCGAGCCGGCGCCCGAGACGCGTGACGTGAGCACCCATCATTGATGTCAGCGTCCGCGCGCGGCGGGCAATGAATGCGTGACAACAGGAACAGGCGCGCCATGCGCCGCGCTAGCGGGCCGACACGGCCAGACCCACCTGATGCGCGATCGCGCGATAGCGGTCGGCGGTATCCCTGAGCGTCAGGCCGGCCAGCGAGCGTTGCGCCCGCGCCTGCCCTAGGGCAACGATCACCGCCTCGGCATAGCACTGCACGTTGGCGGTATCGACCAGTTGGACGCCCGGAAATCCGCTCGCGAAAGCGAAAGCCGGAATCTTGCTCGCGACGATCGGCACACCGGATGCGAGCGCCTCGAGAAACGCCACGCTGTGCGCCTCGGATTGCGACGGCATGACGAACACGTTGGACTCCGACAGCACGGTGGCGACATCGGTGCGCGGGCCCGCCACCGCGACACGCTCCGCGATGCCCAACGTCTGCGCCAGCGCGATGACCGCGCGCCAGTAGTCGGTGTCTTCGATCACGCCGTACAACACGAGCCGCGCGTCTTTCTCGCGCTTGAGTACTTCGCTGAATGCACGCACCGTCAGCAGTTGATTCTTCACTGCGGCGTACCGGCCGATCTGCACCACCTGCGGCGCGCGGCCGTCGCGTTCCACGCCGTCGGTGAATGCGAAGCGTGCGAGATCCACGCCGTTCGGCACCACGGTCATCGAAGGATGCGGCCCGATGGCCTGCACGTAATCCGTCACGCCCTGCTCGGACACACCGATCACCATTCGCGCACGTCCCGACAGAACATGTTCGATGCGCCTGAACAGCGGGCGCTCGAAGTCGTTGGTCGCCGAATGCATGACGTAGACCACCGGCACACGCAGCGGCAACGCGCGCGCGTAAAACGACGGAATGGTCGCGTGCGCAAAGATCACATCCGGATGAAAACGCCGCACCGCTCCGAACAAATGGCACAGCTTGATGAACGAACGATGGCGCAGTTCTGGAAAGAAGCACTGCACGCCGTGGCTTTCCAACTCGTTCCGCAGAGGCGCGAAATCGGCATGCGCCGGCAACAGCGAAGCCACGCACACCGCCATGCCCTCGGCGCACTGATCGAGCGCAAGGTCTCTGGCCAGAACTTCTGCTCCGGACAGACGCGGCGCAAGAACCAGGTGAAAGACGCGCATCACGACGTCCTTGCCGTCAACGTCCTGAACAGCATCCACGCGGCGGCGCAGCCAAGGCCGAGCGTCATGGACCACGCAATGCCTGTCACGCCCCAATAGTGCACCGCGGGGGGCGCGCTCAACAGCAGCACCACCACCTGGATCGCCGACGCATGCACGGTCGCCTTCGCGTCGCCCACTGCGCGTAGATAGGCTACGAGCACGGCGATCAACGCGCCGATCGCCATGTTGATCACGAGGATCCTGAAGAGCGGCACCGCCGGCAGCCATGCGGCGCCGAGTATCAGCGAGAAGAGCGGCTCGGCGATCAGCCTCAGCAACGAGACGAAAGCCGCGAGCCCGAGCGCGATCACCAGCAAATAGATTTTGATGATGCGCGAGGCCGACTGCGGACTGTGGCGATGATGCGCCGCGAAGGTCGGAAAGAGGTATTGCGACATGGCGATCGCGGCGTCGGCGAGCAGCATCTGCGCGAGCCGCGACGACATCTGATAGCTGCCCAGTTGCGCCGGCCCGAGCAGTTTGCCGACCACGACCTTGTCGAACTGATTGAGCAGCAGATTGATCACGCTGCTGGCCCAGATCCAGCGGCTGAACCCGACATAGTGGCCGATCCCCGACCACACGGCGCGGATCGGCGGACGCGGTTTCATGGTCGCCCAGGTTAAGGAGCTTTTCAGGCTTTCGCCGGCTACGAGGCCGATCAGTACCGACGACGCGCCAGCGCCGAAATACGCAAGTGCCAGTCCGACCGCGCAATCGACGAATGACGCCGCCACCTCCACGCCCGCGATGTGCTGGAAGCGCCGCTCGCGCTGCACCACGTAATAAGCCGGCGACGCCAGACCGCGCAGCAACGGCAGCAGCGCCGCGAGCTGGATCAGGATCAGCGAGCCGTTCAGGTGGAACTGGCTGCTCAGCAGTGGGGCGAGCGCGACCAGCAGCAGCGAGATGAGCACGCCTCGCGCCGTCAATGTGGTCCACACCGCGCCGAGTTGCGAGCGCGACGGTGGATGTTCGCCTTGAATGACCGCTTGCGCGAGGCCGGTATCGGACAGCGCTTCGGCAATCGCCACCGCGAGCAGAGCCACGCTCACGCTACCGATTGCCGCCGGTCCGAGCATCCGGCCAATCGCAAGAAATTTGATCGCTACAAGTCCACGCACGGCGAACTGCTGGAGCAGGACCCACGTCGCCGCACTCGCGCCGAAGCTGCCCGCCACCGAGAACGCCGGAAGCCTGATCGCCCGCAAGCTATCTCTCCGTCGAATCGGAGCGCCGTTGAATCCGCCGCGCGCAGAGCGATTTCGTGGATCGCCCTGCGAACGCCGCCAGCGCATGATTTGTTAGGTTGCGCCAGCAAGCTGGCGAGTTTTTTCGTCGAATTTCATACACGACCATACCGCGAGAGAATCGCCCACAACCGCCATCAGCTAGGCCGGTTCGGCCTAAGGCGACGGCCCCTAGTACGCTGAACCACAAAGCCGGACAAATTAGTAGTTACACGGATTCCGACGATGCTAACGTTGTTCAGCCAGCGCCATGCGAGAAGCGGCGCTCGGGTACTTATTTCAGCAACGCAAATGGTTACCGACGCAATGGAACAAGACTACGTCCTGATCGTGGAACCGAATCTCACCGGCCACCGCTGGCGATACGCCGAGTGGATCATGCAGGCCTGTGCGGACGCCGGCTATCCGTGCATGCTCGTGACCGAGTGCGCCAACGAAGACCACCGGCTCGCAAGACAGATCACCGCCGCCAACCGCCCGGATCAGCAGATCGCTTTCGTCGATCCGGAGGAGCGGCCCCGCAACCGCCTGCCCGACCCCAACGAATACTGGCGCTTCCACCGCTATTTCAAGCGCGTGCATACGATCATCACCCGCATGCAGTCGATCCGGCTCGTGGTCGTCCCCTACGTCGATTACTTTTTCTATTCGCTGCCTTTTCTCGGCTCGCCTTTCGGCAAGACGCCATGGATCGGCATCACCATGCGCTCCACATTCCATCATCACAAGGTCGGCATCAAGGCGCCCGATCGTCCGGTCGTCAATGCGATCAAGGCGCTGCTCTTCAAGCGCGCGATCCGCACCACCGGCCTGCGCACGCTGCTGACGATCGATCCGACCTTGCCGGAGTGGTCGGCGCGCAGCCCGTCGAAGCACGGCGCGGCGATCGCCTACGTGGCCGACCCGTTTCCCGATGAGCACGCGGAAAACCCTGTGCTGGCTCGCGAGCGTCTGGGGCTCGATCCCGGGCAGCGCTATCTGCTGGTGTACGGCGCGATCACGGAACGCAAGGGCATCTACGAACTGGTGCATGCGCTGACGCGCCTCGAGCATGCGCCCACGCTGATCGTCGCCGGCGAGCAGGATGCGGGTACGCGTCATTTCATGCGCAATCACGTGCGCAGCCTTAATCCCGCGCCGCTGGTACTCGACGCCTTCATTTCCAACGATATGGAGCGCGATCTGTTCTCCGCGTGCGACGCGGTTTGGCTCGGCTATAAGGGGCACTACGGCATGAGTGGCGTGCTGGTCCAGGCCTACCGTTTCGGCAAGCCGGTGATCGCAACTGAAGACGGTTTGATCGGCTGGTTCAGCCGGCGTTGCGAACTGGGGCCGATTCTGAGCGACCTGAGTTCCGCGTCGATCGGCCGTGCGATCACCGAGACCATGACGTCCTGGCCGCACACCGCTCAGGCCATGCCGTCCGCGCGCGAAGACCTGCTGTCACGACATACGCTCGGGCAATTCAAGCAGACCTTGCTGCAACAGATGGCTTGATTGCGCAACGGGTTCTTCAAAAAAACGAGGCGTCCATCAGTGCGATGGACGCCTCGTCACATGTGACGTCGGTTTACGGCCGCATACGCGAGTAAGCGGCCGCATGCTCTTGGATGCTCACGATAACTGCCCACCGGCGGCAGCGGCGGGCACTTCCTCGCGCACCGAGCTGCTGCGCTTTTCGGGGAACAGCGCATTGCGCATCAGCAGGAACGGGTACTCGATGGCGCGTGTGGTCACATAGCCGATTGCGATCGCGATCGCAAACTGCGTCGCGATCGCGACGACCCAGATGAGACTCGGCGTGAGACCCAGCGCGGTCGCTTTCCGGATCAGCATGTCGCCGGGCGCGAGCGCGAGCGAATGCCACAAGTAAATACCGTACGAATAGAGGCCGATCCAGGCTACGCCACGATAAATCCACGACGTACGCAACGATCCCGAGTATTCGAGCACCAGCACGATCAGCGCGGCGAATCCGAGCGCCTGGATCGTGTAGCCGATACTTTCGTCCAGCGCGAGGTTTTTGGTGGCGAATGCGAGCCACGCGCAGAGCAGGACGACGCTAAAAATCAGCAGCCACTTGCGCTTCGCGAGTTGACGATAGACGCCGGGTTTCATCCAGTAGATTGCGGAAAGAATCACGCCCACCAGCAGGCTGTCGATGCGGTATTGCGTGTAAGCAAAGGCGCCGTCGAGATTGCCGCCCGCCACCGCGAAGCAGCGCGCCGTGAGCACCACCGCGCAAATGCCGGTGAGCACGCTGACGATCGTCCACGCGCCGAGACGCCAGCGCGAGAACATCAGCAGAAGCGCCGGCAGCACCAGATAAAAGTGTTCTTCGACGGCGAGGCTCCACGTCTGCGTAATCGACGTGCCGAGGTAGTTCTGCAAGTGCGTCAGGTTCTGGACGAGGAAGGTATTCCACGGGTGGCGTCCGGCCAGCACATGGAAGGCGATCAGCACGTAATACGCGGGCCAGATGCGGAAAATCCGCCGGATGATAAAGCGCCGGGCATCGACATGGCCGGTTTCGGCGTACTGTCGAAGCAGCAGGCCGCCCACCAGAAAGCCGCTCAACGTGAAGAACAGGTTGACGCCTTCGCGGCCGAAACTCTTCAGTGGGTACTCAATAATCTGGATGAGGTAATTGCCGGTATGAACCGCATGAAAGTGAAAGCCCATCACCATGATGATGGCGATGCCGCGGACGAAGTCGAGCTCAATCGCCCGTCCGGCTTTTGCGGGTCCCGCCCCGCCGAATAACTTCATGCTGTTCCCCTCGGTCGTCTCTCTCGCAAGGCACGCGGCCCTTTTTGCATATTCGGTGTCGGCAAGCGTGCGTGCGCGCCAACTTCAAGGCATTCACCGACAACCTGCGCAAGTGTGCGCGCGTCTTGCAGAGCTTACGCTTTCCGCTAACGCCTAAACCCAGGCATTGTTCGACGAATGCGGCCCAGCCAACTAACAGGCGTAGCGATTCCTTCAAAATAACCCGATGCGAGACCGTCCGCTATAGACCGCGGCGAATCTACGGCGACGGGGAGGAATCGTTAATGCGCCATCAGTATGCAACGCCCTGGATATGGTTTTTTCTGCTGCCGCTTGCTTTCGACTATAAGGCGACGGACGCGAATACGGGTCACTTTGCGCAGTTCATCTTCGTGCTGCCGGCGATCGCCGCGGGTATTGCCCTCCTTCTCATCGCGCCGCGTTTTCATGAACGCTCGCGGCTGCGCTCGATCGTCACGTGGAGCGTGATCCTGTGCGTGTTCGGCAGCATCGTCGCGCAGCTGGTTCAGGATAACGACACCGGCAACTATCTGCGCGTGCTGCTGCCGTTCATTCTGTTCATGCTGGGCTATCTCGTGGCGTGCCGCCCGTGGAGCGAGTTTCGCATCGCCCAGTTCGAAAAAGCCCTGTTTGTCGCGAACGTCATCAGCCTGCTGTTCACCCTGGTCTACGGCATGGCGACGGGCGGTGGTCTCGACGACGTGCGCTTCCGTATCCTCTCCGTGACGTTGCTGGGTCTGCAAGGCGTATTGCTGCACGAATTCATCGTGGCAAAGCGTTATTCGCTTTTCACCGTATCGATTTTCGCCCTGAGCGTGATCATCGAATTGCTGAGCGTGACCCGCAGCGTGATGGTCGGCACGGTGCTGCTATTCCTGATCGCGATGGGGCTGAGCGCGCCGTCGATCCGGCATATCTGGCGCGCGATGAGCCGCACTGTGATCATTGGCGCGGTGCTCGCCGGCGTGGCCGGCGCCGCGGCCCTGGCTTTCCCGACCGTCGCCGAGCACTGGGCGCAGCGCATCTTCTTCTCCGAAGAAACCCGCTCCGGCAAGGATCCGACCACGATCACGCGTCTCGCGGAAATGCGCGACCAGTACGATCAGGTGACCGCGGACCCGACGACCTTGCTGTTCGGCGAAGGCTACGGCCACTACTACCGCTACTCGCCGGTCTATCTGCCTGACCTTGCCGGCCAGATCAGCGAGAAAGACTTTTACGCGATCAACGAATGGGCTGCGGGCCACAACTTCTGGGTCTATCAGTTGTTCGCGGGCGGACTCCTGTTCGGCATTGGCATGCCGTTGGCGACGCTCGCCGCGCTGGCGGTGTGCTTCTTCTCATATCGCTACTGGCGCTCGGTCGTGCCCGACGCGCCGATGCTGCCGGTGCTCGGGCGCGCCATCATGCTGTTTGCCGCGTTGCCGGCCACGTCGATCGGCGGCAATCCACTCGGGCCGCGTTTTTCCGGGCTGATTTTCGGCGTCGCGCTTGGCCTGATGATCGCCACGCACGCGCGTTTGCAGCGTGCGCTGCCGGCCCGCGCGCGGCGCTTCCGTAGCCCGCCGTCTGTGCGTCCGGAAGCGATGCCGGAGTTGCCCGGCCGGATCCAGCCGGGCATGGGCCGCGCCGACCTCCCGTCGACGCTCGGCGTATCGCGCACCGCGAGTTCCGCATCCGAAACCGGCCAGTTCGGCGCCCTCGTCCCACATTCGCCGCCCAGGCATCGCTCCAACCGACCGAATATCGCCCGATGAAGATCCTCCACCTGCTAGCAAGCGTCGACCCACGCGCCGGCGGTCCCGTTGAAGGCGTTCGCCGCAGCGGCCTGGCTATGCGCGAAGCCGGCCACGAGATCGAGGTGGCGACTTGCGACGCCCCCCGCGACGCCTTTCTTGCGTCCTTCCCCTTTCCGGTCCATGTCTTCGGCCCGACCAAAGGCCGCTACAGCTTCAGCGAACGCCTCGCGCCGTGGCTCGCCGCCAACGCGAAGCGCTATGACGCGGTGATCGTGCACGGCCTGTGGCAATACCACGGCTTCGCGGCATGGAAGGCGCTGCACAGGAGCGAAGTGCCGTACTACGTGTATGTGCACGGCATGCTGGACCCGTGGTTCAAGGAGGCTTACCCGCTCAAGCATCTGAAGAAATGGCTGTATTGGCCGTGGGCGGAGTATCGCGTACTGCGCGACGCGCGCGCTGTCATCTTCACGACGGAGGAAGAACGCACGCGCGCACGCAAGTCGTTCTGGCTGTACCGCGCGCATGAACGGATCGTGCCGTTCGGCACGACGGTGCCGCAACTCGAAGCGGCGCCGCTGCGCGAAGCGTTCCTGCAAGCCATACCGAGC
Source organism: Paraburkholderia sp. BL6669N2 (assembly GCF_003387275.1). NCBI lineage: Bacteria > Pseudomonadati > Pseudomonadota > Betaproteobacteria > Burkholderiales > Burkholderiaceae > Paraburkholderia > Paraburkholderia sp. BL6669N2. Next base: position 4,325,546 of record NZ_QUNA01000001.1, on the reverse strand, counting down.
CTGCGCGGCAAACGCATCGTGCTGTTTCTCGGCCGCGTCCACGCGAAGAAAGGCTGCGATCTGCTGATCGACGCTTTCGCACGCATTGCCCGCCGCGATCCGGCGCTGCACCTCGTGATCGCCGGCCCGGATGAAACCGGCTGGGCCTCGACGCTGCGCACCCAGGCGCAGGCGGCCGGCATCGCGCATCGCGTGAGTCTGCCGGGCATGCTTCAGGGCGAACTCAAATGGGGCGCTTTTCATGCGAGCGACGTGTTCGTACTGCCGTCGCATCAGGAGAATTTCGGCGTGGCGGTGGCCGAGGCGCTGGGCTGCGGATTGCCGGCGCTGATCTCCGATAAAGTCAACGTGTGGCGCGAAATCGAAGCGGACGGCGCGGGGATGGTAGCCGCGGATACTGTCGACGGTACGGAAAAGAATCTCGTGCGCTGGCTCGAACTGGACGACGCGGCTCGCGCGGCGATGCGCGCGCAGGCGGCCGAGACCTTCAACGCGCGATTCCGTGTCGAGACTATGGTGAGCGCACTGACCGCTCTGCTCGAAGCCAGGGGCGGCCACGACGACGCGCGCAGCAACGACAGCACGCTCACCACGCTACGCGAAACGACCCAGCCAACCCACTGACGCGCACCGCCTGTCACCAGGCGGAAGACTCTCGAACCGGCCACCCAAAAGCGAAAATGGCGCGCCTTGTGCGCGCCATTTTCGCCTGTCCTGATCACAGGTTCACTGCTCTTTCATCAAGGGCGTCAACGTCGAGGCCGCGATCGGCAATGTATCGACCTGAGACGGCGTGTGAAGTGACATGGTGGGGCTGTTCGCCGCATCAACTCGCGTACTGCCGACGGCGTCCGGCACATCGAGTTGCCGCATCAGATGGCCGGCGAGACGCAACGACAGCGCGGCAATCGTGATGGTCGGGAAATTGGCGCCGACGGTCGGAAACACCGAGCTGCCGCCAATGTACAGATTGCTGATGCCGTGCACCTTACAGTCGCGATCGACCACACCCTCGCGAGGCGAATCGTGCATGCGCGTGGTGCCCATGTGGTGCCACGTGCCTTCGAGCTTCGCCGGCCACGTCCGGCCTTCGAGCGGTTCATCGAGCGTGACGTCCGCGACGTTCGCCATCTGCAATTCCTTCGCGAGCAACTGGAAGGTCTTGTCGAAAGTGCGCTGCACCTGGTCGCCGAGGCGCCACTCCACCCGCACGCGCGGCATGCCGAAGTGGTCGCGCTTGTCGGCCGACAAGGTCACGCGGCTATCCGGATTGGGCACCGCCTCGACGATAGCCTGCAGCGTGACGTCGGTGATCAACGCGGGCCATTGCAACAGCCGCGTCAAACCAAAGCCGACGGTATGCAGCGGGTGCGCGATCATGGTCTCGATGTCGCGTTTCACGCTGCGGCCCGGCTGGTCCTTGCCCATCAGCGCTTCCTTGAAACGGATCAATGCCTCGGAACCCGCGCTGCCCTCGCCGTACCATTTCGAGTAGAGCCACACACGTGAATTGAGCAGCTTTTCGCGTTCCATCCATTCCTGCTTCGGCGCGAACTGGGACGATATCTTCGTGCCGTGCGCCGAGACAGCCACGTTCTGGTAGTGGTACTTGATGTCGTACAGCTTGTTGCGCGCGATGCCAGGACGGAAGCGCACCTTGCCCGACATCATGCGCGGATGATCCATGAAATAGCGGCCGACCAGATCGTTGGCATTGCCGAGCCCGGCGGCCTGCACGTTGTTCGACGCCAGCAGCAGGCGCGCGTTTTCAATGCCGCCCGTGGCCAGCACGAAAATTTTCGCGGTCACCGTTATCGCGCGGCCGCTGATGGTACCCACCTTCAGTTTCGAAATCGTCGTGCCCTGCGCGTCGGCGTCGATACTGAGCACGTTCGCATGAAGGAACACGCGCACCCGCGTCGAATGCGACAGTTCTTCGCGATACACCTTGCCAAAGCGAACCGGCGGGCTGAACTGCGCAACGGTATCGCGCATGTCGCCGGTGGCGAGCGGCAGACGGCGCACGTCCTGACGCCCGATCTCGCGCTCCCAGTAAGCGGGGTCGAAATTCTGCGGGCCGAGCTTCAGCAGTTCATGCGTGCGTGCATAGTAAGGCGCCAGTTCATCGAGGCCGAACGGCCAGCCGCTGTGCGGAATCCAGTCACGCTTTTCGAAGTCCCAGGGATCGAGCGGGCGGCACCAGCCGCCCCAGCAGTTGCTGCTGCCGCCGAAATAGCGGCTGCGCGAGCCGTCCGCGAACGTATAGGGAAGCCCGACGTTCTCGCCGCGATAGAGGTCGCGAGTCGCGTCGTCAGGTCCAAAACCACCGCTTTCGAGCATGCAGGCGTCGATACCCGCCCTCGACATTTCCAGCGCGAGCGTGATGCCCGCGACGCCTCCGCCGATGATGCAGATCGTCGTCTCGACGACGGTGTTCTGTTCAACAGTACGTGTATCGATGAACATCCGCTACTCCCATCTGCTTCACGCATTTCCTGGGCGCGGTGCGGTTCGCCAGGCTGAGCCGGCAACCAGACCACGCAGACGTCGCGGCCGGAACTTGCAAGGGTGCCGCCGCGAATGCCGTTCATCACGCAGCGCGTCAATCCCATTGCAACGGCCGGCATTCCGGCAAAACGACCTCGGCGTCCTCAGCGTACAAACGCTGTGGCTTTATGTCTGTGGTTCAGGTCACGGAGTCGAACCGTTTCCTGATAAAACGGCAAGGATTGCCGCCGTACACGCCCTCCGCTTCCAGCGAACGATGCACGACCGACAAAGGTGTCACGACCGCCGAACGGCCGATCGTCACGCCCATTTGCACCACGCACTTCGAAGTGATCCACACGCCGTCCTCGATGATGATCGGCGCGACATGCAGATCCATGGCGGTGCTCATATCGTGCGATCCCGCGGTGAGAAACGTGCCCTGAGAAATGCACACGTTCGAGCCGATGCGAATCAGCGTCTGGTTGTAGATCCACACATCGACACCGAACCAGCAGTTGTCGCCCACTTCGAGGTTCCACGGCGCCTTCACCCGCAGCGGATGCACGAATCGGCAACCTGTACCGATCTTCGCGCCGAACAGACGCAGCAACGCGACGCGTACAGCGGAGAACGGCAGTAGTTTGTTGTTGATCACGCAGGCTTCCAGCACGAACCAGACAAGCTCGACCAGCGCGCCGCGCTTAGCCTGATAATTTCCTTTTCCGGCCTGCGACAGATCGATCACGCGGCCGTTCTCTGGCGCGCCCTCGGCCGGCGGCATGCGCCCGACGTGAGGATCGTCGGCTACGTTACCCATCAGCTTTCTCCGAACCACGAACAGTGGTAAACATAGGCAGGCATGCCAGGCAAATCTCTTACATTATGTTGCGGCGCCTGGCCCGGCTTCACGCGGTGGCTGTGCAGGCAAGCGTTTTGGCGGCTACGCGCGTAGTGGTTGGCGCACGATAGCTTTATCCCGACAGCATTTCCTTGGGGAATCAGATGATCACCTCGCTTCGACACACTGCTAGCTGGACGCTTCTCGCGATCGCATCGTGCGCGGTGCCGGCCTTCGCGCAGAACGCCGCACCCAATAACGCGGCGCCTGCCCTCCCGCCCGCCGCGACGGCGGCCAACGGCTACGGTCTCAATGCACAACTCCCCGCCAACCGGCGCGCCGCGCATCGCAATAGCGAGCAGGCGTTGCTCGGCTCCCCGAACCCCTACAGCACCGACGGCGCGCAAGGCGATACGAACGACGCTCAACGCGCGGCGCTGCTCGACACGCAACGCATGACGGTGTTGGGCGGCGACCAGGCCGCGCAGCCAGCGGTCGGCAAAGGCAAAGCCAAGGGCAAGGGCAAGGCGCCGGCTGCGGCCGACGGTCAGGTGCGTGTGGCCGGCCAGCCGGGACGTCCGAACACGGCCGCCGGTCTGACGCCCCAAGGCGCCACGAGAACCACCTACACCGACCCCTACGCCGGAAAGCAGGGCGTCTACCGCTCTCCCTGGTGATATCGTCTTCATGACACCGCCGCGGGCCGGATCAATCCGGCGCGGCTTCCTCCGCAGTAGCCGGTTTTCGCCGGCGCCTCGCCGCAGCACCTGAAGGCCGCGCGCGGAAAGACGGCGTGCCGCCTTTCTCGCGTTTGCCTCCCAACTCACGCAACAGCATCGCGAGCCGTTCCTCGAAGGTGCGAATCGTCGACTCCGGCGAGAGCGTGCGCTCCGCATAAGCGCGCGCCGCTTTGCCGAGTGCCGCGCGTCGTTCCGCGTCGTTCGCCAGCGCCGTGATCGCCGCGGTCAGCGCCTTCAGGTTGTCCGGTGGCACGACCACGCCGCGCGGCGCCACGGCTTCGTAGAGCGCCGTGCCGCGACGCGCCATTGCCACGGTCGCGCGTCCGCTCGCGAACATGCCGGTGAGCTTGGACGGCATGACGAGGTCGGCCGCATCGCCGCGTTGCGGCAGCACGTGAATATCGGCGAGGTTGAGCAGTTCGTTCAGACGGTCCAACGGTTGCAGCGGCAGGAACACGCAATTCGTCAGTCCCGAGCAGCGTTCGCGCAGGCCCTCTTTCGCCGCGCCGCTGCCGCAGAACACGAAGGTGAGATCCGTGCGCGCCGCGAGCGCAACCGCCGCATCGGCGAGCGTTTCGATGCCCTGCTTCGCGCCCATGTTGCCGGAGTACAGAATCACTTTCTGGTCGTCAGGAACCCCCAGCAGGCGCCGGAATTCGCTCGGCCGCGTAAGCGGAAAAATCGTCGACACGTCGACCCAATTGGGCAGACAGACAACCTTTGATGCGTCCACGCCCTTGGTCGTCGCGCGCTCGCTCATCTGCCGCGTGATCGAGGACACGGCGTCGAAGCGCCGCAGCAAAGCGCTTTCCACCCGGCGTGCCATGCGGGCCGCGAATGAGCTTTTCAGCAAGCCCAGATCGAATGCCGCATCGACCTCATAGTCCTGAATATGCAACCAGGCGGGCGCACGCGTGATGCGTGCGAGCATCAACCCGCCCGGCGCGCACATCAAGGTCGGCGCGATCAGCATGACAGCGTGCGGGCGCCACAGCACGTGCCGCACAAGCAGCGGCAGCGAGGTCGCCGCGAAGCTCGCCAGATGCAGCATGCGCTTCAGGCCGCTCGGACGCGCGGGCACCCACAGCGGCGCACGCCAGATCGCCACGCCGTCGCGCGTTTCATGCTGATAGCGCCACGACGCGTAGCCCTCGCCGACACGCCACTCAGGGTAGTACGGCGGCGCGCACACCACGCGCACGTCATGTCCGCGGCTAGCCAGCAGCACGGCCATTTCCGCCGTGTACTTGCCCACTCCCGTCAGCTCAGGCGCATAGTTGATGCCGTAGATCAGTATCTTCATCGTGACTGCCGGAGCGAGTAAGGGCGTTGTGGCGCGACCTGGTTGTGCGGAGCGGCTCAGTCGCTCAACATCAAAGCGCAGCCGCGGGCGATGTTGGCAGCCGCGGAAGGCGGATCGAAACGGCGAATCACATCCATGCAGCGGCGCGCGGTGCCGCCCGCGTCGGCGAACGCCTCCATGGCCTTGAGCATGGTGCGCTGCAGGCCGGCGACGTCGCCCGCTGTAAATGCATAGCCGCTCACTCCGTCGATCACCAGTTCCGGCACGCAGCCGCAACTTTCGCTGACCACGGCGGGGCAGCCATGCGCGAGCGCCTCGTTGACCACGAGTCCCCAAGGTTCGCTGTAACTCGGCAGCACCATGCAGGTGGCGCCGTAATATTCCCGCGTCAGCGGCTCGTCTTGCAGACTGCCGACGAACGTCACCGCGTCGCCGAGTTCGAGCTCGGCCACCTTCGCATGCAACGCGTCGCTCATCGGGCCGGTGCCGACAATGCGCAGCTTCGCCGCCGGAATCCGCCGCCGCAATCCGGCGAACGCGTCGATCAGCGTGCCGATGCCTTTCTCTTCCGACAAACGCCCCACGAACAGAAACACCGGCGGATTACCCGCGCGAGCGGCGACCCGCTCGACCAGCGCACGTTCCGGCGAAAACGAACCGGGCATTGCCGCCGCCTGACACGGCACGAAAATCTTGTCGCGCTTCGCGCCGAGCGACAGCAGATACTCGCGGCTGCGCTCGCCGAAACCGAAATAGCCGTCGCACAGCGCGAAAAACACGCGCTTCGGAATCGACGTCAGCAACTTTTTGGGCCGGTCGCGCGCGGTCGAATCGCAGAACACTGCGCGCCGTTTGCCGGTCACGATGCACGCCGCGAGCATCGCCCAGTATTCCGGGCGGTGGTAGCCCGGCAGCACGATCAGATCCGACTTGGTGCGCAGCACTTCCCATGTGAGCCGCGCGATCAGCTTCAGGGTCGGCACGTCTTCGTAGCAGCCATCGAACAGCTTTTGCATCGGATAGCGGTGAAACGAATAATCGACGTCGGAAAAGCCGACGCGGTCGTGCTCGGTATCGGCGATCTGCACCATCGAATAGCGAATCGCTCCGGAAGCCGAAATGTTATGCAAGGCGGAAAACACGACACCCTTGTGGCGCGACCACACGACGTTGTGGAAGATCGTGACTGACGCTGTCATTTTTATGCCACTCCTAGAAATATCGTCCTGCGTGCATTGCGCATTCTGCGCAGGCACAGCGTCCCCTTTGGTCCGTCAATCCAAAGCCGCGCCGTGGCGGCCGTCCACGCGCCTACGCTTCGATGGCGGCGGCGGGCGTCGAACCAGCGTGTGATTCGACGAAGTCACGATAGGTGGAGGCAATGCCGTCGGCGAGGCCGATCGTGGCCTGCCAGCCCATTTGCGTCAGGCGTGAAACGTCGAGCAGCTTGCGCGGCGTGCCGTCGGGTTTCGAGGCGTCGAACACGAGTTCGCCTTCGAAGCCGATCACCTTGCAGATGCATTCGGCCAGCTCGCGAATCGACAGGTCCTCGCCCACGCCGACGTTGAAGAGCCCTTCCGTCACGTTGTGCTCGAGCACGAACAGCGTGGCTGCGGCAAGGTCGTCGACATGCAGGAACTCGCGCAGCGGCGTGCCCGATCCCCACACCGTCAAGGCGGCGTCGCCGTTCAGCTTCGCTTCGTGCGCCTTGCGCAGCAGCGCCGGCAACACGTGGCTGCTCTTCAGATCGTAGTTGTCGTTCGGGCCGTACAGATTGGTCGGCATCAACGCGACGTACTGCGTGTTGTACTCGCGGTTGTACGCTTCGCACAGCTTTACGCCGGCGATCTTCGCGATTGCATAGGCGTCGTTGGTTGGCTCCAGCGGCGAGGTCAGCAGATACTCCTCGCGGATCGGCTGCGGACATTGCTTCGGATAGATGCACGACGAACCGAAGAACACCAGCCGCTCGACCTTGGCGCGATACGCGGCATGGATCACGTTGGTTTCGATCACCAGGTTTTCATAGATGAACTCACCCGGCTGCGTCGCGTTCGCGAGAATGCCGCCCACGCGCGCGGCCGCGAGCAGCACCACGTCGATCCTTTCGCTTTCGAAGAAGCGGTTCACGGCCGCCTGATCCGTGAGATCGAGCTCCTTGCGCGAGCGGGTAATCACGTTCTGATACCCCTCGGCGGCAAGACGCCTGACCAGCGCGGAGCCGACCATGCCACGGTGGCCCGCGACGAAGATGCGTGCTTGTTTGTTCATCGCCGTTACTCGTGATGTTCCAGCGCCGTGAATCCGGCCAGCGTGACAAGCGCGTCACGTCGCGCGATCTGATAGTCAGAGCGCACCATTTCCTTGACGAGCGAGGCGAACGAGGTGGTCGGCTGCCAGCCGAGCTTCGCATGCGCCTTCGATGGATCGCCGAGCAGTGTCTCGACCTCGGCGGGTCGGAAGTAGCGCGGATCGACCCGCACGATCACGTCGCCCGGCGACATCCTGATCTCGCGCCCTTCCACCTTTTCGACGATGCCGATTTCGTCGACGCCGGTACCTTCGAACCGCACGGTGACGCCCAGTTCAGCGGCGGCGTGCTGCACGAACTGACGCACGCTGTACTGCACGCCGGTGGCGATCACGTAATCCTCCGGCTGCTCCTGTTGCAGCATGCGCCATTGCATCTCCACGTAGTCGCGCGCGTGACCCCAGTCGCGCAGCGCCGACAGATTGCCGAGATACAGGGTCTTCTGCATGCCCACCGCGATACGCGCGACAGCGCGCGTGATCTTGCGCGTCACGAACGTCTCTCCGCGCACCGGCGATTCGTGATTGAACAGAATCCCGTTGCATGCGTAGAGACCGTACGCTTCGCGATAGTTGACGGTGGTCCAGTACGCGAACAGCTTGGCGACGGCATATGGGCTGCGTGGATAGAACGGCGTCGTCTCCGACTGCGGCACCTGCTGCACGAGACCGTATAGCTCCGAGGTCGAGGCCTGGTAGAAGCGCGTTTTCTCCTGCAAGCCGAGAATGCGGATCGCTTCGAGAATCCGCAAGGCGCCGAGGCCGTCCGCGTTGGCGGTGTATTCCGGCTCCTCGAACGACACCGCGACGTGGCTCTGCGCGGCGAGGTTATAAATCTCGTCCGGCTCGACGCGCTGGATCACGCGCAAAATGCTGGTCGAGTCGGTCAGATCCGCGTGGTGCAGAAAGAGGCGCTGATCCGGATCGTGGGGATCGCGGTAAAGATGATCGATCCGGTCTGTATTGAACAAGGATGACCTGCGTTTGATGCCGTGTACGTCGTAATCCTTGGCGAGCAGCAGTTCCGCCAGATACGACCCGTCCTGTCCAGTGATGCCGGTGATCAGCGCGACCTTACGTTTCATGGAGCCTTCTCCTCGTTAACCTGTGCATTCCGAGTGCCGGAAGCCTGGCTGCGCGGCTGTGTTGCGCCGCCGGCCGTCGGCCGCCGCCTCAACCGGCAATGCTGTCGTAGCCGTAGTAACCGCCCTGATAGCCCGAGCCGAGGAACGCACCTTCCTGCGGCACATCGGTCAACAGAACGCCTCTGAGCCCCACGCCGCCATTGCGCAGCCGCTTGGCCGTCTCCATGACTTCGTTGAGCGGATGGCGGCCGTGGCGCACCACCAGCAGTGTCGTGCCCGCATACTTGCCGATCACCGTCGAGTCGGTCACCGCGAGAACCGGCGGCGTGTCGACAATCACGAGGTCGTAGTGCGACTTCAGTTCTTCGAGCATCGTTTCGAAGCGCTTGCTCATCAGCAGTTCGGCCGGATGCGAGGGCAGCGTGCCCTTGGCAAGTACGTCGAGACCCGGCAGCACATCGCGCTGAATCATCGAGCTCAGGTCGCCGCCGCTCAGCACGTCGGACAGACCCGGCTGATGCGCGACACCGAAATGCGAATGCACGTCGCCGCGCCGCATATCGCCGTCGATAATCAGCACGCGCTTGTTCGCCGACGCCACCAGCGCCGCCAGATTCACCGACAGGAACGACTTGCCGGAATCGGGCCGCGAGCCGGTGATCATCACCACGTTGTTCTCGGCGTGATCGAGCGAGAGCTGCAGCGAGGTGCGCAGATTGCGCACGCCTTCCACGGCAATGTCTTCAGGCGCCTGCTGCGCCAGCACATGCAGCCCGCGACGGCGCAGCATGACGTTTTCCTGCAGCTTCAACTGCGTCTGGCTGCGCGGCACCACGGCGAACACCGGCACGCCGAGCATGCCTTCGAGTTCGTCCGGACGTTCCACGCCGCCGTACATCGCGCGCTTGAAGAAGGTCAGCAGAATGCCGAGCACGAGGCCGCCGCCGAGCGCGATCAGGATCGCGATCACGCGCTTCGGCCGCACGGGTTCATCAGGCGCTTCGGCGAAATCGACCACGCGCACGTTGCCCACCTGTCCCGCCTTCGCCACGCGCAGTTGCTGCGCGCTGTTCAGCAGATTGGTGTACAGCTCCGTATCGACGTGCACGTCGCGCAGCAGACGCAAGGCGGTCTGCTCCGTATCCGGCATCACCGCCACGCTGCGGTTCATGTTGGCCGCCGCACCTTGCAATGCGGCGATCTGCGCGTCGAGCGAGGCCACCGCCGGGTGATTCGCCGTGAAGCGTTGCGACATCTCCGCGCGTTGCTGCTGCAGATCCATCAGCTTGGTTTTGTTATCGACGATCTGTTGCAGCAGCAGGCGGCTTTCTTCGCCCAGGTCGACCGTGCCATGCGTGTTGCGGAACTTGTTGTAGCGTTGCTCGGCGTCGTCGAGCTCCTTGCGCAAGCCCGGCAGTTGCTGATCGAGGAAGGCCAGCATATGCTCGGCTTCGGTCGAACGGCTCTCCACATCCTGACGCACGAACTCGCGCGCCATGCTGTTGACGATCGCCGCCGTCAAGCCGGCGTCGCCGCCTTCCAGACTCGCGCGGATCACGCCGGATTGCAGCGTGGTCTCCTGCACCAGCAAAGCCTTTTGTAAACGGTCCACGGTGCTTAAGGTCGAGGCGCGCTGCAATTCGAAACGCGAGCCGGCAGGGCCGACCAGCTTATCGACGCGCAGCGTGATCGGGCCGTCGGCCGTATCCGTTTCCACGGTTTCGCCGACCTTCCCCGACAGAATCGCAATACCGTTCTTGTCCCGCAGTACGTACGACCCGTCACTGCCGGAAATCAGCGTGAAGGTCGTGTCGTACATTTCCTTCGACGTGTCGAACTGCGACACCGAAATGCTCTCGTCACCCCATGCATAGCCGGACAGGTTGATGAACTGCGGCAACTTGAAGCCCCATTGCCCGTTCACCAACCCCGCGATCATTCCGCCGATAACCGGAAAATAGCGCGGCGCAGCCGTGATATCGAGGTGCAGTTTCTTGACGGTCTCTTCCGTGACGAGCCGCGACTTCAGCAACTCGATCTCCGCCGCCGTCGAAGGCTTGGTGTCGAACATGCCGGTGAGCGGCGGCAAGGAATCCTTGCCGTTCGCATTGGCATTCGCCGTCTTGTCCTCTACGTGAAACAGAACATCCGCGCGGTACGTCGGCGGCGCGAGGAAAGCGTACGCGCATCCCAGCGCGAGCGCGATCAGCGTCACCACGACGATCGTGCGCCAACCTCGCACGATCGTGCGCAGATAGTCCGACAGGTGAAGCTCGTCCGGACCGGACACGTCGGTGTAACGGTTTTCAAAGTTGATTGCCATTTTCTTCACCCAACAAGGTCCGGAGGTTCAAGTTCACACTGTGCGGTTACTATTTCGCGAGAACGGCGCCCGTCACAGCCGCATTGATCGCCGGCAGCAGCAGGTTCAACACACGGTTGAAGCGGACCAGCCCGCCTTGACCGACATACACCACGTCTTTCGGCTGCAGTTCGAACTGATTCGCGAGCACCATCGACACCGGCGAGGTCGCGTCGAGGTGGTACACCTCAGGCGTTTCGCTCGTCGAGTTGCGGATCACGAACAGTTGCCGCGCCGCGGCCGTGTTCGAGTCGAAGCTGCCGCTGTCGGAGATTGCCTGCGAAAGCGTCAACGAACCGTTGCGCATCGGCAGGATGGTCGCCGGCTTGTTGACTTCGCCCATCACGTAGACACCGCTGTCTTCACGCGACGCCACCCGCAGCACGTCGCCCGGTTGCAGGTAGATGTCCGACGGATTGCGGCCGCGCTTGATCAGGTCGTCCACGTTCAACTGATACGGCACGCCGTTGCGGAGCAACACCACGCGGCTGCGATCCGCATTGGCGCTGAGGCCGCCGGCCTGGCCGATCGCGTTCGTCAGCGACATCGGAATGTCGGTAACCGACAGCGCGCCAGGCGTGCGCACTTCGCCGTCGACATAAACCTGCTGCGCGCGGAACGAGGCCACCCGCACCGTCACTTCCGGCTTCTGGTACACCTTGCTCAGACGCTTGTAGAGCTCCTTCTGGATCGTCGTGGCGTCCTTGCCGGCCACGTGTACCGTACCGGCATATGGGAACTGCACGTCGCCGTTTTCGTCGATCAGGAAGCCGGCTGCGGCGTCCGACGTTTTCGCGTTCTGCTGCGGCTGGCCGAGCGCGGCCGCGAGTTCCGGGTGATCCCACACGACGATCTGCAGCACGTCGCCGGGGCCGACCTTGTAAGCGGTCGGCTTGCCGAACAGCGCAGTCGTTGCCGGCGGCAGCGTCGACGCCGTTTGCGCCTGGTTCATCTTGCGCAGCAGCGAGAGATTGATATCGGTAATCGGAATCTGCTGTTGCTGCGACGGCTCAGTACTGTAATCACCACCGGTGTCCTGAATGGCGGCCGGTGTGATCATCCGCTGGCCGGGCGCGATTCCGCATCCAGAAAGCAGTGTTGCCGTAGCGAAAACCAGGAGACTTCCCGTGCGTAGACCAAGCGAGCTCATGATGTTCCTCCTTGTGCCACGGCGTTTTTCCTCAAGGGACGAAGCGCGCAGCGTTTTGTTAACAACTAATAAGCGTTTCGATGCACCAGTCCGGCGACTATCGTCGCGCCGATAATCCGCATGTCGAGCGCGAACGACCAATGGCCCAGGTAATACAGGTCATGTTCGACGCGACGTTCCATCTTCTCGATGCGGTCGGTTTCGCCACGAAAACCGTTGATCTGTGCCCACCCCGTGATCCCCGGTTTTATGCGGTAGCGATTGATATAGCCCGCGACCACTTTCTGATAGAGGTCGTCGTGCTCGAGTGCATGGGGACGCGGTCCTACGACCGACATGTCGCCACGCAACACGTTAAAGAATTGAGGCAATTCGTCGAGGCTCGTGCGGCGCAGGAAGGCGCCCACTTTCGTGACTCGCGGATCGTTACGCGTAGCTTGCCTGACGGTGCCTTTTTGCTCCGTGTGCAACCGCATAGAACGGAACTTATAGATCGTGAATACGTGACCGTCGGCGCCTTTGCGTTTCTGTTTGAACAGAACTGGACCGCGCGAGGACAGCTTCACCGCGATCGCGATGACGAGCATGACCGGCGCGAGCGCGATCAAGGCGGTCAAGGCGAACAGGCGGTCGAAGATTTCCTTCTTCAGCATTGAGTTCGCGGACAGCGGCGAAGCCACCAGATTGATCGCCGGCACGCCGAGCAGATCGATCACGCCGCTGCCCTCGAATAGCGCGAGGCTGCGCACGTCCGGCATGAAACGGATGTTCACCAGGTCGTCGCGGAATTCGCTGACCAGCGAACAGATCAGCGGCTCTTCGGAAAGCGACAGCATCAGCCACAGTTCGTGGACGTCGTTGGTCCGCATGTAGCCGGCCAGCGCGTCGACCGTGTCGAACACCGGGATTCCGAGGCTCGCGACCGGCGACACATCCGGCCGCGCGTTGTACACGGCCGTGGCGCGAAAACCGGTGGTCGGCGCGGCGTTGATCCGGCGAATGATCGCGTCGCACTGTGAGCCGCTGCCCACAATCGCGACCTGATGCAGATTCAGTCCCGCGCTGCGTGCCCTCGCCAATACGGCGTGCGTCATCAGGCGGTATGCGATCAGCAGGCCGCCGGTCACCGCCGTCCAGTATGAGAACCACAGCCGTGACACGAAGTCGATACGATGCAGCGAATACATCAGCACCAGCGCGCTGACCTGCACCATCAGCCACGCGAGCGACACCTGGCCGGCCAGCACCAGCTTGGAGCGGCCGCGCCATGATTCGTAGACGCCGAACGCCGGAAAGATAGCCAACGCGAAAGCGGCGGAAAACATCACGAGGGCCCAATAGAATCCGGATTGAGCGAGGTAGTCAAAGCGGATCTGCGACGCCACCGCCGCACCCACCAATACCAATGCAACATCGAAAACTCGCGCGAGCAAATCCTGAAACTTGCGCATTCTGGTCACCTCGTTCTTGCCGTTCTTGTCCGCAGTTGAGTCCGGCGTGCTGTTTAGGAGCAGCGGCCGTAGTTGTCGTTGAACCTCACAATGTCGTCTTCGCCGAGATAAGCGCCTGACTGGATTTCAATGATTTCGAGCGGCACCTTGCCCGGGTTTTCGAGCCGGTGCTTGATGCCGAGCGGGATATAGGTCGATTCGTTTTCGCTCAACAGAAACTGCTCTTCGCCGCGTGTGACGAGCGCCGTGCCGCGCACGACGACCCAGTGTTCCGCGCGGTGGTGATGCAATTGCAACGACAGTTGCGCGCCCGGCGTCACCACGATGCGCTTGACCTGGAAACGCTCGCCATGGTCGATCGAATCGTAGAAACCCCAAGGACGGCGCACCTTGCGGTGCGCGTCGGCCTCCGGCGCGTGCTGCGCCTTGATGCGCGACACCAGCCCCTTCACGTCCTGCACGTGCGAGCGGTCGACCACCAGCACCGCGTCCGCGGTTTCGACCACCACGACATTGGTGGTGCCGACACAGGCAACCAGCCGGCCTTCCGAATGCGCATAGCTCGAGACCGCCCCTTCGAAGGTCACCCGGCCGCGTCCTGCGTTACCGTTGGCGTCCTTCTCCATCGCGGCCCACACGGCGTCCCACGAACCCAGGTCCGACCAGCCTGCATTCAGTCCGATCACGACGCCTGCCGGTGTCGCCGGCGCGCTGTCCGGTGTTTCGGGGCCGGCTGTCTCGGTGAGGCGCTCCATCACCGCGTAGTCGATCGAGTTGGCGGGCGCACTGAGAAATGCATCGACCAGCGGCCGGAAATACGCACCGTCCATGCGGCCGCCCGTGAATGCGCGTTCGCAGGCGGAGTGCATGTCCGGTTGCAGACGCTTCAACGTGTCGAGCCACACGCTGGCTCGGACAATGAAGATGCCGCTGTTCCACCAATACATGCCCGCCGCCACATACTTCGCCGCGAGTTCTTCCGCGGGCTTTTCGACGAAACCGTCGATCGCATGGCCGCCGCCCGCCAGTTCGGCGCCGACGCGGATATAACCAAAGCCGGTGTCGGGGCGCGTGGGCGGCACGCCCAATGTCGCGATCGAACCCTGCTCGGCGTAGCGCGCTGCGAGTTCCAGCGCGGCCTGCAAGGCGGGCACGTCGGCGATCGAATGATCCGCCGGCATGACGACGAGAATCGCGTCGCGGCCCTCCGAGCACGCCAGCGACGCCGCCAGCGTCAATGCGGGCGCCGTATCGCGACGAGCGGGCTCGACAATAAGACGAGCATCGACGCCATTTTCATGAAGTTGTTCTGCGATCACGAAGCGATGTTCTTCGCCGCATACGATGATCGGCGAGGCATCCACGCTCCAGCCGGCCGGAAAGCCGTCCATGCGCCGCGCGGTAGCTTGCAGCAGCGAGTCGGAACCGACGACGTCGATCAGTTGCTTCGGATAGTTTTCCCGCGATACCGGCCACAGGCGCGTGCCGGAGCCGCCCGCCAGAATGACTGGAACAATGCGCGTGGAACCCGCGCCCGCCGTCGCGGCACCCGCAGCATGCGTGCCGGCCGACGCGGCGCCTACAGCTCCCTGAGTCAACATATTCGCATTCCTTATAATTCCCAAAGTCGATGGAAGTACGGACCGGATGCCGTGTTGCCACACGGCTCGCCGGCTGGCCCCGTCGCTATTCGCCGACTAGTCGGCGACTTTGAATTCGAAATTCGGTCGGCGAAATTCTCATCCGCTTACGAAACACTTTCGCGAGTCGATCGCCGTTGCCCATGCCGGTGCGGCGGGCTATCTTGTCGACCGGCAATTCCGATTCGGTCAACAGGCTGCAGGTCACCGCAAGGCGCTCGTGCAACAGAAAACTCGAGGGCGTAATGCCCATTTCCATCTTGAAGCGGCGCAGAAAGTTGCGCTCGCTCATCGCGGCGAACTGCGCCGCGTCGGCAATCGAAATCGCCTGCTGGCAATTCTCTTGCAGCCAGCGAGCTGCCGCGCGCACCTTGTCGCCAGGACTCAGGCCGCCGTCTTCGCCGAGCAGCGGCGCGAGATTCGAGCATGAGTCCGCCAGCAGGCGCTCGGCGACGGTACGCGCGGTGGCGCCGCCGAGATCGCGCTTGATCATGGCGAGCGCGCTTCGCATCGATTCGAGACGATCGCCCGCATCGGCCGTCTGCTCAGGCTGGCGCGCCGGCGTCGGCGCCGACTGCGCATGCGCATCGCCAAGCTCGTGGTTGTCGGGCACGAACGCCGCCTCGAGCAACGCGCGACCTTCCGCGATCGGCCGGATCATGCCGGTATTGCGGCGCACACGGCGCAGCCACGCAATCAGGCGCTCATCGTTCGCGGCAGCCAATGCGCCTTTGCCACCCGCGACATACAGCGCGTCGAAACCGCCGTAATGCCGCGCGTCGAGTCCGTCGGTCCAGACCCGCAGCGCGGACGACGAAGTCACCATGCCGCCGTCGGCCGACAGGAACGAAACGTCGTATAACCAACCGCCCGAGCCGGACGAAGCCATTTCGTTGGCTGCCTGGAACACCTCGGCGACAACCCCTGCTCCCTGCAGCGAGCAGTCGTTGAACATCAGTATCGCGATGCGACGCATACCCTTGCTCGGAGCGTGCACCCAGCGCAGCATTGCGGACTCGAGACTCGCGCAGGTCATAGTCATCCTCTCACCAGAAAACGGATCTACTTTTCACCTTGGAAGGCCGCAGAGAGGCCATCCTCTGTGCAGCGCATCATAGTCACCGCCCTTCAAGCACTTAGCCGCCATGACCGAAAGCGCAGACATGTTGGCGTATGGACAGGGTGACCAACCAGGGATTTTCGGAACAACCCCGCAACCGCCGTCTTTTCAACGAATTAATTGCCGATTCCGCATAGGAATGAATTTGCATTCTGCGAATGTTAATGCAAATAAAAACGCCATTTCGTACGCCACCGCACACACCACGACTACTCGAAAACGGCGCAGTTACAATTCGATCTATCCATCGCGAAGTGGATTTGAAGTGACTTTTTCCCATCATGGCGCCAGAATGAGTGCAACCGGCTTTATAATCCCGACGTCTGCCGCAGCCCGTGCCCACTATGGTTTCTTCTGACGATATATGCGCGGGGATGGCAATAAGTAAAACGAACAACCAATATAAACACTTGAGAGTTCGACAAAATTATTTACTTGGTTGTTATTGGATCGCACGCATATAAACGCGACGATTAATGTTTCAAACCTGAAACACACAAATAAGATACCTTTAGGTCGCACGGCAATAGACGGGCCAATGGCGGAATGTGTCGAGACGGGACCGGACTATTTCCGCCAGCGGTGTGCGGAAATACACTATGCGGTTTCCGCAACACATTGCACGAAGGTGTCATACGAGGCGGCTCTGACCTGGTGAACTAGTAATTGGGCGACGCGTCTGTGGCGCCTGGATGGACAGCGAACGACACGGGGAGCACATGTCGAATGTACGCGAACAGCGCGCGCCGCGAGACCGCGACGGCGCCTTTGCCGGCGGCGGAGTACGGCAGGAAATGGGCCTCGCTATCTCGGCAGTGGCCGCCATTCTGCTTGGCTTCGCGGCCGGCCGATGCGTAGCCGCCGATGCTGCGCCGCAGGCGAATGGTGTGAGCAATGGCCCATTCACCGCGGACGGCAGGAAGTGGACGCCGTGCGCGGCGGAGTACGGCACGTGCCGTTTCAACGGTACGCGCGACGTGCTGTATGGCACGCCGGAGCAACACGTAGTCAAAACGTTCTCAACCAGTGCGGAGTGCAATAACGGCGTATTCGGCGATCCTGCGCCCGGAGTGGAGAAACGTTGCGCGATGGCGCCGGCGGCGGCGAGCAATGCACCCGCGCCTGTCGCGAAGCAGGACGCAGCGCCGAGCGCCGCAATGCAATCTGCCACGCCAATAGACCTGAAGGCGCCGCCCGGACAAGGGCTGCGTTGCTCGTCGCCTTCATCGCAAGTACCTGCTGCCGCGAACGGCGATCTGCTCGAAGCCGATACGCCCAGCGACGGCACGCGCCTGTTCGCGGTGAACAAACCGTTCGCGCTGGTTTTCGCCACGCGGCCGACGCAAGGCGACACGCTCAACTGGCAGATACGCGACACGTGGAATGCCGTGCGCGCCAGCGGACGCTTTCCCGTTGCGGCGGGAGCGACGCTGTCCACGTTGAGTTGCGCGTCCAGCGTGGCGGGCTACTTCGCGGTGTCCGCGTCGCTGGAACGTGCCCATGGTCAGCTCGATGCGCGCGGCACGCGCCCCGCGGGTATCGCGACGTTCGGCGTGCTGCCCGATGCGTCCGCTGCGTTACCCGTCGTGCGTTTTCCGTATGAAGATCTGCACCGCTTCGGCGGACAGGGCGCGGCTTATCTTGCGCCGGGGCAACACTGCTGTGACGGCGACGGTTATCGGCCGGTCTATACCGCGCTCGGCCTCACGTGGGTCAATGACAATCGCAACTGGTATATGGAGGAGCCGAAACAAGCCGGCACGTTCGAGTCCGCCAGCAAACAGCTCACGCCGTTCTTCCGGCGCGGCGACCTGCTGCGGTTGATCCAGCTCGACGGCATTCCGCAGTGGGCGAGTCCCACGAAGACCGAGACGCACAGCTATGCGCCGAAATCGCCCGCGCAGATGAAGGATTACATGGCCAAGGTAGGCGCCGAGTCGAATCGCGTGCGCACGACTTACTTTCCGAAACAGCGCGATAACTACTATCAGGTGACGTGGGAACCGGACGCGGACGGCGGTCTGCCGTGGCGCGACACGGACGCGAATTTCATCGGCATGTATAAGGCCGTCTGGGAAGGCATCCATCAGACGGATCCGCATGCGGTGGTCATGGGTCCGACCTATTCGTCAGTGCAGGGTAATGTCACGTGGATGCGCAAGCTCGGCCCGCAAGGCATCGGCCGCTATATGGATGGCATGACGATTCACGGTTACTACGACATCGGCACCACGCCCTCGCACCCGCCCGAGCGCGTCGCGGATACCGGCAATCAGGGCACCGTGCCGGGCGCTTTGCCCTCCGCGATGCGCGCGCTGCGCCACGAAATGCGTCTGTACCTGAAGCCCGGCGCGCCGCTCTTCGTGACCGAAACGGGCATCAGCTACGACATCGGGCAGTCGTATGGCAAGAATTATCCGGGCGCGAACGTGCTGTATGCACAAGCTGCCGTGACGGCGCGCACGCATCTGATCCTGCTAGGCGAAGGTGCCGACATGACCTACGTGTTCTATCTGGCGGATATGCCGGACGCCGCGCCCGGCTACGGGATTTTCTTCGAGCTCGATCATCCGAAAGGCACCTACGGTCCAGCCCGCATCAGCCCGAAACCCGCGGCGCTCGCGGTAGCGGCGATGACGCGGATCATAGACGGCACCGACACGCTCGGACCGCTCAAGGATCTGCCCAAAGGCGTCTACGCCTACGCGTTCCGCCGGCTCGGCGGCGGCAAGATCGTGACCGCGCTATGGACGCACGACAACGACAAGTGGAACGCCCAAAGCGGCTTCGACGCGAGTCGCAGCGTGGACTACCGTCTGCGAGTCGATGCGCCGGGCACGGCCGGCGAAGTGACGGTGTTCGACATGATGGGCAACGCGACGAGCTTGCCGTACCGCGACGGCGTGGCTAACCTGAAACTCTCGCCCGCGCCGGTCTATGTCGTCTCCGGCAACGCCAACGTCTTCAAGGAGGCTGTCACCACGCCCGAGGGTTACGTGGCGCATTAGCGGCGCGATGTGCCGATACTTCGGCGTGATGGGACAGCCTCTGCGGCGACTGGCGCACATAGTATGCAAGCGGATGCACGTTAGCATGCCTACCAACACGCCGGAGCCGAGACATGAACGGCCTTGCATGGATGACGCTGATACTGGCCGCGTTGATCGGCGCGTTTCTCTTCGCGACGATCGGCGCGATTGTGCTCGCGCTTTTTCTGACGGGCGTCTCGGGCCGGCTCACGCGACACGATGATCACCATCGCGACTATTAGCTGATGACGCGTTCAACCGGCGCGAGAAACGCGGGAGATGACATGCTGCTGACCGAGATCGATTTCCTGGACGTGGTCCGCCTCACGCCTCTGGTCGCGTTCGATCTGATCGTCAGCGATACGCAAGGGCGCGTGCTGGTCGGCCGCCGCCGCAACCGCCCTGCCCGTGGCACCTGGTTCGTTCCCGGCGGCCGCATCCACAAAGACGAAACACTCGACGCCGCGTTTGCCCGCATCGCCGACGCCGAGCTGGGCATCGCGAAACTGGCGCGCTCGACGGCACGCTTCGAAGGCGTGTTCGAGCATCACTACAACGACAATTTCGCGGGCGAGCCGGACGTGTCGACGCATTACATCGTGCTCGCCTATTCGCTCACGCTCCCCGGCACCGCGCCGCTTGGACGGCCCGAGCAGCACAGCGAATATCTGTGGCTTGCACCTTCGGAACTGCTCGCGCGCGCGGACGTCCACGACAACACCAAAGCCTACTTCCTTTAACGCAGCCGCGGGCCGTCGCACGAGGCCGAACCCGCCGGATCGCAATTTGCCAAGGACTGTGAGTTCGGCAACGCGCCGGTCATGGCTGCTACAGTATGATGCGAGCTCACCGTCAGAGCTCGGATTACTATGCGATTATCGGCAAGCCCGCTCGTTCGCGATGCATTCTTTGCTTTTCTCGCGGTGCTCTTCTTCGCCTTCCCGCCGGGCGCGGCGCGCGCGGCTGAGTGCGGCCCCGGCACACTGGTCACGGTAGTCGCGCACCTCGACGACGATCTGCTCTTCGTAGACCCCGCCATCAGCGAGCGTCTCGACGCGGGCTGGTGCATCACCACGGTGCATCTGATCGGCGGTGCCAACGGCGCGGATTTCGCATACGTTCAAACCCGCGAGCGCGCTTCGCGGCTCGCTTACGCGCGCATGGCCGGCGTGCCCGACGAGTGGCTCGAATCAAACGTTACGATTGCCGGCAAGCTCGTGCATCAGATGGTGCTGAAGGCCAGGCCGCAAGTGCGCCTGCTCGAACTTCGCCTGCCCGGCGGCGCCGTGCGCGGCGGCCGCGTACCGCTTGGCCTGTTGTGGGAACAACACGCCACGATCTCCACCTATCCGATGAACGCGGACGGCTCCGTGCGCGTGAAATACGATCGCGATTCCCTGTCGGCTACTTTAAAAGCGATGCTCGCGCCGGCGACGCTGATCTACACGCTCAATCCAGACACCGTGCCGTTTATCGAACATCCGGATCATATCTATTCCGCGCGTATTACTCGCCACGTCGCGCAGACACTCGGCAAGGGCGTGCCGATCGTCTACCACGTCACCTATCCGACCGGCGGCTGGCCCGGTAATCTCCCCGCTGCCGAAGTGCAGCGCAAGCGTGACATCGTCGCGAGCTATTTTTCCATCGACGGCAGCGAGTCGTCCCATGTATTCGGCGAGTTTCAGTGGGACGGCAACTGGATTTCGCGCCGCTATGTGGTTGACGATCGCACCGATCGCCGCGTGCCGGATTTCGTGTCTCATCCGATCCAGCTGTTCAACGCGGCGGCGAGCCGCTGCCTGACTTCCGCGGGACCAGGCCGCGCGCCGGCGCTCGCCGCCTGCACGGACTCGTCCGCGCAGCAATGGCGTTGGGATCCGCTGACCGTGTATCCCGGCAATACGCGCAACGCCGCGCTGGTGAGCGTCGCGACCTCGCAATGTATCGCCGAGCGCGACGGCTACCTGGTCGCGGAGACTTGCGATCAATGGGACGTGGCGCAAAGCTGGACGCCGTGGGACTTCGGCCTCGTCTATACGCCGATGCGGCATTGTCTCGGCGAAAACGACGGCAAGCTCACCATGCGCGGCTGCACCGCGCTCACCACGCGCTACCGCTGGGCCACCACGCAACACACGCAGGCGAACGACCTGAGGCTCGCCGCGGCGATGGTCGGCGACATCGCCGGCTCGGGCGAACAGTCCGTGGTGTACGTACAGCGGCAACACGACGGTCCGGGATTCAACGTGTATGCCGCGTCGCTTACCAAGGCTTCGGCGCCCGCGCTGTGGTACGCGAGCGCCGTCCCCTTCGATCCCCTGGCGAGCGCGCCGAGTTGCGCCGGCGACAAACTGTGCTTCGACAGCGTGCGCTTCCTGCTCGGCGATTTCGACGGCGACGGCAAGGCGGATCTGATGATCGTCGCGGCGCGCCAGGGCGGGACCGCGTTCTGGTTGCTTCGCAGTACCGGCGAATCGTTCGAGACTCCACGCCTCTGGCTGCAAACGAGCAACGCGTTCAGGCCGGAACTGACGCAGCAATATGTGGCGGCGAACTTTACCGGCACCGGACGAGCCAGCGTGCTGATCGCGCAGAAGCGGCCCGACAGCGGGCTCGATCTGTGGATGGCGTCTGCGCAAGGATCGGGCATCTCAACGGGATCGGCGCCGGTGCTCTGGGCGCAGGCCAGAAATCTGCCGCAGAACGTCAATCTGCTGACACGCGAAACGGCCGGCTCGCGCGCCTCACTGGTCGCGGTCGACGGCGCCGCCGACGGACGCCTCGCGATCACGCCGATCGCCAACGACGGCACGCGCATGAGTGTCGGCGAGCGCAACGTGTTGCCGGCGACTTTTGCCCCCGGCTTCGTGAAAGTGACAATGGGCGCCGTGCATGGCCGCGACGGCAACACGCTGATTCTGCTGACGCCGCATCTGGACGAATCGAGCGAAGAAGCCATGATCGACGTCGCCACGCTCGACCTGAGCGGCGCGGCGAGCGCGCCGGCCCAAGCGGCGACATTGCACGGCATGTCGTGGTCGGACGTGTTTCCGGAATTCGTGCGTGACAAACGGGGAGCGGCACTCGTGCTGTTTCGACGGACCGACGCGACCCTCGGCGATTTCTATTTCACCGGTGGCGCGCCGGCAATCACGCGCTATCCATCCGGAAACGGCCTGGCGCTGGGCGAAGCGCAGGAATTCGGCAAACTGCCGGGGCTTTTCTCGGAGACCGTGCGAATCGACCGGCTCGCGCAATAACGTGACGCAAGCCGGCCGGCCCGATCGACGTCAGGCCGAAACCCGGAGCGGGTGAACGAACTTGCGCGCGATCGTCATGTACCGATCCGCGGTGTCGTGCAGCGTGTAGCCGGCCAGTTGCCGGTTCGCGCGCGGCGTGTCGAGTGCGTGCAACAGCGCGCGGCCGTAGGCTTCCGCGTCGGTCGTGTCGACCAGGCTGACGCCGGCAAACGCGCTCGCAAAACCGAACGAGGGAATCCGGCTCGCCACGACTGGAATGCCCGACGCAAGCGCTTCGAGAAAACCAATGCTCTGTGCTTCGAAACGCGACGGCATCGCGAAGACACGCGAGGCACGCAGAATCGCGGCGACGTCGGAACGCGGCCCGCCCACCGTCACCCTGTTTTCCAGGCCGAGCTGACGAACCAACGACAGCACCGCCCGGTGATAGTCGAGATCTTCGACGACGCCGCATAACAGCAGACGCGCCTCCGGCTCCGATTGCAGCACACGCTCGAATGCGCGGATCGTGTCCAGCTGGCTCTTGCCTTCGATATAGCGGCCGAGCTGGACGATCTGCTTCGGGTGCACGCCGATGTCCGCGCGGCGACGTCGTCGCCTTCCGAGAACAATTGCGCATCCACGCCATTCGGAATCACGACCATGGAGGGATGCCGGCCAATCTCCCGAAGGTAGTCGTCGATATTCTGCTGCGACACGCCGATGATGGCTCTCGCCCGCCGTGAGAGCAGGCGTTCGGCCCGCTTGAGCGCGCCGTTCTCGAAATCGTTGACGCCGGAATGCATGACCCACGCAATCGGCGTATGGACCGGCAGAAGGCGCACATACAGCGCGGCAAGCGTGGCATGAGCGACGATGAAATCGGGCCGGAACCGTCGCACCACGCGATACAGGTGCAGCAGCTTTCCCACCCTGCCGTAGCGAACCTCGGGAAACAGACACGTGACGCCGGCTGCCTGAAGTTCTGCATGAATGGCGGCGAAATCGTCCTGCTCCGGAAGCAGCGATGTCATGCAGACCTCATGGCCACCGCGCTGATGATGAATGGCCAATCCCTTTACGAGTACTTCTGCGCCGGACAGACGCGGTGCATGAACCAGTTGAAGAATTCTCACGATTTATCTCTCTGGATAACCGCCCTTTTGCGCAGCGGAGGGATGCCGCCCCCGTTATTGCAGACCCCAAATAACGTCGGCATCCAACATCGTATGGCGCGTTCCTTCTTAACGTCCTCAGCTACGCCAGCGATCACCTCCGAGCTGAATAAATAGGCGTTTCCCTAGCGCCCATTTCTGAGTCGATTAGCCGCGCCAGATAGTTAGGCATCCATTTCAAATAAATAAGACCCCAATTCTTCATGGCGGAAAAATACTGGTTTCGCCTGACGGATATTTTCGTGCGATCAAAGCAATTAGTACTGCATTAATGTTCATACGTAACGACTCGTTACTTCTTTTAAACAGACTAATGCGTATTCTTGCGGTCGATTCTTCCCAAATCGGCTTGTCTTGCTTACAGGGCGGTAAAAAATTCATTGGCCCAGCCGTGAATTCGCGTACTGCGATCTGAATCGCGCTGTTCCTTAACACGCTGGCCGTTTTCGTCGTACCTTCCCCGGTCGTCCGATTCCGCCAACCGCTTCTGTCAGCGGTCCGGTTTCGTATGACAAGAGTTTCTCTGCAGAGAAATGCGTTCGGGGCGGACATCCCGGGAAGACATCACCTTCGCGCAGCCGCAAAGCTGCGCACACAGGACGCCAGTGTCGAAGCCTCGGTCATCGGCTGGCTTGCAAATGAACCCCGATGTTCGCTCCACCTCCCGAACGCCCTTTGCGCCAGGACAGGGCGAATCATCAGCTAACGCATTGCTTACATACAGATTGATGAAATCGCAACTACTCGCACTCTCAACACGCTCCCTGGCACTCGCCGCATGCGGCGGCGGTGACAGCGCCGCCAGCACCGCGGCGGCCC
This sequence comes from Paraburkholderia sp. BL6669N2, assembly GCF_003387275.1. Lineage (NCBI taxonomy): Bacteria > Pseudomonadati > Pseudomonadota > Betaproteobacteria > Burkholderiales > Burkholderiaceae > Paraburkholderia > Paraburkholderia sp. BL6669N2. Next base: position 4,300,792 of record NZ_QUNA01000001.1, on the reverse strand, counting down.
AGTCCAACGGCAACAACAGCAATTCGAACAGCTCGGCCAGCACGTCTGCGGCTAACAACACCAGCACCGGCACCGTGGCGCTGAACGCCACGGGCGGCACCGCGGCCATGAGCTGCGCCTCGCCCACCACGTCGGCAGGCTCAGGCAGCGCGGGCGCCAAGGCGGGTGTGACGCTGCCGGTTGGTTACAGGGGGCAATAAATGAAACGTCGTCAATTTGTCACCGCTATTGCAGCGGCGGCGGGGCTTTCTGTGGCCCAAGCTCGCACAAGGCGTCCCTCCTCCCCGCAGGCGCAGCCGCAGGCGCAGCCCGGAACTTTGCCGTTCTACGGGATCAATATGCATCCGAATTACACGTGGACGCCCCAGCAGATGGCTTCTCATCTTCAGCAAATTGGGGCCAAGGTTATCCGCCTGGATACACAGGACACCAGTCCTGGCGTGCTTAGCCGGATTGCAAGCATCGCGACTGGCATCGCAGCGATCGATCCAACTTTCAAGGTGTTGGCGTGTATCACGCCTGATACCAATTTTAGTCAGTCCGAAGCGCAGAATTATTCGACTGGTTTCGGGCTAGGCGCCGCCGCCGCCAATGCACTTGCGCCGGCTGGCGTAACGGTTTTCGAGTGCGGAAATGAAATGATCTCGCAGCCGGAGATATGCCCTGGCGGCGGCGGGGTGGCGGGCGATCAGCGCGGAGACTACACGCACGGTGCAAAATGGGCCGCGATGCGCGGTCTTATTCGTGGAATGATCGACGGGGTACATTCGGTCAATCCACTGCTCCGTTGTGGTGTGAATTTCACGGAAGTGCAGATAGCAGCGAGCGACATGCTTTGGAACGGCACCGAAAGCGACGGCAGCACCGGGCATGCTCCTGTGCGGTGGGATATCACCACATGGCATAACTACCAATCCTACGGAAGCATGTTCAACATCGGCGGTGATGGCGCCACGAGCTTCGGCAACCTGATTGCATACATTGCCACTGCTTATGGGAAGCCGATCATGATAACCGAATGGAACTCAAACCCCGAGGCTAGCGACGCGGCAGGATCGGCCTACATGCAGCAGTGGATGACCGAGATGTACAACAACCGCGTCCAGTACAACATCGAGCACGTTTCGTTCTATCAAGCGGACGGCGATGCGCCCAATTTTGGATTATTCGTCTTTCCGCAAAAGACCGCGACGTACAAAAACTTTGTCGCGGCTCACCCCGGTTGAGTGAGCGCAACCCGCTTCGCTATTCCGGCGCCCGCCGCGCCCCATGCCTACTTGCTTTTCTCGGAGACAGTGCGAATCGACCGGCTCGCGCAGTAGCGCGGACCGGCCGGTCCGATAGACGTCAGGCCGAAACCTGTAGCGGGTGAACAAACTTGCGCGCGATCGTCATGTAACGATCCGCGGTGTCGTGCAGCGTGTAGCCGGCCAGCTGCCGGTTCGCGCGCGGCGTGTCGAGCGCGTGCAACAACGCGCGGCCGTAGGCTTCGGCGTCGGTCGTATCGACCAGGCTGACGCCGGCGAACGCGCTCGCAAAACCGAACGAGGGAATCCGGCTCGCCACGACTGGAATGCCCGACGCAAGCGCCTCGAGAAAACCAATGCTCTGTGCTTCGAAACGCGACGGCATCGCGAAGACCCGCGAGGCGCGCAGAATCGCGGCGACGTCGGAACGCGGCCCGCCCACCGTCACCCTGTTTTCCAGGCCGAGCTGACGAACCAGCGACAGCACCGCCCGGTGATAGTCGAGATCTTCGACGACGCCGCATAACAGCAGACGCGCCTCCGGCTCCGATTGCAGCACACGCTCGAATGCGCGGATCGTGTCCAGCTGGCTCTTGCCTTCGATATAGCGGCCGAGCTGGACGATCTGCTTCGGGTGCACGCCGATGTCCGCGCGGCGACGTCGTCGCCTTCCGAGAACAATTGCGCATCCACGCCATTCGGAATCACGACCATGGAGGGATGCCGGCCAATCTCCCGAAGGTAGTCGTCGATATTCTGCTGCGACACGCCGATGATGGCTCTCGCCCGCCGTGAGAGCAGGCGTTCGGCCCGCTTGAGCGCGCCGTTCTCGAAATCGTTGACGCCGGAATGCATGACCCACGCAATCGGCGTATGGACCGGCAGAAGGCGCACATACAGCGCGGCAAGCGTGGCATGAGCGACGATGAAATCGGGCCGGAACCGTCGCACCACGCGATACAGGTGCAGCAGCTTTCCCACCCTGCCGTAGCGAACCTCGGGAAACAGACACGTGACGCCGGCTGCCTGAAGTTCTGCATGAATGGCGGCGAAATCGTCCTGCTCCGGAAGCAGCGATGTCATGCAGACCTCATGGCCACCGCGCTGATGATGAATGGCCAATCCCTTTACGAGTACTTCTGCGCCGGACAGACGCGGTGCATGAACCAGTTGAAGAATTCTCACGATTTATCTCTCTGGATAACCGCCCTTTTGCGCAGCGGAGGGATGCCGCCCCCGTTATTGCAGACCCCAAATAACGTCGGCATCCAACATCGTATGGCGCGTTCCTTCTTAACGTCCTCAGCTACGCCAGCGATCACCTCCGAGCTGAATAAATAGGCGTTTCCCTAGCGCCCATTTCTGAGTCGATTAGCCGCGCCAGATAGTTAGGCATCCATTTCAAATAAATAAGACCCCAATTCTTCATGGCGGAAAAATACTGGTTTCGCCTGACGGATATTTTCGTGCGATCAAAGCAATTAGTACTGCATTAATGTTCATACGTAACGACTCGTTACTTCTTTTAAACAGACTAATGCGTATTCTTGCGGTCGATTCTTCCCAAATCGGCTTGTCTTGCTTACAGGGCGGTAAAAAATTCATTGGCCCAGCCGTGAATTCGCGTACTGCGATCTGAATCGCGCTGTTCCTTAACACGCTGGCCGTTTTCGTCGTACCTTCCCCGGTCGTCCGATTCCGCCAACCGCTTCTGTCAGCGGTCCGGTTTCGTATGACAAGAGTTTCTCTGCAGAGAAATGCGTTCGGGGCGGACATCCCGGGAAGACATCACCTTCGCGCAGCCGCAAAGCTGCGCACACAGGACGCCAGTGTCGAAGCCTCGGTCATCGGCTGGCTTGCAAATGAACCCCGATGTTCACCCGACCTCCCAACGCGCTTTGCGCGAGGACGTCGACCCATGATCAGCTAACGCATTGCTTACAGATTGATGAAATCACAACTACTCCTTCTTTCGACACTCTCCCTGGCACTCGCCGGATGCGGCGGTGGCGGCGGCAGTAACGGCGCCGCCAGCACCGCGGCAGCCCAAGCCGGCACCGCCGGCCCAAACAGTTCGGCCAGCACGTCCGCCGCTGGCAACGCCAGCACCGGCACCGCTGCGCTGAACGCCGCAGGCAACACCGCGGCCATGAGCTGCGCCTCGCCCACCACGTCGGGCGGCTCGGGCAGCGCAACGATCTCCGCCGATACGCCAAGCGCCGACAACACGCGCATCTTCGCGTCCGGCAGCACCTTCCAGCTCGTCTTCAACACCAACGCGCCGAGCGCGGACACGCTGAACTGGGCCGTCACGGACACGCTCGGCCGTGTCGCCGCAAGCGGCAGCACCGCCGTGCCGAGCGGCGCGAAGACCATCACGTTCAATTGCACCTCGACGCTCGCCGGCTATTTCGCGGCGACGGGCACGCTCGCGAAGAACGGCGGTCAGTTGCCGCAAGCCGGCACGCGTCCGGTCGGCATCGCGAGCTTCGGTGTGACGGCGAACCTGTCCGGCGCTCTCCACCATGGAACCGAACGGCCCGAACACGTTCAACCCGTCGGCCAATAATCTCGATTCGTTCTACAAGAGCGGCAACGTGATGCGTCTGATCCGCCTCGACGGCATTCCCGCCTGGGCGAGCAGCACCGGCGCGTTCCAGGACGACACGACGCTGCCGACCGATATTTCGTACTGCCAGAGCTATATGAGCCGTGTCGGCACGGAATCGAACGCGATTCGCGCCGCGTACTTCCCGACCCAATCGGCGAACTACTATCAGGTGACGTGGGAACCGGACGCCGACGGCGGTCTGCCATGGCGCGACACCGACGCGAATTTCATCGCCATGTACAAGGCGGAACATGGGACGGCACTCGTGCTGTTTCGCCGGACCGACGCGACCCTCGGCGATTTCTATTTCACCGGCGGCGCGCCGTCAATCACGCGCTATCCATCCGGGAACGGCCTGGCGCTGGGCGAAGCTCAGGAACTCGGCAAACTGCCGGGGCTTTTCTCGGAGACGGTGCGAATCGACCGGCTCGCGCAGTAACGTTACGCAAGACGGCCGGTCCGATCGACCTCAGGCCGAAACCTGCAGCGGGTGAACAAACTTCCGCGCGATCGTCATGTAACAATCCGCGGTGTCGTGCAGCGTGTAGCCGGCCAGCTGCCGGTTCGCGCGCGGCGTGTCGAGCGCGTGCAACAACGCGCGGCCGTAGGCTTCGGCGTCGGTCGTATCGACCAGGCTGACGCCGGCGAACGCGCTCGCAAAACCGAACGAGGGAATCCGGCTCGCCACGACTGGAATGCCCGACGCAAGCGCCTCGAGAAAACCAATGCTCTGTGCTTCGAAACGCGACGGCATCGCGAAGACCCGCGAGGCGCGCAGAATCGCGGCGACGTCGGAACGCGGCCCGCCCACCGTCACCCTGTTTTCCAGGCCGAGCTGACGAACCAGCGACAGCACCGCCCGGTGATAGTCGAGATCTTCGACGACGCCGCACAACAGCAGACGCGCCTCCGGCTCCGATTGCAGCACGCGTTCGAATGCGCGGATCGTGTCCAGCTGGCTCTTGCCTTCGATATAGCGGCCGAGCTGGACGATCTGCTTCGGGTGCATGCCGATGTCCGGCGCGGCGACATCGTTGCCTTCCGAGAACAATTGCGCATCCACGCCATTCGGAATCACGACCATGGAGGGATGCCGGCCAATCTCCCGAAGGTAGTCGTCGATATTCTGCTGCGACACGCCGATGATGGCTCTCGCCCGCCGTGAGAGCAGGCGTTCGGCCCGCTTGAGCGCGCCGTTCTCGAAATCGTTGACGCCGGAATGCATGACCCACGCAATCGGCGTATGGACCGGCAGAAGGCGCACGTACAGCGCGGCAAGCGTGGCATGAGCGACGATGAAATCGGGCCGGAACCGCCGCACCACGCGATACAGGTGCAGCAGCTTTCCCACCCTGCCGTAGCGAACCTCGGGAAACAGACACGTGACGCCGGCTGCCTGAAGTTCTGCATGAATGGCGGCGAAATCCTCCTGCTCCGGGAGCAGCGATGTCATGCAGACCTCATGGCCACCGCGCTGATGATGAATGGCCAATCCCTTTACGAGTACTTCCGCCCCGGACAAACGCGGTGCATGAACCAGTTGAAGAATCCTCACGATCTATCTCTCTGGATAACCGCCTTTTTTGCGCAGCGGAGGGATGCCGCCCCCGTTATTGCAGACGCAAAATAACGCCGGCATCCAACATCGTGGTTGGGGCGTTCCGCTTTTCGGAGCGCATCAATGCTTTCGTAAAACAGCGACAGTTCCGCTGCGAAGTCCATGTCGCGAAGAAACCTTACACCCAAGGTCCAGCACTTTTACGCCAACCCTAAGAGCTTTTCGGCTGACCAATGAGCGCTAACGCCCATTTCTCAGTCGATTGATCTCGCTGGATAGTTAGGCATCCGTTTCAAATTTTTACGACCCTAATTCGATGTGGCGGATAAATACTAGTCTTGCCTGACAGATATGTTCGTACGAACAAAGCAATTAGTACTGCATTAATGTTCATACGTAACGACTCGTTACGTCTTTTAAGCATACTAATGCGTATCGTTGCGGTCGATTCTTCCCAAACTGAGTTGTTCCAGCCTACGGACAGTAAAAAATTCGTCCGCTCGCGCCATGACTTCACGTGCTGCGATTTGAATCGCGCTACTCCTCAATAGGCTGGCCGTTTTCGTCGTACTTTCCCCGGTCGTCCGATTCCGCCAAAACCCGCTCATGTCAGCGGTGCGGTTTCGTATGACAAACGCTTCTTTGCACAGAAGCGCTTCGGAGCCGGTATCCCGGGAAGGCATCACCCTCGCGCAGTCACGACGCTGCGCACTCAGGACGCCAGTGTCGAAGCCTCGGTCATCGGCTGGCTTGCAAATGAACCCCGCTGTTCGCTCGACCTCCCCAACGCGCTTTGCGCGAGGACGTAGACGCCGATCAGCTAACGCATTGCTTACAGATTGATGAAATCACGACTACTCCTACTCTCGACACTCTCTCTCGCACTCGCCGGATGCGGCGGCGGTGGCGGCGGCAGTAACGGCGCCGCCAGCACCGCGGCAGCGCAGTCCGGCGGCACCAGCGGTTCAAGCAGTTCGGCCAGCACCTCTGCCGCCGGCAACGCCAGCACCGGCACCGCTGCATTGAGCGCCACGGGCGCCACCGCGGCGATGAGCTGCGCCTCGCCGACCACGTCGGGCGGCTCGGGCAGCGCAACGATCTCGGCCGATACGCCGAGCGCCGACGGCACGCGCATCTTCGCGTCCGGCAGCACCTTCCAGCTCGTCTTCAACACCAACGCGCCGAGCGCGGACACGCTGAACTGGGCCGTCACCGACACGCTCGGCCGCGTCGCCGCGAGCGGCAGCACCGCCGTGCCGAGCGGCGCGAAAACTATCACGTTCGATTGCACCTCGACACTTGCCGGCTATTTCGCGGCGACGGGCACGCTGGCCAAGAACGGCGGACAGTTGCCGCAAGCCGGCACGCGTCCGGTCGGCATCGCCAGCTTCGGCGTGACGCCGAACCTGTCCGGCGTCGTCCCGGCCGTGACGTATGCGCGCCAGGAGCAGCATCGCTTCGGCATGCAGGGCGCGAACGACAACGGTCCGCTGCTCGCCGCACTGGGCATTTCGTCGACCATCGACGATCGCCAGCTCTCCAGCACGGAACCGAACGGACCGAACACGTTCAACCCGTCGGCGAATAATCTCGACTCGTTCTACAAGAGCGGCAACGTGATGCGCCTGATCCGCCTCGACGGCATTCCCGCGTGGGCGAGCAGCACCGGCGCCTTCCAGGACGACACGAGGCTGCCGACCGACATGTCGTACTACCAGAGCTATATGAGCCGTGTCGGCACGGAATCGAACGCGATTCGCGCCGCGTACTTCCCGACCCAGTCGGCGAACTATTATCAGGTGACGTGGGAACCGAACCAGATGTGGACCGACACCGACGCCAACTTTGTCGCGTTGTACCAGGCGGCCTACCAGGGCATTCATTCGACCGACCCGCACGCGATGGTGATGGGCCCGGCCGATGCCTTTCCGAGCCTGACCACTTCGCACCTGAAGCGCCTCGCGTCGCTCGGCTTCGGCCAATACATCGACGCGGTCGCCACGCATGGTTACTACGACGCGGGCACGTCGCCGTCGCATCCGCCTGAGCGCTACGACAGCGACCCGTCCACCGCCGACGGTTCATTGCGCGGCCAGATGCGCAACCTGCGCGCGGAAATGGCCACCGACTATCGGACCGGCATGCATCTATTCTCGACGGAAGCGGGCATCAGCTACGACCTCGGCACGTCGTACGGTCCGAACTATCCGACCGCGAACGTGTTGTACGCACAAGCGGCGGTCGCGGCGCGCATGCACATCATCACGCTCGGCGAAGGCGCGGATCAGACCTACGTGTTCTACGGCGCGGACTATCCGGATGAAGTCGGCTACGGCACCTTCTTCGACCTGAGCGATGCGCAAGGCGCGTACGGCGCGACCAATATCAGTCCGAAGCCGGTCGCCATGGCGATCAGCGCGATGACGCACACGCTCGATGGCACCACCACCCTCGGTCCGGTGAACGGCACGCCTACCGGCGTCTACGCCTACGCGTTCCAGCAAGTGGGCAACGGCGCGGTCGTCACCGCCTTGTGGGCGCACAACAATAACGTGTGGAGCGCGAGCGCGGGCTTCAGCTCGACCTATAGCGTTGCGTACAGCCTCAACGTCGACGCGCCGGGCACGAGCGGCACCGTGAAGGTGGTCGACATGATGGGCAACGCAACCAATGCGAACTACAGCAATGGTGTGCTGACGCTCAATCTGACCGAATCGCCGGTGTATGTGGTGTCGAACAATGCATCGGTCGCCAAGGCCAACGCGACGACGCCGGTGGGTTACGCCGCTATGTAAGACGCGCGTTTGACAGACCCGGATTCGGGTACTCGGCGGACATGAAAACGTCAGCCGGCTCATGGGCCGGCTGACGTTCTTTTTTTGACCGTTCGAAACAGGCACTGCAAGGTCGGTATCGAACGAGCCACGATGTCGCAGGATCGCACCAATACCTTGAGATTTGTCTTATAGCTAAGCAAGTTTGGGCTGCCTACAATCCACTATTCCTTTAAACGGTCGATAGGCCAGTAATCTCAGCGGGCGAGGTAAGACGTGAGCAACACCTACCAGATGAACTACAGAAATCCGATCGCTGAAAGCTGGAATCACAACATTCCCCTCTCCACACCTGAAGCAGCCGAAGACGTATCGTCGATGCTCGAACGGTTGAAAGCCGAATCGAATTCACTGGAGTCGTATTTCACCGAACTCGAGAGCGAACTCAAGCGCGTCCATCTCAAGCGAAAGATTGTGGGCAAAAAACTGGGCGTGCTCTCGGAACTCGTCAAGGATGTCGACGCGCTGCATGCGGAGCCCGCAGTAGCGGTGCAGACCGTGGCTGCCGTGCCTGAGATCGCGGCCGTTGCCGAAACCGCTTCGCGACGCTCGCGCAAGAAACAGATATTCGCCGTCGCGTCGATTATTCTCGTGGCGCTGGCAATCGCTTTCATCGCACTGGAAAAAACCGGCCAGATTTCTTGCGTAAGTTGCACGCCGGCCAGGCTGCTGGGCCTGATGTAAGTTTCGCTGCGACCCAAGCCAGGCAAGCGTCTGGAAAACAGAAACCCCAACATAAAGTGCTAAAACAGGCGCACACTAGCGTATTGCTCGTATGTAGAGCAAAAACCGCCAATTGGGGAGTCCATCATGGCAAAAGGTCAAATGCGCAGTAACCGCGAAGTCAAGAAACCGAAGCAGGCGAAGAAACCCCAACCCGCCACTTCGCCATCCGGCGCGCCGCCGATCCGCGTAGCACCGAGCGTGTCAGCAACGCAGAAGAAGCACTAAAGCAAGCAAGCCCGCCACACACCGGCGGGCATTCTCGTCAGCGAATTACTTCGAAATATCCTCCAGCGCCACGTCCCGTGTCTTCGGCCCGAGCATTCCAATGGCCAGCATCACCACTGCCATCGCTCCGGAAATAAACACGAACACGCCGTCCACGCCGAAGCGGCTCAAACATCCCGCGATCACGAACGCGGAGAACATCGCCGAAATCCGGCTCCACGAATAAACGAATCCCACGGCCCGCGCCCGGATACTGGTCGGAAACAACTCGGCCTGATACGCGTGATAGCTATACGAAATAATATTTCCCGCTAGCACGAGACACACGCCCAGGCTCACCAGCAAGACCGTCTCGCGCGCCTGGCTGAACGCCAGGCCGCACACTACGTTCACCGCCGCCATGCAGACGATCACCGTCTTACGCTCGAAACGGTCGGCAATCAGCAGTCCCAGCAATGGCCCGAGCGGCGCGGCAATCGCGATGATGCTCGCGTACATCAGACTCGTCGTCACCGTAATGCCCTGTTTGATCAGCAAGGTCGGAATCCAGTTCGCGAAGCCGTAATACCCCATCGTCTGAAATACGTGAAAGACGATCAGCATCAACGTGCGCCTGCGATACGGGGGCACCAGCAGATCGCGAAAGGCCGCCCGTGCGCGCACCGGTTCGGGCAACGCCGGTTCCGGCAGCGGTCGTCCGTATTCACGCTCGACGCGTGCTTCCAGCCGCGTCATGATCGCGTCCGCTTCGTCGATCCTGCCTTTCTGCGCGAGCCAACGCGGGCTCTCCGGCAAACGCAGACGAATCCACCACACCACGATCGCGCCGACCACGCCGGTCAGCACGACCAGACGCCAGCCATCCATACCGAAGTAACGATGCGGCACCAGCAGATACGAGAGAAACGCGACAATCGGCACCGCGCAAAACCCGACTGCCTGCGCACATGCCGACGCCCGGCCGCGCACATGCTTCGGCACGAGTTCGGAGATGTACGTGCCGATCGTGACGATCTCCACGCCAATGCCGATTCCCGCGATGAAACGCCACAGATTGAGCCCAAGCGCCGTATCCTGAAACGCCATGATGATGTTGGCCGCCGTGTACCAGAGCAGCGACCAGGTGAAGATCGCTCGACGTCCGAAACGATCGGCGAGAAACCCGCACGCGGCCGTGCCGATGAACAGACCCGCGAACAACGCCGCAATGAAACTCGCCACACCGCTCGTGCCGAACAATCCGTGCGTCGTCGCGGTGAGAATGCCGCTGCGCACGAGTCCCGGGGCGATATAACCGGAGAACATCAGGTCGTACAGTTCGAAGAAGAGCCCGAGGCTCAGCAGCATCACCAGCTTCCAGATCGAACGCGTGGCCGGCAGGCGGTCGAGCCGCGCGGAAATGCGCGCGCCGTCCCGCGCGATTTCGTCGGCAAGGCCATTCGCGGATGCGCCCGCGCCGGAGGGCAATCCGCCGAGCGCGCCGGCATCGCCGACCGCCGTTGCATACACCGCTTGATTCGACGACTTCATCGTCTGTCTCCTTGGTCCGGTCTCGCGCCGGATGAGATTGATTTCACTAAGTTCGATGCTGGGCACAGCGCTCAGGCAGCGGCTTCACGCGGCATCTGATTCGAGCCGCCGTTCAGCGCCACGATCTGCGCTTCGTCGTAGCCCAGATCGCGTAGCACTTGCGCGGTGTGCTCGCCAATCTTCGCGATCGGTTGACGCGGTTGCAGACGTGCACCGTCGAGTGAAATCGGCAGCAGTGGCATGGCGGTTTCGCTGCCGTCGTCGAGCGTCAGGCGAGCGAGACCGCCGCTCTCGTTCAGATGCGGATCGTCGAACAGCTCTTCCGGCTTCGTGATCGATGCGAACGGAATGTGGTCGCGCTCGAACTGCGGCACCAATGCCGCGCCTTCGAACTGCCGCAGCGTTTCGCCGAGCGTCCGCAGCAGCCATTCGCGCGCCTGCACGCGGTCGTTGTTGGTGGTGAGGCGCGGGTCGGCCAGCAGATCCGCGCGGCCGAGAATCGCACACAGCGCCCGCCACTGACCGTCGCCGGTCGCGGCGATAAACATCTGCTCTTCGTTGGCGAGCGTGAACACGTCGTACACGGCCCATGCGCTGATGCGCTCGGGCATCGGCGCGGCGGGCACGCCGGTCGCGGCGAACTGCTGCATGTGCTGCGCAGAGAGCAGCACGCAGTTCTCGAACAGCGCGCTCTGCACTTCCTTGCCGCGGCCGCTCGCGTGCCGTTCATGCAAGGCGGCGAGCACGCCGATCGCGCCGAACATGCCGCCCATGATGTCGTTGACCGAACTGCCCGCGCGTAGCGGACGGCCCACCGGTCCTGTCATATAGGCGAGGCCGGCCATCATCTGCACGACTTCGTCGAGCGCCAGACGGTGTTCGTATGGACCGTTCAGGAAGCCTTTGTGCGAGACGTAGATGAGCTTCGGATTGCGCTCGCGCAGCGAGGCGTAATCGAGACCGAGGCTCGCCATGCGGCCGGGCTTGAAGTTCTCGACGAACACATCGGCGGTATCGACCAGCTTGTGCAGCGCGGCCAGTCCCGCTTCGCTATCGAGGTCGAGCGCCACGCTTTTCTTGTTGCGATTGAAGGTGCGGAAAAAGCCCGCGCCGGTGCCGAGCAAACGACGCGTGCCGTCGCCTCGCGGCGGTTCGACCTTGATCACTTCGGCGCCGAGGTCGCCGAGAATCATCCCGCAGGTCGGGCCCATCACCATATGCGACAACTCGACCACGCGAATGCCCGCGAGCGGCAGCGCGGCAGACTGCGGCTGCGGCGTCGAAGACAAAGAAGAAGGAGAAGAAAGCGGATTCATTGCAGTACCTGCGAGTCGGAGGATTCGAAACGTTGACGGGCGGCGCTGAACTGTTTGGGCAAGCCGGCGCGCGCCAGATAGCCGTACAGCGGTTCGCCGGGCAAAGCGTCGGCGAGCACGACGCGCGACGCGAGCAGACGGTCGAGGTCAATGCCGGTCTCATAGCCCATGCTGTCGAGCATGAACACGAGGTCTTCGGTGTTGACGTTGCCTGTCGCGCCCGGCGCATGCGGACAGCCACCGAGCCCGGCGAGCGACGCGTCGAATTCGCGAATGCCGTGTTGCAGCGCGACCAGCGTGTTGGCGAGACCGAGACCGCGCGTGTCGTGGAAATGCAGCGAGCGCAGCTTGCCGCCCACGACGTCGCGCACCAGTTCGATGATCTCGCCGACCTGGCGCGGCGTCGCTTCGCCGGTGGTGTCGCCGAGCGCGATCACATCGGCGCCCGCTTGCGCCGCGGCGCGGGCGATCGCGGCGATATCCGCGTACGGCACCGCCCCTTGCAGCGTGCAACCGAACACCGTCGACAAGCCTGCGATCAATTCGACGCGCCGCGCGCCCGCTTTGGACGCGCCGTCGATCAACTCGCGCATCGCCGCGAAGGCCTCGATCATCTCGGCCGGCGTCTTCCGGACGTTCGCGAGGCTATGCGCGGTGCTCACCGAAATCGGCGCGACGATCCGGTGCACGCCGGATTCGAGCGCACGCTGCGCACCTTTCACGTTTGGCACCAGCGCCGTCACGATCAGATCGTCGTAGGCGAGCGCGTGGGCGATGACTTCGTCGGCATCGGCCATCTGCGGCAGCAGCTTCGCCGGCACGAACGAGGCGACTTCCATATGGCGCACGCCGGCGGCATAGGCGGCGTCGATCCAGCGCCGTTTGAACTCGGTGGGCATCGTGCGGGCGATGCTTTGCAGACCGTCTCGCATACCGACTTCGGTCACGACGACGCGCTCCTGGATGTCACTCATGGTCTTGAATCCCGGTCTTGAATGCCGCGGAGAATGCGGGGAGATGAAGCAACTGAGTGACAGCGTGCCCGCGCATCGGCGTGCGCGAAAGTCTGCGTTGGCGACGCACTCCATCGCCGCTCGCGATGGCGGCTCAGGCAGGCGGGACGGGCGTGAGCCGTCGCAAAGGGGAAACCCTTAAGGGCTTTTCAGAGGGCCTTGATGCGCGGACGCCGCTGGGTCCACGGGCTTCGGCTCACACCGCGTTCAACAGATGATCGAGCAGATGCGACGCCGCGAGCGTCAGTGCCTCGCGGTCGCGCATGCAAATCACGAAGCGCCGTTCGGCCCAGGCTTCGCGCAAGGGCACGGCGATGATGCCGTATTCGTCGGCGGCATGGCGGGGCAGCGCTTCGCGCGGCAGGATCGCCACCGCGAGACCGGCCTGGATGAAACGATAGGCGGCGTCGAACGTCGACACGTAGGTGCGATAGTTGAGTTCGTGGCCCTTCTCCACCGCGATGCGCTGCATCAGCGCGTTCACCGATGCATTCGACGAGAGTCCGAGGTGGTCGAACGCCAGCGTCTGCTCGAAGCTGATCGCGGCCTCGCCCGCGAGCGGATGATTGCGCGGCACGATCAGCGCGAGATGATCGGAGCGATAGGGCACGACGTCGAGACTGCCCAGCGGCACCGCGTCGCGGCAAATGCCGAGATCGGCGACGCCCTCCTCCAGCCCTCGCACGATCTCCGCGCTCACGCGCTCTTCGACGTCCACGCGAATTCGCGGGTTCGCTTTCAGAAACGCCGAGAGCGCCTCAGGCAGAAACTCGACCATCGACGACACGTTCGCCAGCACGCGCACATGACCGCGTGCGCCGGCTGCGTATTCGCTGAGTTCGGCCTGCAGGCGTTCGTGGCCGCGCATGATGAGCCGCGCATGCCGCAGCAGCGCCTCACCCGCGGCGGTCGCGCGCACGCCGCGCTGGCTGCGCGACAGCAACGCGACGTCGACCAGCGCCTCGAGATCGGCGAGCCGCTTGCTGACCGCAGACGGCGCGATGAACTCGCGTTCGGCCGCTCGCGCGATCGTGCCTTCCTCGCAGACGGCAATGAACAAGCGCAAGGTCACCTGATCGATCTGCCACATGAGCGGGCGTGCTCCCACGGTTTGAAGTGGGAAAATTATGCCCGACGATGACGGCGGCCGAGGCCATCCCAGGGTATCCACCGCGGGAGTTGCCTGGGGTGCCTGGGTTGCCGGGTTCGCTTAAGTTGCCCGGTTCGCTCAGGATGCCGGGATCGTTTCAGCCGAGCCGGCACATGGGTCACTTGGCCATGCAGCCGCTTAGACCACCCGCGTCGCTTCAACCTGCAATCCCATCCGCACTTGCCCGGCATTTCCGGTCTGGCTATCCTGAGGGCCTTGCCGGCCGCGAACCTTTGCGCAGCGAGCGAATCGCGGCACGAACCAGAACAATCAACCAGAGATAGCCATGTCAACCACCAGTCTCTTCCTCACCGCCGCGGGCGTCGGCCTCGCGATTGCCGCGCCGGTCGGCCCGATGGGTATGCTGTGCATCCGCCGCACGCTGACCGGCGGTCCGCAGGCCGGGCTTGCCATCGGTTTCGGCATCGCAACCGGCGATGCCGCCTATGGTCTGATCGCGGCGCTCGGCCTCGTCAGCATCTCGCAATTCATGCTCGCGTACGACCGGCCCTTGCATCTGCTGGCCGGGTTGTTCCTGTTGTATCTGGGTGTGCGCACGCTGCTGCAAAAAGCGCCCGCCGATGCGTCGAACGGCAACGGCGAAGGCAACGGCAAACTCGCGCAAGTGGGCCGCGCCGGTGCACTGCGCGCGTACGCGAGTTCCTTGCTGCTCACGCTGACCAATCCGCAAACGGTCATCATGTTTGCCGCGCTGTTCACCACGCTCGCCCCACGCGGCGCGTTTTCATCGAGCGTTGCGCTGACCACGGTAGGCGGCGTGTTTTGCGGCTCGATCGCGTGGTGGTGTTTTCTCGTGACCGTGGTGTCGCTCGCGCGCCATGCGATTGGCAGCAAACTGCGCGTGGCCATCGACCGGATTGTCGGGTTCACGCTGGCGGCGTTCGGCGTCGTGGAAATTCGCCGGGCGGTTTGAGCGGCGACAACACATCGCCGTACGCCTGCGCCGAAAGCCACGAGCCGCGAGCCGCGAGCCGGCCCGACGCGCCAACGCTGATCGACCGTACGCGCATCCCTTCATACGCAAACGCAGCGGTTTTGCGACAATAGCGGCTTTCGCCGCGCCGCGGCGGCCCTCCCGCCGCCCTCCATCGACTGTCGAAGGCCGGCGCGCCGGCCTTGCCGCCTATAACCCGTCCAACCCACCCGACCGTCAGCGGTCCGCTCAATGGCACTTCCCCACATCGATCTGCTGTACTCCGTCTCCGGCCTGTTTGTCGGCTTTCTGGTCGGATTGACGGGCGTCGGCGGCGGCTCGCTGATGACGCCGATCCTCGTCCTGCTGTTCAACGTGCATCCGGCCACCGCGGTCGGTACCGACCTGCTGTACGCGGCGGCGACCAAGGCGACCGGCACGCTGGTGCACGGCCTGAAAGGCTCCGTCGACTGGCAGGTCACGCTGCGCCTCGCCGCCGGCAGCGTGCCGGCGGCCACCATCACGCTGATCCTGCTGCATCGTTATGGGATGGACACGCCCGGCGCCAGCCGATTGATCCAGGTCGTGCTTGGCGTGGCATTGCTGGTGACGGCGGTGGCGCTGGTGTTTCGTCCGCAACTCGCGGCACTCGGCGCGCGCAAACTGCGCACGCCAAGTCAGGGACGCACGCTCGCGCTCACCATGCTGACCGGCGCGGTGCTCGGCGTGCTGGTGTCGCTGACTTCGGTCGGGGCGGGCGCGATCGGCGTGACGGTGTTGCTGCTGCTCTATCCGCTGCTGCCCACCACGCGCATCGTCGGCTCGGACATCGCGCACGCGGTGCCGCTCACCCTGCTGGCGGGCGCGGGCCATTGGCTGCTGGGTTCGGTCGACTGGTCGATGCTGCTGTCGTTGCTGGTGGGGTCGCTGCCGGGCATCGCGATCGGCAGCTATCTGTCCTCGCGCGCGCCGGACGCGCTGCTGCGCAACCTGCTCGCCGCCACACTCACGCTGGTGGGCGTGCGCCTGGTACTGGCCTGAAACCGGCTGACGCCGAAACGAGCAAATCGACGCGCGGCAATGCGAAAGTCCCGCGGCTACTTGAAGAACCGGCAGGTCAGATCGGACTCGAACTGCCGGATCCATTGACCGTGACGATCGTGATAGGACTGCGCCCAGCCGCCGCGCCGCACGGTGACGAGACGCTCGTGCGCCACATCGCCCGGATCCGCGCAGGCACTGATGTCGAAATGGGCCGGCGCGAAACCGTGTCGCGCGCACACCAGTTCGAAAGCCGCCCGATCGCCGATGGGTAGATCGGTATAACGCAAAAGCGGGGTTTCCATGGCGTTTGACTCCGGTTCCCAACGCCTCACAGTACGCTCTGAAGTGCGTCGGCAGTGTGTCACAGCGCACAGACGGACCGCGGCCGTGCCGCCGTTCAGTTCGAAACGGCTAAGCCCTATCATCGCCGCTTCAATAATCGCCAGATAAAATAAAAAAAGGCTCCGGTTTTTTTGCCGGAACCCTGGTGCACGCCTGCCTCACACTGGCGCATGACGGCGTGAGCCGTCCGCGCCAGTTGCCGCAGTCTGCTTACTGCTGCACAACGGTCAGCTTGTTCGACACCGACGTCACGCCGGCGACGCCCTTGGCAGCCTGGCCGGCAGCGTCGATCTGGCCTTGGTCAGGCACCGAACCCGTCAGCGTCACCGCGCCGCCACGAGCACGCACGGCGATGTTCGACACGTCGACACCTTGTGTCTTGGCCAGCGCGCTACGCACCTTGCGGCCCAGCTGGCTGTTCGCCTTCTTGGTCGACTTGGCGCTCGCAGCGGGCGCGGCCATCGTGCCGGTTGCCGTTGCGTCGCTTGCCTGAGCGTACACATTGCACGCCACCACCATTGCCACAACCGAACCCAGCGTTTTCAGAAAACCGACCGATTTCATAGCTTTTCTTCTCCTTTGCTTCACATTGGACCGCATCTACAAGCGGCTTCGTTACGACTTCCGGCGGCCATGCCAGGCGCGCGCGACAAGGCGCGGCCGGCAAACGGCCGACTATGGCAGTAACACGATGTGCGAGAGGCGAGAGAGGCCGATTGCCGTTGCCGCCCGCGATGACGGGGCATGCAGTGCGGTACGAAAACCGGCGAGCCGCGAGGTCCGCCGACGCGCCCGGTTCTTGTGTGTCGTGCCGGGTCGCGCCGCGCAAACATCCGTTCGCGGCAGCGATGCACAATTTAATCTAGCCGGGCCAGAAGCGCAAAGGGTTTAGACGGGTTTAGTCATACTCGAGACGCTTAAGATGCGAATCGCGTCAGGCGCGCAGGCTGTCACGCCACGTTCACGATTTGTTACGGGTTTGTCGGCGCTGCCGGCCGCCACGCGTTCCGCCGGGCGGTGAATCTCAGGTACCATCGGCGCGACGCGCGCTGCCGCGCGGCTTGCGCGCCGCCAGAGCGCCGCCCCTGTTCACTTACGACCGTAGCCGTCACGTCATCCGATGAAGCCAGCCACCGGCCGCAAAAGCCCTCCCCGTCTCGTCGCCCGTTTCGTCGCGATCTCCTGGCGCGATCTCGCTGTCTCGTTCGGGCCAATCCTGCTGATCGCCGCCGTCGCGATCTGGGTCGCCGTGCGGCTGATCCAGCCCGCGCCGCCCAGCACACTGACCATCAGCGCCGGCCCCGAAGGCAGCACCTTCTGGACCGCGGCGCAAAAGTACAAAGAGATCCTGGCGCGCAACCGCATCACGCTGAAGGTGCTACCGTCGGAAGGCTCATTGCAGAATCTCAAGCGGCTGTCGGACCCGACGTCGAACGTCGATGTCGCCTTCGTGCAGGACGGCGTCGCGCCCGGCCCGGCGGCTGACGGACTGATGTCGCTCGGCAGCGTGGCCTATGTGCCGCTCGCGATCTTCTATCACGGACCGACCGTCACGCGGCTTTCCGAGTTCAAAGGCGAGCGGCTCGCGGTCGGCGCCGAAGGCAGCGGCACGCGCGAACTGGCGCTCGCGCTGCTCAAGGCCAATGGCATCGTGCCGGGCGGCGCGACCAAACTGCTGCCGCTCTCCGGCGACGACGCCGCCGAGGCACTCGTCTCCGGCAAGGTCGACGCAGCCTTCCTCGCCGGCGATTCGGCGCAACCCGCGGTGATGGGCAAGCTGTACCGCACGCCGAACGTGCAGTTCTACGATTTCTCGCAGGCCGACGCCTACACGCGCCGGTTTCCCTACCTGACGCAACTCGAAATGCCGATGGGCGCGTTCGACCTCGGCAAGAACCTGCCATCCGCGCCGATTCACATGGTGGCGCCGACCGCCGAGCTGGTGGCGCGCGACTCGCTGCATCCCGCGCTTTCCGATCTGCTGATCGAAGCGGCCCGCGAGGTGCACGGCAAGGCGAACATCATGCAGCGCGCCGGCGAATTCCCCGCGCCGCGCGCGCACGATTTCCCGATCAGCGACGACGCCGCCCGCTACTACAAGTCAGGCAAGAGCTTCCTCTACCGCATCCTGCCGTTCTGGCTCGCGAGTCTCGCCGACCGGCTGCTGGTGGTCGTAGTGCCGCTGATCGTGTTGCTGGTGCCGGCCTTGCGCCTCGTGCCCTCGCTCTATGCATGGCGGGTGAAGTCGCGCATTTACCGCTGGTACGGCGCGCTGATCGCGATCGAGCGCAGCGCGCTCAGCGATCATTCGCCGAGCGAGCGTGCCTCGCTGATCGAGCGGCTCGACGCGATCGAGGAATCCGTCAACGGTCTGAAGATGCCGCTTGCCTATGCGGATCAGTTCTACGTGCTGCGCGAGCATATCGGCTTCGTTCGCCAGCGGCTCATGCAAGCTCGTGACGCCCAGCGCGACGACGCCGCCAACGCAGCGGAAAGCACGCAGAATGATTCGGACGAGCGGGGTGCGGAGCCCACGCCGCCCGCCGCGAACGAAGCGGCCGAAATCGGCGAAACGCGCGACGGCAGCGACGAAGGCAACGCCAAACCATATTGACGGGTGCAAGCCGCGGCTGCACCGCGTAAGATCATTACAATTCCGACGGTGCAGCAGACGCGCCGTGCGGAACAGGCAATTCGGGAGACATTTATGACCGTTGGCATCGACGCCAGGCAACCGCTGTGGTTTTACGACTTTGTCTCGCCGTTTACCTACCTGTTGCTGGAGCAACACGACAAATGGCCGGGCTTCGACTTCGTGTTCACGCCGGTGGTCCTGAACGATCTGTATCGTCACTGGGGACAGCGGCCGGCTTATGGGGTGCCCTCGAAACGCACCTTCCTGTACCGGCACGCGCTGTTTCGCGCGGAGCAACTCGGCATTCCGTACAAGATGCCGCCGGCGCATCCCTTCGATTCCATGAAGCCGTTGCTGCTCGCCACCGCGGCGAAGGGCGACGTCAACTTCGTGCGCGAGATCTTTCGTTTCATCTGGCGTGAAGGCCGCGATCCGTCCACCGAAGCAGCCTTTGCCGAGTTGTGCGACCGCGTCGGCATGCCCGACGGTCCGGAGATTATCAAAAGCGCAGCGGTGCTCGAACAATTGCAGCGCAATACGGCGGATGCGATCGGCCTAGGCGTCTACGGCGTGCCGACCTTCTTTCTGAACGATCAATTGTTCTGGGGTGAGGACGCGTTGCCCATGGTGCTGTACTGCGCGCGCACGCCGAACTGGCTCGAATCGAAAGAAGTCAAACGGATCAGTTCGCTGCCGTCGGGGCTCGCGGACATTCAAACGTAGGCGATACGTCAACGTAAAGCGGACAAAACGCGCAAGGCACGGCGCTTATGTGGCTCGCTGATGTGACTCGCTTGCGCGGCTTTGTCTCGACAAAACAGCCCTGCTGATGCCGGCCATACCGTGCCCGCTATGCCGCTACACCGCAAACGGGCCTAAGGTTATGACCTTCGCGCCGTGCGCGTTGGCGCTGCGCGCTTGCGAGGTTCCCGCGGGTGGCTGCGTGCGGCGCCTCACCGGATCCGATTCGTTTGCCCCGCCTTGCTTAAACCATGGACGACACCGCCGCTTCCCTCGATATCTGGCTCGTGCGCGTGCTGCGCACGCTGCTGGTCGAGCGCAGCGTCACGCAGACCGCATTGCGTCTGAATCAGACCCAGCCTGCCATCAGCACCGCGCTGCGCAAACTGCGCGAAACGCTGAACGACCCCATCCTCGTGCGCGGCAAGTCAGGCATGGTGCCGACCGAATATGGCGAATCGCTGCTGGCTTCCGCCCAACGCGTGCTGCGCGAAGTGGACTTCGTCGCGACGCCGCACGGCGACTTCGATCCCGGCCGCTCGCGCCGCACGTTTCGCGTGGCCGCGCCGGACTATCTGAACGACTTCTTCATGCCGACGGTGATCGCGCAGTTTCGCGAGGCGGCGCCGCATGCGCGGCTCGAGATCGGTTCGCTCAGCCCTTTGCTCGATTATTCCGCCGCGCTAGACGCCGGCGAACTCGATCTCGTGATCGGCAACTGGCCGAAGCCCGAGCCGCGTTTCGAGCGCAGCGATCTGTTCTCCGACACCGTGGTGTGCATGATGCGCGCCGATCATCCGTTGACGCGCATGCCGTTGACGCGCGAAGCGTATCTCACCGCGCCGCATCTCGCGCCAACGCCGTATAGCGGCGCGAGCGGCGGCGCCATCGACATCGGCTTCGCACGGGCGCGCGCCGAGCGCCGCATCGTCGCCACGCTGCCCTACTTCGGGCTGGTGCCGCAGACGTTGCTGCAATCCGATCTGATCTTTACGACGACGCGCCGCTTCGCGATGCACTACGCGGATATGTTGCCGCTCGCCGTGGTCGACGTGCCGATTCCGTTTCCGCGCATCAAGTGCTATCAGTTGTGGCATCCGCAGCCGGACCGGCCGAGCGATGTCGGCTGGCTGCGCACGCTCATGTCTCAAGTGTCGGATACGCTGGTCGCGCGGAAGGTGCGGCGTGCGAAGCGGGCGCCCAAAAAAGAAACGTCAGCCGCAACGGGCTGACGTTTTTGAGTTTGCAGTTCGAAGGACGCCGGTCGAGCGCCTCATTCTGATCCGATCTATTGCTCAGACATCAGACACTCGCGCAGAGCCGCCGCGTCGCGGGGTTGCGCCACGACCTGCCGCGTGCGAATCTGCAGCAACTCCGCGCACACCGCCACGGCGATCGCCGAAGGCGCCTTGTCGACGATGCCGGCCACGCCGATCGGACACGTCATCTCCACCAGCCGGTCCAGATCCACGCCACGCTCGAGCAGACGACGCTCGAATTTCACGCGCTTCGTCTTCGAACCGATCATGCCGAAGTAGGTGAAATCGCGCCGCCGCATGATGCGAGCGGCGAGCGAGAAATCGAGCGCGTGGTTATGCGTCATGACGAGAAAGTAGGCGCCCGGCGGCGCGGTATCGACGATCGCGTCCGGCGTGTCGGTCGCTTCGACTTGCACGTTGGCGGGCGTTTCGTCCGGGAACAGTTCGTCACGCTCGTCAACCCACTGGACGACGCACGGCAAGCTGCCGAGCAGCTTGATGAGCGCATGCCCGACGTGCCCCGCGCCGAACAGCACGATATGCATCGGCGCCGGACGCGGCATCTGCACGGCGCTGCGTCGGCCGATCTGAACGGATGAAAAATCGTTCATGGCGATCATTCCAGTGAGTGTGTTGTTCACGTGCTTCTTTCCCGGCTCATTGCTGCGCTACGGCCACGTTCATTGACGCGCCGCTACGGTTGCGGCCCGCACCGCGCCGACCGCCTTGAGAATTTCCTCGCTGGTCGCGGGCGCGTTCAGCGGCGGATTGACCTTATGGCCGCCGACCGCCGACACCGCATCGCGCACGGCGAAGAACACCGAGAACGGCAGCAGCAGCGGCGGCTCGCCAGTCGCCTTCGAACGATGGATGCTGTCCTCCGCATTGCGGTTCTTGAAGAGACGCACACGGAAGTCGGGTGGCGTATCGTTGACGGTCGGAATCTTGTAGGTGGACGGCGCATGCGTCATCAGCTTGCCGCCCGCGTTCCACCACAGTTCTTCGGTCGTGAGCCAGCCCATGCCTTGAATGAACGCGCCTTCCACCTGGCCGACGTCGAGCGCCGGATTCAACGAAGCGCCCACGTCGTGCAATGCGTCCGCGCGCAGCACGCGCATTTCGCCGGTCAGCGTATCGATCACCACTTCAGACACGGCCGCGCCGTACGAGTAGTAGTAGAACGGCCGGCCTTGCAGCTTCGATTGATCCCAGTAGAGCTTCGGCGTCGCGTAGAAACCGTCCGACCAGAGTTGAATACGCGCGATGTAAGCCTTCGCGATCAATTCTTCGAACGGCACGATTGCGTCGCCGACCACCACTCGGTCATGCATGAAACGCACTTCCGACGCGCTCACATTTCCCGCGCCGAAACGCTCGGCGGCAAACGCCGACAGACGCTCGCGCAACTGACGCGCGGCGTCCTGCGCGGCCTTGCCGTTCAGATCGGAACCCGTCGAAGCCGCCGTCGCCGACGTATTGGCGATCTTGCTGGTGTCGGTCGCCGTGACGCGAATGCGGTTGAAGCCGATGCCCAGTTCATGCGCAACCACCTGTGCAACCTTCGTGTTCAAGCCCTGGCCCATTTCGGTGCCGCCGTGATTCACCAACACCGAACCGTCGGTGTAGATGTGCACGAGCGCGCCGGCCTGGTTGAAGTGGGTCACGTTGAACGCGATGCCGAACTTGACCGGCGTCAGCGCCATGCCCTTCTTCAGGATTTCGTTGTTCGCGTTGAACTCGTTGATCGCCGCGCGGCGCGCGCGGTATTCACTGGTCGCTTCGAGTTCGTCGATCAATTCGTGGATCACGTTGTCTTCGACGATCTGGCCGTACGGCGTCTGGTTGCGTTCGGTCTTGCCGTACAGATTGCGACGGCGCACGTCGAGCGAGTCTTCACCCACCGAGCGCGCGACGTTGTCCATGATGTATTCGATCGCGAACGCGCCTTGCGGACCGCCGAAGCCGCGGAACGCCGTATTCGACTGCGTGTTGGTCTTGCCGCAGAAGCCGTCGATCGTCACGTCGGAGAGCCAGTACGCGTTGTCGAAGTGGCACAGCGCGCGCGTCATCACCGGACCGGACAGGTCGGCGGAAAACCCGCAGCGCGAGGTCATGTCGACCGTCACGCCGTCGATCACGCCCTGGTCGTCGTAGCCGACTTCATACGTGTAGTGGAAGTCGTGACGTTTGCCCGTGACCATCATGTCGTCGTCGCGGTCCGGACGCAGTTTCACCGGGCACAGCAGCTTCCATGCGGCGAGCGCGGCGCAGCACGCGAACAGACCCGATTGCGATTCCTTGCCGCCGAAGCCGCCGCCCATGCGGCGGCACTCGATCAACACGTTATGCGACGCCACGCCCAACGCATGCGCGACCATGTGCTGCATTTCGGTCGGGTGCTGCGTCGAACAGTAGACGTGCATGCCGTCGTCGTCCTTGGGCACCGCGTACGAAATCTGGCCTTCCAGATAAAACTGCTCCTGGCCGCCGAGCAGCATTTCGCCAGCTTCGCGACGCGCGGCGCGGGCGATCTTCGTGTCCGCTTCACCGCGCGCGAGTTTCATCGGCGGCAGTACGTGCTGGTTCGCGGCGCGCGCCTGTTGCGCGGTCAGGATCGCGGGCAGTTCCTCGTAGACGATTTCGGCGCGGCGCGCGGCGAGACGCGCGGTGTCATGCGACGTCGCGACCACGATAAAGATCGGCTGGCCGATGTATTGCACGAGGCCGTCGGCCAGAATCGGATCGTCGCCGTGGATGATCGGGCCGACGTCGTTGACGCCCGGGATATCGTCGGCGGTAAAGATCGCGACCACGCCCGGCGTGGCGCGCACCTTGTCGAGCGAGATCGAGACGATCTTCGCGTGCGCTTTCGACGACAAACCGAGCGCGGCGTGCAGCGTGCCGGCGAGCGTCGGAATGTCGTCGGTGTAGGTCGCGCGGCCGCTCACGTGCAGATGCGCGGACTCATGCGGACGCGAGACGTGGACCTGGGTGAAGTCGTCGAGCTCCTTGAGGTCTTTCAGGAACGGTTCGGCTTGCTGATTCATTGTGTGTGTTCTCCGTACCCGTTGGGCTTCGGCTTAGACGCCTGCGGGCGCGCACGCCGCGGCGACCGCGCGCACATCCAGCGCGCTCTTGGGCAGCGGATTGTTCGGCCGCGTTTCGAGCCAGAAGCGGTACAGCGTGTTCTTCGCCGATTCGAGGCGATAGTTGCTGGTCGCGCGCATGTCCGACAGCGGCGCGTAGTCGTTGCCGAGCGCGAGCATCGCGGCTTGTGCCGTGGCTTCGTGCCACTCGGCGTCGCGCAGCACGGCTTCCGCGTGCGTCGCGCGCTTGGACGTGGCGGCCATGCCGCCGAACGCGATGCGCGGCTCGCGGATCAAGTTGCCGTCGGCGATGAACGAGAACGCGGCGCATACGGCCGAGATATCCGAATCGAAACGTTTCGAGAGTTTGTAAGAGCGGAACTGCAGGTTCTGACGCACGCCGGTGCGTGATGGCACTTTCAGACCGACGACGAACTCATGCTCCGCCATGTCCTTCTTCTGATACGCGAGGTACAGGTCTTCGAGCGGCATTTCACGCTCGATCTCGCCGCCCCGCACGATCACGCGCGCGCCGAGGGCGATCAGGCCGG
This sequence comes from Paraburkholderia sp. BL6669N2, assembly GCF_003387275.1. Lineage (NCBI taxonomy): Bacteria > Pseudomonadati > Pseudomonadota > Betaproteobacteria > Burkholderiales > Burkholderiaceae > Paraburkholderia > Paraburkholderia sp. BL6669N2. The sequence goes on along the minus strand of NZ_QUNA01000001.1, from coordinate 4,275,990 downwards.
GCATCGAATCGCCGATCGGCGAACCGTTGGCGATATTGCCGCCGAGCGTGCCGGCGTTACGAATCGGCAGCGACGCGAAACGTTGCTGCATTTCGAACAGTTCCGGGTACTGCTTGATGATTTCCGTGTAAGCCTTTTCGACGCTCACGCCGGCGCCGATCTCGATCCATTCGTCGTTGGTTTCGAGCTTTTGCAACTCGGCGATCTGCCCGACGTACACGATGTTGCCGAGATCTCGCATCATCTTGGTAACCCACAGGCCGATGTCCGTGCTGCCGGCGAGAATGCGGGTGGCCGGTGCGGCTTCCTTGATCCTGGCGAGCGCTTCGACCGTGCGCGGCGCGTCGAATTGCTGGCCGGCGTGCTGATAGTGGAAGGTGTCCTTGCGCTCGAGCGTGGCGAGCGTTTTCGACAGCGCTTCGATGTTGACCGGCGCTTTCGGCGCGGGCGCTTCGAACATGCGCACGGCGGCGTCGACGATCGGACGATAGCCCGTGCAGCGGCACAGGTTGCCGGTCAGCGCGTTGCTGATCGTCTCGCGCGACGGCACGGTCTTGTTCGCGCAGCTATGTTCGTGGCCGTGCTTCTCGTACAGCGACCACATCGACATGATGAAGCCTGGCGTGCAGAAACCGCACTGCGAGCCGTGGCACTCCACCATCGCTTCCTGCACCGGATGCAGCGAGCCGTCCGGCTGGCGCAGGTCCTCAACGGTGTAGAGCGCTTTGCCGTCGAGCGTCGGCACGAACTGGATGCAGGCGCTGACCGCCTTGAAATCGACGCCGCCCGCCGCGTTGCGCTCGCCGACCACGACCGTGCACGCGCCGCAATCGCCTTCGGCACAGCCTTCCTTGGTGCCGGTGCAATGCGCGTCTTCGCGCAGATATTGCAGGACGGTGCGGGTGACGGGCGCGTCCTTGATCTCGCGGATCGCGTTGCGGTGGTAGAAGCGAATCGGCTCAGTCATGTCTCGTTACTCTCGAATGTTCTGTGTCCGTGGGGACCTGCAGCAGTGATGGTTCGAAAACTATCACCGTCAATAAATACAACCCATAGCTCGGATCGCATGCGGGACATATCCGCGAAAAGATATCGAGATGGATTTGGGAGGCGGTTGGCTTATGGTGATCATGACGTTTTGCTGTGTTTTCGCATTTTATGCCGCATAACGGACAGTTTCAGCGAGGGCGCATTGGCCAGGTTCGCTCAAAAATTAGGCACTGACGGCGCGGAAACGGACCACTATATGGGTCCCGGAACGGATTTTCGTCGGATGAATTATTAAGCAAGTCCTGCAAGAGAATCGGTTCCATGGGAAAATCACGCCTTCTCGCCGATTTCAAGTCTCGTTTTCCCCATGTCCACCGACTCAGCGACACCTCGCAGCGAATTCGCGACGACCATGCAGATCATCCCGGTCGTCTTTTTCACGTTTCTTTGCTATCTGACGATCGGAATTCCGCTCGCGGTGCTGCCGGGCTATGTCCACGACGATCTCGGTTACAGCGCCGTGCTGGCGGGCGCGGCGATCAGCGTGCAATATCTGGCGACATTGGCGTCGCGGCCGCTGGCCGGCCGTTCTGCCGATACGTTGGGGCCGAAGCGGACTGTGACGATCGGTTTGCTGGGTTGTGGCGCGAGCGGGGTTTTGTTGCTGCTGGCTGTGCTGTGCGGGCGCTGGCCGGTGGTGAGTCTTGGGCTTCTGGTCTGTAGCCGTCTTGTGTTGGGCTTCGGTGAGAGTCTGTGCGGCACGGGTGCGATTCTGTGGGGCATCGGCCGGGTCGGCACCAGCAACAATGCGCGGGTGATCTCGTGGAACGGTATCGCGACATACGGCGCGCTGGCAGTCGGCGCGCCGCTGGGCGTGGCGATCGAGCATACGGTTGGGTTTGCCGCATTGGGGATTCTGGTGGTTCTGCTCGCGGCGCTTGGTTTTTATCTGGCTCGTCCGATCGCGTCGGTGCCGATTGTGCATGGCGAGCGCATGTCGTATCGGAGTGTGTTCACGCGGGTGTTGCCGCACGGGATTGGGTTGGCGCTCGGTTCAGCCGGGTTTGGGTCGATCGCTACTTTTATCACGCTGTTTTATGCGGCCAGGCATTGGCCGAATGCCGCTTTGTCGTTGACGGTGTTCGGGACGCTGTTTATTGGCGCGCGGTTGTTGTTTGCCAATACGATCAAGACCTACGGCGGGTTTCGGGTCGCGATTGCTTCGTTTTCGTTTGAGTGTGCCGGGCTGTTGATGTTGTGGCTGGCGCCCGAGCCTCATATTGCGCTCGCCGGCGCGGCTTTGACCGGATTCGGATTTGCGTTGGTGTTTCCGGCACTCGGGGTCGAGGCTGTGGGGCTCGTGCCGCCGGCTAGCCGGGGAGCGGCTTTGTCGGCTTATTCCGTGTTTCTGGATCTCTCGCTTGGGATTACTGGGCCGCTGGCGGGGTATATCGCAGGGGAGTTTGGGTATGGGTCGGTTTTCCTCTTTGCCGCTGTTGCGGCTGCTGCAGGGGTGGGGTTGTCTACTTTGCTTTATCTTCGGAATGCTAAGGTGACTAATTTGCCTGCGGCGTTGTGAGGGTTTGGGTTCTTTCGGTTTTGGCCTTTCCTTGAATTCTCGGCGGTTTATTAGCGTCGCCCCTGTGCGGGGCAGGCACCTACTTTCTTTGCCGCCGCGCAAAGAAAGTAGGCAAAGAAAGCCGTTTCACACCGCTAGCTCATAAGCGGGCCCCCGCGCCGCCCTCGCTAGTGGTGCATCTGGAATCTGTGCTCTCGCACATTCCGCTCCTGTGGACACAACAGTCATACCTCTCGACTTGCGCTGCGCGGTCGCTTCTGGCGCGGTCTGATATCTTGTTCTCTGGCGTTTACTTCATTAGACGTCTGGACGTCTCCGCTGCGCGTCCTCCGTATGTTCGATGCCTCCGCTTTCGTGCGAGGTCGCACATAACGCTTATATCGTTCCCCCTACAATCGTCCGGCGCAGATGAACGATAAGGATGATGCAATGCGTTTCGTTTACCCCGTCCTGTTGGCAATCGTGTGCTGCGCATGTTCGCAGCAAGGTAATCGTGCGGCCGTCTCCTCAGAAGATCATCGCGTCGACAGCGCAGTGCACGCATGGAGAGACAATTTCGATCCCCTGTGGCGATATAACCGTTCGACCTGCGGAGCCGACGCCGTCGCGCTCGCGGCTGTGAAAAGTCTGTTCCAGCAGCTCTTACATATATCGACGGCCACCGCCTGCGATCGTTTGACCGCGATGCCCGAAACTTACAGCACGCAAGTCGATGGCAACCAGGCAAGCGTGGTCGTGCAAAACGTCGACGGAAGACCGGGTAGTCAGATTCGCTTCACGCTCACATCGTCGGCAAATACCTGGGCAGTGCAGAAGGTGTCGGCCGTAAGCGCGTTGGCTACGACGACTATCTTCGACGCTACGCAGCCCGGCTCTGGCGACGGTCGCATCGAGCCGGCTTACTCGGCATGGATTCCGCATGGCGCTGCGCCGTGGGATATTACCCACGTCATCAGCTACGGTCAGTCGCTCAGTCAGGGCTTCTATAACCGGCCTGTGCTGTCCACCCACCAACGCTATTCTTCGTTGCGCTTCAATGGCGGCGTGCGGGTTCAAGACAGCATTCAAAGCGGAAACGTCGAGGTCGCCTACAAACAGTTCGTCCCGTTAGTCGAGACTCAATGGGGCGACAAGGCCGAGACACCGACCAGCGGCACGCTGAATATGGCCATGCAACTGATCGAACAGGAGAACCTGCAAAATCATGCGGACATCCCCTATCGGTTCGTTGGCTCTGCGCCCGGTGAAGGATCGATGGCTATTGCGACGCTGTCGGAGCCTGGACGCTATTACTCGCAGTTGCTGCGCGACATCGCTCAGGCAAAGCGGCTTGCTGACGCCGAAGGCAAAACATACGGCATCGGCGCCATCACGTGGACGCAAGGGGAAGCTGACGATTCCAGCCAGACCTCCATTCCGACTTACGTGGCGAAGCTGCGGACGCTGCGCGCCGACGTCGACCGGGACGCGAAGGCGATGACCGGACAGAAGCAGGACGTCGAAATGATCACCTATCAGTTGGCCACGCATCGCCGTTTCGACCAGCGCTATCCGCATATCGCGCTCGCTCTGCTGCAAGCCAGCCACGAAGATCCGCACATTCATCTGGCTGTGTCCATGTATCTCTTTCGCTACATCGATGGCGGACACACCGACAATCGCAGCACCGAATGGATGGGCGCTTATTACGGCTTGGTGCTGAAGCGGATTCTGATCGACCGTGCCACATGGAAGCCTCTCGAGCCGCTGAGCTGGCAACGCGACGGCACGACGGCCACGCTGCGCTTCAATGTTCCCGCGCCGCCGCTCAAATGGGATACGACGCAGGTTGCCGGCAATTCGGATTATGGCTTCTCGTTGCGTCTACCTTCCGGCGCTCTACTGCCGATCCGTTCAGTAGCGATCACGGGAGCCGACGAGGTGGAAATCATCGCGCAATCGCCGATCCCCGCGGGTACGCACGTCGAATACGCATTCAATGGTGCGGGCATCGCGGGCAGCCGCTATGGTCCGCGCGGCAATCTGCGCGATTCGCAGGGCGACGCGATCCGCTTCAACGACGGACGTGAATCGATGCGCCTCGACAACTGGTGCGTGATTTTCGATGTATCGCTTTAGCACATCGTGAACGGCCGGCGGCATCAAGCGCAAACATGAACCGGAACGAGGCAATGGTGAAGAACGAGCGCATCAGAGGCTGCCTGGCCATTTCAATCATCGCGATCGTTTGCGCCGAGGTAATTGGCCGGCTCGGCGATGCCGGATTTCTGCAGGACGGGCACGTGTCTAGCGTTCTGAAGATTCTTCGGTACGCCGCAAACGCGTTGGGATACCCGACTGCCTTCTTCCTCCTCGGCATGAGTACGGTAGGGTATTTACAACGCTCGCGCGCGGACCTGCTGAAATACATAGCCGTAGGCGTGCTCTACCCATATCTGCTCTGGTCGATATTGCAGATGGCTTTTGAATGGCTCGTGGCCGACTATAAAGACTACGCCGGCCAGCAGTTTGAGTTGACTCGCTTGGCATTAGTGCCCGGCGGTCAATTCTGGTTCCTATACGCGCTGTTCATCTGCCAGATCGTCGCTTGCATCACGGTATGGCCACGGTCCACGAAGGTCCGATCGGCGTTGACGGTGCCGAACCGCTGCCTGCTTGTCGCGATGTTCATTGTATGCGCCGCAATCGCGACGCGGAGCCGCTGGGGCATCGTCACGATGACATGCTGGGGCCTGGTCTTCTTTCTGCCCGGCGTACTGCTCGGTTCCCGGCCTGACCGGCAAGGCGGCCATGCTGCCGGCGTCCACCTTGCGTGGGTCACGACCATTGCCTTTGCAGTTGTCGCATTCATGGGGCAACGTGCCGGCCACGACCTCGACTTGTATTCGCTGCTGGCGAGTTTTCTCGGTATCGTAGCGGCCATTTCGATCGGAAGGTGCCTGCCGATATGGCGAAGGTCGCGCTGGATCGTCTCGCTTGGCTCAGCGTGGAAGCCGGTGTATCTGCTGCACGTGCTCGCTACCGCTGTGGTCTGGAACGCGTTGCTGGCCTTTCACATCAGCCAGCCCGTGGTTCACTTTGTGCTCGGCAGTGCGACCGGGTTGGCGTTACCGATAGCGATCTGGCTCACGACGAAGCGCCTTGGCATCGCGCATTGGGTCGGCTTCGAGGAACCTATAGAAGTGCGGAACGAAGGCACCGCGTCCGCAAGTGCCGTCGCGCATAGTCCTGAAAAAACCGTCAAGTCAGGTACGTGACTTCGGCCATAGTCACAGTCGTGTCGGCGTCCTACTTACCGCCCGACAACCCTCGCTCCAAAGCCGCAACGCCCGCAGGCAAATCGACCTTCACGCCGAGATCGACCATCGTCCTGCCAAGCGCATGCACCGTGCGAAACAGATTGTGTTCCCGACACTGCTCGCCCATCTGCCCGATACGAACAATTGGCAATCCAAACGAACCGGAAATCTCCACTTGATGCATCCGCGAGATATGCGAACAGACATCCGCGGGACTGAACCCCTCGGGCACCTCGATCCCAACTACGGAATTCAACCGGCAAGCTTTCGGCGTGTACAACCGCAACCCCATCGCAGCGACGCCATCCTGCAGCGCCAGCGAACACTTCAAATGCCGCGTAAACCGCTTCTCCAGCGTCTCAGCACAAACAAGCCTCAAAGCTTCATGCAAAGCCAGAACGCCAGAAACAGGCGCCGTATAGTGATAACCCGCGTTATGCCAAAAATTCTCCGCGAGTGAAGCATCAAGACACCAATGCGCATTCGGCGCCGTGCGCCCTTTCACGCGCTCCCAGGCCGCATCGGAAAACGCGATCAACGACACCCCAGGAATCGACGACAACCCCTTCTGCCCACCCGTAATCACCGCATCGATCCCCCAGGCATCCATCTCCAGCGGCATCGTACTCAATGTACAAACCGCATCGACGATCACCAACGCGCCAGCGGCCTTCGCCAACGCGGCGATCTCCTTCAGGTGATAATTCCACACCGTATTCGACGTCTCGCCCTGCACCACCGTTACGATCTCGGGACGCTCGCGCCGAATCGCCCCGGCAATCTCCTCAAGACTCGCCACCGCGCGATCAGCGACATCGAGCGTACTAACCCGCGCGCCGACGCGCCGCCCCATCTCCGCCATCCGCTCGCTGAAAAAACCATTCTTGATGGAAAGCACCCGCGTACCTTCCCACGCGAGGTTCGAAATCGCCATCTCCATCGCGGCCGACCCTGGTCCGGCCACGCCCAGCACCCATTTCGAGTTCGTCTGGAACACATAGCGCGCCATCGACTTCACCTGCCCGATCACCTTCACCATCGTGCCGCCCAGGTGATTGATCACGATCGCGTTGGCCTTGGCCACCGCCGCGGGAATCGGCACGGGGCCGGCGCCCATCATCAGGAGCGGCTCTTCGGGAAGAATGGCGTCGAGCGACTCGACAACCGGACAGGGCACTGCGGAAGATGCGGATGTGAATGATGAAGTCGGCATGATGATCGGTACGTGAATGTCAGAACGCAAAGGAGCAAACGGCCCCGCCAGCATGGACGCTGACGAGGCCGCCTGTTCGATCATTCACCGATCCGCGCGATTGCGCAAGTTTTTTGACTATGCTTGTTAGCGAGGCAACGCGGCGAGCCGCGCCGTTACTTCACCTTCGTCTTGTCGAGCTTCTTGCCGGTCGCCGCATTGAAACGCTCCACATAGTCTTCCATCAACTTGCGCACGGCGCGGCCAATCTGCCGGTAGTCGGACTCGTTGAGGTTCGCCAGCGACACACGCCCCGACGGATGCTGGGTGCCGAAGCCACGGCCCGGCAACAGCACGACGCGAGCTTCGCGCGCGAGCCGGAACAGCAACTCGGAAGGCTCGGCATTCTTCAGCAACCAGTCGACGAACTCGCGCCCGAACATCCGCTCGCCGAAGAATTCGACGTCGAGAATCGTGTAGTAGTCGACCTGGTTAGGATCGTCGTCCGCGAACGAAATGCCGACCTCTTCGTAAAGCGCCTGCTTGCGCTTGCGGATCAGCCGCTTCAACGCGTTCTTGTATGCGTCGGGCGTGTCCATCAGCGAGAACAGCGAAAATAGCACCATCTGCACCTGCTGCGGCGTCGACAAACCCGCCGTGTGATTCAGCGCGACGGTGCGGCTGTCGGCCACGAGGCGATCGATAAACTTGAGCTTGTCCGGCTCCGTCGTGATCGATTCGTAACGCTCATGCAACTGCTTCTTCGCGTCCTTCGGCAAGTCGGCGATCAGTTTGTCGAGCACGTTGTCGCGGTGCGTCGCAATAGTGCCCAGACGCCAGCCGGTCGCGCCGAAGTACTTCGAGTACGAGTACACGAGAACGGTGTTCTTCGGCGCAAGCGCGAATAGCGATACGAAGTTGTCGGCAAAGGTGCCGTACACGTCGTCGGTGAGCAGGATCAGATCGGGCCGCTCCTTGACGATGTCGGCGATGTATTGAAGGCTTTCGTCATCGATCTTCACCGAAGGCGGATTGCTCGGATTGACGAGGAAGAACGCCTTCACCTTCGGATCGCGCAGCTTGTCGAGTTCCTTCTTCGAATACTGCCAGCCGTTCGCGACGTCGGCTTCGAGATTCACCACGTTGAGCCTGTAGTCGTTCAGTCTCGGAATCTCGATGTACGGCGTGAAAATCGGCATGCCGAGCGCGATCGTGTCGCCCTCCTTGATCAGATGGTTCTCGCGCATCGAGTTGAAGATATACGTCATCGCCGCCGTGCCGCCTTCCACCGCGAACACGTCGAACTCGCCGACAAAAGGATGATCGCCGATCATCTCCTTGCGCAGATACTGCCCGACGATCAGTTCGGACAGCTTGAGCATGCGGTCCGGCACCGGATAGTTCGACGCGAGAATGCCTTCGCACATTTCATACAGGAAGTCGCCCGCCGAGTATCCCAACTGGTCGCGCACGTACGACACGGCGCCGCGCAGGAAGTCGACGCCCGGCACGCCCCTGTTTTCGCGCAAGAACAGATCGAAGCGTTCTTCTAAGCCCTCGCGTCGCGGAAAGCCGCCCACGCCTTCCGGCCTGTAGGCAAACGAGCGCTCCGATTCGCGCATCGCAAAGAGGCCGAGTTGCCAGAAGCCGTGGCGCGGAATCGTCGCCAGAAAATTGGGGTTGCCGCGGCCGGCGTTGAGCATCGCCGCATTGGCGGGCCGCTCCACGGCGCCGCCACCGGCCGCCTTGATCAGTTCGTCCTTCAACTCGAACGGGCTGAGCGCGGCCATGCCTGCTTGTGCCATATCTGCGTGCTTCTTGTCGCCCTTGTCTTTTGCCATGATGCGTTCTCCAATGAGTCAAGTGAAAGACGCCGGCGCGGCGATGATCGCCCGATGAGCGCCGGCGCAAGAGAGATCGATGGATGCCCGCGCTAGACGAGCCCGACCACGAGCGGCCCGAGCAGCGTCAGCGCGACGTTCGCGATGGCGTACGTGATCGCGAACGGCACGGTCGGCACGGCGCTTTCCGCCTTGTCGAGCACGCCGCCGAATGCGGGATTCGCGCTGCGCGAGCCGGCCAGCGCGCCGGCCAGAATGGCTGCGTTGTTGTACTTCAGCACATAGCGGCCGAACAGCATGGTGAGCAACAGCGGAAACAGCGTGACGAACACGCCGAGCAGAAAAATCGTGATGCCGAGTTGCTTGACCGTCACCACGGCCTGCAAGCCGGAGTTGAGCCCCACCACCACCACGAACGCCGCGAGACCGAAATCCTGCAGCAGCCGCGAAGCCGCCGACGGCATCACGCCGTACATGGGATGCTTGCCGCGCATCCAGCCGAACAGCAGGCCGGCCAGCAGACAGCCGCCGCCCGAGCCGAGCGTGAGCGGAATGCCGCCGACGTTGATGACGATCAACCCGATCAGCAAACCGAGCACGAGGCCGACGCCCATGTAGATGAAGTCGGTTTTGATGCTGTAGGGCAACTCGTAGCCGGCGATGTCGACGGCGCGCTTGGTGTCTTTCGGCGACCCGTAGAAGGTGAGGACGTCGCCGTGCTCGAGTTGGGTTTCCGGCAGGATCGGCAGTGGCTGACCGGCGCGCGAAATACCCTGGATGTAGACGCCGTGACGCATATCGCGGTCCAACAATTCTCGCGCGGCGGCGATCGTGGTGTGATTCATGCCCTTGCGCGTGAACACGCCTTGACGTGTCTGCATGACGACGCCGACGTCCTCGACGGTGGCCACCTCGCCGCCGCTCGCGCCAAACGCGACCACGCCCTCGCGGCGGCCCACCACCAGCACTACGTCGTCGGGCTTCAATACGAGGTCGGGCGCCGGGTCGAGTTGATGGCCGTCGCGCTTGATCCGCTCGATCGTCAAAAGGTCCTGGTGCTGGGTTTCGACGTCCTTCACCGTTTTGCCGGCGCTGACATCGATTTTGTACGCGCGGCCGACCATCTCGGGCAACGCCGAGAGCTGCCCCGGCGCGATAGACGGCGCGCCTGACGTCAACTCGCGTTCCGCCTGGATCGAGGCGTCGCGCAAACTTTGGCCCATGAATTTAGGCAGGATATTCACGCACACGATGATCGCGCCCAGCGAGCCGAACACATAGGTCACCGCGTAAGCGATCGCCACGTCCGATTGCAGCGACTTGACCTGATCCGCCGGCAAGCCGAGACGCGCGATCGCGTCGCCCGCCGTGCCGATAATCGCCGATTGGGTCAGCGCGCCGCCCGCGAGCCCGGCGGCGAGTCCCTTGTTCAGGTGGAACAGCTTCGCGCAGATGACCACGGTGGCTAGCGCGCTAACCGCCAGAAACACGGCCATCGCGATCTCGCGCAGCGTCTTGCGGTTCAACGAGTTGAAGAACCCGGGCCCGGAGTCATAGCCGACCGCGTAGATGAAGACGGCGAACATCACCGCCTTCACGCCGTTATCGATCGTCACGCCTGCCTGACTGATCACGACCGCGGCCAGCAGCGACCCGCCCACGCCGCCCAACTGGAATTTGCCGAAGTTGATCTGCCCGATGAAGTAGCCGACTGCGAGCGACAGAAACAGCGCAATCTCGGGTGATTTCTGAAAGATGTGATGTAGCCAGTCCATCGTGCCCTCGCTGGATAGTTTGCGATCCTGAGTACTTTACCGGGTGCTCCTTGCGCACAGGGAGCGCCATCGAGTCGCGCGCCGCACGCCGCCTGCTGCATCGACCGAACGTGGCACGGCGCGCCACGTCCGGCACATCTGCCGCCTAATGGAATTTCCCGGCGAGGCCGACTACGACCGGACCCATCAACGGCAACAGAATGTTCGAGAGTGCATACGTGATCGTGTAGCCGATCACGGGTGTGGAATTTCCCGTCACGCCCACGAGTGCGCTGATCGCGGGCGTGCTGCATTGCTGGCCCGCAATCGCGCCGAGCAGCATGGGCGCCTCGAGCTTGAGGAACATGCGGCCGATCCATAACGACAGCAGTCCCGGCACGAGCACCATCAGAATCCCGGCCACCGGCAACGCGAGACCATATTCACGCACCAGCTTGATGGCGTCCGGTCCCGCCGACAGCCCGACTGCCGCGATGAAAGTGGCGAGACCGAAGTCCTTGAGGATTTGCGCCGCCGCCGAAGGCAGCGAACCGATCAGCGGATACCGCGAACGGATCCAGCCGAACAGCAGCCCCGACAGCAAACAACCGCCACCGGTGCCGAGCGCGACCGAGACGCCGCCCACCCGTCCGCCAAGATGGCCGATCGCCATACCGACCAGCACGCCCAGAGCCAGACAGACGAAGTCGGTCTTCTGCGTCGCGACGAGCATGTAGCCCAGACGCTTCGCACCGCGTTCGACATCGGCCTTGGCGCCCACCAGCGTCAGTACGTCGCCGCGATTCAGTTCGGTGCCGGGCAGCGCCGGCACCGTGGTTTCGAGCCGCGTGACCGCCGCGATGTAGACTCCCCGGCCGTTTTCCGGCGTGGCCTGTTCGCGCACCTGAGCGATGGTCCGGCCATGCAGATCGCGGCGCGTCAGCACCACATCGACCTGTTCGGCGATCACGAGGCCGAAGTCCGCGCCGCCCACTTCGTCGCCGAGACTGGCGGCGGCCGCTACGATCGCTTCACGCCGCCCCGCCAGCAGAATGACGTCGTGGGGCGCGAGGGTCAGTTGCGGTTCGGCCGGCAGGTTCGCGCCGTTGCGCCGCACGCGCTCGACCGTCAGGTTGAAGCCGTACTGCTGTTCGAACGCCCGGATCGTCGCGCCAGCCGCCGCGCCGACGAGAAACGCCCGCCCCACCAGCGCAGGCGCCGCCGCGCGCTGACCCTCGCCGAACGAGCCTTCGCCGCCGAGCTTGCGCCACACGCGCTCGGCTTCGTCGCGCAGATTGACGCGCAGCAGCAGCGGCGCGAACTGGCTCGTAAAAAGCACGATGGTGATCAGGCCGAACAGGTAGCTCACGCTGTACGCGGTCACGATATTGGCCTGCAGGCGGACCGTTTCCGCGTCGCCGAAGCCGAGCTTGGCGATCGCCTCGGACGCCGTGCCGATCACGGCGGATTCCGTCGCGGCGCCGGCCAGCAGGCCGGCCGCAGTGCCGGCATCGAGCCGCATGACGGCCACCGCGATCATGATCAGCGCCAGCACCGACACGATCTCGACCACCGACAGCAACCCATAGCGCCAGCCGCGGCCGATGTTGGCAAAGAACTGCGGGCCACCGGTAAAGCCCAGCGCGAAGATGAACAGCGCGAAAGCGATGTTCTTCAGATCGGGCGCGATGCGCGCGCCTGTCTGGCCTAACAGCAACGCGACGATCAGCGTGCCGCACACGCCGCCGAGCTGAATCGGACCGATGCGGAACGAACCAATGAAATATCCAATTGCAAGACTTGCGAACAGCGCGATCTCCGGTTGAGATCTCAGCAATTCACCGATCATGTAGACTCGCCCATTGACGGGTTTATTAGCAGGAGACTGAATAACCACTTGAAGAACTCGAGTGAATTAATTCGTCGCGATTTGACGCATGCATCACTCAATCAGCATCGCGATTGAGTGAAAATTTAATTTGTGGCAGTGAAATGACGCGCGTCGCGCCCGAGCTGATTTGCCGCACTGCAGCGGCACGAATTGAAACGGTCTTCCGATAGCTCGACAGTCACTCTTTCCTCGCGAAGTTGCCTTGCGCCTTGAAAAAGACATCGTCTGCTGATGGCCAATTTATTACAGCATGAGTGAACATGCATTTTTGGAACCGCTTTTTTAATAAATATTGTAATTTTGTGTGGCTGTCAATATTATTTTTTAACTCGCGTTTCGTTTGACTTCGCAAAAGAATGATTTTTAGCAAACGCGGATGGATTGCAATGCAGTGCGTCCGCATGGCTAACCTATACTGGAGCGCTCGTCCGCCGCGCCCTGAGTCCGTTTCTCTATTAGCGCCGGCACGCATTCTTCGGAGTCCACATGCGCATGATCCTGTTCAGCAGCCGCCAGTACGACCGCGACACGTTCACCGAAGCCAATGCCGCGCATCGCTATGAACTGCACTGCCAGGAGTCGCACCTCGACAGCGAGACGGCCATTCTCGCGCAGGGCTACGACGTGGTGTGTCCGTTCGTCAACGACAACGTCGACGCGACGGTACTGGAGCGGCTTCATGCCGGCGGCACGCGCATGATCGCGCTGCGCTCGGCGGGCTTCAATCACGTCGATCTGGCCGCGGCCGAGCGTCTCGGCGTCCCGGTTGCGCGGGTGCCGGCCTATTCGCCGCACGCAGTGGCCGAACATGCGGTCGGCTTGATTCTGGCGCTGAACCGGCGGCTGCCGCGCGCCGTCGCACGTACGCGCGAAGGCGACTTTTCGCTGCACGGTCTGCTCGGTTTCGACCTGCATGGCAAGACCGTGGGTGTGATCGGCACCGGCATGATCGGCCGCGTATTCGGGCGCATCATGGCGGGCTTCGGCATGCAGGTGCTCGCCTACGATCCCGGCAAGCCGGCCGACGACCTGCTCGCGCTCGGCGCGCGCTACGTGCCGCTCGACACGCTGCTCGCCGAAGCCGACGTGGTCAGCCTGCATTGCCCACTGGTGCCGGACACGTACCATCTCATCGACGGCCCAGCGCTCGCCAAGATGAAGCGCGGCGCGATGCTGATCAATACCGGCCGTGGCGGCCTCGTCGAAAGCAATGCGCTGATCGGCGCCCTGAAAGATGGCCGACTCGGCCATCTCGGGCTCGATGTGTACGAGGAAGAAGGAGGCCTGTTCTTCGAGGATCACTCGAACCTGCCGTTGCAGGACGATGTGCTTGCGCGTCTGTTGATGTTCCCGAACGTGATCGTCACCGCGCATCAGGCGTTCTTCACGCGCGAGGCGATGAACGAGATCGCCCTGACCACGCTAGACAACGTCGCCGCGTGGCAGGCCGGCACGCCGCGCAACGTGGTGCGCGCGCCTGCCTAGACGCCGCCGGTGTTCAGCGGCGTCGCGCGGACCACGGTGCGCGCGTCGTCCGCGGCGCCGCAGAGTTCGCGCAGCAAGGTCGCCTCGCGCTCGTGCACTTCGACCGGAAACCAGCGCGCGCCCGCATCGGCAAGATAGCGCGCACGATGCTGGCCGTTGCGAAACGCCACCACGCCTTCGCGCTCCAGTCCGAACCAGCCCAGCACACCCGGCGCGCGACGCGTCGAGATGGTCACGTACGGCATCTGCGGAATACGCGGATTCTCCGGATCGAGAAACTCGCGAATGCCGCGCACCTTGCCCGAATGCCATTCGGCGACCGGCTTCAGCACGTAATCGGTATTGTCGCGATCGGCGCACGCGAGCAGCTTGCGTACGTCGACGAGTACGACCTGATGCCGCGTGCCGTCCGTGACGAATACGCGTTTCAGGCGCACATGGTCGTACCATGGATGCTCTGGCAGAGGCACGGTCCAGACCGTTTCGGCACAAGCCGGCGCGGCGGCTGACGATGAATTGGACAAGGGCAAAAGCAGGCTCGATAAGCTGGCGAAAAGGCGCCAGCGCGTTAGGAGAGCGCTTACGCTACGAGCCGATTGTGTAAGAAGCATGACAGGCCACGGTATTAATTACTCTGCATGAGCACACTGCTCACAACCCCGCGACAAGCGGGCAAACGCTGATGACTTCTACGGTGACAACGATGATAACCACGCAAAATTTCAATGACCACGTGCGCATCGAAGCTAATCGGGATATCGGCGTGGCCACGATCGTACTTGAGCGTCCGGCGCGTCGAAATGCTGTGGATCGTCCTGTCGCCGAGGCGCTCAGCGCCGCGTTTGCCCGCTTCGAGGCGGAGCCCGCGTGGCGCGCGGCGGTGCTGTTCGGCGCGGGCGGCACCTTTTGCGCGGGCGCGGACCTGACCGCTCTCGCCGACGACACTCGCCGCAACGAGCTGCACGCCGACGGCAGCGGCCCGGGTCCGATGGGACCGACTCGGATGAGCTTCAGCAAGCCGGTGATTGCCGCGATTGCCGGCTATGCGGTCGCGGGCGGACTGGAGCTGGCGGCCCTGTGCGATCTCAGAGTCGTCGAGGACGACGCGGTGCTCGGCGTGTTCTGCCGGCGCGTCGGAATTCCGCTGATCGACGGTGGCACGATCCGTATACCGCGCTTGATCGGACTGTCACGTGCGCTGGACCTGATCCTGACCGGTCGCGCGGTGAACGCGCAGGAAGCGCTCAGCTTCGGCCTCGCCAATCGCGTCGTACCGAAGGGCACGGCACGCGCGGCGGCCGAACGGTTGGCCGCCGAACTGGCCGCATTTCCGCAGGCAGCGTTGCTCGCCGACCGCCGCTCGGTGCTGGAAAACAGCATGCTCGACGATGTCGCCGAAGCATTGCGCCGCGAAGGCGCCGGCGGCTACCCGGCGGTTTTCGACGAAGGCGTGGCGGGCGCGACGCAATTCACCAGCGGCGCCGGCCGTCATAGCGAGACGCGAGGCGGCGGCGGTAGCGGAGACGGCAGCGGCGGCAAACATTAGACACGCGACGAGGTGCCGGCGCACCTATCAGCAAAAAACAACACCAGCATTGACGCTCAGCAAGCCCGTTTTGACTTAGGTAGAATCCCCTACTGTTTTACCCCTGTACGGCGCACGCGTTTTCGCCCCGAAAACGCGCGCCGGCCGCGCGACGCCTCCTGTCGCGCCGATTCGCGCTCCTTCATCATGCCTTTACCCCTGCTCGCCCTTGCCGTTGCCGCGTTTGGAATCGGTACCACCGAATTCGTAATCATGGGGTTGTTGCCCGATGTCGCGCGCGACCTGTCCGTGTCGATCCCGGCGGCCGGCATGCTGGTGTCGGCGTATGCGCTCGGCGTGACCATCGGCGCGCCGATCGTCGCCATCGCGGTCGCCAACATGCCGCGCAAGAAAGCGCTGATGAGCCTGATCGGCGTGTTCATCGTCGGCAATCTGCTGTGCGCGGTGGCGCCGGGCTACGCGGTGCTAATGGCCGCACGCATCGTGACGGCGTTCTGCCATGGCGCGTTCTTCGGCATCGGCTCCGTGGTGGCCGCCGGCCTCGTCGCGCCGAACCGCCGTGCGCAAGCCATCGCGTTGATGTTCACGGGCCTCACGCTTGCCAACGTGCTGGGCGTGCCGCTCGGCACCGCGCTCGGCCAGGCGGTGGGCTGGCGCGCCACGTTCTGGGCGGTGACGGGCATCGGCGTCGTCGCGGCGGCCGCGCTCGCCGTGTGCCTGCCGGCGAAGATCGAAATGCAGAAGGCCAGCCTCGTCCGCGAATTCAGCGTGCTGAAGAACCCGCAGGTGCTGATGGTGCTCGGCATCAGCGTGCTCGCGTCGGCAAGCCTCTTTTCCACCTTCACGTACATCACGCCGATTCTCGAAGACGTGACCGGCTTTACGCCGCACGCGGTCACGCTCGTACTGCTGCTGTTCGGCCTTGGCCTGACGGTGGGCAGCACGCTCGGTGGCAAGCTCGCCGACTGGCGGCTGATGCCTTCGCTGGTGGCGTTCCTGTTGGCGATCGTCGTGATCCTGACCGTCTTCGCCGGCACCATGCATGCGGAGATCCCGGCGATGATCACGATTTTCGTGTGGGGCATTCTGGCCTTCGCGATCGTGCCGCCGCTGCAAATGCTGATCGTCGACCGCGCGAGCCATGCGCCGAATCTTGCTTCGACGTTGAATCAAGGCGCCTTCAACCTCGGCAATGCGACGGGCGCGTGGCTCGGCGGCATGGCGATCGGCGCGGGCGCTCCGCTCACGACACTGCCGTGGGTCGGCGTGGCGACGTCGATTGGCGCGCTGGTGCTGACGCTGTGGTCGGTGTCGATCGACCGGCGCGCACAACGCATGGCGATGGCGAGCTAAGCGCCCTTCTCCGCACTCCTCTCAAGCCGCGCACAGGTGCGGTTGACTCACGGCCGTAGTAGCATCTCGGCCGATGAAAGTCATCTTCACTCGCGATTTCCTCGCTTTGATCCTGAGCGTCGCCGTCGTCGGACTCGGCAGCGGCGCGACGCTTCCCCTCACCGCCCTCGCGCTCACGCAAGCCGGCTACGGCACCGATGTGGTCGGCCTGCTGACCGCCGCGCAAGCGGGCGGTGGGCTCGTCATCGTGCCGCTCGCGGGATGGATCGCGGCGCGTTTCGGCGGCCGCCAGGTGATCGTCGGCGCCGTGCTGGTGGTGGCGTTCGCCACCGCGCTGATGCAACTCACCTCGAACCTGTGGCTGTGGGCCGTGCTGCGCGTGCTGTGCGGCGCCGCGTTGATGCTCCTCTTCACGATCGGCGAAGCCTGGGTCAATCAATTGGCCGACGACGCCACGCGCGGCCGCGTCATCGCCATTTACGCGACCAACTTCACGCTGTTCCAGATGGCCGGTCCGGTGCTGGTGAGTCAGATCGCCGGCTTCACGCAATGGCGCTTCCTGATTTGCGGCGCGATCTTTCTGCTGGCGCTGCCGATGCTCGCCACGATTCGCAAGACCCCGCAAGCGTCCGAGGATGAGCACGCGGCGCACGGCAGTTGGCGTCATGTTTTACCGCTGATGCCGGCGCTCGCGATCGGCACCGGCTTCTTCGCGTTGTTCGACACGATCGCGCTCTCGCTGCTGCCGCTCTTTGCGATGTCGCACGGCATCACGAGCGAAGTGGCCGTGCTGTTCGCGTCGGCACTGCTGCTCGGCGATACGACGATGCAATTCCCGATCGGCTGGCTGGCTGACCGGCTTGGACGCGAACGCGTGCATATCGGTTGCGGTGTGATCGTCGTGGCGCTGCTGCCCTTGCTGCCGTGGGCGATCACCTCCCCGTGGCTATGCTGGCCGCTGCTCTACGTGCTCGGCGCGGCGGCGGGCGCGATTTATACGCTGTCGCTGGTTGCCTGCGGCGAACGCTTTCGCGGTGTCGCGCTGGTGTCCGCGAGTTCGCTGGTGGGCGCGTCGTGGAGCGCGGCGAGTTTCGGTGGGCCGCTGGTGGCTGGTGCGCTGATGAAGGGCGTCGGGAATGACGCGATGGTCGGTGTGCTGCTCGTCGCAGCGTTGGCATTTCTGGTGGCCGTTTGGTGGGAGAGACGGCGGGCGCCGGTGCGGATCGCGGGTTGATCGGCTGCTGATCCTGGTGCTGCGCCGCGGCGCCGGCAGCGATGCGACGGCGGACGTGCTGCTCCCCGCTGATTTGGCGTTTGTCGTCGTGGCTTGGAGAGAGGCGCGAGTGCGGATCGCGCATCGCGGGTCGCGGGTCGCGGATCGATCAACAGACTCTGGCGCCGCGCAAGATGACGCGTGAAAAACAAAACGGGGAAGCCATTGCTCGTGGCTTCCCCGTTTTTGTTATGCACGTTGCGGCGCCTCGCCCGCTATAACAGCCTTACTTCAACGCCGGCAGAATCTCCCCGACACACGCGCCAAAACCCACACGATAACCCTCACCCTGGCACCAACCGGCGAGCATCAACTCATCGCCGTCTTCGATGAAACTGCGCGTGCCGCCTTCCTGCAACTCCAGCGGGTTCTTGCCGTTCCACGTCAACTCCAGCAGGCTGCCGAACGAGTCCTCCGTCGGTCCGCTGATCGTGCCCGAGCCCATCAGATCGCCCACGCGCGTATTGCAGCCCGATACCGTGTGATGCGCGAGCTGCTGCGCCATCGTCCAGTACATGTGCTTGAAGTTGGTTCGCGAGATCGTGCTCGCCTCTTTCGCCTGCTGCGGGCGCAGCGTCACTTCCAGCGTGATATCGAAGGCATGGTCGCCGTCGTGACGCAGATACGCCAGCGGCTGCGGTTCCTGCGCCGGCTGCGCGACGCGGAACGGTTCGAGCGCGTCGAGCGTCACGATCCACGGCGAGATCGTGGTCGCGAAGGTCTTCGAATTGAACGGTCCGAGCGGCACGTATTCCCACTGCTGGATATCGCGCGCACTCCAGTCGTTCAACAGCACCATACCGAAGATATGCGCTTCGGCATCCGCGCACGCCACCGGCTCACCCAAAGCATTGCCCGCGCCGATCACGAAGCCGGTTTCCAGTTCGATATCCAGCTTGCGACACGCGCCGAACACAGGACGATCCTGGTCCGGCAACTTCAACTGCCCATTAGGACGACGCACCGGCGTGCCGCTCACCACTACCGACGACGCGCGTCCGTTGTAACCGATCGGCATCTCCGACCAGTTCGGCAGCAGCGCATTCTTAGGATCGCGGAACATCGAGCCGACGTTCGTCGCGTGCTCCTTCGACGAATAGAAATCGGTGTAGCCTGGAATCTGCACCGGTAGATGCAATTGCGCATCGGCCTGGCGGATCAGCGCGCGACTACGCAATTCGGCGTCGTCGCGCAACGTCGCGTTATCGCGTGACAGCAGCTTGCTCAACTGAATGCGCACGCCGCGCCATGCGTCGCGACCGAGTGCGATGAAATCGTTCAACGCGTCGCGCACGAACACGCTGTCGCCGGCATTCGACGAAGGCACGCTCAACAGACCCGCGCTTTCGAGCGCGGCCAGATCGACGATGCTGCCGCCGATCGCGACGCCTACGCGGCGCGTCGCATTCAGGTCGTCGCTAAAAATACCGAACGGTAGATTCTGAATCGAAAAGTCATTGGCCGAATCGTTGGCCGATTCGACCCAACTCTTGCGCGACGGATCGAGCGTCGCCTGAAGATCGCTCAATGCGTTCATCGTTGCTCCGGGTTGAAATGTTTCGTGAGACCTTGCCAGCACTCGTAGTAATGTGCCTGCAATTGCGCGGTTTCGAGCGCGAAGCGCGTCGGCTTGATCAGCGTGCGGGTTTCGAACATGAAGGCCATCGTGTCGCCGACTTTCTTCGGCGTCGACGTATCGCTGTGCGAGGCTTTCTCGAACGTCTCCGCGTCCGGGCCATGACCCGACATGCAGTTGTGCAGGCTCGCGCCGCCCGGCACGAAGCCTTCGGCCTTGGCGTCGTACACGCCGTGCACGAGTCCCATGAACTCGCTCGCCACGTTGCGATGGAACCATGGCGGGCGGAACGTATCTTCGGCGGCGAGCCAGCGCGGCGGGAAAATCACGAAGTCAATGCTATCGACGCCCGGCGTATCGGTTTGCGATTGCAGCACGAGGAAGATCGACGGATCCGGATGGTCGAAACTGATCGAGCCGATCGTGTTGAAGCGGCGCAGATCGTACTTGTACGGCGCGTAGTTGCCGTGCCACGCGACTACGTCGAGCGGCGAGTGGCCGATGTCCGCGCGCCACAGGTTGCCGTTCATCTTGGCGACGAGTTCGAAGTCGCCCTCACGGTCTTCATAGGCCGCATGCGGCGTGAGGAAATCACGCGGATTGGCAAGGCCGTTCGAGCCGATCGGCCCGAGATCCGGTAGACGCAACAACGCCCCGAAGTTCTCGCAGATGTAGCCGCGCGCCGCGCCATCCGGCAGGCTCACCGCGAAGCGCACGCCGCGCGGAATCACCGCGATTTCGAAGGGCTCGATGTCGAGCTTGCCAAGCTCGGTGGCGATGTGCAGGCGTCCTTCCTGCGGCACGATCAGCAATTCGCCGTCGGCGGTATAGAAGAAGCGGTCCTGCATCGAGCGGTTCGCCGCGTACAGATGAATCGCGCAGCCGCTCATGGATTCCGCCGCGCCGTTGCCCGCCATCGTCACCCAGCCGTCGATAAAGTCGGTCGGCTCGGCCGGCATCGGCAACGCGTCCCAGCGCAACTGGTTGGGCGGCGTCGGCGGCACCTCGGCAAAGTTGGCGACGAGCCGCTCCGAAGGCAGTTGCGTGAACGGCATATGCACCGCCGCCGGACGAATCCGGTACAACCACGAACGGCGATTATGGCCACGCGGCGCGGTGAAGGCCGTGCCCGACAGTTGTTCGGCATATAGCCCATAAGCCGCGCGCTGCGGCGAATTGCGGCCTTGCGGCAACGCACCCGGCAAGGCCTCCGTGGCGAATTCGTTTGCGAAGCCCGACTGATAACCGGGCTCGATTTCGAGCCGCGAGTTGCCTGTGTGCGGCGTACGGGTTTGGGTATCCATGCTAGGTTCTCCGTTGATACTCGATCTCGTCATTTCATGCGGTCCGCGGCTCGGACGGCCGGCCGCGTTCGCGTGTGGCGGCGGCCAGCGCGATCACCAGCAGCGCGGAGCACAGCACCGGCAGGGCCGCCGCATGGAACAGCGCGGCGTTCGACCAGTTCAGTGCGATCAATTGACCGCCGATCAGCGGTCCGATCACCGAGCCGATCCGGCCAATGCCAAGGCTCCAGCCTATGCCTGTCGAGCGCAGGGCGGTCGGATAAAAATGACCGGCCAGCGCGTTGACCGCCGGTTGCCCGCCGACCACGCAGAAGCCGCCCGCGAACACAACCAGCAACAGCCACGGCAACGCATGCGCCACGGTGCCGATCGTGCCGACCGCCAGCGCCGCGCCCGCGAAACACACGAACAGCACGCGCACAAAACCAAACCGTTCGATGAACCAGCCGAGCAGCAAGGTGCCGACCACGCCGCCCGTCTGCAACACGGTTCCGACGATCACCGCCGTGCTCGGCGAATAGCCGGCATCGCGCATCACGGTAGGCAGCCAGTTCGACAGAAAGTACAGATCGATCAGGTTCATGAAGCTGATCGCCCACAAAATCAAGGTGACCGGACCGCGGCCGGCGCGGAACAGTTCGGCGACCGCCGCGCCGCCGTTACCCTTTTCACGCACGACGAGGCGCGTGTTCGCGTCGATCGGCAGCGCCGGGTTGAACTTCGCGAGCCAACGCAATGCACGCTCGCTGCGTCCTTTGAGAACGAGGAATTGCAGCGACTCCGGCAACGCAACAAGCATTGCCAACGCGAGTAACAGCGGCACCGCGCCGCCCACCCAGAACACCGCGCGCCAGCCATAAGCCGGAATCAGCGCTGCGCTGATGAACCCGCCGAGCGCCGCGCCCAGCGTGAAGCCGCACGACACCAGCATCATGCGCTTGACGCGATGCGCGGGGGTCGAGAATTCACCCACCAGCGCCATCGCGTTCGGCATGATGCAGCCGAGCCCGAGACCGGTGATGAAGCGCAGCGCGATCAAAGCGGGAATCGTGGTGACGAAGGGCGTGGCCAGCATCGACAGCGCGAAGAAGAAGGTCGACCCGATCAGCACCGGACGGCGCCCGATGCGGTCCGCTAGCACCGACAGCCCGAGCGCGCCGAGCAGCATGCCGAACAGGCTCGCGCTGAACACCGGACCGAGCGCCGCCTTCGATACGTGCCATTCGCCGATCACGCTCGGCGCGACGTAGCCCATCGCCTGCGCGTCGAAACCGTCGATCACGAGACACAACCCGCATAGCGCGAGCAGCAGCAACTGGAATGCCGGGTGATGCGTTTCGCCGAGCACGTGCTCGACTTCGATCACATTGACGGCGGCCGCGGCCGGGTTCGCGCTCATTGGGTCGTCTCCTGATGCTGACTGGCTAGATTGTTCGTGGGTTGCGAGGGGGTTGAACACCGCCCGCAAGCGTCTGTGATCGGCGCATGAACTGCGCGGACGGCATGACCTATCCGCCATCACAACCGCATTGCAATTTACGTATAGTAAAACTAGTTACGAATAGTGAAATTAACGTAAACCCTGAAACGCCACCTGAAATCCCCGGACCGCGCGTCGGCACAAGCGTTCGGCGGATAACGTTATGAGCAATTTGTTCATGTAAGCACGGTGCGGACTGCTACCATCAATGAATGCGGCAATCGCGTCGCGTTACCCCGCGCCGAGCGCCTCGCTATCGCCATCCATACGTCTACATGATCCCGCCGACCATTCCCAACCTCATTGCCCGCTCCGCCGACCATCCGTTTCTTGGCGAGCATCTGGTGATGGGGCAAGGCTTGCATCACGACGTCGCGCTGGCGCAATTCGACGGGTTCGAACTCGCCAGCGCGTATGAGCCGATCTTCGATATCAGCGTGCATGCGTTGGCGCAGTCGCTTTCGTCGGGGGTCGAGGGCGTGGACCGTTTCGGCGATGAACTCGGCTTCCAGGCCGTCACGCACCAGGTGGACGCGGCGCCGTTCGACGTGTTCGATCCGTTCGACCGCATCGCCGACGATCAGGAGTTGGTCGCACTCGACCGCATGTCGCGTGCGCTGCATGCCATCAATTTCTTTGGCGCCCAGCGGCATGGGCTGCTCTTTCTGCGCGTGCACGAGCGGCTGCTCAAGAGCGTGAAGTACGACCACGGGCGGCATTTTTCGAGCGTGCTGGTGTCGTTCGGATTGAACCCGTCGCGAGTGGTGATCGAGTTGCCCGCAGCGGCGGTCGCGCACAAGACTTTTCTCGGCTATCTGACCAAGAGCTACCAGCACTACGGCTTCAAGGTGGCGGGCAATCTGTCCAACGCGGGGCAGATTCTGTCGGTGTCGGAGACCGCGCGGCTCGACTTTCTCAAGATGGATGCAGGGACCGCTTTGCGCGATGCCACCGTTAAACCGCTAGTGGGTTATGCAGGCCGGTTGCGAATTCCGCTGATCTTCAACCGGGTGGTGGATGAAGCGCAGTTCGAGGCTTTGCAGCAGTACGACGTGCGCTTCGTGCAAGGGCCATTGTTCAATGCGCATTATCACGACCGGGCCGTTTAAGCTGCGGGTTGGCCCGGTGCATTAACCCGCGCGCCGCCCGCTTCAACCGGTATCGCCCAAACGCCGCGCAAGCGCCAAGAGCCGTGGCGCGACGTTGTTGCGAAACACATCCTCTCCCATCGACGAAGCCGGCCCGCTGCAACTCAGCACCAGCCAGCGCCCTTCGCGCGGCTCGCGAAACGGCACTGCCACCGCGTTGACGTCGTCATGCCACGCGCGGAACGAATAGCAACAGCGCTGCTCGGCGAAGGCGGCGATTTCCTGCTCGGCGTCGGCGACCAGCTCGGCGCCTGCCTTGCCGGCCGCCTTTTTCAATTCCGCCAATAACGCGGCGCGCACGTCGAGCGGTTGCACGGCCAGATAGGCGCGGCCCATCGAACTCGTCAGCATAGACAGTTTCGAACCGGATGCCAGCCCAAGCGTCAACGCGGTTTCGCTGCGGATTGTCTCCAGATAAATCATGTCGAGCCCGTCGCGGCAGCCGAGCGAAACTGCCGCGCCTACGTCGCGTGCGAATACGCGCATGTGCGGGCGCGCGAGTTCGAGCGTGTCCGTACCCGAGAGCAGCGCGAAACCGAGCGACAACACGCCGGCGTCGAGCGCGTATTTGCCCAGCGTTTCGTCGAGACGCAGATAACCGAGCACGGTCAGCGTGTAGGCAAGACGGTTGACGGTCGC
Organism: Paraburkholderia sp. BL6669N2; assembly: GCF_003387275.1. Classification (NCBI taxonomy): domain Bacteria; kingdom Pseudomonadati; phylum Pseudomonadota; class Betaproteobacteria; order Burkholderiales; family Burkholderiaceae; genus Paraburkholderia; species Paraburkholderia sp. BL6669N2. Next base: position 4,251,640 of record NZ_QUNA01000001.1, on the reverse strand, counting down.
CTTCGGCAAACCCGTGCGTTCGACGAAATCGCGATTGCCGAGCATCGTTTCGCCCGGCTTGAACGCGCGCAACAAATCCAGCCCGCGAGCCAACGCGACGACAAATTTGCGCTCGTCGAGCGGTTCGGAGAGAGTAGATGTCGGCGTCATGGGGTGATACACTCGGACGTGGTTTGCAAAACATTGTTTCGCATAGCGGAACTCAAGTCAAGCGCAAACACGTTTCCGTCAAGCAAGGAATCAGGAGATAAGCCATGGCCGAGGCCGCGCAGTTTCACTGGGAAGACCCGTTGCTGCTGGATCAGCAGCTCACCGAAGAGGAACGCATGGTGCGCGACGCCGCCGCGGCTTACTCGCAAGACAAGCTGCAGCCGCGCGTGCTCGAAGCGTTCCGTCATGAGAAGACCGACATCGAGATCTTTCGCGAGATGGGCGAACTCGGCCTGCTCGGCCCGACCATTCCTGAGCAATACGGCGGCCCCGGTCTGAACTACGTGGCGTACGGTTTGATCGCGCGTGAAGTGGAACGCGTGGATTCCGGCTATCGGTCGATGATGTCCGTGCAGTCGTCGCTGGTCATGGTGCCGATCTATGAATTCGGCTCGGAAGCGCAGAAGCAGAAATACCTGCCGAAGCTCGCCACCGGCGAATGGATCGGCTGCTTCGGCTTGACCGAGCCGAATCACGGCTCCGATCCGGGCAGCATGGTCACGCGGGCCAAGAAGGTCGACGGCGGCTATTCGTTGTCGGGCTCGAAGATGTGGATCACCAATTCGCCGATCGCCGACGTGTTCGTCGTGTGGGCGAAGCTCGAGGAAAACGGCAAGGACGCGATCCGCGGCTTCATTCTCGAGAAGGGCTGGAAGGGACTGTCGGCGCCCACCATCCACAGCAAGGTGGGTCTGCGCGCGTCGATTACCGGTGAGATCGTGCTCGACGAAGTCTTCGTGCCGGAAGAGAACCGTTTCCCCGAAGTCAGCGGCTTGCGCGGCCCATTCACGTGCCTGAATTCTGCGCGCTATGGCATCGCCTGGGGCGCGCTCGGTGCGGCTGAATCATGCTGGCACACCGCGCGTCAGTACGTGCTGGATCGCAAGCAGTTCGGCCGGCCGCTCGCCGCGAACCAGTTGATCCAGAAGAAGCTCGCTGACATGCAGACCGAAATCACCCTCGGTCTGCAAGGCGTGCTGCGCCTCGGCCGCATGAAGGACGAAGGCACCGCGGCGGTCGAGATCACCTCGATCATGAAGCGCAATTCATGCGGCAAGGCGCTGGACATTGCACGGCTCGCGCGCGACATGCTCGGCGGCAACGGCATCTCGGACGAGTTCGGCATCGCGCGGCATCTGGTGAATCTGGAAGTGGTGAACACCTACGAAGGCACGCACGACATTCATGCGCTGATTCTGGGGCGCGCGCAAACCGGCATTCAGGCTTTTTTCTGAAGGTTTTCTGAAGCGCGAATCGCGCGGATTGCGCCGATTGTCGCGGGTTTGCGCAGCACGACAAAAAAGCCAGTTCACTCGTGAACTGGCTTTTTTTCATTCGACCCGGCGTGCGGCGATTAGCGGCCCGCTTCGTAGCGCATCAACCGCTTACTTGTTCGGCTGCGGCGTCATGCGCAGATACGGACGCAGCGCCTTGTAGCCCTTCGGGAATTTCTGCTTGATAACTTCCTCGTCCTTCAGCGACGGGACGATGACCACGTCATCGCCCTGCTTCCAGTTGCCCGGCGTGGCGACCGAGTGGCTGTCGGTGAGTTGCAGCGAATCGATCACGCGCAGTACTTCGTCGAAGTTGCGGCCAGTGCTCGCCGGATAGGTGATGATCAGGCGCACCTTCTTCTTCGGATCGATCACGAACAGCGAACGCACCGTGAGCGTTTCGTTTGCGTTCGGATGAATCATGTCGTACAGCTCGGCAACCTTGCGATCGCCGTCCGCGAGAATCGGGAAGCCGACGTTGGCGGCTTGAGTCTCGTTAATGTCTTTGATCCACTCTTTGTGCGACTCGGCGCTGTCGACCGACAACGCGATGGTCTTCACATTGCGCTTGTCAAACTCGTCGGCCAGCTTGGCGGTCAAGCCGAGTTCGGTCGTGCAGACCGGTGTGAAGTCGGCCGGATGCGAGAACAACACGCCCCAACTATCGCCCAGCCATTCGTGGAATTTGATCGGGCCGACACTCGACTGCTGCTCAAAATCCGGTGCGATATCGCCAAGACGTAGACTCATTGTGCATCTCCTGTAGGTTTGGACACTGGCGCGCGAGCGTTCACGCGCGGCGCCCCGCAACGATAAAGCATACGAGAGTGACGGTGTATGACGAACCAACATCGCCTCACTACTTTATGCGTTTTTGTAATTTTCACCGATTTGGAGGAAACTTTGCGGGACAGATCAACTCCATCTCAAGCAAACTTCGTCTACACGACGTGTGGCGACGGCGTTGTTTGTGGCTATGCTTCAAGCGGGAACGGTTCGTGCGATCTGGTCAACCAACCGGGCCCTGTGCTCGCCAGCGGCCGTTTCTTTGGTTACGATTCACGCGTGGCGTGAGACGAAGGGGAGCTGTCAATGTCGGAAATCAACAAGGAGAGATTGATGTCGGATATCAAAACCGTCCTCGCGGACGCTGAAGATCTGCTGAAACAGGCCGCGAGCGCCACCGGCGAGCGCGCTTCCGAATTGCGGGAAACGGCGCTGACGCGCCTGAAACAAGCGAGGGAAAAGGCGGCCGACGTTCAGGTCGTGGTGGTCGAAAAAGGCAAGAAGGCGGCCCGCGCCACGGACGACTACGTGCACGAGCATCCGTGGGCATCCATCGGCATTGCCGCCGGCGCCGGCGTGCTGCTTGGGCTATTGATCAACCGCAAGTAACACTGGCGATGCCGCCGGGCGTATTTCGTCCGGCGCACCAGCGAACCGAGTTGACCGGCGCACGCCTTACCGGTCCGCTTCTTCTGGCGCGCGCGCGCGCCGGTCAGACCTTCACGCGCAACGCCCACAGCCATGACGATCGAAACACAATCGCAGCGCGGAGAACATAGTCCGTTGCGCCGCATAATCGGTTCCGTGTTTGCCATTCTGCAGACGCGGCTGGAACTGGTCGGCATCGAGCTCGCCGAAGAAAAGGACCGTTTGCTGGCCATACTGTTCCTCGGCCTTGCCGCGATGATGCTCGCCACCATGGCCTTGATCGCGCTGACTGCGCTGATCGCCATCGCGTTCTGGGACACCTACCGCTGGCAGGCGCTGGCAGGCATCACCGCGGTCTACGCGATCGCGGGATTAGCCTGTGCGCTGAAAGCGCGCAGTGGTTTGCGCAACGCGCCAATGGTGTTCGAGGCGACCCTCGCAGAGTTTGAAAAAGACCGCGACGTGTTCCGCAAACCGTGACCCGGAAGACGCTGCGGCGTGACATCGCGCCTCGCGTCTTTGGTTCTGCGTCTTGCTTAACAGCCTTGCGCGAATTGCAGCGCCGTTCCGTTGCTCCACCTTCACTGCCGTCGACACGCCATGAGCCAGATCCATTCCGATACCGCGTTCCGTAACAAGCGCCACCAGGCCAAAGATCTGAGCGCACCGCATTTGCGCGCACTGCGCAAGGAGTTGCTGCTGGTGCGCGCGGATGTCGAGCGCATGGAACTCGCTCAGGCGACCATCGAGTTGCGACAAGCAGTCACGCACTTTAGTTGGCTCAAATTCATTTTGCCGGGCTTCGGCGGCATGCGCGTCGGTAAAGGCTCGAAGGCGAGCTTTCTTAACGCGGGCAGCGTGGGCGCCCTCCTCAAGCAGTATCCGCTCATCAGCTCGATCGCTTCGATCGTGCTTGCGAAGCCGCTGCGCACAACTGTCGTAGCCGGAGCCAAACCCGTGCTCAAGTGGGGCAGCGTTGGGCTTGCCGCGTGGGAGGCCTATCGGATCTGGCAGCAGATGAAGCGGGATTCGGCGGCGTCATCAGGCGGCAAGGTGGAGTCGGCGGATAGTCGAGACTGAGGGAAACGCCGCGCGGCGTTCCGCCTCAGTTCAGCTCAGCCCGGTTCGGTTTGCTAGCTCGTATTCCAGCAGTCGCCGCTGGCGGCTGTCGAACCGGTTGCCGCGGGTTTGTTGCCACGTAGTCCTGTCGCATCGAGCGTGAAAATGCCGCACGTGTCGTCGTGCATCGGCCCGGCTTCACTCGGCGTTGCCTCGATCGCATAGCCACCGTTTGCATCGTCCGCGGGCAGCACGTGCAGGTGATAGACCGCCGTGCCGAATTGCGGCGCCTGATCGAGGCCCGGGGGCAATGTTGGTGCGCTGTCGTTTGCCGCTCCTTCAATGAATTGAGCCGCGCGATAGAGCGCGGACGCTGCGTCGATTCGATGGGTTCGCGCAACATGGCTGCGATACGAAGGCACGGCAAAGACGGCCAGCGTGGCGGCGATTGCCAGCGTGATCATCAACTCGAGCAGCGTGAATCCGGATGCATGCGACTTCATTAGGCCGCCTCCGTCAAAATGGCCTGGCAGCAACGCGGCGCCAATGACGTTCGATCTTCTCTCCATCGACCACCAGTTCCATTTGCAGCCATACCTGCGATTCGCTGGCGCGGCCGAAACCGCGCGAAGTTAGTAAATACGCCCGCGCATCGGCACGAGTGACGAGACGCCAGGCCTCGATCAGACATTGCGGTGCGCGCAGCGATCCTGGCCATTGCGCCACGGGCGTGACGGCCCCTGCTTCGAATGCCGCTGCGAGTTTCCATTGCGCCGGCACGCCGGATGCGACCGGCATCGGTGCTGCGGACTGCGTGCTTGCAGCCGCGATGACACTGCGGGCGCATAAAGTCAGCGCCGAATCCGCGGCATGAAAGGCCTGCAAGTACTCGCGAACGTTGATGGTGCCGCGCGCAGCCGCCAGCGACGTTTCGAACCAGGCTGCTGAAGTGACCAGCATCATTGATGAAATCAGCAGGACGATCGGCAGCACCACGCCCCGTTGCATGGTGCGCGGCAGGGTGCACCGCGTTCGGCTGAGGCCTGTCAGGTTTGCCAGGTTTGCCAACTGACCGTGACGTCTCATGCACTTCCCCTCGGTCCGGCACGGCTGCTTTTCCCTTCGTGGTTTCGTCACAGCGAATCCTCCACGTGATTGCGTATCGCAACACGCCGCGAGAACGCCTGGCGCGGTCGTGAATCCGCACCGAGAGCACTTACGCCATCGCAATCGACATAGCGCGCACGCTGTTGCCCCTGCGGCGTGCCGCGTACGAGCACGCAAAGATCGACGGCGACGATCTTCGCCCATTGATCGGCCGTCACCGCCGACGCGTCGATTGCGGTCAGTCCGCCAGCTAGCCAATACTTGATCCGCAAGCGCTCGATGCCTTCTACCAGCGGCTGCGCGGACCCCGGCTTGCCGTTGCCCTCGCAATAAAGTTCCGGCTCACCGGTCGAACCGCTGACCCTCGCGAAGTACCGGTTGACGACCGGCACGCCCTGGTCGCCGAGCGCGGCGCTGCTGCCAGCGACGGCCTGACCGAGACAGTCGGTCGTTTGCCCGCTGGTCGATGGCCACGTGGAGACGTTGTCCCCGACATAACGGACCGCGACACCGTCCGAGTGACTGGGCAAGGTCTCGCAGGCGAGGCTATCGTCGGCGCCGACCGGGCGGCCGCCCGAACATCCGAACATTGGCGGCGGGCGGTTGTACCGCGCGATGTCCGCGGGTACGAAGCCGGCCATTTGCAATTGCGGGCCGATCAGCGTCAGCGCAGTCAGACCGGCTTCGCGAATCCGCATCGCATCGCTCGCGCGTTCGAATGCGCTCCGCTGCGTCCGGTAGAGCGAGACGGCACCCGCGGTCACCAGTAGTCCCAACGCCATCGCGATCACGAATTCGATCAAGGTATGGCCGCGGGCAGGGTTCGAACGCCGCGTCATTTCGCAAACGCCAGCACGACGCATGAAGAGCCCACGGGCAGATCCGCTCCGCCGCAAGGCGCGGGCTTGTCGATCACGTCGTCGGAATGTGGCAAGTCGCGCAGCGATGCCCATGTCACGCGTGCAGCGGACACGCCTGCGATGTCACTCACCGAGGCTTCGCCATGCGGCAAAAGTTTCGCTGCCCGCGCGCTCCATTGTCTGATTGCGGAGTCGCCCGAAGTGGGTGCGCACATGGCTTCCGCGACGGAATCGGCTATCCAGGCGGCATGTTCGCGCAGGGACATCGCGCGGGCCTCGCGTGCGGTCCACAACTGGCAGGCGATCAAGCCGAGCGCCGTGACAGCAATCAACGCGACAGCCAGCATGACTTCGATCAATGAACTGCCGACCCACCTGGACTCGCGGCAGCGCGAGTGCGGACTCCGCGAATACCGGCTCATGACGCGGCTCCGCATGCGCCCTCAACGATCCGCGCGCGGCCGCCCGCCGCAATGCGAATGCAGCGACGCCACTTGTCTCCTTGTGTCGCCTTCGACGGCGCACGCGGCGCGATATCGAAACTGCGAAAGGTGCCGATCAATTGGCCCGCCGGGGGCGTGAACGTGAGATTCGTCTGCGTGCCGGCGATGCTCACGGCCGCAAGCAGAGGTTGCGCACGCAATAGCGATAGCGCACCGCCTCGTTCGGCCAGCACGGCCCAACCACACGACCAGTCAGCGACGCCGTTGCCGCACGGTTGCCCCGCGGCAAGACAATGCCGCGCGGCGTCGATGCGGCATACGGTGACTCGTGCGCCCCGGCGTAACGCTTCACTGCGTGCATAAGCGAGCGTCGAGGCAAGCGCCTTCGCGCGGGCGTCGACCTGGTCTCGCACGTGCCACGACACGAATGACGGCGTGGCCATCACCGCGACCACGGCCAGCAGCGCGATAACAGCCAGTGTTTCGACAAGCGTGAAGCCACGATATCGCGGCGGACGGACTAAGTTCCGATTCATCTGCATCCCTGATCGATTCGAAGAATGCAGCCAATCTAGCGATTCGCAAATCGTCCAACAATCGGCCGAACGGCCAGGTGGCACTCAGACGCTAGTCCGCGCAAAAATGCACGCGACGAACCATTACGGCAGCGGGAGATACGGATGCGCGAAACAACGCGGAACAGAACGGGAATTCAAACGCAACGCGCGATGCGACCGCGTTCAGCGCTTGCGGGAAGGCTTGGGAGGAGAAGAGGCGCGGCGAAATTCTTCGATCACGTCTTCGAATTCGGAGACGTCTTCAAAGCGCCGGTAGACGGAAGCAAAACGAACGTAGGCAATGGTATCGAGCGCACGCAATTCATTCATCACGAGTTCGCCGAGGCGCTCGCTGCGCACTTCGCGCTCGCCGCTGCCGAGCAACAGATATTCGATGCGGGCAACCGCGGCGTCGATCGCGTCCGCTGCCACCGGGCGCTTGCGCAGCGCCAGTTGCATGCTCGCGACGATCTTGCGGCGGTCGAATTCAGTACGGCTACCATCCTTCTTGACGACCGACGGCAACGCCAGCTCGACCCGCTCATACGTCGTAAAACGTTTGTCGCAGGCCGGGCAGCGGCGGCGCCGGCGAATCGTCGCGCCGTCTTCGGATACGCGCGAGTCGACGACCTGCGTATCGGCGTGACGGCAGAAGGGGCAATGCATGGCGGCTTAGCGGTAAACGGGGAAGCGCTGCGTCAGCTCAGCGACTTGCCCGCGCACGCGTTCGATCGTGGCGGCGTCTTCCGGATTGTCGAGCACGTCTGCGATCAGGTTACCCACCTGCTCCGCTTCCTTGACGCCGAAACCGCGCGTGGTCATGGCCGGCGAGCCGAGGCGCACACCGCTCGTCACGAACGGTTTTTCCGGATCGTTCGGGATCGCGTTCTTGTTGACCGTGATGTGAGCGGCGCCCAGCGCGGCTTCCGCAGCCTTGCCGGTGATCTTCTTCGCACGCAGATCGACGAGCATGACGTGGCTTTCGGTGCGGCCCGACACGATGCGCAGACCGCGCTTGACCAGCGTCTCAGCGAGCACGCGTGCGTTTTCGACGACTTGCTGCTGGTATGCCTTGAACTCCGGCGACAGGGCTTCCTTGAACGCGACAGCCTTGCCGGCGATCACGTGCATGAGCGGACCGCCTTGAATGCCGGGGAAAATTGCCGAGTTGATCTGTTTTTCAAACTCGGCCTTCATCAGAATCACGCCGCCGCGCGGGCCACGCAGGCTCTTGTGCGTGGTGGTGGTGACAAAATCGGCGTGCGGCACGGGGTTCGGATAAACGCCCGCGGCGATCAGACCGGCGTAATGCGCCATGTCGACCATGAAGTACGCGCCGACCGACTTGGCGATTTTCGACATGCGTTCGAAATCGATACGCAGCGAAAACGCGGACGCCCCCGCCACGATCAGCTTCGGCTTGTGTTCCTGAGCGAGTTTCTCCGCGGCATCGTAGTCGATGTCTTCGGCTTCGTTCAGGCCATAGCTGACCACGTTGAACCACTTGCCCGACATGTTGACCGGCGAACCGTGCGTAAGGTGGCCACCGTGCGCGAGGCTCATGCCCATGATCGTGTCGCCCGGCTTGAGCATGGCGAAAAACACGCCCTGGTTGGCCTGCGAGCCGGAGTTCGGCTGCACGTTCGCGGCTTCGGCGCCGAACAGTTGCTTCACGCGGTCGATCGCGAGCTGCTCGGCGACGTCGACGTACTCGCAGCCGCCGTAATAGCGCTTGCCCGGATACCCTTCAGCGTACTTGTTCGTGAGTTGCGAGCCTTGTGCAGCCATGACAGCCGGGCTCGTGTAGTTTTCCGACGCGATCAGTTCGATATGCTCTTCCTGACGGCGGTTTTCCTGCTCGATGACCTTCCAGAGTTCAGGATCGACGTTGGCGATGGTGCTTTGGGCTCTGTCAAACATACGGATTCCGTTGAATGTGTTCAGGTTGACCGGATCGTGCGCCGAATCTTGCGTAGAGGGTGCGCAGCGCTGCTGGCGGCTGGGCCAGCCCTGACGTGGCGGATGGAGAGTCGCCGCACACGCGAGGCAGGACAGCCACCGTCAGCGCAGATCAATGCGCGCGGATCACGGCTGCCCAGGCGAACGGCAAAACGGCACCCCGCGCTTCACGGTGGGTTGTTCCACCTTGAACCCGGTTGCTTGAACCGGTTCTATCGCCAGTCACGCAGGGATGAGCGCGTTAGTTTATTGGAAGCGGATCGAATAGGCAACCGGGTTCCGGCCACTCCTGCGGGTGCCCGCCGGGCGGGCTCCAGAGCCGTCTCATGCGGCGCGCAAACGTCTGAGGAAAACCCTACGGAAACTCGCGGCGCGTCCTTGCCAAGGCCTCTCGTACGGCTGGTTCATCCTTGCCGCAGCGCCGCAATGGAAGTAGGCTTGGGGCCTTTCTCTCCTACCAGCCTGGGAACCACTGCAATGATCGTGTTCGTCACCGGAGCGTCCGCGGGATTCGGCGCCGCCATCGCTCGCGCCTTCGTCAAAGGCGGCCATCGCGTCGTCGCCACTGCTCGCCGCAAGGACCGCCTGCAAGACCTCGCCGACGAACTCGGCGACGCGCTTTTGCCGTACGAACTCGACGTGCGCGACCGCGCCGCCGTCGAAGCCGTGCCGGCCTCGCTGCCGGCCGATTTCGCCGCCATCGACGTGCTGGTCAACAATGCCGGCCTCGCGCTCGGCATCGAACCGGCTCAGAAAGCGAGTCTCGACGAATGGAACACCATGATCGAGACCAACTGCACAGGGCTCGTTCAAGTCACGCATGCCCTCCTGCCCGGCATGGTGGAGCGCAATCGCGGCCACATTTTCAATCTCGGCTCGGCAGCCGGCAGCTGGCCGTATGCGGGCGGCAACGTCTACGGGGCCACCAAGGCGTTCGTGCATCAGTTCAGCCTCAATCTGCGCGCCGATGTCGCCGGCACCGCACTGCGGGTGACGAACGTCGAGCCGGGCCTGTGCGGCGGCACCGAGTTCTCGAACGTGCGTTTTCGCGGCGACGACGCTAAGGCCGGCAAAATGTACGAAAACGTGCAGCCGCTGACGCCTGAAGACATCGCCGACTCGATCTACTGGATCGCCACGCGCCCGGCGCACGTCAACATCAACACGATCGAACTGATGCCGGTGGCGCAATCGTTCTCCGCTTTGTCCGTCCATCGCGGCTGAAATCCCGGCTGAAGCCCGCCGGACGGGGCGCACATCTTGAAACAGACCTACGGGTGAGCGTTCCGGTAAAATGCGCCGCATGAATATGTCGACCAGCCAGCCCGGCGAGGAAATCGGCTACACGTGGCCAATCCGCGTGTACTACGAAGATACCGACGCCGGCGGCATCGTTTTTTACGCGAATTACCTGAAATTTTTCGAACGTGCGCGCACCGAGTGGCTGCGCGCGTGCGGTGTCGACCAGAATCGGCTCGCGGACGAAGCGGGCGCGATTTTCATCGTCCGCAGCACGGCGGTCGATTATCGGGCGCCGGCCCGGCTAGACGACATAGTCAACGTGGTCAGCCGGATCGAGCGGCTCGGCAGAGCGTCGGTCGATTTCGCGCAGGAAGCGTGGCGGGACGGCACGCTGCTTGCTATCGGTTCCATCCGGGTCGGCTGCGTGGACCGCATTGCGCTGCGGCCGACCGCGATTCCTTCGCCGGTTCTCGCTGCCTTGCGGCGTGGGCCGGGCGCGAGCGAGCCCGGCGTGTCAACGGATAAAGACTGAACCCCGTTGTTATGGGGCCAGTGAACTCGTAACGATCAAGCAACACAAAGCATGGTTCGGCTTGCAATATCGCCGATGCTTCCGTTTTGCTCACGGCAAGCTTCGAGTGGCCTTGCAGCCGGACGCCCCCTTCCGGGACGTTAAAACGAACCTTTATGAACACTACACAAGATCTGTCGATCGTTTCACTCGTACTCAACGCAAGCCTGCTGGCGCAGGCTGTCATGGCTCTGCTGCTGTTGCTGTCGCTGCTGTCGTGGACTTTCATCTTCCGCAAGTGGTTTGCGATCCGCCGGGCGCGGGCGCAAACTGAGCGTTTCGAACGCGATTTCTGGTCGGGCGGCGACCTGCAGGCGCTTTATCAAAGCGCCGCGAACAACCGGCACACCATCGGCGCACTGGAACGGATTTTCGAGTCCGGCATGCGCGAATTCCTGAAGGGCAAGGAAAAGCGCCTGAACGATCCGGGCGCGATTCTCGACGGCGCACGGCGCGCCATGCGTGCCGCGTTCCAGCGTGAAATGGATGTGCTCGAAGCCAATCTCGCGTTTCTCGCGTCGGTCGGTTCGGTCAGCCCGTATATCGGTCTGTTCGGCACGGTGTGGGGGATCATGAATGCGTTCCGCGGCCTCGCCAACGTGCAGCAGGCCACGCTCGCCAACGTCGCGCCGGGCATTGCCGAAGCGCTGACCGCCACCGCGATCGGCCTGTTCGCCGCGATTCCGGCCGTGGTTGCCTACAACCGCTACGCGCACGATATCGACCGCCTGGCAATCCGCTTCGAAACCTTCATCGAAGAGTTCTCGAACATCCTGCAGCGTCAGGCACAGTAAGGAGTCCACGATGGCAGGCTCTCGCTCCTCCAGCATGCGCGGCAGCCGCTCGCGCCGCGCGATGGCCGACATCAACGTCGTGCCGTACATCGACGTGATGCTCGTGCTGCTCGTGATCTTCATGGTGACCGCGCCGCTCGTGGCCCCGTCGATCGTCAATCTGCCGACTGTCGGCGGCGCCGCGCCGCAGCAGCAAACGCCGCCCGTGATCGTGAACATTCGCGCGGACGGCAACATGAGCGTCAAGTACAAGGACGACTCGGGTGCGCAACAGCAGGAGAACATGACGAAAGCCGATCTGAACGGCTTCATCGCCGATCGCGCGCAATCGCATCCTGATCAGCCCGTCGTGATCGCCGCCGACAAGACCGTCAAGTACGAAGTCGTCATGAACGTGATGTCCGAACTGAAAGCTCGCGGCGTCAAGCGCGTTGGATTGCTCGTCAAATCGCAATGATCCGCAAGAATTCCGAATACCCGCTCCAGCCACCGCGTGAACGCGGCACCGGGCGAGCCTTTGCATTCGCGCTGGTGATGCACGCGCTGCTCGGGTTCTTCCTGTACCACGGCATTCAGTGGCAAAACAGTACGCCCGAAGGCGCGGAAGCGGAGCTGTGGACCGAAGTGCCGGATGTGGCGATTCCGCGTCCCGTGCCGCCGCCAGTGCCCGTTCCCGTGGCCCCTGCCCCGCCGGTGCGAGACGAACAGGCCGACATCGCGCTGCAGGAAAAGAAACGTCAGCAGCAGGAAGCGGCTCGCGAGGCGCAGTTGGCTGAACAGCAACGTCAGCAGAAACTGCAGGCGCAGCAGGAAGCCGAGGCGAAGCGTCAGCAACAACTTGCTGCGGAGCAGGCGGCGCAACTCGCCGCGCAGAAAGCTGCGGCAGCCAAACAGAAGCAGCAGCAACAGCAGGCCGACAAGCAGAAGCAACAGCAATTGGCTGAGCAGCAAAAGCAACAGCAGTTGAAAGAACAGCAGTTGAAAGAGCAGCAGCAGGAACAGCAGAAGCAGGCCGAGGCCGAAGCGCAGAAGAAAGCCGACGCGCAGAAAGCCGCGAAGGCCAAAGCGCAAGCCGACGCCGCGGCGCAAGCGAAGAAGCTGGATGCCGAACGTCGCGCACGACTCGCGCAAATGCAAGGCCTCGCGACCGGTGGCACCGGCTCGACCACCAGCGACGGGCTGGGCAAGAGCGGCACGGGCAGCGGCTCGGGTGGCACGGCGGCGTCGCCGGGGTACTCCGACAAGGTGCGGCGTGCCGTGCGCCCGAATATCTCGTGGGGCGGCGAAACGAGCGGTCTGGAGACGGTGGTCTCCGTGCGCTGCTCACCGACGGGTACCTTGCTGGGTGCCACGATTTCGCGCAGCAGTGGCAACGCTGCGTGGGACGACGCCGCGCTACGAGCGGTTCAGCGTACCGATCCGATGCCTCAGGACATCAATGGCAAGACGCCGCCAAGCTTCCTGATTACGTTGCGCCCGGCCGGTTGATTCACAGTAGTTTGACAGTCAGTTGACAGCAGACTCTGCGCCCTGCCCACCGGGGCGCGCTCGGGAACGAATTAGTTCTTTTCGGGTCTGTCTGCTGTCTTGAAGCGTTAGTAAACCGTTTTTGGGGAAACCATACAGCATGAGTTTGATGACCAAGCTAGGCCTGCGGACACTTGTAGCGTCGTGCCTGATCGCCGTTGGCGGCGCCGCCCACGCACAACTCAACGTCCTCGTGACAGGCGTCGGGTCCACCCAGTTTCCAATCGCAACGGCAAACTTCGCCAATGAAGCGAACTCGCCGCAGCAAGTCAGCACGATCGTGCGTCAGGATCTCCAACGCAGCGGCAAATTCACCAACATCGACGCGGGCTCCACGCCGGTCGCCGAAACGGATTCCGTCGACCTCGGCAGCTGGAAGGCCAAGGGTGCCAACGCGTTCGTGTCCGGCAGCGTGAACCGCCTGCCGAACGGCCAGTACGAAGTGCGCTTCAAGCTGTACGACACCGTCAAGGGCGAAAGCCTCGGCGGCCTCGTGCTGGTGAGCCCGGAAAGCGGTCTGCGCATGAGCGCGCACAAGGTCGCGGACTACATCTACGCAAAGCTGATGGGCGGTCGCGGCGTGTTCGCCACGCGCCTGTCGTACGTCATCAAGACGGGCGGCCGTTATCAATTGCAGATCTCCGATTCGGACGGCCAGGACGCGCATATCGCGCTCTCGAGCCCCGAGCCGATCATCTCGCCGGCATGGTCGCCAGATGGCACCAAGGTCGCTTACGTCTCGTTCGAAAAGAAGAAGCCGATCGTCTACATCCACGATCTGCCCACGGGTCGCCGTATCGTCGTGTCGGACCAGAAGGGTAACAATAGTGCACCGGCATGGTCGCCGGACGGACGCACGCTGGCCGTCGCGCTTTCGCGCACCGGCAACACGCAGATTTTCGCCGTCAACGCGGACGGCAGCGGCCTGCGCCGTCTCACGCAAGGCAGCTCGATCGACACCGAACCGTGCTTCTCGCCTGACGGCCAGTCGATCTATTTCACCAGCGACCGTGGCGGCCAGCCGCAGATCTACAAGATGTCGGCGCAAGGTGAAAACGCCGGCGCCGCGCAACGCGTCACGTTCACGGGCAGCTACAACACCAGCCCGCGCGTGAGCCCGGACGGCAAACAGCTCGCTTATATCTCGCGCGTCGGCGGCGGGTTCAAGCTGTATATCCAGGACCTGCAAGGCAACACCGCCACAGGCCTGACGGACACGACACATGACGAATCGCCGAGCTTCGCGGCGAACGGTCAGTACATTCTTTACGCCACACAGGTGAACGGCCGTGGCGTGTTGGCCGCAGTATCGACCGACGGTCGCACTCGGCAGGTCCTGTCCGTTCAGGGTGGCAGCGTACGCGAGCCATCCTGGGGCCCGTTTATGCAATAACGTTGATGCAATAACACAAGGAGAGTACTCAAATGATGTCAAAACTTCGCTTCGCTTTCGCCGTATTGATGGTCGGTGCACTGGCAGCATGTCACTCGGGCGTCAAGCTCGATGAAAACGCTAACAAGGGTGGTACGGTTTCGGCGCAGCCGAACCCGAACGATGTCGCAACGGTCAATGTCGATCCGCTGAACGATCCGAACAGCCCGCTCGCCAAGCGCAGCATCTACTTCGACTTCGACAGCTACTCGGTCAAGGACGACTATCAATCGCTGCTGCAACAACACGCGCAATACCTGAAGAGCCATCCGCAACGCCACGTCCTGATCCAGGGCAACACCGACGAACGCGGCACCAGCGAGTACAACCTGGCACTCGGCCAGAAGCGTGCTGAAGCCGTGCGCCGTTCGCTGTCGCTGATGGGCGTGACGGACTCGCAAATGGAAGCCGTGAGCCTCGGCAAGGAAAAGCCGCAAGCTACGGGTCATGACGAATCGTCGTGGGCACAAAACCGCCGCGCCGACCTCGTGTACCAACAGTAAGTAACGGGTGATGAGCCGAATGACGCATCGTTTCTCCTGGCTGCGCTTTGCCGCAGCGGCCTGCGTCGCGGGCACGGCCTTCGCGGCCGCGCCTGCGCATGCGGGCATCTTCGACGACGATCAGGCCCGTCAGGCTATTCTCGATCTGCGTTCGAAGACCGATAGCCTGTCGAGTCAGTTGTCGGCCGCGCAGCGCACCATCCTCGATCAGTCCAACCGTCTCGACCAGTTGAATCAGCAGGTCGCGACGCTGCGTGGGCAGAACGAGGACATGGCCAACCAGCTCGCCACCGTGCAGAAGCAGCAGAAGGACTACTACACCGATCTGGACACGCGCCTGAAGAAATTCGAGCCGCAGCAGCAGACGGTGGACGGCGTCCAGGGCGAGGTGCAGCCGGGTGAGACCGATTCGTTCAACGCGGCTTCACAGCAATTCCGCAACGGCGACTTCAAGAATGCGGCGGCATCGTTCCGCGCTTTCATCTCCAAGTTCCCGAACAGCCCATATCAGCCGACCGCGCAGTACTGGCTCGGCAACGCGCTGTATGCACTGCGCGACTACAAGGGTTCGACGGCAACCTGGCAGGGTGTGGTGCAGAAATATCCGCAGCATCCGCGGGCGCCGGAAGCGCTGCTGGCAATTGCTAACAATCAGCTCGAGCAAGGTCAGAAGGCGGCGGCCAAGAAGACGCTGGAGCAGATCGTCGCGCAATACGGCGGCTCGGACGTCGCGCAGTCGGCCCAGAGCAAGCTGTCGCAGATCAAGTAATTTGGTGGTATTACTCAAGTAGTTGGCAGTAACGCGCAGTGACCGACGTCATAGCCACGCGCGCCTCTCGCTGAAAAGCCCGGGCGGTCTGCCCGGGCTTTTCACTATTTGAAATGCGGCTCGGTGCGATGGGTTGACAGCGCGCCGAAGCTATCGCTATAATTTCGCTTCTCTTTTGGGTCGTTAGCTCAGCTGGTAGAGCAGCGGACTTTTAATCCGTTGGTCACAGGTTCGAATCCCGTACGGCCTACCAAAAGATTCAAGGGCTTGCACGCATTAGTGTGCGAGCCCTTTTCTTTTTGCGGCTCGGGTTGCGCAATGCAATCCCGCAAGACCGCTCGCGAAATTTATATCATAGCGACATATATTTACCGGTCTAGCTGCGGACTTTTCCCGCAACACTCACCACCATTTCCCACAACACGACCGGCGTTTTCTCTCGCCAACGCTATTGCCACAGACAGGAAACAACGGACTCCGAACTGAACATTTATTGAGACATAAAGACGTGCAATGATCGCCGCCGGTCGAGCGAACCACGCTGCGACTCTGCGTGAGCAGACGCTTTGGCAACGCCGCAGCCCCCTGCGCTTTCATTTCACCCATATGACTAATTTTCTGTTCGATCTGTTCTCGAACCTGGCTCTGCTTGCCTTCGTGCTGGCCGTCTGTCACCTGTGCAACCGCTTCGTCCCAGGCGCGTCGCTCAATGGCTCGCATATATTCGCCGCGCTGGCATCGACTGCATGCCTGCTCGATGCTGCGCTGACCTTTTTAGTGTTCGCCGATTCGCAGAGCCGCTACGGTCAGTTCAGCACATCGACTGCGTTTTTCGAGCGCAGCGGCGCATATCTGCTCGCGATCATCGTGGCTCTCACCTGGCGTCGCGCTGCCCGCCGCGCGAAAGTCAGCGCCGACAAGCCGCTCGTCATCCACACTTCACCGTATTCGAAATCGAATCTGCCGATGTAGGCACGACAAGCGTCATCGCTTCGAACGCGTCCGCCGAAGTGACTGCCTTTCCCGCCTGACACGCCATATGAGCCACTGGAACGGTCCTTGCGGATGCCCGCGCCGTCGCCTATAACGTCCGAAGACCGAGTGTTACCTGAGTTACCGCTTGCGCCCGTCATCGGGCATTCGCCGCTGTATTGCACCACCGCTGTTCAATCAGTCGAAGGCAACTCACCCAACGAGGAACATCTTGGATCTCGAAACCGTACGCGTGTTCATCATGACCCGAGGCATCGACCTCGGCACCAAGGTTGTCGGAGCAATCGTCCTTTGGATCGTCGGCCGGTGGCTCATCGGTCTGATTATCGGACTACTGCGCAAAGTGCTCGGGCGCAACGGCCGGGTCGATCCCACGCTGGCGCATTACCTCGGCTCGATTCTGGGCGCACTGCTGAACCTGCTGCTGATCCTCGCGATCCTGCAGGTGTTCGGTGTCCAGACGACGTCGTTCGCCGCGCTGCTCGCCGGCCTCGGCCTCGCCATCGGCACTGCCTGGGGCGGTCTGCTCGCCCACTTCGCGGCCGGCGTATTCATGCAGGTATTGCGTCCGTTCAAGGTCGGCGATTTCGTCACGGCGGGCGGCGTCACCGGCACGGTTTCGGAGTTGGGTCTATTCGGCACGACCATCGTGACGCCGGATAACGTGACCACTATCGTCGGCAATAACAAGATCTTTTCCGACACCATCTCGAACTACAGCATTCTCCCGGTGCGGCGCGTCGAGTTGACGGCGAAGATCGCCAACGGCGTCGATCCGACGGACGCGATGAACCGGTTGAAGGCGGCGGTCACACAGATTCCGAACGTGGCCGAGAGTCCCGCGCCGGACATCGAAGTATTGACCTTCACGCCGGAAGGCCCCCTGCTTTGTGTGCGGCCCTATACGAACAACGAGCACTATTGGCAGGTCTATTTCGACACCAATCGCGCGATCATCCAGACGTTCAAGGAAGCCGGCTACCCGACGCCGGAAACGCCGCTGGCGCCGCGTGCGGTGACCTGAGCATCGTCGAGCCGCGTGAATGGCTCGTGTCGCCAATTGTTAAATTCACGAGATTCAGAAGCACCAAAGAAAACGGCGTCGCGAAATTCGCGACGCCGTTTTTTATCTGGATACCTCTAGCACGAAAACCTCAACGGTTGCTCGGATTTGACGTGTTCTTGCGCATCATCTTCCACAACGCCCCAAGCAGGACGGGCACGACAGCCGCGCCGATACCCACCAGCACGATCACATTCAGATACTGACGGATAAACGGAATGTTGCCGAAGAAGTAGCCGAGCAACGTCAGCAGCAACACCCAGAAGAATGCACCGGCAAAGTTGAACAACTGGAACCGGCTCACGGTCATTTCCGATGCACCCGCAACGAACGGCGCAAAGGTCCGCACCACCGGAATGAAACGCGCCAGCACGATGGTTTTGCCGCCATGCTTCTCGTAGAAGTTGTGCGTCTTCTGCAGCGCGCTGCGATCGAGAAAGCGTTCGAGAAAAGGAATGTGCGAATTGAACACCCGCGGCCCAATGGCCCGCCCGATCATATAGTTGACGGTATTGCCGGCGATGGCCGCCACGAGCAGCAACACGATCAGCAAACCAATGTTCATCTCGCCGGTCGCGCAAAAAGCGCCGCCGATGAACAGCAGCGAATCACCCGGCAGAAACGGCAGGATCACGAGCCCGGTTTCGCAGAACACGATCAGAAATAGCACCGCGTAGACCCAGGCGCCGTAGACATGAATGAAGTCTCCGAGGAACTTGTCGATGTGCAAGACAAGGTTGACGAAATGTAGCAACGTGTCCAAAGAGAATCCTTTATGAAGCGAATATGACGATGGCAATGAACAGCCGTGTGACCAGGCCTGTTAGCGATGGCGGCCAGCGCTCACTCGCCGCCGGAAATTGACCGCGTCATGATACAGAAAGTGCCCGGCCACAATTAAAAATCTCCCGGATGTCGATGTGCTTGCGCGCGCCGCGGGCTTGCCGCGCTGAATCGCTATAATTTCGCCATGTCCGAATTCTCCGAAACGCCTGCCGGCCTCGACGCCGCGCCCGCGATTGCCGCCGCGGCGCCCGGCCCACGCCCGTTACGCGCGATCCAGCCCCTTCCCGATCAGCTGATCAGCCAGATCGCCGCCGGCGAAGTGGTCGAGCGGCCGGCCTCGGTCGTCAAGGAATTGCTGGAAAATGCACTCGATGCGGGCGCGCAGTCGCTGCGCATCCTGCTCGACGAAGGCGGCGTCAAGCGCATCTCGATCACCGACGACGGCTGCGGCATCCCCGAGAACGAACTCGTGCTCGCGCTGATGCGCCACGCCACCAGCAAAATCCGCTCGCTTGCCGAACTGGAAGCGGTCGCCACGCTGGGGTTTCGCGGCGAGGCGCTGGCCTCGATTGCGTCGGTCGCGCAGATGACCATCACGAGCCGCACGGCCGACGCGGCGCACGCGGTGCGCGTGGATGCGGAAACCGGCGTGCTGAGCCCCGCGGCCGGCACTCAGGGCACCACAATCGAAGTCCGCGAGTTGTACTTCAACACGCCGGCGCGCCGCAAGTTTCTGAAGAGCGAGCAGACCGAACTCGGCCATTGTCTCGAACAGATTCGCCGCGCGGCGCTGGCGCGGCCGGATGTCGCGATTTCGGTGCTGCATAACGGCAAGGCGGTCGAGCACTGGAACGCCAGCGAGCCGCCGGTGCGGGTCGCGAAGATTCTCGGCGAAACGTTCGCAACAGCCCATTTGCCGCTCGACGAATCCGCCGGACCGCTGGCCGTGTACGGTTGCGCGGGTTTGCCGACCGCGAGCCGCGGGCGCGCCGATCAGCAGTATTTCTTCGTCAACGGCCGCTTTGTGCGCGACAAGCTGCTCACGCACGCCGTGCGCGCCGCTTATGAAGATGTCCTGCACGGCGAGCGCTATCCATCCTATGTGCTGTTCCTCGATCTGCCGCCTGAAGCGGTCGATGTGAACGTGCATCCGTCGAAGATCGAAGTGCGATTCCGCGATTCGCGCTCGATCCACCAGTTCGTCTTCCACGCCGTGCAGCGCGCGCTGGCGCGGCATGCGGGCGCATCGCCGGAAACGACGGCGGGCGGGCATGCGGCACATCTCGAGCCTTCCGTCGGCGGACCGGCTTCGTTTGGCGCAACGCCGTTGGGTGGCGCGGGCATCGGCGGCGTCGCTTTCGGTGCGGGCAACCGCGTGGGCGGCCTCGGCGGCGGCTTGGGTGGCGCATCGGGCGGCGGCTTCGGCTCGTCGTCGCAGCAGCCAGGCAACACGTGGACGCGCCAGGCGCGCATGACGCAGGGCACGCTGCCGGTCGCGCAACCGCTCGCGTTTTACGACGCGCTCTTCGGCCGCAAAGACACCAACGCCGGCACGGCTGAAGGCGCCACGCTGTTCGAGGCGCGCGATTCGGCCGCCGAATCGCCATCGCCGTACAACGCGTCCGCGCCTTATCCGGCGCCTACGTTCCATGCCGCCGATGAGCAGCCGCTCGGCTTCGCCCTCGGCCAGATTCATGGCATCTATGTGCTGGCGCAGAACGCGCACGGTCTGGTGATCGTCGACATGCACGCCGCGCACGAACGCATTTTGTACGAGCAGTTCAAGAACGCGCTGGCCGATCGCACGATTGCCGTGCAGCCGCTGCTGATCCCGCAATCGATGCAGGCGGACCCGATCGAAATCGGCACCGTGGAAGAAGAACGCGACACGCTCGATGCGCTCGGTTTCGACCTCGCCGTGCTGTCGCCCACTACGCTCGCGATCCGCGCCGTGCCGGCGCTGCTGAAAGACGCCGATCTGCAGGCGCTGGCGCGCGCGGTTCTCGCCGACCTGCATGCGTTCGGCGGCTCGCGCGTGCTGACCGAACGTCAGCACGAGATGCTCGGCACGCTCGCCTGCCATCACGCGGTGCGCGCGAATCGTCGTTTGACGCTCGATGAAATGAACGCGCTGCTGCGTCAGATGGAAGCCACCGAGCGCGCCGATCAATGCAATCACGGGCGTCCCACGTGGTATCAGTTGACGCTGTCCGATCTCGATCGGCTGTTCATGCGTGGTCAATGACGTGACGCTGCTCCGACGCGCAACCGCTTGCCCATGACCGCGCACATGACGTCGCGCATACCCACGGTCGTGCCATGTCTGCTCGGCCCGACCGCATCCGGCAAAACGGCTGCCGCGCTGGCGCTCGCCGCGCGGCGCCCGGTGGAAATCATCAGTGTCGATTCGGCGCTGGTCTATCGCGAGATGGATATCGGCACGGCCAAGCCGACCGCTGAAGAACGCGCGGTGGCGCCGCATCATCTGATCGATATCATCGACCCCACCGACGCCTATTCCGCCGCGCAATTTCGCGCCGACACTTTACGGCTGACCGGCGAGATTCACGCGCGCGGGCGGCTGCCGTTGCTGGTCGGCGGGACCATGCTGTACTACAAGGCACTCACGCAAGGGCTCAACGATCTGCCCACCGCCGACGCGGATGTGCGCGCCACGCTCGACGCCGAGGCCGCGCGCGAAGGCTGGCCGGCCCTGCATGCACGGCTTGCCGTGGTCGATCCTGAGACGGCCGCGCGGCTGGCGCCGAACGATTCGCAACGGATTCAGCGGGCGCTCGAAATTTTCATGCTGACAGGACAGGCCATGTCCGCTTTACTGGCCGCGCCCGCCCCACAGGACGACGCCGCGGCCGCATGGCGCTTCGTGCCGATTGCACTGGAGCCGTCCGATCGCAGCGTGCTGCATGCGCGCATTGAGAAGCGCTTCGATGCGATGCTGGCCGGCGGTTTCGTCGATGAAGTGGTGAAGTTGCGCGAACGCGGCGACTTATTGCCCGAGATGCCGTCCATGCGTTGCGTGGGCTACCGGCAAGTCTGGGAGTATCTGGACGGCGCCGTCGACTATTCGACCATGCGCGACAAAGGCGTCTTCGCGACGCGCCAGTTGTGCAAGCGACAGCTCACATGGCTGCGAAGCATGCCAGAGCGGGTGGTGGTGGATTGCTGCGATCCGCACGCGACGGCGCGGGCGCTTGAAGAGATTGAAGCGTTGCTTTGAAACTTTGATTCGTGAAAGCTTTGAACCGCGCGGCGCCGGCTAGTCGCGCGCCGCGCGGTCTCGCAAGCCTTTTAGACCACGACGGTCTGAGCTTCACCGGCCGCGCTTTCGCGAATCACGCCGATCTTCCAGACCTGCTCGCCGGCAGCCGACAGCAGACCGATTGCCGCATCGGCATCAGCAGCCGACACAACCACGGCCATACCGATACCGCAGTTGAACACGCGGTGCATTTCCGCATCCGCCACGCCGCCGTGCTTTTGCAGCCACGAGAACAGCGGCGGCAACGGCCAGCCCCGATGATCCAGTTCAGCCGTCAGGCCTTCACGCAACACACGCGGAATGTTCTCGACCAGTCCGCCACCCGTGATGTGCGCCATGCCCTTGACGGCGATCTGCTGCATCAGCGCCAGCAGCGGCTTCACATAAATATGCGTGGGCGCCATCAACGCGTCGGCGAGCGAACGGCCGTCGAAATCCGCGTTCAGATCCGGCTGCGCGCGCTCGATGATCTTGCGCACCAGCGAAAAACCATTCGAATGGATGCCGCTCGACGCCAGGCCCAGAACCACGTCTCCGGGCGCGATGGTGCTGCCGTCGATAATCTTGCTCTTTTCAACCGCGCCGACCGCGAAACCGGCCAGATCGTACTCGCCGTCGGGATACATACCCGGCATTTCCGCCGTCTCGCCGCCGATCAGCGCGCAGCCCGACAGTTCGCAGCCGTGCGCGATACCCTTCACGACCGTTGCCGCCGTGCCGACGTCCAGCTTGCCGCAGGCGAAATAGTCGAGGAAAAACAGCGGCTCGGCACCTTGTACGAGAATGTCGTTCACGCTCATCGCCACCAGATCCTGGCCGACGGTGTCGTGTTTGTTCAGTTGAAACGCGAGACGCAGCTTGGTGCCGACGCCGTCGGTGCCGGACACCAGCACCGGTTCCTTGTATTTCTTCGGCACTTCGAATAGCGCGCCGAACCCGCCGATGCCGCCCAGCACGCCGTCGCGCATCGTCTTTTTGGCAAATGGCTTGATCGCGTCGACCAGGGCGTCGCCCGCGTCGATGTCCACGCCGGCGTCGCGATACGACAGACCTTGGGCCGAATCAGTTGAATTCGGGGCGGATTTCGGTTGATTCATGGGGAAGAGCTCGAAGGTCGGTAAAATGCGATTTTACCCGATGCCGGCCCGGAGTTGGCGCTTCAGCGCTTACTCCGGCCCCATACAGAGTTGCCGGCCGACTGGCTGGAATTTGCATCACCCTCACTGATCCGGTCGCGACGACACCTGGGAAACAAACCTTGCAAGAGAACTCTTCGATACTGACGCCTGTTCAGCGCCGCGCCTTTATCTGGCTGGCTATCGCGCTCGGCGTCGGCATTTTGCTCTGGCTGCTGAGTCCGGTTCTCACGCCATTTCTGCTCGGCGCGATTCTCGCGTACATTCTGCAGCCGGGCGTGGCGTGGATGGTGCGGCGGCGCGTGCCGCGCGGTCTGGCCGCCTTGCTGATGATGCTGCTGTTCACGCTCGTGATGACGCTGCTCGTGCTGCTGGTTCTGGCGGTCATCCAGAAAGAAGCGCCGCAGCTCAAACAACAGGTGCCTGTATTCTTTGCACACGTGAACGCCTGGCTGCAACCCAAGCTGGCCATGCTGGGACTCGCCGATTCGCTCGATTTCGCCAGTCTGCGCGATCTCGTCATGGGGCAACTGGAAGGCAGCGCGCAAACCGTTGCGGTTTACGCGTGGACCTACATCCGCACGAGCAGCAACCTGATGATGACGGTGGTCGGCAACGTGGTGCTGGTGCCGCTCGTGCTGTTCTATCTGCTGTACGACTGGAACCGCATGCTCGCGCGTGCGCAGGTTGTCGTGCCGCGCCGCTGGCTCGACAAGACGCTGCAACTGGCGCGTGACATGGATCAGATGCTGTCGCAATACCTGCGTGGCCAGTTACTCGTGATGGGCGTGCTGGCGGTGTTTTACGCGGTGGCGCTGACCATTGCGCGCTTCGAGATCGCGTTGCCGGTCGGTATTTTTACGGGACTCGCGGTGTTCATCCCGTACATCGGTTTTGCAACCGGCCTTGCACTCGCGCTGCTCGCGGCACTGCTGCAATTCGGCGACTGGTACGGCTTCGGCGCGGTCGCGCTGATTTACGGCGTCGGCCAGATCCTGGAGAGCTTTTTTCTCACGCCGCGGCTGGTGGGCGAACGGATTGGACTGCACCCGCTCGCGGTGATTTTCGCGTTGCTCGCGTTCGGGCAGCTGTTCGGCTTTTTCGGTGTATTGCTGGCGTTACCGGTCAGCGCGATTCTGTCGGTCGCCGTGCGCGAGTTGCGGCAAAGTTATCTGACGAGCACGCTTTATAACAACTGACTGCTCCTTGACTATTTCGGCCCGTCATACGGCCATTTGCGGCCCAAGCCTCCTTTTCGGCATTCACCTACTGTGCTTCGTCAACTGACGCTCGATCTCGGCACCCCGCCGCCATCGACATTCGACAATTTCTTCGCCGGCGCCAACGCCGAGCTGGTCACGCGCCTGCGCGAGCTCGAGAACGCGCTCGCAGCCGGCCCGGTCGCCGATCGCACGTTCTACCTGTGGGGCGAGTCCGGCAGTGGCCGCACGCACCTGCTGCAGGCGCTCGTGCACGAAGCGTCGCCGGGGCACGCGCGTTTCGCCGGTCCGCAAAGCAGCCTCGCCGCGTTCAGCTTCGACCCGCGCGTCGCGCTCTATGCGATCGACGATTGCGACGGCCTTTCGGCCGCGCAGCAGATCGCCGTCTTCAACCTGTTCAACGAAGTGCGCGCGCATCCCACCAGCGCATTGGTCGCCGCGGGCAACGCGCCGCCGATCGGCATGACGGTGCGCGAGGATTTGCGCACGCGCCTCGGCTGGGGCCTCGTGTTCCATCTCGCGCCGCTGCCGGACGAAGGCAAGGCCGCGGTGCTCAAACACGCGGCGCGCGAGCGCGGCATCATGCTGGCCGACGACGTGCCGGCCTACCTGCTCACGCATTTTCGGCGCGACATGCCCAGTCTGATGGCGCTGCTCGACGCGCTCGACCGCTTCTCGCTCGAACAGAAACGCGCGGTCACGCTGCCGCTATTGCGTACCATGCTCGCTTCGCCCGACGTCGAAGAACGGCGCGCCGGGCCGAGCTCGGCGGCCTCATCCGCGTCGTCCGCCGCTTCAAGTAAAATAGGCCCCCATGGCTAACCTCGCACTCTTCGATCTCGACCACACGCTCATCCCCACCGACAGCGACCACGAATGGGGCCGCTTCATGGTGAAACACGGCATGGTCGACGCCGAAAATTTCGCCCGTGAAAACGACCGCTTTTTCGCCGACTACAAAGCCGGCAAGCTCGACATTCACGCCTATCTGATCGCGATGCTCACGCCGCTGTCGAAGTACACGCGCGCGCAACTCGCCGACTTTCACGCGCAGTACATGCACGAAGTCATCAAGCCGGCCATTTTTCCCGTCGCGCTGGAACTGGTGAAGCAGCACCGCGAAGCCGGCGACCTGTGCTGCGTGGTGACCGCCACCAACGAATTCATCACCCGCCCGATCGCTCAGGCATTCGGCGTCGACACGCTGATCGCCTGCGAAGCGGAAACCGTCGACGGCGAGCGGCATTCGCCATACACCGGCCGCCCCACCGGCACGCCCAGCTACAAGGAAGGCAAGATCGTGCGCACCGAAGCGTGGCTCGCCTCGCTCGGCAAGACGTGGAGCGACTTCGAGCACAGCTTTTTCTATAGCGACTCGCACAACGACATTCCGCTGCTCGAAAAAGTCACCGACCCAATCGCTACGAATCCCGACGACACATTGCGCGCCCATGCGCAGGCCAAAGGCTGGCGCATCCTCGAACTCTTCCAACCCTCGTGATCAAAAAATTTATCCGCAAACTATTCGGCCAGGATTCAGCGCCCGCTGACGAGAGCCTGCCCGCCGAAGCCGAAGCAGACGAAACCGGCAGCGCCCCGGCGCGCACAACGTCGAGCGCGAGTAAAGCGCGCCGCAAGCCCGCTCGCTCCGCCGCGCCCGTGAAAACCGTGCGCGATCCGGACGTGCCGGTCATCATTCCGCACGACGTGCACGGCATCGACCAGGCGCTGATCTCGAGGAACGCGATTCGCGTGACCGAAGGTCTGCAACAGGCGGGGCACCGCGCGTTCATCGTCGGTGGCGCGGTGCGCGATCTGCTGCTCGGCATCAAGCCGAAAGACTTCGACGTCGCCACGGACGCCACGCCCGAACAGGTGCAAAAGCTGTTCCGCCGCGCGCGCATCATCGGCCGGCGGTTTCAGATCGTGCACGTGCAGTTCGGCCAGGAAATCATCGAGACTTCGACATTCCGCGCGCTGGTCGATCCGCCCGCGGCCGACGCGCCTCCGGCGCGCCGCCTGAAGCGCGACGAACTCGACCGCCGCACCCACGCGGTGGACGCAAGCGGCCGCGTGCTGCGCGACAACGTGTGGGGCGAGCAGCACGAAGACGCCACGCGCCGCGACTTCACGATCAACGCGATGTATTACGATCCGGCCACGCAAACCGTGCTGGACTATCACAACGGCATGGCCGACATGCGCGCGCGTCTGCTGCGCATGATCGGCGACCCGGCCACGCGTTATCGCGAAGATCCGGTGCGCATGCTGCGCGTGGTGCGTTTTGCCGCGAAGCTCGACTTCGAGATCGAGGACAGCACCCGCGAGCCGATCGCCAACATGGCCGATCTGATCAACAACGTGCCCGCCGCGCGTCTGTTCGACGAGATGCTCAAGCTGATGCTGTCGGGCCATGCGCTCGCGTGCTTGAAACGCCTGCGTCAGGAAGGCCTGCATCACGGCCTGCTGCCCTTGCTCGACGTGGTGCTGGAGCAGCCCATCGGCGAAAAATTCATCACGCTCGCGCTGAACAATACGGATGCCCGCGTGCGCGCCGGCAAGCCGGTTTCGCCGGGCTTCCTGTTCGCTACGCTGTTGTGGCACGACGTACAGCAGCGCTGGCAAAAATTTGAAGCGAACGGCGAATATCCGGTGCCCGCACTGCATCGCGCGATGGACGACGTCCTCGACATGCAAACGGAGAAACTCGCGATCCACAAGCGCTTCTCGTCGGATATGCGCGAGATCTGGGGCCTGCAGCTGCGCCTCGAAAAACGCTCGGGAAGAAGTGCGCTGAAGCTGCTGGAACACCAAAGATTTAGAGCGGGGTATGATTTCCTCCTGTTGCGCTGCGAATCGGGCGAACTCGATGAGTCGGTCGGTGCGTGGTGGACGGAGTTCATAGAAGGAGACATCGCCGCGCGTGAGGCATTGCTCACGCAAGGCGGGAAGGACCGAAGCCCCAGAAAACGACGGCGGCGCAGCAGTAGCGGTAGAAACCGCAAGCCGGGGGACGGATTGGAGGGCGGCACGCCAGCCGAACGCACAGCCGACGACGCAGGCCATGACGGCTCGCACGAAGACTGATATGGCGTTCGCTGTTGCCGTCGAACGATAGTTGCAGGAAGTTATGCCATGACGGTTGCTTATCTCGGCCTCGGCGCGAATCTCGGGGACGCGCGCCAGACCCTGAAAGACGCGGTGGTGTGCCTCGCACAACAGCACACCATCACCGTGCTCGCCAAGTCGAGCCTGTATCGCACTGCCCCGATCGACGCGGGCGGCGACGATTATTTCAACTGCGTCGTGCAGATCGAGACGACGCTCCCCGTGCGGCATCTGCTTGCGCTCTGCCACAAGATCGAGCATCAGTTCGGCCGCGAGCGGCCGTTTCGCAATGCGCCGCGCACGCTCGACCTGGACATCCTGCTGTTCGGCGATCAATCGATTGACGAAGCCGATCTGATCGTGCCGCACCCGCGTTTGATCGAACGCGCATTCGCGCTGGTGCCGCTCGTCGAGATCGATCCCGCACTCGTGATCCCGCAACACGGCCGCGCGGAAGCGCTGCTCAGCCGTGTGAGCGATCAGCGCATCGAGAAAGTGAAAGGACCTTGCCAGTGTCCCATGCTCAATGCATTGGTCGCAGGCAAGAGCACCGCTCCTAAAGGCCGTTGCGAATGAATTCAACGCCGCTCACCGTCACCGCGCCGCAACTGCGGCCTCCGTTCGGCTATCTCGCGATCGAAGGCCCGATCGGCGTCGGCAAGACCTCCCTCGCACGACGCCTCGCGCAACGCTGGTCGATGCAGGAACTGTTCGAACGCCCGCAGGACAATCCCTTTCTCGAACGCTTTTATCGCGACACCGCGCGGTACGCGTTGCCCACGCAATTGCACTTCGCCTTGCAGCGCGCGCAGCAAGCTCAGGACGTGAGCGCGGCGCACGTATCGGGCACGCCGCTGGTCGCCGATTTCATGACGCAGAAGAACGATATCTTCGCGCGTCTGACGCTGCAGGAAGACGAGTGGCAGTTGTATCGCGCGCTCGCTGCGCGGATCGATGTCAGCGCGCCGGCTCCAGACTTCGTGGTCTATCTGCAGGCGAGCCCGGAAGTGCTGTTCGCGCGCATCCAGAAGCGCGCGGTGCCCATGGAACTGCAGATTTCCGACGCGTATCTGCACGCCCTGTGCGACGCTTACAACGAGTTTTTCTATCACTACGACCGCACGCCGGTGCTGACGGTCAACGCCGAACACCTGAATCCGCTCGACTCGGACGCGGACCTTGCGCTACTCGCCGAACGCATCGAAACCATGCGCGGCCGCAAGGAATTCTTTGTCAAAGGCACGTCGCTGTAAGCGGCGCGGCCAACTCTCTTTTCTCAACGGATTGACCCCATGACCTATTTGCAGGAAGCGAGCCGGAACGCCGTCACCGTGCCGAAACTGCAGGCAATGCGCGATGCCGGCGAAAAAATCGCCATGCTCACCTGCTACGACGCGAGCTTCGCCGCGCTGCTGGATCGCGCGGGCGTCGACGTGCTGTTGATCGGCGATTCGCTCGGCAATGTGCTGCAAGGCCAGACCACCACGCTGCCCGTGGCGCTCGCCGACATCGCGTACCACACGGCTAGCGTGGCGCGCGCGCGGCCCGCGGCGCTGATCGTGGCCGACTTGCCGTTCGGCTCCTACGGCACGCGGGAAGACGCGTTTAGAAGCTCGGTGGAGTTGATGCGCGCCGGCGCGCAGATGGTGAAGCTCGAGGGCGGCGAATGGCTCGCGGACACGGTGCGCTTCCTGGTGGAGCGCTCGATTCCCGTGTGCGCGCACGTCGGTCTGACGCCGCAATCCGTGCATGCGTTCGGCGGCTTCAAGGTGCAAGGCAAAACCGAAGCGGGCGCTACGCAGTTGATGCGCGACTCGCTCGCCGTGCAGCAGGCCGGCGCGCAATTGATCGTGATGGAAGCGATTCCGACACTGCTCGCAAGCGATGTCACGAAGCAATTGCGTATTCCGACGATCGGCATCGGCGCGGGCCTGGATTGCTCGGGTCAGGTGCTGGTGCTGCACGACATGCTGGGCATTTTCCCCGGCAAACGGCCGCGCTTCGTGAAGGATTTCATGCAAGGGCAGCCGAGTATTCTGGCGGCTGTGGAAGCCTATGTGGCGGCGGTGAAGGATGGTTCGTTTCCCGGCCCGGAGCACACTTTCTGAATTTCAAGCGATAGAGAATGCGGTAGAACGGGCATCTTCGTGCCCGTTTTGAGACCTCTCCGATATCGCATGCAAAGCCGGTGGTCTATCTTCGTCTTCCTGTTTATGCGGCTTGGCCGCGAGCCGAGGAGAGACCACCATGAGCCCTTTTTGTCTGATCGACGTCGCGGGAATCCGCGACCACGCCACCGTGCCGCATGACGTGCGCGAATCCGCTTGGCACGCGCGGTTGAGCGTCTTGATGTCTCGGTTGTTGCGTGTATTTCATAGTTGAGGCGCGGCCTGCGGCCTACGCCGCGTTTTGTTTGTCGCCGTTAGCGGCTTCGCGCTCTCGCCTCTATCAGTCCACGATTCGCGCCGGAACTGCGCCTCGCAGTGCATTGCACACCATTAGCGCTTCGGCATTTTGCAGATCGGTCCGTGTCAGCACACGTTCGCCCGCCTGTAGCTCCGAAGCGTCATCGAGCAGAACGCCGCGCATCACGCCGGGCAGCACGCCCGACGCAAGCGACGGCGTCCACCAGCGTCCAGCCAGTTTCACAAACACATTCGAGCGGCCACCTTCGGTCAACTCGCCTTGCGCGTTGAAGAAAAGCGTGTCGAATGCGCCCCTTGCTTCGGCTTCGCGCCAGCCGCGATCGTAGTCGGCGCGGCGCGTGGTTTTGTGGAGCAGCAGCGGGTCGGCGGCATCGGTTGCCGGGAATCCGTGATCGGGTCCGAGCAGCACGCCGACGGTCGATCCGGCTAACGGCGTCAACACCGCGGCCGTGATCTGGATCGTGCCGTTTTTGCTCAGCGCAAGCCGCATGCGATGCGGTGTGTGCCCGGGTAGCGAGGCGCACTTCGCCGCGATCTCCGCGCCAATGACGTTTGTGTCGTCGAGTTTGAAGCCGAGCGTCGCGGCGCTCGACGAGAGTCGCGCGAGATGGCGCGACAGATGCCGAACGCCCTCTTCGCGCGTCGCATACATCGTTTCGAATAGCTCGAAGCCCGGCTCGGCGCCGGTCAGAAAGCTGGCCTTCAATTGGCACTCCGCGTATTCGTCGGCGGGGACGCTGTCGAGCACGATGCCCGCGCCGACGCCCATCTTGCCTTTCAGTTGGCTGGTTTGCTTCGACGGGCTCAACGTCAGCGTGCGAATCGCGACGGACAGGCAGAAGTCGCCGCAGTCGGACTGGTTTGCTTGAGACGCGGCTGCGTCAGTTTTGCTGGTAGCCGCTGAAGGCCCGTCCAGCCAACCAATCGCGCCGGTATAGAGCCCGCGCGGCGTGCCCTCGAGTTCATCAATCAACTGCATCGTGCGATGCTTCGGCGCCCCGGTGATCGAGCCGCAAGGGAACAGCGCGCGCAGTATCTGAGCGAACGACGTGGCGGACTTGAGCGTCGCCTCCACCGTCGAGGTCATTTGCCACACCGACGCATACGGCTCGACCGAGAACAGCGCCGGCACCTTTACCGAACCCGTCTGCGCCACCCGCGACAGATCATTGCGCAACAGATCGACGATCATCACGTTTTCGGCGCGATTCTTCGGATCGTTGCCGAGGAATTCCGCAGCGCGCCGGTCCGCCGCGGGATCGTCCGAGCGCGGGGCGGTGCCTTTCATCGGCCGCGCACGCAACATCGCGCCGTGCTTTTCGATGAAGAGTTCCGGTGAGCACGACAGCACCCACCGGTCGTCAGGCAGCGAGATCAGCGCGCCAAACGGCACCGGCTGACGCGCCCTCAACCGCCGATAGAGCGCGGCCGGCGAGCCGAATACATCGAAGCCGAGCCGATACGTGTAGTTGACCTGATAGGAATCGCCGGCGCGCAGGGCCGCGTGAATCGCGTCGATCGCAGCGTTGAACTGCTCGGGGTCGACGCTTGCGCGCACGTTGGCCGTACCCGCCACCGACGGCTCGGCCGCGCCTTCATCGCGCGCCATGAGCCACGCGTCGACCTCTTCACGACTGAGCTTCTCGCAACGTTCGAACAATAAAAAACGCAGCGTGGCATCGCCACGCTGCGTTTTCAGAGACCGGTGTGCTTCCGAGTCGAGAAGATTCCGGCCGAACTCATAGTCGGCGAGCACGACGGCATGCAAACCACGCTGCGTCTCGGCGGCCACGGTTTCGCACACGGCTTCGAGCTGTGCGGCGTTCGCACATACCCGTTCATGCACAAAACCCGTGTACAGACGACTCGAACGGCGCGCCGCCGTGGCGTCGCAATCGTCGAGCAACGCGAAAACCGCGCCGCACTCATCTGCCGTCATACCTACCGCCGACTTCAAACCGCCGTTAATCGAAGAAGCTCTTCACCCGGTCGAACCAGCTCTTGCTTTGCGGGCTATGCCGCGAGCCGCCCTCGACCAGCGCCTTTTCAAATTGCTCGAGTAGATCGCGCTGCGGCTCGGTGAGTTTGACCGGCGTTTCGACTTGCACGTGCACGTACAGATCGCCGGCAATGCTCGAACGCAGCCCCTTGATGCCCTTGCCACGCAGACGGAACGTCTTGCCCGACTGCGTGCCTTCCGGCACGGTAAAGCTGGCGCGGCCCGCCAGCGTCGGCACTTCGATTTCGCCGCCGAGCGCCGCGGTGGTGAACGGAATCGGCATCTGGCAATGCAGATCGTCGCCGTCGCGTTCGAACACCGAGTGCTGCTTGATGTGAATCTCGACGTACAGATCGCCCGACGGACCGCCGTTGATACCCGGCTCGCCGTTGCCGGCGGAGCGGATCCGCATGCCGTCGTCGATCCCTGCCGGGATCTTCACTTCCAGCGTCTTGGTTTCCTTCACCTTGCCCGCGCCGTGGCAGTGCGCGCACGGGTCAGGAATGTAGGTGCCGGTGCCGTGACACTTCGGGCAGGTTTGCTGAATGCTGAAAAAGCCCTGCGACATCCGCACCGAACCCGAACCGCTGCAGGTCGGGCAGGTTTCCGGCTTGGTGCCGGGCTTGGCGCCCGAACCGTGGCAGATTTCGCACGAGACCCAGCTTGGCACGCGAATCTGCGTGTCGTAGCCGTGCGCGGCCTGCTCCAGCGTGATTTCCATGCTGTAGCGCAAGTCGGCGCCGCGATACACCTGCGGACCGGCGCGGCCGCCGCCGCCGCGTGCGGCGCCACCGGCCGCCTGGCCGAAGATGTCGCCAAAAATATCGCCGAATGCGTCGGCAAAACCGCCGAAGCCTTGCGCCCCGGCACCGCCCATGTTCGGATCGACGCCCGCGTGGCCGTACTGATCGTACGCGGCACGCTTTTGCGAGTCCGAGAGCATTTCATAGGCTTCCTTCACCTCTTTGAAATGCCCTTCCGCATCCTTGTTGCCCGGATTGCGGTCGGGGTGGTGCTTCATCGCCAGCTTGCGATAAGCCTTCTTGATTTCGTCGTCGCTCGCGTTCTTTGCGACGCCCAGAACCTCGTAGTAATCCCGTTTCGCCATATCGGTTCAACGCCACTCGCGCAATGCGCACGGTGGCTCCTCTTGAATGCTGGAGTCTCACGACTCGTCCGGCCGCTGTTTCACGCCGCCTGAATGCGGCTCAAAACAACGCCCTCCATAAAACAAATGTGCCCGGAGAGCCTAAAAGGCTCGCCAGGCGAGATAACCGCTCTTGCACGTTTGCTGTCCCGCAGTTAGACAAAGCAGGCGCAGTCTCGGTGCAGCCGGGCCGCACACAAGGCTGTGTGCGGCTTTACGGTCGAAAGACGACCTGGCTTTAGTCTTTCTTGACTTCCTTGAACTCGGCGTCGACCACGTCGTCCTGCTGCTGGCTTGCGCCACCAGCCGTTGCGCCCGCGCCTGCCGCGCCCGCTGCCGCCGCTTCCGCGCCTTGCGCGGCCTGCATGTCGGCGTACATCTTCTCGCCCATCTTCTGCGAGGCGGTGGCAACCACTTCGATCTTGGCTTCGATCGCGGCCTTGTCGCTCGAACCGCTCTTCAGCGTTTCTTCGAGATCCTTCAGCGCGGCTTCGATCTTTTCCTTCTCGGCAGCTTCCAGCTTGTCGCCGTATTCGGTGAGCGCCTTCTTCGTGCTGTGGACCAGCGCGTCGCCCTGGTTGCGGGCATCGGCCAGTTCACGCAGCTTGTGGTCTTCTTCAGCGTTCGCTTCGGCGTCCTTCACCATCTTCTCGATTTCGGCTTCGGACAGACCCGAGTTCGCCTTGATCGTGATGCGGTTTTCCTTGCCGGTCGCCTTGTCTTTCGCGCCGACGTGCAGAATGCCGTTCGCGTCGATGTCGAAGCTCACTTCGATCTGCGGCGTGCCGCGCGGCGCCGGCGGAATGCCTTCCAGATTGAACTCGCCCAGCAGCTTGTTGCCGGCCGCCATTTCGCGTTCGCCCTGGAACACCTTGATCGTCACGGCGCCCTGGTTGTCGTCAGCCGTCGAGTAGACCTGTGCGTGCTTGGTCGGGATCGTGGTGTTCTTGTTGATCATCTTCGTCATCACGCCGCCGAGCGTTTCGATGCCGAGCGACAGCGGGGTCACGTCGAGCAGCAGAACGTCTTTACGGTCGCCCGACAGAACCTGACCTTGAATCGCGGCGCCCACGGCCACGGCTTCGTCCGGGTTCACGTCACGGCGCGGATCCTTGCCGAAGAACTCCTTGACCTTTTCCTGCACCTTCGGCATGCGAGTCATACCGCCGACCAGAATCACGTCATCGATTTCGCCGACCTTCACGCCCGCGTCCTTGATCGCCACGCGGCACGGCTCGATCGTGCGTTCGATCAGTTCTTCAACCAGCGCTTCCAGCTTGGCGCGCGTGATTTTCAGGTTCAAGTGCTTCGGACCCGACGCGTCGGCCGTGATGTACGGCAGGTTGATTTCGGTTTGCTGGCTCGACGACAGTTCGATCTTCGCCTTTTCAGCCGATTCCTTCAGGCGTTGCAGCGCGAGCACGTCTTTCGACAGATCGACGCCTTGTTCCTTCTTGAACTCGGCAATGATGTAATCGATGATGCGCTGGTCGAAGTCTTCGCCGCCCAGGAACGTATCGCCGTTCGTGGAGAGCACTTCGAACTGCATTTCACCGTCGACGTCAGCGATTTCAATGATCGACACGTCGAACGTACCGCCGCCCAAGTCATACACCGCGATCTTGCGGTCGCCCTTTTCGGCCTTGTCCAGACCGAATGCCAGAGCGGCTGCGGTCGGTTCGTTGATGATCCGCTTCACTTCCAGACCGGCGATGCGGCCCGCATCTTTGGTAGCCTGACGCTGGCTGTCGTTGAAGTACGCGGGAACCGTGATCACGGCTTCGGTGACCGGCTCGCCGAGATAATCTTCAGCGGTCTTCTTCATCTTGCGCAGCGTTTCCGCCGAGATTTGCGGCGGCGCGAGCTTCTGGTCGCGCACTTCGATCCATGCGTCGCCGTTATCGGCTTTCATGATCTTGTACGGCATCAGCGCTATGTCTTTCTGAACTTCTTTTTCTTCGAAGCGGCGGCCGATCAGGCGCTTGACCGCGTACAGCGTGTTCTTCGGGTTCGTGACCGACTGACGCTTCGCAGGCGCGCCGACGAGAATCTCGCCGTCTTCCATGTAAGCGATGATCGACGGCGTGGTGCGCGCGCCTTCCGAGTTCTCGATCACCTTGACCGAATTGCCTTCCATGATCGCCACACACGAGTTGGTCGTGCCGAGGTCGATGCCGATGATTTTGCCCATTTTTTCCAATCTCCTAACTTTGATCGCTGCGGGAATCGCCTTGTTTGCCCTGCTTGCGGTAAGGCGATCCGCTCTCAATTCATACCTGCACTCAACATAAGTGCGTCCGCATCGTTTTCAAGACCTCTTTTACGATGCGGTCTTTAATTTTTTTCAATTGGGCGAACTTTTGCCCAAATTTGTTCCATCGGCCTGAGCGACGCTCGTGGCGTCGGCCGTTTTGCCCGCCCGAAACTTCTCTGGTGCGGCCGCGAAACGCGACTACGAATTCCTTGAGCCTCAAGGCCTCGCCAGTCGAGCCGCTTGCTGCGGTAGAAGAACCCCGTTGGCATGCCTTGCACAATGAAGCGCCGACCCGGGTCGGGATGCCCGTCAAACGTTGCTGCGACACCATTGAGGCCGAGCGCGGTAGCATCGACGGGAAGGTCAGCCATGGCGGCCACCTGCCGGACGAAACGGCTTGCCTCGCCCTGTGGCGTTTACTTCGGTGCTGCGACGGTCACGAGCGCCGGACGCAGTACGCGATCGGCAATCACGAAGCCCTTCTGCAGCACGGCCACCACGGTGTTCGGCTCCTGCTCGGCCGGCACCATGGAAATGGCCTGATGACGGTGCGGGTCGAACTTCTCGCCGACCGGATTCAGGGCGACGACGCGGCCCTTCTCGAGCGCGCCGGTGAGCTGACGCAGCGTGAGTTCGACGCCTTCGCGCACCTTCTGCAGATCGTCGGACGAGTGGGCGACCGCTGCCTCGAGACTGTCGATCACCGGCAGCAGATGCTCAGCGAAGCTCTCGATAGCAAACTTGTGCGCCTTGGCGACGTCTTCCTGAGCGCGGCGGCGGACGTTTTCGGTCTCAGCCTTGGCCCGCAGGAAACTCTCCTGCAACTCGGCGATCTTCGCTTCAGCTTCGGCCAGGGCCGTCTGCTCTGCATTGACCGGCGAGTCGGTCGCGGCGTTGGCCGCCGCTTCCTGCTGGGGTGCTGCGGCCTCGGCGGCCTGGCGCGCGGTTTCGTCGGCGGGCGTGGGATTCTGGCTCGTCGGGTTCTCTTGCGTGTTTTCCATGTCGCTGAAAGTCGTTAAATGGGTGAAAGCGAGGTAAAAGCCAGCGGTGGCAGGCAACACATCAAACCTGGCGCGGTTTGTGCGTTGCAAAATCGCGACAGACAACTTCGCGAGTCACCGCAAATCAAAACGGCAGATGAGGCCGGGAACAACCATTTCAAGCGGTTCTCCCGGATCTTTTCGCACCAGGGATGAGTGGCGGAAATGCCCCGTTACAACCATTTTTGCTGCGCAATCAGATTGAGATTGAGTGCGATCGGCAAGTGGCCTATGCTCCATTAAAGCATCGGAAAAGACGCGTTAACCCTAATCTGACGTCAACCTTTCCGATTTATTGCAATTCCCACCTGATTCGCCCGTCTTTATCCTGAACCTTCCTGAGGGGAGTACCGTGAAACTGACCTTTGCAATCTCGGTGGTCGCATTGGTTCTGATTGCGGGCACCACGACCATCTGCATGTCCGGGGCCGTCAACGACCACACTACCGAATACGGCGGCGTGCACGCGACCATGGAACAGCTGTTCAACCCCCACCTGAAAGTTTGTCGATAGTGCGCCTGTCGCGTTTAGTCGGCCGGCCGTGCAAGGCGGCCGCCGGTTCGCGATACGTCTTGCGCCGCTCCTGTTCGACCTGCCGCTTCACCTTGCTCTCCTCGGTTTCCGCATAAAGCGTTTGCGCGACGCTCGCCGGGCCTCGCACGTCGCACACGCCCAGCACTTCCACCTGCCAGACAATCCGCTCGATCTCGATCTCGACCAGGTCGCCGACCCGCACGTCTTTAGCCGGCTTGACGGCGGCACCGCCAATGCGCACGTGTCCTTTTTCGACAGCGTCCGCCGCGAGCGAGCGCGTCTTGAAGAAGCGCGCCGCCCAAAGCCATTTGTCGATGCGCAGCTTCGCGCCCGCGTCAGTTTCAATGCTGTAGTTCATGAGCCTGTTCAAGCTCCTGTCGTATGCGGCACCGGCAACGCCTGCACAGGCCAGCCTTGCAGGTTCTGCGCAACGATTTCGCCGAGCGCGGCAATCCACGCCTGCGAGGCATTCAGGCAAGGAATGCGATGGAAATCCTTGCCGCCTGCATGGAGGAATTCGTCGCGCACTTCCATGCCGATTTCTTCGATCGTTTCAAGGCAATCAGCCGTGAAGCCCGGACAGAACACGTCGGCGCGCCGAACGCCCGCCGCGCCCAGTTCCTTCAACGTGGGCGCCGTGTACGGCTGCAGCCATTCGGCCTTGCCAAAGCGCGACTGGAACGTGATACGGCATTCCACCTGCGTCAGTTCGAGCGCCTGCATCAACAGCGCGCCGGTCTGCTGGCATTGCTCGTGGTACGGGTCGCCGAGATCCAGCGTGCGCTTGGGCACCCCGTGGAAACTCAGCACCAGCTTGTCGCCCGCCGCGAAATCCGGCCGGCCATGCTGATGCCAGTAGTGATGCACCTGGGCGGCAAGCGCCGCAATGTAGGCCGGATGATCGGCGTACTGGCGCACCGTGCGAATTTCCGGCTGATTGCGCATGCGCTTGAGCGCCGAAAAGGCGTCGTCGAACGCGGTGGCGGTGGTCGAGGACGAGTACTGCGGATACATGGGCATCAACAGCACGCGCTCGGCGCCCGCCAGCTTGAGCTGGTTCAGCATGGCCGGGATACCCGGCGTGCCATACCGCATCGCGTAATCGACCAGCACGGTGTAGTCATTCAATTGCAACAGATGGCGCAGGCCTTCCACCTGCTTTTCCGTGTGAACGCGCAGCGGCGAGCCCTCCGGCATCCACACCGCAGCGTATTTCTTGGCGGAGGCGACGCCCCGAATCGGCAAAATCAGCAACCGCAGGATGATCTGCCAGAGCAGCGCCGGAATTTCGACTACGCGCGGATCGGACAGAAACTGCGCGAGATAGCGGCGTACCGCGCGCGGCGTCGGCGCGTCGGGCGTGCCGAGATTGATCAGCAGCACGGCGACACGGTGTGACGTAGCGTTTTGTGAGGGCCGCTCGAGGTCGAAGCGCATAGGCAGCAAAGCACCGGTGTTGGCGGAGAGTCAGTTCAGGTGGGATTCATTATAGCGGCGCGGTTCACGCACCAGTCCGCCGGACACCCCTGGCCATTCGGCCAATTGGCAAGCCGCGCGCCGTCACGCATTATTTGCAGCAGGAGCAGCAGCCAGACGCGGCTGCGGCCAGGAGTCGAAGCCGTCTACTGCTGGCTGAGGGTCAGCGAAAGCAGGCGCGCGGTGATATCCACAATCGGGATCACGCGGTTGTAGGCCATGCGGGTCGGCCCGATCACGCCGAGCGTGCCGACGATCTTGCCGTTCACCTCGTACGGCGCGGTGACTACGCTCATTTCCTCGATCGGTACGAGATTCGACTCGCCGCCGATGAAAATCTGCACGCCCGCCGCGTGACTCGACACGTCGAGCAACTGAAGGAGACTGGTTTTTTGATCGAACACATCGAACAGCTTGCGCAAGCGCGCCATGTCCGACGAAAGGTCGGCCACTTCGAGCAGATTGCGCTCGCCGGAAATCAGCACGGTTTCGCCCGTGTCCGATTCGTCCGTGCTGGCCGTGACGGCGGCGTGCATGAGGGTGGTCATGTCGCCGCGCAGTTCGTCGATTTCTTCGCGCAGACGGCGCCGCACGTCGTCGAACGAAAGGCCCGCGAAGTGTGCGTTGATGTAGTTGGAGGCTTCGACCAGTTGCGAGGGCGAGAAGTCGCGCTGAGTCGCCATGATGCGGTTCTGCACGTCGCCTTCCGGCGTCACGATGATCAGCAGAATGCGCTTGTCCGACAAACGCATGAACTCGATCTGCTTGAACACGTGGCTGCGCCGCGGCGTGAGCACCACCCCGGCGAACTGCGACAGGTTGGACAGCACGCTGGCCGCCGCCGCAACGATTTTCTGCGGCTCGCCTGCCTGCAGCGTAGTCTTGACCGTACGCGTCACGGCTTCTTCGTCCGCGGCGGACTCCACGGTGAGCATGGTGTCCACGAACAGCCGGTAACCGCGCGGTGTGGGAATGCGGCCCGCGGAAGTATGCGGACTGATCACGAGCCCCAGGTCCTCGAGGTCGGACATCACGTTGCGGATCGTCGCGGGACTCAGTTCGAGGCCCGAATAGCGCGACAACGTGCGCGAGCCGACCGGCTGACCTTCGGCGATGTAGCGCTCGATCAGCGTTTTGAGGAGGGTTTGTGCGCGAGGATCTAGCATGAGGGAAAATTTTAGCTCAATGGCACGACTACCGCGAGCGCTAGGGGCGCTCATCCCTGACGAACGCGCCGCCGTTTGCCAAAGCGGCGCTCTGCCTCCGGTCCGGCCTGCGAGCCGGCGTTCCGCCCGGCGCTTTGCCGACCGCCTTGCGAGCCACCTTCTGGGCGGCCCGGCTGCCGGCACCCCGCCGCACTTTAACCGGCGCACGTGTCATCAAGGCTTCACCATTCTAACGACAATCGCGAGATGTGCTGACAGCCCGCGCGCGCCGGCCCGCTACCGGGTCTGTCTGCGGTTCTTTTCAGGCCCTACCTATGGTGTAATGCCGGCATGCAAGTGACCAGCCAGTTCAAGACCGTCGCGCTCGTCGGGCGCAACAACACGCCGGGCATCGCCGAGCCGTTGACCGCGCTCGCCTCGTGCATCGCGAAGCGCGGCTTCGAGATCGTATTCGAAGCCGACACCGCCGCCGAGATCGGCGTGACCGACTATCCGGCGCTGCGTCCCGCCGAGATCGGCGCGCGCGCCGACGTTGCGGTCGTGCTGGGCGGCGACGGCACCATGCTCGGCATCGGCCGCCAGCTGGCGCCGTACCGCACGCCGTTGATCGGCATCAACCACGGGCGGCTCGGCTTCATTACCGACATC
Source organism: Paraburkholderia sp. BL6669N2 (assembly GCF_003387275.1). Lineage (NCBI taxonomy): Bacteria > Pseudomonadati > Pseudomonadota > Betaproteobacteria > Burkholderiales > Burkholderiaceae > Paraburkholderia > Paraburkholderia sp. BL6669N2. Next base: position 4,211,622 of record NZ_QUNA01000001.1, on the reverse strand, counting down.
CCGATCTCCGACATGCGCGAGATCGTGCCGCAAATGCTGTCGGGCAATTTCGAGCGCGAAGAACGTGTGCTGCTCGAAGCGCGCATCATGCGCGGCGGCAATCCAATCTATCACGCGCTCGCTTTCAACGACGTGGTGGTCAACCGCAGCGGCTTCTCGGGCATGGCGGAGCTGCATGTCTCGGTGGACGGCCGCTTCATGTACAACCAGCGCTCGGACGGCCTGATCGTGGCCACGCCCACCGGTTCGACCGCTTATGCGCTGTCGTCGCAAGGGCCGATTCTGCATCCGCAATTGCAAGGTATCGTGCTGGTGCCGATCGCGCCGCACGCGCTGTCGAACCGGCCGATCGTGCTGCCGGACGACTCGAAGGTGAGCATCCAGATCGTTTCCGGGCGCGAAGTGAACGTCAATTTCGACATGCAGTCGTTCACCTCGCTCGAATTGGGCGACACGATCGAAGTGCGCCGCTCGCGTCATACGGTGCCGATGCTGCATCCGGTCGGCTACAGCTTCTTCACCACGTTGCGCAAGAAGCTGCACTGGAACGAATACCCGTCGCACGAAGAAGATCCCAAGCCCTGAGCGGCAAGAAATCCGGAACGCGAACGCCGCCGCGGCCGAAACCCGAACATCAAGCTCACCAGACGACCTCCATGCTTCGCCACCTCTCGATACGCGACTTCGTCATCGTCGCCGCGCTCGATCTCGAATTCGACAGCGGCTTTACTGTTTTCTCCGGCGAAACCGGCGCCGGCAAGTCGATCCTGATCGACGCGCTGGCGCTCGCGCTCGGCGCGCGCGCCGATGCGAACGTCGTGCGCACCGGCGAAAGCCGCGCCGACATCACCGCGGAATTCGAGACTCATGCGCAGGTCGAGCAATGGCTCGACGAGCAGGCGCTCGGCACGACCGGCGACGACGGCCATCATGGCGGCACGGTCATGCTGCGGCGCGTGGTGGATGCCAACGGCCGCTCGCGAGCCTTTATCAACGGCACCCCGGCGACGCTCGCGCAGTTGCGCGAGGTCGGCGAAATGCTGGTGGATATTCATGGCCAGCACGCGCACCAATTGCTGATGCGTCCCGACGCGCAGCGCGAACTGTTCGACACCCACGCGGGCCTGTCGGACACCGCGGCAAGCGTCACACGGGCATGGCGTGCGTGGCGCGAGAAGATTCAGGCGGTCGAGCACGCGCAAACGCGCGACCGTGAACTGCAACTCGAACGCGAGCGTCTCGCCTGGCAACTCACTGAACTGGACAAGCTCGCGCCGCAACCGGGCGAGTGGGAAGAAGTCAACGCCGAGCACCGGCGGCTGTCGCATTCGGCCAATCTGATCGACGGTGTGCAAGGCGCGCTCGGCGCGCTGTCCGAATCGGACGAGGCGATGATCACGCATCTGGCCTCGATCGTCTCGAAGGTGCGCGATCTGGCGGAGATCGATCCGGCCTTGAACGACGTGCTGGCCGCGCTGGAACCCGCCGAAATCCAGTTGCAGGAAGCGGCTTATTCGCTGAGCCACTACGCGCAAAAGCTCGAACTCGATCCGGACCGGCTCGCGCAAGTCGAAAAGCGTCTGGACGCGTTGCACTCGGCAGCGCGCAAGTTTCGTCTGCAGCCGGAAACGCTGCCTGAGGAACACGAGGCGCGTCGCGCGCAACTGGCCGCGCTCGACGCGGCCGCCGACCTCGACAGCCTGCATGCCGCCGAAGCCAGGGCCAAGGAAGCTTTCCTGACCGAAGCGAAGAAACTTTCGAAGGCGCGCGCCAAGGCCGGCAAGGCGCTGGGCGCGGCGGTCACAACCGGCATGCAGGAACTGTCGATGAAAGGCGGCAGCTTCGAAGTCGCATTGGTGCCGCTGCCCGAAGGCGGCGCGCATGGGCTCGAACAGGTCGAGTTCCGCGTCGCCGGTCATGCCGGCGTGCCGCTGCGGCCGCTCGCGAAAGTCGCCTCAGGCGGGGAACTGGCGCGGATCAGCCTCGCGCTCGCGGTCATTGCCAGTGCCGCCAGCCCGACGCCCACGCTGATCTTCGACGAAGTGGACACGGGCATCGGCGGGGGCGTCGCCGAAGTAGTCGGGCGGCTTCTGCATCAGCTCGGCCAGCAGCGTCAGGTGTTGTGTGTGACGCACTTGCCGCAAGTGGCCGCGCGCGGCGACCATCACTTCCAGGTGGCGAAAGCGGGGAACGGCAAAGGCGGCACGGTCAGCAGCGTGACCTCGCTCGACAAGGCGAGCCGCGTCGAAGAAGTCGCGCGCATGCTCGGCGGTTTGGAGATCACGCCGACCACGCGCAAGCATGCGAAGGAAATGCTGGCGGCGTAGCTGTTCGTTGGCTGGCGGATGTCTCGCCACCCTTCATGCCGTTTCGGAGAGCGAACGCCACGAGTTCGCTCGCACCGCCATCCAAAGCATCGAGCTGCACAATCCGCTCGCACAAACTGCGAACCTGCCATCAACCCTCAGCCAAACACGCGTTTCCACAAGCCCAGCACCGCTTCGCGCTCCTTAGCCACCAGCGCCGGCTCGACCCGCGCCTTCTCCATTCCATCCAGCCGCAGCTGGTGCTGCAACTTGCGGTATGTGCGATACGCCGCGCCGACCGTCTCCGCTTCCGCCTCGCTCATCAGGCCGAAGCGCGACACTTCCCGCAGCAACGCGATGTTGCCGGTATTGCGGATCAATTCGGGATCGCTCGCCGCGTGCAGCAACACCCAGTACTGCACGGTGAATTCGATATCCACCATCCCGCCGCTATCGTGCTTCAGGTCGAACAGCGCCGTGTGGTTCAGATGCCCGGCTTCGACGCGCGCGCGCATCTCGACGATCTCTTTCATGAGCGGCGCCGCTTCGCGCGGCGTGGTCAGTACCTGTTCGCGGATCGCCTCGAACTTGGCGCCGATTTCGGCGTCGCCCGCGCAGTAGCGCGCGCGGCTCAACGCCTGGTGTTCCCAGACCCACGCCGTATTGGCGGCGTCGCCCTCGCGCAACTGGTAGCGGCGGAATGCGTCCAGATCCGTGACGAGCAGACCAGACTCGCCGTTCGGCCGCAAACGCAAGTCGACGTCGAACAATGTGCCGGCGCCGGTCGCGGTTGTCAGCCAGGTGATCAGGCGACGGGTGTAGGTTGAATAGACGTCGGCTGCGGCATCGTCGGGGTCGTCGTAGAGGAAGATGAGGTCGAGGTCGGACGCATAGCCCAGTTCCTTGCCGCCCAGCTTGCCGTACGCGATCACCGCGAAACGCGGCACCTCGCGGTGGCGTTTCGGCAACTGGTTCCAGACGGCCTGGAGCGTGACGTCGAGCACGGCGTCGGCGAGTTCGGACAGCCGGTCGCTCACGTGCTCGACACTCAGCTTGCCGGCCAGATCGATTAACAGAATGCGAAACACCTCGGCCTGGTGGGCATGACGTAGCAGATCCATCTGCTGCTCGACGCCGTCCGCCGCGGCCAGACGCAGGCGCAGCGTGCGTTTGAACTCGGGCCAGTCGAACGGGCTATTGATCGCTTCATCGTCCAGCAATTCATCCAGCAATTGCGGATGGCGGATCAGATAGCCCGCTGCCCAACGCGAAGCGCCAAGCACTGACAGCACACGATGCAGCGCTTGCGGATATTCGGTCAGCAGGGCGAGATACGCGCCGCGCCGGCTCACCGCTTCGAGCAGGTCGAAGAAGCGCGCCACGGTATCGGCCCGGCGCTCCGCGGGCTCCAACGTGCGCGCGGCTTCGAGCGCCCGTTGCGCGACGATGTCGAAGCGTTGCCGGCTGCGCTCGGCAAGCCCCGCGTAACGCGACGACTGCCAGATCGCGCGCAGCCGCGCGAGCAGTTCGCCCGGCTCGGCCACGCCAAGTTCGACGAGGCGTGCCCGCAGGGCTTCGTCGGCGCTGTCGTCGGCGAGCGCGCTGCTCCAGACCCACGCGGCGGCGCCGTCTTCGGGTGCGCCACAGCCATCGCGGCCGTTCACTTTGTCGGCGAAAATCTGGTCGAACTGCTGTTCGACGAATTCGCGATGGGCGTCCAGCTTCGTCATTAGTGAGGCGTAGTCGTCGCAGCCCATCGCGTGGGCGAGCGCCGATCGTTCCTCCGGATCGACCGGCATCGCATGGGTCTGCGCGTCGTTGCGGTATTGCAGCCGGTGCTCGAGTTCGCGCAGGAAACGATAGGCCTGCGAGAGCTTCACGCAGACCGACGTATCGAGCAGCCCATGCGTGGCCGCGTGACGCAGCACCGCCAGTGTTGGCCGCACGCGGAAGCCGGCGTCCTGGCCGCCACGGATCAACTGGAACACCTGCGCGCTGAATTCGATTTCGCGGATGCCGCCCCGCCCGAGCTTGATGTCGTCGGCCTTGTCGGGCCGCATCGACGCGCGCCGCTGCGCCTCCTGGCGAATCTGCAGATGCAGCGCGCGAATCGCGCTGATCACGCCGAAGTCGAGATAGCGGCGGTAGACGAACGGCGTGACGATCGCGTCGAGTTGCTTCTGCAGCCGTTGCGCCGCATCGCTCGCGCCTTCGGACACGAGGCGCCCTTTGATCCAGGCGTAGCGCTCCCACTCTCGGCCTTGCACATAGAAATACTCTTCGAGCATGCCGAGACTGCACACGAGCGGCCCGGAGTCGCCGTTTGGCCGCAGCCGCATATCGACCCGAAATACGTAGCCGTCACCGGTTATTTCGGCGAGGGCGCCGATCAGGCGCTTGCCGAGGCGTGTGAAAAAGTCCTGCGCGGCGATCGGCGAACGCTGGCCGCCCGCGGTCTCGCCGTCCTCTTCATAAATGAAGATCAGGTCGATATCCGACGACACGTTCAGTTCGCGCCCGCCGAGCTTGCCCATGCCCACCACGCCGAGCGAGAGCCGTTCGCCTTGCGGCCCGCGCGGCTCGCCGTATAGCGTTTCGAGTTCCGCCGACAGGACGGCGAGCGCGCGCTGGATCGTCGTCTCCGCGAGGTCGGTCATCGCGCCGGTCACTTCCGCAACATCCGCCTCGCCCGCCAGATCGCGCTCCATCACGGCGCAAAAGACCTCGGTGCGCAATTGGCGCAAGGCCCGTTTGAGTGCATCTTCGTTTAGCGGCGCGTCGGTTGCGCCGGCCGCCTCGGCGCACAAAGCGTCGAAACGGGCGTCGATACGCTCGCGCGTCAGCGGCGCGGACGCAAGCGCCGCGACCCGCGCCACGAGTTGCGGACGGGCGGTCGCAGCGCGCGCCGCGTAGTGTGAATAGTTGGAACTCAGGAGAGTGGCGTCAGTCATCAAAGGTCTGGCTCGCTCGTTGCTTGATCAGCGTGGTTCAGTTCGCAGTAGTACACGGTTGCGGCGGTCGCGGCCGCCTCCCGCAAGTCGCAAGACGGCATGCAGACAGGGTTTGCAGGAGGTCCGCCTACGCTTTCCCGTGTGTTACATTTCGTCGTTAATTCGCAAAACTACCATACGCCCACCCGCCGCAGCATGTCCGAGCGAAACGAATCCGCCGACCCGCACGAAACCGTGCAGGTCCGGCCTGTGAGCGGCAACGACCACGTCGTGCTGCGTCGGATCCTGCACGTGGTTCTCGTGCTCGCGCTCGTCCTGTACTTCATTGCGATGGGTCTGTTGCTCGGCTTGCGCTATGTGGTGCTGCCGCGCGTGGACTCATTCCGGCCGCGCATCGAAGCGACCGTTTCCGAAAAGCTGCGTACGCAATTCACCATCGGCAAGCTCGCGCCCCACTGGAGCGGCTTCCAGCCGGGCCTCGACGTCACCGACCTGGTCATCCGCGATCACGAAGGCAAAGCCGCGCTGACGATCCCGCACGCCACCGCCACGCTCTCGTGGCGCTCGCTCTGGCAGTTTCATCCCGCGCTCTCCAGTCTGATTGTCGATCAGCCGGACGTGCTGGTGTCGCGCAGCAGCGACGGCGTGCTCTCGGTGGCGGGCGTGCCGGTGCCGACGCGTCACAGCGGCAACGACACGTTATCCACCTGGTTGCTGCGTCAGCAGGCGATCGTAGTGCGCGGCGGCGCGCTGCGCTGGCGCGACGCGCAACATGACGCGCCCGAGCTGGCGCTGCGCGACATCCGTATTGCGATCCTCAATGACGGCTACGATCACCGGCTCGCGCTGCAGGCACCTGCCGACGGCCAGGTCCTGCACGGCCCGCTCGATTTCCGCACGCGCTTCAGACACGCGCCACTCTCCGCGATCGGCAAGCCGATCAACTGGACCGGCCAGGTGTACGTCTCGACTGGCCCGGTCGATCTGCCGACGCTCGCGCGCTACGTCAATTTCCCGATCGAGACGTTTGCCGGCCGTATCGACAACGCCATCTGGATCGACTTCGCCGAGGGCCGCATGACGTCGGCGGGCGGCCAACTTGCCGGCACCGACGTCGCCCTGCGAGTGCGGCCGACCCAGCCGAAGCTGCTGGTGCCGGTCGCCAATTTTTCGTGGCGTCTCGAAGCCGACCAGAGCGACTACAAACTGCAACTGACCGATCTGCGTGCCGAACTCGGCCAGCCGCCGCTCGACGACGGCACGCCGCTCACCCGCACGCTCGCGTTCGCCACGCTCAATGGGCGCTACCGGACCGCCTCGCAGCAGCACGGGCAACTCGTCAGCGTGAACGGCGACCGCGTCGACCTGGGCATCCTCGCCGAATTCAGCCGCGCGTTGCCGCTGCCGCGACGCCTGCTGAACAATCTCGTGCGTTTCAGTCCGCGCGGTCTGGTCGCCAATTATGTGATCGAAGTCGAGCGCGGCAAGCCGGAATCCGGCGAAGCAGGCAGCGACCGTTACCCGAGCGGCGCCGAACCGATCGAGCATTATCGTTTCAAGGGCGATCTACAGGGCATCAGCGTCGCCGCTCAGGAACCGCCGCCGGGGCTCACGCTGCGGAACCACCCGCGCGCAGGCATTCCCGGCATCGAGAATCTATGGGGCAAGGTGGATGCCGACGAGACCCGCGGTACCGCTCTGCTCGACACCTCCAATGTCGCCATCACCCTGCCGGGCGTGTTCGACGATCCGCGGCTGAAGCTCGACTATCTGCATGGCCGCGCCGACTGGACCATCACGCCGAAGAAGCCGGGCGAAAACCGCCCGGCCTTCACCGTGAAGCTGGCCGATTTCGGCGTCTCGAACGCCGACGTCGCGGCCACCGCCTCCGCCGACTACAGCAATCCCGGCCACGGACGCGGCTCGCTCGATCTGAAAGCCGACTTCCAGCGCGCACAGGTGGCACGTATCGTCCGCTATCTGCCCACCAGCATTAGCGAGAAGCTGCGCATCTATCTCGGCCACGGCTTGCAGGCCGGTATGTCACACGGCGCGACTATCGAGATTCACGGCGATCTGACCAAGTTCCCCTACTCGCGCGATCCGGACGCCGGGCTGTTCCATATCGTTGCGCCGTTCAAGGGCGGCAAGTTCGATCCGACGCCTTTCCCGCCGCGCAAGATGAGGAATGGCACGCCGAACGTGTGGCCGGCGTTCGACGGCATCGACGGCGTGTTCGAACTCAAGCAGAACGTGCTGCGCTTCGACATCGACCGGGCGCATTACAAGCAGGTCGCGCTGATGGGCGTCAGCGGCAGGATCGACGATCTCGGCACCAGAGCGTCGAGCCTCGTCATCAAGGGCGATGCCCACGGCCCGCTCGCCGACATGCTCGACTATGTGAACGCCAGTTCGCTCGGCATCATGGCGAAGCATGAAACCGAAAAGGTGCGCGCCGAAGGGCCGGCGTCTCTGGCGCTGCAGCTCACGGTGCCGCGCACGCCGAAGCCGCACGTTGCCGTGGAGGGCGCGGTCGGCTTCCAGAACAACCGCTTGAGCGTCGACAATGCGCCGCCGCTGTCGCAACTCAAGGGGAAGGTGCATTTCACCGAGCACACGGCACAGGTGGACCGGCTCTCCGGGCAATTCCTCGGCGGCGACTTGCATGCGAACGGCGGCTTGAAGCAGGACGGCACCTATGCGCTCGACCTGGGCGGCCATATCGCCGTCGACGCGGCGCGCGGCCTCAACCTGCATGGCCCGGCCGCGCAGGTACTGACGCGCATGAGCGGCAGCGCGCCTTACGCGCTCAACGTGCGCGGCGCCAAAGGACGGCTGCCCGAAGTCAGAGCAAACTCCGATCTGACCGGCCTCGCGCTGGACTTCCCCGCGCCGTTCAACAAGCCGGTCGGCACGCCGATGCCGCTGCGTTTCGCCGTCAGCCCGTCCGCCACGCCGGGCGAAGCGGGACTGCAGCGCGCCGATCTCACTTTCGGCCCGGTCGCCGCTACCTATCTGCTGCGTTATCAGCCAAAAACCGCACCGACAGTCGTGCGCGGCGCGGTCGGCGTCAACAAACCGGCCGACTTGCCGTCCGAAGGCGTGATCGCCGCCGTCGATCTGGACACATTCGATGCGGACGCCTGGCGCGCGTTGATCGCACAGATGCGCAGTAAAGAAGCGCCCGCCCCCGCTGCGGCGACGCCGGTCGCGCCGAACCCGACCGTCACACAATTCCTGCCGAGCCGCTTCGCGCTGCACGTCGGCACGTTGACGCTGCTCAAGCGCCACTGGGACAGCGTGATCGTCGGCGCGTCGCATGCGGACCGCACGTGGCAGGCGAACATCGCTTCGAACCAGGTGTCGGGCCACGTGTCGTGGCTGCCGGGCGCGACGAAAGATTCGCCAGGCACGCTGCAGGCGCGCTTCGCCCGCCTGGTGATTCCGTCGGCCACCGACAAGGACCTGCTCGGCCAGGCGATCTCGGCGCCGGCGCAGAACATGCCGTCTATCGATCTGGTGGTCAACGAGTTGATCGTGCGCGACCGCAACATCGGCCGCCTCGAAGTCGACGCGCACAACTTCGACGAAGACGGCGTGCCGGTCTGGCAACTCGACAAGCTCGACATCACGAACTCCGCCGCGACGCTCACCGCCACTGCGAACTGGCGCACTTCGACCGAACTCGGCAACAGCGCCGGTGAAGCCACGCCGCGCCGCACCGTGTTCGATTTCAAGCTCGACATCAAGGACGCCGGCGCGTTGCTCGAGCGCTTCGGTCAACCGCGCACGCTCAAGGCAGGCGCCGGCTCGCTGTCGGGCAAGGTGGTGTGGCAAGGCGGCCCGACCAGGATCGACTATCCGACCTTCAACGGCAATCTGGCCGTCGATCTGCGCCACGGTCAGATTCTCAAGGTCGATCCAGGCGTCGCCAAGCTGCTGGGCGTGCTCAGCCTGCAAAGCCTCGCTCGCTTCGCGACGCTGAATTTCCACGACGTGATCGGCGAAGGCTTGCCGTTCGAACATGTCACCGGCACCGCGCAGATTCGCAACGGCATTGGCCGCACCGAGAACTTCGAGTTGGTGACCGCGCCGGCGCGCGCCGAGATGAAAGGCTCGGTCGATCTCGCTCAGGAGACCCAGGATCTGCGCGTGCATGTCGTACCGACCATCAGCGCCGGCGCCGGCGTGATCGCCGCGGCGGTCATCAATCCGCTGCTCGGACTGGGCGCGCTGGTGGCCGATGTTGCCTTTAGCCAGACCGTCTCGCATGCGTTCGCGCGCGACTACGCCATCACCGGTTCGTGGTCGAAACCGCACGTTGAGCGGGTGAAGAGCGATCGCGGTAAGATGGACGCTCCGGCTTCGACCGTGGAGGCGAACTGAGCCTGTATCCGGCCCTTTGTTTGGTCGGACGGGCGCCGTGGCGCGCCGGCAGCCCTAGCCAGCCTTGAACGACGTATGCGGCGTCAGCGGTTCGCGCCGCCGTCTTGCCGGGAGTTTTTCGAAACGCTCATGAGCGAAACACACGTCTCTTCAACCGTCTCCAGCGGTTCTCTGGAAAGCGCTTTCCGGGTCGCGGCGCTGCAAATGGTGAGCACACCGGATCGCGAGCGCAATCTGGCCAAAGCCGGGCGCCTCATCGCCGAAGCCGCCGCCGACGGTGCGCAACTCGTCCTGCTGCCTGAATACTTCTGCTTCATGGGCTTCAAGGACACGGACAAGCTGGCCGTGCGCGAGCCCTATCAGGACGGTCCCATCCAGCGCTTTCTCGCCGACGCCGCGCGCCGCCACCAGGTCTGGGTGATCGGCGGCACGCTGCCGTTGATGTCGCCCGAAGCCTCGCGCGTGCTGAACACCACGCTGGTGTTCGACCCGCAGGGCAACGAGGCCGCGCGTTACGACAAGATCCATCTGTTCAACTTCGAAAAGGGCGAGGAATCGTTTGACGAGGCGCGCACCATCTGCCCCGGCGGCGAGGTCCGCACCTTCGAGGCGCCGTTCGGCCGCGTCGGTCTGTCGGTCTGCTACGATCTGCGCTTTCCGGAGCTGTACCGGCGCATGGGCGACTGCGCGCTGATCGTGGTGCCGTCGGCGTTCACTTACACCACCGGCCGCGCGCACTGGGAGATGCTGCTGCGCGCCCGCGCGGTCGAAAACCAGTGTTACGTGCTGGCCGCGGCGCAAGGTGGCAAACATGAAAATGGCCGCCGCACGTGGGGTCATAGCATGCTGATCGACCCATGGGGCGAAATCGTCGCGGTGCGCGACGAGGGTGCAGGCGTGGTCGCCGGCAATCTCGAGCGTGCGCGGATCGACGAAGTGCGACAGAGTTTGCCCGCCTGGCGTCATCGCGTGCTCAGTTGATCCAACCTTTCGCGTGACATTGAAACTGCGGCGCCTCCGACTCATATAGTGTGTGAGAGAGGCGCTAACCGAATCCTTCGTATCGAGCAGAACATACTTCGCATGAACATCATCGAACCCGGTATCCGTAATCTCGCCACCGCCAAGGACATCCTCCTGACGCCCTACGGTCTCGACGAAGCCCTGCTCACCCGCACGCTCGCCGAAATCTTCACGCACAAGATCGATTACGCGGACCTGTACTTCCAGTACACGCGCAGCGAAGCGTGGAGTCTCGAAGAAGGCATTGTGAAATCCGGCAGCTTCAGCATCGACCAGGGCGTCGGTGTGCGCGCCGTGTCGGGCGACCGCACGGCTTTCGCCTATTCGGACGACCTGTCGCCCGAAGCGATCCGCCAGGCGGCCATCGCCACGCGCGCGATCGGCAAGGCTGGCGGCGGCAAGCAGAAGATCAAGGTGGCGTCGTCGCTGACCGGCATTGCGGGACGCGATCTGTACCTGCCCGCCGATCCGCTGCATTCGCTCGACGCAACCGCGAAGGTCAAACTGCTCGAGCGCATCGAAAAGATGGCGCGCGGCCGCGATCCGCGCATCCAGCAAGTCATGGCCGGCCTCGCCGGTGAATACGACGTGGTGCTGGTCGCGCGCAGCGACGGCGGCTTCGCGGCCGATATTCGTCCGCTCGTGCGCGTGTCGGTCACCGTGATCGCCGAACAGAACGGCCGCCGCGAAATCGGCAGCGGCGGCGGCGGTGGCCGCTTCGACTACGGCTATTTCACCGACGACATACTGTCGGGCTATGTCGACGACGCAGTCCATGCGGCGCTGGTGAACCTCGACGCTCGGCCGGCTCCGGCCGGCGCGATGACCGTCGTGCTTGGACCGGGCTGGCCCGGCGTGCTGCTGCACGAGGCGATCGGTCACGGTCTGGAAGGCGACTTCAACCGCAAGGGTTCGTCGGCATTCGCGGGGCGCATCGGCGAACAGGTCGCCGCCAAGGGCGTCACCGTGGTGGACGACGGAACGCTGCCGAATCGCCGCGGCTCCCTCAATATCGACGACGAAGGCAATCCGACCCAGTGCACCACGCTGATCGAAGACGGCATTCTGAAGGGCTACATCCAGGACACGCTGAACGCGCGTCTGATGAAGATGCCGGTCACGGGCAATGCTCGGCGTGAATCCTACGCGGCATTGCCGATGCCGCGCATGACCAACACGTACATGCTGAACGGCGACAAGGACCCGCAGGAAATCCTCGCCTCCGTGAAGAACGGTCTGTATGCGGTGAACTTCGGCGGCGGCCAGGTCGACATCACCAACGGCAAGTTCGTGTTCTCGGCCTCCGAGGCGTACATGATCGAAAACGGCAAGGTCACGTACCCGGTGAAGGGCGCGACGCTGATCGGCAGCGGCCCGGAGTCGCTGAAATACGTGACCATGATCGGCAACGACATGAAGCTCGATTCGGGCGTCGGCGTGTGCGGCAAGGAAGGCCAAAGCGTGCCGGTGGGCGTCGGTCAACCTACGTTGCGCATCGAGAAAATGACCGTGGGCGGCACCGCCTGAATTCGCAGCAAACGCATACTTCGTGCATACATCGCGCGAAGTATGCGGATTTTCCGCATTTTTGCACCCTACAGGTTGCAAGCGCCGCCTGCCCGGGTTATAAAGTCACTCACCCTTTTTGACCTGCGACCTCATTCGTCATGTCCGCCAAGTTTTATTTTTACTTTTTTTGGCATCTCAGACCGCTGGCGGATCGAGAGGGGTGTTAGTGCACGCAGGACACCGAGAATTCCCGAAAAACCGCCAGCCAGCCTGGCGGTTTTTTTTCGCCTCATGCCTTAGAAACTTTAATTTGATGATCGTGCGCTCTGGCATTGCTACTTCATCGCAAACCTGATTGCCCGCGCGAACACGCTACGAACCGATTGGAGAACAAGATGCCCCCGCACAACACCGACGATGTCCGCATCCGCGAATTGAAAGAACTCACGCCGCCGGCTCACCTGATCCGTGAATTCGCTTGCGACGAAACGGTGTCCGACGTGATCTACAACTCGCGCACCGCGATGCATCGCATTCTGCATGGCATGGAAGACCGGCTGATCGTGATCATCGGACCGTGCTCGATCCACGACACGAAAGCGGCGATGGAATATGCGGGGCGTCTGATCGAGCAGCGCAAGCGCTTCGCCGGCGAGCTCGAAATCGTGATGCGCGTGTACTTCGAAAAGCCGCGCACTACCGTGGGCTGGAAAGGTCTCATCAACGACCCGCACATGGACAACAGCTTCAAGATCAACGACGGCCTGCGCACCGCGCGCGAGCTGCTGCTGCGCATCAACGAACTCGGCCTGCCGGCCGGCACGGAATACCTCGACATGATCAGCCCGCAGTACATTGCCGATCTGATCTCGTGGGGCGCGATCGGCGCGCGCACCACCGAATCGCAAGTGCATCGCGAACTGGCTTCGGGCCTGTCGTGCCCGGTCGGCTTCAAGAACGGCACGGACGGCAATGTGAAGATCGCCGTCGACGCAATCAAGGCCGCTTCGCAGCCGCACCATTTCCTGTCGGTCACCAAGGGCGGCCACTCGGCGATCGTCTCGACCGCGGGCAATGAGGATTGCCACATCATTCTGCGTGGCGGCAAGACGCCGAACTACGACGCGGACAGCGTCAACGCCGCGTGCGCTGACATCGGCAAGGCAGGCCTTGCCGCGCGTTTGATGATCGACGCGAGCCACGCGAACAGCTCGAAGAAGCACGAGAACCAGATTCCGGTGTGCGCGGATATCGGCCGCCAGATTGCTTCGGGCGACGAACGGATTGTCGGCGTGATGGTGGAATCGCATCTGGTGGCGGGCCGCCAGGATCTGCAGGAAGGCTGCGCGCTGACGTACGGCCAGAGCATCACTGACGCGTGCATCGGCTGGGACGAAAGCGTTGCCGTACTCGAAGGCCTCGCCGACGCGGTCAAGCAACGCCGTGTGGCACGCGGCAGCGGCAACTAAAAGCCCGCGTTGATTGCGGCAGTGGATACACCGGAAAACCCGGCTCGATGGATGAGCCGGGTTTTTTGTTAGCCGAACGGACGAATGGTGCTCCTTTAACCGCCTCTGTACCGTAACAACTCATGGCCGGGTCGAATACGACTTGACCGGGGTGAATGTTACGTATAAGATTTTGTACATGAAAGGTGGCTATGGAGCAGGAAAAAGAAGTTCGCTGGCTAGGCTCCAGCTATCACGATTTACTCGCCTTTCCCGAAGAGATGCGCCGTCAAGCCGGGTTCCAACTCGGCAAGATTCAGGCAGGCCTCGACCCAGACGACTGGAAACCGTTTGACTCGATCGGCCCCGGAACGCGCGAGATTCGCCTCAGGGAAGCAGACGGTATTTTTCGCGTCATGTACGTGACCAAGTTTGTGGAAGCGCTGTATGTGCTGCATTGCTTCCAGAAGAAAACGCAAAAGCTGGGTCCGCACGACAGGAAGATCGCCGAAACGCGGTATCGCGCCATCATTAACGATAGGAAAACTTAACAATGACGATCGACACCAAAATTCGTCACGTCACCAGGCCGGGCGCCAATCTGTTCCTCGAACTCGGCTTTTCCGCTGAAGAGGCCAAGCGTCTGCACGCCGCGTCGCAAAAGCAGATCAACGACACGCGGCTGCTCAAGGAACAGCTCATGACGGAACTGTCCACGTGGATTGAGCAGCATCATCTCAAGCAGGCCGAGGCGGCCGAGATTCTGATGGTGTCGCGCCCGCGCGTGTCCGACGTGGTCAACAAGAAGACGACCAAGTTCACCATCGACACGCTGGTGGAAATGATGAGCCGGATCGGCAAGCCGGTCACGCTGGCGGTCGGCTAACGTGTCGGACTCGTCACGCGCGTGACGCTGCATGCGTCATCGCGCGGTCATACGTGTATTGCCACCGGCAGGTCTTTAGCCAGCGTTACGCTCGTGTTGCCAGAGCACGTCGGTGCCGCCGTCCGCACGATTGAGCACGCGCGCGAGCACGAACAGCAGATCGGAAAGCCGGTTCACATACTGACGCGGCGCGGCGTTGATGGTCTCGTGCTCACCCAGCGCGACAATCGCCCGTTCGGCACGGCGGCATACGGTGCGGCACACGTGCGCGAGCGAGGCCGCGCGCGAGCCGCCGGGCAGAATAAACTCCTTCAGCGGCGGCAGAGCCGCGTTGTAGTCGGCAAGCCAGTCGTCGAGTTGGGCGAGTTGCCGGTCGGTGATCATCGTGTGGCCAGGAATGCACAGTTCGCCGCCAAGGTCGAACAGATCATGCTGGATCGCTAAGAGCGCTGCCCGCACGTTGTCCGGCAAGCTTTCACACAGCAGCACGCCGAGGTTCGAGTTCAGTTCGTCCACGTCGCCGATCGCGGCAATGCGCGCGCTGTCTTTGCGCACACGGCTGCCGTCGCCGAGACCGGTGGTGCCGTCGTCGCCCGTGCGGGTCGCGATCTTGCTCAAACGGTTGCCCATGCTCTCTCCCATGCATTCAGTGACGATGCGCCACGCAATCCGCCATGGCCCGAAGCAGCCTATCGAAGCACCGCGTTTATCCATATTGCGCGCATCATGAAGTCGCCGCCATTATAGAAGCGCGGGCCGGCTGCAACGCCGGCCCGCGGGCGATCGGCGTAAAATGAAACACATGCTGCAAACCAGCACCGCCCCAAATATTAGGAGACATGTGTGAATCATCCCGTGCCGCCGGCCCCGCTGCGCCGACCGTTTCCCGCCGAGCTGCTCAACGCGCTCAAAGCCGTCTTTGCCGATCGCGTGTCCGTATCCGAAGCCGTGCGCACCCATCATGGCCGCGACGAATCGCCGTTCGACCCGCAACTGCCAGACGCCGTCGTCTTCGCGCGTACAACCGAAGACGTGCAAACCGTCGTCAAACTGTGCGGCCAGTACAACGTGCCGATCATCCCTTACGGCAACGGTTCGTCGCTCGAAGGGCATCTGCTCGCCGTGCAAGGCGGCGTCTCGATCGATCTGTCGGAAATGAACCGGGTGTTGTCGATCAACGCCGAAGACCTGACCGTCACGGTCGAGCCCGGCATCTCGCGCAAGCAGTTGAACGAAGCTTTGCGCGACACGGGCCTGTTCTTCCCGATCGACCCGGGCGCAGACGCGAGCATCGGCGGCATGTCGGCCACGCGCGCGTCGGGCACCAACGCCGTGCGTTACGGCACGATGCGCGAGAACGTGCTTGGGCTGACCGTGGTGCTGGCCGACGGCCGCGTGATCAAAACCGGTACGCGCGCGCGCAAATCGTCCGCGGGTTACGACCTCACGCGCATGTTCGTCGGCTCGGAAGGCACGCTCGGCGTGATCACGGAAATCACCGTGCGCCTGTATCCGCAACCCGAAGCGGTGTCGGCGGCGGTGTGCGCGTTCCCGTCCATGGGCGCCGCGGTGCGCGCGGTGATTGAAACGATCCAGATGGGTGTACCGGTTGCGCGCGTCGAGTTCGTCGATTCGCTCGCCATCCGTTCGATCAATCGCCACTCGAATCTGACGCTGCGTGAAGCGCCCACGCTGTTCTTCGAATTCCATGGCACCGAGGCCGGCGTGAAAGAGCAAGCGGAACTGGTCCAGGAAATCGCCGCGCAGAATGCCGGCGAAGGCTTCGAATGGGCGACCCGTCCGGAAGATCGCAGCCGTCTGTGGAACGCGCGCCACAACGCCTATTTCGCCATGCTGCAACTGAAGCCCGGCTGCCGCGCGGTCACCACCGACGTCTGCGTGCCGATCTCGCGCCTCGCGGAATGCGTGGAGGAAACGGAACAGGATCTGAAAGCGTCGCCGCTGCCCTGCCCGATCGTCGGCCACGTGGGCGACGGCAACTTCCACGTCGCGATCCTGATCGATCCCAACAAACCGGAAGAACTCGTCGAAGCCGAACGTCTGAACCATCGTATCGTGCAGCGCGCGCTGCGCATGGACGGCACCTGCACGGGCGAGCATGGCGTCGGCCTGCACAAGATGGGCTTCCTGCTCGAAGAGCACGGTGAAGTCGCGGTCGATACCATGCGCTCCATCAAACACGCACTCGATCCGCGCAATCTGATGAACCCGGGCAAGATCTTCACCTGGGCGGCATGACCCGTATTCAGGCGCGGCGGCGCTAGAAAGCCAGCCGCGTCGGACTTGAAGGGCACGAGGAGACAAGTCACATGAACGCACCCGCTGAACTGACGGCCGAAGTACTCGCCCAGCGCCAGCGCGAAGTCGTGCAGGCGTTGATGGCTGTACTGCCGACCCATTGTTTGCTGTTTCGCGAAGAAGACACCGTCGCCTACGAATGCGACGGCCTCGCTGCTTACCGGCGTCTGCCGCTTGCGGTCGCGTTGCCGGAGACGGAATCGCAGGTGCAGCGCATCGTTCAGATCTGCCACCGTCTCGACGTGCCGATCGTGCCGCGTGGCGCGGGCACCGGGCTGTCCGGCGGCGCCATGCCGATCCGTCACGGCGTGGTGGTATCGCTCGCGCGCTTTCGCAAGATCGTCGAAGTCGATTCATACGCGCGGACCGCCACGGTGCAACCGGGTGTGCGCAATCTGTCTATCTCCGAGGCCGCCGCGCCTTACGGTTTGTATTACGCGCCGGACCCATCGTCGCAGATCGCCTGCACGATCGGCGGCAATGTCTCGGAGAATTCCGGCGGCGTTCACTGCCTCAAATACGGTCTCACGGTGCATAACGTGCTGCGCGTGCGCGCCGTCACCATGGAAGGCGAGATCGTCGAGTTCGGCTCGCTCGGCCCCGATGCGCCCGGTCTCGATCTGCTGGCCGTGCTGATCGGCAGCGAAGGCATGTTTGCGATCGTCACCGAAGTCACGGTCAAGCTGATCCCGAAGCCGCAAACGGCGCAGGTCATCATGGCCAGTTTCGACGACGTCGTGAAAGGCGGCGACGCGGTCGCCGGCATCATTGCGGCGGGCATCATCCCTGCCGGTCTGGAGATGATGGACAAGCCGGCCACGCGCGCCGTCGAGGAATTTGTCCACGCGGGCTACGATCTCGACGCGGCGGCGATCCTGCTGTGCGAATCGGACGGCACGCCCGAAGAAGTCGCGGATGAAATCGTGCGCATGACTGCTGTGCTGCGTGAGCAGGGCGCCACCCGCATCCAGATTTCCCGCTCGGAGAACGAACGGCTGCGCTTCTGGTCGGGGCGCAAGAACGCATTCCCCGCCGCCGGCCGCATTTCACCCGACTATTACTGCATGGACGGCACCGTGCCGCGCCGCAGTATCGGGCCGCTGCTGGCGCGCATCGAGGCGATGGAGAAGACCTACAACCTGCGCTGTATCAACGTCTTCCACGCGGGAGACGGCAACATGCATCCGCTGATCCTGTTCAACGGCAACGACCTGGACGAGTGGCACCGGGCAGAAGCGTTCGGTTCCGACATCCTCGAAGCGTGCGTCGAACTGGGCGGCACGGTGACCGGCGAGCACGGCGTGGGCATCGAGAAGATCAATTCGATGTGCGTGCAGTTTTCGCCGGAAGAGCGGGATACCTTCCACGCGGTCAAGCGAGCCTTCGACGCGCCCGGTCTGCTCAACCCCGACAAAGGTATTCCCACGCGAGCGCGTTGCGCCGAGTACGGCAAGATGCATGTGCGTGGCGGCGTGCTGCCGCATCCTGAGCTGCCGCGGTTCTAACGCAGTACAGGTTCCGCCCACGCATCGCGCATAAGCCGCGTGGGCGCCGCTTTTCCTGCTCTCACCCTGATTACCCGATGCGGGTCCGCTCCTGGTTGCCAGCCAGCCCCTGCCCGGTACAATCAAACGAAACACAACGAAGCAGGACACCATGGAAGAGGACGACATCGTCGCCGTGTGGTCGGAGCGTGTGCGTTCGGCCAGCGCCGAGGGGCGCGCGTTGCGCATCCGTGGCGGCGGCACCAAAGACTGGTACGGTCAGACGCTGGAAGGTGACATCCTCGACACGCGCGCTTATCGCGGCATCATTGCGTACGATCCGGCGGAGCTGGTCATCACCGCGCGCGCGGGCACGCCCCTGCTGGAGATCGAAGCCGCGCTCGCCGAGCATCATCAGATGCTCGCCTTCGAACCGCCGCACTTCGGGGCGCAGGCCACCTTCGGCGGCTGCATCGCGGCGGGCATCGCCGGTCCGCGCCGCCCGTCGGCCGGCGCGGCGCGCGACTTCGTGCTCGGCGCCGTGATCATGAACGGTCAGGGCCAGAAGCTGCATTTCGGCGGTCAGGTGGTGAAGAACGTCGCCGGCTATGACGTCTCGCGGCTGATGGCCGGCTCGCTCGGCACGCTGGGATTGATCCTCGAACTGTCGATCAAGGTGTTGCCGCTGCCGCAGGCGGAAGCCACGCTCAAATTCGACATGAACGGCACCGACGCGGTCCGTAAGCTCAACGAATGGGGCGGCCGGCCGCTGCCGATTACCGCAAGCGCGTGGCGTCATGGCACGCTGGTCTTGCGCCTTGCCGGCGCCGAGGCCGCGGTCAAGTCGGCGAAAATGGCGCTCGGCGGCGAGGTGGTCGATGCCGTCGAAGCCGAACGCTTCTGGGCCGGCCTGCGCGAACAGACCGACTCGTTCTTCGCCGCCATCCCGCCGCGGTCCGCGCTGTGGCGCCTTGCGCTGCCTTCAATTACGGAGCCGCTGCAATTGCCCGGTGCGCAACTCATGGAATGGGGCGGCGGCCAGCGCTGGTGGATCACCGACACCGACGCGCAAACCGTGCGCATCAGCGCCAAACAGGCCGGCGGCCACGCCACGATCTTCCGCACCGGCCACGGCTACGATCGCGGCGCGGGCGTGTTCACCCCTCTTCCCGCGCCGCTGATGAAAATCCATCGCGGCCTGAAAACCGCTTTCGACCCGGCCCGCATCTTCAATCGCGGTCGTCTCTATCCCGACTTCTGAGCGACGCGATGCAAACCAACCTCGCGGACTTCATTCGCAACACGCCCGATGGCGACGAAGCCGACGGCATCCTGCGCAATTGCGTGCATTGCGGTTTCTGCACGGCCACCTGCCCGACCTATCAGATACTCGGCGACGAACTCGACGGCCCACGCGGACGCATCTATCTGATCAAGCAGATGGTCGAAGGCGCGCCGGTCACGCGCAGCACGCAAGTCCATCTCGACCGCTGCCTGACCTGCCGCAATTGCGAATCGACCTGCCCATCCGGCGTGCAATATGGCCGGCTGGTGGAAATCGGCCGCAAGCTCACCGAAGAGAAAGTCACGCGCCCGCTCGGTCAACGGCTGGTGCGCCGGATGCTCGCGAGCTTCGTGCCGAACAGCGCGCTGTTCACGCCGACCATGCGGATCGGCCAGCACTTTCGTCCGTTGCTGCCCAAGAAGTTGCGCGACAAGGTGCCCGCGCGGCAGCGTCCGCTCGAATGGCCGACGGCGAAACATCCGCGCAAGATGCTGATGCTGGCCGGTTGCGTGCAACCGTCGATGATGCCGAACGTGAACATCGCCACCGCGCGCGTATTCGACGCGCTCGGCGTGGAAACGCTGATCGCGCCGGATGCCGGCTGCTGCGGCGCGATCCGTCTGCATCTGGGCTACAACGACGAGGCGCTCGACGACCTGCGCGCCAACATCGACGCATGGTGGCCCTACGTCGAACAGGGCGTGGAAGCGATCGTGATGAACGCGTCCGGCTGCGGCGCGACGGTCAAGGAATACGCGCACCTGTTGCGGCACGATCCGGCGTATGCGGAAAAGGCCCGCCGCGTGGTGGAATTGACGCGCGACGTCGCGGAGATCCTGCCGGAGTTCGAAGAAGCTTTGGTCTCGGTCACGCGCCGCCGCTCGGTTCATACGGTGGCGTTTCATCCGCCCTGCACCTTGCAGCATGGCCAGCAGATTCGCGGCAAGGTCGAGCATCTGCTGACCGCGCTGGGCGTCGAGGTGCGCCTGCCCGCCGACAGTCACCTATGCTGCGGCTCGGCCGGCACCTATTCACTGACGCAGCCCAAGCTCTCGTACGCGCTGCGCGATCAGAAGCTCGATCGGTTACAGGCGCAGGAGCCGCAGGTGATCGTGTCGGCAAACGTAGGCTGCATTGCGCATCTGCAAAGCGGCACGTCGACACCGGTCGCGCATTGGATCGAACTGGTCGAGCACATGCTGTCCGTATAATCGGCTAATCGACTTTCGCTGGACTTCCAGTTCCGACATGCCCGATCTGATTCACAACCTCGAGGCGGTGCAGCAGCGCATCGCCATGGCCGCCCACGTGGCCGGACGCGATACGCGCTCGGTCCATCTGCTCGCGGTCTCCAAGACCTTCCCCGCCGAAGACGTGCGCGCCGCCTACGCGGCGGGCCAGCGTGCCTTCGGTGAAAACTACGTGCAGGAAGCGCTCACCAAGATCGAGACGCTCGCCGATCTGCGCGCCACGCTCGAATGGCATTTTATTGGTCCATTGCAATCGAACAAGACCCGACCGGTCGCCGAGCAGTTCGACTGGGTGCATTCGGTGGATCGGTTGAAGATCGCGCAGCGGCTCTCGGAGCAGCGGCCGGACAATCTGCCGCCGCTCAACGTCTGCCTGCAGGTCAACATCAGCGGCGAGGCGTCGAAGAGCGGTGTGAGCATTCCCGAGGCGGTGGAAGTCGCGCAGGCGATCGCCGCGCTGCCGAAGCTGAATTTGCGCGGCCTGATGGCGATTCCCGAGCCGGCCGGCGGCATCGACGAACAGCGTGTGCCGCATCGGCATTTGCGCGAACTGTTCGAGCGTCTGTGCAACGACGGTCTCGAACTCGACACGCTGTCCATGGGCATGTCGAGCGATCTCGAGGCTGCCGTGCTGGAAGGCGCGACGATCGTGCGCGTCGGGACCGCGATCTTCGGCGCGCGAGATTACTCTAACTGACCTTATCGGGCCTTTCAGGCTCCTTAGGCTCTCCACGTCACTCGGCACTTCATTCGGAACATCATGAAAATTGCTTTTATCGGCGGTGGCAACATGGCCGCCGCGTTGATCGGCGGCCTCATCAAGCGTGGCGTCGCGCCCGCTGACCTCTACGCAATCGACCCCAACGAAGACGCGCGCAAGCGCAATGAGCAGCAATTCGGCATCAAGACCGGCGCCGCCGCGGATGCCACGCTCGCCGCGTACGACGCCGTCGTGCTGGCGGTGAAACCGCAGATCCTGAAGAGCGTCGCCGAGGCAGTGGCGCCGCATCTGCATGCGTCGCAACTGGCCGTGAGCATCGTCGCCGGCATTCGCATGGACGACATGTCGCGCTGGCTGAATGGGCACCACCGTATCGTGCGTGTCATGCCGAATACGCCGGCGCTGATCGGCATGGGCGTGACGGGACTGGTCGCGACCGGCAGCGTCGACGAAGCGGGCCGCGCGCTCGCGTCGCAAGTGCTGGGCGCGGTCGGCGAAACCGTCTGGTTCGACGACGAAGCGAAGATCGACGCCGTCACCGCGATCTCGGGCAGCGGGCCGGCCTACGTGTTCTATTTCATCGAGGCGTTGCAGGAAGCCGCGCGCCAACTCGGCATGGA
This sequence comes from Paraburkholderia sp. BL6669N2, assembly GCF_003387275.1. Lineage (NCBI taxonomy): Bacteria > Pseudomonadati > Pseudomonadota > Betaproteobacteria > Burkholderiales > Burkholderiaceae > Paraburkholderia > Paraburkholderia sp. BL6669N2. The sequence continues at coordinate 4,189,434 of NZ_QUNA01000001.1, read as the reverse complement.
CGAAGCGCAAGGCCGCGCGCTGGCGGTGGCGACCTTCACCGGCGCGGCGCAACTGGCGGCGAATTCCGACGAGCCGCCGAGTGTGTTGCGCGAACGTGTGACGTCCAAAGGCGGGACGACGGCGGCGGCGCTGGCGTCGTTCGACGCGAGCGGCGTTAAGGATGCGATCGTGCGCGGTGCGCTTGCCGCGGATGCCCGCGCGAAGGAAATGGGCGACGAGTTCGGCAAGCAGTGAGGGTGTTCGGCGGCGCCACGATTCGAGTCGGAGGTGGCGCCTGCTGAATAGCAGCGCAGAACAGGCCTCAACGCCACGCGAAAAAACTTAAAACGAGCCCGCCGCGTAATGCGCGGCGATGCCGACAAACAGCGCGCCGCCCAACCAGTTGTTATGCCGGAACGCGGCAAAGCACGCCATCCGTTCGCGATTGCGAATCAGCGTGTAGTGATAGATCGCGCAGCCGGCGGCCGCCGCCCATCCCAGCCAGTACAGCACGCCGAAGCCGAGCAGCACGCCGATCCAGACGTAAATCCCCAGCGTCGCCGCATAGCAGATCATGATCGCGGCCACGTCGAAGCGGCCGAATGTCAGCGCCGACGTGCGGATGCCGATCTTGATGTCGTCGTCACGGTCGACCATCGCGTATTCGGTGTCGTACGCCACCGACCAGAACACATTGGCCAGCAGCATCACCCACGCGAGCAGCGGCACGTGGTCCTGAATCGCGGCGAACGCCATCGGAATGCCGAAGCCGAACGCGATCCCTAAATACGCCTGCGGAATCGCGAAAAACCGCTTGGTGAACGGATACGAACCGGCGACGAAAAGCGCCGCCACGGACAACTCTTTGGTCAGCGTATTGAGCGGCAGTATCAACAGAAACGCCAGCAACGACAGTGCAGCCGCCAGCGCCACCGCTTCCCATGCCTTGATCTTGCCCGACGTAATCGGCCGATTCTCCGTGCGCTTCACGTAGCGATCGAAGTCGCGATCCGCGTAGTCGTTGATCGCGCAACCCGCCGAGCGCATCAGCACCGTGCCCACCGTGAAAATCACCAGCAGCGGCCACGTGGGATGACCGTCGGAAGCAATCCACAGCGCGTTGAGCGTCGGCCACAGCAGCAGCAGGCTGCCGATCGGCTTGTCCATGCGCACGAGGCGCAGATACAGGGGAAGTCGGGCGAACATGGGCGGATTCTGTGAAAGTGCGAAGACGGTGCGGCTATTTTACGGGATGCGGAAGGCGGGCCGCTTTCGGGCTGGCAACGCGGATAAAGCCGACGACGCTGAAAAAAACAAAGCCTCCCGCGCAGGGAGGCCTTGTTGGAGTCGCATTCAACTTTAACTTCAACTTCAACGCCGGCGCCGAAACGAGGCGCCGTACGTGCAGATACTCAAGCCAGCATGGAGCGCAGCATCCACGCGGTCTTTTCGTGCGTTTGCATGCGTTGCGTCAGCAGGTCGGCCGTCGGTTCGTCGTTGGCGGCTTCCGTCGACGGGAAAATTGCGCGCGCGGTACGCACGACAGCTTCCTGACCTTCCACCAGTTGGCGGATCATTTCTTCCGCAGCCGGCACGCCGTCCGCTTCCGGAATCGACGACAGCTTGGCGAATTCCTTGTAGCTGCCCGGTGCATGCACACCCAGCGCGCGAATCCGTTCGGCAATCGAATCGACCGCCAATGCCAGTTCGTTGTATTGCGTTTCGAACATGAGGTGCAGCGTGTTGAACATCGGACCCGTCACGTTCCAGTGGAAGTTATGGGTCTTCAAATACAGCGTGTAGGTGTCGGCGAGCAGGCGCGACAGACCTTCTGCAATCTTCTTGCGATCTTTGTCGCTGATCCCGATATTGACGTGCTGTACGGCTGCTGTGGCTTCTTTTTTGGCCATGATGACTCCTTTGAAGAGTGATACGAACCGGTCGGCAAAGTGACGGTCTGCGGATAGCAAACTCGACAGCTCGAACGCTCGACAGTTTAGCCTGGAAAACTGCTGCGTTCGTATGACGCGCGGCCACTTGCCGCGTCCACGGCGGCGGCTTCGATCAACCGCCGAGCGCGTGTTGCAGAGCCTGCGTGACGATCACGGCCACTCCGCTCGCGAAGATCGCAACGCCCACCGCCCGGCGCGCGACCCATGCATGCCGTTGCGCGCTGTTTGCGGCTGACGTGCCGCCTGACATGCTCGTCATCATCTGCATCATGATCTTGCTCCTTCGGTTCGTATCGGTACTAGCGGAACGCAAGTGCGCCCGCTCTACTGCATGACTTCAACTGCGCGATTGCTGCTTATTGCCCGCTGCGTTCCGCGAGGTCAGCCATGGCGGCGATCACGCCTTGCGCGTAAGCGGGATCGGCACGACGGAAATGCTCGAGCTGACGCGCGACGATTTCCTGCGGCACGCCGTTGATATGGCGTGCGATGTTGCCGAACAGACGCTCGCGCTGAGCCGTATCGAAGAGCGCAAACAACATACCCGGCTGCGTGTAGTAGTCGTCGTCCAGCCGATGCTCGTAGCGATCCACCGTGCCCGCCGCGAGCGGCGGTTCGGCTGCGTTGGCGTCCTGCGCGAAGTCGCCGAAGCGGCTCGGCTCGTAATTCACGTTGCCGCCGAGGTTGCCGTCGGTGCGCATCGCGCCGTCGCGATGGAACGAATGCGGGCTCGGGACGCGCGCTGCATTCACCGGAATCTGATGGTGATTGATGCCGAGTCGATAGCGCTGCGTATCGCCGTATGAGAACAGACGGCCCTGCAACAGACGGTCCGGCGAGAAGCCGATACCCGGCACCACATTGGCGGGCGTGAACGCCGCCTGCTCCACGTCGGCAAAGTAATTCTGTGCGTTGCGATTCAACTCGATCGTGCCGACGTCGATCAACGGATAGTCCTTCTGCGACCACACTTTCGTGATGTCGAACGGGTTGAAGCGATACGTGGCGGCCTCTGCTTCCGGCATCACCTGAATGGCGAAGCGCCACTTCGGGAAATTGCCCGCGTCGATGTTGCCGACCAGATCGCGTTGCGCGCTTTCGCGGTCTTGCGCAACGACTTGTGCCGCTTCGGCATCGGTGAAGTTCTCAATGCCTTGCATCGATTTGAAATGGAACTTCACCCAGAAACGCTCATTGGCGGCGTTGATAAACGAATACGTGTGCGAGCCGAAGCCGTGCATCTGACGATAATTCTGCGGAATGCCGCGGTCGCTCATCAAAATCGTCACCTGATGCAGCGATTCCGGATGACGCGACCAGAAATCCCATGCGGCGACATTGCTGCGCATGTTGGTGTACGGGTCGCGCTTTTGCGTGTGGATGAAGTCCGGAAACTTCAGCGGATCGCGGATAAAGAATACCGGCGTGTTATTGCCGACCACGTCCCAGTTGCCTTCTTCCGTGTAGAACTTGATCGAGAAACCACGTACGTCGCGTTCGGCGTCGGCTGCGCCGCGCTCGCCCGCGACCGTCGAAAAGCGCATGAAGAGCGGCGTTTCCTTGCCGACTTGCGCGAACACCTTGGCCTTCGTGTAGCGCGAGATGTCGTGCGTGACCTTCAACGTGCCGAATGCACCTGAACCTTTGGCGTGAACGCGGCGTTCCGGAATCACTTCACGATCGAAGTGGGCGAGTTTTTCGAGCAGCCAGACATCTTGCAAAACAACCGGGCCGCGCGCGCCTGCGGTCATCGAATTCTGGTTGTCGGCGACGGGTGCGCCGGCGGCACTGGTGAGCTTACGTTCGGACATGCGTGACTCCAGGTTGGCTTTTATCGAAACAGATTGTGGGGGAGCGGCGCGGCACACTGAGGCCAGAGGCTCATGCGCTAGGCGGACAAGGCCCGATCGACCAGCAGGGAAAACATGACAGTGCGCGCGCTGAGCATCGAGGCGGCAAAACGGCGCGGCGCAACGGCCGTCCGAGGGACGAGGACTTGGACTTGTCGCGGCTTGGATTGCGTCATGATTTCCTCCAGGGTCTTTGGGATCGGGCGACCCGTGGAGGAAACTATAACAATACTATCGAAATATCGTGTTTGATTAATTTTATCTATTCGATAGGCCTAACGGCTGTCGGCGCCTTGCATGGGCGCCAAGCCGGCCTCTGCGCTTACGCAGCGAGCCGGCCTTCGTGGGGCATCTGTCTAGTTGACCGCGACCGGCAAATCGAGCTTCTTGACGCCTGCCAGATCACAGGAGTTGATAGCGTCGCAAATGGCCTCGATCGCAGGCATGCGCGTGAAGCTCTTGCGCCAGGCCAGCACGACGCGGCGATCCGGCACGGGCTCGTCGAAAGCGACGTAGCTCAGCAGCCCCGAATCGATGCCGCCGGCGTGCGGCTTGACTTCATGCACCGACATGCGCGGCAGCACGGTAATGCCGACACCGCTCGCCACCATGTGGCGGATGGTTTCCAGCGAGGACCCTTCAAAGGTTTTCTGGATGCCGTCCGCGTTTTGCGAAAAGCGCATCAGTTCCGGGCAGACGCCCAGCACATGGTCGCGGAAGCAGTGACCGCTGCCGAGCAGCAGCATGGTTTCCTGCTTGAGATCGTCGGCATCGATTTTCGGGCGGTTTTCCCAGGCATGCCCGGACGGCAAGGCAACCACGAAAGGCTCGTCGTAGAGCGGGCGCAGCATCAGGCCGGTTTCCGGAAACGGCAGCGCCATGATGGCGACATCGATTTCGCCTTGCTTGAGCAGTTCGATCAGCTTGAGCGTGTAATTTTCCTGCAGCATCAAGGGCATTTGCGGGACGCGCTTGATCATCTGCTTGACGAGCGTGGGCAGCAGGTACGGCCCGATCGTGTAGATGACGCCAAGACGCAGCGGCCCGACCAGCGGGTCTTTGCCCTGTTTCGCGATTTCCTTGATGGCGAGCGTCTGTTCGAGAACGCGTTGCGCTTGCGTGACGATCTGTTCGCCGATCGGCGTGACGCTCACTTCGCTGGTGCCGCGCTCGAAGATCTGCACGTTCAGTTCGTCTTCGAGCTTTTTGATGGCCACCGACAGCGTCGGCTGGCTGACGAAACACGCTTCGGCGGCCCGGCCGAAGTGCCGCTCGCGGGCAACCGCGACGATGTATTTCAATTCGGTGAGCGTCATTAGGGGACCAATCAGTGCGGTGAGTTCGATAGGTTCTAGTTATACACCTATAGGGTCGGTTCGCCAACTGTTTGGGGTTATTTGCGCGGGGCGCTTTGGGGGTTTGGTGGGGTTTTCTTGCTGGTTGGCCTTTCCTTGCCTTGCCAGTGGTCTATTAGCGTTGCCCCTGTGCGGGGCGGCACCTACTTTCTTTGCCGCGGTGTATGGACCGGAGACATGGGTAACAGATGTGCGGAGACATGGGTAACACTCTGGGCGAGCGAATCGCCTGGAGCCGGTTATGCCCTGGAACCCGAGAGACACCATGAATCTGCGTCTGGAATTCGTTCAGCTGGCCTCGCAGGAAGGCGCCAACCGTCGTGAACTGTGCCGGCGCTTTGGCATCAGCCCGAAGACCGGCTACAAGTGGCTCGATCGCCACGCGCAGGGCGGAGGCACCGCGCTGACGGATCATTTGCGACGGCCCCGGCAGAGTCCGGCACGCACGACACCGTCGGTCGAGCGGCGCGTGGTCGAACTGCGGCGGGCGCATCCGGCCTGGGGTGGACGCAAGATCAGCCGACGTCTGTGCGATCTGGGTCACACGGACGTGCCCGCTCCCAGCACTGTGACCGATATCCTGCATCGCCACGGGTTGATCGACCCGGCCGCTTCCGACGCCGCCACGGCCTGGCAGCGCTTCGAGCATGCGCAGCCCAACGATCTCTGGCAGATGGATTTCAAGGGCTGGTTCGACCTGCAGGACGGACGGCACTGTTCACCACTGACCATGCTGGACGATCATTCGCGCTACAACGTGACACTCGATGCCTGCATCTGCACCGACACCCGGATCGTCCAGCATCATCTGGAGCGCACGTTCCGCCGCTACGGGCTGCCGCTGCGCATCAACGCGGACAACGGTTCGCCGTGGGGCAGCCCCAGCCAGCCGGGCCAGTTGACCGAACTGGCCATCTGGCTCATCCGGCTGGGCGTGCGACTGTCGCACAGCCGCGTGGCGCATCCGCAGACCAACGGCAAGGAGGAGCGGTTTCACCGCACGCTGAAGGCCGAGGTGATCGCCGGGCGCCATTTCAGGGACCTGCCCAGCGCCCAGCAGGCGTTCGATGAGTGGCGCCCGGTCTACAACCATCAACGCCCGCATCAGGCGCTGGACATGGCGACCCCGGGCACGCGCTATCGACCGAGTCCACGCGCCTACCCCGAAATCCTGCCGCCGATCGAGTACGGCGCAAACGACCACGTGCAGTGCGTGAAGTGGAACGGTGAACTACGCTTCAGGAACCGGCGATTCAAGGTATCGAACGCATTGCAGAACCTGCCCGTGGCCATCCGCGAGCGCGTCGATGAAGAGAGCTGCTACGACCTGTTTTTTGCGCATCACCGTTTCGGAACCATCAACCTGAACCAGCAGGAATGAGCGGATCATGTGTTACCCATGTCTCCGCACATCTGTTACCCATGTCTCCGGTCCATACACCGCCGCAAAGAAAGTAGGTGCCGCCCCGCACAGGGGCAACGCTAATAGACCACAAAGAAATCAAGGAAAGGCCAACACCAAAAAACCGCCGACCAAGCAAAAACCCCACCTTCAAGCCTTCAAAAACTGCTCCCGCGCGCCAAGCCAGCGCGCCAGATGCTGCAACACGACCTCTGGAAACTTCTCAAGCAAAACCGCCGCAGCCTCCCGCGCAGGCTCAATCAACCATTGATCATTCTGAAGATCAGCAAACCTCAACATCGCCGCGCCCGACTGCCGCGCCCCTAAAAACTCCCCCGGCCCACGAATCTCGAGATCCCGTCTGGCGATCTCAAACCCGTCAGTGGTCTCCCGCATTGTCTGAAGCCGCGCCCGCGCAGTCATCGACAAAGGCCCGGTATAGAGCAACACGCAAACCGAAGCCGCACTCCCGCGCCCCACCCGTCCCCGTAACTGATGCAACTGCGCAAGCCCAAACCGCTCCGCATGCTCGATCACCATCAACGACGCGTTCGGCACATCGACGCCCACTTCGATCACCGTCGTCGCCACCAGCAGCTGCACCTCGTTGCGCGTGAACGCATCCATCACAGCCGCCTTTTCAGCCGGCGCAAGCCGCCCATGCACGAGACCGACATTCAGTTCGGGCAACGCGGCCACCAGCGTCTCATACGTCTCGACCGCGGTCTGCAACTGCAAGGTCTCGCTTTCCTCGATCAACGGGCACACCCAGTACACCTGGCGCCCCGTCAACGCAGCCTCGCGCACGCGTGCGATCACCTCCTCGCGCCGTGCGTCGGACACCAGCTTGGTCAGGATCGGCGTGCGCCCGGGCGGCAATTCGTCAATGGTCGAGACGTCGAGGTCGGCGTAATACGTCATCGCGAGCGTGCGCGGAATCGGCGTCGCCGACATCATCAGTTGATGCGGCTGGAAGTTGCGTGCGCCGTCGGCGGCATTCAGCGCCTTGGCGCGCAGCGCGAGCCGCTGCGCGACACCGAAGCGGTGCTGTTCGTCGACGATCACCAGCCCGAGGCGCGCGAACTCGACCGCGTCCTGAATGATCGCGTGCGTGCCGATCACGAGTTGCGCCGTGCCGAGCGCGGCGGCTTCGATCGCGGCGCGCTTTTCCTTGGCCTTCAGACTGCCGGCCAGCCACGCGACGCTCACGCCGAGCGGCTCCAGCCAGCCGCGCAGTTTGCGCGCGTGCTGTTCGGCGAGGATTTCGGTCGGCGCCATGAGCGCGGCCTGGTAGCCGGCGTCGATGGCCTGGGCGGCGGCCAGCGCGGCGACGATCGTCTTCCCGCTGCCGACGTCCCCCTGCAAAAGCCGCTGCATCGGATGAGGCTGCGTCAAATCAAGCGCGATCTCGCCGCCGACGCGCTCCTGCGCCGCCGTCAGCGAAAACGGCAGCGCCTTCAGCAGACGCGCCACCAGCGCGGATTCGTCGCCCAGCTTGCGGCGCGGCATAGCCGGCGCCGCGCGGGTGCGGCGTTCGTCGTGCGCGCGCTTGAGCGACATCTGCTGCGCAAGCAATTCCTCGAACTTGATGCGCACCCACGCGGGATGCGTGCCGTCGATCAACGCGGTCTCGTCCGACTGAACGCCCGGATGATGCAGCGTGCGCACGGCGTCCATCAGCGACGGCACGCCGAGCGGTTCCATAAACGTCCGCGCGACCGATTCCGGCAGCAGCTCCGGCAGCGACGTGCGCGACAGCGCGTTGTCGATGGATTTGCGCAGATACGCCTGCGTCACGCCCGCGGTGCTCGGATACACGGGCGTCAGCGCCTGCGGCAGCGGCGTGTCTTCGTCGACCAGGCGTACGGCCGGATGCACCATCTCCATGCCGAAGAAACCGCCTCGCACGTCGCCGCGCACCCGCAGCCGCGCGCCGATCGCCATCTGCTTGACCTGCGAGCCGTAGAAATTCAAAAAACGCAGCACGAGTTCGTCGCCGGCGTCGTCGCGCAGTTTCACCAACAACTGACGGCGTGGACGATAGGCGATCTCGTTGTCGAACACCACGCCTTCGGTCTGCGCAATGCCGCCCGGCAGCAGATGCCCGATCGGCGTCAGCGAGGTTTCGTCCTCGTAGCGCATTGGCAGATGCAGCACGAGGTCGATGTCGCGCGTCAGGCCGAGTTTGGCGAGCTTGTCGGCGGTTTTGTCCGCGGGTTTGGCGGGGGATTTCGCGCCGGACTTCGCTGCGGATTTTGCGGCAACCTTGGGGCCGGGCTTGCCGGCGGGCCTGTCGCCGAATATGTCGGCAGGCTTGCCGGCGTGTGTGTCACCGGACGGATCCGCAGGGCCATCGACGCCCTCGCCGCCGGATGGGTCAGCGAGGCTTTTGGCGGACTCGCCGCCAGATGCGTCAGCGGCGCTTTTGGCGGACTCGCCGCCAAGCTCGTCGACAGGCTTGCCATCAGATTCGCTGCCTTGTCGCGCGGCTTTTCCAGCGCTCAGCCCAACGTCCGCGCCGACACCCTGGCCCGCGTCGCTCACTCCCGCCACCGCCTTGCCGCGCGAGACGCGGCGCCTGGGTTCGGCGCTCACTTCATCGGTAACGGAGGGCGATCGGCGGTCGGACAATGGCATGGGCTGCTTCGCAAGTACAATATCGGCTGTCAAAGGGTTCGGCGCCATACAGCGCGCGGGCTCGCGGGCCGCTCTGGCGTCCCGCAATCATAGCCGCCCGGCTCCGGCTTCGGCTCAATTCAGTTCATTTCGCTTCCAGTCGTTCGTATGTTGACGCTTTCCGATTTCGATTTCGATCTGCCTCCCGAGCTGATCGCGCAAGTCGCGCTGCCCGAGCGCAGCGCCAGCCGTCTGCTCGAGGTGGATCACCCGGCCGACGCCACCGGCCCCGCGCGCCTGATCGACCGCCGTTTTGCCGAGTTGCCCGAATGCATCACGGCCGGTGATCTGCTGGTCTTCAACGATACCAAAGTCCTGAAGGCGCGCTTCCTCGGCCAGAAGGCCAGTGGCGGCAAGATCGAAGTGCTGGTAGAGCGCCTCACCGGCGAGCGCACGGCGCTCGCGCAGATCCGCGCGAGCAAGAGCCCGCAGCCGGGCACCACCATCCGGCTGGCGGATGCATTCGACGTCACGGTCGGCGAGCGCGTCGAGCCGTTCTACACGCTGCATTTCCCCGACGATTGTCTGACGCTGATCGAGCAGTTCGGCCGGCTGCCGTTGCCGCCGTACATCGAGCACGATCCCGACTCGACCGATGAAACCCGCTATCAAACGGTGTTCGCGCAGAATCCCGGCGCGGTCGCCGCGCCCACGGCCGGCCTGCATTTCGACAACACGCTGCTGGCCCGCCTCGACGAAAAAGGCGTGGAGCGCGCGACGCTGACGCTGCACGTCGGCGCGGGCACGTTCCAGCCGGTGCGAGTCGAGAATCTCGCCGAGCACAAGATGCACAGCGAGTGGTATCACTTGCCGCAATCGCTCGCTGACAAGATCGCGGCGACGCGCGCGCGCGGCAACCGCGTGATCGCGGTGGGCACGACCTCGATGCGCGCGCTCGAAGCCGCCGCGCGCGACGCCGAAGCCACAGGTCGCCCGTTGGCCGCAGCCAGCACGGAAACCGACATCTTCATCACGCCGGGCTATAAATTCCGCGTGGTCGACCGGCTCGTCACCAATTTCCATTTGCCGAAATCCACGCTGCTGATGCTCGTGTCGGCTTTCGCGGGCGTCGAGACGATTCGCGAAACCTATCGCCATGCGATCGAGCAGCGTTACCGCTTCTTCAGCTACGGCGACGCGATGCTGCTCACGCGGCGCGACGTCTGATCGACGTCCACGAAAATTTTCGCAGTTCCAGGCCGCCGCGAACCTCTCCGCCGGCGCTCAACATTTGCGCCGGACTGTTTTCCGGTAGCACAGGAGTTTTTTCATGACCAACGGTCAATCCGTTAGCACGCGCGCCGACCATGGCGCTTACCTCGGCGATCACGTTCGCCCGGAAAACGGCCTCAATTTCGAACTGCTCGGCGTCGACGGCCTGGCCCGCCGCGGCCGCGTCACGCTGAATCACGGCGTGGTGGAAACGCCGATCTTCATGCCCGTCGGAACCTACGGCACCGTGAAGGCCGTGCAGCCGCGCGAGCTTAAAGAAATGCACGCGCAGATCATCCTCGGCAACACCTTCCACCTGTGGCTGCGCCCGGGCCTCGAAACGATCGAGGCGCACGGCGGTCTGCACGGCTTCATGGGCTGGAAAAAGCCGATCCTCACCGACTCGGGCGGCTTCCAGGTGTTCTCACTAGGCGATCTGCGTAAGATCACCGAAGATGGCGTCACGTTCGCGTCGCCGATCAACGGCGACAAACTGTTTCTGTCGCCTGAAGTGTCGATGCAGATCCAGAAAGTGCTGAACTCCGACATCGTCATGCAGTTCGACGAATGCACGCCGTACGCGACCAATAACGTGCCGACCTCGCACAAGGAAGCGGCCGATTCGATGCGCATGTCGATGCGCTGGGCGCAGCGCTCCATCGACGAATTCAGGCGGCTGGGCAATCCCAACGCGCTGTTCGGCATCGTGCAAGGCGGCATGTTCGAGGACCTGCGCGACGAGTCGCTGGCGGGCCTCGCCGAGAAGGATTTCCACGGTCTCGCGATCGGCGGTCTGTCGGTCGGCGAACCGAAGGAAGACATGATGCGCGTGCTGAACCACATCGGCCCCAAGTTGCCGGCCAACAAGCCGCACTACCTGATGGGCGTGGGCACGCCGGAAGATCTGGTGGCGGGCGTGGCCGCCGGCGTTGACATGTTCGATTGCGTGATGCCGACCCGCAATGCGCGCAACGGCTGGCTGTTCACGCGTTTTGGCGACGTGAAGATCCGCAACGCGGCGCATAAAAATTCGCTGCGCCCGCTCGACGAGCAGTGCGGCTGCTACACCTGCCGAAATTTCACTCGCGGCTATCTGCATCATCTGCATCGAGTAGGGGAAATCCTCGGTGCGCAATTGAATACGATCCACAACCTGCACTACTACCTTGAACTGATGCAGGAAATCCGCGACGCGATCGACGCGAAAATGTTCGAGGCTTTCCGCAAACGCTTTCACGAGAACCGCGCGCGCGGCACCGCCGAGGCGCCGTAACGGCGCGGGAGAACGGATTCAGCCGAAGAATCCGTCCACCTCGCCGGGAAAACCTTACAATTGTCTTTCGATGGCGGCGGTAAAAACGGCAAAGCAGGCTTTAAACGGTTGATCCCAAAGCCGATTCGCCGCGCCGACGCGCGTCGGGCCGGTGGTAGAATAACCGGCTGATTTTTTTGATCGTTTTGACTTATAACGGAGAGACCAACGTGTCGTTCATTTCCAATGCCTTCGCCCAAGGCACAGCAACAGGTGGCATTGAATCGAACCTGATGAGCTTCCTGCCGCTGATCCTGATGTTCGGCGTGCTGTACTTCATCATGATTCGCCCGCAAATGAAGCGCCAGAAGGAACATCGCAACATGCTCGCCGCGATGGCCAAGGGCGATGAAGTGGTGACGAATGGCGGCATCGTCGGCAAGGTGACCAAGGTGGGCGAAGCCTACGTCGGCGTCGAAATCTCGGAAGGCACGGAAATCACCGTGCAAAAAGCGTCGGTCACGACGATTCTCCCGAAGGGCACGATCAAGTCGCTGTAAGGCCGAATCTCTCGCGTCCGGCGCGGCCTCGCCGGCAGTTCACGCAGCACACCGTGAACCGCCCGCGCTCATCGCCGGACGCATCGCTTCCAAGCCAACCTTCCCGTTGGACCACTCATGAATCGTTACCCCCTCTGGAAATACGCCGTGATGCTGGTGGCTCTGGTCATCGGCCTCGTGTACACGCTGCCCAACCTGTTCGGCGAAGCGCCGGCGGTGCAGGTGTCGAGCGGCAAGGCAACGGTCAAGCTCGACTCGACCACGCTGTCGGCTGTCGAAGCCGCGCTCGCCGCGAATCAGATCAAGCCGGACGACGTCACGTTCGACAACTCGGCGACCAACGCGAACATCCGCGTGCGTCTGCCGGACACCGACACGCAACTGCGCGTGAAAGATCTGCTGCAGAAGTCGCTGAACAGCGATCCGACCGACCCGCAGTACATCGTCGCGCTGAATCTGCAAAGCGCGTCGCCGCGCTGGCTGACCGCCTTGCACGCGCTGCCGATGTACCTCGGTCTCGATCTGCGCGGCGGCGTCCACTTCCTGCTGCAGGTCGACATGGCCGGCGCGCTGAACAAAAAGCTCGATTCGGACGCTTCGGACGCGCGCACGCTGCTGCGTGACAAGAACATCCGCGACGGCGGCGTGAACCGCGTGAACCAGTCGGTGGTGATCAATTTCGCCGACCAGGCCACGGCGGACAACGCGTCGAAGCAATTGAGCCGCGGCATCGCCGAACTCCAGTGGGCCTCGCAAGCCGGCCCGGACGGTGGCGTGCAACTGGTCGGCACGTTCACGCCGGCAGTGCAGAAAGCCGTGCAGGACGCCGCGCTCAAGCAGAACATCACCACGCTGCACAACCGCGTGAACGAACTCGGCGTGGCCGAGCCGGTGATCCAGCAGCAAGGCGCCGACCGCATCGTGGTCGAACTGCCGGGCGTGCAGGATACGGCGAAGGCGAAGGACATCATCGGCCGCACGGCAACGCTCGAAGCGCGCCTCGCCGATCCGGTCAACACGCATCCGAATCCGTCCGATCCGGTGCCGCCGGGCGACGAACTGTTCACGCAAGGCAACCAGACGCCGGTGCTGCTGCGCAAGCAGATCATCTTCACGGGCGACCGGATCATCGACGCGTCGGCGGGCTTCGACGAACATCAACGCCCTTCGGTCAACATCCGTCTGGATTCGGCCGGCGGCCGCGCGGTGGCCAGCATCTCGCGCGACAACATCGGCAAGCCGATGGCCATGGTGCTGTTCGAAAAGGGCAAGGGCGAAGTGCTGACGGTGGCAACCATCCAGTCGGAACTGGGCGACCGCTTCCAGATCACCGGCCAGGCCACGCCGCAAGGCGCCGCCGATCTCGCACTGCTGCTGCGCGCCGGTTCGCTGGCCGCGCCGATGGACATCATCGAAGAACGTACGATCGGCCCGAGCCTCGGCGCAGACAACATCAAGAAGGGCTTCCACTCGGTGGTGTGGGGCTTCGCGGCGATCGCCGTCTTCATGATCGCGTACTACATGCTGTTCGGCGTGATCTCCATGATCGGCCTGTCGGTCAACCTGCTGCTGCTGATCGCCGTGCTGTCCATGCTGCAAGCCACGCTCACCTTGCCGGGTATCGCCGCTATCGCGCTCGCGCTCGGTATGGCGATCGACGCCAACGTGCTGATCAACGAACGCGTGCGTGAAGAACTGCGCAACGGCGCGCCGCCGCAACTGGCCATCCAGAACGGCTACGCGCACGCCTGGGCGACGATTCTCGACTCGAACGTCACCACGCTGATTGCCGGTATCGCGCTGCTCGCATTCGGCTCCGGCCCGGTGCGCGGTTTCGCGATCGTGCACTGTATCGGCATTCTGACGTCGATGTTCTCGGCCGTGTTCTTCTCGCGCGGCATCGTCAATCTCTGGTACGGCGGCAAGAAGAAGCTGAAGTCGCTGGCCATCGGTCAGGTGTGGCGTCCGGATACGGCGCCCGCCGGCTCGGCTGCCTACCTCGGCAGCGAAGACGCCGCGACCGACACGGCGCAAGCCGTCGCCGCGGTCGCCGCCAAGCCGTCGAAGGCCAGGGCCGCCGTCGCGCAGGCACGCGCCGGCAAGCCGACCGTGCGCCGCCGCAATGCGCCGGGTTCGTCGCCGGGTTCCTCGAGCACGCCGCAGAAACCGGGTTCGTCCCGCTGAGTCCCGGAGAACAAGACCATGGAATTTTTCCGTTTCCGCAAAGACATTCCGTTCATGCAGCGCGCGTTGATTTTCAACGCGATCTCGCTGCTGACGTTCCTTGCCGCTGTGTTTTTCCTGCTGCATCGCGGGCTGCATCTGTCGGTGGAGTTCACCGGCGGCACCGTCGTCGAAGTGCAGTATCCGGGCGCCGCGCCGCTCGAACCGGTGCGCGCTACGCTGGGCAAGCTCGGTTACGCCGACGCTCAGGTGCAGAACTTCGGCACCTCGCGCGACGTGCTGATCCGCCTGCCGCTCAAACAGGGCTATACGTCCGCGCAACAGAGCGATCAGGTGATGACCGCGCTGAAGGCCGACACACCGCAAGTGCAATTGCAACGCGTCGAGTTCGTCGGCCCGCAGGTCGGCAAGGAACTCGCCACCGACGGCCTGCTCGCGCTCGCCTGTGTGGTGGTCGGCATCGTGATCTACCTGTCGTTCCGCTTCGAATGGAAGTACGCGGTGGCCGGCGTGATCGCGAACTTGCACGACGTGATCATCATTCTCGGCTTCTTCGCGTTCTTCCAGTGGGAGTTCTCGCTGTCGGTGCTGGCCGCGGTGCTCGCGGTGCTCGGCTATTCGGTGAACGAGTCGGTGGTTATCTTCGACCGGATTCGTGAGACCTTCCGCCGCGAGCGCAAGCTCACCGTGATCGAGGTGATCAACCACGCGATCACCAGCACGATGTCGCGAACCATCATCACCCACGGCTGTACGCAGATGATGGTGCTGTCGATGTTCCTGTTCGGCGGCCCGACGCTGCACTACTTCGCCTTGGCGCTGACGGTCGGTATTCTGTTCGGTATCTACTCGTCGGTGTTCGTCGCCGCGGCGCTCGCCATGTGGTTCGGCGTGAAGCGCGAAGATCTGATCAAGGACAGGAAGGATCGCACCGACGCGGACGATCCGAACGCAGGCGCGCAAGTCTGATTCTGGTGTAGTTTCAGACCTCGCAACGCAAAAGGCCGGTTCATTATGAACCGGCCTTTTGCGTTTACCGCCGCCCTTCTTCTTCGCCGTCGCGCCGCCCTACATCAGAGCGAGACGGCACAGCGCCCGCTTCAGCGAAAACCAAGCTTGCGACGCGCCGCCATCAGCGCGACAAGACTCACGAGCGCGGCGAAAATCAGGTAGTAACTCGGCGCGGCCTTCGAGCCCGTCGCGCTGATCAGCCACGCGATGATGAACGGCCCGAAGCCGCCGAAGATCGTCACGGCAATGTTATAAGCCAGCGACATGCCGGTGGTACGCGTCTGCACCGGGAACATCTCCGAAAGCAGGCCTGGCAGCGCCGCGAAGTAACCGGTCATCAGAAAGCCGAACACGATCTGCATGGTGATCAAAGTGCCGAAAGTCGGATGCGCAACCAGGTACACGAAGGCCGGGTAGATGAGCACAAGCAGCAGCAGCGCCGAGATCAGCATGATCGTGGTGCGCCCATGCCGGTCCGACAGATGGCCGATCAGCGGCGAGAACACCATCTGAATCAAGCCGGTCAGCGCAATCGCCGCGAACGCCACCGAAGGCGCCAGTCCCAACTGCTTGACGCCGAACGTCGGCATGAACAGTACAAGATACGTCGACACCGTGCCGAGCACGACCACGCCAATCGCAATCAGCAGGCGCAATTTCTGACCCGTGAAGGTATCGCGCAGCGGCGTCTCGGTGGTTTCGGCCGCGAGAAACTCGGGCGTCTCGTCGAGCTTCGTGCGGATGTACCACGCGACCGGACCGATCAGCAGACCGAAGATGAACGGCACGCGCCAACCCCAGGCACCCATCTGTTCCGGTGACAGTTTGCCGGTGAGCAGTACGCCAAAACCGGCGGCAAGCAGCGTGGTCAGCCCCTGGCTCGCCACCTGCCAGCTCGCAAAAAAGCCGCGCCGGCCCGGCACGTGTTCCGCGAGAAACGCGGTGGCGCTGCCGAATTCGCCGCCCGCCGAGAAACCTTGCATCAGACGCGCCAGCACGAGAATCACCGGCGCCGCGAGGCCGATACTTTGATAGGTTGGCAGAATCGCGATGATCAGCGTGCCGCCCATCATCAGCAGGATCGAGAGCGTAAGCGCCGCCTTGCGGCCGGCGCGGTCGGCATACGCGCCGATCACGACTGCGCCGAGCGGCCGCATGAAGAACGACACGCCGAACGTGCCGAGCGTGAGGAGCAGCGAGACCGTGTCGTTACCGGCCGGGAAAAACAGCTTCGCGATGATCACCGCGAAAAAACCGTACACCACCAGATCGAACCATTCCAGCGCGTTGCCGATCGAGGCCGCGACCACCGCGCGCCACGAATTCTGCCGGCTCCCCGCCAGGCTTGCTGCTGTCGTTGCGTTCATGCAGATCTCCGATTCGCGCGAAATATTATTCATGTTGGCATTACGCCTCAAACGCCCGACTGGATGCGCGCGCAACCAGTACGGTGCCTGCGCTCTATGTACCCGAAAAAATAAACCGGCGCGAGTGCGGAATTGCGCGATGCCGCTGCGTAAGGCATTCAGCGTTTCAAACGGGCAACAAAAAACCGCTTCGTCGCGAAAGCGAACGAAACGGTTTTTTTTGTTGCGACGCAACGGCGACGCGATTGAAGACCTTGAATCAAACGCCCATGAAAGCGCTTATTGCTTGATGCCTTCGGATTGAATATGCAGCTTGGTGTCCATGCTGAAGCCGTACTTGGAGCCGAAATCCATGCCGTAGTCGGCGCGGCTGAAATGCGCGCTCGCTTCCACGCCGCACACTTCGCGCTTGAGCACCGGATGCTGCATGCACTTGAACGACTCGATCTTCAGATTGAGCGGCTTGGTGACGCCGTGCATGGTCAGGCTGCCGACCACTTCGACCGGCTTGTCGCCGTCGAACTTGATATCGGTGCCTTTATAAGTCGCCGACGGATACTTGGCGACGTCGAAGAACTCGTTCGACTTCAAATGCTCGTCGAGCTTGCCGTTGCCCGTATCGATCGACGCAGGATCGACCGTCACGTCTACCGTGCCGGTTTTCGCCGCGCGGTCGAGCGTGACCGTGCCCGAGCTTTTGGTGAATTTGCCGCGCCACACCGACATGCCGCCGAAGTGATCCGCCTCGAAGCTCGGATACGTGTGGGTGGGGTCGAGCTGATAGGTATCGGCGGCCGCGAACGCGCCGAACGAAACAGTCGAAGCCAGCGCGCCGACGGCGATCAACATGGATGTTTTCAATTCACGCTCCTAGGTTCTTGAAGAAAGCTGCCGCGCCCGAACGGGGCGGCGACCATCACTTATGTGCTGCAACGATATGAAATTTGATGACCACTTCGTCGGCGACTACCGAGGTGTCTTTCCATTCCCCGGTGCCGATGTCGAATTGCGAGCGCTTGATCGGCAGTGAACCGTCGAAGGTTTGCACGGCGCCCTGCTGGGTCACCGTCACCGGCACCACCACCGTCTGCGACTTGCCCTTGATGGTCAGCTTGCCCGTCACCTTGAACTGGTTGCCGCCGGCCGGCGCGATCGCGCTCGAGACGAACGTGGCGCTCGGATAGGTCTTCGCGTCGAACCAGTCCTTGCCGCGCACCTGGTCGTTGTAGCTTTCGTCGCCGAGATCGTAGCTGGCCACGTCGATGCTGAGCTGCGCGGTGCCGTCGGCCGGTTTTGCCGGATCGAACTTGATCTGCGCGGTGAACTTGCCGAACTTGCCTTCCACCGGCACGTTCATCTGCTTCGAGGTGGCCGTCACCGAACTCTTCGCAACGTCGACTTGCGCCAGGGCGCTGCCTGCCACCGTCAGCGAGGCCGCGGCGAACGCGGCGAGCATGTAGCGATAAAACGAAACCTTCATGGTTGTCCTTATTTGAGGAAAGGGAGCATGCGTGAGAGCAGACCGTCGCGGTCCAGCCATTGATGCTTGAGCGCGGCCACAACGTGCAACGCGACCAGCACGAGCAAGGTGTAATTCAGCGTGATATGCACGTTCTTCAGCAGTTCCTTGAGATGCGGATCCGGCGCGATCAGGCGCGGCAGCGGAATCAGCCCGAGGTACACCACCGGGATGTTGGCCGCCGAGCTGTACAGATAGCCCGAGGCGGGAATCGCGATCATCAGCGCATACAGCAGCAGGTGCACGAGATGCGCCGCGCCGCGCTGCCAGACCGGCATGCGGCGCGGCATCACGGGAGCCGCATGCGTGGCGCGCCACAGAATGCGCAGGACGGCGAGCACGAACACGGTCACGCCGATCCATTTGTGCCACGAGAAGTACTTCAGCTTGGTGGGCGTGAAGCCGGGAATATCGGTCATCACCCAGCCGAGCGCGAAGCCGCACACGATCAGCAGCGCGATCAGCCAATGCAGGGCGATGGCAGTCCGCGTGTACGACTCGCGGCTGGCGAACGAAGGATTGAGTGCCATGACAGGTCAACGCAAGCTAAGAGAGGTTAACGGCGCAGCCCGCACTGCTATTCCAGCGTTCGATGCACATGGCATCGACGCGTATCACGGGACCATGCCAGTTGCGGCACGCGCCAAGGCGGCCATGCTACCCCAACCGGAAAAAACTGGCTGCGGGCCGCTGGCGCACCGCGGATCGGCAGTTCCTTCGCCCACGTCGCCGGCATTGAACAATTGGGGACGGAGGCTGTCAGAGTTATACCGATTGCATGTAGGATCAACTGTCAGCTGAACAGGCCGCCCCGCCCGCGGTCCGCAGCCCATGCGACGGTCCGTGCGACGTCCGGGCGCGTTTTGGTACTATTGCTCCACCTTTTTATCAGACCTGCCATAGAACGGGCATTGCACGCCTCCCCTCACACCGTCGGCCCCTTGCTCTATGGACCATGACAACCTGATTGCGTGCCATGAATGCGATACGCTGTTCCGCAAGCCGCGGCTTGTCGGGCGCACGGTCGCGCGCTGTCCGCGTTGCGGGGCGACGCTCTACAGCGGCGTGGCCCGCAAGCTCGACGCCATCAGCGCAATGACGCTGGGCGCGCTGATCACTTTCCTGATCGCGCAGGGCTTCCCGATCGTCGAACTCGAAACCAATGGCATCACCTCGCAGACCACGTTGTTCGGCGCGCTCGTCGCGTTGTGGGGCGAAGACATGCAGATCGTCGCGGTCATGGTGTTCTGCTCGACCATTCTGTTTCCGCTGACTGAGCTCCTTGCCCTGCTCTATGTGCTGATCCCGCTGCGCGCGGGTTATGTGCCGCCCGCCTTCAATCAGGTGCTGCGCGCCATTCAGTTCGTGCGCCCGTGGGGCATGATCGAAGTGTTCATGCTCGGCGTTCTGATCACGATCGTGAAGATGGTCAGTCTCGCGCGCGTGATTCCCGAAGCGGCGCTGTTCGCGTTCGGCATGCTCACGCTGATGTTCGCGGTGGTGGTCACATTCGATCCACGCATTCTGTGGGACCTCGCCGACGAACTCGGCGGCCGCAGCCAGCGCCCACTGCCGCGTACCTCCGCCGATAGCGCGGCGGCCGCCGTCAGTTCGATCGCCGGCCCGCCCGCGCCGGCCGAAGTACACACCGCCGCGACACCTGACGTGCGCACTGCACCGTCCGGCTTGCCGCCGGGCACGCCGCCAGTGCCGCCGACGCCACGTCGAGGATGAGCGCGCGATGAAATACGTCACCGCAAGACGCGCCGGCCTGCTTAGTTGCCACGCATGCGGACGCGTCGAACCGCGCATCCGCTCCGTCACGCCGCAGCACTGCGCACGGTGCGGCTCGCGCCTGCACTCGCGCAACCCTGACAGCCTGATGCGCACGTGGGCGCTGCTGATCGCCGCGGCACTCCTGTATATTCCCGCGAATCTGCTGCCGGTGATGCACACCTCGTCGCTGCTCGGTTCCGAAGACGACACCATCATGAGCGGCGTCGTCTATTTCTGGACCTCGGGCGACTGGCCGCTCGCGGTGATCGTGTTCATCGCCAGCATCATGGTGCCGATGCTCAAGCTGAGCGTGCTCGTGCTGTTGACCGTCACGGCGCAGCGCCGGTCGCGCTGGCGGCCCGAGCAGCGCACCACGCTATACCGGATGGTCGAACGGATCGGGCGCTGGTCGATGCTCGACGTGTTCGTCGTCACACTGACTGTCGCGCTGGTGCGCTTCAAATCGCTTGCCGTCATCACGGCCGGCCCCGGCGCGATCGCCTTCGGCTCGGTCGTGATTCTGACCATGATGGCCTCCATGCAATTCGATCCACGGCTCATCTGGGATAGCGTGGAAGGCAGCGTGGAAGGCAGCGCGAAGGGCAGTACCCAAAAACCTCAGGACCTCAAACATGACTAGCCCGCAAGAACCGACGCCCGCCTCCGATGCGCCGCGCAACGATTCGAACGGACCGAAGCTGCCGCCCCAACTCCCGGACCCTGAAATTGAGCCGCGCAGCCGCTGGCTGCCTTCGCTCGTCTGGGTGATTCCGCTGATCGCCGCGCTGATCGGCATCGCGCTCGTGATCAAGTCGGTGACCGAGAAAGGCCCGACCATCACGATCAGCTTCGTGAGCGCCGAAGGTCTCGAACCCGGCAAGACCAAGGTGAAGTACAAGGACGTCGATGTCGGCTCGGTGAAGACCATCACGCTGTCGAAAGATCTGTCCCACGTGCTCGTGCAGGTGCAGTTGACCAAGGAAGGCGAAGACTTCGCGGTCAAGGACTCGCGTTTCTGGGTGGTGCGGCCGCGTATCGGCGCGAGCGGCGTGTCGGGTCTCACCACGCTGCTTTCGGGCGCATACATTGGGGCAGACGCCGGGCACTCGCCGGATAGTGAGAAGAATTTTGTCGGCCTGGAAACGCCGCCGCCCATTACCGGCGGTCAGAAGGGCCACCAGTTCGTGCTGCACGGCGACTCGCTCGGCTCGATCGACATCGGCTCGCCGATCTTTTACCGGCGCGTCCAGGTCGGCCAGGTGGTCGGCTTCTCGCTCGACAAGGACGGCACCGGCGTGACCATGCAGGTGTTCGTGTCGGCGCCGTTCGACCAGTACGTCGGCACCAATTCGCGCTGGTGGCATGCGAGCGGCGTCGATCTGCGGCTCGATTCCAGCGGCTTCAAGCTGAATACGCAATCGCTTGCCACGGTGATCGTGGGCGGCTTGTCGTTCCAGTCGCCGCCGGGTCAGGGCGTGGGCGCGCAGGCGCCGAACAATATGACGTTCCGCCTCGGCTCGGACGAAGCGGATGCGATGCGCGATCCGGACGGCGTGCCGTTGCGTGTGGTGATGAACTTCAACCAGTCGCTGCGTGGCTTGTCGATCGGCGCACCGGTCGATTTCCGCGGCATCGTGCTGGGCCAGGTGACCAACATCGGCATCGACTACGATCCGAAGACGCGCAGCTTCACCATGCCGGTGACGATGAACCTGTACCCCGACCGTCTCGGCAAGCGCTTCCGCGAAACCGCGCCGGCACCGGGCAGCATGGCGGGGCAAACCATGCTGCAAGCGCTTGTCAAACATGGTCTGCGCGGCCAGTTGCGCACGGGCAACCTGATTACAAGCCAGTTGTACGTCGCGGTGGATATCTTCCCGAAGGCGCCGCCGGCAACCGTCGACGTAACAAAGGATCCGCTCGAACTGCCGACGATTCCGAACACGCTCGACGAGTTGCAACTCCAGGTCGCCGACATTGCGAAGAAGCTCGACGCGGTGCCGTTCGATCAGATCGGCAACAACCTGAACAGCGCGCTGAAGAACGCCGATCAACTCTTCACGCGACTCGACAAGGAAGTCGTGCCGCAGGCTCGCGACACGCTCGCGGCGGCCAAGCAAACCTTCGGTTCGGCCGAAGCGACGTTGCAGCAGGACTCGCCGTTGCAGTCCGATGTTCATCAGGCGTTGCAGGAATTGACGCGCACGTTGCAGTCGCTGAATGCGCTGTCGGATTATCTGGAGCGTCATCCCGAGTCGCTGTTGCGCGGTAAAACAGGAGATAAACCATGATGTTTGCCCGGCTCCCCCACCCGCCGCGCGGGCTCGTGCGCCGCGCTGTCATTGCAGGCGCGCTGGCCGGTATGGCAGCGCTCGCCGCGTGCTCGTCGCCGGCAAGCCGCTTCTATACGCTCGGCGCCGACAGTGCCGCCGGATCGGCTGCGCCGGTCAGCGCGCAGACCACCGCGGCGCCGGCATGGCTGATCGAAGTCGCGCCGATCGACGTGCCGCCGCAGGTGACCAAGAATCAACTCGTCGTGCAAACGGGGCCGACGCAGGTTCAGGTGCTCGAGCAGGACCGCTGGGCTTCCTTGCCCGGCGACGAAATCCGTCGCGCGCTGTCGACGAATCTGACGGAGCAATTGGGCACCATCGACGTGTACGGCACGGCTTATCCGGATTCGACGCCGGTGTATCGCGTCAGCATGAATGTGCAGCGCTTCGAGTCATGGCCCGGTTCGCATGCGTTGATCGATGCGGTGTGGAGCGTGCGGGCCGTGCGGAGCACGACGGTGATGACTTGCCGCAGCGTGGTGAGCGAGCCCGTCAGCGGCGGATATGACGCGCTGGTGGACGGGCACCGGAAGGCGTTGCAGGAGATCTCCACGCAAGTGGCTTCGGCGATGCGAGCCATGGCGGCGTCGGCTGCGCAGGCCCGAGGGAAGGCGACGACGAAGAGCGCGGTTGCGTCCGCGCCGCCGTGTCCGTCGAGCGCTGGCAGCGCGGCGACCGGCGCTTGATCGATCGGGCACGGCGCAACGCCTTTGCCTGTTTGCCCGTGACGCGCAAGGCGCGATCACGGGCTTTCACAGGTTCGTAGACGGCGCGCCTTTTGCGGGCTTGCGCGCCCGTCGCGAATGTAGCTCTCCTTCTCCAGCTTTTATCCGCCAGCAACGCCGTGTCCGGCGGCCGCGCGCGCGTCGAGACCGCTTCCGACACGCCTATGCGAGTTGGTTCCGATCCCGTTCACGCGGCGGCTATTCGATGCCGCCACCGGTGACGGATGCCTCAAGTCACATTTTCCGAATCGAGCCGCTGCAAAAAGTGCGTCGATTCTGCTCACCTATAAGCACCAGCCGAGTGCAGTTCGATCATTCATGCCGTCGCCTAGGTACCAATTACTTTTATTACATTTATGAAGCGTACTTTTTACCGATTAAATGGCCACGTTTTGGGGCTTAGCCTAATCTAGGAATATTCAGACGTTTGAAACTATTTCGCTGGAGACGACCATGCGTCACCGCGCACATGCTCTGCCGCCGATGCCTCGCATCGTCGTCTACGGTCTGGCCTTTTCAGACAGTCGAGGTGCCTTGCGATTCTTCTTTGTCAGCGGTCTGCTCCGCACGCCCGGCTTCGGCGTGATCGAGCATATAGCGTGGTTGCGAAGCATGCACCCGGCGTTGTCGCAACATCTCGCGCTGCTGGAGAGTAACGCCGCGTGCGGGGTGCGCGCCGTGATCCTTCGCGAGTGCGATGCTCAGGCGGAATGCGCCGGCCTCCCCTTCAAGGCGCAACTGGATGACAACGTGCGCTTCGAGACCATCCGTCTGACGCGCGGCGGCCATACGCTGCTCAACATGCGCTGCGGAACGGTGGCCGAACGGGCAAGCCTGAATGCCGATGTCGTCGGCGTAGCGGTTCTGTGTGCGGAAGATCTCGCGGTCCGGCGTGAATTACTGAAGAAACGCGCGTCGCACACAGCCCTGCGCACCAGCGCGATCGTGCTGTTGCGCAGGGAATGGGAGCGCGGCCGTCATCACCCGCTCAACACCCGGGCATTGTGTTTCCTGTTCAGCCGTGCGTTTCCGTCCGCGTGGCGCCGGCTCGCGCAACTGCCGGAGATTGAAATGCCGGCGACGAATGCGACGCCGGCCGAGGCGCTGTGCCTGCTCATGAACCAGGCCCGCGCGGCGCGCGTGTCTGTGCCCGCAAACCCGGAGTGCGCAGACCGGCCCTTCCGCAGAAGGGGCATTGCCGCGACGAACCAGATCAAGTCCGTGTCCGGCAACGACTCGTTGCGGATGGAGAGCGATGAGCGGACGCTCCAACACGAAGCAAGGCGAAACGGCACGCGGCGCGACCGCGCTGTGAACCGGCATCTGGTTTTAGTAAAGGCGCGGCCATCCTCGTTAGCGAGCCGACCATGATCGAGGCTCACGCTTGCCGACACGCGATAGCCAGACAACCGCGGCAGCCCGGCACAACTCAATTGGTTAGGCGCCCACGACACGATGACTTTCGTCATCGTCAACAAATCAGACCTTGGCGCGGGATACCCTGCAGATCGGCCGCTATCGTCTGACGCCGCTCGGGTCGGCTGCCTATGGCGCGCCGACCATGTTCTACAACGTCGCCCTGTTCCCCCTGAACAGCCGCTGCTCTCCGGCGATGGAATTTGGCGCATGACGGGCGCCCGCTGCGATGCCCCTGACCTTCGCGCTTTGCATTATGCGCGCCGACCGGCCCGCCGCCGCATGCCACCTAGGACATCGCGCGCATGGCGGCCCACCCCGACCGCGTACAATAGCGCCTTA
The DNA here is from genome assembly GCF_003387275.1 of Paraburkholderia sp. BL6669N2. Lineage (NCBI taxonomy): Bacteria > Pseudomonadati > Pseudomonadota > Betaproteobacteria > Burkholderiales > Burkholderiaceae > Paraburkholderia > Paraburkholderia sp. BL6669N2. The sequence continues at coordinate 4,164,522 of NZ_QUNA01000001.1, read as the reverse complement.
TCCAACGCCTTCCGGCAACCTCATGTCCTTCGATTTCTTCCTCCCTTGCCCACGCGGCCTTGAAGCCTCGCTCGCGGCCGAACTCGCCGAAATAGCTGCGAAACACCTGAACGGCGCGCCGTTCACGGCCGGCACACAAGTGCCGGGCGGCGTGCATTTTCGCGGAGGCTGGGCTGCCGGCATGGCCGCCAACCTGTATTCGCGCCTCGCGAGCCGCGTGCTGCTGAAGATCGCGCACCGCCCGTATCGCAGTGAGCAGGACGTGTATGCGCTTGCGGTCGAGCAGCGTTGGGAACAATGGTTCTCGGCGAATGAAACGCTGCGCGTGGACGTCACCGCGATCAAATCGCCGCTGCGCAGCCTCGAATTCACGACGCTGCGCGTCAAGGATGCGATCTGCGATCGTCTGCGCGAAGTGAGCGGGGCGCGTCCGAACATCGACACCGCCATGCCCGACGTGCGCGTGTTCGCCTTTCTAACGGCCACCGACTGCACGCTGTACCTCGACACCTCGGGCGACCCGCTGTTCAAGCGCGGCTGGCGGCTCGACAAGGGCGCGGCGCCGCTGCGCGAGAATCTGGCCGCGGGCATTCTGCGCCTGACCGGCTGGACCGCGGGCACGCCGCTGTACGACCCGATGTGCGGCAGCGGCACCTTCCTCGCGGAAGCGGCGCAAGTGGCGTTGAATATCGCGCCAGGCGCGGAACGCCGCTTCGGCTTCGAGAAGCTCAAGCAGTTCGAAGCCAGAACCTGGCAAACGCTGAAGGCCGCCGCGCTCGACGCCAAGCACGCCGCGCGCAGTTCGCGCGCCGATCTGCAAATCTTCGGCAGCGATATTTCCGGCGACATGCTCGACAAGGCGCGCGCCAACTTCCAGCGCGCCGGCTTGCCGAACATTCCGCTCAAACAGGTCGACGCGCGCGGCATGACGCCGCCGACCTCCGATGCGGGTATTCTCGTTGCCAATCCGCCGTATGGCGAACGGATCGAAGTGCGCGGGCGCAATGCTCGCGGCGAGCTTCGCGAAGGCCGTGGCAATCGTGAGAACCGCGAAGACGAGGGCTTTCGCCGCGTTCAGGAAGAAGCGCCGGACAGCGAATTTTTCCAGTCGCTCGGTGATGCGCTCAAGCAGCGTTTCACCGGCTGGCACGCGTTCATCCTGACGTCGGATCGCAAGCTGCCGGGTCAGTTGCGTCTGCGCGAATCGACCAAGACGCCGCTCTTTAACGGCGCGCTCGAATGCCGGCTGTTCCGCTTCGATCTGATCGCTGGCAGCGTGCGGCAGCGTCCGCAAAGCGATACGCCTGCGGCTTGAGGCCGGTCACTCGCTCATCGTAAAACCTGGAACGTGGTGGACGCGGGATCGTGGTCGAGCACCGATCGCCGCGCGATCGTGCCGACTCCGCGTCATGATTTTCCGTGTCGTCGAGCAGATTTGGCGCGTTGTTCGGCTCTCGACGCAAGTTCCTTCGTAGCACGCGCCGTCGCAATGGCGAGCACGGCGGCAACCGACGCGACGGCGGCGGCACTGTGACGTTGCCGTGCGCCCATGGCCTTCATGCAGATCTCGATGCATGCTCCGCAGATCGCCACATTTTTCGGTCCGATGATGATCGTCATGGCTTCGCACTCATCCGATCCGCAAAAGTTGCACACCCACTTCCCGTCGCAGGTTTTCATATTCGTTCACCGTATAAGAGGTGCACTCCACCGCCACGCGAGCCTGCAGTGCGGGTTCCGCGAGACGTGAAATCGCACTCGCGCGCTCGACGCTGAAGGACTACGCGGCGCTGCGCTCCGCGATCCGATGATTGCCAATTCGTTCGACTTCGCAGAGCCCGTTGATCACGCAGAGCTGACCAATCAATCCCTTGTAGGTCAGGCCTGCGCCGTGAAGCTGTTCAGCGGTGATACAACCACTCGTACTGCCGATGAACACCCAGTACTGCAATGGCGCATTGCTAAAGCCGATCTCTCCGGCGTCGACGACTACACCGAAATATTTCTGTGCGCGGTAGTGATCGGGGCGAGCGTTCTTGTCGTCATCCGCCTTCCATTCTTCAATGAAGCTGTCGTAACGATTCGCGCATAGGGCGACGAAGCCGTATCGCCAGGCGTTATTGAACATCGTTTCCAGAAGTACCCGCCGTGCGCCTTTATCGCAGTCGAGGAACGCGTGCATGAGGCAATCGATATCGTCGGCGAACAACCATTCGTTCGACTGCGCGAGGGATGCCGCGGTTTCGTCTCCGTCAATACTGATGGCGAATCGCGGACGTCCGATCCGGTCGACGTACTCCTCGAATTGCGCGCCGCTCGTGAGAATCGATCTAAAGACGTGCGCTGGGGTATTCATCATTTTTCGGCACCTCACGCTGTTTCGCGTTTGAAACAATCCGCAAATAGGAAGCTACCGTAATTATCGTATGCAGAAAAGAAGTGATTGTAAATTGAATGGACTGTGCGATAGCGAAGAGCCCACAAGTACGGCGAACGCGATTAGCGGCTGAATGAAAATCGCCGTAAAGAAATGTCCAAAGATCGGTCTGCAAACTGTTTGCGCACTTGATTGCTTTTCGATCAGTCAGTGAGTACTCTGAATTTGGATGAGCCGAAAACCGTGCTCCTCGTAACGCGATCAGGCGCTTCCCCGAGCGCCGTTATCCTTTGGTCGCGAACGAATTGCGCCCGCCGTAGGCGGGCGTTTTTTAAGCAGGCAGCGTCGAACACGCAGCGGCCTGTCGCTGCGCGCAAACGCATCTCCACCGCGAGGCACTGCGGATGATCAGCACTTCTGCATTCTCCGCGCGCAGGCGGTGCGATCGATGCACTACGTGTCGCAGCAGGCAGCGACGCCAACTGCTCTCGCGCAATGCCTGCAACACGATCGAAAGCCGCGCGATCACGAGCCGCTAACGGAGCCGCACTGAAACGGCTCGTCAACTTGAGTGGATCGGTCGGCTCGTTGTTCAGCCGCACCTCGAAATGCAGATGTGGACCGGTCGTCACGCCGGTCTGTCCCACTGCACCCAGTTGCTGCCCTTCACTCACGTGCGAGCCAACTCGCAAACCACTGGAGAAGGCCGAAAGATGCGCATAGTACGTCGTATAACCCTGCGCGTGGCGCAACACCACGTGCTTGCCGTAGCCACTGCCATCGGCGCCGATGAATTGCACCGTCCCCGCACATGCGGCAACGACCGGCGTACCCACGTGCGCGGTCAAGTCCACGCCGGTATGGAACAAATGCTCGCCCGTCACCGGGTGAATGCGATAACCGAAAGGCGAACTGATGCGGACATAGTTCAGCGGCATCGCGAAGGGCTGCGCCGCGAGGCGCGCGCCATCGAACGAAAAATAATCGCCATCCGTGTGCCCTGGCGCCACGAACCAGACCGCGCTGTACGTGTGTCCTGCCAATGTGATTTCGACGGCACTCACACGCTTGCGTTGTGAAGCGGTTCCAGCGCTGCCCGTAGGTCCATAGACGATGCGATAGCCGTCACCCGGTTGAGCGCGAGTCGACTCGTCGAGGCGTCCCGCAAAGATCCGCCGCAGTTGCGCGACCAGATCCGGAGGCAGTCCGGCTGCCATCCACGTATCGTGCAAACTGCCCTTGATCTGGCCGGTGTAGGTGCCGACATCAGCCGGCATCACGAGCGAGCTTGCTGCGGAAAGCGTGCCGCCGCTGACGTCGGCAACGCTCTGAGCGCCCGGCCTCGTCGGCTGCACCACAACCCGCCCTGCCCATCCATGTATGACTGCCGTGGCCGTTGCCACACCAGCCACATGCGGATCGCACATGCCCGGTTTCGCGCGGCAAATCGATACGAGAACGGACTCGCCTGGCGATAACACGAACGCTGGCTTTGCATGCAAATCGGCTTCCATGAGAGGCCGTGTTTGAGTGCCACCGGATTGAACCAGAGCGCCGGCAAGCGGCGCCGGGACCGCGGTGCGGTTCGACAAAAACGGATGCGCGCCCAGCATGTCCCGCTCCACTGAAAAACCTTCCGTACCGGCCGATGCGGCCTGGCGGAGCGTCTTCGCCGCAGCACCCGACGCGACAGGCGCGCCCAACACGACCATGGTGCCGCCGAGCAACACAGCACTCGCGGATGCACCCAGCGGGAATTTGCGTTTGACGTGAGCCGCACGGCTCATGTCAATGGAGTTGACCTGCTCGCGCGCGAGGATGTTACGTAGAAAAAACCACATCACGTAGGAATCTCGCGGTTGAAAACAGAACGCCGCGGGCTTGAACGAAGGTGCGTTGACACCTGGAAATGGTGCGGAACAGATGAGCTTGCAACCAGGGAAGGTTGCGGCATCGGAGAGCACAGCCCGACAACAGAAGCAGTCAGGTTACCGGTAGGCTTTTACAAAAAACATGGCATTCGTCCTAAAAGCGGGCAGCGCGACGAACAACCGCGCTTTGCTGATGTGGCGCGCGCTACTGGGGAGGAAGCCGTTTCTCTATCGGACTAGTCACCGCCGCGTTCGTGGCTCCTGCCATCTCCTACTGACACCACGCTGTCAGTAGCACCCCCGCACACTCCTTCTCACGCCATCCGGCGCTTTGCACGGCTTACCGCCATCCACAGGAGAGTGACATGTCTGCATCATCCAAAGTTGTTGCATGGTTCGAGATTCCGTCCGTCGATTTCGATCGCGCCGTCCGTTTCTATGAAGCGGCGCTCGACGTCAAACTGAATGTGCAGGAAATCGGCGGCCAGCCGATCGCCGTGTTCGGCTACGAGGAACCGGCCACCGGCGGCGCGATCGTCCATAGCCCGTCGATGACGCCCACCGGCGACGGCGTGCTCGTCTATCTGAACGCGCAGCCGACCGTCGACGCCGCCCTCGCGCGCGTCGAGCAAGCCGGCGGCAAGACCGACGGTCCGGTGATCAAGCTGCCGCAAGACATCGGCTTTATCGCGTTCTTCACCGATACGGAAGGCAACCGCCTCGGCCTGCATTCGCGGACCAACGGTTAAACCCAACGCAACGCAACGCTCGCGCGCGGCGGCCGGTGAGGGGTCGCGCGCGAACGCCGACCGGAGCGCGGCATGCGGCGCTATCATCGCGGAACTGTCCCCGTCCTCTTCTACAAGACGCCCACGATGACGCGCCGCGCCGACCGCCTGTTCCAGATCGCCGAACTGCTGCGCGGACGGCGGCTGACCACCGCGCAACAACTTGCCGACTGGCTGCACATCTCGCTGCGCACGGTCTATCGCGACGTGCGCGACCTGCAACTGTCAGGGGTGCCGATCGAAGGCGAGGCCGGCATCGGCTACCGGCTGAGCCGCACGGCAAGCCTGCCGCCGCTCACCTTCACCGCCGACGAACTGGCCGCGCTCGCCGCGGGCGCGCGCATGCTCGAATCGTGGGGCGGCGCCGGCTTTGCGGGCGGCGCGCGCGGGGCGCTCGCCAAGATCGCCTCGGCCATGCCCGCCGACAAGCGCGCGGCACTGGAAAGGCTCGCCGTCTTCGCGCCGTCGTTTCACATCAAAGGGGATTTTTCCGCGCAGCTCGACGCGCTGCACCGCGCGATCGACACGCGGCATGTGGTGAGCTTCGCCTACGTCGATGTGAACGGCGCGGCGACCGAGCGTCGCGTCTGGCCGCTCGCCCTCGCCTATTGGGGCGCGCGCTGGACGCTTGGAGCGTGGTGTGAATTGCGCGGCGATTTCCGCAATTTCGGGCTGGAGAAGATTCAGAATCTTCAGGTGCTCGAACAATATCCAGATCAGGAAGGACGGCGGCTTGCAGACCTGTTGCGGCATGTGAATGCGAAGCCGCGATAGGGCCGCTGTATCGAACCGGTGGAGACAAAACCGCCTTTGAGCACGAGGATTCCAGCAGACAAGCCAGCAATTCGCGGCCGCTTGCGAAGCGGGCCGCGAACTTCGAGCATGCCGTTATTCCACCGCTTTCACCATATCTTCGATCACCTTCTTCGCATCGCCGAACACCATCATCGTCTTGTCCATGTAGAACAGGTCGTTGTCGAGCCCGGCGTAACCCGCCGCCATCGAGCGCTTGTTGACGATCACCGTGCGCGCCTTGTACGCCTCGATGATCGGCATACCCGCGATCGCCGACTTCGGATCGGTCTTCGCCGCCGGGTTCACCACGTCGTTCGCGCCGAGCACCAGCACTACGTCGACCTGACCAAACTCGCCGTTGATGTCGTCCATTTCGTACACCATGTCGTACGGCACTTCGGCTTCGGCGAGCAGCACGTTCATGTGACCCGGCATCCGTCCGGCAACAGGGTGAATCGCGTACTTCACCTCGATGCCCTTCTCGACCAGCTTGTCGGTCAGCTCCTTCAACGCATGCTGCGCGCGCGCGACGGCCAGACCATAACCCGGCACGATCACCACGGTTTCAGCATTGCCGAGCATGAACGACGCATCATCCGCGGAACCGGACTTCACCGGACGCTGCTCCGCCGACCCGCCCGCCGCAGCCGCGCCCGGCTCATTGCCAAAGCCGCCGAGAATCACGTTGAAGAACGAACGGTTCATCGCACGGCACATGATGTACGACAGAATCGCACCGGACGAGCCCACCAGCGAGCCCGCGATGATCAGCATCGGATTGTTCAGCGAGAAGCCGATGCCCGCCGCCGCCCAGCCCGAGTACGAGTTCAGCATCGACACCACCACCGGCATATCCGCGCCGCCGATCGGAATGATGATCAGCACGCCGAGCACGAACGCGATCAGCGTCATGATGATGAACGGCAGCCACGATTGCGTGAGGAAGAAAATCACGCCGAAGCCGAGCATCGCGAGCGCAAGCAGCAGGTTGATCAGATGCTGTCCGGCGTACACGACCGGTGCGCCCTGAAACAGCCGGAACTTGTACTTGCCCGACAGCTTGCCGAACGCAATCACCGAACCGGAGAACGTAATGGCGCCGACGAACGTGCCGATGAACAGTTCGACGCGATTGCCGTAAGGCAGGAAGCCCGGTGCGGTGTTCTCCGGATCAACAAGACCGAACGCGGCCGGCTCCGACACCACCGCATACGCAATACACACAGCGGCAAGACCGATCAGCGAGTGCATGGCCGCGACCAGTTCCGGCATCTTGGTCATCTCGACGCGAGCCGCGACGAACGCGCCGACCGCACCGCCGACCACCAGCGCAACCAGCAGCAGACCCAGCCCCAATCCGAGATTCGAACCGAGCCCATTAGCCTGCCTGACAATCAGCGCGATGGTCGTGAGGATCGCGATCGCCATCCCCGCCATGCCGAAGGTATTGCCGATGCGCGCCGTCTTCGGATTCGACAGCCCCTTGAGCGCCTGAATGAAACAGACCGACGCGACCAGATAAAGCAGCGTGACGACGTTCAGACTCATTACGCGTTCTCCTTGGCCGACTTGTCTGCGATGAGCTTCTTCGGCTCTTTCTTGCGGAACATCTCCAGCATTCGCCGGGTGACGAGAAAGCCGCCGAACACGTTCACTGCCGCGAGCGCGACCGCGAGCGTGCCGAAGAACTTGCCGGGCGTGCCCAAAGTGAGACCCGCGGCGAGCATCGCGCCGACGATCACGATCGCCGAAATCGCATTGGTCACGGCCATCAGCGGCGTGTGCAGCGCGGGCGTGACGTTCCAGACCACGTGGTAGCCGACATAGATCGCCAGCACGAAAATGATCAGATTGATGACGGTGTGGTTGATGACTTCCATGTCCGCACTCTCCTCTTAGGCCTTGCGCGTGACTTCACCGTCACGGGCCAGCAGCGTGGCCGCGACGATATCGTCCGCGAGATCGATGTTCAGGGCGCCTTCCTTGGTGATGATCAGCTTGAGGAAGTCGAGCAGGTTGCGTGCGTAGAGCGACGATGCGTCGGCAGGCACCATTGAGGCCAGATTCGTATAACCGACAATCGTCACGCCGTGCTTGATGACGACCTTGTCCGTTTCGGTGAGCGGACAGTTGCCGCCGCGCTGGCCTTCGTACTCGGCGCCACGGCCTGCGGCAAGGTCGACCAGCACGGAACCGGGTTTCATCGCCTGCACGGTGTCGACCGAGATCAGCGTCGGTGCCGCGCGGCCCGGGATCAGGGCGGTGGAAATCACCACGTCGGCCTGTTTGGCGCGCTCGTGGACCAGCGCGGACTGACGCGTGAGCCAGGAAGGCGGCATCGGCCGTGCATAGCCACCAACGCCTTGCGCGGCTTCGCGTTCCTCGTCGGTTTCGTAGGGCACGTCGAGAAACTTGGCGCCGAGCGATTCGATCTGCTCTTTTACGGCAGGACGCACATCGGAGGCTTCGATCACCGCGCCCAGGCGCTTGGCGGTCGCAATCGCCTGCAAACCGGCCACACCCGCGCCGAGAATCAGCACGCGGGCCGCTTTCACGGTGCCGGCGGCCGTCATCAGCATCGGCATGAAGCGCGGATAAAGCGTGGCGGCCAGTAGAACCGCCTTGTACCCCGCGATATTCGCCTGCGAGCTCAACACATCGAGGCTCTGTGCGCGCGTGGTTCGCGGCGCGGCCTCCAAGGCGAACGCCGTCACGCCCGCCGCTGCCAGCTTTGATGAGTTTTCGGTATTAAACGGATCGAGCATGCCGACCAGCGTCGCGCCGCGTTTAAGCAGCGGCAACTCGGCATCGGTCGGCGACTGGACCTTCAGGACGAGATCGGCGCCGAAAGCGGTCGCCGCGTCGACGATCTCCGCGCCGGCAGCCGTAAAGGCATCGTCTGGAAAGCTGGCGCCGGTGCCGGCGCCGCTCTGGATCGTGACCCGGTGGCCCTGGGTCACATACTTCTTGACCGTTTCGGGCGTCGCGGCGACGCGGGTTTCGTGCGCGCGCGTCTCGGCTGGCACTCCGATGTGCATCTTGTTCCTCCTCGACTTCCTGTTTTACGACAGATCGGCCGACGAGGCACGCCGGCTTGCAGGTGCAACGGCTAACGCCTCACTTTAACCGAAAGAGGGGGGTGCGCAGAAATCGGGGACAATCCGGGGGTGCCCGCGGACGGGGTCGGCCGGACCGCGCGCCGCCCGCTTCCCGGCAGGCGAGGCCCATAACCGGTAAAATGCGCACCCATGAAACCGGAAACCTGGCTGCCGCACGTGACCGTAGCGGCCATCGTCGAGCGCGACGGGCGCTTTCTCGTGGTCGAGGAACATACCGCCGACGGCCTGCGCCTGAACCAGCCCGCCGGCCATCTGGAAGCGGGTGAGACGCTGGTCGAAGCGGTGATCCGCGAAACGATCGAGGAAACCGCACACCCGTTTTCGCCCGAGGCGCTGGTGGGCATGTATATGACACATTTCGAGCGGCCCGGCAGCGAGGGCGTCACCTACCTGCGCTTCACGTATTGCGGCGCGGGCGGTGAAGCTGATCCACAGCGCGCCCTCGACCCCGACATCGTCCGCGCGCTGTGGATGAGCGCCGACGAATTGCGCGCCTGTCCGGAACGGCACCGCACGCCGCTCGTCATGCAATGTCTCGACGATTACCTCGCGGGCCGGCGTTTCCCGCTCGACTTCGTGCACACGCATTCGGTCGGGCCAAAAAGATAGCCGCAACGCGCGGCCAACCCACGATCCATGAAGTCACGCAGCACCCAGTGAGCATCTTATGAGCAAGCAGAAAGTCGTAGTAGGCATGTCGGGCGGCGTCGATTCGTCTGTTACCGCATGGCTGCTGAAGGAACAGGGCTACGACGTGGTCGGCCTGTTCATGAAAAACTGGGAAGACGACGACGACAGCGAATACTGCTCGACGCGGCAGGACTGGATCGACGTGGTTTCGGTGGCGGATCTGATCGGCATCGACGTCGAAGCGGTCAACTTCGCCTCGGAATACAAGGACCGCGTGTTCGCCGAATTCCTGCGCGAATACTCGGCCGGCCGCACGCCGAATCCGGACGTGCTCTGCAACGCCGAAATCAAGTTCAAGGCGTTCCTCGATCACGCCATGTCGCTCGGCGCGGAGACCATCGCGACCGGCCACTATGCGCGAGTGCGTGAGAACAACGGCCGCTTCGAACTGCTGAAGGCGTTCGACCATACGAAAGACCAGTCGTACTTCCTGCATCGGTTGAATCAGGCGCAGTTGTCGAAGACGCTGTTTCCGCTCGGCGAGATTCCGAAAACCAAAGTACGCGAAATCGCCGAGCAGATCGCGTTGCCCAATGCGAAGAAGAAAGACTCGACCGGCATCTGCTTTATCGGCGAACGGCCGTTCCGCGACTTTCTGAACCGCTATCTGCCGACCAAGCCGGGCCCGATGAAAACCACCGACGGCAAAGTGGTCGGCGAACACATCGGCCTCGCGTTCTACACGTTCGGCCAACGCAAGGGCATCGGCCTCGGCGGCAGCAAGGACGGCAGCGGCGAGCCGTGGTTCGTCGCCGGCAAGGACATTCCGTCGAACACGCTGTATGTCGCCCAGGGCCACGATCACTCGTGGCTGCTCAGCCATACGCTGTCCGCGGGCAACACGAGCTGGGTGGCGGGCGAGCCGCCGGCGGACGGTTTCGCGTGCGCCGCGAAGACCCGTTACCGGCAAGCGGATGCGCCGTGCACGTTCAGCAGCGCGGGCAGCGGCGAAGGTCTCTTCGAGCTGAATTTCGACGCGGCGCAATGGGCTGTCACACCGGGGCAATCTGCGGTGCTCTACGATGGCGACGTGTGCCTTGGCGGCGGCATCATCGAACATGCGGTCACCGGACAGCCGGTCGCGCGCGATCCGCAAAAGGCGGCGTTGCTGAACGCCCGTTGAGCCTCGCGTCCAATCGTGCGGCAACACGGGCTGGCGCCGCACCCGCTGCAACTTCACGTTTCGACCTGCGCCGCGCGTGGCATCCACGCGCTTGCTCTTCCCGCCGCAGCTAGCTTCACCATAACAAGCAGTCGTTCGTTTTCCTTCGCGGCGGATTCCGTCTGTGCCGGCAGCGCAGGCGATCCCGCCGTGACGATCCTCACTGCACTGGAGTTCCCATGTTTTCTCGACGTTATCTGGCCATGTGGTGCGCAGCCGTGCTGTTCGCTGTCTGCGCGGCGTTGGCCGACACGCATCACATCTCATGGTTCTGGATCATCGTGCCGCTTGCGCTGGTCGCGCTCGGCCTGTTCGACCTGACGCAGCAGCGCCACGCGATCCTGCGCAACTATCCGCTGTGGGGCCACTTCCGCTTCCTGTTCGAATTCATCCGCCCGGAAATCCGCCAGTATTTCGTCGAAGGCGACACCGACGAAAAACCGTTCTCACGCGCCCAGCGCAGCATCGTCTATCAGCGCGCGAAGAACGACGTCGACAGCCGCCCGTACGGCACCGAACTCGACGTCAAAGCGACCGCGCACGAATGGATCAGCCACTCGCTCGCGCCGACCACGCTCGAGAATCACGACTTCCGCATCGTCGTCGGACCGGATCGCGCGCAGCCTTATTCCATGTCGATCTTCAACGTCTCGGCGATGAGCTTCGGCTCGCTGTCGGCGAACGCGATCATGGCGCTGAACCTCGGCGCGAAGAAAGGCAATTTCGCGCACGACACCGGCGAGGGCTCCATGTCAAAGTATCACCGCGAGCACGGCGGCGACATCATCTGGGAAATCGCTTCGGGCTACTTCGGCTGCCGTAACGACGACGGCAGCTTCAGCGCGGAGAAGTTCGCGAAGCAGGCCGCCGAGCCGCAAGTGAGGATGATCGAGGTGAAGCTCTCCCAAGGCGCGAAGCCGGGTCACGGCGGCGTGCTGCCGGCCGCCAAGATCACCCCGGAAATCGCGGAGACGCGCGGCGTGCCGATGGGCCGCGACTGCATCTCGCCGGCCACGCACTCCGAGTTTTCGACGCCGCGCGGCCTGCTCGAATTCGTCGACCGGCTGCGCACGCTGTCGGGTGGCAAGCCGACCGGCTTCAAGCTGTGTATCGGACATCCGTGGGAGTTCTTCGGCATTGCCAAGGCGATGCTGGAGACGGGCATCCTGCCGGACTTCATCGTCGTGGACGGCGCGGAAGGCGGCACGGGCGCGGCGCCGCTCGAATTCACCGATCACGTCGGCGTGCCGTTGCAAGAGGGCCTGCTGCTGGTGCACAACACGCTGGTCGGCATCGGCTTGCGGCAACGTATTCGCATCGGCGCGAGCGGCAAGATGATCACCGCGTTCGACATCACCAGGACGCTCGCGATCGGCGCGGATTGGGTCAACGCGGCGCGTGGCTTCATGTTCGCGGTCGGCTGCATCCAGGCGCAGACCTGCCACACGGGGCGCTGCCCGACCGGCGTCGCGACGCAAGACCCGGTGCGCCAGCGCGCGCTGGCGGTCCTCGACAAGTCCGACCGCGTGTTCAACTTCCATCACAACACGCTGCACGCGCTGAAGGAGATCATTCAGGCCGCGGGGCTGAAGCATCCGGCGGAACTGCGCGCGCATCACATCGTGCGGCGCGTGTCGTCGCATGAAGTGCGGTTGATGTCGGAACTGCTGAAGTATCTCGAACCGAACGATCTGCTCAACGGCAACCATCGCTACTCGTTATTTGAGAAGTACTGGCCGATGGCGCAGAGCGATTCGTTCTCACCGAAGGTGGAGTTGGCGGCGACCTGAGCCGGCGGCCGACATGGCCTGCAAGATGCACGACCGAAGACGAAGGGCCGCCACGCGCGGCCCTTTGCCGTCTGGAGCACACTTGAACTCCCGTCCGACCCCGCAAAACGGACACCCCCCTCCCTTTCCGTTAAAATCTGCGGTTTAGCACTTCGCTCCACGGCCAGCCCCGCGCGCTTCGGCGCTCACGGCGCGGCCTCATGCCCGAAAGGCACTTCATGCTCACGTTTCAGCAAATCATCCTGACAATGCAGTCCTATTGGGACAAGCAGGGTTGCGCGTTGCTCCAGCCGATCGACATGGAAGTCGGCGCGGGCACGTCCCACGTCCATACGTTCCTGCGCGCGGTCGGCCCCGAGCCGTGGCGCGCGGCGTACGTGCAACCGTCGCGCCGTCCGAAAGACGGCCGCTATGGCGAAAATCCGAACCGTCTGCAGCATTACTACCAGTACCAGGTGGTGCTCAAGCCGGCGCCGGAAAATATCCTCGAACTGTACCTCGGCTCGCTCGAAGCTCTCGGCTTCGACCTGAAGCAGAACGACGTGCGCTTCGTCGAAGACGACTGGGAAAACCCCACGCTCGGCGCCTGGGGTCTGGGTTGGGAAGTGTGGCTGAACGGTATGGAAGTGACTCAGTTCACGTACTTCCAGCAAGTGGGCGGTCTGGATTGCAAGCCGGTGCTCGGCGAAATCACGTACGGGCTGGAACGTCTCGCCATGTATCTGCAGAAGGTCGAAAACGTCTACGACCTCGTCTGGACCGAGTGGGAAGAGCAAGGCCCGAACGGCCCGGAACTGCGTCGCCTGACTTATGGCGACGTGTACCACCAGAACGAAGTCGAACAGTCCACTTATAACTTCGAATACGCGAACGTCGAGCTGCTGTTTTCGATCTTCAACAGCTACGAGGCCGAAGCGAAGCGCATGATCGAAGCGCAGATCGCGTTGCCCGCCTATGAGCTCGTGCTGAAGGCCGGCCACACGTTCAACCTGCTCGATGCGCGCGGCGCCATCTCGGTCACGGAACGCGCGGCATACATCGGCCGCATTCGCGCGCTGTCGAAGCTGGTCGCGCAGGCCTACTACGATTCGCGCGAAAAGCTCGGCTTCCCGATGCTCGGCAATCCGGTGCACGGCGTGCCCGGCCTCACGACCGACGAACAGGACGCCGCGATGCCCGCATGGGCGCCGCCGCTGAAAGTCGAACGCAAGATCGATCCGGACTGACGAGAACATCAAGAAATGACTCAACCCCACCAAGCTACCCTGCTCGTCGAGCTGCTGACCGAAGAACTGCCGCCGAAAGCGCTCGCGCGTCTCGGCGACGCCTTCGCGGAAGGCATTGCGCAGCGCCTCGCGGCGCGCGATCTGGTCGAAGGCGAACTGTCGTTCGAACGTTATGCCACGCCGCGCCGCCTCGCTGTCACGATCAAGAACGTGCGCGCGGTCGCGCCGGAAAAACACGTGCGGGAGAAAGTGCTGCCGGTTTCCGTCGCGCTGGATAAAGACGGCCAGCCCACCGCGCCGCTCGCCAAGAAACTCGCCGCGCTCGGCTTCCCCGATTTTTCGGTGAGCGACCTGGAGCGCGCGCAGGACGGCAAGGCCGAGGCCTTCTTCCTGCGCTATGCCGCACCCGGTGCCACGCTTGCCGACGGCCTGCAAAGCGCGCTCGACGAAACGCTCACCAAGCTGCCGATCCCGAAGTTCATGACGTATCAGCGCCCGGACGGCACCAACGTGCAGTTCGTGCGTCCGGCGCATCGGCTGACCGCGCTGCACGGCGAACAGGTCGTGCCGGTGAGCGCGCTCGGCATCGACGCCGACGACACCACGCTCGGCCATCGTTTCCTCTCCGAAGGCTTCGTGCAGATCCAGCATGCGGACTCGTACGCCGAAACACTGCTGCACAAAGGCCACGTGGTGGCGAATTTCGCCGACCGCAAGGAAACCATCCGCACGCAACTGCTCGCGCAAGCCGATGGCGATCAGGTGGTGATGCCGGAATCGCTGCTGGACGAAGTGACGTCGCTGGTGGAATGGCCGGTGGTGTACGCATGCCGTTTCGAGGACGAATTCCTGCAAGTGCCGCAGGAATGCCTGATCCTCACCATGCAGACCAACCAGAAATATTTCGCGCTGACCGATGCGAACGGCAAGCTGCGCTCGCGCTTCCTGATCGTGTCGAACATCGAGACGTCCACGCCGGGCGATATCGTCGAAGGCAACGAACGCGTGGTGCGTCCACGTCTGGCGGACGCGAAGTTCTTCTTCGAGCAGGACAAGAAGAAGCCGCTCGCGGATCGCGTGCCGCTGCTCGCGAACGTCGTGTATCACAACAAGTTGGGCTCGGCGCTGCAACGCGTGGAGCGAGTCGAAGCGCTGGCCGGCGCGATTGCCGAACTGATCGGCGCGGACGTGGCGCTCGCGAAGCGCGCCGCGCGTCTGGCCAAGGCCGACCTGATCACCGACATGGTGGGCGAATTCCCCGAGTTGCAAGGCACCATGGGCACGTACTACGCCCGCCACGACGGCGAGCCGGAAGAAGTCGCGCTCGCGTGCTCGGAACATTATCAGCCGCGTTTCTCAGGCGATGCCTTGCCCACCACCGCGACCGGCACCGTCGTCGCGCTGGCCGACAAGCTCGAAACGCTGGTCGGCATCTGGGGTATCGGCCTGCAACCCACCGGCGAGAAAGACCCGTTCGCGTTGCGCCGTCACGCGCTCGGCGTGCTGCGCATTCTGGTGGAGAAGCAACTGCCGGTCGATCTCGTCGAACTGCTGCGCACCGCTTATGCGCAATTCGCCGCAGTGCCGAACGTGGCCGATTCGACGCAAGCCATTTACGAATTCAGCATGGACCGTCTGCGCGGCCTGCTGCGTGAACGAGGCTACGCGCCGGGCGAAATCGACGCGGTGCTGGCGCTGAACCCCACGCGTCTCGACGACATCGTCGCGCGGCTGAATGCCGTGCGCGAATTCGCGGCGTTGCCGGAAGCGGCCTCGCTCGCGGCGGCCAACAAGCGCATCTCGAACATCCTGAAGAAGTCGGAAGGCGCGGCGACCGGCGGCGTGCAGGTCACGCTGCTCGTCGAAGCGGCGGAAAAAGCCCTTCATGCGCAACTCGAACAGGTCGCGCCGCGCGTGCAATCGCAACTTGCCGCACGCGACTACACAGGTGCGCTAACCGCGCTCGCCGCATTGCGCGAACCGGTCGACACGTTTTTCAACGACGTGATGGTCAACGCCGAAGATCCGGCGTTGCGCGCCAACCGTTTGGCCTTGCTCGGCGCACTGCATCAGCAGATGAATTGCGTCGCCGACATTTCCCGACTCGCCGCCTGAGCCCCCAGCCATGCCGACAAAAAAAGTGGTGATCCTCGACCGCGACGGCGTGATCAACGTCGACTCC
Organism: Paraburkholderia sp. BL6669N2; assembly: GCF_003387275.1. Lineage (NCBI taxonomy): Bacteria > Pseudomonadati > Pseudomonadota > Betaproteobacteria > Burkholderiales > Burkholderiaceae > Paraburkholderia > Paraburkholderia sp. BL6669N2. The sequence goes on along the minus strand of NZ_QUNA01000001.1, from coordinate 4,148,522 downwards.
GACGCGTTCATCAAGTCGCCGGACGAATGGGTGGCACTGCCCGGTTCGCTCGAAGCCATCGCGCGTCTGAACCAGGCCGGCTATCGCGTGGCGATCGCCACCAACCAGTCGGGTATCGGCCGCGGCCTGTTCGATATGAACGCGCTCAACGCCATGCATCTGAAAATGCATCGCATGGCGGCGGCGGTCGGCGGGCGCATCGACGCGGTGTTCTTCTGCCCGCATACGTCGGAAGATCACTGCGAGTGCCGCAAGCCGAGGCCCGGCATGCTGAAGATGATCAACGAGCGTTTCGAGGTCGATCCGGAGCACACGCCGGTGGTCGGCGACTCTCTGCGTGATCTGCAAGCAGGCGCGTCGCTCGGCCACCCGCCTCATCTGGTGCTGACCGGCAAGGGCCGCAAAACGCTGGATGCCGGCGGCTTGCCCGACGGTACGATCGTCCACGACGACCTGCGTGCCTTCGCGCTCGACTTCCTCGCCGACGCTCAAGAGTGACGCGCGCCGCGCGCGTCCCCAACCCTCACTGACCACGCCGATGCGCTTCATTCGTTCTTTGCTTCTGCTGATCTATTTCGTTCTGTTCACGGTTCCGTACGCGACTGCATGCTTCATCGCATTCCCGTTCATGCGCGCCGACAACCGCTACTGGATGGCGGCCGGCTGGTGCCGCGCGACGCTGCATACGGTGCGCTGGCTCAACGGTATTCGCTACAACATCGAAGGCTTCGAGAACCTGCCCAACGGTCCCGCCGTGCTGCTCTCCAAGCATCAATCGGCCTGGGAAACGCTGGCGTTTCCGGCGCTGATGCCTCGGCCGCTGTGCTACGTGTTCAAGCGCGAACTGCTGTACGTGCCTTTCTTCGGTTGGGCGCTCGGCATGCTGAAGATGGTTCATATCGATCGCAAGGAAGGCAAGTACGCGTTCGAGTCGGTGATCAGGCAAGGCAATGCGCGCATGGCCGAAGGCGCCTGGGTCATCATGTTTCCGGAAGGCACGCGCACGCCCACCGGCAAGCAAGGCAAGTACAAAACCGGCGGTGCGCGTTTCGCGACGGCCACCGGCGCGCCGGTCGTGCCGATTGCGCACAACGCAGGACGTGTGTGGCCTCGCAACTCGTTTCTCAAATATGCGGGTATAGTCACAGTGTCGATCGGCAAGCCGATCGAGACGACGGGGCTCACGCCCGATGAAGTGAACACGCGCGTCGAACAGTGGATCGAAGCTGAAATGCGTCGCATCGATCCTACTGCGTACCGCGCGGCGGAAAGCAGTTCCGCCGCCGCACCAATCTGACGCGCCCACGCCCTCGAAGGCGTATTTGCGCGAAGCCGAATCCGATGCAGAAGTTTCCTACGCCGCAGCCCGCTGCGGCGCTCGATAACCGGCAACTCGATCTCCCGCTCTTCGCCGAGCCGGGGTCGACGTCGTCGTCCCCGTCACCTTCCGCACCGACGCCGGGCGCTTCGCAGAACTCGCCAGGGGGCCAGCAGCCGGCCGTGCCGCTTGCGCCGGATGGCAGCAAGCTGCGCAGTCTCGCGATCGGCTCACGCACGCTCCACTACGCGCTCAAGCGTTCGGCGCGCCGCTCGATCGGTTTCGCGATCGACAGCACCGGTCTCACGATCACCGCGCCGCGCTGGGTCACGCTCGCCGATATCGAAACTGCGATCACCGAAAAGCAGCGCTGGATTTTCACGAAGCTGATCGAGTGGCAAACGCGTGTCGAACAACGCGCGTTGCCGAAGGTCGATTGGAAAGATGGCGCCGAAGTGCCGTATCTCGGTCAGCCCGTGCGAGTGAAACTCGGCGCGCCGCAAGGCATGCTCGCGTTCAGCGCGCAAGATGCGGCGCTGCAAGTGCCGCTGCCCTTGCAGGCGGATCCGCAGCAGATCAAGGATCGCGTGCAAGGCTGGCTGCAGGGTGAGGCGAAGCGTCTGTTCGGCGAGCGCCTCGCGATTTACGCGGAGAAACTGGGCGTGAACTATCGCGCGTACGCGCTCTCGTCAGCGGCGACGCGTTGGGGCAGTTGTTCGAGCGACGGCAAGATTCGCCTGAACTGGCGGCTGATTCACTTCCCGCTTTCCATCATCGATTACGTCGTCGCGCACGAACTCGCGCATCTGCGCGAAATGAATCACAGCCCGCGCTTCTGGCAAACAGTGGAATCGATTTTTCCGGAGTTTCGCGAAGCGCGGCAGACGCTGAAGTCGCATCCGCCGGAATTGCTGCCGACACTTTAAGCCTTTTCACGCCTTGAAAACCGGCACTTCGATTTCAAACCGAAGCGCCGGTTTGTCACACACATCAGCTCATTCCGAGCACAAAGTTTCCTGCAGATGACGCCACGTCACCTTGCCGTGCGCGTCGAGATCCATCACCGCCGTGGAGCGCCGCACGTTCGCGTTGCCGGAACTGTCGCGCTGATACTCGCGATATTTCACCACCGCCCCTGACGGATACTCGGCGACGATCTCCCTGTCGCGGATCGTGATTTGCGAGCCTGGACGCGCGCCGTGCAGCTTCGAGAAAATCTCGCGCACGCCGGCGTGATCCAGTGCGACGCCCGACGTCATGACCAGCGTGAATTGCGGAGCGAAGCGCGCCATGATTCGCTGCAGCGCGCCTTCATCGGCGGAACCGTCGAACAGGGCCTGAATTTCGACGTGGATCTCGTCGAGTTCCTTGAAGTAGGGATTGATGTTATTCATTCTTTGACCTCGCCCTGCCGCCGGCCTTATTTCTTCTTCTGGATGAACTCGATCTTGTAGCCGTCCGGGTCCGTGACGAAAGCGATCACGGTCGTGCCGTGTTTCATCGGGCCGGCTTCGCGCACGACCGTGCCGCCTTGTGCCTTGATCTTGTCACAGGCGGCGTAGGCGTCTTCCACTTCGACTGCGAGGTGGCCGAAGCCGGTGCCGAGATCATACGAAGGCGTGTCCCAGTTGTGGGTGAGTTCGAGCACGGTGCCGTCGCGTTCATCTTCGTAACCGACGAATGCCAGCGTGAATTTGCCGTCCGGATAGTCTTCGCGGCGCAGCAGTTTCATGCCGAGCAATTCGGTGTAGAAGGCAATCGAACGGTCCAGGTCGCCGACCCGGAGCATGGTGTGAAGCAGGCGCATTGTGCACTCCCTGTTGCGTGGTAACGAGACCGTCAATGTACCCGGAATCACGCGGCGCTGCAGGGCGTGCCACTTTGAATCAGTACTCAGAACTGATGCCGCAAGCCTGCCATCAGGCCGATCTGCGAGCCCTTCTGCGCGAGCCCCACGCCGTTGACGCCCTGCAGCTGCGCGCCGATCAGACCGCCGCGGTACAGCGAATAATCGCCTTCCACGTAGACGTCGGTGCGGCGGGACAGGTTGTAGTCGGCGACCAGTTGATACTGCCAGGCCGAGCCGTCCTGCGCGGCGGACTTGCCGTCCTGCAAGGTGCGCCAGACGTTCGCGGCGAAGTGCCATTTATTGCTGACCTGTTGCGAGATGCCGCCCATGATCATGCGGCGCCGCGCGAAGTCCGTGTACTTGAGCGCCGCCAGCACGGGCGCGGTAAATGGCCCGTTGGCGAAATTCGAAAAGCCCGCGTCGTTCTGATTGACGATGTAGCCGGCGGAAAAACGCGTCAGATTCCACGTGTACGCGCCGCCGAATGTCCATGTCTTCGCGGCCGCGCCGTTGACCGAATCTTTCGACACTTCGTACGCGCCGCCGAGGCTGAACGGACCGCCTACCGGCTTATAAGCCGCGGCCGCGCCGATCTGACTGCCATAAGAATTGCCCGCGTTGCCGCCGAATGCGTAGCCGGCCGCGAATGTGAAGCCGTTATATCTCGCCTGATATTGCACCTGGTTGCTGGTCCAGATGCCGCCCGTCATGGTGATTTCAGGTTGAAAACTGAAGTCGTACGGGATCCACCAATTGCTGCCGTAGCCGGCCACCGTGACCCCTTCGATCACGACGTTGTACTGCCGTCCGAGGATGATCTGGCCGTATGAATCCGATCGCACGCCGACCTGTGCTTCATTGAAGAATGGCAGCGTGGGATCGCTTTGGCCGCTGTTGATGTAGATGCGGTTTTCGAGCTTGAAGAAAGTGGACCAGCCGCCGCCGAGATTCTCGACGCCCTTCAGCCCCCAGCGGCTCTGCGTCATGCCGCCCGTGCCGAGTCCGATCGACGAGTCGCCGGCCTTGTTGACGTGAGTCAGGTAGCGCACGCTTTCGTCGACCACGCCGTACAGCGTCACGCTGGATTGCGCGTGTGCCCACTGACACCCCAACGACGCCAATGCCGCGGGTACCGCGACCGCTGCCCACCTGCCTACGTTCTTCATAGCTTCTCCTCGTACAGGCTCCGCGTCGCGCGGATCGAGTTCGTCTGCTTGGAATTTCCCTGACAAAACGTTAGTGGCAGAACCTTAGCGCGAAACGCGGGCCGTGCGAAATTAGTCTGAGGCAGGTGTTGTTAAGTCGGCAAAAACGCTTGCGGCCTCGCCTGCGGGCTGAAAGAAGCACGCGTAGCCAATGGGGTCATCGGCGGGCGGCGTGGGCAGGTTTGCTATCGTACGAGCTGTTTCCGACTCGACACCGCCCATGAGCACCTCCGCCCTGCCCGCGCGCCGCGCCCCGGATAGCTTCGCCATCCTGTTGATGATCGGCCTGTGCGCGATCTGGGGCCTCCAGCAAGTCGCGATCAAAAGCACCAATGCGACAGTGCCGCCGGTCTTCCAGGCCGGCCTGCGTTCGGCGATTGCGTCGGTGCTGGTGTGGGCCTGGGCGCGCTCACGCGGCACGCCGCTCTTTCGCGACGACGGCACCCTGGGCGCCGGCCTGCTCGCGGGCGTGCTGTTCGCGGGCGAGTTCGTGTGCATTTTTCTCGGCCTGACGCTGACCAGCGCGTCGCGCATGGCGGTCTTTCTGTACACCGCACCGTGTTTCACGGCGCTCGGCCTGCACTGGTTCGTCGACGGCGAGCGCATGCGGCGGATTCAGTGGGCCGGTATCGTCGTGGCGTTCGCGGGCATCTCGCTCGCCTTCGCGGACGGGTTCCTGCACGGCCGCGCCGCCGGCGGTTCGCTGCTTGCGGGTGTCGCGGGCGACGCGCTTGGGGTGCTGGGCGGCATCACGTGGGCCGCGACAACCGTGGTGGTGCGCGCCACGCGGCTCGCTCAATCGAGCGCCAGCAAGACGCTGTTTTATCAACTGATGGTGTCGGCGGTGGTGCTGCTCGCGCTTGCGCTTGGACTCGGCCAGGCACATGTCGAAACCGTCACGCCGCTGACCGTGGTGAGCCTCGCTTATCAGGCGGTGATCGTGGCGTTCGTCAGCTATCTGCTGTGGTTCTGGTTGCTGACGCGCTATATCGCGTCGCGTCTGTCGGTGTTCTCGTTTCTCACGCCGCTGTTCGGCGTGACCTTCGGCGTGCTGCTGCTCGGCGAGTCGTTCAGCCTGCGCTTTCTCATGGCCGCGGTGCTGGTGTTGACCGGCATTGCGCTGGTCAACGCACCGGCGAAGCGGGTGACGGGCTAGAGCATCGCGTCATTCGAGACCGCAGTCTCGCTACTCCGCCAAGGCCTAGGCTTTGGCCGCCACGATCTGCGCCACCCGCACGTATTCGTCGACCGGCACGTCTTCGGCGCGGCGTTGCAGGTCGAACCCAAGCGCCTCGAAATCCACCGAATCACGATACGCGGCGAGCGTGTTGCGCAACATCTTGCGACGCTGCGAGAACGCGGCCGTCACCACTTCGCCGAGCACGCGCTCGTCCACCGGCGCCAACTCATGCAGCTCGTACGGGATCATCCGCACGATCGCCGAATCCACTTTTGGCGGCGGGTTGAATGCTTCGGGCGGCACGTCGAGTTGCTTGTCGATCACGTAGCGGTATTGCAGCATCACCGAGAGACGGCTGAACGCCTTGGTGCCCGGCTCCGCCACCATCCGCTCGACCACTTCGTTCTGCAACATGAAGTGCTGATCGATCACGCGATGCGCGAACGACGTCAGATGAAACAGCAGCGGGCTCGAAATGTTGTACGGCAAATTGCCGACAATGCGCAGCGACGCTTTCTCGCCTGGCGCGGCCAGCGAGCCGAAGTCGAACGCGAGCGCGTCGCCGGCATGCAGTTCGAGCAGGCCGCCGAATTTCGTCTTCAGTCGGCCAATCAGATCGCGGTCGAGTTCGACGGCGTGCAAGGGCGCTTCCGGCGTGGCCAGACGCTCGATCAGCGGCTCGGTGAGCGCGCCGAGTCCCGGCCCGATCTCGACCATACGCTCGCCGCGTTGCGGCCGGATGACATCGACGATCGAATCGATCACGCCCATGTCGACCAGAAAGTTCTGACCGAAACGCTTGCGCGCGATATGACCTTGGTGCCGGCCCTGTTGCTGTCTGCTGGTGGACATCGAAGAAACGCTAAGAAAGAGAACTGCTTAAGAAAAAGAACTGGCTGAGCGGCGCGCACTTGCCGAATGCGCCCGGAGCGCTCGCCAAGCCGCATATGCTGCTGCTAGCGGCCGGATACACGCGAGCAACAGCACGGCAGCGCCGAGTCAGCCCGCGCGGCGGTGCTGCGCCATCGACACCGCCGTCTCGATCGCCGCGATCAGGCTGCCCGCGTCGGCGCGGCCGGTGCCGGCCAGATCGAGCGCGGTGCCGTGATCGACCGAGGTGCGGATGATCGGCAATCCGAGCGTGACATTGATGCCTTCGCCGAACGTGCCGTACTTCAACACCGGCAAGCCCTGATCGTGGAACATGGCCAGCACGCAATCGGCCTCGTCCAGATAACGCGGTTGGAACAGCGTGTCGGCCGGGTATGGACCGCGCGCGTCGATGCCTTGAGCCTCCGCGAGCTTCAGCGCCGGCGTGATGACCTCGATTTCCTCGCGGCCCAGATAACCGTTTTCGCCCGCATGCGGGTTCAGCCCCGTCACGAGGATGCGCGGCGCCGGCAAGCCGAAGTGATGCCGCAAATCGTGATCGATGATGCGCAGCGTCTCGACAATGCCTTCGATGGACAACGCCGCGGACACATCCTTGAGCGGCAGATGCGTGGTCGCCAGTGCGACGCGCAACGGGCGCTTGCCCGTGCCGGCCAGCATCATCACCACGCGCGGCGTATGTGTGCGCTCGGCCAGATATTCGGTGTGACCGGTGAACGGCACACCGGCATCGTTGATGGTGCTCTTTTGCAGCGGCGCGGTGACGATCGCGTCGAACGTGCCCGCTACCGCGCCGTCGATCGCGCTGTCGAGCAGGTCGAGCACGTAGCGGCCGTTGGCCGCGTTGAGCTTGCCCGCAACGGCAGGCGCTCCAAGCGGCCGGTGCTGCAGGCGCACGCGCTTGCCGTCCGCCATCAGCGCGCTCCAGTCCACGCCCACGGCGCGCGCGCGCTCGGCAAGCAGGTCGGCGTCGCCCAGCACGGTGAACTGCGCGTGGGGCCAATGCGCCGCCGCGCCCGCCAGTGCCTGCACCGTCAGTTCGGGACCGACGCCGGCGGGCTCGCCGGTCGTGATCGCGATCTGCAACGGTGGGCGGGCGGACTGGGTGGCGCTTGTCATGACGGTTATTGCGTGCTCGACAGAGTGGGCTTCACTTCCACATACGCGGTGTCGCGCAGTTCGCGCAACCAGTCGGCGTAGGCCTGTTCCGCCTTGCGCTGACCGATGGCCTGGCGCGCCAGATCCATCTGCTGCGAAACCGAACCCTCGGATTCGCGGCGGCCCAGCACCTGAATCAGGTGATAGCCGTATTCGCTGCGGACCGGATCGCTGATCTGGCCGTCCTGCAGGTTGTTCATGGCGCGCTCGAATTCCGGCACCGTCTCGCCCGGGCTGATCCAGCCGAGGTCGCCGCCTTGCGACGACGAACCGTCTTGCGAGTAAGTATGCGCGAATTTCGAGAAGTCGCCGCCTGCAGCGATTTCTTTCTTGATTTCAAGCAGTTTCTGACGCGCTTGCGGTTCCGACATGCCGTCGCCGACGCGCAGCAGAATGTGGCGCACGTGCGTTTGCACGAGCTTCGGCGCGTCCGAGCTGGTGCCCTGACCCGCACGGCGATCGACCAGACGCACGATTTCGAAACCGTCGTTGGTGCGGATCAGATCCGGATTGACTTCGCCGGGACGCATCGTCGAGACAGCCTTGACGACTTCAGCCGGCAGCTTGGACGGCGAAACGAAACCGATATCGCCGCCTTTCGATGCATCCGGCGCCTGCGAATTCGACTTCGCCAGCTTGTCGAAATTGGCGCCGCCCCTGGCTTCGGCGAGCAACGCCTGGGCCTTCTGCTGCGCCGCTTCGATATCCGTCTCCGACGCGTTCAACGGCGCCTTCAGGAAAATGTGCTGCAGATGCAGGTCGCTCGTCGCGCCGGCGTTCGGGCCACGCTGACTGGCGATGTAGTTCGCGACTTCGGCGTCCGACACCGTGACCTTGCTGTCCACTTCCTTCTCGCGCAGGCGCGAGAGCGTGAGTTCGGTGCGCGCGTCGCTGGTGAACGTGCTCCACGGCACCCCTTGCGCCTCGATGCGCGAGCGGTACACGTCGAGCGACAGGTTGTTCGCCGCGGCCAGCCGTTCGAGCGTTTTCTGCACGGTGGCGTCGTCGATGTTGATGTTGTCTTCTTTTGCCTTCTGCAACTGGATGCGCTCCAGCACCATCTGGTTGAGCACCTGCTGACGCAACTGGTCCATTGGCGGGACCGGCGCGTTCTGCTGGTTCAGGCGGCGGGTGATCAGGCTCATGCGTTCGTCGAGTTCGCGCCGCGTGATGACACCGTTGTTGACCACTGCGGCAATGGTGTCGACCGTCTGGCCGCTACTGCCGCCCAGCGCCTGCGCCTGCACCGGCGCGACCGACAGGAAAGACGCCGCGGCGGCAAGACCGGCCGCAAGCGTTGCCAAGCGAAGCTTTTTCATGATTGCCACAGATACTCCAATGATGTCGGGCGCGCCCGGCCCGTCTTTTCGCACTTTATGAATGATCGGGCGAGCGTCATTCGTAATTGGTGAAACGCGATTCCGGCGGCGGCGGCGGCGGCAACGGCGTATAGCCCGCCACGCTGGCGCGGAATGCGCTCATCAGCCCGTTGTCGACGCTCGACAAGCCCTTGAACGTCAACTGCGCGAGAAACCGCGTGCTCGACTGATTCTGCCCCGAGGTGTTCAGACCGTTCGCGTAGCGCTGGATCCCCGCGCCGAGCGTCCAGCAATCGGCGTCGTACTGCAGGCCGACCAGACCGTCGACGATGCGATGACCGCCCAGGTCGTAATTGAAACGGCCCACGCCAAACACCCGATGTGTGAGCGGCCATTGCCCCGAGATCAGCACCTGATTGATCGGCTGGTTGTCCAGCGTGGTGTTCGCGCGGGTGTAACGGTACCCGACGTTGATCACCTTGCCGGTGGCGGGACTGAACCCGAAGCCGATGCTCGTCTTCACCAACTGGTTGTTGTCGGCATTATATTGGAACGCCGTTTCCGAAGCGAAACCGGCGCCGAGCTTGAACGACGCGCCCGCGATCAGGTCCGAATGCGTGGCCTGCGTGCTGGTCTGCGTAGGCTGCAGCGTGACGCGCTGGTCCTGGAAATAGTACTGCTGCGCGATCACGAAACGCGCCCGCTCGTCGCCCGTGGCCGCGTCGATGAAGCGCGTGGTGAGAGCGGCCGTCAGGCGGTTCGCGTCGGCGATCCGGTCATTGCCGACGAAGGTGTTCGGCGTGAAGATTTCCGCCAGGCCGAAGTCGGAGTCCGCAGTGTCGAACAGCGGCGCGGATTCCTGATTGCGATACGGCGTGTACACGTAATACAGACGCGGCTCGAGCGTCTGGATGTAATCCTGGCCGAAGATGCGCACCGAACGGTCGAAGATCAGGCCCGTGTCGAAGGTGAAGGTCGGGATCGATTCGGTGAAGTTCTTCGGCGTGCCGACGGGCACGTCGTCGTGAATATTGCGCAGGTTGTACGACGCAAAGTGCCACTGCACCTTTGGCGTGACGAAGTAACCCGGCCCGACCACGGAATACGCAAGGTACGGGTTGAACATCACCCGCTGACCTTCGGTCTGGTCCGCGGTGGTGATGGTGAAATTCGTGTAGTCGGCTTCCGCGCCGTAGTCGAAGCCGCCGACGTTGTACTTCGCGTACTTCACGTTCAACTGCGGCTCGCGGCCGTACGGCGCCGTTGAAGGCGCCAGCGTCTGCCAGTGCTGTTCACGCGCGAGCACAGACCACGGACCGTTGCTGTAGGTCAACCCGGCTTCCTGTTGATACAGGAGCTGGGTACCGTTCATGAACTGACTGACCGACGACGACAGGTCTTCCGGATACGTGTTGTCCGAAACCTTGTTGTAGTAAATGTAGCCGCCGAACCCGTTGCCGAAGTTCTGGTTGTGCTGGATATACAGCGCGTAGCGGTTGGTCTTGGTCAGATGGTCGTCCGGCAGGAACTCGCCAGTGATCGAGCCGGAATACGTGGGCGACAGATAACGGAACGTGGACTGCAACTGCACGCCGCGCTTGGAGATCACACGCGGCGTCACCGTCAGATCACGATTCGGCGCGATATTGAAGTAATACGGCACCGACAGTTCGAAGCCGTTCGACGAACTCAGCGAGAACGTGGGCGGCAGAACCCCGCTGCGACGCTCGCCCGAAAGCGGAAACGACAGCCACGGTGAGGCGAACACCGGCACGCCCTGGAAGAACAGCACGCCGTTGTGGGCGACGCCTTCGTCCGCGCCGGTATCGAAATCGAACTCGCTGCCCCTGATGTACCAGGCCGGATCGTCCGCGCACGCGCAGGCCGTGTAGGTGCCCTTCGTGAACACCGAGCGCTCGTTGTCGAGCAGGTCGACGCGCTCCGCGCTGCCCGAGCCGCCTGTCACGTTGAAGTGGTACTTCGGCGCGGTCATGAAACCTTCGCTCGAATCCACGCGCATGTGCGCTTCCGGGCCGACGAACGAACTGCCGTTGTTGACCACGTGGACCTGGCCGTACGCATCGGCCATGTCCGTGTCCTGGTCGTAGTGCAGCGCGTCGGCCTTGATCACTACCGTATTGCGGCGCACCTCGGCCGAGCCCTTGGCGGCCATGTCCTGGTCGCTGGTGCCGGTGGTCGCGTCGCCGAGCACGAACGTGGCTGGCTTCTGGCCTGTCTGCAACGGATGGTCTTCGAGCTGCGGGGCGAGTTGCATGCCCCAGGGCGCGTCGATAGGTTGCGGCTGCGCGGCTTCCCCCACCAGCTGGGCGTGCGCAAGCGCGGGCATCAGGCCCGGAACGGCGATCAACGCCGCGACGAGCCGCCTTTTGCGCGGCACAACAGCACAAGAGGGAGTCGTTTGGGAAAGCTGTCTAGGCGGCATGTATCGTTTGGCGAATCGGCTCGTCCGTCAGCATCTGCAGTCACGGTCCACCGCCTGCACATCCCGACCGTGACAGTCGGCTGCACATCAATATTTACAATCTGTTGAACGATGAGGCGGGCGGTAAAGCGGAATACGCGAAAAGCTGGCGTGAGCCGCGTCAAAAAAGTCGTGGGGTATTATATGGCAAGACGTTGCCCCTCTGAATTTGCCGCCGGTTTTCATGACGCTGCCCCCATCCCAAGACCCCACCGATACCCGTCTCGACCTGCTCAAAGCCTGGCTGAAAGGCCACGCGGCGCGCTATTCGCTCGAGCTCGACACACTTGTTCCGGCTTCGTCCGACGCCAGTTTTCGCCGCTATTTCCGGCTGTCCGGTAAGGCGGCGGAAGGCGAAAGCAACGGCACGCTGATCGCCGTCGATGCCCCGCCACCCGAAAAGTGCCGCGAATTCGTGCAGGTCGCGCAGTTGCTCGCGGCCGCCGACGTGCACGTGCCGCGCGTGCTGGAGGTCGATTTCGAGGCCGGCTTCATGCTCGTCACCGATCTGGGCACGGCCTCGTACCTCGGCGCGTTAACCGAAGCGCAGAATGCGGACGACCCGCGCCGCGCCCGCTCGCTGATGCGCGACGCGCTCGACGCGCTGATCCGCTGGCAACTCACCTCGCGCGAAGACGTACTGCCACCGTTCGACGAAGCCTTCCTGCGCCGCGAGATGGAGTTGATGCCGGAGTGGTTCCTCGGCCGCCGTCTGGGCCGCGGGGCGGACGAACAAGCGGACGAAAAAATCCGTGGCGTGCTCGATCGCACCTTTGCGCTGCTGATCGCGAGCGCCCGCGCGCAGCCGCAAGTGTTCATGCTGCGCGACTTCATGCCGCGCAATCTGATGATCGCCGCCGAACCGAATCCCGTGAACCCCGGCGTGCTGGACTTCCAGGACGCGGTGTACGGCCCGATCACCTACGACGTCGCCTCGCTGTTGCGCGACGCGTTCCTGAGCTGGGACGAAGAGTTCGAGCTGGATTGCTTCGTGTACTACTGGGAACGGGCGAAAAAAGCCGGCCTGCCGGTCGATTCCGATTTCGGCGAGTTCTACCGCCAGATCGAATGGATGGGCCTGCAACGGCACATCAAGGTGCTGGGCCTGTTTTGCCGGATCAACTATCGCGACGGTAAACCGCACTACATGAAGGATCTGCCGCGTTTCATCGGCTACGCGCGCAAGGTCGCCGAGCGCTATGCCCCGCTGCGTCCGTTCGCGAAGCTCCTCGACGATCTCGAAGGCCGCGCGAACGAAGTCGGCTACACCTTCTGACCGATGACGATGTCCCTGAAGAAAGCGATGATTTTCGCCGCCGGTCGCGGCGAGCGCATGCGTCCGTTGACCGACACATGCCCCAAGCCTTTGCTCGACGCGGGCGGCAAGCCGCTGATCGTGTGGCAGATCGAACGGCTCGCGCAGGCGGGCTTTCGCACCATTGTGATCAACCACGCATGGCTCGGCGAGCAGATCGAAGCCACCCTCGGCGACGGTTCGCGCTGGCAAATCCAGTTGCGCTATTCGGCGGAACGCGAGGCGCTGGAGACCGCGGGCGGCATCGTGCAGGCGTTGCCGCTGCTCGAAGATGAAGGCGCGAGCGAAGTATTCGTCGCGGTCAGCGGCGACGTGTACGCCGACTTCGATTACGCGACGCTGAATGCGCACGCCGAAAGATTGCAGGCCTTGCCCGAGCCGGGCATGCATCTGGTGATGGTGCCGAACCCGGCGTTTCATCCGAACGGCGACTTTGGTCTGGTGGACGGCGGCGAGCTCTCGCTCGACGCCCAGCCGCGCTTCACCTTTGGCAACATCGGTCTGTACGACACGCGCATGTTCCGCGATCTGCCGAGCGGCACGCGGCGCGCGCTCACGCCGTACTATCGCGACACGATTGCACGCGGTCTCGCCAGCGGCGAGTTGTACGAGGGCTTGTGGGAGAACGTCGGCACGCCGGCGCAGTTGGGTGAACTGGATCAGCGTTTGCGCGTGTCAGACGGCAGGCGCTAGAAGTTCGGCGTTCGGCGCAGCATTGCAGCGAGACAACGCGAAAAATCGCCGCGCAAATTTATCGCCCGCCGCCGGCACCCACCGTTTCCACTGCTTCCGGCGCTTCCGCCGCGCGTTGCTGCTGCAACGCCCACATCTGCGCGAACAGGCCGTTCGCGCGCAGCAGTTCCGCATGCGTGCCACGCTCGACGATCCGCCCTTTGTCCATCACGATGATCTGCTGCGCGTGCACCACTGTCGAAAGCCGGTGCGCGATGATCAACGTCGTGCGCTCGCGGGCGATCTGATCAAGCTCGTGCTGAATGGCGCGCTCGGAACGTGAATCGAGTGCGGAGGTCGCTTCGTCGAACAACAGGATCGGCGGGTTCTTGAGGATGGTCCGTGCAATCGCCACGCGCTGCTTTTCACCGCCGGACAGCTTCAAGCCGCGCTCGCCGACCGGCGTGTCATAGCCCTTCGGCAGCCCTTCGATGAATTCGTGAATATGCGCCGCACGCGCCGCCGCGATCACTTCGTCGCGTGTCGCAGATGGCCGGCCGTAAGCGATGTTGTAGTAGATCGAATCGTTGAACAGCACCGTATCCTGCGGCACGATGCCGATCGACGCGCGCAGTGAATCCTGCGCGACGTCGCGAATATCCTGACCGTCGATGGTGATCGCGCCGCCCGTCGCGCGGTCCAGATCGTAGAAGCGAAACATCAACCGCGCGAGGGTCGATTTGCCCGAACCGCTATGGCCGACCACCGCGGTCGTGGTACCGGCGGGAATCGTAAAGCTCACGTCGTGCAGAATCTGCCGCGCCGGTTCGTACGCGAAGTTCACCCGCTCGAAGCGCACCTGCGCGCCGCTCACGCGCAGCGCGGGAGCGCCCTCGAGATCGGGCACTTCCTGCGCGGCGCCGAGCAGCGTGAACATGCGGTCCATATCGGTGAGGCTCTGCTTCAACTCGCGATACACCACGCCGAGAAAATTCAGCGGAATATAAAGCTGCAGCATGAAGGTGTTGATCAGCACCAGATCGCCGAGCGTGAGACGCCCGGCCATCACGCCTTGCGTGGCGCGCCACAGAATGAACACGAGCCCTGTGCCGATGATCGCCTGCTGCCCGAAGTTCAGCGCCGACAGCGAGCGCTGCGACTTGATCGCCGCCGTGCGATAGCGCTTGAGGTTTTCGTCGTAGCGGCTCGCTTCCCACTCTTCGTTGCCGAAGTACTTGACCGTCTCGTAGTTGAGCAGCGAATCGATCGCGCGTGAATTCGCCTTCGAATCGAGATCGTTCATGGTGCGGCGAAAATGCGTGCGCCACTCCGTGACCTTCACCGTGAAGACGATATACACGGCCAGCGCAATGAACGTGACCACCGCGTAATACGCCTCGTATTTGACGACGAAAAAGCCGAGCACGAGCCCGACTTCGACGAGCGTCGGCAAAATGCTGTACAGCGAATACGAGATCAGTTGCGTGATGCCGCGCGTACCGCGTTCGATATCGCGCGACATGCCGCCCGTCTGCCGTTCGAGGTGAAAGCGCAACGACAGCGCATGCAGATGGCGGAACACTTTCAGCGCGAGTTGCCGCACCGCGCTTTCGGTCACCTTCGAAAACAGAATCTCGCGCAGTTCGGTGAAGAGCGACGTGGACAACCGCACCACTGCATACGCGACCACCAGCAGGCCGATGCCGCCCAGCAACACGATGCCAGGCGAATCGTGCGCGCGGCCGAGCGCGGTGAGATGCTGCACCGAGGCGAGCCCGTCGACGATCCGCTTCATCACGATCGGCACGCCGAGGTTGGCGATCTTCGCGCCGATCAGGCAGCTCAGCGCAAAGCCGACGCGCCATTTATACGTGGCGAGATACGGCAGCAGCGAGAGGATCGTCTGCCAGTCGTTGCGCGGCTGGGTGGAGATCGGGGAAGGTTCGGACGAGGGCGTGCGGCGCATGGGGATCGGCTGGGGAGAGTGTGGAAATGCCGGAGTTCGCAGCGGCGCGCCGACTGCGGCATGCCTGCCCGGCACACTGCTTTTTGTCGCGCGACCTCGCTGGGCGCTTTCCCGTACAATTCCTGATCTTTCTATTGTCGCAGAAGCCGGCTGGCGCCGCTTTTCATGGGTTGGCCCGCCGTGGGCGGCACGTTGGCCGCGCGGTGCGTGCCATACCGTTGTCGTGAAATGCCTCGCGTGCCGGTCGAGGCGACCGAGCCAACACGTTTCCCAAGAGTGCCCCCAATGACCGATATTCTTCAACTCCCGCAAAAGCACTGCGCGCTGCGCGTCGTGCCGCAGCCTTCGGACGCGAACGTCCACGGCGACGTGTTCGGCGGCTGGATCATGGCGCAAGTGGACATTGCCGGCTCGATTCCGGCAAGCCGCCGCGCCAACGGGCGGGTGGCAACCATTGCGGTCAATTCGTTCGTGTTCAAGCAGCCGGTGTTCGTCGGCGATCTGCTGAGTTTCTACGCGGACATCGTCAAGACGGGCAACACGTCCGTCACCGTGGCGGTCGAGGTCTACGCGCAGCGCATGAGCCTGACCGAAGATCTCGTGAAGGTCACCGAAGCCACGCTAACCTACGTCGCCACGGATAGCGACCGGCGTCCGCGCGCGCTGCCGGTGCTGGACTGAGCGCCCTGACCGCCCACAATAAAAACGAGGCGCCGCGGCGCCTCGTTCGTTCTCAACCGTAGTACCGGGTCACTGACTCGCTGCCTGGCCGATTCCCGCCTTCTTCTGCGCTTTCTGAATGTCGTTCGGATAGTTCGGATCGGTGCTCGACGGCTGATAGCCGTTGGCCTCCAACTTCTTCAATTCGGCGTTTTTCTTCGCCCGCGCCTGCTTGCGCTCGGCCTTGCGCTGAGCTTTGGTGGACGGCGCCGCTTTCGATGCGGCCGACGGAACCGCCGCGTCAGAATCGTTCCCCGCCGGACCGCCACCGCCGCCGCTTTGCGCGAACGCCGGCGCGGCGCAAGCCACGCTCAATACAACCGATGCCAGCAACACAGACAGTTTCTTTGCAGGTGACGACGTCATTGTTCACTCCAGTCGGATCAGTCAGATTGGGATAGTCGACGGCGCAATGCCCATGACTCAGTGCAAGCAGCGAAAATCGGGCGCAACGCCACATGAATCGTGCTTCGTGGTTCCCAGCGCGGTCTGAGATGGGAACCACGAATATAGCCGACCCAAACTCCTGCGCAAAACGGTTTATGCGAATGAATACGGGCTAACCCGCACGCATCGCTGCGGCTGGCGCGCCGCTGCTGCGCAGATAGGCGTCGACCTGCCCTTCGATCCACTGCGCAAAATGCGCCTGCGAGGCATTGAGCATTTCGCGTTGCGGCCAGACCAGCCAATAGGGATAACGGTACGGCACGCGGATATCGGTGATCTGCACCAGTTCGCCGCGCGCCAGCGCGTACGCGACCAGGCTGCGCCGTTCGAGCGCAACGCCCTGGCCCTGCAGCACGGCGCCGATCACGATATTCGAGTCGTTCGCCGACAGCACTATGGCTCCCTCGGCCGGCTTCGCCACCTGCGCCGTCTGACACCAGTCGTGCCACGGCGCGTCGGGACTCGAGATCAGCGGACAGGCCAGCACTTCCGCTGCGCTCAAAGGCAAGCGGCCATGCGGCGCTAGCGTGAAATGCGGCGCGGCCACCACGACCATCTCGTCGTCGAACAGCTTCTGTTGCGCGACGTCCGGCCAATGCCCCTGCCCCATGCGGATGCCGATATCGCTCGCGCCCTGGCGGAAATCCTCGACCTGCAAGCTCGTCTGCAGGCGAATCCGGTAGTACGGATGCGCGTCGCGAAAACTGGCGAGACGCGGCACGAGCCAATGCTGCGCGAACGACGGCAAGGTGCTGATCACCAACTCGCTTTCGTGCGGGCGCGCCTGCGCGCGTCGCGTCGCATGGCTGATGTCGCGCAACGCCATGCGGATGTCGAGCGCGTAAAGCCGCCCCTCCTCGGTCAACCGCAGCCCGCGCGCCTCCCGCATGAACAGCGCGACGCCCATCGAATCTTCCAGCACCTTGATCTGCTGACTCACCGCCGAGTGCGTGACATGCAATTCGCGCGCGGCCTGAGTCACGCCGCCCAAACGGGCGACGGCCTCGAAGCAGCGTAGCGCGGTCAAAGGCGGGATCGGTTTCATGTAAGAAATTCTGACGCAAATCGTCGTTAATTGTCGCTTTTTTTGCGCTGCGGAGATGCTTAACCTATCGGTTCGATGTGCCCTGACCCAGGCCCGAAGCGGAGCTGCACGGGCATGAGGAGCTCGGGCGCGCCATGATAGATGTTCTAACGGGAATGAGATGAAACTGATCGGAATGCTGGATTCGCCGTACGTGCGCCGGGTCGCTATCTGCCTCAAATTGTTGAAGCTCGAATTCGAGCACGAGTCGATCTCGGTGTTCAGCACCTACGACCAGTTCGCGAAAATTAATCCCGTTGTCAAGGCGCCCACGCTGATCGCCGACAACGGCCAGACCGTGATGGACTCGACGGTGATTCTCCAGTACCTCGCCACGCTCGCCGGGCCGAATCAGCGGCTTTTCCCGACGCGTCCCGACGCCGCCTTGCGCGCCGCCCGCCTCACCGGCCTTGCGCTCGCCGCGTGCGAGAAGACCGTGCAGATCGTCTACGAACGCAATCTGCGGCCGGCGGAAAAGCAGCATGGGCCCTGGCTGGATCGCGTGAGCACGCAGTTGTTCGCCGCGTATGCAGAACTCGAACGCGAGCTCGCGGCAGCGGCGCTGCCCATCGAAACCAATCAGTTCGACGCCGCCGACGTCACCGTGGCGGTCGCCTGGCACTTCACGCAGATGATGCTGCCGGGGACGGTCAGCAAGACGGCGCATCCGTTCCTGCAGTCGTTCTCCGAACTGGCTGAAGGTCTGCCGGTTTTCCTCAGCACGCCGGCGCAGTGAGCGACGCGGCGCGAACGGCTCAAACCGTCGCCAGCTCGCGCCCCACGCCGCCTTGCAGCAGCTCGGAAATCGCGTCCGTCGATAAGGGCTTCGCGAAGTAGAACCCCTGCATCTCATCGCACGCGCGCTCTTTCAGGAAGTCGAGTTGCGCGGACGTCTCCACGCCTTCGGCGATCACCTGCAACTTCAGCGAATGCGCAAGCGCGATGATCGCCGAGGTGATCGTCTCGTCGTCGGCGGACACGCCGATGTCGGAGACAAACGAGCGGTCGATCTTCAGGCGGTCCACCGGGAAGCGCTTCAGATAGCTGAGGCTCGAATAGCCGGTGCCGAAGTCGTCGATGGCAAGACCGATGCCGAGCGCGTGCAGCTCGTTGAGCATCGACACCGCTTCTTCCGCATTGCGCATGATGGTGCTTTCGGTCAGTTCGAGTTCGAGGTACCGCGGCTCGAGACCGGTCTCGGCCAGCACCTGCATGACCAGCTTGGCGATGTCGCGCTGCTGGAACACGCGCGCCGACAGATTCACCGACACACGCGCCGCCGGCAAGCCTTCGTCCTGCCAGGCCTTGTTCTGGCGGCACGCTTCGCGCAGCACCCATTCCGAAAGCGGCCCGATCAGCCCGCTTTCTTCCGCAACCGGAATGAACGACGACGGCGGCACCAGTCCGACTTCCGGATCGCGCCAGCGCACCAGCGCCTCGGTGCCGACGATCTGGCCACTTTCAATATCCACTTGCGGCTGGTAATGCAACAGGAACTCGTTGTCACGCAACGCGCGGCGCAGACGCCGTTCGAGATTCAGGCGCGCGCCCGCGCTCGCGTTCATCTCCGGCTGATAGAACTGGAACGTGTTGCGACCCATGTCCTTGGCGCGATACATCGCGACGTCGGCCTTCTTCATCAGCGTCTCGGCGTCTTCGCCGTCTTGCGGGAACAGGCTCGCGCCCATGCTGCAACCCACATACAGTTCGGTGCCGTCGAGCCAGACCGCTTCGGAGATCGACGCACGTACGCGCTCCATCCAGGCGATCAGCGACTGTTCGTCGACGGTGTCGGTCATCACGATAACGAACTCGTCGCCGCCGTGCCGCGCCACCGTATCGCTCGTGCGCGTGCAGCGCGCGAGACGCTCGGCGACCACGCTGAGCAGCCGGTCGCCGACGCTGTGGCCGAGACTGTCGTTGACGTTCTTGAAGCCGTCCAGATCCATGAACACGACCGCGACGCCCTTGTGATGCCGTTGCGCGACGATCAGCGCATGCTGCAAGCGGTCGCGCAGCAGGTTGCGGTTCGGCAGCCGCGTGAGGCTGTCGTAGTTGGCCTGATATTCGAGCTGTTCCTGATAGCGCATCAGATCGGTCACGTCGTTGATCACGCCGATGTGATGCGTGATCATGCCGTCCTGATTCGGCACCGGCGCGATGAAGAGCTGATTCCAGAACAGCGCGCCATCCTTGCGATAGTTGCGCACCACCGCGCTGACCTCGCGGTTCGCCGCGAGCGCCTGACGGATCAGCGCGACGCCCTCCTGGTCGCGATCTTCGCGTTGCAGGACGCGGCAATCGTGGCCGATCACCTCGGCCGGGTCGTAGCCGGTAATGCGCATGAACGCCGGATTCACGTATTCGATCAGATTGCCGGTCGGCGACGGCGCGGTGATCAGAATCGCGTTGACGCTGGCATCGAGCGCGCGGCTTTGCAGGCGCAAGGCAAGATCGGCGCGCTTGCGCTCGGTGATGTCCGTATACGAACCGAGCACGCCGATCACGCGGCCGTCGCCGTCGGTGAACGGCAGCTTGCTCGTGACGGTCGTGCGGTGCACGCCGTCGATCACCAGATCGAGCTCGAAGTTCATCTTCGGCACGCCGGTGCTCACGACCTCCTTGTCGTGGTCGCTCAGCAGCGTCGAGAAATCGCGCCACGGCATGTCGGCGTCGCTCTTGCCGACCACCTGCTCCGGATACGCGAGCCCGGCATCGCGCGCGAACGCCATGTTGCAGCCGAGATAGCGCGACTGCATGTCCTTCCAGAAAATGCGCTGCGGAATATTATCGATCACCGCTTCGAGCATCTGGTTCGAACGCTGCGCTTCGGCTTCGGCGTTGATCTGGTCGGTAACGTCGTCGGCGAGCACGAAGAACGCGGCGCGGCCCATGAAGTTCAGCGCGTGATACGAAATGTCAGCGCTGATCGTCGAGCCGTCCTTGCGCCGGTGATGCCAGATGCCCGCCATGGTGCGGCCGTGCTGGCCCGCGTCGCTGCGCTGCATATGCGTTTCGAGGCGCGAGATTTCGCCGCTCGGGCGGATCGCGCGGACGGTCATGCCGAGAAATTCGCTTTCGGTGTAGCCGTATTGCTGGATCGCGGCCGCGTTGACGGCGAGAAAGCGCAGCGTCTCGCGATCGAAGATATACATCGGCACCGGATGGTCGTCGAACAGTCCGCGAAAGCGTTCGTCGTGGCGGCCGAGCGCGCGCACGCTGCGCAGCTTCTCGCGCGCGCTGTTTTCGCGCGCGCCGAACGTGAAGATCAGCAGCACGCTGCCGCCCAGCATGGTCACGATCAGCAGGAACATCGCCCGCTGCGTTTCGCTCGCCGATGCCGCGAGCGACGCCTGCAATGCGCGGTTCTCCGCGCTACGCAGTGCTGCGAGGCCGGCTTCGACGCGATCCAGGCCGAGCCCGAGATGGGTATAGGTCGAGGCCGCCCACGTGCGCGAGGCGTCCGGGCCGGCACTGGCGCTCCGGAGCAGCGCGTCGTCGATGTCGTGTTGCAGCGCGTGGCTGTCCGCGCTCAGCTTCGCGAGCGCGCCGAGCATGGCGGGTTCGCCGGCCAGTTCATTGCGCAGGTCGCGCTCCAGACCCGCGAGCGTCGTCGCCATGGCTGCGGCCGCGGCGGCCGCGCTGGCCGGCGCCGGCTCGCCCGACGCCTCGAAGCGGCCGAGCGCGGCCAGCCCGCCGTCGAGCGCCGTATGGTAGGCGTCGAGGTGCTGGCGCACGCTCGTCGAACGCAGCATGCGCGCGTCAACGTCGCGTTCGCCGCAAATCTGCGTATAGGCGACGAACGCGTTCGCGCCGATCGCCGCGGCAACGACCGCCAGATTGATCAGCAGCCGCTTCGATAGAAAAGGAGTCATGGGTTCCGAACGTCAATCGTTCTGCGGGCGGGAGCGCGCGGTCGCGGCCGATGCGTCGGGCCGCATCGATACGAGTTTCTTTACGCGCCAACCCATGGATAACGGCAGGGTTCGGAACAGATTGAGGGTAGTGAGTAAAAAAAACCTGGCCGGCCGCGCCTAGCCGGCCGCACCGAATTCCTTCATGGCCGGGACGAAGTCGTGGTTGGCCTCCGGCTTGCGCGACAGCTTGGCGAGCACGTAGCGCTTGAACGGATCAAGTTGGGCCCACTGGGCGACGCCCGGCGCGGCGAGACCGGCCAGTTGCGCCTGATGCGCGATACCCTCCGGCACGCTGTCGGTGCGACGCCAGGCCGGCGCTTCCTCGGGCGTGAACCACTCCGGCTCGATGTTCGCGTGAGTGCGCAGCATTTCGAACAGGGCATGATCGAAATTCGGCTCGATTTCCGCGTCTTCCTCGACCGGGAAACGCGCCAGCAGCTTGCGGTCTTCGAGCGGCAGCGTCTGCCATTGATCGAGCGAAATGCGCAGCCCGAACCGGTCGAGATTGAAGCGCACGGACATCGGGATGTAAGTGAAATTCTCCGAAGACGCGACCTCGAAGTTGAACAGAAGCGGTGCTTCGTTGAGTCCCATGATTGAGTCCCTCCTGGATGGCGGGCAACACGCAAGCCCAGCTTGGGGTATTTTAGAACCTTATTCGCGCGACGGCGGCATGGCTGGCGGCACCCTACCGGGCCGTCAACCGCTCGCGCGCATGGCATGACAAAGGAGTGAACTAGCTTGAACGAACTGGAAACTGCCGGGCAGCCGGGCGCGGTAGAGCGCCAGGTGCACCGGCATCGCGGCGCGGCGGTCGAAACCGTCATCGACCATGTCGGTCAGGAATGGCCGGTCGCGCTCGTCTTCAACGGCATTTCGCATGCGGTGATGATGTGCACGCCGCGCGATCTGGAAGCGTTCGCGGTTGGATTCGCGATTTCGGAAGGGATCGTGGAGCGTGGCAGCGACATTCAGGACATCGAGGTCGAACTGCATGACGACGGCGAATTGCCGCATGCCGAAGTGCAGTTGCAAGTGGTGCAACAGGCCTTCGTCGCGCTGAAGGAGAAGCGCCGCGCGCTCGCCGGGCGCACCGGATGCGGTGTTTGCGGCATCGAAAGCATCGATTTGCTGGATCTGCAGCCGGAGCGTGTGCCGGATACCGGCTTTCTGCAACGCCTCGCGCCGGATGCGATCGCGCGCGCCGCCCGCGATCTGCCCGAACATCAGGCGTTGACGCGGCTGACCGGCGGCCTGCATGCCGCCGCGTGGTGCGACGCCGTGGGCGCGATCCGCTACGCGTTCGAGGACGTCGGCCGCCACAATGCGCTCGACAAGCTGATTGGCCAGTTGGTGCTCGACCGCGTGGATACCAAGGAGGGTTTTGTGTTTCTGTCGAGCCGCGCGAGCTACGAGCTGGTGCGCAAGGCCGCGCGCGTCGACGTGCCGATGGTCGCCACGATCTCGGCGCCGTCGTCGCTGGCGATTGCGATAGCGCGCAAGGCGGGCGTGCGGCTGGTCAGCTTCTGCCGCGAGACAAGCTACGTTGACTACGATACGTTGCAGTCGACGCAGCTTTGAGCGGCCAACGCGCCTGAGCATTCAGGCGCGCGAACATCCTGACGCGCTGAAGCTCGAAGCGGCGAGCGGGCAACTCCCTTCAACGCCGGAGCGCTCGCACGCCGCTCAATCGAATTGCCGGAAGTCCGGCTTGCGCTTCTCGAAGAACGCCTTGAACGCCTCACGTGCTTCGGGCGCGAGCAGCATCTTGCCGAAATGCACGGCTTCTTCGGACATTTGCGTTTGCAGTTCCTGGTGGCTGGCGCGCTTCATCAAGCTCTTCGTCACGCGCAGCGACGAAGCCGGCAACGCGGCCAGCTTCGCGGCCTGCGAAGCCGCAAACGCATCGACTTCGGCGGCGGGCAGCACGCGATTCACGAAACCCATGCGCTGCGCCTCGGCGGCGTCGAACGCTTCGCCGAGCAACAGTTTCTCCGCCGCCGCCTGATAGCCGGCCGCGCGCTGCAACAGCAGACTCGACGCCGCTTCCGGACACAAACCGAGTTGCGTGAACGGCAGCGAGAAGCTCGCGGTATCGGCTGCGTAGACCAGGTCGCAATGCAGCAGCAGGGTCGTGCCGATGCCGACCGCCGGGCCCGCCACCGACGCCACCACCGGCTTCTCGGCCGAGCTGATCGCGCGCAGGAACTGGAACACCGGCGCGTGTTCGCCCATCGGCGGCGTCTTCATGAAATCGTCGAGATCGTTGCCGGCGCTGAAAATGCCGGCGCTGCCCCGAATCAGGATCGCCCGCACGGCGGCGTCGCCTTGCGCTTCGACCAGCGCGTCGGCCATCGTCTGATACATGGCGGCCGTAATCGCGTTTTTCTTGTCGGGCCGGTTGAAGGCCATCGTCAGCACGCCGTCGGCGCGCTCGACCAGAATATCCATCGTCATCTCCTCATACTCCTGCTGAGAATGTAAGAACGGTTCGCAAGCCGGATGGGCTGCGAACCGTTCTGTGGTCCTCAACGCGTACGCGCGAGGACCGAAGCGAACATCGGGGTGAACATGCTCACAGGCGCTCGATGATGCCCGCCGCGCCCATGCCCGTGCCGACGCACATCGTCACCATGCCGTACTTGTAGTTACGGCGGCGCAAGCCATGCACCACGGTCGACGCACGAATCGCGCCCGTCGCACCCAGCGGGTGGCCGAGGGCGATCGCGCCGCCGAGCGGGTTGATCTTCGCCGGATCGAGACCGAGGTCCTGAATCACCGCCAGCGATTGCGCGGCGAATGCTTCGTTCAGCTCGATCCAGTCGAGGTCGTCGATCTTCAGGCCGGCGGCTTTCAGCGCGGCCGGAATCGCTTCCTTCGGACCGATGCCCATGATTTCCGGCGGCACGCCGCGCACGGCGAAGCTGACGAAACGCGCGAGCGGCGTGAGGTTGAATTCCTTCAGCATCTTTTCCGACACCACGATCAACGCGCCCGCGCCGTCCGAGGTCTGCGAGCTGTTGCCCGCCGTCACCGAACCCTTATTGGCGAACACCGCGCGCAGCTTCGCAAGACCCTCGAGCGACGTTTCCGCGCGCGGACCTTCGTCGAGCGACACTTCGCGGGTCTTCACGCGGACTTCGCCGGTGGCGAGATCGGGGAAGCGCTCGGTGATGGTGTACGCAGCGATTTCGTCGTTGAACTCGCCGGCTTGCTGCGCGGCGATGGCGCGGCGATGCGATTCCACCGAAAACGCGTCTTGTGCTTCGCGGCTGATCTTCCAGCGTTCGGCGACCTTCTCCGCCGTCAGGCCCATACCGTAGGCGATGCCGATGTCTTCATTGCGATCGAAGATATGCGGCGACATGGACGGCTTGTTGCCCATCATCGGCACCATGCTCATGGATTCGCAGCCGCCCGCGATCATCGCGTCCGACTCACCGACGCGGATGCGGTCGGCGGCCATGGCGAGCGCGGTCAGGCCCGATGCGCAGAAGCGGTTCACCGTCACGCCGCCGACGCTATTCGGCAGGCCGGCAAGCAGCGCCCCCATGCGCGCGACGTTCAGGCCTTGTTCCGCTTCCGGAATCGCGCAGCCGATGATCGCGTCCTCGATCACTTTCGTATCGAGGCCGGGCACTTGCGCCACGGCCGACTTGAGCGCGTGCACCAGCAGTTCGTCGGGGCGCGTGTTCTTGAACATCCCACGCGGCGCCTTGCCGATCGGCGTGCGGCTCGCGGCGACGATGTATGCGTCTTGCAATTGCTTTGCCATTTGAATCTCCTTTGTCGACCAGAGTTAGCGCTTTAGCGCTTACTCTGGTCCCATGCAGTCTCATCGCGGTCGGCGAGAATTAGCGCTTTAGCGCTTACTCCCACCCCAAGCACATAGTGCGGGCTAGTCGCTTAGTTGCGCACCGGCTTGCCGGTCTGCAGCATGCCCATGATCCGTTCCTGCGTCTTTTGCGTGCCGAGCAGATCGACGAACGCACGACGCTCGAGTTGCAGCAGCCATTCTTCATCGACCAGACTGCCCGCTTCCACATTACCGCCGCACACCGCTTCCGCGATACGGCTCGCGATCAGGAAATCGTGCTCGCTGATAAATCGGCCATCGCGCATGTTGACGAGCGACGCCTTGATGGTCGCGATCGCCGAGCGCCCGGCCACCGGCACTTGCGTGACGCGCAGCGGCGGACGATAACCCGCCGACGACAACGCGCGCGCTTCCTTCTTCGCCACGTCGAGCAGTTCGAACACGTTGAAGACGATGGTGTCCGACGGCTTCAGGTAGCCCATCGCGCGGGCGTCGAGCGCGGAGGCCGAGACCTTCGCCATCGCCGCGTTTTCGAACGACTTCTGCACGAATTTGAGGAGGTCGTTGGTTGCGCCTACTTGCGTCGCCGCTTCCGCCGCGCGCAGCGCCGCTTCCTTCAGGCCGCCGCCAGCCGGCACGAGACCCACACCCACTTCCACCAGACCGAAATAGCTTTCGATGTGCGCGACCCGCTTCGCGCTATGCAGCGCCAGTTCGCAGCCACCGCCGAGCGCGATGCCCGACACGGCCGAGATGACCGGCACGCTCGCGTACTTCACGCGCAGCATGCCTTGCTGGAATTTTTTCACGAACGGCTCGATGCCCTTCGCGCCGCCCATCATGAACGCGGGCATGGCTTCTTCGAGATTGGCGCCGGCGGAGAACGGGCCGCCCGGCGTGCCGAGTTTCAGCGACGTCGGCTGCCACACCACCAGACCCTTGTAGTCCTTTTCGGCCAGCTCGATCGCCTGCGTCAGACCGTCGATCACCGACGGTCCTATCGTATTCATCTTGCTCTTGAACGACACGATCAGGACGTCGTTCTCGCCCGCGCGGTCGTCGACCCATGCACGCACGGCGTCGGTTTCGAACAGCGTCTTGCCGTAGGTCTTCGGATCAGCCTTGGTTTCGCCGACCAGCGGCGCCCGGAACACCTGCTTGTCATACACCGACAGCGACGAGCGCGGCACGAACGTCTTCGAAGCCGGCGACCACGAACCTTCGTTCGTATGCACGCCGCCCTGCTCAGCGACCGGCCCTTCGAGCACCCACGACGGCAGCGGCACGTTCGAGAGCGCCTTACCCGCGGCGATATCTTCCTGCACCCATTCGGCAACCTGTTTCCAGCCGGCCGTCTGCCAGCCTTCGAACGGACCTTCGTTCCAGCCGAAGCCCCAACGGATCGCGAGATCGACATCGCGCGCGTTGTCGGCGATCGATTCGAGATGCACGCCGATGTAGTGATACACGTCGCGGAAAATCGCCCACAGGAACTGCGCCTGCGGATGCTGCGATTCGCGCAGCAGCTTCAGACGCTCCGCCGGCGGGCGCTTCAGAATTCGGCCGACCAGTTCGTCCGCCTTCGCGCCGCCGTCGACATATTCGCCGGTTTTCGCGTCGAGCACCTTGATCGCCTTGCCTTCTTTCTTGTAGAAGCCGCCGCCGGTCTTCTGACCCAGCGCGCCCTTCTTTACGAGTTCAGCGAGCACAGCAGGCGTTTCGTAGACCTGGAAGAAGGGATCGTCCTTCAGCGTGTCCTGCATCGTCTTGATGACGTGCGCCATCGTGTCCAGACCGACCACATCGGCGGTACGGAACGTGGCCGACTTCGCTCGGCCCAGGCGCGCGCCGGTCAGGTCGTCCACTTCGTCGAAACGCAGGCCGTATTTCGCGGCTTCGGTCACGACGGCGAGGATCGAGAAAATGCCGACGCGATTGGCGATGAAATTCGGCGTGTCTTTCGCACGCACGACGCCCTTGCCGACCACGCTGGTCAGGAACGACTCGAGTTGATCGAGGATTTCCGGACGCGTGGTCGCGGTCGGAATCAACTCGACCAGGTGCATGTAACGAGGCGGATTGAAGAAGTGCACGCCGCAGAAGCGCGCCTTCAGTTCATCCGAGAAACCTTCCGACAGCGCCGTGATCGACAGACCCGACGTGTTGGTCGCGAAAATCGCGTTCGGCGCGAGATGCGGCGCGACCTTCTTGTACAGGTCGTGCTTCCAGTCCATGCGCTCGGCAATCGCTTCGATCACGAGATCGCATTCGGCGAGCTTTTCGATGTCGTCGTCGTAATTTGCGGGCTGGATGTATTGCGCGTCGTCCTTCACGCCGAACGGCGCCGGCGACAGCTTCTTCAGGTTCTCGATCGCCTTCAGCGCGATCGCGTTCTTCGGGCCTTCCTTGGCGGGCAAGTCGAACAGCAGCACGGGCACCTTGGCGTTGATCAGGTGCGCGGCGATCTGCGCGCCCATCACGCCGGCGCCGAGCACGGCTACCTTGCGAATGATCAGATTGCTCACGTCGTTCCTCCGGGGAGTTATGCGATGTCGCGAAGCTTCATGGACGCTTCGCAATGTGTGGCTGACGGGAAGCGCCGCGGGTTCGACACGCGCGGCGCCTGCCTTGATGTTTGCCTGAAACTGGGGCTTAGAACAGCGCTTCTTCGACGTCCATCAGCGACTTCGAACCCGCGCGCGCCTGACGGATCGTCATCGCCGTTTCCGGCAACAGCTTCGCGAAGTAGAAGCGCGCCGTGGCGAGCTTGGCCTTGTAGAACGGATCGCCCGAAGCTTCCTTGTCCAGCGCGACGCGTGCCATGCGGGCCCAGAAGTACGAGAACACCAGGTGGCCGACTGTGCGCAGATACGGCACGGCGGCGGCGCCGACTTCGTCCGGGTTCTGCATGGCCTTCATGCCGATTTCCATGGTCAGCTTCTGCACCTTTTCGCCGATGTCGGCGAGCGGGTTGATGAACTCCTGCATTTCCGGCTTCACGCCTTCGGCTTCGACGAAATCGGACACCAGCTTGCCGAACTTCTTCATCTTCGCGCCCATGTCGCCGAGAATCTTGCGGCCGAGCAGGTCGAGCGCCTGAATCGCGTTGGTGCCTTCGTAGATCATGTTGATGCGCGCGTCGCGCACGTACTGCTCCATGCCCCACTCGGCGATGAAGCCGTGGCCGCCGTAGATCTGCATGGCGTGGTTGGTGCTCTCGAACGCGTTGTCCGACAGAAACGCTTTCAGGATCGGCGTGAGCAGCGCGACGAGGTCGGCGGCTTCCTTGCGCACGGATTCATCAGCGTGCGACAGTTCCTTGTCGATATGCAGCGCCGACCAGTACGAGAACGCGCGCGCGGCTTCGGCGTAGGCCTTCTGCGTGAGCAGCATGCGGCGCACGTCCGGATGCACGATGATCGGATCGGCCGCCTTTTCCGGCGCCTTCGGGCCGGTCAGCGAACGCATCTGCAGACGCTCTTTCGCGTACGTCAGCGAGTTCTGGTAACCGATTTCGGTCAGGCCCAGGCTCTGCATGCCGACGCCCAGACGTGCGGCGTTCATCATCACGAACATCGCGTTCAAGCCTTTGTTCGGCTCGCCGACGAGCCAACCCTTGGCGTTGTCGAGATTGATCACGCAGGTCGCGTTGCCGTGAATGCCCATCTTGTGTTCGATGGAGCCGCACTTCACGCCGTTGCGCTCGCCCGGTTCGCCCGCTTCGTTCGGCACGAACTTCGGCACGATGAACAGCGAAATGCCCTTGGTGCCCTTGGGCGCATCCGGCAGACGCGCGAGCACCAGGTGAACGATGTTCTCGGCGAGATCGTGTTCGCCGCTGGAGATGAAAATCTTCGTGCCGCTGATCGCGTAAGAGCCGTCGCTGTTCGGTTCGGCCTTGGTGCGCAGAATGCCGAGGTCGGTGCCGCAATGCGGCTCCGTCAGACACATCGTGCCGGTCCAGACGCCCGCCACCAGCTTCGGCAGATAGCGTTGCTGCAACTCCGGCGTGCCATGTGCATGCAGACATTCGTACGCGCCGTGCGAGAGCCCCGGGTACATGGTCCACGCCTGATTCGCCGAGTTCAGCATTTCATACAGCGCGTTGTTGACGAACGCGGGCAGGCCCTGGCCGCCGTATTCCGGGTCGCAGCCCAGCGCGGGCCAGCCGGCTTCGACGTATTGTGCGTAGGCTTCCTTGAAACCCTTCGGCGTGGTCACGACGCCGTCGCCGACATACGTGCAGCCTTCCTGATCGCCGCTGTGATTAAGCGGGAACAATACTTCGGAGCAGAACTTGCCGGCCTCTTCCAGCACCGCGTTGATCGTGTCGGTATCGAGATCCGCGTGCTTCGGCATCTGCTTGATTTCGGCTTCGACGTTGAGCAGTTCGTGCAACACGAATTGCATGTCGCGCAGCGGCGCGGCGTACTGTCCCATGACTCTCTCCAAGTTTGACAAGAAGCCAGGCCGTTAGCTGAGTCCGTGGATCGGAACTTTCTGCGCCGCTGAATCCGCCGGATTGGCGGCGACGCTGCTAACGGCTTTCGCTTTGATACGAAACAACCAATTTTTCCAGCGCGGCCCACGTGAGACGCACCGCATCCGGCAAGTGCAGGAAGCGCGCGTCGTGATGCAGACCGAGCGTGAAGCTGTACAGTTCGAACAGCATCAGTTGCGGATCGGTGTCGGCACGCAGATGCCCTTCTTCCATTGCCTGCGAAATCGCCCGCGTGAGCGCGGCACGCCAGACCGTCACGCTCGACACCAGTTGCTCACGCACCGGGTTATCCGCGCGATCGTCGTATTCGACGGCGCCGCTGATGTAGATGCAGCCGGTGGTGACTTCCTGAATGCGTTTCTCGATCCAGCGGGAAATCATCGCGCGCAAGCGCGGCAATCCACGCGGCTCGCGCAAACTCGGGAAAAACACCTCGTCTTCGAAACGACGGTGATATTCGCGCACGACTTCGACCTGCAAATCCTCGCGCGACCCGAAATGCGCGAACACCCCGCTTTTGCTCATCTGCATGCGCTCGGCCAGCAGCCCGATGGTCAGACCTTCCAGTCCGTCGCGGCTTGCCAGGTCAAGTGCTGCATCGAGAATTGCGGCTCGCGTCTGTTCGCCTTTTCGCATAGCTTTTTACCGTTCTAATGTGACCGAAAGAAAATCGAACGGCCGTACTATTATTGAGTGCTGCCGTCCGCGAAACAAGGACTTTATTAGAAACCGGTTTCTAACCTGGTTTCAATTCTGCGGCATCCGTCAATCGGAGGAATGAGATTTTTTAGAGGCGTTTGCCTTAAGTTTGCCTTTGAGAGAGTTCGCTCGTCCAAGTACACGCTTTCTCTGATCTACGCAGCCGGGCCGACATGATGCAGCAAGTCGGTCCGAATGCAGAAGCGTTTGGCGTATCGCGGGTATGGGGAGACCGCTCGCGACGGCGCGCATTGCTCGTCGGAACGTGTGTCGATCGTCCTCGAGAGGCAAGCCCGACAGGGCGTTGACGTCGTGCGGCGGTCCGCTCGGGCTTGTCCGATCGGAACAGGCAGGAAGAAAGAGGACCGGTCAGGACGCGTTCTCGTGCGCCGGGAAAGTTGGCTCAAGCGCCGTGGCAACGCGCGCCGGCACGTCGTTCCAATAGCCACCTGCGGCTGAATGAAAAGGCGCAATCCGGGATACCACGGGCTGTGGTCCTGACCATACAACCCAGCGCTAACATCCCGCGAAACGGTTGAGCAGTCAGACCGGTTTGCCCATTGCCGCCGCAAGACCCGCAACCGAGGTCGCGACGGAAATCACCAGATCGAGGTTGTCGATCAATGACGCGGTATCCGCGAAGTCAGTAATTTCGTCTGTCCAATCGGTCAATCGATCAGTCGCACCGAGCGGCGGCGTCCAGAGCAACGGGGCCCAAGCATTGCACCCGGGCCGCTTCGTGCCGCGGCATTGTTCACAAGCGCATCGCCGCGAGTCAGTCGTACCCGCCCACCGTCAGCACCTTCATCACGGCCCGATAGGTCGTGTAGGCCAGCCAGTTGAGCGCGCGTTCGCCGGCTGGCCGGGCGTCGTAACGCGCTTCGTCGATACGGCGCGAGTCCTTGAAGGCGACGAGGATCGCTTCGCGCAGTGCGTCGATCGACGGGTCGTTCACCAGCACCACATTGGCTTCGTTGTTGAGCATCAGGCTCAGCGCGTCGAGGTTCGACGAGCCGACCGTTGCCCAGTTCGAATCCACCACCGCGACCTTGCCATGCAGCAGCGTTTTCTCGTACTCGGCGATCTGCACTCCGGCCCTGAGCAGCGCGCGATACAGAAACGGCACCGCGTAATCGAGCGCCTTGAATTCCTTGCGCCCGATAATCAGCTTCACCACGACGCCGCGTCGCGCCGCGAACACCAGCGCGCGCCGCAGCTTGCGGCCCGGCATGAAATACGGATTGGCGAGCAGCACTTCGTTGCGCGCCTGCCCAATCGCGACCAGATACGCTTTCTCGATAGCTCGCCGGTTGATCAGGTTGTCGCGCGCGACGAACGCCACGCAGGGCTGGCCGCCCGCCCACAATTCCTCGTTACGACGCCGGCGGCGGCGACGCAGACTGCCGAGCGAGGCCGTGGTCTTCGGCCCGAGATCCGGCTCCATCGACTCGATCGGCCGATGCCCGAGCCGAATCCGCCGCCATTGCACCTCGAACGCCTGGCGGATATCGGCGACCACCGGTCCATGCAATTCGACCGCGAAGTCCCAGCGCCGGTACGGCAGCTTCTCGCCATTGTTCTCGTAGTCGTCGACGATATTGATCCCGCCGCAGTACGCGAACTGATCGTCGATCACCGCCAGTTTGCGATGCGTGCGTGAAAAGCCGAAGCGGCCGAACAGATGCGGGTTGTAGATGCGATGCTCGATGCCGGCGACGGACCACTCGTCGAACAGCGGCAAACGCGCGGTGCCGACGCCGTCGGTGATCACGCGCACCTTCACGCCACGCGCGGCCGCACGCAGCAGCGCCGCGCTCACCGCCTTCCCGGCGTCGTCATGGCAGAAGATATAAGTTTCGAGCACCACGTCGCTCTGCGCGGCATCCACACGAGCGATCAGGGCGCTGAAGAACTCGTCGCCGGAACGCAGCAGCTTGACGTCGTTGCCGCTGGTGAACCGATAACGCTGCCAATAGCGGCGGCCGAGCAGCGATTGCCGCAGTCGGGCGAAGCGGCGCGCGCCGCCGACGCTCACCGGCCACGCTCCGTGGGATGCCCAACGACAGCACGCCCACTGAGCCGCTCATGCAACCTTTTAGGCAACTGCAGGATCGCATCGGCATTCGACGACGAAAAACAGCGCGACGCCGCCTCGTCATACGGCAGCCACAGAAACGCGGTGTGCTCGCGCGGCGCGAGCGTGACCTCGAGTTGCTCGGGCACCTGCAAGCTGAACCAATGCTCGGTGTTATGGATCACGCCTTCGGCATAGCGATGGCGGAACTCCGGGTAGATCTCGTATTCGATCGAATATTGCCAGTCGAACAATGCGTTGTGCGGCACTTGCGCACCGCCAACCACAATGCCGGTCTCTTCGGCGACTTCGCGCGCCGCCGTCTCGGCGAGCGGCTCATCGGGCCGGTCTTTGGACCCCGTGACCGACTGCCAGAACCCGGCGTGATCGGCACGCTCGATCAGCAGCACGTCGAGCGCGGGCGTATGGATGATGACGAGTACGGATTGCGGAATCTTCGGCGGTTTCGGCATGGCGTGAAAACTGGGCGCAATGCTTGCGCGGTACATGTCGGAGATCGGTCCAGGAAGCGGTCGAACGCAGTTGCATCGACTGTAACGCAAAAAACGAAAAAGGCGCATCACACATGGTGATCACGCCTTTTCCGGTTGCGCCTGCTGTCGTTTTCAGACAGCACTGACTGGACTCAAGCCATTACACCTTCGGTTCCGGCTGACGCAGACGGATGTGCAGTTCGCGCAACTGGCGCTCGTCCACTTCGCTCGGCGCCTGCGTGAGCAGACACTGCGCGCGCTGCGTCTTCGGGAACGCGATCACGTCGCGGATCGAGTCGGCGCCGGCCATCATCGTAACGATGCGGTCCAGACCGAATGCGATACCACCGTGCGGCGGCGCGCCGTATTGCAGCGCGTCGAGCAGGAAGCCGAACTTGGCTTGCGCTTCTTCCGCGTTGATCTTCAGCGCGCGGAACACCTTGCTCTGCACTTCTTCACGGTGGATACGCACCGAGCCGCCGCCGATTTCCCAGCCGTTCAACACCATGTCGTAGGCCTTCGCGAGGCAGCGCGCCGGATCCGTTTCCAGATACTCGAGGTGCTCGTCTTTCGGGCTCGTGAACGGGTGATGCGCGGCGACGTAGCGGTTGTCTTCCTCGTCGTATTCGAACATCGGGAAGTCGACCACCCACAACGGCTTCCAACCGCTCTCGACGAGACCATTGGCTTTGCCGAATTCCGAATGGCCGATCTTCAGACGCAGTGCGCCGAGGCTGTCGTTCACTACCTTCGCGCGATCCGCCGCGAAGAAAATGATGTCGCCGTCTTGCGCGCCGGTGCGCTCGATGATCGCCTTGACCGCTTCGTCGTGCAGGTTCTTGACGATCGGGCTTTGCAGACCGTCACGGCCCTTCGCGACTTCGTTGACCTTGATCCACGCCAGGCCCTTCGCGCCATAGATGCGCACGAATTCCGTGTAGCTGTCGATGTCGCCACGCGAGAGCTCGCCGCCCTTCGGCACGCGAATCGCCGCGACACGGCCGTCTTTCGTGTTGGCCGGCGTGCTGAACACCTTGAAGTCGACGTCGCGGACCGCATCGGTCAGGTCGGTGAATTCGAGCTTCACGCGCAGGTCCGGCTTGTCCGAACCGAAACGGCGCATGGCTTCCGAATACAGCATGACCGGGAATTTCTCGTCCAGCGTGACGCCGATCGTTTCCTTGAACACATGACGGATCATGTCTTCGAACAGATCGCGAATTTCCTGTTCCGACAGGAACGAGGTTTCGCAGTCGATCTGCGTGAATTCCGGCTGACGGTCGGCGCGCAGGTCTTCGTCGCGAAAGCACTTGACGATCTGGTAGTAGCGATCGAAGTTCGCCACCATCAGGAGCTGCTTGAACAGTTGCGGCGATTGCGGCAGCGCGAAGAACTGGCCCGGGTTCGTACGCGACGGCACGAGGTAGTCGCGCGCGCCTTCCGGCGTGCTCTTGGTCAGCATCGGCGTTTCGATGTCGATAAAGCCGAGCGAGTCGAGGTACTTGCGCGCCTCGATCGCGACGCGGTAGCGCAGACGCAGGTTGTGCTGCATCTGCGGACGGCGCAGGTCCAGCACGCGATGCGTGAGACGCGTGGTTTCCGACAGGTTGTCGTCGTCGAGCTGGAACGGCGGCGTGATCGACGGGTTCAGCACGATCAGCTCGTGGCACAGCACTTCGATCTTGCCGCTCTTGAGCGCGGCGTTCGTGGTGCCTTCCGGACGGCCGCGAACCACGCCCTTGATCTGCAGGCAGAACTCGTTGCGCACGCCTTCGGCCGCCTTGAACATCTCCGCGCGGTCCGGGTCGCAGACGACCTGGACGAGGCCTTCGCGATCGCGCAGGTCGATGAAGATGACGCCGCCATGGTCGCGGCGGCGACTCACCCAGCCGCACAGCGAGACGGATTGGCCCAGCAGTTCTTCGGTCACCAGACCGCAGTATTGAGATCTCATCGACATGATGTTTGTCTTTCGTTTTGCATTGGTTGAACGGCGCGTGGCATGGAAACGCTACGCGCCGCGTTACAGCGGAGGCTCGACTGTCGTGCGGCGCACCGGCGCCGGCGGCGCGGACGGCGCCACGACGCCCATCGAGACGATGTACTTGAGCGCAGCGTCGACCGTCATGTCGAGCTCGATCACTTCGCTCTTGGGCACCATCAGGAAGAAGCCGGAGGTTGGATTCGGCGTAGTCGGCACATACACGCTGACGTGATCTTCTTTCAGGTGGTTGATGACGTCGCCGCCCGGAATGCCGGTCAGAAACGCAATCGTATAGGAGCCGCGGCGCGGGTACTCGATCAGGAGCGCCTTCCGAAACGCGTTGCCGCTGCTCGACAGCAGGGTATCGGACACCTGCTTGACGCTGGTGTAGATCGGGCCGACCACCGGAATGTGTGCGACCACGACTTCCCACCACTTCACGAGCTTCTGCCCAATGAAGTTTTGCGTCAACAGTCCAACGACAAAGATGAAGGCAAGCGTGAGCACTGCACCGAGGCCGGGCAGGCGAAAGCCGAACAGGCGCTCCGGCTGCCACGCACGCGGCAGCAGAAGCAGCGTCTGGTCCATCGTGCCGATGATCAGTCCGAGCACCCACAGTGTGATGGCCAGAGGCACCAGCACCAGCAGGCCAGTCAGGAACACCGATTTGAGTGTCGTTTTTTTCGTCGTCATGTGTACCGCCAGAAAGCCGCGCGGGCCGAAGCCCAAGGCGCGGCGTGTGCGCCGCCCCGGAGGGCGGCAGTGCGACTAGGTGCTGCCGGAACCGCTCGAACTCGCCGAAGCGGCCGGTGCGGCAGCAGGCGCGGAGGGCGTCGCAGCCGTGTTGCCGGCCGGCGCCGCGTCGGTTTGCGTCGCGCCGTTACTGGCGCTCGCGTTCTCGCCGGAGGCGCCATTCGGGGCGCCGTTGGCGTCGGGCTTGGCCGGCGCGCTCGCGCCGCCATTGCCGCCGCGAAAATCGGTCACGTACCAGCCGGAGCCCTTCAACTGGAACCCGGCAGCGGTGACCTGCTTGCGAAATGTGTCTTTCCCGCACTCGGGACACTGCGTTAATTGCGGGTCGCTGATCTTCTGAAGCACGTCCTTCCCGAAGCCGCACGACTCGCAACGATAAGCGTAGATCGGCATGATCTTTTTCCCTACTGAAATCTGGTAAACGCTTGCAAAGCCTTGAATTATAGCCGCAAACGATATCTTCCCCCCGGATTTTGGGGACCAGCGCCCGACGCAGGCGCCGTTGCGTTAAATGGGGGCGGCGGTAGTCGAATCAAGTGCGACGGGCGCCGCCGCCAGGCGCCACAGCCGCGCGGTCAAACACGGCGACGCCAGGTTAGCCAGCGCTCACGTCCCGCGAAGACGGCAATCGAGTCGTGCACAGGCTCGTCTTCGATCAGCTCGAAGTGCGGCGTGAGCAGCGCGTGGAGTTCCGCGCGCTCGATGCCGAACGGCGGCCCTTTCGGCGTCGCGCCGATAAAAAAGAACCCCGCGAGCAACCCGCCTGCGGGTAATAGCTCGCCCATTCTTCGTGCGTAGTCGATGCGGCGCGCGAGCGGCAGCGCGCAGAGAAACGCGCGCTCGTAAATCCAGGCGGGTGCGAAAGGCGGCTCGTATGTAAAGAAATCCGCCTGCTCCACCAGATGCGCGTGCTGTGCGCCCAGTTGCTCATGCGCCGCCGCAACCGCAGCCGGTGAAAAGTCGATCGCCCGGACCGGGTAGCCGTGCCCGGCCAGCCAGACCGCTTCGTACGCGCTGCCGCAACCTGGAATCAGCACGGCGGCGCCGGGATGGCGCGCGGCGAACGACTCAAACGCGGACGGCACGCCCGCCTGATCCCACGGCATGAAACCGC
The DNA here is from genome assembly GCF_003387275.1 of Paraburkholderia sp. BL6669N2. Classification (NCBI taxonomy): domain Bacteria; kingdom Pseudomonadati; phylum Pseudomonadota; class Betaproteobacteria; order Burkholderiales; family Burkholderiaceae; genus Paraburkholderia; species Paraburkholderia sp. BL6669N2. The sequence continues at coordinate 4,111,563 of NZ_QUNA01000001.1, read as the reverse complement.
GCTCAAAACGCTCGTCCCAGAACTCGGGCGAGTTGGGATCGCGGCTCTCAAATTCAGGCACGGAAGGTTGGGTCGGGTCGCTCATCAATTACCTCGCAGGGGATCGCAATCAACCGCCGTAAGCAAGCACCAGAAACACCCGCGTCAGCACCGCACCGACGCCGACCGCCACACCGAACAGCAGCAAGCCTTGCAACAGCCGGTTGGTGCGCTTCTGCTCGAGCAGAATCTGGCGAATCATGTCGTCGTTCGCGCCGCGCTTGTTGTCGTGGCGCTCGGCCAGCACGTGATGAATCAGGCGCGGCAACTGCGGTAGCGTCTTGCTCCACTGCGGCGCCTCGATCTTCAAACGCTCGTACCAGCCGCGCAGGCCGATCTGTTCGTTCATCCAGCGTTCGAGGTAAGGCTTGGCCGTCTTCCACAGATCCAGTTCGGGATCGAGCGAGCGACCGAGCCCTTCCACGTTCAGCATGGTCTTTTGCAGCAGCACCAGTTGCGGCTGGATCTCGACATTGAAGCGGCGCGAGGTCGAGAACAGGCGCATCAGCACCTGGCCGAGCGAAATATCCTTCAGCGCGCGATCGAAGTACGGCTCGCAAACCGCGCGGATGGCACTCTCGAGTTCTTCGACGCGGGTGGTCGGCGGCACCCAGCCCGACTCCAGATGCAGCGTGGCGACGCGATGGTAATCGCGCTTGAAGAACGCGAGGAAGTTCTGCGCGAGGTAGTTCTTATCGAAGTCCGACAGCGCGCCGATGATGCCGAAGTCGAGCGCGATATAGCGGCCGAAGTGCTTCGGATCGAGACTCACCTGAATGTTGCCCGGGTGCATGTCGGCGTGGAAAAAGCCGTCGCGGAACACCTGGGTGAAGAAGATTTCGACGCCTTCGCGCGCCAGCTTCGGAATGTCCACGCCGGCCGCGCGCAGCGTCTCCACCTGGCTGATCGGCACGCCGACCATGCGCTCCATGACCAGCACCGTAGGCGTGCAGAACTCCCAGTACATTTCCGGCACCAGCAGAAGATCGAGCCCGGCAAAGTTGCGCCGCAACTGGCTGCCGTTGGCCGCCTCGCGCATCAGGTCGAGTTCGTCGTGCAGATATTTGTCGAATTCGGCGACCACTTCGCGCGGCTTCAGACGCTTGCCGTCGGCCCACAACCGCTCGGCCCACACGGCGATGTCGCGCAGCAGGGCGAGATCGGAATCGATTACGGGCAGCATGTTCGGGCGCAGTACCTTCACGGCCACCGCCTTGCCGGCGTGCTGCCCTGCCTTCACCGTGGCGAAGTGCACCTGCGCGATCGAGGCGCTCGCCACCGGCACCCGTTCGAAGTCGTCGAACAGCACGTCGACCGGTGCGCCGAGCGCGTTCTCCACCAGCCGGATCGCCACCGCGGATTCAAACGGCGGCACCTGATCCTGGAGCTTGGCGAGTTCGTCGGCGATATCGACCGGCAGCAGATCGCGCCGCGTCGACAACACTTGCCCGAACTTGACGAAGATCGGGCCGAGGCTTTCCAGCGCGAGCCGCAGACGCACGCCCGGCGGCGCGTCGAACTTGCGGCCGATCGTGGTGATACGCAGCAGCAGACGCACGCGCCGGTCGTTGACGCGGCTGAGCATCATCTCATCGAGACCGAAGCGGATGACCGTAAAGAAAATCTTGAGGAAACGCAGAAAACGCATAGTTGTGCCCGGTGACTAGCGCGTGCCGCGCGACGTGGCGGCGCCGCCCGGCGCATGGGCGCCCCGCGCATCGGCGCCGCGGGCTTCGACCTTCTGTTCAAGACGCTCGAGGCGTTTTTCCACCCGCGCCAGTGCGTCGCGCGCGCGGGCCAGTTCGACGTTGAAGTCCTCCAATGCGGCGCGGCGCACCAGTTGCGGATTCTCGTCGAGCAGATATTCGGCGGCGGTGTCGAGCAGGTTGCGCCCGGTGCGCTGCACGTGTTCGCCGACCGTGCGCACCACCGAGGCCACGCGCCACGCCGGACCGTCGCCGATGAACCTGGCCAGATCTTCTTCCGGCTCCCAGCGCAGATGTTCGGCGAGCTTGGCGATCACGGTGGCGAATTCGGCGTCGCCTTCGATCTTGACATGCTTCATTAGCGCCGCCTGGCCGCCTTGTACGAAGGCGGGCAGCGCGTCGGACGACACCGAAATGGTCACGTCGAACTGCTGCGCCTCCGTGGCCGCGACCGCGCTCAGATAGCCGTCCGGTTGCACCAGCAGCATCAGCACGACCGGCGGACAGGACAGTCTCGCGGTCTTGCCCGCGTAGGGGGCGAGGCGCTCACGAGCCCACGATTCGCGGGCGAGCAGATGATTGACAGCAGCAGCGAAGGGCTTGGCGGCGAGGGTCATTGAAAGTGGCAAGAAAAAACCCGCGCGAGCGAGGTGCCCGCGCGGGTTCCTATTGTAACGTCCGTTCGCTTCGCGGCCCGCTATGCCGAACGGCCAACGTACGGTGCGAATCCAGAAGGCGCTGCTGCGTCACGCGGCCCCTGTCGCACCGCCGCTTCAGTGCTGCGCGACCTGCTGGATGCCGGCCAGCAGCCAGCCTTCGCCGGGGCGATTCGCCTTCGAGAGGTTCCAGACTTCGACGAACGGCTCCGCCGCCGCGCCCGGCGCCTCGCGAATCAGGCCCGAGAAGCGCACGCTGGCGAAGTATTCGTTCGCGCGCTCTTCCACGCCCAGCAGTTCGGCGTTCAGTTGAACGACGTCCGTCTGATTCCTCTCGGCGCCACGCGAAGACAGATCGACCTTCACCTCGGCGAACATTTCCGGCGTGGTGAATTCGCGGATGTCGTCCATATTGCCGGCGTCCCATGCGGCTTGCAGACGCACGAAGTAGACCTTGGCGTTACGCAGGAAGGCCTCCGAGTCGAAGCCGGCCGGCACCACAGGCGCGGCGTTAATCGTCGGCGTGGTGAGCGGATTGCCTTGCGGTTCGAGGTACGAGCCGGACGGCGGCGCGCTATAACGCGGTTCCTGCGAATAGCCCGTGCCGCCCGAATTCAGCGACGGCGAATTGCCCGCGTAAGCCGGTTGCGCGGAGTCACGCTTGCGGCCCATGAAGCGGCGGATCAGCCAGATACCGATCATGGCGATGATCGCAATCACGATGATATTGGCCATGGCGCCGGCGAACGCGCCGCCCAGGCCGAAGTGCGACAGCAACGCGGCGATGCCGAGACCGGCCGCCAAACCGGCGATCGGCCCGAGCCAGCGCGACCGGTTAGGCTGCGCGGCCGGAGTCGGCGCGGGCGCCGGAGCGGGCTGCGCACGCTGCTGCATGGCCTGATTGCTTTGGGAAGGTTGCGACGGCGCGGACTGCTGCGTCACGCTGTTCGACTGACGGCCAATGCTACGGCCACCGCCCATGCGGCGAGCTTCCGCATCGAGCGAAGCGAGGGAGCCGGCCATGATCAGACCGACCATCGCGATCAGTCCGATTCTTCTCACCAGCGACCGCCCAACCTTACGGGGAGATAACACACCTGAATCGGACATTTCGTACTTTCCTTTAAAAATCGATGGGTTAGGAACCCTAGTATTTGGTCCCCACATGTAAAGCTACCACGCCAGCTGACAAATTGTAATATTTGACGCCGTCGAGACCCGCTTGTTCCATCATTGTTTTCAAAGTTTCCTGGTCCGGATGCATCCGGATCGATTCGGCGAGGTATTGATAGCTCTCGGCATCTTTCGCAAAGCGTTCGCCCAACCACGGCAACACCTTAAAAGAATAGACGTCGTAGACCTTCTTGAGCGGATCCCATACCTTCGAAAATTCCAGCACCAGCAGACGCCCCGCCGGTTTCAGCACGCGCCGCATTTCCGCCAGCGCCACGTCCTTGTGCGTCATGTTGCGCAAGCCGAATGCCACCGTCACTACGTCGAAGTAGTTGTCCGGAAAGGGGATTTTCTCAGCGTCGCAAAGCAGCGCCGGCGTGATCACGCCCTTATCCAGCAGACGGTCGCGGCCCACGCGCAGCATCGATTCATTGATGTCGGTGTGCCAGACTTCACCGGTGTCGCCCGCCTGCTTCGCGAACGCCTTCGACAGATCGCCCGTGCCGCCCGCAATGTCGAGCACCTTGTAGCCCGGCCGCACGTTGGCCTGGGCGATCGTGAACATCTTCCACGCGCGGTGCAACCCGCCCGACATCAGGTCGTTCATCAAGTCGTAGTTGGCGGCAACCGAGTGGAACACGCCCGCCACCTTCTGCGCCTTGTCCTGTTCGTCGACCGATTGAAAGCCGAAGTGGGTTTTGCTCATCGCGCTCGTCCTTTCGCGTATTCTGAAATGTTGCGCCGCATCAGTGCGGCGTTCGGGGCGAATCGTATCAGTGACAGTGCCCGTGCGCAGCGCCGGCCTGAACCATCGGTGTATCGCGGTCGACGCCGGCCGCCTGAAGTTTGGCGAGATAGTCGCGCCAGAGTTCATCCTGGCGCACGGCCATGTCGTACAGCAGGTCCCACGAATAGATGCCGGTGGCGTGTCCATCCGAGAAAGTCGGCTGCAGCGCGTAGTTGCCGACGCCTTCGATCATGGTGATCGTCACTTCGCGCTTGCCGGTCTGCAACGTTTCCTGGCCGGGCCCGTGGCCCATCACTTCCGCCGACGGCGAATACACGCGCAGCAGTTCGAACGGCAGTCGATAAGATTCGCCGTTTGCGTACTGCAATTCGAGCACACGCGATTTGGAATGCACGACCACGCCGGTCGGCACTGGCGTATCGGGAGTTAGTCCACTCATGTTGACCTCATAGAGAACGCCGCCTCAATTCTTCTTGCCCTTTCGCGGGCCCGGCGCGAACGCGACAGGTTCGGGAGCGCTCGAACTCAAGCCAGCGCCTGTTCGATTTCCTGCCGCACCGCTTCGCGCAGCAAGGTGGCTTGCGCGCGGCGCGACGACAGCATGGCTTCGGACACCGTGCGCTGGCGCGGCGCCCAGATGGGCAGTGGAAAATGAGCGTCGTTCGAAAAACGCGGAATCACATGCCAGTGCACGTGCGGCACCTGGTTGCCAAGGCTCGCCAGGTTCACCTTGACCGGCTGCAGGATGCGCCGGATCGCGCGCTCGACCGCGTACACGGCCTTCATCACGCGATCGCGGTCGTCTCCGTCAAGGTCGGAAAACTCGGCCACATGCTCGTTCCAGATGACCCGGCAAAAACCCGGGTAATCGTGTTCATCGGCGAGTACGACACGCAAGGTGTCGTCGTGCCACAGCACATCGCCGCCATCTTCACGGCAAAAAACGCATTCCATCGTCGGCCTCAGGCAAAGATCGTCAGTCGTGCCATTAAACCAGCACGCGCTCGATTCCGCCATTGTTCGCACGCTGCACGTAGTCGACCATCCAGTCTTCACCGAGCACGTGACGTGCCATCTCGACGACGATATAGTCCGCCTCGATGCCCGCGTCTTCGTTGTAACGCGACAGCCCTTGCAGGCAGGACGGGCAGCTCGTGAGGATCTTCACGTCGGTGGCGCCCTTCGGCTGCGGGCCGTCGCCGGCCTTGAGCACGGAGCCCTCCGGCGCGCCCGCCGAGCCGGCCGAGGCATTGGCCGGATTGATCCCGTTCGCGCCCGCTTCGGCCACCAAAGGAATGCCGCGCAGCTTCGCCGCACCCTTGCGGATCTCCTCCTCCTTGCGGAAGCGGACCTGTGTCGAAATGTCAGGACGCGTGACCGCGAGCGTGCCAGATTCACCACAGCAGCGGTCGTTCTTCTCGATCTTGTAGCCGTCCTTCTCCGAGCCCATCAACTGATTGACGAGCTTGACGGGGTCCATCGTCTTGATCGGCGTGTGGCACGGGTCGTGGTACATGTAGCGCACGCCGTTCACGCCGTCGAGCTTCATGCCTTTCTCCAGCAGAAACTCGTGAATGTCGATGATCCGGCAGCCCGGGAAGATCTTCTCGAATTCGTAGCCGGCAAGCTGGTCGTAGCACGTGCCGCACGACACCACCACGGTCTTGATATCGAGGTAGTTGAGCGTATTGGCGACGCGGTGGAACAGCACGCGGTTATCCGTGACGATCTGCTCGGCCTTGTCGTACTGGCCCGAACCGCGTTGCGGATAGCCGCAGCACAGGTAGCCCGGCGGCAGCACGGTTTGCACGCCCGCTTCCCACAGCATGGCTTGCGTGGCGAGACCGACCTGCGAGAACAGCCGCTCGGAACCGCAGCCCGGGAAGTAGAACACCGCTTCCGTGTCGGCGGTGGTCGTCTTCGGATTGCGGATGATCGGGACGATCTTGTTGTCCTCGATATCGAGCAACGCGCGCGCGGTCTTCTTCGGCAGGTTGCCCGGCATCTTCTTGTTCATGAAGTGGATCACCTGCTGCGTGACCGGCGGCTTGCCGACGGTTGCCGGCGGGTGCGCCGTCTGCTTCTTCGCGAACTTCTTCAGCACGTCGTTGCCGAGGCGCTGCGCCTTGTAGCCGATGCCCATCATCGCGGTGCGCGCGAGGTTGATGGTCTGCGGATTGGTCGCATTGAGGAAGAACATGCCGGCCGCGTTGCCCGGATTGAACTTCTTCTTGCCCATCTTGCGCAGCAGGTTGCGCATGTTCATGGTCACGTCGCCGAAGTCGATCTTGACCGGGCACGGCGTCACGCATTTGTGACAGACGGTGCAGTGATCCGCGACGTCGTTGAACTCGTCCCAGTGTTTGATCGACACGCCGCGGCGGGTCTGCTCCTCGTACAGGAACGCCTCGACCAGCAGCGAGGTGGCCAAGATTTTGTTGCGCGGGCTGTACAACAGGTTCGCGCGCGGCACGTGGGTCGCGCACACCGGCTTGCACTTGCCGCAGCGCAAGCAGTCCTTGATCGACTCGGAAATCGCGCCGATGTCCGACTGCTGCATGATCAGCGATTCATAGCCCATCAGGCCGAACGACGGCGTGTAGGCATTGCGCAGGTCGGCACCTTCGAGCAGTTTGCCCGCGTTGAAGCGGCCATGCGGATCGACGCGCTGCTTGTACTGGCGGAACTCGCTGATCTCGTCTTCCGTCAGGAATTCGAGCTTGGTGATGCCGATGCCGTGTTCGCCGGAAATCACGCCGTCGAGCGAACGCGCCAGCTTCATGATGCGCGCGACCGCCGTGTGGGCGTCCTGCAGCATCTCGTAGTTGTCGGAGTTGACCGGCAGATTCGTGTGCACGTTGCCGTCGCCCGCGTGCATGTGCAGCGCGACGAACACGCGTCCGCGCAGCACCTGCTTGTGGATCGCCTGGGCTTCGTCGAGGATCGGCTTGAACTCGCCGCCGTTGAAAATCTGCCGCAGTTCGGCGCGGATTTCCTGCTTCCACGACACGCGGATCGTGCGGTCCTGCGTGACGTGAAATACGTTGGCGTCGGGCTGTGCGTCCACGCGGTCGGCGAATTTTTCCGCCATCGCTTCGTAGCCGAGGCCGACCAGATAGTGCTGCGCCTCGCGCAAGGACAGATCGAGCTTGTCGCGCAGGAATTCCCAGCGCGTGCGCACACGCTTGAGCAGATCGAGCGCCTGCTGCACGCGGTCTTCGAGCAGTTCGGCGCTCGGAATCTCGTTGGCGTCGTCGCTCTTGCCGAGCGGCAGCTTGCCGGCCTTGAAGAACGCTTCGAGCGCGTCGACCAACTGCAGCTTGTTCTTGATCGACAGCTCGATGTTGATGCGCTCGATGCCGTCCGTGTACTCGCCCATGCGGTCGAGCGGAATCACCACGTCTTCGTTGATCTTGAAGGCGTTGGTGTGCTTCGCGATCGCCGCCGTGCGGCTGCGGTCGAGCCAGAAACGCTTGCGCGCCTCGGCATTGACCGCGACGAAGCCTTCGCCGCTCTTGCCGTTGGCCATGCGCACCACCTCCGACGTGGCCTGCGCGACCGCGTCCGCGTCATCGCCGACGATGTCGCCGATCAGCACCATCTTCGGAAACGCGTTGCGCTTGCTCTTGGTCGCATAGCCGACCGCGCGCAGATAGCGCTCGTCCAGATGCTCGAGGCCGGCGAGAATCGCGCCGCCCTGCTTCGAGGTCTCGAACAGGTAATCCTTGATTTCGACGATGCTCGGAATCGCGTCGCGCGCCTGGCCGAAGAATTCGAGGCAGACGGTGCGCGTGTGCGCCGGCATCTTGTGCAGCACCCAGCGCGCGGACGTGATGAGCCCGTCGCAGCCTTCTTTCTGCACGCCCGGCAGACCGGCGAGGAATTTATCCGTGACGTCCTTGCCGAGACCTTCCTTACGGAACACGCGGCCCTTGATGTCGAGCGCTTCCGTGCGCAGCAGCTTTTCGCCCGGCGCGTAGTTGCCGTCGAACCATTTGAGCTCGAAACGCGCGACTTCGATGTCGTGAATCTTGCCCATGTTGTGGTCGAGGCGCGTGACTTCGAGCCAGTTCCCTTCCGGGTCGACCATGCGCCACCAGGCCAGGTTGTCGAGCGCCGTGCCCCACAACACCGCCTTCTTGCCGCCCGCGTTCATCGCGACGTTGCCGCCCACGCAGGACGCATCCAGCGAGGTCGGATCGACGGCGAACACGAAACCGGCCTGCTCGGCCGCTTCGGTCACGCGGCGCGTGACCACGCCCGCGCCGGAGAAAATCGTCGCGACTTTACGGTCGACGCCCGGCAGTTCGGTCATTTCCACCGCGCCGAGCTGTTCGAGCTTTTCAGTGTTGATGACGGCCGAGAACGGCGTGAGCGGCACCGCGCCGCCTGTGTAGCCCGTGCCGCCTCCGCGCGGAATCACGGTCAGCCCAAGCTCGAAACACGCCTTGATCATGCCGGCGATTTCGGCTTCGGTATCCGGCGTCAGCACGACGAACGGGTATTCCACACGCCAGTCGGTCGCGTCGGTCACGTGCGAAACGCGCGACAAACCGTCGAACTTGATGTTGTCCTTTTCCGTGACCTTGCCCAGCACCTTGGTCGCGCGCTTGCGCAGATCGTAGGTCTTCTGGAATTCGCTGGCGAATTCGTCGACGGCGCGGCGCGCGGCCTGCACCAGCGTTTCGACGCGCGCGGCGCGGTCCACGCCCGCTTCATCGCCGTGCTCGGTCAGATCGGCGCGGCGGCGCTTCTCGATCTCGCTCAAACGGTGATGCAAGGCCTCGATCAGCATCGCGCGGCGCTTTGGATTGTCGAGCAGGTCGTCTTGCAGGTAAGGATTGCGGCGCACCACCCAGATGTCGCCGAGCACTTCGTACAGCATCCGCGCCGAGCGGCCGGTGCGGCGTTCCGCGCGCAATTCGGCAAGCACCGCCCAGGCTTCGTCGCCGAGCAGGCGGATGACGATTTCGCGGTCGGAAAACGACGTGTAGTTGTAGGGAATTTCGCGCAGACGCGCTTCGGGATCGGCGGCCACCGCTGCGGCGGCCCCGTGCGGATCGAAAACTTGAGGTGCGTTCATGTTCGGACGACTCGGTAGGCCAGCCCGGCGCGCTCATCGATGAGGCGTCGGCTGACGGTGCGCGTGGCGCGCAATGCTGGAAATCTTCTAGGGGAGCGAAGCTCGACCGACGGCCAAACCCACACCGGTCGCTTCGCGGCGCTCAGATATAGCTACACGATCGTGCGTGGCGGACGTGACGCTCCGCCGCGGGGCAACACTCACGCGGGGCGGGCATCAGGTGGGCGATCCGAGGCTGCCAGTGCATCTTCCGATCCTTATTCCAAAATGGAATTCTACCGCATCATTCCGCCACGCGTTGACGGCTGAAGTCGGAACAGCGGCGGGGGTTTGCGCACTTTCATGGCAAATCGTACGGCGGCGGCGCCACGCCGGAATGACCAACCGAACGGTCGGGCGGCGCTGTGCGACCCTGCTTCAGTGCATATGCCGAGAGCCTGAGCCTACACCGTTGGCGCTATCATTGACCCTTTCCCGTCTCACCGAGCGCTCCGCGCCACCCGCATGGCTTCCCACGACTACCTGAAAAAAACCCTGACCGCGCGCGTCTACGACGTGGCCCGCGAGACCGAACTCGAACGCGCGCCGAATCTGTCGGCGCGTCTGCGCAATCCGGTCTATCTGAAGCGCGAGGACAACCAGCCGGTGTTCTCGTTCAAGGTGCGCGGCGCGTACAACAAGATGGCGCATATTCCTTCTGAAGCGCTGGAGCGCGGGGTGATTACGGCGTCGGCGGGCAATCATGCGCAGGGCGTGGCGTTGTCGGCGGCGCGCATGGGCGTGAAGGCGATCATCGTGGTGCCGGTCACCACGCCGCAAGTGAAGGTCGACGCGGTGCGCGCACATGGCGGCCCGACGGTCGAAGTGGTGCAGTTCGGCGAGTCGTATAGCGACGCGTATGAGCACGCAGTCAAGCTGCAGGAAGAACGCGGCCTGACCTTCGTGCATCCGTTCGACGATCCGTATGTGATCGCCGGGCAGGGCACCGTCGCAATGGAGATTCTCAGCCAGCACCAGGGGCCGATTCACGCGATCTTCGTGCCGATCGGCGGCGGTGGACTCGCGGCGGGCGTCGCCGCGTACGTCAAATCCGTGCGCCCGGAAATCAAGGTGATCGGCGTGCAGACCGACGATTCGTGCGCGATGGCCGCGTCTCTGAAGGCCGGTGAGCGTGTCACGCTGAACGAAGTCGGTCTGTTCTCGGACGGCACGGCGGTGAAACTGGTCGGCGAAGAAACCTTCCGCCTGTGCAGCGAATATCTCGACGACGTGCTGCTCGTGAATACCGACGCGCTCTGCGCCGCGATCAAGGACGTCTTCCAGGACACCCGCAGCGTGCTCGAACCCGCCGGCTCGTTGGCCGTGGCCGGCGCCAAGCAGTATGCGGAGCGCGAAGGCATCGAGAACCAGACGCTGATCGCGATCACGTCGGGGGCGAACATGAACTTCGACCGCATGCGCTTCGTGGCCGAACGCGCCGAAGTTGGCGAAGCGCGCGAAGCAGTGTTCGCCGTGACAATTCCCGAAGAGCGTGGCAGTTTCCGCCGCTTCTGCGAACTGGTCGGCACGCGCAGCGTCACCGAATTCAACTACCGGATTGCGGATGCAAACTCCGCCCATATCTTCGTGGGCGTGCAGATCAGGAATCGCAGCGAGTCGGCGCAGATCGCGGGCGCGTTTGAGGCGCACGGCTTCGCCACCGTCGATCTGACGTTCGATGAACTGTCCAAGCAGCACATCCGCTACATGGTCGGCGGTCGCTCGCCTCTGGCACATGACGAACGTCTGTTCCGTTTCGAGTTTCCCGAGCGGCCGGGCGCGCTGATGAAATTCCTTTCGTCGATGGCGCCGAACTGGAATATCAGCCTGTTCCACTATCGCAACCAGGGCGCGGACTACAGCTCGATTCTGGTCGGCATTCAGGTGCCGGACAGCGAGAACGCGGTGTTCAACCAGTTCCTCGCCACGCTCGGTTATCCGAACTGGGAAGAGACGCGGAACCCGGTATATCGCTTATTCCTCGCTTGATTACTCAGGACTGAAACACGCAGATGGCTCTCTCGCTCGTCGACAAACTGGTGGTGGCAATCTCGTCGCGCGCGCTGTTCGACTTCGAGGAAGAGAACCGCGTGTACGAGGAAGGCGATCTGCAGACCTATGAAGCGTTGCAGCGCGATCGCCTGACCGTGCCCGCCAAACCGGGCGTGGCGTTTCCGTTGATCCGCAAGCTGCTGGCCTTGAATGCGGGCGGCCATCGCGTCGAAGTGGTGATCCTCTCGCGCAGCGATCCGATCAGCGGACTGCGCGCGTTCCATTCGTGCCGGGAACATGGACTCGCCATCGAGCGCGGGGTTTTCACGCGCGGACGCGCGCCGTTTGGGTACCTGAAGCCGCTAAACGCGTCGCTGTTTCTGTCCGCGAACCAGCAGGACGTGCGCGATGCCCTCGCCGCCGGATTTCCCGCCGCGCGCGTGTTGCCCGAATCGGCGAAAATGGCGAGCAAGTATCCGGACGAAATCCGCATCGCCTTCGACGGCGACGCCGTGCTGTTTTCCGACGAAGCCGAGCGCGTGTTCCAGAAGGATGGGCTGCGCGCCTTTGTCGGCCACGAGATTCACAACAAGGATCTGCCGCTCGCGGACGGTCCGTTGAAGCCGTTGCTCGAAGCGCTGCACCGGCTGCAAAAACTCGCGGACGAAGCCGCGCCGATGCATATTCGTACGGCATTGGTCACGGCGCGTTCGGCGCCCGCGCATGAGCGCGCGATCCGCACCTTGATGGCGTGGAACATCGAAATCGACGAAGCGATGTTCCTCGGCGGCCTCGACAAGAGCGCATTTCTGCGCGAGTTCGAGCCGGACTTTTTCTTCGACGACCAAATTGGCCACTGCGAATCGGCCCGCGTCGTGACGGCGACGGGGCACGTGCTGAGTGGCATTGTGAACGCATCATGACACCCGAACAATCACCGCTGGGTAAGGCCTCCACTTACACCGAACAATACGACGCGTCGCTGCTGTTTCCGATCGCGCGAAAAAATGCGCGCGAGGCGATCGGCATCGGCGCGCAGTTGCCGTTTTTCGGCACGGATATCTGGAATGCGTATGAGTTGTCGTGGCTGAATGCGCGCGGCAAGCCGCAGATCGCGGTGGCGACGTTCTTCGTGCCGGCGGATTCGCCGAATATCGTCGAGTCGAAGTCGTTCAAGCTGTATCTCGGTTCGTTCGCGCAGACCGCGTTTGAATCGATGGATGCGGTGCGCGACACGATCAAGCGTGATGTGTCCGCGTCGTGCGGCGCGACGGTTTCGGTTCAACTGACTGTGCCGCATGACTTCGGCAAGTTGAAGATGGAAGAATTCGAAGGCATGTCGCTGGATCGGCTGGATCTGGATACCGATGTCTATCAGCCGGACGCGACATTGCTGAAGGCGGCGCTGGATGAGGCGCCGGTCGAGGAGACCTTGTTCTCGAATCTGTTGAAGTCGAATTGTCCGGTGACCGGGCAGCCGGACTGGGGCAGCGTGCAGATTCACTACGTGGGGCCGCAGATCGATCATGCGGGGTTGCTGCGGTATCTTATTTCTTATCGGAATCACACTGGGTTTCATGAGCAGTGTGTGGAGAGGATTTTTATTGATGTTTTGAAGGTTTGTAAGCCGGTGAAGTTGGCGGTGTATGCGCGTTATACGCGGCGGGGGGGGCTGGATATTAATCCGTTCCGCACGAATTACAATTTGGCTATGCCGGATAATTTTAGACTGGCGCGGCAGTAAGCAAGCGGATCGTTTTTACGCCGCGTGGCATCACGCGGCCCACATCTGCGCGATTGCCGCTTCCATTCCTCTCGTGAAGCGCGCCGTCTATCAGCGCAGAGCGCTCCATGTGCTCGCGTAAGTCCGAACTCAGTGCGCGCAGTCGCGTTCGGTCGCGAGCCAGACTCACTGCAATCTACATACTGCTCGTCGGATCGCGCAACGAGTTCCGGCGAGTGCCTGTTTGCAGAGAGTGGAGCCTTGCGTATGGTGATCTGCCAGATAGGCGGAGAGCGCGGCCTTGTAGAGGTTATGAGAGGCGAGGTGGGTTTTCGGCAAGGTGAAAGTCCTTCAAGTACTGCTCATTTTTCAAACAAGCACAGAAGAGGCGAAGGCAGTACAGGACGATGATTGTTTAATCTCAAGGCGCTGCTTCGTCGTGCTGCACCAGGAAAGACGCGGAAACGGTCTGATCGAATACTGGCTCTACGACAAAAAAGTCCGCGCAAGTACGCGTTCCATTCCGTGATGCGTCGATCCCATGAATAAAACCTGTTGAAGTAATCGACCTGAAACGAGCGCGCCGTCGCGTCTTCATGCGCGCGTCGCTTGACCGCGCGGATCGCCGCATCCAGTGCGAGGCAAAAGCGCTCGGCATGGCTTTGCCGATCTTCGGTGAACGGATAAAGCGATGCGAAATTCGCGCAGGTTTCAGGCAACGCGCCATAGGCCGGGCAAATGACCAGACAACCTGACGACAGCGCCTCGATGGCCGCGACACAACTCGTCTCCGGCCAGATGCTCGGATACGCAAAAATGTCGCAATCACGAAGCGTTTCCCGTACTACGTGATTCGGCTGCGCGCCGTGATAGCGAATTCGCGGATGAGCGCGGCAGCGGTCGAACAGTTGTCGATACGGTTCATCGCGTTGCGCCCAGCCATAAATATTGAAGCTTGAAAATACGTCGAGTTCGATGTCCGGATGCACTTTCGCGAGATGCTCGAACACCGGTACGAGAATCTCGAGTCCGCGGTGGGGCGTCGTGTGATAGATAAGCCGGATCGTTGCGCCGCGACGCGGACGATACGCGCCGAAGGGCTCGATTGCATTCTGCAAGACAACCATTTTGCGATAGGGCACCTGCGGGATCAGATTGTAGAGACAGGCCTGATAGTGCGAGACGCAAACAAGTCCGTCGAACCGCGCGAGGTTATCCGGCGATGCGAGAAATTTCGCCTCTTCTTCGCTCGGCGTGTCGTGCAGCCAGAAAATGCGCTTGCGATCCGCAGCCAGTTGGCGGGCGCGCGACGGAATGATCTGGAAGTGGCGCGCCAACTCCGGATCGAGCCGCGCATGCAGCGCCGCGAGCATGGCCTCCGTGCCGCCCAAGGCACGGGCGCTGAGTTCGTTGGTTTCCATCGTTGAGATCGTCGTATCGAGAGTGCGTCCGCAAGTTCACACAAATGAGCGCGTCAAATCTGACCGCCGACCGCCGTCATCGGGCTCGCCGCCAGCGACGCGCCGAAATCACCGTGATAGGTGTAAATGCCCTGATGCGAAAGCTGCGATTGCGTATCGACAAAAATCCGGCCGCCGATATCACGCCAGCGACGACAGAACGCATAGTCTTCCGACAGATAGCGGTTCGTGTGCGGCTCCACCATGACGTCGAAAAAGCGATAGCAAAGGTTGCGCAGCGGCGAGTCAGGCGGGCCGTCCGGCACGTACTGGAGTTCGGGAAGAACCTCGATCATCCGCGTGAATGCTTCGCGCTTGATGCACATGAAGCCGGTCGGTGCTTCGCTGACTTCCATGAAGCCTTCCGCATCGATTTCCGACGACACGTTGTCGTGAACATTGACCGGATAACGCAGATAGCGCGCGGCGAACTCCGCTCGCGTCAAGCCGGCAGGCAACGTGTCCGGCCAATCGAAGCGCTTGATCGGATAGACACCGGCGACAACATCATGATCGGCGAGAAGCAGACGCATCGCCTGATCGACCGAGAACCCGATGTCGGCGTCGATCCAGAACAGGTGCGTGTAGTGCGGGTCGGCCAGAAACTCCGCGACGGCCTCATTGCGAGCACGCGTGATCAGGCTCTCGCCGGAGCGAATCCGCACGCCGCCTTGCATGCCGTTCTGCCACAAAGCATTGTTGAGAGCCAACATGCTGTTGACGAAATTCGAGGTGACGGTGCCGCCGTAGCATGGCGTCATGAAGAGCGGGCGCATGTCGCCGAGAGCGGAGGGAGCGAGCATTGGGGGATCTCTTTGCAAAGGGTGATGTGTTTGGCGTGTGGCGCGCGCCGCAGCGTGGTTGCGTACGCGGCTAACCCGTAAGATTAAACGAGTTGCGCCGCGGCTCATCTCACTTTTAAAGACGCAATTCGGTGGTGAGCGAAGAGAAAGACTTTCTCCGCCCACGCGAACTGCTACCTTAAAAGGCCTTATGGGTCGTAAAGATCAAATGCGCTCAGTGACGCGATGAGGCGAAAAGCGATAACTCCGGCGGCATCTGCGTGACAAAATTCAATGAAGCGCCGCCGGACTCGTTTGAGTAGGCAGCCATTGCCGACACGAGTTGATTGGTTGGGCTGTCGCTCGGATTTGCACTGGATCTGACATTCGAGATCGTGACCGCATTGCCATCACCGAAACCGAGCGTGACAACACCGTTCTTGATGCTAAAAGCGGCCGACGAAAACCAGATGGCTCCGCTCGCGTCTTCCTCGACCAGATCGCCTGCCGATGTCTGGATGATCTGCTGCCCGCTGCTTGCGCTGAACGAGACCGAATTGTTACTTCCACTCAGATTCAAGCTATTTCCGCCCGCGCCCAGCACGATATGATTTCCATCCCCATTCACTTGGGATGATGCGCCAGTCAACTGAATCGTGGCGCTGCTGGCATCCACGACGTCAGACGAGCCAGACAGGTTCAATGACGCACCGCTCAGCACGTTAAACGTCGCATTGCTCATCGCGACGCTGACATCGCCTGACACGTCATAAATAGTCGCTCCTGCCGGCGACACGCCCGTATCGTAAAGTTTCCATGACAGGGATCCAGCCGTTTCCCGGTATTCGACCTGAGTGCCTGAGGCCACACCAGAGAGATTGGCGACATTGCCGCCGTCGAGTTGCACCGACAGCATGCCGCCAGTCAGCGTCAGACCGCTCGGTGCCGCACTACCCGTCATGACCAGGCCGCCCGAGGCCTGTTCGGCAAACGAGCCCGTCGACGTCGCCACCGACAGTGCACCAGCGCCGAATGCAATCCTATTGTTCGAACCTGACAGCTCCAGCGTGCCCGTGCCCTGAATCCCGTTGTAGAACGCGTTGAGGGATATCTGGTTATTGTTGCCGCTTACCGTGGCCGAACCGCCAGTGAGCAGCGAGATCGAGTCGCTATTCGCGTAGGCCGTATCTCCGTCCGAGAGGGAGATCTGGTCCCCACCTGCGCTGGCATAGACCGTCGCGTTCCTGCCCGCGCGTACGGAGCCGTTCGCGCCGACCGTGATCGTATCGCCCGTGCCGTAGTCAGCGATCCAGCTGCCAGAGCCCGCCGTCACAACGTTGCCCGTGCCGGCAGATACCGTGATCGACGCTCCGTCGATTGCTTCGGCGTGCACCGTATTGCTGTTGCCCGAAACCGAAACGCTCCCCGCTCCGCTTTCCATCGTCACGGTGTCCGACGACCCCGTCAGATTCAGCGATGCGCCGCTCAGCACGTCAAGCGTCGCGCCACTCATCATCGCACTTACGCTGGCCGTCACCTCGTACAGATTCCCGCTCACGTGCGTCAGATTCGTGTCCATGAGCGTGCTCCATGTCGCAACGCCAGACGCATCGATGTATTCGACCTGAGTGCCTGAAGTCACACCAGAGAGCTTGGCGACATTGCCGCCGTCGAGTTGCACCGACAGCATGCCGCCAGTCAGCGTCAGACCGCTCGGCGCCGCACTACCCGTCATGACCAGGCCGCCCGAGGCCTGTTCGGCAAACGAGCCCGTCGACGTCGCCACCGACAGTGCGCCCGCGCCGAATGCAATCGTATTGTTCGAACCTGACAGCTCCAGCGTGCCCGTGCCCTGAATCCCGTTGTAGAACGCGTTGAGGGATATCTGGTTATTGTTGCCGCTTACCGTGGCCGAACCGCCAGTGAGCAGCGAGATCGAGTCGCTATTCGCGTAGGCCGTATCTCCGTCCGAGAGGGAGATCTGGTCCCCACCTGCGCTGGCATAGACCGTCGCGTTCCTGCCCGCGCGTACGGAGCCGTTCGCGCCGACCGTGATCGTATCGCCCGTGCCGTAGTCAGCGATCCAGCTGCCAGAGCCCGCCGTCACAACGTTGCCCGTGCCGGCAGATACTGTGATCGACGCTCCGTCGATTGCTTCGGCGTGCACCGTATTGCTGTTGCCCGAAACCGAAACGCTCCCCGCTCCGCTTTCCATCGTCACGGTGTCCGACGACCCCGTCAGATTCAGCGATGCGCCGCTCAGCACGTCAAGCGTCGCGCCACTCATCATCGCACTTACGCTGGCCGTCACCTCGTACAGATTCCCGCTCACGTGCGTCAGATTCGTGTCCATGAGCGTGCTCCATGTCGCAACGCCAGACGCATCGATGTATTCGACCTGAGTGCCTGAAGTCACACCAGAGAGATTGGCGACATTGCCGCCGTCGAGTTGCACCGACAGCATGCCGCCAGTCAGCGTCAGACCGCTCGGCGCCGCACCACCCGTCATGACCAGGCCGCCCGAGGCCTGTTCGGCAAACGAGCCCGTCGACGTCGCCACCGACAGTGCGCCCGCGCCGAATGCAATCGTATTGTTCGAACCTGACAGCTCCAGCGTGCCCGTGCCCTGAATCCCGTTGTAGAACGCGTTGAGGGATATCTGGTTATTGTTGCCGCTTACCGTGGCCGAACCGCCAGTGAGCAGCGAGATCGAGTCGCTATTCGCGTAGGCCGTATCTCCGTCCGAGAGGGAGATCTGGTCCCCACCTGCGGTGGCATAGACCGTTGCGTTCCTGCCCGCGCGTACCGAGCCGTTCGCGCCGACCGTGATCGTATCGCCCGTGCCGTAGTCAGCGATCCAGCTGCCAGAGCCCGCCGTCACAACGTTGCCCGTGCCGGCAGATACCGTGATCGACGCTCCGTCGATTGCTTCGGCGTGCACCGTATTGTTGTTGCCCGAAACCGAAACGCTCCCCGCTCCGCTTTCCATCGTCACGGTGTCCGACGACCCCGTCAGATTCAGCGATGCGCCGCTCAGCACGTTGATTGTCGCGTCATCCATCGAAACCGAAACGCCTGGCAACGTTACGTCATAGGTCGCTGTGCTCATAAATACTCCTTAGGTTAGTTGAGCATGAATTCCCGATCGGGATTCCCGGCTCGTTCTAGTCAAAGCTTCGTCATTGCGGCGCCGCTTTGGAAAACGTTATTCAAAATGGCTGCATGGCTACATGCTCGAGCCCGTGTGCGCCGCCCTCGTCACTACAAATCCCCCCGCCCCAACTCCCCCAACTTCCCCGCCAGATCAATCCGCGCATAATCCCAATCCGCCACCGCCTGTACCCGCCGCTGTTTCGCATTGGCCAACGCCGCCTGCGTATTCATCAGTTCGAGAATGTTCCCCACGCCCGCGTCATACCGATGCCGTGCCGCGTCCCACGCTCGCTGCGCCGTCGCAAGCAGATTCACGCTGTTCTCCGCATTCTTCGTCGCCCCCGCGAGCGTCTGATAACTGCTCCACACATTCAGCGCGACCTGCCGCCTGGCATCGTCGAGCGCATATTCCTGCCGATCCGCTTGCGCTTGCGCCTGGTCGATCTGGTAATGCCGGCCGAATCCTTCAAACAGCGGAATGCTGACCTGCACGCCGATATACGCGTCGTGGCCTTTCGCCTGATAGGCCGCCAGCCCCAGTCCCAAACTTTGCGGCTGATTGTTCTGGCTGTACTTCCCGACCAGGCTCACAGCGGGCAGTCCCTGAGCGCGTGTCTGCGAAATCTTCGCGAGCGCGGCGTCGTACTGCGCCTGCGCCGCACGCACCGACGGATGCGATATCTGCACATCGCGAATCATCTGGTCGACCGATTTGCCGAACGCGCCGTATGCCCGTACATCCTCAGTCACCGCAGGCATCTCCAGCGGCACGCCGGGATCGAGATTCATATCGGACGCGAGTGTGCCCAGCGCGGTCTGCGCATCGCTTTCGGCCTTCGTCAGACTGAACAGCGCCTGCTCGTGCTGGGTCTGCGCTTGCAATGCATCGGTGAGCGGCGCAACGCCTTTGTCGGCGCGCATCTGCGCCGCCAGCATGCTGCGGCGAGTCATCTCCTCCACGTCTCGCGTCGCATCCAGTTCACCGACAGCCGCCTGCGCTTTGTAGTAATGCATAGCAGTCAATGCGAAAGAATCCTGCAACGTGGCGTTCTGCGTCGCACGCGCTGCTTCGAGCAACGCGTCGGCATTCTTCAGCGCCGCCTCACGGCCGCCGAAATCGAACAAGGTCCAGTTCAGGTTCACGCTCGCCGAGCGCACGGTTGCCGCGATATCCGAACTCAGCGCCGGGTGATCCTCGATGTTGGACACCGTGTTCTCGCGTACGGCTTGCCAGTTCGCCGAAACCGTCGGCAAATAGGCCGCGCGCGCCGCACCGACGCCCGCCGCCTGCGCCTTCACCGCCGCCCACGCTTCACGCGTCTTCGGGTTGTTGCATAAGGTCCGCTCCACTGCCTCGGCCAGTCGCAACGGCCGCGCCGGCGCATCGGCGAACCGGCAATCCGTCGCCAGCGTGCCAGCGGGCGTAGCGGAAATGTCGTGCTCCGCGTGCAGCATGTCGAACGCGCGAGCGCCGCCGCTCGCGGCGAGCGCACCCGCCAGCGTCACGAGCCGCAATTGTTTCCTAGCGTTCACGCATGCTCTCCTGTGCGGTCTGCAATAGCGGATCGACGAAGTATCCAATCACGCTGCGTCTGCCCGTGCGGATGTCCGCGGTCACCGCCATGCCCGGCGTTAGCGTGATCCAGCGGTTATCGACATGGATGCGTTTCGTATCGAGCCGGATGCGCACCGGAAAGGTCAGCCCGAGCTTCTTGTCCTGCACAGCGTCGTTCGAAACGTCGACGATGGTTCCGTTCAGAAAGCCATAACGGGTGTACGGAAACGCTTCGATCTTGACAGCGGCCCGCTGGCCGACGCTCACGAAGCCGATATCCTTGTTCTGCAACCGCGCCTCGACTTCGACGGCGTCGTCGGGGACGATTTCCATCAGCGACTGCGCGGTGGTGACCACGCCGCCCAACGTATGCACCGAGAGTTGCCGCACCGTGCCGGCGACCGGCGCGGTCAGACTCAGCAGTGCCTGGCGGATCTGTGCCTTCGATTCCTCGTCGCGACTTTGCGTCAACTGCTGCTTAGCCTTTTCCAGTTCGTCGAGCTGGTCCCGGCGAAATTTCGAGGCGGTCGCCTCGACCTGCGCGCGCTGTCCGGCGATGCCTGCCGCGAGCTCCGCCGCGTGGCTGCGTTGCGCGGCCAGTTCGTGCTCCTTGTCGAGCGCATTCTGCTCCTTGTCGAGATAGTCATTGCGCGCGACGTAGCGTTCGGCGACCAGCGCCCGATACGCGTCGGCCTGCTGGCGCGCGAGCGGCGCGGTCGCCACGAGCCGTGCGATTTCCGCGCGCGTGCTGTCCAGCGCCGCCTGCTGTTTGAGCAGTTCAGCGCGCGCGCTGTCGCATTGATCGCGGTATTCGAGCCACGCGCCTTCGGCGTGACGTTGCGCGTCCTGCATGCGGACGTCGGGCGCATCGCCGACTTGCGCGACGACCGGCGGCCGGTTCTCGCGCTGCGCGACGAGCAGCGCGTTCGCGCGCGCGGCGGCCAGCGCGGCATCGAGCCGCGACGAGCGCGCCTTGTCGGCATCCGCTGCCGCTTGCGAGGTATCCAGTTTCATCAGCAACTGACCGGGTCCGACCCGTTCGCCATCGCGCACCCGGATTTCGCGCACCACGCCTGTGACGGCCGGCTGAATGGTTTTGACACGCGCATTCGGAATGAACTGGCCGCTTGCCGTCACAACGATATCGAGGCGGCCGAACACGCCGATCAGCAACGCGATCACGGTGAGCAGCACGAGCACGCGCATCGTCCAGCGCGGCGCGGGGTGAACCGGCGTTTCGACGAGTTCGAGTTCGGCGGGCAGGAATGCGAGTTGATCCGCGTCGCGAGGCGGGCGTTCCAGCTGCCCGCGCATGTCCCACGCGGCGCGCCAGATGGCAAGATAGCGCCGGACCAGCTCGGCGAACGCGTGAAGCTTCATCGATGTCATGGTCAGCCGTCCTGCAGCGAAACGAGATGCGCGTAATAACCGTTGTGACGCAACAGCGAATCGTGATCGCCCTGCTCGACGATGCGTCCATGGTCCATCGCGATGATCCTGTCGGCACGACGCACGGCGCTCAGGCGGTGCGCGATGATGATGACCGTGCGTCCCGCGCAGATCGTCTTCATGTTGTCGCGAATGATCCGCTCGGTCTCGAAGTCGAGCGCGCTCGTCGCCTCGTCGAAGATGAGAATGCGTGGATTGGTCAGCAGCGCGCGGGCAATGGCGAGGCGTTGCCGCTGTCCGCCCGACAGGTTTCTGCCGTGCTCGCCGACCATCGTGTCGTAACCTTCGGGCAACTCGCAGATGAACTGATGCGCGCCCGCCATCTTTGCCGCGTGAATCACCGCTTCGAGCGGCACGCCCGGATCGGTCAGCGCGATGTTCTCGCGCACCGAACGATTGAACAGCAGATTCTCCTGTAGCACGACGCCGACCTGGCGGCGCAGCCATGCCGGATCGGCGAGCGCGAGATCCTGTCCGTCGATGCGCACCATTCCCTGCTCGGGAATGTAGAGCCGTTGCAGCAGCTTCGTCAGCGTGCTTTTGCCCGACCCGGAGCGCCCGACGATGCCAATGACCTGCCCGGCGCGGACATCGAACGACACGCCGTCAATGACGGGCGGGCCGTCCGGCCGGTATCGAAAGCGGATGTTGTCGAACTGGACATCACCGCGAATGGGCGGCAGAGCCTGACGCGTCTGCGGCAGTTCGGTGCGCGTGTTCAGAATGTCGCCGAGGCGCAGCATCGAGATGCCGATCTGCTGGAAGTCCTGCCATAACTGCGCGAGACGCAGCACGGGCGCGCTCACGCGCTGGGACATCATGTTGAAGGCGACCAGTTCGCCGACGCTGAGCCGTCCGTCGATCACGAGTCGGGCACCGATGAAAAGCGTGCCCAATGCGACCAGCTTGCCCACCAACTGGATCAGTTGCTGTCCGATGTTGCTCAGCTGGTTCACGCGAAAGCCGGCGCTCACGTAAGCGGCGAGTTGCGATTCCCACCGACGGATGAACTGCGGCTCGACGGCCATCGCCTTGAGCGTCTCGACACCGGAGACCGACTCCACGAGAAACGACTGGTTGTCCGCGCCGCGCGCGAATTTCTCATTCAGCCGCGAGCGGAACGCGGGCACGAGCAGTGCCGACACGACGCCATACACAGGCAGTGAGGCGACGACCAGAAGCGTCAACGCCACGCTGTACACACACATCACACCGAGAAACACGAACGAAAACGCGAGGTCGATAATGGCGGTGAGCGCCTGTCCGGTCAGGAAATTGCGGATATTCTCCAGCTCCCGCACCCGTGCAACCGTATCGCCGACGCGGCGCGCGCCGAAATACCCGAGCGGCAGCGCCACCAGATGCCGGAATAAACGAGCGCCGAGTTCGACGTCGATCCGGTTCGTCGTGTGAGAGAACACGTAGTTGCGCAATCCCGTCAACAACACTTCGAAGACCGAAGCGACCAGCAGCGTCACGCACACGACGTTCAGCGTGCTGTAGGTGCGATTGACCAGCACCTTGTCCATCACGACCTGGAACATCAGCGGCGAGACAAGTCCGAACAGTTGCAATACCAGCGAAACGCCGAGCACTTCGAGCAGCAACTTACGATAGCGAACGATGGCTGGAATGAACCAGGAAAAATCGAAGCGTGCCAGTTCACCCGCCAGCGACGCGCGCGATGCGAACAGCAGCATTCTTCCGGTGCCACGCGCCGCGATGTCTTCTATCGGCCTGATGGTCGGCGCCGCCATGCCAGGCTCGAAGATGAGCGCCGTCTTGCCATCCGATTTGGCGAGAATGAAGTGCCGCCCCTCGCGATCGAACACGAGTGCGGGCAGCGGCGCGGTCGGCAAGGCTTGAAGACGCAACGGAACAATTCGCGCTTTCAGTCCGAGGCTGCGAGCCGAAAGGACGAGATCCTTGTCGGAAAACCGGCCGTCGATCGTCGCAGCCGCGTGCTTGAGTTGGGCTGCATCGGCGGCGATATTGTGGAATCGGGCAATGGTGACGAGCGCGGCCAGGCCTGGATCTTCAATGACCGTTGATTCGGCGTCCTGATTTTTTACCATTGAAATGCGCTGTTTGTATGTTGTCTTGTTCGATGTGATTCGCTTTCGCCGCCGGGCGAAATGCGGGCCTCGTGGATTGCGCGTTTGTGACAGACCGCGACCGCTTAGAAAGATTTATTAAGCGGTTCCTACAAAGGGGGCAAAGTCTAATCGATCCCCTTTTTGAGAGAAATGCCTCAATGAGAAAATTTGAGGTGAAAGACCGATTAGTTCAGACGCCAGTCGTTTCGATCAAACGACAGCACAGGGAATATGAGCGCGGGAAAATTCCGACGGAATGACGGCGTTTGTCCTATCGACAAAGCGTCAAGGATCACATTCGGAACAAGGAGAAAAATCCGGGATTGGCGGGGACGTCGTGACTTCGGCAGTGCCATGGCTGCCGGCGCAGAGAATGTGAATTTTCGCGGGGCTAAATAGAAAATTCCCGCAGACGCTTCTCGACGAACGGGAGACGGTTCAGAAGCGGAAGCATCAATCTTTCGAGCCGGCATTGCTCAACCAGCAACGGCAAAACGTCGACAAGCGCCGACCACTTCAACCTGGCCGACGCTCACTCACATCAAGGCTTCTTGTAAGCCACACAATCCACTTCGACGCGGCAATCGATCACCATCGAAGAAACGACACATGCACGTGCCGGCGGATTGTCGCCGAAGTACTCGCGGAACACCTTGTTGAACGACGCAAAGTCACGCGGATCATCCAGCCACACGCCGCAGCGGACAACATGCTCGGCGCCATAACCGGCTTCCTTCAGAATCGCGAACACATTCTGAATCGCCTTGTGCGATTGCTCGACAATCCCGCCGTTGATCACTTCGCCGTTTTCCATCGGCGTCTGTCCGGACACGAACAGCCAGCCGTCCGCTTCGACTGCGCGTGCAAACGGCATATGCTGACCGCCTGTGCCTTTTCCACCTTCAACGCCATAACGCTTCATCTTCATACTCCTTGAAAAGTCCGGCGCGCGTTCGGCCGAATCGCCCCGCGCGCCGCAATCAATCGATTCATCAATCGGAAAAACAATCAGAACGCGCCGTGCGCGTCGCCCTTCGACGCCGCGCCGCGCGCCACGAAATGGCCGGCGCGCTCACCCGTCACTTCGCCGTCGCGATACGTCAACACGCCGTTCACCCACACCGCGTCGATGCCGTCGGCGGCCTGTTGCGGGTTCTCGAACGTCGCCACGTCGCGCACCTTGGCCGGGTCGAATAAAACCAGATCGGCGTGGTAACCGATATGCACCTCGCCGCGTTGCGTGAGTCCATAGCGACGCGCCGACAAACTGGTCATCTTGCGCACCGCTTCTTCGAGCGGCAGCAAGCCCGCGTCCCGCGCATAGTGGCCGAGCACGCGCGGAAATGCGCCCCACAAGCGCGGGTGCGGCAGCGGATCGTTCGGCAAGCCATCCGAGCCGACCATGGTCGCGGGATGCGAGAGGATGCGCCGCACGTCGTCTTCCGACATGTTGTGATACACCGCGCCCGCCGGTTGCAAGCGCTTGCCCGCTTCCTGCTGCGAGACGCCCCACTCCGCCGCAATCTCCTTCACGAGCTTGCCCGCCATCTCCGGATGCGGCTCCGACCACGTAATCGTGATGTCGATGTCGCCCGAGATCTGCTTCACATCGAGCGTCGAGGAACTGCGGTTGTACGGATAGCAATCGCAACCGATCGGCTGCAGGCGGCTCGCGCCTTCGAGCGACTTCAGCACTTCTTCGCTGCGTCCCCAGTTCGACGGACCCGCGCACTTCAGATGCGAAATCACCACCGGCACGTGTGCGTGACGGCCCACGCGATACGCCTCGTCCATGGCATCGAGAATCGCGTCGAATTCGGTGCGCATGTGCGTGGTGTACAGCGCGCCGGCTGCGGCGAGCGGTTCGGCCAACGCCATCACTTCTTCGGTCGGCGCAGAAAACGCCGAGCCGTACGCGAGCCCTGAACTCAGACCCAGTGCACCATTGGCCAATGCTTCTTCGAGTTGCGCGCGCATGCCGTCGATTTCCTGCGGCGTCGCCGCGCGATCGAGCCGGTCCATCTGGTTGCTGCGCAACGCCGTATGCCCGATCAGCGCGCCGACATTCACCGCGGGCCGCGCCGCGTTCACCGCTTCGACATATGCGGCGAAGGTCGGATACTGGAATGCGTCGCGCTCGCCGAGCAGGTTCATCGGATCCGGCGGATCGCCCTTCAGCGCAACCGGCGACGCGCTGATGCCGCAATTGCCGACGATCACCGTCGTCACGCCTTGCGTGATCTTCGGCAGCATTTGCGGCGAGCGGATCACGTGCGTGTCGTCGTGCGTGTGAACGTCGATGAAACCCGGCGCCAACGCGCGGCCTTCAGCCTCGATCACTTCTTCGGCGAGCCAGTTCGACAGGTTGCCGATCGCGACGATGCGGCCGTCGCGAACCGCGACATCGCGTTCGACAGGCGGCGCGCCCGTGCCGTCATACAGTTGCGCGCCGACGATCAGCGTATCAGCGGCTTCGGGATGCGAGTGCATGGATCAGTCTCCTAACGGTTGTCGATCGCCGCCGCCGCGGTGCGTGTCGAGTGCGTGCTTCATGCGGCGCAGCAATTCGCGGCTCTCGTCACCCTGACTGACGGCAAGTTCGGTGACGAGCACATCGAGCGCCATCATCATCGCGTAACGCGACGACGACGGCTTGTAAATGAAATCGGTCTCAAAAGCGACGATCGGGATCACCCAATCGGCCAGGCGCGCGAGCGGCGAAGCCGGCGCGGTCAGCGCAATCACCGTCGCGCCATAACTGCGCGCGATCTTGCAATTCTCGACCATCTCGGGCACGCGCCCGGTAGTAGACAGCGCGATCACCACGCATTCGCGCGACACGGTGCTGGCGACCATGCGTTGCAGCAAGCCGTCCTGATAGGTCGCGACAGGCCGGCCCAGGCGCACGAGCCGGAAGCGCATTTCGTCGGCGAGCGCGGTCGAGCCGCCGCCCATGCCGAACACGTAGATCATGCGCGCGCCGCGCAGAGCAGCCGCCGCGTCGCCGAGCGGCGCCTGGCGCAGCAATTGATGGTTATGCGCCAGCGCGGTCTGCAATTCGTCGAACACGCGAGTCGCGATCGGCTCGGGCGCGTCGCTCGGGCCGCCGGGCTGCAGGAAGCGCTGACCGACGGCCGCCGCCTGCGCAAGCCGCAGTTTGAGTTCGCGGACATCGCGGCAGCCCACGGCCTTGGCAAAGCGCGTCACAGTCGCGACGCTCACTTCCGCCCGCTGCGCGAGCGCGCCGATGCTGGCGCGCGAGGCGCCCGTCAGGTCGTCGAGAATCAGCGCGGCGACCTTGCGTTCGGCCGAGCGCAGTTCCGGCGCGCATTCGGCAATGCGCGCGACGATGTCGAAAGCCAGCGGTTCGGCGGTTAGATTCATTGCGGACTGTGGGTGGCCGCGCGAAAGCCTGTAACGCGCCCGCGGCGAACCGTGGTACTAAATAACATTTCTCCATCC
Organism: Paraburkholderia sp. BL6669N2; assembly: GCF_003387275.1. Taxonomy (NCBI): domain Bacteria; kingdom Pseudomonadati; phylum Pseudomonadota; class Betaproteobacteria; order Burkholderiales; family Burkholderiaceae; genus Paraburkholderia; species Paraburkholderia sp. BL6669N2. The sequence goes on along the minus strand of NZ_QUNA01000001.1, from coordinate 4,084,447 downwards.
ATCGTACTTTCGGTAACATGGTAAAGTCAAATTTGATTCAATTTAACTGGACGATGGAGCAAGGAGACATGAAAGTTACAAACTATCAGGGCGCAACGATTGATCCTTATAGCAAGGGCTTGGGCATGGTTCCGGGCACCAGCATTCAACTCACGGATGCCACGCGCCTCGAGTGGAACCTGCTGAACGAAGACGTGAGCCTGCCGGCCGCCGTGCTGTACGCGGACCGCGTGGAACACAACCTCAAGTGGATGCAGGCATTCGTCGCGGAATACGGCGTCAAGCTCGCGCCGCACGGCAAGACGACCATGGCGCCGCAGCTGTTCCGACGTCAGCTCGAAAACGGCGCGTGGGGCATCACGCTCGCCACCGCGCATCAGGTGCGCGCGGCTTATCACGGCGGCGTGTCGCGTGTTCTCATGGCCAACCAGCTGGTCGGTCGTCACAACATGATGATGGTCGCAGAGTTGCTGAGCGATCCAGATTTCGAATTCTTCTGCCTCGTCGATTCAGTGGAAGGCGTCGAACAGTTGGGTGAGTTTTTCAAGTCGGTGAACAAGCAGTTGCAGGTGCTGCTCGAACTCGGCGTGTCGGGCGGCCGCACGGGCGTGCGCGACGTGGCGCAGCGCAATGCGGTGCTGGAGGCGATTGCACGCTATCCGGACACGCTGAAGCTCGCCGGCGTCGAGTTGTATGAAGGCGTACTCAAGGAAGAACACGAAGTGCGCGAGTTCCTGCAAAGCGCGGTCGCGGTTACACGCGAACTCGTCGAGCAGGGTCGGTTTGCGCGTACGCCGGCCGTGTTGTCAGGCGCAGGTTCGGCCTGGTACGACGTGGTCGCGGAAGAATTCGTGAAGGCCTCGGAGACCGGCAAGGTCGAGGTCGTGCTGCGTCCAGGTTGTTATCTGACGCACGACGTCGGCATTTATCGCAAGGCGCAGACGGAAATCTTCGCGCGTAATCCGGTCGCTAAGAAAATGGGCGAAGGGTTGCTGCCGGCGCTGCAACTGTGGGCGTATGTGCAGTCGATTCCTGAACCGGATCGCGCGATCATCGGTCTCGGCAAGCGCGATTCCGCATTCGATGCGGGCATGCCGGAACCGGCGCGCCACTATCGTCCGGGCAACGAAGCGCCTCGTGATATCGCGGCGAGTGAAGGCTGGGAGATTTTCGGCTTGATGGATCAGCATGCGTATCTGCGGATTCCGGCAGGCGCTGACCTGAAAGTGGGCGACATGATCGCGTTCGACATCTCGCACCCGTGTCTGACGTTCGACAAATGGCGTCAGGTGCTGGTGGTCGATCCGGCATATCGCGTAAAAGAAGTGATCGAAACGTTTTTCTGATTGGCTTCACGAAGGGCGCTTTCTCGGGAAGCGAGGCGCGCCTTTCGTGGTGTTGCGGAACGCGTGATTTTGTTCGCGTCGTTCCGCCGCACTGACCAGGTTCAGCCGCGCCCAGCAAATCAGGCCTGGCGCGGCGCTTTATCGCCCACTGTCGGGCGGGTTTGCTCGGCAGCCTCGGCTGCGCCAGCGGCAGCCGCCACTTCGCCGATTCTCGCCTCGAGCATCTTCAACGCACCGGACAGCGCGTTCAGCGCTTCGTCCGGCAGCACGGCGATCGTGTCGTGCAGAAACGCGTTGCGACGCGGCAAGCTGGCTTCGGTCGCAGAATGTCCCGCCTCCGTCAACCGCACGTTGGTCACGCGGTTGTCGCGCGCATCCATGCTGCGAGCAATCCAGCCCAAACCTTCCAGCGTTTTCAACTGCCGTGTCAACGCGCCCGGATCGACGCGCAAGCGCTCCACCAGCCGCTTCTGCGACGACTCGCCGGCCTGCTCGTGCAGCGCGAGCAGAATGCGCCAGCGCGGCAACGGATGGCCGACATGCGCCTCGAAAGCCGACATGAACGCCCGATATGTGCGGCCGAATTGCTGCATGACGGCGACGCGGTCCTGTTCTTCCATGATCTATGAGTAAAACGGTAAGTCTAAAAAATCAGTCCGCGTGAATCACGGGCTCGAGCTTGCGCTGGAGTTTGATCGGCGGCACGCGGCGGCTTTGCCAGACCGACACCACCGCGATAATGGCCGCCATGGCGAGCCCCAGATGAATCGCCGACACGAGCGCTTCGCGCGCGCTCTCGAGCAGCATCGCGCCGTTATGGCCCGCGTGCGCCAACTGGTCGAGCAAAGTAGTTTGCGCGTCCCGATTGATGAGGATTTGCGGATCGCCGAGGTCCGCGAACCATTGCGAAGCGTGATCGTTCTCCAACGTATTGCGCACACCGCTCGCGTACATATGGCTGACCAGTGTGCCGGTTAGCGCCGTGCCGATCATGCCGCCGATCATCCGCAGCGATTGCAGCAGCGCCGTCGCGATACCGAGGTGTTCTCGGCCTGCCGTTTGCTGCGCGAAAATCGTCAGGTTCGGCATGACGAAACCGAGTCCCAATCCGCCGACGATCATGAACGACATCAAGAGCCACTGCGGCATGGCGCGTGTCGCGACGACGACGCCCAGACATGCCAGCGCGAGCAGTGCAAAGCCGATATACAGCATCAGATTCGGGTTGCGCACCCGTGAGACGATGCGCCCGTTCGCAATACTGCCGATCGTGATGAATACGACCAGCGGCGTGATGACGAGACCCGCTTCCTTCGGCGACATGCCGAAGCCGCCTTGAAACAGCAACGGCGCGTAGAACAGCAGCGAGAACATCGAAAAGCCGCCCAACACGGCGAGCGTGAAGAGCGTGGCGAGACTACGGTTGCGGAACATGTCGACCGGCAGGATCGCCGTCGGGCAGCGCTTTTCCCACTGCCACAACGCGTAAGCCGACGCGACGCTCAGCGCGAGCAATGCGGCCGCGCTCAAGGTCACGCCATGCTTCGGCAGCAACTCGACGAATAGTTGCAGCGAGCCGAGTGCCACGGCGATCAGCACGGCGCCGGGCCAGTCGAGCCGCATCTTGCCTTCGTGTTCGACATGACGCAGATGCGGCAGGAAGCGCCAGACAAAAAACAGCGAGAGGAGACCGACCGGCAGATTCACGTAGAAAACCGAGCGCCAGCCGTAATACTGCGTCAGGAACCCGCCGAGCGACGGGCCCACCGCATTCGCGATGCCGAACGCCGAACTCATCAGCACCTGCCAGCGCAGGCGCACAACCGAGTCGGGAAACAGATCAGGAATACAGGCGAACGCGGTGCCGACTAGCATGCCGCCGCCGATGCCTTGCAGGCCGCGCGCGAGCACGAGGAACAGCATGTTGTTGGCCGCGCCGCACAGCACGGAGGCGCCCGTGAACACGACGATCGACGCAATCACGAACGGCTTGCGCCCGTAGTAATCGCCGAGCCGGCCGAAAATCGGCACGGTAATCACCGAGGTCAGCAGATACGACGTGGCAACCCACGCATACAACTCGAAACCCTTGAGTTCGGCGACGATGGTGGGAAGCGCTGTGCCGACCACGGTCTGGTCGAGTGCGACCAGCATCGTGACGAAGGAGATGCCGAGCATCGCCAGAAGCGACTCACGGAACGGTAAAACTTGCCCACTCGAGTGGTGGGCCGCGGTATGGACAGCCATTTTTGATAGCGCAACAGTTGACACGTCAAACGATTGGGAATCATACCACGCTGCGACGCTCTAAGCGGGACAGGCTGCTGGCTTTGCCGCGCTGACAATCGACTGAAGAAAGGAAAATCACATGACGCCAGGGAGGCACATGGAGCCGAGTTCGCTCGCAACACAATCGTTATCGGACGACGACCTGAAGGCGCTGCGCCACGCAAAACACGAGCTGGAGAGCCCCGCTCTGGCGATGAAGCTGGCGAGCATCGTCGGCGCGCCGCTGGAAAAACTGCTCGCGCGCATGCCGGCGTTCGCCAACGAAAAAGTCACCGACGCGACGGAGCTGGCGCTACGCAAGTGCCTGTCGATCGCGCTGCGCACGCTGGGGAGACGGGACGGCGCGACGCCGTTGGCGGTGCCCGACAAGCCGAGCAACTTGCTGCACAAGTTTGCCGTGGCGACCACTGGCGCGGCCGGCGGCGCATTCGGGCTGTTCGCGCTGCCCGTCGAACTGCCCGTCACGACCACGCTGATGTTCCGCTCGATCTGCGATATCGCTCGCAGCGAGGGCGAGGATCTGACGGCGATCGAGACGCAGCTGCAATGTCTGACGGTGCTTGGCATGGGCGGCACGTCAAAAGCCGACGACGACGCCGACTTCGGCTACTTCATCATGCGCGGCGCGCTCGCGCAGGCGGTGTCGAAAGCGTCATCCGAAATCGCCACCAAGGGCTTCACCGCGCACGGTTCCGCGGCCTTGTTGCGCCTGCTCAACACGATCGCCGCGCGCTTCTCCGTGCAGGTCAGCGAACAGATTGCCGCAAAGTCGATTCCGGCGATCGGCGCGGTGCTCGGCGCGATGGTCAATACGGTGTTCATCGACCACTTCCAGCAGGTCGCGCACGGTCACTTCACCGTGCGTCGGCTGGAACGGCAATACGGCCAGGCGACGGTTGAGGCCGCTTATCAGACGATCGACATCGCGCTCGACGGCTGAGCCGCGCGGTTCGTCACGCGCCGCACGAAGGCGGCGGCGCGGTCGAGCGCGCGATTTCCCTCGGGGATGAACGGCGCGAAGATCGGCCAGACGTGCGGCATCTTGTTCCACACTTCGAGTTCGCAGTCGACGCCCGCCGCGCGCGCGTTGTCGGCCACGCGTTGCGAGTCGTCGAGCAAGACTTCAGTGCTGCCTGCCATGATGAAGAGCGGCGGCAAGCCATGCAGGTCCGCGTAGACGGGAGACGCGTAGGGATGCGTGGGGGGCGTGTCGCCGAGATAGAGCTTCCCCGCCCGGGCGATCGCCGAGCCGCTGAACATGGGATCGAGACCGTCGTTAGTGCGAATGCTAACGCCGGTCGCGGCCAGATCGGTCCAGGGCGAGAACAGCAGGCCGCCTGCCGGCACGGGATCGCCCGCATCGCGCAGCGCCACCAGCGTGGCAAGCGCAAGACCGCCGCCCGCCGAATCGCCCGCGATGACGATCGACTCGGGCGTCATGCCGTCGGCGATCAACTGACGGTAGGCTGCGGTCGCGTCATCGAGCGCCGCCGGGAAGCGGTGCTCGGGCGCAAGACGGTAGTCGAGGGAAAAAACCGGTGCATCGGCACGCGCCGCCAGACCGAACACGATCGAGCGATGGGTACGCGGTGAACAGAAGTAATAGCCGCCGCCGTGGCAATACAGGACGGTCGGCCCGGCGTTCGTGGCTAGCGCACGGTCGGCGCGCTCGATCCACTCGCCGCGCAACGGCGAATCGTCCGCGCCGTACAGCTCCCGCAGACGCCAGCCGCCCGGCACCCGCGGCGACCAGACGCGCTTGGCGCTCAGCGCGCGCGCTCGTTCGACATTGATGCGTGGCTTGAGGGTTTCCGGTCGAAACTGCCTGCGCAGATACCAGCACGCGAGTGCGCTTTGCCAACTCATCGGGACACGCTCCTTCGATTGTGTCCTGTCATGTTACGTGCGTTCGCGGCTGCGTCGGTGGATGGCGGCTTCTAATCTTGAAAACGCCGGCGCCGCCGGATCAGGCTTTCCGCTCGCCTAGTTCGCCGGCAAAACCTGCCCACGAATTTCACCCATCGGATTCTGCGCGGTGTGGACGTTGAAGTACCACTGGCCCGCCATCAGATCCGTCACCTGCTGTTCGGTCAGCGCCGCCGAGCCTTTGATCGGGCTGGCGAGCGCGCCCTTGTCGATCGGCACCTGAACCTTGGCGTTCTGGCCCACCGGCGCGGGTCCGTGGAAATGCGCGGCGGTTGCCGGGCCGCTCAAGCCTTCATAGCTGACCGTCCATTGCAGGGATTTCGTCGACGTGTCGAAGGTGGCGTCCAGCATACCGTGCCCGTGGCTCACGCGAGGCGGCACCTCGCTCGAAGGCTCGAGATCCGCCTTCAATGCCACCGTATCCGCGAAGGCGACACCCGACGCCAACGCCCACAACACCACTGCAAGATTCACTTTTCGAAGCGCAGTCATGGTCTTCTCCGGACTTGAAGCCCCGCCGCACCGACACTCGGCCGCGCGCGAAGCCACCACATACTAGTGCAAATCCGCCGAATCTGTTTGTGGTGGGGCGCGCGCGGCCGTTGCGTGGTTTTTTCGGTCACTTTCGTTCAGTGCACCTGCTTTCAGGCGCGCTGGAACGCGTGGCGAGTTTGTAGGTGTCCGTAGTGATTCGCCGGGCGTTTCCGGCGCACCGACATGCCTGCGATATCGCTCAGGGCGCGTCCCGGCGACGTTTTAATCGATTTACTCAAACAGTTAATTGCGAATTTTGTAATGAATGAACCGCAACATCCCGGTTATGCTTCTGCTTGCGAGAAGTGACTCCTTCATCGAGGGAAGTCTCCAAATCTTTAACGCGGCTTCGGCCGCGTTTTTTTTCGTCTGTTGGTCTGGTTGTCTGGTTGGCCAATTTGCCACGCTCTCGTCCGCAGAGGCGCGCTCGCTTCGACGCGCACACCTGCGTGGAGCGTGCTTATACGAGCAAGGCGGCCTGCTGTTCGATTCCGTCCAGCATGGCATTGCACTTGTCGATTAACAGCATCCCGTCGTCGCGCACACGTTCCGGCGGTTTGATGGTGATTTCGCGGCGATAATCTTCGAGTGCGGTGAGCAGCGGCGGATATTGCAGGACGCTCGCCGCCCCCGCCACGCGATGAAGCCATTCGCGCACCCTTTCCAGCTCGATATGCTCGGGCTCCACGCGCTCGAGCAACGGCGACAACGACTGCACGTCCTCGCGCACGGACGACACGAAGGAGTCGAGTAAAGCCTTGACCGTCGACTCGCTGCCCCACAGTTGTGTCATGTGCCCGAGGTCGACCGGCACGAACGGTCCCGCGCCGCCACGCACATCCGGCACGGCAACCGCCGGCGTGCTGACGGCCTCCGCAGGCGCGGCTTGCCACGCGCTGTCAGTGCCGAACCAGCGGCTCAGATAATCACGCAGCGTGGCGAGCCGGGTCGGCTTCACGAGGCTATCGTCCATGCCGGCGTCGCGGCAAAGATTCAGGTCTTCGGGCGCGGTGTTCGCTGTGATACCCAGAATGGGCAGGCGATACGCGCCGTCCTGCTCACTTTCACGAATACGGCGCGTGAGTTCGTAACCGGAGACGTTCGGCATGTGGCAATCTGTGATCAGACAGCCGTAACTCGTATGCTCCAAAGCGGCCAGCGCCTCCGCGCCGTCGTTCGCCACGTCGCAGGCAAAACCAAGCAACGCGAGCTGATGACGGATCAACTCCTGATTGACCGGATGATCTTCTGCGACGAGGATCAGCCGGCCGCTGGCAATGGCCCGCTCACGATCTGGGGGCGAAGCGCCGCTTTCCGGCGTACGCGGCATGCCTGCCGACCGCGGCGCCACCGACGGCAGGCCCGTCATCGCAGCGGCACACGCGGCGCCGAGGCCGCGCCACGAAATGGGATTGACGCTGACGCGCACGTTGTCGTCGAGAATGCGGTAGCCCGTCGGCTTGGGCTTCTCGGTCAGACTGATGACGCGCGTGCGCGGCCTGATGTCCGCCGGCAAGGCCACATTTTCGCTCACGAACAGTAGATCGATTTCGGCGAGTGCGGCGCGATCGTGCAGTTCCGGCGCATCAGGCGGGACGCGGCGCAACTCGAGTCCAAGCGCCTCGCCAAAGTGCATCAGGGCCTGCGCGACGCGCGCCTCGCCGGTTGCCACGATTCCGCGTTTGCCGCGCAAGCCGTTGACCGAATAGCGCTGCGTCTCGATAGGCATGGCGAGCCGCACGGTCATGCGCGTGCCGCTACCCGGTTCGCTGCGCAACTTGAGCGAGCCGTTCATGAGGTCGATCAGCTTGCGACAGATCGTCAAGCCGAGGCCCGTGCCGCCGAAACGGCGTGTGGTGGACGATTCCGCCTGCACGAACGGCTCGAACAGCTTGGCCTGCACCTCGGGCGCGATGCCGATTCCGGTGTCCTCTACGATCATTTCGAGCGTCTGAATGCCGTCGTCTTGCGCGACGACCGACACGCACACGTCGACCTCGCCCTGCGGCGTAAATTTGATCGCATTGCCTAGCAGGTTGAAGAGGATCTGTCGCAACCGGACGCTGTCGCCGCGCAGTGTGGCGGCGACGTCCGATCCGATATCCACGCGCACTTTCAGGCCCTTTTCATGGGCGCGGCCAGCCAGCAAGCCGACAGCGTTGTCCACCAGTTCACGTATATCGATGGCTTCGGCCTCGATGGTCAGCCGCCCCGCTTCGATTTTCGAATAGTCGAGCAGGTCGTCGAGGATCTGTAGCAGCGCGCCCGCCGACTCGTGGATCATGCCCAGCATTTCGCCCTGGTCTGCATTGAGCGGCGTGCGCTCCAGCACTTCCACGAGACCGAGCACGCCATTCATCGGCGTGCGGATTTCATGGCTCATCATGGCAAAGAAGTCGTCTTTAGCGCGCGAGGCCGCTTCGGCAAGATCGCGCGCTCGCGCAAGCTCGTCGGAGCGCGCGTGCTCCATGCTGGCATCCACCCAGTAACCGCTCCACACAACGCTTCCGTCCGATTCGCGGCGCGGCACCAGTTCGGCTCGCGCCCATTTGACGTCCTCGTCGCCGGCGAAACGAAACTCCATGTTCACGGGCGTTTCGCAGTGCGCCGAGCGTTCGAGTTCAGCCAGCACGAACGCCCTATCCTCCTCGCACACGCGCTGGAAATCGACATGATCGCTGCTGCTCTGCGAACCGTCTCGTACGCCCAGCAGATGACGCGTGTCTCCGCCGATATACGGAAACGAATACGTGCCATCCGCGGTGCGGCGCAGTTGAAATACCACGGCCGGCAGTGAGCGAGTCACGTCGAAGAGGCGCCGCTCGGTCTCACGCGCACGCATTTCGGCGCGCCGGATATCGGTGATATCGACCATCGTGCCGAGCACGCAAGCCGGTTGACCGTCACTGCGGCGACAGATACGGGTCCAGAAAAGGCCATGTCGCACGTTGCCCGCGTCGCGCTCGAATTGCAACTCCACCTGCGCAGTCTCGCCACCGTTCAGCATCTCGCGAGTCATCTCGTCCAGGATGCGGCTGTTGGCCTCGCCCCACGTTTGCACCTCCAGGGTGGTTCGTCCGACGATCGCCTCGCGGCCCAATCCGCAAGCTTGCTCATAGGCTTCGTTGACTGCGATATAGCGGCCATCGAGATCCTTGGCGACGAGCGGATAGGGCACCGTCTTCATCAAGGTTTCCTGGAAGTTCAGTTGCAGTTCCAGTTCCCGCTCCGTTGTCTTGCGCAACCTGACTTCGCGCTGCAGCAACAGATAGGCACGCAGGGTGATCAGCAGCACGACGCAGACGCCAATCAGCACCGGCAGCAGACGCACCGCGGTCACGCTCCACGTGCCTGACCCGGGTGCATTGCCGGTGACCCACTTCTGCCGGATGCGTTGCTTTTGCGCGGGCGGCATTGCGAGCAGCGCACGATCGATCAGCCCGGCGAGTGGGCTCAGGTCCGGGCGCACAGCAAAGTCGAGCGCGTCGGAATCGCCAACCGTGCCGAGGATCTTGAGGACACCGCTGTACCGTTGCTTGAGCAGGATATCGGCGGCGGCCACGTTGCCCACCAGAACGTCTGCCTCGCCGGACTCAACCATCTTGAGGGCGTCGTCGAGGCTGGGCGCAACTACCACGTGGTCCTGCGGAATTCGCTGGAATGGGAGCGTAACCGACCCGCCGACATGCGACGAAACGACGATGCGGCGTGACGCAAAATCGTTCAGCGAGCGAGCCGCCGGTTCGTCCTCTCGCCCGATGAGCACCAGCGGGTAGTGCTCGTACGCACTGGTGTGCCGCGCCGTCGAAAGGCGGGGATCGTGACTCGAAGCAGTGGCGAGGATCGCAAGTTCGCCGCGCTGAAATGCTTCGATCGCAGCGGGCCAGTCAGCCGTGTCGGCGCGATTGAACACGACGCCGAGCGTGCGACTCAGATACGTCAGATAGTCGGCGGCAATGCCCGCGGGCCGGCCAGAACCGTCGACGTAACTGAAGGGCGCCCAATTGTTATCGAAACCGACCTGCAATGGCGGCAGCGAACTAAGCCACGCCTGCTCCTGCGGCGTTAGCGCGAGACGCGGCACGGTGGGCAAAGGCTTCGCGTCGAAGTTGCCGGATAGCCAGCGCGCGCGGATAGCCGCATCGTCGGCCGGGTTAATCGACGCGAGCGCCTGATCAAGTTTGTCCCGCAATGCAGTCTGATTCCGGGGCACCGCGAAGCGCAAATTGGCGGTTTTGGCGCTCTCCTCGAACGCCACTCGCAAGCCACGAAACTCGTCGGTGGACAATGCATATTGCACGGCGGTAGTGAAGCCGAGATAAACGTCCGCGTCGCCCTGGATCACGGCGGCGAGTGCCTCGCGCGTCACGGAAAACGTGACGATCTGGGCGCGTGGGAAGCGCTCGCGTGTCACACGCTCGAGCGCAAAGCCTTTTTCTATTGCGATGCGCGCTCCCGCTAACTGGGCGGGGTTCGCATAACTGTTGCTGTCCCGGCGCACCACGACCGACGAGGAAGAACGGAAATAAGGCGCGGTAAAACTCAGGCACCGCTCGCGCTCAGGTGTGCGGGCAAGACTCATCATCAAATCGACATGTCCGGCGCAGGCGGCCGCGAGCAATTGCGTCAGGTCCGGAAACTCCTTGGCTTCGATGACCACGTTCGGCCCGACAACGGCGCGCAGATAGTCGACGCTCATGCCGGTGAGTTGACCGTCTTGCATCGCGTCGAACGGCAGCCAACTGTTAGCGAGAACGCCGACGGTTAGTTTCGCGGGAAAGTTGGCGACGACCTGAGCGTTCGAGCGATTGTCGAACGATTGGGCAACGGCTGTTGTTTGCGCGGCGACGACAAGGAGCCAGGCGAACAGACACAGCGAGAGGCGTTCAAGCAAACGCCTCATTGCAACGCCTGACACGGAATTAACGGCGGACACGATGATGGCACCGGCGACACTCAGGCGACTTCGCCGCGGCCGTCGGCGAGCGTAGCGGCAGCGTCGTCAGCCTTGCCGTGCAGAAACGAGAACAGCGCCCCGGCCATGACACCGCCCGACAGAGGCGCAGCCCAGAACAGCCAAAGCTGGTCCAGCGCCCAGTCGCCGACGAACAACGCCTGGGACGTGGAGCGCGCGGGATTGACCGAGCCGTTGGTAACCGGAATCGACACCAGATAGACCAGCACCAGGCAGACGCCGACGACCAGCGGCGCGATCGGCGCCATGTCTCGCCTGTGGGCGACCAACAGGCTTGCCGTGACAAAACCGAAGGCCAGCACGAACTCGATGGCCAGCGCCGAATGCATCTGATAGTCGGCGGGAGAATGGTCGCCGAAGCCGTTTGCCGCGAACTCGCTCACGCCCAGATCGAACCCGGGACGCCCGCCCGCCACGTAAAGCAGTAGCGCGGCGGCAACGATCGCACCGAGAATTTGCGACGCGATGTAGGGGAGCAGATCCCTGACCGGAAAACGTTGCGCGACCGTGAAACCTACGGTGACAGCGGGATTGAAATGACCGCCAGACACGGCGCCGAAGCAATAGGTGGCCGTAGCGAGGGCGAGGCCGAATGCCAATGCCACTTCCAGCACCCCGGACGCCTGCTGGATCACACCGACATTCAATACGATGCTGCCGCAGCCGACGAACACCAGCCACGCCGTTCCGACACCCTCGACCAACAACCGCTTACCTAACGCACCCATGCCGCCTCCTGGTTCTGTCCGCCAGGCAGACGGCATTGCACGATCGCCGCCACAAATCTGCCTGTATTCTCACGGCCCGGGCATCGCTCAGCTTGACGAAACGACAGCTTTCATCAGGAGAGCTCGGAATAAAGCCGTAGTGAATTCAGAACTATGAGACGGCAACCTCCCACAACCAATCAGAACACTCCTAAATTCCTGGTTCTCCAAAATCATTTCCCGACTGCGCAACGCAATATGCCCATCAGATATCAGATCAGGTCAATCCGATCTGCCGCGCGTAGTCGATCAGGTCGGCTTCCGTTTCCAGCCCGAGCTTGCGCATGGCACTACGTTTTTGCGTACTGATGGTCTTGCCGCTGCGCTGCAAGCGCACCGCGATTTCATGGACTGCTAGACCTTGCACATAAAGTTGGAATACTTCCCACTCGCGTGCGCTCAGCATGCCGGCGCGTAGTTGCGGCGGCGCGTCGGCCGCGTCGATCGCGACCCGCGCGTGTTCCGACAGATAGATGTGCCCGGCAAAGGCGGCCTCGATCGCGTCGATCAATGCTGTGACGGTCTCGCGTTTATCGACGATTGCGCTCACGCCGATATGCAAGAGGCCGGACAGCATATGTGCATGGCAGATCATGGTGAGGACCACGACGCATGGATGCGACTGGCCCCGCAGCAAGCGGCGCAGAAACGACACCGCGTTGCTGCCGCCATGAATGCCCGGCATGCTGATATCGGAAACGACGACGTCGCACGCGCAGGCGTCTAGTAATTCCGCCAGTTCGTGCGTGTCGGCCGCTTCGCCGACACATTCGATGTTCGCCGCGGCTTGCAATACACGCTTGACGCCGACACGAACGCAGTCGTGATCGTCTGCGATGATGACGCGGATCTTCTGTCTCATTTTCTGTTGTCTTATCGACTGACATGCCCTGCACGCGGTGTGCTTCCCCAGGCGATGCCAATGCATCTTCTATTCGCCGCGCGACGGCGCGGCACGTCACTGACTTGTCAGCGGCTCATCACCGCTTCGGCATGGGTTCCTCAGGGATCACACCGTACTCCACGGCAAAACGAAACAATTCCGCGTCGCTGCGCAGAGCCAGCTTGCGCATGGCGGTGCACTTCTGCGCGCTGATCGTTTTGACGCTGCGCTCCAAACGCGCGGCGATCTCAGTCACGCCGTACCCTGACGCATATTGAGTGAACACTTCGAGTTCGCGGCGCGAGAGAATCTTGCGGACATAATCTAGACGCTGGGTCACCGTTGCGTCGGCGATCAACGCACGCACCGCGGGCCCGACATAACGCTCGTGCGCCAGCGCGGTGATGACGGCCACGTGAAGCAGGTCGATCCGGTCGCGCTTGCTCATGAGTCCCTCGACGCCTAGCGAAATCACCTTTTGAAGCTCGGCCGCCTCGGTTTCCATGGTGAGCACCACGAGCGCGATGTCCGGGTACCGTGTCTTGAACTGCCTGACGACTTCCAGTCCGTCGCCATCCGCGCCGCCCGGCATGTAGAGATCCATGAGCACCAGGTCGCATGAACAGCGATCGATTTCCGCGAAGAGTTCGGTGGCGTCGGCTCCCCGGCCGACGATCTCCATATTCGGGTAGCCGTTCATCAGGTTTTCGATCGCCAGCAGCACCAATGGATGATCGTCCGCGATGATCGCGCGAACGGGTGTGCTTACCTCAGCGGTGTCGCGCATCTTCTATTTCTCCTCCGTCCTAAGTTGACTGCTGCCTCTCCACGAACAAGACGGCTCTTCTCGCGATCATTAAATACTTCTTCGAAAATAACCATAAGATCGCTCCGAAACAACCTCGGTTAATTCGAAAAATAAATTACTTAGATATGCGATTAAAAATTAAGAATTCCATAGGCGCGCACGTAAGAGAAAAGACCGGGATCATTGGTGACTCCCAGTTTTGCCATGGCCTCGCGCTTTTGCCGCGTGACCGTGCGCCGATCACAGCCGAGCGCGGTCGCAATCTCAGAGATCGACTGGCCGCTTACCAGCAGCCTGACGACTTCGACCTGTTTGCCCGTTAAACGCGGCGTTGGCGGTGGTTCGTATTCGGGATCGTGTGGACGGGCTAGCGCTTCGATGATGGAACGGCCGAGGTACGCGTGACCATCGCGAGCCAACATGATCGCGTGCCGGAGTTCGTCCATCGACTCAGCCTTGCCGACCATGCTCACGGCGCCGTCCGACACGATGGCGCGAAGAATCGCGGGGTTTGTCAGAGTTGTCATCACCACGACGCGCAATTGCGGCCAGCCACCGCGGATTCGTCGCACGAGATTGAAGCCGTCGTTCACGGCGAACGAAAGATCCGGCATCGAGAGATCGGTGACGAGCACATCGCAGGGCGTGCTCCGCAGGCGTTCGATCAGCGAAACAGGATTCGTCGCCTGATCGACGACGGTGACGCCAGCCTCCATTTCCAACGCGGCACGGACGCCAAGGAGAACGAATGGATGATCGTCCGCCAGGATAATTCGAATATTCACCAGGATTTTCTCTCGTTTGTTGTAGGAGTGAATGCGCATACGCAGAAAAATCCGAACGACTCTACGTCTGCCTTAACGGCCGGCTTGGCAACGCACAGCGCGCCAAGGCAGCCATAAAATCACCGCCGAAACATTGCGAAAATCGGAGCGCTCCGAATCCTGCACAGAAACTAATAGCCCATCGCGGATCTATCAGAAGAAGAAAATCTAAATACGCAAAATGAATATTTCGTCTTTTGAGCCGCGCATTTTCGAGGGAACTTGGCGACTCGATCGTTCGCCGCAGAATTCCGATGCACCGTCTCACCCAAACCGCTTGAGGAACCCGCCGCGCCCGCCCTTCGCATGGCCAACAACCGGCGCCGCGGCTCGTCAGGTTGCGTCGCAAGCGCGCGCCGTCCTCACTTTGGTTTCTCGAGCCGCGCGCGGGAACACCGGAAACGCGATCAGCGCGCATACACTGGTCACGGCCCATACTATCGGCCACGAACCTATCGACAACAGCGGCGGAATCGCCAGCGGCGTCAGGAACAGCGCAAGGAACACACAGGTGTTGCCGATCGCGAGCGCGGTGCCCGCACGGCTCGTCCCAGCCAGCGTGGCGAGTTCCGTGAACGCCACGCCGTGCCATGCCGACGCGCTCACGCCGCCCAGCACGACCATCACTGCGAACACGGCCGTCATCGCCGTGTGATGCATGCGGGCGAGACCCGTCAGCAATGCGAGCGAGGCGAACAGCACCGCCGTCAGCAGACTACAGGCGCGCATGTAGCCGCGCCGGTTGCCGCGCCGGTCGGTCCAGCCGCCGCTCCAGACCCGCGCGATCGCGGCACCCGTTTGCACCGCGGCCATCGTCACGCTGATCGCCAGCACGCCGGCGCGGCTGAAATCGTGGAGAAACACAGTGCCGAACGTCACCACGGCGAGTTGCGGCACGCACAACGCGCCGGCGCCGAGCGCCACGCGCCAGATGCCGATGTCGCGCAACGGCGAGACGCTGGCGGGCACACCGCTCGCCGCGGCCGTGTCGCGGACTTCACGGGCACCGTCCGCTCCGGTATGAGAAGGTTCATGCAACCAGCGCCACGCGAACCCCGCCGTGATCGCGCAGGCAAGCGCCAGCACGCCATAGGCGCTCGCGAAACCGAAGCGCGACGCGAGCATCGGCAGCAGCAATGCGCCGAGGCCGCCGCCCGCTGGCACCGCGGTCTGGCGAATACTCATGGCCAGGCCGCGCTCGCCCTCGCGAAACCACGCCATCACCGCGCGGCCGCTCGAACCGTTGACGCTGCCGCCGAGCAGTCCGACCAGCAACAGGCCGAGCGCGAGCGCCATCACACCTGGCACGTGCGCACCAGACGGCACGACGAACAGCGCCAGGCCGGCCAGCGCGGCTGCGGTCGAAAGCAGTCCGAGCAACAGGACGCGCCGGTCGCCCCAGCGGTCGGTCAAGAGCCCCCACGGCAATTCGCTGACCGCGATGCCGAGGCCGAGCATGCCGAGCACGAGGCCCAGCCCCTCATTGCCGAGGTGATACCCCGAGCGCAAGAAAACCGCTGTCGTCGGAATCCCCGAGAACGCCGCTGAAAAGCTCGCGTTCGCGGCGAAGCCGACACCCAGCACTTTCCACCGATGACTTGCCGTTCGCCCGCCGGATAACCCTAAGCCCGCAATTGTTTCGCTTCCCATGACACCCTCCGCAAAGAATCTGGGGGTATCCTACGGCTGAGCTTTCCATCGGAAAAGCCGGAAATTCAGATGACTTCCATCGGATATGCCGAATCATGAGCCAACGTGGATTTGACCTGACGCAGTTGCGGACCTTCGTCGCCGTCGCCGAATCGGGCAGCGTTTCGGCGGGCGCGGAGCGGGTATTCCTGTCGCAGTCCTCCGTGAGCGAGCAGTTGAAGAAACTCGAGGAGCGCGCCGGCCAGCCGCTGTTCGTGCGCAGCAAGCAGGGCGTGAGCGCCACGCCGGCCGGCAGCCGGCTGCTCGACCACGCGCGGCGCATCATCGCCATGAGCGAAGCCGCGTTCGAAGACCTGCAAGGCCGCTCGCTCGACGGCGAATTGCGTATCGCCATCACGGACTACTACCGTCCGCACGACATCGCGCGCATTCTCAAGACGTTCTCGGAACAGCACCCACGCCTGAAGCTGCACGTCACCGTGCAGCCGAGCGCGGTGATCGACAGCAATGCGGGCGACGATGCGTCGTTCGACATCGGGCTCTCACTGCGGCTCATGGCGGACAACACGCGCGCCGCCGGCCGGCGCGCCGGCGCGCAAAGCACGGTTGTGCGGCGCGAGAAACTGCTGTGGGTCAGGGCGGCCGATTCGGGTCCGCGGCCGTCCACGCCCTATTCACTCGTATTGCTGCCGTCGAGCTGCCAGTTGCAGCGCTTCGTCGTGAAGTTGCTGGACGAGCACAAGGTGCCGTACGTGGTATCGCACTCCGCATCGGGCGTGGCCGGTTTGCAACTCGCGCTGAAGGCCGGGCTCGGCATTTCCTGCCTGAACGAATCGTCGATTGGCGGCGGCGTCGTGGCCTGTCCGGCGAGCGTGGGCTTGCCCGCATTGCCCGCCGTCGAGTTTCATCTGTTGCCTGGGCGAATCGGCGAAAGCGAACTCGTCAGCAATGCTCGCACGGCCTTGAAGGCACTTTTCAGTTGACTCATGGATGATGGGCTCACGCCGTCTCGCAGACGCTCGTGCCTCATCATCAAACAATCACATTCACGCGATAACGTCGGCGGACGAGGCGAACCGCGCGCGAAATGTTGAAAGCCCTCTAATCGACGCCTATCATGATCAGGTATCCCGTCGAACGAGCTTGTGTTTGCTATTGACGCTTAGACTAAATTCCTGCAACCTCATACACGCTGCTGAACGTTTCAAGCGTTATTCCCGCAGCCCGAAAGCCGCCACCCACCGGCGCATTCAGGCAGATCGTTGTTTATATAAAGCAATCGCATCGCCGTAGCGAATCATCACTCGCCGTCCAGAACAAGTCCGTTTCGATTTGCTGTTCTTGCAGTCGCTATACAAGAAAAATATCGGCAGAGTGGACATAGATCATCTGTCGGCTTCGCATGCGAATCCACGTGCGAATGCGCGAGAGATAATCGAGAACAAAGAACGTTCCCCAATCGAGGCCTGGCGTGCATCGTCGAACTATCGGATCGTCGGTTCTGTTTGCGCTTTACGTCATGTGGAGCGGCGTGGCATTCGCCGCCGACGCGTCCGGCGCCATGCCATCGGCCATGGACGAGCGTGTGCGCGCCTGCACCTCGTGTCATGGCGTGCAGGGTCAAGGCCTGAACAACGATTACTTTCCGCGCATTGCCGGCAAACCGGCCGACTATCTGTTCAATCAGTTGACCGCGTTCCGCGACGGCGGCCGCACCTATCCGCCAATGGGCTATCTGCTCGCCTTCCTGCCCGACGACTACCTTCGCAAGATCAGCCAGTATTTCGCCGATCTGCAACCGCCCTACCCCAATGCCGATCAAAGCAACGTTGCGCCTGCCGTGCTCGCCGCCGGACGGCGCCTCGTCACGCAGGGCGATCCGGCCCGCAAGATACCGGCATGCATTGCATGCCATGGCGCGCGCATGACCGGCACGCAACCTGGCATTCCCGGCCTGCTCGGTCTGCACGCGAGTTATATCGCCGGACAGATGGGCACCTGGCGCTCGGGCACGCGGCACGCGTTGGCGCCGGACTGCATGCATTCGATCGCGGTCAAGCTGACCGACAAAGACATCACCGCGGTATCGAGCTGGCTTGCGCGTCAGCCGCGTCCGGCCGATCCGCGGCCCGCACCGGCGTCCGCGGAACGGCTGCCTCTCGCCTGCGGGAGCCAACCGCAATGAAGCCGACCTTTCGCTCTCCGGGCGCTTTTCGCGCCGCTTTGATTGCCGTGCTGAAGCGCCGTGGCGCGCCCGCATCGCTCGTGTCCGGTCTGCTGGTTGGCGGCCTGATCGTGGCCGGCAGCGCCGCGCTTCTGCGTGCGTCGCCTACGCCACTGCTGATCGCCGAAGCACGCGCCGCCGAGACCGCCACGGCATCCGCGCCGGGCGCCGACACGCGCCCCGACATCGTCAAACGCGGCGAGTATCTCGCGCGCGCCGGCGACTGCGTCGCCTGTCACACGGCGCCGCGCGGCAAACTGTTCGCCGGCGGCCTCGCGATGGAAACGCCGTTCGGCACGCTGTACTCGCCGAACATCACGCCGGACGCCCAGTTCGGCATCGGCACGTGGAGCCAGGACGCCTTCTTCAAGATGATGCGCACCGGCCGCACGCCGGACGGCACGCTGATCTACCCAGCCATGCCGATCGCGCAATACACCAAGGTGACGCGTGAAGACTCCGACGCGATCTTCGCGTTTCTGAAGACGGTCACCCCGGTCCGCGAACCGAACCGCAAGCACACGCTTCGCTTCCCGTTCAACCAGCGCAAGCTGCTCTATGGCTGGCGTACGCTGTATTTCCGCGAGGGCGAGTTCCAGCCCGATCCGACCAGATCGGTCGAATGGAACCGCGGCGCGTATCTGGTCGAAGGGCTCGGGCACTGCACGATGTGCCACACCAAGATCAACATGCTCGGCGGATCGTCGCAAAGCGAGCAGTTCGCGGGTGGACTGATTCCGGTGCAGAACTGGTACGCGCCGTCGCTGACCTCGGACAAGGACGGCGGCCTCGGCGACTGGAGCATCAAGGACATCGTCGATCTGCTGCAAGCGGGCATTTCCGATCGCGGCGCCGTGTACGGGCCAATGGCCGAAGTCACGTACCACAGCCTTCAGTACATGACGGAAGAAGACGTCAAGGCGATGGCCGTTTATCTGAAGACCTTGCCGGACAAGAGCGGCCGCAAGTCGGGGCCGTCAGCGCCTACCAATACCAACGTGTTCGCGCTCGGCGAAAAAATCTACGCCGACAAATGCGCGCTCTGTCACGGCGCGAAAGGCGAAGGGAAGTTGCAGCATTACCCGCCGCTCGCCGGCAACCAGTCGATCGAAATGGACTCCGCGGTCAATCCGATCCGCATTGTGCTGAACGGCGGATTCCCGCCGGGCACCATGCGCAATCCGGAGCCGTACGGCATGCCGCCTTTCGGGCAGGAACTGAACGACACCGACGCCGCCGCCGTGGTCACCTATATCCGCACTGCGTGGGGCAATCACGGCCAGCCCGTGACGTCCCGCCAGGTCAACGAGTTGCGCAACGCGCCGCTGCATTGATGCACTGCATTGGAGAGCCTTTAGATGGAAGCGAACGATACTCGCAGCGCGCCGCCGACCGATAGCGAAGTGGAACGCGTCGTCGCGGCCGGCCCGCATGGCGCGATCGCCGTGGCCGGTGTCGCCACGCTGATCGTCATGGCGATCTGGTTCGGCTTCTACTTCGTCGTGTTTCTGCCGCGCGGCGTCGTTCACTGATCATGTCGACCGATTCCAATCATCAACCGGGCGGCGGCCACGCGGTAGCCTTACGCGCCGAACGACGCTGGGCGATTTTCGCTGTCGCGCTGATCGTGCTGATGCTAGCGGTCATCGTGTTCTCCGGGCTGCATTGGGCAATGATGCCGCCCTCGCGCGTCGAAACGATCGATCCGTCGCGCCTGCAACTGTCCGGCGAATTCGTCGAAGACAATCTCGGCAGCGCGGTCCAGCCGGACGGCTCGGTGGTCGTGCGCTTTATCGCGCAGCAGTATTCGTTCACGCCGCAATGCCTGCTTGTGCCCGCCGACACGCCGATCACGATCCGCACCACTAGCGCCGACGTCGTGCACGGCCTGCTCGTCACCGACACCAACATCAACACGATGGTCGTGCCCGGCTACGTCGCCACGCTCAACACGCGTTTCGACGCGCCCGCAGATCACACCATGCCGTGCCACGAGTTCTGCGGCTTCGGCCATCAGACCATGTGGGCACATGTGAAAGTCATCGACAAAGCCACCTTCTTCGAGCAGGCCCGACAATCACGGAGGCTGAGCTGTGTTTCACGCTAAGCGACTCGTTCTCGCGCATTTCTGGCTCGCCTTCATTGCGTTTCTGATCGCGCTGCTGCTCGGCGCCTGGCAGATGCTGGTGCGCAGCCCGCTCATGCCGTGGGTCGGCGACCCCGAGCTTTACTATCGCTCGGTGACCGCGCACGGTTCGGTGATGGCCTACGTGATGCCCACCCTCGTGTCGATGGGCTTCGGCTACGCGATCGTTGAGCTGGCTCTCGCGCAACGTCTCGTGGGTCTCAAATGGGCGTGGGCCGCGTTCATCATGCTGGCCGTCGGCGCGGTCATGGCGATGGTGCCGGTGGCGTTCGGCCGGGCTTCGGTGCTCTACACCTTCTATCCGCCGATGATCGGCAGCCCGTTCTATTACCTCGGCGTGGTGCTGGTAGTGGTCGGCTCGTGGATCTGGGTCGCGCTGATGCATGTGAATCTGCGCATCTGGAAACGCGCCAATCCCGGCAAGCCGGTGCCGCTCGCCATGTTCGCCAACGTGGCGGGCGCGTATCTGTGGGCATGGACCGCCGTCGGCGCGGCGCTGGAGATCCTGTTGCAGATCCTGCCGGTCGCATTCGGCCTGACCAACACGATCGACGCCGGCCTCTCACGCATCCTGTTCTCGTGGACGCTGCACGCGATCGTCTACTTCTGGCTGATTCCCGCTTATATCGCCTACTACACGCTGGTGCCGCGCGCGATCGGCGGACGGCTCTACAGCGATTCGATGGCGCGCGTGTCGTTCATCCTGTTCCTCGTCTTCGCGATGCCGATCGGCATCCACCATCTGTTCGCCGATCCGCAGGTCGGCTCCGGCTTCAAATTCCTGCATGCCGTGTTCACCGGCATGGTGTCGGTGCCGACACTGCTGACGGTGTTCACGATTTGCGCGTCGGTTGAAATCGCCGGCAGATTGCGCGGCGGCAAGGGCGCATTCGGCTGGCTGACCGCCTTGCCCTGGCAGAACCCCATGATGCTCGTGATCGCGTTTTCGTTCGTGATGCTCGGTCTCGGCGGCGCGGGCGGGTTGATCAACATGAGCTATCAGTTGAACTCGACCGTGCACAACACGCAGTGGGTGACCGGGCACTTTCATCTGATTTTCGGCGGCGCGATCGTCATCATGTACTTCGCGATTGCCTATGAGCTGTGGCCGCAACTGACCGGCCGCGCGATCGTGTCGGTGAAGCTGGTGCGCACGCAACTGTGGCTGTGGTTCATCGGCATGATGGTGGTGACGCTGCCATGGCATTACGTTGGCCTGCTCGGCGCGCCGCGCCGCATGGCCTACTACGATTACAACGCTCTCGGCTTGCAGTCCCAGGCGTTCTGGGTCGGCATGTCGGCGGTGGGCGGATTGATTCTTTTGGCGTCCGGCGTGCTGTTCATCTACATCCTCGTGAAGTCGCAATTCGGTCCACTGGTTCAGCAGCAGGTCTTCCGCTTTGCGAGCGCGGCGCAACCGGTGGACCGTGTACCGGCCGCGCTCAATAGCTTCGGCTTGTGGGTGGCGTTGATGATCGGACTCACAGTCGTCAACTACAGCGTGCCGATCGTGCAGTTGCTCAGATTGCCGCAGACCTCCGTGCCGGCAGTCGTCGTCGGAGCGCAGCGATGAATCAGGAACGCGTCTTCAGCTTGCGCAACCCATGGTTCACCGTGAGTGTGGGCGGCACGATTGCAATTGCTATCGTGGGAATACTGATCGGCTTCATCTGGCTGCCATCGGCAAGCCAGTCGTTCGGCGATCGCGGCTTGTGGGCGACGATCTGCAGCGCCGCGGGTGCGCCGTCGAGCTGGTATGGCGGCAGCAATCTCGCCGGTCCGGCGCCTAGCGACGTCGTGGTCCTGCCGCCGTTGCGGCGCGTGCGGGCCGACGCGAATTCGATTGGCCGTGGCGCGACGATCGCGACACAGAATTGCTCGATGTGCCACGGCGTACTCGGCACGGTGCAAGTGACCGCGCCGGCGTTGGCCGGCCAATATGCCGATGTGGTCTACAAGGAATTGCGTGACTACCAGAACGGCGTGCGCCAGAACGCGATCATGCAACCGATCATCGCCGCGCGCAGCGATCAGGATCTGCACGATCTGGCGGCTTACTACGCGTCGCTGCCGAGAGCGCCCGCGGCGGAAACCCTGCCCACTGGCGTGGGACCGGATGCGAACGCGGTGAAACTCGCCATGCAGGGCGATCCGCAGCGCAATATCGCGCCTTGCGCCGCGTGTCATGGACAACTCGATCGCAAGGGCGCGGCGCCGTGGCTCGGTGGGCAGTCGTCGATTTATCTTGCCGCGCAGATGCGCGCCTTTGCTTCCGGCGCGCGGCGCAACGATATCAATGAACAGATGCGCAACGTGGCGCGCCAAATGACGCCCGCGGAGATCGACAGCGTGGCGAAGTATTATGCGGCCATGCAGTAACGGTCGATTGTCCGCGCGACGTGGTTTGTCGCGAAGACTCCGTGCGCCGTCGCGTCACAACCACCGACCTTGAGCGTCGCCATCCCCGGTACGGCTTGCCCCGAAGACTCAACAGACCGCGGCGTAAAGCAACCGCCGATGCTAAGCCGTCGCAAGTTCGCCTGCACCGGCGGTGTTCGGCGTAGCAGCCGAACTGCCGCGCCGCCCGGCAAACGAAGACGAAGACGCTGCACCGCTGCCGGTCTGGAACACCGACACAGCCGACGTCAACCGCCGCGCCTGCTCTTCCAGCGAACTCGCGGCAGCCGCTGCCTGCTCGACCAACGCGGCGTTCTGTTGCGTCACCTCGTCCATCTGCGCGACCGCGAGATTGACCTGATCGATGCCCGTGCTTTGCTCCAGAGCAGCCGCCGCGATTTCACCCATGATCGAACTCACGCGCGCAATCGCGCCGACGATCTCGGTCATCGTCGAACCCGAGCGTTGTACCAATTGCGAGCCGGCCTGCACGCGCGCCGTCGATTCGTCGATCAAGCCCTTGATCTCCTTGGCTGCCGCCGCGCTGCGTTGCGCGAGCGAGCGCACCTCGCTCGCCACCACCGCGAAGCCGCGCCCCTGCTCGCCGGCGCGCGCAGCTTCAACCGCGGCGTTCAGCGCCAGAATATTGGTCTGAAACGCGATCCCTTCGATCACGCCGACAATGTCGGCAATCCGTCGCGAATCGTCGACGATGCCATGCATCGTGCCCACCACCTGCTCCGTCAGATCGCCGCCTTGCGCGGCCAGCGTGGACGCGCCCTGCGCGAGCGAGCTGGCCTGCTTCGCGTTGTCCGCCGTCTGCTTGACGGTCGAGGTGAGCTGTTCGATGCTCGCCGCCGTTTCTTCGAGCGACGCGGCCTGTTCCTCGGTACGTTGCGAGAGATCGGTGTTGCCCGCGGCAATCTCGCTCACGCCGGTGTCGATGGATTCCGTGCCTTGGCGCACCGAGTTCACCGTCGCGATCAGCGATTCCTGCATCTTGCGCAGCGCGGCCGCGAGACGGCCCATTTCGTTATGGCTGCCCACGACGATCTGGCCGGTCAGGTCGCCATTGGCGATGCGCTGAAACTGGGCGATGGTGGCGTCGACCGGACGGACAATGGCACGCACCAGCACCGCGCGGCCGATCCATGCACCCAGCAGCGATGCGGCCATGCCGATCGCCACTGCAATGCAGATCGCGTAGAACAGATCCTGCGCGTCCTGATAGCGTTGCGCACCGTGATCGAGTTGCAACTGTTCGAGCGTGAGCATCGCCTTTTCGTACGCGCTGTAGAGCGACGGCAGCTTGTGCGCCTGCAATTGCTGGAAGGTCGTCTTGTCGCCGGACTTGAGCGCGGCGAGCGCCGGATCGACGCCTTCGTGTAGGAAGGTGTCGCGCTTGTCCTGCATGTCCTTGATGAGGCGTTGTTCGTCGGCGTCCGTGCTCGCGCGGCTCAGATAGTGGGCAAGGCGGTCGTTGGAGGCTTTCTGGTATTGATCAAAACGCTTGAGCACGGCATTCGCGCCGTCCTGATCGTTCAGGTCGACCAGCGATGCGTACGTCGCCAGCGCGAGACGCAGGCGCAACAACTGTCCGGCGCTGCCTTCGAGGTCGGCGACAGCGGGCGTGTCCACGGTGTACATCTGCTGCAGCGAAGCATTGCTCGAACGCAGCGACAGCAAGCCGGCGGCGGCGCCGAACAGCAGCACGACGCCGAAGAACACGATCATCAGGGTGAGGCAGGTGCGAATCGACAGATTTTTCAACATCGGGCTTGTCTCCGTTGGGCTGCCTGACCGGATGTTCAGTAATACCTCGGCCACACTGCTGCGCCCAAGCCCGTTCGGCCAGGTCCGCAACTCTTGTCTAAATTTAAGCGAACGCCACATATAAGGACTACGGCTCAATCGCAAAAAACTTTATGGTGGCTGGCGCATGGGCTTGCGCTACATCAACATACGGGTGCATATGAAGGGTGATGCGCACTGGGCATTGCGGGACTACCCGGCTTCTCGCCGGGCGGCGCTTGATGGAAAGTGGCGGGATGTGTCCACGGAGCACGGCGATGTCGGAAATAGGCTCGGCGGTGGTGGTTTTTGTTCTTCTGCTCGTCGTGACCGCGGCCGGGGTGTGCGTGCGCCCCCTCCTGCCCGAGGAGCACAAGGCGCACGAGACAGTGCAGTTGATCCAACTGGTGATCGGCATGCTGGTGACGTTCGCCGCGCTGGTACTCGGCTTGATGACGGCATCCGCGAAATCCAGCTTCGACACCGCCTCGAACGACTTGCGCGCCTACGCGGCCGATCTGATCGAGTTCGACACGACCTTGCGCGACTACGGCGCGGAAACCGAACCGGCCCGGCATTTGTTGCGCCAGTACACCGCCGCGGCGATCGCATCCACGTGGCCTGCCGAAACGCCGCCCACTGGCGACTATCCGAAAGACATAGGGTCGCAAAACAACTCGCAGAAACTGGAGAGCGTGCGGCTCGGCGACATGCTGAGCGCCGTGGGCCGGGAGTTGCGGGCGCTACGGACGCCCGACCCGTTACGGCAGCGCGCGCTCGATGACGGGCTGAAGCAATACCGGCGTGTCGTGGATGCGCGATGGAAGCTCATCGAGGAAGCGCACAGTTCGATTTCCCAGCCTTTTCTCAAGACATTGACGTTCTGGCTGGGTGTGATCTTTCTGAGTTTCGGCTTGATCGCGCCGCGCAACGCGTTGGCATTGGTCACGATTTCGCTGGGCGCGGTGTCGATTGCTTCGGCGATCTACGTGATTGTGGACCTGGATACGCCGTTTACGGGGCCGATCGTCATCTCCAGCGCGCCGTTGAGGGACGCGCTGGATCATTTGAGGCGGTGAGCGCTGCGCGGGCGTCACGGGACGAGCGCGTCGAACTCCGCAATCCGCCGCGCCCGTTCGATGACCGGCCGGTCGACCAGTTTGCCATCCACCGCGAACGCGCCTTGCGGATGCTCGCGAGAAGCGGCCAGAACGCGCGATGCCCAGCGCCGCTCGTCTTCGCTCGGTGCGAAGCCGCTGTTGACCGGGTCCACCTGTCGCGGATGAATGCACAGCTTGCCGCCGAAGCCGAAGCGCCGCGCAGCGGCCACATGCTCCACCAGGCGCGCGAGATCGTCGAGTTCCAGCGTCACACCGTCGATCGGCGCGGGCAGACCCGCGTAGCGCGATTCGATGACCATCTGCGAGCGCACGTAGTTCAGTTCCACGCCGAGCCCTTCGATGCCGGCATCGCCGCAAAAGTCCACCGTGCCGAAAGCGAGCCGCATGACCGACGGCGCGCCGGCAATTTCCCGCATTGCCACTACGCCCGTCACGGTTTCGATCAGCGCCACGATTCGCATCTGCGATGGCAGCCGAGCGGCGACATCGGCGAGTTGCTGCGCGCTGTCCGACTTCGGCAGCATCATCGTGGAAACGCCGGACGCGCGCACCATGTCCACGTCATCGATATGCCACGGCGTGCCTACTGCATTGACGCGGACGATCAGCCGCGTAAGGTCCGCCGTCGATAGCCAGCGTTGCAGGCCTTCGCGCGCGGCCGGCTTGGCCGCCGGTACGACCGCGTCTTCCAGATCGATCACCACCGCGTCGGCGCCCGTGTCGAGTGCCTTGCTGAAGCGCTCGGGGCGGTCGCCCGGCACGAACAGATAACTGCGTGCGTCCATGTTCTTCTCCTGAACGGCACGCGTCGCAAGGGTGCTAGTTCGCGTGCCAGTCGCGTTGAAACGTTTCGGAATAACTGTAGCGATCCGCCGGATGCACGCTGATCGTCAACTCGACCACCTGCGCGCGCCGGTTCAGATAGCGTCGGCATAACCACAGCGCCGGCGAACGCGGCTTCGCGTTCAAACGCTGCGCCAGCTTCGCCGGCAGCGCCACCGCGCGGATTTCCTGCTGTACTTCGGTGATCTGCTCACCGAACTGCTTTTCGATCATCGTGTAGATCGGCACATGCGTCCGGCCGCTCAGGCCCGTCAACGAGCGAAACGCCGGGTGGATATACACCTCGGTGTGGCAGATCGGCTCAACACTCTCCGGCGACAGACGAATGCCCTCGGCCAGCAGCCAGGTTTCGCCCGGCTTCGCGCCGAGCCGCTCGATCAGATCCGGGTCGTCGATCTCCACTGTCTGCGTCGACGCGATCTCCAACTCCGTGTCGGTCGTATAACGGTGCAGATCGCTCAGGCGCTCCATCACCTGACGGTACGCAGTCTCGCTCTGCGTGGCTTTCACGCGGGTGCCGATGCCGGGCCGCCGGTCCACCAGACCGCGCTGCTCCAATTGCTTGATCGCCTGCCGCACGGTGAAGCGGCTCGCGCCGAACTGCTCGCACAGTTCGAACTCGGTCGGCAGCAACGTGCCGATGGGAAACTGCCCGCCCTGAATCTCGTTCAGGAGCGTCTGTGCCAGCTGCATGTAACGCGGCTGTTGCCCGAGGACTGTCGTGGCCATCTGGATGTGCAAAAAAGTGAGAGGGCGGACGGTTGCCCGCCCGGCCTTATTGCACCACACCCGCCTCCCTCAGCAAAGCGATCCTTTCCGCGCCGTAGCCCAGTTCGTCGAGCAGACGCTGCGTGTCTTGCCCGAGATCCGGCGCCGCACGCGTCGGCAGCGGCTCGTCGACCCGCACCGGCGCGGCCACGCCGCGCACCTTGCCGAAGCGCGGATGCTCGGCATCCACCACGCATTCCCGTTCGGCGACGAAGGGATTCTCCAGCGCCTCCTTTACATTGAACACCGGCGCGGCCGGCACCCGGCCGCCGAAGCGTTCGAGCCATTGCGCCGTGGTCGCCGTCGAAAGCACCGCGTCGAGTTCGGTCTGCACCAGATCGCGATTCGCGAGACGCGCCTGGAAGTTGCAAAAGCGCGGATCGGTCACCCACGACGGCTTGTCGATCACTTCGGCGAGCACGCCCCAGAACTTCTCCTTGTTGCACATCAGGAAGATCCAGCCGTCCTGCGTCTTGTACAACTGGCTCGGCGTGAGCGACGGGTGCGACGAGCGGTTCTCGCGCCCCGTCACCACACCGCCGTTCAGATACCACGTCGCGACATAGGCGAGGTTATGCAGCGCGACGTCGAAGAGACTCACGTCGATATCGCGCCCTTTGCCCGACGTCTTCGCATCGACGAGGCCGGCGAGCAGTGCCATCGCCGCCGTCGTGCCGGTCATCAGATCGATGATCGACAGGCCGAAGCGCGCCGGCGGACTATCGGGTTCGCCGGTGACTGACAGATAGCCCGCCTCGGCTTGCATCAGATAGTCGTAGCCCGGCCATGCCGCGCGGCTGCCAGTTCGTCCATAAGCGGACAGATGCCCGCACACGATCTTCGGATTCGCCTCGCAAAGTTGCGCGTAAGTGAGCCCGAGTTTCGCCGGCAGATCGCCGCGCAAGTTGTTGAACACGGCGTCGCTCTTCGCGACGAGGTCCAGCAGCACCGCGCGCGCTTCGGGCTTCTTCAAGTCGAGCGTGAGACTGCACTTGTTGCGATTGAAGGCTTCGAAGAAGTGGCTGTCGCCCTCGCCGAAGAAATACGGGCCCACCGCGCGGCCGACGTCGCCGCCATTGCTCGGATGCTCGATCTTGATGATCTCCGCGCCAAGGTCCGCGAGATGTTGAGTGGCGAAAGGCCCGGCGCCATATTGTTCGATGGCGAGCACGCGCACGCCTGAGAGAGGCAGACTCATACCGGGCTCCGTTCGATCAATTGCTTGGCGATGATGATGCGTTGCATCTCGTTGGTGCCTTCACCGATCGTGAGGAGCGGCGCGTCGCGATACAGGCGCTCGACGTTGTATTCCTTCGAATAACCATACGCGCCGTGAATGCGCATGGCCTCGATACTGTTTTCCAATGCGGCTTCGGTCGCGAAGTATTTCGCCATGCCCGCTTCCATGTCGCAGCGCTCGCCGCGGTCGTACTTCTTCGCGGCGGCGTCCACCAGTAAGCGGCCGGCTTCGACGCGCGTGGCCATTTCGCCGAGCTTCAGCTGGATCGCCTGGTGTTCGCAGATCGGCTTGCCGAAGGTTTTGCGCTGCTGCGAATAGCTGACCGATTCATCGAGCGCGGCTTGCGCGACGCCGACGCCGCGCGCCGCGACGTTGATACGGCCGAGTTCGAGGCCGCCGAGTATCTGCTGCAGGCCCTTTCCTTCCACGCCGCCAATCAGCGCATCCGTGGACACGTGATAGTCGTTGAAAGACAACTCGCACGTATCGATGCCTTTGTAGCCGAGCTTTTCGAGTTGACGGCTGACCTCGAATCCCGGTCCTTTCTGCACCAGCAACAAACTCATCCCTCGATGACGCGGCTGCGCCGTCGTATCCGTCTTCACCAGCAGCGCCAGCGTGTTGCCGTGCTTGCTGTTGGTGATCCACGTCTTGTTGCCGTTCACGATGTATTCGTCGCCGACGCGTTTGGCGGTCGTGCGAATGGCTTGCAGATCGGTGCCGCAATCGGGCTCGGTGAGGCCGATGCCGCCACGCCACTCGCCGGTGGCGAACTTCGGCAGATATTTGCTCTTCTGCTCGGGCGTGCCGTTGCGTTGCACCAGCATCGCGAGAATCAGATGCGAGTTGATGATGCCGCTCACCGACATCCACACTCGCGAGATGCGCGCGATGATCTGGGCATAGGTCCGCGTCGACAGACCCAGCCCGCCATACTCGGGATCGATGATGCAGCCGAACAGGCCCATCTCTTTCATCTTCTCGACGATCTCCGTCGGATAGATATCGTCGTGATCGAACTCGTGAACGTAAGGACGCACCTCGGTTTCGAGAAAGCGGTCGAGCATGTCGAGAATCAGTTGATCGTTTTCCAGCGTGTCGAGTTCTGTTGCAGTCATGATGACGTCCTTAGGATGCGGTGTGTCCGGCAAGCGTGTCAGCGAGCGAGCGGGCCGGCTGCTCGTCGAGTTGCAATACGGCTTGGGCGATCTGTTCGGCGACGCTGCGCGAGACGCTGCGCTGCGCGTTAGCGTAGAACTTGGCGACGATGTCGTCGTTGCTGACGGGCCGGTCCGCGCAGCCGCGATTGATCGCCTCGCGATGCGCGACGCGCGAACCGTCGCTGCGCTCCACCACGACTTCGCCGGTGTAGTGGCGCGGGAATGTCGTGTCAGGGTCGATTTCATAGTCGACTTTTGCGGCAAGTGCGAGCACCGCGGGGTCGGCGAGCGCGGCCGGTTCGAGTTCGTCGAGCGTGAAGCGGCCTTTGAGCAACGCGGTGGCGACGATGTACGGCACGCTGAATTGCGCGTCGTAGGCGGTGACCGGTTTGCGCTTCGCATCGACCGGTTCGCACACGATTTCCACCGTGCCGCGCGGCACTTTGGCGATCACGCGTTTGATCGAGTCGAGCTTTTCTGCCGAGAAACGATGCTCGCGATTTAGCGCGATTGCCGCGTCGGCGACTGCATGCGTGAAGTGGCATGCGGGCAGCGGCTTGATCGCCACTTCGTCGATCTGCCAGGTGCTGCCGAGGCCTTCTGTGGCGAGTTCACGATCGGCTGCGTCGAGCGGCTTGCCGAGGTGGCTGGCGTAGAGACCGAAGCGTCCTTCATAGGCCAGACGCGGGCCTGTGAAGCCGTGCTTCGCGAGCGTCGCGGCGGTGATGGCCGACGCGGCCGCGAAACCAGGATGAGCGCGCTTGGTCCACGCACCGTCTTCGAGGAATTCGAGGCTGCCGGCCGCCATCGAAAGAACGATGCCTTGTGCGTTCGCCACGCGGGCCTCGTCGAGTTGCAGCAATCTGGATGCGGCGACCGCGCAGCCGAATGCGCCGACTAGACCCGTCGGATGGAACCCGGCGTCGTGGAATCCGCCCTTCGCCGCCGACGCCACACGCGTCGACACTTCCATGGCGACGATGTATGCAGCCAGCAGGTCCGCGCCGTTCACGCCGTCGCGGTCGGCAAGCGCGAGCACGCAGGGCAATGCGCTGGTGGTCGAGTGAATGACGCCGCGTGAATGCGTGTCGTCGAAATCGAGACCGTGAATCAGCACGCCGTTCATCATCGCGGAATCACGCAAGGCGAGCCGCCGGCCATAGCCGATGACGGGTGAAGCGCCGCTCCCAAGCTCCGAGAACGCGGCAAGCGAAACATCCGCATACGGATAACCGCGCGACGCGAATGCAATGCCGACGGCGTCGAGAATCAGATGCTTCGCGCGGGTTTGCACGGCGCGCGGTACGTCGCTCAATTGCAGGCCCAGGCCGAAGCGCGCGTATTGATCGGACAGCGTGACGGAGGAATCGAGTGAAGTCATGAGCTTTAACCTTGCTGGGTAGCAGGAAGCGAATCAGAGTCGGTGTCGAGGCTCGGCGAGATCCGCTCGAGCGCATGCTGGTTGGTTTCCACACGCAGCAGCAGAATCCCGAACACCAGCAACGCGAGCACGCTGCTCACCATGGCCAGCACACCGGACACGCCGAACGAGTTGTAGAGCAGCACCGCCAGATACGGCGTGCTCATGGAGGCAGCGCGGCCGCATACGCCCGCCGTACCGGTGCCGCGCAGGCGCAGTTCAGTCGGAAACAGTTCCGGGATGTAGGCGAACAAACCCAGCGTGGTGACCGTATAGATGCAGGTGATCAACACGAAGCCGACGCTGCTGATCGCCCAGCCCGCATGCATGTTCGGATAGATGAAGCCGACCACGATCGTGGCGATCGCGAAGATCACGAGGCCACGCGCCCGTCCGATGCGGTCCGCGCAGAAGAAGCCGACCAGTGCGCCGCCCGGCGCGCCGAACGCCATCAGCGTCGTGAAGCCTAGCGATTGCACAATGGTGAGGCCTTCCTTGACGAAGAAGGTCGGCAGCCATGCAACAAAACCGTACACCGAAATATTCACGGCGACTGCAGTGAGAATCGCAACCAGCGTGCGGCCGAGCATGGCATGTGAGAACAACGCGGAGAACGGCGCTTTCGGCACTTCGAGACTTTCAGTGCGTTCGACAGGCGGCAACGGACCTCGCTGACGCTGCACCTCGTGCTCGATAGCGGAGACGGTCGCCTCGGCTTCCTCACTGCGTCCAACCGATTCGAGCCAGCGCGGCGACTCCGGCATCCGATGCCGCAGCACCCACACGATGATCGCGCCGACTCCGGCAATTGCGAACATATAGCGCCAGCCGAGATGCGGAATCACGATGTAACCCACCGCCGTCGACACCAGCAATCCGGAATTGATGATGAGCGCGAGCAAGGCGGTCCAGCGTCCGCGTGATGCGGGCGGGATGAATTCACATAGAGTGCCTGCCGCGACCACCAGTTCGGCGCCGAGGCCGACGCCCATGATCAGCCGCAGCACGATCAGCCACATCATGTTCGGCACGAAACACGCGGCAATCGACGCGAGCCCGAAGATCAGCAGGTTCGTCTGATATGACGAGCGGCGGCCGAAGCGGTCGCCCAGATAGCCGGCAAAACCCGCGCCGATCAGCATGCCGAGAAAGGTCACCGAGATGAAAAGCGCGTTCAGCTTCAGATCCGAGAAGCCCGCTTTCACCATCGCGCCGAGCGCGCCGGCCGCGAGATAGATGTCGAAGGCGTCGAGAAAGGCGCCCGCGCTGATGAGCCCGAGAACCTTCCAGTGAAAGGACGCGATGGGCAGGCGATCGAGTCGCGCGCCCGAGTTGACGATACCGATAGCCACCTTTGTCTCCTTGGTGTGCGTGCGGCTGCGTTGGCGCCCGCCGCATCGCGACGCCTGTTCGGACGTCGCCGGAATCCACGCACTGACTGCTCTTGCTGGCAGATGTGCGCTGTTTTGCTGCTGGTCGTTCTCAGACAGGGCGGGCCCTCGGCCCGAACATGCGGCGGTTCACGCCGGAAAACGCGTCGATCAATCGCCCACTCCGTGCCCGCGCGCCGGCACCAAGGCGCTGCGCACGAAATCCATGATCGGCGTGCCGTCCTGCTTGAACGCGCGGGTCTGCACGGTGACGATGCCCTGCCCCGGACGCGACTTCGACTCGCGCTTTTCGAGCACTTCGGATTCCGCATAGATCGTGTCGCCGCAAAACACCGGGCCGGTCAGACGAATCTCTTTCCAACCGAGGTTGGCGATCGCCTTGCCGCTCACGTCGTTTACCGACAGACCCAGCACCACGGCAACCGTCAGACCGCTATTGACGAGCAGGCGGCCGAACTCGCTTTTGGCGGCGTAGGCGGCGTCGCAGTGCATCGGATGGAAGTTCATCGTCAGGAGCGAGAAGTGGATGTTGTCGGCTTCGGTAATAGTGCGCCCGGGGCGGTGTTCGTAGATGTCGCCCACCTGAAAATCTTCGAGGTAGCGGCCGTAGCTGGCGCGAATGCGGTTTTTGACTGCGACGTCGGACTCCATGCCTGTCTCCTGTTTCGAGTAACTTATCTGCCTTTGTTGCTTTGTCCGTACAAAGTGTGGTTTGAGTATTGTCGTCGGAGGGGGGAATGTCAAGGCGGTATTCGTGGAGTCGGCGCGCAATCGGGGTAAATGCGCCGCTGAGGCACGCCAGTGCTCGTGACCAGGTTTATCCCTGGGGGCGCAATGGGGAGACCTGATACTCGGCGACTGCAATCGTGCGTTTGCCACGCCCCTCCTGGAGGAAATGCGACCGTAACGATCTACTACGAACCCAACACGAGGAATGCTGCGCTCATAGCGATCGACCGCGTTCGGCTACGAACTTCCGAAAGAATTCGACTTCCCCAACAAGCGGGTTGCGCTTCTGGAATGCACAAGGCCTCAATATTTCTCACGAATCGCGCAGTTCGATTCTGTCGATGCACCCGCACCTTGCGGCGCCGACGCACCTTGACGCGAAAGGCGTTTAACCGGATCAGTCGGCCGTCCACAACTCGAGCTTACCGAGACTGGCGGCGAGGCCGAGGCGTGCAGTGCGCCACTTCGACACCGCCAGCAGGCGCAGTTTCTGCGCATCGGCGAGGGCGGTCTGTGCGTTCAGCAATTCGGTGAACGTACCGAAGCCTTCCTTGTGGCGACCTCGAGCGATGTCGAGGGCACGCTGCGCGTCAGCGAGCAACTCCTGCGAGTTCGACAGGTTCGCCGCATCGGTCCGCACATTGTGATAGTTCCTCCACACGTCGAGCGACACCTGCAGTTCGGTGTCTTGAACTATTGCATCTTGAGCATCCGCCTGCGCCTGCTCCTGCGCGAGCCGGTAGCCCGACGCAAACCCTGCGAACAACGGGATGGTCAGTTGGACTCCAATCGTGCCGCCGCGACTTCCGGTGACGGGAATCGACTGCGGTTGCTGCTGATACGATGGGTTGTTCTGCGCGAAGCTGCCGACAAGCGAGATCGTCGGTCGTCCCTCTGCACGCGCGGCGTCGACTTTCGCATTCACGGCGTCGAGCTTCGCACGTGCAGCCAGCAGCTTGGGCCGCCGCTGCTTTGCCTCGTCGATCAAGCGGTCGACATCCGCAGCAAGCTCCCCAGACACTTCGGGCGTGTGCTCCAGTGGCGCGATCTGCACTGGCACATTCGCATCCATCCCCATCGCTACCGCCAATGCGCCCTGCGCGCCGCGCGC
Organism: Paraburkholderia sp. BL6669N2; assembly: GCF_003387275.1. Taxonomy (NCBI): domain Bacteria; kingdom Pseudomonadati; phylum Pseudomonadota; class Betaproteobacteria; order Burkholderiales; family Burkholderiaceae; genus Paraburkholderia; species Paraburkholderia sp. BL6669N2. The sequence goes on along the minus strand of NZ_QUNA01000001.1, from coordinate 4,050,104 downwards.
GTCACCCTCGGCGCTCACGCGCTCGAGCACCGCACGACGATAACTGGTCCGCGCCTGCAATTCGTCAAGGAGCGCGCCAGCGCCGGCAGCACGCTTTGCGCCCGCCTCCGCAAGGCTTTCCTGCGCAATCGCTTCGGTACGCCGCGCCGCGTCAAGCGACGCCTGTGCATCGCGCAGCGCGTAAAACGCCCACGAGGCGTTGAAGAACACCGCCTGAAGCGTATCGTCTTGCGCCGCGTTCGCCGCAGCAAGCAGTGCGCGTACCTCATGCCGCACTGCGCCGCGCTTTCCGAAATCAAACAGCACCCAACTCAGATTCAACACACCGTACTTGCTGGACGAGTTCTGAGACTGGCTGCGTGAACCGGCGCCGAACGCCCTGGCGTCGTACGTGGTCGACAACGTGTCACGCTCGACACCCACCGTCGCATTTAACGCGGGCAGGTAAGTGGCATCGGCGATGCTGACACTCGCCGCCCGCGCGCGCTTGCGCCCACGCTTGCCGGACTTGCGGATTTGCACAGACCGCCTGCAGAATCGCGTCATCGAGTTCGAGGGGCCGCGCCTTTGAAGCGTAGCGGCATGCCGCGCCCTTAAGCAGCGGCGCAGCGGGAGTGTCCGACACGTCGGCGCGGGTGAGAAACACATCCAATGTTTGGGCATTTGCGACGGGCCCATGTGCGAGCGCAACCACCCACAGGGTCGAGAACAGACGCCCCATCACTGACTCGCCTCGTCCGGCGGCGTGGCGACGGCCGGCACGCACGCGGGCGCGCGGGTCGCAAGCGATGAGGTATGGACGACTGCCGCAGCCGGCTGATCACGCAGGACCTTTCCCCCACCGAGCGTTACGACACGCGACGCGGACGCGATCGTCTCGGGCCGATGCGCGACGATCACGCGGGTTATTCGCAACGCACCGATGGCAGCGTTGACCTGTTGTTCACGTTGCAAGTCGAGATGACTCGTGGCTTCATCGAGCGCAAGAATTTTCGGGCGTTTGTAGAGCGCACGGGCGAGCAGCACTCTCTGCTTCTGCCCGCCCGACAATACCGTGCCCATGTCTCCGACGAGCGTGTTGTAGCCCATCGGCATGTCAACGATGTCCTCATGCACCGCGGCGAGCCGCGCGCATTCGCCGATCCATTGCTGATCGGCGGCCGGATCGAAGAAGCTGATGTTGTCCGCGATCGAACCCGCGAACAGCACGTCGTCTTGCAGTACGGTGCCTACAAGCGAGCGCACCCGCTCGAGGCCGAGCCTCGTGGCATCGACGCCACCGATCCGCACCACACCGCTCGTCGGATCCAGCACGCCGAGTAGCACATTGACCAGCGTCGTCTTGCCACAACCGGATGGGCCGACGAGCGCGACGGATTCGCCCGGCGCGATCGACAGCGACACGCCATCGAGCACCGCGGGCTCACCGTCGGCGTAGCGAAAGCACACGGCATCGAACTCGATGCTGGCGGTCAGCTCGTCCTCTTCGCCCGGCACATGCCTCGAGTTCACGTTGGGTTCGCTCTCGGAAAAAACCACATCGGCAAGCCGCTCACCCTGTAACTGCAACATCCTGACTTCGAAATACTTGTCGATCAGGCTGCCGACACGGCTGTCGAATTGCTCCCTGTATGCGTTGAACGCGATCAACACGCCGACCGTGAACTGGCCATCCATTACCATGCGAGCGGCGAGCCAGATGATCAACAACCCCGCCACGCCGAACAGAAGCCCATTGAGCTGCTGGTACAGCAGTTGCAACTTCTGCACATGCAGATCAGCGTTCACCTGCTCGACGAGCAGCGTGAGCCAGCTCGCACGACGTTCACTCTGGCGATTGAACAATTTGATGGTTCTGACGCCGCGGGCGGTTTCGAGGAAGTGACTCTGCTGTCTGGCCGCACGCACAATCTGCTCCTCGCTCGCGCGTAGCAGCGGCCGGTACCAAAGCCAGCGCAGCAGGGCATAAAGCGCCATCGCACCGAGCGCGACGCTGCCGAGCGGGCGGCTGTAGACCATCATCATCGCCAGTGTGACGAGCGCCATCACGCCGTCTATCACCGCACTCAGGAACGAAGTGGTCAGCGTCTGCTGGATAGTGTCGATCGAACCTACGCGTGACACGATATCGCCGAGGTGGCGCCGCTCGAAATAACGTACCGGGAGACTGAGCAAATGAGTGAACACGTTCGCTCGCCATTGGACGTTGAGCGTCGTGCCGAAGTACATTAGTGCCCATGCGCGGAGCGCGCTCGTGGCCTGCTGCATCAGTAACAGTATGCCGGAGCTGATCACCAGTACTGTGAGCAGGTCGCGGTCGGCGCTGACGATCACTTCGTCGATCACCCATTGCAGGAAAAACGGCGAGACCAGCGCGAACACCTCGAGCGCGAACGCAAGCAGAAGGATCTGCCCGAGCGAACGCGACAGGCCGGTGATCGGTCCGATCAGCGTACGCAGCTTGACCGCCGGGGCGGCCGCGCGCGGCTGAAAACCGCCTGTCGGCCAGAGCTCGAGCGCGACACCGGTGAAAGACTCAGACAGTTCGTCCAGTGACACCCGCCGCACACCGCGCGCGGGATCGTGAATAACCGCGCGCTTGAGACCGACCTCTTTCAAGACGACGAAATGGTTGAAGTTCCAGTGCAAGATACACGGCGCGCGCAGTTGCTTGAGCTGGGCGAGGCCGAGTCTAAGCGCGCGTGTGCCGAGGTCGAGCCGCTGCGCCATTTCGATTACGCGGCCGAGCCCAGTTCCTTTGAGTGACACGGGGAATCGGCCGCGCAAGGTAGCGAGGTCGATATGGTGGCCGTGGTGCCCCGCGATCATGGCGAGGCACGCCAGACCGCATTCGGTCGCCTCGGTCTGCAGGACCATCGGCAACTCGCGGCCGGCGCCGAACGAAAGACGATCGAAAATGGGCATTGACGGGCGACGGGTCAGAGTTTTCCAGTAAGGCTATAGAGCGGCTCGAGTACCCATTCGTACAGACGCCTGCGTTCCTGCAGGATGTCGGCCTGTAAACTCATACCGGCTTGCAGCGGTTGCTGCTTGCCGTAGGCGGTGACGGTCTGCCGGTCGAGCGTAGCGGTGACGCGGTAGAACGACCCTTCAGCACCCTGCACATCCGTGGGCGGCATGCCGCTCGAGGACAGGTCCGCCGCCAACAGCGCAGCACGGGCGATTGAAACCACGCGGGCTGGGTACTGGCCGAATTTCTGGTACGGATAGGCCCGGTAACGAACGCGCACCGGATCGCCAGTGTGGATGAAACCGACCGCTGCGCTCGGCACGAACAGGTAGACCTGCCAACGTGAGCCATCAGGAACGATGCTGGCGGCGGGATGCGTGCTGTCGATTGTCTGTCCGGGCTCTGCTATCACAGCGGTCACCATGCCGGCCTCCGGCGCGGTGATGACGAGTTCCCGGCGAGCCTCGCTTTCGATCAGCGTTTGGTCGATGTCGATTACGCTGCGGTCCATCCGTGCGAGTTGGTTCTGCTGCCGCATTGCCAGTCCGGCGAGCGCATTGGCAGCTTCCCTGAGCATCTGCGAAATGTTTGCGCGATCGCGCTGCAGGGCGAGCAGCCTTGACTGCTGATCGAGCATATCGGCCTGCCGCTGTTGAAGCTGATCTCTGGAAATGTAGTCTCGTACAAGCAGACGCTCGTAGCGCGCCACGCCATCCGCCGCGATCGACGCGCGCTCGCGCTGGCTCGCGAGTTGCTCGTCGAGCCGCGCGAGTTCCGCGCGCTGGTTCGCCAGCTTCGCCTCCAGCGTGTCGCGCTCGTCCCTCTGCAGTAGACGCGTCTTCTCGATTTCCTGCAGCAGCGACTGCTTGCGCTCACGTGCCCGCTCGATCAGCGCGGCTTGCGTGCTTCCTCCCGCCGTGCTTTGCAGTTCGGTCGAAACCGTGTACAGCACCGTGCCACGCGAGATGCGCTGTCCCTCGGACACCTCCTTGCGCAGGACGACGCCGGACTGTTGCGCATACACCCTGACCAGACCGGTGTCGGGTACGATGACCCCTTCCACGGTTATGCGGCGGGTATAGCTCGCTAGCGCGAACAGCAGCACGACCGCGAGCGCCATGCAGACCGCGGCAGTCGTCAGAAGCGCAATGGACATGGACCGCACGAGCACAATCTGACCAAGCGTCGATGTACGCTGCGCGCGCTGCGCCTCGTCTCTGAAAAGAGTATCTTGGGATTTCACTTAATGAAGAATGCATGCTTTATACGCGTTCTACGATACGAATGAAGGCGTCGTCCTCGAAGGAACTCGATTCGTACACGGCGACTATTCAGCAGCCGGGACTGGCAATTCTGGCCAGCCGGTCAGCTCCGTAACGAGCAACCATGCCTTTCATTTCACTGTTGCAGCGGGACAGCATCTCGAGTTGCGCTACAGGGTGAGATGACACTTCATTGAAACTGGAAATATTTAGTGTATCGGTGCGCAGATCGAGTTCTACTCGGCGGTTCGGGGCATTCCACAATGTCATATTTAGACCGTCGTCATATTTCATCGACAGTAAGGCCGTCTGCTTGCGTTCGCGAATGAAATTGTCGATCGGTGCTTTCAGACCTGTGTGCATCGAGGGCGTCTGTAGCATCTCGGCAATCTCCGCCTTGACGACCTCGCGATCCAGATACGCCCCGGCTGTGAGACGCCGGGCCTCACCAATCAACAAGGCACGCTGAAAGGACGCTCTGGACACGTCAACCTTCTCGGCTTCCTGCAAAGCGAGAATCATGACAAGACGATATGCCTCGGACATCTCATCGCGTACCTTAAATAGGGGGAAGCATGCGTCGGATTCGTTGCCCGCCAGACCTGCGAAGCGTGCGAAAGAGATCCAGGCTAATCGGCCCTCCAGACTATGTTCGCTACGTGTCGCGCGCGAATCATCGGGGGCAACGTCGCTGAAACTCGAGATCCATGAGTCTAGAGCCGAGATCAGTAACTTAACCCATTGCAATGCAGATGGATGGCCCGCGATCTGCCGCGCAACGAACCCCGGTATGCCGGCGAGGCAAAGAAAGTACTGCGTACACCGGAGATCGAACTCCTGGTCGAAAACCCGAACACTGTACTCGAGCGCTCGATCCGCACGAGTACCATCGCGCAACCAGTATCTGTTCGCGTAGTAGCAGATGGACGCGAGGCTCCTGAGCAACGGGATGTGTTCGGACCAAACCCTTTTCCATGTCGACTTCAAATCTTGTGCGGTGTCCTGCGTCGACGCATGGAGCGTCATGACAGACGTGAAGTCGAGGAGCTTGCCCTCAATAGAAATATTCGACGACGTACAGCCGTGCGACATCAGGTGCGAGCGACCAAAAGCCAATTGGACAGCGGATCGTCGCGCAAGCTCGCCGAGGCCGTAATGAAATCGCTGCTCGTCGGGGAGGTTTTGCCATTCGTCTTCCGGGCACTTTTCCGGCTTGGGCAGATAGGCTGCGAGGCGCGGCGCGAGGCTTGCGACGCGCTCGACGTCTGCCTCCCGATGCCATGCAACGTCGTGGAGCGGCTTGAAGTGAATGGCCCGCTCGAAGTGTGCGGGTCGGACGTTTGGCTCCCTGACAAGCAATGCGCGATCGCTTGCTCGGGGGGGACCAGCGCTGAACGGTCGCAGAACTGCGATGACTTTTTCCCCGCCATAAGGCAGCGCTTCATTCAGAATTTCGCCCCACAGCGCCTCATAGATCGCGTCGCCGCGCGACAGGCGCCCATTGGAGTGGGCGTCATCCGAGCCGCTCCCTAACAGGAGATTGGGGCCGACACCTTTTACCTGAAGATTGCCGGCTAGCCCACAGCGCGCACCGCCGCCGTTATTCACAATCCCTTCGCCTCCGTAACGCTCCGCCAACCAGATCCGCTGTTCGTACGATTGACGGCGCGACTGCTCCGATGCGATGAAAGCACATTGGTTGACGATTTGCTCGTCGCTACGCCCCGCGCTTTCACTTCTGAACGCAACCGTAGCTTCGCGCGCGCGCTCGACGACGAACGGGACGAAAACGGGCGTGAGGTCGTGAAGGCGGGGCCGACGTTCCACGGCGATCGTTTTGTCGTTCATGTTGTCCTACGCGTATGAGGTGGATTTCGGCCATTCCAATTTCTTGGACGCATTTGCCGCAGGCATAACGCGACAAAGTTGCCTACGGTAGACACGGACTTTTGCTGACCGGCCGCGAGGGCTCCAGAAAATCGCATCATGATCCGCGAAATCCGCACTTTGAAAAAACGCGTATAGCCATGTTATATAACCGGTGGCCACGCAGGCGTCGATGATCCACAATTGCCGCCCCTCGTTCCACTCGGATAGATGCGTCATAGACTTCCCGGCAGAAAAATCTCTGGCCGCATCATCGGCGAGAAATGCCCAAGTGACGAATCCCACAGGTCTACGCATTACGTCAAAAATAATTTTAATCTGGCTAATTTCAATTGCTGGCTCGATCCATTTTCTTAAATAGTCGCCACCTTTCTCCATATAATATTGGTGATGCGCCATAAGACCAGCGGCACATCCAAGCTTTTCGTATTTGTGTCTGACAAAGGAATCAGCGAATTCGAGTTCTTCGGGCATCTGAGTTACGGATAAGTGCCGTTCGAGATCAGGAAGGATGCCCCCGGCACGGATTTACGGAGCAAGCATTACGCTCTACGGGGGCGTTGCAGCATGTCTTTTTTAGCCGGTCGCGTCAGAGCGTCGGTTACAAGCTTCAACGAGGGGAACTAGGAACCACCACTGCCCGTAAAACCGCGATACGCACCTGCAAGACCACCGGAAACCATTCCCGCGATTCCGCTAGCTCCGATAGGCTGGCCAGAGGCCGCCGCGCCCGTAGCGCCCACGATACCGCCACCTACGGCCCCTTTCAGCCCACCGACGATCGCGGTGCCGAAATTGCCACCGCCGGATACGATCAGCAGTTCCTCGTCGGTCAGCTCACGGAAGTCACCGGAAACAGCGAAAGCGGTATTGGCCGGTTGCCCGAAGGCAATTACTGCCTGCTCCATATCAAATCACCTCGCACATTTAAAGAGCTTAAAGAAAAATTCACCAAGAAATACGGTTACGGAAGCCGCTACAACTGCCGCCACCGTCCCCGCGGGCACAACGTTGATTTTTTTTATTATGAAACTAACACCAAGATAGAGAATAAAAAGGAAACAAAACTTGACCGCAACAATCGAGATCTTACTCATCACGCCCCTGAAAATGAGTTGACAAGAAAATCACCATTAAAGACATTTTGCGTTTTGGCGCGCAAACCGAACTCCAATTATTGGTCAGATTTCCGGAATTCGCGTCTTTTTTAAGATAATCTGGGTATGCCTCTATTTGTACAACACCAAAACCTAAAATCATATGTGGCAATGCGGCGCAAGGCGGCACTGACTTCCGCAGACCTCGCCATTGGCTTCGTGCGCGAGCCCGCCAATCTTGAGTCGCATCACAAAAACCGCCGTGCAGCAGATTGCCCACCGTCAGCGGCGCAAGCTCGCTGCGTGGCTAGAAATAAACCAATTGCGACCGCAAGTCGCGCTTGACAGCACGCGCCATCGCCCGGAATTCAGGATATTGATCTGAATGAAGCAATGCCCCGGACGACGCCATCTTCAAGCTGCGCACGACGGTGACCGTCTGACCGCTCATGTGATAAGCCGATGTATACGTTCCGAGCGACGAAACGATCGTGGCCGGACTGGGAAGCTTCGGTATGGTGATGCCGTCGGGCCAGACGATGGTCGTCGTTTCTGTTACGTGCCGCCCCGCTAGCGGCATGGCGAATTGACGATGCTCCAGGCCGGCATCTTCGAACACCGCACCAATGTTGCTGAAGCTCCCCAAGCCTACCGGAACGGGGATTGCGCCGGGACCAGGTAAAAGCGCGTAATCCGGCAAGGTAAACTGCGTGTCGTAACGAAATGGACGAGTCAAGTCACGGAGATCGTGATGAGCGTAGACGCCGTTGCCATCCTGACCAGTCATTGTCAGAACCCGGGCCCCAAGCTGCGCTTCGAAACCCGGCGGAAGTCCCGCAAATATTTGACGTGCAACCAGGTCGAAGACTCCTCCGTTTTCGATCTGACTTGTGCCCGTGACATCGCCCTCCTGATTGATCGTGACGCTCGTTGTGACCTGCACGCATGCATTGTCCGGATTGGCGACCGGAAGTGTCATGACGCGCGCGCAGCCGCTACCGTCATCTGTCACTAGCGCCTGCTTGCCCAGCTCGGTAGCCGGCAAGACGCCGAATCGCGCAATCGCCGCGGTAGAGTCGACAAACACCGCGAACTCAGGCAGATACGTAATGGCGTGATCGAACACGCCGACGGGTAACGCAACTTTCGGGAGCCAGTAGATACTGTTTGAATTGACAAGGACCGGGGCGCTCTTGATGCCCTTGGCAGCCAGCAACGACTCGAACAAGGTCACGTGGTCCTTGCAATCGCCGTAAGCAGCGGCCAGAACCGCATCGGCACTGTGCGGCACAACGCTTCCAATGCCAAAGTGAACGGCCACATACCGCACGTGCGTGCTGATCCAGTTGTACAGAATTTCGGCTTGCTGCTTGCGATCCGCGACGTCACGCGTAAGTTCATCGGCAAGCGCCTGGATGGCAGGCGTAATCCGCGCTGTCGGCACGGAGCGTTCAAGATAGGCTTTACCGACGGCCGCGAAATCCACAAACGTACTGACCGCGATACGCGGACTGTAGTCGACATCGCTCACCGACGACATTTCAGGTTGGCGAGCGTGGCAGTTCGCCAGCGACCATTGCCAAAGCTGCGCGCCTGGCGGATCCGGCTCCACTGGTCCACCAGGCAAGCGGACCGCATCGACTTGCAGGTTCATGGATCGCGGCGCCCGTATCGTCAATTGCACCGACTCCCGGAACTCTCCGTCGCTGAAATATTCAAGCACAAAGAAATGCCCCGGAAACAAGGGTTTTCTCTGTATTTTCTGGTAGCACAGCGTCAGCGTCGATCCGACTCCAACGCCGGGAAAGACAATCACTTTCACCTTGTTGTCATCGAACATTGGCGCATGCGCACTCTCGGCACTCTGTTGTTCGATGATATCGCCAGGCGAGACGTCGATGCGCCGACCGTCACTCGTAATCGTGTAGGCCCGTATTACCGACAGATCTTCCAGCGAGCTGCTGTAGCGCAACGATATCTGACTGCACTGGTGTACCCCCTGCTCCGACTCGATACGGATACGCTCAATGACTTGTTTCGTGTAAGTGCCGTCTTCGCAAACATCGTATGCAATGTCTTCGAAAACGCGGATTACGTTTGGCCGAAAGTTCGTTATTTGCATGAGGTTCGCGATGGAGGAGCGCAATTCGAGCTTGCGATAGTACGCGAACCTACTAGCGGAAAATCATGGCGCGACATTTCGCCCGTTGCGAGCCTGAAGGTAGCGGCATCGGCGGATTCGATTTATCGGAAAGAAATCCGCGCACGGCAGAACAACCCTCGGTGGGACTTCTTGCAACGGTTCAAGCGGGGGACGTGCAGACCGTTCAGAACGGCTCTTCTGTCATGGACGCGAGTCAGGAAATTGATCGCAATCTCTCACGAAGTGGCCACGTCTGCGAGCGGCTTCGGCACGGTCGTCTGGATCTGTCGCACTTCGCTCGCGATGCTGCAAGCGGCCAGGCCGTCCCGGGCGTCCACGCATGTCCGATGAAAACAGGACATCCCGATTGTGGCTCAGGCTGGTACTGGACTTGAAAAAAAACCCCGCTGCTTGAGCGGGGTTCATTGCATCAGTTCTGCGCGAGTGCGGATGAATCAGAACGGAATATCGTCATCCATCTCATCAAACCCGCCGCCAGCCGGCGCGCTCGGACGGCTCGCGCCGCCACCGCCACCACCGCTGCCGCCACGCGCACCACCGCCCGACACAGCGCGGCCGCCACCGCCGCCGCCGCTACGTTCCGACGGTTCGCCACGGCTGTAGCCGCCTTCGTCGCCACCACCGCCCATCGAACCGCCGCGACCGCCCAGCATTTGCATCTGTTCGGCGACGATTTCCGTCGAGTAACGGTCGGTGCCGTCTTGCGCCTGCCACTTACGGGTGCGGATGCGCCCTTCCAGGTACACCGACGAGCCCTTCTTCAGATATTCGGAGACGATTTCCGCGAGGCGGCCGAAGAACGACACGCGGTGCCATTCGGTCGCTTCCTTCATTTCGCCGGACGCCTTGTCCTTGTACCGATCCGTCGTTGCAAGGCGGATGTTCGCCACTGCGTCGCCGCTCGGCAGATAACGGACTTCCGGATCGGCTCCGAGATTGCCGACGAGAATGACCTTGTTCACGGATGCCATGAGTTTCTCCTGTTGATTCCGTTACGGGCGGCGCGGCAATACACGGTTTCGCGTTTCAGGGCCGGCAGGCCCGAGACCGGAACTGCGCCTCTGCCCGCCGCCGGGTGAGTTCTGGGTAAGTTCGGGATGCGCCGTATTACGCTTTGCGCGGCGGCTGTTTCATCTTTGCGGCGATTATAAGCCAGCACAAGACGAGCCCCGAACACGTAAAAAAGACAGCGCTCTGACCATCCACTTTCAGCAGCCAACCGCCGACCACACCGCCCAGCGCAAGACCGATCGACTGTGTGGTGTTGTACACGCCGGCCGCCGCGCCCTTGCGGGTTCCCGGCGCCAGCTTCGACACCAGCGAAGGCTGCGAAGCCTCAAGAATATTGAAGCCCAAAAAGTACACAAAAAGGATCGCCGCCACACTCAGAATCGTATGCGGAGCGACGCCCAATAACAACTGTCCGATAAGGATAAGACCGATCGCGGAAAGCAGCACGATTTTCATCTTGCCGCGCTTTTCAGCGGCGATGATCGCGGGCACCATCATCACGAACGAAAGGCCCATGACCGGCAAATACACTTTCCAGTGCGACGCGACCGGCAGGCCGCCCGCTTCGAGAATGCGCGGCACGACGAGGAACAGTGCGGTTTGCGTGGCATGCAGGACCAGCACGCCGAAGTTCAGACGCAGCAGCTCGACGTTGTGCAGCACTTCGGCGAACGGCGCGCGCACGTGCACCGGCTTCGGCGCATCGGGCACGATCCACAGCACCACGCCGATCGCCAGAATCGAGAAGATGCCGACCAGCGTAAACAGCCCGCTCATGCCGACCCACTGGAACACGATCGGCGCACCGACGATCGCCACCGCGAACGACACGCCGATGCTGCCGCCCACCATCGCCATGGCCTTGGTGCGATGTTCCTCGGAGGTCAGGTCGGCGATAAACGCGATCACCGCCGACGACACCGCGCCCATGCCCTGAATCACCCGTCCGACGATGATCCACGTCATGTCGTGCGCGCCCGCCGCGACGAAGCTGCCGAGCGCGAAAATCAGCAAACCGGTCGCAATGACCGGTTTGCGGCCGACCTTGTCGGAAACCCAACCGTAAAAGATGTACAGCATGGACTGCGTCACGCCGTATGCGCCGAGCGCGATACCCACCAGCAGCACGTTGTCGCCGCCGGGGATGGTCTTCGCGTAGATCGAGAACACCGGCATGATCATGAACAGACCGAGCATACGCAGCGCAAAGATGGCGGCAAGCGACACGGTCGCGCGCAGTTCAGGCGCGCTCATGCGTGAGGAAATGGCGGACGGATTGGACATCGGGAGCGTTCGTAGATTGAGCTGGGCGGCACACCGCGGACAGGCACAGCGGCGGAGCGGCCACGCCCGCGAGGCTTACCGCAAGACGGCGGGCCGGCAGCGCCGCGGCGTTCAAGCCGACAGCCTTCCTGCATTCCCGCTGGCGCCTCGCGGTGCCTCGTGTTGCCTTGTACTCGCGGAAAATGGCCCCAAGTTAGACGTCTTCCCCGCGGCGCTGGACCGCTGCCTTACAGCACGCCTCGACGCCTCTTCAGGCTGTCAGGAAGCCGTAACGGCGGTCTTGAAAAGTCGTTATAGTAGCAGGTTTAGCCTCTTCCTTTTTCCGCCAGTTCATGGAATAAATCCGTGGAACAAATCCGTATTCGTGGGGCTCGCACCCACAACCTGAAGAACGTCAACCTCGATTTACCCCGTCACAAGCTCGTTGTCATCACGGGCCTCTCAGGCTCGGGCAAATCGTCGCTGGCGTTCGACACGCTTTACGCGGAAGGACAACGGCGCTACGTCGAAAGTCTCTCCGCCTACGCACGCCAGTTCCTGCAACTGATGGAGAAACCGGACGTCGATCTGATCGAAGGCCTGTCGCCGGCGATCTCGATCGAACAGAAGGCGACCTCGCACAATCCGCGTTCCACGGTCGGCACCGTCACCGAAATTCACGACTATCTGCGTCTGTTGTTCGCGCGGGTCGGCACGCCTTACTGTCCGGACCACGAAATTCCGCTGGAAGCGCAAAGCGTCTCGCAGATGGTCGACGCCGCGCTCGCGTTGCCGGAAGAAACGAAGCTGATGATCCTCGCGCCCGTGGTGGCGAACCGCAAGGGCGAGCACGTCGAACTGTTCGAGGAAATGCAGGCGCAAGGCTTTATCCGCTTCCGCGTGCGCTCCGGCGGCGGCACCGCCAATGAAGGCGTCGCGAAGATCTATGAAGTCGACTCGCTGCCCAAGCTGAAGAAGAACGACAAGCACACCATCGACGTGGTCGTGGACCGCCTGAAAGTGCGCCCCGACATGAAGCAGCGTCTCGCCGAATCGTTCGAAACGGCGCTGCGTCTCGCCGACGGCCGCGCGATCGCGCTCGAAATGGATACGGACAAGGAGCATCTGTTCAGCTCGAAGTTCGCCTGCCCGATCTGCTCGTACTCGCTGCAGGAGCTGGAGCCGCGCCTCTTCTCGTTCAATAACCCAATGGGCGCGTGCCCGGAATGCGACGGCCTCGGCCAGATCACCTTCTTCGATCCGAAGCGGGTGGTCGCGCATCCGTCGCTGTCGCTCGCGGCGGGCGCCGTGAAGGGCTGGGACCGGCGCAATCAGTTCTACTTCCAGATGCTGCAAAGTCTCGCGGCATTCTACGAGTTCGACATCGACACGGCCGTCGAAGACTTGCCGGAGAAAGTCCGCAAGATCCTGCTGTTCGGTTCGGGCAAGCAGGAGATCCCGTTCTCGTACATCAACGAACGTGGCCGTACTTCGGTGCGTGAGCATGTATTCGAAGGGATCATCCCGAATCTGGAGCGGCGTTACCGCGAGACCGATTCAGTCGCGGTGCGCGAAGAACTCGCCAAGTATCAGAACAATCAGCCCTGCCCGGCCTGCGCCGGCACGCGGCTGCGGCGCGAAGCCCGCTTCGTGCGGATCGGCACGGACGGCGACGCGCGCGGCATCTTCGAAATCAGCGGCTGGCCGTTGCGCGACGCGCTCGGCTATTTCCAGACGCTGCGTCTGGAAGGCTCGAAGCGCGAAATCGCCGACAAGGTGGTCAAGGAAATCGTCGCGCGGCTGATGTTCCTGAACAACGTCGGGCTGGATTATCTGTCGCTGGAGCGCAGCGCGGAAACGCTGTCGGGCGGCGAGGCGCAGCGCATTCGCCTCGCGTCGCAGATCGGCTCGGGCCTGACCGGCGTGATGTACGTGCTGGACGAGCCGTCCATCGGCCTGCATCAGCGCGATAACGACCGGCTGATCGCCACGCTCAAGCATCTGCGCGACCTCGGCAACTCGGTGATCGTCGTCGAGCACGACGAGGACATGATCCGCATGGCCGACTACGTGGTCGACATGGGGCCGGGCGCCGGCGAACACGGCGGCATGGTGATCGCCGAGGGCACGCCCAAGCAGGTGCAGGCGAACGCGGCGTCGATGACCGGGCAGTACATGTCCGGCGCGCGCAACATCGAATTCCCCGACGAACGCAAGGAGCCCGACGATAAGCGCCTGCGAATCGTCGAGGCGTACGGCAACAATTTGCAGCACGTGTCGCTGGACCTGCCGGTCGGCCTGCTCACCTGCGTGACCGGCGTGTCGGGTTCGGGCAAGTCCACGCTCATCAACGACACGCTGTACCACGCGGTCGCGCATCACCTGTACGGCTCGGCCACGGAGCCGGCGCCGTATGAATCGATCGAAGGCCTTGAGCACTTCGACAAGGTCATCAACGTCGACCAGTCGCCGATCGGCCGCACACCGCGCTCGAACCCGGCCACCTACACGGGCCTCTTCACGCCGATCCGCGAACTGTTCGCGGGCGTGCCCGCGGCGAAGGAACGCGGCTATGAAGCCGGCCGCTTCTCGTTCAACGTGAAGGGCGGCCGCTGCGAGTCCTGCCAGGGCGACGGCGTGCTGAAAGTCGAGATGCACTTCCTGCCCGACGTGTACGTGCCGTGCGACGTCTGTCACGGCAAGCGCTACAACCGCGAAACGCTGGACGTGCAGTACAAAGGCAAGAACATCAGTGAAGTGCTCGACATGACGGTGGAGAACGCCTATGAGTTCTTCAAGCCGGTGCCGGTCGTTGCGCGCAAGCTGAAAACCTTGCTGGACGTGGGTCTGGGCTATATCCGGCTGGGCCAGTCGGCGACCACGCTGTCGGGCGGCGAGGCGCAGCGGGTCAAACTATCTTTGGAACTGAGCAAGCGTGATACGGGTCGCACGCTATACATACTTGATGAGCCGACCACCGGCTTGCACTTTCATGACATCGCCTTGTTGCTCGAAGTGATTCATCGATTACGCGACCAGGGTAATACCGTCGTGATCATCGAGCATAATCTCGATGTAATAAAGACTGCGGACTGGGTCATCGATCTCGGTCCGGAAGGCGGAGCGGGCGGCGGCCAGATCATCGCCCAAGGCACGCCTGAACAAGTTGCGAAATCAAAGGCAAGTTTTACCGGCAAGTACCTGGCGCCTCTGCTGAAACGCGCGGCCAGTAAAAAGTAAGTAACGCGGCACAACTCGGTTGGAGACGGAATAAGCCATGGCCAAGCGGAATCAGGCGCGCGACGACGGGCAAGTGCAGGACCTACGCCCACGCCCGGTCAGGCTGACGAGCGACATGAGCCTGCCGAAGCTGTCGGCGGTTGAAATCGGCAGTTATATCGTGATGCTGTTCGGCATGTGGGCGGTCATCGAACTCCGGCTGCTCGGCGCGTTGCTCGCCGGGCTGCTGGTGTTCCAACTGGTTCACACCATCGCGCCGCGCATCGAGCGCCACATGTCGAGCAAGCGGGCGCGTTGGCTCGCGGTGGTGTTCCTGGCCACGGTGATCGTGGGCGCGTTGACGGGGCTCACGCTCGGCATCATCGAGCATTTCGAGAACGACGTGCCGAGCGTGCAGAAGCTGCTCGACCAGGCCATGCAGCTGATCGACCAGGCGCGCGGCCGGATTCCGCAATTCGTCGCCAACTATCTGCCGGTCGATACCGAACAGATGAAGACCAAGGCGGCGGAGTTGATGCAGACGCACGCCAACATGCTGCAGCAAAGCGGCAAGACCGCGGCGCGCGCGTTCACGCATATCCTGATCGGCATGATTATCGGCGCGATCATCGCGGTCGGCGCGCAGAAGCATATGCAGCGGCTGCCGCTATCCACGGCGTTCGTCACACGCGTGACACGTTTCGCCGACGCGTTTCGCCGCATCGTGTTCGCTCAGGTAAAGATCTCGGCGATCAACGCGGCCTTCACGGGCATCTTCCTGCTGGTGATTCTGCCGATCTTCCACGACACGCTGCCGTTGTCGAAGACGCTGGTGCTGGTCACGTTCATCGTCGGCTTGCTGCCGGTGATCGGCAATCTGATCTCGAACACGATCATCGTCGCGGTGGCGCTCTCGGTGAGCTTTCCCGCGGCGGTCATGTCGCTCGTATTCCTGATCCTGATTCACAAGCTCGAGTACTTCCTGAACGCGCGCATCGTGGGCGGACAGATCGAGGCGCGCGCGTGGGAATTGCTGATCGCCATGCTCATCATGGAAGCCGCGTTCGGTCT
The DNA here is from genome assembly GCF_003387275.1 of Paraburkholderia sp. BL6669N2. NCBI lineage: Bacteria > Pseudomonadati > Pseudomonadota > Betaproteobacteria > Burkholderiales > Burkholderiaceae > Paraburkholderia > Paraburkholderia sp. BL6669N2. Next base: position 4,034,159 of record NZ_QUNA01000001.1, on the reverse strand, counting down.
TCCCGGCGTGGTCGCGGCGCCGATTTTCTACGCGTACATCAAGCGGGAACTGATCTACTTGCGGTTGGTTTGAGGCGGCGGGAAGCGCGCCACCGGAACGGAAACAGCGGCGCTTCGGCGCCGTTTTTCATTGGTCGCACGTTTACGGAGAACTTGCGGCGCACGGCAACACTCCCGTAAGATGCGAACAATTCCTATTTACGAAGCGTGTGCCGTGACACCCCTTTCCAAGCCCTGCTCCATCGCGACGGCTCGCCTATGAGGCGTCAGCTCGTCCGTCTGCACCGCTGGTTCGGTGTCGCCACAGCGCTGTTTCTGTTCGTCGCCGGCCTGACTGGCGCGATCATCGCGTGGGACCATGAGCTCGATGCGGCGCTGAACCCATCCTTCTTCAAAGCCCGCAGCGCCGGTCCGGCGCTGTCGGGCCTGGAGTTGGCTCATCGCGTGGAAGCGGCCGATTCGCGTCTTCAGGTGGCGTATCTGCCGCTGGCCGCCGAGCCAGGCCATACGCTGCAAATGATGGTGCTGCCGAGAACCGACCCGGGCACCCGGAAGCCCTACCCGCTAGACTTCAACCAGATTGCCGTCGACCCCGCCACCGGCGAGATCCAGGGGCGCCGCGAATGGGGCGTCGCCTCGCTCGCGCGGCTCAATCTGATCCCGTTCATCTACAAGCTGCACTACACGCTGCAACTGCCGTTTACCGGCGGCGTGGACATCGGCACGTGGTTGATGGGGATCGTCGGCATCATCTGGTTGTTCGACAGCGTAATCGCGTTGTGGCTGTCGTTTCCGAGCGTCAAGGCATGGCGCAAGTCGTTCGCGTTTCGCCTCGGGCGCGGCGGCTATACGTTCACTTTCGATTTGCACCGCTCGGGCGGCGTGTGGATCTGGGGCCTGCTGGTGATCGTTGCGCTGACATCGGTATCGATGAATCTCTCCGCGCCGGTGGTGCGGCCCATCGTGTCGCTGTTCTCGAAGCTCACGCCGGACCCGATCAACAACCCTGAAATCCTGCGCGCCCCGCAACCGGGTGACCCCGTGTTGAGCCGCGAACGCATCGTGCAACTGGCCGAGCAGGCAGGCCGCGCGCAGAACCTCGGCGTCGCGCCGGGCGGCATCTACTACGCGGAATTCATGCATGCATACGGCGTCGGTTTCTACGCGACCGGCAACGATCACGGCGACTTCGGCCTCGGCGTCCCGTGGATGTATTGGGATGCGGCCACCGGCAAGCAACTTGGCGCGCAGATCCCCGGCAGGGGTACGGCGGGCGATATTTTCGTGCAGGTGCAATTCCCTCTGCATTCGGGACGCATCCTCGGTCTCGGCGGACGGATTCTGATTAGCGCTGTCGGCATCGCGGTCGCCGTGTTGAGCGCGACGGGGCTGCTAATCTGGCTGAAGAAGCTCAGCGCGCGCCGCCGTTCGGCGCAGAACGCCAGTCTCGCGCGCGAAGCGGGCCGGTCCGCGGCGCGCTCCTGAAATGCGGGCAAACAAAAAGGCGGCGCCGGAATCATCCGGACGCCGCCTTCCATACCGAGCCTGCTAACAACAGCTTTTCGCTTAGCGAAACACGACCGACTTGCTGCCGTTCAACACGACGCGATGCTCCACGTGCCACTTCACCGCACGCGCCAGCGTCACGCACTCCACGTCGCGGCCGATCGCCGTGAGTTGCTCCGGCGTCATGCTGTGGTCGACCCGCTCCACTTCCTGTTCGATGATCGGACCTTCGTCGAGATCCGTCGTCACGTAATGAGCGGTCGCGCCGATCAGTTTCACGCCGCGATCGAACGCCTGGTAGTACGGCTTCGCGCCCTTGAAGCTCGGCAGAAACGAATGATGAATGTTGATCGCGCGGCCGGCCAACGCTTCGCACAGCTTCGGCGACAGAATCTGCATATAGCGCGCAAGCACCACCAGGTCGGCTTGATGCTCGTCGATCACTTCGAGCACGCGCGCTTCCTGTGCGGCCTTCGCGTCGGGCGTGGCGCCCAGCAGCGGGAAATGATGGAACGGAATGTCGTAGCTGGCGGCGAGCTGATAGAACTCCTTGTGGTTCGAGATGATCGCCGGAATCTCGATACCCAGCTGGCCGGTGCGGTAGCGGAACAGCAGATCGTTCAGGCAATGGCCGATCTTCGACACCATGATCACCACGCGCGGCTTGACCGACGCGTCGTGCAACTCCCAGCGCATGCCGAACTGCCCGGCGAGCGTCGCGAACGACTCGCGTAGCGCCTGCAGACCCGGATCGCCGCCCACCTGCTGGAAATGCACGCGCATGAAGAACTCGCCGGTGCGGCTGTCGCCGAACTGCGCGGAGTCGAGAATATTGCTGCCACGCTCGAACAGAAAGCCCGATACGGCGTGAACGATGCCGGGCCGGTCGGCGCACGACAGTTTGAGGATAAAGCTGTGATCGGTCGACATGACCTGGGTGACTCCCTTCTTCAATGCGTGGTTTGTTCGGTGTGTCTGGTTCGACGCAGCGCGCTTCGGCATGGTCGTCGCACGCGCACCGATGCGGCGCTCAGGCGAATACCGGCGGCACGAACAACGCCTCGATGCCGGTACACGCGTCTTCATCGATCCAGCGGCGGCGCAGCAGGCAATCCAGCGTGGCCAGGCTCGCGTCGACGGTCATGGCGCCCTCCTCGATCCAGCGCGCCGCTTCGTCGATACGCGCGAGCCGGTGTTCACCCACTTCGCCATCCTGATTGCGCGGCGCGAAATCGGCCGGCAGCGCGAGGTCGTAGATAAAAATCTGTTCGGCCTGCGTGCCTTCCGGCAACGATTGCAGCACATGCGCAGTGCGCCCCGCCACGGCGCGAGTGGCGATTTCCTCGGGAATGCCGGCTTCTTCCCAGCATTCCTTGACGATCGTTTCCGCGACGCCGAAGCCCCAGCCGATCCCGCCCGCCACGACATTGTCGAGCATGCCCGGGTCGGTCGCCTTGGTGTCGCTGCGGCGCGCGATCCACAATTGCGGCGCGCCACGGGGCGCCCCGCTATCCGCGTATTCTACGACGCCGTTCAGATGGACCGCGTAGGTCATCGTGCCGAAGAAGCGCGACGCCGCGCGTTCGATATACGCGAGCGGCGGCGCATCGAACGCATTGCGGATCGCGTAGGTCTCGTTGCGCCAGCCCGGAATGCAGTCTTCAGCGGCGAGCGCGCCGATCACGGAACCGAGCGCGGCGCTGCGCAAATCCACCGTATTGAATGCGGGCGCCAGAGTCACACGGCCACTGTCGATATCGAACACATCGGGCCAGCGCGCAAGTAATGGCACATCGCCCGTGCGGATCCAGCCGACCTGCTCGGCGTCGATACAGAACGGCACATGCGCCTGCACGTCGAAGCGGCGCGCGGCGGTAATGCATGGCAAAGTCATTTAACGCTCCAAACTAATGTCCGCGCAATCCCGTCAATCACGCAACGCGACGCGAATCCCGATTGCGATGAACGTGGCGCCGGCCAGGCGATCGAGCCATACACCGACACGCGGACGGCGTTTCAGCCAACCGCCGATCATCCCCGCGCACACGCCGAACAGCGAAAACACCACCACCGTCTGCAGCATGAACAGCACGCCGAGTTCGAGCATCTGCAGCGTGACGCTTTGCGTGCCGTGCGGCTGCACGAACTGCGGCAGGAACACCACGAAGAACAACGTCACCTTCGGGTTCAGCAGATTGCCGAGCACGCTCTGGCGAAACACCGCCATCAACGGCTGCGGCGGGCGCTCGTGCGCGGTCGCGAGACCCTGGCTGCGCAGCGCCTTGATGCCGATCCAGATCAGATACGCGGCGCCGGCCAGTTTGATGACTTCGAAGGCCACCGGCGACGAGCGCAGCAACGCGGCCACGCCGAGCGCGGCGAGCGTCGTGTGAAACGTGATGCCGGCCGCAAAGCCGAGCGCCGCGACGAGCCCCGCCGCGCGACCCTGCGAGATGCCGCGTGCGAGCACTTGCAGATTGTCCGGGCCGGGCGCCATGGTAATGGCGATCGATGTGGCGAGAAACAGCAGGAAGTTGGGCATCGTTCTTACCTTCTTATGGACGAGAAGAAGTTCACCGCGGCTTGGCCGCGTGCGATCAATGACCGTCGAATCGGGTCACCGTATAAAGCGCGAGGCCGCCCTCGCTGAGCAGCTTCGAACCGCCGAGCTCGGGCAGATCGATGATCGCTGCGCCTTCCACGACAACCGCGCCGAGTCGCTCGAGCAGCATCTTGCCGGCCATCATCGTGCCGCCGGTCGCGATCAGATCGTCGATGATCACCACGCGGTCGCCCGGCTTGCAGGCGTCCTCATGAATCTCGACGGTCGCCGTGCCGTATTCGAGCTCATATGATTGCCCGACCCGCTTGTAGGGCAGTTTGCCCGCCTTGCGGATCGGAATGAAGCCGAGGTTCAGTTCGTACGCGAGAATCGGCCCGAAGATGAAACCGCGCGCTTCGAGCCCGGCAACGTAGTCGAGCTTCGCGTCGATATAACGCTGCACGAACAGATCGATCAGCACGCGCAGCGACTTCGGCTCCTGCAGGAGCGGCGTGATGTCGCGAAACTGCACGCCCGGCTGCGGCCAGTCGGGCACCGTGCGAATGTGGCTTTTGATGTAGTCGGCCGCATCGAGCGGCGCGCTCGCGAGCGCGTTGGACATGATGTCTCCGGATGGACCTCGACAGGTCCGATGAAAAACTAAACGAGCGGCGGCCCGGCAGGCTCGCCTAGCCAGGCATGAGCGCAAATTTCAGGCTGCGGCGGCGCCTGCGCGCCGGTGCTTCGAGAGCCGTTCCTCGGCCTCCGCCAACTGTTCCGGCAACCCGCGCAACACCACGATGTCGCTCGCGCGCAGCTTGGTGGACGGGTCCGGCTCGACGCCGCGAATGCCGTGCCGGCGGATCGCCGTCACTTCGACACCGATCTCGAACAGGCCCAGGTCCGCGAGCGTCCGGCCTACCGCGTCCGCGTTTTCGTCGACCGGCACCGATTGTAGCCGCACCTGTTCGTGGCCGTCGTCGTCGTCGACGTCGTCGGCGCCGTGGAAATAGCCGCGCAGCAGCGCGTAGCGTTCATCGCGCATCTCTTCCACGCGACGCACCACGCGCCGCATCGGCACGCCCATCACCACGAGCGTGTGCGAGGCGAGCATCAGACTGCCTTCGACGATTTCCGGAATCACCTCGGTCGCGCCCGCTGCCAGCAGTTTTTCCAGATCGGCGTCATCGACAGTACGAACGATCACCGGCAACGTCGGCTCCAGTTCGTGGATGTTGTGCAGCACGCGCAATGCCGACGGCGTATTCGCATAGGTGATCGCAATCGTTGCCGCCCGATGGATACCGGCTGCAAGCAGCGACTCGCGCCGCCCGGCATCGCCGAACACGACCGATTCACCCGCAGCCGCGGCTGCCGCGACTCGATCGGGATCGAGGTCGAGCGCGACGTATGACAAACCTTCATGTTCCAGCATGCGCGCCAGATTCTGCCCGGCCCGGCCGTAGCCGCAAATGATCACGTGGCCGCTTTGTTTGAGACTCTGCGTGGCGATGCGCGTCATTTGCAACGACTGCATCATCCATTCAGTCGACGACAACCGCAGTACGATCCGATCCGCGTTCTGGATCATGAACGGCGCGGCCAGCATCGACAGCAGCATGGCTGCGAGAATCGCCTGCAGCAGGGTGGCGTCGACGAGATGCTTGTCGAGAATCAGATTCAGCAGCACGAAGCCGAACTCGCCCGCTTGCGCGAGGCCGATGCCGGTGCGCATCGCGACGCCCGGCGACGCGCCGAACAGGCGCGAAAGGCCCGTGACCATGATCGCTTTCAGCAGAATCGGGCCGATCAGAAAGCCGAGCACGATCAGCGGATGCTCCCAGATCACGCGCGGATTGAGCAGCATGCCGGTGGTAATGAAGAAGAGCCCGAGCAGCACGTCGCGAAACGGCTTGATGTCTTCTTCCACCTGATGCCGGTACGGCGTCTCGGCGATCAGCATGCCGGCGATGAACGCGCCGAGCGCGAGCGACAAGCCGAACTTGTCCGTGATGAACGCGCAACCCAGCGTCACCAGCAACAGATTGAGAATGAACAGTTCCTGCGAGCGGCGCCGCGCCACCACGTTGAACCAGCGCGTCATGAAGCGCTGGCCCACGATCAACAGCAGCGACAACGCCACGACGATCTTGATGGCCGCCACGCCGAGCGAACTGACGAGATCCTCGGAATTGCCACCCAGCGCAGCGATGACGATGAGCAGCGGCACCACCGCCAGATCCTGAAACAGCAGCACGCCGAAAATATTGCGGCCGTGCTCGGTCTCGATCTCGAGCCGCTCCGCCAGCATCTTGCTGACGATCGCCGTCGACGACATGGCGAGCGCGCCGCCCAGCGCCACGCTCGCTTGCCACGTGATGTGCACCCAGCGCTCCAGCACGAAGCCGAGCGAGACCGCCACCGCGATCGTGCCGATCACCTGCAACAGGCCGAGGCCGAACACGAGGCGGCGCATCGAGCGCAGCTTGGCGAGTGAGAACTCCAGCCCGATCGAAAACATCAGGAACACCACGCCGAACTCGGCGAGGTTCTGCGCGCCCGCCGAGTCGGGAATCAGACCGAACGCATGCGGACCGACGACGATGCCCACCGTCAGATAGCCGAGCATCGGCGGAAGATTCAGAAAGCGAAACACCACCACGCCTGCCACCGATGCCAGCAGCAGGAACAGCGTCATTTCGAGGGGGGAAATCATCGGCAAAAACGCATCGGTAAAGCGTCCTCGTTCGTCAGCGGAACCGCGCACGAGAAACGCCGTGCGACAAGGTTGAGGGGCCGTTAAAGGCAGCGATAAAGACAGCGGCTCGGCACAGCAGGCCCGGCGCGGCGAACAGGCGCCTTTGCTATACTTCGCGAATGATAGCGAAAATCAATGGCGACCGGGCACTCGCGCTCGCTCGCGACGTGCTCGACATCGAAGCGGACGCCGTGCGCGCGCTTCGCGATCAACTCGACGATGGTTTCGTCGGGGCGGTCGACTTCATCCTGGGTTGCCGCGGGCGCGTGGTCGTTTCCGGCATCGGCAAATCCGGCCACGTGGCCCGCAAGCTCGCGGCCACGCTCGCCAGCACCGGCACGCCGGCGTTCTTCGTGCATCCCGCTGAAGCCAGCCACGGCGACCTCGGCATGGTCACCGCCGAGGACGTGTTCCTCGCGCTGTCCAATTCCGGTGAAACCGAAGAACTCGTGGCGATCCTGCCGCTCATCAAGCGGCTCGGCGCAAAGCTGATTGCCATGACGGGCCGTCCGTCATCGAGTCTCGCACAACTGGCCGACGTGCACCTGAATTCCGGTGTGTCGAAAGAAGCCTGCCCGATGAATCTTGCGCCCACCGCCAGCACCACCGCCGCGCTCGCGCTCGGCGACGCGCTCGCGGTCGCGGTGCTCGACGCGCGCGGCTTCGGGCGCGACGACTTCGCGCGCTCGCATCCGGGCGGCGCGCTCGGCCGGCGCCTGCTCACTTATGTCCGCGACGTCATGCGTACCGGCGACCAGGTGCCGAAGGTCACGCCCGACGCCACCGTGCGCGACGCGCTGTTTCAGTTGACCGCCAAGCGCATGGGCATGACCGCGATCGTCGATCAGGATGAGCGCGTCGCCGGCATCTTTACCGACGGCGACCTGCGCCGCGTGCTCGAACGCGACGGCGATTTCCGCGAACTGTCGATCGCCTCGGTCATGACCGCCGGCCCGCGCACCATCGGTCCGGATCAACTCGCGGTCGAAGCCGTGGAACTGATGGAGCGCCACCGGATCAATCAGATGCTGGTCGTCGACGAAGCAGGCAAGCTGATCGGCGCACTCAACATGCACGACCTGTTCTCGAAGAAGGTGATCTGATGGCCATTGCTCCGCCCACCGCGACCGAACGCGCAAGCCGCGTCAAGCTGATGATTTTCGACGTCGACGGCGTGCTGACCGACGGCGGCCTGCTGTTCACGGCGGAAGGCGACACGATGAAGGGCTTCCATTCCATGGACGGCCACGGCATGAAGCTGCTGCGCGAGGCCGGCATCGAGACGGCGATCATCACGGGGCGCAAGTCGGGGATCGTCGCGGTACGGGCGAAGGAAATGAACGTCACGCACGTCTATCAGGGCGTGCAGGACAAACCTCAGGCGTTCGCGGACCTGTTGCAGCAAACCGGCCTGAGCGCCGAAGAATGCGGCTACATGGGCGACGACTGGGTCGATCTCGCCGTGATGCTGAAGGTCGGCTTCGCGGCCGCGCCGGCCAACTCGCATCCTGAAGTGATCGCGCGCGCCCATTGGGTCAGCGAGGCACGCGGCGGCCACGGCGCGGCGCGTGAAGTCGTGGATACGCTGCTGCGCGCGCAGCACAAGTACGAAGCGCTGCTCGCGGCCGCCTGTAGCGGCGAACAGCGGGGCCTCGTCGGATGAACCAGTTTCGCCTGACGTCACTGATTCCGCTGGTCGCCATGGCTGCGCTCGCCGGTATCACGTGGTGGCTGCTGCAAGCCACCCTGCCCCGGCAGAACGAAGGCGTGGTGCGCCCCAAGGAGCACACGCCGGACTACTTCGCCGACAACTTCTCGGTTTCCGAACTCGATCAGTCGGGCTCGACGCAATACCGGCTGACCGCCCAGTCGCTGATCCATTACGAAGACGACGAGCTGAGCGACCTGGTCAAGCCGGCCATGCGCGCGTTCCAGCCCGGCAAGCCGATCGTCACGGCAACCGGCGACACCGGCAAGGTGAACGGTGACGCGTCGATCGTCGATCTGTACGACAACGCGCGCATCGTGCGGGCGCCCGGCTACGGAGATCCGCAGATGCAAGCGGATTCGCAGCATTTTAGGGTGCTGGTCAACGACGATGTGATCGAGACTGAAAAGCCGGTTAAACTTCAGCGCGGCATGTCGGTGATGACTGCCAGCGGCATGAACTACAACAACGTCACCCGGGTGATGCAGCTGTTCGGCAACGTGAAAGGCAACATCGCCCCGTCCGAAGCAGGCGGCAGCTCGCCCAAGCAACCCGGGTAATCCATTCCAGGCGTGACTGCATGAACGAATCGTTCCCCCGTTTTGATACCGGCCGCCCGCGCACCCTGTCCGCGTGGCGCGCCGGACTCGCTGCGCTGATCGTCGCGTTGCCGCTTGCCGGCTTCGCGCCGCTCGCGCACGCCGACCGTGCCGACAAGGACAAGCCGCTGAACATCGAAGCGGACAACATGACTTACGACGACCTGAAGCAGGTCAACATCTTCACAGGCCATGTGGTCGCCACCAAAGGCACGATCGTCATCAAGGCCGATCGTGTCGAAGTGACGCAAGACCCGCAGGGCTATCAGTACGCCACCGGCACCTCGAGCGGCGGCAATCTGTCGTACTTCCGCCAGAAGCGCGAAGGCCTCGACGAATACATTGAAGGCACAGCTGTTCGTATCGACTACGACGGCAAGCAGGATCTGACCACGCTTACCACCAACGCTACCGTGAAGCGCCTGCAAGGCCTCTCCACGGTGATGGACCAGGTGCACGGCAGCGTCGTCACGTACGACGGCCAAAACGACTTCTACACGGCGAAGGCGGGCAAGGACGTCGCCGGCCCGGGCAACCCGACTGGCCGCGTGCGCGCCATGCTGTCGCCGCGCAATGGCGGCGCAGCGCCGCTGAACGGCGCGTCGGCCACGCTTGCGCCGTCCACGACGATCCAGGGAGCCCCGAACCAGTGAGCACCTCAGCGTCCCTCCCCAATCGCAAGCCGGCCGGCACCAGCAGTTCGCTGGTGGTGCGCAACCTGAAAAAGCGTTACGGCTCGCGCACGGTCGTCAAAGACGTGTCGCTCGACGTGAAAAGCGGCGAAGTGGTCGGTCTGCTCGGCCCCAACGGCGCGGGCAAAACCACTTCGTTCTATATGATCGTCGGCCTCGTGCCGCTCGACGCGGGCGAGATCGATCTGGACGGCAAGTCGATCAGCCTGCTGCCGATCCATAAGCGCGCTTCGCTGGGTTTGTCGTATCTGCCGCAGGAAGCTTCGGTGTTCCGCAAGCTGAGCGTCGAAGAAAACATTCGCGCGGTGCTGGAATTGCAGCACGAAGACAACGGCGCGCGGCTCAGCAAGGACGCCATCACGAGCCGCACGGAAGCCTTGCTCGACGAGTTGCAGATTGCGCACTTGCGCGAAAATCCGGCGCTCTCGCTGTCGGGCGGCGAGCGTCGCCGGGTCGAGATCGCCCGGGCGCTGGCTACCAATCCGAGCTTTATTCTGCTCGACGAACCGTTTGCGGGCGTCGACCCGATCGCCGTGCTGGAAATTCAGAAGATCGTTAAATTTCTGAAGCAGCGCAATATCGGCGTGCTGATCACCGACCACAACGTGCGTGAAACGCTCGGCATCTGCGATCACGCCTACATCATCAGCGACGGCAGCGTGCTGGCCGCCGGCGCGCCGAGCGACATCATCGAAAACGAAAGCGTGCGGCGCGTCTATCTGGGCGAGCACTTCCGCATGTAAGCGCATGAGGGATTACCGGCCGTGCGAGCGCGCACCGGCCGGTCCCTCCATGCGGCAACCGCACATCCGCATTTTTGAGCCGGGCCGTCTTGCGCCCGTCGCCGCCCAAAACTGGCGCACGCGTAATTGCGAATGTCGCAAGGTATCGCGGTCGTGGCAAACTCTCTACAATGAATCTCAACTTGCCATGAAAGCCAGCCTCCAACTCCGCCTATCGCAGCATCTTGCGCTGACGCCGCAGCTGCAGCAGTCCATCCGGCTGCTTCAGTTGTCTACGCTCGAACTGCAGCAAGAAGTTGCAATGGCGATCTCGCAGAATCCGCTCCTCGAAAACGAGGACGACTGGATCGCGAGCCCGCTGCGCGTAGCGGCCGACGGCTCGCTGATCGCGCAGGCGCCCAACTCCTCCGCGCCGCCCGACCAGATGGGCGGCAATACGTCGTCCTCGTCCAGCAGCGAGCGCGCCGAGAACGGCGAACCTCAGGGCGTCGACGAATACAACGGCCTTGCGGGCGACGGCAACGGCGACGCGTCCCAATGGAATCTCGACGACTACGGCCGCTCCGGCAACGCCTCTGACGACGACGACCTGCCGCCGCTGCAAATCCATGAATCGAGCACCTCGCTGCGCGATCACCTGATGGCGCAATTGCGGGTCACCCAGGCAAGCCAGCGCGACCGGGCGCTGATCACCTTCCTGATCGAATCACTCGACGACGACGGCTACCTGGCCGCCACGCTCGAAGAAGTGCTGGCCGATCTGCCCGAAGAGCTCGAAGTCGACCTCGACGAAATGAACGCCGCGCTGGCGCTGCTGCATAGCTTCGACCCGGCCGGGGTCGGTGCGCGCTCCGCGTCGGAATGTCTCAAGCTGCAATTGTTGCGGCTCGATGGCTCGCCTACACGCACGCTCGCGCTCGACATCGTCGCTCACCATCTCGAACTGCTCGCGGCGCGCGATTTCACGCGACTGCGCAAGCATCTGAAGGCCAATGACGACGATCTGCGCGATGCGCACGTGCTGATCCGCTCGCTCGAACCGTTTCCGGGCGCGGCCTATGGCAAGGCCGAAGCGGACTATGTGGTTCCGGACATCATGGTGCGCAAAACGGCACAGGGCTGGCAAGCCGAGTTGAACCCAGAGGTCGTACCGAAGCTGCGAATTAATCATCTGTACGCGAATATTCTGCGCAATAACCGGGGCGATCCGGGCAGTGGTTCGTTGCGCCAGCAACTGCAGGAAGCGCGTTGGCTGATCAAAAATATCCAGCAGCGTTTTGAGACGATTCTGCGCGTGGCGCAGGCAATTGTGGAACGTCAGAAGAGCTTTTTTGTCCACGGCGAAATTGCCATGCGCCCCTTGGTTTTGCGGGAAATTGCTGATACGCTGGGCCTACACGAGTCAACTGTCTCGCGTGTGACAACCGGTAAATACATGCTGACCCCATTCGGGACGCTTGAATTTAAGTACTTCTTCGGATCACACGTTTCGACTGACACGGGCGGCGCGGCGTCTTCAACGGCGATCCGCGCGCTCATCAAGCAACTGATAGGAGCGGAAAACCCGAAATCTCCTCTTTCGGACAGTCGCATAGCCGAACTGCTGGCGGAACAGGGCTTCGTGGTCGCACGGCGTACCGTTGCGAAGTACCGTGAAGCGCTGAAGATCCCGGCAGTCAACCTGCGCAAGTCTCTGTAGCGCGCCCCCAAGCTGTCGCTTCGCGCCAGCCCCCCCGAGGGGGCAAGACAACTTGGGGCGGCCCGGCGTTTGTCTTGAGCCCGTCGCCTTCCGCGGCGGGCATTTACCGGCCGCTCCGCAGTTGGCGGACAGGCCGGCCGATGCGACCTGCCAGCAGTCAGCCACCGGGGGGCGACTCAGGCAAGCCGACAGATCGACCGGACCTTCGTCATCGTGCGGACCAAGCGGCCATTAGCTTGGAGAAGCACTATGAATCTGCAGATCAGTGGACACCACCTCGAAGTAACGCCTGCGTTGCGCGAATACGTGATCACCAAACTGGATAGGGTGCTAAGACATTTTGATCAGGTCATCGACGGCAGTGTGGTCCTCTCGGTCGACAACCACAAGGAAAAGGAAAAGCGTCAAAAGGTTGAAATCAACCTGCATCTCAAGGGCAAGGACATCTTTGTCGAGAGCTGTGACAGCGACCTGTACGCTGCGATCGATCTGATGATCGACAAGCTTGACCGGCAAGTCATCCGCCATAAGGATCGTCTGCAAGGCCATGCGCATGAGGCGATCAAGTATCAACCGGCGCCGCAACTCGACGTGCCGCCGCAATAAGGGAAACCAGAAGGCGCTTTTCGTTTCTTCATTAGCTCTTCGTCTTCCCTTAACCAGCGAAACCGCCCGGACCCGGGCGGTTTTTTGTTTCCGGACGCTGCTTTTCGCGCGGCGTCGCACCCTGTGCCCACGCTTCAAAAGAACTCAATACGCATTGATGGCGCGCCGCACCATCCGTGGCTACCCTGTTCTATAATGTTCCGGTTACCATCGGGGTCAGGTAAGCTCAAGCGAAAGTCGGTCGGCCGGAGTCCTGCGCTTTCGGACTCCAACGCATGTCGCCGTGAGCATCGAACGAATGGAACGCCACTCAAACGCCCCAGCGAGGAGAACCCAGGCCACGTTTTCGCCTGTCAACATGAATCGTTTAGCCAAATTTCTTCCCCTCGAGAACGTCGTCGTCGGACTATCGGTCACCAGCAAGAAACGTGTGTTCGAGCAAGCGGGCCTGATCTTCGAGAACCAGAACGGCATCGCCCGTAGCACGGTCACTGACAATCTGTTCGCGCGCGAGCGCCTCGGATCGACTGGCCTTGGTGAAGGCGTGGCGATTCCGCATGGCCGGATCAAAGGCTTGAAGCAGCCGCTCGCCGCGTTCGTCCGTCTTGCCGAACCCATCCCCTTCGAATCGCCCGACGGTCAGCCGGTCTCGTTGCTCATCTTCCTGCTCGTGCCCGAACAGGCCACCCAACAGCACCTCGAAATCCTTTCGGAAATCGCGCAGTTGCTGTCCGATCGCGAAGCCCGCGAGCGCCTGCATACGGAAGAAGACCGCGAATCATTGCATCGCCTGCTCACTCAGTGGCAACCTTGATGCATCGGCGGTTATCCGCACGCCGGTGATCCGCGCAGGTGCGGATACAGTCTGACAACGCAACCGGCCCGCGCTAGCGCGGCCGTTGCTTTGTCCGGCAAGCGGCCCACAATGGAGTCACTGACTCATGGATACGTCCAGCATCAACGCCCAAAGCATTTTCGACGATAACGCGGCCATGCTGAAGCTCAGCTGGCTGACGGGGCATGAAGGCTGGGAGCGCGGCTTTTCTTCGGAATCGGTCGCCAATGCCACGTCGAGCGCCGACCTCGTCGGCCACTTGAACCTGATCCACCCGAACCGGATCCAGGTGCTCGGCGACGCCGAAATCGACTACTACAAGCGCCAAACCGACGAAGACCGCTCGCGCCACATGGCCGAGCTGATTGCGTTGGAACCGCCGTTTCTAGTGGTGGCGGGCGGCGTCGCCGCGCCGCCGGAACTGGTCCTGCGCTGCACGCGCTCGTCCACGCCGCTGTTCACCACGCCGATGTCCGCCGCCGCAGTGATCGACAGCCTGCGCCTCTACATGTCGCGCATTCTCGCGCCGCGTGCCACGTTGCACGGCGTGTTTCTCGACATTCTCGGCATGGGCGTGCTGCTCACTGGCGACTCAGGCCTCGGCAAGAGCGAACTCGGGCTGGAACTGATCAGCCGCGGCCACGGCCTCGTTGCCGACGACGCGGTCGATTTCGTGCGCCTCGGTCCCGACTTCGTCGAAGGTCGCTGCCCGCCGTTGCTGCAAAACCTGCTGGAAGTGCGCGGCCTCGGCCTGCTCGACATCAAGACGATTTTCGGTGAAACCGCGGTGCGCCGGAAAATGAAGCTCAAGCTGATCGTGCAACTGGTCCGCCGTCCCGATGGCGAATTCCAGCGGCTGCCGCTGGAAAGCCAGACGGTCGACGTGCTCGGCCTGCCGATCAGCAAGGTCACGATTCAAGTGGCGGCCGGCCGCAACCTTGCCGTGCTGGTCGAGGCCGCCGTGCGCAACACGATCTTGCAACTGCGCGGCATCGACACGCTGCGCGACTTCATGGATCGCCAGCGCCTCGCCATGCAAGACCCCGACAGCCAGTTTCCCGGCAAACTGATCTGAGTCCGCAAGACCGGGCCGTATCCGCAGTCAACGGCAGGCCGCGGGTACGCGCGGGAAGACCAGATGCTATGATGAAATGTACGGTTTTGACGACCCCATGCGCATAATCCTGATCACCGGTATATCCGGCTCCGGCAAATCAGTTGCCCTGAACGCGCTTGAAGACGCAGGCTATTACTGCGTCGACAACTTGCCGCCGCGCTTCCTGCCGCAACTGGCCTCCTATCTCGCCGAGGACGGGCAAGACCGCCTCGCGGTCGCGATCGACGCGCGCTCGAGCGCCTCGCTCGACGAAATGCCCGCCATGATCCGCGACCTGTCCCGTGCCCACGACGTACGCGTTCTGTTCCTCAACGCGAGCACGCAGTCGCTGATTCAACGCTTCTCCGAAACGCGCCGCCGCCATCCGCTGTCCGGTTCCACGTCGCACGACGCCGACGTCGGCCTGCTCACCTCGCTCGCCGAAGCGATCGAACGCGAACGTGAACTCGTGGCGGGTTTGGCGGAATTCGGCCATCAGATCGACACCAGCAATCTGCGCGCGAACGTGCTGCGTGCGTGGGTCAAGCGCTTCATCGAGCAGAAAGATTCAGGGCTCGTGCTGATGTTCGAGTCGTTCGGTTTCAAACGCGGCGTGCCGCTCGACGCGGATTTCGTGTTCGACGTGCGCACCTTGCCGAACCCGTACTACGATCATGAATTGAGGCCGCTCACCGGCCTCGATAAACCGGTGATCGATTTTCTCGATGCGCTGCCGGTCGTGCACGAAATGATCGACGACATCGAAAAATTTCTCGCCAAGTGGCTCCCGCATTTCCGCGACGACAACCGCAGTTATCTGACCGTCGCGATCGGTTGCACGGGCGGCCAGCACCGCTCGGTATTCATTGCGGAGACGCTCGCCGCGCGTCTCGCAGCGTCGGCGAATGTCATTGTGCGGCACCGCGATGCGCCGGTTGAAGCCGGCGAATCATCGAAGTTAGTGGCTTAACCGGCCGCATCGCGCGGCCTCAACTCGAAGCGTTGCGCCATGTCTTCTACTTCTACTGTGCTTGCCGATGTGCCGCTGTTTCCGCTGCATACGGTGCTGTTTCCCGACGGACTGCTGCCGCTGAAGATTTTCGAAGCGCGCTATCTCGACATGGCGCGCGACTGTCTGCGTGAAAAAACGCCGTTCGGTGTATGTCTGCTGAAAAGCGGCGCGGAAGTGGCGCGTGCGGAGGAGCCTTCGGTGCCCGAAGCAATCGGCTGTCTCGCTGAAATCGACGAGTGCGATGTCGAAGCCTTCGGCATGCTGCTGATTCGCGCGCGCGGCACGCGGCGTTTTCGTTTGCTGTCGCATCGCGTTGAATCGAGCGGTTTGCTGGTCGGCATGGCCGAGCCGCTCGGCGAGGACATGCCGCTCGAAGGCAACGAGCAATTGGCCAAATTCGGCGCATGCGCGGAAGTGCTCGAACGGATCATCGCGACGATCCGCGAACGCGATCCGGACAGCCTGCCGTTCGCGGAACCGTTCAGACTCGAAGATCCGTCATGGGTGTCGAACCGTCTTGCCGAAGTGCTGCCGATCGCGCTGCGTGCCCGCCAGAAACTGATGGAATTGCAGGACGCCGGCGCGCGAATCGACGTGGTTCATCACTACATGCAGCAGCATCAGTTACTTTGAAGGCGGGCGCCGCGCTCCTGGCGGATTGATCAGATCAGCGAGCCTTGCAACCCGTCCAGCAGCTTGCGCACGGGCGCCGGAACACCGAACGAATCGAGATCGCTGAGCGCGACCCACGCGGTGTCGGCATCGCCCAGCGCGGCCAAAGCGCCGACTCCGCGATCCAGTTCCGCCAGGCGCGGCTCGATATCCAGTTTGAAATGCGTGAACACATGCGTGAGTGGCGCCAGCGGCGAGACCGCGCCGTCGCCACCGAAAGCGCGCGCACGTTCGGCGAGCGCGGCTTCGTCGGCGGCTTCGGGCAGGCTCCATAAGCCGCCCCAAATGCCGGACGGCGGGCGCTTCTCCAGCATCACCGCGTTGCCGTCGCGCAGCACCAGCATCCATGTGCGGCGCGTCGGCACGGTCTTTTTCGGACGCGCCGTGGGCAGTATGCGCTGACGTCCGGTCAGGTTGGCGACGCAGTCGGCGGCGAATGGGCAGCGCAGGCAGTCCGGCTTGCCGCGCACGCACAGGGTCGCGCCGAGATCCATCAGGCCTTGCGTGTACGCGCTGACGTCGGCATCCGATGCGTTCGACGGAAGCAGTGACTCCGCCAGCGTCCACATCGCGTTTTCGACTTTCTTTTCGCCGGCAAAACCTTCGACGCCGAACACGCGCGCCAGCACGCGCTTCACGTTGCCGTCGAGAATCGTCGCGCGCGCGCCAAATGCGAAGGACGCGATCGCCGCCGCCGTCGAGCGGCCGATGCCCGGCAATTCCGCCAGTTCCTCGACCGATGCCGGAAACGCACCGCCATGTTGCTCGACCACGACTTGCGCGCAGCGATGCAGGTTGCGTGCACGTGTGTAATAGCCCAGGCCGGCCCACAACGCCATCACGTCGTCGGACGGCGCGGCGGCGAGCGCGGCGACGGTCGGAAAACGCGCGAGAAATTTCGCGTAGTACGGAATCACCGTCGACACCTGCGTCTGCTGCAGCATGATTTCCGACAACCAGATGCGATACGGATCGCGCGTGTTCTGCCACGGCAAACCATGCCGGCCATGCTGACGCTGCCACGCGATCAGACGCGCGGAAAAATCAGACATGACCGGAACAGCAGGCGCTTGCGGCGCGGCGGACGAAGTGGAACGCGGAGTTAAGCGAGAAGGCATCGACGATTTAGCGCTGGCAGGTGGGACAGAAATACGTTGAACGCTGCCCTTGCACGATCTGTTTGATCGGCGTTCCACACACGCGGCATGGCAGTCCGGCGCGATCATAGACGAAATAGTCGAGCTGGAAGTAACCGCTTTCGCCATCGCTGCCGACGAAGTCGCGCAACGTGCTGCCGCCCTTCTCGATGGCGGCGGCGAGCGTCACGCGCACGGCGTCCGCCAGCAACTCGTAGCGCACGAGCGAGACGCGGCCCGCCGCGGTGGTCGGCCGGATGCCGGCGCGAAACAGGCTCTCCGACGCGTAGATATTGCCCACGCCGACCACGATTTCGCCCGCCAACAATGCCTGCTTCACCGAGATTTTGCGCCCTCGCGTGAGCCGGTGCATCAGCGCGCCGGAGAACGCGGGCGAAAACGGTTCGACGCCGAGGCTCGCGAGCAACGGATGCTCGAGCACGTCGCCGGCTTCGCGCGGGTGCCACAGCACCGCGCCGAAGCGCCGCGGATCGCGATAGCGCAAAATGAACTCGTCGAAGATCCAGTCGATGTGATCGTGCTTCGCCGCAGCCGGCGGATGCGGCACGTGACGCAGCACCCGCAGCGTCCCCGTCATGCCAAGATGCACGATGAACCAGCCCGCGTCGATCTCGAACAGCAGGTACTTGCCGCGCCGCTCGACCTTGCGCACCACGTGGCCGCGCAAGGTTTTCGCAAGATCGGCCGGAATCGGCCAGCGCAATGCGGGCGTGCGCACATCCACGCGCTCAACCTTGCGCCCGGACACATACGGTTCGATTCCCCGTCGGGTAACCTCAACTTCTGGCAACTCTGGCATGTCTAACTGGTGTGCAACTTGCGTGAGTGGTTGTGCGCGTATTGTAGCGAGCGCGTTACAATCGTCCGAAACATTGAACGGATTTCCATGAACTTGTCCTTCGTGAAGCTGTTTTTGAAGCGCCCGGCTAGCGCATTCCGCGTACCGCACGCCGTGTCCGCTCGCCGGATGCTCGGTGCGGCAGCGCTCGCAGTCTGGGCACTGGCGGCCGTGCCCGCTTACGCGCAGGACCCCTCGCCGGACTCGGATGACACCTCGGTCACCTTGCCGGATCCGCTCGGCCCGGCATCGGCGGAAGACCAGAAGTCCCTGCCCGGCGTGCCGCTAACGAGCCAGATCGTATTCCAGGTGCTCGCCGCCGAGGTCGCGCTGCAGCGCGACCAACCGGCGCCCGCCTATCAGACTTACCTCGCGCTCGCGCGCGACACGCACGATCCGCGCATGGCGCAGCGCGCCACCGAGATCGCGCTGGCCGCGCAGAGTCCGTCGGACGCGTTGGCTGCCGCGCAATTGTGGCAGCAGTATGCGCCGAACTCGGAACGCGCCGCGCAACTCGACGCATCGCTGCTCGTGTTGTCCGGCAAACCTGACGACGCGGCGCCCATCCTCGCCCGCGAACTCGCACGCGTACCCGCCGACAATCGCGGCAGCGCAATCCTGGCGCTGCAGTTGCTGCTCTCGCGCGGCCCGAACCGGATCGGTGGCCTGCACGTGTTGCAGGATCTGCTCAAGAACGACATGAACCGGCCCGAAGCGCAACTGGCGATCGCACGCCAGCAACTCGTATCGGACGACGCACCGGGCGCGCGCAAGTCGCTCGAACAGGCGCTCGCGCTCAAGCCCGACTATTTGCCGGCAGCGCTGACGCTGTCGCAAATGGGCCCGGAAGAGCGCAAGGAAGGCATCGCTTCGCTCGAAAAGTACGTGCAGCAGAATCCGAAATCGCATGACGCGCGTCTCGCGCTCGCGCAGATGTATCTCGCGAGCGACCGTCTGGACGACGCGCAGAAGCAGTTCGAGATCATGCACAAGAACAACGCAAACGAGCTGACGCCGCTCATGGCGCTCGCGCTCATCAAGATCCAGCAGAAGAATTTCACCGACGCGCAAACCTACCTGACGCAGTACGCCCAGCAAGCCGAAAAAACGCAGGGCGCCGATCCGGGCCAGGCGTACATCTACCTTGCGCAACTGTCGCTCGAGCAGAAGAATGAAGCGGCCGCGAGCGACTGGCTGAACAAGATCTCGCCGTCGAGCCAGCAATATGTGCCGGCGCAGATCACGCGCGCGCAATTGCTCGCCAAGCAGGGCAAGACCGACGACGCACGCAAGCTGCTGGCTAACCTGCCGGCGCCGGACCCGCGCGACCAGGCGCTGATCTCCCGCACCGATGCGGCGATCCTGTTCGACGCGAAGCGCTATCCGGAGGCGGAATCACGTCTGCAGCGAGCCACGGCGCAATTTCCCGATGACCCCGATCTGACCTACGACTACGCGATGTCCGCTGAAAAAACCGGCCATTACGACGTCATGGAAGCGCAGTTGCGCAAGCTGATCCAGACGCAGCCCGACAATCCGCAAGCGTATAACGCGCTCGGCTACTCGCTGGCCGATCGCAATCAGCGCCTCGCCGAAGCGGATAAGCTGGTCGAGAAGGCATCCTCATTGGCGCCGAACGACGCGTTCATCATGGACAGCGTCGGCTGGGTCAAATACCGGATGGGCAACACCTCGGACGCAATCAAGCTGCTGCGCAAAGCTTACGACATGCAGCCGAACGCCGAAATCGGCGCGCACCTCGGCGAAGTGCTATGGAAATCCGGCAATCAGGATCAGGCACGCGCCGCTTTCCGCGATGCACGAAAGCTCGAACCGGACAACGACACGCTTGTCAAAACGCTCCAACGTCTTCAGGTGAACGATCTTTGATGCGTCTTTCCCGTTTGATTCACTTTCCTCGGGCGCCGCGCAGCGCGGCGTTCGCGTTCGCTGCGGCAGCGGTCGTCGCACTGGCCGGTTGTGCATCGGTCAAACCGCAAGGGCCGTCCACGTCGAATGCCGCGACTTCCGTCACCGCGCAGACGAGCCGTGCTTACCAGGGCCGTTTCGCGGTCCAGTACAACGATCAGAACGGCCAGCAGCGCAACGCTTACGGCAACTTCACGTGGCAGGAAACCGGCGACACCGTGACCCTGCAGTTGCGCAACCCGCTCGGCCAGACGCTGGCGGTGGTGACGTCGTCGCCGGCTTCGGCAACGCTGGAGCTGCCGAATCGCCAGCCGCTCACCGCGGATAACGTCTCCACGCTGATGCAGAATGCGCTCGGCTTCGCGTTGCCGGTCGAAGGGCTGCGCTATTGGCTGCAACCGTCGCCGGCGCCCACTTCGCGCGCCAGGACCGAGAAGGATCCCGAGCAACCGTCGCGGCTCAAGCAAATCACGCAGGACGGCTGGACAATCGACTATCTGGCTTATGCCGACGCGCCCGCAACCGGCGTGAAGCGCATCAATCTGAGCCGTTCGGAACCGCCGCTCGACATCAAGCTCGTGCTGGATCAGTAACCTCGCGCCGTCTCGCGCGACCTTGCCGCTTCTTCGGCGCCATCTGGCGCATGTAGCCTCGACTCATGATTGAAACGACCGATTCGCTGCGCGATTGCCTCGCGCCAGCGAAACTCAACCTCTTCCTGCACATCACAGGCCGCCGGCCGGATGGCTATCACACGCTGCAAACGGTCTTCCAGTTGCTCGACTGGGGCGACACGCTGCACTTCACGCGACGTGACGACGGACTCATCACACGCAGCACCGAAATCGCCGACGTGCCGCCGGAACACGACCTGACTGTGCGCGCCGCGACGCTGCTCAAAACGCATACGGGCTCGCCTGAAGGCGTCGATATCGAAATCGACAAGCGTCTGCCGATGGGTGCCGGCCTTGGCGGCGGCAGCTCTGATGCGGCGACGACGCTGCTCGCGCTGAACCGTCTGTGGAAGCTCAATCTGCCTCGCCTGGAGTTGCAGGCGCTGGCATTGAAACTTGGCGCCGATGTGCCGTTTTTTGTTTTCGGAAAAAATGCGTTCGCCCAGGGTGTCGGAGAAGCTTTAGACGTTGTACAATTGCCGCCGCGCCATTTCCTAGTAGTGACGCCGAGGGTTCATGTTCCGACTGCAGCGATTTTCTCTGAAAAAGCGTTGACAAGAGATTCAAAACCCCTCACAATTACGGACTTTCCTGCAGAACTTAGCTGCAACACTGACTGGCCAGAAAGTTTCGGCCGCAATGACATGCAGCAGGTTGTCGTAGGAAAATACGCGGAAGTAGCGCATGTGTTGCGATGGTTTGAAAACGTCGCGCCAGCGCGGATGTCTGGATCAGGTGCGAGTGTTTTTGCCGCGTTCCGAAGTAAAGCTGAAGCAGAAGCGGTGCAAGCCAAACTGCCAGCCGAATGGAATAGCGCAGTGACCGCAGGTCTCGATCAGCATCCACTCTTTACTTTCGCGTCATAAGTTTTGCCTCGTCGAACGCTCCTCGTTCGGTGAAGCTCAAAGTTAGTGTAGGGGAGTCGCCAAGTTGGTTAAGGCACCGGATTTTGATTCCGGCATTCGAAGGTTCGACTCCTTCCTCCCCTGCCAAAATTCTCGCATTTCCCTCGCCCCCAGCCTGAAGCAGGTGCACGATGAGCAGCCATGACGGCCTGATGGTTTTTACTGGCAACGCAAATCCCGCGCTTGCACAGGAAGTCGTCAAAATCCTCGGTATTCCCCTCGGCAAAGCAATGGTTAGCCGTTTCTCGGACGGTGAAATCCAGGTCGAGATTCAGGAAAACGTGCGTGGCAAGGATGTCTTCGTCCTGCAGTCCACGTGCGCACCGGCGAACGACAACCTGATGGAACTGATGATCATGGTCGATGCGCTCAAGCGCGCATCCGCCGGCCGGATCACCGCAGCCATCCCTTACTTTGGTTATGCTCGTCAAGATCGCCGCCCGCGTTCCGCGCGCGTCGCCATCTCGGCGAAGATCGTGGCGAACATGCTGGAAATCGCCGGCGTCGAGCGGATCATTACGATGGATCTGCACGCCGACCAGATTCAAGGCTTCTTCGACATTCCGGTCGACAACATCTACGCTACGCCCGTGCTGCTCGGCGATCTGCGCAAGCAGAACTACGAGAACCTGCTGGTCGTTTCGCCGGACGTCGGCGGCGTGGTGCGTGCCCGGGCATTAGCCAAGCAACTGAATTGCGATCTCGCGATCATCGACAAACGCCGCCCGAAGGCGAACGTTGCCGAAGTGATGAACATCATCGGTGAAGTCGAAGGCCGTACCTGCGTGATCATGGACGACATGGTCGACACCGCCGGCACGCTCTGCAAGGCAGCACAAGTTTTGAAGGAACGCGGCGCAAAGCAGGTGTTCGCTTACGCTACGCACCCGGTTCTGTCGGGCGGCGCGGGCGAGCGTATCGCGGCTTCCGCACTCGACGAACTCGTTGTCACGGACACGATCCCGCTCGGCGAAGAAGCCCGCTCGTGCGCAAAGATCCGTTCGTTGACCAGCGCCGGCCTGCTTGCCGAAACGTTCTCGCGGATTCGCCGCGGCGATTCGGTCATGTCGCTGTTCGCTGAAAGTTAAGTATTTGCGAAGGCGCAGTGCGCCGCTTCTGGCGGCAAGCTGCGCTTTTGCACAATCGGCATGAACGAACGAAGGTTCGTGCCGCAGCTCTGGGGCCTCAGCCATCTGGCTTGGAGGCCCCGTTTTTACTGCCTGGTCGCGGGCAGTGCATTGGAGATTCAAAATGAAAGTAGTCGCTTTCGAGCGTTCTTTGCAAGGTACGGGTGCGAGCCGCCGCCTGCGTAACTCGGGCAAGACCCCGGGCATCGTATATGGCGCTGGTGCTGAAACGCAATTGGTCGAACTGGACCACAACGCGCTGTGGCACGCGCTGAAGAAAGAAGTTTTCCACTCGTCGATCCTCGATCTGGAAGTGGCAGGCAAGTCGCAACAGGTTCTGCTGCGCGACGTGCAATACCACCCGTTCCGTCAGCTCGTGCTGCACGTGGACTTCCAACGTGTCGACGCGAAGAAGAAGCTGCACACCAAGGTGCCGCTGCACTTCATGAACCAGGAATCGAACCCGGCAGTGAAGCTGTCGAGCGCGGTGATCTCGCACGTCATCAACGAAATCGAAATCGAGTGCCTGCCGTCGGCACTGCCGGAATTCCTCGAAGTTGATCTGGCGACGATCGAAGCAGGTCACTCGGTTCACGCCAAAGACATCAAGCTGCCGGCAGGTGTGTCGCTGGTTGCTCACGTCGAAGCAGAAAACCCGGTGGTCGCAGCTGCAACGATCCCGGCTGGCGCAATCGC
The DNA here is from genome assembly GCF_003387275.1 of Paraburkholderia sp. BL6669N2. Taxonomy (NCBI): domain Bacteria; kingdom Pseudomonadati; phylum Pseudomonadota; class Betaproteobacteria; order Burkholderiales; family Burkholderiaceae; genus Paraburkholderia; species Paraburkholderia sp. BL6669N2. The sequence continues at coordinate 4,010,365 of NZ_QUNA01000001.1, read as the reverse complement.
TGAAGGCGACGCCGCTGCTGCTGAAGGCGAAGGCGAAAAGCCGGCTGCTTAAGGGCGCCTCAGGCAAAGAGCAAGAAATCCTCTCGATCCGTTTGAATGAAACGGTCGACGTGACCCGCCGAGGTTCGCCCCGGCGGGTTTTTTTTCGGTTTTTTTCGGCTCGGCTGCGTTCAGCTTTCGGGCCAGACGGACCTACGCAATCATGATCAAGCTGATCGTCGGCCTCGGCAATCCGGGCGCCGAATACACCGCGACGCGCCACAACGCCGGCTTCTGGCTGGTCGATCAACTGGCGCGCGAAGCAGGCGCGACGCTGCGCGACGAACGGCGTTTCCACGGCTTCTATGCCAAGGCACGGCTTCACGGCGAGGAAGTGCATCTGCTGGAACCGCAGACGTATATGAACCGTTCCGGCCAATCGGTCGTGGCGGTTGCGCAGTTCTTCAAGATTCTCCCCGACGAAATCCTGGTCGCGCACGACGAACTCGACATGCCGCCCGGCAGCATCAAGCTGAAGCTCGGCGGCGGCAGCGGCGGCCACAACGGGCTGAAGGACATTACCGCGCATCTTTCGTCGCAGCAATATTGGCGGCTGCGGATCGGCATCGGCCATCCGCGCGACCTGATTCCTGAGAGCGCGCGCGCCGGTGCCAAGCCCGACGTTGCCAACTACGTGCTGAAGCCGCCGCGCCGGGAAGAGCAGGACGTGATAGATGCGTCGATCGAGCGTGGGCTTGCCGTCATGCCGCAAATCATCAAGGGCGAACTGGAACGCGCAATGATGCAACTGCATCGCAACCCGTAGACTGTTTCGCTGGAAGCCAGCTTGCCGTAACGCCGTCGACAGCAACGATCTTGTTTGGGAGGAGAACCGCTTGAGCCGCTATTGGAGTGACATCGTTCACCGTCTGACGCCGTATGTGCCGGGCGAACAGCCCGTGGTCGCGCATCCGGTCAAGCTGAATACCAACGAGAATCCGTATCCGCCGTCGCCGCGAGTGCTCGAAGCGATCCGGCGGGAACTGGGCGACGCGGCCGAATCGCTGCGGCGCTATCCCGATCCGACGGCGCACAAGCTCCGCGAGACGGTGGCCGCGTACCACGGCATCCGCGCGGAGCAGGTGTTTGCCGGCAACGGCTCTGACGAAGTGCTGGCACTCACGTTCCAGGCCTTGCTCAAGCACGACAAACCCTTGCTGTTTCCGGACATCACGTACAGCTTCTATCCGACGTATGCGCGACTTTTCGAAGTCGACTACCGGACAATCCCGCTGGACGACAGCTTCGCGATCAACGTCGACGACTACAAGTCGCCGAATGGCGGCATCCTGTTCCCGAATCCGAATGCGCCGACCGGCCGTCCGCTGCCGCTCGCCGATATCGAGCGCCTGGTGGCGAGCAATCCCGATTCCGTGGTGGTGATCGACGAAGCCTATGTGGATTTCGGCGCCGAATCGGCCGTCTGTCTGATCGGCCGCTATCCGAATCTGCTGGTCGTCCAGACCGTGTCGAAGTCGCGTTCGCTGGCGGGAATGCGCGTTGGCTTTGCGTTCGGCAACCCGGAGTTGATCGGCGCGCTGAACCGCGTGAAGGACAGCTTCAACTCGTATCCGCTCGACCGCCTTGCGCAAGTCGCCGCCGCGGCGGCGTACGAAGACGACGCGTGGTTTCGCGACACCTGCGCCAAAGTCGTGGCAAGCCGCGAGCGGCTGGCCGCGGGGCTGACGGCATTGGGCTTCGAGGTGGTGCCGTCGGCGGCGAATCTGCTGTTCGCTCGCCATGAGGGCTACGACGCCGCGACGCTCGTGCTGCGACTGAGGGAAAAGGAGATATTCGTGCGCCATTTCAAGGCGCCGCGCATCGACCAGCATCTGCGAATCTCGGTCGGCACCGACGCCGAATGCGACATTCTGCTGGACGCGTTGCGCGAGATCTTCAGCGCGTACGTGGGATAGGACCGCGCAAAAGCATCACCGCCAAAAGAAAACGGCGAGGCCGAAAAGCCTCGCCGTTTTCCTTTTGACTTCGTACCTCAGGCGCCCTTCGCGATCTGCAGCGCGTGGTACTTGGCCATCAAGCCATCAGGCGTCTCCAGATGGTCCGGGTCGCGCGGAATACACTCGACCGGGCACACCTGAATGCACTGAGGCTCGTCAAAATGCCCGACGCACTCGGTACATTTCCTCGGGTCGATCACGTAGATTTCCGGGCCCATCGAAATTGCGTCGTTCGGGCACTCGGGCTCGCACACGTCGCAATTGATGCACTCGTCGGTAATCATCAAGGCCATACTTCTCTCACTTCACGCCGGCCGCAGCCGGCTTTGATCCGTCAAACCGACAGTTTACGCCGGTTACGGTTGTCCCGCCGAAGCGCCGCTAGCCGGATCCATCGCGGCGACCTTTTCCGTCAGCCATTTCTCGACCGACGGGAACACGAACTTGCTGACGTCGCCGCCGAGCTGGGCGATTTCACGCACGATCGTGCCCGAGATGAACTGGTACTGATCAGACGGCGTCATGAACATGGTTTCGACGTCGGGCAGCAAATAGCGATTCATGCCGGCCATCTGGAACTCATATTCGAAGTCCGACACGGCCCGCAGACCGCGCACGATCACGCGCGCGTTATTGGTGCGCACGAAATCCTTCAATAGCCCTTTGAAGCTCATCACCTGAACGTTCGGGTAGTGCCCGAGCACTTCGTGAGCGATGTCGAGGCGCTCTTCGAGCGTGAAAAATGGCTTCTTGTTGCGGCTGTCGGCAACGCCGACCACCAGCGTGTCGAAAATGCTCGACGCGCGCCGAACGAGGTCTTCGTGACCGCGCGTCAGCGGGTCGAACGTGCCCGGGTACACGGCGACTACCATGAGACTTCTCCTCTCTTCAGACAAAGGGGCACGTCAAAGCGTCCACGCGACGCATTTGGCACGGACCGCGCCCGTGACGGCGAACCGTCCGGCGCTTGTTTTGGAACGCGCATTATTCCTTATTTTCGCGCTGCAGCAAATGAAAGTGGACAGCGCCGGCCTTACCTTGCCGCACGATGTCCCACCCCGCGAGCGTCTCGTTCCCGTCGAGTTCGAGCGCCTCACCTGCTTCCACATATAGAAATCCGTCTGCGCTCACGAGCGGCGCCGCCAGCGCGAGCGCTTTGCCGAGCAGGTCGCCGCCGAACGGCGGATCGAGAAACACCACGTCGAACGAACCGGGCGGGAGGCTCGCGGCAAGACGCAAACCGTCTGCTTCAGCGATTTCGATTGTGCGCGCCGCCAGGCGTTCCTGGTTCGCGCGCAACTGGCTGGCAGCCCGCGCATTGCGCTCCACCATCAAGACCCGTGCCGCGCCGCGCGACGCCGCCTCGAAGCCCAGCGCGCCGCTGCCGGCAAACAGATCGAGGCAGCGCTGGCCGTCCAGATTCTGCCCGAGCCAATTGAACAGCGTCTCGCGCACGCGATCCGGCGTGGGGCGCAGGCCGTCGAGATCGAGCACGGGCAAAGGCGTGCGCTTCCAGTCGCCGCCGATGATACGGATGGCGTGCGGCTTGCCGCCTTTGGACGAAGCGCCATGGGCGCGTGAAGGTGCGGAACGGGGCATGCGGTTTCGATTACGTTATTGAAGCGCCCGCGACGACGAAATATGCGGGCCGGAGCGCCAACGTTACCACAGCGACGCCCCGCGTCCAGCCTGGCCGTTCGGCCGATACGACGGCCGGCGGCGCGCCTGATAAAATGTGCGGCTTCCAGCGCCTTGCATCCCGCATCGCAACGCTGCCTGCCGCTCCCACCGGTCTTGTGCCGGCTGCGCGCATCGGCGCGCGCTCTCACCACGCCAGATCATGTTCAGCTTTTTCAAACGATTCAAGGGTTCGAAAGAGTCCGATAACGCGCCAGAAGAGTCGCAAACCGCGCCAGAAGGCTCGACGCCCGCAGGCACCGTGGAGGCGCCCGTCGCGCCGGCCACGCCGCAGCCGGCCGCGGCTCCGGTTCGCGTCGAGACGCCGCCGGTGGCCGCTCCGTCCGCAATCGATCCCGAGCCTGACGCATTCGCGCTCGAAGAAACTGTCGAAGTCGTCCCGCCGCCGCCGCCGGACGCGGGCGCCAAGCGTTCTTGGCTGACGCGTCTGAAGACCGGCTTGTCGAAGACGAGCTCGAATCTGACCGGCATTTTCGTCGGCACGAAGATCGACGAAGACCTGTACGAAGAGCTCGAAACCGCGCTGCTGATGTCGGACGCCGGCGTCGACGCCACCGAATTCCTGCTCGAAGCGCTGCGCGAAAAAGTGCGCGCCGAGCGCCTCGTCGATCCCCAGCAGGTCAAGATCGCGCTGCGCACGTTGCTAGTCGACCTGCTCAAGCCGCTGGAAAAATCGCTCATGCTCGGCCGCGCGCAACCGCTCGTGATGATGATCGCCGGCGTCAACGGCGCGGGCAAGACCACCAGCATCGGCAAGCTCGCCAAGCATCTGCAGAGTTTCGATCAATCCGTGCTGCTGGCCGCGGGCGACACGTTCCGCGCCGCCGCGCGCGAGCAACTGGCCATCTGGGGTCAGCGCAACAACGTAACTGTGGTCTCGCAGGAAAGCGGCGACCCGGCTGCGGTGATCTTCGACGCGGTCGGCGCCGCGCGTGCGCGCAAAATCGACGTGATGATGGCGGACACGGCCGGCCGCCTGCCGACCCAACTGCATCTGATGGAAGAACTGCGCAAGGTGAAGCGCGTGATCGGCAAGGCGCAAGACGGCGCGCCACACGAGGTGCTGCTGGTGATCGACGCCAACACCGGCCAGAATGCGCTCGCGCAAGTGAAGGCTTTCGACGACGCGCTCGGCCTCACCGGCCTGATCGTCACCAAACTCGATGGCACGGCGAAGGGCGGCATTCTGGCCGCGATCGCGCGGCAGCGTCCGATTCCGGTGTACTTCATCGGCGTCGGCGAAAAGGTCGAGGATTTGCAGCCTTTCAGCGCTGAAGAGTTTTCCGACGCGTTGCTGGGCGGCTAAGCGCCGCGGCGTTCGCGGGCTAAGCCTCGGGCTTAGGCAGCAAAGGGCACTCCTTGGAGTGCCCTTTTTTCATCCCGCCTGCCCGACGATCACAAATTACTCGGCGTCCGGCTGCGCGCCCGGCGCCGCGCGCGCAAACGCGTCGAGTTGCATCGCGTGATCGTAGATGCGTTGAATCGTCGGAAACTTCGCCGTGTCGACCTTGAAGCGCTGCGCGTTGAACACCTGCGGAATCAGACAGGTGTCGGCAATGGTCGGCGCATCGCCGAAACACAGCTTGCCGGTACGGGAATCTGCCGCCAGATGTGTTTCCAACGTCGCGAAGCCGGCTTCCACCCAGTGCCGGTACCAGGCGTCCTTGGCGTAATCGTCGACGCCCAACGTGTGCTTCAGATACTTCAGCACGCGCAGGTTGTTCAGCGGATGAATCTCGCACGCCACCTGCAACGCCAGCGCGCGCACATACGCACGATCTGCCGGCGCCTTCGGCAACAGCGGCGGCTCGGGATGCATCTCTTCCAGATACTCGATGATCGCGAGCGACTGCGGCATCACTTCATTGCCGTCGACAAAGGTCGGCACGATCCCGTCCGCGTTCACCTTGCGGTATTCGGGCTTCAACTGCTCGCCGCCGTCGCGCACAAGATGCACCGGCACGTAGTCGTATGGCAGATTCTTCACGTTCAGCGCAATGCGCACGCGATAAGACGCCGAGCTACGGAAATAGCTGTAGAGCTTCATGTTGTCTGTCTCCCCCAACCGGCCGTCAGACGACGCGCACGCTGAGCTCGCCGAGCCCGTCCACGCCACCCTTCATCAGATCGCCCTGCACCACTGCGCCGACGCCTTCCGGCGTGCCGGTGAAGATCAGATCGCCAGGTTGCAGTTCGAACAGCGTCGACAGATAAGCGATCGTCTCGGCCACCGACCAGATCAGTTGCGACACGTCGGAGTTTTGCTTTTCTTCGCCGTTCACCGATAGCCAGATCGCGCCCTTGTCGACATGGCCGACCGTCGCCGCCGGATGAATCGGGCCGAGCGGCGCCGAGTGATCGAAGCCCTTCGCGGTATCCCACGGACGGCCCAGCTTCTTGGCTTCGGCCTGCAGATCGCGGCGCGTCATATCGAGGCCGAGCGCGTAACCGTACACGTGGTCCAGCGCGCTCTCGACTGGAATGTTCTTGCCGCCCTTGCCGATCGCCGCCACCATTTCCATCTCGAAGTGGACGTTTTTCGACAGCGACGGGTACGGAAACTCACCGGTAGCACCGGGCGCGACGTACAGCACGGCATCGGCCGGCTTGGCGAAGAAGAACGGCGGTTCGCGGTCGGGATCATGTCCCATCTCGCGCGCGTGCGCCTCGTAATTGCGGCCCACACAGTAGATGCGACGCACCGCGAACTGCTCGCTGGACCCCACAACCGGCACCGCGACCACCGGTGCGGGTGCAAATACGTAACTCATCCCGTTCTCCGTTTCTTGATGTGTGCCGCCTGTGCGGCGATAAAACATCGAGTGTAACGCGCGACAAAGCGCCGCGCGCACCAGTCCGGCATGGACTGGCAAGGCCGGCGGCACGGGCGCGGGGCCTCGCCGGATCGCCATAGATGCGATACTCACAGTCAACAGCGTCCCTTGAATACCGTGGCAAACCGCTTTGAAGCGGTACGCCAACACGTCCCCTGCGCCCGATGACCGACTCCGCCGACACCGTCAATCCCTTCCCCTGCGCCCGCTTCATCAAGGAAATCGGCCGAGGCCCGAACGGCGCCCGCGCGCTGACCGCCGACGATACACGCGCGCTCTACACCGCCATGCTCGATGGCCGCGTGGCCGAGCTCGAACTCGGCGCGGTGCTGCTCGCGTACCGCGTGAAGGGCGAAACCGCCGACGAACTCGCCGCGATGCTGGCCGGCGCACATGCTTCTTTCGAGCCGGTCCATTTGCCGCACGGCACGTTCCGGCCCGTGTCGATACCCAGCTACAACGGCGCGCGCAAGCAGCCGAATCTGGTGCCGCTGCTCGCCCTGCTGCTGGCGCGCGAAGGCGTGCCGGTGCTGGTGCACGGCGTCACCGAAGATCCGGGCCGGGTTACGAGCGCGGAAATCTTCACGCATCTGCAGATTCAGCACGCACGATCGCACGCCGATATCGAAGATGGTCTCGCCGAGCACCGCGTTGCGTTTGCTCCAATCGAGGTGCTCGCGCCGAAGCTCGCACGGCTGCTTGCGCTGCGCCGGCGCATGGGCGTGCGCAACTCGACGCACACGCTCGTGAAAATCCTCCAGCCGTTCGCGCCCGCGGGTCTGCGCCTCGTGAACTACACGCACCCGCCGTATCGCGACAGCCTCACACAACTGTTCAACACGCATCCGGACGCGGCCGCCGGCGGCGCGCTGCTTGCGCGCGGCACCGAAGGCGAAGCGGTGGCCGATACGCGTCGTCAGGTGCAGGTCGACTGGTTGCACGATGGTGTCTGCGAAACGCGCGTGCCGCACGAGCGCTCGTCGCCCGATGCGCCGGAAGTGGACTTGCCCGAGGCCAAGGACGCGCCGACGACCGCTGCCTGGATCAGCGCCGTCTTGCGCGGCGAAGCACCCGTGCCGAGCGCGATCGAACGGCAGGTGGAACTGATCGTGGACGTCGCCAGAATGCCCGTGTAATGGCCGCGGCGTAAGCGCTACGGCGCGCTTGCCGTCGCCCGCCGCGACCCACGCGGGTTGACACGCCGCAACGCGGCGTCATACATTAGACCCATGCGTTCCCTTCCGAACACCCTCCGAATTACCTCCGGCCGCCTAGCGCGGCCCCTATCGCTACGCCTGGCGTAAGTCAGGCGTAGCGCCGCGCGTTGGCATCTCAGGTTGCTCAAAGCGCGGGCTCTCCAGCAGTTCCGTTGTTCCTGTTGCACCCCCAAAGCGTAGTTCTTCACAACCTGTAGTCGTTTGCATTCGTCCGTTTACCGCGCGGACGAAGCGCGAGGATCAAATGCACGCCGCATGGGCTTTATCCACGTCCGTTTTCGCCGTCACGATGACGCCGTTCGTTCGCGCCCGTTCGTTGTTGCCGCTAGCCACCGGCTGGCGGACCGTGCATCCGTGGCAGTCCGCCAACCGCTCCCGGCCACACCCTTTCGCAGACGACCCAACGAACGAGGCTCACCATGTTGCAAAACCCCGCTGAAAAATACCGCCCCTTCCCGCCCGTACGTCTGACCGGCCGCAAATGGCCGAGCCGCACCATCGACCGGGCGCCGATCTGGATGAGCACCGATCTGCGCGACGGCAATCAGGCGCTGATCGAGCCGATGAACGCCGCGCAAAAGCTCGAGTTCTTCGAGATGCTGGTCGCGATCGGTTTCAAGGAGATCGAGGTCGGCTACCCGTCGGCGTCGCAAACGGACTTCGATTTCGTCCGCAAGCTGATCGAGGAAAAGCGCATTCCCGACGACGTGACCATCGAGGTCTTCATGCCGTCGCGAGCGGAACTGATTGCGCGCACGTTCGAGGCGCTGGAAGGCGCGCCGCGCGCCATCGTGCACTTGTACAACGCGATCTGCCCGTCGTTTCGGCGGATTGTGTTCAATCAGTCGAAGACCGAGATCAAGGCGCTGGCAGTGCAGGGCACGCAACTCATCAAGGACCATGCGCAGGCGCGTCCCGGCACGCACTGGACCTTCCAGTACTCGCCGGAAACGTTCAATACGACCGAATTGCCGTTTGCACGCGAGGTATGCGACGCGGTCGCGCAGACGTGGCGGCCCACGCGCGATCACAAAATGATCGTCAACCTGCCCGCGAGCGTGGAGGCGGCGACGCCGAACGTTTTCGCCGACCAGATCGAATGGATGCATCGCAATCTCGGCTATCGCGACAGCATCGTGCTGTCAGTGCATCCGCATAACGATCGCGGCACCGCGGTGGCCGCCGCGGAACTGGCGCTGCTGGCGGGTGCGGACCGCGTCGAAGGCTGCCTGTTCGGCAACGGCGAGCGCACCGGCAACGTCGATCTCGTCGCGCTGGCGATGAATCTGGATGCGCAAGGCGTCGATACGGGGCTCGATTTCTCCGATATGGAGGCGGTCCGGCTCGTGGCGGAGCGCTGCAATCAGTTGCCGGTGCATCCACGCCATCCATATGCAGGCGAAGCGGTGATGCGGGCGAAGAACGCGGAGCGGCAAGGCGTCGCGGCGCAGGTGCTCAACGTGGCAGAAACCGGCGCGCCGGATCGACGCGAATGGAGCGGTGTGGATCAGGAAAGCGTCGCCGCCTGAGAATCAGGCCGACGTGAGGCAAACCGACGCAAACACGATGCGCGAGCGCTCGCGTCAATCGGAGCGGCCCGCTCACAAGGCGCCGCCGGCTCGACAGAATGAGCTCACAAGGCTCACTCGATTGCGCAACGCGTGGCCTGCCAGGCAATCAGGCGCCAACGGCCGTCTTCCTGCATATGAATCGCCGTGTAGGCGATCGGAAACAGCAGCGCCCCGTTGTTCGCCTCCATTTCGATCAGCGCGCGACCGGTTACCACGCAGATCTCGCGCCCGACCGGCAGCACCTCTTGCGACTGAATCTCGATCTGCCGATAGCGGCGGCGGCCCGTAGTAATCCCGTCGATGAACTGCCGTTTGGTTTCCCGCTTGCCGTTCGTGTGAACGTAGCTCACGTTGTCCGCGAGCAGGGCGTCGAGCGAGGGCCCGTCGCCGTCGACCATCGCCCGAAAGCGCTCTCGCTCGAGTTCGCGAACCGCTTCGATAATCTTTGCTGCCATCGCTCAGCCCCTTGCACCGGTGAGCCAACGTGGCCACGGTTGTCAGAAGTTGTATTGCAGATATAGCTGGTGGAAATTTATACCAGGATTCGGCTCTTTGATACCGCCGTTGGAAACATGCTGGAAGCGATAGCCCGCCTGGTACTGCTGGTGGCTGCCGAACTGCACGCCCGCGCCGGCTGTTGGCGCAAATTGGAACGCCGTGGCATAGGTGTAGTCAGAAGAGATGCGGGCATGCGTAAGAAGTCGCACACCAACACCCGCTTCCACGAAGGGACGGATCGAGCCCGTGCCGCGAATGAAGCGGATAAACGGCGTGACGCCGAATTCGCCGATATTGCGGTGCTCGTCACTTTCATCGGTATGCCACCAGGCCACGTGCGCTTCGCCGATCAGCGCGAAGTGCCAGTCGCCAATTTGCCACCAGGTCAGATTGGGGTCCCACACCACCCCAAGGTCGAGCTTCCGGACGTGATGGTCGCCAAGACCGCCTGCAACCTGCACGCCCCACTGATCTGCCGAGGCCAAACCTGAAGCCCCTAAAATCAACGATCCGGCGAAGATTTTTAGAGTCAGACCACGCAAAGCATTCTTTTTGTTGTTCATCTAACACCCGGGTTCCGTGGAACGCTGAACAATCTGTAACTGTTTTGCGTATTCTAAGGTGAATCTCAATTTAGCGGATCGTATGAAGAAAGCTGACTTTCCGCAATTAGTCACTTCAAATTTGGCAAAAATCAGGTCTTTATAACGATGCAGGCAGTCTGTTAGGTAAATTCTACGTCTAGCACAGAGCCGGCCGAAGCGGTGTACCATGGCTATTGATTCGTAATTTCAATAGGAATTTGTGGAACTTGGATGCCCCTACGCCCTCTAAGTATTAGCACTCGGCAAATCAGAGTGCTAACATCCAACGCTGGAGTCGTTACCTGAATAAGCTTTTGTCTGATTCCAAAGGAGTTTCCTACGTGAGCCATGCAATGACCCTTCCGAGTACTTTGAGCCCGTCGTCGGCTAAGGCCGCTTCGGCAGGTGCACTGGCGCTCTCGCATTCCTCGCTGCTGCCCGGTCAACTGGGCAATATCGACGCCTACATCCAGGCCGTAAATCGGATTCCGATGCTGACGCCGGCGGAAGAACGCCAGTTCGCCACCGAATTTCGCGAGCAGGACAACCTCGAGTCCGCGCGCCGTCTCGTCCTGTCGCACTTGCGGCTGGTCGTGTCGATCGCGCGCAACTATCTGGGCTATGGACTGCCGCACGCCGACCTGATCCAGGAAGGCAATATCGGCCTGATGAAGGCCGTGAAGCGCTTCGATCCGGAGCAGAACGTGCGCCTCGTGTCGTACGCCATGCACTGGATCAAGGCTGAGATCCACGAATACATTCTGCGCAACTGGCGGATGGTGAAGGTCGCCACCACCAAGGCGCAGCGCAAACTGTTCTTCAACCTGCGCAGCCACAAGCAAGGGCTGGGCGCGTTCACGCCGGACCAGATCGACGATCTGGCCAAAGAGTTGAACGTGAAGCGCGAAGAAGTCTCCGAAATGGAAACGCGTCTGTCCGGCGGCGATATTGCGCTGGAAGGCCAGGTCGAAGACGGTGAAGAAGCGTACGCGCCGATCGCCTATCTGGCTGACTCGCATAGCGAACCGACCGCCGTGCTGGCTTCGCGTCAGCGCGACAAGCTGCAAAGCGACGGTATTGCGAGCGCGCTGGACGCACTTGACGCCCGCAGCCGCCGCATCATCGAGGCACGTTGGCTGAAGGTGGAAGACGACGGGTCGGGCGGCTCCACGCTGCACGAACTGGCCGACGAATTCGGCGTGTCCGCCGAACGTATTCGCCAGATCGAGGCGAGCGCTATGAAGAAGATGCGCGGCGCGCTCACCGAATACGCTTAACGCTTGAAAATTGTCAGCATGCCGGTTCGTCCGGCGCGCGGCAGCAAAGCTGCCAAGCCCCGCCCTCGCAAGACGGCGGGGCTTTTTTTCGCCCACGCCGCGGCTTGTTCGCGCACGCCCGCCTTCGCTCAAGAACATCCACAAGCGACATGCGTTTCTTGACGTATCACAAACCAGATAGCAATACTGGTTGAACGGGGCAAGTCTCGCGACCCAATGCCGCAGTTCCGAACTGTTGCGCGCGAGGTTCTACTCCTAGAATCGGGATGCACTCGCCCGACCGCTGACGCGGTCTGGCGCCAGCCGGATTCGCCGGTGTGAAGTTGCCTTCTACCGATCATGACCACAGCCCTCAATCGCAGCACCACCCGCCGCCGGAGCCTGCGCCAACGGTTCCATGGCTGGGTGCGCGGTCCGACGTTGGCGCGGGATATCGCCATCGTCCTCGCCATCAAATTCGTACTGCTGATGGCGCTCAAGTACACGTTCTTCAATCATCCGCAGGCGGAGCACATGTCGCTGCCGCCTGAGCAAGTCGCGCAGGCGCTGCTGTCCGTGCCTGCCTCGCATCCGTCCCAAGGTGATCCACATGCCCGTTAGCGAAGTCGTAGAACTGTCGCGCCTCCAGTTCGCCATCACCGCGCTTTACCACTTTCTGTTCGTCCCGCTCACGCTCGGCCTGTCCTGGCTGCTTGTCATCATGGAGTCGGTCTATGTGATGACCGGCAAGCAGATCTACAAAGACATGACCCAGTTCTGGGGCAAGCTGTTCGGCATCAATTTTGCGATGGGCGTGACCACCGGTCTCACGCTGGAATTTCAGTTCGGCACCAACTGGTCTTACTACTCGCACTATGTCGGCGACATTTTCGGCGTGCCGCTCGCGGTCGAAGGCCTGATGGCTTTCTTTCTCGAGTCGACCTTCGTCGGGCTGTTCTTCTTTGGCTGGAAACGGCTCTCGAAGGTCCAGCATGTGTTCGTCACGTTTCTCGTTGCGCTCGGCTCGAATCTGTCGGCGCTGTGGATTCTGGTGGCCAATGGCTGGATGAACAATCCGGTCGGCGCGACCTTCAACTACCAGACCATGCGCATGGAGCTCGATAGCATCTTCTCCGTGCTGTTCAATCCGGTCGCGCAGGTCAAGTTCGTGCATACCGTGTCGGCGGGCTATGTGACGGCGTCGATGTTCGTGCTCGGCGTGTCGTCGTGGTATCTGCTCAAGCGCCGCGACACCGAATTCGCGTTGCGCTCGTTCGCGATTGCCGCCGGCTTCGGTTTGGCGTCGACGTTATGCGTGATCGTGCTCGGCGACGAATCCGGCTACCGTACCGGCGAAGTCCAGCAGGTCAAACTGGCCGCGATCGAATCCGAATGGGAAACCGCGCCCGCACCGGCTCCGTTCACGATCATCGGGATTCCGAATCAGAAGGAAGAGCGCACCGATTACGCTATCAGGATTCCGTACGCGCTCGGCCTGATCGCTACCCGTTCGCTCGATGAACCCGTGGTCGGTCTGAAGGATTTGATGGCGCGCAACGAGGTGCGCATCAAGAACGGCATGCTCGCCTACGCCGCCCTGCAGAAGCTGAAACAAGGCGACATCACCGACGAAGCCAAAGCCGCCTTCGACGCGCACAAGCAGGATCTCGGCTACGGCCTGATGCTCAAGCAGTTCACCGCGAACGTCACCGACGCCACGCCGGATCAGATCGCCCAGGCCGCGAAGAAAACGATCCCGCCTGTGGCGCCCGTGTTCTTCTCGTTCCGGCTGATGGTGGGCCTGGGCATTCTGTTCCTCGCCACCTTCGTGCTGGCGTTCTGGTTCTGCGCTCAGCGCTCGCTGTTGCTGGAGAAGCGCCGCTGGTTCCTGCGCTGGGCCGTATGGGCAATTCCGCTGCCCTGGCTCGCGGCGGAGTTCGGCTGGATCGTCGCTGAAGTGGGCCGTCAGCCGTGGACCATCGCGGGCATTCTGCCGACCAACCTGTCGGCCTCGAGCCTGACGCCGAATGACCTGTATCTGAGTATCGCGGGCTTCGTGGTGTTCTACACGGTGCTGTTCATCATCGAAATCATGCTGATGTTCAAGTACGCGCGGCTCGGTCCTTCGTCGCTGCATACGGGCCGCTATCACCACGAACAACAGCCGCTGAATCAGCCGCTGCCGACCAACACGGCCGCCTGATTCGCCGCCACTGAGTTTCAAGGGAAAAGATCATCATGGATTACGCAACCCTCAAACTGATCTGGTGGGTGCTGATCGGCGTGTTGCTGATCGGCTTCGCGCTCACCGACGGCTTCGACATGGGAGCGGCGATTTTGCTGCCATTCATCGGCAAGACCGACGCCGAGCGGCGCATCGTCGTGAACACGGTGGGCGCGACGTGGGAAGGCAATCAGGTGTGGCTCATCACGGCGGGCGGCGCGATGTTCGCCGCGTGGCCGCTGGTGTACGCGGCGTCGTTCTCCGGCTTCTATTTCGCCATGCTGCTGGTGCTGTTCGCGCTGTTCTTCCGGCCGGTCGGCTTCGACTACCGCAGCAAACGTGAAGACCCGCGCTGGCGCATGGCGTGGGACTGGGCGTTGTTCGTCGGCGGCTTCGTACCGGCACTGGTGTTCGGCGTCGCGTTCGGCAACCTCCTGCAAGGCGTGCCGTTCTCGTTCGATACCGACTTGCGCGTTACCTATCACGGCGGCTTCTTCGAATTGCTCAACCCGTTCGCGGTGTTGTGCGGCCTCGTCAGCGTATCGATGCTGGCCGCGCACGGCGCCGCCTTCGTCAAGATGAAAGCGGACGACATTGTCGCCGAGCGCGCTTCGCTGGCGCTTCGAATCGCCGCGTTCGCGACCGTGGTGCTGTTCCTGATTGCTGGTGCGCTGATCGCCACGATGATCGGCGGTTACCAGGTGATCGACGCCCCAGCGCTCGACACGGTCGCCAATCCGTTGACGAAGAACGTGATCGGCGCACCCGGACTGTGGCTCACCAACTACGCGAACTATCCGTGGATGGTGGCCGCACCGATGGCCGGTCTCGCAGGCGGCGTGCTGGCCACGCTGCTCGCCCGCTCGCGCTTCGAGAAGAGCGCCTTTCTGTCGACCTCGCTGATGATCATCGGCGTAATCCTGACGGCGGGCTTCTCGATGTTTCCGTTCATCATGCCCTCCTCGCTCGACGGCCGCAGCAGCCTCACCGTGTGGGATTCGACTTCGAGCCGCATGACGCTGCAGATCATGCTGATCGCCGTGATCATTTTCCTGCCGATCATCCTGATCTACACGAGCTGGGTGTATCGCGTGATGCGCGGCAAGGTGACCGCCGCCGCGCTCGAAGAGAATCACCATACGATGTATTGACCGGCAAGACGCTTAACAGGAGTTTGCGATGTGGTATTTCAGTTGGATTCTCGGGATCGGCGTGGCGTTGGCGTTCGGCGTCATCAACGTGATGTGGCTGGAGTCGCGCCAGTCGGCGGCAACGAGTGCGCAGAAGAGACGCTAAGGCGGCACATGCCGGCTGAGATGGGCCGGTAAACGGAAAAGCGGGACCTTGATTGATTCAAGGTCCCGCTTTTTTTATCGCAGCTTAAGCGAATGCGAAGCGGCGCGAGCCGCACCTTTGTCTAGCAATGCGTCATGCCGGCAAAGGCGTTGCACCGCCGCTTTGCGTCGTGCGCGTCGCCAGCTTTTCCGCGTAGCGTTGCGCCGCGTCGCCGACGACGATATGGAACGTGTCCGCAGAAACCCATGCCGTATCGAGCGTCGCCAGACGTTGACGATCGACTGCCGACGGATCGCGCACGACGATACGCAAACGCGTCGCCGCGACCGCATCCAGCGACACCACGTTGCCCGCGCCGCCGAACACGGCGAGCCAGCGCAGCGGATCGGGATCGAGCGGGCCGCTGCCTTGAGCACCCGAAGCCGCAACCGGCGCAGCCGCCACAGCCTGAGCCACGGCAGCAGCCACCGGCTTCACCGCCTCACCACCACCCTGCGCGATCACCGTACGGATTTCGTCCGCGATGATGTCCGCTTCCGGTCCGATGATCACCTGCACGTTGGTCGAGCCGCGCTTGAGCACGCCACGCGCGCCGATCGTCTTCAGCTCGCTTTCCGAGACTTTGTTCGAATCGACCACCGACAGACGCAGACGCGTCGTGCAAGCATCCACCACCGACAGATTCGACGCGCCGCCCAGCGCCGCGATATAACGCTGCGCACGCGGCGCAGCCGCACCGGCGACCGGCGATACGAAACCACCCGCGGCAAACGAGTCGACCTGTTCGTCGGCAGCGGCGGGTTCGCGGCCCGGCGTCGCCATGTTGAACTTACGGATGAAGAAGCGGAACAGACCGTAGTACACGACCATGTAGACGAGGCCGATCGGAATCGCCCACCAGCCGCGAGTCGACAGACCGTAGTTCAACACGTAGTCGATTGCGCCGGCGGAGAAGGTGAAGCCGAGGTGAATGCCGAGCGCCGAACAGATGGCGAGCGAGAGGCCCGTCAACAGCGCGTGGATCACATACAGCACCGGTGCGAGGAACATGAAGCTGAATTCGATCGGCTCGGTCACGCCCGTCAGGAACGAGGTCAGTGCCATCGAGAACAGCAAACCGCCCACAACCGCGCGGCGCTCCTTCGGCGCTTCATGGAACATCGCGAGACACGCAGCCGGCAGACCGAACATCATGACCGGGAAGAAGCCCGTCATGAAGGTGCCCGCAGTCGGATCGCCCGCGAAGAAGCGATGCAGGTCGCCCGTCACCGCGGCGCCGCCCGGCGGCGTGAACGTGCCGAACACGAACCATGTCAGCGAATTGAGGATGTGATGCAAACCCGTGACCAGCAGCAGGCGGTTCAGCACGCCGAACACGAATGCGCCGAGTGCGCCCGCGGTGGTCAGCCAGTGGCCCGCCGTATCGATCACGGCTTGCACCGGTTGCCATACGTAGCCGAACGCTATGCCGAGCACGAGACAGACAACCCCCGTGACAATCGGCACGAAGCGTTTCCCTCCGAAGAACGCCAGGTAATCGGGCAGCTTGATGTCTTTGTACCGGTTGTACAACAAGCCCGCGACGATACCCGCCACGATCCCGGACAACACGCCCATGTTGAGCTTGTCGTTGATGTCCTTCATCACCGCGACTTCGATCAGATAACCGATCGCACCCGCCAGACCCGCCACGCCGTTGTTGTCTTTCGCGAAACCGACCGCCACGCCGATCGCGAACAGCAGCGGCAGGTTGTCGAAGATCGCGCCGCCGGCGTCGGCGATCATCTTGATGTTGAACACATCGGGTTGGCCGAGGCGCAGCAGCAGGCCGGCGACCGGCAGCACCGCAATCGGCAGCATCAGCGCGCGTCCCAGGCGCTGAATCTTCAGAAACGGATTCCCATCCATTGATACCTCCAATCCTTGTCTCTTTGTTGAACGCCGTTCTTGAACGGCGTCTTGAGTTTGTAGCTATGAGTGTTGATTGAGCGAAGCTGGCTGCGGACCGTGTGGGGTTCAGTCCAAAGGCCAGGTTTCGCGGCTTGCTGCTCTTACCGCCTGCGCCGATTCGAGCGCCAGGGCATCCTGGGCGCGTTGACGGCACAGCTGATAATCGAGGTTGCGCACCCGCGCCTTGATGCCCGGCACCGACACCGGATCCACCGAAAGTTCGGTCACGCCGAGGCCGATGAGCAGCGGCGCGGCAAGCGGATCGCCCGCCAATGCGCCGCACACGCCGACCCATTTGCCGTGCTTGTTCGCGCCCTGCACCGTGGCCGCGATCAAGCGCAGCACGGCCGGATGCAAGCCGTCCGCCTGAGCGGCGAGGTCGGCCTGACAACGGTCCATGGCGAGCGTGTATTGCGTCAGATCGTTGGTGCCGATCGAGAGGAAATCCGCGTGTTGCGACAGTTGATCGGCCAGCAACGCCGCCGACGGCACTTCGATCATCACGCCGACTTCGATCGGTTCCGTGCGGCCCAACTCGCGCGCGAATTCATCGATACGCTTGCGGATGCGGATCAATTCGCCGACGTCGGTCACCATCGGCAACAGGATGCGCACGGCGCCGAGCGGCTGCACCGCCAGCAGACCGCGCAACTGATCGTCAAGCAGATCCGGGCGCACTTGCGCGAGGCGGATGCCGCGCAAGCCGAGCGCGGGATTCGGTTCGGGCGGCAGCGTCAGATAGTCCACTTCCTTGTCGGCGCCGACGTCCAACGTGCGGATGATCGCCGTGCGGCCGCTCAATGCATCGACAATTGCCTGGTAGCTCTGACGATGTTCGTCCGTGGTCGGCGCGGCCGCGCGGTGAATGAACAGCAGTTCGGTGCGCAACAGGCCAACGGAATCGGCGCCGTTTTCGACGGCGGTTTTCGCGTCGTCGAGCGTGGCGATGTTCGCGGCGACTTCGATCGCGCGGCCATCGGCCGTGACCGCCGCTTGCTGCGAGGTGCGGCGGTTTGCTTCGCGCACATCGGCCAAACGCGTGCGCTCCAGACGCGCGCGTTCCACATCGAGTTCGGTCGGTGCGAATTCGAGGCGGCCGGTCGTGGCGTTCACCACCACTTGCGTGCCTTCGGGAATCGCGTGCAGCGCGTCGCCGACTGCGACCAGCGCGGGAATGCCCGCCTGACGCGCGAGAATCGCGGCATGCGAGGTCGCGCCGCCGCGTGCCATCACCAAGGCAGTGACACGCGAACGATCCAGCGTCGACAGATCGGACGGCGTGAACTCTTCAGCCGCCAGCACGGCTTCTTCCGGCAGCGTGCGCGCCGCGGCGTTCGTGTAACCCAGCGCGCGCAGCACGCGCTTCTCGATGTCGCGCAGATCGGCGGCACGTTCCGCGAGCAACGCGTCTTCGATATTCGTCAGGATCGCTATCTGTGCGCGGATCGCTTCGCGCCACGCAAAGCCGGCGCTTTTGCCGAGGCTGATCAGATCGCGCGCCGCGTCGAGCAGCGTGGGATCTTCGAGCAGCACGCGATGCACGGAGAAAATGCCCGCTTCGCCAACCGCGCCGCGCTGCGAGGCGTCACGCACCGTCGTATCGAGATCCGCATCGACGGTGGCAATGGCCTTGTCGAGCAAACGGCTTTCCGCTGCGGACGTGCCGGTCGCCTTTTCGGGCGGATCGATGTCCGCGTCGTCCCAACGCACCAGCTTGCCGACCGCGACGCCCGGCGCCGCGCAGACGCCGGCGAGCGTATTCGGTGCAAGCGTCTCGCCCGCCGGACGAGCAACAGCTTGAGGCGCAGGCGAACTTTGGCGCGCCGGTTTCTCTTCCACTTCTCCGTGCGCTTCGCGCGTCAGTTCGTTTGCAATCGCAGCCACAGCGGCAGCAGCTTGCGGACCGACGCCCAGCAACTCGATGGTCGCGCCTTCTCCAGCGCCAAGGCCAAGCAAACCGACCACGCTTTCGATCGCCGCTTTACGCCCTTCGTAACGCACTTCGACGCGTGCATCGAATCCACGTGCCGCTTCGCGCGCACGCGCCGCCGGACGCGCATGCAGACCGCCTGCGTGAATCAGCGTGACTTGCTGACGCGCTTCTTCCGTCACGTTCGTCGCGCTCGCCTGGCGCGATGCCTCGGCCGCCGCGCCGCCGCGCGCGCGCAGCAGCAGCAGCGGCGTCTCACCCGCCTTCAGCAAGCCGCCCTGCACACGTTCGACGATCTCGAACGCATCCGAGTTGGCAATCGCGATCACCGACACGAGGCTCGGCGCATTCAGCGCGACCTGATCCTGATCGAACTCGATCAGCACGTCGCCGGCGCGCACTTGAGCGCCTTGAGCGACCATCGGTGCGAAACCCTTGCCGTTCAGTTCGACCGTATCGATACCGATATGCAGCAGGATCTCGGCGCCCTCGGCAGTGGCCAGCGTCACAGCGTGACCGGTGCGCGCCAGATGGGTGACCGTACCGTCGCACGGCGCGACGAGTCGGCCTTCGAGCGGATCGACGCCGATGCCGTCGCCGAACATGCCGCCCGAAAACACAGGGTCGGGCACGTTCGCGAGCGGCACGACCGGACCGGTCATGGGCGCGAGCAAAACAATATGGCCTTCAGAATGGCTCATCAAGCGGGACTCCTCGACACGTCGCATCTGATTACTCGTCAGTGAGTTTCGGTGACTTTGTTGAGATGGCGCGGCGCGTCGGGATTGCGCCCGCGCGCGGCAGCAAGGCCGGCGGCCATCACGTAAAAGGACAGGATTGCAGCGATCGGATCGAGCGCCGCATGAGCGGTGGTGGCGAGCGGCAGCGTGGCTTCGGGCACGTCGGCCGACGCCGCGAGCAGCACGCGCGCGCCGCGCGCCTTCATGTCGCGCGCGAGTTGCAGCAAGCCGGCCTGCTCGGGTCCGCGCGGTGCGAAGACCAGCAACGGATAGTCGCGATCGATCAGCTCCATCGGACCGTGACGCACTTCCGCGCTCGAAAACGCCTCGGCCTGAATGCCGGAGGTTTCCTTCAGCTTCAACGCGGCTTCCTGCGCGATGGCAAGACCCAGCCCGCGGCCAATCACGATCATGCGCTCGACGCCGCGCAATTCCTCCACGGCCGTCGACCAGTCGAGTTCACCCGCCGTACGCAGCGCTTCGGGCAGCGTTTTCAACGCGGCCAGCAGTTCGACGTCCTTCTGCCAATGTGCGACTAGCTGCGCGGAAATCGACAGCATCGCGATGTAGCTCTTGGTGGCCGCGACGCTGAGTTCCGGACCGGCGACGAGCGGCAACTCGAATTCACACGCGTCGGCCAGGGGTGAGCCCGACACGTTCACGGCGGCGACGGTCAATGCGCCTGCTTTGCGCAACGCTTCCATGGTGCCGACCAGATCCGGACTCTTGCCGGATTGCGAGAACGCCAGCGCGAGCTGATCGCGCACTTGCAGTGGCGCCTGTTGCAGCGTGGCGACCGACATCGGCAGCGAGGCGACCGGCACGCCCAGGCGGCTCATCGTCAGGCTCGCGAAATAACTCGCCGCGTGATCCGAGCTGCCGCGCGCGACTGTCAGCGCGACATGGCGCGGCTGCTGTGCCAGCTTCGCCGCCAATGCCTCGACGCGCGAGGTATCCGTGAGTTGCGCGGCGACCGTTTCAGCGGACGCCAGCGCCTCTTTAAGCATATTCGACAATTGCTTCTCCTTCGACGTAAGTCGCGCTCAACGCCAGTTCACGGTCGAACACGACCATATCGGCCCATGCACCGCGCGCGATGCGGCCGCGGTCTTCAATGCCCAGGTAGTCGGCGGCGTAGCGCGACAAACGGTTCGATACATCGGCGATCGGCAAGCCGATCGACACAAGATTGCGCAGCGCCTGATCCATGGTCAGGGTGCTGCCGGCGAGCGTGCCATCGGCGAGACGCACGCCGCCGAGGCACTTCGTCACATGCTGGCTGCCAAGACGGTATTCGCCGTCGGGCATGCCCGTGGCCGAGGTGCTGTCCGTGACCACATAGAGACGCGGAATCGCGCGCAATGCAGCGCGGATCGCCCCCGGATGGACGTGCAGCAGATCGGGAATGATTTCGGCGAACTCGGCGTGCGCGAGCGCCGCGCCGACGAGGCCGGGATTGCGATGGTGCAGCGGCGACATGGCGTTGAACAGATGCGTGAAGCCGCAGGCGCCATGCTTGAGCGCGGCGACGGCGTCGTCGTAGGTGCCGAGCGAGTGGCCCAGTTGCACACGCACGCCGCGCGCCGCCATCTCGGAGATGATCTCCATATGGCCGGCAATTTCCGGCGCCAGCGTGACCACGCGAATCGGCGCGATGGACAGATACTTCAGCACTTCGTCCATGACTGCCGAGACCGCCGCGTCCGGTTGCGCGCCGAGCTTGCCGGGATTGATGTACGGCCCTTCCAGATGCACGCCGAGCACACGCGCGCCGCCGGGCGTGCGAATCCGCGCGTTGTTGCCCAGTTCCGCGACGACGGCCATCAGCTCGTCGCGCGGCGCGGTCATCGTGGTGGCGAGCAGGCTGGTCGTGCCGTAACGCGCATGCGTGCGCGTGATGGTTTCGACCGCGTTGCCGCCTTCCATTACGTCGGAGCCGCCGCCGCCATGCACGTGCAGATCGATGAAGCCGGGCAGGATGTACGGCGCGTCGTTGGTCGACGGATCGACGCGTTCGCCGGTGAGCGCCGTGATGCGGCCGTTTTCGTATTCGAGCGTGCCGTGAATCCACCCATCGGTGGTGAGTATGTTTCCGGTCAGCATGAGTCTCTCTGGTGAGGCGTGATACGGGGTGTGGCTGAATGGCGCTTTGTCTGCGCCGCACCTGAACTTGCAGGCTGCGCGTGCGGACTCAGCCGGTCAGCTCAGGTGCGCAATTCAGCGACGAAGTCGTAGTAGTCATCGCGGCAATAGGTGTCGGTCAACTCGATTGCGCGCTGATCGGCGCTATAGCCGATACGGGTAATGACCAGCAGCGCCGAGCGCGGTTCGATATCCATCAGCGAAGCGATCTCGCTCGACGCGTTGACCGCGCGGAAGTGCTGCAACGCGCGCACCACGGCCGCGCCGCGTTGCTCGAGATAGCTGTAAAGCGAATCGCCGACGGCATGCGGATCGGGCACGATCGCCGACGGCAGCGCCGAATGCTCGACCGCCATGACGATGCCGTCCGCGCGCCGCAGCCGCCGCAGACTCGTCACCGCCGCGCCGGGCGACAACCCGAGGTGCACCAGTTCGTCACGGTTGGCGGCGCGGATATCGCGCTCGAGCCACACCGAATCCGGCCGGAAACCGCGCTGCTGCATCTTCTTGGTGAAGCCGGTGAGCCGCGAAAGCGGATCTTCGACGCGCGGTGTGATGAAGCTGCCCGCGCCGCGAGCGCGCCGGATCAAACCTTGTTCGACCAGCAACTCGATCGCCTTGCGCGCCGTGATGCGCGACACGCCGATCGCGTCCGAGAGCGTGCGCTCCGAGGGCAGCGCCTCACCCGCCGACCATACGCCGCAGTGGATCGCCGTCGCAAGATTGCGCGCGAGCTGCAAATAGAGTGGCGTGACGTTGCGGGCGTCAGGCATCAGTGCGGACCAGCGAGTTTCCATGGGGCTCCGGCGGCCTTCGCGAAAAGGTAGGCCTACGAAAAATGAGAGCCCATTATATAACCAACATAATACCAGTCAACCAACTGGTTCCATGCCGGTACGATCCGGTGCAAAGCCTTGCTGAATAAGGCTTAGAGGGGCGTGCGGAGGCGGCGGAGAGGGTTTTTTGGAGCCCAGGATTTACCCGCATGGGGCTTCAGAAAGCCTGCTAACCGGTTCAAACAGGGTTTCAGCGCGCTGACATCCGCGAGACGATCGATACCTTTTTAATACCAGTGCCGGTCAGGCCTTTGTCGGCGTGGCTTCTGTAAAGGGGTGCGTTCCAATATAGTGCTGAGTAGCAAGCTATAAAAAATCCCCTGGGAGCCGCATTTGACAGATTCCGAGACGCTGCGGCGTGCTCAGGCCGTCCGCCATTTCAACCGCTTCTATACCCGACACATTGGTGCGCTGCATGAGCATCTGGCAAAAAGCGCGTTCTCACTGACCGAAGTGCGCGTACTGCACGAGCTGTCCCGCGGATGTGCGCAAACGGCCTCGGTGCTCGGGCGTTCTCTCGGTCTCGACAGCGGTTACCTCAGCCGTCTGCTGACGAGCTTCGAACGACGCGATCTGATCACGCGGCGCCCGTCCGAGACGGATGCGCGCCAGTCGCTCATCGCGCTCACGGATAGCGGCCATGCTGCGTATGCCCCGCTCGACAGCGCGGCGATCGAAGAAGTGTCGACCTTGCTTTCCGGCCTCACGGCCCTCTCCCAGGATCAGTTAATCGCCGCGATGAAGCTCATCGAGCGGCTGCTCGGCGACAAACCCAGGCACGAACTCGTGGTGCTCCGTCAGCCGCGTGCGGGTGAATGCGGCTGGCTCGTGCATCGGCAGGCGCAATGGTTCGCCGCGCAATACGACTGGAATCCGTCGTTCGAGGGATTGCTCGCGCGGGTCGTCGCCGATTACACGCAACGCAATGATCCGCTGCGGGAGATGTGCTGGGTCGCCGATCAGGACGGGATGGTGGTCGGCTCGGTGTGCATCGTCGGCGTATCGACGACGGTGGCGGGCGTGCGGCTTCTGTGGGTCGAGCCGGATGTGCAGCGTTTGGGGATCGGCACGCAGTTGCTGAACGAATGCGTGCGCTTTGCAAAGCGCGCGGGCTATACGAAGCTCACGCTGACGACGGCCGCCTCGCTCGAACAACCGCGCCGCCTGTGCGAGCGCGCCGGGTTCAGGCTTGCCGGCACGGCGGCTGAGCGCCGTTTCGGCAAGGACCTGACGGTCGAGCGATGGGAATTAGGCCTGTAGCGAACGTCGCTGCTTAGAACGACGGCACCACTGAACCCTTGAACTGCGTCTTGATGAACTGGCGCACGTCTTCCGACTGGTAAGCGGCAACCAGCTTCTTGACCCACGGCTTGTCCTTGTCTTGCGTGCGCACGGCGATCAGGTTCGCGTACGGGCTATGCACGTCTTCGAGCGCGATCGCATCTTTGGTCGGTTGCAGGCCGGCGGCCAACGCGAAGTTCGTGTTGATCGCGGCGGCGTCGACGTCCGACAGCGAGCGCGGCAGTTGCGCGGCGTCGAGTTCGACCAGCTTGATCTTCTTCGGATTGTCGGCGACGTCGAGCGGCGTCGCGTTATTGCCGTTCGTGCCCGCGCCGGTCTTCAGCTTGATCACGCCTTGCGTTTGCAGCAACAGCAGCGCGCGATTTTCGTTCGACGGATCGTTCGGCACCGCGACCTTCGCGCCTTGCGGTAGATCCTTCAGCGACTTCAGCTTCTTCGAATAGATACCGAGCGGCGAGATGTACGTGAGGCCGGCGTTGACGATCTTGTAGCCGCGCTGCTTGATCTGGCTATCGAGGTACGGCTGGTGCTGGAAGCTGTTCGCATCGAGGTCGCCTGCGTCGAGCGCGGCGTTCGGCTGCACGTAGTCGTTGAATTCGACGACCTTCACGTTCAGGCCTTCGCGCTTCGCCACCTTGGTGACGACTTCCCAGATCTGCGCGTCCGGGCCGCCGATGGTGCCGACCTTGATGACTTTGTCGTCGGCGTGCGCGCCGAAGCTGGTGAAGATTGCCGTAGTGGCGACGACTGCCGAGAGGGCTTTGAGGATGTTTCTGCGCTGCATGTGATTCTCGCTTGTTTCTAATCGAAGGCTTGATCGATGACTTGATTAATGGCGCTTCGATTTCTGATCGGTGTCAGATTCGGGTGGAAGCCGGCGGCAACATGGCGTGTGGCCCTGCGCCGTCAACTGGACCTGAAATGGTCTCATAGTCCCGGCGAGATGGGAAATATCACGATCGCATATGGTTATGCGCCTTGAGCGGCGGGGACCGCGTGCATGTGAGAGGCACGCGGTCGATGCAGCGGGGAGTCAGAAGGTGGTCCAGTCGTCTGGCGCGGTGACTCTTACTGCCTCGGTGGATGCGCGCGGCGTGGTCACCGCGACAGGCTTGGCGCTCGTAACATGCGCGGACGAAGCCGATGCTCGGGTCGATGCAGAGGCCGACATGGCGGACGTCCTGTTGGGTGCCGGCAATTTCGGCTCCGCATGCGGCGATGCCGACGCAGAGTGCGACGCCGTGCCGATTTCGCGCGCTGCCGTTGCGGCGGCATGCGGCGCCGCGACCCTTGCCGTCGCCAACGTCGCAGTCACTCTCCGCGCCGCGACGACCGCCGAACCAGGCGCGCTCCCTTCAGCGCCATCCACGCGAAACGCGTTCACTGTCTCGCGCAAACGCCCCGCCTGATCCTGCAACGAAGCCGCCGCGGCCGCCGCCTGCTCGACCAGCGCCGCGTTCTGCTGCGTCACTTCGTCCATTTGCGTGACGGCGCGGCCGACCTGGGCAATGCCGCTGCTCTGCTCTTCGGATGCCGCCGCGATCTCGCCCATGATGTCGGTGACACGCCGCACGGCCTGCAGAATTTCGCCCATCGTCGTGCCGGCCTGCTGCACCAGTGTCGAGCCGTTGTGCACACGTTCGACCGACGCGCCGATCAACTGCTTGATCTCCTTGGCCGCCGTCCCCGAGCGCTGCGCGAGGTTGCGCACCTCGCCCGCGACGACCGCGAAACCGCGGCCCTGCTCACCGGCGCGCGCCGCTTCGACGGCTGCGTTCAACGCAAGAATGTTGGTCTGAAACGCGATACCTTCGATCACGCCGATGATGTCCGCGATCTGCCGCGAGCTATCGTTGATCTCGCTCATCGTGCCGATCACACGGCTTACCACGTCGTTGCCGCGCGTCGCGATTTCGGACGCGTTGTGCGCGAGTCCGCTTGCTTGCCGCGCGTTGTCGGCGTTCTGCTTGACCGTTGCGGTGAGTTCCTCCATGCTCGCCGCGGTCTCCTGCAGCGAAGCCGCCTGCTGCTCGGTGCGCTGCGAGAGATCGCCGTTGCCGGCCGCGATCTGCTGCGTCGCCGACGCAATGGATTCCGCCGAGCGACGAATCTCGCCGATGGTCTGCTGCAAGCGGTTCTGCATGTCATGCATGGCCGCCATCATGCTGGTCTTGTCCTGCGGACGAACGGCGACCACCTGCGTCAGGTCGCCCTGCGCGATACTCGCCGCGAGCCGCGCCGCCTGATCGGGTTCGCCGCCGAGGCTCGCGCGCACATTGCGGATGATCAGCAGCATCGCCAGCGAGATGATCGCGCCGATCACCAGCACCACGGCCAGGTGGCCGAGCAGGGTCACGTAGTACACCGTATCGATGTCCTTGACGAACACGCCGCTCGCGATGTTCCAGTCCCACGGCGCGAAGCGCACCACGTAGCTGATTTTCGGCACCGCCGTTTCGCTGTGCGGCAGGCGTCCGCGATATTCCGCGAAACCGCGGCCGCTTGCCTTGGCCGCGTCGACGATTGC
Organism: Paraburkholderia sp. BL6669N2; assembly: GCF_003387275.1. NCBI lineage: Bacteria > Pseudomonadati > Pseudomonadota > Betaproteobacteria > Burkholderiales > Burkholderiaceae > Paraburkholderia > Paraburkholderia sp. BL6669N2. Next base: position 3,983,763 of record NZ_QUNA01000001.1, on the reverse strand, counting down.
CACGTACAAGAGCTTGCCGTCCGGATCCTTGAAGTCGCCGACCGGCTTGCCGGTCATCTGCGGCAGCGTGGGATGCATCAGCACGACGGGCTTCGAATCCATCACGAACAGGTAGCCGGATTCGCCGTAGCGCATGGTCGCAAGACGGGCGAGCGCTTCGCGCCGTGCGTCGGCCTCGCTCAGCTTGCCGTTCTGCGCGAGCGCGTAATAACCGTTCACGATACCTTGCGCGGCATCGACCAGGTTCACCATGCCCGCCTTGCGCTCGGCCAGCATCGTGCTGCGCGTTTCGACCGCGCTCCACAGCCCGACGCCCAGCAGCCCCAGCCAGACGAGCGCGAGCGACAGCCATAGTTTGCGATTCAAACTCATCCTGCTCATTGTTGTTGTCTCTCTCGTGTGATTCATGTTCCGTTCGCAGTCGCAAGAGTGCGATTGCATATCGCGCGCAAACGATTGCTATCGATATAACGGCATGGCAAACGGGCAACTTGAGAGACGCTGCGAGGAGGCCGGCGGGCGCGACGCGCGGCATGCGTGCGGATTGAATGCACGCATCGGATCGGTCTCTGCACGATAATTGGAGACTGCGGCCGCATGCGTGATGCGGCTCATTCCCTTGCTGAGAGAACCACGCCCATGTACGTCATCGACCTTATCTACACCGCACCGCTCGAACGCGTCGACGACGCGCTGGAAGCGCACCGCGCGTTTTTGACGCAACAGTTCGAGGCAGGCGTGTTCGTCGCCGCCGGACCGAAAGTGCCGCGCGACGGCGGCATCATTCTGGCGGTGCGCGTCGAGCGCGAGAAGCTGGACGAGATTCTAGCTAGCGACCCGTTCGCGCAGCAGAAGCTCGCGCGCTACGAGGTGACGGAATTCAAGGCGACGCGGCTCGCGCCCGGGTTGAATCTGCCGATTCCGGATTGAGCGTTGGAAAGAGAGGAGATGTGAAAACGGGCGCGCGATACCACACGTGTCCTTACGGCTGCGTGCGTCAGTCGAGCAGGAGCTTGATGTCGTGCACCCACGGCGTCGCGCCCTGGCCGTCACGCGCGAACAGACGCAGCTTGCCGTCCGTGTCGAACACATAGCTCGCGGCCGTGTGGTCCATCGTGTAGCTGTCAGGCGTCTTGCCCGGCACCTTCGCGTAGTAGACGCGGAAGTCCTTCGTGATCTTGGTGAGTTGCGCCTGATCGGCCGGACGCAAGCCGACGAACGTCGGGTTGAACGCCGGCACGTATTGCGCCAGCAACGCCGGCGTATCGCGCTCCGGATCGACGGTGACGAACAATACCTGCACGCGCTTCGCGTCTTCCGGACCGAGTTGCTGCAACGCTTGCGAGAGCTCGGCCATCGTGGTCGGGCAAACGTCCGGGCAATGTGTATAGCCGAAGAACAGCACGACCACCTTGCCCTTGTAGTCCGCCAAAGTGCGGACATGGCCGGCCGTATCGGGTAACGAGAAGTCGCTGCCGAACTGGGTATTGCCGGTGATATCGAGATTCTGGAACGCCGGCGGCTGCTTGCCGCAGCCTGCTATCAGCAACGCGGCGCCGAACGCGCAAGCGATCACAGCAGCACGCGCCGTGCGCGCGAAGCGGATATTGAGCATGGTATTACGCGCCGATCAGGACGCGCGCATAGTGGTCGATCAGCAGCGCGGCGAACAGCAGCGAGAGATAGACGATCGAGTAACGGAAGGTCTTGCGCGCCAGATCGTCCGAGTACTCGCGATAGATCTTCCACGCATAGGCAAGGAACACGGCACCCAGCAGCACGGCGGCGGCGAGATACACCACGCCGCTCATGCCGGAGATGAACGGCATCATGGTGACCGCGAACAGGATCACCGTGTACAGCAGAATATGCAGACGCGTGTACTTCTCGCCGTGCGTGTTCGGCAGCATCGGCAGGCCGGCGTTTTCGTAGTCTTTGCGGCGATACAGCGCGAGCGCCCAGAAATGCGGCGGCGTCCATACAAAGATGATCAGCACCAGGATCCACGCGTCGCCCGGCACATGACCGGTGACCGCGGCCCAGCCAAGCGCCGGCGGCATGGCGCCCGAGGCGCCGCCGATCACGATATTCTGCGGCGTGGCAGGCTTGAGCAACAGCGTATAGATGACGGCATAGCCCACGAACGTGGCCAGCGTGAGCCACATGGTGAGCGGATTGGCGAACGTATAGAGCGTCCACATGCCGAGGCCGCCGAGCACGGCCGAGAACAGCAGAATCTGCGCGGTGGTGATTTCGCCGCGCGCGGACGGCCGCCACGAAGTGCGGCGCATCTTGGCGTCGATCTTCTGCTCGACGAGGCAATTGATGGCGAACGCCGCGCCGGCCAGCAACCAGATGCCGACGGTGCCGCCGATCAGCGGAGTCCAGGGCACCATGCCAGGCGTCGACAGGAACATGCCGATGACGGCGCAGAACACGGCGAGTTGCGTGACGCGCGGCTTCGTCAGGGCGATGTACTGGGAGACCCGGCTACCGGGCGTTTGGGAGAGTGTTGTGCTGTCCATGTGGAGTCACGCTGGCGCGGCATCGCGCGCAGGGAGCACGGCGCGGCCGGGACGGCTATAAGCGATTCGAAAGTTTAACATAACGAGCAGAAGCAGCAGGATCGCAGCCCCGCCGTTATGCGCGACCGCAATGGGCAACGGCCATTGCAGAACGATGTTCGACAGCCCGGTGATGAACTGGATCGACACCACCAGCAGCACGCCGTTGGCGGGGCGCCGCAGCGACTCGAAGCGGCGCAGTTTCAGCGCGAACCACACCAGATACGCGACCACGACGATGGCGAATGTGCGGTGGGTCCAATGAATCGCCACCAGCGCATCCTGCGTGATCATGTCGCCGTCGCCGGTCATGCCGAGCGCGCGCCACAGGTGGAAGCCGTGCGTGAAGTCCATCGGCGGGACCCATTGGCCGTTGCAGGTCGGAAAATCCGTGCACGCGAGCACCGCGTAGTTGGTGCTGACCCAGCCGCCCAAAGCGATTTGCGCGATCAGCAGCACCAGACCCGCGATCGCCGCCGCGCGCCAGCGCGCTGCTTCAGGCTCGTAGGCCGGCAACGGCGTTTGCCGCGCGGCCAGCCAGCCGAGCGTGCCCAGCAGCGCGAGGCCGAGCAGCAAGTGCGTGGTCACGATGATCGGTTGCAGCTTCATCGTCACGGTCCAGGCGCCGAACGCGCCTTGCACCAGAATCAGCAGCAGCAACGATGTCGGCCACCACGGTGACACATGCAGCGGACGCCGCTTGACGCGCGCCGTCCACGCGATCACGGTCTGCGCGATGATCAGCACGCCGATCGCCATCGCGAAGTAACGGTGGATCATTTCGATCCAGGCCTTCGTCATGCTGACCGGTCCGGTGGGCATCGCCTGATGAGCGGCCGTGATCGCCGCATGCGCGATAAACGGCGACGAGGTGCCGTAACAGCCTGGCCAGTCCGGGCAGCCGAGCCCGGAATCGGTGAGCCGCGTGAAGCCGCCGAACATCACCAGGTCGAGCGTGAGGAAGGTGGTGAGCCAGACCAGTTTGCGGAATTTGTTGTCGTCGGCCTTGACCCATACGTAAGACAGCGGCAACAACGCGATACACAAGCCGATCAGAGCCAGTTGCAGTACGAACATCTCTCTTACCTATATTGCGGCATCAGCCGATGCGCGACCATTTGAGCAGCTTGGTCAGGTCGCCTTTGATCTTGCTGGGATTCGGATCTTTCGGGAAACGCATCATCAGATTGCCGTTCGGATCGACCAGGTAGATGTGCTCGGTGACTTTGGTGCCGTTGTCCGTGGGCAGCCATGCAGACACCTGCGCCGGATCTGCAATCATCATGTCGGTGTCGGGATACGCCTTTTGTATCACGTCAGACACGTTGCCTGCATCGGTGCGCAGCCACACTTCCACGACGCGCTCGCGCTCCGGGCCCTGAGCTGCGCGGATTTGTCGCATGAAGTAGAGCTTGGTGACGCACGCTTTGTCGCACGCGCTGTTGTCGACGGAAATCATCAGCCAGTGGCCGCGCAGCGCGGCGAACTTGACGGGCTTGCCATCCTCGCCGGTGACCATGAGCGAATCGGGGATCGGGCGTTGCGGTTCGACTAGCGTGCCGTAGCTCGAGGTGCCGCCGGTCGGCTTGATCACGTAGTACATGAAATACGACACTGCGATCGGCGCGCCGCAGATGATCGCCACCAGCAGCAGCATCCAGCGGCCACGCTGCCACGAGCCTTTGCCGTTAGGTTGGCCGGGTACGGCGCGGGGTGCTGCGGGTTTGCCGGCTTGCGGCGAACGGGGAGATTGCGTGGACACTACGGACCTCTTTCAATGATTGCGCGGCTTGCGGCTCGAACCTGGGCCACAAGCCGCATGTGCTGCATTACGCGCCGGGCGCGTGCTCTTTCTTCGCGGCGCGGCGCGCGGCATACAGGCCGAAGACCAGCGCGGCGGCGGCCATGCCCCACCACTGGAACATGTAGCCGTAGTTGCGCTCGACGCCTTCAGTCGGCGCGGGCCAGTCGCGCACCAGCTTGTCGCCGTCGTCGCTCAACTGCTGAATCACGAACGATTGCAGCGGCAGGCCGGTTTCTGCGGCGTACGCAGCGACATCCAGATTCTGGCGGATCAGTTGATGCTCAGCCGAGCCGCCATGCCCCAACTCGTACGCGCGCGAAGCGTCGGCACGGGCAATGCCTTCGATTTCAATTTCGCCTTGCGGCGTCGTGTACGGCGCGATGGTTTCGCGATTATTCATATTGCGCGGCAACCAGCCACGATTGACCAGCACGTAACCGCCGCCGGCAAGTTTAAAAGGCATCACGACGTAAAAGCCCGGCTGGTCGTTATACGGACGATTATCGAGGTAGACGACCTTGTCCGCGACGAAACTGCCACGCGCCTTCACGCGATGAAACTCGATGTCCTTCAACTGAACCGGCGCGCCGCTCACCGGCTGCGCGGGCGCATTCTCGAACTGCGTGATTTGCGCTTCGAGCGCTTCCTTTTGATGCGCGCGGTCGCGCTGCCAGAAACCCAGCCGCACCGTTACCACCATCACCAGCAGAATCAGCAGCACGGGAACGAGGCGAAACTTCATCGCGCACGCTCGTCAGCCGCGTGCGGCGCAACAGGGAACGGCCGGCAAACGCAGGCGCGCGGTGCGATAATAAACATCTTGCCTCTGCGCTTTCCGGTTTCAGCTGGTTCCATGCACATTCTCGTTCCCATCGCCTTCGTCCTGATCATCGCCAGCATGGTGTCGGCGCTGTACTTCATGATGCATGACAAGGGCAAAACCAAGCGGATGGTCTGGTCGCTCGCCACGCGGGTGGGCCTGTCGATCTCGCTGTTCCTGTTCATCCTCTTTGCTCACTGGATGGGCTGGATTCAGTCGACCGGTATTCCTTACGGGCGCTGAGCCCGGCGGAAAAATCTCCACGCCGCCAAACAAAACGCCGCCCTGACAGGGTCGAGGGCGGCGCTGCGTAAGTCTCACGTACTGCTGTCTTGCGTTGTTGCTCGTACGCCGGCCCCGTAGAATTCGGCGCAAACGGCCTGCACACATTCCGACGTTCTCGGTCGGCGCAGGCCAGACTGCGTTACAGCCAGTACACGACGACGTACAGCCCGAGCCACACGACGTCCACAAAGTGCCAATACCAGGCCGCGCCTTCGAACGCGAAGTGATGCTCCGCCGTGAAGTGCCCGCGAATCATACGCGCCAGCACAACGGCCAGCATCGTGCCGCCGAGAAACACGTGGAAGCCGTGGAAGCCGGTCAGCAGGAAGAACGTCGAACCATACACGCCAGAATTCAGCGTCAGATTCAGTTCGTTGTACGCGTGGAAATATTCGAAGCCTTGCAGGAACAGGAAGCAGACCCCAAGCACGAGCGTTGCGGCCAGCCAGATGATCGCCTTCTTGCGATGATCTTCACGCAGCGCGTGGTGCGAGACCGTCAGCGTCGCGCCCGAGGAAAGCAGCAACGCCGTGTTGATGGTCGGCACCGGCCACGGTTGCATCGACTTGAAGGTCGAGACCAGCGCTGCCGGGCCGTTGTTCGGCCACACCGCCGAGAAGTCCGGCCAGATCAGCTTGTAATCAAGGCTGCCCAATTGGTGCAGCGCGATTTCACGCGCATAGAACAGCGCGCCGAAGAACGCACCGAAGAACATCACTTCGGAGAAAATGAACCAGCTCATGCTCCAGCGATACGACTTGTCGACGTTCTTGCCGTACATGCCGCCTTCCGACTCGGCGATCGCGTCGCCGAACCAGTGCCACAGCGTAAAGAGCAGCCACAACAAACCGGCCACGACGCCGATCGGCGCCCAGTCGTGTTCGTTGATCCAGGCCGCAAGCGATCCGAGCATGACCAGCAACCCAGCAGCGGCGCTGATCGGATGCCGCGACGGATGCGGTACGAAATAGTACGGGCTCTCGTTTTGACCGCTCATTCTTGATTCTCCACTTCAGTCCAGTTGTTCCGGAAGCTCCGGCTGTATCTTCGGCGGCGCGTCGATACCGCACCGCTTCGCTCTAATTTCTGGGCGCTGCTTTGCCCGATTCTACGCGTGCGTCTGGCGCTTCAACCTACTACGGCGCGCACGATCAGAATCAGCGCCACGATAAAAATGGCCGCGCAGATCAATGCTGCGGCGATCACGTGCAGCGGGTTCAGCTGCGTGGCATCCGCTTCCAGATCGCGACGCTTGCGCACCCCGAAAAACGACCAGAACACCGCACGCATCGACTGACCAAAACTGCTTTTGCGCGGGCTGCCGCCGTTATCGCTCATCTCGTTTCTCTTTCCTTCGCCGGCGGCGCGAGCCGTCAGGCGGGATTGGCCGCCGTGGCTGCCGCGCTTTTATCCGCGCCTGTTGCCATATTGGCTGTGGGCGCCGCACTTCCAGCCGTCGCCGCTGCCGGCGTATTCAATTCAAAGAACGTGTACGACAACGTGATCGTTTTCACGTCCTTCGGCAACTTCGGATCGACCACGAATACCACCGGCATCCGCCTGGTCTGATTCGCCGTCAAAGTTTGCTGCGTAAAGCAAAAACACTCGATCTTCTTGAAGTACTCGGTGGCCTGCTTCGGCGCGTAGCTCGGAATGGCTTGCGCCTGAATCGTGCGCGCCTGTTCGTTGCTCACCTCGTACATCACCGTCGTCACTTCGCCCGGATGCACGTCGAGACTGCGCAGCTCCGGTTTGAAACCCAGCGGGCCGCGCGCGTTCGCATCGAATTCGATCGAAATCGTGCGGCTCATGTCGACCTGCGTATTCTTCGCCTCGCGCACAGTGGCATCACGCTGCACAAGGTTGTTGATGCCGGTGATCTGGCAGATCGCCCGGTACATCGGCACCAGCGCGAACCCGAAACCGAACATCATCAACGCGACGACGAACAGCTTGATCAGCATCGAACGGTTAAAAGAGCGGTCGGCCTGAGCCGGCGGTTGCGTCGACATCTCAATCCTCAACAAGCCTGCAAACTGACTCGAACCACCCGGTCAGGTGAACCACTTCTGATGAATGATCACGCTCGCGAAAAAGACCGCGGCGATCACGAACATCACGAAACCGATCCGCCGGTTGCCCGCACGAATCTGCTCGGGCGTACGTCTTTCTTGAGGATTGCGCGTCATGCTCGACTTTTTGAATACTTTTCGTGACTACGGATGCCGCCACGACTTTCCTGACCGCCGGCTCAGGTAGCGAACTGCTGCGCTGCCCGAGCCGGCAATCTCACCGTGCGCCGATTACTCGACGGTCGGCGGGTTTTCGAACGTGTGGAACGGAGCCGGGCTCGGCACGGTCCATTCGAGGCCCGTTGCGCCGTCCCACGGCTTGTCGCCAGCTTTTTCGAGTTCGCCGCCGCCACGGTAGGCCGGCAGTGCAACCGCGAACAGGAAGTAGACCTGCGCCAGACCAAAGCCGAACGCGCCGATCGAGATGACCTGGTTCCAGTCCGTGAACTGCGCCGGGTAGTCAGCATAACGACGCGGCATGCCCGCGAGACCGACGAAGTGCATCGGCAGAAACGCGAGGTTGAAGAAGAACAGCGACGCCCAGAAGTGGATCTTGCCGCGCGTCTCGTTGTACATCCAGCCGGTCCACTTCGGCGCCCAGTAGTACCAGCCGGAGAACAGCGCGAAGAGCGAGCCCGCCACCAGCACGTAGTGGAAGTGCGCGACCACGAAATAAGTACCGTGATACTGGATGTCGAGCGGGGCCATTGCCAGCATCAGACCCGACAGACCACCGAACGTGAACACGATCAGGAAGCCGACCGCGAACAGCATAGGCGTTTCGAAGCTCAGCGAACCGCGCCACATCGTCGCGACCCAGTTGAACACCTTCACGCCAGTCGGCACGGCGATCAGCATGGTGGCGTACATGAAGAACAGCTGGCCCGTCACCGGCATGCCGGTGGCGAACATGTGGTGCGCCCAGACCATGAACGACAGAATCGCGATCGACGACGTTGCGTACACCATCGAGCTATAGCCGAACAGCGGCTTGCGCGAGAACGCCGGAATCACCTGCGACACGATCCCGAACGCCGGCAAGATCATGATGTACACCTCGGGGTGCCCGAAGAACCAGAAGATGTGCTGGTACATGACCGGGTCGCCGCCGCCTGCCGCGTTGAAGAACGACGTGCCGAAGTGACGGTCGAACAGCACCATGGTGATCGCGCCCGCCAGCACCGGCATCACGGCGATCAGCAGGTATGCGGTGATCAGCCACGTCCAGACGAACATCGGCATCTTCATCAGCGTGAGGCCGGGTGCGCGCATGTTCAGGATCGTCACGACGATGTTGATCCCGCCCATGATCGACGAAGCACCCATCAAGTGGACCGCGAAAATCGCGAAGTCCATGCCCGGGCCCATCTGCGTGGAGAGCGGCGCGTACAGCGTCCAGCCCGCAGCGGTCGCGCCGCCGGGCGCGAAGAACGAACCGACCAGCAGAACAGCCGCCACCGGCAGAAGCCAGAAGCTGAAGTTGTTCATGCGGGCGAAAGCCATGTCCGATGCGCCGATCTGCAGCGGCACCATCCAGTTCGCGAAGCCGACGAAGGCCGGCATGATCGCGCCGAACACCATGATCAGGCCGTGCATGGTGGTCAACTGGTTGAAGAACTCGGGACGCATGATCTGCAAGCCCGGCTCGAACAGTTCGGCACGGATCATCAGCGCCATCACGCCCCCGGAGAGGAACATGGTGAACGAGAAGATCAGGTACAGCGTACCGATGTCCTTGTGATTGGTTGCGAACAGCCAACGGCGCCAACCATGCGGCGTTTCGTGGGCATGGTCGCCGTGCACGTGTTCGTGGCCTGCGACTACATCGTGTCCGATGCTAGACATGACAATCTCCTAAAGCGAATACTGCGGTGCTGACCATGAACACGTCAGGCAGCCGGGCTGATCTGAACACGCCGGGCTTCTTTCGCGTCACTGCCGCCCGTGATCGTTTCCGGCTTCTTCAAAATAATATGGTCTTCGGCAATGCCGGCTGCTTTCAATGCGTCGCGCACGGCTTCGGCGCGGCTCTTCGCGAGTTTCGCGTTGAGGTCGGCGGAACCGGTGGCGTCGGTGAAGCCCGACAGCGTGAATTTCGCGTCCGGATGCGCTTTTGCGTAGGCTGCGGCTGCGTCGACTGCCGCTTTCGCGTCGGCCGGCAGCGTGCTCTTGCCGGTGTCGAAGTAGATGCTGGCCGGGAGTGCCGCTTGCGATGCCGCGCTGTCCGAACCGGCCGCTGCCGGTGCCGACGCTGTTGCCGCTTCCGCGCCCGAGGCGCCGGATGCTGCCGCCGCGCCCGAAGCTGCCGCTGCGCCGCTCGCTGCCGCGCCTGCGTCGGCCAGATGGTTGCCGCCTTCCGGCAGCTTGCCGTTGCGGGCGTCGGCCACTTGCTTCGGCTGGAGAATGTCGCCGGTGTGGTTGCCCCACGAGTTACGTTCGTACGTGACCACCGAGGCGATCTCGACGTCGTTCAGCGTAGGCGCCCACGAGGGCATCGCATTCTTGCCCTTCAGCACCAGGCTGACGTGCTCGGCGATCGCGCCGTTGGCGATCTTGCTGCCGTCGAGCGCCGGGAACGCGCCTGCACCCTTGCCGGTCGGCTGGTGGCAGACTGCGCAGTTCGCTGTGTAGACCTTGCCGCCGCGCTCCATCAACTCGGCCATGGTGTAGGTCTTGTTCGGATCGTCCTGGCCGGCGGCCATTTTCTTCTTCTGCGTGTCGACCCACTTCGCGTAGTCGTCGGCGGAGAGCACTTCGACCACCACCGGCATGAACGCGTGTTCCTTGCCGCACAACTCGGTACAGAAGCCGCGGAACGTGCCGACCTTGTCAGCCTTGAACCACGTGTCGCGCACGAAACCCGGAATCGCGTCCTGCTTCACGCCGAAAGCCGGCACGTACCAGGAGTGGACCACGTCGTTCGCGGTGGTGATGATGCGGATTTTCTTGTCGACCGGGACGATCAGCGGATTGTCGACTTCCTGCAGATACGTGGTGGAAATCGGCTCGCGGCCATCGGTTTGCGCACGGGGCGTGGCCAGCGTGGACAGAAAGTTGATGCCTTCGCCCGGGCCCTTCACGTAGTCGTAGCCCCATTTCCACTGGTAGCCGGTGACCTTGATGGTGACGTCGGCGTTGGTGGTGTCTTTCATCGCGACCACCGTCTTGGTGGCGGGCAGCGCCATCAGCACGACGATGATGAACGGCACGATCGTCCAGATGATTTCGACGGTAGTGCTTTCGTGGAAGTTGGAAGCTTTGTGGCCTTTCGATTTGCGGTGAGCAAAGATCGAATAGAACATCACGCCGAACACGCCGACGAAGATGACCAGGCAAAGAACCAGCATGAACATGTGGAGGCTGAAGAGCTCCTCAGCGATCTTGGTCGCAGGCGGCTGGAGATTGATCTCGTTGACGGCGGGGCCGCCCGGAACATCGCCCACTGCCAGGGCCGCACCGGCGAAAAGCAGACCGCTCATCGCCAGCACGCCCATGAGGGCTCGCTTGATTGTTTTCATAGCTTCCTTACCCAAATTTTCCATTCAAACCCTCGACCCCGCTGGCAGGTTGCCTCGCGCTCCCCGTGAACGCCGCGCGACTCATCGCATTAACAACGCGTGAGCCACATACGCAGTTCGCCTGCGAACTGCGCGCGCCGATACTGCGCGAGATGTTGCCCGATCATGATCGTCTGCCCGCGCGAGACCAGTTTGATCTGGTCACGCGGTGTTGCGCCCGCCTCGATCCGCACCCAGCGCGGATTGAACTCGAACTGCGTGAGTTGCTCGGCGCTGACCTGCTCGATGACGAGCCGGTTCTGAAACAACCGGATGCGCTCGTAATCCACAGCATGACGCGCATATATGGCAAACGCGATGCCCACCGCCAGCAATTCGATACCGGTGAACGGCAACACCAGCCAGGCGCCGACCAGAACCAGCATGAAAGCAATTGCCGACGAGAACAACGCTAGCGACACGTAGAAATACACGAACTGCCGCGGCGATATCGAACAGTTGCGTTTCATCGTCCAGTCTTTCAGAACCGGTTCTGAATCCGCCAGCAGATCTGATGCTTCCATCGCTGCCTCCCACCGATTGTCTCCAATCGCCGCCAGCGCCAATCTTCGCAGCCATTATTCCGGCCGTTCGATCACCGCCGCGCTATCTTATCTTGCTGCCCTGTGCCTCGGGCCTGCCGCCCCAAATGTGGGAACTCCGGGCGACAAACTGACGCATTATAGGCGCGATCCATAGCATCCACAAGCAAGCCTCCATTGGCCCACAAGCCATGCGCGACAAGCCTCCGCGCCGTTTTGACGCACCTTTTGCGCGTCTTTTGAAGCGGTAATTTCAGACATAACAGATGTCGTCTTTACCGCCCCGGCAATTCTTCAACGATTCCTCGACGAGCCTCGCCCAATGTCCTCGATTCGCACGATGCCGTGACCCTCGGCCGTGGTACGCGGCACGGCTTTCCATGCGTGTCCGTAGATCACTTCGAAGGTCAGCGCGATCGTGCCGTCGGCGCGCCGGCGGGCTTCGAGGGCCGCGAGCAAAGCCTTGTGCAGACAGCGCGCCGCGGCGCTCGACGACGCTTCGCGCTCGAACGGATAGGCGCCCCAGCGGCGCACGTCGGCGAGCAGCGACTGCGGCGACTTATAGGTAATGGTGAGGACTTCCTGGTCCATCACGGGGATCTCGAAGCCGCTTTCGACCAACATGTCGCCGAGATCGTGCATGTCGACGAAGTCGATCACATGCTTGCGCGAGGGGACGCCATGCGCCGCCTCGACTTCGGCATACGCGCCGCGCAATTCCTTGAGCGAGTCGGGACCGAGCGTGCTGAACATCAGCAGGCCGTTGACTTTGAGCACGCGCTGCCACTCGGGAAACACGAGATCGGGCCGCGAGTGCCAGTGGAGCGCCAGATTGGACCAGATGAATTCGAACGCGCCGGCCGCGAACGGCAGCGCCGAAAAGTCGGCTTGCGCGAAGCGCGGACCGCGGGCGCCAAGCGCCTTGCCGAGCGTTGCCGGCAAAAAGCGCCGCCAACTCGTGTCGCCGGAATCGTGCTGGAGCGCGCGCATGAGCATGCCGTGCGAGAGGTCGGAGCCGAATACCGGCGCTTCGGGAAAGCGCTCGCGCAGAGCGGGAATGTCTTCGCCCGCGCCGCAGCCGGCGTCAAGCACGCTCGCCGGCATGACCTTGATGAAGTCGAGGCGCTCGCGCATACGTTGCGCGATCTCGCGCGGCAGGAACGCGACCTCATTGAAAGTCGCTGCGCGACGGTCGAAGATCCGCCGGAGGCGCCGGGAATCGTAGGCCGGACGGCCAGTTTGAGCGGAAGTTGGGGACATGGGTGTCGTGCTGGCGTGGAGCACGAAGTATACTCGCTCGCTTCTTTCCATTCAGCGTGAAGGGCCTTCGCGGGCGGTTCCACCGTGTCATTCCGACCCATTTCATCATTTTCCGGCGGCAGATTCGCGCATTTCGCGAACGGCTTTCGTTCAGCCTGGCCACGCGTGATGCACGCGGCGTTGCCGAACCTCTGCGCGTTATGCGGCAATTTGTCGCATACGACGCTGTGCCCCGGTTGCGACGACGCCTACTGGAACGAAAGCCGCTTGCGCTGCACCGTCTGCGCAGTGCCGTTATCCCGTTCGCGATGGGCGGCTTACGCGCAATATCGCTGCGCGGATTGCATCGGCGAGCCGCCACCGTTCGACGCGACCTTCGCCCTCGCCGACTATCGGGCGCCGCTGGATACGCTCGCGGTCGGCCTGAAGTTTCGCGCGCGGCTGATGCTGGCGGGCGAGTTCGCACAACGGCTCGCGCGTCTTGCGCAGGATTCCTGGCAGGACCGCGCCGAATGGCCGGACGTGATCGCGCCCGTGCCGCTGGCCAGAAAACGGCTCACCGAGCGCGGTTATAACCAGGCTTGGCAGATCGCCAGGCCGCTGGCCCGCGCGCTGAAGTTACGCAGCGACGCCACCTTGCTGGATCGCGTGATTCACACCGCACCGCAGTCGAGGCTCGATCTCGACGCCCGCCGCCTGAATGTAGGCTGCGCCTTCAAGGTCGCTGGATCTGTCCAAGGCCTGCACGTCGGCATCGTCGACGATGTGATGACGACCGGCGCCACACTCGAAGCGCTGGCGCGCACGCTGAAGGCAGCCGGCGCTCGGCGGGTCACCAACTTCGTCGCGCTGCGCACACCGAAAAACTAGCCTCCACCTGAGCTCACCATGTTCAATGTCGTTCTCGTAGAACCGGAAATTCCGCCGAACACCGGCAACGTGATCCGCCTGTGCGCCAACACCGGCGCTCGGCTGCATCTGATCGAGCCGCTCGGCTTTCCGCTCGACGACGCCAAGTTGCGCCGCGCCGGCCTCGACTATCACGAGTACGCGCAAATGAACGTGCATGCGGATTGGGCGGCGTTCATCGCCAGGGAAGCGCCGGACCCGGCGCGCATGTTCGCCTTCACCACGCGCGGCTCGGGCCGCTTCCACGAGCACGCCTTCCAGTCCGGCGACTGGTTCGTGTTCGGCGCCGAAACGCGCGGCCTGCCCGACTCGGTGCTCGACCAGTTCGCCAATGAGCAACGCGTGCGCCTGCCCATGCGGCCAGGCAACCGCAGCCTGAATCTGTCGAATACCGTTGCGATTGTTGTGTTCGAAGCGTGGCGTCAGACCGGCTTCGAAGGCGGCGCCTGACGGCGTTTCAGTTCGGCTTCGTAGCGCGCGAACATGGCGTCGTCGAAACAGGCGAACACCACCTGTTCGATTTGCTGCGTGCGCGGCAACGTGTCGAGCACCGTGCCGACCGCGATCCGCACCGCCTGATCAGCGGGGAAATGGTAGATGCCGCAACTGATCGCGGGAAACGCAATGCTCTTGCACTGCGCCTCGCGCGCCACCTCGAGCGAGCGCTGATAACAGGACGCCAGCAGGTCGGCCTCGACATGCGTCCCGCCACGCCAGACCGGGCCGACTGCGTGAATCACATGTCTGGCCGGCAGACGGTAGCCGCCGGTCAGTTTCGCGTCGCCGGTCGCGCAGCCGCCGAGCGCCTCGCACTCGCGCAGCAGCTCTTTGCCGGCCGCGCGATGAATCGCGCCATCCACGCCGCCTCCGCCCAATAACGACGTATTCGCGGCGTTGACGATCGCATCCACGGCGAACGTGGTGATGTCGACCACGCGTGCCTCCAGCGTGCAACGATTGAATCTGAGCATGGGAACCTCGCTGATCCGAAGCGTCGATAAAACGTGGACAGCGAGAGCCGGCAGCCGTTCAGCGCTTTGGCGCGCTAAACGGCTGAAAAAGACAACGCTTATTCGGCTTTGGAGTCGCGCCGCAGCAGGGCGCTGACGGCGTCGCGCGGCGCCACGCCGTCGAACAGCACGGCGCAGACCGCCTGCGTGATCGGCATCTCGATGGCATGCGCGCGAGCAATCGCGAGCACGGCTTGCGCGCAACGCACGCCTTCGGCCACGTGACCGAGGGCGCCGAGAATATCCTCGAGCGTGCGGCCCGCGGCGAGTTGCACGCCAACGGTGCGATTGCGTGACAGATCGCCGGTTGCGGTCAGGATCAGATCGCCCAGGCCGGTCAAACCGGTGAACGTTTCCGCGCGTCCGCCCAGCGTCACGCCAAGGCGCGACATTTCGGCGAGACCGCGCGTGATCAGCGCCGCGCGCGCATTCAGACCGAGGCCGAGGCCGTCGGCGATGCCCGTTGCAATGGCCAGCACGTTTTTCACCGCGCCGCCCACTTCCACACCGACGACGTCGTCGCCGGTATAGATGCGCATGGCGCCGTGATGAAACGCGGCGACCGTGCGCTCGCGGCACGCCGCCGACGCGCTCGCGATGGTCAGCGCCACCGGCAAGCCCTGCCCGACTTCGCGTGCGAAGCTCGGCCCGGAGAGCACGCCGTTGCTCCGGTGTTCCGGCAGTTCGGCCGCGACCACCTGATGCGGCATCAACTGCGAATCGGCTTCAAAGCCCTTGCACAACCACACGAGATGGGCCGGCACTTTGCCCGCGTCGCGCATCGCCTGAAATAGACCGCGCAGTCCGGCCACGGGCGTCGCCACGACGCATAACGCGTCGTCGGCGAGCGCGTGGTCGAGCGCTGCGTTCAGATCGGCTTCATAGCGAAGCGAAGGCGGCAAAGCAACGCCCGCCAGGTAGCGGGCGTTTTCGTGCGAAGCGGAGAGCTCGGCAATGAGCGCGGACTCGCGCCCCCACAACACCGTGTCGTGCCTGACGGCCAGATGGCCGGCGAGGGCGGTGCCCCATGCGCCGGCGCCGAGGACAGCAACCTTCATAGCCGGCACTGCCTGCGACACGTTAGTGCGTGACGCCGTTCTGCGCCGCGCCGTCCTGGCCACCCATCTGCGCAAGGCGTTGCTCGTACAGCGCCTGGAAATTGATCTCGGCGAGGTGGATCGGCGGGAAACCGGCGCGGGTGATCGCGTCGGCGATGTTCGAGCGCAGGTACGGGAACAGGATGGTCGGGCAGGCAATGCCGACCAGCGGATCGATCTGCTCGGCCGGAATGTTGCGGATGTCGAAAATGCCGGCTTGCTTGGCTTCGATCAGGAACGCCACCTTGTCCGCAACCTTGGCCGTGACCGTGCCCGTGACGAGGATTTCGAACACGGTGTCGGCGAGGCGCTCAGCCTTCACGTCGACTTCGACTTCGACCGAGGGCATTTCCTGTTCGAGGAAGATGCCCGGCGAATTCGGCTGCTCGAGCGACATGTCCTTCAGATAGATGCGCTGGATGTTGAAGAACGGCTGGTTATTCTCGTCGGACATGATGAAGTGATTCCCTGATAGATATGCATAGTGGCGGCCCATGCGAGCATGGGCCGCCAGATCATTGCGGCGCGCCGCCCGCCCTGATGAGGCGAGGCCGCGCCGGCTTGGTGTTCACCCGCCTTCTCACGCGCCCGCGGGCGCGCGAAGTCAGGCGGTTGCTTCGAGCAGCGGCATCAGACCGCCCGCGCGATCGAGCGCGGAAAGGTCATCGTACCCGCCCACATGCGTCTCGCCGATGAACACTTGCGGCACCGTGCGGCGACCGGTCCGGGTCATCATTTCCTCACGACGGGCCGGGTCTTTGTCGATCAGTACCTTTTCAACGTGCTCGACGCCGCGCGACTTTAAAAGACGTTCGGCCATCTGGCAATACGGGCACACCTGGGTGCTGTACATGATCACTTTGTTCACTTGGCTGCTCCTTGTTTCACAACCGGCATACCGGCTTTCTGCCAGGCGTCGACACCGCCTTCGAGAACATGGACTTCCGCGTAACCTGCATCCTGCACGATACGCGCTGCCTTGTTCGACTGCTGGCCGGTCTGGCATACCAGCAGCACCGGGTTGCTCTTGTTCTTCACGAGTTGCGCGACCTTCGCCTGCAACTCTGCAAATTCAAGGTGCCGCGCCGCGGGCAAATGCCCTTTGGCGTAGTCGGCGGACGGACGCAGATCGATGACCGCCGCATTGCGCCGGTTGATCAGTTGCGTGGCTTCAGCGGCCGACAGGCCGCCGCGCCCGCGCCGGCTGATCGTCGGCCACAGCAGCAACCCACCGGAGATGAGGACGATCGCGATCAGTACAAGGTTTGTGTAATCAGTGAAAAACTTCACGGAAAATCCGCCGAAAAAGAGAGAAATCGAAAAGGGCAATCCAGCCATTATAAAATAACCGTCTGACGCGATGGCGGCGCTCCTTCAGAGGACCGCGCGCAGCGCTTTCCCGCTTCCTCACTACCGACCGGCAATCTCATGTACAAACTCGTTCTCATCCGCCACGGCGAATCGACGTGGAACAAGGAAAACCGCTTCACGGGCTGGGTCGACGTCGACCTCACCGAACAGGGCAACAATGAGGCGCAACAGGCGGGCGTGCTGCTGAAGGACTCGGGCTACACGTTCGACATCGCCTATACGTCGGTGCTCAAGCGCGCGATCCGCACCTTGTGGCACGTGCAGGACAAAATGGATCTGATGTACCTGCCGGTGGTGCATTCGTGGCGTCTGAATGAACGCCACTACGGCGCGCTGTCAGGTCTGAACAAGGCGGAAACGGCCGCGAAGTTCGGCGACGAACAGGTGCTGGTCTGGCGCCGCAGCTACGACACGCCGCCGCCAGCGCTGGAGCCGACGGACGAACGCGCGCCCTATAACGACCCGCGCTACGCCAAAGTGCCGCGCGAGCAACTGCCGCTCACCGAATGCCTGAAAGACACCGTCGCGCGCGTTCTGCCCCTGTGGAACGAGTCGATTGCGCCGGCCATCAAGTCGGGCCGCAAGGTCGTGATCGCCGCCCATGGCAATTCGATCCGAGCGCTGGTGAAGTACCTCGACAACATTTCGGACGACGACATCGTCGGCCTGAATATTCCGAACGGCGTGCCGCTCGTCTATGAACTCGACGAAGACCTGAAGCCCATCAAGCACTACTATCTGGGCGATCAGGAAGCGATCGCCAAGGCGCAGGCCGCTGTTGCCAAGCAAGGCAAGGCCGGCTGATCTGCCATCTTGCCGCCATGTTGCCGTCAGAAACGCGGTGAATGGCGGCTCACGGGTCGCGCCGACGGGCAAGACGAGCCGGTCAGCGCGGCTCGCTTGATTCGAGCGCGCCGTCCTGGCCGCCATCCATCCGTTACGGCACATTACTTCATCGTTGTGCGCGCAATCCAACGAACCAGGCCCGGCGCGTGCTGTCGAATCACGATTGCCTGCGCCGCGCCCTGACTTGGCGGGTGTGCAGTTATACTTGTCCGTCCCCATCTCTATCGACGCTGCCACGCGCTTCCGACCGCAACAGACTCTATGCGAAAGAACCTGAAAAATATCGGCCTGATTGCCGCGGGCCTTGCTACCGGCGTATTTGCCACCCTGCAGCTCTCGGCTTCGGCCCAGCAACCCGCCGGCGCAGCGTCGAACGCCGTTGCACCGCTGCCGCTGGACCAGCTCAGGCTCTTTGCCGAAGTATTCGGGCAAATCAAGCACGAATACGTCGAACCGGTCGACGATAAAAAGCTTCTCACCGCCGCCATCAAGGGCATGGTGTCGAGCCTCGACCCGCACTCGTCCTACCTCGACAAGACCGATTACGAAGAGTTGCAGGAGCAGACCAAAGGTCGCTTCGCCGGCCTCGGCATCGAAATTTCGTCGGAAGACGGCCTGATCAAGGTGATTTCGCCGATCGAAGACACGCCCGCGTTCCGCGCCGGCATTCGTCCGGGCGACCTGATCACGCGTATCAACGACAAACCCGTGCGCGGCATGACGCTCGACCAGGCGGTCAAGCAGATGCGCGGCGACCCGGGCACCAAGGTTACGCTCACCATCTTCCGCAAGACCGACGACCGCACGTTCCCGCTCACGGTCACGCGCGCGATCATCAAGGTCCAGTCGGTCAAGATGAAGATCCTTGCGCCCGGCTACGCCTATGTGCGGATCACGAGCTTCCAGGAACGTACCGTGCCTGACCTGGCTGCGAAGCTGCAAGACATCGCGCGTCAGCAGCCGAATCTGAAGGGTCTCGTGCTCGACCTGCGCAATAACGGCGGCGGTCTGCTGCAAAGCGCGGTCGGCGTGGCCGGCGCGTTCCTGCCGCCGAATTCGGTTGTGGTGTCCACCAACGGCCAGATTCCGGATTCGAAGCAGGTCTATCGCGACACCTACGACAACTACCGCCTGCAATCCTTCGACAGCGATCCGCTGAAGGACGAAGCGCCGATCTTCAAGACCGTGCCGATGATCGTGCTGACCAACGCGTACTCCGCGTCGGCGTCGGAAATCGTCGCGGGCGCGCTGCAGGATCAGCATCGTGCGCTGATCGTCGGCAAGACCACCTTCGGCAAGGGGTCGGTGCAGACCGTGCGTCCCATGACGGCTGACACCGCACTGCGTCTGACCACGGCGTACTACTACACGCCGAGCGGCCGGTCGATCCAGAACAAGGGCATCCGTCCTGACGTCGCGGTCGATCAATACGCGGAAGGCGATCCGGACGACGCACTCGTCACCCGAGAAGTCGACTACACGAATCACCTTGCGAACACGCAAGATCCGAACGAGAAGAAGGAAGCGGAACAGCGCGAACAGGAGCGCATGGACCAGTTGCGCCAGCTTGAAGAGCAGAACGACAAGAAGACGCCGGAACAGCGTCAGAAGGATCGTGAGCGCAAGCCGGTGGAATTCGGTTCGGCCGACGACTTCATGCTGCAACAGGCGCTGAACAAGCTGGAAGGCAAGCCGGTGCAGGAATCGAAGTCGCTGACCGAGCGCCGTCTCGCGCAGAACAAGCCGGCCGCGTCGGCGTCCGCGCCGGTCGCGGTGAAGCCGACGCAACCGGTGCCGGGTGCAGCGGCCCCCGCGCCTGCTTCGCAAAGCAACTAAGCAGCCAGTCTGACGTGTCTTCGCAGCGAAACGTGCTGCGAAGACACGCTGCCATACCCAGCATCAGTAAGAACACCCGCTCCCGGCGCGATTAAAATATCCACAACGCGCACGGCAGGCCCGTCGGTCCTGCATCTCATCGCGCGACACACTCACGCGCCCCGCCATGAACGACGATCAACTCCTTCGCTATTCCCGCCACATCCTCGTCGATGAAATCGGCATCGAAGCGCAACAGCGCTTTATCGATGCGCACGCGATCATCGTCGGCGCGGGCGGCCTGGGCTCGCCCGCGGCAATGTATCTGGCTGCGGCGGGCGTCGGTCGTTTGACTTTGGTCGATGCCGACACGGTCGACCTGACCAATCTGCAGCGGCAAATCCTGCATGTGACCGCATCGGTTGGACGCAAGAAGGTCGAATCCGGGCGTGACGCGATCGCGCGGATCAATCCCGAGGTCGCGGTGGACGCGGTGGCCGAGCGCGTCGACGACGCGTGGCTCGACGCGCACGTGCCGCATGCGAGCGTCGTGCTCGACTGCACCGATAACTTCGCCACGCGCCATGCGATCAACCGCGCCTGCGTGAAGCACGGCGTGCCGCTGGTGTCGGGCGCGGCGTTGCGCTTCGACGGCCAGATCAGCACCTTCGATTTCCGCGACGAAGCGTCGCCCTGCTACGCCTGCGTGTTTCCCGAAGACCAGCCGTTCGAGGAAGTCGCGTGTTCGACCATGGGCGTATTCGCGCCGACGGTGGGCATTGTCGGTTCGATGCAGGCGGCCGAAGCACTCAAGGTGATCGGCGCAATCGGCACGCCCTTGCTCGGCCGCCTGATGATGCTCGATTCACTGCGGATGGAGTGGACCACGATGCGCATCGCGCGCCAGCCGGATTGTCCGGTGTGCGGACAGACGCACCTCGCCTGACGCTAGCTAGCCTCCTCAACCGCACGCTGAAACAGAAACGCCGCCCAATGGGCGGCGTCTTCACCGGATGACGAAGCGACCGCGGCGACTCAAGCCAGCATCACGCGCTTTAGCGCAGCCTGCACTTCTTCGGGTTCGAACGAAGCCAGCACATCGGCCACCGGCTTTTCCAGCGTCTTCAGATGCGAGCGCAGCACTTCCTGCTTGACCACCAGCAGCTGGCTCGGATGCATCGAAAACTCGGTGAGGCCCATGCCGAGCAACAGGCGCGTCAACGTCGGATCCCCCGCCATCTCACCGCACACCGAGACCGGCACGCCCGCCCGCTTTGCTTCGCGCAGCGTGAACGCGATCAGATGCAGCACCGCCGGATGCAGCGGGTCATACAGATGCGCGACCGAGTTGTCCGCGCGATCGATTGCGAGCGTGTACTGGATCAGATCGTTGGTGCCGATCGACAGAAAATCGAGCCGCTTGAGGAACAGCGGCAAAGCGATGGCGGCGGCCGGAATCTCGATCATCGCGCCGACCTGCACGTTGGGATCGTAGGCCATACCCGCGTCGTCGAGCTGACGCTTGGCTTCGCGAATCAGATCGAGCGTCTGGTCGATTTCCTGGGCGTGCGCGAGCATCGGAATCAGAATCTTCACCGAGCCGAACGCCGACGCGCGCAAAATGGCGCGCAACTGCGTGAGGAACATCTGCGGCTCGGAAAGACTCCAGCGAATCGCTCTCAGCCCCAAGGCAGGGTTCGCGGCGGTTTCGTAAGCATCGCCCCCGCTCATCGAATCGAGCGGCTTGTCGGCGCCCACGTCGATCGTGCGGATCGTGACCGGCAGCCCGTTCATCAACTCGACCGCGCGACGATACGCGCCGAACTGCTCCTCCTCTTCCGGCAGGCGGTCCTTGTGATTCATGAACAGGAACTCGGTGCGGAACAGGCCGACGCCCGTCGCGCCCGCATCGACCGCGGCGCGCGCGTCGTCCGGTAACTCGATGTTCGCGCACAGTTCGATGCGGGTGCCGCACAGCGTTTGTGTGGGCGAAAACTTCAGCCGCTGCAGCTTGCGCTGCTCGAGCGCCTTCTCGCTCTGCCGATACGAGTACTCTTCCAGCACGATCGGCGCGGGATCGACAATCACAATGCCATGATCGCCGTCGACGATAATCAGGTCGTCCTGGCGAATCAGCGCGCTCGCGTGCTGCACGCCGACCGCCGCCGGAATACCCAAGCTGCGCGCGACGATCGCCGTGTGCGACGTGCGGCCGCCCAGGTCCGTGACGAAACCCTGAAATGTCTGGGTCTTGAACTGCATCATGTCGGCCGGTGCGATGTCGTGCGCGACCACGATCATTTCGTCGCATGCACCGTGCACGCCGTCGCCCAGCGCCACCGATGCGCCGGCGAGCGCCTTCAGCACGCGCTCCACCACCTGCTCGATATCGGCTTTGCGCTCGCGCAGGTACTCGTCTTCGATATCGTCGAAATGGCGCGAGAGGCGCTCGAGCTGCTCGGTCAGCGCCCACTCCACGTTGTAGCGGCGCGTGCGGATCAGGTCGAAAGTTTCCTGCACGAGCATCGCATCGTTCAGGATCATTGAATGCACGTTGATGAACGCGCCCATTTCGCTAGGTGCGTCCGCAGCGAGATCGGCACGCAGCGTTTCGAGCTCGTAATGCACGTGTTGCTGGGCCGTGCGAAAGCGCTCGATCTCGCTCTCGATCTGGGCGGGTTCGATCAGATAGTGGTCTACGTCAAGTGCAGCCGGGGCGATCAGATAAGCCCGCCCGATGGCGATACCGCGTGACACGGGAATTCCATGCAGCGTGAAGGACACGCGCACCTCCTCTAGTTGTGTGATGCCGCGGCAAACCGCTGCAATGCTCTCAGACACTGTCCGTCATTATAAATTCCACGCCCTTCGTAGATGCGACGGGGGTGTGTGCAGTGCAGCACGAAAAACCGTAAGCAGCCGTGGCAATGCGCCTTCATCGGCCTCGCGCTTCGCGCATCGCTCGACGAAAGTCTCGCAACCGCATGTCGACGCGCGCGCCCTCACGCGCGTTTCTTCTGCCCATTGTCATGCGCTAAAAAAAACGCCGCGGACAACCGCGGCGTTCTTGCTCATCGCAACGTGGACGCGCCAGTTCACTGCCCCTCGCCGAATTTATCGGCAATCAGTTTCAACAATGCGTCCATCGCTTCTTTTTCGTCGGAGCCTTCCGTTTCGATCAGCACCGTGCTGCCGATGCCCGCGGCCAACATCATCACACCCATGATGCTCTTGGCATTGATACGGCGGCCATTGCGGCTCATCCAGATTTCCGCCTGATAGTTGCCCGCGAGTTGGGTCAACTTGGCCGACGCGCGCGCGTGCAGCCCCAGCTTGTTCACAATAGTCGTTTCCTGTTGCAGCATGTGATGGTCCGAAGCGCGGGTAAGTGTTGTTGTGAAAGGTGAAACTGCAAAGCGAATGCAATGCGCCTGGCGCCCAAGGCGAGCCGGCGCAACGACTTATAAGCCGGCCGAATCGGCTTTCTGTGTCAGGTCGGCCTCAGGAGGCAACGCAGGGATACAGTCAGCCGATGCCGCCTCCGGCGGCAGAGCCGGCAAACAGTCGCCGGATTCCGCCGTGGGCGCAATGGGCGCCGGGGTGGCCGGTCCGATTGCATGCACGCCCTTGGTGGCGCCGGCGAGTGCCTTGTCGACCAGCGTGTCGAGCGGCGTGGCGCGATAACAGACCGCACGCACCAGCATCGGCAAATTGACGCCGCACAGCACGCGCACGTCCGGCAACGAAGCGAGCCGTCCGGCGATATTCGCCGGCGTGGCGCCGAACATATCCGTGAGGACGAGCGCGCCGTTTTCTTCCTTGAGACGCTCGATCTCCGAGTTCGCAAACGCAACCTGCTGTACCGGATCGCAATCCGGCGATACGTCGATCACGCCGATACGAGCCGGCAAGCCACCATAAATGTGCGAAATGCAATCGCGCAACGCGGTGGCGAACGGAGCGTGCGCAATGATCAGAATGCCTGCCATGTCAGCCTTACTGCAAAAGAACGGCCTCGAACCGTGAACCGGGACGAAGCCCGGTTCGTCAGCGCCCTCTGCCGGCCGTGGGCCATGAGGGCCGGAACGCATCGATTGACGAGCGGCTTGCCGCGCATGGCGTCGTGCCTGCGCCGGCGAAACACTGCTCGCTTACAGTCCGCTGCCCGTGACACCCGTCGGGTCCCGCCGATTCACCTTGGCGCGGAAGAGCGGGCATTGTATCAGGCTCATTTTCGCGCCAATTCCGGCGTGCTGCGTGAGGCGGACTTACTACACAGTTTGGGGAGCATGGCGGGCATTCAAGTGCCGGCAGCAGGCCGCGCCATCATCCCGCCGCGCGCTCCAATGCGTCGATGAACATGGCGGCCACGTCGAAGCCGGTTTGATCCATGATCTCGCGGAAACACGTCGGGCTCGTCACGTTCACTTCGGTCAGCCAGTCGCCGATCGCATCCAGCCCGACCAGCAGCAAACCGCGCGCTGCAAGTACCGGCGCCAGCGTATCGGCGATCTTGCGGTCGTGCTCGGTCAGCGGACGCGCCACGCCGAGGCCGCCGGCCGCGAGATTGCCGCGCACTTCATTACCCTGAGGAATACGCGCGAGCGAATACGGCACGGCCTCACCGCCGATCAGCAAAATTCGCTTGTCGCCCTCTTTGATCTCGGGGATGAATTTCTGCGCCATCACCGAACGCGCGCCGTCGTGGCTCAGCATTTCGATGATCGAACCGAGGTTCATGCCGTCGGCCTTCACGCGGAACACGCCCATGCCGCCCATGCCGTCGAGCGGCTTCAGGATCACGTCGCCATGCTCCTCATGGAACGTGCGCAAGCGGGTCGCGTCGCGCGTAACCAGCGTGGGCGCGACGAACTGCGCGAACTCGCCGATCGCGAGCTTTTCCGAATGATCGCGAATCGCCTGCGGTTTATTGAAGATGCGCGCGCCGCCGCGTTCGGCCATTTCGAGCAGCCACGTCGACGTGACGTATTCCATGTCGAACGGCGGGTCTTTGCGCATCACCACCGCGCTGAAGCTCTTGAGCGAGCGCGGCGCGGCTGCTTCAGCGTCGTACCAGACCTCGCGATGCAGATCGGTGACGTCGCCGACAATCGCAAAGCGCTGCACGTTCGCCTCGACGTCGCCGCCCGTCCACGCCAGATGCTTCGGCTCGCACGTGTACACCACGTGACCGCGGCGCGCGGCTTCGGCCATCATCGCGTAGGTCGAGTCTTTGTAGATCTTGAATTGCGTGAGCGGATCGGCGATGAAAAGAATGTCCATGAAGGTCCCGGTGCGCCCTAACGGGCTTGGCATTGATCGTAAATATAGTCGTTGAAAATGGCGATGGCGGCACGCATGCCGCCATCGGCCACCCGAGGTGGCTTAGACCTGGATCGCTTCCGGATCGGTCTTTTCCAGTTCCACCGATGCGGCCAGCAGCCCGAGCCGCGCCACCACGCCGTACATATAGAAGCGGTTCGGCGGCGCCGCGCCCGGCTTGGCGTGCGCGTCGGGCAGCGCCGTATGCTCGAAGCCGAGCGGCACGAAGTGCATGCCGGGCGCGTTCAGGTTCTGGTCGCGCTCGCGGCTGCCATGCACGCGGTAGAAGCCGCCCACCACGTAGCGGTCGATCATGTACACCACCGGCTCGGCCACTTCTTCGCCGATGCGCTCGAACGTATACACGCCTTCCTGCACGATCACGTCATGCACTTCCAGGCCGTCTTTGGTCGCGGCCATCTTGGCGCGTTCGCGCTTGGTGAGCGCGGCGACCTCCGACGCATCGTGCACGGTCATCACGCCCATGCCGTATGTGCCCGCATCCGACTTGATGACGACATACGGTTTTTCGGAGATGCCGTACTCGCGATACTTCTTGGCGATCTTCTTCAGCACGCCGTCGATCGCGTCCGTCAGCGCTTCCTCGCCGGTGCGTTCCTGGAAGTCGACGCCTTCAACGTGCGCGAAGTACGGGTTGATCATCCACGGGTCGATCTCGACCATCTTCGCGAATTTCTTCGCGACGTCGTCGTAACAGGAAAAATGCGTGGATTTGCGGCGCACGGCCCAGCCGGCATGCAGCGGCGGCAGCAAATACTGCTCGTGCAGATTTTCGAGCACGGGCGGGATGCCGCCCGACAGGTCGTTATTCAGCAGAATCGAGCACGGGTCGAAATTCTTCAGGCCGAGGCGTCGCTGCGAGCGCTCGAGCGGTTCGAGCACCAGTTTCTGGCCGTCGGAGAGCGCGATCGTGACCGGCCCGTTGATGGTTTCGTCGAGCGTGCCGAAACGCACGTTCAGGCCGGCCTGGCGCATGATCGCGGCCAGACGGGCGACATTCTCGAGATAAAACGCGTTGCGCGTGTGGCGCTCGGGAATCACCAGCAGATTCTTTGCGTCCGGACAGATCTTTTCGATCGACGCCATCGCGGCCTGAACGGCCAGCGGCAACACTTCCTGCGGCAGATTGTTGAATGCGCCAGGAAACAGATTGGTGTCGACCGGCGCGAGCTTGAAGCCCGCGTTGCGCAGATCGACGGAACAGTAGAACGGCGGCGTGTGCTCCTGCCATTCGAGCCGGAACCAGCGTTCGATGGCGGGAGTAGCGTCGAGGATCTTCCGCTCAAGATCGAGCAGCGGGCCGTTTAACGCCGTAACTAGGTGCGGAACCATTGATCACTCGCAGACTGGAGAAAAAAGATTGTAGAGCAAATGCTTTGTCCATTTGGGGACGGTTTCTCCATTCGCAAGCGGACGCGAATGCATTCTCGCTATTGCCATCATAGGCGGGGAAAACTACCGTTTACAAGATAGCGCGCAAGAAAAAAGCCCGCCATGAAGGCGGGCCAAAATCGCTGCGCTTATCCGTCATCCCCACGAGCCCGGGAGCGCGGGCTCGCGGTGTGTTGCTTATTCGACGTGTTCGCCGTGCAGCGTCACGTCCAGACCTTCGCGTTCCTGTTCTTCCGTCACACGCAGGCCCATCACCATGTCGATGATCTTCAGCAGGATGTAGCTCACCACGCCGCTGTAGATCAGCGTCGTCAGCACGCCCTTGGCTTGCAGGATCACGCTGCCATCCGCGCCGCCGATGTCCTTCACCGCGAACACGCCGGTCAGCAGCGCACCCACGATACCGCCGATGCAGTGCACGCCGAACGCGTCGAGCGAGTCGTCGTAACCGAGCTTGTGTTTGAGCCACGTAGCCGACCAGAAGCAGATCACGCCCGCTGCGATACCGATCACCAGCGAACCCGCCATGCCGACGAAGCCCGAAGCCGGCGTAATCGCCACCAGACCCGCCACGGCGCCCGACACGATACCGAGTACCGACGGCTTACCCTTGGTCGCCCATTCAGCGAACATCCAGGCGAGTGCTGCCGCTGCGGTCGCCACTTGCGTTGCGAACATCGCGAAACCGGCACGGCCGTCTGCTGCCACCGCCGAACCCGCATTGAAGCCGAACCAGCCTACCCACAGCATGGCCCCACCGATCAGCGTGAGCGTCAGGTTGTGCGGCGCCATCGCTTCCTTGCCGTAACCGACACGCTTGCCGAGCACCAGCGCGCAGACCAGCGCCGCGATACCGGCGTTGATGTGCACCACCGTGCCGCCCGCGAAGTCGAGGATGCCCGCGCTAGCCAGCCAGCCGGTCGGTTCCCAGACCATGTGCGCGATCGGCGAGTAGACGATGATCGACCACAGCGTCATGAACACCAGCATCGCCGAGAACTTCATACGGTCGGCAAACGCACCCGTGATCAGCGCCGGGGTAATGATCGCGAACGTCATCTGATAGACGACGTAGACCGTTTCCGGGATCGTCGGCGCGAGGTGGCTGACGGTCAGCGTCGTGGCCTTGTCGCCCTTGATGTAGTTCATGCCCGACATGAAGAAGCGCGAGAAGCCGCCAATGAACGATCCACCCGGCGTGAAGGCGAGGCTGTAGCCCACCACGACCCAGATGATCGACACGAGGCAGGTGATCGCGAAGCTTTGCATCAGGATCGCGAGCACGCTCTTCTTGCGGACCATGCCGCCGTAGAACAGCGCCAGACCCGGAATCGTCATGAACAGCACGAGCGCGGTGGAGGTCAGCATCCAGGCGGTGTCGCCCGAATTGATCTTCGACGAATCGACCGAGAACGGCGCGGTCGGGGCAGCCGGCGCAGCGTCCGATGCTGCGGGTGCGGCGGCGGCCGCGCTGGCAGCCGGTGCGGCGGACGCGTCAGCGGCCGGTGCCGAAGCCGCGGCGGCAGCAGGTGCGGCCGAAGCGTCCGGTGCCGGCGCGCTCGCCGTCGTATCGGGAGCAGCGGCCGAAGCGGCTGCGGGGGCGGAAGCGTCGTCCGCGAGGGCGGCGCCGATACCGCCCGCGAGCAGCGAACCGGCCATCAGCAAGGACATCATTAATTTGCGCATCTTTCGTTTCCTCTTGTCGCTATCTGTGTCGCTATCTTTTGGTATTACAGAGCGTCCGCGCCGGTCTCCCCGGTGCGGATCCGAATCACCTGTTCGATCGGCGTGACGAAAATCTTGCCGTCGCCGATCTTGCCCGTGCGAGCCGCACGCTCGAGCGCCTCGATCGCCTGGTCGACGATGTCGTCCGAGACAGCGGCCTCGATCTTCACCTTCGGCAGAAAATCGACGACGTATTCGGCGCCGCGATACAGCTCCGTGTGACCTTTCTGGCGACCGAAACCTTTGACTTCCGTCACCGTGATGCCCGAGACGCCGATGGCCGACAAGGCTTCGCGCGCCTCATCGAGCTTGAACGGCTTGATGATTGCGGTAATGAGTTTCATGACATCCCTCGCTTAGTTGCGTAACCCGTTTGCGTAACCCGTTTGCTAACTCTCGTTGCGTATCCCTAAAACCGTTCGCGTGGTCTCGTTCCGCTGCCGGTAAAAAGGCGCCGGCAGTGCGCGCGGGGCAGTAACAGCAACTCGCATGCCATGTTGTGTCAGACTCCGCCCCGTGGACGTCGCAAAAGGGGCGCAAGCCGCCCTGGCCGGACGGCCAACGTTGACGGGGGCACGCTGGCGCAGCGTATGGATCGTTGCTAGAGTGTTTGCAGGTCTGGAACGCAAGGGCGCGCACCAAAGGGGCTCATGCCGCAACGTCACGCAATGGGGCATGCACCAACACCGCCCATTTGCCGCTACAAAGCACAGGCGTAACGAAACATGCACATTTTTTGTGCACCAAGGGGAACACCATGAAACAACCGAACGATGTTTTTAACGACTTTCAGGCCCGCATGAGCGAGCTCTTCAAGAACTCGCCGGCCAAGGACGTCGAGCGGAACGTCAAGGCCATGCTGTCGCAGGGCTTTTCGAAGCTTGACCTGGTCACGCGCGAGGAATTCGACACGCAGACCCAGGTGCTGGTGCGCACGCGCGCTCGCCTTGAAGAACTGGAGCGCCGCGTCGCCGAACTCGAACAGAAGCTGCCGGTCACGCAAACGCCGTAACGCTTTGCTCGCGGCGTGATCGCCGCGCAGTGCTGCACATCACAGGCAAGCGAGCCGTGACGTCATCAGCGTTTTAGGGGACTTGCGCGCGCCTTCGGCGCGCCGTCCGACGGGAGAAAACATGTCGCTTGCCGTGGTGCGCAGTCGCGCGCCGGCCTCTGGCCGCGCGCCCGAAGTAACCGTCGAGGTCCACCTCGCGAACGGACTACCCTCTTTTTCGATCGTCGGCCTGCCTGATCTGGAAGTGCGCGAAAGCCGCGAGCGCGTGCGCGCGGCACTGCAGAACTGCAACTTCGACTTCCCCGTCCGACGCATCACCGTCAATCTCGCCCCCGCCGATCTGCCAAAGGAATCCGGCCGCTTCGATCTGCCCATCGCTTTGGGCATTCTGGCGGCGAGCGGCCAGATTCCTGCCGAGTCCTTGCTGCATCGTGAATTCGCGGGTGAACTGTCGCTGACTGGTGCGCTCAGACCGATGCGCGGCGCTTTCGCCATGGCGTGCGGAACGGCGCGCGGCGGCGCGGCTCAAGGCGGCGGCGCTCTGGCGCAATCCGCCGGGACGGCGAGCGAGCTTGCTGTCGGCGAGGCAACCGCGCTTTCCACGCCTCAACTCTATCTACCCGCTGCGAGCGCGGCGGAAGCGGCGCTTGTACCCGGCGTCGATGTCTACGGCGCCGCCGATCTGCCTTCGTTGTGCGCTCACCTCGCGCAAGCGCCCGACGGCCGCCTTCATCCAGTCGCCGCGCCGGACCTCGCCGAAAGCCCAGCGGCCGTTATCCCGGATATGGGCGACGTCATCGGTCAACGCGGGGCGCGGCGGGCACTCGAAGTTGCCGCTGCCGGCGGGCATCATGTCTTGCTGGTCGGGCCGCCCGGCGCGGGCAAATCCATGCTCGCCGCCCGCCTGCCGGGCCTGCTGCCGCCCATGACCGACGACGAGGCGCTCGCTTCCGCGGCCTTGCTATCCGCCAGCCGGGCCGGCTTTACGCCGTCGCAATGGCGTCGACGGCCGTTTCGCGCTCCGCATCATTCATCGAGCGCCGCCGCGCTGGTCGGCGGGCGCAATCCGCCGCAGCCCGGGGAAATTACGCTGGCGCATCTGGGGGTGCTCTTTCTCGACGAGTCAGACGGTTCGCTTTTTGGGTCGTCTTTATCAAATGGCCAGCTCATCGCTGCAGCCGGGCGGCCGAGTCGCATCCCTCGAAAAAAGTCCGTTGACAATCGTCAAATCGTCGTCTGTTGACAACACCAGTTAGCAAGCTGCGCCGACACTCGCGAAAGAGCGCTAACGCCTCTAGAAGCGACCTATGAACCCCCACCGTTAAACAGTTAATAATAATTATTGACATACGGATTCAATAGTTATTATTTATTTTAGATAAAATTTTGCGACAAGCTCCGGTGCATGACTCTGTAGCACTCGTGCCCTGCCCGTATGCCCAAACCTAAGGATTCCTAAGTCTAGATACGATAATCGCGGACCCGTATTCCACTTCTGAATTGACAACGTTGCTCCGCTGGTTCCTGCAACTGACCACCTCTAGATTTTTGAGAAAACTTCTAAAATTTTAGCTATCGAACTTAAATTTTAAATAGTTAAAATCTTTTTAGATTGGATTTCGATTTGGCGAATCAACTGGCTGAGGGGAGGCGACGAAGTTAGAAAGGGACATCGCGTCCCGAATGTAAACGCCATGAAAACGAAAGCGGAAATCCACTCACCAGCAATTATTCGCGATGTTTCCTTGCTCGGGCAACGCCTTCCGCGCGACCTACCGGGACAGGTGCGTGAAAAAATCGTGAGCACTTGTGAGAACCTTCGCCAGAAGTCCTATCGCGAATACGGCAGTCGTTTGGTGACAACGTTCTCCTGCTATCTGGCGGTAACCGGAGATGCTATATCTGACCATCTCCCACACCACAAAAACTCCGTCGTGTGGTTACGCCTCATCGGCGCCCTCAACTCCGCCACGTTCGTCGAGTTACCTGCACAGACCCGTTACCTGTATTCGCGGGTTGCTATCGAAGTCGGGAGAGAGCTTTGGCCCGAAGAAGGAGCTTTCCACAACATCACAATATCGTCACTCGCGCCGACTCCATCGATAAAAGCGCTGGTGAAGAAATTTGAAGCAATCAAGCTCAATGATGAGCAAGTACTGTTGTGGCGCGGCTGGCCACTTGAGGATGCCGGCGGTCACATACGCTGGCTTCCGTTGCACTCAGTAGCCATTCGGCACGGGATGCCATTCGCCAGCAAGCTCTACGAAATCATTGCCAATTACTGGTCGGGTAGCCGGCGTCAAAAAATTGGCGCGTTGGCGCTGTTCATAGAGGCGTTGGCTACCTTTCCTGACCTAACGACGGAATGCCTTCGTAACCGAGAAACCGTGCGTCTATTCTGGCAGAAGTTTTGGGATTTCTACACAGAAAAACGAAGTGAGACTTGCAGACAAACAACGGTTATCAATGACTGGACGCGCGAATGGACACAGTTCGTTCGAGCTGTTCTCGAAGGAAGCGGGTTATTCGCATATTGCGTTGGACAATTCCCCGGTCCGGACAGTGACAGCGACAATCGAAATCCAAAGTCCTTAGAGAACCTGTTATGCGCTCTGCCCACAGAGCGTTTGAGCGACGAGGAAGCACTTAAATTTTTGAGCATCAAAATACCGGAGGCGCTCGAATGCGTAAAGGCGTGGGCCCAAAAAAAGACGTCAGAAATAATGGGCCGGCGAAGGTCCCGCAAACGAGCCGCACTTACCGGACAAATTCGTGTGCTCGGGAACTCGAGGAAACTGGTCAGTCGGGACAATCCCGACCACTATGCGAATGCCTGCGCCACATTCGAACACCACGGATTCCTGACGAGAAATGAGATGAAAAGTCTGTTCGTTCTATATCCGGCCGACTTAGGGTTGGTTGCAGAGGAACTAGGCTTACCCACTACCACGTCCTTGCTCCCCCACGCTGCTTTGCTAGTTGCCGAGCATTCTGAGTTGACGCCGTCGATGCTTGAAAATCTCGAGCTTTGGAACGAGCGAGGAAAGCTGACCGGCCTATCACGTCAACAGCAGGGTCTCTACTACCTCAGAGCCCCCAAATTTCGGTCAGGCAAAAGGACAGGATATAAGACCATCCTTCTGAATCGCCGGTCACTTCGCATCATTCGCGAGATTCTTGTACTGACTCGTGAAATTCGCGACTACCTGCGCGTACGACACCGTCCCGATTGGCGCAAGCTATTCATCACTTGCGGAGAAGCATTCTCACCCCCAACGGCGGTCGGCCGCTTCAGCACCTTGACATCCTCCGGTGAATACACCGCAAAGCTGGTTCAAGAGTTTTCGAAAACGCTGCGCATCCCCACCGCTTCGGCAGCCGAGTTCGTTCGCCGTTTCAGCCTCCGCTCCGTTCGCTCGACCAAGGCCCTATGTGTTTTTCTCAACACGCATAGCGAGGCGGAAATGGCCAAGGCACTTGGACAGACCGGTGTGAGAAACGACGTCCTCGAGCGTTACCTCCCCCAACTCTCAGGATGTTCTTCCGCGAGCGATGGATTCGAATATTTCACTCATATCAAATCATATCGACAATGAGAGGGAGCCCGCACCTGCTACCGGCGACCGGCTTCAAGAACGTAGCGGAAGTGGACGCGTTCATGCTGAAGCACGCTTTTCCCACGGTCAGCACTTTCGCATCAAGCATGCGCCCCCCTGAAGAACCGGCTCGCCGACAACAGGCCCGCGTTGTGTTCAATGCAAGCCCAGACGTCTTAAGACTGATGGCAAGCCTGGAACTTGCGAGCAAGCAGAATCGGCCTGTCAGTAACGTCGTGTACGAGTACTGGAGCGACGTGTCTCATGCGGTCCTTTCTTATCTTGGGGAGCGCATTGGACTGCAGCCGTCCATCGACCGAGCGCTGCAAGCCGCTCGTGAAACCGCAGACGTACAACTGGTTGCAAACATGCTATGAACGACGGCCTTAAGAGTATAGCGGCAGAGCCTTGGTCAGATAGGTTCCTATCGGAGATACGCGACGCGGCCAGCTGGTTGCAGTCTCCTTTTAACTCGCCTGTGCTCAAGGCGGATTTCGGTAAAGGCCAAACTCTCCTCGTTGACTTCCGAATTGACGTGGGCGGACAAGGACAGCTCGTCGACTCGCGCCACAGGGTACTTTTCGAAGATATTCAGTACTTCATCCTTTTACAGACGCATCCTTGCGTCAGAGGTCGCGGATATCTGTCACCGGAAACTCAGCGTCTGCACGTCATCCGTGGCCTTCACGTCGTCGACCACTTCCTGCTCAACGCCACTAGCACGAAGCTAGCGCAATATGGATTTCGGGGCGTTGTGTCACATGAATTGAAGTCGATGCTTGCTGAGCGGGCATGCTCCCCTGACGTAGAAGAGTCAGTCTATAGATGGTCGACATTTCTGGCAAAAACACTGAGGGAGAAAAGTGCAACACTGACTCAGGCAGACATCGAGGACGTCTCGGCCTCACATCCGGAAATCCTCGATATCCCCATTCACGAGAACGATTGGTCTCTGGACCTCGAGCTCGAAGAACTTAAGCGAGCCCGAATCTGGCTGTTCCTTAACAAAGGCTACGTTAGACCACACAAGGTCGACTATCGCCTTTCGCCATCCAGCTCGTTCCTGTCGAAACTGATTTATCGCAACACTCTTTGGGGCAGTAACCCACAGATTTCACGAACGGCCTTCGAAGAACTTTGCGTTTCCCCAAAGGAGAATACGTACCGAGAATACGACGAAGTTCCCGTTAAGCCCGGCTCGCTAGACGAGGCGTGTTCGCGCAAACACTTCGAGAAATATCGGAGTACGTTGGTTTCATTCCAACACTTGTCACGTCTGGACCGCGGTATCCCAGAGTCATCGCTGGCCGAATTATCGACCTTCGATATCGAGGCTGCTCAGCGGTTGAAAGCAGACTGTACCATCGGTATCGCACCATTCGACTACGTTCGGAATGTCGTGAAACAAGCAGTTGATTTTTATTTCGCACACAACGCTACCCTGTTCACCTGCTGCGCCAATGTACTCGGGGCGGCCAGACGGGCTGGCGTTTCTGCCAAAAAATTCTTCTCTTCCAGGTCCATCCAACCGTACCTAACGAGGAACGGGCGACGTCTTGGCATTCGTTTCTGGTCATTGGCGTATCAGATGAGCTTCATCGAGAGCAATCCGAACCGGAAGGAAACTCACCTGCCCAAGCAGGACTACTTCGACAGGCTGCGCCGTAATGAGGGTCTCCTAGAGATGATGAGGGTGTTGTATGGTGCCATGCAACTCATTGTCGGATGGTTGATGGCACTTCGCGTCGGCGAAATGATTGACCTGAACGCCTTATCTCTAAGCGACAACAACAGATGGCTCGCGGTGCAATCCCGAAAAAGCGGGCCCGGGAAGTTCCGGCGAACTGACCTGATTCCGGCGCCAGCATTGGTAGCTCGGATAATGCGTCGGCTTATTGAATTCAGGAGGATGCTTTCCGTAGCCGGTGTTGCGATACATGAATCACTATTCGCGGTGCCCACTTTGGACGGAGACCGGCTCACAATGGCTTATGCGGCGTACAACGCGCGAATCGACTGCTTTATCGACTACATTGAAGCGCCCGTGACCGAATCAGGGTTACGCTATTACATTCGTCAGCATCAGCTACGGAAGAATTTTGCCTTGTGGTTCTATGCCGAGGCGCCGTTCGAAACGACAGATACTCTGCAGTGGTTCCTTCGACAGCGTGACGCCGAGCAAACGGAACACTATCTCAGGGCCAACTTCTCCGGCCAGGTTCTCCGAACGCTGCAATCAACAGCGGCAACGTTGATGGTGCGGGATGGGAGAAAAGAAGCTGACGACTTGGCAGCAATCGCGCTTCGAAGATTTGGTGCCGACCGTCATAGCGTAATAGATGAACGCCGATTTGCGGAGTACACGCGATACGTAGAGAAGCTTCGGCAAGAGGGCTCACTTATCTTCGACGTCCATTACATGTGTGATTCGAACCAGAAGAGCCATGTGGTTTCATTAGTGGTATTTGACCATGAAGAAGAGGATGCCGACAATGAATCCGTTAGCGCTTAAACAGGTAGTGGCGCGCGAGACATTGTTAAAGGAAGTCGCAAAGAAGCCAGCACTGTTCGCAAATGACACTGTCGTGGGCGTCGCCATTCAAAATCAGGGAAATCTCGCAAAACTAACGTATCCCGCGCGAGAAATCTTACCCATGTCTTTGAATACACTCAAAGCGCATGCGAACGACTGGCAGGTGCAGGGATGGCAGGAACTTGATGAACTACGTCTGCACGCACTCGAAAAGGTCACCTCCACTCGCGCCGCTGACAATAGTCCGAAGCCCGGAACCAAGGCCGACCTCGAGCAGCGCGTCGAAAGTCTTACCAAAGAGCGCGACGACGCATTGGAAGACCTGGCGCTTCTCACGGACGCCTACTACCGTGCGATGCAAAATGCCCGCTCCTATGCCAAAGATTCCAAGAGGACAGACCTAATTCAGAGGTGCGCAGACGATGAGGTCGAGTTGCGGGCGATGACTTCTATTCTTCATATCCGGCTTGGAGGAAAGAGATGAAATTTGAGCGAATAAACGGGGAACTGTCGCTCGTTCTTTCTTCACAACTGCACAGCCATGCTCGGGCTGACTTCAAATTCTTCAGTCACTTTCTGGGAATAGAGTCAGAGTTAGTGGCAGCAGCCCGGTTTCCGTTGGCAAGGTGGCCGAACGGGCATTGGTGCATGGAAGTGAATCTGTTCATGACCGAATGCTTCAAAAAGGGATTCTCACTTCGCGGCTCACAGGGCGGAACGCTCGGCACATACTGCTCCTACCTCGCTCCACTTATCCGCTATGTGAACAGCAACATGGACGGGTTTTCCAAAATGACCGATTCACACTTTGCTCTTGCCGTCCGACAGCTCAGAGTGAAGGTAGAAAGAGGAGAAGACTTCAGTCCAAAAAATAAGGTGACATCGACGGTAAAAATCGCGTCGGTTTGGCTAGATTTCCTCGTATTCGTGGGCGACTACTACGCAACTCCAAACTTCGTGTCTAAAGAAGGAACAATTAGAGCCTACCGGATACGCAAGTTACACCGGTTACCAAACGGAAGATATGTCGAATCCTATGCGTGGAGCCATTGGTCTTTCCCAACAGAAGAAGAGCCGGAGCGGCCACGGCTCCCGATAGACGACAAAACCCTCCTCGCGCTACGTACTGCGGTCGACGATGTGTCGCGCAACACTCCCGAGTCCCTGTACATCCATTCGCGCAGACTCGTCATGTTCGCACTCTTTGATGAAGTTGGGCTCCGCAGAATGGAGTCTGCTACGAAGCTGACACGACGTAACGTAGTTGAAGCTCTCGAAGCGCGTGACGAAGCACGTGCATCCGGCGAGCAACGGATACCTATGCTCTCATTTGACACAGTTAAGCATACGCGCTCCCAACACAGAGAAGTGCCGGTCAGCCCGATACTGCTTGATTTCCTAGAGGAATATCTGGTTTCGAGCCGTCACAGGCTGAGGCAAATAGGCGTTCCAGTTCGTCTCGATACCCCCCTGCTGTTCAACGCGAAATCCGGGGAAGCTCTGCGCCCGAATACCATCACTCAGGAATTTGCGCAACTTGCTAAACGAGCTGGCATAAAAGTCTCTGCAAGCCCACATCTGATGAGGCATCGATACATTACGAATGCTCTCGTTCGGCTCATCATTGCCCATAACATCAGCACGAAGTCAGATTTCCAAAAGCTTATCCTCGACGACACAGATTTCAAACGAAAGGTTAAGGAGGTAACCGGCCACGCCTCCGTTGCCAGTTTAGAGCCGTATCTGACGCTTGCCTTTGATGTTGTAGGAAAGCTAGATATGACGGTGGAGCGCGCACGCATACTGGCCGCACTCGACGCATTGCATAGGGCCGTCCAGGACCATGAGTCTTGCATCAAACGGGGTGTCGATGCATCAGGCGCCAAGGCGCGCCTTGCGGAAGCGTCGATTGCGATTGACGGCATGTACCGCCGTTCCGACCTGTATCCTGACTCTTCGACGGTCTAGCATCGGACCCAAATTCGATTGTTGTGGGGCCCGATAAGCAAGCTTCTAGCCAACGCGTGACGCCCGCGGGAAATGGGTCGCCGCTTCTACCGCAAATCATCAACCACTCCACCGCCCCGACCAGATAATCCTCCGGTCACTGGCTTGCCAGCAATTCCACCGCCTCCCGCACCCGCAGCACCCGCAACGCGGTCTCCTCATCGCCCGCGCCCACGCTCCCCGTCGCCATTGATTCCAACAGCGACTGCGCGCAAGCAACCCGGTCCATCGCCCGGCGCAACCTCACGAAGCTGGCGTCACAAATCCCCGAGTCTCGAGCCGCTACTTCTACGTCGTTGGCGGCGTCTGCCAGTAGGACCGACAGCAGCTCAACGACTCTGCGCCCAATGTCAGTGGGCGCTAACTCACCTCGGCGTGGCGGCAGATGGAGGGGCCGAGAATTCGCTGCCAGTGAAGCAATGCCGTTACCGACATCGCCCTGCGACCGCGCGGTAGCCTTGGTCTCGGCCACTTAGCCATCGCTACGCGCAGCTTCTGCAATTGGCGATGGCCGATGGGCTCCCGGCCATGAAACCGACCGAGCAGGACTGATACCACATTGACCTTCATCAACGAAAACTTAGCGATTGAGCAAAGATTTCAGTCACCGCCTAGTCCAGCGTTCTAGGACGTCGACAAATGGCCAGTGGCGCCATACGAGAAATGACGCCAGCCTGGCCGCGCGAAGGTCGCGGGATTATCTCCCTACCGCTGCTTTGACTCCTTCTTTCCGCCAAGCGACGATGTATCGGAGTCCAGTGTTTCTACCGCGGCCACGTACTCCGAATACTGGTCTGGTGAGAACGTCGGCATGTGCAAAGGAATGGCCCAGTTGGCAGCAATTTGCCCGGCCTGAGGTCTGCCCAGCTTCTTGTCACTTCTATTGCGAATGACGCCGAGGAAGACATCGCAGCCTCCCGAAGCAATATAACCGTGATAGTAGCTGTAGATGCTCGTTCCTTGAATTGTCCCGATATCGGCGTACAGCCGCTCTGGAATTTTTGACCCATAGCGCGTCATCGCATCATTGACGCGCTCGTCGCCTTCCTTAACGCCTTGACACATGCCGTATGCCAGAGACTCAGTATCGGTCTCAGGGATGGTCTCCAGGTTCGGGACCGGCTCCATCAGCTGTTGGTCGGCAACCATTGACAGCATCGTCCTGTCTGTCAACAGCTCGTAGGGAATCACTGGGATATAAGCGCCGCCGAGGGCTGCCATGAAGGGCAAGCCCAGCACACTCTTATATCGGCGCGCCGCAACGTTTAGAAGCGACGCAGCCTGTTTTGCGGACGGCGGAATGAGCGGCGCCACGGGTTGGGCCGATTCAGGCGCAGGAGTCGACGCTTTCGGCGCACGCTTTTCCGGTTTGCTGGCACCTGCGGGAGCACTCAGCGTCGTGACTACATCGTAGAATTGCTGGTCAGCTTTCCTTCGGTCGGCCTCTGACAAACCTTTTACGCGGCGGCAGTGATACGCCAGCAGTGCCATGACGACTTCCGTCCTGTTCGTGTCGGGCGCGTCTGCCAGCAGTCTCTTGTCTTTTCGGCTGTAATCGCCTCGAACTTCCCCTCCCGCCAGTTTACCCAAGCCACTCAGGGAAAGCGCACCGCCTGCCTGAACGTCCGCGCCGTCGCTTTTCGGAAAAGAATTGCATTCGGCTTCGGTTGATGCGTCGCTGCTATATGCAGGTAACGCCATGGTGGCAACAATTACGGCGACGACGGAAAGTACTATCTTCTTCATCAAGGGATTCGCAATAGAAGTGGTGGACAGGCCGTAGAAAAAAGCACATCAATTAAAAAGCCCGCAACTAGGCGTCGCCCCTGCCGGTTGCGGTGCAGACCAGAAAAACTACATCACTACTTCGTCCGGACTGTCCCTGAGTGGGAGCTGAGGAGGATGCCCCACACTTGCTACGGCAGCGACAGGATACGAATCACGTAAATGCGAGAAACTCGCCATATGTCTATTCTTAAGCTATCGGCATCGCTGAACGATTCTTGAGGTCAAACACAGGGACTCTTGCATTTCAGCTGTATGAGCGGCTATGGCTTTGGTCAGCGCAACGTCTTCGCAGGTTGGGAGACGCCAGTACCTTATGTCGTGGAGATTCACGCAAGCTTGCCTGCCGGCACACAAACGGCGAGCACAAAAATGCCTCCTGCGAGAGCCGCTCGCAAAAACGCGCGGAAAGTTTCCAGGCAAGACCGGTTTTCAATGCTGATGGCGAATCCGCCTCACCATTGATGCGGCATGCGGGAAGTGACGTCGGCGAATGGACTTATTGCCGTCGTCTCCGTGATGGACGGACTATCTCGGCGCTGGTCGATGAGTCTCTGGCAGCCTTCACTCTGTGGCGTAATCTATAATCGGGAACGAGAGAATGTTCCCGACAAACATCAATTTTTCCAAGCCAAACTGCATGCCCGCATCTCATCTATTTATTGACCAGCACGGATTGCCTTCCGTCTGATGCCGCGGAGAAGCGCTCTGCGGCAATGGCGCTGAACTTCCTTTTTCCGATGACGACCGGCAGAGGTTCCAACTCGCATCCCCGACGATTTCTTCGCGTTGCCGAGCAGAGTCGACTGATTCGCTTCCTGGCTGCCACGTCGATTACAGGCGTCCAGGAAGTCGCTGACGTTCACCGGATGATTGCATCTCCAAGCGACGTGGCCGACACCTTGCTTGAAATGGGCCAAGGGCGGCTACCGAGATGGTCAACCATATGACGGCCTATCTGGAGACAAGTGAAAGCGTCGATGCGCAAGGATTGCTTACGGCGCTAGCCAGCGCTTGCCGCGAGATAGCTTCCGCCGGGGTGCTGACCCGGGCATGCCACGCGAGCGCCAACCTTGCCGCATGCTGCCTTCCCCACGCGAGCGAACCGGCCGCATTATCGCTTGAATTCGTCGACGACGTGCCCCTCGTTGCAGGCCTGGACTTCCTCGTGAACATCGGCATGCGCCACGCCGAGGTGCGTGGAGTTCAACCGCACAAAATCAAAGAGGCAACGGTTTTCATTGGCGACCTAGACGCTGTGCAAAACTGCATCGCGTCCTGGACGGCACGCGCAATCGACCTGTTCGCCACAGACGTGCTGAAGGAACCGGACCTCTTCACGGTGCTCTATGGCCTGGCTAATCTGGGTCGCGCCTCGGATGAGAAATTTGCCATCCAAGCGCTCAAACAACTCTGCATGCTGACGCCAGGGGGACTCAAACACTTCCTACGACTCGCCGCGCCCTCCAAGGACTTCAACGACATCGTCTTTTTCCTGTATGTCTGGGATGCAGACGAGATGGCTGACCTGGTGGAAGCGTCTACCGTTGCTGCAGACCACGACTGGTACATCGCAAGACTACGTTCCAATCGCGAAACAAGGCAGCTGATTGCGCAGCGAAACGGGGTATCCCCGGAAGCCGATATTTCGAGTGAGGCTGACGGCAAGCCCGGCGAGGCGGCGCCAGATGAGCGCGCGCGCGGGTCGGACGACGCAGAACCTGCAAAGGGAACAGATGGGAACGATGGTTGAGCTCGAAAGCCTCGCTTACTGCCATGAGGCCGCCTTCGCGCATGGGTGAGATGCACCGACGACGAATTGCAGACCGCTCGCCGTCCGGCACTGCCAAAAATTCCACGGTAGCCTCGTCCTTCGAACCTCGCGTACCGCCAGCGTGCGAATCGATGTCCGCCACCGTCAGCCCGTGTTCTTCCATCAAAGCTCGAATTTCTTTCGATGATGCCAGACCACTGCTTCACGACGAGGGCTTCCGCCTGCTTCTGAAGCTTCTAGATTTTTGCTTGCAGCGATTCCAATGTTGCCATTCAGGCCTCCATATTCGACATGCCAAAACTATGACACACGGGTTCCTCGCGGGGAGAATTGCCTGTGCATAAATTGCGCACGCTGGCGACTCCGGAAAGCGAAAAACGTTGACATCCTAGCTGAGCGGATGAACCGAATTTTCTTTTGTTCTGTGCGTAAGAACCAAGAAGCGACCAAGTCGATATACTGCGTGTTCGCAATCGCGTTCATCAAACCCGCCAGACGTCAATTCGCGACCTTGGTGGAGTTCAGTAGACGGGCGGTTAATTGA
Organism: Paraburkholderia sp. BL6669N2; assembly: GCF_003387275.1. NCBI lineage: Bacteria > Pseudomonadati > Pseudomonadota > Betaproteobacteria > Burkholderiales > Burkholderiaceae > Paraburkholderia > Paraburkholderia sp. BL6669N2. Next base: position 3,942,100 of record NZ_QUNA01000001.1, on the reverse strand, counting down.
ATAATAAAGACCTCATCTTCATTTCTCATGCTGCGCCTGAAAACAACGAGTTCGCGAGTTGGCTCGCGTCCCGTCTAAAGGCAGCGGGCTATAGCGTTTGGGTCGAGCTTCAGAGGCTGGAGACTGGCGACCGCTTCTGGCCCGAGATAGAGTCAGCAATCCGAACACGCGCCATCAAGTTCGTGACGGTCGTAGCCAAGCCTGCAGCCATGAAGTACGGCTACAGGCGCGAATTGAGCATGGCAGACGCTGTCGACCGCGAGAGTCCAGGCTTTATTCTCCCGATTCGCGTTGACGAGATTCCACTCTCCGAAGTGCCCGCCGAAGTCCACGACAAACACATCCATGACTTCAGCGAGGGATGGCATCGTGGCCTTGCCGCGCTCGTCAAGCGACTGGAGAAAGATGGCGTGCCACGTGCAGTGGACACGGAACACGCAGCGTCGAACTGGTCGACTATCCAGCTCGACGACCAGCAACGAGCAATTGCCGCCGAAGAGACGCTGCTTTCGAACTGGTTAATCGTAGAGAACGCTCCCGCGGGAATCCGGCTCCACCAGTTTGATGGCGAACCAATCAGCGACCGCGCTTTCAAGGGCGAATGGCCGTCGCGCGTGGTGGGAAAGACCGTCATTACGTTCGCCAAAGCGACCGATTTCGCGGTCCGCAAACACTACAGCGGCACAGTAAGCTCGTCCGAGTTGCTTCTGGACTCGTTTCTTGCATCGCGATGCCTTGAGCTTCCAACCCTATCGGCGCAGGACCGGCGAGCTATCCTGGTCGACATCCTCCGACAAGGATGGGAGAGATGCATGACCCTGCGCGGCTTGCACGCTTACGAGCTGGCGAGCAAGAGGCTTGTCTGGTATCTCCCGTGGAACCTGTCTGCAGGAAAGCAGCTGACCTTTTCCGATGCTACGGGGAAATCCGGCAGACGCGCGCTCAACGGCGAGAGCGTCAAGCTGTCGTCCAGATGGCACTTTGCCGTCTCGCCAAACGTGCTTATCAAGCCGAACCTGAGGTTCGGGCTGAACTACACGGCGGTCTTCACCAAGGATGGCATTGAGCCTCTCGATGACAAGGCCAAGGCCCACCGGTTCAGACGGTCGTTCTGCAAGAACTGGTGGCAGGACAGATGGCGCGACATGCTTTCTGCATATCTGACGTTTATCAAAGGGAGCGAGCCGGCGCTCACAGTTCATTTATCTCCAGACCGCCGACTTCAGTTTCAGCCGCAGCTGTTGAGCTTCGTTGCACCGATAAGCGCGCTCGAGCCCGTTCGGGCTAACCAGCTCCCGGACGAACTTGTCGATAGTTTGAGCGGCGACGAGACCGATTTTGACGATGAGCCGGCCCTTGACTGGCAAGATGGCTCCAATACCCAAGGCGATACGGTGGAAAGCTCGATATGACAAGCGCAAAACTGGGGTATTTGCCTGAGCCGCGTCTGACGTTCGGCTTTGGCCAGCAACACGAGTCGCCCAAAGACGGGCTGTTCCTGTTTGGTCCTCTTGAACCTGCTCCGATGCAGGTCTTGAGAATCGGCGCCATCGGCACAAAGGATGGACTGGCACGGCTGCGCGGCTGGCTGGAAGAGGTTCGCGGCATCATTCCGGCAAAAGACGACCCGTCGCCGCAACATCGAATGTTTCCGGGCTTCGGCGCTGTCTTTGGTGCCGAATTGCCCTTGGTCCCCACCGCCGAGCTGTGCGTCGACAAAGATGAGTTGCGCCGTGCGCTGTTCGATGCGGATAGACATCAGGGGATGTTTGCAACCGTCGACCTTTTCGCCAAGGAGATTGTTCGTTTTCGTCATGAAGACGAGACGTCTATCGACATCTGGTTCGTCGTCGTCCCCGAATACGTCTACACCTACGGCAGGCCTCTGTCGAAGATTCCTAGTTCCGACCGCGTGGAGGTAGAGAGGGATATCAATCGGAAGCTCGCCGAAAAGATTGAGAGCACGCCATCGCTTTTCGCAGAAGACAACGCGGCCGCAGTTCCCTACCGATACGAGTTGAATTTCCACAATCAGCTCAAGGCAAGGCTGCTCGAACAAGGCGACATCGTTATACAGGTCATTCGGGAAACGACCATTGCTCCCAACGATTTCCTGCGACGCGATGGCCGCCCTTCTCGAGGAACACAAGACCCGGCAACTCTAGCCTGGAATCTGAGCGTCACGACGTACTACAAGTTCGGAAAGCGCCCGTGGAGACTGGAACATATTCGCGAAGGCGTTTGCTATATCGGCCTCGTATTTAAACGACTGACTGAAGCATCGGACACCCGCCTCGCGTGTTGTGGCGCTCAGATGTTTCTGAGTTCCGGTGACGGGGTCGTCTTTCGGGGCGCGGTAGGCCCTTGGCGCTCACTTGCGACCCGTGAATTTCATCTTTCACGTGTGGCCGCTCGCGACCTAGCCCTGATGGTTATCAAAGCATACCAGCGCTCGCACGGCAAGCCTCCCGTCGAAGTTTTCATCCACGGCCTAGCTCACTTCAACGACGAAGAGTGGGCTGGCTTCCAGGAAGCTCTGCCGACGGGAACGTCTCTCGTTGGCGTGAGAATCAGGGAAGGCAGCGACCTGAAGCTCTTTCGTACTGGCACCAGACCTGTCCTTCGTGGGACCACTTTTCAACAGTCCGAGCGAGGCGGCTACCTTTGGACAAGAGGATACATTCCCTACCTGAAGACGTACATGGGACGGGAATCACCTAACGCGCTACGCGTTGACCTGCTCCGGGGAGAAGCTGACCTGACGACCGTCATGCAAGACATCATGGGCCTGACCAAACTCAACTTCAACAGCTGCACCTATGCAGACGGACTGCCGGTTACCTTGCGGTTTGCAAATATGGTCGGGGAAATCCTCACGGCCGGCCCTGGGAGCGCCCGGATTGCGCCTTTGCCGTTCAAACACTACATCTAGCCGTGTTACAGCGCCGAGGACACTCACTCCAAGGTCGACGGCGCCCTTCACAAAACTAGACGCCCCGCAACCGCTTCAGGAGTTTTTCGACATGCTCCAGATACTCCGGCACCGAAACGGGAGCCTCGCCTAATGCAACGAAGTCACGCTTCGTGATACCGTGCCGCTCCTTCGGTGACAGGCTGAGCATTTCCTCCCAAACCTGACATGCGGCTCCTCCGGTAATTCCAAGAGGCAGGACAGGTCGCCCGGCAGCACGCGCAAGCGCGACTTCCGCAAGCACACCGGGCGCTACCTCGTAGTCCTTGCCCTTCTTCACCATCCCGCCGATGACGATACAAACGCCGGACTGAGCGACCATATCTTCACGGTACTGCTTCTTGAACGCCTCCTGGTCGAGGCCCTTCGGCAGAGTCTGGGGAAAAGGTCGCAGCAGCAGGATGCTGTCGAGATTTACGTACTTCGCTTTGTGAGCTTCGCCCATCACTCCAGCGATTACGGCACTCCCGACTTCAAGTCCAAACCCGGAGACGAGACGCGCTCCCTGCTGGGCGATGATGCGTCCAACGCCCTGCGCCACGTCGCGAACCCGCGTTCCCTCGCCGGAATCGCGAGCTTGCACAGGATAGCTTCCAGACACAAAAACGCTTGCATTCGCGACCGCAGCTTCGACTTCCTTCAGGAGCAATGGAATCTCGCTGAAGTTATCGACTTCGACGCAATTCAGTCCGTATCTTTCAAGGTCCGCGACCCAATGCTGGTGTCGCGAAAGTTCACGCCTTGCCTTCTCCTTAGCGGCGGCGCTTTTAGCCGAATCAGGCGGTGGCGGCCGGCGGACGATGGCGTAGTGCTGCGGCGGCGTCTCACGCACAATCTCCCGGAGCAAGCCAAACAGATGTGCCACGTTTGCATCCGTGAAGCTGAATCCGATGAACAGCAGGCTCATCCCCAGTGAGTGACCAGTGAGGAGATGAAAAAACGCACCCTTCTCGCGCCGGTACAGTTCGTAGTCTTCCTTCGAGATGACAACATCAGCAGGACTGTCGACCGAACCATGCATCTTGTATAAGGTTGCCGAGGCAGTCGGGTCCGGAATTGTAAGGTCGTCAATACGGGTCTTTACGTCGATTTTCTTGCCCGCCTGGTCCCAGGCGGTTTCAATGAGACGGTCGTAGTTCGTCGTCCAGACATGCTTGAGCGGAAGCCGGGCGAGAACCTTCAACGATTCTGGCACATCAGCCTTTTCCGGGAACGCCTCCTTGATTACCTTGGCAATCTTCGTCCGCGTCTTCTTGTTGTGGTTGATATACCACTGCGCGACACCAGCAAGGTCGTATTCAACATCCAGGTCGATATCCAGCTCTTTGGCAATGCCTGCTAATAGCCCTTTCCAACTCGGATAGCCTGCATCCATTGAGACACCGGCACCGAGGAACACTGAAGCCGTTCCCCGCTTCAAGGCCGCGGAATATTCCCTAAGAAACTCTTTTTTGTTCACAGCGTCAATTTATCCAATATATTTGCGTGATTTCTGACTTCCGCGGGCGAACCGTCATAGCTGAAACACACTACTCATCTCCGTAAACGTTGTCGCGGAAGCATGAAAACTTGGACGGCTTGCCCGACAGGCACAAGCCCACTATCATCAACGAAAAGGCTTGCCGATGCCATCTTTGGCGGTCGGCCTCCCTCTCACTTAGAAATCACATTACAAGGACCGGGACGAGCGAGCACATCGCCGCCGGCATTTCATGAGTCTCATACACTCGGGGCAGTTACGGGCACGCGCGCAGCAAGGACAGCAGTTCACGAAGTCCGCGGGTCGAATCAAACTCGAAGCGGCACTTGAAGGCTACGGCGAGCGCCCGCACGACATTTTTTTGTCACATAGCAAACTCGACGAAGAAGAAATCTACGGGCTGAAGTTGATGCTTGAGGATTACGGGCATTCCGTGTACATCGACTGGATTGACGACCCACATCTTGACCGTGAGGAAGTTAGCAAGGAAACGGCTGCGCTCCTGCGCGCACGCATGAAATCCTCGCGCAGCCTGTTATACGTCACTTCTGAGAATTCGGTTAAATCGAAGTGGACCCCTTGGGAGCTAGGATTCAAAGACGGTAGCAGTGGACGCGCAGCGGTTCTGCCGGTCGCCACAAACGAAACGTCTACTGACGCTTATGATGGCGTGGAATATCTTGCGCTTTATCCGTATCTCTCAGAATATCGGGATTCGGAAGGGAAAAAGCGTCTCTGGATAAACTGGACTCACACCAACTACATCCGCTTCGACGACTGGCTCGATGGCGAAGAACCTTACCAGCGGTAACCACAATGTCTATGGCAAACCAACCGCTCTACGAGCTTGCGCTCCTCGGTAACGTTCCGACTGCTATCCGCGACGCAGTAGCGGACGCATTAAACACAGGAGTCGAGGAACTTGGACTTGCCCTCGGGAAGACAGTATCGCTTTTCATAGGCTCGCCGTGTGACTTCCGCCCCGCGGGTGAGCGCTGCGCTGCCGCTTTGTGCTTCCAAACCGACACCGATAGTGAAGAATGTCTCAGACGGCTGGTGAACCACAACATACCGATTGTCCCGGTCGCATCAACCTCGAGTGCGTTCACGAAGGAGTTTCCGCGCGTTCTGGCTCCTTTGAACGGTCTTACGGTCGACCAGTCTGACGCGGCCGCATTGGCACGGGCTCTTCTGGAATGCGCGTCGTTACTGCCACGGCAGCGACGTGTATTTCTCAGCTATCGCAGAACAGAATCCACTGAGGCAGCGCTGCAACTGTACGCGGCGCTATCTGCCAGACTCTACGATGTGTTCTTGGATACGCACGGAATCTATCCTGGACAACATTTCCAGGAAGTTCTCTGGCAGCGTCTCTACGACTCAGATGTGCTGCTGTTCCTCGATACACCCGGCTATTTTGAAAGCCGCTGGACCTCGGCGGAATTCGGCAAGGCGCAATGGCGTGGAATTCCGGTCCTGCGGGCAGCCTGGCCGGGGGTCGCCATGGACGTTCGCGCGCAACTCGCCGTCACGCACAGCCTGGATGCCAGTGACTTCGTTGGTGCAACAGGACAATTGACAAAGACGGCCGAGCAATCCATCTGCGAATCGGTCGAAAGCCTGAGAACGCGGAGTGTCACGGCCCGTTATCAACAGCTGGTTTCGACTTTGGCCGCTTCAGTTCAGCGTGGCGGAGGACGGGTGGAAGGCGCCTCGCTGCGACGAAGCCTGATTGTCTCAACGCCATCCGGGCAAAAAGTCGCCGTGTACCCAACCCTCGGTGTCCCTACTACCTACACTTTGCACGATGCGACTCTCGACGGGCATACCCCACCGGTCGCTGTGCTGTATGAAGAGGGCGAGTCCGAGGAGCGTGAATGGCACGCGCACATGAAATGGATTTCGCAGTATCTTAACAAGACCGTCCGACTGGTTGACAGCTACCGGTCGGGTTCCGTGTTCCAAGATTGGTGACATATGGACGAAATTTTCCTTTCTGCCAGTGTACCGCAGCCCGGACGGCAATATTATGGGACGGCAGACCCGCTGCTCATTCACTTTGCGGTACGCGCCTTCCTGACGCTTATGCTGGGCCGCCGTCGGATTGTCTGGGGTGGACATCCCTCCATCACGCCGATGGTTCAAGCGGCATGCCAAAGCCTAGGGCTAAAGTACACGCAATCCGTTATGCTTTACCAGTCCGAAGAGTTTCGCGGAACGTATCCGGCCGAAAACGATGACTTTCCCGACGTGGTTTTTACCAAAGCTCAAGCCGACCGGACGTCCAGTCTCCGATTCATGCGGGAAGAGATGCTAGGACGGAACACATTGACCGGAGCAGTGTTCATTGGCGGGATGGAAGGCGTCATCGAGGAATATGAGATTTTCGTCAAAGCACATCCAAAGGCGCCAGTGGTGACGGTTCCAAGACCGGGAGGAGCATCACGGGAAGTCGCGCTTCGCTGCGGATACGATGAAAGTCGCGACCTCTTTCCCACCGATTTCACTCGTCTGTTCATCGAACAACTCGGTGTTTTCCCGTCAGAGCCTCGTATTTGATATCAAGAAGGCCCGCCATCCCAATCAAAACACAGCACGGCGGCCGCGGCCTTCACATTCATATCGATGCGCCTCGCCGTTCACCTACCGTCCAGCAGCTTTCGCCGCCGCTTCAATCCAATTACCCATCTTGTTATAGCCATCATCTGCCGTCCAACTGTAGAACGGATAACCGGCAGGTATTTTTCCGCAGCACACCGTCACCGGCATGTTGAAGCTTGCGACTTTGCTGATATCTATACCCAGCATTCCATTCCCACGGGCCTTACCTTTTTCGATTTCGTACTTTACCCACTTACTGGCGCACGTCGTCGCGCCTACAAGCACTACCGTCACGCTGGTTCCGTCAAGTTGCCGGTCTATCCAACGCGCAATTGCGGCTTCCCCCTGACGCTCCACCGACTCGAATTCCGCCTTATCGATAAACCCTGCCGCATCGATGCCCTTTACCACATGGCTGTTGCGCACAATCATCACTCGATTTACGTCTTCGTACGCAAAGCTGAAGAACACTTTCCTAGCCATAGTTCGTCTCTCAGGTTCGGTTGGGTATTGGATGATGTCGACACACGGCGTGTGACGACAACGGATACTGCCACGATTCATAATGCCTGAATACTCAATGCTTGCACCGTGGCATACGAAACCTGATAAGAACTTCTTCGACCTGGCTCACCATAAACCACTCGTCTGATAGCGCTCCATCCGGACGCACCGGGCTCGGCCGGTCATGGAATGCTCGCAGCCGCCCTTTGCTTGCGGCGAAATACCATTCGACTAGGCACGTAACCCCACCGCCGCCGACCTGCACATAGTTGCCTTCAACATCCGTCAGCGCCGCAAACGAAGATGGCCCGTAACTGCGCAAGCTCTTTATGCCGCGCCGTATCGCGGATTCGCGAGGAGCGTCGACCGGGGCTTTGCCTTCAACTTCGAATCTCATGGAGCAACTCTTCAATTGCGACCGGCCGAAGTGGATGCGGTCCTCATGGCCAACGCAAAAGGTCGTCCGCTGCCCAAGCCACTATCCCGCGAGGCAAGCCTGCCTTGCGGGGCTGCATCCGGGGCGTTGCACATTGACGCCCAGATTTGATTACGCGCCGGCTTCCGCGACGGCAATTTCCGGCGCAACGATGGCGGCATCAACTTTTGCAACAACCTTCTTGGAAGCAACTGCCTTTTTCACCGGGCGTTCTTTGCCGGTGCCTTCTTGCTGGCGACTACCGTCTTCGCTGCCGGAGCTTTCTTAGCGACCACCTCCTCCGCCACGGCTTTCTTGGCAGCAACCTTCGATTTGCTCGCCTCAGTCACCGCAGCGCCGACGCCCGCACCATCAATCAGAAACTTGCTGCGGTCTTTCGCACCAGCCAGCCACGCCGGAGCGCGGCCTCGCCCACTCCATGTCGCGCGCGACTTGGGGTCACGGTAAAGCGCCGGTTGCGGACCCTTGCGCTGACCCTTGCCCACAGTCGCACCGACCGACTTCGACCCCGTCTTCTTGCCGATAGCCTTCGCCTTGCTCTCAGTACCCGCGCTTGTCGCAGCGGTCGGCTCAGCACCACTTGCAATCAGGAATTTACTGCGGTCTTTGGCTTCAGCAATCCATGCCGGAGCGCGACCGCGGCCACTCCACGTCGCGCCCGACTTTGCGTCACGGTACATCGCCGGTTGTTGACCACGGACGTAAGCGCTGGCGGCCTTCGCTTTGCTGACAGAAGCCGGCTTTGCCGTCGCTGTACTTCCGTCAATCAGGAATTTGTCTCGGTTCTTCGCGGCGGCAATCCAACTTGGTGCCCGGCCGTGTCCGGTCCAGGTTGCACCACTCTTCGGGTCGCGATATCTCGGCACGGAGCTTCGGGCTTTCGGTGAAGCCTTGGCCCCAGGCTTCGGCCCGCGTTTCTTGCCGCCAGTGTGCGCATCGATGTCAGCAATCGTGAGGCCGTGTTTCGCCATGAGGTGACGAATCTTCTCGATAACAGCACTCGACTCTTTCGCGACGAGCGAGTCAGCTTGCGCCTGGAGTTTTTGGATTTTTGCTTGCAAGGATTCCAGAGTTGTCATTTTTCCTCTCCTATTGAATAGCCGGCACTATGCCACGCACCCGCCGCTGTCGTCACTCTTCCAGTCATTTAGCCCGATGGTTCGATTGTGATATTCCCCTCGAAGACTCGTGAAGCTTTGAGAGTCCCCAGCGGAGATTAGGTCCGCCCGGTGCCACGGACAAGCTAAAGTTTGAGAGCAAGTAACCGTTAGCACTATTGAGCGGAAATTGCTCACAGAACACAGGCGTCGGCCTATACGCGCCCGCGTCTTTCCATAGAAAACAGGCGTCTACGATTCATGAGCACACAACTAAGCAAGAAAACACCAACATCTATTTCGCAGCGCAGTTCGAAGACTGAAGAGGTGACTTCGCGACCTTCGCTTCCTGCCATACCGCTTGCGGCAGTCATCATCAGCGGCTTTGCTCTAAATGGGGCGATATTCCTATGGCTGTTGCGTAATGCAGGTCACGCCTACCGGCTAGGATATTTGCTTGGCTTTGGCTTTCAGCCAGACGCCTTGCCGTGGAGCGCCGACGACCTCATTTATCTCGGCTACTACGCGCAAAGAGGACTATTTAGTTCCAATGCTCGGGTTGTTCTTCGTCTTCGCGGCGTTGCTCGCAGCGGTCTTCTTTGCCGGCAATCTTGTGAGGCATCGCGCGACACTGAAGCAAGGAACACAGCACATCAGGGTCAACGGGGGAAAATCGGGAAACATAGTCACACCCGAAGTGATGTTCTTCTGGGTGGCATCAATTGTGATTTTCGTTTTGCTCGTGTGTAGTGTCTTGCCACTTGGTCTCCTTGGACCTGTTCGCAACAGGGGCGAAGGCGATGCGGCAAAGGCAATAACCGCGATTCAACAGTGGAACCTAAATGAAATGAAGGCGCATCAGCTGAAGTTTGTGGAAATCGTTCGTGACAAGGCAGGACTTGTAGCCGGCGTACCCATTTCGTGCACGGACAAGCTATGCGCGGTGTACTCACCGGGTGGCCCCGTCCATGCTCATACGGTTCCGCTCACGGATATCATTTCGTGGTCGACCATAGAACTCGAGAACGTACCGCCGAATGAGAGGGGCGCGCAGGCACACTGAGGCATGAACGCCTCCAATCGGTTTGGTCATCCCCGCGCTTCAATTGATGCGGCGACGATATCGGCCCGAGACGACGGCCGATGCCTATTAAAAAAAGGCTCAGCGCATTGCGCTCGAGCCCTTCGCTTGATTACCGTCCAGTATGTCGCCAACCAAACCTTCGTTTGCAGGCCGCGCGTGACTATGCCTCGGTCGCCTTCTTTCGGGATTTCTTCGGAGTCTGCGATGCCGCGACTGCCGCTGCGGCAGTAACTCGTTCCTGGGCAGGGAACAAGTTCAGAAAATTGACGGTGGGCAGCATCATTGGGCCTTGGGGGAAACGCCCCGTAAGCGTCAACATCTGCTCCCTGATTGCTCCGTAGAGTACTGCCGAGCCGTTTACGACTGCAAGCTTGTGCGCTTTCTTCTCATCCTCGGCTGTTGCCTCGAAGAAACCTTCGGCTTCGACTTCGAACGAATAAGGGAAGGGTGTCTTCGCCTTCTTGGGCTTACACGTCAGCCCAATCTTCAGTGCAAACCTGAAAGGGGAAGACTGCTCAGAAGGAGCCGAAACCTGAACGTTAGCGGAAAAGTCAACGCCATCAAAGCTTGGATACGGTCCGACTCCCGAGCTGGGCTGGGGGCGACCACCGTTGCCAGTCGTTTGAATCTCAAGCTTGTTGAAGTGATAGTGTTGCAGGTCAAGAGGCGAGCGCTGCATCGTAGTAGTCCGTGTTTGCCGCAGTGAAGTCGACTTTGTAGAAATTTTTCTGGGTGTGAGAGAACCATTCTGGCCAAGTGTCTTCCGGCCGGCGACCCTGCGATGCGACGGTCGGCACTTCCTTGAGCTTCATGCCTCTGGAAACCACGTGTTTGTTGTCAAACGAAAAGTGCTGCCAAGGTTGCGTAGGTGCTCGCTCCGACTCAGCCCGCGGCACTACGTCGAAGGTGTACCCCAAAACCTTGAAAATAGCGTAGAGCGTGCGCAAAGTCAGATTCTCTTTGCCGCCCAACACTTTGCTCACGCGCGCTGGCTTCCAGTCTAGGCTCCGGGCGAGGTCTGCCCTTGTCCAACCAGCATGCATCATCAAAGAGGAAAGATTTACCGCCACTTCTTGCGCTTTCAGTTCAAAGTCGAAATCCTCAGCCTGTGCTGCCTCAGCCAGCAGCAATGCAAGGTCTCTATGTGTGCTGGTGGTCGATTTCGCTGCGCTCATGTCTATGGCTCCGTGACGTAACTGAACTTCTCGGCCTCTTCGGCGTCGATGAATGCTTCGACGGCTCGCTGCAGGTCGCGCTCCTGCGCTTTGGTGAGCCTGTCCTTATGCTTCGGGAATGCGTGGGTGAGCAGAATCAGCTTGTCCTGCCCATAGTAAAAAGTGACGCGCACGTCCCCCCTCCTTACCCGCCAAACATCCCGCGTCTTGCCCTTGTACTCGAAAGAATGGGTCTTGTGACATTGCTTTTCGTCGTAAAACTCCGCAACGGGTTGACCAGACGCTGCGACCTGAATCAACTTCGCAAGCTCCAAGAGCGCGGCTTTGCGAGGCGCCAGCTCGAGCTGAACAACCTGGAGAAGCAGCTCGCAGGTCGAAGCGTCATTCTCCGCGCACCAAGCCACGAGCTTCCTTGCGTTCTTGCCGGGAGTAGGTTCTGGCCCCACTATCCCGATGGAGCGGCGCTGCAAAATGCGCAGATGGTACGCCATGTTAACTTAAAAGTGAAGGTTGTGCAGTGTTCGGCAAGCCACGGCCAACCGAAGAAAGGTTACAGATTCTACATACGTTTCGCCTGCTCCAAAACATCGCATAGTGGTATTTCCCTTCAGTCAGTAGGGTTGAAGTTGCCGCATTTCATGCCGACATCTAAACGTGGAATCTTCATCCGCAGAGGACACCGCAATGAACGCATATAACGTCCGTCCGACCGCCTTACTGGCCCGGACCGTCGAGGAAGCAGCAGACGATTTGGAGTTTCAACGGGAGTTGCATGCGAACGAGCTTGAGGTGCTCACAAAGCGCGTCCAAGCACGTGCAGACAGCAGCTCACCTTATCTGGCGGCTCTTCGGCGCCGGTCGGCAACGCTCGTGCGGGCTTTGCAGGCACTTGGTTGAGAACAGAACTGGCGTCGTCTCGGGCATCGCAAACAAGACGGGGGCTTTCAAGAACTGACGTCTTGCGGACGTAAGTCGAGGGATTTGGTTCTATTGGGGAGCGCTCCAAGAGGCTCGCCAATCAATTTCCTAACCTTGACGAGGATAACCTCTGGCGGTCTCGCCGTCCCACGCGAGAGATGGTTAGCGGTTCTTGGATTGCTAAGACCGCAAAACCCAGATGCCCTATGGCAAGGCATGCTGGGACAGCGGCTTCGTGGCAGGCATAAGGGTGGCATTGGCGACTGAGAAAGGGACAACCCGTTCGCCCAGGGGATGTAAATAACCTACGATTTGTATGTTTGAAGGCGGTCGCACCGCCGATAACATTAAATGTCCCCGGGCAAACTTGTAACCTGTCTTGCAGAGTTCCAAATAGCGAGCAAATATGGAGAAGGAATGCTTCGATTCTTGGGGGCGAGCGCACTGTTGCTGACAGTTGCTTCGACAGCGTCGGCGGGTGGACAATACATCGAGGTTTGAAATCCGCCTGAAGCGCGGGGCGCGGTCGCACACACGACGCCTTCGCATAATCAATCGATGCATCGACACGTGGTCCCGCATGCGGTGAAATATCACCCGCGAAAAACTCCGCACTTTACGCCGAAGTTGAGTGCGAAACAACGTGAAGTCGGGGTAGATTCGCGAATGAAAGAGCCCAATGTGACAACCGTTCCGCACCAGATAACGCCGGAGGGCAACATCCTTCGCGTCGACTCTCGCCATGCCTCCGTTAAGTCGGCGCGCTAGTGCAATCAGAAACGTATCACGGCTATAGCATTTGGGGGGCATGCAATCCTGCATCAGGAGGACCTGCAGGAGCCCGAGCGGTACGCTGCCAGCGGGACCATCACTATCCGCAATAAGGTAATTCAAGCGTCTGAGGTGCTCGGCGGTTTTGATACAGACGGGGAAGCGCAGCGCGCAGGACTTGAATGGGCACGGGCATGGATTGATAGCCACGGGTGACCAGAACCAAGTGGGTGAACCCGACATCTATGACGCTGCATAGAAGCACGGACCATACTTGGCGCGTAGCGCTCACTTTCCTTGCTTTCGCATCCAAACAAAGGAGCCTCCTTTCGAAAGTGCCTCCGCAAAAAGAGCTCCGTCCACTTATGGCTTGGCGGTTTCAAGGGTGAAGCGCAACAGCGGGATTAATGTTTAGAGCTTTGAGGTTGACTTGCTGATGCGAGGGTCGCGGCGAAGACCTCGAATGGTGAATGGAAGTTGTGAGTTGCACGAGGCCGGCTATTCAGACTGTCGGCGATGGCGTCGAGTTCGTCCTGACTGTAGACCGAAAGGTCGGTGCCTTTGGGCAGATACTGTCGCAGCAGCCCATTGGTGTTTTCGCAGGTGCCGCGCTGCCATGGACTGTGCGGGTCGCAGAAGTACACGTTCACGCCGGTTGCGGCCGTGAGCTCCTTGTGGCGCGACATTTCTTTGCCCTGGTCATAAGTGAAGCTCTGCCGCAGTGGCGCGACAATCGAATTGAGTTTGGCGGAGAAGCCCGCCAGCGCTGAAGCTGCGGTGGCGTCTTCCATCTTTGCGAGCAGCACCAGGCGGCTGGTCCGTTCAACCAGAACGCCGACCGAGGACTGGTTGCCCGCGCCCTTGATGAAGTCGCCTTCCCAGTGTCCGGGCAGCAGTCAGTCCTCGATTTCGGGCGGCCGCACATGAATACTGACCATGTCGGGAATCTGTCCGCGTCGGTCTGTGCCGCGTGTACGCGGCATGCGCGTGCTGTGACCAGGGCGCAGGCACGCAATGAGCTGACGGCGCAGTTCGCCGCGCGGCTGGGCGTAGATGGCCGTGTAGATGGTTTCGTGCGAAACCTGCTGGGTCGGGTCGGTCGGATACATACGTTTCAGTGTGCCCGATATCTGCTGGGGTGACCATTTCCACTCAAGCAGGGTGAGAACGATACGCCAGCAGACGCTTTGCAGGCCGAGCTTTGTGGGGCGTCGGCCCGCGCTGCGGCGTGCGGCGCTGAGCGCTTCAGCCGGTATCGATGCGTAGCCTGCCGGAGAGCTGTTTCGCGTCAGTTCACGGCTAACGGTGGCCGGCGAGCGCCCGAGTATCCGGGCCATGGCCCGGATACTCGAACCCTGCAGATGCAGGTTTGCAATGGTCAGGCGCTCTTCAGGTTGTAGTTGCTGGTACTGGGTTCTTTCGTGCATCGCAACACCTTATACGAAACGGTGTTGCACTTCAGATTTGAGGCCGCCCTCCCTTTGAGATGTCCGCACTATGCCATGCGTATTGACCGTTCGCTAGCTGTTATCGATTACGTCTTGAGGAGCATTGGCGGAACGTTCAAATAGCAGAACAGTCTTCAAGGGTCGACGTACCCAACGTCTCCAACAGGACGAGATAGTTTCGCAGCGCTATGACTTGTGATGCATCCAAGTCGATGCTTTGCACGGCGCATTGCCGGAAGGTGACCCTTCGCTTAAGCCATAGGAAAATAAGCATCCTTCAGCAAACACCAATCACCTTAAGAGCTCGCGTGCATCATTGCCGATTCCGGCACCAGACGCTGGACTCGCGCGAGTGTTTACCCCCCTTGCTCCTGCGTCAAACCCTGTCGCGTAGCCGTGTTTGTGAGCGCAGCCTCCTTTTGGAGGGGTACAGGTCGCCGTTTTTTCGTTCCTTCTTCACAAAACCACTTGTTTTAGGGCCTCGCCCGTTGCGGTTCCAAATGCGAATTGCTACGCTAGCGCCAGCCTGAGAATTTGGACCTTTGCGCATTGTCGGTGACTACGCAAAGGCAAGGACCCCGGGCCAACCTTTGACCAATGACGAGAAATCTATGGCAACGAAAGCTGCAGCAAAGCCGGCTCCGAAGAAGGTAACGACTACGGTCGAGAAAAAGGCGAAGGCGCCGACGGTAAAGAAGGCGGCGACTCCTGCGACGAAGAAGGCGGTCGCTGCCACGCCGCTGAAGCCCATCAAGGATTCGTTCACGAAGGCTTCGCTTGCTACCCATCTTGCCGAGCGCGCAGGTGTCGAGCCGAAAGCGGCGAAGGCTTTGATGGCCGCTTTGGAAGAAACGGTGCTCGCATCGGTCCACAAGAAGGGTGCGAAGGAGTTCACGCTTCCGGGTCTGCTGAAGGTTGTCGCTCAGGACGTGCCGGCAAAGAAGAAGCGCTTCGGCAAGGACCCGTTCACGGGCGAAGAAAAATGGTTTGCCGCAAAGCCCGCTTCAGTGCGTCTGAAAGTGCGCCCGCTGAAGAAGCTGAAGGACGCCGCGGTCTAAACCGGACCGCCGGAAAGGGAGCCCCTCGCGACGGAAGTCTGAGGGGCTTTTTACTTTTTGTGCCTGGGGAGCACGGGCCTTAATGTAATCTGGCCACTCAGGGTGAACTGGGCGACACAGCAGAGCACTCCGCGCGCACTGCGAGGAGCAATCGACTTGAGGGCACCACGTTGTCAGCCGAAATTGAATATCCGGGAACAGCATAAGTCGAGCAACCAGCCAGAGTTGCGACTGCTAGTAAGCGCACCACTAGAGCCCACGCCATCAAACACGAACGAGGAGTCGATGTCTTTCATGGTTAGTCCCCAAACGGGTTGCCTGTGTCTTTGACTTCCGTATTCAGGTTGTATTCCGCACGCACGACCTTGAGCACGCCCTCGATATCGCGCTCGAAGCCGACCGCGTTGCCGAAGTGGGTCATGTTCCAGTTGCAGCCTGTCTTGTCAGGCTCTTGCAACTGCGGCCGCGGCACGCGAATCTTCACGCCATCCTCGACGATTTCCTGCAAGCGATGGATTCGCCGGTTGACCTCCTGCTGTAGCTGCGATGCATTGAGCGTCTTTCGCATCATCCAAGTCTCCTTCCGATTGCTCAAGCCAGTCTAGCGCAAGTGAGGCGCTCCTCGACCTGCGCTGAAATGCAAAGTGCCTGAGAAAGCAGGTGCCTTGGTTCGTCGGGGTGCGTCAGTAAGTCAGTACGCGACAACCACAACGCCGCTGCCGCCAATGCCACGACCACCGATGCGCCCACCGTCCCTGCCACCACCGATGTTCGCTGGCCAAACCCTGTGTCGCAAGTCTGTGCTCGTATTACGGCCGTTTCCGACGACCTGAGGCGGAGGACAGTCCGAAGTGCAACCCAAAGGTGACAGCGTTGAGCTCAAGCTTAAGTGCCCGGAAGCTCCCACGCCCTCGGCCGTCGACTTATCCACAGATTTTGTTAGCAAGGTTGTGGACAACACGCTCGCATTCGTCGCAAGTACTTGAGGGACTGGGACTTTGCTATTTAAGTGCAGGCAGCGGCAGGCGCTTCATCCAGCGCCCCCCTGCTTGACCTACTAGTTCGAGGCCGCTTTGGTCCTAACCGCAGCGGGTTCGCCCGTCTGCTTGAACATCTCGTCCATCAAGTCTTGGACCACACCGTCCGCATTTGGGAACTGATGCAGGACCGAATTCTTCCAGTGTCCCGATGTGATAAGGCCTCCGGCGGGCGCCTTGTAAAATCGAATGTCCATCGAACGCAGATACATAACGATATCCCAGTACCAACTGTCGGTGTAGCTGACGTTCATGTCTGCTTTGTCACACGCTGGCGCCAGCGTTACCGACACACCATGGTTCTCCAGATTGCGCTGGATTGCTGCATCCATATCGGCAGACCGGCCGCCATGAGCCGTAAAGCACGCCGTTGCCATCGGCGAGCCCTTCACTTGAGGACCGGCGGTAACGTTTTGAGTGGTCGAACATCCAGAGAGTATGACGAGCGCCGAGACGGTGGCGACCAGGGAAACCAGAGTACGCATTTTATTTTTCCTGTTTGAATGCAGGGACAGCACTCTGAATATCGGCAGCTACGTCGCCAACTTGAGCGAGCGGGAGGAAGACCCCGCTCGCTGTTCGACTGTTACCTAGGCGACTATGCGCTCGCCTCTGTTGACGCATGCGGCACTGACGAAGCCTCGACCTGTGCGGCAGCGGTTTTGACCGAAGCAGCCTTTTTGGACGTGTCAGAAATCTTGTGTGCTGAGGCCGGTTAGAAATCTCAGTTGATGGCGCTGGTGAACCGCTCGCCGAACAGAATGGCGAACTGATTGACTGCTTGCCGCCAGGTGATAGGTGGCATCTTCCAGTCCTTTTCGATGTTGCGCAAGGCCAGGTATAGCAATTTGCTGGCGGCTTCGTCGCTGGGGAAGTGACCGCGGTTCTTGACGATCTTGCGAAGCTGCATGTGCATGCTTTCGATCGCGTTTGTCGTGTATATGATTCTGCGTACCTCCGGCGGATAGGCGAAGAACGGAATGACTTGCTCCCATTGGCGCTGCCACATCGCGGCGACCGTTGGGAATTTCTTGCCCCATTCGCTTTGCGAGAAGGCTTGCAGCGCCGCCTCAGCGGCTTCGGCGGTAGCGGCCTGATAGATCGGCTTGAGCGCCGCAGCCAACGGCTTACGGTCCTTCCAGCTCGCCAGATTCAGCGAGTTGCGGATCAGATGCACGATGCAGGTCTGGATCTGGGCGGCCGGGTACACCGCTTCGATCGCCTCGGGGAAGCCGCGCAGGCCGTCGACGACGGCGATCAGAATGTCATGCAAGCCGCGGTTCTTCAGTTCGTTGAAGACCTTCAGCCAGAACTTGGCTCCCTCGGTTTGCTCGATCCACAAACCCAGCACTTCCTTGCGCCCGTCGGCCCGAATGCCCAGCGCGAGGTACACCGCCTTGTTCCTGACCGTGCCTTCGTCGCGGATCTTCAGTCGAAGTGCGTCGAAATACACGATCGGATACATCGCCTCGAGCGGGCGTTGCTGCCACTGTTCGACTTCGGCCAGCACCTCGTCGGTGACGGTCGAAATCAGATCGGGCGACACCTGTAGGCCATATAGCTCCAGCAAATGGCCCTGGACCTCGCGCACGCTCATGCCGCGCGCGTACATGCTGATGACGTGATCGTCAAAGCCCGGCAGCCGGCGCTGATACTTGCCCACCAACTGCGGCTCGAATGTCGCCTGCCGGTCACGCGGAATGTCCAGATTCAGTTCACCATTGGGCGTGATGACCGTCTTGGGGCTGGTGCCGTTGCGGTGGTTGCCGGACTTGCCTTGCCCGGTCTCGGCTTCCAGATGGTGGCTCAACTCGGCCGCGAGCATGCGCTCAGCCAGCCGTTTCTTGAGCTGGCCGGCCAGACCTGATTCGCCCAGGACCGACTCAGCATCCTTGCCCTGCACCTGGGCAAGCAATTGGTCGATCAACTCATCGGGAAACAGCTTCGGTGCCTTCGGGGTCCTGTTCTTCTTTGTCACGGTTGCTTCGGTCATAGGACGTTATTTCCGTTATCGTCTCATGACCTCGGCACACAGAAAATCTGACAGGCTCGCCTTTTTGCTTGCCGTTTTCTTGGCAGTCACCTTCTTGCCGGCAGAACCGGCCTTCTTCGCAGCCGGTGTCCCAATTAACCTAACCATTGCGTCAATCCGCAGTCAATTGTCCGAGCACATTTACAAATTCGAAATCAACGCCTTTGTCGCCACTGGAACAGGCGCCGCTATTGATTGCGCCAACAACAGGTCTCCTGGTTTGACGAGAGTTAATGGAAATTTATAAGTTACCCAAGGCGGCGACGGCTATAGACAACTCGGAATCATGTCATCTGTCCAACGGAAAGCCAGCAACGAACGAATCACGCAGATGAGTGACAAACAGACCGATGGCCCTAGTACTACAGCCGTAGATCTGGGTAAACTGGAGGCACACATCCTCGTCTTCGGTAGTGGCACTGCTGGGCGCGGTACTGGTGTCGGCGCCGCCATGCCGAACAGGACAACACGTACGCGATAGAGTGGGCGCCGCGCCACAGGATGCGACAGAGCAGCCGGCGGATCTCCTGCACGCTGAGCGGCACCAAACCTTCAGGTGTTTTTTTTGCCGTGCACCCGCAGGGTGACGAGTACTGCATGGGCCAGCAGAGCCAGCGTGATGTGGCGATACCAGCCTTGCCATCGGCGCACCTCATACTGATCGAGTCCGCATTCGCCTTTGGTCGCCTCGAAGCCGGTCTCGATTTCCCACCTGCGGCCCGCGACGTTCACCAGGGTTTGCCGTGTGGCCTTGCTGCGCGGTGCGTATACGACGTAATACGCATGTTCGCGTTGCTCGTCCAGGCTGCGTCGCACCAGCAGGTAATGCCCGAAGCGGCGCTCCTCTTCGGTGATCTGCAAGCGCCACAGCGGAGTCAGCGCCCAGTCATACAGGCGCTCGCCCTTGGCGCCGGCACCCGCTGACAGGCGGCGCCATGCCCTTGCCGGCAGGGCCTCGGCGATCCGGTCTGCCCGTACGTACTCTGGACCTTTCCACCATAGGGGTTCGTTCTTCGCAACGGCCAGCACGAAAGACTGGCCGCGCGACTCGAGCCACAGCCGCAGGTGACGGTCACCGCCGTAGACTTCATCCCCCGTGACCCAGCCGCACGGCACCCCTGCGTCCAGCGCCCGCTCAAGCATACGACGCGCAAGCTGTGGCTTCGTTGCGAATTCCACCGACCCGGGAATGCCCGCTGCCTCGCAGCGCACCCGGTCATCGGTCCACACCTTGGGTACATACAGTTCGCGGTCGATGAACGCACTGCCGCCACGACCGGCATAGCAGAGGAACACGCCGATCTGGCTGTTCTCGATACGACCTGCCGTGCCACTGTACTGGCGTTGAACACCGGCCGAGTGCTGTCCCTTCTTGAGGAAGCCGGTCTCGTCCACAATCAGCACCGCGTCACGCTCGCCCAGTTCTTCCACTACATAGCTACGCAGCACATCGCGAGCGGCATCCGCGTCCCATTGCGCCCGCTCCAGCAGGTGCTGTACGCCATCGGGTGTCGCTTCGCCGATCCATTCGGCGAGTTGCCAGCCGTTCTTGCGCTCGACTGTACCCAGCAGGCCCTTCAGGTATGCGAGCGACCGCTGTCGGGGCTCCGGACGCCTGAACAGTTCCCCGAGCCGCTGGTGCAGTACCTCCAGTTCACGCTCCCACGCTTTTGCAGTCGAATGCATAGCCTTAACGTATAGTAATCCTTAATTATTTGAGTATAGTAAAAAAATCTACGGCTGTAGTACTAGGCACTTGTGAGGCATAGGGCCTTACAACAACAATCTGGTCAGCGAACGCACCAGTTGGCCGCCAGTCTGCAAGCAATACTTCCAACCGTCCGTCGAGCACCGCTGCCTGGGCCGTAAAGTCAGGAAGGAGGGCCACGCCCAGTCCATCCAGCGCCGCATCACGAAGTGATTCACTGTTATTTGCGGAAAAAGGCCCATCCACCTTAATTATTTGCGTCGGCTCTGCCGCCTGTCTTTCCGTCTTCGGCTGAAACGTCCACTCCGTGGCGCCGCGCGCTCGCGGATAGAAGAGACAGTCATGCTGGGCAAGGTCAGACGGTTGCTCGGGGCGCCCACGCTCATTCAAGTATTGCCGACTCGCGACGATGACCGATGCTGTATCGCAGAGCTTCACCGCGACGTGCGTTTCGGGTACCTGCGCGCTGTGCCGGATGGCCAGGTCAAATCCTTCGGTTGAGATAGAGCTCAACTGGTCCGAAACCTCCAGTTCGACTTTGACCTCACGATTTGCCTTAAGGAACGTGTGCATTTTGGGCACCAGCTGTTGACGTGCGAACGCGACCGGCGCCGTCACCCTCACCAATCCTCGTGCTACACCCGCCAGTTCACGAACGTTTAGAAAATTCGTCGCAATCTCGTCGAATTGCGCACGCGTACTTTCTACCAATCTTTCCCCAGCGTTAGTAAACCGGACGCTGCGGGTCGTCCGTTGCACAAGCGCGATACCTGCGACTCGTTCCAGCTCGGTAATTTTTTGACTCACTGCCGCCTTGCTGACACTCAACCTAGAGGCAGCCTTCGTGTAGGACCCTTGTTCCGCCAACACGATGAGCCAGTGCAGGTGAACCCACAAGGCTTCCACGCTTTGAATGTCCACCATCTTATTGTTCACCCAAAAAAACAATCAGTTCGCCATTGACGTCTTTTCTCGCCGGTTTTCGGCCCTTAGACTCCAAACACTAAACAATCATGTAGGAGAATGTCAAATGCAGGCTTACCAAGATACCGCCGACGTTTTGCACTTCATCGGGGGCACGGAGACCCGGGGCGTCAGCACCCGAACGCAGCAAGTCTTCAATCCCGCGACGGGACAGTCGCAGCGCAAACTGGTGCTGGGCGAGACCGCCGATATTGATACCGCGGTCGCAACTGCCAAGGCAGCGTTTCCGAAGTGGGCCAATGTTCCCCCTATCCGACGCGCCCGCGTAATGCTCCGATTCCTAGAACTGATGAATCGGCACAAAAACGAGCTCGCTGCCATCATTACGGCCGAACACGGCAAAGTCTTTTCCGATGCGCAGGGAGAAGTCGCCCGCGGCATCGACATCATTGAGTTCGCCTGTGGCATTCCGCAGCTTCTCAAGGGTGACTACACCGAGCAAGTGTCGACAGGCATGGACAACTGGACCGTTCGCCAACCGCTCGGCGTCGTTGCAGGCATCACGCCCTTTAATTTTCCCTGCATGGTTCCGTGCTGGATGTATCCGGTAGCAATCGCTGCCGGCAACACGTTCATCCTCAAGCCTAGCGAACGGGACCCGTCCGCCGCACTCTTCATGGCTCGTCTGCTCAAAGAAGCTGGTTTGCCGGATGGCGTGTTCAACGTCGTACAGGGTGACAAAACCGTCGTCGACGCGTTACTTCACCATCGCGACGTCAGCGCCGTGAGCTTCGTCGGTTCCACTCCGATTGCCAACTATATCTATGAAACCGGCGCAAGGAATGGCAAGCGAGTTCAGGCATTGGGTGGGGCCAAGAACCACATGGCTGTTATGCCCGATGCAGACGTCGGGCAGGCTGTCGATGCCTTGATTGGTGCGGGGTACGGCTCCGCCGGTGAGCGATGCATGGCGATTTCGGTCGCCGTCCTGGTTGGCGACGTTGCTGACAAAATCATCCCGCTCCTGGCAGAACGAGCGCGCGCCCTTGTCATTAAAAACGGTATGGAGCCTGACGCGGAAATGGGACCTATTGTGACAAAGGAAGCTCGCGACAGAATCGAAGACTACATTGGAGTGGGTATCGAGGAAGGAGCTCAACTTGTCGTTGATGGTCGCGGATTGAAAGTCGAAGGATGCGAAGGAGGCTTTTTCACGGGTGGCACACTGTTCGACCACGTAACACCAGAAATGCGCATTTACAAAGAAGAAATTTTTGGACCGGTGCTAGCCTGCGTCCGGGTGGCGAATTTCACCGAAGCAGTCGAACTCGTGAACAATCACGAATTCGGGAACGGTGTCGCGTGTTACACGCGTGATGGAAATGTCGCCCGTGAGTTCGGTAGGCAAATCCAGGTAGGCATGGTCGGCATCAACGTACCTATTCCGGTTCCAATGGCATGGCACGGATTCGGCGGCTGGAAGCGCAGTCTTTTCGGAGACACGCATGCATACGGTGAGGAAGGCGTTCGCTTTTATACGAAGCAAAAATCCATTATGCAACGTTGGCCCGAAAGCATCGATAAGGGTGCCGAGTTCGCGATGCCGGTATCGAAGTAAGCTTTAGTCAAAGGCACACCGTACTGCTCTGTACGGTGTGCCTGACACAGATTCAGTCTCAATCGTATTTTGGGACTTGGGACATTCACCAAGAAGCAGTACATCAGTCCCTCTCCTCCTTCGTAACACCAACCAGTTTGCGCAAACCAGCGCAACTGCACCAACGCGTTCCCATCCTGCGCGCAGCAAGCGAAATCAACTTGTGCAGTTTAAACGCCTTCGAGGCCTGAGCTGGCGCAAACTGAAGCGACCTGATGCACTGCCAGTGCAATCGACTTCGGCTTCTAGCAGTTTCACACGCCCCGGCGCCACAAAGAACACGACGCACATCTTCGCGCGTTGACGCGAATCCTCTCGGTCATCTCAATTGCACCGATTCCAGCCAATTCTGGGTATAGCCTTTGCGACAGAGAGTGCTTTTCTCGCGGTGCATATTCTCGCGAGCGTCCGAACCACATTTCCAGAGGAGTCTGTTATGGATTCTCCAGTTGCCGAACATGTTGAGTGGCTCGTCAGTCATTCGATGCTTCGTCAACTTCGAACACGCGCTCGCACATACGCAGGCCAGGCGAGATTGTGGCTTCATCCCTACGCTGAAACCAGACCTCGAGTTGCGTGCGCTATATCGTCCGTGTGGTTTACAGCCTATCCCGGTGCGGTCATCACGACACCAGGCGACTCCGTTCTGCGAACGCTTGGTAGCGACGGCCTTTGGCGCGCGCTTTCATCAATCGGTATTCAAGCGGTGCACCCTGGTCCTACCAAACTCGCCGGCGGGCTCACAGGTCAGACCATCACACCATCAATCGATGGCAACTTCGACCGCATTGGACTCGGAATCGACCCGCGTTTCGGCAACGAAGAAGAGTTCGTCGCCATGAGCAGAATGGCTGCCGCCCACAACGCAGTCGTGATTGACGATGTCGTCCCATCGCACACAGGAAAGGGAGCCGATTTCCGGCTAGCCGAGATGAACTACGGCGATTATCCCGGGCTATATCACATGGTTGAAATCAAGCCGGACGATTGGAGCCTGCTGCCTGATGTCGTGGAAGGAAAGGATGCGGTAAATTTGCCGCCCCACGTCGTAGATGCTTTGAAGGAAAAGTGCTACATCGTCGGACAATTGCAGCGCGTGATTTTCTTTGAACCCGGAATCAAAGAGACTGATTGGAGCGCAACGGCGCCCGTAATTGGTGTCGATGGCGTCAAGAGACGTTGGGTCTACTTGCACTACTTCAAGGAAGGCCAACCGTCGCTTAATTGGCTGGACCCGACCTTTGCGGCGCAGCAACTCGTCATCGGCGATGCGCTCCATTCCATCGACGCTTTGGGCGCACGCGGACTACGCCTAGACGCCAACGGCTTTCTAGGCATCGAGCGGCGAGCGCATGGAAATGCCTGGTCCGAGAGCCATCCTCTTTCGATTACCGGAAACCAGTTGCTAGGGGGAGCAATACGCAAAGCTGGAGGTTTCAGCTTTCAGGAGTTGAATCTCACCGTCGATGACATCGCAGCGATGTCGAAAGGCGGCGCAGACCTCTCGTACGATTTCATCACCCGCCCGGCCTATCAGCATGCCCTCTTAACGGGTGACACAGAGTTTCTCAGACTCATGCTGAAGACCGTGCATCAGTACGGAATCGACCCTGCTTCCCTCATCCACGCTCTCCAGAACCATGACGAACTGACGCTTGAGCTAGTACATTTCTGGACGCTACATGCGAATGCGACTTTCACATTCCAAGGCCAGACATGGCCTGGAAACATCCTACGCGAGCATATTCGCGAAACGATGTATGAACGCCTGAGCGGTGAACACGTCCCGTACAATCTGCGCTTCGTCACGAACGGTGTGTCCTGCACAACCGCGAGCATCATCGCTGCCGCGCTCAACATTCGCGAACTCAACTCCATGACCGACCAGGACAAGGAAAATATCCAACAAATCCACTTCCTTCTGGCGATGTACAACGCACTGCAGCCCGGGGTTTTTGCAATCTCAGGCTGGGACCTCGTGGGTGCATTACCGTTACCCATCGCAACGGTCGAAGAGCGCATGGTCGACGGAGATACCAGATGGATTCATCGCGGCGCCTACGACCTGACTGGCGAAAATCCAGACGCAGCGGCCTCCGGAGAAGGCATCCCTCGGGCGATGGCCTTGTATGGCCCCCTGCCGGAACAGTTGGCTAACCCGAACTCGTTCGCGTCACAACTTCAACACCTCATCTCCGTGCGCGAAGCCTATAAGATTGCTTCGAGCAAACAAATAGCCATGCCTGATGTCACTTCGCCTAGCCTCCTCGTCATGGTTCATGAACTTCCTGCGGGCAAAGGAACACAAGTAACCGCTCTCAATTTCAGCGCAAGCACCGTCGACGAAACAATATCTTTACCAGGCATAGCTTCCGGTCCAGTCGTCGATATGCTTGCAGAGTCGGTTGTGGGCGACCTTGACGAGTTTGGGACGCTGAGAATCTTGCTGGATGGCTATCGCGGGGTATCGCTACGCATTGTGAGCGCACTGCCTGCGGCAATTGTTGACGAAGACGATGAGCGATAGTGCTACCAAAGCGAGGGCAGCCAGGTGCCTTCAATGATTTCGAATACAGATACCCGTCCAGAACTTGTTTTTGCTCGTGAAAGCTGACCTCACCACTGGCGCCCACTGCTACACAACCGGTGCAGGCTGCGATGACAGGACTTATCGCGGGGAGCACCGAACTCTGCGCTCTGCGGGATACGACGGTTCGAGCCGACAATCACGACACGCTCATGTGAGTGAACCCTTATACGAACCGGGGAGCCGTTGCATATGTACGCCAGACATCCTCATAATCGAACTCCTGATGCTGCGTGCGCCCGAGTTTGGCAACGCAGGCTAGCGTTCTGCTCGCTCGCTGCCACGGCCGTTGATGCAATTCATTCGTAGCTGTCGGTGGCGCCCACGTACGGGTATTGATACAAAAAATTGAGGAAAGCATGCGCCTAGCACATGTAGCACTGTGGACTCGCGACATTACAGCCGCCGCGGGATTTTGGCATGAGTATTTCAATGCAGAAATTGGACCGCTTTATCTCAGCGCCCGGCGACCAGGTTTCACGTCGTGCTTCGTTCGCCTCGCATCAGACTCACTTCAGGTTGAATTGATGACTGGTCCTTGGGTGGTCGCGAAAGCAGCCGATGAGTGTTTTGGCTGGGACCATATCGCGATTTCACTCGGCGATGCCGACGCAGTTGATGCTTTGGCCAAGCGTTGCGCGACAAACGGAATCTTGCTGTCCGGCCCTCGACGCACTGGCGACGGTTTTTATGAGGCGGTGATAGTGGCCCCGGATGGTACTCGAGTTGAAATCACCAGTTGATGGCCCACGCCTACCGTCAAGATAGAAAAAGGGGGCGCATTTCGCTGGTTGTCACAACGTCGGAGCGCCTTCTGGACCCACCGTAGCCCTCGCATTTTGCCTCTCTGCGGGAACGATGCTGTCGCAAAGTGATGAGTCAACTTGTAACAAAATGCAGCATTTTAGTCAGGGTAACCCCGTAAACTAACGTCGACCCTTCGCACAATGACGCACCATGTGCGTCGCTTTGCTGCAACGCGAGTACGCGTGCGAACTATCAGCCCGAGATTTTGGCAACGTACACTGCATTCAAACGCGGTGGGTAACAGCCAGTTGCGTCGAACTGCGATTAGGGTTGGCCCAAGCTGCAAGCTTGGACAAAGACTGAACGACGGGTTTTCCAGACTGCATCTCAATCGTGCGAGCCGGCCGGCACGAATCGAATCTGACCCGTGCATCCGTACCTATCCAATGTCGACGTTCGCTGCTTCCTAAGCGACCGAGTCGTCGCACGAATAAAACAACGGTCAAGAGTCTCACAAAGACGTGGCGCAAGGCGTTACGACGCGACCAAAACTAAGTGCGCTGCTGATGTCTAGCGGAGCTTCGGCTGGCATCAAGCATTGCGCACACACGTCTATATCACGTCGCTCGTGCACACGTGATGAAACAAACAAGTCGATGAGAAGCATTGCGAGGAGGTTTTGAGGACATGGAAAGTATCGCAACAGGTACCGCGGACGAAGCGCCACGTTACACAAGCCAATCGAACGACGCCGAATATTCGACCGGCTTGAATCGCGCCCTGAGTGTGAGCGACCTCATCGCCTACGGCATGGTCTACATGCTGCCAATTTCACCGTTTGCCATGTTCGGCATCATTGCAAGCGTCGGCAATGGAATGGTCCCGCTGATTTACATTCTCAGTGTGGTTGCTATGGGCTTCACAGCTCGCAGCTATCAAGTGCTGAGCAAGGAGTTTCCGAATGCTGGCTCAGCGTACACATACGCTCGACACGGCATAGGAGAGGCAGCAGGGTTTTTCGCTGGTTGGTTGCTCTTTCTGGACTACATCATCAGCCCCGGTCTGCTAGCAATTATCAGCGCCGCAGCCATGAACAGCTTCATTCCCGAGGTTCCACGTTGGGCCTGGATTCTGGGGTTTATCGGCATCGGAACGTTGCTCAATCTCGTAGGCGTCTCGGTTACAGCCAAAACGAACCGTATTTTCCTCGTTATCATGATGGCGGTGCTTGCAGTCTTTCTCGGTGCCGGCCTGTACGCCCTTCATACGGGAAAAGGCAATGGCGGTCTCACACTTGGTGCCATCTATAACCCTCATACCTTCACCTGGGCGGCCGCCGGCAGCGGCATTCTCGTCGCCTCATTAAATTTCTTGGGTTTTGATGCCATTACGACCTTGGGCGAAGAGGTGCGACCGAAGCAAAAGCACCTGCTCGGCTTTGCGGGCATGGCAACGCTCGGCATCATGGCAGTGCTCTTCGTCGTTCAAACCTGGGTCGCGGCCGACCTGGCACCCGGTGCTCATATTTTCTCGCCGGACACTGCGTTCTATGACATCTCACGTTATGCCGGTGGCAACTGGCTGTTCGCTCTGACGTCCATCGGTACTGCCCTAGCCTTTGGCATCCCCTGCACGATTGTTTCACAGCTAGCCATTGCACGAATCATCTATGCCATGGGCCGCGACCGCCAATTGCCCCATGTGTTCGCCCGTGTCAGCACAAAGAGCCAGCAACCGTATGTCGCAAATCTGTTCGTCGCCGGTGTTTCCCTGGTCGTATCGCTTGCATTCCAAGACCATCTTGATGACCTTGCGCTCTTCCAGAACTTCGGCGCATTGTCGGCATTCATGCTTGTGAACGTATCGTTGATTGGCTACTTCTGGTTTAAGAAAGGTTCCCGCAACATCGTCTCGCACATGGTTCTGCCTCTCGTCGGTCTGGCTATCATCGTCGCGTTGATGTCATCCATGCGTATCGCAACGCTGCAGATGGGGGTGACGTGGCTCGCACTTGGACTCATCTACTACCTCGTAATGCGATATGCCCTGGGCCGAAAGGTTGCTATCGAAGTTTAGACACCAAAAACTTCCTTTACCTAAAACCGGCAGTGCTTGAGTTGACCGAACCAAGCCCATCCCCGGGGAGGGTTGGCGCACTGCACAGAAAGCCGGGGTGATTAATAATCGCCCTGGCTTTTTATATTGAACTGCCGCCTACGACGCGCGAGCACCTGCTCGGCCAAAAGCAGCATATACGGCATCTCGAACGTCCTCTGGGAACCTTCCTCCAACTCCCTCCCAGGTCGTATTTGTAAGCGCCACTACGGTAAGCCCGCTTGCGACGTCAACAAACCAAGAGTGACCGTACACCCCGCCCCACCCAACCGTCCCCACCCGCTGCGGAGTGATAAGGCGAGATGGGTCCATTAACACGGCACCCATGTATCCGAATCCCCATCCGTCGCCCTGCGCGCGGAGGTCTGCGTCGACGTGAGCACTGCGCATGAGGTGTGCGAGCCTGCTGTCCAAGAACCCTGCACCGTCTTTGCGTACTGTCTCAAGAGCTTTCAGGATATCCCGTGCACCTCCTACCATTCCGGCTCCCCCGACGGAAACTCATTGGGTGCATGAGCTCGACGAGGCGAAAATCGGATTGCGATTCCGGAGTCTGGTGGCACAACTTCCGCAGGCTCTGGCATCTCCGCCAATGTACCCAAGGAATCGATATAAGGCACTGCGAGCTCCCGTTGCGCCTTAGCCGCGAACGCGAGTGAGTTAAGTCCAAGCGGACGACATATCAAGTCATCGATTGCATCCGGGAGTGTACTTTCCGTCGCGCACTCAATGATTGCCCCAACAACGTCAAGACCGAGAGAATACTGCCATGCGGCTCCAGGTTCGAACTTGAGCTTCGCGTTGCCCAACCGCCGGAGGTTTTCCGCAAGGGTTAGACCGGAACAGTCGAGCCCATCAGAAACCCGGAACCGCTCATACTCCGACCCGGCAGCTTCTTGGAAACCATAGCTCAGGCCTGACGAATGCGAAAGAAGGTGGTGCAGCGTAATTTTGGGCTGTCGGCCATCTGCCAGACGAGGTCGAAAATAGGGTAACCAGTTCGTGATTGGCTCGTGCAAATCCAGAATGCCGAGGTGCACAAGCTTCAAGGCTGCAAGACTCACAATTGGCTTTGTCACGGACGCCAGTCTGAAACGTGCATTGATGTGCATTGGTATTGCCAAAGCGATATTTTCATAGCCCGCAGCCTCTTCCGCGACAACAACACCATTTAATGCAACCAGAACCACACCACCTGCAATGCGGCCCTCGTCGACCGCTTGACTCAACACAGTCAACACATTCTGGCTCACGTCCTCCTGAAATCGAGCACTTTCGCTCATTGCCATTCCCCTTTAGTGTACGGCGCCCCACTCCGGAAATTGCTTACGCAGATTCGACTACGCTTACTCGATTTCGTCCACATCACCACCTACAATTAACTTATCTGAGCACAGCTTCGTAAAACGTCTCTTTGGTCGCATCCAAGGCTCTCTCAGGCTCAAGCAACTATGAATTTATTCGAAGACTATAGGCAGTTCGTCGAGTCGACGTTAAACGAAACTGGTCAAATTGGTATCCGCTATTTTCGACAAGAAATCGACATCGCGCAGAAGACCGACGCAAGCCCGGTGACGATTGCAGATGTAGATATCGAGGCTCTGATTCGAGCCAGGATTATGGAAGCTTATCCGTCTCATGGAATCCTCGGAGAAGAGCAGGCCGCGCTCAACCCTCAGGCAAAGTTTTGCTGGGTGGTTGACCCTATTGATGGCACGAAGAGCTTTATCAGCGGCATGCCGCTGTGGGGAACTCTTATCGCGCTTTTGAAGGATGCTGCCCCTATCTTTGGCATCATTGACGTCCCCGTGCTCGGTGAGCGGTACGTCGGAACCCGTGAACAATCTACTGAACGCAACGGAGAAGCAATCCGAACGAGCGGTTGCGGTGAACTGCGAAAATGCAACATGTTCTCAACGTCGCCCGATATGTTTAGCGAAACGGAGTTCGAAGTGTTTAATTCACTTAGTAGCAAAGCGCGATTCCGCAGATACGGCGGCGATTGCTACAGCTACGCAATGCTCGCCACCGGCAAAATTGACGCCGTCGTCGAGGCTGGTCTCAAGCCGTACGACTATCTCCCCATCGTCCCGGTTGTGAACGGCGCTGGAGGTGTTATGACCGATTGGAACGGCAATCCATTGACGCCAACAAGCGATGGACGAATTATCGCCGCGGCAACTCCCGAACTGCATCGCGCCTTATTGGAAGAGACGATAAGACTTGCCACAAGCGAAGCTTGAGTACTGGCACCTAGAGACGTTCATGCTGTAGGCCTGGAGAAGCCGCCCGGCTTCATTGCCGCATAAAAGCCAATCTATTCTAAAAACACGCACCGGTCGCAAAGCGACCGGTGCTCGTTAGCAAATCGCATCAACTAACGTCTCAGCGAGATATGTACCTTGACGTCATCACTTCGCCGTCTCAGCCGGCACAGGAGCAGCCTTGCCATACGGGACGTCGATGTTACCGAGACGACGCAAGCGGATGTTTGCCTGTTCCGCATGGCCAGAAAAGCCTTCGAGAATGCACAAACGCGAGCAGTACTCGCCGATGAGTACGGACGCCTCGTCAGTAAGAATTCGCTGATACGTACACGTCTTCAGGAACTTGCCGACCCACAGGCCACCCGTGAACCGCGCTGCACCTGAAGTCGGCAGCGTGTGGTTCGTACCGATAACCTTGTCTCCATAGGCGACGTTTGTGCGTGCGCCCAGGAAGAGCGCACCGTAGTTGCGAAGACGTTTCAGGAAAAAGTCGGGGTCGCGCGTCATTACTTGCACGTGCTCCGATGCGATGCGGTCCGACTCCCGAATCACTTCTTCATCATTTTCACAAATGATGACTTCCCCGAAACCTTCCCAGGCCTTGCGAGCAATCTCAGCGGTGTCAAGTTGGTTCAGCAGACGCTCGACTTCCACAAGCGTCTCCTCGCCGAGCTTCCGCGAAGTGGTGACAAGCACTGCTGGAGAGGTCGGGCCGTGCTCAGCCTGGCCCAGCAGGTCCGTCGCGATAAGCTCAGCGTCGACCGAGTCATCCGCGATAATCATGGTTTCGGTCGGGCCCGCGAACAGGTCAATACCAACCTGACCAAACAGTTGACGCTTCGCTTCGGCGACATATGCATTACCCGGCCCGACGATGATGTCCACTTGCGGAAATTCACCAATCCCGAGTGCCATAGCGGTTACAGCTTGCACGCCGCCGATGCAATAAATCTCATCGGCACCCGCAAGATGGATAGCGGCAATAACAGGCGCGCTTGGTCGACCTTCGAAAGGAGGCGACGTCGCGATAACGCGGTCTACACCAGCGACCTTTGCCGTTACGATGCCCATATGCGCAGATGCAACCAGCGGATATTTTCCGCTCGGGATGTAGCATCCGACGGTTTGGACGGGAACGTTCTTGTGACCAAGAATGACGCCGGGAAGCGTTTCAACTTCGATATCATGCATCGACGCCAGCTGATGGCGTGCGAAGTTGCGGACCTGTTCCTGTGCGAATTTAATATCCGCAATTTCCTGCTCTGTCAGTTCGGCAATGCAGGCATCGATTTGCTCTTGCGAGAGACGAAACTGCGACGGATTCCACTTGTCGAACTTAGTGGAGTACTCGCGCAGAGCGTCATCCCCCCGTGCGGAGATGTCGGCAATCACCTCCTCAACAATACGACGGACCTGTTTAGTGTCGGCTTCCCCAGTGGGTTGCGTGGTAGCTGACTTCAAAAAAAACGACATGATTGCCCCTTATGATGCAACTCAGAAATTGAGTGGACTCTTCAACGAGAAAATTCTTAACTAGCTGAGACTCCGCACTTGGAGTCGAAAGCTTTGCGTGGGAAAGCGCGTCACTTTTGCAGCGCGAAGTCAGTATCAGTCGAGAAAAACTCCAACTCAATTTCGCGAGACACCTCGAATATGACGCACTGTGACGCTATCTTTGGTCTGGATGCTTCTACGTTACGAACCACAAGGAAAAGCCGGCGCTTCGCATTTACGACCACACCGTCACTTGAGCATCGACGATTCTTCGCTACGTCTGACTTGTATAGACCAGTCCCTGAAGACCAAAGATAGTGAGACGCAACGGGCACTCGTCAAACTGACGACCCTGTTTGCTAGCATGAATTCACAACTTTCCGGCCCGAATGCCACATCGTTTTCAAGCGACCGGCTGGGCCATGCTCTTAGACCAGACTATCCTGTTGCATAGCGCGATTCTGTACATCCTCATAACGCGTTGCTGCATCATTTTCATGTCGCGCGACCATCACTTCAACCAAGGCGGGACCCGTGCTGTCAAGCGCCCGGCGAAATGCGCCCTCCAACTGAGAAGCGTGCTCGACGCGCCATGCATCAAGTCCAAAGCTTCTAGCAATTTCTGAGAATGCGAGTGGGTACGGACGTCCATCGGGCAAACAAAACTCGCCAATACTCGGACGCGCACCGAGAGAACCAATCGCACCGGATACGAATTCTGGTCCGCTTCGATTGAAGACAACGAAAACGACAGGAATACAATGCATGACGCTAACCGCCATTTCCTGCATCGATTGAAGAAAATCACTATCTTCAACCACGCATACGACCTGCCGCGCTGGCATCGCGAGCTTCGCGCCTATCGCAGCAGGAACAGCCCAACCACCTGCCGCGGACGCTCCTGGTGACAAGAATGTGCGCGGCGCATAGACAGGGAAATGCTCACGCGCTATATGCACGACGGCGCCGGACCCAATGACCGCAATGGCATCGCGATGGAGCACTTTGCGGAGCTCGAGAAACGGCCGCGGCGGCCGAATGAAGGTCTCGCTCGCACCTGACCTGCTGGCGACCTCGTTCCGCCACTGCTCACGCAGTTGCCGCATAAGTTCAATGAATGCCTGTCGTCGTGCACCTGTCGCCCGCTTCAACTTCCCGTTCATCGCCGCGTTGAGGTCGACTAACGCGCTTTTCGCATCCGCGACAATCCCGACCTCTACCGGATAGCGTTTTCCGATTTCGTCTCTCTCAACGTCAATCTGAATCAACTTTTTACCGGCCACTTCTGATATACCGCTCGCGCTTCCATAGATGTCGTGCAGGTCCGATAGACGGCTGCCCACCGCAACAATGACGTCGGCCTTGCTCAAAAGCGCGGTTCCCCACTGGCTTGCCTCTGCGCCCACCGAACCAGCATTGAGGTCGTGGTCATGGGGAATTACCCCAATGCCGTTGCCCGCCACCAATACCGGCGCTGAAAGGGCATCAGCCAAAGCGTTGAGCTCGGATATAGCATCTGCAGCCACCACTCCGCCACCGGCTAGAATGATTGGACGCTCCGCGTTGGCAAGAAGGCTAGCTGCCAGTTCAATGACCGCGGGGTCTCCTCTCAGTCGGCCCTGGGTGAGTCGGTTCTGTGGGGATTCGGAACTTACGTGCTCCGTGTGCGTCTGCAGTTCAAAGGGAACTTCGAGATGGACAGGGCCCGGTCTTGCACCCAGCGCACTGTTAAAGGCACGATGCATCGCTTGCGGGAGTTCCGAAAATCCGCACACCTTCCACGACCTCTTGAGGCCGCTGCATGCCGAGTCTGCGTCCCACCCTCGCCCGGTCCGCGTAGAGCGAGTCGAGCCAGCAGGCGCGTCGCCGGAACCTTGGTCACCCGTGATTAGAAGCACACCACAGGAATCAGACAGGCAATTCGAAAGAGCCGCCGAGGCAGTATAAATTCCGGTTCTTGAGGGAAGCACAACAGCCATCGCACTCCCGCACGCGCGGAAGTATCCGTCCGCCATATGGACGGCGCTCTGTTCGTTAACCACCCGAATAAAGGGAATGCTAGCGCCCGGCGCATTGAGACCTTCAAGTACGGCGCTGTTTCCGTTGCCCGGCACGCCTGCGACATATCGCACTCCATACGCGCGCAACTCCTTCGCGATGACCTGCCCGCCAGATAACTTCACTCGAAACTCCCGGTA
This sequence comes from Paraburkholderia sp. BL6669N2, assembly GCF_003387275.1. NCBI lineage: Bacteria > Pseudomonadati > Pseudomonadota > Betaproteobacteria > Burkholderiales > Burkholderiaceae > Paraburkholderia > Paraburkholderia sp. BL6669N2. The sequence continues at coordinate 3,907,791 of NZ_QUNA01000001.1, read as the reverse complement.
TTTTCACGCGCGATGGCCGCACGACACATTGACACAACGCTCTCGCGCATCAGTATTCGCGATAAAAAAGCGAAACTCAATTTCGCACCGCACTGATTCGCGACGCACTCCGACGCACTCCGACGCAGAAAGCGCATCGAATGCGTTCAGTGTGCGACGTCGTCCGAAGGGGCGACCTACTTCTGTGCCCACCCACGATGCTGGTCGCAACATGACGCTATGCTCTAATCAACCGCGTACAGCGCCACTTAACGAGAATCCGCCTTTGAAATAGCGCGACATCACGAAGTAGAGGGCGATGACGGGCAACGAGTAAAGGATAGAGAAGGCGGCAATCTGCCCGTAACGAATCGTTGCGGACCCAATGAAACTGTAAATTGCAATCGGCGCCGGTTGGCTTGATTGGTCCGCAATCAGGACAATCGGAATCAGGAAATTGCCCCACGCATTGACGAAGCTGAAGATGGCTGCGGATGCAATCCCTGGCATCGCTAGCGGGACGATAACCGAGCGGAGAATGCGGAAGGTGCCCGCCTGCTCCATGCTTGCGGCCTCCTCAAGGTCAAGCGGAATCGCGTCGATAGTGTTTTTAATGAGATATATGGCGAAAGGTAGCGAAGTGACGCCCAAAAGAATTGCAGTCGGCACAAGGGAAAGCATGTCGTACTGCGCGAACATCTTGTAGACCGGCACGATAAGAATAGTAACGGGCACGCCTGAGAGGAAAAGGATGCCAAGTAAAATGGGACCTTTCCATGGAATACGGTGCCGAGAAAACGAGTAGGCCGCCAATGTTCCCGCGCCGGTCGACACCACTGCCGCTATCGTCGAAACAATCACGCTGTTCCAGAGAGCTTGAGCGTTTCCTTGCGCCAAAGCATCCACAAAGTTGTCCAACGTCAACGTCGGGAGCTGAATTTGCCAGCCGGCGTGCTTGTCAACTGCTCCAACCACAAGCCACAAGACCGGGATAACGAAGTAGGCTCCGATAAGCAGCAGTATCACGTTCGCGAGCAGCCTACCCGACATGGGCTCGACACGCCGCATCGTGCGCCCGACGACATGCGCAGAGTCTCCCGTCACCTTTTGAGCAGAAAGTTCCATTCTGTTTTCCTTCATGATGCTGTTCCAACAAGTTAGGCGGAAACCGCTTTCAGCTTGCTCTTCCGAACTTGACCAGGACGATATTGGCGAGCGATAAGCACGAAGGCCAATCCAAGCGCCGATGAGAGCAGTACGATTACGTTTCCAAGAAGCGCGCTGTAACCCAATCTATGAAATTTGAAGCCTTGCACGTACGAGTAGATGGGCAGGATATTGGTCTGATTGTCGGGGCCCCCACCGGTCATCAAATAGACCAGCGTGAAATTCGCGAAGGTCAAAAGCGTCATCAGAAGCGCAGACATCAAGATGGTCGGCTTCAGCAACGGTAACGTCAGCCGAAACAGTCTTTGAGCTGCGCTCGAGTTTTCCAGTATTGCCGCCTCAACCATCTCAGTTGGGATACCCCGCAAAGCAGCAGAGAACATAATCATCGAAAGCCCGGCCAGCGACCATACATTCGCAATTGACACCACCAGCATTGGATAGGTGTAGAGAAGGTCATGATTCGCGTCGCCAAGGAGGCGCGGGAATGTGCCGCCGCTCGTGGTTGCCGCATACCAGATGACGGCAATCGTAATTGGAGGGAGATTCCATGCAAGTACGGCCAGCCCAGACACAGCCTTGCCAAGCACGCCGCTCGCCTTTTGCATCAACAGCGCCATCGCGAGTCCGAGAATCGTTGAACCAAACGCACCTGAACCAACGACAAACACCACGGTTTGCCATAGCGAACTCGTGAAGACGTCGTCGCTCAGCAGCGTTCGGACATTCTGAAGCCCGGTGAACCAATAGTTGACCGCATGGGGTCCGATGAGTTGGAGATTGGTAAATCCGAGGTAGATTGCATAGACAATCGGCAACGCCAGAAGCGAAAGCAGCAGGATGGCCGCGGGTGCGAGCAGCACTAGGCTCACAGGGCGAAACGTGGTCTGATTCATCGTCAAAACTCTCCAGAACATACGCTGGCCGCCCGAAGCGGCAGCCAGCGAACCGCATCGACTATCTTGCGGCCATCAACTTGTCGTCACCAAGCTGGTTAGACAATTCGCTCTTCATCATTCGCACAGCATCGTCCACACTCATCTTCGGCTTCAGCACAAGCGCCTCGGTTGCCGCTTCAAACGCATGGGCCCAGACCGGATAGTCGGGGTCCGCCGGCACACTCTTCGCGACGGCCAGCAGCTTCCCGAACTGCTCCTGATACGGCGGCGCAAGTTCGGTGTATTGTTTGTCGGTCCAATAGCTCTTTTGCGCCGGAACAAAGCCAGTCCAATTCGCCCCGTCGATGGCGTGCTGTTTGCCGACAATTGTTTGAACGAGTTGCCAGGCGAGGTCTGGATGCGCAGTCTTCTTGTAGATTGAGACGTCCCAACCACCAAACGCGCTGGCGTAACCATTACCGCCGCCGGAGACTGTCGGCAGCGGTGCGAAACTGACCGACTTGGCAGCCTCCGGCCAGCACGGCGAACACATCGACTTGCTCCATGCTGCCGGAACGTAGTTTCCTACCAGGGCGATGCCAATGTGGTGCTTCGGAAACTCCGGCGTAGCGAGCGCCGGCGAGTTCGCATTCAGAATGAGCGAAGACGGCGCGAGCAACCCTTCAGCAGAAGCCTGACGGTAGAAGCTTAGGACCTCGCGAATCCCCTTGGTATCCACCGCCCACTTGCCCGACGCATCTTTAATCGTTGGGTCACTTGATGCCATCAGGAGGTTAGCTGCGCCAAGAACAAGAGCCGAGGTTCCACCGGCAGGTCCCGTAATTGCCCACAACGGCCAAACACCCGGGTCGCTCTTTTTAATCTTTCGCGCCGCGTCAAACACGTCTTGCCAGTTCTTGGGCTTCCAGTCAGCTGGGATGCCCGCCTTAGCGAATACCTGATGGTCGTAGAGCAAGCCCGACGTGTTCACGCCCTGACTGATACCAATGATGTCCTTTCCAGCAGTTGACTCCTGCTTCACCGCGTCGGGGAAATCCTTCCACCACGCCGCGTTCGCAACGTATTGGTTCAATGGCAAGAGGTAGCCGCTCGCCGCCCACTGCGCCATCTCCTGTGCGGGAAGTTGCGCTACATCAGGAGCTGCGTTCGTGTTCCCATAGGACATGCTGACCTTGGTCACAATGTCATCGAAGCCACCGGGAATCGGAACGAGTTGAACCGTGACGCCAGGATGGGTTTTTTCGAAATCAGCCTTGACGTCGCCCCAGAACTTCTTCGTAAGTTCCGGTGTAACCATCACGTACTCCGACCCAAAGGCGAGTTTGAGGACGGTATCTGCATGGGCTACGTTGCAAAGCAACGAACCCGCGGCCAACATCGCCGAGGCGACCGCGACCACCTTCTTGCTGCTGCGAGTAAGACAACGCATTGCTGGACTCCTAGTGTCTGTTGTTGAAATGAATTTAAGCTGCCATCTGGTATTAATGTCTAAGGCTCTTTCCGGTTTCTGCGTCGAAGTAGTGAAGGTCTGCAGGGTCGAAAACCAGGTCAACTCGCTCGCCGAGTGCGACTGGCGAGAAACTCGGGAATCTCGCGTCAACGACGGCCCCGTTAATCGACACACGCACAAAATTCTCCGACCCCGTCGTCTCGATTGCCTCAACGACACCAGAAGTCCGAACATCGCATCGAGCGGGAGCATCCTTGACCCAATGCAAGTCGTCCGGCCGGATGCCAATTTCGACCTTCGAAGGTATCGAGCCGTTGAACTCAACGCGTTGGGCCGGCGGAAGTCGAAATTTCGCTCCGAGAGCAAGGCAGTCGGCATCGGACGAAGCAAGACTTATTTCGCTAGGGGCCACATTCATACGTGGCGACCCAATAAAGGTTGCAACGTATTTGTCCACGGGGCGTCGATAAAGGCGCTCGGGCGTGTCAATCTGGAGCAGCTTGCCGCCGGAAAAGACAGCGATACGATGTCCCATCGACATTGCTTCGACTTGGTCATGGGTGACGTACACCATCGTCGTGCCGAGACGGCGCTGCAATTCGGAGATTTCGCTGCGCATATGGGTGCGTAGCGCCGCATCGAGATTCGAAAGCGGCTCATCAAGCAAAAAAAGGCGAGGCTCGCGAATCATCGCGCGACCAAGCGCGACGCGTTGACGCTGCCCTCCGGAGAGTTCAGCAGGGCTTCGCGAAAGGAGGCTGTCGAGCTTCAACATCGCAGCAACCTCGCGAATGCGCTTTTCGATTTCCTTGGGGCTGGATTTGCGGACTTCCATGCCAAACGCGAGGTTCTTGTAAATCGACATGTGTGGGTAAAGCGCATAGCTTTGAAAAACCATTGCTATGTCGCGTTGTCCAGGAGGCAACGCCGTCACATCCTTGTTCCCAATCGAGATGCGACCGTCGGTTGGGCTTTCGAGTCCAGCCAGCATCCGTAGGGTGGTCGATTTGCCGCAGCCGGACGGGCCGACGAAAACGAGGAACTCACCATCCTCGACGTCGAGGTTGAGGTCCGACACGACGTTGGTTTCACCGAACGTCTTATAGACGTGCTCGAATTTTATCGATGCCATTGCGCTGGTCCCGCTAAAGAGAGTGGAGTGATGCGAATGTCGCCCCGCAGACCCTTAGAATGAGGAACTCGCTCGGAGGTCTACACCATGGGTGGGGAAACGGTTCAATGTGAACGCAGTTTCAGCATCCAAAATCTCTGTCTCAATTTCGCAACCAGTCCAAACCTGACGCGAACTGACGCGACCAGAATTCAGCTCTGCTGCAGGGGCGCTCGCGCTCACTTATATCGTCAATGAACGAGCCCGTCGTTGGCGGGTTGCCGCTTTCGGCTTTAGAGCAATGCAGTCCGACGGGCTGCAGTTGGGGTGCGAATGGGACTTACCCGTACACATCGTCTTCAGACCATTTTTTCGACGGGCGCAGTTAGGGACGGGGGACAAATCGGGATAAAAAGAATCGGAAGCCCGAGCTAGACAACCAACTCGGGATTAAGCGGATACTGCGTCGTTGTACTTTATGCGCGGCCACATACCTCGACGGGTGCACTAGAAGCGTCAGATTTGCGAATCTGCAATTAGCCCAGGTCGCAGGTTGCATCGCTCTGCCGATGGAGAAACCGCGTCAAAACGACAGGCGCACACAAACGCTGCGAACGAGAGGAATATGCTGTCCCAATCGACAAAGGCGTCGATTCGCGTCAACTGGATTCGGCTCGACGTACCTGCGAGGCCGTAGCTCAACGTGCGCCGAATAGGCACGCTTGATAGAAAAAAAGCGCAGGACCGAAGTCCTGCGCCAAGAGGCTCGTAGGGGCCTCACGCATGGTAAAAAGGTGCGCGCAATAACATGCCGCGCTGTGACAATGTTCAGTTCGAAGTGCTACCAACAGGCAGCGAGAAAATATTGATTGGATTCGTGGTCTTTCTGTCTTGCTTAACCATCCGACTCGCTTTCTCGGCAATCATTACGGTCGGTGAGTTGGTATTTCCCGAGGTAATCGTAGGCATAATCGAGGCGTCAACGACACGCAACCCAACAACCCCAAAGACACGCAGGCGTGAGTCGACAACAGCACCCACCTCCTCCTTTCGTCCCATTTGGCAGGTTCCTACCGGGTGAAAAATCGTAGTGCCGACGATTCCCGCTGCTTGAATCAGCTCATCATCTGTTTGATATTGCATCCCGGGAAGTATTTCCTTCGGCTTATATTTTTCGAGAGCACGAGCAGAAACGATTCGTCGCGTGTACTTGAGTGCGTTCACTGCGACTCGCTTGTCGTATTCAGTAGAGAGATAGTTCGGCGCGATAACGGGCGGGACCGATGCGTCGGAAGATTTGATGTGAATCGTGCCTCGTGACGTCGGTCGGAGCTGACAGACCGACGCTGTAAAGGCATCGAACGCATGCAACGGCTCGCCAAATTTCTCAAGAGACAGTGGTTGAACGTGATACTGAATGTCGGCACGCGGAGTCGGCCCCTCCGTCCCGGAGTTCGCAAACACGCCAAGCTGTGACGGGGCCATCGCCATCGGTCCGCTGCGCTTCAGTACATACTCCATACCAATTGCCAGTTTCCCCCACCAACGTGCGCTGAGCGTGTTAAGTGTCTTTGTCCCGGATACCTGGTACGCCATACGCAACTGCAGATGGTCTTGGAGGTTTTCTCCGACGCCCGCAAGATTGCTGACGACGTCGATGCCACACTCCTTCAACCGTGCACCTTCGCCAATCCCAGACAATTCAAGCAGCTTCGGCGAATTGACTGCGCCAGCACAGATGATGACCTCGAGATTTGCCATCGCAATCAGGTCTTCGCCATTCACTTGAAAATGAACCCCGCTACAACGGTTGCCGCCGAAAGTCAGGCGTTGCGTCATAGCTCCTGTCATGACCTTCAAGTTGGGTCGCTTCAATGCTGGACGCAGAAAAGCCTTGGACGCATTCCAACGGACGCCGCTCTTCTGATTCACGTCGAAATAGCCGACGCCTGCATTGTTCCCACGGTTGAAGTCATCGGTAAAGGGGATGCCGGTTTCTTGCGCAGCACGTGAAAATTCTTCGAGGATTTCCCACTTCAGGCGCTGCTTCTCAACACGCCACGGGCCACCTCTACCGTGCGCATCACTGGCTCCGCCGTGATAGTCCTCGCTATCCCGGAAGATTGGAAGCACAGACTCCCAGTTCCACGACGAATCCCCCGTCAGCTTCGCCCAATGGTCATAATCGTCGCGCTGCCCTCGCATGTAAATCATGCCGTTGATAGACGAACAGCCACCCAGGACTCGCCCGCGGGGATAGGCCAGCACGCGACCGTTGAGCCCGACTTCTGCTTCAGTCTTCATGCACCAATCAGTGCGCGGGTTGCCAATGCAGTAAAGATAGCCGACCGGAACGTGTATCCAGTGATAGTCATCGGCACCGCCAGCTTCAAGAAGCAAGACTGACACGTCGGCGTCTTCGGACAACCTGTTCGCGAGAACGCACCCCGCCGTACCGGCACCAACAATAATGTAGTCGTAGATACCTACGGAGCGTCTCGCCTGTTTATCTCTGACTTTTCCTGCCTGCATCACGTCTCCTGAATTCATCCGCGAGCCGCTGAGCGAAAGCAAATTGGCGCGAACTACGCCTGCCTTCTTCGTCTGCCGCCTGCCTCGATAACCTCGGAAACCTCCCAACGGTCTCATCTGATTAAGCGACAGCGGGGCGATTCGGATTTTTGACAATGGTGCGGGGAAACGTCTTCCATTTCCATTCCGCGGTCCTTCGCATAGCTTCGCGACCCAAAGCTTCCTGGTGACGCACTTCGCGCGTCAGTATGCGAAGCAAATTTTCGAAGCTGCGAAATTGAGCCCAGATTTATGGTTGCCAACACTGTTCATCACGCAACGGGCGTCCCGCGTCTGAACGCGTAGCTCTGTGCACCACCCTCGTATGGCAGTGAATCTAATTACATTTTGCAAACAACAGGAAGCAGACATGAGGAAACTTACGACGCTGGCCGCTGCATGCGGGCTCGCATTCTGTGTTAATGCGCATGCTCAAAGCAGTGTCACGCTCTACGGCATTTTGGATGCTGGCATTGCCTATATCCACAACAGCGGAGGTCATAGTTCGCAGTGGAAGATGTCTACCGGAAATATTTCGGAAAACGAATGGGGTCTGCGCGGGACCGAGGACCTTGGGGGTGGGCTGGCCGCAAACTTTCAAGTCGAAAACGGATTCGACATCGCCTCAGGGCAATTGCACCAGAACGGTCGCCTGTTTGGTCGCCAGGCATGGGTTGGACTCGCGTCTCCCACAACTTGGGGCGCTGTGACACTCGGTCGCCAGTACGACCCGATTTCAGACGTTCTTCAACCGCTCACGGCGGACGCCTTTTCCGGCATCTTCGCGACGCCGGGTGACGTCGACAACTATGACAGCAGCGCCAGGTTCGACAATGCCGTTAAGTGGGTTAGCCCAAACTGGGGCGGAGTAAAGCTTGAGGCAATGTACTCCTTTGGCGGTATCGCCGGTGCCACAGGTTCCGGTCAGGTCTACTCGGGCGCTGCCTCGTACAATCACGGCCCGTTCTCGATTGCAGGTGGCTACATCCATATCGACAACGGCAACGCTACCCTTTCCACACGCGGCACGTCTGCATCAGACTCTTTGTTCAACAGCGCGGTCAACGCTGCTTACGCGTCCGCTCACGCTATCGACATCGCACGTATCGGTGGCAACTACGTAATTGACCAAGTGACCGTGGGAGCAGCGTACAGCTACTCCAAATATTCGCCGGATGGCCACTCAACGTTCACCGATTCCCAAAAATTCCAAAACGGCTCTGTGTACGCGACCTGGCAACTCTCGCCGGCATTCCAAACGACGATTGGCTATAACTATACGAAATCGACGGGGGATTCATCCGCGACATATCATCAGGTCGCATTGGGCGTCGACTATTTGCTGAGCAAGCGCACCGACCTGTATGCCGTTGCGGCATATCAGCACGCCAGCGGCCAGAACGGGGCAGGCCACGCGCAAGCTGTAATCGGCTCTTATGACGTCAACTCCGGCGCAAACTACCAGGTGCTTACGGTGGCCGGAATCCGCCACTCGTTCTAAAGTTCGTCATGGTTGCCACATGCGGCTTCTCCTGCATGTGGCAACCTAATTTTGCAACAAATGTAGCAGACCATATCATTTGCTTTAGTACGACGACGTCGAGTAGCATTTTCTGAATTCTTGACGCTGACCGCGCACGCAACTCCTATGCGCGACACCTTCCGCGAGTTTCGCTGCCAAGCGGCAGCGGATTCAACTCAGCGCCAGTCACCCGAGTCTCACGACTCACCTCACACAGGACCGCTTGTCGATGACAGCATGCAGTTTCAACGAGACCCGCTCATCCGTAACAGTTTGGCAACAGCACGCGACCAGAGCCGCGTTCTTCGCGGCCGGTTTCGCTGTTGCCGCATGGGCACCCCTGGTTCCGTTCGTCAAGAATAGACTCGCAATCAACGACGCTACTTTAGGGTGCCTCCTTCTTTGTCTCGGCGTCGGTTCCATCCTCGCGATGGTCAGTTCCGGCAGCGTCGTCTCGAGATTCGGGTGTCGACGTGTCATCAATCTGTCGATGCTAGCTGCCGCGGTCATGCTGAGTCTGCTCGGCTCCGTAAGCGGGATATTACTGACAGGCGTGGTGCTCGCATTGTTTGGTGGTGCAATTGGGACGATGGACGTTGCAATGAATGTTCACGCTATTGCTGTCGAACAAGGCTCGGGACGCCGCATGATGTCGGGCTTCCACGCACTCTATAGTATCGGTGGGCTCGCGGGCGCGGGAGGTGCGGCGGCGGCGCTGTCAGCCGGCATTGCGCCGGGCGCTACGGCTATCGGTGCGGCATCTGCGCTCATCATCGCGCTTGTTATTTTCGGCCGACATTTTTTGAGCGATAAGACCCAGGCACATGGTTCATCCCTGGTCGTCCCGCGCGGAAGCGTACTGCTCCTGGGCAGCATGTGCCTCATGCTGCTGTTAGTGGAAGGCGCAATGCTCGATTGGAGCGCGCTTTTGCTCTCCGGCTCGAAGGCAATGCCTGAAGCGCAAGCTGGAATTGGATACGCAGTCTTTGCCGGCACCATGACGGCGATGAGACTCACGGGAGACTGGACCGCCGCGAAGCTAGGAGCTCGTCGCGTGGTACGGCTGGGAAGCGCCCTCGGTGCCATAGGCGTCGCGTTGGCGGTGTTCACACCCGACCCGTACCTCACCATTTTCGGCTTCGCGCTTATGGGCGTAGGCTGTGCGAACGTTGTCCCCATCCTTTATTCGGCGGCAGGCGCCGACAAGTCCATGCCGTCGGAACATGCCATCGCTGCTACGGCAACGCTTGGGTACGCAGGCACCTTGACCGGCCCCGCTGCTATCGGCTTCATCGCTCACGGTATCGGTCTATCCGCCGCCTTCGGGCTCCTGGCGGCCCTGCTCCTAATCGTCTGCCTTGCCTCAAACATTGTCCCAAAGCATGAGCAGCCTGACGCGCTCAGTTGATGGACGCGACGCATCTCCGTTGGGTTGAAGCGCTCACAGGCGAATCCACGACATCCAACTGCGTCACATTGCGTCAGTTTCATTGTGGTTGCGAAATTGAGCGGAACTTAATGGACGCAAATACTGGCGACATCTGCTCAATCCGCGACGGAGTGAAGCAGTTCAAACGCTAACCCCACATACGCAAAGTCATCATGCAAACAAATCACGACGTTATCGTAATCGGCAGCGGAGTTGGTGGCGGCACGGTCGCCCGCCGCCTCGCCGAAAACGGGATTAGCGTTCTGGTGCTCGAGCGCGGTGACTGGGTCCCCCGAGAAGCCGATAACTGGAGTGTCGGGGCAGTTTTCTTCGACAAGAAGTACACCGCGCACGATAGCTGGCTGGACGGCCAAGGAAATGAGTTCCGTCCGAACATCTATTACAACGTTGGAGGTTGCACCAAGTTCTACGGCGGCAGCATGATTCGCTTCCGCGAAGAAGACTTTGGTGTTCTCGAACACGAAGAAGGTATTTCGCCGGCATGGCCGATTAGCTACGCCGACATAGAACCGTATTACTGCGAAGCCGAAGCGCTCTTTGACGTCCATGGCGACGACAGCGGCGACCCGAGCGCACCGTGGCGCAGCAAACCCTATCCTTCGCCAAAGCTTACTTCAGAGCCTCTCGTTCAACGCATGGCCGACACAATGCGGCGCCACGGAGCGAGTACGTCAGCACTGCCCGAAGCAATCGACTATGGCCCAAAGGGACAATGTATCCGCTGCAAGACTTGTGACGGTTTTCCGTGCAAGTTAGGCGCGAAGTACGACGCGGAGACAGCCCTGATTCAACCCGCACTTGCGACTGGCCGCGTGGACATACTCACGAACTGCTACGTCCAACGGCTTCTGCTCGACGTCGACGGAAAACGTGTCGACGGCGTGGAGGTGATGCGCAATGGACGCGTAGAAATTCTGCGTGCAGGCGTCGTCGTCGTCTCGTGCGGGGCAATCAACAGCACGGCGCTTCTGCTGCGCTCCGCCTGCGACAAGGCACCCGACGGCGTCGCAAACGGCTCTGGCGTTGTTGGCCGCAACTATATGGCACACAACCAGACAGCGTTGATGGGCTTGTCATTTGAAACAAACAATACCGTCTTTCAAAAGACGCTAGCGCTAAATCAGTTTTACTTTGGCGACGGTGATTACCGCTTTCCTCTCGGCCACGCCCAGATGCTCGGGAAACTTCAGGGCGGCATGCTATCCGCAAACGTGCCGTTTCTCCCCAAAGCTGTCGGGTCGACAATGGCTCGGCATAGCATGGACTGGATTGCTTTCTCTGAGGACTTACCCGACCCGGAGAATCGAATCGTTCTTCGCGATGGAAAAGTCCAACTCGCGATTAAGCGAAACAATCTGAAGCCACACCATCGGCTCGTTGAAAAGCTGACTTCACTTCTAAAGAAAGCTGGCTATCCCATTGTGCTGGTAAAGCCGCTGATTCGGCACTCAACGTCGCACCAGTGCGGGACCATCAAATTTGGCGTCGACCCCACAACGAGCGCCATCGACGCGTATTGCCGCACTCATCAACACGAAAACCTTTTCGTGGTTGACGCTTCATTCATGCCGTCTTCTGCCGCAGTAAATCCAGCGCTCACCATCGTAGCGCAAGCCCTCCGGGCAGCGGACCAGATGCTTAAAGAAGACTTCAGAACGACCTCACAACACGCCGCATAGCGCCCCACCAGGCGCTGTGTAGGCAGGCTAGCCAGGCGTGGCTTAGCCTCAACGTTAACCGTGTCGCGGAAACGCGCGCATCTGTATCCAGTTGCCATGCAAAGGAGCGATTAAATGGCTGAAAAGAAGGAAATGACCGGCGGTCAAATCGTCGTCGAGTATCTTGTCCGCGAGAAGGTGCCTTACACGTTCGGTATCCCGGGTCACGGTAATACAGCGCTGCTCGACGCTTTTGTGGACCGTCAGAAGGAAATCACGCTCGTACCGGCAATGCACGAGCAAGGTGCCTCGCACATGGCCGACGGCTACTATCGCGCGACCGGCCAAGTCGCGGCGGTGTGTTCATCGATTGGACCCGGCGCCACGAATACCCTCACGGGCGTTGCAACCGCGTTCGCTGATTCGTTCCCGCAACTGCTGATTACCGGTGGTGTTCACACCTACATGACCGGTAAAGGTGTGCTGCAGGAAATCGACCGCCCGCACGGCGACAACTTCCCGCGCATGGCCGAGCCGGTGGTCAAGCGTTGGTGGCAGCCGAGCCATGTGGCGCAAATTCCGGGCGTGATGACGCAAGCTTTCAATGTCATGCTCGAAGGCCGCCGTGGTCCCGCACTTATCAACCTTCCGCAAGACCTGCAAGCTGAATCGGCTCTGGTGGAACTGCCGGCGCCGCAAACCCATCGCTCGCATGGCCGCCTCCACGGCGACCCTGTTGACATCAGCAAGGCCGCTAAGCTTCTGCTGTCCTCCGAACGTCCGGTAATTCTCGCCGGCGGTGGCGTGATTGCGGCGGAGGCCACCGAATTGCTCGTTGCTATTGCTGAACATGTTGGCGCGGCGGTCACAACCTCGTTTATGGGCAAGGGCTCCATCTCTGAAGACCACCCGCTGTATGCGTGGCCTTGCGGTGACCTCGGCTCCATCCCTGGCAATGCAATGACGCGTGAAGCGGACGTCATTCTGTCCGTTGGTTGCCGATTCAGTGACCGTATCACGTCGTCGTACCGCCCGGGCGTTACGTTCGACATTCCGAAAACGAAGCTCATTCAAGTCGATATCGATGGCTTCGAAATCGGGAAGAACTACCCCGCCGAAGTGGGCATTGTCGGTGACGCGAAAGCAATCCTCTCCGCCCTGCTTGATGAAATGCGCGACCTCGCAAAACCGCGCGACTACCAGAACGCTCCGCAATTCAAACGCCTTCAGGAACTTAAAGGCCAGTGGTTCGAGCATCTGCGTCCGCTGCGTGAATGCAACCACTCGCCGATGACGGTCTCACAAGTACTGTTCGAAGCCCGCAAGGTCCTGCCGCGCAACACCATCGTCGTCACGGATTCGAGCAACCCGCAAAACCAGGTGTTCAACGAGTTCCCGGTTTACGGCGCTAAACAACACATCACCCCAGGTGGTTTCTCGGGCATCGGCTTCGCGCTTCCTGCAGCGATTGGTGCGAAGCTCGGTGCACCGAACCAGCCTGTCGTTGCGGTCTGCGGCGACGGTGCTTTCTTGCAAACGGGTCAAGAGCTGGCGACGGCTGTAATGATGGGCATTCCCGCGGTGTTCCTCATTATCAACAACGGCGGCTGGGGCGCTATCCGTAACCTGCAACTCAACATGTTCGGCGAAGACCGAGAAATCATCACCGGCTTCAAGACACCAGACGGCGCACCGTGGTCCGCACATATTGCGAATTTCGCGAAGTCACTTGGCGCAGAAGGTGAACGGGTGGAAGACCCGAGTCAAATCGGAGCCGCCCTGCAACGCGCGATTCAGTCGGGTAAGCCATATGTTGTTGAGGCAATTTGCTCGATTGAGCGGCCATATAGCAATATGCATCCGACCGGCTGGTGGGACATCACCGTTCCGGCATACCTCGGCGAACTCCGCGACAAATATGTCGAAGGTCGAGGCTTCTAATAGGCCGCAGGCACGCTCACGAGTACGAATGCCGAACGGCCCAAGCCGTTCGGCATCTGCTGTCCGTGAGTTCAGCTTCTTGAATCCAAAGCTAAAGCCTCGTGCTCTTGCAGTAGACGTCCCCGAGCCGCCTTAGGATGTTGGGCTGCCGCCGCGTGGATGCCGTTCTAGCGAAAAGCGTCGAAACAGTCTGTAGGTAACCTCTATGACCTATCAGGCTCGTGTCGCCGCTCTGCTAGCTCCATAAATTCGCATTATCGAGAGCTGAAATGAATCGTCGACTACGATTGGGAATGGTGGGTGGCGGCCAAGGCGGCTACATTGGTTGGGTGCATCGGCTCGCGGCCCGGCTCGACGATTGTTACGAGTTCGTCGCCGGAGCCTTGTCATCAGATGCAGGAAGAGCTCAAGAAAGTGGCCGCGCGCTTTTTCTCGAGCCATCCCGCATCTATTCAGACTATCAGGAAATGGCGCGGGCGGAAGCGCAACGTCCTGACGGTATTGATGCGGTTGCTATTGTTACGCCAAATCACCTCCACGCCCCTGTCGCGAAAGCATTCCTTGAGGCAGGCATCCACGTGATTTGCGACAAGCCGCTCGCCCTTTCGTTGACTGAAGCCATCGAGATGCGCGAGCTGGCTCAGCGTCAAGACAAGCTTCTCGCCGTGACGTACACCTACTCCGGATACCCGATGACGCGTCACGCAAAGGAACTTGTCGCGGCCGGAGAACTGGGTGATGTGCGCTTCATCGCAGTGGAGTATGTTCAGGATTGGCTTACGGAACCTGTTGAGTTACATGGAAACCGACAAGCCGAATGGCGCACGGACCCGTCCCGCACGGGTGCGGGTGGTTGCCTCGGCGACATTGGAACGCATGCGTATCATCTTGCGAGCTTCGTATCCGGCATGCTGCCTGACACGCTCTCAGCAGATGTCGCGTCCATGGTGCCCGGTCGTCGGGTTGACGACCATGTACAAGCGACACTTTTCTATCAATCTGGCGCAAGAGGTAATTTGATAGCTAGTCAGATAGCTGCTGGCGAAGGAAATGCTTTGCGGCTTCGCGTGTATGGGACAAAAGGCTCCATCGCGTTCGACCAGGAGCATCCCGACTTCCTCTGGCACACTCCGCTGAATGGGAATACTGTCCGGCTGACTAAGGGGCGAGCCCACAGTCCGGCCGCTGACCATGCTGCACGCTTTCCCGCGGGTCACCCGGAAGGGTTTTTTGAAGCGTTCGCCCAGCTGTACAAAGACGCGGCCGTTCAGATAGCAGCCAAGCTCGAAAATAGACCGATTCCGACGACCAGCACGCTACTGACCGACGTAAATGACGGTGTCGAAGGCATGCGTTTTGTGGAGGCGGCGCTTCGGAGCCATGCCGCCGGAGGTTCCAAAGTCACAATCCGCTAGGCCATTGGCAGCTACCCAGCACCCGAACGTTACGACCCCATTTCAACGAGCACCTTGCGGTGCTTGCAACGATTGGGTATGTTGGGGTACGAACGCTGCACGTCACCGTGACGGTGCCCCTACACTAGATTGCCGCCAAGTTTATGGACCGACCGCAAGACCGCACCAATCTTCAGAAAAACCTCGTGCTACTCGTCGAGTCATGTAGTTCAGTAGCCGGTCTATGCCGTAGTCTCGACATCAATCGGCAGCAGTTCAACAAATACCTCGCCGGTCAACACGCGCCATCGCACAAGGTCCTTCAGAAAATATCGCGACACTTCATGATGGAGGTGCCCGACCTCTACCGTCAGCCAGCCGACTTCAAACAGTTTTATGAAGGTTTTGAAAGCGAACTGCCGATGGGACTGCGGTCGTCGTCTCAGTTCGCTACTTTTCTGCCGTTTGCGAAGTCTTCGGTCGAACCTTTGCGCGACTACCTGGGCGTTTACTACCGGTACCACAATTCGTCCATCTACAAAGGGCGAATTCTTCGGTCGGTCACGTGCATCTACGAGGCCGAATCGACAATCCAACATGTCACGGTAGAACGATTCCCCCTCCTGGATGGCAGCGGGAAGACGGGCTATTCGTTTACGTACTATGGGTTTTGCTTCCTGATTGGTGACCGAATCTTCATGGTCGATTTCGAAGGTCAACAGCAAAACGAGCTCACCTTTTCAATATTGACGCCTCAGCACCGTCGGCCTATCCGCTTCTTGTACGGTCTGGTTTCGGGCGTAGCCTCCTCGTCGTACCGACAACCGTTCTCCACGAGACTCGCGTTCGGTTTCTCCGACAAAGGAAAAATCAAAAAGAAACATCTGCAAAACGCAACGGTTCTTTTGCCGAGTGATTCATCGCTTCCGCTGGAAATTCGGGAGTACATGGCCGGCGACAACTCGACAATCCTGTGGGGCGGCGAGGGCTGAGGGTACGGATTGACTGACAGGCGAGTGCTAGCTCTTTCGGTTTGGCGCCGTTTCTAACGCAGAACCGCTGCCTTCGACAAGCGCAAAATCCACAACCTCCTCCGATTCGACGGTAGCTCTCGCCGAGTGCTTGTCCGGCCGCCAGAACCAGAGCCAGATGGCCACCAATACAAGAAAAAGCGCAACAACAACTATAACCGCGAACGCGCCGAGCACCGTCTCCGGTACAGCTTGACGAAACAGCTCGTAGAGCGACAAGTTACCAGCAAGAGGCAAAGCATCCATGTGTCTTCTCCCAGAAGCGTGACTGGCTGGGAAGAGTCTCCTCCGTTGATATTTGCCAATCAACTTCGCAATCCCTCGCAGATTTACGCGAATTGACGCGGCTACGGTTGCGTCCACCATCCCGAGATGTGCCACCCGGCAAACTAGACGTGCTGCGCCAGTTTGCGTCACTGTCAAACCACCTTGCGAAGTTGCGACGGAAGTTTTGGAGGCAAATACTTTGGGGAAGCGAGCGGGGACCGTCAAATCAGATGCACTACGATGGCAGTGCCACAGCGACACCATGAGGATACGGAACATGAGGCGGCTTCTGATTGCTGCGACTGTGCTTACCTTGACCGCATATCTTACAAGCAACATGCCGTTGGAAGTCAAAGCGCCCACCCTAAGCCGCTTCGGCCTGGACATCGGAACGCTCCATGATTGAACTCTCGGCGGTTCTGGTCGCAGCGCCGCAAGCGGTCGTGAGCACCCTCCCTCCATTTGATAACGAGAAGGCAAGCGCGAAAAGCCCCGACCTCGTCTGGTCTATGCGTTTGTCCCCTCGCGCCCCGGCACGAAGGGGATTCGGTTGAAGAAATCGGAACGTGGGAACTTGCTAGAATGAAACTACCTTCAAGGTTTTGAAAGAAATGACAGCCATAGACACAAAACTGCTCGCAGCCTTCTGGACGATTGCTGGCGACACAAGCCCCGACGACGCGGAATGGATTAGCCCGGATAGCCTCGCTGTTCGCGCTGAAGCCGCATCCAAAGCTGGCTGGAAAGGTATTGGGCTGAGCCTCGACGATTGCCGCTACAGCGTACAAAAGTACGGCGCATCCGGAGTTCGACGCATTCTGCAAGACAATGGACTCGACTTCTTAGAGCTCGAAATCCTCATGGACTGGTACACGAACGACGGCCGTCGCGAAGCGTCTGACCGCGCACGCAGGGAGTTCCTGAAGTTCGGTGGAGAACTGGGGATGTGCAACCTCAAGGTCGGAGTGAGTCACCTTGACCTCGCTCCCACGAACCACAGCCAAATGGCCGACGAATTTGGAAAACTCTGCGACGACTTCAGCCCAATTGACGCTACGGTCGGACTCGAATTCATGCCATTCTGCAAGGTTGCGAGTCTCGCAGACGCGCTACCTATAGTCCAAGGGGCTGACCGAGAGAACGGCGGCCTTGTGATTGATATTTGGCACGTCGTCCGCAGCGGCACCACCTATGAAGAAGTTAGCGCAGTACCAGCCCGCTTTATCAAGGGCGTTGAACTCAACGATGCAGGCGCCAGCGCAGTCGGCACGTTGATGCATGATTCGGTCTATCACCGAAAGGCATGTGGTGAGGGTGAATTCGACTGCCCATCGTTCGTCAATGCTGTACAAACAGCTGGATTTCATCAGAAATATTGGGGAGTCGAGATTCTTTCCGACTTCCTGCGCAGAGCACCCGTAGAAGTGCGTGCGAAACACGTCTACGATAGGACCATGACCCAGTTCCCAAAGACTTGATTTGGGCCTCTTGCGCGAGGCGGCTTTCGACCGATTGGCTATGACGTAACAAGCCGTTCCAAATACAAAGGCCCGTGCCAGCGATTCACGGGCCCCTTCAAATACCTCAGCTAAATACCAACGTCTCGAGTTGCCGCTTCAATTCTTTCGCCACGGCGTAGCTATTGCCTTGCTGCTGCTTCTTGCAAAAAGTCTCGCTACACCACCAGCCGTCGAAACCTGTCGCCTTTACAGCATCAGTCCAATCCCGCAGGTTGAGGACCCCGCTTCCTGTCGGCACATCCCGTAGGATTGTCTCGATTGGTATTCCCCCAAAATATGGCAATGAGTCGCACACGTGCACACCGTAGATGCAATCCCGGTCCACCTTCGACAACTGCTCTGGTGTTGCTCCCGACGTGTAGCAATGCCAGAAGTCAACGACGAGCTTCAAGTTGTCGCAACCGACGCGCTGTACGATGTTCACCTGCTGCTCGAGCGAACTGAGCGGAGCCCACGAAAGCGCTTCAAGATATACGGTCAAGCCATAGTCCCGAGCACGATGAGCAATTGCAGCAAGGTTCTTCACGGACAGCCGTAGCTGGTCATCGTAAGAATGCTGAAGCAAACCTGTGTACCGCTTTGAAAACCCGTACCCATTGAACTCAATCACCGCGTGGACATCCAACGGACCTGAAACAATCTGGACGCCTTTAGCACCAACAGCATGAGCCAGCATGAAAAGCGCATCCGCCTCCCGCCAGAGTTCCTTTTCAGCAATTCCCTGCCGCTCGACGTCGACAAGGGCGCCGATACCATGGACTGTGAATCCGCCTAGTTCTTGGCGCAGGTCGTCAAACGAATAACCTGCGTCAAGATATGTTCGTACCTTGTCCTGCGTTATTTCTACCGCCGTGTAGCCGGCGCTTCTTGCAATATCAAGTTCCATCACCAATGACGAATGTTTCGCGGCCGTGGTGTTGAAAGTGATACGGTTATTTTCCAGTGACAACTCAGCCTCCATTAGAAACAAAAACGCCACGAAGTGCACCAATCCGTGCCATTCTCGCTAGCCGTCGCTTCCGGTCAACATCGACTTTGGAACAGGGAGCCCCCTTCCGCGGATGATGTCAGATGCCTTCTCGCCAATCATCGTGCAAGCGGCGTTTGTATTGCCAGACGGAATGCGAGGCATAACAGATGCGTCTGCAACCCTAAGGTTTGCAATTCCTCGGACCCGTAGTTCGGGGTCGACCACGCAGAGGGGGTCACTGCCCATTCGACACGTCCCAACAGGGTGAAGCGCCGCTCGTGCGTTCTTCCGAAGATATTCGCCCAGTTCCCTGTGATTTGAGAACCGCTGGCCCGGATAATGCTCGCGTTCAATGTACGGCTCTATCGCTGGTTGGCTCATGATTTCCTGGCCAATGAGGAACCCTTCGGCCAGCCGGTCAACGTCGTGTTGGTCCACCATGTAATTGGGCGCAATCCGTGGCGGGTCATTCGGATTGGCGCTGCGCAACGACACTTCTCCTCGGGAACGCGGTTGCACATGCTCAAAGTTCAGCGTACACCCTGTCCCCCCGGGAACACGTTCCGTGCCTTCTTCAACGCCTGCGCCCACGATAAAGAAATACTGCAGGTCCGGCGGTAGGTCTGTTTGCGTTCCTCGACAGAACGCTCCGCCTTCGATAAGGTTCGACGCGATGGGACCACTGCGTGCTACGGCGTACTGCAGTGCCGCCCACGCTTTCCAATGTGGCTTTTTGAATTTGTCATAGCTGTCCGCACCCGGTTTCATCTGATAGACCAGCGACATTTCCAAGTGGTCCTGCAAATTACTTCCTACGCCAGGAAGGTCCGCATGTACCTTGATTCCATGTCGCTGTAACGATGCGCCTTGACCAATACCCGAGAGCATCAAAAGTTTGGCCGAATTTATGGTACCCGAAGAGACGATAACTTCGTTGTCTGCGAAAACTTGCAGCTTCACGCCATCGATGGAATATTCAACGCCGACAGCACGCTCTTGCTCCACCAGGATTCGAAGCACTTTCGCTCCGACGAGCACAGTGAGGTTTCCGCGCTTCTCGACCGGTCGCAGATAGGCACTTGCTGAGCTCGAACGAAGTCCATCCTTGACGGCAACCTGATAAAGCCCACAACCGTCTTGCAATCCGCCGTTGAAGTCGGGAACGTATTGCAATCCGGACTGCTGGCAAGCCTGGAGCCACTTCCTGGTCAGGGGATGCACACTCGCTGGAAAGCTGATACCAATGGGCCCGTCCGTGCCGTGGTGTTCATTTGAGAAATCTCTATTATTTTCGGCGCGTCGAAAATATGGCAGAACATCTCGGAACGCCCATCCATGTGCACCAGCGGCGTCCCAGCTATCGTAATCCTGTGGATTACCTCGAACATAAACCATACCGTTGACTGAACTGCCACCTCCAAGCACGCTCGCCTGCGCCATCGTGTCATTCGCTTCGCGTTCGTAGCCAGCCGCTGGTTCCCACTGGTAGCGTTTAAGCAGGCCGCCTTGCGCAGTCTTGTAATAGGTCCCGGGAAACCGAATATACGGGCTCGTATCTCTGGGCCCTTCCTCGATGAGCAACACCTTTGCCGACGCGTCCTCCGAGAGTCGAGACGCAACAATACATCCGGTCGTACCGCCACCGACGACAATGTATGTCGCGCTGTCTCGTCGCATGTTTTTCATTTTGTACTCGAGGGATGTAAGGATTGCCATCACATACATCGCTTGATGGCGAACGCGTTTAAATACGACTACCCGCTGGCACCAGCATCAAGAATGAAATTAGGTAGGCTCGCAGCTTTTTCGACGACACTAAGTATTTTCGACCATATAAAGGGTTTCAACTTCGCAACCCCAACTGTCTTAGACGCACACTGACGCAACCGCTTCGCGTTCCTGCGCCATTAATGGCGAATGGAATTCGCAGCGCGTCACTTAGCTTCAGGAGCGAGCACTGTGCGAAATTGACCAGCTTTTTATGAACCCCGACTCTCTCACCTTCCGCGCATTGTCGGCAGGAATGCTTACCGCACAGACGGAGCAACGCAGTCGGCTACACGCGCGAGGAAATGCGCGTAGTTCATGCCTTGTACAAACGACAGAAACGGAGATGATGGACCATGTTTTTCCGCTTTTATGGAAGCATGCGGTTGGTTGACGTTTATTCGGTTTTGGACGCGGCCCTGCCGCGACCGTCGATGGGATTTCTTGTGCTCGGCGTAGTCACAATGCTGACTGCGGTCAGCGTCGTGTTAGTATTAAGTGAGAGACATAGCAATGATGCAAACTGAACGCACTCGGCTCGAGCACGATTTGCTTGGAGAACGGGAAGTGCCTTGCGACGCGCTCTACGGCGTACATACGCTCAGAGCCGTAGAAAACTTCCCCATCAGCGGCATAGCAATTAGCCAGTATGGAGGATTGGTTCGCGCGCTGGCGGAAGTCAAACGGGCTGCAGTTCAGGCCAACGCAGAGTTAGGTCTAATAGATGGCGAGCGCACGCTAGCTATCGAGGCAGCGTGTCGCGAAATCATTGATGGCAAACATCACGAGCACTTTGTCGTCGATGTCATTCAGGGTGGCGCTGGGACATCGAGCAATATGAACGTGAACGAGGTCATTGCAAATCGGGCGCTAGAAATCCTCGGAGCCGAGCGTGGTGACTATCATCGCCTGCACCCCAACGAGCACGTCAACATTGGTCAGAGCACCAACGACGTATATCCTTCGGCCATCAAGCTTGCGTTGCAGTTCTATATTGACGACTTGCTCGGGGCAATGGCGTACCTTCGTGAGACTTTCGAAGCAAAAGCAGCGGAGTTCTGTGGCGTGCTGAAAATGGGCCGCACTCAGTTGCAAGATGCAGTGCCCATGACACTCGGTCAAGAATTTAGCGCCTACGCAGTAATGCTTCAGGAAGACGAGGCCCGACTGGCTGAAGCTCGACTGCTTCTTCTTGAAATCAATCTCGGCGCCACTGCGATAGGAACTGGCATCACTGCCCACCCTGATTATGCAGCTGCCGCCTGCCACCATCTGCGCCGGAACACCGGCTATGCCTTCCTTACTGCTGGAAACCTGTTTGAGGCTACGCAAGACTGCGGTGCGTTCGTGCAGGTTTCGGGCGTTCTTAAACGCATCGCAGTGAAGCTTTCCAAAACCTGCAATGACCTTCGATTGCTTTCGTCTGGTCCGCGCTGTGGCTTTGGAGAAATCCAGTTGCCTCCGATGCAGGCCGGCTCCAGCATCATGCCGGGAAAGGTTAATCCAGTCATCCCAGAGGTCGTGAATCAAATCGCCTTTGAGGTCATTGGAAACGACCTCACGGTCACGCTGGCGGCAGAAGGAGGCCAGCTTCAGCTCAACGCCTTCGAGCCCATCATCGCATTCAGCCTGTTCAAAAGCATTCAGCATCTGGCTGCAGGGTGCAAGACGCTTGCGGACAGATGCGTTCGAGGAATCGTGGCGAACATCGACCAGCTTCGCGCAAGCGTAGAGCGGTCCATCGGTGTGGTCACAGCGTTGAACCCGTATATCGGCTACGCCAACGCAACCCAGATAGCCCGCGAGGCGCTCGAGACGGGCGCCCCAGTCTATGACCTCGTCTTGTCGCGTGGCCTGTTGTCAAAGGCAGACTTGGACCGAATTCTGGACCCGCTGGCCCTCACCGTACCCGAAAATCAACCTAGGTCGTATCTACTCACTCCTGAAATTCCGGTTAGCTGTGAGCCGAACGAAGGTGTTGAGACGCTTGTGAAGACTGTGAGTGATAAGGCTTGAGTGCGGAAGAAACCGGAATATTTTCTAACTTATGGCGCGTTAAGCTCCGTGCGTTGCTTCTGCCTCGAATGAGGTTTGACTTGCGACACAAACGCGAGGGGCGATAGCAGGCCCAGCAGTGTTTTCGAATTTGAATTTGAGGAAGAAATGGTTGCAATCAAAGGACGCCCCGGGGCTGTTTGCCGAGGGGCGTCTCATTACTTTTACCTTGATGTCGCAAGGTCGCTACATCGCATGCGCTGTAACGCGAGATGCGCTGGAGCGACATTTTTTGTGTCGGCGAGAATCCGATGACGCAACACTTGTCTCCGCCTTCGAGCGCGGACTCAGGCGAATATTAGAGGTGTCCGAACGAAAGAGTCGGGCGCTGCGCAGCGCCCGCATTCTCGTGACGGCTGCGGACCTCGGCGCAGCTTGAGCCATTGTCGATACGTTAACGGCGCGACTGGGAGTCGACGTTCGCGAGGATAATGCGCGAGAGTCGTTGCGTAGCCTCACGGATGAATCCCTCTGGTTTGTCGGGTAGCGTCCCCGGAACGGCTAATTTTGTCGGGTCGCGTCTCCGGAATTGGAGTTCGGCGCTCGCGCAGCGGGCTCTGCAGCATGGCGGTCCGATGTCGGATTTCGAGGCCAAGCCCGCGCGCATGCCCAATTTTGTCGGATTGCGTCGCCGAAGCGGTCTGATTTGTCGTAGCGGGCGCAAAACCGAACCACCCGGCCGCTCATCCCCCGAAAGATAGGTTCTTTCCGAGACGATGGCGTGTTCATTATCGACCGCCTTGAAACTAACGAGGACGGGGCGGTTGTTGCGGTGCTGAGCGGATTGGTCACGGGTGACCTTTTCAAACACGCGCTTGGACACAAGACAAAGGCAGAGGGCGAGTTCCCGGACGGTGTTGCGCAAGAATCCGGCATATCAACCGGCAACCTCGCGGCAAAGCTGCCGATGATTCGAGAATGGCTTATAGCGGTGGCGAAACGAACAAGCACCGTAACGTATGGCGAACTGATGGATACGTTTGGTCTCCATTTCTTCCTGCTATACACGGCAATGCGCTCATTAGGCCACCAGTGCGTCGACGCCAGAGAACCTGTCATCACAGCACTTATCGTCGACAAAGACTCAGGCAAGTGCTCCCCAGGCCTCGAGGGGGAATTCGGAATTCAGGACGATGACCTAGAGCGCGCGCGGTGCTATGAATTCTGGGCGGGTGCCCCGAGTCAGACGCCCCCCAACGAGCCATCGCCCATCCACGAGCCGACGACGGGATTCGATGAATTGCTCGCCCGTTTCACCTTGACTCAGGTCCGTCCGTTCCAAGCGGCATTTAGGGAAGCCGTTTTTCGACGTTTTGACGGCAGATGCGCCATCAGTGGATGTGACGTTCCTGAGGCGTTGGAAGCTGCGCACATCAACGGACGCGATTGGCGACAGGGTGACAACACAGCGGCCGACGGCATCCTGCTTCGCAGGGACTTGCATGCGTTGTACGACCGTGGCGTCATCCTGATAGCCAACGATGGGACTGTTTCGCTCAACCAGGAAGCGCCGCATTATCAACAGTTTCTTGGCTTCAAAATCAAGCCTTGGACTTCATCATAATGAATATGCACGGGGCATGTCCGGTCAGCCTACATGAATGACAGCACATGGTCACTTCTGCTAGCTTGACGTTTTCGAAATCCCTCCGGGCAACTGGATTTCGCTGAAGCGACCGGCTGACCAAGATACCTAATCCCAACACGAGATGCTCCAATGACTGCAGAGCATATTTTTGCGGACAACCTGTCCGAAGTTGTCTGGCTACGCGTTAAGCGGCTGACCAGCCATCAACTGTGCGAGAAGGTCATTCTTCGCCGGTCGCCGGCGATGCCAGAAGGCGCCCTGACCGAAAAGGCGGCGGGCATGGCGTGGGCCGTACGGTCAGCGGTCGGCTACTGGGAAACGAAATCGGGTGGATTAAACGCTCGTGTGCTTTCTCGCTACTATGCGTTGCTGCAAGTCTCGATAGCCGAGCAAATTGCTGCTGGCGACGAGACAAGCACACTGCCGTCAATACAGCGACATACAGAGCAGGGGCATGGCCTGTTCACGATAGCTGCTGATACTGACGGATTTCCGGCGAACTACCTCATCGGCTGCATGAAGTCTGGGCACTTCGCTGCCTACAGCAAGACCCGCAAGCTGCCCGTCGATGGATTTGCGTTCGACCGCAGGCTACGTAAAATGTCGAATGATACAGAGCGAGCGCACCTAGTTTCGCTCGCTGACCTTCTGCGCCGAGTTCCGGAGTTGCAAAGCGTAGCCCAGGAATACTTCGGCACACACCCGCTATCGTTTCAAGTAGGGAAGCAGCACGACTCGGAGCTGGAGCACCAGCTCGACCAAATTGGCACATCAACGATTGGTAGCCTGTACGACGCCAAGACATTGACACCAGCGCTGAACACAACGTCTTCCATTGCGATATCTCCTGTCGGCTACAAAATTACCGCAGAACAGGCGAACGCGCTTGACCTTCCAATCAAGGATTTTGAAGACAGGAAAAACCCGTTCACTGGGCAGGTGCTTCCAACGGGGAAACTTGAACATCCAGCGCGCGAACACTGGCACCAGCATCTCACATTGCATAAGTCCGGCTATTGCGGTTCCAGCGTCGTGGTTCCCTTTTGGGGAACCGACGATGTTTTTACTCTGCACTTCGTGATTCTGTATGCGTTCTCGATAGTGACTCGATATTTGCCTAGTTTATGGCATGAAATCGAGGACGGAAAGCTGGACCACCTTCGCTCGTTGCTGGAGCACTACCTGGTTATCGTGGACAACGTGCTGCCGAAGATTGCGCTTGAGCGAATGACTGGCGACACTGTGTACGCCGTACAATCTGGGTCAATCTTTGGTCCGACCTAGGCCTCGCTCTATCCTTTCCGAAACACATAGTCCGGTACGAATCGCGTTGATAGCAACGGCGCTGGCCATCGCGACGGCAGGCGCGGCAAACGCCGCAGGATGCTTCAAGAGCGCGGTGGTAGGCGGGTTGCGGGGCACCCCACGCTGTCGTCGGCGCGGTCGGTGGCCGCATAGTCGGCAGGCACCTTGCGAAGCAACACGCTCAACAGCAAGCCGCGCAACGTCAGGTAGTGCAAGCGCAATAAGACGTCGTCGGCCCGGCGTATCCGGTGGAACCAGAAGAACCCGCTCCGCCGGGTGCCTGACAACTATGTTTAGGTCGTCAACTCGGCGCCTGACTCGTCTGCGGCTACCGGAACCGGCACGGCCACGCTCTTGCGCGGCACCTTCTTAGCCGGCACCTTCTGAGCCGGCACCTTTGCGCTCACGGCCTTCTTGGCAACAGATTTCTTCGCCGTCGGGGCCTTCTTCGCCACAACCTTCGTGACCGCCGGTTTCGCCTCGGCCGCTGCGCCGGCTCCATCAATCAAAAACCGTGTCCGGTCCTTGGCACCAGCCAGCCACGCCGGCGCCGGACCTCGTCCGCTCCAGGTCGCGCCCGACTTGGGGTCACGGTAAAGCATCGGCTTCGACCTCTTCCGAAGACACTTGCCGCTGCGAGGCGTATGGCGTCTTCGGTGACGGACTACATCGGCAGGAAGACCTCCTGCGCCGGAACGACGCGCAGACAGCGGGACCATCGCCCGCGACGCAAGGTGTCTGAATCCTCGGGGCGCTTGTTGTTTTCAACACTGAAGGAAAAGTTTCTGCCGCGACACGCCTATGACCGCGGTCGCCACTGGATGCATGCGGGCCGCCCACGGTGTTCGGGTACATGTATGTCCTCGCTGTGTTTAAGAATCCAGCGAGGTTCAGCTTTTTAGTGTCGTGTCAAAGAGGTCGCCCTGAGTGGGACCGCCGACTTTCGCGCCGGTGTCAGCAACCAAGTACTCCCACCGTAAACCGCCGGCCTGGCGGCGACGACCCTTGCAGACGGATGTTATGTGCGAGCTGCTGATTCCTTTTGCTTTTCCCGCTTCCGTCAGGCTCGCGAAGACTTGGCCTGTCTCTACGCATCGAACGCGTCGGCTAGTGTATTGCCTGTCCCGTAGCTCTTCGTGTGCCTTGGCTTCCGCTTCTTCTGCGTAAGCCCATCGGAATCCCCCCGCCAACCGCCGGTTGCCCGTGAGCACCGACGAGATGTTGCTGAGATTCAAGGCGCGAGACGCTTCGGCGATTGACGCGTACGTGATGCCGGTGTCGAGACACACCACCGGCCGCGGAACGTTGGTCAGGTTCTTTTCCCGGCTCTTGTCTATCACTCCCCATTGCGGAGTTTCGAACGTCTCATACTCAGCCCAATAGTCGGGTTTTTGCGCGGAGAGATTGTCGACAAAAGCCCGGACGAAGGCCTCTATTTCTCCACGCCGTTTCGGCCAGTAGCACTCTGTGTCGCCGCCCCATCGCTTGCCGTTGCGCATTCCTGCCTTGAAGATGCGCGGGTCCTTATGCTGCACGAACGTCCGATGGACCCGGTTCTCGATTATGAGGGCGTCAATCTCTCGCAGCCTTGCCGAAAAAAACGTCTTTTTCAGGTACCAGCTGTAGCGCGCTGAAAGGGTCCTGCTTGTGATACCGACCTTCACCGAGCGGATGCCAAACACTTCAACCTCGCCGATTACCACCCACGTGAGCCGGCCCTCTTCGCCGGTGTCCAGCAGGCGGCGAAGGCGATAGGCGCCCTGCCCGACGTTCTCGTTTCCGCAGTCGGGGCACTTGTGGCTGGACCTCCTCAGATAGGCGGCCCGCACGTCACGCTTACCGTGGCTCGCGCACTCGATGCGAATCTTTGTGCAACGATGGGACAGGTCGAAGTAGCTGCCCAGATACTGGATGTGACTCGGAAGTGTCGGCTCCAGTTCGTCGCGGAGCGCTTGCTCCTCAAGCCGGTTGCCGGTCGCCTGACTTTCCCTCGCGCACAGCCTACAGCCGAACGTGCCGCTCACCATCAAATAGGTCGGCTTGGTAGTCTCGAGCCTGTCGTGTATCAGGCACCTGAGGCGAATGTCCTTCGTCATCCCCGCAAACGGTGTCTCAATCGCTAGCCGCGCGGCAAGGTTCTCCTCGAACCACGCCATGAACTTTGCTTGCTGTTCGTCGATACGTCCGACACTTCGCGCAGTGTGTTCGCACTCGGGGCACCCGCCGCCCTTGTAGCGCAGGTGGTCCATCGGCAGCACACCGAAAGCGGTCTCGTGAGTCCGACAGATTAGGTCAACCTCGGGGTCCTTCTGCTTGCAGAACCGCGCCGCAGATGGCCCATAGTCGAACCGGTCGGCCCCATGAACTTCCTTCGCTGCAGCGACCCACTTTTCGTGATTACGTTGGCGCCGGCGCAGTGTCGCTTCCGGCGAATAACGCGGTGTCGTTGCGGTCACGCTCCACTCCTGTGTAGGGCTCTCTGCGGGATTGTAAGTGCGCCTTTACGCCTGTCGGTGCAGCGGGGCACGCAGCGATGATGCTTTGAGCGTTCGACGTGCTCTTCGCCGGTGCGCCCCGCGGCCGACGTGTCTGCCTAGAATTTATGGCGTCTGGCTTGCGTGGTCGCCGCCGTATCGCCGCGCCGCAGGGCGTTGGGCGAAACGCTGAGAACTCGTCCAAGTCGGTCGAAAACCTTTAAGGAGCCGCCTTCAATTTTGATGACAGTGGCCCAGGTTATCAGACCTACGACATAGCGGTTTATCTATGGGGCAGGCTCCTTCAGAGCAGTCTCACTGAGCCGGACGAGAAGGCCCAGCAGGTCTGGCAGGCATTTCTGGACGGCTACCGGTCCGTCGCCGGCATGGTAGATTCGGACGTCGGCGCAATGTACAACTTCGTTGCCATACGCCAGCTCTGGTTGATAGGTGAGTACGTCAGCCACGTCACCAGCGTCGGGACCCCAAAAACTGGCCTCGAAACATGCTGGTCCTGCTCGATAAATGGCGAGCTCTATCTGCGGACAAGTGATGCGTCGGCCTCGTCGGGTCCCTGAGATGCCTAGGGGGCTCGCGCTCGGCGATGGCAAGGTAATGCCGTGTTACCAATCTCGCACCGCCGTTTCACCTGTGTCCGACACCCTTCCTTACATTCCGAGCCGTAGTCACTGACATTGCACTCAATGTGCGAGGAGTAGCGAAGATGAACAAGAAAATTCTTGGCGCAGCGCTCGGTCTGGCAGTACTGGCAGCATCAACAGCAGCATCGGCACACGTCGACGTCGCCATCGGATTGGGCATACCTGGAGCCGTCTATGCGCCGGCAGAGCCAGTGTACGCACCGCCGCCTCCCGTCGTGTATGCTCCCGCACCTGTCGCCGTCGCGTACGGCGGCGACGACGACTGGCGGGCCCGTGAATGGCGCGAACGTCGCGAGTGGCGTGAACGTGAGTGGCGCCGCCAGGAATGGCGTGAGCACGAGTGGCGCGAGCATCATGAATGGCGCGGGTATTGAAACGACGCGGGCCATCGCAACGTCAGGCACCATCAAGAACGAACAACGAATCGATGTCTTTCGCGGTTAGCCCCCAAACGGGTTGCCGGTGTCTTTCACTTCGGCACCGAGATTGTATTCCGCACGCGCGACCTTGAGCACGTCCTCGATGTCGCGCTCGAAGCCGACTGCATTACCGAAGTGAGTCATGTTCCAGTTGCAGCCGGTCTTGTCAGCCTCTTGCAACTGCGGCCGCGGCACGCGAATCTTCACGCCATCCTCGACGATTTCCTGCAGTCGATGGATTCGCCGGTTGACCTCCTGCTGAAGCTGCGAGGCATTGAGCGTCTTGCGTATCATCCAGGTTTCCTTCCAGTTGCTCAAGCCAGTCCACCACAGGTGAGGCGTTCTGTGACCTTGCGCTGAAATGCGAACTGTCTGAGAGAGGCAGGCGCCTGGTACGTTGGCGCCCGATGTCTGCCTGGCCAATCGCTATGCCGCAAGTCGATGTTCAAAGTACGGCCGGTCCCTGTCATCAAGAATTGCATACACCGCGTCCAGATTCTTCGGGTCAGGGTTGAGCCACGCATCGACGTTTTCCGGCTTGATGGGAACAATGCACCGGTCATGTCCTGCAGCGGCTACTTCAGGAGGAGGTTCATCCGTAATGGCCGCAAACGACAGCAGGTCCGGCTGCCCCGGCGCGCTCCACCGTGACCACAGGCAGGCGACGTGCATTACTTCCCCATTGCTCGGACGAAACTCGAGAACGACATTCTCATCGCGCTCGTGAGTCTCAAGTAACGTATTTTCGAACTTCGCCTTGCTCACATTCTCGTAGAAGACTTCGACGAGAAGGACGGCATGCGTGCGTCCAAAGCATGGTGCCCAGAAACCTTCGAGGCTATCCCGGCGCGCATTGTAGGTGCCAGGATACTTTATATCGTACGACGCCGGCTTGCCCGCAATCCGGCATTGATAGCGCATCGGTTTGACGACGAGTCGCCCGTTCTCCATCACCATCACTGGGGCATAGTGGCCCGGAAATATGCGCGAGTCCCGCGGTTGCAGGTCGGTTCGTTGCAAGTCTTCGAGTTTTCCCTTGGTCCATGCAATTTTGTCGGTGGCGATTCGCTGGCTTTCTGTCGCTGCTTTGGTGATTTTTGTCTGCAGTGTCCGTCCCGCGTCTGCCAGACGCTTACGTTGCTTGAACAGGTCCTGCTCAAGCTTCAAAGACTGGGCTGAGTTGAACTTGTCGATGGCAGCTTTGATTTCGCGCTCTGCATCATCCTGTGGTTCGGAAAAGGCTTCTTCCATGGCTTTTGGTATCTTCGCTCTGCTGATGCCCTCGGCGCGCTCAAAAAACAGACGGGCGAACTCGTGAATGTCCATCAGGGCGCCAAAAGCGCGTACGAATTTCCGATAGTCCGCGAGAACCTGGGCTGAGTAGCACATGAATGCCTCCGTTTTGTCCTTTCATGATACGCATTTGCGTCCGCTCAGCAGAAGTTCCTGCTCGCGGTAATCAGACCGCCAAGGAGATGCGACATGTCGACCAGCCGCTGCGCAACCAGATGTCGAACCTCACCCTGGCATTGCCACGTCCCATACACGGCAAGTAGCGATGCGCTGAGCGCTTCCTTTCTCTGCTTCTCAAGCAGGCTGGGCCACACGATGACATTCACGTTGCCGGTCTCGTCTTCTAGCGTCACGAACATCACCCCCTTTGCTGTGCCAGGCCGTTGCCGTACGGTAACAAGACCACAGCCTCGCGCCAGCCGTCCGTCGCGGTACGTACGCAGCGTCGAAGCTGGCATCAAGCGATTTGCGAGCAGTTGCGGCCGCAGCAGCTCGAGCGGATGTCGACCAAGCGTAAGACCGACTGAACGGTAGTCGGCGACGATGTCGTGCGCCTCCGTCGGCGCGCCCAGTTCAGGTGTCTCGTCCTCAACAGCCGCTATTGCGAGCATGTCTTTGTCCGGCACGGCCGCGACCGACTGCCAAAGAGCTTCCCGCCTGTTTCCGGCAAGAGATGCCAACGCGTTTGCGTCAGCAAGGACGTGCAGGTCCTTTCGGTCGAGTTGCGCTCTGCGGGCAAGGTCGCTAACGCTTCCGAACGGCCGCACCGCTCGAGCGGTCTCGATTCGTTCTGCAGCACCGTCCTTCATGCCGCGAAGCAGCGACAGACCGAGACGGACAGCCGGTCGGGTCGCGCCAGCACCGTGTTCAAGTGACGAATCCCATCCGCTGACGGAGACATCTACTGGCAATACCCTGACATCATGGCGCTGAGCGTCTTGCACTAGCTGCGACGGCGAGTAAAAACCCATTGGCTGCGAGTTCAGCATCGCAGCTAGGAACGCCTCAGGTTCATGGCACTTCAACCAGCTGCTCGCGTAGACAAGGAGCGCGAAGCTGGCAGCATGGCTCTCCGGAAAGCCATACTCACCGAAGCCCTTAATCTGCTCGAAAATTGACTCGGCGAAGGCAAGGTCATACCCACGTTCCTGCATCCCAACCACTATCCGGTTGTAGTATTTTTCCAGACCGCCTTTGCGCTTCCAGGCGGCCATGGCTCTTCTTAAACCATCGGCCTCGCCCGGGGAGAAACCAGCTGCCAGGATGGCAATCTGCATCACCTGTTCTTGAAAAATTGGCACTCCAAGTGTTCGCCCAAGCGCCGTCTTGAGCGCATCGCTCGGATACGTCACTGGCTCGAAACCTTGGCGGCGCTGCAAGTATGGATGAACAGCACCACCCTGAATCGGGCCCGGCCGGACAATCGCCACTTCAATGACGAGGTCGTAAAACGTGCGGGGCTGCATGCGCGGCAGCATGGACATTTGCGCGCGAGATTCAATCTGAAAAACGCCGACGGTGTCCGCTTCTGAAATCATCTTGTATGTTGCGGGGTCTTCAGAGGGGATGTCCTGCATTTCGAAGCGTTCACCGCGCTGCTCCGAAACTAAGTCGAGCGTGCGGCGAATCGCAGACAGCATCCCGAGCGCCAGCACGTCGATTTTCAAAAGTCCAAGCGATTCCAAATCGTCCTTGTCCCATTCGATAACGGAGCGGTCTGCCATGGCTGCGTTCTCAACCGGGACGAGGCGCGTGAGCTTGCCGCGACTTATGACAAAGCCGCCAGAGTGCTGTGACAGGTGCCGCGGAAAGCCGAGCAACTGAGAGGCAAGTCTTGCCCATGCCTGAATGAGCGGCTTCTCCGGGTCAAGACCCGACTCCGCGAATCTCTTTAAGAGGTCTTCACTTGTGTCAAACCAATGGTGGCTCTTAGCAACCAGGTCGACAAGTTGCGGGTCGACGCCGAGTGCCTTTCCCGTCTCGCGTAGCGCGCCGCGTGGCCGATATGTTGACACCGCAGCTGCGATTGCTGCGCGGTCGCGACCGTACTTGCGGTAAATATACTGAATCACCTCCTCGCGCCGCTGGTGCTCAAAATCCACGTCGATGTCAGGTGGCTCGCCACGCTCTTTCGAAATGAAGCGTTCAAAAAGCATACTGCCGCGGGCAGGGTCGACTTCCGTGATACCGAGGCAGTAACACACAGCTGAATTGGCAGCAGAGCCGCGACCCTGACACAGTATGTGCTGGCTCCACGCGAAACGGACGATGTCATAGACGGTGAGGAAGTACGGCTCGTATTGCAGGTCTCCAATCAGGTCCAGCTCGTATTCAATCTGTTCCTGTACCTTGTGCGGAATGCCTGATGGAAAGCGTCGCTGCGCGCCGATATATGTTTCCTGCCGGAGATACGCAGCCGGCGTTATGCCCACTGGCACAAGTTCGTCGGGATATTCGTAGCGCAACTCGTCGAGCGAAAAAGTGCAGCGATTCGCAATGTCTACAGTCGCGGCGAGCGCATCGTCCGGATACAGGTTGGCCAGCCGCAACCGTGAGCGCAGATGCTGCTCAGCATTGGGCGCGAGTTCATAGCCGCATTCATGAACGGGCCTGCCGACACGGATTGCAGTCATAGTGTCCTGCAGCGGCTTTCTGGAGCGCACATGCATGACAACGTCGCCGAGCGCAACTACGGGGACATCGAAGTTGCGAGCGACAAACTCAACCGCACCACGATGGATGTCGTCCATTGCGCGTTGATGTAGCACCAGACCGACCCATGCACGACCCGTGAACGTGTCGTCGAGCCATTCGACCTGCGCTTCCAGCACGTCCTCTTTTGCGGGGAAGTCGGGGACGAGAATCGCAAGACAATCTGGCGCTCCCAGCAGATGGCGATATTCCTTCTCTGGTCGCGACAGGTCCTGAGGCGTGAGTCGATATTCGCCCTTCGGTGCGCGTGTCCGGGCGAGAGTGATGAGTTCGGACAGGTTGCCGTATCCCTCTCGATTCTTCGCCAGCAGGATAATTCCGAACGCCGGCGACCCGTCGGCGTTGACCAGCTTGAAGTAGGCGCCGACGATAAAAGGAAGCTTCGCTGTCTTCGCGGCGACGTGAGCGCGCACCACGCCAGCCAGTGAGCACTCATCCGTTACGGCGAGCGCTGAGTAACCCAACTGCGCCGCGCGTTCGGCAAGCTCCTCTGCGTGCGAGGCGCCTCTCAGGAAAGAGAAGTTCGACCGGCAGAAAAGCTCGGCGTAAGCCGGAAGGATATTGAAGGTCGTATCCACAGCACATCATCCGAAGAGGCCATGGAGAAACCAGCGCTGGTCTTCTTCAGCGTCACGGCTACTGACGCGTTCACGGTAAATCCAGTAGCAGCTCGTGTCTTCGCCCTGCGCGACAAAATAATCACGCGTGACGAGCTCACCATCAAACCAACCGGCTTCAATCCGCTCGCCAGGCGACACCATGCGCAACGGCGAGCCATAAAACGGGCGGTGCTTGCGCATCAGCAGGCGGACGGGCGTAGGGAGCATCCAGGTCGGCCTAGGAAGTCCATCCGGGAGGGTGTCTGACTTTTTCTCCTGCGTGACTGGAATCCAGCGGTTTGCGATTTCGGGACGGTGGTCTGCCGTGGGCGCCGGCCGCAGAACGTTTTCCTCGCCCAGCCGCGCGACAAGCAGCTCGAGCAGCTTCTGATGGTCCTCTTTTGAGCCGCCCGGTTCAGGGAATAGCATGTCGGACGCCGGCGCCGCAGATTCGACGTTCGTAGCATCGAGGCGCAAAGCAATCATCGGCGCGACCAATTCGATGCGATGCAACCGTTCCTTCACCAGTCTGACCAGATGTTCTTCACGCCATGTCGGTTCGCCCAATGCAATGTTGACGATGGTCGGCTCAATCGCGTCGCGTCCGCGCTCATGCTCAAGTGAAAGGCGAACGCCGGTGACTGCGAGTTGCTTGGCGCAGAGCCACCCGCATAACTGCACAATCAGTCGATGCGCAGCGAACACTGCTCCGTCTGCGTGCTCAAGCCGGTCCGGCATCTCAAGCCGCGCGGAGAAGGTTGGCGGCAGCTCCAGCCAGTCGAACAGTTCGGGCGCCGTGCCGAAGGCCCGGTCGAGAGAATCCAGAAGGTGCTCGCCACACCGGCGTTGCAGCCCTGCGCGGGGCAGGCGCCGTATGTCCGCTATGGTCTCGCAGCCCAGACCATTAAACCAGTCGAAAAACGGACGGACTTCAGGGACCGCGGCCATTGGCAATGCGGACAGCCGATGCTCTAGCGACGCGAGTTTCAAAACTCGACGGTTCCCGTATTTCGCGAGCAACCAGGCACCCTGGCCCGTCGGGGCCGCGCTGATGCGCGCGGTGAAACCGAGAGCACCAAGGACGGCTTTCGCTTCACGACTCAATGCAAGCAAGCCACCGAAGAGGCGCAAACTCGCGCCGACTTCGACGACGACCGTCGCTTCGTCGAGCAGTGCGACTTCGGGCGAGAAACGCATCAGCGCGATACCAACCTCGCGCTGCGCAGCGCTTTCCCGGCAAATGTCGCGTTCATGCATCGCCGTCTCAGGGGACAGCGTAAGTACCCCACCGCGTTTCATTCCAAGACGCACGCCAGCCAGACGCGCAGTGGCATCTGCAATGACGACCCTGTCTTTCTCAAGCACGGCGCTGCCGTGAGCAGGTTCATGTGACCACTTCGGTCTGAAGACCTCGAGCGGCAACTTCGGCAAGTGGACGGCGAGAAAGACGCGCATGGCGGGAAAACAGAACAGGGGTTGGTTGAAGGGGAATCGACAGAGGCTCTGCGCGGGAGGGCCCTCGTCGTTTCACGATGTCGACGGTCAAACCCTCGGCTGATGGTCTGAGCGCGAGCCGCAGGAGCGCAGGCGACGCGTCCTGTGCACAGGCCAGCGGCCGCACCATGATGAACAGCGTTTCCGACGACTGGGCAGCAAGGTGCAGACGACGAAGCGAAGAAGCCTGGGCGTACTGCGTCCAGAAAATCAGTGCGCCGCAGCTGCCGGCGCGAAGAATCTGCTCCGCCGACCAGAGCGCATCCGCAGTTTTCTGCGTCTTCACGCGAAGCACCTGGTCCAGAGACAACCCGATGTAGCTGAGCCCCAAGCCGTCAGGGGTATGCGGTGATTGGACGAACGCAACCGGCCGGTTACCTGTGGCACTGAGGGCCGGGCGCAGGAGCCGGAGCTCACCCACGCCGGCTTGCTGGACCAGCAGGTCGACCAGCGCTCCTACTGGCCATCCGCCACCTGGCAGCTCTGCCGACAGCGCTGGATACCCAGTTTCGACAACCCTTCCGCGACTACGGGCGAGCTGCGACGCCCGCCATAGCGACGGGTGTATCTCCTCGGCAGAAACGGTAGCGGTAGACATTGGCAACCCAAAAACCTGTATATTTATACAGTATCGTACACGCAAATCCGTAGGAGTGAACTGACACTTTTTTGCGGCTTGAACGATGGACGCGCCCAGAAACAGTCCGTCGATGCCGCAAATGCGTTCGCTCGGAGGCTGATGTTGGCCGCATGCTTCATCCAGACGGAGACTTCAACATGAGAGCAGACGAATGGGTTCGGGAAGCCGAACGGGAATCAAAGCTTGTGGACGCCCTGTTCAAAGCGCGTCATCTGATTTCTATGCATAACGGCATGACGGTACGATGCGACGGTGAGGAATGGCCGCTTGATTTTGGTCAGGAACTGAAGGTGATTGACGCTACGTCGAAGATGGCAGGAATCGACACTGCACGGCTCAGGCAGTAGATACTTGTCGAGCCGCTCGAGTTTAGGCAATCATTGATGAGAAGCGGACGGAGGACCGACAAGGGTCGACAGATGCAGACTGACAGATACCGTGGATACACGCTGTGGGGCCATGCCATCCTTCAGCAGGACGACATCTTGCGACCGGAGCGCTTCGCCAGCAGCGGCACAATTATGCGCGACTCGAAGGTTGTAGCAGCGTCTGGGGTGCTCGACGCATTCGATACTCATGAAGAGGCAGAATCAGCAGGCCTTGCGTGGTGTCGCGCGTGGGTCGATAGCCACGGTTAATGCGGGAAAGGCGCTGCGCCGTCGATTGCGTGGGCTATCGTCGGGCGAAACATAGAGCGGGCCTGACGCAGCATTGCCGTGTCGCATTTGCTCGCTGGTCTCTTTGCGGTCAACGACAACTTATGCCGCCCAGTTCTACCAGTTCTAATTTAATGGACCTCGCTAAGGAGCACTGCCTAGCCCTATCGATGCAAGGCGTGGGGTTGGATGGCGCTTCAATATACGGCCGGCCAAGAATGGAGCCACAATGGCAGCCGAAATCGGTATCCGAGCAGCAAATGCGTCGTCTCCCTGATGTGTTTCGTTGGCTGCTCGTCGACGCGCCCCTGCGGCTGCAGTGGCCGTAGTCGGCCGAGGATTGGGATGCGAAAAAAGGCGACACGCCGGCTGACGTCAAGGCACATCTCAACGCTGTCTGTCTGCTGCATCTTGCAAGGCAAAAGGCGCGTCTACAGGAGCAGGAACGCGACGCCCGCTGTTATGGTCGGCAGAAGGGCGGCGCCAAGCAGTTTCATCGGACTCACTGCGCCTCCTGAAAACCGGTTTCCAAGTATCGCGAGGCCGGCCGGGTTCGGAGCATTTGCAATCACCGTCAATCCTCCGCCCGTCACCGCTCCTGCCACGAGCAGGTACTTTGCGCTGTCTGATAACCCGGGTATGAGCGACCCGAGATACGTGATGGCAGCGTTGTCCATGACTGCCGTCAGGCCTATTGCGCCGAAATACAGTGTTAGCGCATCCATGGAACGCACAATCGGCTGAAGCCACCATTGCTGTAGTCCGCCGAGCACAACCAGGCCACCGAGGAAGAAAGCGACCAGAAGGCTTTCGCGCAGCATGAGAGGCGACTGGTGGCGCTCGTAAGCGTGCGTGTACCCCAGGAAAAAGAGGAACGCCCCGACGAACACGACAGCGTGATGCGAGTTGATGACGACCAGCGCGAGAAACGCGAGATGAACTAGCGTGACGCCAACCGGCACGTGTTGGGACTGTGAGGTTGTACCACCCTCGCTCCCCCGGGGCGTGGGCACGCTCCTGGCAATCAGGGCGACGAAAGCCGTAGCATTGAAAACAACTGCAAGCGCTGCTTTCCATCCGAAGGTGGCTGCCATAAATCCGGTGCTCCAACCCCAGGCACTTGCGACCATCAACACCGGCGGTGCTGCATACGCCGTCATGACCCCACCGATGGACACATTCACGAAAAGCAACGCCAGGCCGAAATACTTCACCCGCTCGGAACTTCGCGCGGAGAACAGCGTGTCGCGCAGCAATAGCGCAGCGAGTGTCATCGCCGCAGGCTCTGTGATGATGGAGCCCAGGAGGGGAACGGCGGACAGGGAGAACCAGATAACGGCAACCTCAGTGCGCACAGGCAGAAACCGCGCGAGCCGCATCACAATGGTCGTTACCAGTACGAGAATGGGTCGACTCGCGGCGACCACCATAATGACAAAGACGAACAGCGCCTCCGTAAACTCACGATGCTCCAGGTACTCGATGGTCGCGTGCGACCCGACGAGCGGCCACATCACGAGACACAGAATCAGCGCCCAGAATCCGAAGACGACCTCCACCTCCGCGAGGAAGTGGAAGACACCCGCATGCCGCGGAAAACGGTGCGAGAGCCTCTCAATGCGTGCTACGGCGAACGTGTGAATGAGCGCAAGGGCAAAGATAACGGCGGCAGAAATTTCAACAGAATGGGGCATTGAACAGAGTACTGGAGACGCTTTGGTGTTGACGACCCCGTCATAATATTACAAACACCCTACGCACCAATTGTTTCGGCGGCGACGACGTTGCATTCGCAGCACCTGCTCAGGCTAAGATGAAACGCTGGACGAAGGCCAACTGACTGATGCTGCAATCGCATGGAGAATCCGACATTACCATGCGCTACGCCACCTATTCCCAGCGCGCCCGTGCCTTGTTCATTGATTCTCTTTGGTGGACCGTCATCGTGCTTCTTGTGCCTCTCGGACCGTCAACTCAAGACCTGTTTGCTGGCGCCTGACGCCTTTACTTCGACCCTTATTTTATGGCTGGTGGTAGGCCAGTGTGTCCCGATTCTCGTGACTGGCATTCTTTGGGCGGTATGGGGCACGTCTCCCGGTAAGCGCGCCTTGCGATTGCGAATCGTGGATGCGGATACAGGTCTGCCAATGACGGTCAGGCAAGCTTTCTTGCGCATAGCGGGCTACATGCTCACCTTCGCTATATGCGGAGCGGGATTTCTACGGGTTCCGTTCAATCCGCGTAGGCAAGCGCTGCATGACCGAATGGCAAACACCGTTGTCGTTACCGAATAGCCGCCAATGCCAATAAGGCTTTTGAGAGCCGGGGTCTCCGTAGCGCGTTTCGACGAGGCGGAGCGCCGTGTTTGCAGTGGCATCTATGCGCACGATGGGACTGCTGCTCGACGCAGCAGCAGGGCCATCGTCAGTCACGGCGTTTAAACGTCCTTTGCGCGAAGCTGGGCAGGAAACGCCCAGATGGCTAGTGCCGCACACAGAACGCAAAGCGCGACGATTGTATAAAGCGCGGGCGTGGTACCCCCCGTCATATCGCTGATACGGCCAACCATGACCGGGCTAACAATTCCGCCAAGCTGTCCAATGGAATTAATCAGCGCTATCCCGCCGGCTGCGCCTACGCCCGTAACGACTTTCGGTGGCAACGTCCAGAAGGCAGGGATGGTAGTCAGCATGCCGGTGCCCAGCACAATCAGCGAAATGATGAGCATGACTGTATCGTTGGCGAACACGCCTGCGCCCAGGAAACCCACGGCAGTCAGAAGAATGCAGCTCGCGAACACAATCCGACGATTGCCCGTACGGTCACCCAGCTTGCCCATCACAAGCATGCCGAAACCTCCAAAGAGATACGGTAACGCGGTGAGCAGGCCAATCATCGTAGGGTCATGCAACCCCGACGAGCGGATGAGCTGTGGCATCCAGAAATTCATGCCGTAGGACGCAATCTGCACGAGGAAATACGCAAGGGCCAGAATCAGGAAGGCTTTCGATTTCAGCGCGCCAAGGAATGAGTGGCTCTCCGCCTTCTTCGCATCTGAATCGAGTTGGGAACGTAACAGCCTCTTCTCTTCGCTGGTCAGCCAGGCCGCATCCTCGACCTTATCGTCAAAGCGCCACAACACAACGAATCCGAGGAGCACGCAGGGAAGTCCTCCAATGAGGAATATCCAATGCCAAGCAGCAATCCCGCCTACCCCCTCGAAGTGGCCGAGTATGAATCCAGAGAGCGGAGCACCCAGAATTCCCGAAAACGCAAGCGCGAGAAAGAGCAATCCACTTACACGACCACGGTGTTTGGCTGGAAACCACGTTGAGAGATAGTAAAGAACGCCAGGTGCGAAGCCTGCTTCCATTGCGCCGATGATGAATCGTGCGATGTAAAACTGCCCCTCGCTCTTGACGAACACCATGCATGCCGTAGCGATGCCCCAGGAAATCATGATGCGCGCTATCCACTTGCGGGGCCCCACGCGATACAGGAAAAGGTTGCTCGGAACCTCGCACGCGACGTAGCCGACGACGAAGAGTGCTGCACCGAGTCCGTATGCCGTATCGCTCAGCGCAAGTTCTTTTTGCAGGTGAAACTTGGCGAAGCTGATATTGATTCGGTCGAACCACGCGAACAGATAGCAGATGATAACGAGCGGAATCACGCGAAGCTTGACCTTCAGCATGAGCGCTGACTCGGCATCGCGCATTTCTGCGCCTCCAGCCAATGCCTTGTTGGTTTGCATGAACGTCCCCTTATGTCTCTGGTAAAGGACAGATACGCCGACGTGGATAACGTGGCGACCATGATGTGGTTTCCGGCAGGTATTGCCGGCAAGATGACTCGTCCCAGTAAGCCTTGGAGCTCGCTTATCTTGTTATGTGGACGGCGCAGGCAAACGGTCAGCGAAGCATGCTGTACAGGCGTGTTGATAGAACATGGTTGTCTCCGGAATATTTTTGTGTGTGAGGGCAACCCGAGTGCTCAGTCGCGTCTTTCGGCGACACCCACACCCAGGTTTGCGCAGACGTTCAAACTTGCCAATTGAGAAGGCGGCAATAGCCCGCTCAATCCGTAAAACCGACTTCGCGCGCCTTGATAATTGCCACCACGGTGTCGTTGACCGGCGTCGGCACGCCGTACTTGCGGCCTTCGCGTGAAATCGACCCGTTGATGGCGTCCACCTCGCCGCGCCGACGCAGGTTGTAGTCGAGCAGCATTGACGGGCGAGCGTTAGGAATCTTGTTGCCGAGCTTGCGGATGTGCTCAATCGGGTCACCGACATCAAGTTTTACACCCGCTGCCTCGGCGACCGCGATTGCCTCGAGCGCGGCACCCCGCGCAACGCTCCACGCGTCTGGATTCGTCATCACTTCACCGATGGTCATGCCCGTCGCGCACGTCGTCCCCGAGAAAGCGACGTTCATAATCAACTTCTCCCAGACCATCTGGTCGAGGTCTTCAAAGATGGCTACCTTGAACCCAGCAGAACGCCAGATTTCAGCCGATGCTTCGAGGTCTTCGGCCGGCAAGCCCTGGTATGCGCCGAATCGAATCATTTCCATACCGTTATGGTGAGCATGGCCAGGCGCACGGATTGACGCGCCAAACCCTCCGACGACGCCTACTGCGATACGATTCGCCCCGAGGATGGCTGCCGCCATTTCCGCCGAGCCCAAGCCGTTCTGGATGGTCTGTACGACGGTTTTCTGTCCGAGCAACTGCTCCGATGCCCGGGCAG
The DNA here is from genome assembly GCF_003387275.1 of Paraburkholderia sp. BL6669N2. Lineage (NCBI taxonomy): Bacteria > Pseudomonadati > Pseudomonadota > Betaproteobacteria > Burkholderiales > Burkholderiaceae > Paraburkholderia > Paraburkholderia sp. BL6669N2. The sequence continues at coordinate 3,866,447 of NZ_QUNA01000001.1, read as the reverse complement.
CCGCTTCGACATCGAACGCCTTGGTGGCGATGATGACGAGGTTGCACTCGCCGATTCCGTCCGTCGTCGTGCTGGCGTGAATCGGCACTGTCCGGTCGCCGCTCGCGCCTTCGACGCGCAAGCCTTTCTCCTGCATCGCAGCCACATGGTCCGGCCAGAGGCAGACTGCGTGAACCTCGTGACCCGCGCTGACCATAAGTCCCGCATAGACGGAACCCATGGCACCACAGCCGACAATCGCTACCTTTGCCATTTCGATGCTCCTCAGTTCTTCAACGCGGCGACGATGGCGTCAGTAACGCTCCCGGTCGTACCCTTGCCACCGAGGTCGGGCGTACGGGGGCCATCCTGGAGAATCGCTGCGGTGGCGTGACGAATAGCAGAGGCGGCATCGATGCAGCGCGAATCACCATGCTGCTGTGCGAGCCATTCGAGCATCATCGCGGCCGAGAGAATCGTCGCGACGGGATTGGCTACACCCTTGCCGGCAATGTCCGGAGCGCTACCGTGGCTCGGCTGAAAGATGCCGTGCTTCAGGCTCACGTCGCCCGACGGCGCGACACCGAGACCGCCCACGACACCGGCCGCGATTTCCGACGTGATGTCGCCAAAGACGTTTTCGGTCACAACGACGTCGTAGCGTTCCGGGTTTGTCACGAACATCATCGAACCAGCATCGATATAGAGTCGCGCGGTGTCGACGTCGGGATGGCGTTCTGCAACTTCATCGAAGACCTTGCGCAGGAATGCGTTGCTACGAAGGACGTTGGACTTGTCCAGCAGCGTGACGTGGCCGGGCGTGCCGTGGGTGGCGCGCCGCTGCTTCGCCTGCTGGAACGCGACTTCGAACAGCTTCTCGCTGGTAGCGCGGGTGATAGTGAGACGGTCGCTGACGGCTTCGTTGCTGGCTTCCTGCTTATCGTGCCGGCCGGCGAAGAGACCTTCTGTCGTCTCACGGATGACCAGCATGTTCACCCTCTCCGCCTTGACGCGGGTCGGCACGCCAGGGAAGAGCTCGCAGGGGCGCAAGCTCGCGAAGAGGCCGTAACGTTCACGCAGGTCGATTTGGGGCGCAATCTCGGTACCGTCGGCTTTGCGAACTGTGGGAAGGCCCATTGCGCCAAGCAGAACAGCATCGGCTTGGCCGACCGCCTGCGCGTCGGCTTCAGACATTGACTCGCCGGTGCGTTGGTACAAACCCGCACCCGCTTCGTAGGTTTTCAGTTCGACTTCAATGCCTTTGCCGGCGATGCCCGCCTGCAACACACGCACCGCCGCGTCGACGACCTCGGGACCGATGCCATCGCCCGGCAACAGCGCGATTTGATAGGTGGATTTGCTCATCACATGTCTCCATTTTGATGCGGCTCCAATGCGGTGCCGATGGAACAGATGATGGGCAGGCGTGACGTTTTCGTGAAGCAATCATTGGCCAGCCAGCCGTAACGAACCGTTATGGCTGACCAGGTTATGAGGCGTGACGCGCGGCCGCTCGGACCTGAAGATGGGACACTAGACTCTCTGCGGCTGGTGACAGACTCTCGCGTTTCCGGATTGCAATGCCCAATTTCCGTTTCGCCCACGGCTCTGCAAGCGGCACTTCAGTGATACCGAGACGCTTGACGAACAGCTTGGTGAGGTTCCGCGGCGCGATGCCGATACCAAGTCCCGACGACACCATCAGGCACAGAGCGTCGTAACCCGTGACCTGGATGCGCAGTCGAAAGTCCTTCTGAAGCCGGATAGCCGTCTGCGTGAGCTGGGTGTTAATCGCGCTGCCGGTTCGAAGCCCGACGAAGTCCCACGCGAGCGTTTCCTCGAAACGAACATTCTTTTGGCCTGCAAGCGGATGGTCACTGCGCACGATGACGCTCAACTCATCTTCCTCGTAGGGCAACGTCTCAATACTCTCGCCATGCGGTTCAACCGTGTAGATGCCAACGTCTGCCGCGTTCTCAGCCACCGACCTCACCGTTACTAGACTATTTCTCTCCTCGAGACGTATCTCGACGGCAGGATGTGTCTCGAGAAACGTCGCGAGGTCGTCAGGGAGAAACTGGGTAATGGCAGAGATGTTGGAAAAGACGCGCACCTGCCCACGAATGCCCGACGCGAAGTCGAGCATCTCAGCGTGGATGTCATCGAGGAGATTTACCGCGCGGCGGGAGAGATTCAATAACGCGTAGCCGGCTGCGGTGGGTTCGACGCCTTTGTGATGTCGGGTGAGGAGTTGGGTGCGCAGCGTATCTTCAAGCGCCGTGATGCGCTTACTTATCGCCGGCGCGGCAATATGCTCTCGCTCTGCCGCAGCTGCAATGCTTCCTTCTTCAATTACGGCAATGAAGAGGTTGAGAGAGACAGGGTCTAGCTTCACGGTGAGGTCCAGAAAGCAGGTAATACCTCCAATCTTAGCTTGTTGCGACCTAACGGCCGTCAAGATGAGATGTGCCTCCTCCTCCGGGCTTCCGTGCCCCATCTAAACCATAAGTCTGCTTTGGTAGACGGTCATCACGCACCAAGTTTTCGCTTGCCTCTGACCGAAGACGTTTTGCTCGAACCTGTCTTGTTTGTACACGGATTCTGAGGAAGAGTGCATTTGCCCACCCATCACCGATACGCGGGGTCTTTACAGTTATTGCTTTCGGAAAAAGAGCTTGGCGTACGTTCTTTACCCAAATATGATTTCCAGCGCTTTTTTTGGATGTCTCTGGAAATAATCGTTTCGCTCATGAAAGTAGCGGTCGATAGCCGTCATAGCGTCAACGGTCGACGTATAGTTACTATTATGAATAATTGCACGCGCCATCCCGCTGAAGACCGATTCGATAACATTGAGAAACTGCGCGCTTGGCCGACCAGTCCAACAGAGTCATAGGACAGCAGCAAACAGAGAAGTTCCGCTTCCCAACCATGCAGCAAATCCCCGAGCCTCAGCTTCTCGCGAGTCGCCTCCCGCCTTCGAAAATTTTTTGCAGGCAAATCTCCCACGCACGCGGCCAGATTTCTGCCCGCAGCGCGTCCCATGCGAAATCATCACCCCTGTTGCGCGGTATACATAGTGCTGCCCGTTCCGCGGTGCAGCCGCGCGACTGGTCGGACATCAACGGCAGCGGTCGCGGGACAACCGGTACTGTGGGATAGCCTTGAGACACCGGACAGGGTGGCGAAGTTAGCGCCCTGAGGCGAACGGCTGACGGGCGACGCTGGCTCCGAGGGGCACCTAACGATGCTTCGGAACGTGTCTGATGGCCTCGCTCAGGATAAGGCGGGGCTCAACTTCACCAAGGGGCATTCACAGAAACAGGAGATGTACGCTAGAGAGAATTCTGCAACTCGACCGAGAGGCGGGGAGTAATAACGCTGGCGGACATGAACAGCACACCGGAGGTGAGTGAAGCTTGGTCCTCCTTCTGGCGCAACGAGCGATGGTTTGCTCTCGCTGCGCCAGCATCGAACCGAAACATCAGGCTCAAAGTGAGCACAGAAACGCTTGTGGACATGCTGCGAGAAGTCGAAGCCAACGACCCGATTGACTAGCGGACCTTCCGTTTGGAGAGCAAGAACTTCGACGCCTCGTTATGACTTCTCTCGTCGAGCGTCATCGCCAGGTCGAAGCTGGCAACATGTCGGTGTCCGACATCCACGCGCTGTACCTGCTAAGCACCGCGAAACTGGTTCTTGAAAACACGGTGCTTCACGCCAGGTTGCTCCTGCTGCAGGGACAGCAAATTGACGTGCAGTCGCTCCTGGCTCCATTCACGATGGTCGCAGCGACAAAACCGATTACGACAATGTGCTCGCCCGCGTCGATGAATTCACGGGGCTCGAACTGGGTGATATCTTCAGCCGAGAAAAGGTCATCGAAATATCGCTACACCTCTGGTCGCGTGACGACATATCGTGGCATACGGGAGACTGGCGGGCCCCACCACTCGCCAGTTGATGGTAGCCGGAATGAGGGCCAGCAGCGCGTGAACATCGCCCCGACCAAAGGCGGCGTATGCGTCCTTGACGACCTTCATCGCGTTGCCCATGTCAATCTCCCGGGCGGTAATCAACGAAAAAATAGGGGAGTACGCAGACGTGGACGGACGCGTAACTCCGCTATCGACAGTTACTGCGTCCTATCATAGAACCGGTCGAGTCAAGATTCACGCTGCAGTGCGGTTGCCTTCGCGCTGCACTACCAAGCCGGCAAGTTTATGGCAATCGTGCAAGCCGACGCCAGCGAGACGGGTATGTTCCCTCCGGCTGCCATCAATCGCCAATCGCTCAATTACGCGCTCAATTCGACCGAGGCTTCCGGCACCGCGGTGACATCGGAATTTGCAGCAGGCGCCTTGACCGCCGTAATCTTCCTGGCAGCCGCCTTCTTCGCGCCCGGACGCTTCGCTGGCGAGGCAACGACCTTCTTCGCTACAACCTTCTTGCTGGTGGCAGGAGGTTTCGCGGTGACAGTCTTCTTGGGAGCTACCACCTTCTTCGCTGCGGGTTTCTCGGTAGTAGCCGTCTTCGCCACCGCAGCAACGGCTTCCGCACCGGCAATCAGGAACTTCGCCCTATCCTTGGCGCCAGACAGCCACGCCGGAGCCGGACCGCGCCCGCTCCAAGTCGCACCGGACTTCGCGTCGCGATACTTAGCCGGCTGGGGACCTTTCGGCTGACGCGTGCCAGCAGCGGCGCTGACTGACGACGAGACCTTCTTGCCCGCAGTCTTGGCCTTCTTCGCACTTGCCACGCCTGCAGCGACAACTGAATCGGCACTACCCTCAATCAGGAATCTGCTGCGGTCTTTCGCGTTCGCAATCCAACCCGGCGCGCGTCCGTGTCCGGACCATGTAGCCCCTGTCTTCGGGTCCTGATATTTCGCAGCGGACGACTTGGCGATGACCGCAGATTTAGCTGCGGCTTTCGGTCCACGTTTCTTGCCACCAGCATCCGCATCGATGTCGGCAGTTGTCAGGCCGTGCGTTGACATCAATTCACGAATCTTCTCGATTACAGCACTCGACTTCTTCGCGATGAGTGCGTCTGCTTGGTTCTGCAGTTTTTGGATTTTTGCTTGCAAGGATTCCAGGGGCGTCATTCGCACCTCCGTCGTTGAGATGCCGGCACTATGCCATGCGCAAGATGCATTGCGCTACTTCTAGCTGGATGGCCGAATAGATAACCGAACATTCTTTAGTGGTTCCTCGGCGCGCCATACCTCTTTTTTCGGCGTCTGACGAGCGCGCCGCATCCAATCGCAACAAGCGAGACTGTCATCAGACCCGCGCTCATGCCGGTCGTGCTGCGGGAGTCGCTCGGACTCGAAGCAGCAGAACCGACCGTAGGCGAAGAGGCCTGCGTCGCAACCGGCTGCGGAAGCGCTACGCCGGCGGCACTGCCTTGGCGAACGAGCGAGGCTTCCGACGTCGGGGAGGCCGGAGATGCGGTGGACGTCCTTGCCAAAGCAAGACTGGGCCGCCTGAGAGAGGCGACAGGGCAAAACTTTTTTGCGCCATCGAGAGCCTCCGTATAGAGAGAACCACGACTCTCCACTTTGAAGGGGATGCCGAGGTTCTCGCGGTAGAGCTTGCGGCTTGCTCCCGCCCGCTATACGGAGCCGAGTACAAGTCACAAGGTGTTTGAAAACTGCGAGCTACGGGTGATATGAAACAGGAACGACAGCAGCGCGGCGACGTTCACATCCTCATCGATTGGCCTCAGGAAGAGGAAACCAGTTCGGCGGCAATTCGGACAACCTGACCGCCGGAGAGGTCGGGAAGCAAATGCGCATCGTCGAAACGTCAGCGGCCGCACCGCGCCCGTTGACAGCGTCTAATGGCTTCGCCACCATCTGACACAGCACGAGAAAACCCGCTTACTTCCGCATGGCACTGACGACGTGACCCAGACTGTCCGAAATTCCCACCCCCGTTTTGTCACACGGCGTTCGCCGGTGCATGGCCGCGGGCTGTTCGCCAACCGCGCCATCGCCGCTGTCGAACTCGTCTGCGAATACAAGGGTGCGCGGGTCACCTGGCGCGAAGTGCTGCGCCGGTGCGCCCGCGACACCTCAGAATCGGACCATACGTTCTACTTCGACCTGGACGATGGCACCGTCATCGATGGCGGCGAAGGGGGCAATAACGCACGATGGCTCAATCACGGGTGCGTGCCGAACTGCGAAGCCGAAATCGTTGACCGACGCGTGTTCATCCGCGCGTTGCGCGATATCGCGCCGGGTGAAGAGCTGACCATCGACTATGCGCTGTCTGTCGAAGGCCGCCACACCACTGAACTGAGGGCGCGCTTCCGGTGTCACTGCGCGGCCCCCGGCTGTCGTGGCACCATGCTGCAGAAGCGAAGAACTGGCCGCCGGAAAGTCGTCGCAAACGACGCCGTCAGGGAGACAGCATCGGACCCGCGGGCAGTGGGTGCTGGTGCACCGCGCAGCGCAGCAGGTGAAACCGCGGTACAACAACAGCGTCAATATGCCGCTCCCACGGTACGGATAATAGAGAGGCCGGACACCGGCTCAATCGTGGTCACATGGCGGGAGCCCGGACGCTGCTGCTATACAGAGCAGCTCTGGAAACTGACTAGAGCGCCATCGGCTGGCCAGTGCGTTTTCTCGGGTATTCCGGTGCATGCAGGCGACAGCGTTTACATGCCGTGTGGAGACCCTCGACCGGTCAATGCCGACTCACTGATTATAGAGGAAAGCATTGCAGGCATGGCAGTCGGCGACGGGTGCATAGCCTGAGGTAGCGCTGTCGCCACGAATAAAACGGCGCAGGGATTGCTGGCCTAGGCCGGGCGGCGATGTACACTCCCGCCGTGTTGCGGACTCCGCATGAGGTCGTCACAGGCACGGAGAAAGCATGTGGAAATCCTTAAAATTGCGGCGGTATTGTTCACAGTGGCGTCAGCCATGTTTGCTGATGGAAGTATGTCGAAATCTGGAACCCGTCTGAAACTCGCATGGTACCCAACGGACACCGACACCCGACTTCTCCGAAGCCTGCGAAACACGCGTCGGCGCCCCGTGTCTTCGGGCCAGCCAGCGACTGGGCTTCGCTTAATGTATTGACATCGTGAAGTGGTGATGGCGATGGGGAGGACGTAGACATGCTTGCGGGAGCAAAGATGAATGAAACGGCGCGCAAGCCGTCCGGCTGCAACGCACACTGAAAGACCAATGGCTAGCCGCAATCGTATCGCAACTGCCGTCGACTGCGACGGCAGTTGCAGCTCAGTCAATCCATACTGATTGATACACGGCTGGTCAGCCAGTGTGCCGACAACGCCGGTCCGCGCTCGCCGAGAAAACGTTCTCGCACGCGGTTCGAGTCACACGCCGATAGCATTGAGCTTCCGCAAAAGCACCGCTGTGTCGCGCTCCTACCCTCGCTCCGCTGACGGCGTCAGTCGGGCAGGGCTTCCAGCGAGGACAGTCAGGGCCAGCAGCGCTGCTTCAATCCGGTCCGCAGGGTCTCACTGGCCCAACGTCCCTAAAGCAGAGTACTGGTCACAGCTTTATTAACTTATATGCCAAAAATCCCTTCATTTAAGGCCTCAGACGTTGCGCCTTCATGCCGGTCTTGTTACGCTGGCGCCCAACCCGAGGATTTGTACCTTTGCGTTAGTCGGTGACGGTGCAAAGGCAAAGGTCTTGGGCAAACTTTGACTAGACACGAGGAATTTATGGCAACAACAGCTACGAAGAAAGCCGCCGCTCCGGCTACGAAGAAAGCCGCCGCTCCGGTTACGAAGAAAGCGGCAGCACCGGCCAGCAAGAAAGCTGCTGCACCGGTTGCGAAGAAGTCTGCTGCGGCTGCTCCCCTGAAACCTATCAAGGACTCGTTCACGAAGGCATCGCTGACCGTTCATCTGGCAGAGCGCTCAGGCGTCGAACCCAAGGCGGCAAAGGCGTTGATGGCTGCGCTTGAAGAAACGGTGCTCGCATCGATTCACAAGAAGGGCGCGAAAGAGTTCACGCTCCCCGGCCTGCTGAAGGTTGTCGCGCAAGACGTACCCGCCAAGAAAAAGCGCTTCGGCAAGGACCCGTTCACGGGTGAAGACAAATGGTTCGCGGCGAAGCCCGCTTCGGTGCGGCTTAAGGTGCGCCCGCTGAAGAAGCTGAAGGACGCCGCACTGTAAGCGAAAGTGTTTTGACGTGATAGCGTCCCTCGCGACCAAAATCCGAGGGGCGTTTTTATTTGCGACGCACGACGTCGGCGTAGCAATTGGATAGCGCGTCGTTTTGTGAGGAACCGGTTCTGGTTGAGCGCCCGCCATTTCCTTCTGAAGGACCCGCTCGCGCGTGAGTATGACGCACGACACTTCTCGTCCGTGCCGAAAGCCTCACTACGGTGCGACGGCATTCGACGGCGGCAAGCCTGGCGATGAAAAGCCTTCAGGCCAGCTTTTTAACCTGTCGCGTCGCTCGCTCCGAACCAAGGAGACCCTCGAGCATCCGGGCCTCAGCTTTCGCGATGTCGTTGAGGGAAGCAGCGCTGAGTTGCTCACTGAATACAGCAAGAGCGGTGGATAAAGGCAAGTAACCTGCATCGCAAACACGCCACCCACCGCCTGCGTGCTCTTGGGCGTTGATACGGATAAGTGCGGCTTGTGCCGATTCAATCTCGCCCGCTGCGCTTGCCCAATGACCCAGCCGTCCGAGTTCTTCCGCAATCAGCAGGGTTCGACCAAGCGCTGAAAACAGGTCGCGTGAGCCGTGGCCCCGTCCGAAAGCATCCAGTGCAATGTAGCACCGCATAAGCATCGTCTGCGTCACGGACTCAAGTGAAGCGTGGCTGTAAGTCAGCGCGCGCAGTAAAGGTGACATAGCTGGGCGGCTGTGTTTTCGAGAGCGAATTTTGCGGTTCACGTTCAGTTATCTGGTAGCGCGGTAAGCGGTCAATATGTTGAGTTAGATGGACGAAAAGCAAGATGGCACGACCGTTTTTGCCGAGCCTCTATCCAACCGTCGACCGCCTTGCTACAAATGCGATGACACGGGAAGCGTTCCGGCAGGCCGCGCCGGACGCACAACCCGACGCGGAGACTTGACGCTCGCTAGCGTCGCGAAGCGATGGTGGTTCGCAAGCCTGCAAGAACACTCATCAAGCTTGCTAAGTCCACTCGATTTTGTCGGTTGCGATGCGTTTGCTCTCAGTGGCGCCTCTTCTGCGCCCTGCTTTGCACGGACCGCTCGGCATCGGCCAGGCGGATGCATGCTTGTTCAGGTCTGCCCGGTGCATGGCTCGCAAGCGAGGTTAGGCCAAACATCATGAATTGGGCGGTGGTCGCGTCATTCGTGGTGACGGCCGTATGGATTCTCATCACGAACAAGCTCGACGACGCTGATGCGGTCCCCACGACGCATCCAGTTGGCGTCCTTGGGACCACGGTGCTGGCGTTCTTCGTTGTGGAAATAGGCGACAAGACACGAATCGTTACTCGGCGAACCGTATCTTACCGGCGATGTTACGAGATATACGCGGGTATAAGTTCTCGATGCCCAGCACTATCAACGCGATACGTTGGAAGAATGGATTTTCCAACCCACCGCGCGTACCGTATTTTTCATGTCGGTCGCGTTCCCGCTGTGCGCTCGCATCGCAGGGTTAGCACATCTGCTCAGCCGCAGGAGAACGACATCTCCAATTCGACTATGTACCGGCACGCGGGAGCACAGGAGCTTGCCATGTTCATCTATTCGATAAGATATCGCGATGTTTGCGGCCGCTGGTCGGTTGCCTTCGTACAGGCCGCTTCACAGTCCGACGCAGAGGCGATTGCAACCCGCCGTTATGGCGCTTTCCATTCCGCCAGCCGAGCCGGCTCACAGCAAGCATGACTAAGGCAGCGCAGATGCTGGACCTGAATCAGCTTCGGGGAGCATCAATGGAAGCTTTGAAGACACACGGAACCGAACTTCCACGCGTCGGATTTGGCACATTCCGCATGGCACGTAGTGGCTGCCAGCCGGTAGTCGAGAGTGCGCGCGAGCTCGGATATCGACACATCGACACTGCCGAGACGTAGAAGAACGACGAAGCCGTAGGCGCTGCGGCAGCAGCCTCCGGTCTCGCACCCAAGCAAGCAACTACATCTGACGACCAAGGTATGGCACGAGAACCTCGAGTCGGAGTCGCTCCATCGCGCACTGGACGTCAGCCTCGGCAAGCTTGGGGTCGACTACGTTGACCTGTACATGGTGCATTGGCCGTCGTGTGATACGGACCTCGGCGCCGTCATCGAGACAATGCAAGGCTTTCTGCAGAAGGGCACAGTTCGCTCAATCGGTGTGTGCAATTGCAACGTGACGATGCTCCGAAAAGCTGTCGAGGAAATCGGCGCGTCCATTTGGGTCACTTACTTCATTGAGCTCGTGGTCGTCTACATGCTGACCGGCTGGCTGCCGACGCCGATGAAGGAAGCGGGAATCCCGATGGCACAGGCCGCAGTCGTGACGGGTATGTGCATGTTTGGCAGCACCTTCGGCACCATTCTGATGGGCTGGCTGATGGCCCGCATGAACATCCATGTCGTGGGGTCACCATAAAGGTCCCGCGGGTTTGGAGCCTTATTACGACGCGCTCAGGGAGTCGCCCAAGACATGAACGCGCTCACCCACCTGGACCGGCGGCTGCGTCGTGTAGTTGAAGTTCCGGTAGCCACCATCCTGCATCCTGACCTGCACCTGGTAGCTCGTCGCCTTGCGCACAGCATGCTCGATACCATTGCCCGCCAGGCCGCCGCCGACGGCGCCGGCAATCGTGGTCAGGATGCGCCCTCGTCCCCCACCCACCTGATTTCCCAACAGCCCGCCAGCGACGGCCCCGCCTACGGCCCCGAGACCCGTTGTGGGCTCGGATTCCTGGACCGTATTGACGGCAACTACTTCGCCAGCGTTCGGGTCGACGGCGACTGGCCTCGGCGTAGGTGTTGCCGAAGATTGATATGCGTCGCTGTTCGCATACCTCGCAGCTTGCGCAACAGGCACGTGGGGGTGATGACGGACATGCGGCTGGGCGGGCGCCTCGTCCCGGGTCACCCGCTGCTCCGCGTTCGGTTGCGGTGAAGCAACCGGCGCGCTGGCGATTTGTGCCGCGACCGGCATAGCTTGCGTCGAAGGCGCCGTCACAGCGCCGGACGTGGGAAGGATGCCCGTCATCGCCGCGATACCCGTAGCGCTGGCCAGAATGACGGCAACGGCTGCGCCTGCAACCAGAGGGTGAATGCGGCCATGCTGCGGTGAACTGGAAATCGGGTTGGTGCTCATGTCGCGCTCCTAGTGTGTGTCAGCAAGAACGCCGTAGCCGACAGAACGGTGCACCGGGTCAGCGTGAAATTTGTAAGCAGTTGTAGTCGCTACGAAAGGTTCAAGGGGAAGCCTGTTTCTTCGCCGGCCGCAAAAGAGGCAAAAATGCCCGCGGTCTGGCAAGCGCTTACGCGCCGCAAGCCTGAACGAAACAGCGGCGATATTGCTAGCGTGTAGAGCCGTCCCTCGACCCGATAACTGAGCGGGACGACGGGAGCATCTTGGAAATGTTGGGGCGCGAGGAAGTTGGCACCGGCACCACTCATGCGAGACATCAGAAGAGAACGTCAGGCATGAGAATGCCAAGACTCAGTAGGCGAAGAATCGCTCACCCTTGCTCGTCGTTTCGGCTGGCGCGCCCTGACCGGTTTTGAGAAGGGCTCGGGATGCGCTGTTCCCTGACGGAGCTCGCGCAGTCGTCCCACACCTCAATGGCCAACAGAGAGCCGACGTGATGTTTTCAATGTTGTTGGTCGATGATGAGCCGGGATATCAGGTCCGCCTGGCAACTGATAATTGAACTCGAAGGCTATCGAACATCATTTACCCACCCTCGTTATTACAGACTGGACGATGCCACGGATGAACGTGGGCGAGAACAATGAATAATCATCGGCAGACCTTTAACCTACGGCAGGCGAAGTCAGCTGGTCTGCTTTTCTCCGAAAACCCTGCCAGGTGCACGTCTTTGTGGATACGACACGTCGGTTGTGTCTGGAGCAGCTCAAGTCTCGCCGCTCGCGCCTGCATATCGTTTGAGGGGCGGTGAAGAATCGGTCGTCGGCATCATACGGATGAGAAATCGACCTCGGTGGGTCTTGATTGGGTCCCCGAATTTCATCTGCTAAACACCCTCATGAAAGCGTCAACGACCATGACGCCGTATGTGCAAAAAACATTGTCGCTAGGAACGTTCTCAGTTGTCACGTCTTGCGTTGCAAGGCTTCCATTCCGCTCGATGGCAACCAGGGAAGGTCCATCCTCTAAGATGGCGCGGTGAACTGACCGTTGCGCCACGTGTGGCCCACTCCCTTCAAGCGATGTTCGCGCAGCGCGTAGTCGCGGATGTTCCCTCGTGCCGTCGTCCCCACGCCGAAACTCTTTGACTTCCTGAGGGCGCCCCGTACAATGGGCGCATGTTGCGGTGCAGCATTCGCACTTTCTGGCATCTTGACGCGTGCCTGGCTTCACTCGTGGCCCCTTGCCGCACTACCTTACGGAGCAGTGATGAGCACACTTACCCCTCAGCAGTTGATTGCCGCCCAGCAAGCCAACCTGGACGCGTTTTTTGGCGTGACGAACAAGGCATTTGCAGGCTTCCAAAAGCTGGTCGCGTTGAATTGGCAGGTCAGTAAGGCGGCTCTTGCCGAGACCCAGGAAATCGTGACCAAAGCCATTTCGGCCGGCAACCCGGGCGCTCTGCTCGCATTGCAAGCGAGCCTCTCGCAGCCCGCTGCGGAAAAGGCAGTTGCCTACGGCCGCATCGTTCAAGAAATCGTGTCCGAAGTTCAAAGCGAGATTTCAGCCGCTGCGTCAGCGCAAGGCGAGAAATTGCAGCGAGATACCCAGGGGTTTATCGAAGGCCTCAAAAAGAACGCGCCTGCTGGAAGCGAATCAGCCATCGCTGCGTGGAACTCGGTCTTCTCTGCGGCGAACGCGACCTACGAATCGGCCAACAAAGCCGCAAAGCAATTCGTCGCTACAGTGTCCACCGTCCAGTAAGACCGCTGTTCTCCCTTTGCGCCTGCGGGTCTTCAAATGCGAACCTAGGTTCGCATTTGTCCTTCCGCTATTGAATGTTCCGGGAAGCGACGAATGTTGACCGTGACTCGATGTGACCGAAGCGTTGTCGCGCCACGAATGGCCATGCCGGCTCGCGACAGCTTACAGCGCTGCCGCCTCGCTATCAGGACACGTCGACCTTTCTACGAAGATACGCCGGCATACGGTGGCGACCGGACAAGGCATTGCGCCCACGCAGGGCATCGACCCCAGCAATGAACTAACGGACCGACAGCATGGACGACCGATTTGAAAGACGAGAACTGTTGCTCCACCTTGGCGACATGCTCGACGCTTTGAACTGTTTAGGCATGGCGAGTGAACCAGGCGCCCGCGTCACGCATGTCGTGCAGAAAGATGATGCTTTGCAGACCTTCGAATTCCTCCGGGCGCTAGCTCCAACGATGACGCTGCCAGAGTTTGGCGCACGGTTCGCCAGTGCGTTCTCCCAGTGGCCACGGGAGTTGCTTGAGACGAAGCTCAACCGGGACGCGTTAGCCTCAGCCGTTCAGCGCAACCTTTTTGAGGGTAACCCCGACGGCTGGAATGCGTACGTCGCTCTCATTCAAAAGAAAGTGCCTTGGTTTGGAATCGGCCTTCCCGGAGTGAAAGGGGAGGTGTTGACAGAGCCGGCGGACGGTGCCGCAGATAAGACGACACCGGTCGAGCCGAATGCCCCGGCTGTGTCACCCGTGGAGTCGTCCCTACCTAACGAGAAAAGGGGGTGGCCTTGGCCAGAGCCGAAGTCGACGTCCTGAGGCAGGCGATTCGTGACGTCTATTTCGAACTCAAGGTGACCCAGCGCTTTATGTTCTAGCCCACGCACCGTCAGGCCGTGCTTCCGGCCGGCTTGTGGAATTCCACCTAGACATGCCGCCCCTACCAACAACCTCCTCCTGACCCGGAACAAGATGGCGATGCGCAATCCGCGCATCGCTTACGTCCGCGACTTCATTCTTGGATTGTTCAATCCCGAATCAGAGGCTTGACCATTCCCACGTACAACCTTGTAGGTGTTGGTCCACACACCGCGGATGATTGCACGCAGATGTCAGGGGATGTAACCCTGCCGTCTAAGGTCCTCCAACATCTCGAGATACATCTCTTCGCTGTCGATGCAGTCGTGGAATCCGTGCTTGCGCGCCTTGATAGTGCTCGTGATGTTGTCGAACGTTGACTTGAAAATCATGTCCCCAAACTTCCAGGACACAATGTCTTGGTAGGCGTAGGGACGAAGGCCGTGCTGCTGTACCAACTGATTCCACAAGCCGGCCTTGTCCGCCATCATCTGTTGCAGTGACATCGGGAACGGCTCACCAGGGGAAACATCAAAGAATTCGGCCAGCCGAGGCCAAACGCGAGACCACCGGAAGTAGTCGCCGTTGGTGATGTTGTAGACCTCTCCCTGGCAATCCTTCGTTTCACCAGCCCAATCGACGGCTCGGGCGAGGACTCTGGTGTCCGTCACTTGATACAGCGCGTCGTAAGCAGCGCGAGGCCCAGGGAACGACATGGGGACCCCAAGAGCTTTCGCGAGCGTTCCGTAGACGGCAATCACCATCAAAAGGTTCATCGGATTGCCGACTGCTATCCCCGCAACCCCCTCGGGGCGAAAAGCGGTCCAGGACCAGGCTTTCCCCTTTGAGCGCTCGCGAAGAAAGTCCTCCTGGTCATAATAGAAATTGGGTGGCATGTGCCGGGGGTCACTCTCCTTTGCAGGAGAGAGAGGCATCGCTCCAAGATGTACACCGTACGCCTTGCCCCCTTGCATCAGAGTGATATGTCGGAGATTCGGAGCGTGCTTCTCCATTACCTCGACCATGTTCATGAGCATCAGCAGATTCACTTCGACCAGCTCGGCAGGAGTCGGTTTCTCCTGATAAGCCGCGAATACGAGATGCGTCGCATCCGGTACCTGCGAAAGAAGTGCCTCACAGGAATCACGGTCAAGAAGGTCCACCGGCAGGTGTTTCGCACGCGAAGGAAAATCAGGCGTTCGACGCGAGACAGCGACCAGATTCACATTTTTATCCTCGTAATGAGCGAGAACTCCGCGACCAATTACTCCGACAGCACCAGCAACGACAACGGTCTTCATGGTTTCGAAAATCTCCTGTTTCTGCGATAAGTTCTACGCCGACAACGACACTCCCCCGCTTAGGTCGCGCACATTCTTGACATTTTCATGACTAAACCTAGGCGACAAGCGGGCAGACTCAATCCGAGTTTAGGTGTTATGTGGTCGGCATGAGTAATAAGAAAAACGACTAGCAGCAGCAAATCTTCTTATGCAAGACCACGTTTCGGCGTCGAGCCACCGGCAACCCATGGCGCGACGAGGTCTATAAGATTATCCAGCCCCATTATTCGCCGCGCCTCCGGCGCTCAGCACGCTGACGTCGCGCCGCCCGGTATGGTGCCGCGCAAGCACGTTCCACCGGAGCCCGTGTCTTCGACACGATGAACGCACTGTCGGAGACCAGTTTGGGCGTTTGACGGAGAACGTAAAGCACTTCTACGCGCTATGTGTAGGTCAAAAATTAGTTCACTGCGCACGACTGGCGGCAGGCACCGGAGGAGCATTGTTAGCCGGCGTTAACTGAGGTTCTCCGGTACTTCCACCGCTGCTCCTTCGGCGTTGGACGAGAGCGCCGAATCCCAACCGCGACAAGCAAGGCCATCATCAGGCCGGCGCTCATGCCAGTCGCGCTACGGGATTGACGACCCTGGTCCCGGGGACGCTTCGGGCGCGGACGGATACGCGTCGTCCGTAGTGGCTGACAAAACAGCAGGCGTGCCTCCTGGGGACACTGGGGGAAATGAGCGTTCCCGCCGCGCTGACAAACGGGTCAAGTCCTCCGATTTCGTAGCACGTGCGCGCCGTACGTATGGCGTCGGCGTCGCCCGCCCGAGAGCGTGTCCGGGACCGCAGGAGATTCACTTGCCGACCGTTGGTCGGCGATTTTCATGGGTGCGGCTTAGCCGCACCCGCCAGCACCCGTTCGAGCGCCATCGACCTGGCCGCTTCCTCCGCTTGTTCGGCCGTATCGAACACCCTGCCCGACACATGCACCCTGTGCCACTCCGGGTTATCAGACGCGTCACGGAAAATGCGAAAGCGCGCGCAGTAGCCACGTGGCGTAGCCGGTATCACGTCGATGTCGACGGACGCATTTTCTATCTGATGCCTGACGAAGCCGTCCATGCCACCCTCCTGACGCCTGCGTTGTACGCAGAAATCCTAGCATAATGGTCGTGACGCGGTAGGTGCGTTGCACCAAATCACCGGGCATCAGTCAGACGCTCGATGACTTCACACTCGTTCGACTTCAATGGTCACAGCCGGGGTCAACCTCGTGACACGTTATTACTCAGGATGTCTAACCTGAATTAAAATTTCGTGGTACTGTCGTGTTGGTCGTAAGGTATCATCGGTACAATTGAAGGACCAAATGCCTTGAGCTCGAACATGACCCCACGTCCAGGCGTGCAAGACAATTTTTTGCAGACGCTTGTGAATGACAAGACCAATGTAAGCGTGTTCCTCGTGAACGGCATCAGACTGAGCGGTCAACTGGCCGCCTTTGACCAGTTTGTGGTGCTGTTAGAGTCTGGCCCAGGTGTGCAACTTGTTTTCAAGCATGCCATTTCGACCGTGATGCCGGTCAATGGCAGGGGCCTGGCACGCGACCGAACCGAGGCGTCGACGCGTCGCGACGAGCCGAGTCACTTGTGACCTCGCGTCCGACGAGAACTGTCATGACATGTTGTGGCCTACGGTTCGTCGGCGCGTAACGACGCGAGGTAGACAACCTGCATGCCATGCAGAAAAAAATGACCCGAGTATTTTTTCGGGTTCCTAATGGACGACTGCCGCGTCGGGTCAATCTCGGCACCGGATTGCCTTTGTTCTTCGCCGCGCCAACCTCGCTGGAACAACCGAACCCGCACCCTCGAGACCGGCCTTTATGCGCTTGCATAAAATCGCCCCACTCAGCCGAGTACTGACCGTCCAGGGCCGCAGCATTCAGTGCGGTCAACAGGAGACCGCAAATTCCGCGCAGTCGGCCAAAAATTTATATCTTCTTGTCTTTCTCTTCGAACGCCGGCGATAGAACGATTCAGTTCGCGCCACCCTTCCTTCATCCTGTAATGAAATTGGTCAGCTTGGCGAGCGTCGAAGCCTCTGAAAGCATGTGCCTCAAGCCAGTTGAGCACTACACTACCGTGATTCGACGAAATCCTCGCGGTCTAAGTAACTTTTAATTATCAGACAAACGATAATATTTTCACGCCGTTTAACCGATGAGTTTCACTCATTGACCTTCAAAAACAGTCACAAGGAGGTTTTCGTGAGACATGCTCTGATGCTTACGGTTGGTCTGGCTGGCACCCTGTTCGCCATTTCAGGCAGCGGCGCTGAAATTACCGGCGCCGGTAGCACATTTGCTGCGCCTCTTTACACCAAATGGGCAAGCGCCTATCAGGGAGCAGGCGGAGGTAAGGTGAACTATCGCGGTGTCGGCTCAGCAGATGGCCTTAAGAAAATCGTCGGGGGTCAAGTCGACTTCGCCGGTTCGGACGCACCGCTCACCGAAGCTGAGCTAGCGAAGAATGGCTTGTTCCAGTTTCCAACGGTTGTTGGCGGCGTCGTTCCAGTGGTCAACCTTCCAGGTATCCAGTCTGGCGAGGTAATACTCACTGGCAAGGTGCTCGGGGACATCTTCCTCGGGAAAATTATCTACTGGGATGACCCCGCCGTTCTCGCAATCAATCCCAAGATGAAAATGCCGGACACGCCGATTGCCGTGGTCCGGCGTCTTGACGGTTCCGGAACGACGCTTATCTGGACGCACTTTCTCTCGCAGGTCAATCCCGAATGGAAGGACAAGGTCGGCGAGGGGACTTCGGTGCCTTGGCCTCGCGGAATAGGAGGCAAGGGCAACGAAGGTGTTGCGACCTTCGTGAAGATTCTGCCGGGAGCCATCGGTTATGTTGCATGGGATTTCATGAAACAGAACCACATGACCTATGTGGCCATGCAAAATGCGGCCGGCGCTGCTGTCCGACTTGGTCCGGAAACATTCAAAGCGGCAGCGGCTAGTGCCGATTGGTCTAAATCACTTTTCCCGATTTTAACCAATGAGCCAGGCAAGAATGCATGGCCCATCGTCGGTGCTACGTTCGTGTTACTGCGCAGTACGCAGGAGACGCGGGAGCGTGGTGAGGAAACGTTAAAATTTTTTAACTGGGCATTCACCAACGGTCAGCAGGCGGCGGAAGACCTAGACTACATTCCACTTCCGGCGGCCGTCGTGGACGAAGTTCGCATGCAGTTACGCACCAGAATAACGAACTCGTCGGGCAAGGCAATCACCGCGCAGTGACGTTCGAGGACGGTTTGCATGCAAATGTCAATATGTATCAATGTGACTCGTGCCAGTTTACGCTCACGGCGAGCGGGTCATCTTGAGTCTTAGTGAGCGATGCGGTCTAGTCAGACTCTATGACGCGGCGTTTCCCTGGATTGAGCTCCTGGAGAATTGAATGGCTCACGGCAACTCTGACGAGCCGGTCAACACCATGGCGTCAAACACCAACGGGCTGCTGCGCCAGTATCTGCCCAAAGGCACAAACCTTTCGGTCGGCAGTCGGAACGTGCGACCCTATTGCCAGACAGTCGGAACAGCTCACCTCGCGCGACTCATGCCTTCCATTCGCCATTCAAGGTCCTCCGCGCGACCGTCGCCTCAGCAAGTCAACCTCGAAGCTCTAAGCTCTAAACATTAAACCCGCTGGTGGGCTTCACTCCTGAACCCGCCCCACTATTGGATTGACGTCGCACGTTGGCATCGCAAGCAATCCACGCGACGGATGCGAGTGCACGGTCAACGACTGCCACTGAGGCAATCGTCAGCCCGTCTTCGCCAGAGACGCGCGTTGGGCTTCGCCCTGCTTGCGCGGCCTTTCACTCACTCAGGGCTACGCGCTCGAGTTGTTCTCGGGGGATGTGGCGGACATCCTTGCCTTTGACGATATAGACGATTAGCTCCGCTATGTTCGTCGCGTGGTCGCCGATACGTTCAATGGCCTTGGCAATGCAGAGATAGTGCAGCCCGATAGAGATGGTTCGAGGGTCCTTCTTCATGCACGACACCAATTTTCGTACAAACGCACGAAATTGTTCATCGATAGTTTCATCATCGCGGACGACTTGAACTGCGGCAACCGTATCCAGGCGGGCGAATGCATCAAGCGCACGCCGGAGGAGACTTATCGCCATCTCGCCAGATAAGGTAATTTCCGTGGCGTCGATGGTCCTTGCCCTACCGTCATCTGCAATACGACGCGTTCGCTTCGCTACTTTCCGCGCTTCATCCCCGGCACGCTCGAGGTTCGTGACGGTCTTCGAGATTGACATCAGCAAACGCAGGTCGCGTGCAGCGGGCTGGCGCCGCGCAATAATGTTTATGCACTCTTCGTCGACTTCCGCTTCCATCGCGTTGAGTCGACGCTCGTCGACAAGGATTCGGCCGACGAGGTCCAAATCGAAGTGATGGAGCGCCTGCATTGCATTGACGACTTGTGACTCAACGATGCCGCCCATCTCGAAGACGTTCGACAACACCAGATTGAGGTCCGCGTCGAATCCGCTGGAAAGGTGCTTATCGGGCATTTGAACCCCCGTCAGCCGAACCGGCCGGCTACAAGCCCCGTTCGATTTAGCAACCACTGCATCACGGCACGCTGGCGTCGAAGCACCGGTGGCCGAAAAAAGACGACATGCGCATAGCTGCTATCACGGCCCTCGGGCTCCCATTCATAGCCTGCCTGCGGCGTGGTATCACTACGACTTTGCTGGTCGGCCAGTCTTGACGGTTTCGACCGCAGAAACAGCGGCCAGCAGACCCTCTGCGGTGGGCGCCGAGTCGAGCAAAAGCAGGCCGGCGCGAAGAAGCTCACTCTTTTTCACCGAGACGCCTGCGTCCAGACACTTCTGTTTCAGTGCCGCGATTTTCTCGTAGTCGGATTTCGGCATTGTGAAGCTGTCGCGCACCACCTTCTCTTTCTTAACGCGTTTTGCCTTCACGTCCACCGCAGGACTGACTGCTTCAGTCTCAACGGGTTTGGCGCGCTTCTGTTTGGCGGTCTTCGTCGGTGCCGGTTGGACATCTGGGGCTGCGGGAGTGTTTTCCTCACTCACCTGCTTCGCATCGGCTTTAGCGTGGCCGTTGGCATTCTTGGGAAAATGAAAGGCGTTCTTCGTCGGCTTCCTCACAATGGGTTCACTCATGGCAATCTCCAGATTGATAAACGATATAAACAGTATATACCGTTTATTTGCGGTTACCAGACCGCGCGGGTCTTATCGACTGCCGAACTCGCGACGCAGAACGGGCCGAGAGGCAGTTGGGAGCTGGCGTGCGATGAGTCAGCCGGCGGTAGGCTAATGTGAGGATGCTGCGTGGACATGGGCGTTCTCAAGCGATGTAACCTGGCGCCTCGCGAAGCCCTGTCCCTCGCTAGCATGTAATCCACAACGCCTTCGGTACGAATTGGAAAATACGCGAAACATACCGAAAAGCGTGTCGGTGCGTGTGGCGGGCGACCCGCAACGCGTTGACGAGCACTCGATTGTCGAAACCGTAAGTCGACGGCCGGACAACCACGAACCGACTTGCTCCATTATCGCCTGCACCGCCTCATGGTCCGCGAGCGTAGTCGTGCGGTGAGAAAGGGGGACTGCGAGCAGGTCGGCTAGTCGTTGTCGTGGAAATGGATATGGCTATCTTAGACTGGATACGCGACATGTGCGGTGTCGGACAAGGTTGCAACTCTTTGGCTAGCAAGAGAAATAGATGGGCGGCGACAGCGGTAACCTGGCAGAGCAAGTCGCTCCACTCGCTACGACGTGCCGTTAGCCTGTGGCCGGTGCAAGACCATCACTTTCCCCGGAACCTCGACGCGTGCCCGATAAATTTGAGCGCTGCGAGATTCAGCGATAAAAAATGTCTCGGTTCTCAGGTCCGCCGAAAGCGAGGTTCGTGGAGAGATTGCCGGCCGGCGTATTCACACGGTAGGTCGGTTCGACTCGTGCGTTGAAGACCCAGACGGCTCCCGTGCAGCATGGGCAATCAGCAGACCGCTCGAGGAATCGAGCGCCAATCCGTCAGGGCCAACGCCGCTCGAAAGCTGGATGAACGTACCGACGCTCGCGACACCCCCATTGAGGATTGGCACTCGCGACACCGCGTTCGCACACGTACCGCGAGCAGCAGCGCGTGTTCGTCGAGGTTGACCCATATTCTGCGGACATCAACATAACTCCGTTGCTTCGATTGGTCAAACTTACCGAAGGCGCTGGTGCTCGTCGAAAATTGGAAAGCACAAAATGCATGAACTTGCTGGGCAATCCGGCAGCACGCGGCATAACTGGCCGGGCTGATGTAGAGCATGCAATTAACAGGCTACCGCATGGCTCGTGCGTCCACAATCGGCCGATAGACCCAAAGCAGTGTTCGCAGCCGACGCAGTGCTACGCGAAGCTTGTGAAGCTTCTCGGCGTTGGTATTGCTCCGAAGAGCAGCCGCCTCTTCGATGGCTTCGCTGACTAATGGGTTGGGATAGGTGGTGAAGTTCGCCTCCGCGAGCGCTTCGACGCCGCGCGTATGGTTGCCTTCGTCTGTATCCATGGTTGTTTCCTCGCCTTGCAGATACATCAGAGGCGCCAAGAACCGTACCTTCCGCGGGATGGCTTGCTGACCGGTAGGCGCGGCGCTTGCTCGAAAAGATTTGCGGCGCTTGTGGCGTGTCCGGTCAATGCGTCGTCACTTCCGGAGCCGCATATGGTTGAACAATCGAATTCGGGAAGCGGCATAGCGGCTGACGGCGGCAGCTCGCCGCGCTGGGTGCCGTGGTGCCTGTTGCGACCCACGCAGGGGGCAATCGGCTACGTTCAGGTACTGGCGAAGGAGGCGACCTATCTTGAGCTTGGACCTGAAGCAAGACGTGCGTTCGCAGAAGAACAGGCCGTCGCAGTTGTTCATGGGCCGTCAGGGGCGCTCCACATAATTGACCATCATCATTGGGCGCGCGCATGGTTTGACATGGGCCTGCCCGAAGCGCCGGTTTGCATCAGGGAAGATTTCCGCGACCTCACGGGAGAGCAATTCGTGAAGACCATGTCGGAGCGGGGTTGGCTGCACCCCTTTGATGAAAACGGGCGGAAATTTCCGCTCTCTGACTTGCCTGAGTCTGTTGAAGCAATACCTGACGACCTCTTTCAGAGCCTCGCTGCATTTGTAAGAACAGCAGGCGTTTTTGAAAATCCGGGTGAATTCAATGCCAAATTCGCGTGGGCTGATTTCCTGAGAGGACACGTTGCCCGGCGCCCTGCGACAGTGGATGGATTTGCACTCATGCTTGCGGAAGCGTTCGCAGCCTCGCGGTTGCCCGAGGCGAGGCAGCTTCCCGGGCTCATTCCAACCGGGGGTCGCGAGCATGACTAAACGTTATATTGTGGAGGTCTGTTTTGAGGACGAAGGCTTGCTCGAGCTCCCCGTTGATGCAACCTACACGTTAGCGGCGTTCACTGGCGAAACCGACATGCAGGTCAGCGTGTTTGAGACACTCGATGAGAATCTCGCCGCCCAATGGGCGCACATACTTGACGCCGAAGACCGAGCCTACGTCGCGCGGGTGATGGATGAAAATAAGCTCGTTTCCCAGCAATGCGCGCGGAATCCCGGTTGGCGCGCAACCTAGTAGCGCCCCAATATCTGCTCCGATTGAGACGCGGTCTTGCGGCGAGCACGTGTCTGCCGTGGTGTGAGTGTCCTGTCGATGTGCTTTTTTCATGTGGTTGAATGGCATCCGTGCTTCAGGGGCAGCAGTGGCTCACGTCGACGTGGGACAAACTATCGGGTTTCCGGCAGCCGTGTATGTAGCGGCCGCCTGTGTATGCGCCACCGCTACTCTGCCGTCTATGAGCAGCCCGCCCGTACGCGCCAGCGCGAGTCATCGCGGGCCCTGAACAAGTCATCGGCTGGAATGGTGACGGGTGTTGGGACGGACATCGTGACTCGAATAGGCGATTGGTGCGCGCGCGGATATCACCACCATCGCTGCGCCTAACTCGCTCCTCAGGTCAGTTAAGCGACAGGGACCACGACCGATGCGACAGTACGAGGTCAGCAGCGAAATGCTACGATGGTCGCGCCGTCTTGCGCCGGTTCTCGATGACGTGCTTAAACCGTCCGGATGCCCACCCACGCTCCGCGCACGCCGCTCAGGCGGGGCCCTTACGATGAGAACACCGAAGCCGAAGGGATGCGCGGCAGGCAGTTACCAGTGTCGACAGGGCATGTCGACTAACACTTATCTTTTCCGCGCAGTTTTGACCTGTTCAACGGCCTGCTGGGTCGCTTTGTTTGTGGCGGAAGTTGCTGCCTCAATGTAGTCTTCGGCAATTTCCGGTGCTTGTTCGGCGGCCTTTTTACCGGCTTCAATTGTCCCGTCCGTCGCCTCACTGCCGGCAGTGACAGCCGATTGCATCACACTCACAGCGGCTTCGCTTCCCGCCGACGCATTGGTCGCGACCGTGTCTACCAACGCCTGCGTCTTCTGCTGTTGCTGCTTCAGTTGGGCCTCGGCGCTCGCGGCAAGTTCGGCCTGGGTGCCGTACACGATGGTGCTCACGTGCCGCCAGTACGACTGTGCTTCCTGCATCGCGGCTTGCGCCCGCCTTGCCTGCAGGGCGAATAGTTCCTGCGGGTCTTTCGTTGACAATGCCAGGTCTGCGATTGCCTGATTTTCGGCAAGCGTCGATTTGACCGCCCGCACGTTCAGTTCGGTCAGCTTTTCGATGCAGCCAAATGCCTTGGTCCATACATCGGACAGCGTTTCCAAACTGGCTCTTTGCAAAGCAACCATTGGTTGAACAGAAAGACTGCTCATTACAACCTCCATCTGGGTAAGGTAGCGGTAATCCGGAAGCCATCCTTCTATGGCCGCCCCGAACAAGGCTACTGGGCAGGAGTCTGGTTGCGAGCAAGGGCTGTTCCAGGGAGTCTGTGCAATGTAAGCTATCCTGAGAATCATAACCGGCACGACCGGCGGCGCGCCATACAGACCGCTGGCAGGTACAACGATGCACGCGAGACAGCTGGCATCCGAACGGCAGGTGTCGTGTCGGCATGACTGGGCAAGACTCAGCACCCTGGGCGACCCAGGCCGTGCCGCTGGGCCGGCTCCGGCGCGAATGCCAAGGGCGACGGCCTGACGGCCTTTACCTGGGCGCCTTCCTGCGCGTTTTTCTTCACACAGAGCAGTGCGCGCCGCCGCTGCGAGCCGCCACTCAGGCTTCGTACTTGAATGACAAAGATACGCGCGCGCGATACTCGACGACCTTGCCGCCATCAACCCTCATGTCAAGCTTGCCGACTCCGGCAACGCGCAAATCTCGTAGCGAATTCGCAGCGAGTTCCACAGCATTCTTCGCGGCATCTTCCCAAGAGTTCGGGCTGGTGCCGATAATCTCAGTGACGCTGTAAACGCTGCATTCAGTGTCCTGCGTGGCCATGATTTCCACTCCTCTCGGTTAGGAGGCGCGATTCCCGCACCTCGGTCATTTCATCATAGGCCCCGACGTGCCAACCGTCGTCGCTGCCCTCGGAGCCGCGCGTCTCGGCTGGTTAGCGGCCGGTGGAGAATTTCGGATGTTGCGCGCCGGCCACCTATATCGCAGGCGTTCGTTCCTAAGAAGGCCGGCGCTCAACGGAGCGATTGGCCTCGTTCCGAGCGCTGTACAGGCAACTATCGCCACTTTTTCCAACGTGATGTAGCCAAGGACGGAGCCGAAACTCTTCGCTCGAGTCGGCATTACCCTTCAAATCTCTACCTGCGCTCCCAGTTCGATGACCCGGTTGGGCGGAATCTTGAAGTAATCAGCCGCGTCGCGAGCGTTGCGAGACATCGTGGAATACAAGGCTTCCCGCCATAGCGCCATGCCGGCTTTCGGCGTGGCGAGGACTGTCTGGCGGGCGATAAAGAAGGAAGTTTGCATCGGGTTAATCGAGAGTCCAGCATGCCGACCTTTTTGCAAAGCGCGCGGTATGTCGCGCTCATCCGAGAACCCATAGTAGACGTTGACTTGATAGCAATTGTGTCCAAGCGGGACCACCTTGATGCGTTCCCTATCCGGAACTCTGGGGATGTCGGTGGCGTACACAGTCAAAAATATCGTTCGTTCATGCAGCACCTGGTTATGCAGTAGGTTATGCAACAGCGCATGGGGTACGCCGTCACCTTCTGCACGGAAGAAGACGGCCGTACCAGGCACGCGTAGCGGTGGATTGATGAAGAGCGACTGGAGGAAGTCGTCGAGAGGGATGAGTTGGCGTTGGAGGCTTTGGAATACCAGTTCGCGCCCCCTTCGCCACGTCAGCATGAGCATGACCATCAGCGCACTGATTGTTAGCGTAAACCAGCCGCCGCTAATGATTTTCAAACTCGTGGAAGAGAACAAAGCGACGTCAATCGTCAAAAAGAATCCGGTCGCTGCGACCGACAGCAGCAGCGGAAAATTCCAGCCGAAACGAACAACGAAAAACGTCAGCAGCGTCGTCGTCAACATCGTAGCGGTCGCAGCAATGCCGTAGGCCGAAGCCAAATTGGAAGACGAGCCGAATCCCACAACGGCCAATATGACAGCCGTGAGCTGGAGCCAATTGACGAGTGGGATGTAGATTTGCCCCTTTTGACTTTCAGAGGTCTGGCGGATGCGCATACGGGGCAGGAAGCCCAGCGCAATAGCTTGCTGAGTCACTGAAAATGCACCCGAGATTGTCGCCTGCGATGCGATAACCGTCGCCATCGTCGAGAGCACTACGAGCGGATAGACGCTCCAAGGGCCAAGTTGCAGAAAGAAAGGATTCGAAACCGCCGCCGGATTCGATAACAACAAGGCGCCTTGCCCGAGGTAATTGAGTGCCAGCGCGGGAGCGACGATAGAGAACCAGGCCAAGCGAACTGTCTTCTTGCCAAAATGGCCCATATCAGCATACAGCGCTTCCGCACCGGTGAGCGCCAGGACAACCGCACCGAGGGCGACGAAGGCCAACCACCCGTTGTGGATGAGAAAGCCGAGGGCGTGGAGCGGATTGAAGGCAATCAGAATGACCGGGTTCTTAGCGATATTAGCAACGCCCATCGCAGCAAGCGTAATGAACCAGACCAGCACAATCGGGCCGAACCATTTTCCGATACCGGCTGTGCCCCTGCGCTGCAACAAGTACAGTGCAACCAGAACGGCCAATGTCACAGGGATAACATACGGCTTAAGAGCCGGCGCGGCCACTTCCAACCCTTCAATGGCCGACAGGACTGAAATGGCTGGCGTAATCACACCGTCGCCGAAAAACAGCCCTGCGCCGACCATGCCAAGCAGCATCACCGGATAGTACCAACGGGATTTCTGAGTGACCGACGATAGCGCTAGCGCGGTCATCGCCATAATGCCGCCTTCCCCTCGGTTGTCCGCCCGCAAAACAAGAGTTACGTACTTGAGCGAAATCACGATTATGAGGCCCCACAAAATCAGCGAGACCACCCCCAGCACATTGACAGGGACAAGCGAAAGACCGTGATGTTTCGCGAATACCTCCTTCATTGTGTAAAGCGGACTGGTTCCAATGTCGCCGTACACAATTCCAATGGCAGCCAGCGTCAGCGCAGCAATGCTACTTTTATTAGAGTCTGTAGTCACGCCGCCGCCTCATTGTTGAGCCTCAAAGCATGTAACTGCGGAGCAAACTGCTGTTCCAGCTCACTACAACTTCTGCAACCGTCGCATCACATCCGACCGCAACCGACCTCTGCTTACGTTCCGGCAGTTCGCCGCGACGGCGCTTCCCACCTTGTGATAGTCATTATAGGCGGGTGCCATTCTTGCCCGCTCCGAATCCGTAGCCGCCAAGTTCGCGCAAGTCTATGCATTCGGGTTGGGACGCTGCATGGAAGTATGCGCACTCCAAAGCAAGACGTTGGCTTGCTGATAACTCATGACGGTGATGGAGGTCTTCTCGGGAGCCCTTTCCTTTATTAGCAATACGGCTCCGGACTGGTAAAAACAAGAGCTCGCATCTCAATTGAATTCCATTCGACAACTGGTCGCAGCTCAGCCGTCATTTTCCGTGAGCGCCCAGACCGGCACGAGCCTGGTCCCGGGCACGCTCCGGGTGCGGACGGATACGCGTCGTCCGTAGGTGACTGACAAAACAGCAGGCGTGCCTCCTGGGGACACCGGGGGGAATGAGCGTTCCCGCCGCGCTGACAAACGCCGAGAGCGTGTCCTGGACCGCAAGAGACTCAATTGCCGACCGTTGGTCGGCAATTTTCATGGGTACGGCTTAGCCGCCCCCGCCAGCACCCGTTCGAGCGCCATCGACCTGGCCGCTTCCTCCGCTTGCTCGGCCGTATCGAACACACTGCCCGACACATACACCCTGTGCCACTCCGGGTTATCAGACGCGTCACGGAAAATGCGAAAGCGCGCGCAGTAGCCACGTGGCGTAGCCGGTATCACGTCGATGTCGACGGACGCACCTTCTATCTGATGCCTGACGAAGCCGTCCATGCCACCCTCCTGACGCCTGCGTTGTACGCAGAAATCCTAGCATGATGGTCGCGATGCGGTAGGTGCGTTGCAGCAAATCACCGGGCATCAATCAGACGCTCGATGACTTGCACACTCGTTCGACTTGATTGACATCGGTCCACAAGAAGGGCGCGAAGGAGTTCACACTGCCCGGTCTGCTGAAGGTTGTGGCTCAGGGCGTGCCCGCCACGAAGAAGCGCGCTTCGGCAAGGGCCCGTTCACGGGTGAAGACAAGTGGTTCACCGCGAAACCTGCTTCAATGCGTCTGAAAGTGCGGCTGCTGAAGAAGCTGAAGGACGCCGCACTGTAAGCGAAAGTGTTCTGACGTGATAGCGCCCCTCGCGACCAAAATCCGGGGGGCGTTTTGATTTGCGACGGACGACGTCGGCGTAGCAATTGGATAGCGCGTCGTTTTGTGAGTGAACCGGTTCTGGTTGAGCGCCCGCCATTTCCTTCTGAAGGACCAGCTCGCGCGTGAGTATGACGCACGACACTTCTCGTCCGGGCCGAAAGCCTCACTACCGTGCGACGGCATTCGACGGCGGCAAGCCTGGCGATGAAAAGCCTTCAGGCCAGCTCTTTAACCTGTCGCGTCGCCCGCTCCGAACCAAGAAGACCCTCAACCATCCGGGCCTGAGCTTTCATGATGTCGTTGAGGGAAGCAGCGTTGAGTTGTTCACCGAATACAGCAAGAGCGGTGGATAAAGGCAAGTAATCTGCATCGCAGACACGCCACCCGCCTCCTGCGTGCTCTTCGGCGTTGATATGCATAAGTGTGGCTTGTGCCGATTCCCGTGGGAAAGCATCCAGTGCGATGTAGCACTGCAGTAGCATCGCCGGCGTCACAGGCTCAAGCGAAGCGTGGCTGTAAGTCAGCGTGCGCAGTAAAGGTGACATTGCCGGGCGGCTGTGTTTTTGAGAACGAATTTTGCGGGTCACGTTCAGTTGTCTGGTAGCGCGGCAAACGGCCAACATGTTGAGTTAGATGGACGAAAAGCACGATGGCTGCACGACCGCTTTTTGCCGAGCCTCTCAAGGCAACGGTCAGGTCAGCCCGTTAGCACGCTGTGACCCATGACACCGGCTCAAATCCGATGTGTCTTGCAGCTCAAGGCGAGACACGCGCTGGCCGGACTGTTGTCGCCAATGCCAGCTTGACCCGCATGCCGTAATGCGGACGACAAGTTAGAAGAGCTGCAAGGCGTCGATGCTGCAGCCTTGGCTCGATTGGCAGGTAGGCCAATCCGATGTCGGCATGCGGGTCAAAATCATTTTGGCGTCGACAGCAAATCTGCTTGTTCCCTCCCCCTGAGGTTACCGCGTGGTTTTGCCGAAGTACGCCGCTCGGCCGCTTAGCCTCCGGCCAACGGGCGTCGTGTATTATCGTGAACATCGACGTTGCCCCGAAACAGGTTGTCAACACAGGAGGAGCCAATGGACGTATCTTTTCTCATCGACCCACTCCGCGAGACTGTGACAAGTGTCCCGGATGGCTACGCGCGAGCCGCTGAGCTGATAGGCACTGATACGGCGAGCGGCTCGCCGCTATGGTCGGAGGCGACTGACCCGGATGCCACTGTCGAGGTGATTACTGCGGACGACAGCCTGATAAACGAGCCCCTTTCGCGTGGCTTTTTCGTGGTCACCTTGACCAAGGACGGTGTACCTTATGAACGCCTATTTGCGGGCAAGGCAATTCTGAACGCCTATGGCAACCCGCCGTCGGACATCAAGGACCAAGTGAAGACGCTGAAAGCTGCACGAGAGCGCGTCAGGTTTCTCGGCTCGGAAGATGCGCTCCTTTGGTTCGAGCAGCACGCAGGTGGTGCCCCCTTCGACCTCGACGGGTCCACGGAAAACTGATTCTCAACGCCGAGCATTTTTGAGTCTGTCGGAGACAGCCCTCAGGACCCTTTGTGAGGAACTCTATGTCGGCTATTCCTCAGCGAGCGCCGAGATTCCGCGTCGCGCGAAGCTTGGGTACAGGCGGCGCCAGCTTGGACTGTCATCGCGGTCGCACGAAGCGGCAACGAAGGAACACCACGCGAGCACCGCGCCGTGCAGTTCGCCAGCAAGAGGAATGTAGTGGCCTGGGTTATGGCTCGGCCACGCACTCAACGGCGTGGCTACTCCTCAGCGCTAGCCGGTTTTCGTCACCCTGGCAGCCGGCCCTTCGGGCCGTCTCCGTTGTCGTCGGCTTTTGATTCTTCCTCATCAATCTGAAACCGCGCTTGTTCCCAATACTCGTCGGCGCGTCCCTCCGGGCTGCCGTCTTTTTCCCAGAGCTCGTAGGCCCTTGCACGAATCTTCTCTTCCCGCGAATCGTTATCCATTGCATGCCTCCTGGCAGGTTCCCCACGACCAGCTACTCATCAATTTGCACAGCGACCCTTTTCGATGGCAGAAGGCGCAGGAGCTAACTACAGAACAGACAAACTCAAAGTCGGCGTCCATATGAAAGCTATCGGCATCTGACGTTCCGGACGCTCTCCTGCGTTCCCCGGCAACCTGCCGAATAACCCTCACTAACCGGGAGCCTGACCATGCAGATTGCAGGATACGCCCCAAACAGCACCGCCGCTAATAAGCCTTCTTCATTCCGCCACTGTCGGAGGCTGGCGCAGTCATTTCCCCCTTTTTATGCATCGTCGGCTTCATCTGCTTTTGCGACATTTCACCTGACTTTCCCATAGTGTTTGCACCCGACGCGCCAGATGGGGACTCTGTCGTTCCGCTTGCATTCGGGGTTCCCATTCCAGTGCCACCCTTGCCTGCACCGGCGCCCCCGCCACCAGTTGTTCCCGCACCCTGCGCGTATGCGACACCAGATAGACTCAAAATGAACGCCGAAAACAAGATTCCTTTCACAGCAACTCGCATGACGGTCTCCTTCGTATGCAAAGCGACAGGCTGCAACCTGGGTCGGTGCAACCCCGCCGTCCTGCTTCGCGCAATTCTCGTGCCGCTTCTGGCCTTGGCATAACGTCTGTTCACCACCGGTACCGCAGACGGCGGCAAATGTACCGGCCAAGCTTGCCCTGTGACCCTGGACTCCGACCGCCTCGCAAGAGCCGGCTGCGCATCCTCGTCGGTGACTCATCGCGCCGACCACAAAAGGTGCTTCCCAAACAGGCGTTGCGCTGATTCCGGCAGTTCACCGAATTTCCAGGTGTCGCGAAATATTTATCGAGCCGAAATCTCGGTACATATCCCGGAGTTTTGTGAACGTCGAGAAATGTCCCTACATGCCAGCCAGTTTTTGAGAGCCTTCACGCCTGTTGAATTGGCTATACCTACGGCCGTCTGTTGCCGCGGATTTAAGTCTTCAAGGACTGAGGTTCGGGGTGGCGGACGTGCAGTAGGGGCACCTTGTTCGTGCTCGAATGAAACTCAAACATATTTCGCTGGGATACTGATGGACGGCACGAACGTTTTTGACGGAGACGACGGGCTTTTTGAGTTTGGCACGTTGCTTCCGCTTTGGCTGTTCAATCCGAGACCGGAAAAGCCGGTTGGATTGCCGGACAACACTCCCGTGTTGACGTGCCCGGTGGCAGACGAGGACGCTTACTGCCTTGCGACGGATTATCTCGAGTCATCCGTAGAGCGGCTGTTCAGGAAAGAGGACATACATTTCATGCTTTGGTCCCGTGCCCGTCCGCCCCAAGCTGAGCGAGGTATGCTGCTGGTACTACCTTAGTAAGCCAAACTCCGTTATCCGACCGCGAGAAAGCGTACCCGTCAGCGTGCATCTGCGCGGCGTCCACGACCAACACCAACGGTTGGCCGTGGCGAGCACCTAGGCATCACCAACAACAGCAGGTCTATGCACATGCGCGCCTTCGTTGTACTGCTTGTCACCAGCCAAGCAAGACCCGCAGCCGCGCCATTAACCAGTCCGTTTCTGAGCGCTCTGTCCAATTTTTTCCTACAATCGCCCGCCGCATCCGCCGCAGCGTCACTTCGCGCGAATTTTGCGGATATCTGGCGGCGTCTGCGAGGGTTTTGGGGACAAGCTGCTGTGCAAGGTCCTCGCACACATCCCAACGGACCCATCGCTCCTCTGCGGTCAGGCCGACTACAAACCTGTCATCAATCCACCGACCGGCAAGTTTTGGCTGCGCTCCTGCTAGCGAAGCAGGTGTTGGGTCCCAGGGGAAATCCGCAGGCACTTGAGAGGTCAACCGCTCATCTCGATGGTGCCTCTCAGCGTCGCGCATCAAGTCCCTGACGCTGATGTCTTCGTCGATTTGACCCCATCGCAGTACAGTGCCCGACGCAGAAATGCGGAAATCGCATCGTTGCTCAGGGGTTGCCCCCAAAAGTTTTGAAAACCTCCGCAAAGGAATTCGTAGCATGCCTCCGTCTTTCAGAAAGACATTCAGACTATCGTCTTCCACATTTGCTCTGATTGCTATCGGTCGAATGCGACTTATCATGACACCGCTCTTTAGCGGCGAGCGCTTTGCGCGACGAGATGGGCGATAACTCGCTTCGCAACTTCGACGAGGCCCATCGCTTTGCCGCTGGGGACCGTTTCTGATTGCAGAGCGGTGCCTGGTGCAGCGACGATTCGAATCTGAACGTACTCACCGATGAGCGCGATTTGCACGCACGCTTCAGGTGCCGCTTTGTCATCCCCGACCGCTTGACGTTCAACGAAAAGGCTAAATGTGCGAGCGTCGGGGTATGGTCCGAGGGGCCATTCGTAGCCGTGCGAATGCAGTGCCGTAGACACGCGGTCCCACAGTGACCTCCTTGGGTCAATGTCCACAGCCGCGGTATAAAGCGGTTCAAGACCGGGCGGCTCGGTCTCGTGATTCCCGTCGTAAATTTTGACGGAGGTGCGCGACCATTCCGAAGCCCACGCCATGGCCATTCGGCTCACTGTTTCGAATCGATTTTTATCATTTTTGAGCGCTTCAAGCGGACTAAGGTCGGCAAGGCTTTCACGCGGCGAAGTGAGAAAGTCCAGCCGGGCGTCCGTTGGCGCGGTCGCAATGACGTGGCAGATTGCGTATAGGTTCCTCCGCTGATTTGCTGGAACTGCAAGCAAAGCGGCGAAATACTGCACACCGTCGACCTCAATGCCGAAAACGCTCTCGTCTGCGAGGAGCAGGGAAAGACGTCGCGATGTCAGGTTGCAGCGCCTGCGAAATTCCGCCTCTGAAATTAGTTCGCCGTTCGCAATCATCTCTCGGCGAGTCGTTAGTGCTTGCTGCCAAAGGTCCTCGCGGAGGATGTCTTCGTCGATGTCTTCGCCGGCCTCCAGATAGGATTCGAGGACGATGTGCTCAATACGCGCGATAACCTCATCTGGCAAGTGTCCAACCTTGACGCGGTCCGTCACCGCTAGCCTGAAGTTGTTTGCGGCGATTTTGCGGACAAGCGATGACGCGTGGAATTGCGGGAGGTCGTACTCCGCGTCGATGCGGCGCATCGAGATGTCCCAGCCGCTGTCGGTCATATCGAGCTCGCAGAACTGACGACAGGATGACCACGCACTCGCGTCGAATGTTCGTCGCTCGATTGGTCCTGGACTTTCACGGTTGCCGCTCCTTTCGCTGATTCACACTTCTCCGCTCGTAGGTCACAGTTTTGCTCCCAACTTGAATCTTGCGTGTGATACGGCGGCCGCCTGTATTTACTACTGCAAGCATGGGCACTTGAGTCGTTTTGCTGGCGTTGTAGTCGCGCGCCAGCTCCCCGGGAGCGACATCAATCTTCAGCTTCTTAAAAACCTGGGCCGCGATTGTCTCGAAGGGAGCGGCAGGCGCAAGCTCGTTGGTAAATTTATTGAGCCGCGTTTTGGCGTAAATTCCCACGCTTACCCGCACGAGCCTCTTGGACTTAACTAAGGTGGATAGAACGCGGCTAAGTTGCGCTGGACTTCCAAGCGCGGCAAGCTCCGAACGAAGAATCACAATGCTGTGCCGCCTTGCAATTGAGCGCATCACGCGGGTTTCCAGTTTCACTGAGGTCTCCAGTGGCCCGTACAGCGCATTGATTGACGTAACAGCCTGCGCTGATATCTCGCAGCGGCGCGTCGAGTGTCGCCCAACCAGCGAACGCCGGACCACCCCGGGCCGAGCTTCACTACATGCCCCCGCGGCGCATGCGTTGTATCAAGTCCGCGACCACTGGATGATGCTCTCTGCTTGCAAGATGAAGAAGCACTGCGAGGCCGATTTCTACGGCTGAGTTCGATGGGTCGACGCGTACGCGTGCAATTTTCATCAAGGGCGCGCCTGTGGCTACGGCTTCGCCTCTCACGCGTCCTACAGAATCGACGGACACGGTAAAGCGCGCCGCCGCATCGTGGATGCGGCCACACTCGCGCTCGACGAAGCAAGTTACATTAGTCACGCGTTTGCGCTTTGCCGGTGACAATTGCTCAGGCTTTGCCACTTCGTCGTCGTGTGTAAGCACAAGCTGGGCGCTTTCGTATCTGTACAAGGCGTGATACGCGTCAGCCCATATGTCGGCAACGCCTCCGTGCTGTATGCAACGGCCGTGTAAAACATGAGCCCACTGCAGGTTAAAGCCAAATCGACCTGTGTACATTCCAATCACTATGCCTTCATTCTGCCGAAATTCCGTGCTGTCAACTGCATAAACCGCCATCAATACTCCTGCTGATACATTGCGGCCAGTTTTGCTCGCAGTTCTGCAAACACAACTGGAGCGCTTATTCCAAGGACCTCATGCGTTCGTACGAGCTTGTCGCGACACCAAGTAGGCCAATGGAGGTAGTCATCATCTACGGCCAACCAATCGTCGGGCTTACGGCGCAAAACGTCCGCCCATATTTGCATTCCACGGGGCGCCTGCTTAAACAACTCTGCGTCCATAGCCTCGTGGTATGTTGCTCCAATCACGCGGGTACGTAGCTCTGGTGGCAACTTGCGTGCGACTCTTACGACGCTTTTGTAGACACGTACCCAGGACGTCGACAGCACAATTTGAAGGTCTGGATATGGCAACAAGACTTTCTCAAGCAGTCCTACATTCTCGAACAACTTGTGCCCTGCAGGCGACTCGATGTAAGGTCCTCTACCCGGGCGCATATAAACATTCTCGGGGTGTAGAACCCCATCAAAGTCCAAATACAAAACGAATCCGCCAGTTGCCGCCGGTGCGGGCACAGCGGGCGGCGTCAAAACATCGCTCATCTGTCTATCTTTGTGTCGTCGTACAGACCGACCTCTTGCGAAATACGCGCTAGCTCGCGCAGCGCTCTGCGCGCAATTCTCTGCCGCTTGCGTCGATAAGCTTCAGCCTTTTCTCGAAACACGTACTTGTGGCCACGACGCACTATCACTGGGCGCAAGGTGTGTTTCCGCAACAGCTTTTTGACCACGTACACCCGCGACACGAAAAGCAGCCGTGCCAACTCGGCAATTGACATCAGGTCGTGATTTTTGGCGGTAGCCATTCATGAAATCCTGCCTCTCTCCGGTCCAAGTTTGTGGAGTTTTCGGGTTCTTTGGCTGCTCCGCTGGCAAGCAGCAGTCACATCTTCGATTTCGATGTTTCCATCCCGAGGCCGTGTGCCAACAACTAGAAGCGGACTCCGTCGTCGCCGTGGATAGTTCTGACGAGCCCTAGGTCGGTCGGCGAAGCGCTTCAGAAACTCAAATACGTCTTTGGCGACGTATTTTAGTCTTTTACGCTCTGTACGCAAGAGGCTTTTGACGGAAAACTCTGTCCTTCGCAGAATTTTCTAAAAAATTGCATGTTGTTAAGGAAGGCTTTTGGTCTCTCGATTAGCTCTGAACGCAAGGCGCGAAATTTGACGCAGGCGCAACTAGCTGAGCTGGCCGACGTCCACCTGTCCGCCCTGAGCGCACTCGAGCGGGGCTTACGACCTGCCAGTCTGGATACCTTGGAGACTGTTTCGCAGGCGCTTGGCGTTCCGCTTTCAATCCTGTTCCGGCGAGCGGAAGACCTGCAACAAACAAACCCTGACCGATAGATGGACTGGCCGCAGCGTCGCCTTGGCAAAGTGTTCAGAGACTCAATTGCGCTTTTTTAGACGAGATACAGACGAGGGCCTGTCAAGTTAAGCCCAGGCGTCACCGATGATTTTTACGCGGACGGCGTTCGTGAAGGCCACGATGTGATTGATGAACGGCGTCTGACTTGTTCGACAGTCAAAGAGGTGGATTGGCAAGCCAAGCTTCGACGACATCTTGACGCCAACGAAGAAGCTCGCGGTCAGATAGAACCGCACGGGGTGGCAGCAGCCAAGGGCGGTGTCTTGCTCGCAGGATGATTGTGCGCAGAGATAGGCCGAGGATGTCGGCAAGTTCGCTGGAGTCAAGGTAGCGGTACGGCGTAGAGGTGGAGGCTGATTTCATTCAGCCTGAAGACAGCCGACTTTAGCCAGCCTATGGCTTCAACGCATGACCATCTTATGTAGGTCCTGCGTTTGCCTCTGTGGTGCCCGCGCGCATGCCATGAAAGCAATTTGATAAATTTGTAACGTGGATGGCCGCCGTTTCACATCATGAAATGATGTGTAAACCTTGAAAACCATCAGTCCTCGCTGCGCGAGGATTGACAACGGCACAAACCAAAAAAGCTAACTTCCTGAGTTCGATCGCCATGTCCTGGAAACGCTGCGGGAACCGCTCGAAGCCGGCCGCATCACGATTTCACGCGCCGCCTTACAGGCGGATTTTCCGGCTGCGTGTCAATTGATCGCCGCCATGAACCCTTGCCCATGCGGCTGGCGCGGCGATCCCAACGGCCGTTGCCGTTGCACGCCGGAGATCGCTGCGCGCTATTTGCGCAAGCTTTCCGGCCCCCTGCTCGACCGGATCGACATCCAGCTCGAGATACCCGCTCTCACGCCAGCGGAACTGTCCGCGCGCTCGACGGCGGTCGGCGAAACAAGCGCCGCCATCGCGGCGCGCGTCAGCCGCGCCCGCGAGCGGCAATTAAGCCGTCAGGGCAAAACCAATCGTGAATTGGGAGGACGGGAAGTGGACGAAGTCTGCCGCCCCGACTCTGCCGGCGAGGCCTTGCTGCGCGAAGCCGGGGAACGCTTTGGCTGGTCGGCGCGCGCGTACTACCGGGTTCTGAAGGTGGCACGCAGCATCGCCGATCTCGCCGGCGCGCCGATGCCGAGCGCCGCGCAGATTGGCGAAGCGATCCAGTATCGCCGGGCTTTTGGCTCTCTATGAGGCGAAAAACATGCTGTCAAGACTTGACTTATGCACACGCTCGCGTTCCAGATAAATTTTGAAACAACTGAAAGGTACGCTGGGAGCTGCATCCAAAAGACGTTGATTTGATTGAGTTTTTTTAGCGGCGTCGAGAGAGCCGAATCTGACAGAGTGCCCATAGAATGGGCATCTCCAGCCAATTTTCGCGAGTTCTCAACAGAGTTATCCACAGGAACGGTGAGCAACAGGAAAACCTCAACGTAAACCGGGAATTAGCGCGCAAAGCTGCGAAGGAACTTTCAGTGTGCGCAGCGCCGCTGCCGCGCCCGTCAGGCGCCGAATCGGCCAAAAATACCGCACTCAGTACAGCTGGAACGACGAAAAAAATTGGTCGACCTGTTCCTGCTGCATCGGCTTCGACGCGATGATCGCAGCCTGATACACATGCCGTCCGCGCGCCACGAGCCGGGCGTAGACGGTGCGGGTCTCGTGCTGCGAGCCAGCCTCGCCGCTCAACTTCATTTCCAGACCGAGCACCTGGCCGCCGGCAGCAAGCGGGATCTGCACCGCACGCGCATCGGGCGCGGCGCCCACGTTACGGGCGAGGCCGGTGCGCAGGAAATCGAGCGCGGCGCGCTGCGTGGCTTCGTCGTCATTGGGCAGCATGACCGTGCCGACCGCGAAAACGGCGTCGCCGGCTTCGGCTGTCTGCATCGCCATCTGCATCGGCGTGCCGTTGATCTGCACGGCTCGCTGATCGTTGCCCGGCTTGGCCGGCAGGTCGACGGTGTAGCCGTTGTCATTGTTCATGATGGTCCGCCAGTCGAAAGTGGGCGAACAGGCGCTCAGCGCGGCGCCTAACGCCAGCGCGAAAGCGAGCGTGCTCAACGCCGTGCGCGCGCTCGACAATTGAGACGCGGAGCCCACCGGGCGGCCGCCGCTCCCTATCGGGCGCGGCGAGCGGGCAAAAAAGCGGGCCGCCGAGTCGCTGGCAGAAGTAAGAAAGAACGGGATTCGAGCGAGAAAGCGACTAACGCAAAAAACAGTTCGGAGCATGGGGACAGAAGATCAGACTGACGAGGACGTAAAACCCTATTATCCGCTCCTGGCCCGCGGCCTGCCGCACCGCCCGAATGGGGCTACAATAACGGGGCCGTTCAGCACCGGGCCGAAAACCCAAACCGACGCATTGTCCCGCGCTTTCCGCGCGACTCCTGAGGTTCCGTTCATGAGCTCCACGCCGTCCACCGCCACCCGGCGAGCGAATCCGCTTCGCTACATCATCATTGCCGCCGTGGCCGTCGCGATTGCCGTCGCCGGTTATTTTGCGTTTGCCGGCCAGCAGCGCGTGCCGGATGCGACCTTCACGTTGCTGTCTGGTCAGAAAGTTTCGACCGCCGACCTGAAAGGCAAGGTCTACCTCGTCAACTTTTGGGCGACGAGTTGCGACACGTGCATGAAGGAAATGCCGCAGATGGTCCAGACGTATAACCGCTTCAAGGGCCAAGGCCTCGAATTCGTCGCCGTGGCGATGAACTACGACGCGCCCATGTACGTGGCCAACTACACGCAAACCCGCCAGTTGCCGTTCAAGGTCGCAATGGACGACGGCTCGGCCGCCAAGCAGTTCGGCAATGTCCAGCTCACGCCGACCACGTTCTTGGTCGACAAGGACGGCAAGATTCTCAAGCGCTATGTGGGCGAACCGCAATTCGCGGAACTCGACCAGTTGCTCGAAAAGGCGCTGAAACCAGCCTGAACGGCCAGCTCAGCCTGACGCGCTTCAACTGATTCAAACACGCCGGCCTCGCATCGCGACGCCGGCGTTTTCATTTCCTTCACCGCTCCCCTTCTCCCTTCGCGGCGAGCCCATAGCGTTTGATCTTCTCGTAGAGCGTCGCCTTGCCGAGCTGCAGCTTGTCCGCCGCGACCGCCACAACGCCGCCGGTCTGCTCCAGCGCCTCCGCAATCACCGCCCGCTCGAATTGTTCGACGCGCTCCTTCAAAGGCTGCGTAGCCGCGCCGTCGTCGCCGAAGGACATGACCGGGTCGTCGGCAATGCCGAGCACGAACCGGTCGGCGGCGTTGCGCAGCTCTCGCACGTTACCCGGCCAGTCGCGCTGCATCAGGCCCGCGCGTTGACGGTCGGTGAGGATCGGCGCGGGGCGCTGGTAACGCACGGCCGCGTCCAGCAGGAAATGTTCGAAGAGCGGCACGATGTCCTCCCGACGCTCGCCCAACGGCGGCAATGCGATCGTCACCACGTTCAACCGGTACAGAAGATCGCGCCGGAACGAACCGTCCGCGACGTGCTCGGCCATGTCGCCCTTGGCAGCGGCGACCACGCGGCAATTCACGCGGATCGGCTGATTCGAGCCGAGGCGTTCCAGCACGCCGTCCTGCAGCACTCGCAGCAGCTTGACCTGCAACGCGAGCGGCATGCTCTCGATTTCATCCAGAAACAGCGTGCCGCCCGACGCATGTTCGAGCTTGCCGACGCGGCGTTTCGCCGCGCCGGTGAATGCGCCCGGCTCGTAGCCGAACATCTCCGACTCGAACATTGGCTCCGGCAGCGCACCGCAGTTGACCGCGATAAACGGCTTGTCACGTCGCGGCGACAGCTCATGCAGGCTGCGCGCGATCAACTCCTTGCCGGCGCCTGTGTCGCCGTTGATCAGCACGGAGGCGTCGGTCGGCGCGACATTGGCGATCAGCCGCCGCACCTGTTCGATGGCCGGACTCCTGCCGATGATCCGCGGCGCCACCGAGTTCTGTTCCGCCAACTCACGGCGCAGCGCGAGGTTCTCCAGCACCAGCTTGCGGCGCTCCAATGCGCGCCGCACGGTTTCGATCAGACGTTCGGAGGCGAAAGGCTTTTCGATGAAGTCGTACGCGCCGTCGCGCATCGCCTGAACGGCCGTTGAAATATCGCCGTGGCCCGTCACCAGAATCACCGGCACATCGGGCGCACGTTCGTGGCATTGCGCCAGCAGATCGAGGCCGCTCGCGCCCGGTAAGCGAATGTCGCTGACGATCACGCCGGAGAAGTCCGCGCTAATCGTCTTCGCCGCGGATTCCACCGAGGCATGCCCAATCACGTCGAAGCCCGCCAGTTGCAGACTCTGCACGCTGGCGCGTCGCACCAGTTCGTCGTCTTCGATATACAGCACTTGCAGGCCGTGGTTCAGCATGGCGTTTTCCGTGTGATTCAGGAGCCCGTGGTCAGCGGGTCCGTTGTGTGGCTCGTCTGCACGCGCGCGCGGCGCAGCGTCAATACGAATAATGCACCGCCGCGCGGCGCGTTGCGCGCCACCAGCGAGCCGCCGCAATCACGCGCGATCGACGACGATATCGCGAGCCCCAGCCCCAACCCCTGGCCCATCTCCTTGGTGGTGAAGAACGGCTCGAACAAACGCGGCAGGACGTCGTCGGCAATGCCGGGGCCGTTGTCGCTCACGGCGATCGACAAATTCGCATCGGCGACTTCGATCTCGATCGAAATGCGTGGCGGGTGGACGTCGGCGGTTGCATCGAGCGCATTGCCGAGCAGGTTGATCAACACCTGTTCGAGCCGCAGATCGTCGCAGTGCGCGACCAGTTCGGGATGGTCGTCGGCGAGACTCAGCGGCGTGCGCGTGCCGCTGTCCGCATCGAGCAAAGCGAAGTCGACTTCGACGCCCTGCAAGCGCTTTTGCAGCAACGCGACGACGTTGCGCAACGCCCGCACGATCGGCGCGCGCGCACTGCGTGGCCGCGCGCGTCCGACGAACAGCTTCAACTGATTGGTGATCTTGCCCATGCGCTCGGTGAGCGCGGCGATCGCTTCGAGATTTTCGCGCGCCGACGCCTGGTCGCCGCGCTCGAGCAGCACGCGCGTGTTGTCCGAGAAACCGCGCAACGCAGCGAGCGGTTGATTCAATTCATGCGTGATGCCGGCGGCCATCTGACCGAGCGCGGCGAGCTTGCTCGCCTGGATCAGTTCGTCGTGCGCGGCGCGCAACTCCTGTTCGGCGCGCGTGCGCTCGGCCACCTCCTTCTGCAACTGTTCGTTCGCCTGCGAGAGATCCGCGGTGCGCTCGGCAACCCGCCGGTTCAGCTCCGCGTAGGCTTTTTGCAGCAGCGCGCGACTGCGCATCACTTCGCGCACGCGAGCCCGGCGCATTCTCCAGTAAAACGCTAGCAACACGAGCGACACATAGCCGAAGCCCGTGACGATGGTCGCCTTGCGCGCATCGGCGTCGACCGGATCGACGGGCGACATGGTGATCAGATGCCAGTCCGGCTCGCCCATGCCGCGCCGCGACGCCAGATAACGTGGCGCATAGCGGCCGCCGCCGATGCGCACGATCTGCGCGTTGCCTTCGAGCGTGCGTTCGATCGACACCGGCAGCGGTGCGATCGGCTGCTGCGCGTATTGACGCGCCTGATAGATCGAATCGGCGACCGGCCCCGACAGCGGCCGGATGGTGTGGTACTTCCACGCCGGCACCGACGACAAAAAGATCACGCCGTGATCGTCGGTGACGACGAGCGGTTCGGACGCATCCGCGCCCTGGAACCATTCAAGATCGAGTTTGACCACCGCCACGCCGACAATCTTGCCCTCGCGCCGCACCGGCTGCGAGATGTAGTAGCCGGGCGCCTGCGAGATCGTACCGATGCCGAAAAAGCGCCCCACGCCGCCTTTGACGGCATCGAGAAAATACGGCCGGAATTGATAGCCCGCGCCGATGAAGCTGCCCGGCCCGCGCCAATTACTTGCGGCGACGCAAAAGCCGTTGAGTGGAATGATGTAGGTGACCGTGGCGCGCGCGTGGCGGTTCAGATCCTCGAGATAAAGGTTGGCGCGCTCGACATTGACCGGCGTGGGATTGACCAGCGCGTCCTGCACGATGGGATGTTCCGCCAGCAGATACGGCAGCGATTCGTAGCGCTCCAGCGTGCTCTTCAGCGCGCTGGTCGTACGGTCGACACGCACCGCGGCGTTGCGCCGCAAATGGTCGATGCCGCTTTGCCACGCGATGCTGTAAGTGAGCCCGCACGCCACCACGAGCCCGGCGACGAGCGCGAAGAGGATCAGCAGGCGTCGCGTCACGTTGGCAATATCCGATCGGTGAGGATCGTTTATTGTGGCATAAGGCGAAGCGTCGTCGGGCCAGGCTTCGTCGGCCGACGACGTGAGGATTGGGCGCGCGGACACCGGTTTCATACGTTTGGTGTCCGCGGCCGTGAACGTTGCGTTAAAGGACGTTGCCGATCAGGCAGCTTAAACGCCGGCCGGTTCTTTGACCGGCACATCGCCACGCAACGCGGCGTTCAGCTTGTTGCGGTCCAGTTCCTTTTCCCATGCCGACACCACCACCGTCGCCACGCCGTTGCCGACGATGTTCGTCAGCGCGCGGCATTCGCTCATGAAGCGGTCGATACCGAGAATCAGCACCATGCCCGACAGCGGAATGGTCGGCACCACGGCCAGCGTCGCGGCCAGCGTGATGAAGCCCGCGCCGGTCACACCGCTCGCGCCCTTGGAGGTCAGCATCGTCACCGCCAGCAGCGTGAGCTGTTGCGTCCACGTGAGGTCGGTGTTGGTGGCTTGCGCGATGAACAGCACGGCCATCGTCATGTAGATGTTGGTGCCGTCGAGGTTGAACGAATAACCGGTCGGCACCACGAGGCCCACCACCGAACGCGAGCAGCCGAGCTTTTCGAGCTTCAGCATCAGTTGCGGCAGCGCGGCTTCGGACGAACTCGTGCCGAGCACGATCAGCATCTCTTCCTTGATGTACGCGACGAAGCGCAGGATGTTGAAGCCCACCGCACGCGCGATGATGCCGAGCACGACCACCACGAACACGATCGAGGTCAGATAGAAGGTGCCGATCAGTTTGAGCATAGGCAGCAGCGAGCCGATACCGTACTTGCCGATCGTGAACGCCATCGCGCCGAACGCGCCGATCGGCGCCAGCTTCGTGATGATGCGCACAATGCCGAACAGCACATGCGAGAACCCGTCGATAAAGCTCGTCACGACCTTGCCCTTCTCACCGGCAGTCGCGAGCACCGCGCCGCACAGCAGCGCGATCAGCAGAATCTGCAGGATTTCACCCTGCGCGAACGCCGACACGAATGTGTCCGGAATGATGTGCATCAGGAAGTCGACCGTGGTCTGGCCATGCGCCTTGGCGGCGTACGATGCGACTGCCTTGCCGTCGAGCGTGGCCGGATCGATGTTGAAGCCGACGCCCGGTTTCAGCACGTGCGTGGCCACCAGGCCGAGCACCAGTGCGAAAGTCGAGACAATCTCGAAGTACAGCAGCGCCTTGCCGCCCACTCGCCCGACCTTCTTCATGTCCTCCATGCCGGCGATGCCCGTCACCACCGTACAGAAGATGATCGGCCCGATCACCATCTTGATCAGCTTGATGAAGCCGTCGCCGAGCGGCTTCATGTCGACGGCGAAATCCGGATAGAAATGGCCGAGTGCGATACCTATAAGGATCGCCACGATCACCTGGACGTACAGCACTTTGTGGATAGGTTTCTTCACGATGGTTCCTGCGATGTGGATGAGCTCAAATGGCCTGCCACGCTGCGCATCATGCGAACGAATAGTCGTCACGCCTGTGCACGGCATTAGGCC
This sequence comes from Paraburkholderia sp. BL6669N2, assembly GCF_003387275.1. Taxonomy (NCBI): domain Bacteria; kingdom Pseudomonadati; phylum Pseudomonadota; class Betaproteobacteria; order Burkholderiales; family Burkholderiaceae; genus Paraburkholderia; species Paraburkholderia sp. BL6669N2. Next base: position 3,822,885 of record NZ_QUNA01000001.1, on the reverse strand, counting down.
GCGACAAGGGACGAATTCAGAAATACCGGGAAGGGAAATCGGACATCGTTGTCTCCTTGCTTTAGTTGTCGGACCGTTGCGGCCGCGGGTTCTATTTTGCAAGGTCGATGCCAGCTCTACACCTGGATCGACGCCTTGATTTTTATAGGTTTTCTGACGATCCAGTGTACGCGCCGTCCGGGATTCTGGAAATCCGGACAAAGCCTGTCGGGGAATCCGGAATCCATTGGGACGGCGGCCTCGGGATAACCCGTAGGGCTTTCTACGGCGTGTCTTGCGAGGCAGCAAGCGCGCCGTCCAACTTGCGGCCTCTAAACGCTGCCCTCTTCCAGCACCAGCAGATTCTCGTGCGAAAAACCGAGCGACACCGGCTGCCCGCGTTCGGGCAAACCGCGATTCGGATCGTTGAATACGTCGAGCGAAATCACGGCGTCTTTCACGCGGGTTCTGATGCGCACCACCGCGCCGAGGAAATTCACTTCTTCGACGGTGGCGTTCAGCGTGTTGCGGCCGGGCGCGGCCGGCTCCAGCACGATCGCTTCGGGCCGCAGCGCGAGCAGGCGCTTCTTGCCCGCATCGTTCGACGGCAGTTCTTGTGTCGTGGTCAGCTCCTGGCCGTCCACCACCATCCTGCCGGTGGCCGGATCCACCACATGGCCGGCCAGAATATTCAGCGTGCCGACGAACGACGCAACGAACCGTGTGCGCGGAAAGTTGTAGATCTCCGAGGGCGAGCCGATCTGTTCGACGCGGCCCTCGTTCATCACGACGATGCGGTCGGAAATCGACAGCGCCTCTTCCTGATCGTGCGTGACAAAGATCGACGTGATACCGAGTTCGCGCTGCAGCGCGCGAATGTCCTGGCGCAACGAGATACGGATCTTGGCGTCGAGCGCCGAGAGCGGTTCGTCGAGCAGCAAGACTTGCGGCTTGCCGGCGAGCGCGCGTGCAAGCGCCACGCGCTGCTGCTGGCCGCCGGACAATTGCCACGGATAACGGCCGCCCAGATGTGGCAGCTTGATCAGTTGCAGCATCTCTTCGACGCGGCTATTGATCTCCGCCTGCGGCCGATGCGTAATCTTCAGTCCGAAGCCAATGTTCTCGGCCACCGTCATGTTCGGAAACAGCGCATACGACTGGAACACCATGCCGACCTTGCGCTGTCGCGTGCGAAGGTGCGTGACGTCCTTGTTGTCGAGCCGGATGATGCCGCGCGTCGGCGTTTCGAAGCCGGCGATCATGCGTAGCACGGTCGTCTTGCCGCAGCCGGACGGCCCGAGGAAAGTAACGAATTCGCCGCGTTCGATCTTCATGTCGAAGTGATGCAGCGCAATGTTCGCCCCGAAGGACTTATGCAGATTTTCGATCTCAAGGAATGCCATGATGCGCCGCCTCAGTCCGTCAAACTTGTTGGATCAAACTCGTTGGTCAAACTTTCTGGCCGCTCATGGAGCGGGCCGAGCCGAATACCTGAATCAGTCCCATCGACGCCCATGTGATCACGAACGCGATAATCGCGAGCGCCGACGGCTCGTACGCGCGGTTCGCTCCGATCAATTGCAGATACGGGCCGAACGCGGGACGATCGAGCAGACTCGCCAGCGTGAACTCGCCGATCACCACCGCAAAAGTGAGGAACGCGCCGGACAGAATGCCCGAGCGGATATTCGGAAAGATCACCTTGAAGAGAATCGTCGGCCAGTTCGCGCCGAGACACTCGGCGGCTTCGGTGAGCGAGCGCACGTCGACCGCGCGCAGACCGGCATCGACGGCGCGGTACATGTACGGCAGCGAGAGCGTCACGTAGCCGAACACCAGCAGCAGATCGGTGGCGCGCTCGTTGCCGGTGAGCGGCAGAATCGAACTGCTGTTATAGATGCGCAGATAACCGAACACGATCACGATGGCGGGCACCACCAGCGGCAGCAGCGTGATGAATTCGACCACCGGCCGCAGCTTCGGCAAACGTAATTGCACCCAGTAAGCGGTCGGCACCACCAGCAGCACGCCCACCACGATCGTCAGCAGCGCCATCAGAATCGAGTAGCCGAACGAGGCCTGAAAACGCGGATCGCCGAGCACGACGCTGTACGCTTCGAAGCTGTAGGCGCCGCGCTTCATGCGCAGGCTGAACTCGAACGTCGCGATCAACGGAATGAGGAAGTACAGCGAACCGACGATCATCGCGGTCCACGCACCCACGCGTGACTGGCTTTTCATCGACGTCCCCTTTCAGCGCGCGAACGCAGCCAGATGTAGCCGCCATTCGAGAGGCCGGTCACGAGCACCATGCCGAGCGCCAGTGCATAGCCGAGATTCTGGTTGTGCATCACGTCGCCGCGAATCTGCGCGTACAACAGGATCGTAACGATATTCAGCGAACTGCCCGTCAGCGCGTAAGCCGTCGCGACCGCGCCGAACGAGTTGGCAAACAGCAGCAGCGCGGCGCCGAGCACGCTCGGCCACAGCACCGGCAGCGCGACGTAACGCCAGTATTGATAAGCGGAGCCGCCCAGACAATCGCAGGCTTCGCGCCATTCGCGCTTCAGGCCGTCGAGCGCGGGCGTGACGATCAGCACCATCAAGGGAATCTGGAAATACAGATAGGTCAGCGCCAGCCCGGAAAAGCTCAGAACGCTGAAGCCGGTCGAATACAGATTGAAGCCCAGGTATTTCTTCAGCAGCACGGTAACGAGCCCGACGCGCCCCAACGTGCAGATGAAAGCGAACGCGAGCGGCACGCCGGCAAAGTTCGACGCGACGCCCGAAAACGTCATCAAGGTCGGACGAATCCAGCCAGGCAGTTTGCCCTGCACCGCCGCCCATGCGAGCAGCGAACCGATCACCGCGCCGCCGAGCGAAGACGCTGCGCTCACCTTGAAGCTGATCCAGTACGCATCCATGACGGTCGGCTGGAGCAGGTCACGGAAGTTGGCGAGCGTGAAGTGGCCTTGCGGGTCCTGGAATGCGCCGACCATCAGGAAGCCGGTCGGCAGAATCAGGAACAGCAGCGCGAACGTAAAGAACGGCACCACGCCGATCCAGGCGAGTAACGGCGACGCGCGGCCCGGACCGTCGACGCGAGGCGTTGGGGTAGGCACCGGCGGAACCAGCAGTTCCGGCTGCACCGATCCCGCATCCGATGAAGCGCTCATAGCTCACCCTTGGGCAATCTGGCAAACGCCGAACGCGCCGCTGAAAAAGAGCGGCGCGCCGGCGGCAAAACTTCAGGCTTCGTTCAGGCGCCGCGGCGGCGCGTTTCGCTGCCGCCGCGGCTCACGCTACGCCGCTTACTTGACGTTCGCGCCGACCGCTTCATCCCAGTGCTTCGTGATGGTGTCCTTGTACGCGTCCTGTTGCGAGAGCGTCGGGAACACCACGTTCTTGTAGGCCGACGGCGGCGGCAGTTTGTCGAGCAGCGCTTGCGGCACTTTCTTGCCGCTCACCAACTCGTTGTAGCGCATCGGATGGCAATAGCCCTTCAGCCAGCCGATCTGGCCTTCGTCGGAGTACAGGTATTCCATCCACAGCTTGGCTGCGTTCGGATGCGGCGCATAAGCGCTGATTGCCTGCACGTACACACCGGCGACCACACCCGTTTTCGGAATCACCACATTCACCTTCGGGTTGCCCTTGAGCGTGTCGCGGTCGGCCAGCGCGTTGTAGTCCCAACGCACGATGATCGGCGTGGTGCCTTGCGCGAGCGAAGCCGCCTTGCCGATCACCGGCACGAAGTTGCCGCTCTTGTTCAGGTTGGCGAAATACGTGAGGCCGGCCTGACCGGCCTTGCTTGCATCGCCCTTGCTTTGCGACAGACCGGCGGCGTACACGGCCTGGATCGCCTGATTGGCCGAGCGCGGGTCGCCCGCCAGCGAGACAGCGTTCTTGTAGTCCGGCTTGAGCAGATCGCTCCAGTCGGACGGCGCCTTGTCGATCATGTCGGCATTGACTTCGAAAGCGAGCACACCGTAGTAATCGCCATACCAATAGCCGTCGGCATCCTTCGACTCCTTCGGGATCGAGTTCCACGAGGCGACCTTGTACGGCTGCAGCAGCCCTTCAGCTTTCGCGGACGGACCGAACGACAGACCCACGTCGATCACGTCGGGCGCCTGCGGGCCCTTGTTGCCCTTGTTCGCCTTGATGGCTTCGACTTCGTCGCCCGAACCCGCATCCGGATTCAGTTCGTTGATCTTGATGCCGTACTTCTTCTGAAAGCCGGCGACCAGCTCACCGTAGTTGCACCAGTCGTGCGGCAGCGCGATCACGGTGAGTTGGCCTTCCTGCTTGGCTGCGGCGATCAGTGCGTCGAGCGGCGCGGCCGAAGCGCTGCTGCTAGCGCCGGCGGCGGCGACACCCGCAACGGCCGACATCGAAAGTATGCGAGCTAACGCGGTGCGGTTCATAGTGGTTCCCCATCCTCTGCCGAAATTGCTACGTTTGGATAATTTCTGGTTCGAACTTCGGGGCGCGCCTCTGCAAGCTCGCACTTGCGCACCCGTGCCATGTCGCTCAGGCCGGGTTGGCCGGCACCGGGAACATGTCGTGTCGCAGTGTATCGATGCGATCTGTACAAATCATGTCGACGCCCCATTGCGCGAGCAGTTGCGCGCGCGCCGGTTCGTTGACGGTGTAGGCCAGCACGCGCAGGCCGGCGCAGTGAACCTCCGCGACCAGCCGCTCGGTGAGATAGCGCTGGTTCGCATGAAATGACACACAGTCCAGTTCACGCACGATGCGCAGCCAGTCGTCAGGAATTTCGTCGAACAGCATGCCGCGTTGAACGGACGGCGCGGCGTCGCGTGCTGCGGCGAGCGCCTCGAACGAAAACGACGACAGCAGCGGCGGTGTCTTTTGGCCTTGCCACAAGGTCAGCGCACCGCGCGCCACCAGCGTGCCGGTGATCTCGTCGCGGCCCGGACACGGCTTGATTTCGATGTTGGCCGCAATGCCGTCGCGCGCGCAGCGTTCGGCCGCCTCGGCAAGCGTCGGCAACCGCGTGCCGGCGAATTGCGGTCCGTACCAGGAGCCGGCGTCGAGCGTCGCCAGTTGCTGCCATGTGTGTTCGGCAGCGGCACCGTGGCCGTTGGTGGTGCGCTCGAGTGTGTCGTCGTGCAGCAGGAAGAGCTGGTTGTCGGCGGATAGCTTGGCGTCGAATTCGACCATGCGGTAGCCATAACGCACGCAGGCGTCGAAACCGGCGAGAGTGTTTTCCGGCGCCAGCGTGCCGCCGCAGCGATGGGCGGCCAGTCGCGGATAAGGCCAGTCTGCGGATAAGGTGCGATTAATCCCGTTTCCCACGTCTCGTTACCTTTCAGATAGAGCGGGTTGACCATGCTCTCGACACGTTCCCGGCCGTCACCACCGCCTCGGCCATCATGATGGCATGCGCGGACGTCATTTCCTTTCCGAACATTTGATGTTCGAATAGACTGCGCGCTTCGATCTGCGAAGGCTAAGTTGAAATACACAAACTTGCAAGCTGCCAAAAAAATACAACACAATTCGACTAAAGTAGTAGGCTTGACATCGTCCGGACACACATTCGTGACCACGATGTCGCAGTTAAATACAGGCTGAACCAACGCGCGTACGCATCCAGGGAAAAATGAATGTGGCAGGAAGACCGTCATCAGAGAATTCGCGCGTTGCTGTCCACGCTGCAACGCGTGTCCACGGAACGCATCATGGCGGACCTCGGGGTATCGCGCGAAACCGTGCGGCGCGACCTGCTCGATCTCGAAGCGCTCGGTGAATTGCGGCGCGTGCACGGCGGCGCGATCAAGCCCGCCGACGAAGCGCCGATCGCCGAACGCGCCCACATGCGCGTCAAATCCAAAACGGCGATTGCGAAGGCGGCCACGGGTTTGATCGCGAGCGGCCAGACGCTGTTCATCGACGCCGGCACCACCACCGCCGCGCTGGCCGAAGAATTGGCGAAGCTCGCGAACCTCACCATCGTCACCAATTCGATCGACGTCGCACTGAAGATGCGCGGCGCGGTCGATCAGACCGAAGCGGCCAACGAAGTCATCCTGCTCGGCGGCTCGATCAGCGACCGCGCCATGGCAACCACCGGCGCGACCACCGTGCTCGACATCCAGCGCTATCGCGCGGACCTCGCGCTGCTGTCGCCGGTCGGCATCGACCACCGGCATGGCGCGACCAATTACGATCACGCCGAAACCGAAGTGGCGCGCGCCATGGTCGCCAACGCGGACCGCGTGGTGATCCTCGCCGACTACAGCAAGATCGGTCAGCGCAGCCGTATCTCGTACTGCCCGGTCGATCGGATCGACGTGCTCGTCACCAATAAAAAAGCGGCCGAAGCCGCCGATTTTGCATCGCTGAAAAAGAAGCTCGAAGAGATCGTGCTTGCTTAGGGTTTGGGTCGGGAGACTCGAGCGTTATTCCTTCACGTGCATCGTATCGAGCGAACGCTTGCGCAAGCGCGTGTCGTGCAACGCGCCGGCTGCGTCGAGTACCGGATAGGCGGTCGAACAGAACAGTGAATTGAGCCGCTTCATGTCGCTGATCAGATCGAGATGCAGCGCACTTGTCTCGATGCTTCGCAAGGTCTGTCCGGTAAGCCGGTCCAGATGCCGGTAGGAATAGGCGCGCTCCAGATCGCGAAAGCGCTCCTTCTCCGCGAGCAGGCGCTCGGCGCAACGCAGATCGTTGTTCAGAAACACCGACAGGCCAAGCTGCAGATTGCTGACGAGCCGCGCCTGCAAGTCGTCCAGTTCGCCCAGCCCTTCTTCCGAAAACGACAGGCGATGAGCGATCTTCTTTTCCTCGATGTCGCCCACAATCCGCTCGATGATGTCGCCCGCATGCTCCAGGTTGATCGTCAATGAAATGATGTCGGTCCAGCGGCGGCTGTCGGCCTCGTCGAGTTGCTCGCGCGAGATCAGCGTCAGATAGGATTTGACGGCGGCGTAGAGTTCATCCACATCGTCGTCCATGCGCACCGTTTCGCGCGCTTTGTCCAGATTGTTGTAATGGATCAGATCCGCGACATTGTCGAGCATGGATCGCACGATGTCGCCGATCCGCAGCACCTCGCGCGAGGCATGCGCGAGCGCGAGCGTCGGCGTGGACAGCGCGGTGGCATCCAGATGGAGCGGCCGCAGCTCACCGCCCGGCACCGGCCGGTCGGGCAACACGCGCGCGCAGATACGCGCCACCGGGTCGATCAGCGACAGGCACGCGCAGCAGCGCAGCGTGTTGTAGATCAGGTGGAAGCCGACCGTGGCTTCACGCGGGTTCGCGATCAGCACCGGCAAACCACGTGCGAGCAGCGAAGTGAACGGCAGGATCAGCAGTGCGCCGGCCAGCTTGAACGCAAAGCTGCCCAAAGCAAGACGCCGCGCCGCCGCGTTTTGCGCGACGGTGCCGAGCAGCGCGAGCAGGCCGCTGCCGAGATTCGCGCCGATCACGAGGCACAGCGCGACCTTCAGCGAAATCACGCCGGACGAGGCAAGTGTTGCGGTGAGCAACACGGCGGCAAGGCTCGAATAGGACAGCATGGCGAACCCGGCGCCGACCAGCGCGTCGAGCATGGTGTCGCCGGTCAACGCACCGAACATGACGCGCACGCCGGCGCCGTGCATCATCGGCTGCGCGGCTTCGACGATCAGACGCAGCGCCAGCAGGATCAAACCGAGGCCGATCAACGTGCGGCCGGCCTGACCGAGACGGGTTTGCTTGCGTGACAGGAACAGCGGCACGCCGAGCAGAATCAGGATCGGCGACAACCAGGATAGGTCGAGCGTGAGAATCCGCGCCATCAATGCGGTGCCGACGTCTGCGCCGAGCATGATCGCAAGGCCGCTGGTGAGCGGCAACAATCCCTGCGCCGCGAACGATGTGACGATCACCGCTGTGGCATTACTGCTTTGCACGAGACTCGTAACGCCGACACCCGAGAGAAAGGCCCGCCCGCGGCTACTGGTGCTGCGCCCCAGCACGCTGCGCAGGTCTGCGCCGAGGACTCGCAGGATGCCGGTGCGCACAATATGCGAACCCCACACGAGGAGCGCCACACCGGCAAGAAGGTTTAGGAGAATCAACATAAGGCACTGCGCATCCATTCCTGCTGCCATGACCCGAACCGCATGCCGCGCGAACCGGCACCCGGGGCGTATGACAGTAGTGTTGCATATTTTTGCCTTATTGTAATTTTGTGCTTTTAAATATAGGCTCGGTAAAGCTGTGGATTGCTGTGTGCCGGCTCATGGTCAGTCATGCGGCGACTCCTGCCACTCGACCACCTAACCACGGGAACGCTGGATGAGCCGCAACCTTGCGCTGTTCGACCTGGATCACACTTTGCTGCCGCTGGATAGCGATCAGGCGTGGGCCCACTTCATTGCCGGATTGGGGATAGAAGGCGCCGCGCGGCACGCGCAGGAAATCGACGACTACTACCAGCAGTACGTGGCCGGCACGCTCGACATGGCGGCTTATCTGAACTACACGCTGGCGCCGCTCGCCCGCCACTCGCGCGAGCAGCTCGACACGTGGCATGCGCAGTTTATGCAGCAGGTGATTGCACCGGCCATCCTGCCGGCAGCGCGCGCGCTCGCGCAACGCCATCTCGATGCGGGCGATCTTTGCTGCATCGTCACCGCAACTAATGTGTTCATCACGGAGCCGATCGGCAAGGCGCTCGGTTTCGAGCATCTGCTGGGAATCGAACTTGACACCGAAGGCGGCGATCCGCTGGCGCGCTATACAGGGATGGCGGTCGGCACGCCCACCTTCCGCGAAGGCAAGATCACGCGCACCGAGAGCTGGCTGGCCTCGCTCGGACACCGTCTGCAGGATTTCCCGCAGAGCTGGTTCTATAGCGATTCGATCAACGACGTGCCGTTGCTGGAGCGCGTCACGAATCCGGTCGCGACCAATCCTGATGCGCGTTTGCGTGCCATCGCCACGGAACGCGGCTGGCCGGTGATCGAACTGTTTGACCGAGACTGAGCGCTGACCGTGCGCGGCCTCCGCGTTATACGCGCCCTTTCCAAGGCACGAGCCGCCGCTCCAATGCACGCATGCCCAGATCGAACAGCCACGCGATCAACCCGATCAGCACGATGCCCATTACCACGACGTCGGTGCGTAGAAAGCTCGACGCGTTGAGCACCATCTGACCCAGGCCCGCAGTGGCCGCGACCATTTCCGCGGCGACCAGCGTCGTCCAGCCGAAGCCGATTGCAATGCGCAGACCGGTGAGAATCTCCGGCAACGCCGCAGGCAAAACCACATGCCGCACGATCTGCGAGAAGCGGCCGCCCAGCGAATACGCCGCATGAATCTGCTCGATGGTGGCGCTGCGCACGCCGGCGCGCGCGGCCATGGCAATCGGCGCGAAGCAGGCAAGATAGATCACGACGATCTTCGCCGTCTCGTCGATGCCGAACCAGATCACCACGAGCGGCAGATAAGCGAGCGGCGGCAATGGTCGATAGAACTCGAGCGGCGGATCGAGAAGGCCGCGCGCGACCCGGCTCACGCCCATCAGGATACCGACCGGCACAGCCGTGAGCGCGGCCAAAGCAAACGCGCCGAACACGCGCAACGCGCTCCACGCGAGATGCTCCGAGAGCGGCAAGCCACCTTGAATGCGGCCGTGCCACGCGTCGAGGAAGGCGCTCCATACCGCTTCGGGCGTCGGCAGAAATAGCGGCGGCAACCAATGCAGATGCGTGGCAAGCCACCACAATGCTGCGAGCGTCGCGACCGACAAAGTGCTGAGCGCGGCGGTCGGCCCCTCGCCCGGCAGACGCCATCCGCGCACGGGCCGCCCGGTTTGCCGCGGCCGCTTGCTAGTCTGCGCGAGCGGCGCGTCACCCAATGATTGACGCGAAGCCGTCACGACACCACCTCGTCCTGATTGCGCTCATGCAGCCGATGCACCAGCCGCTCGCGCCATTCGATGAAATCCGCCGACGACTTCACCGCGCGTGCATCGCGTGTCTGTAGAAAACGCCGTGCGAACGGCAGGTCGTAGCTATCGGCGATGCGGCCCGGTCCCGGCGTCATGACGACGAGACGGGTCGCAAGAAAGAGCGCCTCTTCGACGCTATGCGTGATGAAAAACACTGTCTTGCGTGTGCGGCCCCAGACATCGAGCACGAGTTCCTGCATCGACTCGCGTGTCATTGCGTCGAGCGCGCCCATCGGTTCGTCCATCAGCAGCACTTGCGGATCGCTGGCGAGCGCGCGGGCAATACCCACGCGCGGCTGCATGCCGCCCGACAACGCATAGACCCGCGAGCGTGCATGCGTCTCAAGTCCGACGAGTTTCAGCATGTCGAGCGCAATGCGCTCGCGCTCCGCCTTCGGCACACGCTGAAAGCGCAAACCGAGTGCGACGTTGTCGAGCACATCGAGCCACGGCATTAACGCGTACTTCTGGAACACGACGCCGCGGTCCGCGCCCGGTCCGAGCACAGGCTCACCGTTTAATCTCACTTCACCTTCAGTCGGCGGGATGAAGCCGGCGATGCAGTTGAGCAAGGTCGTCTTGCCGCAGCCCGACGCGCCCAGCGCGACCACGAACTCGCCGGGTTCGATACGCAGATCGACGTCGGCGAGCGCGACATGCGGCGCCGCGCCGCGCGCGCCTTCGTAGGCGACATGCAGTCGCCGGATTTCAAGACCGCTCATCGCCGGACCTCATGATGCCAATGGAACACGGTGCGCGACGATCAATGCGCCGCGCGCTGCACGAACTGCGGATCGACGCCGGTCGAATAGTCGGCCAACACGTTCTGGATCGTGCCTTGCGTCTTCAGAAACGCCGCGGTAGCGGCCAACGACTTCGCCGCGCCCGATTGCGCGCCGCCGCCGAGCCATGCATTCGAAGCCTGCTGCGACGGCGTTGGGAATGCGTATAACGCAAGGCTCGCCGGCACTTCCTGCGCGTTCGCGCCGGACTCCTTGGCAACCGCCTCGACCTGCGGCGACGCTGCGGTCCATGCGGACGAGTGGTCGCGGTAACTTGCGTCGGTCGCGGCGAGCACCATCACGAAGCGCGCGACGAACTCGGCGTTCTGACTAGCGAACTTGCGATCGACGACAAAGCCGTCGAAGGTTGCCTTGCCGGTCTGTTGCGCGACCTGTCCGGAGGTGATGAGCACCTTGCCGTTTTTCTTGACCTTGGCCAGGACCGGGTCCCAGATATACGTCGCGTCGATGTCGCCGCGCTCCCACGCCGCCGCGACTTCAGGCGGGCGCAGGTTGACGATCTTGACCTCGGACGGATTCACGCCGGCGCTCTGCAACGCAACCAGCGTGTGAAAGTGCGACGTCGATACGAACGGCACGCCGATCTTCTTGCCTTTGAGACCGGCGACGCTCGTTACATTGGAGCCGTCGCGTGCGACCAGCGCTTCGGCGTCGTTGATATTGTCGAGAATCCAGAACAACGAAATATCCACGCCCTGCGACAGACCCGCCGCGATCGGGCTCGAACCGGCTTCACCGAGTTGCACCGAACCGGAGGCCAGCGCGCGGATCACGTCGGCACCGCTGCCCAGCTTGCGGTAGGTGACTTTGTAGCCGGTCGCTTTCTCCACTTCACCGGTAGCCTGCGCGTAACGCCAGGGCACCACCATGTCCTGATACGCGATCACGACCTCTTTGGTGTCGGCGTGCGCCACGCAAGCAAACGGCGCGGACAATGCGAGCAGCGTAGCGAACGCGGCAAGCGGACGGAGGATGCGGTTCATCGGAAAGCCCCTTGAGCAGGTGTTGTTCGGGAGGCTTTCGACTATAGGCAGTTTATTTGCGGCCGGTTCTAATTAATCCGCGATTGCTAATCACGCTGTTTGAGCATTGCTTTTCACGTTCGGTTAGTTTGCGGCCACTGCTGCGACGGGCAGTCAGGCGGCTCCAGCGAATGATCGCGGATAGTGGCTTGTATGCGCAAGCTGGCCGTTCGGCAGATTGAGCCGCGCTTGACGCGGCGGGAATATCATTGCGTCGCTAAACCTTCGCATTCCTATGATCGATTTCGTTGGCCGCCTTAGCTGGTTACTTTTCAACGTCGGCATGCCGGTGTGCGCGCCCTTTGCGCTGCTGCCTCTGTTGAGCTTTTCGCGGTTCTATCGGCAGTCGTCCAACGGTATTGCTATACGTTCCGTGCAGAACGGTCAACTTCTCTGGGTCGTCATCTCAATGTGCGCCAGCGCGTGCTATGAAATCGGCAGCGCGTTGGGCGACGCATCGACGAACAGCAGGCTGGCTTTCATGTTGGCTGGATTGCTCTGGCATGTTCTATTTCTCGTCGTGGCATCCATCCTCGTGTCGTTCGGCGCTGCTGACTCAACGCCAAATCCCGACTATCGTCACGGCGACGAGGCACGTGAACGGAAGTTGATGTGGACATCCACGATCATGACCGCTGCAGTGGCCACCTCATTCGCCCTGTCTCATTATTCGTTAAACTAACTAAATAACAACCCTCTGAGCTATAATTTTAAGCACGTCCAACAGGGAGAACTCAAATGCCCAATCTGATCGACTACGTCATGGAGAATCGCGATGTGCGCGATCGCCTGATCGAACTGGCCGCTCCATTTTCAGTCATTGGTAGCACGATCGCCTCGATCTGCATGCTGCTCGCACGTTACTACCGGTAATTCTTCGCGGAGAAGCGCGAAACTGCGCTGCATCGGCATTCAGAATCTGACCGCCCACAAGAAAAAAGCCTGCAACGCGTGCAGGCTTTTCTAATACTGATAGCTATTAGCTAAAACGCTCAGACCACACCAGCTCCATGCGCCTGCAAATCGGCGTGGTAGCTGGAGCGAACCATCGCGCCCACGGCTGCGTGCGTAAAACCCATCTTGTACGCTTCTTCCTCGTACATCTTGAACGTGTCCGGGTGCACGTAAGAACGCACCGGCAGATGGTGCTCCGAGGGCTGCAGATACTGTCCGATCGTCAGCATGTCCACGTCGTGTTCACGTAGGTCGCGCATCACCTGCAGAATCTCTTCTTCGGTTTCGCCGAGGCCGACCATCAGACCGGACTTGGTGGCGACTTCAGGGTGCAGCGCCTTGAAGTCTTTCAGCAGCTTCAGCGAATGCGCGTAGTCCGAACCCGGGCGCGCTTCCTTGTACAGACGCGGCACCGTTTCGAGATTGTGATTCATCACATCGGGCGGCGCGGCATTCAGAATACCGATGGCGCGATCCAGACGGCCACGGAAGTCCGGCGTCAGAATTTCGATGCGCGTCTCCGGCGAAAGCTCGCGCGTCTGACGGATACATTCCACGAAGTGAGCCGCGCCGCCGTCACGTAAATCGTCACGGTCGACGCTGGTGATCACCACGTACTTGAGCTTCAACGCGGCGATGGTGCGCGCGAGATTACCCGGTTCGTCCACATCGAGCGGATCCGGTCGACCGTGGCCGACGTCGCAGAACGGACAGCGGCGCGTGCACTTGTCGCCCATGATCATGAAGGTCGCCGTGCCCTTGCCGAAACATTCGCCGATGTTCGGGCAGCTCGCTTCTTCACACACCGTATGCAGGTTGTGCTCGCGCAGAATCTGCTTGATTTCGTAGAAACGCGAATTGCCGGTCGCCGCTTTGACGCGGATCCAGTCGGGCTTCTTGAGCTTCTCGATCGGGACAATCTTGATCGGAATACGGGCGGTCTTGGCCTGCGCCTTCTGCTTTGCGGTGGCGTCATAAGCGGCGGCGGAAGCCGGCACGGCGTCAGGAGCGGGGGAAGCTGCGAGGTTCGCGGTAACGTCAGTCATTCGTTCGATCCAGTCAGGCGGTGAGGGCACCGGCCTGCGGTTGGGCGACGGCCGTGGGACTGCCGTCGAGGTTTGCCGTGAGGCGTTCTGCAAAGGTGCGGGCCACGTCGTCCCAGCCGGCGGCCACGCCAAGCGTTGCCATATCGACTGTTTCGAGCCCCGCGTAGCCACATGGGTTGATGGCCAGAAACGGCCGCAAGTCCATGTTCACATTCAGGCTCACGCCGTGATAACTGCAGCCGTTGCGGATCTTCAGACCCAGCGCCGCAATCTTGGCACCGGCGTGCAGCCCGACCTCAGGCCCGGGCGCCACGTAGATACCGGGGGCGCCCGCCTTTCGTTCTCCGGCGAGATTATACGCCGCAAGGGTGTCGATCACGGCTTGCTCGATCCGCGTGACCAGTTCGCGCACCATCAACTTGCGGCGGCGCAAATCGAGCAGCAGGTAGGCCACTACCTGCCCCGGCCCGTGATAGGTGATCTGACCGCCCCGGTCGACTTTCACCAGAGGAATACCACTGTCGGCGGCCAGCAGATGGGCGGGATCGCCCGCCTGGCCTAGCGTGAAGACCGGTGGATGTTCGACTAGCCAGATTTCGTCTGGGGTGTCGGCCGTGCGGTTGTCGGTGAACGCGCGCATGGCTTCGAAACTGGCTTCGTAGGGTTCGCTGCCACGCCAACGCAGCGTGAGCGGTGTCGTGGAGGGTGAGGGACTTGGGGAAACCGGGGTGGCGCACATGATCCCCGCAGTTTACCGAAATCTGGGAATCCCCGCCGGAGGCGGCGGGGTTGGAGGCGCCAGGTCTCTGTAGCGTGGCGGCGCCTCGAAGTACCAATTCACCTCAGCGCGGCCGCGCCGGTGGTGCCAGGCTGTGCCGGCGGCACTCGCCACGTTCCGCTGCGGCGCGCGGTTCGGCTAAACCATCGCGCCCGCAGCAGTGCCTTCAAACCGTACGCCAGCCGCCTCTTACACGCGCCACCAACCGTTCGCCGACGCGCGCAAACCAGTTCAACGCGCGCTCGTTGCAGCGTGTCGGCACTGAAAACGCCACCCTCGCTTGCCCGTTGCCCTCGGCGCTCAGCCAAAGCCGTTCACCGCGCCGCAACCGCAGCGTATGACCAGGTTGCAGCCAGTAATCTTCCGTGTCGTCGCTGCGCGTGACCCACACCGCGCCACCACGAACGACCAGCCTGGTGCTGCGCGCCACCTTTAGGGGAACTGTCTCGCCAGTGCGGATTTCAAACGCGATGCTAGAGGAAATTTCTCGCATGATGCCCTCGCAAAAAGTCGTTTCATGACTACAATCCTAGACGTAACAAGGGTTTACGCAAAACGATCTATTTTCACCTCTATGTGAGAAATATTGGCATGGATCTTCGGCAATTACCCGCCCTGAACGCAATCAAGGCATTCGAAGCCGCCGCCCGCCACGAAAGCTTCTCGCGCGCCGCCGACGAACTCTTCGTCACTCACGGCGCCGTGAGCCACCAGATCCGCGCGCTCGAAGCCGAACTCGGCGTCTCGCTGTTCGCGCGCGACGGCAAGCGTGTGCGGCTCACCGAAACCGGCCGGCGCTACGCCACGCACGTGCGCTCGGCGCTGATGGCGCTCGCCGACGCCACCCGCGAAATCCGCGCCGGCGATCGCGAGCGGCGGCTGGTGGTGTCCATGCTGTCGTCGTTTGCCGCGCGCTGGGTGACGCCGCGTGTCGGCAGCTTTATCGAGGCGCATCCGCAGTGGGACCTCGAACTGCTGTCCACGAACGCGCTCACGGACTTCGCGCGCGACGACGTCGACGTGGCGATCCGTTTCGGCTTCGGCAAATATTCGGGTCTGCATTCGGAGTTGCTGCTGGAGGAGATTTTCTTTCCCGCCTGCGCGCCGGATTTCAATGGCGGCAAGCTGCCGCAAACGCCGGCCGATCTGGCCAAAGTCCCGCTGCTGCGTTCCGACGACGAACTCTGGCGCCCCTGGTTCGACGCAGCCGGCCTCACCGACTGGCCCGAGCCGAAGCGCGGCGTGCTCTACCAGGATTCGTCGAATCTGCTGCAGGCAGCCATCGACGGCCAGGGCGTCGCGCTCACGCGCCGCTCGCTGGCCATGCCAGAAATCGCGGCGGGCCGCCTCGTGCGGCTTTTCGACGTGGATGGGCCGAGCCCGTGGCAGTACTACTTCATCTGCACGCCGCAGATGCTCGAAACCGCCCGCGTGAAAGCGTTTCACGACTGGGTGTTCGAGGAGGTGGGACGCTTCAAGCAGTTGTTCGACCAGGCTTGCGAGCTACGACCTGCCGCAAGCGCCGATCTATCGGCGAACGCATTGCACGTGACGCCGTAACACGTATTCGAACGACGGGCTTTAAAGCACCACTTTGACCATCGGATGGCCGGTGAGCGCGCGATAGATATCGTCAAGCTGCTCACGGCTCGTGGCGCGCACCGTGACAGTCAGGCCTGTGTAGTTGCCGCCGCTGGACGGCCGCGTCTCGATGCGCGAGGCGTCGACCTCGTTGTCGAACTGCCGCACCACCGTGACGATCGTCTCGGCGAACTCGGGGTGCGATTTGCCCATGATCTTGATCGGGAAATCGCAAGGAAACTCAAACAGTGACTCGTTCACGGAACTCATTCTCTACTCCTTGCTGCGCCTCGCGCGCTTGCTGGGCCTTGGCTCGCTGATACGCCGCATACAGCGCCGTAAAGACCGCACCTGGCTTGCCCTCGCCGATCGGCCGGCCATCGAGTTGCGTGACCGGCAGCACTTCCTTGGTTGCCGAACTGACGATGATCTCGTCGGCCGCGCGCAGTTCGGCCTCGGTAATCTCACGCGCCTCGAAACGGATGCCGCATTCGCCTGTCAGTTCCTCGATCAGGCCGTAGCGGATCCCTTCGAGAATCTTGTGGCTGCGCGGCGGCGCGGACAACACGCCGTCCTTCACCATCCACACATTCGACGACGACCCTTCGGTCAGCATGCCGTCGCGAAACTGGATCGTCTCGAACGCATCGTTCTCCGCGGCATATTGCGCCATCAGCACGTTGCCGAGCAGCGACACGGACTTGATGTCGCAATTGAGCCAGCGGCGATCTTCCGCCGTCACGCAACGCACACCTTGCGCGCGCTGCGCCGCGTCCGGCAGGGTCAGCGGCGTGACCATCACGAACACGGTCGGCTGGATGCCGGCCGGAAACGCGTGACCGCGTTTGGCGACGCCGCGCGTGACCTGAATATAGGCAATCGCGTCCTGATCGGCGCGCAAACCGCCGTCCACCTCGTTCGCCGCGACCACGCGCTCGATCAGCGCGCGCCAGCCGGCGTCGTCAAACGGATTGACGATGCCGATCTTGTCCACCGAGCGCGCGAGGCGCGCCAGGTGCTGCTGGAAACGGAACGGCGTGCGGCCGCCCGCGCCCCCGGTTGGCGCATACAAAGGCGCAACTTCGTAAATGCCGTCGCCGAAAATAAAGCCGCGGTCGAGAACCGGCACGCGCGCTTCGGACAACGGCACCAACTCGCCGTTCAAATAGACAATCGGATCAGGCGAAACATCGGCAACAGCGGTCATTGCAATCAGGCTCTTACTTCTTCTTGTTGAACATGAGCATCAGCGAGTCCCACACGCGGCCGACCACGCCCGCTTGCGGCACGGCCTGCAGGGCCACGATCGGGAACTGCGCGAGCACCTTGCCGTCGGCCACGAGCTTCGCGGTACCGACCTGCTGACCGTTCGCGATCGGTGCGATCAGCGGATCGATCTGCTCGATCTGCGGCTTCACCTTGTCGCCCATGCCCTTCGGCACGGTGATGTACTGGTCGCTCTTCACGCCGATCTGCACGGTGTCCTGTGCGCCCTTGTAGACACGCGGCGTGCCCACCACCTGATTCGCCTTGTACAGACGCACCGTGTCGTACGCGCTGTAGCCGTAGTTCAGCATCTTCAGGCTGTCCTGCACGCGGTCGTGTTCCTTGGTCTCGCCCATCATGACCGAAACGAGACGGCGCGACGCGTCGGTCGTGCCCGGCAGCGAACGCTTCGCGCTCGCGATCAGGCAGTAACCGGCGCCTTGCGTGTGACCGGTCTTCAGACCGTCGACCGTCGGGTCGATCCACAGCAGACGGTTGCGGTTCGGCTGCTTGATCTTGTTGTACGTGAATTCCTTGACCGAGAAAATGTTGTAGTAGTCAGGGAAGTCGCGAATCAGACGCGCCGACAACACCGCGAGGTCGCCCGCCGTGGTGTAGTGCTGCGGATCGGGCATGCCGTTCACGTCGGCGAAATGCGTGTTCTTCATGCCGAGGCGTTGCGCTTCCGTGTTCATCATGTTGACGAACTGCGACTCGCTGCCGCCAACCAGTTCGGCCAGCGCGATCGCCGCGTCGTTACCCGACTGGATGATCATGCCGTACACCAGATCGTGCACGGTCACCGGCTTGTTGGCTTCGATGAACATGCGCGATTCGTCCGTGCGCACGCGGCGCACCGCTTCGCTCGGCATGACCGTCTGTTCCATGTTGATCTTCTTCGTCTGCAGTGCTTCGAAGACGAGGTACGCCGTCATCAGCTTGGTTAGCGACGCCGGTTCCACGCGCTCGTCCGGATTGCCGGAGGCGAGCACCTGGTTGCTGGTCGCATCGACGAGCACCCACGAGCGCGCGTTGACGGCCGGCGGCGGCACTTGCGCGAACGCGGTGCTGGCGACGAGCGTGGCCGGCAGCACGACGCCGAGGGTCACGGCACGGCTAAGCGTAGAAGGAACAAAGGAAGCAACTGAAGGGAATGACGTGCGGCCGGAGGTGGAAAAACGCATAGGGTCGATTCGTGCAGAAAAATACAGCGCGCGCAGGGCGCAGAGTTTGGAAGAGCCGGTCGGCGAGCGTCTGGCCGTAAAAACGGCGCGGCGCCCATTGGACTTCCGGCCACGCGATCGGTTCGCGCAGCACGCCGGCATCCGGCACCGCTGCGCGCGAAAAGACGCTACGCGTCGCGCGAACTGCCGGATGGGCGGCGCTGCGCCCAAAAAAGAGTCGCCATTATACGCGCGCTCTCCCCGTTACTTTGCGCAAAGACCGGCGATTAATTTGCGTTTGTGCGTACCTGTACCCCGGAAAACACACATCGCGCGCCAATTACCGCCAGGCGTCGACGATGATCCGCTTCAGAACGTGCAACTTGCGATGCAGAAAATGCTCCGCCCCCGGAATCACGACAACCGGCAATTCTTGCGGCCGCGCCCAGTCGTAAACGGATTGAATGGGAACTGTCTCGTCGGTTTCGCCGTGAATCACGAGTGTATTTTCCGGCACCGGGGCGACCTCCCAGCGGCTCGCGGCCGTGCCGACCAGCACCATTCGCTCGATCTGCCGGCCTTCTTCGCGCAGTTGCGCGGCCACGTGCGACAGCACGAATGTGCCGAACGAAAAACCCGCCAGCACGAGGGGCAGATCGCTCTGACCCGGTTGAGCACGCATGTGAGCGAGCACGGCGCGCAAGTCGTCCCGCTCGCCAATGCCCGCGTCATGCTCGCCTTCCGTTTGGCCAACGCCGCGAAAATTCGAGCGATACGTCACGTAGTTCAACTGCACGAGCGTGCGCGCGAGCGTCTGCGCGACCTTGTTGTCCATCGTGCCGCCGAACAGCGGATGCGGATGCGCGACCAGCGCGATGCCGCGCGGCGCCGCGCCGTTTTCGCGCGTTTCGTCGGGCAGATCCAGCGCGACCTCGATCTTGCCGACCGGGCCGTCGATCAGATATTTTTTGGTATGTACGTTCATGGCGAGGCTTATTGATCGATTTTCAGACGCTCGACGATCTTGCCGTTCGCGAGGTGCGAGTCGACGATTTCGTCGATGTCGCTTTCGTCGACGTACGTGTACCAGATGCCTTCCGGATACACGACGAGCGTCGGGCCGAGTTCGCAGCGGTCGAGGCAACCGGCCTTATTGATGCGCACCTGGCCTGGACCGGCGAGACCCAGTTTTTTCACGCGTTTCTTCGCGTACTCCTGCATCTCCTGTGCGTTGCAGTTCGCGCAGCTTGGGCGTTCGGCGCCGGGCTCGCGCTGATTGAGACAGAAGAAGACGTGGTACTTATAGAAGGAGTCCATGATGTCCGGAGGCGAGACGGTCGTTGTGGAGAATGGCGCTGGATGCACGCGGCGCGCCAGTTGTGCGAACGATTATAACGAGCGGGGCTAGCGGTCGCTGATGCGGTCCACCGCTGCGCCACGCGCCGCGCCCCTTCACGTGTGTTTCATGCGCCGCTTGAGCCACGCCAGTTCCACCACATACGCCAGCCACACGAGCGCCGCATACGGCCAGATCCACGCGAGCCAATGCGCCAGTCCGTTGAAGTGCAGGTAACGTCCCTGCCGCCAGTCGGCGAGCACGGCATCGAAATACGGATTCACGGGCAGCAGATTGACGAACACCAGCGCGATCGTCAGCGCGACACCCGCGAGCGCGGCGCGCGATCGGCGCTGCAGGCGCAACGCGAGGAGTGCCGCGGCGGTCCCGCACACAAGACCCACCAACGCGCCAGGCGTCGCCCAGTCGAACGCGAGGCCGGACTGCGATTGCAGAAAGGTCGCGCCCGCCTTCACGCACAAGGTAATCACGATAAACAGCAGCAACAGGCGCACGCGCGGCGCAGGGCGGCGCACCGGCAACGATGCCAGCGCGAGCGCGGCGAACAGGTTGAGCGTGGTGATCACGGCTTCCCATGCGTCGTCAGGCAGCCACGCGGCGACGAGCGCCGGCCAGGCGCCGACGTGCCAGCCCGGCGGCGTCCATGCGAGCAAGGCGTCTTGCGTGGTCGAATCGAAACGCAGCCAGAGCGCGCGCGGCCAGTTGCCGAGACCGAACAGGCGCGGCGCCGGGTACATCGTCGCGAACGGCCACGCCGCGACCAGACACGCGAGCGCGGCCCGATCGCGCTCGAACCAAAGAAGCCGCACGCGCCGCAGCAAGCCGCGATCGAGCAGCGCGCCCGTCGCCGGCGACATGATCGCCGCGCCGAGCAGCGCACCGAGCGCGTTGGCGGCGAGATCGAGGTTGGAGGCGACACGCGTCGGCAAATAGGTTTGCACGGCTTCCATCACGCCGGACAGCAGTCCGCCGAGCACGAAGGCGAACGCGACCGCCAGCGTGCCGCGCCAGCGCGGATAGGCGGCGAGCACCACCAGCGCGCCGAACGGCATATAGCCGAGCACGTTGGTGACGACGTCGAACGCCGTCAGGTACTGCGGCATGGGATCGGACAGATAGGCAAACGGACCGAGGCCAAGCGAACGCCAGCCCGAAAACGGATACCACGAACCGTAGACGATCAACGCGGTGTACAGCACCAGCGCCTGCCGGGCGAGCACCGACGGACGGCGCGCCCAGGGTTTCACGCTCATGCAGCGCTCCGCAATGTGCGCTGCAAGCCGGTCATTGCGCGGCGACCAGCGCCTGCACGCCGAGCCACGCGCCGATCTGCGAGACGAGATCGTCGCTGGCGGTGGCGAGCGCCTGCGCGCCGCCGGCGGCGTCCGCCGACCTGGATGGCGCCCGTGCGATGAACGTGCGCTGACTGAGCACCTTGCCGCTTTGCGTGAGGGTGGCGCGCGCGGTGACCGCAGCGTGACTTTCGGACTGGCTGTCGAAAACCTGCTCGAACTCGCTCAGGTCGACCTTCAACACCGGCGCGGCGACGCCGTCGGCGCCGGTCAGCACCGTGCCGCGCGAACTGAGCGCGCCACGCAGACGCTGGGTCAGCAACTGCGAGGGCGTCATGGTCCAGTGGCTGTTTGCGTATGCAGCGGTCTGCTGCGCGTCGGCGTAGCTCAGGCGGTACATCAGCTTGTCCGACTCGAGCACGTCGGGCGCGCTCACATCGAGCACCTTCACGGCCGGCGACGCGCCGGCGGACGCTGCCGGACTCGGCGGCCCGAAGTCGTAGCGGATGTCCGAAAGCGCCGCCGGCGTGCCGGCGCAGCCCGCGGCGAGCACGCCGAATGCGAGCAGCACCGCCAGCGCGGCGCTCGAGGACAGGAATCGGTGAATCGAGCGTGACATGACAATCTTCCTTTCTTCAAACCTTCAGAATCATTGCTTCAACTTCATTGCTTCAACCTCATTGGGCAGCGCGCGCGGCGGGCCATTTGAAGCCTGCTTCGCCGGGGCCGGGTGCCGCACCCGGCGCGCCGAACAGCACGCTGCGCGGGCTGGTGCTGAACGTGTCGGCGGCGCGATCCACTGAGCGGGCCGCGGAGCGCACGTCTTCAGCGAGCGAGTTGACGCGCGGCAAGGTGTCGTAGCCGACCCGCGACGACAGTTCCTGCACCGCGCCGTTGATCGACACCAGCGCGTCGCCGGCTTGCTGCGCGGCCGTGCCGACCTTGTTCAGGTTGGTCTCGAACGGGCCGTTCGGCCGGTTCAGGCTGGTGATCAGCTGATTGGTCGACGCCAGCGTACGATCCAGCCGGTTGATCGTGCCGGGCAGCATCCCGGCGGCCGGCGTTATTTTCTGCGTCAGCGTAGCCACGCCGTCGGCGGCTTTCTGCAGGCTTGCAGCCGTGCCCAGCAACTGCGCGGCCATTTCCGGCGACAGCAGATTGTCGACGTCGTCCGTGACTTTTTCGAGTTTGCGCAGCAGCACGTCGCCGCGTTGCTGCAGTTGATCGAGCAAGCCGGGGCGCATCGGCAACTGCGCCACCTGTTTCGACGACGACGCCAGCGGCGTCGGATCGCGCCCATTGTCATCCAGCTGGATGAAGGCGATACCCGTGACGCCCTGAAAACCCAGGCTGCCGAACGTCGAATGGGTAATCGGCGCGTGCGTATCGACGAGGATACGAATCAGAATCTGCCCCGGATGAGCCGGATCGAACTTGATGGACTGCACCTTGCCGACGTCGAGCCCGCGATAACGCACTGCGGCGTCGGTAAACAGGCCCGTCACGTTGGTGCGCGCGATCAGATCGTACGGCACTCGCACGGAACGGTCGACATTGAACAAAAAAGCCGCCACCGCGATAGCCACCAGCAAAACGATCGTGAAGAGCCCGGCCCAGAAGGCATGTGATTTGTTTTCCATTGTCAGGTTCCCTGGTTCACAGCGGCAATTCGGACGATGCCGGCTCGAGCGCCGCCCGCGGCAGCCTCGCGCGGCGCTCCGGCGGCAGCGCCTGCAACGCGCGGCGCCCGCGCAGGCCGAGGAAATACTCGCGGATGAAAGGATGATCGACGCCCGCGGCCTCTTCCACCGGCGCGGCGACCAGCACCTTGCGATCCGCCAGCACGGCGACGCGGGTGGACAACGCGATCATCGTGTCGAGATCGTGCGTGACCATCACCACCGTCAGGCCGAGCGCGCGATGCAGCGCGGAGATCAGCTCGACGAATTCGTCCGACGCCTGCGGATCGAGCCCGGCGGTCGGTTCATCGAGAAACAGCAGTTCCGGTTCGAGCGCGATCGCGCGCGCAATGCCCACGCGTTTGATCATGCCGCCCGACAGCGCCGACGGCATTTTCGACGCATGCTTGCATGGCAGGCCGACCATTTCCAGCTTGAGCATCACGATGTCGCGCAACAGATCCTCGGGCACCTTGCCGAGTTCGCGCACCGGCTGCGCAATGTTGTCGAACACCGACAGCGACGAGAACAGTGCGCCGCGCTGAAACAGCATGCCGGAGCGGCTGCGCATCAGCAGCGCGGTTTCCGGCGAGATGGTGGCGAGATTCTCGCCGAACAGTTTGATGGTGCCCGACGAAGGGCGCTCCAGCCCGAGTATCTGCCGCACCAGCGTGGTCTTGCCGGAACCCGAGCCGCCGACGATCGACACGATCTCGCCCCGGCGCACGTCCAGATTCAGATGTTGATGCACGATGTTGCGCCCGTAGCGCTTGGTCACGTCGATCACTTCGATCACCGGCTCGGCGATCGAGGGTACGGGCTGGCCGCGCACGGCCTGAGTGAGTGGCGCGATCATCCGAGCCCCACGTTCTGGAAGAGGATCGCGAACACGGCGTCCGCGAGAATTACGATGGTAATCGAGGTCACCACCGAGGTCGTCGTGCCTTCGCCCAGACTCTGCGAATTAGCCTTGATACGGAAACCGAAATGACAGCCGACAATCGCGATCAGCATGCCGAACGCGACGCCCTTACCCAAGCCGATCCACAGATTCGCGACCGGCACCACGCCCGGCAAAGCCCGCGCGAAATAGCTCATGTCGATGCCGAGCGCGATCTTCGCGGCAAGCGCGCCGCCCGTCAGCGCGATGATGTTGGTCCACATGACGAGCAGCGGCATGGCCACGCCGAGCGCGACCACGCGCGGCAGGATCAGCCGCAGGCCATGCGGGATGCCCATCACGCGCATGGCGTCGAGTTCCTCGGTCACGCGCATCACGCCGATCTGCGCGGTGATCGCCGAACCGGAGCGGCCTGCCACCAGAATCGCGGCAAGCACCGGCCCGAGTTCGCGAATCACCGAAAGCCCCAGGATATTGACGATGTACTGGTTTGCGCCAAACAGCCGCAGTTGCTGCGCGGACAGATAACTGAGCACGATGCCGATCAGGAAGGCGACCAGCGCGGTGATCGGCATGGCTTTGGTGCCGGCGTTGTAGATGTTCGCGGATATCTCGGTCCACGGCGTGATTTTCGGTTTGCGCGCGATCGCCAACAGGTCAAGCACGACGCGCCCGAGCATCGCCACGCCGCCATACAAATGCTCGAAGAACGAGAAGATCGCGAGCCCGAGCCGCGTGAGCGGATCGAACCTGACCACCGGCTCGGCCGTTTCGCGCACGGTGTCGAGCAAGGCGATGCGCTCGAAAATGTCGCGTTGCGTGTCGGTCAGCGTAGTGTCCGGGGGCATCTTGTGGCCCCACACGCGCCACAGTGCCTGGCCGCCCACGTGGTCCATCCGGTCGATACGCGACAGGTCCCATTGACCGATGCCTTCGGCGCCGACCAGCGACCGCAGCAGAGGGATCACGTGCCCAGTGGCTCTGTCGCGCGCGAGCGCGAGCGCCGTCCACTGGCCCGAGAGCCGGACGATCTTGCCTTGGCTGCCTGCCGCGACTTCGAGGCCGGGCGGAGTGTCGTAGTTCAAGGATCGTTGAATCTGGTTATCGGATTAGCGGCCATTGTAACGAAGGCGCGGCGCCGCAACTGCGCCCGCGGACTCAACGGGTTCGCTATCGCTACAATATGATTCATGAACACGTCCAAGACTTCCCCCCAAGGCGACTGGCGCATCGACCGCGAGCGCGCCGTCGCGCTGTTCGGCCCGCACGCGCACGACTGGCCGATCGAAATCGTCGAGGAAACCGGCTCGACCAACGCCGACCTGATGACGCGCGTCAAAGCGCTGCCGCGCAAGGCCGGCGCGCTGCCGCGGCCGATCGTGCGGGTCGCCTATCTGCAAACCGCCGGGCGCGGCCGCCG
Organism: Paraburkholderia sp. BL6669N2; assembly: GCF_003387275.1. NCBI lineage: Bacteria > Pseudomonadati > Pseudomonadota > Betaproteobacteria > Burkholderiales > Burkholderiaceae > Paraburkholderia > Paraburkholderia sp. BL6669N2. Next base: position 3,797,674 of record NZ_QUNA01000001.1, on the reverse strand, counting down.
CGGTCGTCCGTGGTATGCGGAGCCGGGCAATGCGCTGCTGTTTTCGGTGGCGTGCGTATTGCCGCGTCCGCTCGAAGGGCTCGCGGGCCTGAGTCTCGCGGTGGGCGTCGCATTGGTCGACGGACTGCGCTCGCTGCCGGTTGCCGGTCCCGGCCAGATCGCGCTGAAGTGGCCGAACGACGTCCTGCTCGAAGGCGACAAGCTAGCCGGCATCCTGATCGAAACCGCGTGGAGCACCGACGACGCCAGCGCGGTGGTGATCGGCATCGGCACCAACGTGAAGGGCGCAGACGAACTCGCGGCCAAAGTCGGCGCGTTGAACGCCGGCGTGCCGCCGCAGGCGCGCGGCACCGCGCCGACCGCCTTGCAGCGCGCGCTGCCCAACGCCAACCTCACCGACACGCTCGCCGCCGAACTGAACGCGCTCGAACCCGCCTTGCAGCGCTTCGGCGCTGAAGGTTTCGCGCCGTTCCAGGCACGCTGGAACGCGGTGCACGCTTATGCGGGCCGCGAAGTGGTGTTGCTGGACCAAGGCCAGGAACAGATGCGCGGGGTGGCGGCGGGCGTCGACGAGCGCGGCCAGTTGCTGCTCGACACCGCCACCGGCCGCGAGGTCGTTGCGACCGGCGACGTTTCGCTGCGTCTGGCCGACGGTGCCGCATGACGAGCGGCGCGCCTGATTTGCTGATCGACGCGGGCAATAGCCGTATCAAGTGGGCGCTGGTTGAGGCGGACGGTACGCAGATCGCGGCCGGCGCGCTGGCCCACGGCGGCGCGGATCAGCCGGACTGGTCAAACTTGCCGAGGCCGCGCGGCGCGTGGTTGTCCAATGTCGCGGGTGAAAATGTCGCGGCGCGGATTGCCGCCTTGCTCGACGCCCGCTGGCCGCAGCTGCCGCTCACCACGATCAGCGCTTCCACGCAGCAATGCGGCGTAACCAATAGCTACACCACGCCGCATGCACTTGGCAGCGACCGCTGGGCCGGCATGATCGGCGCGCATGCGGCGTTTCCCGGCGAACATCTGCTGATCGCGACATTCGGCACAGCGACCACGCTGGAGGCATTGCGCGCGGACGGCTGCTTTGTCGGCGGTCTGATCGCGCCGGGTTGGAGCTTGATGATGCGCTCGCTGGGCGAACACACGGCGCAACTGCCGACGCTCGACGCCCGCGCCGCACGCGGTCTGCTCGACGGCGGCACGTCCGATGCAGGGCGCAGCGAACCGTTCTTCGCGACGGACACGCCGCGCTCGCTGTCTGCCGGTTGCACGTTGGCGCAAGCGGGCTTGATCGAACGGATGTGGCGCGATTTGCAGGATGAATGGCAGGTGCCGGTGCGGCTCGTAGTCAGCGGCGGCGCCGTGGACGAAGTGGCGAGCGCACTGAAAGTGCCGCATACTCGCCACGATTCGCTGGTGCTGTCCGGCCTCGCGCTGATTGCTGCCGAGCGCGCCCTGGAACGCGGCAACTGAATCGCGACCAACGGCATAACGGTGGCTCAACTTCTGGACGGGGAAAACCAATAATGCTGCGCTGGCTGATCGCCATATTGTTTCTTGCCAATATGCTGGCATTCGTCGCGGTGCGCGGCGTGTTCGGCCCGACGCCCACAGCCGGCGGACGCGAGCCCAACCATCTGAATCGCCAGGTTCATCAGGAATGGCTGAAGGTGCAGCCGGTCACTGCCGCGGAGGCTGCCGACCAAGCCGTCGTAGGCGGTCCGGCGCCGGTGGCGCCGATCGCGGCATCCGCGCTTTCGCAGTAAGTCGCTCGCCGTCTTGCTGCGTGCGAAGCGCGTTTCGACTCGCGCGACGCGAGTCCTTAAGCTGGTGAGAGACTCCCGCCGCAGCCGGCCACTAGCCTTGCGTGCGCACTTTTTTCAGTAGCGCGGTCGTCGAGCGGTCGTGCTCGAAGGGAATCGCCAACGCCTTACCGCCCCAGCTTCGCACAATGGCCGACTCGGGCAACACGTCCATGTCGTAGTCGCCGCCCTTCACGAGCACGTCCGGCCGCACCGCCGAAATCAGCTCGACGGGCGTCTTCTCGCCGAAGCACACCACGTAGTCGACACTCTCCAGCGCCGCCAGCAAGGCCATGCGGTCAGCCTCGTTATTGATTGGCCGGTCGTCGCCTTTGCCGAGCATGCGCACCGACGCATCGCTATTCACACCGACGATCAGACAAGCGCCCAAAGCCTTGGCATCGGCGAGATAAGTCACGTGCCCGCGATGCAGGATATCGAACACGCCGTTGGTAAACACAACCGGCGCCTTCAGCGAGGGACGCAGCGTCACCAGTGCATCGCGCGTGAGAATCTTGCGTTCAAAAATGGCAGCCATGGAGAAATCGGAAAGGACAGGAAGGTGTCGTCACCATACACGATGGGTCGCATGAAACAAAACGGCCTGGCGCACATAAATGCGTCAGGCCGTTTTCTTTTAAACCGGTTCGCGGCGCGCGGCGCCGCAGACCGAGTCACATGCTCGCGACCCTCAGGCCGGTTGCTCCGCCGACTTCTGCTCAGCCTGCAGACGCAGAACCACTTCCTTGCGGTAGCGGTTCAATTCCTGCGCGGTGTTGAACGTGCGCTCGAATAGGATGGACAGGTTGTGCAGAATGCGCTCGACCACCTTCTTTTCCCAGCCGTCGTCGAAACGGATCTGTTCGTCGAGCCAGCGTTCCAGCCATTCCGGATCCGGCAGACGCGACTGAATCGTGTCGCGCGGGAACAGTGCCTGGTTCACGTGCAGGTTGGTGGGGTGCAGCGGTTTTTCCGTGCGGCGAGCCGAGGCCATCAGCACACCGATCTTCGCAAACGCGGCGCGCGCAATGTCGCCGGTTTGCGCCATGGCCTTCTTCATGTAGCGCAGGTATGCGCCGCCATGCCGCGCTTCGTCGCGCGAAATGGTTTCGTAGATGTGTTTGATGACCGGCTCGGTGTGCCATTCGGCCGCACGGCGATACCAGTGATTCAGGCGGATCTCGCCGCAGAAGTGCAGCATTAGCGTTTCGAGCGGCGGCGCCGGATCGAATTCGAAGCGCACGGCGTGCAGTTCTTCTTCGGTCGGGCACATTTCCGGCTTGAAGCGGCGCAGATATTCCATCAGCACCAGCGAATGCTTCTGTTCCTCGAAGAACCACACGCTCATGAACGCGGAGAAATCGCTGTCGTGATGGTTGTCACGGAGAAACATTTCCGTGGCGGGCAACGCCGACCATTCGGTGATCGCGTTCATCTTGATCGTCGCTGCCTGCTCGTCGGTCAATAGCGATGCATCGAACTTGTCCCAGGGAATGTCTTTCTCCATGTCCCATCGAACGGATTCGAGCGATTTATAAAGTTCCGGATAAAGCATGGTGTTCATAGTCCCACCCCTGTTCTGCGCATACTGTGTGTCTGTCACTACTACGTTGTAGTACTTTTGCTCACGACGAACGGGTCGCACCGTATGTGCTCCGTTTGCCGGCCAAGCATTCAATTTTACGCGGTAATCTGCCGCCTAGATGCACTGGCGGCAAAGAAGTCCAGGCGTTTGCGCATGCGCGACTAGTCCTACGTTACGCGCTGCGCGGCCAACCGTGGGTGAGGGATACCCCGTGCCTGAGGTCGAGCCAGTTTGCGATGAAAACCGCACCGTCCAGCCCTGCGCCGGTGTTGCCGGCCGCGAATGGAGCAAGGGCGGCTGGATTGGTAGTTTTCAGCGCACGCCCAAAAGCCTAATTAAGCTTACACAATGATAGCACGCTGACTTGACCGAACCCGCGCCGTAACAGTCGCAATTCCGGTGCCTGGCTGACCGTGCGCAAGAAATCGTGCGATTCGCGGAGTGTGGCGGACGATCGGGGTCAAAAGCGTGACAGACGGCGAACCTGGCCTTCTGTGTGTCTTTAATACCCGCGTCACGCCGCAGCGTTTCATTCCTGCCTTAAGTAGACTTTTTCGTGGTTTTTGGACTGGCGCTCGCGCCGCTCGTGCGCTTTGTCGCCGCAGGCGCCCGCTTCGCGGCCGGCCGCTTGGCTTCCGACTCAGCGGCTTCCGCGTCCCGCGCCTGCGGCGCGTTGGGCGCTGGCTCCCCGCCCGCTGGCGAAGCGGCCGCATCGTCGTCCGGGACAAAATCAGACGCTTCGGCGCCCGCTCCGGCGGCCGGTGGTTGCGTCATCGCGAACTGGGCGATCTGGTTGAACTGCGATTGCAGCAGATTCCACCAGGCGGATGCGTCGAACGGCGGCGTGGCCGGCGCCTCCTCTTCCCCACCCGCCGACTCCTCAGCCGACGCAGCGGCGCTCGCCGCGGCAGCCGACGCCGGCGCCGACGCAGGTGCCGCCGGATGCGGCCAACCTCTCGCGGCCGCGGGACTCGGCGCGGCCGACTCCGCCGTGGGTTGCGACATCGACGACTGCGCGAACGCGCCGAACGCGCGCAATGTTGCGAGCGTCGCGCGCTGCACTTCGAGCGCCTGAATCGCGGACTGCAGCATGCTCAGATTCAGCTTGAGCCATTGTTCGACCGCCCGCATGTCGGTGATGCGCTTGTCGAGTTCCTCGACATTGGTGAGCGGCGCCATCATGTCGGACATCATCGAGAGCGAAGGCCCGAGGCCGCCGCCGGCCGGCTGCGTGCCCGAAAAAGCCGAGCCGAACGGCGACAGCCGCATCATGCCCCACATGCGTTCGAGCATTTCAGCGGGCGGGAAACCGGGAAAGCCGGGAAAGGGCGGCGTGGAGTCAGGAGTATCGGTCATGCTTGTCGCCTCGCTGCGTAAATTGGAGAAGAAGCGGTGAAGAAGGGGCGCCGTCCCGCGCGCGTTTTTTTCGATCATACCGTGCGGGAGGCGGCCTCAGGAGCGCTCGCCGCCCGTTGCGCCGCCGTTCGACGGCCGACCGAGCCACGGATCGGCGCCGCCGAAATCCGGCGCGCGCCGCTCGCGCAGCGAGTTGACGCCTTCGCGCACATCCGGCCCGGCAAAGCCCATGAATTCGAGCGCGAGCGAGGTATCGAACGCCGGCCCCGCCGAGCGCAACCAGTTGTTCAACGCGTACTTGGTCCAGCGAATCGCCGTTTGCGAGCCGTTGGCCAGCTTCTGCGCGACCTCGAATGCCTTGGGCAGCAGATCGTTTTCGTCGACGGCGAGCGAGACGAGGCCGATGCGTTCCGCCTCTTCGCCGCTCACCGGCTCGCACAGCATCAGGTAATACTTGGCCTTTGCCATGCCGCACAGGAGCGGCCAGACGATCGCCGCGTGATCGCCGGCGGCCACGCCCAGACGCGTATGGCCGTCGATGATCCGCGCTGTCTTCGTCGCGATCGAGATGTCGGCGAGCAGCCCCGCCACGAGCCCGGCACCTACCGCCGGTCCGTGCATCGCCGATACAACAGGCTTGCTGCAATTGATCACGTTGTAGACCAGATCGCGCGCCTCGCGCCACACCCTCGCGCGTACATCGAAGTCGGTGGCCATGTCTTCGACGAGTTGCAGGTCGCCGCCCGCCGAAAAGCCCTTGCCTTCGCCGCGAATGATCGCCACACGCGTGTCGGGATCGCGGTCGACGTCGCGCCAGATTTCCGCGAGTTCGAAATGCATGCGCGCGTTGGCGGTAGCGAGCGCGCTCTTGTTGGCGCCCTCACCGCTCATCACGACTTCGAGCACGCCATGCGGATGGCGATGCAACTGAAGCGACTGGTAGTGCGCGTAGAAGGCGTCGTTACGGTGTGGTGCCTGAGACATGATGAGCAATCCGTATATCGGTGTTCGTTGAACCGTGCAGCGTTCATTCAACGCGGCTGATAAACCCACTTCGCATTCTTGATTTCGACCATCACACGCGCCCGCTGATCGAGCCCGAGGTGATCCGTGGCGCTCATATTGACGACGCCATTGGTATCCGCGAGACCGCGGGTCGCTTCGAGCGCATCGCGCAGCGCGCGGCGAAATTCCGGCGTGCCCGGCGCGCCGCTCTTCAACGCGATCGGCACGGCGTTGTTGAGCAACATGCCCGCGTCCCACGTGTACGAGCCGAACGCCGAGACGCTGCCCGCGCCTCGAACCGCTTCGAAGCGCGCGATGTAGTCGAGCGCGAGCCGCTTGGCCGGATGATCCGCGGGCAATTGCGCGGCGACCAGCACCGGACTCGCGGGCAGGAAGGTGCCATTGCAATCGGCGCCGCACACGCGCAGGAAGTCGTTATTCCCGACTCCGTGATTGTGATAGATCAGGCCTTTGTAGCCGCGCTCCCTCAGTGTCTTCGGCGGCAAGGCGGCGGGCGTGCCGGCCGCGCCCACCACGACCGCGTCGGGGTGCGTCGCGAGAATCTTGAGAACCTGGCCGGTCACGCTCGGGTCGGTGCGATTGAAGCGCTCGCTCGCCACCATGTCGATGTGATGCAGTTGCGCGAACTTCGCGACCTCGGTATAGAAGGTCTCGCCGAGCGCGTCGGCCTGACCGATGAACGCGATGGTTTTGACGCCGTGCAGGCTGGCATGTTCGGCAATCGCCGACGCCATCATCGCGTCGGTTTGCGGCGTCTTGAAGACCCAGTGGCGTTTCGCATCCACCGGCTCGATGATTTTCGCCGACGAGGCCAGCGAGATCATCGGCGTTTGACCTTCGGCGACCACGTCGATCATCGCCAGCGAATTCGGCGTGATCGACGACCCGATGATCGCGTCGACGTGATTCTCGGAGATCAGCTTCTTGGTGTCCTGCACGGCCTGCGTGGTATCGGATGCATCGTCGAGCACGATGTATTCGACGCTCTGACCGCCGATCTGTTTGGGCAGCAGCGCGACCGTGTCGCGCGCGGGAATGCCGAGCGACGCGGCCGGTCCGGTGAGCGACAACACAAGGCCGATTTTCACTTGCGCCAATGCGACGCCGGGCAACACGCTGGCAAGCGCGGCGCATAACGCGACGGCGCAGCGCGCTAGGTGATCGCGCAAGGGCGTCAGGCGCGAGTAGCTGGACGCGCGAGCGCGCCCGGTTTCGGGTTCAAGGAATTCGATTCGCGGCATGTTGTCTCCTCACGTCGGTTTTTCGTTTTGATGTACCGCCGATGTCCCGGCTCATGCCCTACTCACGTGCCGTTCACACTCGGCTACGCGACAGTCCTGCGACGGACCCGCAGTCAGCCACCCCGGCCATGCCGTCGCGCCAGTCAGTGTAGCCGCGCGCACTCGCCGCGGCATCGGGCGAAACCCTTTCGAATCGGAACGAAGCACGCGAATGCGGACGTGACCGGCAAGCCGCGTTCCGCACAACAGCGGTGCGTCAATCCAGCGGCGCAATGCCTTGGTCGATCGAACCGAAAATCGACTTGCCCGCTTCGTCGAACATTTCGATTTTCACCGTATCGCCGTACTTCATGAACTCGGTCTGCGGCGCGCCGTGCTCGATGGTTTCGAGGCAGCGCTTCTCGGCGATACAGCAATAGCCGCGCTTGGCGTCCTTGTTCGACACCGTGCCCGAGCCGACAATCGCGCCCGCGCGCAGATTGCGCGTTTTCGCGGCGTGCGCGATCAACTGGCCGAAGTGGAACACCATGTCCGTGCCGGCATCCGGCTGGCCGACTTTCCTGTTGTTCCAGTGGACGATCATCGGCCGATGCACGCGGCCTTCGCGCCAGTGTTCGCCGAGTTCGTCGGGCGTCACCGCGACCGGCGCGAACGACGTCGCCGGCTTGCTCTGGAAAAAGCCGAAGCCTTTCGCGAATTCGGCGGGAATCAGATTGCGCAGCGACACGTCGTTGACGAGCGTGATCAAACGCACGCTTCGGAGCGCCTGGTCGGGCGTGGCGCCCATCGGCACGTCGGAGGTGATCACGGCGACTTCCGCCTCGAAGTCGATGCCGAATGCTTCGGATGCGCACAGTACGTCGTCTTTCGGTCCGATGAAGTCGTCGCTGCCGCCCTGATACATCAGCGGATCGGTCCAGAACTCCGGCGGCATTTCCGCGCCGCGCGCGCGCCGCACCAGTTCGACATGGTTCACATACGACGAGCCGTCGGCCCACTGGAACGCGCGCGGCAGCGGCGCCATGCATTCCTTGGCGTCGAACGGAAAAGTGTTGCGCGCGCGGCCCTGATTGAGCGCGTCATAGAGATCCTGCAATTGCGGCGCGTAGAAGACCCAGTCGTCGAGCACGCGTTGCAAGGTGGGCGCGATCGCGTCGGCGACAGCCGCGGTGTGCAGGTCGCGGGACACGACGATCAGTTGACCGTCGCGCGTGCCGTCCTTCAGCGTGGCAAGTTTCATAGAGGAATGAACCGTGTTAGTGACGATAGAAGGAATCTATTCTACGATGGTGAATCGGCCCGGCCCAAGTGCCGACGGTCCGCCTCACCGTGTATCACTTTTTGAATGCGCTGCGTGCGCCTCGCTCATGCCTCCAACTGCCCGCTCCGGCGCCATCCGCACCAACGCCGACTCCGCTGAACCGCTCGACCCGACCGAATCCGACGACGAAGGCGGCGAAAGTGTCGATGGCGGCGAGGAAAAGCTGCGCTCGGGCATCCAGTCGATCGAAGTCGGCTTCAAATTGCTCGATGTGCTGACCCGCGAGCCTCGCGCCATGATGCTGCGCGATCTCGCCCAGCGTGCCGGCATGAGCCCGGCGAAAGCGCATCGCTATCTGGTCAGTTTTCTGCGCCTCGGTGTGGTGTCGCAAGACCCGCTGTCGGGCCGTTACGAGCTGGGCGGATTCGCGCTGCAACTGGGACTCGCGCGGCTCGCGCGCGTCGACGGCGTCAAGCTCGCGCGCATCGCGCTCTCCGAATTGCGCGACCGGCTCGATCTCACGGTCGGCATCGCGGTATGGGGCAATCAGGGGCCGACCATGGTGCATTGGATGGAATCGAGCTATCCGGCAAAGGCGTCGCTCAAACTCGGCGACGTGATGCCGCTGCTCAGCTCCGCCACCGGCCTGTTGTTCGCCGCATATCTGCCGTCGAGCAAGACTGCCGCGATGCTCGAACGTGAACTGGCTGATTCGCGCCGTTCGTCGCATATCGGCGCGCCCCGTACGCGCGATGAAGTCGAAAAGGTCCTCGCGCAGGTGCGAGAGCACCAGGCGGCGCGTGTCGAAGGCATGTTGCTGCCGACCATTCACGCGTTCTGCATGCCGGTGTTCGACTCGACCGGCGAACTCGCGCTTGGGCTCATCGCACTCGGTCATGAGGGCGCGTTCGATATTCGCTGGGGCGGCGAGATCGATACGGCGTTGCGCGACTGCGCAGAAAAGCTCTCGTATGAGCTGGGGTATAGTGCATCGCCGCGCGACGAATAGGTGTGATGCGGCGCGTTGGGTGCGTGGCGCGTTGCAGGGTTTGACGTGAACTCAGTCGGCAAGCATGGCGGCACTGCGCTGCGTGTACTGTTCCGGGTCTTGAACGTGCGCGTGTTTTCAACCGCGCGGAACATCGCTCGCGGCGATGCGGTCGAATCGGTTCGCTGCCCGCCTTGTACGCTTCAGGCGTCAGGCCTGGCGCCGTTGTCGTATTCACCGCCGCTCGCACGCGCTGCGAGTCGATCCCGAAGCTATCCGCCCGCATACAAGCACTGACCGATGTCCTCAGCCCCCGCTACCCACCGTTCCGATCGCGCGCCGCCCAGCGGGCCGCGCACCGGTTTGCGCGCGTGGCGCTGGATCGTGGTGCTGTTGATCGTGGCCGCTTTGCACTGGATCGCCGCGCAATGGGTCGAGCGAAATCGCGCAAACCTGAATCCCTCCGACAATGAGCATGTGCCGGTGCAGGTTGCATTGCTGACGCCCCAACGTATCGAACGCAAACCAGCCACCGCCGCGTCTCCCGCGCCTGAACCGGCGCCCGCTCGCCACGCCGCCGCGAGCAAGCCGCGTGAACATGTGCTGACCGCGCTGCGGCCGGCAAAGCAAGCCGCGCCGGCGGCACCTGTCGCGGCATCGGAAGCCGTTGCAAGCGCTCCGGGCGCTGTGTCGAGCGTCAACGCGGCAGCCAACGCCACCAGCGTCACCGGCACGGCCAGCGCCCCCGCTGCCGCGAGCGCGCCGCAAGCGTCGCCAGGCGTGAAGTTCTCCGTCCCGCCATCGGGCGAACTCCAGTACGACACGTTCTACAACGGCGTGCGCAACCAGCCCGGCACGATCCACTGGACCAGCAACGCGCAAAGCTACGAGATGGTCGTCTCCGTGCCGCTGCCTTTTGTCGGCACCTTCGTGTACGCGAGCCATGGCCGTATCGACGCTTTCGGTCTCGCGCCGGACCAGTACGTCGAAAAACGTGGCCGCCGGGCGGAAGACATCGCCATCTTTAACCGCGCCGACAAGAAGATCGCTTTTACGCGCACACCGTCCACCGTACCGTTGCCCGACGGCGCGCAGGATCGCTTCAGCATGGTGATGCAGCTTGCGAGCCTCGTGCGCGGCGACCCGGGCGCCTACAAACCGGGCGTGACGCGCCAGTTCTTCGTGGCCGACAACGATAGCGGCGAGAACTGGCCGGTCGAGACGATCGGCGACGAAACCATCCGCACGGCCGAAGGTTTCCTCGACACGCGTCATTTCAAACGGCTGCCCCGCCATGACGGCGATTTGCGCCGCATCGACGTGTGGCTCGCGCCGTCGCTCGGCTGGCTGCCTGCGCGCATCGTTCAGACGGAGCCGAACGGTACGCAATTCGAACTGGTGTGGCGCGGCAAGCTCAATGCCGACATGGGTGGCAGCGCTCCCAACAGCAATGGTGACGCGGCTGCGGCTTCTCCTGACAATTCAGCCGCACTTGCAGCTCCGCCGCCGCTTCCGGCCGCATCGGCAGCTATGCCCGAAGCTGCGCCCGCCTCGCGGGTCGATCCGACCGACCCCGGCAACACGCCCGGCATCATCAAACCCTGAGCCTGCAACTTGAAGAGAGTTTCTATCTGAGCGGCGAAACTTCCGCCATGAAGCTGACTCGCACCTGCTGCTGCATCCGTTCGCGAATATGCTGCGTATATTGATCAGCCCTGCAGGCAAGTGGCCAGGTGGCACGCAGCGCGCGAATGGACCTTCCACTGCGTTCCCTTTCAAAGGAGCCCGCATGCAAGTGAACATCAACCGTATCGAGACGCGCTATGTGTTGAGCAACGAGGGCGGCGGCCCGTGGCTGACGTTCATCCATCAGCTCGGCGGCGATTTGTCCGTGTGGGATCAACTCGCCGGCTATTTCCGCGACGACTACACCGTATTGCGCTACGACGTGCGTGGTCACGGCAAGACCGCCGCGTCCGGCGCACCCTTTGGCATCGTCGATCTGTCACACGATCTCGCCACGCTGCTCGATGCACTGGGCGCACCCAGTACGCATCTGGTCGGCATGTCGATGGGGGGCATGATCGCGCAGCAATTCACACTCGATCATCCCGCGCGCGTAAATACCTTGACGATCGCCGACAGCAGCGGCGGCACGCCGCAGGAAGCCCGCGCCACCTGGGATCAGCGCGCCGCCGCGGCCCGTGACAGTGGCATGGCGCCGCTCGTTCCCGCGACGTTGAGCCGCTGGCTGACCCCCGATTTTCAGTCCGCGCACCCCGAAGCAGTCGAGCAAATCCGCGACGTGTTGACCAGCACGTTGCCAGAAGGCTACGCCATGGCGTGCGAAGCTCTGCGCGAATTCGACGTACGCAGTAAGCTGGGAACAATCCGATGCCCAACATTGACCGTGGCGGGCCGCCACGACACGGGCACGCCGCCTGCTGCTACGCAGGCGATAGCAGACGCCATCGAAGGCGCACGCTTCGAATTGCTGGATGCCGCTCACCTCGCGCCCATCGAGCAATCTCACCGTTTTGCTGCACTGCTTGAAACGTTTCTTGAAAGGCCGGTCTAACCGGTAGGTTCGGAACTTTACAAGCGTCAATCCGGACCCACCCCTTGAATTCCAAACCATACGCTCCACCTATGGCGCAGGAATGGCCAGGAGCCAACGGAAATAAGGAGTGTCGCCATGCAAATGATCTACAACAGCCCCAACTATTGTGTCGTCGAGTTTCCGCCGCAGGAAGGCCCGCTGGCCATGAAGTCCGGCGGCTACGAGATCGTCGACAAAAACATGCAGCGTGAGATCTATATCGACGGCGCAATGGCGGCGCGGTTTCGCGAGCACGTGCAGAAGCTGATCGAAGAAGAACCGTCGCTGGACGAAGTAGACGAATTCCTCGGCCAGTTCGACAGCCTGATGCATCAACCGGTGATTCTTCACTAACCGCGAGGTTCGGCTTAGCGTTTTTGGCGACATACATCGACCGCGCCGTCCGCCCCCGTAACCGGGCACGCAGGCGGCTTTTACAAGTCGGTCGGCAAATATGAAGTGGCCCAGCAGGCTTTTGCCTCGCTGGGCCGTTTTCTTTGTGGCGCCGCTGATGCTTTTTTGTCTCGCCGCTTTCCGTTTTCCCAGGCAGCATGCTTTTCAATAGCGGAAGGCCGCTGCTCCGCCCGCGCCGGGCGCATCTGGCCGGCAGCGGCTACAATGACAGGTTTCCCGAAAAAGCCGGCGCAAGCCCTTGTCCGCCATGAACCAGCCCGCCCGAACCGCCACGCCAGTCCGCCCCGACGCCGCCTATACGCGCGGCACAGCGCTGCCCGCGCTGCTCAAGTCGCGCATCCTGATCCTGGACGGCGCAATGGGCACGATGATCCAGCGCTACAAGCTCGACGAAGCCCGCTATCGCGGCGAACGCTTCAAGGACTACGGGCGCGACATCAAGGGCAACAACGAGTTGTTGTCGATCACGCAGCCGCAGATCATCGGCGAGATTCACGAGCAGTATCTGGCGGCGGGCGCGGACATCATCGAAACCAACACGTTCGGTGCGACCACGGTCGCTCAGGCGGACTACGGCATGGAAGACCTTGCCGTCGAAATGAATCTCGAGTCGGCGAAACTGGCCCGCGCCGCCTGCGACAAATATTCGACGCCCGACAAGCCGCGCTTCGTCGCCGGCGCAATCGGACCGACGCCGAAGACCGCGAGCATTTCCCCCGACGTGAACGATCCGGGCGCGCGCAACGTGACGTTCGATGAACTGCGCGCGGCCTACTACGAGCAGGCCAAGGCCTTGCTCGACGGCGGCGCCGATCTGTTCCTCGTCGAAACCATTTTCGACACGCTCAATGCGAAGGCCGCGCTGTTCGCGCTCGACGAACTGTTCGAAGACACCGGCGAGCGTTTGCCGATCATGATCTCGGGCACTGTCACCGACGCGTCGGGGCGCATTCTGTCGGGTCAGACGGTTGAAGCATTCTGGAACTCGCTGCGTCATGCGAAACCGCTCACGTTCGGTTTGAACTGCGCGTTGGGCGCGGCGTTGATGCGGCCGTATATCGCCGAACTGGCCAAGCTCTGCGATACGTATGTGTCGTGCTATCCGAACGCGGGCTTGCCGAATCCAATGAGCGATACGGGCTTTGATGAACTGCCCGCGGATACTTCGGGCTTGCTGAAGGAGTTCGCGCAGGCTGGGTTGGTGAATATTGCGGGCGGTTGCTGCGGCACGACGCCGGAGCATATTGCGGCGATTGCGCAGGCGCTGGCTGAGGTGAAGCCGCGCCAATGGCCGACGCAATACCGCGACGCGGCCTGAGTCCAGCCGCGTCTCGTCGAGCCGCCGCCACATTTCCGCTATCGAACACGACGCACTTAATCGCAGCAATCGAGCACATACGCCATGACCGATCACACCATGCGCCTTTCCGGCCTCGAGCCGTTCAACGTCACGTCCGGGACGCTTTTCATCAACGTCGGTGAACGCACCAACGTGACCGGCTCGAAGGCGTTCGCGCGAATGATCCTGAACGACCAGTTCGACGATGCGATCGCGGTCGCGCGCCAGCAGGTCGAAAACGGCGCACAGGTCATCGACGTCAACATGGACGAAGCCATGCTGGATTCGAAAGCGGCGATGGTGCGCTTCATGAACCTGATCGCGTCGGAGCCGGATATCGCGCGCGTGCCGATCATGATCGACTCGTCGAAATGGGAAGTGATCGAAGCGGGCTTGAAGTGCGTGCAAGGCAAGGCGATCGTCAACTCGATCTCCCTGAAGGAAGGTGAAGATGCGTTCCGCCACCACGCGAACCTGATTCGCCGCTACGGCGCGGCCGCCGTGGTGATGGCCTTCGACGAACAAGGCCAGGCGGACACCTTCGAGCGCAAGACGCAGATCTGCAAGCGTTCGTATGACTTCCTCGTGAACGAAGTCGGCTTCCCGCCGGAAGACATCATCTTCGATCCGAACATCTTCGCGATCGCAACCGGCATCGAAGAACACAACAATTACGCCGTCGACTTCATTAACGCCACGCGCTGGATCAAAGAGAATCTGCCGTACGCGAAGGTGAGCGGAGGCGTGTCGAACGTGTCGTTCTCGTTCCGCGGCAACGATCCGGTTCGCGAGGCGATTCACACCGTGTTCCTGTATCACGCGATCCAGGCGGGCATGGACATGGGCATCGTCAACGCGGGCCAGCTCGGCGTGTACGCCGACCTCGATCCGGAGCTGCGCGAGCGTGTCGAAGACGTGGTGTTGAACCGCCGTGAAGACGGCACCGACCGCCTGCTCGAAATCGCCGACAAGTTCAAGACCGGCGCCGCGAAGAAGGAGGAGAACCTCGAATGGCGCAACCAGCCGGTCGAGAAGCGTCTGTCGCATGCGCTCGTGCACGGCATCACCAACTTCATTGTCGAAGATACCGAAGAAGTGCGCGCGAAGATCGCCGCTGATGGCGGCCGCCCGATCAACGTGATCGAAGGTCCGCTGATGGACGGCATGAACATCGTCGGCGACCTGTTCGGTCAGGGCAAGATGTTCCTGCCGCAAGTGGTGAAGTCGGCGCGCGTGATGAAACAGGCCGTCGCGCATCTGATTCCGTACATTGAAGAAGAAAAGAAGCAGCTCGCCGAGGCCGGCGCGGACGTGCGCGCGAAGGGCAAGATCGTCATCGCCACGGTGAAGGGCGACGTGCACGATATCGGCAAGAACATCGTCTCGGTGGTGCTTCAGTGCAATAACTTCGAAGTGGTCAACATGGGCGTGATGGTCTCCTGCAACGACATTCTCGCGAAGGCGAAGGTCGAAGGCGCGGACATTATCGGGCTCTCCGGACTGATCACGCCGAGCCTCGAAGAAATGGCGTATGTCGCCTCGGAAATGCAGCGCGACGACTACTTCCGCGTGAAGAAGATTCCGCTTTTGATCGGCGGCGCGACCACATCACGTGTGCATACCGCCGTGAAGATCGCCCCGCATTACGAAGGGCCCGTGGTCTACGTGCCGGACGCGTCGCGCTCGGTCTCCGTGGCGTCGAGCCTGCTGTCCGACGAAGGCGCGGCAAAGTATCTCGACGAAGTCAAGTCCGATTACGACCGGATCCGCGTTCAGCACGCCAACAAGAAGGCGCAGCCCATGGTCACTTTGGCCGAGGCTCGCGCCAACAAGACCAAGGTCGACTGGGCGAGTTATCAGCCGGTCAAGCCGAAGTTCATCGGCCGCCGCGTGTTCAAGAATTTCGATCTGAGCGAACTGGCGAACTATATCGACTGGGGTCCGTTCTTCCAGACGTGGGATCTGGCCGGCCCGTATCCGGCCATTCTGAACGATGAGATAGTCGGCGAATCGGCGCGACGCGTGTTCTCGGACGGCAAGTCGATGCTCGCGCGCCTGATCCAGGGCCGCTGGCTGCAGGCGAACGGCGTGATCGCGCTGCTGCCGGCCAACACCGTGAACGACGACGACATCGAAATCTACACGGACGAATCGCGTTCGGAAGTCGCGCTCACATGGCGCAATCTGCGCCAGCAGAGCGTGCGTCCGGTGGTGGACGGCGTGATGCGTCCGAACCGGTCGCTCGCCGACTTCATCGCGCCGAAGGACTCGGGCGTGGCCGACTACATCGGCATGTTCGCGGTCACGGCGGGTCTGGGCGTCGACGTGAAGGAAAAGCAGTTCGAAAAGGATCACGACGACTACAGCGCGATCATGCTGAAAGCACTCGCCGACCGTTTCGCCGAAGCCTTCGCCGAAGCCCTGCATGCGCGCGTGCGGCGCGACCTGTGGGGCTACGCGAACGCCGAAACGCTCTCCAATGAAGATCTGATCGCGGAAAAGTACCACGGCATCCGTCCGGCGCCCGGTTATCCGGCCTGCCCGGATCACCTGGTGAAGCGCGACATGTTCGACGTGCTGCACGCCACCGAAATCGGCATGAGCGTGACCGAGTCGCTGGCCATGCTGCCGGCGGCGAGCGTCTCCGGTTTCTATCTGGCGCATCCGGACAGCACATACTTCTCGGTCGGCAAGATCGGTCAGGACCAACTGGAAGACTACGCAAAGCGCATGGCGCTGTCGAAAACGGATGCGGAACGCGCCTTGGCGCCTTTGCTATAAGCCGTCGGGCGTGGCGGGAACCCCACTATATCGGGCTTGAAAGACTGAATATTTGCGGCAACGTAATTTTCGGCTTTGTAGACTGAGGCGGCTTGACCCCGCCAGACGCGGCCAAAACGCGTCGGCTTAATAATTGCAATCGTCAACGGAGAAAATCGTATGAAGAAGCTGACGCTGTTGTTGACCGCTGTTTCGCTTGCCCTCGGCGCCACGGCGGCGCTGGCCCAGCCGGCCGCACCTGGCGGTTCCAGCTCGGTCAGTTCGTATTCGCCGCCCACGGTGAAACACGTCAAGAAACCGAAGAAACAGAAAGCGAAGAAGGGTGCGTCGGCTCCCGCAGCCGCGCCGGCGGACGCCGCCAGCCAGTAAGCGGCACGGCAGCGCCGGTCGGTCTGAATCTCTGAACGACAAAGAGCCCGCATTAAGCGGGCTCTTTTCATTGGTGCGCAAGGTTTCGCCCCGCCGGGTGCCACGGCTCTTTTGAACGCCGCGCACAGCGGTTCAGCGTGGGATCAGAGACCCCAGACGATATCCGCGTTTTCCTTCTGCGCCGCGCGCAGCATGTCGAGAAACGGATACGCGCGCTGCGCGAGTCCCGGCGGAATTTCGTGATGCTCGTGGCCGTCTTCGCCTTCGTGAAAATGGCCGTCGTGCTCGGCACGTTCCTGCTTGTCGAAGGTAATGGCTGCCTCGAGCTTCTCGATGGCCAGCCCCGCTTCGTCGTGAGTGATCACGCCGCGCTCACCCAGCCGCTTGCCGACGATGCCGACCAGATACTGCGCGAGATTTTCCAGCATCATCACGTCCGGACAGGCGCGGCATTTGAAAGTAATCAGCATGACTGTTCCCTTTTTCGTTATGTTGGATTGGCGCGCAAGCCGCCCAAAGGCGGCTGCCAGCGCGCGTTACGTTGGCTCGCCAGTCAGGCGCGGCGGCCACGGCCCTTGTTGGGCATCTCATTGAACATATTAGCACCTGCTAAAATCCGTCTGGACGGAAAAGCGTGCCGCAATGCACCGCGCGGCGAAGGGCGTGTAACGTGGCCAGGCCGATTGAGCACAACCCGCGAACCGCCGCGGCCCGCCCAGCGGCCAACGCCACGGCAGGCCGCCTGCACCGCATTT
This sequence comes from Paraburkholderia sp. BL6669N2, assembly GCF_003387275.1. NCBI lineage: Bacteria > Pseudomonadati > Pseudomonadota > Betaproteobacteria > Burkholderiales > Burkholderiaceae > Paraburkholderia > Paraburkholderia sp. BL6669N2. The sequence continues at coordinate 3,780,158 of NZ_QUNA01000001.1, read as the reverse complement.
GAAGCGTTGCAGACAACGTGCCTGATACCGGGCGCATTGCGCCCGCCGCGCTTCAGCAAGTGCATGCCGCTTTCCACGCTTCTGACGAACCGGTTGCGCCTCGCGCGGCCGGCGCCTCTCCCGCTTCACCGGATTGCCTCACTGGACTCGCAACAAGCATGCTGCCTGCACATAAACTTACTCTCGAAACACTGCTCGCCGACACGGTGAAGCAGGTCGCGACCGCCTCGCAAGGCGCGAGCGAAGCCGCGTTCGCGTCGCCCACCATCACGCTTGAGCGTCCCAAGGTCGCCGCGCACGGCGACGTCGCGTGCAACGTGGCGATGCAACTCGCCAAGCCGCTGCGCGCCAATCCGCGTCAGCTGGCGCAACAGATTGTCGACGCGCTGCTCGCGCAGCCGCAGGCCAAAGGTCTCGTCGAAGCCGCCGAAGTGGCCGGCCCCGGCTTTATCAACCTGCGCCTCGCGTCCGCCGCCAAGCAGGCTGTGATCGCCGCCGTGTTCGCCGAGAAAGAAGCTTTCGGCCGTTCCCAGCGCGACGCCGGCAAGCATGTGCTGATCGAATTCGTCTCGGCCAACCCCACCGGCCCGCTGCACGTCGGCCACGGCCGTCAGGCCGCGCTCGGCGACGCGCTCTCGAACGTGCTGGCCTCACAAGGCTATGATGTGCACCGCGAGTTCTACTACAACGACGCCGGCGTGCAGATCCAGACACTCGCGCTGTCGACCCAGGCACGCGCGCGCGGCCTCGCTCCCGGCGACGCAGGCTGGCCGGCTTCGGCATACAACGGCGAGTACATCGCCGAGATCGCGCGAGACTATCTGAACGGCGTCACCGTGGCCGCGAGCGACGGCGAGCCGGTCACCGGCGCGCGCGACGTGGAAGACCTCGAAGCGATCCGCCGCTTTGCCGTGGCGTACCTGCGGCGCGAGCAGGACATGGACTTGCAGGCATTCGGCGTGAAGTTCGACCAGTACTATCTGGAATCCTCGCTGTACAAGGAAGGCCGGGTCGAGAAGACCGTCGAGGCGTTGATCGCCGCCGGCAAGACGTACGAACAGGAAGGCGCGCTGTGGCTGCGCACCACCGACGACGGCGACGACAAAGACCGCGTGATGCGCAAGAGCGACGGCACCTACACGTATTTCGTGCCGGACGTCGCCTATCACGTCGCCAAGTGGGAACGCGGCTTCACCAAGGTCATCAACATTCAGGGCTCGGACCACCACGGCACGATCGCGCGCGTGCGCGCCGGCCTGCAAGGTCTCGGCGTCGGCATTCCGAAGGGCTACCCCGACTACATCCTGCACAAGATGGTCACGGTCATGCGCAACGGCGAAGAGGTGAAGATCTCCAAGCGCGCCGGCAGTTACGTGACCGTGCGCGACCTGATCGAATGGTCGGGCGGCGCCACGCCGGGCTCGGAAGCCGCCGTCGATCTGATCGACGAGGAAACGATTCGCCGCGGACGCGACGCCGTGCGCTTCTTCCTGATCTCGCGCAAGGCGGATACGGAATTCGTGTTCGACATCGACCTCGCGCTGAAGCAGAACGACGAGAATCCGGTTCATTACGTGCAATACGCGCACGCGCGGATCTGCTCGGTCATCGCCGAATGCAAGGCGCGCTACAGCACGGACGAAAGCACGCTGGCGGACGTGGACGTCTCGCCGCTCACCAGCGAACGCGCCATGGCCCTGCTAAACAAGCTCGCCGAATTCCCGGACATGCTGCAACACGCCGCCGACGAACTCGCGCCGCACGCGGTCGCGTTCTATCTGCGCGACCTCGCCGGGGAATTCCACTCGTTCTACAATGACCGTGCCGAGCGCGTGCTGGTCGACGATGCGGCCGAGCGCAATGCACGCGTGGCGCTGCTCGCGGCCACGCGTCAAGTGCTGGCCAACGGTCTCGCGACGATCGGCGTCTCCGCTCCCGCCAAGATGTAAGTCCTCCGGCGCAACATGCATGGGGCCGTCGTTATAATCGACGGCCGTTCCAGGATTCTTTTTGCAGGTGATTCATACGATGGCAAAACCACGCCGCACAACAAAGCAATCGAAACAAACCGGGGGCACTTTTCTCGGAATCGTGCTGGGCCTGATCGTCGGCCTTGCGATCGCGGTAGTGGTTGCGCTGTATATCACCCGTGCGCCTACGCCGTTCGTCTCGAAGGTGGCGCCGCCCGCGGCGTCCGATTCTTCCAGCGCGAACCAGCCGCAATACGACCCGAACCGTCCGCTGCAAGGCAAGACGCCGGGTCAACCTGTGCCGCAAGCCGCGCAACCTGCGCCGCCGAACACCGCGCCGGGCCAGACCAACTCGCAGACGCAGTCGGGCATGCTGGAAGAACCGCAGATCGTCGAGGTGCCGCCGGCTAACGGGAACAGCGGCAACGCGAACGGCACGGCGGTCGCACCGAAGCCCGCGCAGGATAACGGCAACGGCACGGCCACCACGCCGGCGAAGAAGCCGCAAGCCTCCAGCGCACCGGCCGCCACCGCGGCAGGTTCGGCGCCGAAGAGCACTTCGTCCACCACGGCCGCGAACGCCAAGCCCGGTTCGGGCGCGGCGCCCGCGCCGGGCGATGCGAACACCGGCTACTTCCTGCAAGTGGGCGCGTACAAGACCTCGGCGGACGCCGAACAGCAGCGCGCGCGCCTCGCCTTCCAGGGCTTCGAATCGAAAGTCACGCAGCGCGACGCCGGCGGCGTCACGTATTACCGCGTGCGTATCGGGCCGTTCTCGAAGTTCGAAGACATGAATTCGAGCCGTCAGCGTCTGTCGGACGCGGGCGTGGATACCGCAGTGATCCGCTTCACGAAGCAATAAGCCACAATAAATACACGGTGATTTGCCGGAACGCGCCGCCGCCGAACTATCGGCGTGCGGCGCGTGTCACAAGCACGACGGACGGTTCAAACCGTTCAACGCCGAATCTTGAAGACGGTGACGGGCATTTGCGTGGCGCCGCCGTTCTACGCCTACTTGGGTCAACAACATGAAGAAACTGCTGAGCATTCTGTTCCTCTCGCTGGGCCTCGTTGCCGCCTCGGCACAGGCATCGCCCACCGCGCCGGTGTCGGGCAAGGATTTCACCGTGCTGCCCAGCGCGCAGCCCACCGACGTGCCGGCCGGCAAGATCGAAGTCACCGAATTCTTCTGGTACGGCTGCCCGCACTGCAATGAATTCAACCCGTACCTCGAGGCGTGGGTGAAGAAGCAAGGTCCGGACGTGGTGTTCAAGCGCGTGCCGGTCGCCTTCCGCGACGACTTCATTCCGCATTCCAAGATGTACCACGCGCTCGACGCGCTTGGCCTCGCCACGCAGCTCACGCCGAAGGTCTTCAACGAAATCCACGTCAACAAGGACTATCTGCTGACGCCGGAAGATCAGGCCAAGTTCCTCGCGAAGAACGGCGTCGATCCGAAGAAGTACATGGACGCGTACAACTCGTTCTCGACGCAAAGCGCGCTGCAGAAGGACAAGAAACTGCTGGACGACTACAAGATCGACGGCGTGCCGACGCTCGCCGTGCAGGGCAAGTATGAAACCGGCCCGGCCGCGACCAACAGCCTGCCGGGCACGATCCAGGTGCTCGACTACCTGGTCGCCCAGGTCCGCGCCAAGAAGATGTAAAGCTAAGGCGCCGGAATGAGTTCCCCCCTGAAGGTTTTCATTACCGGCGCTTCGAGTGGCATAGGCCTCGCGCTCGCCGCCGAATATGCGCGGCGCGGCGCGATTCTCGGCCTCGTTGCCCGCCGCGGCGACGCCCTCGCCGCCTTCCAGAAGTCCCATCCGCAAAACACTGTCTCCATCTATTCCGTCGACGTGCGCGACGCGGAAGCGCTCGCCGATGCGGCTGCACAGTTCATCGCGCGGCACGGCCTGCCTGACGTCGTGATCGCCAACGCCGGCATCAGCCGCGGTGCGGTCACCGGTCATGGCGATCTGCGCACCTTCCGTGAAGTGATGGATATCAATTACTTCGGCATGGTCGCGACTTTCGAACCGTTCGCCGCCGCGATGATCGCCGCCAAACGCGGCACGCTGGTGGGAATCGCCAGTGTCGCGAGTGTGCGCGGCTTGCCGGGGTCCGGCGCGTACAGCGCGTCGAAATCGGCGGCGCTCAAATATCTGGAAGCGTTGCGCGTCGAAATGCGGCCGCATGATGTCGGCGTGGTGACGATCGCGCCCGGCTATATCCGCACGCCCATGACCGAGCACAACCCGTACACCATGCCGTTCCTGATGGACGCCGACCGTTTCGCGCTCAAGGTGGCGCAGGCGATCGAGCGTCGAACGGCGTTCGCGGTGTTTCCCTGGCAGATGCGCGTGGTGGCCATGCTCCTGCACGTGCTGCCGCGCTGGCTGTACGACCGCGCGTTCGAGCGCGCGCCGCGCAAGCCGCGCGTTACCGCCGAAGCCGAGTAAGCCATGCAACCCCGTGCGGTCGATGCACCCGGCGTCGCGCACGATCCAGCGGGCGCCGCGGCGCGCATCGTTTCGCTGGTGCCGAGCATCACTGAACTGCTCTTTGCGCTCGGTCTCGACAAGCAGATTGTCGGCCGCACCGGCTTTTGCGTGCATCCGCACGACAAGGTGCAATCGGTGCGCAAGGTCGGCGGCACCAAGGCCGTGAACCTCGACGCCATTCGTGCGTTGCGCCCAACCCATCTGATCGTCAATATCGACGAAAACGAACGCGATACGGTCGAGCAGTTGCGGGCGTTCGTGCCGCATATCGTCGTGACGCATCCTCGAACGCCGCGGGACAATCTGGCGCTCTATACGCTGCTGGGCGCGATCTTCGACCGTGCGCAGGAAGCGCAGCGCCTGAGCGAAGCGCTCGAAGCCCGGCTTTGCGACGCGGCGGCGCATGCGTTCATTCCGCAAAACGTGCTGTATCTGATCTGGCGCGAACCCTGGATGACCGTAGCGCGCGATACCTATATCTCGACGATGCTGCGGCTCGTCAACTGGCACACACTGCCGGACGTGCAAGGCGGTGCGGCAGGCGCCGCGCGTTACCCGACGCTCGACTTCGACACCGCGCCGTGGCTCGCCCAGGTCGACCGCATACTGCTCTCCAGCGAGCCGTATCGCTTTACACAGGTCCATTGCGACGCGCTGAAACGCGACGCGCGCCTGGCCGGCAAGCGCATTGAGTTGATCGATGGGGAAATGGTGTCGTGGTACGGCGTGCGCGCGATCGAAGGCATCGCTTACCTGCTGCAGCGCGCTGGGGCGGCCTGAGCGCGTGCAAGGACAGCGCGCCTTAAATCTGGGCCGCACCCGCCATATGAATATGCGGATTATGTTGTTGTCGCCGCAACCACCCTTCGATAAGCTTTCGCGAAGGCCCACGCGCGTCGGCGGCAACAGCCGACTCATGCGCCAGCGCCGGAAACGTATCACAATAAAGATGACGGCTACGCCGCAAGGCCGCCCGTCCTTCGTCAACGGAACATAACCACACAACCAGACGCACTGCCTGACTGCGCTTGTTATGGGAGATCCTATGCGCTTCAAACTGCTCGCAGCCGCCGTACTGTTCACCGCGCCCGCGCTCGTGCTCGCCAAACCGCTGACCGTCTGTACCGAGTCGAGCCCCGACGGCTTCGATGTCGTGCAGTTCAATTCGCTCGTCACGACCAACGCGTCGGCCGACGTGATCTTCAACTCGCTGGTCTCGTACGACGAGGCCGCGAAGAAAGTGGTGCCGGCGCTGGCCGACAAGTGGGACGTGAGTCCCGACGGCCTCACCTACACGTTCCATCTGCGCCCGAACGTGCAGTTCCAGACCACTGATTACTTCAAGCCCACGCGCGCGCTGAATGCAGACGACGTCGTCTTCACGTTCGACCGCATGCTCAACGACAGCAATCCGTGGCACAAGGTGGCGGGCGCGAGCGGCTTCCCGCATGCGCAGTCGATGGGTCTGCCGAAGCTCATCAAGTCGATCAGCAAGGTCGACGACAACACCGTCAAGTTCGAACTGAACGCGCCCGACGCGACCTTCGTCTCGATCCTGACCATGGGTTTCGCCTCGATCTATTCGGCTGAATACGCCGATCAGTTGCTCAAGGCCGGCAAGCAGGTCGATCTGAATTCGAAGCCGATCGGCACCGGTCCGTTCGAACTGAAGAGCTATACGAAAGACGCAGTGATTCGCTACGACGTGAATCCGTCGTACTGGGGCCCGAAGCCGAAGATCGACCGCCTGATCTACGCGATCACGCCGGACGCCACGGTGCGGGCGCAGAAAGTGAAGGCGGGCGAATGCCAGATCGCTTTGTCGCCGAAGCCGCAGGACCTCGCTGATGCCAAGACGGACAAGTCGCTTGCCATCGTGCAGACGCCCGCGTTCATGACGGCGTTCGTCGCGTTGAACACGCAGAAGAAGCCGCTCGACAACCAGAAGGTGCGCGCCGCGCTGAACATGGCGTTCGATCGCACCACGTATCTGAAGACCGTATTCGACAATACGGCGACGCCGGCCGTGAATCCGTATCCGCCGAACACGTGGAGCTACGACAAGGCCGTGAAGGCGTGGCCGTACGACCCGGCGAAGGCAAAGAAGCTGCTCGCCGACGCGGGTTACCCGAACGGCTTTGAAACGACTATTTGGGTGCGGCCGAACGGCAGCGTGCTGAATCCGAATCCAAAGGCCGGCGCCGAGCTGCTGCAAGCCGACTTCGCAAAGATCGGCGTGAAGGCCGACGTGAAGGTGATCGAATGGGGCGAGTTGATCAAGCAGGCCAAGCAAGGCCAGCATGATTCGCTCTTCATGGGCTGGGCCGGCGACAACGGCGATCCGGACAACTACCTGTCGCCGCTATTCAGTTGCAACGCGGTGAAGTCGGGGATCAACTTCGCGCGGTTCTGCGACCAGGATCTGGACAAGCTGATCGCCGACGGCAAGGCGACGCCGGATCAGGCTAAGCGCACGAAGGCGTATGAACAGGCACAGCAGATCATTCACGATCAGGCGCTGTGGATTCCGCTTGGGTATCCGACTGCTGCGGCGATCGCGCGCACCAACGTGAGTGGGTATCACGTGAGTCCGTTTGGGCGGCAGAACTTCGGAGCGGTGTCGGTGCAGTAATCGCGTTCGCGTTTGAACGTGCCGCATGCGAAAAAAAGCCCGGTTGCGAAAGCACCGGGCTTTTTGCTTTACCGGCATCCGAGGCTCGATTACTAATTCGCGCAATACGATATGCATTGCGGGTATCTCGATGAAAAGGACTTCTGCAATAGGCATTAATTGCAGGAAACGTTAAAAGTTTGTCATTTTTTTAGCACCACATCAACGAACGACGTTAGGATTCAAATTTAATTTGGATACCTATTTTATGTCTTATTGGAATATAAATGCCGCCGTCAACTATCTTCAATGGCATGCGGAATCTTCAAGCCACCAACGTTGCGCAAGATACGTTCGAGAGGCAATCCAGCGCGGCGGAACTTCACTCATGGTGATCTACTCCGCGAGGAACTATGGCTCTTCGTTAATCTGCACTGGCTTTTATGAGGTAAGCGACGCAAATCCGCAGAAAGGGGATGTCGTCGTGATCCAGGCCACCGCGAACCATCCGGACGGTCATATGGCCATGTACGACGGACGAATCTGGATTTCCGATTTCAGACAGCAATACGGTTTTTATCCCGGCCCAGCAGACCGGAGCGCACGTCCGCCTTATCAAATCTACCGTCACGACGGAGCGGCATCATGCGAAAAATCTTCATGCTTATTGCGGCGCTCTTCGCCATTTCCAGCAGTTTCTTTCAGCCGCTGGCGCTCGCGCAGATGCGCCAGGCCACGACGCCCGAGGCCAGTACCAAGGCTTTCTATACATGGTTCATCAAGCGGGATTCAGAAGACCGCGGCTATGCTCTCATGGACAAGGAAGTCTATCGCTACGTATCGAGATCGACCGTCGACTTCCTGAGGGCCGAATATAAGCAAAACAAGTTTGCCGAAAGGGCCGAGTACTTCACAAAGGTACAGGATTACGACGAGCAGGATTGGCTCGCGCACATTGCAACGCATCCCGCGATCATGCTTGACGATGTCGCGCTCGTTCCCGTTACGTTCGGATCCGCAGAGAAGAAAACCATTCTTGCGTTTCTGCGCAAACAGAATGGTGTCTGGAAGATCACCAAAATCGACGATACGCAAGATGACAAATAGTACGTTTCAGTGCCGCATTGACCACTGAAAGCCCCCGCCTGCGGGCTTTCCTCTCCCATCAACACACCACCTCGATCACGCCGGCGAAAACCGAATCACCCCATCCGCATCCTGCTTACGCTTCAACTCACCGGCAAGCCACAGCAGATGCAAGTGCGCTAGCGCTTCACCCATCGCAAACGTCATCTGATGGATATCGAGTTGCCGCTTGAACATCAGCGGCACGATATCCGCGGCGCTCTGCGGTTTCTCCGCGCACGCCTCGCGCACTTCGGCTAGGCGCGCGTCGTGATGCTCGCGCAATTGGCGGATGCGCGTGCGCACGCCGCGAAACGGCTTGCCATGCGACGGCAGCACGAGCGTGTCTTCCGGCATCGTTTCGTAACGGCCGAGCGACTCCAGATATAACGCGAGCGGCGTGCCTTCCGGCTCCATATCGAACACCGACACGTTAGTCGAGATGCGCGGCAGCACCATGTCGCCGGAAATCAGCACGCCGGTCTCTTCGCAGAACAACGCGCAGTGTTCGGGCGAATGGCCGAAGCCGGTCACCACGCGCCAGGTCTTGCCACCAATCTCCACGCCGTCCGCTTCCCGCAACCGGCGATACTGCCCCGGAATCGCCGGCACGAGGCTCGCGTAATAGCTCTTGCGATTGCGCAGTTTCTCAAGCGACTCTTCGTCGGTCACGCCGTGTCGCGCGAAGTGTCGTGCCGCGCCCTCGCCGCCCGCATTCGAGCCGTCGCCGGCAGCCATGACGCGGGCCTGCATGTATTCGCCGAGCGTCATCCATAGCCGCACGTCCCAGCGTTTTTTGTCGCCGCCGGCGCAAATCCAGTGCGCGAGGCCGATGTGATCGGGATGGCAATGCGTGACGATCACACGCAGCACCGGCAGGCCGTCGAGCACCGAGTCGAACACTTTCTCCCAGTTCTCCTTGATCGTGTCCGAGGTGATTCCGCAGTCGACCACCGTCCAGCCCCGCTGGCCGTCGATCTCGTCACGCAGCAGCCAGAGATTGATGTGATCCAGCGCGAAAGGCAGCGGCATGCGCAGCCAGAACACACCTGGCGCGACTTCCATCGCATGGCCCGCGTCCGGCAAGGTGTCGTTGAACGGGTAGTCGAGTTGATGTTCGAGTGCATTCATTGTGGGTGTCTTCCTCCGTCGGCCGTCCGGCATGGCGAGGTGTGCGATGCCGGTCGGCGTGGTTGCCGTGTGCGAATGACGTACCGCCGCCGTACTGCGCCTGGTTGCGTTCAACTCAAGTTGACGATAACGTAAACGTCGATTCTATCGTTCAATCCGATTTTCTGCCCGGCCACGGAATGCCCCGATGAACACGCAATACACGATCACCGAGCTCGCGCGGGAATTCGACGTCACGCCCCGCGCGATCCGCTTCTACGAAGACCAGGGTTTACTCTCACCGAGCCGCGAAGGATCGAGTGGCCTGCGGCGCGTCTATTCGGGCCGCGACCGCACGCGTCTAAAGCTCACCTTGCGCGGCAAACGGCTCGGCTTCACGCTTTCGGAGATTCGCGATCTGCTGGACGTGTACGAGTCACCGACCGACACGGTGCCGCAGTTGCACGCGTTCCTCGCCACGGTGGCGCGTCATCGCGAAGTGCTCGAGCGTCAGCTGGAAGACCTGAACGCGACGCTCGAAGACCTCGCGCAATACGAAACCCAGGCGCGTGCGCTGCTGGACGGCGGCACGCGCGAAGCCAAGCCGGCCTGAACAATCGCGGCGCGATGCGTCGCAGGTGCGCCCGACGATACAATCACGGGTGTCTTCACGACATGAGGCGAATGCGCGGTCGACATGAATCACTTCCCCAAACTGCTGTCGTCGCAGATCGGTTTTGACCTCGCGCAGACCATGCTCGAAGGATTCGACCGCCATTACCGGATCTTTCGCGACGCCGCGATCCACGCCAAGACGCTCTTCGAAAAAGGCGACTGGCACGGTTTGCAGAAGCTCGCCCGCGATCGCATTACTTCATACGACGAGCGTGTCGATGAATGCGTCGAGCTGCTCGAAGACGAATACGACGCGGAAAAAATCGACAGCGAAGTGTGGCAGCAGATCAAGCTGCATTACATCGGCCTGTTGACCACGCACCGTCAGCCGGAGTGCGCGGAAACGTTTTTTAATTCGGTATGCTGCAAGATCCTGCACCGCTCGTACTTCAACAACGATTTCATTTTCGTGCGACCGGCCATCTCGACCGAATACATCGAGAACGACGAGCCGGCCGCGAAGCCGACTTACCGTGCGTACTATCCCGGCAAAGATGGACTCGCGGCGACGCTTGAACGCATCGTCACGAACTTCCAGCTGGAACCGTCGTTCGAAGACCTGACGCGCGACGTCGGCTGCGTGATGCAAGCGATCCACGACGCGTTCGGTGCGTTCGACGAAGCGCCCAATTTCCAGATTCACGTGCTCTCGTCGCTGTTCTACCGGAACAAGTCGGCGTATATCGTCGGACGGATCATCAACGGCGATTTGCTGCTGCCGTTCGCGGTGCCCTTGCGTCATGTGAAGCCGGGCGTGCTCGCGCTCGACACCGTGCTGCTCAAGCGCGAACAATTACTGATCATTTTCAGCTTTTCGCATTCATACTTCCTGGTGGACATGGAAGTGCCGTCCGCCTACGTCGAATTTCTCGGCACCATCATGCCGGGCAAGCCGAAGGCGGAAATCTATACGTCGGTGGGTTTACAGAAGCAGGGCAAGAATCTGTTCTATCGCGACCTGCTGCATCACCTCTCGCATTCGAGCGATCAATTCATCATCGCGCCCGGCATCAAGGGACTCGTGATGCTGGTGTTCACGCTGCCGTCGTTTCCGTACGTGTTCAAGCTGATCAAGGACAACTTCCCGCCGCCGAAGGAAACCACGCGCGCGCAGATCCAAAGCAAGTATCAGCTCGTCAAGCGACATGACCGGCTGGGCCGCATGGCCGACACGCTCGAATATTCGAGCGTGGCGTTGCCCCGCTCACGCCTGGACGAAGCGCTGGTGCGCGAGCTCGAGAAGGAAGTGCCGTCGCTGCTTGAATACGACGGCGACAACCTGGTGATTCGCCATATGTATATTGAACGCCGCATGGTGCCGCTCAATCTGTTCCTGCAGAACGGCAACGACGAAGACGTCGAGCACGGGATCAAGGAATACGGCAATGCGGTGAAGGAACTGATGCAGGCGAACATCTTTCCAGGCGACATGCTGTACAAGAACTTCGGCGTGACGCGTCACGGCCGTGTGGTGTTCTACGACTACGACGAAATCGAATATCTGACCGACTGCAACGTGCGCGCGGTGCCGGCGCCGCGTAACGAGGAGGACGAAATGTCGGGCGAGCCGTGGTACTCGGTCGGCCCGCACGACATCTTCCCGGAAACGTACGGCACATTCCTGCTCGGCGACCCACGCGTGCGCCGTTCCTTCATGCAGCATCACGCGGACTTCTTCGATCCTGCGCTATGGCAACGGCACAAAGATCATCTATTGAAAGGCGAACTGCCCGACTTTTTCCCGTACGACGACAGCGTGCGCTTCTGCAACCGCTATCCGGAACGCTTTGCCGATGCCGCCGGCCTCGCATCGCCCGCGCCAGATGCGACAGCCGACGCGCGCAGCGTGCGGGTGGCGTGAAGCTCACGCGCCGCTCGCATCTTCAGATGCCTCGTCCGAACTTTATGCAACGACATCGACCGGTCAATCGGTCGAGCAACCGCCAAGACGCACCATGAACACGAACGATTCAACTCCTGACAATCCGCTCTCGCATCTGTTCGACAACAACGAAGCGTGGGTCGCCCGCAAGCTGTCCGAAGACCCAGAGTATTTCTCGCGCCTCGCACATCAGCAGACGCCCGAGTATTTATGGATCGGCTGCTCCGATTCGCGCGTGCCGGCCAACCAGATCATCGGCTTGCCGCCGGGCGAAGTGTTCGTGCACAGAAACATCGCCAACGTGGTCGTGCATACCGATCTGAACTGTCTCTCGGTGATCCAGTTCGCCGTCGATCTGCTAAAGGTCAAGCACATCATGGTGGTCGGCCACTACGGTTGCTCGGGCGTCGGCGCGGCGCTGCACGGCCGTCGCGTGGGTCTCGCGGACAACTGGCTGCACCACGTGCAGGACGTGCGCACCAAACATGCGGCGCTGATCGAGGAATGGCCGATCGGTGAGGTACGCCATCGGCGGCTGGTAGAACTGAACGCGATCGAACAGGTGATGAACGTATGCCGCACCACCATCGTCAACGATGCGTGGGCGCGCGGCCAGGAATTGACGGTGCACGGCTGGGCGTACGGCGTGCATGACGGCAAGGTGCGCAACCTCGGCATGATGGTCAGCGAGCCGGGCGCGCTCGATGCCACCTATCAGAAGTGCGTAGCGGCGGTGTCGGCTAGTGGCCCGCACAAGGCAGAGAACGACGTGGTCGCCGCCGATGCGGCTCAGCTCGGCGACGTGCCGGCTATCGTTGAAGGCGTAATCAAGGAGCTTAAACATGAGTGAGACAAAGATTGATCCGATCGTCATCGTGGGTGTGGCCCGCACGCCCATGGCGGCATTTCAAGGCGACTTCGCCGCGCTGACGGCGCCGCAGTTGGGCTCGGTAGCGATAGAAGCCGCCGTGAAACGCGCGGGACTGAAGCCCGAGCAGATCGACGAAGTGGTGATGGGCTGCGTGCTGCCCGCCGGCCTCGGTCAGGCGCCCGCGCGTCAGGCCGCGCTCGGCGCCGGCTTGCCGCTCGCCACCGGCAGCACCACGGTGAACAAGATGTGCGGCTCCGGCATGCGCGCCGCGATGTTCGCGCACGACATGCTCGCGGCGGGCTCCGTCGATGTGATCGTCGCGGGCGGCATGGAAAGCATGACGAATGCGCCGTACCTGCTGCCCAAGGCGCGCGGCGGTATGCGCATGGGCCACGGTCAGGTGATCGACCACATGTTCTACGACGGCCTCGAAGACGCCTACGAAAAAGGCCGACTGATGGGCACCTTCGCGGAAGAGTGCGCAGGCTCGTTCGACTTCACGCGCGAGGCGCAGGACGCGTTCGCCGTCGAGTCGCTCAATCGTGCGAAACGCACCAACGAAGACGGTTCGTTTGCCTGGGAAATCGCGCCGGTGAAGGTGGAGAGCCGCAAGGGCGATGTCACCATCGATCGTGATGAGCAGCCGTTCAAGGCGAACATCGAAAAAATTCCGACGCTCAAACCGGCGTTCAGCAAAACCGGCACGGTGACGGCAGCGAATTCGTCGTCGATTTCCGACGGCGCGGCCGCGCTCGTCATGATGCGTGAATCGACCGCGAAGCGTCTCGGCGTCGAGCCGATTGCCCGCGTGGTCGGTCACTCGACGTTCGCGCAGGAGCCGGCGAAGTTCACCACCGCGCCGGTCGGCGCGATTCGCAAGCTGTTCGAGAAGAACGGCTGGCGCGCCGACGAGGTCGATCTGTATGAGGTCAACGAAGCCTTTGCCGTCGTGACGATGGCGGCCATGAAGGAACACCATCTGCCGCACGAGAAGGTCAACGTGAACGGCGGCGCCTGTGCGCTCGGCCATCCGATCGGCGCGTCGGGCGCGCGGATTCTGGTCACGCTGATCGGCGCGCTGAAGAAGCGCGGCGGCAAGCGCGGCGTCGCGACGCTGTGTATCGGCGGTGGTGAAGCGACGGCGATGGGTATCGAACTGGTTTAACCCGCGTTTTTTCGCGCTGTTTTGACGGCTTGCTGAGGTATTCCATGAAGACAGTGTTGATCGTCGGTGCGTCGCGCGGCATCGGCCAGGAGTTTGCACGGCAGTACAAAAAGAGCGGCTGGCGCGTGCTCGCGACCGCGCGCGACGGCGCCGCGCTCGACGCGTTGAACGAACTCGGCGCCGAAACTTTTTCACTCGATGTGAGCGCGCCGGAAGAAATCGCCGCGCTCGGCTGGAAGCTCGACGGTGAGCGACTCGACGCGGCGATCCTGGTGTCGGGCGTGTACGGCCCGCGCACGGAAGGCATCGAGACGATCACCGCTGAAGACTTCGACCACGTCATGCACACCAACGTGCGCGGACCGATGCAACTGATGCCGATCCTGCTGCCGCTCGTCGAAGAGGCCGGCGGCGTGTTCGCGGTGATCTCGAGCAAGATGGGCAGCATCGGCGACGCGAGCGGCACGACCGGATGGCTGTACCGCGCGAGCAAGGCCGCATTGAACGACGCACTGAAACTCGCGTCGCTGGAAGCGAAGCGCGCCGTGTGCGTTTCGTTGCATCCGGGCTGGGTGCGCACCGACATGGGCGGTGCGCAGGCGGCGATCGATCCGGCGCGCAGCGTCACCGGCATGCGCGAAGTGCTGGCGCAAGCCGCGGCGGCGCATGAAGAGTTCAACGGCCGCTTCTATCAATACGACGGCACGCTGCTCGACTGGTGAGCAGCTGTGCCGCATGGGAGACACATACATGGTGCTTGATCAGGATCACTTGATGGTCCGCGACGCGCTGCGCACCTTCGTGCGCGAAGCGATCACGCCGCATGCCGCGGCGTGGGACCGTGAGCGTACTTTTCCAAAGGACGTGCACCGGCAACTCGCAGAACTCGGCGCGTATGGCGTGCTGGTGCCGGAAGCGTACGGCGGCGCCGGCATGGACGCGCTGGCGCTCGCGCTGATTCTCGAAGAAATCGCCGCCGGCGACGGCGGCACCTCGACGGCTATCTCCGTCAACAACTGCCCGGTCTGCAGCATTCTGCTGACCTACGGCAACGACGCGCAGAAACGCGACTGGCTCACGCCGCTCGCGCGCGGCGAGATGCTCGGTGCGTTTTGCCTGACTGAACCGCAAGCCGGCTCCGACGCATCCGCGTTGCGCACCACTGCCACACGTGACGGCGATGTGTATGTGCTGAACGGGGTCAAACAATTCATCACGAGCGGCAAGAACGGCAACGTCGCGATCGTGATGGCCGTGACCGATAAAGCGGCGGGCAAGCGCGGCATCAGCGCGTTTATTGTGCCGACCGACACGAAGGGTTACGTTGTCGCGCGCGTGGAAGACAAGCTTGGCCAGCACTCGTCGGATACGGCGCAGATCATTTTCGAGGACTGCCGCGTGCCGGCCGCGAATCTGATCGGCGCGGAAGGCGAAGGCTATCGGATTGCGTTGTCGGGGCTCGAAGGCGGACGCATCGGCATTGCCGCGCAAAGCGTCGGCATGGCGCGCGCCGCGTTCGAAGCGGCCTTGAGTTATGCGAAGGAGCGCGAAAGTTTTGGCGCCCCGCTGTTTTCGCACCAGGCGGTGCAATTCCGCCTCGCCGACATGGCGACGCAACTCGAAGCCGCGCGACAGTTGATCTGGCACGCCGCGTCGTTGAAAGACGCCGGTCAACCGTGCCTGACCGAAGCCGCGATGGCCAAGCTATTCGCGTCCGAAGCCGCCGAGCGCATCTGTTCGGCCGCTTTGCAGATTCATGGCGGGTACGGCTACCTGAGCGACTTCCCGGTCGAGCGCATTTACCGCGACGTGCGCGTGTGCCAGATCTACGAAGGCACCAGCGACATCCAGAAGATTTTGATCGCGCGTGGTCTTGGCTGAACGTCTCATGAATAGGCAACTGTTGGCAATGCAACGACCATCCGACTGTCCGTGCGGCGGCGCCGCGCCCGACCAGCGCAGCGGTGCCAAAGCGCCGCGCTTCGCGCAGTGCTGCGGCCGCTATATCGACGGCGGCGAAACGGCGCCACGGGCGCTCGAACTGATGCGCTCGCGCTATAGCGCCTATGTCATAGGTTCAACGGATTACCTGCGCGCCACCTGGGCGCCGCAGACCTGCCCCGCCGATCTCGACGCGGACCCGGCCGCACCCGATGCGCCGCGTTGGCTCGGACTGCAAATCAAGGCGTTTGCAGAAACCGACGCCGATCACGCGACGGTCGAATTCGTCGCACGTTATAAGGTGGGCGGCCGCGCGCACCGGTTGCATGAGCTGAGCCGCTTCGTTCGCGGAGATGATGGCCGCTGGCGCTACGTCGACGGCGACATCAGCGAATGAAGTCCTTTCTGCCCCTTACAAGACGCCGCAGCGTCCTTACGCCGCGCTCACATATGGCCCTGATAGCAGGGCCATTTTTTTGTTGGCGAGATGCCACATGACCCGCACCACGCCTGATTGCTTCGGTGCGCCAAACACCGGTGAGGCCTGCATCGACCGGGCTCAGCGACCAAAAAGCACGCGGCAAATTTTGCGGCGCGGGTTCTCCTTGATTGCACAAAACAAAATTGTCGTGCCAGGATGAGGCCGTAGCTTCATGACGTCACGTTGCGAGGGCCGGTCCATACCCGCTCCGCAAAATGCGCAGGGAGCCCTGCCGGGCACCAGACAGTGTGGTTCCGGCGGCGGTTTCGGGCAGCAGCCGTGGCGCTCATCATCGGCGCGTGGGGTCGCGTCGGCCGTTTGGGTTCATCCCGTGCGATCTCGAATAGCGTGCGTGCGCCTCTGGCGCACTCCGTACGCGAGTGTGTTTTTGTTTGTCGAAAACCTGCCCGAAAGGCAAATGTCAGCAACGACTTTCGACAGACAGACGCCACGGTGTTCAGGGCAGGTTTTTGAGGCAGGTGCGTGAATGGTGTTCAGCAAGGTTCTGACGAAGTGTGCGGTGATCTGTGCAGCGGCTACATGCGCTGTCGCACTCGCGCACGCCGACCCGCTCGCGGACACCCAGCCGGGACCGTTGACCCGCGCACACGTGCCGCGCATCGCGCTCGACGACGACGTCTATCTGCCCACCGCCGGTCTCAACGAACAGATCATCCGCGTACCGGTCGATGCAGCCGGCACGGTCACTCTCGAAACGACGATCTACAAACCGGACGGCGCTGGCCCGTTTCCGATGATCGTCTTCAACCACGGCAAGATTCCCGGCGATCCGCACACGCAGGAGCGCAGCGACCCTCTGCCGTTCGCGCGCGAATTCGTGCGGCGCGGCTACGTGGTCGTGGCGCCGAACCGCCAGGGTTTCGGTCACTCGGACGGCGTGTATCAGCAGGATGGTTGCGACGTCGAGAAAAACGGCATCGGCCAGGCCGGCGACGTCGCCGCGACGGTCGACTTCATGTCGAAGCAACCTTACGTGGACGCGACGCATATCGTCGTGGCCGGCACCTCACACGGCGGTCTTGCGACGATGGCGTACGGCACGCAAGCAGCGCCGGGCGTGCGGGCGCTGATCAATTTCTCGGGCGGCTTGCGGCAGGACGCTTGCAGCGACTGGCAGGGCAACCTGACGCATGCGTTTGGCGCGTATGGCGAGAAGACCAAGGTGCCGTCGCTGTGGATGTACGGCGATAACGATTCGGTCTGGAACGCGCGGTTGGTGGCAGGCATGTACGCCGCTTATGGCGCGCACGGCGCGAGCGCGAAGATGGTGGATTTCGGCAACTACAAGAATGACGCGCATCGGCTGGTCGGTGATCGTGATGGCGTGCATGTGTGGTGGCCGACTGTCGAGGCTTTTCTAGCGCAGGTGGGCATGCCGACTGGCGTGCAGTATCGTGTGTCGGATCCGTCCACGCCTAAAGCCAGTGGGTTTGCTGCTGTCGATGCTGTTGACGCCGTGCCGTTTGTCGATGAAGCCGGGCGTAATGGGTATCGGAATTTCTTGCATCAGTTTCCTAGTCGGGCGTTTGCTGTTTCTGACTCGGGGGCTTGGTCTTGGGCTGAAGGTGGCGATGATCCGATGTCGGTTGCGGTCGCGAATTGTCAGAAGCAGTCTTCTGCGCCTTGCAGGCTGTATGCGGTGAATAGCTCCGTTGTTTGGGGAGATCAGTCTTCGCAGACGGCTGATGGTGGAGCTCCCGCTGGGGGCGCCGATGCTCGGCGGGCTATTGCTAGTCGGGAATAGAAGTCCGGTTTTGTTTATGCCTGTCCGGCGGGTGTTGCTTCTCGGTGTTCTTTGAGGCGTTGGCCTTGCCTTGATCTCTTTGTGGTCTATTAGCGTTGCCCCTGTGCGGGGCGGCACCTACTTTCTTTGCCGCGGCAAAGAAAGTAGGCAAAGAAAGCCGCTTCACACCGCCAGCTCATAAGCGGGTCCCTCGGCTTGGAGGGAGTGCTGGCACATCTGGAATCTGTGCCCTCGCACATTGAGCCTCAGTGACAAGGCCGTCATTCTTCCGGCGGCGCTGCGCGCGCCGTCGCGGTAATTCTTCAAACCATCGGTTCGCTCTTGTGCTCAGTACTTGCTGAGCTGCCAGTCCCTATCTGTACCAACTTGTCCAACCGCTCATCGTTTCGGCGTGTACCGAAACGACGTCGTCGGCCCCACCGCGCACGAAAAACCCAATCGACTTACGCAGTCCCTTCCGGCGAGCGCGCAGCGCGAGGCGGGAGGTATGACTGCTGTGTCACAAGCGTCGAATGTGCGAGGGCACAGATTCCAGATGCACCACGACCGCGGCTGTGCGAGGACCCCGCTTATGGGCTAGCGGTGTGAAGCGGCTTTCTTTGCCTACTTTCTTTGCCGCGGCAAAGAAAGTAGGTGCCGCCCCGCACAGGGGCAACGCCAATAGACCACCATGAATGCAAGGAAAGGCCAACACCGCAGAGAACACAGACAGAAAAATCCGAGCCGGCGCAGACCCAAAACCCAAATCTTCGCCAGTAAGTTACCACTACTTTGCCGTCGCCAACTCCGCCGATCAGCGAGCTTCACTCACAAACAGAAACCACCTGCACCGAACATCGCCAAACCCCCGCGCCGCAGGCAAAAAACGCCATCGAACCCCTAGTGCACAGCACGAAATAAACCGCTAATCTCGACCCCGCAAGCCCGCCAAGAGCCGCGCGCAGCGCAAAAAAATCCGCGCCACCCGACTGAAAACGGCCCTAAAAAGCCACCCCGCGCAGCGGCATAAAAGCACCCCTGGAGTACCCCTTTGGAAAACCCAGCACCACCATCAGCAGCCCCCGAAGACTGGATCGCCCGCAGCCTCCGCGCCGTCTGGCACCCCTGCACGCAGATGAAGCACCACGAACGCCTGCCGCTCGTGCCCGTCGCGCGCGGCCAAGGCGCGTGGCTCTACGACCGCGCCGGCCATCGTTATCTGGATGCCATCAGCTCCTGGTGGGTCAACCTGTTCGGCCACGCCAACCCGCGCATCAACGCGGCACTGAAAGACCAGCTCGACACGCTCGAACACGCGATGCTCGCCGGCTGCACGCACGAACCGGCCATCGAACTCGCCGAGCGGCTCAGCGCGCTGACGAGCAACACGCTGGGCCACGCGTTCTTCGCATCAGATGGCGCATCCGCCGTCGAAATCGCCCTGAAGATGAGCTTCCACTCGTGGCGCAATCGCGGTTTCGCGGACAAGCAGGAATTCGTCTGCATAGCCAATAGCTACCACGGCGAAACCATCGGCGCTCTCGGCGTCACCGATGTCGCGCTCTTCAAAGACGCCTACGATCCGCTGATCCGCCACGCGCACGTCGTTGCATCGCCCGACGCCCGCCTCGCGCAACCAGGTGAAAACGCCGCCGACGTCGCGCGCCGCGCGCTCGATAACGTTCGCTCGCTGTTCGAAACACGCGCCACGAAAGTCGCCGCGCTAATCGTCGAGCCGCTGGTGCAGTGCGCAGCCGGCATGGCCATGCACGACGCGTCGTATATCGCCGGATTGCGCGCCTTGTGCGACCAATACGGTGTGCATCTGATCGCCGATGAAATCGCCGTCGGCTGCGGACGCACCGGCACTTTCTTCGCCTGCGAACAGGCCGGCATCTGGCCGGACTTTTTATGTCTGTCGAAAGGGATCAGCGGCGGCTATCTGCCGCTTTCCATCGTGCTGTCGCGTGACGAAATCTTCGCGGCCTTCTATCACGACGACACCGCGCGCGGCTTCCTGCATTCGCACTCGTACACCGGCAACCCGCTCGCGTGTCGCGCGGCGCTCGCCACGCTCGATCTGTTCGCGAGCGACAACGTGCTTGCCGCCAACGCGCAAAAATCCGCGAAGCTGAAGGCCGCGCTCATGCCGCTAGCCGAGCACAAGCAAGTCCGCAATCTGCGCCAGTGCGGCACGCTCTTCGCCTTCGATGCCGTGATCGACGACGCCCAGCAAGCCAAAACATTCTCTCGCCGCTTCTTCGAAAACGCGCTGCAGCGCGAACTGCTGCTGCGCCCGATTTCGACCACGGTGTATCTGATGCCCCCATATATCCTCGACGACGAAGAACTCGCGCTGCTCGCCTCGCGCACGCGCGAAACCTTCGAAGCCACGCTCGCGGAGACCCGCTAATGCACCTGCTCGACAGGCTCACCGAAGGCCTCGCGGAAATCGATGCGCGCGGCCTGCGCCGTCGCCGCCGCACTGCCGAAACGCCATGCGCCGCGCACATGACTGTGGACGGCCGCGAAATCATCGGCTTCGCCAGTAACGACTATCTCGGCCTCGCCGCGCATCCGCAACTCATCGCGGCGATCGCTGAAGGCGCGCAGCGTTATGGCGCGGGCAGCGGTGGCTCTCATCTGCTCGGCGGCCACTCGCGCGCGCACGCGCAGCTCGAAGACGATCTCGCGGAATTCGCGGGCGGCTTCGTCGATAACGCTCGCGCGCTCTACTTCAGCACCGGCTATATGGCGAATCTCGCCACGCTCACCGCGCTCGCGGGCCGCGGCACGACGCTCTTCTCCGATGCGCTCAATCACGCCTCGCTGATCGACGGCGCGCGCTTGTCCCGCGCCGACGTGCAGATCTACCCGCACTGCGATACGGAAGCGCTGAGCGCGATGCTCGAAGCCTCGGAGGCCGACGTCAAAGTGATCGTCTCCGATACCGTCTTCAGCATGGACGGCGATATCGCACCGCTGCCGCGTCTGCTCGAACTCGCGGAGCAACACGGCGCATGGCTGATCGTCGACGACGCGCACGGTTTCGGCGTGCTCGGCCCGCAAGGCCGCGGCGCGATCGCGCAAGCCGCGCTCCGTTCGCCGAACCTCATTTCGATCGGCACGCTCGGCAAAGCGGCCGGCGTCTCCGGCGCGTTCGTCGCCGCCCATGAAACCGTGATCGAATGGCTCGTGCAGCGCGCGCGTCCGTACATCTTCACCACGGCGTCGGTGCCGGCCGCGGCGCACGCGGTGTCGGCGAGCTTGCGCATCATCGGTGGCGAGGAAGGCGACGCGCGCCGTGCGCATCTTCAGCAACTGATCGAACGCACGCGCGCCATGCTGAAGGCGACGCCCTGGCTGCCGGTCGACTCGCATACTGCCGTGCAGCCGCTCATCATCGGCGCGAACGACGCCACGCTCGACATCGCGGCCACGCTCGATCGGGCGGGTCTGTGGGTGCCGGCGATCCGTCCGCCTACCGTGCCCGCCGGCACGTCGCGTTTGCGTATTTCGCTGTCGGCCGCGCACTCGCAAGCGGACCTCGACCGTCTCGAAGCCGGCTTGCAGCAACTCGGAGCGAAAGCGGCATGAGTAGCGCAGTTCAACACGCACTGTCCTTGTTCGTCACCGGTACCGATACGGAAATCGGCAAGACGTTCGTCTCGTCGGCGCTGTTGCGCGGCTTCGTCCGTGAAGGCCTGCAAGCCGCCGCGATGAAGCCGATCGCCGCCGGCGCGTTCGAGCTGAACGGTGTGCTGCATAACGAAGACGCGGATCAACTCGACGCCGCGTCGAACGTGTTGCTGCCGCCCGCAATGCGCACGCCGTATCTGCTGAAGGAACCGGCCGCGCCGCATATCGCGGCCGCACTGGAAAACGTTACGTTCGATCTCGACCACATCGTCGATTGTCACGCGCAGGCGCTGAAGCGCGCGGAGATCGTGGTCGTGGAAGGCGTCGGCGGCTTTCGTGTGCCGTTGACGGCCACTCAGGACACCGCCGATCTCGCCGTCGCATTGAAGCTGCCGGTCGTGCTGGTGGTCGGCATGCGGCTCGGCTGCATCAGCCATGCGCTGCTCACCGCCGAAGCAATCGCCGCGCGCGGGCTCACGCTCGCCGGCTGGGTCGCGAACCGCATCGATCCGGACATGACGTTCCCCGACGAAAACATCGCATCGATCCGCGAGCATCTGGCACGTGAATACGACGCGCCGTTGCTTGGCATCGTGCCGAATCTGAACCCAGCGTCGCCCGAACTTGCGGCGGACCAACTCGACATCAAACGGCTTTTGCAGACGCTGCGGCACACGCAAACGCATTCGCAGCGCTAAAAACTCACATATCCATCCATGAGGATTGACGACATGACGCAACTGAACATCGCTCCCACGCCCGCCGACACAGCCGCGGCAAACCACAACGCCAACGCCGCAGCCGGCGCGAAACAGGTCGCGCGCTGGCGCGTCGCCGACATCGTCGCGTTGTACGAACTGCCGTTCAACGACCTGATGTTCAAGGCGCAGCAAACCCATCGCGAGCATTTCGATGCGAACACCGTGCAACTGTCCACGCTGCTGTCCATCAAGACCGGCGGCTGCGAGGAAGATTGCGCGTACTGTCCGCAGTCGGTGCACCACGATACGGGCCTGCAGGCCGACAAGCTGATGCCGGTCGACGAGGTGCTCGCCGCCGCCAAGGTCGCCAAGGAAAACGGCGCGACGCGCTTCTGCATGGGCGCGGCATGGCGCAATCCGAAAGACCGCCACCTCGAACCGATCAAGGACATGATCCGCGGCGTGAAGGCAATGGGTCTGGAAACCTGCGTCACGCTCGGCATGCTCGAAACGCATCAGGCGCAAGGGCTGCGTGAAGCGGGCCTCGACTACTACAACCACAACCTCGACACGTCGCCGGAATTCTACGGACAGATCATTTCGACGCGCACGTATCAGGACCGCCTCGACACGCTCGAACGCGTGCGTGACGCAGGCATCAACGTGTGCTGCGGCGGGATTGTCGGTTTGGGTGAATCGCGTCGTGAGCGCGCCGGTCTGATCGCGCAACTGGCGAACATGGAGCCGTATCCGGAATCGGTGCCCATCAACAATCTGGTGCAGGTGGAAGGCACGCCGCTGACCGGCACCGAGGCGATCGACCCGTTCGAATTCGTCCGTACGATCGCCATTGCGCGCATCACCATGCCGCGCGCGATGGTGCGTCTGTCGGCAGGCCGCGAGCAGATGGACGAAGCGTTGCAGGCGCTGTGCTTCCTCGCCGGTGCGAACTCGATTTTTTACGGCGATCAATTGCTGACCACCAGCAACCCGCAAGCGGAGGCCGACCGCAAGTTGCTTGAACGTCTCGGCATTCGCGCCGAGGCCGCGCAGCAAATCCCGCTCGATCAAAGCGGCTGCGAACATGGCTGTGATAAGCACGCTGCGCCGAACTGAGCGTATGCGCCGCGCGTGATAGAGCACGCGCAATAAAAAAAAGCTGCCTCGTTTTTCGAGGCAGCCTTTTTGCTGACTTACGGCGCTAAAAACCTACTTCTTATCCACGATGATCTGATCAAACGTCCCGCCATCGGAGAAATGCGTTTGCTGCGCTTTCTGCCAGCTGCCGAACATCTCTTCCACCGTGAACGTCTTGATCGGTTTGAACTCTGCGACATGCTTCGCGAGCACGGTCTTGTCACGCGGACGCAGATGATGTTGCGCGATGATGTCCTGCGCGGCCGGCGACCACAGATAGTCGAGATAAGCCTGCGCTTCCTTGCGCGTACCGCGCTTGTCGACCACCTTGTCGACGATCGACACCGGCGGCGCCGCCAGCAAACTCACCGACGGATACACCGCCTCGAAATTGGCCCCGCCCACGCCCGTGTCCATCAGCGCGACTTCGTTTTCGAACGTCACCAGCACGTCGCCGATGCCGCGTTGCGTAAAGGTGGTCGTTGCGCCGCGGCCGCCCGTGTCGAGCACCGGCACGTTCCTGAAGATATCTTTTTCGAAGTCGAGCGCCTGCGCGTCGGTGCCGCCGTGTTGCTTGCGATAACCCCATGCGGCCAGATACGTGTAGCGTCCGTTACCCGAAGTCTTCGGATTCGCGATGATCACCTGCACGCCGGGTTTGGCGAGATCGTCCCAGTCCTTGATGTGTTTCGGATTGCCCTTGCGCACGAGGAACACCATCGTCGTGGTGTACGGCGCGCTGTCGTCCGGCAGGCGCGCGCGCCAGTTGGCCGGCACCAGTTGACCTTTCTCGGCGAGCAGGTCGATGTCGTTCGGCTGGTTCATCGTCACCACGTCGGCCTGCAGGCCTTGCAGCACCGACAGCGCCTGCGCGCTCGACGCGCCGTGCGACTGGCGGATCGATATGTTCTCGCCACTCTTCTGCTTGTACGCCGCGATGAAGCCGGCGTTGATGTCCTTGTACAACTCGCGCGTCACGTCGTACGAGACGTTGAGCAGCGATGTATCCGCGTGCGCCGTCGACATGCCCGCCAGCGCGAGCGTGATTGCCGTCATGCCGGCTGCCAGCCAGCGCGATGTCCCCGTCTTGCCTGCCATCTTGTCCCCGCCTGTCGATGATGAAAACCAGTGGCCGCACGAACGTGCAGCATGAAGCGGGATTCTAACGGATCGCTTACTTGGCCAGTGGTCCGTTCGCGCGTCACTCGATGCGCGAACGCCGCGCCCAATCACTCACACGAACGCTTGCTGTACAGCCTCGAACGGCTCCTCGCGAAAACGCAGCGGCGCCGCGCAATGCACCAGCGTATCGACGAAATATTTGGCGCGCGGCCACGGACCGAAGCCGGCCGCCGTGTTGATATGGCCGGCATCGCCGAGATTGACGAACGCGCTGCCGAAACGCTGCGCGAGATCGCGCGAGCCGGCGAGCGACATCCACGGATCGGTTTCGCTGCCGATCAGGATCGATGGCACGCCGAGACGCCGCGCGTCGAACGCTCCCGCGAAGGCGAATTTCTGCGGACTCGCGGGCGCGACGAACAGCACGCCGACCACGTCGTTCGCATACGACGCCTGCTGCAATGCATACGCGGTCGCGAGGCAGCCGAAGCTATGCGCGGCCAGCACGAACGGCCCACGCTCGCGCGCCAGCAGATCGCGCAGCGATTTCGCCCACAGCGCGAGGTCCGGCGCGTCCCAGTCGGCCTGCTCGACGCGCAACGAGCGCGCGAACTGCCGCTCCAGCCAGCTCTGCCAGTGCGCGCCCTCGCTGCCGTGCAGGCCGGGAACGGTGACGAGCCGCGGCGGCCATGTCGATTTGGTGCATGAAAGCATGTGTGTGCCTCGCTGCGGGAATCCGGGTAGTGATTGTCCCGCCGCTCACCGCAAGGGCGAACCAAGTTTTTGTGCTTTGTTTATCCGACAAATGCGCGGCCAGACGCACGAATAAATGCGCAATCCAACGCGCCGCCAACATCGGCCGCGCGGCGCAAAGCCCGCCTCCGAACCGCACGGCCGTACGCAAACGCGCGCGAATCGCGTCGAAAAAGTAGAATGAAGCCTATCCATAAAAGGAGGAGGCCTCATGCCGCAAGCGTCGTCCGCAACGCCGCAGCCGTCGCGCCGGTCATGCCGTGGCATCTTCGTCCCCAGACCCGATTTCGAAGGCGCCTTCCGGACCGTATGAAAATCCTCTTCTACATGCCGCATGCCGACGCCGCCGCCTGGCTGCACGATTTCGCTCGCGCCCTGCCGGACGCCGATCTGCGTGAATGGCAGCCGGGAGACTGCGCGCCGGCCGACTTCGCGGTCGTGTGGCGTCCGCCGCGCGAGATGCTGGCCGGCCGCGACGATCTGCGCGCGATCTTCAATCTCGGCGCCGGCGTCGACGCTATCCTCGCGCTAGAACACGAGCAGCCCGGCACGTTGCCGCGCAACGCGCAGTTGATCCGTCTCGAAGACACCGGCATGGCGCCGCAAATGGCCGAGTATGCAACGCACGCGGTGCTGCGCTATCTGCGCCGTTTCGACGAGTATCAGACGCTGCAGAACGAGCGCCGTTGGGAAGTGCTCGAGCCGCATCCGCGTGACACCTTCACGGTCGGCGTGCTGGGACTCGGCGTGCTCGGCGCGCATGTCGCACGAACGCTCGCGGCGTTCGGCCTGCCGGTGCGCGGCTACAGCCGCAGCGCGCGGCAGATCGACGGCATCACGACATTCGCCGGCGAAGCGCAATTCGACGCGTTTCTCGACGGCGTGAAAGTGCTGGTCAATCTTCTGCCGCATACTCCGGAGACGGGCAATGTCCTGAACGCGCGCACCTTCGCGAAGCTCGCGCATGGCGCATATCTGATCAACGTGGCGCGCGGCGCGCATCTGGTCGAACAGGATTTGCTCGACGTCATCGCAAGCGGGCAGATCACCGCCGCCACGCTCGACGTGTTCCGCGAGGAACCGCTGCCGCCGGATCATCTGTTCTGGCAGGAACCGCGCATCACGATCACGCCGCACGTGTCCGCGCTGACGCTGCGCGAAGAAAGCGTGGCCCAGGTCGCGCAGAAGATCGCTGCGCTCGTGCGCGGCGACACGATCAGCGGCGTGGTGAATATCGAACACGGATACTGAACCCATCGAATCCAGTTGAAGGAGCGCCGCCACGCGCGGCGTCGACATAGGAGACACATCATGGCCCTGCCCCAGCAAGTGAAAATCGTCGAAGTCGGTCCGCGTGACGGACTGCAGAACGAAAAGGAATTCGTCGCCACGGCGACCAAAATCGAGTTGATCAACCGTTTGTCGGCGGCGGGCTTCCGTAACGTCGAGGCCGCTTCGTTCGTGTCCCCGAAATGGGTGCCGCAGATGGCCGACGGCGCCGACGTGATGGCCGGCATCGAACGCCGCCCCGGCACGATCTACTCGGTGCTGACGCCGAACCTGCGCGGCTTCGAAGGCGCACTCGCCGCGCGTGCCGACGAGATCGTGATTTTCGGCGCCGCCAGCGAAGCGTTCTCGCAGAAGAACATCAATTGCAGCATCGCGGAAAGCATCGATCGATTCGCGCCGGTCGCGCAGGCGGCCAAGCAACATGGCCTGCGGATTCGCGGCAGCGTCTCGTGCGCGCTGGGCTGTCCGTATCAGGGCGAAGTGCCGGTGGCGTCGGTGGTGGATGTGGTTCAGCGTTTCGCGGCGCTCGGCTGCGACGAGATCGATATCGCCGATACGATCGGCGTCGGCACGCCGAAGCGCACGCGTGAAGTCTTCGAGGCGGTCACGCAGGTGTTTCCGCGCGAGCGTCTATCCGGCCACTTTCACGACACCTATGGTCAGGCGCTTGCCAACATTTACGCGGCTCTGCAGGAAGGGATCGAAATCTATCATGCGTCGGTGGCGGGCCTCGGCGGCTGTCCGTATGCGAAGGGCGCGACCGGCAACGTCGCGACCGAAGACGTGCTGTATCTGATGAACGGCCTCGGCATCGAGACCGGCATCGATCTCGCGCAAGTCGTGGCGATCGGCGATTTCATCTCGACGTCGATCGGCCGGCCCAATGTTTCGCGCGCGGGCAAAGCACTGCTCGCCAAAGCCCGCAGCGAAGCGGCCAACTGCGTTTGACGCTTGCGCAATGCGATCGCTGACCACTCACGCAATCAATCAGGACCTGAAACGATGACGGACCAAGCTTCTCTCGAATCCGACGATCTCACCGCACTGCCCGACTCGGCGCGCCGCGTTGCGCTGCTGCTGCGCGAACGCGGTCACGCGGGCCGGATCGTGATGCTGCCGGAAACCGGCAAGACCTCCGCCGAAGCCGCCGCAGGACTCGGCTGCTCGGTCGCGCAGATCGCCAAGTCGATCCTGTTTCGCCGCCGGGAAGACGACGCACCGGTTTTGGTGATCGCGAGCGGTGCGAATCGCGTCGACGAAAAGAAAGTGGCCGCGCGAGTCGGCGAGATTGGCCGTGCGGACGCGAAGTTCGTCCGCGAAAAAAACCGGCTATGCGATCGGCGGCGTCTGCCCGATCGGTCATGCGACCGAGCCTGTCACGCTGATCGATGCCGATCTGCTCGAACTCGGCAGTCTGTGGGCCGCCGCGGGTCATCCGCATGCGGTGTTCAATCTGACGGCGCAGGAATTAATTGCACTCACGAACGCGCCGGTGATCGACGTCGCGCTGCGCGAGACGGCTTGACGCGATGACGATGATGACAGCGGGCCTCGATAACGAAGACCACCACGCCGTGCCGTCGCCTTGCATCAACGTGTGCAGGATGGACGCGTCGACGGGCTGGTGCGAAGGATGTCTGCGCACCATCGACGAAATCGCCAACTGGTCGTTATTCGACGATGACGCGAAGCGCGCGGTCTGGGACGCGATCGAGCTTCGCCACGCGCAATTCGTCGCGAGCCAGCCGAAGGTGCGGCGATGAACGCAGCCCCACGCATCGTCACGGTCGGCGAAACGTTCAGTTCCACGCTGGCACTGTCGGCGGAGTCGGTGAAATCGTTCGCTGCGCTCGTCAATGATTACAACCCGCTGCATCACGATGAAGCGTATGCCGCGCAAAGCCGCTTCGGCGGCCTGATCGCGTCCGGCACGCAGCCCACCGCGCATTTCATGGCGCTGCTCGCGACGCACTATTCGACCTACGCGCAACCGCTGGGTCTCGAGTTCGATATCAAGCTGAAGAAAGCCGTCCACGCGAGCGACACGCTCACGATCACATGGCGCGTGAAGCATGCTTACTGGAAGCCGAGTTTGAACGGCGATCTGACGCATCTCGAAGGCTCGGTGGTGAATCAGCGTGGCGAGACCATGCTGGTCGGTTCGTCGACGATTCTCGTGATGCCGAAACCCGAAGCGTCCGCGAACGCAAACGCAAACGCAAACGCAAACGCAGGCGCAAATGTAGCGCCCAACTCGCCATGATCACGCTGCCGGAATCGATTCGGGTTTTCGAACGCGGCTGGCTCTCGTCGAACAACGTGCTGCTGGTGGACGACGCCTGCGCCGCGTTGGTCGATACCGGCTACGCTACGCACGCGCCGCAAACGCTCGCCCTCGTGCGGCAAGCACTCGGCGCGCGACCGCTCGATCTGATCGTCAACACGCATCTGCATTCGGATCACTGCGGCGGCAATGCTCTTTTGCAGGCGACGTGGCCATGCCGCACCGTCATTCCGGCTTCGGAAGCCGGCGCCGTGCAGGAGTGGGACGAAACGCGCCTGACGTTTCGCGCCACCGGCCAGACCTGCGAGCGCTTCACCCTCACTGGAACGATCGCGCCCGGCGCGCGCTTGCGGCTCGGCGCGCTCGATTGGGATGTGCTCGGCGCGCCAGGCCACGATCCGCATTCGCTGATGCTCTACTGCGCGGACGAACGCATTCTGATCAGCGCGGACGCGCTGTGGGAAAACGGCTTCGGCGTGATCTTTCCTGAACTGGAAGGCGAAAGCGGTTTCGCCGAGGAGCAAGCCGTGCTGGAAGCCATTGCGAGGCTCGACGTGCGCCTCGTGATCCCCGGCCATGGCGCACCCTTCACGAATGTCGAACAGGCGCTTGAGCGCGCGTTCTCGCGCGTTGCGTGGCTGCGCGCCGATCCGGCCCGCAACGCAAAGAATGCGCTGAAGGTGCTGATCGTATTCAAGCTGCTCGAAGTCCGTGCAATGGGCTTCGATACCTTGCTGCACATGCTCGACGACGCCAGCGTGATGCGCGCCGCCGCGTTGATGCTCAGCCCGCGTGGCGAATGGCCCGCGTTGCTGAAGGCGATTGTCGAGGAACTGGCGGCGAGGAATGGGCCGCTGGAAGTGAATGGTGCGCGCATCGTCGCGCGCGCGGCCTGACGTTTTGCCTCTGAGAGAGACAAAGCGGGATATCGTCGCCACAAAAAGAAAGCCGCTCGACCCTTGCAGGCGAGCGGCGGAAATTCTGTCGGACGTGATCAGCGTCAAGACGCATGATACGCGTGCCGGTTTTTTGACCGCATCGGTGATTTCCCTACAGAAGTTTGACGCCCGCTTTCAAAGCCGCCTACAACGCGTCACGTTACGAGGCGCCGTGGTTGCGTATCTTTCGGATCATTTAGTCCGCGGTATGAATATATTTGCGCATCCAGTTACTCTGGAATCCGTATCATTGTGATTCGTCGCAAGCGCGCAACGCCGGTCAGGTCGACGACAGGCGCTTTTGCGGCACGATCCGCCAGCCGAGATTGACCCCGGCTGCCGCCACCAGAATCAGCACCGCTCCCAGCACCTGAATCCACGCGAGCGTTTGCCCGAACGCGATCCGGTCGACGATGATCGCCACCACCGGATAGATGAACGAGAGCGCGCCCGTCATCGAAGTCGGCAGCTTCTGGATCGCACCGTACAACAGCACGTACATGAGGCCGGTATTGACGACGCCGAGCACGACCAGTTCGAGCCACTGCACGCCGGTTGTGGGCAACGCATCGAAGCGCACGAACGGCGCGAGCATCAGCACGCCGAGCGATACCTGGATCAGCGCGATCAGATGGGGCGGCGTGCCCTTGAGCCGCTTCGTGATGATCGACGACACCGCATACATTGCGGCCGCGCCGACCGCGTATGCGACGCCGACAAGATATTGCCCCGGCACCGCGAGCACCGCCGGTTCGACCTTCACGACAAACACGAGGCCGATGAACGCGACCACCAGCCACGCGACCGTCGACGCACTGACGCGCTCGCGAAACACCAGCGCGCCGAGCGCCACCAGCATGAACGGCTGCGTGTTATAGACCGCTGTCGCCATGGAGATGGACGCGCGCGAATACGCGGCGAACAGCAATACCCAGTTGATCACGATCGCCGCGCCGCCGAGCAAGGCGAGGCCGAGCATCTTCCACGAGAACAGTTTGCGCTGAAATAGCCCGAGTAAGGCGCACACGAGCGCGAGCGTCGCGCCGCCGAAAATGCAGCGGAAGAACACGACGTTGAACGGGCTTTGCTGCGACGACACCACCAGCCAGCCGATGGTGCCGGACATCAGCATCGCCATGGTCATTTCCGCGGCCCCGCGGCGGATTTCATTTGACGCCATGATTCGATCCTCGAATTGATTCCTGCATGACGAGCAGTGTAATTAATCCGATCGTCCGAATACATGGCTAAACTTAAGCGATCACGCGATACGACCTAACAATCGAAGGCCGTCATGACAAAACGCCTTACTCTTCCAACGCCCGCCCCGCTCGACGACACCGACCGGGCGCTGCTCGCCGCGCTCGCGGAAGACGCCCGTCAGCCGGTCAGCGAACTGGCGCGTCAAGTCGGGCTGTCGGCGCCGAGCACGGCGGAGCGCGTGCGCAGGCTCGAAGCGCAAGGTGTGATCGAGCGCTTCACGGTGCAGATCGATCCGCGCGCGCTCGGCTACACGCTGCAAGCTATCGTCCGCGTGAAGCCGCTGCCCGGTCAGTTGCATCTGGTGGAAGAGGTGATCCGGCGCATTCCGGAGTTCGTCGAATGCGACAAGGTGACGGGTGACGATTGCTTCATCTGCCGCCTGTATCTCCATTCGATCGAGCAGCTCGACGAGATTCTGTCCAAGGTCACCGAGCGCGCCGAGACCAGCACCGCGATCGTCAAGTCGACGCCGGTCGCGCGCCGCCTGCCGCCGCTCGGTTGAGCGACGCGCGGACGCTGCTTCGCGTAGGGGCGAAATGGAACGGACGTGACGTTACTGTGCGACCGGTTCGAAAAAAGAAAGCATTTCGGCGACCAGTTCGTCCGGCGCTTCTTCAGGAATGTAGTGGCCGCAAGACAGCGCGCGGCCGCTCACGTCGCGCGCCACATGACGCCATTCCGCCAGCGCGTCGAAGCACTTCTCGATCACGCCTTTGTCGCCCCACAGCACGCGCAGCGGGCAGCCGATCTTGAGACCGCGCTCGATGTCGGCGCGATCGTGTTCCAGATCGATGCTCGCCGATGCGCGGTAGTCCTCGCACATCGCGTGAATCGCATCCGGTTGCGCGAGGGCCGCGCGATAGGCGTCGAGCGCGACGGGTTCGAACGGCGCAAGACCCGCGTGACGGCTGCCCATCACCGCGTCGACATACGCCGCCGGATTCCCACCGATCAGCGTTTCAGGCAGCGGCGCCGGCTGGATCAGGAAGAACCAGTGGAAGTAATGCGTCGCAAAGGCGCGGTCGGTGGCTTCGTACATGGCGAGCGTCGGCGCGATGTCGAGCAGCATCAGACGCTCGACGGCGTCCGCATGATCGAGCGCCATGCGGTGCGCGACGCGCGCGCCGCGATCGTGCGCGCATACGAGAAAACGGTCGAAGCCGAAATGGCGCATCACGGCGACCTGATCGGCCGCCATCACGCGCTTGGAATACGGCGTGTGCGCGGCGTCGCTTGGCGGCTTGCCCGACGCGCCGTAACCGCGCAGATCGGTGGCGATCACCGTGAAATGCTCCGCCAGCTGCGCGGCGCACTTCCGCCAGATCAGATGCGACTGCGGATGACCGTGCAGCAGCAGAAGAGGCGGCCCCGCCCCGCCTTTCGCTCCAAAAATATCGACGTCGCCCACGGCGACGCGAAAGGGCGTGAAATTCTCGAAAGCCATGGCGTCTCGCTCGTGATTTTGGAGTCCCTGCATTGTAGAAGCCCGATGTGTCCGTGCGAGGTGGGATAGCCCACGCAAGCATAGAACCTGAACACTCCTTCCAACTGTTCTAAACGCCCCAATCGAACGCGCTCGCTGCGCTTCGCCTATAATCGAACGACCGTTCTTAAAATCTTCGGATGGCTGTGGCGTGTAGGAAAGCGCCGCAAGCCATGTGCCGCTAAACTCAGTCATCGCCGGGCGCGCAACGACGCACCGGCCCGCTCAAATCAGGAGACACGCACTATGGCATTGCCCGCCGTCCTGCAAAAACTCGCGCTGCCCGTCGTCGCTTCGCCGATGTTCATCGTCAGCTATCCCGAGCTCGTGCTGGCTCAATGTAAGGCCGGGATCGTCGGCTCGTTTCCCGCGCTGAATGCCCGTCCGGCTGAGCTGCTCGACGAGTGGCTCACCCAGATTCAGGCGCAGCTCGCCGAGCACAAGGCCGCCAATCCCGATGCGCTGATCGGGCCGATCGCCGTCAACCAGATCGTCCATCAATCGAATACGCGGCTCGAACACGACGTGCGCGTATGCGTCGAACACAAGGTGCCGATTTTCATCACGAGCCTGCGGGCGCCGGCGCGGGAGATCGTCGATGCGGTGCATAGCTATGGCGGCATCGTGCTGCACGACGTGATCAATCTACGCCATGCGCAGAAAGCGCTGGAAGCGGGCGTCGACGGTCTGATCTTGGTCGCGTCCGGCGCGGGCGGCCATGCGGGCACGACCTCGCCGTTCGCGCTGGTCGGCGAAGTGCGGCGCATGTTCGACGGCCCGATCGTGCTGTCGGGCTCGATCGCCAACGGCGGCTCGATTCTCGCCGCGCAGGCCATGGGTGCGGACCTCGCCTACATGGGCACGCGCTTCATCGCGACCACGGAAGCTCACGCAGTCGACAGCTACAAGCAGGCGATCGTCAATTCCACGGCGTCGGACATCATCTACACGAACCTGTTCACCGGCGTGCACGGCAACTACATCCGCGAAAGTATCCTGAACGCGGGGTTGGACCCGGACGCGCTGCCGGAATCGGACAAGAGCGCGATGAACTTCGGCAGCGACAAGGCGAAGGCGTGGAAAGACATCTGGGGTGCGGGTCAGGGCGTCGGGCTAATGGACGACGTGCCGAGCGTGGGCGAGTTGGTGCAGCGTTTGACGAAGGAATACAACGACGCAAAGGCGCGGCTGGGGATTGCGCGCTGAGGTGGTGCGCCCGGGCGTGACTTGGCGGGGGTTGCGCGTTTACCTAAGCGTCTGATTCGGGGCTCTGGATCCGAGGCGCCTGATCCGGACAGTTTTGCACTGCGGCCCGGCTTCACGCCGAGCCGCAGCGATCGCCGCGCAGCCTGACTCACATATTGCGGCGGTACTGCCCACCCACTTCGAACAACGCATGCGTGATCTGCCCGAGCGAGCAGACACGCACGACGTCCATCAGCACCGCGAACACGTTCTCATCGTCGATCACCGCGCGCTTCAGGCGTTCGAGCGCGGCCGGCGCCGCGTCGCGATGCTGCGCCTGGAAAGCGCGCAGACGTTGCAACTGGCTCTGCTTTTCGTCGTCGGTGGAACGGGCTAGTGCGATCGGCGGCGGCGCCTCATGCGGATGCGCGCTCAAAAACGTGTTCACGCCGACGATCGGATACGAGCCGTCATGCTTGCGGTGCTCGTACAACATCGACTCGTCCTGGATGCGTCCGCGCTGATAGCCGGTTTCCATCGCGCCGAGCACGCCGCCGCGCTCGGTCAGCCGGTCGAATTCGGCGAGCACCGCTTCTTCCACCAGGTCGGTCAGTTCCTCGATCACAAAGCTGCCCTGATTCGGATTCTGATTCTTCGCGAGCCCCCATTCACGATTGATGATCAACTGGATCGCCACCGCGCGGCGCACCGAATCCTCGGTGGGCGTGGTGATCGCTTCGTCGAACGCATTCGTGTGCAGCGAGTTGCAGTTGTCGTAGATCGCGATCAGCGCTTGCAACGTGGTGCGGATGTCGTTGAAGTCGATCTCCTGCGCATGCAGGCTGCGGCCCGACGTTTGCACGTGATACTTGAGCTTCTGGCTGCGTTCGTTCGCGCCGTAGCGCTCACGCATGGCAACGGCCCAGATGCGGCGCGCGACGCGGCCCAGCACGGTGTACTCCGGGTCCATGCCGTTCGAAAAGAAGAACGACAGATTCGGCGCGAAGTCGTCGATCGACATGCCGCGCGCGAGATAGGCCTCGACATAGGTGAAGCCGTTCGCGAGCGTGTACGCGAGTTGCGAGATCGGGTTCGCGCCGGCTTCGGCGATGTGGTAGCCGGAGATCGACACCGAATAGAAATTGCGCACGCCGTGCTCGACGAAGTACGCCTGAATGTCGCCCATCACCTTCAGGCTGAATTCGGTCGAGAAGATGCAAGTGTTCTGGCCTTGGTCTTCCTTCAGGATGTCGGCCTGCACGGTGCCGCGCACGTTTTCCAGCGCTGCGCGGCGCGTGGCGGCAAGTTCCTGGTCAGTGAGCGCGCGGCCTTGTTGCTGCGTCATGCGCGCGACTTGCTGATCGATCGCCACGTTGAAAAACATCGCGAGGATGGTCGGCGCGGGGCCGTTGATCGTCATCGAGACCGAGGTTTCCGGCGCGCAGAGATCAAAGCCGTCGTAGAGCGTTTTCATGTCGTCGAGCGTCGCCACCGAGACGCCCGAATTGCCCACCTTGCCGTAGATGTCGGGCCGCTCGTCGGGCTCTTCGCCGTAGAGCGTGACCGAATCGAAGGCAGTCGAAAGTCGTTTGGCGGGCATGCCCTCGGAGAGCAGCTTGAAGCGCCGATTGGTGCGTTGCGGATCGCCTTCGCCGGCGAACATCCGCGTCGGGTCTTCGTTTTCGCGGCGGAATGGGAACACGCCTGCGGTGAACGGAAAATAGCCGGGCAGATTGTCGAGCATCAGCCAGCGCAGAATCTCGCC
Organism: Paraburkholderia sp. BL6669N2; assembly: GCF_003387275.1. Taxonomy (NCBI): domain Bacteria; kingdom Pseudomonadati; phylum Pseudomonadota; class Betaproteobacteria; order Burkholderiales; family Burkholderiaceae; genus Paraburkholderia; species Paraburkholderia sp. BL6669N2. The sequence goes on along the minus strand of NZ_QUNA01000001.1, from coordinate 3,744,516 downwards.
GTGGTCGACGAACTTCGGCAGTGAGACTTTGCGCACTTCAGATCCGGAGAGTGTCGTGACAGTGAGCGCGGTGCGGATCTCGCGGTCGCGGATGCGGACGATGTGTTCGGCACCTGAATAGGCGGCCACGGTTTGCGGCCAGCCGTCGAGCAGCGTGCGTTCGCGTTCGCCGAGGGAGGCGGTGCGTTGGGCGATGAGGGCGTCGAGTTGTTGGAGCGGCGAAGGCGCGCCGGCGTCTGCGACGCTCGCTATGGAGTGTTCGGTTGAGTCGGCGCCCAGGTTGGCGTTCGGGTTGCCGTTCGGGTTGGCGTTCGGGTCCGCGTTCGGGTTGGCGTTCCGGTTGCTGCTTGGGCTGGTGCTCGGGTCGGCGCTCGGGTCCGCGTTCGGGTTGGCGTTCGGGTCCGTGCTCGGGTCGGCGTTCACGCTCGCCCGCGATTGCGCAACAGCCCCAGCGGCCCTCGCTGCCTCCGCGAGCATCCGGCGCGCCTCTGCAAGTTGCCAGCGTTCGCGCGCCACCCGCGCTTGCGCGTCGGCTCGCTCGCGATAAGCGTGGACCGTCTGCGCGATATCCGCCAGATAGCGCACCCGAGCCGGCGGCACAATTGCGTTGCGGCCGCTCGAAAAGCGCAGGCCTTCCGGCGCGGCCAGACGGCCGCCGCCTGCGCGCAAGCCATGTTTGCGCAGCGCCTCGGCGACGTGCACATACAGCGCGGTCACGCCGTCGTCGTTAAAGCGCGAGGCGATCGTGCCGAACACCGGCATCGCTTCCGGCGCCTTCGCGAAGTCGCCGCGATTGCGCTGCACCTGTTTGGCGACATCGCGCAACGCGTCCGGCGCGCCTTTGCGATCGAACTTGTTGATCGCGACGAAGCCGGCGAAGTCGAGCATGTCGATCTTCTCCAACTGGCTGGCCGCGCCGAACTCCGGCGTCATGATATACAGCGATTCGTCGACGAACGGCACGATCGCGGCGTTGCCCTGCCCGATGCCAGATGTTTCGACGACGATCAGATCGAAGCCCGCCGCTTTGCATATCATCAGCACGTCGGGCAACGAGTCGGAGACTTCGCTCGATGCTTCGCGCGTCGCCATCGAACGCATGTAGACGCGCGCGCCGCCGCCCCAGTCGCCGATCGCGTTCATGCGGATGCGGTCACCCAGCAACGCGCCGCCGGACTTGCGGCGCGACGGATCGATGGCGAGCACGGCGATGGTGAGGGTGTCGCCGTAGTCGAGGCGAAAGCGCCGGATCAGTTCGTCGGTGAGCGAGGATTTGCCGGCGCCGCCGGTTCCGGTGATGCCGAGGACGGGGGTGACGGTTGCCTTGACCTTGGCTTGAGCAGACAGTTTTTCGCGCGCGGATGCGTCGACGCCGCCCGCTTCGAACTCGCTGATGATCCGCGCGAGGCGCCGGAAGGTGAGGGATGTTTTGTCGGCCGTGTCGGCCGTGTCGGCCGTGTCGGCCGTGTCGGCCGTGTCGGCCGTGTTGGCCGTGTCGGCCATATGATCCGCGTTCGCCGCGTTGCCCACCCGACTCGGCTGACTGAACAGATTCCGCGCGGCATTCACGTCCTCGTCGCCGCCAGCATCGCCGCGCGAATCAAATCGCGGCAACCCATGCTTCGAAAGTTCGTTCACCCACTCGCCAACCGGATTCTGCCCGGCCGCCACAGCCGCACGCGCGCCTTCGGCGCAGCGCGCGATCATATCGTCGATCATGCCTTGCAGCCCGAGCCGCTGCCCATCCTGGGGCGAATAGATCTTCTCGACGCCGTAACGCTCGAGCTCCGCGATTTCCTCAGGGACGATCACCCCGCCGCCGCCGCCGAACACCTTGATGCGCTCGCCGCCGCGTGCTCGCAGCAGATCGACCAGATAGCGGAAGTATTCGTTGTGGCCGCCCTGGTAGCTGGACACGGCGACGCCGTCGGCGTCCTCTTGCAACGCGGCAGCGGCGACTTCATCGACGGAGCGGTTGTGGCCGAGGTGAATCACCTCTATTCCGCTCGCTTGCAGAATGCGCCGCATGATGTTGATCGACGCATCGTGGCCATCGAACAAGGCAGCCGCCGTGACAAAGCGCAAGCGCCGGCCCGCGGGCAGCTTGTGGCTGCCGGCGCGCTGCGGCGTGGACAGATCGGTCATGTCTCCCCCAGATCATTACGCGTATGGGTGCTGGCAACCAGTATAGCGAAACGGGTCACGCTGCCTCGGTGGCCAAAGCCGCCTAGCGCACCGCCAAAGCTTTGATCTGTTCGAGCGACGGCCACAGCGATTCGTTCGCGAACCGTTCGGCGAGAAAGTCGACAAACGAGCGCACCTTGGCCGACAGATGCCGGCGGCTCGCGTAGACCACGTGAATGGGCAGCTCGCGCGGCGGCACGTCGTCCACCAGCAACGGCACAAGGCGCCCCGCGGCCAGATCGTCGCCGATCACTTCGGTGCCGAGCATCGCGATGCCCGCGCCTTGCAGCACGATCACACGCTGCGCTTCCAGATGATTGACGATCAGATTGCCCGTCAAACGCACACGCGCCGAGGCGTCGCCGGTGGCGGGCGCGATTTCGAGCGCCGACACGCCCGCGTATTGCAGATAGTTGTGGCGCGCCAGATCGGCGACCGTCTTCGGCGTGCCGTGGCGCTTCAAATACGCCGGCGACGCGCACAGCACGAGGTGCGCGGTCGCGATCTGCCGCGCGATCAATGAAGAAGACTTCAGCCCGCTCGGCGACGCGCGGATCGCGACATCGAAACCCTCGTCGATCAATTCGACCACGCGGTCCGACAAGGTCATATCGACAGTGACCTGCGGATACTGCGCGGCGTAGTCGGCCACTGCGGCCATCACGTGGCTCAAACCGAATGCCGACAGCGACGACACCCGCAAGCGCCCCTGCGGCACGACGCTCGCCGCGCCGACCACCTGCTCGGCCTCCTCGAGTTCGGTGAGTACCTGGCTCAGCCGCTCGTAGTACTCGCGGCCCGCCTCGGTCGGCGCGACCCGCCGGGTGGTGCGGTTGAGCAGCCGCGCGCCGAGTTGCTGTTCGAGGTGCATCACATGCTTGCTCGCCATGGCCGCCGACATCTCCATGCGTTCAGCCGCGCCCACAAAACTGCCGACTTCGACCACGTGGCGGAACACTTTCATGCTGACGAGGGTATCCATCTCAATCACTCGCTTTGGGAATCAATCGGGATCATTTTGCCGGGTTTATCAAAGACTGGTGGGCAAAACGACTTCCCAAGCGAAAGAATAGCGGCGCGCAGATACAAAAAAACCCGCCTTCCGAAGGAGACGGGTTTGGAAATCAAACTGATGCGTCCGTCGCGCGAAGCCCGCAAGCAGGCGTCGCGCAGTGCCGCCGGGACGCTTAGAACTTCGCGCGCAAGCCGACGCCGTAGGTGTTGCCGCTCGACACGCTGGAAATGTGGTCGTACATGTAGGCGGCGTAGACGTCCGTACGCTTGGACAGCGGATAGTCGTAGCCGACCGCGGCCGTCTGACGGGTCTGGTCGAAGCCGCCGCCGTCGCGCGAGTAGGCGTACGACGCCATCACCGAGCCCGGGCCGAACGGCACCGTCGCGCCGCCTTGCGCCGTGTTCACGTGCCAACTCGTGACCTGCTGGTCGTTGTACGTGTACATGTACTGGCCGAAGAACTTCACGAACTTCAGGTCATACGACAGGCCGACTTGCGCGACGCTCTGGCTTTTCAGGCCGGGTACGCCCGACGTGCCGAAACTGCCGAGATCGCTCGGCACGTTGTTGAAGTTCACGTACTGGTACACCGCCGTGGCCGCGAACGGGCCGTGGAAGTACAGAACCTGGCCGCTCCATTTCTTCGCGCCGTTCTCGGTCGTATTGCCGAGCGCGTACATGGCCGTCGCGCTCAAACCGCTGAAGTTCGGCGACGAGTACGACACCGCGTTGCTCCAGCCCGAGTCGCCGGTCACGCCCTGATCCGTCGAGTAGGTCGGGAACGTGCCGAGGCCCAGGTACGTGTGCCAGACCATCGGCGAGAACTGGTACGAATCCACGAACGGGTTGAACAGAATCGTCGACACGAACAATGGCGTCGTCAGACGGCCGGCCGTGACCGTGCCGTAGGGCGACTCGATACCGACGTACGCGTTACGCGAGAACATCGTATCGCCGGTGAAGCGGCCGTACTGGCCGTTTTGCGCCAGGAAGAAACCTTCCAACGCGAAGATCGCCTTGTAGCCGTTGCCCAGATCCTCCGCCCCTTTCAAGCCCCAATACGAAGTCGACATGCCGCCGCCCGCGACCTGCACCGCCGTCTTGCCGCCCGGGAATTTCTGCGCGCCGACCCATTCGTCGACCTGACCGTAAAGCTGCACGCTCGATTGCGCAAAAGCAGACGATGCACTGGCCAGCAGAGCGGCACACGCGGTTGCCTTGAGGGTGGTCTTCAGCGCACTGCTGATGCTTGTTTTCATGGGTTCTCCTGTCTTTGTCAAAAAGGGTGTGGCTGTGCGAAAGGGGGAGCTCGCGCGAATCATTGTTGTTGTCCGTTCGATCATCGAGCCAATCTGGGCGGGACCATCTTTGCGGACCATTTTTATGAACAAAAATATCGTTGGTTATTGCCGGTATATCGGTCTGATTAGTTTTGTCGCTTATCGGCCTGATAAAGCCTTGGCCGATAGCGCGCCCGCGATGCCGCCGCAAGTTTTGGCGCACCGCGCAAACCGTTGCTCACCTTGCAGCGGACGGATTGATAACGCCTCAGATGACACGCGGATGACGCACCGCCGCAGAAACGACCAAATTTGACGATGGGAGAGGGTGTGCTGCCGAGTATTTTCAAAAAAGTGTGGCGTCGAAACGTCACATCGACGGCGCGCGTCAGGAGTGAAGGCAACGCCGAAGGCTGCTAACTGGCAAATTGAAAGGCAGGCGAAGCGGTGCGGTGCGATGAAGCGATATGAATTCGGGAGGACGAAATAGGCAGAGACGCCTCGCTCGCGGTTCGCGATGAGGCATGCGTAAGGCGTGCGGAATCAGCTACCCAACGGGAGCATTCGGACAATATCGAAGCGTCAGGAAGACAGAAAGAGATGTGTGCGAGGCGCAGCCGGAACGGCAAACACTGGTTGCTCACGCAACAAACCCGATGCACAGCGCACGCAGCGCGTACGCCTAGTTCCGGTAAGGCGAGCCTTCCGATTGGCGCGGGTCGTCGGACTGGCGCTGGATGGCGCGTTGCGAACCGCGTTCTTCGTTGTAGCGAGCGATGTCGGCGCGAATCGAACCGGAGCGAACCGGCGCATTGGCCGGCGGCCGCGGCACCGTCCGCGACTCGGCACTGACTGGCGTGATGGCGCCGGCGTACTGCATGCTGCCGCGGCTGTCGCCGGCATATCCGGCCGGGCCGGCGACCCGGTGCACGCCAGGTTTGTAGACGTCGAAGCCGTCGGCGTAAGTTCCGCCCGCGAAGTTCGCTCCGCCACGCGGCAAACGTGCGTTGCGGTCGGCGTCCCTAGCGCGCACCGGTGCTGCGGTGGGAGCGCCGTAGTAGCGTCCCCCATTGCGCATCTCGCCACCCACGGCGTGATTCGCTTCGGCATGCGAATGGCCGCCGCCACCGCCGCCGTGCGGCACGCCCGACGCTTTCGCATAGGCGAACGAGCACAGCGCGGTGATAACCGCGCCCAACACCCAGTGCCTCGTTCTCGACAACCCGTCCACCCAGTGACTCTCATGCCCGAAGACTTGCCTGAAACCCATCGTTCGAGCTGCGATGGACTTGTTTTGGGATTGGCACGGGCGCTGCGACAGGTTCGCGGCGCGGGTACAACCCGACGGCCTTTGAACCGTAATTTATGGGCACCGGCAAAGGGTGTCGAGCCAAAAAGTGTTAGGCCTCGGACGCGGATGTAACACCTTGTTACTGCGACCTTTTTCCGCCACGGCCCTGCGGGAAAACCGTGAAACCGCTCGGGTTCAATGACTTGGCGCGGCCCGCTCACGCGCTTTTGCATATGACGAATCGTGTGGGATTTTCACCTCGATTGCCAAAAGCGCATAGACCAAACAGATCATGTCGCCAATACTGAAAACGTGAATCAGGGCGCTGTCCGAGATTTTCCGGAACGCGCCTTTTGATGCGCAACCCTCATTAATCAATTCGGCAAATGAATTTGCATATTTAATCGAAAATCAACAACAATAGCGGTTTTTCATAGGCTGGGACGGCGGCTTCACGCGCATGTCCTACGCGCTATTCCGCGTCACCGAATCGAGATTCCGACATGGCTCGCCCGAAACTGCTTCCCGACAACTTCACCCTGTGCCTCGTCGGCACCGTGATCCTTGCCAGCTTGCTGCCGGTACACGGGCAGGCCGCCGTCGGGTTCAACTGGGTGACCAACGTGGCAGTCGGCCTGCTGTTTTTCCTGCACGGCGCCAAGCTCTCACGCGAAGCGATTATTGCGGGCGCGACGCATTGGCGTCTGCATCTTGTAGTGCTGCTCAGTACGTTCGCGCTCTTTCCGCTGCTCGGCCTCGCGCTTAAACCGCTCCTTTCGCCACTTGTCACGCCGGCGCTCTATGCGGGGGTCCTCTTCCTCTGCACGCTGCCGTCTACGGTTCAGTCGTCGATCGCGTTCACGTCCATTGCCAAAGGCAACGTGCCGGCTGCCGTATGCAGCGCGTCGGCCTCGAGCCTGCTCGGTATTTTCATCACACCCGCGCTCGTCAGCCTCGTCGTCACCAATCAGGCGGCCGGCGGCGGCGCTTCGCCGTGGCATACGGTAGGCAACATCGTGCTGCAGCTGTTGGTGCCGTTTGTGGCCGGGCAGTTGTTGCGCCCCCTGATCGGCAAATGGATCGAGCGCAATCGCGGCGTGCTTAAATTTGTCGACCAGGGGTCGATCCTGCTGGTGGTGTACGGCGCGTTCAGCGAGGCCGTCAACGAAGGTCTGTGGCATCAGATTCCGCTCTCTGCCCTCGGCGGCCTGCTGCTGCTGTGCGTCGTGCTGCTCGCACTGGCTCTCGCCGTGACGATATTCGTCAGCAAGCGGCTCGGCTTTAGCCGTGCGGACCAGATCACCATTATCTTCTGCGGGTCGAAGAAGAGTCTCGCCGCCGGCGTGCCGATGGCCAAGGTGATCTTCGCCTCGCATGCGGTGGGCGCCGTCGTTTTGCCGCTGATGCTGTTCCACCAGATCCAGTTGATGGTGTGCGCCGCGCTCGCGCAGCGCTGGGGCGCCCGCGACATGAGCGGCGAGACCCACGCCGCTTCGCGCGAGCGGACCGCCGCCGCCGTCGCCCGCCGGTGAATACGCGCGCAATGCAAACAGGACATTCATAAGCGCCCTCCCTGAGCGTCATTTGAAGAAAGCCGCCTCGCGCGGCTTTTTTGTTATTTCACGCGCAAACGGCGTCGCTGTCGCCTCGGCCGGATGGCATAGGCCGATTCCTGGCAATGCGAAGCCGGACGGGAGCGTTCTTCAGAATGACTCCACGAATATCAACCGCACCAACCCGGTGCAACGGTTCATTAAAACTTCACTTAACTCCAGGCGGGTCCGGCCGATAAGCCGAAGGTCGAACGCTACGCCTACCCGCCATGCAACCTCGCTCGCCCTCCCGACCCGCCGCGCCGCGCGTCGAGGACTTGATCGCCCGGCGTGAGCTGTCCGCCGTGTTCCAGCCGATCATCGATTTCGAAGACGGCGCGATCCTCGGCTATGAAGGTCTGATCCGCGGCCCGGCCGGCACGCCGCTCGAAGCGCCGTTCGCGCTGTTTGCGCAAGCGCTCGCCGAGGGCTGCACGATCGAGCTCGAACGCGCCGCCGCGCGCACCTGCATCGAAGCGTTCGCGCAGCTCGACTTCGACGGAAAGCTGTTTCTGAATTTCAGCGCGGGCGCGATACGTCAGCTGGCCGAGGCGCGCGATGATACGCTCGCGCTGCTGCGTCATCGCGGCGTCGATCCGCAACGGATCGTGGTCGAACTGACCGAGCAGAGCACGATTCTGGATGTGGGCAGTTTCCTGCCGGTGATCACGACGCTGCGCACAACCGGCGCGCAGTTCGCGCTCGACGACTACGGCACCGCGAACGCCAGCATGAATTTGTGGGTGCGGCTGCAGCCGGACGTCGTGAAGATCGACCGCTTCTTCATTCACGACATATCCTGCGACCCGCTCAAGTTCGAAGCCGTGCGCGCGATGCAGCACTTCGCCAGCGCGAGCGGCGCGCGGCTCGTCGCGGAGGGCATTGAAAACGAAGCGGATCTGATCGTGGTGCGCGACATGGGAATCGGCTGCGGGCAGGGCTTTTTCTTCGGCCGCCCGCACGCGCAGCCGGCCCGCCACGTGACCGACGACGCCCGCGACGCGCTGCGCGCGGGTCACATCGCTGTGTTCCCCGAGACCACGCGCACGGTGAGCAGCGCCTCACCTTCGGGCGGCATGGCGTCGGAAAAAATGCTGGTGCACGCGCCCGCGTTGCCGCGCCACGCGACTAACAACGACGTGCTCGAACTGTTCAACCGCCTGCCCGACCTGCACGCCGTCGCGGTGGTCGAACACGACGAACCGGTCGCGCTGATCAACCGCCGCAGCTTCATGGACCGCTACGCGCTGCCGTATCACCGCGAGCTGTTCGGCAAGCGCCCTTGCCTGCTGTTCGCCAATGCGTCGCCGATGATTATCGAGAAATCGATGACCGTCGAGCAGATGGCCAAGCTCCTTGCAAGCGACGATCAGCGCTACCTCGCCGATGGCTTCGTCATCACCGACAACGGCAAATACGTCGGCCTCGGCACCGGCGAGAAGCTCGTGCGCGCGGTCACGGAGGTGCGCATTGAAGCCGCGCGCTACGCGAACCCGCTGACCTTCCTGCCCGGCAACATCCCGATCAGTTCGCACATTGCCCGCCTGCTCGGCAACCACGCCGGCTTCTACGCGTGCTACGTCGACCTGAACCACTTCAAGCCGTTCAACGATCAATACGGCTACTGGCAAGGTGACGAAGTCCTGAAATTCGCCGCCGTCGTACTCGCCGATGCGTGCGATCCCACCCGCGACTTTCTCGGCCACGTCGGCGGCGACGACTTTCTGATCCTGTTCCAGAGCGACGACTGGCGTGAGCGCGTGCTGCGCGCGATTCACGTGTTCAACGAGGGCGCGCAACGCTTCTACGCACCGACCGATCGCCTCGCCGGTGGCATTCACGGTGAAGACCGACGCGGCAACCCGACCTTCTTCGGTTTCGTGACGATGGCGATCGGCTGTGTGCGGGTCGAACCCGCCGACGGCCCGTCGCTCTACAGCAGCGAGGAAATTGCATCCGTAGCGGCGCTGGCCAAGCGGCGCGCGAAACACGAGACGAGCGGTTTCGTGCTGATCGATGCCGACGAAAGCGTGACCTTGTTGCGCGGACAGGCCGAAGCCGCTCATGTTTCGCTCGGGTGAACGAGCGGCATTGAGACCACATCGGGCTTTGTTTAGCTAATTTTACTAAACAGCATATTCCGGGCCAACTCCATTTCCTACGGGTATTTCCCGGTGTCGAGCGGGTGTTTTTCGGGCGGTTCTAAAGCGGTTTTACTATACAATCGCCCGAACCCAAACCCCGTGCGGCCGCCCTTGCGCGTCCGCCTGATTCGATGGCCACAACCATCCGCGACGTCGCCCGCGCGGCCAGCGTGTCGATCGGCACCGTCTCACGCGCATTGAAGAATCAGCCAGGTCTTTCCGAGGCCACCCGCGAGCGCGTCGTCGAAGCGGCGCGCAAGCTCGGCTATGACGCTGCTCAACTGCGCCCGCGCATCCGCCGTCTCACCTTTTTGCTGCATCGTCAGCACAATAATTTCGCCGTCAGTCCGTTCTTCTCGCACGTGCTGCACGGCGTGGAAGACGCCTGCCGCGAGCGCGGTATCGTGCCGTCCGTGCTGACCGCCGGCCCCACCGAAGACGTGATCCAGCAGATGCGCCTGCACGCGCCGGACGCGGTGGCGATCGCCGGTTTCGTCGAGCCGGAAACGCTGACCACGCTGGTGGCCATGCAGCGCCCGCTCGTGCTGATCGACCTGTGGGCGCCCGGCATGCGCTCGGTGAATCTCGACAACGCCGCGGGCGCCATGCTCGCCATGCGGCATCTGTTCGAGCAGCGGCGCAAGCGTGTCGCGTTCATCGGCGGCTCGCTCGCGCACTTCAGCATCGCGCAGCGCGCGCTCGGTTACCGGCGCGCGTTCTTCGAAGCGGGTTTGCTGTTCGACCCGTCTCTGGAAGTCACAATCGACGCCGGCCTCGACCCCGACAGCGGCGCCGCGCGCGCCATGCATCAGCTGCTCGACGCGCCGGGTCCGCGCCCCGACGCCGTGTTTGCCTACAACGACGCCGCCGCGCTCGCCGCGCTGCGCGCGTGCCTCGCGCGCGGACTGCGCGTGCCCGAGGACATTGCCATCATCGGTTTCGACGACATTCCCGCCGCCACCCACGCCACGCCGCCGCTGTCGACCCTCTCGGTCGACAAGGAAGCGCTCGGCCGGCGCGGCGTCGAACTGCTGCTCGAAGACGCACCCGCCGAACTGGAAGTCCGTTTGCCCGTCCATCTCATTGCCCGTGCCAGTACTTTGGTGAAAATGCCATGACGCAATCCGATCCGCTTCACCCCGCTAACGGCGCCGCTGCGGCGCCGCCCGTCGAGAGCTTCCGCTCGCGCGACTTTCTGCTCTCGCATGTGCAGGACACGCTGCGTTTCTACGCGCCGAACGTGTTCGACCCGAGCGGCGGCTTTTTCCATTTCTTCCGCGACGACGGTTCGGTCTACGACAAAACCACGCGGCATCTGGTGAGCAGTTGCCGCTACGTCTTCAACTACGCGATGGCGTATCGCCAGTTCGGCGACCCGCAGCATCTCGAGTACGCGCGCCACGGTTTGCGTTTTTTGCGCGAAGCGCATTGGGACGCGCAGCACGAAGGCTACGACTGGGAACTCGAATGGCACGACGGCAAGAAGCGCACGCTCGACGCGACGCGCCACTGCTACGGCCTTGCGTTCGTGCTGCTCGCCTATTCGCATGCGGCGATGGCCGGCATCCAAGAAGCCAGGCCGATGATCGGCGCCACCTTCGAACTGATGGAACACCGCTTCTGGGACGCCGCCGCGGGCCTCTACGCCGACGAAGCGTCGCCCGACTGGCGGGTCAGTTCGTACCGTGGTCAGAACGCGAACATGCACACCACCGAGGCGCTGCTCGCCGCGCACGAAGCGACCCGGCATCTTGTCTATCTGGATCGCGCGGAGCGCGTGGCGTCGAATATCACGCTGCGCCAGGCGAAGCTGTCGCAAGGCCTGGTGTGGGAGCACTTTCACGCGGACTGGTCGGTCGACTGGCACTACAACGAGGAAGACAGCTCGAACATCTTCCGCCCATGGGGCTTTCAGCCGGGGCACCAGACGGAATGGGCGAAGCTGCTGCTGATTCTCGAGCGCTTCCGTCCGCTGCCGTGGTTGCTGCCGCGCGCCATCGAGCTATTCGACGCCGCCATGACGCACGCGTGGGACGAAGACCACGGCGGCCTCTACTACGGCTTCGGCCCCGACGGCACCGTGTGCGACCACGACAAGTATTTCTGGGTCCAGGCAGAGACCTTCGCGACGGCCGCGCTGCTCGGCAAGCGCACCGGCAACGAACGCTTCTGGGACTGGTACGACGAGATCTGGCGCTATAGCTGGGCGCATTTCGTCGATCACAAGTATGGCGCGTGGTACCGCATCCTCACGTGCGACAACCGCAAGTACAGCGACGAAAAGAGTCCGGCCGGCAAGACCGACTATCACACCATGGGCGCCTGCTACGAAGTACTGGCCCACGCGCTGCCCGACGGGGCGGCCGCTGCGCCCGAATCCGCGGAGCAAACAAAATGAGCAATCCCAGCGCGAACCACGAATTCCCCTTCTTCGTCTCAGCCGGCGACATCCTCACCGATCTCGTGCGCACCGGCACGTCGCAATGGCTCTCGCGTCCGGGCGGCGCCGGCTGGAACGTGGCGCGCTGCGTGGCACGGCTCGGCCTGCCGACCGCGTGCGCGGGATCGTTAGGCGTCGACAACTTCTCCGATGAGTTGTGGAACGCAAGCGTCGCGGCCGGGCTCGACATGCGCTTCATGCAGCGCGTGGAGCGGCCGCCCTTGCTGGCGATCGTCCATCAGACGCATCCGCCCGCGTACTTCTTCATGGGCGAAAACAGCGCCGATCTGGCGTTCGATCCGGCACAACTGCCGGCGGGCTGGATGGGTCAGGTGAAATGGGCGCACTTCGGCTGCATCAGCCTCGTGCGGCAACCGATCGGCAACACGCTCGCGACGCTGGCGGCCGAGTTGCGTTCGCAGGGCGTGAAGATCAGTTTCGATCCCAACTACCGCAATCTGATGGAGCACGGCTACGAGCCCACGTTGCGGAAAATGGCCGCGCTCGCCGATCTGATCAAGGTGTCGGACGAGGACTTGCGCCTGCTGTTCAAGACCGACGACGAAGCGGGCGCACTCGCGCAGTTGCGCGCCATGAATCCGACCGCCACCGTGCTGGTGACGCGCGGACCGGAGACCGCCGTGCTGATAGACGGCGCGATGGTGACCGAGGCACGGCCGCCGCGCGTCGAGGTGGTGGATACGGTCGGCGCGGGCGATGCGTCGATCGGCGGCTTGCTGTTCAGCCTGATGACCGCGCCGCAGCGGGCGTGGCCGGAGCATCTGGCGTTCGCGCTGGCCGCCGGCGCGGCCGCTTGCCGCCATGCCGGCGCCCACGCGCCGTCGCTCGATGAGGTGGTCGCGCTGCTGTAATTCTGTTGCCTTGTGCGGCGCGCATTCTCACCGGCATGGAGCGCCGCCGGGGCGGAGAACGGAAGCTCCATCATCGTGCTAGGATGAAAAAACCGAAACCTTTGGAAGACGGAGAGACGCCATGGACGACATCACCTACACCAAAGGCATTTACACGGCCACTGCCTCCACAAGAGAAGTAGAAAAAGACACCTGGCAGGGCGTGGTCACCCTCTCGCGCGACGAAGGCGACGCAACCGCCGATCAGGAAACCACGCTGTACGAAGTCGAAGCCACTTCGTCGACGCCGGAGGAAGCCCTTGAGGAAGCCAAAGCGCTTGCTCACCGCATCCTCGGAGAAATCGAACTTTAGGCAGCAACCGGCGCCGCGTCTTTCGCGTTCTGGTTTGTCATCGCTCGGCGCCACCCTGAACCAAACGGCCGGAGGCGGTCATGGCTGAACAGCTCTTCCTCTACGGCGTGTATTCGATTCACGTCCGCCCGCTCGAACTCAATGGTGCCCGCTGGGACGCGGAATACGAAATCCGCCATCGCGAGAAAGCCGTCAAACCGTGGACGACGGTAGGCGGCGACAACGGCTACGGCGACGAGACCGAAGCGGTCGCGGCCGCTCATCAGCAAGCCGTCGACGATATCGAACACGGCGCAGGCATTCCCAAGCCGCGAGCCTTTCCGTAAGTTCGCAGCGTGCGCACGCCGCGGTTCGCGTGCGTGACTGCGTGACTGCTGCGTGCTTGCTTCAAAGCGCGGTGCGAGCGCGTTGAAGCCGGTCGATACGCCGGGCGGAAGTACCGTGCAGGCACGGCGAACTCACGGCAGCGACGCACCGTCGCGCCTCGCGCGCCACGCCGAAAATCACCTTTCGCGGACAAGGCGGCGTGCTACGCTTTGGCCGTTTTCATCTCCACGAGTTTGCGATGGCGACCGAACCGTCAGACCGTCCTTCCGGCTTCGGCGACGCTGAAGCTCGTGCATCGACGCGCCGCCCAACAGGCAGCCGCGAATTCCGTCTGGACGATCGCGTGGTCATCGATCACGGCATGCCGACGCCGCTCTGGCAGGATCTCTATCACCGCGCGCTCGTGGTTCGCTGGCCGATTTTTTTCGTATCGCTCGGGGTCTTGTTCCTGCTGCTCAACACCACGTTCGCCGCGCTCTACATGCTGGGCAACGCGCCCATCGCCAATCAGTTTCCCGCCGGTTTTGGCGGCGCGTTTTTCTTCAGCGTCGAGACGCTCGCCACGGTCGGTTATGGCGACATGCATCCGCAAACCGTCTACGCGCACTGGATCGCCACGCTGGAAATTTTTGTCGGCATGTCCGGCATCGCGTTGGCAACGGGGCTCATCTTCGCCCGCTTCTCGCGCCCACACGCCAAGATCATCTTTGCCCGTTACGCGGTGATCCGACCGCTCGACGGACGCATGACGCTCATGGTGCGCTCGGCCAACGCGCGTCAGAACGTGATCGCCGAGGCGCGCGCGCGGCTGCGCATTCTGCGCACGGAAACCACGGTCGAAGGTTATACGTTGCGCAAGCTCTATGACCTGACGCTGGTTCGCGATCAACACCCGGTATTCAAACTGGGCTGGACGGTGATGCACATTGTCGATGAAAGCAGTCCGCTATTCGGCGAGACCGCGGAAACGCTCAATAAACGCGGCACGTTGCTGCTGCTCACACTCGAAGGCATCGACGAGTCGACCTCGCAAACCATGCAGGCGCGCCACACGTGGTCGTGCGACGAGATCTACTGGCAGCACCGTTTCGTCGACATCATGACCGAGAAAGACGGCGTGAGCCATATCGACTACGCGCATTTCAATGAGATCGTGCCGCTCGACGACGCGCCCGTCGCGAGCGCTGCAACGCTGCGGACGTTGCCGTAATCAGGTTCGGACCGCACCAGGGCTTACCCGACTCCGCCCGTTGCGCGGCAGATCCATCTCAAAACTTCATTAAAACGCGCGGGTCTTCGCGCCCATTTGCGACTGTCCGGGCAAAGTAGAAAAAATCCTCTCTCATTGGCGCTAAAAAATAGAGTCTCTTTCGCTGCGTCACCTTCGTGGTCCCCACCACTGCGCGCGGATGCAAACCGCAACTATGTTGCATGGGATCGGAGTAAGCGCTAAAGCGCCAACTCCGATCGACAACGGAGACTCACCCATGACCGCTCGCCTGCCGATCGACGGCACGCCCGCACTGGCCGATTACAAGCTTTCCGACAACCTCACCGCCACGCGCGGCCGGATCTTCCTGACCGGCACGCAGGCGCTGGTGCGTCTTGTGCTCATGCAGCGCGCCGCCGACAAGGCGCGCGGCATGAATACCGCGGGCTTCATCAGCGGCTATCGCGGCTCGCCGCTCGGCATGGTCGACCAGCAGTTGTGGAAAGCGAACAAACTGCTCGCGGCGAGTGATATTCGCTTTTTGCCCGCCATCAACGAAGAACTCGGCGGCACCGCCGTGCTCGGCACGCAGCGGGTCGAATCGGATCCGGAGCGCACCGTCGAAGGCGTGTTCGCGATGTGGTACGGCAAGGGTCCGGGCGTGGATCGCGCCGGCGACGCGCTCAAGCACGGCAACGCCTACGGCTCGTCGCCGCACGGCGGCGTACTGGTGGTGGCCGGCGACGACCACGGCTGCGTGTCCTCATCGATGCCGCATCAAAGCGACTTTGCGATGATGGCGTGGCATATGCCGGTGGTGAATCCGTCGAATATCGCCGACATGCTCGAATTCGGCTTGTATGGCTGGGAGTTGTCGCGCTTTTCGGGCGCGTGGGTGGGCTACAAGGCAATCTCCGAAACGGTCGAATCAGGCTCGACGGTCGATCTCGACGCGCTGCGCACCGACTGGACCATACCGCAGGATTTCGCGGCGCCCGCCGGCGGCCTGCACAATCGCTGGCCCGATCTGCCGAGCCTGACGATCGAATCGCGGATGCACGCGAAGCTCGACGCGGTGCGCCACTTCGCGCGCGTGAACAGCATCGACAAATGGATCGCGCCGAGTCCGCATGCGAACGTCGGGATCGTGACGTGCGGCAAGGCGCATCTGGACCTGATGGAAACGCTGCGCCGCCTCGATCTGACGGTCGCCGATCTGGAAGCGGCCGGCGTGCGGATCTACAAGGTCGGCCTGTCGTTTCCGCTGGAGATGACGCGGATCGACGCGTTCGTCTCCGGCTTGTCCGAAGTGCTGGTGATCGAGGAGAAAGGCCCGGTCATCGAACAGCAGATCAAGGACTATCTGTACAACCGCACGCAAGGCACGCGGCCGATCGTGGTCGGCAAGAACGCCGAAGACGGCACGCTGCTGCTGTCGTCGCTCGGTGAATTGCGGCCGTCGCGCATTCTGCCGGTATTCGCCGACTGGCTCGCGAAGCACAAGCCCGCGCTCGATCGCCGCGAACGCGTGGTCGATCTGGTTGCGCCGCAAATTCTTTCGAATGCTGCGGACAGCGTGAAGCGCACGCCGTACTTCTGCTCGGGCTGCCCGCACAACACGTCGACCAAAGTGCCGGAAGGATCGATCGCGCATGCGGGCATCGGCTGTCACTTCATGGCCTCGTGGATGGAGCGCGACACGACCGGCCTCATCCAGATGGGCGGCGAAGGGGTGGACTGGGCGTCGCATTCGATGTTCACGAAAACGCGCCACGTGTTCCAGAATCTCGGCGACGGCACCTACTTCCACTCGGGCATTCTGGCGATCCGCCAGGCCGTGGCCGCGAAGGCCACGATCACGTACAAGATTCTCTATAACGACGCCGTCGCGATGACGGGTGGCCAGCCCGTGGACGGCAGCATCTCGGTGCCGCAGATCGCGCGTCAGGTGGAAGCCGAAGGCGTGTCGCGCTTCGTCGTGGTCAGCGACGAGCCGGAGAAATATGACGGCCATCACGACCAGTTCCCGAAGGGCACCACGTTTCACCATCGCAGTGAGATGGATACCGTGCAGCGCCAATTGCGCGACACCGACGGCGTGACCGTGCTGATCTACGACCAGACCTGCGCGGCGGAAAAACGCCGGCGCCGGAAAAAAGGCGAATTCCCCGACCCGGACAAGCGTCTCTTCATCAATGAAGAGGTTTGCGAAGGCTGCGGCGATTGCGGCGTTCAGTCGAATTGCCTGTCGGTGGAACCGGTTGAAACGGCCTTGGGCCGCAAGCGCCGCATCGATCAATCGTCGTGCAACAAAGACTACTCGTGCGTGAACGGCTTCTGCCCGAGCTTCGTCACGGTGGAAGGCGGCAAGCTGAAAAAAGCCGCGGGCGCCGCGTTCGATCCGCAAGCACTGGCGGCACGCGTCGAAGCACTGCCGATTCCGGCGACGCACCTCGACGCCGCGCCGTACGACATTCTGGTGACGGGCGTCGGCGGCACGGGCGTCGTGACGGTCGGCGCATTGATCAGCATGGCGGCGCATCTGGAAGGCAAGAGTGCATCGGTGCTCGACTTCATGGGCTTCGCGCAAAAGGGCGGCTCGGTGCTGTCGTTCGTGCGCTTCGCCGCGCGCGACGAGTGGCTCAACCAGGTGCGTATCGACACGCAACAGGCCGACGTGCTGCTCGCCTGCGATATGGTGGTCGGCGCCAGCGCCGATGCGCTGCAAACGGTGCGTCATGGCCGTACGCGCATCGTCGTGAACACGCATGCAATTCCGAACGCCACGTTCGTGACCAATCCGGACGCGACGCTGCACGCCGACGCATTGCTCGACAAGATGCGTCACGCGGCCGGCCCGGAGCGCATGTCGACATGCGATGCACAAGCGCTCGCCACGCGTTTTCTCGGCGACACGATCGGCGCGAACATTCTGATGCTCGGTTATGCCTGGCAACTTGGTCTGGTGCCCGTATCGTTCGGCGCGATGATGCGCGCGATCGAATTGAACAACGTCGCCGTGCAGATGAATCAACTGGCGTTTTCGATCGGCCGCCTCGCCGCCGAAGATCCCGCCGCGCTCGAAGCGCTGTGGCAAGCGCGGCATCTCGCCAAGCAGAGCGTGCGCGTGGATACGCTCGACGAACTGATCGCGCATCGCGAAGGACGTCTGCAGACATACGGCGGCGCGAGCTACGTGAAGCGTTATCGCGCGCTAGTCGATGCGGCACGTCGTGCCGAAACCTCGGTGGATGCGAAGAGCGAGCGCGTGACGCGCGCGGTGGCGACCACGTTCTATCGTCTGCTCGCGGTGAAGGACGAATACGAAGTGGCGCGTCTGCATACGGATGCCGCATTCCGTGAAGCACTGGAAGCGCAATTCGAAGGTGTGGCCGGCAAGGACTTCGGCATCAAGTTCAATCTCGCGCCGCCGACGCTCACGCGTCCTGAACCGGGCAAGAATCCGTCTAAAAAAACCTTTGGCCAATGGATGTGGCCGGTGCTCGGCACGCTGGCGAAATTCAGCAGCCTGCGCGGCACGATGCTCGATCCGTTCGGCCGCACGCTGGAACGCAAGATGGAACGCGAACTTGCGGGCGATTATGAAACCACGTTGCAGCGCGCGCTCGCCAAGCTCGATGCCGGCAATCTGGATGACGTGGCGAAACTGGCCGACCTGCACGCTCGTGTGCGCGGTTATGGTCACGTGAAGCTTGCGAATCTGGCGGGTGTGAAGCGTGGCGAGCGCGATCTGGCCGCACGTTTGCAGATCGAAGCGGCGACCGGCGAGTCGGTGCGGAAATCGCTGGGAGAGGTAAAGGGCGCGGGGCAGTTGCGCGGGATTCCGGTGGTCGTGTCGAAGTAGTTTTTTTGGCCTTGTAGAGGCAAGTAAATTAATGCCGCTTCGAGAGCGATCTCGAAGCGGCATTTTTCTTTGCTTTGTTGTTTCAGCTATTGAGTCATGCGCTGGTCAACAGTGAGCGGACCTTTGCGATCTTGTCTGGATCGACCGGCGCGAGACCGTTGCTGTTCACGCGCACGCCCGAGCCGAAATGCACCGCTTCGACTTGTGTCCTGCTCACGAAACCGGCAATCGAATCGACCGTCAAACCGGCTCCGGCCAAGACGGTGCAGTGCGAACCGGCCGCTTGCCGCACCAATTCGCGTATCGTGTCTTCTGCGTGCAGCACCGAAGGTTGTCCTCCTGAAGTCAACACGTTCGTCACGGCGTCGAAACCAAGCAGCACATCGAATGAACGGCGCAAATCCCGCGCTTCGTCGAATGCACGATGGAAGGTGATAGCCAGTCCATCCGCCGCATCGATCGCACGGGCAAGGCCTTCGCGGTCAATCTCGCCGGCGGCGTTCAGCATGCCGATCACGATGCCATTCGCGCCTGCCGCTTTCACCGCGCGCACGTCGCGCAGCATCACTGCGTAGTCGTCGGCGTCGTAGACAAACGAGCGGCTGTGCGGCCGCACGATCACATTCACCGGTATCTCGACTGCGGCGACTACCGCTTCGATCAGTCCAACGCTCGGCGTTAAACCGCCCTCGCCCATCGCGGTGACAAGTTCGAGACGGTCAGCGCCGGCTTGCGCGGCAAGGCGCGCATCGGCAACGGTCGTGGCAATGACTTCAAGGAGGACGGACATAAGCGCGGCTGAGTGTCGTTAAATATCGTTGAAAACGACATGATCTCAGAACCGCTCTTCGTCCACCCAATCGATATCGCCGCACAACACGCAAGTCTGCTCACCGACGCGCGTCGCCACCGAAAGCGTTACGCATGGCAACGCCTCGTTGATCGACAGATACGGCCGCGTCACATGCACGCGCTCCGGCGCATTGATCGCATCGCGGAAATACGGACGACGCAACCAGTTCGCGCCTTGCGCGTCGGCAAGCGGCAGAAAGCGCGTTTCATGCGCGGCGCGATCAGCCCGCAGCACGACGTTGCGGCCCGCCTGCTTGCCCTTCGCATCGAGCAGAAAGCAGCGCGCGGCATGATCGAGCGCCAGAAAATTCCAGCACACTTCCTCCAGCGGTTCGCCGGCCGCGAGCCGCTCCGCGGCCCGCTCGAAAGCCCGCAAGTACGGCGCGAGCCGGCTGGCATTGCGGCGCTCGCGCGCGTCGGCCTGATCACGATAACGCTCGGTGAGTTCGCTGATGCAGGTGGTCGCGTGCAACGCGTCGGCCGCCCCCGGGTTCGGACGGCCGAAGAAAAAGCCCTGCACGAAGTCCGCGTTGCAGGCGAGCGCCATCTGCGCTTCATGCTCCGTTTCCACGCCTTCGACGAGTACCAGCTTGCCCGCTTCGTGCAGCAGCGCCACGAGGCCAGGCAGGATCGTCGCCATGTCGGCGCGATGCGCGGCATGCGACAGCATGATGCGGTCGAGCTTGACGATGTCGGGATTCAACTGCCAGATCCGTTCGACGTTCGAGTGGCCCGCGCCGAAATCGTCGAGTGCGATCAGGAAGCCGCGCTCGCGGAACTGGCGCACGGCGTCGGCGAGACGCTCCAGGTCTTCGGCGCGATGCTCGAGTACTTCGAGCACGATGCGTCGCGGCGGCAGATCGACGCGCTTCAAAGTTGCCAGCAAGGCAGCGGCGAGATAGGGATCGGTGAGCGCGCCGGGATGCACGTTCAGGAACAACCACTCGCGCTCCGCGCCGAGTACCTTGAAATTCTCCAGATGCAGCGTCTGAGCCAGCTTGTCGACCTGCAGCACATCGCCGAGGCGCGCGGCCTCGCCGAATACGTCGAGCGGCGACACGGGGCGGTCGAGCGCGTCGTGCGCACGCAGCAGCCCTTCGTAACCGACCGCCCGCATATGCGAGAGGCTGAAAATCGGCTGAAACACGCTACTCAGCGTGAGTTCGCCATGCTGCACCGTAAAACGTTCGAGCCCCGACGTCATCTCGACACCGAAACCGTGTGGCGCGCTGGCCGTCCTTTCCTGTTGCGCAATGGTCATGCAAGTCCTCTCACGCGAGAGCCGGGCCGGTCGGAACGCGGAAGCGAACAACCTCGGCGCCGTTTCTCAAATGTGCGTCATCGATATCCCTTAAGCAAGCTCCATGCGCACGCTGACGCACGTTCCGATGAAAATTATCTGAAAGATTGACCCGTGTAAGGGAGCATGCGCCGCGCGTGGGCGTGGCGCGCACCGTTAAGGTGCGCGGCGACGTGAAAACATGTCAGCACCTCGCTGGCGGCGCGGCATGTCGCCCTGACGGAGGCGGAATGCGTCGTCGGGCTAAACTGCGACCTTACGCTTAGTCAGCTTCGCGTGGCCCGTATCGCCGAAACCCGCCGAAACTCGCCGAACATCGCCGAAGTCACACCGTTATATCCCCAGAAATAGACCGATGGACATTGTCTTTACCGTATTGATTCTTTTGCTCGCCGTCGCCGCGTCGGGCGCCCTCACCCGCGTCCTGCCGATCGCGTTGCCACTGCCGCTCGTGCAGATCGCGATCGGCGCATTGCTCGCGTGGCCGAGGCTTGGCCTGCACGTCACCTTCGATCCGGAAATTTTCATGATGCTGTTCATTCCGCCGCTGCTGTTCGCGGACGGCTGGCGCATTCCGAAGCGTGAGTTCTTCATGGCGCGCCGCTCGATCCTGATGCTCGCGCTCGGCCTCGTCTTTATGACGGTGCTGGTGGTCGGCTACTTTGTGCACGCGCTGGTGCCGTCGATCTCGCTGCCGGTCGCGTTCGCACTGGCCGCCGTGTTGTCGCCGACCGATGCGGTCGCGTTATCCAGCATCGTCGGCAAGGGCAAGATTCCGGGGCGGCTGATGCATATTCTCGAAGGCGAGGCGTTGATGAACGACGCGTCGGGACTGGTCGCGTTGAAGTTCGCGATTGCCGCGGCGCTGACCGGTGTGTTTTCGTTGCGCGACGCGTCGATCAGTTTCGTGATCATCGCCGTGGGCGGCCTCGCGACCGGCGCGGCGGTGAGCTGGCTGTTCGGCTTCGTGTCGGCTCACTTTCTGAATCTCACCGAAGAAGGCGATCCGGCGCCCGGCGTCGTGATGACTCTGCTGATTCCGTTCGCCGCCTATCTGGTGGCCGAGCGTTTCGAGTTGTCCGGCATTCTGGCCGCGGTCGCCGCCGGCATGATGATGAACTACACGACCATTGTGACTGCGGGGCCGGCGTCATCGCGAGTGCGCGCGAGCAGCACGTGGACGATGATCGAGTTCGTGTTCAACGGCATGGTGTTCATTCTGCTGGGGCTGCAGTTTCCGCACATTCTCGGCCGGGCATTGCTCGACGCCCACGAGACCAGTGACGCGCAGGTCTGGCGGCTGATCGGCTACATCGCCGCGGTAGCGGGCGCGCTCTACGCGATGCGCTTTGTATGGGTGTGGCTGCTGCGCTATTTCGCGAGCCGCAGCGCCGCAAAACAAGGCATGGCGAACGCCGTTCCGGGCCTACGCACTGCCGCGGTGACGACGGTAGCCGGCGTGCGCGGAGCCGTAACGCTCGCGGGCGTGTTGTCATTGCCGGAGGTGTTGCCGGGTGGCGCCCCGTTGCCGGGCCGCGATCTCGCGATCTTCATCGCATCCGGCGTGATTCTGGTCTCGCTGATCGTGGCGGTGGTGGCGTTGCCGCTGCTGCTGAGCGGCTGGCGCCGCGGCAAGGATCCGCACGCCGCCGAAGAAGCGCTCGCCCGGACCATAGCCGCGCAAGCCGCGATTCGCGCCGTCGACGAGGTGCACGACAGAGAGTGTGCGAATCTCGATGAGTCGGCCTCGGCGTATGCGGCGGACGTCACGGCGCGCGTGATGGACCTCTATCGGCGCCGCCTCGCCACGCTCGATGAAGAACGCGAACCGCGCGAGCTGGCGCGCCGTGCCGACGCGCTGGAGTTCAGGATGAAGCTCGCTGCCATGAGAGCCGAGCGTAAAGCGTTGCTGGAACTGCACAGCAGCCAGGAGATCAACGACGAGACGTTGAACAAGCTGATGCGGGAGGTGGACTTGTCGGAGACCGCACTGACGGCGCGGAGAAAGTAACGGGAGCTTGCGCTACGTGGGTGCGATTCCGGCGGCGGCAACGGCCTTTTCTTCGATCAAGACAACGTGCGAAAGAAAAAGCCGCGCCGCGACGAACCTGTAGAAACGAGTGCTTCAGCGTGCGCGAAAACTCACGCCACCGGACCTTGAGCCGGCTTCCTTCTCAGAAGCGCATAGAGAATGATCGCGCCGAACGTCGCGGTGCCAATGCCACCGAGACCGAAGCCGCCGAGCTTCAACGAGAAGTCGCCGGCGCCGAGCACGAGCGTGACCGCGGCCACGATCAGATTGCGGTTGTCGGAGAAGTCCACCTTGTTGACGACCCAGATGCGCGCGCCGGTTACGGCGATCAGCCCGAACACGACAATCGACACGCCGCCCAGCACCGGTCCCGGAATGGTCTGGATCACCGCGCCGAACTTCGGTGAAAAACCCAGCACCAGCGCGATCAACGCGGCAATCACAAAGACCAGCGTCGAATAGATCTTGGTGACAGCCATCACGCCGATGTTCTCGGCATACGTCGTGACGCCCGTGCCGCCAGCGAAGCCGGAGACGATCGTCGCGAGTCCGTCGCCGAGAAACGCCCGGCCGACGTAGCGGTCCAGATTCTGGCCCGTCATCGCGCTCACTGCCTTGATATGCCCGAGGTTCTCCGCCACCAGGATCACCGCGATTGGCGCGAGCAAGGTCATTGCCTGCACGTTGAACGCCGGCGCCGTGAAGTGCGGCATGCCGAACCACGCGGCGTTCGCGACGATGGCGAAATCGACCGGCTTACCCATGCCAAGACCGTTCGTCACGATCGCGTAAATGACGTACGCCATCAGCAGGCCGACCAGAATCAGCAGACGCTGCAACATGCCGCGCGCGAACACCGCGACCGCGCCGACGCACAGCACGGTGACGAGCGCCATCCACGAATCGAAGTTGCTGCCGCTTACGCCGCGCACCGCGATCGGCGCCAGATTCAAACCGATCACGCAGACGATCGCGCCCGTCACCACCGGCGGCATCAGCGTCTCGATCCATTTGGTGCCGACCGCCGAAACGATCAGGCCAATCATCGCGTACACCACGCCGCACGCGATGATGCCGCCCAGTGCGACCGGAATGTTCGGGTTCGGGCCATGCCCACCATAACCCGTGACCGCGATCACGAGACCGATGAACGCGAAGCTCGACCCGAGGTAGCTCGGCACGCGGCCGCCCACCAGCACGAAGAACAACAGTGTGCCGATGCCCGACATGAAGATGCACAGGTTCGGATCGAAGCCCATCAGCAACGGCGCGAGCACCGTCGAGCCGAACATCGCGACGACGTGTTGCACGCCCATCGCAAACATCTGCGGCCACGCGAGCCGCTCGTCGGTAGCGACGATGCGGCCCTCGGCAGCCGCAGACTGGGGACGCCAGCGGGGGAAATAGGAATCGGCCATGGCGGGGGTTCTCCTCTGTTCGGCGCTATGTATGGTGGCGCGGCGCCGGAACAAAGCGCCGCCCAGGAATTAGGCGCGAGTGTACGGAGTGCCATTGGGCCTGGCAAGCTCGGGGAAATGCGCGGCGAGGCATCGCGTGGAAGCGGGCGCAATCCGTTGCGCCCTTCATGAACACCCGCGCGAGCACCCGCGCCCTCAGTCGTGCCGCGCTTCCAGCGAAAACACCGTCACGGCCGCCTGCAACTGCCTCGCCTGATCCGCCATCGACGCTGCCGCGGCCGCTGCCTGTTCGACCAATGCCGCGTTCTGCTGGGTCACGTCGTCCATCTGCGCGACCGCGCGGTTGACCTCTTCGATGCCAGTGCTTTGCTCCTGCGAGGCCGACGAAATCTCGCCCATGATGTCGGTCACGCGTTGCACCGCGTGCGTGACTTCGGCCATGGTCTGCCCAGCCCGCTCGGCGAGTTCTGCGCCGCTGCCCACGCGAGCCGTCGAGCTTTCGATCAACTCCTTGATCTCCTTCGCCGACACCGCGCTGCGCTGCGCGAGCGAGCGTACTTCGCCCGCCACGACCGCAAAGCCGCGGCCTTGTTCGCCGGCACGTGCTGCTTCCACCGCCGCGTTCAGCGCGAGAATGTTGGTCTGGAACGCGATCCCTTCGATCACCGCGATGATGTCCGTCATGCGCTTCGAACCGGCCGCCAACTCGCGCATCGTTTCGACCACATCGCCGACGAGATGGCTGCCGCGCGCCGCGACTTCCGACGCGCCGTGCGCCACGCCGCCGGCCTGCTGCGCGTTCTCGGCGTTCATCTTCACCGTCGACGTCAGCTCCTGCATGCTCGACGCGGTTTCCTGCAGCGCCGCGGCCTGTTCTTCAGTGCGTTGCGACAGATCGGTATTGCCCTGCGCGATTTCGCCCGACGCCATCAGGATCGATTCGCTCGACTCGCTGATGCCCGACACGATGCCGGCCAGCCGTTCGCGCATGTTGCGCAACGCGAACAGCAAGCTGTGAGCGTCGCCGGCGCGTGTTTCGACGCGCACGCTCAGGTCACCGTCCGCGATGCGGTTGGCGATCTGCATCGCGTAATCCGGTTCGCCGCCGAGTTGCCCCGCGAGACGACGCGCGATCACCATGGCGAGCAGCATGCCCGCGACGATCGCGCCCAGCACCAGCGCGCTCATGACGATGCGCATGTGCTGATAGCCGGTGGACGCTTCCGCTTGCGCGTCGTTGGCTTGCTGGCGGCGATAGTCGATCAGCGCCGTGATGCGATCGCGCAGCGCCTCACTCGACGCAATCGCACGACGCACGAGTTCGTTGTTGTCGACGCCCGCCGGAATCGGTTCGAGGCCGATCTGCTGATGCACGATACCTTCCCACACCGCCGACTTGCGCAGCACGTCGTCGAACATTTCCTGGCCCTTGCCCGTCTCGATCGTCGCGCGATACTGGTCGTAGGCGGTGTGCATCTCCTTGAGCGAGCCGACAATGCTGTCCTTCAACTTTTGACGGCCGGCGTCGTCGGCGGCGTAGCCGAGATTCGCGGCGGCCAGATCGGAATCGATCTTGTGGCGGTTCGCCTCTTCCATCCAGTACAGGCCGTTCATGTGCTTATCGCAGATGGCGTCGGTAATGCCGTGCATCGACGAGAGCGTACTCAGCGACATCGCGCCGATCACGACGCAAAAACCAATCACCACGGCAAACGCCAGCAGCAGTTTCCTGAACACAGGCATGCGGTCGAACCACTTCATTTCACCATCCTTCACGAATCACGGCGGACGCTCGAGCCGCCACGCTGTCGCGAACGTTTCGCGATCTGCCGGATACGTAGCGACGCTCCCACCTCAATTACGGCGGGTACCACAGAGACTTGATGCGCGAAATGTCAGGAATAACCGGGACAGGATGTTGTAAGCAATGCTTAGCGCACGCGACCGGGGCGCGAGGCGCTATGTGCCCGGCCGGTCAGCGGCAAGTTTGGGATTCGTCTGATGTATCGGATAAGAGCAAGCTCTTAGACTTGTTTTGCTGCGCCGACCCCCATGAGTAGGCGCATGCGATGTTGTTGTAACTCTCCGACTTTCCGCTCACGCTTCCCCGCGTGAGCGGCTTTTTTTTGTCTATGCGATTCGGTGCGCGCGTCGCTTGCAAAGACGCTGCGATCTGCGTGCCTTTATGCGCGCGTCGCGAACGCGTTGTTGGCGAGTCGCAAAGTGTAGTCGCGTACGTCCTGCGGCCATGCCGCGACGATCTCGTCGAAACGCGGGCGGTCGTCGGCGTACAGCGCGCGGGTCGCATCTTCATAGCGCGGCAGATTGCCGGCCAGCGCGGTCATGAAGCGATACACGGCTTCCTGCGCCGCGCGCTGACGGTCCTTGTTCTCGCCGGCCACGCGCGCCGCGTCGACCAGTTTGCGCAACGCGACCGACGCACCGCCAGACTGTCCGTTGAGCCAGTCCCAATGGCGCGGCAACAACGTGATTTCCCTCGCCACCACACCGAGCTTGGGTCGGCCACGGCCGCGTGGCGTGTCCTCTGCTGCGTCGTCGATGGCGTGAGCGGTTTGGGCGCCGTCATCCTGGCTCGCTAACCGCGCGACGATCTCGTCGGGTGTGCCGCGCAGATCGAATTCGACCGGCCGGCTGGTCACGTCGTCGAAGACGAGAACCGGCGCCTGTTCGCCGCGCGCCAGTACTTCCCTCACGGCAAGCGCCACGTCGGGCAAGGCGCCGGAGGCGATACGGCGATGGCCTTCGAACGCGGTGCAGGTGGTCGGATGGGCGGTCATGACAAACTCCAAATGAAGAATTTGTCGAATTATATCCGGGTTAAATTCAAATGCAAGATATTACCCGGGTAAATTTACGCGGCTTGCTCTAGACGGAGTTGCGCGCTTCGGTGCGGGGCGTCACCGCGCCGCCGCCGATGGGCGAAGTGTGCGTCACGGTGCGAGAACTCAGCACGCGATTGCGGCCCGCATCTTTGGCTTCGTACAGCGCGTCGTCGGCGGCGTTCAGGAGCGCGCGGCTCGTTGCGAACACCTCGCCTCGCGCGGTGGCGATGCCGATGCTCACGGTCAGGACATGGTGCGAACTCGCCACGTGGCGAAGCTGAAGCGCCTGAACCGCTGCACGAATCTTCTCGGCGATGAAAGTTGCGCCAGTTTCGTCAGTGTCCGGCAGCAGCACGGCGAACTCTTCACCGCCGTAGCGCGCCGCCGTGTCGCCCGGACGCCGCACGCTCTGCGTGATACAACGGGCCACCGCCGTGAGCGCGTCGTCGCCCGCGGAATGGCCGTACAGGTCGTTAAAGCCTTTGAAACTGTCGACGTCGATCAGCAGCATCGACAGTGGCCACGCGTTGCGCTGCGCGCGGCGCCACTCATCTTCCGCGTGTTCCTCGAAGCTGCGGCGATTGTTCAGGCCGGTCAGCCCGTCGGTGCGCGCCAGCACGCGCAATTCTTCTTCGGCCGCTCGGCGATAGCGCAACTGATGCGAGAACAGAAGCGCCAGCGCGATGATCGTGACATCGAGCGCGGCGATCAGCGAGCCGATGATCCACGCGCGGTGCCGCCATTCCACGTAGATATCGCGCGTGGACAGCGCAACGTCGAGGATCAGCGGATACATGTCGATATGGCGGAACGCGTACCAGCGCTCGACACCGTCAATCGCCGCCGTGCCGAAGAAATCCCCGCTCGGCTGCTGGGTGAAGCGCGAGTAGTTGGCGGTGCCGGTCAGATTGATACCGATGATTTTCGGATCGAACGGACGCCGCATCAGCATCGTGCCGTCGTTCAGCATCAGCGCCATCGAACCTCCGGCGCCGAGATTCATGCCGGCGAACAGCCTGCGGAAATAGGTGAGACGCATGGTGCCGACCACCACGCCGCCAAAACTGCCGTCCGGCCGCGTGATGCGCCGGCTCAGCGCGATGCTGATTTCCTTGCCGCTGACCTTCGGCATGAACGGGTGGCTGATGTACAGACCGACGTTGGGCGAGTCCCGCTGCACCTTGAAGTAATCACGGTCGGCGAGGTTGACGAGGCGTGGCGGCGTGGCCTGCGAGTCAAACTTGATGTTGCCGGCTTCGTCGGTCACGAGGATCGAGCCCATGTCTTTGGCGCTCGCCGATCCGTCGAACAACACCATCTGGCGGATGGCCGGATCCAGCTCCAGCACGCCGGGGTGTTTCAGACCGTCGATCACCGCGCGCAGCGAGAGGTCGTAAATCTCCAGATTGCGCGACACGTCGCGCTCGACCAGCAGCGACACGTTGAAGACCGAATCCTGGGCGCGCCGCAATGCATCGTCGCGCATCTGTGCCAGCACCCACACGGCGATCGCAAGAATCGCACTGGCCAGCACGATACTGATCGCAATCACGAAGTTCGGTCGGCGCGTCACCATGGGCTTTTCGTTCGAACATGCGCTCGCCTAAGCGCGTGAAGAAGAGGGCCGCGTCCTCACTGGCGCGTACCGTGAAGCGGTAGCGTACCAGACGATGCGCCGCGCCAAACCATCGAAAAGACGAGTTTTTTGCCGGGTCGGGCGAGTTCGGCACCGCTCGCGCGTGCTCAGCCAGTATGCAGATCGAACGCGGGCCGGGATGCTGAGCGGCTCAACGCGCGGATGTCGGTGGTCTCGAGCTCGGCTTGATCGGCGCCGTGGCGGGCGACCTTCAGCATGGCGAGACCAACGGGAACGCCGACCTTTCTCAAGCGATTGCTCCATCCTCTTGCTCGATGCAATGCTTTCATCACGCGCTCGAATATATTCGGTTGCCGAGAAATTCCAATTTTGTCGGTCATCGCGTGCAAGCCTTGTAGAGATATACCCGATCTGCCTTCAGTACTCGAGTGTGCGAACCGATATCCGGTAAATGGGATACCCATTTTGTGGCTTGCGTCGATGCGCTTTGGCTGCTGCATCGACGCAAGACATCGAAGGGATAGACCGCGCGAGGCCCCGCGATGTGCGGCGGTCACACAGACGCTCCCATGCCCGGACCTGAGAGTCCATTGCGAACGCATCTACGTTTCGTTATTGGAGAAAAAAATTTTGACACTAAAGCACCTCACCATCAAAGCAAAACTCATTGCCGGGTTCGGCATGCTGTCTCTTATCGTCGTCGCGGTTTCCGGGCTTTCCCTGAAAGCGCTCAGCGACTCAACCGATGGTTTTTCCAGCTTCGTGCGCGGTATCAATGCACGCGCGGACATGGCGGTGCAGGTGCGAACCGCAGTCGACCGCCGGGCAATCGCCGCGCGTAATCTCGTGCTCGTGACCAAGCCGCAGGACCTCGAAATAGAGAAAGCCGATGTGCTGCGCGCGCACGAAGACGTGCAAACCGATTTGAAGAAACTCAACGACATGATCGCGACCGCTACCGACACGTCGGAGAAAGCGCGCAGTCTCGTCGCCGAGATCAATCGGGTGGAGGCTTTGTATGGACCGGTCGCCACCGACATCGTCAACCTCGCGCTGACCAACAAGCGCGACGAGGCGATCGTCAAGATGGACGATCAATGCCGACCGTTGCTCGCCGCGCTGATTCGCGCGACCGACGCGTATGCCGACTACACGCATACGCGTCAGGAACAGATGATCAGCGAATACGCGGCACACTATGAGAACCAGCGCAATCTGCTGATCGCGATCAGCCTGATCGCGGTGGCGCTCGCGATCGGCGCATGCGTGCTGATTACGCGCGCGGTGACCAGACCGCTGCGCCAGGCGATCGATGTCGCGCGCACTGTGTCGGAAGGCGATCTGCGTACGCGCATCGTGGTCGACGGCAGCGATGAAACCAGCAAGCTGCTCGGTGCGTTGCGCGAGATGAACGAACGGCTGACGGCGGTCGTCGGACGCGTGCGCGACAGCAGCACGAGCATCGCCGGCGCCGCGCGCGAGATCGCCGCGGGCAATATGGATTTGAGCCAGCGCACCGAGCAGCAAGCGGCCTCGCTGCAGGAGACGGCG
This sequence comes from Paraburkholderia sp. BL6669N2, assembly GCF_003387275.1. Taxonomy (NCBI): domain Bacteria; kingdom Pseudomonadati; phylum Pseudomonadota; class Betaproteobacteria; order Burkholderiales; family Burkholderiaceae; genus Paraburkholderia; species Paraburkholderia sp. BL6669N2. The sequence goes on along the minus strand of NZ_QUNA01000001.1, from coordinate 3,714,352 downwards.
TCGAGCATGGAGGAACTCACCTCGACGGTTAAGCAGAACGCGGACAACGCGCAGCAAGGCAGCATGCTCGCCACGAACGCTTCGTCGGTCGCGCAGAAAGGCAGCGAGGTGGTCGGCCAGGTGGTGAACACCATGCACGACATCAGCGATAGCTCAACCAAAATCGCGGACATCACGGGCATCATCGAAGGTATTGCGTTCCAGACGAACATTCTCGCCCTCAACGCGGCCGTCGAGGCTGCGCGCGCTGGTGAGCAAGGTCGCGGTTTCGCGGTGGTGGCGAGCGAAGTCAGAAGCCTGGCGCAGCGCTCATCGAGCGCGGCCAAGGAAATCAAGGATCTGATTGCCACCTCGGTGGAGAAGATCCGCGACGGGTCGGCGCTTGCCGGTGAAGCGGGCAAGACGATGGCCGAAGTCACCCAGGCGGTGGCGCGGGTGACGGACATCATGTCGGAGATCGCGGCGGCATCGAGTGAGCAAAGCCGCGGCATCGAGCAGGTCAATCTCGCGATCACGCAGATGGACAATGTCACGCAGCAGAATGCCGCTTTGGTGGAAGAAGCGGCGGCGGCTTCGCGGTCGATGGAAGACCAGGGGCAGCAGTTGAATGAGGCTGTGGCGTTCTTTCAGATTTTGAATGGTGGTGGTGCGGGGGGGCTTGTCGCCGCGGTGCCTTTGCGGAAGGGGACGGTGCGGGAGGAGCGGGGGGTTGTGTCTGGGCGGCGGGTTGTGCGGGCGACGGGGTTGGCGGGCGCCGCGTCGGGTGTCGCGCCGGGCGCGGCGTTGGGTTCCGCGTTGGCGACGGCTGCGGGCGCGACCGGTACGGATGACGGGTGGGATAAGTTTTGAACGTGTTGTTCTGCGCGAGCGCCGTGCTTGGATGGGTGGCGCTTAAGCGGGACATCGCTCGGGGAGGCAGAGCGGTTTAGTGCGGAAAGCTTGGGACAGAAACGCGAAAACCGGCGTGTAGCCGGTTTTCGCGTGACGACAAATCTTATTGGTGGGAGGAGGAGGATCGAACTCCCGACCTTCGCATTGCGAACGCGACGCTCTCCCAGCTGAGCTACCCCCCCAACGTGCAAACAATTCTAGCACAGGCATTTTCCGTTTTGCCAAGCCCCCAACCTCTGGCAAGCCGACGAAAAACCATCACCTGGAAGGCGCCCCTGCAAGCACCCAATCCACCACTGCCCGAATATCCGCATCGCTCATCGACTGATGCGCGGGCATCGGAATCATGCCCCACACGCCAGAACCGCCGTCCTTCACCTTGCGCGACAATTTCGCCGGCGCCTGGGCGTCGCCCTTGTACCTCGCGGCGATCTGCTGGAACGACGGGCCGACCAGTTTGCGATCCACCGCATGACATCCCATGCAAGCATTCGCGTTGGCGACCAGTTGGCCGCGCGGCGCATCGGCGGCACGCGCAGCCGGTACAACGGCACCCGCAAGCGCACCGACCAGCAGCACGCTGATCACCAAGGCAACACCGCGCATCATGGCGTCGTCGCCTTCGGGTTACCCGGATGCACGGCGTTCGAATTGGTGACCGGCGCGGGCGTCTGCTGTTCGAGCGGCCGCGAACTCACCGACGAATCAGGAATAGTGCCGACGGTCGGCGCACTCGCGTCCGGTTGCGAAGCCGCCGTTACGGGTGCCGTCCCCGCTGCGGCGGCAGCCGCCGCGGCTTCCGCCGGCTGAATGTACTGGAACACCTTCACGACCTGCACCACGCCCGGCACACGGCTCGCGACATCCGCGCCGCGATTGCCTTCGTCCATCGTGACGAGGCCCATCAGGTACACCGAGCCACGCTCTGCCACCACCTTGAAGTTGTTCGCCGAAATGTTCTTCTCGGCGATCAGCGCGGTCTTAACACGCGTCTCCAGGTACGTGTCGTTGGTGCGCGACGAGAACGAACTGGCCGGCATGATCGTCAGTTCGTTGACGATCGTGCTGACGTTGTTCAAACCACGCACGATGGTTTCCGCGCGTTGCTTCGACACGTCCCCCGCCACTTCGCCGGTCAGCAGCACGCGACGATTGAACACCGTCACGTTCACGTGCGCGTTGTCGGGCAAGTTCTGGCTGATCTGCGAGAGCGCCTTCACCTGCAACTCGCGATCCTCGGTCTGCGCGCCGAGCGTGCGCCGGTCCGTCGCCACCAGCGCGCTGCCGCCCGCCGCGCCGGCAACGGCGAGAAAGCAACCCTGCAACGTTGCGGACAGCCCCGCCGCGAACCCAACCACCAGCACGGTTCTCACCAGTGTCTTCTTGACGCGGAATACGCTCATCAACTAGCTCTCCTTCGGAATCAGTCTCAGTCTTCGCCCAGCAACATGGCATCGATGCCGTCGCACAGACAATGGATGGTCAGCAAATGCACTTCCTGAATGCGCGCGGTGCGATCGGACGGCACACAGATTTGGATATCGGTGTCGCTCAATACTTCCTGCATGCGTCCGCCGCCCTTGCCGCTCAGCGCGACCACGATCATTTCGCGCTCATGCGCGGCCTCGATCGCGGCGAGCACGTTGGCGGAATTGCCGGACGTGGTGATCGCCAGCAGCACGTCGCCCGGCTGGCCAAGCGCCCAAACCTGCTTCGAGAAAATCTGTTCGAACGCGTAGTCGTTCGCGATGGCGGTCAACACCGAGGTGTCGGTGGTCAGCGCGACCGCCGGCAAGCCGGGCCGCTCGCGCTCGAAGCGGCCCATCAGTTCGGCGGCGAAGTGTTGCGCGTCGGCCGCCGAGCCGCCGTTGCCACACGCGAGAATGCGATTGCCGTTGGCCAGCGCGGCGAACATCGTGTCGATCGCAGCGGCGATCGGCATCGACAGTGTTTCGAGGGCTTCGAGTTTGACTGCCGCGCTGTCGCGGAAGTGTTGTTGAATGCGTTCGACTGACATCGAGTCTCTATCTTCTGCCGCGAATGGGCCGCACTGCGCGGCCGTGTTGTGAAGTCGTATTACCAGGTCGTGCCGCTTCGATGAATCAGACCGGCAACGCGGTGCAGGCGCGCAAACCATCGCTCATTGCACTGCTCGCCGCGTTGTCGACGTTCCCCGTGGCCTGCACGCGAGCGCAAGTTTATCGCACTCACGCGCGTTCTCCGCGCCTGGCGTCAGACTTCGTCGGCACGGAACGCGTCGCGCAACCACACGAGACGGCCGGCTTCGAACGCGATCACGTCGAAGCGGCACGCGGGTTGATCGCGCCAGCCGGCGGCCCGCGTCACCAGAAAATGTTGCGCGGCGCGTACGATGCGTTGCTTCTTCTGCCAGCCGATACTCGCCGCCGCGCCGCCGTAGCGCTTCTGCGCACGCGCCCGGACTTCGACGAAGACCAGCGCGCCGTCACGTTCGCGCATGACCAGATCGATCTCGCCGCCGCGGCACGACACATTGCGCGCGATGAATCGCAAACGCTGGCGCTGCAAAAATTCCTGCGCACGCAGCTCGAAAGCCGCGCCGACGAGTTTGGACCCGACGAGTCCCGAAAAGTTGTGCGGCCTGGTGAGGGCACCGCTCGGCGCCGGCGCGCTCACGGCCGGTCCGCCACGCGGATGCCGTGGAACCGCGTGGCACAATGGCGGCCTCGTTCCGTCTGTCTGTGTCTTCTGCCTCATGACTCCTCTCTCCGAACTCGCGCAAGGGCAGCAGTACCCCACTGCCGCGCTATATGTGGTGGCCACGCCGATCGGCAACATCGCCGACGTCACGCTGCGCGCGTTGCATGTGCTCGGACTGGTGGACCGCATTGCCGCCGAAGACACCCGCAACACGGGGCAACTGCTCGCGCGTTACGGCATCTCGAAACCGCTCGTCGCCGTGCATCAACACAACGAGCGCGCCGCGGCACTGCGTCTGATCGAGCACCTGCGAGCGGGCGAACGCGTGGCCTACGTGTCCGATGCGGGCACGCCGGGCATCTCGGACCCCGGCGCGAAACTCGTCGACGCGGTCCGCGAAGCCGGCTTTCCCGTCATCCCGCTGCCCGGCGCAAGCGCGCTCGCGACCGCGCTGAGCGTGGCCGGCGACTGGGTCGCGACGTTCTCGTTCCTCGGCTTCCTGCCGCCGAAAGCCAAAGCCCGCGCCGCGACGCTGCAGCCGCTCGCAAGCCATCCTCACGCGATGGTGTTCTACGAAGCGCCGCACCGGATCGTCGAAACGGTGCAGGCACTGGCCGATGCATTCGGCGGCGAGCGCAAACTGCTCATCGCACGGGAATTGACGAAGTTACATGAAGCGCTGCATCGCGGCACCCTGGCCGAAGCGCCAACGTGGCTCGCCGCCGATCCGAACCGGCAACGCGGCGAATTCGTGCTGGTGGTGGAAGGCGCGCAGCCGGAAGCCGTCGGCGAACACGATCACGACGCGCTGCTAGGCATTCTGCTGGAGGAGTTGACGGTGAGTAGCGCGGCTAAAGTAGCGGCGGCGATCACCGGAGCGGCGCGCAACGCGCTGTACGCGCGCGCGCTGGCGCTGAAAAAGGAAGACGAAGAGTAAAGCTGACGGACAAACTAAAAAGGACCGCGCAATGCGGCCCTTCGTTCTTCTGCGGACACAACCCGTGAGGCCGCCGACGCGGCGCTACGAGGAGCGCGCCTTAGCCGCGCTCGCCGCAGTCATATCACTTCTGGGCGCTCGAATCCGAATTCGACGCCAGCATTTCGTTACGCGCGTCGCGTGCTTCCTGCTGCGTCAGCCCTTCAATCTGCACCCGCGCCGTACCGGCATGGCGCATGTCCAGCGCGGAGGCGGCAGCCATGGAAAGATCGATCACGCGGCCGCGCGCATACGGACCACGGTCGTTGATACGCACGACGACCGAGCGCGACGTGGCCGGATTGGTCACACGCACATAGGAGCCGAGCGGCAACGTACGATGCGCGGCGGTCAGCGCGTGCATGTCGTAGCGTTCGCCGTTGGCGGTACGGCGGCCATGAAAGCCGCGGCCGTACCACGAAGCGCGACCGGTCTGATGAAAGTCCGAAATGCCGGAACCTTCATCGGTGAGAGGCTTTGCATCGGCCAGCGACGAGCCTTGAGCAGTCGCGCCGGAGGCCGGCGCGCTACCGAAAGCTTGCGGTCCAAAGGAGCCCGCTTGCGTCAGTTTCGTGCTCTGCGGCGCGCCGCTTTCCGACGTGTTGCTAGCGCCCGGAGGCGTGGCGCAACCGGCCAGCACAAAAAAGGCAAAAAGAGTCCCCAGACCACGGGATAACCGAGTTTTCATAAGACGTGCAATCACATTGTCGAGCCGCATCACGCCAAAGTTGAGCGTGTTGCCTGCGACTCCGGCGGCAATGGACGACAACGCGCCGCGCAGACAAGCGCAGAACGTCAAAGCCCGGATGCGGCTCATTCAGCCGCTACCGCACGGTTAATTTTCACGTCTGGCGCAACCTGTCCCCGGCAGCCTGACCAGACCCCACATGCCGCCATCGAACGTGGCAAACACGTTCTTGCGCGCGAAACTCAGCGCGCAGGAACGGCGGCGTAGGCCCCACCCAGCGTCACGGCAGTTAAGTCCGTAGCAGGCGCGCGGCGCCTGGCTGGGCAAGACGTGTGCATCGAAAGCATCGATACTTGATGGCCGTCCAAAAGTGCGACAGCCCATACTTGAGTGGCGATCCGCGTGCCCATTTTTGATGGGGACGCATCGCCTTGTGGCACGCACAGTTCCCTGTGCATGGGGTGCATTATACCTAAAACAGAATTCCGGGTTGGCAAGCGACTGAAAACCTTGATGAATTTTCACTCCTGCTGCAAGAATGAGCATCTCGAAGCCCGCTGCGCCGGGGCTTCAGCGCCCTCAGCGAACGCGGACGAGAGGCCGGTACAATCAATGTTTTTCCAGCGGCGCCGTCATCCATGAAAGTCACCTTGATCCCTGTCACGCCGTTCCAGCAGAACAGTTCGCTGCTCGTTTGCGAGGCAACCGGACGCGCGGCCGTCGTTGATCCGGGCGGCGACCTCGACATCATCGACGGCGAAATCGCGCGGCAGAACGTGACGGTCGAAAAAGTTTTTCTGACGCACGGCCACATCGATCACTGCGCGGGCGCGAAGACGCTGGCCACGCACTACGGCGTGCCGATCGAAGGCCCGCATTCCGACGAACGCTTCTGGCTGGACAAGCTGCCGGATCAAAGCACGCGCTTCGGCTTTCCGGCCGCCGAAGCGTTCGAACCGGATCGCTGGCTGCAGAACGGCGACAGCGTGCAGTTCGGCGACGAAACGCTTGAGGTCTATCACTGCCCAGGTCATACGCCGGGCCACGTGGTGTTCTTTAGCCGCGCGCATCGGCTGGCGCTGGTGGGCGACGTGCTGTTCGCCGGCTCGATCGGCCGCACGGATTTTCCGCGCGGCAATCATGCGGATCTGGTGCGCTCGATTCGCGAAAAACTTTGGCCGCTCGGCGACGACATCACCTTCGTCCCCGGTCACGGTCCCACTTCGACGTTCGGCGCCGAACGCCGCACCAATCCGTACGTTGCCGACGGAGTCGAGGCATGAGCAGCGAAATCTACGTGAGCACCGATGTCGAAGCGGACGGCCCGATTCCCGGTCCGCATTCCATGCTCAGTTTCGCCTCCGCCGCCTACACCGAAGACAAGCGCCTGATCGCCACCTTCTCGGCGAATCTGGAGTTGCTCGAGGGGGCCAAGGCGCATCCCGTGCAGGAAGCGTGGTGGAAGACGCAGCCCGAAGCATGGGAAGCCTGCCGCAAGGATTTGCAGAAGCCGGAGGCCGCATTGACGGCGTACGTCGACTGGGTCGAGGCCTTGCCGGGCAAACCCGTGTTCGTGGCGATGCCGGCCGGCTTCGACTTCACCTATATGTTCTGGTACATGATGCGGTTTGTCGGCCGTTGTCCGTTTTCCTGGTCGGCGCTCGACATCAAGACGCTGGCCTTCGCCATGACCGGCCTGCCGTACCGCAAAAACATCAAGCCGCGCTTTCCCAAGCACTGGTTCGACGAACATCCGCATACGCATGTCGCGCTGGACGACGCGATCGAACAAGGCGCGCTTTTCTGCAACATGCTGAAGGATTTGCGCGCAAGTCAGGCGATCACGCTGGTAGCTGGTAAAGATGGGGACGGCACAGGACAAAACACCACCGAGGAACCGGCAAATTAGGTAATCTCCCTCGCCAGGGCCGTTTTACATTGCGTTTCGTTTTCGCGCCCTCTACCATGCGTTGATACGGCGACGCAAACGGAGGCGCAGTTGACACTCGATACGTTCTCTCAAAAAATCCTGCGCCTATTGCAGCTCGATGCACGCCGCTCGGTGCAAGAAATTTCCGACCAGGTCGGCCTGTCGAGCACGCCATGCTGGCGGCGCATCAAGGACATGGAGCAGTCGGGGGTCATCCAGCGCTACACGGCGCTGCTGGATCGGGAAAAACTTGGGCTGCACGTGTGCGCCCTCGCGCACATCCATCTCACGCGGCACACCGAAGGCGGCGTGGAACAGTTCGAGCGGGAAATCGCCACCTGCCCCGAAGTCACCGAATGCTACAGCACGACCGGCGAATCGGACTACATCCTCAAAATCGTCGCGCCGGACATCAAGGCGTACGACAGCTTTCTGCACGAACGCATCTTCAAGATTCCCGCCGTTGCGCAGGTTCGCACGAGCGTGGTGCTGCGCGAGATCAAATTCGATACGCAACTGCCACTGTGATCCGTTAATGGCATAGACACGCCACGCGGGCGGCGGCATGCTCGCGCGGTTCCGCATGTCTCAGGTAGCGCTGTGCGGTTCCGTCGCCTTCGTGCGCCCTCCAATGCCCACACCGCCTTTTGCGGCGAGCGTTTCCGCATCGACTTCCGCAGATACCGCGTCCAATGCCTGTAGCAGTTCCACTCTGCGCGCGCCCAGGCGAGCCCTGAGCGCCGCCAGATCCGCCCGCCCAAGCCGCAGCGCCTCGCTGGGCAGCTTGCGCGACGACGATGCATCCGGCAGCACAACTTCGACATCCAGCCCCATGCTCAGGTAGTGGATATTCACCGCCGCCGCCTTCATGCCGTAAGACGCCAACGCGGAGTTCACCTCTGCAATGACCCGCTCGCGAGTAGGCAGATCGAAGGGCGGACGTGCAAGCGCATCGTTCTCTGGATCGACATGAATCAACGCGTCGAGCACGCGGTTGTCCGTCAATACGCGCAGGCGCGCCGACTCGGCGATGTAGTGCCCCTCCGATACCGAGATCAGCGGATCGACGAGAATATGCGCGTCGACGAGCGCGAAATCGCCCATCTTGCGCGTGCGCATTTCGTGCACGTCACGTACGCCGGGCGTCGAGAGCAGCAGCGCGCGCATGTCGGCGGTGGCAGCGTCGTCGAGCGCGCGGTCGGAGAGATCCTGCAGCGCGTCCCAGCCGAACATCCAGCCCATGCGCGCCACCATGAAGCCGACAATCGCCGCAGCAATCGGATCGAGCAGCCGCACGCCGGCGAGGCTGCCGACAATACCGCTCGCGACCACCAGCGACGACGCCGCATCGGAGCGCGCGTGCCAGGCATTGGCGATCAACATCGCGGAACGCACGCGTTGTGCTTCCCGCAGCATGTAGCGAAACAGACTCTCTTTGGAAACCAGAACCAGCAATGCGACGGCGAGCGCGCTCATATGCACGGCGGGAATATTTTGCAAATCGGCGAGACGCGTTCCGGCTCGCCATAACATGCCGACGCCCACCGCAATCAGAAGCGCGCCCAAAAATAGCGACGCCACCGTCTCGTAGCGACTGTGCCCGTAATTGTGATCCGCGTCGGGCTTTGCGCCGCTGTGCCGATTGGCAATCAGCACGACAAAATCGGAAATCAGATCGGCGAGGGAATGGACACCGTCGGCGACCAATGCCTGCGAGTGCGCAAACACGCCGATGACGATTTGCAGCGTCATCAACACCGTATTGAGCGCAATACTGACAAAGGTACTTTTGCGCGCAACGCGATGTTTCTCGGCGGATGGGGCAGCAGTGGCGGCGGGCATCTCAGAAGTGGAATGAAAAGTTCACTTCCTACATTCTACCCGGCGCATCTCGAAATGCGCCGGAGATTCCAACAAAATTCCTTTTAAATCAATCGGTTATCTAAACGAAAAGCATTCGCGTTCCAGTTGACTGGTGTTCATGCGGCAAAAAATCACGGCAGTGGCTGCAGTAAATAAAAAAACCGCGCCCTCGACGGTACGCGGTTCTCTTTCGCAACGGCAGACGCAATCACTGCATCTGATTGAAGCTATTCGTATGACTTATGATCGGAAGCATTAGTTGCAGGCAAAAAGCGGCCGGCAAAGCTGCTACAAAGCATTACTTCTCGATCAGAAACTTTTCGCGATCCAGACCTGCAATCCAGCGCGGCGGCTTACCGCGGCCCGACCACGTGCTGCCGCTATCCGGGTCGCGATACTTCGGTGCGACGCCTGCGCGCGGACGCGCGGCTTTAGCACCCTTGGCAGCACGACCGCCACCCAGTTCTGTCAGAGAAATGCCGTAGTCGGTCATTTTCTGCTTGATTTCATTTAGCACTTCAGCGTATTCGCGCGACTTCGCTTCTTCGATCTGCTTTTCGAGCTTCTCGCGCTGGGCGAGTAGTTCCTTGTAGGAAGACATAGATTCCCTTTGTGGTTTGGATAAATGACCGCCAGTCTTAAGCCGGCTTGCCCTTTGAAGATAGATCACGCCTCGGAATTGGAGGCGAGATTAACACAAGATAGAAAGATTACAAAAGATGGGGCGGAAAATTAAACTAGATTCGTTTCAAAAAATTTCCAGCTACCGTCGCGCCCGACCACTTCCTTTCAGGCAGATCATTTCGCTTTTTGCTGAAAAACGCAGTGAGCATCAGTAAATATGGGATTAACTATCAAAAGATGAAATTTAAAATGCAGATTTGACGCCAACATTTCATACCATGATAGCTTCAACATGAAATGTCGTAACATATTGAGACGCGCCGTCTGCGCTGGTATTACGCATGAGTGTTTTCCCCGAACCCCGGTAAAAATCTAATTCATGTAGCGCTGCATGCAATCTTCTAGCGCCGCGCGCAAGGTTTCAGTATCGGGTTTGGCGTCGTCAAAGGGAAACCGGCTGCGTTCACCGTTCAGTTTCAGATCCACGCCATATCGGTCGACGCCAACTAGCTGAAACTCGCCCTTACTCCCGGACTGAGCGGCGAATTGCGCGATCAACGCGTTCTCTTCATCGAAAACGAGTGGCGGCAACGGATCGAGTTCATCGCCGGCGAGCCAGCCCATTGCGCCGAAACCGCCGATATAACGCAGCCGCTCGAGCCGCATCGCCCAGAAAGTGAAGTCGCCGAGTACGAGATAGCGCTCCGCGTCGGGGTGATAGCGCAGATAACGCTGCACCACCTCGGGCGTCGAGTCGACCGGCTCGAAGGTGCCGAGCAAGGTGACGCGCTGGCCGCTCAGCACGTCGCCGTCGGGGGCGTCGACGGCCAGAAAACCGGCGCGCGGGTCGGCGTGCAGGTTATGGGTATGCTCGGCGAGGCGGCTCACGAGGATGGTCGGACGATGCTGCAAATCCGGTGCGAACGGCAGCACTGACGGATAAGGGAAACCTTCCGGCTGGCGCGCATGAGTGGCGAGCGTGCCGACAGCGGCTGTATGCAGCAGATGCAGCGGAGCATGAGCGGGAATATTCAAGTGCGCGTTCCTCGATAGATGAGCGGCGAATCACAAACGCCGGTAAGCAGGCCGCACAACGCTGGCGGCTCCGAACTGAATAATCGCCAATATGCGGATTCCGCCTTCCAAGCATAAGACAGCATGCTTCGTTAGAATCGGAAATTCGCTTTCAACGTGCTTTCTCGCGCGTCACCCCTCCTCGAGATTTCCGTGTCAGACCGTTCCTCCGAATTCGCCGCCCTTCCCGCCGCCCACCGCGACCTCTCCGATACGGCCCGGCAGCGCGCCCGTCTCGCCACGATGGCCGTGTTCTTTATTGCCGGCATGATGTACGCCTCGTGGGGCGTGCACGTGCCGACGGTGCGCGACCGTTTTCATCTGAACGCGGCGTTGCTCTCGTTTGCGTTGCTGGCTGTCGCCGGCGGCTCGATCGGGGCGATGGCGGCCAATGCTTCGTGGATCGCGCGAGTCGGCACGCGCCGCGCCTGCCTCGCCGGCGGCCTCGTGATGGCGATGTGCGCGGCGCTGATTCTGGTCGTGCCGGCTTACTGGATGCTGCTGGTCGTGCTGGCCGCCTTCGGCGCGGGTATGGCCACGCTGGATGTCGCGATGAACGCGGAGGCCAGCGCCGTCGAAAAAGCGCTCGGCAAGCCGATCATGTCGTCGTTGCATGGCATGTTCAGCGTCGGCGGGATGTTTGGTGCGGCGGCCGGCGGGGCGCTGCTGTCGCGCGGCATGGCGCCGGCGGTCCATCTTGCGCTGGCTGCCGCGGTGAGCGCGCTCGTGCTGATCGCCGCCTGTCCTTCCGTGCTGCCGCACGTGCCGCATGCCGATCACCCCGACTCCGCCGTGCCGCGCGCGAATCGCTGGCGCTCGCCGGCGTTGTGGGCGCTCGGCGCAATGGCGCTGGTTGCGCTGATCGCCGAAGGCGCGATGTACGACTGGGCCACCGTCTACATGCGCGACGTCGTACTTGCCACACCCGCGCTTGCGAGCGCGGCCTACGCGGCGTTTTCGGGCGGCATGGCGGCCGCACGGTTCGGCGGCGACGCCGTGCGCGCCCGCTTCGGCGCACCGCAACTGGTGATGGCGAGCGCGACCCTCGCCTGCGTCGGGATGGTCGGCGCGCTACTGCTGCCGAACGCGGTTGCGGCGCTGATCGGCTTCACGCTGATGGGTCTTGGGCTCGCGAACATGATGCCGGTGCTGTTCGCGGCGGCGGCGAGCGTGAAAGGCATTCATCCGGCGGAAGGGCTCGCGCATGTTGCCGGGCTGGCGTACTTCGGGCTGCTGCTCGGGCCGGTGATCATCGGCGCGGTGACGCAGGTGACCAGTTTGCCGATCGGGTTGTCGGTGGTCGCGATCTGTTCCGCGCTGATCGCGCTCGTCGGTCCGAAGGTTTTGCGGCGTTTGAAGATCTGACGCGCAGGCGCGCCGCTGCTGCGCCATGGCGTGCGGCGGCACACGAAACGCGCTCGCTTCACGTTACGTTACGCAGCGGCCGCGCGCTGAGGCGTTCCGCGACACATCGGTTGAATGAAACGTCGCCGCTCGCGGCTCTCATACCGCCAACACATTGATTTCTATGCGGTTATTACGTGCACCGGCTAAGCAGATAGAAATGGCATAGGCCTTGCAGTTAGTTCCCCCAAGTAATGACCAAACTACGGGGAGCAGACCATGAATCGCAAATTCAAGCTGACGGCGATCGCCATGTGCGTCACGTCGATGATCGTCCTGACGGGATGCGGAAGCACGTTGAACAGGCCGGGCGTAGGGAGCGGATCGGGCGGCGGCACGCCGACGCCTACACCGACCCCTACACCCACACCGACCCCTACACCCACGCCGACTCCCACACCAACGCCGACACCAACGCCCACGCCCACTCCGACGCCCACCAGCGCCAACCCCGTCGGCGTCGTCGTGCAAAACACCGGCAACGCCGTCACCGCTGTCGGGCAGACCGTCTCCGCCGTCGGCAGCCAGATCGGCCTCACGCCGATACCGGGCGCGAATCCGGCGACCAGCACGGCGCTCGGCAATGTCGTATCGAATCTCGGCAACGGCGTGACCGCGGTCGGCACGGGCGTGGCGAACGGCTTGGGCCAGTTGGGCAATTCCACCGATCCGCTCGGCACGACGCTCGCCAGCAGTGGCAACCTGATTTACGACGCAGGTCAGTCCGTCAACAGCGCCGGCCAACTCGTGACGAGTCTCGGCAGCGGCCCCACTGCGCCGCTCAGTCCGTTGACCACGCCGCTCGGCAGCGCGGTCTCGACGGTCGGCAACGCCGTCAGCGGCCTAGGTATTCAACTCGGCTCGCAGTTGACGAACGGCCCGATCCAGCAAGTCACGCAGACGGTCAGCACCGCGATCACGCCGATTACGAGCACGCTCGCGCAGACGACGCAAACCGTCGGCGACACGACCGGTCTCGGCGCACCGCTGAACGGTCTGCTCTCGACGGTCGGCCATGGCCTCGACAGCGCCGGCGGCAAACTCAGCGGGGCGACAGGCAATCCGATCGGTGAGAATCTTGGCAACGTCGTCACCAAGCTCGGCGACACGGTCACGTCCGCAGGCGGCCTGCTGACGGCGGGCGGCACCGGCAGCGGCAATCCGCTCGGCGGCATCACGGGCATTCTGAATCCGGGCAGCGGCGGCGGCACGGGCTCGCCGCTCGCGCCGTTGACGAACATCCTCACCGCGTTGCCCGGCACCTTGAGCGGCGGCCTGACGGGCGGCAGCGGCGCCGGCGGCCCGCTCGCGCCGTTGACCAGTGTGGTCAGCACGTTGACCGGCGGTCTCGGCGGAGCGGGTTCGGGTAGTCCGCTTGGGCCGCTCACCGGCGTCGTGAGTTCGGTCACGGGCGCATTGGGCGGCGCGACGGGTAGCGGCGGCAATCCGCTCGCACCGGTGACCTCGGTCGTGTCGACGCTGACCGGCGCGCTGGGCTCGGCCACGGGATCGGGTAGCAGCGGCGGAACCAGCAACCCGCTCGCACCGATCACCGGCCTGTTGACCACCGTCACCGGCACCTTGGGCGGCGCGGGAGCGTCCGCCGGCGGCACGACCGGCGGCGGCTTGCTCGGCGGCCTAGGCGGCATCGCTTCAAAGAAGTGACGAACAAGAACAACGACTGCACATAACGACGCGATTAAAACAGGCGTCGAGGGGGGCGGTGAGCCGGGCAACCGGCTCGCTGTTTTTTTATCGACGCGTCCGTCTGCGCGAGTCACACGTCAACGATGCAGCGCCGAAGCGCCGCGCTCGCTTCATCCGCGCGTCACAGTTCGTGATACGTATCGTAGTGACGCGAGAACTCGTTACCGCGCAGAAAATTGGTGAACGTCATCGTCACCGACGCGTCGAGTCCTTCCACGTAATGCCACCAGCCGATCGGCAAAAACAGCAACTCGCCGGGCGCAAGCGTGCATTCGATCAACTGCGCCTGGCGCATCGACGGGAAGCTGTCGTAGTCGATCGCTGCACCGTCCACCTGCGAATAGCAATGCAGATGGTTCGCCATATATGGCGTGTCCGACAGCGGCACGAGTTTGATCTGTTTGCGGCCAATCACCTGAGCCATGAAGTTGTTGGTCAAGTCGTGATGAAACGGCGTCTTTGTGCCGGCCGGCCCCATCCAGAAGAAACCCGTGTCGGGCGATGCAGCGTCGAGATATTCGTCGATTGGCGGCACGTCGGACCATAACGCCGCGAGCGCCGCGCGGTTGTGCGAGGTGTTATTGGCGGTCATGTAGAAATCGTTAGTCGGCCCGCTCTGTTCGACGAGGTCGACATAGTCGGCAAAGCGCATCATGCGCCTGAGCCTGGGCTGATTGATTTCGTAGTTCGCGTCCGATTCGCGGCCGAACTGCACCTCCACTTCACGAGCGCCGCACCGCTCACGAAAGTAGTCCCAATTCCATCGCGAACGTACAGGCCAGACATCGAATGCGCCGGTAATGATCACCGGCCGGTTCTGAAAGTAGTACTGCTCAAAGAACGCGTCGCGCGATAACCGTTCGCGCCGTTCGACCTCACCGCTCGCCGCGCGCATGCGACTAAGTTCGCCGTACACCGACAAAATCCATTCGCGCTTGCGCAAACGATTGCGTAGACGCGTTGCACCGTGAAAATAAGGACTCGCGAGCGCCGCGTCGATTTCCCGCGTGGCATCGGCCGCGTCGAAACCGTGGCCGACCAGCGCGCCATGCAACGCGGACGACGGTGCGTCGAGCATCAAATTCTCGGCAATCCAGCGGCGCCACGCGTCGTCGAACGAACGGGTCACGGCAGTCACGGCGCTCTCTCCCGACAATGCGGATCCGCAAAAGAAAAAAGCACGCGGACCTTGCGGCGCGCGTGCCTTTTAAACCCTGCAACCGAAGACAGGCAACACGCTGCCTTCGATCACGGATTTTTACATCTTCACTACGTCGAGCAGCGTCTTCTTGCCGGACTTGTAGTTGTACAGCGAGATCACGCCGTGCTGAAGGTCGCCCTTCGAGTCGAACGTGGTTTCACCGATCACACCCTTGTAATCCGTGCTCGGCATGGCTGCCAGAATCTTCGCCGGATCGGTCGAGTTAGAACGCTTCATAGCGTCGACGATGATGTACACAGCGTCATACGTGAACGGAGCGTAGATCTGGATCGGCTGACCGAAACGCTTCTGATACTTGGCGAGGAACGCCGAGCCGCCAGCCATCTTCTCGAGCGCCATACCGGCTTCCGAGCAGACGATGTTGTCGGTTGCGTCGCCGGCCAGGTCCGACAGCTTGTCGGTACACACGCCGTCGCCTGCCAGCACCTTCGCGCGCAGGCCGAGCTGCTTGGCTTGCTTGGCGAACGGGCCGCCGGTGGCGTCCATGCCGCCGTACATGATCGCGTCCGGGTTTTCGCCCTTGATCTTCGTCAGAATCGCGCGGAAGTCGACAGCCTTGTCGTTCGTCGCATCATGCGACATCACGTTCAGGCCCAGCGACTTGGCGGTCTTTTCGAATTCGTTTGCCAGACCCTGGCCGTAAGCGGTCGAGTCGTCGACGATCGCGACGCTCTTCACTTTCAGACCCTTCGCTGCGTAGTTAGCCAGTGCCGGACCTTGTTGCGCATCGGTCGCGACGACGCGGTACGTCGTCTTGAAACCTTGTTGCGTGTAGGCCGGGTTCGTTGCCGACGGCGAGATCTGCACGATGCCTGCATCGCTATAGATCTTCGAAGCCGGAATCGACGTGCCCGAATTCAAGTGGCCAACCACTGCCACGACCTTGTCGTCGACCAGTTTCTGGGCGACTTGAGTTGCCGTGCGCGGGTCAGCTGCATCGTCTTGCGGATCGAGTTGCAGCGTGATTTTCTGGCCACCGATCGTCAGGCCCTTGGCGTTGATTTCTTCAACTGCCAGGCGCGCGCCGTTTTCGTTGTCTTTACCCAGGTGAGCGATACCGCCAGTCAGCGGTGCAACGTGACCGATCTTGACGACCGTGTCGGCTGCAGCCGAAGTTGCCAACGTCGCGAACAGCATCGCCGCAGCGCTGATCGGCAACAGCTTTTGAATCTTGATGTTCATGTAAGTCTCCAGTTTCGGTCCCAAAAACAACGTAATCGCCCTGTGCCCCCGCTTCCCCAACACGTGTCGCTCAGTCCCGTGGACGACCACGCCGGTTGCATCGTTCATGCACTTGGCCAGCACGCTTACCGGACTGTTTGTGGCAGGCGGCAAACCGTACTTGCGCGCAAGTGTAGGCCATCAAATTAATTTGTGGGGCTTTTTTGAGGAAGTGGGATGAACACTAATAGCGTTTATCCAACAGGCGCCGATTCCGGCTGGAGAGAGTGACTGGAAAGCACCAGCCCATGCGGGTTTCCGCCAGGTGAGGCTTTCGTCTAACTGCACGGCCTAAAGCTTTTAGCGTGTTAAACCGTTAATCATCCGAATAGGCTTCGTGCTTGAAAAGGAGGCACGTCCGGATGCTGTCCGGATCGTGTCGAATCAGCGTTTGAACGCAGCGATGCGCGCGGTCGCCGCGCGCCATTCGTCTTCGAGTTGGCCCATCAGTTCGGCGGCGCCGATATCTTCGCGGCGGCGGCGGCCCAAAGGCGCGCCCTGGCCCGACCATAGGGAGAGATAGTCGCCGTTTTCCGCGCGGCTCGCGGTTTGCCGCAACTCCTGCGTCAACGCGTTTTGCACCGGATACGGCGCGATCTTTTCAGCCGCTTCGCTCAAACGCCGCATCAACGGATTGCGTATCCCGCGCGCATGGCGGCCGGTGATTGCGCGCGTGACCGAAGTCGACGTGTCGGACGTCGCGCGCACGCGGGTTTTCCATATCTGCGGAATCGCGCTTTCGTGACAGGTGAGAAACGCGGTGCCCATCACCGCGGCTTGCGCGCCGAGCGCGAGTGCGGCGACGATACCGCGGCCGTCCATGATGCCGCCGGCGGCGAGCACCGGCAGTCCGGTCGCGTCGACGAGCTGCGGTACGAGCGCCAGCGTGCCGACCAACGCATCTTCGAATGCGCCGATGAAGGTGCCGCGATGCGCGCCCGCCTCCGCCCCTTGCGCGACAATGGCATCGGCGCCCGCGTCGCGCCAGGCCACAGCTTCGGCGGCATGCGTCGCGGTGCCTATTACATATAGACCGTCGTCGTGCAGCCGGGCGACATCGTCGGCCGGAAGCAAGCCGAATGTGAAGCTCGCCAGCGGCACGCGCAATTCGATCAGCATGTCCAGTTGCGCGCGAAAATCCGGTGCGTAGCGTGCGAGCGGAGCGCCCGGCGGCAAACCGAGATCGTGTCGCACGGGATCGATGGCTTCGAGCGCGGTACGCACGGTCGCGTCGTCCGGCGCAGCCGGTTCCAGCACGAACAGATTCACGCCGAACGGACGATCCGTCAGCGCGCGGATCGCCGCGACTTCGCTCGCGATCTTCTCGGGCGAGAGCGCCGCGCACGCCAGAAAGCCGAGACCGCCGGCGTTCGATACCGCGGCGACCAGCGCCGGCGTCGTCGCGCCGCCCGCCATCGGCGCCAGCACCACCGGCACGCGCAATCCGAACCGCTCGGCAAACGGCGTCACAAAACTGCCTTCACTCATGATGGACTCCTTTCCCGTCAATGCGCCGGCCGCATGAGCGAGCCAACACGCTTCAATGTACCGAGCCGGCCCGCGCGGGGAAAATGAATTATCGAGAACGTTTCAATCGCCTTACGAGATTTCCGCCTCACGGGGCCGCGCTGCGCGGCGTTTCTTTTGGTGGCAAACTGACCGCCCCGCTTCAGGCGTTCAGGCCTGTGGCCTTCACTCGGACCGACCTCGCGCAGCCGCGCGCGAGTCAATGGAGAGCAACATGAGCACCACTTCCCGATGGATCGACATTCCCGCCGGCAACGACAGTTTCGGCGGCTACCTGGCGTTGCCTAAAGGCGGCAAGGGACCGGCCGTCATCATCACTCAGGAAATTTTCGGCGTGAACAGCCATATCCGTTCAGTCGCGGATCAGTACGCGCAAGACGGCTACGTGGCGCTTGCACCGGACGTGTTCTGGCGCGTGCAACCGCGCGTGGAATTGACGTACGACGGCGCCGATCGCGAGAAAGGCATCGAGCTGATGCAGAAGCTCAAGGTCGACGATGCGGTGGCCGATATCGGTGCAGCCGCCGCCGCACTGCGCGCCATGCCGGAAGTGACCGGCAAGGTCGCGGCAATCGGCTTTTGCTTCGGCGGCCGGCTCGCGTATCTGGCCGCGGCGCAAGGCACGCTCGACGGCGCGGTCGCCTACTACGGCGGCGGCATCCAGAACCAGCTCGACGAAGCCGCGAAGATCAAGGTGCCCATGCAGTTCCACTACGGCGAACTCGACGCGCATATCCCGGTGTCGGCTGTCGGTGAGATTCAGGAGCGCTTTGCCGGCCGCACCGACGCCGAATTCCACATCTATCCGAACGCCGATCACGGCTTCAACTGTTCGGACCGCGCGTCGTATAACCAGCGCGCCGCTGCATTGGCGCACGGCCGGACGCTGACGTTCCTCGGCGAACGTCTGTAAAGCGCGGTTCTGGAGGCGTGCTCGTGTGCGCCGCCAGTCGCGTCGATTGATTGCGCGCACCCAGTGCGCTTTTTTCTGGGTGCTTTGCATTGGCGCAAGTAACTCGCGCGCGTAACTCAGTTACTCTCTCAGAGACGGCATTTCTGCGGCCCGCCGTCTTTCCCTGTACGGCGATCAATCCGGGCGGCGGCAATTCGCCGCGTGCTTCATCGTGCGCATGGACCGCCGGCCGATTCAATACTCGATAGCGAGGGCTCCTTCGTCGTGCATTCAGACTATCTCGCCCATGACGCCACCGGCCTCGCCGAACTGGTACGCAAGCGCGAAGCAAGCGCGCGCGAGTTGCTCGACATCGCGATTTCACGCACGGAAGCTGTCAATCCCGCGATCAATGCGATTGTCCTGAAGGACTACGATGCAGCCCGTCAACGCGCTTCGCGCGACGACGCGAGCCGGGTGAACGGCGCAGACAACGCCGATGGCGTCAGCGCGCAAACCGCGCTGGCCGGCGTGCCTTATCTGATCAAAGACCTCGGCGCGCCGGTCGCCGGACTGCGCATGGCCATGGGCAGCCGCCACTACCGTCATTTCATTCCCGCCGAAGACGCGCCCGTGGTCGCGCTGGCGAAAGCGGCCGGCCTCAACATCTTCGCCAAGACCAGCACGTCGGAACTTGGACAGATGCCTTATACGGAGCCCGAACTGTTCGGCGCATGCCGCAATCCGTGGAATCTCGACCATACGCCTGGCGGCTCGAGCGGCGGCGCGGCGGCGGCGGTTGCCGCGGGTATCGTGCCGCTCGCGCATGCGTCGGACGGCGGCGGGTCGATCCGCATTCCCGCGTCGTGCTGCGGACTTTTCGGGCTCAAACCATCGCGCGGACGCGTGCCGCGTGCGAGCGCGGTGGTGGCAGCCGGCGAACTCGGCGTCGATCATGCGGTGTCGCGCAGCGTGCGCGACAGTGCGTTGCTGCTCGATCTGCTTGGCGGCAATGTCGACCGGCCGCTCGGCGCGCCGGGCACGTTTCTGGGCGCGAGCCGCGAGACGTGCAAGCCGCTGAATATTGCGTACGTCACCGAGCCGATGCTGGCGCCGTCGCTTTCCGCCGACGCGCGCGCCGCGCTTGACGATGCCGCGCAACTTGCCAGTTCGCTCGGCCATAACATCGAACCGGTATCGCTCGGCATTGACTTCGCGGCGGTTCGTCATGCGTTCCTCACGCTCTGGTCCGTCACGGCAGAAGACCTGGTGTTGAACGCCGAGCGCATTAGCGGCCGCAAACCGCTGCGCGCCGAGTTCGAAATTTCGACGTGGACGATGGCGCATGTGGGCCGCAAGCTCGGCGAACGCGGCCTGCCCGCCGCGCTGGAAGAACAGCGTCGCATCACCGAACGGCTCACCGATCTGCTGAATCGCTACGACGTGATTCTGTGCGCCACGCTTGCCGCGCCGCCGATCAAGATCGGCGAGATGCAGCCCACTTCGGCGGAGCGGATGCAGATGCGCGCCGTCACCACCATGCCGCTCGAAGCACTGTTGAAGAAGGTGCTGTCGGAAGCGTCGGACAAGGCGTTTACGTGGGCCGGTTGTACTGAACTGTTCAACCTGAGCGGCCAGCCGGCCATGTCGGTGCCGCTCTACTGGAATGCGCGCGGGCTGCCGATCGGCGTGCAATTCGCGGCGCGCGTCGGCGGTGATGCGACGCTTCTGCGTCTGGCCGCGCAACTCGAAATGGCACGGCCGTGGTTCGACAAACGGCCGCCGTTGATACAGGCGCGCAACTAGACGAAGCAACTGGCGGCGGCGAAACAATGTGTCGTGGCGAAGTGACTCAGAGAACTGGGCACCGGCATCAGCGCCTGACTTAAACCGCGCCGCCGTTCAGGCCGGCTTGCGATGCGCGTCGAGATCCGCGTGGCGCTTGCCCGGAATGCAGGCCACCGCGACGATCGACAACGCCAGTCCGCCCATCACGTAGTAAGTCGGCGCGAGCGGCGAGCCGGTGGCGTCAATCAGCCACGTCACGACAAACGGCCCGAAGCCGCCGAACACCATCACCGCGATGTTGTAGGCGAGCGATAAGCCGGTCGAGCGGACGTTCGCCGGAAACAGCTCCGCGATCAGCGCGCCGAACGGTCCGTAGTAGCCGGACAGCGTGATCGACAGCAGCGCCTGCACGAGAATCAGTTTCGACACGCTCGGCTCCGCCGCGAGCCACGCGAACAGCGGATAGATGATCACGAGCGTAATCACCAGCGACCACAGCGACAGCCCCTTGCGTCCGATCCGGTCCGACCATGCGCCGGCCAATGGCGACAGCACCGTCAACAGCAGATTGCCGACGATCACCGCGTAAAAGGATTGCGCGTAGGGCAACTTCAGCTGATTGACCGCGAAGGTGGGCAGATAGCTGATCAGCACGTAAATCGTCACCGTGAGTGCAATCACCGAGCCGAGTCCGCAGAGCACGTCGCGGGTGTGAGTCTTGAAGACCTCGCCGAGCGTTGCGCGCCGCGCGGTTTTTTGCGCGAGCAGAAACGCTTCCGAATCCGCGAGATGCCGGCGGATGTAGATGCCGATCGGCCCGATGATCAAACCCAGAATGAACGGCACGCGCCAGCCCCAGGATGTCAACGCCTCGGGCGACAGGCCGCGCGTGATCAAGGCGCCCACCAGCGCGCCGAGCAGCAGCGCCGCCGCCTGGCTTGCCATCTGCCAACTGCCGTAAAAGCCGCGCTTGGAAAACGGCGCCGCTTCGATCAGCAACGCCGTCGAACTGCCGAATTCACCGCCGGCGGAAAAGCCTTGCAGCGAACGTCCGATTACAATCATCAACGGCGCGCCGATGCCGATCGCCGAATACGGCGGTGCGATCGCCAGCACCAGAATGCCGAGTGTCATCAGCGCGATGACGAGCGACAACGCCGCTTTGCGTCCCGCGCGATCCGCATAGAGTCCGAGTACGATGCCGCCGATCGGCCGCATGACGAAGGCGACGCCGAACGTCGCGGTGGCGAGGAGCAAGGACGAATAGTCGTTGCCGGCCGGGAAGAACAACTGGGCGATCACCACCGTCAGAAAACCGAACACGGTGAAGTCGTACCACTCGAGTGCATTGCCGATTACAGCCGCGACGACGGCTCGCGTATGAAGGCTCCTTGACGCTGGTCTCATTCGGATCTCCAGCCTGCCAAAAGTATCCTGTAGTGCGTCGTTTTAGTGCAATGCCGTGTTAGCGCGAGCGAGAAAAAGAGCGCGAGCCGTAGAGGTCGCATTGGAGTGTAAAGAGCGCATAGGCGGTTTTCAAGCAGCAAAAAGACGTCTGCCGCGCGAGGTGGCAGACGTCTGAATGATGGGACCTTGAATGCGCGCTGTGATGTTGCGGCGCATTTTGCGCAACACGAAGTGCGCGTGCGGCTGATGGGTAATCAGGCCTTCTTGTTATATGCGCTGCACCAACCCTTGCTCGCGACCTGCTTGCCGGCGAACATCGGGCAGCCGGCATAGGCGTCAGTTGGCTTGCCCTGGTAGAAGCTGCAGTTGCCGCAGTCCTGACCTGCTGCGTATTTGGCGAACTTCGCCTTGTCCACTTTCGCGGCGTCTTCCTTGTAGCCGAGTGCTTGCGCGGTCGGATCGGTTTCGGAAACTTTCGGTGCGTCGGCGAACGCCTGGCGCGACAGCGCGAAGCTTGATGCCACACCAATGCTGGTGATCAAGAATGTACGACGGGAAGGTTTCATGGGGACTCACTCCATTTATATTGAACTGATCGCCGTTCTGGTGACAGCGGTCCCCAAGGATAGCAATGAAGCCGTCGCGCGTGACGGTCCAAATGATAGAGATAAGCGAATTGGTACGACCGCGCGGCTGAATGTCGCGCGGAATGCGAATCGATCGCAGACGAAGTGAGCGCTCGCGGTGAAGCGCGCGATGCGCGAACCGCGCGCTCGCAGCGAGATCGTCGCTGCCAATCACGCGCGTCCGCTCAACTCGCACACTCGCTGCGCGATGGCGAGCGACGCTGTCAATCCTGGCGACTCGATACCGAACAGATTGACGAGTCCACGCACACCGTGCGCAGCCGGACCTTGAATCACGAAGTCGGCAGCGGGTTCGCCGGGACCGGAAAGCTTCGGACGAATCCCCGCATACGCGGGCTGCAATGCATCGTCGGGAAGCGCGGGCCAGTAGGCGCGAATCGCCGCATAAAACGATTCCGCGCGACGCGGATCGACGTCGTAGTTGATCGCATCGACCCATTCGACATCGGGACCGAAACGCGCCTGGCCGCCGAGGTCGATGGTCAGATGCACGCCGAGTCCGGCCTCGTTCGGCATTGGATAAATCAGGCGGCTGAACGGCGCGCGCCCCGAGATGCTGAAGTAGTTGCCGCGCGCGAGATAGAGCGGCGGCACATGCCGCGCGTCGAGTCCGCGGATTCTGCGCGCCAGTGCGTTCGCCTGCAAACCGGCGCTGTTGATCACGCACGCTGCGCTGATCGTGGTCGGGGCGCCGCCGCCCACGTTGATGATGAAGCGGCCGTTGCTCGCTTCGATCGCTTTGACCGGCGCGTGAAACGCACACACTGCGCCGTCGCGTTCGGCGTCACCCTGCAGCGCCAGCATGAATTGATGACTATCGACGATACCCGTCTGCGGCGAGAACACCGCCTCGACACATTCGAGCGCGGGTTCGAGCGCTTGCGCCTGGTCGCCGGTGATTCGCATGAGGTCGAGCACACCGTTGTCGCGGCCTTTGGCCATGATGCTTTCGAGCTGAGGAATCTGATTGCGTGAAGTGGCCACTAGCAATTTGCCGCAGCGTGAATGCGGCACGTTGCGCTCGACGCAGTAGTCGTAGAGCATCTCGCGGCCGCGCACGCAAAGCGCGGCTTTGAGCGAGCCACGCGGATAGTAGATGCCCGCGTGAATCACTTCGCTGTTGCGCGAGCTGGTGCCCACGCCGATTGCTTCGGCGGCTTCCAGCACGATGACGTCGCGGCCCCGCGCCGCCAGTGCGCGCGCCACCGCGAGCCCGATCACGCCGGCGCCGATCACTACACATTCGATTTGGTCCATGTCCCTTGACGCGGCCAACGTCGCCGCGCGCTACCTCGTTCACCCGATCAAGATGAAGACAAGGTGCGGCTTTCGCGTGCCTTACACCGCTCGCTGCCGAACGCACCTGTCCATTCGCCACCGCTACGCAAAATTGTACGACGCCTTACAGACACAAATGCCCGCAGTCGGTAATGGCTGCGGGCATGCGGTCTTGTGCGGGTCTCAAACGTAGTGGCCGGACTTAATTAGTGTACGCCGTCGGGGATCGCGGCGCTCGCTTCTTCGTATGTGGGACGAATGGGAGGCACTGTCGGGTTGCATCTTATTAATAGCAATAATTGCCGCGACATTCATTGCATTTCGAGCGCAGATTCCTGCCTTTGGCCATAAAAAAGCCGCCCGAAGGCGGCTTTGCTGCGAAAAATTGGCAAAAATGTTCAGAAACCGATGGGTTTTCGCCGGTTTCCGTGGTCGAGGCGAATGTCGCCCGCTTCGACATGATCCCGACCATCGATCCGCGCCGCGCCGAAGCCGTTGAGAATCGCGCGGCGCATTTCACGCGGCGACGCCCGCATCAGCGCGTCGAGCGCGTCGTCGCCCAGCACCTCGGGAAAGCGCAGGCCCCAGTTGTGCGCGCTGCGGATCTCGTCGTAGATCGCCTGGGCGATGCGGCGCGCGCCGTCGCGATCCGGCGGCGGGATCTCATACACGTTCATCCGGTTCAGGATCGGCTCGGGAATCGAGCGCTCGTCGTTCGCCGTCGCGATCCAGATCACATGCCCAGCGTTGATCGGAATCTCGGCGAACTCGTCGATGAAGGTCTGCGCCGTGTCGTGCTCCAGCAGCGCATACAACGCACCGAGCGGATCGTATTGCGAATCGCCGGTGGCCTTGTCGATTTCGTCGACGGCGATCACCGGGTTCGCGTAACTGCCGTTCACGAGCGCATCGAACACCTTGCCCGGCTTCGCGTTCTTCCATTGGGAAGAAGCGCCCGACAGAATCCAGCCCGCCGTCAGCGAACTCATCGCCACGTATTGATAGGAGGTGCCGAGCAGGCGCGCCAACTGCTTGGCGAAGTGAGTCTTGCCGATACCGGGGTCGCCGAGCAGGAGGATCGGCATCAGTTCGAGCCGGTCTTCGGTCTCGAGACATAAGGCGACCTGCTTGCGAATGTCGTCGAGTGGCGCGGAAAAGTTGGGCAGCGCGTCGATCAGATCGTCGATCGACGGCATGCGGTTCGGCTTCACGCAAAAGCGCAGATTGCCGGTCTTCAGCATCTTTTCGTAGGTTGCGCGCAGTGCCTCGTTCGCGCCTTCACCGAGATCGTTCAGCGCGGTCTCGACCTGATCGAGGTCGTACACCCTGCTGAAAGACGCCACGGCGATTTCTTGTTTGACCATTGCTGTTGTCATCGCTCACCCCGTCTGGCTGGTCTTGCTGCTGCGGCTCCCTGTATGGCGCCGTTTCAAGTCCAGTGTAGCGACGACATATTCGCGTGCAAGCCAGCAGTCTCGCGACTCTGCTGCTAACAGCGGGTTGTTTTTGGTGATTGCCGGCCTTACCTGAAATGGATTGTTGCTGAACCCGGCCCCGTTTGACGTGTCAGAAAGGCGTTACGTCCATCAGGGGTAAGATGGCCTTCTGATTACTCGGCCGGATCTCGTGACCGGAGAATGCTTCTATGTGGAAAACCAGTATCGTGGCCGTGTTGCTCGGCACTTCGTTGCTTGCGAATGCACAACAGAGCGCATCACAGAGCGCACCGCAAAGCACGCCACAACGGCCGGCGCAGCAGGTCGTGCAATGGCAGTTGCAGGTCATGCGCGACGGCCAGCAAATCGACGCGTTCGACGGCACCACCACCGTGGGCCAGGCGCGCACGGACACGCATCACAAGATGGTGCAGCATAGCGTCGGCTGCAAGGATCAGCCGGCCGGCAGTATCGATCTGGCGCGCACGCTGACCGTCTCGCCGCTGCAGGCGGATGCGAGCGGCGTCACCATGTCGATCGACGCACAGGAAACATTCGAGGAAAACGCCGCGCGGCAAACCGACACCGGCTGCAAGCTGCCGCCGCAACCGCGCCAGGTCAGCGCGAGCCATCCGGGTCTGAGGGTGGCGCCGGGGCAATGGGCCACGTGGACCATCGTCGACAAAGACCCGAACCTGGTCTACCGCGTACGTGCAAGTCTCGCGGACAGCGCAACCTCGGCAAACTGATCGAACTGATGCAAAGCACACGCAAGCGAACACGCAAACAGCACGCGGCTAACCGACGCCCCCAACCAGAACACGTGGACAACGCGGCATGCGAAACCCCGAAGAATTGATCCGCGAGAGCGTAGCGCCCAAAGATTTCGTTGCGGTGAGCTGGAACCTGCATAAAGGCCGCACGCCGCTCGGCTTTCAGGCCTGGCAAGCCATGCAACGCTGGGTGCAATCGACCCATGCGGACGCCTATTTTTTACAAGAAGCGATGGCGCGGCGCATGCCGTCGCCGGTATTGGCGAGCAGTTTCGGCTCGCCGCTCGCCGATCCGTTGAGCGATGTCTGGCATTGTCAGGCCACTGAAATCGCGCGGGCGCTCGAACTCGAAATCGCGCTCGGACCAAACGTTTTCAAACCGTCGTGGCGGCATGGCAATGCGATTTTGTCGCCGCATCCACTGGATCTCGGCGGACGTTGGGACATTTCCGCGCATCGCTTTGAAAAGCGCGGTCTGCTGGTGGCGCGCGCGACCTTCGGTGGTCACTCGGTCACGCTGCTGTGCGCGCATCTTGCGCTTACACGCTCAGCCCGCTTGCGTCAGATGAACTGGATCGCGCACTGGATCGCGAAGGAAGCGCCCGAAGGTCCGCTGGTGCTCGCCGGCGACTTCAACGACTGGCGCAACGATTCCGTGCCGCTCTTCGGCGAACATGGTTTGCAGGAAGTGGCCACGCTGCTCGGCGAGTCGGGCCGCACTTTTCCGGCCTTCTCGCCCGCGCTCGCGCTCGACAAAATGTTCGTCCGCGGCATGAAGCCGATCGAATGGATCCAGCCGACGCAGGAGACCGCGTGGCTCTCGGATCACTTGCCGTATATGGCGCGCTTGCGAGTCGAATAGACGCGAACCTGAGCGCACGCGCCGCGCGTTAGTCCTTGTGCGGCGTCCATTTCACCGTCGCGGCGATCTGCTCGCCCGGCTGCAATACATAGCCGCCCACGTGCTCACGCGCGCCGACCGCGTTGAAGCAGTCCGTGGTGTTCGTCACGGGTTCCACGCACAGTTGCGGGTCGTCGGCGGGCGCGAAGATCACCATGTGATCGAACGGAGCGTCGGCGGTCATCGTTAGTCGACGGTGTTCGTCGGGCCACGCAATGGTCGCCTCGCGCGACCAGTTCGCGAAGTTGTTGTCGAGACCGAACGCGTCCGGCGACATGCCTTCGCGCAACGCTTCCACAGCGGGATGCGCCCCGAGATGCGTCGGCAACACGTCGGCGTCGGCGTGCCACATGGCTTTCACCTCGGCGTACACGCGAGTCTGCGCGGTGCGCGGATAGTACGGGTGATGTCCCATGCCGAACGGCATCGGCTGATCGGCGAGGTTTTGCGCGGCTAACGTGATGCGCAAGGCGCCGCCGCTCAACTCGATTCGCTGCCGCGCGCGATAGCGAAACGGCCAGTCGCCGGGTATGCGCGCATCCGGTTCGTGTTCGAAGTGCAGTTCCACCGAGCTTTCGGTACGCGCCCCCACCTGCCACGGATGCCGCCACGCGTTGCCATGCAGCGCGTGGGCGAAACGCGTGTCGTTGCCGGCGAGATCGATCGTGCGGCCGTCGAATTCGAAACGCGCGTCGCGAATCCGGTTGCAGTAGGGAAACAGCGGAAAGCTCGCCATGCGCAGCGGATCGCGCTCAGCGAACGCCGCTGCCGAGGCCGGCCGCAACCAGTGCAATGGACCGTCAGGCGTCGTTTCGTAGAAGGCCGCCAGCGCGCCGCCCACTTCGGGCGCGATCACGACACGCAGCGCGCCGGCCGAAAGCGTGACGACCGTGGCCACGACCGCGGGATCGTCGAGCCACATGAGTCCGGTCGCCGATGGCCGGATCGAATGCAAGGAAACGTCGCGCATGATCAGAAAAGGCAGTGCCTCGGGCGGATGGCGGCATGAACACGCATTGGCGTCTCCTGGAACGTGCCGCGCACAGCGCGCGGCCGGCGGACTGTCACGATCCGCGCGACCGAGAATCGCACGCCAAAGCATAATCGTCAATATTATTAGTAATAAACTTGTCGGATGAGCATGGTGCAGAGGGCAATGTGAACCGCCCAAATGACGGGTTACCGCGCGTTGCCGCGCGCATATTATTAGTGGTACCGTCAGGCACCAGGATGCCCACGGCATGCCCCAGTTTTAGCGCCGCCGCAGCGCGGCCCGCACAATGAAAAAATCGACTCAACGCCGTCCGACCATGACCGACATCGCCAAGCTCACCGGCGTGTCGCAATCGACTGTCTCGCTGGTGCTGAACAACGCGACCGGCGCGAAGTTCTCGGAGACTACCCGCAACAAGGTACTGAAGGCCGCGCACGATCTCGGCTACCGGCTCTCGCTGCGCGAGCCGGTATCGGCCTCCGCCGATGAACGCAATCTGATCGTCTATCTCGCCGACGAGATTTCCACCAGTCCGCATCCGGTCGTGAACATCGACGGCGCGCGCGATGCAGCGTACGCAAGCGGCAAGATGCTGGCGGTCTATTCCACGCACGGCAACGCCGACATCGAGAAACAGGTGCTGGACACCACGCTGTCCAATCCGCATGTGTTCGGCGTGATCTACGCGACCGTCTACACGCGCAAGGTGACGCCGCCGGCGACGCTGTCGCAGGTGCCGACCGTGCTGCTGAACTGCTATACGGGCGAAAGCGGGTTCTCGTCGGTGGTGCCCGCCGAAGTGGCCGGCGGCCATCTGGCGACCGACTATCTGCTGCAGTCCGGCCATCGTCGCATTGGTTATATCAACGGCGAGCCCTGGCAGGACGCGTCGAAGGATCGCCTCAAAGGCTACCGCACCGCGCTTGCGACCGCCGATCTGCCCTACGCGCCGGAAATGGTGCGCGACGGCGACTGGAGTTCGGGCCTCGGCTTCGAACTGACGCTTTCGCTGATGCGCGAACCCAGTCCGCCGACCGCGATTTTCTGCGCCAACGACCTCACCGCCATCGGCGCGATCGAAGCGTTGAAGCAACTCGGCATGCGCGTGCCCGAAGACGTCTCGGTGCTCGGTTACGACGACCAGGAAATCGCCCGCCACACGCATCCGCCGCTCTCGACCGTGGTGCTGCCGAACTACGAACTGGGACGCTGGGCCGTCGAGACCTTGCTGCAGGAAGAACACAATCGTGCCGCCGGCGCGCCGGTTCGGCACCGCATGGTGAAACTGGACGGTCCGCTGGTCGAACGCGGCTCGGTCAGGGTAATTACCGAGGCGAAAAAGCCAATAATTAATATTATTAGTGATTGACCGATAATAATTCTGGATGAAATAATCGGCACGTCCGGTAGGGCGGATCAACGTCGACCGGCAGAAGAAATTAAAAGCAAATACACCTACCTCACCAGGTACTGGAGGAAGACATGGCGTCGCTCAACACGCAGTCGCGCAGACACGCGCGCAAGCAGCAGATTCGTCCGCTGGCGGGTTCGCTGCTGGCTCTGGCAATCGGTTTCGGCGTCGCCACCGCGCACGCCGACGACGCGCTGCCGAAGTTGCCCAGCAAGACTCCGCTGAAGGTCGGCTTCGCGCAGACCGAAAGCAACAATCCGTGGCGTCTGGCGGAAACCAAGAGCTTCAAGGACATTGCCGCCAAGTGCGGCTGGCAGTTGGTCATGACCGACGCCAACAGCTCGAACTCCAAGCAGGTGTCGGACATCCAGAACATGATCGCGCAGCACGTCGATCTGCTGGTGTTCCCTCCGCGCGAAGAAAAGCCGCTTGCGCCGGTCGTGCTGCAAGCTAAAAAGGCCGGCATTCCGGTGATCCTGGTCGACCGTAATGTCGATCAATCGGTCGCCAAGGCGGGCCGCGACTACATCACTTTCATCGGCTCGGACTTCATCGATCAGGGCCATCGCGCTGCTGACTGGCTCGTCAAGGCGACGGGCGGCAAGGCGAAGATCATCGAACTCGAAGGCACCACCGGCGCGTCCGCCGCGAACGATCGCAAGAAGGGCTTCGACGAAATCATCGCGAAGAACCCGGGCATGACGATCATCGCGTCGCAAAGCGGCGACTTCGCGCGCGACAAGGGCCGCCAGGTCATGGAAACACTGTTGCAGGCGCATCCGGACGTGACCGCCGTCTACGCGCACAACGACGAAATGGCGCTCGGCGCGATCGCCGCGATCAAGGCCGCTGGCAAGCAGCCGGGCAAGGATATCCAGATCGTTACGATCGACGGCACCAAGGGCGGCATGGACGCGATCGCGGCCGGCGAACTCGGCGCGAGCGTGCAGTCGAGCCCGTTCTTCGGCCCGCTCGCGTGCGACGTCGCGCAGCGTTACGCGAAGGGCGAAAAGATCCCGACGTGGGTTAAGGTCTCCGACAAGTTCTACGACAAGAGCAACGTGCAGCAGAACATGCAGGACGGCTATTGATCACGAAGCGGAGTTGTACGCGCAGTTGCGAAGTTTGAGCGCCATGCTTTGACGGAGCGTCCACGCGCTCCGGCGGCGCCACGAAGGAAGTCCCCCGCCCCGAAGCAAGTCCGTTAGATGCATCGGAATCGGGGGATTGCCTCGCAGGACGTCCCCGCCCCGAATCTGTCTCCTCGGGGGGCGGGCGACGGGAAGGGTTCGGAGCGACGCGTTCGTGGCAGCACGAACCGTCGCTTCGCTTTTATGCGGCGTAACATGGTTCGCCAACACTGCCCGCACAAGAGCCCGAACGAGGGCCACACCGGCTCGCACGTGCAGCGCAAAGCGCTGCACGCGGCAAATCAGGCAGCACCTGCATCAGGAGGACATCCGTGACGGAATCCGGCAAAGAGACGCCACACTCCCCCCTTACGCGTTCGCCGCTGCTCGAGATGCAGGACATCGGCATCAGCTTCGGCGGCGTACCCGCGTTGCGCAGCGCCAATCTGAGCGTCGCCGCCGGCGAAGTGCATGCACTGATCGGCCAGAACGGCGCGGGCAAATCGACCATGATCAAGATCCTGACCGGCGCGTATCGACGCGGCTCGGGCAGCGTGCGCTTCGAAGGCCGCGAAGTCGATTTCCGCACGCCCAAGCAGGCGCGCGAAGCCGGCATCAGCACGATCTATCAGGAGATCAACCTGGTGCCGTTCCGCTCGGTGGCGGAAAACATTTTCCTTGGCCGTGAGCCGCGCCGCTTCGGCTTGATCGACTGGCGCGCGGTGCAGCAACGCGCCGCCGCGCTGCTCGAATCGTTCGGTTTGCAGATCGATGTGAAGAAACCCGTCGGCCGCTATTCGACCGCGATTCAGCAGATGGTCGCGCTCGCACGCGCGGTGTCGTCGGACGCGAAGATGGTCATCATGGACGAGTCCACTTCATCGCTCGACGAACGCGAAGTGGAGCTGCTGTTCACCGTGGTGCGCAAGCTGCGCGACGACGGTCGCGCGGTGATCTTCGTATCGCACCGGCTCGACGAACTCTACGCGCTGTGCGACCGCGTTACCGTGATGCGCGACGGCGAGACGGTCGCGCAAAGCACGATGGCGGACATGGACAAACTGCAACTCGTCACGACGATGCTCGGCCGCACACTCGCCGCCGTCGTGCAGGACGACGCCGAAGCACGCGAAGCAAACCTCGTGCGACGCGGCAAGCAGATGATCGCGGCCACGCAACTGAGCGCGCACCCTAAGGTGAGCGACGTTTCACTCGAAGTGCACGCCGGAGAAGCCGTGGGTCTCGCGGGCCTGCTCGGCTCGGGCCGCACCGAAACCATGCGGCTGATGTTCGGCGCAGATCCGCTGGAGCAAGGTTCGCTCTCGATCGACGGCGAGACAGTGGCGCTGAAATCGCCGCAGGACGCAATCTCGCGCGGTCTCGCCTATCTCACCGAAGACCGCAAGGCTGAGGGCATCGTCCCCGAACTCTCGGTGCGCGACAACCTCACGCTGGTCTGTCTGCGCACGCTGACCAGGAATGGCGTGGTCGACGTGAAGAAACAGCAGGCCATTGTCGATCGCTTTATTCTGTCGCTCGGTATCAAGCTGCGTTCCGCCGATCAGCCGATCCGCGAACTGTCGGGCGGCAATCAGCAGAAAGTTCTGCTGGCGCGCTGGCTGGCCGCCGAGCCTTCCCTGCTGCTGCTCGACGAACCGACGCGCGGCATCGACGTCGGCGCCAAAGCCGATGTGGCGAAGATCGTGCGCGAGCTGCGCGACGCGGGCCTCGCCGTGCTGCTGTCCGCCTCCGAACTCGAAGAGCTGACCGCCGTGGCCGACCGCGCGGTGGTGATCCGCGACGGCCGCACGGTCGCCGAACTGAATGGCGCCGACATGAGCGAGACCTCGATCATGGACGCCATCGCCTACGGCAGCGACGGCCATTCGCAACTCGCGGAAGCCGCGCAAACGGCAAACGCCGCACACATCGAAGACGCGTTGGAGGACGACCGTCATGGCGCTTAAGTTGCACACCGAATCGTTGCACACCGAGCCGCCGCTCGGCGAAACCGCCCAGCAGACAACGGCCGCTTTGCCCGCCTCCCCGGCAACCACGGTGCGTAAATGGCGCCATCTCGCCATGCAGCGCGAAGTCATCGTGCTGCTCGCGATGGTGCTGTTCAATCTCATCTTCACGCCGCACTTCTGGTCGCTGCAAACCTTCAACGTCAACATGACGCAGGTGGTGACGATCGTGATCGTCGGCATCGGCATGACGCTGGTGGTGGCGACGGGCGGCATCGATCTGTCGGTGGGCGCGTCGATGGCGATCTCTGGTGCGCTCGCGCCGATGCTGTTTCTGAACATTCCCGGCCCCGGCGGCATCGCGCTCGCGTTCGTGCTGCCGGTACTCGCCGCCGCGCTGTGCGGCGTCTTCAACGGCTTGCTCGTCACGAGGTTATCCGTGCAGCCGATTGTCGCGACGTTGGTGCTGTTCATCGCCGGACGCGGCATCGCGCAGGTCGTCACCGACGGCAGCCTGCAGGCGTTCAACACGCCCGCCTTTCAGTGGATCGCGCTCGGCAAGGTCGCGGGCGTGCCCTTTCAGGTGCTGCTGATGCTGGCACTGGTCGTCCTGTTCGCGTGGGTCGTGCGCAAAACGCTGTTCGGCCAGTACCTGCTGATCACCGGTGGCAACGAAAAAGCCGCCTATCTATGCGGCGTGCCGACGGCCACCGTGAAGCTGGTCGCCTACACGCTCTGCGCGGCGCTCGCGGGACTCGCAGGGCTGATCTCGATCTCCGTGAATTCATCCTCGGATGCGAACGTGGTCGGACTCGGCGTCGAACTCGATGCGATTGCCGCGGTCGCCGTCGGCGGCACGGCGCTGACGGGCGGCAAGGCGTATATCGGCGGCACGCTGATCGGCGCGCTGATCATCCAGTTGCTGCGCTACACGCTGCTCGCGCACGGCATCCCCGACGCGGCGGCGCTGGTGGTGAAGGCCGGCATCATCGTCGCGGCGGTGTATGTGCAGCGGCGCTCGCGCTAAGTCTCGCTAACTCGCGCGCCTCAGAGAACATTCCGGACTCCAAGCGATGAAAAAGAATCTTCCTATCCTGCTCGCACTGGCCGCGCTCGTCGTGTTCGGCCTCGTGCGCTACGAGCATTTCGGCTCGGCGTACAACATCACGTCGTTCTGGCGCTACAACTCGATGTTCGCGCTCATCTCGGTCGGCATGGCGTTCGTGATCATTACGGGCGGCATCGACCTGTCGGTGGGTACGGTCGCCGCGCTGGCAAGCGTCGTCGCCGCGCTGACCAGTGTCCATGGCGGCTGGGTTGCCGTGCTGGCGGGATGCGCAGCGGGACTCGCGGTCGGCGTGCTCAACGGACTAATCATCACGCGCCTGAAAATCCTGCCGTTTATCGTCACGCTCGCTACGAGCCTCGGCGCGCACGGCGTCGCGCTGCTGCTCGGCAAGAACGATGCGGTGTCGATTGCCGCCGAGTCGAACTTCGGCAACTTCGGCCAAGGCGATCTGTTCGGACTGCCGATTCCGGGCATCGTCGCGGTGGTGGCGGCGCTGGCCGGCTGGCTGGCGCTGCGTAGCACGCGCTTCGGGCGGCACTCGCTGGCTATCGGCGGCAGCGAGGAAGCAGCGCGGCTGATGGGTCTGAACGTCGACCGCACGCTGGTGACGGCGTATGCGGTGAGCGGCCTGCTCGCCGGGATGGCGGGCGTGATCCTCGCCGCGCAATTCGGCGCGGGACAACCTAACGAAGGCGTCGGCTGGGAGCTGTTCGCGATCTCGGCGGTGGTGCTCGGCGGCACGCTGCTGACGGGCGGCGAAGGTTCGATCGCGATGACGATTGCCGGCGTGTTGTTGCTCGGTCTGGTGTTCAACCTGCTGAACTTCGAAAACGGGCTAGGGTTTATCAGCTTGTCGGCGTACTGGCAGTCAGTGATTCGCGGCGTGTTCCTGCTGCTGGTGATCGTGCTGCAGGCTCGCGTGCTGAGACAACGAGGGAAAAAGCGGGTCGCGGCTCCGGCGTGACCGGCCGAATCACGCGGCTTGAATGATCATTTGACGCGGCGGGGTGACGGCTCAGAGCTCGCCGCTGATTTGCTTTCCTTTGCCGCGCCTCGGAGTAATCAAAACGGCAAACGCCCAAACCCCGGCTTCAACTGGGATCCCGGCGTACCTGACGGCCATCGCATCGCATTTGTGTACCAACACGGCGCCGTCGCAGTTGACCGATAAAAACTTCCTCACGGACACACCGCGAAGCTTTTTCTCTCCATCCCTCGCCCTTTTTGCCAGTTTTATCAGCAGGGTCAATGCTGCAGCGCATGGCGGGTTTCGGTATCATCCTGAAAATGTTGCCCGCGCGGCGCGCCTACCCGGCGCATCCCGGACAACCGATGGCAGCCACCCTGCGCGGCATTCGCCCATCGCCGCACCCCTGCTGAAGCGCGTAGCCGCACCACGCCAACGTATTCCGCGGCGCCGATCGCAACGACAGCCGGCGCCGACGCTTCCAGGTCCGGTAACCCGCATGACCACGCTCAACCGCCGCGCCGCAGCCCCCAGGCAGCGGGCGCGGTAAAATAGCGGATTGCGCGTGATTCCCGTATGGGTGAGCGCAGCATCGCCCTTGCCGTGCCGGCCGGCTCAAAACGACTGGCCGCCCTTGTTTTCGCACTATCCAAGAAGCCATGAGCAACCTGAATTCACAAACCGTCCTGAGCGTCCATCACTGGACCGATACGCTTTTCAGCTTCACCTGCACGCGCGACCCGGGGTTCCGTTTCGAAAACGGCCAGTTCACGATGGTGGGCCTCGAAGTCGACGGCAAGCCGCTGATCCGCGCCTACAGCCTCGCGAGCGCGAACTACGAAGAGCACCTCGAATTCCTGAGCATCAAGGTGCAGGACGGCCCGCTCACGTCGCGTTTGCAGCATCTGAAGGTCGGCGACGAAGTGCTGATCGGCAAGAAGCCGGTCGGCACGCTGATGGCCGACAACCTGCTGCCGGGTAAGACGTTGTGGCTGTTGTCCACCGGCACGGGCCTCGCGCCGTTCATGTCGATCATTAAAGATCCGGACATTTACGAGCGCTACGAGCGCGTGGTGCTCACGCACACTTGCCGTTTCGTCGACGAGCTGGCGTACAAGGAATACATCACGGATCACTTGCCGGCGCACGAGCATCTGGGCGAGCTGGTTCAGGAAAAGCTGCTGTACTACCCGACCGTCACGCGCGAAGCGTTCCAGAACCGTGGCCGTATCACCGAACTGATCGAAACCGAAAAGCTGTTCGCCGACCTCGGCGTGCCGGGCTTTTCGCTTGAAAACGACCGCGTGATGCTCTGCGGCAGCCCACACATGCTGCGCGACACGCGCAAGCTGCTCGACGACGCTGGCTTCCAGGAAGGCAGCAACAACTCGCCGGGTCACTACGTGGTCGAAAAGGCCTTCGTCGGCTGAGTCACGTTGCGATCTTCGCGGCCCGCCGCCGCGAAATCAGCAAAAGGAGCCTATGGGCTCCTTTTTTTTGCCCAGTTACAATTCGGCGTCGCCGGACTGACATTCGGCGTCGGTATTCTTCCTACAAAACACGCGTTGCAATTCATCGACCGTTGCGTGAAATGTGGGCGCTAACCCTTGGCGCGACTGCATTTTTTCTTTTAATGAGATATCATCGCGGCGCATCATCAGTCGAATTGTCCTGCCTGTCGTGGCCCGTGCGCCATGTTACTGAATGTAAATTTCGTTACGTCACACTGTAGCGATTCATCCGTTGCGTCCTAAGCGCGACGGCCTGCACCTGGAGGCTAGAGACCCACATGCGTTCTTTCGTCTTCGCGCCGCTCATGCGCATCCCCTTCGCTGTCCACAGCGTTTCCTGACAGGGAAAGTCATGGATACGTCGACTGTCGTCCGGTTCACCGCCCCTCTTGCTTCGTCACCGGCACGTGACGGATTCGACGCGTGCGGCGCGGCTGAGCCGGCTGCGCTGACCTCGCCGGCCGATCGGGAACTTGCGCGGCTGCGCGCCCGGGTGCGCGAACTCTCGGCCGAGCTGGTTCAGGCGCAGGAAGCCGCTTGCCGCCATGTGGCGCGTGAGTTGCACGATGGCGTGGGCGCCGAACTGACGGCGACGCGTTTCGCGCTCGCCGGCGTCGAAACCTGGCTGCCCGCCGACGCGCCGCCGCAGTGCGCCGCCGCGCTTGCCGTGGCGAACCGGTCGCTCGACGCGGTGTGCGAGGCTAGCCGCCAGGCTGTCGCGGAACTGCATGCGCCGTCGCTCGAAGCCGGCATTGTCGGCGCGCTGGCGCTCTGGACCGGCGACTTCGCCGCACGCACGCAACTGCGCACGAGCTTTGTGTGCGCCGCCGACGTGCGCCTCACGCGTCTGCCGGCGGACGCCGCACTGGCCGTGTTCCGCGTCGCGCAGGAAGCGCTGAACAATATCGCCAAGCACGCGCGCGCCGAATCCGCCGACGTGCGGATCGAAACCAGCCGCCGTCACCTCACGCTGCTCATTAGCGACGACGGTGTCGGCGTCACGCGCAACACCCGCAGCCGTCCTGGCCATTTCGGCCTGAGCGGCATGCAGGCGCGCTGCGCGGCTTTCGACGGGACACTGCGCATGAGCGCCCGGCGCGCCGGTTCTGAGCGCGGCGAGAACAACGAGAACGGCAAGGCGTCGCGCGGCACCCTCGTGCGCGCGCGTTTTGCCTGGGACGCAATGCTGGAGCACGCGCCGCGCGCGGCCCGGCACGCGCTGCAATCGTGAGCACGCCATCATGAGCCTGCGCATTCTGCTCGCCGACGACCACGCGGTGGTTCGCCAGGGCGTCCGCCAGTTGCTGCTCGATCGCGGCGTGGCGCGCGAAGTCACCGAAGCGCAAAGCGGCGCCGAAGCGCTCGACGCCGCTGCCCGGCACGCCTACGACGTGGTGCTGCTGGACATTTCGCTGCCCGACATGAACGGCGTCGAAGTGCTCAAGCGCATGAAGCGCAAGGCGCCGCGCGCGGCCGTGCTGATGTTCTCGATGTACCGCGAGGACCAATATGCCGTGCGCGCCCTGAAGGCGGGCGCCGCCGGCTACCTGTCGAAAACCGTCGACGCCGCGCAGATGATCAGCGCGATCAAACAGGTCGCGGCGGGCCGCAAATACGTGAGCCCGGCGATGGCCGAGGCGCTCGCCGACTACGTTTCCTTCGACGGCGAACAGTTGCCGCACGAAAAGCTCTCCGACCGCGAATATCAGACGCTGTGCATGCTCGCGTCGGGCAAGCGGCTGACGGATATTGCCGTGGCCCTCTCGCTGTCGGTGAAAACGGTCAGCGTGTACCGCACCCGGCTGCTCGAGAAAATGAAGCTGCGCAATAACGCCGAGCTGACGTTCTATGTGATGAGCAACCGGCTCATTGATCTGAATCCGGCGATGGCGGGCTGACAGCCGCTAGACGTCAACGCGGCGTTAGGTCGCTGGGTCGCTGGGTCGCTGGGTCGCTGAACAACTCGCTCCTGCCGGCACTCATTTGCAAGAGGGCGCTTCTCGCCTGGTTGGCTGCGCATCGAGCGAAAACCTTTGCGGGCGTTGCCTGGCCCGCCTCGGACGGGAGTGCCCCCGAGTCACGTCGAACAGGGATTTTCGGCCTCTGCATCCCGCCGCTAAAAGCACGTCCCAACATGGTGCAAGGCGTGCATCCGTTAAAATCGCGGGTTTTCCAACATTCGGCGCGCAACACGCGTGCACTACTGGAGACCCCGCCAATGTCCCTGTTTCGCAAGAAGAGCGTCGAGCACATGATCGCCGCGAGTGCCCAGAACGCCGGTCTCAAGAAAGCGCTCGGTGCGCTCGATCTGACCTTTCTCGGCGTCGGCGCCATTATCGGCACCGGCATTTTCGTGCTGACCGGCACGGGCGCCGTGCAGGCCGGTCCGGCTCTGATGATCTCGTTCCTGATCGCCGCGGTCGCCTGCGGCTTTGCCGCCCTGGCCTACGCCGAATTCGCGTCGACGATTCCGGTGGCCGGGTCGATCTACACCTATTCGTATGCGACGCTCGGCGAACTGGCCGCGTGGATCATCGGCTGGGACTTGATGCTCGAGTATGGGCTGGCCACCTCCGCGGTATCGGTGGGATGGTCGGGTTATCTGCAATCCTTGCTGTCGGGCTTCGGCATGTCGTTGCCGGTGGCGCTGACGGCCGCGCCGGGCGCGTTGCCCGGTCATGACACGCTCTTTAACCTGCCCGCCTTCCTCGTGATGATGGCGATCACCGCGCTGTTGTCGGTCGGCGTGCGCGAGTCAACGCGGATCAACAACATCATGGTCGCGATCAAGGTCGTCGTGGTGTTGCTGGTGATTGGCGTGGGCGTGTTCCACGTGACGCCGGCCAATTGGCATCCGTTCATGCCGAACGGCTGGAACGGCGTGTTCGGCGCGGCGGCGGTGATGTTCTTCGCGTTTATCGGATTCGATTCGGTATCGTCCGCGGCGGAAGAGGTGAAAGATCCGAAGCGCGATCTGCCCATCGGGATCATTGCGTCGTTGGGCGTCTGCGCGGTGTTGTATGTGGCGGTGGCCGCCGTGGTGACCGGCATCGTGCCGTCGGCGCAGTTCGCGAACATTTCGCATCCGGTGTCGTATGCGTTGCAGGTGGCTGGTCAGAAGTGGGTCGCGGGGTTTATCGACCTTGGCGCCGTGCTGGGCATGCTGACGGTGATTCTCGTGATGGCTTACGGGCAAACGCGGGTGATTTTCGCGATGTCGCGGGATGGGCTGTTGCCGGCGAGGCTTTCGCGAGTGCATCCGAGGTTTGCTACGCCGTTTTTTACTACCTGGCTTGTTGGGATTTTCTTCGGGTTGATCGGCGCGCTCGTGCCGTTGAATGTGTTGGCCGAGCTGATCAATATCGGTACGTTGGCAGCGTTTTCGATGGTGTCGATTGCAGTGCTGGTTTTGCGGAAGACGCATCCGGATTTGCCGAGGGCGTTTCGGTGTCCCGGGGTGCCGGTTGTGCCGGTTTTGGCGGTGGCCGCGTGTCTGTTTTTGATGGTTAATCTTCAGGCGGTTACCTGGATTGCGTTTGTGGTTTGGTTGCTGGTTGGGATGGTTATTTATTTTGGCTATTCGCGGCGGCATTCGAAGCTGAGTAAGTGATTTTCTCCACTCCGCGCGGGATACGGTTTTCTTGTTCTCGGGCGCTGGCCTTTTCATTGCTCGTCTAAATGCGTTGCACGAGAATGAGAAGGCCAGTCGTCGTAACCGGGTGTGAACGCTGGAGCCACTCTCGCCCGTCTTCAAGGCGCGCGGGACTCAGCGGCCGAGTCGGGGCAATATCGGCGTAGATGTGGATAGGCGGCATCGATTAAAGCGTTTAACCGTTTAATCGATGCATGGCTCATAATCGATTCAAACGGCATATCTTAAATACGCGCGCGCGTTGCCGGTCGCCAAAATTGCAGATTGATTCCATTTTTGAGAAGCCAGAGCCAGTAGTATCGCGACTTTCACCTGAAAATGAGGTTAGCAAATGGCGTGGAAGTACAGCCAGGCGACTGGTGTTATATCTCATGATGGAAACTCGTTAACGCCCGCGGCATACTCGGGGATCGGGCCGGGCAAAAATAATCCTCTGCGCAAATGCAGGAAAGTATCGGTCCGATTCCTCGCGGCGCATGGACAATAGGCCAGCCGTTCACGCACCCGCATGCCGGACCTTACACACTGCGGCTGTCCCCACAAACGGGTACGGTCACGTTCGGCCGCTCGGGTTTTCTGATTCACGGCGATAGCAGCGTCCATCCGGGACAGGCTTCAAATGGCTGCATCATTACCGGCATGAACAACCGTCAACACATATGGGCGAGCGGCGATCACACGCTGATCGTAACGCAATGAAATTACTTCCGTTCGTTGCCGCGCTCGCATTGGCGGCCCCCGCCCTCTGCTTCGCGGGCTCGCCCCTCGGATGCAAGAGCTGGCCCACCAATATCGCCATCGTGTATCTGAAAAACGCGGGGATTACCGATCCGACCAGGCTGGACGAATCGAAAACCCGTGCGGTTCGCGTTGCCTCGGAGAAGATCGGCAAAGGTCTTTGGCGTGATGTCTATGACATTACGTTTCACGAGCGCGGCGGACGGTCGATCGAAGTCATCACATCTAGCCAGGCCGGCTCGGTGGAGTGCTCGATGTCTGATCCGGTTGTGTGGGTTGTCTCGGAAAAACTTCCGAAATAGGCAAGTCCTAAACCACACCCCCAAAACCCCCCGCGCAAAAAACCCCTCATAGCGCCCCAGCCCAATTTGTGCTTTACTTTTCTGCAGCCTTATAAAAACCCGAAGCACCCCAATCGGACCCCGCGAAACAGGCAACAAAAGAAAAAGCAAAAGGTCCGGTCTCACCCCATAAGGAGACAACTTCATGGCGATCAGCATCAGTCTGACGGTGAACGGCGCGCCCATCAGCGCGTCAATCGATCCTGGCACCCTGCTAGTCCAGTTCCTTCGCGACCAACTGCGCCTGACAGGCACGCACGTCGGCTGCGACACAGCCCAATGCGGCGCATGCACAGTCCACCTCAACGGACGCGCGATCAAATCCTGCAACATCCTCGCCGTGCAAGCGGAAGGCGCGGAAATCACCACCATCGA
Source organism: Paraburkholderia sp. BL6669N2 (assembly GCF_003387275.1). Taxonomy (NCBI): domain Bacteria; kingdom Pseudomonadati; phylum Pseudomonadota; class Betaproteobacteria; order Burkholderiales; family Burkholderiaceae; genus Paraburkholderia; species Paraburkholderia sp. BL6669N2. Next base: position 3,673,269 of record NZ_QUNA01000001.1, on the reverse strand, counting down.
GGGGCTCGCCAAAGACGGCGCCCTGCACCCCATGCAGGCGGCCTTCAAACACTGCCACGGACTGCAGTGCGGCTTCTGCACGCCCGGCATGGTGATGAGCGCGGTCTCGCTCGTCCAGCGTCAACCGAATCTCACCGGCGACGACGTGCGCGCCCAGCTCGACGGCAATCTGTGCCGCTGTACGGGTTATCACAACATCGTCAAAGCAGTGCTCGAAGGCGCCGAAGGCATGAACTCCGCCGGCTCGGCCAATGCGGCCGCGAATGTCAGCTCACAGGCCGATGCGCAAGCCACCGCACCGGCCACCGCCTGAGGAGCCGACGATGAACGCACCCGACACTCACCTGATTGGCGCTTCCGTCGAACGTAAGGAAGACTATCGTTTCCTCACCGGCAACGGCCAATACACCGACGACATCGTCCTGCCCCAGCAAACCTATGCCGTATTCCTGCGCTCGCCTCACGCGCACGCGAAGATCAACAGCATCGACACCGCCGCGGCCAGACAATCGCCCGGCGTGGTCGCGATCTTCACCGGCGAGGACATGGCGGCGGACAACGTCGGCGGCCTGCCTTGCGGCTGGCTGATCCATAGCACCGACGGCAAGCCGATGAACGAGCCGCCGCATCCGATCATCGCCCACACGAAAGTACGGCACGTCGGCGATCAGGTCGCGCTCGTCATCGCCGATTCGATCAAGGCCGCCAAAGACGCCGCCGAATTGATCGAAGTCGACTACGACGTGCTGCCGGCCGTGGTGGACACCGCGCACGCGGCCGACGCCGGTCAGCCCGCCGTGCACGACGAAGTGCCGGACAACGTCTGCTACAACTGGGGCCACGGCGACAAAGCCGCTACCGACGCCGCCTTCGCCAAAGCCGCGCACGTCACCACGCTCGACATCGTCAATAACCGCCTGATCCCGAACGCGATCGAACCGCGCGCGGTCAACGCGAGCTATTCGGCGCAGGACGACAGCTACACGCTCTATGTCGCAAACCAGAATCCGCACGTGGAGCGGCTGTTGATGGCGGCGTTCGTGCTGTCGCTGCCGGAATCGAAACTGCGCGTGATCGCACCGGACGTCGGCGGCGGCTTCGGATCGAAGATCTTCCTGTACGCCGAAGATGTGGCGCTGACGTGGGCGTCGAAGAAAATCCGCCGTCCGGTCAAGTGGACGGCCGAGCGCTCGGAAGCGTTCGTCTCCGACGCGCACGGCCGCGATCACGTGACCAAGGCCGAACTGGCCATGGACGCCGACGGCAAGTTCCTCGGCATGCGCATCCACACGACCGCCAACATGGGCGCGTATCTGTCCACGTTCGCGTCGGCCGTGCCGACCATTCTGTACGCCACGCTGCTCGCCGGCCAGTACGCCACGCCCGCGATCTACGCGGAAGTGAAAGCGGTCTTCACCAACACCGTTCCCGTCGATGCCTATCGCGGCGCGGGCCGCCCCGAAGCGACGTACGTGGTGGAGCGGCTGGTGGAAACCGCCGCGCGCGAGATGAAGCTAGACCCGGCCGAGATTCGCCGCCGCAACTTCATCCGCGAGTTTCCGTACGCGACGCCGGTCGGCCTCACTTACGACACCGGCGACTACGAAACCATCCTCGCCCGTTCGCTCGAACTCGCGGACGTCAAAGGCTTCGCGGCGCGCAAACAGGAATCCGAAAAGAACGGCAAACTGCGCGGCCTCGGCTACTCCTGCTACATCGAGGCATGCGGTCTCGCGCCGTCGAATATAGCGGGCGCATTGGGCGCGCGGGCTGGCCTGTTCGAAGTCGGTCAGATTCGCGTGCATCCCACCGGGTCAGTCACCGTGTTCACGGGCTCGCATAGTCACGGCCAGGGACACGAGACAACCTTCGCGCAAGTGGTCGCCGACCGGCTCGGTATTGCGCTGGAAAGCGTCGAGGTCGTCCACGGCGACACCGGCCGCATTCCCTTCGGCATGGGCACGTACGGCTCGCGCTCGATCGCGGTCGGCGGCTCGGCGATCATGAAGGCGCTCGACAAGATCGAAACCAAGGCGAAGAAGATCGCCGCGCATCTGCTCGAAGCCGCGGCAGAAGACATCGAGTTCAAGGACGGCGTGTTCCGCGTCGCGGGCACGGACCGCACCAAGGCATTTGCGGACATCTCGCTCGCCGCCTACGTGCCGCACAACTATCCGCTCGACGTGCTCGAACCGGGCCTCGAAGAAAGCGCGTTCTACGATCCGACCAACTTCACCTATCCATCCGGCGCGTACATCTGCGAGATCGAAGTCGATCCGGAAACGGGCGTGTGCCGGATCCAGAAGTTCACCGCGGTCGATGATTTCGGCAACGTGATCAATCCGATGATCGTCGAGGGCCAGGTGCACGGCGGGCTAGCTCAGGGCATCGGCCAGGCGATGCTGGAGCGCTGCGTGTACGACAACGAGAGCGGCCAGTTACTGTCGGGCTCGTACATGGACTATGCGATGCCGCATGCGTCCGATCTGCCGGACTTCACGGTCGAAACCGCGAAGGGCACACCGTGCACGCACAATCCGCTCGGCGTGAAAGGCTGCGGCGAAGCGGGCGCGATCGGCTCGCCGCCGGCGGTGATCAACGCGATCCTCGACGCGCTCACGCCGCTCGGCGTGACCGACCTGCAAATGCCGGCGACGCCCCATCGCGTATGGTCCGCGATTCACGCGGCCAAACAACCTCATTGAGATCCTGAGCGGAGCATTCGACATGTATTCATTCGAGTATCAACGCGCGACGGATCCCAAAGCGGCCGCCGCCATTCTCACCGCCGACAGCGATGCCAAGTTTCTGGCCGGCGGCCAGAGCCTTTTGCCCACCATGCGGCTGCGTCTGGCGCAGCCGTCGCAACTGATCGACGTGACGCGCATTCCCGCGCTCAAGGCGATCACCGTCGATGCGAAAACGGTGACCATCGGCGCCGCCGTCTGTCACGCCGATGTGGCGGATCACGCGGAACTGCGGCGCGTTTCTCCAGGGCTCGCGGATCTCGCCGCGCACATCGGCGATCGACAGGTGCGCGCGCTCGGCACGATAGGCGGCTCGCTCGCCAACAACGACCCGGCCGCGTGTTATCCGGCCGCGGCGGTGGGGTTGGATGCGACCATCGTCACGGATCGGCGGCGCATCGCGTCGAGCGACTTCTTCGTCGGCATGTATGAAACGGCGTTGGCGCCCGACGAGCTAATCGTCGCCGTGGAGTTTCCCGTGCCCGAGCGCGCGGCATACGAAAAATTCCGGAACCCCGCTTCGCACTTTGCGCTGGTCGGCGTGTTCGTCGCGAAGTTTGCCAGTGGTGTGCGCGTCGCGGTGACGGGCGCGGCGGCGTCGGTGTTTCGTGTGCCGGAGCTGGAAAGCGCGCTGTCGGCGAACTTCACGCCCGAAGCAGCACGCGGAGTGACGGTGTCGGCGGCCGACCTGAACACCGACATGCACGCGAGCGCCGACTATCGCGCGCATCTGATTCCGGTGCTGGCCGCGCGCGCGGTGACGAAGGCGAACGCTTAGCGTTTCCTCGCTGTTCGCGGCCTGGCTTCGTTGGCATCGCTTCATTGCGCAGATCCAGGAACACCATGCAGCCCGCTTCAATCGACGATACCCTCGCTCAACTCGCCGCCCAAAGTTATTTCGCCAGCCGCGAACTGGCGACCGCGCTGTATCTCGCGCTGCGCATGGAGCGGCCATTGTTCGTCGAAGGCGAGCCGGGCGTCGGTAAGACGGAGCTTGCAAAGGCCGCGGCGGGCATGCTCGGCACCTCGATGTTGCGTCTGCAATGTTATGAAGGTCTCGATACGGCAAGCGCGCTCTACGAGTGGGACTATCCGCGGCAAATCATGGCGCTGCGTCTTGCCGAAGCCGCTGGCGAACGGCCCGACAACGACACCTTGTATCGCGGCGAATTTCTGCTGAAGCGGCCGTTGCTGCAAGCGCTGATGCCCGATGAAAATCATCCCGGCGCGCGGCGCGTGTTGCTGATCGACGAGATCGACCGCGCCGACGAGCCGTTCGAAGCCTTTCTACTGGAACTGCTTTCGGACTTCCAGGTATCGATTCCCGAATACGGCACGGTCCGCGCGGAGCAACCCCCGCTCGTCGTGATGACCTCGAACCGGACGCGCGAAGTGCATGACGCGTTGAAGCGCCGCTGCCTGTATCAATGGATCGGCTATCCGGATCGGGATCGCGAGTTGGAGATCGTCGCCGCTCGCGCGCCGCAAACGTCGGCGGAATTGCAGCGGCGTGCGGTCGATTTCGTGCATCGGCTGCGCGGCATGGATCTGTTCAAAGCGCCGGGCATCGCTGAGACGATCGATTGGTGCCGCGCGTTGGAGGCGTTGTCGGTGACCGAGCTCGATCCGCAATCCGTACACAACACGCTCGGCGTTCTGCTCAAGTATCAGGACGATCTGGCACGCGTCGATGCCGCGCAAATCGCGCAGTGCCTTGCGGCGCCTGGATAGCCGGCATGACGAACTCACTCGACGACACGCCCACGCTCGCCCGCAACGTCGTCCACTTTGTGCGGGTGCTGCGCGGCGCCGGTTTGCCGATGTCGCCCGCGCAAGCCGTCGATGCGCTCGCCGCGCTGCACTGGATCGACCTCGGCCGCCGTGACGACGTGCGCGCCGCCCTCGCCGCGTCGCTAGTCTCCGCGCCCGACGAACGCGATCTGTTCAACGCCGCGTTCGATCTGTTCTGGCGCGATCCCGATTGGGAAGGCAAGCTGCGCGCGCTGCTTCTGCCAAAAGTCCGCGACGGCCTCCCGCCGCCCAAACGCAGCAACCGTCTCGCCGACGCACTGGCCGTCCGCGCGCCGCAGTCGCCGCATAGCAAAGCGCAGCAGGAAACCGAGCGACACGAACTGCATGCGCACATCACCTTCAGCGCGGAAGAGCGGCTGCGTCATCGCGATTTCGACACGCTTTCCGCTGATGAATGGCGCACTTTGCGTCATCTGATTCGCGGCCAGCGTCTGCCGCTCGCGGCCGAGCCGACGCGTCGTCTGAAAGCGGCGTCGCATGGTACACATGCGGACTTGCGCGCGAGTGCCCGGCACGCGGTCCGCGCGGGGGGCGACTGGACGGTGTGGAAATATCGCGCGGTGGTCGAACGCAAACCGCCGCTCGTGTTGCTGCTCGACATCTCCGGTTCGATGAGCAGCTATTCGCGCGCGGTGCTGTATTTCTGCCACGCGTTGCTGCAATCGCGCGAACGCTTGCAAGTGTTTCTGTTCGGCACGCGGCTCACCAACGCGACGCGCGCGCTGCGCGAGCGCGATCCCGACGTGGCGATCGCGACGCTCACCGAGCAGGTGGTCGACTGGTCGGGCGGCACGCGGATCGGCGCGGCGCTTGCCGAGTTCAACCGCCGCTGGGCCCGGCGTGTGCTGACCGGCCGGGCTACGGTGCTGCTCGTCACCGACGGCCTCGATCACGAAGCGATCGACGTGCTCGACACCGAGATGGCCCGCCTGCACCGCTTCGCACACCGCATCATATGGCTCAATCCGCTGCTGCGTTTTAGCGGCTTTTCTCCGAAAGCGCGCGGCGTGCAGGCGATCCTGCCGTATGTCGACGCGCATCGTCCGGTTCATAATCTAGACAGCCTGACGGCGTTCGGCCGCGACCTCGCGCAACTCACGCGCGCGCCGCGTCGCAGTGCCGGCGTCACAGGCACCGCAGGAGCGACATCATGGAACTGATCGAAACCCATACGCTGCCCGTTTCGCAGCAGCGCACATGGGACGCGCTGAACGACACCGAGGTTCTGCGCGCCTGCATTCCCGGCTGCGAAAGCATCGAACCGGACGGTGAAAATGCCTATGTGGTGGCGCTGAGCGCCGCGGTCGGGCCGGTCAAAGCGCGCTTCAAGGGGCGCATGCAACTCACCGACATCGAGGCGCCGAACTCGTACAGCATCGTGTTCGAAGGCCAGGGCGGCGCCGCGGGCTTTGCCAAGGGCAATGCGCATGTCTCGCTCGAGCCCGACGGCGATGCCGCCACCAAGCTCAGTTACACGGCGAGTGCGCAGGTCGGCGGCAAGCTCGCGCAGATCGGCTCGCGGCTCGTCGACGGCGCAGCGCGTAAAATTGCAGGCGAGTTCTTCAAACGCTTCGGCGCCCAGGTAGGCGGCGGCGATGAGGGCGCCGCAGCCCCGGACGCCGGGGAAAATGCAGCAGATGAAACGGTGCCGCACAATACAGCATCGAATGAGGCCGCGGACGGCGAGTCCGGCGGCGACGCAACGAAAAGGAAGAAATCATGGACAGCGTGGATCTCGAAGTCCTGAAGTCCAGCGCTCGCTGGCTCGAAGAAGGACATCGCGCGCTACTGGTGACGGTGGTGAAGACGTGGGGCTCGTCGCCGCGTCCCGAGGGCGCGATGCTCGCGGTGCGCGATGACGGACTCGTGGTGGGCTCGGTTTCGGGCGGTTGCATCGAAGACGATCTGATCGACCGCGTGCGGCAGCGCGGTATCGAGCAGACACGGCCGGAAGCGGTCAAGTACGGCATCACGGCGGAAGAAGCGCATCGCTTCGGCCTGCCGTGCGGCGGCACGATCCAGCTGGTGCTCGAACCGCTGACACCGGAAAGCGGCATTGCCGAACTGTGCCACGCGGTGGAGAACGGACGCCTCGTGGCCCGCGAAGTGAATATGACGACGGGCGCCACGCAACTCGAAGACGCGCAGGCAACCGACGGCGTGCATTTCGACGGCGAGCGTCTGCTGACGATTCACGGCCCGCGCTATCGCATGCTGGTAATCGGCGCGGGACAGTTGTCGCGCTATCTGTGCCACATCGCGGTGGGGCTCGATTATCAGGTCACCGTCTGCGATCCGCGTGAGGAATACACCGAGGAGTGGGACATTCCCGGCACGAAGATCGTGCGCACCATGCCCGACGACACGGTGATCGAGATGAAACTCGACGAACGCTGCGCGGTGATCGCGCTCACGCACGACCCGAAGCTCGACGATCTCGCGCTGATGGAAGCGTTGAAGACGCCGGCGTTTTATGTCGGCGCATTGGGCTCGCGAAGGAATAATCAGGCACGGCGCGAACGTCTCAAGGAGTTCGATCTGAACGATACGGAGTTGGCCCGCTTGCACGGACCGGTTGGGATTTATATCGGCAGCCGCACGCCGCCCGAAATCGCGGTGTCGATTCTCGCCGAAGTGACGGCGGCCAAGAACGGCGTTTCGCTACCGACCTTGCTTCAGGTCGAAGGTGCCAAGGCAGCGCGCGAAATCGCGGCGTCCGGCGGGGCGGCTTGTAGCGTTTGAAGATTTGTTCGATCGCAACGCGCGGCATCCGCTTGACATCTACGTGGCGCAAACCGACTCTAACGGGCGATCCCGTCAACGCTACGTTCGGATACCAGCCTGCCATGCGCCTCCCTTTTCTGGTCTGTCTTGCATCTCTCGGCTGGCTTGCCGGCATCCACGGCGCAGGCGCGAGCGTTCCCGACAAACTGGACGATCCGTACACCAACGAAGGCGAGACGCAAACCTTCACCGTCAACGCCGACGGCTCGTTCACCAAGCTCGATTCGATGACGCTTCACGTGAATAACGAAGCCGGCGTCGCGAGGGTCGCGCAGCAATATGTCTGGTTCAATCGCAACATGGCGGATGTGCAGATCCTCGAGGCCTACACGATCACCGCCGACGGCGTGCGTCACGACGTGCAGCCCGAGCAGATTCGCAACGTTCAGGAAGCCCGTTCGTTCGACGCGCCGATGTTCCAGGACATCCAGGAAAAGGTGATCGTGTTCCCCGCCGTCGAGCCGGGCGCGCGCGTGCATCTCAGCTATCGCAAGACGCAGAAGCAGCCGATCGTGCCGGGCGAATTCAGCGACTTCACACCGCCCGACCTCGCGCCGACGCACAACTTCCGTCTGATCTACGATCTGCCCGCCGACAAGCCGCTTTATGCCGACGCGCGTGGTTTCACCGCCGTGCAACCCGTGACGCGCGACGGCCGCACGCGCTACGAATATCGCTACGACAAGGCGCACTTCAGCCGGCTGGAACGCGGCTCCATTGCGTACGTTTCGTATGGCGACCGGCTGATGGTGTCGACCTTCCCTGACTACGCCGCGTTCGCCGCAACCTACCGCGAATCGGCAGCGGACCCGAGCGCGCCCGACGCGGCCGTCACGCGTCTCGCGCAACAGCTCACCGCGCACGACCGCACGCCGCGCGACAAGGCCAAAACGCTATACGACTGGGTACGCCGCAACGTGCGCTACGTGGCGATCAACGTCGGGCGCGGCGCCGTCGTGCCGCACAACGCGAGCGCGGTGCTGGCGAATCGCTACGGCGATTGCAAGGATCACGTGGCGCTGTACGGCGCGTTGCTCGACGCGGCCGGCGTGCGCAACGAGCCGGCCTTGATCAGCAGCGGCACGATCTACACGCTGCCGAGCGTGCCGGGCTACGGCGTCATCAATCACGTCATTACGTGGCTGCCGGATTTGCAGCAATACGTTGACTCGACCGCCTCGAATGTCGAGTTCGGTTTTCTGCCGTCGTCCGATATGAACCGGCCGACCGTGCTGGTCGGCGAGGGCGTGCTGTCGCGCACGCCCGCCACCATGTTGATGACGCGCAGCACCGATCTGTCGATCAAAGTCGAACCGGATGGCTCCGCGAGCTTTACGTACCGGCTGGAAGCGGCCGGCGCTTCGGCTGAACAGGCGCGCTCGATGTTACGCACGCAGACACCCGCGCAACGCGAGGAGTCGATTCAGGCCGAATTGCGCAGCGCCAACCTGCGTGGCACCGCGACGCTCGCCACCAATGACCTCGGCGTCGCCGACGGCCCGCTCGTCATTACGATGAAAGGCCCGCTGGAAAGTCTCGTGGTGCCGGGCGCGGCGGCGTCGATTCCAGCGTTGACGAGCCTGGCCGGCGGCCTCGCGGCGGATACGCGTTACTGGCTCGGCGAGCGCCGGCGCACGCAGCCGTTCGTCTGTCACAACCTGGCGTTGCACGAACGCGCGCGCATCGAGTTGCCCGCCAATTTTCGCGTGCTCGACATGCCGGAGGCGAAACGAACCCAGGATCGCTTCGTCGATTTCGAGTCGCAGTACACGTTCGATCCGCTCAGCAACGTCGTCACGATGACGCGCGACGGCACGACGCACTTCGATAGCGACGTCTGCACGCCCGACGACTTCACGCAGATGCGTCCCGCAATCGAAGCAATCGGGCGCGACGTGCGAGCGGAGGTGATCGTCAGATCGACACTGGTCGATTCGTCGAGCGTTGCCGCGCAGGCGCCTTGAGCGCCTGCTTCAGAGCGCACGCGCTCAAACGGGCCAGAGCGGCCCTTCCTGCATCGCCCCAAGCTGCTCGCGCAACTCCAGGATGCGCTCTTCCCAGTAACGCTGCGTGTTGAACCACGGAAACGCCGCGGGGAAGGCCGGATCGTCCCAGCGACGCGCGAGCCACGCCTGATAATGAATCAGCCGCAGCGTGCGCAGCGCCTCGACCAGATAGAGTTCGCGCGGCTCGAAGTCGCAGAAGTCTTCGTAACCGGCGAGCAGATCCGCCAGCGCGCGCGACGCTTCAACGCGCTCGCCCGGCAGCAACAGCCACAAATCCTGCACCGCCGGTCCCATTCGGCTGTCGTCGAAATCGACGAAGTGCGGCCCTGCGTCAGTCCATAACACGTTGCTCGGATGACAGTCGCCATGCATGCGCAGCATGCGGATGTCGCCGGCCCGTTCGAACGCGCGCTCCACGCCTTCGAGCGCGAGGTTCACCACGGTTTCCCACGCGGTGCGCACGTCGTCCGGCACGAAACGGTGCGCGAGCAGAAAGTCGCGCGGTTCATAGCCGAAAGTGTGGATGTCGAGCGTGGGACGTTCGGCGTAGTTCTGCGTCTGGCCGACCGCATGGATTCGGCCGATGAAACGCCCGAGCCATTCGAGCGTGTCACGCCGGTCGAGATCCGGCGCGCGGCCGCCGCGACGCTCGAAGATGGAAAAGCGGAAGCCGTCGAACGTATGCAGCGTGCGGCCATCGAGAGCAAGCGCGGGCACAGCCGGAATCTCACGCGCGGCGAGGTCGGCAACGAAAGCATGTTCTTCGAGGATAGCGGCGTCGCTCCAGCGCTCGGGACGGTAGAACTTCGCGACCACGGGCGGGCCGTCTTCCACGCCCACCTGGTAGACGCGATTCTCGTAGCTGTTGAGCGGGAGCATACGGCCGTCGGTGCGCACGCCGACTGTACTGAGCGCGCTGTCGAGCGCGTCGAGCACGATTTCCGGCCTGAGCCGGGCGAAAGGCACAGCGCTGTTCGCGCTGTCCTGTGGATCGAGGATGTCGTCGTTCATGCCCGCATTGTGCGCCGCGCCGCCGTCAAAGACGAGGGCGACGGCTCACAAGCGGAACGAACAGCGGAATGAACCGCGGCTTACAACTTGCACACGGCGCACACTCAAACTGCCTTCAATGCATCTGCGCGCTCGACGGGCGGACTTGCTCGCCCGTATCGATCAGGTCTTCAAGGAAAAAGGGTTCAGTATTCAGGTGCGGCGAAGCGCCGGGCTCGCCGGCATACCACGCCACCATGGCCATGTCGCCGAGAATGCGCATGACGATCCCGCGCGCGCCTTGCGGCACCGCGATATGCACCGATCGAACAATCGAACCGATTTGCATGATGTTTCCCCGTTTCTCCCATAGCCGGCTTTATGATTTCGCGCCGGTCAATGTGATGATAAAAGCGTCGCCCCGCCGATAACGTTGCGTACGCACCCAATCTGCTGCGCGTGATACGCGTGAGAGGTTCGAGTCATTGTTCCCGTTTTGCGGGGCCGAGGAAAGCGCGAACTCAAGGCTCTTCACCCCTTGTTTCGCCCTATTCCCATTACGGCGCGCTGGACCGATGATTCGGAGCGTAACGCGTCGCAACGAGACCATCATAAACCCTGGTGGGGTGAGATATCAAAAACGTGCACCAACTAGACCATTTGCTCGAGCGGACCGCCCCTGCGGCCTTTGCGCGCTGCGGCGGCGCGCGTCCCGCGGCTCACGTTCCCCGCCTCTATGGCGCGGCCTTGCGCGGGTTTGAGCGGCCCGACTAGTCATGTGGATCGTTCGTCTCGCGCTGCGGCGCCCCTACACGTTCGTCGTCCTGGCCCTGCTATTGCTGATCGTCGGACCTTTGACGATCCTGCGCACGCCCACCGACATCTTCCCCAATATCGACATTCCGGTGCTCTCGGTGATCTGGTCGTATAACGGCCTGCCCGCGGACGAGATGGAAAAGCGCATCGTGCTCAACTACGAGCGCGGGCTGTCGGTGGCGGTCAACGACATCGAACACACCGAGTCGACCTCGCTGAACGGCATCGCCGTCATCAAGATCTTTTTCCAGCCGCACGCGAATATCGACGAGGCGCTGGCCGAGGTCACCTCGCTGTCACAAACGCAGTTGCGCTCGCTGCCGCCCGGCATCACGCCGCCGTTCATCCTGCGCTACAACGCCTCGACCGTGCCGATCCTGCGGCTCGCATTATCGTCCGCATCGCTTACCGAGCAGGAACTGTTCGACTTCGGCAACAACTTCCTGAAAACGCAACTCGCCACCGTGCCGGGCGCGTCCGCGCCGCTGCCGTACGGCGGCAAGCAGCGCCAGATCATGGTCGATATCGATTCGCGCAAATTGCAGGAGCGCAATCTTTCACCGATGGACGTGGTCAACGCGGTGACCGCCCAAAATCTGATCCTACCCTCGGGCACCGCGAAAATCGGCTCGACCGAATACTCGGTGGAAATGAACGGCAGCCCGGATTCGCTGGCGGGCCTGAACAATATCCCGATCAAGTCCACCGCCAACGGCACCGTTTATATTGGCGACGTCGCTCATGTGCGCGACGGTTTCCAGCCGCAAACCAATATCGTGCGCGTGAACGGCCAGCGCGCGTCGCTGCTGACCATCAACAAAAGCGGCAACACGTCCACGCTCGAAATCGTCGACCGTATCAAGAAAATGATGCCGACGTTGCGCAATCTCGTGCCCGCCTCGCTGAATATCGACCCGGTCGCCGATCAGTCGCTGTTCGTGCGCGCTTCGGTGCAAGGCGTGCTGCGCGAGGCGCTGATCGCGGCCTGCCTGACCGGTCTGATGATTCTGCTGTTCCTCGGCAACTGGCGCGCCACGCTGATCATCGCCGTGTCGATTCCGCTGTCGATGATCACGTCGATCATCGCGCTCTCGATGCTTGGCGAAACCATCAACATCATGACGCTCGGCGGGCTCGCGCTCGCGGTCGGCATTCTGGTGGACGACGCGACCGTGGCGATCGAAAACATCAGCCATCAACTCGAGCAGGGCAAGACACTGGAGCAGGCGATTCTCGACGGCGCGCATCAGATTGCGATTCCGACACTGGTGTCCACGCTGTCCATCTGCATTGTGTTCGTGCCGATGTTTCTGCTGACGGGCGTCGCGCACTATCTGTTCATTCCGCTCGCCGAGGCGGTAGTGTTCGCGATGCTGGCGTCCTACTTCTTTTCGCGCACGCTCGTGCCGACGCTCGCGAAGTATCTGCTGCGTTATCACCATAAGCCGGCAGATCCGCATCACGCCCCGGCGCAAACGCGTAATCCGTTCATGCGCGTGCACTACGCATTTGAAGGCGGCTTCGCGCGTTTGCGCGACCGCTATCGCGTGTTTCTCGAAGCGCGCGTCGCGCGGCCGGGTCTGTTCGTGACGCTGTTTCTGGTGTGCTGCGGAGCGTCGATGGTGCTGATGCCGTTTCTCGGCCGCGACTTTTTCCCTGCCGTCGATGCAGGCACGATCGCGCTGCACCTGCGCGCGAAGACCGGCATGCGGGTGGAGGAAACGGCGGTCGTGACGGATCGTGTGGACACGCGCATCCGTCAGTTGATACCGCCGGGTGAGTTGCATTCGATCATCGACAACATCGGCTTGCCGGTGTCGGGCATTAACCTCTCGTACAGCAACACCGGCACGATCGGCACCTCGGATGCGGACGTGCTGATCACGCTCAATCCCGATCATCATCCGAGCGCGGATTACGTGCGCACGCTGCGGCGCACGCTGACCGACGAATTCCCCGGCGTGCAGTTCGCCTTCCTGCCCGCGGATATCGTCAGTCAGACGCTCAACTTCGGCATGCCGTCGCCGATCGATATTCAGATCGTTGGCCGTGACGTGGCCGGCAATCGCGTGTTCGCCGCAAAGTTGCTGAATCGGCTGCGCACGGTGCCTGGTCTCGTCGATGCCCGCATTCAACAGCCCGCGGATTTGCCACGCATCTTTATCGATGTGGACCGCACGCGCGCGCAGCAAGCCGGTTTTTCGCAACGCGACATCGCGAGCAATCTGCTGATCACGCTGTCGGGCAGTCAGCAAACCACGCCGACGTTCTGGCTCAATCCGCGCAACGGCGTGAGCTACAACGTGATCACGGAAGCGCCGCAATACACGATCGATTCGCTGCAATCGCTCGCCAACATTCCGCTGAACGCGAATGGCCGCAGCAACATTCTCGGCTCGCTCGCCACCATGAAGCGCGAAGCGGGTAACGCGACGCTCACGCACTACAACGCGCAGACCACCATCGATATTTTCGGCACCGCCGACGGCCGCGATCTGGGCGGCGTATCTGACGACATCCGCAAGATCATCGACGACGCCAAGGCCGATCTGCCCAAGACCTCCACCATCGAAGTGCGCGGCCAGGTGCAGACCATGAACGATTCGTTCTCCGGCCTGTTCGCCGGACTCGTGTTCGCGATTCTGCTGGTGTATCTGCTGATCGTGGTGAATTTCCAGTCGTGGCTCGATCCTTTCATCATCATCACCGCGTTGCCGGGCGCGCTCGCGGGCATCGTGTGGATGCTGTTTCTCACGCACACCACGCTGTCGATTCCCGCGCTCACGGGCGCGATCATGTGTATCGGCATTGCCACCGCCAACTCGATTCTCGTGATCAGCTTCGCGCGCGAGCAGTTGCTCGAACACGGCGACGCGACGCGCGCGGCGATCGAAGCGGGCTTCACGCGTTTTCGTCCGGTGCTGATGACGGCGCTCGCGATGGTGATCGGCATGGTGCCGATGGCGATCGGTCTCGGTGAAGGCGGCGAGCAGAATGCGCCGCTCGGGCGCGCGGTGATCGGCGGTCTGACGATCGGCACGCTGGCGACGCTGATTTTCGTGCCGGTGGTGTTTTCGATGATCTACCGCCGACTGGCGGCACGTCGCTTGCGCGCGGCTGAGCACGTGGTGGGGAAGCCGTGATGCAGAGCATCTTCGTCATCGTGCCGGCAGTGGCATGGAGCATAAGAGGCAGCCTGGACTGCCCACGCATCTCTACAGGGGAAGTTTGATGGAAGGACCACGTCCAGACCGTTCCGGCACCACGCCCGATCCGGCCAAAGCGAAACGCGCACGCTGGATCGGCATCGCGGTCGCCGTGGCCGTCGTCGCGCTGGCGGCACAAGGCATCTGGTCGCGTCACGACGCGCACGCGGCGCTCGAACGCGATGCCGAGCATACGAGCCAGACGAGCGTCGAAGTGGTGCGGCCGCAGAAGTCGACGGCCGGACTCGATCTCGTGCTGCCCGGCAACGTGCAGGCTTTCCTCGATACGCAGATTTACGCGCGCACCAGCGGCTATCTGAAGAAGTGGTACGCCGACATCGGCGCGCATGTGAAGAACGGCCAGTTGCTAGCGGAAATCGACACACCCGAGGTGGACGATCAATTGCGCGCGGCCCGCGCCGATCTCGCGAACGCCAACGCCAACTATGCGCTGGCGAAAAGCACCGCCGACCGTTGGACCGACATGCTGAAAAGCAAATCGGTCTCGAAGCAGGAAACCGACGAGAAAGTCGGCGACATGCTCGCGAAGAAAGCCACGCTCGACGCCGCGCGGTTCAACGTGGCGCGACTCGAGAAGACACAGTCGTTCCAGAAAGTGTATGCACCGTTCGACGGCATCGTGACGGCGCGCAATGTGGACGTCGGCGCGCTGATCGACGCGGGCAGTTCGGGCGGACCCGCGAAGGAGCTGTTTCACGTCGCGCAGGCGGATCGGTTGCGCGTTTATGTGAATGTGCCGCAGGCTTACGCGCAGCAGGTTCGCGCTCAGCAGACCGCGTTTCTGACGCTGACCGAAACGCCGTCGAAACATTATCCGGGCACGGTGGCGCGCACCGCGGGCGTCGTCGATCCGCAACAACGCACGATGCTGGTGGAGGTCGATGTCGACAACCGAAATGGCGACTTGCTGCCGGGCGCCTATGCGCAAGTGCACTTCGCGTTGGGCACCGGCGCGGCACCATTTACGCTGCCCGGCAACGCGCTGCTGTTCCGCCCGGACGGCGTGAAAGTCGCGACCGTCGACGCGCAACGCAAGGTGAAGCTGGTGCCGGTGTCATTGGGAACGGACTTCGGCACCCGCGTTGCGATCGTGTCCGGCTTGCAGGGCGATGAGCAGGTGATCCTGAATCCGCAGGACTCGATCGTCGATGGCGCGCCGGTGCGGATCGTGCCCGCGAAAGCAGGTGCGTCGAAGGGTGCGTCGTCATGAACACGCAAGGATCGCGTCGCCGTTTTTTCGCGCCGCCGCTGCGATATGTCTCGCTGCACGCGTCCGCTTTTGCATTAGTGAGCGCATGTGCACTCACCGCATGCACGCTCGGCCCGGACTACGTGAAGCCGACCGCCACCACCGCCGCCACCTACAAAGAACTCGACGGCGCCGGCTGGAAACCCGCCCAACCCGCCGACACGCTCACACGCGGCACTTGGTGGAGCGTCTATGCTGACCCTTCGCTCGACGCACTCGAACAACAGGTTGCGAGCGCGAACCAGAACGTGCAGGCCGCGCAAGCGCGCTTTCGCGCCGCTCGCGCCACGGTGGCGCAATATCGGTCGAGCTTCTTCCCGGTCGTCAGCGCGAATGGCGCCTATTCGCGTGCGCGTTCTTCGGAGAATGTGCTGCACAAATCGACCGCCGGCCTCACGCTGAACGACTACCTCGTGCAAGCCGACGCGTCGTGGGAGCCCGACCTGTGGGGCCGCGTGTCGCGCAGCGTCGAAGGCGCGAAAGCCGAAGCGCAGGCCAGCGCCGCCGATGCCCAAGCCATGCTCCTGTCGATGCAGGCCGAACTCGCCACCGACTATTTCGAGCTGCGCGGACTCGATCAGGAGCGTCAACTGCTCGACGACACGATCGGGGCCTACAAGCAAGCCCTCGATCTGACACAGCACCGCTACACCGGCGGCATCGCCACGGATGCCGATGTCGCGCAGGCGCAGACGCAACTGAAAACCACCCAGGCGCAAGCACTCGATCTCGGCGTACAGCGCGCGCAACTCGAACACGCGATCGCGATCCTGATCGGGCAGTCGCCTTCCACGTATTCACTGCCGGTTGCGCCGCTCGCCGCGGTGCCCGTCGTGGCAGTGGCAGGCGTGCCGTCCGCGTTGCTTGAACGCCGGCCAGACATCGCGGCGGCGGAACGGCATGTCGCCGACATGAACGCACAGATCGGCGTGGCGACGGCGGCGTTTTTTCCGAACCTCATTCTGTCGGTGACGGGCGGCCTCGAAGCCACCAACTATAGCCAATGGTTGCTGGCGCCGAGCCGCCTATGGTCGTTGGGGCCGACGTTGGCGGGCACGCTGCTCGACTTCGGCGGACGCGCGTCCGTGAAGGAGCAGGCCCGCGCGCATTACGACGAAAGCGTGGCCCAATACCGGCAGACGGTGCTGAGCGCTTTCGGCCAGGTTGAGGACAATCTCGCTGCGCTGCGCGTGCTCGAACAGGAAGCGACTGCGCAAGACGATGCGGTGGCCGCTGCGCAACGAGCGCTCGCGGTCGTATCGAATCGCTATAAGAACGGCGCAATCACTTATCTCGATGTGGTGGTCGCGCAAACCACCGCGCTCACCAACGAGCGCGACGCGGTGTCGATCGCGCGTCGGCGGATGGCCGCGAGCGTGGCGTTGATCAAGGCGCTGGGCGGCGGCTGGGACGCATCCGCGCTGCCCACGGATGAACAGCTCGTGCATCCGTCCACACCCGCGAGCGATGCCGCGACGCATGGGTAACCGCCGTTTTTCAATGGCGCGAAAGGCCGTCGGGCGCGCCGTCTGATCGCGTCGTAGCGACGGTCCGCTGATCTGAGTGCCGATTCGTGCGGTTTTTTCAGCGTATCCTTAACTCTTTCAGCCTTCGCATCCCTGAGGAGATTTTTCGTGACCCCGCCGCCGGACGCCCACCAGACTGCTGCTTCGGCTGCTCCTGCTTCTTCGGTCGATTCCTCGCCCATTTCTTCCAGCGCCTCTGTCGCGCCCAACATTCCTTACCTCGAACGCGGCACGCGCGCGTACTTGCGCGCCAGCATCGCGCTATTGTTCGCCGGCTATGCGACGTTCTCGCTGCTCTATTGCGTACAGCCCTTGCTGCCGTCGTTTTCGACGGCGTTCAACGTGACGCCGGCACAGAGCAGCCTGTCGCTCTCGTTCACCACGGCCGCGCTCGCGCTTGCCGTGTTCGTTGCCGGCTTCGTTTCGGAAGGCTGGAGCCGTCACAAGCTGATGACACTTTCGCTCACCGTTTCCGCACTACTCACCATCGGCGTGTCGATCGCGCCGCAGTGGCATCAACTGCTCGTGCTGCGCACGCTCGAAGGTCTAGCGCTTGGTGGCGTGCCCGCCGTCGCGATGGCCTATCTCGCGGAAGAAGTGCATCCCGATGGGCTCGGCCTCGCGATGGGACTTTACGTCGGCGGCACGGCGATCGGCGGGATGGCCGGGCGCGTGATCACCGGCGTGGTCGCGGATCTGTTCTCGTGGCGCGTCGCGATTGGTACGATCGGCGTGCTCGGCATTCTGTCGATGCTCGCGTTCCGCGCGCTGCTGCCGCCGTCGCGTCACTTCGTGCCGCGGCGCGGCCTCGGCTTCACGCATCACCGCACTGCCCTGCTCAGGCAATTCACACGACCTGGACTGCCTCTGCTGTTTCTGCTTGGCTTCGTGCTGATGGGCAGCTTCGTCACGCTGTACAACTACATTGGCTACCGGTTGCTCGCGCCGCCGTATCAGTTGAATCAGACGGAAATCGGCGCGATCTTTGTCGTATATCTGACCGGCGTAGTCGCATCACCGTGGTCGGGACGCATGGCCGATACGTTCGGCCGCGCCCGCGTGCTCATCGCCAGTTTGCTGTTGATGCTGCTCGGTCTCGCGCTCACGCTGTTGCATCCGTTGGCGGCGATTGCGGCCGGCATTGCGTGCGTCACGTTCGGCTTCTTTGCCGGACATTCCGTGGCGAGCGGCTGGGTCGGACGCCTCGCCAAGGATGCCAAAGGTCAGGCCGCCGCCCTCTATCTGCTTGCGTATTACATCGGCTCGAGCCTGGTCGGCTCGTACGGCGGTCACGTGTGGGCCGGTTTCGGGTGGAACGGTGTCGCGGGGTTGGTGGGCGTGTTGCTCGTCACCGGCCTGGTCGCGGCGAGGGGTTTGCGCGGGCGCGAGCAAGCTCGCATCTGAGGCTCGCGCTTCGACCCAGCGCGCATTGAATAGCGCCTAAAAGTAAGGACAACGTAAGCGAACGCTTAACGTTTTTTATCGTGATTGCTGCGTCGCGACAATCGCGGCGGCCCTTACGGCACCGGGTTCAGCGGCTTGCGAATAGGCGCTGCAGCGCCGCAAAGCGCCGCCATATCGACCCGACTTGTCTCCTATACTCAAATCGAGCGCGGGCGGTGCATGACTCCATAAATCGAGCCGCCGCCTTCGCCGGAATATATAAGGAGACGAGAATGACGACCTACTTCACGATCGGCGATTTCATCCTGGTCATTCCGATGGCGTTGGCCGGGGCCTTGTTTGTCGGTGCACTTCCGTGCAAGACGGAATTCCGGCACAACGCGTTGCGCGTGCTTGGCGCGCTGATCGGCGTGATGTTCGCCGTGGTGCTCGTCGAAGGTCTGCCGGCACTCGTCTAGGAAAAAAGCCGCCCCGACGGCGGCTTTTCTCTTGCTGCGGTGTGAACGGCCGAGGCGCGAGGATCAGATCGCCTGATCCGTCGACGGCTTTTCCCACAGGTTGATGCCGCCTTCGGTCGCGTAGCGATCGATCTCGGCCAGTTCGTCCTTCGAGAACGCGAGATTCTTCAGCGCACCGACGTTCTCACGCACCTGCTCGGCACGGCTCGCGCCAATCAGCACGGACGTCACGCGCGGATCGCGCAGCGCCCACGCGAGCGCCATCTGAGCGAGGCTCTGTCCGCGGCGTTGCGCGATGTCGTTGAGCTTGCGCACGTGGTCGATATTCTGCGCGCTCAAATGCTCCTGCTTTAACGAACCGCCGCCCGGCTTGTTGACGCGCGCGTCATCCGGCACGCCGTTCAGGTATTTGCCAGTGAGCAGACCCTGAGCCAGCGGCGTGAACGCGATGGCGCCCGCGCCGACATTCTCCAGCGTATCCAGCAATCCGTGCTCGATCCAGCGATTGAGCATGTTGTACGCGGGCTGATGGATCAGCAGCGGCACCTTGTACTCGGCGAGCAGCTTCGCCATTTCGAGCGTTTTGGTTGCCGAGTACGACGAGATCCCGATGTACAGCGCCTTGCCCTGCTGCACCGCGCTCGCCAGCGCACCCGCGGTTTCTTCGAGCGGCGTGTCGGCATCGAAACGATGCGAATAGAAAATATCGACGTAGTCGAGTCCCATGCGCGCCAGGCTCTGATCGAGACTCGCGAGTACATATTTGCGCGAGCCGCCGCCTTGACCGTACGGACCGGGCCACATGTCCCAACCGGCCTTCGACGAAATCAGCAGTTCGTCGCGATACGGCTTGAAGTCGTCCTTGAAGAGTCGGCCGAAATTGGTTTCGGCGCTGCCGTACGGCGGCCCGTAGTTGTTGGCAAGGTCGAAGTGCGTGATGCCGAGGTCGAAGGCTGTGCGCAGGATGTCGCGCTGCGTGGAAATCGGCGTGGTGTCGCCGAAGTTGTGCCACAGACCGAGCGACAGCGCCGGCAGTTTGAGACCCGACTTACCGCAGACGCGGTACTGCATATCCGAATAGCGTTCTGAAGCTGCTTCGTAAGCCATTGCTAGTGTCCTTGATGGTGAAGGCGCCCGACATGTGCGGGCATGGGCAATTGCATGCTGCGGGAGGCGTGCTGCTTTATTTTTGTAGGTGGGGGATGCAGCCAGACCGCTATGGTAGCGAATCGACGTGATGCATGCAGACACCCAGTATGCGGGATGGACGATCGCCTGCGGCTCCCCTACACTTTGCCCGACTCGAGCTCAGGGGAGAGATAGATGACGAAAGCGATTTCCATCGCGTTGATTGTCGGCGGTATCGTGCTGCTGTATTTCGGCGGGCAGGCGTTCAATTCGGTGAGCAGCGACGTCTCGCGTGTCTTTACCGGTTCGCCGTCCAACAAGGCGATCATGCTGATCGTGGGCGGCGTCGTGGCTACGATCGCCGGCCTGACGGGAATGGCTTTGTCGGGGCGGCGGCGCTAACGGCGTGCGCGATGCGCGGCGAGGTGCTTCGGGGTCCGCGTATCTGGCCCCGAAGCGCCGCCATGACAAATCGGGAAAGCCTAAAACGCCACCTCGGGCTTCGCAGCCGAACGGGTTCCCGGCAACGGCACGTTGCTCGCGCCGTGATAGGTGTACACCAGCGAAAACTTCACTTGATCGCTGATGTTCTTGCCGGCTGAATGCAGCGTATTGCAGTGGAAAAACACCACGTCGCCGGGCTTGAGTTCAGGCGACACCGCGGCGCGAATCCACTCCTGATTCTCTTCCAGATCGGAGCGGAAAAATTTGGCCTGATCGAACCGGTCGGAAGTGAACGTGGCGTTGTGCGACTTCGGCACTAGCCACAGCGCGCCGTTATCCACCGTTTCCGAGCCGACCGCCAGCCACACCGATACCAGATCGTCCCGCTCGAACGACCAATACCTTACGTCGCGATGCCAGCCGGTCAAGCTGCCATACGCCGGATGCTTGGTCATCATGCAGTTATGGTGCGCGCGCGACAGACGCGGCTCCTCGCCGAAATACAGCTCCATCCAGCCGCGAATTTCCGGCGCGGTCGCCCATTGCGCGAAACTCGGATGACGGCCATACGCATCCAGCAGCCGCCGCACCGTATGGCCGCCGGGCGCGTGTTTGGAGGTCGGCGCGCCGGGATACTGCAGATCCGCTTCGAACTCGATCGGCGCGGCCGCTTCCTGCAACTGACGCTGCGCAATCTGCCTGAATTCATCGCAACGCTCGGGCGACACCAATCCCGGCACCACGACAAAACCCTGCTCCCGCAACGTCTGAATCTGCTCTTTCTTGGAATGAAGTGACATGGTGTTCCGTTACTGTCGACAAGCCGATGCAAGATTGTAAAGCGGGCGCGATCCCAAGGTGTGCCGTTTCACCCGCGAGGAACCGCACCTTACGCACTACTTTCATGCGCCAGGCTAGATGTTGCGGCACTTCGAATGGGCAGACACGCACGAAAATCGACCGCAAAGGGCGCGATCCCGCCGCCGCAAATCGCGATCTACCCGTAAAAACCCGTATTCGCAGGGTAAAAACGGACTTTATGACGTCACGAATCGCGTGTAACCTGCGCTGCATGTTGATCGTTATTCCCGCACTTCCGCGCCGCGTACAGGCCGCCGAGGCCGACTCCGCCGTACACCGTGCACTTTTCCGTCGAATTCCAGGCTTTCGCGCCGTCCATCGCGACACCGCCATTGGCACATTTGGTGCTCTTCTTGGCGCACATTCCGTCGCGCGACACGTTGCCTATTTGTGAAGCCATGCATACTCTCCTGAGCACCCGTCTTACCCGCGCCGCACTGAAAGCAGCGCGTCCCGCGCGCCGCCATGTCGTGCGCGCGCTGCGCCATCACGCCACCCGCACCCGCGCGCTCGGCGAACAATGGCGCGATGCCAGAGCCGTCGACGGCATTCGCACCTGGTTCAACACGTTCTTCTCCGCCTTGCGTGTACAAGGCGGCTCGCGCCGTTTTTCGCTGCGCACGCTGCTGCGCAAACCGACGCCGCTGCGCCTCATCGCGCCGCGTGCCCCCGTCGCCGTGCCGCAGAACACGAGCCGTCGTCCACGTCGCATGTCGACGAGTGGCAGCACGGGCTGGTTCGCGTTCGCGTTTGCGAGCCGTTAAGGCGATTACGGAATGCAGCACGTTTCTGGACCGGCGCGGCTGCAACGGCTGCGCTGATGCGAGAACACTTCGCAGCCGTTGAAGCTGCCAGTCGACTGCGCAGCAAAGCAACCGACGCAAAATGAAAAAACCCCGCCTGGCTCACGCCAGCGGGGTTTTTTTTCTGAAACGGACGGCTCGCGCTTATTCGGCCAGCGCGGCAACCGGTTCCGTACCGGCGGCTTCGGCGAGCGCCAATGCCCTGTCCGTGGATTCCCACGTGAATTCCGGCTCTTCACGGCCGAAGTGACCGTAGGCCGCGCTCTTCTCGTAGATCGGGCGCAACAGGTCGAGCATCTGGATGATGCCCTTCGGACGCAGGTCGAAATGCTCCTGCACCAGGCGTGTGATGGTCGCGTCCGACACACGGCCCGTGCCGAATGTGTTCACCATCACCGAGGTCGGCTGGGCGACGCCGATCGCGTACGACACCTGAATCAGGCAGCGCGAAGCGAGGCCTGCGGCCACGATGTTCTTCGCGACATAACGGCCGGCATAAGCCGCCGAACGGTCGACCTTGGACGGATCCTTGCCCGAGAACGCGCCGCCGCCGTGCGGTGCGGCACCGCCGTATGTATCGACGATGATCTTGCGGCCGGTCAAACCGCAATCGCCTTGCGGACCGCCGATCACGAAACGACCCGTGGGGTTCACGAGGAACTTGATGTCGCCCTTGATGAGCTCGGCCGGCAGCGTCGGCTTGATGACTTCTTCGATCACGGCTTCACGCAACGTGCCCAGATCAATATCCGGCGAATGCTGCGTGGACAGCACCACGGTGTCGATCGCGTGCGGCTTGCCGTCGACATAACGCACGGTGACTTGCGACTTCGCGTCCGGACGCAGCCACGGCAGACGGCCGTCACGGCGCAGATTCGCCTGACGCTCCACCAGACGATGCGACAGGTGGATCGGCAGCGGCATCAGTTCCGGCGTTTCTTCACACGCGTAACCGAACATCAGGCCTTGGTCGCCCGCGCCTTGATCGAGGTTGTTGTCGTGCGCGCGGTCCACGCCTTGCGCGATGTCCGGCGATTGCTTGTCGTACGCGACGAGCACCGCGCAGCCGCGGTAGTCGATGCCGTAGTCCGTATTGTCGTAGCCGATGCGCTTGATCGTGTTGCGCGCCACCTGGATGTAATCGACGTTAGCGGTCGTGGTGATTTCACCCGCCAGCACGACGAGACCCGTATTGCACAGCGTTTCCGCAGCGACACGCGAGTATTTGTCCTGAGCGAGAATGGCGTCGAGAATGGCGTCCGAAATCTGATCCGCGACTTTGTCGGGATGGCCTTCGGAAACGGATTCGGAAGTGAAGAGATAGTCGTTTGCCACGTTGCAGACTCCTGTTGTGTGGTTACGGTTGAGTTTCACGTAGCCAGCTTCGGGAGCCTTGAAGCGGCGACGCTTTAGCGGATTACCTGACCAGGCGGCGCAAATCACATGGATTGCAGCCACCGGCTTCGCCCCGCAAGTTGTCTATTAACTCGGCGAAGCCCTTATTATAGCGACTTCTTATGATTGTCACAGAGTGTCCAAGAGTGCGGTATTACGTCAACTTTTCCGCTTTTCTGAAGCCCGTCCTGTGCCGCGCCTTTTTTCAGGGGGCGGCATGCTGAGCCGCTATGGCGCCAAACTCGCGATCGCGCTGCTGAAACTGTTTGCACTGTTGCCTTATGGTCTTATCGCTCGCATTGGCGACGGACTCGGCTGGCTGCTCTATCAGATCCCGAGCCGGCGCAAACGCATTGTCCATATCAACCTGAAACTATGCTTTCCCGAGTGGAGCGACGAGCGTCGCGATGACGTCGCGCAGAAGCATTTCCGACACGCGATCCGCAGCTACCTCGAGCGCAGCGTGCAGTGGTTCGGCTCGGCGAAGAAGCTCGAAAAACTGATCCAGGTCGAGAGCGAAATCGATTTGACCGACCCGAATATGCCCCCCACGCTGCTCCTCGGGCTTCATTTCGTCGGCATTGAAGCCGGTGCGATCTTCATCAACTACGTGCTCGATCGTCAATGCGGCTCGCTGTATCAGCCAATGTCGAATCCGGAACTCGAAGAAGTCGCCAAAGCGGCGCGCGGACGTTTCGGCGCGGAGATGGCTAGTCGTGCCGACAGTGCGCGCATCGTGCTGCGCTGGCTGCGCGATGGTAAGCCGGTCATGCTCGGCGCCGACATGGACTACGGCGCGCGCAACTCTACCTTCGTGCCGTTCTTCGGCGTGCCGACCTGTACGCTGACCGCAGTGGGACGTCTCGCCAAGGTCGGCCACGCGCAGGTCGTGCCGTTCATCGGCGAGGTGCTGCCGAATTACAAAGGCTACCGTCTCAAGGTGTTCAAGCCGTGGGAGAACTATCCGACCGGCGACGACGACGCCGACGCCCGTCGCATGAATGCTTTCCTGGAAGAGCAGATTCCGTTGATGCCCGAGCAGTACTACTGGGTCCACAAGCGCTTCAAGACCCGGCCGCCGGGTCAACCGAGCGTGTATTGAGCGACCGCCTTCGCGGTGTGCGAAGCAAGCGCCCGAACACGGAAATAACGCGGCGTTCGGGTCCACCTGTGGGCGGGTCACTTACAATAGCGTGATGAAACTGAAATTCACCAAAATGCACGGCGCGGGCAATGACTTCGTCGTGCTCGACGGCTACACCCAACCGGTCGACCTGACGCCGGCGCAGGTGCGCGCGCTCGCGGACCGGCATTTCGGCGTGGGCGCCGACCAGTTGCTGCTGGTCGAGAAGCCCACGGTAGCCGGCGTCGATTTCAGATATCGCATCTTCAATTGCGACGGCGGCGAGGTCGAGCATTGCGGCAACGGCGCGCGCTGCTTCGTCAAGTTCGTGCGCGACAGGGGCCTCACCGATCAACGCAGCGTGCGCGTGCAGGTGCAAAAGGGCACCATCACGCTGACCATGCAGGAAAACGGCGAAGTGCTGGTCGACATGGGCACGCCTGTGTTCGACCCGGAACGCGTGCCGTTCGCCACGAAAGGCCTGGAAGGCCGCCGCGAGGGCGCCGACACGCTCTGGCCGCTCGACGTGAACGGCACGACACGCTGGATTTCGGTGGTATCGATGGGCAATCCGCACGCCGTGCAAGTAGTCGACGACGTCGAGGCGTTCCCCGTGCTGGTCGAAGGCCCGGTGATCGAACGGCATGCGCGTTTTCCGCAGCGGGTGAACGCGGGCTTCATGCAGATCGTCGGGCGCAGTGAGATCAAGCTGCGCGTGTACGAACGCGGCGCGGGTGAAACGCTGGCGTGCGGCACGGGCGCCTGCGCGGCCGTCGCGGCCGGCATCCGGCGCGGGCTGCTGGACGCACCGGTGCTCGTGCACACACACGGCGGCAAACTGACCATCACATGGGACGCCGCGCAAGCGGACCAGCCATTGCTGATGGCCGGCCCTGCCGCGACCGTCTTCGAAGGCGAAATCGAACTGCCCGACTCATCAGCCGATTCATTAGCCGATTCACAGGCCGCTTAAACTCATTGACCGATGCGCCGCCCCAAGGCGTCGCCCCGTAGTCCTTTAGCCGAAACCATGAACGATCGCGAAGTCGCCGAATACCTGCTCGCCAATCCTGAATTCTTCGCCGAACACGCGGAAATGCTCGCGACGATCCGCCTCGCGAACCCGCACGGCAAAGCCGCGGTGTCGCTGCAGGAACGGCAGATGGAAATGCTGCGCGACAAGAACAAGCACCTCGAACGCCGCCTCGCCGAACTCCTGCGCTACGGCCACGAGAACGACAGCATCGCGTCGAAATTCAACCGCTGGACCATTCGCGTGATGGCCGAGCGCGATCCGTATGCGCTGCCGCGCACGATCGCCACCGGTTTGCGCGACATCTTCGACGTGCCGCAAGCCGCGCTGCGCGTGTGGGATGTGGCCGAACGGTATGCCCAGGCCGACTTCGCGCGCCATGTCGGCGAAGAAGTGCGCATTTTCGCTAACAGCCTGACCACGCCGTATTGCGGCGCGAATACCGGCTTCGAGGCGGCGCAGTGGCTGGTGCCCTCCGTGGCCACCGTGAGCGACGAGGGCTCGGCCGGCCACGCGGCGCCCGAATCGGCGCACGCAACCGAATCGATCGCGCTGCTTGCGCTGCGCGATCCGGAAGGCAAGGAAGAAGCGCCGACATTCGGCCTGCTGGTGATGGGTTCGGCAGACGCGCGCCGCTTCCACGAGGGCATGGCCACTGATTTCCTCACGCAGATCGGCGCACTGGCCAGCGCGGCGCTGAGCCGTCTGCTGCCGCGCTGAACCGCGTTCCGTTCCGCGCCAGCCGCTCGAAAACCCACCGTGACCGCCGCCGACCCGATCGCCGCCTATCTGTCGAATCTCGAACACGAGCGGCGGCTCTCGGCGCATACGCTGCGCGGCTACGCCCACGAACTGGAAGAACTCAGGCAGTTGGCCAAAGGCCGGCCGCTCGAAAGCCTCACAGCCGTGGACATTCGCGGCGCCGTTTCGCGGGCGCATGCAGGCGGCCTGACGGCGCGCTCGATTAGCCACCGGCTGTCGGCGTGGCGCGCGTTTTACCGCTGGTTCGCCGGCCGCGTCGATCTGCCGGCCAACCCGGTCGCGACCGTGCGCGCGCCGAAGCAGGCCAAACCGCTGCCCAAAGCGCTATCCGTCGACGACGCCACGCGCCTGATGGAAAGTTCGCCCGTCGCATCGCCCGAAGGTTTGCGCGATCACGCCATGCTCGAACTGTTCTACTCGTCCGGCCTGCGACTCGCGGAACTGGTCGGGCTCGACGCCCGTTTCGCCGATGCCGACGGCTATCGCTCGGCCGGCTGGCTCAAGCTCGATTCCGCCGAAGTCGAAGTGCTCGGCAAGGGCAACCGGCGCCGCGTCGTGCCGGTCGGCAGCAAGGCGCTGGAAGCCTTGAGCGCCTGGCTCGCCGTCCGCGATCAGATGGTGAAGCACGATCCGCATCCGCTGTTTCTCTCGGCGCGCGGCAATCGCCTGTCGCCGAACGTCGTACGCGAGCGTGTGAAGCGCGCGGCGCTGGTCGCCGGCATTCCCGCAAACGTGCATCCGCACGTGCTGCGGCATTCGTTCGCCACGCACGTGCTGCAGTCGAGCGGCGATCTGCGCGCCGTGCAGGAGTTGCTCGGCCACGCGAGCATCACCGCGACACAGGTCTACACCGCGC
Source organism: Paraburkholderia sp. BL6669N2 (assembly GCF_003387275.1). NCBI lineage: Bacteria > Pseudomonadati > Pseudomonadota > Betaproteobacteria > Burkholderiales > Burkholderiaceae > Paraburkholderia > Paraburkholderia sp. BL6669N2. The sequence goes on along the minus strand of NZ_QUNA01000001.1, from coordinate 3,645,845 downwards.
TCGATTTCCAGCATCTCGCGCACGTCTACGATCAGGCGCATCCGCGCGCTAAAAAACGCGACTGATTCCGCGATTCGATTCGCGGCGTACGGTCTCCGCCTTACCTGCTGCGCGCGCCGTGCCGCGCGGCCCATTGCTCTCTCTGACACCCTGATGAATACCGTTACGCTCAAACCGTCGAAAGAAAAATCGCTGCTGCGCCGCCATCCGTGGGTTTATGCCAACGCGATCGACCGGATCGACGGCAATCCCGCGCCCGGCGCCACTGTGCTGGTACGCGCGCACGACGGCCGTTTCCTCGCGCGCGCGGCCTACAGCCCGCATTCGCAGATCCGCGCCCGCGTGTGGAGCTTCGACGAAAGCGAGCCGATCGATCACGCCTTTTTCAAGCGCCGCGTGCAGCGCGCGCTCGCGCACCGTCAGACGATGGTCCACGACACCGGCGCGGTGCGGCTGATTTTCGGCGAAGCGGACGGGCTGCCGGGCTTGATCGTCGATCACTACATCGCCGAGGACGAAGGTCAGCGCAGCCAACTCGTCTGCCAGTTCATGGCGGCGGGCGTCGAGGCGTGGAAGGAAGCGATCGTCGCGGCGCTGACCGGCGCGACCGGCTGCCCGAACGTCTACGAACGCTCGGACGTGTCGATTCGTCAGAAGGAAGGACTTGAGCAGATCACCGGCGTGCTGGCGGGCGAAGCGCCGTCGGAAGCGTTGATTGCGAGCGAAAACGGCGTGCGCTATCACGTCGACGTGCGCAACGGCCACAAGACCGGCTTCTACGTCGATCAGCGCGACAACCGCCTGCTCGTGCAGCAGCTCGCGCAGGATCGCGAGGTGCTGAACTGCTTCTGCTATACCGGCGGCTTCTCGCTGGCGGCGCTGAAAGGCGGCGCCAAACGCTTGGTGTCGATCGATTCGTCGGGCGACGCACTGGCGATCGCCCAACAGAACGTCGCGGCCAACGGCTTCGACGCCGAGCGCGCCACCTGGCTCGACGCCGACGCGTTCAAAACGCTGCGCCGCCTTCACGACGAAGGCGAGCGCTTCGACCTGATCGTGCTCGATCCGCCGAAATTCGCGCCGTCGCGCGAGCATGTGGACCGTGCGGCGCGCGCTTACAAGGACATCAACCTGACCGGCCTGAAGCTGCTGCGCCCGGGCGGCCTGCTCTTCACCTATTCGTGCTCCGGCGCGATCGACGCCGAGCTTTTCCAGAAGATCGTCTCCGGCGCGGCCGCCGACGCGCGCGTGGACGCCCGCATTCTCAAGCGGCTCGGCGCCGGGGTGGATCACCCATTGCTCACTGCATTCCCCGAAGGCGAATACCTGAAGGGCCTGCTGTTGCAAATCGCCTGATCGCCCATAGTTTCAGGAATGTTTCCGGCGCCGGACGCTCGGGCGAAAGCGGACGCGAACCAGGGTCCGCCAGCGTCGCCTTGACAGATATGTTTCAATAACCGCCTGGACAGGGCAGCGCGCCACCCGGCTGCGCGCCCGGCACACGCATTCGCTTATTCACCCGATTACGCACCGTTACACGACCATACAGGCGACCCACATGATCCCAGTCACCATCCTGACCGGCTTTCTCGGCAGCGGCAAAACCACCCTGCTCAAGCGCATCCTGAATGAAAAGCACGGCATGAAGATCGCCGTGATCGAGAACGAGTTCGGCGAAGAGAACATCGACAACGAAATCCTCGTGCAGGACACGGGTGAGCAGATCATCCAGATGAGCAACGGCTGCATCTGCTGCACGATTCGCGGCGACCTGTCGCGCGTGCTGGGCGATCTGGCGGCGCAGAAGCAATCAGGCAAGCTGGATTTCGACCGCGTCGTGATCGAAACCACCGGCCTCGCCAATCCGGGCCCGGTTGCGCAGACGTTCTTCATGGACGACCAGATCGCCAATGAATTCCTGCTGGACGCGATCATCACCCTGGTCGACGCGAAGCAAGCGAACCACCAGCTGGACGAACACGAAGTCGTGCAACGCCAGGTCGGTTTCGCCGACCGCCTGTTCATCACGAAGTCGGATCTGGTCGATGAAAACCAGTTGGCCGATCTCCGCCACCGCCTGCTGCATATGAACCCGCGCGCGGCCATCAAGGTGGTCAATTTCGGCGAAGCGGACATCAAGGAAATCTTCGACCTGCGCGGGTTCAACCTGAACTCGAAGCTCGAGATCGATCCGGACTTCCTCGTGGAAGATGAGCATGCGCACAGCCACGCTCACGCGCATGACGAGCACGGCCACACCCATGACGATCACGCCAACTGCGATCACGACCACGGCAAATGCGATCACGAAGGCCACGATCACGCGCATCACCACCATGCGCACCATGACGACAAGATCAAATCATTCGTCTACCGCAGCGACCGACCGTTCGATCCGAACAAGCTGGAAGACTTCCTCGGCGGCATTCTGCAGATTTATGGCGAGCGGCTGCTGCGCTACAAGGGCGTGCTCTATATGAAGGGCGTCGATCGTAAGGTGGTGTTCCAGGGTGTGCATCAGATGATGGGCAGCGATCTGGCCGCCAAATGGCAGCCCATTGAGAAGAAGACCAACAAGATGGTGTTTATCGGCATCGAACTGCCGCAAGACCTGATCACGGACGGACTGGACGCCTGCCTCGCCTAAGAAATGCGAAGCCCCGGCTCGTCCGGGGCTTGCCGTTTATCCAGACCGGGAGCCGTGCGACGCGGCATGCGCCGTGCTAATGCCTGCATGTAAATATGCGCAAAGCGCGCGCGAGCCAAATCATCTGCTGAATCCGCCTTAGCGGCGGCCGAAAGCTCACTGAAAAGTCGCGCGTATGAAAAGCGCGTGAAAACCCTGCTGTATTAAAGCGTGCACGACCATCGCTTTTTGGTCGTGCGCGCGTTATATTTTCGGGATATCGGGGTGCCGTACGGGGATTTTCACCACTTGCGGCGCTAGATTGTGGTTCAGTTACAATACGTGCCCACTGGAGAATGACAACGAATTGCCCGGTCAGCGCGTATCCCGCGACGGGCCTGAAAGGCGCCGGAAAATCTTATCCGGACGATACGCCGACAATGCCGGCTGGCAGCGCCTGAAAAGCGCGCTGTCGGCAAGCAATGCCTCAGGAGCATTTGAGAATCGGTTTCCAGAGGAGTTCGGCCCCGCATTAGCGTTGCGACGCCCGGCGTGTGGGCGCCAGGCGCTTCGGCGTCACGACAGTCCACCGTCCGTGCCCGCCTTGGCGCTCAGCGTCTTCGAGGCGCATTTGCGGGCAATACGAAAGTGCGGGCACTATGTAAGAGTTTTGCCTCACATTGAAGAAGTAAGCCAGATGACGACGAAACGACTCTTGACCGAAGCCGAAATCCTGAAGATGAGCGACAAGGATTACATGAATGAGGATCAGCTCGCCTTCTTCAAGAACAAGCTCGAACAACTGCAGGCGGATATTCTCCGCAATGCCGGCCAGACGACCGAGAACCTGCGCGAAACGGTAATCGTGCCGGACCCGGCCGACCGCGCAACGATCGAGGAAGAGCATGCGCTCGAACTGCGCACGCGCGACCGCGAGCGCAAGCTGCTGAAGAAGGTGCAGCAATCCATCGCGCGCATCGACTCGGGCGACTACGGCTGGTGCGAAGAAACCGGTGAGCCGATCGGCATCCCGCGTCTGCTCGCGCGGCCCACGGCTACCCTGTCGCTCGAAGCGCAGGAGCGCCGCGAACTGCGCCAGAAGCTGTTCGGCGACTGAACGCTTGCGGCGCGGCTTCGGCTCCGCGCCCTGAAACGCTGCTTCGTCGAGAGGCGCACGGTGAGCCGTGCGCCTTTTTCTTTTGTGTGACGCATATCTGAGGCATTGCCGTGGTGCAGGCGGTTTCGGCCTTGCCTCGACACCTCCTTATCGGCGTAACCACCGCGTTCGCTTCCGAACTCATCTGTACTTGTCCTATGCCATTTGCCGGCCCGCGAGCGGGATTCATGCTATCCCGACCCCGCGCCGCATGATGCCTCGCGGACGCGCACGCCGCACCAATTCACGTGTTTTTTGTCTTATGCCATTTGCCGGCTCTTGATATGACCGCGCACGCCCTAAAATAAATCGGACATGCGCTGCACGAGCGCGCGCCGGCCGGTTGGTTAGCGTCGCGCGCCGTCCGCTTTCAGGATTCATGCGGTAGCGCAGTGCGCTGCCGCGTCCTACCCGTTTTGCAAAGAGGAACGCATATGGAGCAATTTCACGGCACGACGATCGTCTCCGTGCGCCGCGGCGACAAAGTCGCGCTCGGCGGCGACGGCCAGGTGACGCTAGGCAACATCGTCATGAAAGGCGGGGCGAAGAAAGTCCGGCGCATCTATAACGGCAAGGTGCTGGTCGGCTTCGCCGGCGGCACGGCCGACGCCTTCTCGCTGCTCGACCGCTTCGAAGCGAAGCTGGAAAAACATCAGGGCAACCTCACGCGCGCCGCCGTCGAACTCGCCAAAGACTGGCGCACCGACCGCATGCTGCGTCGTCTCGAAGCCATGCTGATCACCGCGGACGCCACGACCACGCTCGTCATCACCGGCAACGGCGACGTGCTCGATCCGGAAGGCGGCATCTGCGCGATCGGTTCCGGCGGCGCTTATGCGCAAGCCGCCGCGACCGCGCTCGCTCACAACACTGACCTGTCGCCCCGTGAAATCGTGGAGAAGTCGCTGGAGATTGCCGGCGACATGTGCATCTACACGAACCATAACCGCGTTATCGAGACGATCGAGTAAGGACCCACGATGAGCACCATGACCCCTGCCGAGATCGTCTCGGAACTCGACAAACACATCATTGGCCAAGGCCGCGCGAAAAAAGCGGTGGCGGTGGCGCTGCGCAATCGCTGGCGCCGTCAGCAGGTTGAAGATCCGCTACGTCAGGAAATCACGCCGAAGAACATTCTGATGATCGGACCGACCGGCGTCGGCAAGACCGAAATTGCGCGGCGTCTGGCGAAACTGGCCGATGCGCCGTTCATCAAGATCGAAGCCACCAAGTTCACCGAAGTCGGCTATGTGGGCCGCGACGTGGACAGCATCGTGCGTGACCTGATCGAAATTTCCGTCAAGCAGACGCGCGAAACGGAAATGCGCAAAGTACGGACCAAGGCCGAAGATCAGGCCGAAGACCGCATCCTCGATATTCTGCTGCCGAGCGCGCGGCCCGTCGGCTTCGGCGCGAGTTCGAGTGCGGCTGATACCGTCGACGAAGGCAGCACGACACGCCAGACCTTCCGCAAGCGTCTGCGCGAAGGCTTGCTCGACGACAAGGAAATCGAGCTCGACGTGGAACAGCCGCAAGTCGGCATGGACATCATGGGGCCGCCGGGCATGGAAGACATGACCGAGCAGATCCGTTCGATGTTCGCGAACATCGGCGGCGGCAAGAAAACGCGCCGCAAGCTGAAGGTGAAAGAAGCACTGAAAGTTCTCACCGACGAAGAAGCCGGCAAGATGCTGAACGACGAAGAGGTGAAAACCAAGGCTGTGCAGAACGTCGAGCAGAACGGCATTGTGTTTCTCGACGAAATCGACAAGATCGCCTCGCGTAACGAAGCCGGCGGCGGCGAAGTTTCGCGTCAGGGCGTGCAGCGCGATCTGTTGCCGCTGGTTGAAGGCACCACGATCAACACCAAGTACGGCATGGTGAAGACCGATCACATTCTGTTCATTGCGAGCGGCGCATTCCATTTGGCCAAGCCGAGCGATCTGATTCCGGAACTGCAGGGCCGCTTTCCGATTCGCGTCGAACTGGACTCGCTCTCGGTGAACGACTTCGAATCGATCCTGGTTTCCACGGATGCGAGCCTCGTCAAGCAATACCAGGCATTGCTCGCCACCGAAGACGTGCATCTGGAATTCGCCGACGACGGCATCCGCCGCCTCGCCGAGATCGCGTACTCGGTGAACGAAAAGACCGAGAACATCGGTGCACGGCGTCTGTACACGGTGATCGAAAAACTGCTCGAAGAAGTTTCGTTCGCGGCCGGCAATCACTCGGGCCGGACGGTGCAGATCGACGCGGCTTATGTCGATCGCGCGCTGAACGAAGTGGCGGAAGACGAGGATCTGTCGCGCTACGTGCTGTGAGGTCGTCGCGGGGAGTGCCTCCTTCTGTTGCTTTCACTGCTTGATGCGGAATAGATGCAAGGCGTATAAGAAAACGGGCTGCCTTTGATTGGCAGCCCGTTTTTATTTGCCTACGGCAAGCGGAATTGAATTGAGGCTCTTATTGCTTGACCGGCCGCTTCGCCAGCTTGCGCTGCAGCGTGCGACGATGCATGTTCAACGCGCGCGCGGTAGCCGAAATATTGCCGCCGTGCTCGGCGAGCACGCGTTGAATATGCTCCCACTCCAGACGCGCCACCGACAGCGGCGTGGGATGCTCGATCGCCTCTTCAGCTTGCAGCGCACTCGCTTCACTTTGCAGCGCCGACAGAATCGTCTCGACGTTGGCAGGTTTGGCCAGGTAATTATCCGCACCGTCTTTCACCGCCTGCACCGCGGTGGCGATGCTCGCATAGCCCGTCAGCACCAGCATGCGCGCGTCGGGCTGCAAATCGCGCAACGGTGCGACGAGCGTGAGACCTGAGTCGTTGCCGAGATGCAGATCCACCGTGATCTGGCTGAACTTCTGCTGATTTGCCAGCTTGATGGCCTCATCCGCGTTGTGCGCCTCGCTCACCGTGTAGCCGCGCCGGGTGAGCCCACGAGCGAGGATGCCGGAGAACACCTCATCGTCGTCGATCACCAGAAAATTCATATCGCTCATGCCTGTTTCTCCGTGTTGGATGGCGCAGCGCCTAGACGGCCTTTGCCAGAAAATTTGCGTCCGGCGAGCGGCAGCTTAAGGACCGCGCGCGTGCCACGCGGCTTGATCGCGCTGACATCGGTCAGCTCGATCGACCCATTCAGACGCGCCGCCGCCGAAAAAGCCAGATAGAGGCCCACACCGTGCCCACCTTGCGTGCTCTCGACCGGCATCGCTCCGAGCGAGCCGCGCAACGCGGCCGGAATGCCAGAGCCCGCATCACATACTTCGAAGACGATCTGGTCGCCGCGCGCCCCCAGCGCGCAGGACAGCGTCACGTGATCGCGGCTTGCGCGCGCGGCGTTGTCGAGCAAAATCGTGAGAATCTGACTCACGGCCACCGTATCGTCAAGACTGACATCCGCCGGCGGCACGCCAACCCGCTCGAACTTCACATGCGGATGACGCAAGCGCCACTGCTCGGCAAACGATTCGAGCCACTCGCCGACCTGCTGCCGGTTGGTTGTTGTCGATGCCCGGCTGCGCAAGCGTGCAAGCGCCGACGTACACAGGGTCATCTGCTGTTCGAGCAATTCGAGATCGGCGCTATAAGGTGCAAGTCCCTTATCTGAACGCGCTGCATCTCGTAATTCTTCGGACAACATGGCAATTGTAGACAACGGCGTTCCGATTTCGTGCGCGACGGTAGCGGCCTGCACACCCAGAGCGACCGCGCGTTCGTCGTGAAGCAAGCGCTGCTGCGCGTCTCCGAGCGCTGCGTCACGTAGCCGCAATGCTCGCGACATGCGCGCAACGAACCATGCAATGAGGCCGACGCTGACCATGAAGTTCACCCACATGCCGGCTCGGTAGTAGTCGAACAGGTTCGCCGGATTGTCGAGATTCAGCGGCACGGAATCGAAACCGAGGACTGCGTAACAGGCCACGGCGAACGCCGCGAGCCACGCCATCAGATGCCACGGCAGCACGGCCGCGGCGATGGCGAGCGACGGCAGATAGAGCGAAACGAATGGATTGGTGGTGCCGCCGGAGAGAAACAGCAGCGCGGACAGCGCGCCCAGATCGACCCAGATCTGGCCGAACAATTCCATGTTGGATTCGGGGCGCTGCTGCGAGACACGCCACCATGTGATTCCGTTGAAGATCACTTCGAGCGCGATCACCAGCAGCATGGCGGGCAGCGGCAAGTGCACGCCAATGAAAATCTGCACGAACGCAATCGTCATCAACTGGCCAATGATCGCAAGGCTGCGCAGCCAGAACAGATGCCCGAGATTGACGCGGCCAGTGTTGGTGATTCGATGCATGACTTTAACTTTAATTTACCTGTTCGGACTAGTCCGACTTACCTCGCGGCCTTGCGTCGGTAACATGGAATTTTTGCGATAGCGCTTAACGGGAACGAACTTTTCTTCGGCTCCTCCATCGCGCAACCCATCCATGCTACCGACTCCCCACAGCGAGGCCGACGCCTCTTCAGCTTTCCTGACTGTTCTGCGACAAGCCGCCGCAGCCCGGCAAACCGGCACGGCGCAGGCCGAAGCCGACTGCCTCGACGCTGCGGCGCGAATTCATCCGCTCGACGACGCCTCGCTCAGTTCGCTCATGGCCACGCTGCTCGAGCAACAGCGCTCCGGCGACGCAATCGAACTCGCCGCCATTATTGCCCAACTCGATCCGCGCAACGCTCTTGCACACTTTCGCCTCGGCTACGCGCTGCAGATGGCGAACCGGCATGCCGAAGCCATCGCGCCCTATCGCCATGCACTCACAATCGATCCGCGTTTGCCGCGCCTGTGCAACAATCTTGCCGCTGCGCTGACGTTCACCGGCGGCGACCTGAACGAACGGATCACGCTGCTGGAAAATGCCGTCCGCGATGAACCCGATGAGGGCGACGGCTGGACCAATCTCACGCACGCTTACCGTATAAATATGGACCTGCCGCGCGCGCTCGAAGCCGGCGCAAAGGCCGTTCAATGCGCGCCGCATAGCCCGCTGGCGCACAACAACTATGGGCTGACGCTGCGTGAAGCGCAACGTTGGGACGACGCGGTGCAAGCCGCCCAAACCGCTTGCGCGCTAGCCCCCGACGACGCCAGCATGCGCTCCAACCTCTCCATGCTGCAGCTTGTGCATGCCGATTATGCGCACGGTTGGGCATCGCATGAAGCGCGCTGGGACGGTTCTTCGGAATTGGGCGGCAACCGTCCGGTAATGCCGGCGCCGGTTTGGCGCGGCGAACCGCTTGCCGGAAAGACATTGCTCGTGTGGGGCGAGCAAGGCATGGGCGACCTGTTGCAGTTCTGCCGCTACATTCCGATGCTGGCCGAGCGCGTCCATCGCGAAGGCGGCCGTCTCGTCTGGAATTCATTTCCGCAGATGGGCGCGCTGCTCGCGCGCAGCCTCGGCGCTCATGCGGACGAGTTTTCAACCGGTGGCGGGGTCGAATCGCTGCCGGCGTTCGATTACGAGGTTCCTTTGCTGAGCCTGCCGCTGATTTTCGACACGCGCGAAGAAACGATTCCGGCGGCGCCCTATCTGCAAGCGGACCCGCGCGCATTCAACTCATGGCAAGAGCGGCTGGCCGGGGAATCGCGGCTCAAAGTCGGGTTGACGTGGACCGGCAGCCACGGACATCAACGCAATCCGTTCCGGCGTGTCGGCTGGGAGCGCTATGCGGCTCACTTCGGCGGCATGCAGGACGTGGCGTTCTATTCGTTGCAGCCGGGCGCTGGCGCGGACGTGGCGGCGGCACGCGCGGCCGGCTTGCCGATAACCGACTACACCGCCGAATTCGCGACCTTCGACGATACAGCCGCGTTTGTCGGCGCGCTCGATCTCGTCATTACGGTTTGCACCTCGGCGGCGCATCTGAGCGGCGCAATCGGCCAGCGCACGTGGGTGCTGCTCGACGTCAACCCGCATTGGGTCTGGCTGCTCGACCGCCGCGACAGCCCGTGGTATCCGAGCGCCACGCTTTACCGGCAGCCGCAATTCGGTCAGTGGGAGCCGGCGCTGGAAGCCGTCGCGCGTGATCTGAGTGCGCTTGCGGCTCAGCACCGCCGGGCGGCGTAAGCGCGCAGCGCTTACGTAGGCGGATCGCGCTACCGTGAGCCGGTGGCGCCGCCTTGAGCCGGCGGCGCTCTCGCAAGACGGCGACGCTGCGCCCGTAGGCCATTGGCGCGCTCGCCAGCCAGCGACACTCCCGGGGACTGACTGTGCTTTCCCCGAGCTACGCCGGCTCCCGCGGCCTCCCGCCGCCAATCACACGCCGCCGGGCCTCACCTGAGCCGCCTGCGCAATCTCCGCCGCAAGACATTCAGGACACAAACAGCGCCCAGTTGGATCGAGCCGGTCCGCCGGCAACGGCGGCATCTCACGGCACCAGCAGTCGAATGGCTGGCCGTGCATGGCGCAATCGAACGCGTTGCCGCAGCGCGGGCAGCGCGCGCGGCCTTCAGAACGGGAAACGGACGGTTTCATGACAGCCTGGACACCCTCGCAGCAACGGGGATCAGGAAATGATGCCACGACTGGCGAACCACCGTGAGTCGTCCGTTCGGCTAATTTACGGGCACCTCCGAGGCGCGGTACGCTTTGTCGTCCGTTGGCGTGTGCGGGCCGTGATTGCGCGGTGCGCAAAGCCCACGGCGCCCGCCGCCCGCGCAACTATCGAAAACCCTGTTGCAGCGCGCCAGTCCTGTACAATTCGCCCTGTTTCAACTGTTCCGTGCCTGAGCCTGCCGCCATGTCCGAGCTTCCCGACCTTTCGCAGATCGCGCCCACCCTGAAGGCTGAAATCCTGGCCGAGGCGCTTCCCTACATTCGTCAGTATCACGGTAAGACCGTGGTCATCAAATACGGCGGCAACGCCATGACCGAAGAGCGGCTCAAGCAAGGCTTCGCGCGCGACGTGATCCTGCTCAAGCTGGTCGGCATCAATCCGGTCATCGTGCACGGCGGCGGTCCGCAGATCGATCAGGCGCTGAAAAAGATCGGCAAACAGGGCACGTTCATCCAGGGCATGCGCGTCACCGACGAAGAGACGATGGAAGTCGTCGAATGGGTGCTCGGCGGCGAAGTGCAGCAGGACATCGTCACGCTGATCAACCACTTCGGTGGCCACGCGGTCGGTCTGACGGGCAAGGACGGCGGCCTGATCCACGCACGCAAGATGCTGATGCCGGATCGCGACAATCCTGGCCAGTACGTGGATATCGGGCAAGTGGGTGAAGTCGAGGCGATCAATCCGGCGGTCGTGAAAGCGCTGCAAGACGACGCGTTCATTCCGGTGATCTCGCCTATCGGCTTTGGCGAAGACGGCCTCTCGTACAACATCAACGCGGATCTGGTCGCGGGCAAGCTGGCGGTGGTGCTGAACGCCGAAAAGCTCGTGATGATGACCAACATCCCCGGCGTGATGGATAAGGAAGGCAATCTGCTGACCGATCTGTCGGCACGCGAAATCGACGGCCTGTTCGCCGACGGCACGATCTCCGGCGGCATGCTGCCGAAAATCTCGTCGGCGCTGGACGCGGCCAAGAGCGGCGTGCGCTCGGTGCACATCATCGACGGCCGTATCGAGCACTCGGTGCTGCTGGAAATTCTCACCGAACAGCCGTTCGGCACGATGATCCGTTCGCATTGATTCCTGCCTCAAATCCGGCACACGCGGCACGTCATGGCGTGCCCTGTGTGCCGTGCTGTTGCGCTGGGCAGTCATACGGCGCGCGCTACACCTTCGGCGGCTCGCAGCGGCGCGCCGCCACAAAGCACCACCCCGCTACTTCGTCCTTGCTCGCCACCCGCACCGTGAACCGTTCGCGTTCGCCGCGTGAGGCAACTGTTCGCGCCTGAACGGCGTCCTCCACCATGCGCACTCCCACCTCCCGAAACCGTCGGCCGCACATCGCAGGGGGCCGTCCGGTCTGGCTGTTCGATCTCGACAACACGCTGCATCACGCGTCGCACGCGATTTTTCCGGCGATCAATCAGGGGATGACGCAGTACATCATCGACGCGCTGCAAGTGGACATCGACGAAGCAAACCGTCTGCGCACCGGCTACACGCAACGCTATGGCGCAACGCTGCTGGGCCTGACACGCCACCATCCGCTCGACGCGAACGACTTCCTGAAGGTCGTGCACACCTTCCCCGATCTCGGTTCGATGATCCGCCATGAACGCGGCGTCGCGCGCCTCGTCGCAGCGCTGCCGGGCCGCAAGATCGTGCTGACGAACGCGCCCGAAGCCTACGCGCGCGCGGTGCTCGCCGAACTGCGAATCGAGCGTCTGTTCGAACAGGTGATCGCCATCGAACATATGCGCGATCGCCGCCGCTGGCGCGCCAAGCCCGACCACGGGATGCTGCGCAAGGCCATGCGCGACGCGCACGTTTCGCTAAAGGACGTGATCCTCGTCGAAGACACGCGCTCGCACTTGAAAAACTACCGGCGGCTCGGCATCCGCACGGTGTGGATCACCGGCCATCTGCCGCGCAAGCCGCACGCAGACGGCATACCGACTCGCCTGCCGGGCACCGGCCGGCCACACTATGTCGATAGAAGCATTCGTTCGTTAAAATCGCTACGACTGAGCACCCGCTCGGTTCGATTGAAGAGACAGCAGACGGGACGACAGCCATGCAGCCGATCGACAAGCCTGACGAAGTCTTAACCGAACACGAACCGACCACCACGCTCGCCGCCCCGCGCGCGCAGCGCCTGAAGCCGGGCGAGCGCCGCGTGCACATCCTGCAGACGCTCGCCGCGATGCTGGAGGCGCCCAAGAGCGAAAAGATCACCACCGCGGCGCTCGCCGCCCGGCTCGGCGTATCGGAAGCCGCGCTGTATCGTCATTTCGCCAGCAAGGCGCAAATGTTCGAAGGGCTCATCGAGTTCATCGAGCAGACCATCTTCGGGCTGATCAACCAGATCGTCGACAAGGAAAGCAACGGCGTGCTGCAGGCGCGTTCGATTGCGCTGATGCTGCTCAACTTTCCCGCGAAGAACCCCGGCATGACGCGCGTGCTGACGTGCGAGGCGCTGGTCGGCGAGCATGAACGGCTGACCGAGCGCGTCAATCAGATGCTGGAGCGCGTCGAGGCGTCGTTGAAGCAATGCCTGCGGCTTGCGCAAATGGAAGCGAACACCACGGCGAACTCGGGCGAGGACGCCGTCCCGCTGCCGGCCGGCTACGATCCCGCGATCCGCGCGAGTCTGCTGCTGAGCTATATCATCGGCCGCTGGCATCGCTATGTACGCAGCGGCTTCGCGCGACCGCCCGCCGACCACGCCGACGCGCAACTGCTCCTGATTCTTCAGTAGTCCGCGCGGCTTGCGTCGCGCCACGCTCTGCGCCCGCGACGTTGCCGCACGAAAATTTCCGCTATACTTTGCGCCTGACCGCGGGACCCCGATTCATTCGGAACCGCTGTCCGCAACACCCTGAACACCTGCTTGAAAACCTTATACGCGCCGATTTGCTGACTCGATTGCGGGCGCGCGAACTGCCGGGAACGTTTCCCGCGGTTCACTATAAATGCGGCTAAAGAGGTCGTCAGCCACGCACACAGTCGTTCCTCCGTGCTTTTGCCGACGCCGTTTAGCCGCCCTGTTTTGACAAATGGCGGAATGAATGGAATCCATCGGTATCGTCGCTCCCCACAAAATGCATTTCTCCGAGCCGCTGCAATTGCAGAACGGCAGCTCGCTGGCCGGTTACGACCTGATGGTCGAGACCTATGGCACGCTCAACGCCGCGCATAGCAACGCGGTGCTGGTGTGCCACGCGCTCAACGCGTCGCATCACGTGGCGGGCGTGTACGCTGACAATCCCAAGGACATCGGCTGGTGGGACAACATGGTCGGGCCGGGCAAGCCGCTCGACACCGACAAGTTCTTCGTGATCGGTGTGAACAACCTCGGATCGTGCTTTGGCTCGACCGGGCCGATGAGTATCGACCCGGCCACCGGCAACCCGTACGGCGCCACGTTCCCGGTCGTGACAGTGGAAGACTGGGTCAACGCCCAGGCGCGCGTCGCCGACCAGTTCGGCATCACGCGTTTCGCGGCGGTGATGGGCGGCAGCCTCGGCGGCATGCAGGCGCTCGCGTGGAGCATGATGTATCCGGAGCGCGTCGGTCATTGCATCGTGGTCGCGTCCACGCCGAAGCTGTCGGCGCAGAACATCGCGTTCAACGAGGTCGCGCGCTCGGCGATTCTGTCGGACCCGGATTTCCACGGCGGCAACTACTACGCGCATAACGTCAAGCCGAAGCGCGGCTTGCGCGTCGCGCGCATGATCGGCCACATCACGTATCTGTCGGACGACGACATGGCCGAGAAATTCGGCCGCTCGCTGCGTCGCGCGGAAGGCGCGGTAGACGCGTATAACTTCAACTTCGACGTGGAATTCGAAGTGGAGTCCTATCTGCGTTATCAGGGCGACAAATTCGCCGACTACTTCGACGCGAACACCTACCTGCTGATCACCCGCGCGCTCGACTATTTCGATCCGGCCAAGGCTTTCGACGGCGATCTGACCGCCGCTGTCGCGCACACCACGGCGAAATATCTGATCGCCAGCTTCTCGACCGACTGGCGTTTCGCGCCGGCCCGCTCGCGCGAACTGGTGAAAGCACTGCTCGACCACAAGCGCACGGTCACGTACGCGGAAATCGACGCGCCGCACGGCCACGACGCCTTCCTGCTCGACGACGCGCGCTATCACAACCTGATGCGCGCCTACTACGAACGTATTGCGAACGAGGTGAACGCATGAACCAGCGAGCACTCGATTACCTGGCGCTGCGCCCGGACTTCCGCGCGATCGCGCGCTGGGTCGAACCGCGCGCCACCGTGCTGGATCTGGGCTGCGGCGATGGCTCGCTGCTCTCGCTGCTGACCGAAGAACTGGACGTGCAGGGCTACGGCATCGAAATCAACGACGCGGGCGTGCTGGCGTCGACGCAGAACGGCGTCAACGTAATCCAGCAGAATCTGGAAGACGGCCTGCGCCTGTTCGAAGACGGCAGCTTCGATTTCGCGATTCTGTCGCAGACGCTGCAAACCATTCATCAGACGGCGGCGATCCTGCGCGAGACCGTGCGGGTCGGCAAGGAATGCATCGTGTCGTTCCCGAACTTCGGCTATTGGGCGCATCGGCTCTCGGTGCTGCAGGGACGCATGCCGGTGTCGAAGTCGCTGCCTTATCAGTGGCACAACACGCCGAACGTGCGGGTACTGACCATCGAGGATTTCGAGGCGCTGGCGCCGGAAGTCGGCATCGAAATTCTTGACCGCGTGGTGCTGCACGACGGTCAGGTGGTGCGGTGGGGGGTGAACTGGCGTGGTAGTCTTGCGGTCTATCGCGTCAAGAAAAGCTAACCCCACTTATCCACATGTCGAACCCGCCGCACGAGGCGCCTGCACTTACCGCTCACGAAGAACATCCCGGCTGGCGCGCGTTCCTGAATACGCGCATGCTGATCTGTGTCTTTCTCGGCTTTACGTCGGGCTTGCCGCTGTTCACGCTCGTCTACCTGGTGCAGGCGTGGTTACGCTCAGAAGGCGTCAATCTGAAGGAAATCGGCCTCTTTGCGCTGATCCAATTCCCGTACACCTGGAAATTCATCTGGGCGCCCTTGATGGACCGCTACGTCCCGCGTTTTCCGGGCTGGCGTCCGGGCAGACGGCGTGGCTGGATGCTGGTCACGCAAATACTCGTGGCCGGCGCCATCGCCACCTTGGGGTTCGTGTCGCCTAAAGATTCGATCTGGACGGTGGCGGCTTTGACCGCGCTGGTCGCGTTCTTTGGCGCAAGTCAGGACATTGTGATCGACGCCTACCGGCGCGAGTTGTTGAGCGATACCCAGCAAGGTCTCGGCAACGCGGTGCACGTGAACGCTTACAAGATCGCGGCGCTGGTGCCCGGTTCGCTCGCGCTGATCCTGTCCGACCATTTGCCTTGGACCACCGTTTTCATTGTGACGGCCGCGTTCATGCTGCCTGGCATGGTGATGACACTCGTAGTGCGCGAACCCGAAGTTCATGGCACGCCGCCGAAAAATCTGCGCGAAGCGATCGTGCAGCCATTCAAGGAATTCATTCAGCGCGACGGCTGGCGCGGCGCGCTGTTCGTGCTCGGTTTCATCTTTCTGTACAAGCTCGGCGACACGATGGCGACCACGCTGTCCACCTCGTTCTTTCTCGACATCGGCTTTTCGCGCACGCAGATCGGCGTGATCGCGAAGACCACCGCGTTCGGCGCGAGCCTGGCGGGCGGGATTGTCGGTGGGATCTGGCTGATGAAAATCGGCATCGGCCGCGGGCTGTGGATATTCGGCGTCCTGCAGATGGTGTCGACGCTCGGCTTCGCATGGCTCGCGCACCTCGGGCCGGCATCGCCCGGTCTCGTCGCAATTTACGACATCGCCGTCTGGCTAAGCGAAGGCACGACAAAGCTGCTGGCACTGGTGGGCGTCGATTGGGCGGTGCAGCTCGAGCCGCGTTCAGTTGCGCTGGCGCTTGTCTACGGACT
Organism: Paraburkholderia sp. BL6669N2; assembly: GCF_003387275.1. Classification (NCBI taxonomy): domain Bacteria; kingdom Pseudomonadati; phylum Pseudomonadota; class Betaproteobacteria; order Burkholderiales; family Burkholderiaceae; genus Paraburkholderia; species Paraburkholderia sp. BL6669N2. The sequence continues at coordinate 3,629,511 of NZ_QUNA01000001.1, read as the reverse complement.
GGAAACCTTTGCCACCGGGCTGACGATGGCGGCCTTCACCGCCTATATCGCCAGCACCACCGATCCGCGCTACACCGCCACCCAGTTCGCCCTCTTCACGAGCCTTGCTTCGGTGCCGCGCACGCTGGCTTCCGCGGCGAGCGGCTACGTGGTCGCGCAGATCGGCTGGTTCGACTACTTCATCGTTTGTACCGCGCTGGGGTTGCCCGGCATGTTGCTACTGCTGCGTATCGCGCCGTGGAGGAAGCAGTCGTGAAGGCGCTTCTTTCGAAGGGTGCGGCGCGCTCGGTGATGTCTCGGCGCCCTGCCATCAAGGGCAGCCGCGCGGCACTGCACGCCATATGCGCGCTCGGCTGTGCGAGCCTGACATTAGCCGCGCCATTGAACGCCTCTGCGGCAGCCATGCCGGCTGCGGCTACCAGCGCACCCGCGGCGGCTCCGGCGCCGGCCACTACGTCAGCACCGACGGCGAAGCCCGCAGCGGCGACAGGCGCGAGCCCTGAAAGCGCGACATCGGCTGCACAGGGCGCGAACAATGCCACCGGCGCTGCGGGTGCAGGCAGCGCGCCCGCCGCTGCAACGCCGCCTTCATCGCCTCCCTCGCCCCAATCGACGCAGCCGCCGCCGGCCCCGGTCACGGCCAGAACGCCCGCCGCGACATCTTCGCCACCCGCGGCCACCAAAGCGCCGGCCGTCCCCTCGATGCCCGCCGCGGCGTCCGCGTCGTACACCCTGAACACGCAGTTGCGTTACGGCGGTTATCTGGTGTTCCGCAACCTGATCCCATCGCCGATGCTTGAGGCGCAAGCCGCCGACGAGTTCAGCCAGATCACCTACGGCGCCGAGCATTCGAACCGCCTGTACGCCGACACCGACGCGCATGTCACGCGCGTGCGCTCGATCGTCGACAAGATGATTCCGTACTCGCTGAAATGGAACGAGCGGGCCAAGAACTGGAAATGGGATGTAGCGGTGGTGCGCTCGCCCGATATCCGCATGTACTGTCTGCCGGGCGGCAAGATTGTCGTGTACGGCGGCCTGCTCGATCGCGCGAAACTGAACGACAACGAGCTCGGCATGCTGATCGGCCATGAGATCGCGCATGCGTTGCGCGAGCATGCACGCGAGCGGCTCGGCCAACTGCAGGCAAGCCAGCTCGACTCGTCCGGCACGATCCCGCAGCTGTTCGGGCTCGCCGATCTGGGCGCGGCACCGCTCGGCATCGGCTCGCGCCTGCTGGAAATGAAGTACGAAAATACGGACGAGACCGAAGCCGACGTGATCGGCAGCGATATCGCATCGCGCGCCGGCTTCGATCCGCGCGCGGCGGTCACGCTGTGGGACAAGCTGGCGCAGGCCACGCGCAACAATCGCGATCAAGGCTTCATCTACGTGCATCCCTATACGCCGGCGCGCCGTCAGGACATCGTCAAGCGCTTGCCGGACATGCTGCCGCTCTACGCCAAGGCGATCGGCAAGACCGTGGACGCGTTGCCGGACTACGCCGGCATGGGCCGGCCGCGTCGCAAACTGGCCCGCGATTGAGTTGCGTGGGCCTTTAGCGTCCGCTGCTTCCGCGACAACGCGTTCCGCAGGGTCGAGTTCCGGTTCGCTTGCTGCGCACTCGCACTGGCGACCATTGTCGTGACAAAGGCGAGGCCTCAGCCTCGCTTGCCGTTCTTACTTCTTCACCTTGTGGTCGTAATCCACCGTTAGCGGCGCATGGTCGCTGAACTTGATGTCGCGGAACACGTCGGTGCGTTTCGCCTTGCTCGCGATACCCGCCGTCGCGATCTGATAATCGATCCGCCACCCGACGTTCTTCGCATACGCCTGACCGCGATTGCTCCACCATGTGTACTGTTCCGGCCGCTGGTCGAGCGTGCGGAACACGTCGACGTAACCCACTTCATCGAATAGTTTGGTGAGCCATGCGCGCTCTTCCGGCAGGCAACCCGAATTCTTCTGGTTGCTCTTCCAGTTCTTGATATCGATTTCCTTGTGGACGATGTTGACGTCGCCGCACACGATCACCTCACGCTCCTGAGCCAGCTCCGCGAGATGCGGCATGAACTCGTCCATGAAACGGTATTTGGCCTGTTGGCGTTCGTCGCCGCTCGAACCCGAGGGCACATACACCGAAATCACCGAGAGCTTGCCGAAACGCAGTTCGACATAACGCCCTTCCGGGTCGAACTCCTCGCTGCCGAAGCCGATCACCACTTCGTCCGGTTCGTGACGCGTGTACACGCCCGCGCCGCTATAACCCTTCTTCACAGCGTGCTGAAAGTATCCGGTGAAGTTGTGCGGGGCCATGAATTCCGGCGTCATGTCGTCCTGCGAGCATTTGATTTCCTGCACGCACAGCACGTCGGCCTTCTGCTCTCCGAACCAGTCGAAAAAGCCTTTCTTGGCCGCCGAGCGGATGCCGTTCAGGTTCGCGGTAATCACACGCAACATGTCGTTCCTTTTTACGTTCGATTCGTTGATGAAGCGAAAGGCACGGTCACTCGACCTTGATGCCCTTCAGCGATTCTTTGGCAGGCGGATATTCGAGCTTGAGCGCTTCGAACGTGCGCAACAGCAACTCCGCAACCATCACGTTGCGATGCGTCTTGGAGTCGGCGGGAATCACGTACCACGGCGCGTATTCCGTCGAGGTCGCTGCCAGCGCCTCCTGGTGCGCCGCCTGGTACTCGTCCCACTGCTTGCGCACTTCGAGATCGGCAAGGTCGAATTTCCAGTGCTTGCTCGGATCGTCGATGCGCGCCTGCAGACGCGTCCGCTGCTCGTCTTTCGAAATGTGCAGCATGCACTTGACGATGGCCGTACCGCTATACGCCAGCAATTCCTCGAACTGGCGGATGTGGCAGCAGCGTTGCACAAAGGCTTGCTCATCCAAAGTGCCGTGCACGGTGGGCACCAGAAGATCTTCGTAGTGACTGCGGTTGAAGATCGTCAGTTCACCGGCGGCCGGCGCTTGTGAATGCACGCGCCAGAGAAAGTCATGCGCGAGTTCGACAGGCGTCGGCGCCTTGAAGGGCACGATGCGCAAACCAAGCGGATCGACTTCGTGAAACACGGCGCGGATCGTGCCGTCCTTGCCGCTCGTGTCCATGCCCTGCAGCACCAGCAATACGCGGCGCGTTTGCTGCGCGTGCAAGCGCTCCTGCAAGTTGTCGAGCTTCGTGCCGATCTCCGACAGACGCGCCTTGTCGCCATCTTTCGAGCCGGTCGAAAACGGCTTGGCGGCCGGGTCGAAATCGCTCAGCGAGAATTTGTTTTTCTTCTTGCCGTCGTCGAAATACGGCACGCGGAAATCGTCGAGTTCGGGTTGCCTGGCCATCCACACACTCCCCTGATCTGTGTTCGCTTAAACGGACCCGCATAATGAAACGGGCCGTTGCCCCACTTTCGTTGCCGGCAACAGCCCGTGCTGACCTGAGCTTTAGCGCTTCAGTCGTTCACGCTCAACTTAACTTCGACTCAGGATAGCTTCTTCTTCAGCAGTTCGTTCACCTGCGCCGGATTGGCCTTGCCCTTCGTCGCTTTCATTGCCTGACCGATCAGCGCGTTGAATGCCTTTTCCTTGCCGGCGCGGAATTCCTCGACCGACTTCTGATTCGCGGCGAGCACTTCGTCGATGATCGCTTCCAGCGCGCCGGTATCCGAAATCTGCTTCAGCCCCTTCGCTTCGATGATGCGGTCGGCGGCGGCTTCGTCGGTGGCCTTCTCTTCCCAGATCGCGAGGAAAATTTCCTTGGCGATCTTGTTGGAGATGGTGCCGTCGGCGATACGCTGCAGCAGCAACGCGAGTTGCGCGGACGACACCGGGCTCCCGGCAATGTCGAGACCCTCGCGATTCAGTTGCGACGACACTTCGCCCATCAGCCAGTTGGCGGCAACCTTGGCGTTGGCCGGACCGACCTTGCTCACCACCGCTTCGTAGTACGCGGCCATGGCTTTGCTCGACGTCAGCACGTTAGCGTCGTACGGCGTCAAACCGTATTGCGACACGAAACGCTGTTGAATCGCCACCGGCAGCTCTGTCATCCCTGCCTTGACGCGCTCGATCCACGCCGCGTCGATCACGAGCGGCATCAGATCGGGATCAGGGAAATAGCGGTAATCGTGCGCGTCTTCCTTGCTGCGCATGGAGCGCGTTTCGCGCTTGTCCGGATCGTACAGACGCGTTTCCTGCACCACCGTGCCGCCGTCTTCGATCAACTCGATCTGACGGCGCACTTCGTACTGGATCGCTTCTTCGAGGAAGCGGAACGAGTTCAGGTTCTTGATCTCGGCACGCGTGCCGAATTCGGCCTGCCCGACCGGACGCACCGACACGTTCGCGTCGCAACGGAACGAGCCTTCCTGCATGTTGCCGTCGCAGATACCGAGCCACGTGACGAGCGTGTGCAGCGTCTTCGCGTAAGCGACCGCTTCGGCCGCGCTGCGCATTTCCGGCTCGGTGACGATTTCGAGCAGCGGCGTGCCGGCGCGATTCAGGTCGATGCCGGTCATGCCCGCGAAGTCTTCGTGCAGCGACTTGCCCGCGTCTTCTTCGAGGTGAGCGCGCGTGAGATTGACGACCTTCTCATACGCTTCCTTGCCGGCCTTTTCATTGGCCGGCACCTGAATCGTTACCTGACCGCCCTGCACGACGGGGATTTCGTACTGGCTGATCTGATAGCCCTTCGGCAGATCGGGGTAGAAATAATTCTTGCGCGCGAAGATACTACGCGGCGCCACCGTTGCGCCGATCGCGAGACCGAACTGGATCGCGCGCTCCACGGCGCCGCGGTTCATCACCGGCAACGTGCCCGGCAACGCCAGATCGACGGGGCTGGCTTGCGTGTTCGGCGCCGCGCCGAATTGCGTCGCGGTGCCCGAAAAAATCTTCGATTGAGTCGACAGTTGCGCGTGGGTCTCCAGACCGATCACGACTTCCCATTGCTTGGCCATGGTGCTCACACTCCTGCCGGTGCTTTACGGTGCCAGTCGGTCACGCGCTGGAACGCGTCGGCCACCTGAAGCATCCGGGCTTCATTGAAATAGTTGCCGATGATCTGCAAACCGACCGGACGCTGCGCATTCGCGCCCGCGCCGAAGCCGCACGGCACACTCATGCCCGGCAAACCGGCAAGGCTCACCGACAGCGTGTAGATGTCGGCCAGATACATCTGCACCGGATCGTCGCCCTTCGCGCCGAGGTCCCACGCCACCGACGGCGCGACCGGTCCCATGATCACGTCGCACTGCTTGAACGCTTCCTGGAAGTCCTGCGCGATGATGCGGCGGATCTTCTGCGCCTGCAGGTAGTACGCATCGTAATAGCCGTGCGACAGCACATACGCGCCGACCAGAATGCGGCGCTTCACTTCCGGACCGAACCCTTCGGCGCGTGACTTCTTGTACATGTCCAGCAGATCGCGATACTCGGCAGCGCGATGGCCGAAGCGCACGCCGTCGAAACGCGACAGGTTCGACGAAGCCTCGGCCGGCGCGATCACGTAGTACACCGGAATCGACAACTCCGTTTTCGGCAGCGAGACTTCGACCAGTGTGGCGCCGAGCGCTTCGTATTGCTTCAACGCGGCGTCGATCGAGGCGCGCACGTCGTCGGCAAGACCGGCGCCGAAATACTCTTTCGGCAGGCCGATGCGCAGGCCCGCGAGCGGCTTGCCGGCGCCGTCTTCTTTCCACGGTTTGCCGAGATAACGCGTGTAGTCTTCGTCGTCGCGCACGAGGCTGGTCGAATCGCGTTCGTCGAAGCCGGCCATGGCGTTGAGCAGCGTCGCGCAATCCGCGGCGTTTTGCGCCATCGGACCGCCCTGATCCAGCGACGAGGCAAACGCGATCATGCCGTAACGCGATACTCGACCGTACGTCGGCTTGATACCGGTGATGCCGGAGAACGACGCCGGCTGACGGATCGAGCCGCCGGTATCCGTACCCGTTGCAGCGGGCGCGAGGCGCGCGGCCACAGCGGCAGCCGACCCGCCCGACGAACCGCCCGGCACAGCCTTAACATCCCACGGATTCTGCACAGGACCAAAGTACGAATTCTCGTTGGACGAGCCCATCGCGAACTCATCCATATTGGTCTTGCCCACGCACACCATGCCGGCGTTCTGCAGACGCGCGACCACGGTCGCGTCGAACGGGCTTTCGTAGTTCGACAGCATTTTCGAGCCGGCGGTGGAGCGCCAGCCCTTGGTGACGAACACGTCTTTGTGCGCGATCGGCAGGCCGACCAGCGGGCCGGCGTGGCCGGTATGAAGCAGCGCGTCCGCGGCTTTCGCCTGCGCGAGCGTCAGATCGGGATCGACCTGGATGAATGCGTTCAGGCTGTTGGCCGCGTCGATCCGCTTCAGATAGAGCTGCGCCAGTTCGACTGCGGAGCATTCCTTGGCCGTCAGTGCGGCGCGCAGTTCGGTCAAACTTTTTTCATGCATTGCGTTTTATCCTGAAGAGCGCGGCAGCGTAGGCACGCTGCCGTGGAGGCGTTCGGCTGCCCGCCGGCAAACCGAGCCGAGGAAGCCGGAGACGACGGTTATGCGAGCGCTGAAGCCACGAGTCGATATGCCGCAAGTCGGCACTTCGTCTGGAGGCCCGCTCGCATACCGCGCCGGGCTCGTTGCGCGGGTGTTACTCGATCACCTTCGGCACGAGATACAGGCCGTCCTGCACGGCGGGTGCCGGGCGCTGGAAAGCTTCGCGTTCGACCGTTTCTGTCACCGCGTCGTTACGCAAACGCAGCGCGACGTCTTCGATCTGCTCGATCGGATGGGCAAGCGGCGCGATGCCGGTGGTATCGACCGCCTGCATCTGCTCGACGAGCCCGAAAAAATCGTTGAGCTGGACGAGCGTGTGCTCAGCGTCGGCGTCGGCCAGTTCGAGCCGCGCGAGATGCGCGATGCGTTTTACATCGGTCAGGGTCAGAGCCATGCAGTCACCGGAAAATGTGGTGGACCGCCGCAGCAAGGAAAAAACGATGCCGCGACAGCGGGTTACGACGCTGGAGGAAGACCTCGAAAAAGGGGCCAGCGGTGGCAAAAAGTGCCGTCCGTTTCCTTCAAAACATCCAAAATTATAAGGTATCATTACGCGTTCGACCCAAACCCGGACCGTCTTACCAAGGCCTTTCTGAACAATTCCCAAAGATAGTTCGGATTTTTCTGACCTGGCTTTGCATCGGCCTCCGGTAGACTCCCTCGCAGCTTCAAGTTCCTGTGGCGCCGCATCCGCCCGGTTGAAGCTGTTATTTTTTCCGCTGCCGCCCTGCGCAACCATTGCGAGGCCCGGCCCCCAGCGAGACAGGATTTTGAATGTTCGGTTTTTTGCGCAGCTACTTTTCCAACGATCTGGCCATTGACCTCGGTACGGCCAACACGCTCATCTACATGCGTGGCAAGGGCATCGTTCTTGATGAACCGTCTGTGGTGTCGATCCGCCAGGAAGGCGGTCCCAACGGCAAGAAAACCATCCAGGCAGTCGGCAAGGAAGCCAAGCAGATGCTCGGCAAGGTGCCGGGCAACATCGAGGCAATCCGCCCCATGAAAGACGGCGTGATCGCCGACTTCACGGTCACCGAGCAGATGATCAAGCAGTTCATCAAAACTGCTCACGAATCGCGCATGTTCTCGCCGTCGCCGCGCATCATCATTTGCGTGCCGTGCGGTTCGACCCAGGTCGAGCGCCGCGCCATTAAAGAAGCCGCGCACGGTGCGGGCGCTTCGCAGGTCTACCTCATTGAAGAACCCATGGCCGCGGCTATCGGCGCCGGCCTGCCGGTGTCGGAAGCAACCGGCTCGATGGTCGTCGACATCGGCGGCGGTACGACCGAAGTCGGCGTGATCTCGCTCGGCGGCATCGTGTACAAAGGCTCGGTGCGCGTAGGCGGCGACAAGTTCGACGAAGCCATCGTCAACTACATCCGCCGCAACTACGGCATGCTGATCGGCGAACAAACCGCCGAAGCCATCAAGAAGGAAATCGGTTCCGCCTTCCCGGGTTCCGAAGTCAAGGAAATGGAAGTGAAGGGCCGCAATCTGTCGGAAGGCATTCCGCGCAGCTTCACCATCTCCAGCAACGAAATTCTCGAAGCCCTCACCGATCCGCTGAACCAGATCGTGTCGTCGGTGAAGATCGCGCTCGAACAAACGCCGCCGGAACTCGGCGCCGATATCGCCGAGCGCGGCATGATGCTCACGGGCGGTGGCGCACTGCTGCGCGATCTGGACCGCCTGCTCGCCGAAGAAACCGGCCTGCCGGTGCTCGTCGCCGAAGACCCGCTGACCTGCGTTGTGCGCGGTTCGGGCATGGCGCTCGAACGCATGGACAAGCTGGGCAGCATCTTCTCGTACGAGTAAGCGAGCCCGTCTCCATGTCAGTAGCGCGGATCAGGCAAACGGCTCCTTGCGGGCCGGTTTGCCGTTGGCTGGGCCTACCAGCCTCCGCGCGCTGAACGCGCGTTCCTCGCGCGCCGCCGTCTCACCCAACCGCTCACGCCCCCGGCGCCGACCATGGAATACAGTCCGCCGCCCCTGTTCAAGCAAGGACCGTCCGCCCTCGCACGACTCGTATTTTTTGTCTTGCTGGCGATCGCCCTGCTGATCTCCGACGCACGCTTCAAAACGCTCGAAATCGTTCGCGGCGTGCTCGGCGCGGGTCTCTATCCGTTGCAACGCGCCGCCCTCGTGCCGCGCGATATGTTCGTGGGCGCCGCCGACCTGGCCGTGACCAGCGCCACGCTGCGCAGCGAAAACGACAAACTGCGCACCAAAGACCTGCAGCTTTCGCAGCAAGCCAATACGGCCGCTGGGTTGGCGGCCGAGAACGCGCATTTGCGCGCGCTGCTGCAACTGTCGCAGCGCTCTACCACGGAATCGCTGCCTGCCGAGATCCAGTACGACACGCGTGATCCGTTCACGCAGAAGGTCGTGATCGGCCGAGGTGCGCAGCAAGGCATCCAGAACGGTTCGCCGGTCGTCAACGAAGACGGAGTGATTGGCCAGGTAACGCGCGTGTTCCCGCTGCAAGCCGAAGTGACGCTGCTCACAGACAAGGATCAGGCAGTGCCTGTGCAGATCGTGCGCACGGGTCTGCGCAGCGTAATTTACGGCACGCCGAAGGGCGACACGCTCGATCTGCGTTTCGTGCCGATCAGCGCCGACATTCAAACCGGCGACGAACTCGTCACCAGCGGTCTGGACGGCGTGTATCCGCCGGGTCTGCCGGTCGCCAAGGTGGTGCGGGTCGACAAGCAGGCCGATACGGCGTTCGCCCGCGTGATCTGCCTGCCGGTCGCGCCGGTGCGCGGCGCGCGTCAGCTGCTGGTGCTGCATTACGTGAACAATGTGCCGCCGCGTCCGGCCGAAGAGCCCGACGCAGCCACGGCCGCGAAGGACGCAAAAGCGAAGAAAGGCGCCAAATCGGCCGACGGCAAGGCCGCGGCGGATAAATCCCAGGCAAAAGCCGGCGAAAAGGCCGCAGCCGAGAAACCCGCAACCGCCAAGCCCACCGAAAAGGCGCCGGCCAAACCGCCCGCAGCGGAGAAAAAGCCCGCCGCCGAAAAGAAACCGGCCGCTGACAAGAACGCGAAGCCGCCAGCCAAGCCAGGGGCCCAGCCATGAACCGTCCGCAATACATCCTGCAGCCGGTCAATCCTTACTTCATCTCGTTCAGCCTCGCTGCGGCGTTCCTGCTGAACCTGATGCCGTGGGGGCGCCTCGTCGGCGTGCCGGACTTCGTCGCGCTCGTGTTGCTGTTCTGGAACGTGCACCAGCCGCGCAAAGTCGGCATGGGTATCGCGTTTTCGCTCGGATTGCTGATGGATGTGCACAACGCCAGCCTGCTCGGTGAGCACGCGCTGGCGTACACGTTGTTGTCGTACGGCGCGATCACGATTCACCGTCGTGTGCTGTGGATGTCGCTCGGCGTGCAGACCTTCGCGGTCATGCCGCTGCTGGTGGTCGCGCAACTGGTGCCGTTCGTGATCCGTCTGCTGACGGGCGCGGCGTTTCCGGGCTGGGGTTATCTGATCGACGGCTTCGTCGAAGCCGCGCTGTGGCCGGTCACCAGCATGCTGCTGCTGATGCCGCAGCGCCGCCCCGCCGATCCGGACGATACCCGGCCGATTTGATCCCGCATCGAGCGCGCCGGCCGTTCTTGCCAGAACCCACTTTCCCGGCCCACTCGACGCGCATCGCTGTTCATGCCTCCCGGTTCCGGCCGGAAAAGGCGCACACTCATGATGGCCGTCACCCGGCCTTTTGCAGAATCGCATGACCGAATTCAAGGACACTCAGCAACAGCTCTCGAAGTTCCGCCTGCGCGTCGCGGCGGCGGGCCTGTTCGTGTTCGTCTGCTTCGGGCTGATCGGCTTCCGTTTCCTGTTTCTGCAGGTCTGGCACTACAGCAAATACTCGCTGCAGGCCGATGAAAACCGCATTTCGGTCGCGCCGATCGTCCCGAACCGCGGCATCATCACCGATCGCAACGGCGTGGTGCTGGCCAAGAACTACTCGGCCTACACGCTCGAACTGACGCCGTCGAAGCTGAACGACTCGATCGAAAACGTGATCGACAACCTGGCCACGGTCGTTTCAATCGACGCGCGCGATCGCCGCCGCTTCAAGAAGCTACAGGAGGACTCGAAGAACTTCGAGAGCCTGCCGATCCGCACCCGACTGACCGACGACGAAGTCGCGCGTTTCACCGCGCAGCGCTTCCGCTTTCCTGGCGTGGAAGTGCGCGCGCGCCTGTTCCGTCAATATCCGCTCGGGCCGACCGCGGCGCACGTGATCGGCTACATCGGCCGGATTTCGCAGCGCGATCAGGACCGTATCGACGACGCCAGCGATCAGAACGACAGCGATCCGGACCACTACGATCCGCGTCTGGACGCGAATAACTACAAGGGCACCGACTACATCGGCAAGATCGGCGTCGAGCAGAGTTACGAGACCGAGTTGCACGGCCAGACCGGTTTCGAGGAAGTGGAAGTAACCGCCGGCGGCCGCCCCGTGCGCACGTTGTCGCGAACCCAGGCGACGCCTGGCAACAACCTCGTGCTGTCCCTGGATATCGGCTTGCAGCAGGTCGCCGAGCAGGCCTTCGCGGGCCGCCGCGGCGCGCTGGTCGCGATCGAACCGTCGACGGGCGACGTGCTCGCCTTTGTGTCCGCGCCGAGCTTCGATCCGAATTCGTTCGTCGACGGAATCGACCAGCAGACCTGGGACGATCTCAACAACTCGCCCGACCATCCGCTGCTCAACCGTCCGCTGCACGGCACCTATCCGCCGGGCTCGACCTACAAGCCCTTCATGGCGCTCGCCGCGCTCACGCTGCACAAGCGCACGCCGGGCTGGGGCTTCCAGGATCCCGGTTCGTACACCTTCGGCGGCCACACGTTCCGCAACGACGTGCGTTCGGGCCAAGGCTGGGTAGATATGAACCGCGCGATCGTGGTGTCGAACGACACGTATTTCTACATGCTCGCGCACGATCTCGGCGTCAACAATATCGCCAACTTCATGAAACCGTGGGGTTTCGGCCAAATCACCGGCATCGACATTTCGGGCGAGGCGAAGGGCATTCTTCCCTCCACGGAATGGAAGCGCAAGGCGTACCGCAAGCCCGAGCAGCAACGCTGGTATGAAGGCGAAACGATCAGTCTCGGCATCGGCCAGGGCTACAACTCGTTCACCATTCTGCAGCTCGCTCACGCCACGGCCACGCTCGCGAACAACGGCGTCGTGATGAAGCCGCACCTCGTGCGCGACATCGAAAATCCGATCACGAAAGACACGCGGCCGGTGGTGCGCGATCCTAGCGACAAGATCGCGGTCAAGCAATCGGACATCGACATCATCAAGCGTGCGATGGAAGGCGTCGTGACCAACGGCACGGCGTCGAAGCTGTTCATCGGCGCGCCGTATCAGGCCGCCGGCAAGACGGGTACGGCGCAGGTCTACTCGCTGCAGGGCGCGAACTACAAAGGCCACGCGGTCGCCGAGCATCTGCGCGACCACGCGCTCTTCATCGCGTTCGCACCAGCCGAGCAACCGAAGATCGCGCTCGCGCTGATCGTCGAAAACGGCGGCTGGGGTGCGGAATCCGCAGGCCCGATTGCGCGCAAGGTGCTCGACTATTACCTGGTCGGCAAGAACAAGCCGGGTGCGCAGCAAGCGGCCATCGAGGCAGCGGCGTCGGCAACCGAAGATGCCTCCGCGCCGGAAGTCGGCGGCGCACCGCTGGCGCCGCAGGACGGAGTGCAGCCGGTCAAGGTCGCAGCGGGCTTCACCGCGTTGCCGATTCCCGGCGCGGCTTCGGCGGCAGCGGCGGCCTCCGCTGCGGCGGCTGCGAAGGCGGCGTCCGCGGCGGCAGCAGCTTCCGCGCCTGATGCCGCATCGGCACCGGTTGCCGCCTCGACGTCCGCATCCACCGCCACGAAGAATCCGGCGTCGCGTAAATCCGGCGTCCCGCATAAACCCCGTCCGGCCAGCGAGCCGGCGCCGACAGCCGCCGCTGCGTCGCGCGATGGCGGCATTCAGGCCACGTCGCCACGCCAGCCGGTTTCCGGCGGCATCGACGAGTAAGGAGAAGGCATGCAATTCGACAAGCGCGCCTGGCTCGACCGCATCAAGCGGATGTTCGCGGGCTTCGATCGCCCGCTCGCACTGATCGTGTTTCTGCTGTTGTGCGTCGGCATCGTCACGCTGTACAGCGCGAGTCTGGATGTCCCCGGCCGCGTGGAAGACCAGCTGCGCAACATCATGCTGACCTTCGTGCTGATGTGGGCGCTCGCCAATGTGCCACCCACCACGCTGATGCGCTTCGCGGTTCCGCTCTATACATTCGGGATCGCGTTACTGGTCGCGGTGGCGCTATTCGGCCTCACGCGCAAAGGTGCGAAGCGTTGGATCAATGTCGGCGTGGTGATCCAGCCTTCGGAAATCCTGAAGATCGCCACGCCGTTGATGCTCGCCTGGTACTACCAGCGACGCGAAGGGGTAATGCGCTGGTACGACTTTCTGGTCGGCCTGGTGATTCTCGCGGTGCCGGTCGGCCTGATCGCCAAGCAGCCCGACCTCGGCACAGCCGTGCTGGTGTTCGCGGCCGGTCTCTTCGTGATTTACTTCGCTGGCCTGAGTTTCAAGCTGATCGTGCCGGTGCTGATTGCAGGCGTGATCGCGGTCGTGTCCATCGCCGCCTTCCAGGACAAAATCTGTCAGCCGGAAGTGCAATGGCCGCTGATGCACGACTACCAGAAACACCGCATCTGCACGCTGCTCGATCCGACTTCCGATCCGCTCGGCAAGGGCTTCCATACCATTCAGGCGGTCATTGCGATCGGCTCGGGTGGCCCGCTTGGCAAAGGCTGGCTGAAGGGCACGCAGGCGCACCTGGAGTTCATCCCTGAGAAGCACACCGACTTCATTTTCGCCGTGTTCTCCGAAGAGTTCGGGCTGGCGGGCGGCGTCGTGCTGCTCACGCTATACATGCTGTTGATCGCGCGTGGGCTGTATATCGCGGCCAATGGCGCGACACTATTCGGACGCCTGTTAGCCGGCTCATTGACCATGGCGTTCTTCACCTACGCGTTCGTGAATATCGGCATGGTGAGCGGCATCTTGCCGGTGGTCGGCGTGCCGTTGCCATTCATGAGTTACGGCGGCACCGCGCTGACGACGCTGGGCGTCGCGATCGGCCTGATCATGAGCGTCGCGCGGCAGAAGCGGTTGATGCAGAGCTAGCGCGGCGGTGCCGCGCGGGCTTTGCCGGCGACTCCACAAGCAAAAGGGACGCTCTTCACGGAGCGTCCCTTTTTGCATCCAGCGTCGTTATCAAAACGCCACGGTCTTACTGCGGCTTCACTTCCTTCTGATCTCGCAACTGCGCGCTGAGTTGCTGATACTTGAGCCGCGCCGCCGGATCGCCCTGCGCCGCCGCGGCTGCGTAATAAGCGCGCGCCACGTTGAGATTCTTCTCTACGCCGTCGCCGCCCCGCTCATAAAACGAGCCGGCCACGTATTGCGCGGTCATGTCGCCGCCCTGCGCGGCTTTCTTGTACCAGACGAACGCCTGCTTGTTGTCGCGCTCGGTGCCGCGGCCATCGAGGAACTGATTGGCCAGTGCCAGTTCCGCCTGCACGTGTCCCTGCTCCGCCGCCTTCAGGAACCAGCGGTGCGCTTCGACCGGATCGCGCCCGACGAACTCGCCATCGTCGTACATCTTGCCGTACACGTATTGCGCGTGCGACATGTTGGCGTCGGCGGCCTTGCGCAGCCATTTCTTGCCTTCATCGACATTGACCGACGTGCCTTCGCCGTTGAGCAGCATCATCGCGTAGTTGAACTCGGCGAGACGGCTGCCGCGCTCGGCAGCTTTGCGGAACTCGACAAGCGCCGCAGCCAGATTGCCGGCGTTGTAGTCGGCGACCGCGGTTTGCGTCTCCGGATCATTCGACTTCGCGATCCGGCTGTCTTGCGCATAGGCCGCCACATTCGCCATCAATGCCGCTGCAACTGCCAGACGCACCACGACGCACTGCACCGTCCCCTTCATGACCTCACCTCCTGCAGCGCCTGGCGAGTCGCGCGCAACATCCACATGACGTCCGCGGCCAGAGCGATGAATCGAAAACCGGCATCGCGGTGCTGCTTCGCACTCGCGACGTCCATGGCAAAAATACCGGCGGCAATGCCCGCCTTGTCCGCGGCGCTGACGATGCGCGCCATCGCGGCCTGCACGTCGGCGTGCTTCGAATCGCCGAGATGACCGAGGCTCGCGGCGAGATCCGCCGGCCCGACGAACAGGCAATCGACGCCCGGCGTCGTCGCGATCTTTTCCACTTCCTGCAAGCCGCGCGCCGACTCGATCTGCACGATGGTCGCGATCTGCGCATTGGCCGTCTGCACGTAGTCACGCCGCATGCCGTAACCCGCCGCGCGCACTGCGCCGGCAACGCCGCGCTCACCGTCGAGCGCGCCGGCGGTCGGATATTGCGTGAGACGCACGGCGCGCGCCGCCTCGTCCCCGGACTCGATATTCGGGAACATCAGCGTGCGCGCGCCGGCATCCAGCACGCGCTTGACGAGCCATGCCTCGCTGGACGGCACGCGCACCACCGGCTCGCTCGGCAGATGCGCGGCGGCGATCGCGCGCAATTGCGAGGCGACGTCGCCGCTATCGTTCGGTGAGTGCTCCATGTCGATCAGCAGCCAGTCGTAACCGGCGTGCGCGAGCGCTTCGGCGGCGGCGTCGCTGCCGAGCGAGAGCCACAGTCCGAACAGCGGATCGGTTTCTTTAAGGCGTGACTTGAGGGGATTGGTGAAGGTGCTCATCGCCGCGCTCCCTCGCAATGAAGCGGCGCTTCGCCTGAACTGCGGGAAAGCGTGCTGCCCTCGTGGGCCAGATGAGCGCGCGGGCCGTGGCGGCCCGGCTGCCTGCTGCGACGCAATGCGGTGACCGGCATGTCTCGCTCCGTGTGGTTGTCGGAGCGATCATACCGTGACAATAACGCGAAGGTTGGGCCGCGCGAGCGGCCCGCGAGCGTCGGGTTACAGGCTTTAGTCGCGGACCACGTCTGCCCAGCAATTCGGCGTCTCGTACAGACGCAGCTTGTGCAGACGCAGATTCACGCCGTAGTGCGCGTCGTAGACGTTCGCGAGAATGTCGAACGCGACGGCGGCAAGATTTTCGACGGTGGGAATGCGATCGAGCACGACCGTCTTGTGGCCGGCCATCGTTTCCAGGAAACCGCGCACTTGCGTGTCGCCTTCATAGACGAGAAACGCGTGGTCCCACTTGTCGACGAGATGCTCGACGGCGAGCGACTTCACGTCGGCGAAGTCCATCACCATGCCGCGATCGGGCGCGCCTTCGGTGTCGACCAGATCGCCTTGCAGCGTGATTTCGAGCACATAGCGATGACCGTGCAGATTACGGCACTGGCTGCGGTGATCGGGGATGCGGTGACCCGCGTCGAATTCGAGTTTTCGTGTAATCGTCAGCACGGCAAATCAGGGAATGTTCAGATACTTGTGGGTCTGCATCGACAGGCGCCATTGCGGATGGCGTTTGCACCAGTCGATCGCGAGCTTGGTGTTGAGGTCGCGCGACGGTCCGTCCATAGGCTGGACGAGGAAATACTCGAAGTCGAGCTTCGCATACTCGGACAAACGCTGGTTGTCCTGCGGAATCACAACCTTCAATTCGTTGCCCTTGGTCACGACGAGCGGTGCGTCCGCCTTCGGGCTCACGCAGATCCAGTCGATCGTTTCGAGCACCGGCAGCGAGCCGTTGGTTTCGATGGCGATTTCGAAGCCGGCGGCATGCAGCGCGTCGACCAACGGTTGATCGATCTGCAGCATCGGCTCGCCGCCCGTGCACACCACGAAACGCTCGCCCTCGCCTTCCGGCCATTGCGACGCGATCATCTTCACGAGATCGTCAGCCGTGCGGTACTTGCCGCCGTTCTCGCCGTCGGTGCCGACGAAATCGGTATCGCAGAAGCGACACACCGCCTCGGCGCGATCTTCTTCACGGCCCGACCACAGGTTGCAGCCGGCGAACCGGCAGAAGACAGCAGGACGCCCGGCATTCGCGCCCTCGCCCTGCAACGTGTAGAAGATTTCCTTGACCGCGTAAGTCATGCTGCTTTCTGCCCTGTGTTCCTGAAAAATTATTGCCTGAGTTGCGCTGCTGCGCCGCGCGTCATCAGAGCGGCGCCTCGGTGACCTTCTCACCCGACAGATACGCCTCGTAACCGCGCTTGCGCAAACGGCACGCCGGGCATTCGCCGCAACCGAAACCCCATGCATGCAATTCAGCGCGTTCGCCGACATAGCATGTGTGCGTCTCGACGCGCACCAGCTCGACCAGCTCGTCGCCGCCGAGCTCGTGTGCGAGACGCCACGTGTCGGCTTTGTCCAGCCACATCAACGGTGTTTCGAGCAGGATGCGCGTGTCCATGCCAAGGTTCAGCGTGACTTGCAACGCCTTCATCGTGTCGTCGCGGCAGTCGGGATAGCCCGAGAAATCCGTCTCGCACATGCCGCCGACCAGCACCTGCAAACCACGTCGATAGGCAATCGCCGCCGCGATGGTCATGAACATCAGATTGCGGCCCGGCACGAACGTGTTCGGCAAACCGTTCGCCGTAGCTTCGATCTCGATCTCGCGCGTCATGGCGGTATCGCTGATCGCGCCGAGCACCGACAGATCGATCATGTGGTCGTCGCCGAGACGCTCCGCCCATGCCGGAAATGCGCGCGCGACCGCATTGCGAAACCCCTCGCGGCATTCCAGTTCGACGCGGTGCCGCTGACCGTAATCGAAGCCCAGTGTCTCGACCGTTTCATAACGTTCGAGCGCCCAGGCGAGACATGTGGCGGAATCCTGGCCGCCGGAAAACAGCACCAGAGCGCTACGTTTAGCGTCTTTGCGGATCACCGTGAAACTCCGTGAATGAAGAGTGCCACGTCGCGCTGCGCGAGGTGCGCCATGCAAGCAACGCGGCGCGACGCGTGCCGGCACTGCTGCCGGCCCAAAGCAGTATAGGCCGCGCCTTCCGCATGCAGAGTCGCTGGGGCTTATACCGTTAATCGTCGGGCGAAGGGTTCGGTGCTAGTGGCGGCGTTGCCGCGCGGCACTCAGGCGACGCACTTACGTGCAAGTCCTTGAACTGGCGCGATTTTATCACGCGACGCCAAACACCGCTGAGCGCGCCCCGCACACGTGGCGCACGCAAGCCGAAGCAACGCTGCCCGTCACGCCCCATCACACCAGGCGCACAAAAAGGAAAAGCCCCAGGAATCTTGCGATTTCCTGGGGCTGAATCCTGGTGGCCTGGGACGGAATCGAACCATCGACACGCGGATTTTCAATCCGCTGCTCTACCAACTGAGCTACCGGGCCAACGAAGAACGAAATGATATCAAAGGGTCAGCGCTCCGACAAGCCCCTTCTCGAAAAATTCTGTGGAAGCGAGATCGACATGTTTAACGCCGGCTTCACTTCCGCGGTTCACTCACCTTTGTTTTTGCCAAGATCCACGCCGAGCTGCTTGAGCTTGCGATACAAGTGCGTGCGCTCCAGCCCGGTCTTCTCCGCCACGCGCGTCATGCTGCCGTTCTCGCGCGCGAGGTGATATTCGAAGTACGCGCGCTCGAACGCGTCGCGTGCATCACGCAGCGGAATGTCGAACGAGATCGAGGCCGTTTGCGCAGCCAGCGCGCCGCTGCCCATGCCGTCGGTGGAGAGCATCGGCAATGCCGCCGCCGAAGCGACCGCCGAAACACTCACCGGCAACGCCGGCTTGGCCGCCGCGCCGCCGGGCGCACCCACTGCCGTCCCCCGCGCGAGACCCTGCTCGACGGCCTTCAGCAGCTTCTGCAGCGCAATCGGCTTCTCGAGGAAATTGAGCGCGCCGATCTTGGTTGCTTCAACCGCCGTGTCGATGGTTGCGTGGCCGGACATCATGATCACCGGCATGGTCAGTTGCCCTTGCGCGGCCCATTCCTTAAGCAAGGTCACGCCGTCGGTGTCGGGCATCCAGATGTCGAGCAGCACCAGGTCAGGCGCCTGGCGCAAACGGAATTCGCGCGCTTCCTGCGCATTTTCCGCGGCCTCCACGACATGCCCTTCGTCGCTCAGGATCTCCGAGAGCAATTCCCGGATGCCCATTTCATCATCTACCACCAGGATGGTTGCCATTTACGCTGCCCTTGTCTGCACTGTTGCTTTTGTCTTTCCCTGCGACGCACCGCCGTGCGCCGGACGCGGCCCTGTTCCGGGTGCCACGCCATCGTCTGCCAGTTGAAGGAAGAGGATCGAAATCTGCGCGCCCTCGATGACATCTCCCGCTTTCATGCGATTGCGGATGTCGATGCGCGCGCCGTGTTCATCGACGATCTTCTTGACCATCGCAAGACCCAGGCCCGTACCTTTGGCCTTGGTCGTTACGTAAGGTTCGAATGCACGTGTGAGGATACGCGCGGGAAAGCCCGCTCCGTTATCCGACACGGTCAGACGCACCGCGACCCGGACTTTGCCTTCCGCGTCGGGGTCTCCGTATTCTACTGTCCTCGTCTCGAGCAACACACGCGGATGCTCGAGATCCGCCACCGCATCCTGCGCGTTCTGCAGCAGGTTGTGAATCACCTGACGCAATTGCGTCGCGTCGCCACGAATCGCCGGCAATGCGGCGAGCTCCACCTGAATGGCGCCCTTGCCTTCTTCGATACCGTACAGCGTGAGCACTTCGCTGACCAGATCGTTCAGCTGCAAATGGGCGAGCACCGCCGGCGGCGTACGCGCGTAATCGCGGAAGTTGTCGACCATCTGCTTCATCGCGGCGACCTGGTTCACGATCGTGGTCGCGCCACGCTTCAAGACATCGGCATCGGATGGCGAGAGCTTGTCGGCGAGTTTCATCTGCAGACGTTCGGCGGAGAGCTGGATCGGCGTGAGCGGATTCTTGATTTCGTGCGCGAGCCGCCGCGCGACTTCGCCCCACGCGATGGAACGCTGCGCGGAGATCACGTCGGAGATATCGTCGAACACCACGACGTAGCCGGAAGTCTGCATGTCTTCCGCGTCGCGGTCCGTCGCCGAGACAAGCCGCGCACCGCGCACGAGCAACGTAAGCGGCTCGGTTTCGTCCGGCACCTGCACGGAAAACTGCTGCTGCCAGTGACCGCGATCGTCGTGACCATCGCCGCTCGCCGCTTCGCGATCGGCAAACGCCTTGCGCACCATGCCGCCGAATTCGCTCAGCACGCCGATCTGATCCAATGCCGAACCCATCACCGCCTGGAACGGCTGACGGAAAATCCGCTCGGCGCCTCGATTCGCGGTGGTCAGTCTGAACTGCCGGTCGAACACGAACACGCCCGCGGTCAGGTTCGCGAGAATACTTTCCAGATACGCCTTCGAGTGTTCAAGCGCGATGCGGTTGTTCTCGACCGCCGCGCGCGCTTCCGACAACTGCCGCGTCATCGCATTGAACGACTGCGTGAGAAAGCCCAGTTCGTCGCGCGATTTGATTTCGCGCTTCGGCGTGTAATCGCCTTCCGTGATTTCCTTGGTGCCTTGCGCCAGCAGGAACAATGGCCGTGCGAGCTGATTGCCGAGCGCGAGTGCGAGCATCATCGCGATGAAGGTGGCAAGGAACAGCGCGAGCGTCAGCGTGCCGATATACATCTTGCGCAGACCCGTACGGCCGAGCGCCTTCTCCTGGTACTCGCGATAGGCGCGCTGCACCGCGTCGGCATTGCGCGCGAGCGTGGGCGAAACCGGCTGCGTGAGTTGCAGGAAGCGTTCGGTGGGCTGCAACAGCGCGGCGTTCGAATCGGGGATGCGTTGCACCACCCGCAGCCGCAACACGCCCTTGCTGCCATGCGCGTGAGGATCGCCGTCCACTTCGCCTTCGATCGCCGCATAGCCACGGCCGCGCGCCTGTTCGATCATCAACGGCGTGGGCAAATCGTTCGGCACCAGCGTCGCGTAGTTGCCGGAGGCCTGCGCGACCACGTGCATGTCGGGCGTCGCGCCTGACATGCTGCGCGTAGGTTCGACGATCGTCGCATCCTGCACGCCGAACTGGTCGCGCAGACGCAGCAGCGTGAGCGTGGTGCCGGCGGCGTCCGCGCTCGCCAACTGTTCCGACATCAAGCGGCCCTTGGTTTGCAGATCGGACAGCGACGCGTCGAGCATGCCGCGCCCGAGATTCAAACCGGACGTGAGCGCTGTCTCGACATTCACATCGAACCACGACTCGATACTGCGCGACACGAACTGATACGACACGACGTAGATGATGCCGCCCGGCACCACGCCGACCAGCGCCATGAAGAACGCGAGTTTCGCCAATAGCCGCGTGCCGAACTTACCCTTTCTCAGCCGCGCGATGATGATGATGACGAGCGTCGCCACCACCAGCAAAAATATCATCGCGACCACGAGGTTGGCGGCGTAGAGCCACTGGTAATAGCGGTCGAAGAATTCGGTGTTCGCGCTGGCCGCGGCGAGCAGCACGAGCAGCAGCACGGCCGTCACGGCGACCGTCGACACCAGCACGCGCACGACGATGCTGCTGACACTGGTAGCGGAGCGCACTTTATTTAGCACGTTCGGTCACCGTGAAGGTAAAGCGCTTCCATTCGGAAGCGAGATTCCAGTCGCGGTTGTTCACCGCGTCGATCTGAAACGGCTTGGGCATCAGCGCGATGTCGAGTTGCATCCGCACCGACGCGTTATACGTCTCGCCGACACGCACTTCATTGCGTTCGATCACGTGCCACGACGTGATGTGCTTGATCACCGCGAGCGCATCCTTGAGCGTGGTGAAGCCGAGCTGCAAACCGCCGGACGACACGCTCGACACGCGGTACTCGCGCGTGAGCGGCTGGAACGACAGGCGAATGCTTTGCGACACGCTCACCGGCTGCTCGTCGAACCAGTACCAGCGCGGCCGGCTCAGTTCGAAGTCGGTCGTGAAATACAGCGGAATGCCTTTATTGACCGCGTCTTCGAGGTTGCTGTTCAGATCGAAGTCGAAGCGTGCGTCGAGATTCCAACCCGTGTTGTCGGCTTGCAGCGATGCACGCTGCACCGCGATCGAATCAGCGTGCGCCACGCCGGGCGCCGCCAGCCATACGGCCAGCGCGATCCAGAGCACGGCAGCGAGCCGAAGCGGGAAGAAGCGTTTGATGGTCACCGTTTCTGAAAGCGCGCGTAGAAGAATCCGTCGTGGTCTGAGTTCGCGCCGGCGCTGTCTTCAGCGGGTTGTCCGGCATGAGAACCGGCCGATGTGTCGGCGGGCGCGCGAGCGACTGAAGGCAACAGTTGCCCCGGCGCGTCCAATCGTACCGCATCCTGATACTTGTTTCCAAACCACTGCGCCTGCAACTCGCCTTCTTCGGGAAAGATCGAACAGGTAACGTAGAGCAACTCGCCGCCTGGTTTCACGAGCGGCCAGAGCGCGTCGAGAATGCGGCGCTGCTCGGCGACCAGCGCGGGAATGTCGGATGCGCGGCGCAGCCAGCGGATATCCGGATGACGCCGCACGATGCCCGACGCCGAACACGGCACGTCGGCCAGAATGCGATCGAACGGCGGGTCGATGTCGTCGTGCCATTTTGCGGGCGCGCCCGCGTCGCCGATCCGCACTTCCGCTTCGAGCTTGAGTCGCTGCAAATTTTCGCCGATACGGCGCGCGCGCGACGCGTCGCTTTCGAGCGCGACGAGCTGAAGGTTGGCCAGTTCGAGCAGATGGCCGGTCTTGCCGCCGGGCGCCGCGCACGCGTCGAGCACACGCATGCCGTCGCGCACGCCAAGTAGCGGCGCGGCGAGCTGCGCGCCGGCGTCCTGCACCGAGACGACGCCGTCGCTAAAGCCCGGAATGCGGTCGACCGGCATCGGCGTGGCGAGCTTGATGGCGTACTCGCCGGCCCTGCTCGCCGCAATGTGATGGTTTTGCAGCAATTGCAGATAGGCGTCGACCGTCGATTGACGCGCATTCACGCGCAGCGTCAGCGGGCCTTGTGTGTTGCCGGCGGCTAGCACCGACTGCCATGCGTCGGGCCACGCGCGCTTCACGGCATTGATCCACCATGCCGGATAGTTCCAGCGCGCGACTTCGTCGGCTTGCGCGGCGCTCAATAGCGTTTCGCGTTCGCGCAGGAAACCGCGCAGCACGGCGTTGACGAGGCCCTTCGCAAAGGCGAATTCACGGCGCGCGCCGATCGCGCTCACTGCCTGATCGACGACCGTGAACGGTGCGTACGCAGCATTCGCTTCGTCGTCGACGAGCAGCGCCAGCGAGCACGCGAGCACATGGCCGACGTGCGGCGGCGGCGCCTTTTTCACCAGCTTCGCGATCAGCCACTCGGCAATCGCGAGACGTCGCATGGTCCGGTAGGCGATGTCCTGCACCGCGCCACGCGCCGCGGCAGCGCTGGCCTCGGGGGCGGACACGAAGACGGATTGCAGCGCGGCCGGCAACGCTGCGCCGAGACGCACGGCGCCGACCGCCTGGCCCGCGCAGTCGAGCGCGAAGCCGAGCGATTCGGGCGCGAGATGCAGCATCGACAAACGTGATTCGCGCGGGCGCACCGATGAGGAAGCGGTACGCGAAGAAGGCTTTGTAGTCATCAAGAAGGCTATGGCGGGCCGCGCGGGGGCGCGCGACGCAATCAACACGCATTGTAGCGTGGCGCGCGACGCAGGCCGGCGGGCGGTCTGTGAGCGTGGTGATCGCGGATCCGAGGCGAGCGGGACGGAGTGGGACTGAAGCGCAGGTTGGATATATCGGCGCGGACGTAGCGTAACGCGGCGCACGAGTCCGCGGGCAGCCTGCGAGCGTAGCGATTGCAAATCCTCGGTGGCCACGAAGGCCGAGGGGCCGAGGCGCAGTTCAACGATGCGGTGCGGGCCCTCAGGCGCCCCGCGAACAGAGTGAATTTTCTCGTGATAACGCCGCGCATCAGCCGCTCACGCCCTTGCACCGAAATAAAAAGGCGAGCCCGCGGACTCGCCTTTTTCCTCACACCGCGCAAGGAATGCGCAGCGTTATTCGAAGCGCCCCGTGCGCGCCATTTCCATCAAACGCGCGATGCGTTCCTCGGTGGCCGGGTGCGTAGAGAACAGATTCGCGATGCCGCCGCCCGACAGCGGATTCATGATCATCATCTGCGCGGTGGCCGGATGTTGCTCGGCTGTCGGAAACGGAATTCCGCTCGCGTAACGGTGGATCTTGTCGAGCGCCGAAGCGAGCGCCTGCGGGTCGCCGGAAATCTGCGCGCCGCCGCGATCGGCTTCGAATTCACGTGCGCGCGAAATCGCCATCTGGATCAGCGCACCGGCAATCGGCGCCAGCAGCGCGACGGCGATGCCCGCGATCGGGTTCGTGGAACGGCCGTTTTCGTCGCGGCTGCCGAAGAACATCGCGAAGTTCGCCAGCGCGGAAATCGCGCCGGCCATGGTGGCCGAAATGGTCGAGATCAAAATGTCGCGATGCTTCACGTGCGAGAGTTCGTGCGCCATGACCCCGCGCATTTCGCGCTCGGACAGCACGCGCAGAATGCCGGTGGTGGCGGCGACCGCCGCATGTTCCGGATTGCGGCCGGTGGCGAACGCATTCGGCGCGTCTTCGTTGATCAGGTACACGCGCGGCATGGGCAGGCCGGCGCGTGTGGAAAGTTCGCGCACCATGCGATAGAACTGCGGCGCACTGGTTTCGTCGACTTCCTGCGCGTTGTACATGCGCAGGACCATCTTGTCCGAGAACCAGTACGAAAAGAAATTCATCCCAAGGGCGATCACGAGCGCGATCGTCATGCCGCGCGACCCGCCGATCATCCCGCCGATCACGATGAAAAGGGCCGTGATCGCGGCCATCAACATCGCGGTTTTGACCCAATTGAACATGTCTGCAACTCCTTCCCCTAACGCGGGTTCATATCTGCGCCGCGTGATCGCGGCGCCCGATTGTAAGCTAAATGTTAGATATGGGCGCGTCAGGAAAATTCAATCATCTTGACGCGGTGGCGAGCTTGATACCCAAGCCGACAAAAGCGCTGCCGACTCCGCGATCCAACCACTTCTTCACCGCCGCCCGGCCAGAGAAACGCCGCGTCACACTGCCCGCGATCCACGCGACAAAACTGTTCCAGATCATGCTCATCATGACGAACACCGCACCCAGTGTGAGGAAAGCGAGCGCTTTGTGATTGCTGCCGGTCGTCACGAATTGCGGGAAGAACGACACGAAAAACAGCACGACCTTCGGGTTCAGCACGTTAGTCCAGAAGCCTTGCAGGAAAAGCTGGCGCAGCGACCTGGGCGCGCCGGCCGCGCGCGCTTCGCCCGCAGCGTCATCGGCGGCAGCCGGTTTGGCAAAGAGCAAACGCACGCCGAGATACATCAGATAAATAGCGCCGACGAACTTGATGACCGTAAAAGCTGTGGCCGATGCAGCCAGCAACGCGGTCAAGCCGAACGCGCAGGCCAGCGAGTGAACGCAGCAGCCGGCGGAGATGCCGAGCGCCGACATGAGACCCGCGCCGCGGCCTTGAGCGACGCTGCGCCCGACGATATAAGCCGTATCGGGACCGGGCGTCACATTTAGAAGAAAGACCGCGACGACGAAAAACTCGAAATGGGTAATGCCGAACATGTGAATCCTCAAAATCCGGGGCCGTTGCATGAAGGATTCTACGCGCGGCAGGCCTGTCCTGCGGGGTCTCGAACATCGGCCGAATGGACGATGTTCAGGGCATAAGCAGCGGTGTTACTTTGCTTCGGGAAGTTGAAAGCGCTGCCCCACAGCCAGCGTCGAGCCAGCCAGAAATTCGCGCACCGGCAGGCGTTTGCCACCGGGTTTCTGCAATTGCGTGAGACGCAGCGCGCCTTCGCCACAGGCTACGACTACGCCTTCGGGGGAGACGTCGGTGATCGTGCCGGGCGCGTGGCTGGCGGCTGCGCCGTCAGTTGCAACAGCGGCCCAGATTTTGATGGACGAGCCGTCTTCAAGCGTGGCCACACCGCCAGGGAACGGATCGAACGCACGCACCTGGCGCGCGAGCACTCTCGCCGGGCGGCGCCAGTCGAGCGCGGCTTCGTGTTTGCCGATCTTTTCCGCGTAGGTCACGCCTTCCGCGGGTTGCGGCGTTGCCGCCAGTTTGCCGGTGCGCTCGAGTTCGATCAGCGCCTCGACGATCAGCTTCGCGCCGTCCTGTGCGAGACGGTCGTGCAACGTGGCCGTGGTGTCGTCGGCGGAAATCGCGGTGCGTGCTTCGGAGATCATCGCGCCCGTGTCGAGGCCGACATCCATCTGCATCAGCGTGATGCCGGTTTCGGCGTCGCCCGCTTCGATCGCGCGATGAATCGGCGCCGCGCCGCGCCAGCGCGGCAACAACGACGCATGAATGTTGATGCAGCCGAGTGGAGGAATATCGAGCACTTCCTGCGGCAGGATCAGGCCGTATGCGGCGACCACCATGACATCGTGCGGCGTAGCGCGTAGTTGGTCGATCGCGGCGGCGGCTTCAGCCGGATATTTGCCGGCGCGGCGCAGCGAAGGCGGCTGGGCGACGGCCAGTCCGTGCTCCTGCGCGTAGCGCTTGACCGGGCTTGCCTGCAACTTCATGCCGCGCCCGGCGGGCCGGTCCGGCTGGGTCAACACGAGCGGCACCTGGAACCCGGCGCGGTGAATCGCGGCCAGCGCGGCCGCGGCGAACTCCGGCGTACCGGCAAAGATGACGCGCAACGAATGACTCATGAACGGGGGCGGTAGGCGAGGTGAACGCGCATTACATGGCGTGGGCGAGCTTCTTCATCTTGCTCTTGATGCGCGTCTGCTTCAGCGACGACAGGTACTCGACGAACACGCGGCCCATCAGGTGATCCATTTCGTGCTGGATGCACACCGCAAGCAGGCCTTCACAGTCCATCTCGAAGGTTTCGCCCTTCTCGTTGAGCGCCCGCACGCGCACTTTCTCCGCGCGCTCGACGTTGTCGTAAATGCCCGGCACCGAGAGGCAGCCCTCTTCGGACAGCTTTCTTTCGTCGCTCGACCAGATGATTTCGGGGTTGATGAAGGCGAGCAGTTCGTTGTGGTCGTCCGACACGTCGATCGTGATCACGCGCTCGTGCACGTCCACCTGGGTCGCGGCAAGGCCGACGCCCGGCGCGGCGTACATGGTTTCGGCCATGTCCTTGACGAGGCGGCGGATGCGGTCGTTGACCACTTCGACCGGCTTGGCGACCTTGTGCAGCCGTTTGTCCGGGTAATTGAGGATGTTGAGTAAAGCCATGATCTTGAGTGTGATTTTCGCGCGCCGCCGACCCGTTGACGGTTCGTTGGCCTTTCGGCCAGGTTGTGAGCACGTCGCGTTGCGCAGAGGATAGATGGTGTCGAACCGGTTCGGTTCAACGCGCCACGGCGCCAGACGACGAGCCCGCGCGGGTGGGCGCGGCGCTGCGGTTATTTCGGATGATGAAAATTTTAGCATGGCGCCCGCCTGCCCGCTGGCCCTGCAGGAGGATCGACCCGCAATGCACACTTTGCCTGCAACCCATATTGAACTTGCCGCCTGGCTGCGGCTTGCGCTCGCGCCGGGTCTGAAACCCGCAGCGCTGCGCTTATTGCTCGGCGCTTTCGGGTTGCCTGAAGCGATATTCGAGCAAGCACCCGGGGCGCTCGCCGAAATTGCCGGCGAGGCCGCGGCACGCGCAGCGCTGGCGCCGACAGGCCCCGATTTCGAAGCCCAGCTGGACGCGGTCATCGCGTGGCGCGAGCAACCCGGCAATCAGGTCGTGACACTCGACGACCCGGCTTATCCGCCGGCGCTGCTGACCATGCCCGATCCGCCGCCGCTGCTATATATAAAGGGCCGGTTGAACCTGCTGCACACGCGAGCGGTCGCCCTTGTCGGGAGCCGCAGCGCGACGCCGCAGGGCGTCGAAGACGCGGAGCGATTCGCGCGCGAGCTGTCGGTGGCCGGTGTGACCGTCGTCTCCGGGCTCGCGCTCGGTATCGACGGCGCCGCGCATCGGGGTGGCTTGGAAGGCATCGGTGGCACAGTGGCCGTAATCGGTACCGGCGCGGACCTCGTGTATCCGGCCGCGCACCACGCGCTCGCGCGGCAAATCGCGGTGCAGGGCGCGATTCTCTCCGAATGGCCGCTCGGCACGCCAGCACGCGCCGCCAATTTTCCGCAGCGTAACCGTCTGATCGCCGGCCTCGTCAGCGGCGTGGTGATCGTCGAAGCGGCGATGCGGTCCGGTTCGCTGATCACGGCGCGGCTCGCCAACGAGATGGGACGCGATATCTTCGCGTTGCCGGGTTCGATTCACGCGCCGCTGTCGCGCGGGTGTCATCGGATCATCAAGCAGGGCGCGAAGCTGGTGGAAACGCCAGATGAAGTGCTGGAGGAACTGGGTTTCGCGCGGCGGGCGGCTCCGCGAGCGGCTTCGGGTGCGGGTTCGGCGCACGCCACCTTCTGGAGCCGCGCCGGCTCGGGAAACAGGCCCGCGCGCAGCGCCGCGGACGTGGATCGAGCGAACCTGGCAGCGCTTCAGCCGACAGAAGCGTCTCCGGCCGATTCAGCAGGAGCAGCATTGGCCGCCGCCCCACCCTGCCCGCCGGCCAATCCCGAAGCACAGCGCCTCCTCGCCGCGCTCGGCCATTCACCCACCACGCTTGAAATTCTCGCTACCCGTACCGAGATGGAGGACGCGGACCTGCAAACCGCCTTGCTGCAACTGGAACTCGCCGGCCAGGTGACCATGCTGCCCGGCGGCCGCTTCATGCGGGCAAGCCACGGCCAACACGGCATTGATCAGAGTTGACCACCATTCACGATCGGCCATGCTACATTCGCGCCAAAGCACCTGACAAAAGTACGCAAGGAACCCTGATGCCCGCGCTAAACCTCGACACCGACCAAGACCGGATCGCCGAGCGCGTCAACGAACCGGAAACGCTGTTCGTGGCCTGCCTCTGCGCCGAATGGTGCGGGACCTGCCGCGAGTATCAGGACGCTTTTGACAAGCTGGCCGACCGGCACCCGGACATCTGTTTCGCATGGATCGATATAGAGACGCATGCGGACCGATTCGAGGATCTGGATGTGGAGAACTTTCCGACCATCCTGATCGAAGATTCGGTTACGACGCGATTCTTCGGCACGGTTTTGCCGCAAGCGGCGATCGTGGAACGGATGTTGTCTGATCTGACGGCCGTGCCCGGCGTCAGCGGTGCGCCGAAACTGCGGCCCGCGCTGGCGGTCGCCTGATTCAGGCTGGCCAGCTTGCAAGCCCGGCGGCCCGGGCGTTGCGAGCGGTGTACAAGGCGTTGGCGGCAGCTTGCCCAATGCCTGAGCACGCAATTATGATTTCGCGCTTTTTATGGCACTTGACACGTCGGTCTCGCGCCGTGTGCTATAAAGCGGTCGTTAATGGGTCGCAAAGGTCGCAAACGAGGGTAGCGCTGACAGAAGCGCACTCACGGCCATCAACCCTGATCTACCAACCTCACATCGAGTCATGTCCAAAGCACTGATCATCGCCGAAAAGCCTTCCGTCGCGAACGACATCGCGCGCGCTTTGGGCGGATTTACCAAGCATGACGAATACTACGAGAGCGACGAGTACGTCCTTTCCTCGGCAGTCGGCCACCTGCTGGAAATTGCCGCGCCTGAAGACTACGAAGTCAAACGCGGCAAGTGGAGTTTCGCCAATCTGCCCGTCATTCCGCCGCACTTCGATCTGAACCCGATCGCCAAGAGCGAGTCGCGCCTGAAGGTGCTGACCAAACTGCTCAAGCGCAAAGACGTCGACCGTCTGATCAACGCATGTGACGCGGGGCGCGAGGGCGAGCTGATTTTCCGCCTGATCGCGCAGCACGCGAAAGCCAAGCAGCCGGTGCAGCGCCTGTGGCTGCAATCCATGACGGCGGGCTCGATCCGCGACGGCTTCGCCCGTCTGCGCAGCGACGAAGAGATGCAGCCGCTCGCCGATGCGGCGCGTTGCCGCTCGGAAGCGGACTGGCTGGTCGGCATCAACGGTACGCGGGCCATGACCGCGTTCAACAGCAAAGGCGGCGGCTTCTTCCTGACCACGGTCGGGCGGGTGCAGACGCCCACGCTGTCGATCGTGGTCGAGCGCGAAGAGAAGATTCGCCGCTTCGTGCCACGCGACTATTGGGAAGTGAAAGCGGAGTTCGTCTGCGCGGCCGGTTTCTACGAAGGCCGCTGGTTCGATCCGAAATTCAAGCGCGACGAGTTCGATCCGGAAAAACGCGATTCGCGTCTGTGGGCGTTGCCCGCGGCCGAAACGATCGTCGCCGCCTGCCGTGGCCAGATCGGCACGGTGACGGAAGAATCGAAGCCGTCCACGCAACTGTCGCCGGCGCTGTTCGACTTGACCAGCCTGCAGCGCGAGGCCAACGGCCGCTTCGGCTTCTCGGCGAAGAACACCTTGGGCCTCGCCCAGGCGCTGTACGAAAAGCACAAGGTGCTGACCTATCCCCGTACCGACGCGCGCGCGCTGCCGGAAGACTACCTGGATACGGTCAAAGAGACGCTCGGCATGCTCAAGGAGAGCAACAACTATCTGCCGTATGCCAAGCAGGTGCTCGACAAGGGCTGGGTGAAACCGAACAAGCGCATCTTCGACAACTCGAAGATCAGCGACCACTTCGCAATTATCCCGACCCTGCAGGCGCCGAAGAATCTGTCGGAGCCCGAACAGAAGCTGTACGACCTCGTCGTGAAGCGCTTCCTCGCAGTGTTTTTCCCGGCAGCAGAATACAAGGTGACGACGCGGATCACGGAAGTGGTCGGCCATCACTTCAAGACCGAAGGCAAGGTGCTGGTCGAGCCGGGCTGGCTGCAGGTCTACGGCCGCGAGATCAGCGGCGAAGACGCGAACCTCGTGCCGGTGCAGAAAGACGAAAAGGTCAAGACGGACAAGATCGCCGCCCAGCAACTGGTGACAAAACCGCCCGCCCGCTACAACGAAGCAACCTTGCTGTCGGCCATGGAAGGCGCGGGCAAGCTCGTCGAAGACGACGAACTGCGCGAAGCCATGGCGGCCAAGGGGCTCGGCACGCCGGCCACGCGCGCGGCGATCATCGAAGGTCTGCTGGGTGAGAAGTATCTGATTCGCGAAGGCCGCGATCTGATTCCGACCGCCAAGGCTTTCCAACTCATGACGCTGCTGCGCGGTCTAGGCGTGAAGGAACTGACGGCGCCCGAACTGACCGGCGAGTGGGAGTACAAGCTCTCGCAAATGGAACGCGGCAACCTGCCGCGCGACGCGTTCATGCAGGAAATCGCCCGCATGACGCAGACCATCGTCAAGCGCGCGAAAGAGTACGATTCCGACACGATCCCGGGCGATTACGCGACGTTGCAGACGCCTTGTCCGAATTGCGGCGGTCAGGTGAAGGAAAACTACCGGCGCTTTGCTTGCTCGAAATGCGAGTTCTCGATTTCGAAAATTCCGGGCGGACGTCAGTTCGAAATTCCGGAAGTCGAAGAGCTGCTGCAGAACAAGACGATCGGTCCGCTTTCGGGTTTCCGAAGCAAGATGGGGCGCCCCTTCTCGGCGATCCTGAAACTGTCGTTCGATGACGAGATCAAGAACTACAAGCTGGAATTCGACTTCGGCCAGGATGCGGGCGGCGAAGACGGCGAACCGCCTGACTTCTCCGATCAGCAACCGGTGGGCGCATGCCCGAAATGCAAGGGCCGCGTGTTCGAGCACGGCATGAGCTACGTCTGCGAAAACTCGGTCGCCAATCCGAAGACTTGCGACTTCCGTTCGGGCAAGGTGATCCTGCAGCAGGAAATCGCCCGCGAACAGATGGCCAAGCTGCTCGAAGAAGGCCGCACGGATCTGCTGACGAACTTCAAGTCGTCGCGTACCGGCCGTAACTTCAAGGCGTTCCTCGTCAAGCAGAACGACGGCAAGATCGGTTTCGAGTTCGAGAAGAAGGAACCGTCGGCGAAGACTGCCGCGAAGACCGCAGCGGCGAAGTCGGCTGCGAAGGCTGCCCCAGAAGCGGAGTCGGACGACGACGAAGTGTCGGTGGCCGTGAAGGCTGCGCCGGCAGCCAAAAAGACGGCGGCGAAAAAAGCGCCGGCGACCAAGACCGCTGCGGCCAAGAAAGCACCCGCCAAGAAAGCGGTGGCGCGCAAAACCGGCTCGTAAATCGACTGGTCGCTGGAAGGCCGGAAGAGGATTCGCTTCCGGCTCGCTTCGTTTGAATTTGCCATGAAAAAGGCGCGATCACATAACGTGACCGCGCCTTTTTGTTTGTCCGGCGAAAGCGCTTGTCAGCGGCTTTGCAGGCTTGCCTGATTCGCGACTTACAGCGGCGACAAAGCCGTGGGCCGAGTGCGAGGCGTCGTCTTGGCCAGCGTCTTGGGCAGCGGCGATAACTCGCTGTCCAGCAGGCGTGAGAGCGGCTCAGCGCCGTCGAACGCTTCCGGCGGCATGGCGTCCGCGGAATCGAGCGCCGTCGTCGTGGCGGCCCGGCCGAGGCCGTCCTCCTTGATCCACTGTTCGCCAAGCAGACTATTCGGCGTCTGGCTGAAATGCTCAACCAGATGGTCGATAAACGTACGCACCTTGGCCGGCAAGTGACGGCGGCTCGGATACGCAATGTTGATCTCGACCTGCGGCAACCGGTAATCGCCGAGCAGACGCACAAGGCGGCCACGCGTCATGTCGCGGCCGATCAGATAGCTCGGCAGGATCGCGATGCCCATGCCGAGCAACGCAAACTGACGCAGCATTTCCGTATTGTTCGCGACGATCACGTTCGCCGGACGCACGCGCACTTCGCCTTCCGGGCCAGTGAACACGCGCTCGTCGCCCCAATATTCGGACGGCAGGCTCAGGCACGGATGCTCGAGCAGATGCTCCGGACGCGTCGGCATGCCGTGCTTCTCGAGATAAGCCGGCGTGGCGCACACCGTCATGCAACCGGTGGTGAGACGCCGAGTGACGATACTTGCGCTGCGCATTTGCCGCGCGATCACCACGCCCACGTCGAAGCCTTCTTCGACCAGATCTACTTGACGGTCGACCAAGGTGACATCGGGAATGACTTTCGGATAACGCTCCGCGTACGTCTGGAGCACGGGTGCCAGATTGTGCAATCCGAACACGACCGGCGCGACGATTCGCAACGTGCCGACGGGTTCGTGATTGCGCGCCACCACCATCTGCTCGACGTCTTCCAGTTCGTCGAGAATCTGGCGCGCGCGCTCGAGATAAACCTGACCTGATTCGGTCAGAGACAAGCTGCGGGTGGTGCGATTGAGCAGCCGCGTACCTAGACGGCCTTCGAGGTCCGCAACGTGCCGGGTCGCAACTGCGTTGGAAATATCCATCGCGCTCGCAGCGCGGGCAAAACTGCCGAGATCCGCCACTCTGACGAAAACTCGCATCGACTGCAAATGATCCATAGGACAACTCCTGCCGTGTTACAGCTTCCTGACAATCGGGGAAAACCAGCGAAGCGAACTTGGAATTCTCCTACGACTCGCGGAATCGTGCAGAAGTTGCCCGCGAAAGCGGAAATATTGTCAATATTTGTGCGACTGTGCTCCCCAGTGTGGGGCACGATCACGAATTGTTCCTAAAAAGGAAACAATCTGCTGCGGTGCAGCTTGAACTGCCTTTTTTGTCCGAACAGAACGAATGGTCGTCGGCGTGGCGAAACCAGGAAGCTTCTCATGCGGACGGGCGGCAATAAAAAACCGCCCGAAGGCGGTTCCGTGCGAAGTGAACACTCACCTGATCAGGCAGCGAGCTTCTCTTCGAGCGCGCGTTTGGCCTCCGTCAGCGCGGGCGGCAGACCTTGCTGCAATGTGTCAAACAGCTCGGCGTGCAGCGCGAATTCCGCGCGCCAGGCTGCGTCGTCGACGGAAATGACCTGCTCGAACTGCTCGCGGCTAAAATTCAGCCCGCTCCAGTCGAGGTCCTCGTAGTGCGGCGACACGCCGAACGCGTGTTCCTCACCGTGAGCCGTGCCTTCGATCCGGCCGACCATCCAGCTCAGCACCCGCATGTTCTCGCCGAAGCCCGGCCATACGAACTTGCCGTCTGCGCCCTTGCGGAACCAGTTGACGCAGAAGATTTTCGGCAGCTTCGCGTTCAGTTGCTCCAGACGCTCGCCGGTTTTCAGCCAGTGACCGAAGTAGTCGCTCATGTTGTAGCCGCAGAACGGCAGCATCGCGAATGGGTCGCGGCGCACCACGCCCTGCTGACCGGCTGCGGCGGCGGTCGTTTCGGAGCCCATGGTCGCGGCCATGTAGACGCCTTCCACCCAGTTGCGCGCTTCGGTGACGAGCGGCACCGTCGTGGAGCGGCGCCCGCCGAAGATGAACGCGTCGATCGCGACGCCCGCCGGATTTTCCCAGTCGGGGTCGATGGACGGGCATTGCGAGGCCGGCGCCGTAAAGCGCGCGTTCGGATGCGCCGCCTTGCGGCCGCTTTCCTTTGCGCTGGCCGGCGTCCAGTCCTTGCCTTGCCAGTCGATCAGGTGCGCGGGCGCATCATCCGTCATGCCTTCCCACCAGACGTCGCCGTCGTCGGTGAGCGCGACGTTCGTGAAGATCACGTTTTCCTTCAACGTGGCCATGGCGTTGAAGTTGGTCTTCTCGCTCGTGCCCGGCGCCACGCCGAAGTAGCCGGCTTCCGGATTGATCGCGTACAGGCGGCCGTCCTTGCCCGGTTTGATCCAGGCGATATCGTCGCCGATCGTGGAGATTTTCCAGCCGTTCAAGCCTTCCGGCGGAATCAGCATTGCAAAGTTGGTCTTGCCGCATGCCGACGGAAACGCCGCCGCGACATGATGCTTGCGGCCTTCCGGCGAGGTCACGCCGAGAATCAGCATGTGTTCGGCGAGCCAGCCTTCGTCGCGGCCCATGGTCGAGGCGATGCGCAACGCGAAACACTTCTTGCCTAGCAGCGCGTTGCCGCCGTAGCCCGAACCATAGCTCCAGATTTCGCGCGATTCAGGGAAATGGACGATGTATTTGGTTTCGTTGCACGGCCACGGCACGTCTTTCGCGCCGGACGCGAGCGGCGCGCCGACCGAATGGACGCACGGCACGAACTCGCCGTCTTCGCCCAGCACGTCGTAGACCTTGCGGCCCATGCGCGTCATGATGCGCATGTTGGTGACCACGTACGGGCTGTCGCTCAATTCAACGCCGATGTGCGCGATCGGTGAGCCGAGCGGGCCCATCGAAAACGGGACGACATACATGGTGCGGCCGCGCATGGAACCTTCGAACAGGCCGTCGAGCGTCGAGCGCATTTCGGCCGGTGCGATCCAATTATTGGTGGGACCCGCGTCTTCGCGACGCTGCGAGCAGATGAAGGTGCGATCTTCGACACGCGCCACATCGGACGGGTCGGACCATGCCAGATAAGAATTGGGGCGTTTGGCGGGATTGAGCTTCTTGAGTGTGCCTGCTTCGACCATCTGTGCACAAAGCCGGTCGTATTCCTCCTGCGAACCGTCGCACCAGACAACCCTGTCCGGCTTGGTCCTGGCGGCAACGCGCTGGACCCAGTCGAGCAGCTTTCGGTGTTTGACCCACGCGGGCGCCTCGATAGTAGGCTGTCCTTCGAATGAGGGGTGGTTCATCGACTTGTCTCCGTTTTGAAAAACAATAGAAAAAACGGTACAAGCCCAGAGACGCTGCATGCGAGAGGCATTCAATTCTTTACGCCGGGTGCCTGCCACCCGACGCGCAATTGTGCAGATCGTTCCGGGCCACACAGCCTGTGAGCGGAGGCGCCGGCCGACGGGCTTCTGCAACCGTCTGTAAAGCGGCTTGCCTCAACACGCAACAAACTGTTAAAAACGATGTCAATCGGCCTTGCCGTGGCGCTGCCATTCTGTGCGGTAGCTACTACGGTAAGGCATTCAGCCAGACCGGCATGTGACCTAGGTCACATGGTGGGACAGTCAGCATAACACTCCGTTCCGCACCACCAAGGTGCGTCGTAAGACACATACCATGAAGATTGCCATCCTCGACGATTATCAGGACGCCGTGCGCAAGCTCGACTGCTTTCAATTGCTGGCCGACCATGAGGTCAAGGTCTTCAACAACACCGTCCGCGGTCTCGGCCAGTTGGCAAGCCGTCTTTCGGAAGTCGACGCCCTCGTCCTGATTCGCGAACGCACCCGCATCAGCTCGCAACTCCTCGATAAATTGCCGCGTTTGCGCATGATCAGTCAGACCGGCAAGGTTTCCAGCCACATCGATCTGAACGCGTGTACCGAGCGCGGCATTGCCGTGCTGGAAGGCACCGGCTCACCGTTCGCGCCTGCCGAGTTGACGTGGGCTCTCATCATGGCCGCCCAAAGGCGGATTCCGCAATACGTAGCAAACCTTAAGCAAGGAGCCTGGCAGCAGTCCGGCCTGAAGACGTCGGCGCTGCCGCCGAACTTCGGTTTGGGCCAGGTATTGCGTGGCCAGACGCTGGGAATCTGGGGTTATGGCAAGATCGGCAGGCTGGTGGCCGGTTATGGCAAGGCATTCGGCATGAACGTGCTGATCTGGGGCCGCGAGCATTCGCGCGAAGCCGCTCGCGCTGACGGTTACAGTGTCGCGGAGAGCCGCGAGGCGCTGTTCGAGCAGAGCGACGTGCTGTCGCTGCATTTGCGCATGCACGACGACACGCGCGGCATCGTCAAACAGGAAGACCTGATGCGGATGAAGCCGACCGCGCTGCTCGTGAACACGAGCCGGGCCGAGTTGCTCGACGACAACGCGCTGGTGAATGCGCTATCGCACAACCGTCCGGGCATGGTCGCGATCGACGTCTACGAAAGCGAGCCGATTCTGCAGGGCTACAGCCTGCTGCGCATGGAAAACGTGATTTGCACGCCGCACATCGGCTATGTGGAGCGCGAAAGCTACGAGCAGTATTTCACCGCCGCATTCAAGAACATTCTGGCTTTCGACGCCGGCGATACGAGCAGCGTGGCGAATCCGGAAGCCTTGCAGGGCGGCCGTCGGCGTTAAAAAACCACTGCGTTTTTTCGGGCGATAAGGGCTCCGTGCGAATTCGTGCGACGCGCTTATCGCCGTTTGGCTCGCGCCGCCGCTACCGCTCAATTCACCGTACCGCTTCGTGCGCGCCGGCTTCCAATAGATCGGGAACACGTTCGAGGAAGGTCTCGCCGTCGGCACGGCCGAGGTTGTACGCGTGGATCATCTGTGACGGACTTGTGTAATCCCAGCTCGAAATCGGCACCTTGCGCGACGGCTGTACGTAAAGCCGTTGCTGCACGCCGTGCGGCACGACGAACATCTGCGGGCGCGGATAAAGGCGGGTGACCATCACCAGCACGTTGCCCGGCGCCTCGGCGTCGAGCGCGCCGACCGGCACGTTGTCCACCATCCCGCCGTCCAGCACCGGCCGGCCGTTGCGTCGCAAAACCGGCGTGAACGGCGGCGTACTCGACGACTGCAAGATCAGATCCGCCAGATCCTCGACGCTCGCGCAATCCTGTGCGCGCACAAACTCCGGATGAAAGCCGAGCGTCTGACCGAGTGTCGGATGCAGCGTCTTGCGCACGTATTTTTCGATGTTGTACGCGATCAGGCCGGCCGCGACCGCGCTGCGCGCGCCGAGCCAGCGCGGCAGATGCGATACGCCGATGCGGATTTCCGGCGCATCGGCGAGCGTCGAAAACTTCTCGCCGTAGATGTCCAGCAGCGCCTGACGGTAGATGCGGTAATGCGGAAACACCGACTCGCCGCGCAGCAGATTGCCCCAGTAGGCGTTGCGGGTGTTGTGGCGCAGCGCCTCTTCGTAATAGCGCATGACCCAGTCGGAATCGCGCGTGTAGAGCATGCACGCAGTCGCGGCGCCGGCAGAAATACCAGTGATGACACGCGGCCGGATCCGCAGCTCCGGCTGGATCACATCCCAGAAACCCGCCTGCCACCAGCAGCGATTGCCGCCGCCAGCGAATACGACCTGATCGAACATCCTAGTTTTTCCTCTAATGCGGCTCTCTGGCCGGTTTTAGTCGAGCAGTGCGTAGGTGGTGGTGGCGTGAACGGCCATGTTGCCGGATTCGTCGAACAACTCGACTTCGCCGAACACCAGATTGCGGCCCATGCGCAGCACTCGCGCGGTGATCAACACGTCGCCCTTGCGTACCGCGCGCATGAAATTGATGTTGAGCGAGACCGTGGTCATAGGCTTGAAACCACCGAGCGCGGCCGAAATGGCGACGATCATCGCTGTGTCCGCCGCGGCCATGAACACTTGCCCGCAGATCACGCCGCCCGAATGACGCAGCCCGCCGGAAAACGGTAGGCGCAGAGTGGCAGCTTCCTCATTGACCTTGACCGGCGTCAGCGTGAGCGCACGGACCCACGGCGCGAGGATGCGGTCGAGCAATTCGCTAATCTCTTTGTCATCCATTGCAATCCCCGGTCGAAAGCCGCGCGAGGCTTCGTGCGGCAAGGTGTCCGCGACATGATACCGGGACGATGCAGGGCGCGCCTTTTTCGCGACAGCGCGGCCATCGACGAACGCCTCGGGCTCTGGGATGCAATTATTTTTAAGAAATTTGCGAAGGGGACTTGGCAAGCCCGAAAAATTTCTGCATAATTTCGCTTTTGTTGGGGGCGTTAGCTCAGTTGGTAGAGCAGCGGACTCTTAATCCGTAGGTCGAGTGTTCGAGTCACTCACGCCCCACCAAAGATTCAAAGCAAAAAGCCCGGTCCTTGCGACCGGGCTTTTTGCGTTTTGGGCCGCGCGCTCCCACCACGTCAGACTCACGAACGCCCCCACACCGGAACGCCCGCAGATACGCAAAAGACTACTTCGCCGTCACGTCGATGTTGCCGAGATATTTCGCGGCCAGCGTCTTCACCGTGCCGTCGGCCTGCACCTTCGCGATCGCCGCATTCAAGCGGTCACGCAGCGCCGTATCGCCCTTGCGAATTCCATAAGCAATGCCGCTGCCGAGGATCTTGTCATCGCGCACCGGCTCGCCGACGAAGGCATACCCTTCACCGCTCGGCTTCGACAAAAAGCCGGTTTGTCCGGCCGGCGCCAGCACGAGCGTCGCGTCCAGACGTCCCGCCACGAGGTCGGTATAAACCTGGTTCTGGTCCTGATACGGCACGACAGTCACGCCCGCCGATTCCCAGTGCGCCTTCGCGAAGGTTTCCTGAATCGACGCCTGCAACACGCCCACGCGCTTGCCCTTCAGCGAGGCCGGCGTCGGCAGCAGACCGCTGTCGCGCTTCGCGATCAACTGCGTCGGCACGCGATATACGACGGTGGTGAAATCGATCGCCTGGCGACGCGCATCGGTCGCGTTCATCGCCGAATTGATCGCGTCGAACTTGCGGCCCTGCAGCGCGGGAATCAACCCGTCGAACGAGGTCTCGACCCATTTGCACGTCATATGCGCGGCCACGCAAACGGCATTGCCGACGTCGATATCCAAGCCTTGCAACTCACCGTTCGGGCCTTTCGATTCGAACGGCGGATACTGCGCTTCGAGGCCGAAACGCAGCGTATCGGCAGCGCTTGCACCAGACGACGCCGCGAGCGACGCGAATGCACAGGCCAGCGCCAGAAGAGGCTTGAGCAATTTCATAGCAGGTCCCTTTTCCTTCGATTTTGTTGTTACGCCGCCTTGCGGCGCGCGAATGCGTACCCGCGCGACGATCATACTGCGTTCAAAAAATGCAGGCGCCGCGCGGAGCCGTGTTGTCTTTCCGATCAGATCTCGCAAAGACGCCGCGCACCTTCGATCAAAGTCGCATCGTCCTTCGAGAAGCTTAGGCGGATCAAGCCGGAGTCCGTACCATCGGTGTAAAACGCCGACAGCGGAATGGTGGCGACACGCGCATCGCGAATCAGCCGCAGCACGAAATCGCTATCGCTTTCATCGGAGAAGCCGCGAAAACGCGCCAGCATGAAGAAGCTGCCTTCGCTCGGCAACAACTCGAAGCGCGAATCGCGCAGTGCTTCCGTGAGCAGATCGCGCTTCTTCTGATAGAACGCGGACAAGCCGAGGTAGCTGTCGCGATTGGCCAATGCGTCGACGAACGCGTACTGCATCGGCGTATCGGCGGAAAACACCATGAACTGATGGACTTTGCGAATCTCATCCATCAACGCAGCGGGCGCGAGGCAGTAGCCGACGCGCCAGCCGGTCACGTGATACGACTTGCCGAACGACGAGACGATCACACTGCGTTCCGCGAGCTCGGAATGACACGCCATGCTCTGATGTTTCGCGCCGTCGAACACCACGTGTTCGTAGACCTCGTCGGCGAGAATCACGATATCGGTGTTGCGCGTAACGGCTTTCAGGCGTTCGACGTCGGCTTCACTGAACACGGTCGCGGTCGGATTGTGCGGCGTGTTGATGATGATCATGCGAGTCTTCGGCGTGATCGCGGCGGCGACTTCGTCCCAGTTCACGCGGAAGTCGTTCAGGGATAGCTTGATCGGCACGGGCGTGGCGCCTTGCAGTCGCACGATCGGCCCGTAGCTGTCGAACGAGGGCTCGAAGTAGATCACTTCGTCGCCCGGATGCACTAATGCGCTGATCGTCGAATACAGTCCTTCGCTTGCGCTGGCGATCACGGTGACTTCGCTCGCCGGGTCATAGCGCACGCCGTATAGCGTGGCGACCTTGTCGGCGAGCACTTCACGCAAGGCGGCGATGCCGGCCATCGGCGCGTACTGGTTATGACCGGCGCGCATGGCCTGGGCGACGCCATCGATCAGTTTGGCGTCCGGCGCGAAATTCGGCGCGCCTTGCGATAGATTCAGCGCGTCGTGCTGAGCGGCCAGTTGACCGATCACGGTAAAAATCGTCGTGCCTACGTCAGGCAACTTCGAGCGGGCTTGCGTGGCGCTCTGCATAAGGCTTTCTCCCTTTCTCCATCCGGCAGCGGATTCACGGAACAGCCAGCTGCGCGGCGGTCCCTTCCGGTTTGGTGATTAGGCATCAGCCAAAGAACCGTCACAATCGAAACTTTGTCATGCGCGGCATGCATTTACGTCATGCCTCACGCGAAGGCGCGCCGCCACGGGCAAAGCCGGTCGGATCGGTACTTTCGGGGAAGAAACGAGGCCGCACGAGAAGTGCGGAGAACTGCAGAGGTATGACGTAATGTGATGCGGCCGGTCTCGAGCGGAGCGCTCGCGACCGGCCTCGCCGTCTATCAGGCGTCGTCCATCAGGCGGACTTTGACTTTTTTGCCCTTTACCTTGCCGGCGCTGAGCTTGCGCAACGCTTCACGCGCGACGCTACGCTCCACCGCGACGTAGGTGGACATTTCCGTCA
This sequence comes from Paraburkholderia sp. BL6669N2, assembly GCF_003387275.1. Classification (NCBI taxonomy): domain Bacteria; kingdom Pseudomonadati; phylum Pseudomonadota; class Betaproteobacteria; order Burkholderiales; family Burkholderiaceae; genus Paraburkholderia; species Paraburkholderia sp. BL6669N2. The sequence goes on along the minus strand of NZ_QUNA01000001.1, from coordinate 3,588,632 downwards.
CGTTGATCTTGCCGATCTGCGAGCCGGCGAAACCCGCCTCGCCGGTCAGCGCGCCGAGCACGTCGCCGGGACGGATCTTTTCCTTGCGGCCGCCGAGAATCTGCAGCGTCTCCATGGGCGGCAACAGCCGCTCATTGCTCGCTGCGGTGAGTTCAGACAGCTTGTGCCAATCGACCTCGCGCTTTTGGGCCTGTTCGAGACTGCCGACGCGGCCCATCTCGTTCATGCTCGCGAGACTCAGCGCCCAGCCTTCCTGATCGGCGCGGCCCGTACGGCCGATGCGGTGAACGTGCACTTCCGGGTCCGGCGTCACGTCCACGTTGATCACGGCTTCGAGCTGAGCGATGTCGAGACCGCGCGCGGCGACGTCGGTGGCTACCAGCACCGAGCAGCTGCGATTGGCGAACTGGATCAGCACCTGATCGCGTTCACGCTGGTCGAGTTCGCCATGCAGCGCGAGCGCATGAAAACCCTGCGCGCGCAACACGTCGAGCAGATCGCGGCACTGCTGCTTGGTGTTGCAGAACGCGAGCGTGCTCACCGGACGATAGTGATTCAGCAGCAGGCCGACGGCGTGCAGCCGTCCGTCTTCGGTCACTTCATAGAAGCGTTGACGAATCTTGGTGTTGTCGTGCCGTTCGGCGAGCTTCACTTCCTTCGGATTGCGCAGGAATTGCTGGCTCAGCTTGACGATGCCTTCGGGATACGTCGCCGAAAAAAGCAGCGTTTGGCGTTCTTTCGGGCATTGCTTCACGACGGTGGCGATATCGTCGAAGAAACCCATGTCGAGCATGCGGTCCGCTTCGTCGAGCACCAGCGTGTTGAGCGATTGCAGCGGCAGGCTGCCACGCTCGAGGTGATCCATGATGCGGCCGGGCGTGCCGACCACAATGTGCGCGCCGTGTTCGAGGCTGGCCGTTTGCGGACGCATCGGCGTGCCGCCGCACAGCGTCAGCACCTTGATGTTTTCTTCGGCGCGCGCGAGGCGGCGGATTTCCTGCGTGACCTGATCGGCGAGTTCGCGCGTGGGGCATAGCACCATCGCCTGCACGGCGAAGTTGCGCGCGTCGAGGCGCGCCAGCAGCGCCAGCGAAAACGCCGCGGTCTTGCCGCTGCCGGTTTTCGCCTGGGCGATCAGATCGTGGCCGGCGAGCGCGATCGGCAGGCTCGCGGCCTGGATCGGCGTCATCTCGACGTAGCCGAGCTGCGTCAGGTTGGCGAGCGTCGCGGGCGGCAGCGGTAGCTGGCTAAACGGCGCGCCGGCGGTGGTGGGACTGTTCATAGGGTGATGACTCGCAAAGCGGATAAGGCGGCTAGGGACAATAACTATTCGGCCATCGGGCCGGTGTCGGGACGGCCTTCGATCTGCTCGTACAACACGGAGCCGTCGTCCCCGTCGAAACGCTCGACGTAATTGCGCGCGCCGCACATCGGGCAACGGAACAGGAGGCCCTGCCCTTCGTTCTTGATGACGACGTCCGATTGCTCCCACTGCGCCTGGCAGGACTGGTTTCTACAGGTAAACACGTTGATTCTCCAACTGGATTCGATTGCTTGTCCGGCGAGCCGTACGGACGGCCCGGCCGTGAATGGGACGGTTGCTGCCACGGTGGCGACGGCTAATTCACGTCAACCCGGCACATCAACCGAGATGCGTATGCCGCGCGCGCGGCGCGCTCACATCCATCTCGGTGAGGCCCTGCACGATGCCGCAGTCTTCCACGGCCTGTTCGCCGTGGCACTGCTCGCGCAAGGTGGTCAATTGCACTTTCAGCTGCTTCAGTTCGTCGATGCGCATATCGACGTGCGCAATGTGCTCGTCGATCAAGGCATTGATGCCGCCACAGCCGTCCGCCGGCGCGTCGGTCAGACGCAGCAGCGCACGGATTTCGTCGTGGGTCATGTCGAGCGCGCGGCAATTACGGATGAAACGCAGCCGCTCGACGTGCTTCGCCGTGTAGCTGCGGTAATTGGCCTCGGTGCGCTCCGCTTCGGGCAACAAGCCCTCTTTTTCGTAGAAACGGATGGTTTCGGTCGTGCAATGGGCGATTTTCGCCAATTCGCCGATTTTCATGGACCCTCCGGCTGGCAGCCTTGACCTTGTAGTGGCTTCAGGGTGTTTACTAGACCACAAATTGAACCAGGAAGCCACCATGTCCCAAACCGACCACGCCGACGTCGACCGCCTCGAACAGGCGAAAGCGCATGCGGACGGGCACGAAGGGGACGCGGATGCCCCCAACTGCGGCCATCGCCATGAGGCGCACGATCACGACCATGCTCACGACGGCCCGAGCCACGCGCCCGTCCACAGTCATGCCGATGCGGCGTGTTGCAGCACAGGAGCAGCAACAACGGCAGCCGCACCGGCCGCACTGCGGCCGTCCGAGGCCATCGGCAGCAACATGCGCACCGCCATCCGCATCATGCAGATGGATTGCCCGACCGAAGAAGCGCTGATCCGCAAGAAATTCAGCCGCATGCCGCACGTGCGCAGCATGGAAGTCAACCTGATGCAGCGCGTCCTGACGGTCGTCCACGCGCCGGAAGCGCTCCATTCGATCCTCGCCGCGCTGCGTTCGCTCGACTTCACGCCCGAACTCGCGCACGCCAGTCCGGACGCCGCGGCCACGCCTGCGCCGCACGCGTCGCCCAAGCCGTGGTGGCCGCTGGCGCTCGCCGCCACGGCTGCGGCAGGCTCAGAGGCCGCTGGCTGGCTCGGCGCACCGGCCTGGCTGCCTGCGGGTCTGGCGGTCCTCGCGATCGTCTCCTGCGGCCTCACGACGTATAAGAAGGGCTGGCTCGCCATCCGCAACGGCAACCTGAACATCAACGCGCTGATGAGCATCGCGGTGACCGGCGCACTGGTTCTGCGGCAGTGGCCGGAAGCGGCGATGGTGATGGTGCTGTTCACCATCGCCGAACTGATCGAGGCGAAATCGCTCGACCGCGCCCGCAATGCGATCCAGGGTTTGATGCAACTCACGCCTGAACAGGCGAGCGTGCGGCAACTCGACGGCACCTGGCGACTAGTGGATATCAAGGGCATTGCGATCGGCGCGGTGGTTCGCGTGAAGCCGGGCGAGCGGATCGCACTCGACGGCGAAATCGTCGCAGGCCGCTCGAGCGTGGACCAGGCTCCGATCACCGGCGAAAGCCTGCCGGTCGATAAGGCCGTGGGCGACGCGGTGTTCGCCGGCACGATCAACCAGACCGGCTCGTTCGACTATCGTGTCACCGCTGCCGCCAGCAACACGACACTCGCGCGCATCATCCACGCAGTCGAGGAAGCGCAAGGCACCAAAGCGCCGACGCAGCGTTTCGTCGACCAGTTTGCCCGCGTGTATACGCCGATCGTGTTCGCCGTCGCGCTTGCCGTGGCCATCGTGCCGCCGCTGCTGTTCGACGGTTCGTGGCAGGCGTGGGTCTACAAGGCGCTGGTGCTGCTGGTGATCGCGTGCCCATGCGCGCTCGTGATCTCCACGCCGGTGACGATCGTCAGCGGTCTTGCCGCGGCGGCCCGCAAAGGCATTCTGATCAAAGGCGGCGCCTATCTCGAGCAAGGTCGCAAGCTGACGCGGCTCGCGCTCGACAAAACCGGCACGCTCACGCACGGCAAACCCGTGCAGACCGAGTTCGAAATACTCGCTGAGATGGACGCCCTCCGTTGCCGCACACTCGCGGCGAGTCTCGCGGGGCGCTCCGATCATCCTGTCTCGACGGCGATTGCGACGGCAGCCAAAGCCGACGGCCTGGCGCCCATCAGCGTCGACGCCTTCGAGGCAATCGCGGGACGCGGCGTGCGTGGCGAGATAGACGGCGTGCCGTACTGGCTCGGCAATCATCGGCTGATCGAGGAACTGGGACGCTGCTCCGCGTCGCTCGAAGCGCGGCTGGATGCGCTCGAAACTCAGGGCAAGACGGTCGTGATGCTGGTGGACGCCGAACGCGTGCTCGCGCTGTTCGCGGTCGCCGACACAGTGAAGGAAACGAGCCGCGCGGCAATCGCTGAATTGCAGCGGCTCGGCGTGAGCACCGCCATGCTCACCGGCGACAACCCGCACACCGCCGCCGCGATCGCGCAGCAGGTGGGTATCGACGAAGCGCGTGGCGACCAGTTGCCGGAAGACAAGCTGAACGCAGTCGCCCGATGGTCGGACGACGGCGCGACGGTCGGCATGGTCGGCGACGGCATCAACGACGCGCCCGCGCTGGCACGCGCCGACATCGGCTTCGCGATGGGCGCGATGGGCACCGACACCGCGATCGAAACCGCCGACGTCGCGCTGATGGACGACGACCTGCGCAAGATCCCGTCGTTCATTCGTCTGTCGAAGGCGACGCATTTGGTACTGGTGCAGAACATCGCGCTCGCGCTCGGCATCAAGAGCGTCTTCCTCGTGCTGGCCGTGACCGGTCTGGGCACGATGTGGATGGCCGTGTTCGCCGATGTGGGTGCGAGTCTGCTGGTGGTGGCGAACGGGTTGCGGCTGTTGCGCAAATAACGGTGCGGCTGTTTTTTGTGATTTGATGAAGGGAGTCGCGAAATGGGATTCTGGGAAAAAATGCTCGGCGGCCACCATAGTGGCGGTCGTCATGGAGGAGGTGACGGCGGCGGTCATGACGCCTGGGGCCGCGGCAATCGTCACGGATCATACGGCGATCAATCCGGCCACGGCATGCCGCCGTCTCCGACCAGCAGCGCGCGGGCGTCATGTCCGCAGTGCCGGACCGCCAACGCGCAAGGTGCGCGCTTCTGCCAGCAATGTGGAACCTCGCTCATGCCGGCGACGTGCGGCGCTTGCCGCGCTTCCATTGCGCCTGGAGCGAAGTTCTGTCAGCAGTGCGGGACCGCGACACAGGCTTGAAGCAAGGACGGTGACCCGGGCCTGCGTGCCACAGTTCCGTTCGGACTAATGCGCCAACGCAAGCCGGTTAACCGAGCCGATCGCGGCCTTCAACGTATCCGAAGGCCGCATGCCAAAGAGCTTCCGGTAATCGGTTGCGAACTGGCTCAAGTGCCAGAAGCCCCACGCCGCCGCCACGTCCTGCACCGAGCGTGATTCGCGCGATGCATTCGACAGATCGCGCCGCGCGCCATTCAGACGGATGGCGCGCAGATACGTGGCAGGCGCCATGCCGAACACGTCCTGAAAGCAGTATTGCAGCGTGCGCCGGCTCACATGGAGTTGCTCGCACAACTCCGGCACGCTCACTGCCCGCTCGCGATTGACCAGCACATAGTCGCGCGCTTCCGACACGATCGACCGCCGGCGTGGCCGCGCCGGCATCGCCACCGGCTCCGAGCCGGGCAACGCGCCGACGTCGAAGAGCAAAGCCAGCACCGAAGCCTGCAGATTGTTGCGCGCGACCGAAGAGAGCGGCGTGCCGCGCGCCGCGCCATCGTCGAGCAGTTGACGCAGCGTGGCGCACAACTGCTGCTTGCGAGCCATGCCGATCGGCACGACTTGCGTGTTCGGCACATGATCGGCCAGCCCGACGCGCTCCACTTCCGCCGCGTAACGGCGCAGCACTTCGCCATTGACCACCACGCCAAAAATCTCGTAACCCGCCGAGGTCAGCAATTCGAATTCGATGCCGCCCGGACGAAACGCGAGCGCGTCGCCGGCAATCACCTGAGCGTCGATGCGGCCCGAACCCGCGGGGCAAGTCGGGATACCGAACCAGTACGCGTCCTTTTGCACCTCGCAGGTTTGCCGCAGCGTGTGACTGGTCGTTTCGACGAACACCTGCATGTGATCGAGGCACAGCTCCGTCAGGCCGCCGACAAAACATCCCGCCGTCAACTGATCGTAGGTTTGGCTCCAGCCGTGGAGATTGCGCGCCTGTTCGTCGGCGTCGTGCGCGACGCAGGTCTGCACGCGGAAGCTCGGCTGCGGCGTGAGCGTCGGACTGAGCAGGGTGTCGCTGAGCGTATCAATCGTCATACCGGATCTGCCCAAATGGAATATCGAGGAGGATCGAGGGGAAAGAACAGGCAATTCCCATGCCGAACGAATCCGGTGGCTGCTCATGCGTTTGTATCGGCAGACATCAAAGCCCATGTTCAATGGATGAACAGCGCTGCACACCTTGCTCAGAAACGAAACGCTCACCTTGCGCCGGTTGAACAGCGTGACGCCTCATACCGTGCGCGAGTGCCTGCTACGCGTGCAAGGATCACCTGCGCGGTGCATTGGCACACTTCTGGCTCTAGCCGTTCGCGGCCAATCGATATATCGAGCCGAATATAGCCCATTCAAACATGTGAGGAGCACACAGATGAATCACGCAGAGATGCAATTTCTGACCACCGAATTCCCGTACAAGAAGCAGTATGCGAATTTTATCGGCGGCGAATGGGTGAAGCCCGTAGGCGGCGAGTACTTCGACAACGTGTCGCCGATCACCGGTGAAGCTTTCACGTCGATCCCACGTTCGCGCGAAGCCGACGTCGAACTCGCGCTCGATGCGGCGCATCGTGCGAAAGCCGCGTGGGGAAAAACCTCCGCCGGCGACCGCGCGAACATTCTGATGCGCATTGCCGACCGGATGGAAGCGAACCTGCAACGTCTCGCCGTGGCCGAGACGATCGACAACGGCAAGCCGCTACGCGAAACCATGGCCGCCGACATTCCGCTCGCCATCGATCACTTCCGCTATTTCGCCGGCGCCGTGCGCGCGCAGGAAGGCTCGATCTCCGAGATCGATCACGACACCGTCGCGTACCACTTTCATGAACCACTCGGCGTGGTCGGCCAGATCATTCCGTGGAATTTCCCGATCCTGATGGCCGTATGGAAGCTTGCACCCGCACTCGCCGCCGGCAACTGCGTCGTGCTCAAGCCGGCCGAGCAAACGCCCGCTTCGATTCTCGTGCTCGTCGAACTGATTCACGACCTGTTGCCCGCAGGCGTGCTGAATGTGGTGAACGGCTTTGGTCTAGAGGCCGGCAAGCCGCTCGCCTCCAGCAAGCGCATCGCCAAGATCGCGTTTACCGGCGAGACCACGACCGGTCGCCTGATCATGCAGTACGCGAGCCAGAACATCATTCCCGTAACGCTCGAACTTGGCGGCAAGAGCCCGAATATTTTCTTCGACGACGTGATGAGCGCCGACGACAGCTATTTCGACAAGGCGCTCGAAGGCTTCACGATGTTCGCGCTGAATCAGGGCGAAGTGTGCACGTGTCCGTCGCGCGTGTTGATCGATGAAAAGATCTACGATCGATTCATGGAACATGCGCTCAAGCGCGTCGCGGCGATCACGCAAGGGCATCCGCTCGACGCCAGGACGATGATCGGCGCGCAGGCCTCGCAAGAGCAGCTGGAAAAGATTCTCTCGTATGTCGACCTCGGCAAACAGGAGGGCGCCGAATGCCTGATCGGCGGCGAACGCAACGCGCTCGGTGGTGAATTGAGCAAAGGCTATTACGTGAAGCCGACCGTATTCCGCGGCCACAACAAGATGCGCATCTTCCAGGAAGAAATTTTCGGGCCGGTGGTGTCAGTCACGACGTTCAAGACCGAAGAAGAAGCGCTCGAAATCGCCAACGACACGCTCTACGGTCTCGGCGCCGGCGTGTGGACACGCGACGGCACGCGCGCCTATCGCTTCGGCCGGCAGATTCAGGCAGGCCGCGTGTGGACCAACTGCTATCACGCCTATCCGGCGCATGCGGCATTCGGCGGCTATAAGCAGTCCGGCATCGGACGTGAGAATCACAAGATGATGCTCGACCACTATCAGCAAACCAAAAACCTGCTGGTCAGCTATAGCGACAAGCCGCTCGGTTTCTTCTAAGCGTCGCGTTCCTGTTCGGGCGGGCCGCATTGCGCGGCTCGCTCTTTTTCTGCGAGGGCATGTGATGGCTGCCGAGAAAGAAGTTGCCCGCGTGATCGCAACGCCTGCGGCTGTCGACCTGATCGACAAGTTGCGCGCCGAGCATGGCGAGGTGCTGTTCCATCAATCCGGTGGATGCTGCGACGGCAGCGCACCGATGATGTTTCCTCAAGGCGAGTTCATGGTCGGCTCGTCCGATGTCAAACTCGGCACGATTGCGGGCGTGCCGTTTTACATGAGCGAATCGCAATTCGAATACTGGCAGCACACGCAGTTGATCATCGACGCAGTGCCGGGGAACGGCGGAATGTTTTCTCTGGAGCGGCCCAGTGGTTTACGGTTCCTGACGCGCTCCCGTCTTTTCGAGGATGGAGAGAATGCGTGGCTGGAAACGCATCCGGTGGAACGCGCCGATGCTTGATCGTTTTATGGTGTGCTGGATTTTGAATCGTCGCTGACGGCGGGCGCCGCTGGTGTATCGGCCAGCAGCGCATCGCTGTCGTCTTTCAGGCCGACGCCGGTCAAACCCAAACGCCTTGCATGCGTCAGCAGATAATGCAGCTTGTGCGCGGCCAGCGGAAAGTCGAGTCCTTCAGGACGCACATTCGAAATACAGTTGCGCTGGGCGTCGCTACAGCCCACTTTGGGCGCGTAGGTCAGATAGATGCCGAGGCTGTCGGGCGAACTCAAACCTGGCCGCTCACCGATCAGCATCACCACCAACTTTGCATTGAGCAACTCGCCGATCTCGTCACCCAACGCGACGCGCGCCTGACGCGCGATCACGACTGGGCCAATCTTCCAGTCCGCGAGTCGCGGAACCACGGCTTGCAGCAACGGGATCGATTGCTTCGACGCTGCGAACGCCGAAAGACCATCGCCGATCACGAAGACCACTTCGGGGGAATCGTTCGGCATCGCTGCCAGCGCCACGCGACTCTCTTCCGATAAACGCCGCCCGAGATCGGGACGCCGCAAGTAATGCTCACGATCCGGCGCGGCGCTATGCACGTCGAGCGTCTTGAAGTTTTGCGCGCGCAATTGCTCGTGCAGCACGTCGGTATCGAGCGGATGATGCACAGCGTCGCGCGCCTGCGCGTGCGACAGGTTGAACGCCAGAAGCGGCGCGGTCGGCAAGCTATTGCCCGCGCGGCCCAGCGCGATGCGCGCGTTGGTGAATTGCCGCAGGGCGTTCCAGGGATTCTTTTCGAGGAAGTCGCTCATGCGATGCCCATCCAGTCGCGCGCGCCTTCGAGCAACGGTTGCTGTGTCGATGCGCTCAGCAGCGCGCCGCGCGCATCGGTGATTTGCATCGACTCCAGCCATTCTTCGAATTCCGGTGCGCGGCGCAAACCGAGTACATCGCGCACATAAAGCGCGTCGTGGAAAGACGTGCTCTGATAATTGAGCATGACGTCGTCCGCGCCTGGAATGCCCATGATGAAGTTGATGCCCGCTACGCCAAGCAGCGTGAGCAGATTGTCCATGTCGTCCTGGTCGGCTTCAGCGTGATTCGTGTAGCAGATGTCGCAACCCATCGGCACGCCAAGCAGTTTGCCGCAGAAGTGATCCTCAAGACCGGCGCGGGTGATCTGCTTACCGTCGTACAGATATTCCGGGCCGATGAAGCCGACCACGGTATTCACCAGAAAAGGATTGAACTTGCGCGCGACCGCATAAGCGCGCACCTCGCACGTCTGCTGGTCCACGCCGAAATGTGCATCCGCCGACAAAGCGCTGCCCTGGCCGGTTTCGAAGTACATCAGGTTGTTGCCGACCGTCCCGCGCTTCAAGGAGAGTCCCGCTTCATACGCTTCCTGCAGCAGCGCGAGCGAAATGCCGAAGCCCGCGTTCGCTTTCTCCGTACCCGCAATCGATTGAAACACCAGATCGACTGGCGCGCCTTTTTCGATTGCGGCAATCGTGTTGGTAACGTGAGTCAGCACGCACGATTGCGTCGGCACCTGATAGCGTTGGCGGAAGTCGTCGATCATCAGCAGCAGTTTGGTGATCGCGGCGAGATTGTCGCTCGCCGGGTTGATGCCGATCATCGCGTCGCCGCACCCGTACATGAGGCCGTCAAGCATCGAGGCAGCGATGCCCTTGACGTCGTCGGTCGGATGATTTGGTTGCAAACGCACCGACATGTGCCCCGGTAAGCCGACCGTGTTTCGAAAGCGCGTAATCACCGGCCGTTTGCGTGCCGCCGCGATCAGATCCTGATTGCGCATCAGCTTGGACACCGCCGCGACCATCTCCGGTGTCAGGCCCGCGGTGATACGCGTGAGCGCGTCGGCATCCGTGGTGCTGCTCAGCAGCCAGTTGCGGAAGTCGCCGACCGTGAGGTGAGAGATCTCGGCGAACGCCTGCGGCGAATGATCGTCGATCACGAGACGCGTGACTTCGTCGCTTTCGTAGGGAATCAGCGCCTCGTTGAGGAAGGTGCGCAGCGGCACCTGCGCGAGCGCCATCTTGGCCGCGACGCGTTCTTCCTCGCTCGCGGCCGCCACGCCCGCGAGTTGGTCGCCGGAGCGTTGCGGGCTGGCCTTCGCCAGCAGGGTTTTCAGGTCGGCAAAGCGATAGGTGCGGCTGCCGATCGTCTCGGTGTAGCTCATCTTTACGACTCCATCGCCGCTGCTTGCGCAGCGGCTCGATCCGTCATTCCTCGAGCAAGGCGTCTGACGGCGCGGCTTCGCGTTGATGGCGCGTCATCAGGAAGTAGACGTAGCCCAGTGCGAGAAAGATTGCGAACACGATCGCCACCAGAAAATTGAAGTAGACCATCGTCGCCAGACAGATGACCGCGGCCACCAGTGCGAACGCCGGAAAGACCGGAAACAGCGGCGCACGGAACGGGCGCTCCATATTCGGTTCGGTGCGGCGCAGCTTGAACAGCGACAACATGCTGATGATATACATCACGATAGCGCCAAATACCGACATCGTCACGATGTTCGCCGTCAGCGTCTGGCCGCCGAACTGGATTAGCTCGTCGCTGTAGATCGCGGCGATGCCGACCACGCCGCCCGCAATGATCGCGCGATGCGGCGTCTTGAAACGCGGATGCACTTTCGAGAGCCACTCCGGCAGATAGCCGGCGCGAGCCAGCGCGAAAATTTGCCGGGAATAGCCGAGGATAATGCCGTGAAACGAGGCGACCAGCCCGAACAGGCCGAGCCACACGAGCATATGCATCCAGCCGCTATGTTCGCCGACGATATATTTCATCGCCTGCGGCAGCGGATCGTTGATGTTGGACAGCTTGGTCCAGTCGCCTGCCGCGCCGGCAAACACCATCACGCCGATGGCGAGCACCACGAGCGTCAGAATGCCGGCGACGTAGGCGATCGGAATCGAGCGCTTCGGATTCTTGGCTTCTTCCGCGGCCATGGCCACGCCTTCGATCGCCAGGAAAAACCAGATGGCGAACGGAATCGCCGCGAACATGCCATGAAACGAGCCCATGCTGAAGGTATCGGCACCGGACCAGCCGCCCTTGGTGAAATTCGACCACTGAAAGCCGGGCGACACGACGCCCATGAAAACCAGCAGTTCGAAGATCGCGAGCAGCGTCACGCACAATTCGAACGCCGCGGCGATCTGCACGCCCACGATATTTAGCGCCATGAAGATAAGGTAGGCGCCCATCGCCGCGTGTTTAGGCTCCAGACCCGGAAACTGCACGTGCAGATACGCGCCGATCGCAAGCGCGATGGCCGGCGGCGCAAACACGAACTCCACCAGCGTCGCCGCGCCGGCCAGATAACCGCCGGTCGGGCCGAACGCATGGCGGGCGTAGGCGAACGGACCGCCCGCATGCGGAATCGACGTGGTGAGCTCAGTGAAACTGAAAATGAACGTCGTATACATCGCGGCAATGAAAATCGCCGTGATGACAAAGCCGAGCGTGCCGGCGCTCGCCCAGCCATAGCTCCAACCGAAATATTCGCCGGAAATGACGAGGCCGACCGCGATGCCCCACAGTTGCCACGTGCCGAGCGTCTGCTTCAACTCGTGATGCGTGACTTTGCCGACGTGCTGATTCTTCGACTCTGATTTCATCGGACGCTCCCTGATAGTGCCGGCAGCCCGACGCCGCAAGGCTTTGCGGCGCACGGGCGGACAGGCTTGAGCCGATAGTAGTGAGCCATTATTCGAGGTGTTATCGAAATTCGGCAAAGTTCTGGGCGGTTCGGTGTCAGCGGGCACTTAATTGAGTATCACGTTCACCGGGCATTCGACTGAAGTTCGCAGGATTTGGTAAAGGGGCGCGTGGTACTTTCGTCCGCATTCGTTCGACAATTTTTGCGGTCATTTTGTATTCACCACCCATAGCCGGTTTCGGCCGGCACTATCAGGAGACGATCAAATGACGATGCGTGAAGTGGTGATTCGTCACGTGGAGCCGATGGAAGTTTTATCGGTCGATCACGTTGGGCCGTATATGCAGATCGGCAAGGCGTTTGATGCGCTGTTCGGTTGGCTCGCGAAACACAATTTGCTCGCGGCTGAGATGCGCATGATCGGTGTTTACTACGACGATCCCGGCGTCGTTGCAGAAAGCGAGTTGCGCTCGAAGGCCGGTGTGTTGTTGCCGCATCCGGTTCAGGCGTCCGTGACGGTGAGTCCGCCGGCTTCGGTGACACATGTGAAAGGTGGTGAGTACGCGGTGTTGCGACATCAAGGACCGTATAGCGATATGCGTGCCGCATATGAGTGGCTGTACGGAACGTGGCTCGTGCGGTCCGGGCGAGACGCGGCGGATGCGCCGGTGTTCGAGGAGTATGTGAATAGCCCGAAGGATACGGCGCCTGCGGATCTGATCACGGAGATCTGTTTACCACTGGCTTGAGCGTATACGTGCCCGGCTATGCTCGCTTGTGCAGTGTGCCGCGCGGGTACCTCTCTGGTTTTAAAGTCTTTGTATATGTATACGTAGTAATAGTTAACAAGCCTCGCATCCTGCTGTGGATAACCTGAAACTTCGTTGACGGATCAAGGCACTGCGGAATCGATAACCCTGCGGAGCGTGTTCGGACAGGAACACGGAGCCAGGGACAACTTTCGTGCGACCTGGCGACGTGGCGTTCTTATCAAGGTTCCACCCACAATGTGTCAGGTGGCTTGTACAAGAGTTGTCCAAAGGGAGCTGTGGATAACCCGGCGGACTTGGCGTCACCCAACGCATCTTGTTGACTCTGCACGAACATACGCTGTATCAGTTCCGTTCGACGACGCGACCGTCAGATTTCCGCCGTCCGAATATGGCGAAAAATCGCTTCATACGGCCAATGCGTTGACAAGCTCCGGGGGGCTCGCATATCGTCGCCACGCGGGACGGCTGGTCAAGCACGCCTGGATACAGGCCGCATCGGTTCCGGGCACTACGGGGCTACCCCGTGGATCGACACTCCTCCGCAGTTCGTCGCATGAGCCTCAGTTGCGCGTTGCGCAAGAGAGCTCACGCAGCACAAGACGCGTTGACTGGCCGCCCCGCCTTCCTTTGCTATGTCCTTATCTTCGCTGCAACACGTCACTTACGCGATTGCCGATGCCATGCTGGCCGGCCCGGCTGAGCCTGCGGGAATGGTCGAGCGGATGACGCTCGCATTAGGCGAGGCCGCCGGCTGGATGAACGGATTGGCGCGCCACGTGGCGAAGAGATTTGCTGCGCGGTGGGATCGCGTCGGGCGCAAGGAGTTGTCGACGGTCGTGGCCGGGATGCCCGGCTTCGTATCAGCGTGGCGCAGCGAGCAGCCGCCGACCGTGGTTCGCGTGCTGACGCGGCCGCCTGTTCAGCGACCGCCTCCGCTGTGGTTGCGCGACGTAATGCTGCCGCAACTGCCCACACCTGGCGATCTGGCTGCGTGGTTAAAAGTCGAACCGGACGAATTGGACTGGTTTGCCGATCGCTGGCGCGTGCCGGCACACAGCGCGGCGACGCCGCTTCATCACTATTCGTACAAGGCGATCGAGAAGTGCGACGGTCGATACCGGATCATCGAGATTCCCAAATCGCGATTGCGGGCTTTGCAACGCAAAGTGTTGTCAGGTTTGCTCGACCGTATTCCAGCTCACGAATCGGCGCATGGTTTTCGACGTGGCCGGAATATCGTGACCTTTGCCGCGCCGCATGTGGCGAAAGCGGTGGTGATGCGCTTTGATCTCACTGACTTCTTTGCGTCAGTCCATGCGGGACGCGTTTACTCCGCTTTTCACGCATTGGGCTACCCGCTCGCCGTTGCAAGGGCATTGACCGCGCTGTGTACCAATCGTGTCCCGAGCAGCCGCTTGCTCGCGCCGGATGTGCGCGACCGGATCGATTGGCAGGAACGGCAGCGTTATCGGAACCGGCATTTGCCGCAGGGCGCGCCGACGTCACCGGCGTTGGCGAACCTGTGCGCTTTTCGGCTTGATGTTCGGCTTGCGGGTCTGGCGCGTTCGGTCGGTGCGAGTTACACGCGGTATGCCGATGACCTGGCGTTTTCCGGTGACGAAAATCTTGCTCGTATGGCGGAGCGCTTAACCGTTCGTGTCGCGGCGATTGCCCTTGAAGAGGGGTTTTCGGTCAATCTGAGGAAGACTCGCGTGATGCGGCGCGGTGCGCGGCAGCATCTGGCCGGGGTGGTGGTCAATAGCCATGTGAATGTGGCGCGGCCGGAGTTCGATGCGCTGAAAGCCGTTCTCACCAATTGCGTACGGCATGGGCCGCGCTCGCAGAATCGGGATGATCATGCGGATTTTCGGGCGCATCTTGCCGGGCGGGTTGCGCATGTCGCCATGGTGAATGCGGCGAGAGGTGCAAAGCTGAGGGCTTTGCTTGAGCGGATTGAGTGGGATGAGGAGAGCGGGGTTGGGGCTAATTCTAACGGTAAGGCGAGTCGCTGAGGATTCGGTTACGCCTAAGCTCACAGGCGGTAGTCCATGCCAAATACATGGTTCTTCATCGATCCTTGGCTTGCGGAAATCATTCAAACGACGGCATCGGCAGTCGTTCCTCCTCGCAAAACCTCGTTCCATAACTGAGGACCATTCAGCGCATAGAATGCGAAGAGTAATCATGGTACTCGCTCGCGTCGAGCAGTAGGATGCGAACGACGAATCTGACCGTTTCGCTCTCCAGCTCTCGCGCCATGGACTTCGACTATTCCACGCTCGACGCGTTACGCCAGAATCATCCGGCGTGGCGCCTGCTGCGCTCAGACCACGCGCCGCTCGTGGCAAGCTTTCTGCATCGCGTTTTCACCGCGCCTAATGTGCGCGTGATATCGCAAGCAGATCTGGCCGAAGCGCTCGAGGACGAACTGTATGCGTTGCGCGAACAACTCGGTACCGCAACCTTTCCCAAAGCCGCTTCCGATTACCTCACTGACTGGAGCGCCAACGATAAAGGCTGGCTGCGCAAGTTCTATCCTCAGGATTCGGACGAACCGCATTTCGATCTCACGCCCGCTACGGAAATGGCGATTGCATGGCTTGGCACATTGACGGCCCGTAGCTTCGTCGGTACAGAATCGCGCTTGCTTACGCTGTTTGAATTGCTCAAACAGATGAGCGAGGGCAGCGAAAGTGACCCCAAGACACGGCTTGCCGAACTGCACAAGCGTCGCGCGGAGATTGACGCAGACATCGTTCGCGCAGAGGCTGGTGACATCTCCATTCTGGATGATACGGCGCTCAAAGATCGCTTTCAGCAGTTCACCGCGATCGCGCGGGAATTGCTGACCGATTTCCGTGAGGTCGAGCATAACTTTCGTGGTCTCGATCGCCGGGTGCGCGAGCGTATTGCACTGTGGGACGGCGCGAAAGGTGAATTGCTGGAAGAAATCATGGGCGAGCGCGATGCGATCGCCGACTCGGATCAGGGCCGCAGCTTCCGGGCGTTCTGGGACTTCCTGATGTCGAGCAGTCGTCAGGAAGAACTCACCGTTTTGCTCGACCGCGTGCTGGCACTCCCGCCTGTCGCGGAACTCAAACCCGATGCACGTACACGGCGGGTTCACTATGACTGGCTGGAAGCGGGCGAACATACGCAGCGCACCGTCGCATTTTTGTCGCAGCAACTGCGGCGCTTTCTCGACGATCAGGCATGGCTCGAGAATCGTCGCATCATGGATATCCTGCATGGCGTCGAAGCCAGAGCGCTGGCGCTCCGTGACGCGCCCCCTGCTGACGAAGTCATGACTATCGCCGATGTCGCGGCCAATATCGAACTACCGATGGAGCGTCCACTCTACGCCCCGAGCCTCAAACCACGCATTGCCGGCATTGCAATCGAGGCCGGCGACGACGACATCGACGCCGCGGCGTTGTACGCCCAGGTCGTCGTCGACAAAGCCAGACTGGTATGGCATATCCGTCATGTTCTGCAGGACCATTCGCAAGTGACGCTACGCGAACTTTGCGCAATCCAGCCTCTACAACAAGGTTTGGCCGAACTCGTCGCCTACCTGCAACTTGCCAGCGATGCGTTCAGCACGGTGGTGGACGAGCAGGTCAGCGAAACGATCGTCTGGGTCGGACACAATGACAACGGCGAACAGGAGACCCGACAGGCGAAGCTGTCGCGAGTCATTTTCGTGAGATAAAAACATGCACGAACAGGAACCTGCCACAACGGTTTCGACACACGATCTGTCGAGCCTTTTGATTCCGTTGCTTAAAGGCGTCATTTACCGCGAGGCGGATATGGCGCTTTGGAGCGCGCTGCTCGACTTGCAAGCGCGCGTCAGAGACTACGTCACCGTGCTGAATCTCGAGTTGGTGCTCGATGAAGCCGAAGGATATGCGTTCCTGCGCTCACGCCCCGATAGCGGCGACGAAGATTCGCCCGCGTTGCCCCGTCTTATCGCGCGACGTCCGTTGTCCTTTCCTGTCAGCCTGATGCTGGCGTTGTTGCGCAAAAAGCTCGCCGAGTCCGACGCAGGCGGCGGAGAAACGCGGCTCATCCTCACGCGCGAGCAGATTGTGGAGACAGTCCGTGTGTTTCTGCCAGCAGGCAGCAACGAGGCCAAATTAATCGATCAGATCGACACGCATGTGAACAAAATCATCGAACTCGGGTTTCTGCGCAAGCTGAAGCCGACTACGGGCACGCGTGAGACGCAAGCCATCGCTTTCGAGGTACAGCGCATTCTCAAAGCATTTGTCGACGCTCAGTGGCTGGCCGATTTCGATGCACGGCTTGCGGCTTATCAAGCGCAACTAGGTACAGCTGCATCAAGGAACGCAGATGACTGATATGCAATTGCCCGGGCTCGATTTCGTCTCCGACGACGCACTGTCCGGTTTTCGCCTGCATCAACTGGAAGTCTTTAACTGGGGGACTTTCGATCGCCGCGTCTGGACGCTGAATCCCGCCGGCAAAAACGCGCTGTTGACGGGCGACATCGGCTCCGGCAAATCGACCCTCGTCGATGCCGTGACAACATTGCTTGTACCCGCGCATCGGATCGCCTACAACAAAGCTGCGGGCGCCGACAGCAAGGAGCGGACGCTGCGCTCGTACGTACTCGGCCACTACAAGTCAGAGCGCAACGAAGCCAGCGGTTCAGCCAAGCCCGTTGCTTTACGCGACTCCAACAGTTATTCAGTGATACTCGCCCGTTTCCACAATGCGGGTTATGACCTGACCATCACGCTTGCCCAGGTGTTCTGGATGAAGGAGCCGCACGGCCAACCCGCGCGGCTGTTCATTGGTGCGGAACGGGCGCTGTCGATCGCAACAGACTTTGCCGATTTCGGACCGGACATCTCCGGTCTGCGCAAAAAGTTACGCGCGCTCGGCGCGGACGTGTTCGATAGTTTCCCCCCTTACGGTGCATGGTTCCGCCGGCGCTTCGGAATCGAGAATGAGCAGGCGCTCGAGTTATTTCATCAAACGGTATCCATGAAGTCGGTGGGCAATCTGACGGATTTCGTCCGCAGCCACATGCTCGAGCCGTTCGACGTCGCGTCGCGTATGACTGCGCTGATCGGTCACTTCGAAGACCTGAATCGCGCGCATGAAGCGGTGTTGAAAGCCAAGCGGCAGATGGAACGGCTAAGTCCACTGATCGAAGATTGCGAGCGGCATGCGCTGCTTGTAACGCAGGTGGAAGATTTGCGGGCATGCCGTGATGCGATGAGATCCTATGCCGCCGACCTCAAGCTCCGTTTGCTCGACCGCCGAATCGAAAATCTCGCAGCGGAGTGGGAGCGCCAGGACGCCCACGTCAAGCGGCTCGATGCCATGCGCTCCACGCATCGCGTCGAAGAAGGCGAACTGCGGCGCAACATCGCCGAAAATGGTGGAGACCGGCTGGAGCGGTTGGAAGCGGAGATTCAATCGAAAGATGCGGAATGCACCCGGCGGAAGCAAAAAGCACAGCGGTTCGACGATCTCGCGCAGGTGGCCGGAGAACAGGCTCCTGAGGACGAACAGTCCTTTATGGCGTTGCGCCGACGTGTGAGCGAGCGTCTCGACGCCGTGCAGTCGGACGAAGCGCGGCTGCAGAACGACCTGACCGAACACGTCGTCAGTTTCCGCGCAGGCCGACAGGAACATGACGCACTGACGGCGGAGATCGACAGTCTGAAGAGTCGCCGCAGCAACATCCCCGCGGAACAGATCGCAATGCGCGCCGCGTTGTGCAATGCTCTCGCGCTTCCTGAAGCGGATGTATGCTTTGCCGGCGAACTGTTGCAGGTACGTGACGATGAGCGCGGTTGGGAGGGCGCCGCCGAGCGTCTGCTGCGAAGTTTTGGCCTGTCGCTTCTCGTTTCGGATGAACACTACGCCGCTGTCACCGAATGGGTGGATAAAACTCACCTCAAAGGGCGGCTCGTTTATTTTCGGGTTCGGCGATCCGCCAGACGCGAACGTCCCGAAGTGCATCGCGATTCGCTTGCCCGCAAGCTGTCGGTCAAACCTGAATCGCCGTTCTACGATTGGTTGGAGTATGAAGTCGCGCAGCGCTTCAACGTCGTCTGCTGCGACACGCAGGAACAATTTCGCCGCGAGACGCGGGCCATTACACGTGCCGGTCAGATCAAGGCGCCCGGCGAGCGGCACGAGAAAGACGATCGCCATCGGCTGGACGATCGTCGGCGTTACGTGTTGGGCTGGACTAATACGGCGAAGATTCAGGCGCTTGAAGCGCAATTCAGACCAGCTGGCTGCGCAGTTGCGCGAGTTGGGCTCACTGATCGGCAAGATTGAGGCCGAGCAATCCGGACTCAGGACGCGCTTGAACGCGCTGTCGCTGCTCAACGAACATGCGGAGTACCGTGAGATCGACTGGCGCGGTGTCGCGACGGAGATCGCCGATCTCCGTGACGAGAAGACTCGTCTGGAATCCGCCTCTGACTTGTTGCATGAACTCACCCAGCGTCTGAATCAGGTCGGCGCCGCACTGGTTGACGTGGAGGCGAAACTCGATGGACACAAGGCCGAGCGCACGCGTATCGAAGAGCGGCAGCGCATAGCCGACGACTTGCATTCCCAGGCCAAAGCGGTTCTTGACGAGCCGGCCTACTCGACCCATAAGGGTTATTTCGAACGGCTCACCGAGCTATGGTCCGAATTGCTCGGCAAGCATCAATTGACCGTCGAATCCTGTGACAATCGCGAGAGCGAAATGCGCAAATGGTTGCAGGACAGTATCGACGCGGAGGACAAAAAAGTTTCGCGCCAGCGCGAGAAGATCGTGGTCGCCATGCGCGAATATTGCACAGCCTTTCCGCTCGAGACGCAGGAAGTGGATGTTGCCATTGAAGCAGCGCAAGAATATCGCGCCATGCTGGACACGTTGAAAGCAGACGATTTGCCGCGCTTCGAAGCTCGCTTCAAGGATTTGCTCAATGAGAACACCATTCGCGAAGTGGCCAACTTCCAGTCCCAACTGGCTCGCGAACGCGAGACGATAAGGGAGCGGATTGCGTTGATCAACGAGTCGCTCACGCAGATCGACTATAACGCCGGTCGTTATATCGTTCTGGAAGCGCAGTTGAGTCAGGACGCAGAGATCCGCGACTTTCAGAGCGATTTGCGTTCCTGTACCGAAGGCACGCTAACAGGCTCGGATGACGTTCAGTATTCCGAAGCCAAGTTTCTTCAAGTCAAACAGATTATCGAACGATTTCCGTGGACGTGAGGGGCTGGCCGAGCAGGATCGTCGCTGGTCGGCGAAGGTCACTGACGTGCGCAACTGGTTCGTCTTCGCCGCCAGCGAACGTTGGCGCGAGGATAACAGCGAGCACGAGCACTATTCCGACTCGGGCGGCAAGTCTGGCGGGCAAAAAGAAAAGCTTGCCTATACGATCCTGGCCGCGAGCCTCGCTTACCAGTTCGGTCTCGAGTGGGGCGCCGTGCGCTCACGCTCTTTCCGATTCGTCGTCATCGACGAAGCATTCGGGCGCGGATCCGACGAGTCCGCGCAGTACGGTCTGCGGCTTTTCGCCCAGTTGAACCTGCAATTGCTAATCGTCACTCCACTGCAGAAGATTTATATCATCGAACCATTTGTGGCCAGCGTCGGATTTGTCGACAATCAGGAGGGACGTGAATCGAGGTTGCGGAATCTTTCGATCGAAAAGTATCGCGAGGAAAAAGGCAGGAGCGAATCGTGAGCTGGACGACACCAGCAGATCTGCGCATGCAGGTAAACAGGCTCTGGGAAAGGGGTGAACTGCTTGCTGGACTCGCTACGGGAGCTACTCTGTTCCCGAAGCGTCTCGGGCTCAAAGGGCCCACATCGGCCGAAATCACGGAGCGCTTCCAAGACATTCGTCAGTGGAGTGGAAGCCTCAGGGCGGCAGCGCATTGCCGCGTCGAGATGCGTGAGTTCCGGCACCGGGTTTTCGGCGCTAATGCGTTACCGGTTGAAGTCTGGATCGACTCATTCGAGGATGCCGTCGCGTTGATTGGAAAACAACGCGATGCAGCCAGGTTCGCCTTGTTGCTGGATGTGACTCGCGCGCGCGAACCGCGCCTTGTTGCATGGTTAGCGAAAAGACCACTCAGGGCGCTTGAACTGGCGGATGTGTGGGGACGGCTGCT
Organism: Paraburkholderia sp. BL6669N2; assembly: GCF_003387275.1. Lineage (NCBI taxonomy): Bacteria > Pseudomonadati > Pseudomonadota > Betaproteobacteria > Burkholderiales > Burkholderiaceae > Paraburkholderia > Paraburkholderia sp. BL6669N2. The sequence continues at coordinate 3,567,751 of NZ_QUNA01000001.1, read as the reverse complement.
TGATGTGTGCATGTGGCTGGAGCGGCATCCGCGTCCCGGTGTGTATGTCAGGCAGATCGACATCGCAAATGTGCACACTAAATTTATCGAGGCTTATCGCGGTGTGCTTTCGGAATTGCTCGATAGCGTGCTTCCCGAGCCAGCCGTGGATTTCGAAAGGTCGGGTCTGGGTCAGTTCGCGGCGCGTTATGGGTTTCGGGAAAAGCCATTGCGTATCCGATTTCGCGTGCTGGATGTGAAGAAGGCGCTGTTTTATCCCGCCAGCGTTGAGCAGGACATCACGCTCGATGCCGCCAGTTTTGCTCGCCTGGAGCTCGATGTCAGCCGCGTTTTTATCACCGAGAACGAAACTAATTTTCTGGCCTTTCCGCCAGTTGAAGACAGCGCGGTTGTTTTCGGCGCGGGATATGGTTTTGAAATGCTGACTGCCGCCAAATGGCTTTTGCATCGGCGGATTCACTACTGGGGCGATATCGACACGCATGGGTTCGCGATTCTCGATCAGCTACGCTATCAGTTCGACCACGTGGAATCGTTCTTGATGGACCGGGAGACGTTGCTAGCGTTTGAATCGCAGTGGGATCGAGAGGATAAGCAGACGCTGCGGGATCTGCCGCGGTTGAATCGCGATGAGGGCGCGTTGTATGACGATCTGCGCGATAACCGTTTGCGCGCGAATCTGCGGCTGGAGCAGGAGAAGATTGGGTTTGGATGGGTGGAGGCGGCGCTTGGGAAGTTGGGTGTTGCTTGATGGCTATCGCGTACTCGTTGGGCGACGCTTTATTACAATGCTTATTGGGGGCTGCTTTCCCTGCGATCTGCCCACGCGATGCGGTGAACCAGATAAGGTAAGCCAGCACGCTGGACCAGTGAAGCGCGTGCACAGCGCGAACCATCCGGTCACAGGCAATTCAGCGTTTGTTATTGAACATTGTGCTCGTTGAGAATGGCATGAAGACGCTTGTTCTGCAATTTCCGCTGGTCGTATATGCATTCTGCGTACGCGGAGTCCCACATATTGTAGTGACCCGGTGTCGGCGACGGGAGCCAACCTGTGCCGGTCTCTTTTTCAAGTCTACAAAACCGCTCGGCGTCGTCCTGAGCTTTCATGTAGGCATCCAGTAGATTCCCGTTTTCATTTCCTTGCGGAATCGTCTTCCTGATCTCTTCATAAGTTGTTTTCGTATCCGCCATTACCTCTTTCGTGAGTGCGTCGAAGCACGCTATGTCGTAGCCAGTACCGCCGAGATGCTTTAGGCACGACGCGTCTATTTTCGCAAAGGCTGCTGTGCTCGCCAGCACGAGCACCAGCGCCAGCCCCGCCCGCTTCCTAGTGAGTTGCATCATAGACTCCCGCCTGAAACATCTTTGCCTCTGTGTATCTGCGATAAGCGAGCGTATTTTTGTGTCCCGGTCGGAATGTTTTTATAAAATCGAACATCTTTTGATATTGTCCCGTGTTGACTTTTTCCACGAGATCGTCAATACCGTGACCACCGCCGCTATTAAACGTCAAGCTGACGAGCGCATCATATTCGAACTGAAGAAGGGGCACCATAACCCTTCGATTGACGGCGCCTTCAGCCGTTGCCAGATCCCTTCGGGCTAGCTGTCGGGCGCGATCTATTGTTATGGTCTCGCCGACAGCAATGTTGTCGCTCGAAACGATCAGATGGCCCATACCGACCGTGGGGTTACCCCGATCATCCAGGTATGCCTTAAGAACGAAGCCATCTGTAACGCGTTGACTCTTAAAATTCAAGCCGTTTAGCACGCCGGATTCCCACTCACCGAAGAAGGAAAGAAGCGCGTCGGACAAGTGCCACGGTTTCGCCAACCTATTGCTGTATGCCGACACTACTGAGTTCGAGTCGGCAGTCGTGCTAGCTGTTGCAACGGGATCTGACATTACGCCTCCAGTTTGTAGGCAAGCTGAACCGGAGTAAGCCACGTGCCGCTTGTCGCGCAAGGCGCTGTGTGTTTATTTCGTTCGAGGTTGAAAGGTGTAGTGTTTCCCTCCGGAGGCTAAGAAGCGAGTCACTAAGATCGTTCCAGCACTGGCAGCGCTCGTGCTTATTTTTGGCAATGCCTATGGAAGTGAGGACGAGGAGTGCCTAAAGCACTTGAGCGGAAGCGGAAGCATGGACTCGAATTGCCTCATAGTCGGGACCTATCCGTAATTTCGTGGGCGGGGCATATCATGAGGGATCAAGATCATGGATATGCCGATGAAAAAGAAACGCACCGTCGCGTCTCAGGCAGCGGCCCGCGGGCCGCTGCCTGAACTGCCTGAAGCGCTGCTGGATGAACTGGTGAAGGGTCCGATGACGCCCGCCGAGGTTCAGGACCTGATGCTGGCGTTCAACAAGGCGCTCATCGAACGCGCGATGGGCGCCGAAATGAACATGCATCTGGGCTACCGGCCCGGCCAGCCCAAGCCTGCGGAGCAGACCAATGAACGCAACGGCGCCAGCGGCAAGACAGTCATCACCGAGCGTGGCCCGGTGCGGGTCGATCTGCCGCGCGACCGTGAAGGCAGCTTCGAGCCGATCCTGATTCCCAAGCACGAGCGCCGTTTCACGGGCTTCGACGAACGCATCATTGCCATGTACGCACGCGGCATGAGCGTGCGCGAGATCCAGTCGTTTCTGGCCGAAAGCTATGGCACCGAGGTCTCGCCCGACTTCATCAGCTCGGTCACCGATGAGGTGATGGCCGAAACGCTTGCCTGGCAAAGCCGTCCACTTGAGCCGATGTACCCGGTGGTGTTCTTCGACGCGCTGCGCGTGAAGATCCGTGGCGACGGTGTGGTGAGCAATAAGGCGGTGTATCTGGCGCTGGGCATTCAGGCCGACGGCCAGCGCGACGTGCTCGGCCTGTGGATCGAGCAGACCGAAGGTGCGAAGTTCTGGCTGAAGGTGTTCAATGAACTGAAGACCCGGGGCTGCCAGGACATCCTGATCGCGGTGGTCGACGGCCTGAAGGGGCTGGCCGAGGCGATCGGCACGGCGTACCCGCGCACGGCCGTGCAGACCTGCATCGTGCACCTGATCCGCAACAGCCTGGAATACGCCAGCTACAAGGATCGCAAAAGCGTCGCCGCAGCGCTGCGTCCGGTCTATGCCGCCGCGAACGAACAGGCCGCGCAGCAGGCCCTGGAGGCCTTTGCCGAAGGGCCATGGGGCGCGAAGTATCCGACCATCGTGCAGTCGTGGCGACGGGCGTGGGAGAACGTCACACCCTTCTTCGTGTTTCCGCCCGACATACGCCGTGTCGTCTACACCACGAATGCCATTGAGAGTCTGAACATGCAACTACGCAAGATCATCAAGACCCGCGGCCACTTCCCCAACGACGAGGCCGCCATCAAGCTACTGTGGCTGGCATTGCGCAACGTGCTGGCGAAGTCTGTACGGGCGGCATTCGACTGGTCCTCCGCCATGAACCAGTTCGCTATTCTGTTTGGAGAGCGTTTTACCAACGCACGCGGGTAACTCCGCTAACCGCCTCGCACACAAAAATGCGGACAGGTTCCATAGTCGCGGCCGCCGACATGGAAACCGCTAACGCGGCGCTCTACGCAGCAATCGCCAGATCGACTCCCAAGGGAAACTCTCCTTCTCGACTATATGCACGAGCAGGATCGGATGAAGACCTTCTGCGCGATAAACAAGTACGCTGGATCAAAGTGGAAACCAGATCTTGCCGCACCACAGATTCGCAATATCAACGATATCGCATATTTCGAGTGCATCTACGATCTTCGGAAAGCCCAGAATCGGCATCTGCAGAGTATTCTTGATCTGGTGGAGCCGATCACGAACTGATCAATACGTGTCTCGCCAACAGGTCTGGCGGGCATCTTTGTGGAGTTCCGATTCCGCTCGACCCTGCTTTAGCCTGAATGCGCAGTTCGGGCCAGAAATTGGAGGGCTGACTATGCCCGCTCGGCTCTCCCTACGCACACGATGAGAGCAGTTGTTCAGTCGCCGCCGTATGGACGTGGTCTCTTCAACGGCGAAGCTCGGCGAGTTGCGCAATTCCGAGCATTCCAACTAATTGTTGATAGCAATGATCTTGATATCGGTTTTTGGTGGGGTTGTTTTTTCTACAATCCCCGATATCCACACTTCACCGTTGCCCAGCATTATTCCCTCAGAATCGACGAAGAGGTCCTGATACTGCTGGTTCTCAATAGTGTGCTTGACCTTATCGGTAAATATCGCCTTGTACTTTTTCACGAACAGCGCGGGTCCATTCACAGATTTCCGTTTTTTATTCTCAAAATATCGCAAGGGATACCGGGCTACATTGCTGAGGTACACCTTGTCTTCCGCCTCGACGGATTTTTTTAATGATTCCAAAAAAGATTTGACGTCATCTGGCTGGAGGCCAGCGACTTCCTTCACCCTGAAATCGACATAGGCTGCTTTGTCTTGAACTGAGACCTGTTTGCGATCACATGTCGTGGAGTTCGCCTTTAGCTGATCGAGGCTGCAGCCTGGCTCAGCCGACGCCAAGCCTGAACCGACTAATAGAAGGACGGCAATGGCTATCTTTTTCATCATTAATGAACCCAGTTGTAAACTCCATTCACAAACATATCGTGTTCCCGCTGCCGTCGTAGTACAAGCCCAGCTGTCCCACCATTCGTTATGTCCAGCATTTCATCTGCCCCGGCCGCATATTGGCCTTGGTTTATTTTGTTGCGCAAATTGGGCGCATGCGCGAAGCTGCCAAGATTGAATGCTAACGAAACAAGGGCATCGTATTCCCTCTGGTAGAGAGGAACATGGATCTGCGTTTTCACAATGTTCTCGATTCGTGTCCGGTCCGTTTCGAACCAAGCGATCGCCTGATCTATACCGATAGGTGCGTTCAATTGAATGCCTAGGGCTTCACAGGTTTGATGGCCGTTGATCAGGTGACCCCATCCGGCGGTACAGTACCCTTCACTGTCGGGATAGTAAAAGGGTCGAAAATCCTCGAAGCCCTGCACGAATTGCTTTCCCTGTGAGGAAAGACTCAGCAAATGAATCGCTATGCGCGACGACTGTCCAACTGCTACAGCCCCCCCGTTAGCAGTAGTGGTGCTGGTGACAATTGGGCTGCTCACGCGTTCTCCTGTTCGGCAGGTAAATGTCCGATATGGATCTCAATTCTTTTTGGTCCATCTGTTTCGTACTGTTCGGTCATGCCTTCGTCATCGGTTATGCCATGCCGCAGTTCGTTATCCGGTAATTTTGCCGTGTAGTACGTAGCAGGCATCGGGGATCCATTCGCGTCTTTAAGCTGAAACTGCCGGGAGTGGTACACATACTCACCATGCCCTTCAATCTGATCGTCAACCTGCGGCAGCCAGTCGTAGCCCGCTGCGGATACCATGGTCGGATTGACTTCACACTTGCAGCGGACGCGGTCTCCCTCTAGGGCAACCTCCTGCCCATTGTTCCGCTTTCGGTATGGGCCACCGGCCTTGAAGATGACGCCGGTGGTCTGACAGGCGTTGCAAGAGACCTTCCCACCAATGAGCGCGGCGGGTCTACCGTCAACGCCAGTGATGTAGGCTCCGTCATGGGGCAGAGCAGCGCCCCCGGTGCTCGGTGGGTCGCCGACAAGAATGATTTTTCGTAGCATCTTCGTGAAGCCCCTTTTCTGACCGATTCGCGTGGCCCGACTGTCTTCGATTAGCGACCACATCTATCGCCAGCCCATCCTGCCGAATCGTCGCGTGACGAGTGCACCCTCGCGAAAACTCGAAAAGCTACAGGTGGTGCAAGTGAATAGCCAATTGCGCGTCAATAGCACTCTGCGCCGTTAGCCACCCGCCAAGTTCTTCGGCGGCTGATCAAGAGCCCATTGATTAGCATTTTCGACGCCGTCCTCTATGCCTGACCATCCGTCCGTTTTTCGTTGTGGTGCGTCGGGATATTCTTTGCGCTGTTGCGCCAGAACAGTCTCTGCCCAACCGACTGGGGTGCCCTTTCTCGGCTCAGCATACGCATCGTTTGGATCGATCTGACTGATCTCCTCGATTGCCTCTGGCCAGATAGGTGCCCGGGACGTGGCGATGGCAAGCATCCGCAATGGTGTAAAGATCAACACCAACGGCATGGTGATAAGTCGCCACAGGAGCGAACCTGTCAGCCCGAAACCATAGAGTGAATACAGGAACGACTCCCGCGGCGTTTCGCGTTCTGTATGGAACAACATCGGCTTGGGCAACGCTTGCGGTCCTTCATTCATGAAGGTACACCAATAGTTCCATTGTGCGAGCAGAATCTCGATCTCTGGCTTTCCGGTCCACTCGCGTCCAATAGAGAAAACGCGGGCGACTTTGCCTTCTGCGTCGAGCGCGTAGTGCCGGATGTGATAGACGGTGCCGAACTGGGTTACCTCCTTGTGCAGGCAAAACAGTTCTTCTTCGTTCCAAGGAATCTCCCAAACATGATCGCCTTGGTTCTTCGCGTCGAAGTAACGTCGTTCGCGTACGGCGAACAGCTTGCGTGCTCTTCTATGGAAGCGAATGGGCATGCGAGTCAGCGAAAACATAACGCCGCGCCCGAAGCGAATTAAAAGGTATCCGAAACCGCCGATGAAGACCGCTGGAATTGCGTATAGGAATAGCGGCGCATGAGGATTGCTCATAAACAACGCGAGAAAAAACAGGCCGCACCCAATGGCTATCAATGCAATAAGCGCAGCGCCCATCATCCATTGTTTTTCCATGAATGACTGGTCAGTCACGTCCATGTAAGCGGAATTAAAGCGAAAAATTGTTCCGCTATCCCACATGTCAGGTCCAACAAGACGATTGATCGGGAGGCGGTGTGCCATATCCCATTCCGGTACGGAAAGACCGATGCACTTTTTCATCAAACGTTCATCCATACCTTAACCTCCTGCTGCAGAGTTGAATGCGCTCAACTCTTCCTCGAGCGTCGGATATTTCTCTTCGCCCGTACCAAAATAAGACCGACTGATCCAGTCTTTCATTGCAGATGCTTTGTAATGCGCAATGGCGAGCGCGATTAGGATTGAAGCGGCCAGGACGATCCAGAAGCCGGGAATTGCGCCAGTGATGGCGAAAGCCGCGACATAGAAACCGAGAATCGAGCTTCCTGCGTACAGTGCAGTAAGGCCGAATTCTTCTTTCTTGAAGGACTCTACCGCGTTCATTACGTCGAAAACAGCTAAGGCAGCGCCGGTGATCGCGCCGAGGGCTCTACCGCCTAGCTTAAGCCCAGCCAGTTCCCTTTCGCCCAGCGACCACTGTTTCAGAATAAACGCCGATAGAGGATGGGCGGGCCCCTTTTCCACTGTCTCCGAGACGGTTTCCATCATGGCTCCGACAATGTTGATCACTGCCGCTGCAGCCTTTGTGTCTGTTTCCACACGATTGAACCGGTCGTTGCCAGCAACGTCCTCGACTGCGGCTTGGAGCGTGAAGAGCTGGAAGATGAATGTAGCCACGCCAAGATGGAATGCCTCAGGAGCCGAAGAACCGAGCCATGCCTTCACTTTGTCCGCGCCCGGCAACTTAACGGCCTTGATAGATCCAGCTTCGATCTTGCCCGCCTTTTCAAGCGCATCGACATCAAGCTCGTAGATGACCACATTGACGTCGGACTTCGGACCTGCCTTGACCGCAGTCTTTGCAGCCTTGAGCGCATCGGCACGCGTTTGCGTTCGATCCGTCTCCAGTTTGATGCCGGCCTTTTTCGCCTCGTCGATCGCCCATGCACGCAACTCGGCTTTCGATTGTGAGCTTGCTCGGATGACCGTCCCGGAATGAAGCGACAACCGGATCATGATTGGCACGAAGGCAACGCTGCGCGCGCCTTTGGTCAAGGCCTTGACGATCACGCTTCCGGTTGTCAGGACAAGCTTATCGAGAAGCCGAGCTGCTTCACCGGGCTTTACACGCGCGAGCGCTTGCTTGTAGAGGTTAAGGAAATTTTCGTATTGGATATCAGACTTGTGGATCTGCGCCTGGGCCGCGTCGATCAACTGCTTCTGGTTGAAAAGGAGTGCGCGTGCATACAGATTGCGATTGTTTGTAAGCTGCCCGGTCTCGAGCCAGTCGTTCAGGACCTTGCCGCACGCATCTGTGGCTGCCGCACTGCCGATGCTTTGAGAACACGACTCGCTATACGCGTACCCACTGCGAATATCTGCATCATCATGAACGCCGCTCATCCAGTCTGACAGAAGTTTGCAGTTGAGCCATCCGGCATGCGCCTTCACCAGCTCGTCCCATTGGGGCTTGAACTTGTCAAGCGCGTCTTTGTATTCCTTAGGGAAATTATCCAGACGCTTGCGATCGATCGAAGGCTTGCGTGCACTACCTTCTCCGGTGTGGCTTGCCTCATCCCACGCTTCGTCTGCAGCAGCTTTCTGATGTCCCGCCTGGTCGGCGCCATACGCTTTGTCCTGGGCGGCCTGCTGTGCGTTGTAATTCGAAATGCCGCCGGCCTTGATCGACCCGGTCACGAATTTCCACGCGCCAATGATATCGACGGGAGGACCTCCCGTGGAATACGACATGGGATTCTGGTTCGCCTGATTGACCATTTCCGACGTGCGATATTCGAATCCCGCTTCTTCGCTCGCCTGCGCACGAATTCCCTGCTCCGCGCGGGCGAGCAACTGTTTGGCGATTGATCCGCGATAAATGTCTGCGTTGAATCCGCTGTCGATGCTCGGAACAACAAGTTCGCCGAGATCGTTGGTTAGTCCGACTGGGTCGTTCACTGCAACGATAAATCCCTTTCTCATCGGAGAACGTGCCATGGCGGCTGCAATGCGAGGCGCTTCCGTATGCTGATGGTTCTCCATCTTGGGATCGGTATTACTGAACTTGAAGGCCGTCTTCATCGCCTTTTCGTCCATTGCAAAATGAGCGACTTTTGAATGGCTCACCTGAAATTCGCCCGTATCACTCGCACCTCCTGAAAGCATGGCAGGCACGTTGATGCATTGCATATGAAGCATCCGCCACCCTGCGTCATCGGCCTGGCCGACGAGCCGTTTGGTCCAGAGGACGTTGGACCATCCGATCCAGACATTGGTCGCAGGATCGGAGTCGCTGTGTTCAACATCGATGCAATAGCCAAGCGAAAGTTGCTGTCGGTCCATACAGGTCGTCGGAACGGCCGCTGGATTGGGAGGCATCATTCCCGGAATGAAACTCCACATCATGCCGCTCGGCAGCACCATGTACGCTTTGAGGCGTTTGCGCTTTTCCTCGTAGACGTAGAGGTAGCCAGCCCGCACGGCCCGAAGGGTGTATTTCGCGGTTCCGACCGTAGCCGGAGCCTTCGAGGAGTCAATCTTGAAGTTACCTTCTAGGGCCGGCGCCTTTGCGGCACCGTGGGGACAGGCTACGGCATAGCGCACCGGGTAAAGTAGTAGCGATTTGCGGTCACACAGGTTGCAGGATACGGGCATGGTCGGTCCTTCAGGCGATGACGGCGTGTTGATCTTTTAGTGATTCGAAATCGGCGGGCGTAAGTAGCGCGAGGGCCCCCGGCCATGTAAGTTCGCCGCGCCGGATTGCCGGCCACGCCTGCTCGAGCTTCTTGTGTTCGGTGAAAGCGCGGCCATAACGCATGTCATGGACCGCATAGTCAATAAGCGCGTCAGGGTCCGAAAGCCCAGCCTTCTTCGCATCATCGAAACTCTTGCACACCGCGCCCATCAGCCTGGATAGATCTCTGAAATCGTACTTTTGGTCACTGAGTCGGGCGAGCGCGCGGGCCGCGAGGTCGCTGTACTCAATCCGTTCCCACTGCGAAGGCGTTGGCCAGGCCGGCGTTATTCCTTCAAGGGGAGGTGCCTCACGTCCGTTACCACTAATCGTCCACCACCGTCCGACGGCCGGTAGGGTCCATGTGTCCACTGGACCGATCAATGCGGACAACTTGGCCGGCTCTAGCACGCTCGTCGCAAGCGAAATCACACGCGGATCGTAGTATCGCCATAGCACCGGGCTGCCGTTGGCGCCAGGGCCGACGAGGTAACGGGCCACGTGTTCGGCGAGTCGATTCACAGGCCAGGAACTTTGTAGCCATGCACAGATGACTGGCGGGCGATCGCCGTCAAGCTCATCACGCATGACCTCGGCGATTTCAGTCTGCCGCTCGGGGCTCAGCGCACCAACATTGACGAGGCGCGGCATCAATTCGATGCGATGCGAAAGGGCTGCCGGCGTGCACGGCACGCTGGGCAGTGTCTCAAGTGCTGCGGCGTAACCAATCGTTGCCGTTTCGACGAGAAGATAGCCGTGGCTAAAAGGCGCCTGCGGTGCCGGCACCGCACGCAATAGGGCATCCGTCATTATTTTCTCCCCTCAGCCTAAGCAAGCGGCACAGAGGCACTCCCCGCTTCGGCCGCGCTGTTGGTCATCGTCTGGCACAGGTCGGCGCCAGGGAACTGGGCTGGAATACTTTGTGGCCCCTGCGTTCCGTGGTTTGCAGCGTGAATCGTATTGCCGCCAGGTGTAAAGCCGTTGATGCCTTCAGCGCTGACCACAAACTGGCTATTGCCGGCGGTAAGGCGGATCCCCTGCTTCGCCGTGATATTGACCCAGTCGGTGGTGCTGATAATGCCGACGACTTTCTTCGCGAGTAGTTCGAGCTCGTCGTTCTGCGCCTGGATCTGTACCTTTCCGCTCGCGGCAATCAGCTTCATGCCCATGCGGTGAACGAAGATCGACAGTTTCTCGGACGCCGACGCAAAAATCGATTTGCCCGCACCAAGCGAGATATTCGAGCCGGCCGTCACGGCTGTGTGCTCGCCACTCGCGACGTGCGTCGACCCCGTGCTCGACACCGCCGTGCCGGCCGCACTTGCTACAAGCAGTTGCGGCTCGTTCAGTTCAGGAAATGAGCCGTTACCGCCGGTGGAGGAGCCTTTTAGCCCATCATTCTGGGATTGAAGCGCGTCGGCCACATCCGACTGGTCGCCGCCGCTTTCCTGCGCACTGTGCTGCTGAGCGAGCTTTCCGAGTTGCGCCTGCAGCGTCTGGGATTTACCCAGTCTTGTAGTCGCCTCATTGATATCGGAAATATGGGACTTGGCGAGTGGCCGGGCGTCCGTGCTGATCAGCATGCCCTTGCCCGACCGAATCGCGCCAACGCTGTCGGTGCGCAGTTCGAAGCCTTCTCCGCGACCGTCCTGTCGACCCGTGTTGTCCTCGACGCGCGTGATGTGTCCGAGCGAAAGCTGACTCGCCTCGTGGTCACTTCGCAGCTGCGCCTGGATCTGGTCCTTCGTGTCGTCAAACAGCAGATGGTTACTCCGCCCACTCGCCATGTTGCCGTTGGCGCCGGAGAGTTCCCGGCTCCGGAACCCCATGAGGGCGCTCTGGTCGGGCAATTGCCACGACGGCAGATTGGATTCGTTGTGAACGCGACCAGTGATGATGGGCCTGTCCGGACTCCCCTCCAGCCATTGCACGATCACTTCTGAACCCACGCGTGGTAGCGCAACAAATCCCTGGTCGCCGCCTGCCCACGCGGTCGCCACGCGAACCCATGCAGAACTGCTTTCGTCGCCCTTGGCAAGCTGATCCCAGTGAAACTGCACGCGGCAACGGCCGTATTTGTCGGCGTAAACGCTCTGTCCCGACGGTCCCACAACAGTTGCAGTCTGGGGCGCGTTGATGCGCGTATCGACACTGTTGTATCCACGCCCGGGACGCCACGGAATTTTCTTGCGGATCGCGACGACGTCGTTGTGATAGTCGGACGGCGCATCGACACCCTGCAGATAGTTGTTACTGGCGACGTGGTCCACCTCGACAACAAGGAACTGATTGTCGTCTCGAGAACCGTCGGCATGCCCGAAGTGATCGGTCAGCTCGAACCAGCGCCCAGGCATCACGTACCGGTTATTGCCTTCGCCCTCAAAGCGCTTGGCGACGGCCTCGATCTCTTCCATACGACGCTTCGACAACTCATCACCGTCCTGACTGCCCCCGAAGCCGTAGGCGCCGATGTATTCATATTGTTCGAGATTCGGTACGCCACCTTGCTGGTTTATGGTGGGCACCCCGGCAGTCGCCGGCCGCGGACTCTTGAAATCGAAGCGCGCGACCGTGTACTGCCCCGGCATGACTGACCGCACGGGGCTCCAGAGCGCCAATCCGTCTTCAACCTTGGAGCCCGAATCCCGCTGGAATGGCACGGACGCGGAATTTCCATCGATCTGCTTTGCGTTAATCGACGCATCGGAGACGATGAGCTTGTGCGATTTTGCTGTGTGCTCGTACCAGTAATAGAACCCAGCCGCTTCCCACCTACGATGCAGGTAGTTGTGATCACTCTCGCCGTATTGGACCGCCATTGTCATAACGGGGTCCGTGCCGGCCACCTTCCAGTCCCAGTCGGGAAGTACGCCGTAGTCCTGCAGCAGCGTCGTCGTCTGCGTATGCAGATCCTGGTCCTGGAACAGGCGGTTGTTCGTGCGAAGGCTCAGAAAGCGCAACCATGGGCCGATCGTAGCTTCGTAGAAGGCAACGGAACCGTCGGTTTTGACGTGTCGGAACGCAAAAATATAGCCGTTAAAATAGCGCGACGTTCCGTCCGCTCGCGCAAGTTCTACGGTAATCATCTTCCCCTGAAAATCTTTAAGGGAGAGTGACGCGTTATCTGAAAGGATTTCGACCTTGAATTCGAAATCACGCGACAGACTTTCTGTGCCTGTCAGTCGATTTGCAAGCAATGTGGAGTATGGCGCGTCGCCATGCGGAAAAGTTAAGCGCAGCAGTCTGCTTTGCTGGCGGTCCGCAAAGACTTTTTGAAAGTCTTGAGCAAGATTGGTCACCACGATTCCCTCTTATTGCTGCCCCGATCGGTGACGGAATTTTACAGAATCTCCAGACGAAAAGTGTCAAATGTAATAGATGCATTTCTCGCGCAACTTGATCGGAAATTATTTCCTATAAATAATGCAATACGCAAAATGGGTAACTATTGCTTGACACCACGATGATCACAACGTCTACGACTTGCTTGAGTTCTTGTCGGGTTTGCCGAAAAGGCGTTACTTCTGCGGCTGCATCTTTGTGCGCGTTGTTCAAGGGCAGATAACGCCACGCGACAAAGCTACGTGGTAATCCATCAGCTAGCTCCGGAAACAGAACTGATATTGAAAAGGGCATACAGATGAAAGCCGAATTATTACTTGAACAGCAGGCTCGGGAAAAGAAGAAGCGGGTGGCATACACGTTCTATGGTGTAGCTTTGGCGTGCTGCCTCCTTTCTGTGCTCGTTACGAGAAAGAATTTTCAGCCAACAACATGGAGCAACGGTTTCGCGATAATTTGTGCAGGATCATTGACGCTCGGATTTGTCATTCGTGTACAGGCCGTCGCGGCCCAAATCGGGAAGACCGTGTTCGGTAAGCTGCTGCTTGCGCTGTGCAGTGCTTTCACAGCGGTTCTCGCCAGTGTGCCGGCCAGACACGTCGTGTCCGGAGGAATGCATCTCCCCGCGGGCGATTTTCCGGCCACGTTGACATTTTGGACAATTCTTTGTTATCCGGCGGTCACGATCGGTCTCGCCACGGCAATACTATTGGTCGTCTATGTGCTTCTTTTGGTCATCGCCGCCCTGACCGTTTTCTCTACACATCCTCCCTTCGATTGGCTCATTCGGGGGGCGGCGGACTTGTTACCTTCTCGATGGGTATCACACCGGCGTCTCCTGGACGGTCGGTGGAAACTGGCAATGGTTATGTTCGCTGATGCATTCGCCGCAGCCATATTGTCGGTGGTTGCAGCATATTCATTGACTGGATGGTACAGGGCAGTTGACCAACCAAACCTTGTGCGGATCTTCGCTTACTGGGCGGACTACGAGTCACCGACTGAATATCCCGGTGTTGAGAAAGAATCGTTTCGGCTGCTGGAGAACGGAGTTGTTTCATATGCACGACCCGGAAAATGGGACGTCGATATACGCGTAGCATGTCTCAAAGGATTGTCCTGCCCGCAATCATGATCTCGCAGACCATCACTTTAAACTTCACGCGCCCCCGTGTAACCGCGCGATTTTACAAAACATTTACGCGATAAAGCAAATCGATTTATTGGAAAATGTTAAATGCTTCTTATATTGGCACTCTAGTATGCATTGGGCGTTGTTGGTGGGTTCTATTCAGGCGTGTGAGTCCGCTCTGAGTGGGAAATGAGGGACGATGCGGGACTTCGGTTCGACTTCGACATGCCTGATCTCATGCGACGCCTGCCAAGGCAAATCCGGCTCAAATTTAGTGGCGCAGTGTGCGCCCAATTTTGTTGTTCACCGAGCGTTCGACGCTGTTGCACAACCCCTGACAATGCGAGAAAATACATCGGATGCCTAACGACATAGCTGTCGATCATCACACATTGTTCTTATGAAGCATCACTGAATGATTGGCTCGTTGAAGTGTAGAAAAGGACGCGAGAGCGCTGAGCCAAGCACAAGGAGAACGAGGAAGGAGATGAAGCGCGGGACGCATGGGCTGCCACCCACACGCCCCGCTGACCGCAAACAACCCCTACTTTGAATAGGAGTTGATCATGGCTGACGCCAATCATAAAGCAGTTGCGCCTGTTACCCAACGCATCTTGACTATTTCGTCACAAAGACGCCCGCGGCCGATGAAAACGTACGCGCCGGCTCATATCTAGTTCTTTCCAGATCTGCCTCCGGCGCCTTGGATAAGGCTTTCGGGGCGGTGGCTGGAGCAGGCAGGGTTTGTGATTAGCGCGAGAATCTGCGTGAAGGTGGAAAGAGGACGACTGGTTATTACGGCGGCCTGATTGCTCAAGGAATGCGTCGTCGCAATTTCGCTGAACAAGGCGCGTTCGTAGTTTTCTGCCAAATCTTGATCGAAGACACGCCCTACGACAGCGAACGTTGTGCGCCTGAGCGAAACGGTATACTCCACGCTCTCCTAGGCTTCTTAAGCTAGGCTCGAATGTCCGGCCAGTAGATACGCGGCACGTCAGTGCCGCGTATCAGATGTCACTCGCTCCAACCTTCATGTCCCAACGGCAAAGCGTTCAACTCAGTACGTGACTCGCGCCATTGAGGCCAGTACTGGTCGATTAACGCGAAGAAGCGATCGCTGTGTTTCGGCTCTACTAGATGCAACATTTCGTGCAACACGACATACTCAACAAGATCCTTCGGCTTCTTTACCAGTTCAGTGTTGAGGCGAATGTTACCCGCGCGATGATTGCAACTCCCCCACTTGGTTTTCATGCGCTGCAGGAAGTAGCCCGAGACGTGCACCCCTAGCCTAGGCTCCCATTTCGCAATCAACTGCCGCACCAATGCATGGAGGTTTAAAAAGAGGATGTCGCTCGAACTGGCTGAACAACGTCTCAGCTTCTTGCATCGTCAGCTTGCGGCCTTGGTGAAGAGCAGCGGCGGCAAATTCGTGGGCGACACCGGTTTCATAACTGGCAATCAGGTTAAGCACCTCCGCATACATCGTCTCGCGGATGTTGTCCTTGCCAGCCAAATTCAATACCTTGCGGTACTCAGCGGCGTTTTCTTTGAAAATGCTCTGATAGATTAGATCGGTAAAACGGACGTATTTCCACTTATTCTCTACAACATGCTGGTCTAAGGCATCTGTGACTGTTTGCGGTAACTCTGTTCCTGAAACGCAGCTGTTAGGTACTGGTCATCACGCTGATTGATGTACTTGGTGTGCCCGCCTGTCCGCTCGGCTAGCACGTCCATCACAATGTCAAGCAATCTAGAGCGGATGGCCTTGGCCCGCTCGCTCTCCGTAAGGAGCATGGCCAAGTTAAGTACCGCCCGGAAGCTGAAAATTCCTAAGATTGGTGTCCTGTTACCCTCATTGGTGAGGGTAACATCGCTTAAGTATTTGAATTCTTTGAGTTTTTTCCCTCTGATGAGTTCGTAGCCATTTGCCTTAAGTTCTTCGCCATGGCTAGCGATATAACGCTCCACCGTGGCATCGCTCACCTCGAATAGCGCCGTTACCTGCTGCTTCGTAAATACCATTTCGCCTTGGTAAGCAACACCGCCCAAATCCAAGTGCTGTTCAGCCGCCTGCAGCGCATAGCGGTTGTTTAGGATATTTTGCCGCTGGTACTGAGCGGGGGTCTGATCGCTCATTCAAAGTTCTCTACGAGACTAGCAGTGTCGGGGAATCCTCGGCAGGAGTGATTGCTGAGGGGTGAGATCGCACCAATTTTAGCAAGTGCCACGACGGAGGGGGTGGCATATCAAGCGTCTATTATCAAAAACAAAATCCGTCCCCCGGGCCACTCAACGCGCTTTCCGGGAGGCCATCCGCCGATAACCTGGCTAGCTCTTGAATTCGTCAAAAAATTGCGTGTCGACGGCAAAGGTTCGTACGGGCTTCAATCCCAGTTCCAGGTGTTCCAACATGTCGACAAGCTTTTCGCCATCAATGAGCTCGATTGGAGGGACGCCGTCGCGGCCCGCCTCGCGACGGGATTCCGCCGTAAATGTGCCGGTCGTGATGATGATGCCTTTGTCGGTTCGCCCCGACATTGCTCCCCGAAAATCACGAACTTGTGACGGCGACACCGACTTCGCGTAGCGCTTGCATTGGAACAGGACTTTAAACGAGACAAGTGGGTTAACTTGCAGTGTGCCATACCCGTCTATGCCTCCATCGCCACTGCTTCCGGTTACGACCACTTGCACAAAGCCCGCCTCGCGAAGAAGTCGTTGAGACAACCGTTCAAATCCCGATGCGGGCAGATTCTTCAGTATCTGGATGAGTTCGTAGCGATAGTCACCTGTGACCGCACCGGCGGGTTCTGAACCTTCAGCTGACATAGGCTCTGCGCCGCCTGCTCTCGCTCGCCGCTCCTCTCCAAAAATGCGGTTCCACTTTGTAGCTACGCCGCGTGCCTGTTCAATCGAAAGACTCGTGTGACGCCCGGCGTCGGTGAGCGCCCAGACTCCGCGTTGGGACGAGTCAACAAGCCCTTCTCGCACAAGGTAAAGCCGTGCCCATCGCACCCGGTTGCGGAAACGTCCTTCGCCTGATGGCAAGACTTCATTTTGTGCCTCATCTGAAAGATCGAGGTCTTGCGCAATACGCTCGACGACTTCGTCTGGGGTGCCGGACCCACCGAGAGTCCTAAGTGCGTCTAACGCGGGTCCCATATAGCGAAATATTGCAGCAATATCTTTCTTTTCTTTTGCCATCTATGTGCGTATCCGAAAACTCGGAGCCCCCGGTTCATGGAGCGATCCGAGGTCAGACCAATTCGCCTCTTCGTAAATACTACTGCTTCAGCGGGACTGGGGCGGAGTCCGATCCAATGAAAAAGACCCATAAGTTTCTCAACTTAAGGGTCCTATATTCTCAACTCGTGCGTTTGTCTCAGTAACGGCCGTCAAACATCAATATTCCCCGCCCTAAGCGCATTCGACTCGATGAAAGCCCTACGCGGCTCCACATCATCCCCCATGAGCGTAGTGAAAATGCCATCAGCCGCAATAGCATCCTCAATCTGCACCCTCAGCAAACGACGCACAGTCGGATCCATCGTAGTCTCCCAAAGCTGCCCGGGGTTCATCTCACCGAGCCCCTTATAGCGCTGCTTGGAAATATTGCGTTCTGCATCAGCCAACAACCACTTCATAGCGGACTTGAAGTCAGTAACAGCCATACTCCGCTCACCACGCTTAATGACAGCACCAACCCCAATCAACCCCTTAAACGTATTAGCGGTATTGATCAGCTGTTGATAGTCAGCAGTGAGTTGAAAATCCTGATCCAACACAGAAATCTTCTGATTCCCGTGATGCGTCCGCGCAATCCGCAGCGAGCGCAATTCCCTCACCGGGTCATACATCGTCGTAACCTTAACCTCAGGCTTCAACGGATCATCCCGCAGCTTCGCTTCCAGAGCCTTAGCCGACGCATCAGCCGCTTCCTCGCTGGACAGATCGATCGCAATCCCATCCATCACAGCCTCAAGCGCCCCAGCGTCATACAACCGGCTCAACCGGTTAACAACACCCTGCGCAAGCAAATAAGCCCGAGCCAACTCCCCCAACGCATCGCCAGTAATCGGCGTAGCCCCTTCAGAAGCCAACAACTCCGACCCCTGCAGCGCCAGCTTCAGAATGTGAGCATTAACCTCGGCCTCATCCTTCAAATACCGCTCATCCTTCCCCGCCTTGATCTTGAACAGCGGCGGCTGCGCGATATAGATATACCCACGCTCGATCATCTCCGGCATCTGCCGATAGAAGAACGTCAACAACAGTGTCCGAATGTGCGCACCGTCAACGTCAGCATCGGTCATGATGATGATGCGGTGATAACGCAGCTTATCGAGGTTGTAGTCTTCCTTACCAATCCCGCAACCAAGAGCCGTAATCAGCGTGACAATCTGCTCCGAAGAAAGCAGCTTGTCATACCTTGCCTTCTCCACGTTCAGCACCTTGCCGCGCAGCGGCAAAATCGCCTGAAACTTCCGATCGCGACCCTGCTTCGCTGACCCGCCTGCCGAGTCACCCTCGACGATATAAATCTCGGACTTCGCCGGATCCTTCTCCTGGCAATCCGCCAGCTTCCCAGGCAGGCCCACGCCGTCGAGCACACCCTTGCGACGCGTCATCTCACGCGCCTTCCGGGCCGCATCCCGTGCGCGCGCGGCATCGACAATCTTGCTGCAAATAATCTTCGCGTCATTCGGCGTCTCGAGCAGAAACTCTTCGAGCGCCTTCGCGACCACATCCTCCACCGGCGCGCGCACTTCCGACGACACCAGCTTGTCCTTCGTCTGCGCGCTGAACTTCGGCTCCGGCACCTTCACCGACAACACGCACGACAACCCTTCACGCATATCGTCGCCAGAAGTCTCAACCTTCGCCTTCTTCGCGACTTCGTGATCGTTGATGTATTTGTTCAACACGCGCGTCATCGCCGCACGCAACCCGGTCAAGTGCGTCCCGCCATCACGCTGCGGAATGTTGTTCGTAAAGCACAGCACGTTTTCGTTGTAGCTGTCGTTCCACTGCATCGCCACTTCCACGCCCACGCCGTCTTTCTCGCCGCTGATGTGGAAAATGTTCGGGTGCAGCACGGACTTGTTCTTGTTGATGTACTCGACAAAGCCCTTCACGCCGCCCACGAACGCGAAATCTTCTTCCTTGCCGGTGCGCTGGTCGGTCAGCTTGATTCGCACGCCGTTATTCAGGAACGACAGTTCGCGAATCCGCTTGGCCAGAATGTCGTAGTGATATTCGATGTTGCCGAAAATCGTCTCGTCGGCGAGGAAGTGCACTTCGGTGCCGCGGTTCTCGGTCTCGCCGGTGACCTGAATCGGCGAGACAGCAACGCCGTCGATCTCTTCGATAATGCGGTTCTGCGGCACGCCACGGTGGAATTCCATGAAGTGCTTCTTGCCGTCGCGGCGAATGGTCAAACGCAGCCACGCGGACAGCGCGTTCACGCACGACACACCCACGCCGTGCAGGCCGCCGGACACCTTGTAGCTGTTCTGGTCGAACTTGCCGCCGGCGTGCAACTCGGTCATCACGATTTCAGCGGCGCTGCGCTTCGGATCGTGCTTGTCGTCCATCTTCAGACCGGTCGGCACGCCGCGGCCGTTGTCGGTGATGGAAATGGAGTTGTCCGCGTGAATGATCACCTGGATGTCGTTGCAATGCCCCGCCAACGCTTCGTCGATGGAGTTGTCCAGCACTTCGAATACGAGGTGATGCAGACCGGTCCCGTCCGATGTATCCCCGATGTACATCCCGGGCCGCTTGCGCACCGCCTCCAGACCTTCGAGGATCTGAATCGAGGATGCGCCGTAGCTGTTGTCGGGTTGCGAATTGTTCGTTTCAGTCATGGATTTTTTCCGGTTCTGCGTTGCTGCAAGGTTGCTGCTCGGGACTTTTCAAATCACCATAAAAACGCCAAAGGGGCACTGCGCCCCTTGGTGTGTTCTTTGGTGTTGGACGCGTTAGATGCGCATCGGCATGACGACGTATTTGAATTCGCCGTTCTCGGGAATCGTGATCAACGCGCTGGAGCTGGCGTCGCCCAGGCTCACCTGCAACGTGTCGACCTTCAGGTTCGCGAGCACGTCGAGCAGATACGTGACGTTGAACCCGATATCGACGCTGTCGCCGTCGTATGCGATTTCCAGTTCTTCCTGCGCCTCTTCCTGATCGGCGTTGGTCGACATGATCTTCAACTGGCCCGGCTCGATAATGCAGCGCACGCCCTTGAATTTGTCCGAGGTCAGAATCGCGGCGCGTTGCAGCGAGCGCTGCAGTTCTTCACGGCCGATCACGAACTGATTCTTGTGCGACTTCGGAATCACGCGCTGGAAGTCGGGGAATTTGCCTTCCACCAGCTTCGACACCAGTTCGACCTGGCCGAACGTAAACTTGACCTGCGTCTGCGCGATGTCGATCTTCAGCGTGTCGTCGATGTCTTCCAGCAGACGCTGGAGTTCCAGGATCGTCTTGCGCGGGATGATCACTTCCTGACGCTGGAACGAGCCTTCGATCTTCATGGACGAGAACGCCAGACGGTGGCCGTCCGTGGCGACCGCCATCAGCTGGTCGCCGTCCACCACCAGCAGCATGCCGTTCAGGTAGTAACGAATGTCCTGCTGGGCCATCGAAAAATGGACCATGCCGAGCAACTGGCGGAACGTCTTCTGGGGAACCACGAGGTTCGCGCCGTAGTCTTTAGCTTGCGCGACCGTCGGGAATTCGTCCGCGGCGAGCGTTTGCAGCGCAAAGCGGCTCTTGCCGGATTGCACGGTCAAACGCTTGTCGTTCAGCGTGAGCGTGACCTGCCCGTCGGGCATGGCGCGCAGAATGTCGAGGAGCTTTCTCGCTGCCACCGTGGTCGCCACCGAATCGCCGCCCACGCCGAAATCCGCGCGCGTGGTGATCTGCAATTCGAGGTCGGTCGACAGGAACGACACGTCAGGGCCGTTCTTGGTAATCAGCAAATTGGCGAGGATCGGCAACGTATGGCGGCGTTCGACGATGCCGCTCACAGTTTGCAGCGGCCTGAGGAGGTTATCGCGTTCGGTCTTGACCAGTTGCATAGAGTTCCTTCGTTGATATAACGGCCTGCGCGCCTTGCCAGGCAAGCTTTTCCGCGCGCAGCCACGACTCCCCGCCGGCGCCACGCAGCGCCTGTCACGGCGTGAAAGCCGCCCGCGGCCGCCGGGCGGTTAAACCTGTATTGTGCCTGAAAACGGAACCGCCTCACTAAAATGGGGGCGAGTTTGGAAATAAACAGGTCGTTTTTCCAGACAGACCGCTCAGCCCTTCAGCGTCTGCTCCAGCACGTGCAGTTCGTGGTTCAGTTGCGCGTCCTTGCTGCGCTCATCGGCAATTTTGCGCACCGCGTGCAGCACCGTGGTGTGGTCGCGTCCGCCAAACAGCTCGCCGATTTCCGGCAAGCTCTTCTGGGTCAGCTCCTTCGCCAGATACATGGCGATCTGGCGCGGCCGCGCGATGTTCGCGGGACGCTTCTTCGAATACATGTCCGCGACCTTGATGCTGTAGAAGTCAGCCGTGGTCTTCTGGATGTTTTCCACCGAAATCTGCCGGTTCTGCACCGTCAGCAGGTCTTTCAGCGCTTCTTTCGTCACTTCGATCGTGATTTCGCGGCCGTGGAACTTCGAATACGCGAGGATCTTGCGCAGCGCGCCTTCGAGTTCACGCACGTTCGAACGCAAGTGCTTCGCGACGAAGAACGCGACGTCCTCATTCAGGCTCACGAACTCGGATTGCGCCTTGCGCATCAGAATCGCGACCCGCATTTCCAGCTCGGGCGGCTCGATCGCCACGGTCAGGCCGGAGTCGAAGCGCGAGATCAGCCGGTCGTCGATACCCGAAATTTCCTTCGGATACGTGTCGCTGGTGATGATCACCTGCGCCTTGTTCGCGACGAGCGCCTCGAACGCGTAGAAGAATTCCTCTTGTGTACGCGACTTGCCTGAAAAGAATTGAATATCGTCGATCAGCAGCAGGTCGAGCGAGTGGTAGTAGCGCTTGAAATCGTCGAAGGCCTTGCGCTGGTACGCCTTCACCACGTCGGACACGTACTGTTCCGCGTGGATGTAGCGGATCCGCGCGCCGGCTTTGTCCATCAAAAGCTGGTTGCCGATTGCGTGGATCAGGTGAGTCTTGCCGAGGCCGACGCCGCCATACAGAAACAGTGGGTTGTACGAGATGCCGGGATTGTCCGCGACCTGAATCGCCGCGGCGCGCGCCAGCTGGTTGGCCTTACCGGTCACGAAGTTGTCGAAGGTCAGAACCGGGTTCAGCTTGGAACGCTCGTACATCGAGTCGTTTTCGCCGCTGTTACCGCTCGAACTCGCGCTTTGGCCCGGACGCCACGTGCGACGGGCAGCCGCGGCTTCGTTCGCATCGAGGCTGGGCAGATCGAGGTCGGCGGAATCTTCAGCGGCCGCGGCGCGCGCGTTCGCGTTGTGTTCAGCTGCGGCGCGGGCATTCGCATTGAGGTTGGCCATCGCGTTGTTCGCGCCATTCATACCAGCGGCGCGTGCCGCCTGCGCCGCTTGCACGGCGCCGACGGCTGCGTCCACCGCAGCGCCATTGCCGGCGCTACCGCCCATCGAGCTAGGCGCGGAGGCCGGACGCGCAGAAGCCGGTGCCGGCGCGGCTGCCACAGGGGCGCGCATGCCGGCTTTCGGGTCGAGCACGAATTGGACGTCGACAGGAGCGTGCCAGAAATCGCGCGCCATATCCGCGATGCGGCCGGAGAACTGGCTCTTGACCCAGTCGAGCTTGAAACGGTTCGGCGCAGCGATGCTAAGCGTGTTCGCAGCGGCGTCGAAGGCGACCGGGGCCAACGGTTTGATCCACGTCACGTACTGCTGGGGCGTAAGCTCACGCTCCAGCAAGGCGGAACAGTGTTGCCAGAAATCGTTCATCGAGTTGCTGTCGTTATGGTGTGCACGGCGGTTGCCGCTGCCCCTGTCGCGCGCACGCAACAAGGCCCTGAGCAGCGAGACTAACCAGGCGCAATGGCTCCAGGCGCTTGTGCCACAAGGGTTTGCGGGACGAGCGAGCCGGAGCGGCGTGCAGGATTTTTGGGAAGTAAGGCGAGATTCTAACGCCAAAACGGACCCGCAAGGGAGTTATCCACAGGGACGGATCACAAGGCTGGCTCCTCATGGGGCCGGGCCGAACCAGGCTAAACTATTGACGGTCAACGAAAAACCGGTTTAAATAGCGGGTTCCGCGAAAACCAATTCAGTGAACCACCGGCCATTGCGCTTTCAGCGATGATCGCGCGGTTATTTTTCGATCAAGTGAGAGCAACATGAAACGTACTTACCAACCTTCCGTTACCCGTCGCAAGCGCACCCACGGCTTCCGCGTTCGCATGAAGACCGCAGGTGGCCGCAAGGTCATCAACGCACGTCGCGCGAAGGGCCGCAAGCGCCTCGCCATCTAAGGCAGGCGTTGCACGCGACGCTTATGCCGGGTAGTGAAGCCCGCGGTAAGGCGGGAACGGCTGAAGCGCAGCAACTGGGCTCGGTTCCGTTGCGAGCGCAAGCCGCCTTCCCCAAAGCCGCAAGGCTGCTGAAAACGGATGAATTTTCATCCGTTTTTCGTTTGCGCCCGTGGCGCCGCACCGCGCACTTCGTAGTGTACGGCCGGCCCACCGGCAACGAAGCTCGCCTGGGCCTCGTGATCGGCAAGAAGTATGCGCCGCGCGCGGCCACGCGTAATCTGGTACGGCGAATCGCGCGTGAAGCCTTCCGGCTGCGTCGCGCGGAATTCGGCGGTTGGGATGTGCTGCTGCGTTTGCACACGCGCTTCGACAAGAAGGCTTTGCCGAGCGCCTCGTCGCCGCCGTTGAGGGCGCTGTGCCGCAGCGAAATCGAGGCGTTGCTCGACAAGGCAGCGCACGAAGTGACCCGTCGCGAGGCGCCGCCCGCGGAAGCGCCCAAGACGGAATGACGCTCAAGTGACCGCCCGCTTTGCAGTTCAGGCCGCTCCGGCAGCCATGCTGCGCGGGCGTCGCCCGGTACTCCACGTTGCGCGGCGCCGTCCGGCCGCACCAGCCATGCAAACGGTACTCATCGCTTTATTGCGTTTCTACAAGGTTGCCGTGAGCCCAATGCTCGGCAACCGGTGCCGTTTTTACCCTTCCTGCTCTGATTACGCGCGCGAAGCAATCCAGTATCATGGCGCCGCGCGCGGGACTTATCTCGCCGCCAGGCGTATTTGCCGCTGCCACCCGTTTTCCGCGGGCGGCATCGATCTCGTCCCGCCTCCCACTTCTGAAAAGCGCTGACGCGCCGTTCCATCGACACTGAGACAACGCATGGATATCAAACGCACCGTCCTATGGGTCATCTTTTTCATGTCAGCGGTCATGCTGTTCGACAACTGGCAACGCGACCACGGACGCCCGTCGATGTTCTTCCCGAGCGCCACGCCGACCAAGACCGTCGGTAGCGCCGCACCGGGAACCACGACGCCGGGAACCCAGCCCGCCGATCTGCCGGCCACGAACGCAGCCGCACCGGGCAACGCGCCGGCGGCCGCGCAATCGCAACTGATCAAGTTCAACACCGACGTCTATAGCGGCGAAATCGACACTCGCGGCGGCACGCTGTCGAAGCTGTCGCTCGTCAAGCAAGGCGACGGCAAGCAGCCGGATCTCGTCATCACGCTGTTCGACCGCACCGCGAACCATACGTATCTGGCGCGCACGGGCCTGCTCGGCGGCGATTTCCCGAATCACAACGACATCTACACGCCGTTGCCGAACCAGCAACACGATCTGACGGGCAACGAAAAGTCGTTCCAGCTCAGCTTCGAGTCGCCGGTGAAGGGTGGCGTGAAGGTCATCAAGACCTACACGTTCACGCGTGGCAGCTACGTGATCGGCGTCGACACGAAGATTCAGAACGTCGGCACCACGCCGGTGAGCCCGTCGGTCTATATGGAACTGGTACGTGACGATCAGCCGGTGGAAACGCCGCGCTTCTCGCACACGTTCATCGGGCCGGCTGTCTACACCGACCAGCATCACTTCCAGAAGATGACGTTCGGCGACATCGACAAGAACAAGCACGATTACGCGACCTCGGCCGACAACGGCTGGATCGCGATGGTCCAGCATTACTTCGCGTCGGCCTGGATTCCGCAGCAGGGCGTGAAGCGCGACATCTACGTCGAGAAGATCGATCCGGCGCTGTATCGCGTCGGCGTGAAGGAGCCGGTGGCGACGATTGCACCGGGCCAAACGGTCGACGTCTCCGCGCGTCTGTTCGCCGGTCCGGAAGAAGAGCGCATGCTCGAAGGCATCGCGCCGGGTCTGGAACTGGTGAAGGACTACGGCTGGGTGACGATCATCGCGAAGCCGCTGTTCTGGCTGCTCGAAAAGATCCACAGCTATGTCGGCAACTGGGGCTGGTCGATCGTGCTGCTCACGCTGCTGATCAAGGCGGTGTTCTTCCCGCTGTCGGCTGCGAGCTACAAGTCGATGGCGCGCATGAAGGCGATCACGCCGCGTATGCAAGCGCTGCGCGAACGCTTCAAGGGCGATCCGCAGAAGATGAACTCGGCGCTGATGGAGTTGTACAAGACCGAGAAGGTCAATCCGTTCGGCGGCTGTCTGCCGGTCGTGATCCAGATTCCGGTGTTCATCTCGCTGTACTGGGTGCTGCTGTCGTCGGTGGAAATGCGCGGCGCGCCGTGGATTCTGTGGATTCACGATCTGTCGCAACAGGATCCGTTCTTCATCCTGCCGGTGCTGATGGCCGTCTCGATGTTCCTGCAGACCAAGCTGAACCCGACGCCGCCGGATCCGGTTCAAGCCAAGATGATGATGTTCATGCCGATCGCGTTTTCGGTCATGTTCTTCTTCTTCCCGGCCGGTCTTGTGCTGTATTACGTCGTGAACAACGTGCTGTCGATCGCCCAGCAGTACTACATCACGCGGATGATGGGGCAGACGAAGGCAAAAGCGGCTTGATGATGTTTTGCCGGAGGCGGGCGGAAACGCCCGCCGTCGTCTAAAGCTCTGTTAGCAGCAGTAAAAAAAGCCGCCCGGTGCAAAACCGGGCGGCTTTTTTCATGCTCGCGTCAAACGCGTTACGCAATGCCGCGCTTATTCCTCGCCCGGCTCCGCGTCTTCGCCGTAAAAGCGAACGATCATCTCCTGAACCAGAAAGCGGTCTTTCGGCGTGAGCGACTCGATTTTGGAAGCGAGTTCGATCGTTTCCGGCGACGGCGGATATTTCTCGCCACGCGCCAGCGGCCTCGCATTCACGCCCGGCGACGGTCCGTAGTGCAGCCAATGCTCTTTCACGTTCAGCCATTCGGCTAACGTACGCAACTTATCGGGCTTAGGAATCGTCGTACCAGATAACCACTTATGCGCGGTTTGCGGTGTGACCTCCCGCTCGCCTCGATAGCGAAGGTTGAATTGCTCGGCGAGCTTGGTCCCGCCGCGAATCTTCAGCGGCTCCAGCAGGTCCTTCAACCGTTTGGCGAAGGCGGCTTTTTCTTTATTGGTCGGCATGGGCCGGATTGTGCAATTCAACGTTCAAACAGTTGACAACCGGGCGAGTTTAGTTTTAGCGTATTTGAGATAGTTTTAGCTTGGGAGGCGCTTCGGGCAATGGGTCTGCCGTATTTGTAAAATTTTGGCGTTTTCCTTGTCTGGCGCGCCTGTCTGTGACTTCGCCGCCCTACAACTTCTGATTTATTCTCAAGGAACGCAGTAGCAATCCTAGCTCGTTTGAGATAAATCCCAACCGTCGGAATAAGTCAGCTTCCGCCATCAACAAGAGCTCCGCGACACGGGCACCGAATGCGCTCGCGTTACAATGCCTCGCGCCGCCTGACCGGCCTCGCCCTCCCCTCCTCTCTGCTTTTGCCACGCTTTTTATGCTCACCACCGACTCCGATCCGATCGTCGCCATTGCCACCGCGCCCGGCCGGGGAGGAATCGGGGTCGTGCGGATTTCGTTCGGCCGTGAGGGCGAGGCGGCAGCCCAGCCGCTGATGCAGGCACTCACCGGTCAGACTTCGGCGCCGCGCCACGCCAGCTACGTCCCATTCCTCGACGCGAGCGGCAACGCACTCGACCGCGGCATCGCGCTTTACTTTCCGGCGCCGCATTCCTACACCGGCGAGCACGTGCTCGAATTGCAAGGCCACGGCGGTCCGGTGGTGCTGCAACTCGTGCTGCAACGTTGCATCGACGCCGGCCGCGCGTTCGGTCTGCGCCTCGCCGAACCCGGCGAATTCACGCGCCGCGCCTTCCTCAACGACAAGCTCGATCTGGCGCAGGCCGAAGCGGTCGCCGATCTGATCGAGGCCAGCACCGAAGCCGCCGCGCGTTCCGCGGGCCGCTCGCTCGACGGCGCGTTCTCGCGCGACATTCACGCGCTGGTCGAAGACGTGATCACGCTGCGCATGCTGGTCGAAGCGACGCTCGACTTCCCCGAAGAAGAGATCGACTTCCTCGAAGCCGCCGACGCCCGCGGCAAGCTCGCGCGCATACGCGAGCGTCTCGCGCACGTGCTGAGCGAAGCGCGGCAAGGCGCGTTGTTGCGCGAAGGGCTCTCGGTGGTGCTGGCCGGCCAGCCGAACGTCGGCAAATCATCGCTGCTGAATGCGCTGGCCGGCGCGGAGCTGGCGATCGTCACGCCGATCGCTGGCACGACGCGCGACAAGGTCGCGCAGACGATTCAGATCGAAGGCATCCCGCTGCACGTGATCGACACAGCCGGCCTGCGCGATACCGAGGACGAAGTCGAAAAAATCGGCATTGCACGCACGTGGAGCGAAATCGAGCGCGCCGATGTGGTGCTGCATCTGCTCGATGCGCGCACCGGCATGACGGCTGAAGACGATGCGATTGCCGGGCGCTTTCCGGGCGGTGTGCCGGTGGTGCGCGTGCTCAACAAGACGGACCTGACCGGACTCGCGCCAGCGGCACAGGCGCTCGACGCGGATCTCGAACTGAGCGAAGTGCGACTCTCGGCGAAACAGGGCGACGGCGTCGCGCTGTTGCGCGACGAACTGTTGCGGATCGCCGGATGGCAGGCGGGAGCGGAAAGCGTGTATCTGGCGCGCGAGCGGCATCTAATTGCATTGCGCGCAGCCGAGGAGCATCTGGCGACTGCGGCCGCGCACGCCGATCAAAACTCGCAGGCGCTTGATTTGTTCGCCGAGGAACTACGGCTCGCGCAGGATCAGTTGAATTCGATCACTGGTGAGTTCAGTTCGGATGACCTGCTCGGAGTAATTTTTAGCAGGTTCTGTATTGGGAAGTGAGGGGGTGTCTGCAGCATCGGCTGGCCGGTCCCATTGCAAGGGCCTTTTTGGTCACCCTAAGCGCGGATTCACGGACGCAAACGCCTCGCTCCGTTGACCCAAAAATCGCCAAATCTTTGGTACACAGCAGCCAAAAGCTTTAAAATCGCCGCTGTCCGAATACCCGCGATCCGAACATGCCCCGCCTAGCCGTCCCTCTCACCGAAGCCCACATTCGCGCTCTCGAACCGCGCGACACCCGCTATTGCGTCGCTGACGGCAACGGCCTCGTCATCGAAATCATGACGACCGGCACCAAGATCTGGCGTTTCCGTTATTCGTTGAACGGCAAACGCCAACCGCTCGCCACCATCGGCGACTACCGGATGATCTCGCTGCGCGTCGCACGCGCCAAGGCGCAGAAGTATGCGGAGATGGTCGCGCAAGGCATCTCGCCGGTCGCCACGGCGCGGCGCGACCGCGGCGCGGAAAGCAAAGCCGATGTCCTGCGCGAAGCCGCCGAGCTTTATCTCGCCACGGAAATGGCCGGCAAGTCAGAGGAATACCGTCGCACCACGCGGCGCGCGCTCGACAAGGACATCTTGCCCGCCATCGGCCACATGCGGATCAAAGCGGTGACCGCCGATGACATCGTCGCGATATGCGAGAGAATCAAGAATCGCGGTTCGCCGAAAATGGCGCTGCATACGCGCAACGTGGTGAAGCGTCTCTACGAATATCTGATCGCCCGGCAACTCGCGGCCAGCAATCCGGCCGAGGTCGTGCCGGCGCGCTCCATCGCCACTTTCGACAGCCGCACTCGCGTGCTCTCGGGCGACGAGATCGGCGCGATGTTTCGTTCGATCGACGCGTCGAGCATTCGCCGTCCTCTGAAGCTGGCGCTGCATCTGCTGGTGCTGACCATGGTGCGCAAGTCGGACCTGATCGAATCGACGTGGGCCGAATTCAATCTGGACAAGGCGATGTGGACGATACCCGCGGCACGCCTGAAAAAAGACCGCGATCAGCGCGTGCCGCTTTCGCAGCAGGCAGTCTCTATGCTGCGCGAACTCGACCACGCCAGGGCCAGCCGAAAGTTCGTATTCCCGAGCGTCCGGGGCGACGATCGGCCGATCGCCAAAAGTACGCTGAACCAGGCGGTCAAGGCGCTCGGCCTGGACGTGGAGCATTTCGTCCTGCATGACTTCCGGCGCACCGCAGCAGCGCATCTGCGCGAGATAACACAATCGTCAGACGCGCTCGACCAAAACACGGCTGCGGCGCCCGAGCGTATCGAGCAAGGTGCGAGCGCGGCCGACGCCGCCAGGCAGCGATGGCTTATGCAGCAGTGGGCGGATTTTGTGGATGCACAGATCGAAGGCGCGCGTAGAGTTGCGACCAGTACGCCTTGAAGCTACTCGTCGGGCGCCGCCCCTTCCAAACATCCAGTTTTATTGGTACACAAATCACTTCGCATCCGCCCCAACTGCCTGCTCGAAATATGAAATTCTATTTTTTACTAGGTTTCAAGGGTGAGGGCTAAGACGCCACTGAGCCGCGGCCACAATCGCATCACACGGACCTTTTCTCCCGCGTTTCATCGCCTAAACTGAAGGGTGGACGCAACTCGATACGGAGGCTCCCATGTCTGAATCGTTGATCGCTTATTTGCTGGGGCCTGCTGTCATGTTGCTGGTCGGCGTAGCTATCTGGGCCGCGTCCCACTATCACCAGAAGACAAAGCCACAGAGACTTGAGCGCTGGCTCGACACGCACTATGCGGAGTGGTTGCATCACAGGCACTGAGTCGCGCTTGAAATGGAAAGGCCGTCGCGTAACACGACGGCCTTTTTGTCTGTGGGCGCGCACGACCATGCGTGCGCTCTGCGATTGATTACCAACCCGGCTGGGGCTGCGGATAGCCGTATTGAGCCGGCGGCGGTGGCGCACCGCACGCCACATAGGCCTGTTGGTATTGGTCATAGCAGTATCCCGGCGGCGCTTGCGCATAGACCGGCGCGGGCTGATACGCCGGCTGCGCGTACACGGGCTGCTGGTAAGCCACCACCGGCGCCGGATTCAGCACGGAAGTCACCACCGCCCCGAGCACGGCCCCGCCGATCAGCGCACCGACGACATCGCCGCCATTGCCATGCGCCGATGCTTGCCCGGCCACGCTCAGACTTCCCACCATCACCAACGCCACTGCGATCTTTTTCATGTTTGACTCCTCGCCGTTCAGGCATGGAACGGATTGTGGCGGGCGCGCGCAGAAATAGATGCTGCAAGTGGTAACGGGACATTACCCGTGTAACGCGGTACATCGGTGCACGGCGGCCCACGTTGCCCACGTTGCCCTGCCAGCGTAGGAAAGCACTGCTTCAGCCGACGATAATCCTGACGCGTTGATCTCCGGTGTCTGATGGCCTAGTCGAAGCCCCGTTCATAAAATCGACGTGAGGTTGCCGGATGTCACGCATCGGCCCGGCTGTCCACGTAACGAACCAAGGGAGCCACTATGACGAATCACACTTTCGACGGCATCAAGCAATTCAGCGAACACAATGTCGAGTTCTGGTCAGCGCGAGAGCTTCAGCCGCTTCTCGAATATGCAACGTGGGACAAGTTCAGGCGCGTCATCGAGAAGGCAAGCGAGGCGTGTAAGCGCTCGGGCCACAGCGTTTCCGACCATTTTTCCCAAGTGGGAAAAATGGTCGGCCTCGGCTCCGGCGCGCAACGCACGGTCGAAGACTTCCGCCTCTCGCGATATGCGTGCTATCTCGTCGTACAGAATGGTGATCCGTCGAAGCCCGTCATCGCAAACGGCCAAACATACTTTGCGATTCAGACCAGACGTCAGGAAATCGGTGACGGCAAGGCTTTTGCCAGTATGGTGGAGGATCAGCGTCGCCTGATGCTGCGCGGTGAACTCACTCTTCACAACAAGAAACCAAGCGCAACCGCCCGCAGTGCCGGCGTCCAAACCACACTCGATTATGCAGTCTTCCAGGATCATGGCTATCGCGGCCTCTATGGTGGCTTGGGCGCAAAGGACATCCACGCGCGCAAGAGTTTGAAAAAGAGTCAGAAAATTCTCGACCACATGGGCAGCACCGAGCTAGCCGCCAATCTTTTCCGCGCGACCCAAACGGAGGAGAAATTGCGCCGCGACGGTGTGCAAGGCAAGCGGCAAGCCAATCAGACGCATTTTGAGGTAGGCGGCAAAGTCCGCGACACCATCCGTGAACTTGGTGGAACCATGCCAGAAGCGTTGCCGACACCGGAGACAAGCATCCGGCAGATCACGCGCGATACCAAGAAGTCCCAAGGCTGATTCAGCGTACGCTACATGCGTGCCCCCGGCGCGCCAGGGCGATACCCCGCTTCCCCATTCCACCGATCAATGTAAAATTCGCCGCATAACCTGTCGAATAGTTCTGACAACCCGCAAAGCTTTTCCAGCCCGTCGATAGCAGATCGGACCACATCGACAGCACGGGTCGAGACAAAGCGAAAAAAGTAAGGGGCGTGCGCGTGAAACAATGGACCATCCGGCAACGGATTCTGTGCAGCTTCGGGATCGTGCTGATCGTAATGCTGGCAATGGCAATCGTCACTTTCGAGCAGCTCGGCGGCATCGACCGGGACGCGAAGAGCCAGCAGGAAGATTCGATGCCGGGCCTCTACTACGCGACCGCGATGCGCTCGGCCTGGTTCGAGAACTACACCGTCACACAGCGCCTCATTTACGTGGACGCGGACCCCGAGTCCGTCAAGCGCGACACCGATCGCTTGCAGGAGACCGAGCAAACGCTGCAGAAGCTGTTCGGCGACTACGGCGCGACCATCTTCCGCGACACCGATCGTGAGTTCTTCAACGACTTCCGCCAGCAACACACGCAGTACCTGCCGATCCAGGCATCGCTGCTGAATGCTCTGCCGAGCTCGAAAGAGAACGCCGTGCGTGTCTTCAACACGCAACTGACGCCGATCTGGGAAGCGGGCCGCCTCTCGGCGCGCAAACTGGTCGAAAACAACAAGTCCGACGCCGACAAAGCCGCCGAAAGCATCCGTAATTCGGTCGAGGCAACCCGCGTCGTGTTGCTCGTCATGCTGTTGATCGCCGCCATCGTGGCCGTGCTGGCCGGATACTGGCTGCTGCGCGCGGTCACTACGCCAATGGCCAAAGTGCTCCGCGTCGTCGACGTGATGCGCACCGGCGACCTGACCCAGCGTCTGCAACTGAATCGCGCGGACGAAATCGGCGCGCTCGAAGCGGGCTTCAACCGCATGACCGACGAACTCACCGCGCTGGTCGGCCAGGCGCAGAAATCGGCGGTGCAGGTGACCACGTCGGTGACGGAAATCGCCGCGACCTCACGCGAACAGCAAGCCACGGCGAACGAGACTGCTGCTACCACCACGGAGATCGGCGCCACGTCGCGTGAAATCTTTGCGACCTCGCGCGACCTGCTGCGTACCATGAACGAAGTGTCCGAAGTGGCCGGCCAGTCGGCCGCGCTCGCGGGCACCGGTCACGCCGGTCTCGCACGCATGGAAGAAACCATGCGCCTCGTGATGGAAGCGGCCGGCTCGGTCAACGCGAAGCTCGCGATCCTCAACGAGAAGGCCAGCAACATCAATCAGGTCGTCGCCACCATCACCAAGGTTGCAGACCAGACTAACCTGCTCTCGCTGAACGCGGCGATCGAAGCGGAAAAAGCCGGCGAATACGGCCGCGGCTTCGCGGTCGTGGCAACCGAGATTCGCCGCCTCGCCGATCAGACCGCCGTGGCGACCTACGACATCGAACAGATGGTCAAGGAAATCCAGTCCGCGGTGGCGGCCGGCGTGATGGGTATGGACAAGTTCTCGGAAGAAGTGCGGCGCGGCATGCTCGACGTGCAGAACGTCGGCGGCCATCTCACGCAGATCATCCAGCAGGTGCAGCAACTGGCGCCGCGTTTCTCGATGGTCAACGAGGGCATGCAGACGCAGGCCACCGGCGCCGAGCAGATCACCCAGGCGCTGACGCAACTCTCGGAGGCCGCGCAGCAGACGGCGGAGTCGCTGCGCCAGTCGACCCAGGCGATCGACGATCTGACGCACGTCGCCAACAGTCTGCGCACCGGCGTGTCGCGCTTCAAGGTGACGGCCTGACGCGCCACGCGGCGCCGCCGGACACCGATACCCGCACATCCATCCATCGCTCTCGCACACGCCGATGCTCTTCATCCTCTTCACGCTCGATAGCGAACGGTACGTGATCGACGCGACGCAGGTGGAGCGTCTGATGCCGCTCACGCCGCAGTCACCGCCGAAGACGATCCCCGGCGCGCCGTCGTGGGTCGCGGGCGTGCTCGATCACGAAGGCGCGCCGCTGCCGCTGATCGATCTGCCGGCGCTTGCGCTCGGCCGTCCCGCCGCGCAACTGATGTCGACACGCGTCGTGCTGGTACGCTATCCGCATGCGGGCACGACGCGCCTGCTCGCGCTGCTGCTCGAAGGCGCGACGCGCACGATTCGACTAGACGTGACGGCGTTTCACGATGCCGGACTCGACATGCCGCACGCGCGCTATCTCGGCCCGGTCGCGAGCGAAGCGGGCGGTCTCGTGCAGTGGATTCGCGTTGAGCATCTGCTGCCGGACGACATCAAAGCGCTGCTCTTTCCCGAGGCGCACGCATGAACGCGCATCACGACAACGCACCGCTCTACGGGCGCTTCGCCGAACTGTTGCATAGGACGATCGGGCTCGATGCGGCATCGCTCGGCCATAGCGCGATTGAGCGCGCGGTCGATCAGCGCGCGGCGGCGTGGTGCGCGGATGGCCACGCCAAGGCCACGCTCAACGACTATTGGGAAGCCGCGCAAGGTTCACCTTCGATGGTGCAGGCGCTGATCGAAACAGTCGTCGTGCCGGAGACCTGGTTCTATCGCGACGCCGAAGCGTTCAAGGCACTCGCGCGACTCGCGCATGAACATCTCGTCGAGCGCGGCGATGCATTGCCGCTACGCGTTCTGAGCCTGCCTTGCTCGACCGGAGAAGAACCGTACACGATCGCGATGACGCTGCTCGACGCAGGCTTTGACGCCGCCCAGTTGCGCATCGACGCAATGGATATCAGCGACCGCTCGCTCGCCGTCGCGCAACGCGCTGTCTACGGACGCAACTCGTTTCGCGGCAATGCGTTTCCGTTTCGCGATGCGCACTTCACGCGCACTGAAGACGGCTGGCGTCTCGCACCGCGCATCGTCGAAACGGTGCGTTTCTCGCGCGCCAATCTGATGCAGCTCGGCGCGTCGTCGCTCGGTGTCTACGACTTCGTGTTCTGCCGCAACGTGCTGATTTACTTCGACCGCGACGCGCAACAAAAAGCCTTGCAGGCGCTCACCAGCGTGCTGGCCGAAAACGGCACGCTGTTCGTCGGCCCTGCGGAAACCGGGCTACTGATGCGCTACGGCATGCAGTCCGCAAAGATCCCGCTGGCCTTCGCGTTCCATCACAGCGCGCCCGAGGAAACGCCGTGTAATAGCTGGCACACCGCACCACTCGCTACAGCCGCCGCACTCGCGATGACGCATTCGCAAGTTCCCGCGCTCTCGCCGCCGCCAGTGTTTTCCGCGGAGCCTTTCGCGTGGCCCGATCCGGTTGCGCGTACGCCGTTCAGCGGTGCAACGCAGTTCACACCACGTGACAACGTCGCGACACACGCGCGCAAGACGCTGATGCCCGCCGCCACGTCGCCGGCACACAACTCGCTGTTGCCGCCAATCACCGCGCCAATCAACGCGGCACGCGACACGTTGCGAGCCGCGCACGCGCTGGCCGACGCCGGCCGCCTCGCGGAAGCCGCCACGGCGATCAACGCCTATCTGGAACACCACGCCCCGCATGCCGACGCGTTTTATCTGCTCGGCGTGCTGGCCGATGCCAACGGCGATGCGAACCTTGCGCGCAGCCAGTATCGCAAGGCGCTGTATCTCGATCCTCAGCACGCGGAAGCGCTCGCGCATCTCGCGACGTTGCTCGAACTCGAAGGCGACCGCGACGGTGCGCGCCTGTTGATGCAACGCGCGACGCGCGCTCAGGGAGCGCAACGTGGCTGATGCGCAGACGGCGAGCTTCGACGATTGCTGGAATCGCATTGGCGTGCGCGGCGACTCGTCGTGCGAGCGTCTTGTCGAGTATGTGCGCTGCCTGAATTGCCCGGTGTTCGAAACGGCCGCGGCCAAACTGCTGGAACGGCCGATTCCCTTGGTGGAGCTCTCGCAGCATGACGTGCGCGCGCGGGCACGACCGCAGCAGGATGCGCAAGGCGCGAGCGAATCGTTCCTCGTCTTTCGCATCGGCGACGAATGGCTCGCGCTGCCCACGCCGATCTTCAAACGCATCGTGCAGACGCGGCCGATTCATACGTTGCCGCATCGGCAGCATCGCGCGGTGTTGGGCGTAGTGAACGTGCAGGGCGAGTTGCTCGTGTGCCTGTCGCTCGCGCACCTGCTCGGCTTCGAAACTGGCGCCGCCGCACGCGACGATCGCACGCGTCACGATCTGCCGCGTTTCCTCGTTGTCTCGCGCGCTGAGGAACACGCCGTGTTCCCGGTGGATCAGGTCGACGGCGTGCACCGGATCGCGACGGCCAGCTTATGCGCGCCGCCCGCCACGCTCTCGCATGCCGCTGCTGCGCATACGCGCGCAGTCGCGCCGTGGCGCGGCATGAGCGTCGGCCTGCTCGACGCCGACGCGCTCTTCGACACCTTGAACCGGAGTCTCGGATGACGGACGACCCACGCCGCCCGTCGCTGATCGATTTGTTCCGCGAAGAAGCGCGGACCCAGGCGCGCGTGCTCAACGACGGCCTGCTCGCCCTCGACCGCGCGCCGCGCGATGCCGCCGCGCTCGAGGCCTGCATGCGGGCCGCGCATTCGTTGAAGGGCGCCGCGCGCATTGTCGGCGTGCAGGTTGGCGTCGAACTTGCGCATGCGATGGAGGATTGCTTCGTCGCCGCGCAGGAAGGGCGTGCGTTGCTCGACGCGGCCTGGATCGACGAGTTGCTGCGCGGGGTGGATATCGTCGCGCGCATCGGCAACGATGAAGACGAGTCGGCTCGCGACGCGGTCGGCGCGTGTGTGGCGGCATTGCAGGGACGTATGGCGAGTGTGCTGCCGCACGGCGCGGCAATGCTGCGAGACTCTACGCCGCCGGCGACCGCTGCGGTCGCCGAGCCCTCTGCCATCGCTCCCGGTGCAAACGCGGATCTGGACCCCGACACCGCGTTCAACGATTTAGCCCGCGCATTGCGCGCCGAAGGCACGCGGGCCATCCCGACCCCGCAGCCGGACCCCGACGCCGTATTCGACTTGCTAGCCGATGCACTGCGCGCTGAAGCGGCACCGTCCAACGCTACGCCCACGCCTACCCAAAACGACAATGCTGCCCTCGCACCCGCGCAGAAGCAGCACGACCCGCTCGCCGCCCCGTCCACGTCGAACAGCACAGCCATCCCACCGACCACCGAACCTGGCCGCATGTTGCGCGTGCGCGCCGACAACCTCGACCGTCTGCTCTCGCTGTCCGGCGAATCGCTGGTCGAATCGCGCTGGCTGAAACCCTTCGCGCAATCGATGCTGCGTGTCAAACGCGTCCAACGCGACGGCACTCGCGCGCTGGATCAACTGCACGAAACACTCGCCGACCTTAAGCTCGATCCGCGCGCACACGCCGCGCTCGAAGAAGTGCGCCGCCTCACCGCCGAAGCGCAGCATTTGCTGGCCGAGCGTCTCGCCGATCTTGAGAGCTTCGACCGCCGCTCGACGCATCTGTCGCAACAACTCTACGACGCCGCCCTGCAATGCCGCATGCGCCCGTTCGGCGACGGCACCAGCGGCCTCGCACGAATGGTGCGCGACGTCGCGCGTTCGCTCGGCAAGAAAGTGCGCTGGCAACTGGTCGGCGAATCGACTCAGGTGGATCGCGACATTCTCGATCTGCTCGAAGCGCCGCTCGGCCACGTGCTGCGCAACGCGCTCGACCACGGCATTGAAGCGCCCGCCGTGCGCCTCGCGCGCGGCAAGCCGGAAGAAGGCACGCTCACGCTCGACGCGCGTCACACCGCCGGCGCGCTGCTCATCACCGTTTCAGACGATGGCGCGGGCATCGATCTCGACGTCTTGCGCGCGTCGATCGTGCGCAAGAAACTCGCGAGCGAGGAAACGGTAGCGCGGCTAACCGAAGCCGAGCTGCTTGAATTCCTGCTTCTGCCCGGCTTCTCGCTGCGCGAGCAGGTAACCGAAGTCTCGGGCCGCGGGGTCGGACTCGACGCGGTGCACGACATCGTCAAACGCGTGCGCGGCTCGGTGCGAATCACGCATGAACCCGGCCTCGGCACGCGTGTGCAACTGCAGTTGCCATTGACGCTTTCGGTGATCCGCAGCCTGCTGATCGAAGTCGCGGGCGAGCCGTACGCGGTGCCGCTGGCCCATGTGAACCGCACGCTACACGTGGATCGTACGCAGATCGAATGGCTCGAAGGGCATCAGCACATCGCCTTTTCCGGCCGGCGTATCGGCGTCGTCACCGCGCATCAGATTCTCGACGCCGCGCCGCCCGCGGACGAAAGCCGCACCGTCAGCATGATCGTCATCGGCGACGGCTCGCAAACCTACGGCGTGGTGGTCGACCGCTTTCTCGGCGAGCGGATGCTCGTGGTGCAGCCGCTCGATCCGCGCCTCGGCAAGATCCGCAACGTCACCGCCGGCGCGTTGATGGAGAACGGCGATCCCGTGCTGATCGCCGACGTGGACGACTGGCTGCGCTCCGTCGAACGGCTCGTGGCGGGTGGCGATCTGAAGCACACGCAACACGGCGTCGCGCGCGCGGCTCAGCGTGCCACGCGCCGCGTACTCGTGGTCGACGATTCGCTCACCGTGCGCGAACTCGAACGCAAGCTGCTGGCCACGCGCGGTTACGACGTGACGATCGCCGTCGACGGCATGGACGGCTGGAACGCCGTGCGCGGCGAGCACTTCGACCTCGTCATCACCGACATCGACATGCCGCGCATGGACGGCATCGAACTCGTCACGCTCATCAAGCGCGATCCGCAGTTGCAGTCGTTACCGGTGATGATCGTCTCGTACAAGGATCGTGAGGAGGACCGCCGCGCCGGACTGAACGCGGGCGCGGACTACTATCTGGCGAAAGGCAGTTTTCATGACGAAGCACTGCTCGATGCGGTGCGCGATCTGATCGGCGAAGCATACGGTTAGTCCCGGGGAGAAACGGATGAAAATCGGAATCGTCAACGACATGCCGCTCGCCGTCGAGGCGCTGCGTCGCGCACTCGCGGCGCGCCACGACTATGAAGTGCTGTGGATCGCGCAGGACGGCCAGCAGGCGGTCGATTTCTGCACCGCGCAGCGGCCCGACATCGTGCTGATGGATCTGGTGATGCCGAACGTCGACGGCATCGAGGCGACGCGGCGCATCATGGCGCGCGCGCCGTGCGCGATCCTGATCGTCACCGTCGATGTGGGCGCGAACGCGTGGCGCGTCTATGAAGCGATGGGCGCGGGCGCGCTCGACGCCGTCGATACGCCTTCGCTGAGCGGTCCCGATGCGCACAAGAGTATTGCCACGCTGATCGCGAAGATCGATCGCATCGCGGCGCTCGTCAAGGAACGCAATGCGCCCGGCGCGGCGGCCGCGGCAACGCCCGCCTGCGCGACGAATCGCGACACGCCGCTGGTGGCGATCGGCGCATCGGCGGGCGGACCGGCGGCGCTTGCCACGCTGCTCGCCGGCCTGCCGAAGGATTTTGCGGCGGCTATCGTCATCGTGCAGCACGTCGACGCGGCGTTTGCCGCCGGCATGGCGGACTGGCTGAACCAGCAATCGGCGCTGCCGGTGCGGATCGCGCGCGAAGGCGACCGCCCGCAAGCGGGCGTCGCGCTGCTCGCCGCCACCGACGACCATCTGCATCTCAAACTGCCCGACATACTCGGCTACACGCGGATACCGGAAGAGACGCCTTACCGGCCTTCCGTGGACGTGTTCTTTCATAGCGTGGTGGCGCGCTGGCCGACGCGCGCCGTCGGCGTGCTGCTGACCGGCATGGGCCGCGACGGCGCGATCGGACTCAAGGCGATGCGCACCAAGGGCTATCACACGATCGCGCAGGACGAAGCGACCAGCGCCGTGTACGGCATGCCGAAAGCGGCCGCGGCGCTCGACGCCGCCGCCGCGGTCCTGCCGTTACCGCGCATTGCCGGCGCGCTCGCGACGGCCGTCAACGCGCGCTGAACACGCACTCGCCATTGATGAGCCGTTTCGATTCACTCACATTCATTCTGGCCGAACAACATGGACACTCCTAAACCGCATCAGAACGCCGCCGCGCAGGATTTCGCGTCGGACGCGGTGGACGCCCCCAATCTCGCGATCGACGACGCTCTCGCCCGCATCCTCGGTAATCCGCCCGCAGCCGAGTGCCCGATCATGGTGTTGCTGGTCGACGATCAGGCGATCATCGCCGAAGCGATCCGCCAGGCGCTGGCCGACGAACCGAGCGTCGACTTTCACTACTGCGCATCGCCCGAAGAAGCACTGCGCAGCGCCGCGGAAACGCGCGCGACGGTGATCCTTCAGGACCTCGTGATGCCTGGCACCGACGGCCTCACCCTCGTGCGCCAATACCGGCAGAATCCGGCCACGCGCGATATTCCGATCATCGTGTTGTCGACCAAGGAAGAGCCGTTCGTGAAAAGCGCGGCCTTCGCCGCCGGCGCCAACGATTATCTGGTGAAGCTGCCGGACCGCATCGAGTTGATCGCGCGTATCCGCTATCACTCGCGCTCGTATCTGAACCTGATTCAACGCGACGAGGCCTACCAGGCGCTGCGTCAATCGCAACAGCAATTGCTCGCGACGAATCTGGAATTGCAACGGCTCACGCATTCGGACGGCCTGACGGGCCTGTCGAATCGCCGTTACCTCGATCAATATCTGGCCGCCGAATGGCGTCCCAGCACACGCGACAAAACCGGCCTCGGTTTTCTGATGATCGATGTGGATAACTTCAAGGCTTACAACGATACCTACGGGCACGTTGCCGGCGACGAAGTGCTCAAGACGGTCGCGCATACCCTCGAATCGTGTCTCGGACGCTCGGCGGATCTCGCGGCGCGCTTCGGTGGCGAAGAGTTCGCGGTGGTGGTGCCGGGCACGTCGTCGGGCGGCTTGCGTCTGCTCGCGGAGAAGATCCGCATTGCAATCGAAGGGCTGGCGATTCCGCACTCGGGCTCCGCGACCGGCGTCGTGACGATCAGCATCGGCGCGGCGACGCTGGTGCCGACGGTCACCGAGCCGGTGACAAAGCTGATCGAAGCGGCGGACGTCGGTCTATATCGTGCGAAGCGGGATGGGAAGAATCAGGTTGCGGTGAGTGATTGATTGTTTGCATGCGGTTCTACCCGTGCGCAATGAAAACGCGCCCATGTGCAGGGCGCGTTTTCGTTTGCGGCAGTAGCGGTAGCAGTAGCACGACCACTAACACCAGCAGTGCGTTAAGCGGTTTCTAACGCGTGCGCTTCTTTAGCATTGCCAGGACGCATCACCGACCGGCGCGTCGCCGAGGTACTTGCCGCGTGCTTCGACAAGCACGCTCGTATCGATTGCGCCCTCGTCCACCAGCGCCTTCAACGCGGCGATCACAATCGACTTGCGGTCCACTTCGAAAAACTCACGCAACGCCTGACGTGTATCGCTGCGGCCGAAACCATCCGTGCCGAGCGTCACATAGCGACGCGGCACGTACGCGCGAATCAGTTCCGGCACGGCGCGTACGTAGTCGGTCGCGGCGATGATCGGACCTTGCGATGCATCGAGCGCTTGCGTGACATACGGCGCCGCGCTCGCTTCGCCGAGACGCGCGAGCCGTTCCGCCGCCATGCCGTCGCGTTGCAATTCGGTGAAGCTCGTTACGCTCCACACGGCGGCGTCGATCTGCCAGTCGCCTTTCAACATCTGCTGCGCCGCGATCACTTCACCGAGAATCGCGCCCGCGCCGAGCAATTGCAGCTGAGTCTGCTTGCTCTCCTGCTCCTCAGCATGCGTCACCAGCGGATAGATGCCTTTGAGAATTCCTTCGCGCAGCGCCTGCAAGTCGCCACCAGGCACTGAAGGCTGTGCGTAGTTTTCGTTCATTACCGTGACGTAATAGAACACGTCGCGCTGCTGCTCGACCATCTCGCGCATGCCTTCGTCGACGATCGCGGCAACCTCGTATGCGAACGCAGGATCGTAAGCGCGGCAATTCGGAATCGTCGACGCCACCAGATGGCTCGTACCGTCCTGATGCTGCAGGCCCTCGCCGCCGAGCGTCGTCTTGCCCGAGGTCGCGCCAATCAGGAAGCCGCGCGCACGCTGATCCGCCGCGGCCCAGATCAGGTCGCCGATGCGCTGGAAGCCGAACATCGAGTAGTAGATGTAGAACGGCAGCATCGGCAGATCGTGCACGCTGTACGACGTCGCCGCCGCGATCCATGACGACACCGCGCCCGCTTCCGAAATGCCCTCTTCCAGAATCTGGCCTTTGGTGTCCTCGCGGTAGTAAAGCATTGAGCCGAGATCTTCCGGCTCGTACAACTGCCCGAGCGGCGAATAAATGCCGACCTGGCGGAACATGTTCGCCATGCCGAAAGTGCGCGCTTCGTCAGCGACGATCGGCACCACGCGCGGACCGACGTGCCGGTCCTTGAGCAGCGCGGTCAGCATGCGGACCAGCGCCATGGTCGTGGACATCTCGCGGCCGTTCGAGTCCAGCGCAAATTGCCCCCAGGAGGACACCGGCGGGACGGTCAGCCCCTTCGATGCAACTCTCCGCCTTCTGGGCAGATAGCCTCCGAGAGCCGCCCGGCGTGCATGCAGGTATTGCATTTCCGGGCTGTCTTCCGCGGGTTTGTAAAACTTCACCTGTTCGACGTCCTCGTCGGTGAGCGGCAGGCGGAAGCGATCGCGAAACGCCTTGAGGTCGTCGAAGCCGAGCTTCTTTTGCTGATGCGTGGTCATGCGGCCCTGGCCCGAAGTGCCCATGCCGAAGCCCTTCATCGTCTTCGCGAGAATCACCGTCGGCTGGCCGCTGTGTTCGAGCGCCTTCGCGTAGGCCGCGTGCAGTTTGCGCACGTCGTGGCCACCGCGGCGCAGGCGGTCGATGTCGTCATCGCTCAGTTGCGCGGCGAGCGCGGCAAGCTCCGGATTCTGGCCGAAGAAGCGTTCGCGGTTGTACGCGCCGTCGTTGGCGGAGAAGGTCTGGAACTGGCCGTCGACGGTATGCGCGAAGGCGCGCAGCAAGGCGCCAGTGCGGTCGCGCGAGAACAGCGCGTCCCAGTCCGAGCCCCAGATCACCTTGATCACATCCCAGCCGGCGCCGATGAAGTGCGCTTCCAGTTCATCGATGATGCGGCCGTTGCTGCGCACCGGCCCGTCGAGCCGCTGCAGATTGCAGTTGATCACGAAGACGAGGTTGTCGAGCCCCTCGCGCGCGGCCAGCGAGAGCGCGCCGGTCGATTCCGGCTCGTCCATTTCGCCGTCGCCGAAAAAGCCCCACACCTTGCGGCCTTCCGTTTGCACGAGGCCGCGATTGGCGAGATAGCGCATGAAACGCGCTTGATAAATCGCATTGATCGGGCCGATGCCCATCGAGCCGGTCGGGAACTGCCAGAAGTCCGGCATCAGCCACGGATGCGGATACGAGCACAAGCCCGGCCCGCCGATCTCGCGGCGATAGTGCTGCAAATGCTGCTCGCTTAAAAACCCTTCGAGGTAAGCCCGCGCATACACACCCGGTGACGAATGCGGCTGGAAATACACGAGGTCGCCCGTGCCCTCCTCGCCACCCGGCGCCGCTGCCCGGAAGAAATGGTTGAAGCCGACCTCGAACAGATCCGCCGCCGACGCATAACTCGCAATATGACCGCCGAGTTCGCCATAAGCCTGGTTCGCGCGCACCACCATCGCCAAAGCATTCCAGCGCAGCGCGGCGGCGAGCCGTTCTTCGAGTTCGAGATTGCCCGGATAGCGCGGCTGCTGCTCGAACGGGATCGTGTTCTGGTACGGCGTGACGTTGGTTCGCGCCGATTCGACACCCAGCGACAGCGCATGGCTCGCAAGTTT
This sequence comes from Paraburkholderia sp. BL6669N2, assembly GCF_003387275.1. Lineage (NCBI taxonomy): Bacteria > Pseudomonadati > Pseudomonadota > Betaproteobacteria > Burkholderiales > Burkholderiaceae > Paraburkholderia > Paraburkholderia sp. BL6669N2. Next base: position 3,524,269 of record NZ_QUNA01000001.1, on the reverse strand, counting down.
GTCGAACAGGAACTGCGCGCGGTCGCGACCGACATGCGCGACGACCGCATCGAGCGCTTCCAGCCATTCGGCGGTTTCCTGCGGATCCGCATCCGCCTGCTCCGCGCTTTCAACGCGTGGTGAATTGGATAACCGCAACTGCTCGCTACCGCTGGACAAATCCGTCATGGCACCACTCCCGCATTGACGCGTTCGGCTCAAGATCGAGTGAGTCAATGGTACCCATGTGCTCACAAAATGAGCGTCTCATTTGCTTGTGATCCCGTGCTGCGATAGGCTATTTATTCCGAATTTCCCGGCAACCACAGAATATTTTATCTATGACCACGCCACCCCGACGGCTGGACCGCATCGACATCGGCATCCTGAGCCAGTTGCAGCAGAACGCGCGCATCACCAATGCGGATCTGGCGCGCTCGGTGAACCTGTCGCCCACGCCGTGCTTCAACCGCGTGCGGGCGCTCGAAAAGCTCGGTCTGTTCAAGCAGCAGGTCACGTTGCTGAACCCGGAGCCGCTAGGGCTGCGCATCAACGTGTTCATTCAGGTGAGTCTGGAAAAGCAGGTGGAAGACGCGCTGCTGCGTTTCGAGCAGGCGATTTCGGAGCGCCCCGAGGTGATGGAGTGCTATCTGATGACGGGCGACGCCGACTATCTGCTGCGCGTGGTGATGCCGGATATGCAAACGCTGGAGCGCTTCATCGTCGATCATCTGACCAAGATTCCGGGCATTTCCAATATCCGCTCGAGCTTTGCGCTCAAACAGGTGCGTTACAAGACGGCCCTGCCCTTGCCGTCGTCGGGATTGACCTTGATCGATCCCGACGACGTGTCGACCGACTGGCGCTGAAGGCGCTTACAGTCCGCCTGGCTTTACGCGGAAGCAGCGCCGCGCGTGTAGCGTGCGGCCGGCACCTTATGCGACAGATTCGGCTGCAGGTGCTGGCGCGCGCTGTTGAAGCGCTCCCAATCCGCCACGTCCGGCAACGACGGAATCGTCACCAGCTCGCCCTGGTCGAGGCCGGCCAGCGCGGCGTCCACCATGTCTTCGGCGGTCATTACGATCTGCTGCGGCAGATGTTCGACCGCGAGACCCGCACGGTCCCAGAACGCCGTGCTGGTGGCGCCCGGCAACACCGCCTGCAACTGCACGCCTTTGCCGCCCACTTCGTGATGCAGCGATTGCGTCAGGTTGAGTACGTAGGCCTTGGTGCCGCTGTACGTGCCGTTCAACAGTTCCGGCGATAGCGCGACGATCGACGCAATATTGATCACGATGCCGTTGCCCCGCTCTACCAGACCCGGCACGACCGCCGCCGTCAGGCGCGTGAGCGCGGTCACGTTCAGGTCGATCATTTTTTCGAGCTCGTCCACGTCCGAAGCGATCAGCGGGGCGGTCGCGCCGACGCCCGCGTTATTGACCAGCATCGTGATGCCACGGTCCGTGCGCAGCCGTTCTTCGATGCGGCGCACGTCGGCTTTGACGGTCAAGTCCGCGCCGATCGTCTCGACGTGGCGGCCGGTTTGCGATGTCAGACGTTCGGCCAGACCGTTCAGCCGCTGCACGTCGCGCGCCACCAGAATCAGGTCGTAGCCGCGCCGCGCGAGGCGATCCGCATACACAGCGCCGATACCCGACGATGCGCCCGTCACCAATGCCGTTCCTTTGCCTGATTGCGTTGCCGTTTGCGTTGCCGTTTGCGTTGCCATTTGAATCTCTCCTTGCGGGCGTGGCGCGTCGCGCCTGTGCCCTGTCCGATAAGTGAATGGGGAAACCGGAAAACTCCGTCGCCGCGCCGTTGTTGCGCGGCATTGCGGTGTTGACGAGGCAAGTTTAGGCGCGTAGCCTTGTGTCTCAAATGTCGTATTTACCTCGTTTTAGGACATTACGATGAGACATGTCGGCGTGGTGGTTTTTCCCGGCTTCCAGATTCTCGATATGGTGGCGGTCTCGATCTTCGAACTGGCCAACCTGGAGGCCGGCCAACCTGAGTACGAGGTGGAGATCATTTCCGAGCATGGCGGCATGGTGCGCAGCTCGGCGGGCGTGGAGATCGCCACCCGGCCGTTCGGCGACCCGGCATACGACACCGTAGTGGTTACCGGCGCGATGGAGATCGCGCCGTCGTCGCCGGGATTGCTGGCGTTTCTGCACGAGGTGCTCGGCGCGGCGCGGCGCACCACGAGCATTTGCACGGGCGCGTTCGTGCTGGCCGAGGCCGGGATTCTCGACGGCCGCCACGCGACCACCCACTGGTTTCACGCCCGCGATCTGCAACAACGCTTTCCGCAGACGCGCGTGGATGAAGACCGCATCTTTATCGTCGACGGTTCGGTATGGACGTCAGCCGGCATGACCGCGTGCATCGATCTGTGTCTGGCGCTCGTTGAAAACGATCTCGGCGCGGAAGTGTCACGCGCGATCGCCAAAAAGCTCGTTGTGTACCATCGCCGTACCGGCGGCCAGTCCCAGTTTTCGGCCATGCTGGACCTGGAGCCGAAATCCGACCGCATTCAGAACGCGCTCTCGTACGCTAAAAGCCATCTGCGAGAACCATTGACGGTCGAGCAACTCGCCGACGTCGCGAATCTCAGCCCACGCCAGTTCAGCCGCGCGTTTCGCGAAGAAACCCGCCAATCGCCGGCCAAAGCCATCGGGGCATTGCGCGTCGAGGCCGCGCGCGCCATGCTGGAAGCGGGCCGCCATTCCATGGAGGCGGTAGCGGCGGAGACGGGTTTCGTCGATACCGAACGGATGCGGCGCGCCTTTCTGCGCGCCTTTGGCCAACCGCCGCAGGCGATCAAACGCGCGGCGCGTGTGGGCGTGCTGTAACACAGGCGAGGGACAATACCGGCGATGGCGCTTTAACCGATATGACCTTCCACGATAAGAGGAACGCGATGAACTACGACGACAGCAATCCCTTCGCAAGGATTCTGCGCGGCGAACTACCCTGCATCAAGGTGGCCGAAACCGATGCCGCCCTCGCCTTCATGGACTTGATGCCGCAAGCCGACGGCCATCTGCTGGTGGTGCCGAAGGAAGCCGCCGCGGAGATTTTCGAGTTGTCGGATGCCTCGACGGTCGCGTGCATGCGCATGACGCAGAAGCTCGCGATAGCGGTTCGCGCGGCGTTGCGGCCGGACGGCGTGTTCATCGGACAATTCAATGGCGCAGCTGCGGGACAAACGGTGCCGCATGTCCACTTTCATGTGATCCCGCGCTGGGAAGGTCAGCCGCTGCGAATGCACGCGCGCGATGTAGCCGACGCGGACACGCTCGAAGCGCTCGCCAAACGCATCCGCTCGCACTGGCGTGCAGACTGAGGGAGACTCGCCTCGTCGTCCGCACGGTTAGCTTATGCGCCGTAACATGGGTAAAAGCGGCCGAAACCGCCGTTACAGACGATCCCGCGAGCGGCGCAGCGGATGCCGCCAGTCGATGCGGCGCGGCCTCACATGCATGGGCCGCATCTCGTGCAGATGGCGGTGTTCTTGCCACAGCTCGTCGGAGAAAAGAAAAGCGACGATGAGCAGCGGAATGACCAGAAAAACGCCCAATATCAAGTGCTCGATCACGGTGGCCTCCGATCGCAGGAGCATGATTTCATTGTAGAGCACCGCGCGTACCTGTACCGTGCCGCGCCTCATAATCGTCGCGATCGAACCGGACACCGGACCTGCGACACCGCGACGCCGTGGTCTCGCCGGATCCACTTGACGCCTGACTTACCGAAAAAGTGTCGACGGCGTGCGAGCGCGTGTAAGAACTCCCTGCCCCCTGGTCCTGACTAACCGGAAAGCAAACCAATAATTCTCAAGGGGAATCCAATGACGACTGAACGCAGCAGCGACCTCACCTTGCGCCCGCTCGAGCGCACCGATCTGCGCTTCGTCCACGAAGTGAACAACAACGCGAAAATCATGCGTTACTGGTTCGAGGAGCCGTACGAAACCTTTTCCGAACTGACCCAACTTTACGACCAGCACGTGCACGACTTGCGCGAACGGCGCTTTGTGGCGATCGACAACGAGGGGCAGTCCGTCGGCGTGGTCGAGCTGATCGAGCTGGACTACATTCATCGACGCGGCGAGTTTCAGATCATCATCGCGCCGCATGCGCAGGGCCGCGGCTACGCCACGCTTGCCACCCAGCTCGCCACGGACTATGCGTTTTCCGTGCTAAATCTGCGCAAGGTCTACTTAATCGTCGACAAGTCGAATACCGCGGCGATCCACGTCTACGAAAAGTGCGGCTTCAGGCACGAGGCCGAACTGATCGAGGAATTTTTTGGCAACGGCACCTATCACAACGCCTTGCGTATGTGCATGTTCCAGTCCGAGTTTTTCGAGGCCAATCGGCGCGTCGAGTGACGTTGCGACCGCGCAGCGCCGCCGAATAACGCAGGCGCCGCGCGCCCTGCTTTCTCGCCTGGCACCGTTTATCTTCTGCAAATACACCGTTATTTTGTAATTTCCGTTTAGTCGGTTGAATGACTTTGTGTGCAATGCACCAAGTCTTTTGACTAACTTTCGCAAATCATTTAAATGCGGCTGCTCGTTTACGCGAATACGTGCCGCAAAGCGTTACTGGTGAAAGCGGCGTGCCCTGCCAGGCGTTTAGTTATCCATCGTAATCAACGCTATTTAGGCCGGTGCTCAACGATCAGGCAGGCACCAGAGAAGGTGCGACAATTCGCCGCTGTTGCGACCGCACACGAGATGTGCTTGTCGTTCTCTCGCGTTCTCCTAAAGTGCAAGATGCGGGTTCAAAGTTAAAGTTAAATACATAGCTAACCTGAGTATCCACCCGCACCGGAGGAAAATATGAAAATGCGAATCGCCGTTGTTTTCGCCATTGCGGGATTGGCCGCCGCTACCGTTCAGGCGCAAGACGTCATGATCAAGCCGCAGCAGACTATCCAGTTCAAGGCCAACGCATATGGCTGCCTGTCGAAGGATAAACTCGACGCCGCCGACCAGCATGCGCAAGCTGGTGAACAGCAAAAGATGCAGGAATTTTTCTCCGGATACCAGTGTGTTTCGACACCGGAAAACTCGAGTTTCCGCGTCGTCCGCGTAGTTGGCCACGACATCGAATTCGTGAATTCGGGTAATAGCGATACGCAAGGCCTATGGGCAAACGATCGGTTCATCAAGCAATAGGCTGAGCGCGTTCATTCCGGCGATATGCCGGAATGTGATTTTGCACGCGTGCGCCTCCGTCCTCTGACTCGATAAGCCGGAGGTGGTGAACCTGTGAGTTAAAAATCGGCTGGGCATTAATGCCCGGCCGATTTTATTTGCACGCTTTATCCCCGCTTTCGAATGGACAGAAAAAAGCCGATGCGGATCGTCTGAATCCGCATCGGCAGTACGCCTTCTCGCAAAGCGCAGGGAACAACCGTCAGCTCATAACGCGCCGGTCAATGTGAATCGCGTGGCACCGGCGCGCCGCTCGATCCGACCAGGAAGTCGAGATCCGCGCCCTGATCCGCTTGCAGCACGTGTTCGACGTAGAGCTTGTAATAGCCGCGTTTGGGCGCCTCGGGCGCCTTCCATGCGGCGCGGCGGCGCGCGAGCTCTTCGTCGGTGACGTCGAGATGCAAGCGGCGTGCTTCGACGTCCAGTTCGATCATGTCGCCGGTCTGCACGAACGCGAGCGGGCCGCCCGCCGCCGCTTCCGGCGACACATGCAGCACCACCGAGCCGTATGCCGTACCGCTCATGCGGCCGTCCGAGATGCGGACCATGTCGGTGATGCCCTTTTGCAGCACCTTTTTCGGCAGCGGCATATTGCCGACTTCCGCAAAGCCCGGGTAACCCTTCGGGCCCGCGCCTTTTAGAACCATGATGCAATGCTCGTCGATGTCGAGCGACTCGTCATCGATCTTCGCGTGCAATTCCTCGATGTTCTCGAACACCACTGCGCGCCCGCGATGCTTGAGCAACGCCGCAGTGGCCGCCGACGGCTTGATCACAGCGCCATTCGGCGCAAGGTTGCCCTTGAGCACCGCGATGCCGGCCTTCGGCTTGAACGGTTCGGCGAACATCGTGATGACTTTCTCGTCGTGATTCGGCGCGTTGCGCACGTTGTCCCAGATGGTCTTGCCGTTCACGGTCAGCGCATCGCGATGCAGCAGGCCTTGTTCGCCGAGTTGCTTCAACACCGCCGGCAAACCGCCCGCGTAGTAAAAGTCCTCCATCAGATATTCGCCGGACGGTTGCAGGTTCACGAGACACGGCACATTCGAACCCAGCTCCCAGTCTTCAAGCGACAACTCCACGCCAATGCGCTTGGCCAGCGCGATCAGATGGACGACCGCATTGGTCGAGCCGCCGATCGCCGCATTCGTGCGGATCGCGTTTTCAAAGGCCTGGCGCGTGAGGATCTTGTCCATGGTCAGATCCTCGCGGACCATGTCGACGATGCGTCGGCCCGCGAGATGTGCGAGAACCTGGCGGCGCGCATCGACCGCGGGAATCGCCGCGTTGTGCGGCAAGCCCATGCCGAGCGATTCGACCATCGAGGCCATGGTCGACGCCGTGCCCATGGTCATGCAGTGGCCGCGCGAGCGGTTCATGCACGACTCGGCTTCGGTGAATTCTTCCTGCGTCATCGTGCCGGCGCGCACTTCCTCGGACATCTGCCAGACGCCCGTGCCGGAGCCGATGTTCTTGCCGCGAAACCGGCCATTGAGCATCGGGCCGCCGGAAACGGCCAGCGCGGGCAGATTGCACGACGCCGCGCCCATCAGCAACGCGGGCGTGGTCTTGTCGCAGCCAACCAGCAGAATCACGCCGTCCATGGGATTGCCGCGAATCGACTCCTCGACGTCCATGGAGGCGAGGTTGCGAAACAGCATCGCGGTAGGCCGCAAATTGGTCTCGCCAAGCGACATCACCGGAAACTCGAGCGGCAAACCGCCCGCTTCGTGCACGCCTTTTTTCACGTACTCCGCGAGTTCGCGAAAATGCGCGTTGCACGGCGTCAGTTCCGACCACGTATTGCAAATGCCGATCACCGGGCGCCCGTCGAATTCGTCGTGCGGGATGCCCTGGTTTTTCATCCACGAGCGATGTAGAAAACCGTCGCGGTCCTTGAGGCCAAACCACGCCTGGCTGCGTAGCGGCTTTTTAGTCTGGTTCGAATCAGCCATGAAATCTCCTGTTGGCAAACGTGGGGGGCGGGGCGCGCGTCAGTGCACGCGCTTGCTGCGGCGGAACTGATCGAACAGCACCGCGAGCAGCAGAATCCCGCCGCGAATCAGGTATTGGTAAAAGGTCGGCACGTTGAGCAGGCTCATGGCGTCCTGCACCGAGCCCATGATCAGCACGCCGACCAGCACGCCGGAAATCGTCGCGACGCCGCCCGTGAGCGAGACGCCGCCGAGCACGCACGCGGAAATCACGCCGAGTTCGAGACCGACAGACGTCTTCGGATCTCCCAGACTCATACGCGACGCAAGCATCACGCCTGCAAATCCGGTGACGAGGCCCTGCAATACGAACACTGTGATCTTGATCCGCGTCACCGGCAAGCCCGCCAGCAACGCTGCCTCGCTATTGCCGCCGACGGCCAGCACGTTCTTGCCGAACACGGTTTTCTTCAGCAAAAAGCCGAACAGCACGAAGCCGACGATGTTGCTCCAGATCGGATACGAAATGCCGAGGAACGCGCCGCCGCCGAGGTCGAAGAAACGCTCTTCGGAAATCATCACGGCGTCGCCATTCGAGGTGATGTAGGCGAGGCCGCGCACGACCTCCATCATGGCCAGCGTGACGATCAGCGAGTTGATCTTGTAGCGCGCAACCAGCACGCCGTTGACGAGTCCGACCGCGCCGCCCGCGAGCACGCCGGCCGCGACGCCGAGCATCACGCTATGGGTCGCGGTGATCAAGGTGGACGCCACCACGCCCGCGAACGCGACGATCGACGCCACCGACAGATCGACTTCGCCGAGCGCAAGCACGAACATCATCGTCACGGAGATCGAGCCGATCAGCGTGACGGAGAGCAGCAAGCCCTGGATGTTTCGCGAGCTTAGAAAATCCGGCACGGTGAACGACAAAGCCGCGAACAGAATCACGAACACCATCACGATGCCGGACTTGTTGATCAGGTCCCAGGTGCGCGCGGCTCGCGCGCTCAGGCCCGCTGAGGCGACGGCTGGGGTCGAGGAATCGGTTGAGGGTGTCTGCATGGTGTTTATTCCGTTTCTATGACGCGATTCGATTCAGTTGGCTTCGTGTTCTCGTGCGTATGCGGCTAAGGTCAGCGGGGCAGGGCGAGCTTGATGAGCGCATCCGGCGTGGCCTGCGCCTTAGGCAGATCGCCAACGATGCGGCCTTCCTTCATCACGATCACGCGGTCCGCCACGCCGATCACTTCGGCGAGATCGCTCGACACGACGATCACCGTGCGGCCCGCTTCGGCGAGCCCATACAGCAGCCCATAAATCTCGCTGCGCGCGCCGACGTCGATGCCGCGCGTGGGTTCGTCCATCAGGAACACGTCGATGTCTTCGGCGAGCCAGCGCGACAGAATCACCTTCTGCTGATTGCCGCCGGAGAGCGTGCCGATCGGCGTGTCGCCATTACGCGTTTTGATCGCAAGCTTGCCGATGAACTCTTTGGCGGTCTGCGCTTCCTTGCGCCCGTTGAGCACGTTGAAGCGGCTGAAATGGCGTCGGCAGCTGATGTTGAGGTTGTCCGATACCGACGCGATCGAAACGATGCCTTCCTGCTTGCGATCTTCCGGACAGAGCGCGACGCCCGCGCGCACGGCGTCGCGCGGCGTGGCAAAACGCACGCGCTTGCCTTTGAGCGTGATCTCGCCGGCTGCGGGTTTGACCGCGCCGTAGATGAGCTTCATCAACTCTGACCGCCCCGCGCCTACGAGTCCGAAAAAGCCGACGATTTCGCCTTTGCGTGCCGTGAAAGATGCCGGTTCACGCAGGCCGCGTCCCATCAATTCCTTGACGTCGAGTTGCACGTCGCCGAGGTCGCGCGAGCGATAGCCGTACACGTCGGCGATCGAACGGCCCACCATGCAGCTGATCAGGCGATCACGGTCCAGTCCTTCGCCCGCTTCGAACGTATCGATGCGGCGGCCATCGCGAAACACCGTCACGCGATCGCACAGTTCGTAGACTTCATCCATCCGATGCGTGACGTAGATGATCGCGCGGCCTTCGGCCTTCAATGCACGGATGATCCGGAACAGTTGCGTCGTCTCACGCGAGGACAGCGAACTGGTCGGTTCGTCGAACGCGATCACGCGCGCGTCGCGCATCAGCGCCTTGCCGATTTCGATCATTTGCCGCTGGCCGATCGAGAGATTCTTCACTTGCTGCGACGGATCGATCTTTTCGCCGAGCCGTTCCAGCTCGCGGACAGCGCGCGCCACCAGCGCTTTTTCTTCCAGTACCCCGAAACGATTGGGCAGGGCGCCGAGCATCAGGTTTTCCGCAACCGTCAGTTCCGGCACGAGATGCAGTTCCTGATAGATGATTGCCACGCCCGCGGCAATCGCGGCCTTGGTCGTGATGAATTGCTGTTCGACGCCATCGAGCGACAAGGTGCCCGCCGCCGGCTGATTCACGCCGGACAACACCTTGAGCAGCGTCGATTTGCCGGCGCCGTTCTCGCCCATCAAGCCATGCACTTCGCCGCGCCGCACGTCGAGCGACACCTGGTCGAGCGCGAGCACGCCGGGAAAGCGCACGGTGATCCCGTCGAGCCGCAGATACGGCTCGGTGGACGCGAGCGCGGGCGAGGGCGCCGCTTCGGCGGTGTGGGGATCGATGTATGGGGACGTCATCAAAAAACCTCAAGCTGGTGAACAACCTATGCGGGCCGCTCTCGCGTGAGCGAGATGGCCCGCAGCGTGCAAACTCGAATCCCGCTTAAATACCGAGTTCTTTGCGCACGTCCTGCCAGTTGCTGCGCACCATCAGCTTGCCGGTGGTCTGCGTATCGGCGGGCGGCTGCTTACCGTCCTTGATCCACTCGACGAGGTTCTCCGTGCTTTCCTTGCCGTGCATCGTCGAGCTCACGGCGATCGTGCCGTAAAAGCCCGTCGGTTCCTTCTTCTGGAATTCGGCGAACGCTTCGCCCGCGCCGTTGATGCCGACGCCGATCACGTCCGCAGCCGGAATATGCAACTGCTCGGTCGCGCGTACGCCGCCCAGCACGCTTTCCTCATTGAGCGCGAAGATCACCCACTTCTTGATGTTCGGATGCTGCGCGAGCACCGGCGACGACGCGTTGAAGCCGCCTTCGTCATCGGTCGTCTTTTGCGGGGCGTCGAAGATGTTTTCCTTCTTGAAGCCGCCGGCGATAAGCGATTGTGTCGCGCCGTCGGTACGCAGTTTCGCGGTCGGCAATTCGTAGTTCGTGATGCGCAGCGCGCCGACTTCTTCCGGCTTCCAGCCGCGGCGCTTCATCTCTTCGGCAATAGCGGTGCCGACCTGATTGCCGATCTTGAACGCGGACATGCCCAGATGCGGCACGTTCGCCAGCGGCTTGCCGGTCGAGTCGACCAGTTGATCGTCGACGGTGACGAACTTCATGTTGTAGCGCTTGGCGCGCGCCTGGATTGCCGGTCCGAGACGCACGTCGGGTGCGCAGATCACGAAGCCTTTGGCGCCTTGCGCGCCGAGGTTGTCGATCGCGGCCAGCACTTTTTCACCGTCCGGCGTGCCGATGTTCACCACCGAGAAGCCGTCCTTCTGGCCGAGCGCGCTAGCGGCTTTCTGTTCGTTGATGAACCATGCCTGTTCCGGCATCTTCACGAGGAAGCCGACTTTGAGCGGCGCGTCCGCGTGTGCGGAAAGCTGCATGGCAAAAGGCGCGGCGAGGGCGGCGGCAGCCATTGCGGTTAGCGTCAAACGGCGAAGCTTGCTGGTCATATCTGTCTCCTGAAGTTGAAAAAGCTGCGTTGATTTATTTGATTGCAGCGGTTGATACACGGCGGCGTCAGCGGGGACGCGGATGGACGTTGGAATGCATGGTGACGTGAAGCGATCGCATGACCATCAGCCCGCCACGTACGCCGTTTTCACGGCGCTCCAGAAGGCCGCGTCCGTTGCGCCATAAGCGGACGCTTTGCGGCCGCCGCCGGGCGCGTGACGCTCGACGGCCTTGTCGGCAGATTGATCGTGACAAGGCCGCTATGCACATGACGGCGGAAATGCCGCGCGCGATTGAGCGAGCGCGTGCAAATGCCGGCGCACAGACCGTAAGCGGTGTCGTTCGCGAGATGCAGCGCGTGATCGTAGTCGTCCGCGCGCAGCACGACGGCGACGGGGCCGAAGATTTCCTCCCGCGCGACACGATGTTCCGGTTCGCCGATGAAGAGCGCCGGTTCGAAAAAATAGCCGCGTGTCGCGCGCTCCAGTCGGCGGCCACCGTGCAGCAATTGCGCGCCTTCCTGCTGGCCGATGCGCACATAGTCGAGATTGCGCTCCAACTGCGCGGCGTTGGCCACGGGACCGATGTCCGTGCCGTGCTTCAGGGCATGATCGATCGAGAGTCTCGCGAGCTTCGCCTGCAATGCGTCCACGAACGGTTCAAACACCGCGCCTTCGACAATCAGCCGCGCCGCCGCGGTGCTGCGCTGGCCCGTCGAGCCATAGGCGCCGCTCAAGGCGGCTTCGACGGCACCTTCCAGATCGGCGTCGGCCAATACGACGAAGGGATTCTTGCCGCCCATCTCAAGTTGCACGCGCGCCTGCCGGGCGACGGCGGCTTGCAGCACGCGCGTGCCGGTTTCCGCCGAACCGGTGAAGCTAACGGCCGCCGTCAGCGGATGCGCGGCAATCCGCGCGCCGACCTGACGGCCGCTGCCCATCACGAGGTTGAACACGCCCGCGGGCAAGCCGGCGCGGCTGATGATCGAGGCCAGCGCCGCCGCGCAAGCCGGTGTCGATTCGGCCGGTTTGAAGACGACGCAATTGCCATGAGCGAGCGCGGCGCCGATCTTCGCCGCGGCAATCGCCAGCGGCGCGCTCCATGGAGCGATGACGCCGACCACGCCGAGCGGTTCGCGCGTTACGTCGATCTCGACGCCGGCACGCGTCGACGCGACGGGTTCGGCGAAGACACGCAAGGCTTCCGCCGCGCAGAGTTTGAAGGTCTGCCCGGCACGCGTCGCCTCGACCAAAGCGTCGGGCAGCGTTTTGCCGACTTCACGCGCCAGCAGCCGGCCCAGTTCGTCGCGGCGCGCGAGCATCTCGCTGCCGATGGCGTCGAGCGCATCCGCGCGACGCTGCGCCGAACCAAGCGACCATTCGCCGAAGGCTGCATGCGCGGCCTCGATGGCCATATCGGTTTGTCGCACGTCGGCTCGCACATATTCGCCGACCGGATCGTCCAGGTCCGACGGATTGAGCGAGACGCCCGTGGTCGCGCCCGTCTCCCATCCGCCATTGATGTAGTGGCGAAACGGGCTTGCAACGAGTGGGACGAGCGGATCGCGGTTCATCGACGGGGAAGGCGCCAGATAGGAAGCTCAGAAAGTCCACGAATGGTATGAGCCGTCCCAATAACTTTCCAATCCCTTTTTAGGCTATCCCGATATCAATTCCGGTATGGCATGATGGAGCCTTGCCTTGGCGGAGCTCGCGGTTCGTGGTTTCGAGCCGCCTCATCGGAAACAGGCTGGAGACAGACCATGACGCGTAGCTACTCGAACTGGTTCGTGCGGGCGCGGCTCAAAACGCGGCAACTACTATTGCTCGCGGCAATGGAAGAGGAAGGCAACGTCCGGCGCGCCGCCGACGTGCTCGGCATGACCCAGCCCGCGGCGTCGCGACTGCTCAAAGAGCTCGAGGACATGCTGGAAGTGAGCCTGTTCGACCGCACGCCGCACGGCATGCATGCCACGCTGTACGGCGAGGTGATGATCCGTCATGCGCGCATGGTGCTGTCGAACCTGAGCCATGCGCACGACGAAATCTCGGCGTTGCGCGCGGGGCTGGCGGGGCAAGTGCGGATCGGCGTGATCGCGGCGGCCGCGGCGACCATGGTGCCGCGGGCGATTGCCAGTGTGAAGGAACGCTATCCGCAACTGCAAATCTGGGCAGAGGTCGAAACTTCGGATGTGATGCTGCCGCGACTGGCGGAAGGCGAACTGGACATCATGATCGGCCGCGTACTGGAGCGGCAGAATCAGTTCAAGACTGAAGTTCGCTACGAACCGCTCGCCGACGAGCCGCTTTGCGTGGTGGCGCGTCCCGGCCATCATCTCGAAAATGAGACAGGTTTGACACTGCGCGGAATCGTCAATGCCAGCTGGGTTTTACATCCTCCGGGCAGCGTTTTGCGCCATCGATTTGATCTGATGTTTTCGCAAATCGGGTTGAATCCGCCGCAAAACGTGGTCAATACCAACAATTTTCTAGCGATTTCGAGCCTGCTGCTCCAAAGCGACATGTTGGCTGTTTTACCCGACGAAGTGGCGCGTCAGTACCAACAGTATGGCGTTCTGAAGCGGATACCGATCGATTTACCGTGCAGGATGGATACATTCGGTATCATCACGCGCCAGTCACACCTGCTTTCGCCGGCGGCCTCGGTTGTGCTGGAAGCCTTGCGGGAAGCCGCTGGCGAGGTGTATGGCACCGCTTTCGAGCCAACAGTGGCGCGATAAATGCTTCTCCCGTGGTCACGACAGCCGGCTGGCGGCGCGGGAGGGACAGAAGATGTACAACAAACACGGAAAACGGCAACGCGCCGTCGACGACTCTTTTTCAGTTCGCTCCGGCGGAGCGAGCGCCTGGTTTAGCAACGGCATGGCTCTCAAATCGACGATTTACAAGGCGGAACTGCAGATCGCCAACATGGACCGGCATTACTACGCCGACCATTCGCTGACGATCGCCCGCCATCCCTCGGAAACCGACGAACGGATGATGGTTCGGGTCGCCGCGTTCGCGCTGTTCGCGCAGGAACGGCTTGAATTCTGCAAAGGTTTATCGGATGTGGACGAGCCGGATCTGTGGGAAAAAGATCTGACCGGCGCAATCGACACCTGGATCGAAGTCGGCCAGCCGGATGAACGGCGTATCGCCAAGGCGAGCGGCCGCTCGAACGCGGTGATCGTGATCGCCTACGGCGGCCGCGCGTCGGACATCTGGTGGCAGGGCGTGCGCAACAAGGTTGAGCGCATGCGCAACGTGACGGTTTGGACGCTCGGCGAAGACGTCGCCACTGCCCTCGGCTCGCTAGCCGAACGGACCATGCGGCTGCAATGCACCGTGCAGGACGGCGAAGCATGGCTTGGCAGCGCCGATGCCGATGCGGTGAAAATCGAATGGACGGTGCTTAAGGCGCCCGCCAACGCTTGACGCTTCGAAGCCTTTACGAGCTTGCCGATAACTTATAGCGACGTCACGTGCGCCGCTTCCGGCGGGCCTTTCAGTTCGACCATGTTGCCTTCCGGGTCGAACAGATACAGCGACTGCCCATAGCCGTCCGCGCCATAGCGCTGCGCCAGTTCACCCAGCCGCGCGCCGTGTTCGACCAGATGCGCCTTGAGCGCTTCAGCGTCGAACGGATCGATGCGCAAGCACACGTGATCCATATTCCGCCCAGTGCCCGGCACGCCGTTTTCGGCGTGATCGAGTTTGGCGCCCACCTGCAACAGATCGATCAGCGAACGGCCCGCGCGTAACTGCGTCAGGCCCAGATCGCGCTGCTCCTTCTCGACGCTACAGCCGAGCACGTCGCAATAGAAACGCGCCATGGCCTCGACGTTCGTCGCCCGAATGACAACGTGGTCGATCTCGCGAATGTGGATTTTCATGTGGAACGCCCCTTGGCTGGTTCGCAGAACGCGTGAATTGCCAGTGTAGAAGAAAGGGCGGCGCTGCGAGCGCAGGTCGTGAAGTCCGCCTTAAGGGCGGGATCAGGACCGTATGGACGAAAAAAAGCCCGCTCTATGTGGAGCGGGCTGAATCCATATCAGGAGGAGACATGGAGGAGACAAGTACTAATATACACATCGGCCTGGTGCGACGCAATAACTTTTTAAGGGAAAACCCGATATCGTGCCAAATTGTCGCAGTTTTCCGTTAAACGGACGCCCGGCGGGGCTTTGGGTCTACGAAGAAGCGCAATGACAGAGCAAGAACCGGAGCGTAGTGTGTCGGCATGCGGCCTACATTGGTGAGCATCGACACCGTCTCTTCGGGACCATCATGAACCGCAAATCTACCGATACCGCCTCCAGCGTCAGCCACTGGACTTCCGACGACGCGCGCTGGCAAGCCGTCACCCACCGCGAATCGCGAGCCGATGGCGCGTTCTTCTACGCCGTCAAAACGACCGGCGTGTTCTGCCGTCCGTCGTGCGCGTCGCGCCTGCCGCGCCGTGAGAACGTTGCTTTCTTCACCGATGCCGCCGCCGCGCGCGCCGCGGGCTTTCGCGATTGCAAGCGCTGCCAGCCCGGCGGCCTGCCGCGCGAGCTGGAAATCGTGAATCGCGCGTGCGCCGCGCTGGACGCCGACCCGCAGGAGCGCCTCACGCTCGCGCAACTGAGCGACGCCGTGCACGTCAGTCCGTTTCATCTACAGCGTCTTTTCAAGCGGGTGGTGGGCGTGTCGCCGCGTCAATATCAGGCCGCGCAGCGGGGAGCCGCGCTGCGCGACGCCCTCCAGAGCGGCTCGGACGTCACTCGCGCCACGCTCGACGCGGGCTTCGGCTCGCCGTCGCGGATGTACGACAGTGCGTCGGCGGAACTGGGCATGGCGCCGTCCGCGTATCGCCGCAAGGGTGCCGGACTGACCGTTCGCTACGCCAGCGCGCCGACCTCGCTCGGTTATGTGCTGGTCGCGGCGACGGAGAAGGGCATCTGCAAGATCGCTTTCGGCGACGACAAAGCCGTACTCGCCAGCGACCTGCGCGGCGAATTCGCCAACGCCGACGTGTTGGAAGATACCGAACACCTGGCGCCGTTCATCGCGCAGATCGACGCCTATTTGCGCGGCACCCGTCAGGACTTCGATCTGCCGCTGGATATCGCCGCGACGGCATTCCGCCAGCGCGTGTGGGACGCGTTGCGGCGCATCCCGTACGGTGAGACGCGCAGCTATTCGCAGATTGCCGAAACGGTCGGCGCGCCTCGCGCCGTGCGCGCTGTAGCGAGCGCCTGCGCGACGAACCCGGTGGCACTGGCGATTCCTTGTCATCGCGTGGTGGCCAAGGGCGGAGCGCTGGCGGGCTATCGCTGGGGTTTGCCGCGCAAGGCCGCGCTGCTGGACAACGAGGCGCAACACGCCGGCGACTTCCCGCACGGCCAGACCGAGCGCAACCAGCGCGTCCATGCCGACGCCGACATCGACACCGAAACCACCACCAAACTGGACCACGCCGCGTGAGTACGCTCGACGAAGTCGCTACCCTTGAATTGCCGTTCAAATCACCCTTCGACTGGCCGCGCCTGCTGCGTTTCTTCGGCGGACGCGCGACGCCCGGCGTCGAAGCGGTCGAAGACGGCGCGTACCACCGCGCGATCGATTGGGCCGGCGACAGCGGCACGTTGAGCGTGCGTTTGCATCCGCGCAAGCGTTGCCTCGTCGCCAGCATGGAAGGGCCGGTAAGCCGTCACGCCGACGCGCTCGCCGCGCCGATTGCGAAGATGTTCGACCTGCATGCCGATCCGAAAAAGATCGGCGCAGAACTCGCCGCTGATCCGTGGCTCGCGCCGCTGGTCGAAGCCGTGCCTGGCTTGCGTGTGCCGGGCGCGTGGTCGGGGTTCGAGCTTGTGGTGCGCGCAATCGTCGGGCAGCAGGTCAGCGTGAAGGCGGCGACCACCATCATCGGCAGACTGGTGCAGCGCGCCGGCGAGCGTATCGAGGGGCATCCGCATGAGGACACCGCCTGGCGTTTCCCAACGCCCGCTGCGCTGGCTGCTGTGGATCTCGCGCAAATCGGCATGCCGGGTAAACGTGTAGCGGCATTGCAGGGTTTCGCGCACGCGGTCGCCACCGGCGACGTGCCGCTCGACAGCAACACGGCCGACACCGGCAGCCTGCGCGCCGCGCTGCTCGCGCTGCCCGGCATCGGTCCGTGGACCGTCGAGTACGTCGCCATGCGCGCATGGCGCGATGCCGACGCATGGCCCGCATGGGACCTCGTGCTGATGCAGTCGATCTGCGCGCGCGATCCGTCGCTCGTACGGCCCACGCAGCAGCGCGCCCGCACCGACACATGGCGGCCGTGGCGTGCGTACGCGGCGATGCATCTGTGGAATGAAGTGGCGGACCGCGCGGGCGCCGCACGTGGCGGCTGAAACGGCGCGTCACGCCCGGCGTTGAAGCGGTGCATCGCTCCCGGCGGTTGACGTGGTGCGTCGCCGACGGCGGCCGACGCATCGCGCGGTTTGGGGAGAAGAAATGCGGATCGCGCGCGAGGCGCGTGACGGATAGAGTGACGTCGGGCAAAGCCAACGGACTGGCGCAAAAAGCAGTGAAATTGGCCCAAAAAAGAAGCGGTCGGAAGTGCTCCGGCGACCCGCCGAAGCGGCCTCAAGCAGCCGTTCTGGCGAGATGTTAAAGTGCCCGCTACCGAAAATTCCGCCGAACGTTGTCAACCGCAGTGCTGCGGCACATGGCGGCCGACAACGCCCGACTCGCATCAATGCCAAACACGACACCTTCCCGCACGACCGACGCGCTCTCGCACCGCCTGTCCGTGCTGACCTCAGGCCCGCAGCGCGACGCGCTGATACGCGGCCTGCGCGGCATCGAAAAGGAAAGCCTACGCGTGACGCACGAGGGCAAGCTCGCCTTGACGCCGCATCCGCGCGCGCTCGGTTCGGCGCTCACGCATCCGTCGCTCACCACGGATTATTCCGAAGCGCTGCTCGAACTGATCACGCCGGCTGAGCACGACGTCGCGCTCACGCTCGAAAAGCTCGATACGCTCCACCGTTTTGTCTATGCACAACTCGGCGACGAGATCCTGTGGAACAACTCCATGCCGGGCCTCTTGCCCGACACCGACGACGGCATTCCGATCGCGAACTATGGCAGTTCAAACATCGGCAAGCTGAAGTACGTGTACCGCATCGGCCTCGCGCTCCGCTACGGCCGCACGATGCAGTGCATTGCGGGCATTCACTACAACTATTCGCTGAACGAAGAAGTGTGGCGGCGGCTGCATGCGGACCAGCAATCCACCGCGAGCGCGGTCGATTTCCAGTCCGATCGCTATCTCGCGTTGATCCGCAATTTCCGCCGCACCAACTGGCTGCTGATGTATCTGTTCGGCGCATCGCCGGCGCTGGATCGGCGTTTCCTCCGCGATCGCAAACACACGCTCGACACGTTCGACGCCGACACGCTCTATCGTCCGTACGCAACCAGTTTGCGCATGAGCGACCTCGGCTATTCGAACACCGCGGCGCAAGCCGAATTGCGCGCCGATTACGACACGCTGCCGGGCTACCTCGACGCGCTCGCGAAAGCCGTCAGCCAGCCGTACCCCGCGTACGAGGCAATCGGCACGCAACGCGACGGCGAGTGGGTGCAGATCAACACGAACGTGCTGCAGATCGAAAACGAGTTTTACTCGACGATCCGTCCGAAGCGCATCACGCATCCAGGCGAGCGTCCGCTGCACGCACTTGCGGCACGCGGCGTGCAATACGTGGAAGTGCGTTGCATGGACATCGACCCGTTCGAGCCGACCGGCATTTCGCTCGAAACGTCGCGCTTTCTCGACGCTTACCTGCTGGTCTGCGCGCTCGACGATAGCGCGCTGTTACCGCCAGATGCTTATGCCGAAGCCAATCAGAATTTCGGCCGCGTAACGATGGAAGGGCGTAAGCCGGGCCTTGAACTGGCGCGCGACGGCCAACCGGTTGCGATGACGGACTGGGCGAACGAACTGCTCATCAAGATCGACGCGGCCGCCGCCGCGCTCGACACGTTGCATGGCGGCGATGCGCATGCCCGCGCCGTCGCGGTTCAACGCGCGAAGCTGGCGGACGCGTCGCTGACGCCGTCGGCGCGCGTGCTGCAGACCATGCGCGAGAAGCAGCAGAGCTTCCTCGCATTCGGTCTCGAACAAAGCGAAGCGCACGCCGCGTATTTCCGCTCACGTCCGCTGGATGCGGAGCAGACCCAGGCCTTCGCCGATCTCGCCGCGCAATCGCTTGCCGAGCAAGCCAAACTCGAACGGGAAGAAGTCGGTTCGTTCGACGCGTTCGTCGCTGCATATCGGGCGTATACGCTAAACCGGTTCAGCGTCTGAATCACGCTTGCAGGCGACATGACGAAAGAGCGGCCCACACGGCCGCTTTTTTTATTCCGCGCCGGTAACGTCTACGCAAAGTGCGGTGCGTTTCGAACGTCATCGGCAAATACTCCACGCGTTCTAACGATTCTCTGATCCAGATGAAACACCGTCCCCGCGCCGTAGTCCAAACTGACATGACGCGCACCACAGAGGGAGGATTCAACGTGATGAAGAAAAGTCTGTTGGCCATGCTGTGCGTAGCGGCAGCGGGATGTTCAACGCAAGGGCAGGTCGATCCGGACGTCATGCAGATCGCGACCACGCCGCTAACGTGTTCGAACAAAACGGAATGCGATGTCTGGTGGCAACGCGCGCAAGCGTGGGTGGCGAGCCATTCGACATACAAGATCGATGCCTCGACCGACGCGTTGATTCAGACCGCCGGCCCGGATGGCGGCAAGCGCGCGCTGGCGTATCAGATCACACGCGCCGCGAATCCGGACGGCACGGCAACGATCGGCTTCGCCGCGCATTGCGACGGCTCGATGGGCTGCAAGCCGAACCCGTGGGAAGCCGGCGCCGACTTCAAGCAATACGTGCGGGGCACTGCGGCCGGCGCGCCGCAGAGTGGCGCTAAACCCCCGCAAGCCACGCCGACAGCGCCGCATCCGGATGCCCTGCAGGGTCAATCGATCCCGGCGACGAACGGCGAAGCCCTCACGCAATAAACGCTGAAGACGCGCGCGAAAAGTTGCCGGAACAATATCGTTTCTCTCGGCGCGCGTCCGCTCGAGGCAGCGTCAGACCTCAATGCCCCATCGACGGGCCTACGCCCTTGCGTGGCTTGGTAATCCACACCAGCACGGCGAGCACGAGAAACCCCGCGCAGGAAATGCGGAAGAAATCGTTGGTGGCCATCATATAAGCCTGCGCCGTCACCACCTGATTCAACTGCGCGGTGATGCCGTCCCCGGAGAGCCCGATACCGGCCAGCGCATTGGTATAAGCATTGGTGTTCGCGGCGTAGACGTTGACCGAATCGGTCAGCATCGCGTGATGGCGGATCGTGTCGTTCTCCCAGTACGTCGTGCTAATCGCCGTGCCGATCGCACCCGACAAGGTCCGGAAAAAATTGGACAGCCCGGAAGCACTCGCCAGGCGTTCATCCGGCACGCTGGAGAGCGTGATGGTGGTCATCGGCACGAAGAAGCAGGCGACGCCGATGCCTTGCACGAGCCGTGGCCAGATCACATGATTGAACGGCACGTCGAGCGTGAACGTGGAGTTCCAGAACGAGACGAACGCGAACACGATGAACGCAAAACTCGCCACCACGCGCAGATTCAGACGGTGCATGTTCTTGCCGATCATCGGCGACAAAAACAGCGCGAGCAGACCAACCGGCGCGGTCGCCAGACCAGCCAGGCCGGCGGTGTAACCCATCACCGTTTGCAACCAGAGCGGGAAAATCACTACCGAGCCGAAGAAGGCCATAAAGCCGAACGACACGATTATCACGCCAAGCGCGAAGTTGCGATCCTTGAATAGCGAGAGATCCACTACCGGCTCTTTCTCGGTCATCTCCCACACCAGCATGAAGGCGAGCGACACAACCGCGATCACCGCCAGCGTCACGATAAACGTCGAGTTGAACCAGTCGCGATCCTTGCCGAGGTCGAGCACCATCTGCAGGCACGACACGCCGATCACGAGCAGCGCGAGGCCGACCGCGTCGATGCGCTGTTTCGCGGTCTTCGTCTCACGGCCGCGCAGCAGCAGGAACGCGCATACCGCCGAGAACAGACCGATCGGCACGTTGATATAGAAGATCCACGGCCACGTGTAGTTGTCGGTAATGTAGCCGCCCATCACGGGCCCGAAGATGGGCGCGCAGATCACCGTCATCGCCCATAGACCCAGCGCAAGTCCGCGCTTTTCCGGTGGATACGAGCGCATCAGGATGGTCTGCGAGAGCGGCACCATCGGCCCGGAAACGAGCCCCTGCACCAGCCGGAACGCGATCAGCGATTCAAAGTTCTGCGCGAAACCGCACAGCGCCGAAGCAATCGTGAAAAGCAACACGGACAGCGTGAACAGTCTCACTTCGCCGACGCGCCGGGCGAGCCAGCCTGTCAGCGGCACCGCGATCGCCGAGGCGACCGAATACGACGAGATCACCCAGGTGCCCTGACTGGTCGCTACGCCGAGGCTGCCGGAAATGGTCGGCACCGCGACGTTCGCAATCGACGTGTCGAGCACTTCCATAAACGTGCCGAGTGCGAGCCCGACCGTTAGCAGAGCCAAAGCGCCGCCCTTGAGCGGGGCGGGTTCAGCGGCGGGTAGGGCGGCGGCGGAAGCCGTGGCATTCATCATTCTTCTCCTCAACTGGAAAGCTTGTCGCGGCAGCCTTATCGACCACACCAGTTAGCGTGTTTACATGCCGGATCACTCTCTGCCCAGACAGACATTTTCCGACGACGACGCTCTCGAAAATGCGCGTCCGGGTTAGTGTTCGCGGTGTTCCCGCAGCGACGCTTCGGGGGATTCGTCCAGCGTTTCCTCTTGCGGCCCCAATCCACATCCCGCGCTCGCGCCCGCGTCGATGCCGTTCGCGATGAAACGGCCGAGCAGGTCGATCAACGTGGCGTGGTCGGCGGCCGAAAATCCGCGCAGTTGCTCGTTCAGTACCGCCGCGCCCAGAGCGGGCAATTGCCGCGCGGCGTCGTGACCTTGCGGCGTCAACTCCAGCTTCACCATGCGCCGATCGGTCTCGCTGCGCGAACGCGCGATAAAGCCTTTCTTTTCAAGGCGATCGAGCAGACGCGTCATCGATCCGCTGTCGTAGGACATGGCGCGCGACAGCTCGAACGGTGTGCTCGCGCGCCGCGACGACAGCATGAGGATCACGCCGATCTGCTGCGTGGTCAGTCCCAATGGCTTGACCGCACGATCCGTCCGCTCGACCAGCACGTTTCGAGCTTTCGTCAGGTAGTAGCCAAGACTCGATTCGAGGTGAATCTCGTCCGCCTTGTAGGGGCCATCAGTCATCGTGTATCCGGGGACGTCTCGAGCAGAACGAATTTTAGCTGCCTAAGCAGACAAGTCAAACTCGATTTCACATAGCGCGAACGACAGGAAAACAACACAGCCGACATTCGCGGAGGGAAGTATCTTGAAATTTAATTGCATAGTCAATATTATTATAGGCAACGAGTTACGCGCGACCCGCGCCACCCGAAACATGTTCTGACCGATTTGTCTGCCCGTCGCGACGGCGACGCGCGAAAAAGGATTTCCCCCGATGCTGTACCTCAAAAACACGCTTGGCGGCCTGAGCCGCTCCCTGACCGATTCCGCGCTCAGCACCTTTCAAGGGCCGCACCGCTGGTGGAAACTCGCGCTGTTCGCCGTCCTGTTCGTCTTGCCTGGCGGGTCGGTCGGCGTCGCGGTGCTGGCGTGGTTCGAGCATCGGCGGGGACAGAAAGGCGCCAAGGCAGGGAAAATCCAGTTGGTGGCGGCCGCCGTGCCTACGGCGAACGCCGCTGTCGCTCCTGCCAGCGCGGAAAAGCACGTCGGTCCCGCCGGCGCCTGCCAGGCACGCGGCGACGCGCCGTGCCGGGCCGCCGCGGGTAAGCTGGCCCGCCGGGCCAAATCGACGGAATCGCGGGTTTAACGCCTCGCCGGTAACAGCGCGTAACCTTCGCGGTACCCTCCGTAACACACCTGCCTCCTTCCTCGCATTACCCTTTCAGTTTCCCGCGCCCAGCGGGCTCATACGCTAACATTCCGGCGACCAAGATCTCGCCCGGCCGGCGGTGCCGCCATTGGCCGCGCCGCGGCGTCCAGAAGGAATTCATTGCATGCAGTCTGATCGAATCTCGCGCGCGCGGATGCTTGCGCCTCGCGCCCTGACTATTGCGGTGGCCGCGGCCTTCGCCAGCCTGCTGGCGGCTTGCGCGGTCGGCCCCGACTACAAGCGGCCTGCCGCCGAGATCCCGGCGTCGTACAAGGAAGCCGCGCCCGGCTGGAAAGTCGCGCAACCGGCCGATCAGCAGGATCGCGGCGACTGGTGGAGCATTTACGAAAATCCTCAGCTCAACGCACTCGAGGAGCGCCTGAACACCGCCAACCAGACCGTCGCCCAGTTTGCTGCCGCCTATCGGCAGGCGCGCGCGCTGGTCGGCGAGGCGCGTGCGGCATATTTCCCAACCATCGGCGCGTCGGCGGGTGCCACGCGTTCCGGCAACGGGAAGTCCTCCGGCGGCAACTCGACCACCGCGACGAGCCGCTCCGGCGTCGGCAACAGTTTCAACGTGCAACTCGACGCAAGCTGGGAGCCGGATCTGTGGGGTTCGGTCACCCGCTCGGTGAACGCGCAGAAAGCCGGCCAGCAAAGCGCCGCCGCGGACCTCGCCAACGCGCGGCTATCTGCCCAGGCCACGCTCGCCCAGACCTACTTCTCGCTGCGTGCGCTCGATTCGACCCAAAAGCTGCTCGACGACACCGTCGCGGCCTATCAACGCTCGCTGCAGCTCACGCAAAACCAGTACGCAGCCGGCGTTGCCGCGCGCTCCGACGTGATTCAGGCGCAGACACAATTGCAATCGGCGCAGGCGTCCGCGATCGACAACGGCGTTCAGCGCGCCCAGGACGAGCACGCAATCGCCGTCCTCGTGGGCGAACCGGCCTCGACCTTCTCGATTCCGCCGATGCCGCTCACCGCCACGCCGCCCACCGTGCCGGCGCAGATGCCCTCCGCGCTGCTCGAGCGGCGTCCGGATATTGCCTCGGCGGAACGCAAGGCCGCGGCGGCGAACGAACAGATCGGCGTCGCTATCGCCGCGTTCTTCCCCTCGCTGACGCTGTCGGCGACCGGCGGCTTCGAAAATTCGGTGTTCTCGCAGTTGCTGACCGCGCCGTCGCGCTTCTGGACGCTCGGACCGCAGCTCGCGGCGACGCTGTTCGACGCCGGCCTGCGCCAGGCTCAGACCGACGCCGCGCGCGCTGCCTACGACGGCGACGTGGCGACCTACCGTCAAACGGTGCTGGCCGCGTTCCAGGACGTCGAGGACAACCTCGCGTCGCAGCGCATCCTCGCCCAGGAAATTGTCGTGCAGCAGCAAGCGGTGGATTCGGCGCGCCAGGCGCTCACCATCGTCACGAACGAATACAAGGCCGGCACGGTCGGCTACGTCAACGTGCTGACAGCGCAGACCACGGCCTTCACGGCCGAGCAGAAGCTGGAGAACATCGCCGGGCAGCGGATGGTGTCGTCGGTCGGTCTGGTGAAGGCGCTGGGCGGCGGCTGGGACGTGTCGCAGATGAATCGCGAAACCGGCGACGTGGCGGCGCCGGTGTCGCTGCCAGCGTCATCGGCTGCGCCTGTCGCGCAAAGCGGGGCGACGCCGCTGTCGCGAATGCATACAGAGTAAAAGCGCCGGCCGTCGAGGCAAGGCAAAAGAGGCATCGCCGCATTCCACGGCCATGCCTCTTTTTTATCGCGCCGACGCCCGGCGCCACAACGGATCCGGCAGCCCCACGCGGTTATCGCGCTCCTACGCCGCAGCGCTGGCCACCGCACACAACGAAGCCGATGCCCCGCCTCAAGCAACAACGTGCGCCGAAATGCCGGACCGCGCGCCTCAGTGCACGAACGTCAACGCGACCGTGTCTGGCCCGCTCGGCCGCCCCAACAGGTTCAACAGTCCCGCGAGATTGTCGCGCGCCTCGGGCGCGGCGCTGGCCGTGCCATGAAACGACGTCGACGCCGCCGACACCGTGCCATTGCCGGTCAGCATCAACGGACCCTTGGTGGTGGTCAGGTCGAGCGTGGATGATTCACCCTGCGCCTGGAACAGCACCCGGTACGAGCCAAGCGGCTTGACCAGCGAGACGCGCGAACTGACGTCGGTCAACGTGACGGTGAGTTGCCCGAACGCTTCCCGATTGAAGCTGCGCCAGTCCGACCAGGACAGTTGCACATTGCCCTGCAGATCGAGCGTGTTAAAGGGCGCGCCAAGACCGCTCAGCAGCGAAGCCGGCACGGCGATCGCGCCGGCCGTAACAGTCGCGGTGCGTGGCGTGGCATCCACGGTGATCGGCTCCGGCATTGCTTCGCTGTGCCGCATGATCATGCGCACACGGCCGGTAAACAGCGGCCAGAACGCCGTGTGCCATTCGATCCGCCCGGGCAGCAGCGTCGCCGCGCTCATGTCCGAGCCGGCGGCCAGCATCAGCGTGGCCGAGCCGTGCCACAGCGAACCGGCCGGGTCGACGAGATTGACGTGGCCACCCGTCTGCTTGGCGAACTGCGGGGTGATCCAGGCGGCCGGCAGCATCGTCAGCATCACGGCCGCGGCGGACAGCACCGCGATCACCAGCCAAGGCAGCGCGACGCGCAAGCGCCGCATCCAGTAATTCATGCGAGATCCTGTGACGGCGCGGTCGCGGTTATTGTCATTTCGCGGTAGACGGCTGCAACGACGCCGTCAGGTCCACCTGGCCGTCTTCCTTGAGCGCCGTGGCGTGCGCCTCCGAGACTTGCACCTTGAACTGCTTGCGCACGTCGTCGACCCAGGCGGTCCATGCCGGGAACGACGCGTTCTTCAACTGGATCTGGACAGCATTGCCGATCACCTGAACCTGCGTCGCCGCGAGGCCGTGATCGTTGAGCGAAGCGGTCAGGGCGTCCTTCAGCGCGGCGCCGGTCGGCGCGACGCCTTGAGCCGCCGCCGATAGTTGACGCGCTTCGTTCGCCTGCGCGGTCATCTGCGCCAACTGACGCTGCATGGCGGGCAGCGATTCACGCAGATGCGAGCGGCCTTCCTGCGCCGGCGCCCACAGCACCGACCACGCGATCACCACGGCGAGAACGCCGCCGCCCCACGTCAGGAGGGCTTTTTCGCGCTCGGTGCGCTGCTCCCAGAATCCGGCCCATGTTTGAGCGAGTTCAGCTTTCATTGTCCGTTCCTGATGGTCCACTTGCCGGTATTGCTGTCGATCGCGCCGCTCAGGCCGTTGCGCGCGAGGCGCTTGGCGAAATCGGGATCGAGCTTGACCTCCGGCTTGAAGTTCACGTCGAGCCGGCGGTCGTGATAGTCGAGCGCGGCAATGCCGTTGACCGGCACCGGCGCCAGCGAACGCGCGAGGCCGTCGGCGAGCGGCAGGAAGTCATCCGGCGACAGCTCGCCCGCCGCCACGCGCAACTGCTGTAACTGACGCGCCATCTGGTCGGGCGCGTCGAGCACGACGGTCGTTTTGGGGAAGGTATTGAGCAGCAATTCGGTCATCTGCGTGTTGATCGCATCGCGTTGGCGCGCGAGCATCAGCCACTGCACGTTTGCACCGATGATGGCGATCAGCAGCGCGCCGACCGCGAGCACCACGGGCAGACGCAGACGCCGCAGCGTCGCGCGGTCGAGCCGCCACGGCTGCGAAGCAAACTCGAACTGGCACAGGTCGAAGCGGCACTCCAGCGCGCGGCGCGCGAGCTGCTCGAACGGCAGCGGACTGGCGCCGTGGATGTGCGCAGCCAGCCGCGCCGGGCTATTCGGCGCGAGACTCGGCTCGTTGCCGGGCACCTCAGTGAGCATGTGCAGCGAGACCGGCGCCGCCCCGGCGAGCGCGCCGAGCGTCGCGTTCACGGCATTGGCGGGCACTGCCAGCCCTTCGCCCTGCACGCCGCGCGCAATCGCCAGTTCGACGCGCGGCACGCCTCGATCGCCTGCGCTGTTTGCCACGCCTTCGAGCAGCAGGGCGGGCGCGGTCTGCACTACGGCGCCGAGCACGGCGGCCACCATCGGCACCGCAGCCGCGACGCCGGGCGCAAGCAGCGGTGCGACGTCCGGCGACGACGAGGCCCCGCCTGCAGCGCCCGCCATGGCCGGCTCACCGGCATTTACCGTTTCGGCGACTTCGGCGGGCACATCGGCATCGAGCGCGGCCGCCTGCGGCAGGCAGCGCGTGACCGGCACCGCGCGCAAACTGCGATGCCCGGCGTTGGCGAACGATTCGCAGATATACCGGAACCAGCCGCGATCGATGATCGCCAGCAACTGCCGGCCGCCCGCGAGCGGTTTTGGGTCGACGGCGATGTGACAGGTCTGCGGGTCCTGGATCAGTTGATCTTCGACGATATTGGGCAGCGCCTGGCGCAGCCGCGGGCCACGCAGCGGCGGCAGTGTGGCGGGCATCATCAGCAGATCGCGCGCGGCGACCATCAGCACCGTGGTGGACGCGCGCGGCAGCAGCGCGAGCGCCGACCGGCCGGCGCGCTGGGCGCGGCCCGACTTGTCGAGCAGCACGAACGGCAGCTCCGGCAGTTGCCATTCCTGCGATGGCACCGCCGGATCACGCGGCGGCAATAGAACGATCAGCGTGCTCAAAGGCCACTCTCTCTGGGAAAAGCGTTATTCATAGTTGGTCTTCTACTCGCACGATACGCGTAGTGTGAGTCAATGCGTCGCGATAGACGAGGGTCGTGCGGTCCACTTCGGCGCGTTCGTGCTGCACGCGGCCATGGATGAGGAAGTAATTCGAGTTGACGTCGAGTTCGCTCGGGTCGATCGAGACCGATTGCACGCCAGCGCCGCGCAACGCGAGCTGTATGTCGCCGACATTGCGGAAAAACACCGTTTGCCGGCGCGCGACGAAGGCTTGCGCCGTCGACAGGCTCATTCCTTGTACGACCGCCGCGATGACTTCGGCCGAAGCCGTGTTCACGTTGACCGCCGAGACGGTCGGTAGCACGGTGACGAAGGGACGCAGGCGCGCGACCATTTCGGGCGTGTAGCCGGGGATATCGAGCAGCGAGTCGACGCTGGTCATCTGGATCGGCGCGTTCGCGGAGCTGTCGTCGCTGTCTTCGATACCCGGTTTGTTGGTGAAGCTGCCGCCGGTGGCGCCGCCCTGGATCGGCGGCGGGGTCGCGGTGGTGCCGTTCGTCGAAGTGATGGTCTGGAAACGGGTTGCCGATTGTGCGAGGCTCGCGCGGACCTGGATTGCCGTGGTTTTTGCCAGCTGGCTGTTTGCGCCGAGCGATGCCAATAGGCGCTGGTAGGCGCCGATCTGGTCCATGTCCAGTTGCATCACGCCTGGGGCTGGGCTTTCGACCAGGTTTCTCAGGTTGAATTTTGCCTGGGCGTCTTCGATTGATCCCGACAGGTAGGTTTCCGCGCCTTGTTGTGCTCTTACTTCGCCTATTTGGCCCAGGAAATCGGATAGGCGGGTTTTGGCTATTGGGACGCCCCATAGGCCGCCAAGGTATGTGATGCCGGCTGATGTGTCGCCTTCTGAGCGGAGGATCAGGCGTGTCCAGTCTAGCGCGCCGCGGGCTACCCATTGGGCCTGGGACAGGAGGCGCTGGTTTTCTATCCTTCGGATCTGGACTTGCTGGCGCCAGAGCATGCCCGACACCAGGATCGCTGATAGTGCGACTACTAGTAATGCGCTGATTATGGCTACGCCCGTTTGCGTTTTGTTGGCCTTTCCTTGAATTCTTTGTGGTCTATTAGCGTTGCCCCTGTGCGGGGCGGCACCTACTTTCTTTGCCGCGGCAAAGAAAGTAGGCAAAGAAAGCCGCTTCACACCGCCAATGCTAAGCGGATCCCCCGCACAGCCTCGGTAGTGGACCATCTGGAATCTGTCTCCTCGCACATTCAACCCCGGTGACAAGGCCGTCATACCTCCCGCCTCGCACTCCGTGCTCGCCGGAAGGGTAGAGCGCGGTGCCTGCGTTTTGGCGGAGCGGGGGCCGTCGGCTTCGCCTCGGCGGGGCGTCGATGTAGGTGCGGGTGCATGCGCGGACGGTGAAGCAGCCCGGATATGCAAAGCGCAGTCAGGAATTGTCAGGGACCACTGGTTTGATTGCTTGCCGCTCGGCGCGCGCAGCGCCGCCGGAGCGGATGACTCCCTGGTCACTGCCGTTGGCTGTGCGAGGGATTGTGAGTTGATCGCGCCACAAAAGTGACTGTGCGGGGGACCCGCTTGTACGTTAGCGGTGTGAAGCCGCTTTCTTTGCTTACTTTCTTTGCGGCGGCAAAGAAAGTAAGTGCCGCCCCGCACAGGGGCAACGCTAATAGACCACAAAGAATTCAAGGAAAGGCCAACACGCAAAAACCCCAAAGCCCCCAAACGCCCCCGTCGGAAAGACAAAACCGAGAACCTCATATCACTCTCCGACGAGAAAAACGCGAGTAACAGGCCGCGCCAAAGACTTAGCCCCAACACTCACCTGCAACCCCGTCACCGACCGCGGCAGCGGCGCACTCCCCAACTGGGGCACCTTAAGATTATTGTCCGCCTCCGTAATGGCACTCTGCACCTCACCCATCTGCGTAGTCCACCCCACCTTAGGCACATAAACCTGAGCAGAAATAGACCCAACACCGCCCATCAACGGCACCCCACTCCATCCTTCACCTTCACCGTCGCGCAAAGCCCGCTGCAACTCCCCCATATTCGCCAACGGCGGCGACGCATATCGAATCACGCGTCCATCGGACACCCGATACCGCACCACCTGCAACCGCGGCGCCGCGCCCGGCAACCGGAATTCCCGCACGATCTGCAACACGCTGCCGGACACCGACACCGCCGCCTGCCCAGCCTCATCATCCGACGCGGCCTGCCGCGCATCGATCCGCATCTGGTCGAACAGCTGCGCAAAAACACGCTCGTCCTCCATCGCGCTCGTGATGGTCTGCCGGCCACGAATGATCTGGTCGAGACCGCGCCACGACAACACGGCGATCACCGCCAGAATCGCAATCGCCACCAGCAATTCGATTAGCGTGAAACCACGCGCGCCCTTCGCCCTCAACGGGCGGCGGCGCTCAGAGCGAACGGTTGTTTTCATTCGCGACCACCGTCACCATCTGAGCCAGATTGCCGGAACCGCCCGGCATCGTCACCATCACTTCCACCCGACGAAACACCGGGTTCGGCGTGGCCGTCACCTGCTCCGTACAGACCAGCTGCAAATTGCCCTGCGAACAGTCGAAGCTCGTCGAGCCGACGTTCGGCCAGGCATGCGTCAAATGCAGTTGCGCCAAGGTATTGTCCGCGCTCCAGCCGGCCAGCAAACGGCGGTGCAGATCGGCCTCGCCGCTCGCGAGACTGCCCACCGCGCGCAACGATGCGGCCAACGCCACCGCGATGATCGCCAGCGCCACCAGCACTTCGATCATCGTGAAACCGCGCTGCGCGCCGTGAACCTTCTCGCGAGCCGTCATGCTCCTGCAACGACGCATCTCAGTGCACCTCGTAGCGGCCATTGCCGGTGCCGACTATCGTCGCACTCCCGGCTGCCGAAAACAGCGTGATCTGCACGGGCACGTCGATCGCCTCGGTGCCGAATACGATACGGCTGGGCTGCGAATCCGAACCCGGATAGCTGATGCTCACGCCGGTCACGCCACCCTCCCAGCGACGCGGTCCCAGCAGATCGTCACGCAGCGGACGCCAGCCGTCTTCGGTGCGCAGGTCGAAACGAAAGCCGCCATCGAGCGGTTGCCAGGCGATCGGCCGCGCGCGCACCTGCGCTTCGTCGCCGGCCGATTCGAACAGCAGCGCGAGACGCTGTGCTTCCTCGTTCAGATCGGTGCGCGGATTGCGTGTCATCGTCAACGCGGTCAAGGACACCAGCAAGCCCGCAATCACCAGCACCACCAGCATTTCCAGCAGCGTAAAACCCGCCGCGCGTTTGCCGCCGCCGGGCCGGCGCGCCTCACGCGGGCGATGCACGCCTCGCGGGCGCGCGCCGGCCCACGCCGCGTGCGGCAACGAAGCCGTACGGGGCGTGTCCACACGGGACTTGCAAGGGGACAATCGCATAGTGCCGGCCACGAACAATCAACTCAAAATCAAACGACGATGCATCGACAGGAACGTGCGAGGTTCAGTCCCACAGCACGTATGAAAACACCAGCTCCTCCAGCGCTTACTGCCACGAGCCGACGTCGGCGTCGTTGCCTTCGCCGCCCGCTTTGCCGTCAGCGCCGTAGCTGAACACGTCGATCTCGCCGTGCACGCCCGGATTCAGATACTGGTAAGCGTTACCCCACGGATCGTTCGGCAGACGCTCCAGGTAACCGCCGTCTTTCCAGTTGCTCGGCACCGGGTCCGTGGCCGGTTTTTCGATCAGCGCGCGCAAGCCCTGCTCCTGCGTCGGATAACGGCCGTTGTCCAGACGATAGAGTTTTAGCGCCTGCATCATCGTGCCGATGTCCTGCTTGGCGGCGACACGGCGCGCTTCGTCGGGACGGCTCATGATCTTCGGCACGATCAACGCGGCCAGAATGCCCAGAATCGCGATCACGACCATGATTTCGATCAGCGTGAACCCGCGTTGACGACGGCTGCGCGGACCCGCGATGTCATGACGGCGAGTGGTCGACAGTTGCATAGCTTGCTACCTCTTTTCAGGTGAAATTTTTGACTCGGCGGAATTCGCGTTTTGGCAATCAGGGTGCCATTGAACACGCCCGGCCGGTCATTTTAATGTCATGCAGTTGAAGGGTCGTGAGAAGGCGCTTTCAGCCCAACGCAATTTTCACAATAGTCCGTACAATGATGCGCATGAACGCCATCCAAATCCGCCTTCTGTCGCTCGCGCTGTTCGCCGTGTTCTGCGCGACGCTCACCTACTGGGTCATCACGCTCAGCACGTTGTCCGGTGCGCCGTTGCCCGCAGCCGCCGCGCACGCGCAGATCTCGACCGAGCAGGCTGCCACGCTATTCGGCGGCCAGCTCACGCGCAACGCCAACCAGGACGTGCGGCTGTTCGGCATCCTCGCTTTGCGGGAAGGCGCCGCCGCCATCGTCAGCGTGGGCGGCGAACCGCCGCATGCGGTGTCGCTCGGCAGCGCGCTGATGAAAGGCACCAAACTCTCCGAAGTCCGCGCCCGCTCGATCATCATCGACCGCAATGGCGCGCATTCCGAAGTGTTCCTGCCGGCCAATCCCGCAGGCCCGACGATCTACGTGCGCTGAAGCTCAGGCGCTGAACAGCAGCGTCGCTTCAATCGATTGCGCGGTGACCCTTAGCGGTAATCGCGCAATCCACTCCTACTGCACCAGGTTGTTCAATTCGATGATCGGCAGCATCACCGCCAGCACGATCACCAGCACCACGCCCCCCATCGCCAGAATCAGCAACGGCTCCAGCAGACTCGTCAGGAACATCGTGCGACGTTCGAGTTCGCGCGCTTCACCGTCGGCCGCGCGGTCGAGCATCGTGGTCACATCGCCGGTCGCTTCGCCCGAACGGATCAGGTGAACCAGCACGGGCGGAAAAGTCTTCGTATTGCCGAGCGCGCGCGACAGCGACGTGCCTTCGCGCACCCGCACGATCGCATCGTCGATGTTCTCGCGCATCGCGTTGTTGCTGAGCGTTTCGGCGGCGGCTTGCAACGCTCGCAGAATCGGCACGCCCGCCGCGGTGAGAATGCCGAGCGTGCTGGCAAAGCGCACCGTGTTATAGCCGCGTACGAGTTTGCCGAGCAGCGGTGCGGTGAGCAGCCAACGGTCGAACGCGAGGCGCGGACCGGGCTGCCTCAGAACGGAGCGCACCAGATACACCAGCACGGCCACGCCGATCAGCATCGCCCACCACCAGTTCCGCACGAATCCGGAGAGCGCCATCATCATGATGGTGAGGAAGGGCAGTTGCTGCTTGGTGCTGGCGAACACGTTCACCACCTGCGGCACGACGTAGCTCAACAGAAACGTGACGATGCCGAAAGCGATGATCGTGACGATGGTCGGGTACGTGAACGCGAGCACGATCTTCTGCTTCAGCGCGTTGCGTTGCTCGATGTAGTCGGCGAGCCGCGACAGCACGAGACCGAGCTTGCCGGTATGTTCGCCCGCCGCGACCAGCGCGCGATAAATCTCGGGGAAGTCTTTCGGATGCTGCGTCAGTGCATTGGCCAGCGAATGGCCGCCGAGCACTTCCGCGCGAATCGACGCCATCAGCTCGCGAATGTAGTCGCGCTCCGATTGCTCCGTCAGCACCGCGAGCGCTTCGTCGAGCGGCAGGCCCGCGATCAGCAGGCTGGCGAGCTGGCGCGTCAGGATCGCCTGCTCGCGTTGCGACAGACGCCGCCCGAGCGACAGCCGCTGATTACGCTCGCCGCGCGTGCGCGTGGCCGCCGGTTCCACGACGAGCGGCGTCAGTCCTTGCGAGCGCAGATTGGTCCGCGCGCCGCGCGCGCTGTCCGCGTCGAGCACGCCTTTTTGCGCCTTGCCCGCCGCGTCGATCGCTTCGAAACGAAATGCCGGCATGCGCTTATGCTCCGCCCGTGACGCGGATCACTTCTTCGAGCGATGTCAGCCCGGAGGCGAGCCAGCGGTCCGCATCTTCGCGCAGCGTGCGCATGCCTTGTGCACGGCCGGCCGCGAGAATCTCGGCGTCGGCTGCGTTGCGGTGAACCAGCGTGCGGATGTCGTCGTCGATCAGCAGCAATTCGTAGACGCCGCGGCGTCCCGCATAACCGGAATGGCCGCACCGGTCGCAACCGACCGGGTGGTAGCGCACGCTGCCGTCTTCCTCGACACGCTCTTCGCGGCATATCGGGCACAGGCGCCGCACCAGCCGCTGCGCCAGCACGCCGAGCAGCGACGACGCCAGCAGATACGGTTCGACACCCATGTCGGTCAGACGCGTCACGGCGGATGCCGCGTCGTTCGTGTGCAGCGTGGCCAGCACGAGGTGGCCCGTCAACGACGCCTGCACCGCAATCTGCGCGGTTTCGAGGTCGCGGATTTCACCGATCATGATGACGTCCGGATCCTGCCGCAAAATCGAGCGTAACGCCCGCGCGAAGGTCATGCCGATCCGTTCGTTGACCTGCGTCTGGCCGATGCCGGACAGGTCGTATTCGATCGGATCCTCGACCGTCATGATGTTCGTGGTCGCGGTTTCGAGCCGTGACATGGCCGCATACAGCGTGGTCGTTTTACCGGAACCGGTCGGGCCGGTCACCAGCACGATGCCGTGCGGCCTGCCGATCAGCTTGTCGAACTTGCCGAGCGTATCTGCCGCCATGCCGAGCGCTTCGAGGTTCAGGCGCGACGCGTCTTTTTCCAGCAGACGCAGCACCGCGCGTTCGCCGTGGCCGGTCGGCAGCGTGGAGACGCGCACGTCGACCGGACGGCCGCCCACGCGCAGCGTGATACGGCCGTCCTGCGGCAAACGCTTTTCGGCGATATCGAGCTGCGCCATGATCTTGATCCGCGAGATCAGCGCGCCGTGCAGCGCTTTCTTCGGCCGCACGACGTCGCGCAACGTACCGTCGACGCGAAAGCGCACGACGGAAGAAGTCTCGAACGGCTCGATATGAATATCCGACGCCTGCTCCCGCGCGGCTTGCGTGAGCAGCGCATTGATCATGCGGATGATCGGAGCGTCGTCTTCCGACTCCAGCAGATCCTCCACTTCGGGAATGTCCTGCATCAGGCGCGAGAGATCGACTTCGCCTTCCACTTCGCCGACCACCTGCGCAGCGCTGCCGTCCTGGCGCGCATACGCCTGGTTGATCGCCTGCGTGAGCTCATCGGCGGGCAGCCGTACGATCGACACTGCGCCGAAGTTACGCGCTACTTCGGACAGCGCGGCGTCGCTCGTGCGTTCGCTGATCCAGACCTCGAGGCTGTCCGCATGCTGATGCGCGACCAGAATCTGGCCGGCACGGGCAAAGCCGTACGGCACGAGCCGCGCGGCGATGGCGGAAGGCGCCTCGCGCCCGGCATGCTCCGTCGCGCCGGCGGGCGGTAGTGTTGCGGCACCGGCTCGCGTTGCGGCTGGCGCAGCAGACGCTGACGGCGGCGTGGACGGCGTGCTCACGGCCGCACTCCAGGCGACGCCGTGGACGGCGTCACGGTCCCGGGGCTGCTCTGTATGGCAGGCCCGACGGTGGTCGGACTGCTCTGCACGGCGTTACCGTTGGTAGCGGCGCCGCCATTCGTGGGCGCTCCGCCGTTGGCCGGCGGCGGCGCCAACTGTTGACGGCGCATCTTGTCGAGATCGAACAGATTCATCGCGGGCGAACCACCCTGGCTCGGACCGATCGGCATCGGCGGAACCACCGGATCGTCGTTGTCCTTCATCAGGTTGTTGTCCTGCTTGTACGCGCCCTGCACGCCCTGGATGTAGTCGTAGCGGTTCGACGTCACGGCCTGAGCCGTACCGCGATCGCTGATGATCACAGGGCGCAGGAACACCATCAGGTTGGTCTTGTTGCGGGTCTTCTGTTCCGAGCGGAACAGCTGGCCGATCCACGGAATATCGCCGAGCAGCGGCACCTTGCTGTTGCTGACCTGGTAGTTGTCCTGCATCAAACCGCCCAGCACGATGATCTCGCCGTTATCGGCGAGCACCGTCGACTGGATCGAACGCTTGGTGAATTCGGGGCCGGCCGGGTTGGTCACCGCGTTGTTCGTGCCAGTGACGATCGCCGAGTCTTCCGTGTAGAGCTGCAGCTTGAGAATGCCGCCGTCCGTGATTTGCGGCTTCACGTGCAGCGTCAGACCGACGTCGACGCGGTCGTAGGTATTGAACGCCGAAGTCGCCGTCGCGCTCGTCAGATTCGAATATGAACCCGTCTGGATCGGCACGTTCGTACCGACAACGATCTTCGCTTCCTCGTTGTCGAGCGTAATGAGATTAGGCGTGGACAGCACGTTCGCGTCGGCGGTCTGCGACAGCGCCTGCAGCAGCGCGCCGAGTCCTTGCACACCGAAGATGTTGTGAATCCAGCCGACGTTAAGGCCCTGCTGCAAAGCCCCGTTGCCGAGCGCGGTGGCAAGCCCGCCGGTGGTGCCGGCCGCTGCGGCGGCCGCCGTCAGGTTGATGATGCTGTTGCTCGATCCGGTCTGCAGGTTCGTGCCGGCGAAGATCGAATTGTTCGCCACCTGCCACTGAATGCCGAGGTTGCCGCTCGTGTTCGAGTTCAACTCGACGATCAACGCCTCGAGATAGACCTGCGCGCGACGTGCGTCGAGCTGGTCGATCACCG
This sequence comes from Paraburkholderia sp. BL6669N2, assembly GCF_003387275.1. Classification (NCBI taxonomy): domain Bacteria; kingdom Pseudomonadati; phylum Pseudomonadota; class Betaproteobacteria; order Burkholderiales; family Burkholderiaceae; genus Paraburkholderia; species Paraburkholderia sp. BL6669N2. The sequence goes on along the minus strand of NZ_QUNA01000001.1, from coordinate 3,488,011 downwards.
CGCGCAGATTGCGGTACACCGGCTCGGCCGCCGTGATGATCAGCGAGTTGGTCGCGGAATCCGCCTGGATCATGCCGCCTGGCTGATTGTCGTCGCTCTTGTCCTTCTCGTTGCCGAACCCGCCGTTATTGGAGCCGCCCGCGCCGTATCCGCCGCCGCTGCCGCTGCCGCCCATCGGCGAAGCCAGAGAGCTGCTGCCGAGTCCGCCCGACGGCAGCGGCGGCGTACCCGACGAGCCCGTCGAATTGTTGCCGCCTATGCCCCCGGTGTTGTTCTGGTTGAACGAATTCGCATCGTTCGAGTTGCTCGACGAGCCGGTCTCGCCGCCTTTGCCGAACATGCCGCGCAAGGTCTTCGCGAGCTTCGTCGCGTCCGCGTTGCGCAGCGGCACGACGTGAATGTTGCCGGGCATGGTGGTCGGCGTATCGAGTTCTTTCGCCAGAGTCCTCGCGGCCGCGAGGCGCGCGCCGTTCGACGCGCGGATCAGCAGCGAGTTGGTGCGCGGGTCGGCGGTGACCGATACCTTCAGCGTCGCGTCGGTACTGCCGATCGAACCCGGGTCGAGCATCTTGTTGAGTTGCGTGGCGATGTCGATCGCATTCGCGTTCTTCAGTTGCACCACGGATACCGACTGGCCCGCCGCGGAATCCACGCCCTGGATGATCTGGGCAATACGCCGCACGTTGTCGGCGTAGTCAGTGACTACAATCGTGTTGTTGGCTGGGTAGGCCGCGACGGTATTGTTCGGCGAGATGAGCGGACGCAGCACCGGCAGCAGATTGTTGGCCGATTCGTTCTTCAGAACGAATACCTGCGTGACAACCTGGTCGCCGCGAGCCGTAGGCGTATTGCCGACATAGGTCGGCACGCCTTGCAGCTTTGCGTCGGCCTCGGGCACGACTTTCAGTACGCCGTGGTCCTGCACGAGCGCGAAGCCCTGCATGCGCAAGGCGGACTGCAAGGTTTTCAGTGCCTGATCTTCAGGCACCGCGTTCTCCGACACGAGATTCAACTGACCTTTCACACGCGGGTCGACGATGATCGTTTTGCCGGTTGCCGCGCCAATCGCCTTGGCCACCTGGTCGATGTCCGCGTTGACGAAGTTCAGTGTCACCTGTGCCTGTGCTGTCTGCGCGGTGATCAAGCCAGCCACCAGCAGCGCCGTTGCGACGCGACGCAAAGCCATACGATTTCTTCTCATGGAATAAGGTTTCGATGCCGACAGCCGTAGCTGCCGACGGTCATGCAGTGCGGACATGCGAGCAGGCCGCCGTTCTGACGGTCTGCCGGCCAGCCTCGCGGACGATTTTCGCCCTCGTCGGCGGCCGTCCGATGTCCGAAAAAAATGAACAGTAACAGTTTTTCATGTCTGATTTGTCACAAAACGAACTGTCTTGCGCGATTTCTCTAGAAATCGCCGCCTGTTGTCAAACAATTGAAAGCCAACGGAAAGTCAGACGATTGGGCGCAAAAACGCTTCGTTTTCTGCTCCCTTATGTCGGTTAGCCAACTTGACGAGGGTCCGCCTGCCGGTATGATACGAGCCGTTCGAGTCCCTGGTTGCGAGTTGCCGACGCGGGTTTTCCCCGATGTCCGACAAACCTCAGGCCTGTGGCCCGGCGACCGTCAGCGGCTGAAGTATGGCCGATACGATGCCTTACCGAACCTTACTCTTGCGCTTTGCTTAGTGCTCTTGACTGATGAAACGAAGCTTCGTCACCGCCGCCGTGGGACTTGCCCTGCTGATAGCAGCAGGGTCCGCACGCGCCGATTGTTTTGACGAAGCAGCGAAGTATCAGAAGGTCAACCCCTTGATTCTGCGCGCAATTGCGTGGCAAGAGTCGCACAATCGTCCCGACGCAACGCATAAAAATGCAAATGGCTCGACCGACTACGGCGTGATGCAGATCAATTCGATCCATCTGCCCGTGCTCGCCCAGTATGGCATCTCGCAAGGCACGCTAATGGAGCCGTGCAAAAACGTCTATATAGCGGCGTGGCATCTGCGCCGTCAGATGAACAAGTACGGCAACACTTGGCAGGCCATCGGCGCCTACCACTCCGAAACGCCGGCGCTGCGCGACAAGTACGCGCAGCAGATCGCCGCGATCCTGCGCAAGTGGAATCTGATGCCGGCTGCGCGCTGATCCGGCCACATCACGCGAACTCCGCCCGTTTTGATGCACAATGCGGCTTCGTGCCGCCGCCGAGGCTCGACCTCGTTGCGGTCCGCAGTCATGCGGCGCCGCGCCCGGCGTGCCTTCCAATCCCCTAGCTTCTCCGTACTGCGATGAACCAGCCGCTACTGCCCGTCACCGTGCTCTCCGGTTTTCTGGGCGCCGGCAAGACCACGCTCCTGAATCACATCCTCGCGAATCGCGCGGGTTTGCGCGTGGCCGTGATCGTCAACGATCTGGCCGCCGTCAATATCGACGCGACCCTCGTGCGCGACGCCGCCGCGCTTTCTCACGTCGAGGAGCAACTCGTCGAATTGTCGAACGGCTGCATCTGCTGCACGCTGCGCGACGACCTGCGGGTCGAGATCAAGCGGCTGGCCGGCGAGCAGCGTTTCGACGCGATCCTGATCGAATCGACCGGCGTGGCCGAGCCGATGCCGATCGCCGAGACCTTCGCGTACGTCGACGATGAAGGCGCGTCGCTCGCCGACGTCGCGCGGCTCGACACAATGGTGACCGTGGTCGATGCGTTCAACTTCCTGCGCGACTACGGCTCGGCCGACGCGCTCGCCGAGCGCGGCATCGCCGCGACCGAGGAAGACGACCGCACGCTGGTCGAGTTGCTGATCGAGCAGATCGAATTCTGCGACGTGCTGGTGGTCAACAAGACCGATCTGGTGAGCGCGGACGAACTCACGCGCCTGCAGCGCATTCTCGGCCGGATCAACCCGCGTGCGGTGCAAGTGGTCGCACGTTTTGGCGACGTGCCGCTTGAGCAGGTGCTAAACACCGGCCGCTTCGATTTCGACGAGGCGGCGGGCGCGCCGGGCTGGCTAACATCGCTCAATCATGAACATGACCACGAACACGGTCATGCTCATCACGGCGAGGCGGACGAATTCGGCATCGGCAATTTCATTTACCGGGCGCGCCGGCCGTTTCATCCGGAACGCCTGTGGGCGCTGCTGCATCAGGAGTGGAAGGGTGTATTGCGCAGCAAGGGTTTCTTCTGGCTCGCCACGCGTAACGATATCGCCGGTTCGCTCTCGCAGGCGGGCGGTGCTTGCCGGCACGGTCCGGCGGGCATGTGGTGGGCCGCTCAGGATCGCAGCGAGTGGCCGGAAGGCGACGACGAGTTGGCCGCCGAAATCGCCGCGGACTGGTACGGCGATCCGGACGATCTGAGCATCGGCGACCGTCGCCAGGAACTGGTGATGATCGGCGTCGGCATCGACGCCGCGGTCTGGAAAGCGAAGTTCGACGCGTGCCTGCTGACCGACGATGAATACGCGCAGGGACCGCAAGCGTGGGAGCAGTTCGCCGATCCGTTCCCGGCCTGGGACTTCGACGAAGACGACCACGATCATCATGACCACGATCACGATCACGATCACGACGGTCATGGCCACGGCGAGATCGTGCATCGTCACGACTGAACTGAACGGTCTTCGCCGCTCGGCCCAATCGCGCCGCGACGCCCGTCGCGGCTTTCGCATCCACATTGCGCGGGCGAAAAAAAACCCGCCGTTGGCGGGTGTCAACTGCCTGGCAGTAATCTGCTTAGCGCTTGTTGACTGCATCCTTGAACGCCTTACCAGCCGTGAACTTGACGGTCTTGGCGGCCGGGATCTTGATAGTTTCGCCGGTCTTGGGGTTACGCCCCGTACGCGCTGCGCGCTTGCCCGAACCGAAGCTGCCGAAGCCGATCAACTGGACCGCATCACCCTTCGACACAGACTTCTTGATCACTTCAAGCAACGTGTCCAGCGTTTCACCGGTTTGAGCCTTGCTGGCGCCCGTCTGTCCTGCGACAGCGTCGATCAGTTCCTGTTTGTTCATTAAGGTTCCTTTCTGAGTTTAGGTTGACACGAACAGCGCGAACGCGCCGATTATACGTGCGCGGGCCGCGCCGTCGAGCAGCGCCGGCTCCGGATCCCCTCCGGACCAATAGCGCCGGACAGATGACTGCCCGTCGGCCGTGCTGCCGCTCCCGTCGCGGCGCTTGCTATGATAGCGCAGCGCAAACCCAATCAGGACAAGGGTTTCGAAGATTTACGCGGTTCCGGGGTCGATATCGCAAGGAAATCGCAATTTTTGCGCTCGGCAACCTTCAACCGAGGCCTGAAACCTAGTATGGACGGGGCTTGGCGTTGGTTTTTGCCAACGTTCGGCGGGTCTTTTTCGCCGTCCGGCGAGCTGTGCGCGCGGAAGGCAAGCTTCGACCGCGTGTCCGAAGACGCCGGCTTGCCCCAAGTTTTCTCATCTCCCTCGCGGGGCCTGGCGCGAAGCGACAGGTGCGGGGGCATTTTTCCGAGCGTCATTTTCCGTCGCGCATGACCGATCCGCTGATCCCTGCCGGCCTCGCTTTTCGCGACAACGGCACACCTTTTTCGCCGCTTTACGACGACATTTATCACAGCGCCGTAGGCGGTCTCGAACAGGCTCGATACGTATTCCTGCACGGCAATTCGCTGCCCGATCGGTGGCAGGGCCGTCGCATTTTCACCGTGCTGGAGACCGGCTTCGGCATGGGCATCAATTTTCTGATGACCTGGGCCGCGTGGCGCACCGACCCGTCGCGGTGCGAGCGGCTGCATTTCGTGTCGACCGAAAAGCATCCCTTTACAGTCGGCGATTTGCGCAAGGTGATTGCGGCGACGATTTCCGACCCGGAGATTGCCTCTCTCGCGCAAGCGCTCGCGAACGCCTGGCCGATGCTCGTTCCCGGCACGCATCGGCTCGAATTCGATGAAGGGCGCGTGGTGCTCACGCTCGTCTTCGGCGACGCGCAGGAGCGCCTGCCGGCCTTGAGGCTACGCGCCGATGCGTTTTATCTCGACGGCTTCGCGCCCGCCAGGAATCCCGAACTCTGGACTCCGATAATCTTCAAGGCGCTCGCGCGGCTGGCAGGCGAGGGCGCCACGTTCGCCACTTACAGTAGCGCTGGCGACATCAAGCGCGCGTTGACGCAATGCGGCTTCGAGTACCGCAAGGTGGACGGCTTTGGCTGGAAACGGGCGATGCTGGTCGGCCATTTCGCGCCGCGCTGGCGCGTGCGCCGTCATGAGCCGCCGACGCCGCTCGCGGTCGACGAAAGGCATGCGGTGGTGATCGGCGCGGGGCTGGCCGGCTGCGCCGTGATCGAGCGGCTCGCCGCGCGCGGCTGGCGCATCACGTCGCTGGAGCGGCACGCTTCGGTCGCGCAGGAGGCGTCGGGCAATCCGGCCGGCGTGTTCCATCCCATGATTTCGCGCGACGACAGCGTCGCCTCGCGCGTCACGCGTGCCGGCTTTCTGTATGCGCTCAGGCGTTGGGCCGCGCTCGAGCGGCTCGGCCACGCGCCGTTGCGCGGCGGCCTGGGCCTATTGCAGATCGCCGCGGACGAAGACGAAGCCCGTTCGATCAGCGAAGCGATCGCTGCATTCGGCTATCCGTCCGACTACGTCAGGCCGGTCTCTTCAGATGAAGCGCAGCGGCTCGCCGGCATGCCGCTCGCGCGCGGCGGATGGTTCTTTCCACACGGTGGCTGGATCGACCCGGCGTCGCTATGCGCCGCGCAGTGTGCCGCGGCGGGTTCACTACTGGAGCGCCGCTTCGGTGTGGACGTCGCGCGAATCGAGCGGTCCGATGGTCAATGGACCGTATTCGATACATCGGGCGAGGCCATCGTGCGTGCGCCGGTGGTCATCGTCGCCACCGCACACGATGCCGCGCGCATCGCCGGTTCACAGCATGCGCCGACTCGCAGCATTCGCGGTCAACTCACTTTGCTGCCGGCAGGCACCGTGCTGCCGCCGCTTCAGATACCCGTAATCGGCGAAGGCTACGCGGTGCCGCTGGCGGACGGTGGCACGTTGACCGGCGCCACGTATGAACTCGACGACCCCGACACATCGTTGCGCGCGGACGGCCACAAGGAAAACCTTGAGCGCGTCGCGCAGATGCTGCCGGCGTTCGGGGATGTCGTCGAACGGGCTAAATCGGCGGACTTCGCGGGACGCGTCGCGTTCCGCTGCGTCACCAGCGATCGCATGCCGATGATCGGCCAGCTCGCCGACGAAGCGCAGGCTGCGCTTGACGCGCCGCGTCTGCGTGGCGCGTGGCCACTTGATCTGCCGCGGACGGATGGCCTCTACGGCGCCTTTGCGTACGGTTCACGAGGCCTCGTATGGGCGGCGCTCGGCGCGGAACTCATCGCTTCGCAACTCGAAGGCGAACCTTGGCCGCTTGAACGGGATCTGGCTGAAGACATCGACCCGGCGCGCTTCCTGTTGCGCGCATTGCGTCAGGGAACGGTGAGTTAACCGCAGGCCCCGCCCAGCCGGTTCGCCAGATGAGTTATCCACTGAAAGTTGTGGATAACCGCTTGGTTTACCGGCGCAACAGGTGTGGAACCGTTGTGGACGTAAACGGGGTAACTTGGCCGTCGCAGAAACTCGCCAAAAGTTACCCTTGTATACGCGCCGCTCCCGCACATGCTGTGCATCCGGTTATGCCGTCGACAAAGCGATGATTCGTTTCGGTAAACAGGAGTTATCCACAGAAACCGAGGCACCTTGTTAACTGTTACTACGTATACATACGGTAAACCTGTAAACAGAAAGACCGTGGCGGGTGCAGAGCTTAGCGGCGTAGCTCGGACCGCTTCTGAACCCGTGCAAAACTTCCACCGCGATGTCCCGAAAAGCACATTTGCCGCGATCAAACTAGCCGTTTTGACCGGCAGGATTCGCGCTGAAAACGGTCGGTTTTTCCTCACGCCAGCGAGATAACGTACGTTTTTACCGTTTTGCCAGCATGTTCGCGCCTTTTCGGTCAAGGCTGAAAAAGCTATGGCACAATCGCCGTTCTTTTCCGCGTCGTGCCCTGTCTCTACAGCGGCACACGCAGCAAACGGAACGGTGCCGCTCAATCAGAATCTGATTCAAAGTCGACGGCGCTCTATCACCGTGCCGGTTGCTACGGCCGCACCCCGAATGCGCCAGGTTCCTTACTGCTGCCGGGCATTCAGATCATCCGATCGTTGAAAAACTCGCAACGCTGGCCACGCGAAGCGATCGCGACAGTGAGCGCTTCATGTGCCCACCCCGCTCGCCGGTGTTCGTGCCGGTTCGTGTCGCCTGCCGTTGCTGCTAAGGAGAACCCATTACGATGAATTCGGCGTTTTCATTTTTTCCAGCCTGGCCGCTTTCACCCGACGCCATTTTTTGGGCTGGTCTCGCATTGCTCGCCGCCGGCCTGTGCGGTGAGCTGTGCTATCGCGCGTGGCGTTTACCGCGCATTTCCGGTTATGCGGTGATTGGTCTGATCGCCGGTGCGGCCGGATCGGGCGTGATCGATGCGGATTCCGCGAGCGCCGCGCGGCCGCTGCTCGATGTCGCGCTCGGTTTGTTGCTGTTCGAACTCGGCAGCCGGCTCGATTTGCGCTGGATCCGTCGGAATCCGTGGCTGATTCTGTCGAGCGTCGCCGAAGCCACGCTGACTTTCGCGCTCGTGTTGCCGGTTTTGCTGTTCCTCAACGTGCCGCTGATGGTGGCAACCGTGCTCGCCGCGATCGCCATGGCAACGTCGCCGGCCATGGTGATTCAGCTGAAAACGGAATTGCGCGCGGAAGGCCAGGTGACCCAGCGTCTGTTGACCCTGACCGCGCTGAACAGCATGTATGCCGTGGTGATCGAAAAGCTCGTATCGAGCTGGCTGCATCAGGAGATGTACGGCAACGTTTTCGCGACCATCCTGCAACCGCTTTATCTGCTGGTCGGCTCGCTCGTGCTCGCGTATCTGCTCGCGCGTACCTGCACATTCTTCTATCGACGGTTGAACATGCAGGACGAGCACTCGTTCGTCGCGCTGTTCGGCTTGGTGCTGCTGGCTATCGCGGTCGCGCATCTGTTCAAGCTGTCGACCATTCTTGCGTTGCTGGCCGCGGGCATCATCGTGAAGAATCATGAAGCGCGTCCGCAGTTGTGGCCGGAGCACTTCGGCACGGCCGGCTGGTTGTTGACCGTGATTCTGTTCGTGCTGACGCTGACTTCGTTCGAATGGAAAGACATCGCGCTCGGCGGCGTCGCGGCGCTGGGTCTGATTGTTGCGCGCCTCGTGGCGAAACTGGTGGGCGTGCTGGCGTTCGCCAAGCCGAGCGGCTTGAACTGGAAGCAGGGGATGGCGCTCGGTCTATCCTTATCGCCGATGTCGGCGCTTGCGTATCTGCTGGTCGACGACACCTACAACCTGTATCCGAACTTCGATCCGCAACTGCGCGCGATCGTGATGTGTTCCATTTTCGTGCTGCAAATTCTCGGGCCGTGGCTCGTCTATCGCAGCGTGGCGCTGGTCGCTGAGCGGCGCGAATAGTCGGCGCGAGGCAAAGAGCGCGTTGTGCTGCTCGAAGCTCGATCTTCGACACGCTTTTTGCAACTTATATTCGATTCAAAAACGGCCGGGCATGTGACCCACGCCCGGCCGACCTGACTCAGGGGACGCCATGTCACTCGAACCCTTCATCGATTCGAAACCGTTCACCTTCGGTGTCGAACTCGAGATGCAGATCGTCAATACGCATGACTATGATCTGACCAAAGCCGGCTCGGATCTGCTGCGCCTCATCAAGGACGAAAAGATCCCCGGCAACATCACGCCGGAAATCACCGAAAGCATGATCGAGTTGTCGACCGGCATTTGCACGACGCACGAGCAGGCCGTCGCCGACTTGCGCAAGATTCGCGACACGCTGGTTTCCGCCGCGGATCATCTGAACGTCGGTTTGTGCGGCGGCGGCACGCATGCGTTCCAGCAATGGAGCGAGCGGCAGATCGTCGATACGCCGCGTTTTCAGTATCTCTCCGAGTTGTACGGCTATCTTGCCAAGCAATTCACGGTGTTCGGCCAGCACGTGCATATCGGCTGCCCGGATCCGAACAGCGCGCTCTATCTGCTGCATTCCATGTCGCGCTTCATTCCGCATTTCATTGCGTTGTCCGCGTCGTCGCCGTTCGTGCAGGGTGTCGACACCGGTTTTCATTCGGCACGACTGAATTCCGTGTTCGCGTTCCCGCTGTCGGGCCGCGCGCCGTTCGTCCTGACGTGGGACAGTTTCGAGGAATATTTCTCGAAGATGGTCCACACCGGCGTCGTCAACAGCATGAAAGATTTCTACTGGGACATCCGACCGAAGCCGGGTTTCGGCACGATCGAAGTTCGTGTGATGGACACGCCGTTGTCCGTGGATCGCGCGGCGGCGATTGCCTGCTACATCCAGACGCTCGCGCGGCATCTGCTGCTCGACAAACCGATCACGCCGCAAGAAGACGATTACCTCGTCTACACGTTCAATCGTTTCGAAGCATGCCGCTTCGGCCTGGCCGGTACCTGCATCAATCCGCAAACGGGCGAGCGCAAGACGATTTCCGAAGACATCCTCGAAACATTGGATCTGATTGCTCCGCACGCCGAAGCGTTGGGTTCGGGCAATGCGCTTGCCGAGATCGGCGCGATCGCTCGCGGTCAGGTGAATGATGCAACCTGGTTACGCGGTGTCGTCGAACGGGAAAAGTCTCTGCATGAAGCCGTCAGGCAGCAGTGTTTGCAGTGGCGGGCCTAACCGCGGGCTTGATGGCCTGCGTGAAATCGTAAGGAAACCCGCCTCGAGCGGGTTTTTTTTCAATAAATTAATTTTCCAGCTCGGCGTGCCTTAGGTTTTTATACCGTTAATGTATACAAACGTAGTAGTAGTTAACAAGCATTGCATCTGCCTGTGGACAACTGAATAATTCCCTGCAAAGTCAACGTGCTGCGTAAACCATAACTGCGCTGATCGAGGGTGCATCGGCGCCGGTATACGAGGACAACTTTGTGACACGCGGATCAGGCTTGGGTGCTTATCAAGAATCGGCGCACAAGCCATCCCTGAGTTTTCCCGTGGTTATCCACAACTTGTGTTGGATAACTTAGCTGTACGATTCGCCGCTCTCGCATAGAATGTCGTTTCCGCTGCTTTGCCTTGCAAGGCGGTAAATTTTTGAGATAGTAGAAAACCGTCTTGTCCGCAGTTGGGCGAGGCTACCCCACACAGGCTACGGGCGCGGTCGGCAAGCAGTTCGCCGGCGTCGTACGAAAGCTGTAAATAAACCAATCGAAGATTATGAGCGAAGGCGTATACGGAGAACAGGCGACCGGGCGGGTGACCCACAGCCTATTGCGATTGAGCACGGCGATGCGGAGCCAGGCTTGGGAATGGGCGGAGGGCGCTGGCCTGACACCCACCCAGGGCGAAATTCTGGTCTTGCTGATGCAGCGCAAAGGCCCGATGCGTCTCGGCGAAATTGCCCGCGAAACGGCGCTCACCGCCGCGACGACAAGTGATGCAGTCAGCACGCTCGAAACCAAAGGGCTGGTCGAAAAGCGCCGTGCCCTGGACGACGGCCGTGCCCTCGCGGTCCGCCTGACGGCCCGTGGCCGTACGGCTGCGAAGCGCGCGGCGCAATGGCCGGACTTTTTGGCCAAGGCGGTCGGCACGCTGCGTGACGACGAGCAGGCTGTGTTCTATCGCACGCTGCTGAAGACCGTTCATCAACTGGAAGCGCAAGGCACGATTCCGCCGCACCGCATGTGTCTGAGCTGCACGCATTTCGAGCCGAGCAAGAACCCGAAGAAGACGCCGCATCATTGCGCGTTGCTCGATCTGAACATGTCGGATACGGATCTGCGCCTCGACTGCTCGGTGTATGAGATGGCCGACGTCGCCACCCAGAAGAAGACCTGGAAGATCTTCGCCCAATAAGGCGGCTTCTTCCGGGACAATCCGCTACACTGCCAAGCCGGCTTCAGCGGGCGGCGTTTGCCGCCCGTCAGCCGACTGGTGCCGCGTGGCGGCGAGTCTTTAGTCAACCTGAAGGTGGGACAGGCCGATGAATCGCGAAGTTCTGGCCATTCGCCACGTGCACTTCGAGGATCTGGGCAGTCTTGAGCTGGTGCTCGGCGAGCGCGGGCGCCCGGTCCGCTATCTCGACGTGGGCTTTGCCCGCATCGAAGCGCCGAACCCGGTTTCCGCGTCGCTGATGGTGGTGCTCGGCGGCCCGATCAGCGCAACCGACGACGCGCTTTATCCGACGCTCGTGCCGTTGCTGTCCATGATCGAGAAACGCATCGCTGCGGGTTTGCCGACTCTCGGCATCTGTCTCGGTGCTCAATTAATCGCGCGTGCTCTTGGCGCTCGCGTCTATCCCGCGGGTCAAACCGAACTCGGCTGGTCGCCGCTTACGCTGACGGACGCCGGCCGTGCTTCTCCTGTCCGTCATCTGGACGGCGCGCAGACCTCCATGCTGCATTGGCACGGCGATACCTTCGATCTGCCTGACAAGGCAACGCGGCTTGCATCGACGCCGGCTTGCGAAAACCAGGCGTTCGCCTGGGGCAATCATGTGCTGGGCCTGCAGTGTCATCCGGAGATTCGGACGGATCGCTTCGAGCCCTGGCTGATCGGCAACGCGGGCGAACTGGTTGGCCACGGCATCGACGCACGCCAATTGCGGGCCGAGACCGCGAAGTTCGGTCCCGCGCTCGAAGCCGCCGCGTGCCGGATGTTCGGCGAGTGGCTCGATCAGGTCGAGGCGAAACCCTGAATGGCTATGGGCCAGCACTAAATCACTTGCGGTGCTATGCTCGATCGCTCTCGGGTTTCTACTGGGCGTAATCCATGAGCGCGCTTTTTTCTCCGCTCACGCTGCGTAGCGTGACGCTTCCCAATCGTATCGTCGTGTCCCCGATGTGCCAGTATTCCGCCGACCGTGGCGAGGCAACCGCGTGGCACATGATCCATCTCGGCAGCATGGCGTTATCCGGTGCCGGCATGCTGTGCATCGAGGCAACCTCGGTCGAGCCGGACGGCCGCATCACACCAGGCGATCTCGGCCTGTGGGACGACGTCACCGAAGCCGCGCTCGTGCCCGTGCTGGCCGCGATCCGCAAGCATTCGCACATCAAGGTCACGATGCAGTTGTCGCACGCCGGGCGCAAGGCGTCGAGCCACGCGCCGTGGGAAGGCGGCCAGCTGATTCCAGTGTCGCAAGGCGGATGGCTGCCGCTCGCGCCGTCCGCGTTGCCGCACAAGGCCGGCGAAGAACCGCCGCTGGCGCTCGACACGCCTGCGCTGAACCGCATCCGCGAAGCATTCGCGGCCTCGGCTCGGCGTGCCGCGCGGCTCGGTGTCGATGGACTGGAAGTGCACGCGGCGCACGGCTATCTGCTGCATCAGTTCCTCTCGCCGATCGCCAATCAGCGCGACGACGACTACGGCGGCTCGCTGGAAAACCGCATGCGCTTTCCGCTTGAAATCTTCGATATCGTGCGCGCTGCCTTTCCCGCCGACAAACCGGTCGGCGTGCGTGTCTCCGCGACGGACTGGGTCGAAGGCGGCTGGACGCTGGAAGACACCATCGCGTTCGCACAGGAGCTGAAAAAGCGCGGCTGCGACTGGATCGACGTGTCCTCCGGCGGCGTCTCGCCGTTGCAGAAGATTCCGCTTGAACCGGGTTATCAGATCCCCTTTGCCAAGGCGGTTAAGAAAGCAACCGGCCTCACGACCATCGGCGTGGGCCTCATCACCGACCCGTTGCATGCCGAACAACTGATCGAAGACGGCGACGCCGACCTGATCGCGATGGCCCGTGCGTTGCTGTACAACCCGCGTTGGCCGTGGCACGCCGCGGCGCAGCTCGGCGCGACGGTCGAAGCGCCGCCGCAGTACTGGCGTTCGCAACCGCGCGAGCAAAAGGCATTGTTCGGCGACATTTCGTTCGGACAACGGTGAAGTTGGCCAGCCGTCAACGGCGCGCGTCTTTTTGACGGTTGAACGAAGCCGTCTTCAGCGTGTAGGATGCCGGTTGTGGCGCACGTGCGTCGCAGGTCGACGCGGCGCTCGCAAGGCGCCGCGTTTGCTATCCGCGGCAGAAAAAAGCAGCGCGCGAGACGCGGGCATTTTCGACGGCTGCCAAACTTCACCCCCAGTTCTTCACAAGGATTCATTCAATGAGTTCACGCAGGATCGCCGTGCGCCGTTCGGGTGTGCACGGCAAAGGCGTGTTTGCCCTCGAACCGATTGCGGCCGGCGAGCGCCTGATCGAATACAAAGGCGAGCGGATCTCCTGGAAAGAAGCGCTGCGCCGTCATCCGCATAATCCGGCCGAACCGAATCACACGTTCTATTTCGCACTCGACAGCGGCAAGGTCATCGACGGCAAAGTGAACGGCAATAGCGCGCGCTGGATCAACCATTCCTGCGCGCCGAACTGCGAAGCCGAAGAAATCGACGGTCACGTATACGTGCATGCATTGCGCGATATCGCGGAAGGCGAGGAGGTCTTTTACGATTACGGCCTCGTGATCGACGCGCGTCAGACCAAGAAGCTCAAGAAGGAATACGAATGCCGTTGCGGCGCGCGCAAGTGCCGCGGCACGATGCTGGCGGCGCCGGAGAAGGAGAAGGGCAAGTCCGGGAAGTCGGCGGCCAAGGGCAAAACGTCGGCGAAGAAAGCGAAGAAGAAATGATGTTTGGGCTGTCTGATCGATCACGTTGGCGATTGATTCAGACGCCCGTCGAGCTTGCAGACAGTCAAATATCCAACGGCGCCGAGTGCGCCGATTTTTTTGCCTGGCGTCTCGGTTCAACCACCTCCACATCGCTCTGAACAGTGACCGGCACGAGCGGAATGCGCACGATGAAACGTGCGCCGCCTTCCGGGGCATCCTCGTAATGCACGCTGCCGTGATGCAGCACCATGATGTCGTGGACGATCGCGAGGCCCAGACCGGCGCCGCCATCCACGCCGGCGTCGGTCTGACCGTCGCCGCGGAAGAACCGCTTGAATAGATCGGCCTGCTGGTTGCGCGGCACGCCCGGCCCGTTGTCTTCGACGATGATCTCCGCCATGCGCGATTCGTCGATCACCGTTTGCGACACCGTTACCGTGATGCGGCCGCCATCGAAGCGCGACGGCGGCACGTATTTGAGCGCGTTATCCAGCAGATTGGCGAGTACTTCGTGCAGCAGCACGGGATTGCCGCGCGCCATCAACGGATGGCCGTTGCTGGGGTCGTCCAGACGCTGGAAACCGAGGTCGACGTGGAACGTCAACGCACGCGGCACCCACTCGGCGCCCGTGTCGAACGCGAGCGCGGCCATGTCCACGTTGACGAAGCGAGCCGCCTGTTCGCCCGGCTCGGCACGCGCGAGCGAGAGCAGTTGATTGGATAGCCGCACGGCACGATCAGCCGCGGCGCGCAGTTCACGCACGGCGGCCAGGGTTTGCTGCGGATCGCGCGCGATGGCCGCCTGCTCCGCATGCAATTTGACGGCGGTCAGCGGCGTGCGGAGTTGATGCGCGGCGTCGGCGATGAACTTGCGCTGACCGTCGAGTGCCGTTTTCAGGCGGCCGAGCAACGCATTCAACGCGCCGGTCAACGGGCGAATTTCGACCGGCACATAGGTTTCATCGACCGGTTCGAGCGACGTGTGAGTTTGCCGGTTCAGCGAATCGGCAAGATCGGTAAGCGGATTGAGCTGCTGATTGACCACGCGCCATACGATCACCCAGCCCGCCAGCAGCAGCAACAGCAGCGGCATCATGATCGCGACCAGAAATTCGGCGGCAATGCGAAACCGGTGATGCACCGGCTGACCGACTTCGACGACGATCGGATTACCCGTCGGCTGATCGACCCGGACCTGCGCCACTCGCACCGTCACGCCTTGATGCTGCGTTTCGAATACATACGCGTAATGCATGCGCCGCACGCTCGTGCCTTGCAGCGGAAGATTGTGATCGCCGGCAATTTCCGTTTCGCCGGTGCTGATGCGGTAGACGAGGTGCTCGACCGGGTCCGAGAACATGGCCTGTGCGAGCGGCGGCACCGTGATGCGTGCATCCGGGCCGGCAATCTGGATCTGTTTGGAGATCGCCGTGGCAAGATCGGCGAGCGAACGGTCGACCACGTGCTGCGTGTACTGCCACGCCAGCCAGTAGGCGATCAGGCCGCTCATAAGCGCGAGCAGCGAAAGGGGAGCAGCGAGGCGCCGCAGCAGCGTGCGGCGCAGACTATTGGCGGCCGGCTGGGGCATGATCGAACGCGCGGGAAAGTAGCAACGGCGCAAGCACCGCGAAATATCGCCGGATGCCGGCGAGGTGCGCACCGAGTGCGCGGCGCCGGTCTGGCGTCGTCAGGCCGCAACGTAGCGTGCGGCCTTCACGACGATTATGCGGCCTGACGGATTTCCTGCAACAGATAACCGAAGCCGCGTACCGTGACGATCTCGACACGGCAGTTTTCGAGCTTTTTACGAACCCGGTGCACATAGACCTCGATCGCCGTGTCGCCGAGATCGCCGCCGAAATGCGTCAGATGGTCTTGCAGCTGTGCCTTGCTGACCACGCGGCCATGACGCAGCAGCAGCATTTCGAGCACCGCGAATTCGCGCGGCGAGAGTTCGAGCGGCTTGTCGTCGTTGAAAATGCGGCGATCGACGCCCGACAGGCGCACACCGCCCAGCGACACTTCCGGACGCGGCATATCGCCGTGCGGACCACTGCGGCGCATGACCGCGCGGATGCGCGCTTCGAGCTCGGTGGGCTCGAACGGCTTCAGCATGTAGTCGTCGGCGCCGGAATTCAGGCCTTGCACGCGGTCGTTCAGTTCATCGCGCGCGGTGAGGATGATCACCGGTGTATGGCGATTGCTCTGACGGAAGCGCGAGAGCAGCGTCATGCCGTCGATGCCGGGCAGACCCAGATCGAGGATCACCAGCTCATGGCGATTTTGCGTGAGGGCCTGTTCGGCGAAAATGCCGTCGTGGACCATGTCGACGGTGAAGCCGGCTTGTTCGAGACTGCTTTGGATGCCGCGTGCGATGGGGCGGTCATCTTCGATCAGAAGGAGTCGCATGGGTTTCGCTCAAGTACAATGGGTTAGGCGTTTGGGCAAGCGGTTCGCCGGGGCGCCTGCTGCACAGACAGCGTGCGGCGTGGCCGTACCGAACTGGCACGAAGCGGCCACGAAGCAGGCATCGAGCGGCCTCGAAACGCCAACCGGGCGCTTCTCAACCTGTCACATCGCACCAGTCTCCCGAAGGGCCAGGATAACTTCGGACAACCCGGCGTTTTCCTGAAAGCGATCACGAAGTCATGTCCGAGATAAGCATTCACGAACTGGAAGCCGCAATCAACTTCTGGCGTGCCCGCTCACCTTCGAGCGGCGACGAACTCGTTCTGTGCAAGGAGGCAAGCGCGCTCTCCAAGCCGTATGCGCTGCTGATTGTACAGCGTCAGCACTCGCTATCACTGGATCGTTTAGACGGCATTGCCAGGCAAGCGTGGGATTCTTACGTGCACCTTAAGAATAGCCTGTAGAACTGAAGGTTTGGGCAAGGGATTACCTGCAATGCCCTTTCATTGCTGCCAAATTGCTCGATGGTCGGCGCATAAACACGCCTGAGACGCACCAGCTTTTTTGTATTACGCCGTAATACTGTCGATAAACGTCGCCAGTTTGATGTCGCGCTCGGTCAAGCCGCCGGCCTCATGCGTGGACAGCGTGATCTCCACCTTGTTGTAGACATTGAACCATTCCGGATGGTGATCCATTTCCTGCGCCTTGATCGCCACGCGCGTCATGAAGCCGAATGCTTCGTTGAAGTCGGCGAATTTGAACTGGCGCTGGATCGCGTCGCGGTCCGCCACCGCTTGCCAGCCCTGCAAGCCGGCGAGCTGCGTGGCGCGTTCTTCGGAAGTCAGTTTCTGAATCATGGTGCTACCTCATTGGATACGAACGGGCACGCCGGTGAGCGTGCGCATCCCTATTTTTTCACGGATGACGTCTGCCCGCAGCCGGCGCGCTTTTCAAATATCACCGTCGGCCAGCCAGCCTTCCTGCGAGCCGCGCGTAATGACGCGGTCGTGCTGGAGGACGTCGCCGGCCGCGAAGGCCGGTTCGGCGGCAAGCCTTGCCAGCAGCGGCGCGAAATCGGTTTGCGCGATGTTGAGCAACTGCGCGAAGTCGTCGATCACAAAGTAGGTTTTCTGGAACGTGTCGATGCGGTAGCGCGTGCGCATCACCCGTTCGAGATCGAAGCCGAGGCGGTTCGGCGCTGCGCTTTGCTGGCTGTAGAGCGTCTCGCCCTTGCTCGACACGATGCCCGCGCCGTAGATCTTCACGCCGTTCGGACTGGCCGCGTCGCGGATCAGCCCGAACTCCACTGTGTACCAATAGAGACGGGCGAGGAGCGGCAGGGCGCCGGCGTCATGGGCGGCGACTGCGGCACGACCGTACGCGTGCATGTAGTCCGCGAAAACGGGATTGATCAGCAGCGGCACGTGGCCGAACAGATCGTGAAAACAGTCCGGCTCCTGCAGATAATCGAGCTGGTCCGGCCGGCGCATCCACCAGGTCACGGGAAAGCGGCGATTCGCCAGATGCTCGAAGAACACCTGGTCCGGTACGAGGCCGGGCACGGCGACGATCTGCCAGCCGGTGGCGAGCGTGAGCTTCGCGTTGATTTCGTCGAATGAGGGCACGCGGTCGGTGGGCATGCCGATGGTGTCGACGCCCGCCAGGAACTCGTCGCAGACGCGCCCTTTGAGCAGCGCCGTCTGCCGCGCATAAAGCTGTTGCCATACCGCATGGTCGACCGCGCCGTAGCGCCCGGTCGGTTGGTCGATGGTGAAATCGGCGCGGGTTTCGAGGCCGGCGTCGAATTGCTCTTTCAGTTTGGCGGTATTGGCGGTGGACATGACGCTGCGCTCTACGGTGACGGCTTATATATGGATGATGCAAGTGTAGAGCGGCGGCAGTGCGGAATGGGCGCAATGATGGCGGCGTATGGGCTGATCATGCAATAATCATGCATGAATAAGCCATTTAATGCGGATATTCAACATGTTAGAACTCGATCACTTCGATCTTGCGCTGCTGGACGTGCTTCAGCGCTTCGGCCGTGCAACGCATCAGCAACTGGCGGAGCAGGTGCCGCTGTCGCCGTCGCAGATTGGACGGCGTCTGCAGCGGCTGGAGCAGGTGGGCGTGGTGGATGGCTATCGCGTCGTGCTGCGGCCCGAAAAGCTCGGGCTTGGCGTCACCGCGTTTACCAGTCTGAAGTTGAAGCACCACGGCGATTCGATCATCGAGCAGTTTCAACAGCAGATTGATGTGCTGCCTGAAGTGCTGGAATGTCATGCCGTGGTGGGCGACGCCGACTATCTCCTGCGCATTGTCGCGCCCGATCTGAATTATCTGTCGACGTTCGTGATGAAGAAGCTGATGCGTGTGCCAGGCGTCGACAGCGTGCGCTCGAATATCGTGCTCACCACGTTCAAACGCAATGGCCCGTTGCCGCTGGGCCATCTGTCGCCGGGGACGGCCGCACCTTGATGCGGCGCCGGCCGCGCTGACTCCGCCTGCAGCCCTGGGTTGCCACAGGCTTATGCCGCTTGCTTCGGCGCGCTGTCCGGGCTCAGCAAATCGACGTAGGCCACCGCCACCAGATCCGATTCCGGCACGCCGAGTGTGGCGAACATCGCATGCGCTTCGGCGTGGCCGCCTTCTTCATCGTCGTCCTGGGCGAGCACCACTTCCAGTTCGACGAAGTCGCCCAGACCGTCGACGCGGTCCAGATGGATCCGCGTGCGCCCGGTCAGATACACATGCCGTTCCTTGGTGACGATGCCGCGCGTGGTCAGCGCGGTGGCGAGCAGCGCGTGCATGGCCTCCGGATTGGTCACCGGGCTGCGCGTGTAATACGACGCCTTCGGACCGTCGCGGTCGTCGCGCTGGTAGAAGATCAGCTCGGCCGGCGTGCCGTCGTCGAACTGGCGCAGCTTCAGGCGGCCGCGCGGCACGTCGTAGAAAAAGTCCTGCTGGCGGAAGATCAGCGGTGCGTCCGGCGCGAGCTGCGCCGCGCGTTCGCGGAGTTGCTCGAAATGCTGGGCGCGGGCTTTGATTTCAATGTTGCGTGCCATGTCAGGTTCCTGTTGAAGGATGGATTGGTCGGCGGCTTCCGGTGTTGCAGAGGCGAAGCTGCCGGGAAGGACAAATCAGGTGGAACGGAAAAGGATGGCGAGCAGGCGCGTGAGCGCGAACCCTCAATCTAACAAAAACTGCGTGACGGTGTGGTTTCAGGCGCGGGGCAAGTGGTCGCTGCGGGCGAGCGGGTTGCTGAACCCTCACGCAGGCGGCCGCTGCGTGAGGAGATAGCGCCGGTTATCTATGGCGATAGGACCAGACGGCTTGCAGCTGTCATGAGAGCGGCTCATATCGCACATTCGCTGGCGCTCTCATGCCCGTCACGCAAGCGCCATTCGCGATCCTCAAGTCGCCCATTGCTGCTCGATTAGCTTCAATGCCGCGGCGATCGCCGGTTCCTCCTTGCGCTGCGCGAGCGTGATAAAGCTGAGCTGGGTCGGCACGGTAACACCTTCGACGATGGTCAACGCGTGCGCATGCGCCTCGGCGATCGCGGTGGCGTCGCGTGCGAGCGTGAGACCGACGCCTGATTTAACCAGATCGAGCATCGACGGCTCCTGGTCCACTTCCGCCACCTTGACCGGCTTCACACCGGCTTCGTCGAAGCAGCGCGTCAACAGCCGGTTATGCGCCGACGCGGGCGGCGTCCAGATCCACGGCAGCGCCGCCAGCGCACGCCAGTCGCGCGCGCCCTTGACGCGGTCTTTCCAGCCGGCCGGCGCGAGCACGCGGTATTGGAAGGCAGTCAGCGTGACCGCATGAAAAGCGGGGCCGTCGCGCGGTTCGTCTTCGGACGGCAGGCCGATGTAGTAGCCGACATCCAGCTCGCCCGCGCGAACCTGCTCCAGCACCCAGCCCGACATGCCGTGGCGCAAGGCCGTCTCGATGTGCGGCCAGCTTTCCACGAGCTGCTTGAGAAAGCCGCCCAGGCGCAGAAACGCCGGGTCGAGGATCGTGCCGATCCGCAATCGTCCGCGCACCTCGTGACGCAGCGATTGCGCCGCCCGCTGCACGTCGTTCGCCGCGCCGAGCGCGCGTTCGGCGTGCGGCAGCAGCGCTTGTCCGTCGCGCGTGAGCGAGAGCCCGT
This sequence comes from Paraburkholderia sp. BL6669N2, assembly GCF_003387275.1. NCBI lineage: Bacteria > Pseudomonadati > Pseudomonadota > Betaproteobacteria > Burkholderiales > Burkholderiaceae > Paraburkholderia > Paraburkholderia sp. BL6669N2. The sequence goes on along the minus strand of NZ_QUNA01000001.1, from coordinate 3,467,740 downwards.
GCGAGGTCCGCGTGAACAGCGTGACGCCGAGCGTCTCCTGCAAATGCTTGATTTGCAGGCTGACGGCAGGTTGGGTCAGGTGCAGTTGCACGGCGGCACGCGTGAGGTTGCCCTCGCGCGCCACGGTGACGAACGCCCGGAGCAGAGTCAGATCCATAGCCTGATATTAACGCGCCTTATAGCGCAGTTGAGCATTACTCATTGGATTTCCCGGCCCGAAGCGCCGTACGCTTCACTTTCAGCACGGCTTTATCACGCCCCGGGCACGCCGGGGCGGAAGACTTCACACGAAAGAGGACATCATGAGCGAGACATATCAGGACGAAACCCAGCGTAGCGCGACTAGCGCCCGTGCGCTGACCCACTTCATCAACGGCAAGACGTTTGAGGGAACGAGCGGCCGTTTCGGCGACGTCTTCAATCCTGCGCAAGGCAGTGTGAGCGCGCGCGTGCCGCTGGCGAGCGTCGCCGAAGTGGATGCCGCCGTCGCTGCCGCCAAGGCCGCGTTTCCCGCGTGGAGTGAAACCGCGCCGATCAAGCGCGCGCGTGTCCTGTTCAAGTTCAAGGAACTGCTCGACCGTCACCACGACGAACTCGCGGAACTGATCACGCGCGAGCACGGCAAGGTGTTTTCGGATGCAAAGGGCGAGGTGATGCGCGGCATCGAGATCGTCGAGTTCGCGTGCGGCATTCCGAACCTGTTGAAGACCGACTTCACCGATCAGATCGGCGGCGGCATCGACAACTGGAATCTGCGTCAACCACTCGGCGTGGTCGCCGGCATCACGCCATTCAATTTCCCGATGATGGTGCCGTGCTGGATGTTCCCCGTGGCGATTGCGTGCGGCAACACGTTTGTGTTGAAGCCGTCCGAGCGCGATCCGTCCTGTTCGAGCCGTCTCGCGGAATTGCTGAAGGAAGCCGGCTTGCCGGACGGCGTGTTCAACGTGGTGCATGGCGATAAGGTCGCTGTCGATGCGTTGCTGGTGCATCCGGAAGTCAGCGCATTGTCGTTTGTCGGTTCGACGCCGATTGCCGAATACATCTACACGGAAGGCACGAGGCACGGCAAGCGTGTGCAAGCTTTGGGCGGAGCGAAGAATCATCTGGTGGTGATGCCGGACGCGGATCTCGACCAGGCCGTCGATGCCTTGATCGGGGCGGCATACGGTTCCGCGGGCGAGCGTTGCATGGCGATCTCGGTGGCCGTCGCGGTCGGACATATCGCCGATGAACTGGTCGAGCGGCTCACACCGCGCGTGAAGAGTTTGAAGATTCTCAACGGCATGGAATCGGATGCCGAGATGGGACCGTTGGTGACGTCGGTGCATCGCGAGAAAGTGGTCGGCTATATCGACTCGGGCATCGAAGCGGGCGCGAAGCTGGTGGTCGACGGACGCGGCCATCAGGTCAGCGGTCATGAGAAGGGTTTCTTTCTGGGCGGCACTCTGTTCGACAATGTTTCGACCGACATGAAGATCTATCGCGAAGAGATATTCGGACCCGTGCTCTGTGTAGTGCGCGTGCCGGATTTTGCTTCCGCGGTGGAACTGATCAACGCCAACGAGTTTGCTAACGGCGTGTCGTTGTTTACGTCCGATGGCGGCGTCGCTCGCGCTTTCTCGCGGCAGATCCAGATCGGCATGGTGGGCATCAATGTGCCGATTCCGGTGCCGATGGCGTGGCATTCGTTTGGTGGCTGGAAGAAGTCGCTGTTCGGCGATCATCATGCGTATGGTGAAGAAGGTGTCCGGTTTTATACGCGCTACAAGAGCATCATGCAGCGCTGGCCCGACAGTATTGCCAAGGGTGCAGAGTTCACGATGCCGGTGGCTAAGTAGTGTGAGACGATTGCGTTCGGCAGGCTGCGCTTCTGGCGGCATGTCGAAGGCAGAAAACAAAAATAGAGCCTAGGCCGCAGTCGCATGACAACCATGCGACTTGCCGGCAAAAAAAGCTTAGGAGACTGAACAATGAGCCATACCGATCCGACGTCCGCGGCCCGGCGTCTCGAAGGCGAATTCGACTACATCATCGTGGGTGCGGGCACAGCGGGTTGTGTGCTGGCCAATCGCTTGACCCAGGATCCCGACGTGCAAGTGCTTCTGCTCGAAGCCGGCGGAAAAGACGACTATCACTGGATTCACGTGCCGGTCGGCTACCTCTATTGCATCGGCAATCCGCGCACGGACTGGCTCTATAAAACGCAGGCGGAAGCGGGCCTCAATGGCCGCGCGCTGTCATATCCGCGAGGACGCGTGTTGGGCGGCAGTTCTTCCATCAACGGCATGATCTACATGCGTGGTCAGCGCGAAGATTACGATGAATGGGCGCGCGTCACGAACGACGCATCCTGGTCATGGAACTCGGTGTTGCCGGTCTTCAAACGCAGCGAGGATCACCATGCCGGCGCCAGCGAATCGCATGGCGCGGGCGGACCTTGGCGGGTCGAAAAACAGCGGTTGAAATGGAAAATTCTCGAAGAGTTTTCGCGCGCCGCGCAAGAGGCCGGCATTCCCGCCACCGACGACTTCAACCGTGGCGACAACACAGGTGTCGGCTACTTCGACGTGAATCAGAAACGCGGCATTCGCTGGAATGCATCAAAGGCGTTTTTGCGTCCCGCACTCAAGCGGCCGAATCTCACCGTGATCACCGGCGCGCACACGCAACGCGTCGTATTCGAAGGACGCCGTTGCACAGGCGTCAAATATCGCGGCGACAACACGGACTATTTGGCCAAGGCACGCTGCGAAGTGATCCTCAGTTCAGGTGCGGTGAATTCACCGCAGTTGCTTGAACTCTCCGGTATCGGCAATGGCGCGCGTCTGCAGAATCTCGGTATCGAGGTCGTCAACGATATGCGCGGGGTGGGCGAGAATCTGCAGGATCATTTGCAATTGCGCATGGCCTATAAAGTCGACGGCGTGCGTACGCTCAACACGGCATCCGCGCACTGGTGGGGCAAGTTGCTGATCGGCATGCAGTACGCGTTTTTTCAAAGCGGCCCGATGTCGATGTCGCCGTCGCAACTCGGCGCGTTCGCCAAATCCGATCCAGGCGATCGCACGCTCACGCGGCCCGACCTCGAATATCACGTCCAGCCGCTTTCGCTCGATCGCTTCGGCGAGCCGCTGCATCGGTTCAATGCGTTCACGGCGTCGGTGTGCCAGTTGCGGCCCACTTCGCGCGGCAGCATTCACATCGAATCCGCCGATGCTTCAGCGCCGCCCCTGATCGCGCCGAACTATCTCTCCACCGACTACGACCGGCACGTTGCCGCCAACGCGTTGCGTCTCACGCGCCGCATCGCGGCGGCGCCCGCGCTCGCACGCTACCGGCCGCAGGAGATTTTGCCCGGCATTCAGTACCAGACCGAAGAGGAGTTACAACAGGCGGCCGGCGCGGTCGGCACGACCATTTTCCATCCAGTCGGCACCTGCCGCATGGGGACGACCGACGACCCCGGCGCGGTGGTCGACAACCGGCTACGGGTTATCGGTGTTGACGGGCTGCGCGTGGTCGATGCATCTGTCATGCCGACCATCACCTCGGGCAACACCAATTCGCCCACGCTGATGATCGCCGAGCGCGCCAGCGACATGATCCGCGAAGATCGCCGTGCGAACGTGGGCGGCAGTTTCGCGGCACAAGCTAGCGGAACGCCTTCCATGTCCGCAGTGTGACAGCTAGCGCACGAGCCGCATGAGATGCCCGTCCGACCTGCGCGGCGGGCATTTCGCACGCATGCGCCCTGTTCGGGGCGGGCGTCATCCTCTTCCACTAAGTGCAAATCCCAATGAATGCGCTGCATCATTGGCGCGACAATGGCAGCCATGCTGCGTGCCGCCCCATGGATTACCGTCCGGATTGGTGCAGCACGCCAACGAGCGGCACGGGGTGCCGCCGTCATAAAAAGTCGCGCAGCGGTTCGCGCGGAAGATCGTAGTGCTTCGCCTTACTCCGTATGGAAGGGAACATGATTCTCGGCGATACGATTCTCGAAACGCGCGGCCTCACTCGTGAGTTCAAAGGCTTCATCGCCGTGAACGGTGTCAACCTGCGCGTGCGTCGTGGCTCGATCCATGCGTTGATCGGCCCGAACGGGGCAGGCAAGACCACCTGCTTCAATCTGCTCACCAAGTTTCTGGAACCCACTGCGGGCCAGATCGTTTTCAACGGCATCGACATCACCGGCGAACGCCCGGCGCAGATTGCGCGGCGCGGCATTATTCGTTCGTTCCAGATTTCCGCGGTGTTTCCGCATCTGACAGCATTGCAGAATGTGCGCATCGGTTTGCAGCGCCAGCTCGGCACGGCATTTCATTTCTGGAAGAGCGAGCGCACGCTGCGCCAACTCGATGACCGCGCAATGGATCTGCTCACCCAGGTCGGACTGACCGATTTCGCCGATGTGTTGACGGTCGAACTTTCCTATGGCCGCAAACGCGCGCTGGAAATTGCCACCACGCTCGCCATGGAACCCGAACTCATGTTGCTCGACGAACCGACGCAGGGCATGGGCCATGAAGACGTCGATCGCGTGACGGCGTTGATCAAAAAAGTATCGAGCGGCCGCACCATCCTGATGGTCGAGCACAACATGAATGTGATCGCCGGCATTTCCGACACGATTACGGTGCTGCAACGAGGCGAAGTGCTCGCCGAAGGCAGCTACGCCGAAGTGTCGAAAAATCCGCTCGTGATGCAAGCCTATATGGGCAGCGCCGACGCGGCGCTTGCCGGAGCTCACGCATGAATACGATTGCCGAGCGAGAAAGCCTCGACATAAGCGGGACGGATAACGCCGTTCCCGCGCTGGACATCAAGGGTTTGCAGGCGTGGTACGGGGAATCCCATATTCTGCATGGCGTCGATCTGACGGTGAACCGCGGCGAAGTCGTCACGCTGCTGGGCCGCAACGGCGCGGGCCGGACCACTACGCTGCGCGCCATCATGGGCTTGACCGGACGGCGCACCGGTTCGATCCGCATTGGCGGACGCGAAACCATTAGTCTGCCCACGCATCGCATCGCGCATTGCGGCGTGGGTTACTGTCCGGAAGAACGGGGTATTTTTTCGAGCCTCTCGTGCGAGGAAAACCTGCTGTTGCCGCCGCCCACCGGCGACAAGGCACACATGATGTCGCTCGAAGAAATCTATTCGATGTTCCCGAATCTGCAGGAACGCCGCGCCAGCCAAGGCACGCGGCTATCCGGCGGCGAACAGCAGATGCTGGCGGTGGCGCGTATTCTGCGCACCGGCGCGAGCCTGCTGCTGCTCGACGAAATCTCGGAAGGGCTCGCGCCTGTCATCGTGCAGGCGCTGGCGCGCATGATCATGACACTCAAGGCGCGGGGCTACACCGTCGTGATGGTCGAACAGAACTTTCGTTTTGCCGCGCCGCTGGCGGACCGCTTCTATGTGATGGAGCACGGCGCGATTGTCGAGCACTTCGGGGCAAGTGAGCTTGAAAGCAAGATGCCGGTCCTGCACGATCTACTGGGCGTATAAAAGCGCCCGATTGCCTCTGATAACCACAAGCGAAGAAACCAGGAGACAGGAATGAAAAAGAACCCACTCGCGCGGCTTGCCACACTCTGTTTCGCGGTCGCCGCCGGCGCCGCCTTGACGATGAGCAGCGCGCAAGCGGCTGACGACGCGGTGAAGGTCGGTTTCATCACCGACATGTCCGGTCTGTATGCGGACATCGACGGGCAAGGTGGACTCGAAGCGATTCGCATGGCGGTGGCGGATTTCGGCGGCAAGGTCAACGGCAAGCCGATCACCGTGGTGTATGCGGACCACCAGAACAAGGCGGACATCGCGGCGTCGCGCGCGCGTGAATGGTTCGACCGCGACGGCGTCGATCTGCTGATCGGCGGCACGAATTCGGCAACCGGTCTGTCGATGAACACCGTGGCCGGAGAAAAGAAGAAGGTGTACATCAGCATCGGCGCGGGCGCGGACACGCTGACCAATGAGCAATGCACGCCGTACACGATCCATTACGCGTACGACACCACGGCGCTGGCCAAGGGCACGGGTTCGGCGGTGACGAAGCAGGGCGGCAAGACGTGGTACTTCCTGACGGCCGACTATGCATTCGGCAAGGCGCTGGAGAAGAACACGTCGGACGTGGTGAAAGCGAACGGCGGCCAGGTGCTGGGCACGGTGCGCCATCCGCTGTCGGCGTCGGACTTCTCGTCGTTCCTGTTGCAGGCGCAAGCGTCGAAGGCGCAGATCCTCGGCCTCGCCAACGCGGGCGGCGACACGATCAACTCGATCAAGGCGGCCAAGGAGTTCGGCATTACCAAGACGATGAAACTCGCCGCGCTGCTGATGTTCATCGACGACGTGCACAGCCTGGGTCTCGAAACCACGCAAGGGCTGGTACTGACGGACAGTTGGTACTGGAACAAGGACGCCACCACCCGCAAGTGGGCGCAACGCTACTTCGACAAGATGAGGAAGATGCCGTCGAGCCTGCAGGCTGCCGACTACTCGGCGACCATGACCTATCTGAACGCAGTGAAGGCGGTGGGTTCGACCGACTCCGACAAGGTGATGGCACAACTGAAAAAGACCAAGATCGACGATTTCTATGCGAAGGGCTACATCCGTCAGGACGGCAGCATGATCCACGACATGTACCTGATGCAGGTCAAGACGCCGGCCGAATCCAAAGAGCCGTGGGACTACTACAAGATCACGGCGACGATCCCCGGGGAGCAGGCGTTCACGACCAAGGCCGAAACGCGCTGCGCGCTGTGGAAGTAATCGCTGGTTCATAACCGGATGGCCGTCTGCCTGGTCGTCCTGACGGGCGATGCGTGCTGCCGTGATGGTACACAGGCAGACGGCGAAGCGTTTCACATGCCGCGCGCGATCGGCGTCGTTGCCGCCGATTGCGCGCCGGCCGGATCGTGCGTGACCGATCTCACCTTGGCGATGGGTTAAGGCTTCAATGGAAATCTTTGGCGTTCCGCTACCGGCGATGCTGAGCCAGCTGTTGCTGGGGCTCGTGAACGGCTCGTTCTACGCAATATTGAGCCTCGGGCTAGCGGTGATCTTCGGCTTGCTCAACGTGATCAATTTCGCTCACGGCGCGTTGTTCATGCTGGGCGCCATGCTCGCGTGGATGGGCTTTTCGTATTTCGGCCTGCCGTACTGGCTGATGCTGGTGCTGGCACCGCTGATCGTCGGGTTGTTTGGCATCGTGATCGAGCGCTCCATGCTGCGCTGGCTCTACAAGCTGGATCATCTGTACGGGCTCTTGCTGACATTCGGGCTCACGCTCGTGGTGGAAGGCGTGTTCCGCTCCATCTACGGTTCGTCCGGTCAGCCGTACGACGTGCCATCGGCGCTTTCCGGCGCAACCAATCTCGGCTTCATGTTCCTGCCGAACTATCGCGCGTGGGTCGTGGTGGCTTCGTTGGCGGTGTGCTTCGCGACATGGTTCGTGATCGAGAAGACGCGTCTCGGCGCCTATCTGCGCGCCGGTACGGAAAACCCGAAATTGGTCGAAGCGTTCGGCATCAACGTACCGCTGATGATCACGCTTACCTACGGCTTCGGCGTCGCGCTGGCGGCGTTTGCGGGCGTGCTCGCCGCACCGGTGATTCAGGTCTCGCCGCTGATGGGCCAGCCGATGATCATCACCGTGTTCGCGGTGGTCGTGATCGGCGGCATGGGTTCGATCATGGGCTCGATTCTGACCGGTTTGCTGCTCGGCGTGATCGAAGGGCTGACGCGCGTGTTTTACCCGGAAGCGTCGGCGACCGTCGTCTTCGTGATCATGGCGCTGGTGTTGCTGGTGCGCCCGGCGGGTCTCTTCGGCAAGGAAAAATGATGCAGAGAAAAGTGCTCTACGGTCTGCTGCTGGTCGTGCTGCTCGCGGTGCCCGTGCTCGGCATCTATCCGCTCTTCGTAATGAAGGTGCTGTGCTTCGCGCTGTTCGCGGCGGCGTTCAATTTGCTGATCGGCTACACCGGGTTGCTGTCGTTCGGCCACGCGATGTTTCTCGCTTCGGCTGGCTATGTGACGGGCTATGCGATCCAGTCGCTCGGCTTCTCGCCGGAACTCGGTGTGCTGGCCGGCACGGCGGCGGCAACCTTGCTCGGCCTGATCGTGGGTCTCTTCGCAATTCGCCGCCAGGGCATCTACTTCGCGATGGTCACGCTGGCGCTCGCGCAGATGGTCTACTTCGTATTCCTGCAGGCGCCGTTCACACATGGCGAGGATGGTCTGCAAGGCGTGCCGCGCGGCAAGCTGTTCGGCGTGCTGGATCTGTCGTCCGACATGGCGCTGTATTTCGTCGTGCTCGCCGTGATGGTGCTGGCCTTCCTGCTGATCGTGCGGATCGTGCATTCGCCGTTCGGGCAGGTGCTGGTGGCCATCAAGGAGAACGAGCCGCGCGCGGTGTCGCTCGGCTACGATACGGATCGCTTCAAGCTGCTCGCGTTCATTCTGTCGGCGGGAATTGCGGGTCTCGCGGGTTCGCTCAAGGTGTTGGTGCAAGGCTTCGAGACGTTGAGCGACGCGTATTGGACCATGTCCGGCCTCGTGATTCTGATGACCCTCGTCGGCGGCATGGGTACGTTGTTCGGGCCGCTGCTCGGCGCGGCGCTGATCGTCGCGCTCGAGGATCGGCTCGGCGATATCGGCGGGGCACTGGCGACGACCACGGGCGTCGAGTGGTTCCGCTCGCTGGGCGAGTCGGTGACCATCGTTACCGGCGTGATTTTCATTGCGTGCGTGCTGGCGTTCCGGCGTGGCATCGTCGGCGAAATCATCGCGCGAGTGCGGCCGCTGCGAGCCTGACGCTCAGTGAAATGCGCGATTGCTTCGGCATCCGATATAATCCAACCGTCGCGGTGTGGCAGGTTGAAGAGGGTGGCAATCGAGTCGAAATGCATACACGGTATGGCCCCCGCAACGTGCCCCAATTCGGTGCCGCAGTGCACCACTAGGGTAATTGCTAGTTGTAGTATGCGGAGTGCTCGTTTAATCTTCATGCAGTTCTGATGCACCACGAATTTTGCAGGTGGAGAACGAGGAGACAATGAGGCACTCAGTGCCCAGACGAAAGCGCTGTTGGATTGATATCCAACAGCGCTTTTTATTTGTATTTCCGGTTATTCGCCATTCTAATTCCCCGCTAATTCGGTGACCCTTTTTCATTCACCGAACATGTCTCTATTTCACACGTCTCAACCCTGCAAAACGCTTGCCGCGCGTGGCTTTCGTCCGCTAAACTCGCTATTCACCGACCGCGTGGTCGGGATTTAAATCTGTGCATTTAAATTCGAATGAATAACGGGGTTGATAGAGGAGCGGGATGAAGTCGGCATTGCGTTGGATCAGCGCGGCATTGGTCGCCACCGGAGTGAGCGCAGCATGGAGCGGCCATGCATTCGCGGACGTGAAAATCGGCGTGACCGTGTCGGCAACCGGCCCGGCCGCGTCGCTCGGCATTCCGGAAAAGAACACGATCGCACTGCTGCCTAAAGAGGTGGCAGGTCAGAAGATTGATTACATTGTCCTCGACGACGCCACGGATTCCACGCAGGCCGTCAAGAACGCACGCAAGCTCACGAGCGAAGATCATGTGGATGCGCTGATCGGCTCGACCGTCGTACCGAACTCGCTGGCCATGATCGACGTCGCCGCCGAAAACACCACGCCCATGATCTCCATGGCGGCCGCGGCGAGCATCGTCGAGCCGATGGACGCGAAGCGCGCGTGGGTCTTTAAGACGCCGCAGAACGACATCCTCATGGCCACAGCCATCGCGCAGCACATGTCGAACCACGGTGTGAAGACGGTGGCCTTTATTGGTTTCTCCGACGCCTACGGCGAGAGCTGGTTCAAGGAATTCGGCAAGGCTGCCGATCTCGCGAAGATCAAGGTCGTCGCGAGCGAACGCTTTGCACGCAACGACGCATCGGTGACCGGACAGGTGCTGAAGATCATGTCGCAGAATCCAGACGCGGTGCTGATTGCGGGTGCCGGCACACCGGCCGCGCTGCCGCAGAAAACGCTCAAGGAGCGTGGCTATAAAGGCAAGTACTATCAGACGCACGGCGTCGCCAATAACGACGTCCTGCGCGTCTGCGGCAAGGATTGCGAAGGCACCTATCTGCCGGCGGGTCCGTTGCTCGTTGCCGAGCAACTGCCTGATTCGAATCCGGTGAAGAAGAGTGCGCTCGCCTATAAGCGCGCGTACGAAACCGCTTACGGCGCCGGCTCGGTGTCGACCTTCGGCGGCCATGCGTGGGACGCGGGCCTGCTGCTCCAACGCGCGATTCCGCTGGCGTTGAAGAAGGGTCAACCGGGCACGCCTGCATTCCGCGAAGCATTGCGGGCCGCACTGGAAAGCACCAAAGACATGCCCGCGTCGCACGGCATCTTCAATATGAGCGCGAACGACCATGCTGGTCTCGACCAACGGGCACGCGTGATGGTAGAGATTGTCGGCGGCAAGTGGAAGTTGTCCGGCGACTAAGCGAAGGCAAAGCGATATGGACCTTCAATAAACAAAAGACGCGTGCAGTTGACGCGTCTTTTTTATTGTCCGCATCGCGTGGAAAAGTGTGGTTCCGCCGCTTCAGGACAAACCCGCATTTGGGTTGCAGTCTATTGACCGTCAATCATGCAGAACGCAATACTACTAACATGTTAGTGTTTTGTTCACAGGATATCGCAGCAGTTTGCAGTCGTGGTATGCGCAGTGAAGTAGCAGCAAAGCGGCGACGGTATTCGCGCTGAGCAGGGAAAACCATGCTTGGCATGCCAGAACCCTATAACTAGATTCAGACACCCGGCCCACGAGTCGGATTTCAGATACGCGCTTCAAAGCGTTTGGAGACTTGCAATGAAAAAGACAAAGCAATGGGTACGCACCGGCATTGCCATGGCGTTGATGTGCAGTGCGGGCGCGGCGTTCGCTCAGGTGAAAATCGGCGTGACGCTTTCCACCACGGGGCCGGCCGCATCGCTCGGGATTCCTGAAAAGAACACGATTGCACTGTTGCCTAAAGAGATCGGCGGCAAGACCGTGCAGTACATCATTCTCGACGACGGGTCCGATACCGGCAAAGCCGTGCAGAACACGCGCAAGCTGATCGATGAAGACCACGTCGACGCGATCATCGGCTCGACCGTCACGCCGAATTCGCTCGCCATGCTCGACGCCGCTGCCGAAGGCAAGACGCCGGTGATCTCGCTGGCGGCATCGGCGGCGATCATTTCGCCGATGGACGCGAAGCGCGCCTGGGCCTTCAAGCCGCCGCAAAACGACAGCCTGATGGCCGACGCCATCGCCGATTACATGGAGCATCACGGCGTAAAGACGGTGGGCTTCATCGGCTTCGCGGATGCCTATGGCGACGGCTGGAACAACGTCTTCACCGCGGCGGCCGCTGCACACAATCTGAAGATCGTCTCGAACGAGCGCTTTAACCGCACCGATGCATCGGTGACGGGCCAGGTGCTGAAGACGATGGGCGCGAATCCCGATGCGGTGCTGATCGCGGGCGCGGGCACGCCGTCGGCGTTGCCGGCCAAGACGCTCAAGGAGCGCGGCTACAAGGGCAAGGTCTATCAGACTCACGGCGTCGCCAACAACGACTTCCTGCGCGTGTGCGGCAAGGACTGCGAAGGCGAATTCCTGCCGGCCGGACCGATCCTCGTGGCGGATCAACTGCCTGACTCGAACCCGGTGAAGAAGTCGTCGCTGGCTTATAAGTCGGCGTATGAGAAAGCGTATGGCGCGGGTTCGGTGGCGACGTTCGGCGGGCACGCATGGGACGCCGGTCAGATGCTGCAAGCAGCGATTCCGGTCGCGCTGAAGACCGCTCAGCCGGGCACGGAACAGTTCCGCGTGGCACTGCGTGGGGCGCTTGAGAACATCAAGGAACTGCCGGTCTCGCACGGCATCATGAACACCACGACGACCGACCACAACGGCCTCGACAAGCGCGCACGCGTGATCGTGCAGATCGTCGACGGCAAGTGGAAGCTGCAGAACGACTAACGACAAAAGCGGTACGCGCCTCTCGCGCAACGTGCGGCATGTGACGCCGCATTGCCATTCTGTTCGATGACAATGGCATCGACCGCCGCGCCGTGTACCGGCGCGGCGGTCGCCTTTTCAGGGCATAGCGGGTCGATGGACGGCCACGAGTTCTGCCGCCACGACGGTTTCCCAGTTTCGATTTCGACGCTTCAGGACGAGGAAGTATGGATCTATCAATTGCGGCGATCCTCGCGCAGGACGGCATCACCACGGGCGCGATCTACGCGCTGCTAGCGCTCGCGCTGGTGCTGGTGTTCTCCGTGACGCGGGTGATCTTCATCCCGCAGGGGGAGTTTGTTTCGTACGGCGCGTTGACGCTCGCCGCACTGCAGACGCAGAAATTTCCCGCCACCTGCTGGTTGCTGATGGCGATGGGCGCGGCCTGCTTCGTCGTCGAGATAGCGGGGCTGGTGCGGCATCCCGAACGGCGCCGGCATGCGGCGCGCACGCTGATCATGCTGGTCGGCAAATATCTGCTGCTTCCGATCGCGGTCTATGCGCTGACACAAAGCGTTTTCATGCATACGCTGCCGATGATCGCGCAGATCGCGTTGACGCTGCTGATCGTGATTCCGATGGGTCCTTATGTGTACCGGCTCGCGTATGAGCCGATCGCCGAGGCAAGCACGCTGCTGCTGTTGATCGTGGCGGTGGCAGTGCACTTCGCGATGGTCGGCCTGGGTCTCGTGATGTTCGGCGCGGAAGGTTCACGCACTACAGCGTTTTCCGATGCGACCTTCAACATCGGCACACTGACGATTTCCGGGCAAAGCCTGTGGGTGGTCGGCACGGCGGTGGTGTTGATCGGCGCGCTGTATCTTTACTTCGATCGCTCGATCTCGGGCAAGGCGTTGCGCGCGACGTCGGTGAACCGGCTCGGTGCGCGGCTCGTCGGCATCGGCACGACGCAAGCGGGGCGCCTCGCATTCACGCTGGCGGCGGGCCTCGGCGCGCTGTGCGGCATCCTCGTCGCACCCTTGACCACCATCTACTACGACTCGGGCTTCCTGATCGGTTTGAAGGGCTTTGTGGGGGCGATTATCGGCGGGCTCGTCAGCTATCCGCTGGCGGCCGCGGGCTCGATCCTGGTCGGTCTGCTGGAGTCGTATTCGTCGTTCTGGGCGAGCGCTTATAAGGAAGTGATCGTGTTCACGCTGATCATCCCCGTGTTGCTCTGGCGAAGTCTCGCCAGTCCGCACGCCGAAGAGGAAGAGGAGTGACGCGATGAAACGGATCATGCAAAACAAGTTCTTCTGGTTGTTCCTCGTGGTGCTGTTCGCGCTGCCAGTGTTGCCGCAACCGATTCACGTGCCTGAGTACTGGGTGACGCTGCTCAACTACATCGGTCTGTATTCGATCGTCGCGATCGGTCTTGTGCTGCTGACCGGAATCGGCGGGATGACGAGCTTCGGGCAAGCCGCGTTTGTCGGCATCGGCGCTTATGCGACCGCGTATCTGACGACGCGGTATGGCGTTTCGCCGTGGCTGGCGTTGATTGCAGGTGTGGTAGTGACGGCGTTGATCGCGCTGATGCTCGGTTTGGTGACGATGCGGTTGTCGGGACACTTTCTGCCTCTCGGCACGATTGCCTGGGGACTCGCGCTGTTCTACCTGTTCGGCAATCTTGAAATGCTGGGCAAGTACGACGGCATCAACGGGATTCCGGTGCTGAATGTGTTTGGCATCAACCTCGAATCCGGCCGGCATATCTATTACCTGATCTGGCTGGTTGTGCTCAGCGCGGTGATTTCTGTTCAGAATCTGCTTAATAGTCGTCCGGGGCGGGCGATCCGCGCGTTACGTGGTGGCGGCATGATGGCCGAGGCGATGGGCGTCAACACCGGGTGGATGCGCGTGGTGATCTTCGTGTACGCGGCGGTGCTGGCCTCGGTCTCGGGTTTCCTCTACGCCCATCTGCAGCGCGCGGTGAACCCGACGCCTTTCGGTCTGAATCACGGCATCGAATTTCTGTTCATGGCCGTCGTGGGCGGCGTCTCGCACGTCTGGGGCGCGGTGCTCGGCGCGGCGATCCTGACGGTGTTGCAAGATTATTTGCAAACCCTGCTGCCGAAGCTGCTCGGCGAGAACGGCAACTTTGAAGTGATCGTGTTCGGCATCTTGATGGTGCTGCTGCTGCAATACGCGCGGCAGGGCGTTTGGCCGTTCGTCGCGCGATTTTTCCCGAAGGGCCCGCGCGCTCACGTCGCCGATCACGCCGAGCCGTTGCCGCAGCGCAGCAAGCCGGCGGCCGGTGAAGACCTGCTGACGGTGAATAAAGCGCGCAAGCAATTCGGCGGTCTGGTCGCGGTGAATGATGTGAGCTTCGAGGTGAAGGCGGGGCAGATCATCGGCCTGATCGGTCCGAATGGTGCGGGCAAGTCGACGACCTTCAATCTGGTGACCGGCGTGTTGCAGGCGACCAGCGGAGAGATCACGTTCCGCGGCGAGCGCATCGATTCGCTGAGTTCACGTGAAATCGTCAAACGCGGAATCGGCCGCACGTTCCAGCACGTCAAGCTGCTGCCGGGGATGACGGTGCTTGAGAACGTCGCGATTGGCGCGCATCTGCGCGGGCAAGCCGGCGTCTGGCGCAGCGTCGTGCGCCTGAACAGCGCGGAAGAAGCGCGCTTGATGGCCGAGGCGGCTCGTCAGATTCGCCGCGTCGGCCTCGAGCAGCACATGTACGACGAAGCCGGGAGCCTCGCGCTGGGACAGCAACGGATTCTCGAAATCGCTCGCGCGCTGTGCGGCGATCCGACGCTGCTGCTGCTGGATGAACCGGCCGCTGGTCTGCGCTATCAGGAAAAGCTGCAACTGGCCGACCTGCTGCGTCGCCTGAAGGCTGAAGGCATGAGCGTGCTGCTGGTGGAGCACGATATGGACTTCGTGATGAATCTCACCGATCGGCTGGTGGTCATGGAGTTCGGAACTCGTATCGCCGAAGGTCTGCCGCAGGAGGTACAACAAGACCCGGCGGTGCTGGAAGCTTATCTGGGCGGGGTGGAGTGATGGAGAACACGATGAATGCTGCCGGCCCGATTCTCGACGTGGACGGTTTGTCAGTCCGCTATGGCAAGGTGGAGGCGCTGCACGGCGCGGCGATCAAGGTGCGGGCCGGCCAGATTGTCTCGGTAATCGGCCCGAACGGTGCGGGCAAGTCCACGCTGTTGAACGCGATCATGGGCGCGTTGCCGGCCACGGGGCATGCGAAAGGCGCCGTCCTGTACCAGGGCGAAGACGTCAGCGCCGTGCCGGTCGAGAAGCGTGTGTCGCGCGGTATGTGCCTGGTGCCGGAGAAGCGCGAACTGTTTGCGTCGATGACAGTGGAAGACAACCTGGTTCTGGGTGCCTATCGGCGCAAACGGGCAGGGGAGCGCAACTTCCTGGATCAGCTCGAACCGGTCTTTACCCTGTTCCCGCGGCTGAAAGAACGGCGCAAGCAGGCTGCCGGGACTTTGTCCGGTGGCGAACGGCAGATGCTCGCAGTGGGCCGGGCGCTCATGGGCAAGCCGGACCTGCTGATGCTAGACGAGCCGAGTCTCGGTCTCGCACCGTTGATCGTGAAAGAAATCTTCCACATCATCAGCGCGCTGCGGCAGACCGGCGTTGCGACATTGCTGATCGAACAGAATGCGCGCGCCGCGTTGCAAATCTCCGATTACGGCTATGTACTGGAAACAGGTGAATTGGCGCTCGAAGGGCCGGCGGCGGACTTGGCGCAGAATCCGCGCGTGATCGAAACCTATCTTGGGTTGGCGAAGAAAGTGGCTTAGCGTTTAAGTTTGCTTCTGTTTCCGGCTTGTTCGAAGCGGCGTGTTTCACGTGAAACACGCCGCTTTTTTGTAGGTTGGCCATTCGGACGAAATTCGGGCCTAAACCGAACCCGTTATAATTCGCCCATACTTTCCTTTTGAAGGCTCACGCGATGATCTGGCGTGAGATCTCGCGATGCTCTTTCCCACAGAATTTGACGTACTCGTCGTCGGCGGTGGTCATGCCGGCACCGAAGCTGCTTTAGCTTCGGCGCGCATGGGTAATGCGACGCTCCTGTTGACCCACAATATCGAAACCCTCGGCCAGATGAGCTGCAATCCGTCGATCGGCGGCATTGGCAAGGGCCATCTCGTGAAGGAGGTCGATGCGCTCGGCGGTGCAATGGCGGCCGCGACGGACGAGGGCGGCATCCAGTTCCGCATCCTGAATTCGTCGAAGGGTCCGGCCGTCCGTGCGACGCGCGCCCAGGCTGACCGTCTGCTGTATAAGCAGGCTATCCGGCATCGGCTGGAGAATCAGCCGAATCTGTGGCTTTTCCAGCAAGCAGTTGATGATCTGATGGTGGAGGGCGATCGCGTCGTTGGTGCCGTTACGCAGGTGGGAATTCGTTTTCGGGCGCGCGCGGTGGTCCTGACGGCCGGGACGTTCCTTGACGGCAAGATTCACGTGGGTTTGAACAACTACACCGGCGGCCGCGCAGGCGATCCCGCTGCGGTGTCATTGTCCGCGCGTCTGAAGGAATTAAAGCTGCCACAAGGTCGCCTCAAGACGGGGACGCCGCCGCGAATCGACGGTCGCACGATCGATTTTTCCCAACTCGAGGAGCAGCCGGGCGATCTGGATCCGGTGCCTGTCTTCTCGTTTCTTGGGCGCGTTGAGCAGCATCCGCGGCAAGTGCCGTGCTGGGTCACGCACACCAACGAGCGTACACACGACATCATCCGCGGCGGTCTCGACCGTTCGCCGATGTACACCGGCGTGATCGAAGGGGTGGGGCCACGCTACTGCCCGTCGATCGAAGACAAGATTCACCGATTCGCGTCGAAGGAATCGCATCAGATCTTCCTCGAACCGGAAGGCCTGACGACCAATGAGTTCTATCCCAATGGAATTTCCACAAGCCTGCCGTTCGATGTGCAACTGGAACTTGTGCGTTCGATGCGCGGCTTGGAGCACGCACACATCCTGCGGCCGGGTTATGCGATCGAGTATGACTACTTCGACCCGCGCGGGCTGAAGGCGTCGCTGGAAACCAAGGTGATCCATGGGCTATTCTTCGCCGGTCAGATTAACGGTACAACCGGCTATGAAGAGGCGGCTGCGCAGGGTCTGCTGGCGGGCATCAATGCAGGTCTGTTTGTGCAAGACAAGGCAGCGTGGTGCCCGCGCCGCGATGAGGCTTATCTCGGTGTGCTCGTCGACGATCTGGTGACGCGTGGCGTGTCCGAGCCGTACCGCATGTTTACAAGCCGCGCAGAATATCGCTTGAGCTTGCGCGAGGACAATGCGGATATGCGCCTGACGGAGATTGGTCGTGAACTCGGTGTCGTTGACGACATCCGCTGGGACGCATTCAGCCGCAAGCGCGATGCTGTTTCACGTGAAACAGAGCGTCTTCGCACGACGTGGGTTAATCCTAAGACCTTACCGGCTGACGAAGCGACTGCCTTGCTCGGCAAGCCGATCGACCATGAGTACAGCCTGGCGGACCTGCTGCGTCGACCGGGCGTGTCCTACGGCGGGGTTTGCGGCTTGCGCGCCGGCGCCTGTGCCGCGCCGGAGACCTTGGCCGACGACGATGTTCTGCTCGCCCAGATCAAGGAGCAGATCGAAATCGGCATTAAATATCAGGGCTATATCGAGCGGCAGGCCGGCGAAATCGAGCGAAACGAGGCGCACGAGAGCACGCGCTTGCCTGACGGGCTGGACTATGCGGAAGTTCGCGGGTTGTCATTTGAAGCGCGCCAGAAGCTAACGCAATTCCGCCCTGAGACCATTGGGCAGGCGTCGCGTATTTCGGGCATCACGCCGGCGGCGATTTCCTTGCTGATGGTCCATCTGAAGCGCGGGCTGGGCCGTCGTCCGACGAAACCTGCCGAACCTGGCACAGACAGCACGCCGGTGACGCAATGACGGCGAGTCAGCAGGGGAGTGGCCGGGAAGCGTTGGCGCCGTTGCTTGAGGCCGGGGTTCGCGAACTCGGGCTCAAGTTGAGTGACGCGCAATTCGGCAAACTGCTCGACTATGTCGCATTGTTGTCGAAGTGGAACGCCGTCTATAACCTCACGGCGATCCGCGATCCGCGCCAGATGCTGGTTCAGCACATTCTGGATTCGCTTTCGATCGTGCCGCACCTCGCGCCGCTTGGCCCGTCATCGGTACTCGATGTTGGCTCGGGTGGCGGTCTGCCGGGCATCGTGCTGGCGATTGTCCTGCCGGAATGGACCGTGACCGTGAACGACATCGTTCATAAAAAGACGGCGTTCCAGGCGCAGGCCAAGGCCGAACTCGGTCTTGCGAATCTCTCCGTGGTAACTGGCCGGGTCGAGACTTTGCAGCCAGGCGCCGAAGTACCGGCAAAGTTCGACGTAATTGTCTCGCGCGCATTCGCAGAGCTCGCAGATTTCGTTACACTGGCCCGTCATCTGGTTGCGGAGCAGGGCGCGATCTGGGCCATGAAAGGGGTGCGCCCGGACGGCGAGATCGAACGCTTGCCGGCGGGCGCCCACGTGGAACAGGTTATCCGGCTGAACGTGCCGTCGCTCGATGCCGAGCGGCATCTGATCAAAGTTTTGGTGGACGTCGCCAGCTAGCAGACTAGCGGCTGGCACGTACCGGCCTCTTAGCCGCACCGGCATCACCCACGATTTTTACTTCATCCAAGCTGCAAAAGGGACACTCCAACGATGGCAAAAATCTTCTGCGTTGCGAACCAGAAGGGCGGCGTCGGCAAAACGACGACCACAGTCAATCTGGCCGCGAGTTTGGCAGCGCAGGGACAGCGAGTCCTACTCATCGACCTGGACCCGCAGGGCAACGCCACGATGGGCAGCGGCATCGATAAGGCTGCGTGCGCAAACACCGTCTACGAAGTGCTGGTGGACGGCGTTGCGGTTGCCGATGCGCGAGTGCGCCCGGAGGCTGTCGATTACGACGTGCTGCCCGCGAACCGCGAACTCGCCGGCGCCGAAGTCGAATTGGTCAGTGTGCAGAACCGTGAGCGGCAATTGAAGATTGCACTAGCGGCAGTTGAAAACGAATATGATTTCGTGCTGATCGACTGCCCGCCGGCTTTGTCGCTGCTGACGCTCAATGGCCTGTGCGCCGCGCACGGCGTCGTGATCCCGATGCAGTGCGAGTACTTCGCACTCGAAGGTCTGTCCGATCTGGTCAACACCATCAAGCAGGTGCACGCCAACCTCAACCGCGACCTGAAGGTGATCGGTCTGTTGCGCGTGATGTTCGACCCGCGCATCACACTGCAGCAGCAAGTCTCGGATCAGCTGAAAGAGCATTTCGGCGACAAGGTGTTCGACGTGGTGATCCCGCGCAACGTGCGTCTCGCCGAGGCACCGAGCTACGGTTTGCCGGGCGTGGTGTTCGACAGGGCATCGCGAGGTGCGCAGGCGTATGTGCAGTTCGGCGCGGAAATGATTGAGCGGGTGCGCGCATTGAATGACGCGCCCCAGGCATCCTAAGCGGATCGAGGAAGCACGATGAACGCAGTAGCGAGAAAGAAGGGATTGGGCCGCGGTCTGGAAGCATTGCTGGGCGGTACGGCAGACATTACCGAGGCAGTAACGATTGAAGGTGCGCCGAATGTGCTGCCGCTTAGCAAGATGCAAGCGGGCAAATATCAGCCACGTACGCGCATGGACGAGGGCGCATTGCAAGAACTGGCGGCCAGCATCCGTGCGCAAGGGGTGATGCAGCCGATTCTCGTGCGTCCTATCTCGGCGGACAAGTACGAGATCATCGCCGGCGAACGGCGGTTTCGCGCGGCGCGTCTCGCGGGCCTCGAAGAAGTGCCGGTGCTGGTGAAGAACGTGCCGGACCAGGCCGCCGCCGCGATGGCGCTGATCGAGAACATTCAGCGTGAAGATCTGAATCCGCTGGAAGAAGCGCAGGGGATCCAGCGCTTGCTCGACGAGTTCAATTTCACGCACGAACAGGCAGCGGAGTCGGTTGGCCGCTCGCGCAGCGCGGTATCGAATCTGCTGCGTCTGCTTAACCTGGCATCGCCCGTACAGACGATGCTGCTGGCCGGCGATCTCGACATGGGCCACGCCCGCGCACTGCTGGCCGTCGACGCCGCGACGCAAATCACGTTGGCCAACCAGGTGGTTAACAAGCGCATGTCGGTGCGCGAAACCGAAAAGCTTGTGACGGCGACTACAAAGGCCGCGCCGGCGGTGAAGGCGCGTGCGAATGGCGATGGCGGCCGCGATACTCGCCGGCTGGAAGAAGAGCTGTCGGACTTGCTGGCGGCGACGGTCAAGATCAAACTCGGCCGACGCGGGCGCGGCCAGGTGCTGGTGGACTTCGGCGATCTGGATGCGTTGGAGGGCATTCTGGTCCGCTTGCGTGGTAACGCCACCGCCTGATTGACGAGTTGACCGGCAAGGGCACCTGATAGCTTGCGATAAGGCCTGTTGCCGATCGCAAGCTGTGGGATTTACCGTGGATCATTTGACGCGGCGGCTTTGCAAAAGGCGCATGGTTTCTTTGATCGGATTTTGCGACCTACCAGTGATCCATATCAACGTCCGACGGATTCCTAAATAAAGTGGTGTGGGATAATCAGGATTACTCATATATCCGGTCATTTCACGGACGCTTGCTGGCCGCGAGGATTGGGGCCGTCGGCGCGTGACGGCTACGTCGGCGTCGCGATACGGGGCATTTGAGCCCAACTGGTGTCAGGAGCCGCGAAGCGGCCAGGCCGCAATCTCCACGGGACAAGTTTGGCGAGGAGGGCGTGTCCGAAGCAAAGGCTGAAACTTGACCGCCTCCTCGCCGGCACATTGAATCGGCGCAAACGAGGGGATACTTCTCGACAACGCTTTCTCGTGGATATTCCCATTGCGCCTACCCGGCAGTGCCCGCAATGTCCATATGCTTAGGCAAAAATCGGCGTTTGTTGCATTTTCGAGACGTCGGCCACGGCGTTTAAACGAGCCATCAGCGAGGACAAATTCTTCCGTCTTAGGCAGCGTGTTTTGGCACTGCCCGACAGCCTTACATTTGACGTGTTTCGCCCGGCGAAACAGCCGCTCCCGCATGGTGAGGAGCCTTTTCACGCGGGTTATTGAACGGCCTAAAGTCTTGAATTGCCTGCAACTATCGCTTACAATCGCCCGGATTTAATTGCACGGGAACCCCGTAAGCGCAGCGTAAGCTCGCGGGCTGGAACAAGACTTTCGGAACACTGCGATGGCGGTCAAAACGTCGAATCAAGCGCCGAAGAATGGGCACGACGAACACCGCGCTGAACGCAAGGATTCCGTTGCGTCCACCGGTCAGCAAGCAGCATCTGTCGAAACGTGGGATGTCGAGCAGCAAGATAATAATATCGTTCCGCTCACGCGGGCCGAAGCTGAAAAGCTATTTGGTCCTACCGTGAGCCGTCCATCGCGCGTCACGCCTTTCAAGGTCGTGGCAGCGCAAATGGTTTTGTCCCTGGGTGCTACGCTGGTGTGGTGGCTGTTCTACAAGCCACCGGGCGCTGCTGCGTTGTCCGCGTTCCTGGGAGGAGCGATCTGCTGGGTGCCGAGCGCGTTGTTCGCGGCACGACTGAGAACGCTGAGCGGCGCCGAAACAGCAATGAGCTGGATGATCGGCGAAGCGCTCAAGATGGGGACAACGATCGCGATGTTTGTAGCCATCGCCTTCTGGTATCACGACGTACGCTGGGTTCCGCTGCTCGTGACCTACCTCATCGCGCTCAAGACGTACTGGATCGCCTTAGCCTGGCGCTAAGGTAGCAGTAACGAAAGTAGCAGCAATAAATTCAGGCTGGCGCGCAGCGCCGGCATCAGGAGTGCGGATATGACACGATCCGCACCCGGCGTGTTCCCGCAATACAGCATTGCTGCGGGAACGGCCTAAGACGATTTTCGACAATTTGGGTGGCATTAACGATATGGCAGCTAGCGAAGGCACGCGCGCTCTGGATCCGTCCGAGTACATCGCGCACCACTTGCAGAACTTTTCCACCGCACACCAGACGTCGATTTTCGACATTCACGTCTGGAATCTGGACACCCTTTTCTGGTCGATCGTTTGCGGTCTGGCCACGATCCTGATTCTGCATCTCGCTGCCCGCAAGGCAACGTCCGGCGTGCCGGGCCGTTTCCAGTGCGCGATCGAAATGCTGGTTGAAATGGTCGAGGATCAATCGAAGTCGATGATCCACGGCACGCGCACCTTCATCGCGCCGCTGGCGTTGACCGTGTTCGTCTGGGTTGCCCTCATGAACTCGCTCGACTTCATCCCCGTCGATCTGCCGGGCCGCGTGATCGGTTGGCTGGGTCTGTCGGAAGTCATCCCCCATCACCGCATCGTGCCGACCGCCGACCTGAACGGCACGCTCGGCATCGCACTCGGCGTGTTCGCGCTGATGATTTACTACAACTTCAAGATCAAGGGCGCAGGCGGCTTCGTACATGAATTGCTGTCCGCTCCGTTCGGTGCGCATCCGCTCCTGTGGATCCCGAACCTTGCATTGAACATCATCGAGTTCGTCGCAAAGACGGTCTCGCTCGGCATGCGGCTGTTCGGCAACATGTACGCGGGCGAACTGTTGTTCCTGCTGATTGCCCTGCTCGGCAGCATGTGGGGTTTCGGCGCGGACGCGTCAGTGCTCGGCTTCATCGGCCACGTCATCGCTGGCACGGTTTGGGCGATCTTCCACATCCTGATCGTTCTGCTGCAAGCATTTATTTTCATGATGCTGACGCTGGTGTACATCGGCCAGGCACACGACAGCCACTAATCGCGGCTTGTCGAACGACGTTTTAGTTTTGTTTCATTTAAATCCCAGTTCCAACCAGTTCTAAAAGACTTTTCACAAAGGAGTGATCATGCAAGCTTTCATCGCCAACATCCAGGGTCTGACCGCCATCGGTATCGGCATCATCATCGGCCTGGGTGCAATCGGCGCCTGTATCGGTATCGGCCTGATGGGCGGCAAGTACATCGAAGCATGTGCACGTCAGCCGGAACTGATGAACCCGCTGCAAACCAAGATGTTCCTGCTGGCTGGTCTGATCGATGCGGCGTTCCTGATTGGCGTTGGTGTGGCAATGCTGTTTGCGTTCGCGAACCCGCTGCTGTCGAAGCTGGCAGGCTGAGGTTCCTCGGAAGTTTGCGCCTGAGCTATAACTAGTGAGGGCGCAGGGCGGAACGGGCACTCGGGCGCTGATCGAACAGAATCGATGAGCGCCTTGCCGTTTCACTTTCCGAACTAGCAACGTTTAAGGAAACACCGTGAATCTCAACGCAACCCTGTTTGCGCAAATGGTCGTGTTCCTGATCCTCGCGTGGTTCACGATGAAGTTCGTGTGGCCGCCGCTGATCAACGCCCTCGACGAGCGCTCGAAGAAGATTGCTGACGGTTTGTCGGCTGCTGAAAAGGGCAAGGCAGAACTCGAAGCCGCTCACAAGCGCGTCGACCAGGAACTCGCTCAGGCACGCAACGACGGTCAGCAACGTATTGCTGACGCAGAAAAGCGCGCTGTGGCAGTCGCTGACGAAATCAAGGCTCAAGCACAGGCTGAAGCCGCTCGCATCATCGCGCAAGCGAAGGCCGACGCGGACCAGCAAGTCGTGAAGGCGCGCGAAACGCTGCGCGGTGAAGTCGCCGCACTCGCTGTGAAGGGCGCTGAACAGATCCTGAAGCGCGAAGTCGACCAGGCAGCTCACGCTGACCTGCTGAATCAACTGAAAGCCGAGCTCTGATCATGGCCGAACTTGCAACCATCGCCCGTCCGTACGCAGAAGCGCTGTTTGGCGTGGCCGAAGCTGGTGACATCGCCGCCTGGTCCACGCTCGTGCAGGAGCTGGCACAGGTTGCGCGTCTGCCCGAAGTGCTGTCGATCGCCTCGAGCCCGAAAGTAAGCCGCGCCCAGGTCAGCGAACTGCTGCTGGCCGCGGTCAAGTCGCCGCTCAAGGACAACGCGCAAGCGAAGAATCTGGTGCAAATGCTGGTGGACAACCATCGTCTGCAATTGCTGCCGGAAATTGCTGTGCAGTTCGAAGAGTTGAAGAACGCCCGCGAAGGGGCGGCCGATGTGCTGATCGTCAGCGCATTCCCGCTCGAAGGCGCGCAGTTGAACGACCTCGTCGCAAGTCTCGAACGCAAGTTCAAACGCAAGCTGAAGCCGACGGTCGAGATCGACTCGTCGTTGATCGGCGGCGTGCGCGTGACGGTCGGCGATGAAGTGCTCGATACCTCGGTCCGCGCGCGGCTTGCCAGCATGCAAACGGCTCTGACGGCCTGAAGCGCCTTATGCGCTGAAGCGGCTGGCACGCAACAGAATTGACTATCAGGAGCGAATAATGCAACTCAATCCCTCTGAGATCAGCGAGCTGATCAAGAGCCGGATCCAGGGCCTTGAAGCGAGCGCAGACGTTCGCAACCAGGGCACTGTGATCTCCGTGACCGACGGTATCGTGCGTATTCACGGCCTGTCGGAAGTGATGCAGGGCGAAATGCTCGAATTCCCGGGCAACACCTTCGGTCTCGCACTGAACCTCGAGCGCGACTCGGTCGGCGCCGTGATTCTGGGTGAGTACGAACATATTTCGGAAGGCGACATCGTCAAGACGACGGGCCGCATTCTCGAAGTGCCGGTGGGTCCGGAACTGCTCGGCCGCGTGGTCGACGCACTCGGCAACCCGATCGACGGCAAGGGCCCGATCAACGCGAAAAAGACCGACGCAATCGAAAAGATTGCTCCGGGCGTGATCTGGCGTAAGTCGGTTTCGGAACCGGTCCAAACCGGTCTGAAGTCGATCGACGCGATGGTGCCGGTTGGCCGTGGCCAGCGCGAGCTGATCATCGGCGACCGCCAGTGCGGCAAGACCGCAGTCGCAGTCGACGCGATCATCAACCAGAAGGGCAAGAACCTCTTCTGTATCTACGTCGCGATCGGCCAGAAGGCTTCGTCGATCATGAACGTGGTGCGCAAGCTGGAAGAAACCGGCGCGCTGGAATACACGATCGTCGTGGCCGCTTCGGCTTCGGAATCGGCTGCCATGCAATATCTGGCACCGTACGCCGGCTGCACGATGGGTGAATACTTCCGCGACCGCGGTCAAGACGCGCTGATCGTTTATGACGATTTGACCAAGCAAGCTTGGGCATATCGCCAGATTTCGCTGCTGCTGCGCCGTCCGCCGGGCCGTGAAGCGTATCCGGGCGACGTGTTCTATCTGCACTCGCGTCTGCTGGAGCGTGCTGCTCGCGTGTCGGAAGACTACGTCGAGAAGTTCACCAACGGCGAAGTGAAGGGCAAGAGCGGTTCGCTGACGGCACTGCCGGTCATTGAAACGCAAGCCGGCGACGTGACCGCATTCGTTCCGACGAACGTGATCTCGATTACCGACGGCCAGATCTTCCTGGAAACCGACCTCTTCAACGCAGGTATCCGCCCGGCAATTAACGCCGGCGTGTCGGTGTCGCGCGTTGGTGGTGCGGCTCAGACGAAGGTCGTGAAGAAGCTGTCGGGCGGTATCCGTACCGACCTCGCGCAGTACCGTGAACTGGCTGCGTTCGCGCAGTTCGCATCGGACCTCGACGAAGCCACCCGCAAGCAACTGGAGCGCGGCCGCCGCGTGACGGAACTGCTGAAGCAGCCGCAATATCAGCCGCTGCAAGTGTGGGAACTGGCTGTCGCGCTGTTCGCAGCGAACAACGGCTACCTCGACGATCTGGAAGTTGCGCAAGTGCTGCCGTTCGAAAAGGGCCTGCGCGACTACCTGAAGACGAAGCACGCTGACCTGATCAAGCGCGTCGAAGACACCAAGGAACTCTCGAAGGACGACGAAGCCCTGCTGCACACGGCTCTCAAAGACTTCAAGAAGTCCGGCGCTTATTGATCCGCGAGTGACCCGCAAGGCATAAACGGACCTTGAAGCGGCGCGGGCCGCAGGCAACTGAACCCGCGCTGCTTCGATCGCTTTGCATGGGACCCGAGTAAGCGCTGAAGCGCTAACTCGGGCCGACAAGGAGCAAGCAATGGCTGGAATGAAGGAAATTCGCGGCAAGATCAAGAGCGTGCAAAACACGCGCAAGATCACGAAAGCGATGGAGATGGTGGCCGCATCGAAGATGCGCCGCGCTCAGGAGCGCATGCGCGCTGCTCGCCCGTACGCCGACAAGGTCCGCGATATCGCTGCGCACATGAGCCGTGCGAACCCGGAGTATCGTCACCCGTTCATGGTGTCGAACGAAGGCGCGAAGGCGGCCGGCATCATCCTCGTCACGACTGATAAAGGTCTGTGCGGCGGTATGAACACCAACGTGCTGCGCGCGTCGCTGCAGAAGTTCAAGGAACTGGAAGGCCAGGGCAAGACGATCGAAGCAACTGCGATCGGCACCAAGGGTCTGGGTTTCCTGAACCGTTTGCGCGCCAAGGTAGTGTCGAATGTCGTGCATCTGGGCGACACGCCGCATCTGGAAAAGCTGATTGGCGCGGTGAAGGTGCAGCTCGACCTGTACTCCGAAGGCAAGGTTTCGGCGGTGTACCTCGCGTACACGCGCTTCGTCAATACGATGAAGCAGGAGCCGGTGATCGAGCAACTGCTGCCGCTGTCGGCAGACCAGTTCGAGCGCAAGGAAGAAGACGGCACGACGCCGAGCACGCAGTGGGACTACATCTACGAGCCGGATGCGCAGGCAGTGGTGGACGAACTGCTGGTGCGTTATGTCGAAGCGCTGGTCTATCAGGCCGTCGCGGAAAACATGGCATCGGAACAGTCGGCACGCATGGTCGCGATGAAGGCCGCTTCGGACAACGCGAAGACGGTCATCAACGAACTGCAGCTCGTGTACAACAAAAGCCGTCAGGCCGCGATCACGAAAGAACTGTCGGAAATCGTCGGTGGCGCGGCGGCAGTCTGACCTTGACGGTCAGGCACGCCGCTTCGTGTGCGCCTTCGCGGCGCACCCCATCGAAACTGCGCCTTTGCGCGAGTGAAGAATTGAGTATCTAAAGGAAAAGCGATGAGTACTACTGCTTTGGTAGAAGGCAAGATCGTACAGTGCATCGGCGCGGTGATCGACGTGGAATTCCCGCGTGACCACATGCCGAAGATTTACGACGCGCTCATTCTCGACGGTTCGGAACTGACCCTCGAAGTCCAGCAACAGCTGGGCGACGGCGTCGTCCGTACCATCTGTCTGGGTGCATCGGACGGTCTGCGCCGCGGTACGACGGTGAAGAACACTGGCAAGCCGATCAGCGTGCCGGTCGGCTTGCCGACCCTCGGCCGGATCATGGACGTGCTGGGTCGTCCGATCGACGAAGCCGGCCCGATCAACTCGGACGTGGTTCGCGGTATTCACCAGAAGGCTCCGGCGTTCGACGAGCTGTCGCCGTCGACGGAACTGCTCGAAACCGGCATCAAGGTTATCGACCTGATCTGCCCGTTCGCCAAGGGCGGTAAGGTGGGCCTGTTCGGTGGCGCCGGCGTCGGCAAGACCGTGAACATGATGGAACTGATCAACAACATCGCTAAAGAACACGGTGGTTATTCCGTGTTCGCCGGTGTTGGCGAGCGTACCCGTGAAGGGAACGACTTCTATCACGAAATGAAGGACTCGAACGTTCTCGACAAGGTCGCGCTGGTGTACGGCCAGATGAACGAGCCGCCGGGCAACCGTCTGCGCGTCGCGCTGACCGGTCTGACGATGGCTGAGCACTTCCGTGACGAAGGTCTCGACGTGCTGTTCTTCGTGGACAACATCTACCGTTTCACGCTGGCAGGCACGGAAGTGTCGGCGCTGCTCGGCCGTATGCCGTCGGCAGTGGGCTATCAGCCTACTCTGGCTGAAGAAATGGGTAAGCTGCAAGAGCGTATTACGTCGACCAAGACCGGTTCGATCACGTCGGTTCAGGCCGTGTACGTCCCTGCGGATGACTTGACCGACCCGTCGCCGGCTACGACTTTCGGCCACCTGGACGCAACGGTTGTGTTGTCGCGTGACATCGCTTCGCTGGGTATCTACCCGGCAGTCGACCCGCTCGATTCGACCTCGCGTCAGATCGACCCGAACGTGATCGGTGAAGAGCACTACTCGATCACGCGCGGCGTGCAGCAAACGCTGCAGCGCTACAAGGAACTGCGCGACATTATCGCGATTCTGGGCATGGACGAACTGGCGCCGGAAGACAAGCTCGCCGTGGCGCGCGCTCGTAAGATCCAGCGTTTCCTGTCGCAGCCGTTCCACGTCGCTGAAGTGTTCACGGGCTCGCCGGGCAAGTACGTGCCGCTGAAGGAAACGATCCGTGGTTTCAAGATGATCGTTGACGGCGAGTGCGACCACCTGCCGGAACAAGCGTTCTACATGGTCGGCACGATCGACGAAGCCTTCGAAAAGGCCAAGAAGATCCAGTAAAGGTCGGGTGTATAGAAGCGGGCGCCGGCCAATGTCGGTGCCCTCGAGTTACGCTCACCAGGAGTCGATATGGCAACCATTAAAGTAGACGTCGTCAGCGCGGAAGAGCAGATCTTCTCGGGCCAGGCGAAGTTCGTCGCGCTGCCGGGCGAAGCAGGTGAACTCGGTATTTTGCCGGGCCACACGCCGCTCATCACGCGGATTCGTCCGGGTGCGGTGCGCATCGAAGCTGAAAACGGTGAAGAAGAGTTTGTCTTCGTCGCCGGCGGCATCCTCGAAATCCAGCCGGGCGCTGTGACGGTTCTCGCCGACACGGCTATTCGCGGCAAGGATCTCGACGAAGCCAAGGCTGAAGATGCACGCAAGCGTGCGGAAGAAGCGCTGCAGAACACGGGTTCGAACCTCGAATACGCGACCGCGCAAGCGGAACTGGCGTACGCGACGGCTCAGCTCGCTGCGATCCAGCGCCTGCGCAAGCTGCGCGGTCAGAACTAAGCATTACGTATCAGAGAGAAAGCAGCCTTCGTGGCTGCTTTTTTTTTGACCTCGACTTGACGTTAACGGAAAGGTAAGCAAAATTGTGTTTTCGTGGCAATCGTCGCCACGCCCGGGCGGTTCGGCAATGCGGTGCGGGTAACACTTGATGCCGGACCGACACACGCCGGTGGCACAATCGATTTCAAATTCATTTCAACAGACGAGCTTCCGCTGAGCTCACGGAGACAACACCATGGCAACGCATGTGTCAGGCGAAGGTGCACTGATCGAACCCAAAGACGGGCTGTCATATGTCCGCGGGTCGACCGACATTCCGCTGAGCGAAGCGACGGTCGGCCGGTTTCTGCGCGATACCGCGGCACGCTTTCCGGATCGTCCGGCCGTGGTGTTTCGCGAGCAGCGGATTCGGTGGACCTGGAGGGAGTTCGCTGACGAAGTCGACATTTTGGCGGCAGGGCTGCTCACACTCGGTATTGCGAAGGGTGACCGTGTGGGCATCTGGTCGCCGAATCGCGTGGAGTGGCTGCTGACCCAGTTTGCGACCGCGCGAATCGGCGCCGTACTGGTCAACATCAATCCAGCCTATCGGCTCGCGGAGCTCGAGTACGCGCTGAATAAGGTTGGCTGCAAGGCGATCATCGCCGCCGAGCGCTTCAAGGCGTCTATGTACCTGGAGATGCTGCAGGAGCTCGCGCCCGAACTGGCCACGCAGGCGCCCGGTGAACTTCACGCGGCAAGGTTGCCCGAGTTGCGCTACATGATTCGCATGTGCGACACGGAAACGCCCGGCATGCTGACCTTTTCCGACGTGATCGAGCAGGGACGCGCGTCGCTCGACGTGGCCAGGCTCGACGCGATCGGCGCGACGCTCTCGTGCCATGAGCCGATCAATATCCAGTTCACCAGCGGCACGACAGGCAATCCGAAGGGCGCAACGCTGACCCACAGCAACGTGGTGAACAACGCGCGCTACATTGCCATGGCAATGCGGCTGAGCGAGCAGGACGGCTTATGCATTCCGGTGCCGCTGTACCACTGCTTCGGCATGGTGCTGGCGGTGCTGGCGTGCGTGTCGGTCGGCGCCAATATGGTATTTCCAGGCGAAGGCTTTGACCCGGCCGCGACGCTGGCCGCGGTCGCGGAAGAGAAGTGCACTGCGTTGCATGGTGTGCCGACCATGTTCATCGCCGAACTCGATCATCCGAACTTCGCCACCTACGACTTCTCGCGCCTACGCACCGGCATCATGGCGGGCTCGCCTTGCCCGATCGAGACCATGAAGAAGGTCGTTTCCAGAATGCATCTGAGCGAAATCACCATCGCCTATGGCATGACGGAAACCAGTCCGGTCTCGTTCCAAAGCTCGACGACCGACCCGCTCGACAAGCGCACGACAACGGTCGGCCGCATCCAGCCGCATCTCGAAGTGAAAATCGTCGATCCTCTCGGCGAGATCGTGCCGGTGGGCGAAACCGGTGAGCTTTGCACGCGCGGGTATTCAGTGATGCAGGGGTATTGGGGCGACGAGGCGAAGACGCGCGAAAGCATTGTCGATGGCTGGATGCATACGGGCGACTTGGCGACGCTCGACGCCGAAGGTTACTGCAACATCGTCGGCCGTCTGAAGGACATGCTGATTCGCGGCGGCGAGAACATCTATCCGCGCGAAATCGAGGAGTTTCTGTTCCGCCACCCGAAGATCCAGAGCGTGCAGGTGTTCGGCGTGCCCGACACAAAGTACGGCGAAGAGGTGTGTGCGTGGGTCGTATTGCGCGCTGGCGAGCAGGCGACAGCCGAAGAGATCCAGCAGTTCTGTCAGGGACAGATTGCGCACTATAAGGTGCCCAAATACATCCGTTTCGTCGACGAACTGCCCATGACGGTGACCGGCAAGGTGCAGAAGTTCATCATGCGCGAGCGGATGATCAGCGAATTGAAGCTGCAGGAAGACAAGACGGCGTGAAACTCAACGGCTGGTCCGCGCGGCAACGTCATTGCGCGACCCGGCTCAGCCGATAGGGCATGAGGGACAAACCAAGTGGAACCAATCGTTTGCCGTACAAGTCGCTAAAAGCCGCGAACGTGCCCGAAACGGCGCGCTACCGCACCGCGCAAACGTTTGGCCAGACGAAAAAAAAGCGGGCCTGGAGCCCGCTAAAAACCACACGCTACGGGGTTAGCGCGAGGAGACCAAAGAAGGAACCGACTGAGACGACGACCCTACGTCGACTACGGCCCCAGCAGGGATGCCCCTTCACAGGGCTTCGGCATAGGCCGACCGGCAAGTGCATCGTATCCGCTCACACCACGCACACAGCCACATCCGTGTTGAAACCGTTGAGGGCATTGTGGGCGAATTAATCTACGAGCGCGGTAACAAAGTGTTTCAGGTTGTAACGCCCGCCAGATAAGGCGCTGCAGGACATATTGCCAAAAAGCGACGATTTAAACGCAATTTTTACCGATGACTCAGTCGCAATTTCATACGCATGATTGATGCTATTCGCGAAGCATAATGCGGCGTAATCCGTTAAGTCGATGCCGCATGAAATGGTTGCACGTTCATCTTTTGGACGAATGACTCCCGGTCTTGCCGGTGCTGGCCAGCAGTCACAAACTTCTGCTATCCAACGTACGCAGTCGCATTGCGTTGCAGCATCCGTACGGACACGCAATTAGGGCGCAAAGAATGCGTTCGCAGCGAGCTGCGATGGCGCTATTTTTTAGGTTTTACTTAAAAGCGCCCCGTAAGTTACATGATTGGCGCGCGAGCGTGATCATTTGGCGTTTCTCGACCGCCGCTGTCTTACAGTGAAAAAAGAGAACGAGGGCGGCCAAGAAATGCTTCAGGCTACTTCAACCACTTGTCCGAAATGGCTTGATACTCGCCCGTCGCTCGCGCAAGGTGCAACCACTGGTTGACGTATTGCTGAAACGACACATCGCCACGCGGCAGCAGCCAAGCCTTTTCACCATACTGGAAGGGTTTGTCCGGGTGAACCGAGCAAAGGCCGGGGTTTAGCTTCTGCTGTAGCAGGGTCTCCGACGCGTCCGTCACCATCACGTCCGCTTTGCCGGCGAGGATCTGCTTGAAGATCGTCACGTTATCCGGATAGACGGTCAAGTTCGCACGCGAAAAGTACTGTTTCGCGAAGCGCTCGTTGGTACCGCCGGGATTGACGATCACGCGTGTCGCCGGTTGGTCGATCTGGGCGACGGTTTGATATTTGTTGACGTCGTCGCACCGAACGATCGGCGTCTTGCCGTCGACCATGTAGGCCTCCGTGAAAAACGCGCGCTTCTGCCGCTCGAGGGTCGGCGACACACCGCCGACGCCCACGTCGCACTTGGCGACAAAGTCGTTCATCAGATTCGGCCAAGACGTCTTGACGTACTCCGTCTTGACGCCGAGCGACTTGGCGAGCGACTCGGTCATGTCGATGTCGATGCCTTCAAACTGCCCGTCCGCCTTGTAAAACGAGTACGGTTTGTAGTCACCCGTCGTGCACGCGCGCAGCGTACCGCGCGCGAGAATTTCGTCGAGTCGCGAGGGCGTTGCGGGTGTGGCGCTGGTCTGTGCCCCGGCCACGCCTGCGTGCATCAAAACGCCGGCCAGTGCGCCGAGCAGTGCGAGTGCTACCTTGTTCATCGAGTCTCCTTGGTTGTATGTAATTGTCTGGTAAGTCCGTTGGATGATAGCCCGGCAATTCGCGCTTGAACATTGGCCGTTCAGCCAGGTCACGACGCCGCGGCCAGCCCGCGGAAAACCGGCCGCGAGCGGCGCGTCCAACAGTTATTGGCCGGATCAAGCACGATGCGGCGAGCCGGCTCCGGTAAAATGCCCCTTTGCCCTCAGTCGTACGCAACGTGGCCCATAAACTCCTGAACGACACTTTCCTGCGCGCGCTGCTGCGCCAGCCGACCGACTACACGCCGATCTGGCTGATGCGGCAAGCTGGCCGCTACCTGCCGGAATACAACGCCACGCGTGGTCGCGCGGGCAGTTTCCTCGGTTTGGCGAAGAACCCGTCGTTCGCGACAGAAGTCACGTTGCAGCCGCTCGAGCGTTATCCGCTCGACGCCGCGATCTTGTTCTCGGACATCCTCACTGTGCCCGACGCCATGGGCCTCGGCCTCGAGTTCGTGACCGGCGAGGGTCCCAAGTTTGTTCGCCCGGTTCGCACGGAAGACGACGTCGCACGGCTCGCCGTGCCGGACATCGACGCCACGCTGCGCTACGTGACCGACGCCGTGCGCGAAATTCGCACGGCGCTGACCGACGCGCAAGGCCGTCAACGCGTACCGCTGATCGGCTTTTCGGGCAGTCCGTGGACGCTCGCGTGCTACATGGTCGAAGGCGGCGGGTCGGCGGATTTCCGCACGGTCAAGTCGATGCTTTACGCCCGTCCGGACCTGATGCACCGCATTCTCGACATCAACGCGCGCTCAGTCGCGGCGTATCTGAACGCGCAGATCGAAGCCGGCGCACAAGCCGTGATGATTTTCGACACGTGGGGCGGGGCGCTGGCAGACGGTGTGTATCAACGTTTCTCGCTGCACTACATCCAGCAGGTGGTAAGTCAGCTGAAGCGCGAGCATGACGGCGAGAAAGTCCCGGTCATTACCTTCACGAAGGGTGGTGGCCTGTGGCTCGACGAGATCGCCGAAACCGGCGTGGATGCGGTCGGCCTCGACTGGACGGTCAACCTGAGCAAGGCACGCGAACGCGTAGGCGGGAAGGTGGCGCTACAGGGCAATATCGATCCCTCGGTGTTGTTCGCGCCACCGGCTTCGATCCGCATGGAAGCTCGTGCGGTGCTCGACAGCTTCGGGAACCATCCCGGCCACGTGTTCAATCTCGGCCACGGTATTTCGCAATTCACGCCGCCGGAGAATGTCGCTGAGCTGGTGGACGAAGTGCATCGTCATAGCCGGGCGATCCGCAGCGGCGCTCATGCACCGGCCTGAAGCCGTAATCGTTACCATTTTTTGTTGCATTGCAGCGAACTGGGCTCTCGGTCTAAGGGCAAATTTGCAGCTAACAGGCCGTCAGATGGCGGTCTTGCGAAAGTCAAGACTTGACTTATGCACATTCATCACGCTGCGGCGCGGTAGAAGCTTTAGTCGTGTCCTGGCCCTTGCACTTTGCAGGCGCATTTGATCTAAGCCTTGTCTGGCAAGGGTTTCCCGGGTTCGTGACAGACTGTGCGGAATCCCACAGAAGGCCGCTGCGGCGCGGTTCCCGGGCCGTCCGGGCAAAGTTCTCAACAAAGTTATCCACAGGCACGCGGACCGATTGCAATTGTTCAGCCGAATCCAAAACTTAGCGCCGAAATTGAAGTTTTACTTTAACTTCTACGGATTCGCCGTCTGCTCGATGGACCTCGCGATGTGGCATCGTGTCGCGCTCGTTCCTCCGACCGCTGCTGACGCGTGAGCGACGTGTTCGTCCGCGTCGCGCTCGACCATCCGCTGCCGACTCTGTTCGACTACCGCTGCGACACGCCTGAGCCTGTCGCGCTGGGAAGGCTGGTCAGCGTGCCGTTCGGGAAACGCCACGTCGTGGGGCTCGTCTGCGAAGTGACCGCTCACAGCGACGTGCCGGCCGATCGTCTTCGCTCGGTGAGTGGCGTGTGCACAGCTTGCCCGCCGGTGTCGTCGGAATGGCTGAAGCTGGCCGCGTTCGCCGCCGACTACTACCAGCGTGGTCTCGGCGAGGTCGCATTGCCCGCATTGCCGCAGGCGCTGCGCGATGCGTCGCGCTGGTCGCGTCTGTTCGCGCCGGAAGAGCGCTACAGTCTCACGCCCGCAGGCCGCGCCGCATTGCCCGATGCCCTGCCGGCGCGGGCGAGCGCGCTGCGGAAACTGGCGCAGGCGTTGGCCGGGACCGAGTTTGTGCTTGCCGCCGATGCTCGCGCGCTGCACCCCAAAGCAATGGCAACGCTCGACGCGTGGCAGGCGGAAGGCTGGATCACGCTGAACATCGTCGAGGCCGCGGCGGCGTTGGTCACGGTCGCTTTGCCTGGCGCGCCCGCGCCCACGCTACCCACGCTCACGGACGAGCAGGCGGCCGCCGTCGAGGCCATCCGCGATGCCGACGGTTTTGCGCCGTTCCTGCTGCACGGCGTGACGGGCAGCGGCAAGACAGAGGTCTATTTGCGCGCGCTCGCGGAGATTCTGGCCGCAAAGCCCGACGCTCAGGCGCTCGTCCTCGTCCCTGAAATCAATCTGACGCCGCAGTTCGAAGCGGCCTTCCGCGCGCGTTTCGCCGCGCTCGAGGGCACGTCAATCGTCACGCTGCACAGCGGCCTCGCGGAAGGCGAGCGCGCCCGCAACTGGTTCGCCGCGCACACCGGCCGCGCGCGGATCGTGCTCGGCACGCGGCTGGCGGTGCTGGCCTCGCTGCCGAAGCTCGCGATCATTGTCGTCGACGAGGAGCACGATCCGGCCTACAAGCAGCAGGAAGGGCTGCGCTATTCGGCACGCGACCTGGCGATCTATCGCGCCAAGCAACTCGGCTTGCCGGTCGTGCTGGGTTCGGCCACGCCGTCGCTGGAGAGCTGGTGGCAGGCCGACCAGGGCCGCTACAAGCGGCTCACGTTGTCGCGCCGTGCCGTCGCCGAGGCCGTATTGCCGACCGTCAAACTGATCGATCTGGAAGAGGAGCGGCGGCGCGGGCGGGCATCGGTGGAAGGTTTGTCGGGGCCGCTGATCGCAGCGTTAAAGGCACGGCTCGAACGCGGCGAGCAAAGCCTCGTGTTCCTGAACCGCCGCGGTTATGCGCCGCAGCTTGCCTGCGATGCCTGCGGTTGGGTCGCCGGTTGTCCACGTTGCAGCGCGTATGTCGTGCTGCATAAGCCCGAGCGCGCGCTGCGCTGTCACCACTGCGGCTGGGAAGCGCGCATTCCGCGTTCGTGCCCGGAGTGCGGCAACGTCGATATCGCGCCGATGGGCCGTGGCACGCAGCGCGTCGAAGAGACGCTGGCGGGCGCGGTGCCCGGCGCTCGCATCTTGCGCATCGACGCCGACAGCACGCGCCGTAAAGGCAGCGCGCAGGCGCTGTTCTCCGACGTCCACGCGGGCGAAGTCGACATCCTCGTCGGCACGCAGATGATCGCCAAAGGCCACGACTTTCAGCGCGTGTCGCTGGTCGGCGTGCTGAACGCCGATACCGCGTTGTTTTCCCACGACTTCCGCGCGAGCGAACGGCTTTTCGCGCAACTGATGCAAGTGAGCGGCCGCGCAGGCCGCGCGGGTTTGCCGGGCGAAGTGCTGGTGCAGACGCGCTATCCGCGCCACGCGCTTTATCACGCGTTGGGCCGCCACGACTACGTCGGCTTCGCCAACTCCACGCTGGCCGAACGACGCGACGCCCATTTGCCGCCGTTCGTCTATCAGGCCTTGCTGCGGGCGGAAGGCCGCACGCTCGAAGCCGCGCTCGCCTTCCTGCAACAGGCGGCGGCCGAGTTGACCGGCATTGCGGCTGCCGATCGTGTGACCGTCTACGACGCCGTGCCGCTCACCATCGTCAAGGTGATGCACGTGCACCGCGCGCAATTGCTGATCGAGAGCGCGTCGCGGGCCGCCTTGCAGGCCACCTTGCGTGCGTGGCAGCCGCTGCTGCGCGGCCTGAAAGGCGTGCTGCGCTGGAATCTGGAAGTCGATCCGCTCGACATCTAAGGCGCATCGCCGGGGCGACGCCGCCGTTACTTCTTTCGGTCATATTCTTAGAGCGAATGGTCGTTTCGTTTTGCGACGCCGCTCGCCTATATTTCGCCGAATCGGCGCACTTTCGGGCAAAACTCCAACACTCCGGCGCCGAGGCACCTCAACTTCCTCGGGGCATGGCGATGAGCGATACGAATCCAGCACTACAACCCGCCGCGGCGCCGACGAACCGGCCTGGCACGCACGGGGGCGGGCTTTTTTCCACTGAAGACTGGTGGGCGGTGTGGGTCGGCCTGCTGGTGATCGTGGTCGCCTGGGCGCTGTTCGCGTCGGGCAGCAGCATCAAGTGGCTGGCGGTGGCGCCGGCCAAATGGTCGAGCGTGGCGCAGGCCGCGCAGGACGTCGGCAAGCATTTGCCGAACTATGCCGCGCTGTTTATAGCGTTCGCGCTGCTCTTCGGCGTAAGCCTGGCGGCGCTCAAACAGCGGGTCGGCGCCTTCCTGGCGTCGTTCCTGATTCTGTTCATCGCGTCGGCGCTGATTTTCACGCTCGGCGCGTGGGTGAACGCGTCGAAGTACAACCTCGAGCCGCCGCTCGTCGCGCTGGCGCTGGGCCTGCTGATCTCGAACGTGTTCACGCTGCCTGAATGGTTTTCGGCCGGCTTGCGCGTCGAGTTTTATATCAAGGTCGGCATCGTGCTGCTCGGTGCGACGTTGCCGTTCACGTTGCTGGTCTGGGCGGGACCGGTTGCGGTCGGGCAGGCCACCATCGTCTCGCTCGTCACGTTCTTCGTGATCTTCTTTGCCGCGAAAGCGTTCGGCCTCGACCGGCGTTTTGCCGCTGTGCTCGGCGTCGGCGGCGCGGTGTGCGGCGTCTCGGCGGCCATCGCGATTGCTGGCGCAGTGCGCGCCAAGCGCGAGCAGGCGTCGGTGGCGATCACGCTGGTGGTGCTTTGGGCGATCGTGATGATCTTCGTATTGCCGTTCGCATCCCGCTCGCTCGGCCTGTCGACTGCAGTCGCCGGCGCGTGGATCGGGACGTCTGAATTCGCCGACGCCGCCGGCATCGCGGCCGCTCAAGCGTACGGCGACTTTGCGAAACACGCGGGCGGCGCGATTGCCGGCGCGCCGGAGGCGTCGTTGCAGGCGTTCACGCTGATGAAAGTGGTCGGCCGCGATATCTGGATCGGCATCTGGGCGTTCGTGCTGGCGATCGTCGCGACGACGCGATGGGAATCGCAGGATAGCGGCGTCAAAGCCAAGGCCAACGCCGGCGAGATCTGGGCGCGCTTCCCGAAGTTCGTGATCGGTTTCGTGATCGCGTCGGCGCAGTTGACGTGGATCGCCAGCCACTATTCGCTGGCCGATTACCGCAAAGTCGTGACGCCCGACTTCGTCGCGCCGATCACGGCGTTGCGCACGTGGGCGTTCACTTTCTGCTTCCTGAGCATCGGGCTGACCACGCGCTTGCGCTCGCTCACTGCAACCGGCCTGAAGCCGTTCCTCGCATTCACGGTGGGCGTGGTGGTCAATATCGCCATCGGTTACGCGCTGTCCGCGCACGTGTTCGCGCCGTACTGGAATAGCTTGGGGCAGGGCTCATGATGGGGCGCACGGTCCGCGTCGACAGCACAGCGCTGGCGCGCGATGAAACGCACGCGCCGTGCTGCGCGGGCTGCCGGCATCGCGCTGAGAATCGGGACTCGTTGGAGCAGGGCATTCCGGGTCTCGCCGTGTTCGGTTCCGCATTCGGCGCGAGCGTGGCGAACAGCCGGCTCTGCCGGTTGCACGACCAACTCGTCTCGCCCGGCGACAGTTGCGCGCGGTTCGAACCGGTTCGTCAACATTGACGCGCGCCTAAGCCAGCCGCGGCGTCGAGCCCGGCGGTGCCAGCGTTCCGCCAGCGCGTCAGCCGAAGATAGTCCTCGCTCTGTCCGGCACGGAACGCCGGACGCGCCCATTCACTTGTTCAGTTCACTCGTTTAACGCCGTCCGCGCGTCGCCCACCGATGCGCGCGACGCCGCGGGCACGTGTTCCTCGTCGGGCTCGCGCCTGCCTGGGCCACTCGTCGCGCCGCGCATGAACAACACCGCGCAAGTCGCGCACATCGCCCAGATGCCCAGTATTACCAGCCACTTTTCCATTTCACCTGTCCTCGCCTGTCTTTCTAAAACCCCGTACCGTTTTTTTGTGCGTGCCCGGAGGCCGCGTGCCGCTATGTTCCGTATAACGGCGCGCCGACCCGTTCTGATAAGGGTAAATGCAAAAAGAATCACGCCAGGGAAAGTACTAAGCGCAACCACTGCGCCAGCGGCCAGCGCCATCTGGCGCAAACCCTCGCCGCACAAGGCTCTCAGTAGGGTGCAACCATGCGCCGAACATGGTTGCACCTTTTTATTGGGAGGCGTACGATTCGCCCAACTTTTAGTCTTTCCCAGCGCATTCGTTTGGTATCCGAAGAAGGAAACATGGCTAGCACCACCCTTGGCGTCAAGGTCGACGACCTCCTGCGTTCACGGCTGAAAGATGCCGCTACCCGTCTTGAACGCACTCCGCACTGGCTCATCAAGCAGGCCATCTTCGCGTACCTCGAAAAGATCGAGCACGGTCAGTTGCCGCCCGAACTGTCGGGCGTGACGGGCTCGGCGGATCTCGCCGACGGCGTCACGGTCGAGCAGGAAGAAGACGGCGCATCGCACCCGTTCCTCGAGTTCGCACAAAACGTGCAACCGCAATCGGTGCTGCGCGCGGCGATCACGGCCGCTTACCGTCGTCCCGAGCCGGAATGCTTGCCGTTCTTGGTCGGTCAGGCTCGCTTGCCGGCCAACCTCGCGGGCGATGTCCAGACAATGGCCGGCAAGCTCGTCGAAACGCTGCGCACCAAGAGCAAGGGCGGTGGCGTCGAAGGTCTGATCCACGAGTTCTCGCTGTCGAGCCAGGAAGGCGTGGCGCTGATGTGCCTCGCCGAAGCGCTGCTGCGCATTCCCGATCGCGCCACGCGCGACGCGCTGATCCGCGACAAGATCAGCAAGGGCGACTGGAAATCGCACATGGGCCAGGCGCCCTCGATGTTCGTCAACGCGGCGACCTGGGGCTTGATGATCACCGGCAAGCTGGTGACGACCAATAGCGAAACGAGCCTCTCGTCGGCGCTGACGCGTTTGATCGGCAAGGGCGGCGAGCCGCTGATCCGCAAGGGCGTCGATATGGCGATGCGCCTGATGGGCGAGCAGTTCGTGACGGGCGAGAACATCTCCGAGGCGCTGGCCAACAGCCGCAAATACGAAGCGCGCGGCTTCCGCTACTCGTACGACATGCTCGGCGAAGCGGCCACCACCGAAGCCGACGCGCAGCGCTACTACGCGTCGTACGAGCAGGCGATTCACGCGATCGGCAAGGCTGCCGGCGGCCGTGGCATCTACGAAGGCCCGGGCATTTCGATCAAGCTCTCCGCGCTGCACGCACGCTACTCGCGTTCGCAGCAGGAACGCGCGATGAGCGAACTCCTGCCGCGCGTGCGCTCGCTCGCGATTCTCGCGCGCCGCTACGACATCGGCCTGAACATCGACGCCGAAGAAGCCGACCGCCTCGAAATCTCGCTCGATCTGCTCGAGGCGCTATGCTTCGATCCAGACTTGGCCGGCTGGAACGGCATCGGCTTCGTGGTGCAGGCATATCAGAAGCGTTGCCCGTTCGTGATCGACTACATCATCGATCTGGCGCGCCGCAGCCGTCACCGCATCATGGTGCGCCTCGTGAAGGGCGCGTACTGGGACACCGAAATCAAGCGCGCGCAAGTGGACGGCCTCGAAGGCTATCCGGTGTACACGCGCAAGATCTATACGGACGTCTCATACATCGCTTGTGCGAAGAAACTGCTGAGCGCGCCCGACGCGGTCTATCCGCAGTTCGCCACGCACAACGCGCACACGCTCTCGGCGATCTATCACCTCGCGGGCAACAACTACTACCCCGGCCAGTACGAGTTCCAGTGCCTGCACGGCATGGGCGAGCCGCTGTACGAGGAAGTCACCGGCCGCGACAAGCTGAACCGTCCGTGCC
The DNA here is from genome assembly GCF_003387275.1 of Paraburkholderia sp. BL6669N2. Taxonomy (NCBI): domain Bacteria; kingdom Pseudomonadati; phylum Pseudomonadota; class Betaproteobacteria; order Burkholderiales; family Burkholderiaceae; genus Paraburkholderia; species Paraburkholderia sp. BL6669N2. The sequence goes on along the minus strand of NZ_QUNA01000001.1, from coordinate 3,427,037 downwards.
GCGTGTACGCGCCGGTCGGCACGCATGAAACGCTGCTCGCGTACCTCGTGCGCCGTCTGCTGGAAAACGGCGCGAACACGTCGTTCGTGAATCGCATTGCCGATGAAAGCGTCGCGATCAAGGACCTGATCGCCGATCCGGTCGACGAAGCCTCGAAGATCGTGCCGCTCGGCGCGCCGCACGCGAAGATTCCGCTGCCGCGCAATCTGTACGGCGCCGAGCGTCTCAATTCGATGGGCCTCGATCTGTCGAACGAGCATCGGCTGGCGTCGTTGTCGTCGGCGTTGCTGGCGAGCGCGCACCATCCGTGGCGCGCCGCGCCGATGCTCGAGGACAACGAGATCGCCGTGGGCGTGGCGCGCGATGTGCGCAATCCGGCGGATCATCGTGACCTCGTCGGCACGGTCGTTGAAGCGACCCCGGAACATGTGAGCGCCGCGTTGGCGCATGCCGTCGCCGCGGCGCCGATCTGGCAAGCCACGCCGGTCGAAGCGCGCGCCGATTGCCTCGCGCGTGCCGCCGATCTGCTCGAAGCGCAGATGCATACGCTGATGGGTCTGGTGGTGCGTGAAGCCGGCAAGTCGCTGGCCAACGCCGTCGCGGAAATCCGCGAAGCGATCGACTTCCTGCGCTACTACTCCACGCAGATTCGCGACGAGTTCTCCAACGACACGCATCGCCCGCTCGGTCCGGTGGTCTGTATCAGCCCGTGGAATTTCCCGCTGGCGATTTTCATGGGCCAGGTGGCCGCGGCACTCGCTGCCGGCAACACCGTGCTCGCGAAGCCGGCCGAACAGACGCCGCTGATCGCCGCGCAAGCCGTGCGCATTCTGCGCGAAGCCGGCGTCCCGGCGGGCGCAGTGCAACTGCTGCCGGGCAATGGCGAAACGGTCGGCGCTGCGTTGGTGGCCGATCCGCGCACTCGCGCGGTGATGTTCACCGGCTCGACTGAAGTGGCGCGTCTGATCAACAAGACGCTCTCGAGCCGCCTCGATCCGGACGGCAAGCCGATTCCGCTGATCGCGGAAACCGGCGGCCAGAACGCGATGATCGTCGACTCGTCGGCGCTCGCTGAGCAGGTGGTCGCGGACGTGCTGCAATCGTCTTTCGACTCCGCCGGTCAACGCTGTTCCGCGCTGCGCGTTCTTTGTCTGCAAGACGATGTCGCCGACCGCACGCTGGAGATGCTAACGGGTGCGATGCGCGAACTGGCAATGGGCAATCCGGACCGCCTGTCGATCGATGTCGGCCCGGTGATCGACCTCGACGCGAAACGCAGTATCGACGCGCACGTCGCGACGATGCGCGAGAAAGGCCGCAAAGTCGAGCAATTGCCGATGCCCGACGGTTGCGCGCAAGGCACCTTCGTTCCGCCGACGCTGATCGAACTGGACAGCATCGACGAACTGAAGCGCGAAGTGTTCGGTCCGGTGCTGCATGTGGTGCGTTACCGCCGCAGCCAGCTCGACAAGCTGCTCGAACAGATTCGCACGACGGGCTACGGCCTCACGCTCGGCATCCATACGCGGATCGATGAAACCATCGCTCACGTGATCAGCCGCGCGCACGTCGGCAACATTTATGTGAACCGCAATGTGATCGGCGCGGTGGTGGGTGTGCAGCCGTTCGGCGGCGAAGGTTTGTCGGGCACGGGTCCGAAAGCGGGCGGCGCGCTGTATTTGCAGCGCTTGCTGGCGACGCGTCCGGCCGGTTTGCCGAAGTCGCTCGCGCAGGCATTGGTCGTGGATGTACCGAAGGCAGCCGAAAACAGCGACAATCCGTCCGCTGCATTGACGGCCTATCGCGATTGGTTGATCGCCGAACAACAGCCGGTGCTGGCCGCGCGCTGTGACGGCTATCTGTCGCATGTGCCGGCGGGCGCCACCGCGGTACTGTCGGGACCGACTGGCGAGCGCAACACGTACACGCTGGGCGCGCGCGGCACGGTGCTGTGTATTGCGTCGACGGCGAGCGGCGCGCGCGTGCAGTTTGCCGCGGCACTGGCTACCGGAAATCGCGCGTTGTTCGAAGGCGCGGCGGGTGAACAACTGGTGGCGCAGTTGCCCGCGTCGCTGAAGTCACATGCGAGCGTGAAGAAGAGCGCCGATACACCGTTCGACGCCGTGCTGTTCGAAGGCGATAGCGACGAGTTGCTGGCGCTGGTGAAGGAAGTCGCGAAGCGTCCGGGCCCGATCGTGTCGGTGCAAGGCGTTGCGGCAGGCGCGCTGGAAAGCGGCGACGAGGATTACGCGCTCGAGCGTCTGTTGACGGAACGCTCGGTCAGCGTGAATACGGCAGCAGCAGGCGGTAATGCGAATTTGATGACGATCGGTTGAGCGAACCTCATTGATCTTTTCAAAAAGAAGGAAGCGGTACGGCGACCCCGAAACCGCTCCATCCACACCTGGTACCAAGGAGAAGCTATGCAACACAAGATGAAACAGCTGGCAGGCGCTGCACTGGTTGCAGCGATGTCGCTGGCGGGGACGGCCAATGCTCAATCGACGGAAGATGTGAAGGTCGGCTTTGCCGGCCCGATGACAGGCGCGCAGGCGCACTACGGCAAGGACTTCCAGAACGGCATTACGCTGGCAGTGGAAGACATGAACGCGACCAAGCCGGTGATCGGCGGCAAGCAAGTCCGCTTCGTGCTGGACTCGGCCGACGACCAGGCCGACCCGCGCACCGGTACGACGGTTGCACAGAAGCTGGTGGATGACGGCATCAAGGGCATGCTCGGCCACTTCAACTCGGGCACCACGATTCCGGCTTCGCGCATTTACGCGAACGCGGGCATCCCCGAAATCGCCATGGCGACGGCGCCGGAATACACGCAACAAGGTTTCAAGACCACGTTCCGCATGATGACGTCCGACACGCAGCAAGGTTCGGTCGCCGGCACGTTCGCGGTGAAGACCTTGGGCATGAAGAAGATCGTGATCGTCGACGACCGCACGGCTTATGGCCAGGGTCTGGCTGATCAGTTCGAAAAGGCGGCGAAGGCAGCGGGCGGACAGATCGTCGATCGTGAATACACGAACGACAAAGCAGTCGACTTCAAGTCGATCCTGACCAAGCTGAAGGCTGCTCAACCGGATCTGATCTACTACGGCGGCGCGGATTCGCAAGCGGCACCGATGGTCAAGCAGATGAAGGCACTGGGCATCAAGGCGCCGCTGATGGGCGGCGAAATGGTCCACACGCCGACGTTCATCCAGATCGCGGGTGACGCGGCGAACGGCACGGTGGCATCGCTCGCCGGCCTGCCGCTGGAAGAAATGCCGGGCGGCAAGGACTACGTCGCGAAGTACAAGAAGCGTTTCAACGAAGACGTGCAAACGTACTCGCCGTACGCTTACGACGGCGCAATGGCCATGTTCGACGCCATGAAGAAGGCGAACTCGACCGATCCGGCCAAGTACCTGCCGGTGCTCGCGAAGACCTCGATGCCGGCGGTGACGTCCGCGAATCTCGCGTACGACAGCAAGGGCGACTTGAAGAACGGTGGTATTACGCTGTATAAGGTCGTCGATGGTAAGTGGACGACGTTGCAGAGCGTGGGTGGGAAGTAAGAGATTTGCCTGCTTTGACGTTGTGAAGGAAACCCCGCTTCGGCGGGGTTTTTTGTTGTAAGTTGCCGTTCATCCAGCTTGCGGATTTTGGTCTACCGGACCTTCTCCCAAAAAAAATTAATCGACAATTTCTCGAGATGGTGAGCGCTCTCCACCAAGGATTTATTACGAGAGTTGTCGTATAATGGGAGGTGCGGTTGTCGATTCCGAGCAAGTACAAGGAGGTGAAGCGGACGGTTATTGCCGCGCTTCGATCCGGCCAGTTCCAGCACGAAGCGCGCTCCGGCATTAACGTAAAGAACCTTCTGGCGACGGGGCGAGTGACCGCCGAATTCGTCGAGGTGCTCGTTGCCAGAAGCAACGGCACGCAGTACAGCTCGTCACCGCACCACAGCGTTGCGTCGATCGATGTGCATGTCATCGAATCAGGCGGCTGGTACGTGAAGTTTTACTTTGTGAGCGATCCAGACACCGTGTTTATCAGCGTGCATCAGTGAGTGAAGCCATGAAGATGAAACTGTATGAGGACGGTGAGAAAAGTAAGGCGGTTTGTCACCATTGCAAACAACTCGTAAGCACAACTTTTGCGCGGCGCGACGTACCGTTTAGCGACGGCAAAGGTGAGGTGAAGAATATCCTCGCGGCGGTGTGCGACGTGTGCGGAAACGTGGTGGCTGTCCCGGCGCAATCCACACCGGCCGTGCGGGAAGCGCGACGCAAGGAAGTCCGGCCGATCGAGGCGCAATTGCCGGCCATTTATCTGGATGTGCTCGACCTAGCTGCTTATATTGTCGACAGCACCAGTTCAACCGAATTCCGAAAGGTCCTGATGATCCTTTATCTGCATCGGTTTGCTTCTGGCGAGTTCCCGCGAGCCCTGCTGATCAAGGCCCATCGCGCCACGTCGGAACGCTTCAAGGAGCGCCGCGGTGAGGCTCGCCGCCGGCTTTCCATGAAGGTGACGCCACGTATCGTGGAAGACCTGAAGACGCTGATGCACGACACGACTTTGAGTCAGACGGAGGTCATCAAGTCGGTGATTTATCAGATTCATGCGGACGTCATTGAGTCGCGCAAACCTGAGCTGATGAGAGAACTCGGCGCGTTGTCGGTGGTTTATGCATAGCTGCCGTGCGCCCGAAACGCGACAAAGCCCGCGAATTACTTGTCGGGTGCCCGAAAAGGTTGGACATGCACCCAACCTTTCCGGGTGAATCTCTTAAGCAACTAGCTTATGTTGACTCCCCGCGCATCTTCCTCCCCTGCTCCCTAACCTGCTCCAACGTCGCACCCGGCGTGCTCGCTTCCTGCGGCATGCGAATCTCGATCACCGCCGCACACTTCGCCTCCATTGAACGCTTGAGCGCAGGCAGAAAATCCTCAGTCCGCTCCACCGTCTCGCCATGCGCGCCGAACGATCGCGCGAACGCCGCGAAATCCGGATTCGTGAGCCCGGTGCCATGCACCCGCCCAGGATAGTGCCGCTCCTGATGCATACGAATCGTGCCGAAGTGACCGTTATTCACCACGATGAAAAGCACGTGCAGGTCGTACTGCATCGCCGTCGCAAGTTCTTGCGCGGCCATCATGAAGCAGCCGTCGCCGGCCAGCGCCACAACCGCGCGTTGCGGATACATCGATTTCGCCGCGATCGCCGCCGGCACGCCGTAGCCCATCGCGCCACTCGTCGGCGCAAGCTGCGAACGGTAATGCCGATACGAGAAGTGCCGATGCAGCCACGTCGCGTAATTGCCCGCGCCGTTGGTGAGAATCGCGTCGTCCGGCAGATGCGCGCGCAACTGCTGAATCACTTCGCCCATCTGCACGTCACCGGGAATCTGACGCGGTTTGCGCCAGTCGAGATACGCCTGATGCGCCTCGCTCGCTGCGCCCGACCACGCGAGTTGCTCGGACGATGGCTCCAACTCCGCAAGCATTGCGGCCAACTCCGGCATGCCAGAGACGATCGGCAGATCGGCCGCATACACGCGACCCAATTCCTCCGCGCCCTGATGCACGTGCACGAGCGTCTGCTTCGTTTTCGGAATGTCGAGCAACGTATAGCCGTTCGTCGTCGCTTCGCCCAAACGCGGTCCGATCGCGAGTAGCACGTCGGCGTCGCGAATGCGTCGTGCGAGCGCGGGATTGATGCCGAGGCCTACGTCGCCGGCATAGTTCGGATGCTCGTTGTCGAGCGTGTCCTGAAAGCGGAACGCGAGGCCGACCGGCAATTGCCAGTTCTCGACGAAGCGTCGAAAGTCCGCGCACGCAGCCGGCGTCCAACCGCTGCCGCCTGCGATCACCATCGGCCGTTGCGCCCCGTCGAGCAATCCGCGCAACTTCTCGATCTGCGCCGCCGACGGTGACGCCGCCACGCGCTGATAAGCCGGCGCGCCGGCCACGGCATCGCATGCGTCGCTCAACACGTCTTCGGGCAACGACAAGACCACCGGCCCGGGTCGCCCCGAAGTCGCCGTGTGAAACGCATGGCTCAGATACTCGGGAATACGCTTCGGATCGTCGATTTGCGCGACCCACTTCGCCATCTGCCCGAACATGCGCCGATAGTCGATTTCCTGAAACGCCTCGCGGTCGAGATGCTCACGCGCGCATTGGCCGATCAGCAGAATCATCGGCGTGGAATCCTGAAACGCGGTGTGCACGCCGATCGATGCATGCGTGGCGCCCGGCCCGCGCGTGACGAGCGCGACGCCAGGGCGCCCCGTCAATTTACCGACGGCCTCCGCCATATTCGCCGCGGCCGCTTCGTGACGGCAAACAATGGTCTGGATGCGTTCGGTTTCGTCGTGCAGCGCATCCAGCACAGCGAGAAAACTCTCGCCGGGCACACAGAAAACACGTTCGACACCGTGCGTGAGTAAAGCATCGACGACGAGACGCGCGCCGGTGGTTTGAGCGGCGGCGGGACCGGCAACGGGAGTATTCGGCTGCGACATTGCGATGAAGTCTCCAGGCAGTGCGTAAGTGCGGTATGAGATTGCCGAATCAACCTGAACATCAGCCGATCGGCGCTCCGACAGCTTACGCCGAGCGCGCCGCCGCTGTCACGGTGCCGCGCTACGGGATCGCTCGCGGCCGCGCGCAGGTAAGAAGCGCACGCGCCTTCTCCCGCTTCGGCGACAGTCCGTAGCACAGGCGTCCGCACGTGATGTACGAACGCGAAGAAGCGACGCGCAAATAAAAACGCGGGCCATAGCCCGCGTCGTCATCCGCATCGAGGCAAGGAAGCGCCGCCCTCAACACTCGACGATATTCACCGCCAACCCGCCCCGCGACGTTTCCTTGTATTTGGTTTTCATATCCGCGCCGGTCTCGCGCATGGTCTTGATCACCGAATCGAGCGACACGTAGTGACTGCCGTCGCCGCGCAAGGCCATGCGCGCGGCATTGACCGCTTTCACCGATGCCATCGCGTTGCGCTCGATACACGGAATCTGCACCATGCCGCCGACCGGATCGCACGTCAGCCCGAGGTTGTGCTCCATGCCGATTTCCGCGGCGTTTTCGACCTGCTTCGGGGTGCCACCCATGACTGCCGCGAGCGCGCCCGCCGCCATCGAGCAGGCGACGCCCACTTCGCCCTGACAGCCCACTTCGGCGCCCGAAATCGACGCGTTCAGCTTGTACAGAATGCCGATCGCCGCGGCGGTCATCAGGAAGTCGATCACGCCTTGCTGATTCGAACCCGGCATGAAGCGCGTGTAGTAATGCAGCACGGCCGGAATGATGCCGGCTGCGCCGTTGGTCGGCGCCGTCACCACACGTCCGCCGGCGGCATTTTCTTCGTTGACGGCGATCGCGTAGAGATTGATCCAGTCGATCATCGACAGTGGATCGCGTAACGCCAGCTCCGGATTGCCCGACAGCGCGCGATACAGTTGCGGCGCGCGCCGTTTCACCTGGAATGGACCGGGCAGGTTACCGTCGGCATCCGGATTGTTGATGCCGCAACCGCGCGATACACACGATTGCATCACGTCCCAGATCTTCAGCAGGCCTGCGCGCGTCTCTTCTTCCGTATGCCAGACGCGCTCGTTTTCCCACATCAACTGGGCAATGCTCTTACCGGTCGATTCGCACAGCGCGAGCAACTCGTTGCCGCTGCGAAACGAGTACGGCAGTTGATCGACCGCGGCCAGGACTTTCGTATTCGGAGCGCCGGCCGTCACCACGAAACCGCCGCCCACCGACAGATAGGTCGACTCGCGCAATGTCTCGCCTTGCGCGTCGAGCGCACGAAACTTCAGACCATTCGGATGCTCGGGCAGCGCCTGACGATAAAACGAAATGTGATCCTTCTGCACGAACGGCACCTCGTGCGTGCCGAGCAGCGCCAGCTTGCGGGACACGCGCACTGCCTCGAGCCGCTGCGCTATCGTGTCCGGGTCCACGGTATCGGGCGCATCGCCCATCAGGCCGAGCATGACGCCGCGATCGGTACCGTGCCCTTTGCCCGTCGCGCCGAGCGAGCCGTACAACTCCACTTTCACCGAGGCGGTCGCAGCGAGCAGCCCATCGCGTTCGAGCCCTTGAGCGAACATCAGCGCCGCGCGCATCGGCCCGACCGTATGCGAACTGGACGGACCAATGCCGATTTTGAAGAGGTCGAAGACGCTGACTGCCATTTACTGCTCCCTGCTATGGATAAAGTTGATTTACCGCGCCGGCAGCGGCAAACACACGGCGAGCCACGCGGGCGGCGTCGGTGCGAGCTGTAGCGCGATCGGCGTATAGCGCCCGTCGAGGCGCGCCGCCAGGTGAAACAGTTCCGTCGCGTTCTTCGGATCCCACTGACCCGAATAGCCGGGCAAGCCGGCCTCGCGACGTTTTGCATCGAACGGAACGCTCGAATGCACGAATTCTTCATGCGTCTTGCTGCCGGCCGCATACGGCGCCAGCCAGTTGAGCGCGGCTTGCAACGACGCGCCGTCCGCGCCCTTCTCCGGCAACCAGTTGCGATTATGGCGACGCGCGGCGAGCGCGGCTGTCACGAGCGGCTGCAAGTCGTAGGTGACGTAATGCAGCGCGTCGCGTTCGTTGAAATCAACTGTCGAACCATCCGGCTCGATGTTGTCGCCAATATGCTCGACGAACAGACGCTGGGCCGCGTTGATCATCTTGCGGTTGTCGAGCGTGAACGCGGCCATGGCAATCAGTTTGATCCGATGGCTCTGCCAGTTGTTCCTGAACGTTCCTTTGAGCGGGCGCGGCTGCGCGTCGATTTGCCCGATGTAGCCGTTCGCGAGTTTCGTCAGGAACGCCATCGACGCATTGCGCGTTTTCACCGGCAACGCGCTCGCCGTCATGTCGTACGCGAGAATCAGTCCTTCGAAACGGGTTTCGTCGATGGGATTGAAGCTCGGTTGATAGGTCGTGACCCAGGCATACAGCAAGCGGTCGACGAGCTTGAGATAGCGGTCGTCGCTGGTGGCGCGCCAGGCGAGCGCGGCGTCGCGCAACAGATCGAGATCTTTCTCCGCCTCGACGCTCTGGTCGTAAATGCCCTCGTGCGGCAGCGTGCCTTCGGTATGCAGTTTCGCCAGCGCATGCGGCTGGTCGTTCAGATGGGCCTGCACGTTGCTCACCAGCGCTTTCACACCGGGATCGGCGTTCGTGCGTTCGCTGGTTTGCAGCGCGGGCGCCGCGCAAAAATTCATCGCGGCCTGCGCTTGCCGCAGCGGCAGCAGCACGGCTGCGCCAGCCAACAGCAGCGTGCAGGCTTGCCGCCAATTCGGCGCTCGCGTTGCTTCGGTCCGGCTTTGCATCAATCGCACCTTTCGCGCCATGCGAAACTCCTCGTTAGGCTGATTCGGTGTGTGATGTTAGCCGTTTGCGGCCACGAACGACAGAGAACCTCAGAGCGGAACCACGGATCGCCTCGCCGCCTCTTTTTCGAGACGACGGGCGATGCGCATTGGCAATCCCGCTTACTCGTAGTCGGCGATCGGCACGCAGGAGCAGAACAGGTTGCGGTCGCCGTACACGTTGTCCGCGCGGCCGACCGGCGGCCAGTACTTCTTCGCGATCAGCGTGGGCAGCGGATACGCCGCGGTTTCGCGCGCATACGCGTGCTTCCAGTCATTCGCGATAACCACCGCTGCCGTGTGCGGCGCATGCTTCAGCGGGTTGTCCTCGCGATCCGAGCGGCCTTCTTCGACAGCACGGATTTCCTCGCGGATCGCAATCATCGCTTCGATGAAACGGTCGAGTTCTTCCTTCGATTCCGATTCGGTCGGCTCGACCATCAGCGTGCCCGGCACCGGGAAGCTCATGGTCGGCGCGTGGAAGCCGTAGTCGGCGAGACGCTTGGCGACGTCGTCGACGGTGATGCCGCTGGTTTCCTTGATCGGACGCAGATCGAGAATGCACTCGTGCGCGACCAGGCCGCCCGGGCCCGAATACAGCACCGGATAGTGCGGCGCGAGTTTCTTCGCCACGTAGTTCGCGTTGAGGATCGCGGTTTCGGTCGCGGCGGTGAGGTTCTTCGCGCCCATCATTGCGATATACATCCACGAGATCGGCAAGATCGACGCCGAGCCGTACGGAGCGCCGGATACCGCGCCAATGCCGTTCGGCGCGCGCTCATAACCCGACGAAATCTGGTTCGGCAGGAACTGCGCGAGATGCGCACCGACCGCAACCGGACCGACGCCCGGTCCGCCGCCGCCGTGCGGAATGCAGAAGGTCTTGTGCAGATTCAGGTGCGACACGTCGCCGCCGAACTGGCCCGGTGCAGTCAATCCGACCATGGCGTTCATGTTCGCGCCGTCCACATACACCTGACCGCCGTGCGCGTGCACGATCTCGCAGATTTCACGCACGTTCTGCTCGAACACGCCGTGCGTGGACGGATACGTGATCATGATCGCCGCGAGTTTGTCGGCGTGCTGATCGGCTTTCTTCTTCAGGTCTTCGATATCGACGTTGCCTTGCGCGTCGCAGGCCACCACGACCACCTGCATGCCGGCCATCTGCGCCGACGCCGGATTCGTGCCGTGCGCCGATGCGGGAATCAGGCAGACGTTACGATGCGCTTCGCCGCGCGACGCGTGATACGCGTGGATGATCAGCAGGCCCGCGTATTCGCCTTGCGAGCCGGCGTTCGGTTGCAGCGACACAGCAGCGTAGCCGGTGGCCGCGACCAGCATCTCTTCGAGCTGATCGATCATTTCGCGGTAGCCGACGGTTTGCTCAGCCGGTGCGAACGGATGGATCTGGCCGAATTCGGGCCATGTAACCGGCAGCATTTCCGAGGTGGCGTTCAGCTTCATCGTGCACGAACCGAGCGGGATCATCGAGCGGTCGAGCGCGAGGTCCTTGTCCGACAAGCTGCGCAAATAGCGCAGCATTTCCGTTTCCGAATGATGACGGTTGAACACGTGGTGCGTGAGGTACGCGCTCGTGCGCTCAAGCGCGGCCGGCACCGATGCGGTATTCGACGCAGCCATTGCCGAGTCGAGCGTGTCGACTTGCGGGACGTCTTTCGCGCCGGCGGCTTGCGCGAATACTTCGAGCAGATCCGCCAGATCGCGGCGCGTAGTGGTTTCGTCGATCGACAGGCCGACTTGCGTATCGCTCACGCGGCGCAGGTTGATGCGTTTCGCTTGCGCGGCTTCGTGCAGCGCTTGCGTGCGTGCGCCGGATTCGAAGGTTAGCGTGTCGAAGAACGTTTCGTTGGCGAGCGTGTAGCCGAGTTGCTTCGCGCCTTCCGCCAGCAACGCGGCGATGCGGTTCACGCGCAATGCGATCGTCTTCAAACCGTGCGGGCCGTGATAAACGGCGTACATGCTGGCCATGATCGCGAGCAGCGCTTGCGCGGTACACACGTTCGAAGTGGCCTTCTCGCGGCGAATATGTTGTTCGCGCGTTTGCAGCGCGAGACGCAGCGCGGGGTTGCCTTGCGCGTCGACGGTCACGCCGACGAGGCGGCCCGGCATCTGGCGCTTGAATTCGTCGCGCACGGCGAGGTAAGCCGCATGCGGGCCACCGAAGCCGACCGGTACGCCGAAACGCTGCGTATTGCCGACCGCCACGTCCGCGCCCCATTCGCCCGGCGGCGTGAGAACAGTCAGCGCGAGCAGGTCGGCGGCGACCACCACGTGGCCGCCCGCTGCGTGGATCGCTTCCGTGAGCGCGCGGTAGTCGCGCACGTCGCCGTTCACGCCCGGATATTGCAGCAGCACGCCGAACGCATTTGCATCCGCGGCTTCCGCAGCCGGGCCCACTTTCACTTCGATGCCGACCGGCGTGGCGCGCGTCTTTACCACTTCGATGGTTTGCGGCAGCACGTCGTCGGCCACGTAGAACACGTTCGACTTCGGCTTGCCGATGCGTTGCAGCAGCGTCATCGCTTCAGCCGCAGCCGTGGCTTCGTCGAGCAGCGACGCGTTCGAGATCGCCAGACCCGTCAGGTCGACGATCATCTGCTGGAAGTTCAGCAGCGCCTCCAGACGGCCTTGTGAAATTTCCGGCTGATACGGCGTGTACGCGGTGTACCACGCCGGATTTTCCAGCACGTTACGCAGGATCACCGTCGGCGTGTGCGCGTTGTAATAGCCCTGCCCGATGTATGAGCGGAACACCTGGTTCTTGTCCGCGAGTTCGCGCAGCGCGGCGAGCGCTTCGGCTTCGCTCTTCGGTTGCGCGAAGGGGCCGAGCGGCAGCGTTTCGGTGCGGCGGATCGTCTTCGGAATGACGGCGTCGATCAGCGCGGCGCGCGATGCGAAGCCGAGGGCTTCGAGCATCGCGTGCTGGTCGGCCGCGTCCGGGCCGATATGCCGTTCGGCGAAGGCGTCATGCACTTCGAGCGCGGCGAGCGAGAGAGGAGTGCGGTTCATCAGACGATCCGGGTGTTCGAGCTTCATGGGTGTTCCTGGCGGTGCGGTGTCCTTCGGCATTCGAAAAAGGACGCGCCGCACCTGTCGGGTTAAACGTAAAGGTGAATCAGGCGCCGATCGACTTGCTGTACGCGTCGGCGTCGATCAGACGGTCTTGCGTCGCGTCCGCAGCCGGCTTGATCTTGAAGAGCCAGCTTTCGTACGGCGTGGAGTTGACCGAATCAGGCGTGTTGGCCACGGCGGTGTTCGCTTCGACGATCTCGCCCGAAACCGGCGCGTAGATATCGGAAGCGGCTTTCACCGATTCGATGACGGCGACGGTGTCGCCGGCCGTGACCGTCTTGCCCAGTTCCTGGACTTCGAAGAAGACGATGTCGCCGAGCGCTTCCTGCGCGTGGTCGGTGATGCCGACCGTCAGCGTGCCGTCCGCCTCGGTGCGGACCCACTCGTGCGATTCGGTGTATTTCAGATCGGCCGGGATGCTCATCGGATGCTCCTATGCGGTGTGATTCGGTTGTAACGTGGGAAGTAGACGCACGCGCAGGTTTGCTTAAACCGCGAGCACTTTGCCATTGCGCACGAACGGCAGTTTTACCACGCTTGCAGGTACGTTCTTGTCACGAATCTGAACGTGAACGGTGTCGCCCGGCTGCACGCCTTTCGGCACGCGCGCAAAGGCGATGGATTCCTGCATGGTCGGGGAAAACGTACCGCTGGTGATTTCGCCTTCGCCCTGCGGCGTGACGACTTTTTGATGAGCACGCAGCACGCCCGCCGCCTTGCCGTTTTCCTTCAGCAGAATCAAGCCGACGAACGCAGCCTGCGAACCGTCCGCTTCCAGCTTGCCCTTGCCGACGAAGTCGCGCGGCGAGGTGAGGTCGACGGTCCAGGCGAGGCCGGCGTCGAGCGGCGAGACGTTGTCGTCCATGTCCTGGCCGTACAGGTTCATGCCGGCTTCGAGCCGCAGCGTGTCGCGCGCGCCGAGACCGGCCGGGCGCACGCCTTGGGCGTGCAGCGCATTCCACAGCGCTTCGACGTGATCTGCGGGGACAATGATTTCGAAGCCGTCTTCGCCGGTGTAGCCGGTGCGGGCAACGGTCAACTCGCCGAACGGCGTGTCTTCGATGCGGGCGGCGTTGAAGGGCTTGAGCGCTTCGGTGGCGGCGCGTGCCGTCGGCACGGTTTGCCACACTTTTTCGCGGGCGTTGGGGCCTTGCACGGCGACGATCGCGTAATCGCGGCGCGGCGTGATGGTCAGGCCGAAGCTGCCTTCAGCGTTGAGTTGGCCGAACCAGGCGATGTCTTTGTCGGCGGTGCCGGCATTGACGACCACGCGGAAATGATCTTCGCCGAAGTAATAGACGATCAGATCGTCGATCACGCCGCCGTTCGGGTTCAGCAGGCAGGAGTACAGCGCGCGGCCCGGCGTTTGCAGCTTGGCGACGTTGTTCGCCAGCGCATACTCGAAGAAAGCGCGCACGCGCTCGCCGGTGAAATCGACGACACACATGTGCGAGACGTCGAACATGCCGGCGTCGGTGCGCACGGCGCGGTGTTCGTCGATCTGCGAGCCGTAGTTGACAGGCATGTCCCAGCCGCCGAAATCGACCATGCGGGCATTGAGCGCACGGTGGGTGGCGTTGAGCGGGGTGTGTTTGAGTTCGGTCATGGGGCCTCAGGCGTCTCGCGAAACAAAAAAGGCCATGCGGCGCTACGCCTCGCGGCCTTTTAGCTGCGAGCGATGCGTTGCATGGCCCCTCTGTCCTCGATACCTGAGAGATTGCGTTGCCGTGGTCACGTTGACGTGTCACGGTGAAACGCGCGCCCCTTCGGTGGGCAGCTTGCCAGATTCGCTCGCACTTACGACGCGCGATGCGCACGGCTACTGCCGCTCTCCAGAGTGCGAAAAACCGGTGCTCGATGTTGCCTGAGAGCGGGTTCTTCGACGCGGTCGGTCCTTTTGCCTGAGAGTTTGCGGGTGTGCCCCTTCGGCGGCGCGGCCTGCGGTTTTCTGCGGCCAGCACGCTCTCCCGACGCGTGCGGCGAATGTACGCGAGGGCCGGGGGCTTGTCAAATAAAGGCCCGAGAACCGCGCGGCGGTTGACGGAGCGTCTGCGCACTTGTCAAAAAAAGCGCGGGACGTGATGCCCGCGCTCGTGCTGCTTCGGCGTTGAAGCCGAAATTGATTCTGGCGCGATTACTCGCCGATAGCGTGTGCCGCGTTGTCCAGTTCCTGATTCAAGACGCGCTGTTCGTCGCCCGACAGGCCGCCGCCGTGTTGCGCGGCCATGTCGTGCGCTTCCTGACGGATCACGTCGAGGCGATGGTGCAGCGCTGCGCCTTGGGGCGGCGGGTAATAGCCCTGATTCACGCGGTTGTCGATCCGGCGGCTGAGGTTGTCGATGCGGCCTTCGACCTGATGCAGGCGCTGATCCGCGATCTGTTGCGGGTTGGGGCGAGGCGCCGGCTGGGGTTGAGGCGCCACCACACAGGCGGCGAGGGAACTGAGCAAGGCGCAAGCGGCGAGCGCGCGGATAGTACGGGGCATGGACACTCCGGAAGTCATTGTCGTTTTGTGGTGCTACCCTGGTAGCAACGGATGACTACCGGGCCGCGCTGACCTGCCGCGCGGCCTGATTTGTAACGTTATGTTCCTTTCGGGCTTGTCAGGGTTCTGGGCCCGCGCCGTGTGCACGGCCAGTACTGTTTTAGGTACACAAGCCGTTTCGCCGCGCGGACCAAGCCGTCAGCGAATCCTCTCGAACGGCAGCCGGGCGCCTTCTTCCGAGCTTCGGCCGGCGAGCTCGATAACCGTCATAACGTCGACGGCGTCCTGTGCGCTCACCGGGAATTTCACGCCGTTCTGGATCGCGTCGGCCACCGCGACATAAAACCCGGCGTAATCGCCATTGCGCGTCGGCCACTCCCGCTCGACTTCCTGATCGCCTTCCACGACGCGCACTACACCCGGGGCGTTGCCGGCGCCGAAGCCGTCGTCGCCCGGACGCAGGCCCGCCTTCAACTGATCTTCCTGCGTGTCGAGCCCGTATTTCATATAGCTGCCGCGTGTGCCGTGGAGGGTGAAGCGCGGCGCGACCAGCGCCGTCAGCGCGCTCGCGTGCAGCACCACTTCGAATTCACCGTAGCCGAGCTGGATGTGCACGTAGTCGGGCGCGCCGGCGTCGTCACGATGTGCGCGCACCGTTGCCGACACGGTTTGCGGCGTGCCGAACAGCGCCAGCGCCTGGTCGATCAGATGCGGTCCGAGGTCCAGCAGCAAGCCGCCGCCTCGCGACGCTTCCTCGCGCCAGCGCTGGCGCACCTCCGGCCGGAAACGGTCGAAGTGCGATTCGTATTGCGTGATCCGTCCCAACTCGCCGCTCGCCAGCAGATCGCGCACGGTCAGAAAATCGCCGTCCCAGCGACGGTTGTGAAACGGCATGAAGAGTTTGCCTCGGGCGAGCGCGATGTTGGCCAGCGTGTGCGCGTCGGCGGCGTTCAACGTGACCGGTTTGTCCACCACCACGTGCTTGCCCGCTTCCAGCGTGCGGCGTGCCAGGTCGAAGTGCGTGTCGTTCGGCGTGGCGATCACGATGCAGTCGAGTTCATCCAGCGCCAGCAGCGCGTCGAGGTCGGCCACCACCTTCGTGTGCGGATAGTCGGCGAGCGCGCACTCGGGCTGGCTCGTGGCAATGGCCGCGACGCTCGCGCGGCCGCAGTGCTCGATCACCGGCGCATGAAAGGTCGCGCCGGCGAAACCGTAACCCATCAATCCAATCTTCAGCGATGCGGACATGCGTGTCTTCCTGCAAAAACGGCGCGCCGCTTTGCCACCGCGGCGACGGCGCGCAACACCGCAATTGTGGCATGTCCTGGAGGTGGACCGTCAGCGTCGTCGTGAGCGTTTGTCGCCGCTATCCGTCAACACAATCGTGTTAACATCGCTCCTCTCGCGCGAACCGCAGCGGGCCGGAATACCGGCGCACCGCGCGGGGCGCCCGTTCCAGCTGCCGGGGCTGCGCAGCATGCCCCCGGGCCTCCGGCCGGCGAATATGCTGCCACGCCCTCAACCGCTGCTTTCAACCGCAACACCCATCCACTGACGATGTCCGCAGGCCTGAACCCCGCTCAAAATGAAGCGGTCCGTTATCTCGACGGTCCGTGTCTCGTGCTCGCCGGCGCAGGTAGCGGCAAAACGCGCGTGATCACGCAGAAGATCGCGCACCTGATCGAGGCCAAGGGCTTCGAGCCGCGCCACATCGCCGCCGTCACGTTCACGAACAAGGCCGCGCTGGAAATGCGCGAGCGCGTGGGCAAGCTGCTCGAAGGCAAGACGCTGACCACGCCCGGCAAGGAAGGCCGCAAAGTGCCCGTCAACCAGTTGACGGTCTGCACCTTCCACTCGCTCGGCGTGCAGATTCTGCGGCAGGAAGCGGAGCACGTCGGCCTGAAGCCACAGTTCTCGATCATGGATTCCGACGACTGCTTCGGCATGATCCAGGAGCAGGTCGGCTCAACGGACAAGGGCTTCATCCGCAAGATCCAGTCGATCATTTCGTTGTGGAAGAACGGCATGATCATGCCGGAGCAGGCGATCGCGATCGCCGCCAACGAGGATGAACATCAGGCCGCGATCGTCTACCGCAATTACGTGGCGACGCTGCACGCGTATCAGGCAGTCGATTTCGACGACCTCATCCGTCTGCCAGCCGAACTCTTCGAAAAGAACGAGCAGGTGCGTGACCGCTGGCAGAACAAGCTGCGCTATCTGCTGATCGACGAGTATCAGGACACCAACGCCTGCCAGTACGAACTGGTGAAGCTGCTGGCCGGCAAGCGCGCGGCGTTCACGGCAGTGGGCGACGACGATCAGGCGATCTACGGCTGGCGCGGCGCGACGCTCGAAAATCTCGGCCAGCTGAGCAAGGATTTTCCGAAGCTGCATCTCATCAAGCTGGAGCAGAACTACCGCTCGACGGTCCGCATTCTGACCGCCGCGAACAACGTGATCGCGAACAATCCGAAGCTGTTCGAAAAGAAGTTATGGTCCGAACACGGCATGGGCGACACGATCACCGTCACGCCATGCAACGACGAAGAGCACGAGGCCGAGTCCGTGGTGTTCCGCCTGTCGGCGCACAAGTTCGAGCGGCGCGCGAATTTCCGCGACTACGCGATCCTGTATCGCGGCAATTTTCAGGCGCGCATTTTCGAGCAGGTGTTGCGGCGCGAGCGGATTCCGTACGTGTTGTCCGGTGGCCAATCTTTCTTCGACAAGGCCGAGATCAAGGACATCTGCGCGTATCTGCGTCTGATCGCCAACGCGAACGACGACCCTGCGTTCATCCGCGCGATCACGACGCCGCGACGCGGCGTCGGCAATACGACGCTCGAGGCGCTTGGCTCGTTTGCGGGCCAAGCCAAAGTGTCGCTGTTCGAGGCGGTGTACATGGGCGGCATCGAGGCGCGTCTGTCGCCGCGGCAGATCGAACCGATGCGCGTGTTCTGCGATTTCATGCAGCGTCTCACCGATCGCGCCGAGAAGGACGCCGCCGGCACGCTGCTCGACGAACTGATGGACGCGATCCACTACGAGGCCTATCTGTACGATGCGTTCGACGAACGTCAGGCGCAGTCCAAGTGGCAAAACGTGCTGGAGTTCATGGAATGGCTCAAGCGCAAGGGCACCAAGGCCGAGCCCGCGGGCGCCGCGGCCGATGAAGCCACCGGCTACGACACCGCCGACGGTCTCGGCGACACCGGCAAGAGCCTGCTCGGGCTGATCCAGACGGTCGCGCTGATGTCGATGCTCGAAGGCCGCGAGGAAGATCCCGATGCGGTGCGTTTGTCTACGGTGCATGCGTCGAAGGGCCTGGAGTATCCGCACGTGTTTCTGGTCGGCGTCGAGGAAGGCATCATGCCGCATCGCGGCGGTGCGGACGACGAGCCGATCGACGACGCGCGCATCGAAGAAGAGCGCCGACTGATGTACGTGGCGATCACGCGTGCGCAGCGCAGTCTGCATCTGAACTGGTGCAAGAAGCGCAAGCGCGCGCGAGAGACGGTGGTGTGCGAGCCGTCGCGCTTCATTCCCGAAATGCTGCTCGACGACGCCCCGCCGCCGACGCCCGAAGAAGCGCCGATGTCGCCGAAAGACCGGCTCGCGAGTTTGAAGGCGCTGTTGCAGAAGCCTTGAGTGGCGCTGAGAACCTTGAGTTCGCGTAGGCCCGTTTGCCGGCCGAGATATAAAAAAATCCCTGCAACGCGGCGACGCGGTGCAGGGATTTTTTAGTGCTGCGGCAAACGCCGCGAGCGTTTTACTTCACCGCGCTGACCATGTAGTCGACGGCGGCCTTCACATCCGCGTCGGAAGCTGTCGAGCCGCCCTTCGGCGGCATCGCGCCCTTGCCGTGCAGCGCGTAGTTATAGACCGTGTCCATCGGCTCTTTCAGCCGGGGTGCCCAGGCATCTTTGTCGCCGAACTTCGGTGCGTTCAACACGCCGGCCGCATGACAGGCCTGGCAAACCTGCTGATACAACGCCTTGCCTGCTTGTGACGCGTCGGCGCTTTGCGCGCCGCCCGCTGCCGGCGCGGCCGCTTGCGGCACGCTCGCCATGGCGGCCATCGCTGCGGCGGCCTGAGCCGCACCCGCGTCGGAAGCGCCGGCGGGCGCCACTGCCGCCGCACCGGATGCCGCAGCTGCTGCTGCGCCCGCTGCCGGCTGAGCCGGTTCAGGGAAACTGCCGCCGGAATTGTTGGCCATGTAGGCGACCGCGCGGGCGATTTCGAAATCGCTGTAGTCGTCCGGACTGGTGCCGCCGCGCGGGGGCATCGCGCCTTTGCCGGAGAGCGCCGTGTGCAAAAGCGTGTCGAAGCCCTGCGCGATGCGCGGTGCCCAGTCGGCGGTATTGGTGAATTTCGGCGCGCCTGCGGCACCCGACGCGTGACACGCGGAGCACACCGCCTTGTAGACTTCCTCGCCGGACTTGTAGACGCGCGGCGCGTTGGCGTCGCGAATGTCGACCTGGGCGAACGGCTTGATGCGGGCGGTGACCTCGGCTTCGGAGAGGGAGTCGGTGCCGGCGCCGGTGCGCGTCGAATTGTCGACGTAGATCACTAGCAGAACGATGATGACGATCGGTACCGCAAAACTGGCGATGATTGCGGCGACGAGCTGCCCGGGGGTTTTGATCGGGGCTCCGTGTGGTGCTTCGCTCATGCTTGTCTCGTCTCCGTGGGTATGTGAGCGGTACAGCGTGACGGCAACTTCTTGTTCTTTAATCAGGCACGGACGATTATAGACGGAACATTTCGGCGGCGGCGAGGGGCGCGGCGCGGTGTTCAGCAGGCGTTTACCCGCATCGCGCGGGTTGTGCGAAAGACTGCGGAGACCGCCATTCAGGCCGTCCGGTGGACGGTACGGCGGAAACCGGGTATCCTTTCGGTCTCGCTTTGGCGTCGCATCCGTTCTGGTGCCGCGCATTCGTGTTGAAGCGCCCGTAGCTCAATGGATAGAGTACTGCCCTCCGAAGGCAGGGGTTGCTGGTTCGATCCCAGCCGGGCGCACCAAAAAGAGTCGATCTCGCTCAAGGGCTTACGCAATATGCGCTAAGCCCTTTTGTTTTTTACGGTCATGTCGTGTTCAGACGACTGCCGCCTAAGCTCCCACATTCCTGCAAATAATCGTCCCTCGACGCACTGCGTACGCTCGCATGCGCTTTGCAGAACGCTTTGCAGAATTATCCTAGAAACGTCCGCTTTGTCTGTATTGAAACTAAGAATCGGACGTTTGAACGTCTTCATGCGGAAATTTCCCATTGCCCCACCCTATCCTCTTAATTAGCATGTTTTGTTCATGCAAATTGCATCGCGTGAATATCCCCGAAGCGGCATTTCGACATCGCTTCACTGATTAATAAAGGTGTCGCGATCTATCCGCGCGCCGATCGTTTTATTGCAGGTCATGTACAAAATAACCCGGCTGATTTTAACCGCATCGATCATGATGCTATCCAATCTCGTCCACGCGCAATCGGCGGCGCCTCAAACAGGTGCAAGCGAGTTTGCCGGTCCCTATGTGGGTTTCAAGTTGGGTGTGAACACTTCCGATGCTTCAGGCGTTCACAGTAAAGCATCGCACACCACGGTTTTTCCCGGTTTCATGGCGGGATATAACTTCGATGTCGACCGTTTCGTCGCAGGCGCCGAAGTTTTTGCCGATCTGCATCATGGCTCGACAACCTATAAAGACGGCGGAATCGATGCGAAATTCGGCATGCCGTTCAATCAGTTCATGCCATATGTCCGTATTGGATTGACAACGGATTGGCCGAACATCCGCCCTCACTGGGGTTTAGGCGTCGAATATAAATTCGCTAAACACGTGAGCGCGGTGGGCGAATGGACAACCGACACCAGCAACCACGACGGCACCCGAAGAACGAATAACAGCTTCACCATCGGTGTGCAATATCACTTCAACTAACGTGCTGGATTCGCAACTGCGCGACTAACCGATCGGACTCGAACAACCGCCTTCCCCGCAACAAGGTTGTTGAAAGCGCCCGCTGCCGTTAGAATCCCCCGGTCACTGGGGAGTAGCCTTCCTTCATGCCTTTGAAGGAGAGCGCGTCAACATACTTGGCCTGCGGGTCATGGCGCGTTCGACCGGGTCGGTTTGGCGAGACCATTGACGCACTGCCTCGTTCTGGTCGGACGGGCGGCGGTGCGTCATTGGTTTGTCATCTACGTCCGACCGCGGAGTTGCCCTGTGAAAAATCGTCGCATCCAGCAAGTCTCCCCTCTCGTCCGTCCGCCGCGCCTCTGCTTCTGCCTGTCCGCGGAGCGCCGCGCATGACCGGTCTCCTGTTCGAACTTGCCATCATGCTGGTCGTCATTCTGGTGGCGGCCGAGCTCTTCACCAATGCACTCGAGCATCTGGGCGAACGCCTCAAGATTTCCGAAGGCGTGACGGGTTCACTATTCGCCGCCGTCGGCACGGCGTTGCCCGAGACGCTCGTACCGCTGCTCGCGATCGCCGGCGGCACGACCGATAACGTGGTCAACCAGGAAATCGGCGTCGGCGCGATTCTCGGTGCGCCGCTGATGCTCTCCACCCTCTCCACCTTCCTCATGACGCTCGCGATTGTCGGCTCGCGCGGCGCGCGCGGCTGGGTCGCGCCGGAGCGTACGGGTTTCACGCGCGACCTCAACTATTTCCTGTGTGCGTTCTTGCTGGCCGCCGCGGCGATGTACGTGCCGCATGAGCAAATGATCGTACGCGCGCTCTTCAGCGTGGCGCTGGTCGGCGTGTACGTCACCTATGTGGTGATGACCTTCCGTGCATCGAATGATCTGGTCGATGCCGGCCACGGCACTGAAGCGCCGGGCAAGATGCTGATCTCGCGCCTCGGCGTGCCGACCAACCTCGCGACCATCGTGGTGCAACTGGCGCTCGCCGTCGCGTTGCTGGTGTGGGGCGCGGAAGGCTTCATCCATGGTGTGCGCGGCGTCTCGCAGGCGCTCGGCGTGTCGCCGTTGCTGCTCTCTCTGCTGATCATTCCGATCGCGACCGAGCTGCCCGAGAAGGTCAACAGCATTCTCTGGATTCGCCGCGGCAAGGACACGCTGGCCTTCGGCAACATCACCGGTGCGATGGTGTTTCAGGGCACCTTGCTGCCTGCGATCGGTATCCTGCTGACGCCGTGGGTGCCGCGTATCGAAGTGGTGACCGGCATCGTGATCACGCTCGCCGCCGCTGCGTGGCTGCGGATCAATGTGCGTGAGCGCGGCGTGCCGGTGTGGGCGTTACTGGTTTGCGGCGTGCTCTATGCCACGTATCTGGCGATCACGCTGAGCCGCTAGACGAGCCGCCGGCGACAGGTGAATCAGTCGCAGAAGGCCGCTCGCCCGACGGCCTTCTGAGTTTCAGGTTCAGTTCGGCCGGGCCGTTGTCGGCGCTGCGGTCGCTGGCGCGCCGTCCGGCTTGAACACGACTCTCCAGTCATCTTTCATATCGACGACAAGCCAGCCTTTCGCGCCGGCGTCGTCCAGACCTTTGTCGAGTTTGCCGCTCTTCGCCGTGCGATCGTATGCGTATTCGCGTTCCGCGTCCGTGTGATGCACGAGCGCGGCGAGGCGCGGGCCATCGCCTGCCGAGGTCCATTCGAGCATTGGCCCGTCGCCATCCGCGTTACCGAACGCGATCACCGGACGTCTGCCGATCACGCGCTCGATGGCGAGCGGTTTGGCCGAGCCGTCGACCAGCGTGTCGACTTGTGCGAGGCGCGTCAGCGAGACCGCACCGTTGCTCTGGCCATACCGATACTTAACGGTGCTGCCGATCAGCTGCTCGGGCGGAATGCCGTACATGCGTTGGGCGACGTCGCGGGCGAACTCGGCGTCGCCGCCCGTCACCAGATAGGTCTTGAAGCCGTTGGCGCGCAGATAGGCGAGCAACTCGAGCATGGGCTGATATGCGAGATCGGCGTAGGGCCGGTTGAAGTGCGGGTCAGCCGCGGAATCGAACCATTCGCGCACGAGTGCGGCGAACTGATCGCCCGTCATGCCGGCGTGGGCCGCCGCCAACACCCGCATCGAGCCGCTGTCGCCGCTTGCCGCCACACTCCTGAGATTGCCTTTGAGGATCGAGCGAAACGGCTCCTGACGCTTCCATTCCGGATGCCGTCCGGCCACCGTCTTCACACGTTGCAGCGCGAACACCAATTGCACCGAAGCGGGCTGCTCGGGCCACAGTGTGCCGTCGTTATCGAATACGGCGATCCGGTCGGCACGCGGGATGAAGTCCTTGGACTCGGGCGTAGTCACGAGCGTCACGAAGTCGACAATCGAGCGTTTGGTCTTCGTGTCATTCCATGACGCCAACGCGGCGGCCGTCGATGCGCCGGCCTGCGACACCCCGTCCTGTCGCGGCGTCACGGCACAGGCAGAAAGAAGGACAACGGTGAAGGCGATGCAGTACCGGTGCAGCGTGCGAATCATGAAAGCCTCATCGAAAGCGGTGGGACGAACTCAAGCGAGCGCCAGTCTAATGGGCCAAAGGGTTTATTGCAGCCGTTGTGGGATTTTTTCGACATTGAGGCTTGAGCCTGCCTCGGCAAAACACAATGCCGATTGAATAAGCGGACAAGCCGGTCGCGACCGACCTGGCTTCTGGCCGTGTTACAAATTTATCTCCGTGATTTCAGAAATCGTTGCTAGTATTCCTAACGATGTCAGCGTGGTGAATCTTCTCCTTTCCGCATGCTTCGTTTGATGCGGCGTCTCTCGTTTGAAGGACCGCTCATGCAAGCCCCGTACTCAGCTGCGCCACCTTTCCAGACTGTTCAAATGATATAACGCGCTTCATTTGCGCGATGTGGCGTCCGGCCGCGCGTAGTTGCCCGAATTCGCAAACACGCGCGAAATCAATTGGACTTGAATCGCTCACCCGAACGCCATTCCTTTGAAATGATTTTTCGTCGGGGAAAGGCGGGTGCACGCCTGGAAGAAATACCCATAAAACAAGGCTCGATAATGGGTTACCGTTGCGCGTTTCGGATGAGGACGTTAAACGCCGCTGCGTTCGCGCGGTCGCGGGTCTTGGCTCAGGCATCCGCCGCCGACATCAATAAAGATAATCACTCGCTCAATCTCGCCGTCCCATTCAACATCCGTAACCACTACACGCCGAACGTGTTCGACACCGTGCTCGACCACAGCTGGATGTTCCCACACGGCAGAGCGCTGAGGCGCGCATGGACGACCTGGACATCGACATGCACAGGAAGGCGGCGACATGGGTGACGATGGCCGTGCTGGCGTCGGTCGCGCCGCCAATTGTGCGCGAAGCCTGATGCCTGCGCACACGCGCGCGGTGTGGCTTGCGGACGCAGGCTGCTCAGATGCGGTGCCGGAAGAGTGAGAATGCCGAACATCCATTCGATGAGGACGATTATGAGTCAACCTAACTGTTTGTTCGCAGCCGGTCGGCTCGTTGCCGGATTGTGCAAAGGCGCGCTTCTGACCACCGTCGGCGTGAGCCTCTCCCAGACGGCGTGGGCGACGGAAGGCGGCATAGGCCGTCCGATCACCGGCCAGCAGGTGACGCCGTACGGCGGCATCGTGCCGCCCACCAGCGACTGGATCGTGTCTGCCGCCACGATCTATTACGAAGGCTCGCTAAGCGCGAGCAAGTCGATTCCGATCGCCGGACAGGTCACGCAAGGCGTCAATGCGAAGGCCGAATACACGATCCTCGCCGCAGTCAAGACGTGGGGGATTACCGTGGGCGGCTGGAACTTCGCGTCGTCGTTCGGGGTGCCGGTTCAGTACACCAACATCTCGTCGTTTCATGGTCGCTTGCCGAACGACCACGGCACCCAGTTCGCCGATTTCTTCTTTACGCCAGTCATTGCCGGCTATCACCTGACCAAGACCGACCACGTCGCGTTGAGCGTGCAGATCTACGCGCCGACCGGTGCGTACAACTCGAACCGGCTTGCCAATGCCGGACAGAACACGTGGACCTTCACGCCGACAATCGCCTATACGAAATTGCTGCCGAAGGAGAACATCGAACTGTCGTTGAATTACGGCCTCGAGTTCTATACGCCCAATAAGGACACCCACTATCACAACGCACCAGTCAGCGTGCTCGATCTGCTCGTGCTCAAGCGCTTCAGCAGCGGCTGGGGCGTCGGCGTGGTGGGCGGCTATATCCAGCAGATCGGCCATGACAGCGGCGGCATTGCGGATATTGTCGGTGGCGACCAGGGTCATTCCGTGGGCCTCGGGCCGATGATCACGTGGTCGGGCAAGGTGCAGAAAACCCCCATTTCGGCTGCGCTGCGCTGGGTCAACGAATTCAACACCAGCAATCGGCCGAAGGGTAACGCGGTGCAATTGTCGGTTAATGCGACGTTTCAGTAACGTCGCGGCATGCGAGGTGTGAGGCGCTTACTTCCAGGCGAGCAAGAAGCGGGTTCGCGCGGCATTGCGGCTAACAAGGACACTGGGCGCGCCGGCGCGCGGAACAACGGCAACGCAAGGATGCGGAGGGACATCCGCGGGGCGCCTTCGCAGCTGGACCGAAATCGATCAGCCGCCCGTGCCGCGCTCGCAGATCGCATATACGCTCGAGCACAAGTCGGGATAGACACGCCCGAGCTCAAAACAGCCGTCCAGATACTCTCTGGATATGATGCCGGCCTGCAATGCCGCATCGATCTGGAAGTTGGCGAGGCCCTTGAAAAAGACCCCGCCTTCGGTGACCGGGCGAAGCTTTGCCGCACGCAGATCGGCTCGCAGCGTGTCGATTGAATACGTCACGCGATGACCGTGTGCGGCTTCGGCCGCCGTCACGGCCGCGTGATGGTCGATCAGCCCCATGTTGACTGCGATCTGCCGCGATCCGGCGCGCGCATTTGGCGCGGCCACGAACAGGCGGCCGCCTTTCGATAGCCAGTTGCCGATCCGGCTCAGGACTTCGACCGGATGATCGAGGTGTTCGAGCGTATGAATCAGGAAGATGTTGTCGTAGCGTCGCGCGGGTTCGAAAGTCTCGAACGTCGAGTGATGGAATTTGACGGTGCCTTTCGTCTTGTCCGACGCAACGGCAATGCAGTCTGCCGATGCCTCGACGACTTCCAGTGAATCGAAGCGCTGTGCCAGGAGTCGCGTGAAGTTACCTTCGAAGCATCCGAGTTCGAGCGCGTTGCCGCCGACGACGAACGGTGCGAATGTCCGAAGCATGTATTCGTGCATCAGATAATCGAAGTCGTAAGCGTAGCGATGTTCGGGATGATCTTTCGCTTCCGCGTCGTAGTCTCTGTTCATGGTCGTCAATCCTGTCCACGTTGATAGAACCGCTGCTCAACCGGCACATAAAACTCGTCGAGCGACTCCGGCACCCGGGCGTTGAAGCCGAGCACCTGGCGCATCCATGCGTTGCAGCGGTCGAGATTGCGGTATCCGAATAGCCGCGCGTAGTCGAGCTGCGGCTTGAAGAAGGGGCTGGTGAACGTCAGTGTCAGCGCACGGCGCGGCGCATCGGTGGTATTGCGGCCGGTGGCGTGCCACATGCGGGAATCGAACAGCAGAACCGAACCGCGCTTTCCGGTCGCCCGCGCAGCCTGCGCGTAGAAATGCTCGTCGGTGGGCTGCTGCTGGAGATTTTGCGAGTGCGAAAGAATATGCGTCGCGCCATTGGCCAGCGTGAAATCGTCGAGCATCACCAATGCGTTCACCATGAAGCGCCGCGAGTCGGAGCCGAAACGGATATCGCGGTGCACGTTCTGCACGTAAGAGCGCGAGTCGCGCTCGTTGATCACGCCGCCGTACGAATTCAGAACGAAGTTGCCTTCGAAGTATTCTTTGAAAAGCGGCTCGAGCGCTGAGAATTGCGCCAGCAATTCGACGTAGCTCGGGTCATCCATCAGCAGATGATGCAAAGTGCCGGCGCTGTTTTCCAGCACGCCGTTGCGTCGCCTGATCTGGTCGCGCAACGCGAGCGAAGGACCGAGCGCCTTCACCAGCGAATCGAGCAATTCGGTGTGAATCAGTCCGGGGAGCACCGTCCATCCCGCTGTGGCGAGTTCGGTGTGGTGTCGAGCGTCAATCGTGTTCATGAATGGAGCGAGGTAACGGCAAAAGCAAAAGGCTCAGTGTCGATCGGCGGCCAGAATGGCCATCGGCATGACGTCGAGATAGCGGTCGCCTTTGAAGACGGCCTGGCGTAAAAGACCTTCGGCGCGAAAGCCCACTTTCTCGTAGAGCGCGATGGCGCGCGCATTTGACGCGAGCACGGTCAGCGAAATACGGTGGAGGTTGAGGTCGCCAAATGCGTGCTCGAGCGTCTGGCGCGTGGCGGCCTCGCCAATGCCTCGGCCGCGAGCCGTCTCGGCGCCGACCTGAATCGAGAACTCCGCGCAGCGGCTCACCCAGTCGATGCCTAGCAGATACGTCACGCCGACAACTTCCTCTGTAGACGCGAGGCACACGGCGAGACGCACGTTATTCGTCCGGGAGCCGAGATAGCTATCGAACCATTTATTGTCGATCTCGGTGCCCACGTATCGGAAGGCGCCGCCCAAATGACTGACTAGTGCCTTGTCGGCGCGCCATGTGTTGATGGTCGACAGGTCGCCTCGTTCGATCTCGCGCAGGAATATCGTGTTGTCGCTCATGCGAGTCGGTCCAGTAGGTGTTGCACCATCGGCGCCAGATCGCTGTGCGTCAGCCGCTGATCGCAAGGAAGGCACAAGGTCGATTCGGGAAGCCTGCGTTCGAAGTCCGGTGCGCCTGCAGCGGTTGCGATATCCGGCCAGTAAGTGGGCGTATAGATGCGTTGCGCTCGAAGAACCTCGCGCATGCCGGGCGGCGCGCCGAAAAACGGGTAGCAGAGCGGCGCCGCATCTTCGTCGTAACGAAACGTGAAGCGGTTATAGCGCTGCAATTTATCGTGCAGATAGGCGAAATTTTCGGCTCGCCGTGCGCGGACGCTTTCGTAGTCGACGCCGGCGAGCAGCCGTTGCGTCAGTGCCGACATGCGCAACGGTTCCTGGTGCTTGAGGCTTGCTTCGGCCGCGGCGTAGTCGGAGTAACCTGCTTCCGCATCTTTCGCGAGCCTCGTCAGCAGATAGCCGCTGCGCAGCAACGAGGCATCGTCGGCAGCTTCCGGCATCGCGATCGGCTGCCGTGTAACGAGGTATCCGCCATCCGGCACGCCAAGGAATTTGCGCGGCGAGTACAGCGTGGCGAGGCAATCCGCGGACCGCGCGAACAACGCCTGCGCATTGTCGATCACGACGCGTTCGCGTGGGAACCGGCTGAGCACATCGTCGACCTGTTGAGCGCACAAGCCGAAATAGTTGACGTAAACTAGCCACTCACCTTGTGCGATATCGACAGGCTGCACGCGCAATTCGGCGTCGAGCCGATAGCGTTTGAACGGCGTGCCGGTCATGCGCAGTGGCTCGATCATCGCGTCGCAAATGTACCAGGGCATCCAGACGGCAGTCGGCCGCACTGCCCGAAGCAGCGCAAGAAACGCCGCGCGCGACGACTGGAAACGCAACGCGTCGTCGTGAAGCGTCGCTCCTGCTCGTGGAAGTTCCAGTTCGAAATATCCGCCGATTGCGCGCGGCTCGCGCGGGATCATGCGTTCACCTCGACGCACAGCATATCTCTGACGCTGTTTTTGCTGTTGAACATCAGGACGTCGAGAATCGATAAGGCGGGGTGAAAAGTATCGTCGAACTGCGTATAGGGACACAGGTTCGGTTCAACGAAGGCGAGCTCCACGCCGCGCGTCAAGAATGCCGCACTATCGTAAAGTGCGCGGCCACCCGGCAGATTCACATAGGTGCTCGCGTGCTCTCTCGCGCAGATATCGATGACCCGCTCGGCACCTTTGAGTTGCGCATTGCCGTACCTCGTCGAAGACGGGACGAATTCTGTATCGATCTCGAGGTACTTGCAAATTTCCATGACAGTGTGCGACGCGAGCTGCGAAACAGGTGCGAGAGGCTCTGCCAGAATCCGCCCGACCAGCGCGCTGACCTGCGCGTAGTGAGGCGCTTTGGCATACGCATGCCGAATCGATTCCAGCAGCTTGCGCAGCCAGCGCTCGCGCGGTTCGACCAGTACCTCGTTGATCTTTAACGATGGACTCGCACCGCGGAGCGGCACGGTGAGATAACGCACCTGGTCGCCCAGCAACATCCGGTTGCGGTTGATCCAGCCATTCTTGATGAAGTTCACGTCGTCGTAAAAGACGAACTTGTCGACTGCCGCCGCCAGCTGGAAATATCCGATGTACGGAAACAGGTAGGGCTGCATGATCGCGAGCTTCATGACGTTCAGCTACCCGCGATGATCCCGACGATGCGGTCGAGCATGTCGTCCGTCAGTGCCGGGAAGATCGGCAGACACAGTATCTTCTGTGAAGCGGCGTGCGCGACCGGCAGGTTTTCCGGGCGTGCGGAAGGCAGGCCGCGATAAATCGGAAAGTCCGAGATCAGCGGATAGAAATAGCGGCGCGCGTAAATGTTCGCGTCGCGGAACTTCTGATACAGCGCGTCGCGGCTGATTGGGTACTCCGGGCCGACGAGAATCGGAAAGTACGAGTGGTTCGCCACTTTCTCGCCCGCCTTCGGCACGCAGCTGATACCGCGTACATCGCGCAGCCGTTCGCGGTAGAGCGCATCGATCCGCGCGCGCCGTGCCAGCGCTTCATCGATGTGCTGCAGTTGCAGCAAGCCGAATGCCGCGTTGATCTCGCTCATCTTGCCGTTGATGCCGGACGCAACCACGGTCACTTCGTCGACGAAACCGAAGTTCTTCAGGTGGTCGATGCGCTGCTTTGTCTTGGCGTCCTGACAGATGATCGCGCCGCCTTCGAACGTGTTGAAGACCTTGGTCGCGTGGAAGCTCAGAACGGCGAGGTCGCCGTGCTCGAGCACGCTGCCGGTTTCGGTCTGCACGCCGAAAGCATGGGCCGCGTCGTAGATCACCTTCAGATTGTAGTTGTCGGCGATCTTCTGGATCGCGTCGACGTCGCACGGCTTGCCGTAGCAATGCACGGGCATGATCGCGGTGGTCTGCGGCGTGATCGCTGCCTCGATCTTCGCAGGGTCGAGATTCAGCGTGTGCGGATCGACGTCGACGAATACCGGCTTGATACCGTTCCAGACCAGCGAGTGCGCGGTGGCAACGAACGAATAGGGCGTGGTGATCACTTCGCCGGTCACGCGCAACGCCTGCAGCGCGGTGAGCAGCGCCAGCGTGCCGTTGGTGAACAGCGCAAGATGCTTGACGCCGAGATACTTGCACAGCGCCGCTTCGAACTGCTGGTGAAACGGGCCGGCATTGGTCAGGATCTTGCTGTCCCAGATCTGTTGAAGATAGGGAATGAAGTCTTCGAGCGGCGGGAGATGCGGCTGGGTAACGTAAATGCGCTCGTCGATCTGCGGCGCGACGGCCCCAAGCGGTAAGGCTGCATTCATTTGTTTTCCTCTGATCTGGACGGAGCGGCGGTGTCGACCGTGGCGGCAACGGCTTCTTCCGCCGTGACTTCGAATGCGACGGGCGGCTGATCGTCACACCAGCGTTGCCACATGATTCTCAACGCGCGCGACAAACCGGCAGCGACCACTTCAGGCCGGAATGCCGCCGACGCCATGCAGCGCTCGCGCAAGCCCGTACGCAGCGCGGCGAGCGTGGCGATATCGGAGGACAACGCGACGCCCTTGGTGACGAAATCCGCCTTGTCCGTGGCGAGAAACTGCTCCAGCCCGACGTGCGACATCCAGGTGGTGCCGGCGCGGCTGGGCAACGTGTCGCCTGCAATCGTCAAGGTCGGCACGCCCATCCACAATGAGTTCAGCACAGTGGTCGAGCCCGTGTACGGGAACGTGTCGAGGCAGATGTCGACGTGAAAATGCTGTTGCAAGTAGACCGGAATACTCGAACGGCGGCGGAACATCAGGCGCTCGCGCGAGATGCCTGCGTCGGCAAACCAGTCGATCAGAAGCTGCTCATCCTCGTCGGTTGCAATCGCGCCCAGCAACATTCGCGACGACGGTTGTGCGTGCAGCAATTGCGCCCAGAGAGCGATCACATCGGGGCGCAATTTGTTGAGGCGGTTGAAGCTGCCGAATGTCACATAGCCGTTGTGCATGGCCGGCAGAATATTGACCGGCGGCGCGCTTTCTTCCGGCAGGAAGGGCGCATTCGCCGGCAAATGCACGATCTTTTCGGAGAACATTTGCTCCGCCGGGCCGAACGGCACGCCGAACCGGTCCACGAGGTAATAGTCCATCGCACTTAGCCCGGTCGTCGCAGGATAGCCGAGCCAGCTGACCTGGATCGGCGCGGGCCTGCGCGCGAACGTGAGAAGGCGGTTGCGGCCCGTATGGCCGGACAGGTCGAACAGAATGTCGATTCTGTCTTCGCGAATCCGGTTCGCCAACTGCGCGTCCGGCATGCCGGTGACCTGGTGCCACTCATGGGCGCATTTGCGCAGCAGATGGGTGTAGTCGTCTACCGCAATGTGGTTGTTGTACACATGCAGTGAGACACCGGGATCGGTCGCGAGGCGCTCCATGATCGGCAGCAGATAAGAGGCAACCGCGTGACGGAACAAGTCGCCGGAAACGAGGCCGATTTTCAGCTTGCGATTCGGCGTGCGCTTGTTCACATGACGCGGCCATTGCGCGCGCACTGGCGCTTCGTGCTGTTGAGCGAATTTGAGGTGTTCGGCGAACAGCGTGTCCTGCTTGACTGCGGGATTGTGAGTGAGCGAAAACAGATAATTGTCCGCTGCGATCGCATCTTTCGGGTCCTTCTCCAGCGCGACGCGAAAGCTTTTTTCAGCCTCGCTCACCATGCCCAGATCGAGCAGCAGCACGCCCAGCGTGTTGTGCATGCCGGACGTGTCCGGCGCCAGTTCGATTGCGCGCCGCGCGGCTGCCAGACCCTCGGCTACGCGTCCCTGGTGAACCAGCGACATGCCGTAGATTCGTTGCGCTTCGGCGTACGCCGGATTGATCGCGATGATCGCGCGGCAGACTTCTTCGGCATCCTTGTGCAGGCCTTTCAGGCGCAGCGTATCCGCGAGTACAGTGCGGCTTTCCAGTTCCTCCGGCAGCAGTTCGGCAGCTTTGCGCAAGGGAATGAGCGCGTCGTCGTACCGGCCTAGACGATGCAGTGCAATGCCGAGCCAGCGCCACGCGTTACCGTCGGCGGGAAACCGCTGGGTGAACGTTCGTGCCAGTTTGACGGCGTCGGCGATTTGGCCTTTGTTGTACAGCGACGTGAATCGCGTCGTTTCCTGTTGGCTCACGCGCCGTCCGGCCGCGATCGTGGATTTGCCGGTTTCGGCCGCTGTATTTGCCGCGCCGGTATCTGTCTCGACAGCGGCGCTGCCGCCGGCCAGCGAGTTCTGCACTGCCACAGGCTGCGTCGCGATGACCTTGCCGGGATTGGCCATTCGTACGATCAGGCCGTCTACCGCCGGACCCTTCAGACCCTGCTTCTGGCCCATTTCCAGTGCAAGCCACGCAGCGGCGCTTTCACCGGCGTCGATCAACGCACTGATATATGCCGCCCAATACTGGCCGTTATGCGGCTGTTGGCCCAGCGCTAACTCGAACACAGGCACGGCGTTTTCTGGGCGGCCGGTTTGACCGAGCAACACTCCCAGGTCATACAGGGCATCCGCGTGCTGCGGCTTTGCATCGAGGATCGCCCGGTAGAGCGCTTCGGCGTCCTCGAATTCGCCCTTGTGGTGATGGTCGAGCGCCGTTTGCAACACAAGCGCAATGTCCTGCTCGAGTTGTTGTTCGGGCGTCAGGGGTTCAGCAGGCGGCTGCTCGTACAGGAGAGTCATGGTCTCGGCGCAAAATGTTCTATGGAGGAAATTGTGCGACGAGGCCGGTCTTTCCGATGCGCGGAGATGACGGTAAAAAAGCCGCCTGTTTAGCGTATGGAGGAAGGGGCCGGAAAGCCGGAAGGCAAGAAAAAAGCCCGCACGAGGCGGGCCGAGGGAACGAGCGCGCCTCACTTCGGCACGTAGTTCTTATTATTGGGTCGGCCGGCTGAACCGGCTGTCTGGGAACGGATGCCGCCTTGCGCAGATCCGCTCCGGGTTTTTTACAGGCGGGCCATCCGCTGATATTCACCGGCGGCCTTGGTGCGTCCGATCGCCGCTTCGAACTCGAAATGCAGTTCGTTCTGGGTCACTGCCGCGTCCGCGAGGAGCGCCGCGTCGATCGCCTGGATCTGGCGGATCATGTCCAGCGCCGCCGGTTCCTGATCCGCGGTGAGCGACGTCAGCAGCGGCGAACGCATTTCGGTCAGGCGGGCGGCTTCCGGCCAGTCTGCCAGCGAGGCAGCCTGCTCGATTTGCCGCGTGATCGAAAGCACACGTTCGACCAATTCCATCTGGTTCAGGTTGTGCGCGGTCATGGCTTAGCCCTTGTTCGTGGCCAGCGCGCCTGCGCTGTTGGTGCCGCCGAACAGCGCGGTCAGGTATTGCGAATTGTTGTTCATGGTCGCCATCAACGTGTTCAGGGCGGTGAACTGCGCCTGATACTGGTTCGTCAATTGTGTCGTGTAGTCGGCTAGCGCGGTTTGTTGCGTGGTGATGCTCTTCAGGTCGGCGTTCAGCGCGCTGTTGCGCGTATCAATGATGCCGCCGGTCTGCGTGAAGGTGGTGATGCTGGCGTTCAACTGCTCGGCGATGCCGTTGGTCGAGTTGAAGAGCGATGCGACCGTGGCCGGGCTGCTGGTCAGCGCCGTGTTCAGCGCATTGTTGTCGACCACCATCGTGCCGTCGGCCGGATCGTCCTTCAGCGTGATGCCGATCGCCGCCAGCGTGGTGCCGGTGCTGCCCGAGCCGACCGCGCCGCCGATGATGTTGGCCAGCGTGTTCTTGATGGTCTGCAGCGTGGAGTCGCCCAGCAGCGGGCCTTGCGACGTCGAGCCGGCGCTGAACGAAGTGAGCGTGGACATCGTCGTGACGACGGTGTTGTACAGGCTCACGAAATTGTTGATCGCGGTGTTCTGCGCGGTGGTGTCCTGCGCGATGGTCAGCGTCTGCGGGGTGCCAGCCGGCGTGCCGACCGCCGCCGCCGTCAGGTTGATCGTCACGCCTGAAATGGCGCCCGTCACCGCGTTGCTCGCGCTGCTGCCCGCGATTCCGCCGATGGTGTACTCCGCGTCTTGCGCGTAGCCGCTCTGCGTCCACGCGCTGCTCGAATTAGCCGACGTAATGGTCGATTGGCCGCCCGTGGTGCTTGCCGTCGACGTCACGCCGAGGCTCGACAGGCCGGTGTCGCTCGTGATGTTGCTGGTCGAGACGTTGATGACATTGGCCGCCCCCGTGTTCGCCGCGCGCAGCACGAGGTGGGCGCCGTCCGTGCCGGTGACGATGGTTGCCGTGACGCCAGGGTTGCTGCTGCTCGCGTTGATCGCCGACGCGATGCCCGAGAGCGTGTTGTTGCTGCTGTCGACGTTGATATCCATCGACTTGCCGTTCATCGAAATCGACAGCGTGCCGGTGCCCAGTTGCGTCGTGGAGCCGAAGGCCGCCGACGACAAGGCTTGCGAGCTGGCGATCTGCGTGACGGCGATCGAATAACTGCCGGCCACGGCGCCGACGCCGGCTGTCGCGGTCAGCCCGGTGCCGCTCGCGGTTGCCGCGAACGTCGCCAGCGTGTTGCCATTGGCGAGATTCGTGATGCCCGACTGCAATGCGCTGAGCGCGGAGCTTAGCGCACCGTACGCCGACAGCGTGGTGCTGTCGGTGGTTTGTCGTGCCGCCAGAGCCGAAGTTTGCCCGGCGACCTTCGCGTTCACGAGTGCCGTGACGAGCGTCGACACGTCCATCGACGAATTGCCCGTCGAGCCGCTGATGATCGATTGAGCAGCCGACTGCAGCGCGGCGTTGGCGCTAGCTGTAGAAGACGAGGTTGAGATCGAGGACATGCAGAGGCTCCGGGCGTCTGGAAATCTGTATTAGGTGGTGCGCGATGCTACATCACTACGTGATGGAAATGCACAGCGGGAGGCATGCCTCCCGTCGTTTCAAACCCGGCGATGCGTCCCGCTTACGCGCGACGCATCGCCGTTACCGCGTCAGCTCTTACTGCAGGAGCTTCAGAACTTGCTGCGGGTTCGAGTTAGCTTGCGCCAACACGGAGATACCAGCTTGTTGCAGCACTTGCGCCTTGCTCAGGTTCGCCGTTTCTTGTGCGAAGTTGGCGTCCGTGATTTGCGATTGTGCCGACGACAGGTCGGTCGATTCAGCTTGCTGCGACGTCGCGATTGCGGTGAAGCGGTTTTGCGCGGCGCCCAGTGCGGCTTGCAACGTGTTGACCGTCTGCAATGCGTTGTCGATCGAGACCATCGCTTCGTTCGCGCCCGTGACCGTGCTGATGTCGAGGCCCGAAACCGTCGGCGGCGCGTTGATCGCGTTGATCTGATTGACTGCGGCGATGGCGGCACCGGAAGCTGCGCCGGTCGTCGGCAGAGCTGCCGTGCTGATGGCGAGGCTGGTGATGGCCGTGCCGGAGCCCGCGCCCGTGCCTGCGCTGAAGATTGCGTTTGCAACGCCCGACGTGATGGCGGTGTTGTTCTGGTCCGTGAAGGTATAGCCGCCCTTGCCGTCCGACAGAACGTTGACCGACGTGATCGTTGCACCGGTGCTCGTGTATGCGCCCGTGGCGCTCAGGCTGACCGCGATCGTGCCGACCGTTTGACCCGTTTGCACCAGACCGCCACCGATCTTCGCTGCCGACATCGATTGGCTCAGGTCCAGGCTGATCGTCTGACCGACGTTCGCGCCGACCTGGAACGACACGTTGCCTGCCGAGCCGTCCAGAATGTTCGTGCCGTTGTACGTCGTTTGCGACGCGATACGGTTCACTTCAGCGATCTGCGCCGAAACTTCCTTCTGCAGCGCGGCCTGGTCGCTCGACGACAGCGAACCGGTCGATGCTTGCACCGCCAGCTGACGGATACGTTGCAGGCTGGAGGTCAGCGAGGACAGTGCGCTCGATGCGGTTTGAATCATCGACACGCCGTCATTCGCATTCGACACGCCCTGGTTCAGGCCGTTGATCTGCGTTTGCATACGCGTCGAGATTGCCAGACCTGCTGCATCGTCAGCCGCGCTGTTGATGCGCTTGCCCGACGACAGGCGGGTGATGGCTTGCGAAAGGGCGCTTTGCGAGCCATTAAGGTTTTGCTGTGCAACCAGCGAGTTGATGTTGCTATTGATTCCGAGCATGGAAAATCTCCTAAATAAGCCTTGAGCCCAATACGCCACGTTGGCATCGGCGGAAGCACTCGTTCATTGCTGGCCGCCTCAGTGAAGGTTGACGGCCCCACTAAAAAAAACTTGAGGGACTTATGCAATGACGTACCTGACGCTTTCCACGCCGGGCATATTGCAATGTGGCTGAAAGCCCCTTGCAGCCTTATTCGGCAGATGCACTGCAGGTATTGAAAAGACGGCGTATTCTCGTTTTCTCTTGTGACAAACCCTGGAGACATCATGCAAAAGCGCAGGATTGGGCGTTCGGAATTACAGGTCGCGCCGCTTATGTTCGGCGGCAATGTTTTCGGCTGGACCGCCGATGAAGCCACCTCGTTTTCGATTCTGGATGCGTTTGTCGACGCCGGTCTCGACTTTATCGATACCGCGGATGTCTATTCCGCATGGGTGCCCGGCAACCAGGGCGGCGAATCGGAAACGATCATCGGCAAGTGGTTCCGTCGGAGCGGCAAGCGCGACAAGATCGTGATCGCCACCAAGGTCTCGAAGCATCCGCAGCGCAAAGGACTGTCGGCGGCCAACATTCAGGCGGCTGTCGAGGATTCGCTGCGGCGCTTGCAGACCGACTACATCGACGTCTACTTTTCTCACGACGACGACACCGAAACGCCGCTCGCCGAAACACTGGGCGCGTATCAGAAGCTGATCGAGGCGGGCAAGGTGCGGGTGATCGGCGCGTCGAACTACAGCGGCGCGCGGGTCGAGGAAGCGCTGGCCGTATCCCGGCAGCACGGCCTGCCCGAATACCAGGTGCTGCAACCGGAGTACAACCTGTATGATCGCGCCGAATATGAGCGCGACATCGAACCGGTGGCGCTCGCCAATCAGCTCGGCGTGGTGGTGTACTACAGTCTGGCGAGCGGCTTTCTGTCCGGGAAGTACCGTTCGCAGGCGGATCTGGCCAATAAGGCGCGCGGCAGCCGGGTCGAAAAGTATCTGAATGATCGCGGTTTGCGAATTCTCGACGCGCTAGATCGGGTCGCGGACGCTCATGGCAGCACGCCGGCCACCGTCGCTTTGGCCTGGTTGATCGCGCGACCCAGTGTTACGGCCCCGATTGCCAGCGCTACTTCTGTCGAGCAACTCGAAAGCCTAGTGGCGGCCGTGCATCTGATGCTGACGGGCGCCGATATCCGTGAACTGGACGAGGCGAGCGCCTGAGCATGCAATAGGCGACTTGGCGCAATCCCTAAACCCCTGGTAGGATGGAGAGTTTCCTGATATCATCGGGAGTGAATTGAGATCTTTGCCTGTTTCGTCAATGCTTTTTTATTGATGAAAGGTTGGCGAAACAGCAGCAGACGCGGCTTTTGCATTATGTCTGTCCGCGTTCCGCGGTGAACTCCCCACCTCTCTTTTCCGGCCTCCGTGGCCGCTTTGCCTCCGTTTCATTCGTGGTTTGGCCGGGTTCTGCCCGCGTTTGCCTGTTACTGGCCATGAACTGAAACGACCGGAGGGCCGGCGCGTGAGCGGTATGCCGCCACGCAATTTACCCCTATCAAGTGATTGAGTTAGGAATTAAATGACGACGATTCTTCTGAAAGAAAACGAGCCGTTCGAAGTGGCGATTCGCCGCTTTCGTCGCGCAATCGAAAAGAATGGCCTGATCGCTGAACTGCGTGAGCGTCAATCGTACGAAAAGCCGACCACGGCACGTAAGCGCAAGAAGGCTGCTGCTGTGAAGCGCCTGCACAAGCGCCTGCGCAGCCAGATGCTGCCGAAAAAGCTGCACTAAGCACGCGTTTTCCGCACGGCCGAACGGCGGTGTGAGCTTCGAAAGAAGCCACATCGCCGTTTTGCTTTTTGGACGTCAGATGGAGCGCTCGGCCTGGAAAGGGCGAATGCGGCTTCCGTGACTCGGGAGCGCGGGTTAGTGGAACCGCTGGCGGTGCGCCGCGACGCCGCAGTGTGGCGCCGCCGCGGCATCCAGGCGGGTCTTTTCCTGCTACGCCGCGCTTTTCAGCCGGTCAGCGGACAAGCCGAACTGACGGGCGATCGAGGCCAGGCGCTCCAGCCATTCCCAAGTGCCGAAAACGTCGTGCACGTTTTGCAGGCAACTGAGCAGGTCGACGGTGGCCGCGTCGTACACGTTGATGCGCGAGCGCAGCAGCGCCTTCTTCAGTGCGGACACGCCGACGTCCATATATGCAGGCATCTCCGCGGGCGTTTTGCCGATGAAGCGCACCGGAATGCCTTCCATCGCGGTCATGTAGTCGCGCGGTTTGATGAAGCTGCCAACCGGGCAGCCGCCACAGTAGCCGCGATAAGCGCCGCCACCTCGCGGCAGTAGCGCGGCGCGCTTCTGGCCCAACAAATGATCCACGGCCTGGTCGAAAATCTCCTGATGCGTCAGGAAGCTAAGAGTTTTCATGGTTGGTCTCCCACGCGTTACGCAGCGGTTATTCGTTGTTCGAGCGCATGACTAGCAGTATCGAGCGTGCTCCATTCGGCGAACGCCGGACTAGCGTGACGAAAAGGCGCCAATTCCCGGTTTGGCTCGTATTCCGCAATGCACTCCATGCCGCAGTTTCGCCGACTGCCGCAGCCGCAACTCATAACCGTATAACGACCGACATGTCCCGGAAGCGCAGCAGGGCTTTACCGGATGGGCGCATTGCGCCAAACCCGGCGTCGTGAGGCGTCGTGTTCACGTCCTCCAGGCCTTGCGCCGCGAGGTGCCGGCCGGGCGCGCGCCATGGCGCCTGGGAGTTTCCCTGAGGCGCCGTCCTTTGTTAGAACAGCGGCACTAAGCGTGGGCGAATGCCGGGCCGCCTCAGCCCGCTTTACGATTACGTCCTTTCTTGCCAAGCGCCGCGCATCGCGCGCGACACATGCAACTCGCCTCGTGGTCGTTCACCATGCCGACTGCTTGCATGAACGCGTAACAGATCGTCGAGCCGACGAACTTGCAGCCATAGCGCTTCAGCCCCTTGCTCAGCGCGTCCGAAATGTCGGTCGACGCAGGCGCCTGCTTGTAAGAAGTCCAATCGTTCTGGATGGGCGTTTGATCGACGAACGACCACACGAAGTTGGCGAGCGAGCCGTGTTCGCTCTGAATCTGCTGGACGGCACGCGCGTTGGTAATGGCCGCTTCGATCTTGCCGCGGTGGCGCACGATACTTTCGTCTACCACCAGCGCATCCACGTGCTTCGGCGTAAACCGCGCGACCTTTGCGATGTCGAAGTCCGCAAACGCGCGGCGATAGCCGGCCCGTTTGTTGAGAATCGTCGACCACGACAAGCCGGCCTGAGCGCCTTCCAGCACGAGCATCTCGAACAGATGCTGGTCGTCGCGCGAGGGGACGCCCCATTCGGCGTCGTGATACTGTGCGAGCGCTTCGCTCGATACCCAGTTGCATCGCTGTGTCACTGTCGCGCTCCTGCGTTGTGATGTCGCCCGCCAGCATAGCCGAAGCCGAGCGCACTGCAAGCTGGCCATTCGGCCGATTGCCGGATTGAAACTGACCTGCCACGCTATGCGTTATTCATCCACGGAACTCACTGGTTTCCATGAACAAAGACTTCTTTCTGATCGGCATTGACGGCGGCGGCAGCGGCACCCGGGTCGTGCTGGGCGACGCGCAAGGCCGCGAGTTGGCGCAGGCGGCAAGCGGGCCATCGGGCTTGGGGCTCGGCGTCGAACGTGCGTGGCAGGCTATCGCGGCCGGCTGCGGCGAAGCATTTGCGAGCGCCGGCAAGGCGCTGGACTGGTCGCGCTGCGTGCTCGGCTGCGGATTGGCAGGCGTCAACAATCGCGACTGGCTGGCGGCGTTTCGCGCACAAGCGCCCGCGCTAGCGGGACTCGCCGTGGAAAGCGACGCCTACACCACCTTGCTCGGCGCACACGGCGGCGCGCGCGGCGTGATCGTCGCGCTCGGCACCGGTAGCGTGGCGGCCGTGCTGGACGGCGAGGGCGAATGCCGCCAGGTCAGCGGCTACGGCTTTCCATCGGGCGACGAAGCAAGCGGCGCGTGGCTTGGACTGCGGGCCATCGTGCATGCCCAGCATGCGCTGGACGGCCGCGGTCCCATCGACGAATTTGCGCGGGCCCTGGTCGCGCACACCGGCGCGCACGACCGCGACAGCCTCGTCGTCTGGCTCTGCGAAGCCAACCAGACGGCTTATGCGAGGCTCGCGCCGATTGTCATTGCACACCGCGCGCATCCGTTCGCGGCGCGCCTGCTCGGCGAGGCCGGCATCCAGGTGGGCAAGATGATTGCCGCGCTGGACCCGTCGGCGAGCCTGCCGGTCGCGTTGTGCGGCGGCCTCGGCGCGCCGCTGCGCGAG
Source organism: Paraburkholderia sp. BL6669N2 (assembly GCF_003387275.1). Lineage (NCBI taxonomy): Bacteria > Pseudomonadati > Pseudomonadota > Betaproteobacteria > Burkholderiales > Burkholderiaceae > Paraburkholderia > Paraburkholderia sp. BL6669N2. Next base: position 3,386,480 of record NZ_QUNA01000001.1, on the reverse strand, counting down.
TACGTGCCGCAGGTCTATCAAGCGCGTTTGCGCGAACCGCTGGCCGACTCGGCGCACGGTGGATTGCAGTTGGCGCGACGTGAAGCAGCCCGCATTGGCGGCTGAAAACGGTGAACCGCGGCGCGCGTGAGTCATACGCTTGCGGCTGAGGATCGTCGCGCACGGCGAACGCGTTCCGTCGAATGCGGCTGGCAACGGTAAAATACGCAGCTTCGACGCTGCCCGGCTGCTCAAACTATGTACAAAGTCATCGCCACGGATCTCGACGGCACGCTGCTCAACGCGGATCACCAGGTGGACCCGTTCACGATCGCCACCGTGCGCAAGCTTGAAAGCGACGGGTTGCGATTCGTGATTGCAACCGGCCGCCACTATTGCGACGTCGCCGGCATCCGCGACGTGCTGGGCATCAATCCGTATCTGATTACATCCAATGGCGCGCGCATCCACGCGCCGGACAACACGGTGATCCACGCCGACGACCTGCCTCCGGCTATCGTGCAACGACTGGTACAGCCGGAAGTCGCCGGCGCGCATGGCCGCGTGATCGTCAACCTGTTCGCCGATCAGGCGTGGCTGATCGACCGCGACGCGCCGGATCTGCTGAAGTTTCACCAGGACTCGGGCTTCACCTACGAGGTGACCGACCTGCCGAAACACGACGGCGTCGACATCGCGAAGGCCCTCTACATCGGCGATCCGGCGGATCTCGCGCAAGTCGCGGCCAATCTCTCGCGCGAATTCGGCGATGCCTTATACGTGACCTATTCGCTGCCGGACTGTCTGGAAGTAATGACGGCGAACGTCTCGAAAGGCCGCGCGCTGCGGATCGTACTCGAGCGCCTTGGCGTGGACACCTCGCAATGCGTCGCTTTCGGCGACAACATGAACGATATCGATCTGCTGGAAACGGCCGGTCATCCGTTCATGATGAACAACGCCAATCCCGACCTCATCACGCGTCTGCCGAACGTGCCGCGCATCGGCAACAACTTCGAAGCGGGCGTCGCGCACCATCTGCGCAAGCTTTTCTCGCTCGACGACGAACTGATGTCCTGAGCGGAAATGGAAACGGCCCGCATCCAGTTTCATGGATGCAGGCCGCTTCTTTCACGTGGGCGCGCCGGTCGGTTCAGGCTGCGAGTCACGGCGTTGCGCGACTAAAGGCCCATCAAGGTCGGCAAACTGTCTCACCGGCCAGTGGCAGGCGCAGCCGGAAGATTACCCGTGCCATCCGCCACGGCGGTTGTCATGGTCGCCCCGGTTGTCGTGGCCCCAGCCGCGATCATTGTGGTGCCAGTCGCGATCATATCGATGGTCGCCACGGTAGTAGTCGCCGCGATCGTAGCGGTGGTCCCACCCACCGTTGCCGTAGTAGACGGGCTGCGGCGCGACATAGACCGGAGCCGGACGGGTATAAACCGGTGCGCCGAGCGACAGGCCGATGTTCAGATCCGTATGCGCTTGCGCGACACCGCATGCGCCCGCCGCGAGTCCTGCAGCAACCAGCAAGTGAGTGACGATGCGTTTCATGTTTGTTCTCCTGTGAGGCGACGTATGTTTGTCGCACAGGATCAATCTACGCATTCCGGTCGATGGGTACTGCGACGAGATGTTACGGACTGCAAGCATCGTCGCAGGATTTGAAAGGTGTGAGGAGCCCTGCATAGGTACACGGCGCGCCGAGTGCCGCTCGGTCAAAGCCCCGTCAGATAGGGCTTCGCGGCTCCTTGAGCCGCGCCGGATCGCGCTCGCCGCCTCGCTGTACTCAAATCAAATGGCCGCTTGCGTAATTGCGGCTTACATCTGTATTACCCGATTAATCTGCCGCACTCGAAGAAGCCGCCGACGCAGCCGCCGCCGACGTCCCTTGCAACTGCGCGCAAGGGCAATCGGTCGCGCGCCCGTCCAGCCCCTGTCGATCGTGTTTGAAGCTGGCGCGCGCGGTGCCGTTATCCCAGTCGAGGCGAACAATATAAATACTGTCGAAGTCGTCGCTTTTCCAGTTCGGGACATCGGCGGCATTGCCGCCATGCGCGCTCATCATCTCGCGCAATAGCTTCACGATTAGCTTGTGTTCCCACGCGACGACGATGAGCTTGTTGCGATTGGCCGGGTTGACGAGCGCGGTGCCGAGCTGGTCGATCTGAGCGAAACCATACGGCGTTTGCACCGGCATCTGGAACTGGATGGCGGTCGGCTCGATCGTCGCAAGCGGCCGGATGTAGTAGTAGGGCTTGCCGCCGTCGTCTTTCTGCTGGCCGGGATCGGGTGCGTAGATCGCATCCGGTTTGCCGAACTTGGCCGCGATCACGGCCGGCAAGGCCAGCGCGCGGTTGAGTCCCTGGCAGTTCAGCTGCCCATAGCCTTGGGCGGGTTTCTCGCCGTGCCGCACGAACACGAGCGTTTCCGTCTGGCCGTCGGCCGCATGCGCCGTGGGTAGCGCCAGCACACCCGAGCACAAGCCGCCAATGGCAAGCGCCACGCCATGCAGGAATCCGCGGAACCGCTTCATAGGGAGCACCTGTGCGAGCTTGGGAAGTCGCACGATTCTAGCAGCGGGCGCGAGTGCTTCATCGCGACGATATCGAGACCCCGGCGCCATCGGCCGCAAAACAAAGCGGGCGCCGAGGCGCCCGCTTTATTGCCGACATGACTGCGCGCGAATTAGTCGAGCGCCAGCTTCTGCGAATTGCCGCTGCGGCTTTCAGCGATGACCGGGTACAACACGCCCGCGATCACTGCGCCGAGGATCGGCGCAACCCAGAACAGCCACAATTGATCCATCGCCGCACCGCCGACGAACAGCGCCGGCCCCGTGGAACGTGCCGGATTGACCGACGTGTTGGTGACGGGAATCGAGATCAGGTGAATCAGCGTGAGGCACAGGCCGATGGCGATGGGCGCGAAGCCGGCCGGCGCGCGCTTGTCGGTCGAGCCGAGAATGACAAAGAGGAAGAAGCCGGTCATCACCACTTCGCAAATGAATGCCGCGGTGAGCGAGTAATGGCCCGGCGAGCGTTCGCCATAGCCGTTGCTGGCAAAGCCGCTGGCAACGAGGTCGAAGCCGGGTTTGCCCGACGCGATGAGCGACAGCACCAGCGCACCCAGCACCGCGCCGATCAACTGGGCGACGATGTACGGCAGCAGATCGCGCGCCGGAAAGCGGCCCGCGACGGTCAGGCCGACGCTCACTGCCGGATTCAGATGGCAGCCGGAGATGTGGCCGATCGCGTAAGCCATAGTCAGGACGGTCAGGCCGAACGCGAGCGACACACCCACGAAGCCGATGCCCAGACCGTGAACCGGGCCGGCGAAATTGGCGGCGAGGACAGCGCTGCCGCAGCCCCCGAGCACGAGCCAGAAAGTGCCGAACAACTCGGCAGCGAGGCGCTTTGACAACTGCATGATTGGTAATCCTAAAAAGATGGGGCCTTCCGCTAGCACGCGCGACTAAATCCGTCTGCATGCCTTGAGCGGGCAATTCTAGGGAAAGGCCGCCAAATCAGGTGTCAAGAATTGTCAATGTGGTGTCGCCTTTACCTTTTTATTGCGAGATAAAGATGGCGTTTTACAATTGGCCGGTCTTAATAATTATCAGAGGATATCTTGCTAAATCGGTATTCTTGTCCATTGCGAATTTTTATAATTGCAGTTAGTCTGCGAGCCAATGAGTTCTAGAAAAAGGGAGAACCGGAATGTCTCAATATGCAGACCTCAAGGCGCAGATCGCTAAATTGCAGGCACAGGCAGAAGAAGCGCGGCGCACTGAAATCGACAATGTGGTCGCCGACATCCGCCAAAAGATCGCTGAATACGGTCTGACGGCTCAAGACCTCGGCTTCGCGGTCGCCGCCAAGCGTGGCCGCCCGCCCAAGAAGGCGCCGTTGCCGGCGAAATACCAGGATCCGAAGTCGGGCAATACGTGGAGCGGGCGTGGCAAACCGCCCAAGTGGATCGTCGGTAAGAATCGCGAGCGTTTTCTGATTGGCGCGGCTTAAGCCGGTCGCCGGGCGGGGCGAAAGCCAACTGAAGGTTTATTGGCACTCGGTTTTTATTCGTTGAGTGCTAATCTGCGATGGAAGCGCATCCATACCCGTATTAAAAAGCCGCCCTCAAGGGGCGGCTTTTTTGGACAAAGAAGCGGGATAATCTGGGTTTGCCGATCGCGCAAACGATTCACACGACAAATCCGCTGGTTATCGGTCGGCAAATCGGAAACGACGCCGTAAGCGGCGACTTTCGACATTCAAGCGGCCGAGCGAGAACTGCCCGGCCGCTTGAACGCGGCGTTTAGCCCACCGCGACTTGACGCAATACCGGGCGGCGCGTGGCGTCGATCAGTGCCGAATAGCCATCCACGTAATTCTGGGCCATCGTCTTCGAGCTGAAGCGGCGTTCGAACTGCGCGCGGATTTCGGTGCGCGACAATTCGTCCAGGCGTTGCAGCGCCGCGACCGCGCCTTGCACGTCCTCGACGATGTAACCCGTCACGCCGTGGTCGATCACTTCCGGCACCGAACCGCGGTTGAACGCGATCACCGGCGTGCCGCACGCCATCGACTCGATCATCACGAGGCCGAACGGTTCCGACCAATCGATCGGGAACAGCAGCGCCTTGGCGCCGGACAGGAATTCCGGCTTCTGCGCTTCGTTAATCTCGCCCACGAATTCCACATGCGCCAACGACAGCAGCGGCTCGATTTCGCGCTTGAAGTATTCCTGGTCGGCCTTGTCCACCTTGGCGGCGATCTTGAGCGGCAAACCGCTTTGTGCAGCGATCTTGATAGCTGTATCGACACGCTTCTCCGGACAAATACGGCCGAGGAACGCCAGGTACTCCGGCTTCTTATGGGTTTGCGGCGTGAGCAGTTGCTCCGGCAGACCGTGGTAAATCGTGTTGAGCCAGTTCGCTTGCGGCAGCGGCGCGCGCTGCGAATCCGAAATCGAAACCACCGGCACGTCGGAAAACGCATCGAACACCGGTTGCAGTTCCGGCAAGTCGAGGCGACCGTGCAGCGTCGTCACGAACGGCGTGTCCATTGTCGTGAAGAGCGGGAACGGCATGTAGTCGAGGTGGAAGTGAAGCACGTCGAACTCATGCGCGACCTTGCGGACCTTCTCCATCATCAGGACGTGCGGAGCCAGCGCATCGCGGATCGTCGGGTCCAGACGCAGTGCACGAGGCCAGCAGGCGTCGAGATTCGCCGAGGTGACCGAGTCGCCGCTCGCAAACAGCGTGACGTCGTGGCCCAGATCGACCAGCGCTTCAGTCAGATACGACACGACGCGTTCCGTGCCACCGTAAAGTTTCGGCGGAACAGCTTCATACAAGGGCGCAATTTGTGCGATTCGCATTCGTTTTCTCCTAATCAGAACGGCATCGCACAGCGGCGCTCGAGTAGAGCGAGGAGCGAATGCCTGACGGACGGTTGGGCGCGGTAAGCCGCCGCCCGGGGTGTTCCGAACCTGCATCGGGTAATCCCTTAGCTTCATTATCGGGATCGGCCGCGCTAATTCGAGCTATTTTTCAAACGCTTAATGTTGTTACAGCGCGAAACATGGCGCGTTACAGGTCGTCCGGCCGCGCAGTTCCCTGATTAGCAAGCGCCGCCGGATGATTATTCGAACGCCGAAAGGCCACCAGCAAGGCGTGGGCCTGAAACGTGGAACGCGGCGCCTACACGGCGCGCATTGCAGGGAAGTGAAAACGTCTTATAATTCTCGCTCACCGCTGTAACAGTGCGGGCCATGAGTCGATCAAACTCACCGTTTGGTTCACATCAGAGAAGGCAGCGTGTTTAGGGCGCATGGAAATTTTCGCATCGCGCGCCTTTACTCCTTCCCATGCCGCTCCCCGACTTGTCTTTGTAGGAAAAATTCCTACATGAATGACGGATTTATCCGTCAACAAGGCTGGGTGTCTGTCCGATTTTCGTCCGCTCCCCCTTTCGACACAATGCTCGCAAGACCAGAAACGAGCCGATTCGTGCGGTTTAAGTGCGCGCGTCCGAGCAAACGTTTCCGTAACGGCCTGACCAGCCAGATACACCCCGGGGGAATCATGAGCGCGACAAGCGAAATGCTCAATGAGATCAGAGAAGTCAACCTGTCTTATCTCCTGCTCGCCCAGCGACTGCTGCGCGAAGACAAGCCAATGGGCATGTTTCGCATGGGGATTTCGGACCAGTTAGCCGATGTGCTCGCCAATCTGTCGTTGGCGCAGACCGTCAAGCTGGCGGCGTCCAATCAGGTGTTGTGCCGTTTCCGTTTCGACGACCATGCCGTGCTGTCCGCTCTCGCGGACAAAGGCAAATCCAGCGCCGTGGCCCAGGCGCATTCCGCGATCCTGATGGCAAGCCAGCCAGTCGAGCACCTCGGCTGATGGCACGTTGTAATTCAAACAAAGCGATCAGGACGGGGGAAACGCAAACGGATGGCCTATAAAAGTGTTGTGCTCGAAGTCAGGGAAATCACCCTGGCGATCGAACTGATCGAGCTCGGCGCGCGTTTGCAATTGCTGGAAGCGGAAACCAGCCTGTCGCGCGACCGGCTCATCAAGCTCTACAAGGAACTGAAAGGGGTCTCGCCGCCCAAGGGCATGCTGCCGTTTTCGACCGACTGGTTCATGACCTGGCAGCCGAACTTTCACTCCTCGCTGTTCTACAACATCTACCGGTTCATGGCCGGCCACGGCGGCTGCCTGACAATCCAGTCGATCGTGAAGAGCTACCGGCTCTACCTGGAACACGTCCAGTTGCACGACGACGAGCCTGTGCTCAGCCTCACGCGCGCCTGGACTCTGGTGCGCTTTTTCAGTTCCGGAATGCTGCAAATGACAGCCTGCTGCCGCTGCGGCGGGCATTTTGTCGCGCATGCGCACGATCCGCAGCATGCGTTCGTCTGCGGCCTGTGCCAGCCGCCCTCACGCGCCGGTAAGACAAAGAAATTCGCCGACGCCCGGGTCCGCGAGAGCCTCGCCGCTCTCGAAGCCTGACCCACAGGGCGGCCGCCGTCGCGCGAGCCGCCTTCCATCTCCCGTGTGGCGGGCCTTCCAGGCCGTCCGCGAGACGCCCGGTCCAGCCGGACCGGCGCATCCGCCTCTGGTTTACACCGGAGCGACGAGCCGCTTTTCCGCCAAAGTTTTTCGCTTCGTTGCCGTAAACCAGATTAACGACGGTCACCGTCGCTTCTTTGTGAGGGCTCGGCAGTGCTGATTTTCGTGGGAACACTCGTGACGCTTTTGTCCGTTTTCGGCGGTTACGCGCTGGAAGGCGGCCATCTCGGCGCGCTGCTGCAGCCCGTTGAAGTGCTGATGATCGTCGGCGCCGGTGTCGGCGCATTCATTCTGGGTAACGGAATGAAGACGATCAAGGCCACGCTGCGCGTCATTCCAACCCTGTTCAAGGGCGCGAAGTACAACAAGGACGTCTATATGGAGCTGATGGCGCTCCTCTACGTCCTGCTGGCCAAGGCGCGCAAGGAAGGCACGCTGACGCTGGAAGCGGACATCGACGATCCGTCGAAGAGTCCGATCTTCACCCAGTATCCAAAGATTCTCGCGGACCATCACATCATCGAATTCCTGACCGACTACCTGCGCTTGATGGTGGGCGGCAACATGAATGCATTCGAGATCGAAAGCCTGATGGACGAGGAGATCGAGACGCATCACCAGGAAGGCGAAGCGCCCGCTCACGCGCTGAACAAGGTCGGCGACGCCATGCCGGCGTTCGGTATCGTGGCCGCGGTGATGGGCGTGGTGCACACCATGGCCTCCGCGGACAAGCCGCCCGCGGTGCTCGGCGAGATGATCGCCCAGGCGCTGGTCGGCACCTTCCTCGGGATTCTGCTTTCGTACGGGCTGATCGGGCCGCTCGCGAGCGTCGCCGAACAGCGCGTGACCGAGTCGACCAAGATGTTCCAGTGCATCAAGGTGACGATTCTGGCCAGCCTGAACGGTTACGCGCCGGCGATTGCCGTCGAGTTCGGCCGCAAGGTGCTCTTCTCGACCGAACGCCCGTCGTTCGCCGAGCTGGAAGAGCACGTGCGCCGCGTCAAGGCCAAATAAAGGGCGCCGGGAACCGAACCGATGAGCAAGGACAAAGACCGCGCCATTGTCGTCAAGCGCTCCGCGCCGAAGAAAGCCGGCCACCACGGCGGCGCGTGGAAGCTCGCGTATGCGGACTTCATGACCGCGATGATGGCGTTCTTCCTGCTGATGTGGCTGCTGAGTTCGGCGTCCACGGTGCAGCTGAGAGGCATTGCCGATTACTTCAACCAGCCGTTGAAGATCACGCTGTGGGGCGGCGACCGCAGCGCCGAGGACTCGAGCATTCTGAAGGGCGGCGGCCGCGATATCTCGACCGACGCGCAAGGCGTGACGCGTTCCAGCGAAGGCTCGAACAACCGCGCCGAGCATAGCGTCGCGCACGGCAGCGAAGAGTCGGTGAAGCAGTTGCAGGGCGAACTGGAGCGTCGCGAGCAAGTCCGCCTGCACGATCTGCAGGTCAAGCTGATGGCTGCGATCGAAGCGAATCCGGTGCTGCGCCAGTTCAAGCAGCAGATCCGTATTGACTCGACGCTGACCGGCTTGCGCATCGAGATTGTCGACTCACAGAAGCGGCCCATGTTCGCGACCGCGAAAGATCAGGTCGAGCCGTATATGCGCGACATCCTGCGCGAAATCGGCCACACGCTGAACGACGTGCCGAACCGCATCATCGTGCAAGGCCACACCGACGCCGCGCAGTACGCCGGCGGCGAGAAGGGCTACAGCAACTGGGAACTGTCCGCGGACCGCGCCAATGCGTCGCGCCGCGAGCTGATCGGCGGCGGCATGGACGAAGCGAAGGTGATGCGCGTGCTCGGCCTCGCGTCGACGCAGAACCTGAACAAGGCGGACCCGATGGATCCGGAGAACCGCCGCATCAGCATCATCGTGCTGAACAGGAAGTCGGAGGAGGCGCTGAATCATGACGACTCCACCACGACCACCTTGTCGGACGACGCAGCCGGCTCCAAGCCGTTGCTGCAAAAGCTTGCGCAGCCGGTAACGGTTGCACCGAAGTTGCCGGCGGCAGTGCCGTCGGCCCAGTAACAGACAGCGGTTGCCCCGCCGCTTCACGCGCCCTGCCGGCGCGGACGGCGGGACGAACCATAGCGTACGTGCAGCGAGGTTTTCATGATCAGGCACATCCTGGCAATCGACGATTCGGCATCGATGCGGCAGATTCTCGCCGCCACGCTGACGACGGCAGGCTACGAGGTGACGCTCGCGGCGGACGGCAACGAAGGGCTCGAAAACGCGCTCGCCATGTCGTTCGACCTCGTGCTCACCGATCAGTACATGCCAGGCAAGACCGGCCTCGATCTGATCGCCGCGCTGCGCAACAACCCGGCTTACCAGGCCACGCCCATCCTCGTCCTCACGACGGAATCGGGCGAGCCGTTCAAGGAAGCGGCACGGGCCGCGGGCGCGACCGGCTGGATCGAAAAGCCGCTCGACCCGGACATGCTGACCGAACTGGTGGCGGCGCTAGCCGAGCCAGACCACGCGTAAGCGCCACACATAGACCCAGTTATAGAAGCTCTCGACGCGGCGGCACGGCAGCCCAAGCCAAGACAGGAACTCTCGCGGTGACCCAGGCATGACACTCGACATCACTCAGTTCTATCAAACGTTCTTCGACGAAGCCGACGAACTGCTCGCGCAGATGGAGCAGTTGCTGCTCAATCTGGATATCGCTCACCCGGACCCCGAAGACCTCGCGGCCATTTTCCGCGCGGCGCATTCGATCAAGGGTGGCGCGGCGACGTTCGGTTTTACCGCGCTGACGGAAACGACGCACATTCTCGAATCGCTGCTCGATCGCGCGCGCAATAACGAACTCGTGCTGCGCAAGGACATGATCGACACGTTCCTCGAAACCAAGGACGTGTTGTCCGGCCAGCTCGCCGATTACCGCGCGAGCGCCGAGCCGGACGCGGCTACTGCGAAGGCGATTTGCGCGAAGCTCGAACGCCTGAACGCGGAAAGCCGTGACGGCGTGGCACCGGCTGCGCCCGCGCCCGTTGCCGCGAGCGTGGCGCCCGTTGAAACACAAGCAGTTGAAGGCGGCACCCCGCCGGAGCACGTCGTCGAACAGGCGGTGCAGGCGGCGGGTGAATGGATTGACGGCGAACCGGCACAGACCGGGCAAGCCACGGGAGACGGCGCAGAAACCGGTCCCCATCTGAAAATTACGCTACGGGGCGTTGGTGAGAAGGACCAGGAACTGCTGGCCGAAGAGCTCGGCAACCTGGGCAACATCGTCGGGCAGGTCAAGAGCGGCGGCGATCTGACGCTGTGGCTCGCGACCGATGTGACCTCCGACGACATCATCGCCGTGTGCTGTTTCGTGATCGACGAAAGTCAAATCGTGATCGGCCGCGGTACCGCACCGGCGGACGACACGCAGCAAGGCGAACCTGGAACGCCCGACGCTGCCGATTCGTCCCCGGCGCAAGCAGCACAGGCAACTCAGGCGGACCCTGCAGCATCGCCGGCACCGGCTGCCGGCACCGCTGCGCCCGCATCAACGGCCACGCATGGCATGTTCGACGCACCGGCCGCGGCCGCGCCGGCTGTGGCTCAATCGGCGGCGCAACCCGCGGCAGCGGCAAGCGCAGCGGCGCCGGCCAGCGCAGCGAGCGCAGCCACGCCCGCCGAGCAGGATCGCAAAGCAGCACGTCCGGCTGCGGCAGCCGGCGGCGCGGAAGGCAGCTCGATTCGCGTCGGCGTCGAAAAGGTCGATCAGTTGATCAACCTGGTCGGCGAACTGGTGATCACGCAAGCCATGCTCGCGGAAACCACCAGCACGTTCGACCCGGCTCTGCACGATCGCCTTTTCAACGGCATGGCGCAACTCGAGCGCAATGCACGCGATCTGCAGGAAGCGGTGATGTCGATCCGCATGATGCCGATGGATTACGTGTTCAGCCGCTTCCCGCGTCTGGTGCGCGATCTGGCGGCGAAACTCGGCAAGGAAGTGGAACTCGTCACCTTCGGGCAAGCGACCGAACTCGACAAGAGCCTTATCGAACGGATTATCGATCCGTTGACTCACCTCGTGCGCAACAGTCTCGACCACGGCATCGAAACCGTGGAAGCACGGCGCGCGGCGGGCAAGGATTCGACCGGTCAGCTGGTGCTGTCGGCGGCGCATCACGGCGGCAACATCGTCATCGAAGTGAGCGACGACGGCGCGGGCTTGCGCCGCGACAAGATTCTCGCGAAAGCGGCCAAGCAGGGCATGCAGGTCAGCGAGACCATGAGCGACGAAGAAGTCTGGAACCTGATCTTCCTGCCGGGCTTCTCGACGGCGGAGCAGGTCACCGATGTGTCGGGCCGCGGCGTGGGTATGGACGTGGTGAAGCGGAACATCCAGTCGATGGGTGGTCACGTGGAAATCACCTCGCACGCCGGCAAGGGCAGCACCACACGCATCGTGTTGCCGCTCACCTTGGCGATTCTCGACGGCATGTCGGTCAAGGTCGGTAACGAGATATTCATTCTGCCGCTGAACTTCGTGATGGAGTCGCTGCAGCCGCAAGCCGAAGACATTTATACGGTGGCCAACGGCGAACGCGTGGTGCGGGTGCGCGGTGAATATCTGCCGCTCGTGGCGTTGCACGAAGTGTTCAACGTCGACGGGGCGAAGCAGGAACCGACGCAAGGCATCGTCACTATCATGCAAACCGAGGGGCGCCGCTTTGCGATGCTCATCGACGAACTGGTGGGCCAGCAGCAGGTGGTCGTGAAGAACCTGGAAACGAATTACCGCAAGGTGCACGGCATTTCCGCCGCGACCATTCTCGGCGACGGCAGCGTCGCGCTGATCGTGGACGTGGCGGCGCTGAACCGCGAAACACGCCACGCGCATGGCGCGATGAGCCTCGCATGATGTCCGTCACATTCGCCGCAACAGTAACACTTACTCAACTCATTTCATCCCAACCGTTTGGGGGCTAACGTGGCAGAAGTCCAATCCATCAATTCGAGCGTCGCGAACGCAAGCGGTGCCAATAGCCGCCGCGACGCGCAGCAGGCAGACGCCGGCGGTCAGGAATTCCTCGTCTTCACGCTCGGCGCCGAAGAGTACGGCATCGACATTCTCAAGGTGCAGGAAATCCGCGGCTACGACAACGTGACGCGGATCGCCAATGCGCCCGAGTTCATCAAGGGCGTGATCAATCTGCGCGGCATCATCGTGCCGATCGTCGACATGCGCATCAAGTTCCACCTGGGCCGCGTCGAGTACGACCACCAGACGGTGGTGATCATCCTGAACGTCGCGCACCGCGTGGTCGGGATGGTGGTGGACGGCGTGTCGGACGTGCTGACGCTCGCCACCGACCAGATCATGCCGGCGCCGGAATTCGGCGCCACGCTGACGACCGAGTACCTCACGGGTCTGGGCACTGTCGACGGCCGCATGCTGATCCTGATGGACATCGAGAAGCTCATGACCAGCCGCGAAATGGCGCTGATCGAAACGCTCGGCGCCTGACAGCGGCAGCCTTCACGAAACGATTGGGATAGGGAGCATTGAAATGTTGAGCAGGTGGTCGATTCGCACGTCGCTGACGATGATGGGGATCATTCTGGTCGCGCTGACCGTGGTGGTCGGCGTACTTGGGCTGAGCGCGCTGAATCGCGCGAGCCAATCGCTCGATCGCATTGCGCGCGGCGATCTGGTCGCCATTCACGCGCTCGACGATGCTTCCGCGTATCTGCTGCGCTCGCGCGTGTCGCTGGACCGCTTCAATGCATTGAGCGCGGCGGGCGACACGGAGCAGGCGAAGAAGGTGCTCGATCGTGCGGAGGAGTTGTACGGCAAGGGCAATCAGAGCTGGCAGACGTATCTCGACGCGCCCAAAAACGGCGTGGCGCAGGCGCAGCTCGACGAACTGCTGGCGCGCCGTACGGTGGTGATGCGCGAAGGCCTCGAGCCGGAGTTCGCCGCGCTGCGCGCGAACGATCTGGCCGCCTATCACGCGATTGCGGATACGAAGATCAGCCCGATGTTCGTGTCCTACGACATCGCGGCCTCGGCGGTCATCAAGAGCTTGCAGCAGCAGGCCGTGGATCAGCAGGCGAGCGCGCAATCGAACATCTCGCTGATGACGACGCTGATCATCGCCGTCACCGTGCTCGCGCTGCTGCTGGTGGTAGGCGTCCGCTTCGCACTGCGCGGCCTGATCGTGCAGCCGCTCGCCGACGCGACGGCGTGCTTCGAGCGCATCGCCGCGGGCGACCTGTCCGAATCGATCAACGTCTTCAGCCGCAATGAAATCGGGCGGCTGTTCGCCGGCATCAAGCGCATGCAGGACAGCATGTCGACAATGGTGAGGGCGGTTCACAGCAGCACGGAATCTATCGACACCGGCGCGCGCGAAATCGCGATGGGCAACACCGACCTGTCCCAGCGCACCGAACAGCAGGCCGCCTCGCTGCAGGAAACCGCATCGAGCATGGAGCAGTTGACCGGCACCGTGCGGCAGAACGCCGAGAACGCGCGTCAGGCGAGCCAACTGGCCGTCAACGCATCCGACATCGCCACGCGCGGCGGCGACGTGGTGAGCCAGGTCGTCACGACCATGCAGGACATCGCGACCAGTTCGAACAAGGTCGTGGACATTATCGGCGTGATCGAAGGCATCGCCTTCCAGACCAATATTCTCGCGCTGAACGCGGCGGTCGAAGCCGCGCGCGCCGGCGAACAGGGCCGCGGCTTCGCCGTGGTGGCGGGCGAAGTTCGCAGTCTCGCGCAGCGCAGCGCGAGCGCCGCGAAGGAAATCAAGGAACTGATCGGCGACTCGGTCGACAAGGTGCAAAGCGGCTCGACTTTGGTCGGCCGTGCCGGCACGACGATGGACGAGATCGTGCAGGCCGTGCGCCGCGTGACCGACATCATGGGCGAAATCAGCGCGGCGTCCGAAGAGCAGTCGGGCGGCATCGAACAGGTGAACCGCGCGGTCGTGCAGATGGACGAAGTCACGCAGCAGAACGCCGCGCTAGTCGAACAGGCGGCGGCCGCGGCGGCCTCGCTCGAAGATCAGACGCGCCAGTTGCAGGCCGTGGTGAATGGCTGGAAAGTGGCCGGCGGCGCGGCACACGGCAGCGCGGCGGCAACCCGTCCGCAACCGGCCGCATCCCGCGTGACGAGCAGCAAGAGCAAGCCGGCTGCCAAGCTTGCGCAGCATGCAGCCGTGAACGGCGGCGCAGCGCATCCGGCGACAGGCGCAGCCGCAACGAGCAACCCATCGGCGTCGGGCAATCACGGCGCAGGCACCGCGCGCGTCGAACCGGCACTCAGGCCGAAGACGGCCCGCGCGGCATCCGAATCCGCAGCACGTCCGGCCGCGGTCAGCGCAGCCACGGCGGGCTCGGATGCGGACTGGGAAACATTCTAGGAAGTGGCGCAAAGACATGCGGTCATTCGGCATCTCGCTCCATGAGGAGCGAATCATCGAAGCACGCTTTATCGGCGTGTCGCGGGCCGACTGCATGGTGGCGGAACTCGCGGGCGGGCGCGACCCCGCGAACACAATCCCTTCTTCTCAAGGCGAGTTCCTGGGCGGAATGCGGGATGGCTCGTATCGCAGGCAGGAATATTCATGATGGCAACGCGCGCACAGCAACGTCCCGAACGTCCGGACCCGGTTAGATCCGGCGAACAGTCGCGGGATTTCGAATTCACGTTGGCGGACTTCGCTCGCATTCGCGAACTGATTCACCGCAGCGCGGGCATTTCGCTGTCGGATCACAAGCGCGACATGGCGTACAGCCGTCTGGCGCGCCGTCTGCGCACCCGCGGTCTCGACACCTTCAAGCAGTATCTCGATCTGCTCGAAGCGGAAAACGATCCGGCCGAGTGGGAAGCGTTCACCAATGCGCTGACCACCAACCTGACGGCGTTTTTCCGCGAGGCGCATCACTTTCCGATCCTCGCCGATTTCGTGCCGCGCCGCGCGCAGCCGGTTTCGGTGTGGTGCTCGGCGGCTTCGACCGGAGAAGAGCCGTACTCGATCGCGATGACGCTGATCGAAGCGCTCGGCGACAGCGGCGCGCGTCAGGCCTCGGTGCTCGCCACCGACATCGACACCCAGGTGCTGGCCAAGGCCGAAGCCGGCATGTATCAGTTCGATCAGGTTAAGCATCTCTCGCCCGAGCGGCTCAAGCGCTTCTTCCTGAAGGGCACTGGCGCGCACGCGGGCATGGTCAAGGTGCGCCCGGAAGTGCGTGCGCTGGTGCGCTTCGAGCAACTCAATCTCACCGACCGCGATTACCAGTTGCGTTCGCAGTTCGACGCGATCTTCTGCCGCAACGTGATGATCTATTTCGACAAGCCGACGCAAGCGCAAGTGCTCGCCCGTTTCGAGCCGCTGATGAAGGCGGGCGGCCTGCTGTTCGCCGGCCACTCGGAGAACTTCACGTACGTCACGCAGGCATTCAAGCTGCGCGGCCAGACCGTGTATGAATTGACGCGTGATGCAAGCGGCGCGCGTACGCCGACGGCGACCCGCGGCTCGGCGCCGGCATCGCATCAAGCGGCGAGCGGGGTGACGGTATGAGCAGCGGCCTGCCGATCGCCACCAATCTGTATTTCGACAACCACTTCCAGCGCCCCGGCGTGAAGTTGTTGCCGAACGAGTTTTACACCACGCACGAAGACATGGTGCTGGTCACCGTGCTCGGATCCTGCGTCGCGGCCTGCATCCAGGATCGCACGGCCGGCATCGGCGGCATGAATCACTTCATGTTGCCCGACGACGGCGCGGACGTCGCGCAGGCTGCATCCGATTCGATGCGCTACGGCGCCTACGCGATGGAAGTGCTGATCAACGAACTGATCAAGGCCGGCGGCCGGCGCGAGCGCTTCGAAGCGAAGGTGTTCGGCGGCGGCGCGGTGCTCGCCGGCATGACGACGATGAACATCGGCGATCGCAATTCGGAGTTCGTGCGCCGCTATCTCGCGGTGGAGAAGATCCGCATCGTCGCCGAGGACTTGCAGGGCTCGCATCCGCGCAAGGTGGCGTTCATGCCGCGCACCGGCCAGGTGATGGTGAAGAAGTTGCGCTTGCAGCAGGAAGCGGGCGTGGCCGAGCGCGAACAGGCGCTGATGCGGCGGAGCGCCGAAGCACGCGCCGAGCGGCTCGCCGCGGCGCGCAAGCGGGTGGAACTGTTCTCGGCGCCGGCCGCGTCGAGAGCCAAGGTCGAACTGTTCGGCGCGCCGGCCGGCGGAGCAACGGGAACAGCAGCAAGCAGTGCGGGCGCGGGGGCAGCAAAGCCGCGCATCGAACTGTTCGGCACGCGCCCGATTAATTCAAACAACGCCAGAACCACAGAGGAGGCGTGAGCGCTGTGCAAAAGATCAAAGTACTGTGCGTCGACGATTCGGCGCTGATCCGCAGCCTGATGACGGAAATCATCAACGGCCAGCCGGATATGACGGTGGTGGCGACCGCACCCGACCCGCTGGTCGCGCGCGATCTCATCAAGCAGCATAACCCCGACGTGCTGACGCTCGACGTCGAAATGCCGCGCATGGATGGCCTCGATTTCCTCGAGAAGCTGATGCGCCTGCGGCCCATGCCCGTCGTGATGGTCTCGTCGCTGACCGAACGCGGCAATGAAATCACGCTGCGCGCGCTGGAACTCGGTGCGGTCGACTTCGTCACCAAACCGAAGGTCGGCATTCGCGACGGCATGCTCGATTACTCGGAAAAGCTCGCCGACAAGATTCGCGCCGCCGCGCGCGCACGCGTGCGCCAGGCCGCGCCGGTGCAGCACGCGGCTGCACATGCCGCGCAGGCGACGGTCGGCGCGGCACCGCTGTTCAACAATCCGCTGCTTAGTACCGAGAAGCTGATCATCGTCGGCGCGTCGACGGGCGGCACGGAAGCGATCCGCGAAGTGCTGGTGCCGCTGCCGCCGGATGCGCCCGCGGTGCTGATCGCGCAGCATATGCCACCGGGCTTCACAAAATCTTTTGCACAACGCCTCAATGGTTTGTGCCGGATTACCGTTAAAGAGGCAGAGCACGGCGAACGCGTGCTGCCGGGACATGCTTACATTGCGCCCGGCCATGCCCATCTGTTGCTTGCGCGTAGCGGCGCGAACTATATTGCTCACCTGTCGGACGAGCCGCCGGTCAACCGGCATCGTCCGTCGGTGGATGTGCTGTTCCGTTCGGCCGCGCAGCATGCGGGCAAGAACGCGGTCGGCGTGATTCTGACCGGGATGGGGCGCGACGGCGCCGCCGGACTGCTGGACATGAAAAAGGCAGGGGCGTACACCCTTGCGCAGGACGAGGCGAGCTGTATTGTGTTCGGCATGCCGCGCGAAGCGATCGCACTTGGCGCGGCGGACGAGATCGCCGCGTTGCCGGAAATGAGCCGACGTGTGATGGCGCGTCTCTCGGCAATGGGCGACCGCGTTCAGCGGGTATGATGCGGGCCGGTAGGATTTGAGGCGCTGGTTTGAGGCGCGAGTTGAGCGGTGAGGCGCCGCACCATGGATCAAGCAAAGGGAATGAAATGGATAAGGGAATGAAGATTCTGGTTGTTGACGACTTTCCGACGATGCGCCGGATCGTCCGCAACCTCCTCAAGGAACTCGGCTATTCGAACGTCGACGAGGCGGAAGACGGCCAGGCCGGTCTCGCGCGTTTGCGTGGCGGCACGTACGACTTCGTGATCTCCGACTGGAACATGCCGAACCTCGACGGTCTGGCCATGCTCAAGGAGATCCGCGCCGACGCCAACCTCACGCACCTGCCGGTGCTGATGGTGACGGCCGAATCGAAGAAGGAAAACATCATCGCGGCGGCGCAGGCCGGCGCGAGCGGTTATGTCGTCAAGCCGTTCACGGCCGCGACGCTCGACGAGAAGCTCAACAAGATTCTCGAGAAGATGGCCAAGACCGGGAGCTGATGTGAATCTGCCGACCAACGCGCAAGGCGCCGACGCGGGCAACGAGAGCGGCGACTTCGCGTCCGACCGTATCCTGGCTCGCATTGGACAACTGACGCGCACGCTGCGCGACTCGATGCGCGAGCTCGGGCTCGACAAGCATGTCGAACGTGCGGCCGAAGCCGTGCCCGATGCCCGCGACCGCCTGAAGTACATTGCGGATATGACGGAGCAGGCCGCTGAGCGCGTCCTGTCCGCTATCGACATCGCCAAGCCGATCCAGGAGCAGCTGCAGAAAGACGCGGGCGAACTCGACGCGCGTTGGGAGCAGTGGTACGCGGCGCCGATCGAACGCGAGGAAGTGCGCGCGTTGATGAACGACACGCGGACCTTCCTGCGCGGCGTGCCCGAGGCGACCAGCGGGACCAACTCGCAGCTCATGGAGATCATGCTGGCGCAGGACTTCCAGGATCTGACCGGCCAGGTCATCAAGAAGATCACGGATGTCGTGTATCTGATCGAGCAGCAGTTGCTCGGCGTGCTGGTCGAGAACATCGCGCTCGAACGGCGCGAGCAGTTCGCGGCGAACGCGGCGGCACTGGCGGCCGAAGTCTCGTCGACCGGCAGCCCCGAGCATCTGCTGAACGGTCCGCAAATCAATCCGGAAGGCAAAACGGACGTGGTGCAGGACCAGTCGCAAGTGGACGATCTTCTGGCCAGCCTCGGCTTCTGACCCACCGGCGCGACGCCACGTCGCGCCCGCCCACTAAAGGCGCGGGGTCCAACCGGGACCCATAGCAAGCCACGCCCCCGCGTGTGCTTGCTGTCTGCCGACACAAACCACAGGCATACTACGGGCTCAAGCAGCGGCACGGCGCTCCGGCGAAGACACATGCCGGTCGGTGGCACGATGGGGAGAAACCCTCCACGGTGCGATCGCAGCGGTGCCGTATGATCTGCGTACATGCAGCCGGTTTGCATCACGTGCGAACCGAGCGGCCGCTCGGGAGGAGCCTTGTTATGTGGAGTCGTGTACGCCGCGCCGGGATCGTTACGGCGCTTGCCTTACCCTGTTCGCTAATCGTCGTGCAGTCCGCTCATGCTGGACTGGGCGGCGCCCCCATGACACCGCCCACGGGCGCGTCAGTCTCGTCGCGCACCGTTCAGCCCGGCAGCAGCGCCGTCAACGCGGCGCAGAGCGTGATGCGTTCCGCGTCCAACGCCGGGTCGTCCGGTACAGCTTCCACCTCTTACACCGTGCGTGAGACGGCGCTCGGCAACGGCACCGTGGTCCGCGAATATCTCGCCTCGGACGGCTCCGTGTTCGGCATCGCCTGGCGCGGCCCGCAAATGCCGGATCTGAACGATCTGCTCGGCAGCTATTTCCCGCAGTACGTGGCCGGCGTCAAGACGGTGCGCGCGGCGCGCGGCGGCGGCCGCGGCCCGGTCGCGGTCGACCAGAGCGGCCTCGTGGTGCGCTCCGGTGGCCACATGGGCTCGTTCAGTGGCCAGGCGTGGTTGCCTCCTGCGCTGCCCGCCGGCGTCAGCGGTTCAGACATCCAGTAATAGCGAGGACGAGACATGCGAACCAAGCATATTGCTGTGAAGCTCAAGGGCTGGATGCAGGCCGTCGTCGCCGTGGCGTTGGTGTCCGCGCTCGTCGCGTGCGGCGGCGGTGGCGGCTCCAATAACGATTCGTCGACCTCGCTGAACGGCGGCTCGCTGCCGGCCAGTCCGACCCAGCAGCCCATTGCCGCCACTGCGGCGAATACAGTGCCCATCACCGTCGGCCGAGGCGTGAACGGCGTCATCAATATCCCGGCGGTCAGCGTGAGAATATGCGCGCCCGGTTCGACCACGAATTGTCAGACCATTGACAATATCCAGGTCGATACCGGTTCCTACGGGCTGCGCGTGGTCAGCTCGGTCCTGAACGCCTCGCTGCTCAATGCGTTGCCGGTCAGCACCATCAGCGGCAGCGGCGCCCAGCTCGCCGAGTGCGCGACCTTCGCGGACGGCTTCACGTGGGGCACGGTGCGCACCGCGACCATCGCGATCGGCGGCGAGACGACGACGGCGGCGGTTCCGATGCAGATCATCGGCGACAAGGATTCGAGCACGGTGCCCACGCCCGGCTGCGGCAGCGGCCAGGCCGAAAACAAGGTTGACGATCTCGGCGCCAACGGTATTCTCGGCATCGGCACGTCGCCCACCGATTGCGGTACGACCTGCTCGGACCCGGCACAGGCGGCCAAATTCAGCAATTACTTCGCCTGTCCGGGCGGCGTGTCGTGCGCCCGCACGGCGGTACCGCTCGCGCAGCAGGTGGCCAATCCAGTCCCGTTTTTCCCGGTCGACAATAACGGCGTGATCGTGCAGATGCCGCCGGTGTCCAACACCGGCGCGTCCTCCGCCACCGGCACACTGGTGTTCGGCGTCGGCACGCAGGCGAACAACGCGCTCACCGGGGTCCAGCTTTTCACCACCGACGCTTTCGGTGACATGGACAACAGTGTGTTCAACGGCGCGCAGGTACAAGCCTTCCTCGATTCGGGCTCGAACGCCTACTTCTTCGGCGATAGCTCCCTTGCGCAGTGCGGTAGCAACTTCGCGGGCTTTTACTGCCCGTCGTCGGCGCAAACGCGGACGCTGACGCTGGTCGGGCTGAACAAAACGCAGGCGAACGCCAGCATCGGCATCCTGAGTGCGGCGACGCTGTTCAGCAACGGCAACAACTACGCGTTCAACGACCTGGCGGGGCAGATCGGCGGCAACAGCAGCTTCGATCTCGGATTACCGTTCTTCTACGGCCGCCATGTGTATTACGGCATCGATCAGACCGCAAATGGCGGTCAAACGCCTTTCGTGGCGTTCTGATCGAAGCGCCACACTGAAGCCTGAGGGCTGAAGCCGAACCGGCGCTCGCGCGAAACACGCGGGTGTCCGGCCCGGCCGCGAGTTGTCGTTTCGCGTCAGCAGGGCCGGCCGGCGGGCTTCCTGGCCGTCTCCATCCGTCGAAATACCCCCCTTTCTCCGCCTTTATCCGCCGATCGGTGCTTGCGTCGAGCGGGAATAATCGCTCTCACTGGAAAGAGGCGCCGTGCCTCAGCCGACCGGAGAGCGTTTGTGGCAGAGGACAGCGACCTCGAAAAAACCGAATCAGCCACTCCCCGGCGCCTGCAGAAGGCGCGCGAGGAAGGGCAGATCGTGCGTTCGCGCGAGCTGTCCACGTTTGCGCTGCTGGCGGCGGGGTTCTTCGGCGTGTGGGGGATGTCCGGCAGCATCGGCGAACATTTGCAGGGCATGCTGCGCGCGGCCTTCACGTTCGATCACGCCGGCGCGTTCGAGACCCGCCGCATGATGATCGGCGCGGGCGTGGCGAGCCGCGAAGGGCTCTACGCGCTGCTGCCGATTCTCGCCTTCACCGGCGTCGCCGCCTTGTTCGCGCCGATGGCGCTGGGCGGCTGGCAGTTGTCGGCGAAAGGCCTCGAGCCGAAGTTCGACCGCCTCAATCCGATCGCCGGCCTCGGCAAGATGTTTTCGATCAACGGACCGATCCAGCTCGGCATGTCGCTCGCGAAGACGCTGGTGGTGGGCGTGATCGGCGGCACGGCGATCTGGAATCGCCGCGAAGAGATTCTCGCGCTGGCGACCCAGCCGCTGCATCTCGCGCTCGCCAACACCGTGCATCTGATCGCCGTGTGCTGCGGCATGACGGTCGCGGGCATGTTCGTCGTCGCCGCGATGGATGTGCCGTATCAACTGTGGCAATTCCACAAGAAGCTGCGCATGACGAAGGAAGAAGTGAAGCGCGAACACCGCGAAAGCGAAGGCGATCCGCACGTCAAAGGCCGGATTCGCCAGCAGCAGCGTGCGATTGCCCGCCGCCGCATGATGACCAACGTGCCGAAGGCCGACGTGGTGGTGACCAACCCGACGCACTTCGCCGTGGCGCTGCAATACACCGACGGCGAGATGCGGGCACCGAAGGTCGTCGCCAAGGGCGTCAACCTGGTGGCGGCGCGGATTCGCGAAATTGCCGCCGAGAACAATGTGCCGCTGCTGGAAGCGCCGCCGCTCGCGCGGGCGCTGTACCACAACGTCGAACTCAACCGCGAGATTCCGGGCCCGCTATACGGCGCGGTCGCCGAAGTGCTCGCGTGGGTGTACCAGTTGCGGCGCTTCAAGGCCGAGGGCGGCGACGTGCCGCTCGCGCCGACCGAACTCGACGTGCCCGCGGAACTCGACAAGGGCGGTGTATCGGACGACGAAGCCGATCAGGAAGCCGCCGACACGCTCAACCCAGATAACGAAGACGCTTCAGGAGCCTCCGCATGAACGCTCGCGCCGGTTTCCTCGCCCGACGGCCAGACGCCTTGAGCAGCACCAATTTGCGCGCCCTCGCCGGGCCGGTGCTGATCTGCATGATCCTCGGCATGATGATTTTGCCGTTGCCGCCGTTCCTGCTGGATCTGCTGTTCACCTTCAACATCGCGCTGTCCGTGATGGTGCTGCTCGTCAGCATGTACACGATGAAGCCGCTCGATTTCGCGGCATTCCCGAGCGTGCTGCTGTTCTCGACCTTGCTGCGCCTTTCGCTGAACGTGGCGTCCACGCGGGTCGTGCTCCTCGAAGGCCATACCGGCCCCGACGCGGCCGGCCAGGTGATCGAATCGTTCGGCCACTTCCTCGTGGGCGGCAACTTCGCGGTCGGTATCGTCGTCTTCATCATCCTGATGGTGATCAACTTCATGGTGATCACCAAGGGCGCGGGGCGGATCGCGGAAGTGTCCGCGCGCTTCACGCTCGACGCGATGCCCGGCAAGCAGATGGCGATCGATGCCGACCTGAATGCCGGCCTCATCAACGAAGAACAGGCCCGCAAGCGCCGCTCGGAAGTCTCGCAGGAAGCCGAGTTCTACGGTTCGATGGACGGCGCGAGCAAGTTCGTGCGCGGCGATGCGATCGCCGGTTTGCTGATCATGGTGATCAACATCATCGGCGGACTGATCGTCGGTATCGTGCAGCACGACATGAGCTTCGCGGCGGCGGGCAAGAACTACACGCTGCTCACCATCGGTGACGGCCTCGTCGCGCAAATTCCGTCGCTGGTGATTTCGACCGCCGCCGGTGTGATCGTCTCGCGTGTGGCGACCAACGAAGATATCGGCACGCAGCTCACCGGCCAGTTGTTCACCAATCCGCGCGTGCTGGTGATCACCGGCTGCATTCTCGTGCTGATGGGCCTGATTCCGGGCATGCCGCACTTCGCGTTTCTGATTCTCGGCGGCGGTCTGATCCAGCTCGGCCGCACGATGAAAAAGCGCGCCGAGGAGCGCAAGAACACGACGGCGCTCGTCGATGTCGCACCGGCCGCGCTGGCGCCGGTCGAAAACACCGAGGCGAGCTGGGACGACGTGACGATGATCGACACGCTCGGCCTCGAAGTCGGCTACCGGCTGATTCCGCTCGTCGACAAGAACTCGGACGGCGAACTGCTCAAGCGGATCAAGAGCATCCGCAAGAAGTTCGCGCAGGAAATCGGCTTTCTGCCGCCGGTCATTCATATCCGCGACAACCTCGAATTGCGGCCGAACGGCTATCGCATCGCGCTGAAGGGCGTCGAGGTGGGCGTCGGCGAAGCGTATCCGGGCCAGTGGCTGGCGATCAACCCGGGCCAGGTGTCCGCCGCGCTGCCGGGCACGCCGACCCAAGATCCCGCCTTCGGCTTGCCGGCCATCTGGATCGATACGAACCTGCGTGAGCAGGCGCAGGTGTACGGCTACACGGTGGTCGATTCGAGCACGGTGGTGGCGACGCACCTGAATCACCTCGTGGTCACGCATGCGTCGGAATTGCTCGGCCGCCGGGAAGTGCAGGCGTTGCTCGAACGGATGCAGAAGGACACGCCGTCGCTGGTCGACGATCTGGTGCCGAAGGCGCTGCCGCTCACCACGCTGCAAAAGGTGCTGCAAAATCTGCTGGAAGAAGGCGTGCCGATTCGCGACATGCGCACGATTCTCGAAGCGCTCTCCGAACACACGCCGAAGATCACCGACGCCCACGATCTCACCGCCGCCGTGCGCCTCGCGCTCGGTCGCGCGATTACGCAGCAGTGGTTCCCGGGTGTCGGCGATATGCAGGTGATGGGCCTCGATTCGAATCTCGAACGTGTGCTCTCGCAGGCGCTCTCGACCGGCTCCAATCCGGGTCTCGAGCCGGGCCTCGCGCACACGCTGCTGAACGAAACCCAGAAGGCGATGACGCGTCAGCAGAACCTCGGGCTTGCGCCTGTGCTGCTGGTGCAGCATGCGTTGCGGCCGATGCTCGCGCGCTTCCTGCGCCGCAGCCTGCCGCAGCTGAAGGTGCTGTCGTATGCGGAAGTGCCCGACACGCGCAATATCAAGGTGGTGAATCTGATCGGCGCGCACGGTTAGCGCGTATCGCTTACTGAGGCCAGTTTGTGGCCGATGTCTTTTGCCGGCGCTCATGGAGCGCCGGTTCTCATTCTGGCGCCTGACTTTTCATGTCGCAAGCGGACGGCGAAGTACACGCCGCGTCCGCGAAAGCGCCGTCCGACGCCGCCGCCAGGCGTGTTTCAAACCGGCGTGCGTGTGAATCAAAGCACGTTTCCATCGTCCGAATTGCCCACGTTTAACGGTCTTTATCCATCGATCATGCCTCGGCGGGTTTCGCAATAATGATCTCAATGGGAAGCGGTATGTTGCCGGTCCGTTAGTCCGTTTACCTCATCGGGGGTCCAGCTTGAACATTCGTAAATTCGTCGGTGCTACCAGTCGTGATGCGCTGCGTCTCGTGCGCGAAGCGTTGGGCGCGGACGCGGTCGTACTGTCCAATCGCACGATGGACGACGGCAGCGTCGAGATCGTCGCGCTGGCCGACAGCGACCTCGCCGCCCTCTCGCCGAAAGTCCCGCGCGCAGGCGCCGGTGCACCGCAGGCTGGATCGATGAATGCGATGGCTGGACGGCCCGCGCTGGCCGCACCGCGCGCCATGCCGGCGGCAGCGCCGATGCAGGCGAACCCGTATGCGAGCGGCATGCCCGATGTGTTCTCGTCGGTGTTCGGCGCGAGCCCGGAAGCCGGCGCGGAGAATCTCGGCAACGGCGTTGGCAACCACGTCTCATACTCCGAGCACATTGACGACGACGCGAGCGACGCACCGACCGCCGCCCCCGTCAAGGCAGCCGCCCCGATCAAGGTAGCCGCGGAAGTGCCGTCGAAACCGACCAGTCCCGAGCAACCGAGTGCCCGCGCCGCGGCCTCGCGCCTCTCCGAAGACATCCGCGCCGATCTGCTCAAAGCGGCCGGCGCGCCGGCTGCGTCCACCGCACCGGGCGCCGACGTGCAAACGCCGCGCACGATGGCCGAATCGAATCCCTGGCTGATCGACCACGCTCGCCGCATCGCCGCCGAACAGCAACAGGAAGGCGCATACAGCGCGCGTCCCGCTGCGATGACGCCAGCTGCCGCGATGGCCAAGGGCCTCGGTGCCGCCGTCGAACCGGCCAAGGCTGCGGCGCCCCAAGGCGGCGACACGCCCGACTGGGCGCGTGAAGGCGCGCAAGCCGCCGCACGCCGCGCCGCGCAGAAAAACGCACCGGCGCAGTCCTCGAACGACGACGCCCGCACGCCCGCTTCGGTCGCCGAAGCGATCAAGGCGCGTATGGAGCAAGTGGTCAACGACACCGTGATGAGCGAACTGTCGTCGATGCGCGGAATGATGGAAGAGCACTTCGCCGGCCTGCTGTGGGGTGAGCGTCAGCGCCGCAACCCGGTGCGCGCCTCGCTCACCAAGCATCTGTTCGCGGCCGGTTTCTCCGCGCAGCTCGTACAGATGATGGTCGACAACCTGCCGGCCGACGTCGAGAACATGGACGGCGGCATGGACTGGGTCCGCTCGGTGCTCGATTCGAACCTGCCGGTGATGGAAGACGAAGACGCACTGATGGAGCGCGGCGGCGTATTCGCGCTGATGGGCCCGACGGGCGTCGGCAAGACGACGACCACCGCCAAGCTCGCCGCGCGTTGCGTGATGCGGTTCGGCGCCAGCAAGGTCGCGTTGCTCACGACCGACAGCTACCGGATCGGCGGCCACGAACAACTGCGCATCTTCGGCAAGATTCTCGGCGTCTCGGTGCATGCGGTAAAGGACGGCGCCGACCTGCAACTCGCGCTCTCCGAATTGCGCAACAAGCACATCGTGCTGATCGACACGATCGGCATGAGCCAGCGCGACCGCCTCGTCTCCGATCAGATCGCGATGCTGTGCCACGCCGGTCAGCCGGTGCAACGCCTGCTGCTGCTCAATGCCACCAGTCATGGCGACACGCTCAACGAAGTCGTGCAGGCCTATCAGCGCGCGCCGGATCAACAGCCGCTCGCCGGCTGCATCCTGACCAAGCTCGACGAAGCCACCAATCTCGGCGGCGTGCTCGATACGGTGATCCGTTACAAGCTGCCGGTGCACTACGTGTCGACCGGTCAGAAGGTGCCGGAGAACCTGTACGTCGCGACGAAGAAATTCCTGATCAAGAGCACCTTCTGCATACCGCGCGATAACTCGCCATTCGTGCCGCACGACGACGACATTCCTGCGTTGCTGTCCGCATTGTCCGCACGTTCCACGGCCGAATTGCACGAGGTCCGCTTTGGATAAGGTCATCTCCGATCAGGCAGAAGGACTGCGGCGGATGTTGGCCCGCAGCGGCTCGCGTGTGATTGCGGTGACGAGCGGCTCGGCCGGCGTCGGCTCGACGACGACGGTGGTGAACCTCGCCGCCGCGCTCGCGCAGCAGGGCAAGGACGTGCTCGTGATCGACGAATGCCTCGGCGAGAAGTCGGTGAGCACGATGCTCGGTGGCGTGCGTGGCGCGGGCAATTTCGCCGCCGTGATGCGTGGCGAGATGACGCTCGACGACGCCGCTGCAAGGCACGCACTCGGCTTCTCCGTACTGGCCGCCTCGCGTCCGAACCGGGAAGGTCATACGGCCGCGGAGTTCGGCGTGGTGTTGCGCGGTTCCGCCGACGTCGTGCTGATCGACGCGGAACTCGATGCGCAAGGTCATCTCTCGGCGCTCGCGAGGCAAGCGCACGACGTGATGATCGTCACGCGCATGGCCGCGCACGCGATCACCGACGCGTACGCATGCATGAAGCGCCTGCACTACGCGCACGCCATCGCGCAGTTCCGCGTGCTGGTGAACCACGTGCAGAGCGTGAACGACGCGCATACCGCGTTTGCAAACCTGGCCGGCGTGGCCGGGCGCTACCTGACGGTGGCGCTGGAAGACGCCGGTTGTATTGCCGCCGATGCGCGGATGGCGCGAGCCCTGGAGTTGTCGCGTTGTGTCGTCGATGCGTTTCCGTCGACACCGGCTGCGCGCGACTTCCGGCATCTCGCCGCCGAATTGCAGTACTGGCCGATGCGGCCAGCGATGTCGTCGCAAACGCCGTGGATGGCGCCTGCGGCAGTTACAGCGGCGCAACACGCCGACCAACCGTCTGCGCAGCACGCCTGAGTGGCGGCACAAGGACAAGGGGAGCACGATGTATAACGCTCAGGGAAAGATTTCCCAAGCCGAAGTTCTGACGAAGTACGCACCGCTGGTGCGTCGCCTCGGCTTGCAGCTCGTCGCCAAGATGCCGGCGAGCGTCGATCTCGACGATCTGATCCAGGCCGGCATGATCGGACTGCTGGACGCGGCAGGTCGCTACAAGGAAGACCAGGGCGCGCAGTTCGAGACTTACGCGAGCCAGCGGATTCGCGGCGCGATGCTCGACGAATTGCGCAGCAACGACTGGTTGCCGCGCAGCTTGCGGCGCACCTCGCGTGAAGTGGAAACGGCGGTGCACAAGGTGGAGCAGAATCTGGGCCGCTCGGCGAGCGAAACGGAGATTGCCGAGCACCTGCAAATGCCGCTCGACGAGTATCAGTCGATGCTGCAGGATCTGCACGGCAGCCAGCTGATCTATTACGAAGACTTCGACCGTTCGGCAGACGACGAGCCGTTCCTCGACCGCTACTGCGTCGATCACTCGGACCCGCTGTCGGCGCTGCTCGACGACAGCCTGCGCTCGGCGCTGGTGGAGGCGATCGACCGCCTGCCGGACCGCGAGAAGCTGCTGATGTCGCTGTACTACGAACGCGGCATGAACCTGCGCGAAATCGGCGCGGTGATGGAAGTCAGCGAATCGCGAGTCTGCCAGTTGCACAGCCAGGCCGTGGCCCGTTTGCGTACGCGCTTGCGCGAGATGGCCTGGGCGAACGCCGAGGCGACCTGAAGTTCGGGTATTCGGTAATGTAAATGAGCGGTGAGCGGTGTGTCGCGCCTCCGCTTGACCTCATGCCTCGGCCATTTCATGTTCCGCGGCCAGTGCCAGAAAGGCCGAGCGCGACATGCCACGCGCCTGGGCATAAGTGTCGATCTCCTGGACCAGCGCTTCGGGCAGCGAGATATTGATCCGTACCGCCTTCTTCAAGGCGGGAATATTCCGGGTGGCGACAAGTCCCCACGTGAAATCCGCATAGTCGGGATTGCGGCGGTGCTCTTGCAGCGTGCGCCGCGCGGGAATCGGCAAGCCCTCGTCGAGCAGCACTTCCAGATGCGCCTCGATAGCCTCCTTGGCGTTCGCGTAGGCTTCTTCCAGCGTATCGCCCGCCGCAAAACAGCCCGGAATGTCGGGCACGACGACGCCGAACGCGTGATCCGCGCTACCCGGTTCAATCGCGATAGGGAAAGTCAGGTTTTTCATTTCAGGCCCGCCTGTTTCAGGATGCTGTTCAATGTGCCGGGCGGAAGATCTTTCTTCGGATGCGGGATGGTCACGAGACCGGCTCTTGCCGCGTGACGAAAATGATGGTGGCTGCCCGATGTGCGGACCAGCTGCCAACCCGCCGCCTGAATGAGTTTCACGACCTCGGCACTTTTCATACTGCACTCCTCGAATCATACACACCATTACACAACCTCGCTAGTGGTTAGCACTCCGTTGATGCACGTCCGGATAGCCTTGAAAAAAGCGCGGGACGGCGGACCAACTCAGTAAGAGGGAAGTCGTGATTTTCAACGCGGCTGGCGATTTCGCGCCACCTGGCCGGATGGCTAACGTGTGCGGGAAGGAGTGGGGCGCGCTCGAAGCGGGGTGCCTGAAAAGCAAAAAGGGCTCATCGAAAGACGAGCCCTTTTCAATCCATCTGTTTCAGCCAGACCCGAGCGTCAGGCCGTGCTGATCCAGCTACATTACACGGCGGGACGCGCCGGAATCCGGCCATCCGGACCATAGAAGCCGGCCTTCTGCGGCGCGGCTACCTGAAGCGCCGTCAGCGCCCTCTGGTTGTAGTCCATCCGCACGCGGATCAGTTCGCCGTTGCTGGTATTGCAGCGTCGCGCGCGTTCGGCGGCTTTCTGCAGCAACGACCACTGCTCGGCCACGCGCGTGTCGGTGCTGGCCGCGAGTTCCATGCCGGGCCAGCCTGCGGGAAAGCCCATCTCGGCGAGCAGCCCGTCACGGGTGGCTTCGAGCTTGGCGAGCGCGCCGATCAGTTCGGTTTTCTTCTCGACGATCGGCGGCAGCAATTCCAGCGGCGACAAGGCAGTGAGCGCCTTGGTCTCGAGCGTCAGAATCGAGGCAAACGCCTCGACGGCCGAATATTCTTCGATGAGGGTGGCAAGCAGGGCGTCTTTCATCTCAACAACTCGCTGAACACGACGGCTCGCGCATGATCCGCGAGCCGGGTTTGTCGAACGCCGCCCGGCACTTCACCGTACTTCGATGCGTCGATCAGTTGCCGGTCGACGAGGTTTTGCTTTGCAACAGTTCGCGCGCGGTGTTCAGCACGCCCTCGGCGATCTTGCCGGAATCGATCTTCAGCGAGCCGTCCTTGATGGCCTGCTTGATCGACTCGACGTGCGCCGTGTCGATATCGGCCGAACCGGACGCCGCGAGACTGCGCAGATGCTGCGACAAACCCGACAGGCTGACACTGGCGTCGCCCGAACCGCTGGTGGTGGTCTGCGAGGCCGTGCCCGCATTCTGCGCGTTGCTGTTCGCGGTCGTCGCGTCGCCTGCTTGCGAGCGGGACAGGGCGTCTTTCAACGTCGGCAGATTCGAATTGTTTGTGGAATCGACTTTCACGATTGGCTTCCTGAACGATTTGATCCTTATAACGGCTACCGCTGATCAAAACTTTAGCGCAATCGATCAAGGCGTTACCTTTCCTTACATCTCCGCTCGGCCCTTTGGCCGAGCTCATTTCGGCGCTGGCCGCACTGCTCGCGACGGCCAGAACGGGCGCGGCGCGGGAGTTCGTCATGGCGTGGGCGCCGCAACGGTTCACAGCTGAATCTCCACGGTCGAGCCGTCTTTCACGATGCCGGAAATGATCTGGCCGTTGGCCGTCTTGACCCGCACCTGCTGGCCCGGCGACGCGTTGTTCATCGCGCTGCCTTCCGCCGAAATCGCGAAACCTTCGCCGGCCGCCACGACCCGCACCGTCTGTCCGATCGATACCGCCGACGCGCTTTTCAGCATGTCGCGGCGCAACGGCATGCCGCCGGCGACTCGCGTGAGCGTGACCGAGCCGACCGCCTGCGACGGGTCCGTGACGATGGCTTGCGGCAAGCCGGTGAGATCGCCGTCACGCGCGACGAGGTCGGCGGCGGTGAGCACTTCGCCGGGCGCCATGGCGCGGGCGGCCAGATAGTACGTGGCATGCAGCGAGATGCGCGCCTGCAGATAAATGGTCCACGGACGCTCGCCCGCACAGCGCACGCCGACGGTCATGCGGCCCCACAGGCGCGCGCCGCTCGGCATGAACGGTTCGAGCATCGTGCAGTCTGCGAGACCGCGCGGAAACGCCGGCGCCACGGTGATGTCAACCTTGCCGGGCAAGCCGGCGGACTGCTGCTGCAGGAATGCGAGCGCGGCGCTGCGGATCGCTTCCGGATCCTGCTGGCCAGGCAGCGGCGCGGCTGGCGCGAGTGTCGCGGGGCGCAGATTCTGTTGCGCGAGAGCCGGTGCGACTTGCCGCACAGCCGGCGTGCGGGCGATGGTGCCCGGCGCGGCCGAAGGCGCAGCCGTTGCAACCGGCGCCACGGCGGCGCGGGTCGCGAGCGGCTTGCCATTCGCGCCCAACTGCGGCGGCTCGCCGCGCGACGCCAAACTATCGAAACCTGCCGCCGCGGATTCCCCAGCGGCTGCATTGAGCGGCGCATTGGCGGCAACCGGCTGAACGCCTGCCGCTTGCCGAGCGCCGTTGGCCTGCGGCGAGGGCGTCACCACGACCGGAACCACCTGACGCGAACCCGGCACGACATTGACCCGTGCGACGCCGTCCATGGCGGCGGCATTGGCGCTGCCCGGCGCGGGAATCGTCACGACGCCGTTGGCGTCGGGCCTGAAGCTGGTGCGGATCATTTGCGGCGCGGCGGGCGGTTCGCCCGCGCCCGCAATGACGATCGAGCCGCTTGCGTTGGCGGCGCGCGTGAATGAATCGGCGTTGCGAGCCGCGGAATTTGGCGTCAGCGACTGCGCGGTGGCAGCGGCCAGTGTGGCGGCGGAGCCGGTGCGTTTCGCCGGCGCGGCTTGCATGTGCTCGGCCAGATCGGCGAGCGCGGCGGGGTTCTTTTCTCCCGGACCGGGAATCACGATCGGGCCGCCGGCTTCCTCGGCCTGCGTCGTAGCGGGCAGCAGCACAATGCCGCCGGCGACCCACACCGCCAGGTTCACGACGAGGCGCGTCAGGAGACGTGAGGCCGGACGCGCAACACGCCGTGCGACGCCGGCACCCGCACCCACGCGATGCGCCGCCGCGCAATTCGCGCGGTGCGTCGGATCGAAAGCGGGCTGGTCCATCGTGTTTCTCCATCGAATGCATCGGTACGCCTTGCATTCTAGTGAGCGCCCCCTTTGCGCAAACGTTGAATAGAAGCCCCCTTTCCCGGTTATTCGTCCGATTGCCGCTTGCGTTCGGCCCATAAGATGCACCTCATGCAAAAAGGTCTTCCCGCCTGGTGCAGTCCTCACGCGAGGCATGCATGGGAAGCCTCGGGAACGTTCTCCGGAGATTCTTATGCTGGACAAACTCGATGCCGAATTCGCCTTTGGCCGTCAAGCGCTCGATGTGCGCGCCTATCGGCAGGAGCTGTTGTCGTCGAATATCGCCAACGCCGATACCCCTGGGTACAAGGCGCGCGACGTCGACTTCGCCTCGTCGCTCGCCGGCGCGCTGAAGAAGGGCGGCAGCGCCACCGGCACTGCCGCGTCGAACAACGCGACGCTGGCGATGACGCAACCCGCTGGTGTAACGAGCGGCATGTCGATGGTGTCGACCGCGCCGGGCCACATGCCCGGCAAGTCGACATTGACGCCGACCGGCGGCCCGTCCGACGACTACGGCAATCTGCAATACCGCGTGCCGACCCAACCCGCGCTCGACGGCAACACGGTCGACATCGATACCGAGCGGGTGCAGTTCGCGGACAACACGCTGCATTTCGAATCGGGCATGACGGTGTTGTCCAGCCAGATCAAAACGATGCTGTCGGCGATCCAGTCGGGCTCGTAAGAAGCCACGCCGACAGACTCAGCAGTACGCAAGAACAATCGCTACGGGATTAAGTTGGAAGCCGGCTCTACCGGCAGGAGAGGTCAGGAAACATGCCATCCCTGATGAACATTTTTGGTGTTGCAGGCTCCGCGATGTCCGCGCAGTCGCAACGGCTCAACGTGACGGCGTCGAATCTCGCCAACGCGGACAGCACGACCGGCCCGGACGGCCAGCCGTATAAGGCCAAGCAGGTCGTGTTCGCGGTCAGCCCGCTCGGCGGCGCGCGCACGGCGTCCGGCCAGCAGGTCGGCGGCGTGCAGGTCACCGGCGTGGTCGACGACCCGACGCCGATGAAGACCGCCTACGACCCCGGCAATCCGGCCGCGAATTCGGACGGCTACGTCACGTTGCCGAACGTCGATCCGGTGCAGGAGATGGTCAACATGATCTCGGCCTCGCGCTCGTACCAGGCCAACGTCGAGACCCTGAACACCGCCAAGACACTGATGCTGAAAACGCTCACGATCGGAACCTGAGGAGAGCTCCTTGACCACCAACACCACCATCGGCGGCAGCGGCACGACTGTGTCGCAAACGCTGCTCGATACGATGAACGGCACGAACAGTGCCTCGAGTTCCTCGAGTTCGACGGGCAGCACGTCCGGCACCTCGGCGACCGATCTGCAGAACACCTTCCTGTCGCTGCTCGTCGCGCAGCTGAAGAACCAGGATCCGACCAACCCGATGGACAGCTCGCAGATGACGTCGCAGCTGGCGCAGATCAACACGGTTTCGGGCATCAGCCAGTTGAACACGACGCTCAGCTCGCTCGCCACGCAGATGTCGGCGGGCCAGCAGTCGCAGGCCGCATTGCTGATTGGCTCGACCGTGCTCGCGCCCGGCAGCTCGGTGGCGGTCGCGAGCGGCAAGGCCGGCGCGTTCGGCGTGCAGCTCGCCAACTCGGTGAACGACCTGCAAGTGGTCGTGAAGAACTCGGCGGGCCAGATCGTCAACACGATCGACCTCGGCAAGCAGTCGGCCGGCACGATTCCGGTGGGCTGGACACCGACCGACACAGCGGGCAATGCGCTGCCGGACGGCAACTACACGATCAGCGCGGTCGGCACGATCAACGGTCAGCAGGCCACGGCCACCACGCTCACGGGCGCCACGGTGCAAAGCGTCGTCATGCAGAACAACGGTACGCCGGGCCTCGTGCTCTCGAACGGCTCGACGGTCGGCCTGACCAGCGTCGCCGCCATCCTCTGATTCAGATTCTGTCAGTTACGACTTTCCAGATACGGAGACCGTCATGGGTTACCAACAAGGTTTGAGTGGTTTGTCGGCATCGTCGAGCGATCTCGACGTGATCGGCAACAACATCGCCAACGCGAATACGGTTGGCTTCAAGAGCGGCGCCGCGCAATTCGCCGACATGTACGCCAATTCCGTGGCGACGGCGGTGGGCAACCAGGTCGGCATCGGCACCAAGCTCTCCGAAGTGCAGCAGCAGTTCTCGCAAGGCACGATTACGAGCACCAACCAGGCGCTCGACGTCGCGATCAACGGCAACGGCTTCTTCCAGCTGTCGAATAACGGTTCGCTGGTGTACTCGCGCAACGGTGTGTTCCAGCTCGACAAGAACGGCTTCATCACCAACGCGCAAGGCCTGCAACTGATGGGCTACGCCGCGAACAGTTCGGGCATCATCAACACCGCGCAGACCGTGCCGCTCACCGTGCCGACCGCGAACATCGCGCCGCAGGCGACCACCAAGATCACCGCCGGTCTGAACCTGAACGCGCAGGACCCGCTGATGCTCGGCACGCCGACCGTGACGCCGACGCTCGCGGGCGGCAGCACGCTCACGACGCCGGGCGCGACCATCACGAACACCGCTTCGGGCACGAACAACGACAGCTACACCGTCAACTTCACGAGCCCGACGACCTACACCGTCACCGATACCACGCTCGGCACGACGTCCGCCGCCGCGACGTATACGGCGGGCACGGCGGTCGCGCTCGGCAATGGCCAGACCATCACGTTCAACGGCACGCCGGCGACCGGCGACAGCGTCGCGATCGCGCCGACCCCGGTGGCGTTCAACCAGAACAGCTCGTCGACGTACAACTACTCGACCAGCACGACGGTCTACGACTCGCTCGGCGGCTCGCAGACGGTCAACATGTACTTCGCCAAGACGTCGGCCGGCACGTGGAACGTGTACGCGGGCACCTCGACCGGCACGGCGAGCCTGGTCGGCCACGCGAACTTCAACTCGTCGGGCACGCTGCTCGGCACGACGGACGCAGCCGGCGTTGCGACCACCACGCCGTTCGCCTACAACTTCTCGATCCCGACCACCGACGGTTCGTCGACGCCGCAGAAGCTGACGCTGAACATCGCGGGCACGACGCAGTACGGCGGCAAGGACGGCGTGAATTCGCTGCAGCCCGACGGCTACGCCGCCGGCACGCTGACGAGCTTCACGATCGGTGCCGACGGCACGCTGACCGGCAACTATTCGAACCAGCAAACCGCCGCGCTCGGCCAGATCGTGCTGGCGAACTTCTCGAATCAGAACGGCCTGGTGAACCTCGGCAACAACGAGTTCCAGCAGACCTCGCAATCGGGCGTCGCGCAGATTTCGGCGCCGGGCTCGACCAACCACGGCGTGCTGCAAGGCGGCGCGGTGGAAAACTCGAACGTCGATCTGACGAGCGAACTGGTGAACCTGATCACCGCGCAACGCAACTATCAAGCGAACGCGCAGACGATCAAGACCCAGCAGACCGTCGACCAGACCCTGATCAACCTGTAAGCGACCGGGACTAACCCATCATGGATCGGCTGATCTATACCGCGATGTCGGGCAGCACGCAGGCGCTCGAACAGCAGGCTATCGTCGCGAACAACCTCGCCAACGCATCGACCACCGGTTTTCGCGCGCAACTGGCCACTTTCCGCGCCGTGCCGATGTCGTTCGGCGACGGCAGTTCGATCAACGACAACACCACGCGCACCTTCGTGCTGTCGTCGACGCCGGGCGCGGACTACACGCCCGGGCCGATCCAGCAGACGGGCAACCCGCTCGACGTGGCGATTCAGGGTCCGGGCTGGCTGGCGGTGCAAACCGCCGACGGCGGCGAGGCTTATACGCGCGCCGGCAACCTGCATGTCGATGAAAACGGCCAGCTGGTGAACGCCACCAATCAGGTGGTGCTGGGCAACGGCGGCCCGGTGTCGGTGCCGCCGGGCGCGGAAATCACCATCGGCAAGGACGGCACGGTGTCCGCGCTGACGCCGGGCGATCCGCCGACAGCTGTCGTGACGGTCGATCAACTGAAGCTGGTGAATCCGGATCCGCAAACCATGACGCGCGGCGACGACGGTCTGTTTCGCACCGCCGACGGCAATGCCGCCGACGCCGATCCGACCGTCACGCTGGCGCCGGCCTCGCTCGAAGGCAGCAACGTGAATCCGGTCAGCGCGATGGTCTCGATGATCACCAATGCACGCCAGTTCCAGATGCAGACGAAGTTGCTGGAAAGCGCCGACAAGAACGATCAGTCGGCCAACCAGTTGCTCAGCTTTAGCTAACGGGTCGCTTAGGCACCCAGGAGAAGAACCATGAATCGCTCACTCTACATCGCCGCGACCGGCATGAATGCGCAACAGGCGCAGATGGACGTGATCTCGAACAACCTCGCGAACGTCAGCACCAACGGCTTCAAGGGCTCGCGCGCGGTGTTCGAGGATCTGCTGTATCAAACCGTCCGCCAGCCGGGCGCGAACTCGACACAGAACACCGAACTGCCGTCCGGCATCCAGCTCGGCACAGGCGTGCAGCAGGTCGCCACCGAGCGTCTGTACACGCAGGGCAACCTGCAACAGACCGGCAACTCGAAAGACGTCGCCATCAACGGCCAGGGCTTTTTCCAGGTGCAGATGCCCGACGGCACGACCGCCTATACCCGCGACGGCTCGTTCCAGACCAACGCACAAGGTCAGCTCGTGACGTCGAGCGGCTACCAGGTGATCCCGGCGATCACGATCCCGAATAACGCGACTTCGCTCACCATCGGCAGCGACGGCGTGGTGTCGATCACCGTGGCCGGCTCGACCAACAGCCAGCAACTCGGCTCGATGCAGATCGCCACGTTCATCAACCCGGCCGGTCTCGATGCGAAGGGTGAAAACCTGTTCGCGGAAACCGCTTCGTCGGGCGCGCCGAACGTCGCGCAACCGGGCCTGAACGGCGCCGGCACGCTGAATCAGGGCTACGTGGAAGCATCGAACGTGAACGTGGTGCAGGAACTGGTGAACATGATCCAGACGCAACGCGCTTACGAAATCAACAGCAAGGCCGTGACCACGTCCGACCAGATGCTGCAGACCCTGAGCCAGATGCAGGTTTAAGGCTCAAGGGACTGGGAATCAAAAAGGCGGTAAATCAAGATGTCGCACTTCACTCGTAATCCGGTTCATTCGCGCACCGCTCAGGCGCTCGTGCAGCTCACGCTGCTCGCGGCCCTGGGTGGCTGCGGCCTCGTGCCGAAGCAGCCGATCACGCAGCAGCCGATGACGGCGCTGCCGCCGATGCCGCCGTCGGCGCAGTCGCCCGGCTCGATCTTCAACCCGGGTTACGCGGGCCGTCCGTTGTTCGAAGACCAGCGGCCGCGCAATGTCGGCGACATTCTGACGATCGTGATCCAGGAAAACGTCAATGCGACCAAGTCCTCGGGCGCGGGCGTCAACCGCAGCGGCAACACCAACTTCGACGTGCCGACCGCCGGCTTTCTCGGCGGCCTTTTCGGCAAAGTCAACCTGAGTGCGAACGGCGCCAACAAGTTCGCCGCGACGGGCGGTGCAAATGCGTCGAACACGTTCAGCGGCGTGATCACCGTCACGGTGACGGGCGTGCTGCCGAACGGCAACCTGATGGTCAGCGGCGAGAAGCAGATGCTGATCAACCAGGGCAATGAATTCGTGCGCTTTTCCGGTGTGGTGAATCCCAATACGATCTCAAACCTGAACGCCGTGTACTCGACCCAGGTGGCCGACGCGAAGATCGAATATTCCGCGAAGGGCTATATCGACGAATCCCAGAACATGGGCTTCCTGCAGCGCTTCTTCCTCAACGTGTCGCCGTGGTGATCATGCGTACCGTTTTCTCCCGCACCCGCCTTGCGCGATTCGCCGGTTTCGGCCGCGCGCTCGCCTTCGTCGCGCTCGCCTGCGCGGCGCTGCCGGCGGTCACGCCTGCTCATGCCGAACGTTTGAAGGACCTCGTGCAGATCCAGGGCGTGCGCGACAATCCGCTGATCGGCTACGGCCTCGTCGTCGGCCTCGACGGTACGGGCGACCAGACCACGCAGACGCCGTTCACCACGCAGACGCTCGCCAACATGCTGGCGAACCTCGGCATCTCGATCAACAACCAGGCGGCGGGTTCGAGCAATTCGCAGTCGTCGCTGTCGAACATCCAGTTGAAGAACGTCGCCGCGGTGATGGTGACGGCGGTGCTGCCGCCGTTCGCGCGTCCGGGCGAAGCGATCGACGTGACCGTGTCGTCGCTCGGCAATGCCAAGAGCCTGCGCGGCGGCACGCTGCTGCTCACGCCGCTGAAGGGCGCCGACGGCCAGGTGTATGCGCTCGGCCAGGGCAATCTCGCGGTCGGCGGCGCCGGCGCGAGCGCCAACGGCAGCAAGGTGCAGGTGAATACGCTTGCCGCGGGCCGCATCGCCGGCGGCGCGATCGTCGAACGTGCGGTGCCGACGTCGGTCTCGCAAGCGGGCACCATGCAGCTCGACCTGAACGACATGGACTACGACACCACGCAGCGCGTCGTGGCCGCGGTGAACAACGCGTTCGGCGGCGGCACGGCCACCGCGCTCGACGGCCGCACGATCCAGTTGCGCGCACCGAGCGATCCGGAGCAGCAGGTCGCCTTCATGGCGCAACTGCAGAATCTCGACGTCAAGCCGGCGCAAGCCGCCGCAAAGGTGATCCTGAACGCGCGCACCGGCTCGATCGTGATGAATCAGATGGTCACGCTGCAGAACTGCGCGGTGGCGCACGGCAACCTCTCGGTCGTGATCAATACACAGCCGGTAGTGAGCCAGCCTGGCGCCTTCTCGAACGGCCAGACGGTGGTGGCCAAGCAGTCGCAGATTCAGATGAAGCAGGACAACGGCGCACTGAAGCTGGTGACCGCCGGCGCCAATCTCGCCGAAGTGGTGAAGGCGCTCAACGCATTGGGTGCGACGCCCGCGGATCTGATGTCGATCCTGCAGGCGATGAAAGCGGCGGGCGCTCTGCGCGCCGACCTGGAAATCATCTAAGGAAGACACAGGATGAATTCGGATACGACCAATTCCGCCGGCGCGGCGAACGACCTGAGCAACCGCTTTGCCCTCGACGTGCAGGGGTTCGCAAAGCTGAGCGCGCAGGCCAAGGCATCGCCGCAAGCCGGCATGAAGATGGCCGCGCAGCAGTTCGACGCGGTCTTCACGCAGATGATGTTGAAGAGCATGCGCGACGCGACGCCACAGGACAGCCCGTTCGATTCGCACGACAGCGCCACCTTCACGTCGATGATGGACCAGCAGTTGTCGCAACAGATGTCGCAAAAGGGCATTGGCGTGGCTGACGCCATGCTCAAGCAGTTGATGCGCAATCAGGGCATGCAGGTGGGCGGCGGTGCGGGCGGCGCAGGCGCCGCCGGTGGCCTGGCCGGCATGGCCAACGCGTTGGGCGGCGGCAGCGGTGGCGATGAAGG
This sequence comes from Paraburkholderia sp. BL6669N2, assembly GCF_003387275.1. Classification (NCBI taxonomy): domain Bacteria; kingdom Pseudomonadati; phylum Pseudomonadota; class Betaproteobacteria; order Burkholderiales; family Burkholderiaceae; genus Paraburkholderia; species Paraburkholderia sp. BL6669N2. The sequence goes on along the minus strand of NZ_QUNA01000001.1, from coordinate 3,347,167 downwards.
TCAGACCGCGGCGCTGAACGCGCTCGCCAAAGCGTATGGCAATGCGCAAGCCAACGGCCAGCTGGCGATGGGCAAGGGCTACTCGGCCAACAGCGCTTTGACTCCGCCATTGAAAGGCGACGGCAGCTCGCCGAAGGTCGACGCTTTCGTCGACAAGCTCGCCCAACCGGCGCAGGCGGCCAGCGCGGCGACCGGCATTCCGGCGCGCTTCATCATCGGCCAGGCGGCGCTCGAATCCGGCTGGGGCAAGAGCGAGATCAAGAAGACGGACGGCTCGACCAGCCACAACGTGTTCGGCATCAAAGCGACCAGGGACTGGACCGGCAAGACCGTGTCGACGGTCACCACCGAATACATAAACGGCAAGCCGCAGCGCGTGGTCGAAAAATTCCGCGCGTACGACTCGTATCAGGAAGCCATGACCGACTACGCGAGCCTGCTCAAGGGCAATCCGCGTTACGCGCAGGTGATCAATTCGGCGCATGACGTGAACGGTTTTGCCAACGGCATGCAGCGCGCCGGTTACGCGACCGACCCGCATTACGCAAAAAAACTGATGTCGATCATGCAGAAGATGGGCTGATCTGCCGTGACCGCGGTTCGAGTCACCTGATCGTTAATCGAATCAAAACGATGCACGCGACGGGGCCAGGTGCATAACAAGACGGACAAGGCCGGTCGCCCACGGGCGGCCGGCCCAACCGCGAAGGGATGACGCGTTTTAACGTTTGCGGCAAATAATTCATGACAGGCCCCTAAATTTTGACCGGGCGCTGCCGCTAATCAGTTAGACCCAATACCGGAAAGCGCTGTAATGTCTGGTTGGGATGCGCGTGCTGCGGCTTCGATGAAGACCGCGCGAAAGCCCCGGCAGGAGCTCTGGCACGCGCCCGCAAGAACAAGCATACCGGCAAGCCCATGGATACTACCCAGTCGAACGGCCAGACCGACACACACGGCCAGCTGCACGCTGCGACAGACGAAGGCGGCAACGACTTCGGCCGTCGCAATCCGCTGGAGATCGGCGTTCAGTTGCGCAATCTCGTCAATCGCGGCGATTTCCTCACGGTTCAATACGCAGGCGGACAGCTCGTTACACGGCTACTCGACGTCGACGTGCGCGGCCGCACCTTCACGTTCGATTGGGGCGCCTTGTCCGATCAGAACAGAGGCTTGCTGGGCGCACCGCACTGCCAGTTCCACGCGCAGCCGGACGGCGTGCGCGTCGAATTCGCGACGAGCACGCCGCGCGAGACCCGTTTCGAAGGACTGCCCGCATTCGAGGCCGATTTCCCCGAGGTGCTGTTCTACGTGCAGCGCCGCGAGTACTTCCGTGTCGATGCGCCGATTCTCGATCCGTACATGTGCTCTGGCCGTTTGCCCGAAGGCGACACGTTTCGCTTCGAGGTGCACGACCTGTCGCTCGGCGGCGTCGGCATGCGCACTTCAGACGAACGCGTGGCCGAATTGCCGATGGGCACGCGCCTGCTCGATTGCGAGCTGGCGCTCGGCGGGCTCGGCCGGCTCTCGCTCGATCTGCAGCTCGTGTCGCATCGCTCCACCGCGCTGCCCAACGGCACGCAACGTTTCCAGCTCGGCTTCCGCTTCCTGACGCTGCCGGGCAGCGCGGAAAACACGCTGCAACGCCTGATCACGCAGCTCGAGATGAAGCGTCGTTCGCTGGTCCGCTGATGCCCGACGCGCGTCGGAATGACCTCAATTTTTCCTTGTTGAGGCCGTTAAACAGGATGTTCAAGTAACGCGGCGGCACGTGTACGGTGTCGCCCTTCAGGATGACGCATGTCCAATCTCATCAATCTCGGCCTCAGTGGACTGAACGCAGCCCAGTGGGGACTCACGACGACCGGCCAGAACATCAGCAACGCGTCGACGCCCGGCTACACCATCGAAACACCGGTGTATGCGGAAAGCGGCGGCCAGTACACGGGCTCGGGGTATCTGCCGCAAGGCGTCTCGACCACGACCGTGACGCGCCAGTACAGCCAGTATCTGACCACTGAGCTGAACAACGCGCAGAGCTCGGGCAGCTCGCTGTCGACGTACAACACGTTGATCTCGCAACTGAACAATCTGATCGGCAGCCCGACCGCCGGGATTGCGAGCGCGATCACCAGCTACTTCACCGGCTTGCAGAACGTCTCGAACAATGCGTCCAGCCTGGCCACGCGTCAGACCGCGATGAGCGGCGCGCAGACGCTGGCGAACCAGATCAACGCCGCGGGTCAGCAATACGACGCCTTGCGCCAGAGTGTCAACACGCAGCTCACCAACACCGTTTCGCAGATCAACAGCTACACGCAGCAGATCGCGCAGTTGAACGGTCAGATCACTCAGGCCAGTACGCAAGGTCAGCCGCCGAATCAGCTGTTGGATCAGCGCGATCTCGCCGTGTCGAATCTGTCGCAACTGATCGGCGTGAACGTGGTGAACAGCAACGGCAGCTACAGCGTCTTCATGAGCAACGGCCAGCCGCTGGTGTCCTCCAACAACAGCTACAACCTGGGCACGGCGCCTTCGACCGGCGACACCAGCGAATTGTCCGTTCAGTATCTCGGCCAGGCGGGTGCGAATCCGGCAGCAGCGCCGCAGAATCTGCCCGACAGCAAGATCGACGGCGGCACGCTCGGCGGTCTGCTCGCGTTCCGCAGCCAGACGCTCGATCCGGGCGAGGCACAACTCGGCGCGATCGCCGTGAGCTTCTCCGCGCAGGTCAACGCGCAAAACGGGCTGGGCATCACGCTCGCCGGCGCCAAAGGTGGCGCGCTGTTCTCGGTGGGCGGCCCGACCGTCTATGCGAATACGCAGAACACCGGCAATGCGTCGCTGAACGTGTCGTTCGCGAACGCCGCGCAACCGACCACCGGCGACTACACGCTGGCCTACAACGGGACCACCTACACGCTGACCGACAATTCGACGGGCAGCGTGGTCGGTTCGGCGACCAATCTGAGCCAGCCGATCAACGGCCTGAATTTCTCGACCACCGGCACGATGAACGCCGGCGACTCGTTCACGGTCGAGCCGACCCGCGGCGCGCTGAACAGCTTCGCGACCGCCACCACCGACGCATCGGCGATCGCCGCCGCCGCGCCCGTGCTGGGCGCCGCCGCGTCGAGCAACACCGGCACCGGCGCGATCACGCAGGGCACGGTAACGGCCGGCTACACCATGCCGAATTCGACCACCACGCTCTCGTACGACGGCACGGGGCTGTCCGGCTTCCCGGTCGGTTCGACGGTGACGGTGGCCGGTTCCCCCGCCACCACGTACACGATCGCCAGCGCGGCGACCGTGGTGCCGTATTCGTCGGCCACCGGCGCCTCGCTGACGATCAACAACGCGACCGCCGGCCAGATGAACAACGTCTCGGTGACGATCAGTGGCGCGCCGGCTGCCGGCGACAAGTTCACCATCGGCCCGAACACCGGCGCGACCAACGACGGCCGCAACGCGCTCGCGCTGTCGAACCTGTCCAACGCGAAAGCGCTGTCGGGTGGCACGGTCACGCTGACGGGCGCGTATGCGAACTACGTCAACAATATCGGCAACCAGACCAACCAGATTCAGACGTCGAGCACGGCGCAAAGCTCGCTGGTGACGCAGATCACCACCGCGCAGCAGTCGGTGTCGGGCGTGAATATCAACGAAGAAGCAGCCAACCTGCTTCAGTATCAGCAGCTGTATCAGGCCAACAGCAAGGTCATCCAGACCGCGCAGACCCTGTTCCAGACGATACTCGGCATCTTCCAGTGAGGCGTTGACAATGCGCATCTCCAGCACGCAGTACTTCAACATGAACGTCGCGACGATGAGCGATCAGCAAGCTCAGTTGTCGCAGTTGTATGCCGAGATTTCGAGCGGCGTGAGCCTTTCCACGCCGTCGGACAATCCGCTCGGCGCGGCGCAGGCCGTGCAGTTGAGCTCCACGGCGACGACCTTGTCGCAATACACGACCAATCAGGGCACCGCGCTCGCTTCGCTGCAACAGGAAGACACCACGCTCGGCAGCGTCAATACCGTGTTGCAAACCATTCATACGCTGGTGCTGCGCGCCGGCGACGGTTCGCTGAACGACGGCGACCGCGGTTCGATCGCGACGCAACTGCAAAGCTTGCGCAGCCAGTTGATGACGCTCGCGAATTCGACCGATCCGCAAGGCAACTACCTGTTCGCCGGTTATCAAAGCAGCGCGCAGCCGTACACCACGAATTCGGCCGGCGTTGTGACCTATTCGGGCGACACCGGCACGCCGGGCGTGCAGGTTACGGATTCGCACGTGGTGCAGACCGGCGACAACGGCATTGCGATCTTCGGCAGCGTTGCGCCGATCGGCACCAGCGCCGTGCCGGCCGCGACGACCGGCAACACCGGCACGGGCGTGATCAGTCAGGTGAGCCTGACCAATCCGACCAATCCGACCAACGCCGACAAGTTTTCGATCAACTTCTCGTCGGCGACCACCTATACCGTGAGCCAGACCGATCCGGCTACCGGCGCGGTGACCACGAGCGCGCCGCAGGCGTTCACGGCCGGGTCGGCGATCACGCTCGGCGGCCAGTCGGTGTCGATCACCGGCGCGCCGAACGCGGGCGACAGCTTCACGGTGACGCCGGCCACGCAAGGCAGCATGGACGTGTTCGCCAACCTGAGCCAGTTGATCACCACGCTGCAAACGCCGGTGTCGGGCGGCGCGTCGACGGCGAGCTTCCAGAGCGCGCTGACCACCAGCATGACCCAGCTCGAGAACACGATGAACAACGTCGTGACGGCGCAGGCGGCCGTGGGCGGCCGCGAGCAGGAAGTGCAGGCACTGCAGACGGTCACGCAGACCAACACGCTGCAGACGTCGAGCAACCTCGCGGATCTGACGCAGACCGACATGGTCAAGACGATCGGCAAGTACACGATGACGCAGGCCGCATTGCAGGCGGCGCAGCAGGCGTTCGCGAAGATTCAGAACATCTCGCTGTTCCAGTACCTGAACTGATAGCACGAGCAGACTGAAACGGAGAAGGGCGGAAGCCGGTGTGAGCCGGTTCCGCCCTTCTTCTTTTTGCGTGCGCAGCCGCCACTACGCCATACCGAACGCAGAAGCGATGTGCTATCGCGTAAACATCTTCGGCAACATACTGCGCCTCAGGCTGAGTCGATCAGGCTTGCGCCGGCTCAAGCTATGAAAAGAGGTTAAAAGGCCGCCGAGCTGTAATCGGTCGCATATAGCGCGACCGTCAAGATTGATATGCCAATAAACCAGCCGGCCCATTTCAAGGCGGACCAGCGCTTCCATGCGACTGCAGTGACAAGACCCAGGAGCACTGCCGGCCCCAACAGGTATGCGAGAAGAAGCACCGTGTCCCGCCACGAGACAGCACATTTACCAAGTTCGTGGCATCCAGCTATGGACTCATTGGAACGATGTAACCATTGAGTGTGACTGAGCGCATATAAACATGCCCATGTCAGGAACAGACCGCAAAAAGAACCGATCAAGGCGACACCAAAGCGCTTCACTTAATCTCCCAGAACAGGATTGATTTTGAGCCCCGTAGATCGGAGTAACTCAGCTCCGAGGCTACGGTTGCCCGCTGCCGAAATGACTGAATACCCGCGTAACGCCCAATAGTCGCTACGCCGTCGAAAAAGCCGCTGATCGTCAGTCGTGAACCGTTCCATAAATCAATGTGCCCACCGCTCGCGTTGCCTGCGCTTTCGCCGTTGCGCGTCCAGTATCGCGAAAATTGGATGATGCCGGTGCGGCCCTTGACCTTTGATTCCCAATTGGCACCCGTTATATCTTCCGCCCTCGGAAGTCCTGCAAACGGACGTAGTTGCAACCACTCGCCCAATTCGTCGGCCCGCGTCGCGGTGGCTCTGCCATCAAGCATTATCCGGCCAATGGATGACTGCCCGGAGAGCGGCTTAACCAATTTCTGTGAGAATGACTTCATATCGATGCCGATCCGATGAAATGTCACACTCATCCGAATAGCGCATTGGTCGCGATAGGCCGGGTTATCGTAAGGCTCGCCCGATGGATAGTTATCCCATAACTCCTGAAAAGTCAGTGCCTTCAGTTGCACTTCCATGACCGAATTCGGCGTCGAATTGGTTTTTACCACGGTCATTTTATTCGGCATTGTTCAGACTCCTTCCTGTCTCGCAAGGGCATCGTCGCCCCAATACACTTTGTAGTGGGCGGCTGCATCGGTGTGGACACGTGGCAGGAGGCCGTCTTCACCAAGTCGCCCTGAAAAAGTCCGGCCCTCAGCCGACTCGATGAAGTACGGATAGCCTTCGAGGTTCGCCACCGTCGTTGCGCCGCACACCTGTTCGTCATAGATGCCTGTCCCCCGCGACGCATTGTCGATAGTGGATGCGACAGCGCTCGCCGCTGCAGCGATGTCGTCGGTCCAGTAGAAACAGCCCGGATTAAGGCCGGCCATCACATAGTTGAGTCCACATGGACACAACACCGCGTCGCCTTCGACAACGCCGGGCTGTCCTCTGTAGCACCGGCGCGTAGCCGTGCCGACTATCCTGAACACGCCTTCGCACTTGCCGCACGTTGCTTCGTCGCCGTCTAGCGCGAACGGCTTGCCGTGGTCCGTCATGTGAGTGGCCGAACCGCCAATGACAAGACCGCCTGTGGTTGTCGGGCTGCCTTGCACCACGAGAGCCTTACGCATGGATCTCGTCTCCGTCGATGCAAGCGCGCCCGTACCCTGGCTCACTGATGTTTGCAAAAAGATACGTCGTTTTGTTCTTCTCGTGTGCCGGCATTCTCAATGTCTCCCGTATGGAATGAGCAACATGTACGGAATTGTGTGCCGAGGCTGAGCACACCTATTCCGGAATCCATTTCGGCGAATAGCAGAGAGATTAGGTATCCGACAAGTCCGAAAAGATGGACATTCTTGTAATGATTTGTCGATGTCTGATGTGGGCCAGACAGGCGTCGTAGACAGTCGATTTTTGCCGGAGGCGTGGAAGTCGCGACCTGAGGCGGCTACCTATACCGCTAGTGCGGGCGCGAATGCAGTACCACGCGCAAAGCGAGTCACTTCGCTTCGGATTGCGCGCGAAGAAATGCCGGCTCGGGGCGGCCATAAAGATTCACCACTCGCTGGAATGTATCGACGCAAACGCCACGTAGCGTCCATAGCCAATACCTGGCTACCTGAACCCCGCCGCCACCCGCCCCATCTGATCCAGGCCGACGTCGAAGAGCCGTACGAAGAACGGAATCATGTTCGGGACCATCAGTTGCAGCAGCAGCATGCCGATCAGCATGGTCAGCGGGAAGCCGATCTGGAACACGCCGATCTGCGGCGCGGCGCGATTCAGAATGCCGAGCGAGAGGTTGGTGATGAGGAGCGCGGCGACCACAGGCAGCGACAACAGCAGCCCCGCTGAAAACACCGTACTGCCGAAGTTCGCCAGTGTGCGCCAGCCTGGCGCGCCGAGTATGTTCGCCGACACCGGCACCGACTGGAACGTGGCGAGCAGCGCGCTGATCATCTGCAAATGGCCGTCGATCACCAGAAACACCAGCATGGCGATGGTGTTCATGTAGCTCGACAGCACCTGGCTCGAACTGGCCGCCTGCGAATCGAAGAAGGTCGCAAAGCCGAGTCCCATGCCGAGGCCGACAAAGTCGCCCGTCGCGCTGATCGCCTGAAACACGATCTGCATGGTCATGCCGAGCGCGATGCCGATCAGGAACTGGTTGACGATGATCCACACGCCCTCGGCGGAAAACACCGTGACCTGCGGCAGCGCGCCGAGCGTGGGCGCGACGATGATCGTGATGAACGCCGCGAGGCCGATCTTCACGCGGATCGGCAGCGAGCGGTTGCCGAGCACCGGCGCGGTGGCGACCAGCGCGAGGATGCGCACGAACGGCCACAGGAACGCGGTGAGCCAGGCGTTCAGTTGCGCGTAGGTGACGGAAAACATCGCGAGCCGGAAGGGAAGGTGAGAGGAAGGTGAAAACCCGCGCCGCTCAGTTGACGAGCGTCGGAATGTTGGTGAGCGTCTGGCGCAGATAGTCGAGCATGGTCGTCAGCATCCACGGACCGGCGATCACCATCGTGACGGCGATCGCGAGCAGTTTCGGAATGAACGACAGCGTGCTTTCGTTGATCTGCGTGGCGGCCTGGAACAGGCTCACCACCAGACCGACCACCAGCGCGACCAGCAGCAACGGCGCGGCGAGCAGCAGGCCGATATACATGGCCTGGTGCGCGAGCGTCATGACGGATTCTTGATTCATGGCGTTGGGACCGGAAGCGTGAAGGGCATGGGCGCGGTTAGAGCGCGCGCTAAACGAAGCTCTGTGCAAGCGAGCCGAGCAGCAACTGCCAGCCATCCACCAGCACGAACAACATCAATTTGAACGGCAGCGAGATGGTCGCGGGCGACACCATCATCATACCCATCGACATCAGCACGCTCGCCACCACCATGTCGATGATGAGGAACGGGATAAAAATCGTGAAGCCGATCTGGAAGCCGGTTTTCAGTTCGCTCGTCACGAACGAGGGCACCAGCAGCGACAGGGGCACGTCTTCCGGACCTTGCATCGGCGCGGCGTGCGAGATGCGGGCGAACAGCGCGAGATCGCTTTCGCGGGTCTGGCGCAGCATGAATGTCTTGAACGGAGCGAGGCCGCGGTTGACGGCGGTCTCCATCGGCATCGTGCCATCGGAGAACGGTTTGTAGCCGTCGGTATAGGCCTTGTCGAGCACGGGCGACATCACGAACAACGTGAGGAACAGCGCGAGTCCGACCAGCACCTGGTTAGGCGGCGTCGTGCTCGTGCCGAGCGCCTGGCGCAGCAGCGAGAGCACGATGATGATGCGCGTGAAGCTGGTCATCATCAGCACCATGGCCGGCAGGAACGACAGCATCGTGAGCAGCAGCATCGTCTGCACGCTCAGCGAGTAGGTCGTGCCGCCGTTCGGGCCAGGGCTCGTGTTGAAGGCCGGCAAGCCGGCGGTCTGCGCGAACGACAGGGTCGGCAGCGCGAGCATCAGCGCCGCTAGTGCGATCGGGGCGACAGGCGCCGCGCGGCGCGCAGCCGAAATCACTTTCGAAGTGGTGCTGGACATGCGAGCGGATTGCGCGTGACGCGCGGAAGAAAGACTGAACTGCATTACCGAACCCCGCCGCCTTGCCCGTTGAAACGTTTGCCCACTTCGCCTTTCAAAGCGTCGCGAAACCGTTGGCCGAAGGTGCCCGGCAGTGCCATGCCCGGCGCCGGTGTGCCTGCCGGAGCGGGGTGCGTGGCGCCGAGCGGATCGAGGGCAGCCGTACCTGCCGGCATCGTGTGAAGCAGACGGACGTTGCCGGGCGCCGTGCCGAGTACGAGCCACGTATCGCCGATCTCGACCACCGCGACCCGCTCCTTGCCGCCGAGCGAAGCGCCGCCGATAGTCTTCACGAGACCGCCGCGGTTTGCCGGCTGCAAGCCGAAGCGGCGAGCGAGCCATGCACAACCGAACACCAGCCCGATCACGACCAGCAGCCCGACGATGGTTTGCAGCACCGCACCGACGCCGAGCGCCGGAACAGCAGAACCCGCACCGACGCCCGAGGCGATCTTCGCGGCGTTGTTGACCGCATTCATGTCTGCTGCCTGAGCAACGGGCGTTGCGAGCAGCGCGACCAGCGAAGCTGACGCCCATGAGGCGGCAGCCGCGACGTTCGCCACCCGTGCAGCGCGCTTCAGAACAGTGCGCGACACGGCGCGGCCGGCGACGCATTTCATCGATTCAACTTCCGGATACGTTCGGACGGCGTGATGATGTCGGTCAGACGGATGCCGAACTTGTCGTTCACCACTACCACTTCGCCCTGTGCGATCAGGCAGCCGTTCACCAGCACGTCCATCGGTTCGCCGGCCATGCCGTCCAGTTCCACCACCGAACCCTGCGCGAGCTGCAGCAGGTTGCGGATCGCGATCTTGGTGCGGCCGAGCTCGACGGTCATCTGAACAGGAATGTCCAGGATCATGTCGATGTCGTTGCGCGTCGTGGTCGGCTCGACTTTCGACAGCGGCTGGAACACGCCCGCTGTCGTCGCGCTGACTTCGGAGTTGTCGTTCTGCTCGGCCAGTGCGCTGGCCCAGTCCGCCATCGCCGCTTCGTCTTCGGCAGCGGCTGCGTCGGCCGCGACTTGCGGCGCGGCAGCGGCCAGTTCGGCCTCAGTCTTTGCGTTCAGGTCACTCATATCCACCTTCCTTCATCGTTTCGGCTGCGCTGATCATCTTCTGGACCCGCAACGCATACTGACCATTGAAAATTCCGTAGCCGCATTCCATCACCGGCACACCATCGACTTTCGCCGTGATGTGTTCGGGAATGTTGATCGGCAGAACATCGCCTTTGCGCATGTTCAGGATCTGTTCGAACGTGATCGGCACCTGCGCGAGGTCGGCCGTCAGTTCCACTTCTGCTGCCTGCACCTGCTGCGACAGCACGCGGACCCAGCGGCGGTCGACTTCGAGCGCCTCGCCCTGGATCGGCGACGAGAGAATGTCGCGGATCGGTTCGATCATCGAGTACGGCATGCAAATATGCAGCGTGCCGCCCGTCGAGCCGAACTCGATCGAGAACTGCGTGACGATGACGATTTCGTTCGGCGTCGCCACGTTGGCGAACTGCGTGTGCATTTCCGAGCGCACGTATTCGAACTGCAGCGGACGCACGCTTTTCCACGACGCCGCGTAGTTGTCGAACACCAGATTCAGCAGCTTGTTGATGATGCGCTGCTCGGTCTGCGTGAAGTCGCGCCCTTCGACGCGGGTATGGAAACGCCCGTCGCCGCCGAACAGGTTGTCGACCACGAAGAACACCAGGTTCGGATCGAACACGAACAGCGAGGTGCCACGCAACGGCTTCACGTGGACCAGGTTCAGGTTGGTCGGGATCGGCAGGTTGCGCGTAAATTCGCTGTACTTCTGCACCTTCACCGGGCCGACGGAGATTTCCGCCGAGCGCCGCATGAAGTTGAAAATACCCACACGCAAGAGGCGCGCGAAGCGGTCGTTGATGATTTCCAGGCCGGGCATCCGGCCGCGGACGATGCGTTCCTGCGTCGCGATGTTGTATGAGCGAACGCCCACACGATCGGTCTGCTCGGCTTCCGAATCGGACTCGCCGGTTACGCCCTTGAGGAGGGCATCGACCTCCTCCTGGGACATGAACTCTTCGTGGCCCATTCCTTATTCCTCGTGCGTCCCGTGGCGGTTGATGATGGCAGCGCTGATTAACGTCACGACCGGCGTCACTGCACGACGAATTCGGTGAACAGCACGTCCTGGACATGGATCGGCGCGGCGCCCTTGTCGGTCGGTTGCTCGATCAGCGTGCGCAGTTCCGTGGCGAGGGCGCGCTTGCCTTCGAGCGGCGCGAGTTCGTCAGGGTGCTTGTTCGAGAGTGCGAGCAGGATGCGGCTGCGCACTTCCGGCATGTGGTCGGTCAGTTCTTGCTGGGTTTTTGCGTCGGCGAGTTTTAGTGTCAGGCCGATGCGCAGGAAATGTTGCTGGCCGTCGTCTGATTGCAGGTTCACGGTCATTGATTCCAGCGGGAAGAATAGCGGTGCTGGAGCCGGTGGCGGTGCTGCTTCAGCCGACGCTGATGTCGGGGCGCGCTTCGACATGAAGAACCAGACGCCCGCGCCTGCTGCGCCCGCGGCAATGATCGCAATCAGCACGATCAGGATGATGCGCTTCATCGGGCCGGGGGATGCCGGCGCGGCTTGTTGAGGTGCGGTCGTGGTTGCCATGAGGTTTGCTTTTCCTGCCTTTAGTGCTGGTGATAGGGATTGTTGTTGATTTGCCTGCGGCGCGATGGGTCGAAAAGAAGGGGGATTGCGGGTTATCTCTTGTTTTTGCTTTCTTGGCCTTTCCTTGAATTCTTTGTGGTCTATTAGCGTTGCCCCTGTGCGGGGCGGCACCTACTTTCTTTGCCGCGGCAAAGAAAGTAGGCAAAGAAAGCCGCTTCACACCGCTAGCTCATAAGCGGGACCCTCGCGCAGTCGCGCTTGTGGTGCATCTGGAATCCGTGCTCTCGCGCACTCGACGTGAGTGACAAGGCAGTCATTCTTCCGGCGGCGCTTCGCGCGCCGTCGCGGTATTTGCCCGCCGCTAGACGCAAATCGGCGCCCTTTGGAGGGCGCCGATCTCATGTCCTACAGATCACGGTGCGGCTTTTGCCCGGCATCACGCGAATGTGTCTACCAGGCCTACCGTGCGACGCACCGGAACGCTGACCGTCGTGCCGATCGCGTCCGTGCTGCCGCCGCCACCGAATGTTCCGCTCGCGCCGCTCGAGCGGCCACCGGAACGGCCGGTGTCGGCGTTCTGCTGCTGGCCGCTCTGGCGCGCAAAGCCGTCGCTGACGCTCGCGCTTCCCAAGCCAATGCCGTTGGATTCCATCGCCTCGCGTAACTTCGGCAGCGCGGCTTCGACAGCTTCGCGCACGGACTGGTGCTGCGATACGAACAACGCATGTGCATGGTTATCGGCAACCTGCAAGACAACCTGTAGCGGCCCCAGATCCTTCGGGTTCAACGTCAGCTCGGCACTCTGTGAATGCGCATTCGATAAGAACACCACCTTCTGACTCAACGCGTCTTCCCAGTCGGTCGTGCCGACCTGCGGTGACAATGTATTCGCCGCTTCCGCCGCGCCGGCGTTGCCCGTGGTCTGGACGGCCGCCGTCGTGCTCGCTGCGCTCGCCGCGGCTTGCGAGGCGGCTAGCGCCGCTGTTGCGGCATCCGTCGCGCTCTTGAAGGACGCCAGATCGCCGGCTTGCGTGCCTCCGGCTGCCGTTGCCGTCAATGTGTCGACCGCCGCTTTTGCCGCAGCGGATGGGTCGGCTACGGTTGTCGCCGTCGTCATGGCAGTTTTTGATGCGGTCGAGCCCTTGCCGTCGCCGAACAGCCCGGCCGCCAAAGTCTTGCCGTCGGCGGTTTCCTTCAGCCCTGCGTTCGTGCCGGCCAAGCCGTTTGCCGAGGTCGCGGCGTTCGCGGCCGCGCCGCTCGCCAATGCTTGCGCGGGAACGCCCTGGCCGTTCGCCAACGCGGCCAGCGCCGCCTGCAACGCGTCTTGCAATGACTTTGGATCGGTGGCGGCGGTTTTCTTGCCCGGCGTGCCGCCGGTCGTGGCGTCGGTGGTCGTGCCAGGCTGCGCGGTCGCAGCATCGGTCGGGGCCGTAGCCGGGTCGGTTATGGACGGCGTATTGGCATTGTTCGCGTCGGCCTGAGCTTGGGCCTGTGCCTGAGCCTGGGCTTGAGCGGCAGCCGCTGCCGCCGCGGTGCCCGCGTCGGTCTGGCTCGTCGTGTTGCCGGTTTTCGTCGGCGTGGCGTTCGTCTTGTCGGTCGAAGCCTGTTGCGTGTTGTCCGACGAAGCCGCGGACGATGCCGAGTTCGTCGGCTTGCCGGTGTCCTTGCTGCTTGCGTCGTCCGCGCTCTTCGGCGCGGGGTCGGCCGGCGGCGGCGCGTCGTGTACGCTCGACGAAGACGATCCAGAAGGCGCCGCGGCCTGCTGCTGCTGGCTTGCGCTCAGCGCAGCCGCGCTGTTCTGCTGGTCGATGCTCTGCTGCAAGGTTTGGGAGAACGGTTTGGCATTCGCCGCAGCGGCCATGGCCGCGCTGGTCGATGTGCTGCTGGCGGAGCCGAGCAGCGAGCCAATCTGTGAAAGAAGCGACATAGGGAATCCTGTCAATCGGTCAAACGAGGTGTTCAGTCAATCGAGACGGCGCCCGTGCGCCTGATGCACGTCACGCGCCTTCGGCGCGCATCCTCAGAATCCGGGCGGCGTGTTCGTCGGCGTCGCGCTGATCGCGCCGCGCCGTGGTTTTGGCTTCGGCTGCTTCGCCGCGCGCCTGCAGCACTTCGTACGAGCCGAGCTTCTGCTTCTGACGCTGCCAGTCGGGCTTGGCGGCCTCGACGCGCGCATTGGCCGTCACCAGCAGGTTGCGCTGCTGCTCGATGGCGGCGTCGAGCGTGTCGATGAATGCCTGGAAATTGCGCATGTTGCCCGCAGGCATGCCGGTCTGGGCAGTCGCGGTGAAACGCGCGTGATATTCGTCGCGGTACTGGACGAGGGCGTCGAGCTGCGACTGCACGTCGTTGCGCTCGCGCTGCGCGCGACCCAGACGTTGCGCGGCGGCATCCACATCGTCCTGCGCAAGGCCGATAAGTGTCTTGATCGGAAAGTGTTTCGCCATCGTCAGCCTCCTTGGGCAAACAGCGCGTCCAGCATCTCGAGACTCGGTTCAAAGTTCGCGCACTCGCGAAAACCTTGCTGCAAAAATGCTTCCATCCGCGGATACAGCGCGATGGCGCGGTCGAGCAGCGCGTCGCGCCCGCTCGAATACGCGCCGACGTTGATCAGATCGCGGTTGCGCTGGTAGCGCGACAGCATCTGCTTGAACATACGCGTCTTGTCCAGATGGTTATCGTCGATCAGCGCGGTCATTGCCCGGCTAATCGACGCTTCGATGTCGATGGCCGGATAGTGACCCGCTTCAGCCAGCGAGCGCGACAGCACGATGTGGCCGTCCAGAATCGCCCGCGCCGAATCGGCGATCGGGTCTTGCTGGTCGTCGCCTTCAGTCAGCACCGTATAGAACGCGGTGATCGAGCCGCCGCCCGCCGGACCGTTGCCGGTGCGCTCGACGAGCGCCGGCAGCTTGGCGAACACCGAAGGCGGATAACCCTTAGTGGCCGGCGGCTCGCCCACGGCGAGCGCGATCTCGCGCTGCGCCATCGCGTAACGGGTCAGCGAGTCCATCAGCAGCAGCACGTGCTTGCCCTGGTCGCGGAAATATTCGGCGAGCGAGGTCGAATACGATGCGGCCTGCATGCGCAGCAGCGGCGAGACGTCGGCCGGCGCGGCGATCACCACGGAGCGCGCCAGGCCTTCCTCGCCGAGAATCTGTTCGATGAATTCCTTCACTTCGCGGCCGCGTTCGCCGATCAGGCCGATCACGATCACTTCGGCGCTGGTGTAGCGCGCCATGGTGCCGAGCAGGACCGATTTACCGACGCCCGAACCGGCGAACAGCCCCATGCGCTGGCCACGGCCCACGGTCAGCAACGCGTTGATCGCGCGCACGCCGACGTCGAGCACCTTGTGAATCGGTTCGCGGTTCAGCGGATTGATGACCGGCGCGGACAGCGGGGCGTCGGCGTGCGCGCCGAGCGGGCCGAGTCCGTCGAGCGGACGGCCGGACGCATCCAGCACACGGCCGAGCAATTCCCAACCGACCGGCAGACGTTTGGCGCCCGCCATCGGATCGGCGATCGGCGCGCTTTCCAGCGGAAAAACGCGCGCGCCGGGGAGAAGGCCGATCACTTCGGTGGTCGGCATCAGAAACAGTTTGTCGCCGGAGAAGCCGACCACTTCGGCTTCGGCCATGGGCAGCGAGCTGCCTTGCGGCAGTTCGATCATCACTTCGGCGCCCACGGAGAGGCGCAGGCCTACTGCTTCGAGCACGAGGCCGGCGGCGCGCGTCAGACGTCCGCAGGCGCGCATCGGCTTGGCGATCGCGTTGCGTGCGCGCAGTGCGTCGAGGCGGCCGCGCCAGGCTTGCATGTGCGGATTGCTGTCGAGCGCGGGATCGTAAGGCGGGTGAGCGATAGCGGCGGAAGCGGGGCTCGCGGCGGCGGCAACGCGGCTCGCTGCGCCGACCGTCGCCGGATGGGCATGCGCCGGATCGCGCAAGGCGGCTTCGATTGCCGCGACCGCAGCGGCGGCGGGCGTCACCGCCGGTTCTTCCGCGAGCGCTTCAGCGCCGAACGACGCCAGCGCCAGTTCACGTTCGAGCGGCGTCAGGTCGCTGGCGCGGATTTCTTCGAGCGTCGGCTTCACCATGTGCTCACCTTGCCGAGGGCGGCAGCCACCCGCTCCCAGCGCGTGTCGATGCCGGCGTCCACTTCGCCGGTGTTGGCTTGCGCGCGGCAGCCGCCGCGCTCGACCGCCGGGTCGGTACGCACGGTCCAGCCGCGCGTTTGCAGTTCTTCCATCAGATAGGCTTCGACCACCGGCAGATCGGCGGGACTCACGATCAAAGCCGGCGCGCCGACCAGCGTAGGCTCGGCGGAGAGCACCTCACGCGCGGCGGCGATCAGTGCGGTCGGATCGTGCTGTACATGCTGGCGCACCACCTGTTGCGCGATGTCGAGTGCGAGCGCGACCAGCGTCTCCGAAATCGCACCTTGAGCGCCGTCGAGCGCTGCCTTGAAGGTTTCGGCCAGCGCCGCGAGCCGTGCGGCTTCTTCGCGCGCTTCGCTCTGGCCTTGCTCGAAACCTTGCGCGTGACCTTGCTCGTAACCGGCCTGATAGCCGAGTGCCTGACCGGCCACGTGGCCGGATGCGATGCCTTGCGCATGCGCGGCGTCGCGCAGACGTTCGAGTTCGGCTTCGAACGCGCCGTCGTCGACTTCGGGTTCGGGCGGTGCCGGCGGCACCGGATCGAACGAGGCCATCTCCCAGCGCTGGTAGGCCGAGAGGCGTTCCTTCGCTGCGGAGTTCTGATCAGACATATGCATCTTCGGCCTTGCCGCCTAGAACGATCTGGCCGCCTTCGGCCAGGTTGCGCACAATCTGCAGGATGCGGCGTTGCTGCGTCTCGACTTCGGAGACGCGCACCGGACCGCGCGCGTCGAGGTCTTCGGCGAGCAGTTCGGCAGCACGCTGCGACATGTTCGACAGGAACTTCTGGCGCAGCGCGGGCGGCGCGCCCTTCAGCGAGATGATCAACGCCTCGGACTCGACTTCCTTCAGCAACAGCTGGATCGCGCGGTCTTCCAGATCGAGCAGGTTCTCGAACACAAACATCTGATCAATGATCTTCTGCGCAAGTTCCGCGTCGTACTGACGAACGTTCTCGATAACGCCTTCTTCATGGTTGCTCGACATGAAGTTGAGAATTTCCGCCGCCGTGCGAATGCCGCCCATCGGGCTGCGCTTGAGGTTGTCGCTGCCGGACAGGAGGCCCGTCAGCACGTCGTCGAGTTCGCGCAGCGCGGCCGGCTGGATGCCGTCGAGCGTCGCGATCCGCAGCAGCACGTCATTGCGCAGCCGTTCCGTGAAGCAGGCGACGATTTCCGACGCCTGATCGCGGTCCAGGTGAACGAGAATCGTCGCGATGATCTGCGGATGCTCGTTCTTGATGAGTTCGGCGACCGCCGCGGAATCCATCCACTTCAGGCCTTCGATACCGCTGGTATCGCTGCCTTGCAGAATGCGGTCGATGATCGCGCCGGCCTTGTCGTCGCCGAGCGCCTTGGTCAGCACCGAACGGATGTACTCGTTCGAATCCAGCGACATGCCGGTGTGCTGCTCGGCCTCGCGCACGAACTCCTGCAGGACTTCGTCGACCTGCTCGCGGGTCACGCTCTTCAGTGCGGCCATCGCGACGCCGATCTTCTGGACTTCACGCGGCCCGAGGAACTTGAACACCTGCGCGGCTTCTTCCTCGCCGATCGACATCAGCAGGAGCGCGCTCTTCATTACGCCTTCAGCGCTCATCGGACACCCAATTTTTCACGACGGTTGCAACGATCTTCGGATCCTGGCGCGCGATGCTGCGCGCGAATTCCAGGTTCCGCTCATATTTGTGCTTGGCGCTTTCGAGCGCGAGCAGTTCGCTGTCGGTTTCCAGTTCGGCGACCGAGCTGCCAATCGCGCCCGCGCGCTCGGCGGCGGGAATGCCATCCAGCAGGATTGGTTCGTCCGGCGACGCCAGCGCCGCGGCGGCAACCGGCTCCGGCGGCGGGAAAGCGCGGCGCAGCGCCGGCTTCACCATCACGAAGTAAAGGAACAGGGCGACCGCGCCGATGCCGAGATACGTGGCGATCTGCTTGGCGAGCGCGATCATGTCCGGGGTGCGCCACCACGGCAGGTCGGCGTTCGGGTCGAGTTCGGTGCTGAACGGGCTGTTGACCACGTTGACCGAGTCGCCGCGCGCCTGGTCGAAGCCCATCGCGTCCTTCACGAGCTGATTGACCTGCGCGAGCTTGTCGGCGGTGACCGGCTGCATGGTGGCGTGGCCCTTGCCGTCGAGCACGCGCAGATAGTTCACCACCACCGCCACCGACAGACGCTTGATGCCGCCCATCGGTTGTTCGAGGTGGCGCACCGTCTTGTCGAGTTCGTAGTTGGTGGTCGAGTCCTTGCGATCGCTGACCGGCGTGGTCGTCACGCCGCTCGCGCCGTTGGGCGCGTTGATCGGCGCCGACGCGGGCTGCGGCGGCTGGTTCGACAGCGCGCCCGGCACGCCCGAGGCCGCGCCTTGCGACATTTCCGTGGCGGTGCTCGATTGCTGGCTGCGGATCGCCGCCTGTTGCGGGTTGCCGTTCGGGCCGTAGTTTTCCGAGGTCTGCTCGCTGTGCGAGAAATCGATATCGGCGCTGACCTGTGAATGCGCGTTGCCCGAGCCGAACAGGGGCGCGAGAATCGCGTCGATGCGCTGCTGGGTGCTGCGCTCGATCTGCTGGCGATACTTCAGTTGCGAGGCGTCGAGCCCGCTGCCGGTGGACGGTTGCGTCAACAGGTTGCCGTCCTGATCGAGGATGGTCACGCCCTTCACCGGCATATCCGGCACCGCCGACGACACCATGTGCGTGATCGCCATCACCTGGCCTTCGTCGAGCGCGCGGCCAGGGTAGAGGTTCACCAGCACGGAGGCGGACGGCGCTTCCTTGTCGCGCACGAACACGGAAGGTTTCGGAATCGCCAGATGCACGCGCGCCGACTTCACCGACGAAATCGACTCGATCGTGCGCTCCAGTTCGCCTTCCAGCGCGCGCTGATAGTTGATCTGTTCGGCGAACTGGCTGATGCCGAACTTCTGGTTGTCCATCAGTTCGAAGCCGACCGAGCCGCTCTTGGGCAAGCCTTGCGAGGCCAGACGCAGACGCATTTCATGCACCTGTTCGGCCGGCACGAGGATCGCACCGCCGGCGTCGGAGAACTTGTATGGGATGTTGGCGGCCTGCAGCGCCGTGATGATGGCGCCGCCGTCGCGGTCCGACAGGTTGCTGTAGAGCACCTTGTAGTCCGGCGCCCGCGACCACAGGAACAGCCCCGCCACCACGGCGACCAGCAGCGCCACCGCGAATATCAGCGGAGCGCGCGGGTTGCCGCGCATTTGCGCGAGGCCTGACAGGCGCTGACCGAAGTTGCCGCCGAGGTTGCTCCCCAGCCCGCCAAGGTCCGCTGCGCCGCCGGCCTGGCCGGCACCGGCCGCGCCGGCGCCAGGCTGCGCGCCGGCGAGGCCCATGCGGGCGTCGGGGTTGATCAAAGAGTTGGCTGACGAATCCATGCGTCGGGTTTCTCCGGGATGCCTTTTGCGTTCTGCCCGCTGCCGCGCCGAGGGTCGGCGGGCGCACGGACAGAGACTTTCACCCTTGAAATTATCCGCAGCGCGGCCCAACCCGATTGCTTGAATAGAGCCGGGTTTCCCCCCTAGTTTCGGGGCTTTCCCGTATGGCCCGCTGCTATGCTTTCATCCAGATCGGTACGGTTTGGCATGCCGGTCTTCCTTCCCTGGAGAAAACATGACTTTCCCCGTGAACGCGCTTTCGTCGGCGCTGCAACAGATGCAGTCGATGGCGGCGCAAGCGGCCGGCGGCAGCAATTCGGTCGCTGACACGTCGGGCGCGGCGACGCCCACCGGCTTTGCGTCGGCACTGAAAGCCTCGCTGGATAAGATCAGCGGCGATCAGACCAAGGCGGTCGGCGAATCGCAGGCGTTCGAGCTCGGCTCGTCGAACGTGTCGCTAAACGACGTGATGGTCGACATGCAAAAGGCCAACGTGGGCTTCCAGTTCGGCCTGCAGGTGCGCAACAAGCTGGTGTCCGCCTATAACGACATCATGCAGATGTCGGTGTGAGCGCGACTCGGGCGGCAACGCTGATCCGGCCGCCCGAACGCGTGCGAACCGTGTGCCCGGCGCGGGCTGCGGCATTTGGCTCCTTAATCCTCCTTGCACTGGCCTAAAGCTTTCCCGCTGCCTATCCGATAACCAGGTACAGGCAAAAATCGGGTGCCGCAACGTGCCCGGATGGGGTGCCACGACCAACCGCAGTGCAAGACAGGAGGAGCGCCGATGTTTTCCCCAGGACACTCTGGAGCCAATGCGTACGCACGCGTCGGCGTCGAGACAGGGGTGATGGGCGCGAGTCCGCATCGTCTGATCGTGATGTTGTATCAGGGCGCAAGGCAAGCGATCGCGCAGGCGCGCATGCATTTGCAGCAGGGCAATGTGTCGGCGCGCGGAGAGGCGGTCGGCAAGGCGATTCAGATCGTCGAAAGCGGGCTGCAGCAATCGCTCAACCTGGAGGCGGGCGGTGAGATTGCGGAGCGGTTGAACGCGCTGTATAGCTATATGTCGCGGCGGCTGCTCGAAGCCAATATAAAACAAAGCGAGGCGATGCTGGTCGAGGTGGATGGTCTTCTGGCCACACTCGAAGAGGCATGGATCGGGATTGCCCCGGAGATCGCGCGGATGGCAGCCCAGCCCGCCGCGGAAAGCATGAGATGACATCGAACGCAGAATACTTCGCCCGTTACGAGGCGATTGCAGCGATTTCCTGCCGCATGCTGATAGCTGCCCGGCGCGCGCTGTGGAACGATCTGGTCCACCTGCAGGAGGAATACCGCCATCTGGTCGAGGCGTTGAGCGACGCGGAAACGGGCGTGAAGCTCGACGAAGCGGAGCGTCTGCGCAAATACGCGCTGATCCGTCAGATACTCGCCGACGACGCCGCGATCCGCGATCTGGCGAATCCGCGCATGGTCAATCTGTCCGCGCTGTTCGCCGGACGGCCGACACGCGTGCTCAAGGAACTGTACGGCGCGCGCTGAGTTGCGCCGCGCGCGTTCAGAGGCGCCTCTATTTATCCGGCTGACTGACTTTATTTGAGCGCGACGCCGCCAATGTGACCAAGGAATCGGCATGAACGGGATCGACACGACTGTCGCTTCGGTGCTCGCGAGCCGGATCGATAGTCTGCTCAATATCGCGCCAGGCAGTGCGGCCGCTTCGCAGGCCGGCACGGCGGGCGTCGAAACCGCGCCGACCATGCCGGCGCTCATTGAGACGCCCGCGCCGCAGCCCTCCGCCCAAACCGCGCTGTCCGCCGTCGCGCTCACGCTCAATGCGATCGTGCGCTCGGGCGGCGAGGCGACGCCCGCCGTGATCGGCCAGACGCCGATCTGGCCGGCCGCGCCCGCGCTCGATGTGGAAATAGGCGCGTCGCCGCTGTTCGCTACGTCCTCTGCTGCGACGGCTGCCACCGCATCCGCCGACAATCCCAATGCCGCTGCCACCGCGGCCAGCGCCAATGTCGCGGCGGCCCAGGTGCCGGTCGCGGCGCTCGCGGCCGCGCTCGAACAGACCGTCGGCGATAGCGGACTCTTTTATGAAGCGCATCTCGCGCAATGGCTGGCGGGCCAGCGTTCGCCCGCTTCGCTCGCCGGCGAGGCGCAAAACAAACTCGTCGCGGCTGCCGCGCAACTGCCGCTCGATTGGGTGAACGACAGCGGCGAAACGTCGCCCGCTAATCCGTCCGCCCGGCAGGGCATGGGTGCGGCGCCGAAAGGGTTCTCGAACGGTGGCGCGCAAGACGCGGGCGCCGCCGCTCGCGGGATGCCTTCGATCCCCAACGCGCAAACCGCGCGTTTTGTGGCCGGCGAGGTGCTGGCCAGTTCCCTGTCCGATCTGAACGGCCAGCCCGCGCATGCGAGCCTGCACGGCGCGACGGCGCAAACCGTCGACGGTGGCGCCTCGCAGAATGCTCAGTCGATGGCCGCCGCGGTTCATCCCGCGACGGTGCCGTTGGTGCGTCAGCAGCTCGATCTGCTCGCGACCGGGCAGTTTCGCTGGACCGGCGAAGCATGGCCGGGCGCCAAGCTCGACTGGACCATCGAACAGGAAGGCGACGAATGGGACCGCAGCGGCGGCGGCACCGCGAGCGAGGACGACCAGCCGTGGCGCACGCGCCTGACGCTATCGCTGCCGACGCTCGGTACCGTCGATGCGGAATTGACGCTGACTGGCACGCGGCTCGTCGCGCGCGTGCAGGCGAGTCCCGGCGGCGCCGCGCGTCTTGCGATGCAGGGCGAGAGCTTCCGCCAGCGGCTCGCGGCGGCGGGCATCCAGTTGAATGGCTTGACGATTCGCGAGATCGGCGGCGGCGCGCCCGCTACCGCAGCGAATGGCGCGGGCCCGGCGGCCGCTCAGGCTGCGGCGTCGGCGTATGCGCGGTCGGCTTCGGCGGGCAGTTCGGCGGAGGCGGGCGGTGCGGCCGGCTCGGCAACGAACCGGACAGCGGGCGTGCGCCGTCGCACCGCGGCCACGCCGCTCGACGATTTCGATTGGGACATGTGATGAGCCGCAAACATCGCCGCAGCGCGGCCGCGCTCGTCTACGACGCCCAAGGCAGTGATCCCGCGCCGCGTGTGATCGCCAAAGGCTACGGGGTGCTGGCCGAGATGATCGTGCAGCGGGCCAAGGAAGCCGGCCTGTATGTGCACGAAGCGCCCGAAATGGTCTCGCTATTGATGCAGGTGGATCTCGACGCGCGCATTCCGCCGCAGCTTTATCAGGCGGTGGCGGAAATGCTTGCGTGGCTGCATCGGCTGGAAAGCGGCGCCGAGAATGAGCCGCCGGCAGCCGCGAGCACCGACGCGCCGGATGTCATCGACGTGGTGGCCACCGAAATCGAAGGCGGCCCGGCGACGCGCTGAGCGTCAGAACCGCATCATCAGTTTCAGCAGCGCGTTGACCCGTTTGCCGTACGGCGGCGAAATCCATCCGCGGGCGTTCAGACGCGCCTGCGTCAGCACCGGCTTCATCTTCGAGAACGTCACGAAGCCTTCGTAGCCGTGATATGCGCCCATGCCGCTCGCGCCGACCCCGCCGAACGGCAGACTCTCGCACGCAAGATGCATCAGCGTCTCGTTGATCGCCATGCCGCCGGCGATGGTTTCGTGCGTCACGCGTTCGATGGTGGCGGCGTCGTCGGCATACAGATATAGCGCGAGCGGACGCGGCCGGGCGTTGATCCACGCGATCGCGTCGTCGAGCGTGTCGTAGGGCACGATAGGCAGCAGCGGCCCGAAGATTTCCTCCTGCATCAGCGCGGATTCGTCCGGCGCGTTGGTGACGGCGATCAGCGGGAAGCGGCGGCTCGTTGCATCGGGCGAACTGTCGGTGAGCGAGTGCAGCTGCGCGCCGGCGGCCTGGGCTTCGTCGGCGAGACGCTCCAGCCGCGCGAAGTGGCGCGCCGAAATGATCGACGTGTAATCCGGATTGCCAGCGAAGTTCGGGTACATCTTCGCCATCCGCGCGCGTGCTCGTTCGACGAACGCCTGCTCCTTGCCGCGCGGCACCAGCACGTAGTCCGGCGCGATACAGGTTTGCCCCGCGTTGAGCGTCTTGCCGGCGACGAGGTTGTCCACCGCGTTGTCGAAACGCGCATGCGCGCCGATGATGGCGGGCGACTTGCCGCCCAGTTCGAGCGTGACCGGCGTCAGATGCTCGGCGGCGGCGCGCATCACCTCGTGACCGACCTTGGTCGAGCCGGTGAACAGCAGGTGGTCGAAGGGCTGCGCGCTGAACGCGGCGGCGAGCGCGGCGTCGCCGTTCACCACCGCGACGTGATCGCGCGCGAAGGTTTGTCCGATCAACTGTTCGAACAGCGCCGAGGTGCGAGGCGTCAGTTCGGACATCTTGATGATCGCGCGATTGCCGGCAGTCAGCGCGCTGACAAGCGGTCCCACGGCGAGCAGCACCGGATAATTCCACGGCACGATGATGCCGATCACGCCCAGCGGCTGCGGCACGACCTTCGCTCGCGCGGGCAGCAGCCATTTGTTGGTGCTGCGTCGTTGCGCTTTCATCCAGCGCTTGCCGTGTCTAAGCGCGCCGTCGATTTCCTCCTTCACCAGCAAGAATTCCGCGAGCAACACTTCCTGTTTCGAGCGATTGCCGAAGTCGGCGTTCATCGCTTCGGCGAGCGCGTCGCGATTGTCGAGCATGACTTTGCGCAGCGTTTTAAGATGCGCGGCGCGCGTCTCCCACGACGGATACGGCGCGCGCAGATAAGCGTGGCGCTGGTCGCGCAGCAGCGCTTCGAGCGCGGCGACCTCCGGCAGATCATTTTTCATGTGTGTCCACTCCCTGATGGATTTGCGCGTCGAATCGCGCTTTTATTGGATGTGCTTCCGCAGCCTCTGCTTCGCAGTCTGTTTGCAAGCGTGCGTGTTTAGCGTCAGGCAGGAAATGCCCGTTCGACGATCGCCGCGTGATCGAACGTGGCCGGCAGCGTGCCATACACGCGGCCGCTTTCGCCGCAGCCATCGGCGAGGCGCGTGGCAATAAACGCCTCGGCCACTTCGCCAGGTGCGTGTTTGAGCAGCAAGGCGGCCTGCGCGATCAGCACGACTTGCTGCGCGATCCGCCTTGCTGAAGCTTCGCGATGCTCGGCCGGTCCATTGAGCGTGGCGGCCAGCTTGCCGAGCGCGGCGCTCAACGCCGGATGCGCTTGCGCGTCCGCCTGCCAGGCGGAGAGCAACGCCTGCGCCGCTTCCGGCTCGCGCTCCATCGCGCGCAGCACGTCGAGGCACATTACGTTGCCGGAGCCTTCCCAGATCGAGTTCACTGGCGCTTCACGATAGAAGCGCGCCATCGGACCGGTTTCGACGTAGCCATTGCCGCCCCAGACTTCCATCGCCTCGCCGGTGAATTCCAGCGCGCGCTTGCAGACCCAGTACTTTGCTGCGGGCGTGACGATACGGCGCCACGCGCGCTCGCCAAGCGAAGTGGAAGCGGCGTCGGTGGACTCTTCGAACGCGCGCGCGAGGCGCATGAACAGCACCGTCGCCGCTTCCGATTCCAGAGCCAGATCGGCGAGCACGTTGCGCATCAGCGGCTGATCGGCGAGATGGCAGCCGAACGCGCTGCGATGACGCGCATGGTGAATCGCCTGCACGAGCGCCGCGCGCATCAGCGCCGCACTGCCGATCACGCAATCGAGCCGTGTGTAATTCGCCATTTCGATGATGGTCGGCACGCCGCGTCCCTCGTCGCCGATCATGATGCCGAACGCGTCGAGGAATTCGACTTCGCTGCTCGCATTCGAGCGATTGCCGAGCTTGTCTTTCAGACGCTGGATCTGCACGTTGTTCTTGCGGCCGTCGGGCGCAAAGCGTGGCACGTAGAAGCACGACAGGCCTTCGTGTTCGTCGGTGCGGCCGAGTACCAGATGCGCATCGCACTGCGGCGCGGAGAAGAACCATTTGTGCCCGACGAGCCGGTAGGCGGCCCCACGGCCGCTGCCGGCGGTGGCGTAGGCGCGTGTCTGATTGCTGCGCACATCCGACCCGCCCTGTTTTTCGGTCATGCCCATGCCGATCATCGCGGAGGTTTTCTGCTTGAGCGGCAGATCGCGCGAATCGTGCTCGCGCGCGTAGAGCTTGTCGCGCAGCGTCGCGAATAGCGCGGGTTCGCGTTGCAACACGGGGATGCTCGCGAAGGTCATCGTCAGCGGGCAGAGCGAACCGGATTCAATCTGCGCATGCAGGAAGTAACCGGCGCAGCGCGCCACCATCGCACCGCGTTGCGGATCGGAAAATGGCAGCGCGTGCAGGCCTTCACGGCGCAGCAGCGAGAGCAGCGTGTGCCACGAAGGATGAAACTCCAGCGCGTCGATGCGCTCGCCGCGCGGACTATGCGTGAAAAGCTCGGGCTCGTGACGGTTGGCCAGTTCGGCGAGCGCCAGCGTCTCGGGCGTGGTGAGCGCCGCGCCGTGCTGCAGCAATGCACCGCGATGCCAACCGGCGCCGTCACGTTCGAGGGCGGCGGACAACGCGGCGTCGCTGGAAAAGAGGTTGTAGTCCGCCAGCGGCGCGACCTGATTGGTCACCTCGTGAGTCTGGCCGAAGCTGTGCTTTTCCATCTGCTGTCTCCGTTCAACGCATGCTCGCCGACGTGGGCCGGCAGCGCGCTGTTTGATCGCCGCGTGTCATGCCGCACGCTAAGAGGACGGCGCGTGCCACGCCGCGTTTGAATGCTGGGCGCAGCCGCCCGGCGGGCGTTAGCGCGTCTTTCATCATAGGGCGCGGCGGCCCTTCCGTTTAGAGGAATCGCTCTGCCGTAGAGGCGCCGCACCGTCCGAAGGCTCCCTACAATGCCGATGAAACACACGTAGACAAGTGTGCACGAGACAGGGCGTGCGAGCAACGCGGCCCATCAGGAGGAGCGGATGCAATACGACTACATCATCGTCGGTGCGGGCTCGGGCGGTTGCGCGCTGGCGAGCCGTCTCGCGGACAGCTGCCCGGACGCGACGATCGCGCTGATCGAAGCCGGACTGCACACGGACCGCAATCTGTTGGTCAGTATGCCGGTCGGCGTGGCGGCGGTGGTGCCGCATAAACTCAAGACCAATTATGGTTATCTGACCACGCCGCAACCGGGGCTTGGCGGACGGCAAGGGTATCAGCCGCGCGGGCGCGGCTTCGGCGGATCGAGTGCGATCAACGCGATGATTTACACGCGCGGCCATCAGCTCGATTACGACGAATGGGCGGAACTGGGCTGCGAAGGCTGGTCGTGGGCGGAGGTGCTGCCGTATTTCCGCCGCGCCGAAGGCAACCAGCGCGGCGCCGATGCATGGCACGGCGACAGCGGCCCGCTGACCGTCTCCGATCTGCGCTATCAGAATCCGTTTTCGCGGCGCTTCGTGCAGGCAGCGATGGAAGCCGGCTACAAGCCGAATGCCGACTTCAACGGTGCGGATCAGGAAGGGATCGGTTTCTATCAGGTGACGCAGCGCGACGGACGCCGCTGCAGCGTGGCGCGCGCCTATATCTACGACCGCGCCCGTCCCAACCTGAATACGATCGCCGACGCGACGGTGCTGCGCGTCGCCTTCAACGGCAAGCGCGCGAGCGGCGTGGAGATCGTGCGCGGCGGCCGCACGGAAACGCTCCAGGCACGCGGGGAAGTAGTGCTTGCCACAGGCGCATTCAATTCGCCGCAATTGCTGATGTGCTCGGGTATCGGACCGGCTGCGCATCTGCAGTCGCTTGGCATTTCGGTGCTGCACGACGCGCCGGAGGTCGGCCAGAATCTGATCGACCACGTCGATTTCACCATCAACAAACGGATTTCGTCGATCGAGCCGACCGGCTTTTCGATTCGCGGCATCGCGCGAATGCTGCCGCAGTTCGTCACGTTCATGCGCCACGGGCGCGGCATGCTGTCGAGCAATGTCGCCGAGGCGGGCGGTTTTCTGAAGAGCAAGCCGACGCTCGACCGGCCGGATCTGCAAATGCATTTCTGCGCGGCCATCGTCGACGATCACAACCGTCACAAGCATTGGGGTCACGGTTATTCGCTGCACGTGTGCGTGCTGCGGCCGCACAGCCGCGGCACCGTGACGCTTGCGAGCGCCGATGCGCGCACCGCGCCGGTGATCGACCCGCGTTTCTTCAGCGATTCGCGCGATCTCGATTTATTGGTGGACGGCGCGCGGATGGCGCGGCGTATTCTCGACGCGCCCTCGCTTGCGCTGCACGGCGGCAGCGAGTTGTACACGCATCCTGGCCAGTCGGACGAGGAGTTGCGTGGCACGATCGCCGAGCATGCCGACACGATCTATCACCCCGTTGCCACGTGCCGGATGGGCGGCGACGCGCGCTCGGTGGTCGATCCGCAGTTGCGGGTGCGCGGCGTCACGGGACTGCGGATCGTCGACGCTTCGGTGATGCCAACGTTGATCGGCGGCAACACCAATGCGCCGACGGTGATGATCGGCGAGCGCGCGGCGGATCTGATCGCGGCGGCCCGTCGCGAGCCGCAAGCGGAGCTGCAGATGGCGTCGATCAGTTGAGCCGGCATGGCGGCGAATGCCGCCTGCGCGCTCGGTGATATGTCAGATTTTGCCGCCAAATATAAGACAACTTGAGCGAACGTCTGCCAATTCGTCATAAATTGTGCCGTTTCGTTTATGAGATTTCCCGAAACCTATAATCGCGCCGCAAAAAGGAGCGCGTCAGGTGACGCGTTCGGGAACTCAAGGAAGCGAAGCGATGAGCATCAACGCAATTCAATTGATTCAGTCCGCCATGACGGACGGTGTGGTGCGGCAGCTAGCGGGGCGCCTGGGGCTACCGGCGGACGCGACCCAGAAGGTGCTGTCCGTCGCGGCGCCGACGCTTGTCGCCGGTCTGATGCAAAAGGGTGCGACGCTCGACGGTGCGCGTTCGCTGTTCGCCACGATCCTCTCGCCGGAAGTGAACGGCCATATCGCCGAACAACTGCCGCATCTGATCGACAGCACGAATGGCTTGAGCCGACTGGAAATGGCCGGGCGGCAGTTGCTCGAACGAACACTGGACCGCCGCGTCGACGCGCTGAGCGACGAAGTCGCCTCGCAAACCGGCGTACCGGCGCACGCCACGCATGCCATGACGGGCATCGTCGGGGCAACGCTGCTTGGCTTGCTGAAGCGGCATTGTCTCGAAGGTCAGGGCAACGCCGGACAACTGCCCACGCTGCTGGGCCATCAACTGCCGGTCATCGCGCCTTATCTGAACGACCGCCTGATGGCCGCGCTCGGTCTGGGCGGCGTCGGCGCGTTTGCCGGCAACATTCTGGCGCAACTGAAGGCTGTTTCGTCGCACATCGATCATCCGACGCCCGCGGCGAAGCCGGTCGCCGACGCCTTGTCGACCATTCACGTGCCCGCAGGCGCCGTGGTGCGCGAAAAGCGCCGTTCGCACACGTGGCTGTGGTGGCTGCTCGCGGCAATCGCGGCGGTGCTGGCGTTTCTGTTTTTGCGTGGCTGCCAGAGTGAGCAGAACGCCAGCCGCGCTGCAGGGCACAACAGTTCCGAAGCAGCGGTTAGCGTGCAGCCGGCTTCGGCGCCTGTTCAGGCGTCGGCCGTTGCGGTGGCCGCCAGCGACGCGGCGGCGTCGGCTCCCGCCGCCAGCGCCGCAGCGCCCGCCAGTTCGGCGAGCGACGCGCAGCAACCCGCCGCCGCACTCGCGCCGACTCAGGACAGCCAGCTCAGCTTCACCGTCGACTCAGCCGGCAAACCCACGCTGACCGCCACGGTCGGCAGCGAAGCTGAAAAGACGCTACTGATGGATCAGCTGACGAAGCGCCTCGGTCAATACAACTTCGTGCCCAACATCACGGTCGATCCGGCCACGAAACCGGCCGACTGGCTGGCGCATTTCGACAGTCTGTTGCCGTTGCTTTCGCTGCCCGGCGCGGAAGTGAAAGTGGTCGGCACGCACATCGAACTGAGCGGCGCTGCCGCGGACAAGAAGCTCGGCTGGCTCGACAAGCTGAAGTCGCTGTTCGGCACGTCGTATCAGATCGGTTCGTTCGACGTTGCGCACGCCGTCGCCGATGCCAACGATAACTTCCGCAGCGCGATCAAGAACCTGCTCACGCCGGATAGCTCGTGCGCCGCAGCGGATGTGGTCAAGGTGCTGAACCTGCAGGTGATCAACTTCGCGAGCGCCAGCGCGCATGTACCGGCTTCGGCGGTGGATGATCTGAAGCAATCGGCGCGCGTGCTGAACGCCTGCGCCAGCAACGGCAAGACCGCGCGTCTTGAAGTGGCGGGCTATTCGGACAACGTCGGCGGCGAAGGCGCGAATCTGCAATTGTCGAAGCAACGTGCCGAAGCGGTGCGCGCCTACCTCGTCAAGACAGGCGTGCCGGCTGATTCGCTGTTGGCGCAAGGCTATGGCCAGGCGCGTCCGGTGGCGAGCAACGACACGGCGAGCGGCCGCTTTGCCAATCGCCGCATCGAGTTCGTCGCGCAGCAGTGATTGCGGGCTGAATCCATCCCTTAAGACATGCCGCCCGGTTTGCGCCGGGCGGCACTGCCTCACTCGGCGGGCCGTGCGGGAAACGGTGTCGTGATACCGGTCACGCCGATACCCGGCCCGAGCATGAAATCGTCGGCGGCCTGGCCGGGCAGCGCTTCCCGCGCGACTTCGAGCCACGCGCGCGCGGCGTGCGACAGATAGCCATCGCGACGCCAGCCGATCGCCATTTCCCATGGAATCTCCGGTTCCACCACCGGTCGGCAGGTGAACTGCGCGGGGTCGAGACGCCGGCAGTAGGGCGCCGGCAACAGCGCAATGCCGACACCGGCCAGCACCAGCGCCGCCATGAAATCCCAATGCCCGCTGCGTCCGACAATGGTCGGCGCAAAACCGGCGGTGCGGCATGCGTTCAGGACGACATCGTTGAGAGCCAGGCTTTCGCCGTAGAACACGAACGGCTCGTTGGCCAGTTGCGCGAGCGGCACCTCGTGCAGGTCGTCCCAGCTCGAGCCCGTGCGTGCGACGAGCCACAGCAACTGACGCGTCATGGGCAGCACGTCGATATTTTCCGGGTCGACCGGCTGCAGCACGCCGCCTAATTCCAGTTCGCCGTTGATCAGCGCGGTTTCAATGGCGCGCGAGCCCTGTTCGAACAGCTTGAGTTCGA
Source organism: Paraburkholderia sp. BL6669N2 (assembly GCF_003387275.1). Lineage (NCBI taxonomy): Bacteria > Pseudomonadati > Pseudomonadota > Betaproteobacteria > Burkholderiales > Burkholderiaceae > Paraburkholderia > Paraburkholderia sp. BL6669N2. The sequence continues at coordinate 3,316,609 of NZ_QUNA01000001.1, read as the reverse complement.
TTTTCGGATAGCGCTGACGAAACATGGCGATGGCCGGCGTGAAGAGCGAGCCGCCCATGGGCGGAATGCCGATGGTGAGTTGACCGCGGCCGAGCGTGTCGAGATCGTTCAGTTCAGCCTGCAGCTGCGCGTGGGCGGCCAGCACGTCCTGGCCGCGCTGATAGACGATCCGGCCGGCATCGGTCAGCACCATCTGGCGCCCGTCGCGCAGCAGCAGCGGCGAGCCGATTTCATCTTCCAGCGACTTGACCATTTTGCTGATGGTCGGCTGCGTCACGAACATCTGCTCGGCCGCGACAGTGAAACTCTGCTGACGCACCACTTCGACGAAATACCGCAGCGCACGTAGTTCCACGATCTCAAACTCCAGAATTCCAAATTGGAATGATCCGGCTGATTGTAAGTCAATATATTTATATTGCAGAGTGCCGATCCGGCGACGCCGCAGCCAATTCAAGATACGCCCGGCGCCAAGCGGAATAACATCAATGGATTTTCAACCGCCGACCCGCCCATCACCCGGCTCATCATGACGCCTATTTCGATCATCATTCCCTGCTATAACGGCGCGGCGACGCTGGCGCGTGCTCTGCAAAGTTGCCAGACCCAGCCTGAGACCACGCAGATAATCGTGGTGGATGACGGCTCGGCCGACGCCTCCACGGACATCGTGGCGCAATGCGGCCGCGTCGACGCGCGCGTGGGGCTGTTGCGGATGCCGTACAACGGCGGCCCGGCCCGAGCGCGCAACTGGGGCGCGATGCATGCGTCGCACGACCTGATTGCGTTCCTCGATGCCGATGACGAATACCTGCCCGGCGCCCTCGCCGCGGCGAGCGCATTCCTCGCGGAAAATCCCACGCAAGTGTCCGTGCGGCTCGACGTCGAGTACGCGGATTTTCCGCGCGACCTCACGGCTCACCCTGACTTCGCCGCGCATGCTGCGACGCTTAGCAATACGGTGCCCAGCGGCCTGTTCATTCGCCGGGCGGCTTATCTCGCGCTCGGCGGCTTTCCAATGGACGATGCGTTTCGCCGGATCGGTGGCGAAGACGGCGCGTTTTCGTGGGCGTTGCGCGATATATTCGGCAACCCACGGTTGAGCGGCGCGAAGCGCGTGCGCATGCATTACCACGCGGGCATTCACGCCGAACGTTACTTTCGCGTCGCGCTCGGATTGCAGATTCCGGATCCCGCCGATGTCGCCGAAGCGTTCCGCGTTTCCAGGCAGTTTCTCGAGACCGCGCGCGCCGGCATCGCGCAATTGCGCGCGGCGAACGTGACGACCGGGGCCGCCGCCTGACAGGCCGCGCGACGTCTGCGAGGCGTCCATAACGGTGCTCGCGCACACGCTCGAAGCGCGAGAAACCCGCGTCGCCTGAAAACCCGATCCACGCCCCGAAGCCATCTCGTTTTGCTACAATCGCCGTTCGTCTTCGAGGAGCGTTGCGACGGGTACCGCGAATCAGCCTATTCGCCGGCCGCCCGCCAGGCTCGGAGACTTCAATCGGAGGGCTCGGATGCGCATTGCGCTTTCCTCGCCACCGCATCGAACCGCGCTCACGTCAAATTTCTAGTCACTACTTAGAAAGGAGGGCGTGATGAACGCCGCTGTTATCGATTCCAAAAATTCCCAGGACTTCGTTGTTGCCGACATGTCGCTTGCCGACTGGGGCCGCAAGGAACTCAACATCGCCGAGACGGAAATGCCCGGCCTCGTGCAAACGCGCGAAGAGTACAAGGCGCAGCAGCCGCTGAAGGGCGCGCGCATTGCGGGTTCGCTGCACATGACGATCCAGACCGGTGTGCTGATCGAGACGCTGACCGCGCTTGGCGCCGACGTGCGCTGGGCCTCATGCAACATCTTCTCGACGCAGGATCACGCCGCCGCGGCAATCGCCAAGGCCGGCACGCCGGTGTTCGCATTCAAGGGCGAATCGCTCGACGAGTACTGGGAATTCTCGCACCGCATTTTCGAATGGCCGAACGGCGAATTCGCCAACATGATCCTCGACGACGGCGGCGACGCCACGTTGCTGCTGATCCTGGGCTCGAAAGCGGAAAAAGACCGCTCGGTGATCTCGAAGCCGACGAATGAAGAAGAAGTCGCGCTGTACAAATCGATCGCTTCGCACCTCGACGCTGACCCGACGTGGTACTCCACGCGCCTCGCGCACATTCAGGGCGTGACGGAAGAAACCACGACTGGCGTGCACCGTCTGTATCAGATGGAAAAGGAAGGCCGTCTGCCGTTCCCGGCGATCAACGTCAACGACTCGGTCACCAAGTCGAAGTTCGACAACCTTTACGGCTGCCGTGAGTCGCTGGTCGACGGCATCAAGCGCGCAACCGATGTGATGATCGCGGGCAAGATTGCCGTGGTCGCAGGTTACGGTGACGTGGGCAAGGGCTGCGCGCAATCGCTGCGCGGTCTGGGCGCAACCGTGTGGGTCACCGAAATCGACCCGATCTGCGCGCTGCAGGCGGCAATGGAAGGCTACCGTGTCGTGACGATGGAATACGCGGCGGACAAGGCCGACATCTTCGTGACGGCAACCGGCAACTACCATGTGATCGGCCACGACCATATGAAGGCGATGCGTCACAACGCGATCGTCTGCAACATCGGTCACTTCGATTCGGAAATCGACGTGGCGTCGACCCGTCAGTACGAGTGGGACAACATCAAGCCGCAAGTCGACCACATCATTTTCCCGGACGGCAAGCGCGTGATCCTGCTGGCTGAAGGCCGCCTCGTGAACCTGGGTTGTGCGACGGGCCACCCGTCGTTCGTGATGTCGAACTCGTTCACGAACCAGACGCTTGCGCAGATTGAACTGTTCACGCAAGGCGAGAAGTACGAGAACAAGGTGTACGTGCTGCCGAAGCATCTGGACGAGAAGGTCGCACGCCTGCATCTGGCGCGCATCGGCGCGAACCTGACCGTGCTGTCCGACGATCAGGCCGGCTACATCGGCGTCGACAAGAATGGTCCGTTCAAGCCGAACCACTACCGCTATTAAGCGCGTCGCGGCGGTTTGACCGCATGACAGCTTGACGACATGGCGGCGCATGATGCGCCGCTTTGTCCGCCATGCCTGCCGCTTTGCGCGCTTTTTTCGTTATCGGACATCCTGCCAAAGGAGCTCTACATGACCTTGCTGCTGACCTGGCTGATCAACGCGCTTGCGCTCCTGATCATCACCTACCTCGTTCCGTCGATTCATATCCGCAGTTTCGGCACCGCATTGATCGTCGCGGTGGTGCTCGGGTTGATCAACACGATCCTGCGGCCGGTTCTGATCCTGCTGACGCTGCCCGTCACGATTCTCACGCTCGGACTCTTCATTCTGGTGGTCAATGCGCTGTGCTTCTGGCTGTGCGCGTCGCTGCTGAAGGGCTTCGAAGTGTCGGGTTTCTGGTCGGCGTTCATCGGCTCGATTCTGTACAGCATCGTTTCCTGGCTGCTGTCCGCGCTTATTTTCGGCAACCGCAGTCTCGGTTGACCCACTGAATCATGAACCCGATCGAACTATCATTCGAATTCTTCCCGCCGAAAACGCAGGAAGGCGTCGACAAGCTGCGCGCCACGCGCGCCCAGCTCATCACGCTCAAGCCCAAGTTCGTGTCCGTCACGTTCGGCGCCGGCGGCTCGACGCAACAGGGCACGCTCGATACCGTCGTCGAAATGGCGAAGGAAGGGCTCGAAGCGGCGCCGCACGTGTCGTGCATTGGCTCGTCGAAAGAGAGCCTGCGTGCCATTCTCAACGAATACCGCGCGCATGGCATCCGCCATATCGTCGCGCTGCGCGGCGATCTGCCGTCCGGCATGGGCGAAGTGGGCGAGTTGCGTTACGCGTCGGAACTGGTGAGCTTTATCCGCGCCGAGTTTGGCGACTGGTTCTGGATCGAGGTGGCCGGCTATCCGGAATACCATCCGCAGTCGCGCTCGCCGCGTCACGATCTGGACAACTTCGCCCGCAAGGTGAAGGCCGGCGCCAATTCGGCGATCACGCAGTACTTCTTCAACGCGGACGCGTATTTCCGTTTCGTCGACGACGCAAGGAAGCTCGGCGTGGATGTGCCGATCGTGCCGGGCATCATGCCGATCACGAACTTCTCGCAACTGATGCGTTTCTCGGAGATGTGCGGCGCTGAAGTGCCGCGCTGGATCGCGCGACGGCTGGAAAGTTTCGGCGACGACCGCGAGTCGATTCGCGCATTCGGGCTGGATGTGGTGACGGACCTGTGCGGGCGTCTCATCGACGCGAAAGTGCCGGGTCTGCACTTCTACACGCTGAACGGCGCCGCTGCGACCAAGGCGATCTGCGAACGCCTGGGCGCTTAAGCACCCATCACGTTTTGAAACGAAACCGCGCGGCTCATTGAGTCGCGCGGTTTTTTTTCGCGCGGCGAATAGGCGCCACGAACGGCGCGGAAGGGGCGCTGGGGCTTGCGCGCGAATACTGTGCAGCGCTGCTGCCGGCGGCCGCTGGCGAATGAAGCAGGAACGACAATTCCGACGCGCAAATTCGGCCGCAACGACTGCTGCGTCGCAACAAGCGCGCCAGCCCGAGTCAACCTTGCGGCGTAAGCCCGCATTGAACCCGATTTTTGTGCTGTCTATGATCAAAGCGCAGCTAACGTGGCTGCTGTGCGGAGAACATGATGACGGTACCCAAGTTGCTGTTTGCAGTTCGCCAAACCTGCCTTCCGGCGCTCGCCGCCTGTGCGGTCCTGAGTGCCGGCCTGACACCCGCCGCCGCTGAGGCGGCCAAGCTGCCCGACAAGACGCTCGTGTTCTGCTCCGAAGGCAGTCCGGCGGGCTTCGACAGTGCCCAGTACACCACCAGCGTCGAGTTTAGCGCGGGGTCGTACACGGTCTACAACCGGCTGATCGAGTTCGCGCACGGCAGCACGGACATCGAACCGGGGCTCGCCGAAAAATGGGACGTTTCGCCGGATGGGCTGACCTATACGTTTCATCTGCGCCACGGCGTGAAGTTCCAGACCACGGCGTTCTTCAAGCCGACGCGCGAATTCAATGCGGACGATGTCGTCTTCACGTACCAACGCATGCTCGACCCCGAGCAGCCGTTCCGCAAGGCGTACTCGGTGCCGTTCCCGTATTTCACCGATCTGGGCCTCGCCAAGAACATCGCGAAGGTCGAAGCGGTCGATCCGTACACGGTTAAATTCACGCTGAAGGAAGTGGACGCGCCTTTTTTACAACAGATTGCGATGCCGTTCGCGTCGATTCTTTCGGCGGAATATGGCGATCAGTTATTGAAAGCGGGTAAAGCGTCGGATATCAATCAATATCCGGTCGGCACCGGTCCGTTCATTTTCCGCAGCTATACGAAAGACGACACGATTCGCTTCGACGGCAATCCCGATTACTGGAAACCGGGCGTCGTCAAAGTCGGCAAGCTGATCTTCGCGATTACCGTCGATCCGGCCGTGCGCCTGCAGAAACTGAAACGCGGCGAATGCCAGGTGATGGCGTATCCTCGTCCCGCCGATATTCCGACGGTGAAAACCGATGCGTCTCTCGTTATGCCCAATGAGGTGGGTTTCAACCTCGGCTATATCGCCTACAACACCACCAAGAAACCGCTCGATAACGTGCTGGTGCGCCGCGCGCTCGATATGTCGATCAATAAGAAAGCGATTATCGAGTCGGTGTATCAGGGCGCGGGCCAGACGGCGACCAACCCCATGCCGCCGACCCAGTGGGGCTACGACAAGAATCTGAAGGACGCCCCGTACGATACGGAAAAAGCCAAGGCGCTGCTGAAGCAGGCAGGCTATCCGGACGGCTTCGATTTGACGCTTTGGGCCATGCCGGTTCAACGGCCTTATAACCCGAACGCGCGCCTGATGGCGGAAATGCTGCAATCCGATTGGGCGAAGATCGGCGTCAAGGTGAAGATCGCGACGTACGAATGGGGTGAATATATTCGCCGCGCCCATGCAGGCGAGCATGAAGCGATGTTGATTGGCTGGACGGGCGATTATGGCGATCCGGATAACTGGCTTGGGGTATTACTGGGTTGCGACGCAGTCAACGGCAGTAATTTTTCCAAATGGTGCTACAAACCTTATGACGATCTGATCAAAAAGGGCCGCAGTACGACCGATCTGGCACAGCGCACCAGTGCCTATACTCAAGCCCAGGAGATTTTCAAGGATCAGGTTCCGTTCACGCCCATCGCCCACTCCACGGTCTATCAGCCGATCAGCAAGAACGTCACCGGCTTCAAGATCGACCCGTTCGGCCCGACGCAATTCATGAACGTAGGTCTGAAATAACGCCGGCGAGTCGTATTTTGCTGAAGCGACCTTCTAAAGCCGCACGTTCCGGCCAGCGCCGGCGTGCGGCTGGTCTTATGCCCAAATGGTTTCCGATTGTCCGTGCTGCGTGGGATCGGGGTAACCGCTAAAGCGGTAACTCCGATCAACGGAGGGAATTTCCTCCGCTTGGTGCTGTGAGCCAAGCTCAAGTAATATCGCGCTACGCCGGCGGGAGCCGGCCACGAACCTGGAGGAAACATGAAGCAAAACAATCTGTTGCGCGCCGCGCGTGTTACGACGCTCGTCGCAGCTGCAGCGGCATCGATGGTGGGCGCAAGTGTCGCGCGCGCCGAGATCCCGAACAAAACCCTGGTCTACTGCTCAGAAGGCAGCCCCGCGGGTTTCGATCCTGCCCAATACACCACGGGCACCGATTTCACGGCAAACACGTTCACCGTCTACAACCGTCTCGTCGAATTCGAACGCGGCGGCACCAAGGTGGAACCGGGCCTCGCCGAAAAGTGGGATGTCTCCGCGGACGGCAAGACCTATACGTTCCATCTGCGTCATGGCGTGAAGTTCCAGACCACGTCGTTCTTCAAGCCGACGCGCGAATTCAATGCGGACGACGTCGTGTTCACGTTCCAGCGCATGCTGGACCCGAACTCGGCCTTTCATAAGGCTTACCCGGTCCAGTTCCCGTACTTCACGGACATGGGCCTCGACAAGCTGATCACCAGCGTCGAAAAGGTCGATCCGTACACGGTCAAGTTCACGCTGAAGGAAGTCAACGCGCCGTTCATCCAGAATCTGGCAATGGAATACGCGTCGATTCTCTCGGGTGAATACGGCGACCAGTTGATGAAAGCCGGCAAGGCCGCCGACATCAACCAGTTCCCAGTCGGCACGGGCCCGTTCATCTTCCGCAGCTACACGAAAGACGCGACGATCCGCTTCGACGGCAATCCGGATTACTGGAAGCCGAACACGGTGAAGATCTCGAAGCTGATTTTCTCGATCACGCCGGACGCCGGCGTGCGCGTGCAGAAGATCAAGCGCGACGAATGCCAGGTGATGAGCTATCCGCGTCCGGCCGACATCGCGCCGCTGAAGGCAGAAGCGAACATCGCGATGCCGTCGCAACCGGGCTTCAACCTCGGCTACCTCGCGTACAACGTGACGCACAAGCCGGTCGACAAGGTCGAAGTGCGTCAGGCGCTCGACATGGCGATCAACAAGAAGGCGATCATCGACTCCGTTTACCAAGGCGCGGGCCAAGCCGCCACGAACCCGATGCCGCCGACCCAATGGTCGTACGACAAGAACCTGAAGAGCGCGTCCTACGACACGGACAAAGCTAAGGCCCTGTTGGCCAAGGCCGGCTATCCGAACGGCTTCGACATCACCTTGTGGGCGATGCCGGTGCAGCGCGCGTACAACCCGAACGCCCGCCTGATGGCGGAAATGATCCAGGCCGACTGGGCCAAGATCGGTGTGAAGGCGAAGATCGTCACCTATGAGTGGGGCGAGTACATCAAGCGCGCTCACGCAGGTGAGGACGACACGATGCTGATCGGCTGGACCGGCGACAACGGCGATCCGGACAACTGGCTCGGCACGCTGCTCGGCTGCGAAGCGGTGAACGGCAACAACTTCTCGAAGTGGTGCTACAAGCCGTTCGACGACCTGATCCAGAAGGGTCGCGTCACGTCCGATCAGGGCGCGCGCACGACGGCTTACATGCAGGCTCAGCAGATCTTCGCGCAGCAACTGCCGTTCTCGCCGATCGCTCACTCCACGGTGTACCAGCCTGTCAGCAAGAAGGTCGTGGATATGCGTATCGAACCGCTCGGCTATGCGCGTTTCGACGGCGTCAGCATCAAGTAATTCGTCGAGCTAGTCGTAAAATTTGCGCAGTACGCTTTTCGCACGGTTAGAAAACTGGTCGAAATGGTCCGGCGACCGGGGTCACGAGCCCTCGTCGCCGGTTGCGTTTTTTCTTCACCAAGACCATAGGGACGAACCATGTTCCGCTTTGTTTTGCGCCGCATCGGTATGGTGATTCCGACTTTCATCGGCATCACGATCCTCGCGTTCGCGCTGATTCACCTGATACCGGGCGACCCCATCGAAGTGATGATGGGCGAGCGCGGCGTCGATCCCGCCATGCACGCCGCGGCGATGCACCGCCTCGGGCTCGACGAATCCCTGCCGATGCAGTACGTCCACTACATCGGGCGCGCGCTGCACGGCGACCTCGGCACCTCGATCATCACCAACACCAGCGTGATGGGCGAATTCCTCGCACGCTTTCCCGCTACCGTCGAACTGTCGATCTGCGCGATGCTGTTCGCGCTGATCGTCGGCTTGCCGGCGGGCGTGTTCGCGGCCTTGCGGCGCGGCACGGTGGTCGATCACGGCGTGATGGGCACGGCGCTGACCGGCTACTCGATGCCGATCTTCTGGTGGGGCTTGATCCTCATCATGGTGTTCTCCGTGAAGCTCGGCTGGACGCCGGTGTCCGGCCGCATCGCGGTTGAATACGACATTCCGCACGTGACCGGCTTCATGCTGATCGACGCGATGATGTCCACCGACGAAGGCGCGTTCAAATCCGCGCTCAGCCATCTGATCCTGCCGGCCATCGTGCTCGGCACGATTCCGCTGGCGGTCGTCGCGCGCATGACGCGTTCGTCGATGCTCGAAGTGCTGCGCGAGGACTACATCCGCACGGCGCGCGCGAAGGGCTTGTCGCCGGGACGCGTGATCGTCGTGCATGCGTTGCGCAATGCGCTGATTCCGGTGGTGACGGTGATCGGCTTGCAGGTCGGCACGCTGCTCGCGGGCGCGGTGCTGACCGAGACGCTGTTTTCATGGCCGGGTATCGGCAAGTGGCTGATCGACGCGATCGGCCGGCGCGACTATCCGGTCGTGCAGGGCGGTATCCTGATGATCGCCACGCTGGTGATCGTCGTGAACCTCGTCGTCGATTTGTTGTACGGCGTGCTGAATCCGCGCATCCGCCATACGAGGTAAACCGAAATGGCAGACATTCAAAATACAGTCCCCCAGTCGGTCACGCCACCCAGTGGCCGCGCTATCGCCGCCCGTGAATTCTGGGCGAATTTCTCGCGTAACCGTGGCGCTGTCAGCGCCGGCGTCATTGTGCTCGTGCTGATCTTCATCGCGATCTTCGCGCCGTTGATCGCACCGCACAGTCCGATCGAGCAATACCGCGACTTCGTGAAGATTCCGCCCGCATGGCTCGAGGGCGGCAACTGGAAGTTCATTCTTGGCACCGACGAAGCGGGCCGCGACATCCTCTCGCGTCTGATGTATGGCGCGCGGCTGTCGTTCTGGATCGGCTTCGTCTCAGTGGTGCTCGCGCTGATTCCGGGCGTCGTGCTCGGTCTGATTGCGGCATTCTTCGAGAAGTGGGCCGACACGCCGATCATGCGCATCATGGACGTGCTGCTCGCGCTGCCGTCGCTGCTGCTCGCGGTAGCGGTGGTGGCGATCATCGGTCCGGGTCTCGTCAATACGATGCTCGCGATCGCGATCGTCGCCTTGCCGGGCTATGTGCGTTTGACGCGCGCGTCGGCGCAGGGCGAGTTGCAGAAGGAGTACGTGACGGCTTCGCGCGTGGCGGGCGCCGGCACTTTGCGTTTGATGTTTTCGCAAGTGCTGCCGAACTGCACCGCGCCGCTGATCGTGCAGGCTACGTTAGGCTTTTCGTCGGCGATTCTCGATGCCGCGGCGCTCGGTTTTCTCGGCCTCGGCGTGCAACCGCCGTCGGCGGAGTGGGGCGCGATGCTGGCCTCGGCGCGCGATTACATCGACAGCGCCTGGTGGATCGTCACCATGCCGGGTCTGTCCATCCTGATCTCGGTGCTCGCGATCAATCTGCTCGGCGACGGGCTGCGCGACGCACTCGATCCCAAACTGAAAAGGATGGCCTAAATGTCTAGCTTATTGACCATCCGCAATCTCGCGGTGAATTTCAACGGCTTGCCGGCAGTCGACCGGATCAACCTCGATGTCGCGCCGGGCGAAGTGGTCGGCGTGGTCGGCGAATCGGGTTCGGGCAAGAGCGTGACGATGATGGCGCTGATGGGCCTGATCGACGCGCCGGGCAAAGTCACCGCTGACGAAATCACCTTCAACGGCAAGAATCTGCTGAAGGCATCGGCGAAGGAACGCCGCAAGATCATCGGCAAAGATATCGCGATGGTGTTCCAGGACGCGCTCACCAGTCTGAATCCGAGCTATACCGTCGGCTATCAGATCAAGGAAGTACTGAAGCTGCACGAAGGCTTGCGCGGCAGCGCCCTGGACAAACGCGCTCTGGAACTGCTGGACCAGGTCGGCATTCCCGACCCGAAAGGCCGTATCGGCTCGTTTCCGCATCAGATGTCGGGCGGCATGAACCAGCGCGTGATGATCGCCATGGCGATTGCCTGCAACCCGAAACTGCTGATCGCCGACGAACCGACCACCGCGCTCGACGTGACGATCCAGGCGCAGATCATGGAGTTGTTGATCAAGCTGCAGAAGGAACGCGGCATGGCGCTCGTGCTGATCTCGCACGATCTGGCCGTGGTGTCCGAAGTCGCGCAACGCGTCGCGGTCATGTACGCTGGCGAAGTGATCGAGACGAACAAGGTGCCGGACATCTTCGCCGCGCCGCATCATCCGTACACGGAAGCGTTGCTGGCGGCAATCCCCGAGCACAATGTCGGCGCCGTGCGGCTCGCCGCGTTGCCGGGCATGGTGCCGGGCCGCGACGACCGTCCCAAAGGCTGTCTGTTCGCGCCGCGCTGCAAGTATGTCGTCGACGACTGCCTGAAGGCGCGGCCCGCGCTTGCGCCGATGCCAGGTCACGCTGAAGTGGCGCGCGTGCGCTGCATCAAACCTTTGAACCTGAGCGGCGACGCCAACGTTCACACCCATGGAGGCGCACGATGAACGCAGTACTCGAAACGCGGCGCCAGTCCGACCATGCGGGCGACCACGTGCTGGTCGCGGAACAGCTGGCGCGTTATTACACGGTCAAGCGCGGCATGTTCGCGTCGGGCACGGTGAAGGCGCTCAACGGCGTCTCGTTCGCGCTCGAACGCGGCAAGACTTTGGCGGTGGTCGGCGAATCCGGCTGCGGCAAATCGACGCTCGCCCGGCAATTGACCATGATCGAGGCGCCTAGCGCCGGCCGTCTGCTGATCGACGGCGAAGACGTGGCCGGTGCCGATCACGCGAAGATCGCGGCGCTGCGGCGGCGCGTGCAGATGGTGTTCCAGAATCCGTTCGCCTCGCTGAATCCGCGCAAGACCGTCGAGCAAACGTTGGGCGAGCCGCTCGCGATCAACTCGCAGCTGAGCGCGACCGAGCGCGCCGAACGGATCGCGCAGATGATGCGCACCGTCGGCCTGCGTCCGGAACATGCGAAGCGTTATCCGCATATGTTCTCCGGCGGTCAGCGGCAGCGCGTGGCGATTGCGCGCGCGATGATTCTCGACCCGCAGATCGTGGTCGCCGACGAACCGGTCTCGGCGCTCGACGTGTCGATCCAGGCGCAGATTCTGAATCTGTTCATGGATTTGCAGGAACAGTTCAAGACCAGCTACGTGTTCATCTCGCACAATCTCTCGGTGGTGGAGCATATCGCCGACGATGTGATGGTGATGTACTTCGGCGGCGTGGCGGAACTCGGCGACAAGAAGCGGATCTTCTCGAACCCGCGTCATCCGTACACGCGCGCGTTGATGTCGGCCACGCCTTCGATCTTCGAGGCGGATCGCACGATCAAGATCAAGCTGCAAGGCGAAATGCCGTCGCCGCTGAATCCGCCGTCGGGTTGCACGTTTCATCAGCGCTGCCCGTACGTGATCGACCGCTGCCGCAGCGAAGAACCGAAGCTGCGTGAAGTGGATGGCCGCCAGGTGTCGTGTCACCGCGCCGAGGAGGTGGGGGACGTGGATGCCTGATGGGTTGGCGGCGCGTCGTCTTGCGCGCCGCTTGCGTGACGGCGGCTTGAACGCCGCTTCAACGCGGCGCTGGAGGGCGCGTGCACTGGCGGGTGCCGCGCTCTTTGTCGTTTGTTCTGTATTTCATCTGGGCATGGACTCGTTCGGTGTCGCGCATGCCGCCGGCGCGGCTGCCAATGCGCCCGCGCAGGCCGGGCGCCCGGCGCTGCCGGTGCCTAACATGCCGGCTCCGCCGCGCGCCCGTGTGCCGGGCTCCAATCCGCCGCCCGCTTCGCCGCCTGCCTTGCCGGGTACCACCGCGAGCGGCCCGGTGCGGGCGCAACCGGCGCGCATGCCGTTCTATGTCGCGACACGCGGCACGACCACCATTTACGTGCTGGGCACGCTGCATGTCGGCGATCCCGCCGACTACCCTGCCGATCAGCCCTTCCGTGCCCCGATCCTCGGCGCGCTCGCCGCCTCGCCGACGCTGGCACTCGAACTGTCACCCGACGAACTGCTGGTTTCGCAAGACGACGTCTCGAAGTACGGCGTCTGCAAACGCGACTGTCTGCCGGGACTGCTGCCTGATCCCTTGTGGCACAAGCTCGCCGTCCGGCTGCACGGCAACCCGGCGGCACTTGACGCCATCAAGAAGATGCGGCCGTGGCTCGCTTCGTTACTGGTCGAAACCTACGATTCGTTGAGTGCCGGCCTGCAGACCGAGTACGGGTCGGAAGCGCAACTGCAGAACGTGTATCTGCGCACACGCGGCAAGATTGTCGGTCTCGAGACTTTATCGCAGCAGATGCGCGCCTTCACAGGGCTGACGCTCGCGCAGCAGCGCGAGATGCTGGCGCAGGATCTGGTACAGACGCCGGCGGAAAATGTCGCGGACGTGCGGACCTTGCATCGTCTCTGGCGTGTCGGCGATGCGGATGCGATCGCCGCCTGGCAGGCCGCGAAATCCGAAAAGCTGGCCCGCGACAAACGCATCTCCGATTCGATCGACAACAAGATCGTCTATGACCGCAACCGCCGCTTCGTCTCGAAGATGCTGTTGATCGCCGCCCCGAACAAGCCGGTGTTCGTGGCGATCGGCGCGTTGCATCTTGGAGGCCGCAAGGGCGTCCTGCAGCTTTTGCGGCAGCACGGATTCGTGGTCGAGGCGGGGTGAGGTTCATCGGAGCCGAGCACGAAACGTACGTAACGACTCAACCGTCCTAAACCGGGTCGGCCGTTCGGCCATCATAGGAACCGGTCTCTGAAGCACCCAGTCCGACGTACACGTATGCCGCAAAATGCTCGCGGCACACGCAGCCATAGCGGCCCTTTGCATGCTATGATGTATGTACAAACGTCAATACAGGTGGCGCGTGCTGTTTGAATGGGACGAAATCAAAAATCAGATCAACATTCGCAAACACGGCATCGATTTTCAGGATGCTATCGACGTGTTCAATCACCCGTTACTCACGGCGTTGGACCAGCGGGAAGACTACGGCGAAGACCGTTGGTTCGCGATGGGCTGGATCGCAAACATTGTGGGCGTTGTGGTTTATGTCGAACGGGTTGAGGACGTGATCCGGATCATTTCGGCACGCAAGGCCTCGCGGCATGAGGTCAAGCACTACAAGCAGCGTGTCTGGCATTGACAGGCACTGTGGCAGTCAAGCATGAGCAGAGGTGAAATAATGGTTAAGGCATCGGGAACAGACTGGAAGCGACTCGCCAAAACAGGTGACGCACAAATTGACACGAGCGACGTGCCCGAACTCGGCGACGATTTTTTTCAACGCGCCGAGTTGCACGTTCCGCCCAAGCAGGCCGTGACAATGCGTCTGGATGCGGACGTGCTGAACTGGTTCAAGGAGCAGGGGCAGGGTTATCAGACGCGCATCAACAAATTGCTGCGCGCCTATATGCTGGCGCAGCAGCGGCGGCGTCCGTAGGCCGCACTTCGTTGATGCCCGGTGTCAGAGATGCCGCGCGCAGGCCCCGGGCCTCAGCGCGGTGTGGCCATTAGAAACCGCCGTGGCGCAGTGCGCCGGTCACTTCTTCGACCAGCGGCGCCCAATTCCCCAGCATCGGTTGACGGAACAACCTCATCCCCGGATACCACGGTGAGTCGCTGCGTGCTTCCAGCCAGCGCCAGTCAGAATTGGCGGGCAACATCAACCACACCGGCTTGCCCAACGCTCCCGCCAGATGCGCGACGCCAGTGTCCACGGCGATCACCAGATCGAGGTTCATGATCAAGGCGGCCGTGTCTTCGAAACTGTGCAGGTCGGCGGTGAAATCGTGCGCGCGGAATGCCGGCGGCGCGTCGGCCAGTTGCCCATGCGCCGGGCCTTTTTGCAGCGCGTACCAGGCAATGTCCTCCAATTCGCTGAGCGCGCTCAGGTCGGTTAGCTGCATCGACCGGTAGCGGTCGTTGCCGAATGTGGGACTGCCGGCCCAGACCAGTCCCACTTTGCGCTTCGACTTGTCGGTCGCGCCGAGCCGTTTGCGCCATGCCTTGATCTTCGCTTTGTCGGCGAAAAGGTAGGGCACCTCTGCGGGAATGTCGGCGACATCCATGCCGATACACGACGGCACGCTCATCATGGGTACCCAGAAATCGTATTCACCGTTGGGTTTGCCGCTGAATGCGCGATGCACGCCCGCGATGCGTCCGACCAAAGGCAGCAGCGGCTCGCGCACGCACAGGTCGACCGTCGCACCGCGCTGGGCCAACACGCTCGCAAAGCGCAGGAACTGGAAGTGGTCGCCGAAACCCTGCTCGCCAACCAGCAGCAGACGACGCCCCTCGAGCGGCTCGCCACGCCATTCAGCGACGCCCGGCACCGCGATCGCGTCATAGTCGCTCTTGCGCCAACGCAGCGCGAATTCAGCCCAGCCTTGTCGATAGTCGCCGCGCTTGAGCAATAGCCACGCGAGATTCTGATGCGCGTCCGCGTAGTGCGGGTCGAGTGCGAGCGCCCGGCGATAGAAGCCTTCTTCTTCGTCCAGCCGGCCTTGCGCACCGAGCGATCCACCCAGACAGACGAGGTGAGTCGGAATCGGTTTGAGTGCGACCGCGCGCCGGTAATGCGCTTCAGCACCCGCGTAGTCGCCGAGCTTGCCGATCAGGCTGCCCAGATTAATGTGCGCCTCCACGTAATTCGCGCGCAGCGAGAGGGCTCGCTCGAAGCTGGCGATTGCCGCGCCGTGATCGCCTCGTGCTTTGTGCGCATTGCCCACGTTGAAGTGCGCTTCCGCCGACGTCGGGTCGAGCGACAAGACCTCGTGATAGCACACCAGGGCTTCGTCGAAACGCGCGAGCTTGCTGAGCGCCGTGCCAAGGTTCAGACGCGCGTCGAGCAGCGTGGGGTTCGAGGCCAGCGCCAACCGGTACTGTTCGATCGCTTCGATGAAGTCACCTTGCGCTTGCAGTGCGACGCCGAGGTTGTTGCGCGCATCGGCGAAATCCGGCTGGAGTTGCAGCGCCTGGTCGTAGCAGATCATTGCTTCGTCGAGATGACCGAGCGCGGCGGCCACGAGTCCCCGGTTGCTCCAGCAGGCGGCGTCGTGACGGTCGAGTTTGAGCGCGCGGCTCATCAAGCTGGCAGCAGTGTCATGATCGCCGCGCTGGAATTGCAGCACGCCGAAGTAGTGGAGCGCGCCCGTATGGGCGGGATCGAGCGTGAGGGCTTCGCGATAGAGGGATTCGGCGGCGTCGAGCCGGCCGGCTTGATGCGCTTCGAGCGCGGCGTCGATCAATGAGGCGAGGTAAGCGGTGTGCGGCGGTTCGGTCCGCGCGCGATCAGGCTGGGATCGATGTTCCATGGAAACCTGCGGGAGAGCGACGGCGGTGCGCGCTGCGCGCGCCGCCGCGTGTGGATGGGAGGGCGTCCAGCATCGTATGGTCGCCCCCCATTTCCCGACGATCGGACGCATCCTAATTCGATCGCATCCAGGCGTTCCAGTGACTCCATTTCACCGACGTATCGCAGAGCTGTCCGACGATACGTCGGCGTTTCTCGACTTCAGTGGCAAGAGTCCTACAGAAACATCAGGAAATTCAGCAGCAAGATATTCACGATCAGCAAGGTCAGCGCAGTCGGAATCTGCACCTTGATCACCGCGTTCTTGTCCGGCAGTTCCAGCAGCGCGGCCGGCACCATGTTGAAGTTCGCGGCCATCGGCGTCATCAGCGTGCCGCAGTAGCCGGAGAACATGCCGATCGCGACCATCACGGCCGGGTTGCCGTGAAACACGCCCACCAGAATCGGCACGCCCACGCCGCCCGTCATCACCGGGAACGCGGCGAAGCCGTTGCCCATCACCATGGTGAAGAGCGCCATGCCGATGCAGTACACGGCCACCGCAATGAAGCGGTAGTCGAGGCTGATGTACGCCGTGGTCACATGCGCGACGGCCTTGCCGACGCCCGCATCCGAGAACACGAGACCGAGCATGCCGAGCATCTGCGGCAGCACGGCGGCCCACGACAGCGCGTCGACCAGGCGGCGCGCTTCCTTCATCGACTGGCCGACGGTGTCGCGCGTCATCACGCAGGCAATTGCCAGCGCGATGACGCAGCCGATGCCGAAGCCGATCAGCGTGACGTTCGCCTTCTCGATCAGCGGCATGCCGCCGAACACCAGATGGCTCGCCGACAGCGTGATGATCACGGTGACGACCGGAATGGTCAGCGCGGGCACGAACAGCTTGTTACGCAGACGCGCGGCGCTCGCCTTGCGCGCTTCGAGCGACAGGACCCTGGGCTTGCCCGCGGTCACGCCGCCGAAGCCGGCAATCAGCGCCATGACGATCACGAGCACGCCGACCACGGCGGGCGGCAGCTTATCGCCGATCAGGAAGATCAGCGCGTAGAGAATCCAGAAGCCGCCGGCCGTTAAACGGCGCGGATGGTCCTTGTCCGTGACGATCATGCCGCCGACCACCAGCAGCACGACGCCCAGCAGCCAGAAAAGATAGGTGATCGTGAATGTCATGCTTTGTCTCCTGCTGCGGATTGCGTCGGCGAACCGGCGGCGTTGCTCGCCGTGGCATTGCCGCGCAGTTCGCGTTCGAGCCTGCGATCGAGCAGATACAGGCGGAAGCCGTGAATGAGAAACGCGCAAATGGCGGTCGGAATGCCCCACACGGCCACGTGAATCGGTTCGACGATGATTCCCGCTTCCTTGAGGAAGGTGGTCATCAGCACGATCGCGCCGAACGCGACGAAGATGTCCTCGCCGAAGAAGAGGCCTACGTTGTCGGTCGCCGCGGAGAACGCGCGCAGTTTGAAACGCACCGCGTCGCTGATCTTGCCGAAGCGGGTTTCGGTCGCGCCTTCGGCCATCGGCGCGATCAACGGACGCACCATCTGCGGATGGCCGCCGAGCCCGGTCAGGCCGACCGCCGCGGTTAGCTCGCGCACCAGCAGATAGACGATCAGAAGTCGCCCCGCGGTCGCGGCCTTGATGCTGCCGATCCAAGTTTGCGCCCGTTCACGCAGGCCGTGCCGTTCAAGCAAGCCGATCACGGCGAGCGGCAGAAGAATGATCAGCGGGATATTGCGGGTCTTGATGAAGCCGGTGCCGACCTCGGCGAGAATCTTTTCAGGCGGGAAGTGCGCGGCCAGGCCCGTGATGATCGCGGCGACCGCCACGATCAACATCGGATTGAACCGTAATAAAAAGCCGACGATGATGACGGCCACGCCAATGAGCGGCCATAGACTGACTGTTGTCTGCATCTGGATCTCCAAACAGGGTTTCAACCTCGCCGCTTGTGACGGCTAACGTGGGACGGCGGCTGGTGGTCCAGACGCCGTCTTGTTGCCACGGCTCTTGACGGCCGCGTTTGCTTCGAACTACACCTGCATCTACACCTGCGCCTGCTGATCGACTGCGGGTACTGCAATGTGTTCTGTACCTGGCAAACGCCCCGCTTGAAGCGGGGCGTTGCAAGGTGCACGAGGTTTGAATCGCGCTGTCCGGCTGGCGCTTCTGGCGACGCTTCGGGCGACGCTTCGGCCGACGCTTCAGGCGCGCGCCGCACCGGCCGCGTGGACCTCGATGCCCGCGTCCTGCAACGCGCCGCGAATGCGCCGCGCGAACGCCAGCGCATGCGGCCCGTCGCCGTGCAGGCAGATGGTCTGCGCGTTCAGCGACACCCATTGACCATCCACGGCCTGCACGCGTTGCTCGCGAATCATTGCGAGCGTGCGCGTCAGTACTTCGTCTTCGTCGTCGAGCAGCGCGCCGGGCTCTTTGCGCGGCACCAGCGAACCGTCCGCGCGATAGCCGCGATCGGCGAAGACTTCTTCGACGGCAACCAGGCCCGCGTTGCGCGCGGCCGTCACGAGTCCGCTGTTGGCCAGCGCGAACACGGCCACCGACGGATCGAAATCGTGCACCGCCGAGACGATCGCGTCGGCAATCTTGTTGTCACGCGCGGCCTGGTTATACAGCGCGCCGTGAGGCTTGACGTGCGCGATGCGCCCGCCTTCAGCCTGGGCAATCGCCGACAGCGCGCCAAGCTGATACAGCACGCCCGCGTAGATGTCGTTGGCCGGCAGATCCATTTCCTTGCGGCCGAAATTTTCCGGATCGTTGAAGCTCGGATGCGCGCCGATCGACACGCCTTTCTCCACCGCCCAACGCGCGCAGTCGCGCATCGCGTTGGCGCCGCCCGCGTGCCAGCCGCACGCGATGTTGGCCGAGCTGACCAGGTCGAGCAGTGCCTCGTCGGACCCGCAGCCTTCGCCGAGATCGGCGTTCAAATCGATTTCCATGGTGTTCCTCTGCTTTTCAACAAAACGCCGGGGTGCCGCAGTTTTTCTGGGTCCCTCGGCGGCCGGCGCAAAGCGCCGGCTTGGAGACGCTCATCGTTACAGTGCCGCGACGGCCGCTTGCCGTGCGCAGCGTTCTTCATGCATTGCGATTGCGGCGTCGATCTGCCGCAAATAGGTACGTTCGTCCAGTAAAGCCTGGCGCGCCTCGTAGGGCGTCGTCGGGATGAAGCGGACCGCGGCGTTCAGGCGGACTTGCGCGAGCTTCCACAGATCCGCCTGGATCACCGCGCCGATCTTGGGATAGCCGCCGGTGGTTTGCGCGTCGCTCATCAGCACGATCGGCTGGCCGTTCGGCGGCACCTGGATCGTGCCGGGCAGCACAGCGTGCGAAAGCAGATCGGCCTTGCGCGTGCGCTTGAGTTCGGTGCCCGCGAGGCGGTAGCCCATGCGATTACTGTTCGGCGTGACGAGCCATTCATCGGACCAGAACGACTCGTGGGCTTCATCGGTGAAGCTCTCGTATTCCGGCCCGCGCAGTACGCGGATCGGCACCGCCCACGGCACCCCCGACGGATGACGGCCGCGCCGCAGCGGCTCATGGACCAGCACGAACTTGCACCAGGCGGGCGCCTTCACGCCAAATTCCGGCGCCTCGGAGGTAAAGCCGAGATGGCCGCGCTGCGGCGGCGCGCCGACCGGCAGGCGGTCGCCGTCGCGCAGCGCGCGGCCGCCGAGTCCGCCGAAATGGCCGGCCAGATCGGTGCTGCGCGAGCCGAGCATCGGCAGGACGTCGACGCCGCCCGCCACGCACACATAGCCGCGCATGCCTCGCTTCGCCGCATTGAGCACCAGCTCCTGGCCGGCCTGCACCGGCAGGCTCCACCATGAGTAGACCGGCTTGCCGTCGAGCGTTGCGCCGAATTCGGTGCCGGTGATAGCGACCCGCGTGGCGCGCAGAAAGCGCAGCACGGTCGGGCCGAAGGTGATTTCCAGACCCGCCGCATCGGGCCGGTTGCCGACCAGCCGGTTGCCGACTTCGAGCGACAGACGATCGAGCGCACCACCCATCGCGACGCCGAGATGCCGGTAGCCGTGACGGCCGAGATCCTGAATCGTGGTCAACAGACCCGCGCGAATCACATCGATCATGCGTGTATCCCTGCGATCGTGAAGCGCACCCGGTCGCCCGGCTGCAACAGCGTGGGCGGCCGGCGCGCCGGGTCGAACAGCGGCAGCTCGGTGCGGCCGATCAACTGCCAGCCGCCGGGCGAAGTGGCCGGATAAATCCCGGTCTGTTCGCCACCGATGCCGACTGAGCCGGCCGGCACTTCGAGCCGCGGCGACGCGCGACGCGGCGTATGCAGCGCGGCTTCGAGCCCGCCCATATAGGCGAAGCCCGGCTGGAAGCCGAGAAAGAACACCACGTACTCACCCTGCGAATGACGTTCGACGACCTCGCGCACGCTCAAGCCCGTGTGATTGGCGACCGTTTGCAGATCGGGGCCGAACTCGCCACCGTACTGCACCGGAATCTCGACTTCGCGGCCCGGCGCGGGCGCGTCGCTCAGCGCATCCCATGCCGCTTGAAGATGACTCACCAGCGCGTCGCGGTCAGCTTCGAGCGGGTCGAAGACGAGCGTGAGGTTGTTCATGCCCGGCACCACCTCCAGCACATGCGGCCAGTCGCGCGCGGCCTCGGCGGCCGCCCACACGCGCCGCTGGCATTCCAGCGTGGCGGGCGGCGGCGCCTCGCAGACTAGCGCGGCATCGCCGAGCGGAAAAATTCTAGGTTGGCTCATGGATCAAGGGCCCAGGTCGAGTCGGAGGATTCGGGCACGGCACGCCCTCTGATCGGTTATCGACATCGGGCAGGCGACGGTTGAAGGGTACATTATCAATAAAATATCAACAATTTCTCAATAAGCGTTTGTGCCAGGCTCCCGGGGAGCGGACGCGCGTCGTACACTCCCGACACCTTCCCCAACCTGTTTGCCGAGAATCGTCACCATGTCGCGCCATCCCACCAAGATCGTCTCCTCGGAACATCTCGTGTCCGAGACCAGCGCGGAACTGTCCGAACTCGAGTACGCGCTCATCATGGCGGGCAATGCATTCAACCGATGGATGGTGCGCTGCATGTCGGCGGCAGGCGAAAAGGACATGACCGCGATCGAGGTCTCGCTGCTGCACCACGTCAGCCATCGCGAGCGACGCAAGAAGCTGGCGGATATCTGCTTCGTGCTGAATATCGAGGACACGCACGTCGCCACCTACGCGTTGAAGAAGCTCGTAGCTAGAGGGTATGTAAAAAGCGAAAAGACCGGCAAGGAAGTGTTTTTCTCGGCGACCGATGCAGGCCGCGAGCTCTGTCTGAAATATCGCGAGGTGCGCGAGAGCTGTCTGATTTCGACGCTGAAGGAAAGCGGTCTCACCAACGAGCAGATCGGCGAAGCGGCGCAACTGATGCGCAACGCGTCAGGTCTTTACGACACGGCGGCGCGGGCGGCGGCGTCTTTATAACGCAGGGCTGTCTGTTTGCCGCAGCGCGGCGCTTGCCGGATGCTCAGTCCACCGGGCGCGGATAGAGTGCAGCCTCGGTGACGATCAGGTCGAGCGGAATGTCGTGGACTTCGCGTAGAAATGCCTGCGTGCGGCATGCTTCATACGCGATGCCGACCGTGATCGGCCGAGTCTCTCCGGGCCACGCAGCCAGCGTGCGATCGTAATAGCCGCCGCCGTAGCCGAGCCGGTAGCCGTGTGAATCGAAGCCCACGCACGGCACGAACAGCAGTTGCGGAATCACAATGCGCCCGGACGTGGGCTCGCCGATCTTGTGATGGCCTATCCTCATCGGCGTGGTGGGGGTCCATGCGTGAAATTCAAGCGGGGCGCTACGTTCCTTGACGACCGGCAGACTCGCCTCGCGTTGCGCATTTGCCGCGAGCCAGACCGAGATAGCGGGGCGCGCGTCGAACTCGCCGGCGAGCGGCCAGTAAAATCCCACGCTGTGCACGCCGTACTGCTTCAATGCATCGAGCAGGTGCCGCGCGAGCGCGGTATTGTGCGCCGGCTCGGAAGCGGCTTGCAGCCTTGCTTCCAATAGCATTTTCCGCAGCGCCTTTTTCGATTCCGCGGCAGGGTTGCATGCTATGCTTGGGTTCAATTCGCGCTCCAGAAACAACGATGTCAAAACGCCTTTACCGAGTATATCGCGCGGCCGGTCTGGCGCTTGCCGCTGCGGCACTCGTCGCGTGCAGCACGGCCTCCGCCGTCAAGCCCCTTCCCCTTTCGCAACTCACGAACGACGACCAGATCTTCGTCCAACTGCGCGAAGCCGCCCGCAGTAATGACGCAGGGCGCGCCGCGCAACTGGCTGCCATGATCCCGAGCTACCCGGCGCCTTCGTATCTGGAGTACTTCCAGATCAAGCCGCAGTTGTTCGATTCGGGCGGCCACGCGCGCATCGACGCGCCGGATGCGCCCGTGCTGGCGTTCCTGCAGAAGTACGACGGCCAGGCGATCGCCGACCGCATGCGCAACGACTACCTCACGGTGCTCGGCGCGCGGCACGACTGGCGCAACTTCGATCAGCAATACGCCCGCTTCGTGCTGAACGACGACACGCAGGTGAAGTGCTACGCGCTCGAGTCGCGTGCCTCGCGCGGCGAGAATGTGGCCGACGCGGCGCGCGCGCTACTGGTCGATCCGAAGTGGTACGGCGACGGCTGCGTCGATCTGATCACCTCGCTGTCCATCAACCAGCAGTTCAGTTCTGCGGACGTGTGGCAACAGATTCGCCTCGCCTACGAACAGAACTACACCAACACGGGCGCGAAGCTCGTCGACGCGCTCAGCAACCAGCCGCCCGATCCGGTGCTGTTCAATCAGGCCACCACTACGCCGCCGTTGCTGCTGGCGCGTGGTGTCGGTCCGGATACGCAGTCGCATCAACTGGCGCTGCTGGCCATCACGCGCATGGCACGCAACGACCCGGCCATGGCCGCGGCCACGTTCGCGTCGGTGGCGCCGTCGCTGAGCTCGCCCGAACGCGCCATCGGCTGGGGCACGATTGCCTATCAGGCGGCCGCTAAACAGATGCCGAGCGCGGTGGACTGGTATCGCCTGTCGGTGAATGCGCCGCTGTCGAATCCCGCCTATGAATGGCGCACCCGCACCGCCTTGCTCGCGGGCGACTGGACGATGGTGCGCTGGTCGATCGAGCAGATGCCTGCTGCGCTGCGCAATCAGCCGTCGTGGGTGTATTGGCATGCCCGCGCGCTCAAGCAGGCCGGCGACACGACCACGGCCAACCAGGAATTCGAGTCGATCTCGCAGGGCTATAACTTCTACGGCCAACTGGCGGCGGAAGAGTTGGGCCAGAAGATCACTGTTCCGCCGAAGACCACGGTGAGCGACGCCGAAGTGCAGCAGGCCGGAAATACGCCCGGTTTCGATCTGGCGCAGCGTTTCTACGCGCTGAATCTGCGGCTCGAAGGCAATCGCGAATGGAACTGGCCGCTGCGCACCATGAGCGACCGGCAACTAATCGCGGCCGCCGAATACGCACGCCGTATCGAACTGTATGACCGCACCGTCAATACCGCGGACCGCACGAAGAGCGAGCATGATTTCTCGCTGCGGTATCTGTCGCCGTTCAAGGATATCGTCGAGCGCGATTCGCAGTCGAATGGCCTGGATGTGGAATGGGCCTACGGCCTGATTCGCCAGGAGTCGCGCTTCATCATGAACGCGCGCTCGGAAGTCGGCGCGAGCGGATTGATGCAGTTGATGCCGGGTACCGCGCAACTGGTCGCAAAGAAGATCGGCCTCGGTCCGATCTCGCGCGAGCAGATGAACGACATCAACACCAACATCCTGCTCGGCACGAACTATCTGTCGATGATCTACAATCAATTCGATGGATCGGCCGTGTTAGCCACCGCGGGCTATAACGCCGGCCCCGGCCGTCCGCGTAACTGGCGGCAGTCGTTGCAGCATCCGGTGGAAGGCGCGATCTTCGCCGAGGCGATTCCGTTCCAGGAAACGCGCGACTACGTTAAGAATGTGTTGTCCAACACGGTCTACTACGCGGCATTGTTCGAAGGCCGTCCGCAATCGCTGAAGGCGCGTCTGGGTTATATCGCGCCGTAAAGCGCCGTGCCGCCGCCGCTTCATTCAGAGGCGGCGGCGCGCCACGCCAGCCGTTGCCGCGGCTTCCACCAGGGAGTCGAAAATGCGACATAAAGCCATTGCGATCATTGGAGGCTCCGGTTTTATCGGCAGCCATCTCGTCAACGCCCTCGTCGAAATGGGCAAAGACGTGCGCATCGCCACCCGGCGGCGCTACAACGCCCGCCATCTCACCCTCTTGCCCATCGACGTGATCGAAGCGGACGTGTTCGATCCGGTTCAGCTCGCGCGCTTCGTCGAAGGCGCGGATTGCGTGATCAATCTGGTGGCCACGCTGCACGGCAAACGCGGCACGCCGTACGGTCCGGAATTCGCGCGGATGCATGTGGAATTGCCGACCAAAATCGTCGCCGCATGCGAAGGCAAGGGCGTGCACCGGCTGCTTCATATCAGTGCGCTTGGCGCCGACCCGAACGGGCCGAGCATGTACACACGCTCGAAGGGCGACGGCGAGAAGGCCGTGCACGCCGCGAATCTGGCGTGGACGATTTTCCGGCCCTCCGTGGTGTTCGGCCCGGAAGATCAATTCCTCAACAAGTTCGCCATGTTGCAACGGATGTTTCCGGTGATTCCGCTTGCCATGCCGGATGCGAAATTTCAGCCAGTCTATGTCGGCGATGTGGCGAAGGCGATCGTCAATGTGCTCGATCTCGATGCCGCCGGCGGACGCACCTATGAACTGGGCGGCCCGACCGTTTACTCGCTCGAAGATCTCGTCAAATATTGCGGCGATGTGATCGGCAAGCATGCACGCATCATCCGCCTGCCGGAAGCGTTCGCGCGGCTGCAGGCGCTGACCTTCGAAATGGCGCCCGGCGAACCGGTGATCTCGCGCGACAATCTCGATTCGATGAAAGTCGACAACGTGTTGAGCGGACCGCTTGCGCCCGAACTCGGCATCGAGCCGGCCAGCATCGAAACGATCGCGCCGATCTATCTGACCGGCGCGTCGACGCGTTCACGTTTCGACACATTCCGCGCCAGCGCGGGACGTTAAATTTCCTCTCATTCCTTGTACAAAGCATGAAGCTGCTTTTTGGTGATAAGAACTACTCGTCATGGTCGATGCGGCCGTGGCTGCTATTCAAACATTTCGGCATTCCGTTCGAGGAAGTGTTGATTCATCTGAATCAACCGGACACCAACGCGAAAGTGCTCGCGCTTGCGCCGTCGGGTCCAGGGAAGATCCCATGCATGGTCAACGACGACGGTTCAGCCACGTGGGATTCGCTGGCGATCGCCGAAACGCTGGCCGAGCGCTTTCCCCAACATGCGCTGTGGCCGCGCGACGCGGCGGCGCGCAGCCGCGCGCGTAGCGTGAGCGCGGAAATGCATTCGGGCTTCGGGGAATTGCGCTCGGACATGTGGATGAACATACGCGCGTCGTTTCCGGGCAAGAATGCAACACCGGGCGCGTTGGCAAATATCGCGCGAATCGAGGTGATCTGGCGCGACTGTCTCGACGCTTACGGCGGCCCGTTTTTATTCGGCGAGTTCAGCATTGCCGACGCAATGTACGCGCCGGTCGTGATGCGCTTCAACACGTGGCAACCCGCGTTGTCGGAAGTCTCCAAAGCTTATATGCGGCGCGTGACCGAACTGCCGGCGGTGAAAGCGTGGATCGACGACGCGTTGAGCGAAACGCACGCGGTTGCCTACCTCGACGTATGCCCATGAACATCTACGCTGTAGGCGGTGCCATTCGCGACGAGTTGCTGGGCGTTCCGGTGCAGGACCGCGATTACGTGGTGGTCGGCGCGACGCCGGAGCAGATGGTGGCGCAAGGCTACCGGCCGGTGGGCAAGGATTTTCCGGTGTTCCTGCATCCGCAGACGCACGAGGAGTACGCGCTCGCCCGCACGGAGCGCAAGACGGCGGCAGGCTATCACGGCTTCCAGTTTTTCTATGCGCCGGACGTGACGCTCGAGGAAGACCTGGCGCGCCGCGACCTGACCATCAACGCCATGGCGCGCGAGGTGCGTCCGGACGGCGAGTTGACCGGCCCGGTGATCGATCCGTTCAACGGCCGGGGCGACTTGCAGGCGCGCCTGTTTCGTCACGTCAGCGACGCGTTTCTCGAAGACCCCGTGCGGATTTTGCGGATCGCGCGGTTTGCGGCGCGTTTTGTGGATTTCACGGTCGCGCCGGAGACGTTGACGCTCATGCGCAAGATGGTCGCTGACGGCGAAGTGGATGCGCTGGTGGCCGAGCGCGTGTGGCAGGAAGTGTCACGCGGCTTGATGGAGAAGAAACCGTCGCGGATGTTCGAGGTGCTGCGCGAGTCTGGGGCGTTGGCGCGGATTCTGCCCGAGATTGACGCGCTGTTTGGCGTGCCGCAGCGTGCCGACTATCACCCTGAGGTGGATACGGGTGTGCACGTGATGATGGTGGTCGATCATGCCGCGCAGCAGGGCTACGCGCTACCGGTTCGATTTGCCGCGCTGGCGCATGATCTCGGCAAAGCGACCACACCGGAAGACGTGTTGCCGCGGCATATCGGCCACGAGGCGCGCAGTGTAGATCTGTTGAAGCCGTTATGCGAGCGGTTGCGGGTGCCGAACGATTGCCGCGATCTTGCGGTGCTGGTCGCACGGGAGCATGGCAATATTCATCGCGTGATGGAGATGGGCGCTGCCGCGCTGGTGAGGTTGCTTGAGCGTAGTGACGCGATTCGGAAACCTGCGCGGTTTGCTGAGGCCTTGCAGGCGTGTGAGGCGGATGCTCGCGGGCGGTTGGGGTTTGAGATGCGGGAGTATCCGCAGGCTGAGAGGTTGAGAGTCGCTCTTGTCGCTGCGCGTGGCGTCGATGCAGGTGCTGTGGCTAAGCGGCTTGCTGATGCGCCTGCTGGGATTAAGGATGCTGTGCATCAGGAGCGGGTTCGGGCTGTGGAGTTGGCTATTGTGTGAGGGGTGGGGCGGCACGGTTGTTGGGTTTCGTTGTGCTTGGGGTGTTGGCCTTTTCTTGAATTTTTAGTGGTCTATTAGCGTTGCCCCTGTGCGGGGCGGCACTTACTTCTCTTTGCCGGCCGCAAAGAGAAGTAAGCAAGAGAAAGCGGCTCACACCGCCAATTCTTAAGCGGGTCCCTCGCGCAGTCGCGTTAGTGGTGCATCTGGAATCAGTGTTTTCGCACACTCCGCGCCAGTGACCAAGGGCTCATCAGCTCCCGCTTCGCACTGCGTGCGTCGCGGACGGGTATGCCTGGGAAACCTAAGGTTTGGTGAACGCAGCGCGTCAAACAGCGGCAGCAAAAGTGTCGTGGGCACTGACGATTTGAACGTACAGAGCGGCGTTATGAACGCCGCTTCGGCGCGCGCAGCGCCGCGAACCTGTCCGCATTTTTGTGTGCGAGGCGGTTAGCGGAGTTACCCGCGTGCGTTGGTAAAACGCTCTCCAAACAGAATAGCGAACTGGTTCATGGCGGAGGACCAGTCGAATGCCGCCCGTACAGACTTCGCCAGCACGTTGCGCAATGCCAGCCACAGTAGCTTGATGGCGGCCTCGTCGTTGGGGAAGTGGCCGCGGGTCTTGATGATCTTGCGTAGTTGCATGTTCAGACTCTCAATGGCATTCGTGGTGTAGACGACACGGCGTATGTCGGGCGGAAACACGAAGAAGGGTGTGACGTTCTCCCACGCCCGTCGCCACGACTGCACGATGGTCGGATACTTCGCGCCCCATGGCCCTTCGGCAAAGGCCTCCAGGGCCTGCTGCGCGGCCTGTTCGTTCGCGGCGGCATAGACCGGACGCAGCGCTGCGGCGACGCTTTTGCGATCCTTGTAGCTGGCGTATTCCAGGCTGTTGCGGATCAGGTGCACGATGCAGGTCTGCACGGCCGTGCGCGGGTACGCCGTGCCGATCGCCTCGGCCAGCCCCTTCAGGCCGTCGACCACCGCGATCAGGATGTCCTGGCAGCCCCGGGTCTTCAGTTCATTGAACACCTTCAGCCAGAACTTCGCACCTTCGGTCTGCTCGATCCACAGGCCGAGCACGTCGCGCTGGCCGTCGGCCTGAATGCCCAGCGCCAGATACACCGCCTTATTGCTCACCACACCGTCGCCACGGATCTTCACGCGCAGCGCGTCGAAGAACACCACCGGGTACATCGGCTCAAGTGGACGGCTTTGCCAGGCAAGCGTTTCGGCCATCACCTCATCGGTGACCGAGCTGATGAAGTCGGGCGAGACCTCGGTGCCATAGCTTTCGGCCAGAAACGACTGGATCTCGCGCACGCTCATGCCGCGTGCGTACATGGCAATGATGCGTTCGTCGAAGCCCGTGAAACGGCGCTCGTGCTTGGGAATCAGGATCGGCTCGAAGCTGCCTTCACGGTCGCGCGGCAGATCGACCCGCACCGGGCCACGCTCGGTGATGACTGTCTTGCCGCTGGCGCCGTTGCGTTCATTGGTCTGCTCCGCAGGCTTGGGCTGGCCGGGCCGGTAGCCCAGATGCATGTTCATTTCGGCGCCCATCGCGCGTTCGATGAGCGCCTTGTTGAACGCCAGCATCAGGTCCTGAACCTCGGCGGGCGTCATCGGACCCTTCACCAGTTCATCCAGCAGCGCTTCAGGCAGTTCAGGCAGCGGCCCGCGGGCCGCTGCCTGAGACGCGACGGTGCGTTTCTTTTTCATCGGCATATCCATGACCTTGAACCCTCATGATATGCCCCGCCCACGAAATTACGGATAGGTCCTGCGCCGCCGGATGTATGACTGCTTTGTCACTCGCGCGGAATGTGCGAGAGCACAGATTCCAGATGTGCCACTACCGCGGCTGCGCGAGGGGCCCGCTTAAGAATTAGCGGTGTGAGCCGCTTTCTCTTGCTTACTTCTCTTTGCGGCGGCAAAGAAAGGGAGTGCCGCCCCGCACAGCAATGCTCTCAACTTAAGCTCCGCTGGATCATGCGAGTTTGTACGCGAGATGGAAGTGGGGCTTGGCTTTTCTGGGTGGTCTTGTATAGGAGCGTGAGGGCTGTATCCGGCATCGGGTCTGGCGGATCAGTTCCAGCACACCGGCGAGGCCGTCCAGACATCGCTGGATGCGCAGAAGACACGCGCCGAGGATGGGCTTGAGTGCGCCCAGTGCATACACCCGGTTAGGACGGCTGGCATGTCTGTCGTCGTGCGGCGCATCGAGATCGCTGAGCAGGGTGAACAGGTTGTCGGCGAGGATTTTTGCGCCGAAGTCCTGCTGTAACGCCAGGTAATCGAGGCCTGTGACGGCTTCCAGCCGCAGCCGGTGCTTGAGTCGTTTGAACGCTTCCTCGACCCGCCAGCGCTGGTGATAGAGCGCGCCGAACGATGCCGCCGGATAACGCCCGCCATCGAGCAGCGAGGTCATCAGCACCCGCACGCGACCGCCCGGCGTGACGTCGCGGATCAGGCGAACAGTGGTGGGCGTACGCGCCAGTTCATAGTCGCGGGCATCCAGTTCGCTGGGCGCGTCCAGTGTCACCACACGCTCGGCTTTACCGCTGCGGGCAAAGGCGCTGACGCATTTCCAGTTACGCGCATCGACGCGCATGCAGAACGGGATTTCGCGCTGTGCGAGCGCCGCCACCATCGCGTTGCCGATATAGCCGCGATCGAGCAGCAGCAGGTCGGTATGCGGTTGCAGCACATCGAGGGCTTCGAACAGCATCTGCCGCTCGCCGCCGTCGGCGGGATGAAGTGCAGCGTGCAGGGTCAGTTCGGAACCCGGCAGGAATAGCGCAAACGCGTAGTGATCGGCGCGCAGTTCATGGCCGCGACGCGTGCCCACACGCAGGCGGCTGCCATCAGCGGCGACCAGCCTCAGGCCGTGCCAGCGCATCGAATCGATATGGGGTTGGGCCAGCGAGATCAGGCGGGCGCGGGCCAGCTCGAACAGTTCGGCAGACACTCCCCGTCGCGCCTTGCTGAAGGCCTGTGCGCTCACAGCGCGGGTGCGCCCGCCGCGGCTTCCCAGTGCGCCGAATAGCGCGTCAAGTTCGGCCTGCACACTGGCGCACATGCCCGACATCATCAGCGCGGCCATGCGCGGCAAGGTCAGTGTGCGATTGCGGGTAAAGGCGGTGGGAGAACGACGCACGCGATCGGCGAGCGCCGGATCGAACAGGAATTCGGAGAACTCAGCCAGAAGCCTTGAGGACGCTGGTATTTGAGTTCATATCGTTGATTTATCAGTGAGTTATGCGATGAAGCTTACAGGGCTAACGCCCTGTATACAAGCCCTTCGAGGCTTAAGTTGAGAGCATTGCCCCGCACAGGGGCAACGCTAATAGACCACTAAAAATTCAAGAAAAGGCCAACGCCCCAAGGCAATCAGAAAAAAGAAAGCACTCTCACCGCCAAAGGCAAAAAACGCCACCCTACAAAACCCTGGCAACAATCGACAACACCATAGAAAGCACCAACGTCGACATAAACGGAAACGGATACTCCCGCCCAAAAATCCGCAATGTCACATCACCGGGCAAGCGCCCAATGCCAATCTTCCTAAGCCACGGCCAGCAGGACGACAACACCGCCACCGCAATAAACGTAGTCAACAGCCAGCGAATCATGGCCAGCTCCTGAAGCAAAAATTCACAACGTATGCGACCGGTCGCCGCTGGAAAACGCTTGCAGCGTGTCATCCAGTCCGCGCGAAAACGCGATCACCTTGAACAGTTCGCCCATCTCCGCCTCCGACAACAACTTCTGCACCGCATTCGCCGCAGGCAAATATCTCGCCGTATCCGCAGGATCGATTTCAGATAACACGTCGGTAATCCCGGCATTCAGCAAAAACCGCGCTTGCGACGTAAAGCCCAGCAAATCCGCGCCCGTCTCGACGCCCGCTTCGGCAATGCCGGTAAATTCCACGTGCGCCGTGATGTCCTGCAAACCCGGATAGAGGAACGGATCGCCATGCGCCCGATGCCGGTAGTGACACATCAACGTGCCCTGCGCGCGCTGCGCATGGTAATACTCGTGACGCGGAAAACCATAGTCGATGAAGAAGGCCGCACCGCGCGCAAGCATCGTGCAGATGGTGCGTGTGAATGCGCTCGCCGCGTCGTGCGTCTCGGTCACGTAGTCTTCGCCGGCGGTTTCGATTTCCGACAGCAGCGCGAGGTCCGCCGCGGCGGACACAGGCCGGTCGTCGAATGCGAGCGCCTCGTTGCGCCACACCACACCGCGCTCGAGCCAGGCCCCGCCGTTGAATGCAAACAACCGCACCGGCATCGCGTCCAACACCTCGTTGCCGATCACCACGCCCTCGAACCGCTCCGGCAAAGCATCCAGCCAGCGCACTTTTTTGGCAGCGAGCGTGGGCGCGGCGGCTTCGATCGTTTCCCGTTGGCGTTCGCGAAGTTCGCCGGACAGATCCACGATCGAGTAGCTGTCGAATTCCGCATCCAATGCGTCGAGCGCGTTCAGCACGCCGGCGGCGAGCTTGCCCGTGCCGGCGCCGAATTCCATCACGTCGCGCGTGCCGCTCGCTTGCAAGGCCTCGGCCACCGGGCGCGCCAGCGTCGCGGCGAACAGCGGCGACAGCTCCGGGGCGGTAACGAAGTCGCTGCCGTCGTCGCCGCGCAGCCCGAATTTGCGGGCGCCGCCGCTGTAATAGCCGAGTCCCGGCGCGTACAGCGCACGTTCCATGTAGCGGTCGAACGGCAACCAGCCGCCGGCGGCGTCGAGCTCCGTACGGATCTGCGCGACCAGCGCTTCGGACTGCGCAAGCGCGCTCGGGCCGGGAGCAGGTAAACTATCGGGTTGGTGAGCTTTGGGATTCATCCTCGCATTGTAAATGACCGCCTCTCTGGACACCGCCGCCCCCCGCGCGCCCGACACGCCGCGCGTCGTGCTGATTACTGGCGCCGCCCGCCGTATCGGGCGCGCGCTCGCGCTCGGCTTTGCCGCGCGTGGCTGGGACGTGGCCGTCCATTACGGCGCTTCGCGCGAGGAAGCGGGCGAACTGGTCGCTGAAATCACCGCCTTGGGCCGCCGGGCTGTCGCCTTGCAGGCCGAATTGGGCGATGAGGCACAGGTCGAACGCCTTTTGCCGGCTTGTATCGACGCCTTGGGCCGGCCGTCGTGTATCGTCAACAATGCGTCGCGCTTCGAGGAAGACACGGCGCAGACCGTCGGCTACGACCTGCTGCTGAAGCTGACCGCGATGAACGTCGCCGCGCCACTGGTGCTGGCGCGCAGGCTGTTCGAGGCGACGCCGGAAGCCGCACGCACCGACGAAAGCCTGCGCGGCGTCGTCATCAACGTGCTGGATCAGAAGCTGTACAACATGAACCCGGACTATCTGTCGTACACGCTGACCAAGGCGGCGTTGCAGACGGCCACGGTCGCGCTGGCTCAGGCGCTGGCGCCGAAAGTGCGCGTGGTCGGGCTCGCGCCCGGTCTGACGATGCAATCCGGCGATCAAACGCCGGACGGTTTCGCCGCCGCTCACCGTACTACGCCTTTGGGCCGCGCGTCGCGGGCCGAGGATATTGTCGCCGCCGCGCTGTATCTCGCGGATGCAGCGGGCGTCACCGGAACGACGCTGGTGGTCGACGGCGGGCAGCATCTCGTGCCCCTGCCGCGCGACGTTATGTTTTTGACGGGCGCCTGAAGCGCGCGCGGCTGGCCGGCCGTATTAGCGGCCGCCGCTGCGTTGTGAAGCGTCCCTTTGCGTGCTCCGCACGCCTTTTTCGACTGGAACGAACATGTTTGCCGCTCTTTCGCATCCCCGGCTCGCCGATTGCCGCCGGCTCTTTCTGCGCAATTACGAAGTGCATATCAACATCGGCGTGCACGACTTCGAAAAGCGCGGCGAACAGCGCGTCGTGATCAACGTCGAACTGTTCGTGCCGCTCGCACTGTCCACGCCGGTTCAGGACAAGCTGAACGAAGTCGTCGACTACGACTTCATGCGCTCCACCATCTCGCGCCGGGTCGAGCAAGGTCACATCCACTTGCAGGAAACGCTTTGCGACGACCTCGTCAAGACCATGCTCGAGCATCCGCAAGTGCGGGCCGCGCGCGTGTCGACGGAAAAGCCGGACGTTTATCCTGATTGCGACGCGGTGGGCGTCGAAGTCTTCCGTATCAAAGAGGATTGAGCCATGAATGCTCCGGAAATTCTGAACGGCGCCGCGACCGTGGCCACCGCCTCGACTGCCGATGCAAACGGGGCCGGGCAAGCCGCCGCGCGCGCCAAGACGCCGCTCACGCGCCGTGAGCAGAAGGAAGCGTACGAGAACAACAAGCTCTTCAAGCGGCTTGCGCGCCAGGTCGGCGAGGCAATCGTCGACTTCAACATGATCGAGAACGGCGACAAGGTCATGGTGTGCCTGTCGGGCGGCAAGGACAGCTACGCGATGCTCGAAATTCTGATGCGGCTGCGCGAGCGCGCGCCGATCAACTTCGATATCGTCGCGGTGAACCTCGACCAGAAGCAGCCAGGCTTTCCCGAGCACGTGCTGCCGGAGTACCTGAAGCGGCTCGACATTCCGTTTCATATCGAGAATCAGGACACGTACAGCATCGTCAAGCGGCTGGTGCCCGAGGGCAAGACTACCTGCTCGCTGTGCTCGCGGCTGCGGCGCGGCATTCTTTACCGCGTGGCCGGCGAACTCGGCGCGACCAAGATCGCGCTCGGTCATCATCGCGACGACATTTTGCAAACGCTGCTGCTGAACATGTTTTACGGCGGCAAGCTGAAGGGCATGCCGCCCAAGCTGCAATCGGACGACGGCAAGAATATCGTGATTCGCCCGCTCGCCTACGTGAAGGAAACCGATCTGGAGAAGTACGCCGAGCTGCGTGAATTCCCGATCATTCCGTGCAACCTGTGCGGCAGCCAGCCGAATCTGAAGCGCGCGGAAATGAAGGCGCTCGTGCGCGATTGGGAGAAGCGCTTCCCGGGACGCATCGAAAATATGTTCAATGCCTTGTCCAACGTCGTGCCCTCGCATTTGATGGACCACAAGCTGTTCCCGTTCGCGGGCCTGCGAGCGACCGGCGAGGCCGATCCGCAAGGCGATATCGCCTTCGACGAAGAGCCGTGTTCGACCGATGCCGGAGAAAGCGCAATGCCCGGCGCAACAAAGTCGATATCCATCGTCCAGTTCGACGATCTTTGACAAAAAACGCCCGTGCTATGGGCGTTTCCGCACATTGCAGTACGCATCGAGGCCGCCACAGCGGCCCTTTTCGCTAGAGGGTGCGTGTTAGAATCGTCGCCTCCAAACTCGTCTATTTGCCGTGCCATGAACATTGTGATTTTGGCGGCAGGCACCGGCAAGCGCATGCGGTCCGCGCTTCCCAAGGTGCTTCATCCCCTGGCTGGCCGGCCGCTCCTCGCTCACGTCATCGACACGGCTCGCACGCTCAAGCCCACGCATCTCGTCGTGGTGATCGGCCATGGCGCCGAAGCCGTGCGCAAAGCGGTTGCCGCTCCTGACGTGCAGTTCGCCGTGCAGGAACAGCAGCTCGGCACGGGGCACGCGGTGCAGCAGGCGTTGCCGCTGCTCGATCCGTCCGCCCCCACGCTGGTGCTTTACGGCGACGTGCCGCTCACGCGCGCCGGCACACTGCAGGCGCTGACCGAGCGTGCGGGGCAGGGCGGTTACGGCGTGCTTACCGTCACGCTCGCGGACCCGAGCGGCTACGGCCGCATCGTGCGTGACGCGCAAGGCAAGGTAGCGCGCATCGTCGAGCAGAAAGACGCCACGCCCGAGCAGCTCGAGATTGCCGAGATCAACACCGGCATCATCGTCGCGCCGACGCAGCGTTTGGGCGGCTGGCTTGCCGCGCTGAAGAACGACAATGCGCAAGGCGAGTTCTATCTGACCGACGCGGTCGAGATGGCAATCGAAGCCGGGCTCGAAGTCGTGACCACGCAGCCGGAAGACGAGTGGGAAACGCTCGGCGTGAACAGCAAGCAGCAGCTTGCCGAACTCGAGCGCATTCATCAGCACAACGTGGCGGACGCGCTGCTGGTCGCGGGCGTAACGCTCGCCGATCCGGCTCGGCTTGATGTGCGCGGCACGCTCGAATGCGGCCGCGATGTCTCGATCGACGTGAACTGCGTGTTCGAAGGCCGCGTGACGCTGGCTGACAACGTCACCATCGGACCGAACTGCGTGATCCGCGATGCGAGCATCGGCGCCGGCACGCGCGTCGACGCGTTCACGCACATCGAGGGCGCCGAAGTCGGCGCGAATGCCGTGCTCGGACCGTATGCGCGCTTGCGCCCCGGTGCGTCGCTGCACGACGAATCGCATGTCGGCAACTTTGTCGAGGTGAAGAACGCGGTGCTCGGCCGCGGTTCGAAAGCGAACCACCTCACGTATATCGGCGACGCGGATATCGGCGCGCGCGTGAACATCGGCGCAGGCACCATCACCTGCAATTACGACGGCGCGAACAAATTCCGCACGATCATCGAAGACGACGTGTTCGTCGGTTCCGATACGCAACTGGTTGCGCCGGTTCGCGTGAAGCGCGGCGCGACCATCGCGGCGGGCACCACGGTCTGGAAGGACGTCGAAGCCGACGCGCTGGCCCTGAACGATAAGACGCAAACGAGCAAAATGGGCTACGTGCGTCCGACCAAAAAGAAGAGCTGATAGGCATGATGCGCGTAACAGGCGCGCTCATTGAAATCCAGCACCTAGAGCACTGAAAAGGAATGAGCCATGTGTGGCATTGTCGGCGCGGTAGCGCAACGTAACATCGTTCCCGTCCTGATCGAAGGACTGCGTCGCCTCGAATATCGCGGCTACGATTCGTGCGGCGTGGCCGTGCTCGGCGAAGACGGTCCGCGTCGCGCGCGCAGCGTGGCGCGCGTGGCCGATCTCGACGAGCAGGTTCGCGAGAGCCACCTCGAAGGCATCACGGGCATCGCCCACACGCGCTGGGCGACGCACGGCGCACCGGTCACGGACAACGCACACCCGATCTTCTCGAAAGATACTCTGGCGTTGGTACACAACGGCATCATCGAGAACTACGAATCGCTGCGTGAAATGCTGCGTGGCAAGGGCTATACGTTTGTCTCGCAAACCGACACCGAGGTTATCGCGCATCTGATTCATAGCATGTATCGCGGCGATCTGTTCGCGGCGGTGCGTGAAACCGTCGGGCAATTGCACGGCGCTTATGCGATCGCTGTGTTGCATAAGGACCAGCCGCATACCGTGGTGGGCGCGCGGCAGGGTTCGCCGCTGGTGGTCGGGCTCGGCCAGGGCGAGAACTTCCTCGCCTCGGACGCGTTGGCGCTTGCGGGCAGCACCGAACGGTTCATCTTCCTCGAAGAAGGCGACGTGTGCGAATTGTCGCTCGAGGGCGTGCGAATCGCCGATCGCGACGGCAATGAAACGCCGCGCGAAGTGCGTGAGGTAGCGGCATATGGCGGCGCGGTCGAACTCGGTCCGTATCGCCACTTCATGCAGAAAGAAATTTTCGAGCAGCCGCGCGCGATCACGGACACGATTCCGCAAGCGGATTCGTTCGATGCATCGCTGTTCGGCGAGGGCGCGGGCAAAGTGTTCGCGGAGATCGACAGCCTGTTGATCCTGGCGTGCGGCACGAGCTACTACTCGGGGCTGACGGCGAAGTACTGGCTCGAATCGATCGCGAAGATTCCGACTCAGGTGGAAATTGCCAGCGAGTATCGCTACCGTGAGTCGGTGGCGAACCCGAAGCAGCTGGTGGTGGTGATTTCCCAATCGGGCGAAACGGCGGACACGCTCGCCGCGCTCAAGCATGCGCAGGGACTCGGTCACAAGCATACGCTGGCGGTCTGCAACGTCGGTACGAGCGCGATGGTGCGCCAGACGGAATTCTCGTTCCTGACGCACGCGGGCCGCGAAATCGGCGTGGCGTCGACCAAGGCGTTCACCACGCAACTCGTTGCGCTATTCGTGCTGGCGGCGACGCTGGGCAAGATGCGCGGTCGTGTGAATGAAGAGCAGGAAGCGGAATAC
This sequence comes from Paraburkholderia sp. BL6669N2, assembly GCF_003387275.1. NCBI lineage: Bacteria > Pseudomonadati > Pseudomonadota > Betaproteobacteria > Burkholderiales > Burkholderiaceae > Paraburkholderia > Paraburkholderia sp. BL6669N2. Next base: position 3,279,429 of record NZ_QUNA01000001.1, on the reverse strand, counting down.
CTGAAGCAGCTGCGCCACTTGCCTGCGGCGTTGAATAGCGTGCTGGCGCTGGAGCCGCAGATCATCGCGTGGTCGGAAGAGTTTTCGCGCAAGGAACATGCGCTGTTCCTCGGGCGTGGCCTGCATTATCCGATCGCACTCGAAGGCGCGCTGAAGCTCAAGGAGATCTCGTATATTCACGCCGAGGCTTATCCGGCCGGTGAGTTGAAGCATGGCCCCCTCGCGCTCGTGACGGAAGCGATGCCGGTGGTGACGGTGGCGCCGAACGACGCGCTGCTGGAAAAGTTGAAGTCGAATATTCAGGAAGTGCGCGCGCGCGGCGGCGAGCTGTATGTGTTCGCGGATGCGGATACGAAGATCGTCAATGACGAAGGTCTGCATGTGATCCGGATGCCGGAGCACTATGGTTTGTTGTCGCCGATCTTGCATGTGGTGCCGCTGCAGTTGCTGGCGTATCACACGGCATGCGCGCGGGGCACGGATGTGGACAAGCCGCGGAATCTGGCGAAGTCGGTGACGGTGGAGTGATTGCGGGGCTGGGTCGCTGACGGTTGTTGTTAGGATGTAATCGAAGCGCTTCTACCTCACGGGTAGAAGCGCTTCGCGCTTTACGGCATCTTATTCGTTGCAGATGGCCTTTGAGCGGGTACGACGATGAATTCGCCGAGTTCATCGCCATACGTCACGACATTCCCTTCTTGCAAGAAATGGGCAGTCAACGCGCCTAGCGCCGCATCCACTTCGTCGATCGATCTTAGCGAAGCTGTTTCACTCAGTATCTTTTACTGCATTCGAGGTGATTGAGATGAGCCTGAACGGCCGTGTGAACTTTGGCCGTCATCGAGTTGCCAAATGAATATGGCGACTCGGACGAATGGGTATGGCAAGCGTGCTGCTGGTAGACGATGACGAGGAGGCATTGGCCGCATGGAGCGCCATTTGTGCCGGTGATGGATTTGAAGTAAGGTGCGCCGGCGACGGCCGGTCGGCCTTGGCCATGTTCATTGAAGCCCCGGTCGATATCGTGGTTGCGGACTGGCGGATGCCGGTCATGTCGGGCAGCGAGTTCTGCCATCGGTTGCGAACACTTCCCGGATTAGCAGACTTCGCTTTCATTCTGGTTTCCGGAGAGCCTAGTCCACCTGCTTTCGTCAGCTACGATGGGTTTCTTCGTAAGCCGGTGGAGGGGCCAATTTTATTGGCCACGATGCATCGGCTGCTGGCCGACCACGTTACGCATCGGCAACGGCAGCGATAGTCGCTACTCCCTCACCAGTTCCACCGCCGCCGCCGAAACGAATTCCGCGCGCACGCTATCGCCGACTTTCAACCCATCGAGCGAAATACCCTTCGCGGCCCTGAGCACCTGCTGATGCTTCGGGCCACGCAGCGTCACCATGCGGCTCTTGCGATCGATCTTCATCACCGTCGCGACAACCGTCACGCTGTGCGCCGACGACGCATAACCTGCCGACGCCGGTATTGCCGCGGTCGTCTCCACGCGCTCGCGCACACCTTGGGTCGCGAGCCTGTCGATGTTCAGCAGCAGCGCTTGCTGGTAAGCAACGTTGAGCTTGTCGCCGACTCTGAGCCGGCCGACATCGGCCAGGGAAGGATTGACGTCGACGTCGGCGAGATTGCCGCGCGGACCACGCAGCGTGACGCTATTCGTGGCGGTATTGATGGCAACGACGCGAACCTGTGCGTGAATCACCTCGGCGCGTCCGAGCGCCTGCTGTCCGGCGGGAACGCCCGCGTCCTGCGCGAAACTGAATTGACAGAGCACGGCGCCGAGCACGCTCACGAGAGAGGCCGCCCGCCACACGACTGCGGCCGATGATCCGACTTTGCGCGCACAGATCATTTGCTGCTCCCGAAGTGATCACTGCCAACGGCCAACCCGACACCGGCCACGCACTCGCGCTACAACTCCGGCCGCGCCAGATCGCTGGTGACAATATGTTCGCCATACACCTGCGCCGCGGCGACGGCTTCGAGCTTGGTCGCGTACGGCCCGAGTTCGGGCGCGCCGTCGAACGGAAACAGCACGCGGCCGTCGGTGGTTCGAACCACTTTCAACACGCCAAAGAAACGCCGGTAGCCGGCCAGCTTCGAGGTGGCCAAAATTTCAAAGTCGTCTTCCGACGTTGCGGGGACGCTGGGAATGAATGCGGTCTTGCTCATACCTGAAAACATCTCTTGTTCGATGGGCCGGCAGCGGCACGAAACGCCAAGCCTACACCCGGTTGTCCGGGGAGGATATTCGCCGGCGGGCTTCATTGTCTCAAAGCCGGGCGGATTCAACCGGCGAGCCGGTTAGCGCACCGGGCGACGGTTGGCGGCGAAGCCGCCCGCGGGTCTGGTCAGGCGTCTTTGACTGCCGCCGCGTGCTCGGCCGCCAGCGCCGCGTCCCGCTCGCTCACGCGCACGAAGCTCGGTCGCGAGCAGATGCGCTCGACATACTCGAGCAGGACCGGCGTGTCGGGCACGAGCTTGAACATCATCCCCCAATGCAAGGCGATGCCCCACAAGATATCCGCCGCCGACATCGTGTCCCCAAGCAGATAGGGCGCGGCTTGCAACTGGCTCGTCACGGTTCCGATCATCGAGTCGAAATCGCCGTAGGGCGACGTGGCGGGCGGGGCCGGGTCGCGCTTCATCGCCTTGTCGACTAGCGCTGGTTCGTAGCACGCCGCGTAGTACACCAGCCAGCGCAGATACGGTCCGCGCGACGGATCGTCGAGCGCCGGCGCGAGTCCGGCTTCAGGAAACAAATCGGCCAGATAGATGAAGATGGCGACCTGTTCGGTGATCAACGCGTCGCCGTGAAGAATCGCCGGCACTTTACCGAGCGGATTGATGGCGAGATAGGGCGCTTTACGCTGCTCGCCGGCTTTCATGTTCAGTACCTTCAACTGATAAGGCGCACCAAGCTCTTCGAGCAGCGTGAGCGCGCTGACGGAGCGGCATTGCGGCGAGTGGAACAGTGTGATCGTGCGATCCGTGGTCATGGTTTGAGCTTTCCCGAATGAGCGTGGTGGACGAAAAAACCGGGCTTGAGGGCCCGACAAGGCGCCGGAGATGCGTTCATCCTAAGCGTCCGTACCTGTCAGTTTGTGTCAGGTATGACTACACTTGTCCGCATGAGAGCGAGCCGCCTTCTTTCCATCCTGATGACGCTGCAGGCGCGTGGCCGGGTCACCGCGCAGTTCCTCGCCGATGAATGCGCGGTGTCGTTGCGCACCATCTATCGCGACATCGACGCCCTGAGCGCCGCGGGCGTCCCCGTGCATAGCGAGCGCGGAGCGGAAGGCGGCTACCGCCTGCTCGACGGCTACCGGACGCGGCTGAACGGCCTGTCCTCACAGGAAGCGGAGTCGCTGTTCCTCGGCGGCCTGCCCGGCCCGATGCAGGCGCTCGGCCTGGGTGCGGTGATGGCCGGTGCGCAGACCAAGTTGCTGGCCGCTCTGCCCGTCGAATTGCGCTCGACCGCGGAGCGCATGCGCTCGCGTTTTCATCTCGACGCCCCCGCGTGGTTTTCGGACGCGGACGAGCCCGCCCATCTGCCGTCGATCGCGCGTGCGGTGTGGGAGCAGCACCCGCTGGAGATTCGCTATCAGAGCTGGAAAGCCGAGAAGTTTCGCCGGATCGAACCGCTCGGCATCGTGCTGAAAAGCGGCGCGTGGTACGTGGTCGGGCGCGTCGGGCAAGATGTGCGCATCTACCGCATTTCGCGCATTCTCGAATTGAACCTGCTGGACGAGACGTTCGAGCGGCCGCCCACGTTCGATCTTGCCGCTTACTGGCAGGACAGCACGCAGCGTCTCTCCGAAGAAATGCACGCGAGCGAAGCGACGCTGCGTCTGTCGCCTTGGGGCATGCAGATGCTTGACGTTTTCACGTCCCCATTCGCGCGTTCGGCGGCGATCATCGGCGAGCCCGATCCCACGGATGGTTGGCGCACCGTGACGCTGCCCGTCGGTTCGGTGAGGCAGGCGTGCGCGGAGTTGCTGCGCTTCGGCACCGAGGCAGAGGTGCTGGCGCCGCCGGAGTTGCGCGCGCAGATGTCGGAAGTTGCGGCGGCGCTGCATCGCCGTTACACGCAATGACGGCATCGTTCGCACACGCGTCATACGGCGTGCGAGATGGCCGGCATACGGCAACAATGCGACTGCATTCACGGTTACGTCATACACGCTGCATACAGTTTGCCCGCGAACAAACTCCAATCCCAAGGGCAAAAAACATGTCACAACGCGGCGGGGTGCGCGCAGTTCTCATGGTCGTTTGCGCGGCCTTGATCGGCTTGATCGTTGCGGCGTGCGGATCGTCGTCTTCGTCGCTGAAATTGAGCGGGCAGCAGCAGATCCGGCACGTTTTCGTGATCACGCTCGAGAACGAAAACTACGCGACCACCTTTGGCGCGAACAGCAAGGCGCCGTATCTCTCGCAGACCCTCGCCTCGCAGGGCGCGATGGTGCAGCAGTACTACGGCACGGGGCACGTGAACCTCGACAACTACATTTCGATGCTCAGCGGTCAGGCGCCGACGCCGGAAACGGATAACGATTGCATCACCTTCCAGGACTACAAACTCACGGGCGTGACCGCCGACGGCCAGGCGGTCGGGTCGGGCTGCGTCTATCCGGCGAGCATCAAGACGCTGCCGGACCAGTTGAAGGCCGCGGGCTACACGTGGAAGGGCTATGAAGGCGACATGGGCAACGACCCGGCGCGGGAAGCCGCGACCTGCGGCCACCCGACGCTCAACACGACCGACCTGACGCAGTCCGCGGAAGCGCCGAGCGCGGCCGTGCCGCTGGGCGACCAGTACGCGACGCGTCACAACCCGTTCATGTACTTCCACTCGATCATCGATTCGCCGGACTGCGGGCAGAACGTGGTCAACCTGAACAGGCTGACGACCGATCTGCAGTCGATCGCGACCACCGCCAACTTCAACCTGATCACCCCGAACCTGTGCGACGACGGCCACGACGCGCCGTGCGTGAACGGCCAGCCGGGCGGCCTGACGAGCGCCAACACGTTCCTGCAGAAGTGGGTGCCGATTATCACAGCTTCGCCCGCGTTCCAGCAGGACGGCCTGCTGATCATCAACTTCGACGAAAGCAGCTACGCGACGGTGACGCAGTCCGGCACGAGCGAGAACCTGATATTTTCTGGCGCGACCTGCTGTAGCCAGCAGCCGGGTCCGAATCTGCCGGCGTTCCCGCAGACGTCGTCGCTGACTTACAAGGGTTTGACGATCAACCTGACCAAGCAGAGCTTCGGCGGCGACCAGACCGGCGCGGTCATGATCTCGAAGTTCATCAAGCCGGGCACGGTCTCGACGGTGCAGTACAACCATTATTCGATGCTCAAGAGCATCGAAGACATCTTCCAGCTGGACCACCTCGGTTATGCGGGACAGGCCGGCCTCGTCGGGTTCGGCGGCGACATCTTCACGAACCTGTAAGCGATTCGATGCTGTTTTCTGCAATGCGATTGACGGAGCGCTTCGGCGCGCCATGGGCGGGGCTCGCTGCTCTGCTTGTTGCAACGCTGCTGCCCGCTGCCGCCGCGGCCGACACAAAGCCTGTCTACAGCGATGCCGCCGCGCTCGGCAAGCTGATCTTCTTCGATGCCACGTTGTCCGCCTCGGGCAAGATGTCGTGCGCGAGCTGCCATAGCCCGTCGCATGCGTATGGGCCGCCCAACGGGCTCGCGGCGCAGTTGGGTGGGGCGGACATGCACTCGCAAGGCACGCGCGCTGTGCCGAGCCTGCGCTACGTGTTGAACCGTACGCCGATGTGGAGCCACGCGCAGGCTGCGAGCCTCTCCGAGCGTCTGAGCGAAATGGACAATGCGCCGGTGGGCGGTTTCGGTTGGGATGGGCGCTTCAACCGTCTGCACGATCAGGCGAGCTTCCCCCTGTTCAATCCGAACGAGATGGCCAACAAGGATCCGGCGGCCGTGCTCGCGAAACTGGAGCAGGCGCCGTACGCCGCGCGCTTCAAGGAAGTGTTCGGCCAGAACATCTTCGTCGACCGCGCCAAGGCGTTCGCCCAAGCCATGTATGCGATCGAGCGCTTCGAACTCGAGGACCCGAGTTTTCATCCGTACACCAGCAAGTTCGACTACTATCTGGACGGAAAATTGCAACTAACGGCGCAAGAGTTGAGAGGCAAGAAACTGTTCAACAATCCGGCGGGCGGCAATTGCGCTTCCTGCCATATCGATCAGGTGGGCGTCGACGGCTCACATCCGCTGTTCACCGACTTCAATTTCCAGGCGCTCGGCGTGCCGCGCAATCCGGAGTTGCGGGCGAATGCCGATCCGAAGTACTTCGACATGGGCTTGTGCGGTCCGTTGCGAACTGATCAGTCGAGCGACAGCAGCAATTGCGGGCTCTTCAAATCGGTGTCGCTGCGCAATACGGCGACGCGTCAGGTGTTCTTCCACAACGGCCGGTTCCACACGCTGAAGGACGCATTGCGCTTCTACGTGCAGCGCGATACCAGTCCGGCGAAGTGGTATCCAAAAGACTTGCACGGCAAGATCGACAAGTTCAACGACTTGCCCGTCGCGCTGCGCGTGAACGTCGATACGACCGACGAGCCGCTCACACGCAAAGCCGGCGACCGCCCTGTCTGGTCGGAGCGCGATATCGACGACGTCGCCGCTTTCCTGGCGACGCTGAACGACGGCTACGTGCTGAAGCCCAAGCTCTCGCACTGAACCTGAACCATGAAGAGCCGCCCGCAATTCCTAAGACGAATTTTGGTTCTTTCTAGGGCTGATTTAGGGGCAGAGCTATAATGGCCGGATCCCCTTTTTTCCCGTCCACCGTTATGAGCCGGTTACTTTGCCTGATCGTGCTTTCGCTCGGCCTGATGCAGACCGCGGCGGCCGACGAAAACACAGACCGCATGTCCGCGTATCTGACGCAAAAATTCGGTCTGGCAAAGGAAAAGGCTCAAAAGATTTCCGACGCGGTGCAAGCCGCCGCCTCGAAATATTCCCTCCCGCCGGCGCTCCTGCTGGCGATCATATCGATCGAATCCCGCTTCAAGGAAAAGGCCAAGGGCGCCAACGGCGCGACTGGGCTCATGCAGGTCGTGCCTGGCGCGCATCGCGGACTGTTGAGGAACGTCAAGGACCTCACCGAGCCGACCGCGAACATCGAAGTGGGCTCGGCGATTCTGTACGGCTATATGCGCTCGGCCAACGGCGACATGAACGCCGCGCTCAAGAGCTACGGCGGATCGCAAGCGTACGCGCAGAAAGTGAGCTTGCGCGTCGAAGACTTTGCGGCGGTCGCCCCGTCGCAAGACGGTGCGCAGCAATCGGACGCGCAGGCAGGAATGTGCGCGGCACGACCCACGTCTGACCGTTGCGCGGAGCCGGGCAACTGGGCCAACGCGTTTACCGTTCCGGCCGTCAATGCCGCCGGGTTGAACGGCACGGCAACCTCGGCGACTGGACTTCATACGACGTCGCGCTAAGCGACATTCGTCTCTTTTCATACCGCGGCGTCGCAGCTGCCGCGATGCTTTGTCACGTCCGGAAAGACACCCGTTGCGCGCTTTTTACGCACAGTTCGGAACCGCTCTACAATGCATTCCCATTCGCGCTGACGCAGCGCCTCTTCCGATCGACCATGTTGACCTCGCTTTCCAGACTCACAGCCGCCGCGTGTTTCGGCATGCTGACCCTTGCCGCCTGTAGCAGCACGCCGCAGCCGAAATTCCAGCAGGAATTGTTCGAAACAGGCGCGAGCCCGTATGCGCGCAATTTCAATTCGAGCACGACGGATAGCTGCGAGGCGGCGCGCCGGGCGCTCCTGAGCCAAGGCTATCTGACGACGATGACGCGCAACGACACCGTCGACGGCACCAAGAACTTCCAGCCGACGGGCGACACCCACGTGGTCGTCGAATTTCATGTGGTCTGCACGCCGGGCGAAGAGGCGAGCGACACCAGCATCGTCTACGTCAATGCCGTGCAAAACGGCTTTGCGCTGAAGAAAAGCGATACCTCGGCGAGCGTCGGGCTGAGCGTGCTGGGTTCCTTGTCGCTACCGATCCGCTCGAACAGCGATGCGATGGTCAAGATTTCCAGCGAGACCATTCCGTCAGGCAAGTTCTACGACCATTTCTTCGGGCTCGTCGACCACTATCTGCAGACGGTGGTGCGCACTCAGCCGGTCGTCAGTAATCGCATCGAGACCCATCTCCTGCCGGTGCCGGTGGAGACAACGGCGCCGTTGCCCGTGCCCGAGATGCCCGATGCGATCGGCAAGGCGGCGTCCGTGCAACCGGCGAGCGGAGCCGGCGTAGCGCCCTGATTCTGCCCTGATTCGTCCGCGGAATTCGCGGTGTCGAGGCTGGTCAAGACCCGATCAGCCTTCAATCACATCGCGATCGATCACTTATCCTATGTCTTTTACTTCATACGTATACATATATAGTAATAGTTAACAAGGGTTAACCCCTTCTGTGGATAACTCCTATTTGTTCCGTCGCATCAATGTCATGCGAACTCCATAACCCTGCGGATCACGCCTGTAGAAAAACTACCAAACCGGGATAACTCTGATGGGGCTTGCCTCGCGAGCCGTCTTATCAAGATTCCGCACACAGGCTGTTCCATGCACTATCCCGAAGTTATTCAGAGGGAAATGTGGATAACTCGCGTTTGAAGTCGTTTTTCCAATAGATGCCGGGCAAGTTTTTCAACCTGTCCAAGCGCTCGCCAGCGTACAGACCGCCCCCCGCCGCACGCGCACATTGAAGACGGACGGTACAAAGATTGCGTCTCTCTTTTTGCAAGCGCAACTGTTGCTATTTAGTCAAAACCATTTCGGCAACGCCCGATCCAGGCATAGAGTTAAAGTGTTTTCTGAGGTTATTGGTGCAGTGCGGGGGTGTGTAATGAAACGCAGAACAGCACGACAGCTTGTCCGTCTTCTGTCGGATATCCGACACGCCACCCATTGCAGCACGTTGCGGGCGGCAGCCACCAACCGGGCCATCGCGCTCGCCTCCTCTGAACACGAAGCTGAGGTCGCCGACACCGACGACAGCACTGACGCCACGCGTGACCCGCATCAGGACAAGCCCGCCCGGAGCAGATCATGAGAACGGCGAGCGAACGATCGCTGCGGTTCCTCGTCGAGAAGTGGCTTGCGCCGGAGCCTTCGGCGCCAGTTCATGTCACCGAATTCAGCCGCACCCGCCTGGGAGGCCGGCGTTATGTGCGCGTCGCGACTTCGCTTCAGGCGGGCTCGCGCGGGCTGTTCTTCTTTCGTCACGACGACGGCTGCTGGTGTGTATTTCCGCCGACCGCCGATACGCCGGCTTTGCTTGCGCATCCGCGGGCGGCCTGAGCGCGGCGAGCAAGCCGGCGACACCGACCGCCGGCGCAAATACCTTGTGCGCGTCGCTTTCCAATGCGGCGACTGCCGCCGTCCTCAAGACGACGCGCCAGGTACGCGTTCTCGCCCGCGTCGCCACGCCGGCATCACCTGACACACGATCAAACCCGCGAGCATCAGCGCACATCCGAACAGTGCGCGTGCCGACAGTGTTTCGCCGAGCACGACCCACGCCGCAAGCGCGGCGAACACGCCCTCCATGCTGAAAATCACCGCCGCGTGCGCCGGCGCAGCATGCTTTTGCGCGACGACCTGAATCGTATAGGCGACGCCGACCGACAGCGCCCCGCCGTATAGGATGGTCGGCGCGGCGCGCACGATCACCGCGAGGCTGATGGGTTCAATGGCGAGACCGACGACGAGGCATGCAAGCCCGCACGTCACGAACTGAACGAGCGCAAGCATCAGCGTGTCGTGGCGCAGCGCGAAACGTCCGACCAGCATCATCTGAATGGAGATCACGAGCGCGCCCGCAAGCTGATACCAGTCGCCGTACAGCATCGAGAAATGTTCGTTGACGCTCAGAAAATACATGCCCGCGGCCGCGAGCCCCGCACCGAGCCACGTGCCGATTCCCGTGCGATGCCTGAACAGCACGCCGAGAAGCGGCACGATCACTACGTACAGCGAACTGATGAAACCCGCGTTGGCGACCTTCGTGTATTGCAGGCCGATCTGCTGCAATGAAATCGAGGCGGCCAGCACCGCGCCGAGCAGCACGCCCGCGCCGAGTAGCTCACGTGCGCCACCGGGTTCGCGCTTCCACAGTTCGGCGAGTGCCGGGCGCCGCACGCAAACGATCAGCGTGAGCACGACGAGCGCGCCGAGCAGGAAGCGCAGTCCGGTGAAGAGAAACGGGCCGATCGCATCGAGACTCAGGCGTTGCGCGACGAACGCGGAACCCCAGATTGTCGCGGCGATCAGCATCAGGACATTGGCACGCAGGTGTCGGCGGGTTTCGGCTTTCACGGTGGTCTTTGTAATTCGGTTGTCGTGACGGGCAGGCGTCGATTTTATCCATGTGCGCGGAAAAGCCCGATATGGCCGCACACCGCTACATCACGTGTTTGCCGACCCTTTTGGAGAACGCTAGCTTGCCGCGTAACCTCGTTCCAGGCGGTCTAGGTGAATCCCCTGGTACGAGCCGCTTAATGAATGAAAGCCGGTCGAAAGCAAGCTGTCTCCCGGAAAATACATATGGAGTTTTGGGCATGACAAACCGCCTACACTGGGTAATACTCTCCCGCGGGGAGCGGGAAGGCGCCTCAAGCCCTGTCTGCTTCACCGTGCAGCTTATTCATTCACATTGACTCAGTCGTCCAGGTTTGGGGAACAACACATGAAAAAAGTTATCGTCTCGCTCGCAGCCGCTTCGATCGCGCTGGTTTCTGTTCAAGCTTTCGCACAAGCGTCGGACGCAGCACCGGCTGCTGCAGCAAGCGCGCCGAAGAAGCATCACGTCAAGAAGCTGAACACGCACGGCAAGCGCGCTCCGGTTTCGGCAGCCGCTTCGGCAGCTGGCACGAACGACAAGGGCACGCAAAACTAAGCTGCTGCCCGATTCTTCGGGCCAGCTTCGCCGGTCGATCGCACGGCGCCGCATGCTGGCGAGTGCAGCACGACCGGATGCAGATGTCGCAAGCAAAAAGGCCAGAGCACGAGCTCTGGCCTTTTTGCATTTGAGGCAGCTTTTGTTGCGGCGATTAGCCGGCAAGGCCGCGTTTGATGACTTCGTTCAGCAAACCGGTCATGCCTTCGGGGTGCGTCGCGGCGCGCTCTTTCAGCTCGGTCACCAGATCGCCGTTCAGCTTGCACGCAAACGCGACGAGGCCCTGCGCCTGATCGAGCTTGCGCTGTTCGCGGCGATCGAGCTTCGGTTCGGCCGCGGCGGCCTTGCCGAAACGGTCGGCGGTCGACAGCTTCAGTGCGTTGTTCAGCTTGAGTGCCTTGTTCTTTTCAAGGTCGGTTTTTTTCATCGCCATTCGGAAGGCCTCTGCCAGATAAGTAATCCCGCATTGTACGCACCGCGCCGGACCTCGGGCGAGCGCGCGGCGTTCGGGTTCCGCGCGCACGGCTTGGCACGCCTGTTCAGAACCGGCATGAACCTCGTTGCAGGTTCAAACGGACTGGCCCGGCGCGGCAGCCACGCTGTCCATCAGCGCGCGCATTCTTTGCCAATGCGTGCCTTCCCAGAACACTCGACGGCACACGTCGCAGGTAACGAATTGCGCGTGCCGTTCCAGCACGCCGTCGGGCGCACGCGTGCCGACTTCTTCCTTGGGGATGCGCCGCAGCGGCACATTGCACATCAGGCATAGGCGGAACGGCTGCGCGCTACCGGCCAGATCGAGCCGTTCAAACACTTCGCGCAGTTGTTCGCGCGGCCTGAGCGTGCGGACGTAGCAGCCATGCGTGATACTGCGGCGTTTCAATAACTCGCGATCGCGTGTCAGGACGATGCGCTGCTGCGCGGCGGCGAGCGCCTCGATGTCGGCGTCGGGATAGTGGTTGTCGTACAGCGTGTCGAAGCCGGCGAGCCGCAGGAGCGGCGCGAGGCCGCCCAGATGCGCGTCGGCGATGAAACGCACCACGCGCAGCGGACGTTCGCGCACGCGCAGGAGCGGCTGGATATCGAGCGCTTCAAACTTCGGATAAACGGCTATGCGATCGCCGTCCGCGAGAGGATGATTGAAACCGACCGACTCGCCGTTGACCAGAATCAGTTCGACCTCCGTGTGCGGCACGCCGAGCGCTTCGATCATGTGCTTCGCGGTGGCGCCCGGCGCGCAGGCGTAGCTGAACGCGCGCCGGCGCAACGGCCGGGCGAGAAAATCGTTCAGCTCCTCGTAGAAGCGGAATGTCGCGGTCACCATCACCGCAGTATCGCACCGCGTTTCTTTGCGCGCTGTCCTGCACGCGTCGCATGGGTGTGTTTTACTTCCAGTTCTTTAGAAGACGGAGCGACAGATGGACATCGGTTTTATCGGTCTCGGCGAGATGGGCGCCGCGATGGTTGCAAACATGTTGAAAGCCGGGCATCAGGTGCGCGTCTGGAACCGCTCACCGGAGCGCGCGCAGCCGCTCGCCGACGCAGGCGCGCGCGTCGTTGCGACGCCGGCCGAAGCGTTTGCGGGCGACGCCGTGTTCTCCATGCTCGCCGACGATAGCGCCTTGCGCGAGGTCATCACCGCTTCGTTGCTGGAACACGCTCCGCGCGGGCTGATCCACGTGAACATGGCGACGATCTCGGTGGCGCTGGCCGAGGAACTGGCGACGGCGCACGCGTCGCGCGGTGTCAACTACGTCGCCGCGCCGGTGTTGGGCCGGCCCGATGTCGCGGCGGCGGGCAAGCTGACCATCGTGGCGGGCGGACCGGCCGAATCGATCGACCGCGTTCAGCCGATTTTCGACGTGATCGGCCAGAAGACCTGGCGCATCGGTTCGCTGCCGCAGCAGGCGAACGTCATGAAGCTCGCCGCCAACTTCATGCTCGGCGCGGCGGTCGAGACACTCGGCGAAGCGGCTACGCTGGTGACCGGGCACGGCGTCGCCATGCAGGATTTCCTCGACGTCATCACGGGCGGCCTGTTTCCGGGGCCGGTCTATTCCGGCTACGGCAAACTGATCGCGGAGCAGCGCTACGAGCCGGCGCTGTTCAAGGCGCGTCTCGGCCTGAAGGACATTCGTCTCGCGCTGGCCGCTGCCGACGCCGTGACGACGCCGCTGCCGATCGCCAGCGTGGTGCGCGACAGCTTGATCGAAGCCGTGGCTCACGGCGACGGCGAGAAGGATTTCGCGGTGCTGGGCCAGGTCGCCGCGCGGCGAGCCGGGCGCTAAGAGCTAAAAGCAACTGACAGGCGGCAGTGACGGGCGCGGGCGGGCATAATAGCCGCCCGTTCCCCTATCTGCCGTGCTTCCCATGAGTCTCCATACTTGGTGGCTATTCGTCGCCACTGTCTTCGTCGTTTCAGCGATTCCCGGTCCGAACATGTTGCTCGTGATGACGCACGGCGCCCAGCACGGCTTGCGCCGTTCCAGCGCGACCATGGCCGGTTGCCTGTCGGCGCTGGTGTCGATGCTGGCGGTGTCGGCGGCGGGTCTCGGTGTTTTCCTCGCGGCGTGGCCAGCCATGTTCAACGCGCTGCGGATGATCGGCGCCGCTTACCTCGTGTATCTCGGCATCAAGGCGTGGCGCGCGCCGGCTGACGAAGCCGCCGCCGACAATGCCGACGAACTCGCGGCGAAGCCCGCGCGCTCGCGCTTCGCGCTGTTTCGCAACGGCTTTCTGGTCGCAGGCAGCAATCCCAAGGCGATTTTGTTCGCTGCGGCGCTGCTGCCGCAATTCATCGACGCCGCGCAGCCGAAACTGCCGCAGTTTGGCGTACTCGTCGCCACATTCGCCGTGATCGAGGTGAGCTGGTATCTGGTGTACGCGGGATTCGGCACACGCATCGGCGCGAAATTGAAGAGCCGCAGCGTCGCCCGCATGTTCAATCGGCTGACGGGCGGCGTGTTCGTCGGCTTCGGCGCGATGATGGCGCTGGTGCGCCACTGAGCGCGAGGCGCAGCGCCGCGGAGACGACGGGACATTTGGCGAGGTGTTGTGTATTTGCAACGTCGAGGGTCTACCCTAATTAGTATGTTGCGCCGCACCAAGCCGTTTGCTATAGTTTGTCTTGTCTCCTCCATGTCTCCTCTGATATGGATTCAGCCCGCCAACTTAGGCGGGCTTTTTTTTGCCTCGAATTTCCCGTTCCCAGAAAGGACAAAGCCGGCTGACCCTTGCGCAGGGCCGCCGGCTTTCTTGCGTCAGGACCGAACTTAGAACTTGTACGAGACGGCGAGGAACGAAATGATCGGGTCGGCCTTCAGTTCCGCTTTCGACACACCCAGTTCCGTGCCGTCCGCCGCTTTGATGATGACCGACGAGGTCGTCTTCAGCGGAATATAGGTGACCGATGCCACGAGGCCCCAGTGATCGGTGATGTTGTACGCGAGGCCCGCGTTGAACACCGGCGCCCATGACGACGACGCTTTCGCCGATACCTGCGTCTGCCCCGGCTTGCCCGCGCCGGCAGCCAGCACCGCGCCGAGGTTGTTCTGCGTCGACTGGATGAAGTTCTGGCTCAGCTGAACGTCGGAGAACCAGTTATAGGACACGCCGATGCCGACAAATGGCCGAAAATGCGCCGTCGGGGCATTGAAGTAGTACTGGAACAGTAGCGCTGGGCTCCATTGGCGCACGCTCTTGACGATCGGGTTGGCCTGCGGATCGCCCAGATCCTGCTGGCCGAGCGCACCGGCCGGTCCCGGCGGTTTGATGGTGCCGTGCCCGTAGATCTTGAAGACCGGCGGCACGCCCGCCACCGTCGTCACGGCGATGTGATCGGTAAGGTAGTGGCTGAACACCAGGCCGACGGTGTCGGCGCTGTTGGTCGACAAACTCGTGCCGGGCGACGTGAAAGAACTCGGCAGACGCAGCGGCGTGTTGATCGGCGTCGGCGCGACGGTGGTGGTGAGCGGCGAGCTCGAATCCTGTGGCATCACGTGAAACCAGCCGAGCACGGCGACGTTGTCGCCCGCATGCTGGGCGTGCGCGCTGGCGGACAGGCAGGCGGCCAGTAACGCGAAATAGATTTTTTTCATCTTGTTCCTCCTGAGGCGCGGCTCAAGCTCATCGCGCGCGGCAAGCGGCGGCGGGTTCGCAACCACGCCGGCGCGCTGCATATTCGTTTGGTGCCGGCTGCCGCGCGGTCACGCTGCGCGGCAGCCGGGACGCGAACGCCACGTTGCGGATTGGCGGCGCGTGCTGCGTCCGTTACTGGACGAAGGCGCCGATCGTGAAGTACGGCGAGGCCGCGTTGGTCAGATCGAGGTAGCCGAACACACCACCCGTGAAGATCATCTTTCCGGTCGGCGTGGTGCCGGTGGAAGCGCCCACTCGCGTCGTCGTCACCACGCCCGGCACGGCTTGCGTGAAGTCCAGATTCAGCGCCGTCGCGAGCGATGCCTGCGAGGCGTTGAACGGATCGAGCAGCGTGGCCTGGGTGCCTTCGAGCGCCGTGGTGCGGTAGTCGAACTGGCTATCCACGCCGATGTACTCCCCGTTCTGCGAGTTCACCGTGATCGCGCTTTGCGGCGACAGAATCGAGATACCCGATTCGTCGTCGGCGTACGGGCCGAGCGCGCCGTTTTGCGGCACCGTCACCGATGAGTTCGCCGCGCCCGCTCGCACCAGGATCGGCACAAGCTGGTTGCGCAGCTTGCCGACGATCATGTAGCCGCGTGCTTCCGGGGTCGCCGCGAGGGTCGGTTTAGCCTGGCCGAGGAAGTTGTTGGTCTGGAACGCGCCGCTGCCGTCCACCGCCGGCGCGAAGTTGCTGCCCGGCTGCTGACACTTGCCCGCGTTGACGCCGGAGTTGTCGCACTCGGTCCACGTGCCGTCCGCGTTGATCGTGATCTTCGAATCGACCGCGACCGGCGCGAAGTTTTGCGATGGCACCTGGTGATAGCCGAGCTGGTTGTACGTGCCGGCCACGTTCGCGAGATTCGTTTCAATCGACGAGAAGCCGATGAACGGGTAGTACGGGAACTTGGTATCAGGCACGGCGCCCACGCCAAGAATCCCGCCGAACGAAATCTCCGCGCCCGGAATCGTGCCGCCCGCCACGCCTTCGCCGACGAAAATCCGCGCCGGACGATTCGGATCGAGACTCGCGCCGTTCAGGCGGAACGCGCACTGGTTGAGCTTGTTGGTCGGCAGCAGGGTTTCCTGAGTCAGTGTGCCGCTGGCGGTCTGGCCCGCGCGCGTCGGGACGACCGTACCGGTGGTCGCCGGGATCGGCGACTCGATGTAGTTGACCTGCCAGGTCATCTTGGTCGTATCGAGTTGCAGCTTGACCAGTTCGCCGTCACCGCCGCCGCCCGTGAACACCGTGCTGTAGTCCAGCGACGCCGGACACAGACGGACTTCCGTCACCGGGCCGTCGCCTCCGCCGCCGCCGCCGCACGCCCCCAACAACGGTGCTGCAAGAGCGAGCACCGAAAGGATTCTCCAATTCATACCGCCTCCAGAATTTTTTCGTTGTGTGTGGCCGGCTCCCAGTCCCGCCACCTTTTTGCTATTTGTCTCTCATGCCGCCCACTGCCGGTCCGCTATGGCTTACCTGCGCGGCTCACTCGCCTGATTTACTTGCTGATTTGCGCTCCGATGCCGAAGTAAGGCGCGCTCGACGCCGTGCTGCTGAGCTGCGACGTCGGCGCTACGCCGCCATTGACGGTCCCCTGGATCTCGATCGCATACAGGCCGCCCGATGAGATCGCGAGGCCTTTTTGACCGTTGGCCTGCTGGACGCCGACCAGTCCCGGACTCGGCAAACCGTAGCCGAGGCCGAAGCCGTCTTCCCCAGCGGAAGTCGACGGATTGATGAAGGTGCCGACGCCGCCCTGGATCAACGCCGCGGTGTACTTGAAGTTGGAGTCGGCGCCGACATAGCCGCCGTCGAAGCCGCCGGAGGCAAGCGGCGTGGCGGCGGCGAGCATCGCGATACCGGATTCGTCGTCGACCTTGGCGTCAAGGTGCAGCGGGGCGGTGCCGAGATTCACGGAGCCCGTGCGGATCACGAGCGGCACCGTGGCGCCCATCACCTGGCCGAGAATCATGTGCGCCGACGCGGACACGCCGCTCGGCTGATTCAGCGGCGGCAGCTTGAGCTGCGTGCCGATCTGTGGCGCATTCTGGCTGTCGAAGTAGCCGCTGTTATTGGCGGTCCAAGCCGTGCCGGTCGTCAGGCAGCCGCTCGAACTCGGCGTAAAGGCTGCGTTCGCCGGATTCGATCCCGTGCAGTTGCCGGCCGCGTCGAAGGTCTCGACCGTGTTGGTGGCCGTTGCCGCGTACGAGCCCGACGGCACCAGGTGATACAGCAGACCGTTGTAGGTGCCGGCCAGCTTGGTGACGTCGTTCGTCGTGCTGGCGAAGCCGAGGAACGGATAGAAATCGAAGTGCCGGTTCGGGACTGCGCCGACGTGATCGATGATGCCAGGAATGATGGTCAGTCCGTCGTACTCGACGGTCGCGCCCGGAATGCCGCCGCCAGCCACGCCCTGGCCCACCAGGATCATCGGCGGGTTGGGGTTGTTGACGAAGTCGGGCGTCGTGTAGGTCGTGCCGTTGGCAGGCGCGGTGCCAGTGCCTTTGCCGAGAATGAATGCGCAACGCGTTTGCTCCGCGGTCGGCAGCATGCCCGTTGGCGGATGAATTACCGCACCGGTAATCTGAGTGCCTTCGCGCGTGATCGTGACATCGGCGCTGGTTAGCGGGATCGGCGACTTGAGCCACTTCAGCGTGTACGTCATCGCCGTCGCATCGATGTTCAGCTGCACCACTTCGCCGCTGCCCGCGCCACCCAGGAAGGTGCTCTTGACGATGTCGGCCGTGGCCGGGCACAACGCCGCCGCGCCGGCGCCCGACGCTGGCGGACCTTGCACGCCGCAACTCGCGCCCGAACATTGCGGTGCGTTGATCGGACCTGGATTGTCGGCCTTGCCGCCGCCGCAAGCGATCAGGAATGGGGCCGTGGCAATGGCCAGCGCGAGGCCTCGAGTAATGGCATGCGACATGCAGCTGTCTCCCTTCATGTAATTGTGCGAACTAATTTCGCCGCGCGGATAATGGCTGTCAATTGAATGAGCCGTCTAAAAAGACCGATTCAAACAGCGCAATTTTTGGCGCACGCGCACCGCGTGGACGTCTGCGGGTCTTTTAAACGAAAAAGGATTTTTGGCCTCAATGGCGGCAACGTTGTTTCGTCGCACTCCCTTTCCAGGTAAGGCTTCGGGCAAAATGGCTCTATCATCTGCGAACGACCGTTCGCGAAAAAATCCGGAGTTTCCCTAGGCGGAAAACTATGCGCCCTGCGTCGATATCCGGAATGAATTACCGGCGGTTTGCTGGATAGTCCGATTTTTATTTTTTAAGAAATACGGGCTACTACTGATAAATCACGGAAAGGGAATTTGAATGGTGCGTATTTAAAACAAAAAGGCCGGTCTGTTGCAGACCGGCCTTTCAATTGATTGACGGCGAATTACCGTCCGCAATTGCAAACTGATTAGCGTTTCAAGCCGCTTTCCTCAGCGGTGCCGATCGCGAGGTTCATGCACTGGATCGCCGCGCCCGACGCGCCCTTGCCCAGATTGTCCAGACGCGCGACGGTCACGAAGCGTTCTTCATTGCCGAATACGAACAGGTCGACCCGGTTCGTATCGTTGTTCGCCTGCACGTCGAAGAAGCCGCTATCCAGATTCGCTTCTGCGTCGAACGGTGCGACATGCACGAACGCCTCGCCCGCGTAGTACTCGGCGAACAGCGCCTGCACGTCCTGCGGCGTGGCTTTCTTCGCCAACTGGTTCGGCGAGAAGAAGGTAGTGACCGCGAGACCCTTATAGAAATCTCCGACGATCGGCGTAAAGATCGGCGCCGACTTCAGGCCGGTATGCGCGGCCATTTCCGGCAGATGCTTGTGCGTGAGACCGAGCGCGTACGGACGCGGGCTCTTGAGCTTGTCGTTGCCGCCGGCTTCGTAGTCGGCAATCATTTTCTTGCCGCCGCCGCTGTAGCCGGTGATCGAGTAAGCGTGCGCAGCGAACTCGGGCGCCACCACGCCAGCCTCGACCAACGGACGCATGGCGAGCACGAAGGCCGAAGCGTGGCAGCCCGGCACGGCAATGCGTTTCGCCGTGCGCAGGCGCTCGCGTTGCGAGCGGGCCAGTTCGGGCAAGCCGTAAGCCCAGTCGGCGGACGTGCGGAACGCGGTGCTGGCATCGATCAGCACGGTGCGGTCGTTCTGGACCAGCGAAGCGGATTCGCGCGAGGCGACATCCGGCAGACACAGGAACGTGACGTCCGACGCGTTGATGAGACGACGGCGCTCTTCGAGGTCCTTGCGCTTCGCTTCTTCGATACGCAGGATCTCTACGTTGGCGCGTTGCGACAGGTATTCAAAGATCTTCAGTCCGGTCGTGCCTTCCTGTCCGTCGACAAAAACTTTCGTGCTCATCTCGCTCTCACTGGCTTGCTGGAAACGGGGCGCGACACCGCGCCGGAACGTCATTTTATGACGTGATGGCGCCGGACGCGCAAAAGGGGTGAAAAAAACGACGATGCACGCCGAACATGACATCGGCGTGACCTGTTACGCGGTAGATGCCAGCCGATGCCGGCCGGATCGCGGCAGTCCGCGCCTCAGTGGGCCGCGGCGATCCAGCGCGCCGTGACCGCGGCTACGCGTGCGCCGAACATCCGCGCTGTTTCGAGATCGCCGGCTGGCGGCGCTTCTTCTGACGAAGCGTCGGCCGGTGACTGGGTAAGCAGGCCGGTCGAGCCGCCCACATAGTTGAGGTCGTCGCGCGTCGCCGCCTTGGTGTTGGACGGCATCATGCCGGTGCCTGCCCAGATCATGCCGTGCTGCATGGCCAGCGTGACGAAGTACTGGATCGTCGAGAACTTGTCTCCGTTCATGGTCGCGGAGTTGGTGAAGCCGGCCGCGATCTTGTCCTTCCACGCCTGCTCGAGCCACGGCTTCGAGCTTGCATCGGCGAATTTTTTGAAGTCGGCGGACGGGCCGCCCATGTAGGTCGGCGCACCGAAGATGATGGCGTCGGCGGCGGCCAGTTCGGCCCACGCTGCATCGTCGATCTCGCCGACCGGCAACAGTTTCGCGTCCGCGCCGGCTTCGAGGGCGCCAGCCAGCACGGACTCGGCGGCTTTCTTCGTGTGGCCGTAGCCGCTGTGATAAACGATGACGATCTTCGACATGAGACGCTCCAGCAAAGTGAAAGAGGATGGGTCGAGCACGGCAGTGGTGCGCACCCGCGGCGGTGAGCACGCCGCACCCTGCCAGGCCGCACCTTAGCGTGCGCCGATGACAGAATTCCCGCGCGGGCGGCAATACGACGCAAGCCGTACGCCAGCCGCGGCGGCGCGGCTTTCATGCGACCGGCTGTGCCGCGAGCGCGCAATCAGCGCCCGTAATTGACCACCATCCGCGCAAAGCCGAGTGTGGCGGTGCCGATCTCATGATCGAACATCAGCGCGGGACGGCCTTGGGCAAGGCGCAGGTCGACGGTGCTGAGCGCATAAACCGTGATGATGTAGCGATGCGGCTTGCCCGGCGGCGGACAGGGACCGCCGTAGCCGTCGGTCTCGAAGTCGTTGCGTGCTTCGACCGCGCCGAGTTTGCTGAGGAAGCCGGAAGAACTGGCGTTTTCCGGCAAGCTGCTGACCGTGGCGGGAATGCCCGCCACCGACCAGTGCCACCAGCCGCGGCCCGGCGCATCCTGATCGAACATGGTGACCGCGAAGCCGCGCGTGCCGGGCGGCGCGTCGTGCCACGAAAGCTGCGGTGAGCGGTTGCCGCCTTTGCAGTCGTCCTGATTGAAAACTTGGGCGTCCGCCACGGTGCCGCCCGCGCGGAAGCTGGCGCTGGTCAGCGCGAACGCGCCTTCGGCAAGAGCATGAGGCCCATGCGCGGCCAGAAGCGCGAGGCCCAGCATGGCGCAGGGGAACGACGGCAGACGGCGGAACGGCGAAGCAATCGAAACAACCAGGCAACGCGAGCGCATGTGCCGGTTCTCCTGTGAGGGCGCGAGGCGGTTATCCTCGCGATGGTTATTGTCCCTATTTTGTGCCTCAAGGTCGATCCAAGTCTAACATTAGCTCTACGACGCATCATTGTTGCCGTCTGACGGGATTTGCAGACCAGAATTCGGCTATAGTCGGAGGAATTTTCCGCGCGGAGGCAGCCCGCGCCCTTACCCGTTTCAGCATCTAGAATACATAAGACATGTCGGAAGTTTTGCAGAGTGGTACATCTGTCGAGGGGAGGGCAATGCAAGATCCAGTCAGGGTTGTGGTCGCTGACGACCATCCGGTTATTTTGTTCGGCGCCGAACAGGCTTTGCTCAAGTTTCCCGGTCTACAGGTCGTCGCGCGTGCGCGGCAGTCAACCGAGTTGATCAAGGTGCTGCAGACCATTGCCTGTGACGTGCTCGTCACGGATCTGGCAATGCCTGGCGGTCAATACGGCGACGGTTTGCCGCTGATCGGCTATCTGCGCCGCAATTTCCCCAAGCTTCCCATCGTCGTCCTGACGATGCTCGAGAACGCTGCGTTGCTCAAGCGGCTGAGCGAACTCGGTGTCACATCCGTCGTCAACAAGTCGGACGATCTCAGCCACATTGGGCTCGCGGTGCAGCACGTCAGCCGCAACCTGGAATATATGAGCCCGTCGGTGAAAGCCTCGCTCGATACATTGCGCATGAATGCGGGTGGCAAGAACGACGAAGTGATGTTGTCGAAACGAGAGTTGGAAGTGGTGCGCCTGTTCGTGTCGGGCATGACGATCAAGGAGATCTCGGAGCACCTCAACCGCAGCATCAAGACGATCAGTACGCAGAAGAACACCGCCATGCGCAAGCTCGGCATCGAACGGGATTCCGAACTGTTCCAGTACGCGCAGAGCAATGGCTTGCTGAACCTGTCGTCGCATTCCACCGAAGACAACAGCGGAGCGTCTTAAGGTCGCACGCGAGGCCTAAGGCAAAAATAGAAAAGGGCGCCTGTCGATAAGACTGAACTGCACCCCAAAAGTTGGACATCGATCCAACCTTTGGGGTGTTTTTCATGACGAAGCACAGTGAGCAGCTAAAAGTAAAAATGGTGAAGCAGTACCTGGCCGGGGTTGCTGGGACCGGGGTGCTGGCACAACGATATGGAGTGGGTCGTTCTGTGTTGCGTCGCTGGATAGCGGCCTATGAGCAACACGGACGTGAGGGATTGCGCAAGAAGTTCAGTCATTACGATGCGCGGTTCAGGATGTCGGTTCTTGCTCACATGTGGAAGAAGGATTTGTCACATGAGCAGGTGGCAGCGGTGTTCGACATTCGCAGTCCGGCTTGCATAGCGAGGTGGGAACGCCAGTATCATATTGGCGGTATTGACGCATTGGCACCCCGCCCCCGAGGGCGACGCCCCAAGGTAATGACCCAACCCGATCACGACAAGCCGACCGAAGATGGTGCGCCGGATGAGCGCACGCGCGAGCAGTTGCTCAAGGAAAACGAATACCTGCGCGCGGAGGTGGCGTACCTAAAAAAGCTCGATGCCCTGCTTCAGGCGAAGAAGCAGGCCGCGCAAAAGAAAAAACGCAAATAGTGCAGGCACTTCGGCAGCACCACCCGGTGGCCGCCCTGCTCAAGGCCGCGGGTCTGGCGCGCAGCACGTTCTACTACCAATTGAACGTGCTGACTGCTGGCGACCGGCACGCAGATCTCAAGACCCGGATCAAGGCCGTGTATGAAAGTCATAAGGGTCGCTATGGCTACCGACGCATCACGGCATCGATCCGGCAAACCGGTCAGCGCGTGAACCACAAGACCGTGCAACGTCTGATGGGACAGCTGAAACTGAAATCGCTGGTGCGGGCGAAGAAATACCGCTCCTGGCGCGGCGAAGTCGGGCGTATTGCACCGAACCTGCTGAACCGCGAGTTCAGCGCGCAACAGCCGAACCAGAAGTGGGTCACGGATGTGACGGAGTTCAACGTGCTGGGACAGAAGTTGTATCTGTCGCCGGTCATGGATCTGTATAACGGCGAGATCGTCGCTTACCAGATGAGCGAGCGTCCAGTCTTTGAACTGGTGAGCAGCATGCTCAAAAAGGCGCTGGCAAAGCTGGGCAGGCAGGACGCACCGCTACTCCATTCAGATCAGGGCTGGCAGTATCAGATGTCTGCCTATCGAAGGTTGTTGCATCAACGCGGCCTGACCCAGAGCATGTCACGGCGGGCAAACTGTTATGACAATGCGGCAATGGAAAGCTTCTTTGGCACTCTCAAGTCGGAGTTCTTCCGGCTGAACAGATTTGAGAGCGTCGACGCACTGAAGGCCGGCATCAAACAGTACATTCATTACTACAACCACAAACGCATCAGGCTGAAGTTAAACGGCCTGAGTCCTGTGATGTACAGGACTCAGGCCTCCGCAACCTAGCCGCAAACTGTCCAACTTTGCGGGGTCAGTTCAGACAGGCGCCCTTTTTATTCGATCCGCGCGAGGCGGCGAAGCTTACTGCGGCGTCGAGGTTGCGCCGCCGTGCGCAGCCGACCACTCGGCCGGCGCGTGCAGGAATTTTTCCACTTCGTCGAGCGTCTTGGTGTCGAAGTACTTGTTTTCCTTCGCGACGCGCAACACGTCCCACCACGTGGCAAGCGCGTGCAGATCGACGTCGATGTCTTTCAGCACCGACACGCTTTCCTTGAAGATGTTGTAGTGGAACAGCACGAAGCAGTGGTTCACCGTGGCGCCGGCGGTGCGCAGCGCGTTGATGAAATTGATCTTGCTGCGGCTGTCCGTGGTCAGGTCTTCGACCAGCAGCACGCGTTGACCTTCGGTCAGCAGGCCTTCGATCTGCGCGTTACGGCCGAAACCCTTCGGCTTCTTGCGCACGTATTGCATGGGCACCATCAGGCGATCGGACAGCCATGCCGCGAACGGGATGCCCGCGGTTTCGCCACCGGCGACCGCGTCGATCTGCTCATAGCCGACGTCGCGCAGGATCGTGGTCTCGGCCATTTCCATCAGGCCGCGGCGCACGCGCGGATACGAGATCAGCTTGCGGCAATCGATATAAACCGGGCTCGCCCAGCCGGACGTGAAAATGTACGGTTTCTCCGCGTTGAAGTGCACGGCTTGCACTTCGAGCAGCATTTTGGCGGTCGTGTCGGAGATCGTCTGGCGATCGAAGCCTGTCATGGGCGGATCCTTGGGTGTGAGCGGGGAGAAGCGGGCGCGGGGCCCGGTGGCGCAGCAAGCGTGGTATTCCGCGCCATGCTGGGCGGAATACGCGGCCGGTCAGTGGAGTGCAGGCCGGTTTTTGCTGCGCGCGTAGGCCGACATTTTACCCGAAACAGGCCCTTCCGAGGAGCCTCTCGTGCGTGGCGACGGCGAATGACGATCATAACGGACGCCTCCAGCGAGCTTGCCGAGGACCGAAGGGCCGCGCTGGGTGCTCGCCTCGACGAGTGCTTTTTGGTTCGCTTGTGGGCCGTTGGGGGCGCCTTTACACTCACGCGAATTTCTTGGGCGCATGCCGCCGTTGCCGCCCATTCGACCTACGGAATGCTTTCAATGAACCTCGCTCCCTCCGCCACCGAACCCCGCGCATCCGTGAGAAGTGGCTATGCCGGCCGGGCGTTGATCGCTTCGGTGCTCGGCTACGCGATGGACGGCTTCGATCTGCTGATCCTCGGCTTCATGCTGCCGGTGATTGCCGCCGATCTGCATCTGAGCTCGGCGCAGGCCGGCTCGCTCGTCACCTGGACGCTGATCGGCGCGGTGGCGGGCGGGTTGATCTTCGGCGTGCTGAGCGACTATTTCGGCCGTGTGCGCATGCTGACTTGGACGATTCTGATCTTCGCTGTGTTCACCGGCTTGTGCGCGGTGGCGCAAGGCTATGCCGATCTGCTGGCCTACCGGACCATTGCCGGAATCGGGCTCGGCGGCGAGTTCGGCATCGGTATGACGCTGGTGGCCGAAGCGTGGCCGGCGTCGCAGCGGGCGCGCGTGTCGTCGTATGTCGGCTTGGGGTGGCAACTAGGCGTGTTGGCGGCGGCATTGCTCACGCCGATGCTGTTGCCGGTGATCGGCTGGCGCGGCATGTTCGCGCTCGGCCTGTTGCCGGCGGTGGTGTCGTTCTTCGTGCGGCGGCGCGTCGAAGAACCGGCGCTCTTTACCGAGCGCGTGGCGCGCGGCATGCGCAAGCTGCCGTTGAAGTTGCTGGTGGCGGACCGCCGCACCGCGCGCGCGAGCATTGGCGTGGCAATTCTCTGTTCGGTCCAGAACTTTGGCTACTACGGTCTGATGATCTGGCTGCCGAGCTATCTGTCCAAAACCTTCGGCTATTCGCTGACCAAATCCGGACTGTGGACCGCCGCGACGATTCTCGGCATGGCGTGCGGCATCTGGCTGTTCGGCATCGCCGCCGACCGCTTCGGCCGCAAGCCGACATTTCTGTTCTATCAGGCGGGCGCGATGGTGATGGTGTTCGTCTACGCTCACCTGAGCACGCCGATGGCGTTACTGATAGGCGGGGCGGCGATGGGCGTGTTCGTCAACGGCATGATCGGTGGTTACGGTGCGCTGATCTCCGAGCTTTATCCGACCGATGCGCGCGCCACTGCGCAGAACGTGCTGTTCAATGCCGGCCGCGCGGTGGGCGGTTTCGGACCGGTGGTGGTGGGCGCCTTGGCCGCGCGCTATTCGTTCGGCGCGGCGCTCGCTTTGCTCGCTTCGATTTACCTGCTCGACATCTTCGCGACACTCTTCCTGATTCCCGAACGACGCGGCGCCGAACTCGAGTGAATGCGAACGGCCTGTCCATGACCTGCGAATGACAAGCCGCAACGAAGCCGCCGAATGCGGCGCCGCAGCAATGCGCACGCGCTGTTTCGCCGATGGTGAGCATGGTTAACCGGTCAGTGCATCGTCTCGTTCGGGGTGTACACTAACCGACCCGCGAAGCACTCCGCATCGTCCTGTCCTCCGGCGAGGTTCGACGCGGCGCCCAACCGGCGCAAGCGAAAACCGCCTCAATCGATTATCCATTCGATAGATGCACGCGACGCTGACGGTGCGGTGTGCCGGGCCCAATTACTTACGTCTCGCAGGCCAAAAAATGGACGAACAACTTAAGCAAAGCGCTCTCGCATACCACCAGAATCCGAAGCCCGGCAAAATTTCGGTCACCCCCACCAAGCCGTTGTCGAACCAGCTCGACTTGTCGCTGGCGTACTCGCCGGGCGTCGCCGCGGCCTGTATGGCGATCTACGACGAGCCGCTCGACGCGCAGAAGTACACCTCGCGCGGCAACCTGGTCGGCGTGATCACGAATGGCACCGCCGTGCTCGGTCTCGGCAACATCGGCCCGCTCGCCGCGAAGCCGGTGATGGAAGGCAAGGGCTGTCTCTTCAAGAAGTTCGCGGGCATCGACGTGTTCGACATCGAACTCGCCGAGTCCGATCCGGACAAGCTGGTCGAAGCCATCGCGATGCTGGAGCCCACGCTCGGCGGCATCAACCTCGAAGACATCAAGGCGCCCGAATGCTTCTACATCGAGAAGAAGCTGCGTGAGCGTATGAAGATTCCGGTCTTCCACGACGATCAGCACGGCACCGCGATCATCGCTTCGGCGGCGATCCTGAACGGCCTGAAAGTGGTCGGCAAGAAGCTCGACGAAGTGAAGCTGGTGTGTTCGGGCGCGGGTGCGGCCGCGATTGCGTGTCTGGACCTGCTGGTGAATCTGGGCCTGTCGAAGAAGAACGTTCTGGTCACCGACTCCAAGGGCGTGATCTACGAAGGCCGCGGCAACCTCGATCCTTCGAAGGAACGTTACGCGGCGAACACCGAAGCACGCACGCTGGCTGACGCGATTCGCGGCGCCGATGTGTTCCTCGGCTGCTCGAGCGCCGGCGTGCTGAAGCCGGAGATGGTCGCCGAAATGGGCACGCAGCCGCTGATTCTCGCGCTGGCCAATCCGGAACCGGAAATCCGTCCGGAAGACGCCAAGAAGGTTCGCCCGGACTGCATCATCGCGACCGGCCGTTCGGACTATCCGAACCAGGTCAATAACGTGTTGTGCTTCCCATTCATCTTCCGCGGCGCGCTGGATGTCGGCGCCACCACGATCACGGAAGAAATGAAGCTCGCCTGCGTGCGCGCGATCGCCGAACTGGCCGAAGAAACCGATCAGGGCGACGAAGTCGCGAAGGCTTATGAAGGCCACTCGCTGGAATTCGGCCCCGAGTATCTGATTCCGAAGCCGTTCGATCCGCGCCTGATCATCAAGATCGCGCCGGCTGTCGCGCAAGCGGCCATGGATTCGGGCGTCGCGACCCGTCCGATCAAGGACATGGACGCGTATCGCGAAGAACTCGGCACGACGGTGTATCGCACGGGCATGGTGATGCGCCCGGTGTTCGCGGCCGCCAAGTCGGAACCGGCGCGCATCGTGTTCGCCGAAGGTGAAGACGAGCGCGTGCTGCGCGCCGCGCAATTCGTGCTGCTGGAAAAGATCGCCAAGCCGATTCTGGTCGGCCGTCCGTCGGTGATCGAGATGCGTCTGAAGAAGATGGGCTCGAAGCTCAAGTGCGGCGACGACTTCGAAATCGTCGATCCGGAAGACGATCCGCGCTATCAGAAATCCTGGCAGGCTTATCACGAACTTGGCGCGCGCGAAGGCGTGACGCCGGACGTGGCGAAGGCCGCAATGCGCAAGTTCAACACGCTGATCGGCGCGATCCTCGTGCGCCTTGGCGAAGCGGACGGCATGATCTGCGGCATGATCGGCCAGTACCACGCGCATCTGAAGTTCATCGAGCAGGTTCTGGGCAAGGCGGACAACGTGCAGAACTTCGCCGCGATGAATCTGCTCATGCTGCCGGGCCGCAATCTCTTCATCTGCGATACGTATGTGAACGAAACGCCGACCGCCGAGCAACTCGCGGATATGACAATGCTGGCCGCGGGTGAGATGGAGAAGTTCGGTATCACGCCGAAGGTGGCGCTGCTGTCGAACTCGAACTTCGGCAGCGCACCGTCGTCGTCGTCGCAACGCATGGCGGCGGCTCGCAAGCTGATTACCGAACGCGCGCCCTCGCTCGAGATCGACGGTGAGATGCATGGCGATGCGGCACTGTCGGAAGCGGTGCGCAAGGCAGCGTTCCCGGGCACGACGCTGACCGGCGAAGCCAACCTGTTGATCATGCCGAATGTGGAAGCGGCGAACATCACGTACAACCTGCTGAAGATGATCGGCGGCGAAGGCGTGACGGTCGGCCCGTTCCTGCTGGGCGCGGAAAAGCCAGTGCACATCCTGACGCCGGCTGCGACCGTGCGCCGGATCATCAACATGACGGCAGTGGCTTCGGCCAACGCACGCAAGGCGGTGAACGCGAAGTAATGCGGATGCTTTGAGAATCGGAGCGGCGCCTCTCGTCGAGGCGTGCGCGACGAATCTGCGAGAAAGCCACGGATGTCGTTTCCGTGGCTTTTTTATTGGCGCTGTCGTTGCACCAGCTTCACGCGTCTCGTTTCACAGCACAGCACATAAAAAAGGCGACTGTGCGCGAGGACAGCCGCCTTTCTGTTTTCAGACCAGCGAGCCGGTCAAGCCATTCTGATCACGCCGCGTGTTGCGTCGTGCCTGCCTCAGGCGAACGCCACCGCGCGAGCAACTCGTTCCATTTGACGCGCACGCCCTTCAGGTTGTTTTCCTTCACGTGACCATAGCCGCGGATGCCGTCCGGCAGATTCGCCAGTTCGATGGCCAACTCGCGATTCTGCGTAGTCAGGCCTGCGATCAGTTCGCGTACCAGCGTCTCATACTCGCCGATCAACGCACGTTCGGTACGACGCTCTTCCGTCTTGCCGAACACATCGAGCGCGGTGCCGCGCAGGAACTTGAAGCGGGCCAGCACGTGCATCGCGCTGAAAACCCACGGGCCGTACTTCTTCTTCACCAGATGACCCTTGGCATCTTTCTTCGAGAACGTCGGCGGCGCGAGGTGAATGTGCAGCTTCCAGTCGCCTTCGAAATTCGCCTTCAACTTTTGGATGAACGCCGGATCGCTGTACAAACGCGCGACTTCGTACTCGTCCTTGTAGGCCATCAGCTTGTGCAGGTTCTTCGCGACTGCCTCGGTCAACGGCAATTGGCCGTCGATCGAATCGAGCGCCGACTCCGCTGCACGCACTTGCGACACCAGCGCGCGATAACGGTCGGCATACGCGCTGTTCTGCCACGCAGTCAGATACTCAGCGCGTTTGTCGATCAGCGTGTCGAGCGCCTTCGGCGTGTGCAGCGAGATGATCTTGCTGCTCGTCGTTTCCGCTGCCGCACCACGTCCTTGCGATTGAGCGAGCTTGCGCACGCCGGCCAGATCGTGCGCGGCACGGCGGCCCCATTCGAACGCCGCGCGGTTCTTCTCGACCTGCACGTTGTTCAACTCGATGGCGCGCATCAGCGACTGATACGTGAGCGGCACCCAGCCGCGTTGCCATGCGTAGCCGAGCACGAACGGGTTCGTATAGATCGCGTCGCCGAGCAGCGCGACCGCGAAGTGATTCGCGTCGACCGTATCGACACCGTCGTCGCCCGCAGCGGCGCGCACGTCGGCTTCCGTGCTGCTGCCCGGGAAGCACCAGTTCGGGTTCTTGATGAGTTCGGCGGTCGGCGTATGCGCGCTGTTCAACACGACACGCGTGCGGCCGGCCTGCATGCGCGACACGCATTCGTCGCTGGCTGTGACGATCGCATCGCAGCCGATCACGAGACTCGCTTCGCCCATGGCGATACGGGTTGCGTGGATGTCGGCCGGATTCTTCGCGATCTGCACGTGGCTCATCACGGCGCCGCCTTTCTGCGCGAGCCCGGTGACGTCGAGCACGGTGACGCCCTTGTTCTCCAGATGCGCGGCCATGCCGAGCAGCGCGCCGATCGTCACGACACCCGTGCCGCCGACGCCCGTCACCAGCACGCCGTACGGCCGCTCCATGGACGGCAATTCGGGTTCCGGCACCGGCGGCATCGCGTCGCCCGCGACACCGGAAGCGGCCTTCGGCTTGCGCAACTGACCGCCTTCAACTGAGACGAA
Source organism: Paraburkholderia sp. BL6669N2 (assembly GCF_003387275.1). Taxonomy (NCBI): domain Bacteria; kingdom Pseudomonadati; phylum Pseudomonadota; class Betaproteobacteria; order Burkholderiales; family Burkholderiaceae; genus Paraburkholderia; species Paraburkholderia sp. BL6669N2. Next base: position 3,249,285 of record NZ_QUNA01000001.1, on the reverse strand, counting down.
GCTCGGGCAGAAACCGTTCACGCACGAGAAGTCCTTGTTGCAGGTGGACTGATTGATCTGGCGCTTCGTGCCGTACTCGGTATCGAGCGGCTCCACCGACAGGCAATTCGACTTCACCGAGCAATCGCCGCAGCCCTCGCAGACGGCCTCGTTGATCACGACGCGGCGTGCCGGGTCCGGATACGTGCCGCGTTTCCTGCGGCGGCGTTTCTCCGTCGCGCAAGTCTGGTCGTAGATCAGGATCGTCGTGCCGGACACTTCGCGCAGTTGGCGCTGTACTTCGTCGAGCTTGTCGCGGTGATGAATGTCGATGCCCGGCGCGAGGCCGACGTTCGCCGAGTACTTCTCCGGCTCGTCGGTGACGATCACGATTTTCGTCGCGCCTTCGGCGGCGAGTTGGTGCGTGATCTGCGGCACGGTCAGCACGCCGTCGACCGGCTGGCCGCCGGTCATGGCGACCGCGTCGTTATAGAGAATCTTGTAGGTGATGTTGGCCTTCGACGCGATCGCCGCGCGAATCGCCAGCAGGCCGGAGTGGAAGTAGGTGCCGTCGCCCAGATTGGCGAACACGTGCTTGTCGTTGCTGAACGGCGCCTGCCCGATCCACGCGACGCCTTCGCCGCCCATCTGGCTGAACGTGCTGGTGCTGCGGTCCATCCACACCGTCATGTAATGACAGCCGATGCCGGCCATCGCGCGCGAGCCTTCCGGCACGTTGGTCGACGTGTTGTGCGGACAGCCCGAGCAGAACCACGGCTTGCGTTCGGCTTCGACGCGCGGGCGCGCTAGCGCTTTTTCCTTCGCTTCGATCACCGCGATACGCATGGCGATGCGAGCGCGCACATCGGACGGCAAGTCGAACTTGTCGAGCCGCGTGGCGATCGCCTTGGCGATGATCGCCGGCGAAAGTTCGTAGTGCGCCGGCAGCAGCCAGTTGCCCATCGGCACCGACCATTCGCCGCCGGCACCGTCTTTCTCGTCGAACTTGCCGAACACGCGCGGACGCTGCGCATCGGGCCAGTTGTACAGTTCTTCCTTGATCGCGTATTCGAGAATCTGGCGCTTTTCTTCGACCACCAGAATTTCGTCGAGGCCGCGCGCGAACGCCTGCGCGCCTTGCGCTTCGAGCGGCCACACGCAGCCGACCTTGTACAGACGGATGCCGATGCGCGAACAGGTTTCGTCGTCGAGGCCGAGGTCGGTCAGCGCCTGACGCACGTCGAGATACGCCTTGCCGCCGGTCATGATGCCGAAGCGCGCATGCGGCGAATCGATTTCGACGCGGTCGAGTTTGTTGGCCCGCACGTAGGCGAGCGCTGCGTACCACTTGTAATCGAGCAGACGCGCTTCCTGCACGAGCGGCGGATCCGGCCAGCGGATATTCAAGCCGCCCTCGGGCATCGCGAAGTCTTCCGGCAGGATGATCTTGGTGCGATGTGGATCGATGTCGACCGATGCCGACGACTCGACCACATCGGTCACGCATTTCATGGCGACCCACAGGCCGGAGTAGCGGCTCATTGCCCAGCCGTGCAGACCGAAGTCGAGATATTCCTGCACGTTCGACGGGAACAGAACCGGCAGGCCGCATGCCTTGAAAATGTGTTCGGACTGGTGCGCGAGCGTGGACGATTTTGCGGCGTGGTCGTCGCCGGCAAGGACGAGAACGCCGCCGTTGCGCGCCGAACCGGCCGAGTTGCCATGCTTGAAGACGTCGCCGGAACGGTCGACGCCAGGGCCTTTGCCGTACCACATCGAGAACACGCCGTCGTATTTCGCGCTCGGGTACAGATTGACCTGCTGTGAACCCCAAACGGCGGTGGCCGCGAGGTCTTCGTTGACGCCTGGCTGGAACACGACCTGATGCGCGGCGAGATGCTGTTTCGCCTTCCACAGGGATTGGTCAAGTCCGCCGAGTGGCGATCCACGGTAACCGGAGATGAAGCCGGCGGTGTTGAGCCCGGCGGCCCGGTCGCGTTCCTGCTGCAACATCGGCAGACGCACCAGCGCCTGGATGCCGCTCATGTACGCGCGGCCGCGTTCGAGGGTGTATTTGTCGTCGAGCGTGACGGAAGATAGCGCGGCTTCGAGCGAGGCTCGCTGACCTGCGTCTAGCGGGGCGTTCATTATGTGTACTCCTCCAACCAGTTTGGGATCACCAAAACTTTTTTGGGCCGCGGCATCTTGTGAATGCGTAGGGCCGGGGCCGTCATATTGACGTGTTTTAAGTGATGGTAGCACTGGTGAAAACCCGCCGCAGCCTAGGAAGAACGAGGCTTCCGCTTTTGTCGCGAATGTCGGCGCGCGGGCTGGCTGTTCGCTCGCGCACCGCTCTCGCGACTGCCTGTAACAAGCTGTAAAAACTACAAATCTGCGGAACCGTGCTCGAAATGTCTGTCTAACCCCCACCTGTGAGCAATGTCCGCGCAACGCTCCGCATTCGGTGGAGCTTCACGACAACAGGGCAGTCAGAAAAGGAGTACGCATGAACACGAGAAACATCCAGACCTTCCTGATGGTTTCGGCAGCATTTTTCGCCATGAGCGCACCGGTGCGCTCGAATTCGGGCAGTGCAGGGGCGCTGTCGAACGCGGTAACCCGTACGGCGCAGGTCGCGCCCGCACGTATTGCCATGAGCAGCGTCACGCGATCCATCGAGTCCGACGGGGAAGACAAGAATTCGTGATACGCCGCGCATGCGGTGTGTCGGTTGAGTAACCCGCCGTTGTTGCGTCAAGCCATAAAGGTTTCGCTTTAGACAACGGCGCCAACGAAAAGGGCGAAGATCTCACGATCTTCGCCCTTTTCATTTGGGTCTACGCATCACGCATCCGCTCTGGTAAAGCGGCGCACGCTGTCAGACTTTGTCCTGCACCACACCACGGCGAATCTGATCCAGTTCGATCGATTCGAACAGTGCCTTGAAGTTGCCCTCGCCGAAACCCTGATTCCCCTTGCGCTGAATGATCTCGAAGAAGATCGGGCCGATCTGATTTTCGGTGAAAATCTGCAGCAGCAGATCTTCGGGCGCGCCGTCGATCAGGATCTTGCGCTTGCGCAACTCGTCGAGCGGCTCGCCATGATTCGGCACGCGGCGATCGACCAGCTCGTAGTACGTGTCGATCGTGTCGAGCAGCGAGATGTTCGATGCGCGCAAGCCGTCCACCGTGCGGTAAATGTCGTTGCTGCCGAGGGCAATGTGCTGAATGCCTTCGCCGTGATACGCGTCGAGATATTCCTGAATCTGGCCGGCGGTTTCCGAACCTTCTTCGTTGATCGGGATGCGTATCTTGCCGCACGGCGAGGTCATCGCCTTCGACTTCACGCCCGTCACCTTGCCTTCGATGTCGAAATAACGCACTTCGCGGAAGTTGAACAGACGCTCGTAGAACTCCGCCCATTCCTGCATGCGGCCGCGATGCACGTTGTGTGTCAGGTGGTCGATGTAGGTCAGGCCGTGGCCGACCGGATTCGGGTTCGCGCCCGCAATGGGTTCGAAGTCGACGTCGTAAATGTCGATGTTGCCGATACTGTTCGGTTCTGCGCCGTTCTTGCCGCGCCAGCGGTCGACGAAATAGATCAGCGAGTCGCCAATGCCTTTGATCGCCGGAATGTTCAATTCCATCGGGCCGGTCTTGTTGTCGAAGCCCCAGGCGCCTTTTTCCAGCGCTTGCTTGTACGCCTTGGCGGCGTCCTGAACCCGGAAAGCAATCGCGCAGATCGAAGGGCCGTGCAAACGCGTGAAGCGTTGTGCGAACGAATCCGGCTCGCCGTTGACAATGAAGTTGATTTCCCCTTGGCGATACAGCGTCACATCTTTATGGCGATGCCGCGCAACGGCGGTGAAGCCCAACTGCTCGAAGAGCTTGCCGAGCGCCTTCGGATCCGGCGCGGTGTATTCGATGAACTCGAAGCCGTCGGTGCCGAGCGGATTTTCCCAGGTTGAAACTTGCATTGTCTGTCTCCTGATGAGCGCGAGCCGAATGAGCCATTGCGCGACTGAATGACGCAAGTGTAAAGGCCTGTCTGCGGCGAAAACTTGCGAACTTAATCGCGCGTCGATACGCTGACGCTAGTTTCTAGCTCAACAGTTCGAATGGACGGCAGAAAATGGCCAATACAGAGATAGACGCCATCGACAGGCGCATTCTGGCGATTCTTCAGGAGAATGGCCGACTGTCGAATCAGGAGATCGCCGAGCGCATCAATCTTTCGCCGAGTCCGTGTCTTCGGCGTATCCGCCGGCTGGAAGAAAGCGGCGTGATACGCGGCTATGTGGCGCTGCTCGACGCACAGCAGCTTGGGCTCGATTTGCTTGCCTATGTGAATGTGCGACTGGAAAAGCGCGGCGGTCCGGCGCTCAGTTCGCGCGGTGACGCCACTCATGCGGATCTGTTTCGCGCGGCGGTGCAGACGTGGCCTGAAGTGGTGGCATGTCACGCAATGACCGGCGACATGGACTATTTGCTGCGCGTCCAGGTGAAGGACATGGCGCACTTTTCACGCTTCGTGCAGGATCAGTTGCTGCACCATCCGTCGGTAATCGACGTGAAATCGAGCTTCTCGCTGGAAAAGTTTAAGGAGACGACCGCGCTGCCGATCTTGTGAGGTAAGCGTCCCGCGCGAGGCGGCGGGCGAGTGCAAACGAAAAGGGCGGCCACGTGGCCGCCCTCTGTTCTTGCTGAAGCTTGGTGTTCTCAGGCTGCGACAGCCGTCGGCATGAACGACTCGAACAGCTTCGACGTGCGACACGCTTGCCGCTTGAGCGCGTAGTCGAACACGGCGGCCTGTTCCTGCAGCATTTCCGTAATGATGCTCGATTGATCCGCCGGCGACAGCGTGAGGTACGCGTCCGCCTCACCGTAGGCATATTCGATCTTCATGCCTGCCTTCTTCGCAATATGCATCATGGTCGAATTGCGCGACAGGCAGTGCATGTACAGCATGCCGACGTGCGTATTGCGGCTGCGAATGGCGGCGCGCTCGAACAGCTTCGAGCCGATGCCCTGGCCGCGGACGCTTTCCAGCACGGACACGCCGAACTCGGCCGTGCGCTTGTCGCCTTCGGCCGGCAGATAAGCCAGGTGGCCGACGCCGGTCAACTCCAATTGATTGTTGAAGACGCCGAAGACGGTGTCGCGCTTGAAGTCGATCGCACGAACATAGTTTTCGATGACGTGGTCCGGCACGATCTGGCCGAAGCGCAGGAGCCGGTCGTCTTCGTCGAGCGCGAGGAAGTGGGTGAGCAGGCGTTCGCGGTCGACTGCGGTGAGTTCGCGGACCAGAGCAGGCGCACGACCGGCTGGCTGCATCAAACGATCATGCGCAACGATCGGCTCAGCAGCGCGGGGTGTAGTCAAGTTCATGGTCGGGTTCTCCTTTTGGTCGAGCGGCGTGGTGCACCGCAAAAGCAATTTTAGCGGAGATACACACTGTGCACTAGGGAAAACCCGTATCAATATTTGAAGGGAGTGCCTAAAAAGTTTGCGCCCTATTTTTATGCTTTTGATTTTAAAGAATAAATAAATGATACGAGCGTTCGTGACACGATGTCGCACATCGATCACACCGGCACGTTATTTCGTCTGCATATTGCTGCAGTGCGGAATCAGGCCTGATTTGAACTCAAGCCGTGGTCCACCATGCCGACCACCTGTTCGGCGAATTCACGGTAGCCCATCCGGCCGTCCGGCTTCAGCCAGGTGAAGGTCCAGTTGATCATGCCGAACACCATCATGGTGAGCGCGGTCTGGTTGTCGCGCGTGGCGCGCTCCGGATAGGCGCGCGCCAACTGCCGCGCAAAAGCCGCCACCACGTCACGCTGGCGGTTCAGGATCACTTCGCGCTGGGTATCGACCAGATACTTCACGTCGTTCAACAGCGCGACGTGCCGGCTATGCGACGTCTCATACTCCGACAGAAATGCCCGGATCAGCTCGGCGAAGGTTTCCCGCTCCGACAAACCGCGCCGCTGACTCGCGCCTTCCACTTCCGCGATGATCAGCATGAGCCGCTTGGTATAGCGGTCCAGCAGATCGAACAGGATCGCTTCCTTGCTCGCGTAGTAGTGGTAGAGGCGCGCTTTCGAAGTGCCGCTCGCGGCGGCGAGGTCGGCCATCGAGGTGCTGGGGTAGCTGGTCTGGGCGAACTTCGCCGCGGCGAGTTCAAGAATCTGCTCGCGCTGAGTTTCGTGGTCGGGCGCTCGGGTGCGGGCCATAGTCGTCTGTTCTATTAGTGTGGACAGGGTGCGAACGCTGCGCACAATTCGAGCGTGCGCCAGCCGCTCGCGTCGCCGCGCAGCTTGATGCGCCGGGTTGCAGCCAGTTCCCGGAAGCGCCACAGCGCAATGCTGTCGCTGACCAGAAAGCCGAGTTCGGCCGTCATCAATTCGGCGGCAACGCGCGCGGCGGGCTGCCAGTCTTCAGTGACGTGCTCGAAAATCAGCGCGTCCAGCTCCGCGAAGCTGCCGCTCGTGAACGTATTGTCGCGCCAGCGCCGCGTTTCGCCGTTCGCGTGTTTGACTTCCTGCCATTCGAGCGCGAGTCGGCTGATGCGCAGCACCGAGATCGGCGCGGCGTCCGCCAGACGGGATTGCAGCACGGGCGGCGCAAACATGCCGACCGACGTCGCGCGATCTTTGCGGCTATGCGCCCACGCGCCCGGATCGGTGAGATCGCGAATCGACAGACGCACTTCGTTCAGGCGCTGCGGGTTGTTGCGCAGGTGGTAGCAGACGCGGCGCAGCATCAATTGATCCGATGCGCTTTCGCCGTGCCAGACCACCAGATTCGCTTCGCCGCGCGCGATATTCTCCAGCGCCGCGGCCTGCTCACGGAATTCCCGAAGGAAATCGCGCTTGGTGTCGGCGCTCACGCGATCCCAGAAGTCCGCGCGCACGTCGGGCGCGTCGTCGACGCCGCGCAGCGGGCCGACCGCGAGATCGTCGCGCAATGCGTGCACGCGCTCGTCGCGGCCCGCATCCCGCAACGCGGTGCGCAGTGACTCGGCGGCGACATCGCCATTGGTGAGGTGGATCGTGCTCATCGGCAGTGGTGTGGGGCGGTTAACAACACTAGGGGCCGCTCATCGACCGGAACAGGTGTCCGGTCGCGAGCGGCCCCTAGTGTAAGCGGATCGCGGACCTGCTCAAAGCGCGACGGACGTCCATCAGGTTCGTCCGCCGCATTCGGCTCAACGTTCGTCGTAGCTCACCACCACCCGGCCGCTGATCGGATGACATTGGCACGTCAGCACGAAACCGTCGCGGATTTCGTGTTCTTCGAGCGTGTAGTTCTTTTCCATCTTCACTTCGCCTTCCAGCACCTTCGCGCGGCAGGTGCAGCAGACGCCGCCCTTGCACGCATAAGGCAGTGCGAGACCGGCGCGCAGGCCGACGTCGAGCACGCTTACGCCCTGATACGGCAGGCGCAGTTTGCGGCGTTTGCCGTCGAGTACGATTTCCAGGTCGGCAGCAGGCGTGTCTTCGGTGATTTCGACCGGCGGCACGCCCGCTTGCGGCAGCGGCGAACCGAAGCGCTCCACGTGCACCTTTTCCGATGGCACGCCGGCGGCTTTCAGCGCGGCTTCGGCGGCGTCCATCATCGGAGCGGGGCCGCAAATGAAGGCTTCGTCGATCGCCTCGGCCGGCAGCAGATTCTCGATAAAGGCCGCGCACTTATCCTGATCGAGCACGCCGTTGAATAGCTCGACGTCCTGCAGATCGTCGGACAGCACGTGATAGAGCACGAAGCGGTTCATGAAGCGGTTCTTCAGATCCTCGAGCTCTTCCGCGAACATGATCTGATCGACGCTACGGTTGCCGTACACCAGCGTGAAGGTGCTGCGCGGTTCGACTTCGAGCGTCGTCTTGATGATGGCCAGCACCGGCGTAATGCCCGAACCGCCGGAGAACGCAAGGTATTGCTGACCCTGATCGGCGTTCAGATGGGTGAAGAAGCGCCCGTCCGGTGTCATCACGTCGATTGTGTGGCCGGGCTGCAGCGTGTCGAAGGCAAAGTTCGAGAAACGCCCGCCGCGTACGCGCTTGATGCCGATGCGCAGTTCGCCGTCGCGGTCGTAATCGGTGACGCCGACGCAGATCGAATACGAACGGCGCGTTTCCTCACCGTCGATATGCGTCTTCAGCGTGACGAACTGGCCTTGCGTGAAGCGATAGTGGTCGCGCAGTTCGGCGGGGACTTCGAAGGCGACCGAAACCGAATCGGCGGTTTCGGGCCGCACTTCGCGGATACGCAGCGGGTGAAATTGCGGAGTGGCCATATCAGTATGGTTTGAAGTAGTCGAAGGGCTCGCGGCAGTCGAGGCAGCGATACAAGGCCTTGCAGGCGGTCGAGCCGAATTGCGCGAGACGCTCGGTGTGCGCCGAGCCGCAACGCGGGCAGGACGGCGCGGGCAGCGCGCGGGGCACGAAGCGCATCACTTTTTCCTGTACGGGGACGGGCGAACCGCAATTGCCAGTGGGCGGCGCGATGCCGTAGGCGCGCAATTTTTCGCGCGCGTCGGCGGTCATCCAGTCGGTCGTCCAGGCCGGCGCGAGCACCGTGGCAATCCGATAAGGCTTGAGTTCCGCCACGTCGAGCGCATGCGCGACGTCCTCGGCGATCTGCGACATGGCCGGGCAACCGGAGTAGGTCGGCGTGATCACGACTTCGAGCGTGCCGTCGGCGGCGCGCCGCACGTCGCGCAAAATGCCGAGTTCGCGAATCGACACCACCGGAATCTCCGGATCGGGCACCGTTTCGAGCACGGCCCACGCGCGTTCAAGTGTGGCGTCGGTCATGTCGGTCGTGCGGAGGGCCGTCGAAGTCGTCATCGTTGGATTACCAGGTGGCGCCGGGATGCTGACGCGCGAGGCTCTGCATTTCGGCCAGCACGAAACCCATGTGCTCGGAATGCTCGCCGTGCTTGCCGGTCGTGATGTGCTTGACCGGTTCGGGCAGTGTCAAGGTGGCTTCGTCGAGCGTGGCGCGCACGTCGTCGAGCCACGCTGCTTCGAGGTCCGACGTCAGCGGGCCGATGCCGGCTGCCGCAATGCCTTCCTCGACGGCGTCCGTGCTGAAGAACTCCCGCGTGTACGGCACCAGATAGTCCAGCGCGGCTTGCGCGCGGCGATGCGATTCCTCGGTGCCGTCGCCGAAACGGATCAACCACTCGCGTGCGTGGTGCACGTGATAGCTGGTTTCCTTGATCGACTTCGATGCGATCGCCGCCAGTTGCTCGTCGGTGGACGCTGTGAGCGCCGTCCAGAGATGCGCCATCAGCGTCGAGTAGAGAAAGTTGCGCACGATCGTGACCGCGTAATCCTTTTCGGTTTTCGCGGTGGCCGACAGCGGGCCGACATGCGGCAACTCGGCGAGCGTATAGTTGGCAAACTCGCGCTCGGCGCGAAAGTACGCGTAGTCGTCTTCCGTGCGGTTTTTGCCGGTGAGCTGCTGTTCGAGCGACGCCGCGTGTGTGTACAGCAGCCGCGCCTGGCCGATCAGGTCGAGGCTCATGTTCGACAGCGCGATATCCTCTTCGAGGATCGGGCCGTGGCCGCACCATTCGGTATTGCGCTGACCGAGGATCAGCGCGGTATCCGCGAGGCGCAGCACGTACTGAAGATGTTGGGGCGTGATGGTCATGGCCGCGCTTACATGTGGTTGACTTCGTCGGGGAGCGTATAGAACGTCGGGTGGCGGTAGATCTTGTCGCCAGCCGGTTCGAACAGCTCCGCCTTGTCTTCCGGCGCGGACGCCGTAATCGCCGACGACGGCACCACCCAGATGCTCACGCCTTCCTGGCGGCGCGTGTAGACGTCGCGCGCCATGCGCAGCGCCATCGGCGCGTCGGCGGCGTGCAGGCTGCCGCAGTGTTTGTGGTCGAGTCCCTGCTTGCTGCGCACGAAGACTTCCCAAATCGGCCATTCCTTGTTCATTGCAGATCTCCTGATTCTTTGTCCGGCACACCGCGCGGTCAGGCGGCGTGCTGTTGTGCGCGCTGGCGCTGTTTTTCGGCGTGGGCGAGGGCGGCTTCGCGGACCCAGACACCGTCGTCGTGGGCCTTGACGCGGGTGGCGAGACGCTCGCGGTTACACGGGCCGTCGCCGTTCACCACGCGCCAGAATTCTTCCCAGTCGATGTCGCCGTAGTCGTGATGGCCGCGCGCTTCGTTCCATTTCAGGTCCGGATCGGGCAGCGTGACGCCGAGCACCTTGGCCTGGTCGACGGTGGCGTCGACGAATTTCTGACGTAGATCGTCATTCGAAATGCGCTTGATGCCCCATTTCGACGATTGGTTGCTGTGGATCGAATCCTTGTCGCTCGGGCCGAACATCATCAGCACCGGCCACCACCAGCGGTTCACCGCCTGCTGGACCAGTTCGCGCTGTGCTTCGGTGCCGGCCATCATCGACATGAGGGCGTCGAAGCCTTGGCGTTGATGAAACGACTCTTCCTTGCAGATGCGGATCATGGCGCGCGCGTACGGGCCATACGTGCAACGGCACAGCGGAATCTGGTTCATGATCGCCGCGCCGTCCACCAGCCAGCCGATCACGCCGACGTCCGCCCATGTGGGTGTCGGGTAATTGAAAATGCTCGAATATTTGGCTTTGCCCGAGTGCAGCGCAGCGATCAGCTGATCGCGCGACACACCGAGCGTTTCCGCCGCGCTATATAGATAGAGGCCGTGGCCGGCCTCGTCCTGCACTTTGGCAAGCAGAATCGCCTTGCGTTTCAGGCTGGGCGCGCGCGTGATCCAGTTGCCTTCCGGCAGCATGCCGACGATTTCCGAATGCGCGTGCTGCGAGATTTGCCGAACCAGCGTCTTGCGGTAGGCCTCAGGCATCCAGTCCTGAGCTTCGATCTTGCCGTCGGCGGCCATGACCGCGTCGAACCGCATCTGCTCGGACGAGTCTGCGCCCGCATCGAGCGGGGCGACATTGCCGGGAATATCCAGGGATTGCGTGTACATGGGGACGCTCTCTGCGGAAGTTGTCTGTGTGCGCACAGTATAAGCCAACCGACCGGTCGGTTAATAAATTTTTTGAGATGGGTCGATCGGGCCGATGGGGGCGGGACGAGATTCGTTAGCAAGGCGTTTCGTCTGCGCCGGCGCCCCGCCCCCACACTAAACCTATAAAATTGCGAATTGGCCGCGATTTGCGGCCTTCTGCATCCCCCGGTACTCATGTTACGTTTAAGCGAAATCAAACTCCCGCTCGATCATCCCGAGAGCGCCCTCGAAGCCGCCGTGCGTGCGCGCCTCGCGGAACTCGGCGTGGCCGTGGACGGGCTCATCCGATACACCGTGTTTCGTCGCGCGCACGATGCGCGCAAGCGCGCCGACATCAAGCTCACCTACATCGTCGATGCCGAGGTGACGGATGAAGCGGCGGCGCTCAAGCGGCTCGCCGACGTGCCACATTGCGGCGTGACGCCAGATATGGCCTACCGGTTCGTCGCCAAAGCGCCGGCGCAGATGACCGCGCTGCGCCCGGTCGTGATCGGCATGGGGCCGTGCGGCCTGTTTGCCGGGTTGATCCTGGCGCAAATGGGTTTCCGGCCAATCATCCTCGAGCGCGGCAAGGCCGTGCGCGAGCGCACCAAGGACACCTTTGGCTTGTGGCGTAAGTCGGTACTCAATCCCGAATCGAATGTGCAATTCGGCGAAGGCGGCGCGGGCACTTTCTCGGACGGCAAGCTGTACAGCCAGATCAAGGATCCGAAGCACTACGGCCGCAAGGTGCTCGACGAATTCGTGCGGGCTGGCGCGCCGGAAGACATTCTGTTTCTGAGCCGGCCGCATATCGGCACGTTCCGGCTGGTGAGCATGGTCGAAAAAATGCGTGCGACCATCCACGAGTTGGGCGGCGAGGTGCGTTTCGAAACCCGCGTCGACGATATCGAGATCGATCAGGGCAAGGTGCGGGCGCTGAAACTGTCGACCGGCGAAACGCTGCGCTGCGATCATGTGGTGCTGGCGGTCGGGCATAGCGCGCGCGACACCTTCCAGATGTTGAATGACCGCGGCGTCTACATTGAGGCGAAGCCGTTTTCACTCGGTTTCCGCATTGAACATCCGCAGGGTTTGATCGACCGCAGCCGTTTCGGCAAGTTTGCCGGTCACAAGCAGCTTGGTGCCGCCGACTATAAGGTGGTGCATCACTGCAGCAACGGGCGCGCCGTCTACAGTTTCTGCATGTGCCCGGGCGGCACCGTAGTGGCGGCGACCTCCGAACCGGGCCGCGTGGTGACCAACGGCATGAGCCAGTATTCGCGGGCGGAGCGGAATGCCAACGCGGGGATCGTGGTTGGCATCACGCCGGACGACTATCCGGGCGGCCCGCTCGCCGGGATCGCTTTTCAGCGCAAATGGGAAGAGCGGGCTTTCGAGCTGGGTGGCGGCAACTATATGGCGCCGGGCCAGCTGGTCGGCGACTTTATCGCCGGCCGGCCGTCCACGTCGCTGGGTTCGGTGGTGCCGTCCTACAAGCCCGGCGTGCATCCGACCGATCTCAGCACGGCGCTTCCCGACTATGTGATCGAGGCCATTCGCGAAGCCTTGCCGGAGATGGACAAGAAGATCGCCGGGTTCGCGATGCACGACGCCGTGCTGACGGGCGTCGAGACGAGAACGTCGTCGCCGATTCGCGTGCGGCGGCGGGACGACTATCAGAGCATGAACGTCGAGGGCCTGTATCCGGCCGGCGAAGGAGCGGGCTATGCCGGCGGGATCTACTCGGCTGCCATCGACGGGATCGAAGTCGCCGAAGCGCTCGCGTTGAAGATGGCCGGAGCGCAGACGGCCTGAGTCGGCCGCGCGGGAATGCCGTCGCGGAGACCCGCGACGGCTGGAGCGATCGGGCACAATGCACGTTTCGCCTTCAACCGACCACCCGAATGACCATTCGCACCCTGGCCGCCGCGTGCAGCGCGGCGTTGTTTGCCCAATTTGCCGTTTCCCCGACCGTTTTCGCAGCCGACGCCCCGGCACATTGGGTCACCGCATGGGCGACTGCGTTGCAACCTATTCCTCAGCGGGCGGACTTGCCGCCGTTGTATCGCGCACCCGAAGTAGCCGGGCGCACTGTGCGTCAGATCGTTTATCCGACGCTGTCCGGAAAGTCCGCGCGGGTTCATCTCAGCAATCGGTACGGTAAAACTCCACTCGTCATCGAAGACCTGCGCATCGCACGTTCTGCGGGCGGCGCGGCGGCTGGTAATGGTGAGGCGCGCGTGACGTTCAGCGGCAAGAGTGCGGTCTCGGTTCCGCCGGGTGGCGAGTTGGACAGTGACCCCGTCGCGATCGATATCGCCGAAGGTGCGCCTTATGCCGTCAGCGCATTTATGGGGGCCGAGCAGCGTATCGTGGCGTGGCATCGTGTGTCGAACCAGGTGAACTATGTTTCGGCGCCGGGTAATCACACGGCGGATGCTTCTGCCGAGGCGTTTCGCGGTAGGTTCACCCAATATGTGTGGGTAACCGGATTGTCGGTGGATGCGGCACCTGCATCCGCTGCCGTTGCCGCGATCGGCGATTCGATCACAGACGGCATGCGCTCCAGCCTGAACCAGAATCGCCGCTGGCCGGACGCGTTGGCGCGCCGGTTTGCCGCTAGCGGCGACCGGTCGACCGCGATTGTCAATCTGGGGATCAGCGGCAACCGCCTGCTGAGCGACTCCCCTTGCTACGGCGACGCGCTCGCGACGCGCTTCGAGCACGACGTGGTCGGGCGCCCGGGCGTCAAGACGGCGATTCTGCTGATCGGCATCAATGACATCAACTTCGCGGCCATGCCGCCGCGTAATGGGCTCGATTGCGATTTTCCGCACACGTCGGTGACGGCCGCCGATCTGATTGCCGGATACCAACGGCTGATCACCACAGCCCGGCACGCTGGTGTGAAGTTGTTCGGCGGGACGCTGACGCCGGCGTCGCTTCCGCCGCAGCGAGAAAGCATGCGGCTCGCCATCAACCAGTGGATTCGGACGAGCCATGCCTTTGACGGCGTGGTGGACTTCGACGCCGCGCTGCGTGATCCGGCCCAGCCGGATCGTCTGCGGCGCAACTTCGACAGTGGCGATCACATCCATCCCAGCGACGCCGGCTACGCAGCGATGGCCGACGTGGTTCCGATCGACGCGGTGGTGAATTCAACCCACAAATGAGCCGCCAAAAAAAGATTTCGGTCAAACCCTTGTTATATGGCCGATGTTCACCTAAGATTCGCCTCCTCGTTGCAGAACGAGGGCCGCGGCAGAAACCAGCGGCCGTAGCGTCAACAGGGTTTTAAGCGAAAGCGAAAAAATGTTGTTGACGAAACGAAAAAGAGCCTTCATAATCTCGTTTCTCTGCTGCTGATGCAGCGACGCAGAACGAAGCGGTGCCGGGCGGTTGTGATGTTGGCGACCTGCGGTGCGGATTCGGTGGTGAATGCGTAATCGATCTTTAAAAATTAACAGCCGATAAGTGTGGGCGCTTGATGCGCGACGCGCCGGCGGGCCCTTCGGGATCTGCCGGATGAAGCGAAAGTATCAAGTCTCACACAGTAATGAAAGGAAGGTTTTTCCATTGAAGATGGAGAGATCATTCGTCAGTACGTTGAGTGAGCGACCGGTTCTTAACTGAACCGAAAAACAGTAACAGGTTTGAACTGAAGAGTTTGATCCTGGCTCAGATTGAACGCTGGCGGCATGCCTTACACATGCAAGTCGAACGGCAGCACGGGAGCAATCCTGGTGGCGAGTGGCGAACGGGTGAGTAATACATCGGAACGTGTCCTGTAGTGGGGGATAGCCCGGCGAAAGCCGGATTAATACCGCATACGATCTGTGGATGAAAGCGGGGGATCTTAGGACCTCGCGCTACAGGGGCGGCCGATGGCAGATTAGCTAGTTGGTGGGGTAAAGGCCTACCAAGGCGACGATCTGTAGCTGGTCTGAGAGGACGACCAGCCACACTGGGACTGAGACACGGCCCAGACTCCTACGGGAGGCAGCAGTGGGGAATTTTGGACAATGGGCGCAAGCCTGATCCAGCAATGCCGCGTGTGTGAAGAAGGCCTTCGGGTTGTAAAGCACTTTTGTCCGGAAAGAAAACCTCTGCCCTAATACGGTGGGGGGATGACGGTACCGGAAGAATAAGCACCGGCTAACTACGTGCCAGCAGCCGCGGTAATACGTAGGGTGCAAGCGTTAATCGGAATTACTGGGCGTAAAGCGTGCGCAGGCGGTCCGCTAAGACAGATGTGAAATCCCCGGGCTTAACCTGGGAACTGCATTTGTGACTGGCGGGCTAGAGTATGGCAGAGGGGGGTAGAATTCCACGTGTAGCAGTGAAATGCGTAGAGATGTGGAGGAATACCGATGGCGAAGGCAGCCCCCTGGGCCAATACTGACGCTCATGCACGAAAGCGTGGGGAGCAAACAGGATTAGATACCCTGGTAGTCCACGCCCTAAACGATGTCAACTAGTTGTCGGGTCTTCATTGACTTGGTAACGTAGCTAACGCGTGAAGTTGACCGCCTGGGGAGTACGGTCGCAAGATTAAAACTCAAAGGAATTGACGGGGACCCGCACAAGCGGTGGATGATGTGGATTAATTCGATGCAACGCGAAAAACCTTACCTACCCTTGACATGTATGGAATCCTGCTGAGAGGTGGGAGTGCCCGAAAGGGAGCCATAACACAGGTGCTGCATGGCTGTCGTCAGCTCGTGTCGTGAGATGTTGGGTTAAGTCCCGCAACGAGCGCAACCCTTGTCCCTAGTTGCTACGCAAGAGCACTCTAGGGAGACTGCCGGTGACAAACCGGAGGAAGGTGGGGATGACGTCAAGTCCTCATGGCCCTTATGGGTAGGGCTTCACACGTCATACAATGGTCGGAACAGAGGGTCGCCAACCCGCGAGGGGGAGCCAATCCCAGAAAACCGATCGTAGTCCGGATCGCACTCTGCAACTCGAGTGCGTGAAGCTGGAATCGCTAGTAATCGCGGATCAGCATGCCGCGGTGAATACGTTCCCGGGTCTTGTACACACCGCCCGTCACACCATGGGAGTGGGTTTTACCAGAAGTGGCTAGTCTAACCGCAAGGAGGACGGTCACCACGGTAGGATTCATGACTGGGGTGAAGTCGTAACAAGGTAGCCGTATCGGAAGGTGCGGCTGGATCACCTCCTTTCTCGAGCGAACGTGTCAGTTGCGTAAAAGCAATGCGTTGAGCGCTCACGCTTATCGGCTGTGAAATCAGGACAGACTCAGGGGTCTGTAGCTCAGTCGGTTAGAGCACCGTCTTGATAAGGCGGGGGTCGATGGTTCGAATCCATCCAGACCCACCAAAGTCTTGTCTGGTGTGCTGATCGTCTGAAACCTCTGGGGTAGCTGCATGACTGGGGGATTAGCTCAGCTGGGAGAGCACCTGCTTTGCAAGCAGGGGGTCGTCGGTTCGATCCCGTCATCCTCCACCAATCCTCAATGCGTAGCGTTCTGTGCAAGAAGCAGAGCGTTGTGCATTGGCGATTGAGCCAGTCAGAGTGATATGAAGCAGAGCTTTATATCGGCTGTCGTTCTTTAACAATCAGGAAGAAGTAGTAAAGAGATTCACGAAAGCATACTTAGAGATGGGTGTGCGAGTAGGTGAATCAGGGTTGTGATTGTATCAATGTATGAAAAGAGAGATCGAAAGATCGCTTTTGGAATACGGCGCAACACGAATACTCAACCTGTAGCGAGCGTGGCGAGCGTGTGATTCCCAGTGGATCATGCAGGAGACACACCCGTTATAGGGTCAAGCGAACAAGTGCATGTGGTGGATGCCTTGGCGATCACAGGCGATGAAGGACGCGGTAGCCTGCGAAAAGCGGTGGGGAGCTGGCAAACGAGCTTTGATCCACCGATATCCGAATGGGGAAACCCGGCCCGTATGGGTCATCCGTAGCTGAATACATAGGCTACGTGAAGCGAACGCGGTGAACTGAAACATCTAAGTAACCGCAGGAAAAGAAATCAACCGAGATTCCCAGAGTAGTGGCGAGCGAAATGGGACCAGCCTGCATTCTTTATCTGAACTGTTAGCCAAACGCTCTGGAAAGTGCGGCCATAGCGGGTGATAGCCCCGTAGGCGAAAACAGATTGGAAGAACTAGGTATGCGACAAGTAGGGCGGGACACGTGAAATCCTGTCTGAAGATGGGGGGACCATCCTCCAAGGCTAAATACTCGTGATCGACCGATAGTGAACCAGTACCGTGAGGGAAAGGCGAAAAGAACCCCGGGAGGGGAGTGAAACAGATCCTGAAACCGCATGCATACAAACAGTCGGAGCCTTTGAAAGAGGGTGACGGCGTACCTTTTGTATAATGGGTCAGCGACTTACATTCAGTGGCAAGCTTAACCGATTAGGGCAGGCGTAGCGAAAGCGAGTCCGAACAGGGCGATTCAGTCGCTGGGTGTAGACCCGAAACCAGGTGATCTATCCATGGCCAGGATGAAGGTGCGGTAACACGTACTGGAGGTCCGAACCCACTAACGTTGAAAAGTTAGGGGATGAGCTGTGGATAGGGGTGAAAGGCTAAACAAACCTGGAAATAGCTGGTTCTCTCCGAAAACTATTTAGGTAGTGCCTCGTGTATCACCTTCGGGGGTAGAGCACTGTCATGGTTGTGGGGTCCATTGCGGATTACTACGCCATAGCAAACTCCGAATACCGAAGAGTGCAATCACGGGAGACAGACATCGGGTGCTAACGTCCGGTGTCAAGAGGGAAACAACCCAGACCGCCAGCTAAGGTCCCCAAATATTGCTAAGTGGGAAACGAAGTGGGAAGGCTAAAACAGTCAGGAGGTTGGCTTAGAAGCAGCCATCCTTTAAAGAAAGCGTAATAGCTCACTGATCGAGTCGTCCTGCGCGGAAGATGTAACGGGGCTAAGCAATATACCGAAGCTGCGGATGCACATTTATGTGCATGGTAGGAGAGCGTTCCGTAAGCCTGCGAAGGTGCACTGGAAAGTGTGCTGGAGGTATCGGAAGTGCGAATGCTGACATGAGTAGCGATAAAGGGGGTGAAAAGCCCCCTCGCCGTAAGCCCAAGGTTTCCTACGCAACGTTCATCGGCGTAGGGTGAGTCGGCCCCTAAGGCGAGGCAGAAATGCGTAGCTGATGGGAAGCAGGTTAATATTCCTGCACCATTGTTAAATGCGATGGGGGGACGGATCGCGGAAGGTTGTCCGGGTGTTGGAAGTCCCGGTCCTTGCATTGGAGAAGGCGCTTTGGCAAATCCGGGCGCGGAATTCAAGGGTGCGAGGCCATTCACTTCGGTGAAGAAGCAATCGGAAGTGGTTCCAAGAAAAGCCTCTAAGCTTCAGTTTAACAAGACCGTACCGCAAACCGACACAGGTGGGCGAGATGAGTATTCTAAGGCGCTTGAGAGAACTCGGGAGAAGGAACTCGGCAAATTGGTACCGTAACTTCGGGATAAGGTACGCCCCTGTAGCCTGACTGGCCTGCGCCAGAAGGGTGAAGGGGTTGCAATAAACTGGTGGCTGCGACTGTTTAATAAAAACACAGCACTCTGCAAACACGAAAGTGGACGTATAGGGTGTGACGCCTGCCCGGTGCCGGAAGATTAAATGATGGGGTGCAAGCTCTTGATTGAAGTCCCGGTAAACGGCGGCCGTAACTATAACGGTCCTAAGGTAGCGAAATTCCTTGTCGGGTAAGTTCCGACCTGCACGAATGGCGTAACGATGGCCACACTGTCTCCTCCCGAGACTCAGCGAAGTTGAAGTGTTTGTGATGATGCAATCTCCCCGCGGCTAGACGGAAAGACCCCATGAACCTTTACTGTAGCTTTGCATTGGACTTTGAACCGGTCTGTGTAGGATAGGTGGGAGGCTTTGAAGCGTGGACGCCAGTCTGCGTGGAGCCGACCTTGAAATACCACCCTGGTTTGTTTGAGGTTCTAACCTTGGTCCGTAATCCGGATCGGGGACAGTGCATGGTAGGCAGTTTGACTGGGGCGGTCTCCTCCCAAAGTGTAACGGAGGAGTACGAAGGTACGCTAGGTACGGTCGGAAATCGTGCTGATAGTGCAATGGCATAAGCGTGCTTAACTGCGAGACCGACAAGTCGAGCAGGTGCGAAAGCAGGTCATAGTGATCCGGTGGTTCTGTATGGAAGGGCCATCGCTCAACGGATAAAAGGTACTCTGGGGATAACAGGCTGATACCGCCCAAGAGTTCATATCGACGGCGGTGTTTGGCACCTCGATGTCGGCTCATCTCATCCTGGGGCTGTAGCCGGTCCCAAGGGTATGGCTGTTCGCCATTTAAAGAGGTACGTGAGCTGGGTTTAAAACGTCGTGAGACAGTTTGGTCCCTATCTGCCGTGGGCGCTGGATATTTGAAGGGGGCTGCTCCTAGTACGAGAGGACCGGAGTGGACGAACCTCTGGTGTACCGGTTGTCACGCCAGTGGCATCGCCGGGTAGCTATGTTCGGAAGAGATAACCGCTGAAAGCATCTAAGCGGGAAACTCGCCTTAAGATGAGATATCCCCGGGGCTTCGAGCCCCTTGAAGGGTCGTTCAAGACCAGGACGTTGATAGGTCAGGTGTGGAAGCGCAGTAATGCGTTAAGCTAACTGATACTAATTGCCCGTAAGGCTTGATCCTATAACAGGTGTGTTTTGCGATGATCGTCAGTGCTTCAGCACTGACGGGCATCCCACCCCCGAAGGGGGCAAGGACACCCAGGTTAAGTGATCGTGTTGTGCCAGAAACAACACAACCCCAACAGCTTTACCCCTGGTGAGCATCACCAGAAACTACTTCTTCCAGATTGGCTGCATTGCTCCACGAGCAGTGCAGCAACAAGTCATGCCTGATGACCATAGCGAGTCGGTCCCACCCCTTCCCATCCCGAACAGGACCGTGAAACGACTCCACGCCGATGATAGTGCGGATTACCCGTGTGAAAGTAGGTAATCGTCAGGCTCCCCAGCAGCAGACAGAAACCCCACCCCGAAAAGGTGGGGTTTCTGCGTTTACGGCAGCGCTGAAATCACTATATAAGTGAGAGCCTTGGGTTTGGAACGGTCAAGCAAGTCTTGACAACAAGCGGTTGTTCCCCCATAATCATCAGTTCTCTGCGGAGGGGTGCCCGAGTGGCTAAAGGGGGCAGACTGTAAATCTGTTGGCTTACGCCTACGTTGGTTCGAATCCAACCTCCTCCACCAGAATGCAAGTTGTAGCAGTTGTTGGGAATCCATGGATCCTTGCGGGTGTAGCTCAATGGTAGAGCAGAAGCCTTCCAAGCTTACGACGAGGGTTCGATTCCCTTCACCCGCTCCAGCAATACAGAAGTAGCGCCCATGTGGCTCAGTGGTAGAGCACTCCCTTGGTAAGGGAGAGGTCGGCAGTTCGATCCTGCCCATGGGCACCAGACGTACTCGGTGATTGTTTGCGCCCGGCGCAACGTACGGAAAAATCCTCTTAGGAGTCGAAAATGGCCAAGGGTAAGTTTGAGCGGACCAAGCCGCACGTGAACGTCGGCACGATCGGTCACGTTGACCACGGCAAGACCACGCTGACGGCAGCGATCACGACGGTTCTGACGCAGAAGTTTGGCGGCGAAGCGAAGGCATACGACCAGATCGACGCGGCGCCGGAAGAAAAGGCGCGTGGCATCACGATCAACACGGCACACGTCGAGTACGAAACGGCAAACCGCCACTACGCACACGTCGACTGCCCGGGCCACGCTGACTATGTGAAGAACATGATCACGGGCGCAGCGCAGATGGACGGCGCGATCCTGGTGTGTTCGGCCGCTGACGGCCCGATGCCGCAAACGCGTGAGCACATCCTGCTGGCGCGTCAGGTTGGCGTGCCGTACATCATCGTGTTCCTGAACAAGTGCGACATGGTGGACGACGCTGAGCTGCTGGAGCTGGTCGAGATGGAAGTTCGCGAACTTCTGTCGAAGTACGACTTCCCGGGCGACGACACGCCGATCATCAAGGGTTCGGCCAAACTGGCGCTGGAAGGCGACAAGGGCGAGCTGGGCGAAGTGGCGATCATGAATCTGGCCGACGCGCTGGACACGTATATCCCGACGCCGGAGCGCGCAGTTGACGGTGCGTTCCTGATGCCGGTGGAAGACGTGTTCTCGATCTCGGGTCGCGGCACGGTGGTGACGGGTCGCGTTGAGCGCGGCGTCGTGAAGGTCGGCGAGGAAATCGAAATTGTCGGTATCAAGCCGACGGTGAAGACGACCTGCACGGGCGTGGAAATGTTCCGCAAGCTGCTCGACCAGGGTCAGGCAGGCGACAACGTGGGTATCCTGCTGCGCGGCACGAAGCGTGAAGACGTGGAGCGTGGCCAGGTGCTGGCCAAGCCGGGTTCGATCAACCCGCACACGCATTTCACGGCTGAAGTGTACGTGCTGAGCAAGGACGAAGGTGGCCGTCACACGCCGTTCTTCAACAACTATCGTCCGCAGTTCTACTTCCGTACGACGGACGTGACGGGCTCGATCGAGTTGCCGAAGGACAAGGAAATGGTCATGCCGGGCGACAACGTGTCGATCACGGTGAAGCTGATCAACCCGATCGCGATGGAAGAAGGTCTGCGTTTCGCTATCCGCGAAGGCGGCCGTACGGTCGGCGCAGGTGTGGTTGCCAAGATTCTCGAGTAACGCCAGAAAGTTCTCGTTAATCGGTAGTTTCGGGGTTGGCGGTGCCGTCAACCCCAAAATGGTTTAGGGGTATAGCTCAACTGGCAGAGCGTCGGTCTCCAAAACCGAAGGTTGGGGGTTCGATTCCCTCTGCCCCTGCCAACTCTCGCGCCATACGTGGCGCTTCGTTAAGGTGTTATGGCGAATCCTTCCGTCGAAACTGTAAATACATCCGGCGACAAGCTGATGCTCGTCGCGGGCGTATTGTTGGTCTTGGCCGGGTTCGTGGGGTTCTTCTGGCTCAGCGGCCAGGAATGGTACGTCCGCGGAGCCGCCTTGGCTGTTGGTGCGATCGCGGGTATTGCAGTCGGTCTTCTCTCCGCGCCTGGCAAGGGTTTCATCGCTTTCGCCAAAGATTCGTACAAGGAAGTCCGCAAGGTTGTTTGGCCGACTCGCAAAGAGGCTACCCAGACGACGCTCGTGGTGTTCGGCTTCGTGTTCGTCATGGCGATCCTTCTTTGGGTTAGTGATAAATCCATCGAATGGGCGATTTTCTCGGTGATTCTGGGTTGGAAATGATATGAGCGATACTCCGGCATCCCCGAGCGGCAAACGTTGGTACGTGGTGCACGCCTACTCCGGCATGGAGAAGAGCGTGCAACGTGCGCTTCAGGAGCGCATTGAACGTGCTGGCATGCAAGACCAGTTTGGTCAAATCCTCGTTCCGACTGAAGAAGTCGTCGAGGTGAAGGGCGGTCACAAATCGGTGACCGAGCGTCGTTTCTTTCCGGGCTATGTGCTCGTCGAAATGGAAATGACTGACGAGACGTGGCACCTCGTGAAAAACACGGCAAAGGTGACGGGTTTCGTAGGCGGTGCGCGTAATCGTCCCAGTCCGATTTCCCCGCGGGAAGTCGAGAAGATCATGTCGCAAATGCAGGAAGGCGTGGAAAAGCCGCGTCCAAAGACCCTGTTCGAAGTCGGCGAGATGGTGCGGGTGAAGGACGGTCCGTTCACGGATTTCAACGGCAGCGTCGAAGAAGTGAACTACGAAAAGTCGCGTGTCCGTGTTTCCGTTACAATCTTCGGCCGCGCAACGCCGGTCGAACTGGAATTCGGCCAGGTCGAAAAGCTGTAGTCCAGAATTCTGCGGAGCGCACCAGTCGGTGCGTTCCGTATTTCGCGCTTACGGTCCGCGTAATGACCGTTGAGGAGCGTAAGTAGCCGATTTTTTGGCGAACGCGCGCTACTACTCACTGAACGTCCGCATGTACCCGTGCGGTGTTCCAAAGAGGTTTTCAACATGGCAAAGAAAATTATCGGCTTTATCAAGCTGCAGATTCCTGCAGGTAAAGCCAATCCGTCGCCGCCGGTCGGCCCGGCACTGGGTCAACGCGGCCTGAACATCATGGAGTTCTGCAAGGCGTTCAACGCGCAGACTCAAGCACTGGAACCAGGTCTGCCGACTCCGGTTGTGATCACCGCGTTCGCGGACAAGAGCTTCACGTTCGTTCTGAAGACGCCGCCGGCAACAGTTCTGATCAAGAAGGCAGCAAAGATCGATAAGGGTTCGAGCAAGCCGCATACCGATAAGGTCGGCAAGATCACCCGCGCTCAGGCGGAAGATATCGCCAAGACCAAGATGCCCGATCTGACGGCAGCTGATCTTGATGCAGCGGTTCGTACGATCGCTGGTAGCGCCCGCTCGATGGGCATCACCGTGGAGGGCGTGTAAATGGCTAAGCTTTCAAAGCGTCTGCAAGCATTTGCAGCCAAGGTTGATCGTCAAAAGCTGTACGCAATCGACGAAGCTCTGTCGCTCGTGAAGGAATGTGCAAGCGCGAAGTTCGACGAGTCGATCGACGTCGCAGTGCAACTCGGCATCGACGCGAAGAAGTCGGACCAAGTGGTTCGTGGCTCGGTCGTGCTGCCGGCTGGTACGGGTAAGTCGGTTCGCGTCGCAGTGTTCGCACAGGGCGAAAAGGCTGAGCAAGCTCGTGCAGCCGGCGCAGAAGTGGTCGGTATGGAAGACCTGGCTGAACAAGTCAAGGCTGGTAAGTTGGACTTCGACATTGTGATCGCTTCGCCGGACACGATGCGCGTTGTCGGTACGCTCGGTCAGATCCTCGGCCCGCGCGGCTTGATGCCGAATCCGAAGGTCGGCACGGTCACGCCGGACGTCGCAACTGCCGTCAAGAACGCTAAGGCTGGTCAGGTGCAATTCCGCGTCGACAAGGCCGGTATCATCCACGCTACTATCGGCCGTGCTTCCTTCGAGCCGACAGCTCTGCGTAGCAACCTGAACGCTCTCGTCGACGCGCTGCAAAAGGCGAAGCCGGCAACGAGCAAGGGTGTCTACCTGCGTAAGGTTGCGCTGTCGAGCACGATGGGCGTCGGCGTTCGCGTCGACCAGGCATCGATCGCAGCACAGTAATCGATTTCATCGCCTCGGCGTGAGTCGGGGCGGTTTTATGGGCTTTGGGCGGTCGTAAGGTGGCAGTCTGCATCGAGCGACCGGTTGTCAAAGACCGTTGGCGGGCGCGCAGCTGGTAGGCGCGTCCTTAATGTAAAGCCAACGCAGATGGCGAACCCGAAAAGGTTTTGTAGTGATGAAGCCGGTTGATATCCGCAGCAATGCGGGCTTAGGCGGTCGAAATACTCCTGACTGGTCGGACGCCGTTATTGAACGCGGTACACAAGGCGCACGCTGCGTGTATCGAATCTGGAGGTTAACCGTGCCACTTAACAAAGAAAGCAAGCAGGCCGTCGTCGCTGAGGTTGCCGCGCAAGTCGCGAAAGCCCAGACCGTGGTTCTGGCTGAGTATCGTGGAATCGCGGTTGGCGATCTGACCAAGCTGCGCGCGAAAGCGCGTGAGCAACAGGTTTACCTTCGTGTGTTGAAAAACACGTTGGCGCGTCGCGCTGTCGAAGGTACCCCGTTTGCTCCGCTGGCAGAGCAGATGACTGGTCCGCTGATCTACGGCATCTCGGAAGATGCAATTGCTGCTGCTAAGGTCGTCAACGACTTCGGCAAAACCAATGACAAGTTGATCATCAAGGCCGGTTCCTACGAAGGCAAGGTGATGGACAAGGCTGGCGTGCAAGCGCTGGCAAACATCCCGAGCCGCGAAGAACTGCTCTCCAAGCTGTTGTACGTTATGCAGGCACCTGTTTCTGGCTTTGCGCGCGCTCTGGCCGCGCTGGCAGAAAAGAAACAAGGCGAAGAAACCGCTGCGTAATGTACTTCAGTCGAGCGTGATTGATCGCTGGCTGTATCCGAATTCAATTTAGGAGTATTTCAAATGGCAATCGCAAAAGAAGACATCCTCGAGGCAGTAAGCTCGATGTCGGTTCTGGAACTGAACGAGCTGGTCAAGGCGTTCGAAGAAAAGTTTGGCGTGTCGGCAGCTGCTGTTGCAGTGGCAGGCCCGGCAGGCGGCGGCGCTGCTGCTGCTGCTGAAGAGCAAACCGAATTCACGGTCAACCTGACGGAAGTCGGCGCGAACAAGGTTTCGGTCATTAAGGCTGTTCGCGAACTGACGGGTCTCGGCCTGAAGGAAGCGAAGGACCTGGTCGACGGCGCACCGAAGCCTGTTAAGGAATCGGTACCGAAGGCTGCTGCTGAAGAAGCCAAGAAGAAGCTGGAAGAAGCCGGCGCGAAAGCTGAAATCAAGTAAGTTTCAGCGCGCTGTGCGAAGGCTGGCGGTTTTCCACCGCCGGCCTTTTTGTGCTTTGTGGGGACAACGTTTTTGCCTGTTAGTTTCGGCAAGAACCGGCGCCCCAGAAGCCAAAGAAAATCGCCATTCGGCAACATTGACCGGCGCTTCTCTTTGTCTTCTGAAGCGACTGCAGAAGGCAAGTTTGGTCGGGTAGCGGGCAACATAGGCATCCGCTGCCGTCAGCCAGCGGTTGGTAGCGGCCAACCACCAAGCTTCTAGGCTCGTTCAAGCCATCGGACGGCCATCGGGTCTCAGTCGGTGAACACTCGGGTTGTCTCATCAAGGTATCCTGCCTCGACAACAATGCCCGCCGTGATTCGGAGATCGTATGCAATATTCCTTCACCGAGAAGAAGCGTATTCGCAAGAGTTTTGCGAAGCGCCCCATCGTTCACCAAGTACCTTTCCTGCTGGCTACCCAGCTTGAATCATTCAGCACGTTTCTGCAAGCAGACACGTCGTCCACGCAACGCAAGCCGGAAGGCCTGCAGGCTGCGTTTACCTCCGTTTTTCCGATTGTTTCGCATAACGGGTTCGCTCGTCTGGAGTTCGTCAGCTACATGCTGTCGCCGCCGGCATTCAACATCAAGGAATGTCAGCAGCGCGGTTTGACGTACTGTTCGGCCCTGCGCGCGAAAGTGCGCCTGGTGCTGCTCGACAAGGAATCGCCGAGCAAGCCGGTCGTCAAGGAAGTGAAGGAACAGGAAGTGTACATGGGCGAAATTCCGCTCATGACGCCGACGGGTTCCTTCGTCATCAACGGCACGGAACGTGTGATCGTTTCGCAGCTGCACCGTTCGCCGGGCGTGTTTTTCGAACACGACAAGGGCAAGACGCACAGCTCGGGCAAGCTCCTATTCTCGGCGCGTATCATTCCTTACCGCGGTTCGTGGCTCGATTTCGAGTTCGACCCGAAGGACGTGCTGTACTTCCGCGTCGACCGTCGCCGCAAGATGCCGGTCACGATCCTGCTGAAGGCAATCGGCCTCACGCCGGAACAGATCCTCGCAAACTTCTTCGTGTTCGACAATTTCACGCTGATGCCGGAAGGCGCGCAGATGGAATTCGTGCCCGAGCGTCTGCGTGGTGAAGTCGCGCGTTTCGACATCACGGACCGTGATGGCAACGTGATCGTCCAGAAGGACAAGCGGATCAACGCGAAGCACATTCGCGATCTCGACAACGCCAAGACCAAGTTCATCTCGGTTCCGGAAGACTATTTGCTCGGCCGCGTGCTGGCAAAGAACGTCGTCGACGGCGACACGGGTGAAGTCATCGCTAACGCGAACGACGAAATCACGGAAACCGTGCTCGAGAAGCTGCGCGAGTCGAAGATCAAAGACATCCAGACGCTCTACACGAACGATCTGGATCAAGGTCCGTACATCTCGTCGACGCTGCGTATCGACGAAACCGCGGACAAGATGGCCGCGCGCATCGCGATCTACCGCATGATGCGTCCTGGCGAACCGCCGACCGAAGAAGCGGTCGAGGCGCTGTTCAACCGTCTGTTCTACAGCGAAGACGCATACGACCTCTCGAAGGTGGGTCGTATGAAGTTCAATCGCCGCGTCGGCCGCGACGAAATTGTCGGTCCGATGACGTTGCAAGACGACGACATCCTCGCCACGATCAAGATCCTGGTCGAACTGCGTAACGGCAAGGGCGAAGTGGACGACATCGACCACTTGGGCAATCGTCGTGTGCGTTGCGTCGGCGAACTGGCGGAAAACCAGTTCCGTGCAGGTCTCGTGCGTGTCGAACGTGCTGTGAAGGAACGCCTCGGCCAGGCCGAAAGCGAAAACCTGATGCCGCACGACCTGATCAACTCGAAGCCGATTTCGTCGGCGATTCGTGAGTTCTTCGGTTCGTCGCAGCTGTCGCAGTTCATGGACCAAACGAACCCGCTGTCGGAAATCACCCACAAGCGCCGTGTTTCGGCTCTTGGCCCGGGCGGTTTGACGCGTGAACGCGCTGGCTTTGAAGTCCGCGACGTGCATCCGACTCACTACGGTCGCGTGTGCCCGATTGAAACGCCGGAAGGTCCGAACATCGGCCTGATCAACTCGCTCGCTTTGTACGCTCACCTGAACGAATACGGCTTCCTCGAAACCCCGTATCGCAAGGTTGTGGACAGCAAGGTGACCGATCAGATCGACTATCTGTCGGCGATCGAAGAAGGCCGTTACGTGATCGCTCAGGCGAACGCGGCCGTGGCCGAAGACGGCTCGCTGACCGACGAACTGGTGTCGTCGCGTGAAGCTGGCGAAACGCTGATGGTTACGCCGGACCGCATCCAGTACATGGACGTGGCGCCGTCGCAGATCGTGTCGGTGGCAGCATCGTTGATTCCGTTCCTCGAGCACGATGACGCGAACCGCGCATTGATGGGTTCGAACATGCAGCGTCAGGCTGTGCCGTGTCTGCGTCCTGAAAAGGCCGTGGTCGGTACGGGTATCGAGCGCACGGTGGCAGTCGACTCGGGTACGACGGTTCAGGCATTCCGCGGCGGTGTGGTCGATTACGTCGACGCAGGCCGTATGGTGATCCGCGTGAACGATGACGAAGCCGTCGCAGGCGACGTCGGCGTGGACATCTACAACCTGATCAAGTACACGCGTTCGAACCAGAACACGAACATCAACCAGCGCCCGATCGTGAAGGTCGGCGACATCGTGTCGCGTGGCGACGTGCTGGCTGACGGCGCATCGACCGACCTCGGCGAGCTGGCTCTCGGCCAGAACATGCTGGTCGCGTTCATGCCGTGGAACGGCTACAACTTCGAAGATTCGATTTTGATCTCGGAGAAGGTGGTTGCTGACGACCGTTACACGTCGATCCACATCGAAGAACTGAACGTCGTAGCTCGCGATACGAAGCTCGGACCGGAAGAAATCACGCGCGACATTTCGAACCTGGCTGAAGTGCAACTCGGCCGTCTCGATGAATCGGGCATCGTCTACATCGGCGCTGAAGTCGAAGCCGGCGACGTGCTGGTCGGTAAAGTCACGCCGAAGGGCGAAACCCAACTGACGCCGGAAGAAAAGCTGCTGCGCGCGATCTTCGGTGAAAAGGCTTCGGACGTGAAAGACACGTCGCTGCGCGTGCCGTCGGGCATGAGCGGCACGGTGATCGACGTTCAAGTGTTCACGCGTGAAGGCATTCAGCGCGACAAGCGCGCGCAACAGATCATCGACGATGAACTGAAGCGCTATCGCCTCGACCTGAACGACCAGTTGCGTATCGTGGAAGGCGACGCGTTCCAGCGTCTCGCACGTATGCTCGACGGCAAGGTCGCGAACGGCGGTCCGAAGAAACTGGCCAAGGGCACGAAGATCGAACAGGCTTACCTGCAAGATCTGGATCACTACCACTGGTTCGACATCCGCCTCGCGGACGAAGAAGCAGCGGCACAGCTCGAAGCGATCAAGGACTCGATCGAACAGAAGCGTCACCAGTTCGATCTGGCGTTCGAAGAAAAGCGCAAGAAGCTCACGCAAGGCGACGAACTGCCGCCGGGCGTGTTGAAGATGGTCAAGGTGTATCTGGCAGTCAAGCGCCGCCTGCAGCCTGGCGACAAGATGGCCGGCCGTCACGGTAACAAGGGTGTCGTGTCGAAGATCGTTCCGATCGAAGACATGCCGTACATGGCCGACGGCCGTCCGGCTGACGTCGTTCTGAACCCGCTCGGCGTGCCGTCGCGGATGAACGTGGGTCAGGTTCTCGAAGTGCATCTGGGTTGGGCCGCGAAGGGTCTCGGCTGGCGTATCGGCGAAATGCTGCAGCGTCAGGCGAAGATCGCTGAACTGCGCGAATTCCTGACCAAGATCTACAACGAGTCGGGCCGCGCTGAAGAGCTGGACAGCTTCACGGACGACGAGATCGTCGAACTGGCGAAGAACCTGCGCGAAGGCGTGCCGTTCGCTACGCCGGTGTTCGACGGCGCGACGGAAGAAGAAATGTCGCGCGCGCTGGATCTGGCATTCCCGGACGACATCGCGAAGAACCTCGGCATGACGCCGTCGAAGAATCAGGTGCGTCTGTACGACGGCCGCACGGGCGAAATGTTCGAACGTACGGTGACGGTCGGCTACATGCATTACCTGAAGCTGCACCACTTGGTCGACGACAAGATGCACGCACGTTCCACGGGCCCGTACTCGCTCGTGACGCAGCAGCCGTTGGGCGGTAAGGCGCAATTCGGTGGCCAGCGTTTCGGTGAAATGGAAGTGTGGGCGCTCGAAGCGTACGGCGCATCGTACGTGCTGCAGGAAATGCTGACGGTGAAGTCGGACGACGTGACAGGCCGGACCAAGGTTTATGAAAACCTGGTCAAGGGCGATCACGTGATCGACGCCGGCATGCCGGAATCCTTCAACGTGTTGGTGAAGGAAATCCGCTCGCTCGGTATCGATATCGACCTCGACCGCAACTAATCGGA
This sequence comes from Paraburkholderia sp. BL6669N2, assembly GCF_003387275.1. Classification (NCBI taxonomy): domain Bacteria; kingdom Pseudomonadati; phylum Pseudomonadota; class Betaproteobacteria; order Burkholderiales; family Burkholderiaceae; genus Paraburkholderia; species Paraburkholderia sp. BL6669N2. The sequence continues at coordinate 3,219,454 of NZ_QUNA01000001.1, read as the reverse complement.
CTACGGAGAGAAAGCAATGAAAGCTCTGCTCGATCTATTCAAGCAAGTCCAACAGCCTGAAGTTTTTGACGCGATCAAGATCGGTCTGGCTTCGCCGGACAAGATCCGTTCGTGGTCGTTCGGTGAAGTGAAGAAGCCGGAAACCATCAACTACCGGACGTTCAAGCCGGAACGCGATGGTTTGTTCTGCGCGAAGATCTTCGGGCCGATCAAAGACTACGAATGCCTTTGCGGCAAGTACAAGCGCCTGAAGCACCGTGGCGTGATCTGCGAGAAGTGCGGCGTCGAAGTGACGCTGGCGAAGGTGCGTCGCGAACGGATGGGCCACATCGAACTGGCCTCGCCGGTTGCGCACATCTGGTTTTTGAAGTCGCTGCCGTCGCGTCTGGGCATGGTGCTCGACATGACGCTGCGCGACATCGAACGCGTGCTGTACTTCGAAGCATATGTGGTGATCGATCCGGGCATGACGCCGCTGAAAGCGCGGCAGATCATGACCGAAGAGGATTACTACAACAAGGTCGAAGAATACGGTGACGAATTCCGTGCCGAGATGGGCGCGGAAGGCGTGCGCGAGTTGCTGCGCGCGATCAACATCGACGAACAGGTCGAGATGCTGCGCACCGAACTCAAGAACACGGGTTCGGAAGCGAAGATCAAGAAGTACGCGAAGCGCCTGAAGGTGCTCGAGGCTTTCCAGCGTTCGGGCATCAAGCCTGACTGGATGGTGCTCGAAGTGCTGCCGGTGCTGCCGCCGGAACTGCGTCCGCTGGTGCCGCTGGATGGCGGCCGGTTCGCGACGTCGGACCTGAACGACCTGTATCGCCGCGTGATCAACCGTAACAACCGGTTGAAGCGTCTGCTCGAACTGAAGGCGCCTGAAATCATCGTCCGCAACGAAAAGCGGATGCTGCAGGAAGCCGTCGATTCGCTGCTCGACAACGGTCGTCGCGGTAAGGCCATGACCGGCGCGAACAAGCGTCCGCTGAAGTCGCTCGCTGACATGATCAAGGGTAAGGGCGGTCGTTTCCGTCAGAACTTGCTCGGTAAGCGCGTTGACTACTCGGGCCGTTCGGTGATCGTGGTCGGCCCGACGCTCAAGCTGCATCAGTGCGGTCTGCCGAAGCTGATGGCGCTCGAACTGTTCAAGCCGTTCATCTTCAACAAGCTCGAAGTGATGGGTGTTGCTACCACCATCAAGGCTGCGAAGAAGGAAGTCGAGAACCAGACGCCGGTGGTGTGGGACATTCTCGAAGAAGTCATTCGCGAACATCCGGTCATGCTGAACCGTGCGCCGACGCTTCACCGTCTTGGCATTCAGGCTTTCGAGCCGGTGCTGATCGAAGGTAAGGCAATCCAGCTGCATCCGCTCGTTTGCGCGGCGTTCAACGCCGACTTCGACGGTGACCAGATGGCTGTTCACGTGCCGCTGTCGCTGGAAGCGCAGATGGAAGCGCGCACGCTGATGCTGGCGTCGAACAACGTCCTGTTCCCGGCCAACGGCGATCCGTCGATCGTGCCGTCGCAGGATATCGTGCTCGGTCTGTACTACGCGACCCGTGAAGCAGTGAACGCCAAGGGCGAAGGCCTGACGTTCACCGGCGTTTCGGAAGCGCTGCGTGCTTACGAGAACAAGGAAGTCGAGCTCGCCTCGCGCGTCAACGTGCGGATCACCGAAATGGTCCACAACGAAGACAAGTCGGAAGGTGCGCCGGCGTTCGTGCCGAAGATCACGCTGTACCCGACCACCGTCGGCCGTGCAATCCTGTCGGAGATCCTTCCGCCGGGCCTGCCGTTCTCGGTGCTCAACAAGCCGCTGAAGAAGAAGGAAATCTCGCGCCTCATCAACACCGCATTCCGCAAGTGCGGTCTGCGTGAAACGGTGATTTTCGCCGACCAGTTGATGCAGTCGGGTTTCCGTCTGGCAACGCGCGCCGGTATCTCCATCTGCGTCGACGACATGCTCGTGCCGCCGCAGAAGGAAACCATCGTCGGCGACGCCGCGAAGAAGGTGAAGGAATACGACCGTCAGTACATGTCGGGTCTCGTCACGTCGCAAGAGCGCTACAACAACGTGGTCGACATCTGGTCTGCAACGTCGGAAGCGGTCGGCAAGGCGATGATGGAACAGCTGTCGACGGAACCGGTCACGGATCGCGACGGCAACGAAACGCGTCAGGAATCGTTCAACTCGATTTACATGATGGCGGACTCGGGCGCTCGTGGTTCCGCGGTTCAGATTCGTCAGCTGGCCGGTATGCGTGGCCTGATGGCGAAGCCGGACGGCTCGATCATCGAGACGCCGATTACGGCGAACTTCCGTGAAGGCCTGAACGTGTTGCAGTACTTCATCTCGACCCACGGCGCACGTAAGGGTCTGGCTGATACGGCACTGAAGACGGCTAACTCGGGTTACCTGACGCGTCGTCTGGTCGACGTGACGCAGGATCTGGTGGTGGTCGAGGACGATTGCGGTACGTCCAACGGCGTCGCCATGAAGGCGTTGGTCGAAGGCGGTGAAGTCGTCGAAGCGCTGCGTGACCGTATTCTAGGTCGCGTGACGGTGGCTGACGTCGTCAATCCGGAATCGCAGGAAACGCTGTACGAAACGGGCACGTTGCTCGACGAAGATGCGGTCGAAGAAATCGAACGCCTCGGCATCGACGAAGTGCGCGTACGTACGCCGCTGACTTGCGAAACGCGTTACGGTCTGTGCGCAGCCTGCTATGGCCGCGACCTGGGTCGTGGCTCGTCGGTCAACGTCGGTGAAGCAGTGGGCGTGATCGCTGCTCAGTCGATCGGTGAACCGGGCACGCAGCTCACGATGCGTACGTTCCACATCGGTGGTGCGGCGTCGCGTGCGGCAGTGGCTTCGTCGGTTGAAGCGAAGTCGAACGGCACGGTGCGTTTCACGGCAACGATGCGTTACGTCACCAACGCGAAGGGCGAGCAGATCGTCATCTCGCGTTCGGGCGAAGCGATGATCACCGACGACCACGGTCGCGAGCGCGAACGCCACAAGGTGCCGTACGGCGCAACGCTGTTGCAACTGGACGGCGCGCAGATCAAGGCCGGCACGCAACTGGCGACGTGGGATCCGTTGACGCGTCCGATCATCACCGAGTGGGGCGGTACGGTGAAGTTCGAAAACGTCGAAGAAGGCGTGACCGTTGCAAAGCAGATCGACGATGTGACGGGTCTGTCCACGCTGGTCGTGATCGACGTGAAGCGTCGTGGTTCGCAAGCGTCGAAGACGGTGCGTCCGCAGGTCAAGCTGCTCGACGCGAACGGCGAAGAAGTCAAGATCCCGAACACCGAGCACTCGGTGCAGATCGGCTTCCAGGTCGGCGCTCTGATCACCGTGAAGGACGGTCAGCAAGTGCAGGTCGGTGAAGTGCTGGCACGTATCCCGGTTGAATCGCAGAAAACGCGTGACATTACTGGTGGTCTGCCGCGTGTGGCCGAGCTGTTCGAAGCGCGTTCGCCGAAGGACGCAGGTATCCTGGCGGAAGTCACGGGTACGACGTCGTTCGGTAAGGACACGAAGGGCAAGCAGCGTCTCGTTATCACGGACCTCGACGGCAATCAGCACGAGTTCCTGATCGCGAAGGAAAAGCAGGTTCTGGTGCACGATGGTCAGGTCGTCAACAAGGGCGAAATGATTGTCGACGGTCCTGCCGATCCGCACGACATCTTGCGTCTGCAAGGTATCGAAGCGCTGTCGCGTTACATCGTGGACGAAGTGCAGGACGTGTACCGTCTGCAAGGCGTGAAGATCAACGACAAGCACATTGAAGTGATTGTTCGTCAGATGCTGCGCCGCGTGCAGATTACGGACAACGGCGATACGCGTTTCATCCCGGGCGAACAGGTCGAGCGGTCGGATATGCTCGACGAGAACGACCGTATGATCGCGGAAGACAAACGTCCGGCAACGTACGAAAACGTCTTGCTCGGTATCACGAAGGCCTCGTTGTCGACCGATTCGTTCATCTCGGCGGCGTCGTTCCAGGAAACGACCCGCGTGCTGACCGAAGCGGCGATCATGGGCAAGCGCGACGACCTGCGTGGTCTGAAGGAAAACGTGATCGTCGGCCGTCTGATTCCGGCTGGTACGGGTCTCGCGTTCCACAAGGCGCGCAAGACCAAGGAGCTGTCGGACCGCGAGCGTTTCGATCAGATCGCAGCGGAAGAGTCGTTCGAATTCGGTACGCCGGAAACCCCGGCCGCCGAACAGCAGCACTCAGGCGAGTGAGCTCAGGTTAGTCAGTCCAGGCAGTGCAAGCCGCTTGGGCTCACCAGCCAGCGAAGCCGCTCAGTTTCGACTGAGCGGCTTTTTTTATGCGTTCTTCTTTCTTGCATTTTTTTGCGGATCAGTCGGCCAAACGGCTAACGCTGCATCAAAGCGCGGGCGCAGCACGAATGCGTTGGTAAAATTCGTGTCACCGGCATCACGCTGCTTCTCTCAAATTCATGTCCCGTCCGCTCGAAATCCTCAACGAAGTCTTCGGTTACCCCGCGTTCAGAGGGCAGCAGGGCGAAATTGTCGAGCACGTCGCCGGCGGCGGCGACTGCCTCGTGTTGATGCCGACGGGCGGGGGCAAGTCCCTCTGCTATCAGATTCCGTCGCTGGTGCGCCGCGAAGGCGGCTTCGGCGCCGGCATCGTCGTTTCTCCGCTGATCGCGCTGATGCAGGATCAGGTGGCCGCGCTCACCGAAGTGGGCGTGCGCGCGGCGTATCTGAATTCGACGCTCTCGAGCGCGGAGGCGATGGCGACCGAGCGCGCATTGCGCGAAGGCGAAATCGATCTGCTCTACGTAGCGCCAGAGCGTTTGATGACGCCCCGGTTCCAGGAACTGCTGGAACGCACCCGTATCGGATTGTTCGCCATCGACGAAGCGCATTGCGTGTCGCAGTGGGGGCACGATTTCCGGCCGGAATACATTCAGTTGTCGGTGCTGCACGAGCGATTCCCGAACGTGCCGCGGATCGCGCTGACGGCGACCGCTGACGCAATCACGCGCGACGAGATCATCCATCGCCTCGCGTTGGATGACGCGCGCATTTTCGTGTCGAGCTTCGACCGACCGAACATTCGTTACCGCATCGTCGAAAAAGACAATGCGCGTACGCAGTTGCTGGACTTCATTCGCGCGGAGCATTCGAAGCCGGACGGCACGACCGACGCCGGCGTGGTCTATTGCCTGTCGCGCCGCAAGGTCGAAGAGACGGCGGAATGGTTGAAGGAAAAAGGCATGCGAGCGCTGCCGTATCACGCCGGCATGGAATTCGAAATCCGCCAGAAGCATCAGGAGATGTTTCAGCGCGAGGAAGGGATTGTGATGTGCGCGACCATCGCCTTCGGCATGGGCATCGACAAACCGGACGTGCGTTTCGTCGCTCACCTCGACTTGCCGAAGAGCGTCGAAGGTTACTACCAGGAAACGGGGCGCGCGGGCCGCGACGGCATGCCGGCGAACGCCTGGATGGCCTACGGTCTCGGCGACGTCGTGCAGCAGCGCAAGATGATCGACGAATCCGACGCCGACGACGCGCACAAACGCGTACAGACCGGCAAGCTGGACGCGCTGCTCGGACTATGCGAAGCGGCGACCTGCCGGCGAGTGCGACTGCTCGCTTATTTCGGTGAATCGAGCAAGCCTTGCGGCAATTGCGATAACTGCCTTGAACCGCCGGACACATGGGATGCGACGCGCGAGGCGCGGATGGCGCTGTCGTGCGTGTTCCGCGCGCAGCGGGCGAGCGGCTTTCATTTCGGCGCCGGCCATTTGATCGACATTCTGCGCGGGAACAGTAACGAGAAAATTCTGCAGCGTGGTCACGAGAAGCTGACCACGTTCGGCATCGGCTCGGCGCTGGGCGAACCGGAGTGGCGAGCTGTGTTCCGTCAGTTGGTCGCGTTCGGCTATCTGACGGTCGACCACGAGGGATTTGGCTCGCTGGTCCTGACCGAGGCAAGCAAGCCAGTGCTCAAAGGTGAGCAAAACGTCACCATGCGCCGCTATGTGAAGCCTACGCGCACGCGGCAATCGTCCGGCCGCACCAGTGAGCGCGCCGACCCGACGATCGGCATGGGCCCGCGCGAACGCGCGCGCTGGGAGCGGCTTCGCGCATGGCGCACCGAAACCGCGAAGAGCGACGGCGTGCCGGCCTACGTGATCTTCCACGACGCGACCCTGGCGGAAATCGCCCGCAACGGCCCCGACTCGATTGAGGATTTGCGCGGCATTCCGGGTATGGGCGCGCGCAAACTCGACCGTTTCGGCGACGAATTGCTGGAAGTCGTCGCCGCCGACTAAGCGCTCGGCGAGCGCTTGAGCAGGTTGACAGGGGTGCGAAACGTCGCAACCTGTTGACTCCCTTAGTATTTTCGGAATATTATGCTAGGTTCCGGTTCTTGAAATGCCCGCGCGCGTAGTTAACTCGTGCGTCGGCACTTGGGTCCGGAAGTTCGATGCGCAATCGTTTCTGCTTTGCCCGGAAACAGATGCGTCGATTTTGTTCAATTTCAGGAATAAACAATGCCAACCATCAATCAACTGGTTCGCAAAGGCCGCCAGTCGGAAACGACTAAGAGCAAGAGCCCGGCCTTGCAGGACTGCCCCCAGCGTCGCGGCGTGTGCACCCGTGTGTACACCACGACGCCTAAGAAGCCTAACTCGGCACTGCGTAAGGTTGCCAAGGTTCGTCTGACGAACGGCTTCGAAGTCATTTCGTACATCGGTGGTGAAGGCCACAACCTGCAGGAACACTCGGTCGTGCTGATTCGCGGCGGCCGTGTGAAGGACTTGCCGGGTGTGCGTTACCACATGGTTCGCGGCTCGCTGGATACCCAGGGCGTCAAGGATCGTAAGCAGGCTCGCTCGAAGTACGGTGCGAAGCGTGCCAAGGCTGGCAAGTAATTAGCCGGTCAGCAGTTTCAGGTCGCCTGTAAAGGCGGTAATAGCGGTGGTGCCGGAATCGCCGGTGCTGTCGAGTAAGTGGTCACCCGACCAGGCTGGTAAGTCGTTAGAGATGAATCGGGTTAGTTGGTGACCGTGGGGCTCAAAGTAGCTCCAACTGAAAAGTTAAAGGAAGAAACATGCCGCGTCGTCGCGAAGTCCCCAAGCGGGAAGTGTTGCCGGATCCGAAGTTCGGTAACGTTGATGTAGCTAAGTTCATGAACGTGCTGATGCTCTCAGGCAAGAAGTCGGTTGCCGAGCGTATCGTGTACGGCGCTTTCGAACAGATCCAGACCAAGGGTGGCAAGGACCCGCTGGAAGTGTTCACGGTAGCGCTCAACAACGTCAAGCCGGTGGTCGAAGTTAAGAGCCGCCGCGTTGGTGGTGCGAACTATCAGGTTCCGGTCGAAGTGCGCCCGTCGCGTCGTATGGCATTGGCGATGCGTTGGCTGCGTGAAGCCGCGAAGAAGCGCAGCGAGAAGTCGATGGCCCTGCGTCTGGCAGGTGAACTTTCCGAAGCGGCCGAAGGCCGTGGCGGCGCAATGAAGAAGCGCGACGAAGTTCACCGGATGGCAGAAGCCAACAAGGCGTTCTCGCACTTCCGTTTCTAAGCTTCCCGAACCCGGGTTTAGCAGAAAAAACGGAAAGAAATTCCGGGCGGGTGCGCTTACAAAGCGCCTCGCCCGTTTGTGTTACAGCGCGATGGGTATTTTCTCGCATCGCGTCATCCCAATAGAGGATCAAAGTGGCTCGCAAGACACCTATCGAGCGCTACCGTAACATCGGTATTAGCGCTCACATCGACGCCGGCAAAACGACGACGACCGAGCGCATCTTGTTCTACACCGGCGTGAACCACAAGATTGGTGAAGTTCACGACGGCGCTGCCACCATGGACTGGATGGAGCAGGAACAGGAACGCGGCATCACGATCACGTCCGCTGCTACCACGGCGTTCTGGAAAGGCATGGCCGGCGACCGCGCTGAGCACCGCATCAACATCATCGACACCCCGGGCCACGTCGACTTCACGATTGAAGTCGAGCGCTCGATGCGCGTGCTCGACGGCGCGTGCATGGTGTACTGCGCTGTGGGCGGCGTTCAGCCCCAGTCGGAAACCGTGTGGCGTCAGGCAAACAAGTACAAGGTTCCCCGTCTCGCGTTCATCAACAAGATGGACCGTACCGGTGCGAACTTCTTCAAGGTTTACGACCAGCTCAAGCTGCGTCTGAAGGCGAACCCGGTTCCGGTCGTGGTGCCTATCGGCGCGGAAGAAAACTTCACGGGCGTCGTCGATCTGCTGAAGATGAAAGCGATCATTTGGGACGAAGCGTCCCAAGGCACGAAGTTCTCGTACGAAGAAATCCCGGCAGAATTGGCTGACTCTTGCAACGAGTGGCGCGAGAAGATGATCGAAGCGGCTGCCGAGTCGAGCGAAGAGCTGATGAACAAGTACCTGGAAGAGGGCGAGCTCTCTGAAGCGGAAATCATCAAGGGTCTGCGCGACCGTACGATCGCTTGCGAAATCCAGCCGATGCTGTGCGGCACCGCGTTTAAGAACAAGGGCGTGCAACGCATGCTGGACGCCGTGCTCGACTTCCTGCCGTCGCCGATCGACATCCCGCCGGTGACCGGCGAGCTGGAAAACGGTGAAAAGGGCGAGCGCCGCGCTGCCGACGACGAAAAGTTCTCGGCACTGGCATTCAAGATCATGACCGACCCGTTCGTCGGCCAGCTGATCTTCTTCCGTGTGTACTCGGGCGTTGTGAATTCGGGCGACACCGTGCTGAACGCGACCAAAGACAAGAAGGAACGTCTGGGTCGTATTCTGCAGATGCACGCGAACCAGCGCGAAGAAATCAAGGAAGTCCGCGCAGGCGACATCGCTGCTGCAGTCGGCCTGAAAGACGCGACGACCGGCGACACGCTGTGCGATCCGCAAAGCCCGATCGTGCTCGAACGCATGATTTTCCCGGAGCCGGTGATTTCGCAGGCTGTTGAGCCGAAGACGAAGCCCGACCAGGAAAAGATGGGTCTGGCGCTGAACCGTCTGGCACAGGAAGATCCGTCGTTCCGCGTTCAAACGGACGAAGAATCGGGCCAAACCATTATTTCGGGCATGGGCGAGCTCCACCTGGAAATTCTGGTTGACCGTATGAAGCGCGAATTCGGCGTGGAAGCGACCGTCGGCAAGCCGCAGGTTGCGTACCGCGAAACGATTCGCGGCAAGGCGGAAGACGTTGACGGCAAGTTCGTCAAGCAGTCGGGTGGTCGCGGCCAGTACGGTCACGCGGTCATCACGCTCGAGCCGAATGAGCAAGGCAAGGGCTACGAGTTCCTCGACGAGATCAAGGGCGGTGTGATTCCGCGCGAATACATCCCGGCGGTGGACAAGGGTATCCAGGAAACGCTGAAGGCAGGCGTGCTGGCAGGCTTCCCGGTCGTCGACGTCAAGGTTCACCTGACGTTCGGTTCGTACCACGACGTTGACTCGAACGAAAATGCGTTCCGCATGGCCGGCTCGATGGCGTTCAAGGAAGCAATGCGCAAGGCTCAACCGGTCATCCTCGAACCGATGATGGCTGTGGAAGTCGAAACGCCTGAAGATTACATGGGCAACGTGATGGGTGACCTGTCGGGTCGTCGCGGTATCGTTCAGGGCATGGACGACATGGTTGGCGGAGGCAAGATCGTTCGCGCCGAAGTGCCGCTGTCGGAAATGTTCGGCTACTCGACGTCGCTGCGTTCGCTGACCCAAGGTCGTGCAACGTACACGATGGAGTTCAAGCACTACTCCGAAGCACCGCGTAACGTGTCGGAAGCGATCATCAACGCCAAGTCGAAGTAATCGCGCGGCAAAGTCATTCAACGATTAACTTTTTGAAAGAAGAGAAACATGGCTAAAGGTAAATTCGAACGGACCAAGCCGCACGTGAACGTCGGCACGATCGGTCACGTTGACCACGGCAAGACCACGCTGACGGCAGCGATCACGACGGTTCTGACGCAGAAGTTTGGCGGCGAAGCGAAGGCATACGACCAGATCGACGCGGCGCCGGAAGAAAAGGCACGTGGTATCACGATCAACACGGCACACGTCGAGTACGAAACGGCAAACCGCCACTACGCACACGTCGACTGCCCGGGCCACGCTGACTATGTGAAGAACATGATCACGGGCGCAGCACAGATGGACGGCGCGATCTTGGTGTGTTCGGCCGCTGACGGCCCGATGCCGCAAACGCGTGAGCACATCCTGCTGGCGCGTCAGGTTGGCGTGCCGTACATCATCGTGTTCCTGAACAAGTGCGACATGGTGGACGACGCTGAGCTGCTGGAGCTGGTCGAGATGGAAGTTCGCGAACTTCTGTCGAAGTACGACTTCCCGGGCGACGACACGCCGATCATCAAGGGTTCGGCCAAGCTGGCGCTGGAAGGCGACAAGGGCGAGCTGGGCGAAGTGGCGATCATGAATCTGGCCGACGCGCTGGACACGTATATCCCGACGCCGGAGCGCGCAGTTGACGGTGCGTTCCTGATGCCGGTGGAAGACGTGTTCTCGATCTCGGGTCGCGGCACGGTGGTGACGGGTCGCGTTGAGCGCGGCGTCGTGAAGGTCGGCGAGGAAATCGAAATTGTCGGTATCAAGCCGACGGTGAAGACGACCTGCACGGGCGTGGAAATGTTCCGCAAGCTGCTCGACCAGGGTCAGGCAGGCGACAACGTGGGTATCCTGCTGCGCGGCACGAAGCGTGAAGACGTGGAGCGTGGCCAGGTGCTGGCCAAGCCGGGTTCGATCAACCCGCACACGCATTTCACGGCTGAAGTGTACGTGCTGAGCAAGGACGAAGGTGGCCGTCACACGCCGTTCTTCAACAACTATCGTCCGCAGTTCTACTTCCGTACGACGGACGTGACGGGCTCGATCGAGTTGCCGAAGGACAAGGAAATGGTCATGCCGGGCGACAACGTGTCGATCACGGTGAAGCTGATCAACCCGATCGCGATGGAAGAAGGTCTGCGTTTCGCTATCCGCGAAGGCGGCCGTACGGTCGGCGCAGGTGTCGTTGCCAAGATTCTCGAGTAAAATCGCGGATTGACGTATTTGCTGTAAGTGGTGCCCGGAGCCGGGCGCCGGCCCTCCGCGGGCGTCCGGCTCTACGTTCTTTTATTGTCTGGCGGTGCAATACCGCCTCGCTCTTTTCCAAGGAATTGTCATGCAGAACCAGAAAATCCGCATTCGCCTGAAGGCTTTCGACTATCGCCTGATCGATCAATCGGCAGCTGAAATCGTCGACACGGCAAAGCGGACTGGCGCAATCGTTCGTGGTCCGGTGCCCCTGCCGACCCGCATTCAACGCTTCGACATCCTGCGCTCGCCGCACGTCAACAAGACGTCGCGCGATCAGCTCGAAATCCGTACGCACCAACGCCTGATGGACATCGTCGATCCGACGGACAAGACCGTTGACGCACTGATGAAGCTGGACCTGCCGGCTGGCGTGGACGTGGAAATCAAGCTGCAATAAAGCTTCAAAGTGTTGCCTGGCGTGCCAGACAGCGCTAAGTCATTGATTGCTTGTGGAAAACGAAAAGCCTCGCTATAATAGTGGGCTTTTCGCGCATTTGCGCAAAAAAGTCGGTGTGCTGCAGCGTGATTTCACGCCCGAAACGGCACCGGCATTTTGTAAATTAGCCCCGACCAATCGCAGTCGGGAATGGAGAAAACGATGAGCCTTGGACTCGTAGGTCGCAAGGTTGGCATGACCCGTATCTTCACGGCAGAAGGGGATTCGATTCCCGTTACCGTGCTGGACGTGTCCGACAACCGCGTGACGCAGATCAAGACTGTTGAAACCGACGGCTACACGGCCGTGCAGGTTGCATTCGGTACGCGCCGTGCATCGCGCGTGACGAAGCCGTTGGCCGGTCATCTCGCCAAAGCCGGTGTTCAAGCCGGTGAAATCCTCAAAGAATTCCAGATCGATGCTGCCAAGGCTGCCGAGTTGTCGAACGGCGCCGTGGTCGGTCCAGACCTGTTCGAAGTAGGCCAGAAGGTCGACGTGCAAGGCGTGTCGATCGGTAAGGGCTACGCCGGTACCATCAAGCGTTACAACTTCGCATCCGGCCGTGCATCGCACGGTAACTCGCGCTCGCACAACGTGCCGGGCTCGATCGGTATGGCGCAGGATCCGGGTCGTGTTTTCCCGGGTAAGCGCATGACCGGTCACATGGGTGACGATACGGTAACCGTGCAAAACCTCGAAATCGCTCGTATCGACGCTGACCGCAAGCTGTTGCTGGTCAAGGGCGCCGTTCCGGGTGCGAAGGGTGGCAAGGTATTCGTTACGCCGGCCGTGAAGACGCGTGCCGTGAAAGGAGCGAAATAATGGAACTTAAGCTCCTGAATGCCAATGGTCAGGAAGGTGCAGGCGTTAGCGCGTCGGACGTCGTGTTCGGCCGCGATTACAACGAAGCCCTGATTCACCAGGTGGTAGTGGCGTATCAAGCGAATGCCCGCAGCGGCAACCGCGCGCAGAAGGACCGTGAGCAAGTTAAGCACACGACCAAGAAGCCGTGGCGCCAAAAGGGTACGGGCCGCGCCCGTGCCGGTATGTCGTCGAGCCCGTTGTGGCGCGGCGGCGGCCGTATCTTCCCGAATTCGCCGGAAGAAAACTTTTCGCACAAGGTCAACAAGAAGATGCATCGCGCAGGTCTCTGCTCGATCTTCTCGCAGCTGGCTCGCGAAGGCCGCATCTCGGTGGTCGACGAGCTGACGCTCGAAGCGCCGAAGACGAAGCTGCTGGCCGAAAAATTCAAGGCGATGGGTCTCGAATCCGTGCTGGTGATTACCGACACGGTTGACGAAAACCTGTACCTCGCGTCGCGCAACCTGGCCCATGTGGCAGTTGTCGAGCCGCGTTACGCCGACCCGCTGTCGCTGATCTACTTCAAGAAGATCCTGATCACGAAGGCTGCGGTCGCCCAGATCGAGGAGTTGCTGTCATGAGCGAGATTCGCAAGAACGATCATCGTTTGATGCAGGTCCTGCTCGCGCCGGTGATCTCCGAAAAGGCGACGCTGGTGGCCGACAAGAACGAACAAGTTGTGTTCGAAGTCGCGCCCGATGCCACGAAGCAGGAAGTGAAAGCTGCAGTCGAGCTGCTGTTCAAGGTGGAAGTCAATTCCGTCAACGTGCTGGTCTCGAAGGGCAAAGCCAAGCGCTTTGGCCGCTTCATGGGCAAGCGCAAGGACGTGAAGAAGGCGTACGTCTGCCTGAAGCCCGGCCAGGAAATCAACTTTGAAGCGGAGGCCAAGTAATCATGGCAATCGTTAAAGTTAAGCCGACTTCGCCGGGTCGCCGTGCGATGGTCAAGGTGGTCAACAAGGATCTGCATAAGGGCAAGCCGTACGCACCGCTGCTCGACTCGCAATCCTCGACCGCCGGCCGTAATAACAACGGTCACATCACTACCCGTCATAAGGGTGGTGGTCACAAGCATCACTATCGCGTCGTCGATTTCCGCCGCAACAAGGACGGTATTGCAGCGAAGGTCGAACGTCTTGAGTACGATCCGAACCGTAGCGCGAACATCGCGCTGGTTCTGTACGCAGACGGCGAGCGCAAGTACATCATCGCTCCGAAGGGTGTGACGGTTGGCCAGCAACTGATGTCGGGTTCGGAAGCTCCGATCCGCGCAGGTAACACGCTGCCGATCCGCAACATTCCGGTCGGTACGACGATTCACTGCATCGAAATGCTGCCGGGCAAGGGCGCGCAAATGGCGCGTTCGGCTGGTACGTCGGCGATGCTGCTGGCTCGTGAAGGCATCTACGCACAGGTCCGCCTGCGCTCGGGTGAAATCCGCCGCGTTCACGTTGAGTGCCGCGCGACGATTGGTGAAGTTGGCAACGAAGAGCATAGCCTCCGTCAAATCGGTAAGGCTGGCGCAAACCGCTGGCGCGGTATCCGCCCGACGGTGCGTGGCGTTGCAATGAACCCGGTCGATCACCCGCACGGTGGTGGTGAAGGCAAGACGGCTGCAGGTCGCGATCCGGTGAGCCCGTGGGGCACGCCTGCTAAGGGTTATCGCACCCGCAGCAATAAGCGCACGACGAGCATGATCGTCCAGCGCCGTCACAAGCGTTAAGGAGTAGGCAATGGCACGTTCTGTAAAAAAAGGTCCGTTCTGCGACGCCCATTTGCTGAAGAAAGTTGAGGCGGCAGCAGCTTCGCGGGATAAGAAGCCGATCAAAACTTGGTCGCGCCGTTCGACGATCCTCCCGGATTTCATCGGTCTGACGATCGCCGTTCACAACGGCCGTCAACACGTTCCGGTGTACATCTCGGAAAACATGGTCGGCCACAAGCTTGGCGAGTTTGCATTGACCCGTACGTTCAAGGGTCACGCAGCCGACAAGAAGGCTAAGAAATAAGGGGCTCATGATGGAAGTGAAAGCAATTCATCGCGGTGCCCGCATCTCGGCGCAGAAAACGCGCCTTGTGGCTGACCAGATCCGCGGTTTGCCGGTCGACAAGGCGCTGAACGTTCTGACGTTCTCGCCGAAGAAGGCTGCGGGAATCGTGAAAAAGGTCGTGCTGTCGGCGATCGCGAATGCGGAGCATAACGAAGGCGCCGATATCGATGAGCTCAAGATCACGAGCATCTACATCGACAAGGCTGCGTCGCTCAAGCGTTTCACCGCGCGCGCTAAAGGCCGCGGTAACCGCATCGAGAAGCAATCCTGTCACATCACTGTGACGGTCGGGAATTAAGGGGTCATACGATGGGACAGAAAATTCATCCGACTGGCTTCCGTTTGGCCGTCAGCCGCAATTGGGCGTCGCGTTGGTACGCGAACAACAACAATTTCGCGGCGATGTTGCAGGAAGACATCGGTGTTCGTGAATACCTGAAGAAGAAGCTGAAGAACGCGTCCGTCGGCCGCGTTGTGATCGAGCGTCCTGCAAAGAACGCCCGCATCACGATTTTCAGCTCGCGTCCGGGTGTCGTGATCGGTAAGAAGGGTGAAGACATTGAACTGCTGAAGTCCGAGCTGCAAAAGCGTATGGGCGTTCCGGTTCACGTCAACATCGAAGAAATCCGCAAGCCGGAAACCGATGCGCAACTGATCGCGGATTCGATCACGCAACAGCTCGAGCGCCGGATTATGTTCCGCCGCGCGATGAAGCGTGCGATGCAAAACGCAATGCGTCTGGGTGCTCAAGGCATCAAGATCATGAGCGCTGGCCGCCTGAACGGTATCGAAATCGCTCGTACGGAATGGTATCGCGAAGGTCGCGTGCCGCTTCATACGCTGCGTGCTGATATCGACTACGCAACTTCGGAAGCGAAGACGACGTACGGCATCATCGGCGTGAAGGTGTGGGTCTACAAGGGCGACACGCTCGGCCGCAACGACGCACCGGTGGTTGAAGAAGTCGCCGAAGAAAAGCGTCCGCGCCGCAACGCACGTCCGGGTGGCGATCGCCGTCCGCGTCGTGATGGTGAAGGTGGTGGCCCGGCAGGTGCACGCCGTGGCGCTCCTCGTCGTGCTGGCGGTGCCGGCGACGGCGGGAAGACTGGAGAATAACGATGCTGCAACCGAAACGCAGAAAGTATCGCAAAGAGCAGAAGGGTCGTAACACCGGTATCGCTACCCGCGGCAACGCGGTGTCGTTCGGTGAATTCGGCCTGAAGGCTATCGGTCGTGGTCGCTTGACCGCGCGCCAGATTGAAGCGGCACGTCGTGCAATGACGCGTCACATCAAGCGTGGTGGCCGCATCTGGATTCGCATCTTCCCGGACAAGCCGATCTCGCACAAGCCGGCTGAAGTACGTATGGGTAACGGTAAAGGTAACCCTGAGTACTACGTCGCAGAGATTCAACCGGGCAAGATGCTGTACGAAATGGACGGCGTAACCGAAGAGCTGGCACGCGAAGCGTTCCGTCTGGCTGCAGCTAAGCTGCCGCTCAAGACGACGTTTATCGTGCGTCAGCTCGGCGCCTAAGGAGCAAATGATGAAGGCATCCGAACTTCACCAGAAAGATCAGGCCGCGCTCAACAAGGAGCTGTCGGACCTGTTGAAGGCGCAATTCGGCCTGCGCATGCAACTCGCGACCCAGCAGCTCACGAACACGAGCCAGCTGAAGAAGGTTCGTCGCGACATCGCACGTGTGCGGACCGTCCTGACTGAGAAGGCGAACCAGAAATGAACGATAGCGTAAAAACCTCGCTCAAGCGGACGCTGGTCGGCAAGGTCGTCAGCAACAAGATGGACAAGACGGTCACCGTGCTGGTTGAGCACCGCGTGAAGCACCCGATCTACGGCAAGTACGTTGTGCGTTCGAAGAAGTACCACGCGCACGACGACGCGAACACGTACAACGAGGGCGACCTCGTTGAAATCCAGGAAACGCGTCCGATTTCGAAGACGAAAGCTTGGGTTGTGGCTCGCCTGGTCGAGGCTGCTCGCGTCATCTGACGCCGCGAAGTAGTAGAAGTTGTTGAAATCGCAGTAGATTTCGCTTGCAAGACCGAGATTATTTGTTATACTCTCGGTCTTCCCTCTTTATGGGAGCCCCGTCGCGGGCGAAGTTGGTGGGGGAAGCGGATCGGGCGCCAAGTCTGTTCCGTAGGATTCACCGGATTGCGATGGCGGGTTTCGTTTGCCGTCGCTGCTGTTCATACCCAAGCAGCCGATTGGCTGACGGGACCAAGACTGACCGGGTACGCCATGGTGGTGTGACCGGATTAAGTTGGGAAAGATAAACCATGATCCAGACCGAAACTCGGCTTGAAGTGGCCGACAACACGGGTGCGCGTGAAGTCATGTGCATCAAGGTGCTCGGCGGCTCGAAGCGTCGTTATGCCAGCATTGGCGACATCATCAAGGTGACCGTCAAAGAAGCAACGCCGCGCGGGCGCGTGAAGAAAGGCGAAATTTACAACGCCGTGGTGGTTCGCACCGCCAAGGGCGTGCGCCGTCAGGACGGCTCGCTGATCAAGTTCGATGGCAACGCCGCTGTGTTGTTGAATGCCAAGCTCGAACCTATTGGCACCCGTATTTTCGGGCCTGTCACGCGCGAGTTGCGCAGCGAACGATTCATGAAGATCGTTTCGTTGGCACCTGAAGTGCTGTAAGGAGTCGCGATGAACAAGATTCGCAAAGGTGACGAAGTTATCGTCATCACCGGCAAAGATAAAGGCAAGCGCGGCGTCGTGCTGTCCGTTGGCGAGGGCAAAGTGATTGTCGAGGGTATCAACCTCGTCAAGAAACACGTCAAGCCGAACCCGATGAAGGGTACGACGGGCGGTGTTGAAGCCAAGACGATGCCGCTGCAAATTTCGAACGTCGCATTGGTCGACGCGAATGGCAAGGCGTCGCGTGTAGGCATCAAGGTCGAAGGAGACAAGAAAGTCCGTTTCCTTAAAACGACCGGTGCCGAGCTGAGCGCCTGACGCTGCGGAGTAAAAAAATGGCTCGTTTGCAAGAGTTTTACAAAGAGAAGGTTGTACCCGGCCTCATCGAGAAGTTCGGTTACAAGTCCGTGATGGAAGTGCCGCGCATCACCAAGATCACCCTGAACATGGGCCTTGGCGAAGCGGTTGCTGACAAGAAGATCATCGAAAACGCCGTTGGCGACCTGACGAAGATCGCAGGCCAGAAGCCGGTGATCACGAAGGCACGCAAGGCAATCGCTGGCTTCAAGATCCGTCAGGGCTATCCGATCGGTGCAATGGTCACGTTGCGTGGTCAGGCAATGTACGAATTTCTGGACCGTTTCGTGACGGTCGCGCTCCCCCGTGTGCGTGACTTCCGTGGTGTGTCGGGTCGTGCGTTCGATGGTCGCGGCAACTACAACATCGGTGTGAAAGAGCAGATCATTTTCCCCGAAATCGACTACGACAAGATCGACGCACTGCGTGGGCTGAACATCAGCATCACGACGACTGCGAAGACCGACGACGAAGCAAAGGCTCTGCTCGCCAGCTTCAAGTTCCCGTTCAGAAACTGAGGTTACCGTGGCTAAACTGGCACTGATCGAACGTGAAAAGAAGCGTGCTCGCCTGGCTGCTAAGTACGCTCCCAAGCGTGCTGAGCTGAAAGCGATCATCGGCGATATGAGCAAGTCGGACGAAGAGCATTACGCAGCACGTCTGGAACTGCAACAATTGCCGCGCAACTCTAACCCGACCCGTAAGCGCAATCGTTGCGCAATTACCGGTCGCCCGCGTGGCACGTTCCGTAAATTCGGGCTGGCGCGTAACAAGATTCGCGAAATCGCGTTCCGCGGCGAGATCCCTGGCCTGACCAAGGCGAGCTGGTAATAGGAGAAACGTAAATGAGCATGAGTGATCCTATCGCCGATATGCTGACTCGCATCCGCAATGCGCAGATGGTTGAGAAAGTCTCGGTGACAATGCCCTCGTCGAAAGTCAAGGTTGCGATTGCGCAGGTCCTGAAGGACGAAGGCTATATCGATGATTTCGCAGTGAAGTCCGAAGGTGCGAAGTCTGAATTGAACATCGTGTTGAAGTACTACGCCGGCCGTCCGGTTATCGAGCGCATTGAACGCGTCTCGAAGCCTGGTCTGCGTGTGTACCGCGGCCGTAACGACATCCCCGTGGTCATGAATGGCCTCGGCGTGGCAATCGTGTCGACGCCGAAGGGCGTGATGACGGACCGCAAGGCGCGTGCAACGGGCGTTGGCGGCGAAGTCATCTGCTACGTCGCTTAAGGCCGAAAGGAGAGAAACATGTCTCGAGTAGGTAAAAGCCCGGTCGCGCTGCAAGGCGCAGAAGTGGCCCTGAGCGACGATCGCATCACCGTCAAGGGCCCGCTGGGTACGATTACGCAGGCGGCAAACCGCCTCGTGAAAGTGGTGAACGACAACGGCACGCTGAATTTCGAGCCGGTTGACGCAAGCCGCGAAGCGAATGCGATGTCGGGCACGATGCGCGCACTGGTTGCGAACATGGTGAACGGCGTGACGAAGGGTTTCGAGCGCAAGCTGACGCTGGTTGGCGTCGGTTACCGCGCGCAGGCGCAAGGCGACAAGTTGAACCTGTCGCTGGGTTTCTCGCACCCTGTGGTGCACCAGATGCCGGAAGGCGTCAAGGCTGAAACCCCGACGCAAACCGAAATCGTGATCAAGGGGATCAATAAGCAACAAGTTGGCCAGGTCGCGGCAGAAGTGCGCGGCTATCGCCCGCCGGAGCCCTATAAGGGCAAGGGTGTGCGTTACGCCAATGAGGTTGTGATCCTCAAAGAAACGAAGAAGAAGTAAGGGTGCGCAATCATGGATAAGACTCAATCTCGCCTGCGCCGCGCTCGTCAGACGCGTATCAAGATCGCTGAGCTGCAGGTCGCGCGTCTCGCCGTGCATCGCACGAACACGCACATCTATGCGCAAGTGTTCTCGCCCTGCGGCACCAAGGTGCTCGCCAGCGCGTCGACGCTCGAGGCCGAAGTGCGTGCGCAACTGGCTGATCAAACGGGCAAGGGCGGCAACGTCAATGCTGCGACCTTGATCGGTAAGCGCATCGCAGAAAAGGCTAAGGCTGCCGGCATCGAATCCGTCGCCTTCGACCGTTCGGGTTTCCGTTACCACGGCCGCGTGAAAGCGCTGGCTGATGCGGCGCGCGAAGCCGGACTCAAGTTCTAAGGGAAGAATTCGTCATGGCAAAGATGCAAGCGAAAGTTCAGGCTGACGAACGCGACGACGGCCTGCGCGAAAAGATGATTTCGGTCAACCGCGTGACCAAGGTTGTGAAGGGCGGCCGGATTCTCGGTTTTGCCGCACTGACCGTGGTTGGCGACGGCGATGGCCGCATCGGCATGGGCAAGGGCAAAGCGAAGGAAGTTCCGGTTGCTGTTCAAAAGGCAATGGAACAAGCTCGCCGCAACATGTTCAAGGTGCCGCTGAAGAACGGTACGTTGCAACACGAAGTGCACGGTAAGCACGGCGCATCCGCCGTCCTCCTCGCTCCGGCGAAGGATGGTACGGGCGTGATCGCTGGTGGTCCAATGCGCGCAGTGTTCGACGTGATGGGCGTGCAAAACGTGGTTGCTAAGAGCCACGGTTCGACGAACCCGTACAACCTCGTTCGTGCAACGCTCGACGGTCTGCGCAAGCAGTCGACGCCGGGCGACATCGCGGCGAAGCGCGGCAAGTCCGTCGAAGATATTCTGGGCTAAGGTGGACACCATGTCTGATAAAACTGTCAAGGTCCAGCTCGTCAAGAGCCTGATCGGCACCCGTGAAACGCACCGTGCAACGGTGCGTGGCTTGGGTCTGCGCCGACTCAACTCGGTTAGCGAGTTGCAGGACACGCCGGCCGTGCGCGGCATGATCAACAAGGTTTCGTACCTCGTTAAGGTCATCAGCTAAGCGGCTGACCAGGACTCAAGGAGTTGATAATGGAATTGAATAACCTGAAGCCGGCTGAAGGTTCGAAGCACGCTAAGCGTCGCGTCGGCCGTGGCATCGGCTCCGGTCTGGGCAAGACGGCTGGCCGCGGTCACAAGGGTCAGAAGTCGCGTTCGGGCGGCTTTCACAAGGTTGGCTTCGAAGGCGGTCAAATGCCGCTGCAACGTCGCCTGCCGAAGCGTGGCTTCACCTCGCTGACGAAGGAATTCGTTGGTGAAGTGCGTCTCTCGGATCTGGAAAAGCTGCCGGTCGACGAGATCGATCTGTTGGCTCTGAAACAAGCCGGCCTGATTGGCGAGATGATCACGAGTGCCAAGATCATCAAGACCGGCGAGTTGAAGCGCAAGATTGTCGTGAAAGGTCTGGGTGCGACGAAGGGTGCGCGCGCTGCTGTCGAAGCAGCTGGTGGCTCATTCGCCGAGTAACGCGCAAGTTATTTGCCGTCACTAGCATTTGCATCGGAGAAGGTACTTGGCTAACAGCCCGAGTCTCGCAAAACCCGGTCGCAGCGCGGCGAAGTTTGGCGATCTGCGTCGGCGGGCAGTGTTCCTGCTGCTGGCGCTGATCGTCTACCGTATCGGCGCGCATATTCCGGTGCCGGGTATTGACCCGGACCAACTGGCAAAGTTGTTCCAAAGTCAGTCGGGCGGCATCCTTGGCATGTTCAACATGTTCTCGGGTGGCGCGCTATCGCGGTTCACGATTTTTGCGCTGGGGATCATGCCGTACATTTCGGCGTCGATCATCATGCAGCTGTTGGCAATCGTCTCGCCACAACTCGAAGCGCTGAAAAAGGAAGGGCAAGCGGGTCAACGGAAGATTACGCAGTACACGCGTGTCTTTACGGTCCTGCTGGCGACGTTCCAGGCGTTCGGCATTGCCGTCGCGTTGGAAAATCAGCCGGGCCTGGTGATCGATCCGGGGATGGTTTTTCGGTTGACGACGGTCGTGACGCTGGTGACCGGCACGATGTTCCTGATGTGGCTGGGTGAGCAGATCACGGAGCGCGGGCTTGGCAACGGCATCTCGATCATTATTTTCGGCGGGATTGCAGCGGGTTTCCCGAATGCGATCGGTGGTCTCGTTTCACTGGTGCAAACCGGTTCGATGAGCCCGATATCCGCGATTATCGTCGTCGCGCTGATTGCTGCTGTTACGTATCTGGTGGTGTTCATCGAACGCGGCCAGCGCAAGATTCTTGTGAATTACGCGAAGCGGCAAGTCGGCAACAAGATTTACGGCGGACAGTCTTCGCATCTGCCGCTGAAGTTGAATATGTCGGGCGTGATTCCGCCGATCTTTGCATCGTCGATCATTCTCTTCCCGGCAACTATCCTGAACTGGTTCAGTTCGGGGTCGCGTACCAGCTGGTTCGCAGACACGTTGCACAACGTGGCAGAGGCCCTCAAGCCCGGTCAACCTGTGTACGTGTTGCTGTACGCGTTGGCGATCGTTTTCTTCTGTTTTTTCTACACCGCATTGGTGTTCAACAGCAGAGAGACGGCCGACAACCTGAAAAAGAGTGGCGCTTTCGTCCCAGGCATCCGCCCGGGCGATCAAACAGCGCGATACATCGACCGCATCTTGACGCGTCTGACGCTGGCCGGTGCGATCTACATCGTGTTTGTTTGTCTGCTGCCCGAGTTTCTGGTGCTGCGCTGGAACGTGCCGTTTTATTTTGGTGGAACGTCGCTGCTGATCATTGTCGTCGTCACAATGGATTTCATGGCGCAGGTGCAGTCGTACGTTATGTCGCAACAGTATGAATCGCTGCTGAAGAAAGCTAATTTCAAAGGCGGCGGCGTCCCGATGCGTTGAAAGGACTTATGGCCAAAGACGATGTTATCCAGATGCAGGGTGAAGTCATCGAAAACCTGCCTAACGCTACCTTCAGGGTGAAGCTGGAAAACGGCCATGTCGTATTGGGACACATATCCGGCAAGATGCGGATGCACTACATCCGAATCTTGCCTGGCGACAAGGTGACGGTTGAATTGACGCCTTACGATCTGTCGCGTGCGCGGATCGTGTTCCGGGCGAAGTGATTTGAAAAAAGGGTAATATCATGAAAGTGATGGCATCGGTTAAGCGCATTTGCCGCAATTGCAAGATCATCAAGCGCAAAGGCGTTGTGCGCGTGATTTGCAGCTCTGATCCGCGCCACAAACAGCGTCAAGGCTGAACGCCGCGCTTTTTGCTGCGCTTTTTGTTGAGGAAAAACAATGGCTCGTATCGCAGGGGTTAACATCCCGAATCACCAGCATACCGAAATCGGCCTGACGGCTATTTACGGTGTCGGCCGCACGCGCTCGCGCGACATCTGCGTCGCTGCTGGTGTGGCATTTTCGAAGAAGGTCAAAGACCTGAACGACGCAGACCTCGAAAAGCTGCGTGAAGAAGTCGGCAAGTTCATCGTTGAAGGCGATCTGCGCCGTGAAACGACGATGAACATCAAGCGCCTGATGGATCTCGGCTGCTACCGTGGCGTTCGGCATCGTAAGGGCTTGCCCCTGCGCGGCCAACGTACGCGTACGAATGCCCGTACGCGCAAGGGTCCGCGTCGTGCAGCGCAATCGCTGAAGAAGTAAGCGGAACTGACAGTTACAGGAAAACGTAATGGCTAAGGCTTCGAACAACTCCGCGGCGCAACGCGTTCGCAAGAAGGTCAAGAAGAACGTCGCCGAGGGCGTGGTTCACGTTCACGCGTCGTTCAACAACACCATCATCACGATCACCGATCGTCAAGGCAATGCACTTGCTTGGGCAACGTCGGGTGGTCAAGGCTTCAAGGGTTCGCGCAAATCGACCCCGTTTGCAGCCCAGGTGGCGGCCGAATCGGCTGGCCGCGTGGCGATGGAATACGGCGTGAAGAACCTCGAAGTGCGGATCAAGGGCCCCGGTCCTGGCCGTGAGTCGGCGGTGCGCGCGTTGCATGGTCTTGGTATCAAGATCACGGCGATCTCCGACGTGACCCCGGTCCCGCACAACGGCTGCCGTCCGCCGAAGCGTCGTCGTATCTAAGACGCCGATTTTGCTAGCGCCTGTTGCCGCCTTGGGCGGCGGCAGGCTGCTTGCGTTATTGAATTGACTAAGCCCACCGTTCGACCCAAAGGGTTCGGACTAGCGCGAATGCATGCATCCGCGTGATCAATCAACAAAGGAATCAACGTGGCACGTTATATCGGCCCTAAGGCCAAGCTGTCCCGCCGTGAAGGCACTGACCTCTTCCTGAAGAGCGCCCGTCGTTCGCTCGCTGACAAGTGCAAACTTGACAGCAAGCCCGGCCAACACGGCCGCACCTCGGGCGCACGCACGTCCGACTACGGCACGCAGCTGCGCGAAAAGCAAAAAGTGAAGCGCATCTACGGTGTCCTCGAGCGTCAATTCCGTCGTTACTTCGCTGAAGCCGACCGCCTGAAGGGCAACACGGGTGAAAACCTGCTGCAATTGCTCGAATCGCGTCTGGACAACGTCGTGTACCGCATGGGCTTCGGCTCGACGCGCGCTGAAGCGCGTCAGCTCGTGAGCCACAAGGCGATCGTCGTGAACGGCGTGGTGTCGAACATTCCGTCGATGCAAGTGAAGGCTGGCGACGTCGTCGCAGTGCGCGAAACGAAGAAGAAGCAGGCGCGTATTCTCGAAGCGCTGTCGCTGGCTGAGCAAGGCGGTCTGCCGAGCTGGGTCGCCGTCGATTCGAAGAAGTTCGAAGGCACGTTCAAGCAAAAGCCGGAACGCAGCGACATCGCTGGCGATATCAACGAAAGCCTGATCGTCGAATTGTATTCGCGGTAATCGGATTAACGGCCGGGGTACCCTGATTGCGCTGAGCAAGGGGGCGCCTCGGCTGTTTATTTTCAGGTTGTTACCGGTCAGCCTTATCGGTGTAACGAGCCGAGGGTATTGAAAAGGAAAACCTATGCAAACCAGTTTGTTGAAGCCCAAGATCATCGCTGTTGAATCGCTTGGTGAGAGCCATGCGAAAGTGGTCATGGAACCGTTTGAACGCGGTTACGGCCACACCTTGGGTAACGCGCTCCGGCGCGTGCTGCTGTCGTCGATGATCGGCTACGCGCCGACCGAAGTGACGATCGCAGGCGTCGTACATGAGTATTCGACGCTCGACGGTGTGCAAGAGGATGTGGTCAACCTGTTGTTGAACCTGAAGGGCGTGGTCTTCAAGCTGCACAACCGTGATGAAGTGACGGTTACGCTGCGCAAGGAAGGCGAAGGCGTTGTCACTGCTGGCGACATCGAACTCGCGCACGATTGCGAAGTGATCAACCCGGATCACGTGATCGCGCATCTGTCGAAGGGCGGCAAGCTCGACGTGCAGATCAAGGTCGAAAAGGGCCGCGGCTATGTGCCGGGCAATGTGCGTCGTTATGGCGAAGAGTCGGCCAAGATCATCGGTCGTATCGTGCTGGACGCGTCGTTCTCGCCGGTTCGCCGCGTGAGCTACGCCGTTGAAAGCGCTCGCGTCGAACAGCGTACCGACCTCGACAAGCTCGTGATGAACATCGAAACCAACGGTGTGATTTCGCCGGAAGAAGCGATCCGTCAATCGGCGCGCATTCTGGTCGATCAACTGTCGGTATTCGCTGCACTGGAAGGCACCGAAGCAACGGCTGAAGCGCCGTCGCGCGCGCCGCAGATCGATCCGATCCTGCTGCGTCCGGTGGATGATCTCGAATTGACGGTTCGTTCCGCGAACTGCCTGAAGGCCGAGAACATTTACTACATCGGCGACCTGATCCAGCGCACGGAAAATGAGTTGCTGAAGACGCCGAATCTGGGCCGCAAGTCGCTGAACGAAATCAAGGAAGTACTGGCGTCGCGTGGTTTGACGCTCGGCATGAAACTTGAAAACTGGCCGCCGGCTGGTCTGGACAAGTAATCCCGGGACAGAACCCGCCGCTGCACTGGCAAAGACGCGGATTTTCCTTTAAAATCCGCGTCTTGTCTTTTTTCACTACCGGCCCGTGCACTCGCTACCGTTGGGAAACCGCAGGTAGTTCGAGCGCGATAGAAGAGCTGGACCAAAACTTTGAATCGAAGGAATTAACATGCGTCACCGTCATGGTTTGCGGAAACTGAACCGCACGAGCAGCCACCGTCTGGCTATGCTCCGTAATATGTCCAACTCGCTGATCGAGCACGAAGTCATCAAGACCACGCTGCCGAAAGCAAAAGAACTCCGTAAGGTTGTCGAGCCGCTGATCACGCTCGGCAAGAAGCCGTCGCTGGCAAATCGTCGTCTGGCGTTCAACCGCCTGCGCGATCGTGACTCGGTCACGAAGCTGTTCGAAGTTCTGGGCCCGCGTTACGCTACCCGTCCGGGCGGCTACCTGCGCGTCCTGAAGTTCGGCTTCCGCGTCGGCGACAACGCTCCGATGGCACTGGTCGAATTGCTCGACCGTCCGGAAGTTGAAGAAGTCGAAGTGCAAGAAGCTGAATAAGCTTCCGAGCATCTTAAAAAGCCAGGCGCCAAGCCTGGCTTTTTTGTTTGTAGCGTCAGGCGTTGGCAGCGGCCATCCGCCGCGTGGCCGCTGCGGAGCGGTCTGCGGGCAGGCAAGGCCAGGTGATACGATATCGGCACCTGAATCGTGCCTTGCCGGAGCCATCTGTGAGCGTGAATGTGACCTTGATTCTGACGACGGTGCCGGATGCCGCCGTGGCCCAGAAGCTTGCTGCGGATGCTCTGGCCATGCGGCTATGCGCCTGTGTCACGCAATTAGACTCCGTGCAGTCCACCTATCACTGGCAGGGCGCGGTTGAAACCGCGCAGGAGGTCCAGTTGCTGTTCAAGACCAGCGCGGCACGCGTGCTTGAACTCGAGCAGTACATTCAGGCTCACCATCCCTACGACACGCCGGAAATCCTCTCATGGCAAGCGACGGCGTCGGCCGCGTACGGCCAGTGGATCATTGCTGAAACCCAACGTCCTCTCCATGTTTAACGGCCTCGACCGGCGCGCGCGCAATGCGCTGCGCACCGCATTCTTTCTGCTCGGCTGCCTGATCTTCGCGCAGTTCGGCACGCTCGCCCGCGCGGCGGACGATTTCCTGGATCCTGCGGTCGCGTTCAAATTCAGCGCGTCGGAGAAGGCCGGCGAAGTCGACGTGACCTACAAAATCGCGGACGGCTACTACATGTACAGCGAGCGCTTCGCGTTCGCGACGCGCGACGGCACGACCACGATCGGCGAGCCGCAATTGCCGGCCGGCCACATCAAGTTCGATCAGACCTTTAACAAGAACGTCGAGACGTATCGGAACGAACTGACCATCCGGATTCCGGTTAAACAGGCGGCTGGACCGTTCGATCTGGCGGTGACGTCGCAAGGCTGTGCCGATGCGGGCATCTGCTATCCGCCGATGGAGCGCGTGTATCACGTAACCGGCGCAGCACTTCAACCGGCCGGCAGCGCGGCCGCGCCGGCAGCCGCCGTCCCCGCGGGCACCTCATGGTACGACCGCGCTACCAGCGCCGATTACGCGCAGTCGCTGCTGCAAGGCGGCGGCTTCTTCGCGATCGTCGGGCTCTTTTTCGTCGCCGGCGCCGTGCTCAGCCTGCTCCCCTGTTCGTATCCGATGATTCCGATTCTCTCGGCGATCATCATCGGCGAAGGCGCGCGCGTGACGCGTGCCCGCGGATTCGCGCTGTCGCTGGCCTATGTCATCGGCATGGCGCTCGTGTATACGGCGCTCGGTATCGCCGCCGCGTTGGTCGGGCAGAGTCTCGGCGCATGGCTGCAGAATCCGTGGGTACTTGGCGCATTCGGCGTACTTTTGACCATTTTTGCGCTGACCTTGATTGCGGGTGTCGACATCGCGCTGCCGCAACGTTGGCAGGACGGCGTTTCACACGCGTCGTCCAGACGCTCCGGGGGCAAGTTTGCGGCTGTTGCCGTGATGGGCGCGCTGTCGGCGCTGGTGGTCGGCGCGTGCATGACCGCACCGCTCTTTGCAGTGCTGGCGTTCATTGCGCATACGGGCGACGCGGTGCTCGGTGGCGCGGCGCTGTTCTCGATGGGTCTGGGTCTAGGCGTGCCGCTGCTGATCCTCGGTTTTGGCGCGGGCACGCTGCTGCCGCGTGCCGGCGCATGGATGGACGGCGTCAAGGTTTTCTTCGGCGTCGTGCTGCTTGCGGCCGCGCTATGGATCGTTTGGCCCGTGCTCGGCGCGACAGCCACGATGCTGCTGAGCGCGCTCTGGTTGCTGGTCGCCTCGGCCTCTCTCGGCATATTTTCGGCACCGGCTGCGGAGGCTTCCGTGTGGCGCAGGCTTGGCCGAGGCGTGGGCGCTGCGCTCGCTATCTGGGCTGCAGTCCTGCTGGTTGGTCTGGCGGCGGGCTCCTCCGATCCGCTGCGCCCACTTGCCGTGCTGGCGGCGCGTAGCGGGGAAGCGGGTGTCGCGAGCACGTCGAACAAGTCGAATAGCGCGCCGCAGGGCGATCTGACGTTCGCGCCGGTTCGCTCATCGAATGAACTCGACCAGGCCGTCAAAATGGCTGCACAGCCCGCCATGCTCGATTTTTACGCGGACTGGTGCGTCAGCTGCAAGGAAATGGAGAAATTCACCTTCAGCGACCCGCGCGTTCAGGCGAAATTGAAGCAGATGAACCTGCTGCGCGCCGATGTGACCGCGAACAACACCGACGATCAAATGCTGCTCAAGCGCTTCAGCCTGTTTGGTCCGCCGGGGATCATCTTTTTCGATCAGCGTGGCAAGGAAGTGCTGCGCGTCGTGGGATACGAGTCCGCGGATAAATTCTTGCGCAGTCTGGATCGGGCGAATGCGCCCGGCGCGTAACGGATAGCGGCCGGTCGGTCGCGGCGACTGCGGCGGCCGGTGTGCGGTGTCCGGCCGCGACGATCGACTGCCAGTCTAGCGCCGCAATCTCGCTCAGTCAGATCACGAAACTGATGCGTTGTCTGGCGACAACCTCTACGAAGCTGGGAGCCGCGCGCGAACCGCAGAGTTCGAAGCAGAATGTCGAGCGCCAGGCAATCGTGCTCGAAGCAGACTGACCGCGAAAGCTTGAAAAAAAGGAGGCACGACACAAAGTCGTCCTCCGTTCATTGCAACGCTCGAACGCCCCGCAAGGCGTCTCGTCAGGTCACTTCTGCGAACGCAAAATCCGCGCGGCATCCAGCGCGAAATAGGTCAGCACCCCGTCCGCGCCCGCCCGCTTGAACGCCAGCAGCGATTCCATCATAGCCTTGTCGTGATCGAGCCAGCCGTTCTGCGCGGCTGCTTTCAGCATCGCGTATTCGCCGCTCACCTGATACACGTAGGTCGGGAACTGGAACTCATCCTTCACGCGGCGCACGATATCCAGATACGGCATGCCGGGCTTGACCATCACCATGTCCGCGCCTTCGTCGATGTCCGCTTGCACTTCGCGCAGCGCCTCATTCGAATTGGCTGGGTCCATCTGGTAAGTCATCTTGTTGCTTTTACCGAGGTTCGTCGCGGAACCGACGGCGTCGCGAAACGGGCCGTAAAACGCCGACGCGAACTTGGCCGCATAAGCCATGATGCGCGTGTGGACAAGACCCTCGCTCTCGAACATTTCGCGGATCGCGCCGATGCGGCCGTCCATCATGTCCGACGGCGCGACGATATCGACGCCCGCTTCAGCCTGCGCACGCGCCTGTTCGACCAGAATCTCGACGGTCTCGTCGTTGATGACATAGCCGGCTTCGTCGAGCACGCCGTCCTGACCGTGGCTCGTGTACGGATCGAGCGCCACGTCGGTGAGCACGCCCAGTTCGGGGAAATTTTTCTTCAGTTCGCGAACCGCGCGCGGGATCAAACCCGCCGGGTTGGTCGCTTCGCGCCCATCGGGCGTTTTCAGCGACGGCTCGATCGCCGGAAACAGCGACAGCACAGGCACGCCAAGTTCGACGCATTGTTCAGCCACACCCATCAGCAGATCGACCGACACGCGTTCGACGCCAAGCATCGATGGCACGGCTTGCCGCACATTGGTGCCTTCGACGATGAAGACCGGATAAATCAGATCGTTGGTGGTGAGGATGTTTTCCCGCATCAGACGGCGCGAGAAGTCGTCGCGGCGCATGCGGCGCGGACGATGGTGCGGATAGAAGCTCATAGCGAATCGAGGAAACGTGGATGTGTGGAGTGGGCAAGTAACGCCTGCCTCCGCTCCCGGAAACTTTTCGAGACAATGGTATATCATACCGATCGAGCAAGGCGCCTTGCGCTGACCTCCCCGCTTCTCCTCCCTGAGCGGGTGCCTGTCGTTTTTCGATTAGGCTGTTTGACCCGCCGTTAAAGCGGCGGGTTTTTTTATGGGCGGCCGGAATAGCGCTTTTGTCCTCGCCCGAGACGCCAACTCGCTTACTGAGCGGCGTCCGTTTCGCCCTTGTCGTCGGGGATCAGCCAGCTCTCGATCAGCTCGTGCGCTTCGTCGATGCCGACGCGTTTGAGCGCGGAGAACAGCTGGGCGGTCAGTTCGCCCTGGTAGCCGGCGGTGCGGTACTCGGCCAGACCTTTCTGCGTCGCGCGCAACGCGTTTATGCTTTCCTGGCGCGTCAATTTGTCGCACTTGGTGAGAAGCGTGTGGATCGGCTTGCCGGTCGGGGCGAACCACTCGATCATGCGGCGATCCAGATCCGTCAGCGGGCGGCGCGAGTCCATCATCAGGATCATGCCGCGCAGTTGCGAGCGCGATTGCAGATAGGTGGACAGCAGCGCTTCCCAATGCGCCTTGGCGGCGCCCGGCACTTCCGCGTAGCCATAGCCAGGCAGATCGACCAGATGCGCGGTCGGCTCGTCCGCCTTGCCTACCGAAAAGTAATTGATATGCTGCGTGCGTCCCGGCGTTTTACTGGCGAAGGCCAGCCGCTTCTGGTTGCACAGAATATTGATAGCTGTCGACTTGCCCGCGTTCGAGCGCCCCGCAAAGCAGATTTCGGGTTGCGAAGTGGCCGGCAGATCACGCAAGTGATTGACGGTCGTGAAAAAGCGGGATTGGTGGAGCAGGAAGGACATGATCAGGCCAAGATTCGAGACGCCGGGGAACCCGGAGTGGGGACGGGTCAAGCCCGACTGGCGTCTTAGCGATTAGCGAGTTATTGTACAATACGATGGTTTACTGAAAACCTGAGGGGGCCAGCCCACGTGCCTTGGCGGCTCCTGGCGGTCACTCGGTCGCCGTCGTGTTTTGCAAAACCTTCAAGAAAACGCCGGGCCTGGCGCGCAGCGACAGGTTTAGGGGCTCTCTAAAAATCCCACAAGACGAGACAGGGTGTGCGAATGAATCGACTGAGCAAGACTCTGATGGTGCTTCATGTAGCGGCAGGTCTTTCAGGTTTGGCAATTCAGGCACGAGCAGCAGAACCGGCAAAGCCGGACGTCAATCGGGGGCAGGCAATCGCGGTGCAGGTATGCGCGTCATGTCACGGGGCAGACGGCAACAGCGCGGGCGGCGCATATCCGAAGCTGGCGGGCCAGCACCCTGAGTATCTCGTCAAACAACTCAAGGACTTCAAGACCCAGCCGGGCGCCAAGCAGCCAGCGCGCAACAATGCGATCATGGCGGGCATGGCGGCGGCGCTGTCCGATCAGGATATGGTCAACGTCGCGGCCTATTTCGCGGCGCAGACCCCGAAGCCAGGCTACGCGCATAACAAAGACACCGTTCCGCTCGGGCAGAAGATTTATCGCGGCGGGATCGCCGACAAGGGCGTGCCGGCGTGCGCAAGCTGTCACGGGCCGACCGGTCAGGGGATTCCGTCGCAGTATCCGAGGTTGTCGGGGCAGTGGGCGGAATACACGGTGGCGCAGTTGCTGGCGTTCACGCAAGGTCCAGGCGCACGTAACAACAACGAGCCGATGCATGCGATCGCAACGCGTCTGTCGGATAGCGAGATCAAGGCAGTGGCCGATTACATCGCGGGCTTGCACTAGGATAGAGTGCCCCCGCACGCAAGTGCAACCGGCCCGGCGAGGTCGGTACAAAACAAGAAAAGGGTGAGGGCGTCGTGTCTACGACAGCCCTTCACCCTTTTTTGCTGTTCAGTCGGAGTATGAATGAGCGTCACCACGTCGGGTTTGCAGTCCAAGTCGGGCAATCGCGTCATGCGCAGCGTCGTCGAAGTCTTGAGTTCGATGCGTTTTGCCATCTCGTTGCTCGTGATTCTGTCGATCGCCAGCATCATCGGCACCGTCCTCACGCAGGACGATCCGTATCCCAATTACGTCAATCAGTTCGGCCCGTTCTGGGCGGACATCTTCCGTTCGCTGAGCCTGTACACGGTGTACAGCTCGTGGTGGTTCATGCTGATTCTCGGCTTCCTGATGGTGTCGGTGTCGCTGTGCGTGATCCGCAATGCGCCAAAAATGGTCGCCGACGTAAAGAGCTGGAAGGACAAGGTCCGCGAAGGCAGCCTGCGCGCGTTCCATCACAAGGGCGAATTCGCGGTGCACGCAACTCGCGCGCAGACCGCGGCGTTGCTCGCGAGGCTCTCGGCGAAGCTCGGCTACAAGTTCGTGACCCGTGAGTCCGACGGCGCGACCCTGATCGCCGCCAAACGCGGCGCGCTGACCAAGTTCGGCTACATCTCTGCTCACCTCGCGATCGTGGTGATCTGCCTCGGCGGTCTGCTCGACAGCAATCTGCCGATCAAGCTGCAAATGTGGCTGTTCGACAAGTCGCCGATCCGCGCCAACACGGTGATCAACGACATCACGCCGGATCATCGTCTGTCGCAGTCCAATCCGACGTTCCGCGGCTACGCATGGGTGCCGGAAGGCCAGCACGTGTCCACGGCGATTCTCAACCAGCCCGACGGCTCGCTGATCCAGGACCTGCCGTTTTCGATCGAGCTGAACAAGTTCATCGTCGATTACTACTCGACGGGCATGCCGAAGCTGTTCGCGAGCGACATCGTCGTGGTCGACCACAAGACGGGCGCGCGCGTGCCGGCGCGCGTCGAAGTGAACAAGCCGTTCACCTACGACGGCGTGTCGATCTACCAGTCGAGCTTCCAGGACGGCGGCTCGCAGATGCAGATGACGGCCTACCCGATGAGCGGCGCGAGCGCTAAGACCGCGCCGTTCGGCGGCACGATCGGCGGCAACGCGCCATTGAGCACGGCCACGCCGCTCGCCGACGGCCAAACGGTCGAATTCACCGATTTCCGCGCGATCAACGTCGAGAACATCCAGAACGGCAGCGGCCAGACCGACGCTCGCGGCGTCGCGGCGCACCGCACGCTGAAAGAAGCGTTCGACGAGCGCCTCGGCTCCGGCGCGAAGACCTCGAAGCCGCTCGACCTGCACAACGTCGGCCCGTCGGTGCAATACAAGGTGCGTGACAAGGACGGCCAGGCGCGCGAGTACAACAACTACATGCTGCCGGTCGACGTGTCCGGCGAAAAGATGTTCCTGGCCGGCATGCGCGTGAACCCGGACGATCCGTTCCGCTACCTGCGCATTCCCGCCGACAGCGGCGGCACCGTGAAGGACTGGATGAACCTGCGCGCCACACTCGAGGATCCGGCCATGCGCGCTGCGGCGGCGCACAGTTTCGCGCTGCGCTCGGTGCCAGGCTCGAATGCCGAACTGCAACAGCATCTGGAAGAAAGCGCGCTGCGCGTGCTGACCCTTTTTGCCGGCGCGGATAACAGCATCAAGATGCCGAATGGCCAGACGGTCGGCGGCTTCCAGGCGATCGCCGGGTTTATCGACCATTCGGTGCCCAAGGGTGAGCAGGAAAAGGCCGCCGGCCTGCTGCTGCGCATGCTGGAAGGCTCGACTTGGGACCTGTATCAGCTGTCCCGCCAGCAACTCGGCGAGCCGGAGGCGACGGCCAATGCGGACGCCAGCCGCTTCATCCAAAGCTCCATCAACGCGATATCCGACAGCTTTTTGTATGGATCGCCGGTCTATTTACAACTTGACTCATTCAAGCAGGTGCAAGCTTCGGTATTTCAGTTGACGCGCGCACCGGGTAAAAAAGTCGTGTATCTTGGCAGCCTGCTCCTCGTGTTGGGCATCTTTTCGATGTTCTACGTTCGCGAACGGCGCCTCTGGTTCTGGCTCAAAGACACTGCGCACGGCACGAATGTCGTGATGGCAATGTCGAGCGCACGCAAGACGCTCGACTTCGAGAAAGAGTTCGTTCAGACGCGCGACGCGGTGGGCGCGGCGCTGGGCGCCAAACTCGTTGAAGCACCCGACGACGCCGGCGCCTCCGCTCAATCCGGCAACGCCGGCGCGCCGTCCGCAAGCTCACAAGATTCGACCCGGTAAGATCATGGACTTGACTCAGGTTTCCCAATCTCCCTCCTCGCGGCCCCACAAGGCGCTGGCAGGCGAGTCACTCAACGTCGGCGAGTACGACGAACGGCCGTTCCTGAAACGGCTTGGCATCGTCGACTGGCTGTTTGCCCTCGCCATGGTCGCGGGCGCCGGGTTCGCGCTGTCGCGCTATCACCCGTTCATGAACTACTACGACAAGCTGGTGCTCTGCTGCGCCGTGCCGGTTTTCGTGGTGCTCGGCTGGCGCTGGAAACCGGTGCGTCCGCTGATGGTGGGCATCGCCGCGCTGTCGCTGCTGGCCATCCAGATCTACCACGGTGATCTGAGCCGCGCGGACAACGCCTTCTTCCTCAAGTATTTCCTGTCGAGCCAGTCCGCGATTCTGTGGATGAGCGCACTCTTCGTGTTCGCCACGGTGTTCTACTGGATCGGCCTGCTGTCGCGCTCGCCGACCGGCGCCGCGATCGGCTCGAAAATGACGTGGGCGGCGGTGGTGATGGGCTTTGTCGGCCTGATGGTGCGCTGGTACGAGTCGTACCTGATCGGCGCGGACGTCGGCCATATTCCTATCTCGAACCTGTACGAAGTGTTCGTGCTGTTCAGCCTGATCACCGCGCTGTTCTATCTGTACTACGAGCAGCACTACAACACCCGCGCACTCGGCGCGTTCGTGCTGCTGGTGATCAGCGCCGCAGTCGGCTTCCTGATGTGGTACTCGGTAGCGCGCGACGCGCAGCAGATCCAGCCGCTGGTTCCCGCGCTGCAAAGCTGGTGGATGAAGATTCACGTGCCGGCGAACTTCATCGGTTATGGCAGCTTCGCGCTGTCGGCCATGGTGGGTGTCGCGTATCTGGCGAAAGAGCGCGGCATTCTGGCCGACCGCCTGCCGGCGCTCGAAGTGCTCGACGACGTGATGTACAAATCGATCGCCGTCGGTTTCGCGTTCTTCACGATCGCCACGATTCTCGGCGCGCTGTGGGCCGCTGAAGCCTGGGGCGGCTACTGGAGCTGGGACCCGAAGGAAACGTGGGCGCTGATCGTCTGGCTGAACTATGCGGCCTGGCTGCATATGCGCCTGATGAAGGGTCTGCGCGGCGCGGTCGCGGCATGGTGGGCGCTGACCGGCCTGCTGGTGACGACCTTCGCGTTCCTTGGCGTCAACATGTTCCTGTCGGGTCTGCATAGCTACGGCAAGCTGTAAGATCTGCCGCGCTGAAACGACTAAAGACCGCCGCGTGCTTCGCACCGGCGGTTTTTTTATGGCCGATGGAATATCGGCTGCATCCAAAGTGTTCGCCCTCAGAGTACCTACAGATGGCTGGACAGACGACCGATCATCAATATGGCCCCTTAAGATGTACAGACCGACGGGCCCGCAAGGAGCAGCACGATGTGGATCAAGCGTAGCGACAGAATTCAATTGAATGGCGACGACATCGCGCGCAGCGAAATCACGCCGCAGCACGTCTTTCAGAACCGGCGGCGCGTGTTGCAGGCGGCCGGCGCGGTGGCGCTCGGCAGTCTGATCGGAGTGAACGGCGAGGCGCTGGCGGCTTACACGTCGCCGGACCTGAAGGCGCAGAAGCTGGCGGCTAAGACCAACGCCAAATTCGTCGCGCTCGACAAAATCACACCGTTCAAGGACATCACCACCTACAACAACTTCTACGAGTTCGGCACCGACAAGGCCGATCCCGCGCACAACGCCGGGACGCTGCGGCCGCATCCATGGAAGGTGAGCGTCGAGGGCGAGATCAAGAATCCGAAGGTCTACGACATCGACGAGTTACTCAAGCTCGCGCCGCTCGAGGAGCGCGTGTACAGAATGCGCTGCGTCGAAGGATGGTCGATGGTGATTCCGTGGATCGGCGTGCCGCTCGCGGAATTGATCAAGCGCGTTCAGCCGACGGGCAACGCTAAATACGTGCAATTCATCACGCTCGCCGATCCGTCGCAAATGCCCGGACTGTCGACGCCCGTGCTCGATTGGCCGTACTCCGAAGGGCTGCGCATGGACGAAGCGATGAATCCGCTGACGTTGCTGACGATGGGCCTCTACGGCCAGGTGCTGCCCAATCAGAACGGCGCGCCGGTGCGCGTCGTGGTGCCTTGGAAATATGGCTTCAAGAGCGCGAAGTCGCTGGTGAAGATCCGCTTCCTCGACAAGCAGCCGCCGACCAGCTGGAACACGTATGCATCGAGCGAATATGGGTTTTACTCGAACGTGAATCCGAACGTCGATCATCCGCGCTGGAGTCAGGCGACCGAGCGGCGCATCGGCGAAGACGGTTTTTTCACGCCCAAGCGCAAGACGTTGATGTTCAACGGCTACGGCGATCAGGTCGCGTCGCTGTATCAGGGCATGGACCTGAAGAAGAATTTCTGAGCGGCGCGAACATGGCTTCCTCTGAGACGCAATCCGCCACGCAGACCGAACGCAAAGCGCCGCGCGCGCAGGTGTCAGCCACAACAACGACGGCAAAGCGGCCCGCAACCGGCGCGCGCTGGATCGTGCCGGCCAAGATCGCGGTATTCATCGCCGCGTGGTATCCGCTCGCGCGCATCGTGCTGTTCGGCGTGACTGACCGGCTAGGCGCGAATCCGATCGAGTTCATCACGCGCTCTACCGGTCTCTGGACGCTCGTCTTCCTCTGCATCACGCTGGCCGTGACGCCGTTGCGCAGACTCACCGGCATTGCCGCGTTCGTGCGCTTTCGCCGCATGCTCGGGCTCTATGCGTTCTTCTACGCGACGCTGCATTTCACCACTTACCTCTGGTTCGACAAGTGGTTCGACGTCGCCGCGATCATCAAGGACATCGGCAAGCGGCCGTTCATCACGGTGGGCTTCGCGGCATTCGTGTTGCTGATCGCGTTGGCCGTAACGTCGCCGCGTGCGATGGTGCGCAAGCTCGGACGTCGCTGGCAAATGCTGCATCGTTCCATCTATGCGATCGGCGCACTCGCGATCCTGCACTTCTGGTGGATGAAGGCCGGCAAACACGATCTGATCCTGCCGAAGATTTACGGCGCGATCATGGTGGCGTTGCTCGGCTGGCGCTTGATCGTGTGGCTGCGTGATAGAAAGTTGAAGACGCGCTGACGAGCGTTGGTGGGCCTCGCGTCGTAAACAGAAAAAGGCGATGCCACGCGGCATCGCCTTTTTTCGATATTGGCGTAGCTATTGAAGGTTATGCCGGAAGAATGCTTTCGCCCGCAAACAGCTGCTTCACTTCTTCGCGTGCGCGGACCACATGCACCTGTGTACCATCCACCATCACTTCGGCCGCGCGCGGACGTGTGTTGTAGTTCGAGCTCATCACGAAACCGTACGCGCCGGCCGAACGAATCGCGACCAGATCGCCGGGTTCAACCGACAGCAGACGCTCACGTCCGAGCCAGTCGCCGCTCTCGCAAACCGGACCGACCACGTCATACACGTGCGCCGGCACGTCGCGCTTCACGACCGGGTCGATCGCGTGATACGCCTCGTACATGGCGGGGCGTGCGAGATCGGTCATAGCCGCGTCGACGATAGCGAAATTCTTTTCCGCGCCCGGCTTCAGAAACTCGACGCGCGTAAGCAGCACGCCCGCATTGCCGACCAGCGAACGGCCCGGCTCGAAATACACTTCACGATGACCGTGACCACGCGCTTCGATGCGATCCAGCACGGTGCGCACGAACTCGCCGATTTCCGGCGGCGTTTCATCGTCGTACGTGATGCCGAGACCACCGCCCACGTCGATGTGACGAATCTTCACGCCGTCTTGTTCAATCTGCTCGACCAGTTCCAGCATTTTGTCGACCGCGTCGAGATACGGCGCGACTTCGGTGATCTGCGAGCCGATATGGCAGTCGATGCCGACCACCTCGAGATTCGCCATGGCCGCGGCCGCCTGATACGTGGCGCGCGCGTCTTCGAACGCGACGCCGAACTTGTTCGACTTCAGGCCGGTGGAAATATACGGATGCGTCTTTGCGTCGACGTCCGGATTCACGCGCAGCGAGACAGGCGCCTTCTTGCCCATTGCCGCGGCAACCGCATTCAGACGGTCGAGTTCGGGAATCGATTCGACGTTGAAGCATTTCACCCCCGCCGCTAGCGCATCGCGCATTTCGTCCGCATTCTTGCCGACGCCGGAAAACACGGTGTTTTCCGCTTTGCCGCCGGCGGCCAGCACACGCGCCAGTTCACCGCCCGACACGATATCGAAGCCGGCGCCGAGGCGCGCGAACACGTTCAACACCGCGAGATTGCTATTGGCCTTGACGGCGACATGCACGCTCGCGCGACGGCCTGCGCAAGCGCCCGCGTAAGCGTTCCACGCCTCGGTGAGCGCGTCGCGCGAGTACACATACAGCGGCGTGCCGAACTGCTCGGCGAGGGAGACGGCGGACACGCCTTCGGCGTGCAGCACGCCGTCGACGTAGTCAAATGCGGATCGAGTCATGCGAAAGTCTTATTGAACGGGTGTGGCGGCGGAAGCAGGCAGCGGAGCCGCCGTGGCGGATGCAGCGGAGGCGGGCGGCGCGGCGAGTTCGTTTTCCGGCGCCAACGAAAGCGGTGTGCCGGAGGTATCCGGAACAGTGCTCATGTCGGTGGAGGTAGTCGACGCGGGTTGCGCGACGTCCGGGGTTTGCGTGCGGTCGGTCGGCTTGGCCGGTAGCGGCGGCACGTGGGGCAAATAGAGCGAACCGCGTTGTCCGCAGCCGGCAAGTGCACAACCTGCGAGAATGGCTAAAACCGCTACAATCGCGCGGCCGGGCGCCGCCGCGCGCATCCGAGATACGACTCGCATGACTGTCCCTGAATAAATAATCGATGGAGTTTAGCATGTCCGATAGTGAATACCTGACCCGCGCGGAAGCCGCGCTAGCCGCCATCGAACGCGCGCTCGACGACACGGATGCCGACATCGAACTGGAGCGCAGCGGCAACGTCCTGACCCTCGAATTCGAGAACCGTTCGAAGATTATCGTCAACCTTCAGCCGCCCATGAGCGAGATCTGGATCGCGGCGAAAGCGGGCGGTTTCCACTTCCGTTTCGTCGACGGCGAGTGGCGCGACACGCGCAGCGGCACGGAGTTTTTCGCCGCGCTGTCCGAGTACGCGACGCAGCAGGCCGGCGAGCCGGTTCATTTCGAAGCGTAAGTTCCGCCGATCGGGCGAGTGCCGCCAAAGCGGCCGAATCGATTCGCCCTGATCGCACAAAGCAAAATGGCCACGCATTGAGCGCGGCCATTTTGCTTTTCTGCTGGACTGTGTAAGCGGGTGCGTCAGTGACCGCGGAACAGATTCATGATGTCCTGCTTCTCCTGCTCGCCGACCTGCTCAGGTGCCGCCGCCGACGCAGCACTCGACTGTGCATCCAGTGTCGCCTGACTGACGCCGACCGTGGCAACGAAACCATTTCCCGGCGTGAACTCGTCGAAATAAAGCTCCGAGCCGATTTCCGTGACGTCGTCGGGCTTGGGCATCTTGTACTCCGGCACGCCCTTCAGCGCGCGACCCATGTATTCGACCCACACGGGCAACGCGAGGCCGCCACCGGTTTCCTTGTCGCCAAGACTGCGCGGATTGTCGTAGCCGATCCACGCAATCGCGGTGAGCGTGTGCTGATAGCCGGCGAACCACGCGTCGCGCGAATCGTTGGTCGTGCCCGTCTTGCCGGCGAGATCAGTGCGCTTCAACACGTTGGTCTTGGCGCCGGTGCCGCGTTGCGCGACGCTTTGCAGCAGGCTGTTCATCACGTATGCATTGCGCGGCTCGATCGCGTGCGGCGCGCTTTGCGCGGCGACCAGCGGTTGCGCATGCGCGACCACCATGCCGCGCTGATCCGTGACTTCGGCGATCAGATACGGATTGATCCGATAGCCCCCGTTTGCGAACACCGAGAACGCACCCGCCATCTGCAACGGCGTGACGAGACCGGCGCCTAGCGCCATCGGCAGATAAGCCGGGTGGCGATCCGCGTCGAAGCCGAAACGCGTGATGTACTGCTGCGCGTACTTCGTGCCGATCTGGTTCAGGATACGAATCGACACCAGGTTCTTCGAGCGCTGCAGCGCGGTGCGCATGGTCATCGGGCCGTCGAAGCCGCCGCCGTAGTTCTTGGGCTCCCACGCCTGGCCGCCGGTCTCGGCCGCGCTGAAGAAGAGCGGCGCGTCGTTGATCACGGTTGCCGGTCCGAGCCCTTTTTCGAGCGACGCCGAATAGATGAACGGCTTGAAGCTCGACCCCGGCTGGCGCCACGCCTGCGTGACGTGATTGAACTTGTTCTTGTTGAAGTCGAAGCCGCCGACCAGCGCGCGGATCGCGCCATCTTGAGGGATCACCGAAACGAACGCGCCTTCCACTTGTGGCAGTTGCGTGATCGACCAGTTGCCGTCGTCGTTCTTGACGAGCCTGATGACCGCGCCGGGCCGCACACGTTGATTCGGCTGCGCCCGCGGACCGAGCGCGAACTGCGCGAAGCGCAGCCCGTCGCCCTGGATCGTCGCGACATTGCCGTCGATGAAAGCAGCCTGCACCTGCTTCGGACTCGCCGCGGTGACGACCGCGGCAATGATCTCGCCGTTGTCCGGATGTTCGAGCAAGGCGTCGTCGATGGCCTGTTCGCGGTCGTCGGCGTCAGCCGGCAGATCGATGAACGCTTCCGGACCGCGATAGCCGTGACGCCGTTCGTAGTCCATCAGACCTTTGCGCAGCGCGCGGTACGCGACGTCCTGATCGGCGGAATCGATCGTCGTCACCACGTTCAGGCCGCGCGTGTAGGCTTCCTCGCGATACTGCGCGTACATCATCTGACGCACCATTTCCGCGACGTACTCCGCATGCACGCTGAACTCCTTGCCCGCGCCCTTGACCACGAGCGGCTGCTTGCTCGCCTGGTCGTATTGTTCCTGAGTGATGTAGTGCAGTTCGTACATGCGCTGCAGGATGTACTCCTGACGCACCTTCGCACGCTTCGGATTGACCACCGGGTTATACGCGGACGGCGCCTTCGGCAAGCCCGCCAGCATGGCCGATTCCGCCAATGTCAGATCCTTCAGGTCCTTGCCGAAGTACACGCGCGCCGCGCTCGCAAAGCCGTAGGCGCGTTGGCCGAGATAGATCTGATTCATGTACACCTCGAGAATCTGATCCTTGGACAGCTTCGACTCGATCTTGTACGCCAGCAGCATCTCGTAGATCTTGCGCGTGTAGGTCTTTTCGCTCGAGAGAAAGAAGTTGCGCGCCACCTGCATGGTGATCGTGCTTGCGCCCTGGGTGGCGTGGCCATTCGTCAGCGCGACGAAGCCCGCGCGCGCAATGCCCGTGAGGTCGACGCCGCCGTGATCGTAGAAGCGCGCGTCCTCGATGGCGAGGATCGCCTTCTTCAAACTATCGGGCACATCCTGAATATGGACGATGTCGCGCCGTTCCTCGCCGAATTCGCCGATCAGCACATGGTCGGCCGTATAGATGCGCAGCGGCACCTTCGGGCGGTAGTCGGTCAACGCATCGAGCGAGGGCAGATTGGGCGTGGCGACGACGAGCGCATAGCCGAGCACTAGCAGCCCGCACAGAATGCCTGCGACGATCAGACCCACGAAGCCCAGGATGAGCTTCAGCCACAACGGGCGTTTGCGCTTTTTGGGCGCGGGCGGCGGGGACGTAGAAGACGTGGATTGCATGTAGGCACCAAAAAAACAGTCCCGCGATTATAGCCGTCTC
The DNA here is from genome assembly GCF_003387275.1 of Paraburkholderia sp. BL6669N2. NCBI lineage: Bacteria > Pseudomonadati > Pseudomonadota > Betaproteobacteria > Burkholderiales > Burkholderiaceae > Paraburkholderia > Paraburkholderia sp. BL6669N2. The sequence goes on along the minus strand of NZ_QUNA01000001.1, from coordinate 3,178,043 downwards.
GCTTTTCAGCTTTCGGCATGCTTACTGACACTTCTTGACAAGTCTGCGCGCCGCGCGGGAATGACTTCACTGTAGTCGCTTTGATCGCGTACAGGTCGTGCGTTGCTTAACGTTAGCCGTTTGGCTGAGTGTCGCGCGGCGGCGCGGCTACGCACAATTCTTCCTCATCACTTGCGTTCGAATGGTTCGTCGCGTGAGTTAGAGGGAGGGCGTGATGGCGTTGAAAAGATCTTGGCTTCAGGCAGTGCAACCCGGCGCGCAGCGTTTTGCCGCGGGCATCGATGTCGGCTCGCAGACTGTGCGTCTGATCGTGCTGAGTCAGCGCGTGCGCTCACCGGGCGCGCTGCATATCGAATACGCGAGCACGGTCCCACTTGTTGCCGGTGCAATGGCCGGCAGCGAGATCGCGGACCGGCACGCGGTGGCGCGTGCGTTGCGCGACGCGTTCGCGGGTCTGCCGCACGCCTGCGCGACCCACGCCCTGAGGTGCGCGATGGCGCTGCCCGCGTCGGCCACCATGACCACCACGGTGCCGCTCACGCGGCTTGCCGCGCAGAGCGGTTGTTCGGAAGACGGCGGGCATCAACTGGCTGAACTGGAGCCGGCGGTGATGAGCGAAGTCGAGCGCATTGCGGGCCTCGAGCGACATGCTCTCGCCGTCGACTGGTATCTCGACGAAGCGTATGCGCCGGTCCGCTCCGTGACCATTGCCGCCACCGCGCGGCAACATCTCGAAGCGCGAATCGAGTGCGCGGCGATTGCGGGCATCTCGCTCACTGCCATCGACGGTGAGCCACATGCGGCGTTGCGCGCCATGCGCTTCACGGCGAGTTACGAGCTCGATCCGCACGAGCCGTATGTCGCGTTGTGGATCGGCACGGACGGCGTGTACGGCTGGCGCATCGTGGACGACATCGTCGCCAGCGAAATGCGCTACCCGGCGCCCGAACACACCGATCTCGCCGATGCATTGCGCGATATGGCGCACGGCCCGGAACTCGACTGCGCGCTGGTAAGCGGTGAGGTCGATCTGCTCGGCGGCGTGGGTTTCTCGACTGCCGATATCGCTGACGTCCTGGGCTGCACGGTGCTTCCGTTCGAGTGTGCGCCGCTCGGCGGCCTTGTTCGACCGTTGGACGGTTCGCTGTTGCACGAACCGTCCGGCGCGGTCGCATTCGGACTCGCGCTGCGCGGGGTGCTCGAATGACCGGGCGCATGTTGTACGCCGCGGCCTCCGACACGCGAGCGCCGGAACGCCGCATGCGCTTCGCGCGATCCAAGCTTGGTGGTTTCAATCTGCTGCCTTATCGGCAGCGCAATGCGCGGCTTGCGCGTCGACGGCGCGTGCTCGAATGGATTGCCGCGGTCTGCGCCGGTTTTGCCGCCGTCTTCGTGCTGGTCGCCTGGCAGGCGATCGGGAGGGGGCAACTCGAGGCACAGCGCGCGTCGGTCGAACACACGCTCACGCATCTATCTGCGCCGCTCGCCGAGCATGCCACGTTGCTGCGCAGGCGAGACGAACAGCGGCAGAACGTCGCCCGCGCAAAAAGCCTTTCTGATCCGCTCACACATCTGCGCGATCTGCTCGACGCGTTGAGTTTCGACCCGGGCGATGGCGTGGTGTTGCAGCAGTTGCGTCAGCGTGAAGACGAGACCGAGTTGCTGGCCACGTCGCGCGGGCATCTCGCTTCGGCCGAGTGGCTTAAGCGCTTGAGTGCGATCCGGGGCGTGAAGGGTGCGGAAGTGAGCGACCTGCATCGTTCTGTTCCGCGCGGCGGTGCGCTCGCGCAAGCGAGCGTGGCCGGTCCGATCGAATTCGGCGCGCATCTGCGTTGGAACGAGCCCGCGCAAAAAACGGCTCGCCCGGCTGGGTCCACCACGCAGCGTCCTATGAAGTCTGAACAATCAAGAGGTGCGAAATGAGTACGATCTTTGTCGAGTTCGGCGGCGCGGCGAATGCGCGGCTTGTTCTTTCCCATTGGATGAAACGCGTGCGCGTGCCGTTTGATGCATGGAGCCGGCGCCGGCGCTGGCTGGTCGCGTTGATGATTGCCATCGTGGTGTTCGGCTTGGGCGCGCATGGCTGGGTGGTGGCCGATCTCGGCGGCGTCGAAGCGAGCCGGGTGGCGTTGGAGGCCAGTCGCTTGCGTCTCGCGAACGCGCGGCATGCGCTTGCGCAATTGCCCGCGCTGCGCCGCGAAGCTGCCGCCATGCCGGTTGCCGCTTCGGCGGCGCGTTCATCAGGGCCGTGGAGTTCCGCCGACGACCTCCGCATCGTCTCCGAACTGGCTGCGCAAAATAGCGTCGCGTTGCTGGCGGTCGAGCACGGAGCGGTGAGCGGCGCGGGCGTTGAGCGTATGCGTCCGCTGCAACTGACCGCGCGCACGGACTTCGTTCACCTGATGGCCTTCCTGCGCGGACTGTCCGATCTGCCGGTGCTGATCGTGCCCGTCGACGTGACCGTCAAGCGGGAAGCCGCGGCGTCGTTGTCGGTGAGCGCCACGTTGCGCGTGTTCGACGCGCTGCGGCCGGCGTCGTCGGCAAACTCGGTGGAGGCACTCGATGACGACAGCCTCGAATCGGACGACGATGAAGAGATTGTCTTCTTCGATCCGTTTTCGCAGCCGCAAATGCAGGCTGCGGGCGATCTGTCCGATGGCTCGCCACTGCGTCTGGTCGGATTGCTGAGCGATCGCACGCGTGGCTTGGCCGTGCTCGAAACACCGGATGGCGTGACCAACGTCGAGTCCGGAGAGCGGATCGGCGCCGAGCGTGTCACGAAGCTGGACGCGTCCGGCATTACGCTCGCGAGGGACGGCGCGACACGCACGCTAGCGCTGGCGGAGGCTTCCTGATGAGATTGCCGAAACCATTTCCTTTTGCCTTGTCGGATGCCGATACGCGTGCGTCGCCTCGCTTCAAGACGTGTCTCGGCCTGTATCTCAGCGCGGCGCTGGGCGCCGGCGTCGCACAGGCGTCGACTCCACCGCTACCGCCGCTGCCCGCCCACATGCCGTTCGACGACGCGGTATCGCCACGCGATGCTTCGTACAACGGCACACCGCCGCTACCACGTATCGTTTCCACCGAGGTGCCCAATCCGTTTCGTCAGGATTTCGCAGACGACGCGGACGCACCGAGTATGAGCGCGACATCGGCCCATACTCGTACGGGGGAGCCTGCTGCCGCCGACGCCGCCGAGGGCTTGGTGTCTCCGTCGTCGCGAAGCCAATCCGCCGCTTCGACGCCCGACGATGCGGACGCCGATTCCGACGGCTCCGTGCCGCTGCGAAGACAGTCCGCCGTCCCAACTCGCGCCGATGCCACCGGCACCGCCGCGCTCGAGGGTCCGCCGGTGCCGCTGCCGCCGCTCGCACGGCTGAGCAACGCGCCACGCAGCGCCGCCGACGCGGCCCTCGCGCCCGACGACAAACCGATCTCGCTGAATTTCCAGCGTGCCGAACTCGGCGCTGTGCTGAATGCGTTCGCCCGATTCACCGGGCTGAACATCGTCGCGAGCGAGAGAGTGCGCGGCGCCGTCTCGTTGCGGCTCGACAAAGTGCCGTGGCGTACCGCGTTCGACACGCTGCTCGACGTCAACGGGCTCGCGATGGAGCGCCACGGCAACGTGGTCTGGGTCGCGCCGATGGCGGATCTCGCCGCGCGTGAGCGGCAGCGCTTCGAGGCCCACGCCCGGGCCGCCGATCTCGAACCGCTCGCGAGTCGCACTTTCGAGCTGCACTACGCGCACGCCGAAGATGTCAGGCGTCTGCTGACCGGTTCGGGCGCTCAGCGCGTGCTGTCCAAACGCGGTGCCGCGACTGCCGATCCGCGCACCAATCTGCTGTTCGTGACCGATCTCGAAGGGCGCGTCGCGCAGATTGCCGCGCTGCTAGCCTCCGTCGACCGGCCGACGCGCCAGGTGTTGATCGAAGCGCGTATCGTCGAGGGCGAACATGGGTTTTCGCGCAATCTCGGCGTGAAGCTTTCCATGGCGGCCGCGAACGCCGACGGCACCGCGAAAGGCTTGACCGACGCCGGCTATGATCTGTCGGCCCGCCCGATTTCCGGCTTCGACGTCGCGACCGCCGGCCTGACTTTGTTCGCCGCCGGCGCGACGCGGCTGCTGAACATCGAACTGAGCGCGCTCGAAGCGCAGGGGCGCGGCGAAATCGTCTCGAGCCCGCGCGTGGTCACGGCCGACCGGATGAAAGCGGTTGTCGAGCAGGGCACCGAGCTGCCGTATCAGGCAAAAGTGGGGCAGGGCGTGTCGGGCGTGCAGTTTCGCCGCGCCACGCTCAAACTGGAGGTCGAGCCGCAAATCATGCCGGACGGCCGGGTGGTGCTGGACCTTGACGTCGCCAAAGACAGCGTCGGCGAGCAGACCGACGCCGGACCCGCGATCAACACCAAGCACGTGCAAACGCGCGTCGAGGTCGAGGATGGTGGTACGGTGTCGATCGGCGGAATTTATGCGACCGACGACCGGGACGATGTGACGCGGGTCCCGGTCCTGGGCAAAATACCGGTTTTGGGTGCGCTTTTCCGCCATCGGGCTCATCGCGATCAGCGCAGCGAACTGGCAGTTTTCATCACGCCGCGCGTCGTTCAGACAAATTAGGGGCACGCTGTCGCCGCTTGCGAGAGAGCACCGGAACGCCGCGGCTTTTGCGCTGCGCCGGAAGCACTATCAAGCGGCCTGGCGCGAAGCGACAGGGCTGAAGGCGCTCTCAAGCGTGGCGCAGGCTCGACAAGGCAGCCGCTTTGCCAGTAAGCTGCGGCACGAACCAAACCGGATTAGCCAGAGGACACCGTTGCAAGCGCGGGACGCACACGCCAATGTATTTTTCGTAGGGCTCATGGGGGCAGGGAAAACCACCGTGGGCCGGGCCATTGCGCGCCGTCTCGATCGCCCATTCTTCGATTCCGACCATGAAATCGAGGCGCGCACGGGCGCGCGCATCCCGGTGATCTTCGAGCTGGAGGGCGAAGCGGGCTTCCGCGAGCGCGAAGCCAGCGTGATTTCCGACCTGACCGGGCGTGACAATATCGTCCTCGCCACCGGCGGTGGCGCGATACTGCGGCCGGACAACCGCGAAGCTTTGCAGAATCGCGGCGTGGTGATCTATCTGCGCGCCAATCCGCACGACCTGTGGCTGCGCACCCGGCGCGACAAGAATCGGCCCCTGTTGCAGACCGAAGACCCCAAAGCCCGTCTCGAAGCACTCTACGAAGTGCGCGACCCGTTTATACCGGGAATGCGCGCATTTCGTGATCGAGACCGGCCGGCCTTCGGTCAACGGACTCGTCAACATGGTTCTGATGCAGCTCGAGATGGCCGGCGTCGCCAAACATCCTGCGTCATAATGGACCGTATGAATACCGTCAACGTCGAACTGGGCGAGCGCGCCTACCCCATCCATATCGGTGCCGACCTGATCGGCCAGACAGCGCTGTTCGCGCCGCATATCGCCGGCAGCTCCGTCACCATCGTCACCAATACCACCGTCGATCCGCTATACGGCGACAAGCTGCGCGCCGTGCTGGCGCCGCTCGGCAAGCAGGTGTCCACGGTCGTCTTGCCGGACGGCGAAGCGTACAAGAACCTCGAAACGCTGAACCTGATTTTCGACGCGCTGCTCGGCGGCGGCGCCGATCGCAAGACCACGCTGATCGCCTTGGGCGGCGGCGTGATCGGCGACATGACCGGGTTTGCGGCCGCCTGCTATATGCGCGGCGTGCCGTTCATTCAGGTGCCGACCACGTTGCTGTCGCAGGTCGATTCGTCGGTGGGCGGCAAGACGGGCATCAATCACCCGCTTGGCAAGAATATGATCGGCGCGTTCTATCAGCCGCAGGCCGTGATCGCCGACATCGGCGTGCTGCGCACGCTGCCGCCGCGTGAACTGGCGGCGGGCATCGCCGAAGTGATCAAGACCGGCGCCATCGCCGACGCGGGTTTCTTTCGCTGGATCGAAGCCAATATCGAGGCACTGAATCGCTGCGAATCCGAGGCGCTGGCCGAGGCGGTCAAGCGGTCATGTGAAATCAAGGCGTCGGTGGTCGCCCAGGACGAGCGCGAAGGCGGACTGCGCGCCATCCTCAATTTCGGCCACACGTTCGGCCATGCGATCGAAGCGGGCCTCGGCTACGGCGAATGGCTGCATGGTGAAGCAGTGGGCTGCGGGATGGTGATGGCGGCGGATCTGTCCGTGCGTCTCGGCTATCTCGACGAGGCCGCCCGCAAGCGTCTGGTCGACGTGATCGTCGCCGCGCATTTGCCGACCCGGGCACCCGCGCTCGGCGAGTCGCGCTATGTCGAACTCATGCGGGTCGACAAGAAGGCGGAAGCCGGCGCGATCAAATTCATTCTGCTGAAGCGTTTCGGTGAGACGCTGATCACCCAGGCGCCCGACGCCGAGGTGCACGCCACGTTGGCCGCCGCCGTCTGAGTCTCGCGGGGCATCCAGCAACGCAGCGCGCACTCGCGTCACGAGGCGCCGCCCATGTTTCGGAGAACCCGGTGACTGACAGGCGCAGCGATGATGTAAAGCATGAACCGGCGGCAGGCACGGCGGCGATCAGCGTGCCTTCGCAGGAAGCACTTGAAGCGCACCTCGCGCCGTACGCGGCGCGTTCCGCGCAATCTCGCGGCCGCCGCTATCCGGAAGCCGCCCCCAGCGCGCGCACCGAATTCCAGCGCGACCGTGACCGTATCGTCCATTCGACGGCATTCCGCCGGCTCGAGTACAAAACCCAGGTGTTCGTGAATCACGAGGGCGACCTGTTTCGCACGCGTCTGACTCACAGCTTGGAAGTCGCGCAGATCGCGCGGTCGGTCGCACGCAATCTGCGGGTGAACGAAGATCTGGTCGAAGCCATTTCCCTCGCCCACGACCTGGGTCATACACCGTTCGGCCATGCCGGACAGGACGCGCTCAACGAATGCATGCGCGAGCACGGCGGCTTCGAGCACAATCTGCAGAGCCTGGCGGTCGTCGACGATCTGGAGGAGCACTACGGCGCGTTCAACGGCCTGAACCTCTGTTTCGAAACGCGTGAGGGAATTCTGAAACACTGCTCGCGCGAGAATGCGCGGCGGCTCGGCGCATTGGGCGAGCGCTTTCTGGAAGGGCGGCAACCGTCCATCGAGGCGCAGATCGCGAACGTTGCCGACGAGATCGCCTACAACAACCACGACGTCGACGACGGCTTGCGCTCGGGCTTGCTCACCGTCGAGCAACTCGCCGAAGTGGAGTTGTGGCAGGTGCACTACGAGGCGGCGCGTAGCGACTTTCCGCAGATCGAAGGGCGGCGTCTCATTCACGAAACGGTGCGCCGCATCATCAATACGCTGATTGTCGATCTGATCGATACGACCAGGTCGAATCTGGACAGGCACGCGCCCGCGTCGCTTGAGGCGGTGCGCTTATCGCCCCCGCTTGTCGCGCACAGTGACGAGATTGCCACGCAGGCTGCGGCGCTCAAGCGCTTTCTGTTCAAAAACCTGTATCGCCATTACCGCGTGATGCGCATGGCCAACAAGGCACGCCGCGTCGTCGCCGGTTTGTTCGACGCGTTCACGGACGACCCGCGACTGCTGCCGCCAAGCTACCAGTCAACCGACGCGACGCAGCAACCACGTCTGATCGCCCACTACATCGCGGGTATGACGGATCGGTACGCGGTCAAGGAATATCAGCGGCTGTTCGTGATCGACGACAACTGAGCAGCGCGGCACGAACTAGCGCCGGCCGCGACGACTTGCAAGCCGGCGCCAGTGCAATGCACTGGTTCAGATCACTTGCAGGAGGCCACCGCCCAACCGGCGGCGGCAGCCTCGCGCGGTAAGCAGGCCACCGCCCAGCCGGCGGCAGCAGCCCCGCGCGGCAGCGCCTTAGCGCAGCCGCGACGCGAACAACGCGCCCGCAATCAGCGCAACGCCCCCGACGATCGCAATCGTCTGCCACGGATTCTCATGCACGTAATCGTCGGCGTCGGCCACCGCCACCTGGGCGCGTTCGCGTACGGCGTCGCGCGTGTCGTTCAGGCGCGCGCGCGCGACGTCGAGCTGTTTGCGAAGTTTGCCGCGCAACGCTACCGCGTCGGCCTGGGTGCCGTCCGCCAGCGTGGATTCGAGTTCCGACATTAGCGTGCGCAGTTCGCCTGCGATATCTTCGGCCGCGTGGCGGCTATGGCGAGCGATACGCCGCGCACGGCGGCTGGTGCTGGTCCAGGATTCGCCGAGGGCGTCTCGCGTATTCGGAAGTGCAGTCATGGTCGCTCCGTCGATGAGGTGAAAAAGGGTCCCGCGCGTTGTCACGAAGACGCAGTTTCACGTCGGGACGCGGGAAACACCATGCGAACGCAACTTCGGTGCCAAACCCCGCAGGCCCTAGCCACCGTGGTCCGCACGCAGATTCGTCGGCAGGTATTGCACTGGCTGGCGCGATTCCGGGTCAAATTTACAAACGCCGACAGCGGGTCGGCGCGCGGCTTCCATGAGCGCCCAACCCGCCTCCATGATGCGCGCGCAAATGAAAACGCCGTCATTGGATGTATGACGGCGTTGTCCAAGCCACGAAAATTCGACTACCCTACCTCAACGGCCCTAATTTTTTGAAGCGTTAGAAACGGTAACCGATGTTGACGTAGGAAACGATCGGGTTCAGTTTGATCTTGGTTTGCGACTGCACGTTCAGTGTGCCGACCGGCGTGTTCGCCGCGGTGTTCAGCTTGGCGGTCGTGCTGAGCGGCAGGTACGAGATCGAGACACCCGCGAACCAGTGCTGGTTGAACGCATAAGTGAAGCCGGCATTAAACACCGGCTCCCACGAACTATCCGTAGTGACGGTGGTCGGACCATGCAGAACGTTTGCCTCGAACGCGCTGTTGGTGATCTTTTCGTCGGTGAACCAGATGCGGCTCACACCAACGCCGAGATACGGGCGGAACGTGGCGGTCGGGGCATTGAAGTAGTACTTGAACAGCAGAGTCGGGCTCCACTGTTTTGCCTGGCCCAGCTTGCCGAACTGGGCGAGACTGCCCGAACCTTCCAGGTCGAACGAAGGCGGCACGCCAATGGCGAACTCGGCTGCGATGTGATCGGTAACGAAGTAGCCGGCAGTGAAACCGATGGTGTCGGCTGAGCCGAGTGTTGCACCGGTGTTGGCTTCGGTGATGTTGGTCGGGCTGCCGCCGATGCTCGTCACTTTCAACGGTTGGCTGCTCGATTGAGGCGCTAGATGGAACCAGCCCGATGTGACGTAAAAGCTACCGGCCGATTGCGCATGCGCTGCCGTTGTCATGCAGGCTAGCGCCGCGATCCCCGTTACGGCCTGTTTTAATTTCATATGTGCTCCTCCAAAAAAGGCCCGCTCATTATGACTACAACGTTTGAAACAAACCATACGCGGCGGTTAGAGCTTTCTCCCTAAGCACCGCGTGGTATCTGGCTCTGCCGCATGGCGCCGAAGCTTGAGCGCATGCGGTTCTTCGGACCTTCGGGTATGTACCAACGCGACTATCGGATACTCCAGCATGGCACGGCTTGCACGTCTCTATGTCCCTGACCAGCCGCAGCACGTCATCCTCCGCGGGCTCGATCAGCAGCCCGCTTTCGTCGACGACCAGGACTACGAGCTCTTCATCGATTGTTTGAAAGCGGCTTCGCGCGATCATCACCTGTCCATCCACGCGTATGCGCTAATGCCGGGCGCGGTGCAACTGCTCGTCACGCCGACCGAGGAGTCCAGCCTGCCGAAGGCGATGCAGGCGGTCGGGCGCCGTTACGTGGCGCACTTTAACAGGCGCTACGCGCGCCGTGGCACGTTGTGGGAAGGGCGCTACAGAGCCACGGTCATCGAAGGCGAGCGCTACTTTCTGCTGGCGAGCCGCGTCGTCGAAATGTGTCCGGTGCGCGCGGGACTCGTAAGCGCGCCGGAAGACTACCGTTGGTCGAGCTACCGCCATCACATCGGCCTGACGCTCGACAGCCTGATTACCGACCATCCGCTGTACTGGTCGCTGGGCAATACGCCGTTCGAACGCCAGCGCGCCTACCGCGAACTGTGCGAGCAGCCGCTGGATGAACGCGAGGCCAGCCAGCTTCAGCAGGCCACCCTGAAGGGCTGGGTTTTGGGCAGCGAGACCTACCGCGAGTGGGCGGCGCGAGCCGCCAATCGGCGTGTATCGCCATTGCCACGCGGGCGGCCGCGCAAGGTGCGCGAGACGCCGCAGCAGCAATAAAGCGTGTCGGATCAATGGGCTGCAGCGAAACGGCATCTTTGCATGCCGTTTTCTTTTGCCCCAATTTGATGTGGAACCAATAAAATTTCACCGCAATGCACCAACTTGATAATTGGGGTTCAATGACAACGTTTTATTTGCTATTCCATTGATTCGTCGCGTATATTCCGAATTCCGGTGCTTTTTGACGCGCGTAGCATCAAGCGTTGAGCGCGCCGTCGCGGTTGTGAATCGCACTGCGGCAATAGAAAAACGGTTTAACGGCCTGTCCGGCCCCTCACAGACGGTGTCCCCATGAACGACCACCAGCAACCGACTCACCCGGTTCCCGCCGCGCAAGGTCTGTATGACCCGCAAAACGAGCACGACGCCTGCGGCGTCGGCTTCGTCGCTCACATCAAGGGCAAGAAAAGCCACGAGATCATCGAGCAGGGCCTGAAGATTCTCGAGAACCTCGACCACCGGGGCGCCGTCGGCGCCGACCCGCTGATGGGCGACGGCGCGGGCATCCTGATCCAGATTCCGGACGGCTTCTATCGCGAGGAAATGGCCAAGCAGGGCGTGGTGCTGCCGCCGCACGGCGAATACGGCGTCGGCATGGTCTTCCTGCCGAAGGAACACGCGTCCCGTCTGGCCTGTGAACAGGAACTGGAACGCACGGTGAAGGCCGAAGGCCAGGTCGTGCTGGGCTGGCGCGACGTGCCGGTCGATCACACCATGCCGATATCGCCCACCGTGAAGGCGAGCGAGCCGCTGATCCGCCAGATTTTCATCGGCCGCGGCAAGGACATCATGGTGACGGACGCACTCGAGCGGAAGCTGTACATCATCCGCAAGACCGCGAGCCACCGCATTCAGGCGCTCAAGCTCAAGCACGGCAAGGAATACTTCGTGCCGTCGTGCTCGGCGCGCACGGTCGTCTACAAGGGCCTGCTGCTGGCCGGCCAGGTCGGTGTGTATTACCGCGACCTGCAGGACGAGCGCACGGTGTCGGCGCTGGCGCTGGTGCACCAACGCTTCTCGACCAACACGTTCCCGGCGTGGGAACTGGCTCACCCGTACCGCATGATCGCCCACAACGGCGAAATCAACACGGTCAAGGGCAACGTCAACTGGCTGAACGCCCGCACCGGCGCGATCGCGTCGCACGTGCTCGGCGACGATCTGCCGAAGCTCTGGCCGCTGATCTATCCGGGCCAATCGGACACCGCCTCGTTCGACAACTGTCTCGAACTGCTGGTTATGGCCGGCTACCCGCTCGTCCACGCCATGATGATGATGATCCCGGAAGCCTGGGAACAGCACACGCTGATGGACGACAACCGCCGCGCGTTCTACGAATACCACGCCGCGATGATGGAGCCGTGGGACGGCCCCGCCGCGATCGCCTTCACCGACGGCCGTCAGATCGGCGCGACGCTCGACCGTAACGGCCTGCGCCCGGCGCGCTACATCGTCACGGACGACGATCTCGTCATCATGGCGTCGGAAGCGGGCACGCTGCCTATACCCGAGTCGAAGATCGTCAAGAAGTGGCGTTTGCAGCCGGGCAAGATGTTCCTGATCGACATGGAGCACGGCCGCATCATCGACGACAAGGAACTGAAGGACAATCTCGCGAACGCCAAGCCGTACAAGAGCTGGATCGACGCCGTGCGCATCAAGCTCGACGAGATCGAGGCGAAGGCCGAAGACGTCGCCACGGAACGCCGCGAAGCCGCTGCGTTGCTGGATCGCCAGCAGGCGTTCGGCTACACGCAGGAAGACCTCAAGTTCCTGATGGCGCCAATGGCGCAAGCCGGCGAAGAAGCGGTCGGCTCGATGGGCAACGACTCGCCGCTCGCGGTCATGTCCAACAAGAACAAGACGCTGTATCACTACTTCAAGCAGCTGTTCGCGCAAGTCACGAACCCGCCGATCGACCCGATCCGCGAAAACATGGTGATGTCGCTGGTGTCGTTCGTCGGTCCGAAGCCGAACCTGCTGGACACGAACAACATCAACCCGCCGATGCGTCTCGAAGTGTCGCAGCCGGTGCTCGACTTCAAGGACATTGCCAAGATCCGCGCGATCGATCAGTACACGGGCGGCAAGTTCAGCTCGTACGAACTGAACATCTGCTATCCGGTGGCGTGGGGCAAGGAAGGCATCGAAGCGCGCCTCGCCTCGCTGTGCGCGGAAGCCGTGGATGCGGTCAAGTCCGGCTACAACATGCTGATCGTGTCGGACCGCAAGACCGACCGCGACAACGTCGCGATTCCGGCGCTGCTGGCTACTGCCGCGATCCACACGCACCTCGTGCAGCACGGTCTGCGCACGAGCGCGGGCCTGGTCGTCGAAACCGGCTCGGCGCGGGAAACGCACCACTTCGCCCTGCTCGCGGGCTATGGCGCGGAAGCCGTGCACCCGTACCTCGCCATGGAAACGCTGAGCCAGCTCGCGGCCGGCCTGAAGGGCGACCTGTCGGCGGAGAAGGCGGTCTACAACTTCACCAAGGCAGTCGGCAAGGGCCTGATGAAGGTCATGTCGAAGATGGGCATTTCGACCTACATGTCGTACACCGGCGCGCAGATTTTCGAAGCGGTCGGTCTGGCTGAAGACCTGGTGGTGAAGTACTTCAAGGGCACGTCGTCGAAGGTCGGCGGTATTGGCCTGTTCGACGTCGCGGAAGAAGCGATCCGTCTGCACCGCGACGCGTTCGGCGACAACCCGGTCCTCGCGAACATGCTCGACGCGGGCGGCGAATACGCGTACCGCGTGCGCGGCGAAGAACACATGTGGACGCCGGATGCGATCGCCAAGCTGCAGCACTCGGCGCGCAGCAACTCGTATCAGACGTACAAGGAATACGCGCATCTGATCAACGATCAGACCAAGCGCCACATGACGTTCCGCGGCCTGTTCGAATTCAAGTTCGATCCGACCAAGGCCATTCCGCTCGACGAAGTCGAATCGGCGAAGGAAATCGTCAAGCGGTTCGCGACCGGCGCGATGTCGCTGGGCTCGATCTCGACTGAAGCACATGCCACGCTGGCGGTCGCGATGAACCGCATCGGCGGCAAGTCGAACACGGGCGAAGGCGGCGAGGACGTGAACCGTTATCGCAACGAACTGCGCGGCATTCCGATCAAGAACGGCGACACCATGAAGTCGGTGATCGGCGACGAAGTGATCGTCGACATTCCGCTAAAGGAAGGCGACTCGCTGCGCTCGAAGATCAAGCAGGTGGCGTCGGGCCGTTTCGGCGTGACCGCGGAATACCTCGCGTCCGCTGATCAGATCCAGATCAAGATGGCGCAAGGCGCGAAGCCGGGCGAAGGCGGCCAGTTGCCGGGCCACAAGGTGTCGGACTACATCGGCAAGCTGCGTTACTCGGTGCCGGGCGTCGGACTGATTTCGCCGCCGCCGCACCACGACATCTACTCGATCGAAGATCTGGCGCAGTTGATTCACGATCTGAAGAACGCCAACTCGGCGGCCAGCATCTCGGTGAAGCTGGTGTCGGAATCGGGCGTGGGTACGGTTGCCGCCGGTGTCGCCAAGGCCAAGGCCGATCACGTCGTGATCGCCGGCCATGACGGCGGCACGGGCGCGTCGCCGTTGTCGTCGGTGAAGCATGCCGGCACGCCGTGGGAACTGGGCCTTGCCGAAACGCAGCAAACCCTCGTGCTGAACCAGTTGCGCGGCCGTATCCGCGTGCAGGCCGACGGTCAGATGAAGACCGGCCGCGACGTCGTGATCGGCGCGCTGCTCGGCGCCGACGAGTTCGGTTTCGCGACGGCGCCGCTCGTCGTCGAAGGCTGCATCATGATGCGCAAGTGCCACTTGAACACCTGCCCGGTCGGCGTTGCGACGCAAGATCCGGTGCTGCGTGCGAAGTTCCAGGGCCAGCCGGAACACGTCGTGAACTTCTTCTTCTTCGTTGCGGAAGAAGCGCGCGAAATCATGGCGCAACTGGGCATCCGCAAGTTCGACGACCTGATCGGCCACGCCGAACTGCTCGACATGAAGAAGGGCATCGAGCACTGGAAGGCCAAGGGTCTGGACTTCTCGCGCGTGTTCTATCTGCCGCAAGTGTCGGCTGAAGTCGCGCGCAAGCATGTCGACATGCAGGACCACGGTCTGGACAAGGCGCTCGACCACACTCTGATCGAGAAGGCGAAGGCGGCGATCGAGAAGGGCGAGCACGTCTCGTTCATTCAGCCGGTGCGCAACGTGAACCGTACCGTCGGCGCGATGCTGTCCGGCACGATCGCGAAGAAGTATGGTCACGACGGCTTGCCCGACGACTCCATTCACATCCAGTTGAAGGGCACGGCCGGCCAGAGCTTCGGCGCGTTCCTCGCCAAGGGCATCACACTGGATCTCGTCGGTGACGGTAACGACTACGTCGGCAAGGGTCTGTCTGGCGGCCGCATCATCATCCGACCGACCAACGATTTCCGCGGCAAGTCGGAAGAGAACATCATCTGCGGCAACACGGTGATGTACGGCGCGATCGAAGGTGAAGCGTTCTTCCGCGGCGTCGCCGGCGAGCGCTTCTGCGTGCGTAACTCGGGCGCGACGGCGGTTGTCGAAGGCACGGGCGACCACGGTTGCGAATACATGACGGGCGGCACGGTGGTCGTGCTCGGCGAAACGGGCCGCAACTTCGCGGCCGGCATGTCGGGCGGCATCGCCTACGTGTATGACCCGGACAACTCGTTCGCGGGCAAGTGCAACAAGTCGATGGTCGCGCTCGATCCGGTTCTGCAAACGGCCGAACAGGAACGCACGGTCGACAAGGGCCTGTGGCACGCCGGCGCAACCGACGAGGCGCTGCTCAAGGGACTCATCGAGCGTCACTTCCAGTTCACGGGTTCGCCGCGCGCCAAGGCGCTGCTCGAAAACTGGGACGCGTCGCGCCGTCAATTCGTGAAGGTGTTCCCGACCGAATACAAGCGCGCGCTGGGCGAAATGGCCGCGAAGAAGGCGAACAAGGAAGTGCTCGCCGCCTGATCCGCAACTGGCCTCAAGCCAAAGACGTCACATACAAGCCGTACCCGCCGCGCCCCGCCGTTCAACGGTGCACGCGGCGGGTGTAGATCACCCCACCTGATTAGATAGAGAAGAGAACCACATGGGCAAGGCAACCGGTTTTCTCGAGTTCGAACGCCGCCACGAGGCGTACGAAGCTCCGCTCACGCGTGTGAAGCACTACAAGGAATTCGTCGCCGCGCTGACCGACGACGAAGCGAAGATTCAAGGCGCACGTTGCATGGACTGCGGCATTCCGTTCTGCAACAACGGCTGCCCGGTGAACAACATCATCCCGGACTTCAACGACCTGGTGTTCCATCAGGACTGGAAGAACGCGATCGAAGTGCTGCACTCGACGAACAACTTCCCCGAGTTCACGGGCCGCATCTGCCCGGCACCGTGCGAAGCGGCCTGCACGCTCGGCATCAACGACGACCCGGTCGGCATCAAGTCGATCGAGCACGCGATCATCGACAAAGCCTGGGCCGAAGGCTGGGTTGCGCCGCAGCCGCCGAAGCACAAGACCGGCAAGAAGGTCGCCGTGGTCGGTTCCGGCCCCGCTGGTTTGGCCGTCGCGCAGCAACTCGCGCGCGCGGGGCACGATGTCACCGTGTTCGAAAAGAACGACCGCATTGGTGGTTTGCTGCGTTATGGCATTCCCGACTTCAAGCTCGAGAAGTGGCTGATCGATCGCCGCATGCGTCAGATGGAAGCCGAAGGCGTGACGTTCCGCGCGGGCGTGTTCATCGGCAAGGCGGATTCGCTGCCGGCGCATATCGGCAACACGGCGAAGGAAACCATCACGCCGGAGCAACTGAAGGAAGAGTTCGACGCCGTGGTGATCGCTGGCGGTTCGGAAACGCCGCGCGATCTGCCGGTGCCGGGTCGCGAGCTGGAAGGCATCCACTACGCGATGGAATTTCTGCCGCAACAGAACAAGGTCAATGCCGGCGACAAGGTCGCGAACCAGTTGCTCGCGAAGGGCAAGCATGTGGTCGTGATCGGCGGCGGCGATACGGGTTCGGACTGCGTGGGCACGTCGAATCGCCATGGCGCGAAGAGCGTCACGCAATTCGAATTGCTGCCGCAGCCGCCGGAAGAAGAGAACAAGCCGCTCGTGTGGCCGTACTGGCCGATCAAGCTGCGCACGTCGTCGTCGCATGACGAAGGCTGCTCGCGTGATTGGGCAGTCGCGACCAAGCGCCTCGAAGGCAAGAACGGCAAGGTCGAGAAGCTGATCGCGGCGCGCGTCGAATGGAAGGACGGCAAGATGCAGGAAGTGCCGGGCTCCGAATTCGAAATGAAGGCCGATCTGGTGCTGCTCGCCATGGGCTTCACGCAGCCGGTGTCGCCGGTGCTCGAGGCGTTCGGCGTCGACAGGGATAATCGCGGCAACGTGCGTGCTTCGACCGAAGGCGAGAAGGCGTACTACACGTCGGTGGACAAGGTATTCACCGCCGGCGATATGCGCCGTGGTCAGTCGCTGGTGGTGTGGGCGATTCGTGAAGGCCGTCAGTGCGCGCGTTCGGTCGACGCGTTCCTGATGGGGCATTCGGAACTGCCGCGCTAAACGTCTCCCGTCCGGTTTTCGTGCTGAGGCATGGGAGCCGGCTACTGCTTGCAGGAAGAGGTGGAGACGACAATGTGCTGCGTCAGCGGTGCATCAAGCGGTGAAAAAACAAAGCCGGGCACCTGAGAGGGTGACCCGGCTTTTTAACTTCAGCGTGCAGCGGCGCTATGTACGTGATTTACCGTACCGCTCCAACGTCAGCCCATCAAGATCGATCTCCGGCTTGCGGTGTGTAATCAAATCCGCGACCACACGTCCCGAACCCATCGACATCGCCCAACCCGTCGAGCCGTGCCCGAGGTTCAACCACAGTTTCTCCACGCCGGAAGGACCGAGCAGCGGCGCGCCGTCGGGTGTCATGGGACGGCGGCCGACCCAAAAATGCGCGGACGTGGGATTGGCCGCGTGCGGGAACCAGTCGCTCAGCACTTTCATGAGCGTTTGCAAGGCCTGTTCGCGCAAGGTGGTCTGCCGATTACCGAGTTCCGCAGTGCCTGCCACCCGCAGGTTGTTGCCAAAACGCGTGATTGCCGTCTTCAGCGATTCGTCCATCAACGCGCCGCGCGGGGCTTTTTCTTCATCAGTGACGGGCAGCGTCGCGGAATAGCCTTTCACCGGATAAAGCGGCACCTTCACGCCGAGCCGCGCGAGCAACCCCGCACTGTCGACGCCCAGCGCCACCACCACGGCATCCGCGTACAGCATCTCCGCGCCGCGCTCGCTCTCGATACGCACTGCGCGCACCGCCCCGCCTTGCACATCGAGCGACGTCACCCGCGTGTCGAAACGGAAGCGCACGTCATTGCGTTCACAAATGGCGCGCAGTTCGCGCGTGAAGCGTGCGCAATCGCCGGCTTCGTCGTCGGGCAGATAGAGCCCCGAGAGCGGCGCCTGACGCGCCCAGCTCAAACCCGGCTCGATCTCAATACACTGCGCCGCGCTCACTTCCCGATGCGCGATACCCGCGTCGCGTAACACGGCGAGCGCCGGCTGCGCGAGTTCGACGTCGTACTCGCTGCGGAACAACTGCAGATAGCCTTGGCTGCGGGCGTAGTCGAACGGATAGCAAGCGCGGAATTCGTGCAGACAGTCGCGGCTGTAGTAAGCAATGCGCTGCATGCGCTGCTTGTTGACGCGAAACCGTTCGAGGTCGCATTCATACAGCCAGCGTGCGATCCAACGCCATTGGGCCGGATCGAAGGTCGGGCGGAAGATCAGCGGCGAGGCCGGTTTGAACAGATATTTGAGGATCTTCGCCGGCATGCCGGGCGCGGCCCAGGGCGTTACGTAGCCCGGCGCGATCACGCCCGCGTTGCCGAAACTGGTGGAGAGCGCGACGTCCGGTTCGCGCTCGATCACGGTGACTTCGCAGCCCTGCTGGCGCAGGTAAAAAGCGGTGGCGACGCCAATCACGCCGCCGCCCAGAACAATCGTTTTCATGTGTGTGACTGCGGGTTCAGGCGGCAGGCTGGGTCGCGCCGAGCACCTTGCCCTTGGTTTCGGGCAGACACAACGCGGCGACGATCACAAGCAGATAGCCCGAGCCGGCCACGATGCCCATCGCTTTCACCAGCGTCATGGTTTGCGACAGTGTACCGACCAGAATCGGAAAGAACGAACCGAGGCCGCGCCCGAGGTTATAGCAGAATCCTTGTCCCGAACCGCGTATCGCATTCGGATAAAGCTCGGACAGGTAAGCGCCCACGCCCGCGAAAATCCCTTGCACCACGATGCCGAGCGGAAAACCGAGCGCGAGCATCATGCCGTCGGTGATCGGCAGCATGGTGTAGAACATGCCGAGCACGAACGAGCCGATCGCGAACAGCACGAACGACGCGCGCCGGCCGATCTTGTCGCACAGAATCGCGCCGACGATATACCCCGTGAATGAACCGACGATCAGCACGATCAGATAACCGCTCGTGTTGAACACAGACAGATGCCGCACGGTCTTCAGATAGGTCGGCAACCACGTGGTGATCGCGTAATAGCCGCCGAGCATGCCGGTGCACAGCACGCTACCGAGCAGGGTGGTTTTGAGGTGAGCGCCCGAGAAGATCTGCAGGAAATGTGACGTATCGAAACCGCTATCACGAGCCCGGCGTGTTTCGAGAAAGATCTCCGGATCGCTCACATTGCGACGAATGTAGATGATCCATGCAGCGGGCAGCAGACCGATCCAGAAGCAGGCGCGCCATGCGTACTGCTCAGGCAGCAACGCAAAGAACGCCCAGTAAATGATCGCCGCAGCCGCCCAGCCGAACGACCAGCTGCTTTGCACGGTGCCGACCGCTTTCGCGCGATGCTGAGGCGAGCGAATGGTCTCCGCCATCATGATTGTCACGACCGACCATTCGCCGCCGAAGCCGATGCCTTGCAGTGTGCGCGTGGTGAGCAACTGCCAGAACGAGTGCGTGAAGCCGGACAGAAAGGTGAACAGCGCGAAGGTGGCGATGGTCCACTGCAGCACGCGGATGCGGCCGTAGCGGTCGGCGAGAATGCCGGCGAGCCAGCCGCCCACCGCCGACGAGATCAGCGAACTGGTGGCGATCATGCCGGCTTCGCTTTTGGTCATGCCCCACGTCGCGATCAGCGTCGGAATGAGGAAGGAGTAAATCATGAAGTCGAAGGCATCGACCGCGTAGCCTCCGAAGCCGGCGTACAGCGTGCGGCGTTCGCGTTGGGTCAGTTCGGTGAACCATTGGAGAGAAGGCATGTTTTGTTGTGGTCTCCAGGGCTTGTTGGCCTGCCGTCGGCGTGAATGTGGGGTGTTTGTATTCTACGGGGATGGGGCGTCGTGCGGCCAGTTGTGGTCAAAAATGGCAGGTAACGGTAAGAAACCGATAAGAGATGAAAAGCCGAAGAAATCGGCGCGAGGGAAAGGCAATGTCGCGGCCTGGCTGACGATCGCGCTGTCCGGCCGATGCACGCGAGCCGCTTTTTCCTTACCAACTACTACCGTGTAACCCAAACGATATCGAGCATGGTTAAACTGCGCTCGCAGCGCCGATGCTGCGACTTATCCACTCACGCCCGCGCCAGCCACGCCGAATGCCCGCTCCCGCAAAAAACTGCTCGCCATTCCGACGCTCCGCGAGCACTTTCCCGCGGACGAGCCAACTGTCGGACGAGGCGCCGCCGGCCTCGCGCCGGACTTTCCTGAAGCGCTCAGCCAGCGTGCTGCTGATCTCCGGCATGGGCAGCTCGTTGCTGTCCGCGTGCGGCGGCGGCAACCTCGACGCTGATCAGCCCGCCACGCCGCGTCTTGCGTCGGTCGACAACTTCCGCGATCTGGCGGGAGCGGCCGCTGGGTATCCGACCGTCGACGGCAAACAGATGCGCCGGGGCGCGTTCTACCGCGCGAACGCCTTGACGCTCGACACCACCGACCAGGCCACCATCGACCGGCTCGGCATTGCCTCAGTCTACGATCTGCGCACGCCCGGTGAAATTGCGCGTACCGCCGATATCCTGCCGAGCGGCGCGACCACCCAGACGCTCAACGTGCTCGGCATCACTGACTTCGTCACGCCGAACGTCGAGACGGCGGCCGCCGCCGTCGCGTTCATGGAATCGCAGGCGCGCGGCTACGTCACCGGCGCCGCGCAGCGCGCCGCATACGGGGCGCTGCTGACGAGTCTCGCCGAAGGGCCGGGTGCGCAACTCTTTCATTCCAACGCGGGCAAGGACCGCGCCGGTTGGGTCGCGGCGCTCCTGCTCAGCATTGCGAACGTTCCGCTCGACGTCATCATGCAGGACTATCTGCTGAGCAACGCCTATCTGGCGCCGTCGATCGAGACGCAAACAGGCAGGCTGCGCGCGCAGGACGGCGACGCCATCGCTTCCGCCGAGGCGCCGCTGATGAATGTTCAGGAAAATTATCTGCAGGCCGGATTCGACCAGGTGCAGGCGATCTACGGCACGATGGTGAGCTATCTGACGCAAGGTCTCGGCGTCTCGCAGACGACCATCGATACCTTGCACAGTCGCCTCGTGGTTTGAGGCGCCACAGCCGCGAGCTACGCGTTCAGCACGAAAAAAGCGGGCCAAAAAAAAGTCCGCCCTAAATGACGGGGCGGACAGAGAAGGGCGGCATCGAGGTTGCCGGGAGCGACTATAAAGCCCCCGCGCCTGCGATGGTTCATCCAGTAAGGGTGCGTAAGCGCCGCCCAACCTCTTTCACCTCTCTGTCACGTCAACACCGGCACCGCCGGCAATTCGATCCGCACTTCCAGACCGCCCCGCGCGTGATTACGCACGTGACAGCGTCCGCCGCGATCGTGCGCGAGGCGTGCGACGATCGCGAGGCCGAGGCCGCAATGGCCTTCGCCGCCACGCGCCGCGTCGAGCCGGACAAACGGCTTCATGGCTGCGGCGATGCGGTCGTCGGGAATGCCGGCGCCGTGGTCGCGCACGCTGATTACCCAATGGCCGTCGGTGCGGGCGGTGGCGATATCCACCGGCGGCGCGCCGTGTTCGAGCGCGTTGTCGACGAGGTTCGTGACCAGCCGGTCCAGCAGCGTGCGCGGCAGCCTGAACGCCGAGCCGGCGCGCAGATCGAGTGTGAAGAGCGGTGCTTCGGTGCTGTCGCTGGCGGAGAACTGTTCCTGCAGGAAGTCGTCGACTTCGACCGGCGGCCCGGCGTCGGCGGACTGTCCCGCGAATTCGAGAAACTGCTGAACGATGTTGGTGAGCGAGTCGACGTCGCGGATCAGACCGGCGCGTTCGTTTTCCGCCACCAGCACGCTCGCGCGCAGCTTCAGGCGCGTGAGCGGCGCCTTCAGGTCGTGCGCGACGCCGGCCAGCATCACGGCCTGGTCGTCGCCCGCTTCATTCAGGCGCCGCATCATGTCGTTGAACGAACCGATCAGATCGCGCAACTCGCGCGGGCCTTGCACTGTCACCGGCTCCGGACGGCCGCCCGAGCCGAACGCACGCGCGGCATCGGCGACGCGCGAAAGCGGCCGCTGCATCTGCCAGACCGCCAACAGCGAGAGGATTAGCGCGGCGAGCAGCATTGAGATCGACTCGATCAGAAAGCGCGGGCGCGGCGGCACATCGACCGGCACCACGACCCAGTTCGGCTTGCCGGGAAACAGCACCCATAGCTGCGGCGGGCGTAGGTCGTCGACGGCGATCTGCGTGCCGGGCGGCAGATTCTCGCGCAAGTGCCGGCTCAGGTCTTCGAGCGGACGCTGCGTGGGCGGGTGTAGATGCACGCTCGCCGGCATGTTCCAGGTGGGTACGAGATGGACGCGCATGGCGGGCGCGAGCGCGGCGCCTTTCATCGGCTCGCCGTTGACGGCTTGCAGCACCAGCAGGATGCCGCGCGCGAAGCCGTCGATTTCGTGGCGCGGCGGCTGCATCACCACCAGCACGAACCAGCCGGCCTGAATTGCGAACAACACCGCCGCCGAGAGTAACGCCATTCTGCCGAACAGCGTGTTCAGCGGGTTTTTCATGCGCTTGAGGCGGCCTCGTCGGCGAAGGGCGTGCCGTCGGCGTCGGGCACGAAAACGTAGCCTTTGCCGCGCACCGTCTGCACGTAGCAGGGATTCGACGGGTCGTCTTCGATCACGCGGCGCAGGCGCCAGATCGGCACGTCGAGGCTGCGGTCGCGGAAGGCGAGGTTGTCGCGATGCACGAGATCGTGAATCAGCACGCGCGACAGCACCTTGTACGGATTGTTGACGAAGATCTTCAGGAGCGCGAACTCACTGTCGCGCAGCGCCAGCTTCGAATTGTCGCGGCATAGCGAACGGGTGGCGAAGTCGAGCTCGAACGGGCCGAAGCGATACGGTTTGCGGGCTTCCGGCGCGCTCGTGGTGGACGGCCCGCGCCGCCGCAACACCGTGTGGATGCGGGCGAGCAATTCGCGCGGATCGAACGGCTTGGTCAGGTAGTCGTCCGCGCCGAGCGAGAGCCCGACAATGCGGTCGGCCACCGTGCCGCGCGCCGTCACGAAGATCACCGGAATGTCGTCGCCGGCGGCGCGCAGCGCGGTGAGCGCGCGCAAGCCGTCGGTGTTCGGCATCATGATGTCGAGCACGACGACGGACGGCCGTTCGCGTTCGAGGCGGCGCTGGAGATGTGTGCCGTCGTGGAGCACGGACGCGTCGAAGCCGTTCGACTGCAGAAACTTGCAAAGCAGATCGCGTACGACCGGATCGTCGTCGACGATAAGGACCTGTGGATTCATGCTGAAATTTTAAGCTGACGCGCGCGGCGCGCGGCCGACTGTTTTCTTACCAACGCTTACGGCAGGCCGCGCCGCTTCGGCCGGCTCGCTTTCAGGCCCGCTTGTCAGGCCCGCTACGCAAGGCTCGCGGGATATTTCAGCCGCGCCATCTTTGGCAGCGCACGCGGCGGCGCCGAATTCGTTTCGCATCGCCAACATTCCTCGCAGGAAAGAATTTGCACGTATCTGGAACCGGTCGAAACAGGTCGGAACGGGTCGTAAGAACCGCGGGAAAGCGCGCTTTGCTTCGTGCATCGGCATTGCGTGGCCGCGAGATGATTCGTCGTGCAGCACGTTGCGCCGCATGCTGAATCAGCCTAACGCCTTGGGCCCACGGCAGGCGGCGTGAAATCGAAACCTAGCGCCACGCGAGGCTCATCATGACCGTTCCCAGCAATCTCTCTTCAACCCGCTTTTCTTCTCTGGCGCCGACGCCGCCGGCCGAAAGACCCGCAGCCGCCAACAACCCGGGCACCGCCACGCCGACCCGAGAGTCTGGCGCTCAGACACCGCCGTCGCTGCCCACCGGGCTGGTCGGGCACCACGTCAATACGACAGCCTGACGTACCGAGGCCCACGTGTCGACTCCGAGAATTCTTCACCGCTTGATGCGTGTCGTTGCGTGGTTGACGCTCGGCGCGGCGCTGCTGCCACTGGGTGGCTGCGCCGTCGCCGCGCTGCCGTGCCGGCTGACTTCGGCCACGCTGAAAATCATCCCGGTCGTCGGCCATGCCGCGGCCTCGCCGTTCGACATGTGTTCATCCGCCATCGACTGAATCATGACACTCAAACGGATTGCCTGGGCGCTGGCGTTGCTGGGCGGCGTGCTGTCGTCGAGCGTGCAAGCGCGGCCGCCAGCGCGCGACGCAAGTGCTGCGGGCCCCGCATCGAAAGATCCTTCCGCCGATGCGCGGCATCGCTCGCAAGACGCGCCATTCGCGTTTCGTGGCGTTGCGCTCGGCATCACGCTCGACGAATTCCGCGCGGGCTCGAGCGTGCGGGCGACGCCGCTCGGCAGCGTGCCGGTCTGCGAGACGGACGTGCAGGCCGGCGCGCTCGGCATGCGGCTCAAGTCGCACGACAGTCTGACGGTGGCCTGCCGCTGGGCGCATCGCGCGGACAACGGCTGGGCGGTGTCGCAAGCGGTGGTCGACGGCGCGCCGGCGCTGGAGCACGTGCTGCGTTTCGCGCGTGTGGACGGCCAAAGCGCGCTGCATCTGTACGAGATTTCTTTCGTGATCGACGAGATCACCGCCGAAGATTTGCGCGACGCGCTCGCGGACCGCTACGGGCCGCCGCGTCTCGCGACGCAGAACGTGTCGGCGACGGGCGCGATGCCCATGTACGTGTGGGAAAACGCGGTGAGTTCGATCACGTTGTGCTTTCTGCCGGGCACGCGCAACGGCACGCTCACCTATCTGCTGAAGGGCTCGGATGCGTGGGTGAAGTCGGTGGTGCGGCAATGGCAGGCGAGCGGCGCGGAGGCGGGTTGATGAGCGCCGATGAGTGCGGCCGTGAGGCCCGTTTTCAACAAGGAGCATGCATGACTGCGCTACGTCTGGCTGTCGCGCTAGCTGCGGCGGCTTGCCTTGCGGCTTGCGCGGGCCACCAGCAAAGCTCGATCGTCGATACGCCGATGGCGCCGCCGCTCGCCTCGGCGCCGCTGAACGTCAACACGCAAGGCGCGATCTATCAGGCGGGCACGCCGCTGCTGCTATACGAAACACCGCGCGCCCAGCATATCGGCGACGTGCTGACCATCCGCCTTGCGGAATCGTACAGCGGCAACAACAGCGCGACCGCCGCGGCGAGCCGCTCGAGCAGCATCACCGCCGACGCCGCCGATCATTCCACCAACGCCGCCGCGCGGCTCGCGCGACTGTTCAACATCGGCTCGGCGAGCACCGAATACAAAGGGCAGGGCAGTCTTACGGACGTCAGCGGCATGAACGGCACGCTCGCTGTCACCGTGATCGGCACCATGTCGACCGGCAATCTCGTGGTGTCGGGCGAGAAGGTGATCGCGATGAGCGGCAACCGCGACCGGCTGCGCCTGTCGGGCATCGTCAATCCTAAGGATATCGAAGCGGGCAATTACGTGGCGTCGAGCAAGGTAGCGAACGCGCGCATCGAACAGGCCGGCGTGGGCATGGTATCCGACGCCACGACGATGGGCTGGCTGCAGAGAATGTTCATGAGCGTGCTGACGTTCTGAGCCGTTGGCGCGCTACAGATCTGGGACGCAAGCGACACATGAAGTGGACAGTCCATCGCACTTCACGCACCCGTCAGGCGCTGCGTTCAGCCGCGCCCATTTCACCGTCCGGGACGAATACGTAGCCGCGTCCCCACACGGTTTGCACATAGCGCGGCTCGGAAGGGTCCACTTCGATCAGCCGGCGCAAACGCCAGATCGACACGTCCAGGCTGCGATTGCGATGCACCTCGCTATTGCCGTGCAGTTTCTCCAGCAACTGCGCGCGCGTCAGGACGGTCATCGCGTGGCTGACGAATACCTTCAGCATGGCGAATTCGCTCGAACGCAGCGTGATGCGCTCGCCGTCCCGGCGTAACTCGCGCGCCGGAAAATTCACTTCGAAACGGCCGAAGCGGTACGGCGCGCGCTGCTCCGGCGCACTCGGCGCAATCGTGCCGCGACGGCGCAGCACAGTGCGAATCCGCGCCACCAGTTCGCTCGGTTCGAAGGGTTTGCCGAGATAGTCGTCCGCGCCGAGTTCGAGGCCAATCACGCGGTCGATCGGATCGGAGCGCGCGGTCAGCAGAATCACGGGGATGTCGTCGCCGGCCACGCGCAAGGCGCGCAGCGCGCTGATGCCGTCGAGCTCCGGCATCATGATGTCGAGCACGATCAAGGCGGGCCGTTCGTCCTGCAAACGACGCTGCAGCGCCAGGCCGTTCTGGAGCGTGTCGACTTTGAAGCCGCGCCCTTCCAGATAGCCGCTGACGAGCTCACGTACGACGGGGTCGTCGTCGACGACGAGAATGGATTGGTTCATTCAGGTCATCTTAGAGAAGCACGCGCGCGGAGCAAAGCGCGTAACGCTTTCGAATCCTTTCCCGTGTAAGAGATGGCAAGAGCCCGCTTGGCTAGTTCGCCTGCGAGGTCTGGATGGTCTGCAGCGGCTGCCGCGCGAAGTCGGTTCGATCGACCACCATTCGCTCGATCAGCCCGTTGAGCTTGGTCGACGCCGAAGAGAAGCGATCGGTGTTCAGGCCGCCGGTCTGATAGCGGGCGGTGACGAGAATGCGGCCGTTCTGGATCAGCGTCAGGTCGATGATCGACAGATACTGGATCGTCTCGTCGCTGAACGAGCGGCGACCATAATCGATTGCGGCGTTGTAGACGAGGCGCGCCTCGCAGCCGGCGGGCGAGGTGCCCGGATTGTAGACGTCCGAACGAATGCCGCGCCGGTCGAGTGCGAGTTGCAACGCCGGCACGAAATCGCCCACCGACACGTTCTGATTGACTTCGATGCAGACGTTGCTGACCTCGGCCGGCCTGCCGTTGACGAAGGTCGGCGACGAATAGTTCGCCGCGATCGCGTAGCCCGCCTGAATGACGGAGCCGGTGGCGTCGGCGGCCTGGATCAATGTCCAGGCGCAGCCGTTCAGGCCGACCGCCAGCGTGGCGGATACGGTGAGCCACGCGCAGGGACGCCGCAACGTAACCCACGCGGCCCGTGGGGCTCGCGTGAAAGCATAAGCGCGCATGCTCGGCACGAAGGTCATGAGGCGGCGCCAGGTGGCGGTTGGTGGAGGCGGTGAGTCACGGCGAATCACCTCGGGTAACTGCAATCAGGATCACGCTCAGCGCGTGACGCGCAGACGCAGTTCGTTTTGCCCCTGCACATTCGCCGTGACGCTGACGCGACGCTCGGCGGTGGTGACGATGAAATGCTGGCGCGTCGGCGTGTTGACGTCATGCACGACGTTCGGGAAGCAGGCGGCGATATCGGCGCCGAATTCCTCGAGCGGATCGGTGACGACGCCGTCGGCTTGCCAGTGCGCGCGCCAGTGGCAATCGTAGGCGTGCGTGTTGGCGCGGCAGTCGTCGGCGCTCGACGTGCCCGGCAATTGCGCGGCGGCCTGGGTTTGCAACTGCCGGAAATCAGCGGCATCGACGATATGTTTGAGCGCGGGGCAAACGTCGGCCGGTTCGTTGGCCAGATTGGCCTGAGTCGCCTGGGCTGCGTGCGCAACGCTTGTGACGAGCAGCGCGGCGCCGAGAGCTAGCGCCAGGCGCTGGGTCAAAGGATGGGAGCGGCGATCGAATGACATGGACGGAGACTCCAGTAGCGATGAATGACGTGGGGCAGGACCGGGTACGGCCCGCACGGCTATCGTCGCCGCTGGGAGGCGTTTCCAAAGCGCGGAACAGCTTAGGCGCTTCGCAAATGCTTTCGAACTCTTCTCGCGTGTTTCGGGATGTTGCGGTGTATTGCGCTGAGAGCGAAGGAATGCAGCGGGGCGCAGTTGCGATCTGGTGTGGCTGAGTGAGGCAGTTCGCCTGTCACTCAACCAAGCGTGAGGCCACCGTCCACATGAATCACCTGGCCAGTGATATGACGCGCTTCATCGGAAAGCAGGAACGCGATCAGCGCGGCGACATCCGCGGGTTCGGCGACATGCCCGAGCGGCGTCGCCTGCGCGGCGCGAGTCCATACCGATGCATTATCGGCACTCGGCCCGCGATCTTTACGGGTATAGCCGGGCGCCACGCAATTGACCGTTACGCCATGCGGTGCAAGCTCGGCGGCCGCGGTTTTCGCTAGCGATTCGAGCGCCGCCTTCGCAGCGGCTGTCGCGGCAAACGGCGTATCCGAGCGATAGCGGTGCGCGACGAACGAACTGAGCGCGACCACGCGGCCGCGCTTCGAGGTTTCCAGCGCGGGCGTCGCGCGTTTGACGAGCGCCGCGAACGCCGCCGGCATCGCCGCGAAGGCTGCGCTCAGCGCGTCGGGATCGAGCGCATTCAGCGTTTGGCGCTGCGCGTGTCCTGCGTTGGCGACCAGTTGATCGAGTGCACCGAAGCTCGCCAGCGTTTGATGAATCACATGTTCCGCAGCGCCGCGTTCGGCAAGATCGCCAAACACCGTCGCGCAGCGCGCACCGTTCGCGCTGCAGTCGGCGGCGACTTGCGCGAGCCGTTCACGCGCTTCCTGATCCGCGCCGCGTGCGTGCAACATCAAGGCCGAGCGTGGCGCGGCGATGCGTCTGGCCAATGCCGCGCCGATGCCGGAGCCCGCGCCGGTGATCAGCACGACGCGCTCGAATCCGGCGCTGCCCGCGTCGTTCAGGTCGCTGACGCGGCTCAGGGTGGTCATGCCGCGACCGCTTCGCCCGAGCGCTCGACGTCGAGCGTCTCGTCATGGAACGCAGCCAGCGACTCGCGATGCGCGACGCTGACAATCGCGGCCTTCGGCAGCCGCTCGGTGAACAGGCGATACAGACGCGCTTCGTTTTCCGCGTCGAGCGCGCTGGTGGCTTCGTCGAGGAACAGATAGTCCGGTTTGTGCAGCAGCACGCGTGCGGCGGCGAGGCGCTGTTGCTCGCCCGGCGACAGAATACGGGTCCAGTGTCCCGTTTCCTGCAGACGGTCCGCGTATTCCGACAGATGGCAGACGACGAGCGCTTCGCGGCATTCGTCGTCCGTGTAGGTGTCGGCGGCGGACGGATAGGCGAGCGCCGCTTTGAGCGTGCCGATCGGCATGTAGCTGACCTGCGGAATGAACATCATGCGCGCGTTGACCGGGGCGTCGATCGAACCATCACCGAACGGCCACAAGCCGGCGAGCGCGCGCATCAGCGTGCTCTTGCCCGAGCCCGACGGGCCGCGCACCAGCCAGCGCGAGCCCGGCTGAATCGCGACATCGCGAATGCGCGACAACGGATTGCCGTTGGGCAGGGCGAGTTTGAGGCCGTCGGTGGAGAGCTTGTCTTCGTCGACGAAATGCAGATTGATGCCGCCATGCGCGGTAGCCGGCGAGACCGATTCCTTCAGACGCGGCGCGTGCACCACGCGCTTGAATTCACGCAACCGGTTCACGGTAGCGCGCCATTCGACCAAAGTGCCGTAACTGTTGATGAACCACGAGAACGAATCGCTGACCGTGCCGAAGGCGCTGGAGATCTGCATCAGCACGCCGAATGTGAAGGCGCCGGCGAAGTAGCGCGGCGCGGCGACCACCAGCGGAAAGATGATCGCGATCTGGCCATAGAAGCTCAGCACGAAGGTGAGCCGCTTGGTGTACTTCATCACCTGCCACCAGTTGTCGCGGATACGGCCGAACAGCGAATGCGCGTTCTTCTTCTCGGTCTCCATGCCGTTATAGAAGGCGATCTGTTCGGCGTTTTCACGCAGACGGATCAGGCCGAAACGGAAATCCGCCTCGACTTTCTGCGCCTGATAGTTGATCGGCACGAGCGGATGGCCGACCTTCTGGATGATCAGCGAACCGACCACGGCGTAGAGCGCAGCGGCCCACACCATGTAACCGGGAATCTCGATCGGCATGCCGCCAAGCGAGATGGTCAGCGCGCCGGCCAGCGACCACAGGATCGTGATGAACGACACCAGCGTGACGACGGTGGACAGCAGGTCGAGCGTCAGCGAGAGCGTGCTGGTGGCGAACGACTGGAGGTCGTCGCTGATCCGTTGGTCGGGGTTGTCGGCGAGGCGGTCGCGCTCGATCCGGTAGAAGGCGCTGTCGTTCAGCCACTCGTTCAGGTAGCGCGTGGTCAGCCACTGGCGCCAGCGGAAGCCGAGCATCTGGCGCAGGTAACGGCCGTACACCGCGAGAATGATGAAGCCGAACGCGAGCCCCGAGAACACCATCAGCAGGTGCGGGAAGTCGTGCACGTTCTTGGTTTGCAGCGCGTTGTAGAAGTCGGCGCTCCAGCGGTTCAGCCGTACGTTGATCCACACCACGAGCAGATTCATCACGATGATCGCGATGAGCAGGCCCCATGCCGTTTTTCGTTCTTCGGAAACCCAGTAGGGTTTGATCAGGCTCCAGGCGGAGACTTTTTCGTCCGGCGGCACCACGGGGCTGGCAGAGGTATTCGGTGTCATGAGCATCCTGAAGTAGTGCTGGCCCATCGGGGTGGCCCATTGGGGCTGACCCCGTTCGGGCAGCTCGTCTGCGGGCTGCCCTGCGGCGGGTTTGCGGTACATGCCCGGGCGTCGTGCTCGACGAACGCACGCCCGGGTGAGCGTCAGATTCTGGCGTGAAGCCCTTAAGCGAAAATTAATTTGCGCCGCGAGGCCCCGCGCCGCTGCAGTTGCGAACACGGTGGGACGGCGTGCCGCCCGCGCCGCGTTCGTGCGGCGTCCTGTGCTGGCATTGTGCCAGAGCGCCGCCTTCGGCCGCATTGATAACGTGAAAGATGGTGTCGGATCAAATCGCGTGCGACGCGGCCAGCCGCTGGTTTGCGGGCGCCGCGCCTTTTATGGTCTAATGACCTTCGACGAAACAGGGGTGCTTCGCGCACAGGCGGCATGGTTTTCATGGCGCAGCGGCGAGGCTGAGAGACACCCTTTGCACCCGATCCGGGTAATACCGGCGCGGGAAGTTTCCGGAAGCAGCCAGTCTTCCATTCCCCGCCGGGCAGCGTCCGTCATTGGATCGCGCATTGCCCGGCCGGCCTCACCCGCCGGTTTCGTCCTGGGTACGAGCGTTTTGTTGCCGTACGGAAAGGACTCGATGACCGCCTATTCTTCAGATATGTGTTTTGCTCTTCGTCACGCCGCCGTCGGCGCGCCGTGCTTCAGCTTTGCTTGCCGTCCTGAAACGGAGTGTGCGCGATGACGCGTTCTGCACAACCCGATTTCGCCGTGCTCGGCGGTGGCCTGTGCGGGCGGCTGGTGGCGTGGCGGCTTGCCGGTCAGGGGCATCGCGTGGCGCTCTATGAACGTGGCGATGCCGCCGGCACGCAATCGGCCGCGTGGGTCGCCGCAGCGATGCTGGCACCGCTCGCGGAAGCCGCCAGCGCCGAACTGCTGATCACCCGTCTCGGCGCGAGTTCGCTCGACACCTGGCCGCAAGTGCTGGCCGAACTTCCTGAGCCGGTGTTCTTTCAGCGCAACGGCACGCTGGTCGTCTGGCATCACGCCGACCGCACCGAAGCGCCGCTATTCGAACGCCGGGTGCGCTCGAACGCTCCGGATGAATTGCTGGACGGCGGCTTCGTCACCCTGGCGGGCGCGCAGCTCGGCGCCGCCGAGCCTGCTTTGGCGGGCCGTTTTAACCAGGGCTGGCTGCTGCCGCGTGAAGGCCAGCTGGACAATCGTCAGGTGCTGACCGCGCTGGCCGCGGGCCTCGCGCAACGCGGCGTCGACACGCACTGGAATACGCCGGTCGACGAGCGTGCGCTGCCGCCCGCGCGTATCACAATCGATTGCCGCGGCCTCGGCGCGAAGTCCGTGCTGCCTACGCTGCGCGGCATTCGTGGCGAAGTCGCGCGCGTGCATGCGCCCGGTATCAAGCTGACGCGGCCGGTGCGGCTGCTGCATCCACGCTATCCGCTCTACATCGCGCCGAAGCAGGACGATCTCTACGTGATCGGCGCCACCGAAGTGGAAGGCGAGGACATGTCGCCGGTCAGCGTGCGCTCCGCGCTCGAACTGCTGAGCGCGGCGTTTTCCGTGCATCCCGGCTTCGGCGAGGCACGCATCCTCGAACTGAATTCGCAGTGCCGCCCAACTCTGCCGGACCACCGTCCGGCCTTGCTGTGGGACGGCGCGCAGACACTGCGCGTGAACGGCCTGTACCGGCACGGCTACATGATCGTGCCCGAAGTCGCCGACGAAGCCGTGCGCTTCGCCGCGGCGCTGCTCGACGGCCGCATCGGCGACGCCGATGCCTTCGCCGACTGGCAGCGCGACGCGCGCTGGAGCGAGCTTTTTCAACTGGACTCCACGCGGGAGCCGGCATGAGCGTTGCGCGACCCGTCATGACTCAGACGAGCGCTGCCCGCCACACCGCTTTCGCCATCGACTGAAACGTATTCGAACACCATGGACATTCATATCAATCAGAAGCCGTTGTCGCTGCCCGAGGGCGCGACTGTCGCGGACGCGCTGACCGCGTTCGGCGCGCGTCCGCCGTTTGCGGTCGCCTTGAATGGCGACTTCGTGGCGCGCACCCAGCACGCGGCGCGCGCGCTGCAGGCGGGCGACAGGCTCGATGTCGTGCAACCCGTGGCTGGCGGCTGAACGACCGCCATGCATTGCCTGAAACGCCGGATTGCCGGAGACAAAAGATTATGCAAATGACTTCCCCAGAAACCGCCGACGCGCTCACGCTCTACGGCCAGACTTTCGCGAGCCGCGTGTTGCTTGGCACCTCGCGCTATCCGTCGCTGCAATCGCTATCCGATTCGATCGATGCCGCGCGGCCTGGCATGGTGACCGTCGCGCTGCGCCGGCAAATGAACGAAGGCGGCGCGGAAGCCGGCTTCTTCGACCTGCTCAAGCGCCACGGCGTACCGCTACTGCCGAACACGGCTGGCTGCCTGACCGTCGGCGAGGCGGTGACGACCGCGCATATGGCGCGCGAAATCTTCGAAACCGAGTGGATCAAGCTCGAACTGATCGGCGACGATTACACGCTGCAGCCCGACCCGGTCGGCCTGATCGAAGCGGCCGCGCAATTGGTCAAGGACGGCTTCAAGGTGCTGCCGTATTGCACCGAAGACCTGGTGATCGGCCGTCGCTTGCTGGACGCCGGCTGTGAAGCGTTGATGCCGTGGGGCGCGCCGATCGGCACCGGCAAGGGCGTGATCAATCCATATGGCCTGCGCGTGTTGCGCGAGCGTCTGCCGGAAGTGCCGCTGATCGTCGACGCCGGTCTCGGCGTGCCGTCGCATGCGGCGCAGGTGATGGAATGGGGCTTCGACGGTGTGTTGCTGAACACCGCGGTTTCGCAGGCCACTCATCCCGACGCGATGGCGCGCGCTTTCGCGCTGGGCGTCGAAGCGGGGCGCCAGGCTTTTCTGGCGGGGCCGATGGCCGAGCGCGAAAGCGCGCACGCGAGCACGCCGGTGGTCGGCATGCCGTTCTGGCATCAAGACGGGAGCGCCGCATGACGCAGACGTTGACATTGAAAGACCGCGACCTGTTCTGGCCGCCCGCCGACGAACTCACCGAAGCCGCCGAGCGCATCCGCGCCCGGCTGGGCGACTGGCCGCCGACGCATGCGCCGTGGCGCATCTGCCTGACCGCGCCGGACGAGCCGAACGGCGGCGATCTGATCGTGATCGCCGACGCGCAGCAGCATGGCGAGCAGATGGCGCGCTGGCTGGTGCGGGGCGCCGGCGTGATCGAAGCTGCCGAGAACAAGGCCACGTTGCATCTGGGCGGCGAAAAATACCGCCTCGAAGGTCATCTGGCGGAAGACTGGATTGCCGCGCTGGCGGCGTTCCTCGACTGCGGCTTCGACCCGCATGACGCACTGGTGCTGGCGCTCGCCTGGCGCGACGGCGACGAAACCCGTGCCGACGACGCCTTTCCCGCCGATCTCAGCCATTTTCCGCGTCTCGCCGGTTTGCCTGACGCCCCTGAGCAGGCGTTCGCGCGCTGCCCGGACCGGCTGGGCCTGTATCCGGTGCTGCCGACGGCGGAATGGGTCGAACGGGTGGTGGGCTTCGGCGTGAAGACGGTACAGTTGCGCCGCAAATCAGCCGAACCTGCCGATGAGCTGAAGCGTGAAATTGCCCGCTGCGTGGCCGTCGGCCGTCAGCACGACGCTCAGGTGTTTATCAATGACCACTGGCAGGCCGCGCTCGACGCCGGCGCCTACGGCGTCCACCTCGGCCAGGAAGACGTGCACACGGCCGACCTCGCGGCGCTGGCAGCAGGAGGCATCCGCTTGGGCCTGTCGACCCACGGTTTCTACGAGATTCTGAAAGTGCTGCATTTCCGGCCAAGCTACATCGCTCTGGGCGCGGTGTTTCCGACCACCACCAAGGTCATGCCGACCGCGCCGCAGGGCCTCAGGCGTCTGGCCCGCTACGTGCGCCTGCTCGACGGCGTCGTGCCGATGGTGGCGATCGGCGGAATCGACCTGCAGGTCCTGCCTGACGTGCTGGCGACGGGTGTCGGCTGCGCGGCCGTGGTGCGGGCGGTGACGGAAGCGGCGGACCCGGCCGCTGCAGTTTCTGCACTGCAACAAGGGTTTACGCGATAATCGTCATGATTGGATTGGTTAAGGGACAGGGCACTCTCACGGCAACTTTTGCACGGTGGCCCTATAATTCGCCTTCCGTGTAAAAGGACTGTCCGTTTCGTGTCTTCCTCCCCCGAGACCTTACTCGAGCTGCGCGACGTCGACTTCGGTTACGGCGACCGGCTCGTTCTGTCGAACCTGAACCTGCGCTTCAAGCGCGGCCAGGTGGTCGCGGTCATGGGCGGGTCGGGTTGCGGCAAGACCACCGTGCTGCGTCTGATCGGCGGCCTGGTGCGCGCGCAGCGCGGCCAGATCCTGTTCCAGGGCCAGGACATCGGCCGGCAGACGCGCGAGGGCCTTTACGCTCTGCGCCGCAAGATGGGCATGCTGTTTCAGTTCGGCGCGCTGTTCACCGACATGTCCGTGTTCGAAAACGTCGCCTTCGCGCTGCGTGAGCACACTGACCTTCCTGAAGAACTGATCCGCGACCTCGTGCTGATGAAGCTCAACGCGGTCGGTCTGCGCGGCGCGCGCGACCTGGCGCCGTCGGAGATTTCGGGCGGCATGGCGCGGCGCGTGGCGCTGGCGCGCGCCATCGCGCTCGATCCCGAGCTGATGATGTACGACGAGCCATTCGCCGGTCTCGATCCGATTTCGCTCGGCATCACCGCGAACCTGATTCGCGCGCTCAATCAGGCGCTCGGCGCCACCTCGATTCTCGTCACGCACGACGTGCCCGAATCGTTTGCGATCGCCGATTACGTTTACTTTCTCGCCAACGGCGGGGTTCACGCCGAAGGCACGCCCGCCGAATTGCGCGCGTCGACCGATCCCACCGTGCGTCAGTTCATCGACGGCGCGCCCGACGGTCCCTTCAAATTTCACTATCCCAGCAAGACGCCGCTCGCGGCGGACTTCGGCATCGGCGGAGGTCAGTCATGATCAGTGCGATCGGCCGCTCGGTGATCGACGGACTGGGCACAGCCGGCTACGCCACGCGCTTTTTCTTCCGGCTGCTGCTCGAGTTTTTTCCGTTGTTGCGCCGTCCTCGTCTTGTCACGAAGCAGATCCACTTCGTAGGTAATTATTCGCTGGTGATCATCGCGGTGTCGGGTCTGTTCGTCGGCTTCGTGCTCGGCTTGCAGGGCTACTACACGCTGAACCGCTACGGTTCGGAGCAGGCGCTCGGCCTGCTGGTCGCGCTGTCGCTCGTGCGCGAACTCGGCCCGGTGGTGACGGCGCTGCTGTTCGCCGGGCGTGCCGGCACGTCGCTCACCGCCGAGATCGGCTTGATGAAGGCGGGCGAGCAACTGACCGCGATGGAAATGATGGCCGTCGACCCGGTCAAGGTGGTGGTCGCGCCGCGCCTGTGGGCCGGCATCATCTCGATGCCGATCCTCGCCGCGATCTTCAGCGCGGTCGGCGTATTCGGTGGTTATGTGGTGGGCGTGCTGCTGATCGGCGTCGATGCCGGCGCGTTCTGGTCGCAGATGCAAGGCGGCGTCGATGTCTGGCGCGACGTCGGCGCAGGCGTTATCAAGAGCGTGGTGTTCGGCCTCGCGGTGACGTTCGTTGCGCTGTTTCAAGGCTACGAAGCCAAGCCGACGCCGGAAGGCGTGTCGCGCGCCACGACCAAGACGGTCGTGTACGCGTCGCTTGCGGTGCTCGGCCTCGATTTTCTGCTGACCGCACTGATGTTCAGCTAAGACTGCGCTGCACGTTTTCCGCCGGCGGCGCGTCACAGGACGCGCGCGGCGGGGAGTGTCTGCGGCGTGGCGGATTCACTTTGGGATGACGATGAAAAAGACTGCTGCTCTCGACTTCTGGGTCGGCCTGTTCGTGGTGCTGGGTTTCGTGGCGTTGCTGTTTCTCGCGCTGAAGGCCGGCAACATGAGCTCGTTGTCGTTCCAGGCAACCTATCCGGTCAAGCTCAAGTTCGACAATATTGGCGGACTGAAGGCGCGCGCGCCCGTGAAGAGCGCGGGTGTGACGGTTGGCCGGGTCGCTTCGATCGGCTTCGACAGTAACGCGTATCAGGCGCTCGTCACGATCGACCTCGACAAGCAATACCAGTTTCCGAAAGACACCTCGGCGAAGATCCTGACTTCGGGGCTGCTCGGCGAACAATACATCGGGCTCGAACCCGGCGGCGACAGCGAAATGCTCAAGGCGGGCGACACCATCTCCATGACGCAATCGGCGATCGTACTGGAAAACCTCATCGGCCAGTTTCTGTATAGCAAAGCGGCGGACTCGGGTGCGTCCAAGCCTGGCGCGGCGGCGGGTACTCCCGCGCCGGCGCCTGCCGCAGCGCCTGCGGCGTCGAGCTTGCCCGCCTCCGGCGCGGCCGCTCAATAAGGAGAACAAGAATGCAGACCACACGCATCAGCGGCGCGCGCGCCTTCCAGGCCGGCAAGCTGGCGGTAGCCGCAGCGCTGCTCGCCGGCTGTACGACTGTCCAGACGCCGACCAAAGGCGACCCGCTCGAAGGTTTGAACCGCACGATCTTCACCGTCAACGACAAGCTCGATCAATACGCGCTCAAGCCCGTCGCGAAGGGCTACGTGTTCATCACGCCGCAGCCGGTGCGCGACAGCGTGACGAACTTCTTTTCGAACATCGGCGACGTCTACATTGCGGCGAACAACCTGCTGCAGTTGAAGATCACCGACGGTGTCGAAGACATCATGCGGATCGTGATCAACACGGTGTTCGGCGTTGGCGGTCTGTTCGACGTGGCAACGCTCGCCAAGCTGCCCAAGCACGACAACGACCTTGGCCTTACGCTTGGGCACTACGGCGTGCCGGCGGGCCCATACCTCGTGTTGCCGTTGTTCGGGCCGAGCACCGTGCGCGACGCGGTCGGCTCGATCGGCAATTACTATGTGAATCCGCTCAGCTACATTCATCCGGATGGTCTGAGCTGGGCGCTGTACGGGCTGAACGTCGTCAACACGCGCGCGAATCTGCTGAACGCGAGCGATGTGCTGGAAGGCGCCGCGCTCGACAAATATTCGTTCGTGCGTAACGCGTATTTGCAACGCCGTCAGTATCTGCTGTCGGACGGCAAGCAGGCGCAGGGCCTGCCGAACTACGGCGACGAAGCGCCGCTGCCGAAGTACGACGACGTCGACAGCGGTGCGGCCGGTGCGCCGGCAGGCGCCGTGACCGGCACGGCGGGCGCGCAGGGTGCTGCGGCGGCGAAGGCAGCGCCTGCTTCGGGTGCGACCGCGGCAACGCCGCCGCAAGCGGCGTCCGGCACGGCAGCCGCGCCGGAGGCCGCATCGGGCAGCTCCGAATCGCCGCCACTGGACCTGAACGGGGGCCCTGAAACGACGCAGATCCCGGCCGGCCAGCTGGTGCCGCCGTCGCGTTTCAACTTCCCGTCATTCAAATTGCGTTGATCGTGCTGCCGTAACAGATCGATACGACTCTCGCAGTTTGCGCATGGATTGCTGCTGAACTCGCGTGTTAATGTCGGCTCAAACGGTTGCACTATTTTTTAAGGCAAGGCTCCAAATGAAAAAATTCTTCCTGATTCCGCTGTTCGCCGCGTTGTTCTCGTTTGCCAGTGCCGGCGCATCGGCACAGACGGTCGACTCCAATTCACCCGACGGCATGATCAAGACCGTTACCCAGCAGGTGATCGACGCCATTCGCGCGGACAAGTCGATCCAGCAGGGCGACATCTCGCACATCACGAAGCTGGTCAACGAGAAGATTCTGCCGTACACGGATTTCCGCCGCACCACGCAACTGGCGATGGGCCGCAACTGGCGCACCGCTACACCGGAGCAGCAAGACGCGGTGGTCGAACAGTTCAAGATGCTGCTGATCCGTACGTACTCGGGCGCGCTGGCTCAGGTGCGCGATCAGCAGATCCAGTACAAGCCGTTCCGCATGAATCCGGACGACACCGACACGGTGGTGCGCTCGGTGGTGATGAACAACGGCTCGCCGATCGAACTCGACTACCGTCTGTACAAAACGCCGCAAGGCTGGCGCGTGTATGACATCAACGTGCTCGGCGCATGGCTGATCCAGGCGTATCAGCAGCAGTTCAACGAGCAGATCCAGCAGAAGGGCGTGGACGGACTGATCCAGTTCCTCACGCAGCGCAACCAGCAACTCGCCGCGGGCAAGCAGTCGTGAGCGAAGTGCTGAGCCCTGTCGCCAGCCGCTTCGAGAGCGGTGCGACACTGACCCACGCGAGCGCGAATGCCGCGCTCGCGGCGGGTTTGCAGCGTATTGCGGCGGGCGCGAGTGGCGTGGACTGCGCGCCGCTCGCGCAGTTCGATTCGTCCGCGCTGGCCGTCCTCCTCGCGTGGCAGCGTGCCGCCCAAGCACGCGGCGCCACGTTTGAGATCGTCAATCTGCCGGCTGGTCTCGCCAGTCTCGCGCAAGCCTACGGCGTCGATACCCTCATCGGCGCGCGACATTGACGCTCTAACGCGTCATCTCCGAACACCTCCTACTGAGATAGGGCCACGGATTTTTGCCCTATAATCAAACGTTTTTTGGGGCACCTAACCGGCCCCAATTCCGTTCCTTCCAAGCATTTGCGCGCCCCCTCGGGGCTCCTTTAGGCGCCGCGACGCACGCGGCCCACAGTCATGTCAGCCATAGAAATTCGTAACGTCAAGAAGCGCTACAAGGATTTGCAGGCGCTCAAGGGCGTCAGCCTCACAGTTGAAGAAGGCGAGTTCTTCGGACTGCTCGGTCCGAACGGCGCGGGCAAGACGACGCTCATCAGCATCCTCGCCGGGCTCGCGCGCGCCGATGAAGGCAGCATCGCGGTGCGCGGCCACGACGTCGTCAGCGATTTCCGCGACGCGCGCCGCGCGCTCGGTGTGGTGCCCCAGGAACTGGTGTTCGATCCGTTCTTCACGGTCCGCGAAACCTTGCGCATCCAGTCCGGCTATTACGGGCTGCGCAACAACGACGCGTGGATCGACGAAATCATGGCCAACCTCGATCTCACCGACAAAGCCGACGCCAACATGCGCGCGCTGTCGGGCGGCATGAAGCGCCGCGTGCTGGTCGCGCAGGCGCTGGTGCACCGGCCGCCGGTGATCGTGCTCGACGAGCCGACCGCGGGCGTGGACGTCGAATTGCGGCAAACGCTGTGGAAGTTCATTTCGCGCCTGAACCGCGAAGGCCACACCATCGTGCTGACCACGCACTACCTCGAAGAAGCCGAATCGCTGTGCGACCGCATCGCCATGTTGCGGCGCGGCGAGGTCGTGGCGCTCGAACGCACCAGCACGCTGTTGCAACGCTTTGCCGGCATGCAACTGTTCCTGCGATTCACGCAAGGCGTCTTGCCGGTCGATCTGCGTCCGCTCGAAGTGGACAGCGGCACGGGCAACGGCAATGGCCGTCAGCATCTGCTGCGTCTGGCAAGCTACGACGACGTCGAAAGAATTCTCGCGCAGTGCCG
Source organism: Paraburkholderia sp. BL6669N2 (assembly GCF_003387275.1). Taxonomy (NCBI): domain Bacteria; kingdom Pseudomonadati; phylum Pseudomonadota; class Betaproteobacteria; order Burkholderiales; family Burkholderiaceae; genus Paraburkholderia; species Paraburkholderia sp. BL6669N2. Next base: position 3,138,342 of record NZ_QUNA01000001.1, on the reverse strand, counting down.
CGCGGCGGGCTGCGTATTCGAAGAAATCGAGGTCCGCAAAGCCGATCTCGAAGATGTGTTCGTTCAGGTGATGAACGGTCCGGAAGTGATCGAGGGGCTTGCATGAGCGGTTTCCGTACGCTGTTTTACAAAGAGCTCCTGCGTTTCTGGAAGGTGGCGTTCCAGACCGTGCTGGCCCCGGTCATCACCGCGCTGCTGTATCTGACGATTTTCGGCCACGCTTTGCGCGGTCACGTGGAGGTTTATCCGGGCGTCGAATACACGAGTTTCCTGATTCCGGGTCTCGTGATGATGAGCGTGTTGCAAAATGCGTTTGCCAATAGCTCGTCGTCGCTGATCCAGTCGAAGATCACGGGCAACCTGGTGTTCGTGCTGCTGCCGCCGCTGTCGCACTACGAGATGTTCGGCGCCTATGTGCTGGCGGCCGTGGCGCGCGGGTTGGCGGTCGGCTTCGGCGTATTCATCGTGACGATCTGGTTCGTGCCGGTCAGTTTCACCGCGCCGCTCTACATCATTCTGTTCGCGATTTTCGGCGCGGCGATTCTCGGCACGCTCGGTTTGATCGCCGGCATCTGGGCCGACAAATTCGATCAGCTCGCGGCGTTTCAAAATTTTCTGATCATGCCGCTCACGTTCCTCTCGGGCGTGTTCTACTCCACGCACACGCTGCCGCCGGTGTGGCGCGAAGTGTCGCGGCTGAATCCCTTTTTCTACATGATCGACGGCTTTCGCTACGGTTTCTTCGGGATGTCGGATATCAATCCGCTCGCGAGCCTCGCGATCGTTGCCGGTTTCTTTGTGGTGCTGGCCGTGGTGGCGATGCGCATGCTCGCTTCCGGCTACAAACTGCGCCACTGATCAGGAGCTTCTCTTATGTTGCCGACTCCCGAACAGGTCAAGCAATACATCGCGGCTGGGCTCGCCTGCCAGCATCTCGAAGTCGAAGGCGACGGCCAGCATTTCTTTGCGACCATCGTTTCGCCGAGCTTCGAAGGCAAGCGTCTGATCCAGCGACATCAACTCGTGTATGCGGCGCTCGGCGACCGCATGCGCGAAGAAATCCACGCGCTCAGCATGAAGACGCTGACGCCCGCCGAATGGCAGAACGCGTAATCTGGAAATTTAGTGCGAATTACTCAAGAAGGGCGTGACGCCGGTAGCGGCGCGCCGAACACAGTCAAAGCAGCCCCGGCCGAAGTCCGGGTCAATCAGGAACTGACAGGCATGGATAAACTCGTCATTGAAGGTGGCTACCCGCTGTCGGGAGAAGTCGTCGTCTCGGGTGCGAAGAATGCGGCGTTGCCGATTCTGTGCGCGAGTCTGCTCAGCGCGGAACCGGTGCATCTGGACAACGTGCCCGACCTGCAGGACGTGCGCACAATGCTTAAACTGCTCGGCCAGATGGGCGTGCAGATCGAAAGCGGCGATGGGCGCGTGTCGCTGAACGCGGCGAAGGTGGATAACCTCGTCGCGCCGTACGAAATGGTCAAGACCATGCGCGCGTCGATCCTCGTGCTCGGCCCGCTGGTGGCGCGCTTCGGTCACGCACGTGTTTCGCTGCCGGGCGGCTGCGCGATCGGCGCGCGTCCGGTGGATCAGCACATCAAGGGCCTGCAGGCCATGGGCGCCGAGATCACGATCGAGCACGGCTTCATCGAAGCACGCGCGAAGCGTCTGAAGGGCGCGCGTATCGTCACCGACATGATCACCGTGACCGGCACCGAAAACCTGCTGATGGCAGCGGTGCTGGCCGAAGGTGAAACCGTCATCGAGAACGCGGCGCGTGAGCCGGAAGTCGGCGACCTCGCGCATCTGCTGGTCGCCATGGGCGCGAAGATCGACGGCATCGGCACGGATCGCCTCGTGATTCAGGGCGTCGACAAGCTGCACGGCGCGAAGCACACGGTGATTCCGGACCGGATCGAAGCCGGCACATTCCTGTGCGCGGTGGCGGCGGCCGGTGGCGACGTCACGCTGCGCAAAGTGCGTCCGCTGATTCTCGAAGCGGTGACCGAAAAGCTGCGCGAAGCCGGCGTCACGGTCGAAGAGGGCGACGACTGGATGCGCGTGCGCATGGATAAGCGCCCGAGCGCGGTCACCTTCCGCACCTCCGAATACCCCGCGTTCCCGACCGACATGCAGGCGCAGTTCATGGCGCTGAACACGATCGCGACGGGCACCTCGCAGGTTGTCGAGACGATCTTCGAAAACCGCTTCATGCACGTGCAGGAACTGAACCGCCTTGGCGCCAATATCACGATCGACGGTAACACCGCGCTCGTGACCGGCGTCGAACAGCTTTCGGGCGCGAAGGTGATGGCGACCGATCTGCGCGCGTCGGCGAGTCTCGTGATCGCGGCGTTGCGTGCCGACGGCGAAACGCTGATCGACCGGATCTATCACCTCGACCGCGGTTACGACCGCATGGAAACCAAGCTCACCGCGCTCGGCGCGAAGGTGCGCCGGGTTTCGGGTAGCCAGGCATGAGCGCCGTGCCGCAAACTTCGTCGTCGCCGGCGGTGAGCGCGCCGCTCACGCTGGCGCTGTCGAAAGGGCGTATCTTCGAGGAAACGTTGCCGCTGCTCGCCGCAGCCGGCATCGAAGTGGCCGAAGACCCGGAGACCTCGCGCAAGCTGATTCTGCCGACCACCGACGCGAACCTGCGCGTGATCATCGTGCGCGCCACCGACGTGCCGACCTATGTCGAATACGGCGCGGCCGATTTCGGCGTGGCCGGCAAAGACGTGCTGCTCGAACACGGCGGCAGCGGTCTGTACCAGCCGGTCGACCTGGATATTGCGCGCTGCCGCATGTCGGTCGCGGTTGCCGCCGGTTTCGATTACGCCAGCGCGGTGCGCCAGGGCGCCCGCTTGCGTGTGGCGACCAAGTACGTTGAAACCGCGCGTGAGCATTTCGCCGCCAAGGGCGTGCACGTCGACCTGATCAAGCTGTACGGTTCCATGGAACTGGCGCCGCTGGTCGGTCTCGCCGATGCGATCGTCGACCTGGTGAGCTCGGGCAACACCTTGCGCGCCAACAATCTGGTCGAGGTGGAGGAGATCATGCAGATCTCGTCGCGCCTCGTGGTGAACCAGGCGGCGCTGAAGCTCAAGCGCGCTGCGTTGCGGCCGATCCTCGACGCGTTCGAACGCGCGTCGAAGGCCGGCGCCACGACGGCCTGATAGCGTCAGTGTGACCACGTTCTAAAGCGCGCCTTACCGAAACGGATACCCGTATGTCTATCAAGATTCGCAAGCTCGATTCCGCCGCTCCCGACTTCCAGAAGTCGCTGCACGCGGTGCTCGCATTCGAGGCGAGCGAAGACGAAGCAATCGAGCGCTCGGTCGCGCAGATTCTGAACGACGTGAAGGCGCGCGGCGACGCCGCGGTGCTCGAATACACGCAACGCTTCGACCGTGTCGAGGCAAAGAGCGTCGACGCGCTCGAACTGCCGATGGCGGAGCTGGAAGCGGCGCTCGAAAGCCTCGAACCGAAGCGCCGCGCGGCGCTCGAAGCGGCAGCAGCGCGGGTGCGCGGTTACCACGAGAAGCAGAAGATCGAATGCGGCAGCCATAGCTGGCAGTACACGGAAGCCGACGGCACCGTCCTCGGCCAGAAAGTCACGCCGCTGGATCGCGCGGGTATTTATGTGCCGGGCGGCAAGGCGGCATATCCGTCGTCGGTGCTGATGAACGCGATTCCGGCGCGAGTGGCCGGCGTGCGCGAAATCGTCATGGTCGTGCCCACGCCGGACGGTGTGAAGAATCCGCTGGTGCTCGCGGCCGCGCTGCTGGGCGGCGTGGACCGCGTGTTCACGATCGGCGGCGCGCAGGCGGTCGGCGCGCTGGCGTACGGCACGGCGACCATTCCCGCGGTCGACAAGATCTGCGGTCCCGGCAATGCGTATGTCGCGTCGGCCAAGCGCCGCGTGTTCGGCACGGTCGGCATCGACATGATCGCCGGGCCGTCGGAAATCCTCGTGCTGTGCGACGGCACCACGGACCCGCGCTGGGTCGCGATGGACCTGTTCTCGCAAGCCGAGCACGACGAGCTCGCGCAGTCCATCCTGCTGTGCCCGGACGACGCGTTCATCGGCCGCGTGAAAGACGCGATCGACGAACTGCTGCCTACCATGCCGCGCCGCGATGTGATCCAGGCATCGCTCGAAGGCCGTGGCGCGCTGATCAAGGTGCGCGACATGGAGCAAGCCTGCGCGATCGCCAACGACATCGCCCCGGAACATCTCGAAATCTCCGCGCTGGAGCCGCATCAGTGGGGCCAGCTGATCCGCCATGCCGGCGCGATCTTCCTCGGCCGCTACACCAGCGAAAGCCTCGGCGACTACTGCGCGGGGCCGAATCACGTTTTGCCTACGTCTCGTACCGCACGGTTCTCATCTCCCTTGGGCGTCTATGATTTCTTCAAGCGTTCGAGCGTGATCGAGGTCAGCGCGGACGGCGCGCAGACGCTCGGCGAGATCGCCGCCGAGCTCGCTTACGGCGAAGGTCTGCAGGCGCATGCCCGTAGCGCGGAATACCGGATGCGGCAAAACAGCTGAACGCGCTGGATCCGGCGCTGAAGGCGCGGACGTCGAACCGGCCCGCGAACAGCGGCGACGGATTGCGCGTGGTTCATCGTTTAATAAAGACAATACAGACAACCTGGGGCGGCCCGCATGCCGCCAACGCCGGGCCGGCGTTCCCTTGCGACCGGCTTTACCGACCTATGACGACACCTCAAGACATCATCCGCCGCGACGTGCTCGCGATGACGAGCTATCCGGTTCCGGACGCCACGGGCTATATCAAGCTCGACGCGATGGAAAATCCCTTCACGCTGCCGCCCGTGCTGGCCGCGCATCTGGGCGAGCACCTGGCCGGCGTTGCGCTGAATCGCTATCCGGCGCCGCGCCCGGACGCGCTGATCGAGAAGATCAAGCGGGTGATGGGCGTGCCGGCCGGCTGCGACGTGCTGCTCGGCAACGGCTCGGATGAAATCATCAGCATGGTGTCGATCGCGTGTGCGCAGCCGGGCGCCAAAGTGCTCGCGCCGGTGCCGGGTTTCGTCATGTATCAGATGTCGGCGAAGCTGGCGAATCTCGAGTTCATCGGCGTGCCGCTGAAAGCGGATTTCACGCTGGACACCGAAGCGATGCTGGCCGCTATCGCCGAACACCAGCCGGCGATCATCTATCTTGCCTACCCGAACAACCCGACCGGCACGCTGTACGACGACGCCGACATGGAGCGCATCATCGCGGCGGCCAACAAGAGCCTGGTGGTGATCGACGAGGCTTATCAGCCGTTCGCGCAACAAAGCTGGCTGCCGCGCGCCGACGCGTTCGATAACGTCGTCGTGATGCGCACGGTGTCCAAGCTCGGCCTCGCCGGCATCCGTCTCGGCTATCTGGCCGGCAAACCCGGCTGGCTGACCGAATTCGACAAAGTGCGGCCGCCGTACAACACCAACGTGCTCACCCAAGCCGCCGCCGATTTCCTGCTCGACCATGTCGACGTGCTCGACTCGCAGGCGGCGCAATTGCGCGACGAACGCACGAAACTCGCGCACGCGGTGTCCCAATTACCGGGCGCCGAAGTGTTCCCGAGCGCCGGCAACTTCCTGCTGGTGCGCGTGCCCGACGCGTCGGTTCTGTTCGAAACGCTACTCACGGCGCGGGTTCTGATCAAAAACGTGAGTAAAATGCATCCATTGCTGGCTAATTGCGTGCGGTTGACCGTCGGTTCGGCGGAAGAAAACGCGCAATTGCTTGCCGGACTGAAACTCGTGCTGAACTGAACTGAACGGCCGCGCTGGCGCTTTTCCATATGATGGGAAGGCGCGCGTGGCCCGCCGTTTTTTCACCCCACTACCTGTCGCTTTCTAGCTAGATTCGAGGAATTACCATGCGCCTTGCGGAAGTCGTTCGCAACACCAGCGAAACGCAGATCCGTGTGAAGATCAATCTGGACGGCACCGGTCAGCAAAAGCTGGCCACCGGCGTGCCGTTTCTGGACCACATGCTCGACCAGATCGCGCGGCATGGATTGTTCGACCTCGAAATCGAAGCGCATGGCGACCTGCATATCGACGACCACCACACGGTCGAAGACACCGGTATCACGCTAGGCCAGGCCGTCGCGAAAGCGATCGGCGACCGCAAGGGCATCCGCCGCTATGGTCATTCCTACGTGCCGCTCGACGAGGCGCTGTCGCGCGTCGTGATTGATTTCTCGGGCCGTCCGGGTCTCGAATTCCATGTGCCGTTCACGCGTGCGCGCATCGGCACGTTCGACGTCGATCTGTCCATCGAGTTTTTCCGCGGTTTCGTGAATCACGCCGGCGTCACTTTGCATATCGACAACCTGCGCGGCCTGAACGCCCACCATCAGATGGAAACGGTGTTCAAGGCGTTCGGGCGTGCGTTGCGCATGGCCACCGAACTGGACGAACGCGCGGCGGGGCAGATTCCGTCGACCAAGGGCAGCCTCTAAGCCCTCAACAGCCGGTTCATAGGCCAACTCAATTACCAGGACCGGGACCCGCGTCGAGTGCGTGCGCTCCCGGTGTGCGATGGACATTCTGAAGTCGTTTATTTCGCTGCTGGCGTTGATCAACCCGGTCGGCGCCATCCCGTTCTTCATGAGCCTGACGGCGAATCAGAGCGACGCCGAGCGGCGTAGAACCATTCGCATTGCGGCGATCTCGGTGTTCTGCGTGATCGCGATCACCACGCTGCTCGGGCAGCAGATCATCAGCTTCTTCGGCATTTCGGTCGGCTCGCTCGAAGTGGGCGGCGGAATCATCATGCTGCTGATGGCGATCAACATGCTGAACGCGCAGATCGGCAACAGCCGTTCGACGCCGGAAGAGCGCCATGAAGCCGAGCAGAAGGACAACATCGCGGTCGTGCCGCTGGCGATTCCGCTGCTCACCGGTCCGGGCGCGATCAGCACTACGATCATCTATGCGGCCGGCTCGGCGCATTGGTACGACCGGATCAGCCTCGTCGCGATCGGCGCGGTGTTGGCGGCGGTCTGCTTTTTTTCGCTGCGGCTCGCCGAACCGATTGCCCGCTGGGTCGGTCGCACGGGTATCAACATCGGCACACGGCTCATGGGTTTGATGTTATCGGCGCTGGCGGTGGAATTCATCGTCGATGGACTGAAGGCATTGCTGCCTAACTTGAAATGAAAACTTCGATAGCGATTGTGGATTACGGAATGGGCAACCTGCGTTCGGTCGCCCAGGCACTGCGCAAAGCCGCGCCGGAAGCGGACGTGGCGATCGTCGACCAGCCTGAGGCGATTCGCGCGGCCGACCGCGTGGTGCTGCCCGGCCAGGGCGCGATGCCCGATTGCATGCGCAGTCTGGCCGAGTCCGGCCTGCAGGAAGCGGTGATCGAGGCGTCGCGCAGCAAGCCGCTGATGGGCGTGTGCGTCGGCGAGCAGATGCTGTTCGACTGGAGCGCGGAGGGCGACACGCCCGGCCTCGGCCTGTTGCCCGGCAAAGTGCTGCGCTTCGACCTGGAAGGCCAGTTGCAGGATGACGGTTCGCGCTTCAAGGTCCCGCAAATGGGCTGGAACCGCGTGCGCCAGGCGCAGCCACATCCGCTGTGGGACGGCGTCGCGGACAACGCGTTCTTCTACTTCGTGCACAGTTATTACGTGGCGCCTGACAACGCCGCCCATACCTCGGGCGAAACAGTGTACGGTGTGCCCTTTACCTCGGCGGTGGCGCGGGATAACATCTTCGCGACCCAATTCCACCCGGAAAAGAGCGCCGAAGCGGGGCTGCGCGTGTATCGCAACTTCGTGCACTGGAACCCGTGAGCGCCTTTCTTCATCCTGTTGTCGTGCGTCGCTCCGCCACAAGCGGACCGTATGTCGCGCGCAGCAATCGCAACACCATGCTTTCGCTGCCTCACGACGCCACGCAAGGGCGTCGAAAGAGTTGTACTAAACTAGCGAAACGGCGTCCCGGCGGGCTGGACCACCAGCCGCTGCCGCCGACCCTCAACCCCTTCCCAGACAACACCCGATTGCTATGCTGCTGATTCCCGCCATCGACCTGAAAGACGGTCAGTGTGTACGCCTCAAACAGGGCGATATGGACCAGGCGACGATATTTTCCGAGGAACCGGCGGCCATGGCCCGACACTGGGTCGAGCGCGGTGCCCGGCGTCTCCACCTCGTCGACCTGAATGGCGCATTCGCCGGCAAGCCGAAGAATGAAGACGCGATTCGCGCGATCATCGAGGAAGTGGGCGGCGAGATTCCCGTGCAACTGGGCGGCGGCATTCGCGACCTGAACACGATCGAGCGCTATCTGGACGACGGTTTGTCGTACGTGATCATCGGCACGGCGGCGGTGAAGAACCCCGGCTTTCTGCAGGATGCCTGCACGGCGTTCGGCGGCCATATCATCGTCGGACTGGATGCGAAAGACGGCAAAGTCGCGACCGACGGCTGGAGCAAGCTGACCGGCCACGAAGTGGCCGATCTCGCGCGCAAGTTCGAAGACTACGGCTGCGAGTCGATCATCTACACCGACATCGGCCGCGACGGCATGCTTCAGGGCATCAACATCGAAGCGACGGTGCGCCTCGCGCGCGCGGTCAAGATTCCGGTGATCGCGAGCGGCGGATTGTCGAACCTCGCCGACATCGAATCGCTGTGCGAAGTCGAAGACGAAGGCATCGAAGGCGTGATCTGCGGCCGGGCGATTTACTCGGGCGATCTCGACTTCGCGGCGGCGCAAACCCTCGCGGACCGGCTGCGCGAATCGGACGACGCTTAAGGCGGCTCAGGCGAACCTTCAGCCTCGCTGCCCGCGTCTCGTGTTTCCGGCCGGCGTCGCGGTGAACGAATCACCGGCAACCGAAGCGGACGCGACCATGCACCGGCAGAGCGCCTCAGGCCGTCCGCGTGCGACTCACCGGCGGCGCGGCTGGCCGCCGCCGACCTTGCGCCGCTCGTTGAAGTTCCCAGGCGAGCGGCCTCATCAGCGGTATTGGCAGAATTGCAAGATCATGGCTCTAGCTAAACGCATCATCCCCTGTCTCGACGTCACGGCTGGCCGCGTGGTCAAGGGCGTCAACTTCGTCGAACTGCGCGATGCGGGCGACCCGGTTGAAATCGCCCGCCGCTATGACGATCAGGGCGCCGACGAACTCACCTTCCTCGACATCACCGCGACCTCGGATCAGCGCGATCTGATCCTGCCGATCATTGAGGCCGTCGCCTCGCAAGTGTTCATTCCGCTGACGGTCGGCGGCGGCGTGCGCGCCGTCGAAGACGTGCGGCGCTTACTGAACGCGGGCGCGGACAAGATCAGCATGAACTCGTCGGCGGTGGCGAATCCGCAACTCGTGAAAGACGCCACGGACAAATACGGCTCACAGTGCATCGTCGTCGCAATCGACGCGAAGCGCGTCTCCGCGGACGGCGAGCCGCCGCGCTGGGAAGTCTTCACGCACGGCGGGCGCAAGGCCACCGGCCTTGAAGCCGTCGAATGGGCGCGCAAGATGGCCGAACTCGGCGCGGGCGAAATCCTGCTTACCAGCATGGATCGCGACGGCACCAAGAGCGGCTTCGACCTCGCGCTCACGCGCGCAGTGTCGGACGCCGTACCGATTCCGGTAATCGCTTCGGGCGGCGTGGGCAACCTGCAACATCTGGCCGACGGCATCAAAAGCGGCCATGCGGACGCGGTGCTCGCCGCGAGCATCTTCCACTACGGCGAACACACCGTGGGCGAGGCCAAGCGCTTCATGGCCGATCAGGGCATTTCGGTGAGGTTGTGACGTGGTGAATCCCTCGGCAGTCAATTGGCTCGACAAGGTCAAGTGGGACGTGAACGGCCTCGTGCCCGTGATCGCGCAGGAAGCGTCGACGAACGACGTGCTCATGTTCGCGTGGATGAACCGCGAAGCCCTAGCGAAGACCATCGAAACTCATCGCGCGGTGTATTTCTCGCGTTCGCGCCAACGCCTGTGGTTCAAGGGCGAAGAGTCCGGCCACGTGCAGCATGTGCACGAAGTGCGGCTCGATTGCGACGAAGACGTCGTCTTGCTCAAAGTGGAGCAGGTGTCGGGCATTGCCTGCCACACCGGCCGCCACTCGTGCTTCTTCCAGAAATTCGAAGGCTCGGTGGACGATGGCGACTGGGTCGCCGTCGATCCCGTGCTGAAAGACCCCGAACACATTTACAAATGACGCAATCCACGCAAACCACGTCGTCCGACTCCGACTCCACGACCGATACGCTGATGCGCCTCGCGGCGATCATCGACAGCCGCAAGGGCGGCGATCCAGACGTGTCGTATGTGTCGCGCCTGTTCCACAAGGGCGATGACGCGGTGCTGAAGAAAATCGGCGAAGAAGCCACCGAAGTCGTGCTGGCCGCCAAGGACGCGCGCCACGGCGGCGCACCGAAGGCGCTGGTCGGCGAAGTCGCGGACCTGTGGTTTCACTGCCTCGTGATGCTGTCGCACTTCGATCTGAGTCCCGCGGACGTGCTCGCCGAACTGGAGCGCCGCGAAGGCATGTCGGGTATCGAGGAAAAGGCGCTGCGCAAGAGCCGCGACCGCGAGCAGAACGGCGACTGATCGCAGTGGGTCCGCGCTTGCGTGTTGAAGTGGAGCGCACCGGCGCCCATATTGCAGGAACGCATCTGATCGCATCCTTGGGAGGACGCAAGCATGGAACAGTCGCACGAGAGGTATCCGCCGCCGGCCTATCGCAATGCTCTCGAGCCTGAGCGCGAGCGCAGCCTGCGTACGCTCACCCACGTGCTGTACGCGCTGTATGCGGTCCACTGGCTGACGGGCGGCCTGACGATCCTGATCGCGATCATCATCAACTACGTGAAGCGGCCCGACGTGGTGGGCACGCCGTACGAGGCCCATTTCGAGTGGCAGATCCGCTCCTTCTGGATGGCCTTGCTGGGCTACGCGATCGGCGGTGTGCTGCTGTTCGTGGTGATCGGCATTCCGGTTCTGTGGGCCGTGAGCATCTGGATGTTGTACCGTATTATCAAGGGCTGGCTGTATCTGTACGATAACAAGCCGCTCGCGAATCCGCGGGGCTGGTTCTAGGTTTCGTCCGACGGTTGCCGGGCCTGACATGAATCGCGCCGCGTCGGCTTCGCGCTTCAGCCATACTGTGTCAGGAATACGATGAGCCACGACCCGAACTGCCTTTTCTGCAAGATTGCCGCCGGCGAGATCCCGTCGACCAAGGTCCACGAAGACGACGAGTTCGTCGCCTTCCGCGACATTCGGCCGGCCGCGGATACGCATGTGCTGGTGATTCCGCGCAAGCACATCGCCACCCTATCGAGCTGCACCGAGAGCGATGCACCGCTGCTTGGTAGAATGCTGGTCCTGGCAGCGCGTTTGGCCGATCAACTGGGCGTGGCGTACACCGGCGGCGAAACGGGTTTTCGCACGGTAATCAATACCGGTCCGGGCGGCGGCCAGGAGGTGTATCACCTGCACGCGCACATTCTCGCGGGACCGCGCCCCTGGCAGCGCATGGGCTGACCCGGCAGTGCGGGAGTGTGTAGCGAGTTTTGGTCGCGGACAATAGCGCGGCCGTTGTTTTTGCCGCATTGTAACGACGCCGACGCGATCGTCTGGTCACAATGACATTCCGTGTCGCGGGTTGCAGCCGAAAAGGTCGCGGTAACGTATAGATGAAGCGTACGCGCTTCGATTCATGCCGCAAGGCGCCCGAGTTTCGCCGCATCCGGTGCGGTATCGGGGTTAAGGAGAGTAGTCATGGGTTCGTTGAGTATTTGGCATTGGCTGATCGTGTTGTTGATCGTAGCGCTCGTGTTCGGCACGAAGAAGCTGCGCAATATCGGCACCGATCTGGGTGGCGCGGTGAAGGGCTTCAAGGAAGGCATCAAGGAAGGCGAGACGCCGGCAGCCGAAGCGCAGCAGCGCGAACTGCCGCGCAACGGCGCCGTGGACGTGGAAGCAAAGGAAAAGACGCCGCGTTCCGGCGATTACCGCTAAGCCGCGGCTTACCCGCGTTACTGACGGACATTCCACTTCATGCTGGACCTCGGTCTAACCAAGATGGCGCTGATCGGCGTCGTCGCGCTGGTCGTACTCGGGCCTGAGCGCCTGCCACGCGTCGCCCGTACGGCCGGCGCGTTGTTCGGCCGCGCGCAGCGGTATATCAACGACGTGAAGGCCGAAGTCACGCGCGAAATCGAACTCGACGAATTGCGTCGGATGAAAAGCGAGTTCGAGGCCGCCGCGACCAACGTCCAGACCTCCGTTCAGGACAACCTGCGCAAGCACGAGTCCGAAATGAACGACGCGTGGAACAGCGGCTCGTCGGTGTCGCCGAGCATTGCCGGTGGCGCGCTCGAAGATGCCGGCAATACGTCGTGGTCGGGCAGCACGCCCGCTGCGGCGGCCAAACGCAAGAACTGGCGCGTCAAGCAGACGGCCATGCCCACCTGGTACAAGCGCGCGACCACGCGCCGCACGCGTGTGCAGTCGGGTGCGGCGCGCGTGGCGAGGCATACGCCGACCAGCATGCGTCGTCCGACGCGGTTCTTCTGATGTTCAGAACGACAATCTCTAACCGAGGGCCGGCGTGAGCGACCCCCAGCAAACCCAGGACGAAGGCACTGAAGAGACCTTCATTTCCCACCTCGTTGAATTGCGCGACCGCATCATTCGCGCCGGCCTTGCCGTCGTCGTGGTGTTCGTCGGACTCGTGTACTGGGCGCCGGATATCTTCCGGTTGCTGGCGCGGCCTTTGATGCAGAACTTGCCGAAGGACGGCAAGATGATCGTCACCGACGTCACCGGCTCGTTCTTCGTGCCGATGAAGGTGACCATGCTGGTAGCCTTCGTGATCGCTTTGCCTATCGTGCTCTATCAGATCTGGGCCTTCGTCGCGCCAGGTCTTTATCAGCACGAGAAGAAACTGGTCGGGCCGCTGGTGGGCAGCAGCTACACGCTGTTCCTGTGCGGCATGGCGTTCGCGTACTTCGTGGTGTTCCCGACCATTTTCCGCGTGATGGCGCACTACAACGCGCCGCTGGGCGCGGAGATGACCACGGACATCGACAATTACCTGAGCTTCGTGCTGACCATGTTCATTGCGTTCGGCGTGACGTTCGAAGTGCCGATCGTCGTGGTGCTACTGGTGCGCATGAACGTGGTGACGCTCAAGAAGCTCAAGGAGATTCGACCGTATGTGATCGTCGGCGCGTTCGTGATTTCGGCCGTGGTCACGCCGCCGGACGTGTTCTCGCAACTGATTCTGGCGATTCCGCTGATCGTGCTGTACGAGGCGGGGATCATCGCGGCGCGGTTGATCGTCGGCAAGCAGCCGGTGGTGATCGAAGACGCGAGCGCGTCGGAATGATGGTGTAGCGCTTCGGCGAACGCACGCAAGCAAAAAGGGCAGTCCGTAGTGGACTGCCCTTTTTGTTTGGCACGTGGCGCATGGCTTGTGCTTGCTTATTGCGGGACGTTGGATTCGCTTTGCCTTTCGCTATGGTCAGCCGCCGTCGTCGTCCTGATCGCCGCTGCCACCGCCATTGTCCTCGGCCGGTTGCTTCGGCGGAGGCGGGCGTTTGCCGATGGTGACCTCCAGATCCATCTCATGGCTCTTGCGCACGAGATGCACCTTCGCGGCGGTGCCCGGCTTGATCTGCGCGATCACGTTCAGAAGACGCGTGGTGTCGGTAATTTCCTGACCGTTCACGCTCATGAGAATGTCGCCTGGCTTGATGCCCGCACGGTCAGCGGGGCCGTTCTTCAGCACGCCAGCGACAATTGCGCCCGACTTTTGCTCCAGCCCGAACGATTCGGCGATCTCCGGCGTGACATCCTGCGGTTCGACGCCGATCCAGCCGCGCGTCACCGAACCCGTGGTGATGATGCTCTCGAGCACGCTCCTCGCCGTCGAGACGGGAATCGCAAAGCCAATGCCGAGCGAGCCGCCCGAGCGGGAATAGATCGCGGTGTTGATGCCGAGCAGATTGCCGTTCACGTCGACGAGCGCGCCGCCCGAGTTGCCCGGATTGATCGCCGCGTCGGTCTGAATGAAGTTTTCGAACGTGTTGATGCCGAGGTGATTGCGCCCAAGTGCGCTGACAATGCCCATGGTCACCGTCTGGCCGACGCCGAACGGATTGCCGATGGCGAGCACCACGTCGCCCACGCGCGTCTGGTCCATGCGGCCGAGCGTGATGGTGGGCAGGTTGGTCATGTTGACCTTGAGCACGGCCAGATCCGTTTCCGGATCGACGCCGATCACCTTCGCATTCGTGGTGCGGCCGTCGGCCAGCGCGATTTCGATCTGATCGGCGCCGTCCACGACGTGCTGGTTCGTTAGAATGTAACCTTCCGAACTCACTATCACGCCGGAGCCCAGATTGGATGCGGGTTGTTCCTGCTGCTTGCGGTTCTTGTCGCCGAAGAAGTAGCGGAACAGCGGATCTTTCGCGCGCGGGTCGGGCGGCAGTGAGCCATCCTTGCTGGAAAACACATTGACGACCGCGGGCATGGCCTTTTGCGCGGCGTCCGCGTACGACGCCTGAGCTGGGCCGCTGCCGATGCCTGGCGCTACTTCCCGCAGCGCGACGATCGGTTCGGCGAGTTGCTTGCCGAATTGCCCTTGACGCTGGAGCCACTGCGGTTTGAGGGTCGCAATGATGAACATGAGCGCCAACAGCACGGTCACCGCTTGGGCAAAGAACAGCCAAAAGCGTCTAAGCATCTGAAGACTAGAGGTTTATATGGATCGGATCGAACTTGAATTGTACTTGAACAATCTCCTTGAAACCGCGCGCTTCAAGGACTATTGCCCTAATGGATTGCAGGTCGAAGGGCGTCGCAAGATCAATAAGCTCGCGACCGGCGTGACCGCCTCGGCGGCCTTTCTGGAGGCCGCGCTCGATTGGGGCGCGGACGCCGTGCTGGTTCATCACGGCTACTTCTGGCGCAACGAAGCGCCGCAGATCACCGGCCGTAAACACGCGCGGCTCAAGCTGCTGATCGCCAACGACCTGAACCTGTTCGCCTATCACCTGCCGCTCGACGACCATCCCGAGTTCGGCAACAACGCGCAGATCGGCCAGAAGATGGGCTGGATCAGCGACGCGCGCTTCGGCGAGAACGACCTCGGCTGGCTCGCCACGTTTCCCATGCCGATCACGCTCGCGCACTTCACCGCGCAAGTGGAGCAGACGCTCGGCCGCACACCGCTCGTATTCGGCGACGCGGACCGCGAACTGCGCCGCGTGGGCTGGTGCACGGGCGCCGCGCAAGGCATGTTCGACGCGGCCATCAACGCGGGCGCCGACGTTTATCTGACCGGCGAAGTGTCGGAATCGGTGATGCACACGTCGGCGGAAAGCGGCGTCGCGTTTCTCGCGGCGGGCCACCATGCCACCGAGCGCTTCGGCGTGCAGGCGGTGGGCAAGCATCTGTCCGAGCAGTTCGATATCGAGCATCTCTTTATCGATATCCCTAATCCGGTTTGAATCGCCGAGTTACGTAAAACGCATTAGGGAAGAAAAAGGCACGAATAACGCAGAGGGCACTTAAAAGGAGGTGCGAAAAAGTTTGCGATCCGTACGGAGTAACCCTGATTTATCAAAGGCTTCGCACGGTTTTTGGCAATCGGGCCTTGTAAATGGCGACTCCATTCGCGCAAACTAGCGGCGGTAGAAGAGACGTGAAGGAAAAATCCAACTCAGAAGTGGGGCGTGTGATGCGAGACAAGGAAGATGAACGCGTCGACGGCAGCCGCCGTACCTGGCTGATAGCGACGACCGTAGCAGGTGGCATAGGAGGCGTTGCCACTGTCGTACCCTTTGTTAGTTCGTTTGCACCATCTGAAAAGGCCAAGGCAGCAGGTGCCCCGGTCGAGGTCGATATCAGTGATCTCAAGCCTGGCGACATGAAGACCGTTGCCTGGCGTGGTAAGCCCGTGTGGATCATCAACCGCACCGACCGTATGCTCGCCGATGTCCAGAAAGCCGATAACGAAGTAGCGGATCCCCACACCAAGAATCCTTTTTCGATGCCGTTGCCGGAGTACTGCAACAACGAGTTCCGTTCACGCACCGACCACAAAAACCTGTTCGTCGCCGTCGCCGTGTGCACCCATCTGGGCTGTACGCCAACGCCGCGCTTCCAGGAGGGCGCGCAGCCCAATCTTCCAGACGACTGGCCAGGCGGCTTCCTGTGTCCTTGCCACGGCTCGACCTATGACATGGCCGGCCGCGTCTTCAAGAACAAACCTGCGCCGCAGAACCTCGACATTCCGCCTTACATGTTCACCTCGGCCACCGGCCTCGTGATCGGCAAGGACGAGAAAGGAGACGCGTAATGGCGATCGAACACGAAGTAGAGACGACCGGGCTGGTCGGCTGGATCGACCGGCGCTTTCCGCTGACTTCCACCTGGAAGAAGCACGTTTCCGAGTACTACGCGCCGAAGAACTTCAACTTCTGGTACTTCTTCGGTTCGCTTGCCCTGCTGGTGCTGGTCAACCAGATCGTCACCGGCATCTTCCTCACCATGAACTACAAGCCCGACGCAACGCTCGCGTTCGCGTCGGTCGAGTACATCATGCGCGAGGTGCCGTGGGGCTGGTTGATTCGCTATATGCACTCCACGGGCGCGTCGATGTTTTTCGTCGTTGTCTACCTGCATATGTTCCGCGGGTTGATGTACGGCTCGTACCGCAAGCCGCGCGAACTGGTGTGGATTTTCGGCTGCGCAATTTTCCTTTGCCTGATGGCGGAGGCGTTTTTCGGCTATCTGCTGCCGTGGGGCCAGATGTCCTTCTGGGGCGCGCAGGTGATCGTCAACCTGTTCTCGGCGATTCCGTTCATCGGGCCGGATCTGTCGCTGTGGATTCGCGGCGACTACGTGGTCTCGGACGTCACGTTGAACCGCTTCTTCGCGTTTCACGTGATCGCGATTCCGCTGGTGCTGATCGGTCTGGTGGTCGCCCATCTGGTCGCGCTGCACGAAGTGGGATCGAACAACCCGGACGGCATCGAAATCAAGGCGAAGAAGGACCCGGACGGCATTCCGCTCGACGGCATTCCGTTCCACCCGTATTACTCGGTGCACGATTTCATGGGTGTCACGGTGTTCCTGATCATCTTCGCGGCGATCATTTTCTTCGCGCCGGAGATGGGCGGCTACTTCCTCGAAGCGAACAACTTCGTGCCGGCCAACCCGCTGCAAACACCGCCTGAAATCGCTCCGGTGTGGTACTTCACGGCCTTCTACGCGATGCTGCGCGCCACGACCGATCCGTTCAAGATCGTGCTGATGGTGGTAATCGGGTTGCTCGGCCTGCTCGCGTTGGTGCGCGCTCGCGGCAAGTGGAAACTCGGCCTGCCGGTGCTCGCAGTGCTGGTGATCCTGGCCATGGCGTTGACCGAGTCGAAGTTCTGGGGTGTGGTGGTGATGGGCGGCGCGGTGGTGTCGCTGTTCTTCCTGCCTTGGCTCGACCGCTCGCCGGTCAAGTCGATTCGCTACCGGCCGTTTTTTCACAAGGTGTTCTACGGGATCTTCGTGCTCGTGTTCCTGACGCTGGCTTTCCTCGGCACCAAGCCGCCGTCGCCGGTCGCCACGTTGATCGCGCAGGTCTGTGCGCTGATCTACTTCGCGTTTTTCCTCGGTATGCCGTTCTGGACGCGGCTTGGCACGTTCAAGCAGCCGCCCGAGCGGGTGCGGTTCAAGCCTCACTAATCGCGAGCCAGGAGAACACGAATGAAAAAACTGCTTACGAAGTGCGCGCTGATCGGCGCGACACTGCTCGCGGTGCTGGCCGCCCCGGCTTACGCGGACGAGAATTTCCCTCTCGACCGCGCGCCGGATAACGCGGAAAATTTCGCGTCCTTGCAGCACGGCGCGCGATTGTTTGTAAACTACTGCCTGAATTGCCACAGCGCGAACCTGATGCGCTACAACCGCCTCACCGACATCGGCATTACGCCGAACGAAATTCAGGCGAACCTGTTGTTCACCACGGATAAAGTCGGCAACACGATGACCGTGGCGATGCGGCCGGCCGACGCGCAAGCGTGGTTCGGCGCGAGTCCGCCGGATTTGTCGGTGGAAGCGCGGGCGCGCGGCAAGGACTGGCTGTACACGTATTTGCGCACTTTTTATCGCGACAATACGCGGCCGACCGGCTGGAACAATCTGGTGTATGAAAACGTGAGCATGCCTCACGTGCTGTGGCAGCTTCAGGGCGAACGTACCGCGAAGTTCGGGGATGAAACCGACGAAAAAACTGGCGAGACGGTACACAAATTTGTCGGCTTCCAGCAGGTCACTCCGGGGACGATGTCGCCGGTAGATTATGATTCTGCTGTGGCCGACCTCGTGTCGTACCTGTCATGGATGTCCGAACCGACCCAGAAAACCCGCAAACAGCTTGGCGTGTGGGTGCTGTTGTTCCTCGGTATCCTGAGCTTTTTCGCCTGGCGATTGAACGCCGCGTACTGGAAACATATCAAATAATCACGCCGTCACCCGGCGTGGGGCCGGCGCCAGGAAAAACCTGTTGGACGGTTTTTCCGCGCGCTGGCCTTTCAGCTTTTTGAGGAAACGTAAACATGATGGTTCTGTATTCCGGCACAACTTGCCCGTTCTCCCAGCGCTGCCGGCTGGTGTTGTTCGAAAAGGGCATGGACTTCGAGATCCGCGACGTCGACCTGTTTAACAAGCCGGAAGACATCGCCGTGATGAATCCGTATGGTCAGGTGCCGATTCTCGTCGAACGGGACCTGATTCTGTACGAATCGAACATCATCAACGAGTATATCGACGAGCGCTTCCCGCACCCGCAACTGATGCCGGCCGATCCGGTTCAGCGCGCGCGTGCCCGCCTGTTCCTGCTGAACTTCGAGAAAGAGCTGTTCGTGCACGTCGGCACGCTCGAAAACGAAAAGGGCAAGGCGGCGGAGAAAAATCACGAGAAAGCCCGTCTCGCGATCCGCGATCGTCTGACGCAACTCGCGCCGATCTTCCTGAAGAACAAGTACATGCTCGGCGAAGAGTTCTCGATGCTCGACGTCGCGATCGCGCCGTTGCTGTGGCGTCTGGATCATTACGGCATCGAACTGTCGAAGAACGCCGCACCGCTCATGAAGTACGCCGAGCGCATTTTCAGCCGCCCGGCCTATATCGAAGCGCTGACGCCTTCGGAAAAGGTGATGCGTCGTTGAGCTTGGCTTTTGGACGAGGGCGCCGCGCGGTTGAGTGGGCGCGGGCCCGCGTTCGTTAGAGGACTGTAGATGCAAGAGATTTCCACCAAGCCCTACCTGCTGCGCGCACTCTACGAGTGGTGCACGGATAACGGCTATACGCCGCACATCGCGGTCCGGGTCGACAATCAGACGCGCGTGCCGCGTCAGTTCGTGCGCGACAACGAAATCGTGTTGAACATCAGCTTCGAGGCGACCAGCCAGCTGCAGATGGGCAACGAGTGGATCGAGTTCAGCGCGCGTTTCTCCGGCAAGTCGCACAAGATCGAGGTGCCGATCGCCAATATTCTTGCGATCTATGCGCGCGAGAACGGCCAGGGCATGGCATTCCCGGTCGAGTCGGCAGGCGGCGAAGCGCAGGATTCGGGCGCGGACGCGGAAGTGGCGGACGACACCGAAGCCCCCGCGCCGCGAGCGGTCGAAACGGCACCCGCTACGGGTGCCGCCACCGCCAAAGCGGATAGCGAGACGGCCGGACCGCAGCCTGACGACGATGGCTCAAAAGGCGGCGGAAGGGCTCGCCTCAAGATCGTAAAATGAAGTAGAATCACGGCCTCATGCCGGCTTAGCTCATCAGGTAGAGCGCTTGACTTGTAATCATGAGGTGGCGGGTTCGAGTCCTGCAGCCGGCACCAGTTGTACTAAACGGGGTTTCTGTTCAATCAGAAACCCCGTTTTTTCTTGGTGCGCGCTTATCGACGAAAGTCACGGTGTCCGAGCCGCTGCGCGGCGCTTCCGCCTGCAAAAGGACGGGTTTCATGAAATATCGGTGAGGCGCAAATCGGTCCAAAATCACCATATCTCTTTCACCTTGTCGATTGTGGACTGAAAAGTCTACGATTTGTCGGCCAAGGCCGGCAGATAACGCGCGTTACCCGTCCAGCCGGCGAATAGCGCACCGCGGACCCGGACGACAGAGGTACTATTCGGGCGTCAGTCGGCAACGCTTCCAAGTACTCCGGCGGGCACCGCCCCCGATGACGCGCCTCCTCAGTGCGTCGCTCCCGCAACACCGATCCCACCTCACCATGACCAGCCCTGCAACCATCACCTGGCCCGAAGCCGACGGCCCCCGCACCGCGCGTTGGCGCTCCGAAGCAGCCGTGCCGCCGCCCAAGCGCGTCATCGTTGCGGACGACCGTACCACCGCCGATTCCGCGTACCGACTCGCGTGCGAAGGGACGGCGCTCCTGTGGAACGGCGACTTTCAGAATGCTCGCCAGCTGCTGCAAGCGGTAACGCGCCGACTGGAGCGCAAGCCGCGCAAGCAGGGCGAAACGCCGCTCGACGCATTCAATTTGCATCGCCAAGCGCAGTCGCAGCGCGCGCGTACGCTCGGCATGATCCTGATTCCGCTCGACGCCACGTACACCATTCCGCTGCGCCGCGCGCCCGATGTCCAGCAAGCCTGCGTCGAAACCTACGGACCGTCGAACGACGAACCGTCCGTCGTGTCGCTGCGTGAACTGCTCGGCATGATCGGCGCGCACGAGTGGCGCAAGAAGGGCGTCGAGATTCCCGCGCTGGGCGACCGGATTCATCCGCATTACGGCGTGTTCTCGCCGGTGCGCGGCGAATATGTGGATCTCGTCGCGCGCACGCCGCTGCCTTCGCTGAACAAGGCGTTCGATATCGGCACGGGCACGGGCGTGTTGTCGGCACTGCTCGCCAAACGCGGCGTAAAGAAAATCATCGCTACCGATCAGGATCCGCGTGCGCTCGCTTGCGCGCGCGAAAACCTCACGCGTCTCGGTTACGACCAGCAGGTCGACGTCGTGCAGGCCGATCTGTTTCCGGAAGGACGCGCGCCGCTCGTGGTGTGCAATCCGCCGTGGGTGCCGGCAAGGCCCGCTTCGCCGATCGAGTACGCGATCTACGATCCGGAAAGCCGCATGCTGCTCGGCTTCCTTAACGGGCTGGCGGAGCATCTGTCGCCGGGTGGGGAAGGCTGGCTGATCATGTCGGATTTCGCCGAGCATCTCGGTTTGCGCACGCGCGACTGGTTGCTGGCGGCCATCGACAAGGCGGGTTTGAGTGTGGTGGGTCGAGAGGACATTCGTCCGCGACACCCCAAGTCGACCGATGAAACCGATGCGCTGCACACGGCGCGCATGGCCGAAGTGACGTCGCTGTGGCGTCTGAAAGCGCGCTAAGCGCTGAGACGCATTGCGGCTCGCTCAACAACGAGAGCGGCAATGCGGCGCGTCAGGTCGATGCGCGGCCAACGTACGCCGCCGCCCCGCGCCCTGCCGCGAGGCCGCTGGCAAAGCAGGCGGTGAGCAGGTAGCCGCCCGTCGGCGCTTCCCAGTCGAGCATTTCGCCCGCGCAGAAGACGCCGGGCAGTCGCTCGATCATCAGATGTTCGTTGAGCGCCTCGAAGGGAATGCCGCCGGCGGTGCTGATTGCTTCCGCGATCGGACGGGCGCGCGTGAGCCGCACCGGCAGCGCCTTGATCGCGTGCGCGAGACCGTTGGCGTCCGCGAAAGCTTCTTTCGACAGAATCTCATGCAACAGAGCCAGTTTTACCCCACCAATCCCGATCCGGCCGTGCAAGTGGCTTGACATCGAACGTGAGCCGCGCGGCCGCGTGACTTCGGCGACGACTCGCTCCAAAGCCAGGCCTGGCGCCAGATCGAGCATGATCGTGACGTCGCCGTCAGCCAGAATCCGCTCCCGAATCTGGGCCGACAAGGCATAGATCAAACTGCCTTCGAGGCCCGTTTCGGTCAAAAGTATTTCACCTTGTCGATTGTGGACTTTATTGTCTACATCGGTGAGCGTGATGGCCACAGGCTTGACCGGTTGACCCGCGAAACGCTCGCGCAGATAGGGGCTCCAGTCGGCGTCGAAGCCGCAGTTCGCTGGCAGCAGGGGCGTGACGGGCACATCGCGCGAGGCGATCAGCGGGACCCACGCGGCGTCCGAGCCGAGACGTGGCCAGCTTGCGCCGCCGAGCGCAAACACTACGGCGTCGAAGGTGACGGCATGCTCGCCGTCCGGCGTGGCGAAACGGAGCGTATGCGTGGCGGCGTCGGCGGCTTGGGCGTCCCAGCCGCACCATTTGTGGCGCATGTGAAAGCGCACGCCCGCCTCGCGCAGTCGATGCAGCCACGCCCGCAGCATCGGCGCGGCTTTCATGTCGGCCGGGAAAACGCGCCCCGAACTGCCGACGAATGTCTCCACGCCCAACTCGTGCAGCCACGCGCGCAAAGCGTCGGGATCGAAGGCCCGCACGAGCGGCGCGAGCTGCTCGCGGCGCGCGCCGTAGCGGCCGAGAAACGGCTCGAGCGGCTCCGAATGCGTGATGTTCATGCCGCCTTTGCCCGCCATCAGAAATTTGCGGCCGACCGACGGCATGGCGTCATGGACGTCGACCTGCACACCTTGCTGCGAGAGCGCCTCGGCGGCCATCAAGCCGGCGGGGCCGCCGCCGATCACGGCGACGCGGGCGGAATGGAATGAGGATGGCATGCGGGCCTGCGGAAGAGCGGAAGTGGCGGCGCGCCGACGGTCCGGATGATCCGGCGGCGCGAAGGCCGCTATTTTCACACCGTGGACAGCGCAGGGCAAACGCGCGAGCGGATCGGCAGGCCGAAATAGGATGGGTTCAGGCGGTCCTGCATCCGGCCGGTTTGCTTCGGTGCCTTTGTTATCGAGCGGCGCGACCTATACTTTTCAGACACCTTCCATCGGACGCCGCACGCGTCTTTCTCGCGTCAGACCAACTCGCCACTTTCCCCGCCACCCGGCGCTATCCGCGCGATCGGAGCTGCCGTGTTACGGCCGGCGATCTGGTCCGCGCGTCTGCTGCCTGCGTGGATGTCTGAACGTCATCTGAATCAAGGAGACTGCCATGTCCCGCAAATACATCGATTGCCGCGAGTTTCCGAGCGAAACGAACTGCACCGTCGCCCTGTCTGCCGACAGCGAGAGCGAATTGCTCGACGCCGCCGTGCAGCACGCGGTCACGGTGCACAAACATACGGATTCGCCGGAATTGCGCTCGCAACTCAAGACGCTCTTTCACGACGGCACGCCGCCGGTCGAAGCACCGCGCGCGTGAGCTGCTGTCTTTTGGGGAGCTACAGAACGAGCGACCCGCGCGAACGGCACCTTGCCGCCCGCGCGGGTCGCAGCATCGTCGAACTATGTCCTAGCCGGGGTACGCCTCGTCCACCTTCAACCCGGCGAGCTTGAAGATCACCCGCAGCGTTTGCGGCTTGATATCGCGCCGCGAAGCCAGCGTAGTCATGACGAAGTCGAGCACTTTGGCGTACTTGAGCATGGTCAGACAGGTTTCCATGTCCACGCTGCCGTCGCGCATGACTTCGGCCAGACGGAGCATCTCCGTCGAGATGTCGCGCGCCATTTCCAGTTCGAGTTGCTGCTTCTCGGACCACGCCGGGGTGGCGATCAGTTTCGCCAGCATTTCCTGAAATTTCTGTTCGACGTTTCCGTTGGGTACCGTATCCATTGCCGCCTCTTCTATTTTCCGAGCACGCGTCCGCTTGAAGTCTCGGCGCGCTGCTGGTTACGTAACGTTCGGCCCGTGTTCCGGGACCGTCCTCCCCACATGCATTCGGTTCGCGTGGTGAAAGCCACGGCCGCAGCCCGTTGTTATAGGCGGCACAGCCGGCACCATCGTGCCTGGCCGTTACGCAAGCTGCTTTTGTACCTTTCCGAAACCTTCCACGCGGCGCTTTTCGTGCAGGAAGTGTTCCAGGTTTGTGCTCTTTCTGGCATGGTTTGGCGGCTCCTTCGGTCAGCAAGCCGCACTTTGGGTAAACTGGCAGCAACTTTTCCCTTTTTCCGTCGCCTGTCGCACGTTCACGCTGCAATTATTGGCGATTTCCCTCGATGTCCACCAAAACGCACGAAATCCGCCCCAACCAATCCGTCGAATTGCTGAAGGAGCTGCATATCCTCACGCGCGACGGCAAGATGAACCAGGACAGCCGCCGCAAGCTGAAACAGGTCTATCACCTGTTCCAGTTCATCGAGCCGCTGCTCAAAGACCTCAAGAACGAGCAAGGCGCCGTGACCCTCGTCGACCACGGCGCGGGCAAGTCCTATCTAGGTTTTATCCTGTACGACCTTTTCTTCAAGGAATTTCAGGGCGATGGGAGCGGTGCGTCACACATATATGGTATTGAGACGCGCGAGGAGCTTGTCGCGAAGTCGGAGGAACTGGCGCAACGGCTGGGATTTACCGGCATGTCGTTTCTGAATCTGTCGGTGGCGGACTCGATCACGTCGGACCGCTTGCCGGCCCGGATCGACATCGTGACCGCGCTGCACGCCTGCAACACCGCAACCGACGACGCGCTGCGCTTCGCGCTCGAAAAGAAGGCGAAGTACATCGTGGTCGTGCCGTGCTGTCAGGCCGAGGTGGCGGGGGTTTTGCGGCAGAACAAGGGCAAATCGCTCGGCAACGCCCTCACGGAAATCTGGCGGCATCCGTTGCACACGCGGGAGTTCGGGAGCCAGATCACGAACGTGCTGCGGTGTTTGCAACTTGAAGCGCACGGCTATCAGGTCAGCGTGACCGAGCTGGTCGGTTGGGAGCATTCCATGAAGAACGAACTCATCATCGCCCAGTACAAGGATTTGCCGAGGCGTCGGCCGGCCGAGCGCCTGAACGAGGTGATGGAAACCCTCGGGATCGAGGAGCTGAAGGAACGGTTTTTCGTTTGAGACTGATGGGGCGGCAGTGCACGGTCGCTTTTGCGGACCGTTGCGCGTATTAGCGCTTCATCAACGCTTCATCAACGCATTCCAGCCCGCCAGCCCGATTCGTCGGAGCGTTTCCTGATTCCGCTCGTAAATCTCTTCAGCGTCGGGAAAAGCCTGAACCGCGCGTTCGATGCTGTCCTCGCGCAGCAAATGCAAAATCGGATACGGCGCACGATTCGTGTAGTTCTCGATATCGTCGGGCTCGCTGCCTTCGAACTGATAAAACGGATGGAAACTCGCGATCTGAACGACGCCTTCGAGCCGAAGCTGCTTGAGCATGCGGTCGGCGAAAAACAGGCAATCGTTGTAGTCGAGAAAATCGCTGAGCGCTTGCGGCACGATTAACAGCGTCGTATCCACGGCGTCAGGGTCGGCGGCGACGAGCGTCTGAAGCTCGGTTTCCAGATCGGTCAGCACGCCTTCCATGTCCACGGCATCGCTGACGGCATAGCGAATCTGTCCCTTCACATGGACTGCCTTCGCGAACGGGCAAAGATTGAGGCCGATCACAGCCTCGCTCAGCCAGTGACGAGTAGCGGCAACAACGGCATCGTGGGATTCGGCGGACAACGACATGGCAGGCGGCGCGGGAGATAAAGCGCCATTTTAACGGGCGGACCGACGTCGATCCGCGCCTCGCTCAAACAGAACGTCAAAGCAGAAAATTCGGTTAGCTGCCGCTGCAGTTGCTGCCTCTGCCGCTGCCGCACGCGGCGGCGATCAACTGTGCGGCGACTTTCGGCGCGGCCAGAATGGGCCCGCATCCGGGCCCGTAGGTCTGGCTGGCCGCATACACGCCTTCGATCATCAAACCCAGCGCGTTGGCGAGCGCTACCGGATCATCGGCGCCGGCCGCCGTGGTCAGTTCCGTGAGCCGCGCCATTAAGCGCGCCTTGTTGCGAAACACGAATTGCCGCGCCGGATGCGTCGCCTCCGGAAACTCCACCGACACGTTCACGAAAGGACAGCCGCGATAATCGTCGACAGACGCGCGCACCGCGAGGTCGTCGAAATATTGTTGTAGCTGCCTTGCCGGTTCGCCCGGATGCTTGGCGAAGCTTCGCTCCACATAGCTGAAGAACTGCTCGTCCTTGCGCTCCAAGTAGGCCATGACCAGTTCGTCTTTCGACGAAAATTGCCGGTACAAGCTCATCTTGTTCACGCCGGCGCGCTCGACCACCGCGTCCACGCCGACGGCTCGCACGCCCTCGCGATAGAACAACTCGTCCGCAGCACGCAGCAAGTGCTGCTGTGCCTGCGGGCCGGCGGTCTGCGCGCCGCGCGTGCGGCGCGCAACGGCCGGCTTTGGGGTTTGACTGTCCGACATGGTGACCACCTGAACTCAATTAACGCCTTGACATGTTACCGAGCAGTAACTAAGATCGCAACACCTATTGTGACTGATCTGTCACAAGTCCTTTACCGAACACGTAACAATCTAAGCGGCGTCGCCTGCGGAGCAGGTGTCGATTGGAGAACCGATGAACTGGGCAGCAAGACTGATTGGCGGACGTTTCCACTACGGCTGGTTGACCGTCGCAGTGGTTTTTCTGGTGCTGCTGGCGGCGGCCGGCACGCGCGCCACGCCGAGCGTGATGATGCTGCCGCTCGAGCATCAATTCGGCTGGAGCCGCGCAACGATTTCTCTCGCGATCTCCGTGAACATCGCGCTGTACGGTCTGATGGGACCGTTCGCGGCGGCTGCGATGCAACGTTTCGGTGTGCGTCCCACGCTGCTGGCCGCGCTGGGGACGATGGCGGCGGGCGTCGCGCTGTCGTCGCTGATGACGCACCCGTGGCAAATGGTCCTGATCTGGGGCGTGATGGTCGGCGGCTCGACGGGTGTCGCGGCGCTGTCGCTCTCCGCAACGGTGGTGACGCGCTGGTTCACCACGCGACGCGGCCTCGTCATGGGCATTCTCACGGCAAGTTCGGCGACCGGCCAACTCGTGTTCCTGCCGATGCTCGCCGCCATCGCCGAACACCATGGCTGGCGGCAAGTGGTGTGGGTCGTCGCGATTGCGGCCGCGGTCGTGATTCCGCTGGTTGCATTTCTGTTGCCCGAGCGCCCGGCCGACATGAAGCTGCGCCCGTATGGCGAACCGCACGATTCGCCCATCAACAGCACCGTCACCAAACAGAATCCGCTGGCGATCGCCTTCGGCACACTCGCCATGGCCAGCAAGACGCGCGACTTCTGGTTGCTGTTCTTTAGCTTCTTTATCTGCGGCGCGAGCACCAACGGCTATGTCGGTACGCATCTGATCGCGATGTGCGGCGACTACGGCATGACGGAAGTGCAGGGCGCTTCCCTGCTTGCCGCGATGGGCATCTTCGATCTGTTCGGCACGACCCTCTCGGGCTGGTTGTCCGACCGCTTCAATAGCCGCGTGCTGCTGTTCTGGTACTACGGTCTGCGCGGGTTGTCCTTGATGTATCTGCCGCACGCGTTCGGCATCGACTTCTTCGGGTTGCCGCTGTTCGCCGTGTTCTACGGCCTCGACTGGATCGCGACCGTGCCGCCGACCGTGCGTCTGGCCACCGACGTCTACGGCAAGGAATCGGCGCCCGTGGTGTTCGGCTGGGTCGTTGCCGGGCATCAACTCGGCGCGGCGTTCGCGGCGCTCGGCGCGGGTATGCTGCGCGCGAGCCTCGGTACGTACACGGTGGCGTCGATGATTTCCGGCGGCTTGTGCCTCGTGGCGGCGGTGATCGTGTTGCGGATCAACCGGCCCGCCAAAGTGCCGCAACCGCAGGTCGCGTAGAGCCGCACGCAATCGACTTGCACGATGCCGGCAAATGCACCGGTTTGAAACCGCGCGCGGCTGTTCGGGCATCGCGACAACGACGGCCCCCGCAAGGGGCTGTTTTGCTATTGCAGCCGGCGCTAAACAAACTGCTCGCTTGTTGGCGCACGCGTGCCGAAGCCCGGTTATGCTATGTGACCCCCGGGCAGTTGCCCGTCGATCATGAATTTCGACCGAGAGAAGCGCATGACCAACAAACCCGCCCCTACCGCAATTGCCATTCACGAGCTGATTGCAGGCCGCTGGAGCCCGCGCGCGTATTCGAGCGAGCCGGTGAGCCGCGAGCATCTGCACTCCGTGCTCGAAGCGGCACGCTGGGCGCCGTCTTCGTATAACGCGCAGCCGTGGCGTTTTCTCGTATTCGACCGCAGCGTCGATGAAGTCTCGTTCAAGCAGGCCTTCGCCACGCTGGTGCCGTTCAACCAGGGCTGGAATGCGCCCGCGCCGGTGCTGATCGCGGTGACTACGCACACACTGACCAACAAGGGCGAGGTGAATCGCTGCGCACCGTACGATGCGGGCGCCGCGGCGATGGCGCTGGTCTTGCAGGCACATGCGCTCGGCCTCGCCGCGCACCAGATGAGCGGTTTCGACCCAAACGCGTTCCGCGCCGCATTCAAGCTGCCGAACGACGTCGAAGTGATCGCGATGATTTCGCTCGGTCATTACGGCGACGTGGACAAACTGGATCCGGTTTTGCGCGAGCGCGAGAAGTCGGTGCGTCAGCGTCTGCCGCTGGCGGAAATCGCTTATGGCGGCGGCTGGAAGAAGGCGTTCTGAGCGGTTTTTCGGCTTATGTATTGAGTAAAACGAACGCGCGGCGCTGACCGCGCGTTTTTCATTCGGTGTCGTCCGCGACACTCGACAGCGGCGTCGCCACGCTCTCCAGCGACTTGCGCTCCGCGTCCACGCCCCAGATTGCCGCGATCACCGCCGCCGCCAGCATCAGACCCGCCCCGACCAGATAGCCGGAAAACACTTCGCTGCGCTGATGCGTGTCGATCAGCCGGCCAAAAAACGCCGGCCCGGCGATGCCGCCGAGCGCCGTGCCGAACGCGTAGAAAACCGCAATGGCCAGCGCGCGAATTTCCAGCGGAAACGATTCGCTGACGGTCAGATACGCCGAACTCGCGGCCGCCGACGCGAAGAAGAAAATCACCATCCACGCGATCGTCTGCATCGCGACGGTGAGCATCTGCTGCTCGAACAGGTAGCCGCTCAGCGTCAGCAGGACGCCGGAGATCGCG
Organism: Paraburkholderia sp. BL6669N2; assembly: GCF_003387275.1. Taxonomy (NCBI): domain Bacteria; kingdom Pseudomonadati; phylum Pseudomonadota; class Betaproteobacteria; order Burkholderiales; family Burkholderiaceae; genus Paraburkholderia; species Paraburkholderia sp. BL6669N2. Next base: position 3,109,286 of record NZ_QUNA01000001.1, on the reverse strand, counting down.
TAAGTCGCCGTGATCATTTTGCGCCGCCCGATCACGTCGAAGAGCCGCCCGAGCAGCAGCGGTCCTAGGAAATTGCCGAGCGCAAAGGGCATTAGATACCAGCCGATGCCGTCGCCCGGCACGTGGTAGAAATCGGTGAGCACGAGTGCGTAGGTGAAAAAGATCGCGTTGTAACAAAACGCCTGCGCGGTCATCAGCGACAGACCGACCAGCGCGCGCCGTCGGTGCACGTTAAAGAGCGTATGGAATACCTCGCGCAGCGGCGTGTGTCCGCGAGCGCGTAGGCGCAGGCGCGTGAGGTCGTTGTCGGAGAGCGCGTGGCCTTCGTTGCGAAAGCGCGTTTCGATGCCTTCGACAATCGCGCGCGCGTCGCGCTCGTCGCCGTGCGTAAGGAGCCAACGCGGGCTTTCGGGCACCCAGATGCGCATGGGCAAAATCCCCAGCGCGAGCACCGCGCCGATGAAGAAACAGGCGCGCCAGCCCCAGTCGGGCGGCAGCAGATGCGGATCGAGCAGCACTAGCGAGCCGGCCGCGCCGAGGCCCGCGCCGACCCAGAACGTGCCGTTGATGCCCAGATCGGTCCAGCCGCGCACACGGGCTGGCGTGAATTCCTGGATTGTCGAATTGATCGCCGTGTATTCGCCGCCGATCCCGGCGCCGGTCAGGAAGCGAAACAGCAGAAAACTGGCTAGATTCCAAGACAGCGCGGTTGCCGCCGTCGCTGCCAGATACAGGGCTAGCGTGATGAAAAACAGCTTGCGACGTCCGAGCCGGTCGGTGAGCCAACCGAATCCCAGCGCGCCGAGCACCGCCCCCGCGATGTAGGCGCTACCGGCCAGACCGACGTCGGCGTTGGTAAAGTGCAACGATGGACTAGACTTCAACGCACTTGCGACCGCGCCCGCCAGCGTGACTTCCAGACCGTCGAGTAGCCACGTCACGCCAAGCGCCGCCACGATCAGCGAGTGAAACCGGCCCCACGGCAGACGGTCGAGCCGCGAGGGCAGATCCGTTTCGACGACCGTGGCGTTTTTTTCGTGGACAGCGGCAGTAGGCGGCGCGCTCATTGCTTGAAGTCTCCTCAATTCCGAAAATTGGCGGCATATCCTGTCAAAATGAGCAATATTCGTTCCGTCGAACTGCGTTTTTGCGTTCTCGCGAGCGTGCCTGAAACGTCAGTTGATGCTGATTGGGCTTTCGTGTTACAAAGCCGCTCCCCCTTCTGTCCGCGCCAGCCGTGAGCGGCGATTCCTGCCATGAACTATTGCGCGATTGACTTCGGTACTTCCAATTCGGCTGTGGCCGTTCCTGTCGACGGCGCGCTCAAGCTCGCGCCGGTCGAGGGCGCCTACACGACGCTGCCGACCTCGGTCTTTTTCAATACCGACGAAAACACCCGCGAATTCGGGCGGGCGGCGCTTGCAGCCTATATCGACGGCTTCGACGGCCGTCTGATGCGTTCAATGAAGAGCATTCTCGGCTCGCCGCTCGCCGAGAACTCCACCGATCTCGGCGACGGCTCGGCGATCAAGTACACGGACGTGATCGCGATTTTCGTCGAGCATCTCAAGCGCTCGGCGGAAAAAAGCGCCGGCGGCCCGATTCATCGCGCCGTGCTGGGCCGCCCGGTGTTTTTCGTCGACGACGACCCGCGTGCCGATCAGATGGCGCAGCAGCAACTCGAAGCCGCCGCGCGCTCAGTCGGCCTGCGGGAAATTCACTTTCAGTATGAGCCGATCGCGGCCGCGTTCGACTATGAATCGCATCTGACGGAAGAAGGGCTCGTGCTAGTGGCCGATATCGGCGGCGGCACCTCGGACTTTTCGTTGGTCCGGGTCGGGCCGGAGCGGATGAAGCGCGTCGAGCGCAAGGACGACGTGCTGGCCCACCACGGCGTGCACGTCGCCGGCACGGATTTCGACCGTCGCGTGGAACTGGCGACGATCCTGCGGGAAATGGGATATCAGACGCTCGACCCGGAAGGCCGTGAGATTCCGAACCGGATTTATTTCGATCTGGCGACCTGGCATCTGATCAACACCGTCTACGCCCCGAAGCGCGTCAACGAACTCGCGCTAATGCGGCACCTGTTCACCGAGGTCAAGCATCACGACCGCCTGATGCGCGTCGTGGAACGCCGCCTGGGTCATGCGCTGGCCGCTCACGCGGAAGAGGCGAAGATCGGCGTGGCGGCGGGCGGAGAGACCGTGATCGACCTCGATGAAGTGGAAGACGACCTGCGTCTGGCGTTCGACGAAGCGCAACTCATCAAGGCCGGCCAGGACGAAACGCTGCGCATCGTGCAGGCGGCACGCGACACGGTGCAGGCGGCCGGCGTGGCGACACGCGACGTCAATGCGATTTACTTTACGGGCGGTTCGACCGGATTGGCATTTCTATCGGGCGCGTTGGCGGCGGCATTTCCTGATGCTAAAGCGGTATTCGGCGACCGTCTCGCGAGTGTCGCAACTGGACTCGGCATTCACGCGCGGCGTGTATTCGGATAACCAGAATCATCAATCGCATACTGCGAAGATAATCACCGTTCGCAATAGCGGCGGATATAAAAAAACCCCGCCGAGGCGGGGTTTTTTGCGTCCAGAAGGAAGCGTGTTGCTTACACCGGCTTGATGTTAGCAGCTTGCTTGCCCTTCGGGCCCGTCTTCACTTCAAACGTAACCTTTTGGTTTTCTTGCAGCGTCTTGAAGCCTTCCGTGCGGATTTCCGAGAAATGCGCGAACAGATCTTCGCCACCGCCGTCCGGCGTGATGAAGCCAAAGCCCTTTGCGTCATTGAACCACTTGACGGTACCGGTTTCCATATTACTTGTTCCTAAAGATGGTAAATAAGGCCGAAGCCCAGAGAGTGCATGAAAATCAAGGAAGGGGTAATGGGACCAACCGGAGTACCGTTGATGGGCGAACTACGAAAGACCAATTCACTCGCCGCTTGAAATCCTGCCCCGACTTTATACGGCGATTTTGAGAGAAGGTCAACAGTCTCCCCACAACTTTACGAACTTTCGCTAGCTTGGCGTAAAAGTTGCTTACAAAGCTTGCTATTCGTCTGAATTTTTTGCTAGGGACAACCCTTAGTTTCGATGCGGGGGCTGGGTGCAACCGTTAAACTACGCGCCTCGCGTCGGTTGCACCCGGTTTGGAATGGCCGTCGCGTACGCATGATTGTCGCCCATTTCCAGCGCCTCCAAGGCGATGTGACGCGGTGCCGACATGGTTCTGCTGCAAATTTGCATGGAGCGGAGTTGGTGCTGAAGCGCTCACTCCGGCCGACACAGGAGAAGACGTGAAAAGTTCTATACAACGGAACATCGGGCCGTTCGCGCTGATGCTGACGGGCTTAGGTTCCATCATCGGATCGGGCTGGCTTTTCGGCGCGTGGAAGGCTGCAAAAATTGCCGGCCCCGCTGCCGTTTGTGCATGGGTGATCGGCGCGGTCGTGATTCTCGCGATCGCATTGACGTACGCGGAACTCGGCGCGATGTTCCCCGAGTCCGGCGGCATGGTGCGTTATGCGCGCTACTCGCATGGTGCGCTGGTGGGGTTCATCAGCGCATGGGCCAACTGGATTGCCATTGTCTCGGTGATTCCGATCGAGGCTGAAGCGTCCATTCAATATATGAGCACGTGGCCCTATCCGTGGGCGCATGCGCTATTCGTGGATGGATCATTAACTACCAACGGCTTATTACTGTCCGCGGCGCTCGTGATCATTTACTTCATGCTGAACTACTGGGGCGTGAAACTGTTTGCGCGCGCCAATTCGGCGATCACAATCTTCAAGTTCCTGATTCCCGGCGCGACGATCCTCGGCTTGATGTTCGCGGGCTTTCACAAGGAAAACTTCGGCGAAGCGAGCACCTTCGCGCCGTACGGCTGGTCGGCGGTGCTGACGGCGGTATCGACGAGCGGCATCGTGTTCGCGTTCAACGGTTTCCAGAGCCCGATCAATCTCGCAGGTGAAGCGCGTAATCCGGCGAAGAGCGTGCCGTTCGCGGTGATCGGCTCGATCCTGCTCGCGCTGGTGATCTACGTACTGCTGCAGATCGCGTATATCGGCGCGGTGAACCCGAGCGACGTGATGAAGGGCTGGACCCACTTCAACTTCGCTTCGCCGTTCGCGGAACTCGCGATCGCGCTGAACCTGAACTGGCTGGCGATCCTGCTGTACGTTGACGCATTCGTGAGCCCGAGCGGCACCGGCACGACCTACATGGCGACCACCAGCCGCATGATCTACGCGATGGAGCGCAACAACACGATGCCGAAGATGTTCGGCAACGTGCACCCGTTCTACGGCGTGCCGCGTCAGGCAATGTGGTTCAACCTGCTGGTGTCGTTCATTTTCCTGTTCTTCTTCCGCGGCTGGAGTTCGCTCGCGGCGGTGATTTCGGTCGCGACCGTGATCTCGTACCTGACCGGCCCGATCAGCCTGATGGCCCTGCGCCGCGCGGCGACCGACCTCGAGCGTCCGCTGCATATTCCCGGCATGAAGATCATCGCGCCGTTCGCGTTCGTCTGCGCGTCGCTGATCCTGTACTGGGCGAAGTGGCCGCTGACGGGCGAAATTATTCTGCTGATGGTCGTCGCGCTGCCGGTGTACTTCTACTTCCAGGCGAAGTCCGGATTTGCCGGCTGGGGCCGTGATCTGAAGGCGGCGTGGTGGCTGGTCGCCTATCTGCCGGTGATGGCGATCCTGTCGCTGATCGGCAGCAAGCAGTTCGGCGGTCACGATCTGATCCCTTATGGCTGGGACATGCTAGTGGTTACTGCGTTTTCGCTCGCGTTCTACTACTGGGGCGTGGCGAGCGGTTATCGCTCGGAATATCTGGACGAGCGCAGCGAGCATGACGAAGTGCTCGAAGGCATCGGCGCTCATTAAGGTGTTGCGCTGAAGTCTGCGGAAAAAAACCCTCGCCGGAGTTGCTCAGGCGGGGGTTTTTCTTTTCCAAGGTGCCTATGACGTTGCGTCAGGCTGTGCCGAATACGTAGTTCGTCATGGCGAGCGAGCGCTGATAGGTTCCAAGCGACTGGACAGCCAGCGAATAATCGTCGTCCGCTGCGCCCAATGCGGCGAATACCGGCAGCAGATGCTCCTCGGTGGGATGCATCAGCACCGCATGTGGCGCTTGCCGGCGATAGTCGAGCAGCGCGTCGATATCATGCACGGCGAGTTTTTCCTCGAACCAGTCGGTAAATTCGGCGACCCGTGGATCGGCGTCCTCAGGGCGCGCGGAGAAGTCGGCGGCGCGCAGATTGTGCGTGATCTGGCCGGAGCCGATCACCATCACGCCATCGTCTTTCAGCGACCGCAGCGCCCGGCCGACTCGAAAGTGATGCGCCGCGTCCATGTGCGGCTGGATCGACAACTGGGCGACGGGTATATCGGCCTCCGGAAACATGAGCAGCATCGGGACCCACGCACCGTGATCGAGTCCGTGCGGCTGAGCGCCCGCGAGGATGCCGCTCTCGCCGAGCAACACGGCGGCGCGGCGCGCCACATCGGGCGCACCCGGGGCCGGATACTGAATTTCGTACAACTGACGCGGAAAGCCGTAGAAATCGTGAATGGTTTCCGGCGCCGTGGACGTGCTGGCCACCGGCTGGGCCGTGCCCCAATGGGCCGACAGCATCAGCACGGCTTTCGGACGCGGCAACTGGGCGCTCAGCGTACCGAATTCGGCGGACGGCAGCGACGGGTCGATCGGCAGCGTGGGCGCGCCGTGGGACAGAAAAAGCGAGGGTAAGCGGTTCATGGCAGCTACGCGGCCGCGAGGGCGCGGCGCAAAGATTGGGTTGCTACCAATATAGGGGTGTACCGCGATTTGATAAACGGGCTAAAACAGAATTGATTGTGTCGCAGATGTTGTGAATCCGTGCGTATGCACGGACATCGCCCGGCGGAGCTGACGCGTTATTCCTGCGTGCCGCGCAGCCCAGCCCACGCCGGCGACAAAGCCGGTCCGAGCGCAAACAGATCCAGCACGCGCGCCACGGTGTGATCGACCATTTCGTCGATGGAAGCGGGTTGGTTGTAGAAGGCAGGCAAAGGCGGGAAGATTACGCCGCCCATTTCAGTGACGGCCGTCATGTTGCGCAAATGCGCCAGATTGAACGGTGTTTCGCGTACGAGCAGCACGAGGCGGCGGCGCTCCTTGAGCGTGACGTCGGCGGCGCGCGTGATCAGGTTGTCCGAGAAACCGTGCGCGACGCTGGCGAGCGTCTTCATGGAGCAAGGGGCGACGACCATGCCGTCGGTGGCAAACGAGCCGGACGCGATGCTCGCGCCCACGTCGCGCACCGAATGGACGACATCCGCGAGCGGATGCACGCCTTCTTTGCTCAACTGCAGTTCGTGCTGGATATTGAGCCAGCCCGCGCTCGAAATCAGCAGATGGCTCTCGACGCCGCCCAGCCGGCGCAGCGTTTCGAGTATCCGGATGCCGTAGATGGCACCCGTCGCGCCTGTGATCGCGACGATCAGCCGGCGTGGCGCCGCAGCGCGTGTTTCCATGGCTCGCGGCGCCTAGGAGAGAAGCGGATGAACCGGAGCCGCTTAGGCCGCGGCGAACAGTTGCTGCAGTTCGCCCGATTCGTACATTTCCATCATGATGTCCGAGCCGCCGACGAATTCGCCCTTCACGTAGAGCTGCGGAATGGTCGGCCAGTTCGAGAACTGCTTGATGCCCTGGCGGACTTCGTCGTCTTCGAGCACGTTGACGGTCTTGATCTCACCGACGCCGCACGCCTTCAGAATCTGAATAGCGCGGCCCGAAAAGCCGCACATCGGGAACTGAGCGGTGCCTTTCATGAAGAGGACGACATTGTTCTCGTCGACGATTTGCTTGATGCGTTGTTGCGTATCCATGACTGACCTTGCGGTTCCGTGATGTGTAGGGAATAGGCTGAAATGATAGCGGATTTCGATACAGCCGGCCGAGCGCCGCTTTGTCCGTGCAGCGTTTGTGGATATTTGCCGATTCGCGTCAGCCGTCCAGACGCCCGCCACTGATCCGTTCGATGCCCGCCAGGTCACGCTCCGAGCGCACTTGCACGAAACCTTGTGCCGTCAACAGCGCGCGCACGGCTTCGGCCTGATCGTAGCCGTGCTCGATCCACAATACGCCGTCGGCGGCGAGCCGGGCGGGTGCGCCCGCGATGATGACGCGGATCGCGCTGAGCCCGTCGGCTTCGTCGGTGAGCGCGCCGCGCGGTTCGAAACGCAGATCGCCTTCGTCCAGATGCGGATCGCCGCTCGCGATATACGGCGGATTGCTGACGATCGCGTCAAAGCGCAACGAGGCGTCCAGCGAGTCGTACCAGTCGCTTTGCGTCAACGCCACGCCGCCGCCGGGGCGTTGCGCGTCGAGCAGGCGGGCGGCGTTGCGCGTGGCGACCGCCAGTGCTTCAGCGGAACGGTCGAGCGCCCACACTTGCGCATCGGGCCGCATCGACGCAATCGCGACGGCAATGGCGCCGGTCCCCGTGCCGAGATCCAGCACGCGCGGCCGCACGTGGTTTTCCAACGCCGTCAGCGCCGTCTCGACCAGCAATTCGGTTTCAGGGCGCGGAATCAGCACGTGCGGCGTGACTTCGAAATCCAGCCCAAAAAACTCACGCGCGCCGACCAGTTGTGCCACAGGCTCGCCGGCTATGCGCCGCGCTTCCAGCGTCTGGTAACGCTCGACGAACTGGGTGTCGAGCGCTTCGTCGCTGCGTGTAATCAGCTGCGTGGGCCGCCAGCCGAGCACGTGCGTGAGCAGGATGCGCGCTTCGAGCGGCGGCAGCGTCGAGGCGCGCAGTAGCGCGGCAGGTGTGGCGGACGTGGCAGGTTTGGCCGAACTCATGCGCGCTTCAGTCCGCGTCGCCCAGCGAGGCCAGCAATTCCGCCTGGTGCTCGCTGACGAGCGCCGCGATCAGTTCGTCGAGATCGCCGTCCATAATCGCGTCGAGGCGGTAAAGCGTCAGGTTGATACGATGATCCGTCAGTCGCCCTTGCGGGAAGTTGTACGTGCGAATCCGCTCCGAGCGGTCGCCCGAGCCGATCAGGCTCTTGCGCGTGGCGGCTTCCTTCGCCTGCTGCTCGTGCGATTGCTTGTCCTTGATGCGCGCGGCCAGCACCTTCAGCGCGCGATCCTTGTTCTTGTGCTGCGAGCGGTCGTCCTGACATTCGACGACGATCCCCGTCGGCAAGTGCGTGACGCGCACCGCGGAATCGGTCTTGTTGATGTGCTGCCCGCCCGCGCCGGACGCGCGAAACGTGTCGATCCGCAAATCAGCCGGATTGATCTCGACTTCACCGATTTCGTCCGCTTCCGGCATGACCGCGACCGTGCACGCCGACGTGTGAATGCGCCCTTGCGTTTCGGTCGCCGGCACACGTTGCACGCGGTGGCCGCCGGACTCGAACTTGAGCTTCGAATAGGCGGCTTCGCCCGCAATGCGCACGATCACTTCCTTGTAGCCGCCCAGGTCCGACTCGCTCGCCGACATCATTTCCGCTTGCCAGCGGTTGCGTTCGGCATAGCGCAGGTACATGCGCAGCAGGTCGCCCGCGAACAGCGCGGATTCGTCGCCGCCCGTGCCGGCGCGGATTTCGAGGAAGATGTTGCGGTCGTCGTTCGGATCTTTCGGCAGCAGCATTTTCTGCAACTCGGCGCCGAGCTTTTCCATGCGCTCGCGGGCGGCGCGAATTTCATCTTCGGCGAAGTCGCGCATCGACGCATCCGCCAGCAATTCCTGCGCGGTGGTTGCGTCGTTCATGGCCTGCCGCCACAGCGCGTAGTGGTCCACCACCGGTCCGAGCTCGGCGTGTTCCCGCGTGAGCTTGCGGTATTGGTCGAGATTCGAGGTGATGTCCTCGCGGCTCAACAGATCGTTCAGTTCGGCCAGCCGGGTAGTGAGCTGGTCGAGCTTGCGTTGCATGCTCGTTTTCATCGGACGGGGTATCGGAGCGGGCTCCGGCAAAGACGACGACTAGGGGAATGGGCGGATGCCCTGGTCTGAAGCACGTCGCGGGCCACTTGCGGGTAGCCCGGTCAGCGCGGCGGTGGCTGCGCCGCTAACGCTCCGTGGAACCGGAGTGTTTGTAGAAACCGCTCATGAGTTCGATGAGCGTGTCGCGGTTCTCGCTGCTCGCGCGATTGAGCGCGTGCGTAGGACCGTGGATCAGTTTATTGGTGAGCGATTGCGACAGCGCTTCGAGCACGGCGGCCGGATCTTCGCCGCGCGCGAGCATTTTCTGCGCGCGTTCGACTTCGGCGCGGCGCAGCACGTCGGCCTGCGTGTGCATATGGCGGATCACCGGCACGATGCTGCGTGCGTCCAGCCATTGCATGAAATTCTGCACGCGCGTTTCGATGATCGCTTCGGCCTGCGCGACCGCGGCTTGCCGCGACGCATTGCCTTCGCGGACGATCGCGCCGAGGTCGTCGACGGTATAGAGGAACACGTCTTCCAGTTTGCCGACTTCGGGTTCGATATCGCGCGGAACGGCCAGATCGACCATGAAAATTGGCCGGTGACGACGCGCTTTCACTGCCCGCTCGACCGCACCCAAACCGATGATCGGCAAGGTGGACGCCGTGCACGACACGATAATGTCGAACTCATGCATGCGCGAAGGCAGTTCCGACAGCGGAATGGCCCGGCCGTTGAAACGCTCGGCCAGACGCGTGCCGCGCTCGGCCGTGCGATTCGCAACGACGAGTTCACGCGGTTGCTGCGCCGCGAAGTGCGTGGCGCACAGCTCGATCATTTCGCCCGCGCCGATGAACAGCACGCGCTGGTTCGAGACCTTGTCGAAAATCCGCTGGGCGAGGCGCACCGCGGCGGCCGCCATGGAAACCGACTGAGCGCCGATTTCGGTCGTGCTACGCACTTCCTTCGCCACGGCGAAGGTGCGCTGGAACAACTGGTTCAGATAGGTGCCGAGCGCGCCCGCTTCGGACGCGGTACGCACCGCGTCCTTCATTTGTCCGACGATTTGCGTCTCACCCAGCACCATCGAATCCAGCCCGGAAGCGACGCGAAACGCATGGCGCACGGCTTCCGACTGCGGCAGCGCATAGACATGCGGCGCGAGCTGCTCGATGGGCAGGTTGTGGTACTTGGAGAGCCACTGGATTGCGGCTTCGCGCGCCGCCTGGTCGTCGGTCGCGCAGTAGAGTTCGGTGCGATTGCAGGTGGAGAGAATGGCCGCTTCAGGCGCCGTGCGGGCCGACGGGCCGAGCCATATGCTCTTGAAGGTGTCCAGAGCAGGCTTGATCTGTTCGAGCGGAAACGCCACGCGTTCGCGCAAGGCGACAGGCGCAGTGTGGTGGTTGATTCCGATCGTTAGAAGCTGCATTTGGGGGAGCTATGGTTTAGCCCAATATTATAGCGTTTCCACGATTTCCACATTGCGCGCGGCTTATTTCGCGTTTACAACGGCCTCCAGCGGGATCGCGTCCAGTTGATAGCCGAAGCCGTAAAGCGGCGTCAGGCAATAGCCGTGTTCCGGATGAAGCTGCAATTTATTGCGCACGCGCGACGCGTGCGTGTCCACAGTGCGCGACCTTACGTCGCGACGGCGCGTCCAGACGTTTTCAAGAATATGCGCTCGCGACACCGGCCGCGAGAGATTGCTGAACAGCAGCAGCGCAAGGCGGAATTCCTTCGGCGTCAGCGAAACTGTTTGCTTGCGGAATGTGACGAGAAATTGCGCCGCATCGAACGCATATTCGCCGATGATGTCGCGCCGCCGGTTGGGCGGGCGCCGCAAGCCGGCGCGGCGCAGCAGCGCGTCGACGCGGGCCAGCATCTCGGGGCCGCGGACCGGTTTGGTCAGGCAGTCGTCGGCGCCGGCGTGCAGCGCGGCGACAATCTGGCTTTCGCGCGGCGCCGACATCAGCACGATCACCGGCAACCCCGGCAGGATGGCGCGGGCTCGCGGAATGACATCTTCGGCGGAATGGTCGCCGGCCCAGCTTTCGGTGATGAGAAGGTCGAAGAATTCTTCGTTCGCGTGCTTGAGAAACGGCACGCTCGCGATGAAGTGCTGACACAGATGACCGCCGGCGAAGACCAACCGGCCGACCAGTTCAGCATGCCGCAAGTCCGGCTCGATAAGGGCAATTCGCATGACGCGCTTTCAGCGTGGCAATGACCGGGGACCAGGCTTTTCCGTAAGGCTGACAGCTTGCCTAACATCACCCCGACCCCTAAACTCAACCGCTATGCGGAAAGCGCCGTGCTGAACTTCTATAGTTAATGAGACAAAAATGCTAGCTGTGTTGGCCCCTTGCGCCCATGAGACGAATCCGAAACTGCGCGAGGCCAGCCGCTAATGGGGTGGCCCGGCCTTGTAGTGTTGGGGGCGGCGATTGGCCTCGCGGGCTGGTGGTTGCATCCGCTGCGACGCGCGAGCCGCGCCCGGTGGTGGGTGGCGCTGCTGGCCGGCGTACTGGGCGCGGCCGTCGCGCACATGGCCGGCAACGTGATTGGTCTCTTCCATGACGGCGATACGCTCGAATGGCCGGTATGCACCGGCGTCGCGTTGATCGCCGTTGCCGTGACGGTCGGCTTGCTTTCCCGTCGATGAATATTTGCAGGTGACTCCGATGAATGCCCGACTCCCCGAAACTTCCTCCATTCCCGAACGGCTTGCCACCTTGCGCAACGCAATGGCGCGCGAAGGCGTGGCCGCCTATCTGGTGCCGTCCGCCGACCCGCATCTGTCCGAGTATCTGCCTGGGCGCTGGCAAGGCCGGCAGTGGCTGTCCGGTTTCACCGGCTCGGCCGGCACGCTGGTCGTGACCGCGGACTTTGCCGGCGTCTGGACAGACAGCCGCTATTGGGAGCAGGCCAATGCGCAACTGGCCGGCACCGGCGTTCAGCTCATGAAAATGACCGGCGGCCAGCAGACCGTGCCGCATTTCGAATGGCTCGCTCAGAACGTGCCGGCTGGCGCCACGGTCGGCGTGGACGGCGCCGTGCTCGGCGTAGCGGCGGCGCGTGCCTTGAGCCAGGCTCTCAACGCGCGCGGCGTGCAGCTGCGCACCGACGTCGATCTGTTCGACGCGATCTGGCCGCAGCGTCCGTCGCTGCCGGCGGCCGCCGTGTTCGAGCACGCCGCGCCGCATGCGAGCGTCGCACGCTCGGACAAGCTCGCGCAGATTCGCCGCGCGATGGCTGACAAAGGCGCGCAATGGCACTTCATCTCCACGCTCGACGATCTCGCGTGGCTGCTGAATCTGCGCGGCGCCGACGTCAGCTACAACCCCGTGTTCGTCGCGCATGCGCTGATCGGTGTCGACCACGCGTCGCTGTTCGTCGCAGACGGCAAGGTGCCGCAGGCGCTAGCCGACGCGCTCGCGAAGGACAACATCAGCGTCGAGCCGTATGCGAAGGCGGCGGACGCACTGGCCGCGCTGCCCGCCGGCAGCACGCTGCTGATCGACCCGCGCCGCATCACGTTTGGCTCGCTGCAATCGGTGCCGTCGACGGTCACCGTGGTCGAGGCCGTCAATCCGTCCACCTTCTTCAAATCGCGCAAGACCGAGGCGGAAGCCGAGCATGTGCGCGAGACAATGGAACAGGACGGCGCGGCGCTGGCGGAATTTTTCGCGTGGTTCGAAGGCGCGCTCGGCAACGAGACGATCACCGAACTCACCATCGACGAACGTTTGACGGCGGCTCGCGCGCGCCGTCCGGGTTTCGTGTCGCTGAGCTTTGCGACGATCGCCGGCTTCAACGCGAACGGCGCGATGCCGCACTACCGCGCCACTGAGGAATCGCATTCGGTGATCGAAGGCAACGGCCTGTTGCTGATCGATTCGGGCGCGCAGTATCTGAGCGGCACGACCGACATTACGCGCGTGGTGCCGATCGGCACCCCTAGCGACGCGCAGCGGCGCGATTTCACGATCGTACTGAAGGGCACCATGGCGCTTTCGCGCGCGCAGTTCCCGCGCGGCATCCGTTCGCCAATGCTCGACGCGATCGCCCGCGCGCCGATCTGGGAAGCCGGCGCCGATTATGGCCACGGCACCGGTCACGGCGTGGGCTACTTCCTGAACGTGCACGAAGGTCCGCAAGTGATCTCGCACTACGCGCCGGCCGAACCGTGGACGGCGATGGAAGAGGGCATGATTACCTCGGTCGAACCGGGCATTTACCGTCCGGGCAAATGGGGCGTGCGAATCGAGAATCTGGTGCTGAACGTGCCGGCCGGTGAAACCGAGTTCGGCGATTTCCTCAAGTTCGAGACCTTGACGCTGTGCCCGATCGATACGCGCTGCCTCGACCTGTCGCTGCTGCGCGAGGACGAACGCGCGTGGCTGAACGCGTATCACGAGACGGTGCGCACGCGGCTGTCGCCGCATGTGTCGGGCGACGCCAAGGCGTGGCTGGAGCTGCGCACGCAACCCATCTGATCGCAATCGGAAACGAGCTTACGGAGCGTGCATGGCCATCAAGGCAGTGGTGTTCGATTTCGGCGGCGTGCTGATCGACTGGAGTCCCGAGTATCTGTATCGGGAACTGATCCCTGACGAAACCGAGCGGCGCTGGTTTCTGACCCACGTCTGTTCGATGGACTGGGTGATCCGTCAGGACGGCGGCCAGCCGATCGTCGAGGCCACCGCCGAACTGGTGGCGAAGTTTCCCGATCACGAAGCGCTGATCCGCGCGTTCTACGAGCGCTGGCACGAGATGGTGGCCGGTGTGCTGGAAGAGGGCGTGGCAATCATGGAAAAGCTCGAAGCGGCCGAAGTGCCGCTTTTCGGGCTGACCAACTGGTCGGCGGAAACCTTTCCGTATGCGTGGGAGCATTACCCGGTGCTGCGGCGCTTTCGCGACATTGTCGTGTCGGGGCGAGTGAAGATGGTGAAGCCCGATCCGGCCATTTTCGCGGCCATGCGCGAGCGGATCGAGATGCAATTGCCGGGCATCGAGCCCGCCGAACTCGTCTTCATCGACGACAACCTGAAGAATGCCGAGGCCGCGACGGCGCTCGGCTGGCATGGCGTGCATCACACCAGCGCCGCGGGAACCGAAGCGAAACTGCGCGAGCTTGGCTTGCCGGTTTAAGGCTGAGGCGTTTGCCCCAGCCTACTGGCCGAGCAGATTTTTCAACGCGTTACCCAAGCCTTTCACGGTTTCGCCTGCGCCCTTTGCCACGTCTTCGACGCTCACACCGAGCGCCTTCGCAAAACCGTTGCCGATGCGCTTTATCAGCCCCTCCTGCACCGAGAATTTCGGGTCGCGCAAATTCCCATCCAGTACGAAATGCAGCGTGATGTCGCCGTTGTGCGACTTGAGCGCGGCGACCGCAGCCTTGGTCGGAATCGACATGAACGTGTCGAGCGGATTGCCGCTGTCGGCGAGTTGCAGATTGTGAATGGTCAGTGTGCCGGGTGCGTGCAACTGATAGTTGCTCACCGTCGAGTCCACCGTCAGATCGACCGTGCCGCCTGCCACTTGCGCCTTGGCGCCGGCCTTCTTGATGAGATACGGGTCGAGCATCACGATATCGACGCCGCGCAGCTTGCTCGTAGTCTGCGAATCCTTGCTGGCAACCTTGATCCAGCCGCCGAACGACACCGTGCCCGTATGCTGCGGGCCCTTGATCGAGCCCGTGACATTGACATGGGTCGGGTCAGTGAGCGCGGGCAGGCGCAGATTATCGACGGTCGCGTTGGCATCGCTGACCGTCACCTTAAAGGGCGGCGGCCCAACTGTCATGTCGTAGAAGTGGAAGTTGCCCCGTTCGAAGCTGATGTGGTCGATCTGCTTTTCGCGTGGAATGGACGCCGCCGTGCCGCTGCCTTCGGTGTCGGATCGATTCACCGTTTCTCGTAGATTCGGCATCAGGCGAATCGCGCCGTCCTTCGTGCGCAGCACGGCGATGTCGAAGCCGCGTACCACCACGCTGCGAATATGCATGCGCCGCGCGATCAGATCGCGAATGTCGGGTGTGAGGGTGACTTCGTCCGCCCGGAGCGGATCGCCGGCCGGCCAGCCGGGCGGCGCTTTGAGAAGAACGTTGGTGAGATGAACCGAAGTGAGGCCGACCTCGATAGTTTCGGCGCTGCCCAAGGGACCGAGCGCCGCGATCACACGCTCCTTGACCTCGCGTTGCGCGAATTGCAAAGCGCCGACCGCGACGACGATCAGCACCAGCAGCACGCCGCCCGCGGCGACGGCCCAGCGCTTGCCCTTCGACATCGCCATGCTTGCCTCCTCGTCACCGCCTGTCGCGCGGTGTGGCAGTGATCGGTCTGTGCGCACGCCGGGCGGCGCGCGCTCTTAGATGTGTCTGTCCAAGGCGGAACGCGCGACACGAATTCCGCCGCGATGACGTGTATCACGCCATAGCGAGCAATGCGTGTGCCCTGCCGCTCATACGGGTGACGCCCAGGCGTGTTTGCGCCGCGAGGCAGGTTGCGCTGCGAAGTGACGCCGTTCGAGCGCCTGAGAAACGGCCATCGAAGCGGCGCACGCATCAATAAATCCGACGCGCAGGCCGCCCGATCCGGGCTTATCGCGCGATCGGCTTGTAACGCAGACGCTTCGGACGCGCAGCTTCTTCACCCAGACGCGCGCGCTTGTCCGCTTCGTATTCCTGGTAGTTGCCGTCGAAGAACGTGATTTGCGAATCGCCTTCGAACGCCAGGATGTGCGTGGCGATCCGGTCGAGGAACCAGCGATCGTGCGAGATCACCAGCACCGAGCCGGCGAACTCGAGCAAGGCGTCTTCGAGCGCGCGCAGCGTTTCGACGTCGAGGTCGTTCGACGGTTCGTCCAGCAGCAGGACGTTGCCGCCCGCGATCAGCGTTTTCGCCAGATGCAGCCGGCCGCGCTCACCGCCCGACAGGTTGCCGACGATCTTTTGCTGATCGCCACCCTTGAAGTTGAAGCGGCCGATGTACGCACGCGACGGCGTTTCGTACTTGCCGACCGTCAGCACGTCGGCGCCGCCGGAAATTTCTTCGAACACGGTCTTCGAGCCGTCGAGCGCGTCGCGGCTTTGATCCACGTACGCGAGCTTGACGGTCGGGCCTTGCACGATCTCGCCCGAGTCCGGCTGTTCGCGGCCGGTCAGCATGCGGAACAGCGTCGACTTGCCGGCGCCGTTCGGCCCGATGATGCCGACGATCGCGCCCGCCGGAATCTTGAAGCTGACGTCGTCGAGCAGCAGACGGTCGCCATACGACTTGCTGACATTCTTGAACTCGATCACTTCGTTGCCCAGACGATCGCCGACCGGGATAAAGATTTCCGAGGTTTCGTTGCGCTTCTGGTAGTCCTGGCTATTCAGTTCCTCGAAGCGAGCAATACGCGCCTTCGACTTCGCCTGACGGCCCTTCGGGTTCTGGCGCACCCACTCCAGTTCCTTCTTGATCGCCTTCTGACGCGCCGACTCCGACGATTCTTCCTGCTTCAGGCGTTCTTCCTTCTGGTCGAGCCAGCTGCTGTAGTTGCCCTTCCACGGAATGCCGTGGCCGCGGTCGAGTTCGAGAATCCACTCGGCGGCGTTGTCAAGGAAGTAGCGATCGTGAGTCACGGCGACCACGGTGCCCGGGAAGCGCGTGAGGAACTGCTCGAGCCAGTCGACCGATTCCGCGTCCAGGTGGTTGGTCGGTTCGTCGAGCAGCAGCATGTCGGGCTTTTCGAGCAACAGCTTGCACAGCGCAACGCGGCGCTTTTCGCCGCCCGACAGATGTTCGATCTTCGCGTCCCAGGCCGGCAGGCGCAGCGCGTCGGCAGCGATTTCGATCTGCTGCTCAGCGCTGCCGTCGGTGGTGGCGAGGATCGCTTCGTACTTTGCCTGTTCGGCGGCGAGCGCATCGAAGTCGGCGTCCGGCTCGGCGTAGGCCGCGTAGATTTCGTCCAGTTTCTTTTGCGCGCCGAAGACATCGCCGAGACCTTCCTCGACCGCTTCACGCACCGTCTTGTTCGGATCGAGCTGCGGTTCCTGCGGCAGATAGCCGATGTTCAGGTTCGGCATCGGCGTGGCTTCGCCTTCGATGTCTTTGTCCACACCGGCCATGATGCGGATCAGCGTCGACTTGCCCGAGCCGTTCAGGCCGAGCAGGCCGATCTTCGCGCCGGGGAAAAACGACAGCGAGATGTCTTTCAGGATTTGACGCTTGGGCGGCACGATCTTGCCGACCCGGTTCATGGTGAAGACGTATTGGGCCATTTGCTTGCAATAGACGTTGACGACGCCGGCCGCAGGGGGGCGGGCGGTCGTGGGTGGATGGGTAATCGGTGTTATGGCCGGGCGGAGCGCCCGGCGCCGGCCGGCGCGGCATGTAGCGCGGCGTCGAACTTCGCGACGCCCCGCGCGCGGGCGGGTGGTTCAGGTGGCATTGTACTTCGGCGCAAGCGCGGGGCGGCAGCGGCTACCCGTTCAGCCAGGCCCCGCTCGGGTGTTCAGAGCCAATCCGCCACGCCGCCATGGCGCGAACAGGTGCCGCTGCGATGCCGGCTGAAGCTGTAGGTGGAATCGCGGCAGCGCGCGGTTGCGCCTTCCGGCGCCTTGCCGGATAACGAGCGGGCCGGCGCGTGCACCGTACTGCCGTCGCGATTGGTGTAGGTGTTGTGGTTGCTAAGGTCTGCTTCGTCGGGCGTGGTGCCCGGCGCTACGTAAGCGAACGCGGTCGATGCGCTGAACAGCAGCGCTGCGGCAATCGCCGCGCACGAGCGCAGGCTCTTGTGGATCATGCGTGTCATTGTCTTTCTTGCGCTTGTTGTTCTGAGTTCCGACGCGCTTTGCCGCGCTTCAATTCGCGCGCCGTCCGCTCACCGGATCGAAGAAATGCAGATGCCGCGCGGGCAGCGCCACCTGCAGCGCGTCACCCGCCGCGGGCCGATGCGCGTGCGGCAGGCGTACCGTGACGTCGTGCTTGCCCCAGCGGCCGTGCGCGAGGTTGTCCGCGCCGAGCAACTCGCAGGAGTCGACGGTGAGCGTTCCGTGAGGCGCGTCCGCCTGGCCGGGGCTCATGTGCTCCGGACGAATGCCGAGCGTCCATTCGCGTCCTTTGGCAACTTCCTGGCCGATCGACGCGACGTCGGTCAGCGGCAGCTTCGGGCCATTGCCCGCCACTTCGAAAAACGCGCCGTCGTCCGATACGCGGCCTTCCAGCAGATTCATCCCCGGCGAGCCGATGAAGCTCGCGACGAATACCGTCGCAGGCCGTTCATACACCTCGGTCGGTGCGCCGATCTGCTCGGCATGGCCCTTGTTCATCACGATCACACGCTGCGCCAATGTCATCGCTTCGATCTGATCGTGCGTCACGTACAGACTCGTCGTGGCGAGCCGCGCATGCAGGCGCTGGATTTCGAGCCGCATCTGCACGCGCAGGCGCGCGTCGAGATTGGACAGGGGTTCATCAAACAAAAACACGGCCGGCTCGCGCACGATTGCGCGACCCATCGCGACGCGTTGCCGCTGGCCGCCGGACAACTCGCGCGGCTTGCGTTGCAACAGCGCTTCGAGTTCGAGAATCTGCGCGGCGGCGTCCACGCGCTTCGCAATCTGCGCGCGGTCCACGCCCGCGATCTTCAGCGCGTAGCCCATGTTTTCGGCGACGCTCATATGCGGATACAGCGCGTAGTTCTGGAACACCATCGCGATGTTGCGATCCTTCGGCTCCAGTTGATTGACTACTTTGCCGGCGATCGAAATGCTGCCTTCCGAGATGCGTTCGAGTCCCGCCACCATCCGCAGCAAGGTCGATTTGCCGCAACCCGACGGACCGACCATCACGACGAACTCGCCGTCGGCGACGTCCACGTCGATACCGTGCAGCACGAACTGTTTTCCGTCGTAGGTTTTTTTAACGCCTTGCAGGGTTAGTGCAGCCATGCCGTTTAGCCTTTCGTTGCGTGCCGCGGATTGCGGTGTTATCTATTCCAATGCATCAAGAATGCTCGCTGAAGAGCCGCTTATTTTTCCGCGTCCACCAGTCCGCGCACGAACCAGCGTTGCATCGTCAGCACGACTGCGAGCGGCGGCAGCATCGCGAGCAGCGTCGCGGTCATCACGAGATGCCATTCGGTCGCCGTGTCACCCGACGCGATCATGCTTTTGATGCCGACCACCGCCGTGGTCAGCGATTGCTGGCTCGTGATCAGAATCGGCCACAAGTATTGATTCCAGCCGTAAATAAACGTGATGACGAACAGAGCGGCCATGTTCGTTTTCGACAGCGGCAAGACGACGTCCCAGAAGAACCGCATGGCGCCGGCGCCGTCGATGCGCGCCGCTTCCATCAATTCATCCGGCAGCGTCATGAAGAACTGGCGGAACAGGAATGTCGCGGTGGCCGAGGCGATCAGCGGCAACGTCAAACCGCTATACGTATTGCTCAGATGCATCGACGACACGACTTGCACGGTCGGGAAGATCCGCACTTCGACCGGCAGCATCAGCGTGATGAAGATCAGCCAGAACGCGAGGTTGCGCAACGGAAAACGGAAGAACACGATCGCGTAGGCGGCGATCATCGAGACCGCGATTTTGCCGATCGAAATCACCAGCGCCATCACGAGGCTGTTGAACAGCATGCGGCCGAACGGCGCCGCCGCGTTGCCGCTGCCTTGCGACCAGACGGTCGCGATGTTTTCGAACAGATGCGTGCTCGGCATCAGCGAGAGCGGCACGCTGAACACTTCGTGCTCGCTCATGGTCGCCGCGCAGAATGCGACGTACACCGGAAACACCACCAGCACGACGCCAAGAATCAGCACCGCGTGGCAAAAGAGGTCGAAACCGCGGCGGTTCTCGATCACGAGTATTGAACTCTGCGTTCGATGAAGCGGAATTGCACGACCGTCAACCCAACTACGATCACCATCAGGATCACCGACTGCGCGCCGGAACTGCCGATGTCGAGCCCCTGAAAACCTTCGGCGAAGATCTTGTAGATCAGCGTGCGGGTTGCCTGCGCGGGGCCACCGCCGGTGGCCGCATCGATTACAGGGAAAGTGTCGAAGAAGGCGTACGTGATGTTGATCACCAGCAGGAAGAAACTGGTCGGCGACAGGAGCGGCAGTGCGATGCCGAAAAAGCGCCGCACCGGACCGGCGCCGTCGATCGCCGCTGCTTCGATGAGCGAGCGCGGAATCGCCTGCAAGCCCGCGTAGAAGAACAGAAAGTTATAGCTGACCTGTTTCCAGACGGACGCGAGCACCACAAGGAACATCGCCTGACCCGCGTTCAGCGCGTGATTCCACACGATGCCGTATTTGGCCAGCGCGTAGGTGACGAGGCCGATGCTCGGGTTGAACAGGAACGACCACAACACCGCCGCGATCGCGGGCGCGACGGCGTACGGCCAGATCAGCAGCGTCTGATAAGTCTTGGCGCCGCGCGTTACGCGATCCGCGCAGACCGCGAGCAGCAGCGAGATTACGAGTCCCGACACGGTGACCAGCGCGCAGAAGATCAGCGTGGTATAGAACGACGACAGGTAGAGCGGGTCGGCGAAGAGCTGCTTGAAATTGGCGAGGCCGACGAACTCGCTCGACGTGCCGAACGCATCCTGGCTTTGCGTGGATTGCCAGAGCGCCTCACCGGCCGGCCACAGAAAAAACAGCAACGTGATCGCCAGTTGCGGCGCGACGAGCAGGTAGGGCAGCAGGCTGGTGCCGAAGCTGGAGCGCTTTTCCATCGATGATTTCCAAGGTTCTGCTGCAGGCACGGGTTTCGGCGCGGGCGCGCCGAAACCCCGCCGCCGACCGCTTAGTTGCCGGCTTTCTCGAAGCGGCGCAGCAGTTCGTCGCCGCGCGACACAGCGGCGTCGAGCGCCTGTTGCGGCGTCTTCTTCTGTGCCCAGACCTGCTCGAGTTCTTCGTCGATGACCGTGCGGATCTGCGGCATGTTGCCCAGACGCAAGCCCTTGGTGTAAGGCAGAGGCGGCTTGTTGAGCATCTGCTTGATGGCGGTGTCGCTGCCTGGGTTCTTCTCGTAGAAGCCTTCCTGCTGCGTCAGTTGATACGCCGCCGTGGTGACCGGCAGATAGCCGGTGTCCTGATGCCACTTGGCCGCAACCGGCGCCGACGAAAGATACGAGAGAAATTTCGCCACGCCCTTGTACACGGCCGGATCCTTGCCCGACAGCACCCACAGGCTCGCTCCACCGATGATCGCGTTCTGCGGCGCGCCCTTCACGCTGGCGTCGTACGGCATCATGCCGGTACCGAAGTTGAACTTCGCGTACTTCTTGATCGTGGCGAGCGACCCCGACGAGTTGGTGATGATCCCGCAGTCGCCGCTATAAAACTTCGACACCGGCTCGTCCTTGCGGCCGACGTAGGTGAACGTGCCGTCCTTCTGCATGTTCTGCAGGAACTGGATATGCGCGACCTGCAGCGGCTTGTTGAATTCCAGTTGCGCGTCCGGGCCGTCGAAGCCATTGTTCTTCGACGCGAACGGTGCGCCGTGCCACGCGCTGTAGTTCTCGAGTTGAATCCAGCTCTGCCAGCCCGACGAATAACCGCACGCCATGCCGGACGCCTTCAGCTTCTGCGCGTCGGCCTGCAGTTCGGCCCAGGTTTTCGGCGGCTGGTTCGGATCGAGGCCGGCTTTCTTGAAGGCGTCCTTGTTGTAGTACAGCACCGGCGTGGAACTGTTGAACGGCATCGAGATCAGCTCGCCGGTTTTGGCGTCGCTGTAATAGCTGGCGATGGTAGGCACGAAGGCCTTCTCATCGAGCGGCACGCCGGCTTGCTTGAACACTTCCGAGACGGGGATCACCGCCTTCTTCGCCTGCATCATGGTGGCGGTGCCGACTTCGTAGACCTGCAGAATGGCCGGCGCATTGCCGCTGCGATACGCGGCGATGCCGGCGGCGAGCGTCTGATCGTAGGTGCCCTTGAAGACCGGCACGATCTTGTAGTCATTTTGCGATGCGTTGAACGCGTTGGCGATGTCGTTCAGCCGTTCGCCCAATGCGGCTTCCATGCCGTGCCAGAACTGAATTTCAGTCGCGGCATGGGCCGCCTGGCTAAGGCCGGCGCTCAATACGGCGGCAAGGGAAAGCGAACGGATTAGCGGCTTCAAACTCATCGATTTGTCTCCAGTCGGAACGGGCGCGAATGCGAATCGCGCGATTCTATTTGTGTTCGATGACAGTCCGGCGACGGTTGCCGGGCGGCGTGCGCCATTTTTGACGGGCGCCGAATGCCGCAATTTAACATCGGTGTCATAAAACGGAAACAGTCGGCGTCTGAAGGCGAAGTTTGCGCGAAGGCAAAGCCGGAGGTGCCGGCTGGACGCGGCCGTTTGAGAGAGGGCATGATGGACGCGGGTTTGAGTCGCGCGTGGCGATTCGTGTGCGTTACATCACGGTGTCCATTAATCAGGATTGCAGATGCTGGGTTACTCAGTGCGGTCGGCAACAGGTGGCTGGATGATGGCCCTCGCTTTGGCGGGGTGTGCGTTCACGCCGGTGACTAACAACGATGCCGTCGAGCAGGTGAACTCCTTGCCGGCGATCATCGCGCATCGCGGCGGCACGGGCGACGCGCCAGAGAACACGCTCGAAGCGATCCGCCTGTCGGTCGAGCATCACGCCGACGCCATGTGGCTCACCGTGCAGTTGAGCAAGGACGGCGTGCCGGTTTTGTATCGGCCGGCGGACCTGGCGGCGTTGACCGACGCGAAAGGTCCAGTGGCCGCCTACACCGCGGCCGAACTCGGTCGCGTCAATGCCGGTTGGAGCTTTCGGCGCAGCGAGGCCTATCCGTACCGCGATCATCCTGTGGGAATTCCGACGTTGCGCGAGGCGCTGCATGCCATGCCTGCGACCATGCCGGTCATCCTCGACATGAAAGCGCTGCCCGCCGGGCCGCAGACGCAAGCCGTCGTGCGTGTGCTCGATGAAGAAAAGGCGTGGCAGCGTGTGTCGATCTATTCGACCGAAGCGGATTATCAACGGAGCTTTGCCGCGTATCCGCAAGCGAAGCTGTTCGAATCGCGCGATGCGACGCGTGGGCGGCTTGTGCGGGTCTTGCTGAATCAAGGCTGCGTGGACGCGCCGGCCGAACACGCCATGACCGCTTTCGAGTTGCATCGCGCGCTGACTGTGGTGGAGAAGTTCACGCTGGGGGAAGGGCGCTCGGACGTGCAGGCTACGCTGTGGACGCCTGCAACGGTCGCTTGTTTCCGGCAGAAGCCGGACGTGCGGATCGTCGCGATTGGTGTGAACGAGGCGGACGATTACCGTATGGCGGCGTGCCTCGGCATCGATGCGGTGCTCGCGGATTCGCCGGAGAAAATGGCGGCCATCAAAGACGGCATTGCGTTGCCGTTGCGTTGTGCGCGTTCCAAGGCAAGTAGTGAGCGATAAAAAAGCCCGCTTCGATGAACGGGCTCTCTTGAAGTCACTTGCTGCGGGTGGCGGCGCTCACATTTGCATGCATCGCCGCACGCCAAAGCTGAAGCTCAGACGTTGAACAGGAAGTTCATCACGTCGCCATCATGCACGACGTATTCCTTGCCTTCCGCGCGCATCTTGCCCGCTTCCTTCGCGCCTTGCTCACCCTTATAGGTGATGTAGTCGTTGTACGCGATAGTCTGCGCGCGAATGAAGCCGCGCTCGAAGTCCGTGTGAATCGCGCCCGCAGCCTGCGGCGCCGTATCGCCGATATGGATCGTCCATGCGCGCACTTCCTTCACGCCCGCCGTGAAGTAGGTGTGCAGGCCCAGCAACTTAAAGCCGGCGCGGATCACGCGGTTCAGGCCCGGCTCTTCCATGCCCATGTCGGCGAGGAACACTTCCATGTCGGCTTCGTCGAGGTCGGCGATTTCCGCTTCGATCGCGGCGCACACGGCGACAACCGGCGCATTTTCCGCTGCCGCGTGCTTCGCGACTGCGTCCAGATGCGGATTGTTCTCGAAGCCGTCTTCCTTCACGTTGGCCACGTACATGGTCGGCTTGGCGGTGATCAGGCAGAACGGCTTGAGCGTGGCCTTTTCTTCGTCCGACAAGTCAAGCGCCCGGACCGGCTTGGCCTGGTCGAGCTGCGCGCGCACCTTCTCCAGCACGGCCGCGTTCTTGATGGCTTCCTTGTCGTTACCCGACTTGGCCGCCTTCGAATAGCGCGCCAGCGCCTTTTCGACGGTCGCGAGGTCGGCCAGCGCCAGTTCGGTGTTGATCACTTCGATATCCGACAGCGGATCGATCTTGTTCGCGACGTGAATCACGTTCTCGTCTTCGAAGCAGCGCACCACGTGCGTGATCGCATCGGTTTCGCGGATATTGGCGAGAAACTGGTTGCCCAGACCTTCGCCCTTGCTCGCGCCCGCCACGAGACCGGCGATGTCGACGAATTCCACCACGGCCGGCAGGATGCGCTCCGGCTTGACGATTTCGGCGAGCGCCTTCAGCCGCGCGTCCGGCACCTCGACGATGCCGACGTTCGGCTCGATCGTGCAGAACGGATAGTTTTCGGCGGCAATGCCCGCCTTGGTCAGCGCGTTGAACAGGGTGGACTTGCCGACGTTAGGCAAGCCGACGATGCCGCATTTGAGGCTCATGGAAAAACCTTTTGAATCAGTTGGTTACGGCTTGTTGGTGTGTCGGTGATACCCGGCGAAAGGCCAGAATCCGACAGCCGCAGGGTGAATTCGGGGAAGCGACAAACAGCACGAATCGGGCGTTGGCTCAACGATTTTGTGCGAGTTTTGTACACGAAAATGGCAATTGTAACTCTTTCGGACGCCCTGATTCGTAAGGGATTAGGCAAGACTGGGACCACGGTGAGGGACCGGACACTATGCGGTCTTTGTCTCAGAATCGGATCGCGCACCAAGACGTTTATAGTCGCGACAAGTGTTGGTGGACGGCAGATACGGGTCACTTTAGGGCGATGGCCGCTCGTTACGGTGGATGAAGCCCGCGAATTGGCTCTGCCGATACTTCGCCGGTGCCGGTCCGGGGAATACATCGTGGTACCGGTTCGTGCTCAGTTGCCGACGCTTCGACAGGTGCTGCCGGAATACGCGAAGGCGAAGAAGGTGAAATCATCAAGCTTGGCGCGATACGAGTCCGTTCTGAAAAATCATTTCGCTGACTGGTTTGATAGACCGGTCTCGGCTCTGAAGGAACCGGCTTTCGGCGACCACTGCTACGCGTTCGCTCAGACGAAGGGCGCTGCAATAGTCGATCTGGGGCGCGGGATCGTTGGCTCGATCATCAAGTTTCTCTTCGCTGTCCACGGCCTCAGCATTGAAAACCCCTTTTTCCGCCTGAGCGCTGCGGGTCTGATGCCTGATCGACCACAACCGCGTGCGCGGAACCTGAGCGAATGCGATCTTCTCGCATGGTGGAACGGGGTCGATGGCCTTCCCGAAAAGCAGGGCGATTATCTACGCCTGATTGCGCTCACCGGCCTTCGGAAAAATGAAGGTCGTGCCGTCCGACGTTGCGATGTTGACTTCGTCGGCGGCGTGGTTGTGATCCCGGAGACGAAAGGGAAGAAGCCGCATTCGTTGCCAATTACCATGCAGATGCGGCAAATCTTGGACCGGCGTTGCGCTGGACTTGGACCCGAGCATTATCTGTTCGATGGGCTTTCAGCCGATCATGTAACGGAAATGGCGAAGCGGGCGGGAGCGCCCGAGTTCACACTCCACGATCTGAGAAAGCTTCTCGCAAGCGTCGGCGCACGGATGGAGATTGGGGACGCCGTTTTGCGGAGAATTTTGGGGCACGCGCCGAAGCGTGGCGACGTATTGCACCGACACTACGTGAGTCTTTCCGCTGCTGACGTGCTTCAGCCACTGTCGCGCATCCAAGGAGCGCTTATGCAAGGCGGGTTAAGCCCTCTTAAACACCGCTCCACCTGACCACGAAGGCATAATGTCAGTCGTTTCCGCCCGCTGGACCCTTTCAGGCTACAAGTAATATATGACCGATCTCCAAAAGCTTCTCGAAACCTTCCGCCATGCTGCCGTTACAGAGCGGGAGAAGGGAACCTACTTCGAAGAGTTGATTGTCTGCTACCTGCGGAACGAAGCCACCTACCGCGACCTGTACAGCGATGTATGGACCTATGCGGAATGGGCGGAACTGCAAGGGGTGGATAAGCGAGACGCGGGTATCGATCTGGTGGCGAGGACTGCCGGCACAGGTGAATACCATGCCATCCAGTGCAAGATGTATGCGTCGGATTATCGCGTCCAGAAAGGCGACATCGATAGCTTCTTCACTGCGTCGGGCAAGAAACCGTTTGCACAACGGCTCATCGTTGCGACAACCAACGCTCCGTGGAGCGAACACGCCGAACACGCACTGTTTGACCAACAGCCGCCCGTATCGAAGATCGACTTGTTCGCCTTGGAAAGCAGCCAGATCGAGTGGAGCAAGTATCAGCCGAAGACCGCTCCGGTCATTAAGCCGAAGAAATCGCTACGTGACCACCAAACCAACGCCCTGAATGGCGTGATGACGGGGTTGGCCGATGCCGACCGGGGCAAGCTGATAATGGCATGCGGCACGGGAAAGACTTTCACCAGTCTAAAAATCGCCGAAAAGCTGGCTGGTGCTGGCAAGCGCGTGCTTTTTCTCGTTCCTAGCTTGTCTCTACTTTCGCAGACATTGACTGAATGGACGCAGGAATCGGAGACACCGCTTCACAGCTTTGCCGTATGTTCCGACAGCGATGTGGGTAAGAAGCGGAAAAAAGAAGAGGATTCTGTTCAGACGTTCGTGCACGAACTGCGCTATCCGGCGACAACTGATGCCGCCAGACTTGCTTCAGAGATGTTGAAGCGGCACGACGGCGAACATATGAGCGTCGTGTTCAGTACCTATCACTCGATTGATGTCATCAGCAGGGCGCAGAAGGAACAAGGGCTGGCCGACTTCGATCTGATCGTGTGCGACGAAGCCCACCGCACAACTGGCGCGACCTTCGGTGATGATGACGAGAGCGCCTTCGTCAAAGTTCATGACCGCGATTTCATCCGGGCCAGCAAACGGCTGTACATGACGGCGACCCCGCGCATCTACAGCGATACTGCTGAGGCTCAAGCCGAAAAGGATAAAACCCGCCTATACGGCATGAATAAGGAAGAATGGTATGGCAAGGAGTTGTTTGTCATAACCTTCTCCGAAGCTGTTAAGCGTGGACTGCTGGTCGATTACAAGGTGATCGTGCTGGCGGTAGAGGAAGCGCACGTAAGCCGTCGTCTGCAAGACTTGTTGAAGGATGAGAACAACCAGTTGAAGGTTGACGATGCTGCGAGAATTGTCGGCTGTTGGAAGGCAATGTCGAAACAAGGCTTGGCGGAAGAGTTGATCGGAGACGGCGATCCGATGAAACGCGCCGTGGCGTTCTGCCAAGTCATTGAAATTTCGAAGGGGGCCAAGTCTCACAAAGTCAGTTCGAAGCAGATTTCGGGCATGTTCCAAGAGGTCGTCGAGGCGTACCAGAATGCCGAAGCGACCGAAGAGTTTGAACAAGCGGTTCGCCTGACTTGCGAGGCCGAACACGTTGACGGCGGCATGAATGCCAGTCAGAAGGAAGCAAAGCTGGCGTGGTTGAAGGCCGAAGCGCCCGACAATACGTGCCGCATCCTAAGCAACGTGCGATGCTTGTCCGAAGGCGTAGACGTTCCTTCGCTCGATGCTGTGCTGTTCCTCACGCCGCGCAACTCACAGGTTGACGTGGTGCAGTCAGTCGGACGCGTGATGCGCAATGCGCCCGGCAAGAAACGCGGCTACGTAATTTTGCCAGTGGTCATCCCTGCTGGCGCGGAGCCGCACGAAGCGTTAAACGACAACCAGACGTACAAGGTCGTGTGGCAGGTGCTACAGGCTTTGCGTTCGCATGACGACAAGTTCGATGCGATGGTGAATAAACTCGATCTCGTCGGTCGCGATACCAGCAAGATGGAAGTTATCGCCATTACCGACAAGGTCGAGAAGAAGCAACAAAAACCGAACGATGCGAAGAAAAAGAATGCCGGAAAAGGCAGCTTCGACATCGGCGATTTTGCCAAGAAGAAGACTGAGCCAAGCCAGCAAGGGGAACTTGAATTCGAGATCGGCGAGATCGAGAAGGCCATCTATGCCAAGCTGGTGCAGAAAGTCGGCAACCGCCACCATTGGGAAGATTGGGCGAACGACATCGCGAAGATTGCACGGACGCACATCGACCGCATCACCGGCCTCATCGAAAACCCAAACAATGTTAAAGAGCGCGAAGCCTTCCACGCCTTCGCCCGCGAACTGCGCGACGACCTGAACGGCAGCATCACGGACGGCGAGATCATCGAGATGCTGGCGCAGCATCTCATCACCAAGCCGGTATTCGACGCCCTGTTCGCCGACTACAGCTTCGCGAAGCACAACCCGATGTCGCTGGCGATGCAGAGCGTGCTGGACGTGCTGCAAGAACACCGGTTAGACAAGGAAGCCGACACGCTGGAACGCTTCTATGAGAGCGTGAAACTGCGGGCGGAAGGTATCGACAACGCGGCGGGCAAGCAGAAGATCGTCGTCGAACTCTACGATAAGTTCTTCCGCAACGCCTTCCCGAAGATGACCGAGCGTCTGGGGATCGTCTATACGCCGGTCGAAGTGGTGGACTTCATCATCCATAGCGTCAGCCATGTGTTGCAGACTGAATTCGGCCAGACCTTGGGTAGCAAGGGCGTTCACATCATCGACCCATTCGTAGGTACAGGCACGTTTGTGACCCGCCTTTTGCAGAGCGGGCTTATCAAGTCCGAAGAACTGCCGCACAAGTACAAGCACGAAATCCATGCGAATGAGATCGTGCTGCTGGCTTATTACATTTCTTGCATCAATATCGAGTCGGTCTATCACGGGATCGTCGGCGGCAAGTATCAGCCGTTCGAAGGCATCTGTCTTGCTGATACCTTTCAGCTTTACGAGAACGAAGACTTGGTTGATGCGGTTCAGGCAAGCAACAGCGCCCGCCGCAAGCGTCAAAAGAAGCTGGACATCCGGGTCATCATTGGCAACCCGCCCTATTCAGCCGGTCAGGACAGCGCGAACGACAATAACCAGAATGTGGCGTACCCACATCTCGACAGCCGTATTCGAAGCACGTATGCCGAGCGTTCCAGCGCCACGAACAAGAACGCTCTGTACGACAGCTACATTCGTGCGATCCGGTGGGCCAGCGACCGGATCGGCAAGAGCGGCGTGATCGGTTTCGTGACCAATGCAGGGTTTCTTGAAGCGAATACTGCCGATGGCCTGCGTAAGTGTCTGGATGACGAGTTCAGCAGCATCCACGTGTTCCATCTGCGGGGAAATCAGAGAACTTCCGGTGAAGTGTCTCGCAGGGAAGGCGGCAAGATTTTTGGTGGCGGCAGCCGCGCACCGATTGCCATCTCGATCTTGGTCAAGAACCCTGACGCCGCCCGGCACGGCCAGATTTACTTCCATGACATCGGCGACTACCTGACGCGCGAAGAGAAACTAGCCAAGATCAGCATCTTCGGCAGCATCGACGGGATCACGCAAGTGGGTGGTTGGCGGTCGATCACGCCTGACCAGCATGGCGATTGGTTGAAGCAGCGGGACAATCGCTTTGGGGAGTACATCGCGCTTGGTGACAAGGATGGCAAGGATGATCGAAAGCTGTTTGAAAATTACTCCCGTGGCGTCGCAACTAGTCGCGATACATGGTGCTATAACGCTTCACGGTCGAGCGTGATCACGAATATTTCGGGGATCATCGACTTTTATAACAGCGAACTGGATCGTTTCAACGCGGAGTTCGTCCCGACAGACAGGAAAGCTAGGGAGCGCACTGTCAGCAGCTTTGTTGCTGTTGACCGCACTCGAATCAGTTGGTCGGATGGCCTTAAACAGGAATTCACTCGAAATAATCGCTTCGCGTTTGACGCAGAATGTCTCACGCCAAGCATGTACCGTCCGTTCAGCAAGCAATGGCTGTACTACTCTCGAAGTTTCAACGAGCGTGTGTACCAGATGCCGCGTATTTTCCCCAATACGATGGCTACGAATAAGGTGATCGCAATCTCAGGACCCGGTGGGCGAACCAACTTCACTGCGCTGATGGTCGATTGCATTCCAAGTCTGCATATGGCAGACATTGATGGCTCTCAGTGCTTCCCCTTGTTTCTATACGATGACCCTGCCGAACAGACCCCGGATGGAGTTTCGCGAAACGCTGATCTATTCGAAGAGAAGGCCGCACACCCAGCGCAGAGCAAGCAACGCCATGCATTGACTGATGAAGGTCTGATGCACTTTCAAGCGGCGTATCCGGGCGAACACATCGGCAAGGAAGACGTTTTCTACTACCTTTACGGACTGCTGCATTCGACAGACTACCGTGAGCGATACGGCGACACGCTTCGCAAGGAGTTGCCGCGTGTCCCATGCGTGAAGACCGCTCCGCACTTCTGGGCGTTTTCGAAGGCTGGCCGGATGCTGGCGGACCTACACGTCAACTACGAGACGGTCGAGAAGTACCCGTTACAGATCGAAGGCGGCGGGCTATTGCTGAGCGACGCAGACTACCGTGTCGAAAAGATGAAGTACGGCAAGAAGGGCAAGGACAAGGACCTTACGACGTTGATCTACAACGACAAGATCACGGCAAGGGGCATCCCGCTGGAAGCCTACGAATATGTGGTCAATGGCAAACCTGCGCTGGATTGGGTGGTCGAACGCCAGTGTGTCAAGACGGACAAGGACAGTGGCATTGTCAATGATGCGAACCAGTGGGCGGTCGAAACAATGAACAATCCCCGCTATCCGTTGGAATTGTTCCAGCGTGTCGTGACAGTCAGTCTCGAAACGATGAAGATCGTTCAGGCACTTCCGCGTCTCGATGTTCAGTCGCCGGGGCCGACTGTTGGACAGTTGATAGAAGCGAAGGATGCGCCGGATGCATTGACAGCATAATCGGTCTGCGGGGCCGCGACTTGCGGCTTCGGTTCGCCTACCCCTGCACATTGCTAGACTCATGCACCAATAGACGCTACGTCATCTGCTTCCGAAGTCGCTTCCACAACGGCTTGACTTGGCGCTTAATCTCTTTCGCTTCGAGGATTCCCGCCGCACGTAACGCATACGAGACGAAATTTCGTCTACCGAGATAGGAATACCGCTTATACAGTTTCCGCTTATGAAGGGAAGTCGGCGCTTCTCCGCGTCCCACTCGCAGATCGTTTCGACTTCGCATAGTAGCCTTGGCGAGGCGCACTCCTCGCTTCATTCTGTCTGAATATCGTGCTAGAGACGCAGAACGTAGGACAACGCGTTTGCCGTCGAACAAGAATCCTAGATATTGAAGAGGTTTATCCGTAGTCAATCCATCTGATGTAGCTGTGAACGTGCGTTCTTCTGTCTTGTCTGGGTGTAGCGGCAATTTATAAAGGTCGGAAAACTCCCGCGCAAGGTTTAGCAAATCCTTGCCCTTCCCATGTGGCGCGATAATGAGCATGTCATCGCAGTAACGGAAGTATTTGCCGCCCCAAGCTGTAACAGCGTCCCACATCATCTCATCGAAGTTGACCATATAGATATTCGAGAGCAGCGCACTTATGGGTGAACCTTGGGGGATTCCTCTGGAATGCGGGTTTGTCTCGATCAGTTTGCAGGCACGCACGACCTTGCGGAAGGCTTCCGGTTCGCATATTCGGGGGCCAGAAGCACGCGGATTATTCGGCGAAATGTGTAATGCAGCGTAAAGGTTACGCTTATCCACCCACGAAAATCTCGTAAGTGATTTGAAGACGTTATAGTGATCGCTCGGCAGAGATTCTACGCCCAGTATGGCACGCCACGCCGCCCGTAGAATCTGATGATCCAGATTTCCAAAGAAGTCTTTAATGTCCGTGGTGATTACGTCAGCATTCCCGAGTTTCTTGATGGCGGTAAATGCTTCCTTGGCAAAATGTATATTGCTTTTTCCAAGTTTCCGAAAAGCCAGCACGGCGGATTCATAGTTTGCCGATTTAAGATGCGCCTCGTACTTTTCACTTAAAATCGCTGCGTAGTACGCGTAGATATGACTATCGACATGTGACGCGTAGCTTACGGGGCGTTCCTTGGAGGTCAGCGACAGCTTTTTGAGAACTGGGTCCCACTTCACTTTTTTGCTATTTATGGTGAAGTTAATAAGCGGGTAAAAGGCATGACGTGCGACAACATCAGGATTGCCTGTAATTGCAGTCGCAGCATTCTCGCTAATCGGCATATCAAAGTGAAGATACGTCCGGCGGCGATACCACTCTAACGGCGTAGTCATCGTGAATACCTAGCAAACCGGGAATGCGGCGGTTGGCGGCATTCCAAAAAACAGCGCATTCCCGGATATACACCAATGTTCTTTACATTATCTCACCCGATTATAATTCGGGCTTTGGCCGCTTAATGTTAGAAATGCAATATCATGTCAGTATAAACTTGGAGGTCCGTATGACGGAAATCGCGGTCTACGTGTTGTCTGCACTGCGTCTGTGCTCTACGAGCAATTCGGCGTGGCTTGACAACCTGTCACTTTCCTCTCCGGCGATCCGGAGAGCGGTTGAAATATAAGGCAAACGGAACATCTTCCGCAAGCGATAACTTTGGGGTAAATCTGACCGGATCGCGGCGTCGCATGTCAGGACCGATTCAAGCGCCGCATCAGATACGTCAGTGCCAACGCCACTACCATCATCACGGCATCGATGGCAGCCAGCACCGGCAACGGGTTCGCCCATTCGTCCATGTTGGTTGTCGGGACGAGGGCTAATAAAGATATGCGCCGTGCATTGATGACTGTTGTGGACGTGGAGTGACGGGAGTGGCCGCCGACTGCCACTAGCGTTGCGATGGTAGGCGGCTGCGATACTGTCGCTGCGTAACTCGCTACCGCTGGCGGCGCTTCGGCCTATCAATGGTAATGAACGACGCCGCTGCAATGGTGGGACATCGCGGGACGACTGTTGCAATGGTACCGGGCGGATCGCCATCGAATAATTGATGGTAGCGACGCACTGCATCATGGTAGGCGCACTGTCCTTACAGTGTGCAACGTTGGCTATCACTGTGGGTGACTGTCCGATAACGCCACAGCCAATCATTGGTTCCACACTCTCAGCCACTGTATGGACCATTGATCCCTGTCGTTCAATGGTAGTGACGGGTCTTCATTGGATTACCAGTGGTAGTTGCCCGTGACGGCTACCAGCGACAGGGACCAATCACAGTCACCAATCACAGTCACCAATCACAGTCACCAATCACAGTCACCAATCACAGTCACCAATCACAGTCACCAATCGGCAGTTACCAATCGCAGTTGCCAGTGCGGCTGTTTTCTGTTGCCATCGAACAATGACGATAGATTGGTTGCTGCACAGGGAAGGCATTATTCCTCCGATCCGTGCTGCTGATTGTCACTGCTACCGATGATTATAGCCGTCAGTTGTTCAGTCGGTTTTATTAATTCAGCATTCAGTGCGTGGATTGCTCATCCGAATCAATAGAATGCCATTCAATCAATCGTTCGCCTTTCATTTCGAGGGCTTTCATCAATTTCTGTTCGTCCGAAACAAGGTAATTTCTCGCGCGGGTTGTACCGTTGATGTAACGTACAGTGGCGCGTCGTCGAATCAATCCCGCCGCAGCAAGTTCATTCCGAATCTTTTCCCTGTTTTTCTTCGCTTGACTCTCGGTGAGTTTGAAATGCGAAATGAGTTCGCCTTCAATGTCTTGGATATACCCGCGATCCACCATGCGATCAATGGTTTCAGGTGGAATCAGTGCAGAAACCTTTGGTTCTGTCTTTGTTCTCGACCCAAAGTAATCTCCGAAGGTGAAGAATTCGGCTATCTCAGTATCGGTCGTAAGGTTTTCGTTGGAAAACACGTAGATGTCCTTTTTTGTACCGTGAACAAGTCGTCCGCGCCCCACTGCTTGTAATGTCTCGGCAAGGCTGAAATGGTCATGTATTGCCTGATAGAAGTCGTTCTCGGCGACATATGTGTTAAGTGTGACCGTTCGCCCGTCTTTCATCCTCACTGGTAGATCGCCATACTGCGGCACTGATGTGGCATCTTTACCAAAGATCGCACGAACGTAATTTCTGCTTGCGCTTGGCGGCAGACGAAACCTACCTACAATCAAAAGACAGTCCACGTCTTCAAATTCATTTACGCCACGCAGATTCTTGAAGTATCCCACGTGACTTACATTGAGCGCATTCCCAAGCGTTTTGTAGAACACCGGGTCCGATGCTGTCTTCTGGTAGGTTATCAATCCAACGTTCTTGTACCTACTTACAATTGATTTCAGTCCATTGATGACTGTTTTGACGTTGGCCGGATCGTTGAGGAATTTTCGACTGAATGTCCCATCGGATAGCTGGAAGAGGCGAATCTCATCCTTCTGCTTTACCGGAATTCGATGGAACTGAACATCGGGCAACAGTTTCCTCACTACCGTTTCACTTGCGGTTGCGTCGAGGTATAGCGTCGGAACGTCCTTGTACCGCTTCGCAGCCAATCGTACTGGAAGAAAATGAAGGCTGTCTTTCTCCACCCATATACCGCTGAGATAGTTAGCCTCTTCGTAACGACAATATGTCGCCAATCGATCTACGATAGGTGAGTGCGATTCAAGTGACCTGTTTCTCTCAACGGCTTTCACATAGTCAGCCGCGCTGGTGAATGGCGGCAGTGGGATGCGGACATTCTTGCCACTGTCGCTCAGCACGTGTTCCCGGTGCATCCAGACGGCGTCTTTCAGTGAAGCGCCTTTCTTCACGCTTTCGATTACAAGCCCCAAGGAAGGGAATATAGTGGATGGGATTTCACTAATGACTTCACCTATTCGAACGAAGTCTTCATCGATGACAATTAGATCAGGCGTCCATGCGTTGCGCCCACGGCGCGGCTCATACGTGCCCTCAACACGGCGTCTTCCACTGAACCACGCTGACTGTTCATTTCTCCACTCGTCGTGGGTCATTATGCGAATATTCGAGAGAGGGTCGTCGAACTGCTGCGTGTAGGAACAGTCGCCGTGCATGCCGCAATGATTGGAACAGAACTCCCACGGCATGCTTACGCTTTTGTCCTTGAATATCTTCAATTGTTCTTGGTTCTGGCATGCACGGTCGCGACCCTCAATCGGGATCACGTGTTTAATGCGGACCTTATCTTTCAAATTAATTGCATTTTCTACGCGTTGCTGACGAAGTCGCTTGAATCTCTCGACAACCTCTTTTCCGAGTTTATGCGTGGGGACCAGAATTAGCAGCTTGATGTCATCGGGAACGTATTCGATGATGGTTTTCAGGACTGTTTCAGTCTTCCCGGCACCCGTCGAGACGTTCACGAACTGCGATTGCTTGGTATCGACGAAATGCCGAACGATAGAACGCAGCTTCTCCGTTGCTTCTCCGGGAGTCGCGAGGGGTTCGAGAACAAGGTCGCAAGGTTCAGGCTTTACTGACCATCGCTGTTTCCCTGTGGGCGGCTTGTAGCCGTGCTGACGTGCCACGGCCCATAGGTGGGCGATGGTACCGAACCGGGCACCCTTTAGTTGGTCGCGTAGCTGCCGGTCCAGCTTCCGGGGATCGTCAGTCTGCCAGTGCGCTTTCAATACCGGAATGCCAGCTTCCCGGATCATTGCAAGCACGCACAGGTTAACCGGCAGCCGCTCGTCATAGCTCAAATTCCGTGGAATGGCGGCCAACGCAAGCTCGATCTCGGCTAACCCCTCGTCTTCCGTCCGAGTGTAGACCACTGGCCGATACTCACAAGGGGCGTTCAGGTTAACGAGATCGCAGTGGGGCCTGCAGATCGCGTCGGGGTCATGCGACAAATAGCATGACTGCCGGACGCTTTTGGTTGCCGTATCGACGCTGAACTGGATCGAACAACTGTGGACGATTTCTTCGAGGCAAAGCCTGTAGGCTTGCTTGAATCGTTCAATCATTGCGTCCGTATCTTCGTCTTCCAGTTTGGCGAAGTCAGTGCGAATGCCGAACTTCAAGCCACGATCAGGCGAGAAGAAGGCGTACAAACACGCCGGATGCAGGCTCACGTCCCGCTTCAGGATGTCGAAGTCGAGGTCGATGTTGTCGCTTACGTCAACATCGAACTGGATGATGCCGGTGGCGGCGCATACCCTTCCGTTCTCGTCGAAGGTTGTCGATGGGTAAAAGACAGGCAAGTGTTTTTGCTTGATGCCGTGCTTCTCAGGTTTGGTTTGCGCCCGCCTGATCCTTTCTATGGTGTCCTTGTGGGCGGTGCTGCGAATGATAGAAATGATTTCGTCGAGGCTGACGAGCTTGGTTGCTGGCCGAAAAATCGACTCGGCGGCGTGCAGATAAATACTGGTGGTCACTGAACTTTGTGATGGTAGATAGCCCCTTTTCGGATGCCAGTCCGAGAGGGGCTTTTTGTTTGTAATTCGACGCAATGTCCTGCCGGTGGCGCTCGAACTCTGTGCTGTGGCGTGCGCCGCGAACCTGTGCCTCTTGTAAGGAGAAAAAAACCCTTCACTGTTCTATTTATTATATAGGAACGACGTACCCCTTTTGTGAGGTCCATTCGGCAATAAAGACCAAGTCACTCGCGAAGCGCCGCAACCGTAGGGCGCGGTTCATGTTGTCCAACTAGTGCCAGATGAGTGTACTTCAAGCGAACTGATACCAGACCCCCTGAAACTGGTTCGATATATCGCTTTACAAGACCCTAATCGAACTGGTATATTGCGAACTACTCCAATCAGACCGACAGGTGATCGATGTACCTTCGCGCATACCTTCGAGCATCAACCAAAGATCAAGATGCCAATCGGGCAAAGACCGACTTGGTTGAGTTCGCTAAGGAGCGGGGACTTCGAATCGCGTCGTTCTACATCGAACATGAATCGGGCGCATCGCTTCAACGACCCGAACTGTTTCGTTTGCTGTCCGACTGCCATGAAGGCGATGTGCTACTGGTCGAACAGGTTGATCGCTTGTCGAGATTGAATGCCGAAGACTGGAACCGACTGAAGCACGAACTGCAATCGCGTCGCGTCCGGGTGGTCGCACTGGACCTTCCCACTTCATGGATCATGACCAACCAGTCAGACGACATCACAGGGCGCATGATGGATGCGCTCAATAGCATGATGCTCGATATGCTGGCGGCTATCGCACGTAAGGACTATGACGACCGTCGTCGCCGACAAGCCCAAGGGATCGCGAAGCTGAAAGAGGCCGGTGGCTACAGAGGCCGAAAGCCCGATGACCAACGGAACGCGGCGATAACGAACTTGCTTCGTCGCGGGGATTCGTGGAATTCGATCATCGCAGCAACCGGGTGTTCGCGTTCGACGCTTTCACGGCTGAGTCAGCAGATCAAACAGGAAGAGGCGGGAAGCTCCTTCAGCGCAATCGGCCCGGATGGTGTGCCATGCGCGTTGATCGACTTTTCTGAACGCCGCAAGCCATCAGCGACATGATGTGATCTTGCCGTGCATCGTCGCCGGAGAACCCCGGCGCAAGCTACTTGACCAGTTCGTCAATGAACGCGACAACCTTGGCGCGATGCCTCTTCGGCAGCCGATGAAACTTCAACAGCAGTTCAGCTTCATCGTCGTTGTCTGAGTAGAAATAGGCGGCGGGCGCTTTCAGCACGGCAGCAATCCGCTCCACTAACTGAGTGTCGGGTGCACGTTTCCCAAGCTCATAGCGATTCATCCGCGTACTGGCTGACATGGGATCGAGTCCGGCTTCGATTCCAAGCTTCTCCTGCGACAGCCCCGAGCGTTGTCGCGCTTCCTTCAGTCGTTGTGCGAATACCGACATATATGTCTTCTGCGAGATGAAGACAAGATCGTCGGATTTCGTACTACCTTCGATACTACCGATTTGGTAGTATTTGCCTTTGTTATCAATCCCTTGCTACGCAGCAATATAGGGACCGAACATGTTTGCAAATGCCGACTGAGGCCAACTGTCGGCGGCACCAGACCAACAAGATTACGGGGAACCACCTATGAAAAAATGTCCTTTCTGTTTCGAGTCTATTCAAGACGAAGCCATTAAATGCCGCCACTGTGGCGCGAACATCGCCGCCGCTGTTGCCGCCGCACATGCTGCGCAAGCTGAAGCCAAGCGCAATCGCAAGGACGCCAAGATCATCGGTGTTCTTGGTTTCCTTCTGTTCGGCGCTGTTGGGGTTCGGGCGTTCATGACGGTTGGGCCGACATGGGCCGCCATGAGCGCGGTGTTCGCGGTCGTTTATCTGCTGCTTGGGCCGCGTGCGTGGAAGATGGGTGACGCGGTTCGGAAGGACGACAAGCCCGATCTGATTATTGCGGCGAATCATGGCGATCTCATCGACCAAAAAATGTATTGGGACCTTGGTCCGCAGTTGATCGTCTCGGGCTTCTTGTTCGTTGCGATGGCGCTCGGCTTGGGATTCTTGATGCCGGTGAACGATGTGATCTTCGGTGTTCAGCAAAAGCAGGTTGCAGGTGCAACTACCGTCCCTGATACTTCAGTGACAAACGTACAGCCCGCTGCCACCAAGTCAGCAGATAACGACAGCGATGCGCAGAACACGCCGCAGCCTTCCGTCGCCGGTGCGCCGACCTTGCCGCCGACGCAAGAAGCGTCGATGCCGACCAACATGCCAGCGCTGGCGCAGACATCGGAATCAACGGTTGCGAGTGAAACTCAGGCGGATCAAGCTGCGCCGATTGAGGCGAGTTTTCCGTGTTCGAAAGCATCCACGGACACTGAGCGCCTTATCTGTTCCAGTCCCGAGACAGCTAACGCAGATAAGGCACTTGCGGCAGCTTATGCACATGCACGCAGGCACACCGACAACCCTGCCGGTCTGAAGCAGTTGCAGCGGGCATGGATTGCCAAGTATCGTGACCCTTGCAAAGATACCGCTTGTCTTCTGAGCGTGATGGCGGCGTGGACAAAGGAGCTTTCAGCGATCTGAGGGTTGCCAGCTAAGATTGCATGCTCGAAGCCGCCGCATAGGCGGCTTTTTGTTCACTTAGAGATTTCTAACGAGATTGGTGCGGATACGTTAAAGCAGCTTTTCGCCAAAGAGTTTCTCGTTCGTTGACTACTGGCGGGTGACGGGCGGCTTCGTGGACGTTGAACTTACGGACCAAGCATCATGAAGCGTATTGCCGTTGGATTGGGGATTCTGTTTGCAATCTCATCTTGGGCCGGAGAACCGGAAGGGTTGGCGTCTAGTGCGGCTGCGCCATCTGGTGAATTAGTGACCGTCCCGAGTCGTGATGGCGTTACTGAAAGCCTATATGTCGAAACACTGGGCGCAACTCCGGCGTGGGTCGTCGTTCTGTTCGCCGGTGATGACGGGGCTTTGCACCTGACCGCCGATGGCCCGACCACGCTTCTCGGGAACTTCCTGATCCGAACGGCTCCTTATTGGGTCCGGCAAGGCGACGCTGCTGTGCTGATCGACACGCCGTCTGATTACCCGAATGGGATCGACGACGGGTTCCGTCTAGGAAAGGACGCGCTTCGGGATGTGCAAGCGGCGGTCAAGGCACTGCGGCAGCGCTTTCCTTCATCGAGAATCGCGTTAGTCGGTACCAGCAGGGGAACGACCTTGGTCGGAAACCTGCTTGAACGTAATCCCGATCTTGCAGACGCGTTTGTGCTGACATCGCCTGTGTCTATCGCACGGAACGGCAGAGCCGGTGTTTCTGGCCTTGACGCAGATGGCACCAAGGTGCGCGTGCTGGTCGTGTCCAATCGACACGACGCTTGTCCTGCGGCGATGTTTTACGGTGCCGAGCGGCTTGCTGACAGGAATCACTTCGACCTTATCGCTGTCGAATCTACTGACGGCGGCGGTGACAGGGTGACTGACTGCGGTGGACACTCACCCCACGGCTTCCTTGGAATAGAGAACGAAGTTCTTGGCGACATTAATGGCTGGTTGACGGCCAGCGTGTCTCGGTAGGACATGCATAATCGGAGACAGATTTGACCAGTAAGAATGGTTTCGCTTCATTAACACAATATCGTCAGTTCGATGCCGTACTCGGTGGACTCGTAGGTTTGCTGGTTGGCGATGCAATCGGCGTCGCGTTCGAGTTCAAGACGCCGAACCTGATTCCGCCACGCGATCAGATTGAGATGACAATGGCAGCCACTTTTCGGCGGTCACACGCTGGCGTGCCTGCCGGTACGTGGAGCGACGACGGTGCACAGGCACTCTGCCTGCTTGCCAGCCTGCTTGACTGCGGGAAACTGTCGCTGATTGACTTCGCGGGTAGGTTGCTGCGCTGGCGCGATGACGGCTATCTCGCTGTCGATGGTGACGTGTTCGACATTGGTATCCAGACCGCCGACGCCTTGAACAGACTGCGTGACGGTGCGTCTCCAAGAGAATCTGGCGGCGCGGCGGTGATGGAAAATGGTAACGGCAGTGTCATGCGTGTGCTGCCGTTGGCGCTTTGGCATACCGGTCCCGATGAAGAACTAGCGCGAAATGCGCACCTGCAATCGATACCGACACACGCACACCCGCGTTCACTGGTCGCATGTGCGTTCTATGTTCTGGTCGCAAGGGGTTATTTGCGGAAGACGGCGGACCCTTGGTCATGGGCGGTTCAACGTCTGGAAGAGATTTACAACGATTGGCAGGATCAGCATGAGCAAAGGGCGTTTCTCCGCGAACTGGACGTGCTGAGAAGCTTTCCGAAGACCGACACACCGCGTGGAACCGGATACGTCATCGACACTATATGGTCAGCACGCAAGGCACTGGAAGGGGACACTTTTGAGGATGTGATCCGAACGGCGATCCAGTTTGGGAATGATACCGATACGAGCGCTGCCGTAGCTGGTGGTCTCGCAGGTATCCTTTTTGGACTCGGTGGGATTCCGACTCGCTGGCTTCAACAGCTTCGGGGCTTCAATCTGGTAGAGCCGTTGATTGGCCGTTGGTTACAAGAATCCGAATGACTCGGCGATAATCAGGTTCAAAGTTTTAGCAGACCCCATGATCGAGAAAAAACGCAATGAAGAAGGAAGATTTTCGACAGGCTATCAGGACAAAACTTGGTCAAGTCCCGCTGGAAACGAGAAAGGGATGGAACGGGACGGACCTGTTGCTGTGGTGGCTTGCAGCCAAGGACGAGAATTCATATCTGACGCTGGACCATAGTTCCGGGGATCTATGGCAACGTGTTCATTCGTTGTGTATCGACCTTATCGGCAACGCAGCCGTCTGGTGAGTGCACCGCACTGAATAAAAACTAATGGGTCAATGCGGATGTTTAATGTTCTGATCGACACTAGCGTTTGGCTGGACCTTGCGGAAAATGCGAAGCAAACGCCACTGCTTGATTTGGTAGAGCGCTTGGTGGCGGACGGGCAGGCGAGATTGCTGATGCCGCGCATCGTCGTCAACGAGTTCCAAAAGAACCGTGACCGGGTCGCAAGATCAAGCGCGAAAAGCTTGGCTACGCACTTCAACCAAGTAAAAAGCGCGATCCGTAAAGCCGATGGTGATAAGCGCCAGAAGGACCGGGTGCTGGGCTACCTGTCCGATTTGGATCACCGCATTCCTATTCTAGGCGGTGCTGCTGAAGGCGTACTGACGCGGATTGCCGCCATTATCTCGGCTTCGACAATCATCGAAACTAGTGATGCGGTAAAGCTTCGAGCGGCAGACCGAGCGCTTTACCGGAAAGCGCCGTGCCATCACGAAAATAAAAACTCGATGGCTGACGCGTTGTTGATCGAGACGTATGTCGAATGTGTACGGACGATGAGTGGAGCAGGGCAGCGGTTCGCGTTTGTTACGCACAACAAGCACGACTTTAGCGCGATGGACGGCAATCAAAAGCTGCCGCACGCTGACTTAGCCGCGATGTTCTCGAAGATCAAGTCCATGTACTTCATCAACTTGGCCGAATGCTTGCGGCGCATAGACCCTATGCGTGTAACCCATGCGATGTGGGAGCAGGAATGGGAGCAGGAGCCGAGAAGCCTATCGGAGATGTTGCACGCTGTGGACCGCCTGACGACGCAAGTCTGGTACAACCGGCACAAGTACCGTGAGTGGCAGGTCGAAAAAGGCAAGATCAAGATAATCAGTCAGGCGGCATGGAACGACGGATGGGCCAAAAGGAAGCTGAGTACACAAACCCATATCTCAGATGACATTTGGAAGGGAGCGTTGAAGGCCGCTAAGAAGGCAGAACGAACGCTCGGCGCAGGTAACTATGGCCCTTGGTCGGACTTCGAATGGGGAATGATTAATGGCAAGCTGTCCGCGCTGCGCTGGATGCTTGGCGAAGATTGGGACGAGTTGTACACGTGAACTGCTCTCCCGTTACCGTTGCAAGCGTAGAATCTCCGGCGATCAAGACGAACAAAAATCTGAGAGTGGCCCATGCCGACATGCTTCGTGATTCAACCGTTCAACGACACCTACAACAAGCGGTTTGAGAGCCTATACAAACCCGCCATCGAAGCTGCGGGTATGACCGCTTACCGGGTAGATCAGGATTCGTCCGCAGTGGTTTTGGTTGAAGCGATTGAGACGAACATTAAGCGGGCGGCGGTCTGTTTAGCGGACATCTCGGAAGACAATCCGAATGTATGGTACGAGCTTGGCTTCGCTTATGCAGCGGGCCGACCGGTTGTGATGGCGTGTTCCGATCAGCGGGGAAGGACCGCCAAGCCCTTTCCGTTTGACATCCAGCATCGTGCAATAGTTACGTACAAAACGGAAGCCCCGCAGGACTTTCAGGTGTTCCAGCAGAGACTAACCGACAAGCTGAAGGCGATGCTTGAACAGGGTGAAGCACTGGAAGAGATGGCGGAACAGGCGAACGTGGCAAGCGTTGATGGGCTTTCCTCTCAGGAACTGAACGTTCTCGCCGTCACAGCCAGCAATGTCGCGCAAGACGACGTACCGACATCGCTGTACACAGTGAGAAATGATTGCGACCGGGCAGGGCTAAACAGTCTCGGTTTCAATGTGGGAATGCGTCGGCTGAGAGCGAAAGGTTTCCTAGAATCGGTCCAATTGAGCGACGAACATACCCATGAAGACTATCCCGGTGTCCAAGTGACTGAGAAAGGCTGGCAGTGGATCGAATCGAATGAGGACAAGTTCACCTTCCATTCGACCGGTGCGAAGAAAGCGACTGATGCTGCCTTCGACGACAGTATTCCTTTCTGACACCGCTCTTACGGGGAGAGCGTGGCTTGTGACGATACGGCAGTGCAGCAGGGTGACAGTAGTACGGTGCGCTTGGTACCATCAGGCACTGCCGATGTCGGCGGAATGTACGTCCAGATTTTTGTGCTTGTTTTGTCTCTGTATTCCCGAGTGAGTCTCTAACTATCTGATAACAAAGCGGACGTTGACCCAATCGTTACAACGGATAGTTTTCGGCGGCAATGCCCGCCTTGGTCAGCGCGTTGAACAGGGTGGACTTGCCGACGTTAGGCAGGCCGACGATGCCGCATTTGAGGCTCATGGAAATCCTTCAGTGAATCAGTAAGTTGCGTGATGCGCTCGACGCTGTGTGCAGGATTCGAGAAGCCTTCGCGGGTGGCGTGGCGGACCAGTGCAGCGGAGCGGGACAAGACACCGGATCGGGGCGTTGCTCGACGACCGGGTGCGAGTTTTCACGGAAAGCGCAATTGTAACCCGTTCGGATCGGCTCACCGACGCGGCTGCGGGAAAGCGGTGCTCGCCGCTCGGTCCGCCGTTGCAAGGTTCAGGTAAGGTTTTCTCGGGCGCACTGTAGAATCGCCAGTTCAGGGCCGCTAGAGCCCGAATCCGAGGAAAAAATGAGAACAATACGGTGGGTCTTCACGGGTGTGGCTGTCGTCGCGCTGGGCAGCGCGATTGCGTCATGGGTGTCGCCGAACTTCGACGACGCTCAGGCGAACTCCGACCGGCAGACGGTCAACTGCCTCTCAAGCCACTTAACGCTCGACGATAAAAAACAGATCGCGCAGTTCTCCGATGCCAACGACTTCGATTCACTCTGGCGCGTGTACGACCGCATCTTCCCGGACTGCGCCGTGCGCGGCGATCAGCGGGAGCGCAAGGGCGACCTCGAGGCGAGCGCGTGGCGGCTGCTGTCTTCCGATCGCGCATTCACGCGGCTGCGCGAAGCCAACGCGGCATTGGCGGCGGCCGGTCACCAGTGAGCCGCGGCGCGGTTGTTCGGGCGCAAAGGCGTGCGCGAAAGCCGCCTGCATCGATCCGTCCCCCGCAACCCCCACGGCTATAATGCGCGGATGAACGCACACCACCAGACCTTTGATGCCGCCGTGATCGG
Source organism: Paraburkholderia sp. BL6669N2 (assembly GCF_003387275.1). Lineage (NCBI taxonomy): Bacteria > Pseudomonadati > Pseudomonadota > Betaproteobacteria > Burkholderiales > Burkholderiaceae > Paraburkholderia > Paraburkholderia sp. BL6669N2. The sequence continues at coordinate 3,064,972 of NZ_QUNA01000001.1, read as the reverse complement.
CGGCGGGCTCGTCGGCAAGACCGCGGCGCTGGCGCTGACGCAAGGCGGACTGCGCGTGGCGCTGCTCGCGCAACCATGCGCGGCGCTGCCCGCCGGCGCCGCCTTCGACTCGCGGGTCTACGCGCTGTCGTCGAGTTCCCAGGCTTTGCTGGAGCGGTTGCGGGTGTGGCAGGCGCTCGATCTGGCGCGGCTCGGGCCGGTGTACGACATGCGCGTCTACGGCGACGCGCACGCCGAACTGCATTTCTCCGCGTTCCAGGCTTCGGTGCCGCAGCTGGCGTGGATCGTCGAATCGTCGGTGATCGAGCGTGCGCTGGATGCGGCGCTGCGCTTCCAGCCGAGTCTCACCTGGATCGACACGCGCGCTCAGGCGCTCGACTTCACCGCGGACAGCGCCAGCGTCGGCCTGGCCAACGGCAACGTGCTCGACGCGGATCTGGTTGTCGGCGCGGACGGCGCACATTCGTGGGTGCGCGCGCAAATCGGCTCGAAAATGATCCGGCGCGACTACAAGCAAACCGGCGTGGTCGCCAATTTCAAGGCGGAAAAACCGCACAGCGAAACCGCGTACCAATGGTTCAAGGACGGCGAGATCATCGCGCTGCTGCCCATGCCGGACGGTCACGTCTCGCTGGTCTGGTCGGCGCGCACGGAGCACGCCCAGCAGCTGATCGCGCTCGATCCGGCGCAACTCGCCGCTGAAGTGGAACGCGTGACCGGCGGCCAGTTCGGCGCGCTCGATTGCGTGACGCCGGCGCAAGGTTTCCCGCTCGCGCTGCAAACGGTCGACCGGCTGGTGGCGCCGCGCGTCGCGCTGGTCGGCGATGCCGCGCATCTGATTCATCCGCTGGCCGGGCAGGGCATGAACCTCGGCTTGCGCGACGTCGCTGCGCTCGCCGACACCGTCGCCGGCAAGGAGTCGTTCCGCGATCTCGGCGACATGGTGCTGCTGCGCCGCTACGAACGCTCGCGCCGCGAGGACATCCGCGCGCTAATGATCGCCACCGACGGCCTGCAAAAACTCTTCTCCGTCCCCGGTCCGTTTGCCAAGGTGTTGCGTAACACCGGCATGGCGTTTGTCGGCGCGCAGCCGTTCATCAAACGCTGGCTGGTATCGGCTGCGTTGGGTTGAAGCATCCGGCCGGGCATGCCGCGGCCGGCGAGACAGGTATCATGAACGGGTGGACGCCGTTCCGGTCAGACCGGGAGCGTCAGGAAACGAGCACTGCCCGCGCATTGCGCGCGATTGAACCAGGAATTCAGCATGAAAAAAACTTTCCGCATGGCAGCCGCCGTGCTCGCCATCGCTGCCGTCACCATCGGCTGCTCCGCTCAGGCCGACCAGACCACGGACAAGCTCAAGGCCACGCTGCAAACGCGTCTCGCCGACGTGTCGATCAAGAGCGTGACGAAGTCGCCGATTGCTGGTCTGTACGAAGTGAACCTCGGCACGCAGATCGTCTATAGCGACGCGAACGGCGATTACGTGCTGCTCGGCGATATGGTCGACGCCAAGACCCGCAAGAATCTGACCGAAGCACGCCTGTCGGAGACCAACCGCATCGACTTCGCGAGCCTGCCGTTCGGCAACGCGGTGAAGGTCGTGAAGGGCAACGGCGCGCGCAAGATCGCCGTGTTCTCCGATCCGAATTGTCCGTACTGCAAGCAGCTCGAAACGTCGCTCAAGTCGATCGACAATGTGACGGTCTACACTTTCCTGTATCCGGTGCTGTCGCCGGATTCGACGGCGAAGTCGAAGTCGATCTGGTGCTCGACGGATCGCGCGAAAGCCTGGGAGTCGTGGATGCAGGATCACCAGGCGCCCACCGCCGCCGGCACCTGCGACACCGCCGCGATCGACAAGAACCTGGCGCTCGGCCATGCCATGAACGTCGACGGCACGCCCACGGTGTTCCTCGCCGACGGCCGCCGTCTGCCGGGCGCCGTGCCGGCGGACCGGCTGGATAAAGAAATGTCCGCGGTGCACTGAGCACGCGTAAAACATCAAGCAAAGGAGGCGCGTCGTGCGCCTCCTTTCACATCAAGCCCTAACATCCCCGCCTGAGCTCTCCTAATTGCCGCCGATGAAGCCGATCCGCTACACCATCGTTCCCAAGCAGCCTGCCGCCCACCTGTTCGAAGTCACCGTGACCGTCGCCGATCCCGATCCGGCCGGCCAGCGTTTCATGCTGCCGGTGTGGATTCCGGGCAGCTACATGGTGCGCGAGTTCGCGCGCAACATCGTCACGCTGCGCGCTTTCAACGACGCCGGCCGCAAGGTGCGCGTCGAAAAGACCGACAAGCACACGTGGCAAGCCGCGCCGGTCAAGGGCGCGCTGACGCTGCGCTACGAGGTCTATGCGTGGGATCTGTCGGTGCGCGCGGCACATCTCGACGATACGACGGGCTTTTTCAACGGCACGAGCGTGTTTCTCTCGCCGCTCGGTCACGAAGAGGCACAGTGCGTGGTCGATATTCAGAAGCCCGAGGGCGCGGCGTATCGCAACTGGCGTGTCGCGACCGCGCTGCCGGAAGCGCGCGGCACGAAACGGTATGGCTTCGGCGAGTATCGTGCGCAGAACTACGACGAACTGATCGATCATCCGGTCACGCTCGGTGAATTCGCACTGGCGACGTTCAAGGCGCATGGCGTGCCGCACGACATCGTGATCGCCGGGCGCGTGATCGGGCTCGACATGGCGCGTCTGTCCGCGGACCTGAAGCGCATTTGCGAAGCGCAGATCGCGTTGTTCGAGCCGAAGTCGAAGAAAGCGCCGGTGGAACGCTACGTGTTCATGACCCAGGCCGTCACCGATGGTTATGGCGGCCTCGAACACCGCGCTTCGACCGCGCTGATCTGCAATCGCGGCGATCTGCCGGTGGAAGGCCGCGAGGCGCTCACCGAAGGCTATCGAACCTATCTCGGCTTGTGCAGCCACGAGTATTTCCACACCTGGAACGTGAAGCGCATCAAGCCGGCTGTGTTCGCGCCGTACGATCTCAGCGTCGAAAACTACACGTCGCTGCTGTGGCTGTTCGAGGGCTTCACCTCTTACTACGACGATCTGATCCTCGTGCGCAGCGGCCTCATCTCGCAGGACGACTATTTTGGCATGCTCGGCAAGGTGATCGGCGGCGTGCAGCGCGGCAGTGGGCGTCTCAAACAGACCGTCGCGGAAAGCTCGTTCGACGCGTGGGTCAAGTACTACCGGCAGGACGAGAACGCGCCGAACGCGATCGTCAGCTATTACACCAAGGGCTCGCTCGTCGCGCTCGCGTTCGATCTGACGATCCGCGCGCAGACCAGCAACCGCAAATCGCTCGACGACGTGATGCGTTTGCTGTGGCAGCGCTTCGGCCGTGATTTTTATCGCGGCAAACCGGTCGGCGTCGACGAAGGTGAGATCGAGGCACTTTTCGCCGAAGCAACCGGCGCGAAACTGGCCGAGTTGTTCGCCGAAGCCGTGCACGGCACGCGCGATCTGCCCCTCGACACGCTGCTCGCGCCGTTCGGCGTCGACATCGCGCCCGAATTGGACAAAAACGGCAAGCCGACGCTCGGCGCGCGCGTGCGCGGCGGCGCCGATTGCACGCTGGCGGCCGTTCATGACGGCAGCGCCGCGCAAAAAGCCGGACTCTCGGCGGGCGACGTGCTGATCGCGCTCGACGGCCTGCGTGTGACCGGCTCGAATCTTGACGGGCTGCTCGCGCGCTATCAGCCCGGCGCGAAAGTCGAGGTTCACGCGTTCCGCCGCGACGAACTACGCACCACGCAGGTCAAGCTGGACGGGCCTGAGGCGGCACGCTACAAGCTCACCGCCAGCGACAAGCGGCCCGCCGCGCGTAAGGCACGCGAGCGCTGGCTGGCCAGCTGATCGTCGTCGGGGCCGTCGCCAATGGACGGCCTGATCAGGCGGATTGTTCTACCAGTGCAACAATCCGTCGCCGCCGGATGGCTTGTTCCAGGTTCGGCAAAAAACCACAATGGCTCCATTCGCGCAACACTGCGCGCCCCAACTGGAGTCAACCATGACCACGATCCTGCAAATCAACTCGGCAGCCCGTTCGCAAGGCGCAAACTCGACGCTGCTCGTCAACGAACTGACCGCCAAGCTGCAACAATCGAATCCGGGCGCGCAAGTCGTCGTCCGCAATCTGCAAGCTGAACCGCTGCCCCACCTGGACGACGCCGTCCTCGGCGCGTTCTTCACGCCGGCCGAGCAACGCACGGCTGAGCAAGCCGCGATCGCTGCGCGCAGCGACGCGCTGATCGCCGAACTGCAAGCCGCCGACATCGTTGTGATCGGCGCGCCGATGTACAACTTCGGCATCTCGTCGCAACTGAAGACGTACTTCGACTTCATCGCACGAGCAGGCATCACGTTCGCGTACACGGCGAATGGTCCCGAAGGTCTCGTGAAGGGCAAGAAGGTCTACGTCGTGTCGGCACGCGGCGGCAAATATCTGGGCACGCCGAACGACAGCCAGACGCCGTACCTGAAGAGCTTCCTCGGCTTCCTCGGCATGACCGACGTGAACTTCATCTACGCCGAAGGCCTGAACATGGGCCCGGACGCCGCCGGTGCTGCGTTGGCTTCGGCACGTGAAGCGATTGCTGCTGCGTAAGGTTGGCTGCGCCGCTTCGATGCGGTGAACAGACTGCCGGAAAAAAACGCCACGGATCTTTAGGTCCGTGGCGTTTTTGCTTTGAGGCACAGCGGAGGTGTCACGCTCGCTGCCTATTGCCGGCGGTTTACGCCAGCATTTGCGCTTCGTCGGGCAGGCGCCAATCGATCGGTTCACGACCGTGCTGCGCGAGATAGTCGTTGGCTTTCGCGAAATGCCCGCAGCCGAGAAAACCGCGATGCGCCGACAGCGGCGATGGATGTGGCGCTTCCAGCACGTAATGTGACTTGCCGCCGAGCAGCGCGCGCTTGGCTTGCGCATGCGCGCCCCATAGCATGAACACCAAGCCGTCATGGCGCATCGCCAGTTCATGGATCAGCGTGTCGGTGCATTTTTCCCAGCCGCGTTTCGCGTGGCTGGCGGCTGAGTCACGCTCGACGGTCAGCACGGTGTTCAGCAGCAGCACGCCTTGCTTCGCCCATGTGTCGAGACAGCCGTGACGCGGTGTCGCGTGGCCGAGGCTTGCGGCGATCTCCTTGAAAATATTGCGCAGCGACGGCGGCGTGCGCACGTTCGGCGCCACGGAGAACGCGAGTCCGTGCGCTTGCGGCGTGCCGCGGTCTTCGCCGTGATACGGGTCCTGGCCGAGGATGACGACTTTGACGTCTTCCGGACTGGTCAGGCGCAGCGCGCGGAACACGTCGGCGGGATAGACGGTTTTGCCGGCGGCGCGTTCACCATCGACGAAACGGCAGAGCGGCGCATAGGCGTCGCTTTCGATGAACGGTTTGAGATGCGCGCGCCATGCGGGCGGCAGGGCGTCGAATTGCGCTTCAAGCGTCGGCGGGGGCGCGCTTGCGCCGGATTGCTGCGGCTGGCTGCTCGTCATGGCAGCCTTGGCGGGTGCGGAGGTGGCGTCGCCGAACAGCGAGGCCTGCGACGGATTGGAGCGGGTTCGGGAAGCAGAGGTCATGGCGGGGAAGTGTCGCAGCAAACGCGGTGTTGCTCAAGGTGGGGCGGCGCGGCTTGTCGCGTTTGCACGGTAGCTTTCCGCGCCGCCCCTCAGTCAGCCCGTAACTTATAGCCGCGCTGCGCCTTGCTGATATTGTCGGGCGCGAGGCCGGCTATCTGTTTGCCGAGTTCCGCTGCAAGCGTGTGAAGCGCGGCTTCGTCACCGGACTTCAGTTCGAGTTCGACTTCCGAGATCGGTGCGCGGCGCGTTTCTGCGTCGACTTTGGTGAACACGTCGCCCTGATCGATCGCCGCTTCGATGTCCGAGCCGTCCACTTCGACACGCCACAGCGTCCGGGTGAAATTCGTGCGGAACAGTTCGGTCAGTTCAGGCGCGGCCTGACGCAAAGCGTCCGCGGCGGACGGCTCGTCACACTCGCGCAGCAGCGCGTCGATCTCCAGTTTTTCACCGGCCACCGGCATTTCCCATTCGTGCCGGTTGTGCAAACCATCTTTGGCGTCGCCCACCGTCTTGAAGGTTTGCAGCCAGCCGTCCGGCGTCTGCCGCAAACGCAAAGCGCTTTTCGAACTCGCGAGCGTCAGTTGCGGCGTGTCGAAATAAATATTCACCAGCTTGACCGGACGGCCCGCCGCGCCGGTGCGGGTGGCGAACCACTGCGTCGCCGCTTGCACCTGCGCGGGCGGCAGCGCCAGTTTGATTTCGCGTTCCATGCCCATGATCTGCTCCCCTACGTACGCCGCGTGCCGTATGCCGACAGCGCGCTCAGAAAAACATCCGGGCAAGCTCCACGCCCGGCTCGTCCGCGCGCATGAACGCCTCGCCGACGAGGAACGTATGCACATCCATTGCACGCAGGCGCTCCACATCGGCGCGCGACAGAATGCCCGACTCCGTGACGACAATGCGGTCGTCCGGAATCGATTCGAGCATGCCGATGGTAGTTTCGATCGAGGTTTCGAAGGTGCGCAGATTGCGGTTGTTGATGCCGATCAGCGGCGTTTTCAGCGTGAGCGATTCCATCAGCTCGTCTTGATCGTGCACTTCGACCAGCACGGCGAGACCGAGCGAATGCGCGAGCGCTTCAAGGTCCTGCATCTGCGAAGTTTCGAGCGCGGCGGCGATCAGCAGGATCGCGTCGGCGCCCATCGCGCGCGCTTCGACGATCTGGTACGGATCGACGATGAAGTCCTTGCGCAGCACCGGCAAATTGCAGGCCGCGCGCGCTTGCTCCAAATACGCGACGCTGCCTTGAAAGAACTGCACGTCGGTCAGTACGGACAGGCAGGCTGCGCCGTGCTTTTCGTACGAGCGCGCGATCTCGGCCGGCACGAAGTGCTCGCGCAACACGCCTTTCGACGGGCTCGCTTTCTTGACTTCGGAGATCACGGCGGCGAGGCCTGCCGTGTGTTTCGCGCGCAATGCGCCGACGAAGTCGCGAATGTCCCGCGCCGACGCTTCGAGGCGCAGTTCTTCGAGCGGCGCGCTCTGTTCGGCCGCGCGGACTTCTTCGCGTTTGACCGCGATGATACGGTCGAGGATGTCGCTCATAAGTGTCTCGCTACGTTGATTGCTACTTGATCACTGCTTGAATTGCTGGGTGAAGCGAACCAGTTCGTCGACCTTGGCTCGCGCCTTGCCGCTCGCGATCGCTTCGCGCGCCAACTGAATGCCGTCCGCAATCGACGAAGCCACGTTCGCCGAATACAGGGCCGTGCCCGCGTTCAGTGTGACGATTTCGCGAGCCACGCCCGGCTTGTTGTCGAGCGCGTCGAGCAGCATTGCTTTCGATTCGGTGGCGTCGGCCACTTTGAGCGTGCGATTCGACACCATCTGCATGCCGAAGTCTTCGGGATGAATCTCGTACTCGTAAATCTGGCCGTCGCGCAACTCGCCGACTTGCGTCGCCGCGCCGAGCGAGACTTCGTCCATGCCGTCCATACCGTACACCACCAGCACGTGCTTCGCGCCAAGACGCTGCATCACGCGCACCTGAATGCCGACCAGATCGCCGTGGAACACGCCCATCAACTGATTGGGTGCGCCGGCCGGATTGGTCAGCGGCCCGAGAATGTTGAAGATGGTCCGCACGCCGAGTTCGCGGCGCACCGGCGCGATATTCTTCATGGCCGGATGATGGTTCGGCGCGAACATGAAGCCCATGCCGGTTTCCGCAATCGACGCCGCCACCTGTTCCGGCTGCAGATCGATATTCACGCCGAGCGCTTCGAGGACGTCCGCGCTGCCCGACTTGCTCGACACGCCGCGGCCGCCGTGCTTCGCGACCTTGGCGCCGGCCGCGGCCGACACGAACATGGTTGCCGTGGAAATGTTGAAGGTATGCGAACCGTCGCCGCCGGTGCCGACGATATCGACGAAGTTCGAGTTGTCCTGCACCTCGACGTGCCGGGCAAATTCACGCATCACCGTGGCGGCGGCGGTGATTTCGCCGATGGTCTCTTTTTTGACGCGCAAGCCGGTGATGATCGCGGCCGCCATGACGGGCGAGAGTTCGCCGCGCATGATGAGCCGCATCAAGTGCAGCATTTCGTCGTGGAAAATCTCGCGGTGCTCGATGGTCCGTTGCAGCGCTTCCTGGGGCGTAATCGTCATGATGTCGTCTCTTTTCATCAAGCGTTGCGATTGGACGTTGGCGCACCGGCGAGCTTCGACTGCTTGACGAAGTTTTCGAGCAGAGCGTGGCCGTGTTCGGACAGGATCGATTCAGGGTGGAACTGCACGCCTTCGACGGCCAGTTCCTTGTGCCGCACGCCCATGATCTCGCCGTCTTCGGTCCATGCGGACACTTCAAGGCAGTCGGGCAGCGATTCGCGTTCGATCGCGAGCGAGTGATAGCGGGTCACCACGAAATGCTTCGGCAGGTCGGCGAACACGCCCTTGCAGTCGGTTTCGATCGTGCTGACCTTGCCGTGCATGATGGTTTGCGCGCGCACCACGCGTCCGCCGAAGGCCTCGCCGATCGCCTGATGGCCGAGACAGACGCCGAGAATCGGCGTCTTGCCGCTGAATTCGCGCAGCACGTCGAGCGTGATGCCGGCGTGTTGCGGATTGCTTGGCCCGGGCGACAGGCAGATGCGCTCCGGGTTGAGCTTCGCGATTTCGTCGAGCGTGATTTCGTCGTTCCGATAGGTGCGCACGTCTTCGCCGAGTTCGCCGAAGTACTGCACCAGGTTGTAGGTGAACGAGTCGTAGTTGTCGATCATGAGCAGCATGGTGTGTCTCCGGTCAGAAGTCGCTATCGAGGCCGTCTTGCACTTGTTCCGCGGCGCGCAGCACGGCGCGCGCCTTGTTCTCGGTCTCTTGCCATTCGGATTCCGGCACCGAATCCGCGACTACACCCGCTGCCGCCTGCACATACAGATTGCCGTTCGCGATCACGCCGGTGCGGATCGTGATGGCCAGATCCATTTCACCCGTGAACGACAGATAGCCGACCGCACCACCATACAGGCCGCGCTTCACCGGCTCCAGTTCGTCGATCAGTTCCATCGCGCGGACTTTCGGCGCGCCTGACAGCGTGCCGGCCGGGAAGGTGGCGCGCAGCACGTCGAAATTCGTCGTGCCGGGTTTCAGCTTGCCTTCGACCGAACTCACGATGTGCTGCACGTGCGAGTACTTTTCGATCACCATCTTGTCGGTGACGACCACTGAGCCGATCTGCGCGATGCGGCCCACGTCGTTACGCGCGAGGTCGATCAGCATGACGTGTTCGGCGATTTCCTTCGGGTCGTTCAGCAGCTCGGTGGCGAGTTCCGCGTCGCGTTCCGGCGTATTGCCGCGCGGCCGCGTGCCGGCGAGCGGCCGGATCGTGACGATGCGATCCTCGCCACGTTTTTCCTGGCGCACGAGGATTTCCGGCGATGCACCCACGACGTGGAAGTCGCCGAAGTTGTAGAAATACATATACGGCGACGGATTCAGCGAGCGCAGCGCGCGATACAGCGAGAGCGGATTGTCGCGGTACGGCTTGATCAGGCGCTGGCCGACCTGCACCTGCATCAGCTCGCCGGCAGCGATATATTCCTTCGCCTTGCGCACGGCCGTCAGGTAATCGTCTTTGGCGAACTCGCGGTAGGTCTCGGTGCGTACGCTCGCCGACGTGACCGGCGGTTGCACGGTCGTGCGCAAACGCTGGCGCAGTTCGCGCAGACGTTGCTTCGCTTTTGTGTAGGCCTCGGGCTGCGTCGGGTCGGCGTAGACCACGAGGTAGAGCTTGCCCGCGAGGTTGTCGATCACCGCGACTTCTTCAGTCAGAAGCAACTGGATGTCAGGCAGATTCAGATCGTCTTTCGGCGCTGTGTGCGCAAGCTTCTTCTCGATGTAGCGCACTGCGTCGTAGCCGAAATAACCGGCCAGACCGCCCGCGAAGCGCGGCAAGCCGGGGCGCTGCGCCACTTTGAAGCGGCCCTGGAATTGCTGGATGAATTCGAGCGGGTCACCCTCATGCGTCTCGACGACTTTGCCGTCGCGCACTACTTCGGACACGCCGTTGCGCGTGCGCAGCAGCGTGCGCGCCGGCAGGCCGATGAACGAATAGCGGCCGAACCGTTCGCCGCCCACCACCGATTCCAGCAGGAACGAGTTGGCGCCGTTGCGCTCGCTCTGCGCGAGTTTCAGGTACAGCGAGAGCGGCGTTTCGAGGTCGGCGAGTGCTTCGGCGATCAGCGGAATGCGGTTGAAACCCTCATTGGCGAGGGACTGGAATTCGAGTTCGGTCATGTTCCGATCCTGTACGGTGGTCCGGCGGCGGCGTGCGTCGGACAAAGCGGGTCATTGCGCGGCCGGTCAGGCGTTCGTTCGACGTGTCGACACGATGATACCGACCGGCGCGAGTTTCCCATCGACGCGTGCAAGGGGGGATTTCAGCGCACAACTGTACTTTGCGGGTACACGCAGGCCGAATCAACCGATGCAGCGAAACAAGATGATGGAAAAAACGCGTGAGCGCAGCGAAGTAAAAAACGGTTGCCGAAGACGAACTTCAGCGTACCTCAGGCGAGGTTAGCGCGACCAGCGACGCCAGGGCCAGGCTCCCCGGTCGATGCTAATCAGACTCCGTTTTTTATTCAGAAACATGAGGATGAAGGACTTTTAAGTCGTGGAATGGTGCGCTGCGATCGCCTTGGCGGCGTCGAGCAGCGAGCCAACTATACCATCGGATTTTATTGTTTGTATAGCTTGGCCATGATTGTAGCCATAGGGCACCGTGAGCGTCGCCATGCCGGCCGCGCGGCCCGCCAGCGCGTCGTTTTCCGAATCGCCGATGGCAACCGTGGCCCGCGGTTCGACGCCCAACTGCGCGGCCGCGGTGAGCATGGGCAGCGGATCCGGCTTCTTTTTCGCCAGGCTGTCGCCGCCGAGCACGACGCCGAAATACTGGGCGAGCCCGTACTGCTGCAGCAATTCCACCGCGAACCGATGCGGCTTGTTGGTCACGCAGGCGAGCTTGAGGCCGGCGTCGCGCATGGCGATCAATCCGGCTTCGACATCGGGATAGAGCCGCGTGTGCGTGCCGTTGATCTTCGCGTACTCCTCCTGATAGATCGCGAGCGCTTCGTCGAAGCGGTCTTGCGCATGCTCCGTTTCGAAGCGCGGCGCCAGCACGCTGCGGATCAAATGCTCCGAACCCTTGCCGACATAACCGACCACTTCCTCGCGCGATGTTTCTTCCGCGTCGAGTTGCGCGAGCATGCCGTTCAGGCCGGCGGTGAAATCGTCAGCGGTATCGATCATCGTGCCGTCGAGGTCGATGATCGCCGCTTGCAGGCGTGGGCCGGTGAAAGTCGGGGCGGGGAACGGAGTGGTCATGTTGCGTGCCGGTTATGCGTCGGTGCTCAGTGCTGGATGTTGGCGAGTGCCGCGCGCATCTTCTCGATCACGACCTTGTGGTCGGGCTGGCCGAAGATCGCCGAACCGGCCACGAAGGTGTCCGCGCCGGCCGCCGCGATTTCGGCAATGTTGTCGACCTTCACGCCGCCGTCCACTTCCAGATGAATCTCGCGGCCGGTGCGCTCCTTGTAGGCATTGATCCGCCGGCGTGCTTCGCGCAGCTTGTTGAGCGCCTCCGGAATGAACGACTGGCCGCCGAAACCCGGATTCACCGACATGATCAGCACGAGATCGACCTTGTCCATCACGTGATCCAGATAATTCAACGACGTGGCCGGATTAAAGACCAGGCCGGCCTTGCAGCCGTGGTCGCGGATCAGCGACAGTGTGCGGTCGATGTGGTCCGAGCCTTCCGGGTGAAAGCTGATCAGATTCGCACCGGCCTTCGCGAAGTCCGGCACGATGCGGTCGACCGGGCGCACCATCAGATGCACGTCGATCGGCACGTCCACATGCGGGCGGATCGCCTCGCAGACGAGCGGGCCGATGGTCAGGTTCGGCACGTAATGGTTGTCCATCACGTCGAAGTGAATCCAGTCGGCGCCGGCGGCGACAACGTTGCGGACTTCTTCGCCGAGGCGGGCGAAGTCGGCTGACAGAATGCTTGGAGCGATGCGGAATTGCGTCATGGCGGGGGCGGAGGCAAGCGGGAAAGCGCCATTTTACCGTTTTGCGCGTGGGCGTTCCGGTTCGTGGACGCTTTCGGGCGTGAACCTTCGTTCAAGCGGCGAATGTGACAAAACGTCCTAATGTCCCTTGGCCAAAGGGATTTGTCCGGTTGCGGGCGTGCCGCGCATCAAGCAGAATGCCAAAACCATCAGCGCCGCCTCGCCAATGCGCCCGCAAACCATTGGCGTTCGGGCTTTCCCGCGATTTTTCACACCCCGTTTCAGCAGACCGGAATCAGGATGAGCCAGTACGAATTCAGCGTCTCGGCGCAGGTGCAGTATCTGCCCGAAGAGTCGGACCCGGAGCGCCGCCAGTATGCATTCGCCTACACGCTGACCATCCGCAACACCGGCCAGGTGCCCGCGCAATTGATCGCGCGTCATTGGGTGATCACCGACAGCGACAAGAGCGTCCAGGAGGTGAAGGGCTTGGGTGTGGTCGGACACCAGCCGTTGCTCAAACCGGGCGAACATTTCGAATACACGAGTTGGGCGGTGATCGCCACGCCGGTCGGCACCATGCGCGGAGAGTACTTCTGCGTGGCCGAGGACGGTGAGCGTTTCGACGCGCCGGTGCCGGAGTTCATTCTGCGCATGCCGCGTACGTTGCATTGAACCGAGGGCGCGGCCCGCGGTCTTTAAGAAGCTCATGCGCGGTGCAACGCGTAGCTTTACTGCGATTTTTGCTGCTTTTGCTGTTTACTCGCGTTGGCGCGCGCCGCTTTCTTCTTGCCGGACGACGTCCACACAACGATAAAGACGAGCAGGAAGAGCGCGAGGACCGATTCCAGCGCGAAGATGAGCATTGGGTATTCGTCGAACAGATCAGACATGGCGGTTTCCATCAAGAACGAACATTGTATGCGTTTTGTCCGCACGGCCGGAGCATGGCTCGGCGCGCTTTCGGTTGCGGTGATGCTGGCGTCCTGCGGTGGCGGCGGCGCGGTCCGGCCCTCGGTTTCGCCACCCACGGGGGCGGCGATCATACCCGGACAGATTGCCGCGGCGCGGCTAACCGCCGTTGCCTGGCAGCAGGTGCCGGGTTGGCAGGACGACTCGTTGATCGGTGCGACGGCCGCGTTGCGGCAAAACTGCGTGAGGCTCGCGCGTCAACCGAACTGGGTCCGCGCCTGTGCCGCGGCCTCGCAAATCGACGACCTCGACGTCACCAGTGCGCGGGCTTTTTTTGAAGCCTATTTCACGCCTTTCCAGTTAGCGAATACCGACGGCACGCTCGACGGCTTGGTAACCGGTTACTACGAGCCCTTGTTGCGTGGTTCGCGCACACGCCACGGCGTGTATCAGACCGCGCTGTACCGCTGGCCTTCGGGTTATCGCGCGGGCGCGCCGCTGCCGGCGCGTGCGCAACTCGAGCGCGCGGGTGTGCTCAACGGTAACGAACTCGTATGGGTCGACGATCCGATCGAAGCGTTCTTCCTGCAGGTGCAGGGCTCCGGGCGCATTGTGATGGAAGACGGCAGCGTGATGCGGCTCGGCTTTGGCGGGACTAACAACCAGCCGTACAAGTCGATCGGACGCTGGCTGCTGGACCGCGGCGAACTCACGCCCGCGCAGGCGACCATGCAGGGCATCAAGGCGTGGGCGCGCGCGAACCCGACGCGCGTCGATGCGTTGCTCGATACGAATCCGCGCTTCGTGTTCTTCCGCGAGATGCCGTCCGGCGAGAGCGTGCCAAGCGGTGGCGCGGATGGTCCGATCGGCGCACTGGGTGTGCCGCTCACGCCGGAGAGGTCGATCGCGGTCGATCCGACTTCGATTCCGCTCGGTACGCCCGTGTTCTTGCAGACGACGCGTCCGTTGACGAATTCGCCGATGAACCGCCTCGTGTTCGCGCAAGACACGGGTTCCGCGATCAAGGGCGGCGTGCGGGCCGATTACTTCTGGGGCCTCGGCGACGATGCCGGCGATCTAGCCGGGAAGATGAAGCAGGGCGGCCGCATGTGGTTGTTGCTGCCGAATTCTTGAGGTTTCGGCGGTGGACGTTGCCGTTCAACGCTGCCGCTGTTTCCGGTCGATGTGATCGGTATGCGGCGCGGCGAGGCCGCGCTGCTTATTTGATTTGCTGCACTTCGTTTTGGGTGTGGCTGTCCAATTCGATCGTGCGCGCAGGCGGGTGCGACGCATGCATCCTGCTGCATGCGTCGATCAAAGCGGCTTTCGTTACAGCCCCGACTTGCGCTTGTCCACCACGCGCCGCGCCTTGCCTACCGAACGCTCGATTCCATTCACAGCCAGCACATTCACCACCGCGCTCACGCCGATCAGCGCCTTGATGTCATAGGCCAGCGCCTGGCTGGCCGTGCTCAGCGCTGCTGTGTCAGGCGCCGATTCCGGGCAAGGTTCGACGTTCAACGTCAACACGTCGAGCGGGCCTTCTTTTGTCAGCACGATCTGATAATGCGGCGCGAGCGCGCGTTGCTTGAGCAGCAGTTCTTCGATCTGCGTCGGGAACACGTTCACGCCGCGCACGATCATCATGTCGTCCGAGCGGCCGGTGATCTTTTCCATGCGCCGCATGGTGCGCGCGCTGCCCGGCAGGAGGCGCGTGAGGTCGCGCGTGCGGTAACGCACGATCGGCAGCGCCTCTTTAGTCAGCGACGTGAACACCAGTTCGCCGAGTTCGCCGTCCGGCAGCACCTCGCCGGTTTCGGGGTCGATGATCTCGGGATAGAAGTGGTCTTCCCAGATGGTCGGGCCGTCTTTCGTTTCCACGCACTCCGACGCCACACCCGGCCCCATCACTTCGGACAGACCGTAGATGTCGACAGCGTCGATGCCCATGCGCTTTTCGATCGCCCGACGCATGTCGTTGGTCCACGGTTCCGCGCCGAAGATGCCGAGGCGCAGTGAACAATTGGCCGGGTCGATGCCCTGACGCTCGAGTTCGTCTGCAATTGAAAGCATGTAGCTCGGCGTGACCATGATGATGTCCGGCCGGAAATCCTGGATGAGTTGCACCTGCTTTTCAGTCTGGCCACCACCGAACGGGATCACGGTGAGCCCCGCGCGCTCGGCGCCGTAGTGCGCGCCGAGGCCGCCCGTGAAGAGGCCGTAGCCGTAGCTGATATGAACCTTGTCGCCGCGCTTTGCGCCGGCGGCGCGGACCGAACGCGCGACGAGATTCGCCCACGTGTCGATATCGCGCGCGGTGTACCCCACCACGGTCGGCTTACCTGTCGTGCCCGACGACGCATGGATCCGTGAAATCTGTTCCTGCGGCACGGCGAACATCCCGAACGGGTAGCTGTCGCGCAGATCCTTCTTGGTGGTGAAGGGGAAATGCGCCAGGTCCGCGAGGGTTTTCACTTCACTCGGGTGAACGCCGGCTTCGTCGAATTTGTGCCGATAAACCGGCGAGTTTTCATAAGCGTGGTTCAACGACCATTTAAGCCGTTCGAGTTGAAGCGCGGCAAGTTCGTCGCGGCTGGCGGTCTCGATCGGATCGAGCGGAAGGGCGGTGGTCATTGAATGTCTCCTTGCTGCCTCAATGCTTGAGTCTGATGTACGTGCGCTCGTGCGCAAAAACCGGGCGCTGGGTGCTTTTTAGCGGTTTAACGGTTTGGTGGTGAAGTGCGGCCACCAAACCGCGAATCTCTCTTGAGCTGCCGCGGGGCGGCGGTTATCAATCGCCTGCGGGAATCAGATTGCCTTTGATTTGTGCGGATTTGCCGCGGAACATCGCCACGGTTTCTTCGGCGCGGTTCGTCACGCGAATGTCGTAGATGCCGGTTCGGCCGCTCAAGGTTTGCTCGACGGCTTCCGCCGTCAACACGTCGCCGCCTTTCACAGGCCGCAGAAACTCGATCGAGCAGCCGGCTGCAACCGTGTTGATGTTGTACGTGTTGCAGGCGAACGCGAACGTCGAATCCGCGAGCGTGAAAATCAGGCCGCCATGGCAAATCTGATGACCGTTCAGAAAGTCGTCGCGTACGGCCATGCGCAGGCGCGCGTATCCGGGGCGCACCTCGACGATTTCGAGGCCGAGCGCGCGGCTGCACGCGTCGTTCTCGTACATCGCGGCAGCAGTGGCGCGGGCGAGTTCGCCGGGCGTCATCTGATCGGGATGATTGGCTTGCGTGGACATGTTCAACGGCCCTCAAAGCGCGGTGCGCGCTTTTCAACGAAGGCATGCACGCCTTCCGCGTAATCGTGGGAAGCTCCCAGTTCGCGTTGCAGATCGCGTTCCAGATCGAGTTGCTGGTCGAGCGTTTGCGTCGCGCCCGCACGCATGGCCTGCTTGATAGCGGCGATGGCGCGCGTGGGTTGCTGCGCGAGTTGAGACGCGAGTTTCCCGGCGGTGGCGGCGAGCTCCGAGTCGTCGACTGCTTGCCAGATCAAGCCCCAGCTTTCGGCTTTTTCCGCGCTGAGTTTGTCGCCGGTGATGGCGAGTCCCAACGCGCGAGCCATGCCGACACGCTGCGGCAGGAACCATGTGCCGCCCGAGTCCGGCACAAGGCCGATTTTCACGAACGCCTGAATGAAGCTGGCCGAGCGAGCCGCGAGCACGAGGTCGCACGCGAGCGCGAGATTGGCGCCCGCGCCGGCGGCCGTGCCGTTCACCGCGGCGATGACGGGCAGCGGCAATGCTTGCAGGCGGCGGATCAACGGGTTGAAATGTTGCTCGATCAGTTCACCCAGATCGGTCATGGCGCCCGGAGTGAAATCGA
Source organism: Paraburkholderia sp. BL6669N2 (assembly GCF_003387275.1). NCBI lineage: Bacteria > Pseudomonadati > Pseudomonadota > Betaproteobacteria > Burkholderiales > Burkholderiaceae > Paraburkholderia > Paraburkholderia sp. BL6669N2. The sequence goes on along the minus strand of NZ_QUNA01000001.1, from coordinate 3,048,110 downwards.
GGTCGGCGAGGTCCTGGCCGGCGCAAAAGCCGCGGCCCGCTCCGGTGAGCACGAGCGCGCGCGCGCCGGACGTTTCGACCTCGTCGAGCGCGGCGCTCAGTTCCTGATGCATCGCGCGCGTGAAGCTGTTGAGCTTGTCCGGCCGGTTCAGCGTGATGGTTGCGACATGGCTCGATGAGTCGATGTCCAGGCGAATCGCTTCATATGACATTGGGTGTCTCCTCAAAGTCTCTTCGACCGATGGGCGCTGCGGCGCTGATATCAGAGCCGCTCGATGACCAGTGCAATGCCCTGGCCCACGCCAATGCACATCGTGCAAAGCGGCCATTGGTCCGCTCCAGCTGGTACAGCGCGGTTGTGATCAGACGCGCGCCCGAAGCGCCCAGCGGGTGGCCGAGTGCAATGACTCCGCCGTTCGGGTTGACGCGCGGGTCGTCGTCGCGCAGACCGAGCGTACGCAGAACAGCGAGACCTTGCGAGGCGAAGGCTTCGTTCAACTCGATCACATCGAGTTGTTCGAGCGTCATGCCGAGCTGCTTCAGCAGTTTTTGCGTGGCCGGCGCCGGACCGATTCCCATGATGCGCGGCTCGACGCCCGCCGTTGCCATGCCCACCACGCGGGCGCGGCGGCGCAGTCCGTATTGATCGGCGGCCTGCTGGTTAGCCAGCAACAACGCGCACGCGCCGTCGTTCACGCCCGACGCATTGCCGGCCGTCACACTGCCGTCCGGGCGAACCACGCCCTTGAGCTTGCCCAAACTTTCGAGCGAGGTTTCGCGCGGGTGCTCATCGAGCAGCACGCGTATGGGGTCGCCCTTCTTTTGCGCGATTTCGACGCCGACAATTTCCTGAGCTAACGTGCCGTCCCTCTGGGCATGAGCGGCCTTTTGCTGGCTCGCTAGGGCAAACGCGTCCTGATCCGCGCGGCTCACGCTGAATTCGACTGCAACGTTTTCCGCGGTCTCAGGCATCGAATCAACGCCGTACTGACGTTTCATCAACGGATTGATGAAGCGCCAGCCGATGGTCGTGTCGTAAATGTCAGCCTGGCGCGCGAACGCGCTCGTCGCCTTGCCCATGACGAACGGCGCACGCGTCATGCTTTCGACGCCGCCGGCGATCATCAGACGCGCTTCGCCCGCCTTGATAGCGCGCGCAGCGGTGCCGACTGCGTCCATACCCGAGCCGCACAGGCGATTGATGGTTGCGCCGGGCGCCTGGGTGGGTAAGCCGGCTAGTAACGCCGACATGCGGGCGACATTGCGATTATCTTCGCCGGCCTGGTTCGCGCAGCCATAAATGACATCGTCCACAGCGCGCCAGTCGACGCCTGGATTGCGTTCCATCAACGCCTTGATCGGCACCGCGCCGAGGTCGTCGGCGCGGACATCCTTGAGTGCGCCGCCGTAGCGGCCAATTGGAGTGCGAATCGCATCGCAGATGAAGGCGTCGTTCATATGGATTCCTGCTGGAACGGATCGGCGTGAGGTGCCGATCCAATGCCTCATGTTAGTTGGGGTGCACGGCCCGGTCCATTCGGCCAAACGGCATAGGACGAAAGCCGTGCTTTTGTCTTATGCCATTCAGCCAGCTACCGCCGGCGCCGCTTTGGGTTCAACATGAACGCGGCTTTGAACTACGCGGAAGCGATTCGCGACAAAGGCGGCGTCAGCCAGCGCGGCATTGGCTGCCGGGTTCGCGCCTGTGCCGTGGAAGTCCGAGAACGCTGCCGACTGATTGACGAACACGCCGCCGGTCAGATTGATCGACAAGGCCACGCCGCCGCGGATCGATGCTTCGTGCGCATCTTCAAGCACCGCTTCGTCCGTGCTGTAAACCGACAGCGTCAGCGCGCCGTGTTCCGCGGCGATTGCGCCGGCGAGTTCGAGCGACTGCGCAGTGGAGTCCGTCGCGATCACGAACGAGATCGGGCCGAACCATTCTTTGGTGAACTGCGCCTGGTCGGTGGCGGCATCCAGTTGGAGCACGAGCGGCGTGCGCACGCGGGCGCCGGCGAAAGCGGGATGTTCGAGCGACAGGCTCTCGACGAGAACGCGGCCGAGCTTTGCGGCTTCGTCGATGCGTTGAATCACGCCTTGGTTCTGAATCGCGCCGAGCAGCTCGACAGCGCGGGCCGGGTCGGCGACGAGTTTTTGCACCGCGCCCGCAATGGCTTGGGCAACTTCGTCAAAACCGAGCGTGCCTTCCGAAGTGCGGATGCCGCCGCGCGGCACGTAGATGTTTTGTGGCGCGGTGCACATCTGGCCCGAGTACAGCGCGAGCGAGAAGGCGATGTTGCGGGCAACAGCCTTGATGTCGTCGACCGAGTCGATCACGATCTGGTTCACGCCGGCTTTTTCGGTGTAGACCTGGGCCTGGTGCGCATTGCGCTCGAGCCACGTGCCGTTTTGCGTGCTGCCCGTGAAGTCGATGAGTTTGATTTCCGGACGCAGGGCCAAGTCCTGGACGAGTGCGCCGTCGTTCGGCGCGGTGGCCAGCAAGGTGACGACGTTCGGATCGAAACCCGCTTCGCGCAAAACGTCACGCGCGATTCGCACGGTCAGCGCCAGCGGCAGAATTGCGCCCGGATGCGGCTTGACAATGACTGTGTTGCCTGTGGCCATGTCGGCGAAGAGGCCCGGATAGCCGTTCCACGTCGGGAAGGTGCAGCAGCCGAGCACGAGGCCGGTGCCGCGCGGCACGACGGTGTAACGCTTGTGCATGGCGAGTGGCGGATTCTTCCCTTGCGGCTTTTCCCAGTGGGCGTCGCCAGGAATGCGGCGCAACTGGTCCCACGCATACACAACCGCTTCCAGCGCGCGGTCTTGTGCGTGCGGGCCGCCGGCCTGGAAGGCCATCATGAATGCCTGGCCGGTCGTGTGCATCACGCTGTAGCCAATTTCGAAGCTGGCGCGATTCACGCGGGCAAGGATTTCGAGGCAGACCCCGATCCATGCCTGCGGGCCTGCTGCGCGCCACTCGCGTTGGGCAGCGGCGGCAGCCGCGATCAATGCGGCGGGGTCGGCCTTCGGATAGCGCACGCCGAGCGGGAATCCGAACGGTGAGACTTCGGCGCCGACGGTTTCGCCGGTCGAGGGCTGGTCCAGCTGGAACGTCGCGTTGAGATGCGCTTTGAATGCGGCTTCGCCGTCCGCATTAGCTGTTTCCCCGTACACTTTCGGACTGGGCATTTCGACGAACGGGCTCCAGTAGCCGCGCGTTTTAACCGCGGTGAGTGCCTTTTGCAGCGTGTCTTCGTGCTTGGTGAATAGCGGATGTGTCATGGCAGAGGGCTTGGCTGTACGTTGGGAAAAGCCTGTCGAATAATTGACCGACCGGTTGGTTGGCGAATGGTAGCATTATTAAGATGACCGTGCGAAGCGTTTTCGCGCGCAATTTTTCTAACCTTAGGAGGCGGCAATGGCTTACGAGAACATTCTGGTTGAGACGCGGGGACGGGTCGGCTTGGTGACGTTGAATCGCCCGAAGGCGTTGAACGCTTTGAATGACGCATTGATGGACGAACTGGGGGCGGCGTTGCGCGAGTTCGATGCCGACGATGCGATTGGCGCGATCGTGGTCACGGGCAGCGAGAAGGCGTTCGCGGCTGGTGCCGACATCGGCATGATGTCCACCTATACCTATATGGATGTCTACAAGGGTGACTACATCACCCGCAACTGGGAGACCGTTCGCTCCATTCGTAAGCCGATTATTGCGGCGGTGGCCGGCTTTGCGCTCGGTGGCGGCTGCGAACTGGCGATGATGTGCGACATCATTTTCGCTGCCGACACCGCAAAGTTCGGTCAGCCGGAAATCAAGCTCGGCATCATGCCTGGCGCCGGCGGTACGCAGCGCCTGCCACGCGCCGTCTCCAAAGCGAAGGCGATGGACCTCTGCCTGACCGCGCGATTCATGGATGCCGCTGAAGCTGAACGGGCCGGATTGGTTTCGCGTGTGATTCCGGCTGCGTCCTTGGTTGATGAGGCAGTGGCTGCGGCTACGACGATCGCTGAATTCCCGTTGCCGGCCGTGATGATGGTGAAAGAATCGGTCAACCGCGCCTATGAAACGACACTTGCAGAAGGCGTGCATTTCGAGCGCCGCCTGTTCCATTCCCTCTTCGCCACCGAAGATCAGAAGGAGGGCATGGCCGCGTTTGTCGAGAAGCGCAAACCGGTTTTCAAGCATCGTTAATACGCTTGTCAAAATAACGCTTGCAAGGCGGAGTCTGGCTCGCTAGAATCTCGCTCTTTCGTGCTTCGGACAACGGAGCACGGGAGGCGGGAGAGCCAGCAGTGGCAAGGCTTTCAGCGAAGCGGGCAGGTTCAGGAAGTTAGAAAAACCTGTTGACGGCGTAGCGGAAGTTCTTCATAATCTCGTTTCTCTGCTGCTGATGCAGCGACGCAGAACGAAGCGGTGCCGGGTGGTTGTGATGTTGGCGACCTGCGGTGCGGATTCGGTGGTGAATGCGTAATCGATCTTTAAAAATTAACAGCCGATAAGTGTGGGCGCTTGATGCGCGACGCGCCGGCGGGCCCTTCGGGATCTGCCGGATGAAGCGAAAGTATCAAGTCTCACACAGTAATGAAAGGAAGGTTTTTCCATTGAAGATGGAGAGATCATTCGTCAGTACGTTGAGTGAGCGACCGGTTCTTAACTGAACCGAAAAACAGTAACAGGTTTGAACTGAAGAGTTTGATCCTGGCTCAGATTGAACGCTGGCGGCATGCCTTACACATGCAAGTCGAACGGCAGCACGGGAGCAATCCTGGTGGCGAGTGGCGAACGGGTGAGTAATACATCGGAACGTGTCCTGTAGTGGGGGATAGCCCGGCGAAAGCCGGATTAATACCGCATACGATCTGTGGATGAAAGCGGGGGATCTTAGGACCTCGCGCTACAGGGGCGGCCGATGGCAGATTAGCTAGTTGGTGGGGTAAAGGCCTACCAAGGCGACGATCTGTAGCTGGTCTGAGAGGACGACCAGCCACACTGGGACTGAGACACGGCCCAGACTCCTACGGGAGGCAGCAGTGGGGAATTTTGGACAATGGGCGCAAGCCTGATCCAGCAATGCCGCGTGTGTGAAGAAGGCCTTCGGGTTGTAAAGCACTTTTGTCCGGAAAGAAAACCTCTGCCCTAATACGGTGGGGGGATGACGGTACCGGAAGAATAAGCACCGGCTAACTACGTGCCAGCAGCCGCGGTAATACGTAGGGTGCAAGCGTTAATCGGAATTACTGGGCGTAAAGCGTGCGCAGGCGGTCCGCTAAGACAGATGTGAAATCCCCGGGCTTAACCTGGGAACTGCATTTGTGACTGGCGGGCTAGAGTATGGCAGAGGGGGGTAGAATTCCACGTGTAGCAGTGAAATGCGTAGAGATGTGGAGGAATACCGATGGCGAAGGCAGCCCCCTGGGCCAATACTGACGCTCATGCACGAAAGCGTGGGGAGCAAACAGGATTAGATACCCTGGTAGTCCACGCCCTAAACGATGTCAACTAGTTGTCGGGTCTTCATTGACTTGGTAACGTAGCTAACGCGTGAAGTTGACCGCCTGGGGAGTACGGTCGCAAGATTAAAACTCAAAGGAATTGACGGGGACCCGCACAAGCGGTGGATGATGTGGATTAATTCGATGCAACGCGAAAAACCTTACCTACCCTTGACATGTATGGAATCCTGCTGAGAGGTGGGAGTGCCCGAAAGGGAGCCATAACACAGGTGCTGCATGGCTGTCGTCAGCTCGTGTCGTGAGATGTTGGGTTAAGTCCCGCAACGAGCGCAACCCTTGTCCCTAGTTGCTACGCAAGAGCACTCTAGGGAGACTGCCGGTGACAAACCGGAGGAAGGTGGGGATGACGTCAAGTCCTCATGGCCCTTATGGGTAGGGCTTCACACGTCATACAATGGTCGGAACAGAGGGTCGCCAACCCGCGAGGGGGAGCCAATCCCAGAAAACCGATCGTAGTCCGGATCGCACTCTGCAACTCGAGTGCGTGAAGCTGGAATCGCTAGTAATCGCGGATCAGCATGCCGCGGTGAATACGTTCCCGGGTCTTGTACACACCGCCCGTCACACCATGGGAGTGGGTTTTACCAGAAGTGGCTAGTCTAACCGCAAGGAGGACGGTCACCACGGTAGGATTCATGACTGGGGTGAAGTCGTAACAAGGTAGCCGTATCGGAAGGTGCGGCTGGATCACCTCCTTTCTCGAGCGAACGTGTCAGTTGCGTAAAAGCAATGCGTTGAGCGCTCACGCTTATCGGCTGTGAAATCAGGACAGACTCAGGGGTCTGTAGCTCAGTCGGTTAGAGCACCGTCTTGATAAGGCGGGGGTCGATGGTTCGAATCCATCCAGACCCACCAAAGTCTTGTCTGGTGTGCTGATCGCCGAGTTTGGCGACTAAGACCCCTGGGTATCAACGCAGGTAGAGATTATCTGTGCATGACTGGGGGATTAGCTCAGCTGGGAGAGCACCTGCTTTGCAAGCAGGGGGTCGTCGGTTCGATCCCGTCATCCTCCACCAATCCTCAATGCGTAGCGTTCTGTGCAAGAAGCAGAGCGTTGTGCATTGGCGATTGAGCCAGTCAGAGTGATATGAAGCAGAGCTTTATATCGGCTGTCGTTCTTTAACAATCAGGAAGAAGTAGTAAAGAGATTCACGAAAGCATACTTAGAGATGGGTGTGCGAGTAGGTGAATCAGGGTTGTGATTGTATCAATGTATGAAAAGAGAGATCGAAAGATCGCTTTTGGAATACGGCGCAACACGAATACTCAACCTGTAGCGAGCGTGGCGAGCGTGTGATTCCCAGTGGATCATGCAGGAGACACACCCGTTATAGGGTCAAGCGAACAAGTGCATGTGGTGGATGCCTTGGCGATCACAGGCGATGAAGGACGCGGTAGCCTGCGAAAAGCGGTGGGGAGCTGGCAAACGAGCTTTGATCCACCGATATCCGAATGGGGAAACCCGGCCCGTATGGGTCATCCGTAGCTGAATACATAGGCTACGTGAAGCGAACGCGGTGAACTGAAACATCTAAGTAACCGCAGGAAAAGAAATCAACCGAGATTCCCAGAGTAGTGGCGAGCGAAATGGGACCAGCCTGCATTCTTTATCTGAACTGTTAGCCAAACGCTCTGGAAAGTGCGGCCATAGCGGGTGATAGCCCCGTAGGCGAAAACAGATTGGAAGAACTAGGTATGCGACAAGTAGGGCGGGACACGTGAAATCCTGTCTGAAGATGGGGGGACCATCCTCCAAGGCTAAATACTCGTGATCGACCGATAGTGAACCAGTACCGTGAGGGAAAGGCGAAAAGAACCCCGGGAGGGGAGTGAAACAGATCCTGAAACCGCATGCATACAAACAGTCGGAGCCTTTGAAAGAGGGTGACGGCGTACCTTTTGTATAATGGGTCAGCGACTTACATTCAGTGGCAAGCTTAACCGATTAGGGCAGGCGTAGCGAAAGCGAGTCCGAACAGGGCGATTCAGTCGCTGGGTGTAGACCCGAAACCAGGTGATCTATCCATGGCCAGGATGAAGGTGCGGTAACACGTACTGGAGGTCCGAACCCACTAACGTTGAAAAGTTAGGGGATGAGCTGTGGATAGGGGTGAAAGGCTAAACAAACCTGGAAATAGCTGGTTCTCTCCGAAAACTATTTAGGTAGTGCCTCGTGTATCACCTTCGGGGGTAGAGCACTGTCATGGTTGTGGGGTCCATTGCGGATTACTACGCCATAGCAAACTCCGAATACCGAAGAGTGCAATCACGGGAGACAGACATCGGGTGCTAACGTCCGGTGTCAAGAGGGAAACAACCCAGACCGCCAGCTAAGGTCCCCAAATATTGCTAAGTGGGAAACGAAGTGGGAAGGCTAAAACAGTCAGGAGGTTGGCTTAGAAGCAGCCATCCTTTAAAGAAAGCGTAATAGCTCACTGATCGAGTCGTCCTGCGCGGAAGATGTAACGGGGCTAAGCAATATACCGAAGCTGCGGATGCACATTTATGTGCATGGTAGGAGAGCGTTCCGTAAGCCTGCGAAGGTGCACTGGAAAGTGTGCTGGAGGTATCGGAAGTGCGAATGCTGACATGAGTAGCGATAAAGGGGGTGAAAAGCCCCCTCGCCGTAAGCCCAAGGTTTCCTACGCAACGTTCATCGGCGTAGGGTGAGTCGGCCCCTAAGGCGAGGCAGAAATGCGTAGCTGATGGGAAGCAGGTTAATATTCCTGCACCATTGTTAAATGCGATGGGGGGACGGATCGCGGAAGGTTGTCCGGGTGTTGGAAGTCCCGGTCCTTGCATTGGAGAAGGCGCTTTGGCAAATCCGGGCGCGGAATTCAAGGGTGCGAGGCCATTCACTTCGGTGAAGAAGCAATCGGAAGTGGTTCCAAGAAAAGCCTCTAAGCTTCAGTTTAACAAGACCGTACCGCAAACCGACACAGGTGGGCGAGATGAGTATTCTAAGGCGCTTGAGAGAACTCGGGAGAAGGAACTCGGCAAATTGGTACCGTAACTTCGGGATAAGGTACGCCCCTGTAGCCTGACTGGCCTGCGCCAGAAGGGTGAAGGGGTTGCAATAAACTGGTGGCTGCGACTGTTTAATAAAAACACAGCACTCTGCAAACACGAAAGTGGACGTATAGGGTGTGACGCCTGCCCGGTGCCGGAAGATTAAATGATGGGGTGCAAGCTCTTGATTGAAGTCCCGGTAAACGGCGGCCGTAACTATAACGGTCCTAAGGTAGCGAAATTCCTTGTCGGGTAAGTTCCGACCTGCACGAATGGCGTAACGATGGCCACACTGTCTCCTCCCGAGACTCAGCGAAGTTGAAGTGTTTGTGATGATGCAATCTCCCCGCGGCTAGACGGAAAGACCCCATGAACCTTTACTGTAGCTTTGCATTGGACTTTGAACCGGTCTGTGTAGGATAGGTGGGAGGCTTTGAAGCGTGGACGCCAGTCTGCGTGGAGCCGACCTTGAAATACCACCCTGGTTTGTTTGAGGTTCTAACCTTGGTCCGTAATCCGGATCGGGGACAGTGCATGGTAGGCAGTTTGACTGGGGCGGTCTCCTCCCAAAGTGTAACGGAGGAGTACGAAGGTACGCTAGGTACGGTCGGAAATCGTGCTGATAGTGCAATGGCATAAGCGTGCTTAACTGCGAGACCGACAAGTCGAGCAGGTGCGAAAGCAGGTCATAGTGATCCGGTGGTTCTGTATGGAAGGGCCATCGCTCAACGGATAAAAGGTACTCTGGGGATAACAGGCTGATACCGCCCAAGAGTTCATATCGACGGCGGTGTTTGGCACCTCGATGTCGGCTCATCTCATCCTGGGGCTGTAGCCGGTCCCAAGGGTATGGCTGTTCGCCATTTAAAGAGGTACGTGAGCTGGGTTTAAAACGTCGTGAGACAGTTTGGTCCCTATCTGCCGTGGGCGCTGGATATTTGAAGGGGGCTGCTCCTAGTACGAGAGGACCGGAGTGGACGAACCTCTGGTGTACCGGTTGTCACGCCAGTGGCATCGCCGGGTAGCTATGTTCGGAAGAGATAACCGCTGAAAGCATCTAAGCGGGAAACTCGCCTTAAGATGAGATATCCCCGGGGCTTCGAGCCCCTTGAAGGGTCGTTCAAGACCAGGACGTTGATAGGTCAGGTGTGGAAGCGCAGTAATGCGTTAAGCTAACTGATACTAATTGCCCGTAAGGCTTGATCCTATAACAGGTGTGTTTTGCGATGATCGTCAGTGCTTCAGCACTGACGGGCATCCCACCCCCGAAGGGGGCAAGGACACCCAGGTTAAGTGATCGTGTTGTGCCAGAAACAACACAACCCCAACAGCTTTACCCCTGGTGAGCATCACCAGAAACTACTTCTTCCAGATTGGCTGCATTGCTCCACGAGCAGTGCAGCAACAAGTCATGCCTGATGACCATAGCGAGTCGGTCCCACCCCTTCCCATCCCGAACAGGACCGTGAAACGACTCCACGCCGATGATAGTGCGGATTACCCGTGTGAAAGTAGGTAATCGTCAGGCTCCCCAGCAGCAGACAGAAACCCCACCCCGAAAAGGTGGGGTTTCTGCGTTTACCCCGCCCCCATACACGGAAAAAACCCGCGGGATAAATCACCTCATTCCCATCCGCAGAAACCATTCGTAGCGCAACGAGAGATGGCTCGGCGGCGAACCATTCACCGCCGCCAACCCCCTCGAAAATATTCTATTTGCCCTGCGCCAGAAACCGCTGCGCCAGCCGTACCCAGTACGTCGAGCCGATCGGCAACAACTCGTCGTTAAAGTCATAGCTCGCGTTATGCAGCATGCACGGACCCGCGCCATGGCCCGAATCTCGGTGCCCGCCATCGCCATTACCCAGGAACGCGTAACAGCCCGGTTTGGCGAGCAACATGAAAGAGAAGTCCTCCGCGCCCATCGTTGGTTCGACCGCGTCGTCGACTTTATCTGCGCCGACAATTTCCTTCATCACCGTCGCTGCAAAGCGGGCCTCCTCGCTGCTGTTGATCGTCGGCGGGTAGTTTCGGTGGAAACGAATATCGACCGAGCAATCGTAGGCCGCGGCCGTGCTCTCCGCGATCTTGCGCATGCGCGCTTCGATCAGATCAAGCGTCTCGGTCGTAAACGTCCGTACGGTGCCTGCGATCCACGCATTGTTCGGGACGACGTTGACCGCGTCGCCGGCGTGAATCTGCGTGATCGACAACACGGCGGTGTCTAGCGGCTTCTTGTTCCGCGTGATGATGCTCTGCAATCCATTCGCAATCTGCACGGCAGTGAAGACGGGATCGCGGCCGTTGTGCGGCAGCGCGGCGTGCGATCCCACGCCTTTGATTTCAATGTGAAATTCGTTGCTCGACGCCATGATTGGACCTTCGGTCACGCCGAAGTGCCCCGCCGGCATGCCCGGCCAGTTATGAATACCGAACACTGCGTCGACCGGAAATTTCGCGAATAGGCCGTCGTCGATCATGGCCTGCGCACCAGCGCCGCCTTCTTCGGCAGGCTGGAAAATGAACACAATTGTGCCGTCGAATTCGCCATGTTTGACCAGATGCCGCGCGGCACCGAGCAGCATCGCGGTATGTCCGTCGTGGCCGCACGCGTGCATCTTGCCGTCGTTTTTCGACCGATGGTCGAAGCTGTTCAGTTCCTGTATCGGCAAAGCGTCCATATCGGCCCGCAGACCAATGGAGCGTGCACCATTGCCGCGTTTCAGCACACCGACGACGCCGGTTTTGCCCAACCCACGATGAGTTTCGATGCCCCAGGACTCGAGCGTTCGCGCCACCAGATCGGCCGTCGCCGTTTCCTCGTAACGCAGTTCCGGATGAGCATGGATTGTTCGTCGGAGGGTCTGAATTTCGCCGTGAGCGGCTTGGATTTCGGGGATAAGTTTCATGATGGAGTGGTGACGCGTCTGTGCTTTTGGCTTGCGTGGAATCGCTCGGGGCCACACTGGCCCGGGCACGGTAATAACCGATTCTACGCCCAAGGCCTTTTTGGCGGCAGCGCGCAGGCCGCGCAGCAATTGCGTAATAGAATCCGGCATTGCTACACCGCTCACCGCCTTCTTGAAAGGATCGCCGATGAATGCTCCGACCGAACTCGCCCGCGCCGTATGCCCGCACGACTGCCCCGACACCTGCGCGATGCGAGTGACGGTCGCGGCTGGACGTGCGATCAAGGTCGTCGCTGATCCCGAACATCCGCCGACTCAAGGCGCGCTGTGCGCCAAGGTCAGCCGCTATGCTGAGCGCGTGCATCATCCGCAAAGATTGACGACGCCGATGAAGCGCGTCGGCCGTAAAGGCGAGGGCCGCTTTGAGCCGATCAGTTGGGATGAAGCCTTCCAGCTCGCGGCAGGCCGTCTCTCGGAGATTGCGCGTCGCGCGCCAGAAGCGATTGTCCCCTACAGCTATGCCGGCACGATGGGTTTGGTCCAGGGCGACAGCATCGCGCAACGATTCTTCCACACGCTCGGCGCATCGCAACTGGACCGTACGATCTGCGCGTCCGCCGGCGCCGCCGGTTTGAAGTACACCTATGGCGCGAGCCTTGGCATGCTCACCGAGTTTTTCGACGAGAGCGAAGTTATCCTCATCTGGGGGTCCAATCCCATCGCATCGAGCCTGCATTTCTGGACCCGCGCTCAACAGGCCAAACGCCGCGGCGCACAGCTGATCGCCATCGATCCGTACCGCTCGCTGACCGCCGAAAAGTGCCATCAGCATATCGCCCTGAAACCCGGCACCGATGGTGCCCTGGCGCTCGGCATGATGAACGTGTTGATCGCGGAAAATCTGCTCGATCACGCCTACATTGAGGCCCACACATTAGGTTTCGATGAACTGAAGGCCCGCGCGCTGAATTACCCGCCGTCGCGCGTTGCGGAAATTTGCGACGTTGATGAAAGCGTTATCGTCGATCTTGCGCGACTTTACGGCAGTACAAAAAAGGCCGCGATCCGCATGAATTACGGTCTGCAGCGCGTGCGTGGCGGTGGCAATGCCGTGCGCGCTATCGCCTGCCTGCCGTCGTTGACGGGCGCGTGGCGCGAAAGAGCGGGTGGTGTGTTGCTGTCCTCGGGCGGTTGGGCGCCGGTCGACTCGCATGCATTGCAGCGTCCGGACCTGATGCCGGGCTGGCCGTCCAAGGTCAGCCGCGTCATCAATATGAATACAATCGGCGATGCGTTGCTGCACAAGGGCGACGCCGTGTTCGGCCCTAAAGTCGAAGCGATCGTCGTCTACAACTCGAATCCGGTGGCCGTCGCGCCGGATTCCGAGCGAGTCGCAGCGGGTTTCGCGCGTGAGGATCTCTTCACCATCGTGCTGGAGCATTTCCAGACCGACACCGCCGACTACGCCGATCTGCTCCTGCCCGCAACGACTCAACTCGAACACCTCGATGTCCATAAGTCATATGGCCACACACACGTGATGGTCAACCTGCCGGCAATCGCTCCGGTCGGCGGCGCACTCCCGAACACGGAGATTTTCCGCGGCTTCGCGCGTCACATGGGGCTGAGCGAGCCGGCGCTATTCGAAAGCGACGAGGCCGTCGCCAAAAATGCGTTCCGCTGGCGGGACAAAACGCTCGAAGGCGTAGATTGGCAGACGTTGAAGCAAACCGGCTGGGCCCGGCTGAACCTGCCCGACGCACCTTTCGCAGACGGCGGTTTCCGAACGCCGTCCGGCAAATGTGAGTTCTACAGTGAACGGCTCGCGCAGCAGGGGCTCGACCCGCTCCCGGATTATCTGCCGCCCTACGAATCCGCCGACGGCGCACCGGAGCTAGCGGCCCGCTACCCGCTTGCGATGATCTCGCCGCCGGCCCGCAACTTTCTGAACAGCACCTTCGTGAACGTCGAAAGTCTGCGTTCGACCGAAGGCGAGCCGCACCTCGACATGCATCCGGCCGACGCTCAATCGCGGGAGATCGTCGATGGCGCTCGGGTGCGGATCTTTAACGATCGCGGTTCCATGCAGGCGCGCGTGCGCGTCACGGATAAAGCCCGTCAAGGGCTCGTGGTCGGCCTGTCGATCTGGTGGAAAAAGCTCGCGTCCGACGGTCGCAATGCCAATCAACTCACCAGCCAGGCGCTCACCGATCTGGGCGGGTCGGCAACTTTCTACGACTGCCTGGTCGAAGTCGAGCGCGTCTGAATTCCGCTCGGTCGTCCCGCAGCCCGCGTCCTTCACAGGTTCGAGGCTGCAGTCTAACCAAGCCGCTTTTCGCGAATAGCACCGAGGTGCCCATGCTACGATGTGTTTTTAGCACGACCATTCGAAAATAAAGGAGGAGACGCTGCATGGACAAAATCTGGCTGAAATCTTATCCGCCCGGCGTTCCCGCAGAGATCGACCCGAGCCGCTATTCGTCGGTCGGAGAACTGCTCGAGGAGGCCTTCCGCGACCACCGCGCCAAACCGGCGTTCGTCTGCATGGGCAAGGAGATCAGCTACGGCGAGCTTGACGCGCTTTCGCGCAAACTTGCCGCGTGGTTTCAATCGAAGAGCTTGGCCCGCGGCGCGCGCATCGCGATCATGATGCCCAACGTGCTGCAATATCCGGTGGCCATTGCAGCCATTTTGCGCGCGGGTTATGTGGTCGTGAATGTGAACCCGCTTTATACGCCTCGCGAGCTCGAGCATCAGCTCAAGGACAGTGGCGCGGAAGCGATCATTCTGCTCGAGAACTTTGCGGTCACACTGCAGGCGATCGTGCGCAACACGTCGATCAAGCACATCGTGGTGGCCGCGATGGGCGACCTGATGGGGATCAAGGGCACGCTGGTGAACTTCGTCGTGCGCAAGATGAAGAAGATGGTGCCGGCCTGGAGTCTGCCGGGTCACGTCAAGTTCAACACCGCCATCGCGGAAGGCGCGCGCCAGAATTTCAAAGCGGTCCAGCAAGGTCCTGACGACGTCGCTTTTCTCCAGTACACGGGCGGCACGACAGGCGTGGCTAAGGGCGCGACGCTGCTGCATCGGAACCTGATTGCGAATGTGCTGCAGTCGGAGATCTGGCTCGATCCGGTTCGCGCGAATCGCACGGATATCGGTCAGTTCGTCACCGTCGTGGCGTTGCCGCTGTATCACGTGTTCGCGCTGACCGTGTGCGGTCTGTTGACGATCCGTACCGGCGGCCTCGGCGTACTCATTCCGAATCCGCGCGACATTCCGGGCATGATCAAGGCGCTCGAAGGCTATCCGATCACGACGATTCCCGCCGTCAACACGCTGTACAACGCGTTGTTGAACAGCCCGGATTTCCACAAGCTCGATTTTTCAAAGCTGATCGCCGCGAATGGCGGCGGTATGGCGGTGCAGGAAGCCGTCGCCAAGCGCTGGTACGAAGAGACTCATACGCCGATTATCGAAGGATACGGTTTGTCGGAGACGTCGCCGTGCGTGACCTGCAATCCGGTCACGGTCACCGAATACAGCGGAACGATCGGTCTGCCGCTGCCGTCGACGGAAATCTCGATTCGTGACGACGACGGCAATGAAGTGCCGCTCGGCCAGCCTGGCGAAATCTGCATCCGCGGCCCGCAGGTGATGGCGGGTTACTGGAACCGGCCCGACGAAACCGCGAAGGTGATGACGCCGGACGGCTTCTTCAAATCGGGCGATGTCGGCCTGATGAACGACGGCGGCTTCGTGAAGATCGTCGACCGTAAGAAGGACATGATTCTGGTGTCTGGTTTCAACGTCTATCCGAATGAAATCGAAGACGTGGTCGCCAAACTGCCGGGCGTGTTCGAAGTCGCCGCGGTGGGCGTGCCGGACCAGCATTCGGGCGAAGCAGTGAAACTGTTCGTCGTGAAGAAGGATCAGGCGCTCACTGATGCCGACATCTTCGCGTACTGCAAGCAGCAGTTGACCGGCTACAAGCGGCCTAAGATCGTCGAGTTCCGCACTGAACTACCGAAGAGCAACGTCGGCAAGATTCTGCGCCGTGAGTTGCGCGACGGACGGGCGTAGGCGGAATCGCACACTGATCGGGCACGAAGCCGGAAAGAAGCTGGCAAGAAGGTGACAAGAAGCGGCGAGTAAGCGAAAAAAGCCCGGCAGACGAAAGTCTGCCGGGCTTTTTCTTTCGCACAGCAATCGCATCGCGAAACCAGTTGGCAGTGCGCGCCATAAAAAAAGGCGCCCGAAGGCGCCTTTGAGGCAGACTGCTTTTTTACGACTTATTAGAACTTGTGGCGGATACCGACGCGAGCCGCGAGTTGGTTCTGGTTCGACGAGCCCGACAGGCCGTTGATGCCTGCCGTTGCGTTGACCGTAGCACCCGCTGCGTTGATCGTATCGCCCAGAGCGTGTTGGTACACGCCAATCACGTACACGTCCGTGCGCTTGGACAGGAAGTAATCCACGCCGAGCGAGCCTTGGTGGTATTGAGCACGCGAGTTGCCGTTGATTTCCGCGCCGCGCGTGTAGTCATACGCTGCGCCGACCAGCAATGCCGGGGTCAACTGATACTTGAAGTTGAGTTCTGCATTGTTGAACGTAGCCGACTGGCCCTTGAACGGCGATGCGAACGAAGCGCCCAGGTTGGCGAAGCGGATGTTCGAGTACGTCGCACCGATGGTCGCTGCGCCGAACGTATAAGCGCCGCCTGCACCGATCACTTGATACGTGTTAGCCGACGAGAAGCCAGCGTACACCGGCGACGTCACAGCCGCGGCCGGCGTTGCAGCCGTACCGCCGTTGTTGAACAGGCCGCCCGAAGCTGCCGGCGTGCGTGCGTTCAAGTAACCAACGCCCAAGACCAACGGACCGTTGTTGTAGCCAGCGCCCAACGACCAGATCTGGTTCGACGTGACGTTGCCGGCAACGCCGCCGAAGCTGTACGTGCCGCCGAACTTCAGGCCGCCGTAATCAGCGCTCGTGTACTTGACCGTGTTGTTGGTGCGGTACGCGTTGTTGAAGTTGTCGATGTCGCCCGGGTGAGCAGCGATGTAGCCGCCCCATTGGTCGCCGGCTTCCAGCGGACCGACGTAGTCGACGACGGAGTCGTACTGACGACCCAGCGTGACCGTACCGAACTGGCTCGACAGGCCAACGTAAGCTTGACGACCGAACATCAGGCCGCCTTGACCCAGCTTGCCGTTGTTCACGTCAAAGCCGTTTTCCAACACGAAGATTGCCTTCAGACCGCCGCCCAGATCTTCCGTGCCGCGCAGGCCGAAACGCGAGCCTTGCATGACGCCGCTGGACAGGTTGTACAGGTGCTTGCCACCCGAGTTGGTGTTGATGTTGAAGCCTTCGTCAATGATACCGTACAGGGTCACGCTGCTCTGAGCATGTGCGACGCCTGCGAATGCGCCCAGTGCTGCGAGAGCGAGAAGCGACTTTTTCATCGAATGATCTCCAAGGATTACGAATCTTTTGTACAAGGCAGAATATTTATCTAGCGTTGAGGCCTTGCATGTCCAACTTCGCGAGAAGTTGCACGTAATGTAACAAAAGGCATACATGGCACAAAGAAAAAGGAGCGGGGCGCGAAGGCTCCTGTTTCGTTTACGCAACATGGTCTAAAATCAGAAATTGGCCGCCCGATTCATGCGGTTTGAAGGTTTTTGCGAAGCCGGTTTTGCACTGCAAAGCCTTGTCGAGCGGACCTGGCGGATCGGTGAGGCGGTTGTCGAGTGAGGGAGTGCTGAATGTTTCTGGACGAGTTGATTAGCGAGTTTGATCGGGGTTTACGCTCAATGACCGGCGTGTCGCGGATGAGTCGTCCGTTGCCGGTGCCGCAAGAATCCGCGGTGACCGAACCGGCGGTCGAACTCTCACCGGCCGAGCGTGCGCACGCGGCCGGCTTGATGCGCGTGAATCACGTCGGCGAGGTCTGCGCCCAGGCGCTCTATCAGGCTCAGAAACTCGCGACCAAATCGCCGTCTTTGCGGGCCGTGTTCAATCGCGCGGCGATCGAGGAAGAAGATCATCTCGCGTGGACTTCCAAACGTCTCGAAGCGCTCGACTCGCGCCCCAGCCTGCTGAACCCGCTCTGGTATACAGGCGCGCTCGCAATCGGCCTCGCGGCCGGGCGCATGGGCGACCGCGTTAGCCTCGGCTTCATGGCCGAAACCGAGCGTCAGGTGGAACTGCATCTCGACGGCCATCTGAACGAATTGCCGGCAGCCGATCACGAGTCGCGTGCAATCGTCGAGCAGATGCGCGCGGACGAAGCGGAACATGGCAAGGCGGCGATGGAAGCCGGTGGCCTCGAGCTGCCGTTGCCCGCGCGCGCGCTGATGCGCGCCGTGTCGAAAGTCATGACGCGTACCGCCTATTACATATAAGTCAAAGCCAACTGTTCACGTACATCTCGAAAGTGGGACGGCGCCTCGCGCCGTTCGCCTGAAGCACCCAGAAACGCCATCCCACGTCTGCCGATCCCGCTTAACGATCTCTTTCATTCCGCGCCTTTCCCCAGCACTTTTCACGTATCACCTTCACAAGCTGCACTAGCTCATTCATTTATAACGGTTTTCCGTTTTATGCGCGACGTGAAGGAGTCGCGCTAAGTCCTTGTTCTAACAAACAAAATTCGCTGGAAAAGCACGTATCTCCCTTGACCCCCGTTTAGCGTTCCTCTAAAGTGGGAGACAGTGTGAGAAAGTGTATTTTTGTGTGATCTCACAAGCGGTTTCGGGTAGATTTTCATGGGTCGGGCAGCTGGCGCGCCAATGCGCCAAATGGGGAGAGCGAAGTGTTCCAAGGGGCGTCGGCGCTGACGCTCGATGCGAAAGGGCGGATGTCTATTCCCTCTCGATATCGGGATGCGCTGCAGACACAGGCAGAGGGCCGGGTGACGATCACCAAGCACCCGGACGGCTGCCTGTTGCTCTTTCCGCGCCCGGAGTGGGAGATCTTCCGCGACAAGGTCGACAAGCTGCCTATGAACGCGACCTGGTGGAAGCGCATTTTTCTCGGCAATGCAATGGACGTTGAAATGGACGGCGCAGGGCGCGTGCTCGTATCGCCGGAATTGCGCACGGCTGGCGGATTGGAAAAAGAAGTGACCTTGCTTGGCATGGGTCGTCACTTCGAGTTGTGGGATGCACAAACATACGCCGCGAAGGAACAGGCGGCAATGGCCGAGGGCATGCCCGACGCGTTAAAAGATTTCACGTTCTGATCGCGGTTTACATATATGGCACCTGCGATGGGAAACGAATTGCAGCATCGCACGGTGCTGCTGGAAGAAGCGGTCCAGGCGCTGGTCACGCGCGCAGACGGCGTCTATGTGGACGGCACGTTCGGGCGCGGTGGGCATAGCCGCCTGGTGCTGGAAAAGCTGGCTGAGTCGGGGCGTCTGATCGCTTTCGACAAAGACCCGCTCGCCATCGCCACGGCGCAGCAGATTACGGATCCGCGCTTCGGCATCGTGCACGAGAGTTTTGCTTCACTGCGCACCGCGATTGCGGAGCGCGGCGTAGGGCGGGTGTCGGGCGTTTTATTGGATCTGGGCGTGTCGTCGCCGCAAGTCGACGATCCGGAGCGGGGCTTCAGCTTCCGCGCCGACGGCCCGCTCGACATGCGGATGGACCCGACGCGCGGCGAATCGGCGGCTGATTGGCTCGCGCGGGCCACGGTGCAGGAATTGACGGAGGTGATACGAGATTATGGGGAAGAACGGTTTGCTTTTCAGATTGCAAAGGCGCTTGTTGCTCGCCGGGCAGAGTCCGACCGTCTTGGGCCTCTCGTCAGCACGGGCGAGCTTGCCCAAATCGTGGCTAACGTCGTCAAAACCCGTGAGAAGGGCAAGGATCCGGCAACCCGCACCTTTCAAGCTATACGGATTCACATCAATCAAGAGCTTGCGGAGCTGCAAGTCGTTTTAGAAGCAGCGTTGTCGCTGTTGGAGCAAGGGGGGCGGCTGGTGGTCATCAGCTTTCATTCGCTCGAGGACCGGATCGTCAAGCGATTCATGCAGGCGCACGCGAGTACGCCAGCGGTGGATCGCCGTCTGCCGATTCGCGCAGTCGATCTGCCGAGCCCTCCGCTCAAAATCATCGGCCGCGTATTCGCGAGCGACGCTGAAGTCGCCGCGAATCCGCGCGCCCGTTCTGCCGTGATGCGCGTGGCGGAGCGGATCGCACCATGAATCGTCTCAACATCTTCCTGCTGATCATCGTGATGGGCTGCGCTCTGTCCGTCGTCAATGCTACCAATCAGCAGCGCCAGATCTTTATCCAGTTGCAGCGCGCTCAATCGCAGGAGCGTCAACTGCAGCAGGATTATTCGCAACTTCAATATCAGCAGAGCGCGCTGTCGAAAACGTCGCGCATCGAGACTATCGCCACTGATTCCCTGAAGATGCAATCGGTCGCCACCGGCCGCACCCAGTACCTGACGCTCGATCCGGGCGCGGCGAAAGCCGAAGACGCACCGATTCCGACTTCCGGCCCGGCATCGGCGCCGGCACCGACCCGTCGCGGAGGCGTGCGATGAAAAAATCGTCGACTCGCAAGAGCGTGGCTTTCTCGGCCAATCCGATCCTGTCGGTGCGCCTGCCGATGTGGCGCTCGAAACTCGTCGTGTTCCTGCTGTTCATGGCGTTCGTCGCGCTGACCGCGCGCGCCTTCTGGATTCAGGGCCCGGGCAACGCGTTCTATCAGAAGCAGGGTGAAATCCGCTATCAGCGCCGGCTCGAACTGCCGGCCACGCGCGGCAAGATTCTCGACCGCAATGGTCTCGTGCTGGCCACGAGTCTGCCGGTGCGCGCGATCTGGGCGATTCCCGAATCGGTGCCGGACGACCTTGGCGCGGACAAGCTCACGTCGCTCGGCAAACTGCTCGGCATGACTAATAAGGAACTGCGCGCCAAGCTCTCGGAAGACAAGACCTTTGTTTACGTCAAGCGCCAGGTGCCGGTGGATGTCGCCGCTAAAGTCGCCGCGCTGGAGATCCCCGGTATTTACGCGCGCGACGAGTACAAGCGCTTCTATCCCGAAGGCGAGATCACGGCCCACCTGATCGGCTTCACCAATGTGGAAGACGAAGGCCAGGAAGGCGTCGAGCTCGGCGACCAGAAGCTGCTCGCCGGCATGTCGGGCAGCCGCCGCGTGATCAAGGACCGCATGGGCCACATCATTGAAGACGTGGACGAGCAGGTCGTGCCGCACAACGGCCAGGACGTGGATCTCTCGATCGACAGCAAGATTCAGTACATCGCCTACACGAACCTGAAGGCGGCCGTCGAGAAGTTCAAGGCCAAGGCCGGCGCGGCCATGGTGATCGACGTGCGCACCGGCGAGGTGCTGGCGCTCGTCAATTACCCTACTTACAACCCGAACGACCGTTCACACCTGACCGGCGATCAGCTGCGCAACCGCATCCTGACCGACACGTTCGAGCCCGGCTCGATCATGAAGCCGTTCACGGTCTCGCTTGCGCTCGATCTGCACCGCGTCACGCCGACTACACTGGTTGATACAGGCGGCGGCCGCTTCGTGCTCGACGGTGCGCCGATTACCGACGACAGCGCGTTCGGCGTGCTGACGGTGGGCGGCGTGATCCAGAAGTCGAGCAACATCGGCGCGACGAAGATCGCCATGCAGCTCAAGCCCGAAGAGATGTGGAACATGTACACGAGCATCGGTCTCGGTCAGGCGCCGAAGGTCGGATTCCCGGGCGCGGCGGCCGGCCGTCTGCGTCCGTGGAAGAGCTGGCGCCGCATCGAGCAGGCCACCATGTCGTACGGTTACGGTCTGTCGGTGTCGCTGTTCCAGTTGGGCCGTGCTTACACCGCGATCGCGCATGACGGCGAGATCATGCCGGTGTCGATTTTCCGCACGCCTGGCGATCAGCCTGCCACCGGCCCGCAGATTTTCGCGCCTACTACCGCACGTCAAGTGCGCGCCATGCTCGAAACCGTTACGGCGCCGGGCGGCACCTCGCCGGATGCGGCGGTGCCGGGCTATCGCGTCGGCGGCAAGAGCGGCACGGCGTACAAGCACGGCGCGCACGGCTACGACCACTCGAAATATCGCGCTTCGTTCGTCGGCATGGCGCCAATGCCGAACCCGCGCATCGTCGTCGCTGTTTCGGTCGACGAACCGACGGCGGGCAGCCACTTCGGCGGTCAGGTGTCGGGCCCGGTGTTCTCGAGCATCGTCGGCGACACGCTGCGCTCCTTGAATGTGCCGCCGGACATGCCGGTCAAGCAAATGGTGGTGTCGGACGATTCGGCACCGGCCGCACCGACCGCGCCCGCCACGCCGGCCACGGCCAAGAAGCTCTCCACCAGCGCCGGCGCGAAGAAGATGACGATTTCCGCAAACGCGAAAAGCCATCCGGGAGTCGTGCGATGAGCATGTTGCGGAAGAAGCATCCCGCACAGCGGCAGATCGCCGACGCCCTCGCCTGGCTGCATGCTCACGTGCAGCCAGGCGCGCATCTGCACGCCGACACGCGCTCGCTCGCGGCCGGCGACGCGTTTTTTGCCTATGCGGTGGATGGCGCGGACAACCGCCCGTTCATCGACGGCGCGATCGAACGTGGCGCTGCCGCCGTGCTGGTTCAGCCCGAAGGCTTCAACGGCGCGATCGATCCGTCGAACACGCTGGCCGTGCCGGCATTGAACGAGCTGGCGGGTTCGATTGCGAGCGGCTGGTACAGCGATCCGAGCGACAGCATGCTGACGCTCGGCGTTACCGGCACGAACGGCAAGACCTCCTGCAGCCAATGGATCTCGGCGGCGCTGACGGCGCTCGGCACGCGTTGCGCGATCATCGGCACGCTCGGCACCGGCTTGCCGGGCCACCTGGTGCACACCGGCTTTACTACGCCCGACGCGCCGCAATTGCAGCGCAGTCTCGCGCAGTTGCGCGACGCGGGCGCGCAGGCGGTAGCCATGGAAGTGTCGTCGCACGCGCTGCATCAGGGGCGCGTGAACGGCACGGCGTTCGACATCGCCGTGTTCACGAATCTTACGCAGGACCATCTCGACTATCACCACACGTTCGAAGCCTACGAAGCGGCCAAGGCGCGTCTGTTCGCCTGGCCGGAATTGCGTGCTGCCGTGATCAACCGCGACGATGCCGCCGGCCGCCGTTTGCTCGCGAGCACGCAAGGTCATGCACGCACCATCGCCTATGGGCTGGATGAAACGCTGCAAGACGCGCCGCAGGCCGACGCGCTTCTGCTCGCTTCGAACGTGCGCGCTACGGCCACGGGCACAGCGTTCCATCTGAGTACCTCGGATTGGGGCGATGCCGAAGTGGAAGTGCAGACGCTCGGCGCGTTCAACGTCAGCAATCTGCTCGGCGTGCTGGGCGCACTGCTCGCCGCGGACGTCCCGTTCGACGCCGCCGTGGCCGAACTTGCAAAGCTCGAGTCGGTGAACGGCCGCATGCAGCGGCTCGGTGGCCGCTTGCAAAACGACGAACCGCTCGTCGTGATCGACTACGCGCACACGCCGGACGCGCTGGAAAAAACACTCGAAGCGTTGCGCCCGATGGCGACCGCGCGCGGCGGGGAACTGATCTGCATGTTCGGCTGCGGCGGTGACCGCGACGCCACCAAGCGTCCGCTGATGGGCGCGATCGCCGAGAAAATCGCCGACGGTGTCGTGGTCACCAGCGACAACCCGCGCAGCGAAGATCCGCAAGCCATCATCGAGCAGATCGCGGCGGGCATGAAAGACGCGTCGAAAGCGCGGCGTATCGAGGACCGCGCGAGCGCGATCCTGCAAGCGATCCGCAGCGCCGCGCGCGAAGACGTCATCGTGCTGGCCGGCAAGGGGCACGAAGCAACACAGGAAATCATGGGCAAGAAACGCGCTTTCTCGGATCAGGACCACGCTCGCCTCGCGCTAGCCGCGCGCGCGACGCACGCACGCGGAGGTGGCGAATGAACATGTTCTCTCTGCGTGAAGCCGCCGCGCTGATCTCCGGCGCAACCGTGCTGGGTGACGAGGGCGTTTCCTTCGAACGCGTCTCGACCGACAGCCGCAGCGCGGGCCCCGGCGATCTGTTCGTCGCGATCAAGGGCGATCGCTTCGACGCCCACGATTTTCTGCCGGACGTCGCCGCGCGCAACGTGAGCGCTGTTCTCGTCACGCGCACGCCGCAAGACTGGACTGTGCCGGCGCTCAAAGTCACCGACACGCGCATCGCGCTCGGCGCGCTCGCACGCGGCTGGCGCCGCCAGTTCAGCATGCCGCTCGTCGCGGTGACGGGCAGCAACGGCAAGACCACGGTCAAGGAAATGATCGCGTCGATCTTCGCCGCCGCCGTCGGCGCCGACGCGCGTCTCGCGACCGCGGGCAACTTCAACAACGACATCGGCTTGCCGCTCACGCTGTTCCGTCTGCACGCAGCGCATCGGCTGGCAGTGGTCGAACTGGGCATGAATCATCCGGGCGAAACCTCGGAGCTCGCGAAGATCGCTGAGCCGACGGTCGCCGTGGTGAACAACGCGCAGCGCGAGCATCAGGAATTCATGGCGACGGTCGAAGCGGTCGCGCTCGAACACGCAAGCGTGATTCACGCGCTCTCGCCGGAAGGCGTCGCGGTGTTCCCTGCGGACGACGCCTACGCGAGCATCTGGCGCGTGGCCGCAACCGGCAACCGCATCATGGACTTCGCGCTGAACTCCGCCGAGCGCACCACTGAAGCCGCAGTAAAAGGCACGTTCGCCGGCAACGTCCTGAGCGTCGACACGCCGGAAGGCCAAATCGAAGTCACGCTGAAAGTGCTGGGCGACCACAACGCGCACAACGCCTTGGCCGCAACGTCGGCAGCGCTGGCCGCGGGCGTGTCGCTCGACGCGATCAAGCGCGGCCTCGAATCGTTCGGCGCCGTGAAGGGCCGCTTGCAGGTGAAGCAGGCCGTACTCGGCTCGCTCGCCGGCGCCACCGTCATCGACGACACCTACAACGCCAACCCCGATTCGATGCGCGCCGCGATCGACGTGCTTGCCTCACGCGCCGCGCCGCGCGTGCTGGTGATGGGCGACATGGGCGAAGTCGGCGACAACGGCCCGGCGTTTCACCGCGAAATCGGCGCTTACGCCAAGGAACGCCGTATCGACGCGCTGTACGCAATGGGCGACGCCTCGCGCGACGCCTGCACCGCGTATGGCGCGAACGCGCATCACGTCGCCGACATCGGCACGCTGGTCACGCAATTGCAGCAGGCCGGTTTCGGTCCTGGTGCAACGCTTCTCGTGAAAGGCTCGCGCTTCATGCAGATGGAGCGCGTGGTGGACGCCGTAACGAGTCCACAACCCAACGCAGCGGGCAGTACGCTCGCCGCACATTGAAATAGAAGGACCGAAGCATGCTACTGGCGCTGGCGCAATGGCTGCAGAATGACGCAAGCTTCTTGCGCGTGTTCAGTTATCTGACTTTCCGTGCGGTGATGGCGACCATCACCGCGCTGCTGATCGGGCTCGTCTGCGGCCCGGCGGTGATTCGCAAGCTGACCTCCATGAAGGTCGGTCAGGCCGTTCGTAAAGACGGCCCGCAAACTCACCTCGTCAAATCCGGCACGCCGACCATGGGCGGCGTGCTGATTCTGCTCGGCATCGCCGTGGCGACGTTGTTGTGGGCCGATCTGACCAATCGCTTCATCTGGATCGTGATGCTCGTCACGTTCGGTTTCGGCGTGATCGGCTGGGTCGACGATTACCGCAAGGTGGTCTACAAGGATCCGCGCGGCATGTCGTCGCGCGAAAAGTATTTCTGGCAGTCGGTGATCGGTCTGTTCGCGGCGGTTTATCTGGCTTTCAGCGTGTCGGAAGCGAGCAATGTGCGCGTGTTCGACCTGTTCATGGCGTGGGTGCGCAGCGGCCTCTCGATGGGCTTGCCGGCCCGTGCCGACCTGATGCTGCCGTTCGTCAAATCGATCAGCTATCCGCTCGGCGTGTGGGGCTTCATCGTGCTGACGTATCTGGTGATCGTCGGCGCGAGCAACGCGGTCAATCTCACTGACGGCCTCGACGGTCTCGTGATCATGCCGGTCGTGCTGGTCGGCGCGTCGCTCGGTGTGTTCGCTTACGTGATGGGCAGCTCGGTCTACTCGAAATACCTGCTGTTTCCGCATATCGCCGGTGCGGGCGAACTGCTGATCTTCTGTTCGGCAATGGGCGGGGCAGGGCTCGCGTTCCTCTGGTTCAACACGCACCCGGCGCAGATGTTCATGGGCGACGTCGGCGCGCTCGCGCTCGGCGGCGCGCTCGGCACGGTGGCGGTGATCGTGCGCCAGGAAATCGTGCTCTTCATCATGGGCGGCATTTTTGTCGCGGAAACGCTCTCCGTGATGTTGCAAGTGACGTGGTTCAAATTCACCAAGCGCCGCTTCGGTGAAGGGCGGCGTCTCTTCAAGATGGCGCCGCTGCATCACCATTTCGAATTGTCGGGTTGGAAAGAAACGCAAGTGGTCGTGCGCTTCTGGATCATCACGTTGATGTTGTGTCTCTTTGGTTTGTCCACGCTCAAACTGCGTTAAGCAGCAGGTCCTTAAGGAAGCAGGCGATGTTCGGCGAGAAGTTTCGGGATCGGCAAAAGCCGATGGTGCTCGTGCTGGGACTGGGTGAATCCGGTCTTGCAATGGCGCGCTGGTGCGCGCGGCACGGCTGTCGGCTGCGTGTGGCCGATACGCGTGAAGTACCGCCGAACCTGCCCGCGCTGGAAGCGCATGGCATCGATGCCGCATTCGTCGGCGGCCCGTTTTCGCCGGTGCTGCTCGAAGGTGTCGAACTCGTCGCCATTAGCCCCGGCCTGTCGCCGCTTGCCGCCGATCTGTTGCCGCTGATCGAAGCTGCGCGCGAGCAGGGCATCCCCGTGTGGGGCGAACTCGAACTGTTCTCGCAAGCGCTGAAGTCGCTTGGCGAAAGCGGCTATGCGCCGAAGGTGATCGCGATTACCGGCACCAACGGCAAGACCACGACGACGAGCCTGACCGGCCTGCTGTGCGAGCGCGCCGGCAAGAAGGTCGCGGTGGCGGGCAACATCAGCCCGTCGCTGCTCGACAAACTCGCTGAAGCGATCGACAACACCGCGTTGCCCGACGTGTGGGTGCTGGAACTGTCGAGCTTCCAGTTGGAAACGGCGCACACGTTCTCGCCGGATGCGGCGGTCGTGTTGAACATCACGCAAGATCATCTGGACTGGCACGGCGGTCTGGACGCATACGCCGCCGCGAAGGGCCGCATCTTCGGTGCGCAGACCGTGCGCGTGCTGAATCGCGACGACTCGCGTGTCATGAAGCTCGCGCCCGCGGAAGATAGCGAAGCCGAGATGGTCACGTTCGGCGTCACCGAGCCGAAGAACGACGGCGACTACGGTCTGCTGCGCGACAACGGCATGATCTGGCTCGTAGAGGCGCACGATCGCGACGCGAGCGACGAACCCGTGCCGAAGCGCCGTCGCAAGAACGAAGTGGTCACGCCGCCGAACATCGCGCTTAAACGCCTGATGCCTGCAGACGCCCTGCGCATTCGTGGCCTGCACAACGCCGCCAACGCGCTCGCCGCCTATGCACTCGCACGCGCGGTCGGTCTGCCGGGCGCGCCGCTGTTGCACGGTCTGCGCGAATATCGCGGCGAGCCGCATCGCGTGGAATTAATTGCGTCGATCGACGGTGTCGACTATGTGGACGACAGCAAGGGCACCAACGTCGGCGCGACGGTGGCCGCGCTCGACGGGCTCGCACAGCGCATCGTGCTGATCGCCGGCGGCGACGGAAAGGGTCAGGATTTCGAACCGCTCGCCGCGCCGGTCATGCGCTGGTGCCGCGCCGTGATGCTGATCGGCCGCGACGCGCCGCAGATTCGCGCCGCGCTGGAAGAAACCGGCATCGCCATGACGGATCACGCGACGCTCGAAGAAGCGACGCGCGCCGCGACCGCGCTCGCTGAGCCGGGCGATGCCGTACTGCTCTCGCCGGCTTGCGCGAGCTTCGACATGTTCAAGGGTTACGCGCACCGCGCCGCGGTATTCCGCAGCACGGTAGAAGACATCGCGGCCGAACGGGGGACGATGATATGAGCTGGTCGGAACGTTTCGGTTCGCGCCAGGCCGCTGGCGGCGATGCGGGTGGTTCGGGCGGCGCGGCTCGCGTCGGCGGCCGCACGGGCGGCAGTGGTCTTGCGAGCGCCGTCAATGGCGTGCGTCCGCTGCGCTCGCGCATGCTCGACTACGATCACTCGCTGCTGTGGGTGGTCGTCGCGCTGCTCGGTCTCGGCGTGGTGATGGTGTATTCGGCGTCGATCGCCATGCCCGATTCGCCGAAGTACGCGTCGTACCGCGATTACGCGTTCCTCGTGCGCCAGATCATCTTCGTGGTGATGGGCTCGGTGATCGGCATCGTGTCGTTCCGCATTCCGATCGCGACATGGGACAAGTACGCGCCAAAGCTGTTTCTGATCTCGCTGTTCGCGCTGGTGATCGTGCTGATCCCGCACGTCGGCAAGGGCGTCAACGGCGCGCGCCGCTGGATTCCGCTCGGCATCACGAACATGCAGCCGTCGGAAATCATGAAGCTCGCGGTGACGATTTACGCCGCGAACTACACGGTGCGCAAACAGGAATACATGCACAGCTTCGCCAAAGGTTTTTTGCCGATGGCGGTCGCCGTGGGTCTCGTCGGCGCGTTGCTGCTGCTGGAACCGGACATGGGCGCGTTCATGGTGATCGCGGCGATCGCAATGGGCGTGCTGTTTCTCGGTGGCGTGAACGGCAAGCTGTTCGGCGGCCTGGTGGCGACCGCGGTCGGCACGTTCAGTTTGCTGGTGTGGGCGTCGCCGTGGCGTCGTGAGCGGATTTTCGCGTACCTCGATCCGTGGGACGACCGCTACGCACAGGGCAAGGCTTATCAATTGACGCACTCGCTGATCGCGTTCGGGCGCGGCGAGTGGTTCGGCGTGGGTCTTGGCGGCAGCGTCGAGAAACTCAACTATCTGCCCGAAGCGCATACCGACTTCATCCTCGCGGTGATCGGCGAGGAACTGGGTTTTGTCGGCGTGCTGGTGGTGATCCTGATGTTCTACTGGATCGTGCGCCGCTCGTTCGAGATTGGCCGTCAGGCGCTCGCGCTCGATCGCACGTTCGCGGGCCTGGTCGCGAAGGGCGTCGGCATCTGGTTCGGCGCGCAGACCTTCATCAACATGGGCGTGAACCTCGGCTTGCTGCCGACCAAGGGTCTCACGTTGCCGCTAGTCAGTTATGGCGGCTCGGGCATTGTTTTGAACTGCGTCGCTGTTGCCGTGTTGATGCGTGTGGATTACGAAAATCGTGTGCTGATGCGCGGAGGGAAAGTATGACCGCTCTGCCGCAACGCACGCTGATGGTGATGGCCGGCGGCACCGGGGGACACGTGTTCCCGGGGCTTGCGGTCGCTCATCTGATGCAGGCGTGGGGCTGGAAGGTCGTGTGGCTCGGCAATCCCGCGGGCATGGAAGCGACGCTGGTGCCGAAGCATGGCATCCCGATGGAATACGTGCGCTTCGGCGGCGTGCGCGGCAAGGGCCTGAAACCCAAGCTGATGCTGCCGCTGAATCTGCTGCGTGCCTGCACGCAAAGCCTCTCCGTGCTGCGTCGCGTGAAGCCGGACGTCGTGCTCGGCATGGGCGGCTACATCACGTTTCCGGCCGGCTTGATGACCGCGTTGAGCGGCCGTCCGCTGGTGCTGCATGAACAGAATTCGATTGCCGGTCTCGCGAACAAGGTGCTCGCGAAAGTCGCTAAACGCGTGCTGGTTGCGTTTCCGAATGCACTGCCGCACGGCGAATGGACGGGAAATCCAATTCGTGAGGAACTTGCGCGCGCGATTGCACCCAAAGCACGCTACGCGCAACGCAGCGGTCCGTTGAATGTGCTCGTCGTGGGCGGCAGTCTGGGCGCCGCGGCGTTGAATGAAGTGGTGCCGCGCGCGGTGGCCTTGCTCGCGCCGAACGAACGGCCGCGCATCGTGCATCAGGCGGGCGCGAAGCATATCGAAGCGCTGCGCGAGAACTACGCGGCAGCAGGTCTGCAAGCAGGCGCCGACGTCGAACTCGTGCCGTTCATCGACGACATGACGAGCGCTTATGCGCAAGCGGACCTGGTGATTTGCCGGTCCGGCGCAATGACGGTGTCCGAGATTTCAGCAGTAGGCGTGGCGGCGTTCTTCGTGCCGTTCCCGTATGCAGTAGACGATCACCAAACCACTAATGCAGCGTTCCTCGCCGACAACGGCGCGGCGCTGGTCGTG
Source organism: Paraburkholderia sp. BL6669N2 (assembly GCF_003387275.1). Taxonomy (NCBI): domain Bacteria; kingdom Pseudomonadati; phylum Pseudomonadota; class Betaproteobacteria; order Burkholderiales; family Burkholderiaceae; genus Paraburkholderia; species Paraburkholderia sp. BL6669N2. The sequence continues at coordinate 3,018,362 of NZ_QUNA01000001.1, read as the reverse complement.
CAGCAACGCGATCTGTCGGCGGAAACCCTCGCTGACTGGTTGCGCAGCCAGACGCGAGCAACCCTCGCGGAGATGGCGGAGCGTTCGCGCTCGCTCGCGAAACCCGACGCCACGGAACAGGTCGCGCAGATTTGCGCGACCGTGGCGGGTTCGATTTCGGGCGCGAGCCCAGAAGGAAAGCAATGAAACACATCGTCAAACACATTCACTTTGTCGGCATCGGTGGTGTCGGCATGAGCGGCATCGCGGAGGTGCTGGTCAACCTCGGCTATCAGGTGAGCGGCTCGGATCTCACGAGCAACGCAATCACCGATCGCCTCGCCGCACTCGGCGCGCGGATTGCGATCGGCCACGCGGCGGAGAACATCGAAGGCGCGAACGCGGTGGTCGTTTCCACCGCGGTGCGCAGCGACAACCCGGAAGTGCTGGCCGCGCGTCATCGCCGCATTCCGATCGTGCCGCGCGCGGTGATGCTCGCGGAACTGATGCGCCTGAAGCAGGGCATCGCGATTGCCGGTACGCACGGCAAGACCACGACCACCTCGCTGGTGGCGAGCGTGCTCGCGGCGGGCGGTCTCGATCCGACCTTCGTGATCGGCGGCCGGCTCATCAGCGCGGGCGCGAATGCGCGCCTCGGCACGGGCGACTTCATCGTCGCGGAAGCCGACGAGTCGGATGCGTCGTTCCTGAATCTGTTTCCGGTGATCGAAGTCATCACGAACATCGACGCGGATCACATGGACACCTACGGCCACGACTTCGCGCGGCTCAAGCAGGCGTTCATCGAATTCACGCACCGGCTGCCGTTCTATGGGATCGCGGTGTTGTGCGTCGACGATCCGAACGTGAAGGAAATCCTGCCGTTCGTGTCGAAGCCGATCATTCGCTACGGCTTCGCGCCAGATGCGCAGGTGCGCGCGGTCAACGTGAAAGCGCGTGACGGCAAGATGCATTTCACGGCCATGCGCGAAGACGCGGCGCCGATCGACATCGTCTTGAACCTGCCGGGCGAGCACAACGTACAGAATGCTTTGGCCGCAATTGCAATTGCGACTGAACTTGAAGTGAAAGATGCCGATATCCAGCGAGCGCTGGCGGATTTCAACGGCGTGGGCCGACGCTTCCAGCGCTACGGCGAAGTGCCGGTCGTCAGCGAAGGCAAAGCGAGTGGCGCGTACACGTTGGTGGACGACTACGGTCATCACCCGGTCGAAATGGCGGCCACGGTGGCGGCGGCGCGCGGCGCATTTCCGGGCCGCCGTCTGGTGCTGGCGTTCCAGCCGCACCGCTTCACGCGCACGCGTGATTGCTTCGAGGATTTTGTGAAAGTGCTGTCCACCGTCGACGCGCTCGTGCTGACCGAGGTCTATTCGGCCGGCGAGTCGCCGATCGTCGCTGCGGACGGCCGCGCGTTGGCGCGTGCGCTGCGTGTGGCGGGCAAGGTCGAGCCGGTATTTGTCGATACGGTGGATGAAGTGCCGGACGCGCTCTCAGCAGTGGTGCGCGACGGCGATGTGGTGATCACGATGGGCGCGGGTTCGATCGGCGGTGTGCCGGGTCGCCTCGCGCAGGAAACGAAGGTGTGAAATGAGCAGTATCGACCCCAAACAATTCGGCAAAGTGGCAGTACTGCTCGGTGGTAATTCCGCCGAGCGCGAGGTCTCGCTCAATTCCGGCCGCCTCGTGCTGCAAGGTCTGCGCGACGCCGGCGTGGACGCGCATCCGTTCGATCCGGCCGAGCGTCCGCTCGCCGCATTGAAGGAAGAAGGCTTTGTGCGTGCGTTCAACGCGCTGCATGGCGGTTACGGCGAGAACGGCCAGATTCAGGGCGCGCTCGACTTTTACGGCATTAAGTACACCGGCAGTGGCGTGCTCGGCTCGGCGCTCGGTCTGGACAAGTTCCGCACCAAGCTCGTGTGGCAGCAACTCGGCATTCCGACGCCGCCATTCGAAGCGGTACTGCGCGGCGACGACTACGAAGCGCGCTCGAAAGACATCGTCGCGAAGCTCGGTTTGCCGCTCTTCGTGAAACCGGCGAGCGAAGGTTCGAGCGTCGCGGTGATCAAGGTGAAGAGCGCCGGCGCGCTGCCCGCCGCGCTGATCGAAGCGGTCAAGTACGACAAGATCGTCGTGGTCGAAAAGAGTATTGAAGGCGGCGGCGAATACACCGCGTGCATAGCCGGCAATCTGGATTTGCCGGTGATCCGCATCGTGCCGGCCGGCGAGTTCTACGACTATCACGCGAAGTACATCGCGAACGACACGCAGTATCTGATCCCGTGCGGTCTGGCGGCGGACGAGGAAGCGCGCCTGAAAGTGCTGGCGCGCCGTGCCTTCGACGTGCTCGGCTGCACCGACTGGGGCCGCGCGGATTTCATGCTCGACGCCGACGGCAACCCGTATTTCCTCGAAGTGAACACGGCGCCTGGCATGACCGATCACTCGCTGCCGCCGAAAGCGGCGCGTGCGGTGGGCATCAGCTATCAGGAACTGGTTGTCGGCGTGTTGGCGCTGACGCTGCAGGACTAACCGGGGCGACCCGAAAGCAACACCATGTGGAACAACGTTCGCCAGCTCAATTTTGCCGCCAACACATTGCATGTGTTGCTGGTGCTCGTGCTGCTGGCGGCAGGCGGTTACTGGCTGATCCAGCGCCCGAATTTCGCGCTGCGCGAAATCCAGATCGACGGCGATACCGAGCACATCAATTCGCCGACGGTGCGCGCGGGTGTGGTGGGGCGCTTGAAGGGCAACTTTTTTACGGTGGATCTCGACGTGGCGCGTCAGGCGTTCGAGCAGATGCCGTGGGTGCGTCATGCGAGCGTGCGGCGCGTCTGGCCGAATGCACTGGCTGTCACGCTGGAAGAGTACAAACCGCTGGGAACGTGGGGCAGCGATCAGCTGGTGAGCGTCGACGGCGAGCTGTTCACCGCGAACCAGGGCGAGCTCGAAGAAGATCTGCCCGCGTTCGACGGTCCGGACGGTACGGCAAAAGAGGTGGTCGCGCGGTATCACGACTTCCAGAAATGGTTTGCGCCGTTGGGCGCGACGCCTGAAGAAGTGACGCTGTCGCCGCGCTACGCGTGGACGGTGAAGCTCTCGAACGGCACGCAGGTGGAACTTGGGCGCGAACGCAATCAGGACACGCTGCTCGATCGGAGCAAACGTCTGAGCGCGGCGTGGAGCGCCGTGACGCAACGTTGGGGAAAGGATATCGAGTATGCGGACTTGCGCTATCCGAACGGTTTCGCGATTCGCGCGGCAGGGATGCGCTTTATCACCGAACCCGACAAGGGCAAGAAGTAAACGGACATCACACGCAATGAGCACGCTATGAGTAAAGACTATAAAGATCTGCTGGTCGCCCTCGACATTGGGACGTCGAAGGTCGTGGCCATCGTCGCCGAGTTGAAGGGCGAAGGTCACTACGAGGTGATCGGCCTCGGCCAGAGCGAATCGAAGGGGCTCAAGAAAGGCGTGGTGGTGAATATCGAGGCCACCGTGCAGTCCATTCAGCGTGCGCTCGAAGAAGCCGAACTCATGGCCGACTGCAAGATCACCAACGTATTTACCGGGATTGCCGGCAGCCATATCCGCAGCTTCAATTCCAGCGGCATGGTGGCGATCAAGGAGAAGGAAGTCACGCAGACGGACGTGGCGCGCGTGATCGAAACGGCGAAGGCGATCAACATCCCGACCGATCAGCAGGTGCTGCATATCCTGACGCAGGAATTCATCATCGACGGTCAGGAAGATGTGCGCGAGCCGATCGGCATGAGCGGCATTCGCCTTGAAGTGAAGGTGCATATCGTCACCGGCGCGGTGAGCGCGGCGCAAAACATCGTCAAGTGCGTGCGCCGTTGCGGGCTCGAAGTGAACGATCTGATCTTGCAGCCGCTGGCGTCGTCGCTGGCGGTGCTGACGGAAGACGAGAAAGAACTCGGCGTGGTGCTGGTCGATATCGGCGGCGGCACGACTGATATTGCGATTTTCAGCGAAGGCGCGATCCGTCATACGGCGGTGATTCCGATCGCCGGCGACCAGATCACGAGCGACATCGCGATGGCGCTGCGCACGCCGACGCCGGACGCGGAAGACATCAAGGTGGATTACGGCATCGCCAAGCAGGCGCTGGCCGATCCGGACGAAATGATCGAAGTGCCGGGTCTCGGCGAGCGCGGTCCGCGCACGCTGTCGCGCCAGGCGCTGGCGGCGGTGGTCGAGCCGCGCGTCGAAGAACTGTTTTCGCTCGTGCAGCAGGTGGTGCGCGAGTCGGGTTACGAGGAACTGCTGAGCTCCGGCGTGGTGCTGACCGGCGGCGCGTCGATGATGCTCGGCATGGTCGAACTGGGTGAAGACATCTTCCTGAAGCCGGTGCGTATCGGCGTGCCGGAATATGCGGGCGGTCTGGCTGACGTAGTGCGCAATCCGCGCTACTCGACGGCGATGGGCCTGCTCGTCGAAGGACGCTCGCAACGCATGCGCGGCCGCAAGGTGGCCGTGCAGTCGGGCTCGATGGGACAGGTGTTCACGCGCATGAAGGACTGGTTCCTCGGCAACTTCTAAAGCATTCGCTGTATCGCTGCACAGAACGGGTTTTCGAACGGGTTTCAAAAAAAATACGCGCTGGTGCCGGCGGCCGGCGCGCGACAGGCGGTTGCCCGATCTCCTGCCGAATAACGGCCGAAGTGGCTGCAAATTTTTATCTTGACGGAGGCATCATGGATTTCCAAATGCTGGAAACCGAAACGAACGGCACCATCATCAAGGTGGTCGGAGTAGGTGGCGCTGGCGGCAATGCTGTTCAGCACATGATCAACAAAGGCGTGCAAGGCGTCGACTTCATCGTGATGAACACGGACGCGCAGGCTTTGTCGCGTTCGCGCGCCACCGCGGTGATCCAGCTCGGCAACACGGGTCTGGGCGCCGGCGCCAAGCCGGAAATGGGCCGCGCCGCAGCGGAAGAAGCACGTGAGCGCATCGCCGACGCACTGCGCGGCGCGCACATGGTCTTCATCACGGCCGGCATGGGCGGCGGCACGGGCACGGGCGCAGCACCCGTGGTCGCGCAGATCGCTAAAGAAATGGGTATCTTGACCGTTGGCGTGGTCAGCAAGCCGTTCGAATTCGAAGGCGGCAAGCGGATGCGCGTGGCAGAAGCCGGTTCGCAGCAACTGGAGGATCACGTCGACTCGCTGATCGTCGTTCTGAACGACAAGCTGTTCGAGGTGATGGGCGATGACGCCGAGATGGACAAGTGCTTCCAGTGCGCAGACGACGTTCTGAACAACGCAGTTGCCGGCATCGCGGAAATCATCAACGTCGACGGTCTGGTGAACGTCGACTTCGAAGACGTGAAAACGGTGATGGGCGAGCAGGGCAAGGCGATGATGGGCACGGCGACGGTTGCCGGCGTCGATCGCGCGCGTCTGGCTGCTGAGCAGGCTGTGGCCAGCCCGTTGCTGGAAGGTGTGGATCTGTCGGGCGCGCGTGGCGTGCTGGTGAACATCACGTCGAGCCGTTCGCTGCGTCTGTCGGAAACGCGCGAAGTGATGAACACGATCAAGAGCTACGCGGCAGAAGACGCGACCGTGATTTTCGGCGCCGTGTACGACGATGCAATGGGCGACGCGCTCCGCGTGACGGTCGTGGCAACGGGTCTGGGCCGTGCGGCCAAGAAGCAGCAATCGGCACCGATGACGCTGCTGCGCACCGGCACCGATAACCAGCCGATCAGTGCACACGCTGCTTACGCACCGCAGTCGTCGCACGCCAGCACCGCCGACTACGGCGCACTGGACACGCCGGCAGTGTGGCGCACGTCGCGCGATACGGCCGCATCGCATGTGCAGGCGTTGCAGGAAAAGGGCGTCGACACGTACGACATTCCGGCATTCCTGCGCAAGCAGGCGGACTGAGCGCACGGGCAGGCTTTCGTTGCGGCGCTGCGAGTTGGACAGCAGTGCGGCGCTGGCGGACGAATGCACGAGCGTGGCGGGTGAACGGCGAACAAGTCGCGTATCTTTGAAGATTCGCGACAAGGACAAGTGCCCTCTTCGGATTCGCGAAGCGGATTGGGCGACTGTCGCCGGACGGCGGAGCATGCAGTGGTTGGTGCCCACGCCGGATTTTTCACTGCGACACGACGACGTGCGAGCGTGCTTCGCATCGATGCAAAGGACTGAGCATGATTCAGGCAGGTGACAAGCTGCCCGACGCGACGCTCTTCGAGTTGATCGAAGACGAGCGGGCGGGCTGCACGATCGGGCCTAACAGCTTCGACGTGCGCGAGCAGACGGCGGGCAAGCGTGTGGTGATCTTCGGATTGCCGGGCGCGTTCACGCCAACCTGTTCGGCCAAACATGTACCGGGTTATGTCGAGCACGCCGAGCAGTTGCGCGCTCTTGGCATCGACGAGATCTGGTGCGTGTCCGTCAACGACGCGTTCGTAATGGGCGCGTGGGGACGCGATCAGCACGCCTCGGGCAAGGTGCGCATGATGGCGGACGGCAGTGCGGCTTTCACGCGAGCGCTCGGTCTCGAGCAGGATTTGTCGGCGCGCGGCATGGGAATCCGTTCCCAGCGCTACGCGATGGTGGTCGACGACGGCGTGGTCAAGACGTTGAACGTCGAGGCTGCCGGCAAATTCGAAGTCAGCGATGCAGGGAGTATTCTCGCTACGTTGAGCTAGGCACGCTGGTGTCGTGGCCTTCGCCACAGGCACGCGCGGTTGGCGCGTTGTGCTTGGGCAACGGTCGATAAGACGCTTTTGTGACAGGCCGTTACGCGGGCCGATGACCGGAAACGCCTCCGTTCCGGGGCATCGGCCCGTCACGCTTTCCCTGGCGGGCGCCCAAGGGTAATGCAGCGAAACAGATTGATACGTTCCGCGGAAAGACGCTCCCTAGGGTATTGGAGTATAATTCGTGCTATGGAATAAAAAGTCCCGATTGGGATTTTCAATCGAATAGAAGATCACCATGCTGAAGCAGCGCACTATCAAACAAATCGTCAAGACAGTCGGCATTGGCCTGCACTCGGGCCGCAAAGTCGAACTGACGCTCCGTCCGGCCGGGCCGGACACGGGCATTGTGTTTTCGCGCGTGGACCTCGCCACGCCGGTGGACATTCCTGCGTCGGCGATGGCGATTGGCGATACGCGTCTGGCTTCCGTGTTGCAGAAAGACGGCGCGCGCGTCTCGACCATCGAGCATTTGATGTCCGCCTGCGCCGGTCTCGGCATCGACAACCTGTATGTCGACGTCACCGCCGAAGAAATCCCGATCATGGACGGCAGTGCCGGTTCATTCGTGTTTCTGATTCAGTCGGCGGGTATTGAAGAACAGAACGCGGCGAAGAAATTCATCAAGGTCACCAAGCCGGTCGAAATTCGTGACGGCGATAAATTCGCGCGTCTAGACCCGTACTTTGGTTTCAAGCTCAAGTTCACGATCGATTTCCGTCACCCGGCTGTGGATAAAACCGGCCAGGCGCTGGAAGTGGATTTTGCCAATACGTCGTACGTGCGCGAGATCGCGCGGGCTCGCACCTTTGGTTTTGCGCATGAAGTGGAAATGATGCGCGAACTGGGTCTGGCGCGTGGCGGCAGCATGGACAACGCGATCGTGCTGGACGAGTACCGCATTCTGAATAACGACGGCCTGCGCTACGACGATGAGTTCGTAAAGCACAAGATGCTCGACGCGATCGGCGACCTGTATGTGGTCGGCCACCCGTTGTTGGCGGCGTATGACGCCTACAAATCGGGCCACGGCCTGAACAACGCGCTGCTGCGCGAACTGCTGGCGCACGAAGATTCGTACGAAATCGTCACCTTCGACGACACGCAGAAGGCGCCGCGCGGTTTTGCCTACGAGACGCAGACGGCTTTTGCCTGACGCCTTCGGGTGAAATTTCCGAAGCAAGCGCATGAAAAGTAAGCGGCCCAGTCGGGCCGCTTTTCTTTTGACTAGCGATTTCTCCGATGCCGGGCCGCCATTTTCGCCAGCGCCTCCTGTAACGGCGACGGCGCCAGCGACTCGCTCAGCGCGTGGAGCGCATCAGCGCCGGCTGGCGTCATGCGCGCCTGTTTGACCGGCGGCGGTTCCTTCACAGCCTGCGGCCGCACGCGAATCCGCAGCGAATTCACCGGCCAGCCGCGCTGCTGCAGATCCGCCAGCAGCCGTGGCTCCAGATGCCGCAGCCGCGCCGCCAGCGCGTTATGGCCGGCGAACAGGGCGAGCACGCCTTCCTTGATAAAGCTGGGTTCGACGCTCGTCGCCAGATAGTCGGGCAGCAGAGCGCGCAGATCCTTCTCCAACGCCGCAATCTGCTCGACGCCCGCGCGCAGGGCCGCGAACGCGTCCGTGCGATTGAGCACCTCGGCGACCGGCTGCGGGCGGCGCGCCTTGAACTGCTGGGGCGGCGGCCTTGAAAAGGAAGGAAAACGGCTCATGTTCGATGGGTCACGGCGTGTCCGCGCCCTATGCGCGTTCACGCCGCGATTGTACCGCGCAGGACGCACGCGGGCCCGCCTCAATGCGGACTGCCGGAGCTCGCTGCGGCGGGCTTCCGATGCCCTGCCGCCGTCTCGCTGCTGACATAAGCGTGGGCGGGGGCGCGTGCTAAAATGCGCGATTCGAATTCACTCTTGGACTAAGCCGCCGAGGCCCTTCCGACCCCGGAGCGCGCGTGCACGAACTGCACGCCGCGACCCAGCCGAAGCCGCGACGCAGACACCGATCCGATGACCACCGGTTTTCTACAGAAGATTTTTGGCAGCCGCAACCAGCGGCTAGTCAAGCAATATCAAAAGACCGTCACGGCGATCAATGCGCTCGAACCGCAGATCGAGCAATTGACGGACGATCAACTGCGCGCCAAAACGGGTGAATTCCGCCAGCGCGTCGCGAGCGGCGAATCGCTCGACAAGCTCCTGCCGGAAGCCTTCGCGGTGTGCCGCGAGGCCAGCAAGCGGGTGCTGAAAATGCGCCACTTCGACGTGCAGCTGATCGGCGGCATGGTTCTGCACTACGGCAAGATCGGCGAAATGCGCACCGGTGAGGGCAAGACGCTCGTCGCCACGCTGCCGGTGTACCTGAACGCGCTGTCCGGCCGCGGCGTGCACGTGGTCACGGTCAACGACTACCTCGCCCAGCGCGACGCCGAATGGATGGCGCGCCTGTACAACTTCCTCGGTCTGTCGGTCGGCATCAATCTGTCGCAGATGGATCACGGCGCGAAGCAGGAAGCCTACGCGGCGGACATCACGTACGGCACCAACAACGAATTCGGCTTCGACTACCTGCGCGACAACATGGTCTACGAGACCGACGCGCGCGTGCAGCGAGCCCTCAATTTCGCGGTGGTCGACGAGGTCGACTCGATCCTGATCGACGAAGCCCGTACCCCGCTGATCATCTCCGGCCAGGCCGAAGATCATACCGACCTGTACGTGCGCATGAATGCGTTGCCGCCGCTGCTCGAACGCCAGATCGGCGAAGAGAAAGCGGACGGCACCGGCGTCGAAAAGCCGGGCGACTATACGCTGGACGAAAAAGGCCGCCAGGTGTTCCTGACGGAATCGGGCCACGAAAAGGCCGAGCGTCTGCTCGCCGAGTGGGGCCTGATCGGCGACGGCGAAAGCCTGTACGCGCCGCAGAACATCACGCTGATGCACCACGTGTACGCCGCGCTGCGCGCCCACACGCTGTTCTTCAAGGATCAGCACTACGTGGTGCAGAACGGCGAAGTGGTGATCGTGGACGAATTCACCGGCCGTCTGATGTCGGGCCGCCGCTGGTCGGACGGGCTGCACCAGGCTGTCGAGGCGAAGGAACACGTCAAGATCCAGAGCGAGAACCAGACGCTCGCGTCGATCACGTTCCAGAACTACTTCCGCATGTACGCGAAGCTGTCCGGCATGACCGGCACGGCGGATACGGAAGCATTCGAATTCAACGAGATCTATGGTCTCGAAACGGTCGTGATCCCGACCAACCGTCCGCCCAAGCGGATCGACAAGCAGGATCAGATCTACAAGACGGCCAAGGAACGCTACGACGCGGTAATCCGCGACATTCGCGATTGCTACGAACGCGGTCAGCCGGTGCTGGTCGGTACGACGTCCATCGAAAACTCCGAGTTGCTGTCGCATCTGCTGAAGCAGGCCGGTCTGCCGCACGAAGTGCTGAACGCCAAGCAGCACGCGCGTGAAGCCGAGATCGTCGCCGAAGCCGGCCGTCCGAAGCGCATCACGATCGCCACCAACATGGCCGGTCGCGGTACCGACATCGTGCTCGGCGGCAACGCGGAAAAGCAGGCGTCGTTCCTCGAACTGGACGAAACGCTGGCTGAAGACGACAAGCAACGCCGCATCCAGAAGCTGCACGACGAATGGCAAGCGCTGCACGATCAGGTGAAGGCCGCGGGCGGTCTGCACATCATCGGCACCGAGCGCCACGAATCGCGCCGGATCGACAATCAGCTGCGCGGCCGTGCCGGCCGTCAGGGCGACCCGGGTTCGTCGCGCTTCTATTTGTCGCTGGAAGATCCGCTGCTGCGCATTTTCGCCGGCGATCGCGTGCGCGCGATCATGGACCGCCTGAAGATGCCCGAAGGTGAGGCGATCGAGGCGGGCATCGTCTCTCGCTCGATCGAATCGGCGCAGCGCAAGGTGGAAGCGCGCAACTTCGACGTTCGCAAGCAATTGCTCGAATACGACGATGTGTCGAACGATCAGCGCAAGGTGATTTACCAGCAGCGCAATGAATTGCTCGAAGCGAACGACATCACCGAAACGATCGGCGCGATGCGTCAGAGCGTGATCGCCGATATCGTCCATCAGTTCGTGCCGGCAGGCAGCATTGAAGAGCAGTGGGACGTGCCCGAATTGGAAGAGGTGCTGCGCAACGAATGGCAGCTCGACCTCGCGATCCAGGAAATGATCAACGAGTCGAACTCGATCAGCGCGGACGAGATTCTCGAAGCGGTCGAAGCCGCCGCGGACGAAGCCTACGAAGCGAAGGTCGAACTGGTCGGCCGCGAATCGTTCAGCGCATTCGAGCGCTCGATCATGCTGCAAACGCTGGATCGCAGCTGGCGCGAACATCTGGCCGCGCTCGATCACTTGCGTCAGGGCATCCATCTGCGTGGCTATGCGCAGAAGAATCCGAAGCAGGAATACAAGCGTGAGGCGTTCGAACTGTTCGCCGCCATGCTCGACGCCGTGAAGCTCGAAGTCACCCGCGTGGTGATGAACGTGCAGATCCAGTCGCCTGAACAGTTGGAACAGGCTGCTGAACAGCTCGAAGAGCAGGGCGGGCACCTTGAAAACGTCGAGTTCCGCCACGCCGAATTCGCCGAAGCGGCCGCCGCAGCGCCTGTTGCCGCGGAAGCAGCCACCGCCGCCATGATCGGCGATGCCATGAGCCACGGTTCGTCGCATACGGCAGCAGCGAACATGAGCGCGGACAACGTGCCGAAGGTCGGCCGTAACGACCCGTGCCCGTGCGGCAGCGGCAAGAAGTACAAGCAGTGCCACGGCAAGATCGTGTAATGCCGAAGGCGGCGCGCTGAGAGGCGCGCCGCGTCGTTTCAGGCGGTAGGTTGCCTTGATTTCGCGGTGGTCCGGCAACAAGCCCGGACCATCAGTTCCGTTTCCCCGATGCCGGCGCCTGCCGGCATTTTCTTCGACAGGTCGCGACCATGGCTGTCAATTTCCCCTCGATCGATCCCGCTCAACTCTATCCCGTCGCCGGCGTTTCGCTCGGCTGGGCGGAGGCGAATATTCGCAAGCCGAACCGCAAGGACGTGCTCGTCATTTCCGTGGGCGAAGGCGCCACGGTGGGCGGCGTGTTCACGCAGAACCGTTTTTGCGCGGCGCCCGTCACGGTGTGCCGTGAGAATCTGGAACGCGTGCGCGCCGGCGGCAAGCCGATTCGCGCGCTGGTGATCAACACCGGCAACGCCAACGCTGGCACGGGTGAGCCGGGCCTCGTGGCGGCGCGCGAAACCTGTGCCGAACTCGCGCGTCTGGCGGACATCACGCCGGAACAGGTGCTGCCGTTTTCGACGGGCGTGATTCTGGAGCCGCTGCCGGTCGATCGTTTGAAAGCGGGTTTGCCGGCCGCGCTGGCGAACCGCAAGGAAGCGAACTGGTACGACGCCGCGCAGGCGATCATGACCACGGACACGCTGCCCAAGGCCACGTCGCGCCAGGTGACGATCGAGGGCCACACGGTCACGCTGACCGGCATCAGCAAGGGCGCCGGCATGATCAAGCCGAACATGGCGACCATGCTCGGCTTCCTCGCGTTCGACGCCGCCGTCTCCCAGCGGGTGCTCGATGCGCTGGTCAAGCACGTGACGGATCGCTCGTTCAACTGCATCACGATCGATGGCGATACGTCGACCAACGATTCGTTCATCCTGATCGCGTCGGGCAAATCGAGCCTGCCGGCGATCACGTCCACCGATTCGCCCGCTTATGCAGCGCTGCGCGACGCGGTGACCGAAGTCGCCCAGACCCTCGCGCAGCTGATCGTGCGCGACGGCGAAGGCGCGACCAAATTCATGACCGTGCAAGTGGAAGGCGGCGCGAGCGTCGGCGAATGCCGCCAGATCGCGTATGCGATCGGCCACTCGCCGCTCGTGAAAACGGCTTTCTATGCATCGGATCCGAATCTCGGCCGCATTCTCGCGGCCATCGGCTATGCCGGCGTGGACGATCTCGACGTCGGCAAGATCGATCTGTATCTGGACGACGTGCTGGTTGCGACTGCCGGCGGCCGCAATCCGGCCTACCGCGAAGAAGACGGCCAGCGCGTCATGAAAAAGAGCGAGATCGGCATACGTGTGGTACTCGGGCGCGGCGATGCGCAAGCCACGATCTGGACTTGCGATCTGTCGCACGACTACGTGAGCATCAACGCCGACTATCGTTCGTAACCAGGTTCATTACGCGGCCTAAGGCCGCTTATTTCCCAGCCATGGATAAACTCGAACAGTTTCTGACCCGGGCCGAAGCCGTGCTCGTGCGCCTCGAAGCGATGCTTCCGCCCGCTTCGCCCGATATCGACTGGTCGGCGGCAGTGGCCTTCCGCTGGCGCAAGCGCCAAGGGCGCGGCTACCTGCAGCCGGTGCCGGCCATCTCGGCGATCACGCTCGACGACCTGCAGAACATCGATCGCCAGAAAGGCCTGATCGAGCAGAACACGCGTCAATTCGTCCACAAGCAGCCGGCCAACAACGTGTTGCTGACAGGCGCGCGCGGCACCGGCAAGTCGTCGCTGATCAAGGCGTGTCTGAATGCGTACGCGAAAGACGGGCTACGTCTGATCGAAGTGGATAAGGACGATCTGCACGACCTCGGCGATATCGTCGACCTGATCGCGCAGCGGCCGGAGCGCTTCGTGGTGTTCTGCGACGACCTCTCGTTCGAAGATGGCGAGTCGGGCTACAAGGCGTTGAAGGTCGCGCTCGACGGCTCGATCGCCGCGCAATCGGACAACGTGCTGATTTATGCGACGTCGAACCGCCGCCATTTGTTGCCCGAATACATGAGCGACAACGAGACGTACAAGCACACGTCCGACGGCGAGATTCATCCCGGTGAGCTGGTCGAAGAAAAGATCTCCCTGTCCGAGCGCTTCGGTTTGTGGGTCAGCTTCTATCCGTTCAAGCAGGATGACTACCTGTCGATCATCAGCCACTGGCTGCGCCATTTCGGTTGCGACGACGCCGAAGTCGAAGCGGCGCGCGGCGATGCGCTGGTGTGGGCGCTCGAGCGCGGGTCGCGTTCGGGACGTGTCGCGTGGCAGTTCGCGCGCGACTGGTCCGGCCGCAAGACGTCGGCATGAGTGAGCGCATGAGCGACGACGTCGAGAAGAACGCCGCGGGCCGCAAGGTGACGCAGGTCGCGGTTGGCGTGCTGGTCCAGCCCGATGGGCGCTATCTGCTGGCGCAGCGCCCGGCGGGCAAGCCGTACGAAGGCTACTGGGAATTTCCGGGCGGCAAGCTGGAAGCGGGCGAATCAGTCGAAGCCGCGCTCGCTCGCGAGTTGCACGAGGAGTTGGGTATCGCGGTCGAGGCAAGCCATCTTTGGCATACGCTCGAACACGACTACCCGCACGCGTATGTGCGGCTCTTTTTCTGCAAGGTGACGCAGTGGTCCGGCGAGCCGCACGGCCGCGAAGGTCAGGCTTTTGTCTGGCAGACGCTGCCCGCGGACGTCGAGCCGCTGTTGCCGGCGACCATTCCCGTGCTGGAATGGCTCGCTGCCGAAAAGAGCTGAAGCGAAAAGAAAACGGCGCACGACGTCAGGCGCTGCTCTAGCGCAGCGCCGATCGGTATGGCCCGGCCAGCGGGCCGCGCTCAATGCGGGGTGTAATCCCCGCCGGGCGTCTCGTCCGACGACGCTTCCTGCTCGTTCCCGCCGATCTTGTACTTCTCAGCGGCCCAGGCGCCGAGGTCGATCTGCTTGCAGCGATCGGAGCAGAAGGGGCGGAAGCGGTTTTCAGGTGTCCAGCGGACGTCCTTTCCGCATGTGGGGCATTTGACGACAGTAGGCATACGGTCAGGCAATCAATCGCAAACAGAACAAGTAACGAATATAGGGGCATTTCTCGCCGCTTTAAAGGCGTGCCCCACCGTTTCTGATTTAACAGGTGAACATGACAGGCTTGCGAGCGTGACCTACAGGCTGCAAAGCGTGAGCTGGAAAGGAACGTCGACATCCACCGCACGCGGACGCAAATCGCCGTCCTGCACGGTGAAACGCACCCACAGCATGTACTTGTTCGCGCTGGCTTCGGGGATCACGCGCAATTCCGGTGCCACACGCACTTGCATCAATTGATACGAACGGCCGGACAGCATCTGCTGATAGCTGCCCTGCATGGCCATGACCTTGGACGCCTGGCCGGACTCGCGCGCGAGCCGCAAGACGATGATGGCCGCGTCGCGCAGCGGCAGCAGCGGCGTCACCCACTTGGCGATGTCCTGGCGGCGCTGATCGGGATGAATCTGCTGCCAGGCGTAATAGGACGGCAGATCGAACTTGCAGGTGCCGCCCGGAATGATCGCGCGGCTGCGGATACTGGCTAGCCACTCGTTGTCTGCAAGATGCTGGCCGGTCTTGCCCTGCATCTGCGAAAGCCCCGCGAGTGTTTGCTCGATCTCGCCGAGTACGGCTTCAAGCGCATTCTGTTCGATTCCCGGATTGCCGCGAAACGGTGCCAGCGTTTGCCGTTGGCGTTCGAGTTCTTTCATCAGATCCGACTTCAGATCCGCGCGGCCCGCAACCTCCGAGATTTCGAACAACGTTGTCAGTGCGACGTGATGTTCCCTGGCGTCTTCCTGAGTCAGAAAGAACGTGAAGCGCTCGAACAGATCTTCGAGGCGCAATAGCGTCCGGATTCGCTCGTTGAAGGGATACTCGTAAAGGATCAAGCGGGCTCGCCTCGGGCGTGGTCGGTGACGGGAATGCAGAACATTCTAATGCCGTGAGACTACCCTAGCAATCACGCACTTTTTCAGCACGCATTTGCAACTTTTTTCACGTGTTTCGGGCGGTTTTCAACGCACTTTTGGCACGCGCATCGCTGCGAAGTTCAACCGGGGTTTCCCGAAGTGTCACGTCCGCGTCATGCGCGGGCGAGCGACAGATACACGCGATGCAGCGCGTCGACTTGCGACTCGAGCGCGTCCAGCGGCGCGTTGTCGTTGTCGATAATGTCGTCGGCCGCGGCGAGGCGCGCTTCGCGTGTGGCCTGACGAGCGATGATCGCCAGCACCTGTTCGCGACTGAAATTATTGCGGCTCATCACACGCGAGATCTGCGTTTCGATGCTGCAGTCCACCGTCAGCACGCGATTCACACGCGCCTTCCACTTGCCGGATTCGACCAGCAGCGGTACTACGACGATCACATAAGGCCCTTGAGCCTCACGCTGCTCGCGTTCGGTTTCAGCGCGAATCAATGGATGCGTGATGCCTTCGAGGCGTTTGCGTGCGCTGTCGTCGCTGAATACGAGTGTGCGCATGGCGGCGCGGTCGAGTGAGCCGTCAGGCGCGACGAACTCCTCGCCGAACTCGGCGGCGATTGGCGGCATGGCGATGCCGTGCGGCGCGGTGATGCGGTGCGCGATCAGGTCGGTGTCGACGAGCGGCACGCCGTGCGCCGCAAACAGGTCGGCGACCGTCGATTTGCCGCTGCCGATGCCGCCGGTCAATCCCACAGCAAACATGCTTCAGCCTCCCAAAGCCAGATAAAGCGGTGTGCCGAGAAACAGCGTCAGCGCGCCGCCCGCCGCAAGGAACGGCCCGAAGGGCAGCGGCTCCTCGAAGCGCATGCGGCCGCGCCATGTTGCCAGCAGACCGACCACCGCGCCGCTCACCGCCGCGATCAGCACGATCTGCGGCAGCGCCGCCCAGCCGAGCCACGCGCCGAGCGCCGCCAGCAGTTTGAAATCGCCATAACCCATACCTTCAACGCCGCGGATGAGGAGAAATAACCAGTGCACGACCCACAGCACCAGATACCCGAAGATCGCGCCCAGCACCGCATCGTGCAAGTTCGTAAACATACCGTTGAAGTTGACGATGATGCCTGCCCACAGCAACGGCAGCGTCAGGGAGTCGGGCAGCAGATGCGTGTCGATGTCGATCGCGCTCATGGCGAGCAACGTGGCGCAAAGACCAAAGGCGGCGAGCGCCGTGACGGTTGGGCCGAACAACGCGAGTGCGCCCGCCGCGAACGCCGCACTGGCGATTTCGAGCAGCGGATAGCGCAGGCTCACGTGCGCCTTACATGCGGAGCAGCGGCCGCGTAGCAATAGATAGCTCAGTACCGGCAGGTTCTCCCATGCGCTCAACACGTGGCCGCAGTGAGGACAGGCGCTGCGCGGCACCCACAGGTTGTAGCGCGCCGGCAAGCCGTCTGCTTGCAGTGGTTGATCGGCGGCCTCGCTGACTTCAGCGCGCCAGGCGCGGTCGAGCATGATCGGCAGCCGATGCACGACGACGTTCAGGAAGCTGCCGATCACGAGGCCGAACACAATGGCGAACGTCATCTGCAGTGCTGTGGGCAGGCTGCCGAACGCCTGGCCGAGGCCGGTCGCGAAATGGTCGGGCAGCAAGCCCGACAGCAGGCTGGAAGAAGTGTCTGGCACGAATGGAAGAGTGGCCCGCATAGATTAAGGATGGATTCGGCTGCGATCCTACACCACGTTGCCGAGTTGAATAATGGGAAGATACATCGCGATCACGAGGCCGCCGACCAGCGCGCCGAGCACGACGATGACGAGTGGCTCGCATAGACTCGACAGCGTGCCGATCTTTTCGTCTACCTGACGATCGGCCAGCGACGCCACGTCGATCAGCATGGCGTCGAGTGCTCCGGACTCCTCGGCAACCGCGATGGGCTGCACGACTTCGGGCGGAAAGCAGTGTGCCGCGCGCATTGCGGCGGCGAGCCGTTCGCCGCGCCGCAGACGCGCGGCGATTTCCACGGTGGCGCGGTCGAAGAATGCGTTGCCGGTGGCGTGAGTCAGCGAATCGAACGCGTCGGCCAGCGGTGTGCCGGCTGATAACAAGGTGCCGAGCGCGCGGCTCCAGCGCGCCGCGCACAACGTGCGCAACAGCGGACCGGCGACCGGTATTGTCAGCGATATGCGCGCAAAGCGGATGCGCGCGGCTTCGGAACGTCGCAGCAGAAACGTCGCTGCTGATCCGAACGCGAAGATCATGGCGACTGCCGGTATGCTCCATCGCGCCACACCGGACGACAATGCCAGTACGAACTGCGTGGGTGCGGGCAGCCTGGCGCCGAAGCCGTCGAAGATCTGTTTGAAGGTCGGTACGACCCACACGAGCAATGCCGCGGTGATTGCCATCGCCAGCACGAGGATCGCGACGGGATAGGTCAATGCCGCGCGCACTTTGGCGCGCTGCGCGGCGGCGCGTTCGCGGTCGTCGGCGATACGGGCGAGGACCGCCGCGAGTGCGCCGGCCGCCTCGCCGACTTCGACGAGTTGGCAGTACAGCGCGTTGAATTGCGCGGGATGCCGCTGCAACGCCGCGGAAAAACGCAGGCCGCCGGTGATGTTGCGCGCAAGCGCGCCGACAATGCGCGGCATGCCGTGGCGGCGCGAAGTCTGGGCTTGCGCGAGCAGGTCCAGCGCGGGCGCGAGTGGGAGACCCGCGCGCAGCAGACTGGCGAGCTGGCGCGTGAATAGCGTGATGTCCGCGGCGCGTGTGGTGGGACGCGGTGCCGGTCCGAGCGCCGTCAGTTCGAAGATGAACAGATTGTCGCGCTTGAGTATTGAGCGAGCGATGGCTGCGTCCGGCGCGATGAGCGCGCCGTTTTTCCGCACGCCGTCGGCATCGACGCCGCGCCATTTGAAACGCATGTCGGGGGCCGGAAGCCTTTGGGTCGTCGCTGTATTCATGCGAACTCGGTGGCGGCGAGCGCTTCGGCGAGGCTGGTGGTGCCGTCGCGCACACGCCTCAACGCGGCGTCGCGCAAGGTGCCCACCTGTTCGGTTTGTGCCAGCCGCGCGAGTTCATGCGTGCCGGCGCTCGCGACGATCAGTTCGCGCATCGCATCGGATACGGGCATCACCTGATGAATGCCGACGCGGCCGCGATAGCCGATGCCGTGACACGCGGGGCACCCGGCGGTGGCGTAGGGCTGCCAGCCATCGAGTTGCTGCTCACTGAAACCTGCTGCCCGGAGCGCCGCGACCGACTGCGGCGCCGGCACGCGGCACGCGACGCAGAGCCGCCGCACCAGCCGTTGCGCGGTGACCATCCGCAACGCGGCGGCGAGGTTATACGGCTCGACGCCGATATCGATCAGACGCGCGATGGCTGCCGGCGCGTCGTTCGTATGCAGGGTCGACAGGACGAGGTGGCCCGTTTGTGCGGCTTTTACGGCGACGTCGGCGGTTTCTTCGTCGCGAATTTCGCCGACCATGATCACGTCGGGATCCTGGCGAAGAAATGCACGTAGCGCGACCGCGAAAGTGAGCCCGGCTTTTTCGCGCACACTGACCTGATTGATGCCAGCCAACTGGATCTCCGCGGGGTCTTCCACTGAACAGAGATTGCGGGCCTCGCCGTTGAGCAGATTCAGGAAACAGTACAGCGACAATGTCTTGCCGCTCCCGGTGGGACCGGTGACAAGCATGAGGCCGTGCGGCGCGCGAATCGCGGCATCCACGGTTTCGCGTTGATGCGGATCGAGGCCGAGCGAGTCGAGTGAAAGATCGGCGGGCAGCGCGTCGAGCCTGCGCAGCACGAGCTTTTCTCCGAATAGCGTGGGCAGCGAGTTGACGCGGTAGTCTTCAACGCGTCCGGGCGAAGTGGAAATGCGCAGCCGGCCGTCTTGCGGCACGCGACGCTCTGCGATATCCATGCGCGCCAGCACCTTCACCCGAGTGATGAATGCGTCGCGCAGATGCGCCGGCGGCGGCGGGATTTCGTGCAGCACGCCGTCGATTCGCAAGCGCACGCGCCAGCCGTGTTCCGCTGGCTCGATATGAAGGTCCGACGCGTTTCGGCGAGTTGCTTCCTGCAATGTGTCGGTCAAGAGACGCACGGCGGGAGCGTTGTCGGTATCAGTGGGATTTGTTGCGCCGACGTCGGGCGCGAATGGTCTCAGTTTCGCTTTGACGGCGCTTTCGTGGACGTTTGCGATGGGGCGCGGCGATGCCGCCGTGGGCTGGAAAGAGGCTTGCATGAGAGACCGGTGATGAACCGCCTGTAGAACACGACGGCTTCATCTTCCGGCAAGGTGGCGGGCGCCGCTATTCGGCCATTCGGCTAATGGCGCGCGCTGCGTTGGTGTGCGATGCTGCTGCAGGTTTGGCCGCTGTGCTCGGCGCGTGTTCTGCCGCTGCCTGCCGCGCCCCTGCCGTCCCGGGTGTGGTGCCTGGCCGTGTCGCGCTGTTGCTGGTCGTGCCATGCGTTCGCGCGCCGCGTTGCGAAGTTGCGCAGTTGCGTCGACTAACCTAGCCGCGCAATACCTTGCCGGCTTTCACACGAGTCGGCGGTCTGAACAGCTTGACCGTACGAATCGCCTGATCGTCGCTGCGCATCACTTCGAGTTTGACTTCGCCGATCTGCACGCACACGTCGCCGTCGGGAATGTCTTCGAGAATTTCGAGGATTAGACCATTGAGCGTTTTCGGCCCGTCGGTAGGTAGCGTGAGATGCAGCCAGCGGTTCAACTCCCGCAGCGGCATGCTGCCGGCCACGATGCATTCGCCGTTCTCGTTCCAGCCGCCGCGCGAGTTGGCGCCGCGCGGAATCGAGGTAGTGAACTCGCCGATCAGTTCCTCGATGATGTCTTCCGGTGTGACGAGGCCCTGCAACTCGCCGTATTCGTTGACGACCAGCGCTGTGCGGTGGCGGCTCTCCTGGAAGAATTGCAATTGCTGGAACACGGGCGTGCCGCTCGGCACGAAGTACGGCTCGGCCAGCAGCTCGCGCAGCGTCTCGCGCTCGAGTTCCTGGTTGTGCAGCGCCGCCAGTGTCTTGCGTACGTGCAGCACACCGAGCACGCGATCGATGTCGCCTTGATAGACGATCAGTTTGTTGTGATAGCAGGTTTCCAGTTGATGCAGGATGTGCTCGAACGGCGCGTCGAAATCCAGCGCCTCGATGCGGCGGCGCGGGATCATCACGTCGTCGACGGAGATGTTTTCCAGATCGAACAGGTTCAGCAGAATGCTGCGGTGCTTGGTCGGCATGAAGCTGCCGGACTCCAGCACGATGGTGCGCAGCTCTTCGGTCGACAGGCGCTGGTCGTGCGCGCCCTTTGTATTGATATGCAGCACGCGCAGAATGCCGTTTGCAAAAAGATTGACGAACCAGACTAGCGGTTTGGCGACGCGCATCATCGGCGCGATCAGCAGACTGGCCGGCAGCGCGACTTTTTCAGGGAACGTCGCGCCGACGATCTTCGGCGTGATTTCCGCGAACACGATGATCAGAAACGCGACGATACCGGTCGCGATCGACAGCACGAGGTTGTTCCGGCCGAACGTGTGCAGGGCGATCGAGGTGGTGAGCACCGGAATGATGGTGTTGAACAGATTGTTGCCGATCAGCACGACGCTCAAAAGCTGATCCGTTTGCGCGAGGAGACCTTGAGTGGTCTTTGCGCCGAGCGCGTTCTGATTGGCCAGATGTTTCAGGCGATGGCGATTGATCGCCATCATCGCCGTTTCGGAAATCGAAAAGAAGCTCGAGCAGATAAGCAGCAGAAAGACGGCGCCAATCTGCGCCCATAAGGGAAGTTGTTCCACGCGTCGTGAAGGATAGGGAAAGGATGAAGAGAATATAGCAGAGGGGCTTGCGCGCACTGTTCGTACTGGCGGCAAAAGACAGGGCAACGATGGCGGTGCGGGGTGCGTGAGGGGAAATAACACGCTGAACACGCCGCGCGTGACCCAAGAAAACAAAAAACCGCCGAGCAAGCTGGGCGGTTTTTTGAGCCTTGAACTAACAAGGCGAATCTGGTCGGGGTGAGAGGATTCGAACCTCCGGCCTCTACGTCCCGAACGTAGCGCTCTACCAGGCTAAGCTACACCCCGATGTGTACTGCAGACTCGATTCAGACTAAGCCGGCGTTTCAGTCTCGTTCAAGACTGTCTTGCCGTCGAGTAAGAACATAATTCTAGCAGGCTCTCTTTAAAAATGGAATCCGGAAACGAAGAAATTGCTGCAGCTGCGGCCTGAGCTTCCTTTTTCGCGCATTCAAGCGTGTGATCCAGTGCGCCGGAGCGCGTGATCGCCTCGAAAATAGTGTCGAAACGTTCCGTGCCACCTTGCTCGATCACTTCCCGCGCGAGCGCCGACTGGTCCGGCGTGCCGCGTTCGATCAGATAGATCAGCGGCAGAGTGGGTTTGCCTTCGCGAAGGTCGTCGCCGGCGTTCTTGCCCATCGACTCAGCTGTGCCCGTGTAGTCGAGCCAGTCGTCCATGATCTGGAATGCGGTGCCGATGCGTCGGCCGAATTCGGCGGCGGCGGCTTCCGTTTTCGCGTCTGATCCGGCCAGTACCGCGCCCAATTGGGCGGCTGCTTCGAACAGCTTGGCGGTCTTGTAGCGGATCACCTGCATGTAGCGGGCTTCGTCCACGTCGGCGTCGTGCATGTTCAGCAACTGCAGCACCTCGCCTTCGGAGATGATGTTGGTCGCCTCCGACAGAATCTCCATCACGCGCATCTTGCCCACGCCGACCATCATCTGGAACGAGCGCGAGTACAGGAAATCGCCCACCAGCACGCTCGCGGCGTTGCCGAACAGCGCGTTGGCGGTCTGGCGCCCGCGCCGCAGGTCGGATTCGTCGACCACGTCGTCGTGCAGCAGCGTGGCCGTATGGATGAATTCGACGACCGCCGCCAGTTCGTGCCGATGCCCTGTGGTTTCGCCCAACGCGCCGGCCACCAGCAGCAGCAAGGCCGGCCGCAGCCGCTTGCCGCCCGCGCTGATGATGTACTCGGAAATCTGGTTGATCAGCATCACGTCGGATGCAAGACGGTGCCGTATGACGCGATTGACCTGCTGCATGTCTTCGGCGATCGGAGCGAGCAGGCTGGCGGCGTTGGAGGAGGGGGTGGCAGTCGACGACATGATGGCTGAATTGGGTAGTGCCGCGAATTATAAGGCGAATCGCGACAGTTCCGGGTCGCAGGCTGCGGCGCGGCGCGTTCCGGGCGGCGGCAGAACCGCGCGCCGGGCCTGTGCTGCAAGGCGCCGGGCGCTGCGCGCGGCGCTCCTCAATGAGTTTTGACCGAGCAGCTAACTCTATGTATAATCACGGGTTTCCGCGCGCGGTGCGTGGAAAAAATGAACACAGAGTGAGGTTCTCAATGTACGCGGTCATAAAAACCGGTGGCAAGCAGTATAAAGTTGCCGTCGGCGAAAAACTTAAAGTAGAACAGATACCGGCAGACATTGACGCTGAAATCACGCTCGACCAGGTTCTCGCAGTGGGCGAAGGCGAATCGATTAAGTTCGGTGCGCCGCTGGTCAGTGGGGCTTCCGTCAAGGCTACCGTCGTGTCGCAAGGTCGTCACAAGAAAGTGACCATCTTCAAGATGCGTCGCCGGAAGCACTACCAGAAGCATGGCGGCCACCGCCAGAACTATACCGAACTGCGCATCGACGCGATCAACGCGTAAGCGCACCGGTTAAGGAGCAAATCAAATGGCACACAAAAAGGCAGGCGGATCATCCCGCAACGGCCGCGACTCCGAATCGAAGCGCCTCGGCGTGAAGGTTTACGGCGGTCAGGCTATCAACGCTGGCGGCATCATCGTTCGTCAACGTGGCACGCGCATGCACCCGGGCGAAAACGTTGGCATCGGCAAGGATCACACCTTGTTCGCGCTGACGGACGGCCACGTCAATTTCTCGACGAAGGGCGCAGCGAAGAAGCACATGGTCAACGTCGTCCCGGCAGCAGTCTGAGCTTACTCAGGCACGGGCTTCAGGACCGGAAAAAGGCCCCGCGAAGTTAGCGGGGCTTTTTTTATTCCGGCAGGTTTTCGCCGGATGAATGGGCAGGAACGCCCTTCGTGCCGCTATGTCCTATGCCGCTCGGTCGATTGATCGACTCGCGGCGGGCGCGGCAAAATAGCGGCATCCAGTAGCAATAAATCTAGCAGCACCATCTGGCAGTACACCACGGGACGGAGTTACGCATGAAGTTCATTGACGAAGCGAGGATTGAAGTCATCGCCGGCGACGGAGGGGATGGCAGCGCGTCGATGCGCCGCGAGAAGTTCGTTCCATTCGGCGGCCCGGATGGCGGCGACGGCGGCCGGGGCGGCAGCGTGATCGCGGTCGCGGACCGCAACATCAACACGCTGATCGACTACCGCTACGCGAAGAAACACCTGGCGCGCAACGGCGAAAACGGTCGCGGCGCGGACTGCTACGGCAAAGGCGGCGACGACATCACGCTGCGCATGCCGGTCGGCACTACGATCACCGACATGGAGACCGGCGAGCTGATCGCCGATCTGACCGAGCACAACCAGAGCGTGCAGATCGCTCAGGGCGGCGCGGGCGGTCTCGGTAACCTGCATTTCAAATCTAGCACGAACCGCGCACCGCGTCAGAAAACGGACGGCAAGCCGGGCGAGCGCCGCATGGTGCGCCTCGAACTGAAGGTGCTGGCGGACGTCGGTCTGCTCGGCATGCCGAACGCCGGCAAGTCGACCTTCATCGCGTCGGTGTCGAACGCCAAGCCGAAGATCGCCGATTACCCGTTCACGACACTCGCGCCGAATCTCGGCGTGGTGCGTGTCGGGCCGAGCCGCAGCTTCGTGATCGCCGACATTCCTGGCTTGATCGAAGGCGCGGCGGAAGGCGCGGGCCTTGGCCACCAGTTCCTGCGTCACTTGCAGCGCACGGGTTTGTTGCTGCATATCGTCGACCTCGCGCCATTCGACGACGCGGTTGATCCGGTCGCGGAAGCCAAGGCGATCGTCAACGAGCTGCGCAAGTACGACGAGCTGCTGTATGAAAAGCCGCGCTGGCTGGTGCTGAACAAGCTTGACATGGTGCCCGAAGACGAGCGCCGAGCTCGTGTTTCGGCGTTCATCGAAGGCTTCGGTTGGGACGGCCCGGTGTTCGAAATCTCTGCGCTGACAGGCCAGGGCTGCGAAAACCTTTGCTACGCGGTGTTCGACCACATCGCCGCGCACTCGGACGCACAGCGCGCAGCGGAAGCCGAAGATCTCGCTGCTGACGTGCGTTTCCGCGAGAAGCCGGAAGCCGCAGCCGCCGCGGACGACGCCGGCACCGACCCGCAGGCATAAAAAGCTCGAGCGCCGGCGCCCGGGCGGGTTGCCGGCATGCATCACGCGACATCTTGGGAGACCGCGCACAATGCGTTCCGTCATCGCAGATTCACGGCGATTGGTAGTAAAAGTCGGTTCGAGCCTCGTCACGAATGACGGGCGCGGCCTCGATCATGCTGCTATCGGCCGCTGGGCCGCGCAGATTGCCGCCCTGCGCGCGCAAGGCAAGGAAGTGGTGCTCGTCAGCTCGGGTGCCATTGCCGAAGGAATGCAACGGCTCGGCTGGACCAAGCGGCCACGCGAGATCGACGAACTGCAAGCGGCTGCGGCCGTCGGCCAGATGGGTCTCGCGCAGGTGTACGAAAGCCGCTTTGCCGAGCACTCCATTCAGACCGCGCAGATTCTGCTAACGCACGCCGATCTGGCCGATCGTGAACGCTATCTGAATGCGCGCTCCACGTTGCTCACGCTTCTGCGCCTGGGCGTCGTGCCGATCATCAACGAGAACGACACGGTCGTCACCGATGAAATCAAATTCGGCGACAACGATACGCTGGGAGCGCTCGTCGCAAACCTGATCGAAGGCGACGCGCTCGTCATCCTCACCGATCAGCAAGGACTTTTCACCGCCGATCCGCGCAAGGATCCGACTGCCACGCTGGTCCAGCAAGCCGACGCTGGGGCGCCGGACCTCGAAGCAATGGCGGGCGGCGCGGGTTCGAGTCTCGGTCGTGGCGGCATGCTGACCAAGATTCTCGCCGCCAAGCGCGCGGCGCACAGCGGCGCCAATACGGTGATCGCAAGCGGGCGTGAAGCGGATGTGCTGTCACGGTTGGCCTCGGGTGAGGCGATCGGCACGCAGTTGATCGCGCGCACGGCGCGCATGGCGGCGCGCAAGCAATGGATGGCGGATCATCTCCAGGTGCGCGGCCATGTGGTGATCGACGACGGCGCGGTCGAAAAACTCACTGACGGCGGCAAGAGCCTGCTGCCTATTGGCATCGTCGGCGTTCAGGGTGCCTTTGCGCGCGGTGAAGTGATCGCCTGTCTGAGCGCAACTGGGCGCGAAGTGGCGCGCGGCCTGACGAACTACAGCAGCGCCGAAACCAAGCTGATTCAGCGGCGCCCGAGTGGCGAGATTGAATCGGTGCTTGGCTATATGCTCGAGCCGGAGCTGATCCACCGCGATAACCTGGTGCTCGTCTAGGTCACAGATAGTCGCAAGCGCGGGGACCCGGATACGGCAAACAAAAAGCCGTTCCAGCGAAAACTGGAACGGCTTTTTTCACGCCCATAAGCTGCATGGATCCCAAGCTCAGTGAATCGACGAACTCGCTGTGCGCTTATAGCGGATGTTCTCCAGAATCGAGGCCGCATTCCCCATGGGCATCTTGTTCGCGCATAGATAGTCCTGATACAACGCCGCCTGATAGGCGTTCAGCGCGCCATTCTCGATACGCGTGAAGCTGTTGGCGACCGTCGTGTCCCACCCGTCGTGATCAGAATTCAGGCCCGCATACTGGCGCCATTCGTACGTGTCGCAGCGAATCCCTTCGTAAATTACGTTACGAGCGCCGCTCGGGCTTACCACGACGACGGTAAAGCGAACCACGCCGTCCGTACCCACGGTCAGCGAATTGCGGTCGACCGCGAACTGCAGCGGCGTATTGCCGGAGACTTCGAAAGGCAGCAGATTCGAATCCTGCGGCAGCGGCGGCAGAGCGTCCACCTTGTTCTCAACCCAGTTGCCCTGGCGGTCCAGCAGATAGACAAACGCGCTGTCGTCTTTATTGGTAGGTTTGCCGGCGCTCGAACAACCAGCCAGCAGGGCGCCGGTGGCGACGCACGCCACGACGAGAGCAAGTGCTTTCAATATGGTTTCCTCGAAACACTGGCGCGGCTCGTCGAGCCGCGCCAGAGAGAGGCGGCGTGGACAGCCGCACAGAGTTGTTAATTGCGCACGCCCGGGCGGAACAGCGAGCCGGCCGTTTCGCCTGCCGATTCGTCTTCGTGTTCCGGCGCGGCGTCTACTTCTGCCGTTGACCCGGACCCCGGACCGCAATCGGACGCGATCGTAACGTGAACCGATGTTTCGATGCTGACGGTGGTCACAGAAGTCACCGTCATTACCGTGGAATCCGGCGGACTTTCCATTGACGACGCTATCCGGGGATAGCGCGGCCCATGGTGCCCGCCAGGTTTTTCCGCACGCGGCGCAGCCCGGCGCATGAAACGGGATAGCTCCGTCAGCGCCAACTGATATACATCCCGCTTGAACTCGATCACACAGTCGAGCGGCACCCAGTACTCGTTCCAGCGCCACGCATCGAACTCAGGGTGGTCGGTGGCGCGCAAGCAGATGTCGCAGTCGCGTCCAACCATCCGGAGCAAAAACCAGATTTGTTTCTGGCCGCGGTAATGACCGCGTACTTCGCGCTTGATGAACTTGTCAGGCACCTCGTAACGCAACCAGTCGCGCGTGCGACCAATCACCTTGACGTGCTCAGGAAGCAGCCCGGTTTCTTCGTGTAACTCCCGATACATCGCTTGCACGGGGGTCTCTCCGTACTTGATGCCCCCTTGCGGAAACTGCCAGGAATGTTCACGGAGCCGTTTGCCCCAAAACACCTCGTTGTGCGCGTTCAAGAGGATGATGCCGACGTTCGGGCGAAAGCCTTCACGATCCAGCATACAACCACCTTCGAATCCTTTAAAATTGCTTTGATTATAAACAGATAACGGGTCTGACGCACCGATTCGCACCAGATTGGAACGATTCGCCGCCAAAGGCCCGCGTTTGCGGTAGCCTGTCAGTCTTTCCGTGCCTTATCCCTTGTGCAAAGGCTTTGCGCGGCGGCGTCGGCGCCGCGGTCGGACCGCGCTGTACCGATGTCAGTGTATTGTCAGGTGAGCCATGCCGGCTCAGAGCCGGATCTGTGTCGATTTCCCCACCGTTTTCACCTTTCGGGCGGTCCCTCCGGAGCCGCCGCTTTTGGATAATCTGAATGAAAGCTTCCCGTTTCTTTATCGGTACCCTCAAAGAAGCTCCCGCCGACGCAGAGATCGTCAGCCACAAGCTCATGGTGCGCGCCGGCATGATCCGGCGTGTCGCCGGCGGTATCTATAACTACCTGCCGGTCGGCCTGCGCTCGATCCGCAAGGTGGAAGCCATCGTGCGCGAAGAAATGAACCGGGCGGGCGGTATTGAATTACTGATGCCGGCGGTGCAGCCGGCTGAGTTGTGGCAGGAATCGGGCCGCTGGGAGAAGTACGGTCCCGAACTGCTGCGCTTCAAGGATCGCAAGCAGTCCGATTTCGTGATCGGACCGACCCACGAAGAAGTGGTGACGGACATCGCGCGCAATCAGATCAAGAGCTATCGCCAGTTGCCGGTGAACTTCTACCAGATCCAGACCAAGTTCCGCGACGAGATCCGTCCGCGTTTCGGTGTGATGCGCGGCCGCGAGTTCATCATGAAAGACGCGTACTCGTTCGACAAGGACATGGACGGTCTGCGCGAGTCGTATCGCAAGATGTACGACGCGTACGTGCGCATTTTCACGCGCCTCGGTCTGGACTTCCGAGCGGTGGCGGCGGACAACGGTTCGATTGGCGGCAGCGGCTCGCACGAATTCCACGTGATCGCCGAGACCGGTGAAGACGCGATCGCCTATTGCCCGACCTCCGATTTCGCGGCGAACGTTGAAGCGGCCGAAGCATTGCCGCTCTACGCGGAACGCGCGGCGCCCGCCGAAGAGATGAAGAAGACGCCCACGCCGGGCAAGGCGAAGTGCGAGGCGGTGGCCGAGCTGCTGAACATTCCGCTCGAGCGCACGATCAAGTCGATCATCCTCGCCACTGAAAATGAAGGCGCCGAGCCGACCATCTGGTTGTTGATGCTGCGCGGCGATCACGATCTGAACGAGATCAAGGCGAGCAAGCTGCCGGGTCTGGCCGACTTCCGCATGGCGACAGAAGCGGAAATCATCGAAACCTTCGGTACGCCGCCGGGTTATCTCGGCCCGATCGGCACGAAGAAGCCGATCAAGGTCGTCGCGGATCGCACGGTCGCGAACATGAGCGACTTCGTGGTGGGCTCGAACGAGGTGGATTACCACACCACCGGCGTGAACTGGGGCCGCGATCTGCCGGAACCGGTCGTCGCCGACATTCGCAACGTCAAGAAGGGCGATCCGTCGCCGGACGGCAAGGGTGTGATCGACATCTGCCGCGGTATCGAAGTGGGTCACGTGTTCCAACTCGGCACCAAGTATTCCGAGGCGATGAACGCGACCTGCCTCGACGAAACCGGCAAGCCGCGTCCGATGGAAATGGGCTGCTACGGCATTGGCGTCACCCGTATCCTGGGCGCCGCGATCGAACAGAATTTCGACGACAAGGGCATCATCTGGCCGGAATCGATTGCGCCGTTCGAAGTCGTGCTGTGCCCGATGGGTTACGACCGCAGCGAAGCGGTGCGCACGGAGGCCGACAAGCTGTACGCGGCGCTGGTCGAAGCCGGCATCGACGTGATCCTCGACGACCGCGGCGAGCGCCCGGGCGTGATGTTTGCCGACTGGGAACTGATCGGCGTGCCGCATCGTCTGGTGATCGGCGACCGTGGCCTCAAGGAAGGCAAGCTCGAATACCAGGGCCGCCGCGATGCTGAGGCGACGCTTCTGCCCGTCGAAGACGCCGCGCAAACGGTAATCGGGAAAGTTCGCGCTGCGTTGGCGCGCTAAGCGGAGCGGACGGTGGAGTACACCTTCCTGTCCGCGACCGTCCTGCTGATTCTGATCACCGATCCGCTCGGCAACATTCCGCTCTTCATCAGTTGTCTGCGCGGGGTGGCGCCGAAGCGGCGCACGGTCGTCATTCTGCGCGAGGTGGCGATCGCCTTCGCGATTCTGCTGATCTTCATGGTGGTCGGCGACCGCTTTCTGCGCATGATGAGTCTGACCGACCAGTCGCTGCGCATCGGCGGCGGGATCGTGCTGTTTCTTATCGCGCTCAGAATGGTGTTTCCGCATCCGGACGGTCCGTTCGGCGGCGACACGCGCGGCGGAGAGCCGCTGATCGTGCCGCTCGCCATTCCCGCGCTGGCGGGGCCGTCGGCACTCGCCACGGTGATGCTGCTGACGTCGCAGGCGCCCGGCAAGATGTTTGAGTGGATCGGCGCGCTGACCGTCACGATGGTGGTCTGCGCGATCGTGCTGATGCTGGCCGAGCGTATTCAGGCATGGCTCGGCGAGCGCGCCATGATGGCCTTCGAGCGGCTGATGGGTCTCGTGCTGGTGGCGATTTCGGTGGAGATGATGCTCGGCGGTATCCGGTCGTTCGTGCATCAACTTTGATGCTGGAGCGGGCCAATGTTTGGCGCGGCGGCGTCACACAGCCAACAAAAAAGCGGCCCGCGGGCCGCTTTTTTTCCATACCGATACCGGCGGCTTAACCGCCCGAAAGCGGGGCCTCAAAGAGACCTCAAGCCCCTTCGGTCAGCGCACGAATCGTCGGCAGGTTGCGCCAGTAACCCTTCGCATCCATGCCGCAGCCGAACACATAGCGGTCCGGCACTTCAAAGCCGCAATAATCCGGACGCAGCGGCTTGGCCTTCGGAATGATTTTCTCGCACAGTACCGCGCTCAGGAAGCGCTTCGCACCCATCGCGAGAATGCGGTCGCGAATCGCGGCCATCGTCTCGCCTTCGTCGAGAATGTCGTCGAGCACCAGCACGACGCGATCCTTCACCGACTCCGCCGGCGCCACGCGCCACTGCATCTCGTTGCCGCCCTTGGTGGTATTGCGGTAGCGGGTGAGGTGGATGTAGTCGAACTCGAGCGGGAAATCGAGGTGTGGCAGCAGCATGCCGGTGAACACCGCCGCGCCGCCCATGACCGACAGCACGAGCGGGAAGTCCTCGCTCATCTCGTTGCGGATGGCGGCCGCCATGCCGCTGATCGACGCGTTGACGTCGTCGGCCGAAACGATTTCTTCGGAGTGGCTAAAAATGTGGAGAGCTTCTTCGCGGTTCATGACGTCTGGCGGGCGGTGACTGTATACATAGTGTGAGTGAGGACGGCGGCGCGCGGTACAGAATAAACCCGCACAAAGCGGGAGTCGGCCCAGCGGAGTCAGGGGCGCGTTCCGTGGTTCATGCGCGGAACGCGCGTCGCCGTCTTGCTAAAGCTTAGCGCATGCCGGGCAACATACCCTTCATGCCGCGCATCATCTTTTGCAGATTGCCGCCCTTGAGCTTTTTCATCATGGTGCGCATCTGGTCGTACTGATTCAGCATGCGGTTGACTTCCTGCACCTGCACGCCCGCGCCCGCGGCGATGCGGCGCTTGCGCGTGGCCTTGATGAGATCGGGCTTGGCGCGCTCCTGCGGCGTCATGGAATTGATGATGCCTTCCATGCGGCGCATCTGTTTCTCGGCCTGGCCCATGTTCGCGCCGGCGGCGGCCTGCTGAAACTGCGCGGGCAGCTTGTCCATCAGCGACGACAGGCCGCCCATGCCCTTCATTTGCGTGAGCTGTGCGCGGAAGTCGTTCAGATCGAAGTCGCCGCCCTTCTTGACCTTGTCGGCGAGCTTCTGCGCGGCCTGCACGTCCACGCCGCGTTGCGCTTCTTCGACGAGGGCGAGAATGTCGCCCATGCCGAGAATCCGGTTCGCCATGCGATCCGGGTAGAAGACTTCGAGGCCGTCGAGCTTTTCCGCGACGCCGACGAACTTGATCGGCTTGCCGGTGACATGACGCACGGAGAGCGCGGCGCCGCCGCGCGAGTCGCCGTCGAGCTTGGTCAAGACCACGCCGGTGAGCGGCAGCGCGTCGCTAAACGCCTTGGCTGTGTTGACCGCGTCCTGACCGAGCATCGCGTCGACCACGAACAGCGTCTCCGCCGGCTTCAGCGTGTTATGCAGCGCGGTGATTTCCTGCATCATCGCTTCGTCGATGCCGAGACGGCCGGCCGTGTCGACCAGCAGTACGTCGTGATAGTGGCGCTTGGCCCAATCCACGGCGGCGCGCGCGATGTCGACCGGTTTCTGATCCGGTTCGGACGGGAAGAAATCCGCGCCGACCTGCTCGGTCACCGTCTTCAACTGCGCGATAGCGGCAGGGCGGTAAACGTCGCACGAGACGGTCAGTACTTTCTTCTTGTACTTCTCGCGCAGCAGCTTGGCGAGCTTACCCACGGTGGTCGTCTTACCCGCGCCTTGCAGACCCGCCATCAGGATGACGGCCGGCGGCGTGACGGCGAGGTTGAGCTCGACCGCCTTGCCTTCGTAGTCGCCGCCGATGATCGCGGTCAGTTCGCGCTGCACCACGCCGACCAGCGCCTGGCCCGGCGAGAGGCTGCTAATAACTTCTTCGCCGAGCGCCTTTTCCTTCACCTTGGCGATGAACTCGCGCACAACGGGCAACGCCACGTCGGCCTCGAGCAGCGCGAGACGCACCTCGCGCAGCATTTCCTGGGTGTTCGCCTCGGTGAGCCGGGCTTCGCCGCGCAGCGTCTTGACGACGCGCGCCATCCGTTGAGTCAGATTGTCGAGCATGGGGAGCGATGAACAGTGCGGCCGGAGCGGGGCGCGATGCAGGAGACGTCGCGGAGCAGGGGCCTAGTGTAAACTTCGAATATGGATATTGTACTGTATGCCCTCACTGCGCTCCTCTACGGCGGTTTAGCCGTGGCCGGCTGGCGCTCGCACCGGCACGCCGCGTTGCATCCCATGCTCGAAAGCGTGCCGCCGGTGCCCGCCGCGCCGGCGTCCGTGTCGGCCCCGTCGGCTGCTTCGGGCATGAGCAGCTCGGGCCGCGCGCTGTTGTTCGTGGCACTGCTCGCCCACGGGGTGCTGCTGCATACCACCATCTTCCCGCAGAACGCCATGGTGTTCGGCTTCGCGTTCGCTCTGTCGGCCATGTTCTGGCTGGGCGCCGGCATCTATTGGATAGAGAGTTTTTTCTTTCCGCTCGACGGTCTGCGCCTGCTGGTCCTGCCGCTTGCCTGTGTCGCTTCATTGTTGCCGCTCGCGTTCGGCGGCGTGCGCGTGCTGCCGTATTCCGCCGCGCCGATGTTCAAGCTGCACTTTCTGATCGCCAACATCGCCTACGGTTTGTTCGCGATCGCCGCGCTGCACGCCATTCTGATGCTGCTGGTCGAGCGGCGGCTGCATGCCATGCGCGGCGGCGTCGCGCAGCGTCACGCGGCTGCGGCCGGCAACGGCTGGCTGTCGAGCTGGCTCGATACGCTGCCGCCGCTCCTCACGCTGGAGAAGCTGCTGTTCCGTTTGATCGGCGCGGGTTTCGTCCTGCTGACGTTGACGCTGGTGTCGGGCATTCTGTTCAGCGAGCAACTGGTCGACCGCGCGTTGCGGCTCGATCACAAGACCGTGTTCGCGATTCTTTCCTGGGTGATGTTCGGCGCGCTGCTGACCGCGCGCAAGGTTTCCGGCTGGCGCGGCCGTGCGGCACTGCGCTGGGTGCTGGCGTCGTTCGTCGCGCTGTTGCTGGCGTACGTCGGCAGCCGGTTTGTATTCGAGGTGCTGTTGCACCGTGCTGTAGTGTGAGCGTGTCCCATGCGACAAATTTTTCTCTTGATCCTGTTGTTCATCGTCGGCCAGTGGCTGGTGAAGGCGCTGCGCCGTCATGACGCGCAGGCGTCGCAACGTACCGGCTCCGGCGCGAATGGCGCCGCGGGTGCCAAAGGTCCGAACGGCGGCGCGGGTTCAACCGCGTCCGCGCCGGCGCAACTCCCCGAGCCGATGATCCGTTGTGTCGAATGCGGCGTGCACGCGCCGAAGAGCGATTCCGTGGTGGTGGCGGGGCAGCCCTTCTGCAGCGCCGCGCACGCGCAGCGTCACGGCGCGCGACCCACGGGCCGCGACGCTCGATGAGCGTCGAGTTCGCCGTCGACGCCGACGGTTGGGTCGCCGCTGCGCGCAAACTGCCATCGCCGAATTTCGAAGCGCGGCCCGCAGGGGCCGTGCCGACACTGATCGTCGTTCACAACATCAGCCTGCCGCCCAACGAATTCGGCGGCACCGCGATCGCCGAACTGTTCCTCAACACGCTCGATTGCGACGCCCATCCCTACTATGACTCGCATCTGCGCGGCGTGCGGGTGTCGGCGCATTTCGTGATTCATCGCGACGGCGCGCTCGAACAGTTCGTGTCGTGCAACGAACGCGCGTGGCACGCCGGGCCGTCGAATTTTTTCGGCCGCGAGCGCTGCAATGATTTCTCGATCGGCATCGAGTTGGAGGGCAGCGACAGCACGCCTTTCGAAGCGGCTCAGTACCGCACGCTCGGTGCGTTGGTAAGCGCCCTCAAGGCTCGCTATCCGGTCGAAGCGCTTGCCGGTCACTCGGACATCGCCCCCGGTCGCAAGACCGATCCTGGGCCGCATTTCGAGTGGTCGCGTCTGCAGCGCGACACCGCGCTCGACGCTCAGTATTTCCCCTATCTCAAGTTTTCCAAAACGCGGTAACGACCCTTCGCGCGACTTCGCGTGATGCGAGGAGAGCGAGGCGCCGCCTTGTTCTTCGGGGAGTCGGCTTCGCGCCGCGCGATGCGTTGTCAACCCTTTCGCGACAAAATAAAACGATTTGACCTGTCTCGAATCTCCACTATACTTGGTGCCACAAATCCAGTTGCGCACTACATCTTGTGGTGTTCTGTGCATAACCATGTGAATAACCGGGTGCACAACTGGGTGAATAAGTCAGCGCGTCCGCTCTCCGAGCACGGCGCCGCAAGCATTTCAGGCAGCGAAAAAATATTCCTGTGGCGTGGCCGGAGAGACCACCGGCGGCATCCAGAAGCATTCAGGAAAGGGGCTTGGCAAGTGATCGCGACATACACGATGAAGACCGTTATCAATTCGAACCAGGCTTCATCGCACTCGCATCCCGCCAGCCGGCTCAGCCGGTCCTTTTCCTGCACCTCATCGCTTGCGCACGCGGCGGCGCAGCGTTCGTTTTAATCCGCGGATCTTCCCGCAACATTTCCAGGACCAGGAGCTTTGCACATGCAAACCACCGACAACGTGACGACCCGGTACGAGGGCTCACCGACTGGCCAGGCCTTCGGCCAGGCACAAGGCGCACAAGCGCTCGCGCCGCAAGCGACCTTCGCCGACTACAAGGTGATCCGCCGCAACGGCAGCGTCGTGTCGTTCGAACCGTCGAAAATCGCCATCGCCGTGACGAAGGCATTTCTGGCCGTGAACGGTGGTCAAGGCGCCGCGTCGGCGCGTGTGCGCGAACTGGTCGAGCAGCTCACGCAGAATGTGGTGCGCGCACTCGTGCGCAGCCGTCCGAACGGCGGCACGTTCCATATCGAAGACATTCAGGATCAGGTCGAACTCGCGCTGATGCGCGGCGGCGAGCACAACGTCGCGCGTGCATACGTGCTGTATCGCGAGAAGCGCACGCAGGCGCGCGGCCATGACGATCAGATCGTGGCGAACACGCCGGGTCTGAACGTGACCGACAACGGCGTCACGCGTCCGCTGGACATGGCTGCGCTGCGCGGCATCATCGAACTGGCTTGCTCGAACCTGGGCGACGCCGTGAGCGCCGATCCGATCATCGCGGAAACGGTCAAGAATCTGTACGACGGCGTGCCGATGAGCCAGGTCTACGACTCGGCGATCCTGGCTGCCCGCACCATGATCGAAAAAGATCCGGCTTATAGCCAGGTCACCGCGCGCATCCTGCTGCACACGATCCGCCGCGAGATCCTCGAAGAGGAAGTCACGCAAACGGAAATGGGCGAGCGTTACGCCGAATATTTCCCGCAGTTCATCAAGCGCGGCGTGCAAGCCGAGCTGCTCGACGACAAGCTGCTGCAGTTCGACCTGAAGCGCCTCGGCGCCGCGCTCGACAACAACCGCGATCTGCAATTCGGCTACCTCGGTTTGCAAACGCTGTACGACCGCTACTTCCTGCATCACGACGGTGTGCGCATCGAAATGCCGCAGGCATTCTTTATGCGTGTCGCGATGGGTCTGTCGCTGAACGAGATCGACCGCGAAGCGCGCGCGATCGAGTTTTACAACGTGCTGTCGAGCTTCGACTTCATGTCGTCCACGCCTACGCTGTTCAACTCGGGCACGCGCCGTTCGCAACTGTCGTCGTGCTACCTGACCACGGTCGACGACGACCTCGACGGCATCTACGAAGCGCTGAAGGAAAACGCGCTGCTGTCGAAGTTCGCCGGCGGTCTGGGCAACGACTGGACGCGCGTGCGTGCTTTGGGCTCGCACATCAAGGGCACCAATGGCAAGTCGCAAGGCGTCGTGCCGTTCCTGAAGGTGGTCAACGACACGGCGGTCGCCGTGAACCAGGGCGGCAAGCGCAAGGGCGCGGTGTGCGCGTACCTGGAAACGTGGCACCTGGACATCGAGGAATTCCTCGAACTGCGTAAGAACACCGGCGACGACCGTCGTCGCACGCACGACATGAACACGGCGAACTGGATTCCCGACCTGTTCATGAAGCGCGTGATGGAAGGCGGCGACTGGACGCTGTTCTCGCCGTCCACCTGCCCGGATCTGCACGACAAGTTCGGCGCGGAATTCGAAACGGCTTACACGGCTTACGAAGACAAGGTCGCGCGCGGCGAGATCAAGCTGTTCAAGAAGATCCCGGCGGCGCAACTGTGGCGCAAGATGCTAGGCATGCTGTTCGAAACCGGCCACCCGTGGATCACGTTCAAGGATCCGTGCAATGTGCGCTCGCCGCAACAGCACGTCGGCGTCGTCCACTCGTCGAACCTGTGCACGGAAATCACGCTGAACACCAGCGACGCCGAAATCGCCGTCTGCAACCTGGGCTCGGTGAACCTCGTCGCTCACCTGAAGGAACAGGCCGACGGCACGCTCGTGCTCGACCACGACAAGCTGAAGCGCACCGTCAGCGTGGCGATGCGCATGCTCGACAACGTGATCGACATCAACTATTACGCGGTCGCCAAGGCGCGTAACTCGAACCTGAAGCACCGTCCGGTCGGCATGGGCATCATGGGCTTCCAGGACTGCCTGCACCTGCTGCGCACGCCGTACGCGTCGGAAGAAGCGGTCAAGTTCGCCGACACGTCGATGGAAGCGGTTTGCTACTACGCTTACTACGCGTCGACGGAACTGGCGCAGGAACGCGGCCGCTACTCGAGCTACCGCGGCTCGCTGTGGGATCGCGGCATCCTGCCGCAAGACTCGGTGAAGCTGCTGGAGCAAGCGCGCGGCGGTTACGTGGAAGTCGATTCGAGCGAGTCGATGGACTGGACCGAACTGCGTTCGCGCATCGCCACCTACGGCATGCGCAACTCGAACTGCGTCGCGATCGCGCCGACGGCGACGATCTCGAACATCATCGGCGTGTCGGCTTGCATCGAACCGACCTTCCAGAACCTGTATGTGAAGTCGAATCTGTCGGGCGAATTCACGGTGGTCAACGACTACCTGGTGCGCGACCTGAAGGCGCGCGGCCTGTGGGACGAAGTGATGGTCGCCGACCTGAAGTACTTCGACGGCACGCTCTCGCGCATCGACCGGATTCCGGCCGACCTGCGCGCGATCTACGCCACCGCGTTCGAAGTCGATCCCAAGTGGCTGGTCGAAGCGGCGTCGCGTCGGCAGAAGTGGATCGACCAGGCGCAGTCGCTGAACATTTACATGGGCGGCGCGTCGGGCAAGAAGCTCGACGAGATCTACAAGCTCGCCTGGGTGCGTGGCCTGAAGACGACCTACTACCTCCGCACGATGGCGGCGACTCACGTCGAGAAATCGACGGTGGCGCACGGCGCGCTGAACGCGGTGAGCTCGGGCGGCGGCGAAGGTTCGGGCGGCGCTGCGGGTGGCGCGGCCGGTGGTTTCGGTGCGAACAATAGCGCGGCTGGTGGTGCCGCGGGTGGCTTTCAGGCTGCAGCGGCCACGGCAGCAGTCGCGGTTGAAGCAGCGCCGGAAGCGGATGGTCCGGTGTGCATGATGCGTCCGGGCGATCCTGGCTTCGACGAGTGCGAAGCTTGCCAATAAGAAGCACGCAGGTAGCAGGATCGCTGCTTGCTGACGGGTTGTAGGTAATGACCCGCATGCAGCGAGCAGCGAAGCTGAAGCAAGTGAAGTAGAAGTGAAGCCGATGAGCGGCGCGGCGAGGGAGTCCGAGGCGCGCTGTTCATCGCAACGCAGCGAGGCTATGCAGTGAAGCAACGCAGTGAAGCGACGCAGTGAAGCAGGGCAGGTCACTGAAGTCTTGAAGCGGTCACTCGGCAATCAGCAGTCGGCAGCACCAGACGAAGCGCGCGACACAGTGCGCGCAGCAAACGCTTCGATCGATGGGTCGATCAACGCAGCCGGCCCGATGCATCGCTCGACATGGCATTGAACTTCACCTCGCCGGCACTGACGAATAGGCAAACGCGAGGCAAATGCGAGGCAAATGCGAGGCAAATGCGAGGCAAATGCGAGGCAAATGCGAAGCACTCGCAGGGCAAGCGCGGACCATCGCGACGAGCAACGCGAGTCAGCAGTCAGCAGTCGCAAGACGCTACAGGCACGCTCCGCAATACAGATAGATAGAGCAGCGAAACGTCGCATCGACACGTTGCTCTGCGAGCTCGCGAAGCACCTCGACGACACACGTTCAACACGCTCCACATGAGGTGATGCACACACTCCGTTGAACAAAGTGTTGTATGAACGTAGCAACGCGAATCGAAAACAGGATTTTTCATCAGCGAACTCTTTTATCGCTCGTGAAAAGATGGTACAAACCGTTCTAAATTGATGGTGACATTTATGCTCAACTGGGATGACGAGATCACTGCCGTAACTCCCTCGAGCGCTACGCAACAGAATGTGTTGCGCAACGCTGCGGGATCGGCTGTCGGTTCGCAAGTCGGAACGCGTTCCGCTCCTCATGCTCCCTCGGCTCAAGACGTTTTCGCGAACGACATCGCTGTCGCTCCCGTCGCTCACGCTGTTACCGGAACGGCTGCCGTTTCGGAAGCGCGGGTCAACGTCGCCGACAAGCGCATCATCAACGGCCAGACCGACGTCAATCAGTTGGTGCCGTTCAAATACAAGTGGGCTTGGGAAAAGTATCTGGCTGGTTGCGCCAACCACTGGATGCCGCAAGAAGTGAACATGTCGCGCGACATCGCCCTCTGGAAAGACCCGAACGGTCTGACCGAAGACGAGCGCCGCATCGTCAAGCGCAACCTGGGCTTCTTCGTCACGGCCGATTCCCTCGCCGCCAACAATATCGTGCTGGGCACCTACCGCCACATCACGGCGCCCGAATGCCGCCAGTTCCTGCTGCGCCAGGCGTTCGAAGAGGCGATCCACACGCACGCCTACCAGTACATCGTCGAATCGCTGGGTCTCGACGAAGGCGAAATCTTCAACGCGTATCACGAGGTTTCCTCGATCCGCGCGAAAGACGAATTCCTGATTCCGTACATCCACGTGCTGACCGATCCGGCCTTCAAGACCGGCACGCTCGAGGCAGACCAGACGCTGCTGCGCTCGCTGATCGTGTTCGCCTGTGTGATGGAAGGCCTGTTCTTCTACGTCGGCTTTACGCAAATCCTCGCGCTGGGTCGCCAGAACAAGATGACCGGCGCCGCGGAACAGTACCAGTACATCCTGCGCGACGAGTCGATGCACTGCAACTTCGGCATCGACCTGATCAACCAGATCAAACTCGAAAACCCGCAACTCTGGACGGCTGAGTTCCGCGCGGAAATCCGCGAGATCTTCCAGCAAGCGGTCGAACTTGAATATCGTTACGCAGAAGACACGATGCCGCGCGGGGTGCTCGGCCTCAATGCGTCGATGTTCAAGAGCTATTTGCGCTTCATCTGCAACCGCCGTTGCCAGCAGATCGGTCTCGATCCGCTGTACCCGAACGAGGAAAACCCGTTCCCGTGGATGAGCGAGATGATCGACCTGAAGAAGGAACGCAACTTCTTCGAGACGCGAGTGATCGAATATCAGACTGGCGGCGCGCTGACCTGGGAGTGAGCCGGGTTCGTGCTGCAGATGCATTCATCGATGGGGATGCCGTCGGCTTGGGCCGCGGCAATTTTGGCTAGGAGCAGAATCGCCTGATGCAAAGCATGCCCGGTGCGCCGCGTGCCTTCGCGGCCCACAACTATGACAGGCACTTTGCGAACCCTTCAGTGGGATGGGCAAACTTCCCCCCGGAAAAAGCCGCTGGCGTCGTTGCCGGCGGCTCGATCAAGCAATTGCCGGCGTTGAGCTTCAACGCCGAACAGATCTGGCGCGCGGTGCCTTTTGGCACGGCGCGCCTTACCGCATTCATTAGCGTAAGCGCGCAGCACCTGCGTACGCCGATGAATAGCCCGCTTCGTAGCGCGCGCCCTGAGAAGCGTCCGCGGGAAGCGGGTTTTGACGAAGGGTGTAGTTTGAACTGACTCTCATCTGAAAACCTGAAGGAGAAAATGATGGCAACTGCAAAAAAAGCCGCCGCAAAGAAACCCGCAGCCAAGAAGGTCGCAGCAAAGAAGGCTGCTCCGGCTAAGAAAGCTGCTCCGGCAAAGAAAGTCGCTGCCAAGAAAGTGGCAGTGAAGAAGGTCGCAGCGAAGAAGGCAGCACCGGCCAAGAAGGTTGCAGCGAAGAAAGCTGCTCCGGCCAAGAAGGCTGCAGCCAAGAAAGTCGCAGTGAAGAAGGTTGCGGCGAAGAAGGCTGCACCGGCTAAGAAAGCCGCAGTGAAGAAGGTTGCAGCAAAGAAGGCAGCACCGGCCAAGAAGGCTGCAGCGAAGAAGGCTGCACCGGCCAAGAAGGCTGCTGCCAAGAAGGCTGCGCCTGCGAAAAAGGCTGCTGCTAAAAAGGCTGCGCCCGCGAAAAAGGCTGCCGCTAAAAAGGCTGCGCCTGCCAAGAAGGCTGCCGCGAAGAAAGCCGCTGCTCCTGCCAAGAAGGCTGCCCCTGCGAAGAAGGCTGTCGCCAAGAAGGCGGCTCCCGCACCTGCTGCGACTTCTGTCTCGAGCGCACCGGCGGCGACGGTGAAGACCGCGCTGAACCCGGCAGCGGCATGGCCGTTCCCGACGGGCAGCCGTCCGTAATCCGGACGCTGAGCGGTAGAAGTACTTCGACACGTCGCATGATGTGTCCGATGATCGAGTAGCGCTTGAGTAGCGTGGTGAGCGCTACTCGGTCAGTCCCGTTGCCGGTTTCCGGCGACGGGATTTTTTTCGCCCGGCGAAATCACCCGGCAACATCGTCAGGCGAAGTCACCCGGCGAAAAACGTGCAGGCGAAAAAAAACGCATGCACAGGGGAGGGCATGCGTGTGAGGTCGTCGCGGCGGCAGACAGCCTCGCCGCGCGAGAGGGGAAACTTAGTGCGTGACGCGCGTGACGCCGCCGCTGGAAAGCAACCGTACGCGTTCGCCGGCGCGGAAGATCTCGCCGGTGGCGCTTTGCGTGATGGCGCGCATGTCGCCGTTGTCGAGCCGGACGGTGACTTCGAGACCGTCGTGCACCGCGACGCCGTTCTCGACCGCATTGCCGG
This sequence comes from Paraburkholderia sp. BL6669N2, assembly GCF_003387275.1. NCBI lineage: Bacteria > Pseudomonadati > Pseudomonadota > Betaproteobacteria > Burkholderiales > Burkholderiaceae > Paraburkholderia > Paraburkholderia sp. BL6669N2. The sequence goes on along the minus strand of NZ_QUNA01000001.1, from coordinate 2,977,016 downwards.
CCACCGCGCCTGCCAGGCCGCCAATAATGCCTGTGACGATCGCGCCGGTGCCACCACCGATCCTGCTGCCGGCCACCGCGCCCAGAGCGCCGCCACCGATCGCGCCGAGACCGCTCGGCTGACCATTGTTCGAACTGATCTTCACGGCGCGCACGCTATCCACCGTGCCCATGCGGACCGTTTCTTCGCGCTGCGCCTGCGACGCCGTGTACACGTCCGCGGAACTGCTGTTGTACGCACACCCCGACATGGCCAGCGAACCGGCAATCAAGGCGGCCACGATCAGGCGACTCGTTATTCTCATTCCCTAAACTCCAATAGCTCTCGGTATTACGGCAGGTCGTATCCGAACGCCTGCTTGAACCGCTCGTTGATCTCGGCCCGGCTGGGCGCGTAATTTTGCGGGCCCTGATGTTCGATCTTCAGCGCGCCCATCAGGCTCGCCAGCCGCCCGGTGGTGGCCCAGCCGAGCTTGTTCTCGATGCCGTACAGCAAGCCGCCGCGAAACGCGTCGCCGCAACCTGTCGGATCGAGCACTTGCTGTGCCTTCACCGCCGGAATCTCTTCGATACCGCCCGCGTGATGGATCTGCGCGCCATGCTCGCCGAGCGTGACGATCAGCGCCTCGACCTTGCCGGCGATCTCTTCGATCGACCAGCCCGTTTTGTTGCTCACCAGTTTGGCTTCGTAGTCATTGACCGCTACATAAGTGGCGAGTTCAATCATGCGCCGCAGCGACTCGCTGTCGAAGAGCGGCAAGCCCTGGCCTACATCGAAAATGTACGGGACGCCCGCGGCCGCGAGATGCTCGGCGTGCTGGATCATGCCGTCGTAACCGTCCGGCCCGACGATGCCGAGCGTGATGCCCTTGGCCTGATCAGCGCGATTCAGATGCGACTGCATCATCGCGCCCGGGTGGAACGCGGTGATCTGATTGTTTTCCAGGTCCGTGGTGATCATCGCCTGCGCCGTGTACGTGTCCGGCACCACCAGCACGCTCTCCGTCGACAGCCCGAGTTGTTCGAACCGGTCCATATAGAGCTGCGCGTCGACCGAGCCGAGCGTGCCCATGATGCGCGCGTCGCCGCCCAGCAGATGCAGCGAATACGCGATGTTGCCCGCGCAGCCACCGAACTCGCGGCGCATGGTCGGCACCAGAAAGCTCACGTTCAGGATGTGGACCTGCTCCGGCAGGATGTGCTCCCGGAACCGGCCTTCGAAGGTCATGATGTTGTCGTAGGCGAGCGAGCCGCAAATCAGCGTAGCCAAGGCGAGCGTTCCTGTAAAAACGATAAAGAGAATGGGCGCGACGATGTGACAGCGCCGCGCATGAAGCGCGGCGCCGGGTTCGTGCGCGAAGGTGTTACTTCAGCGCGGCGAGGGCTGCGTCGTAGTTCGGTTCGTTCTTGATTTCGCCGACCAGTTCAGCGTGAACGACCTTGTCGTTCTCGTCGATCACCACCACGGCGCGTGCCGTCAGGCCGGCCAGCGGGCCGCTCGTCACGTCGACGCCGTAGGCTTGCGCGAACTCATGGCCGCGGAACGTGGACGCCGTGACGACGTTCTCGATGCCTTCGGTCGTGCAGAAGCGCGACGCCGCGAACGGCAGGTCGCCCGACACGACGATCACGACCGTGTTGGTCAGCTTGGCGGCGGCTTCGTTGAACTTGCGGGTCGAGGTGGCGCAGGTCGGTGTGTCGAGGCTTGGGACAATGTTCAGCACTTTGCGCTTGCCGGCGAAGTCGGCGAGCGACACCGGCTTCAGATCCTTGCCGACCAGCGAGAAAGCGGGAGCGGCCTGGCCCACGGACGGGAACGTGCCGGCTACTTCGATCGGGTTGCCACCCAGCGTAACTTGACTCATGTTGTCGTGCTCCGAAAATTCGTCAGGATTGACGGTGAACGCGCCCGGTCAGTGCCGGGCGCGCGGGAAAGCGTTACGGATAAAAAATCTGTACGCGGAAATTGGAAGCGACCGCATTGCCCGTGTCGAGATGCACGATCATGGTCTGGGTCGTATGCGCGGGCAGGCCGGCGGCGATCTGCGTGCCGGGCGGGACGTAGTCTTGCGGCCACAGCACGCGGCGCACCGCGACATTGTTCTGGTCGTCGAGCAGCGTGAGTTCGATGGCCGGATAGGCGAGCGCGATATTGAAACGGTTACGCAGCGGCATCTTCAGTTCGAGCTTGTGCGGGCCGTCGATCTGCCGCAGATCGGATGGTTCGACCTGCAAGCCGTCGATGTCGTGCGGCGGCGTAACCTGGCAACCGAGCGTCAAGCAGGCCTTCGCATAGAGCGTCTGCGAGCGCGGGAAATAAACCATCACCGTTTCGCGTTGCCACCAGGCGAGTTGCGCGAGCAGCGCGACGATCAACAGCGCCGCCACCACCGAGCCGGCGATGATCCAGCCCATGCGCCGCGGTTCGGCCGGGCGGGTTTCGCGCACCACGGGGAAGGGATCGGGGCCGTCGTCGATCGGCTGCACGGAGAAGGGTTCGCCGCTGGCGGAGACGGGACCGGTAGCGGTGGCGGGGCCGGCAGCGGCAAAGGCCGCCGCGCCTGCGCCTGTGGCCATCGACGCATCGGGTCTGGCTGGGCCTGAGCTGGTCGGACCGAAGCCGGCGGGACCTACCTCGGCCGCGCCTAGGCCGGCCGCACCTAGGCCGGCCGCGCCTAGGCCGGCCGAACCGAAACGCGGCTCATTGTCAGGAATGCCATACAAGGTAGCCGGCTCGTCCAGAACCGGCTCTTCGAGCGGTTCACTCGGCGCCGTATCGGGCGCGCGCTCGGTCTTGTGCCAGACACGCGGCGCTTCGGTGTCTTCCTCGGGCGGGTCCAGGTGATACGCGAACGGGTCGAGCGGCGCGTCCGCCAGCACCGGTTCATCGTCGGGCGGAAGTGGCGCGTTGGATGCGCCGGCTTGCAGTTCGGGCTCCGTAGCGTGGCGCGGCGTGACGGCGACGCCCGCGCCGGTCGAGACCGGCGAGAGCGGTACATTGTCGGCGTTGTGGCGCAGACGCTTGTCGATGGCGGCGTCGGGTGCCGGCGCCCACGGGTCCCACGCTTCGGCGCTGAAGTCGGGGCTTTTCGGCCGCACGCCTGAGAGCGCTTCTATCGCCGCAGCCGCGGCGACCGGTTTGGCGGTCGAAAAATCACCGCCTTCGCTAATGTCGAACAGACTGCTCGATGCGTCGAATACTTCGTGGCAATGTCCGCAGCGCACAAGGCCGCGGCGCAGCGCAAGCTGTTCCGTTTGCAGACGAAAAACGGTTTCGCAGAAGGGGCAACGCGTCGCCAGGAGCATATTGAGCCGATGAGCCGAAAGGCCGTTGGTTGGACAATACGCCTTATTCTAATGGCTTTCGCGACGCGTTCCCGACAGGCATACCCAACCTTCGTGTTCGCGCCATACGCTGATGTCGATCCACCGTGAGTAGACCTGCGCGACCTCGTCCGCTTGCCGCGCCAGAATGCCGGACAGCGCGATCTTGCCACCCGGCTTGACCTTCGACGTAAGCATCGACGCCATCAGTTTGAGCGGGTTGGACAGGATATTGGCGACCACGATATCGAACTCGCCGGTCGGGCATTCGTCGGGCAGGCCATAGATGACCTCCGCGCGGTTGCGCTCGCTATTGTGACGCGCCGACTCGACCGCTTGCGGATCGATGTCGATGCCGTACACCGGATTCGCGCCGCACTTTTTCGCGAGGATCGCGAGAATGCCGGAGCCGCAACCGTAATCGAGCACGGACTGCTCGGGCTGCACCGACTGCTCCAGCCATTCCATGCAAAGCCGCGTGGTGGGATGGCTGCCGGTGCCGAAGGCGAGCCCGGGATCCAGCTCCAGCACCAGTGCTTGGGGGTCCGGCGCATCGTGCCACGACGGCACGACCCAGATGCGTTCGCCGATCTTGATCGGATCGAACTGCGACTGCGTGAGCCGCACCCAATCCTGATCTTCGACTTCACGCACGGTGAACGAAGGCGCCGCCGGGAGGCCGATTTCATTGGCGGCGGCAGTGAGCAACACCGCAGGGTCGTGTTCTGGCGCGACCAGCGCGATCACGCGTGAACGCTGCCACGCCGTGCGATCCGGTGTGAGACCGGGTTCGCCGAACAGCGGCTGCTCGTCGGGCGTGTCGGCGTCCGCATCTTCAACCGATACGGACAACGCGCCCAACTCGAGCAGCGCGTCGGAGAATTCCTCCGCCTGCTCGCGTGCCAACTCGGCGATCAGTTCCCGGTAGCTCATGGGTTACGCTTCTTCCGGCGCGGCCTGCAGCTTCGCGGCCAACCGGTTTTCGAGGTAATGAATGCTCGTGCCGCCTTCGACGAATTTCGCGTCCAGCATCAGCTCGCGGTGTAGCGGGATGTTGGTTTGAATGCCTTCCACCACCATCTCCGACAACGCGATGCGCATGCGCTTGATTGCCTGTTCGCGCGTGGCGCCGTAAGCGATCAGCTTGCCGATCATCGAATCATAGTTCGGCGGCACGAAATAGCCATTGTAGGCATGCGAGTCGACGCGGATGCCGGGGCCGCCCGGCATGTGCCATGACGTCAAACGTCCCGGCGACGGAATGAACTTGAACGGATCTTCCGCGTTGATCCGGCATTCGATCGCGTGACCCTTGAACACGATGTCGCGCTGACGGAAGGCGAGCTTCTCGCCGGCCGCGATGCGGATCTGTTCCTGCACGATATCGACGCCCGTGATCAGCTCCGTGACCGGATGCTCGACCTGCACGCGCGTGTTCATTTCTATGAAGTAGAACTCGCCGTTTTCATACAGGAATTCGAACGTACCCGCGCCCAGATAGCCCATCTTCTTGCAGGCGTCCGCGCAACGGTCGCCGATGCGGTCGATCAGGCGGCGCGCGATACCCGGCGCCGGCGCCTCTTCGATCACTTTCTGGTGACGGCGCTGCATCGAGCAATCACGTTCGCCCAGCCAGACTGCGTTCTTGAACGAGTCAGCCAGCACCTGAATTTCGATGTGCCGCGGGTTCTCCAGGAATTTCTCCATGTAGACCTGCGGATTACCGAATGCACGGCCGGCTTCTTCGCGCGTCATGTTGACCGCGTTGACCAGCGCCGCTTCCGTGTGGACCACGCGCATGCCGCGGCCACCACCGCCGCCGGCGGCCTTGATGATGACCGGATAGCCGACCTGGCGGGCAATCTTCACGATCTCTTTCGGATCGTCCGGCAACGCGCCTTCCGAACCCGGCACGCAAGGCACGCCGGTCTTGATCATGGTCTGCTTGGCCGTGACCTTGTCGCCCATCATCCGGATTGTTTCCGGGCGTGGGCCGATGAAGGTGAAGCCGGACTGTTCGACACGTTCGGCGAAGTCGGCGTTTTCCGAGAGGAAGCCGTAGCCGGGGTGAATCGCTTCGGCGTCGGTGACTTCCGCCGCGCTGATCAGCGCGGGCATGTTCAGATAGCTCAGGTTCGAAGGCGCCGGGCCGATACAGACGGCCTCGTCGGCGAGCTTCACGTACTTGGCTTCCTTGTCGGCTTCGGAATAAACGACGACCGTCTTGACGCCGAGTTCGCGGCAGGCGCGCTGGATACGAAGCGCGATCTCGCCACGATTGGCAATGAGGATTTTTTCAAACATAGCGGTTTTTCGACTCATCAATGGGCGCCGGGTTGATCACAACGCCGGCTGCCTCAGAGGATCGGTCGCGCGCCTGGGAACGACGGGCGCGCGGGCGGCATGCGTAAAGCGTGCCGCGTCAGCCGACCACGAACAGCGGTTGGCCGTACTCGACCGCCTGGCCGTTTTCGACGAGGATTTCCTTCACCACGCCGGACTTGTCCGACTCGATTTCGTTAAGCAGCTTCATCGCTTCGATAATGCAGATCGTCTGGCCTTCCTTGACCGTGTCGCCCACCTGGACGAACGGATCGGCACCCGGCGACGGCGCACGGTAGAACGTGCCGACCATCGGCGAGGTCACCACATGGCCTTGCGGCGCGACGGCGGCCGGCGTAGCCGGCGCGGCTGCGGCAGCCGGCGCTTCGCCACCGATTGCCGGTGCCGGCTGCGCGTATTGCGGCGCATATGAGGCGGACGGCTGCACGTAAACCGGCGGCGCATTCTTGACGATGCGGACCTTGCCTTCGCCCTCGGTCACTTCGAGTTCGGAAATACCGGACTCCGAGACGAGGTCGATCAGAGTTTTCAGTTTACGTAAGTCCATCAGGCAGCCCCTTTAATGCGAAAAGTGCCGGCGCATACGCAGCCGGCGCAAATTAGACGTGTTTGGAATCAGCCGCGCGACGAGCCGGCGGACAGCCGGTCGAGCGCGAATTCGAGCGCGTACATATATCCCTTCCAGCCGAGACCGCAAATCACGCCCTCAGCCTGGTCGGAGAAATACGAGTGATGCCGGAACGGTTCGCGACGATGCACGTTCGACAGATGAATCTCGACGAACGGGATGCCGACCCCCGCCAGTGCGTCCCGAATGGCCACGCTGGTATGCGTGTACGCGGCGGGATTGATCAGTATGAAATCGGTTTTTTCAGTCCGCGCGGATTGGATGCGGTCCACCAGAGCGCCTTCGTGATTGCTCTGGAACGACGCGAGTTCGACGCCGGCGTCCGCTGCGCGGTCCGCCAGTGCCTGATCGATCTGCGGCAAGGTCACGCGACCGTAGACCTCGGGTTCCCGGGTGCCGAGAAGGTTGAGGTTGGGTCCGTGCAGTACCAGCAGTCGCGTCATGGTCGCTTCTTTTTCCGTGGAATTGGGCGCACTTTAGCGCTGATTAGAGAAACTTGTCTAGTTTCGCGCGCGTACGGATCGATGCCGGCGGCGCTTTGCCGCCGCGCCGGGCGCCCATCTTCTCTCAAATCCGCGGGATTTGCGCGTAATTTCGCGCCTTCCGCAGGTAATCGAGCGTCAGAAGAATGTGAAATTTAAAGCGCGTCGAGCGTTTGTTTCAGCGCTTGCGGGTCGATTTGTCCCAATTTTGTCGAGCGAATGTTGCCATTTGCGTCGATTACGACGGTAAACGGCAGCCCGCCCGCAGTATTGCCGAACGCACGCGCGAGGTCGGCACCGCCGAAGCCGGTGATGTAGATCGGATACGCCACTTTTACTTTCTGCAGGAACGCCTGAACGTTTTTCTCCGAATCGACGCCAAGTCCAACGAACTGGATGCCTTTTTTCGCGTAGTCGCGTTGAAGCTGCGACAAAGATGGCATTTCTTCGACGCAAGGCCCACACCACGACGCCCAGAAGTTGACGACGATTGGGTGCCCTTTAAGCACACTTAGCGTTTGCGGCTTGCCGTCCACGGTCGTGACGGGGGCGGTCCAGAGCTGCGCGACGGCGCTTTGGGGGGAGGCCGGTTGCGCGGCGTGCGCGACTTCCCCGGCGCCGCCGTTCAGCCAACGGTTGGCCAATACACCGCCCCCCGCGGCGACGATGGCGACACACGCGCCCGCCAGAATCCGTCTCATATTCATCTTGGTCAGTCTAGTTGGTTGAAGGAGCGACGTCGCTGCCGTCGAGCAGCGTCTGCACGGCCTGCAGGTTCGCGCGCGCCGTGCGGCCGCGCGCGTCGGCACGCACCGCGCCGCGCAGGTCGTCCGTTTCGTAGAGCGCCACGTGCACGCCGACCGGCTCCGCGTCGCGGCCTTCATTCGTGGGGCGCCACAGAAAGCTAAGCGTCTCGACATAGCCGCGGCCGGCGAAATGCCGCGTTTCCGAGACGTCGTACTGAATGTCGGCGTTAAGAAAATAGATCGCGACTTCTTTGGGGTTGTCGCAGAACACCTGAAGGTGGATATCCGAGTGCTCGCCGGCGGTGCCGCCTAGCACCGCGCCGGTCAAATAAGGATTGAACGGCGCGAGCCGTTCCATCCAGTCGACTGCGATATGGCGCAGCCGCCGCAGCAGCGCGGGCTGGCTGTCGCCCTGGAATAGCGACTGATACTCGCGGATTTCTTCTTCAATCTGGTCGTTATCCGGCAGCCATTCGCCGGCAACACGGCTCTCGCCGATCACTTGACGGGCGGCTTTGCGCTTCGCCGTGGCGTAGTCCAGACCGTCTTCGGCGATCAGGCGGGCAGCCGCGATGGCGATTTCCTCGCGCACGCGCTGCGGATCGAAGTGTGATTTGCGAACCATCCCTCGATCATACTAGAGATTGGCGACGGCCTTTCCTGGCGGGTCGCACAGCGCGCGGGGCGCGGCGGCGCGGGCGCGCACGCATAGGGTGATCGAAAGGCGTCGGTTACAATAGCGTCCTTTGCAGACGGTCGTTTCGGCCGCTCTTCTGCGCTCCCATCCCTCTCAGGAAAACCCCGGGCCTCGCCCGCTTTTCTTGCCCCCTCGGGGGACCGGCGCGAAGCGCCGGATTAGTAGGGGCTCTTCCAGGAAAAACGCCCGCGCGGCACGACAGGCTTATGCACATCCACATCCTCGGTATCTGCGGCACGTTCATGGGCGGTCTCGCGGTCCTCGCGCGCGGCGCGGGCCACACCGTGACGGGTTGCGACGCCGGCGTCTATCCGCCCATGAGCACCCAGCTCGAGGCGCAAGGCATTGGCCTGATTGAAGGCTACGACGCGGACCAGTTGAACGGCCTGAACGCGGACCTGTTCGTGATCGGCAATGTGGTCTCGCGCGGCAACCCGCTGATGGAAGCCATTCTCGACCGGGGCCTGCCGTACACCTCCGGCCCGCAATGGCTCGGCGAACATGTCCTGAACGGCAAATGGGTACTGGCGGTGGCCGGCACGCACGGCAAGACGACCACCAGCTCGATGCTGACCTGGCTGCTCGAAGACGCCGGCCTCAACCCGGGCTTTCTGATCGGCGGCGTGCCGCTGAATTTCGGCGTGTCGGCACGGCTGACCGACTCCAGCTTCTTCGTGATCGAAGCCGACGAGTACGACACGGCCTTCTTCGACAAGCGCTCCAAGTTCGTCCACTACCGGCCCAAGACCGCGGTGCTGAACAACCTCGAATTCGATCACGCTGACATCTTTCCGGATCTGGGCGCGATCGAAACGCAGTTCCATCATCTGATCCGCACCGTGCCGGGAATCGGCCGCGTGGTCACGAATGGCCGTGAAGACGCGCTCGAGCGCGTGCTGACCCGCGGCTGCTGGAGCGAAGTGGAGCGCTTCGGCGTGCAGGGCGGCTGGCAAACCTTGCCGGCGGAAGACGGCGTGCCGGTCGACGAGCGCTTCGCCGTGTATCACAACAGCAAGCGCGTCGGCGTGGTCGAGTGGGAGGTGCAAGGCGAGCACAACCGCATGAACGCGCTGGCCGCGATCGCCGCTGCACGCCATGTCGGCGTGCCGCCGGCGCAGGCGGCACGGTCGCTGGCGAGCTTTCGCAACGTCAAGCGGCGCATGGAAGTGCGCGGCAGCGTCGACGGCGTGACCGTGTACGACGACTTCGCGCATCACCCGACCGCGATCGATACGACCGTGGCCGGCTTGCGCGCCCGCGTCGGCCGCGACAACACGCGAATTCTCGCCGTGCTGGAACCGCGCTCGAACACCATGAAGCTCGGCGTGATGAAGGCGCAATTGCCGGCCAGTCTCGCCGACGCCGACCTCGTGTTCGGCTACGGCGCGCCGGCCGGCCGCGACGCGCTCGGCTGGAATCTCGGCGAGGCGCTCGCGCCGCTCGGCGGCAAGGCGCAGGCTTTCGACAATCTCGACGCGCTGGTCAAAGCGGTAGTCCACGCAGCGCGCCCGGGCGACCAGATTCTGGTGATGAGCAACGGCGGCTTCGGCGGCGTGCATCAGAAACTGCTCGACGCCCTTTCCGCGCGAGGCGCTTCGTGATCCTTTATCTGCACGGTTTCCGCTCGTCACCCAATTCGTTCAAGGCGCGCGTGCTGGCGGCGCGGCTCGTCGAACTCGGCCGCAGCGACGAATGGTGTTGTCCGATGTTGCCGGTTTCGCCGTTCGAGACCGTGGCGCTCGCCGAGTCGTTGGTGGCCGCGGCGCAGCCGAAAGTCGTCACGCTGATCGGCAGTTCGCTCGGCGGCTATTTCGCCACGCATCTGGCTGAAAAGCACGGTTGGCCGGCGGTGCTGCTGAACCCGGCGGTCGTGCCGCAGCGCGATCTGAGCGCCTATCTCGGCGAGCAGCCGTTGTGGCACGGCGGCGGCAGCATCGTCGTCGAGCCGCATCACCTGGATGAGTTGCGCGCGCTCGGCGTCGCTTCGATCACGCGGCCCGAACGCTATTATTTGATGGCCGCGACCGGCGACGAAGTGCTCGACTACCGCGAAATGCTCGCGCGCTATCCCGGCGCACGGACTACGCTGATCGAAGGGAGCGACCACGCGATCAGCGAGTTCGCGCAATACGTCGACGACGTGCTGGCCTTTTGCGACGCGGAAGACGTCGAGCCGCCGGCGCCGCGCGAAGCCGCTTGATGTTGCATTAAGTCACGTCATGCCGGGTGTTCCGGCAGCGCGGCAGTTGCCGCGCATCATGATTCATGCCGCAGGCGCGCGTACCGCGCCGCGGATCCACTACCACGACACGTTGCCGTGCCGCGCACGCAATGATCGATCGCTGAACCAGATCGGGCGCGCCGGCAGATGCAAGTCAGAACGAGAGTATTGAGTGAACGTTTTCTTCGAGGAATCGGGCAGTTTCAAGGCCGGCAGCGTGCTGTCGCGCCAGGGCGATGCTTTTCAGGTCGAGCTGCCGGGCGGCCGGCGCACCAAGGTGCGCGCGAAAGACGTGCTGATCGAATTCGAAAAGCCGAGCGCGGCCGAGCTGATGCAACAGGCCGACGCCGCCGCGCAGGAGATCGATCTGGATTTTCTGTGGGAATGTGCGCCTGACGACGAATTCCCGTTCGCGACCCTTGGCGCCGAGTATTTCGGCGAGCGTTTCGGCTCGATCGAGCGCGCCGCGCTGGTGTTGCGCATGCACGGCTCGCCGGTGTACTTCCGCCGCAAGGGCCGCGGCATGTATCAGCGCGCGCCGCAGGAACAACTGAAGATGGCGCTCGCCGGCCTCGAGCGTAAGCGCCAGCAGGCGCTGGTGCAGGCTGGCTACGAAGACGAGTTAAAAGCGGGTCGTCTGCCGGAAGCCTTCACCGGCAGCAAGGCGCTGGGGCTGTTGACCAGGCCGGACAAGAACACGATCGAGTACAAAGCGCTCGAAGGCGCCGCGGCGGCGCGCGGCATCTCGCAAGCGCGTCTGATGCTGGAAAACGGCGCCATTCCGTCGGCGCGCGCGCTGCACGAAGCGAAATTCCTCTCCGAGTTTTTCCCGCACGGCACGGGCTTTCCGCCCGTTACGGTCGGCAACTTGCCGGAAGATCTGCCCGAAGCAAACGTGCAGGCATTTTCGATCGACGACATCACCACGACTGAAATCGACGACGCTTTCTCCGTCGAGCATCTGGCCGATGGCCGCGTGCGGATCGGCGTGCACATCGCCGCGCCGGCGCTCGGCATTCAGCGTGGCGACGAGGTCGATGCGATCGCACGCACGCGACTGTCGACTGTGTATATGCCTGGCGACAAGATCACCATGCTGCCCGACAGCGTCGTCGAAGCGTTCACGCTGGCCGAAGGCGGCCTGCGTCCGGCGCTCTCGCTGTATGTGATCGTCAATCGCGAGACGCAGGAAATCGTCGCGAGCGAAACGCGCGCCGAGCGCGTGTTCGTGAAGAACAACCTGCGCCACAACACGCTCGACGAGTTGGTCACCGAAGAGGCGCTCGCCGCCGGCACCGGCGACTATCCGCACAAGGACGACATCGCCGTGCTCTGGCCGTTCGCGCAGGCGCTGTTCGAAAAGCGCCAGGCCGCGCGCGCCGGTTACGGTTTGCGTCGCGAAGTGCAGCGCAACACCGACTTCAACTTCTACGTGGAAGGCGAGCACATCACGATCACGCCGCGCCGGCGTGGGTCGCCGCTCGATACGATCGTCGCCGAGCTGGCGATTCTCGCGAACTCGTCGTGGGGCGCGTTCCTGCATGACCACGGCGTGCCGGGCATTTATCGCACGCAACGCGCATTCGGTGCGCCGACCGGTCCGAAGCGCACGCGTATGCAGACTAACGCCGCACCGCACGAAGGACTCGGCGTCACGCAGTACGCCTGGAGCACGTCGCCGCTGCGTCGTTATGTCGACCTGGTTAATCAGTGGCAGTTGATTGCCTGCGTGCAGCATGGTGTGACCGCGAAACTGGCCGCGCCGTTCAAGCCCAAAGACGCCGATCTGTTCGCTGTCGTGCAAGGTTTCGACGATACGTATACCGCGTACGCCGATCACCAGCGTCGCATGGAATATTTCTGGTGTCTGCGCTGGCTGAAGCAGGAGAACAGGAAGCAGGTGGTGGCGTCGGTGGTGAAGGGCGATCTGGTGCGCCTTGAAGAGATTCCGCTGCTGCTGCATGTGCCTGGCCTCGGCGTACACGCGCGTGGCACGCGTTTGCAGATGGAAGTGATGTCGATCGATGAGTTGACCGTCGAAGCGTCCGTGCGTCTGCTACACGTGCTCGACGCGCCGACCGTGACGAGCGGCAGCGAGGCTGAGGAAGCGGATGAGGGCGAAGAGGAGATCATCGACGCCCCGGACGAGAGCGCCGAAGGCGAAGCCGAGGCGCAGGCCGAAGCGGAACTCGACGGCAACGACGCGGCTGCTGTGAAGAACGATGCCGAAAGCAGCGATGGCGCGGACGGTGCCGTTACCCATCAGCACATTGCGGAGCCGGGGCGATGAGCACCCAGGATTCACGCGACCGCTATGCGGTCATCGGCAACCCGGTCGGCCACAGCAAGTCGCCGTTCATTCATGGGCGCTTTGCCGCGCAGACCGGCGAGCCCGTCGAGTATGGCCACCTGCTCGCGCCAGTGGATGCGTTCGTGCCGCACGTGCGGGCCTTCATCGATGCAGGCGGGCGCGGACTGAACGTGACCGTGCCGTTCAAGCTCGACGCGCATGCCTTTGCGGACACGTTGTCGCCGCGCGCGGCGGCAGCGGGCGCGGTGAATACGTTGCGCATCGACGCGAATGGTATTTACGGCGACAACACGGACGGCTTCGGCCTCGTGCGTGACATCGAAGTGAATCTCGGCGTGTCCCTGAGGGGCGCGCGGATTCTGTTGCTCGGCGCGGGCGGTGCCGCGCGCGGAGTGGTGCTGCCGATGCTGGACCGCGCACCGCATACGTTGACCATCGTCAATCGCACGGCGGAAAAGGCCGAGGCGCTGGTGGATCAATTCGCGCAAGCCGCGCGTGATGCCGCGTGCCGATTGAGCGGCGGCAGCGCGCGGGCGATCGAGGCGGGCGCCTACGACGTGATCGTCAATGCGACGGCGGGCAGTCTGGACGCGTCGCTGCCGGAGTGCGACGACCGCGCGTTCGGCAACGGCACGCTTGCCTACGACATGATGTACGGCGCGCATCCGACGGTCTTCATGGAGCACGCGCGGAAGCTGGGCGCGCGCGGTGCGGACGGTCTCGGCATGCTGGTCGAACAGGCGGCTGAATCGTTTTACGTGTGGCGTGGCGTGCGGCCTGATGGCGCGCCGGTGCTGGCCGAATTGCGCGCGCTGTTGACGGCGCCGTCGCACGCCTAAGGCGGCGGTTACTTTGCAGCGGCCATTGACACGAGGACTCGACGCACGATGACAGCAAGGCGGCGCGTGAGCCGGCCAGGTCCGGTACGATGGATCGTCTATCTGGGCGCCGTGGTGGCGATTGCGTGGCTGGCGACGCAGGCGTTTTACTTCGGGCAGATCGCTGTGTGGAATTACGTCAATCCGCGGAGTACGTCGTTTATGCGGTCGGACGCGTGGCGGTTGTCGCAGGATCGGCCGGATCTTTCAGTGCAGCATACGTGGGTGTCGCATGACCAGATTTCGCGGAATCTGAAGCGCGCGATTATTGCTTCTGAGGATGCGAATTTTGTTAATAACAACGGCTATGAGACCGACGCTATTTTGCAGGCATGGGAGCGGAATAAGGCTAAGGGCAAGATTGTGCGCGGTGGGTCGACCATTACTCAGCAGTTGGCGCGGAATCTGTTCTTGTCTCGGGAGAAGAGTTATATCCGGAAGGGGCAGGAACTCATCATTACCTGGATGCTTGAGACCTTGATGGATAAGGAACGGATCTTTGAGATTTATCTCAACTCCGTTGAGTGGGGGAATGGGGTTTATGGGGCTGAGGCGGCGGCTCATTATTATTACAAGACGTCGGCGAGTAAGTTGACTGCTGCGCAGTCGGCTCGATTGGCGGTGATGCTGCCGCAGCCTAAGTATTTTGATGAGCATCGGGGGTCGCAGTATCTGGCGCAGCGGGCGCGGGTTATTGCGAGGCGGATGGGGGCGGCTGAGTTGCCCGATTGATGAGGTTTTTGCCCCTGCGCGGTGCTTTGGGTGGGGTTTTTGTGGTGTTGGCCTTTCCTTGTATTCTCAGTGGTCTATTAGCGTCGCCCCTGTGCGGGGCAGGCACCTACTTTCTTTGCCGCGGCAAAGAAAGTAGGCAAAGAAAGCCGCTTCACACCGCCAGCCTGTAAGCGGGCCCCTCGCGCAGTCGCAATAGTGGTGCATCTGGAATCTGTGTTCTCGCACATTCGGCGCTAGTGACAAGGCCGTCATACTTCCCGCCTCGCGCTGCGCGCTCGCCGGAAGGGTCTGCTCCTATCCTAACCAGTGGGTTTCTCTGTGCGCTGTGGGGCCGTCGGCTTCGCCTCGGCTTTGGGCCGTAACGACGTTCGGTATTTGGTGCGCTTCAGTTCGGAGCTTCTTCGAAGCGCCGTATATCGACGCAGAGCTTTGTCAATGCGCTGCTGTCGTTGCTCGCGTGATGCTTCTAAAGCGAGGTTGCCTGTTCTGCATCGTTCTTTTTGCGCCGATACGCTCACGGTCTTCTGACGCTGTCTTCGTGGCCTTTGCAAGAAGGTCCGCTGCGTGGCGCGCTGTGATGCGGCTCTGCGGACCTATCCGTAATTTCGTGGGCGGGGCATATCATGAGGGATCAAGATCATGGATATGCCGATGAAAAAGAAACGCACCGTCGCGTCTCAGGCAGCGGCCCGCGGGCCGCTGCCTGAACTGCCTGAAGCGCTGCTGGATGAACTGGTGAAGGGTCCGATGACGCCCGCCGAGGTTCAGGACCTGATGCTGGCGTTCAACAAGGCGCTCATCGAACGCGCGATGGGCGCCGAAATGAACATGCATCTGGGCTACCGGCCCGGCCAGCCCAAGCCTGCGGAGCAGACCAATGAACGCAACGGCGCCAGCGGCAAGACAGTCATCACCGAGCGTGGCCCGGTGCGGGTCGATCTGCCGCGCGACCGTGAAGGCAGCTTCGAGCCGATCCTGATTCCCAAGCACGAGCGCCGTTTCACGGGCTTCGACGAACGCATCATTGCCATGTACGCACGCGGCATGAGCGTGCGCGAGATCCAGTCGTTTCTGGCCGAAAGCTATGGCACCGAGGTCTCGCCCGACTTCATCAGCTCGGTCACCGATGAGGTGATGGCCGAAACGCTTGCCTGGCAAAGCCGTCCACTTGAGCCGATGTACCCGGTGGTGTTCTTCGACGCGCTGCGCGTGAAGATCCGTGGCGACGGTGTGGTGAGCAATAAGGCGGTGTATCTGGCGCTGGGCATTCAGGCCGACGGCCAGCGCGACGTGCTCGGCCTGTGGATCGAGCAGACCGAAGGTGCGAAGTTCTGGCTGAAGGTGTTCAATGAACTGAAGACCCGGGGCTGCCAGGACATCCTGATCGCGGTGGTCGACGGCCTGAAGGGGCTGGCCGAGGCGATCGGCACGGCGTACCCGCGCACGGCCGTGCAGACCTGCATCGTGCACCTGATCCGCAACAGCCTGGAATACGCCAGCTACAAGGATCGCAAAAGCGTCGCCGCAGCGCTGCGTCCGGTCTATGCCGCCGCGAACGAACAGGCCGCGCAGCAGGCCCTGGAGGCCTTTGCCGAAGGGCCATGGGGCGCGAAGTATCCGACCATCGTGCAGTCGTGGCGACGGGCGTGGGAGAACGTCACACCCTTCTTCGTGTTTCCGCCCGACATACGCCGTGTCGTCTACACCACGAATGCCATTGAGAGTCTGAACATGCAACTACGCAAGATCATCAAGACCCGCGGCCACTTCCCCAACGACGAGGCCGCCATCAAGCTACTGTGGCTGGCATTGCGCAACGTGCTGGCGAAGTCTGTACGGGCGGCATTCGACTGGTCCTCCGCCATGAACCAGTTCGCTATTCTGTTTGGAGAGCGTTTTACCAACGCACGCGGGTAACTCCGCTAACCGCCTCGCACACAAAAATGCGGACAGGTTCGGCTCTGCGGAATTCCCTTCGCATCAAGCGCGATCACCTGGTACAACTCGCGGTCGATCTCGACTTCGCGTTGGTAATCCTCGCCCGTGTCGAGCAGCGATTCCAGTAATTTCCGCTGGCGATGTCTCTCCTCTCTCGTCACCGCCGGACTCCTGACTATCGAAGCCGCAAGTGTCACCAGCTTGTCCAGTTGACTTAGCTGCCGCTCAAGCAGCCCAAAGGCGGACAAGGCGAGCTTTTCGTATTGAAGTGCATCAACGGGCGGGCGCGACGTGGTGCGTGAATTCTTGACGGATTTACTCATGGCGCGATCTCCCTGAAACTTAGCTGGATCGCCCGACACGCGCTTGCAAGGTGGTGAGCGGGCACAGTGACGGGGTTAACAGACCGGAGCGCAGTACCAAAAACCGGCGAGCCGTGAGGCTCCCCCGCCAAGGCCCGCCCGTTGAGAACAGACGCGCAAAGGCAGCCGCACAGTTGAGTGAGCAATCGTACGGGGTACTACGCTAGTAGGCTGTTAAACCTGTATGTCGCGGAATACACGACAAAAGAATTCTAAAACGTGTCTTCCAGCAAGCGAACACCTGCGCAGGCTAAAAGGTGCGTGCCGCAATCAATTCCGAAATTTCTCAAGCCCTCGTTCGTGTTCTCAACGGCTGTGCTGAGAAGAGGGGCGGGC
The DNA here is from genome assembly GCF_003387275.1 of Paraburkholderia sp. BL6669N2. Lineage (NCBI taxonomy): Bacteria > Pseudomonadati > Pseudomonadota > Betaproteobacteria > Burkholderiales > Burkholderiaceae > Paraburkholderia > Paraburkholderia sp. BL6669N2. The sequence goes on along the minus strand of NZ_QUNA01000001.1, from coordinate 2,960,019 downwards.
AATGCTGAAGAGGGAGCTACTCGCGCCGTTGCAAGACCTGGCGAAGCTGTCGGCGATTCCATCCCCGGCGTCGCTCTTCACACACCGGCACTTCAGCGCGACGCCGAGGCGAAGCCGACGGCCCCACAGTACGCAGAGAAACCTACGGGTCAAAAGCAGACCTTTCCGGCGAGCGCGCAGCGCGAGGCGGGAGGTATGACGGCTTTGTCACCGGAGCCGAATGTGCGACGGCACAGATTCCAGATGTACCACTACCGCGGCTGCGCGAGGGCTCCGCTTAGGGGTTAGCGGTGTGAAGCGGCTTTCTTTGCCTACTTTCTTTGCCGCGGCAAAGAAAGTAGGTGCCTGCCCCGCACAGGGGCGACGCTAATAGACCACTAACACGGCAAGGAAAGGCCAACACCCGCACACCACAACCCAACAACTCACCCCACAGCAAAAAAATCCCATTATCTGAATCCAACACTCACATATTGGAGCTTTCTCAAAAACCGCCCTACAATCCAACCCAACAAGCAGAAAGCGCCGCACGGCATGGAGAAACTCCCGCCGCCAAGCGCCGAAAAAGCGACAGCAAGAAGAAACCGGAGACAAAGCCCAAACCATGCCTAAAGCCCAAAGGCATCACCGCCGCGCCAGCCATACCGCGAGCAATCAAGGCCCTCTCTCCGGCCCCGCGCTGTAAGCGCAAAAAAACCACCGAAAAGCGAATCGCCATGAACAAAGCGATGCCTACTCACGCCGCGAGCGAATCCGAAGCCGATCTATCGCCATCCGTCGACCACGCGCCTAGCGGCACGCCGCCACGTCCGTCGGCGCCCGCCGCCAAGACACCGCGCGCGAACGCCGGCATCCACCCGGCCCCGATGGACGGAATCGCGCTCCCCAGCACGCTGCTCGACATCACCCCGCAGCAAGCCGGCACGCAAACCCTCCTGCGCGGCCTAGCGATCCTGGAAGCAGCAGCAGCGGGCGTGCGCGACCTCCGCACCTTCGGTGCCGCGCTCGGCACGACCCGCAGCACCACGCATCGCCTGGTCAGCAGCCTCGTGCAGGCGCGCTATCTGCGCCAGGTCCAAGGCGGCTACCTGCTCGGCCCGAAGCTAATCGAACTCGGCACGATCGCGCTCGAACAGATGCCGCTCACCGCAGTCGCTCGCCAGCACCTCGAATCGCTCGCGGAACAAACCCTCGACACGATCCACCTCGGCGTGCGCGACGGCGACGACGTCCTCTACATCGACAAAATCCCCGGCACTCGCGGCCTCGAAATGCGCTCGCGCGTCGGTCACCGCATGCCGCTGGCATCGACGGGGATCGGCAAGGCCATGATGCTCGACCTCACGCCCGACGTCTGGCAGTCGCTCTTCGATGCCTCGCGCCGCGCGCTCGCCGGCGTCAGTTTCAAGCCGGATAACCGTCCCGACGCGCAGACCTTCATGCAGCGCATGACCAACTACGCGGCCGGCGGCTACACCTTCGATCTCGAAGAAAACGAAGCGTCGATCCGCTGCGTCGCGGCTCCGGTGCGAGATGCGTCGGGCGCGGTGGTGGCGGCGCTGTCGGTGGCGAGCACGATTCCATACATGTCGCTCGAACGCATGGACGAACTGATTCCGGTCGTGCAGCGCGAAGCGCGCGCGATTTCGGAAGAACTCGGCTGGCGCGCTCCGCAGCCGGCAACCCGCAGGATCAAGCGATGAAGCGAGCGGGTTCTCCCACCCAGGCAGCCGGCCACGCCGCAGCCGTTTCGGTCGACGCGAGCCACGAGCACGCCGCGCTGATCGCGCTCGACTGGGGCACGACATCGCTGCGCGCCTATCTGTACGACGCGTCCGGCAACGTGCTGGCGACGCGCGCATCGACGGCGGGCATCATGAATCTGCCGCGCAGCGCGGAGCAGGGCGGCTTCGACGCGGCCTTCGACGACGCCTGCGGCGCCTGGCTCGAACACGCGCCCGGCGCGCCGGTGATCGCGGCAGGCATGGTCGGCAGCGCGCAAGGCTGGCTGGAAGCGCCGTATGTGGACACGCCGGCGAGCGCCGATGCGCTGGTGGCGGGTATCGTCCGCGTGCAGGCGGCGTGCGGCGTGACGCTGCATATCGTGCCGGGCGTCCTGCAACGCGGCGAACTGCCCAACGTGATGCGCGGCGAAGAAACGCAGATCTTCGGCGCACTCGGCGAACAAACAGACACTGTCGACAGCGGCAAGCGCTCGCTGATCGGTCTCCCCGGCACTCACGCCAAATGGGCGGTGGTGCAAGCGGACCGCATTGAGCGTTTCCACACCTTCATGACCGGCGAAGTATTCGCGGCACTGCGCGAACACACGATTCTCGGCCGCACGATGCTCACGCCTGATCTTCCGGACACCGGCGCGTTCCTGCATGGCGTGAACATCGCGCGGGAAAAAGGCCAGGCGGGGGTGCTCGCGACCGTGTTCAGTTCGCGCACGCTCGGCCTCACCGGACAACTGTCGCGCGAACAGCAACCGGACTATCTGTCGGGGTTACTGATCGGACACGAACTGGCTGGTCTCGATGCCGTGCTTGCGCAACAGCAAAGCGCGCTCGCCGGGCAGAGCCTGCGCCTGATCGGCAACGAAGCGCTGTGCGAGCGTTATCGGCTCGCGCTGGCGCAATTCGGCTGCACCCAGGCGGAACTGGTCAAGCACGCCACCGAGCGCGGCCTGTGGCGCGTCGCCTCGCAGGCGGGGCTCGTCAAACCGGCCGCCAAGACGGCGCGCGCCTGACTATCAGCGCCACCGCCCACGAAACAAGGAACCGACATGCAACCTCACATCAATCTGCCCGCTCCGTACATGCCGCACGCGGGTTTGATCGCGGCGTTCGAGGCGTGTCCACTGATCGCGATCATGCGCGGCGTGACGCCCGCCGATGCCGCCGAGCACGGCCAGGCGCTCTACGAAGCCGGCTTCCGGATTGTCGAAGTGCCGCTGAATTCGCCGCAGCCTTTCGACAGCATCGCAGCGATCCGCAAGGTGTTGCCGGCGGACGCGATCGTCGGCGCGGGAACGGTGCTGCATCCGAGTTTCGTCAACGACGTGAAGTCGGCGGGCGGCGAACTGATCGTCATGCCGCATAGCGATCCCGAAGTCGTCGGTGCAGCGAAAGCGCAAGGCATGGCCTGCGCGCCGGGCGTCGCGACGCCCAACGAAGCATTCCTCGCGCTGAAGAACGGCGCGGACGTGCTGAAGATGTTCCCAGCCGAACAACTCGGCTGCCAGGTCGTGAAAGCGTGGCGCGCGGTGATCGCGGCGGAAGTGCCGCTGGTGCCGGTCGGCGGCATCACGCCCGACAACATGGGCCCGTTTCTGAGCGCGGGCGCGAACGGCTTCGGCCTCGGCTCGGCGCTGTATAAGCCGGGGCAGAGTGCGGCAGTGACGGCTTCGCACGCGAAGGCGTACATCAACGGTTTGCGCATCGCTCGCGCGGGTGCGAAGAAATGAAACGGCTCGCCGGCAAAGTCGCGCTTGTCACCGGCGCCGGTCGCGGTATCGGCGCGGCGATCGCGCATGCGTTCGCGCGCGAAGGCGCGGCAGTCGTGCTGGCCGAACTGGATATCGACGCCGCGCAGCAGACGGCGGAGCACATCGAGTCGCAGACCGGCGCGCACGTGCTTGCGGTGCACACGGACGTGACGCAATCCGCGTCGGTTCAGCACGCGGTGAGCGAAGCGGAACGCGCATTCGGCGCGCTCGACGTGCTGGTGAACAACGCCGGCATCAACGTGTTCTGCGACCCGCTCACCATGACCGACGACGACTGGCGCCGCTGCTTCGCGGTCGATCTCGACGGCGTGTGGAACGGTTGCCGAGCGGCCTTGCCGGGCATGGTCGAACGGGGCGCGGGCAGCATTGTGAACATCGCCTCGACACACTCGTTCAAGATCATCCCGGGCTGCTTTCCGTACCCCGTTGCCAAGCACGGCGTGATCGGCCTGACGCGCGCGCTCGGCATCGAATACGCGCCGCGCAATGTGCGGGTCAACGCGATCGCGCCGGGTTACATCGAAACGCAATTGACGCATGACTGGTGGAACGAACAAGCCGATCCGGCCGCGGCGCAGCAGGCGACGCTCGATCTGCAGCCGATGAAACGCATTGGCCGCCCGGAAGAAGTCGCGATGACGGCGGTGTTTCTCGCCTCGGACGAAGCACCGTTCATCAACGCCACCTGCATCACGGTGGATGGCGGGCGCTCGGCGCTGTATCACGACTGATTTTTGCAGGACTCGGATTGCGCAGGGGCGCATGGAGTACACCGGACGACGCGCTGGCCGCGTGTGTCACACCCGGTACAAGAAGACGCGGCCGATACCTTCTCGTTATCAATTAGTCAGGAGACACGCATCATGAAACGTAGAATTTTCCTCACGCTGGCAGCAGCGGCGACGGGTGTGCTCTTCAACGCACCGGTCGCGCAAGCCGCCGATCCGGTGAAGATCGGCTTCCTCGTGAAGCAGCCGGAAGAACCGTGGTTCCAGGACGAGTGGAAGTTCGCCGAAATCGCCGCCAAGGAAAAGGGCTTCACGCTGGTGAAGATCGGCGCGCCGTCGGGCGAGAAGGTGATGAGCGCCATCGACAACCTGTCGGCGCAAAAGGCGCAGGGCTTCGTGATCTGCACGCCTGACGTCAAGCTCGGACCGGGCATCGTCGCGAAAGCGAAGGCCGACGGCCTGAAGATGATGACGGTGGACGATCGCCTGGTCGATGGCGCGGGCAAGCCGATCGCGTCGGTGCCGCATATGGGCATCTCGGCGTACAACATCGGCAAGCAGGTCGGCGACGGCCTGGCTGCGGAAATCAAGAAGCGCGGCTGGGACATGAAGGACGTGGGCGCGATCGACGTGACCTACGAACAGCTGCCGACCGCGCATGACCGCACCAGCGGCGCAACCGACGCACTGGTCGCCGCCGGCTTCCCGAAGGCGAACATCATCGCCGCGCCGCAAGCGAAGACCGACACGGAAAACGCGTTCAACGCCGCCAACATCGCGCTGACGAAGAATCCGAACTTCAAGCACTGGGTCGCTTACGGCCTGAACGACGAAGCCGTGCTCGGCACCGTGCGTGCCGCGGAAGGCCGCGGCTTCAAGGCGGACAACATGATCGGTATCGGCATCGGCGGTTCGGACTCGGCACTGAACGAGTTCAAGAAGCCGTCGCCGACGGGCTTCTACGGCACGGTCATCATCAGCCCGAAGCGTCACGGCGAAGAAACTTCTACGCTGATGTACGACTGGATCACGCAAGGCAAGGCACCGCCCCCGCTCACGCTGACGACCGGCATGCTGGCCACGCGTGACAACGTTGCCGATGTGCGTCAGAAGATGGGCCTCGCGGCGAATTAAGCGGGTTGGTTCTGCACGTGGTGACATGAAGTGAACTGCCGGCGCGCCTTTTGCCAAAGATCGGCGCGCCGGCAGCAGCAATAAAAGATCAGCAGTAGAGACAGGCCGTGCTTTTGCGATGTTGCCCACCAAGCACATCGACGAACTCGGTTCACACGAAGCAACAGGAGGCGAAGTGTCAGCGACGCTACGTTTTGACAATATCGGTAAAGTCTTTCCAGGCGTGCGCGCGCTCGACGGTGTGTCCTTCGACGTCAACGTCGGCCAGGTGCACGGCCTGATGGGCGAAAACGGCGCAGGGAAATCGACCCTGCTGAAGATTCTCGGTGGTGAATACCAGCCCGACTCGGGCCGCGTGATGATCGACGGCAACGAGGTGCGCTTCACGAGCGCGGCGTCGTCGATCGCGGCGGGCATCGCAGTGATTCACCAGGAGCTGCAATACGTGCCCGACCTGACGGTCGCGGAAAACCTGCTGCTCGGTCAACTGCCGAACTCGCTCGGCTGGGTCAACAAGCGCGAAGCCAAACGCTTCGTGCGCGAACGCCTCGAGGCGATGGGCGTGGCGCTCGATCCGAACGCGAAACTGCGCAAGCTCTCGATCGCGCAACGGCAGATGGTGGAAATCTGCAAGGCGCTGCTGCGCAACGCGCGCGTGATCGCGCTAGATGAACCGACCAGTTCGCTGTCTCATCGTGAGACGGAAGTGCTGTTCAAGCTGGTGCGCGATCTGCGCGCGGACAACCGCGCGATGATCTACATCTCGCACCGCATGGACGAGATCTACGAACTGTGCGACGCCTGCACGATCTTCCGCGACGGCCGCAAGATCGCCTCGCATCCGACGCTCGAAGGCGTGTCGCGCGACACCATCGTCAGCGAGATGGTGGGGCGGGAAATTTCGGACATCTATAACTACTCGGCGCGCCCGCTCGGCGAAGTGCGCTTCGCGGCGAAAGCGATCGAAGGCCACGCGCTCGCGCAGCCGGCCAGCTTCGAAGTGCGGCGCGGCGAGATTGTCGGCTTCTTCGGCCTGGTGGGCGCGGGCCGCAGCGAACTGATGCATCTGGTGTACGGCGCCGATCACAAGAAGGGCGGCGAGTTGATGCTCGACGGTGAGCCGATCAAGGTTCGCAGCGCGGGCGAAGCGATCAGGCACGGCATCGTGCTGTGCCCGGAAGACCGCAAGGAAGAGGGCATCGTCGCGATGGCGACCGTGTCGGAGAACATCAATATCAGTTGCCGCCGTCACTATCTGCGCGCCGGGATGTTCCTCGACCGCAAGAAGGAAGCGGAAACCGCGGACCGTTTCATCAAGCTGCTGAAGATCAAGACGCCGAGCCGCCGCCAGAAAATCCGTTTCCTTTCGGGTGGTAATCAGCAGAAGGCGATTCTGTCGCGCTGGTTGGCCGAGCCTGATCTGAAAGTGGTGATTCTCGACGAGCCGACGCGCGGTATCGACGTCGGCGCGAAGCATGAAATCTACAACGTGATCTATCAGCTTGCCGAACGCGGCTGCGCGATCGTGATGATTTCGTCGGAGCTGCCGGAAGTGCTCGGCGTGTCCGACCGGATCGTCGTAATGCGCCAGGGCCGGATTTCCGGCGAACTGTCGCGTAAGGATGCAACGGAACAATCGGTATTGAGCCTCGCGCTGCCGCAAAGCTCGACCGCACTGCCCGGAACGGAAACCGCTGCCCAACAGGCGGCCTGAACATCATTCGGACGAAAGTCCGGCAACCCGTGGGGAACGGGAGGAGTCTTCAACATGCAAGCCAGAGAAAACCTCGCGCAACAGGCCGCCAAGAGCGCTGCCGATGCGTTGATTCCGCAGTCGAACGACAAGGCCAAATGGTGGCAGCAGATCACCGAGTACAGCCTGATCGTGATCTTCGTCGTGATGTTCGTCACGATGTCGCTGACCGTCGATCACTTCTTCTCGATCGAGAACATGCTCGGCCTCGCGCTGTCGATCTCGCAGATCGGCATGGTCGCGTGCACGATGATGTTCTGTCTCGCCTCGCGCGACTTCGACTTGTCGGTTGGCTCGACGGTCGCGTTCGCCGGCGTGTTGTGCGCGATGGTGCTCAACGCAACCGGTAACACCTTCATCGCGATCGTCGCGGCGGTGGCGGCGGGCGGCGTGATCGGTTTCGTCAACGGCGCGGTGATCGCGTATCTGCGCATCAACGCGCTGATCACGACGCTCGCCACGATGGAAATCGTCCGCGGTCTCGGCTTTATCGTCTCGCACGGTCAGGCGGTGGGCGTGTCGTCGGATACGTTTATCGCGCTCGGCGGCTTGAGCTTCTTCGGCGTGTCGCTGCCGATCTGGGTCACGCTGCTGTGCTTCATCGTGTTCGGCGTGATGCTCAACCAGACCGTGTATGGCCGCAATACGCTCGCAATCGGCGGCAATCCGGAAGCGTCGCGTCTGGCCGGTATCAATGTGGAACGCACGCGCGTCTACATCTTCCTGATTCAGGGCGCGGTCACCGCGCTGGCCGGTGTGATTCTGGCCTCGCGTATCACGTCGGGTCAGCCGAATGCCGCGGAAGGCTTCGAGCTGAACGTGATTTCGGCGTGCGTGCTGGGTGGCGTGTCGCTGCTCGGCGGCCGCGCGACGATTTCCGGCGTGGTGATCGGCGTGCTGATCATGGGCACGGTCGAGAACGTGATGAACCTGATGAACATCGACGCGTTCTATCAGTACCTCGTGCGTGGCGCGATCCTGCTCGCCGCCGTGCTGCTCGACCAGTTGAAGAACCGCGGCTCGCGCGATTAAGCCCGCCGCCCACTCACTTGCTCTAAAAGGAATCGAACGATGTCGTCTCCGGCCAATGCAAACGTCCGTCTCGCGGACAGCGCCTTCGCGCGTTATCCGAGCCTCGTCGACCGCACGGTGTTGATCACGGGCGGCGCGACCGGCATCGGCGCATCGTTCGTCGAGCATTTCGCGGCGCAAGGCGCGCGCGTCGCGTTTTTCGATATCGACGCGAGCGCTGGTGAAGCGCTTGCCGACGAACTGGGCGATTCGAAACACAAGCCGCTGTTCCTGTCGTGCGATCTGACCGACATCGACGCGCTGCAAAAGGCGATCGCCGACGTGAAGGCCGCGCTCGGTCCCATTCAGGTGCTGGTGAACAACGCCGCGAACGACAAGCGCCATACGATCGGCGAAGTCTCGCGCGAGTCGTTCGACGCGGGCATCGCGGTGAACATCCGTCACCAGTTCTTCGCGGCGCAGGCGGTGATGGAAGACATGAAAGCCGCCAACAGCGGCTCGATCATCAATCTCGGTTCGATCAGCTGGATGCTGAAAAACGGCGGCTATCCGGTCTATGTGATGTCGAAGTCCGCAGTGCAGGGTTTGACGCGCGGTCTCGCGCGCGACCTCGGCCACTTCAATATCCGCGTCAACACGCTGGTGCCGGGCTGGGTGATGACCGAGAAGCAGAAACGGTTGTGGCTCGACGACGCGGGCCGTCGTTCGATCAAGGAAGGGCAGTGTATCGACGCCGAGCTGGAACCGGCCGATCTCGCGCGCATGGCGCTCTTCCTCGCCGCCGACGACAGCCGGATGATCACCGCGCAGGACATCATCGTGGACGGAGGCTGGGCGTGAGTGCGAGCGGCTCATCCAGCACGGCCGCGCTGCTGCTCGATACGAAATGCACGCTCGGCGAAGGCGCCACATGGTGCGCGCAGACCGGCCGTTTCTACTGGACGGATATTGAAGGCGCGCGTCTGTGGCGCTACGACCCGCGGGACGGCAGCAACATGTCCTGGCAGATGCCCGAGCGCCTCGCCACCTTCGCGCTGTGCGCGGATCCGCGTTACCTGTTGCTCGGCCTGGCCACGCATCTCGCGTTTTTCGAGCTGGCCACCGGCGAGACGCGGCGCATCATCGACGTCGAAGCCGGCTTGAACACCCGCGTGAACGACGGCCGCTGCGACCGTCAGGGCCGCTTCGTGTTCGGCACCAAAGATGAGGGCGCGCCGTTGCAGGCAATCGGCGGCTTCTACCGGCTCAGTCAAGATTTGTCACTGGAGCGTTTGCCGTTGCCCGCGCCGGCGATCTCGAACAGCATCGCGTTCAGTCCCGACGGCGGGACGATGTACTACTGCGATTCGCCGACACGCGAAATCCGTGCGTGCGACTATCGCGCGGACGGCAGCATCGCCAATGACCGCCTGTTCACCCGGCTCACCGACGCCAGCGGCGAACCCGACGGCTCGACCGTCGACCGCGACGGCGGCCTGTGGAACGCGCAGTGGGGCGGCCGGCGCGTGGTGCGTTACGGACCGGACGGCGTGGAAACGGAGCGCGTCGACGTGCCGACCGCGCAGCCGAGTTGCGTCGCGCTGGGCGGCACGCAGCTGGACACGCTGTACATTACGAGCGCGCGCTGCGACCTCGATGCGGCGGCGCTCGCCGACGATATGCAGGCAGGCGGCGTGTTTATCGCCACGCTCGGACGGCGAGGTTTGCCGGAGCCGGTGTTCCAAGGCGCGCCCGCTTAGCGCAGAATGACGCTGCCTCGCTCCCGAGGCAGCCATGAAGCAATCCAGCACGGTCGGGCAGTGAATCAGAAGTGAATCGCAAGTTGATGGTGCAATCCCAGTGGCAGCAAATCGGCAGCATGCAGTTCGGACCCAGAGGCGACCCGTTTTAAGAAAATCGCCCAACAGCATCCGTCAGCAATGACGGCAACGTCCCAAGCCTCTCGATGGAGCCAGATATGACTGTTGCGAATCCTGTTTCCTCCTCCCCTCAGACCTCACAGAGTCGACGCTCGCGACTCGCGGCGGCAGCCAATCCGGTGCTCGCCGGTCCCAGCACGTCGGCGGTGGCCGTCGGCGAAGACAGCGGCGGCGATGTCGCATGCATCACGCTCGCCAATGCGCATCTGCGGCTCGACGTCGCGCCGACGCTCGGTGGCGGCGTCACCCGTTTCGACTGGCGTAACGACGGCGCGCTTACGCCAATCTTCCGCCGCTGCCGCCACGTCACAGCCGATACGCAACCGAATCAGTTGGCCTGTTATCCGCTGCTGCCGTATTCGAACCGCATCGGCGGCGGGCAATTCAACGTGGCGGGACGGCGGGTCGAGGTGCCGCGCAATCGCGCCGACGAACCCTTGCCGATTCACGGCGACGGTTGGCAATCGGCCTGGCAGGTCGCGGAGTCGGATCGTGAAAACGTCCGCCTCACGCTCGAGCGCCGCGACGGCAAGCCGTACGCCTACCGTGCGACGCAAACTTATACGCTGGACGGCCCGACGCTCGTCGTCGCGCTCGAAATCGAAAATGCCGGCCGCGAGGCGCTGCCTTTCGGGCTGGGCGTGCATCCCTTCTTCGTGCGCGACGCGGACACCGAGTTGTCTGCCGCAGCGGGCGGCCTGTGGCTCTCCGGCGACGACTGGCTGCCGGTGCGGCATGTGCCGGCGCCGCCCGCCTGGCAATTCGGCGTGGCGTATCCGCTGCCGGAAACCATGGTCAATCACGCTTTTACCGGCTGGAGCGGGCAAGCGGCGGTGGTGTGGCCGAAGCGCCGGCTGTCGCTGAACATTGCCGCCGACACCGATTACTACGTGCTGTACACGCCGCCCGGCGAAGATTTTTTCTGCTTCGAACCGGTGGATCATCCGATCAACGCGATGAATCTGGTCGGCGGCGCGAGCGAAAACGGCATGACTTTGCTGGGACGTGGCGAGCGACTGACGCGTACGTTCCGCTTCACCGTCGAACGCACAGGGTTGCGCTCGATGCCGGGCGCGCGCGGCTCGAAGCGGCGGCAGTAGCGGGCGAGGATAGTGCGACAGGGCGCACGTGTGCATGCCCTGATGCGCTGCGGACATCCTCGGCTCGCACGCTTCTTCGCAAGCGCCTGGCCGATGCATGTGCGCACTCACGGCGCAGTGCGACCGGTAGCCGCGCCTGTCGGCATCTGGCGCCGGACCACCGCTGCCGCACGCTCCCGGCGCGGCCCGCCGCGCGGGACGGGTAAAATACGCGCCTCTTCCGTTTTCCTGCTTGCCGCGAGACCACCATGCCCAATTTCATCCAGACACTCAACGACGCCTGGCAGCGCACCAACTCGCTGCTGTGCGTCGGCCTCGATCCCGAGCCGAGCAAATTCCCGGGCGCGCTCGCAGGCCGTCCCGAGGCGATTTTCGATTTCTGTCGCACGATCGTCGACGCGACCGCGCCGTATGCGTCGTCGTTTAAACCGCAGATCGCCTACTTTGCGGCGCATCGCGCGGAAGACCAGCTCGAGCAGCTGATCGCCCACATTCACGCGAACCATCCGGGCCTGCCCGTGATTCTGGACGCGAAGCGCGGCGACATCGGCAGCACCGCCGAGCAATATGCGCGCGAGGCGTTCGAGCGCTATCAGGCGGACGCGGTGACGGTGAATCCGTACATGGGCTTCGACTCGATCGAGCCGTATCTGGAGCATGCAGGCAAGGGCGTGATCGTGCTGTGCCGCACGTCGAATTCGGGCGGCTCCGATCTGCAATTCCTGGAGACGGGCGGCCGTCCGCTATATCAGGTTGTCGCGCAACTGGCGGCCGAGAAATGGAATGCGAGCGGTCAACTGAGTCTGGTGGTCGGCGCGACTTTCCCGAAGGAAATCGAGGTGGTGCGCGGGATCGTCGGCGATATGCCGCTGCTGATTCCGGGCATCGGCGCGCAAGGCGGCGACGTGCAAGCGACCGTCAACGCCGGCCGCACCGCGAACGGCACGGGCATGCTGATCAACTCGTCACGCGCGATTATTTACGCGGGCAAGGGCGACGATTTCGCCGAAGCCGCGGCGAAGGCCGCGATGGAAACGCGGGATCGGATCAACGCGTTCCGGTAAATCATGGGCTAGCGTTGTTCGGGTGCGCGTGGAGTTCAGTTTGGCCCCAGCCGCGCGATCAACGCGGCATGCTGTGAGTGCCGCGCTTTCAACGCGTCAACATCCGCCAGCTCGAATTCGCTGAATTCAAAACCCGGCGCCACCGTGCAACCCACCAGCGCGAAGGCCGCCGGGTCGGCGCATTCCGCCGCGAACCATAACCCTGCCGGCACTACCGCCTGAAACACGGCATCTGGATGCGTCAGCGCATTGCCCAGTTTATGCGTCACCAGCGCCCCCGTTTCGTCTAACACGTGGACGTTCAACGGCTCGCCCGCATAGAAATGCCAGACCTCGTCGGACTTGATCCGATGCCACGCCGAATGCGCGCCGTCGCACAGCAGGTAATAGATCGCCGTCGACGCAGAGCGCGTTTGCGCTGAGCCGCTCTCTTTGTCGCGGATCACGCGCTCCTTGGAGCGGTACGTCTCGCTGAAAAATCCGCCTTCGGGATGCGGCTTGAGTTCGAGGCGGCGGATCAGTTCGTCTTTGATTGCGTGCGAATCAGGCATGGGCTTTCCGCTTCGAACAGAGGTTAGTGCTCGCGTTCGTCGAGCAAGGCAAGTACGCCGCGCAGCGCATGCGCGGCAGCCTGCACGCGAATCTTCTCGCGGTCGCCCTTGAAAATCTTCGTTTCCACCGACGTATGCAGCCGGTTGCTCCAGCCGAACGAGACCATGCCGACCGGTTTCGTCTCGGTGCCGCCGCCCGGCCCGGCCACGCCGGTAATCGACAGCGAGACCTGCGCGCGGCTGTTGCGCAGCGCGCCTTCGGCCATGGCGCGCGCCACCTGCTCGCTGACCGCGCCGTGTCTGTCGATCAACTCGGCGGGCACGCCGATCATCTCGCTCTTCGCCTGATTCGAATACGTGACGAAGCCGCGCTCGAACCAGCCGCTGCTGCCGGAAATATCGGTGATCGCGGTCGCCACCATGCCGCCCGTGCAGGACTCGGCGGTGACGAGCATGAGGCGCTCGTCGCGCAGACGGTTGCTCACGCGAATCGCGAGCTGATGAACGACAGAATCGGTAGGCATGGCGTCAATCCGGAAAACGGAGGCTGGCGGTGAATGCACGGCGGCGCGGCGGCCGCCGTGCAGCAATCAAACGGACATACGCCAGAGCGCAATCACGAGCAGCGTGAAAAACGCGGCAACCAGGTCATCGAACATGATGCCAAAGCCACCTTTCAGACGGCGATCGAAATAGCCGATGGGCGGCGGCTTCACCATGTCGAAAAAGCGGAACACGATGAACGCCCAGAACTGGCCGGTCAGCGTGACCGGCGTGACCATCAGCAGCACCAGCCAGAACGCGACAATTTCGTCCCACACGACCGGCGACGGATCGTCGATGCCGAGCTTCTTCGCGGTGAAGCCGCAAATCGCAATGCCGCCGAAGAAGCCGGCGACGATCAGTACAGCCCACTCGATGACCGTCAGATGGCGGCTGAGAACGGCGAACGAAGCCCATGCGAACAACGTGCCGATCGTGCCCGGCGCAATCGGCGACAAGCCGCTGCCAAACCCAAGCGACAAAATGTGCAGCGGATGCGACAGCATGAAACGCGCTGTGGCGCGACGCGGCTGACGGCCAGGCGGGCGCTGATCGGGCGCGCGCGGGGCGGGGGAGGTCTCGGCGGCGATGAGTTTGTCGGCCGGGCCGAGCGGGGGATCAGTCTGCATGAAAGTGGTCGAAGCCTTGCAACGTCAGGGTGAGCGGCGCGCCGGCGGCGTCGTGCCAGCCGATCGCCGGGCGGTCGGCCGCCGTTTCGAGAGCGCTTATTGTACCGATGCGGGTGAGCTGAATCCCCACCTCGTGGCCGGCCTTGTCGACCGCGGTGCGCGCTGCGACCGGCGCCGTGAAGCACAGCTCGTAGTCGTCGCCGCCGGCGAGCGTGCAGCGTCGCTGGATTTCGGGGGCGAGGCGGCGCAGCGCATCTGAGCGCGGCACTGCGTCGACGTCGACGGTGGCCCGCAGGTTCGAGCGTTCCAGAATGTGCTGCAGATCGCCGGCAAGGCCGTCAGAGAGGTCGAGCGCGGCGTGGGCAATGCCGCGCAACGCCATGCCGAGCGCGACGCGCGGCTCCGGTCGCTCAAGGGCGCGGCGAAACGTCGCAGTGTCGCCGGCATCGGCGGACCATTCGCCGCGCTGTACGCCGAGGCCGGCGCGCGCGTCGCCGAGTGTGCCGGAGATCCAGATGTCGTCGCCCGGCTGCGCGGCGTCGCGGCGCAGCGCAGCGCGCGGCGGCACGCTGCCGAATACGGTGATGCACAGATTCAGCGGGCCGCCGGTCGTATCGCCGCCGATCAGCTCGCATCCGTAGCGTTCGGCCAGCGCGAACAGCCCTTCGCTGAACGCGGCGAGCCAGGCTTCTTCTGCCTTCGGCAAGGAGAACGCCAGCGTGAACGCCTGCGGTTGCGCGCCCATCGCGGCGAGGTCCGACAGATTCACGGCGAGCGCTTTGTGACCGAGCGCCTCGGGATCGACATCGGCGAAAAAATGGCGGCCTTCGACCAGCATGTCCGTCGATATCGCCAGCATTTCGCCGGCGCGCGGCGCGAGCAGCGCGCAGTCGTCGCCGATGCCGAGCGAGCCGGCGGCGGCATCGGATGGCCGGGCAGCGGCGCGGCGGGCAAAGAAACGATCGATCAGCGAAAACTCGGAGAGCATGGTGGCGATGGGTGGATGCGAGGGTGAACGCGAGGTGAGTGGTCAAGTGCCGTGAAGTTCGGCTAACGGCGCGCATTGTACGGAGCGAACGAAGGGTAAACCTTCGATCCGCCCGCAACTCCGATTCGGGTCGCGTTCCGCCCACAGCATGCCACGTCAGCCTTTCGCTATGTTTCAGTCGCGGCAGTTGTACCCGTATTGAAGGAATTGGGCCGGCAATTAGGGCTACAATGCCGTCGAACGTCTATTCTAATCCGCCCTCCGAAGCCCGCCTTATGTCGACTCCCGTCAATAGCAAACTCCGCGAAGCCGCCCTCGATTACCACGAGTTCCCCACCCCCGGGAAGATCGCGATCGCCCCGACCAAGCAGATGATCAACCAGCGCGACCTCGCGCTGGCGTACTCGCCTGGCGTCGCGTTCGCGTGTGAAGAAATCGTCGAAAACCCGTTGAACGCCGCGCGCTTCACCGCGCGCAGCAACCTGGTCGGCGTCGTCACGAACGGCACCGCGGTGCTGGGCCTCGGCAACATCGGGCCGCTCGCCTCGAAGCCGGTCATGGAAGGCAAGGCCGTCCTGTTCAAGAAGTTCGCCGGCATCGACGTGTTCGATATCGAGCTGAACGAGTCCGATCCGCACAAGCTGGTCGACGTGATCGCGGCGCTGGAACCGACCTTCGGCGGCATCAACCTCGAAGACATCAAGGCGCCGGACTGCTTCATCGTCGAACGCGAATGCCGCAAGCGCATGAAGATTCCGGTCTTCCACGACGACCAGCACGGCACGGCGATCGTCGTGGCGGCGGCCATCACCAACGGTTTGAAGGTGGTCGGCAAGGACATCAAGGAGGTCAAGCTGGTCTCCTCGGGCGCGGGCGCGGCGGCGCTGGCCTGCCTGGATCTGCTGGTCGATATCGGCCTACCGCTCGAAAACATCACCGTTACCGATCTGGCCGGCGTGGTCTACAAGGGCCGCGTCGAACTGATGGACCCGGATAAGGAGCGCTTCGCGCGTGAAACCGACGCCCGCACGCTCGCTGAGGCGATCGGCGGCGCGGACGTGTTCCTCGGTCTGTCGGCCGGTGGCGTGCTCAAGCAGGACATGGTCAAGCAGATGGCGGACAAGCCGCTGATTCTGGCGCTGGCCAACCCGACGCCGGAAATCCTGCCGGAACTGGCGCTGGAAGTGCGTCCGGACGCCGTGCTGTGCACCGGCCGCACCGATTACCCGAACCAGGTGAACAACGTGCTGGTGTTCCCGTTCCTGTTCCGCGGCGCGCTGGACGCGGGCGCGACGACGGTGACGCGGGAAATGGAAATCGCGGCGGTCAACGCGATCGCCGAGCTGGCGCGCCAGGAGCAGAGCGACATCGTCGCGACGGCGTATGGCATTCAGGACCTGTCGTTCGGGCCGGAATACCTGATTCCGAAGCCGTTCGATCCGCGTCTGATCGTCAAGGTCGCACCGGCCGTGGCGAAGGCCGCGATGGACTCGGGCGTTGCCGAGCGTCCGATCGAGGACATGGAAGCCTACGAACAGCATCTGCAGCAGTTCGTGTATCACAGCGGCACGACCATGAAGCCGATTTTCCAGCTCGCGCGTGGCGTCGAGCCGGAGAAAAAGCGCATCGTGTTCGCGGAAGGCGAAGAAGAGCGTGTGCTGCGCGCCATGCAGATCATCGTCGACGAAAAGCTGGCCAAGCCGATCCTGATCGGCCGTCCGGCGGTGATCGAGCAGCGTATTGCGCGCTACGGTCTGCGTCTTATCGCCGGGCAGGACTACACGGTCGTCAACACCGACCACGACGAGCGTTATCGCGATTTCTGGCAGGAATATCACAAGATGATGTCGCGCAAGGGCATCAGCGCGCAGATGGCGAAGCTCGAAATGCGCCGCCGCACCACGCTGATCGGCGCGATGCTGGTGGAGAAGGGCGAGGCCGACGGCATGATCTGCGGCACGGTGTCGACCACGCATCGCCACCTGCACTTCATCGATCAGGTGATCGGCAAGAAGGAAGGCGCGAAGGTCTACGCGGCGATGAACGCGCTGGTGCTGCCGAACCGCCAGATTTTCCTCGTCGACACGCACGTGAATGTCGATCCGACGCCGGAGCAACTGGCCGAAATCACGATCATGGCGGCTGAAGAAGTGCGCCGCTTCGGTATCGAGCCGAAGATCGCGCTGCTGTCGCATTCGAACTTCGGCACGAGCAACGCGCCGACCGCACAGAAGATGCGCGACACGCTGGCGATCCTGCGCGAACGCGCGCCGGACCTGCAAGTGGACGGCGAAATGCACGGCGACATCGCGCTCGACGCGAATCTGCGCCGCGAAGTGATGCCCGACTCGACGCTCGAAGGCGACGCCAATCTGCTGGTGCTGCCGAACATCGACGCGGCCAACATCTCGTACAACCTGCTGAAGACCGCCGCGGGCAACAACATCGCGATTGGTCCGATGCTGCTGGGCGCGGCCAAGCCGGTGCACGTGCTGACGGCTTCGGCAACGGTGCGCCGGATCGTCAACATGACGGCGTTGCTGGTGGCGGATGTGATCGCGGCCCGTTAATCCGCGATCCAGACGAAGCATGGCGCCGGTTTGAAGACCGTGCGCCATGCAAAAAAAAGGCGCGCCCGCAACGGGCACGCCTTAGGGTGAACAGGGGATTGCCACCCAGGAAAAACGGCAAGTCAGACATTCCGCCTCGGAACGCTAATGGGCTCATTGCCCTTGCCTCGGGAATCGAACTGTTTGCAGCCTCATGCAAAGCGGCCCGGCATCCGCTCCCCACTTGCCTGCCTCCACCGCTATTCGCACCATTGAGATAAAGTTTAGCTTGACTAAGCTAAATATTCTGTCAAAAGTCGTCAAAGCCGCGCCGGTGGCCATTTCGCGCCCTATGTGAGGATTTCGCCGGCCCGGCGAGCGTTGATTCCGGGGGCCATTAGCGATACCCTTACGACTTTCATGGTCGTCAAACTCGTGATCTAACAGCGGGGAACCCTGATACATGGCACGCAAGTGGCAGCGCATGAAAGGCGTGCTGATGGGTGCTATTACGCTGTGCGTTTTATCCGGCCCCGTGCCTGGCGCGTTTGCGCGCGACTCCACGGCACCCGCTGACGCGAACGCGCAGTTGCAGGGCACCATCGCGCTGGCGCAGTTGCCACGCGAAGCGGTCAATACATTGAACTTGATTGCCGCAGGCGGGCCTTACCCGTATGAGAAGGACGGCATCGTATTCGGCAATCGCGAACGGTTGCTGCCGGCCCATCGGCGCGGCTATTACCACGAATACACCGTTCCCACGCCTCGCTCACGTAATCGCGGGGCGCGTCGCATCGTCTGCGGAGGTCCGCTGAAGCGAACCGACAATTGTTACTACTCGGACGACCACTACACCAGTTTTAATCGTATTGTTGAATGACATCGGGATGAACGGCATGAGCGACAACGTCTACGCGCACGACTCCGGAGTCGCGACGGATCTTTTCGCGGCCGGCGACGGCAATTTGTTCCAACGCGTCATGCGGATGCGAGCCGGCGATCAGGGCCGCGAGAACCAGAGCGAAGCAGGCACTGTGGTTTCATCGAACGAGGAGCCCATGAGTCTTTTCAAGACCGTACGACCCAACATCGTACAGTCGATCCGCGCGTTCCGCGTGCAGGATCTCGCGGACGAAGCCAACCGGCTCGGCCAGCATTTTCTCTATGCGTATTGCGCCAACGCGCAGTCCAAGCAGGAAGTGCTCGAAACCATCGCGACCTCGTTCCTGTTTCCGAAGCATTTCGGCAAGAATTACGACGCGCTCTACGACTGCCTGACCGATCTTGTCCAGAAAGCGGGTACGCAGCCGGGCTTTGTGATCGTGCTCGAACAGTTGCCGGTCGCCCAGAAGTTCGACAAGGAAGGGCGCGAGACGCTGCTGGACGTGTTCCGCGAAGCGGCGGAGTTCTGGGCCGAGCGGAAAGTGGCGTTCCGGGTGTTTTACTCGTTCGCCTGAGTTTTTGCTTGGGCGTTGCGCGTTCAGGCAACACAGCAAAGGCCCGCCAGTCGGCGGGCCTTTGCTTTTGGTGCGAAAGCCGACACCGGCTCGCCGCGCTTAATCAAGACGGCGGGTGTGGCAGGCAAGCGGCTTACCAGCCGCCCCAGCCTGCTGCCAGCGCGGAGAGAACGGCGATGCCGGCCGTTTCGGTACGCATCACGCGCGGCCCGAGGCCGACGGCGGTAAACCCGTGGGCGGCCGCCGCTGCTTCCTCGGTCGCGGAAAAGCCGCCTTCCGGGCCCACCAGCACCGTCACGCGTCCTTTCGGCGGTTCGGGGGGCAACGCGGAAAAGCTGATGCTGGCGCGCGGTGAGAGCAGAATGCGCAGGTCGCCTTCTTCGGGCGTGCGGGGCATCGAGCCAAGCCAGGTGGCGATCTCGCGCACTGGCATCACTTCCGGCAGGCGATTGCGCCCGCACTGCTCACACGACGCCCGGACGATGCCTTGCCAGTGCGCATGGCGCCGCTGCGCGCGATCGCCGGAGAGACGCACGACGCTGCGCGTGGTGGTCAACGGCACGAAGCTGGACGCACCCAGTTCGACGGCTTTTTCGATCAGCCAGTCCATCTTGTCGCCGCCGGCAATGCCCTGTGCGAGCGTGAGGCGATAGGGCGCCTCGACCTCGATAGCGCGGAATTCGCGGATCTTCACCACGGCCGAGCGCCGTTCGACTTCGACGAGTTCGGCGCTGTATTCGCCGCCTTCGCCATTGAAAAGGACGATCGAATCGCCGGGCTGCAGGCGCAGCACGAGCACATGCCGAACGACGTCATCGGGAAGCGGCATGACGTCCTCGGGCTGGAGAGACGTACCGACGAAAAAGCGAGGCATCAGAAAAATACTCATTGGTTCACGAAAGGTGGCGAGCGAGCGCCCAGCGGTAGCCGTCCAGATCTTCGACCTGGGCGAAGCGGTCGCCCCAGAACTGATCCTGTGGCTCGCTCAGCGACTTTGCGCCGGCGGCCAGCGCCCGCGCATAGATCGCGTCGACATCGTCGACATAGACATAGAACGATTGCGGTGCGATTGCGCCCGCGCTTTTGGGTGTTTTCGCCGCCGAGCCGAACGCGCCTTCCGGAGCGAACATCACAATCAACTGGCCTTGATAGGTCATCTCGACATGCATGACGACACCGTCGTCCTGGACACTGTCACGCACTTCAAAGCCGAACGCCGCTGTGAAGAACGCGGACGCGGCATGTGCATCGCGCACCGTCAGATAAGGGGTCAACCAGGGCACACCGGCTGGGCGGGAGGCGGTCATGGGATTCTCCGGATCGATGGGGTTGGCGGGGCACGTGCTGCGAGTCCAGGTGGACGTTTGCGTATCGTTATGCCGATAGCGCAGTCCGACGGAACCGTGCATTTTGCCCACGCGTTAGCTTGCTGGCTTTAAGAATTGACCTAGTTTATCTCGCAGTGAGCGGGATGCCGAGAACAGTCCGGCGTGTGTGGCCGCGTCGTAGTGCATCAGGGTGTCGATTCCTCGCGCGGCCAGGCGGTCCGCGAGCGTATCGACGGTGAGGGCGGCGGGGTCGAGCGTGTCGCTGGCGGTTGCCATCATCCACAGCGAGCCGTATAGCGGCACGAAAGTGCTCATGGTGCGGACGACGGCGAAGGCCGCGCTCAGGTCGTAGAGCAGGCGCGCGACGCGTTCGGCATGAAAATAGGGCGAGCCGAGGTGCACGGAGAGTGCCGCAGCCGGGCTCATGACGCGCTTGAGCCGCTGGTAGAAGGCTCGCGTGTACAGACCGGCGGCGGGTGAATCCGGCGGCGTCAGGTCGAACACGACGAGATCGAATTGCGCCGGAGCGGCTGCCTCGACGTATTGCGCGGCGTCGCCGATGATCAGTTCGACGCGTGGGTTGTCGAATGCACCGCCGTGCACCTCGGGCAAATGTTCGCGCGTCAGACGTACGACTTGCGCGTCCAACTCCGCTACCACGATCCGTCCAATGTCCGGGTGCCTCAGCAATTGCCGCGCGGCGCCGCCGTCACCGCCGCCCAGCACGAGCGCCGCTTGCGGCGACGGGTGCGCCAGCGCGGCCGGATGCACCATGCATTCGTGGTAGATGAACTCGTCGCCGGTGGAGGTCATCGGACGGCCGTCGAGGGTGAAGAGCCGGCCGAGTTGCGGCGTGTCCCAAACCTCGATCCGCTGATACGGCGAATCGACGCGCACGAGGCGCTTCGCGTGCGGAAATCCGTAGACGGCGTCGGGACTCGGTCGGAACAGCAAGGGAAGGCTCACGGATGGCGGGCTCCGTCCGGAGCGCGGTGGGTCGAGGTTGAGCAATTGTAATGGCCGGCGCGCGGCGCGGGCTCGGCGGCCGCATCGGGCCGAACGGCCAGACGGCTTTCGGAGCGGGGCGCGGGCAACGTTCTGTTAGAATGTCACGCTTTCAGCCTTGTCCGTTTGCTCTGCCCGTTTCGCGTCTCCTGGCGCCGCACCGTGCGCCAAAGTGAACCGGCATTCGAGCATTCGGGACTCAAGCGCGCACCGCTTTCTGACTCTGTCTCCGGACTCGACATGACGACCCCGTCTCCCGCACCCACTTCCTTGATGGCCAACGCAATCCGCGCGTTGTCCATGGACGCCGTTCAAAAAGCGAATTCCGGCCACCCCGGCATGCCGATGGGCATGGCAGAAATCGGCGTGGCGCTGTGGTCGCGCCATCTGCGCCACAACCCGAAGAACCCGCAGTGGGCCGATCGCGACCGTTTCGTGCTGTCGAACGGCCACGGCTCGATGCTGCTGTATTCGCTGCTGCATCTCACCGGCTACGATCTGCCGATCGACGAGCTGAAGAACTTCCGCCAGATGCATTCCAAGACGCCGGGCCACCCGGAATACGGCATCACGCCGGGCGTCGAGACGACCACCGGCCCGCTCGGCCAGGGTCTGGCTAATGCGGTCGGCATGGCGCTCGCCGAGTCGCTGCTCGCCACCGAATTCAACAAGCCTGACGCGAAGATCGTCGACCACCACACGTACGTGTTCGTCGGCGACGGCTGCCTGATGGAAGGCATCTCGCACGAAGCCTGCTCGCTGGCGGGCGTGCTGAAGCTGAACAAGCTGATCGCGTTCTACGACGACAACGGCATCTCGATCGACGGCGAAGTGGTGCACTGGTTCCACGACGACACGCCCAAGCGCTTCGAAGCGTACGGCTGGAACGTGATCCCGAACGTGGTCGGCCACGACGTCGAAGCGGTCGACGCGGCCATCAAGCAAGCCAAGCAATCCGACAAGCCCACGCTGATCTGCTGCAAGACGGTGATCGGCGAAGGCTCGCCGAACAAGGCCGGCAGCCACGATTCGCACGGCGCGGCGCTGGGCGACAAGGAAGTCGCGGCCACGCGCGAAAAGATCGGCTGGAAGTGGGAACCGTTCGTGATCCCGCAAGAAGTCTATGCAGCGTGGGACGCGAAAGAAGCCGGCGCGCGCAACGAGTCCGATTGGGACAAGGCGTTTGCCGCGTACGCAGCCAAATATCCGCAGGAAGCCGCGGAATTCAAGCGTCGCGACGCGAAGCAACTGCCCGCCGACTGGAAAGAAAAGGCCAAGGCGATCATCGCCGGCGCGAACGAACGCGCGGAAACCATCGCGACGCGCAAGGCTTCGCAGCAGGCTATCGAAGCTTTGTCGACCGTGCTGCCCGAACTGCTCGGCGGCTCCGCCGACCTGACCGGCTCGAACCTGACCAACTGGAAAGCCGCCAAGCCGGTGCGTGTGAACGCCGAAGATCAGGCTGCCGGTAACTACGTCAACTACGGCGTGCGCGAATTCGGCATGAGCGCCGCGATCAACGGCATCGCGCTGCATGGTGGCTTCAAGGCGTTCGGCGGCACGTTCCTGACGTTCTCGGATTACAGCCGCAACGCGCTGCGCGTCGCCGCGCTGATGAAAGCGCCGTCGATCTTCGTGTTCACGCACGATTCGATCGGCCTCGGCGAAGACGGCCCGACTCACCAGTCGGTCGAACACGTTGCGAGCCTGCGTCTGATTCCGCACCTGCAAGTGTGGCGTCCGGCTGATACCGTTGAGACTGCGGTGGCCTGGACCCACGCGGTCGAACACCACGGCCCGTCGTGCCTGATCTTCAGCCGTCAGAATCTGCTGTTCTCGGAGCGCACGGACGCGCAGATCGCCAACATCGAGAAGGGCGGTTATGTGCTGCGCGACTGGAACGACGAAATCGTCGCACGCAAGGTCATCCTGATCGCGACCGGTTCGGAAGTCGAACTGGCACTGAACGCAGTCGAGCCGCTGGCGCGCGAAGGCATCGCGGCGCGCGTCGTGTCCATGCCGTCGACCACCGTGTTCGACAAGCAGGACGCCGAGTACCGTGAACGCGTGCTGCCGCATGGCGTGCGCCGCGTCGCGATCGAAGCGGGCGTCACGGATTTCTGGCGCAAGTACGTGGGTCTGGAAGGCGGCGTGGTCGGCATCGACACGTTCGGCGAATCGGCCCCGGCTGGCGTGCTGTTCAAGCATTTCGGCTTCACCGTCGAGCACGTGGTGGAGACGGCAAAAGCCGCCCTCGGCTGATCCTGAACAAGCGTTGCCGCGTGCGTGCGAACGCGCGGCAACGCAGTCAGTCAGACGAACCTGGACGTATTTTTTCAGCCCTCAGGAGATAGACCATGACGATTCGCGTCGCAATCAACGGCTACGGCCGGATCGGCCGCAACACGCTGCGCGCCTTCTATGAAAACGGCAAGAAGCACGATATCGAAATCGTCGCCATCAACGATCTCGGCGATGCCAAGACCAACGCTCACCTGACGCAATACGACACGGCGCACGGCAAGTTCCCGGGCGAAGTGTCGGTGGACGGCGACTACCTCGTTGTCAACGGCGACAAGATCCGCGTGCTGGCCAACCGCAACCCGGCCGAACTGCCGTGGGGCGAGCTGAATGTCGACGTCGTGATGGAATGCACGGGCTTTTTCACGACCAAGGAAAAGGCGAGCGCGCACATCAAGGGCGGCGCGAAGAAGGTGATCATCTCGGCGCCGGGCGGTAAAGACGTCGACGCCACGATCGTCTACGGCGTGAACCACAACGTGCTGAAGGCGTCGGACACGGTGATCTCGAACGCATCGTGCACGACGAACTGCCTGGCGCCGCTCGTCAAGCCGCTGAACGACAAGATCGGTCTGGTGAACGGTCTGATGACCACGATCCACGCGTACACGAACGACCAGGTTCTGACGGACGTGTACCACGAAGATCTGCGCCGCGCGCGCTCGGCCACGCACAGCCAGATCCCGACCAAGACCGGCGCGGCTTCGGCGGTCGGCCTGGTGCTGCCGGAACTGAACGGCAAGCTGGACGGTTACGCGATTCGTGTTCCGACGATCAACGTGTCGGTGGTCGACCTGTCGTTCATCGCTGCGCGCGACACGACGGTCGAAGAAGTCAACGCGATCATGAAGGAAGCGTCGGAAGGCGCGCTGAAGGGCATCCTCGGTTACAACGAGGCACCGTTGGTGTCGATCGACTTCAACCACAACCCGGCTTCGTCGACGTTCGACGCGACGCTGACCAAGGTGTCGGGCCGTCTGGTGAAGGTGTCGAGCTGGTACGACAACGAGTGGGGCTTCTCGAACCGCATGCTGGACACGGCTGTGGCGCTGGCCAACGCGAAGTAACTGACTGCGCCTTGCGCGCATTAAGCCCGCAATGCCGGCTTCGTGCCGGCGGTGGCTGGGCAAAGAAAAACCGCTCTTCGGAGCGGTTTTTTTTCGCCTATGCCTGCGGTTGCGTCTGCGTCTGCGTCTGCGGCGTCGGGAAATAGACCCCGGCGCGCTGCGCGGCGTTCGAGATGTGCGTCTCGATGGCTTTGCCGGCCGCGGCGGAATCGCGCGCCTTGAGCGCGTCCAGAATCACGCGATGCTCGCTGTACGTGGACAGCACCAATTCGCGCCGGTAGAACGGCATGCGCTGGCTTTCCTTCATGATTTCCGCGCTGCTGCTCAGAATCGATTCGATCGCCGCGTTGCCGGCAATGTTGACGATGCGCATGTGGAAGTCGTAGTCGAGGCGGGCGGCTTCGTCGAGTTCGTCGCAGGCGAGCGCTGTTTGCATGGCCGTGATGTTGGCTTCGAGCCAGGCGAGGTCGGAATCGCTGACCGCAAGCGCCGCCATGCGCGCTATAAAGCCTTCCAACGCGAAGCGCATCTGATAGGTGTCCGGCAGCGACGACTGCTCCGCGAAGCGCCACGCATGCGCGGCCGACGCCTGCGCGCTTTCCACGTAGACGCCCTTGCCGGGTCGAATCACCAGCAGGCCGAGCGCTTCGAGTGTCGAAAGCGCTTCGCGCAGCGACGCGCGGCTGATCGAGAGTTCTTCGGAAAGTTGACGCTGCGCCGGCAGCAAACTGCCCACCGGATAGACGCCCGCTTCGATCCGTTCGCGGATGGTCGCGATGGCGGCATCGGTAACGGTATGCGGGACGTTTTTCATCGTTAGCTCACTGTGGAAGCGCGGTCTGACCAGCATTGTAATGCGTGGTCTGAACGTTCGTGCGGCTTGCTGCTCGCCGGCGCTGATCGGACCCAAAACCGCCACGAAAACAGCGGGTAAACACCGTTTTATGAATCCTTGACGTCAGTATATCGGCTTCCTACTATTCGAGATAACAGCACTGGTCGGACCAGTCTGAACAGATGTGAATCGCAATCAGGAGGAAGCCGTGTTGAAATTTTTCAATTCGCTGTTTGGGCGGGTCGTCATAGCGCTAGTGGCGGGCATCGTGGTCGGCGCCGTTTTTCCGCATTTCGCTCAATCGCTGCGCCCGCTCGGCGACGGCTTTCTCAAGCTGATCAAGATGGTGATCGGGCCCATCGTCTTTTGTGTCGTGGTCAGCGGCATGGCGCATGCCGGCGATTTGCGTAAAGTGGGGCGCGTCGGCCTCAAGGCCGTGATCTACTTCGAGGTGATGACGACGATCGCGCTCGTGATCGGCGCGATCCTGGCGTATGTCACGCGTCCGGGCGTCGGCATGAACATCGATCTGCACTCGCTGGATCCGGCCTCGCTCTCGACCTACACCGAGCACGCGAAGAGCCTCAAGGACACGGCCGGCTTTCTGCTGAAGATCATCCCCGACACGGCGATCAACGCGTTCGCCACCGGTGACATTCTGCAAATCCTCGTCTTTTCGGTGCTGTTCGGCTCGGCGCTGTCGCTGCTCGGCAGTAAGGCGCAGCGCGTGAGCAGCCTCATCGACGAGCTGTCGCAAGTGTTTTTCCGCGTGATGGGCTTCATCATCAAGCTCGCACCGCTCGGCGTGCTCGGAGCAATCGCGTTCACCACCGGCACGTATGGCGTCGAGTCGCTCAAGCAGCTCGGCATGCTGGTGCTCGTGTTCTATGTGAGCTGTTTCGTGTTCGTCGCCGTCGTGCTGGGCGTCGTCATGCGCCTCGCGGGCTTCAGCATTTTCAAGCTGATTCGCTACCTGCGCGAAGAACTGTCGATTGTGCTCGGCACCGCCTCGTCGGACGCCGTGCTGCCGCAGATCATGCGCAAGCTCGAATGGATGGGCGTGAAGGATTCGACCGTCGGTCTCGTCATTCCGACTGGCTACTCGTTCAATCTCGACGGGTTCTCCATCTATCTCACGCTCGCGGTCATCTTCATCGCGCAGGCCACCAACACGCCGCTGTCGGTGCATGACCTGATCGTCGTGGTGCTGGTGTCGCTGGTGACGTCGAAGGGCGCGCACGGCATTCCCGGCTCGGCGATCGTGATTCTGGCCGCCACGTTGTCGGCGATTCCGGCGATCCCCGTGCTCGGCCTTGTGCTGATCCTGCCGGTCGACTGGTTCGTCGGCATTGCCCGCGCGCTGACCAACCTGATCGGCAACTGCGTGGCGACGGTGGTGGTCGCCGTGTGGGAAAACGATATCGACCGGGCGCGCGCGCATCGCGTCTTGAATCGTGACGCGGCTCTGCGTTACGTCCCGGCCGGTGAAGATGCCGAACCCGCTGCCGCCGGCGAGCACGCTCCGGCTGTCTGAACCTGAGAAACCGTCATTAGAAACCGCGCGCCCTTGCAGCGCGCTCCCAGCGCCGGCAGATCTGAAGAATGCCGACTCTCCTTCACTTTTTCGCTGCCTGACCGAGACTAGACGACCATGGCTAATCCGATCCTCGACCCCAACGCTCCCGCCTTCACCCGTCGCTACATGAACCTCGCCGACCCGCGTCTGGGCGCGAAGGCGCTTTTCGCCAGCGACGAATTCTTCGCGCCGAAAGAACGCATGCTCGAGCCGCAACCGGCGGTGTTCATCCCCGGCAAATACGACGATCACGGCAAGTGGATGGACGGCTGGGAAACCCGCCGCAAGCGCACCACCGGCCACGACTACTGCGTGATCCGCCTCGCCCACCCGGGCGTCGTGCACGGCGTGGATCTCGACACGAGCCACTTCACCGGCAACTTCCCGCCGGCCGCGTCGATCGACGCCTGCTACGCGGACGGCGACGTGCCGGCCGATAACGCCGACTGGCAAACCCTCGTGCCGGCCACCACGCTGCAGGGCAATCAACATCATTACGTCGACGTGAACGACGCGCGCGCCTTCACCCATCTGCGTGTGAATCTGTATCCGGATGGCGGCCTCGCGCGCCTGCGCGTGTATGGCCAGCCGAAGCGCGATTGGGAGCGCGTGGAGCGCGGCACGCTGTTGGATCTGGCGGCGATCGAGAACGGAGCGTATCTGGTCGCGGCGAACAACCAGCACTTCGGGCCGGCCTCGCAGATGCTGATGCCGGGCCGCGGCGTCAACATGGGCGACGGCTGGGAAACGCGGCGCCGTCGCGAGCCGGGCAACGACTGGGCGATTGTCGCGTTGGCACGGCCCGGCGTGATCCGCAAGATCGAAGTGGATACGGCGCACTTCAAGGGCAACTTCCCGGACCGCTGCTCGCTGCAAGCCGCGTCGGTGACGGGCGGCACGGACGATTCGCTCGTCACGCAGGCAATGTTCTGGCCGGTGCTGCTCGACGAACAGAAACTGCAGATGGACCACGTGCACACCTTCACGGACAACCTCGCGTCGCCGGGCCCGGTCACGCATGTTCGTTTCAATATCTTTCCTGACGGCGGCGTGTCGCGCCTGCGCCTATGGGGCGAAATCGCATAGCGGGGTGGCGTCGATGAAGACATTGCAGATGGAACGCCTCACGCGCGCAGCCTTCGCGCCGTTCGGCGACGTGATCGAACTGGACGGCGCGCGGCATTTCGCCATCAACGGCGGCACGACCGAGCGTTATCACGATCTGGCCGGCGTCGACGTGACGGAGCATGGCGGGCGGCCGCTGATCAACCTGTTCCGCGCGCAACCGCGCGCGCTGCCGGTCGAAATCACGATGATGGAGCGGCATCCGCTCGGCAGCCAGGCTTTCATTCCCTTAATGGCGGGGCGTTATCTGGTGGTCGTCGCGCCAGCCGGCGCGTTCGATCCGGCGCAGATGCGCGCCTTCTGGACCGACGCGTGGCAGGGCGTGAACTACGCGAAAGGCGTCTGGCATCACCCGTTGCTCGCGCTCGATCGGGTGAGCGATTTCGTGGTGGTGGATCGTGGCGGCGAGCAGCCTAATTGCGACGAATTGTCATTGGCAGAGCCGTGGCGGCTCACGTTTGAAGCGAGCGCCGAGTTGGTGGAATAGGGTCGTAAAAAGCCTTCCCGCAGATTCACCGCGCAGATGCAAAAAGACCCGGCCGATTCGCATCCGCCGGGTCTTTTTCTGCCCGCCTGCACCGCGCACCCGGCGCGGCCGGCGCCGCATCAATGCTTGCGATGCGGGCAGTTCTCCTTGGTGCAGGCGCCGTACAGGGCCAGAGCGTGTTCCTGCAGCTTGAAGCCGCGTTCTTTCGCGATGGACTGCTGACGGCTCTCGATTTCCGAGTCGAAAAATTCTTCGACGAGCCCGCAATCGAGGCAAACGAGGTGGTCGTGGTGCGACCCTTCGTTCAGTTCGAACACCGCCTTACCCGACTCGAAATTGCTGCGCGAGAGCAGACCCGCCTGCTCGAATTGCGTCAGCACGCGATATACGGTTGCAAGACCGATATCGAGTTCTTCGTGCAGCAGGTTGCGGTACACGTCTTCGGCCGTCAGGTGGCGCACCGGGCTGTGCTGAAAAATCTCAAGGATTTTGAGGCGCGGAAGGGTCGCCTTGAGCCCGATATTCTTGAGATCGGTTGGATTGGTCATGACAAGGGATCCCTAGAGTACAATGCTGGGCTCTCATAGTAATGTGTTTTTGCCGTTCTGGTCATCTTCGATGGAATGAAACTCGCGCGGCTCGTCAGCGGGCCCGCACGGTGAGTGAAATGATTTCAAAATCTCAATTGATCTACCGGGGGAGCCGCATGCGGGGTACCTTGATCGCTGTTGCGACTGTCGCGGTTCTTGCCGGATGTTCCACGTACGACAGCCTGACACAGCGTATTGCCCAAAGCATCACGCCGTACCGCATTACAGTGGTGCAAGGCAATTTTGTCTCGAAAGAAGCGGCTGCACAGATGCAGGTCGGCTTGTCCCGCGCGCAGGTCAAGCAACTGCTCGGCACGCCGCTCCTGACCGACATGTTCCACGCCGATCGCTGGGACTACGTGTTCTATTTCAAGCGCGGCTCGACGAGCGTCGTTCAGCAGCGCGACTTCGTAGTGATGTTCGCCGGCGACCGTGTCGCCAGCTGGTCGGGCGGCGAAGATCTGCCGTCCAACCTCGAATTGCTGGCTGAAATCGACGGCGACAAGCTGGGTAAGAAGAAGGCCGCGGCGGCCGTGGCCGCTGGCGCCAGCGAGGCGAGCGCGCCGGTTGCCGCAACCGCGCCGGCCACGCTCGACACCACGCGTTCGCCGACCGTTGCCGGCGCTGCCGCAGCGGGCGTGCCGTCCACGGACGCCAACGCCGAAGCCGCGCAAGCCGCCAATCGTGCGACCAATGCGGTGCAGTTGTCGCCCAATGCGCGTCCGAGCGTGCCGAGCGCGCCGACCGCCAACGGCGGCGGCATCCCGCAACAGAGCCCGACGGCCGCGGGTCAGCCGCAGTTCCAGTTCCACCGTCCGCCGCCGCCGCAAAATCCGGGCACGGACAACAGCAATCCGGTTGGACCGACGGGCCCGCAGAGCAGCAACAGCGGCCCGACGCACAACGCGCCGCTAACCTCTTCTCCGGCTTCGGGAACGGGCGGCTAATCGCGCTGTCCGTGTGTTAAGACAGGCTGTTAAGACAGGCGCTGCGCGCGGGCAACCGCACCGCGCAAAGCGTCCGTCCGGTTCTTCGTTTTCAGTCATGCGCGGCGCCTGGGTGTGCTGCCCGCCGCCGCTTTTGCCCGCCTTGCCGGGTTTTGCCTTTCGAACCCTCGTAGCCATGAAAATTGCCATTGCTGGCGCATCGGGCCGTATGGGCCGCATGCTCATCGAAACAGTCCTTAACGATTCCGACGCCACGCTGTCCGGTGCGCTCGACCGCGCGGGCTCTCCGCAACTCGGTCAGGACGCTGGCGCATTTCTGGGCAAACAGACGGGCGTTGTGCTGACCGACGACATCGAGCGCGTGTTCGCCGAATCCGATTACCTGATCGACTTCACGCGCCCCGAAGGCACGCTGATGCATCTCGAAGCGGCCCAGCGTCACAACGTGAAAATGGTGATCGGCACGACCGGCTTCGACAACGAGCAGAAGGCGCAGTTGCGCGCCGCGGCGGACAAGATCGCCATCATGTTCTCGGCGAACATGAGCGTCGGCGTGAACGTCACGCTGAAGCTGCTCGAATTCGCGGCCCAGCATTTCGCGACCGGCTACGACATTGAAATCATCGAGGCGCATCATCGCCACAAGGTCGACGCGCCGTCCGGCACGGCGCTGGTCATGGGCGAGGTGATCGCCAACGCGCTCGGCCGCAATCTCGACGACTGCGCGGTCTACAGCCGCGAAGGCGTGACGGGCGAACGCGACCCGTCCACGATCGGTTTTTCGGCGATTCGCGGCGGCGATATCGTCGGCGACCATACGGTGCTGTTCGCGGGCATCGGCGAGCGCATCGAAATCACGCACAAGTCGGCGAGCCGTCTTTCGTATGCACAAGGCGCGCTTCGTGCTGTGAGTTTCCTCGAAGGCCACGCAACCGGTTTCTTCGACATGCAGGACGTGCTCGGTCTGCGCTGAGCATCTCCCGAGCGAACTCCAGGGGCATCGCGCCTCGTGTTCGCGCCCCTGAAATCACAACTCCATGGCGAGGTCAGATGGCAGGCAGCAGCGGCATCATCCATTACCTGCAAACCAGCGATGCCATCACGCATGGCGTCGCGTACGTGCTGCTGGCCATGTCGATTGCGAGCTGGTGCTTTTTGATCGTCAAAAGCTGGGTTCTTACGCGCGCCAAGCGCCAGGCCGCACGCGCTATTGCGCTCTTCTGGCAGGCGCCTACGTTGTCCGAAGGCGTCGCGGCGTTAAAGCGCGCGGACCGCGAGCGCGTCTTCACGCCGCTGGCCGAAGCGGCGCTGCATGCGTCTGAAGTGGATATTCCGGGCGCACTGCTCGCGCGTGTCGAACGCGGCGAGCGAGTGCTGCGGGCGTTGCGTCAGGCGTTCAACGTGTCCCAGCGGCGGCTCGAATTCGGCCAGGTGCTGCTGGCCTCGGTGGGCAGCACGGCGCCGTTCGTCGGCCTGCTCGGCACCGTGTGGGGCATTTATCACGCGCTCGGCAGCATCGCGGCGAGCGGTCAGGCGCAGATCGAAAACGTCGCCGGGCCGGTCGGCGAAGCGCTCATCATGACCGCCTTCGGCCTTGTGGTGGCGATTCCGGCAGTGCTCGCCTATAACGTGCTCGGGCGGATGGTGCGGCAGTTGTCGGAGGAACTCGACGGCTTCGCGCACGACCTGCACGCCTACGTGTGCGCACCGGCGGAGCAGGGCCACACGCAGGCGCCGGCGCGGGCCCAGCAGGCCCCGACCCACTAAGCGCGCTCGGGCGGAAGGAGCGATATGGCATTCGGCGGACTCGAGAAAAAGCAGACGGCCGCGCCCATGGCCGAGATCAACATGACGCCGCTGATCGACGTCATGCTGGTGCTGCTGGTGATTTTTATCATTACCGCGCCTTTATTCACGCACGCGATCCGGCTCGATTTGCCGAAAGTCGCGGCCGCGCCCGCGCGCCAGACGCCGCAAACCATTTCCCTTTCCATCGACGCCGCCGGCAAGCTCTACTGGGACGGCAGCGTGATCACGCTCGAGCAGATGCGCGCGCGCTTCGCGCAAGCGGGCAAGCAGAGCGATCAGCCGGAGATTCAGCTTCGCGCCGAGCGCTCCACGCGCTACGAGGTGATCGCGCAGGTGATGGGCGCGGCGCAGCAGGCCGGCCTTGAGCGAATCGGTTTTGTGACCGACCCGCCTCCGCCGGCTGCAAAGCCTTAGCGGCGCGGGAATTGGCGGAACGGGCGGCTTTTGAGGCCGTCGCGCTTTCCGGATCGCGTGCGAGTTGCTTTTCGCGCCGCGCGCCGCAAATACTTTCCAAGCCAAGCCAAGCCAAGCCAAGCCAAGCCAAGCCAAGCCAAGCCAAGCCAAGCCAAGCCAAGCCAAGCCAAGCCAAGCCAAGCCAAGCCAAGCCAAGCCAAGCCAAGCCAAGCCAAGCCAAGCCAAGCCAAGCCAAGCCGTCGCATGCAGCACGCCGCGCGGCGGACCCGTCCGCGGACGGTATAATCAGCCCTTTCCCCCGCCGAAGGGGAAACGACGCCAATTCATCCAGCAGAGCACCAAAGCGGCCGGTGCGAAAGCACCGACCCAGCGATCCCATCACACCATGCACGAAAAATACGTTCCTTCCGACGTCGAATCCGCCGCGCAAGGGCAATGGCGCGCCATCGACGCGTACAAGTCGACGGAAACCACCGACAAGCCCAAGTTCTATTGCGTCTCGATGCTGCCGTACCCGTCGGGCAAGCTGCACATGGGCCACGTGCGCAACTACACGATCAACGACGTGATGTACCGCTATCTGCGGATGAACGGCTACAACGTGCTGATGCCGATGGGTTGGGACGCATTCGGCATGCCGGCGGAAAACGCGGCAATGGCCAACAACGTGCCGCCCGCGAAATGGACCTACGACAACATCGCTTACATGAAGAAGCAGATGCAGTCCATGGGCCTCGCGATCGACTGGTCGCGCGAAGTCGCCACGTGCAGCCCGGACTACTACAAGTGGAACCAGTGGCTGTTCCTGAAGATGCTGGAAAAGGGCATCGCGTACAAGAAAACCGGCACCGTCAACTGGGATCCGGTCGACCAGACCGTGCTCGCCAACGAGCAGGTGATCGACGGCCGCGGCTGGCGTTCGGGCGCGCTCGTCGAAAAGCGCGAAATCCCGATGTACTACATGCGCATCACGCAGTACGCGGACGAACTGCTGAACGACCTCGAAGGCCTCGGCTGGCCCGAGCGCGTCAAGATCATGCAGCAGAACTGGATCGGCAAGAGCTTCGGCGTGAACTTCGGCTTCCCGTACGAGATCGACGGCGAACAGAAGCTGCTGCGCGTGTTCACCACGCGCGCCGACACGATCATGGGCGTCACCTTCTGCGCGATCGCCGCCGAGCATCCGCTCGCCACGCGTCTCGCGAAAGACAAGCCGGAATTGCAGGCCTTCATCGAGGAATGCAAGCGCGGCGGCGTCGCTGAAGCCGACGTCGCGACCATGGAAAAGAAGGGCATGGCCACCGGCTTCTACGTCACGCATCCGCTGACGCAGGAACAGATCGAAGTGTGGATCGGCAACTACGTGCTGATGAGCTACGGCGAAGGCGCCGTGATGGGCGTGCCGGCGCACGACGAGCGCGACTTCGCATTCGTGAAGAAATACGGTCTGCCGATCAAGCAGGTGGTCGCGGTTGAAGGCAAGGAATACTCGACCGATGTCTGGCAAGAATGGTACGCCGACAAGACCGGCACGCTGATCAACAGCGGCAAGTACGACGGCCTTGGCTACGAAGAAGCGGTCGACCAGATCGCCGCGGACCTGAAGGAACTCGGCCTCGGCGACAAACAGATCACGTGGCGTCTGCGTGACTGGGGCGTGTCGCGTCAGCGTTACTGGGGCACGCCGATTCCGATCATCCACTGCCCGACGTGCGGCGACGTGCCGGTGCCGGAAAAAGATCTGCCGGTGGTGCTGCCGGAAGACCTCGTGCCGGACGGCACGGGCAATCCGCTCGCCAAGTCCGAAGCGTTTGTGAACTGCACCTGCCCCACTTGCGGCGGCGCGGCCAAGCGCGAAACCGACACCATGGACACGTTCGTCGATTCGTCGTGGTACTTCTACCGCTATGCGTCGCCGGATGCGAAGACCATGGTCGACGAGCGCACCGACTACTGGGCGCCGATGGATCAGTACATCGGCGGGATCGAACACGCGATTCTTCACCTCTTGTATTCGCGCTTCTGGGCGAAGGTGATGCGCGACATGGGCCTCGTCAAATTCAGCGAGCCGGCCAGGAACCTGCTTACGCAGGGCATGGTGCTCAACGAAACGTATTACCGTGAAAACGAAGCGGGCAAGAAGACCTGGTACAACCCGGCCGACGTGACCGTTTCATTCGACGACAAGGGCCGCCCGGTCGGCGCCGTCCTGAATGAGGACGGTCAGCCGGTGGTGCTCGGCGGCGTCGAGAAAATGTCGAAGTCGAAGAACAACGGCGTCGATCCGCAATTGCTGATCGACCAGCACGGCGCGGACACCGCGCGCCTGTTCGTGATGTTCGCTGCACCGCCGGAGCAGTCGCTCGAATGGTCCGGCTCGGGTGTGGAAGGCGCGAGCCGCTTCCTGCGCCGCGTGTGGAGCTTCAGTCAGGCGAACGAAGCCGCATTGCGCCAGGGCGGCACGTTCGACGCCGCGCAACTGAGCGATGTTGAAAAGACGCTGCGCCGCGAGATTTACAGCGTGCTGAAGCAGGCCGACTTCGACTACCAGCGTCTGCAGTACAACACGGTGGTGTCGGCCGCCATGAAGATGCTCAACGCGCTCGACAGCGCGAAAGGCGCCCGGCCGGCCGTGCTGCGCGAAACGTGCAGCGTGATGCTGCGCGTGCTGTATCCGGTCGTGCCGCACCTTACATTCCAGTTGTGGCAGGAACTCGGTTACGCCGACGAACTCGGCTCGCTGCTCGACGCGCCGTGGCCGAAGGTTGACGAGCAAGCGCTGGAGCAGTCCGAGATCGAACTTGTGCTGCAAGTGAATGGCAAGGTGCGCGGCGCGATCACGGTGGCGAAAGACGCCTCGCGCGAATCGATCGAACAGCTCGCGGCCGCGCATGACATGGTCGCGAAGTTCAGCGAAGGCAAGGCGCCGAAGAAAATCGTCGTCGTGCCGGGACGCCTCGTGAACGTGGTTGTGTGAGCATCGACGAAGACATGACAGCAGGCAGGGCGCCGCCGCGCATGGCGGCGCTTGTCCGCGCTGCGGAATCCACTGCGAACCAGGAGCCAATGTGACTCGCAGATCGTTTTTGACGCTGGCTTGCAGCGTGCTGATGTTGACCGCTTGCGGCTTCCAGTTGCGCGGCCAGCAGGACTACGCATTCAAACGCCTCTATATCGCCGGCGGTTCCGCGGCGGCGGGCGCGCGTCTCGCGCGTATCGTGGAAGGCGGCAGCGACACGGTGGTGGTCACGTCGGTCGCGAATGCCGACGCCACGTTGCAGATCACCGAAGGCCGCGGCATCGGCACGCTGACGCTGAACTCGCTGGGTGTGGTCGAAGAGTATCAATTGAATCTCAACATGAACTATTCGCTGACGGCCAAGGACGGCACGCTGCTGATTCCGCCGAGCGTGATCGCGTTGAACCGCGCGATGACCTATAGCGATCAGTTCTCGCAAGCGAAAGCCTCCGAAAGCAACATTCTCTTCGACGACATGGAAAGAGACGCGATCGACCAGCTCACGCGCCGTCTGGCCGTCGTGCGCTCGATGCATCCGGCGCCGGGCGAGGAAGTGCCCTCGGTTGCGCCGCGCGCGCCGTTGCCGCCGCCGCCGCTGTGAGTCGCACCATTCGTTCGAATTGCCGTCTTTGTTCAACCTCGCCGATCGGTAGCCATGCAACTGCGACTTGACGCGCTCGAAGCGCATCTCGCCAAGGGACTCGCCGGACTGTACGTCGTGTACGGCGACGAGCACCTGCTCGCGCAGGAAGCGTGCGACCGCATTCGCGCCACGGCGCGCGCGGCCGGCTTTACGGACCGCTCGGTGTTCACCGTGGAGCGCGGCTTCGACTGGAGTTCGTTGCTGGGCGCGAGCCAGTCGATGTCGCTGTTCGGCGACCGCCAGCTGGTCGAGTTGCGCATTCCGTCCGGCAAGCCCGGCAAGGAAGGCGCGGAAGCGCTGAAAGCGCTCGCCGCTGCTGTCAATGACGACGTGCTCACCATGATCACGCTGCCGCGGCTCGACGCGGCCACGCAGAAGTCGGCGTGGTTCACGGCTTTGTCCGAGGCGGGCGTCGCGTTGAAAATCGATCCGGTCGAGCGCGCGCAGTTGCCGAATTGGGTTGGGCAGCGGCTTGCAGCGCAGGGTCAGCGGGTTGCCGCCGGCGAAGAAGGGCGGCGCGCGCTCGCGTTTATCGCCGAGCGCGTGGAAGGTAATCTGCTTGCCGCGCATCAGGAAATTCAGAAGCTCGGGCTGCTGTATCCGGCGGGTTCGTTGAGCTTCGAACAGGTTCAGGACGCCGTGCTCAACGTCGCCCGTTACGATGTTTTCAAGCTGAACGAAGCGATGCTGGCGGGCGACGTGGGCCGTTTGTCGCGCATGCTCGACGGCTTGCGTGGCGAAGGCGAGGCCGCGGTGCTGGTGCTGTGGGCCGTGGTCGAAGAAGTACGCACGCTGCTGCGCATCAAGCGCGGCGCGGCGGCCGGCAAGCCGCTGGCGGTGCTGGTGCGCGAGAACCGCGTGTGGGGTCCGCGTGAACGGTTGATCGGGCCCGCGCTGTCGCGTGTCACTGAAGGCGCGCTGGAAAAGGCGCTTGCGCTGGCCGCCAGGCTCGACCGGCAGGTAAAGGGTTTGTCGGGCGGCACACCGGGCAATCATCGCAACGATCCGCCGCCCGATCCGTGGGACGGCCTCTTCGAACTCGCCATGACGGTGGCCGCGCCAAAAACGTCGGCCGTGCCGCCGGCGCGACCTCGCAGCTCGGCGGCGGCGTCGGCGCGGCGGCCGGTCTGAGGGCTGGCGCGGGAGCTTGTCTTGCGGCCGGCTGGTTCTGAAAACCGCGCCGCTCGCGCCGATGTTCGCGGACCGCTAGCCCGTCGCTGTTTCGTCGTTTTCATCGCATGAAGGCCTGGCCAATCGGCTAACGCGCTTCACCGCGGTAAGCAAAGCGGCCTGGCCCGACTTACAATCGTTTGATCTTTCGCTAATTCTGCCTGTCCGCTGCACCTCGGCGTGCGCGGCACTACGAGACTCACCATGGATATCGACCAGTACATGACCGACCTCGGTCGCCGCGCCCGCCGGGCATCGCGGGCGATGGCGCGGGCGTCCACGGCGGCGAAGAACGCTGCGCTTGCCGCTGTCGCCGAGGCGATCGAGCGCGACGCCGCGTTGCTGAAAGAAGCCAATGCGCGCGATCTCGCGCGGGCTCGCGACAAAGGTCACGACGCCGCGTTTATCGACCGCTTGACGCTCTCGGACAAGGCGCTCAAAACGATGGTGGAAGGCTTGCGGCAGGTTGCCGCGTTGGCCGATCCGATCGGCGAGATCAGCAATCTGAAGTTTCGGCCAAGCGGCATTCAGGTTGGACAGATGCGCGTGCCACTCGGCGTAATCGGCATCATTTACGAATCGCGGCCGAACGTGACCATCGACGCCGCGGCGCTGTGCCTGAAGTCCGGCAACGCGACGATTCTGCGCGGCGGTTCGGAAGCGCTCGAATGCAACACTGCGTTGGCGAAACTGATCGGCGAAGGGCTGGAAAGGGCGGGCCTGCCGCAGGAAGCCGTGCAGGTGGTCGCGACGCCGGACCGCGCCGCGGTCGGCAAGCTGATCACCATGACGGAATACGTCGACGTAATCGTGCCGCGCGGCGGCAAGAGTCTGATCGCGCGCCTGATGGAAGAAGGCCGCGTGCCGATGATCAAGCACCTCGACGGCATTTGCCACGTGTATGTCGACGGCCGCGCGGATATTCCGAAGGCGCTCACCGTCTGCGACAACGCAAAGACGCACCGCTACGGCACCTGCAACACGATGGAAACGCTGCTGGTCGCGCGCGGCATCGCGGCTGAAGTGCTGCCGGCGCTCGGCAGGCTGTATCGCGAAAAAGATGTGGAACTGCGGGTGGATGCGGCGGCGCGCAAGGTACTCGAAGACGCGGGCGTGGCGCCTCTGGTCGACGCGACGGAAGAAGACTGGCGCACCGAATATCTCGCGCCGGTGCTGGCGATCAAGGTCGTGGACGGGATCGATGAGGCAATCGGGCACATCAACGAGTACGGCTCGCATCACACGGATGCGATCGTCACCGAAGACCACGACCGCGCGATGCGCTTTCTGCGCGAAGTGGATTCGGCGAGTGTGATGGTCAACGCGTCGACGCGTTTTGCCGATGGTTTTGAGTTCGGACTGGGCGCGGAAATCGGCATTTCCAACGACAAACTGCACGCGCGTGGCCCGGTGGGACTGGAAGGGCTGACGTCGCTCAAGTATGTCGTGCTTGGGCATGGTGAAGGGCGCCAATAACGCGAACGCGGTGGGCAGCGTGGCTGTGGAATGCGGCCACGCGTGACCGTTTCTCGCTGCATCCTGTCATTGCCGCGACCCTCGATCGCCTTGTGTCGCGATGCGTGACCGGCATAACCGCCGCCGCTCCACACGACAATTCACCCGCAACCCGAGGACCCAGATGCTCTGGATCAAGACGTTTCACATTGTGCTGGTGGCTTCCTGGTTTGCCGGCCTGTTCTATTTGCCGCGCATCTTCGTCAATCTGGCGATGGAAACGGAACCTGCGGCGACGGCGCGTCTGTTGACCATGGCACGCAAGCTGTTCCGCTTCATGACGTTCATCGCCGTGCCCGCGCTGGCGTGCGGGCTCTGGTTGTGGCTAGGGATCGGCATTGGGCGCGGGCAGGGATGGATTCACGCCAAGGTTGGCGTGGTGGTGCTGCTTTTGATTTACCACGGTTATTGCGGTGTGCTGCTGCGGACGTTCGAGCGCGGCGAGAATCGGCGGACTGATAAGTGGTATCGGATGTTCAACGAGTTGCCGGTGCTGGGGATGTTGGCGGCGGTGGCGTTGGTGGTGATCAAGCCGTTTTAGGGCGGCGGGTGGTTGAGTGGGTTGTTTGGGTTAGGGCTTTTGATTTTGTAGACGGGCGGTTTGCTGAGGTGTTCGGCAAACCGCCCTTTTTCGTTTAGCAGCGCTGGATGGTGACGCGGTGTCTTAGGCCGAATGGCCAGTGCGGTTGTTAGCCTATATTGGGACGGCCGATGGGCGTGTTGGGTGATCTATAATTTGCAGACCATCGGCAACAACCGGTGGTCGAGTTTGACAGCTCGCGCTTGAAACCGCACACCCGTCCAGGCGGGTCGTGCGTCTATCTCTGCACGTCTGTATTTTCTATGGGCGGGCTGTGGTGGAGGAGCCGTAAGGCTCGCCGGATTGTTTCAAGCCCGGTCTGTCAACTTCGCTACGTGCCCGCTCACCCTCCTTGCAAGCGAGTGTCGGGCGATCCAGCAAGTCTTAGGGAGATCGCACCATGAGCAAGTCCATCAAAAAACAAACGGCCTCGCGCCCACCCGTCGATGCCCTGCAGTACGAAAAGCTCGCCTTGTCGGCATTCGGTTCATGCGAACGGCAGTTGACTCAACTCAGCCGGTTGGCCACGCTTGCGACCTCGATATATAGGAATCCTGCATTGACGAACCACGAGCGACGCAGCCGACAAGTGCTGCTGGAATTGCTGGTGGAGACGTGCGAAGAGTACGAGCGCGAAGTGGAACGCGACCGCGAACTGTATCAGGTGATTGCACTCGATGCGCGGGGGATTGCGCATCGGCGGATTACGGCGAGTGCGGCGGCGAAGCTTCTTGCGGAAGCGGGACAGGAAGCGAAAAAAGCGGGAACGGACGTCGAGACATGCATTGCAGCGACTGCTCACTGAGCCAGCTTGCTGAGGTCCAACAACGAAAAGAGGCGCGGACAATCGCGCCTCATGATTTTGAAGTTGCAGACGGCGACGCGCTAACTGAACATTTATGTGCTGGGCTCGCGCGTCGTACGCGACGACGCGACACGCCATGTATCTCCACGTCGCACGTACAGGTGGGTGAAAGCGTAGTTGGTTGCTTTCATGCCAGAGGCCGGTGTGTAGTGGTTGACACCGGAAACCATCGCGACATTTCCGAACACACGCACCTTCAGTTCCCCGAGTGTTTGTGCGGAGCCGGGCGGCAGCGTGGGCGCGAACAAAACGTCGGCTTTGCTGCGGCGCGCGTCGTTGGGCATGGTCTCGATGAACGAGTCATCGAGCAGTTGATTGAGGATGGCTCGGTCGCCTTGAAGGGCGCCGTCTAGCCATGCTTGCTCCATTGAGGCGAGCGTTGTCTCGACGTGTACCTGTGTGTTCAGGCCGGCTGCCAGGACGCATGTCGATAGGCCTATAGCGGCTAGGAAGCTCCGGTGTTTCATGTTTCTCTTCTATTGAATCGACGACTCGAGCAATGTTGCGCGCAGTCGCCATGGTGCCGCGATGTTGGCGTTCCCTAATCGGGCTGAGTTCTGCCGCTATTACGTCGGTGAAGCCGCTTGCGCGAAAGAAATTTGATTTTGTGGACGATGGACAGCTTTATCAACAGGATTGTTCTGAGATTTTCAATTCGAATTTGTGAAAAATCCGAAAATGTATCGATTTTTCGTGGCAATTTGGAGTTGGGTCAGATTGCGTGAAATAATGCGGAATAGGAATTGTCCTATATGCGGTTTCCGTTATATGCATGATGCGTTTTCGTATTTGAATGGTGCGACCCGCGATCGACCGTCCTATTTTGACCGATTTATGTGGCTGGAGTACACAGCATCCGCTTGCCATCGACGAACGGTGATCCACGCCCCAGCAGCATCGCATTGCAATTTGCCGGCTGCTATCGCTCTTGCTGCTGCCTTGGGGTAATCAGAATATTCTTAAACGTGAATTTTCATGTGGTCAGTGTCGTGATCTTCGATAGTTCTCGATTTTTTGCTGGAGTGATGATGAGTTTGCAAATTTGCAAACCTTCTTCAGATGCCTCCTGCTGAAGTAAGGCTTGTCTGCGACATATTAGTGTGCTTTTAGGATTTCTCTCATTAAAGCGAGCTTTGCATAAACCTATATTTGGATCGTCAGCCGAAGGGTTAATGAGACGGTCCGCAGTTCGTGTTTGTACGGTCGCTTTTTCATTCCTTCGGTAACCGTCTGATATGCGCGTAGCGCCGACCCGGCCGCCCCCGCAAATCAGAGCCAGTTATCACGCGTTTAACAGGATGAAATCGTGAACAAGTCGTACAAGACAGTCTGGAATGAAACTACAGGTACTTACGTCGCCGCGCCGGAAATTGCGAAAGGACGTGGGAAGAGCCAGCGGAAGGCAAGCAAATCGGCTGTCGACATCACTGGTGACGGGTGCAAAGCCTTAGGTGCCAAAGCTGCGCTCTTCGCCGCCGGAGTTGGACTTGCGACGCTCGCGCCTACAGCCTTTGCCGGCACGGTTGAAAACTGTGGGGACGGCGCTGGTTCCTTTGCGAGCTTCTCCTCCGGCGTGGGCACAGGCGCCTGGCAAAATACTAGCGCCCAGTTTACTTGTTACACCACGGCAAACAACGGAATGGGTGGGGTCAGCAATGGTACCGGGGTAGTTATTTCGGAGAACGGTAACTACTTCCAGAGCGATGCTACTAACGCCGCCATTATGGTCGGCGGATCTGGTAGCAATGCTGTGGGCACCGTCACGATCTACGGACCTAACGGCATCAACATGATGAACCAGGTCAGCATGCAGAATCACAAGATCGTGAATCTGACAGCCGGTACGATTTCGTCGACCAGCACTGACGCGGTGAACGGTTCGCAGCTTTACGGCACGGCGCAGAGCGTGGCGAACGCGCTTGGCGGCGGCTCGACGGTGACCGCGAGCGGCGCAATCTCGGCGCCCAGCTATGTGGTGGGCGGTACGACCGTGAACAACGTAGGCGCAGCCCTCAGCAATCTGGACGGCCGCGTCACCAATCTGAACAACACGGTGAACAACATCACCAATGGTGGCGCGGCCATCGAGTACTTCCATGTCAACTCGACGGCGGCTGATTCTTCTGCCGGCGCGGCCCAAAGCGTCGCCATCGGCGGCAACGCTGTGACCGGTGGTGGCGCCAAGTCCATCGCGATCGGTGAGAACGCGTCGGCCGCTGGTTCCCTTTACAGTTCCTACGGTGGGGATGGTGCGTACAACATTGCCATCGGTGCGGGTTCGGTGGCCGACAGCACGTCGGGCAACTGGGGGCATAACACCGCACTGGGCGGTAATACCAATGCGACAGGAACCAACGCGGTTGCTATCGGCTATGGCGCGACAGCGGTTGGGTCGTCCTCAAGCGCAATGGGTTTTGGCGCGACAGCGACCGGGTCGTTCTCAAGCGCAATCGGCTATTCCGCCAACGCCAGCGGGGCGAGCTCAGTGGCGATCGGTGGTGCGGCATCGGCCTCGGCAGCGAACTCTGTAGCATTGGGTACGGCTTCGACGACGACGGCGAACCTGTCGGCCGGGGGTTACAACCCGGGCACGGGCACGCTGTCGGGCACGGCTTCGACGGCCAATGGCGAAGTGTCGGTGGGTTCGGCAGGCAAGGAACGTCGTCTCACGAACGTGGCAGCCGGTTCGGCAGCGACGGACGCGGTGAACGTGAGCCAGTTGCAGTCGGAAGATGCGAAGGTGAACACGGTCAACAACAACGTGAACAACCTTAGCAACAACGTCAGCAATCTGTCGGGCAACGTGACGAACATTGCTGGCAACGTCACGAACATCAGCAACACGTTGAACAACATCACCAACGGTGGTGGCATCAAGTACTTCCACACGAACTCGACGCTGGCGGATTCATCGGCAACGGGCACGAACGCGGTGGCGATCGGCGGGGGCGCTGTGGCGGGGGGCGGCAACGGCATTGCGATGGGAACGGGCGCTAACACCGTGCCTTTTAACGATAACACCGGCGTGGACCTGATCGCCATTGGCACCGGCGCGCAGGCGAATGCGGGGTCGTCGGTCGCACTGGGCGGCAATGCGAAGGCGGGTGCCATCAATTCCTTTGGTAGCAACTCCGGTTACTCCGTCGCGATCGGCGAAAACGCACTTGCCCAGGGGACGTCGTCAAGCTACGGCTTTGCCACCGCCATCGGCGCGAACAGCTCGGCCACGAATTACGCGGCAACTGCACTTGGCGAGGGCACGACGGCGTCGGCATCCAACTCGGTGGCGTTGGGCTACAACTCGGTGGCTGATGTCAGCAATACGGTGTCGGTGGGTTCGTCCACGTCGCAGCGCAAGGTGGTCAACATGGCCGCCGGCACGCTGAGCGCGACCAGCACGGACGCGGTGAACGGCTCGCAGTTGTATGCGACGAACCTGAACGTGTCGAACATTGCCGGCAACGTGGCGAATATCGCAGGCGACGTCACCAACCTGAGCAATACGGTGAACAACATCACCAACGGTGGTGGCATCAAGTACTTCCACGCGAACTCGACGCTGGCGGATTCGTCGGCGGTGGGTTACAACTCGGTTGCCATTGGCCCAACTGCTTCGAGTGTGGGTGTCAATGACATCGCGATTGGCAATGGCGCGCAAACGGTTGCCGGTGCGAATAATGGCGCGGGTGCTATTGCTCTTGGCGGGCAAGCGACCGCATACGGCTTCAATAATATAAGTCCTGGCGCAAATATCGCCATCGGTCAATCCAGCGTGGCTGGTGTTGCCGGCGCCTCAGGTAGTGGCACCGGCGTTTCACAGGCTCTTGCATTGGGCACCGGTGCCAACGCAACAAACTGGGCAACCGATGCAATTGGCAGCTTTTCGACCGCATCGGGCAATTACGCCTCGGCGATCGGAGCATTCGCCAAGGCAACTGGTGACCAATCCACC
This sequence comes from Paraburkholderia sp. BL6669N2, assembly GCF_003387275.1. NCBI lineage: Bacteria > Pseudomonadati > Pseudomonadota > Betaproteobacteria > Burkholderiales > Burkholderiaceae > Paraburkholderia > Paraburkholderia sp. BL6669N2. Next base: position 2,915,833 of record NZ_QUNA01000001.1, on the reverse strand, counting down.
ACTGTAGGCGCCTTCTCGTCTGCTTCCGGCACAAACTCGGCTGCGCTCGGCCAAAAAGCAAACGCAGCGGCATCCGGCGGGGTGGCGCTAGGTTACGCAGCGAACGCATCGGCAGCAAACTCGGTGGCACTGGGTACCAACTCGACGACGACGGCAAACCTGTCGGCGGCGGGCTACAACCCGGGCAGCGGCACGCTGTCGGGCACGGCATCGGCGGCCAATGGTGAAGTGTCGGTGGGCTCGGCAGGCGCGGAGCGTCGGGTGACGAACGTGGCTGCCGGTTCTGCTGCAACGGACGCGGTGAACGTGAGCCAGTTGCAGTCGGAAGATGCGAAGGTCAATCAGGATGGCACGACGACGGCGGCAGCGCTGGGCGGCGGCTCGGCCTACAACTCGACGACGGGTGCGATCAGCGCACCGAGCTTTGCATTGACCAATGCGAACGCGATCGACGGTACGTCGGGTGCAGCGACCAATATCGGTTCAGCATTCAGCACGGTGGACACGGCACTGGGCAAGCTGAACACGAACATCAGTAACGTCAATAACAACGTCTCGAACCTGAGCAACAACGTCAGCAACATCGCGGGCAACGTCACCAACATCAACAACACGGTGAACAACATCACCAACGGTGGCGGCATCAAGTATTTCCACGCGAACTCGACGCTGGCGGATTCGTCGGCAACGGGTACGAACGCGGTGGCGATCGGCGGGGGCGCTGTGGCAGCGGGCCCCAACGGCATTGCGATGGGAACGGGCGCTAACACCGTGCCTTTTCACGATAACACCGGCGTGGACCTGATCGCCATTGGCACCGGCGCGCAGGCGAATGCGGGATCGTCGGTCGCACTGGGCGGTAATGCGACGGCGGGTGCCCTCAATTCCTATGGTAGCAACTCCGGTTACTCCGTCGCGATCGGCGAAAACGCACTTGCCCAGGGGACGTCGTCAAGCTTCGGCTTTGCCACCGCCATCGGCGCGAACAGCTCGGCCACGAATTACGCGGCAACTGCACTTGGCGAGGGCACGACGGCGTCGGCATCCAACTCGGTGGCGTTGGGCTACAACTCGGTGGCTGATGTCAGCAATACGGTGTCGGTGGGTTCGTCCACGTCGCAGCGCAAGGTGGTCAACATGGCCGCCGGCACGCTGAGCGCGACCAGCACGGACGCGGTGAACGGCTCGCAGTTGTATGCGACGAACCTGAACGTGTCGAACATTGCCGGCAACGTGGCGAATATCGCAGGCAACGTCACCAACCTGAGCAATACGGTGAACAACATCACCAACGGTGGTGGCATCAAGTACTTCCACACGAACTCGACGCTGGCGGATTCGTCGGCAACGGGTACGGACGCAGTGGCGATCGGCGGCAACGCATCGGCGACGACGGCGAACTCGGTGGCACTGGGTTCGAACTCGGTAGCGAACTCGACGACGCTGACGACGGCAGGCTTCACGCCGGCTGGTGGCACGGCGATCTCGGCAGCGACGGCGCTGGGCGGTGAAGTGTCGGTTGGCGCAGCGGGCAAGGAACGCCGCATCACGAACGTGGCAGCGGGTCTGAACGCCACGGACGCGGTGAACGTGAGCCAGTTGCAGTCGGAAGATGCAAAGGTGAACAACGTCAGCAACAACGTTTCGAACCTGAGCAACAACGTCAGCAACATCGCGGGTAACGTGACGAACATCGCTGGTAACGTCACCAACATCAGCAACACGGTGAACAACATCACCAACGGTGGCGGCATCAAGTACTTCCACACGAACTCGACGCTGGCGGATTCGTCGGCAACGGGTACGGACGCAGTGGCGATCGGCGGCAACGCTTCGGCCTCGACGGCGAACTCGGTAGCACTGGGTTCGAACTCGGTGGCGAACTCGACGACGCTGACGACGGCAGGCTTCACGCCGGCTGGTGGCACGGCGATCTCGGCAGCGACGGCGCTGGGCGGTGAAGTGTCGGTTGGCGCAGCGGGCAAGGAACGTCGCATCACGAACGTGGCAGCGGGTCTGAACGCCACGGACGCGGTGAACGTGAGCCAGTTGCAGTCGGAAGATGCAAAGGTGAACAACGTCAGCAACAACGTTTCGAACCTGAGCAACAACGTCAGCAACATCGCGGGTAACGTGACGAACATTGCAGGCAATGTCACGAACATCAGCAACACGTTGAACAACATCACCAATGGTGGTGGCATCAAGTACTTCCACACGAACTCGACGCTGGCGGATTCGTCGGCAACGGGCACGGATGCAGTGGCAATCGGCGGCAACGCTTCGGCCTCGACGGCGAACTCGGTAGCACTGGGTTCGAACTCGGTGGCGAACTCGACGACGCTGACGACGGCAGGCTTCACGCCGGCTGGTGGCACGGCGATCTCGGCAGCGACGGCGCTGGGCGGTGAAGTGTCGGTTGGCGCAGCGGGCAAGGAACGTCGCATCACGAACGTGGCAGCGGGTCTGAACGCCACGGACGCGGTGAACGTGAGCCAGTTGCAGTCGGAAGACGCAAAGGTGAACAACGTCAGCAACAACGTTTCGAACCTGAGCAACAACGTCAGCAACATCGCGGGTAACGTGACGAACATCGCTGGTAACGTCACCAACATCAGCAACACGGTGAACAACATCACCAACGGTGGCGGCATCAAGTACTTCCACACGAACTCGACGCTGGCGGATTCGTCGGCAACGGGCACGGACGCAGTGGCGATCGGCGGCAACGCTTCGGCCTCGACGGCGAACTCGGTAGCACTGGGTTCGAACTCGGTGGCGAACTCGACGACGCTGACGACGGCAGGCTTCACGCCGGCTGGTGGCACGGCGATCTCGGCAGCGACGGCGCTGGGCGGTGAAGTGTCGGTTGGCGCAGCGGGCAAGGAACGTCGCATCACGAACGTGGCAGCGGGTCTGAACGCCACGGACGCGGTGAACGTGAGCCAGTTGCAGTCGGAAGATGCAAAGGTGAACAACGTCAGCAACAACGTTTCGAACCTGAGCAACAACGTCAGCAACATCGCGGGTAACGTGACGAACATTGCAGGCAATGTCACGAACATCAGCAACACGTTGAACAACATCACCAATGGTGGTGGCATCAAGTACTTCCACACGAACTCGACGCTGGCGGATTCGTCGGCAACGGGCACGGATGCAGTGGCAATCGGCGGCAACGCTTCGGCCTCGACGGCGAACTCGGTAGCACTGGGTTCGAACTCGGTGGCGAACTCGACGACGCTGACGACGGCAGGCTTCACGCCGGCTGGTGGCACGGCGATCTCGGCAGCGACGGCGCTGGGCGGTGAAGTGTCGGTTGGCGCAGCGGGCAAGGAACGTCGCATCACGAACGTGGCAGCGGGTCTGAACGCCACGGACGCGGTGAACGTGAGCCAGTTGCAGTCGGAAGACGCAAAGGTGAACAACGTCAGCAACAACGTTTCGAACCTGAGCAACAACGTCAGCAACATCGCGGGTAACGTGACGAACATCGCTGGTAACGTCACCAACATCAGCAACACGGTGAACAACATCACCAACGGTGGCGGCATCAAGTACTTCCACACGAACTCGACGCTGGCGGATTCGTCGGCAACGGGTACGGACGCAGTGGCGATCGGTGGCAACGCTTCGGCCTCGACGGCGAACTCGGTAGCACTGGGTTCGAACTCGGTGGCGAACTCGACGACGCTGACGACGGCAGGCTTCACGCCGGCCGGCGGCTCGGCGATCACGGCAGCGACGGCGCTGGGTGGTGAAGTGTCGGTCGGTGCAGCAGGCAAGGAACGTCGCATCACGAACGTGGCAGCCGGTTTGGCAGCGACGGACGCAGTGAACGTGAGCCAGTTGCAATCGGAAGATGCAAAGGTGAACAACGTCAGCAATAACGTTTCGAACCTGAGCAACAACGTCAGCAACATCGCGGGTAACGTCACCAACATCAGCAACGTGGTGAACAACATTACCAACGGCGGTACGGGCATCAAGTACTTCCACGCGAACTCGACGCTGGCGGATTCGTCGGCAACGGGCACGGACGCAGTGGCGATCGGTGGCAACGCTTCGGCAACGACGGCGAACTCGGTGGCATTGGGTTCGAACTCGATGGCGAACTCGACGACGCTGACGACGGCAGGCTTCACGCCGGCCGGCGGCTCGGCGATCACGGCAGCGACGGCGCTGGGTGGTGAAGTGTCGGTTGGCGCAGCAGGTGCAGAGCGTCGCATCACGAACGTGGCAGCAGGCCTGAACGCCACGGACGCGGTGAACGTGAGCCAGTTGCAGTCGGAAGATGCAAAGGTGAACAACGTCAGCAACAACGTTTCGAACCTGAGCAACAACGTCAGCAACATCGCGGGTAACGTCACCAACATCAGCAACGTGGTGAACAACATCACCAACGGCGGTACGGGCATCAAGTACTTCCACGCGAACTCGACGCTGGCGGATTCGTCGGCAACGGGCACGGATGCAGTGGCGATTGGTGGCAACGCATCGGCAACGACGGCGAACTCGGTGGCACTCGGTTCGAATTCGACGACGATGACCGCAGTGGCGACCAGTGGCACGACGATTGGTGGCGTCACCTACACGTTCGCGGGCGCAACTCCGACGAGCACGGTGAGCGTGGGCTCAGTGGGTAACGAGCGCACAATCACCAACGTGGCAGCAGGCCGCCTGAGCGCGACCAGCACGGACGCGGTCAATGGCAGCGAGCTGTACGCGACCAACCAGCAGGTGACGCAGAACTCGAGCGACATCACTAACCTGACGAACAACATCAACAACGGTTCGGTGGGTCTGGTGCAGCAGGATGCGACGTCGCGCAACATCACCGTGGCGAAGGGTAGCGACGGTACGGTGGTGGACTTCACGGGTACGGCGGGTTCGCGCAAGCTGACCGGTGTAACGGCGGGTGTTCTGAGCGCCGCTAGCACGGACGCGGTCAACGGTTCGCAGTTGTACTCGACGAACAGCAACGTGACGAACCTGAGCAACAACGTCAGCAACATCGCGGGTAATGTCACCAACATCAGCAACGTGGTGAACAACATCACCAACGGCGGTACGGGCATCAAGTACTTCCACTCGAACTCGACGCTGGCGGATTCGTCGGCAACGGGCGCGGATGCAGTGGCGATCGGCGGCAACGCATCGGCAGCGAATGCCGGCGCGGTGGCACTGGGCGCGGGTTCGACGACGGCTGCAGCAGTGGCGACCACTGGCGCGACCGTCGGCGGCGTGAACTACACGTTTGCAGGCACGGCTCCGACGAGCACGGTGAGCGTGGGCTCGGTGGGTAACGAGCGCACCATCACCAACGTGGCGGCAGGCCGCCTGAGCGCGACCAGCACGGACGCGGTCAATGGTAGCGAGCTGTATGCGACCAACCAGCAGGTGACGCAGAACTCGAGCGACATCACCAACCTCACGAACAACATCAACAATGGTTCGGTGGGTCTGGTGCAGCAGGATGCGACGTCGCGCAACATCACCGTGGCGAAGGGTAGCGACGGTACGGTGGTGGACTTCACGGGTACGGCGGGTTCGCGCAAGCTGACCGGCGTGGCCGCTGGTGAAGTGAGCGCAACGAGCGTGGATGCGGTGAACGGTTCGCAGCTGTTCGGTGTGTCGCAGAGCGTTGCGAATGCAATCGGCGGTGGTTCGACGGTGAACACGGATGGCTCCATCACGGCGCCGACTTACGAGGTGGGCGGCACGACCGTCAACAACGTGGGTGACGCGATTACCAATCTGGACGACCGCACGACGCAAAACACGACGGCGATCACCAACATCAACAACACGCTGAACAACATCAGCAATGGTGGCGGTGTCACGTACTTCCACGCCAACTCCGCGTTGCCGGATTCCCAGGCAATCGGCGCGGATTCGGTGGCGATCGGTGGTAACGCGAAATCGCTGGCGGCGAACTCGGTGGCATTGGGTTCCAACTCGGTGGCGGATCGCGCCAACACGGTGTCGGTGGGCTCGGCGGGTAACGAGCGCCAGATCACCAACGTGGCGGCCGGTACGGCGGATACGGATGCAGTGAACGTCGCGCAGTTGAAGGCGTCGGGCATCATCAATCCGAACGGAACGACCAACACGGCTGTCACGTACGACCACAACGCGGACGGTACGACCAACTACAACAGCATTACGATGGGTAACGGTGTTGCAGGCGGTACAACGATCCACAACGTGGCAGCAGGCACGGCCGGCGACGACGCAGTCAACGTCACGCAGATGAACGCGGCGATTTCCACCGTCACGAACATTGCCGCCGCAGCTAGCAACCCGATGTTTGCTGCAAACGGCAACCGTGACACGGAAGCAGCGGTCGCGAGCGGTACGCATTCGACGGCAATGGGTGCGAACGCCAGCGCAAGCGCGGCCAACTCGGTGGCGCTGGGTGCGAACTCGGTGGCGGACCGTGCTAACACGGTGTCGGTGGGCTCGGCGGGCAACGAACGCCAGGTCACCAACGTGGCAGCGGGTACGGCAACGACCGACGCGGTCAACGTCGGCCAGTTGAACGATGCAATCGGTTCGGCCGTCGGCAACATGCCGGCCGGCATGACCGCGAAGGACTACACCGACAAGCAGATCAGTTCGGTGCAGAGCAGCGTCAACCAGGTCGCGAAGAACTCCTACGCGGGTATCGCGGCGGCTACGGCACTGACCATGATTCCGGACGTCGATCAGGGCAAGACGATCGCGGTCGGTATCGGCAGCGGTACGTACAAGGGTTCGAGCGCTGTCGCACTCGGCATCTCGGCGCGTATTACCGAGAACCTGAAGATGAAGGCCGGCGCGGGCACCAGCTCGCAAGGCACGACCGTCGGCTTGGGTGCTTCCTATCAGTGGTAAGCGCCTCGACGGATGGGATGCAAATTCCATCCGTCGGCCCTGATCCGCAGATTTCCTAACTGAAAGCGCGCCGTTGTTGGCAGCACACGCAGCAACGGCGGCGCTTTAAACACTGAATCCGTTGAAATGAACTCGACTCTTTTTAAATATCTCCGCGCGCCGTTGCTCGGCGCGTTCGTCGCCGCGCTCGCCGCATGTAACACGCAGTCTGGTGCGACCTATACGTTGCACGCCATTAGCGCGCCGAACCAGCAGGCACGCACTTATCACGTGACCTGTCAGGGACTTTTCGAAAGCTCGCAGGCTTGTGTGCGCGTGGCCGAAGAAACTTGTAAAGCCCAGCCCGTCACCTGGCTCGAATCGATTGACGGCGTACGCAACAACGAGCCGAAGAAAGATCCGCGTGAAGCAACCTTCATGTGCGGTACGCCTGCCGTGCAGCAGCCGGTGACGCAGCCAGTCGTACAGCAGCCGGCGCCGGTGGTGATCGCGCAGCAGCAACCCGCGCCGCAACCGCAAGCCACGGTGCAACAACGCCGTCTGCTGTTGCAAGGCAACGCGAACTTCGCCACCGATAGCTCGGTACTCAGCGCGGTCGCCAAGGACAATCTTGATCAGTTCCTGCGCGTGAACAAGGAAGTGCACCTTCGTCGCGTGACCGTGATCGGCTATACCGATAAGACAGGCTCCGAGCCGCATAACCGGATGCTCTCCGAAGCGCGTGCCGCGGCTGTCGTCGCTTATCTGCGCGACGGCGGCCTTCAGGCTGACCAGTTCTCATCGAAAGGCATGGGCAGCGCTGATCCGGTCGCCACGAACGCAACCGCCGAAGGTCGTATGCAAAACCGTCGTGTCGACGTGCGCGTCTTCGCCGAGTAAATCGGGCGACGCAAAAGTTTGACCATCAAAGGCCTGCCGTCGCGCAGGCCTTTTTTCTATTCCGGCGCTTCAGGGCTCGCCGTCGATGCGCAGCCGGCCGATTACGCCTTTCGCCTGGCCGAGCCTTTCGACGAGTTCGGGTCCGCGCCTGAGCGCCACGCCGACCGCCAGAATGTCGCCGATCGCGAGATGCGACATGCGCGAGGTCATCGGTGAGAACACGTCGTTTTCTTCCACGACGTTCGAGAACAGGCAAATGCTCGCGACCCGTGCGAGCGGCGAACTGCCGTGCGTGATGGCAATCACTTTGGCACCGCGCGCGAGCGCGGAGCGCGCTGAATCGATGATGTCGCGCGTGCGGCCGGTATTGGAAATCGCCACGACGACGTCGCCGGGTTCGAGCAGCGCCGCCGACATCGAATACGTGTGCGGATCGGAGTACGCGACGCTCGGCATGCCGAGCCGGAAGAACTTGTGCTGTATATCCTGCGCGGCGATGCCCGAGCCGCCCGCGCCGTAAAACTCGATGCGCGCCGCGTTCGCCAGCAGTTCGACGGCCGCTTCGATGCTGTCCGGCGACAGGCTGTTGCGCACCTCGATCAGCGTGCCGATGGTCCGGTCGAACACTTTGGCGATCAGCCCGGACGCACCTTCGTCCGGCCGCACGTCGCGATAGACGGTCGGCACGCCGGACGCGATACCTTGCGCCAGCCGGATCTTGAACTCACGAAACCCCGAAAAGCCCAACGCGCGACAGAACCGCGCGATGGTCGGCTGGCTGACGCCCGCGCGGGCGGCGACTTCGGTCATCGACAGATCGAGCACCTCGCGTGGCGACTCGATCACATAGTCGGCCAGCTTGCGCTCGGACGGCCGCAACTGCTCGCGCATCTCTTCGACTTGGGACAGCATCATCGGAAAACTCGCACTATGCTGAAGAATGCGTGGACTATAGCTGATTGCCAGAAAGGTACAAAAACTACATTTAGCGCGTAGGTGTATTCCCTAGGATGTTGTTGGAATATGGCGGCGGGCCGCCAGTAAAGGGCTTCTGCCGATTCAGCGATGCGGCGTCGCAACAAGAATCCACATTGCGATCGTGTAGTTTTTCTACTAACATGACGATGTCGGTTGATCCGACGCCCCCGCGATACCCACCTGGCATCGTGCGCGCATCGCCTGCGCGTCTTAGGCCAGCGACGAAGGAGCTCCGATGGTTTCCCCGCATTCGCAATTGTTGAAGGTCACGCAGCGCGTGGTCGAGCGTAGCAAGCCCACTCGTGAGGCGTATCTCGCCCGCATCCACCAGGCGCAGGGCAAGTTCCCGGCGCGCGGCGCGCTCTCCTGCGCCAATCTGGCTCACGGTTTCGCCGGCCTCGAAGGCAACGACAAGCTCGTCATCAAGCAGATTCGCGAGCCAAACATCGGCATCGTGTCCTCGTACAACGAGATGCTGTCGGCCCACGCCCCGTACAAAAACTACCCGGACATCATCAAGCAGGCCGCGCGCGAAAACGGCGGCGTCGCGCAATTCGCGGGCGGCGTGCCGGCCATGTGCGACGGTGTCACGCAAGGCAATGCGGGCATGGAACTGTCGCTGTTCTCGCGCGAGGTCATCGCCATGAGCACGGCGGTCGCGCTCACGCACAACATGTTCGACGCGGCGCTGTGCCTGGGCATCTGCGACAAGATCGTGCCGGGCCTGTTGATCGGCGCGCTGCAATTCGGCCATATCCCAACCATCTTCGTGCCGGCCGGCCCGATGGGCAGCGGCCTGTCCAATGACGACAAAGCCAAGACGCGCCAACTCTTCGCGACCGGCCAATGCGACCGCGGCGCGCTGCTCGAAGCGGAAGCCGCCGCGTATCACAGCCACGGCACCTGCACGTTCTACGGCACGGCCAACAGCAATCAGATGCTGATGGAAGTGATGGGCCTGCATCTGCCGAGTTCGGCCTTCGTGCATCCGCACACACCGCTGCGCGATGCGCTGACCGCGCAGGCCGCGCGCCGCGTGCTCGATCTGACGGTCGAGCGCGGCAACTACATGCCGATCGGCCACGTGGTCGACGAAAAGGCGATTGTCAACGGCATCGTGGCCTTGCTGGCGACGGGTGGCTCGACCAACCACACGCTGCATCTGGTCGCGATTGCACGCGCGGCCGGCATCGTGATCGATTGGGATGATTTCGATACGCTGTCACAAGCCGTGCCGCTGCTCGCGAAAATCTATCCGAACGGCAAGGCCGACGTGAACCACTTCCACGCAGCCGGCGGCGTCGCGTTCCTCGTGCGCAATCTGCTCGAAGGCGGCTTGCTGCACGAAGACGTGAACACGGTCGCAGGCAAGGGGCTCAAGCACTACACCGAAGAGCCGAAGCTGATCGACGGCAAGCTGCAATGGGTGCCGGGTGCGGCAGCGAGCGAAGACACCGCGGTGCTGCGCGGCATCAAGGAACCGTTCCAGCCGGACGGCGGCCTGCGTCTGATGCAGGGCAAGCTCGGGCGCGGCGTCATCAAGATTTCGGCGGTGGCGGCGCAGCATCGCAAGGTGAGGGCGCCGGCGATCGTGTTCGATTCGCAGGAAGCCGTGCAGGAAGCGTTCGACAAGCACGAGCTGAAGCGCGACTTCATCGCCGTCGTGCGCTTCCAGGGTGCGCGCGCAAACGGCATGCCCGAATTACACCGTTTGACGCCGCTGCTCGGTGTGTTGCAGGATCAAGGTTTCCATGTTGCACTGGTCACGGACGGCCGCATGTCCGGCGCGTCGGGCAAGGTGCCGGCGGTGATTCATCTGTCGCCGGAAGCATTGCTGCAAGGGCCGATCGGCAAGGTGCGCACGGGCGACATGCTGGTGATCGACGCCGACGCCGGCGTGCTCGACATCGAAATCGACGCGGCGGAATGGAGCGCGCGCCAGGGCGCCGTGCCGCAGCATCAGGCGGCGAACGAAGTCGGCTTCGGCCGTGAGCTGTTCGGCGTGTTCCGCGCGGCGGCGGCGCCGGCGGAGCAGGGTGCGTCGGTATTCGGCGCGATGGTGGGCGAGCACGCGGCGCCTCATGCAGCGTCGCACGACACTCACGAGGCTGCGCGTCACGGCGAAAAAGCCAAAGCGCACACCTGAAACACGCTAGCGGCACGCAAGCAGCAAATCGGCACCCAACAAGCACCACTCAAGCCAGCCAAGTGCTGCAGAACAAGGAGTCTGACTATGACGTCGAAAACAGTAAGCGATATCGTGCGCCTCGGCCCGGTGATTCCGGTGCTCGCGTTCGACTCGGTCGAACAGGGTGAACACGTGTCGCGCGCGTTGCACGCGGGCGGCGTGAAGGTGCTGGAAATCACCTTGCGCACCGCAGCAGGCCTCGAAGCGATCGAACGCGCGAGCCAGTTGGCCGAAGATATCGTGGTGGGTGTCGGTACGATTACGAAGCCCGAGCATTGCGCTCAGGCCAAGAAGGCGGGCGCGCAGTTCGGCGTCTCGCCGGGCCTGACAAGAGACATGCACAAGGCCGCGCAGGATGCGGGCTTGCCGCTGCTGCCGGGCGTGATGACGCCGTCGGACATCATCGCGGCGCTCGAGCTCGGCTACGAGATCGTGAAGTTTTTCCCGGCGCAGCAAGCCGGCGGCGTGCCGATGCTGCAAGCGTTCCACGGCCCGTTCCCGAATCTGAAGTTCTGCCCGACCGGCGGCATCACGGCGGAAACGGCCACGCATTTCCTGTCGCTGCCGAACGTGGTGTGCGTGGGCGGCTCATGGCTCACGCCGAAAGCCGCGCTCGCCGCGCAAAACTGGGACGAGGTCACGCGTCTGGCGCGTGCCGCGAGCCAGCTGGCGGCGCCGGCTCACTAGGTCGAATCCGCGCGCTCGTTAACCCTTTATCAAGGTCCGACACGAAGGAGCCTCGTCGATACAGCTGTTCAGGCTGTCTCGGCGAGGCTCTTTTTGCGATATGCGCGGAGAATTGGCGCACGTCTTGAGATAACAAACAGTAAAATTCAGCGTCCGCGCGGTCAGCCCGGTTTCAAGGCCCCGTACAGGTCGCCGTGAGACACGGTGCTGGCTGTGTTCCGCACGCACTCACAATCAATAACGCAAAAGGAGGAGCTTCATGGAAGCTGTCCACGGCAGCACGCTGCTGGTCTTCGCGGTGATCGCCATCGCATTGCTGATCCTGCTGATCACACGCTACAAGGTTTATCCGTTCCTCGTTCTGATCATCGTGTCGCTGCTGCTGGGTCTTGCATCCGGCATGCCGATGGCGACCATCGTCAAATCGTTCGAAACGGGTAACGGCAATACGCTTGGGCATATCGCCATCGTGGTCGGTCTGGGCACCATGCTCGGCAAGATGATGGCCGAGTCGGGCGGCGCCGAGCGCATCGCCACCACGTTGATCAACTTCTTCGGCGAGAAGAACATCCATTGGGCCATGATGATCGTGGCGATCATCGTCGGCTTGCCGGTGTTCTTCGAAGTCGGTTTCGTGCTGCTGATTCCGATCGCGTTCAACGTCGCCAAGCGCACCAACAAGTCGTTGCTGCTGGTCGGCTTGCCGATGGTCGCGGGTCTGTCCGTCGTGCACGGCCTGCTTCCGCCGCATCCGGCCGCGATGCTCGCGGTGCAGGCGTATCACGCGGATATCGGCAGGACCATCGCTTATGGGCTGATCGTCGGTGTGCCGACCGCGATCGTCGCGGGTCCGCTGTTCGCGTTGCTGATCAGCCGCTACATCAAGCTGCCGAAAGAGAACGCGCTAGCCGCGCAATTTCTCGGCCACGGTGACGAGACCAAAAACGGCGCGCAGAACGCAGCGCAGAACGTGGCACCCAAGCGCGAACTGCCGAGCTTCGGCGTCACGCTGCTCACGATCCTGCTGCCGGTGATTCTGATGCTGGTGGGAAGCTGGGCCGATCTCTTCACCACGCCGAAAACCTTGCCGAACGATCTGCTGCACTTCGCCGGCAATTCGGACGTCGCGCTGCTGATCGCGGTGCTGGTGAGCTTCTGGACCTTCGGTGCGAGCCGCGGTTTCACTCGCGAGCAGATCCAGAAATTTTGCGGCGACTGTCTCGCGCCGATCGCGGGCATCACGCTGATCGTCGGCGCGGGCGGCGGTTTCGGGCGCGTGCTGATGGATAGCGGTATCTCGAAGGAAATCGTCAACGTGGCAACGGCCATGCATCTGTCGCCGCTGTTGTTCGGCTGGCTGGTGGCCGCACTGATCCGTCTGGCCACGGGTTCGGCGACGGTCGCCATGACCACCGCGTGCGGCATCGTCGCACCGATCGCTTCGGCTAGCGGCGTGCATGTCGAGCCGGAATTGCTGGTGCTCGCCACCGGTTCGGGCTCGCTGATCTTCTCGCACGTGAACGACGGCGGTTTCTGGCTGATCAAGGAATACTTCGGTATGACGGTGGGGCAGACCTTCAAGACATGGTCGCTCCTCGAAACCATCATTTCACTGATGGGCTTGGGTTTGACCTTCGCACTCGCGGCGGTCGTGTAAGGAGTTTTTGATGATTCTGATCGCAATGGGCGTGTCGGGCGCCGGCAAGACGAGAATTGGCGAAATGCTGGCGGAACGCCTGCATTGCGCGTTCACCGATGGCGACGCGTTTCACAGCGCCGCCAACAAAGAGAAAATGCACCACGGCATTCCGCTTACCGATGAAGACCGGTGGCCGTGGCTGCAAACCATCCGTGCCGCGATTGTCGAGAAGCAGAAGGCGGGCGAGACGGCCGTGTTCACGTGCTCGTCGCTGAAGCGCTCGTACCGCGACGTTTTGCGCGATGGCGACAAGGACGTGTGCTTCGTGTATCTGAAGGGTTCGCGTGAGGTGCTGGAGCAGCGTCTGACCACGCGCACCGGGCATTTCTTCGATCCGTCGCTGCTGCAAAGCCAGCTCGATACGCTCGAAGAGCCGGGCCCGGACGAAGCGATCACGGTGAGCATCGAATTGTCCCCGGAAGAAATCGTCGTCGAGGTGCTGAAGCAGGTCGAAGCGCGCAAGTGAGCTTGTTTCGCTGCTGCAAATGAAAAACCGCTCCACGGAGCGGTTTTTTTACTCCTCGACTTTAACGAGGCAATCGGCAATCGAGACCGCTTAAGCGATCCGCTTAGCCAATTCGACTGCCTTGCCGATATAGGAGCCCGGCGTCATCGCGAGCAAACGATCTTTCGCGTCCTGCGGAATCGCGAGGCCATTGACGAACGTTTGCAGCGCTTCACGCGTGATGCCCTTGCCGCGCGTCAGTTCCTTCAACTGCTCGTACGGATTCTCGATACCGTAACGGCGCATCACCGTTTGCACCGGCTCGGCCAGCACTTCCCAGCAGTTGTCGAGGTCTTCGTTCAGACGCTGCGCATTCACTTCCAGCTTGTCCAGGCCGCGGATCAGCGAATCGTACGCGAGCAGCGAGTAACCGAACGCGACGCCGATATTGCGCAGCACCGTCGAATCGGTCAGGTCACGCTGCCAGCGCGAGACCGGCAGCTTGTCGGCGAGGTGACGCAGCGTGGCGTTAGCCAGGCCCAGATTGCCTTCCGAGTTTTCGAAGTCGATCGGGTTGACCTTATGCGGCATGGTCGACGAACCGATTTCGCCCGCCTTGGTGCGCTGCTTGAAGTAACCGACCGAGATATAGCCCCACACGTCGCGGTCCAGATCCAGCAGGATCGTGTTGGCGCGCGAGACCGCGTCGAACAGTTCGGCCATATAGTCATGCGGCTCGATCTGGATCGTGTACGGATTGAAGGTGAGTTTCAGACGTTGCTCGACGACTTCGCGCGAGAACGCTTCCCAGTCGAACTCCGGATACGCAGAGAGATGCGCGTTGAAGTTGCCGACCGCGCCGTTCATCTTGCCCAGCAGTTCGACCTTGGCGATACGATCGATCGCGCGTTCCAGGCGGGCCGCGACATTGGCGAGTTCCTTGCCGAGCGTGGTCGGGCTGGCCGGCTGGCCGTGCGTGCGCGACAGCATCGGCTGTTCGGCGTGCGCGTGGGCGAGAGCGACGAGACGCTGATGCACCGAGCGCAGCGCCGGCAGGATCACGTGTTCGCGGGCGCCCGCCAGCATCAGGCCGTGCGACGTGTTGTTGATGTCTTCCGACGTGCAGGCGAAGTGGATGAACTCGCTCGCGCGCTCCAGTTCCGCCTGGCCCTTCACCGATTCTTTTAGCCAGTACTCGACCGCCTTCACGTCGTGATTCGTCACACGTTCGATTTCCTTGATGCGCGCGGCGTCGTGCGCGGTGAAGCGCTCGGCCAGTTGCAGCAGGAATTGCTCGGACGCTTCGGAAAAGCGCGGCACTTCGGCGAAACCGGCGCGCGAGAGCGCGATCAACCAATGGACTTCGACGGTCACGCGATTGCGCATGAAAGCGGCTTCCGAGAGCCAGTCGCGCAGGGCTTCGGTTTTCGAGGCGTAGCGGCCGTCGAGCGGGGAGAGCGCGTTCAGCGCGAAGAGGGTGTCGGGATGGGTGTCGGACATGATGGCGGCGTGGCGCAAGGGTGAAAACGCGGAGGAAACTGCGGGAACCGCGAATTTTACCACCGGACGCCGACTGGCCGATTTCGGCGCGGCGCCACGCGGCGCCGGCGTAACGCCCGTGCTGCTAGCCCGGATAACCTTCGTAGCCGGGGAACAGGGTCGGCAGCGTGAACGGCGGCAGCGAGTAGCGCGAAAAGCAGCGCGAGGTGGAGGCGGGATGGACCAGATGCAGGCAACTCGCCTGCGGATCGTCCACCGCGATCACGTTGCGGCCCGCTTCGACTACACGCCGGATGAAGCTCTCGTCGTCACACAGATTGATGTCGTCGAAGGCCGAGACCGCGGCAAGCGCTTTGTCGTACACATAGGAGAAGCCGTAGAACAGAATGAAGTCCGCGCCGATCTGCATCTTCTCGTGGAATTCGATAGGGCTGACCGAACGCCCGCTCAATTCGTAGTGCAGGCCTACCTTGGCGTTCAGGTCCATGTAGCCGAAGAACTGCGTGTGCGGCGCGTACATGAAGAAGCCCGACAGCTTGATGAGGTCCGCTCGGTTCTCCTGCATCGTCGTGACCATGTGCGCGAGGTAGTGCGGCGCGTAGTGGTCGTCATCGTCGAAATGGGCGACGAGCGAGCCGCGCGATTCCGCGATCAGCGCGTTGCGCTTGGCGCCGATCGACATGCGCGCGGGGCAATGAAAGTAGCGAATGCGCGCGTCCTGCAAAGCCAGCGCCTGCAAATACGCGCTCGGCTCGGGGCTGTCGTCGAGGATCAGCCATTCCCAGTCGACCTGCTGGCGCAGCACGCAGCGCGCGATGGCCGGCAGGAAGCGGTCGCGATGGGCCGTCGGCGTGATGATGGAGACGAGTGGGGACATGGCGGGTCTCGCGCACGGGAAGGCGCGTTATCAGAGAGAGTTGATGGAGGGTGCGGCGCGCTGCCGCCGGGGCGTGCGCGCAGCAAGATAGCGGCTCGCGGCCGGGCGGCGCCATCGGCGCAATCCGATTTCTGACGTGGGGTTATCACGCGATCTCGCGCACGGCCGCACGTGGCGGTCTCACGACACCCACTAGAATGCTGACTTCCTCTCTCCCGTCGGCAGCAGGCCCCGCATGGAACTGAAATGGCTCGAAGACTTCGTTTCGCTCGCGGAAACGCGTAGTTTCAGCCGCTCGGCTGAATTGCGCCACGTCACGCAGCCGGCGTTCTCCCGGCGGATTCAGGCGCTCGAAGCATGGCTCGGCACGGAGTTGATCGACCGCTCGGTCTATCCGACGCGGCTCACGGCGGCCGGCCAGGTATTCAACGAACAGGCGCTCGCGATGCTCTCGCAGTTCCACGAAGCGCGCGCGCTGCTGCGCGGCCATACGGCAACGCCACAGGCGACCATCGAGTTCGCCGTGCCGCACACGTTGTCGCTGACTTACTTTCCACGCTGGCTGCAGCGGATCGAAGCCCATCTGGGTCCGATCCACACGCGTCTGCGCGCCCTGAACGTGCACGACGCGGCGTTGTCGCTGGTGGAAGGCGGCTGCGATCTGATGATGGGCTATCACCATCCCAGCCATCCGGTCGCGCTCGATCCGGGCCGCTACGACATGCTGACGCTCGGCAACGAACCGATCAGTCCGTTTTCGGCGCCGGGCCGCGCCGGCCGGCCGCGTCACACGTTGCCGGGCACGGGCGAGGCGCCCACGCCTTACCTGTCGTACACGCCGAACGCCTATCTGGGACGCATGACCGAAGTGATACTCGCCAACGCGCCGGAGCGCTTGTATCTCGACCGCCTCTACGAAACCGACATGGCCGAGGGACTCAAGGCGATGGCGCTGGCCGGGCACGGCATCGCCTTCCTGCCGCACAGCGCGGTCGAGGACGCGGTCGCCGACGGCAAGCTGATCCGTCTGGACCGCGCCACCCGCGGCACGCCGGAAGGCCAGCTCACACTGACCATGGAGATCCGCCTCTATCGCGACAAGCTCGCGGCGAAGAGCGACGATGCGCGACAGATACTCGCGCGTCAATTGTGGGAGGTGGTGTCGCAGGAACTCGCGCAAGGCACGGCCTGAAATCCTGCCTCCTTACGACGCGAATTTGCGGCTTCTTGATGGTTATGCAAAAAAAACATAATCGGATAAGGAAACGGCATTGGATTTCAAAACGGCGTTTTTCCACAATGCTGACATTCGTTCAACGCCGGAGCGTTCATGTCATCCCAGCAACAGGCAGCACAAGCAGCCCAATCCGCATCAACGTTGCAGTCGGTTCCTTCCTACCTGAATAAAGACGATCTCGGCCCGTGGGGCAACTACCTGCGTCAGGTGGATCGCGTCGCCCCGTACCTCGGCTCCCTGTCCCGCTGGCTCGAAACCCTGAAGCGCCCGAAGCGCATTCTGATCGTCGACGTGCCTATCGAACTCGATAACGGCACGGTCGCTCACTTCGAAGGCTATCGCGTGCAGCACAACGTGTCGCGCGGTCCGGGCAAGGGCGGTGTGCGTTACCACCAGGACGTGACGTTGTCGGAAGTGATGGCCTTGTCGGCGTGGATGTCGGTGAAGAACGCTGCGGTGAACGTGCCGTACGGCGGCGCGAAGGGCGGCATCCGTGTCGACCCGCGCACCTTGTCGCGTGGTGAACTGGAGCGCGTGACGCGCCGCTACACCAGCGAAATCGGCATCATCATCGGACCGAATACCGACATTCCCGCGCCGGACGTGAACACGAACGAGCAGATCATGGCGTGGATGATGGACACGTACTCCATGAACCAGGGCCAAACGGCCACTGGCGTCGTGACGGGCAAGCCGATCACGCTGGGCGGTTCGCTTGGCCGCCGCGAGGCGACGGGCCGCGGCGTGTTCGTGACGGCGTCGGAAGCCGCACGCCGTATCGGTGTCGACATCGAAGGCGCTCGCATTGCGGTTCAAGGTTTCGGTAACGTGGGCGGTATAGCGGCGCGTCTGTTCCAGGAAGCCGGTTCGAAGCTGGTCGCGGTGCAGGATCACACCGGCTCGCTGTACAAGTCCACCGGTATCGACGCCGTCGCACTGCTCGAACACGTGGCCAAGACCGGCGGCGTGGGTGGTTTCCCCGAAGCCGACGCAGTCACGAACGAGGAGTTCTGGACCGTCGAATCGGACATCCTGATTCCGGCGGCGCTGGAAAACCAGATCACCGAAAAGAACGCCAGCAAGATCAAGACGAAGATCGTCGTGGAAGGCGCGAACGGCCCGACCACCACGGCTGCGGACGACATCCTGCACGATCGCGGCATCCTCGTGATTCCGGACGTGGTGGCCAACGCCGGCGGCGTGACCGTGTCGTACTTCGAGTGGGTGCAGGACTTCTCGAGCTTCTTCTGGACGGAAGACGAGATCAACCAGCGCCTCGAGCGCGTGATGCGTGAAGCGTTTGCCGCAGTGTGGCAAGTGTCGAGCGAGCAGAAGGTGTCCGTGCGGACTGCGGCGTTTATCGTCGCATGTAAGCGGATCCTGGAAGCACGCGAACTGCGCGGCCTGTATCCCTGATCTATCGGCTTCTTTTGGCTTCTTTTCCCCTTCAAACGGCGGTTCCGCTACCCCGCGGGACCGCCGCCAATCCTTGCTTCAGCGCGGTCCACAAGACTGCGTGTTCGACCCGGCGGGCGGCATCGTATCGATGCCGCCCGCCTTTGCATATGCGGAAAGGTTGACCGACCTGCCCCCGAAGCGCCGCAAACCCCTAGCGGCGCGCGCGCAACAACATGGTTTATAGCCATACTTTCAGAATAATTACTTTGCTAAACTGGCGCCGGTTCTTGCCAAGGAGATCACACATGAAGGTTAAAAAAGCTGCGCTGCTGCTCGCGACTCTCGGACTGTTTACGGTGGGCGCGCATGCGCAAGACGCTGGTACGCTGAAAAAGATCAAGGACACGGGCGTCATTTCGCTGGGTCATCGCGAATCGTCGATCCCGTTTTCGTATTACGACGACAAGCAGAACGTCATCGGCTACTCGCAGGAATTCGCGCTGAAGGTCGTAGAGGCAGTGAAGCAGAAGCTGAACATGCCGAACCTGAAGGTCAAGCTCACGCCGGTCACGTCGCAAAACCGTATTCCGCTGGTGCAGAACGGCACCGTGGACATGGAATGCGGCTCGACCACGAACAATGCTGAACGTCAGCAGCAGGCTGCCTTCTCGAACACGATCTTCGTGATCGGCACGCGCCTGATGACCAAGAAAGACTCCGGCATCAAGGACTGGGCGGACCTGAAGGGCAAGACGGTCGTCACGACCGCCGGCACCACGTCCGAGCGCCTGCTTCGCAAGATGAACCAGGACAAGAGCATGGGCATGAACATCATCAGCGCGAAGGACCACGGCGAGTCGTTCCTGACGCTCTCCACGGGCCGCGCCGCTGCCTTCATGATGGACGACGCGCTGCTCGCGGGCGAACGCGCGAAGTCGAACAATCCGGGCGATTTCGTGATTGTCGGCACGCCGCAATCGCATGAAGCGTACGGCTGCATGATCCGCAAGAACGATCCGGAATTCAAGAAGGTCGTCGACGACGCGATCGCCAAGGTCGAAACCTCGGGCGAAGCCGACGCGATCTACAAGAAGTGGTTCGAATCGCCGATCCCGCCGAAGGGCCTGAACCTGAACTTCCCGGAAAGCGACGACATCAAGGCGCTCTACAAGAGCCCGAATGACAAGGCAATCGATTAAACCTTAGCTGTTTTTTTGAAACGCTGAACGAAACGGAAGGGGCCACGCGCTTCTTCCGTTTCTTTTTGCTGGAGTCTTGGTCATGTCATATCACTGGAACTGGGGCATTCTGCTGAGTCCCGTCTCCACCGGCGAGCCGACCACGTATCTGGGCTGGCTGCTGTCGGGCTTCTGGGTGACGATTACCGTGTCGCTGTCGGCGTGGGTGATCGCGCTGATCGTCGGTTCGTTGTTCGGCGTGCTGCGCACGGTGCCGAATAAATGGGCGTCGGGCATCGGCACGCTCTATGTCGCGATTTTCCGTAACATCCCGCTGATCGTGCAGTTCTTCATCTGGTATCTGGTGATACCGGAGTTGCTGCCCGCTTCGATCGGCAACTGGTTCAAGCAACTGCCGCCGAGCGCGCAGTTTTTCTCGTCGTCGATTATCTGTCTCGGGCTATTCACGGCTGCGCGCGTGTGCGAGCAGGTGCGCTCGGGGATCAACGCGTTACCGAAGGGTCAGCGCGCCGCAGGTTTGGCCATGGGCTTCACGCAATGGCAGACGTACCGCTATGTGCTGCTGCCGGTCGCCTACCGCATCATCGTGCCGCCGCTGACTTCCGAGTTTCTGAATATCTTCAAGAACTCGGCGGTGGCGTCGACGATCGGTCTGCTCGATCTGTCCGCTCAGGCGCGCCAACTGGTCGACTACACGTCGCAGACGTATGAGTCGTTCATCGCGGTCACGATCGCGTACATGCTGATCAATCTGGTCGTGATGCAACTCATGCGCTGGGTCGAAGCCAAGACCCGGTTGCCCGGCTATATCGGAGGCAAGTAATGCATCATTTCGACTGGAGCGGTATTCCGGGCGCATTGCCTACGCTGTGGACCGGCGCCATCGTCACGTTCAAGATCACGCTGATCGCAATCGTGTTCGGTATCGTCTGGGGCACTATTCTCGCCATGTTGCGGCTGTCGTCGTTCAAACCCTTCGAGTGGTTCGCGAAGGGCTACGTGACGATTTTCCGTTCCATCCCGCTGGTGATGGTGCTGCTGTGGTTCTTCCTGATCGTCCCGCAAGTGCTGCAAAACGTGCTCGGTTTGTCGCCGGATATCGACATTCGCCTCGCGTCGGCCATGGTCGCTTTCTCGCTGTTCGAGGCGGCTTACTATTCGGAGATTATCCGCGCGGGCATTCAGTCGGTGGCGCGCGGGCAGGTCAACGCGTCGTTCGCGCTCGGCATGACGTACGCGCAGTCCATGCGTCTGATCGTGCTGCCGCAGGCGTTCCGCGCCATGGTGCCGCTGCTGCTCACGCAAGGTATCGTGCTGTTTCAGGATACGTCGCTCGTCTACGTGATCAGCCTCGCCGACTTCTTCCGCACCGCCACGAATATTGGCGACCGTGACGGTACGAATGTCGAGATGGTACTGTTCGCGGGCGCATGTTATTTCGTGATCTGTGTGGTCGCGTCGAGCCTCGTCAAAGGTCTTCAGAAAAAGGTCGCAAGATGATCTCTATCAAGAATGTTTCGAAGTGGTACGGCCAGTTTCAAGTGCTGACCGACTGCACGACGGAAGTCAAAAAGGGTGAAGTGGTGGTGGTGTGCGGGCCGTCGGGCTCGGGCAAATCCACGCTGATCAAAACGGTCAACGGCCTCGAGCCGTTCCAGAAGGGCGAGATCGTCATCAACGGCCAGTCGCTCACCGACAAGAAAACCAATCTGTCGAAGCTGCGTGCCAAGGTCGGCATGGTGTTCCAGCACTTCGAGCTGTTCCCGCATCTGTCGATCGTGCAGAACCTCACGCTCGCGCAGGTGAAGGTGCTCGGCCGCTCAAACGACGAGGCTACGGCGAAGGGTTTGAAACTGCTCGATCGCGTCGGCCTGCGTGCGCATGCGGACAAGTTTCCGGGCCAGTTGTCGGGTGGTCAGCAACAGCGCGTGGCGATTGCGCGCGCGTTGTCGATGGATCCGATCGCCATGCTGTTCGACGAGCCGACCTCGGCGCTTGATCCGGAAATGATCAACGAAGTGCTGGACGTGATGGTCGAACTCGCGCAGGAAGGCATGACCATGATGTGCGTGACGCACGAAATGGGCTTCGCGAAGAAGGTCGCGCACCGCGTGATCTTCATGGACAAGGGCTTGATCGTCGAGGACGACCGCAAGGAAGACTTCTTCGCCAATCCGAAGTCGGATCGCGCGAAGGATTTTCTGGCGAAGATTCTGCACTGAGTTTGTTGTGGCGTCGCGCCGCGCAGTTCACGCGTCGCGGCGTGGCGCGGGCAGAAAAAAGCCGCTTCGGAAGAAGCGGCTTTGTTGTTTCTGGCGATTCGTTTTCCAGCGAGTGCTCGCTCGCTCAGGATTCGAACGCAGCCGCGTCGTCTGCGGCTTCCAGATCGACCTCGGCTTGCGCATCGGGCGACGAGCCAGTCGAAGCCGCGATCGTACTCGCCGACGCCGACGCATCCAAAGCCGGATTGCGCAGCTTTTCCAGTACCGAAGCCGGCACTGGCACATTGACGCGGCCGATCACGTCGCCGTGCTGGAACATCATCAGATCGCCCGGTTCGAAGGCGGTCCACACTTCGTTGTCGGTCAGCGGCTTGGTGGCGATCACCGCGACGCGGTCTTCGGGCGTCGTGTATTTGGCGAAATCGATCGACACGTCGGCGTCGACGAGATGCGCAGTGGAAAACGGCCAGCGCCGCACGATGTAGTGCAGATGCGTGGAGCAATGCGCGAACAGCGCCTGGCCATTCGACATCAGGAAATTGAACACGCCGAACTGTGTGATTTCACGCGTGAGGGTTTCGAGCGCGGCAAACAGTTCGTCGAGCGGCGGTTGCTGCGCGCCGGGAAACGCCTTGCGCAGGCCTTCAAGCAGCGCGCAGAAAGCGAGTTCGCTGTCGGTTGTGCCAACCGGCTGATACACGCCCGATAGCGCCGGCGAATAATCCTTGAGGTCGCCGTTATGCGCGAAGATCCAGTGACGGCCCCACAGTTCGCGCATGAACGGGTGGCAGTTTTCCAGCAGGATGTGCCCTTGCGTCGCTTTGCGAATATGCGCGATCGTGTTCTTCGATTTGATCGGGTAGCGCTTGACCATTTCGGCAATCGGCGAGGTCGCCGACGATTGATGGTCGATGAACAGGCGGCAGGCTTTGTCTTCGAAGAAGGCGATACCCCAGCCGTCGGCGTGGTGATCGGTGACGCCGCCGCGCGCCGCAAAGCCGGTGAACGAGAACGTGACGTCCGTTGGCGCGGCGCAGTTCATTCCAAGAAGTTGGCACATGTTGCGGGTAAGCCTGTGAACGGGGCGAGCCGTTACAATGATGATTTTCCAAGCATATCACCGAGCCAGAAACGCCAAATAGCAAAATTGACACGTGTTTATGCCGCAACGTTGCGGATTGACCGCATAGATTGGCTTTTGTCGTCGAATCTCGTCCCCCGCCGCCATGACCGCTTCCAACGCTTCCATCGACTCCATCACGCTCGCCCGTCCGGATGACTGGCACCTGCACGTCCGCGACGGCGCAATGCTGGCGGCCGTGTTGCCGGACACCGCGCGCCAGTTCGGCCGCGCGATCATCATGCCGAACCTGAAACCGCCGGTCACGACCACCGCGATGGCGCAGGC
The DNA here is from genome assembly GCF_003387275.1 of Paraburkholderia sp. BL6669N2. Classification (NCBI taxonomy): domain Bacteria; kingdom Pseudomonadati; phylum Pseudomonadota; class Betaproteobacteria; order Burkholderiales; family Burkholderiaceae; genus Paraburkholderia; species Paraburkholderia sp. BL6669N2. The sequence continues at coordinate 2,892,240 of NZ_QUNA01000001.1, read as the reverse complement.
GTATCGCGAGCGGATCGTCGCCGTGATTCCCGAAGGCGCGAAATTCGAACCGCTGATGACGCTGTACCTCACCGACAACACGCCGCCCGACGAAATCCGCCGCGCGCGCGAAAGCGGCTTCGTGCATGGCGTGAAGCTGTATCCGGCGGGCGCGACGACCAATTCTGACGCGGGCGTCACCGACATCATGAAATGCGCGAAAACGCTTGAGGTCATGCAGGAAGTCGGCATGCCGCTGCTCGTGCACGGCGAAGTGACGGATTCGTCGATCGATCTGTTCGACCGCGAGAAGGTGTTCATCGACCGGGTCATGACGCCGTTGCGCCGCGAGTTTCCGGCGCTGAAGGTGGTGTTCGAGCACATCACCACGAAAGACGCGGTGGACTATATCCGCGAAGCCGGCGCGGCGCCGGAACTGCTGGGCGCGACGATTACGGCGCATCACCTGCTGTACAACCGCAACGCGATCTTCCAGGGCGGCATTCGGCCGCATTACTACTGTCTGCCGGTGTTGAAGCGGGAGACGCATCGCGTGGCGCTGGTCGAAGCGGCGACCTCGGGCAATCCGCGTTTCTTCCTCGGCACGGATAGTGCGCCGCATCCGAAGGGGCTGAAAGAGCACGCGTGCGGCTGCGCGGGTTGCTATACGGCGCTGCACGCTTTGGAGCTCTACACGGAAGCATTCGACCAGGCCAACGCGCTCGACAAGCTCGAGGGCTTCGCGAGCTTTTTCGGCGCAGACTTCTACGGCCTGCCGCGCAGTGAAGAGAAGGTCACGCTGCGCCGCGAGGAATGGACGCTGCCGGCTGAACTGCCGGTCGGCGATACGCCGGTCGTGCCGCTGCGCGGCGGCGAGTCGATTGGCTGGCGGCTGGTTTAAGGCTCAGCAAGATGCAGGCGCACGAGGCGGAGCCGACGGGCTTTGCTGCAATCGACTGGACCCGGCCGTGGTTCGCGCCTTTTGCCGAACGCGGCAAGCGCTGGCAGCAAGCGGCCCTGACGAGCTACGCGGCATTGCTCGCCGAGATGAACGCCGATGCCGGTGAGATGCGGCAGATCACCGGGCGCGGTCAGCGCCTTGCGTTCATCGCGCAAGATGATTTGCCTGCCGGCGCGGCGTACGAGGCGCATATCGCGTCGACCGGCTGCGTGCCGACGCGCCACAATCTGCACGACTTCTTCAATGCGTCGATGTGGTTCGCCTTTCCGCGTATCAAATCGGTGCTGAACGCGCGGCAGTCGGCGGCCATCGACGTGTTGGGCGTCGGTCCGACCCGCGGCGGCGTGCGCGATGCGCTAACCCTGTTCGACGAGAACGCGCTGCTGTTCGCTTGCGCTGATCCTGCTTTGAGCGAGGCCTTGCGTGGGTTCGACTGGCATACGCTGCTGGTGGCCCGGCGCGATGCATGGGGGGCGAGTTGCGAAGTGCGATGTTTCGGCCATGCGCTGATGGAGAAGCTGATTGCGCCGTTCAAGGCTTGCACGGGGCATGCCTGGATCGTCGAAGTGCCGGCCGTGTATTTCGACTGGGATGCTGCGAAGCGAGACGCCTGGCTGGACGACTCCGTCGCGGCGGCGCTGCTGAATACCGATGCGCTGACAAGCCGCATGTTTGCGCCGTTGCCGGTGCTGGGTGTTCCGGGTTGGTGGCCGGAGAACGAGTCGCGCGAGTTTTACGACGACACCTCCGTGTTTCGCTCGGGGCGGCGTGCGCGTTGAGCGCGGCAGGTGCGTTCGGATTCCGACGCGGAAACTGACCTCGGATTCTCCTGGCCGTTCGGCTATTTCAGCGGTTAAACCGGGCCGTCCGTCCCGCTGATGTTAAAATCCGCCCCAGCAAAGCAGGCCAGGCAGTCGCGGCCTCCGAGGTTTCGGCCGAAGAGGGCGAGGAAAGTCCGGACTCCACAGGGCAGGGTGATGGCTAACGGCCATCCGTGGCAACACGCGGAACAGGGCAACAGAAAGCAAACCGCCGATGGCCCGGCGCAAGCCGGGATCAGGTAAGGGTGAAACGGTGCGGTAAGAGCGCACCGCGGCTGCTGCAAGGCAGACCGGCACGGTAACCTCCACCCGGAGCAATTCCAAGTAGGCAGGCTAGCATCTTCGAGATGCAGGACGGGGCCCCTGTCACGTCTGCGGGTAGGAAGCTTGAGCGCGTCAGCAATGGCGCGCCTAGAGGAATGGCTGCCACGCGCGTCGCGTCTTCGGACGTTGCGCGTGCACAGAATCCGGCTTATCGGCTTGCTTTGCCACCTGACAAAAAATGCCGGCGTCCATCTGGACGCCGGCATTTTTCTTTTAGTGCGCGTGCAGGGCGGCGAGTGTTCGTTCGGCACCCGCGCCGCGGTCGCCGTGAGGCGGCAATCAGCCCGCGACGATGTCGAACGAGTGCGTCAACTCAGCAGTCTTGGCGATCATGATCGACGCCGAGCAGTATTTATCGTGCGACAGGTTGATCGCGCGTTCCACAGTGGCCGGGTTCAGATTTTTGCCCGTCACCGTGAAGTGAAAGTGGATCTTGGTGAACACTTTGGGATCTTCGCTGGCGCGTTCGGCCTTCAGCGTCACCGAGCAATCGCTGATTTCCTGACGGCTTTTCTTCAGGATCATCACGACGTCGTAGGCGGTGCAGCCGCCCGTGCCGAGCAAAACCATTTCCATCGGACGCGGCGCGAGGTTGCGGCCGCCGCCTTCAGGCGCGCCGTCCATTGCCACCAGATGACCGCTGCCCGTCTCGGCTGCGAACGCCATCCCGTCCTGTCCCATCCAGCTCACCTTGCATTCCATGCTGTGCTCCACCGCGCGTTACTTTATCGAAAGGGCATTGTAGCCCGGTGGTTGAGTGTCTGCCCGAGGCGACTTTTGCTTCCAGTTATGCCGGATGCGGCTTGCGTGTTGCGCTGCGGCATGTTCAGCCGATTCGGGAAGGCCCTGACACGGTTAGGGGTTTTACTCTAGATGACAACTAACGGCATGGTCGCGCAAGCGGTATTTAGCGTTTGATTTCAAAGGAAAATTTGCGACATGGCGCCGAGAAAGTTGACTTTCACATTATGAAATCACGTTTCGCAATGCAAATGTTCTTGCATCGCACAAGGTCGGCTCATATAATCGTTTCTGTCTCCTCCACCTCCTCCTTTGGTGGATTAAACCCGAACCGCTCGTTCGGGTTTTTTTTCGCCCGCGTCCTGCGCGCTCGGGCGCGATAGTGCGTCAAATCGCGCTTCCAATAGCCGGATCGCCGCGAAATCTCGCGCACATTCCCGTACGTTTTGACTTGCCGTAGCAAATTCCTTTATAATTCAGGGCTTTTCCGCATCCGCGCCCGCGGAGGAAGAACCAGGGAGAGCCTGCACGCGCCTCGATGCGCACACTACAAGCAGGAAAAAACACATTGGGCGCAGCAATTTTTTTGGATCGATCATGAAGACGTTTTCCGCAAAAGCCCATGAGGTTACGCGTGAATGGTACGTGATTGACGCGACGGATAAGGTTCTCGGGCGTGTCGCCAGCGAAGTGGCACACCGTCTTCGCGGCAAGCACAAGCCTGAATTCACTCCGCACGTCGACACCGGTGATTTCATCATCGTTATCAACGCGGGTAAGTTGCGCGTCACGGGCAACAAGGCTACTGACAAGAAGTACTACCGTCACTCGGGCTACCCGGGCGGTATCTATGAAACGACGTTCGGCAAGATGCAAGAACGCTTCCCGGGCCGCGCGCTCGAGAAAGCGGTCAAGGGCATGCTGCCGAAGGGCCCGCTCGGCTACGCGATGATCAAGAAGCTGAAGGTCTACGCTGAAGCAACGCATCCGCATTCGGCACAACAGCCGAAAGCGCTCGAGATCTAAGGGGAGCCCACATGATCGGTAACTGGAATTACGGCACGGGCCGCCGCAAGAGCGCCGTCGCACGCGTCTTCATCAAGGCTGGCAAGGGCGAGATCATTGTAAACGGCAAGCCTATCGCCGATTACTTCTCGCGCGAAACGTCGCTCATGATCGTGCGTCAGCCGCTGGAACTCACGAACCACGGCGTTACGTTCGACATCAAAGTCAACGTGAACGGTGGCGGTGAAACGGGTCAAGCCGGTGCGGTTCGCCACGGCATCACGCGCGCGCTGATGGACTACGACGCAACGCTGAAGCCGGAACTGTCGAAGGCAGGCTTCGTTACGCGTGACGCACGTGAAGTCGAACGTAAGAAGGTCGGCTTCCACAAGGCACGTCGCAGGAAGCAATTCTCGAAGCGTTAATCGCTTCGGGCGCGAGCCGGCTTTCGGGCTGGCGCGCTGTAAAAGCCGCCCACGCTTTCGCGTTGGCGGCTTTTTTTCATGGGTTCGCGGCTCAGTGCTCCCGGTGCTACCGCAACGAACTCGTCGCCAAAGCGGCGATGTATCCCGCCTGGCGGGGCTGGCGGCGGCAGAAATGCGCCGTCCATCAATTTGCTGGAAGAACCCATTGATTTTGTGGGCTTCAGCACGATATCGAGATCAGCCCTACAATAGCGGTTAGAAGCTTTTTGGAGAGTTCGAATGAACGCAGTCACCGATACACCCGTGACCGAGATGCCCGCCCCCTTCGTTTTTACCGACGCAGCGGCTGACAAGGTCAAGCAACTGATCGAAGAAGAAGGCAATGCGGACCTCAAACTGCGCGTTTTCGTGCAGGGCGGCGGCTGCTCGGGCTTTCAGTACGGTTTTACCTTCGACGAAGCCGTCAACGAAGACGACACCGTCATGAACAAGAGCGGCGTCCAGCTGCTGATCGATTCCATGAGCTACCAGTACCTGGTCGGCGCTGAGATCGACTACAAGGACGACATCAACGGCGCGCAGTTCGTCATCAAGAACCCGAATGCTACGACCACTTGTGGTTGTGGTTCGTCGTTCTCGGTGTGATTGGCTCGTTGAGCAACAGGTTGAAATGAAAACGGGGCTTCGGCCCCGTTTTCATTTCTAGCACCAATAAACTGTGCATCGGTCACCGCGGATAGATCGCCCCTAGCACGCGCTCGGCCGACGCGCCCGTCACCGCCGGCAGATTGCCCGGCAAACGCGCCACGCAGCGCATCGCAAGCCAGGCGAACGCCAGCGGCTCGACCTGGCTTGGCGGCACGCCGAGCGCATCCGTCGTCATGACGGGTACGCCGCTCACGCCGCTTTCTTCCAGCGCCTGCTGCAAGGCCTTCAGGATCTCCGGATTGCGCGCGCCGCCGCCGCAGACATAGACCGCTCTCGCATCCGACGCGTGTCGTTCGATTTCGCGCGCGACTGTCACCGCCGTGAGCGCCACCAGCGTCGCTTGCACGTCGGCGGGGGCGAGTCCGGCGAATGGCTGCAGCTTCGCGTCGAGCCATTCCGCGTTGAACAGGTCGCGGCCGGTGCTCTTCGGCGGCTGTTGCGCGAAAAAGGGCTCATCGAGCAAGATGTTCAACAGCGTGCGATCCACCTGGCCGCCCGCCGCGAAATGGCCGTTCTCGTCGAATGGTTTGCCGAGATGGCGTTGCGCCCACTCGTCGAGCAGCGCATTGGCCGGCCCGCAGTCGAAGCCGCGCACGCTGCCGGTCGCGTTCAGAATCGTGATATTGCTGATGCCGCCGAGATTGCAAACCACGCGCGTTTCGTTTTTCGCCCCAAACACCGTGGCGTGAAACGCCGGCACGAGCGGCGCGCCCTGGCCGCCGGCCGCGACGTCGCGGCTGCGGAAATCGGCGATCACGTCGATATGCATCATTTCCGCGAGCAATGCCGGATTGTTGATTTGCCGCGTATAACCCTTTTCCGGCCGATGCCGCACCGTCTGCCCATGCACGCCGATTGCGCGCACCTCCGCGGCGGGCACGCGGCTGTTGTGCAGCAGGTCGTGGCAACACACGGCGTAACGCGTGGCGAGCGCATTGGCGGCGAGCGCCTCGCGCTCGATCTCGTTGTCGCCGGGTTGCTGGAGCGCGAACAATGCATCGCGCAGGCCCGCGGCAAAGCCGACGAACGCCTCGGCCAGCACCACCGGCGGCTTGCCTTGCGCGAACCTGACGGCCACGCCGTCCACGCCGTCCATGCTGGTGCCGGACATCAATCCAAAGTAGATGCCGTCTGCGGGGTCTTGCGCCACGTTGCTGCTCCTCTCGATGGTTCGTTGCGATTCGTTGTAGCAGATTATCGGGTGAAGCGCGGTCGAATATAAAGCGTCGCGACGCGGGTGGCACGACGTTGAACGGAGAAATCGTGCACCGGCGCGGCGTTCTTAGGTGCCTCATTGGGCGCGGCGGCGCGCATCTATGGGACAATCTCCTTTTTTCGCGACTTCACGTTTCCAGCATGAGCACCGAGTCCACCAAGCCTAATCCCGCTGCCGCCTTCCCGATCACCGACGAAGTCCGTCACGCCCTCGCCGTCACCAAACGCGGTGTCGACGAACTGCTGATCGAAGACGAATTCGCGCAAAAACTCGCGAAGAGCGCGGCTACGGGCACGCCGCTGCGTATCAAACTCGGGCTCGATCCGACCGCGCCGGACATCCACATCGGCCACACGGTCGTGTTGAACAAGATGCGTCAGCTGCAGGATCTCGGCCACACCGTCATCTTCCTGATCGGCGATTTCACGTCGCTGATCGGCGATCCGTCGGGCCGCAACGCCACGCGTCCGCCGCTCACGCGCGAGCAGATCGAATCGAACGCGAAAACGTATTTCGATCAGGCCGCGCTCGTGCTCGACCGCGACAAGACCGAGATCCGCTACAACAGCGAATGGTCGATGCCGCTCGGCGCCGATGGCATGATCAAGCTCGCGTCACGCTACACGGTGGCGCGGATTCTCGAACGCGAAGACTTCACCAAGCGTTTTCAGGGTGGCGTGCCGATCTCGATTCACGAGTTCCTGTATCCGTTGATGCAAGGCTACGACTCGGTCGCGCTGAACGCGGATCTCGAACTCGGTGGCACGGACCAGAAATTCAACCTGCTGGTGGGCCGCGAGTTGCAGAAGCAATACGGCCAGGAACAGCAATGCATCCTGACGATGCCGCTGCTCGAAGGGCTGGACGGCGTCGAGAAGATGTCGAAGTCGAAGAACAACTACATCGGCATCAGCGAAAAGCCGACCGATATGTTCGGCAAGCTGATGAGCATTTCCGACGTGCTGATGTGGCGTTACTTCGAACTGCTGTCGTTCCGTCCGATGGACGAAATCGCCAGGTTCAAGAGGGAAATCGAAGGGGGCCGTAATCCGCGCGATTTCAAGGTGATGCTCGGCCAGGAAATCGTCGCGCGCTTCCACTCGCAAGCCGATGCCGAGCGCGCGCTCGAAGACTTCAACCATCGCGCGAAAGGCGGCGTGCCGGACGATATTCCGGCCGTGACGCTTGCGGGCGCGCCGCTCGCCATCGGCCAGTTGCTCAAGCAGGCCAATCTCGTGCCGTCGACGAGCGAAGCGCTGCGCAACATCGAGCAGGGCGGTGTGAAGATCGACGGCGCGACCGTGTCCGACAAGGGCCTGAAAGTCGAAGCCGGCGAGTACATCGTGCAGGTCGGCAAGCGCCGTTTTGCGCGCGTTACGCTGACAGCCTGATGTTTAGAGCGGCGCTTTCGGATTTGAGCCGATGATCGCGCTGATCCAACGCGTGCGGCGCGCGGAAGTGCGCGTGGCCGACCGCGTGACGGGCGCGATCGAAGCCGGCCTGCTCGCGTTCGTGTGCGCCGAACGCGGCGACACCGAGGCAGCCGCCGACCGGCTGCTCGCCAAGGTGCTCGGCTACCGCGTGTTCAGCGATGCTGCCGGCAAGATGAATCTCTCCGTGCAGAATATCGACGGCGCCGGGCGCGCGGGCGGTTTGCTGCTCGTGTCGCAGTTCACGCTGGCCGCGGACACCAACAGCGGCCTGCGTCCGAGCTTTACGCCGGCCGCGCCGCCGGATGAAGGCAAGCGCCTGTTCGACTACTTCGTCGCGACGGCGCGCGTGAAACATCCGATCGTCGAGACCGGCGAGTTCGGCGCCGACATGCAGGTCTCGCTCGTCAACGACGGGCCGGTCACGTTCTGGCTAAAGACGAACGCCTAAGCTTTGTCCTTCAATGCGCACCTTGGCGTGCGCATCCATTCCTCCAGCCGCTTTTGCGACAATAGCGGCTCGGCAACACCGGCCAAGGCGCCCACTTTTATTCCATGACGACGCAGATTCTGTTCATCCGGCACGGCGAGACCGACTGGAACCGCATCAAGCGCATTCAAGGTCATATCGACATTCCGCTCGCTACCACGGGGCTCGCGCAAGCGCAGCGCCTGGCGCGCCGCATGGTCGATGAGGCGAAGCAGGGCGCACGCCTCGACGCGATCTATTCGAGCGACCTGCAACGCGCGCAGCAAACTGCCCAGCCGGTCGCCGACGTGCTCAGCTTGCCGCTGCAGTTGCGCGAGGGTCTGCGCGAGCGTTCCTACGGCGCGTTCCAGGGCCACGACAGCGACGAGATCGCCCTGCGTTTCCCCGATGAATACGCGCACTGGCAAACCCGCGATGCAGGCTTCGCACCGCCGGATGGCGAGTCGCTGCGCACGCTCTACCATCGCGTGCTGCACGCGATCGAACCACTGGTCGCCGCGCATCCCGGTGGGCGGATTGCCTGCGTCGCGCACGGCGGCGTGCTCGATTGCGTGCGACGCTTTGCCTGCGGTTTGCCGCTCGATGCGCCGCGTAACTACCCGCTGCTGAACACGAGCGTGAACACGGTGGATTTCGACAACGGCAAGGCGACGATTGTGTCGTGGGCGGACGTCTCGCACCTCGATGCACCGAGCGAGGATGATAGTTTCAAGAAGGTGCCGCAGCTGGGGCGGTGATTGGCGCGCGTCGATTGGGCGGCGTGAGTTCGCGCGGCTGATTCGGAGCGTCCGCACGCGGCCAGCGAATTCGGGCTGCCGAAGATGGGTGTCGCGATTTACCGCATATTCACGCGGTTGTTGTCACGCACGTTTGATCGCGCAGCTTGTGCGCGTTCGGGCGCCGTCGCTCGCCTTACTCAGTTTCGCTTATGCCAGCGGCGACGCGCCGGCGCGCCCGTTTCGACACACCATTCACCAGCGCCCAGCGAATGACCGGCGCGATCAGCCGCACACCAGGCCTCGCTACCACGCGGCGAAGCACCGCATAGCGCTGGAATCCCAACATCGCCTGTGCCCACTCGGGCAGAAGATCGACGCCGGCGTTGACCATCAAGACGCCGGCTGGCCGCATCGATAGGCTCGGGGCGGGCGCGTTCATCAGAACCCTCACGACTTCGCGCGTGCGCTCGCTGGCGAAAAGCCCGGGCTGCATCGCGAGCAAATAAGCGTCGATCTCGGCGCGCGAACGCGGAATGTCCGACGCGCCGAGCATTTCCGCAATTCGTGCCGTCTCCATGAAGTACTGATCCTGCGCGGCGATCGGCAGCGATGGATTCACATAGCGCAAGTGCGCGGTCATGAAGCTCGATACTTCGGCGACATGCACCCACGTCAACAGCGCGGGTTCGCTTGCGCGATAGGGCCGGCCGTCAGGCGCGACGCCGTTCACGCCAAGATGAATGTGCTTCACGCGTTCGATCAGCGCCAGTGCGTCGCGCCGGCTGCCGAAAGTCGTGCCCGCGATAAACGTCGCGGTGCGGCGCAGGCGGCCAAGAATATCCGTGCGAAACGTCGAATGGTCCCACACGCCGGCGAGCGCCAGCGGGTGCAGCGCCTGGAGCAGAAGCGCGCTGATGCCGCCTGTCATCATGGATGTGAAATCGGCGTGGACTTTCCAGCACACCGAGTCCGGGCCGAACAGACCAGGGTCGCCTGGAGGCGACGAGTAGTCGAGCGTGGGACCGCTGCCGCTTGTCAGATGCGTGACGCCGGCGGCCAGTTTCGAGCGGAGCCTGCCGGTGAGAAGATGCGCGAGTCCGTTGGACGAGTTGGGCTGACTGGTTTGGTCGGACATCCTGATTCGGTCTCGTGGGGCGTGACGTGTGCCGCTCAGGTCGCGGCCGAATCCCATAGACCCGGCAGGCCGCTCGACGAATCCGGCGCGGCGAGGCCGAAATGCCGATACGTGAGCAGCGTGGCGACGCGGCCGCGCGGCGTGCGTTGCAGGAAGCCTTGCTGGATCAGATACGGTTCGAGCACGTCTTCAATAGTGTCGCGCTCTTCGCCGATTGCCGCCGCCAGATTGTCGACGCCGACCGGGCCGCCGTCGAACTTGTGCAGAATTGCTTCGAGCAGCTTACGGTCCATCAGGTCGAAGCCGACTGCATCCACGTCGAGCATCTTGAGTGCGGCGTCGGCCACTTGCGCGGTGATGTTGCCGTCGGCCTTCACTTCGGCGAAGTCACGCACACGGCGCAGCAAGCGGTTCGCGATCCGCGGCGTGCCGCGCGCGCGCTTGGCGATCTCGAACGCGCCGTCAGGATGGATCTGTGCATGAAGCAGCGACGCCGAACGCGTGACGATGCGCGCCAATTCCTCGGCGTTATAAAACTCGAGCCGCGCCACGATGCCGAAGCGGTCGCGCAGCGGGTTGGTCAGCATGCCCGCGCGCGTGGTCGCGCCGACCAGCGTGAACGGTTGCAGGTCCAGCTTCACGCTGCGCGCGGCCGGCCCTTCGCCGATCATGATGTCGATCTGATAATCCTCCAACGCCGGATAGAGAATTTCTTCGACGACCGGCGAGAGCCGGTGGATTTCGTCGATGAACAAAACGTCGTTGGCTTCGAGATTGGTGAGCAGCGCGGCGAGGTCGCCGGCGCGCTCGAGCACCGGTCCGGACGTTTGCCGCAAATTCACGCCCATTTCCCGCGCGATGATGTGCGCCAGCGTGGTTTTGCCGAGGCCCGGCGGCCCGAACAGCAAGACGTGGTCGAGCGATTCGGAACGGCGCTTGGCGGCCTCGATAAAGATTTCCAGTTGGCCGCGGACTTTTTCCTGCCCGACATATTCTTCGAGCTGGCGCGGACGCAACGCGCGCTCGAACGCTTCTTCGTTCGGCGAGACGGGCGTGGCCGCGATGATGCGCTCGGCGGCGAGTTTGTCGGTTTCGATCATGCGTTCATTGTACCGCGAGCCGCCTGCCGCGAAACTCGGCCGAATGGCCAGGGTGCGCTGCGTGCGGGCGTGTGCGAAGCTTTAGCTGTCGCTCGCATGTCGAACCGAAGATTGAGCTTCAGCCCTTGGACAGCGCCTTCAACGCGAGCTTGATGCCCTCGGAAACGCCGGTGCCGGCCGGCACGTTTTTGACGGCGGCCAACGCTTCTTTTTCGGAGTAACCCAATGCGAGCAGTGCGTTCAGGATATCGGAGGCGTGGTCGGATGCCGACGCCGCGCCCGCCATCGCGCCCAGGTCGGCGCCGATCTTGCCCTTTAGTTCGAGGAGCAAGCGCTCCGCCGTTTTCTTGCCGATGCCCGGCACGCGCGTCAGACGCGCCGCGTCCTGCATCGTGACGGTCTGCGCGAGTTCATGCACGCTCATGCCCGACAGCACCGCCAAGGCCATGCGCGCGCCGATGCCGGAGATTTTCAGCAGTTCGCGGAACGTCGAGCGTTCCTCGGCGGTGCCGAAGCCGTACAGCAGATGCGCATCTTCGCGGACGATCATCTGCGTGAGCAACACGACGCGCTCGCCGGTGGAGGGCAGGTTGTAAAACGTGCTCATGGGCACATCGACTTCGTAACCGACGCCGTTGCAGTCGATGAGCAGATGCGGCGGGTTTTTTTCCAGCAGAACGCCGGCAATGCGACCGATCATGGCGAATTCAATCTCGAGAGAAAGGGCGAGTGTAGCGCAGCGCGTGAGCGCCGAGTGGACAGCGAGTTACGCGTAAATTACCCCACCAAACGTCCGCGCCTCACCCGCAGCCCCTTCTTCGCCAGCGAAGGCGCAATGCCGCCCAACGTGCTTAGCGTCGTGCCGCCGTGTGCGTGGCAGATTGCCATGCCGAGCGCGTCGGCGGCGTCGGTGCCGGGTACGCCGGAGAGATTGAGCAGGCGCACCACCATCTGTTGCATCTGCTCTTTGGTTGCGCGGCCGTAGCCCACCACGGCCTGTTTCAATTGCAGGGCCGTATATTCGGCGACCGGCACGCCACCCGCGACCAGTCCGCAGATCGCCGCGCCGCGCGCCTGGCCGAGCAGCAAGGTGGATTGCGGATTGACGTTGACGAACACTTTTTCAATCGCCGACTGATCCGGCGAGTGCTGGCGGATCAATGTGGAGATGCCTTCGAAGATAGTGCCCAGACGCGACGGCAAATCGGCGTCGGCGGTTTTGATGACGCCGCTTGCGACATAGCTGAGCTTGTGGCCGCTTTGGTCGATCACGCCGAAGCCGGTCACGCGCAGGCCGGGGTCGATGCCGAGAATTCTCATGAGGTGCCGCAAATGCGGTAAAAACCAGGTGCTTGCGATACTACAACACCCGCGCCGCGTGGCGATCGGCGCGCGGCGATGTCGGCGGAATTAAAACTGCTGGATGGGCTGCAAGGAGGCATTCGCACATGGAGCGCTATCGGAATCTCAGCGGCGACTCGGGCGTCGAGGCGTATGAAATTGGCGACGATTTCGTCGCAGTCCGCTTCAGGCACGGTGTGGTGTATTGGTACACCGAGGCCAGCGTCGGCGCACGGCATGTCGCTGCGTTGAAACGTCTCGCGCAACGCGGGCAGGGGCTCAGCACTTATATCAGCCAACACGCTGATGTGAGCGGCGGCTATGCGAGAAAGGAACCGGACGACTGAGCGACGCGCAACGCGGAGCGCGCGCACGGCAGAGCCGGACCAAGCGGCACACGCGACACAACCGGCACAAGCGACACAACCGGCACACGCGGCACAAGAGCCGCACCAAAGGCCCCCCCAACGCCACGCCAAAAAAACGGCCCGGCGAATAATTCCGCCAGGCCGTTTCCCTAAACCTCAACCTTCACCAGCAACCCCGGTTTCAACAAGAACCCGGCGCCACTGCCAACCCCCAAATCAATGCCGGAAATGTCGCACGCCCGTCAGCACCATCGCGATATTGTGTTCATCCGCCGCGCTAACCACTTCATCATCGCGCATCGAGCCGCCCGGCTGAATCACGCAGGTTGCGCCTGCCGCCACCACCACGTCGAGGCCGTCGCGGAACGGGAAGAACGCATCCGACGCCACCGCCGAACCGGCGAGCGTCAAACCGGCATTCTGCGCCTTGATGCTGGCGATGCGCGCGGAGTCCACGCGGCTCATCTGGCCGGCGCCGACGCCGAGCGTCATGCCGTTGCCGCAGAACACGATGGCGTTCGACTTCACGAACTTCGCCACGCGCCACGCGAACAGCAGATCGTCCATTTCCTTCGGCGTCGGATGACGCTTCGTGACCACGCGCAATTCGTGCGGCTGCACGTTCTTCGAGTCGAGCGATTGCACCAGCAGGCCGCCGCCCACGCGCTTCAGATCGAACGCGTTATGGCCTTCGCCCAGCGCGATTTCCAGCAGACGCACATTCTGCTTGGCCGCGAACACCTGGCGCGCTTCGGCGCTGAACGACGGCGCGATCAGCACTTCGACGAACTGCTTGGCTACGGCTTGCGCCGCGGCTTCGTCCACTTCCCGGTTGAAGGCGATGATGCCGCCGAACGCCGAGGTCGGATCGGTCTGCAGCGCCTTGGCGTATGCATCGTGCGCATCCGCACCGAGCGCCACGCCGCACGGATTTGCGTGCTTGACGATCACGCAGGCCGGCACGTCGAAAGTCTTCACGCATTCCCACGCTGCGTCCGAATCCGCAATGTTGTTGTACGACAGTTCCTTGCCTTGCAACTGGTTGTAGTTCGCCAGCGCGCCGGCCGGCACCGACAGGTCGCGGTAGAACGCCGCGCTCTGATGCGGGTTTTCGCCGTAGCGCAGATCCTGCACCTTCTCGAACGCGAGGTTGAACGTCGCCGGATACGTGTTGCGCGACGAGTGTTGCAACTCGTCGGTCAGGCTCGTCAGATAGTTCGTGATCGCGCCGTCATATTGCGCGGTGTGCGCGAATACTTTGGTGGCGAGGCGGAAGTTGGTCTTGTACGACACGGCATTGCTGTTCGCGCGCATTTCGTCGAGCACGACCGCGTAGTCGGCCGGATCGACCACCACCGTCACGTCGCGATGGTTCTTCGCGGCCGACCGCAGCATGGTCGGGCCGCCAATGTCGATATTCTCGATCGCGTCTTCCAGCGAGCATTCTTCTTTCGACACGGTCTGCACGAACGGGTACAGATTCACCACCAGCAGGTCGATGGTCGGAATGTCGTGCTTTTCAAGCGCTGCCATGTGTTCCGGCAGATCGCGGCGCGCGAGAATGCCGCCGTGCACCTTCGGATGCAGCGTTTTCACGCGCCCGTCCAGCATTTCCGGGAAGCCCGTGTAATCGGCGACTTCGGTGACGGAGAGACCCGCGTCCGCGAGTAGTTTCGCGGTGCCGCCGGTCGACAGGATCTTGACGCCGAGGTCCGACAGCGACTTGGCAAAGTCGACAATGCCGGACTTGTCGGAAACGGAGATGAGCGCTTGCTTGATCATGATGAAGACGAAAAGCCGAAGGGAAACGTGGCAGGGCGCCTGAAACTACAACGAACTACAACAACCCGTGCTGTTGCAGTTTCTTGCGCAGCGTATTGCGGTTGATGCCGAGATACTCGGCGGCCAGCGATTGATTGCCGCCGGCCTGCTCGAGCACCACTTCGAGCAAGGGTTTTTCTACGCAGGAAATGACCATGTCGTAGACGTCGTGCGGATTAGAGCCGTCGAGGTCCTGGAAATACATTCCCAGGCTGTCGCGGACAGATTGTTCGATATTGTTCTTGCTCATGCTGCTAGTCGGTCGGTTTGGTCCGGCTCGCCGTTTTCGTTGAGCGTCTCGTCGACGTAGACGAGACGGTCTGAGATCGCCTTTTGGGCGTCGAAGAATTCGTTGACGGCGAGGAGTTGTTCGCGCGTGGTGTCCAGCGTATTCATGCGATGCCGGAACACGTTGGCGCCAGAAAGGCCGCGAGTGTACCAGCCGATGTGCTTACGCGCAGTGCGGACACCGGTAAATTCCCCGTAGAACGCGTAGTGGTCTTCCAGGTGCTCGTTCATCACCTGCTGGATTTCGTCGATGCGCGGCGGCGGCAGCAACTCGCCCGTTTGCAGGAAGTACTCGATCTCGCGGAACAGCCATGGGCGCCCTTGCGCGGCGCGGCCGATCATGATGGCGTCCGCGCCGGTGGCGGCGAGCACCTCGCGCGCCTTGTGCGGCGAGGTAATGTCGCCGTTGGCGACCACCGGAATGCGCACCGCCGCTTTCACCGCGGCGATGGTCTCGTATTCGGCGTCGCCGTGGTACAGGTCGGCGCGCGTGCGCCCGTGCACGGTCAGCATGGAAATGCCGGCGGCTTCGGCCAGATGCGCGACGTTCAGCGCATTCTTGTTCTCGCGATCCCAGCCCGTGCGAATCTTCAGCGTGACGGGCACCGCGTCGGGCCCGACGCCCACGGCGCCGACCACGGCCTCGACGATGCGCTGGACCAGCGGCTCGTTCTGCAACAGGGCTGAACCTGCCGCCACGTTGCACACTTTCTTGGCCGGGCAGCCCATGTTGATGTCGATGATCTGCGCGCCGTTCGCCACGTTGTAGCGGGCCGCTTCGGCCATCATGGCCGGATCGGCGCCGGCGATCTGCACGGCGATCGGCTCGACCTCGCCCGCGTGGTTGGCGCGGCGCATGGTCTTCTCGCTTTTCCACAACTGCGCGTTCGAGGCGACCATTTCCGACACCGCATAGCCCGCGCCCAGCCGTTTGCACAGTTGCCGGAACGGCCGGTCGGTCACGCCGGCCATAGGCGCGACGAACAGGTTATTACGCAGATTGTGGGGGCCGAGAGTGGGCATAACGTGAGACGCGGTGGACGCGGGCGCAGCCGATTGCTCAATTTTCTGTCAATCGGAGCGTTCGCGAAATGCGAGAGAAAACCGCTATTTTAGCGTTAACGGATACCCGGCACCCGACATGTGACTGTCGTAACCCATTAAATCTTCTATGAAAGTGCGCCGGTTCATAGAACCGGCGCTGCCAGCGCCGACCCTTGCGCGACGGGCAAAAAGGCCGCGCGGCGCGAGCGCGCGGCGCGCCTAGCGGCGCTGTCCGAACATCATTTGCCGTGCCAGCGCGGTTTTTACCGGCGGCAGGAATTCGAGCGCGGTAAGAGCGAGGCCGCGCATGACGGCCAGCGGCGCGAAGTCGACGGTAAAGAGACGAGCGAGCGTGTCCGTTGCGCCGATCGTCAAGCGCCGGTCGAGCGCGCGGCGTTGCGCGAAGGTGGCCAGCGCGAGCGGGGTCGGACCTTCCGCCGACAAGGCGTCGGCGAGCGCGTGCGCGTCGCGCAGACCCAGATTCAGACCTTGGCCCGCGACCGGATGCAGCGTCTGCGCCGCGTTGCCGATCGCGACGATGTGACCGTTCACCAGCGTTTCCACCGCGTTCAGTCCCAACGGGAACGACGCGCGTCCCTTGATGTGCGTGAAACGGCCCATGCGGTCACCGAACGCGGTGCCGAGTTCGCGCAGGAAGTCTTCGTCGGAGAGTTGCGCGCGGCGCGCGGCTTCATCGGGCGTGCAGCACCAGACCAGCGCGTAGTCGGCGCCGCGCACGCCGCCCATCGGCAGCAATGCGATGGGCCCTTGCGACGTGAAGCGCTCCCACGCCACGTGCGGTTGCGGCGCGGAAACAGTCACCGTGCCGACCAGCGCGGTTTGTCCATAGTCGCGCGAGCCCGGTTCGACGGCGCCTCGGCCGGCGCGGCGCACGGCGTCGCCGTCCCGGCCGCTGTGCTGATCAGCGGTTTTCGCCGCGCTATCCGCGGCTCGGCTGCCGGTTCTGTCGTCGTAGCCGCTGCTTTCGCCGCGGTCGTGGCCGACTTCCTCGTCCGTACTCATGCGCGTGTCCCTGTCGGCGCGTTTTGCCGCGCGTTTAGCAGACTTCTGATCGCCGAACAGGCCGCCTTCGGCATTCACCAGAATGCGCGTGCGCAACTGACGCGTGACGCCCGCGGTTTCGATCGGCAGCGTGACGCCGTCGAATTCCTGCGTCGGCGCCGCAGCCGAAGTGGAGCGGAACCAATGCACCGAGGTCGCGTGGACCGCCTCGGCGAGACCGTGCACGATCGAGCCATAGCGCAGCACGTAGCCGAGCGCCGGCAAGCCGTGCTCGCCATGATCGATCAGCGTGCGGCCGAAGTGCCCGCGCTGCGAGACGTGGATGCGCTGGATCGCGGTGGCGTCGGCGGGCCAGCGCAGCGGCTCCAGGATCATCCGGCTGCCGTGCGACACGGCGATTGCGCGCGGATCGGCAATCGAATCTTCCGGCTCGCGCGCGTCGACGAGCGCGATCTTCAACTCCCGTGTCGCGCTGCGGCGCGCCAGCCAGCCGGCCAGCGCCAGCCCGACCGGACCGGCGCCGACGATCGTCACGTCGAAATCGAAGGGCTGGCCGGCCGCGGCGGGCTTCAGGATCACCGTCGACTGGGAAACGTCGTTCATTGCGGGTTACTTCCTTGATTCATATGCCGCGCGGGCTTCCTGCATCAGCGCCTCGATTTCGTCGGCGGCGACCGGCACCTCGCGGGTCATCAGTTCGCAACCGGTCGGCGTGACGATGGCGTCGTCCTCGATACGGATGCCGATGTTCCAGTAGCGCTCGGGCACGCCTTCGGTCGGCCGGATATACAGGCCGGGCTCGATGGTCAGCGTCATCGACGCCTGCAGCGTGCGCCACGGCAGCGTGCCCGCTTCGTCGCGCGGCGCGCCGCGTTCGCGGTAGTCGCCGACGTCGTGCACGTCCATGCCGAGCCAGTGGCCGGTGCGGTGCATGTAGAAAGGCGCGTAGGCGCGCTCTGTGATTACGTCGTCGACCGAGGCGAATTTCGCGCGATCGATGATGCCGGTGTCGAGCAGACCCTGCGACAGCACGCGCACGGCGGCCTGGTGCGGGTCGTCGAAGGTGGCGCCGGTGCGAGTGGCGTCGATCGCGGCCTGCTGCGCGGCCAGCACGATGTCGTACAGCTCGCGCTGCGCCGGCGTGAAGCGGCCGCTCGCGGGGAAGGTGCGGGTGATGTCGGACGCGTAGCCGTCGAGTTCGCAGGCCGCGTCGATCAGGATCAGGTCGCCGTCCTGGGCAATCGCGTTGCCGGCCGGGTAGTGCAGCACGCAGGCGTTCGCGCCGGCCGCGACGATCGACGTGTAGGCCGGCGCCTGCGCGCCGAACTTGCGGAACGTATAGAGCAGCTCGGCTTCGAGTTCGTACTCGCGCACGCCCGGATGGCACGCGGCCATGGCGCGACGATGCGCCTGGGCGGAAATCTGCCCGGCCCGGCGCATGATGGCGAGTTCGTGATCGTCCTTGATGAGCCGCATCTCGTCGAGCAACGGGACGAGATCGCGCGCGGCCGCCGGCGCGGCGACACCGCCGCGGCTTTGCGCGCGCACCGCGTCGAGCCAGCCGCGCACCCGCTCGTCAAGTTGCGCCGAAGCACCGAGCGCGTAATGCAGCGACGGCTTGTCGGCGAGCAGTCGCGGCAGTTGCGTATCGATTTCGCCGATGGCGAACGCCGCGTCGAAACCGAAGGCGGCGCGCGCGCCGTCAGGGCCGAAGCGGAAACCTTCCCACGTTTCGCGCTCGACGTTTTTCTCGCGGCAGAACAGCACCGACGCCGGTTCGCCAGGCGCGGCGCTGGCGTCGAGCACCAGCAGCGCTTCGGGCTCGGTGAAACCGGTCAGGTAATAGAAGTAGCTGTCATGCCGATACGGATAATCGGCGTCCCGGTTGCGTAGTGCTTCCGGCGCGGTCGGGACGATGGCGACGCCGCCGCCCGCTGCCCGCAGCGCGGCGAGTACGCGTTCACGGCGCGTGCGGTAGACGTCGATGGCGATGGTGAGTTCGGTCGGCTGGTTCATCGTGCGATTGTAGCGCCCATGCGCGGAGTTATTTTGCGCGGGATACTCCTGGAAGCGGCGGCCACCGCGTCGGCGGCGCTGTTGCAATCCGTCCACAGCAAGTCCCCGTGCGGCTCGCGAAGCGCCGGCGTGACGCTTCTGAACGCTCGTGAACGCCGTCAAGCACTTATACTTTCGCCGGATTCAGAAAAAGGCAGATGGTAATGATGAAACTCATCGGTTCGCTCGCCAGTCCGTTCGTGCGTAAAGCGCGGATCGTGCTGGCCGATAAGAAGATCGACTACGAACTGGTGCCCGAGAATGTCTGGGCGCCGGACACCCGCATTCACACTTTCAATCCGATCGGCAAGGTGCCGTGCCTCGTGATGGAAGATGGCGAAGCAGTGTTCGACTCGCGCGTGATCTGTGAATACGTGGATACGCTTTCGCCGGTCGGCAAGCTGATTCCCCAGTCAGGACGTGAGCGTGTCGAGGTTCGCTGCTGGGAAGCGCTCGCCGACGGCGTGCTGGACGCGGCGGTGCTGATTCGCCTCGAAGGCACGCAGCGCGCTCCGGAGCAGCGCGTGGACGCTTGGGTCGCGCGCCAGCAGCGCAAGATCGACGAAGCCCTGGTCGCGATGGCGCAGGGATTGGGCAGCAAGACGTGGTGCGCGGCCAATCACTACACGCTCGCCGATATCGCGCTGGGTTGTGCATTGGGTTATCTGGATTTCCGCATGCCGGAATTGAACTGGCGCGAACCGTATCCGAACCTGGACAAACATTTCCAGAAGCTCTCGCTGCGTCAGTCGTTCATTGATACGGCGCCTTCCGACTGAATAGTGAGCTAAATGGATGCGAGGCGATGCTGGCTTGAATCACGTCCTCCGCATATCGGAAAGTTTGCAAAATAGTGTCATTAGGCTTCCAGAGTCATGAATTAAAGCTTACGTTTGTGGTAAAAATGCGCCTGTCCGTCAGGCGCATTTTTTTTGTCTTTGGCGGGCTGTAAATGCGTCCATGCGGGTTTATGCAATTTACATAACGGTTTCTTTTCCTGCCGATATGAAACCTGTTGCGAACAGGCGGTGCATTAAAAGCGCGCCGCAGAAACGAATAACATCGTAGAGAGACTTCCACCATGAAATCGTACCGCCTTGCCATTGCCGTTTCCGCCTGCGCTTTATTTGCAGCGTGCTCGAATGTCGGCAACGTCGATCCGTCCGCGCTGATCAAGTCCGGCCAGATGGCCACTCAGGCTGCCACGCTGAGCGACGCCGACGTGCGCGCCCTGACTGACAAGTCGTGCGCGCAACTCGACAGCGAAAACAAGATTGCCGCCGCGAACAGCAACTACCAGAAGCGGCTGAACAAGATCGCCGCGCAACTGGGCGACAACATCAACGGCACGCCGGTGAACTACAAGGTGTATATGACCAAAGACGTCAACGCGTGGGCCATGGCCAACGGCTGCGTGCGCGTCTACAGCGGTCTGATGGACATGATGAACGACAACGAAGTGCGCGGCGTGGTGGGCCATGAAATGGGCCACGTGGCGCTCGGCCACACGAGAAAGGCGATGCAGGTCGCGTATGCGACTTCCGCGGCACGCTCGGTGGCGTCGTCGGCGGGCGGGGTGGCGGGGGCGCTGTCCGGTTCGCAGCTCGGCGATTTTTCGGAGAAGCTGATTAACGCGCAATTCTCGCAAACGCAGGAAAGCGCCGCGGACGATTATTCGTTCGACTTGCAGAAAAAGAAGAATCTCGATCCGTCGGGATTGGTGACGGCATTCAACAAGCTCGCCGCATTGGATGGCGGTAAATCGAGCATGTTGAGTTCGCATCCGGCTTCGCCGGCGCGTGCACAGCATATTCAGCAGCGCATTGCTTCGAACCAGTAAATTTGATTCGAGATAAAACGCGCGCTCGCGGTATTCCGCGGCGCGCGTTTTTTATGGCGGTGTTTCCCGCTGGTTTGATTCGCGCGCGCCGCTTTTATACCGGCGGCGCGCGGGATCGATGCGCTTGATCGCGCGGCTTATTGCTTGCCGTTGCGCCGCCGCGTAATGCCCGGCCCGAATGCAAAGCCGAACGCCAACAGCAGCAACGAAACCGCCAGCACGGTGTTATTGCCACTCGTGATGTAAGGCGTGCTGCCCGTGGTTCCTTGCACGGTGACATCGAGCGAGCCGATCGTGTAAGGCGTTAGGCGTCCGATCACCTTGCCATTTGCATCGATCGCGGCGGTCATGCCGGTGTTGGTCGCGCGCAGCATCGGGCGCCCGGTTTCCAACGAGCGCATGCGCGCGATCTGCAGATGCTGATCGAGCGCGATCGTGTCGCCGAACCAGGCGAGGTTGGTCGAGTTGACCAGCACGCCGGCGGGCGTAGCGCTTTCGCGGATGGTCCGCGCAATCTCCTCGCCGAAAATGTCTTCGTAGCAGATGTCCACGGCGACCGGCTGGTTGTGCACCATGAATGGCTTCTGCACCGGCGCGCCACGGAAGAAATCGCCGAGCGGAATGCTCATCAGATTGACGAACCAGCGGAAGCCCCACGGCACGAATTCGCCGAACGGCACGAGGTGGTGCTTGTCATAGCGATACACGTCGCGCGTGCCGGGCGTGACGCCGAACAGGCTGTTCGTATAGTCGATTACCTGGCCTTCCGGCGTGATCGTGCCGCCGATCGCGCCGAACAGAATCGCGCTGCCGGTCGAGTCCGAGAAGTTGCGCACCGCCGAGGCGAACGGCGCCGGCAACTGCTGCGCGAGCACCGGGATGGCGGTTTCCGGCGTGACGATCAGATCGGCGGGTTTCGAGGTGATCATTTGTTGAAACTGATCGATCGCGGCGCGCATGCCGGATTCCTCGAATTTCATTTCCTGTTTGACATTGCCCTGCAGCAGACGCACGGTCAGCGGCGCGTTGGCCGGCACCGTCCATTGCACGAGCGGCAGCAGCAGGCCGGCGGCGATTAGCGCCAGTGCGATCGCGCCCGGCACGGCGACGCGCGCCACGCCCGGTTTCGCGCCGTTATTGCCGGTGTTGCCGGCCCGGCTTTGCTTGCGCGAGGAGAGGAACGCGAGCAAAGCCTGCACGATTAGCGCGGCCACCAGCGCCAGCATCCAGCCGACGCCGTACACGCCCGCCACCGGTGCAAAGCCGGCAAACGGACCGTCCACCTGAGCGTAACCGCTCGCCAGCCACGGAAAGCCTGTGAACACCGTGCCGCGCAACCATTCGCCGATTGCCCACGCGCTCGCGAACGCTAGCGCGCCATGCCAGGTCGGCGAGAAGGGCGTGTCGTCGGCGGCCGCGCCGTTGCGCGCGTGTCCGGCGCAGAACGACCAGACGCCCGCCGCCAGCGCCGGATATATCGCCAGATACAGCGAGAACAGCACGACGGCCGCGCCGGCGAGCGGCGCCGCCATGCCGCCGTAGAAATGCATGCTGACGTAGAGCCACCACACGCCGGTCACGAAATTACCGAAGCCGAATGCGCCGCCCGTCAGCGCCGCGCTTTTCCAGCCGGTGCTGCGTGTGAGCCAGGCGAAGAAGAACGCGAAGATCGCGAGTTCGAGCCAGCCGCCGTGCGGTGTCGGCGCGAACGAGAGCGTATTGCCCGCGCCCGCGGCCAGCGCGACCAGGTAATGCCAGCGCGGCAGCGTGCGGCCAAGGGTTTGCTGGGCGGCAGAAGCGCTCACGCTGCGGCGCGAACGGGAAGTCATCGGGTCGGCCATTGTTGCGCGGTCGGCGTGAGGAGTTGGAGAGGCGGGAACAAGACCCAGCGAAAAGTGGGCTCAGGTCTGCACGTGCTGCGCTTCGCGCTCGCGCTGGCCCGCGAGCGGATCGCGGCGCACCAGCAGCATGTGAATCTGGCGGGCATCGCCGCGCAGAATCTCGAAGATCAGATCGTCGAGGCGGACTTTTTCGCCACGATGCGGCACCCGTCCGAAATGATGCGTGACGAGTCCGCCGATCGTGTCGACTTCATCGTCCGAATAGTGCGTGCCGAAGGCCTCGTTGAACTGTTCGATTTCGGTCAGCGCGCGCACGCGGAAACGTCCGTCCGGCGAGGCGATGATATTGCCGCTTTCCTCGTCGAAATCGTATTCGTCTTCAATATCGCCGACGATCTGTTCCAGCACGTCTTCGATTGTGATCAGGCCGGCCACGCCGCCGTATTCGTCGACCACGACCGCGAGGTGATTGCGATTCACACGGAAGTCGTGCAGCAGCACGTTCAGGCGCTTCGATTCGGGGATGAACACGGCGGGGCGCAGCATGCCGCGCACGTCGAACTCTTCTTCGGCGTAATAGCGCAGCAGGTCTTTGGCCAGCAGCACACCGATGATGTTGTCGCGATTGCCCTCGTAGACCGGATAGCGCGAGTGCGCTTTTTCCAGCACGTAGGGGATGAATTCGGCGGGATTCTCCGCGATATTGATCGCGTCCATTTGCGCCCGCGGCACCATGATGTCGCGCGCGCTGAGTTCGGACACCTGGAATACGCCTTCGATCATCGACAGCGAGTCGGCGTCGATCAGGTTGCGCTCGTGCGCATCCTGCAGAATTTCCAGAAGTTCGGCGCGCGAGTCGGGCTCGGGCGAGATGAAGTCGGTCAGACGCTCGAGGAGTGAGCGCTTTTCCTGCGGTTTGTCGAGTTCGCGTCGACTGGGATACGTGTCGTTCATGGTAGTGCGCCCGGCAAGACTGGGCGCGCTGTTGCAGAGCATTAAGGATACACCAGGCACATGGCAGGACCGTGTCCCGCCCGGCTGGGCGATGAGTGAAGCTGGGGTGAAGCGGCTCCGCCGTGAGGACGGGCGTGGGTCAATCCTAACTGATTACGCGCGGAAAAGCGTTTTCGGGAAAAAAAGCGCCGTTCGCCGCGGTCATTTCTGGTCTGCTTTCTGGCCCGCTTTCACGTTCGCTTCGCGGCTTTCCTCGCGGCACCGTTCGAGCAGCGCTTCGAGCGCGCGGTCGGGCATGCCGCTCTCACGCAGCGCATGGACTGTCCGGCTGACGTAGTCGAGCGTGGTGCCGTAGCGCCCGCTCGCGCAGCCGAACACGGTCTTGACAATGTCGTCGCGCAGCTTGCCGGTGTAGCTGGGCACGTCACGGCGCATGACGAAGGCGAGTGCGTCGACGCGCCGGCCGTCGGCGAGCACGCAAGGCAGCCACGCCGGGCGGTACGAGCCCATCGCCATTTCGCGGCGCCAGAGCGCTTCGAGATGCGGCATCGAGCCTTCGGCCGCGAGCCGGAATGCGATGCCGGTGCACGAGCCGCCGCGATCGAGCGCCAGCACGAGGCCGGGCTGTTCGGGCGTGCCACGATTCACGCGCGACCACAGATAGAGCCCGCGGTGATAGCCGTGGACCTTCGAACGAGTGGCTTCGACGGTAGGCAGGCCGGGATTCCAGATCAGCGACCCGTAACCGAAGAGCCAAAGGTCGCTCTTGCGGTCCCAGTCGCGCAACGTGCATTCGAGCGACGCGCGCAACTCCTCGTCCGTCAGAAGCCGCGATTCGCCGAGCGCCGGCGGATAGTCCGGGCACGGTGTTCGGGTGTCGGCTTCAGGAGAAGAGATGCTCACGATGGTTTCGAACGGATTGGACATTGGCGACGCGCGGGTGATCGACGCCTACCGGTACGGATCGGGAAAGCCGAGCTTGCCGAGGATTTCCGTTTCGATGGCTTCCATTTCCTCGGCTTCTTCCTCGACTTCGTGGTCGTAGCCCTGGGCGTGGAGCGTGCCGTGCACGAGCAGATGCGCGTAATGCGCGATGAGCGGTTTGCCCTGTTCGGCGGCTTCTTTCTCGACCACCGGACAGCACAGGATCAGGTCGCCCGTCACGGGATCGTCTTCCGATTCGGCGTAGGCGAAGGTCAGCACGTTGGTCGAATAATCCTTGCCGCGATAGGTGCGGTTCAGCGTGCGGCCTTCTTCGGCATCGACGAAACGCACCGTCAGTTCGCCGTCCGCGAACAGCGCCGCCTTGATCCAGCCGGCCACGGTGGCGCGCGGCAGCAGCGCCTTGTGTTCCGGCCAGGTCCTGGCGGCGGGGAATTGCAGATTCAACGTCAGTTTCGGGGCGCGGCTCATGCGGTATCGTTTTAATGCTTTCGTTGCGTTCTTTATAGCTGCGGGCGCTCAGCGCGAATCCGCCGGACTGGCGGTTTTCTGCGAATGCGCATCGTACGCCTCCACAATTCGCGCGACCAGCGGATGCCGCACCACGTCCGCGCTGGTAAAGCGTGTCAGCGCGATGCCGCGCACGTCGGCCAGCACCTGCTGCGCTTCGATCAGCCCGCTCTTGTGGCCGCGCGGCAAGTCGACCTGAGTCGTGTCGCCGGTGACCACCGCTTTCGAGCCGAAGCCGATCCGCGTGAGGAACATCTTCATCTGTTCGGGCGTGGTGTTCTGCGCCTCGTCGAGGATGATAAACGCGTGATTCAGCGTGCGGCCGCGCATGTAGGCGAGCGGCGCGATTTCGATCATTTGCCGCTCGAACATCTTGGCGGTCTTGTCGAAGCCGAGCAGATCGTACAGCGCGTCGTACAAAGGACGCAGATACGGATCGACCTTTTGCGCCAGATCGCCCGGCAGGAAGCCGAGACGCTCGCCCGCTTCGACAGCCGGACGCGTCAGCACGATGCGTTTGACCTGATCGCGTTCGAGCGCGTCCACCGCGCAAGCCACCGCGAGATAGGTCTTGCCGGTGCCGGCCGGGCCGATGCCGAAGGTCACGTCGTGCGAGATGATCTGCTTCAGATACTCGCGCTGCGCCGGCGTGCGGCCGCGCAGGTCAGCGCGCCGCGTGTACAGCTTCGGGCCGAGTTCTTCGAGGTCGTCGTCGCCGGCGTCGGCGGGCTCGTCGAATGGATGATCCGGATTGCCGGGGAAACGCGGGTCTAGCGCTTCCGTGCCATGGCCGTTGCCGTTCGTGCGACGCCGTGCCGGCTGACGCACTTCAACGAGCGCGAGCTGGATATCGTCGACCGACAGTGGCTTCTGCGAGTTGTCGTAGAACTTTTCGAGCGCGGTGAGCGCGAGTTTCGCGCCACGCCCGCGAATCGTGATGCGGTGGCCACGGCGTTGCAGCGTTACGTCGAGCGCCTGCTCGATCTGGCGCAGATTCTCGTCGAGCGGGCCGCAGAGGTTGGCGAGCCGCGCGTTGTCTTCGCGCGGTGCGGTGAATTCCAGATGCTGCTGAGTGGTCTTCAAGGCGGTAGGTCGATCCTGTCGGTTTCGATACGCGGGTTGGCGGCGCGGGTTTGCGTCGCTTAGTGGGTCGTGGCCGGGGCGTCGTCATGAACCAGCACGAGCTCGCCACGTAGCGAATGTGGGTACGCTTTGACGATTTTCACGTCGACCATCTGGCCGATCAGCCTGGCGTGCGACGCGACCGGCGCTGGGAAATTCACCACGCGGTTGTTCTCGGTGCGGCCGGCGAGTTCGTTCGGATCCTTGCGGGCCGGGCGCTCGACCAGTATGCGCTCGATCTTGCCGACCATCGAATCGCTGATGCGCTGCACGTTTTCCTCGATGGTGGCCTGCAAATGTTGCAGACGCCTGAGCTTCACTTCGCGCGGCGTGTCGTCGTGCAGATTCGCGGCCGGCGTGCCGGGACGCGGACTGTAGATGAACGAGAAGCTGGTGTCGTACTTCATCTCGTGCACGAGCGCCATCATCTTGTCGAAGTCTTCTTCCGTCTCGCCGGGGAAGCCGACGATCATGTCCGTGGAGAGCGACAGGTCGGGGCGGATCGCGCGCAGCTTGCGGATCACGGACTTGTATTCGAGCACCGTGTAGCCGCGCTTCATGGCCATCAGGATGCGGTCCGAGCCGTGCTGCACCGGCAAATGCAGATGGCTGACGAGCTTCGGCACTTTCGCGTAGGTGTCGATCAGGCGCTGCGTGAATTCCTTCGGATGCGACGTGGTGTAGCGAATCCGTTCGATGCCCGGAATATCCGCGACGTATTCGATCAACTGGGCGAAGTCGGCGATTTCTGTCGAACCCAGTGTGAGACCGGCGCGGTACGCGTTCACGTTCTGGCCGAGCAGCGTGACTTCGCGTACGCCCTGGTCGGCGAGGCCGGCGATTTCGGTCAGCACGTCATCCAGCGGACGCGACACTTCTTCGCCGCGCGTGTACGGCACGACGCAATAGCTGCAGTACTTGCTGCAACCTTCCATGATCGACACGAACGCGCTCGGGCCGTCGACGCGCGCCGGCGGCAGATGATCGAACTTTTCGATTTCCGGGAACGAGATGTCCACTTGCGCGCGGCCGCTTTCACGGCGCTTGTCGATCATTTGCGGCAGACGGTGCAGTGTTTGCGGGCCGAACACCAGATCGACGTATGGCGCGCGCGACACGATTGCCGCGCCTTCCTGGCTCGCCACGCAGCCGCCCACACCGATGATCAGATTGGGATTCGCTTCCTTCAACTCGCGCACGCGGCCGAGGTCGGAGAATACTTTTTCCTGCGCCTTTTCGCGCACCGAGCACGTGTTGAACAGAATGACGTCCGCGTCTTCCGGCGTGTCGGTCTTGACGAGGCCCTCAGCCGCGCCGAGTACGTCGACCATCTTGTCGGAGTCGTACTCGTTCATCTGGCAGCCAAAGGTCTTTACATAAACTTTCTTGGTCATTGAATTTCGCCGGTCGCAGTGGTTAACCTGGGGGCATCGTTTAAAAAGGTGAACAGGGCGAAACGTGCGAGCGGGCCGCGGGGCGGCGCTGATTTACCGTCATGGGCCGCCGTGGGCAGCTTTCGGGGCACGTTTGCAGCGTAGCTCATTATTATAGCCCTTCGCGCGATGCGGTTTCCCCGGCCGCCTCGCTGTGCGCACGCTCCGGCGGCAAGCCCAGCAGGCCTTCCAGTTCGTCCGACACCTGCGCGAAACGCTCGCTCAGAAAATCCAGCAACACGCGCACGCGCGGCGCCATGAAGCGGTTGCGATGGTAGAGCGCGTGCAGCGGCGCGTCCGGATAACGCCATTCCGGCAGCAGGATCTTCAGGCCGTCGGCGCGCAGGTCGGCTTCCACGTCCCACATCGACTTGATCGCGATGCCGTAACCGCGCAGCGCCCATTCGCGGGCGACCGCGCCGTCGTTGGTTTCGCGGGCGGTTTCGAACGGCACGGTGTAGTGCTGCACCTCGTCGCCGCGCGTGAAGCGCCACTCGTTCGCGAGCCCAGCGGCGGTGGCCAGCACGATGCAGTCGAAATTGGCCAGATCGTGCGGATCCTTCGGCTCGCCCTTGCGCGCGATGTAGTCCGGCGACGCGCACAGCACGCGCCGGTTCGGCGCCAGCTTGCGGGCGACCAGCGAACTGTCCTGGGGCACGCCGAAGCGGATCGCCAGATCAATGTCCTCCTGCACCAGATTCGCCAGCGAGTCCGACAGCGTCAGCGCGAAGGTCACTTCCGGATACAGCGCGTTGAATTCGTCGAGCCAGTGCATCAGCAGATTGCGGCCGAAGTCCGAGGTCGCCGACACCCGCACCTTGCCGCGCACGACACCTTGACCGGCTTGCAGGGCCGCTTCGGCGTCGTCGAGCGATTGCAGCGCCTGACGGCAGCAGTTCAGGTACAGGCGGCCTTCGTCCGTGAGCCTGAGTTGACGGGTGGTGCGCTCGAACAGGCGCGCTTTGAGGCCGGCTTCGAGCTTGGCAAGGCGCGCGCTGGCGGCGGCGGGCGTCAGTCCCAGCTTGCGGCCCGCGGCCGACAGGCTGCCCTGCTGCGCCGCTTCAACGAACAGGCGAATGTCACCGAGGTTGTCCATGAGGAATCTTTCAAATGAGATTTGAAAATGCTTCAAATGCTACGCCAATTATCAAATTGACACGCAGCCCCGACAATGCGCTCATGGAAAACCCTGGGGCCGACACGCCATGCAACTCGATCACGCGACCATCGTCACTGCCGACCTCGACACGGCCCGACGTTTTTTCGTCGACGTCGCCGGGCTGACCGAAGGCGCCCGGCCGCCGTTTTCGATTGATGGCTACTGGCTGTACGCGAACGGCCGGCCGCTGATTCACCTGATCGGCGCGACAGCGCCCGCCGCGGGTGGCAGGACGGCGCCGCGCATCGACCACATCGCCTTCCGGCTGGAGAGCGCCGCCGAATGGCAGGCGCTGCTTGGCCGCCTGCATGCGCACGGCGTCGACTTTCAAACCGCGCGCGTGCCGCAGATGGGACCGCAAGAGGCACAGGCGCAAATGTTCGTGGCGCTCGCGCCAGGCGTCGTCGTCGAATTCGTGACCGCGCTGCATCACGCTCAAATTTAGAACCTGGAGAAGAGAAATGCCCATTCCATTACTCGCGCTGGCGATCAGCGCATTCGCAATCGGCACGACGGAGTTCGTGATCATGGGCTTGCTGCCCGAGGTCGCGCACGATCTGGCGGTGTCGATTCCGTCGGCGGGATTGCTGGTGAGCGGCTACGCGCTCGGCGTCGCGGTCGGCGCGCCGCTGCTCGCGGTGGTGACCAGCAAGATGCCGCGCAAGCTGGCGTTGCAGTTGCTGATGGGCGTGTTCATCGTCGGCAATACGCTGTGCGCGGTCGCGTCCAGCTATTCCGTGCTGATGATCGCGCGCGTGGTGACGTCGTTCGCGCATGGTTCGTTCTTCGGCATCGGCGCGGTGGTGGCGGCTTCACTCGTGCCGGCCGAAAAGCGCGCCAGCGCGATTGCGCTCATGTTCACCGGCCTGACGCTCGCGAACGTGCTCGGCGTGCCGTTCGGCACGTTCGTCGGCCAGGAATTCGGCTGGCGCGCGGCGTTCTGGATTGTCAGCGCGTTCGGCGTGCTGTCGCTTGCGGGCGTGACGGCGCTGGTGCCGAATCGTCATGACGCCGGCCCGGTCGGCCTCGGTCACGAAGTGCGCGTGTTGAAGGATCCGCAAGTCTGGACCGCGCTCGCGATGACGGTGCTCGGCTTCGGCGGCGTGTTCGTCGTGTTCACCTATATCGCGCCGATTCTCGAGCAGGTGAGCGGCTTCTCGCCGCGCGGCGTGACGCTGATCCTGGTGCTGTTCGGCGTGGGTCTGACGATCGGTAATACGATCGGCGGCAAGCTGGCGGACCGTGCGCTGATGCCGTCGCTGATGGGTATTCTGGTGGCGCTCGCGGTGGTGATGGCGATCTTCGCGCGCACCAGCCATTCGCAAGTGGCCGCGGCGATCACGATCTTCGTATGGGGCATTGCCGCGTTCGCCACGGTGCCGCCGTTGCAGACGCGCGTAGTCGAGAAAGCGGCCGCGGCGCCGAATCTGGCTTCGACGCTGAATATCGGTGCGTTCAACGTCGGCAATGCGGGCGGCGCGTGGCTCGGCGGCCTGGTGATCAATCACGGCCATTCGCTCGATACCTTGCCGTGGGTGGCGGCAGCGGTCAGCGTGGCGGCGTTGCTGCTGACGTGGTTCGCGGCGCGCATGGATGCGCCGGCGACGACGGTGGCGCAGCGGGCGTGAGCGTGCTTGAGTCCGCGAATCGCCGCACCCGCGCCCTTATGAATAATTCGCACAAGCATTGCGGAAAACGTCCTCCGCAATGCTGATAACAGTGTGAAGATAACTTCGTTGGGCGTGGCGCGGCGCGATGCTATCTTGCTTCCACTAACCGTTTGCCCGCCGTCCGGCGGCGCTCCTGGAGGCAATCATGCATTCCCCGCTTGCGCTGGTTCGTGATCCCACGGCTGACACCGATACGTCGCCGCGTGCCGCTGAACCCTTCGATGCACTTGAACATCTGGTCGGCGTGAATCTCGCCCGTTTGCGCGCCGAGCGGCAACTGTCGCTCGACGCTTTGGCTCGCGCGTCCGGCGTCTCTCGCGCCATGCTCGCGCAGATCGAGTCGGCGCGCAGCGTGCCGTCCATCAAGGTGCTGTGCAAAGTGGCGGCGGCGTTGAAGGTGTCGGTGGCGGCTTTCTTGCGGCGTCACGCGACCAACGGCTTCGAGCATTTGCCGGCGGAGCGTTCGTCGCGTGTCGTCAGTTCGAACGGACGCTATTCGGCCCGGCCGCTTTATCCCGACGCCGAGCCGACCGCCGCCGAGTTTCACGAATTACGTATCGCGCCGCTGCACACCGAAGCCGGCACGCGCCGCGCGCCTGGCACCACGGTGAATCTGGTGGTGAGCGAAGGCACGCTGGAAGTCAGCCTCCATGATCAACGCCAGTTGCTGGCCACGGGCGACGCGATCGTGTTCGACGCCGACCAGCCGCATAGCCTGCGCAATCCTGGCGACACGGAAGCGCGCGCGTTTCGCGTGACGTTGAAAGCGGAGACGCCGCCGCGCTGGGATGTTCAAGCGCACCACGAACCGGCCCGCGAGGCCGCGCCGGTTTGATCATCGGTATCGTGAGGGACGGATGTGCTCCGAGTCGGAGATCTCCGTCTGACGAGTAGGGTTGCGCTGCAGGTGCGGCGCGACTGCTGTATGCTTTGCCAGCCGGTCGATCCGGCAATCAGTGCGTCTTCAGGGCGGGGCGAAATTCCCCACCGGCGGTATGCCGGCAACGCGAAAGCGTGAGCCGGTGAGCCCGCGAGCGCCCACGTCGTACGGTCTTCTGAACGGAAAGACTGAAGTGGGGTCAGCAGATCTGGTGAGAAGCCAGAGCCGACGGTTAGAGTCCGGATGGAAGAAGATGTGCAGATAGTCATGTTCGTTTCCGTGGCGCCGCTTGCAGGTCGAGGCGGTGCGCGAGCGTCGCTTTGCGCGGCGTTCAACGGCGCGTCTTTGTCTGTTTGCAATGCCCTGAAACGTTTCTCGCCCAACTTTTGCGATGAGCGTTTCAATCATGACCTTTGCTACTTTCCCTGCTCCGTCGACGATTGCGGATAGCGCATTCCTCGACCTCCCGCTGCTCGCCACCGAAGCCGTTCCGCCGCGTATCGCCGCCGCCTTGCAAGCCATGCGCGATGGCCGCGCCGTCGTTCTGCAAGACGACCACGACCGTGAGAACGAGGCCGATCTGATCGTGTCCGCCGAGCGTCTGTCCGTCGAAACCATGGCGTTGCTGATCCGCGAATGCAGCGGCATCGTTTGCCTGTGTTTGCCCGACGAGAAGATCCGCGCGCTCGAACTGCCGCCCATGTCCGTCAACAACGAAAGCCGTCACGGCACCGCGTTCACGGTCTCGATCGAAGCACGCGACGGCGTGACTACCGGAGTCTCCGCGCTCGATCGCGTGACGACCATTCGCGCCGCGATCGCCGACACGGCGAAGCCCGCCGATATTGTGCGTCCTGGTCACGTGTTCCCGCTGCGTGCGCAACCCGGCGGCGTGCTGGCTCGCCGAGGCCACACGGAAGGCACGGTCGACCTCGCGATTCTCGCGGGTCTGAAGCCGGCCGGCGTGCTGTGCGAACTGATGAACCCGGACGGCACGATGACGCGCGGTGCAGACGTGGAGCGCTTCGCCGCGCAACACAATCTGCCGATGCTGACCATCGCCGAGCTGGTGGAGTTTCGTCAGGCGCTGGCGCAGGCGCGCGAATGCGTGGCTGACGAGGTGTGACTCGTGCGCGCGCATGAGGTGATGCGCGCATTCGCTCCCGCTCCCGCGTAGATGCAAAAAAGCCGGCAAGCTTGAATTGCCGGCTTTTCCAATTGCCGCCAGTGCTACGACTGCACGTCGCCGAACTCGCCGCGTACGCCGGCTTCGACCAGCGCGGGCAACTCATCCATATGCTGCATGATCCGCGTCATGCCCATCTTGCGCAGCGCGTCCGCGTAGCCATCGGGAATATGGCTCGCGCCGACGAAAGCGATCGTCTTCATGCCCGCCGCGCGCGCGGCATTCAAACCCGCCACGCTGTCTTCCACCACCACACATCGCGACGGTTCCACGCCCAGCGTTTTCGCGGCGAACAGATACACGTCGGGATAGGGCTTCGGCCGCGCCACCTGTTCCGCGCTGAAAATGCGTTCGCCGAAAATCTGCTGCAAACCCGCGCGCCTCACCGACGCGTTCACGCGCGCCATCCGGCTGTTCGACACGACGGCCGCCGGCAACGTGACGCGTTGCAAGGCGTCGCGCACGCCGTTGATCGGGCTCAGCGAAGCCGCGAGTTCGAGCTCGACGTTGTGTTCGATGGTGTCGAAAAAATTCGCGGGCAGCGTGATATCGAACGACTTCTCGATGCCTTCGAGAAAGCGCGACGTTTGCTGACCGAAGGCCGTCTTGACGATGGGTTCGAAGTCGAGGCCGGGAAACGTGGCGGTCAGCGTTTCGAGCATCACGCGGTCAGCGATGATTTCGCTGTCGACGAGGACGCCGTCGCAGTCACAAATGAGGTGGTCGATCATGCCTGAAAACGGAAAGCGAAGCGCATGGGCAAGGCAATTGCAAGCGCATGCGCGGTAAGTGAAAGCGTCATGATACGTGCTTTGGCGGCGCCTGAGCGGCGCCGCTGCTTTCCGTGACGTCTTTGCTCAGGCGCACCGTGATGCACGCCTGAGTGAGCCCTACCTACGCCGCGCGGATCAATGCACGTGCAGATACAGATACAGACACGCCGCCGCCGCGCCGCCGAGCAACGGGCCGCAAACCGGAATCCACGCATAGTGCCAGTCGCTGTCACGCTTGCCCGGAATCGGCAGCAGCGCGTGCATCAAACGCGGCGACAGATCGCGAGCGGGACTCATCGCGTAACCGGTCGGGCCGCCGAGCGAGATGCCGATGCCGAGAACCAGCAGGCCGACCGGCAGCGCGTCGAGCGCACCGAGACCGACTTGCGGCGAAGCCAGATACAGCACGCCCAGGATCAGCACGAATGTGGCGATCATTTCGGTGAGCAGGTTGTGCGGCACGCTGCGAATCGCGGGCGAGGTGCAGAACACGCCGAGCTTCACGTCGGCGTCGGCTTCTTTGGCGAAGTGCTGGCGATACGCCATCCACACCAGCAGCGCGCCGGCCATGCCGCCGAGCATTTGCGCCGCGATATAGCCGGGCACTTTGGCCCAGGCGAATTTGCCCGCCAGCGCGAGGCTGATGGTCACGACGGGATTCAGGTGAGCGCCGCTGAACGACGCAGTGACGTAGACGGCGATGAACACGGCCATCGCCCAGCCCATGACGATCACGATCAGGTCCGCGCCTTTGCCTTTGGTGCGCGCGAGCAGCACGTTGGCGACGGCGCCGTCGCCGAGCAGCACCACGAGTGCTGTGCCGATGAATTCAGCAATGTAAGGAGACATCGTTGGGTATCCGAAATATAGTTATGAGGGAAGCCGCGGGATAAGCGGCTGCCTTATTGTCGATATCGTTGAAGGAAGGTGTTGGAAGATGCGCTCAGGGCGTATCGGCCCAGGCCTTCGCGGCGCGAATCGCGCGCTGCCAGCCGTCGAGACATTGCTTGACCTCGGCGTGCGGCAAGGCAGGCGTGAAGCGGCGATCGAGCTTCCACTGGCTTTGCAGTTCGTCGACGTCTTTCCAGTAACCCACCGCGAGTCCGGCGAGATATGCCGCGCCCAATGCGGTCGTTTCCGCCACCTTCGGGCGCACCGCGTCGACGCCGAGAATGTCCGCCTGGAACTGCATCAGCAGATTGTTCGCGCAGGCGCCGCCGTCCACCCGCAATTCGCCGATGCGAATGCCGGAGTCGGCTTCCATCGCTTTCAAAACATCGAGCGATTGGTAGGCGATCGAATCGAGCGCGGCGCGCGCAATATGCGCGGAGGACGTGCCGCGCGTCACGCCGAACAGCGTGCCGCGAGCACGCGCGTTCCAATGCGGCGCGCCGAGGCCGGCGAAGGCGGGCACCAGATACACGCCGTCGGAGTGGGACACGCTGCGCGCCAGCGTTTCGATCTCAGCGGCATTCTTGATGATGCCGAGGCCGTCGCGCAGCCATTGCACCACGGCGCCGCCAATGAAGATGCTGCCTTCGAGCGCGTAATTGATCTGATCGCCGATCTGCCACGCAATCGTGGTGACGAGATTGTTCTTCGATTCGATCGGCTTGTCGCCGGTGTTCATCACGAGGAAGCAGCCGGTGCCGTAGGTGTTCTTCACCATGCCCGACTCCGTGCACATCTGGCCGAAGAGGGCGGCGTGCTGATCGCCGGCGATGCCCGCGAGCGGAATCTTCGAAGCGAACACCGTGGTCTTGGTCGGCCCGTACACTTCCGACGAAGGCCGCACTTCCGGCAGCATGCTGCGCGGAATGTCGAGCGCTTCGAGCAGTTCGTCGTCCCACTTCAGCGAATGGATGTTGAAGAGCATCGTGCGCGATGCGTTGGTGACGTCGGTGACGTGCAGGCCGCCTTTGGTGAAATTCCACACGAGCCAGCTGTCGACGGTGCCGAACGCGAGGCGGCCCTGTTTGGCCTTTTCGCGCGCGCCTTCGACGTTGTCGAGTATCCAGCGGATCTTGGTCGCCGAGAAGTACGAGTCGATCGGCAGGCCGGTTTTGGCGCGGACTTTTTCTTCGAGCCCTTGCTCTTTGAGTTGGTCGCAGAAGTCGGCGGTGCGGCGGTCTTGCCAGACGATCGCGTTATAGATCGGATGGCCGGTTTCGCGATCCCACACAATGGTGGTTTCGCGCTGATTGGTGATGCCGATCGCGGCGATCGAAGTGCCGTTCATGCCGGCACGCGTCACGGCTTCGGCGGCGACGCCCGCCTGGGTCGACCAGATTTCCTGCGGGTCGTGTTCGACCCAGCCCGGACGCGGATAGATCTGCTGGAATTCCTTTTGCGCGATCGACACGATATTGCCGAGCCGGTCGAACAGCATCGCGCGCGAGCTGGTGGTGCCTTGGTCAAGCGCGAGGATGTACTGGTCCTGCATTGTCTCTTCTCCATGCGTTTTATGAATCGCCGGACGGATAGCCGGCGACGGGAACGGCTTCTAGTTTTGCGCGGGCAGCAACACGTGCGATGATGCGGCCCCGCGTGGTCCAGCCGAGGGGTGAATCGATGCGGTTGTTTTTTACTGCGGCGAGCGCGCCGCGTGGCGATGTCTGACTATGCGCTCTGTCGCTCGGGCTCGCGAGCGAACCACGCATCGATATCGCGTGTGATCGAATCGAGCGTGCCGGGTTCGACGTGCAAGCCGAGTTTCGAGCGGCGCCACAGCACGTCCTGGGCGCTGCGCGCCCATTCGGTGTCGCGCAGGTATGTCAGTTCCGCTTCGTAAAGGCCCGGCGCGAAGGCGCGGCCGAGATCGGCCACGGAACGCGCATTGCCGACCACATGCTTGACGCGCGTGCCGTAAGCGCGGGCGAGGCGATGCGCCAGATCGGCCGGCAGCCATGCATGCTGCTGCTTGAATTCGTTCAGAAAGCGCTCGAAGTTGGCGTTCGGAATGTCGCCGCCGGGCAAAGGTGCGCCGGCCGTCCACGAAGCCGCGCCGTGGCGCAGCGCTTGCGCGAGTTTGTCGACGGCTTCTTCCGCCAGTTTGCGGAAGGTGGTGATCTTGCCGCCGAACACCGACAGCAGCGGCGCTTCACCGGCGGGAGCGTCGAGTTCGAGCGAGTAGTCGCGCGTGACCGCGGACGGATTGTCCGCACCTTCTTCCTCGAGCAGCGGACGCACGCCCGAATACGTCCAGCGCACGTCGGCCGGCGAAATCTTCTGTTTGAAGTAGCGGTTGATCGAGTCGCACAGGTACTGCGTTTCGTCGGCGTTGATCGCCACTTGCGACGGGTCGCCGCGATATTCGAGGTCCGTCGTGCCGATCAGCGTGTAGTCGTGTTCGTACGGAATCGCGAAGATGATGCGCTTGTCCGGATTCTGGAAGATGTACGCGTGATCGTGATCGAACAGGCGCCGCGTAACGATGTGGCTGCCTTTCACGAGCCGCACGCTGTGCGACGCGGCGCGGCCTAGCGCGCCTTGCAGCAGTTCGCCGACCCACGGGCCCGCGGCGTTCGCAATCGAGGCGGCGCGCACGTCCAGAATCGTGCCGTCCGCGCGTTTGAGTTGTGCGCGCCATTCACCGCCCGCACGCACGGCGCTCAGCAGCTTCGTGCGCGTAAGAATTTTTGCGCCGTGCTCCTGCGCATCCAATGCGTTCAGCACGACGAGGCGCGCGTCGTTGACCCAGCCGTCCGAATACACAAAGCCGCGCTTGATCGAATCGACCAGCGGCGCGCCCGCCGGATGATTGCGCATCACGATGCCACGCGAGCCGGGCAGGAGTTCGCGTTTGGCCAGATGGTCGTACAGGAAGAGGCCGGCGCGGATCAGCCAGGCCGGGCGCAGATCGGGCATGTGCGGCATCACGAAGCGCAGCGGCCACATGATGTGCGGCGCGGCGCGCAGCAGTGTCTCGCGCTCCTGCAGCGCTTTGCGCACCAGGCCGAACTCGCGATATTCCAGATAGCGCAGGCCGCCGTGAATCAGCTTCGTGCTGGCCGACGACGTATGCGCCGCCAGATCGTCCTGTTCGCAGAGCAGCACCGACAGGCCGCGGCCCGCCGCATCGCGCGCGATGCCTGCACCGTTGATCCCGCCGCCCACGACGAGCAAATCGTATCTCGAGCCTTGCGTCACCTGCTGTGTCCCCTGCGTCGTATCCGGAAAACTGTTTGGAAAATCTATCGAACCGATAGTGTTCGTTTTCGAACTCTAATGAACATATTCGAAAAAGTAAAGTTCGGTTTGTTTAGGCGCCCCTCTAACGGTTGTCCGGATAGTGGCGCAACGCGCGGCCACGGACGATACTCTCGGCAGCAGCCATTTCGAGGTGAATTCATGCGTGGACTTTTGATGATCGGCGCCGCTACGCTTCTCGCGGGGTGCGTCAGCTCGCCGAGCCTGAGCGGAACGAGGGGCGCGCCGTCGTTCGCGTCGTTGCAGCAGATGTGCAGTCCCCAAACGGTCGACTACGGCAACGACGCGCAAGGCGTCTACGCGGCGATGTTCGACGCGTACGTGGCGAACCGCAGCGGCAAGCTGTCGAAAGAGGATTTCTGCGCGTTCCAGACGTCGATCGCGCAGCATTACACGAGCCAGGGCGCGAGCACCGATCCGCAGGTGCGTAACCAGTGGGTGACGTTCTTCACCGAACAGCGGGCCAAGGCGTTGAGCTGGCGCGCGGCCGTCGATCCGACGTTGCGCAACGGTTAGGCCCAAGCGCGAGCGCCGTCGTTCGGCTCGCTTGTCGCCATTCGTGAACCGATCTGTTTCGCGCGCAGTGAGCGCTAGGCGCGTTGCGGCTGTGCGCCGCGCCACAGCATGCGGCGAATTTGCGCGAACACGGCTTCGCGAGTCGGCGCATTGCCGGCGCCGGGAGGTTGCTGCGCCTGAGGCAAAGGCATCTGATTAGCCAGCGTCAGCATGGTGAAGCCGTGGAGGCTCGCCCAGTACGCGTAACCGATCAGTTGCGGATCGCCTTCCAGAATGCCCGCGGCGACGAGCTGCTCGAAGTGCTCGCCGAGCATGCGCCACGCGCGCTGCGAGGCGGCGGCAAGTTCCGGATAGACGCTGGCCTTCTGAGCCAGATCGAACATCAGCCGATAGGCGTGCGGTTCGTCGAGTGCGAACGCCACGTAGGCTTCGCTCACCGCCGAGTGATCCGTCTCCGGGGCAGTCTTCGCGGCCGCTTCGAGGCGCGCCGCGAAACGGTTGAATGCCGCGGCGCGCACCATCGCGAGAATCTCCTCCTTGTCGCGGAAGTAGCGGTAGGGCGTCATGGCGCTGCAACCCAGCTCTCTCGCCAGCTCGCGCATCGTCACGCCCGCCGCGCCACGCGTCGCGAACGCATTCTCGGCCACGCGCCGCATGGCCTCGCGGAATTGCTGGATGTCGTCGGGGGAGAGCGTTTTGGGCATGCGCGAGGGCAGAAAGTCCGTCGCGTCAATTTACTGTGTAAATGATTTGGGCACAACAAAACGGACGCCGGGCGGCGTCCTGTGTTTCACGCGAAGAGAAAGATTTCAAAGTAGCAAGGGCGAGTGCGATGAAGCGCGGCGCGTGCGCCGTCCCGGCGGCGGACGTGAACCGCTCGTCCGGCCGCAAGACGCAATGAAACCCGCAAAACTAGGAAAGACGCTTGATGGCTCGCAATGCGCTATCGCCGATTTCAGTCACGCGCCATTGTTCGTTGCCCGACGCGAGCCGTTCGAGTTGCACCAACTGGCGTTCCAGAAGGGCGTCGAGTTCTTCTCGCTCCATGTCGACCTGGTTCGGAGCATCCTTGACGAGCAACAACGTGGCGAATTCATGCGGACTTAGCATCGTTCTCTCCATGTCAAGCAAACGCGGACGGCCTTGCCGGCGACTGGCTCTTGCCAGTGAAGTCCGCAAAGGATCAGGCGGGAGGTACGGCTCTAACGAAAGTTTTATGCAACGGCGCTACGCAGAATGCGGAAAAGTACGCCGGGAACTGGAGTGTAGTCATCCGCACGTTAAACACCAAATACGCCCCAGTAAATTTTCCCTTTGACAATTGGGTGCATGGGAGGCGGTTGGGAGCCGCGGTCAGATCCTTGATTTCACTCGAAGTTTCGCGTGCGCTGCAACATGGCGAAAAACGCCTGGCATCAGCCGGCGATATACACCTGGCAGTTGGCGGCCGCGAGCGTCTCGGTCATCTCGGCGGGTGGTGCGATGTCCGTGAACAACGCGTCGATCTGATCGAGATGGCCTTGGCGAACCAGAGCGGGGCGCCCGAATTTGGAGTTGTCGGCGGCGAGAAAAACGGTGCGCGCATGCTGGATGATCGCTTCGGCGACGCGCACTTCGCGCGTGTCGAAATCGCGCAGTGTGCCATCCGTTTCGATGCTCGACGTGCCGATGATCGCGAAGTCGACCTTGAACTGGCGGATGAAATCGATCGCCAGTTCGCCGACGATCCCCTTGTCCCACGGCCGCACGATGCCGCCCGTCACCAGCACCTCGCAGTCCGGATAGCCGCTCATCATGCTGGCGACGTTCAGGTTGTTGGTGATCACGCGCAGGCCGCGGTGGCGATTGAGTGCGCGCGCCACTTCTTCGGTGGTGGTGCCGAGGTTGATGAAGAGCGACGCCTGATCGGGAATGTGAGTGGCCACTAACGCCGCGATGCGCCGTTTCTCGTCGTGAAACATGCGCTGACGCGCCGTGTACGAGACGTTTTCGGAGCTGGTCGGCAGACTCGCGCCGCCGTGATAACGGCGCAGCAGGTTCATGTCGGCGAGCCAGTTGACGTCGCGGCGGATCGTCTGCGGTGTCACGTCGAAGTGGGCCGCGAGGTCGTCCACGGTCACGAAGCCGTCGCGTTGCACCCACTCCAGCAGTTCCTGTTGCCGGGCATTGAGAGTCAGGCGGGGGTCTCGGGTCATGTGTCTCGGTTCGTGGGTTTTTTGTCGGCGCTGCCCGCCGCCGGCGCGCCAGGCTGGCCGGTAAGCGGGTGATGCGTGAGCGGGGTGAGCGTATTGTAAGACCATCGCGCACCTTATCTGCCAACTCGTGCGACATGCATAGGAGACGAGACGACCGCGCGCCGATCTATTCAGGCCATTTGCGCATTTATTCATTTGATAAATGAATTTGTTTTTTGGGCCGGATCACGATGCAATCCGGGGTTCCTCGGTTGATTCGCGCTTCACCTCGCCTCACCCCGCGTTCGATCCGTTTCCAATGGCTTCCGGCGTTTCCACATGCCGGGCCGTGCTTTCGAGAGTGTTCGACATGACTGGCTTCAACTGGCAAAACCCTTACGCGACGCCGCGTCTGCCTGTATTCGCGCGCAACATCGTTTCGACTTCGCATCCGCTCGCGGCGCAAGCCGGCCTGCGCATGCTGTGGAAAGGCGGTAATGCCGTCGATGCGGCGATCGCGGCCGCCGCGGCCATCACCGTGGTCGAGCCGGTCTCCTGCGGGCTGGGTGGCGACGCGTTCGCGCTGGTGTGGGACGGCAAGAAGCTGCATGGCCTGAATGCGTCGGGTGTCTCGCCGGCGGCGTGGAACGTCGACTACTTCAAGCGCAAGTACGGCGAGGAAAACGGTCTCGCGAAGCAACCGAAGCGCGGCTGGGACGCGGTGACGGTGCCCGGCGTGATCGCCGGCTGGGAAGCGCTGCATCAGAAATTCGGCACGCTGCCGTTCGCCGATCTGATGGAGCCGGCCATTGAAATCGCCGAGCGCGGTCACGCGGTGGCGAGCATCGTCGCTTATAAGTGGGCGGCCGCCGTGCCGGAACTGAAGGATCTGCCGGGCTTTGCCCAAACCTTCATGCCGCGCGGCCGCGCGCCGGAAGTAAGCGAACTGGTGCGCTTCCCCGGCCACGCGAAGACGCTGCGCAAGCTCGCCGAACAAGGCCCGCGTGCGTACTACGAAGGCGAGATCGCTGAACGGATCGCCGCGTTCGCCCGCGAAGGCGGCGGCGCGCTGACGCTCGACGATCTGCGCAACTACAAAGCGGATTGGGTCGAGCCGATCGGCAAGGATTATCGCGGCTACACGGTGCACGAAATTCCGCCGAACGGGCAGGGCATCGCGGCGCTGATCGCGCTGGGCATCCTCGAAAAATTCGATGTGAAGGAGCTGGCGGTCGACAACGTCGAGTCGCAGCACTTGCAGATCGAAGCCATGAAGCTGGCCTTCGCCGACGTCTACCGCTATGTGGCAGATCCGCGCTCCATGGAAGTCACGCCGGAGCAGATGCTCGACGACGCGTACCTCACCTCGCGCGCCAAACTGATCCATCACAAGCGCGCCACGCAGTTCGACTTCGGCATGCCGAAGGCTGGCGGGACCATCTACATGTCGGTGGCTGACGAGCGCGGCATGATGGTCAGCTTCATCCAGTCGAACTACATGGGCTTCGGCTCGGGCATCGTGGTGCCGGATAGCGGCATCGCCATGCAGAACCGTGGCTGCGGATTCTCGATGGACCCGAAGTCGCCGAACGTGGTGGAAGGCGGCAAGCGGCCGTTCCACACGATCATCCCGTCGTTCCTCACGCAGCAGGTGGACGGCCGGCAGGAAGCGGTGATGAGCTTCGGCGTGATGGGCGGCGACATGCAGCCGCAAGGCCACCTGCAATCCATCGTGCGGATGCTCGACTACGGACAGCAGCCGCAGGCCGCGTGCGACGCGCCGCGCTGGAAGGTCAATCGCGACTTCACGATCGACATCGAATCGACGCTCGATCCGAAGACCGCCGAGGCCTTGCAGAAGCTCGGCCACACGATCAAGTCGGTCGACGACCCGTATATGGACTTCGGCTCCGGCCAGTACATCTGGAACCTCGATCGCAACGATCCGGAGCGCGGGTATGTCGCGGCGAGCGATAGCCGCCGTGACGGGTTGGCCGCGGGGTTCTAAGCAGGCATCCATGCGCGAGGCGGGGCGCCGCTCGAAGCGGCGCGTCGCTGCGCGCGCAGGCGATGCCTTAGCGCGCATTCCTCTACACGCTAAAGGCACCGCGCAGATCAAATACACCGGTTGCCGGCGTCGCCTCTCGCACGCCAGGCATCTGACATCCGGCATCGAGCATCAGACAGAGCAGGAGACATCATGCAGACCCACGCGTCGCCTTCGGCGACAGCTTCCCCTCATTCCGCGCCCGCGCCGCTATCCAAAGCGATGGTGCGGCGGATCGTGTTTTCGTCGTCGGTCGGCAATGCGCTCGAGTGGTTCGATTTTCTGGTCTACGGCTACTTCGCGACCATCATCGCCAAACAGTTTTTCCCGATGCAGGACGAGTGGCTCTCCACGCTGCTCGCCATCGCCACCTTCGGCATTTCGTTTCTGATGCGGCCGCTGGGCGCGGTCGTGCTGGGCATCTACGGCGACCGCAAGGGCCGCAAGGCGGCGCTGACGCTCGCCATTGCGCTGATGATGGTCGGCACCTTCACGATGGCGGTAATGCCGCCGTATGCATCGATCGGTATCGCGGCGCCGATTCTGATTCTGCTCGCGCGGCTCGTGCAAGGCTTCGCGGTGGGCGGTGAGTTCGGCAGCGCGACGGCGTTCATGGTCGAGCATAGCGCGTCGCGCCGCGGCTATTACGCGAGTTGGCAGTTCGCGAGCCAGGGGCTTGCCGCGATTACGGCCGCCGCGTTCGGCTCGTTGCTGACCGCATGGATGCCGCCCGCGCAACTGAACGACTGGGGCTGGCGCCTGCCGTTCGTGTTCGGTTTGCTGGTCGGGCCGGTGGGCTATTACATCCGTTCGCATCTCGACGAAACGCCGGAGTTCCTCGCGCTGCGCGAGGCGCGCGAAGCGGTCGCCGCTCGCTCGACGGCAAGCGAGGAGAAGGACGCCTCGTTCGCGAGTCAGTGGGTCAACCTGCTGCTTGCGGTCGGCATCGTCGCGCAATCCACGGTGGGCGTCTATGTGCTGCAGCTCTACATGCCGATGTACGCCGTCAAGCAATTGCACATGCCGGCGGCGGCATCGTTCGGCGTGGTGGTGCTCAACGGCGGCCTGCAGTTCCTGCTCTCGCCGGTGATGGGCGCATTGTCCGATCGCATCGGCCGGATTCGCATCATGCTGACCACCTCGATTCTGATGGGCACGCTGATCTATCCGATGTTCGCGCTGCTGCAGTCTCATCCGACCGTTGGCTGGCTGCTCGTGTTGCAGGGTACGGCGGGAATTTTCAAGGCCGCTTATTCCGGACCGATGCCTGCGCTGATGTCCGAAATCTTTCCGACGCAGGTGCGCTCGACCGGTCTTTCAATCGGTTACAGCATCGGCGTGACGATCTTCGGCGGCTTCGCGCCCACCATCGTCGAAACGTTCATTCATTTGACCGGCGACAAACTTGCGCCAAGTTATTACGTGCTGATTGCCGCGCTACTGTCGGGTCTCTCGCTCGTGGTCGTGGCGTGGCGCATGCGCCGCGTGCGTCCGACGCGAGGCGTTCAGATGGCCTGAGCGCAGGCCTTGCGCCGTTGAATCAAAGCGCCGCTACGCCCGTCCAACCTGACTGACGAGCGATCGTCGCAAACTCAAGCCAGCTCTTCAGCTGGCTTTTTTTATGCTCCGCGCGATGCGCTTTTGTCCGGTCGAATGATTCGACTACCGCGCCATGGAACTGCGGCGCCTCGGCATGGTCTGTGCTCTGTTATCTGCAGAGTTGCGAAACACCGACTAAGATGCAGGATACAAGGGGTTAACTCTAATTCAAGGCGCTGTATCAGACACGGCGGACCGGCCCGGCCGAGAGCGGGCGGTCTCGAGCATGCTCCGCGAGTCGATACAGCTTTCGGAGCAAGACACGATGCATACAGAGCTGAACCATGTCATGCCCTGGCGGATCGAGGACATCGACCTCACCCGCATTGATCGGCAAAAGGCCGTCGCTAACGAAGACTTGCTGCTGCTGCTGTGCGCGTCTTCGTTTATCGAAAGCGGCTCCGATCTGTACACCAGCAATCTGAGCACTTTCTTTAACGGCGATCCTGAAGTCTCGGCTTGGCTCAACCAGGAGTGGGAGCCGGAAGAGTTGCAGCACGGCCGCGCGCTCAAGACGTATATTGCTTACGTGTGGCCCGAATTCGACTGGGACACGGCATTTCGTAATTTCATGGAAGAGTATTCGCTGACCTGCTCGGTGGAGGACTTCGAAAAGACCCGCGCGCTCGAGATGGTCGCGCGCTGCGTGGTGGAAACCGGCACCGCGACCTTGTATCGCGCGATCGGCGAATGCTCGGACGAGCCCGTGC
Organism: Paraburkholderia sp. BL6669N2; assembly: GCF_003387275.1. Classification (NCBI taxonomy): domain Bacteria; kingdom Pseudomonadati; phylum Pseudomonadota; class Betaproteobacteria; order Burkholderiales; family Burkholderiaceae; genus Paraburkholderia; species Paraburkholderia sp. BL6669N2. The sequence goes on along the minus strand of NZ_QUNA01000001.1, from coordinate 2,847,681 downwards.
TCAAGCAGATCACCGACAACATCCGCACCGACGAAGTGCGTCACTACAAGCACTTTTTCAAGTACTTCAAGAAGTACAACAAGATCGAAGGCAACGGCCGGCTGGCTGTGCTTGGCGCGCTCATGCGCCGCGTCATGGAAATCAAGAACGAAGACTCGGAAATCGCCTTGCGGCACGTCTTCGCGACTCGTTATCCGGAGCGCGTGCACGACTCGACCTACAACCGCGCGCGCGCGGCGCGGATCAATGCGCTGGTGCGGCGCAATCTGTCGGCCGACATGTGTGTCAAGATGCTGCTCAAGCCGCTGAATCTGCCGGCGCGGATCCAGCCGGGCGTGCATTACCCGCTCGCCAAGATTACGCAGCACGTGTTCTTTCGCTGATCGCCTGGCGTGAATCACCGGCGTTCAAATGGCCCGCTTAGGCGGGCCATTTGCTTTTCAAGGCATGATGCAGACTGGCTCACTTCTCATCCCATCGACATCATGAGCGATTCCCCAACACCCGAACGTCCAGTCGAACAGAACGTGTTCGATGAATGGCCCGATGCCGTGCGCGCCTTGTTCGACGGTTCGTCGCTCGCCGGCAAGACGGGTTTCACCGCGTCGCTGCTGAGCGTCGATACGAATGGCCATGTGCGCACGTCGCTGCTTGGCGTCGGCGAGTTGTACGCGCTTGATTCGCGCACGTTGTGCATCGCGCTGTGGCCGCAAGCGAGGGCGACGCGCGCCATCGCGCAGAGCGGACGGGCGGCGCTCACCTTTGTCTGCGACGAGGCGTTCTATCAGGTGCAGTTGCTCATGACGCCGCTAGCGAGCGTCGCGGGCGATGTGAGCGGGCTTGTCTATCTGCACGGCTCGATCGACACGGCCGAGGCGCAAAGCGTTCGTTACGCGCGCCTGACGAGCGGCATTACGTTCGAACTGGAAGGGGACGGAGAGGCGGTGCTCGATCGATGGGAACAGCAGATCGAGCACCTGAAGCAAGCGGCTGCGGCGGCGGGTCGGTAGTCCTCGATGTAAGGACAACTGCCGTGGATGGTTGAGCGGCTTGCTGCCGGCCGCCGCCCTTGGTGCAAGGACAACGGCCGGCGAGTGTGTGCCTTTAGGCGTGGCGGCTATGTTGCCCGCTGCCGCCGGCCCGTCGTGCTTAGCGCAACGACAGCGGCCAGCGAGCGTGGGCTGAGCCTTGAAGCTTAACGGCCGCGCTGACCGCTGCGCGTGGGCTGGCCACCGCGCGGCGCGTCGTTGCGCGGCTTGGCACCGCCCAGCAACGCACCCGGATTGCCGCCTTGCGGTTTCGCGGCTTGCGGCTTGCGCGGCGCATGCTGCGCGGCGCTGCCCTCATGCGCGACGGCGCGCGGCCGGTCGTCGTGACGTTGACCGTCACGGCGCGGCTGACCGCCGCCATTGCCGGCCGGCTTCGCACCATGCGGCTTCGGCTGCTGTTGACCGTTCGCCGGGCGTTGACCCGAGCGCTGCGCCGGCTTCGCGGAACCCGCGCCATCACGTTTCGGTGCGCCTTGACCCTGACGCGGCGAACGACCGCCGCCGCCACCACCACCCTGGCCGCGACGCAGGATCGGTTCCGGCTTCGCAGTCGGGTCCGGTTCGAAACCGGCGATCACTTCCTGCGGCACCGGGCGCTTGATCAGCTTCTCGATGTCCTTCAACAACTGCAGTTCGTCGACGCACACCAGCGAGATCGCCTCGCCCGTTGCGCCCGCGCGGCCCGTGCGGCCGATGCGGTGCACGTAGTCTTCCGGCACGTTCGGCAGATCGTAGTTAACCACGTGCGGCAGTTGATCGATATCGATGCCGCGCGCCGCGATGTCGGTCGCGACCAGCACCTGCAGCGTGCCGTCCTTGAACTCGGCGAGCGCGCGTGTGCGGGCCGACTGGCTCTTGTTGCCGTGAATCGCCAGGGCGCTGATGCTGTCTTTGGTCAACTGTTCGGCAAGACGGTTGGCGCCGTGCTTGGTGCGCGTGAACACCAGCACCTGAAACCAGTTGTGCTGCTTGATCAGATGCGTGAGCAGTTCGCGCTTTTTGTCGCGATCCACTGGGTGAATCTTCTGCGCGACCGTTTCCGCCGTCGTATTGCGGCGCGCGACTTCGATCAGCGCCGGCGAGTCGAGCAGGTTGTCGGCGAGCGTCTTGATCTCGTCGGAGAAGGTGGCTGAGAACAGCAGGTTCTGCCGCTTCGGCGGCAGCTTCGCCAGCACGCGTTTGATGTCGTGGATGAAGCCCATGTCGAGCATGCGGTCGGCCTCGTCGAGCACGAGAATCTCGAGATGCGACAGGTCGATGGTCTTCTGCTGCATGTGATCGAGCAAACGGCCCGGCGTCGCGACGACGATATCCACGCCGCTGCGCAGTGCGCCGATCTGCGGATTGATGCCGACGCCGCCGAACATCACGGTCGACTTCAGCTTCAGATACTTGCCGTACGCGCGCACGCTTTCTTCGACCTGCGCGGCCAGTTCACGCGTGGGCGTGAGGATCAGCGCGCGTACCGCGCGCTTGCCCGAGCCGGTCGTAACGGCGGGCATGGTGTTCAGGCGTTGCAGGATCGGCAACGTAAAGCCGGCAGTCTTGCCGGTGCCGGTTTGCGCGCCGGCAAGCAGATCGCCGCCGTTGAGCACGGCGGGAATCGCTTGCGTCTGGATCGGAGTCGGAGTGGTGTAGCCGAGTTCGTGTACAGCGCGGACCAACGGTTCGGACAAGCCGAGGGAATCAAAAGACATAAAAGATCTTTGCAATGCAGTTTCGCGGACGGACACACCTGAATTCAGGCAGGCATGAACGCGGCATGAACACACCCGCATGGCGTGTTCGAGGCCGAAGCCCAGTTCCGTTCGCAGAGAAATCGGCGGCACGCGCGCAAACGCGTGCCGAATGCTTCAACGCGCTATGCAGACACGTTGACTGGCCTTAAGTTGCATTTCGCCGCCGTGGGGTGTCATGCGACGTAGCGCGCGACACTGACGAATTGACACAGACTGCCCGCCAGTACGAACAGGTGCCAGATACCATGTCCATGCCGGATGCGCTCGTCGTTGATGAAGAAGTAGATGCCGACGCTATAGATGACCCCGCCGGCCACGAGCCAGGCGGTACCCGCTGCCGGTAAGGCTTCAACCAGCGGGCGGACGGCAACGAGCGCGAGCCATCCCATCAGGACATACAGCACCATCGAAACGCTGCGGGTGCGTCGCCCCAGCGTCAATTCCTGCACGATGCCGAGAGCGGCAAGCCCCCAGCTTACGCCGAATAGCGACCAGCCCCACGGACCGCGCAATGTGACGAGCGTGAACGGAGTGTAGCTGCCGGCGATCAGCAGGTAGATCGCCGAATGGTCGCATTTCTGCAGAACCGCCTTCGCGCGCGGATTGCGCACGCTGTGGTAAAGCGTCGAGATAGCATACAGCACGAACAGCATCGCACCGTACACGCTGAAGCTGACCACCTTGTACGCGTCGCCGTCGAGCGCGCCCATCGTCACGAGCGTTGCGAGACCGGCCACCGACAGTACGGCGCCGACGAGGTGGGTAATGCTGTTGAAACGCTCCCCGGCATGCACGATTCTTATCTCCTGCCCAGTTTCATAAGCGCCCCCAAGGTCTGTCGCTGCGCGCCGAGCCCCCGCGGGGGTGAGAAAACTAGCGGCGGCCCGGCGTTTATCTCAGGGTAAATACTCCCCTATGATACCGGTCCTTCAAAAACGAAGGGCGCGGCCGCGAATTTCGCAGGCCGCGCCCTTGGTGCAACGAACGCTGCTTAGTCGAGCGGCGCCGAACGCAGATCGGACACTTGCTGCGGCGACACCGCCGTGCCGTGGTTGCCCCACGACATACGGATGTACGTCACAACCGCCGCGACTTCCTGATTCGACAGTGCTTGTGCGAACGGCGGCATGCCGTACGGATGCGGGTTGGCATCCGTGCTCGGCGGGTATCCGCCGTTCAGCACCATACGGATCGGGTTGACGGCCGACGGCATCTGAATCGACTGGTTGTTCGCGAGCGGCGGGAAGGCCGGCGGCATGCCGAGGCCATTTTCCGCATGGCACTTCGCGCAGTTGTCAGCGTAGATCTTCTGACCTTGCTTCAGCAGTTCGCCGCCGAACTTTTCAGACGTTTCGAGCTGCAGCGGCTCAGGCGCTTCGCTCTTCTGCGGAATCGTCTTCAGGTACGTGGCCATCGCGTTGATGTCCGCGTCCGACATGTACTGCAGGCTGTTGTGAACCACTTCGGCCATCGGACCGAACACCGCGCCGCGGTTCGACACGCCGGTCTTCAGCAGATCGGCGATGTCTTTGGTTTCCCAGTCGCCGAGGCCGGCTTCCTTGTTCGACGTGAGCGACGGTGCGTACCAGTTCTGCAGCGGGATCAGACCGCCGGCAAACGCGGCCGAGCTCACCGGGCCGCCCATGGCGTTGATCGACGTGTGGCACATGCCGCAGTGACCGAGACCTTCGATCAGGTACGCGCCACGGTTCCATTCGACCGACTTGGTCGGATCCGGCTTGTACTCGCCTTCACGGAAGAACAGCGTGCGCCAGCCGATCAGCATGTTGCGCTGGTTGAACGGGAATTTCAGTTCATGCGGACGGCTCGGCACGTTGACCGGCGCGACCGAACGCAGGTACGCGTAGATCGCGTCCGAGTCGGCGCGCGTGACCTTCGTGTAGCTGGTGAACGGGAAGCCCGGATACAGCAGGCTGCCGTCTTTCGAACGGCCGGTGTGCATGGCGCGATAGAAGTCGTCCTGCGTCCACTTGCCGATACCGTACTGGTCGTCAGGCGTGATGTTCGGCGTGAACATCGTGCCGAACGGCGTGGCCATGGGCAGGCCGCCGGCGAACTGCTTGCCGCCGCGCACTGTGTGGCAGGCGATACAGTCGCCGGCGCGGGCGAGATACTCGCCTTGCTTGATCAGCGCGGCCTGGTCGGCGGGCGTTGCCGCCATGGCCGTGCCGTTATGCAGATGGTCGCCGCCCGACCACAGGACGGGAACGAGTGCGGCAGCCGCAACGACGACGACTGCCGAGAGGGCGAACAAAGACTTGCGTTTCATTTGAGTGTCTCTCCCGGTGCCTTATTGCGGTTCGCTGCCGCAGGCAAGCGGAGTCTTCATCGAGCGGGCTGGAGCCGGCACGGGGTTTTGTGGGGCCTGCTGCGTGGAAAGCCAGGCGGCAACGGCGTTCACGTCTTCGTCGGTCAGACGCGTGGCGATGGTGTGCATGCAATCAGGCGCGATGGCATGGCGCGAACCCGAGCGCCATGCGCCGAGCTGCGCGCTGATGTAATCCGAATGCAGACCGACCAGACCCGGGATAGCGGGTTGCATACCGGTCAGCGTCTTGCCGTGGCAGGCCGCGCAAGCCGGAATCTGCTTCGACGCGTCGCCGTTCAGCACGATCTGCTGGCCGCGCGCGAGCGTGCTCGACGATACCGTCGGCTTGGCCGGCGGCGGATACGGAGGACGCTGTTGCGAGAAATAAGTGGCGATCTGATGAAGGTAGTCGTCCGAGAGATACGTGACGAGGTAGTTCATGGGCGGGTACTTGCGGCGCCCTTCGCGGAAATTCTGTAGCTGGTTGTACAGGTAGTCGGCAGGTTTGCCCGCGAGGCGAGGGAAGTAGTCGTTGTCCGTACCTTGGCCATGTGTGCCGTGGCAGGCCGTGCAGCCTTGCACGCGCGCTTCCATCGTATCGGGGGCTTTCGGCTGAGTCTGCGCTTTCGCAGCGCTATAAACGCCCGCGGAGCCGATCAGCAGAAGGGCGAGCAACGGGCGGAAAATGCGTCTTGAAGACACGCGTAACTCCATCAAAATCGGGGACCTGACCGAACTTCGAGCGGCTCGGTGTGAAGGGCAGCCGGCGCTGCGGCGACGCAGCATTCTATCATCGAAGGGTGATGATGACTATTTGGCACATTAGAGAAGGTTCCGGCTGTCACAGCCATGCGACAGTTTGACGCGCACACGCGTTTCACGCTGCCCAACTGTTATCCCGAATTTGTCTGCGCGATCAATGGCGCAACGCTCGAGCCTGGGCGATCTATCTATAAACCAGGTTGAACCGACGCCCGCGCGAACCATCGAAGCGTACACTTCCGGGCGCGCCGGACTGGATCCGGCCTGGTCCCGGCCTCGACGTGTCCGGTCCGACGCCCACTGTTTCCTGATCATCCGCTATCGGTCTTACATGAAGCTACCTGATTTTTCCCGCCCGGCGTTGCGAGCGTCGATGCTCGGCGCCGTGGCGCTGCTTGTGACGTCCACGGCATTCGCCCATGCGCATCTGAGCTCGAGCGAGCCGGCGGCCAACGCCGAAGTCGCCGCGCCCTCCGAAGTGACGATCCATTTCACCGAGCCGCTCGAACCGGCTTTCAGCAAGATCGCGCTTGCCGACACCAGCGGCAAGGCGGCCGTGGCAACTGAGTCGCAGGTCGACAAGGACGACGCCCGGGTCATGCATCTGCCGCTGCCGCAGTTGAGCGCCGGCCGCTATGCCGTGCACTGGATCGCGGTAGCCACGGACGGCCACCGTAGCCAAGGCGACTTTGCGTTTATCGTCAAATGAGCATCGACGGACTCTGGATCGGGCAGGTCGCCATGGCCGCGCTCATGAACGTCGCGTTTGCGTTTGCCGTCGGTTCGGCGTTGCTCGGCGCGTGGCTCGCGAAGGACGCCCAGCAGAAAATCTCGCCCGCGCGCCCCGCCTGGTTGCGCGCGCAACGTTCGATGCTGACGGCCACTGTCGTGCTGGTACTCGCCGACCTCGGCTGGTTGCTGTATCAGGCGGCGTCGATGAGCGGCGTCGGGTTGCCGGCCGCCATCGGCGTGGTGCCGACGGTGCTGACGCAAACTCATGTCGGTTATGGCTGGAGCCTTGCGTTTGCCGGCGCGCTGGTGCTGCTCGGCACGGCCATGGCCAGCCATACGGGCATGCTGCGCAATGCGCTCCTGTGGCTCGCGGTGGTCGCGATCGCCGCCGGCAAGGCGTCGCTCGGTCACGCGGCGGATGCCGGCCCGGCCTCGGCTGCGATCGCCATGCAAACGCTGCACGTGCTCGTCACCAGCGTGTGGGGCGGTCTGGCGATGGCGGCAGGGCTCGCGGTGCTGCCGGCACTCGGCACCTCGACTGCACGCGGCATGTTGATCCGCACCGCGACTCAGGTGTCGAACGTCTCGGTGGTGGCGGTTGGGCTCGTGCTGCTCTCCGGCGTTTTCAACGCGGTGCGAGGTTCCGGCGGCTCGTTCGAGGCGATCGAACTCAGCACGTGGGGCCATGTGCTGATGCTCAAGCTTGCGCTGGTCGGGCTCGCGCTCGTGCTCGGCGGACTCAACCGCTTTCTGGCGCTGCCGCGCCTGCGCCGCACGGCCTCGACAATGGACGCCCACACCTTCGTCAACGTGCTGTATCTGGAAGCGCTGGCGATGATCGGCGTGTTCGTCGCGGCGGCCGCGTTGTCGCATAGCGTGCCTGCGTTCGCCGCGCTCGGCTGACACCGTGGCGCGAGGTTATCTGCGAGGCGGGCTAGGTGGCACCTGAACAGCAACCGCGTCCTTAAGGATTCAGGTCCGCAACGTCTCGCAAGCGCGACATCGGCCGTATAAAAAAACGCCGCACAGCCAAAGCGTGCGGCGCAATACACACGGTCGCCTGGCGGTGGCCAGCAATCCGTTACTGCACTTTTGAGGCGGCGAGTACGTGGCTCGTCCGCTCCAGGGTCTCCTCCGGAAACATCTCCTGCTGTAACTCGCCGGTCTCGCTGAACCACTGGCAGATCAGCCAGTTACCTGATGCGAACAGCACCCGGCCGCTCCAGGTGACGGTCATCGGGCGGCCGCCTGACTTGAGTTTCAGGACGTCGCCCGCGCGAAACGTGGGTTTGGGCCGCCTCATGAGCCGCCTGGCCAATTGCATGGCGAGGCTCCGCTTATTCGAGACCGAGCCGATGGCCGAGGATCGGCGCACAAAAGAGGGCGATGGCGCAGCCCGCGGCTTTGCCTTCCAGCTCGGCGCCCGCGGCGCGCGAGCCGTACATATGCGTCAGCAGATCGAACAGTTGCGGCAGGCAGTACACGATCGCGGCGCCGATGAAGCATTTCTCGACGACCGAGATGCGCCAGCCGCGTTCGAATGCGAGTGCCGCGCCGATGATGCGCAGCACGCCGAACGCCACCAACGCGCCGACGGCGGCCTGTTCGCGGAGCAGATAGTCTGGCAGGAATTCGCTCATGATTTTCCCCGATGCATTTGTCGTTTGAATGCATTTGAGCAAAGAGCGGGCCATGTGTATGTGTGGTGTCGAACGGATGGCGTGAAAGCCTTTATGGATAAGGCTTTGCGGGAATTCGAGCGGGTTTGGGAAGGGCGCGGAAAACGCCTGCTCGGATGGGTTCGGTCCGGGATGTTACGTTACTGCGACGGCCCACGCGTCACGTCACCGTAACGCGCGGGCCGCGTCGGAGATGCGGCCGCCGACGCAAACAAAAACGCCGCCCACGGGCGGCGCTCCTTTACGCGATTACCATTCGGCGACGCTGCCATCCTCATGGCGCCACACCGGATTGCGCCAGCGATGGCCGACCTTGGCCATCTCCCGCACTTTCTCCTCGTTGACCTCGATGCCGAGCCCCGGGCCCTGCGGAATCGACACGAAGCCGTCTTCGTATTTGAAGACTTCCGGGTTCCTGATGTAGTCGAGCAGGTCGTTGCCCTGGTTGTAGTGGATGCCGAGACTCTGTTCCTGGATGAACGCGTTGTAGCTCACCGCATCGATCTGCAGACACGTCGCCAGAGCGATCGGCCCGAGCGGGCAATGCAGCGCGAGCGCGACGTCGTAGGCTTCCGCCATCGACGCGATCTTGCGGCACTCGGTAATGCCGCCCGCGTGCGATGCGTCCGGCTGAATGATGTCGACGTAGCCGCCCGACAGAATGTGCTTGAAGTCCCAGCGCGAGTAAAGACGCTCGCCCAACGCGATCGGCGTGTTGGTCTGATTGACGATGTCGCGCAACGCTTCGGCGTTCTCCGACAGCACGGGCTCTTCGATGAAGAGCAGCTTGTACGGGTCGAGTTCTTTCGCCAGCACCTTGGCCATCGGCTTGTGCACGCGGCCGTGGAAATCCACGCCGATGCCGATGTTCGGTCCGACTGCCTCGCGCACGGCCGCGACGTTGTTGATGACGCCTTGCACCTTGTCGAAGGTGTCGATGATCTGCAACTCTTCCGAGCCGTTCATCTTCACCGCCTTGAAGCCGCGTTCGACCACGGCGCGCGCGTTATTGGCCACGTCGCTCGGACGGTCGCCGCCGATCCACGAATACACCTTGATCTTGTCGCGCACCTGGCCGCCGAGCAGCGCATGGACCGGCACGCCATGGTGCTTGCCCTTGATGTCCCACAGCGCCTGGTCGACGCCGGCGATCGCGCTCATGGTGATCGGGCCGCCGCGATAGAAGCCCGAGCGGTACATCACTTGCCAATGGTCTTCGATCAGAAGCGGGTCTTTGCCGACCAGATAGTCGGACAGTTCTTCAACCGCAGCCGCCACCGTATGCGCGCGGCCTTCGACCACCGGTTCGCCCCAGCCGACGATGCCTTCGTCGGTTTCGATTTTCAGGAAGCACCAGCGCGGCGGAACGATGAAGGTTTCGAGCTTGGTGATTTTCATGATGTGCGTCTCCTTTGTCGGCCGGAGTTGGTGCTTTAGCGCTTACTCCGGCCCCATGCGAAGCATCGGCCTTAGGCGTCTGCGAACTATTTCGAGGATTCACATCCTACATCAAAAGTGTATTTAAGTACTATTAATAGTACTATTGTCCGGATAGTGGTGACACCCGCCGTCTCGGCACGGCACTGTCGAAGCAGTGATCTCACGGCTGAGATGAGATGCCGGATAATCGCGCTCGTTCCGGCCTCGGTTCCCGTATCAATAGCGCTGCAAAGCCGCTAGGAGAAAGCTATTCAGCACGATCTGCATGGGCGTGTCGCCCATCGGCTGGCGACCGCGATTCTGCGCGGCGACTACGCGCCTGATTCGATCCTGCCGCGCGAAGCGGAGTTGATGGAGGCGTTCGGCGTGAGTCGCACGGTGTTGCGCGAGGCGTTGCGCACGTTGACTTCGAAAGGCTTGATCGAATCGCGTCCGCGCGTGGGGACGCGCGTGCGGCCGAAACGCGCGTGGAATCTGCTCGATGTGGACGTGCTCGACTGGTACTCGCGGGTCGCCGAGCCGATGGCGTTCGCGCTCAACCTGCAGGAAATGCGCGAGATGATCGAGCCGTATGCCGCGAGTCTGGCGGCGGCTTCGCATACGGACGACACCTTCCACGCGCTCGCGGCGTCCCACGAAGCGATGGTGGCGGCGCGCAATGTCGACGAATGGGTGCGAGCCGATCTGCAGTTTCATTTGAGCGTGTTGACCGCATGCAGCAACGAATTGCTGATTCCGCTCGGCACGTTGATCGAGCGCACGCTCGAAGCGCAACTGCGTCTGAATGCAAAACGCGCGGAGGTGTTCAACGCGTCGCTGGCCGAGCACACGGCGGTGTTCGAAGCGATTCGCGATCGCGACGCCGCGGCGGCGCGCACGGCGATGGCGGCGCTGCTGGGTGTGACGCGCGGGCGGATCGAAGGTTAGTCGCGGGCGCGGCGCGCGGCCCATTGCGACGGCGACTAACCGGGTTAGCGCCGTGTCTCAATCCATCGCGGCATGCGCCACCGATGCGTCCGGCGACTTATGCGCGGGGCGGATCAACAGCAGAAGCGGAATGACCAGCAGCGTCGCCATGAACATCAGCTTGAAGTCGTTCAGATACGCGATCATCGATGCCTGCTGCGTGATCGACACGTTCAGTGCGGCCATGTCGAAATTGGAGCCGGTATTGAGCATCGGCTGGACGGCAGGATTGAACGGCGTGATGTTGGCCGCCAGGTCCGCATGCGAGACCTGCGTGTTGCGCGTCATCAGCGTTTGCACGATGGAAATGCCGATACTGCTGCCGATATTGCGCATCAGGCTATACGTTGCGGTGCCGTCCGCGCGCAGTTCCGGCGTGAGCGTCGAGAAAGTCAGCGCGCTCAGCGGCACGAACACGAGGCCGAGCCCGAAGCCCTGAATCACCCCGGGCCAGACAATGTCCGACGCCGACAGCACGATCGTAATACTGCATCATCTGCCAGAGCGCGAACGCCGAGATCAGAAAGCCGGCGAGCAGCAGAAGCCGTGCGTCGATCCGCTTCAGCAGGCGCCCGGCGAACAGCATGGCGACCATTGTGCCCGCGCCGCTCGGCGCAGTGACGAGGCCGGTCGTCGCGACCGGATAGTTCATCAGGTTCTGCAGCATGGGCGGCAGCAACGCGCGCGTCGCGTACATCACCGCGCCAATCACGAAGATGAAAAACGTCCCCGTGGCGAAGTTCGGGTCCTTCAGTAACTCGTATTTGAAAAACGATTTCTTGCCGACCGTGGCCGTGTGCACGAGGAAAAACGCAAAGCTGATGGCCGCGAGCAAGGCCTCGACGACGATTTCGTTCGAGCCGAACCAGTCGAGTTGCTCGCCGCGATCGAGCATGGCCTGCAATGCGCCGATGGCGAGACCCAGCGTGGCGAAGCCGAACGCGTCGAACTTCGCGTCGTGTTTCGGTTCGCGCGCGGGCAGGAAGGTCGCCACACCGAACAGCGCGAACGCGCCGATCGGCACGTTGATGAAAAACACCCAGCGCCAGTTGTAGCTGTCGGTGAGCCAGCCGCCGAGCGTCGGCCCGAGAATCGGTCCGACCATCACGCCCATGCCCCACACGGCCATGGCTTGCCCCTGCTTCTCGCGCGGGTTGATATCGAGCAGGATGGATTGCGACAGGGGCACCAGCGACGCGCCGAAAATCCCTTGCAGCAAACGCGACGCGACGATCTGCGTGAGCGTCTCCGACAACCCGCACAGCGCCGACGACACCGTGAAGCCGCCGATCGCGAAGATCAGCAGACGCTTGACGCTCAGCCGGTCGGACAGCCAGCCGGTGAGCGGCGTGGCGATCGCCGCGGCGACGATGTACGAGGTCAGCACCCACGTGATTTCATCCTGCGACGCGGACAGCGTGCCCTGCATATGCGGCAGCGCCACGTTGGCGATCGTGCTGTCGAGCGTCTGGATCAACGTCGCCAGCATGATCGAGACGGTGATCATCGGGCGGTTGAGCGGCGCGGCGGCGCGGGCCGCCGGGGTGTCGGAGGACATGAATGAGCGGGGTCGTCGATATAGTAAGCATGCTTAGTATATCGACTGCGCACGAGTCTGCCATCGGGAATTATGCGGAGCCTGAATACGCCCGTTTCAACGCTAATAAACGAAGGCCTTTCGTATAATCCGCTCATGAAAACCCAACTCGAAGAGCGCTTCGGCTTTCTGATTTCCGACGTCGGTCGCCTGACAGGCAAGCGTTTCGACGATCTCGCGAAGTCGTCGGTCGACTTGACGCGCGCGCAGTGCCGCGTGCTGGCCTATCTCGCGCACTACGGCGACACCAATCAGGCGCGGCTTGCGGACCTGCTCGAGGTCGCGCCGATCTCGGCGGGTCGTCTGCTGGATCGGATGGAAGAGGGTGGCTGGATCGAGCGGACGGCCAATCCGCAGGACCGCCGCGAGCGCCAGGTGAACATGACGCCGAAGGCCGAGCGCACGCTCGGCAAGGCGCGCAAGGTCGGCGACGAAGTCGCGCTCGAAGCGCTCAACGGCTTCACCGATGAAGAGGCGAAGCAGTTGATCGCGTTGTTGCAGCGGGTGCGGGGGAATCTCAGCCGGTTGGTGGATCGGTAACAGGCGGCACGCGGCTGGTTGAGCGAGGTGTCGATTGCGCCGGCGCCGGCTTCTTTCAAGCCGTAGCTTCACAGTCCGAAGGTCGGCACCGTGCGCGCGGTCGACGGCACGCTTCGGCCTGCCGTGCCGGTTACTTCGACTCGGGCGTCCCCGACGCTCCCGACGGCGGCACCAGTTCGAAACATGCCGGCGGCGCGACGGACGTTCTCGTTTTTGCGTCGGCCTGCTGCGGGTCGATACATTTGAATGCGCTCTGATCGCGCTGGACGAAAATCGTGTCGGTTGACCCAGCGCTGCCATGGCCGCCATTCATGACAGCGACGATCTTGTAGCCGTCCTGCAGCAGTGTGGATAGCGTGGTCGCGCTTGTGCGCCACTGACTGTCGGGCGGTGTCTGAGCCTGAGCGGCGAAGGCGGCCGTGCCGCTGAGCAAAGCGATGGAAGCGGTAGCCGCGGCAAGCGCGGCGGTGCGGAACGTCATCAAGAAACCTCCTTGAAGTTGCTGTAGTTGCAGTTCGGAAAGCCAAAACAAAAAAGCCGCTGAACCTTGCGGATCAGCGGCTTTTTCTTGCAACTGGTGGCGAATCAGGGACTCGAACCCCGGACCTGCGGATTATGATTCCGTCGCTCTAACCAACTGAGCTAATTCGCCGAAAGAAGCGAGATTATGCGGACGGCACCGGAGGCTGTCAACCCCCGGTGCACAACTTTTTCAAGAAGCCGTTACGTCCATCAGACGCGTCAATCCTTCGCGTAGATATCCGAGTCCTTGGTTTCCCGGACAAACAGCATGCCGATCACGAAGGTGATGAGCGCGATCACAATCGGATACCACAACCCCGAAAAGATATTGCCCTTCGCCGCGACGATCGCAAAGGCGGTGGCCGGCAGGAAGCCACCGAACCAGCCATTGCCGATGTGATACGGCAGCGACATCGACGTATAGCGGATGCGCGTCGGGAACATCTCCACCAGCATCGCCGCGATCGGGCCGTAGACCATCGTCACGTAGATCATCATGATCGTCAGAATCACCACGGTCATGGGCCAGTTGATCTGCGTGGGATCGGCCTTCGGCGCATAACCGGCGGTCTTCAGCGTCGTCGCGAGAGTCTTGTCGAACACCTTGCCTTGATCCTTGGCGTCCGCGGCCTTGCCGTCATACGTGTTGACCACCGTATCGCCGACCTTGATCTCCGCCAGCGTGCCCGCCGGCGCGGCGACGTTCTCGTAGTTCAAACCGGCCTTCGAGAGCGCGCTCTTGGCGATGTCGCAGGAACTCGTGAACTTCGCGGTGCCGACCGGGTTGAACTGGAACGAGCACTCGTCCGGATTCGCGATCACGACGATCGGCGCCTTCGCGGTCGCCGCTTCCAGTGCCGGGTTGGTGTAATGCGCGAGCGCCTTGAACAGCGGGAAGTACGTGCACGCGGCGATCAGCAGGCCGGCCATGATGATCGGCTTGCGGCCGATACGATCCGACAGCGAGCCGAAGAACAGGAAGAACGGCGTGCCGATCAGGAGCGCGATCGCGATCATGATGTTGGCGCTGCTGCCATCCACTTTCAGCGTCTGCGTCAGGAAGAACAGCGTGTAGAACTGGCCCGTGTACCAAACCACGGCCTGGCCGGCGGTGAGGCCGATCAGCGCGAGAATCACGATCTTCAGGTTCTTCCACTGGCCGAAGGCTTCGGTCAGCGGCGCCTTGGAGATCTTGCCTTCGGACTTGATGCGCTCGAACACCGGCGATTCGTGCAGTTGCAGACGAATCCACACCGACACGGCCAGCAGAAGGATCGAGACGATGAACGGAATGCGCCAGCCCCAGGCGCCGAACGCATCCTCACCCATTGCCGTACGTACGCCGAGAATCACCAGCAGCGACAGGAACAGGCCGAGCGTGGCGGTGGTCTGGATCCATGCCGTGTAGAAGCCGCGGCGTCCCGGCGGCGCATGTTCGGCCACGTAGGTGGCGGCGCCGCCATACTCGCCGCCGAGCGCGAGGCCTTGCAGCATCCGCATCGCGATGAAGATCACGGGCGATGCAAAGCCGATCGTCGCGTAGCCCGGCAGGAAGCCGACTAGGAACGTCGACAAGCCCATGATCACGATCGTCACGAGGAACGTGTACTTGCGCCCGACCATATCGCCGAGCCGCCCGAACACGATCGCGCCGAACGGCCGGACCGCGAAGCCGGCCGCGAAGCTAAGCAGCGTGAAGATGAAGGCGGCTGTCGGATTGACGCCGGAGAAGAAGCTCTTGCTGATGAAGGCCGCCAGCGAGCCGGCCAGATAGAAGTCGTACCACTCGAAAACCGTACCCAGCGACGATGCGAAGATCACCCGCTTCTCTTCGCGCGTCATCGGCACGTGCGAGATTTGCCCGCCAACGGTAGCCATATGTCGTCTCCAATATTGATATGCACGCGGTTCGCCGGTAACGGCGTTCCCGTGAAACCGATTATTGGAGTGGAAACTTACGGCGTACTGACGTGGCGGGGTGAATTTGCAGGCCTGGTCTGTGTTGTGGGTTTTCATCCAACACGCGCCTATCTGGCGTCAAACCGGGCCAATTTACACTCAACGTATCTCAATATTGAGTCGGGGAATCGACGCATTCAGGTCGCGTTAGGGTAAGTCCCGGCCCGTTCGTGCACATGCAAACTGACACGTACGAGCGTGCCGGCAAGCCGCGGCGAAGTTTGATAGACGTTGTCGTCGATCGTCAGCTCGCCGCCGTGCATGGTCGCGATCTCGCGGACGATCGCGAGTCCGAGGCCGCTGCCGTCGCCTTCGCGGCCGAGAATCCGGTAGAAGCGCTCGATCACACGCGAACGCTCGGCGACCGGAATGCCGAGGCCGGTATCCTCGACTTCCAGATGCACGAGCCGCGCCGCCGCGTCGTGCCGCACTCTGACGGTGATGCGGCCGCCCGGCGGCGTATAGCGGATCGCGTTGTCGATCAGATTCGAAAGCATTTCGCGCAACATGACCGGATTGCCGTTCACTTCGACCGGTTCTTCAGGCGCTTCGTAGCCCAGATCCATCTGCTTGGCGAGCGCGGCCTGAACCCAGTCGCGCACTGCGCTGCGCGCGACCTCCGTCACTTCGACCGGTGTGAAAATCTGACCCGACATGCGGTTCTCCGCGCGCGCCAGCGCCAGCAGTTGCGTGACGAGCCGCGCGGCATGCTCCGAGCTGGTGGCGATCTGCTCGAGCGAGCGATGCACCTCCGCGGAGGCGTCCTGACGCAGCGCCAGCTCGGCCTGCGTGCGCAAGCCGGCAAGCGGGGTCTTCATCTGATGCGCGGCGTCGGCGATAAAGCGCTTTTGCAGCTCCATGTTCTGTTCGAGACGCGTCAGCAGATCGTTGAACGAGGTCACGAGCGGCTCGATTTCCGGCGGCGCGCGACGCGCCTCGAGCGGCGACAGGTCGTCCGGGCGGCGCGCGCGGATATGCGCCTGCAGCGCGTGCAGCGGCGCGAGCCCGCGCGAGAGCCCGAACCAGACCAGCAGGATCGCGAGCGGCAGAATCACGAACTGCGGCAGGATCACGCCTTTGATGATGTCGTTGGCGAGCTGGCTGCGTTTGTCGAGCGTTTCAGCGACCTGCACCAGCACGGGTTGCGCGCCGGGCGTCTGCGGAAACTCCACGGTTGTGTAGGCGACGCGGATATCGTTGCCGCGCAGCACATCGTCACGAAATTCGACGAGACCGGGCTGCGGGCGGTCTTCCTCGTGCGGCAGCGGCATGTCGCGCTCGCCGCCCACCAGTTCGCCGCGCGTGCCGAGCACCTGATAGAACACACTGTCCACATTGTCCGCGCGCAGAAAGTCGCGCGTGGAGTCGGGCAGCGTCAGTTCCGCCACGCCGTTCACCGGATGAATCTGGCGGGCCAGCACGTAGGCGTCCGTTTCCAGCGCGCGGTCGAACGGGCCGTTCGCGATCGACTTCGCGACCAGATAGGTGACCGCGAGACTCATCGGCCAAAGCAGCAGCAGCGGCGCCAGCATCCAGTCGAGAATCTCGCCGAACAGCGAGCGCGGGCGCGCCTCGGCGGCGGCTTCGGTTTCGTCGGGCGGGGCGAACGGGTTGGCGTAGCGCTCGTCGCGCGCCTCGTCTAGGTCCGCCGCGTGCGCCGTGGCGCGGTCTGCGCGTGCGGACATGGGCGGTCTCTATTTGTAGTGATGGCTCGCCGGCATCGCGCCGGACGGCGGCGCGGCGGGCGGTTCGGGCTCGGCGGGCGCGGGCGTGGTCGTAGCGTTCGCGTTCGTGCTTGCGCTCGGCGCTGACGCGGCTTTCTCAAGACAGTAGCCCAGACCGCGCACGGTGATGATGCGCACGCCGCTCGGCTCGATTTTCTTGCGCAGGCGGTGCACGTAGACCTCGATCGCGTTATTGCTGACTTCTTCGCCCCATTCGCATAGATGATCGACGAGTTGTTCCTTCGAAACCAGCCGGCCGATCCGCTGCAGCAGCACTTCGAGCAAACCCAGTTCGCGCGCCGACAGGTCGATCACCTGCTCGTTGATATAGGCGATCCGGCCGACCTGGTCGAACGACAGCGAGCCGTGCCGCACGACCGTCGGGCCGCCGCCGGCGCCGCGCCGCGTCAGGGCGCGCACGCGTGCCTCGAGTTCGTTCAGCGCGAAGGGCTTGGCCATGTAGTCGTCGGCGCCGAAGTCGAGGCCCTTGACGCGCTCGTCGACGCTGTCCGCGGCGGTCAGAATCAGCACCGGCAGGGTGGAATTGCGCGCGCGCAAGCGCCGCAACACCTCGAGGCCGGACATGCGCGGCAGGCCCAGATCGAGAATCAGCAGGTCGAAAGATTGCATCGACAGCGCGGTATCGGCCTCGACGCCGCTCTTTACGTGATCGACGGCATAGGCCGATTGGCGGAGTGATCGAACCAGACCGTCCGCGAGTATGCTGTCGTCTTCGGCAATCAGAATTCGCATGGTGCGCCAGCCTGGCCTTGCCGGCACCGCGGGGTGTCCCCCCGGCGCACAGCGGTCTCCGAAAATTATTGTGGGTAGTTGGGCAGCGCGACGGTAAAAATGCGCGTTCGCATGAGAATCGTGCTTGCCAAAACTACTGTTTTTTTATACAGTGTCTGAGTTTCGTGTGCTGTCCTTTCAAAGTGGGCTGCACATCCGCCTCAGACGCCGTTCATCATAGCAAAGGACGATTCATGGAAGAAAGCAAGAAAGGCTCGGCTGGACTGACGGCTGAAAAGAGCAAGGCACTCGCTGCCGCACTCGCACAGATCGAAAAGCAGTTCGGCAAAGGGTCGGTCATGCGGCTCGGCGCAGGTGAGGCGGTCGAAGATATCCAGGTGGTCTCAACCGGATCGCTCGGCCTCGACATCGCGTTGGGCGTCGGCGGTTTGCCGCGTGGCCGTGTGGTCGAAATTTATGGCCCGGAATCGTCCGGTAAAACCACCCTGACTTTGCAGGTCGTCGCCGAAATGCAGAAACTCGGCGGCACGGCAGCGTTTATCGACGCGGAACACGCGCTGGATATCCAGTACGCGGGCAAGCTCGGCGTGAACGTGAACGAACTGCTGGTTTCGCAGCCGGACACCGGCGAACAGGCGCTCGAAATCGCCGACGCGCTGGTACGCTCGGGTTCGATCGACATGATCGTGATCGACTCGGTCGCGGCGCTCGTGCCGAAGGCTGAAATCGAAGGCGAAATGGGCGACTCGCTGCCGGGTCTGCAAGCGCGTCTCATGTCGCAGGCGTTGCGCAAGCTCACCGGCACGATCAAGCGCACGAACTGCCTCGTGATCTTCATCAACCAGATCCGCATGAAGATCGGCGTGATGTTCGGCAATCCGGAAACCACCACGGGTGGTAACGCGCTGAAGTTCTACGCGTCGGTGCGTCTGGACATTCGCCGTATCGGTTCGATCAAGAAGAACGACGAAGTGATCGGCAACGAAACGCGCGTGAAGGTGGTGAAAAACAAGGTAGCGCCGCCGTTCCGCGAAGCGATTTTCGACATTCTGTACGGCGAAGGCATTTCACGTCAGGGCGAAATCATCGACCTGGGCGTGCAAGCCAAGATCGTCGACAAGGCCGGCGCGTGGTACAGCTACAGCGGCGAACGTATCGGTCAGGGCAAGGACAACGCGCGTGAATTCCTGCGCGAAAATCCGGATATCGCTCGTGAAATCGAAAATCGTATCCGCGAATCGCTGGGCGTGAATGCCATGGCTGAAGCCGTGACCGGCGCAGCCGCTGAAGTCGCGGACGAAGAAGAGTAACCATCACGTGATACGCAAGGGCCGGCCGTTGTCCGATTCCGGACGCCACGCGGACGGCCCGCGTGATGAAGACGACGAGTCGTTCGATCCATTCGAATCGTTCGACGCACACGACCGCGCTGCGGGCCGCAATCCGCAGCGCGCGCAGTTTGAATCCCCGCCGCCCGTAGGCTCGGATCCCTCCGAGACCACCTACACCCGCTCACGTCGCGTCCCAGGCGAGGCGAAACCCGGGCAAGACGAAGCCAAACAGTCCAAACGTCCGGCACGGTCTTTAAAAGGCCGCGCGCTCGGCTATCTATCCCGCCGCGAATACAGCCGCACCGAACTGGCGCGCAAGCTGAAGCCATTCGTCGAGGAAACCGATTCTCTCGACACCGTGCTCGACTCGCTGGAAGCCGAAAACTGGCTGTCCGACTCGCGCTTTGCCGAAAGCCTGATTCATCGCCGCTCGTCACGATTGGGCGCGAGCCGGATCGTTGGCGAATTGAAGCAGCATTCGGTCGACCAGACGCTCGTCGAAGAGGCCAGCGCGCAATTGCGCGAAACCGAACTCGCCCGTGCCCATGCCGTCTGGCAAAAGAAGTTCGGCCGGCTTCCCGAAACGCCCGCCGAACGGGCGAAACAGCAGCGCTTTCTGGCATCGCGCGGATTTTCGGGCGCCACGATCGGCAAAATCCTCAAGGGAATGGACGAGGAGTGGAGCGGCGAGTAGTCGCGTCGTCCATCGTTCGCACGCAAAAGCCTTTGGGGTGGCACGTTCCGCTCCCAGCCGCGCACGGCACGGCCGTGCGCAATCGGACCTGTCCCAAATACCCAGTATGCTAAAATTCGTGGGTTTTCCAATCCGGCCTTTCCTCCCGCATGCCGCTCTCCCCGCCCGTGTCCCGTCAGTTGCGCCATCGTCGCGCAATCAGAGCGGAAGCCTATGAGCGAGCCGATGGCCTGTGGGATGTGGAAGCGTGCTTGACTGACGAAAAACCGCGCGACGTAGTGCTTGCGTCGGGCGTCCGGCCCAAGGGTCAGCCGATCCATGAACTCTGGCTTCGCATCACCATCGATCGCAAGCTCAATGTCGTCGACGCCGAGGCGTCGTCCGACTGGGTGCCCTATCCTGGTTTGTGCCAAGCCAGCAATCCCGCCTACCGTGCCCTCATCGGGCTCAATCTCCGTCAAAACTTCCGTCGCGAGTCTGCCCGTGTGCTCGGTGGCACGGCGGGTTGCACGCATCTCACCGAGCTGTGCGCAATGCTGCCGACCGCCGCGATTCAGGCGTTCGCGGGCGAAGTGTGGAATACCGGTGACAGTGCGCCGGGCGCGAACGCAGGTTCAGGAGACGGATCGTCTAACAGCACAGGCGAGCATTCCAACGATAAACCGCCATTCCAGCTGGGACGCTGCCACGCGCTGCGTTTCGACGGCGAGGCGGTGCAGCAGTTTTATCCGCGCTGGTATGGCCGCGCTCCGTATACAGCGGATCGCGCGGCATCGTCAGGCGACGGGGCAGTCCGCCAGACAGGCGAGGGCGGCAACGCGTCCGGCATGAACGACGGCAGCGGAAACGAAGTTCAATCCAACTCTCAGACTGAAGGGAATCACGCATGAAGATTCACGAGTACCAGGGTAAGGAAATCCTGCGGAAATTCGGCGTCGCGGTACCGCGCGGCAAGCCGGTCTTCTCGGTGGATGATGCGGTCAAGGCCGCGGAAGAGCTCGGCGGCCCGGTATGGGTCGTGAAGGCTCAGATCCACGCGGGTGGCCGTGGCAAGGGCGGCGGCGTGAAGGTCGCCAAGTCGCTGGATCAGGTTCGCGAGTACTCGGAACAGATCCTCGGCATGCAGCTCGTCACGCACCAGACCGGTCCGGAAGGCCAGAAGGTGAATCGTCTGCTGATCGAAGAAGGCGCTGACATCAAGAAGGAACTGTATGTCGGCCTCGTGATCGATCGCGTGTCGCAGAAGATCGTCGTGATGGCATCGAGCGAAGGCGGCATGGACGTCGAAGAAGTCGCGGAAAAGACGCCTGAGCTGATCCACAAGATCGCCGTCGATCCGGCAACCGGCCTGAAAGACGCCGAAGCCGACGAACTGGCCACGAAGATCGGCGTGCCCGCTGCTTCGCTGCCGCAAGCGCGCGCGATCCTGCAAGGCCTGTACAAGGCATTCTGGGAAACCGACGCATCGCTGGCCGAAATCAACCCGCTGATCCTGACCGGCGACGGCAAGGTCATCGCGTTGGACGCCAAGTTCAACTTCGATTCGAACGCGCTGTTCCGTCACCCGGAAATCGTCGCGTATCGCGATCTGGACGAAGAAGATCCGGCTGAAGTCGAAGCCTCGAAGTTCGACCTCGCGTACATCTCGCTCGACGGCAACATCGGCTGCCTCGTGAACGGCGCCGGCCTTGCCATGGCAACGATGGACACCATCAAGCTGTTCGGCGGCGAACCGGCGAACTTCCTCGACGTGGGCGGTGGCGCCACGACCGAGAAGGTCACGGAAGCGTTCAAGATCATGCTGAAAAACCCGAACCTGACCGCGATTCTGGTCAACATTTTCGGCGGCATCATGCGCTGCGACGTGATCGCGGAAGGCGTGATCGCGGCGTCGAAGGCCGTCTCGCTGAAGGTGCCGCTCGTGGTCCGCATGAAGGGCACGAACGAAGACCTCGGCAAGAAGATGCTCGCTGAATCCGGTCTGCCGATCATCGCGGCGGACAGCATGGAAGAAGCGGCTCAGAAGGTCGTCGCGGCTGCTGCGGGCAAGGCGTAAGCCTTCCCTTAGCCGCTTTTTCCAGGGCTTTTGTCAGGGCTTTTGCCAGGATTAACCAGGATTACGAATGGCGACGTGCGAGCGCCGCGGGCGAGGAACATTCCGCCTCGCGGCGCCGTCGCACGACGCCAAACGAACAGAGGTCAATACATGTCGATTCTGATTAACAAAGACACCAAGGTCATCACGCAGGGCATCACCGGCAAGACCGGTCAGTTCCACACGCGTGCTTGCCGTGAATATGCAAACGGCCGCGAAGCGTACGTTGCGGGCGTGAACCCGAAGCGTGCCGGCGAAGACTTCGAAGGCATTCCTATCTACGCTAGCGTCGCTGAAGCCAAGGCTGAAACGG
The DNA here is from genome assembly GCF_003387275.1 of Paraburkholderia sp. BL6669N2. Lineage (NCBI taxonomy): Bacteria > Pseudomonadati > Pseudomonadota > Betaproteobacteria > Burkholderiales > Burkholderiaceae > Paraburkholderia > Paraburkholderia sp. BL6669N2. Next base: position 2,825,457 of record NZ_QUNA01000001.1, on the reverse strand, counting down.
GCGCGACCGTGTCGGTGATTTACGTTCCGCCGGCAGGCGCTGCGGCTGCGATCTGGGAAGCGGTCGAAGCCGATCTGGATCTGGCGATCTGTATCACGGAAGGCATTCCCGTGCGTGACATGATCGAGCTGAAGGCTCGCATGCGCGCTGAAAACCGCAAGACGCTGCTGCTCGGCCCGAACTGCCCGGGCACGATCACGCCGGACGAACTGAAGATCGGCATCATGCCGGGTCACATCCACCGCAAGGGCCGCATCGGCGTCGTGTCGCGTTCGGGCACGCTGACGTACGAAGCAGTCGGCCAATTGACGGCGATCGGCCTCGGCCAGTCGTCGGCGGTCGGTATTGGCGGCGACCCGATCAACGGTCTGAAGCACATCGACGTGATGAAGATGTTCAACGACGATCCGGAAACGGACGCCGTCATCATGATCGGCGAGATCGGCGGTCCGGACGAAGCGAACGCTGCTGAGTGGATCAAGGATAACATGAAGAAGCCGGTGGTCGGCTTCATCGCGGGCGTCACGGCGCCTCCGGGCAAGCGCATGGGGCACGCCGGCGCGCTGATCTCGGGCGGTGCGGACACCGCTGAAGCGAAGCTGGAAATCATGGACGCCTGCGGCATCAAGGTCACGAAGAACCCGTCGGAAATGGCGCGTCTTCTGAAGGCAATGCTGTAAATCGAAATTCGCGCGCTGTCACGGCGCGTTTTTTGATACGCTTACGAAGTCCTTTCGTGAGCACGCGGTTCAAAAAGCGGGGGAGTGCAGACTCCTCCGCTTTTTTATTGGCCGCTCGCCGCATTTCTTCTTATTCTTCCAATCATGCTCGAGTTCTTCGCCACGCTCCACTGGGGCGCTGTTATCCAGATCATCGTCATCGACATTCTGCTGGGTGGCGATAATGCGGTCGTGATCGCGCTGGCCTGCCGCAATTTGCCGCCGTCCCAACGCACGAAAGGCGTGCTGTGGGGCACGGCAGGCGCGATTGTGCTGCGCGTGGCGTTGATCGCGTTCGCGGTCGCGCTGCTCGATGTGCCGCTGCTGAAGTTCGCGGGCGGCCTGTTGCTGCTGTGGATCGGCGTGCGTCTGATGGCGCCGGCGCACGACCCGCATGAAAACATCAAGCCGGCCGACAAGCTGATGGCGGCGATCAAGACCATCATCGTCGCGGACGCGGTCATGAGCCTCGACAACGTGATCGCGATCGCGGGCGCTGCTGAGGCGGCCGATCCCGAGCACCGCCTGGCGTTGGTGATCTTCGGTCTGGTGGTGAGCATCCCGTTGATCGTGTGGGGCAGCCAGCTGGTTCTTAAACTGCTCGACCGCTTTCCGATCGTCATCACGCTCGGCGCCGGGTTGCTGGGCTGGATCGCGGGCGGGTTGATCATCAACGACCCGGCAGGCGATCGCTGGCCGATCCTCGATACGCCGTTGGCTGAATACGGCATGAGCATCGCGGGGGCGTTGTTCGTCATCGTCCTTGGTTATCTGCTCAAGCGCCGCAACGCCCATCGCGCGGCGGCTTGAGACGCGCCACGCCGCAACGTTAGCCATTCGGCTGACTGTCTGATACGAGCGCCGCTGGCTACGATTGATACGCCTGTTCCCGATCCGTGGGGCAGGCGTTTTCGTTTCAGGAGCCTGCCGATGATCTTCACTTTGCCTTATTGCCCGTACTCCCAATCCTCGCTGGCCACGCGCTCACGATCTTGCCGGGCGGCCTGGTCCGCGCGGCTCGCGCGTGCCTGCCGACGCCTCGGTTTCGGTTTCACGCTGATCGAGCTGATGATCGTGCTGGCGATCGTCGGCGTGATCGCCGCCTATGCGATTCCCGCGTATCAGGACTATCTCGCTCGCAGCCGCGTCGGCGAGGGGCTGTCGCTGGCGGCGTCCGCGCGGCTGGCGGTGGCTGAAAACGCCGCGAGCGGCAACACGTTCAGCGGTGGGTATGCGTCGCCGCCCGCCACCCGCAACGTCGAATCGATTCGGGTCGACGACGACACCGGCCAGATCACCGTCGCCTTCACGACGCGCGTCGCAGCCGTTGGTTCGAACACGCTCACGCTCGTGCCGTCGGTGCCTGACAATGCGGATGCGCCGACTGCGCGCGTCGCGTTGAGCAAGGGCGGAGTGCAGGCGGGCGCGCTGACGTGGGAATGTTTCACGGGCGGCAAAGCGGCGTCCTCGCTGCCGGCGCCGGGCGCAGGCCCGGCACCCACCGATGCGCCCACGTTGCCGTCGAATCTCGCCCCGCCTGAGTGCCGTTCATGAACGTATGCGACATGAGCGCGCGATAAGCGGGAGAGCGGCGCGGCGTCGCAGTCGTCCGCACGTAAAAGGCTGATTTTTGGGATATTTCAGTCGGCCCGGCGCACAGCAGGAGGATTTTTTTGTATAGTGCGCCGGTTGCTGACGCCCACCGGTTCCTCGATGCCCACCCCTTTCGCGCGCTATCTGTCTTTCATTTTGTTGTCTCTCGCGTTGGTGCTGCCTTATGCAGTTGTCAACCATACGTATCCGATTCCGACCTTTTACGCTGAATTCACCGCACTCGCCCTGTATCTGCTGACCGGGGCGGGTGTCGTGCTGATGGTGGCGAGCGCCAAGCCGCGTGTGACGTTCGCGTCGCCGATGGTCGCGCTGGTGCCGCTCCTATTTGGGCTGCTACTGGTGGCGCAGTCGGTGGTGTTGCCGGTCTCGCAGCCTTCGATGAACTGGCTCGGCGGCGGCTATCTGCTGGCGGCCTTCATGGCGACGCACGCCGGTTATGGCTTCACGCGCGCCAAGCTCAACGAGACCGCGTTGCGCTGGGCGGCTGGGGCGTTGATCGTCGGCGGACTGTTTGCGGTGTTTTGCCAGGTCGTCCAGTTGTTTCACCTCGAAGTGCGCGTGTCGCCGCTCGTGGTCGCGTATAACGTGACCGTCGAGCGCCGGCCGTTCGGCAACATGGCTCAGGCCAACCACCTCGCCACCTACATTGCGTTTGCGATGGCGGGTGCGCTGTTCCTCGTGCAAACGCGTCGGATCGCCGTGAGCATCTGGTTCCTCGTGTCGACGATTTTCGCGGTGGGCCTCGCGCTGACCGTGTCGCGCGGGCCGTGGCTGCAGATGGGTGTGATCGTGGTGGCAGGTTTCTGGATGGCGTTCGCGCAGATGCGCGATCAGTCGCAGGTACGCCGCGGCAATCGCGAATGGATCATTCCCATCGCGCTTGCCGTGCTGTTTTTCGTGATCAACGCGCTGATCCGCTGGGCCAACGTTCACTATCACCTGGAGCTTGGACAGTCCGCGGCGGAACGTTTTCAGGATGCCGGCCAGATCGCGCCGCGCCTCGCGCTGTGGAAATACGGCTGGACGATGTTCAAGACGCATCCGCTGCTGGGCGTCGGTTGGGGCGAATTTCCGAGCTACCAGTACGAGTTCGCGAAGTCGCTCGGCGGCGTCGAGATCGCCAACAATTCGCACGACATCTTTATCGATCTGCTCGCGAAGACCGGTTTGATCGGCCTCGCGATCGTGCTGTTCGGTCTGATTACGTGGCTCGTGCGCGTGGTGCGCGCACCGCAAAGTTCAGCGCGCGTATTCGGCATTGCGCTGATCGGCGTGCTGGTCATGCACGCGCTGGTCGAATATCCGCAGCAGTATATGTTCTTCCTGCTGCCGGCGATGTTCGTGTTCGGCCTGCTGGAAACGCGGCCACTGCGGCTGGTGCCCGCACGGTTGTCGTTCGGCGTCTTTGCAGCGGTGGTGTTCGGCGGGCTGGCCGCGCTGTATCCGGTGTATCGCGACTATGCGCGCGCCGAGGTGCTGTACTACGGCCAGCGTCCCGCCGAGCAATATCGCGCGGCCCCGTCGTTCCTGTTCCAGGCGTGGGGCGAATATGGTCTGGCGACGCTTTTGCCGATGAATTCGACGGATCTGCCACAGAAGCTCGCCATGCACAAACAGGCGATGGCGCTGCTGCCGGGCGAAACCGTATTGCGTCGCTATGCGGTGTTGCGGGCATTGAGCGGCGATCAGGCCGGGGCGCTCGATACCGTCGAACGACTGAAGATTTTCGCCACGGAATTGAAGGACTGGCCGTCGCAACTGAGCTACGTGTACGAGCTTTGCGACGAGCAGAAAACGCTGACCGGTTTCAAGGCGGAACTGGTCAAGCGCTACGGCATGCCGCCGGGTGACGTCAATGAGGACGACAACAGCGACGAGGAGTGAGGCGCTGCGTTCGCTTCAATGCTTCAAGGATTCAAGGGTGAGTTGATGACACAGCCAGTCGTCAACTCGCCACCCAATCCCCCGACTTCCCGCCGTGCTTTTCGAGCACCTTCACATCGGTGATCGTCATCCCGCGGTCCACCGCCTTGCACATGTCGTACACGGTCAATAACCCGACCTGTACGGCAGTCAGCGCTTCCATCTCGACGCCCGTTCGCCCCAGCGTTTCAACCTGAACCGTGCAATGCACGCCCGGCAGCGTGTCATCGAGTTCGAAATCCACCTTGACGCGCGTCAACGCAAGCGGGTGACACAGCGGAATCAGATCGGCGGCGCGCTTCGAGCCTTGAATCGCGGCAATCCGCGCGATGCCGATCACGTCGCCCTTCTTGGCGTTGCCGTCGCGAATCAGCGCGAAGGTTTCCGGCAGCATGCGAATCGAGCCACGCGCAACGGCGATGCGCCTGGTCTCCTGCTTGCCGCCGACGTCCACCATATGCGCCTGGCCGGCTGCGTCGAAATGAGTGAGTTCAGGCATGGTTGGGCTCCTTCAGAGGGCGCCTATCATAGCAGCGCGGCATGGGCGGATTACAATTGCCCATGCCCGCTATCTTAGTCCGAGCGGCGGGCGTCGCTTTCGACTTCGTCAACTCGAGCTCGCGATGCGTCCCAAACGGTTCCTCGCTGCGTTGCTGTCTGTCGCGCTGGCCGCACCGCCCGGCGCGTTCGCGCAATCGCCCGGCGGGTCGAGCATCGCGCTCAACACCTTGCCCGCGGAGCCGCCGCTGGTTAGCGGCCCGGCCGATGCCTACGCCGATCCGCTCGTTCCGTCCGATATCGCGCAAGGCGTGTTCGGTGTGTACGGCGGCGCGCAGAGCCGCTTTTCGGGCAACACCGGCGTGAACACCAACTGGCGCACACCGATCGTTACGCAACAACTCCCCGATCTCGGCAGCGGCGGTTCCGGCTCGCTCACGCCACAGGCCGAGCGCAAGCTCGGCGAGCGCGTGATGCGCGAACTGCGCCGCGACCCCGACTATCTCGACGACTGGCTGGTGCGCGACTATCTGAACTCGGTTGCCGCGAAACTGGCCGCGGCGGCGAGCGCGCTCTATATCGGCGGATATCGGCCGGACTTCGATCTGTTCGCGGTGCGCGACCCGCAGATCAACGCCTTCTCGCTGCCGGGCGGTTTTATCGGCGTGAACACCGGCCTGATCGTGGCCACGCAGACCGAGTCCGAGTTGGCATCGGTGCTGGGTCACGAAATGGGACACGTCTTGCAGCGGCACATCTCGCGCATGATCACGACCGGCGAACGCAGCGGCTACGCGGCGCTCGCGGGCCTATTGTTCGGCGTGCTGGCCGGCGTGCTCGCGCATAGCGGCGACCTCGGCAGCGCGATTGCGATCGGCGGCCAGGCGTATGCGGTCGACAACCAGTTGCGCTTCTCCCGGTCCGCCGAGCACGAGGCGGACCGCGTCGGCTTTCTGCTGCTCGCCGGCGCTGGCTACGATCCCTACGCGATGACGACCTTCTTCGGTCGCCTCGATCGTGCCGCGATGAGCGACACCGGCATTCCGGCGTACGCGCGCACCCATCCGCTGACTGGCGAACGGATTGCCGACATGGAGGACCGTGCGCGCCGCGCGCCTTACCGGCAACCGCATCAATCGGCCGAATATGGTTTCGTGCGGGCACGCTCTCGTCTGCTGCAGGACCGCTCGCGCAGCGAATACGGCGACGAGATTTCGCGCTTGCGCTCGGAGATCGAGGACCGCACCGCGGTCAACGTCGCGGCGAACTGGTACGGCATTGCGTACGGGCAGATGCTGCTCGAACGTTACGACGAAGCGGCGGCGTCGCTGGCGTCGTCCCGCGCCGCGTTCGCGACGGGTGAGCAGGCCGAGGGCGGCACGGCACGCAGTTCGCCGAGTCTCGACGTGTTGGCCGCCGACATCGCGCGGCGCGCCGGCCGCGACGACGAAGCCGCGCGTCTGGCCGAGCTGGCGCAGAAGCGCTGGCCACAGTCGAATGCCGCCATCGACATGCATATCCGCACCTTGCTGACCTTGCGTCGTTTTGCCGATGCTCAGGCGCTTGCGCGAAAAGAAACCCGTGCCCAGCCCGATCAGCCGGCCTGGTGGCTGTATCTTGCCCAGGCTAGCGCGGGCACGGGCGACGCATTGACCCAGCATCGTGCGATGGCTGAAAAGTTCGCGCTCGAGGGAGCGTGGCCTTCGGCGATCCGTCAATTGAAGGACGCGCGCGATCTGAAGACGATCGGCTACTACGACCTCGCGACCGTCGACGCGAGGCTGCACGAGATGGAAAGCCGCTATCAGGAGGAGCGGCTGGACGAGAAGAGTTAAGCGTCGCCTGGTTGCCTGCGCCTGGCGGGGTTCAACGCGCTGGCCTCGTCGAAGCACGGCGCAGCGCGTGGGCTAATGTTCAAGCGCCCGCAGCGGCCGGACTTGGCACAAACTTAAATCGCGCCGCAACGTCGCTTCGCCGCACAGCCTGCAGCGGCAGCACAACCCGATTGTTCCAGCGAAACTCGCCGCTCATCGAATCGTCCGCCAGCGTCGCGTGATCGGAGAACACTTCCAGATCGTGGTCGTGCAGGACGGCGACTCTCGGCGGCGTCGCGCCGTCGGTAAAGAGAATGCCGCCTTCTTCATCGACGAACACGGCTGCGGGCTCGAATGGGCCGCCCGCCTGGTCCTGCAAGGCGAGCATTGCGGCGCCGGCCTCCGTATTGGCCGACAGCCTCACCACCCACGGCGTATAGCCCAACTCGACATACACGCGCTGCGGACCGTTCTGGAAATACCATTGCCCGCGCTCGTCAGCGTCGTAATTCCTGTTGATGAACGCGAGCAACGCTTCATGGCGGATCGGTGTGCCCGGCGAACCACTCGACTGCGCGGCTTCGTCGCGCATGCGCCAGTTGCCGCGCCTGTCCAGCATCAGCCACCCTGTGCAACTCGGTACATTCGGCCATTTGGCCAAGGCCTGCTTGACGATGTCATCCATGATCGACGTGTTGCTCCAGATAGCCGAGCACGCGCCGTGACAGCCAGTCGATGCGGCCCGGAAACGGCCCGGTCATAAAGCCGGCGTGGCCGCCGTGCCTGGGTTGGTCGAGTTCCACCGCCGCCGAGACTTCATGCCGCGACGGCAATGCCGCAGCCGGCAGGAACGGGTCGTTGCGCGCGTTCAGCACCAGCGTGGGCACCTGAATGTGCGGCAGCAGCGGACGCGTGGTCGCCGTGCTCCAGTAGTCGTCGGTATCGCGAAAGCCGTGCAGCGGCGCGGTCACCACGTTGTCGAACTCGTACATGGTGCGGCTCGCCAGCATCGCGTCACGGTCGAACAAGCCGGGAAACTGAACCAGCTTCTGCTCGGCCTTCTGCTTGAGCGTCTTCAGGAAACTGCGCGTGTAGACAAGGCCGAAGCCCTGCGACAACGCGCGGCCGCCGGCATGCACGTCGATGGGTGTCGAGATCGCCGCGGCGGCCGAGATCACCGAGGCCGCGTCTTCGCGCCGCTCGCCCAGCCAGCGCAGCAGCACATTGCCGCCGAGCGACACGCCGGCCGCCAAGATCGGCCCGCGATGCGCGGCGCGCAGGCGGCGCAGCACCCAATCGACTTCATTGCTGTCGGCGAGATGATAGAAGCGCGGCATGCGGTTCAACGCTCCGCTGCAACTGCGAAAGTGCGGCACGACGCCGTGCCAGCCGGACTCGCGCGCGGCCGCCATCAACGAAGCGGCGTAGTGCGAGCCCGAACTGCCTTCGAGGCCGTGAAACAGCACGAAGAGCGGGGCGGTGTCGGCGGGAATGTGAGGTGCGGCGCCAAGCTGGGCGTCATGTTGCACCCAGTCGAGATCGATGAAATCGCCGTCTGGCGTGTCCCAGCGCTCGCGCCGAAACGAGACGGCGGGGCGGCGCGCAAACAGCGACGGGACGATGGTCTGCACATGCCGGTTCGGCAGCCAGAGCGGCGCGCGGTAGAGCAAGTCGACGGCCGCTTCGACCGTCGCCTCGACGGCGGCCGCGGCGCGTGCCGCGCCGGAAGAAGCGGATTGATCGTGCGTCGTGCCCAAAAGGGACTTCCTGCGGGGCGTGCTCATGCCTGCTTCAGAACAAAAAAGTGAAACGCGCGGTGCGCGTCAGTGCAGCGACCCCTGGCCATGCCGCATCTTCGTGGCGAACTGGCTGGCGGCTTCGTTGGGCATCGGACTCGCGTGAATGTGCGCGATGCGCCATTCGCCGCGTTCGTGAACCATCACGTAAGTCGTGAACACCATGGCGGGCGTGGCCTTCGGGTCGGCCGGCCGGTGCGCTTCGGCAATCGCGTAGACCACGGTGCCGAGGCTGTCATAGACGCGGATATCGAGCGGTTCGATGGAAACCCGCGCGGTTTCGAGCTGGGTCTGCAAGCCCGCGCGAATGCTGTCGAGGCCGTGCAGGTGCGAGCCGTCGGCGCAGATGCAGCTCACGAACTCTTCATCGATCCACAGACCCATCAAGCTGTCGATATTGACCTCGGCGACGGCCTGGTAATAGGCGTTCAGGGTATCGGCGGCGGCTTCGAAGATATGGGCAAAACGTGGCATGGCTCGTCAGTCTCTTGTGCGCGGCGCGCGGTTGCGGGACAGCGGTCAGCGGGACAGTCCGGGGCACCGGACAATCGCACCCGAGCGCCAGAATGCCCGCGCCGCAAGGCGCGAACATGACGCGACGCGCTCAGGGCGTGCGGTGTTGCGTGCAAGTGTCAGCGAGTTCAGCGTTGCGCCAGCAACATGCCGCGCAAATCGCCGAACACCTGCTCGGCGCTCAACTGCTTCAGGCAGTTCAAATGACCAAGCGGACACTCGCGCTCAAAACAGGGGCTGCATTCGAGATGAAGCCATTGTACCTTCGCAAGCTCGGACAAGGGCGGCGTGTGGCGCGGATCGGTCGAACCGTACACGGCCACCAGCGGCCGGCGCAGCGCGGCGGCCACGTGCATCAGGCCGGAATCGTTGGTGACGACGGCGTTGGCGCGCGAGATCAGCGCGCACGCCTCGCCTAGTGCGGTCTGGCCGCACAGGTTGCGCACGTTCGGCGCTCGCTCGGCAATGGCCTGTGCGAGCGGCGCGTCTTTCGGCGAACCGAGTGCGACGATCTGCGTGTACGGGAACGACTGGCCAACCATTTGCGCGAGCGATGCGAAGTGCTCGGGCGGCCAGCGCTTGGCCGGGCCGTATTCGGCGCCCGGACAGAACACCAATAGCGGCACGCGGGTGTCGAGATTAAAGCGTGCCGAGACGCGCGACGCTTCGTTCAGGTCCGCGTCGAGGCGCGGCATCGGCAGGTCGTCGGGCAGCTTGGCGCCGGGCGCGTAGGCGAGGGCGGCGTACTGGCTGACCATCGGCGGGCGCTCGTCCTTGCGCGGGTTCGCATGACGCACGTTCAGCAGGCCGTAGCGGCTCTCGCCGGTATAGCCGATGCGCAGCGGGATGCCCGCCATCCACGGAATCAGCGCCGACTTGAGCGAGTTCGGCAGCACGTAGGCGGCGTCGTAGCCGACATCGCGCAAGTCGCTAGCCAACTGCCAGCGGCGCAGCATTTGCAGCTTGCCGTGCGCGAGATCCGTGGCGTAGACGTCGCGGATTTCCGGCATACGTTCGAGTACAGGTGCGACCCACGAGGGCGCGACCGCGTCGATGACGATGCGCGGATGCAATTTCACGAGGCGCGCAAACAGCGGCTGCGCCATCAATGCGTCACCGATCCAGTTCGGTGCGATAACCAACGCGCGACGCATCAGAGTGAGTGTCCGGTGTCGAAACGAAACCCCGCGCAGGTTTTGCGCGTGGCATTCGGATTAGTAAAAGGAGAAAAGCCGCAAGCCGCGTGGCGTATTTCCGGCATGGCCGGACGCGCCGCGGTGGCGGCCCTGCTGTGACGCGCCTGCTTTCGGACCGGGTTGCGCGCGCGCGTGGCATGGTCACGGTCTGCTACACGACCGGCGCGGGCTCGTGCAACGACCAACCTCGCCGCGGAACAACCCGCAGCCGATCAAGAAGCGAACCCCACGACGCAACCCGCGCGCAACCCGCAACGAAGCGGGCCGCAGACCCGGCAAGCGGCGCCACAAGCCATCAGTGCTCAGTGCTCAGTGCGCTGTGTTCAATGACCCTTGACCACTTCGCCGTCGCGCAGTTTGTAACGCGTGCTGCAGTACGGGCACTTGGCTTCGCCATGCGTGACATCGATAAAGACACGCGGATGCGCGCTCCAGCGCGGCATGGCCGGATTCGGGCAATACGCCGGCAGGTCTTTTGCCGACAGTTCGACCAGCGGCATTTCCTTGATTTCGCTCATGAGACGTTCTCGTTGTATGCAGGGTGCGTGCGTTTCGCCGGTTGATTCCGGCGCAGCGCGCGTTAGATCTTGGTGAGCCAGTTCGCGTACTTGTCGCTCTTGCCGTTCACGATATCGAAGAAGCCCGACTGCAGCTTCTCGGTAATCGGGCCGCGCGTGCCCGAGCCGATCGTGCGGTTGTCGAGTTCGCGGATCGGCGTGACTTCGGCGGCGGTGCCGGTGAAGAACGCTTCGTCGCAGGTATAAACCTCGTCGCGCGTGATGCGCTTTTCGATCACCTGAATGCCCGCGTCGCGCGCCAGCGTGATGACCGTGTCACGCGTAATGCCGTCGAGGCACGACGACAGGTCCGGCGTGTACAGCTTGCCGTTGTTCACGAGGAAGAAGTTCTCGCCGGAGCCTTCCGACACGTAGCCGTCCACGTCGAGCAGCAGCGCTTCGTCGTAACCGTCGGCGATGGCTTCCTGGTTGGCGAGGATCGAGTTCACGTACCAGCCCGACGCCTTGGCGCGGACCATCGACACGTTCACGTGATGGCGCGTGAACGACGAAGTCTTTACGCGGATGCCCTTGGCGATACCGTCTTCACCGAGGTACGCGCCCCACGGCCAGGCGGCGATCGCCACGTGGATGGTGTTGCCCTTGGCCGACACGCCGAGCTTTTCCGAGCCGACCCAGATGATCGGGCGCAGGTAGCAGGATTCGAGCTTGTTTTCGCGTACCACTTCGCATTGCGCGGCGGCGAGCGTTTCGTGGTCGAACGGCACGTCCATCTGGAAGATCTTGGCCGAGTTCAGCAGACGCTTGGTGTGTTCCTGCAGACGGAAAATCGCGGTGCCGCCGTCCGCCGTCTTGTAGGCGCGTACGCCTTCGAAGACGCCCATGCCGTAGTGCAGCGTGTGGGTGAGCACGTGGATCTTGGCGTCGCGCCAGTCGATGAGCTTGCCATCCATCCAGATCTTGCCGTCGCGGTCGGCCATTGACATACGATTCTCCAGCGGGTGCGTTGTTAGGCGTAGCTATGTCGGGTATAGCCAGGACCCGCATTTTAACGTCTTTTGCACACGAAACGGGCATTTGGCCGCATTCCCGACGCTATAATCCAGCGCACGCATAATTCATATCCGAATGCGCCAGCGGGTGCTTGACGACCTGGCGCCGACTTCCCATCCCTGCAGCGCCCCAAGGCGCCCGCGTTTCGCCCCCATGCTCGCTCGCCTGTCAGATGCCAATCGTCGTGCCTTCCGCGAAGGCGCGCGCGACTATTCGCCCACGCTGATGGCGATCTTCTCCTGGGGGCTTGTCACCGGCATCGCCATGAGCAAATCAGTGCTCACATTGCCGCAGGCGCTCACCATGTCGCTGCTGTGCTATGCCGGTTCGTCGCAACTGGCGGTGCTGCCGCTGCTCGCCGCCAAGCTGCCCATCTGGACCGTGCTGCTCACCGCCGCGATGGTCAATACGCGTTTCGTGATCTTCAGCGTGGGTCTCGCGCCGCATTTTTCGTATCTGTCGATGTGGCGGCGCATCGTGCTCGGCTACTTCAATGGCGACGTCATCTATCTGCTGTTCCAGAAGAAGAGCTTCCCCACCGGATATGTGCCGGGCAAGGAGGCGTATTACTGGGGCATGGCGAGTTGCAGCTGGCTGTCGTGGCAGGTGTCGTCGATCGCCGGGATTCTGCTGGCGAGCCTGATTCCCGATAACTGGGGCCTTGCGCTGGCGGGCACGCTGGCCTTGCTGCCCATCATGATCTCGGCGATCGCGACGCGCTCCACGCTGGTGGCGGTCGCCGTCGCCGGTGTGGTGTCGCTGCTGGCGTTCGACTTGCCATACCGGCTCGCGCTGCCGCTCGCGGTGATCGCGGCGATCGTCGCCGGCAGCGCCGCCGACCTGATGGTCGAGCGCGCCGATTTGCGACGCATCCGTAACAGCGCCGGAGATTCCCGATGACATCCACGCAGATCTGGCTGGCCATTTTCGGCATGACCTTGGTCACCGCCGTGACACGCGCGATGTTTCTAATCGGCGGCGAGCGCACCGTTTTGCCGGCGCGGGTGCAGCGCATGTTGCGTTATGCGCCGGCAGCGGCGCTCGCCGCCGTGGTCCTGCCGGACGTGCTGGCAACGCCCGACGGTTTGTCGTTCGCGCCGTCGAACCATGAGTTCTACGCCACGCTGGCGGGTCTCGCGTGGTTTTTGTGGCGACGCACCATGCTCGGTACGATTGTCGTCGGAATGGTCGTGTTCACGCTGTTGCGGCTCTTCATGTAGTTGAAGAGGCAGGAAATGTTGCGTTGCGGTATCAGCGCCGCTCGCTTCAAATACGGGACATTCGCCCGGTCGCGGGTCAGAAGGCCGTGTGGATCAGTTAAAATGCTTGTTTCCGGGATACGCGCGCCGACGCAAGGCGCGCGGGCCGCGGCTCTGCCGCCGGCACCCGAGTCAGTGGAGCCGCTGCCGTGCCTGAGCGCTGGAGTTCACCGCGCTTGAGTACCGCGCGCCGTCCGCCACCGCCTTCTCATCAACTCGCACACACACGCCCATGAACAAGGTATTGCGTCTCTCCGATCTGATCGCCGAAGGCAAGCTATCCGGCAAACGCGTGTTCATCCGCGCCGATCTGAACGTGCCGCAGGACGATCAAGGCAACATCACCGAAGACACCCGTATCCGCGCCTCCGTGCCGGCCATCAAGGCCGCGCTCGACGCGGGCGCCGCCGTGATGGTCACGTCGCACCTGGGCCGTCCGACCGAGGGCGATTTCAAGCCGGAAGACTCGCTGGCGCCGGTCGCGAAGCGTCTGGCCGAACTGCTCGGCCGCGATGTGCCGCTGGTGGCGAACTGGGTGGAAAATGGCGTGAATGTCGAGCCGGGCTCGGTCGTGCTGCTGGAAAATTGCCGCGTCAACAAGGGCGAAAAGAAGGATTCCGACGAGCTCGCGCAAAAAATGGCGAAGCTCTGCGACATCTACGTGAACGACGCGTTCGGCACCGCGCACCGCGCTGAAGCGACCACGCACGGCATCGCCAAATACGCGCCGGTCGCGTGCGCCGGTCCGCTGCTGGCCGCCGAGCTCGAAGCGCTCGGCAAGGCGCTGGGCGCGCCGAAGCGTCCGCTGGTGGCGATCGTCGCCGGCTCGAAGGTGTCGACCAAGCTGACCATTCTGAAGTCGCTCGCCGACAAGGTCGATCAGCTGATCGTGGGCGGCGGCATCGCCAACACGTTCATGCTGGCTGCCGGCCTGAAGATCGGCAAGTCGCTTGCCGAAGCCGATCTGGTGAACGAGGCCAAAGCCATCATCGACGCCGCGAAAGCGCGCGGCGCCTCGGTGCCGATCCCGACCGACGTGGTCACGGCCAAAGAGTTTTCGCCGACCGCCAAGGCCGAAATCAAGGCCGTCGCCGACGTTCAAGACGACGACATGATCCTCGACATCGGACCGGAAACGGCCAAGGGGCTTGCCGCGCAACTGGAAAAGGCCGGCACGATCGTGTGGAACGGCCCGGTCGGCGTGTTCGAATTCGACCAGTTCGGCAACGGCACCAAAACGCTGGCGGACGCCATCGCCAAGTCGTCGGCGTTCTCGATTGCGGGCGGCGGCGACACGCTCGCGGCGATCGCCAAATACGGCATCCACGACAAGGTCAGCTACATCTCGACGGGCGGCGGCGCCTTCCTCGAGTTCCTCGAAGGCAAGAAGCTGCCCGCCGTCGAAGTTCTGGAATCGCGGGCTTAACGTGGCGACGCGCTCCCCAACGGCCAAGTCCGCAAAAGCGCGCGGCGGCAAGCCGCGCAACATCGCGGCGGGATCGGCAGGGGAGCGCGCGGCGCGCTCCGCCGCCACGCCGGCAGCGCTCGAGTCCGCGGGTGATGCCACGGTCGGTTCAGCTAGCCAGCAGCAAGAAGAATCCGGGGCGCCCCGCGCGCTCGCGGAGTTGACCACTGCCGGCGAGGCAGCGGAATTGTCCAGCGCAGATGCTGTACAGACCGCCTCGCCATCCGCAGAACTCCCCGACGAAGAACTCGCCCCGCCACCGGCACCCCCCGTGCTGGTCTCGAATACCGCTTCATCCAATAAAGCGACGCTGGTTTCAACCGGCGCGCAGCCCCCGGCAGCATCTTTCGGTGCGCAGCCTCCGCATCCGACTCGCAGCGCTTTTCCCAGCGATCCTATCCAGACGAGGAGACTCATGCATCGCGCCACCAAGATTGTCGCCACCATCGGCCCGGCTTCCAGCACGCCGGAAATCCTGCTGCAAATGATGCAGGCAGGACTGGACGTGGTACGGCTCAATTTCTCGCACGGCACCGCCGACGACCACCGCCAACGCGCCGAATTCGTGCGCGAGGCGGCTCGCCAGGCCGGCCGTGAAGTCGCCATCATGGCGGACCTGCAAGGCCCGAAGATCCGGGTCGGCAAATTTGAAAACGGCAAAATCAATCTGATCGCCGGCGAGCCGTTCATCCTCGACGCCGACTGCGAACTCGGCAATGAAGAGCGCGCCGGTCTCGACTACAAAGACCTGCCGCGCGACCTGAAAGCGGGCGACGTGCTGTTGCTCAACGACGGCCTGATCGTGCTGAACGTCGCGCGCGTGATCAACAACGAGATTCACACCGTTGTGAAGATCGGCGGCGAGCTGTCGAACAACAAGGGCATCAACCGCCAGGGCGGCGGTCTGACGGCGCCCGCGCTGACCGCCAAGGACATGGAAGACATCCGCACCGCCATGTCGCTCGGCGTGGATTACGTCGCGGTATCGTTCCCGAAGAACGCCACCGACATGGAAATGGCCCGTCAGCTGGCGAACATCGCCGGCGCGCCGTTCGGCATCAAGCCGAAGATGATCGCCAAGATCGAGCGCGCTGAAGCCATTCCGGCGCTGCAGGGCATTCTCGATGCATCGGACGGCATCATGGTCGCGCGCGGCGACTTGGCCGTGGAAGTGGGGAATGCCGCAGTCCCCGCGCTGCAAAAGCGGATGATTCGTATGGCGCGCGAATCGAACAAGTTCGTGATCACCGCCACGCAAATGATGGAGTCGATGATCCACGCGCCGGTGCCGACCCGCGCCGAAGTGTCGGACGTCGCCAACGCGGTGCTCGACGGCACGGACGCGGTGATGCTGTCGGCGGAATCGGCGGCGGGCAAGTATCCGGTGCAGACCATCGAGACCATGGCGGCGATCTGTATCGAAGCCGAGAAGTCGGAGCAGTCGGAGCTGGACAAGGATTTCCTCGATCGCACGTTCACGCGGATCGACCAGTCGATCGCGATGGGCGCGCTGTTCACGGCGTTCCATCTCGGCGCGAAGGCGATCGTGGCGTTGACCGAGTCCGGCTCGACCGCGCTGTGGATGTCGCGTCACTGGACCCACGTGCCGATTTTCGCACTCACGCCGCGGGTCGGCAGCGAGCGGGCCATGGCGCTGTACCGCAACGTGACTTCGCTGCATCTGGACACCAACACCGACCGCGACACCGCGTTGCAACAGGCGTTGGAGACCGTGGTCAGCAAGGGATACGCGTCGCGCGGCGACATGGTGGTGCTGACCGTCGGCGAGCCGATGGGTCAGGCCGGCGGCACGAATACGCTGAAGATCGTACGGGTCGGCGAACCGTATTGAGCGCGTGTGGTGCGTGGGATCGGGGTCGGTGCTGAAGCGCTGGCTCTGATCGACATGCGCTCTGCTCGATCGGCGCGCTCTGCGTCGGATCGGAGTAAGTGCTGAAGCACAAACTCCGGTCGACAGACTTGATTGGCCGAAGCAGGTTGCCATGCTCCGCGAGAGGCGGCGCACAGGCTCCAATCGCGCGTCGAGCGGTAAGGACCGCTCCGTGCTTTAGAGACTGTGTGAACGGGTATGTGGCTTGCTCTGAGACCAACTCGCAAAAAAGATGCCGACGGCACAAGATTTCGTTTCAATCTATGGAGTTATTGCATGCCTCTCGTATCAATGCGTCAACTGCTGGACCACGCCGCTGAAAACGGCTACGGCCTCCCGGCATTCAACGTGAACAATCTGGAGCAGGTTCAGGCGATCATGGCGGCGGCCGACAAGGTCAACGCTCCGGTCATCATGCAGGCGTCGGCCGGCGCGCGTAAGTACGCGGGCGAAGCGTTCCTGCGTCACCTGATCGAAGCTGCGGTCGAGTCGTATCCGCACATTCCGGTCGTGATGCACCAGGATCACGGCCAGTCGCCGGCGGTCTGCATGGCGGCGATCCGCAGCGGTTTCACCAGCGTGATGATGGACGGTTCGCTCGAAGCCGACGGCAAGACGGTCGCGTCGTACGAGTACAACGTGGACGTGTCGCGCAAGGTCGTGGAAGCGGCTCACTCGATCGGCATTACGGTGGAAGCGGAACTGGGCGTGCTCGGTTCGCTGGAAACCATGAAGGGCGACAAGGAAGACGGCCATGGCGCGGAAGGCACGATGACGCGCGAGCAGTTGTTGACCGATCCGGAGCAGGCTGCCGATTTCGTCAAGCTGACCCAGTGCGACGCGCTGGCCATCGCGATCGGTACGTCGCATGGCGCGTACAAGTTCAGCAAGAAGCCCACGGGCGATATTCTGTCGATCCAGCGCATCAAGGAAATTCACCAGCGCATTCCGAACACCCATCTGGTGATGCACGGTTCGTCGTCGGTGCCGCAGGAACTGCTGGCGGAAATCCGCGAATTCGGCGGCGACATGAAGGAAACGTACGGCGTGCCGGTCGAGGAAATCCAGGAAGGCATCAAGAACGGCGTGCGCAAGGTCAATATCGACACCGATCTGCGTCTGGCCATCACCGGCGCGATCCGCCGCTACATGGCGACCAACCCCGGCAAGTTCGATCCGCGCGATTACCTGAAGCCCGCTCGCGAAGCCGCGATGAAAATCTGCGTCGAGCGCTACACGCAATTCGGCTGCGAAGGCCAGGCTGGCAAGATCAAGCCGGTTTCGCTTGATAAAATCGCGGAGAAGTACAAAGCAGGCGAGCTTTCGCAAGTCGTCCGCTAAGCTGTCAACAGGCTCCGCGCCTGGCCGTTTGGCCAGGTTGTCGTTAGACCGCCGTTCCCGCATCATCCGGGGAACGGCGTTTCCCTTTTGTTCCGGTCACACTTTTTGCCTCACTTTTAGCGAACCACGACGATGTCTACCCTCTACGAATCCACGCTCCGCTCGCTGCCGCTGCTCGGCCGCGGTAAAGTCCGCGACAACTATGCGGTGGGCAACGACCAGTTGCTGATCGTCACGACCGACCGTCTGTCCGCGTTCGACGTCATCATGGGCGAGCCGATTCCGAATAAGGGACGCGTGCTCAACGAAATGGCGAACTTCTGGTTCGAGAAACTGAAGCATGTGGTGCCGAACCACCTGACGGGCGTCGCGCCCGAATCCGTGGTGGCGGCGGACGAGGTCGAGCAGGTCAAGGGCCGCGCGGTCGTCGTCAAGCGCCTTGAGCCGATCCTCGTCGAAGCCGTGGTGCGCGGCTATCTGGCCGGCAGCGGCTGGAAAGACTACCAGGCCACCGGTTCGGTGTGCGGCGTCGAACTGCCGCCGGGTCTGCAAAACGCGCAGAAGCTGCCCGAGCCGATCTTCACGCCGGCGGCCAAGGCCGAAATGGGCCATCACGACGAAAACATCACGTACAACGAGATGGAGCGCCGCATCGGCACCGAACTGTCGGCCACGATCCGCGACATCTCGATCAAGCTGTACAAGGAAGCGGCTGACTACGCGGCCACGCGCGGCATCATCATCGCGGATACGAAGTTCGAGTTCGGTCTGGACAATCACGGCAAGCTCTATCTGATGGACGAGGCGCTGACCGCGGATTCGTCGCGCTTCTGGCCGGCCGACCAGTATCAGGTCGGCACCAACCC
Source organism: Paraburkholderia sp. BL6669N2 (assembly GCF_003387275.1). Lineage (NCBI taxonomy): Bacteria > Pseudomonadati > Pseudomonadota > Betaproteobacteria > Burkholderiales > Burkholderiaceae > Paraburkholderia > Paraburkholderia sp. BL6669N2. The sequence continues at coordinate 2,806,991 of NZ_QUNA01000001.1, read as the reverse complement.
GCCGTCGTTCGACAAGCAGTTCGTGCGCGACTGGCTCGAAACCCAGCCGTGGAAGAAAGAGCCGCCGGCGCCGAAGCTGCCGGACGACGTGGTCACGAAGACGGGCGAGAAGTATCAGGAAGCGCTCGAACGCCTGACCGGACATAAGCTCGCCTGATTGCGCGCAGCGGTTGGCGCGCGCGAGAAAGCGCGGGCCACCGTGGCTTGCCCGCTCCAGAGGAAGCCGCCTCTGCAATCACGGCCTCGCCGGGCGGCGCGAAGCGACGACTTTGTGGCGCTTCTAACCAGGCGCCGGGCCGCCGCTAATTATTCCGCTCCGCCGGGGCGTCTGGCGCGAAGCGACAGCGCCGGGCGCTCTCAAGAAACAAGGAAGCCGTAAGATGAGTGAAGCACAAACCGCCCATACGCATGGCGCGCCGGTTATCGGCGTGCTGATGGGCTCCAGTTCCGACTGGGAAGTCATGAAGAACGCCGTGGCGATTCTGCAGGAATTCGGCGTGCCCTACGAAGCGAAGGTCGTATCGGCGCACCGCATGCCCGACGAAATGTTCGCCTATGCTGAAAGCGCGCGCGAGCGCGGCATTCGCGCGATCATCGCTGGTGCGGGCGGCGCCGCGCATCTGCCGGGCATGCTGGCCGCCAAGACCACGGTGCCGGTGCTCGGCGTGCCGGTAGCGAGCAAGTATCTGAAGGGCGTCGATTCGTTGCATTCGATCGTGCAGATGCCCAAGGGCGTTCCGGTCGCCACATTTGCGATCGGCGAAGCGGGCGCGGCGAACGCGGCCCTCTTCGCGGTGTCGCTCCTGAGCGGCACGAGCGACGAGTATGCCAAGAAGCTGGCTGCGTTCCGCGTGCGCCAGAACGAAGCGGCTCACGCCATGGTGTTGCCGGCGCTGTAAGCGCACGAACTGACTGCTTGAAGACGTCCCCTGTCCGACCCCCGGCCGGGTGCCTGACATCGCATTGCACGCACGCATTGCACACAGCACCCGGCCGCGACCGACCACTAAGATGAACCCAGACAACACACCGGTTTCACCGATTCTGCCCGGCGCATGGCTTGGCATGGTCGGTGGCGGCCAGCTCGGCCGCATGTTCTGTTTCGCTGCTCAAGCCATGGGCTACCGCGTTGCCGTGCTCGATCCGGACGAAAGCAGTCCGGCGGGCGCCGTCGCCGATCGCCATTTGCGCGCGGCTTACGACGACGAAGCTTCGCTGACCGAACTCGCGCGGCTGTGCGCGGCGGTGTCGACCGAATTCGAGAACGTGCCGGCCGCGAGTCTCGACTTCCTCGCGCGGACTACGTTCGTGAGCCCGGCCGGGCGCTGCGTCGCCGTAGCCCAGGACCGTATTGCCGAGAAGCGTTTTATCGCGTCGTCGGGCGTGACGGTGGCGCCGCACGTGGTGATCGAATCGTCGGATGCGCTGGCCGCGCTCGACGATGCGAAGCTCGAAGCCGTGCTGCCGGGTATTCTCAAGACCGCTCGCATGGGCTACGACGGCAAAGGCCAGATTCGCGTGCGCAACGCCGAGGAAGTGCGCGAGGCGCATGCTTCGCTGGCCGGCGTGCCGTGCGTGCTGGAAAAGCGTTTGCCGTTGAAGTTCGAAGTGTCCGCGCTGATCGCGCGGGCGGCGAGCGGCGCGTCGGTGGTTTATCCGCTCGCGCAGAACACGCATCGCGACGGCGTGCTGTCGCACACCATCGTCCCGGCGCCCGATGCGAGCGCCACGCTCGTCCAGCAGGCGCAACAGGCCGCGCTGCAAATCGCCGACAAGCTCGGTTACGTCGGCGTGCTGTGCGTCGAGTTCTTCATTCTCGAAGACGGTTCGCTGGTGGCCAATGAAATGGCGCCGCGCCCGCACAATTCCGGCCACTACACCGTCGACGCCTGCGCGACCAGCCAGTTCGAGCAACAGGTGCGCGCCATGACCGGCATGCCGCTCGGCGACACGCGCCAGCATTCGCCGGCTGTCATGCTGAACATTCTCGGCGACGTCTGGTTTCCGGACGGTCCGAAGCGCGCGGCCGTCACGCCGCCGTGGCATGAAGTCGCCGCCATGCCGGCAGCCCGTCTGCATCTGTACGGCAAGGAAGAGGCACGATGCGGCCGCAAGATGGGCCACGTGAACTTCACGGCTGCCACGCTCGAAGAAGCGCGCACGGCGGGACGCGATTGCGCGCGGCTTCTGCACATCATCACGAGCTGACACGAGCATCATGCCGGATCAACCGAAACACGCCGAAGCCGCAATGCCGGTGAGCGCCGCGCAGATCGAACACGCGGCGGCGCTGCTCGACGCGGGCAGCCTGGTCGCGTTTCCCACGGAAACGGTCTACGGTCTCGGCGGCGACGCCGAGAGTCCCGACGCCGTCGCGCGCATTTACGCGGCGAAGGGCAGGCCGGCGAATCATCCGGTGATCGTGCATCTCGCGCCACAAGGCGACCCGAACTATTGGGTCGAGCATTTGCCTGCGGAGGCGCAGCGGTTGATCGACGCGTTCTGGCCGGGTCCGCTCACGTTAATTCTGAAGCGCGCCGCGCGCATTCCGGCGGCGGTGAGCGGCGGCCAGGATTCGGTGGGATTGCGCTGTCCGTCGCATCCGGTCGCGCAAGCGTTGCTCGACGCGTTCAATGCATTGCGCGGCGGACACGGCGGTGTTGCGGCGCCGTCGGCGAACCGGTTCGGACATGTGAGCCCGACTACGGCGCAACACGTGCGCGACGAGTTCGGCGACACGATTCATGTGCTGGACGGCGGCGCGTCGGATGTCGGTATCGAATCGACCATTCTGGATTTGTCGCGCGGCTTTCCGGCGTTGTTGAGACCGGGGCGTGTAACACCGCAAGACATCGCCGACGTGCTCGGCGAGGCGCCGCGTTTGCCGGACGGTTCCGACGCGACCGCGCCACGGGCTTCGGGCACGTTGAAGGCGCATTACGCGCCGCGCACGCCGCTGGCGCTGTTGCCGTTCGTCGCGCTGGAGCCTTTGCTTGCCGCGCGGCAAGCGGATGAGCGCGTGGCGTTGGTGGCGCGTGCGTCGCGAGCCGGACATTGGGCTGACGCCGAAGGCGTGCATTTCATCGCCGCGCCTGAAGATCCGCATGTCTACGCGCGTGAGTTGTATGGCTTGCTGCGGGCGCTGGATCGCGCGAACGTGACGCGGATTCTGATCGAGAAGCTGCCGGATACGATTGAGTGGATCGCGGTGAATGACCGGCTTGGCCGGGCGGCCGCCGCGTTCGAAGCGCAGGGATAGTGTAGGCAGCACGGCTGCATCAGCCGCCGGGCCTCTCACTCACCACAGCAAAGAAAAACGGCGGATCGAGCTTCGATCCGCCGTTTTGCCTGCAACGTCTCGCCTGATTACTTCCCCAACCCCGTCGCAGCGATCTGCTGCTGCACGTACTGCGCGAACAACGCGTGCAGGTGCGTGCTCGGGTGCACCGTATCCGCGAACATATAGGTCTGGTCAGCGCCAGCCACCGTATAAGTCTGCGGCGAGCAGAACAGCGACTGGCCGAACTGGGCGCCGTACTGAGCCGGCGTCAGCCCGTTCGTCGCGCTCGGATTGGCGGTGGCGTATGCGGTTGCATTGGCCTGCATCGACGTCAGGTTACACGCCGTGCCGGTGTTGGACACCGTGAAGCCCAGCGCCTGGTAGTTCGGCAATTGCTGATCGATCCACGTGAACGCGTCGGCCACGATGACCTTGCCCGTACCCACCAGGCCGAGAGCCGTCAGGTTCTGCACCAGCAGATAGTTATACGCCGCGGTAATGCCGGACAGCAGCGCAGCCGAGCCAGGCGTGCTTGCGTTGGCGGCGACGCCGAGTGGCGTGTTGCCGATGTCCGGCACCGTCGACACCACCACGTGAGTCGCGCCCGAGCCGACGATCTTCTGGACTTGCGCCGCGAGCTGCGTGGCGGCCTGCGCGATCTGCGGATTGGGCAACTTCTGCAGGTAGCCAACGATGAACGCCACTTGGCCCGCTTGCGAGTTCGGCAGTGTGCCGGCTTGCACGAGCAGCGGGTATTGCGTCTGTAGCGCGGCGCCCAGCGCCGTCAGATTGGCGGTGGTCCCCGCGAACTGGAAGATGTCGTTCGCGCCGCCGTTGATCAGCACGAGTTGGTTCGGATTGAAGCTCGCATGCGCGCCCAGGTAGTTGGCCACCTGGGTCACGACCGGCACGGTCGTCGCGGCCATGTTGTTAGGCGCCCAACCCTGGCCTTGAGCATTGACGACGTCCGAGCCGCCTTGCGCATAGCCCAGACCGCCCGTTGCGACCAGCGGTTGGCCGAAGCCGCCGAGGTAGGCTGGCGTCAACGTGTCGCCGTAATACTCAGCGACCTTCTGGGTCCACACTTCACCCGGGTTCGTCGTGAAGCGGCCGCCGCCGAAGCTCCCCTGAATGACCGGCGAGTACGTGCCGACATCCGACAAGCTGTCGCCGAACGACACGACCTGCAACTTGACTCCGCCCGCAGGCGTGCTGCTGGCGTTGTTGTTATTGTCGCTACCCCCGCCGCAAGCCGCGAGCAGAGCGAATGCCGTGCTGGCCATGGCGATCTGCGTGACACGCAGCCAATGTTGTTTCCGCGATGCTGTTTGCTTCATGTTGACGACATCTCCTCGTATGTATGTGTGGCCCTTTGCCATGTGTTGCAGGCAGCGCCCACCGCTTAGGCGGCGTGACGACAGCTTACAGAATCTTCTACGGCCTGCGTGGTGTTTGAAGCGCGGCCGTATGGTCTTGCTTCGCGCGCGTAGCCTCGCTCGAATATTCACCTGAGTCCATGCGCGCTCCCGATGAACCGGCGGCGCGCCGCGCATGATAATCCGCCGCCCACGCGGGCGGCGCAAACAGCGTGCGCAGTTTGTTGCGCCAGCCGCGCACGCTCGCGAAGTCGGCGGCCATCGACGCCCATTCGTGAAACGTCGCCTTCAGCGGGTTGTAGGTGTGAAGCGGCTCGACGATGCCGTACACCGGCGCATCGCGCAAATCTTCCTCGACGTAGCTGCCGAACAGGCGATCCCAGATCACCAGCACGCCGGCATAGTTGCGGTCGATATAACGATCGTTGCGCGCGTGATGCACGCGATGAATCGACGGCGTATTGAACACGTTTTCGAGCCAGCCGAGTTTGCCGATGGCCTGCGTATGCACGAAAAACTGAAAGCCGAGATTGATGAGCACGATCGCGACGATCTGCTTCGGCGGAAAACCGAGCACGGCGAGCGGCGTCCAGAACAGCCACATGCCCGCGACCGGATACATCAGGCTCTGACGGAACGCGGTCGAAAAATTCATGCGCTCCGACGAGTGATGCACGACATGCGCGGCCCACAGCCAGCGCACGCGATGACTACAACGGTGGAACACGTAGTAGAGCAGATCCTGCGCGATGAACAGCACGGCAAACGACACCCAGCCCGCCTGCCACGTGTAGATGCGATAGTGATCGTAGAAGAACGCGTAGACCGGAATGATGGCGAGCCAGGCGACCTTGTCGGCGGCTTGCTGCATCAGCGCGAGCGCTGCGTTGCAGAGCGTGTCGCGCCAGCTATAGAGTTGCGCGCCCGGTTGCGTGCGCCGCAGGTGCCACGCCTCCCAGCCGATGCATGCGAGAAAGACCGGCGCCATGGCGAGCAGCAGCAATTCGGCATCGAATTGCATTGTGTCTTCCTCCGTGGGTCCCTGGCCGCCGCGCTGTGCGCAGCGGATGTTGTCGTTTTTGTTCGAGCGGGGACGTAATCGATGCACAGCCCCGGCGCCACGTCCAGCGTATTACGCGCGCCTCAAACACTGCCCGACAGCGTACACGCTTGAGCACGTTGCCGCGCGCGGCTTCGCTAGAAGGAACACTCAGTGAGCGCCACGCGCGTGCGGGTTTTTCCTGGGCTTGATGCTGCGCGGTTCGACGACCGGATCGGACACCTTGGTGAAGCCCTGCGACGGTCCTTGATACACCCATTCGAGCAGCGCGTCGTGCGCGGCGCGCGCGGCTTCCGAATGCGGATCGTTGATCAGGCTGACCACCACGTAACTGTTACCGTCCGCCGAGGCCACATAGCCCGCGATTGCCCGAACGTCGCGCAAGGTGCCCGTCTTGATGTGCGCATTGCCGCCCGCGCCCTGGTTGGTCAAGCGGTTGCGCATGGTGCCGTCGACGCCCGCGATCGGCAGCGACTCCACGAAGACCTGCGCGACCGGACTCGCGTTGGCCCGCTGCAATAGATCGGCGAGCGAGAGCGCGGTGACATGCTCGTCGCGCGAGAGGCCCGAGCCGTTATCGAGCGTCAGATATTCCATGTCCACGCTGTCGCGGCGCAGAAACGCCTGGATTGCGCGCGCCGATTTGGCGGTCGTCGCGGGCCCTTTTTCCTCGGCGGCGCCGATCGTCAGGAACAGGTTGCGCGCCATCGTGTTGTTGCTGAACTTGTTGATGTCGCGAACGATGTCGGACAGCACCGGCCCCTGATGCGTCGCCACCAGTTTGGCGCCGACGGGCACCGCGCCTTCGCGCGTCGCGCCGCTGAACGTGCCGCCGGTTTGCTGCCATAGCGCGAGAAAACCGCCCGCAAAAAACGCCGAGTGGTCGAGTACCGCGACGTTGATCGTGCGCGGGCCGCAGCGCATCGAATAGTCGCCGCTGAACGAGGCCACGACGATGCCGTTCGGTTGCGGCGTGACAGTGGGCGACACCGAGGCCGCGTCGCCGCGGCACGGGCCGTTTACCGCGTGCATCTGGTTGTCGATCTGCAACTGCGCGAGCGCGGGCAGCACGTCGATCGCGACGCTGCCGTCGGGCGACGGCGTCAGCGTGAACGACAGCGATTTGAATGCATACAGCAGCGGATCGGGGCCGACGTTGTACGGCGCGGTGGCGTCGTCGTCGAACGGCGGCAGGTCGCGTGTGGACGGATCGAAGTAGCGCTTGTCGAGCACCAGTGCGCCGTCTATGCCGTTGATGCCGGCCTTGTGGATCTTCTGCACGAGATCGATCAGTTCTTCCGGCACGAGCTTTGGATCGCCCGTACCCTGAATGTAGAGATTGCCGTGCAGCACGCCGTTGGCATCGACGTTGCCGTCCGCGTAGGCGCTGGTGCGCCAGCGGTAGTCGGGGCCGAGTATCGACAGGCCGGAGTAGGTGGTGACGAGTTTCATCGTCGAGGCGGGCATCATCGGCTTGCCGGCGTTCAGTGCGAGGATCGGCGTGCGATCGCCGACTTTCTCCACGACCACGCTGATCGACGACAAGGGCACGTGCGCGCGCTGCAAGCCCAGCATCACCGACTGCGGCAAGACCGTGGTGACGTTGACGCTCGGACGCGTGGCCTTGACGCGAGCCTGCGCGACTAGCGGCAGCGATGCGCCGCAGCCGAGCGCGGCGCAGGCGACGAGCCATGTCACGGCGCGCGGCGCGAACCGGCGTGGCAGATGCATGGTGGAAGCGGTTGTTATGGCCGAAGCTGCGCGAGCCACGCCATCGAACGGCTCAGCGAGTGTGCCTGGAGCGGCGAAAGCAGAAGCGGATCGCGCACGCAGCGCGACATGACGAACATACTTGATGCGGCGTGCAAGAGAAACCAGAAAAGCGTGCGTCATGGACGGGCGAAAAAGCAAAATGTCAGGGCGTGGGGCACGCGGCAATCCCGGCGGCGCCGATGGATCGCGTTGGCGCGCGGAGGCAAAACGCCGGCCGCGCGAAGCAAAGCGCCCATTGTAGAGAGTTGCCGCCAGGCTGCGGTGGAAAATGCGCCACGCGGCGCGCATGCAGGGAGCGGGCGCTAGAATGCGGCATCATCGAACGATTCGGAACGGATAACCATGCGCATCTTGCTAGTCGAAGACGACCGGATGATTGCCGAAGGCGTGCGCAAGGCGCTACGCGGCGAAGGCTTCGCGGTCGACTGGGTGGAAGACGGCGAAGCGGCGCTCAGCGCGGCGGGCAGCCAGCCTTACGATCTCGTGCTGCTCGACCTGGGCCTGCCCAAACGCGACGGCCTCGACGTGTTGCGCACGCTACGCGCGCGCGGCCACGCGCTGCCGGTGCTGATCGTCACCGCACGCGACGCCGTGGCGGATCGTGTCAAAGGCCTCGACGCCGGCGCCGACGATTACCTCGTCAAACCTTTCGATCTCGACGAACTCGGCGCCCGCATGCGCGCATTGATCCGGCGTCAGTCCGGACGCAGCGATTCGACCATTCGCCACGGCAACCTGACGCTCGACCCCGCCTCGCATCAGGTCACGCTCGACGGCGCGCCGGTCGCGTTGTCGGCGCGAGAATTCGCGCTGCTCGAGGCGCTGCTTGCGCGTCCCGGCGCCGTGCTCTCGAAGAGCCAGCTCGAAGAAAAAATGTACGGCTGGGGCGAGGAGATCGGCAGCAACACCGTCGAGGTCTACATTCACGCGCTGCGCAAGAAGCTCGGCGCGGAGCTGATCCGCAACGTGCGCGGTCTGGGCTACATGATCGCGAAGGACGCCTGAGCCGATGCGTTCGATCCGCCGTCAATTGCTGGTCTGGCTGCTGGCGCTGGTGTTGCTCGGCGTCGGCATTGCGGGTTGGCTGATTTACCGGCAAGCGCTTGCCGAAGCCAACGAACTTTTCGATTATCAACTGGAGCAGATCGCCGCGGCGCTGCCGTCGGAACCGTTCTCGCAAGTGCTCGGTTCGCGCGACACCGGCGACGAAGGCATCGTGCTGCAGATCTGGAATCGCAACGGCGTGCTGATGTACTACTCACGTCCGCGAGCGCCGCTCGCGCCGCGCGCCGAACTCGGGTTTTCGACCGAGCACACGGATCGCGGCGAGTGGCGCGTGTATGGCGCGATCGTCGGCGATAACGTGGTGCAACTGGCGCAGCCGATTTCCGTGCGCAACCGGCTCGCCGCGAATGTCGCGTTGCGTACGCTGTGGCCGTTGATCGTGCTGCTGCCGTTGCTGGGGCTCGCGGTGTGGGTGGTTATCGGACGCGGACTCAGGCCACTGCGGCGCGTGACCAGCGCGCTCGACGCACGTCATCCCGAAGCGCTCGATCCTTTGCCGGATCAGCGCTTGCCGCTCGAAGTGCAGCCGCTCGTGCGCGCGTTGAACGGTCTGCTCGAACGGCTCGCCACTGCGCTCGATATTCAGAAAGCATTCGTCGCGGACGCCGCGCATGAATTGCGCACGCCGCTCGCCGCCGTGCAGATTCAGGCGCAACTGGTGGCGCGCGCGAAGGACGATAGCGGACGCAGCGAAGCGCTCGCCGATCTGCAAGCCGGCGTGACACGCGCCACGCGTCTTGCGGAACAGCTATTGGCGCTGGCGCGTTCTGAACCGGACGGCCTCGCCGCTACCGACGCGATCGATCTGCGTGCGCTGCTGCAAGAGTGCGTGGTGGCTTACGCGCCGCTTGCGCTCGATCGCGGCGTCGATCTCGGCATCGAGGCGACCGAATCCGCCACCGTGGTCGGCGATGCCGACGCGTTGCGCGTGATGTTCAACAATCTCGTGGATAACGCAACCAAGTACACGCCACGCGGCGGACGTGTGGACGTCAGCCTGCATGTCGAAGAGGGACACCCGGTCGTGCGGATCGCCGACAGCGGGCCGGGGATCGAGCCGGCCGAACGCGATCGCGTGTTCGATCGTTTCTATCGCGCGAGCGCCGGCGCGAATCGCGTCCGTACCGACGTGGCGGGCACCGGTCTGGGTCTGGCGATCGTGCGCCGCATCGCCGTGCAGCATCATGCCGCCGTATCGCTCGACGAGTCGCCGGCGGGCGGCTTGCAGGTCAGCGTGCGATTTTGAAGGCAAGGCTTTCTGTTCGTAAAGAGACTTAAAGAAGGCTTAAACAGGCCTAAATAGCTGGATGGAAGCGATCTGTCGCTGCTTAAGACTCTTTTAAGCGATGCCACGTACGCTTCGAGACATCCAAAGTCTCTTTCTCCCAGTCAGGAGTACACGATGAACGCGAAAACCTTGTCCCGCAGCGCTGTTGCAATCGCCGTCGCCGTAGCGCTTTCCGCCGGCTATGTGGCGGGGCATCGCGACGTGCCCGCGCCGCAGGTGATCTCGCCGGCGCAAGCCGCGATGATGCCCGCTGAAGCCGCCGCCAAAACCGGCATTCCCGACTTCTCGGGCCTCGTCGAAACCTACGGTCCGGCCGTGGTGAACATCAGCGCGAAGCACGTCGTCAAGCAGACGGCGCTGCGCGGCAATCCGGGCAACGGCGGCGGCAATCAGTTGCCGATCGATCCGAGCGATCCGTTCTACCAGTTCTATAAGCATTTCTTCGGCGGCATGCCCGGCATGCAAGGCGGCGGCGACGGCGGCGATGCGACCGATCAGCCGAGCGCGAGCCTGGGCTCGGGATTCATCGTCAGCAATGACGGCTATATCCTGACTAACGCGCACGTGGTGGACGGCGCGAACGTCGTCACCGTGAAGCTGACGGACAAGCGCGAGTTCAAGGCCAAGGTGGTCGGCGCCGACAAGCAGTCGGACGTCGCCGTGTTGAAGATCGACGCGAGCAATCTGCCGACCGTGAAGATCGGCGATCCGCGCCAGAGCAAGGTCGGCCAGTGGGTCGTCGCGATCGGCTCGCCGTACGGTTTCGACAACACGGTGACCTCGGGCATCATCAGCGCGAAGTCGCGCTCGTTGCCTAACGAAAACTACACGCCGTTCATTCAGACCGACGTGCCGGTGAACCCAGGCAACTCGGGCGGACCGCTGTTCAATCTGCAAGGCGAAGTGATCGGTATCAACTCGATGATCTATTCGCAGACGGGCGGCTTCCAGGGCCTTTCGTTCGCCATCCCGATCAATGAGGCGATCAAGGTCAAGGACGACATCGTCAAGACCGGCCACGTGAGCCGCGGCCGTCTCGGCGTGGCGGTGCAGGGCATGGACCAGACGCTCGCCAATTCGTTCGGTATGCAGAAGCCGCAGGGCGCGCTGGTCAGTTCGGTCGATCCGGGCGGCCCGGCGGCCAAGGCTGGCCTGCAGCCTGGCGACGTGATCCTGTCGGTGAACGGCGAACCGGTCAGCGACTCGTCCGATCTGCCGGCGCAGGTCGCGGGTCTGGCGCCGGGCAGTTCGGCAACCGTGCAGGTCTGGCGCGACAAGGCCACCAAAGACCTCAAAGTGACCATTGGTTCCTTGTCGGATGCGAAGGTCGCTTCGGGCAAGGCCGATCAGCCGACCCAGTTGCAAGGCCGGCTCGGTGTGGCGGTGCGGCCGCTGACGCCGGAAGAGAAGAGCGGCGCGTCGGTTTCGCACGGTCTGCTGGTGCAGCAATCGGGCGGCGCGGCGGAAAGCGCCGGCATTCAACCGGGCGACGTGATTCTGGCGGTCAACGGCCGGCCCATTTCGAGCGTCGATCAACTGAAACAGATAATCGCCGGCGCCGGCAACAGCATCGCGTTGCTGATCCAGCGCGACAACTCGCAGATCTTCGTGCCGGTGGATCTCGGCTGATGCGCGAGAGGCGAACGGCATAGCCGCTCGTCCGGTTGGAAGTTTGACCGACGCTGCGGCTGCTCTCACCGCGAGTTGAAGTAATGCTTGCCGGTCCTTGCATTTACTGCCGGCGGACCGGCAATTTTTATTGGACCTTTGCATCGAAGAAGGGCGCTGTGCGCCACCGGGCGTGGCGTACGGCGGTTTCCGTATGATGCGTCCGGCGGCTTGGCACGCAGGTTGCGTCTGCGTTGATCCGGGCCCATCGCGGGAAACCGGAGAAGCAGGCATAGGACTTCAACAAGGAGCGAACCGATGAAAACCCAACGCAAGCAGCGAAGGATCGTAGCCGCCGCGGTCGCCGCAGCGCTCACGCTCGGTCTGGCGGGTGGCGCATACGCACAGCAGGCAAGCGACACGACCGGCGGCACGACCACCGATCAAACCAGCGCGGGCAACGCCAATGGCGGCGGCCTGCCGCAAATCCAGCAGCAAGGCGACGTCTCGTTCGTGTCGGGCGGCGTCGGTCTCGACGAATCGAAGGCATTGCAACAGGCGCAAAGCCAGTGGCCGCTGTCACTGCGCTTTACGGGCCCGGGTTCCGACTTTCTCGCCGACGTTCATGTGCGTCTGGTCGACGCGCACAACGGCGAGGTGCTGAGCACCACGTCGCGCGGGCCGTATATGCTGGTCAAAGTGCGCCCGGGGCGCTACACGGTGCACGCTCAATACAAGGACCGCGACCAGTCCAAATCGGTGACGATCCCGGCCAAGGGCACTGCGAAGGCCGCGTTCTACTGGAACACGCAGTAAGACACGCAGTAAGCCCGGCGCCGTTCCGGGCGGCGGTGTGGTTGGCGCCGCACTGCGTGCAGGAAGGTTGCGCAATCGGCCGGACTTTGGCCGATAATGAAGCCACGGGCACCCCCCGTGGCTTTACTGTTTGCACGACCGCACATCATCACGGAGCCGAGACATGAGCGATGCCTTGACATCTCACGGGAGCCCGGACGCGAGCGCAGGCGCGCACACCATCGTGATCACCGGCAACAGCCACCGGGTGCGGATGATCCACGGCGGCGTGACCATGGCCGATACGCAAGCGGGACTGACATTGTCGGAAACCGGTCTGGCGGACGTGTTCTATTTCCCGCGCTCGGACGTGAACATGGCCCGGCTCGAGCGCTCGACGCACACCACGCACTGTCCGTTCAAGGGCGACGCGTCGTATTTCCATCTGCGCACGGAAGACGGCCTGATCGAGAACGCCGTGTGGAGTTACGAAACGCCGCTCGAATCGGCGATGAAGATCAAAGGGTATCTCGCGTTTTACGCATCGCGCGTCGACCGCATCGATCAGACGTCCTGATCCCGCTGTCGCGCGTTCATCGGGGAGGCTGGCATGGAACTGAACGACGCGTTACGGATTCCACTTGCGCCGTCCGACGTCTGGGAAGCGTTGCAGGATCTCGCGCTGCTGCGCGCCAGCCTCGACAACTGCGAGTCGTTCACCCGCCTCGCGCACGGCGAATACGAGCTGATCATGACCGTGCCGCTCGGTCCGCTGCGCGCGCGCTACCAGGCGCGTGCCCACGTGGCCGGCCAGGATTCCGGTCCGGCGGATGCGCAGCGTCGCACCATCAATTTCAAAGCGCGGGCCGAGGGGATCGGCGCGTTGCGCGGGCAGATCGAAGTACGCTTGCGCGCGGACGAAAGCGCGCACGCCGCCGACAGGGAGCGCAACACGCGGATCGATTACACCATCTGGGCGACCTCGTCGGGCCCGCTCGCGGAACTGCCGACGCGGCAACTCGAAAACGCGCTGCATCAACTGGCCGACGACTTTTTCACGGAGTTCGATGCTGTCGTGCGCGCGAAGCACGGGCAAGGTCCTAATCGCGCCCGGGGTTCGGCGGTGCGCCGCCAGCATGTGTTTCTGCGGCCGATCACGCTCGGCAGCATGGCGCGGCGAGTAAGGTCGGATCACGGCAATGCGCTGCCCGGGCGCGCGGCCAGCGCGTCGCACGGAGCCGCGCATGGTGTGTCGCACGGGGTTCCGCATCACGAGCCGAGTCCTCACGCGGTCCCGAACTGGGCTTGGGCCGCGATGATCTTTCTGGTCGCGCTGCTGTTGTATGTCGCGCGCTGGATCAGCGAGCATTGATTCTGCCAGGTGCCTGTCGTAGCGGCGGCGCAAGCGCGGCGGGCAGCGCCGCTGTCGTGTCCATGCGACTACGAAATTCCGGTGGCCTGCTACGAAACGTCGTCAGCCGAGCGGCGCCGCGCTCGCGCGAGCACACTCACACGCTACGAAACTCCCTTCGCCATGCCGACGGCGACGTGCGGAACGCCTCCGCGAAATGTTGCCGCAACGAAGCGGCCGAACCGAAGCCCGCGATTCCCGCGATCGCTTCCACCGACTCGTCGGTGCTCTCGAGTAATTGCTGCGCGCGAGCCAGCCGCTGCGCCAGCAGCCATGCGCCGACAGTCGTGCCCGTGGCGAGCCGGAAGCGTCGCGTGAAGGTGCGGCGGCTCATCAGCGCGCGCCCGGCCAGCGTGTCGAGCGTATGCGGCAACGTCAGATTGCCGCTCACCCAATCGAGCAGATCCGACAGCCGGTCGCCGCGCACATTCGGCGGCATCGGCTGCTGAACGTATTGCGCCTGGCCGCCTTGCCGATGCGGGGGCACCACCAGCCGGCGCGCGACGTGATTGGCCACTGCAGCGCCGCACAGTTTGCGCATCACATGCAAACAGCAGTCGAGGCCCGCCGCCGTGCCGGCCGAGGTCAGCACGTTGCCGTCGTCGACATAGAGCACGTTCGGGTCGAGGCGCACGCGCGGGTAGCGGCGCGCGAAGTCGTCGGCCCACGCCCAGTGCGTCGACGCCGGACGCTCGTCGAGGATGCCGGCGGCTGCCAGCACGAATGCGCCCAGGCAAAGCCCGACCAGTTGCGCGCCGCGCGCGTGGGCGGCGCGTAGTGCGTCGAGCAGCGCCGCGGGCGGCGTTTCGGCCGGATCGCGCCAGCTTGGCACGACGATCGTGTCGGCGTCGGCGAGCGCTTCGAGTCCATGCGTGACGGCGATCGAAAAGCCGGCGGTGGTGGTCAGCGCGCCCGTTTCGGCGGCGCAGACGCGGAAGTCGAACTCCGGCACGCCGCCGCCGCTGCGGTCTTCGCCGAACACCACGCACGGCACCGAAAGATGGAACGGACTGATGCGATCGAACGCGACCACCGCGACGATGTGGCGGAGCGGTTCACCGCGAGTCGTGCCAGAGGAAACGAAAGTGGAAGCGGGCGTGGCCATCAGTCATCTCATGAATTCCGACGATGGCCCGATTCTAGCGAATCTTGTCATTCGGGTCGCTATCGGGAAGCTCGCCGTAAGGGAACAATGCAGTCATCCCCGCAGCTCGTTCCGAGTCCAGACTGGACCGGCCCGTGCCGCCCCTTGACCAAGGAGTCTTGCCATGACCACACCGCGCCGTGCGCTGATCGTTATCGACGTGCAGAACGAATACGTGACCGGCGATCTGCCGATCGAATACCCGGACGTGCAAAGCTCGCTCGCCCATATCGGCCGCGCGATGGATGCGGCCCGGGCCGCCGGCGTGCCGGTGGTGGTCGTGCAAAACTTCGCGCCGGCCAGCTCGCCGCTATTCGCGCGTGGCAGCAGCGGCGCGGAGCTGCATCCGGTAGTGGGCGAGCGGGCTCGCGATCACTACGTCGAAAAGTCGCTGCCCAGCGCTTTCACCGGCACCGACCTGGCCGACTGGCTCGCCGCGCGCCAGATCGACACGCTGACGGTTGTCGGCTACATGACGCACAACTGCGACGCGTCGACCATCAATCACGCGGTTCACTCGGGGCTGACCGTCGAGTTCCTGCACGACGCGACGGGTTCTGTGCCGTATCAGAACAGCGCGGGTTTCGCCAGCGCGCAGGACATCCATCGGGTGTTCAGCGTGGTGCTGCAGTCGCGTTTCGCGGCGGTGGCGAGCACCGACGAGTGGATCGCGGCGGTGCGGAGCGGGACGCCTTTGGAGCGGGACAATATCTATGCGTCGAATCAGAAGGCAAGGGCCACGCGGGCCGCGGCGTAGAGATCGCGGACGATGGCCGCGTCGAGCGCTGCTATATAGAATGCGGTCGGCCGGGTAGAACAAAGCGGCGAATGCGGCATCACGCATGCTGTGCATGAAAACAAAGGCGGCGGGTTGCTCACCCGTCCGCCTTTTTTTCGTCCGCCGCTTCCGTCAGGCAATCGACTAACCGCCGCTGCTCCGCTGCGCATGCCCATTGCGCAGAGCTGGGCTCAGCTTCAGTGCGTCGAACATACCTTCGACCATCTGCACGGCATGGGCGCCGAAATCCGTGGCGTCGGGCAAAAAAAGCATGTCGCGCAGCGAACCGCTGACGAACGCATGCACCATCGCCGCCGCCAGTTTCGTGTCCAGATCCGCGGGCAGTTGCCCTTTGGAGATGGCGTTGCGCAGACCGCCCTGGATTTTCTGAAGTCCTTCGCGCATGTTGGTCTGATAGCGGACCATCACCGGACCCATTTCCTCGACCAGCTCGCATTTCAGAAACAGGATGTCGAACACGCGCCGGCGACGCGGGTCGTTGGCGGTGTCGCGCAGACAGACCGTGCAGATTTCCATCAGACGTCCGAGCGGATCGGGCTCATTGGGATCTTGCGAGGCGGCCTTGAGTTCGTCCAGCGGCAGCAGCACGCGGTCGAACATTTCCGTGAACAGATCGCTCTTATGTGCGAAGTGCCAATAGATGGCACCGCGTGTGACGCCGGCGGCCTGCGCGATATCGGCAAGCGACGTGCGCGATACGCCTTTCTCGAAGAAAACCCGTTCGGCCGCGTCGAGAATACTGTTGCGCGTCTCCTGCGCCTCTTCTTTGGTTCTTCTGACCATGTTGGAATGACCTGCCCTGATTGTGGGGTTTTCCCGGGCGTTTTTAAGTACGCCCGATGACAATCCGTCTACCGTTGACCGAATTGCGAAGCAATCTTGCAAGTCCCCAGCCAGCAAGAGATATAAACGCACTTTTACATGCATTCGTGAATGTATATATAATAGCATCCCACGATCGGATAGCCCAAGCCGTGACGAAACGTTAATATCCGTCACTGTTGCCTTTCAAACGCTCTTCGCGCCGTGCCCGGACGGGCGGCGCCGTGCGGCATTTCCCCGGTATGGCGCATTTCACTCAGGGTGCCCTGCAGGTTCGGTGTGCGTCCGCGGGTGTCCGGTCAGGCGTCGCAAGACGCATGTGTGCGCTGTCGTCCCCGGGGTAGGGATGCGCGCACTTTTTCATTCTCAGTCTTTGACAGAGGTCGCTCCATGCGCGTCGAACGGGTTCCATTCCGCTTAATCAGTGCCGCGACGGCTGCCGTATTGCTGGCAGCGTGCGGACCAAAACAATCTGCCCCGCCGCAACAAACGCCGGAAGTCGGCGTCGTCACTGTTCAGCCGACGGCCGTGCCCGTCGTCACCGAATTGCCCGGCCGCACCAGTGCCTTCCTCGTGGCGCAAGTGCGCGCGCGGGTCGACGGCATCGTGCTGCGCCGCGAGTTCACGGAAGGCAGTCAGGTCAAAGCGGGACAACGTCTGTACAAGATCGATCCGGCGCCGTACATCGCCACGCTGAATAACGCCAAGGCGAGCCTGGCGAAGGCGCAGGCCAACCTCGTGTCGGTCACTGCGCAAGCGAACCGTTACAAGGTGCTGGTGGCGGCCAACGCGGTCAGCAAGCAGGACTACGACAACGCCGTCGCCTCGCAAGGGCAGGCTGTGGCTGACGTCGCCGCGGGCAAGGCGGCGGTCGACACGGCGCAGATCAACCTCGGCTACACGGACGTGGTTTCGCCGGTGAGCGGCCAGGTCGGCATTTCGCAGGTCACGCCGGGCGCCTACGTGCAGGCGAGCGCCGCCACCTTGATGGCCACCGTGCAGACACTGGATCCGGTCTATGTGGACCTGACGCAATCAAGCCTCGACGGGCTGAAGCTGCGCCGCGACATGCAGGAAGGACGTCTGAAGACGACCGGGCCGGACGCCGCCAAGGTGTCGCTGATTCTCGAAGACGGCCGCACCTATTCGGAGAAGGGCAAGCTGCAGTTCACCGACGTGACGGTCGACCAGGGCACCGGTTCGGTCACCGTGCGCGCGATCTTCAAGAACACCGACAAGGTGCTGCTGCCAGGCATGTTCGTGCGCGCGCGCATCGAAGAAGGCGTCAACGAAAGCGCGCTCGTGGTGCCGCAAGTCGGCATCACGCACGACCAGAAGGGTCAGCCGACCGCGCTGGTCGTCGGTAACGACAACAAGGTGGTGTTGCGTCAGCTGGTCACCTCGGGCACGTACGGTTCGAACTGGGTGGTCGAAAGCGGCCTGAATCCGGGCGACCGCGTGATCGTGCAGGGCACCGACAAGGCGAAACCCGGCATGCAGGTCAAGACCGTTGCCGCGCAACTTCCCGCCACACCCGCTTCCGGCGCTGCTGCTCAAAGCGCGCCGGCCGCCAGCGGTGCTGCGCAGACGGCACAACCTGCCTCCGCTGCATCGGGCGCGTAATAACAGGGAGCCCGCCTCATGGCAAAGTTCTTCATTGATCGCCCGATTTTTGCATGGGTGATCGCCATTATTCTGATGCTCGCGGGTATCGCGTCGGTCTTCACATTGCCGATCGCGCAGTACCCGACCATCGCGCCGCCGGCCGTGCAGATCAGCGCAACGTACCCGGGCGCATCGGCGAAGACGGTGGAAAACACCGTCACGCAGGTGATCGAGCAGCAGATGAGTGGTCTCGACCACTTGCTGTATCTGTCGTCCACCTCGGACGACTCGGGTACGGCAACCATCACGCTGACGTTCGCGGCCGGCACCAATCCTGACATCGCGCAGGTGCAGGTGCAGAACAAGCTGCAGCTCGCCACGCCGCTGTTGCCGCAAGCCGTGCAGCAGTTGGGCACCAAGGTCACGAAGTCGAGCAGCAGCTTCTTGCTGGTGATGGCGTTCGTGTCCGAAGACGGCAGCATGAACAAGTACGACCTGGCGAACTACGTCGCGTCGAACATTCAGGATCCGGTGAGCCGTATCGACGGCGTGGGCACGGTGACGCTGTTCGGTTCGCAGTACGCCATGCGGATCTGGCTGGACGCGAACAAGCTGACCAACTTCGGCCTCACGCCGGTGGATGTGGAAACCGCGTTGCAAGCACAGAACGTGCAGGTCGCGGGCGGTTCGCTCGGCGGCACGCCTTCCGTGCCGGGTCAGGTGTTGCAGGCCACTATCACGGAAGCCACGCTGCTCAATACGCCTGAACAGTTCGGCAACGTGCTGCTGAAGGTGAACCAGGACGGCTCGCGCGTTCGCATCAAGGACGTGGCGCGTATCGAACTCGGCGGCGAAAACTACAACTTCGACACCAAGTACAACGGCCAGCCGACGGCGGGCTTCGGTATTCAGCTCGCTACCGGCGCGAATGCGCTGGCTACCGCGAAGGCGGTGCGCGCGAAGGTCGCCGAACTGTCGAAGTACTTCCCGCACGGTCTGGTGGTGCAGTACCCGTACGACACCACGCCGTTCGTGCGTCTGTCGATCGAAGAAGTGGTCAAGACGCTGCTCGAAGGTATCGTGCTGGTGTTCCTGGTCATGTACCTGTTCCTGCAGAACCTGCGCGCCACGCTGATCCCGACGATCGCGGTGCCGGTGGTGCTGCTGGGCACGTTCGCGATCATGGGTCTGGTGGGCTTCTCGATCAACACGCTGTCCATGTTCGGGCTCGTGCTGGCGATCGGCTTGCTGGTGGACGATGCGATCGTGGTGGTGGAAAACGTCGAGCGGGTGATGCAGGAGGAGGGTTTATCGCCTCGTGACGCCACCCGCAAGGCAATGGATCAGATTACCGGCGCGCTGGTTGGCGTGGCGCTCGTGCTCTCGGCGGTGTTCGTGCCGGTGGCGTTCTCGGGCGGTTCGGTCGGCGCAATTTACCGGCAGTTCTCGCTGACGATCGTGGCGGCCATGGTGCTGTCCGTGCTGGTCGCGTTGATTCTGACGCCGGCATTGTGCGCGACGATTCTCAAGCCGGTTGAACCGGGGCACCAGGAAAAAACCACTGGTTTCTTCGGCTGGTTCAACCGCACCTTCAACAGGAGCCGCGACAAGTATCACTCGGGCGTGCACCACGTGATCAAGCGCTCGGGCCGTTGGCTGATCATCTATATGGTGGTGATTTTCGCGGTCGGCCTGCTGTTCGTGAAGCTGCCCAAGTCGTTCCTGCCTGACGAAGACCAGGGCACGATGTTCGTGCTGGTGCAAACGCCGTCGGGCTCGACGCAGGAAACCACGGCGCGCGCGTTGAAGGACGTGTCCGACTATCTGCTCAACACCGAGAAGAGCATCGTCGAATCGACCTTTACCGTGAACGGCTTCAGCTTCGCCGGTCGCGGCCAGAATGCGGGTCTCGTGTTCGTGCGGATGAAGGATTACTCGCAACGTCAGCACAGCGATCAGAAGGTGCAGGCGCTGGTGGGCCGTCTCTTCATGCACTTCGGCAGCTACAAGAACGCGCTGGTGTATCCGGTGAATCCGCCGTCGATTCCTGAACTCGGCACGGCTGCGGGCTTCGACTTCGAATTGCAGGATCGCGCCGGCGTCGGTCACGCAAAGCTGATGGAAGCACGCAATATGTTGCTGGGCATGGCGGCGAAAGATCCGACGCTGGCTCAGGTGCGTCCGAACGGCCTGAACGACACGCCGCAGTTCAAGGTGGATATCGACCACGAGAAGGCTTCGGCGCTTGGTGTGTCGCTGTCCGCGATCGACCAGACGTTCTCGATCGCGTGGGCATCGCAGTACGTGAACAACTTCCTCGACACCGACGGCCGGATCAAGAAGGTGTATCTGCAAGGCGATGCGCCGTTCCGCATGACGCCGGAAGACCTGAACGCCTGGTACGTGCGTAACTCCGCGGGTGGCATGGTGCCGTTCTCGTCGTTCGCGAGCGGCACGTGGACCTACGGTTCGCCGAAGCTGGAGCGCTACAACGGCATTTCCGCGGTGGAAATCCAGGGCGCGGCGGCACCGGGCAAGTCGACCGGTCAGGCCATGACAGCCATGGAAGCGCTCGTGGCGAAGCTGCCGGCCGGCGTGGGCTACGAGTGGACGGGTCTGTCGCTGCAGGAGCGCCAGTCCGGTTCGCAGGCGCCGATTCTGTACGGCATCTCGATCCTCGTCGTGTTCCTGTGTCTCGCGGCACTGTATGAAAGCTGGTCGATTCCGTTCTCGGTGATCATGGTGGTGCCGCTCGGCGTGATCGGCGCACTGCTGGCCGCTACGCTGCGTGGACTCGAGAACGACGTGTTCTTCCAGGTCGGTCTGTTGACCACGGTGGGGTTGTCGGCGAAGAACGCGATTCTGATCGTGGAATTCGCCCGCGAGCTGCAGCAGGGTGAGGGCATGGGGCCGATCGAGGCCGCGCTGGAAGCAGCGCGTCTGCGGTTGCGTCCGATTCTGATGACCTCGCTCGCGTTCATTCTCGGTGTGATGCCGCTCGCGATCAGTAACGGCGCGGGTTCGGCGAGCCAGCACGCGATCGGTACGGGCGTGATCGGCGGGATGTTGACGGCGACCTTCCTCGCGATTTTCATGATCCCGATGTTCTTCGTCGTGATCCGCGCGAAATTCGGCGGCGAGAAGGAAGACCCGGACGAGGCGCTCGCACACTACAACCAGCACCATCCGCATGACGGCCAGGGCGGCGCTTCGGCCGGGTCGACGGATGAAGGCTCGGGCAAGGACGGACATTGAGATGCAAAAACACTCTCTGATTGCAGTGGCGGTCGCGCTGTTCGCCGCGGGGTGCACGATGGCGCCGAAGTACGAGCGTCCGGCTCCGCCCACGACGAGCACCTTCCCGACCGGCGGCGTGTACGACACGCAACCGGGCGCGACCCAGCCGGGCGCGAGCCAGACTGACGCGACCCAGGCGGGCAAGCAACCGCCCGGCGCGACAAATGCTGCGCGCAGCGCCAACGGCCTGGCCGCGGCGGATATCGGCTGGCGTGATTTCTTCGTCGATCCGCGCATGCAGCGGTTGATCGAGATCGCGCTGAAGAACAACCGCGACCTGCGCGTGTCGGTGCTTAACATGCAGGCCTCGGCGGCGCAGTACCGGATCGTTCGCGCCGGGCTGTTCCCCACGCTCGACGCCGCGGCTTCGCAAAGCAAGCAACGCACGCCGAAAGATCTGTCGGTCGCGGGGCAGACGATTACCAACACCTATTCGGTCGGCTTGAACGCGTCGTGGGAAATAGACTTCTTCGGGCGGATTCAGAGCCTGAAGGACCAGGCGTTGGCGCAATACCTGGCCACGGCTCAGGCGCGCAAGGCGGCGGAAATCTCGCTGGTCTCGCAGGTGGCGACCCAGTACATGACCGTGCTCGAGCTGGACGATCTGTTGAAAGTCACGCAGAACACGCTGAAGACCTCGCAGGAATCGTATCGGATCGCCAAGCTGCAGTTCGACAACGGCACCGGTTCGGAGCTGGATCTGCGTCAATCGCAAACCGTGGTCGAGCAGGCTCAGGCCAACCTGCAGCAGCAGCTGCGTCTGCGGGCGCAGGCGGATAACGCGCTCGTGCTGTTGATCGGCGAGCCGTTGCCGGACGATCTGCCGCCGGGCATGACGCTGGACAACCAGAATCTCCTCACGGATATTCCGGCGGGTCTGCCGTCCGATCTGCTGACGCGTCGTCCGGACATCATGGAGGCCGAAGAGAATCTGCTGGCCGCCAATGCGAACATCGGCGCGGCGCGCGCGGCGTTCTTCCCGAAGGTCTCGCTGACCGGCAGCTTCGGTACGCTCAGCCCGTCGCTCGGCGGTCTGTTCAAGCCGGGTTCTGCGGCGTGGAGCTTCGCGCCGTCGATCACGTTGCCGATCTTCGAGGGCGGACAGAATCTCGCCAACCTCGATCTCGCCAACATCCAGAAGAACGTCCAGATCGCCACGTATGAAAAAGCGATCCAGTCGGCCTTCCGCGATGTGGCCGACGCCCTGGCGGCGCGTGGCACGTACGATCAGCAGATTCAGGCATTGGAGCGCAATACCTTTGCCGAACAGCGCCGGCTGGATCTGTCGAACCTGCGTTATACGAATGGTGTCGACAGCTATTTGACGGTGCTGACCGCGCAGACCGATCTGTATTCGTCGCAGCAGTTGCTGGTCACCGCCCGCATGCAACGTCTGCAGAACCTCGTGACGTTGTATCAGGTACTCGGCGGCGGCTGGATCGAACACAACGGCGAGCAGCCGCGTCCGGCCGATGCACCGGTCGACTACGGTGCGGCGAGTGCGCCGGTGGCGGCTTCGGGGGCCACGGCGGGTTAGGATTGCCCGTTGCCCCGGGCGCGTAGAGCGGTTTCAGTTTCAGCAGAAACCGCCTTGCGCAGCCCGCCATGAAAAAAACGCCACGGCATGCCGTGGCGTTTTTTTATCCGCAGCGCTTGCGCGAGCTCTCGATCGCACAAGCGCTCAAGTGTTGCGCACCGTTCAGTGCACGTCAGCTGCGCGCAGCATGTCGTCGCCGCGCGGTTCGTTGCCGCCGCGTCCGTCGAAATCATGCCCGGCGCTGCGAATTTCGCACTGCGCCTTTTTCTCGCTCTTCACGCCGTTGAAGATCAGATTCAGCACGACCGCCGACACCGAAGCCAGCAGAATTCCGCTATGCAGCAGCGGCGAAAGCGCCGGCGGCAGCTTCGAGAAGAAATGCGGCGACACCACCGGCACGAGACCCAGGCCGATACTGACCGCGACGATGAACAGGTTGTGATGGTTCTTCACGAAGTCGACCTTCGACAGCACCTTGATGCCGTTCGCCGCGACCATGCCAAACATCACGATGCCCGCGCCGCCGAGCACGAAAGCCGGCACCGACGCGACCACTTGCGCCATCTTCGGGAACAGGCCCAGCAGCACCAGGATCACGCCGCCCATCGCGCAAACAAAGCGGCTCTTCACGCCGGTCACGCCGATCAGGCCAACGTTCTGCGAGAACGAGGTATGCGGGAACGAGTTGAAGATACCGCCGATCAACGTGCCCAGGCCGTCGACGCGCAAGCCGCGCACCAGCGTCTTCTGATCGACCGGACGATCCACCATGTCGCCGACCGCGAGGAACATGCCGGTCGATTCGATGAAGGTGACGAACATCACGGTGACCATCGTCGCGATCGACAGCGGATCGAAGTGCGGCAGGCCGAAGTGGAACGGCATGACGAAGCCGACCCACGGCGCATGCGTGACGCCTTCCATGTTGACGCGGCCGATGGCCAGCGCAATCACGAAGCCGGCGACAATGCCGAGCAGCACCGAGATATTGGCAAGGAAACCCTTGGCGAATTTGTTGATCAGCAGAATCAGCATCAGCACGGTCAGCGAGAGGCCGAGATAGATCGGATTGCCGTAATCCGGATTGCCCACGCCGCCGGCCGCCCAGTTGATGCCGACTTCCATCAGCGACAAACCGATCACCGAGATCACCACGCCGATCACGACCGGCGGGAAGAAGCGCAGCAATTTGCCGACCGCGGGCGCGAGCAGGATCCCGACCACACCGGCCGCAATCGTCGAGCCGAAGATGTCGAGAATGCCGAGCGAGGGATTGGTGCCGATCGCGACCATCGGGCCGACGGCCGCGAACGTGCAGCCCATGATGACCGGCAGACGGATGCCGAAAATCCACAGACCGAGCGTCTGGATCAGCGTGGCGATGCCGCAGGAAAACAGATCGGCGCTGATCAGGAACGCGATCTGATCTTTCGGCAACTTGAGCGCAGCGCCGATGATCAGCGGCACTGCGACCGCACCGGCATACATCACCAGAACGTGCTGGATGCCGAGCGTGAGCAACTGACCTGCGGGCAGTCGTTCGTCGCACGGGTGAACCGTGTTCGATTGCATATTGTCTGTCTCCACCATCTGAGTTTTTGGGATGACTCCAAGGTATCGGGGACTAAAAAGCACAACAAGACCAGTGGGGCCTATTCCGGCATTCCCGGTGACGATATGGGTAGGGGCCGTTTGAAAGCCAAAAGAAATGCGCGGACCTGGTCCATCGGCGGTCAGCCCCGTGCAGTGGCGACGCGAGGCTGTGCGTCGCGCGAGTCCGGATTGACGCGATATGTGTGAGAATCAATGAGGTGTATCTCGCTCACCGCATAGTCCTGTTTTGATGTGGCTCGCGGCGCGAGCGGGTTAACCCGCGATTCGCGATTTTCGGCGTGCGGTCGGGCATGCTTTTCAAGCGCTGCGCCGACGCTGAAAAATACGCTTTTCGGGCAGCTTTCGCGTGCTCCTTTCGCTCCTCAATTTGACGCTCTATCGCTCATGAGTTTTCTCGGCATCGACCTCGGCACCGGTTCCCTCAAAGTAGCAATCGTCGACGAAAACGGTCGCGAGCAGGCGGTGGCGAGCGTCGCTTACCCCATCGAAACGCCGCAGGCGGGGTGGGCGGAGACATCGGTGCAAACATGGTGGCGCGCGCTATGCGAAGCCGCCGCGCGTTTGCCCGACGGATTGCGCCGCGATGTGCGAGCCATCGGTTTTTCCGGACAGATGCACGGCGTCGTGTTGATCGACGCAGCGGGCGAGGCCGTGCGGCCCGCCATGCTGTGGCCCGACACGCGTGCGCTGGCCTTGCTCGACGCGTGGCCCGAGCCGCAGTCGAACCCGGTCGCGCCGGGCATGGCCGGTCCGCTGCTGCGCTGGATCGTGTTGCACGAACCGCGGTCCGCGAGCCGCACGCGCTGGGCGCTGCAACCGAAAGACTGGCTGCGCGTCGCATTGGGCGGCGCGGTGGCGACCGATCCCTCCGACGCCTGCGCGACCGCGCTCGCCGATCCCGCCGGTGTGTGGGACGCAGCGCTGCTCGATCGGCTCGAGATTCCGCGCGAGTGGTTCGCGCCGCTGGCGCCGTCCTATGCGGCCGGTGGTGTGTTGTCGGAGAGCGCGGCGCAGGCGTTGGGGTTGCGCGCCGGCATCGTGCTCGCGACAGGCGCGGCCGATACGCCTTGCGCCGCGCTCGGCAGCGGATTGGCGCACGACGGCGACGCATTGCTGACCACTGGCACTGGCGGACAGATCGTGGTGCTGGCCGAGCACGCGCCCGCGGCGGTCAAGGGCTTGCATCGTTATCGCGCGGCGAGCGATCACTGGTATCGGATGGCGGCGATGCAGAACGTCGGCATCGCGCTCGAACGCGCGCGCGGATGGCTGTCGTATGAATGGGCCGATGCGTATCGGGACGCGTTCGGTGACGCGACCAGCGCATCCAACGCAATCGGCGCATCCAGCGCATCCAATGCGAACACAGCGGCAGCATCCGGCCTCACGTTCCTGCCGTACCTCACAGGCGAACGCACGCCCTGGCTCAATCCGATGGCGCGCGGCGGGTGGCTCGGCCTCGCGCTCGATCACACGCGCGGCACGATGATGCGCGCCGCGTTCGAAGGCGTCGCGTTCTCGCTGCGTGCCGGACTCGACGCGATTCGCGCGAGCGGCGCGACGGTGACGGCGTTGAAACTGGCGGGCGGCGGTTCCGTCGACACCCGCTGGCGCCAGTTGCTCGCCGATGCGCTGAATGTCGAACTGCACGCGGTCGATTGTCCGAATGCGGCGCCGCGTGGCGCGGCGATTCTCGGCGGCCTCGCGAGCGGGCATTGGCACGCGCGCGATCTGGCCGCGCTCGCGCCGGGCGCGACGCGCGTTGCGGGTCCGCAAGGCGACGCGGCGCTTGCCGAACGCTATGAGCGCTTTCTCGATCTCTACGGACGAGTCGAAACATGGTTCGCGAACATGCCGTCGCAATGAGCGAAGGTCATGTCAGGTTCAGACAATGCCGTGACGCGCTTTGCAATACCATGTCGTTTTTCGCACGCTAATGTATGAGTCGACGCAGTGCGCCGAATGCCAATGACGACGTGCCCGCATGAGGCGCACGAATCAGCCGCAGCACCGGATCGCAACACATGCGCGCCGCAACGCAGTCCGCCGCGACGCGCCTTGACTTGACAGACACACAGGAGCATTCACGATGAAGACCAAAGCAGCAATCGCATGGAAGGCCGGGGCGCCGTTGACGATCGAGGAAGTCGATCTGGAAGGGCCGCGCGCCGGTGAAGTCCTGATCGAAGTGAAGGCCACGGGCATTTGCCATACCGATTACTACACGCTCTCCGGCGCGGACCCGGAAGGCATCTTCCCGGCGATTCTCGGGCACGAGGGCGCGGGCGTCATTGTCGATACCGGTCCCGGTGTCGGCACGCTGAAGAAGGGCGATCACGTTATTCCGCTCTATACGCCGGAATGCCGTCAGTGCAAATTCTGTCTGTCGCGCAAGACCAATCTTTGTCAGGCGATCCGTTCGACGCAAGGCAAAGGTTTGATGCCCGATGCGACCTCGCGCTTCTCACTCGACGGCAAGCCGCTGTTTCACTACATGGGCACGTCCACGTTTTCGAACTACATCGTCGTGCCGGAAATCGCGGTGGCGAAAGTGCGTGAAGACGCGCCGTTCGACAAGATCTGCTACATCGGCTGCGGTGTGACGACGGGCGTCGGTGCGGTCGTTTATTCGGCGAAGGTCGAGGCGGGCGCGAATGTCGTGGTGTTCGGTCTCGGCGGCATCGGCCTCAATGTGATCCAGGGCGCGAAGATGGTCGGCGCGGACAAGATCATCGGTGTGGACATCAACCCGGGCCGTGTCGAACTGGCGAAGAAATTCGGCATGACGCACTTCATCAACCCGAATGAGGTTGAGAACGTGGTCGATCACATCGTGCAACTCACCGACGGCGGCGCGGACTACTCGTTCGAATGCATCGGCAACACGAAGGTGATGCGTCAGGCGCTCGAATGCACGCATAAGGGCTGGGGACAGTCGTTCATTATCGGCGTGGCGGCGGCGGGTGAGGAAATCAGCACGCGTCCGTTCCAGTTGGTGACGGGCCGCGAGTGGAAGGGCTCGGCGTTCGGCGGCGCACGCGGCCGCACCGACGTGCCGAAGATCGTCGACTGGTACATGGAAGGCAAGATCAATATCGACGATCTGATCACGCACCGTCTGCCGCTC
This sequence comes from Paraburkholderia sp. BL6669N2, assembly GCF_003387275.1. Taxonomy (NCBI): domain Bacteria; kingdom Pseudomonadati; phylum Pseudomonadota; class Betaproteobacteria; order Burkholderiales; family Burkholderiaceae; genus Paraburkholderia; species Paraburkholderia sp. BL6669N2. The sequence goes on along the minus strand of NZ_QUNA01000001.1, from coordinate 2,779,390 downwards.
GAGCGCATCAACGAGGGCTTCGATCTGATGAAGAAGGGCGAGTCGATCCGCTCGGTCGTGCTGTACTAATCCGGAAGCCTCGCCATGCTTGAACTCTTGTCATCGCATGTCTGTCATGGCGGCGAGCAGCGCATCTATCGGCACGAGTCGCAGACCATCGGTCTGCCGATGCGCTTCTCCGTCTACCTGCCGCCGCAAGCTTTGCAGTCCGGTGCGAACGTGCCCGCGCTGTTCTATCTCGCGGGTCTCACGTGCACCGAAGAAACGTTTCCGGTCAAAGCCGGCTCGCAACGTTTCGCCGCGCAGCAGGGCATCGCGCTGATCGCGCCGGATACCAGTCCGCGCGGCGCGGGTGTGCCGGGCGAAAGCGCGGCGTGGGACTTCGGCGTAGGCGCGGGCTTCTACGTTGACGCCACGCAGCAGCCGTGGGCGCAGCACTACCGGATGTACTCGTACGTGCGGGACGAGCTGCGCGAAACGGTGCTCGCGAATCTGCCGGTGGACGGCGCGCGTCTGGGCATCTTCGGGCACTCGATGGGTGGTCACGGCGCGTTGATGCTCGCGTTGCGCAATCCGGAGATCTATCGGTCGGTGTCGGCGTTCGCGCCGATTGCCGCGCCGACGCGCTGTCCGTGGGGCGAGAAAGCGTTCAGCGGCTATCTGGGCGACGACCGCGAAGCGTGGAAGCAGTACGACGCGAGCGAACTCGTTGCGCATGCGTCGCGCAAGTTCTCGGAAGGGATTCTGGTCGATCAGGGACTCGCGGATCAGTTCCTCGCGGAGCAACTGAATCCCGACGTGTTCGAAGCCGCTTGCCAGGCCGCAGGTCAACCGCTGACGCTACGCCGTCACGCGGGCTACGACCACGGCTATTACTTCATCTCGACGTTCATCGAGGATCATCTCGCGCATCACGCGAAGGTGCTGCTCGGCTGAAGTCCCGCAGGACGACGATGGCGGTGTGCAGATACGATGCCGCCATCGTTCCTGAAGACTCAATGCCGTCTCAACAAACTCCCGCCGTACACCATCGCCGACAGCACGGTGATCCAGAAGCTCGTCGGCCAATCGGTGTAGAACGCGAGTGTCAGACCGAGCCACGCCTGCAGCAGCGCGAACACCGCGGCGAGCGCGAGGCCCGCTGAAAGCCGCGTCGTCATGTTTTGCGCGGCGGCGGCCGGGCCGACCATCAGCGTGAACACCAGCAGCACGCCGACAATCTGCGTGCACGCCGCCACGGCGAGCGCGGCGATCGCGAGAAATAGCACGGACACGAGGCGCAACGACACGCCCTTGGCTTCGGCCAGTTCCGGCTGCAACGAAGCGAACAGCAGCGGCCGCATGATCGCCGCGAGCGCCAGCAAGCTCACGACGCCCAAGCCCGCCAGCACGCCGAGCGTCGATGCATTCACGCCGAGCACATTGCCGAACAGCAGCGCCGTGACCTGAGTCGCGTACGCGGTGAAGAAGTGCAGAAACAGCAAGCCGAAACCGAGCGACAGCGAGAGGATCACGCCGATCGCCACATCGCGTCCGGCGAGGCGTTCGCCGAGCGCGCCCATGCCGACGCCCGCCGCCAGCGTGAAGCCGATCATCCCCCAGATCGGCGAGACGCCGATCAGCACCGCGCCGGTCGCGCCGGTGAAGCCGACGTGCGAGAGCGCGTGGCCCGCGAAGGTCTGTCCGCGCATCACCAGAAAGTAACCCACCACGCCGGCCAGCACCGCGACGATCCCCGACGCCGCGAATGCGTTCACCATGAAATCGTATTCAAACATCGTGCTTGTGTCCGTCGCGTGAGTCGTGCTGATGTGAGTGGCCGTGCGCGTGGCCATGCGAATGGGAATGCGAGTGGCTGTGGCCGCCGTTCTCGTCGTGTTCGTGCTCGTGATCGTGCTTTTCCACTTCGACGTCGCCGGACATCACGAAGATGCGGCCATTCACGCGCATCACGTCGATCGGCGAGCCGTAGAGGCGCGACAGGACCGGCCGGGTAATCACTTCGTCGACGGTGCCGAGCGCCGCCACGCCGCTGCCGAGATACAGCACGCGATCGAGCGCGTGCAGCAGCGGATTCAATTCATGCGCAGAAAACAGCACGGCGATACCGAGTTCCTGTTGCACGCGCCGCACCAGTTCAACCACGCTCTTCTGATGATGCGGATCGAGGCTGATCAACGGCTCGTCGAGCAAGAGCAGCTTCGGGTTGCCGAGCAGGCATTGAGCGAGCAACAGCCGCTGACGCTCGCCGCCCGACAGTTCCGACAACGGCCGCTCGGCCAGCTTGCGGCCGCCCACCAGATCCAGCACACGTTCGACATCGGCGCGCGTGGCCGCGTCCGCATGCGGCAAGCCCCAGCGATGGCCGTCGGCGGCCATCGCGACGAAATCGCGGCCGCGCACGCGGCGTCCGGCGAGCGCGCTGCGCGTCTGCGGCATATAGCCGATCGACGAATTGCCGCGTTCGACCGGTTGTCCCAGCACGCGGATCGCGCCTTGAGCGGCAGGCACGAGACCGAGGACGGCGCGCATCAGCGTGGTCTTGCCCGCGCCGTTGGGTCCGAGCACGCCGATGAATTCGCCCTGGTTCACCACGAAGCCGGTGTCGCGCAGAATCGTGCGGTCGCCGAGTTCGAGCGTCACGCGTTCGAGTTCGAGCACGGGCGCGCTGCTGGGCTCGCGCGCTGGCGCGCCGCGGCCAGTCTGGGTCATTGGGTTTTTCCTTTCGCGCCTGAAGCCGCAGCCGCACTTGCGCCGTTCGTATCACCCGAGGCCAGCGCCGTGTCCAGCGCGTCGAGCTGCGTCAGCATCCACGTCTGATAGGTCTTGCCGGCCGGTTCGGTCTCGGTGACGCTCATGGTCGGCACCTTCGATTGCTGCGCGAGCTTCAACATGCGTTTGGTCAGGGCCTCGGTTGCCTGGCTGTTATAGATCAGAACACGGACGCGCTTCTCGCGCAGGTCGCGTTCGAACGCGGCGATATCGGCCGCGCTGGCTTCGGTGTCGTTCATCGTGGCGAGCTGGAAGCGCAGGTTGCGCATGGTCAGGCCCACGGCGTCGGACATGTAGCCGAACACCGGTTCGGTCGCCGTGACCGGCACCCCGGCGTAGCGGCCATGCAGTTCGGCGACTTTGGCGTCGACTGGTTTCAGCGAATCGAGAAACTTCGCGAGGTTCGCATCGTACGCCGACTTGTGCGCCGGGTCAGCCGCGACGAGCGCCTCGCTTACCGCGCGCGCCACTTTCGGCATGGTCGCCGGGTCGTACCAGAGGTGCGGATTGTCGCCGCCTTTCTTGCCGACGAGATCGGCCGCGACGATCGTCACGCGCTTCGCGCCCTTCGACGCCGCCAGCAATTTTGCCATCCACGGATCGTAGTCGGCGCCGTTGTAGACCACAAGGCTTGCATGCTGCAGTGCGCGCGCCGTCTTCGGGCTCGCTTCGAACAGATGCGGGTCCTGCTCCGGATTGCTGAGGATGCTCGTCACGTCGACGCGATCGCCGCCGAGTTGCTGCACCACGTCGCCGTAAAAATTCTCCGCCGCGACCACCGGGATTTTGGCGTCCGCGGCCATCGCGGCGTGGCCGAACGCGACCATGGCGGCGCTTACCGCGACGTACTTCGACAGTTTCAGCGCACGCTGTGCGCCGTTCAACATCGGGCCGAATTTCTTCATTGTTGTGTCCTGCTGCGTGAGGGTTGAATGGATCACTGACGTTAGGAAAAGCGCGCCGGCTCTAGGCCGGCTTTGTGTCGGCCGAAGCACCGCCAGGCCGCGCCGCGCGGGCACATAGCGCGCATAGACCGCTCAGTTCGACCACCTGCCGATGCACTTCAAAGCCATGGGCCGGCGCGCTATGCGACAACTGTTCAGCGAGGTCGTCGCCGGGAATTTCGACGGTGGCGCCGCAGCCGTCGCACATCAGAAACTGGCTGCGATGCGGCACGCCGACTTCGCAGCAGGCCACGAACGCGTTCTTCGATTCGATCCGATGCACGAAGCCATGCGCGAGCAAAAAGTCCAGCGCGCGATACACGGTCGTGGGCGGCACACGGCCGCGTTCCGGTTCGAGCGCATCGAGCAGTTCATAAGCGCCGATCGGCCGCTCGCTCGCGACGATCGCCGCATACACCTGACGACGCAGCGGCGTCAGCGCGAGCCCATGCAACGCGGCATGCGCTTCGGCATGCGCGAGGCGCACGGCATGGTGTTCTGCAGTCGATGTGGCCATCGGCGGAGGCTCCTACGAAATGGCAATCAAGCGAATCGCAACCAAACAGCTTCGAAGCGAAGCGAGGTCGCAATGATATAACGTATCTCGAAATGTTGTCAGCATGGCCGAATGGAAAGCAGATTGGCTGACTGCGAGTTCTCGCACTAGTGTTGATCGGAGCAGGAAAGGGGTGCCGGAGTCCTGCCGCGCTGCACCATCGAAATCTGCTCGGGCGCCTTGACATGGCCCGGTGCGTATCCGATCATCCGATCACTAACAGAGCAATTGTTCGCGTGATGAGCGTTCGCTCACCGCGCCTCAAGAAGCGAAACGAACCGGAGACGAGCAGTGGCGGCACGATTGCAGGACAAGGTGGCCATTCTGACGGGCGCGGCAAGCGGAATCGGTGAAGCCGTGGCGCGGCGATATCTGGACGAAGGCGCGCGCTGCGTGCTGGTCGACGTGAAGCCGGCCGATAGTTTCGGCGACTCGCTGCGTGCGACCCATGGCGATCGCGTGCTGACGGTGCGCGCCGACGTCACGCGCCGCGACGATATCCAGCGCATCGTGGCGAGCGCGCTGGAGCGCTTCGGGCAAATCGACATTCTCTTCAACAACGCGGCGCTCTTCGACATGCGCCCGATCCTCGACGAATCCTGGGACGTATTCGACCGTCTCTTCGCGGTCAACGTGAAGGGCATGTTCTTCCTCATGCAGGCCGTGGCGCAAAAGATGGTCGAGCAGGGCCACGGCGGCAAGATCATCAATATGTCGTCGCAAGCCGGACGGCGCGGCGAGGCGCTCGTGTCGCACTACTGCGCGACCAAGGCGGCGGTGCTCAGCTACACGCAATCCGCGGCATTGGCGCTTGCGCCCCACAAGATCAATGTGAACGGCATCGCGCCGGGTGTCGTCGATACGCCGATGTGGAACGAAGTCGACGCGCTCTTCGCCCGCTATGAAAACCGCCCGCTCGGCGAGAAGAAACGGCTTGTCGGCGAAGCGGTGCCGCTCGGCCGCATGGGCGTGCCGGACGATCTGACCGGCGCCGCCCTGTTCCTCGCGTCGGCGGACGCCGACTACATCACCGCGCAAACCCTGAACGTCGACGGCGGCAACTGGATGAGCTGAGTCCGCGCCGTTCATCGTCAATTTCGTAGAACAAACGCTGCACTACATAACGTACGAGAAAGGAGACAACACATGAAGCCAGCCCTCAAATCCACGCTAAAGGCGGTCAGTGCCGGCGCGGTCGCATGCTTTGCATTGAGCGCGTCGGCGGCGACGGTAACGATCGCCACGCTGAACAATCCGGACATGATCGAGCTGAAGAAGCTCTCGCCCGAATTCGAAAAGGCGAATCCGGACATCAAGCTGAACTGGGTGATTCTCGAAGAAAACGTGCTGCGTCAGCGCGCCACCACCGACATCACGACCGGCAGCGGCCAGTTCGACGTGATGACGATCGGCGCATACGAAACGCCGCAATGGGGCAAGCGCGGCTGGCTCACGCCGCTCACGAATCTGCCCGCTGATTACGATCTGAACGACGTCGTGAAGACGGCCCGCGATGGCCTCTCGAGCGGCGGCCAGTTGTACGCGCTGCCGTTCTACGTCGAAAGCTCGATGACGTATTACCGCAAGGACCTGTTCGAGAAGGCCGGCCTGAAGATGCCCGACCAGCCGACTTACGACCAGATCAAGCAGTTCGCCGACAAGCTCACCGACAAAGCCAACGGCGTTTACGGCATCTGCCTGCGCGGCAAGGCGGGCTGGGGCGAGAACATGGCCTACGGCACGACGGTGGTGAACACCTTCGGCGGCCGCTGGTTCGACGAGAAGTGGAACGCGCAGCTCACCTCGCCGGAATGGAAGAAGGCGATGACCTTCTACGTCGATCTGCTGAAGAAGGACGGCCCTCCGGGAGCGAGTTCGAATGGCTTCAACGAGAACCTCACGCTGATGTCCTCTGGCAAGTGCGGCATGTGGATCGACGCCACGGTGGCAGCCGGCATGCTTTACAACAAGCAGCAATCGCAGATCGCCGACAAGGTCGGTTTCGCCGCGGCGCCGGTCGCGGTCACGCCGAAGGGTTCGCATTGGCTGTGGGCCTGGGCGCTGGCGATTCCGAAGTCGTCGAAGCAGGCTGACTCGGCCAAGAAGTTCATCACGTGGGCCACGTCGAAGCAATACATCGAACTGGTCGCGAAGGACGAAGGCTGGGCTTCGGTGCCGCCGGGAACACGTAAATCCACCTACGCGCGCCCTGAGTACAAGCAGGCAGCACCGTTCGGCGACTTCGTGCTGAAGGCAATCGAAACGGCGGATCCGGAGCACCCGACGCTCAAGCCGGTGCCGTACACCGGTGTGCAGTTCGTCGGGATTCCTGAGTTCCAGTCGTTCGGCACCGTGGTCGGTCAGAGCATCTCCGGCGCGATTGCCGGTCAGATGACGATCGATCAGGCGCTGGCGGCCGGCAACGCCACCGCGGATCGCGCGGTGAAGCAGGCCGGCTACCAGAAGTAAGCCACGGTCGTTACGTGGCACGCGCCGGCTGACGCCAGTCAGCTGGCTTACGCGGCACAGCGGGCCTTGCCGCCACACGTGCGCCGCGACATCGCAGGGTGTCGTCGCGGCTTCGGGCGGCGGTCCGCGCATTACCACAGGTGGTCAATCATGCGTCCTCTGCGCCTACCTATCATGCATGCCCATCCCCAGACAGAAAAAGAACGCGAAATCCGCAAAGCCAATTCCGCCCGCTGGCTAGTCACGCCTTCGGTCGCGGTGCTCGTGCTGTGGATGGCGATTCCGCTCGCGATGACGATCTGGTTTTCGTTCTCGCGCTACAACCTGTTGAATCCGGATCTGAAAGGCTTCGCGGGTTTCGACAACTATAAATACCTTGCCAGCGATCCGTCGTTCGGCCCTTCGATCGGTCACACGCTCGAACTGATCATCTCGGTCCTCGTGATCACGGTGGTGGGCGGCGTGCTGATGGCGATCCTGTTTGACCGCAAGTTCTACGGCCAGGGCGTCGCGCGGTTGCTCGCCATCGCGCCATTCTTCGTGATGCCGACCGTGAGCGCGCTGATCTGGAAGAACATGATTCTGCATCCGGTGTATGGCCTGATCGCGCAGGGCATGCGCGCCATGGGCATGACGCCGATCGACTGGTTCGCGGAATATCCGCTGACAGCCGTGATCATGATTGTCGCGTGGCAGTGGCTGCCGTTTGCTTTCCTGATTCTGTTCACGGCGATCCAGTCGCTCGATCAGGAGCAGAAGGAGGCGGCGCGCATCGACGGCGCGGGGCCGTTCTCGATGTTCTTCTATATCACGCTGCCTCACCTGAAACGGGCGATCGCGGTGGTGGTGATGATGGAGACGATTTTCCTGCTGTCGATTTTCGCCGAAATCTATACGACCACGGGCGGCGGTCCGGGCACCGCGACCACCAACCTGTCGTACCTGATCTATTCGCTGGGCCTGCAACAGTTCGACGTCGGTCTCGCGTCGGCGGGCGGCATTCTCGCTGTCGTGCTGGCCAATATCGTGTCGTTCTTCCTCGTGCGGATGCTCGCGAAGAACCTGAAAGGGGAGTACGAAAAATGAGCCAAGTTGCCTCTACCCCGGTGTCGAACCCGACGACTGCCATGACGGTGCCGGCGAAGTCGCCGTTCGCCGCGATCCGCCGCGGCATTCCTGGCGTGATCGCCTGGCTCGTCGCCCTGCTGCTGTTTTTTCCGATCTTCTGGATGACGATCACCGCGTTCAAGACGGAGCAGCAAGCCTATGCGTCGTCGCTGTTTTTCATCCCGACGCTCGACAGCTTCCGCGAGGTGTTCGCGCGCAGCAATTACTTTTCGTTCGCGTGGAATTCGATACTGATCTCCGCGGGCGTGACGATTCTGTGCCTGATTCTCGCCGTGCCGGCCGCCTATGCGATGGCGTTCTTCCCGACCCGCCGCACGCAGAAGGTTCTGCTGTGGATGCTGTCGACCAAGATGATGCCGTCGGTCGGCGTGCTGGTGCCGATCTATCTGCTGTGGAAAAACAGCGGACTGCTGGATTCGGTGTCGGGTCTCGTGATCGTCTACACGCTGATCAATTTGCCGATCGCAGTGTGGATGTCCTTCACGTACTTCGCCGAAATTCCGCGCGACATTCTCGAAGCCGGACGGATCGACGGCGCCGCGACGTGGCAGGAAATCGTCTATCTGCTAATGCCGATGTCGCTGCCGGGCCTGGCCTCGACGGCGCTGCTGCTCGTGATCCTGTCGTGGAACGAGGCGTTCTGGAGTATCAACCTGTCGAGTTCGAATGCCGCGCCGCTGACGGTGTTCATTGCTTCGTATTCGAGTCCTGAAGGCCTCTTCTGGGCCAAGCTGTCCGCCGCTTCGCTGCTGGCGGTGGCGCCGATCCTGATCGTCGGCTGGCTGTCGCAGAAGCAACTGGTGCGCGGCCTTACCTTCGGGGCGGTCAAATGACGGCAGGCACGAGTGGAAGCACGCTCGCCGGCAATTTCGCGCTGATCTGCGATTGCGACGGCGTGCTGATCGACAGTGAAGCCGTGGCGGCGCGCATGCTGGTGCACGAACTCGAAGCGCGCTGGCCCGACACCGACGTCGAACCGGTCGTCATGCCGCTGCTCGGACTGCGCATCGAGAAAGTGCTGCAAGGCACCGCGGCGCAGCTCGGCAAGAGCCTCAGTGTCGAGGACATCGATTCGATCCGCCAGGCAGTGGAAGCGGCGGCGATGCAGGCGCCAACGGTCGAAGGCATCGAAGCCGCGCTGGCTCAGGTGCCGCTCACCAAAGGCTGCGCGAGCAACAGCTTTCGCCCGTATGTGGAGACGGTGCTGACGCGCACGGGTCTGGTGAGATTTTTCGGCGACCGCCTGTTCTGCGCCGACGCGGTGCCGAATCCGAAGCCCGCGCCCGACGTTTATCTGGCGGCGGCCAAGGGCCTCGGACTCGCGCCTTCGGCGTGCCTCGTGGTGGAGGACAGCGTCACCGGCGTGACTGCGGCCACGGCGGCGGGCATGACGGTGCTCGGCTTCATCGGCGGCGGTCATGCGAGCGATGCGCAGATCGACAAGCTGCATGCGGCCGGCGCGCGTCACGTGTTCGACGACATGCAGCAGTTGCCGGAACTGGTCGCGCAATGGACGCTGAGTGCAACGGCGGCCGCGCCATAAGCAGCGGCATGGAAAGCGAATCAAATGTAGCCGCCTGAGCGTCACAAACAACTCAGGCAACCGAAACATCGGACAAGCAACACACAGCATTACACGGAGACACATCATGGCAAGCGTAACTCTGCGCAACATCAGGAAGGCGTACGACGAAAACGAAGTGATGCGCGACATCAACCTCGATATCGCGGACGGCGAGTTCGTCGTGTTCGTGGGCCCGAGCGGTTGCGGTAAATCGACGCTGATGCGGATGATCGCCGGCCTCGAAGATATCAGCGGCGGCGATCTGACCATCGACGGCATGCGTGTGAACGACGTGGCGCCCGCCAAGCGCGGCATCGCGATGGTGTTCCAGTCGTACGCGCTGTATCCGCACATGACGCTATACGACAACATGGCCTTCGGCCTGAAGCTCGCCGGCACCAAGAAGCCGGAGATCGACGCGGCAGTGCGCAACGCCGCGAAGATCCTGCACATCGACCATCTGCTTGATCGCAAGCCGAAGCAGTTGTCCGGCGGCCAGCGTCAGCGCGTGGCGATCGGCCGCGCGATTACGCGCAAGCCGAAGGTGTTCCTGTTCGACGAACCGCTGTCGAATCTCGACGCCGCCTTGCGCGTGAAAATGCGCCTCGAATTCGCGCGTCTGCATGACGAACTGAAGACCACGATGATCTACGTGACGCACGATCAGGTCGAGGCCATGACGCTGGCGGACAAGATCGTGGTGCTGTCGGCGGGCAATCTGGAGCAGGTCGGCAGCCCGACCATGCTGTATCACGCGCCGGCCAACCGTTTCGTCGCGGGATTCATCGGTTCGCCGAAGATGAACTTCATGGAAGGCGTGGTGCAATCGGTTACGCACGACGGCGTCACGGTGCGCTACGAGACCGGCGAGACCCAGCGCGTCGCAGTGGAACCGGCCGCGGTGAAGCAGGGCGACAAGGTGACGGTCGGCATTCGCCCCGAGCACTTGCACGTAGGCATGGCTGAAGACGGCATCTCGGCCCGAACCATGGCGATCGAATCGCTCGGTGACGCCGCGTATCTGTACGCGGAATCGAGCGTCGCGCCGGACGGACTGATCGCGCGCATTCCGCCGCTCGAACGTCATACCAAGGGTGAGACGCAAAAACTCGGCGCCACGCCGGAGCACTGCCATTTGTTCGACAGCGCGGGGAAAGCATTCCAGCGTAAGATCGTCGAAGTGCTGGCCGCGTAATGATTGGGAAAGCGGCGGGCGCGCCGCTTTCCTTTCAATCACGCTCCGGAAACGTTCATGGCCGCCTACGTTGTCATTACGCGCGAGAAAACGCTCGACCCCGCCAAACTGGATGAATACAAACAGGTTGCGCCTGCAACCTTCGAGCAACATCCGGTGATGATGCTGGCGAGCCACGGCCGCAAGGAAGTGGTGGAGGGTCCGCCGATCGACGAAATCCTGATCCTCGAATTCGCCAGCTACGACGAAGCCATTGCCTGGTATCGCAGCCCGGAGTATCAGGCCGTCAGCGAGACGCGTCTGCAGGGCGGGGAATATCGAATCATCATCACCGAAGGGCTGACGGCGATGTAGCGTGGCATGGGCTCAGACCGTCCGCTTACGCCTCGAGCGCGGCTCTCGCGCATGATTCGTCGGTCACGAGGCCCGACAGCCAGCCGCCTTTCAGCACGGCAATCAGCGCTTCATGCTTGCGCTGCCCGCCGGCGAAGCCGATGGTCGGGCGCTGCGGCGGCGAGTCGAGCGCGATGCTTGTCACGCGCCGGCCGGTAGGCGATTCGACGTGCGCGCCCGCGGCGTCGATAGGCAGTCCGAGCATCTCCGCCACCGCGCCGTTCTGCATCAACTCCTTCACTTCGGCCGACGTAATGAAGCCGTCTTCGTGCAGCGGACATTTCGGCCCGATATTGCCGATGCCGACGAACGCCACATCGGCCTGCGCCGACAACGACTCGACGATCCGATATAAACGGTGATTGCACCACTGCGCGCGCTCAGCTTCGCTATCGGCGAGCAGTGGGGCGGGCAGCAGAAAATGCTTGCCGCCCGTCTTCTCCGAAATGTGCAGCGCGACGTCATAGCGGTTCGAGGAGCCGTCCTGGGCGATCGCCCCGACCATCGATACCAGCCGGTGCTGCGGACGGTCCAGTTGCGCGATCTGATCGACGGCGGCCTTCAGCGTGCGGCCGCTGCTCACCGCGACCACCATCGGTTTTTCCTCGCCGAGGTAGCGCTCCATCACTTGCGCGCCGGCGACTGCGAGTTTGCGGTCGACTTCCTCGGACGTATCGCTGTCGATCGGCACCACTTCGCACATGCTCAGGCCGTAGCGTTTCGACAGTTGATCGGCGAGCGCGAGACAGTCAGCCAGTTTGTGATCGACGCGCACACGAATCAGATTCTTCTCCACCGCGAAAGCAACGAGCCGTTGCGCGACCGGGCGCGACACCTGGAGCTTCTCAGCAATTTCGTTCTGGGTATTGCCGGCAACGTAGTAGAGCCACGCAGCGCGGGTAGCGAGATCTAATTTTTCTGTGGACTTGGGCACGGTGACGGTTCGCTTGAAGTGCGCCGATGATAGCAGCCGGTCTGCGCGCTTCAACCAACCCAGGCGCGCAAACCGGCTGCGGATAGCCGGTCAGGCAAGCGGTTGCCGCGCGGGGTCGAACAGCGGCCGTACGTGGCGGTAAAGCGCGCGATAGGCTTCGAGCCGCGCGCGCAGTTCGGCATGGCGGCGCGGGTTGGGCGTGAACTCCTTGGCGATAGGCGGCTTGGTCAGCACGGTGGCCGGATCGCCACCGGCGGCGAGCCAACCGAGGCGTGCCGCGCCGAGCGCCGCGCCGGTTTCGCCACCGCCGTGCTTGCGCGTGGCGGTGTCGAGCGCGTCGGCGAGCAACTGGGCCCAGTAGTCGCTGCGGGCGCCGCCGCCGAGCAGGGACAGCGCCTTCGCTTCGGTGCCGGCCGCGCGCAGCGCGTCGAGGCCGTCAGTGAGCGCAAGCGTGACGCCTTCGAGCACCGCGTAGCCGAGCAACGCGCGATCCGTTGCATGCGTCATGCCGAAAAACACGCCTTGCGCGTACGGGTCGTTGTGCGGCGTACGTTCGCCCGACAGATAGGGCAGGAAGAGCGGTGCGGTGTTCAATGCATCTGCGGGCAGCGCCTCGATTTCGGCGAGCAGAGTCGGCTCGTCGGTGGAGGTGAGCTTGCAGACCCAGCGCAGGCAACTCGCGGCGGAGAGCACCACGCTCATCTGATGCCAGCGATCAGGAATCGCGTGACAGAACGCGTGCACGGCGGAGGCCGGATTCGGCCGGAAGCTGTCGCCGACCACGCACAGCACGCCCGACGTGCCGAGCGAGACGAAGCCGTCGCCGGGTTGCGTCGCGCCGATGCCGATCGCGCTGGTGGCGTTGTCGCCGCCGCCGGCCGCGACGATCACGCCGTCGCTCAGGCCGAATTCACGCGCGACCGAGGGCAGCAGCGTGCCGGACGGCTCGCTGCCTTCGGCGAGGCTCGGCATTTGCGCGCGCGTCATGTTGCAGGCCGCGAGCAGCGAGTCCGACCAGTCGCGTTTGGCGACATCGAGCCACAGCGTGCCGGCCGCATCGGACGGATCGGACACCTTGCCGCCGGTCAGTTGCAGGCGCAAGTAATCCTTCGGCAGTAACACGCAGGCGGTCTGCGCAAAAATCTCGGGCTCGTGACGCGCGACCCACAGCAGCTTCGGCGCGGTGAAACCGGGCATGGCGAGATTGCCGGCCACGCTGTGCAACTCCGGCGCGCGCTCGGTCAGCTCCGCGCACTCCTTGTCGCTGCGCATGTCGTTCCACAGGATCGCGGGACGCAGCACGCGGTCCTGCGCATCCAGCAGCACGGCGCCGTGCATCTGGCCCGACAGGCCGATGCCGCGAATCTGCGCGAACTCGTCGGGATACTTCGCGCGCAATGCTGCAAGCGCCGTACGCGTGCCGGCCCACCAATCTTCGGGATTCTGCTCGGCCCAGCGCTGATGCGGACGCGAAACGGTAAACGGTGAGCCTGCGGTGCCGATTACGCGTCCGTCGGAGGCGAGCAGCAGGACTTTCACTTCGGACGTGCCGAGGTCGATGCCGAGATACATGGGCGCGGAACCTTCGTCGTTGGAGATGCGCTACTTTAGCCGCACATGGCGCGCGGTGCCATGCGCATTAAGCCTGGCTAAGCCTGGCTTGGCGTGGCACCCGCGCGCTTCGATGCCGCGCGGTGCGCGGCGCTTCTGAATCATCAAGTCAGGCGTTCAAACCGCGCCGCGTTTGGCGAGCCATACGTCGACGCGCGCCAGGGCGCCTTCCAGCGCCGATTCCAGCTCCGGCGTTTGCGCCATGCCGCCCCACAGCAGCCGGTCGGCGGCGAACGCTTTCAATGGATCGGGCGCCTCGAAGAAGGCCCGCGCGACGCGCTCATCCATCACGCCGTCCTGGTACGCGTAGGGCAACTCGCCGGCGTTCCAGCGATCGAGAAAACGGAAGAACAGGGCCGGCAACATGGCAGTCGCCGCGGGCGTGACGCCGCGCTCGAAGCACTCCGACAACGTCGGCGCGATAAAGCCCGGCAGCTTTGAAAAGCCGTCTGCCGCGACGCGCTGGTTCGTGTCCTGGATATACGGATTGCTGAAGCGTTCGAGCACGACATCGCGATAGCGTTCGAGATCGAGCGGACTTGGCGTGAGGCACGGAATCACGTCTTCAGTCACGTACTCGTAGGCGAATTTGTTGATGTCCGCGTCGAGCGTGCCTTCGTGAATGTAGTTCAGCCCGACCAGCGTACCCGCCCACGCGATGCAGCTATGCGTCGCGTTGAGAATGCGGATCTTCGCCTCTTCATACGGCATCACCGAGTCGACCAGTTCCGCGCCGACCTTTTCCCATGCCGGTCGTCCCGCGATGAAGTTGTCTTCGATCACCCATTGGATGAAGGCTTCGCCCATCACCGGAGCGGCGTCGTCGACACCGGTCGCCGCTTTGACGCGTTCACGCACGTCCGGCGTGGGACGCGGCGTGATGCGATCGACCATCGAGCTTGGACTGGCGGTGTTGTCGTCGAACCATTGCGCCAGTTCGATCGCGCCGCGCCGTTCGAGAAACTCGCTCATGCCGGCATGGAAGCGCTCGCCGTTGCTGCGCAGGTTGTCGCAAGTCTGCAGCGTGACGGGGCCCGCGCCGCCTTTCATGCGCGCGTCGAGAATCGCGGCCAGCGCGCCGTAAATGGTGGTGTGGCCGCCTTTGAGGTCGGCCGCGAGATCGGGGTTGGCGGTGTCGAGTTCGTCCTGCTCGTCGAGGTAATAGCCGCCTTCGGTGACCGTGAACGCAATGATCTTGCAGGCCGGATCGGCGCCCGCTTCGATCAGCGCATCGAGGCTTTCGGTCCACGGCACGACGCGCTCGATCGAGCGAATCGTCTCGTATGCGCGCTCGCCTTGGGGCGTGACGGTCTCGAGCGTATAGACGCCGTTTTGCGCGGCGAGCGCTTCGAGCACCGCGTTCATATCGCTGCGGATATTGCCGACCGTGAGCGACCAGTGCGGCTCGCCAGGCACCTTGGCCTCGTTCAACCGATGGAGATACCACGCCTGATGCGCGCGATGAAACGATCCCGCCCCGATGTGCAGGATCACGTGTGCGGCCGCGCCGCTGTCTTGCCCGCTGTTCATGTGCGTCTCCTGAATGTCCTTGCTCGCACCGCTCGTAGCGTGCGTTTCTTCTCGAGATGGAGCATTTGCTCTGTATGTGAGCGAATGATCGTACCCGGCGAAACGAAAGTCAAGGCGACCGGATACGGTTTTTTGTGGCGCAGCGCCGCGCTGCGGGGCTTTTCGGCGTGACTTGCGATGCGCCGTGGCGTGATGGCGGCGAGTTGCGGCGCGTATTGCATTGCATCAAATTTGACATTGAGCGGGCCAGGACTAACCCGAATGCAAAAAAGTATTGGTCCGCGGTCTCATTTTTAGTGGTGGATCACGCGCGAGAAGACTACTTTTCGCTATACAAGACGAAAGACCAGCGGCGCCTCAAGTGGCCGCTTCATGGAGACAGACAGTGCAACCCGATCTCGAACTCGTGGCCGTACGTCGTGACGAATCGTTCAAAGTATGGTCGCACGGCTATCCGTACCGTACGGTGCGCTGGCACTTTCATCCGGAATACGAAATTCATCTGATCGTGGCGACGACCGGCAAGATGTTCGTCGGCGATCACATCAGCAGCTACACACCCGGCAACCTCGTGTTGATGGGGCCGAACCTGCCGCACAACTGGGTAAGCGACGTGCCGGAAGGCGAGACGATCGCACAGCGCAATCTGGTCGTGCAGTTCGGGCAGGAGTTCGTGTCGAGCTGCATCGACAGTTTTCCGGAGTGGCGTCAGGTCGAAGCGCTGCTTGCCGATTCGCGCCGCGGCATCTCGTTCGGCGCGCAAACGAGCGCGGCGATCCAGCCGTTATTCCTCGAATTGCTGGCGGCGCGCGGACTGCGCCGGTTGGTTCTGTTCATGTCGATGCTCGAAATTTTGATGAACGCCGAGGACCGCGAGACGCTTGCGAGCCCCGCTTATCAGGCCGATCCCACCAGTTTCGCGTCAACGCGCATCAATCACGTGCTCTCGTATATCGGCAAAAACCTCGCGAACGAATTGCGCGAGTCGGACCTGGCGCAACTCGCGGGCCAGAGCGTCAGTGCGTTCTCGCGTTATTTCCGCCGCCATACGGGGTTGCCGTTCGTGCAGTACGTGAACCGCATGCGCATCAACCTCGCGTGCCAACTGCTCACTGACGACGATCTGAGCGTCACCGAAATCTGTTTCAAGGCGGGCTTTAACAATCTGTCGAATTTCAACCGGCAGTTTCTCGCGGTGAAGGGCATGGCGCCTTCGAAATTCCGCCACTATCAGCAGCTGAACGACGCGAGCCGCGACGCCTCCGAAGAGGCCGCGGCACGCGGTGTAGGCATCGACGACGCGCCCGCCATCGTGCTCGCGCCAGGTTTGCCGCGCAGGGCCGCCGCCGCTTATCCACCGACGTAGTCCCAGGCCCAGGCTTCCCGCCGAAGCGTTTTATTTCACCTGCGTTTCAACACGTATCGCGCTGCCTCACGGCAGCGTGAGGGACGTGCTCACTTTTAATAATGGAGACAACCATGACGCAATCCCTTTCGAAACCGACTTCGTTGAAGACTTTCGCACGCAGCACGGCGGCACTGGCGACCCTCGCCTTCGGCTTGTCGCTGATCGCCGCGCCGGCCGCGCAGGCCGCGCCGCTGAAAATCGGCATGACGTTTCAGGAGCTGAACAATCCGTACTTCGTGACGATGCAAAAAGCGCTGAACGATGCGGCGGCTTCGATCGGCGCGACGGTGGTCGTCACGGACGCACACCACGATGTCAGCAAGCAGGTCAGCGACGTGGAAGACATGCTGCAGAAGAAGATCGACATCCTGCTCGTGAATCCGACTGACTCGACCGGCATCCAGTCGGCGGTGACCTCGGCAAAGAAGGCGGGCGTGGTGGTGGTCGCCGTGGATGCGAACGCCAACGGTCCGGTCGATTCGTTCGTCGGTTCGAAGAACTATGACGCCGGCGAAATGGCTTGCGAGTATTTGGCCAAGTCGATCGGCGGCAGCGGCGAAGTGGCGATTCTCGACGGCATTCCCGTCGTGCCGATTCTCGAACGCGTGCGCGGCTGCAAGGCGGCGCTCGCGAAAGCGCCGGGCGTGAAGCTCGTGGATACGCAGAACGGCAAGCAGGAACGCGCGACCGCGTTGTCCGTCACCGAGAACATGATTCAGGCGCATCCGAACCTGAAGGGCGTGTTCAGCGTGAACGACGGCGGTTCGATGGGCGCGCTCTCGGCGATCGAATCGTCGGGCAAGGACATCAAGCTGACCAGCGTCGACGGTGCGCCGGAAGCGATCGCCGCGATCCAGAAGCCGAACTCGAAGTTCGTCGAAACGTCCGCGCAATTCCCGGCTGACCAGGTACGCATTGCACTCGGCATCGCGCTCGCGAAGAAGTGGGGCGCCAATGTGCCGAAGACCATTCCGGTCGACGTAAAGATGATCGACAAGAGCAATGCCAAGGGCTTCAGCTGGTAAGCCGAATGTCCATTGCCGCGCTGAGCGGAAAGCGCGGCAACGGACAGCAGAGGAGGACCCGATGGACACGATACTCAAGCTCGACAACATCACCAAAAGTTTTCCAGGCGTGAAGGCGTTGCAAGGCATTCACCTGGAAATCGCGCGCGGCGAGATTCACGCTTTGCTCGGCGAAAACGGCGCGGGTAAATCGACGCTGATGAAAATCCTGTGCGGCATTTATCAGCCCGATGAAGGCACGATCACGATCGAAGACGAGGCGCGTCATTTCGCCAACTATCACGATGCGGTGGCTGCCGGCGTTGGTATCGTGTTTCAGGAGTTCAGCCTGATTCCGTATCTGAACGCCGTGGAGAACATGTTTCTCGGCCGCGAACTGAAGAACGGTTTGGGCTTGCTCGAACGCGGCAAGATGCGGCGCGCGGCGGCGGCGATTTTCCAGCGGCTCGGCGTGACGATCGATCTGTCGGTGCCGATTCGCGAACTCTCGGTGGCGCAGCAGCAGTTCGTTGAAATCGGCAAGGCGCTTTCGCTGGAGGCGCGCATTCTGATTCTGGACGAGCCCACCGCCACGCTCACGCCCGCCGAAGCCGAGCATCTGTTCGCCATCATGCGCGAGCTGAAACAGCAGGGCGTCGCGATGATTTTCATCTCGCATCACCTCGAAGAAATTTTCGAAGTGTGCGACCGCATTACCGTGCTGCGCGATGGCCAGTACGTCGCCATGACGGAGGTCGCGCAATCCGACGTGGGACATCTCGTGGAAATGATGGTGGGGCGCCGCATCGAAAACAGCTTTCCGCCGAAGCCGCCGCTGCGTGCCGATGCGAAGCTCGTGCTCGAAGTCGACAAGCTGCAGTTGCTTAAGGACAGCCCCGTTTTGAGCTTTACGCTGCGTGAAGGCGAGATTCTCGGCTTCGCGGGACTGGTCGGCTCGGGGCGCACGGAAACCGCGCTCGCCGCGATCGGCGCGGACCCGGCCTACGTGAAGGAGATTCGCATCAACGGTACGGCGGCAAAGCTGTCCGATCCCGCCGATGCGTTGCGCGCCGGCGTCGGCATTCTGCCGGAGAGCCGCAAAACCGAAGGCCTGATCACCGACTTCTCGATCAAGCAGAACATCTCGATCAACAATCTCGGCAAGTATCGCTCGATGCGCTTCTTCATCGACCAGCGCAGCGAAGCGCGCGCGACCGCCGACATCATGAAACGCGTGGGCGTCAAAGCACCGAGCATGCATACCGAAGTCGCGACGCTCTCCGGGGGCAATCAGCAGAAAGTGGTGATCGCGCGCTGGCTGAATCATCACACCAACATCCTGATCTTCGATGAACCGACGCGCGGCATCGACGTCGGCGCCAAAGCCGAAATCTATCTGCTGATGCGCGAACTCACCGCGCGGGGCTACTCGATCATCATGATCTCGTCCGAACTGCCGGAGATCGTCGGCATGTGCGACCGCGTCGCCGTGTTCCGGCAGGGCCGCATCGAAGCGATGCTCGAAGGCGACGCGATCGACTCGAACGCCGTGATGACCTATGCAACTGCCGGCTCTCGTGGAGCAACACATGAACACGCCTAATCCTTCTTCTTCACCAAAGACATCCACTGTCAGCAGCGATACGCCGGGAGCGCCGGTGCGTTTCACGTGGGCCGCCCTGAAACGCTCGACGCTGTTCTATCCGTTCGTCGGCTTGCTGGTGGTGTGCATTGTGATGGTGTTCGCGAGCGACAGCTTCCTCTCCGGGGCGAACATCGAGAACGTGCTGCGTCAGGTGTCGATTAACGCGATCATCGCCGTGGGGATGACGTGCGTGATCCTGACCGGCGGCATCGATCTCTCAGTGGGTTCCGTCATGGCGCTGGCGGGCACGCTCGCCGCCGGGCTGATGGTGGCCGGTATGAACGCAGTGGCCGCGCTTGCGATTGGCGTCGCGGTCGGATTGGGCTTTGGCGCGGCGAACGGTTTCTTTGTAGCGTTCGCCGGCATGCCGCCGATTATCGTCACGCTCGCGACGATGGGCATTGCGCGTGGCCTCGCGTTGATCTACACGGGCGGCTATCCGATCGACGGCTTGCCCGATTGGGTCAGTTTCTTCGGCAGCGGCAAGATTCTCGGCGTGCAGGCACCGGTTGTGATCATGGCCGTGATCTACTTGATCGCGTGGGTACTGCTGGAGCGCATGCCGTTCGGCCGCTATGTCTATGCGATCGGCGGTAACGAACAGGCGACGCGTCTGTCCGGCGTGCGTGTGGCGCGCGTGAAGCTGATCGTCTACACGATTGCGGGTTTGACGTCCGCCTTCGCCGCCATTGTCCTGACCGCGCGTTTGATGAGCGGCCAGCCGAACGCCGGCGTCGGCTTCGAACTCGACGCCATCGCCGCCGTGGTGATGGGCGGCACGTCGATCTCCGGCGGGCGAGGCTCCATTATCGGCACGTTGATCGGCGCGTTGCTGCTCGGCGTGCTGAATAACGGCCTGAACATGGTCGGCGTGAATCCTTATGTGCAGAACGTGATCAAGGGCGGAATCATTTTGCTCGCGATTTACATCAGCCGCGACCGCAGAAAGTAACTCTTCAACGACTTCCACTTTTAAGCAGGACCATGCAATGACGACTCAATCCACAGACCACGACCAGCAGAACATGACAGCCATCGTCTGTCATGCACCGAAAGACTATCGCGTCGAACAGGTGTCGAAGCCTCGCGCGGGCGCGCACGAACTGGTGATCCGCATTGCCGCGTGCGGTATTTGCGCGAGCGACTGCAAATGTCATTCGGGCGCGAAGATGTTTTGGGGC
The DNA here is from genome assembly GCF_003387275.1 of Paraburkholderia sp. BL6669N2. NCBI lineage: Bacteria > Pseudomonadati > Pseudomonadota > Betaproteobacteria > Burkholderiales > Burkholderiaceae > Paraburkholderia > Paraburkholderia sp. BL6669N2. The sequence goes on along the minus strand of NZ_QUNA01000001.1, from coordinate 2,759,056 downwards.
GGCCCGAGTCCCTGGGTCAAGGCGCCGGTGATTCCGGGCCATGAGTTCTTCGGTTTCGTGGAAGAAATCGGCGAGGGCGCGGCCGATCACTTCGGCGTGAAGATGGGCGACCGCGTGATCGCCGAGCAGATCGTGCCGTGCGGCAAATGCCGCTATTGCAAATCAGGCCAGTACTGGATGTGCGAGGTGCACAACATTTTCGGCTTCCAGCGGGAAGTCGCCGACGGCGGCATGGCCGAATATATGCGCATTCCGCCGACGGCAATTGTTCACAAGATTCCCGACGGTATTTCGCTGGAAGACGCCGCGATCATCGAACCGCTCGCCTGCGCGATCCACACGGTCAACCGTGGAGAAGTGCAACTCGACGACGTGGTGGTGATCGCCGGCGCCGGCCCGCTTGGTCTGATGATGACGCAAGTGGCGCATCTGAAAACACCGAAGAAACTGGTGGTGATCGATCTGGTCGAAGAGCGCCTCGCACTCGCCCGCGAATACGGCGCCGACGTGACGATCAACCCGAAACAGGACGATGCGCTGGCGATCGTCCACTCGCTCACGGACGGTTACGGCTGCGATGTGTATATTGAAACCACCGGCGCGCCGATCGGCGTGAATCAGGGCATGGACCTGATTCGCAAGCTTGGGCGGTTCGTCGAGTTTTCGGTGTTCGGCGCGGATACCACGCTGGACTGGTCCGTGATCGGCGACCGGAAAGAGCTCGACGTGCGCGGCGCGCATCTCGGCCCGTACTGTTATCCGATCGCGATCGATCTGCTGGCGCGCGGGCTGGTTACATCGAAAGGCATTGTCACGCACGGCTTTTCGCTGGAAGAATGGGACGAGGCGATCAAGATCGCCAACTCGCTCGATTCGATCAAGGTACTGCTGAAGCCGCGCGCCTGAGCGTCGAACCCGGTCGGAGTGCGAGCGGCATATAAACGGAGACAGTATGGACTACGTCATCGGCGTCGATATCGGCACGCAGAGCACCAAGGCGCTGCTGGTCGATCAGCACGGCGCGATCGTCGCGCAGCATGCGTCGAGCTATCAGCCGGATACGCCCAAGCCGCTGTGGGCCGAACAATGGCCCGCGGTCTGGTTGAAGGCGGTGGTGGAGTGCATCGCCGCGTGCGTAGCCAAGGCGAAGGAGGCGGGCGTCGCGGCGAAGTCGATCAAAGCCGTGTGCGTGAGCAGCTTGTATGGCGGCTCCGGCATTCCGGTGGATAGCGAGATGCGGCCGCTTTATCCTTGTCTGATCTGGATGGATCGGCGCGCCACCGAGCAGGTCGAATGGGTGCGCAATAACGTCAACCTCGAACGGCTCTACACGATCACGGGCAACGGCGTGGATAGTTACTACGGCTACACGAAGATGCTGTGGCTGCGCGATCACGAGCCGGACGTGTGGTCGCATACGCGCTACTTCCTGCCGCCGAATGCGTACGTGATCTACATGCTGACTGGCGAGGTGGCGGTCGATCATAGTTCGGCGGGCAATATTGGAGGCATCTACGACATTGGCAAACGCGACTGGTCCGACGAAGCGCTCGACATGCTCGGCATTCCCGCGACGATGATGCCGGAGCGGCTGGTCGAATCGTCGGACGTGGTGGGCGGCTTGCTGTCGCAGTGGGTCGAGCAGTTAGGCCTCGAAGCGGGCACGGCGATCGTCGCGGGCGGCGTGGACGCAGCAATGGCGACGTTCGCGGCCGGCGTCACGCGCGCCGGGCAACATGTCGCGATGATCGGCACGAGCATGTGCTGGGGCTACATCAACCAGAACGTCGACGCGCGGCATGGATTGATCAGCATGCCGCATGTGTTCGACGGGCAACGCGATATTTATGTGTTCGGCGGGGCGATTACCGCGGGCGCGTCGGTGAGCTGGTATCGCGAGCAGTTCTGTCACGCGGAGATCGAGGCCGCGCGTGCGACGCCGCATGGCGATCCGCATCGCTTGCTGGAAGAGTCGGCAGAGAAAGTGCCGGCTGGTTCGGATGGCGTGATGTTCCTGCCGTATCTGATGGGCGAGCGCAGCCCGGTGTGGGATGCCAAGGCGAGCGGAGCGTTTATCGGACTGAGCCTGTTTCATACGCGGGCTCATTTGTACCGCGCCGTGCTGGAAGGCGTCACGTTTGCGCTGAAGCACAACATCGAGGCGGGGCGCAAAGGCGCGCAGTCGCTGGATGACAAACTGATCGTGGTGGGCGGCGCCGCGCATTCGGATTTGTGGATGCAGATTATCGCGGACGTTACCGGGTATCCGGTTTATACCATCGAGCAGGACGTGGAGGCGGCGATGGGGGCGGCGTTGCTGGCGGGCGTCGGTGTCGGGCTGGTGTCGCGTGAAGAGGCGCGGCGTGGATGGGTCACGCTGGTCGAACGCGCGGAGCCGAACGCACAACGGATGGCGTTGTACGAGCAACGCTTCGGCGTTTATACGGATCTGTATCCGGCGCTAAAGCCGATCATGCATCGGTTGCAGACATCATGAATGCTACTTTTGATTTTTCTGGCAAGTCGGTACTGGTTACCGGAGCTTCGAGCGGGATCGGGCGTGCGACGGTTGAGGCGTTGTGCGCGTCGGGCGCGAATGTGGTGGCTGCCGCGCGCAATGTGAAGGAGCTTGCGCGGTTGGCGGAGGAAACGGGTTGCGAGCCGTTGACGCTCGATGTGAGCGATGAGGCGGCTATCGATGATGCGTTTGGTTCGCTCGATACGTTTGATGGGCTCGTGAATTGTGCCGGGATTGCGTTGCTCGAGCGTGCTGTCGATACGACGGGTGAGAGTTTCGATCGTGTGATGGCGGTGAATGCGCGGGGCGCGGTGCTGGTGGCCAAGCATGTGGCACGAGGGATGATCGATGCTCAGCGCGGTGGCAGTATCGTTAATGTTTCCAGTCAGGCTGCGCTGGTGGCGTTGGATGATCATTTGAGTTATTCGGCTTCCAAGGCGGCGCTTGATGCTGTTACCAGGGCTTTGTGTGTTGAGTTGGGGCCGTTCGGGATTCGGGTTAATAGTGTGAATCCTACGGTTACGTTGACGCCTATGGCGGTGCTGGCTTGGAGTGATCCGGTTAAGCGGGATCCGGCGCTTAAGGCTATTCCGTTGCAGCGGTTTGCTGAGTCTGCTGAGGTTGCTGCGACTATTTTGTTCTTGTTGAGTGGTGCTGCTTCTATGGTTAGCGGGGTTTGTTTGGCTGTTGATGGGGGGTATACGGCTAGGTGAGCTTTTTTGATCGTGCGGTATTAGTTGGGGAGCAGTGGGGGAATTTTGCGGGCCGGCCGCCCCTTGCCGGTTCATCGGCGAAAAGCCACCTTCCGGTCCGGCCACGCGGCCCGAGTGTATTTGCCCGCCTGGCACGGCGGAAGCGTGCGGCGGTACAGGATTAAACGCATCCGGTAATTACGCGCCGGCCGTGCGCAAGCGGGGGGCATTGGATTCATCCTGTTGGTGCATTCCGCTCGATACTCGGTTAGCCGGCCAATCACGGTCGGCCTGATTCAGGGTCAACGACTCAATCGAGCATCCAGCTATCGTCGCCTTCGATCAGTGTGCCGCCGTGGCTGGTCATATCGCCCTTGCGGGCGACACCCGCGCCGCCGAATGTGGAGGCCGAGCCAGTAACGATGACCGCGCCGCAGCTTGTTTGATCGCCTATCCGGGCGACAGCACGGCCGTTGACCGTCACGCCACTTGCACCGCTGATGACAGTGCCGAACCCGTGCATAGGGCAGGAATGAAGATGACCTACGAGAGCGATGGGGCGCATAAAAACCTATATGAGATACCTGCAATGGATCAACGGCAAATAATTTTCTGAAAAACCGGGTATCTCGCAATTCGCCATTTGTCTGCAATATTTTCTGAAATATATGAGAAATGAGTGCGATACCGTTTCCCATCGAAACGGTAGATGGCGATATTGCTGCTCCCCATGTCTCCTCGGGCTTCGGTTTTGAGATCAGGAAGTCCGTTACACCAATGTCGTTTTTGATCGAAGGGACCGTCGTCAACGTGTAAAAGCTGGGTGGCGGTCGATTTTGACGACAATCTGAATATCCAGGACGGGGAATTTACCTGAGTGGACTCCATATCAATATTGCAATCCGCAAAAAGTAAGTCTTCGTGCCTGTTAGCACATATGCTTACCGATATGCCGCTTGCGCCGCATTGATCTTTGATGTTTTTTATAACTGCACGCGAGTTCCGAATCAGACCAGCGGCCGTATTGATATCAATCGCTTTCTTTATTTTGCATGTGTCACCTCCTGTATTTTCCAGCAAAGACTTGGAATTTCGATATACTGGTTCGAGTTTTACTATTATCTTTTGTAGGGTTGTCTTCAAGCAAGTCCTGTTTTTGCAAGATGCCAGTTTAGCATTCTGTGTCTGGACCGCTCGAAATAACGATTCTGGATCGTCTGAGGCAGCAATCGACGCGTACTGCAGGAAACTCGCCTTGAAAATCAAAGGGGGAATCCGGGCGTCTGTGCAGGTTCCCTTCGGATATCGTTCGCGGGCTTCCCGCACCATGCGCTGAACCTCAATGTCGCTTTCGACGGAAACGTCGTAACACGGCGAAAGTAGAATCTGCGTAGATACATACGCCGGAGAGAACTGACTTAGAGATGGAATATCCAAATCGCCTGCCGCTCTAACGCCAGGCAGCCAGCCGATGAAAATAATAGCCGCCAAAATTTTAATAGAGAGGATCGCGAAAGGGATTCTATTGTCAAGCGAAAATAATGGCGATGATCTTGAAAAATAACGTGACACAAGGAACTTCATATATATTGTCTGTTCGCGAGCTACTCTTCGTTGAATTGGATGGTTTTTATCATTTCCAATAAAATATTGTAGCTAAACCCACTGTCGAGATCAAAATCCTCTGCATTTCGTGTGACGCAATACTGTTGCATCGTCGCGCTTGACTTCGAATTTCCTATCACAATGCGAATGCACCGATTGACGGAAGAATATCGCTGACAATAATCAGGTGCCGTGATTTTTCTGTTGGAGTTTTTGTAGATGTCCTCTACCAACCACCCCCTCCAATTCCGGCCATTAAGTTTGATAGAGGTTGCGCTTGTTGCGACAGCGCACGCGGATGGGACTATTTTTCTAGTATGTACATTGCCATTCTTGTCAGCCACAATGAAGCTATCTTTTTTCCTCAGCATTTGATCAATGCCAACACGTCGAATATTTAACGATGGAATTCTTTCAACCCAACTGGGATCATGAATTCCGAACCCTTGTGGCGCGAGTGACAAAACGGTCCCGTTGTCGGATTTATATGATCCAAGGCAATCGAGAAGTTTTCCTTTGCCATCGGGAGACAGCGCGGAGGGAAGTTCTATCGAAATTCCACATGATTCGGATGGTTTTCCAGAAATCAACAGTTGATGGTCGGCATTTGACGCCGCAAAACTGGATATCCAAGTAGAGAAAAAAATCGTTGCGATCAGTATGCTCCGGGCTCGCATTTTTATTTCCTTGAAAGATGATATATAGCGGCTCGTTCAGTTACGAGGCGACATTAAGTTCGGTCTGAAATGGCATTACTCTTCCCTCTGCCTCATCAGCGAAGGGTCGGTCGGCATATTCGGTGCATCGCCAAGAATGAAATTCACGTAATGAAAAAACTCTCTACGCTGGGGAAGTCCGGTGCTGCCCCCATTAACTGGTGTCGTGATTGCGGCGACATTTGCATCAGCTACCCCTACGTCCGCACGACGATCGATATTCATCCCGCTTCGCAGGGCCCCGGTGTTGGGTGACTGCATTACCTTACTGATCCAGAAGTACCCGGCTGAATCGGCGACAGCGGTTGCATCGGAAGAAAGCAGTTCAGGATTGGGATCGGTCGTGAAGTCGCGTCCGCGAAAGCGGCTGTACGCAGCGTAACTGCCACGTCCGGTAAGATGAATTAGCCCCCGGCCGCGAAACCTTGCCCCATCGCCCGTTTGCGTATTTCCCATCGACACCGCCTTCTGTTGAACTTCATCCGGTCGTTGCGCTATATAGTCGGGTCGATTTCGACCGTGCAGAAACCCCATCGCTTGTAGCCAATCATGTTTGTGATCGAAGTCGTCCCCAGCCTCCTGCGGAGTTAACGCTTCGTACATCGTGCGGAAATACCGGCTGTCGCCAAGCTCAACCGTTGCTCTTAGCGCTCCGGTTTCTTTGAATATTTGCGCTAGGAAATGGGCCTGTCTTTGAGGAGTCGAAAAGCCATACTTCCTCCACATGCGATTTATCGCCGTATGCATATCCGGAGGCATGAAACCGTGGTCATTGTTGCCTGAATGCCATCGGTTTTGCGCCGTCTGCCATGGAATTTCTCCGCCTGCATTGGGACTGGACCGTTTGGGCAATGTCTGTGTCAGCTCTCGAAGGCTCCGCCATCCGCACTTCTTGAACATCTGAATAAACCGCCCCGGATGAAAGTGGTAGTGAACCTTGCCCAGCGTCAGCCCCTGTGCCTGAGCGTCCTCCCAGAAGGCCAGCGCTGCGTGGTGCTGTTTGAGCTTCGTATAGGCGTCTGGACTCAGACAGCCGGTCATTAGCGCGGAAGCCGGCAGATCATTCGGATCAGTACCCTTGAGCCAGCCCCAGCGCGTATCGAAGTCGTCACGCGACCACTCTGTCGGCATCTTTACAACGCAATAACTGAGCCGTTCCCGCATCGGACCGTCAAGGCTGCGCGCGTAAGCTCGCGCAATGCGTTCGCGCTTTCTCTGCGCCTGCTGTTCGGCTGGCGTCGGCGCGGCTGCCCCGCTTGTGGCCGCTGGCGGACTCACAGCCGGCGGTGCGCCCGGGTCAAGCAGGGCAATCAGCACATCGGAATCGCACCGGCTGTTGCCGTCTGTATCGTCGTCGACAAACGTCCACCCCAGCCAGTCGGGGAAATCCGCATCGCTGTAGACTCTGACGCCGGGACCATTCAGATTCGCATACACAGCCGTGTGATCGACCGGTGAGTGAATCTGCCGGATGTGCGGCAGGCGTCCCTGATAGAGATCTGTCGCTGCCGGTGCATCTGGGCCGATCACCCGGCCAAAGCGCAGCATTTCATAGCCTGCGCTGGGGCATCCAGGATAGCGCCGGGTGGCACGCTCATACAGGCCGTAGGCATCTTCCGGCGTCGCCGAGCCAAGCACCGCGCCCCGGATGCTGCGTGTGGTCAGGGTGATCAAGCCAGTGGACTCTGTGATACTTACGATCGCCGGCTCCGTTGTCGTCGCCTGCACCGGCACCTGCCACGCGGGATGGGCTGCCGAGCCAACCGATGGATCGCTGGCATAGAGTTGCGTACCAACCGGCAACACGACGTGAATGTCGCCCCACAGACTATTGGTTCGCCCTTGTTCCGCTGCCAGCGGCCCGTGGTTACGCCCCATCAGTGCCACGACGCTGGTGGCGTCGGCGACGATCTCGAAGTGGATACGGTTCGGCTGGCCGTAGATCGCGCCAGATAAACCGATCGCGTCCTTGCGGTACACCCTGCTGCCGCGCGTCACCTGGGTCGTGTGCATGTGCTGGTAGATCGAGTAGAACTCGACGTTCACCCCTTCGCCAATCTCCGTGGCGTGCTTCAGGATCACTACACCGTTACTCGTCCAGCCCTTGTAGTACAGCAACGGATGCGCCGCGATGACCGCTGGATCGTCATGATGCTGCGGAATGTCATCACTGCCACGCGCGAACACGACCTCGCCGTCGGCAATCGCGCACACTGGCTCCGAGCTGTCCGCATTGCCCTGCGCTTCGAGATGGATGCCTCCATGCCAGCCAAATTCGCGGCTGACGGGAAACGCGCCCTTGCCACTGCGTTCGCCCAGGGTCGTGACGGGTTGCGTTGAGTCGTCCTCATGCGCGGCTGCGCTGAGGAAGGGTTGGCTGATCAGCATCAGGTTTCCTATTTTTTTGTTCGTCTGTTTTGGGAATGGGTTTAGTCCGACAACGGCACATGGCCCGGGTCGAGCAACTGGCCCGGCAGTGGAATGCCATGCATTCCGGGCACTCCCCCCGAGCCATCCTCCTGAGTTAAGGCGCCTTTGAGCTTTATCGCGATGCCCTCGATCGTGACGCCGCTACTATCAATGGTGAAGCTGCCACCGGGTGCCTTGATGACCAGTCTGTCGCTTGCCTGAAGCTCATATATCTGTGTGCGGCGCGCGATGGCCTGCCCCGCCCGAAGCTGATGACGACCCTGCACGACATGCTCCGCGTTCCCGCCGGTTTCGATCTGGTAGTCGGCCGCAATCCGGTCCCGCCGGCTGTTGCCCACGTTCTCCACACGGTCCTTGCCGATCGTGACCGTCTGGTTCCGTCCGACCGACACGGTATCGTCCAGCCCGACACGGCGCTGGCTGTCATGTGCAATATCGACCTGCTCGTCGTTGCCAACGTGGCGCGCGCGATCATGGCCCACCGTAACGGTCTGGTCGTGCTCGACCGCATGCACCTCGTCGTTTTCTACCTCGGTACGGAGGTTTTTCTCGGCATGAATCCATACTTCTTCGCGGCCCTTCTTGTCCTCGAAGCGAATCGCGTTAGCGGTGCCATAGCCGCCCTCCTTCGTAGAGCGCGATAGCGTCCCGCTCTGCGTCGCGTTATCCGGTAGCTTCCACGGCGGCATGCTCATCGCGTTGTACACGCGCCCGGTCACGATGGGCCTGTCCGGGTCACCGTTTTCGAAGTCGACAATAACTTCAGTTCCAACCCGCGGAATGTTGATGCCGCCGAAGTTACTGCCCGCCCACGGATAAGACACGCGCACCCAGCACGACGAATTCTGGTCATTCACGGGTGACCTATCCCAATGAAACTTCAGCTTCACACGTCCGTACTGGTCGGTCCAGATTTCACTTCCCGTGTACCCAGTCACGATCGCCGTCTGCGGACCCGTTGTGCGCGGTTTGCTCACAGTGCGCGGTGGCCGGAACATCGTGGTCGCCGGCTGCACTTCGAAAGTCGTATTGACCCGATACTGGCCTTCGCCGGTTACTTCGCCGATCTCCTCGGCATCTAGCCTGACGCGGATCACCAGGTACTCGCGGTTCGCCGCTTCCTGCGGATAGCTCGCCAGCGTGAATGTCGTGCCGCACACCACATCGCGCAGGTTGCCTCGGCCTACGGCGCGTTCTCCCCGAGCGCGGATTTCCTGCATGCGTACACGCGCGAACTGCTCGCCCTGCTGCGGATCGGTATAGTCGCCCGGCCATTCGTAGACTGTCAGATCGTTATGCCGCGTGCCCTGCGGCAACGCATTCTGTACCGCCAGGTTTGCGCTCGGCTTCGTGAAGTCGAAATCATCCGTCGTCCAGATTCCCGACTGGATGCTTTCGGTCGTGTCGAAGTGGCTGACATATTCGGCGTCGATCTTCCTGTCAGGCGGGAGGTACTGCAACGTGTGATACGCCTCGCTGACCACGCGCCTGTGCGCGCCGAGATTATCGACAAGCACCATCCGGTGCACGCCGTTCGAGTGCTCGAAGAACCAGTAAATTCCGTGTTCTTCCATGAGCCTCTGAATGAACGAAAAGTCCGACTCACCGTACTGCACCTGATAGACGAGCCTCGGATACGTGCCGCCCAGGCGCTTGACGTACGAGTACATGTAGTTGCCTTTGAGTACCTCGTCGATAATCTCGACCACCGAGCGGTTTTGAAAGATTCGGTAGTCCGTGCGCTGTCCGGCGAGCACGATCCACGGCTTGAGAATCAGCCGGTAGTGGTACTGCCGGTTTAGCGGCGCAACCAGACTTGCCGCCGTGACGATGCCGCTGATTTCCCGTTCACCCTTGCCGATATTCGCGGCGCCTGCGGCACCCGCGACGCCCGAATGGAAGGTGCCCATCCCGTCGAGCTGGACGGTCACGGTCAGCTCCTTGCCGACCATCGCCTTCAGGTCCAGATTGGCCGCGGCGCTGTCGGGCAGCAGCGGACTGAGCGGCGTGACCAGTCCCAATTCATATTCGTAGATCTTCGAAAGCGCTTCCTCTCCCCTGAACGAGCGTATCAGGAGGGCAGGTTCGCCGTTGTCCAGCTTCGGCAGCGCGGCGCCGCTAACGGTGAAGGTACGTGGAGTCATGAAGTTCAACATAGGCTCGATCCTCCGTGTGAACTGGATCGGTCGCCACTCATGAGACGAATCCTGTTGTGCCGGGCGCGCAACGCCCTGCGTTCTGTCATGCGTGTCTGCATCAATCGTTTTCCGTGAACGCCGTGCGCCGTATCGATCGCCCCGGCTGCCTGCCATGCCTTTTCCCTGCGGTTCTACTCATGCAACGCCCCGCGTGCCCATACGCACCGGCCAGGTCGCCACAGGGCCTCGCTGCGTCGAGCGCAGTTCGGTCTCGATGAACGAATGGGCCGATGCACCTCGCGCGAGAAACCTCTCGAGAATCAGGCCGAACAGGTAGGGGCTCACGCCATGGAAACCCGCTTCGTCGACCGTGAGCACGCACTCGGCGCCGCAACCAAACATGATTTGTCCATCGGCCGGGAGCATGCGCGTGACCGTGCGCACGCTGACATCGACCAGACTGTCGATCATCTGCCGGTAGACCTCGTCACCTGGCGCGAGGAACAGCCCTAGCAGATTGCGCAGGCCCGCGGCCGACGGGTCTTCCAGAGCGAGGTAACTAAAGTTCAACTGGCGGATCAGCCGCCAGGCGGTTTCCCGCTCCGCATACGGTGCGCGTGGCACACTAGGTGAACGAATCAGGCCCACGCACAGAACCGGGGCAGATTCTTCGAGCGTCAGATCGTCGCGCCCGTCTGGCACGATCAGGTTCGGAAGTTCACGATTGGTCAGCAACGCGCTGAGCGTGAGGTACTTCATACGCTCGCCGTAAGGTTGCCCGTCGTGATCGACCAGTGAGACCGAGGTTTGCGTGCCGATGTAGGGCGTGCGTGTGCCATAGCGGCGGCGTGACAGTTCCGGCGCAGAGCGGCGTTCGCGACGCGAGGTGAAATAGCGCCCGTGGTTGCCTTCATCGTTCGTCAGTGGCTCGTGCAGCGGCCGGAATTGGAGCGGTGCCGATGTCTCGCTGACCTGACCATGTAGGGCCTGCACGGAGAACACTTCGTAGTCGAGCGGCTGGAGTGCGTTCGGCACCAACTGGAATTCGGTGCCGGATTTCGGCAACTCGACGGGATCGGATGTGCGAGGAAAAAGGTTGATGACCGGCGTGCAGAAAAGCGCGAACTGCGAGGCATCGACCTGGTCCGCCAGCGGGTCGGTGTGTCGGTCCAGCAGCACGACGACCTCCACCTCGCGGCCACGCACCTGACGCAGGCCAGGTGCGAGACCGGTCAGCGTGAAGAAGTAAAAACGCGACGGACATACGGAAAACTCGTGCAGCAGATTGTGTCCATGAAATTTCGACCCTGCGAGCGGCAGGAGGCTCTGTCCCGGATCAAGCCCTTCATGCACCACCGCATCGCGGCTTACCGCGTGAAACGGACTGCCGGGCGTGCCGAGGTTTTCCGGCTCGCCGGTAATCGACGCGACGGCCGCAACGTGCAGCAGTTCGAACAGGCGCGACGCCAGCCGTTCTTCCCCGGCCAGGTACACGGGTAACCGGTCCAGTCCCTGCAAGTCGGCGATGCAGGCTTCGCTGGTGGTACGCAGTCTCAGACGCAGAGCGCCGCGCACGTTGGTATGTCCACGCGCATACCGGTCGGGCGCGGGAATATCAGGAGGAATGCCGGTCAGCCGCGCGCTTACGATTTCGAGCGGATACAGCGTTACCTCCTGGCTGCTACGAAACTCGCACGCCGTGGTTTCACCGTCGGGCACGCGACTGATGAAGGTGGCGCCGCGCGCAATGCGGACGCCCTCGGCGAGATCGCCTTCCGCATCGTCTGGATACAGCCGCGCCACCGCCATCGATGGCGTCGGCGCGAGGTAATTCGGATAGAGGCATTGCAGCAGGGGGCGCGTGAAGTCGGGGAACGCGGCGTTCAGTTTCATGCGCATGCGGGCGGACATGAAAGCGAATGCCTGGACGAGCCGCTCGACATACCTATCGCCGATTTCACCCGCCTGCATGCCCAGACGCCTGGCGATTTTTACATGCGCCTGCGCGAATTCGGCGGCAAGTTCGCGCAGGTACAGCAACTCCTCGTTGTAGTACGCCAGCAGATCACCCGCGCCGGTTTCCGGGCGCTGACGGTACGGTACGGATCGCCTCGCCAACTGCTCCACGTACTGTTCCGGTTCGAAGCGCATGCCGGTAATCGGCGCATCCATGGGCGCCTGTCCAAGCCAGCTGGACCAGCCGAGTTGTTCTGTTCCACCCAGCACCGCAGGCGGTGCGCCCTGTGGCTTGATGCGCAGTTCCAGTTCCCACCGGTAGCCGCGCCCGACAAATTCCCTCACGCATTCGACCAGCTTCGGCAGGTCCACGCCCTGCGCCGTGAAACGCAGATACACCTGCAAGTCGAGCGGCCCCAGGACAATGCGGAACCGGTGCTGGCGGTCCGGCACCTGCTCGCCGAGCATCGCGCCCATCGCAAGCGTCGAAGACTCCACGGGCTTGCCGAGATAACTGTGGCTGGCCGGCGCCATTTCCAGCCAGTGAAAGACGTATTCCTCGATTGCGACGGGTACGCCGAAGTACTGCTCAAGCGTCGCGCGCAGGCCGTCGGGATTACGCGCTTCGCGCACCAGATGCGCAGAGGCGGCGAGGCGGGCATGGCCAGGAAACGGCCGGCCGGCGATTTCATCGGGATCGTGGCCGGCGAGGCTCGCGACAAAAAAGGAGAATGTTTCGTCATCCTTCCGGTCGAGCCCCGCCGCCGCCTGGGCGGAGGCCCACGCCCGGTACAGCAGAGTCAGGTAGCGGTGGTGAAAGATGTCGAGGAAGTTGACGAGCGTCGCATCCCGCCGGTTCTGCTCACGCTCGCGTGCAATCTCGGTGATGTGAATCGGCAGTGGCCCGTTCGGCCCGAGCATGCCCAGACTGAGAAGCCGTATCTTCAGACGCCCGTTGACCTCACGCACGTCGGCAATCTCGCGCGGCGCGAATGCGAGGCTTGGTGCCTGGCCGAGACGGAACGGCTCCGCCTGCGGACGCCGCGCGGTGCCGACCGGGTCAATGCGGGGATCGGCGCCGATACGGCGCAGCAGGGAAATAAACCCGTAGCGCCAGGGTTCGGCCATCAGACGTTCAACGCTTTCCGGTGAAAGCGCCACGCCGGGCATGGGCAGATCGAAGCGGGCGCGCTCCATCAGGTCGCGTCCCCTGCACACCGGTGCATGATTCCGGAGGCGCGCGCACGCAGGCAGGCGGGCCTCTGATCGTGAGGAGAGAGCAGGTGTGGGTTCATGCCCTGATTATTCAGGGCGTCCGATTCCGATGTCTATGGGACGCTCTCAGACGAATACTCTTTCCATCCCGATCTGACTCATAAAAGTTGCCAGGAAACGTCCGAATGATTTCAGGATGGCGGCGCAGTTCGAGAAAGCGGCGGGGTGCTGGCGAAGTTGGCCGGCCTCTCCTATGACCTGTTCGCTGACACGCCGATATGAGCCGTCAGGCTTTCCGACCGCGCGCGTGACGGTCGGATTCCAGTTGACGGCACAGTTCTGAATGTCAATGTGAGTGCTTGACCGGCGACCCTCTGTGCGCGACCCGCGCACTCCGCAAACTTCTGCCGTTACGTCGCGGTCATTCAGGTGTTCATTGCCTGTCGCTACCAGCGAGAACGCTACCATCGCCGGCGTTCGCCTCGCTGCTATACCGTTCGGCGGCATCGGCGAGCGCGGTCGCCAGTTTCGTGAAATCCGCCTGCCGCTTCTCCCCGGTCGCAAGGTACGTTTGCGCCGTTCTCGCGAGTGCGGCCAGATAGCCGAATTGTTTCGAGTGCGTTTTGCTCAATGCGGCGGCTTCCTGTGCGATCTTTTCAACCGTGATCTGCGTACGGGCGCGGCGCGGTTTACTGGATGATGCGTGACCCGATCTGGTCATGGTGCGATTTCCGGGGTGTTCCTGAATCGCCCACGAGTCAATCCAGGGCCCAGCACACCTTCGAAACGAGCGCCGTTATGTGGTATCGCCGAGGCGAAGCCGACGGCCCCACCGGACACAGAAAAGCCCGAGGGTTTTGGTCCGACCGTTCCGGCGAGCGCGGAGCGCGAGGCGGGAAGAATGAGCGCTTTGTCACAGACTTGGAATGTGCGAGAACACAGATTCCAGATGCACCACTACCGCAACTGTGCGGGGGCCCCGCTTAAGAATTAGCGGTGTGAGCCGCTTTCTCTTGCCTACTTCTCTTTGCGGCGGCAAAGAGAAGTAGGTGCCGCCCCGCACAGGGGCAACGCTAATAGACCACGAACAAACCAAGGAAAGGCCAAAACCCCCAGGATCACAGAAAAAACCAGGCGCCACGCGCAAAAAAAACCACTACAACACAGTCCTCACATGCCAAAGCTCCGGAAACAAAACCACATCCAGCATCTTCCGAAGATAAGTAGCCCCACTAGTCCCCCCAGTCCCTTGCTTAAACCCAATAATCCGTTCAACAGTAGTCACATGCCTAAACCGCCACTGCCGAAAGGCATCTTCAAGATCAACAAGTTCCTCGGCCATCTCATACAACTCCCAATGTTGAGAAGGATTCCGATAAACCTCCAACCATGCCGCTTCAACAGAAGCATCATGCACAGTAGGCTGAGTCCAATCCCGCTCCAGCCGGGAAGCTGAAATAGCAAACCCGCGCCGAGCGAGCAACCGAACAACCTCGTCATAAAAAGAAGGCGCTTCCAACGAACTCTTAACCTCCGCCAAAACATCAGCCCGATGCGCATGCGGCTTCAGCATCTGCTCATTCTTATTCCCGAGCAAAAACTCAATCTGCCGATACTGATAAGACTGAAACCCGGAAGAACTCCCCAAATAAGGCCGCATCGCCGTGTACTCAGACGGCGTCATAGTCGCGAGAACACTCCAGGCCTGCACGAGCTGCTCCATGATCCGCGACACGCGCGCGAGCATCTTGAAGGCCGGCGGCAACTCATCCCGACGCACGGCCTGCAGCGCCGCCCGTAACTCATACAAAGCAAGCTTCATCCACAACTCGCTCGTCTGATGCTGAATGATGAACAGCATCTCATTGTGATCCGGCGATAGCGGATGCTGCGCATCCAGCACCGTCCCCAACGACAGATAATCGCCGTAGCTCATCGAGTCCGAAAAGTCGAGCTGCGCATCATGCCAGCCATCGCCTGAATCGGCGGCCGGGGAAGCCACGTTAGAAGCAACTGCCCCATGCCCGAACGGACATCCCTGCGCCGGTTTCTCTTCAGGCAGCCCCGGTGTTTGCATGTGATCGGTCATTGCGCGCTCCTCAGGTCACTGCGCCGCGTGCGGCGAATTCAGGTGCGCGCCAGGTTTCCTTCACGAGCACCTCGCGCAGCGTTTCTACCGCGTCCCACACATCGACAAAACGCGTGTACAACGGCGTAAAACCAAACCGCAGCACATGCGGCTCACGATAATCGCCAATCACCCCACGCGCGATCAGCGCCTGCATCACCTCATAACCCCGCGGATGCTCGAAGCTCGCATGCGAGCCGCGCTGCGCATGCTCACGTGGCGTGACGAGCTTCAACGGAAATTCGCTGCAACGTGCCTCGACCAGTTCGATGAACAGATCGGTCAACGCCAGCGACTTCTTGCGTACCGCCTGCATATTGGTTTGCAAAAACACATCGAGCCCGCATTCGACGAGCGACATCGACACCATCGGCTGCGTGCCGCACAAAAATCGGCCGATGCCATCATCCGGCTGATACGCCGGATCCATCTTGAACGGCGCGCGATGTCCCCACCATCCTGACAGCGGCTGCGCAAATTCATTTTGATGACGCTTGGGCACCCACACGAACGCGGGCGAACCCGGCCCGCCGTTCAGATACTTATACGTGCAGCCCACCGCATAGTCCGCGCCGACGCCGTTCAGATCGACCGGCACCGCGCCCGCCGAATGCGCCAGGTCCCACAGTGCGAGCGCGCCTTTATCGTGGATCAGCCTGGTGAGCGCGGCCATGTCATGCATGTAGCCGGTGCGGTAGTTCACGTGCGTGATCATCGCGATGGCGGTATCGTCGCCGATCGCGGCAGGCAGTTCGGAAGGATCGTCGACGAGGCGCAGTTCATAACCGCGATCGAGCTGCTCGATCAAACCTTGCGCGATGTACAGATCCGTCGGGAAATTCGAGCGCTCGGAAACGATCACGCGACGCTTGGGATCGCGCGCATTCGCTACGCGCACGGCCGCCGACAGCAGCTTGAACAGATTGATCGAAATCGTATCGGTGACGACCACTTCGTTTTCGGCCGCGCCGATCAACGGCGCAAGCTTGTTACCGAGGCGGCGCGGCAGCTCGAACCAGCCGGCGGTGTTCCAGCTACGAATCAGGCCTTCGCCCCATTCCGCGCCGATCACGGTCTGCGCGCGCTGCGCGGCGGCCGCGGGCGGCACGCCCAGCGAATTGCCGTCCAGATAGATGGTGGTCGGCGAAAGCGCGAACTGGTCGCGCAGCGTCGCCAGGGGGTCGGCGCTGTCGAGCGCCAGTGCTTCGTCACGGTGGTTCATGGTGATTCCGTCAGTCAGATCAGGGATGTTCGTTCAATGGGAGGCGGGCCGAGGCTCGGGCGCCGATTCGGGCAGCGCGCGCAGAACCGCGCGCACCGGACTCGCATCGAGCGTGGTCAGCTTGAGCGGCAGCGCAATCAATTCGTAGTCGCCGGGCGGCACGTCGTCGAGCACGATGCCTTCGAGAATTGCCATGCGATGCGCGCGGATCCGGTGGTGAGCATCCATCGTCTTCGATTCCTGCGGGTCGAGCGATGGCGTGTCGATGCCGATCAGCTTCACGCCGCGCGCCGCCAGCAGATCGATGGTGTCCGGCGCGACCGCGCAGAACGCGCTGTCCCACGCGGTAGTGGGCGCGATTCTGTAAGTGCGCAGTAAGACTCGCGACGGCAGGTCGTCGAGCGAGCCGGCCAGGTGTTGTGGCGTCACAACAGGCGATGCGCCGATGCAATGAATCACGCGGCATCGGCCGAGGTAGGCGTCGAGGGGGACTTGGCCAATTGCGGCGCCTTCGGCGTCGTAGTGCAGCGGCGCGTCGGTGTGCGCGCCGGTGTGCGGCGACAGCGTCAGCCGCGCGACGTTGACGGGCGAGCCCGCCTCCATGCGCCACACGCGCTCGATGCCCACCGGCGTGTCGCCGGGCCAGACGGGCGTGGCGGTATCGAGGGCGGGGGTGATGTCCCAAAGTGTTGGCATAGTCGCATCGGCGGTTTGTGTCTATCCGGGAATGATAGGTGGCCTGCCGCGAAATGTGATTGCGAAAAAATCTCCTTCTGCGCCGTGTCTTGGAACATAATTTGATTCAAACGGGAAAGGGAGACCGAATATGAACGCGATCTCGCTCGACGCCACCGATTGCCGTATCTTGACGGTGCTTCAGCAAGAAGGACGGATCAGCAATCTCGACCTCGCGGAGCGCATTTCGCTCTCGCCGTCAGCCTGTCTACGACGCCTGCGCCTGCTCGAAGAGCAGGGTGTCATCGAACATTACCGCGCATGTCTCAATCGCGAAGTGCTGGGTTTCGAACTGGAAGCGTTCGTGCAGGTGTCCATGCGCAACGACCAGGAGAACTGGCACGAACGCTTTGCGGAAGCGGTGCGCGACTGGCCGGAAGTGGTCGGCGCGTTCGTCGTGACCGGCGAGACCCACTATCTGCTGCGAGTCCTCGCGCACAACCTCAAACATTATTCGGACTTCGTGCTGCAGCGTCTCTACAAGGCGCCGGGTGTGATGGATATTCGTTCGAATATCGTGCTGCAGACGCTCAAGGAAGATTCAGGCGTGCCGGTTTCGCTGGTGAAGAAAACCGGCGGACATAGCGCCGCGCATAACGATCGCTGAGTGAGTGACTAGGCAACGGCGCGTCGTGGGGCGCAGCGATTTTTTTATTCTCGCGGTGAGCGCCGCGCGCCGCCTGTCATTGCCAGACCGCCCGAACCGTTCGCGCCGCCTCGCGACCCGGTTCAGCGTTCAAAGCGGGGCGAGTCCGTGAAATGAGCCGTTCTGAAACACCAGCGGGGACATCTCCGCGGCATTCTCGTGCACGCCGCAGCGCTCCACTTCGCCGACAAAAATCACGTGGTCGCCTTCTTCGTAGCGGCTGCGGTTATGGCATTCGAACCAGGCGAGCGCGCCGTCGAGCACCGGCATGCCGGTGTCGCCTTCCGCGTGCGACACGCCTTCGAAGCGATCGCCCTTCACGGTCGCGAAACGCTTGCACAGATCGAGTTGCGACGAAGCCAGCACATTGACCACGTAGTGGCTGTTGGCGCGGAACACCGGCATCGACGCCGAGCGCGTGGCCAGACTCCACAACACCAGTGGCGGATTGAGCGAAACCGAATTAAATGAGCTGGCCGTGATGCCGATCAACTGGCCGGACGCCGCTCGCGTTGTAATAACGGTGACGCCGGTGGCAAATTGGCTGAGCGCCTGTTTGAAGGCGTTCTGGTCGAAGTTGGGCGGGCTGGCGCGCTTCATCGGGCGCTGGTCCCTGGCGCAAACTGGGGGAGCGCCGGGCCGAACCCATCTCGCGTGCGGCTGGAAACAAATGATTCGAAAGTCATAGTGAAAATCGTCGATTTATCCCAATTTTAACTGCAATCGTGGGGGATCGGCCGCGACCCCCGCCGGTGAATGAAAAAGCCGCTAAGCTGGAAGGCTCGGATAGTGGCATGAGCGTTGCGTCGAACAGTGGAACGGCAGCGGCCGACTATGTGTTTCAAGGAGCAAGCAGCATGAGTCAGACAGGCGAAGTCGCCACCCTGGGTGGCGGGTGTTTCTGGTGCCTCGAAGCGGTGTACCTTGGCGTCGACGGCGTGAACGCAGTGGAGTCGGGCTACGCGGGTGGCAAGACGCAGCGTCCAACTTATGAGCAGGTGTGCGACGGCGAAACCGGCCACGCTGAAGTCGTCAAAGTCGACTTCGATCCGGCGAAGATCAGCTATCGCGAGATTCTCGATATCTTCTTTGCGATCCACGATCCGACGCAGTTGAACCGGCAGGGCAATGACGTGGGCACGCAATATCGCTCGGTGGTCTTCACGCATTCCGACGCGCAGCGGGAAACGGCGTTGCAGGCCATTCGCGAGATCGGCGAACAACGCCTTTACGACGGCCAGATCGTCACGCAAGTGCTACCGCTCGACGGTAATTATTGGCCTGCCGAAGCCTATCACCAGAACTATTTTGCGCAGCACCCGGATCAGGGGTATTGCTCGTTCGTGGTGGCGCCGAAGGTCGCGAAGTTTCGTCAGAAGTTTGCTCACCGGATCAGGGCGAGCTAACGGCATGAGCGGCTGCTTGCGCGTGACTCAGGCGTCGGAGTCGGGCGGCTGCTCGTTCTCTTCAGACGGCGATGGCTCATGGTCGTCTTGCTCATGCTCATGCTCATGCTCATGAGCGAGCCGTGCATACGCTTCGATGATCGCTCGCGCCAGCTCCACACAACTGAGCGGCGCCGAGCCTTCCGCCTTATTGTTGATCGCGATCACCACCGGCTGGCCTGCCAGCGCGTAGCGCGCGGCCAGTTCGGCGAGTGACGCGCGGGTCGCCGGATCCTCATCGACCAACTGGTTGAACGGCTCGTACTTGGCCTTCGCCTGCTCGTATTTGAAGCCGCCGTGCAGGCTCCAGCGCACGATCAGCGGCCCGGCCGGCTCACCATCCAGCAACGCGAGCGCCGCGGCCTGGCGCAGCGGGTCGGGCATGCGCGCGTGAATCCCGACGCAATATCGCACGCCCGCCGCTTTGAGCGTACGGATGAAGCGCGGCGTGAGCAGACTCCCATCACGGATTTCGATCGCGTAGCAGGCGCTGTCCGGCAGCTTCGGCAGCGCGCTCAAAAATTCGGCCAGCCGTTCGATGAACACCGCCGGCTGCGCGAGCATCTGATCCGGCAGCGGCGAAAGCTGGAACACCAGCGCGCCGGCCTTGGCGCCGAGCCCTGCGAGGCAAGGCGTGACGAAATCGTCGATCGCCATTTGCGCGTTCAGAAAGCACGGATTCATCGAGACCGGCTCGCCGCGTTCGGCGCGCACTGTGGCATCGGTGATCGTCATCGGCGCTTTGACGATGAAGCGGAAGTGCTTGGGCACTTGCTGCGCGTAACGCAAATACTCGGTGACCGTGAGCGCCTGATAAAACGACCGGTCGATGCTGACCGTCTTCAGCAGCGGATGCGCGCCGTAAGCCGTGAGACCTTCGCGCGAGAGCTTGCTGTTGCTGTATTCGTCGCCGTAGACGATGCCGTTCCAGCCCGGAAACGACCACGTCGAGGTGCCGAGATGGACTTGCGGCGGTAGTTGCGCTGCAAGCGCGAGGAGTTCGGGCGAGGGCGGGGCGGCAATGATTTCGCGAGTGCGGCGTTTTTTGGGGGCGTTCGCGTCTAACGTGGTGGTGTTGGCCTCTGGCGCGGTGATGGCGGCATCAGGCGCCGCCGCTTCGTCTTCCTGCCACAAGGAGCCGAGGCTTGCGGCCTTTGTCGCGCGCGGTTGACGCCGGCGCTCGGGCTGCGCTGCGGTGGCTGTGTCAGCGGGCGGAGTTGGCCGTTCTACCTTTTGCAGAACGTCCGCATCTGAGCCGGCCGTCCCACGCGATACCTTCACCTCGCCATCGCCCTTCGCCGCTGCCGCGTCCACCGGCATCCCGAACAGGTCGAACTGTAGGGCTTCGCCGTCGGCGCCGTTTTCGCCGTCGACCGGCTGTTCAACTTCGCTTGTGCCGCGTGGGTCCATCGGTGTTCGACCTGCTGTTCAAAGGTTTGCGCCACGTCGCCCGCTCATGCACGGCGCCGCGGCGCAACCCTATCACAGCGGTTTGTCGTACATATAGCGGCGCGACCACGGCAGGGTTTTCGCGCTGCGGCCGGCTTTGCGGCACACCACCTGGTAAATCGAGACGTCGTCGTTTTCAAACGCGTAGGCGCAACCGGCGAGGTACACGCGCCAGATGCGGAATTTTTCGTCGTCGACGAGCTTGCGGGCTTCCTCCGCATGCGCTTCGAAATTTTCCGCCCAGATGTCCAGCGTGTGCGCATAGTGACGGCGCAGGCTTTCGACGTCAACCGCTTCGAGCCCGCCGCGCTGCATCGATTCGAGCGCGAGACTGATGTGCGGCAGCTCCCCGTCCGGAAACACATAACGGTCGATGAATTCACCGCCGCCGAGCGCGGTCTCGCCACTTTCCGAATCGCTCGACGTAATGCCGTGATTCATGGCGATGCCGTCGTCCACCAGCAGGTCGTGCATTTTCTCGAAGTAGCCCGGCAGATTCTTGCGGCCCACGTGCTCGAACATGCCGACGCTCGTGATGCGATCGAATTGACCTTCGATGTCGCGGTAATCCTGCAGACGAATCTCGATCTGGCCTTCCAGGCCCGCCGCTTTCACGCGCGCCGTGGCGAGGTCGAACTGGTTCTGCGAAAGCGTCACGCCCACACACTGCGCGCCGAACTTCTGCGCCGCACGCAGAACGAGCGCGCCCCAGCCGCAGCCGATATCGAGCAGGCGCTGCCCCGGTTGCAACTGGATCTTGGTGAGGATGTGGTCGATTTTCTTGATCTGCGCGGTGGCGAGGTCTTCGTCGCCGTTCTCGAAGTACGCGCACGAGTACACCATGTTCTCGTCGAGCCACAGCTTGTAGAACTCGTTCGAGACGTCGTAGTGATACTGGATCGCCTTCTTGTCCGACGCCTTCGAATGATTGAAGTAGCGTCGCACACGCGCCAGCTTGCCCGCGCTGGTCACGGTATTGCGCGCCAGCTGGTAGCCGATATTGATGATGTCCGACAGCTTGCCTTCGATGTCGATCTTGCCCTTCACATACGCCTCGCCGAGATTGTCGAGGCTCGGTTCGAGCAGATAGGGCAGCGCCGTGGCGCTTTTGACGTGTAGCGTGACCTGAGGCGCGGCGAACTGCCCGAAGTCGTGTTGCTGGCCGTCCCACAGCACGAGGCGTGCGGGAACGTTAGCTCTCGTTTTTACCTCTTCCACCCACTGCGCCAGCTTCTTCTCCCAGAACATGTGATCTCTCCGTGTCCGTTGAATTAGAGCAAAGCCTGTGTGGATCGCAGCCCCGTGCAGCGCGACTCCCATGCCGCGAGTTGCCATCCGGCCGCCGCGCGCTGCTGCGTTGGCAACGTGGTGGCGGCGTTGTATTTCGATTCAAGGCGATAGGCGGGAGATTTGCCAGTCGCTGTGTTCGCCTGAACGCGTATAGAGCAAGCGGTCGTGAAGACGCGACGGCCGGCCCTGCCAGAATTCGATTGCTTCGGGCACCAAACGATAACCGCCCCAATGCGGTGGGCGCGGTGGTTGGTCGCCATATTGCAAACTGATTTCGCGTTCGCGTGTTTCCAGCTGCGAGCGGCTTTCAATTGGCTGACTCTGATTCGATGCCCACGCACCGATGCGTGAACCGAGCGGGCGCGACGCGAAATACGCGTCGCTTTCTTCCGCGCTGGTTTTGACGATGTGGCCTTCCACGCGCACCTGGCGTTCGAGTTCGATCCAGTAGAACAGCAGGCTGGCGTAAGGATTGGCGGCCAGTTCTCGGCCTTTACGGCTTTCGTAATTGGTGAAGAACACGAAACCCCGTTCGTCGACGCCCTTGATCAGGACGATACGCGCCGACGGCCGGCCGCGCGAGTCGACCGTGGCCAGCGTCATGGTATTCGGTTCGGGCAGTTTGGCGTCGACCGCTTGTTGAAACCACGTATCGAATTGACGAAACGGGTTACGGTCTACATCGGCAACGTCCAAAGAACCCAGCGAATAGTTTTTTCGAAGTTCGGCGAGTGAGGTCATGTTCTTATGCGAACGCTACAGTTCAATCAGTATAGCTAAGCCGCTAATTTTTTGCCCGCAACCACATCAAGGTCCCGCGCGGCGCGTGCATGCGTGCCGGCGTATGTGGCTCCCGTGCCGCGCTTTTCGCGGCGATGCACTTCGACGCCTTCAGGCAAAATACGGGGTTGCGTACGCCTTTGCGTTGCCACTTCGTGTTTTTGCCCGACCACCGAGCCCTGCCATCATGTCCAGCACCACTGCGCAAACCGATCTTACTACCAGCCTCGACGGGAAAGAAACCGCTGACCGTGAGCGGCGCTTTGGCGGCATCGCGCGTTTGTACGGCGCGCCGGCGCTCGCCGCGTTCGAAGGCGCGCACGTCGCGGTGATCGGCATTGGCGGAGTGGGGTCGTGGGTGGCGGAAGCGCTGGCGCGCAGCGCGGTCGGCACGCTGACGCTGATCGATCTCGACAACGTCGCCGAGAGCAACACTAACCGGCAGATCCACGCGCTCGACGGCAACTACGGAAAACCGAAGGTCGAGGCCATGGCCGAACGCATCGCGGCGATCAATCCGTTTTGCGACGTGCGCCTGATCGAGGACTTCGTCGAGCCGGACAACTTTGACGCGACGCTCGGTGTCGGCTTCGACTACGTGATCGATGCGATCGACAGCGTGCGTACCAAGACCGCGTTGATTGCATGGTGCGTGGAGAAGAAGCAACCGTTGATCACGGTCGGCGGCGCGGGCGGTCAGCTCGATCCGACACGCATTCGCATCGACGATCTCGCGCTGACGATACAGGATCCGTTGCTGTCGAAAGTGCGCGGACAACTGCGCAAACAGCACGGTTTCCCGCGTGGGCCGAAAGCGAAGTTCAAGGTAAGCGCGGTGTATTCCGACGAACCGTTGATCTACCCGGAAGCCGCCGTCTGCGATATCGACGAGGAGGCCGAGCACGTCACCACGTCGCCGGGCCATACGGGGCCGGTCGGTTTGAACTGCGCGGGATTCGGCTCGAGCGTGTGCGTGACGGCGAGCTTCGGATTTGCGGCCGCCGCGCATGTGCTGCGGGCGTTGGCGAAGCAGGCTACCGTTTGAGGTGATTCACGCCGCGACGAGTGTCACGGCGCATTCCGGCGCGGCTGGTGGCGCCGCGCCTGAATATCGATTGAGCCAATCAGATCAGAACAGCGAAGCGCTGAGCTTGCGCCGCCATTGCGATACCAGCTCCGGCTGATGCGCCGCCAGGTCGAACACCGACAGCATCGTCCTGCGGCCGATATCGTCGCGGAACGTACGGTCGCGTTGCACGATCGCCAGCAAATGTTCGAGCGCTTCCGCGTATTTGCGGCGCGCGATAAACGCGCTAGCCAGATCGAAACGCGCTTCGAGATCGGCCGGGTCGGCCGCGACCTTGGCTTCCAGCGCATCGGTGGGCGGCAGATCCGCGGCGGCGTCCACGGCGTCGAGACGCGTCTTGATCGCGTTGAAACGCGCGTCGATACCTTGCGTCGTTTTCGGCGACAGCAGATCGACTTCGTTGCGCGCTTCGTCGAGACGGTTGTCTTCGAGCAGCATTTCGATGCGGTCCATGCGCGCTTCGTCGAAACCCGGATCGTAGGCGAGGGCGGCCTGCAGCGCGTCGTACGCATCTTCGCGGCGGCCTTCGGCCAGCGCGGTTTGCGCTTCGAGACGCGCCGCGTCCGCGCCTTGCGGCACGAGCCGCTCGATAAACTCGCGCAACTGGCCTTCCGGCAGCACGCCGACGAACTGATCGACCGGTCGCCCGTCGGCGAAAGCCATGACGTGCGGAATGCTGCGCACCTGGAAGTGCGCGGCCAGTTCCTGGTTCTCGTCTACGTTCACCTTCACGAGCTTCCATTTGCCGGCGGCTTCGGCTTCGAGCTTTTCGAGCATCGGGCCGAGGGTCTTGCACGGGCCGCACCAGGGCGCCCAGAAATCGACCAGCACGGGGGCCAGTGTCGACGCCGTGATGACGTCCTGTTCGAAAGTGGCCAGAGTGGTGTCCATTGCGTCCTCGTCGATAAAACGGTCTGTTGACTATTTGGGGCCGAGCATCGGGGATTCAATGCTGCCCGAACCGCTTGCGCTTACTTGCGGTGCTTGCTTGCCTTGCTCACCCGCGTGGCTTTTTTGCGTGCCTCACTTGCGCTCGGGCAGAGGAATCCATTCGGTTTCGCCCGGCACCTTGCCCATTTCCTGACTGGTCCACGCCCGCTTCGCGGCTTCGATTTTCTCACGCGAACTGGCGACGAAATTCCACTCGATAAAGCGCTCGCCGTCGAGCTTTTCACCGCCGAGCAGCATGACGCGCGCGCCGTGGGTGCTCGCCAGCGTCACCGTTTCGTCGAGCGCGAGCACCGCCATCTGGCCGACTTCGAGCGACGTGCCGTCGATTTCCAGATCGCCGTCGACGAGATAGACGCCGCGTTCCTCGTGTTCCGGTTCGAGCGCGAAGGCGCCGCCCGGTGCGAATTCGCCGGCCACATACAGCGTGCCGGAAAACGTCTCGACCGGCGAGGTTGCGCCGAATGCCGTGCCGGCGATCACTCGCAGCGTGACGCCGTTGCGCTCGACCACCGGCAGCGTGTCGGCGGCGTGATGCGCGAACGACGGTTCGATCTCTTCATCGTCGAGCGGCAGCGCGACCCACGTCTGAATGCCGTGCATGGTTTGGCCGCTCGCGCGGTCCTCGTCCGGTGTGCGCTCGGAGTGGACGATGCCGCGCCCGGCCGTCATCCAGTTGACGTCGCCGGGGACGATTTTTTGCGCCGAGCCGAGGCTGTCGCGGTGCATGATCGCGCCTTCGAACAGATAGGTCACGGTGGCGAGGCCGATATGCGGATGCGGCCGCACGTCGAGGCCCACGCACGGTTCCAGGGTGGCCGGGCCCATGTGATCGAAGAAGATGAACGGGCCGATCAGGCGCGCCGCCATGGCCGGCAGCACACGCCGCACGGTCAGACTGCCGACGTCGCGCAGATGCGGCTTGAGGACTGCTTTGATCGAGGAGGACATGGGCAGGCTCGGTGGGAAGGGTGGGGGGAGTGTTTAATAGACGATTCTACTGCGGTGAGCGCAACGACGACGTCTCGGCGGCATGTCAGCGCTCCGGGAATCTGTAGCGCGGGGCGGCGCCGGGCGCCGCCGGCTCCGCTAAACTCCCAGATCGAACAATCAACTGGAGTCCGGCATGTCGCCGAGGGATTTGCTGCTTGCGATGGTCGTGGTCATCGCGTGGGGCGTCAATTTCGTCGTAATCAAGGTGGGTCTGCATGGCGTGCCGCCCATGCTGCTCGGCGCGCTGCGCTTCGCGCTCGCCGCCGTGCCGGCGGTGTTTTTCATCAAACGGCCCAACCTGCCGTGGCGCTCGCTGATTGCGTACGGCGCGACGATTTCGTTCGGCCAGTTCGCGTTCCTGTTCTCGGCCATGTACGTCGGCATGCCGGCCGGACTGGCCTCGCTGGTGTTGCAGGCGCAGGCGTTTTTCACGCTGATTTTCGCCGCGCTGTTCCTGCACGAGCGGCTCCGTTTGCCGAATGTGGTGGGTTTGCTGATCGCCGCCGGCGGTCTCGCCGTGATCGGTGTGCAAGGCGGCAGCGCCATGACGCTGGCCGGCTTTGTCCTGACCTTGTGCGCCGCGTGTTCGTGGGCGCTCGGCAACATCGTCACGAAGAAGGTCGGCCAGGTGGACCTGGTCGGACTCGTGGTGTGGGGCAGCCTCATTCCGCCGCTGCCGTTTTTCGCGCTGTCGTACGCGCTGGAGGGGCCGCAGCGGATCGTCGCGGCGCTATCCGGCATCAGCGCGACATCGATCTTCGCGATCGTGTATCTCGCGTTTATCGCCACGCTGATCGGCTATGGCTTGTGGAGCCGTCTGCTGTCACGCTATCCGGCGAGCCAGGTCGCGCCGTTTTCGCTGCTGGTGCCGATTGTCGGTCTCGCGTCGGCGTCGCTGTTTCTCGACGAGCATCTGTCCGCGGCGCAGATCGCGGGCGCTTTGCTGGTGCTGGCGGGATTGGCCGTGAACGTGTTCGGCGGCTGGGCCGTGCAGCGGTTTTCGCTCACGCGCTGAGCGGCCGGCTGGCCTGAACCAGGACGAAAAAACGGCCGCTTCGTGCGGCCGTTTTCCATCGCATCGTGCGCATTGCACACGCGAGCTTCACGTCATGCGGTTCTTCGCGAGCGGTGGATTCGCCGCAAAATAACGCTTGATGCCGGTCATGATCGCGTCGGCCATTTTCTCGCGATACGCGTCGTCATTTAGGCGGCGCTCTTCGTCCGGGTTGCTGATGAAGGCGGTTTCCACGAGGATCGATGGAATATCCGGCGCCTTCAGCACCGCGAACCCCGCCTGTTCGACCGAGCCCTTGTGCAGCTTGTTGATGCCGCCGATCTCCTTCAGCACGAAGTTGCCGTAACGCATCGAGTCGCGAATCTGCGCGGTGGTCGACATATCGAACAGCGCGCGGTTCACGGTCGCGTCGGCGGACTTGATGTTGATGCCGCCAATCTGATCCGACGAGTTCTCCTTGTTCGCCATCCAGCGCGCGGCGGCGCTCGAGGCGCCATGCTCGGACAGCGCGAACACCGACGAACCCTTCGCGTCGGGCGTGGTGAACGCATCCGCATGAATCGACACGAACAGGTCCGCGCCGACGCGCCGCGCCTTCTGCACGCGCACGTTCAGCGGCACGAAGAAGTCGGCGTCGCGTGTCATCATGGCGCGCATGTTCGGTTGCGCGTCGATCTTCGCGCGCAGCTTCTTCGCGATGTCGAGCGCGACGTGCTTCTCATACGTGCCCGAGCCACCGATCGCACCTGGGTCTTCGCCGCCGTGGCCCGGATCGATCGCGACGGTCAACAGACGCACCGTGTTGCTCTTGCCGGACTTGGGATTGGTGAAGGCGTAGGTATCGTCGCTGCCGGCGTCGTCCGCGCCCAGCGTGCTGGCGCTGTTGCCTTTGTTGCGAGCGATGGCCGTGGGCGGCGCCGCCGGCGCAGCAGGCGTGGCCGGCTTGCCGAGCATCGGCGGCACAGGTGTCGGGGCGACACGCACCGGCGGACGCGGCACGCCCGGAGCGGAACCGCTACCGCTGCCGCCGTTTTGCGCGTAGCGCTCGAAGAAGGCCTCACTGTTGTCGGCGGTGGGCGGGGTGGTGCCCGGACCGCTCAGCGTGGCGGGCGGCGGCGCGCCGTTCTCTTCGTTGAAGGTCTGCTGCTTGCGTTCCGTCTGCGCGAGCAGATCCATCAACGGATCGGGCGCGACCGCCGGATACAGGTCGAACACCAGCCGGTACTTGTACGCGCCGACCGGCGGCAGCGTGAACACCTGCGGCTTCACCGAGCCCTTCAGATCGAACACCATGCGCACCACGTGCGGCTGATATTGCCCGACTCGCACCGACGAGATCTGCGGATCGTTCGGCGTGATCTTCGAGACGAGGTCTTTCAACGACTGATCCAGATCGAGGCCGCTCAGGTCGACCACCAGCCGGTCCGGTCCTTGCAGCAACTGCTGGGCGTTCTGCAGCGGCTGATCGGATTCGATCGTCACGCGCGTGTAGTCGCGCGCCGGCCAGACCCGCACGCCGAGCACCGAACTCGCCCACGCAAGACGCGGCGCGACGAGGCCGAGCATGAGCGTGGACGCGCCCGCGCGGAGAATCTGCCGGCGCCGCCAGTTATGCGTTGCGGTAGCCGCCGATTCGATCGAGCGGAACGGTTTGATCAACATCTTTCGAGACATGCCTTTCCTGATTCGCTGTATGCCCGTGCGACGAGCACACGGCCGTCGCTTTCGTTCTCGTTCTCATTGTCGAGGTCGAGCGAGAAGACAAGATCCGGCACGCCAAGAAGGCGCCCCGCACGCTGCGGCCATTCGACGAGGCAGATCGCGCCGCTGTCGAAGTACTCGCGAAAGCCCGCGTCGGCCCATTCGGCCGGATCGGTGAATCTATACAGATCGAAGTGATAGAGCGTGAGTTCCCCAGCGGGCCGCTCTAGCACGTAGGGTTCGACGAGTGTGTAAGTGGGACTGCGCACGCGGCCGCTGTGGCCGAGGCCGCGCAAGGTTGCGCGCACGAGGGTGGTTTTGCCGGCGCCGAGGTCGCCGACGAGTTGGACTTGCAGTCCGTAGAACGCCTTGTCGCCGTCCGCGCCCGGCGTGCGTTGCGCGGCTTCGCGCACGCTTTCGATCGCCTGCGCGAAGCGCTCGCCGAAGGCCATGGTGGCGGCTTCGTCCGCGAGCGCAAAGGTGCGTTCGAGCAGGGCGCTGGCGGGCGGTTGGATCGCGAGATCGGGATTGGCAGGCATTCTCGTAAAATGGCGTGATGAACCGAAGTCCGGAGTCCCCTGTTTCCCGCACGCCTGCGTCTGACGACGATGCGCGTGCCGAGCGTTGTTTCGATGAAGCGGCGCTGAAGGCGCTCGCGCTGAACATCAAAACGTGGGGCCGTGAACTGGGTTTCGGAGCGGTCGGCATTAGCGATACCGATCTCTCCGCTGCCGAAGCGCCGCTTGCAGCCTGGCTGGAAGCGGGTTGCCACGGCGAGATGGATTATATGGCGAAACACGGCATGAAACGCGCGCGGCCGGCCGAGCTTGTGGCCGGCACGCGACGTGTGATTACGGCACGCATCGCTTATTTGCCCGCGCAGACATTGAGCGGAAAGGCGCACGAAAGCGCTTTGCGGGACGGCACGCTCACGCGGGACTGGCGCGCAGCCGAGCATGCGCGGCTCGCGGACCCGTCGGCGGCGGTCGTATCCATCTATGCGCGCGGCCGCGATTATCACAAGGTGATGCGTAACCGTTTGCAACATCTGGCCGAGAAAATCGAAGCCGAGATCGGCGCATTCGGCTACCGCGTATTTACCGATTCGGCGCCGGTGCTCGAAGTAGAACTGGCGCAGAAAGCCGGCATCGGCTGGCGCGGCAAGCATACGCTGCTGCTGCAACGTGACGCGGGTTCGCTGTTTTTCCTCGGCGAGATTTATGTCGATGTGCCGTTGCCGACCGATGCCGAGACTGTGCCTGAACTCGCACCCGAAACCCCGGGCTCGCATTGCGGAAGCTGCACGCGCTGTATCGGCGCGTGTCCGACCGGGGCGATCGTCGCGCCTTACAAGGTCGATGCGCGCCTGTGCATCTCCTATCTCACGATCGAACTGAAGGGCAGTATTCCCCTGGAATTGCGGCCGCTGATCGGCAATCGTGTGTATGGCTGCGACGATTGCCAGCTCGTGTGTCCATGGAACAAATTTGCGCAGGCCGCGCCGGTCGCGGACTTCGACGTGCGGCATGGGCTCGATCGCGCGTCGCTGGTCGAATTGTTCGCGTGGAGCGCGGACGAGTTCGATACGCGCATGCAGGGCAGCGCGATTCGCCGCATCGGTTACGAGAGCTGGTTGCGCAATCTCGCCGTGGGCATGGGTAACGCGCTGCGTGCGCCGTCGGACAGTTTGAGCGGGCCGGCGCGCGAGGCGATCGTGCAGGCGCTGAGAATGCGTGTGGATGACGCTTCCGCCGTCGTGCGCGAGCATGTGGAATGGGCTTTGGAAGCGGCGTAAAGTAGCGGCAAACGGGCGGTGCTTCGTGTGCTTAGCGTGCCTGCACCCCATGCCGGTACGCTATCTTGCAACCCCGGACGCCCGCGCTATCGAGGAGCAGGCAATCATGTTCAACGCAGTGATCGACGCGCCGTTCGGCAAGATCGGCATTCGCCTCGAAGGCGAGGCCGTGCGCGAGATCGTCTATCTGCCGGATTCGATGCAAAATGTCGCGCCCGACACGCCTTTGGCCAAGCAGGCGGCCGAGCAGATCGAGCGATATTTCGAGCGCGCGTCGGCGAAGTTCGAGTTGCCGCTGGCCTCGGTCGGCACTGTGTTTCAGAAGCGCGTGTGGCAGGCCATCAGCGACATTCCGCCGGGCGTCGTGCTGACTTACGGTCAACTGGCGCGGCAACTCGGCAGCGCGCCGCGCGCGGTCGGCCAGGCGTGTGGCGCCAATTACTTTCCGATCGTGATTCCGTGTCATCGGGTGGTGAGTTCGAGCGGCATCGGCGGTTTCGCGAATCACGCCGAAGAGGGTTTCTTCCGCAACATCAAGCGCTGGCTGCTGGCGCATGAAGGCATTCCCTACGCATGAGCGATACGTTGATCGACGACGCCGTCACCGCGTCACCTCTGTTCGTCGCCAGCTCGGCGTCGATCGATGCATTCTGCGACGCGCTGTGGCTCGAACACGGACTGTCGCGCAACACGCTCGATGCGTACCGCCGCGATCTGCGGCTCTTTTGCGAATGGCTGGCGCAGAGCCGCAACACGTCGCTCGATACCGCGAGCGAAGCCGATCTGAACGCGTATAGCGCGGCGCGGCAGAAAGACAAATCGACTTCGGCGAACCGGCGCCTGTCGGTGTTTCGCCGCTACTACGGTTGGGCTGTTCGCGAGCATCGCACGAAGGTCGATCCGACGGTGCGCATCCGCTCGGCGAAACAGCCGCCGCGTTTTCCGTCGACGCTCAGCGAGGCGCAAGTCGAAGCACTGCTCGGTGCGCCCGACATCGATACGTCGTTGGGCCTGCGCGATCGCACGATGCTGGAGTTGATGTACGCGAGCGGCTTGCGCGTGACCGAACTCGTCACGTTGAAGACGGTGGAAGTGGGCCTGAACGAAGGCGTGGTGCGCGTCATGGGCAAGGGCTCGAAGGAGCGCCTGATTCCATTCGGCGAAGAAGCGCATAGCTGGATCGAACGCTATCTGCGTGAGGCGCGGCCCGCGTTGCTTGGCGCGCGCGCGACCGACGCGCTATTCGTGACGAGCCGCGCCGAAGGCATGACGCGCCAGCAGTTCTGGAACATCATCAAGCGTCACGCGAGCGCAGCCGGTGTGCATGCACCGCTCTCGCCGCATACCTTGCGGCATGCGTTCGCCACGCATCTGCTCAATCACGGCGCCGACTTGCGTGTCGTGCAACTGCTGCTCGGCCACACGGATATTTCGACCACGCAGATCTACACGCATGTCGCGCGCGAGCGGTTGAAGTCGCTGCACGCGCAGCATCATCCGCGAGGCTGATACGCGTTCGCGGCGCGCTTGCGCTTCGTTCAGAGAAACTCGCGCAGCCGATGTTTGAGAATCTTGCCCGTCGATGCCGCCGGCAACGCGGCGAGCACTTTGACTTCGGCCGGCCGCTTATACGGCGCGAGACGCTCGCCGCACCAATCGATCAGTTCGGC
Organism: Paraburkholderia sp. BL6669N2; assembly: GCF_003387275.1. Taxonomy (NCBI): domain Bacteria; kingdom Pseudomonadati; phylum Pseudomonadota; class Betaproteobacteria; order Burkholderiales; family Burkholderiaceae; genus Paraburkholderia; species Paraburkholderia sp. BL6669N2. The sequence goes on along the minus strand of NZ_QUNA01000001.1, from coordinate 2,726,882 downwards.
GGGCGTCACCGCTGCGCCCGCAAGCAACTCGACGAACGCGACCACTTCCTCGTTACCTTCCACCGCGCGTCCGATCACAGCCGACTGCACGACTTGCGGATGCGCGTTCAGCACGTGTTCGACTTCGGCCGGATACACGTTGAAGCCCGACCGTATGATCAGCTCCTTGCTGCGCCCGACGATATGCAAGGCGCCGTCCGCGTCCTGCCGCGCGAGGTCGCCGGTTTTGAGCCAGCCGTTTTCGGTGACGACCGCGGCTGTCTGCTCCGGGCTGCGGTAGTAGCCGAGCATGACGTTGGGGCCGCGCACCCATAGTTCGCCGATCTCGCCCTTCGCTGCGTCGATGCCGTCGAGTCCGACGAAGCGCACCTCGACGCCCGGAATGACCTCGCCCACGGAACAATCGCTGCGCGGCGCGTCGAGCATGGTGTGTGACACGGTCGGGCTGCTCTCGGTCATGCCGTAACCGTTATGCAGCGGCAGACCGTAGACGCTTTCCACCTGCGCTTTCAAGGCGGCGTCGAGCGGCGAGCCGCCCGAATAGGCGAAGCGCAATTGCGGTGCGGACCACGAGTGGCCGTGTGTCTGCAGGTGTTCGAGCAGTTTGGCGTGCATGGCCGGCACGCCTTGGAAAATCGACACGCGTTCCTCGGCGAGGGCGCGGCGGACGGCTTCTGGCGCGAAGCGCGGCACGAGCCGCAAGGTCGCGCCCGCGTGCAGGCTGCCCAGACAGACGGACGCGAAACCATACACGTGCGAGATAGGCAGCACGGCATAGACGACATCGTCGGGGCCAACTTTGCGCAGGCGGCTCGAAATCGCTGCGATAAACAGCAGATTGCGATGCGACAGCATCACGCCCTTCGGCGCGCCGGTGGTGCCCGTGGTGTAGATCAACGCGGCGCATTGGCGCTCGCTTGCGGCTTCGACTGGTTCGGCGATCGCCGCGCTATCCACCGTGTATGACCACGCGCCGATGTCCGGCGCGACAGTGGGTGTTTGGATGGCTTGATGGCGCTCGGCGTGCAGCTTGGCGTCCGCCGAGCTTTCCGTGGCGTAGGCGACGACGCGCGGCTGCGCGTGCGCACGGATCGAGTCGAGTTCGGCGGCGGACAGGCGCGCGTTCGATACCAGCGCCCATGCGTCGAGCCGGGCAGTCGCGAACAGCAGGACGATCTGCACGATGCTGTTCTCCGCGACGATCATCACGCGATCGCCGCCGCGCACGCCCGCTTCGCGCAGCAGCGCGGTGACGGCGTCGACGGCCTGCAGCAGTTGCGCGCTGGTGAGGCGGCGTGCATCCTCTATCAAGGCGACGTGCTGCGGATCGCGCGCGGCGGCGAGCGCCGGAATCTCGGCGATGCGTGCGGGCAGGGCTGCCAGCAGCGCGGGAATGTCGATGGTGGAACGGGTGGGTGAATCGAAGCTCAACACTGTCTCCTAAAGACGATTCGGTGGTCGACGTACAGTGCGTCAAAAGATTCTCGAACGATCGTGCCACAGCCGCTAGGCCCGCACAATTAGCCGTTCGGCAAATAGCCGTTGAGCAAAGTCGCCATTACAATGCGCCGATGAGCAAATCCAGACACGTCTCCGAAACGCCGGCCACGCAGTTTCTGCGCCGCCATGGCGTCGCTTTCGGCGAACATCCTTATGATTACGTTGAGCACGGCGGCACCGGCGAATCGGCGCGCCAGCTCGGTGTGGACGAGCATCACGTCGTGAAGACGCTGGTGATGGAAGACGAGCACGCCAAGCCGCTGATCGTGCTGATGCACGGCGACCGCACCGTCAGTACCAAGAACCTCGCGCGGCAGATCGGCGCGAAGCGCGTCGAGCCGTGCAAGCCCGAGGTGGCGAACCGGCATTCCGGCTACCTGATCGGCGGCACCTCGCCCTTCGGCACGAAGAAGCAGATGCCGGTGTACGTCGAGTCGAGCATTCTCGACATGGACAAAATCTGGTTGAACGGCGGTCGGCGCGGTTTTCTGATCAGCATCGAGCCGAAGGTGCTGACGGAGTTGCTGGCGGCGAAGGCGGTGCAGTGCGCGAGCGTCGATTGACGTTTGCCTGAATGTTTCGCGCGCGCGGGTTCGGTAGAATGTGCGCCGCCTTGTTCCAAGTTGCGCGCCCTGTTGCGGTTGGGGTGTCGAGTTTCAGACCGCCGATCCTTATAAGAGTCCCAGATGCAAAACCTGATCGTTGCTGTCGTTGCCTACCTGATCGGTTCGGTGTCGTTTGCCGTGATCGTGAGCGCCGCGATGGGCCTCGACGACCCGCGCTCGTATGGTTCGGGCAACCCGGGCGCCACCAACGTGCTGCGCAGCGGCAGCAAGAAGGCCGCGATTCTCACGCTGATCGGCGACGCATTCAAGGGCTGGCTGCCGGTGTGGTTCGTGGTGCACTACGGCGCGCGTTACGGGCTCGACGAGACCTCGGTGGCGATTGCGTCAGTGGCCGTGTTTCTTGGTCACCTGTATCCGGTTTTCTTCCGCTTCAAGGGCGGAAAGGGCGTGGCGACCGCGGCCGGCGTGCTGCTCGCGATCAATCCGATTCTCGGCGTCGCGACTTTGCTGACGTGGCTGATCGTGGCGTTCTTCACGCGCTATTCGTCGCTGGCGGCGTTGGCCGCGGCGGTGTTCGCGCCGATCTTCGACGGTTTTCTGTTCGGACCGCATGTGATCGCGCTGGCGATCGTCGTGATGAGTTCGCTGCTGGTGTGGCGGCATCGCGGCAATATCGCCAAGCTGATGCGCGGGCAGGAGAGCCGGATCGGAGACAAGAAGAAGGCGGATGCGGCGGCGAAGCCGGCGGGGGGGAGCGACGTTTGAAGTGCGCTGCTTTCGCGCTCGTGCTTTTAAAGCCTTAGGGCTTTAGTGCTTAGGGCTTTAGTGCTTTGCGCACCATCTGCACGGCTCCGCGCGAATGCCGCGTGGAGCACGGCGGCGCAGGCTAGAGACAGGCGCATGCTTGCGCGCCGGCAGTTTTGTGCCTGGTACGCCGTGCCCAATACGGGCCACCCAGCGCTCAACGCCTGGTGCTGAGCGCCCAGCGCATCTGTCATACGCGGTGCCGTGCGCGCGTTCGGCGCCCGCACGCGCGCCGGCAGATCAATCGCGAAAGTTGTTGAAGTCGAGCGGCGTATCGGTCACGTCCTTGCGCAGCATGGCGATCACGCTTTGCAGGTCGTCGCGCTTGCCGCCGGTAATGCGCACCGCGTCGCCCTGAATGCTCGCCTGGACCTTGATTTTGCTGTCCTTCACGAGGCGCACGATTTTCTTCGATAAATCGCCCGACACGCCTTTCTTGATCTTGATGACCTGCTTGACCTTGTCGCCGCCGATCTTCTCGATCTTGCCATGGTCGAGGAAGCGCACGTCCACGTTGCGCTTGGCCATTTTCGACAACAGCACGTCTTTGACCTGACCGAGTTTGAAATCGTCGTCCGCGTAGGCCGTGATTTCGTTTTCCTTGTGTTCGACGCGCGCGTCCGACCCTTTGAAGTCGAAGCGCGTGGAAATTTCCTTGTTGGACTGCTCGATCGCGTTCTTGACTTCGATCATGTTCGCTTCGCAGACGACGTCAAACGATGGCATTTTTTTCTCCCAATAGTGCTGCGGTGCATGACGCAACCGGACGGCTGCTCACGGGGCACTCGCTATAATCACGGACCGGACGTCATTTTACCGACGCCACTCCCTTTTGCCCAAGGCCGCCGCGCATTGTCGCGCGGCCGGGGCCCGAAGCCGGTTTCATCGGCTGCTTGATTCGTCGTTTCACTGTTCCGATTCCGATGTCGCAAACCCACTCCGCCGCGTTCATGGCCGGCTATCCGCTGAAGGCGCACAACACCTTCGGCTTCGATGTGCGCGCGCAGTTTGCTTGCCGCATCGAGCGTGAAGAGCAACTGATGGCCGCGATGCGCGATCCGCGCGCAGCCGGCCTGCCGCGTCTCGTGCTGGGCGGCGGCAGCAATGTCGTGCTGACCGGCGATTTTGGCGGCCTGGTGCTGCTGATCGCGCTGCGAGGCCGCCGCGTCGTGCGCGAGGACGATGACGCATGGTACGTCGAAGCGGCTGGCGGCGAGCCGTGGCATGAGTTCGTCGGCTGGACTTTGGCGCAAGGTTTGCCGGGTCTCGAGAACCTCGCGTTGATTCCGGGGACCGTGGGCGCGGCGCCGATTCAGAATATCGGCGCGTACGGGTTGGAGATGGTCGAGCGCTTCGCGTCGCTGCGCGCGGTGGAACTGGCTACCGGCGACGTCATCGAAATGGATGCGCAGGCGTGCCGCTTCGGCTATCGCGACAGTTTTTTCAAACGGGAAGGGCGGGACCGTTTCGTGATCACGTCGGTGACATTCCGTTTGCCGAAGGTCTGGCAGCCGCGTGCCGGCTACGCCGATCTCGCCCGCGAATTGGCTGCGAGCGGCCAGGCGGATACGCCGCCGAGCGCGCAGGCGATCTTCGATGCGGTGGTGGCGGTGCGGCGCGCCAAGCTGCCCGATCCGCTGGAGCTCGGCAACGCCGGTAGCTTCTTCAAAAATCCGGTGATCGAGGCGGCGCCGTTCGAGGCGCTGAAGGCCAGGGAGCCGGACGTCGTGTCGTACCTTCAGCCGGATGGACGGGTGAAACTCGCCGCCGGCTGGCTGATCGATCGATGCGGCTGGAAAGGCCGTGCGATGGGCGCGGCGGCCGTGCATGAGCGGCAGGCGCTGGTACTGGTGAATCGCGGCGGCGCGAGCGGGGCGGAGGTGCTGGCGCTTGCAAAAGCGATTCAGCGCGATGTGTTGGAGCGATTTGGGGTGGAGTTGGAGGCGGAGCCGGTTTGTTTGTGACGATTCGTTGATGAATATAAAAAAGGCGCCGGGAATTTTCTTCCGGCGCCTTTTTTTGCGTCTACGTTTTGGCTTCGGCCGCGCCTCGCGGCGCTTGACTTCGTTACCGCGAAGTTATCCTGCGCCGAAACGCCGGCTGTCAGTCACGCTGACGGCGCGCATTCTCCGCAATCCGCATGCGCAGCGCGTTCAGCTTGATGAAGCCGCCGGCGTCGGCCTGGTTGTAAGCGCCGCCGTCGTCGTCGAACGTGGCAATGGTCTTGTCGAACAGCGTTTCCTTCGAATCGCGCGCGACCACCGAGACGCTGCCCTTATACAGCTTAACGCGCACCCAGCCGTTGACCTTCTCTTGCGTATGGTCGATCAACACCTGGATCGCGCGGCGCTCCGGGCTCCACCAGTAGCCGTTATAAATCAGCGACGCGTAGCGCGCCATCAGATCGTCTTTCAGGTGAGCCACTTCACGGTCGAGCGTGATCGACTCGATGCCGCGGTGCGCCTTCAGCATGATCGTGCCGCCCGGCGTTTCATAGCAGCCACGCGACTTCATGCCGACGTAACGGTTTTCCACCAGATCCAGACGGCCAATGCCGTGCTTGCCGCCCAGACGGTTCAGCTCGGTCAGCATTTCCGCAGCCGACAGACGCTTGCCGTTGATCGCGACCGGATCGCCGTGCTCGTATTCGATGTCGAGATATTCAGCCTGGTCGGGCGCCTGTTCCGGCGACACGGTCCAACGCCACATATCGGCTTCGGCTTCCGCTTTCGGGTCTTCCAGGTGACGGCCTTCGAACGAGATGTGCAGCAGGTTCGCGTCCATCGAATACGGGGCGCCGCCTTGCTTGTGCTTCATTTCGATCGGAATGCCGGCCTTTTCCGCGTACGCGAGCAGCTTTTCGCGCGACAGCAGATCCCATTCACGCCACGGTGCGATCACCTTGATGCCCGGTTCCAGCGCGTAGTAACCGAGTTCGAAGCGAACCTGGTCGTTGCCCTTGCCGGTTGCGCCGTGCGACACCGCTTGCGCGCCGGTGGCGCGGGCGATTTCGATCTGGCGCTTGGCGATCAGCGGACGCGCGATCGACGTGCCCAGCAGATATTCGCCTTCATAGATCGTGTTGGCGCGGAACATCGGGAACACGTAGTCGCGCACGAATTCTTCGCGCAGGTCTTCGATAAAGATGTTGTCCTGCTTGATGCCGAGTTGCAGGGCTTTCTTGCGCGCCGGTTCCAGCTCTTCGCCCTGGCCGATGTCGGCCGTGAACGTGACGACTTCGGCGTCGTAATTGTCCTGCAACCACTTCAGGATGACGGAGGTGTCGAGGCCGCCCGAATAGGCGAGCACGACTTTCTTGATATCGCTCATGGTGAACTCGTAGCTGGAGAAAGCGGGAAAACAAGGCGCGCCGGCGGTTCCGGAGCGCGGAAAACCACTATTTTGACACTAAACCGCAGGCCGCCCGCGTTTTTGGGGCGGTGCGGTGTCGAAGCCGGGTCCGTTTATGGCCGTGGACGCCGGCTCGATGCATGGCGCTAAACGTGGATGCCTTGCCTCGTATTCAAGGCCCCGTCGCGCTTCACGCAGATGCCGCTCAACGCCGACCGAGCGGCTCGCTCAGTGATTCAGCTTGCCGAGCAGCAGGTATTCCATCAAGGCCTTTTGCACATGCAGACGATTTTCCGCCTCGTCCCACACGACGCTTTGCGGGCCGTCGATCACTTCCGCGCTGACTTCCTCGCCGCGGTGGGCGGGCAGGCAGTGCATGAAGAGCGCGTCGGCATTGGCGCGCGCCATCATGTCGGCGTCGACGCACCAGTCGGCAAAGGCTTTCTTGCGCGCTTCGTTTTCCGCCTCGAAGCCCATGCTGGTCCAGACGTCCGTGGTTACGAGGTCGGCACCGGTGCAGGCCTCGTTCGGATCGTCGAATTCTTCGTAGAACGGGGCGCTTTCGGCAGCGACCATGGCGCGGTCCAGCTTGTAGCCCGGCGGCGTGGACAGGCGCAATTTGAAGCCGAGAATCTGTGCGGCTTCGATCCACGTGTACAGCATGTTGTTGGCGTCGCCCACCCACGCGACCGTCTTGCCGCGAATCGGACCGCGATGCTCGAAGTACGTGAAGATGTCCGCCAGCACCTGGCACGGGTGATATTCGTTGGTGAGCCCGTTGATCACCGGCACGCGCGAATTCTCGGAAAAGCGCTGGAGAATGTCCTGGCCGAACGTGCGGATCATGATGATGTCGACCATGCGCGAGATCACTTGCGCGGCGTCTTCGATCGGTTCGCCACGGCCGAGCTGCGTGTCACGTGTGCTCATGAAAACGGCGTGGCCGCCCAACTGGAAGATGCCGGCTTCGAACGACAGGCGCGTGCGCGTCGAATTTTTTTCGAAGATCATCGCCAGCGTGCGATCGTGCAGCGGATGGTAAGTCTCGTAGTTCTTGAATTTGCGTTTCAGAATGCGCGCGCGTTCCAGCACGTACTCGTAGTCTTCCAGCGAGAAATCCTTGAACTGCAGGTAGTGGCGAATTTTCTTGGCGGTCATGAAACAAATACGGCGGTCTCACCCGGCAGGATTGCCGGACGGCGCCGCCGTCGTTTGTGGTAACTCAATGCAGCATAAAGGATTTCGCCCGATTTGACGAGTCGGCCAAAAGGCTGGGCAAGCTGTCTGAAAGCCTTGTGAAACCGTTAGACATGTCTTGTGTGCGCTGCGGAAAAGGGTCCTCTGCGTTATAATCCGCGGGTTATCCCAAAGCCCAGCAGGCCGGTATTTCGCTTGGCCGACCTCGGCTCGCGCGGTTCGGAATGACCTGCTCGCGGTGCGCCGTTACGATGAGCACCAAGGCGGCTTAGCCGGCTCTTCGCGATTTCTGGCGGCGTAGTACGCCATCGCGGCATGGTCAGCGAGTTCCAGGCAGGTCTCAGGCGGGTTTCAGCAATCAGCTGGCAATTCAGCGCCGTTCCGCCGTCCGTTTTGCCGTCATCCCGCTGGGCAGTTACACAGGTATTCCTACATGGCCGAAGCAGCTCCAACCGAATATTTCATTCAGGGCATCACGTCGAAGGGAAAAAAGTTTCGGCCGAGCGACTGGTCGGAGCGTCTCGCAGGCGTCATGGCCTGCTTCGGCCCCGGCGCAAGGAAAGGGCCGAACGCTTATATGCAGTACTCGCGGTACGTGCGGCCGACCATGATCGGCGACCTCAAGTGCGTGATTCTCGATTCGCGTTTGCGCGACATCGAACCCATGGCTTTCGACTTCGTCCTCAACTTCGCTAAAGACAACGACCTCGTCGTGACCGAGGCGTGCGAGTTGCAACTCGAGCACGCCACGCCGCAAGAGAAACGGCACGTGATCTAGCGTGAGCCTGCCGGCTCGGCAACAACAAAAGCAAAAGCAAAAACCCGCCGGTAGCGGGTTTTTTTACGCTCAGTCCGTCAGTCACGAGCGCGACGGCCTACGCGATGCAGTGCGAATCTGTCGGTCCGAAGCAAAAAAAGCCCGCCGAAGCGGGCCTTTCTGCGCAGCGGAAACAGGAGGTAGCCCACCGAAGCGGGCTGACCGGGATTACTGTGCTGCGGACGCTTGCAGACCCTTGATGGCTGCAGCGAGGCGGCTCTTATGGCGAGCTGCCTTGTTCTTGTGAACGATGTTCTTGTCGGCGATGATGTCGATGGTCTTCGACGATGCCTGGAAGATTTCAGCGGCCTTGGCCTTGTCGCCGGCGTCGATCGCCTTGCGGACAGCCTTGATAGCCGTGCGGAACTTCGAGCGCAGTGCCGAGTTATGCGAGTTTGCCTTGGCGGCCTGGCGGGCGCGCTTGCGTGCTTGTGCGGAGTTAGCCATGACGGTTCCTTATCCTGTTCCTGTTTCCAGTACCTGACCTTCAAGTGGTGAGGCGCTGCTTTTAGATCGAACTCTTGGAAGCGATTGCCCAAGAGCGCAAAAGTGTCGAAAAAAATCGATCGGACTACGCGAACGCAAGCCTGTGTTTTCGGGCTAATCAAGGGTTGTTGGCAGATGGCGCGCGGTTAGCTGTGGCTAGCGTACGACCGATCTGAACCCCGTCCGAAAAGTTGAGCGAGCTTCGAAACCGGCGATTATAGCAACAAAATCAGGCACGTGGCAACGGGAAAGCGTCACGAAGCTCTGCCGCCTTATTGCGCAAAGTCCGGCGCCCGCTCGGCAGCCATATGGAGCAAGTGTGCCGCAGTCCGCGCGGACAGTGGAGGCGGGGCGTGTCCGAGGGCCCAGAACGGCGCGGCCGCGCTCAAAAAGACGCCTCGATTCGCTTTTCCGATCGAACGTCTGCGCGGCAAATCGGTCCGAATCGCGTTCCGGCTCGTCGTCCGCACTCGCGGCACCCGTATAATAAGCGCCCCATGAATCTATTCCGAGCCCTGCTGACGGTCAGCGGCTTCACGCTGCTGTCTCGCGTGACCGGACTGGCCCGCGAAACGCTGATCGCACGCGCGTTCGGTGCCAGTCAATACACTGACGCGTTCTACGTCGCCTTCCGCATTCCGAACCTGCTGCGCCGTATCTCCGCCGAAGGCGCGTTCTCGCAGGCCTTCGTGCCGATCCTCGCCGAGTTCAAGAACCAGCAAGGTCACGACGCCACCAAAGCACTGGTGGACGCCACCTCGACGGTGCTCGCCTGGGCGCTCGCGGTCCTGTCGCTGATCGGCGTCGTCGGCGCGTCGGGCGTGGTGTTCATCGTCGCCTCGGGCCTCGCGCACGAGGGTCAGGCGTACGCCCTCGCGGTCACCATGACGCGCATCATGTTCCCGTACATCATTTTCATTTCGCTGACGTCGCTGGCGTCGGGCGTGCTGAATACGTACAAGAACTTTTCGCTGCCCGCGTTCGCGCCGGTTTTGCTGAACGTCGCGTTCATCGTCGCCGCCGTGTTCGTCGCGCCGCGTCTGCAAACGCCGGTCTATGCGCTCGCGTGGGCGGTGATCGCCGGCGGCGTGTTGCAATTCCTCGTGCAGCTGCCGGGTCTGAAGAAGATCGACATGATTCCGCGCATCGGACTGAATCCGCTGAAGGCGCTCGCGCATCGCGGCGTCAAGCGCGTGCTGTCGAAGATGGTGCCCGCGATGTTCGCCGTCTCGGTCGCGCAGATCAGCCTGATCATCAACACGAATATCGCCTCGCGCATCGGGCCGGGCGCCGTGTCGTGGATCAACTACGCCGACCGGCTGATGGAGTTTCCGACCGCTCTCCTGGGCGTCGCGCTCGGCACGATCCTGCTGCCGAGCCTGTCAAAAGCGCACGTCGACGCCGACCCGCACGAGTATTCGTCGCTGCTCGACTGGGGCTTGCGCGTCACCTTCCTGCTGGCCGCGCCGAGCGCCGTCGCGCTGTTTTTCTTCGCGCAGCCGCTGACCGCCACGCTGTTTCACTACGGCAAGTTCGACGGCAATTCGGTGGTGATGGTCGCCCGCGCGTTGTCGGCGTATGGCGTCGGCCTGATCGGTCTGATTCTCATCAAGATCCTCGCGCCGGGTTTCTACGCGAAACAGGACATCAAAACGCCGGTGAAGATCGGCGTCGGCGTGCTGATTCTCACGCAGTTGAGCAACTATCTGTTCGTGCCGATTTTCGCGCATGCGGGGCTGACGCTGAGCGTCGGGCTCGGCGCTTGCGGTAATGCGTTGCTGCTGTTTCTCGGGCTGCGCAAGCGCGGCATCTATACGCCGTCGAGCGGCTGGCTCAAATTTTTCGTGCAGTTGTTCGGCGCCTGTCTGGTGCTGGCCGGCACGATGCATTGGCTGGCCATCAGCTTCGACTGGATCGGCATGCACAGCCGCCCGGTCGACCGCATGGTGCTGCTCGCAGCGTGCCTCGTGCTGTTCGCCGCGCTATATTTCGGTATGCTTTGGCTGATGGGCTTCAAGTACGCGTATTTCAAAAGGCGAGTGAAGTGATCACGATGACGCGAGTTCTCGACTATTTCAGCACGCTCGTCGCCGAAGACGACAGTCTTCCGCTGACCGAGGCGGCGCTCTCGCTCGCGCAGGACGCCTATCCCGATCTCGATCTGCAAGGTACGCTCGCCGAGATCGACGAGCTCGTGGTGCGCTTGCAGCGGCGCATGCCGGACGACGCAAACATCAAGCAGAAAGTCGGCATTCTGAACCGGTTCTTCTTTCGCGAACTGGGTTTCGCCAGCAATCTGAACGACTATTACGACCCCGACAACAGCCATCTGAACGCGGTGCTCAAACGTCGCCGCGGTATTCCGATTTCGCTGGCGGTGCTGTATCTGGAAATGGCGGAACAGATCGGCGTGCCGGTGCGCGGCGTGTCGTTTCCCGGCCACTTCCTGTTGCGCGTAACCACGCCCGATGGCGACGTGATGCTCGATCCGACCAGCGGCCACTCGCTGTCCGAGTCGGAAATGGTGGAAATGCTGGAGCCGTATGTGGCCTCGGCGGGCGAGTCGGTGAGCAGGGCGCTGCGCATGCTGCTCCAACCGGCCACGCGTCGCGAGATCATTGCGCGTATGCTGCGCAATTTGAAGTCCACGTATTTTCAGACGGAACGCTGGCAGCGTCTGCTGGCGGTGCAGCAGCGTCTCGTGATCCTGCTGCCGGAAAGTATCGAGGAAGTGCGTGATCGCGGCTTCGCTTATGCGCGGCTCGATTATCTGCGCCCCGCGGTCGAAGACCTTGAGCGCTACCTCGGCGACCGGCCGGATGCGGAGGACGCAACCATGGTGGAATCGCAATTGCACGAACTGCGTCAGCGTGCTCAGCAGGACGACCGCGAGTAAAAGCGCGCCTGGGCAACGGGCATTACCACCACCGCTCAAAACAAAACGCCTGCACAGGATCATTCATGTGCAGGCGTTTTTCTTTAGCGCGGTTTGCTTTGTGAAGCCGCGCACTGCATGCCAGCTTACTTCGGCTGCATCCGGATCGCGCCGTCCAGTCGAATCACTTCGCCGTTGAGCATCGGATTGTCGAAGATCTGCTTGGCCAGCATCGCGTACTCGGCCGGCTTGCCGAGGCGCGGCGGGAACGGCACCATCGCGCCGAGCGCGTCCTGCACTTCCTGCGGCATGCCGAGCAGCATGGGCGTTTCGAAAATGCCCGGTGCGATCGTCATCACGCGGATCGCGTTGCGCGACAGGTCGCGTGCGATAGGCAGCGTCATGCCGGCCACACCGGCCTTGGATGCCGCATAAGCCGCCTGGCCGATCTGGCCGTCAAACGCGGCCACCGACGCCGTGTTGATGATCACGCCGCGCTCGCCATTCGCGTTCGGCTCGTTCTTCGACATGGCCGCGGCGGCGAGCCGGACCATATTGAAGGTGCCGATCAGATTGATCGAGATGGTGCGCGCGAACGCGTCGAGCGGATGGGGACCGTCCTTGCCGACTGTTTTGACGGCCGGCGCGACGCCCGCGCAATTGACGAGGCCGCGCAGCGTGCCGAGCCTGGTGGCGGCTTCGACGGCCTGGGTGGCGTCGTCTTCGCGGCTCACGTCGCATTTGACGAACACACCGCCGAGTTCCTTGGCGAGCGCCTCGCCCGCATCCACATTCAGGTCGGCGAGCACCACCTTGCCGCCGTTTTCGACGAACAGGCGCGCCGTGGCTGCGCCCAGTCCCGATGCACCGCCGGTGATCAGGAAAACGTTGTCGCGAATCTCCATGTCTTCTCCTTTGCTACGGTTCAATAATGTCGAGATCGAATATCTTTTCGATAAACGATTGTAACGGCTATGCTGCAATGCGGAAAGCGAAGCGGGCAGGCGGCTGATTCAAGTGCCGTCGACGGCACGCGGGCGCAGCGAAACGCTACGGATGGCTAATTAATATCAGGCATGGGCGCGGAGAAATCGTTCGCTGCATTCGAACCCTTCGGTGCATAAAAAAACCCGCCGGCAAGGGCGGGTCTTTCCTGAAGCGAACACAAACGGAGCCGAGCTTACTTCAACGCCTCGAACGCGCGGTCACGAATTTCGTCGACGCTGCCGAGGCCGGAAATGCGCCGATACTGCGGCGCGGCCAACGGAGTCGACGAATCGCCGTTCTTCGCCCAGTTGTTGTAGTACTCGATCAGCGGCTTGGTTTGCGCCTCGTACACTTCCAGACGCTTCTTGACGGTTTCTTCCTTGTCGTCGTCGCGCTGGATCAGCGGTTCGCCGGTCACGTCGTCCACGCCTTCCACCTTCGGCGGATTGAACTTGACGTGATACGTACGGCCGGACGCCGCGTGCGAGCGGCGGCCGCTCATGCGCACGATGATCTCGTCGAACGGCACGTCGATCTCCAGCACGTAGTCGATCGGAACGCCGGCCTGCTTCATGGCTTCAGCTTGCGGAATGGTGCGCGGAAAACCGTCGAACAGATAGCCGTTCGCACAGTCCGGCTGCTGCAGACGCTCTTTCACCAGATTGATGATCAGTTCGTCTGTGACCAGTTCGCCGGCATCCATGAAGCGCTTCGCTTCGAGGCCGAGTGGCGTGCCGGCCTTGACGGCCGCGCGCAGCATGTCGCCGGTGGAAATCTGCGGAATGCCGAATTTTTCCTTGATGAAGTTTGCCTGAGTGCCCTTACCCGCGCCGGGTGCACCCAAAAGGATCAAACGCATGTGATATCTCCAGATCTATGTGAATTCTTGGGTGGCGCTGCGGACATCCCACGAAAAGTCGAGGGACCCGCATCGGCTGCCGTTTGGTCTCGCGCTGCACGTCGACGACGGCGCTGCAAGACGGTAACGGCGCGACCGGGCAAACCCTGACTCTCGCGTGTAGCGGGAGGCGCGCACAACCGTCTGATTATGCCATGGGTTTTTACGCTCAAGACCCGAATAAGGCCTGCACGCGCGCGAGATCGGCGGGCGTGTCGACACCGGGCAGCGGCACGTCGTGCGTGACGAGCACCGCGATCCGCTCGCCATGCCACATCGCGCGCAGTTGTTCGAGCGCTTCGACCTGTTCGATCGGCGAAATCGCGAGGCTGGGATACGTGCGCAGGAATTGCGCGCGATAGGCGTACAGCCCGATATGCCGATGAACCACCGCGGGCGCGGGCGGCGCGGGCATCGACGCGACATTCGGCCAGTGCGGCGGGTAGGCGTCGCGTGCCCAGGGAATCGGCGCGCGTGAGAAATACAGCGCGACGCCGCGCGCGTCGAGCACGACCTTGACTACGTTCGGATTGAAAATTTCCGCGGGGTCGGTGATCGGGTGCGCGGCGGTGGCGATCGCGCAGTCGTGGTTCGCTGCAAGGTGCGACGCAACGCCGCACACGAGCGCCGGATCGATCAGCGGTTCGTCGCCCTGCACGTTGACCACGATCGTGTCGTCGCTCCAGCCGAATTGCGCCGCGACTTCCGCGAGACGGTCCGTGCCGGACGGATGGTCCGCGCGCGTCAATACCGCTTCGAAGCCGTGCTGGCGGGCGGCGTCGAGCACCGCTTGCGCGTCCGAGGCGATCAGCACCTGCTGCGCGCCCGATTCGCGCGCGCGTTCGGCGACCCGCACCACCATCGGCTTGCCGCCGATGTCAGCGAGCGGCTTGTTGGGCAAACGCGTCGAGGCAAGTCGAGCCGGCACGACGGCGATGAACGGGGGAGTGGCGGTGTTGGCGTGGGTCATCAGCGAGGCAAGCGCAAAGACGGGCGGCGATGAAGCCGGAAGAAAGCGACCGCGCATGCGGCGCGGCTGTGGACAGGCAAAACGATGAAAGCAGATCGCGGCACGGGGCACGCCTTAAACACTGCCGCCGCGTGCGAGGGCGGCGAGGCTCAGGCCACGGAGCCCGGATTCAGATCCACTGGTGTGCCCTCCACCGTCTGCCGCGCTTCGTCGACCAGCATGACGGGAATGCCGTCGCGAATCGGATAGGCCAGCTTGTCCGCGTTGCAGATCAGCTCCTGCGCGGCGCGATCGTAGCTGAGCGGGCCCTTGCAGATCGGGCAAACGAGAATTTCAAGCAGGCGAGCGTCCACGAACTTTCTCCACAACTAGTGCAATGAGGCGATGATCGAGCGCGGCTTCGACCGGGACAACCCAGATGCGCGCGTCGTGCCAGGACCCTAATTTTACCGCATCCTTTTCCGTTATCAGGATGGCGTCGGCGTCCGCGTCGGTAAAAGGATTGCGCTCGAACGCGTAATGATCCGGCAAGGCGCGCGTGGCGGGCGTGAGGCCGGCGGCGCGCAACGTCGCGAAAAAACGCTCCGGCGCGCCGATGCCGGCCGCGGCCAGCACGCGATCGCCGCTGAATTGCGCGAGCGGACGGCGCAACGCGGGATTGTCCAGATGCCATGCGTCGGCGGGCGCGAGTTGCAGCGCAAAGGTATTCGGCCACGCCGGCAGCGTGCGCGCGTACGGATCGTTGATGAGCGTGGCGTCGCGGCGTCGCGACAGCGGCTCGCGCAGCGGTCCGGCCGGCAGCAGAAAACCGTTGCCGCCGAGCCGGTGATCGAACACGACCAGTTCGGCGTCGCGTTCGAGCCGGTAGTGCTGCAAGCCGTCGTCGCTCACGATCACGTCGACTTCGCGGTGCGCGGCGCACAGCGCCTGCGCAGCCGCCACGCGATCCGGACAGACCCACACCGGTGCGCCGGTGCGGCGCGCAATCAGAAGCGGTTCGTCGCCGCCGACGCTTGCCGCCGAGGTCGGCGTGACCCGCGTCGGCGATTTCACGCGCGCGCCGTAGCCGCGCGACACCACGCCGGGTTTGAAGCCCGCGGCGCGTAACGCCTCGACCAGCGCGATCACGGTCGGCGTCTTGCCGGTGCCGCCGACAGTCACATTACCGACCACCACCACGGGCACCCCGATGCGCACCGATTTCAACCAGCCGAACGAAAAGGCGGCGCGGCGCGCGGCGGCAATCGCGCCGAACACGCAGGCGAGCGGCGACAGCGCCCAGGCAAGTGGCCCGCGCTGCTGCCATTCGCGCGCAAGGCGTGCCTCGAGACGGTCGCTGACGCCGCTCATGGGCACGTCGCGCAAACAACCGGCGCGCCGCTTAGGCAAAGGCAGCCGGACGGCGGCGTGAAGGAGCTAGGCGCAATACGCGGGGCAAGCATCAACGCGGTTCTCCGGACTATGAAAGTGAGGTGAAAAATGAATCTGCTTGGCATGGCGGGCCGACTTGCGCAGTGTGCCGCAATGCTGGACGCCCCGGCGCGTTCGGCATGCCGTCGAGCCCGCCACTCTAGCGCGCCGGCGTCCCGCCCGGCAAGTCGCGCGCCGTGCGCCGCGCGACGAAGTAGCGCTTCCAGCGCGGCTCGCAGCCTGTGGATAACTTTGTGGAGAACCTGCCGTCCCACGGGCGCAAAGGGCCGTTCCATGCGCCCGGTATCGGCAGTCATTCTCTTTAATGAGATGTAAACACCATATAAATCAACGACATGCCTACAATTCATGCGGCCGGGCGGGCGATCTGGCGGGATCTGTCTAGCCGGTCCCGCCATGTGGACACTTTTAACAATTCGAGCGCCGCGCTGGACGCGGATGGCCGGTCGGTCTATCGTCTGTCCGGCCAGCCACACTTATTCCTCGCATGAATCCCGAAAGCCCTTTTTCCTCGTCGGCGACGCCCGGCGGCGAAGTCGTCGTTCCCGTTTCTGCACTCAATCGCGCGATCGGCACGATGCTGGAACGTTCGTTTCCTCTCGTCTGGGTTGCCGGCGAAGTGTCGAACTTCACGCGCGCCGCGAGCGGCCATTGGTATTTCTCGATCAAGGACGCGCAGGCGCAGATGCGCTGCGTGATGTTTCGAGGGCGGGCGCAATACGCCGAATTCACGCCGCGTGAGGGCGACCGCATCGAAGTGCGCGCGCTGGTGACGATGTACGAGCCGCGCGGCGAACTGCAGTTGAACGTGGAAGCGGTGCGGCGCACCGGCCAGGGGCGTCTCTACGAAGCGTTCCTCCGGCTGAAAGCGCAGCTCGAAGCCGAAGGTCTCTTTGCCGCTGAACGCAAACGCGCGTTGCCGTCGCATCCGCGTTCGATTGGGATCGTCACGTCGTTGCAGGCCGCGGCGTTGCGCGACGTCCTGACCACGCTGTCGCGGCGCGCGCCGCACATCCCGGTGATTGTCTATCCGGCGCCGGTGCAGGGCGTCGGCGTGAGTAGCAAGCTGGCGGCAATGGTCGACGCCGCCAACGCACGGCGCGAGGTCGACGTGCTGATCGTGTGCCGCGGCGGCGGCTCGATCGAAGACCTGTGGGCGTTCAACGAGGAAGTGCTGGCGCGCGCGATCGCGGAAAGCGCGATTCCCGTGGTGAGCGGCGTGGGCCACGAAACCGATTTCACCATCGCCGACTTCGCCGCGGACGTGCGCGCACCGACGCCGACCGGCGCCGCCGAACTCGTCAGTCCGCAGCGCGTGCTGCTCTTGCGCGAACTCGACCATCGTCACGCGACGCTCGCGCGCGGTTTCGGCCGCATGATGGAGCGGCGCGCCCAGCAACTCGACTGGCTCGCGCGCCGGCTGGTGTCGCCCGCCGAGCGGCTCGCGCGGCAACGCACGCATTTGCAGCAATTGAGCGTGCGGCTCGCGTCGGCGGGCGCGCGTCCGGTGCGTGACGCACGAGCGCGGTTTTCGCTGCTGCAGATGCGCTGGCAGCGCTGGCGTCCCGATCTCGCCGGCCATCAGGCAAAACTCGGCAATCTTTCGCAACGTCTGGACGCGGCTTTGTTACGCCAGCATGAGCGTCAGACCGCGCGCATCGACACGCTCGCCGCGCGTCTCGAAGTGCTGAGTCCGCAGCGTACGCTTGAGCGTGGATACGCTGCCGTGCTCGATGCGCAGAGCGGGCGAGCGTTACGCGCGCCGTCGTCGCTGAAGCCGGGGCGGCGTCTCACGGTGCATCTCGCCGAAGGCGCCGCGGACATCGCGCTGGCCGATGTGCAACCACGCCTGACCGACGGTTTCTGACACTTCGCCGACAGCATCCGCAGCCGTACTTTTGACCGTCGCGAGCGTCGGGCACACGGTGCGCGCCAGCACTAATTGCGCTGTGAATGCGGCATGTTCGCCGATGCCGGGCATAAAGTCCGTTGGTTTGCGGGGTTATTCCAACTCGCCTACAATCGAGTGCTCAAAAGCGTTATCCGCAGACTCCCCCACAACAGATACAGACAGAAGGAAAGATCATGGAACATACGCTCCCGCCGCTGCCGTTCGCGAAAAACGCACTCGTTCCGCACATGTCGGAAGAGACGCTCGAATATCACTACGGCAAGCATCACCAGACCTATGTCACCAACCTGAACAATCTGATCAAGGGCACGGAGTTCGAGAACCTGTCGCTTGAAGAAATCGTCAAGAAGGCATCGGGCGGCGTGTTCAACAACGCAGCTCAAGTGTGGAATCACACGTTCTTCTGGAACAGCCTGTCGCCGCAAGGTGGCGGTGCGCCGACCGGCGCGCTCGCTGACGCGATCAACGCCAAGTGGGGTTCGTTCGACAAGTTCAAGGAAGAGTTCGCCAAGACCGCAGTCGGCACGTTCGGCTCGGGCTGGGCATGGCTCGTGAAGAAGGCCGACGGCTCGCTCGACCTGGTTTCGACCAGCAACGCCGCAACGCCACTGACCACTGACGCCAAGGCACTGCTGACGATCGACGTGTGGGAACACGCCTACTACATCGACTATCGCAATGCGCGTCCGAAGTTCGTCGAAGCGTATTGGAACATCGTCAACTGGGCATTCGCGTCGAAGAACTTCGCGTGAATTTGCCGGTGAGTTTGAAGGCAGCGCTGCTGGCGGGATGATCCGGTCACGGCGTCGAGCGTCAGGCTCCCTGGAAGTTGCTGGAAGAAAGCCCTCGCATGCGAGGGCTTTCTTTTTTCTGGCTTGGCTCGCTGGCGCGCACAGGTGCGTCGAAGCGTCCTGTCTCGGCCTGCGCGAGAGATGCATAGGATTGCTTTTCACACGACACGCCGCCTGAATCTTGTCACAGTTCGTAACGGCTCCGGAGCTTCCAATTGGCATTCAGCCTGCCGATGCCGCGTCCGGATGGCGGCGGAAAAAATCCGGTAACTATCTCGTAAACAAAGCACGCGTAAATTGGCCTAACGTATGGTTTCCCTATGAAGAAACGTGCGCCACCATGATCTCAAGTCCTAAATCGATACGCGTCGCACTGCCTGTGGCAGCGGTCGCGCTGGCGCTCCTCGGCGGTTGCGCGGTGGCGCCGCCGAGTGGTCCTTCCATCGTCGCGCTGCCGCGCAGTGGCGAGCGGCTCAATCAGTTCCAGCAGGACGACTACACCTGTCGCGATTACGCGTATCGCTCGACCAACGCGACCGGCGCGTCACAGTCCGCGACCACGAACAGCGTCAATAGCGCGGCTATTGGCACGCTCGGCGGTGCCGCTGTCGGCGCGCTCATCGGCGCGGCGGCGGGCAATGCCGGCGCGGGTGCGGCGATTGGCGCGGGCAGCGGCTTGCTGGTCGGCGGCGCTGCCGGCGCGAACGGCGCCCAGTATGCCGGCGGTAGCCTTCAGGCGCAGTACGACGCGGCATACGCGCAGTGCATGACGTCCAAGGGCAATACGATTTCGCAACCGCAAGTGCCGGTCTACGTGCCGCAGCCTGTGTACGCGCCGCAACCGGTATATGTTGCGCCGCCGCCGCGTTACTACGGGCCGCCGCCGGTAATGTATTCCCCCTATCCGTACTACTGATCGAATTCCGCCGGGCACACTCATCCGCTGAATCGCGTCGCCGTTATCTATTGCCTCGGATGGCGGAGAGAGGCGACACGATGGCGATAAACGCCTTTGCAAACGGCGTACGGTTAATCAGCCGTAAGCGCGATGAATGTTTTCAGCGAGCGGGAGCCGCGCGTGGCGGACTCTTCTCTTGCGGCTCGCGACTGAGTCACGGCGCGCACCCGTCGTTGTGCGCAGCCGACCGTCGCGCCATTCAGGAGACGAGGCGATCATGCGAATCTCGCAAGCTGGCGTTGAGACCTCCGGGCTGGGCGCGTGGACCCGTCGGGGCACGATAGTGGCGCTGATCGCCGTCGCCTCCTGTTTCGCGTCGTGTGGCGGCGGTGGTTCTGGCGGCACGTCCGGGGTGGGCTCCGGGTCGGCGAGCGGAAGCGGAAGCGGCACATCGGGCGGCTCGGATTCAGGTTCGGGTAGCACAGGGAGCAGCGGTACAGGTTCGGGCACCGGCTCGACCAACGGCACCGGCACTGGAACAAACGGCACCGGCAGCACGCCGTCAGCGGTGACGGCCTACGCCACCGACGTCCTCATGCATCACGACGATATCGGCCGCACTGGTCAGATGCTCGCCGAGACCACGCTCACACCGGCGAACGTCAATTCGGCGAGCTTCGGCAAAGTCGCGTTTCTTGCCGCGGACGGCAAGGTCGACGGGCAGCCGCTCTTCGTCACCAGTCTGTCGATCGGCGGCACGGCGCACGACGTGGTGTACGTGGTCACCGAACACGATAGCGTCTACGCGTACGACGCCACCTCTTTCGCGCAACTGTGGAAGGTCTCGTTGATCGGCAGCGGCGAAACGCCCAGCGACGACCACGGATGTCCGGACATCACCCCCGAGATCGGCATTACGTCGACGCCGGTCATCGACCGCAGTCGCGGCACGAATGGCGTGCTGTATGCCGTGGCCATGACGAAGGACAGCGGCGGCGGCTACCATCACAGGCTGCACGCGCTCGATCTGGCCACCGGCGCCGAAGTGCTCGGCGGCCCGACGGAAATCGCGGCGACTTATCCGGGCAACGGCGCGGGCAGCGTGAACGGCGTGATTACCTTCAACCCGTCGCTGCATACGGAGCGCGCGGCACTCACGCTGGTCGGCGGCAACATCTACATGGGGTGGACCGCGCACTGCATGGGGGGGGCGTACACCGGCTGGATGATGGCGTATAGCGCCGGCACGCTGAAACAGACCAGCGTGCTCAACATCACGCCGAACGGCAGTCAGGGTTCGATCTGGATGGCCGGTTCGGGCATGGCGTCGGACGGCACGTCGCTCTATGTCGTAGACGGCAACGGCACGTTCGGCACCACGCTGAACGCGGCGGGTTTTCCGGTCGACGGCGACTTCGGCGACTCGATGATGAAGCTCTCGTTGGGCAATCTGCAGGTCACCGACTATTTCGCGATGTCAGATGTCGTCACGCAAGCGGCCACCGACAACGATTTCGGCTCGGGTGGCGCGATGGTCCTGCCGGATCAGACCACGGCAAGTGGCGTCGTCAAGCATCTGGCGGTGGCGGCCGGCAAGGACAACCACATCTACGTCGTCGATCGCGATTCAATGGGCAAATTCAACCCGACCTCGAACAATATCTGGCAGGAGTTGATCGGTACGCTGGCCGGTGGCATCTGGGGATCGCCCGCTTACTACAATGGCGTGGTCTATTACGGCGGCCTGAACGACAACCTGAAAGCATTGCCGGTCTCGGGGGCGTTTCTCGCGACGACGGCTGCATCGAGGAGCCCGACCACGTTCCCGTATCCGGGGGCGACGCCAGCCGTATCGGCGAACGGCGCGAGCAATGGGATAGTCTGGGCGGCGGAAAACGGCACGACCGGCGCTTTGCATGCCTATAACGCGGGCAATCTCGCTGTCGAGTTGTACAACAGCAACCAGGCCGGCACGCGTGATCAATGGGGCGCGGGCAACAAATTCATCACGCCGATGATCGCTCGCGGCAAGGTATATGTCGGCGCGACTAACGGCGTGGCAGTGTTCGGGTTGTTGTGAGCGGAAAGGAGCGAGGACTTGCTGTCTGCCGCTGAGCCTGGGTAGCGGCACCCGCCTCGGCGCCGCTACATGTCACGCCGAATGAGTCATCCTCACTCCGCGTCGCTCGTCGCCGCCGTCTTACGCGGACGACGACTGCGCGCCGCCGTTTTGCGCGCGGCCTTTTTTGCCGGCGCGGGCGCTTCTTCCGCTGTGGCTGTGGCAGTCGCTGCCGGCGCTTCAGCAGGCGCGGCGATTTCCGGAATGTCGTCGATGCTTCGCGGCGCGGTCTTCTTCGCTTTCTTCGCAGCGGTCTTGCGTGGCGCGCGTTCATTGCGACGCTTGGGCTGCTTGGCGCTTGTATCCCGCTCGTCCGCCGGGCTCGCGGCGCCGTCCGGTTCTTCGGCCGTCACGGTTTCCCGCGCCGCCCATGGCGCTTCCGGCTCTGCCCAAGGCG
Source organism: Paraburkholderia sp. BL6669N2 (assembly GCF_003387275.1). Classification (NCBI taxonomy): domain Bacteria; kingdom Pseudomonadati; phylum Pseudomonadota; class Betaproteobacteria; order Burkholderiales; family Burkholderiaceae; genus Paraburkholderia; species Paraburkholderia sp. BL6669N2. Next base: position 2,704,883 of record NZ_QUNA01000001.1, on the reverse strand, counting down.
TTTCCGGCGGCTCAAAAATGAACTCGGCATTTTCCGGCGTTTGCGCGAGCACATCGTCTGGTCGAGGCCGACTGCTGCCGCCGTGTTCGACGGCCGCGCGCTCGTCTTGAACAGCCTCCTGTTGGCCGCGTCCTGCTTTGCGATTACCTCGCCCGCGACGGCGCGATTCGTGTTTGCCGCCGGACTCGGCGATCACCGTTTCGGCGACCTGCGCCTCATACAACTGTTCGGCCGACTCCACGATTTCAGCAGTTTCGCCCGTGTTGTCGCCGGCCACATTCGCAGCCGTGCTCCGATACACATAGGCACCCGACTTCTCGTCACGGCCGAACTCGAGCAGCCCGCGCGCATGCGCTTCTTCAAGCAGATTGCCGAAAGCGCGAAAGCCGTAGTACGTCTCGTTGAAATCCGGCTTGCGGCGCTTGATCGCGTTCTTCAGCACCGACGCCCAGATCTTGCCGCTGTCGCCGCGTTCGGAGGCGAGTGCGTCGAACGTTTGCACCGCGATCTCGACCGCCTTGGTGCGGCGTTTTTCGAGGTCTTCCTTGTTGCGGGTCTTCTCCTCGTCGGGCGCGCGTTTGGCCGTCGGCTGGGCGGACTGTTGCGGGCGCGACGACTCGCGCTTGGCGACCGTCCGCTGACTCTCGCGCACCAGGTCGTCGTAGAAGAAGAACTCGTCGCAGTTCGCGATCAGCAGATCGGAGGTGGATTGCTGCACGCCGACGCCGATCACCTGCTTCGCGTTTTCACGCAGCTTCGACACCAGCGGCGAAAAATCCGAGTCGCCGCTGATGATCACGAACGTATTGACGTGCGATTTCGTGTAGCAGAGGTCGAGCGCGTCGACCACGAGCCGGATGTCGGCGGAATTCTTACCCGATTGGCGCACGTGGGGAATCTCGATCAATTCGAAATTGGCCTCGTGCATCGCACCTTTGAAACTCTTGTAGCGATCCCAGTCGCAATACGCTTTCTTCACGACAATGCTGCCCTTGAGCAGCAGACGTTCGAGCACCAGCTTGATATCGAACTTGTCGTACTTCGCGTCGCGCACGCCGAGCGCGACGTTTTCGAAGTCGCAGAATAGCGCCATGCTGACGGTTTCGTTGGATGACGCCATGGTTTTCTCCCTTGAAGCGATTGTCGAATTCGACGAATCGCGACCATGATAGCGATTCCAGCGGAGGTGATCAGCTTTTGTGTTGCGGGCGCACCGACGCGCACGGCACCAACTCGCGACGACGCGCGCTTCTTGTGACGTTCTCCAAGGTTTTTGCACGCCAGTCGACGTTGTGTCTGAATAGTTTCAGGATCGCGGCCCTACGGCGTTGGTTAGCAGTGAATTCACCACGCAGGCCACCGCGCTACCTATCCCCGTGATACGACGCGACATTCAGCGCAGCGCGTGTTTCCAGCACCTCGTCGACGAGACCGTACGTCTTTGCGGACTGTGCTGACATGAAGTTGTCGCGGTCGGTGTCGCGGGCGATTTCCTCGATGCTGCGCCCGGTGCGCTCCGCCATCATGGCATTCAGCCGCTCGCGCAAATAGAGCACTTCCTTCGCCTGAATTTCGACGTCCGCCGCCGTGCCCTGGCTGCCGCCTGACGGCTGATGAATCATGATGCGCGCGTTGGGCAGCGCATACCGCTTGCCGCGTTGGCCGGCGGTCAGCAGAAAGGTGCCCATGCTAGCGGCGAAGCCGGTACACAAGGTCGATACCTCCGGTTTGATGAACTGCATGGTGTCGTAGATCGCGAGGCCGTCGTACACAGAACCGCCCGGCGAATTGATGTAAAAAGAAATATCCTTGTCAGGGTTCTCGGACTCCAGAAACAGCAGCTGCGCGACAATCAGACTGGCCGATTGCTCGTTCACGGGCCCGACCAGAAACACGATGCGCTCGCGCAGCAAACGCGAATAGATGTCGTAGGCGCGCTCGCCGCGGCCGGACTGCTCGATCACCGTGGGCACGAGGCCGAGGCCGGTAATGGTTGGGTAGCTGGAATGCATATTGATCTCGTGTATGCGGCGTAGGTGACCGCGGGGTGTGGGGAGCGCATGGCTTCATGGCACGAAGCCTCCAGGCTGTGCCTCCGCCGATCCGGAACCTGCGCATTCATTGCGCGGGTTGTTCTCCCTATGACGACGCGACGCAGCGCGACGTGACAGAAATATTTTTTCGCGAGGCTGTCACATCGTTGGATGCCCAGACGTCAAGACAAAATGAGGCAGGATGTCGGCGCGCGCCCGGTTCACTTCGCAGGCAGGGCGCCGCGCGCTTTTCACCACGCACGATCTGGAGGTCTGCATATGACGGAACAAGGAATCGACAAGGCATCCAGTTTCGAGGCCGCGCGCGCTCGCCTGCTTGCGCTGGCGTACCGCATGCTCGGCAGCCGCGCCGAAGCGGAAGACGTGGTGCAAGATGTGGCGTTGAAATGGCACCTCGCGGACACGCAGGAGGTGCAGGTACCCGCCGCCTGGCTCACCACGATCACCACGCGTGTGGCGATCGACAGGCTGCGGCGTGTGCAGCGCGAACGCGCGTCGCAAGCCGACGGCTGGTTGCCGGAGTTGTGGCTCGACGAGGTGGCGCCATCGGCGGAAGAACTGGCCTTGCGCGCGGCTGAGATGTCCTATGGCGTGATGTTGCTGCTCGAGCGCCTGAAACCCGACGAACGGGCCGCGTTCGTGCTGCACGAAGCCTTTGATTGTGACTACGCGGAAATCGCCGCGATACTCGAACGAACGCCGGCGACGTGCCGCCAGATCGTCCATCGGGCCAAGGCGCGCGTGCAGCGCGCGGGCGCGCCGATCGAGCCACCGGATCCCGCAGCCCATGCACGGATCGTGGAGCGCTTGCGCACGGCGCTGGAGGCACAGGATCGACTCGGTCTATTGCAGCTCTTCAGTGACGCGCCTCAAGTGGTCAGCGACGCGCCGGTGTGCGCAGCGCTGAGCACGTGCGAACCGGCGGCGGCAGGGTGGATGGACACGGTAACGTCGCTGGTCGAGCACGCGAGCAACGCGGAGACAGTGTCGGTGGCGGGCACACTGTGTATCGCCTTGCTCTTCGAGGGCGACGTCGTCGGGGTGCTCGACGTGTCCGCGAACAGCCTGGGGGATGGCTCAACGAAGATCGTCTCCATGCGCGTGGTGACGAGCGCGGCGCGTCTGCAGGCCACCAACAGCATGCTGGGCCGCGCGGCGGTCAGGCAACTGCTTGCGCGGATCCAGCAGCGCGCTATGAGCTCAGTTGCGGTGGGCCGCGACTTCCCAGTTGATGTCCACGCATAGCACCTGTGTGCCCGTCGGTGTGTGCGCGGCGATCGAGGCGGTCACGCACAGATGCGCTTCGTTAATGGACAGATAAGGCGGCGTGAGATGCACCTGGCCGGGCGTACGCATCGCCTGGATAAAGTATGGCCGGCGTTCCCAACTGGCGCCTTCCGAATGCAGCAGCGGGCGGAAACGCTTGGCGCGTTGCGAGGCGCGCCCCGGCGGGAGCACGTTGTCGCCGATCTGCCGGCCCGACCCGTCCAGCACGAAGCAACGTGCCGTCTCGCCGAGCATTAGAAGCGGCGCGGTGGCTTGTGCTACCGACTCGCCGGCCACCAGTTGCGCGGCCGCGGTTTCGAGCGCCGTGACATACGGTGCGAGCCGCGCCGATTGTGCGTGTTCACGCGCGGTGACCCGCGCGCGCAGCGCCGCGGAAAGCGAGTCCATCAAGCCGGCCGCCGCTTGCGGCTTCACCGGTTCGACACTCGGGCCCGCGAAGAACGCGCCTTGCACGAAGTCCACGTTGCATTCCAGGGCGATCAGCGCATCGCGTTCGGTGCTCAGGCCGCCCATCAGCACCAGTTGGCCGGATTCGTGCAGCAGCGAGACGAGGCCCGGCAGCACGCGTTCAATGTGCGAATGTTCGCTGGCTTGCGCGAGAATGCAGCGGTCGAGCGTAACGATATCCGGCCGCAGATTCCACACGCGGTCAATGTTCGAATGTTTCGCGCCGAAGCCGTCGAGCGCGATCAGGAAGCCGGATTTACGCAGCGCATCGACGATCTCGGCGAAGCGCGTCGTTTCACCGCCTGCCTGTTCGGACACTTCAAGCACTACGCGCTGCGGCGGCAGGCCGAGCGCCTTGAGGCCCGCGAGCAGCGCGTCGCCATAACTGGTGTCCATCAGCGCTGCAGGGTGCAGGCTCAGGAAGAGCCATTCGTCGTGACTGTCGAACGCGTTGAAGTTGCCCAGGTGCAGCGATTCGGCGAGCCGCCCGAGTTCGAGCAGATCGCCGCGTCGCGCGGCTTGCGTGAAAACCTCGTGGGACGGCACTTGCAGCGCATGTTCGTCGTGGGCGCGTAGCGACGCGTGATAGCCGATCGCGCGCCGGTGCGACACGGAGAAAACTGGCTGGAACACGCTGAACACGGTGTAACCGCCGTACAGAACGGTGCGCCGGGAGCCTTCGTCGCCGGCCATTGGGCGGGGAGGCTGGAAGCCGGGAGGATCGAGGTCGATCATGCTCATCATGTCAGTCGTGTGGAGTTGGCTGCGCGCCTGCATGCTAGGCACTGGTTCGCACGCGCAAAATGTGAGTTTACAGGATAGAAGAGCAAGAACTATGCGCGTGCGGAAACACAGCACGCATGCCGGATTGTCCCCCACAGGTAAGACGATTGTGCGCCAGCACGGGTGCGGCGACGGTGATTCGCACTTTGCTGGTGCGGCCCGCGCCCCGTTGCGGGTCGGCGGCGGGCTTGCGGCCGGGGTGGCCGCGCATCAGGTTCGTTCGGACGGGTCGGTCTTTTTCGCGGGCGTGCGGATGTCCGGCGACAGTTGCGCGAAGATCCACGACGAGCCTGCCGTGATGATTCCGACACACAGGAACGTCGCGTGAAACGCGGGCAGCGAGTTGGCGGCCGTCACGCGCGGCAGCAGACCGGTGAAGGTGGCGAGCAGGGCGCCGGCCACGGTCACGCCGAGACTCATCGACAGCATCTGGACCAGCGAAAACAGGCTGTTGCCGCTGCTCGCGCCACCGGTGCCCAGGTCCTTGAGCGTCAGCGTGTTCATCGCGGTGAACTGGATCGAGTTGACGGCGCCGAAGAACGCCAGCTGCACGAGGCGCAGCCACAGCGGCTGGTTCGCGGTGGTGAGCGCGAAGCTCGCCATGGTCAGGCCGACCAGCACCGTGTTGACGATCAGTACGCGTCGATAGCTGTGCTTGATGATCAGGCTCGTCACGAGGCGTTTGGACGCCATGCCCGCCGCTGCTACCGGCAGCATCAGCATGCCGGCTTCGAAGGCGCTATAGCCGAGACTCACCTGCAATAGCAGAGGAATCAGATAGGGCATCGCGCCGCTGCCGATCCGCGCGAACAGATTGCCGAGCAGGCCGACGCTGAAGGTATGGATCTTGAAGAGGTCGAGCGAGAAAATCGGCGAGGGCTCGCGCACGGCATGCAAGCCGTAGGCGACGAAGCAGGCGAGGCTCAGGATCAGCAGCACCAGCACCGTGGCGTGCTGAATGCCGAACTCGGTACGGCCGTCGAGCGCGAACGAGATTGCCACCATGCCGACGACCAGCAGCAGATAGCCTTTCATGTCGAACTTGCCGACGTGTTCGTTGCGGCTATCCGGCATGAAGATGAACGTGGCAATGCAACCGACGATCCCGACCGGCACGTTGATCAGAAAGATCCAGTGCCATGAGGCGATCTTCACGAGCCAGCCGCCGAGTGTGGGGCCGATCAGCGGCCCGATGAGACCCGGAATCGCCACGAACGAGAGCGCCGGCAAATAGCGTTCGGCTGGAAAGGTGCGCAGCACGGCGAGCCGTCCCACCGGCAGCAGCATGGCACCGCCTACGCCCTGCATGATCCGGAAGGCCACCAGTTGATTCAGCGTGCGCGCGTTCGCGCACAGCAACGAGGCGATCGCGAACACGAGGATCGCGCTGAAGAAGACGCGGCGCGTGCCGAGCTTGTCGGCGAGCCAGCCGGACACCGGGATCATGACGGCCATCGTCAGCGAATAGGCGATCACCACTGATTGCATGCGCAACGGCAACTCGCCGAGGCTCGTCGCCATCGCGGGAAGCGCGGTGTTGACGATGGTCGAGTCGAGGGTCTGCATGAAGAAGCCGGTGGCGACGACCCACAGCATCACGGTGAGCGAGCGGGGCGAAGGTGTACTGGACGTACTGGAGGCGGCGGCGGGCGGAGTCGGCGTGAACATGGAGGGCGGCTGGGCGCGCAGGGACGGGCTGTGGGACTCGCTATTCTAGGGAAAAGCGCGGGCCGACGCTCGTTCAGCGCTCAGTCCGACGCCGGCAACGCCGCCGCCGCACGGAAGAATGCCTGCGCACGTGGATCGTTACCGAATGCGATGTGAATCCTGGTCCACGGACTCATTTCCATATTCGGCCGGAAGTGATTGCCCGGCACGACGGTCACCCCCAGCGGCACGCCGCATTCCACCAGCCGTTCCGCATTGCCGACATGCGGCACGCGAGCCCACACGAATTTCCCGCCCGCGGGCTTGTCGAAAATTTCCCAGCCCGCGTCTTCGAGCGTCTGAATGGTCGAGCCGAGCGCGTCGCGCATACGCCGGCGCAGGCGCTCCAGATACTTGCGATACGCGCCGCGCTCCAGCATCGCCACGGCGACCGCTTCGGCAAAACGCGAGCCGCCGATGCTCGTCAGCATCTTGATGTCGACCAGATCCTTGATGATCGCGTGGCTCGCGACCACACAGCCAATCCGCAGCGACGACGACAGCGTCTTCGACAGTCCGCCCACGTAGATCACGTGTTCGAGCTGGTCGAGCGTGGCGAGACGATCGGTGAGGTCGGTCTGAAAATCGGCGTAGATGTCGTCTTCGATGATCGAGAAGCCGTGCTCGCGCGCCAGCTGCAGCAGCCGGAAGGCCACCGGCGGCGCCACGTTGGTGCCCGTCGGATTGTGGAACACGGTGTTGACGAACAGCAGCTTGGGCCGATGCGACTTCAACTGCTCCTGCATCACGTCCAGATCCGGACCATTGCGTGTGCGCGGAATGCCGACCAGTTTCACGCCATGCAGCTTCAGCAGACCGTGCAGGTTGTAGTAACCGGGGTCTTCGACAAAGATCGTGTCGCCTGCCTTCAGCATGTAGCGCATCAGCAGATCGAGCGCCTGGCTTGCGCCGTTGGTGATGAGAATCTGCGACGTGTCCGCCTGAATCCCCAACTGGCCGATGCGGCTTTGCAGATGCTCGCGCAACGTCAGGTTGCCGAGCGGGGTGGCGTAATCGACCATGCTCGCGAGATCGGTCCGCGAGACGTGGCGGATTGCCTGCGCGATGCTGTCCGCGTCGCGCCACGCTTCAGGGACAAAGCCGCTGCCGAGCTTGAGCGTTTCGCCCGGATGGTTGAACTGCTGCAAAAGATGGTCCGACTCGTCCTCGGCGCGGCGGGGATCCGAGGAGCCCTGACACTGAGTGCTCGCCGGCTGGCGATCGGCGACATAGAAACCGGAGCCATGGCGCGAGTCGACGTAGCCGAGCGACACCAGCCGGTCATAAGCCTCGATCACCGGAAAGCGGCTCACGCCGTAGTCGGCGGAAAACTGGCGAATCGACGGCAGCTTCGAGCCAGGGTGGGCGATGCGCGAGCGGATCCACGCCGTGACGCCGGTGACGATCTGTTCGGTCAGCGGTACGCCATTGTCCCGATCGAGTTGGATTTCAAGCTTCATGAGGATCTTCCTTCGCCGAACCGCCGACTGATGCGGCTGAACTCTGCGCCACCAAACCGGCTGCGCGCGCCAACTGTCCGGTTTTTCAACTGAACAGTTCCGATAGAAGTGTTCGGAACTGTGCATGGGTATCCGATCATCGCACGTCAATAATCGGTACAAGAGAAAAGTTCTTTGAAGGAGAGAGCGATGCGTGAAGTCCGGATTTTCGAATTGGAACATGACGAGCCCGCGACGGCCTGGCGTGTCGCGCGTCCGTCGATCTTCAAGGTCATCTCGGGCGAGATCTGGCTGACCATCGAGGGCGACAGTGAGGATCACTGGCTCGCGACCGGCCAGTCGATCGAATTGCCGCGCCGCGCGGTGGCGTGGATCAGCGCGGGTCAGGCCGGCGCGCGCTTTGCGCTGGCGAGCGGCTCCGAGCGCACCGCAACGAAGCCGATCTCAGGCTCGCCAATGTTGAACTGGCTGCCGCGCTGGCTCGGCGCGGCCTGACGAATCGCCAGGCTTGTCCAGCCGGGTCCGTAGCGTCTCAGTTCGGCCCGGCAGCCTCATATTCCCCGATGTAACGCGCGCGCGGCCGGATCAGGCGGCCGTCGCGCGTCTGTTCCATGGCGTGCGCAATCCAGCCGACCACCCGGCCAACCGCGAACAGCGTAAACGCGGCGCCCGCCGGCAACCCCAGCACTCGCTCGATGGCGGCAAGCGCGAAGTCGACGGTCGGCTCCGCGCCGGTCGTATCGCGCACCGTGCGCGCCAATCGAAGCACTTCAGGCAACGGTGAACGCGCCGGCGCGCAGTCGGCGAGCATGGCGAACAATAGCCGCGCCCGCGGGTCGCCGTCCGGATACAGCGGATGACCGAAACCCGACAGCACCGGCCCGTGCGCGCCATGTTCGACGCGCGCGAGGCGGTTCGCCAGATAGCGGTCGAGATCGGGCGCGCGCGAGGCTTCTTCGAGCAGCGCGGCGATGCGCACCGTTTCGCCGCCATGGCGCGGACCCGACAAGGCCGCGAGACCTCCTGCCACCGCGCCGAACAGATGCGTGCCCGTCGACGTGATGCAGCGCACCGTGAAGGTGGACGCATTCAACTCATGGTCCGCGCAGGCCACCAGCGCCGCGCGCAGCAAGCCGGCCTGCTGGCGGTTACGCACATGCCACGCTAAAGCCAGTTGCCGATGCAGCGGCTCGTTCGACGGCGCCGCCGAGATCATCGCGGCAGCCAGCAGCCGCATGACGGCGCAGGCTGTATCGAGTTGCGCATCGCGGCCGAGTGCCCACACGCGCGGCATTTGCGCCGCCGCGGCCGGCAGCAGCACGAGCGCGCGATCGAGCGGCGTACTGTCGCCCCACAGCTTGAGCCACGCGGCCCATTGAGCGTTGGCGAACGGCACGGCCGGCGCATCGGTAATGCGCCGTGGGCTGCATTCCCACAGCAGCGCCGCGACCTCTTCGAGCGATGCGCTTTGCGCCAGTTCCATCGCATCGTGCCCGCGATACAGCAGGCGCCCGTCGGCGACCAGCGTGATGGACGATTCGAGCACAGGCACGCCCCAGTCCAGCACCTTCTGCGCGACCTTGCCCGCGCGCTTGCCGTCTTCCTTGCGGCGCGCGAGGCGCCGCACTTCGCCCGCGTCGTAAAGACGATGCTTGCCCTGCGCATCCGGCGACGAGCTCAGCATGCCCCGGCTCACATAAGCGTACAGCGTAGGCAAGCTGATGCCGAGCGCAGCGGCGGCTTCAGCAGCGGTCATGGCGTTAGAGGTCGGCATGGAAAAGGGCGGAAACCGAAGAAATCAATATATATTGATTATCATAATCAAGATTGATTGCGGTGGGGCGAAATTCTAGACTCGGTTCACTTCCTCCTGCTTCGCCAGGGACGACATGACACCTGAACTCGCTCTCAAACACATCTGGACCCTCGCCGGATGCGACCCGACTGCGCTGCGTTCCGTGACGCTGACCGGCGCTGATCCGGGCTTGCCGTCGGTCTACCGGGTCGGCAGCCTGGCCTCGGCGAGCATCGCCGCGACCGGTCTTGCGGCAGCCGACTATCAGCGCCTGCGTACGGGGCACAGGCAGCACGTGACGGTGGAAATGCGGCGCGCGCTGGCGTCGTTTCGCAGCGAGCGCTATCTGCGTGTCGACGACGGGCCGCCGCCCGCCTTGCGCGATCCGGTGATGGGTTTCTACGAGACACGCGACGGGCGCTGGATTCAACTCCACACGAATTTTGCGCATCACCTGTGGGGCGTATTGCAGATACTCGGTTGCGAGAACGATCCTGTTGCCGTGGCGGCCGCGATTCGCAACTGGGACGGCGCGACGCTCGACCAGACGCTCGCTGACGCCGGCCTCTGCGCGGCGTTGATTCGCACGCCCGACGAGTGGGCCGCGCTCGATCAGGCGAAAGCCATCGCGGGCTTGCCGCTCTTCGAAATCGAACGCATCGGCGACGCACCGGCCGAGCCGCCGCGCGAGCGCGGCGCGGAGCGGCCGCTGGCGGGAGTACGCGTGCTGGATCTGTCGCGCATCATTGCCGGGCCGGTGGCCGGGCGGGCGCTTGCGCAGCACGGCGCCGACGTATTGATGATCAACGGGCCGCATCTGCCGAACATCGCGCCGCTGGTGATCGACAACGGACGTGGCAAGCGGTCGGCGCTCGCCGATCTGCGCGACGCGGCGGGGCGTGAGGTGTTGCGCGGCCTGGTCGCCGACGCCGATGTATTTCTTCAGGCATATCGCCCGGGAGCGCTGGCCGCGCGCGGTTTCGGTCCTGATGAACTGGCGCGTGTGCGGCCGGGAATTGTGTACGTGTCGGTGTCGGCCTATGGGCATGAAGGGCCGTGGGCGCAACGGCGCGGGTTCGATAGTCTGGTGCAGTCGGCAAGCGGGATTGCCTTCACCGAGCGGCAGGCGGCGGGGTGGAACGAGCCGAAGCATTTGCCGTGTCAGGCGCTGGATCATGCGACCGGTTATCTCGCGGCATTTGGCGCGATGGTCGCATTGGCGCGGCGGGCTACCGAAGGTGGAAGCTGGCATGTGCGCGTCTCGCTCGCGCAAACGGGCCGGTGGCTGCAATCGTTCGGGCAGATTGCCGATGGCTGGCAAGCGCCCGACGTCACCCTCGACGATCTGCGCGATTGCCTCGTGACCGTGGAGTCGGAGTTCGGGCGCGTGCTAGGCGTGCAGCCGGCTGAGGCTTTGGACGAGACGCCGGCGTACTTCGCGCTGCCGCCGGCTCCAATAGGCGCCCATGAGGCGAAGTGGACGTGAGAACTTCAGGTCATCTGGCCTGCGGCGAGGCGTGTGCCGACACACAACCAACGCGCGCCCCGCGCACAGCGCAAAAGGCCAACTATTTCCTCAACTCCGCCACGAAGTCGTAGTAATCGTTACGGCAGTACGTATCGGTCAACTCGATCGCGCGCTGGTCGGCGGTGTAGCCCACGCGCGTGATCAACAACAGCGCCTCGTTCGGCGCGATGCTCATTTGCTGCGCGATTTCCTCGCTCGCGTTCACCGCGCGAAAATGCTGCAACGCGCGGACAATCGTCAGTCCACGGTTCTCCAGATACGAGTACAGCGAATCGCCAATCGCCTGGGGATCGGGAATCACCGCGGCGGGGAAGGTGGAATTCTCGACGGCCATCACGATGCCGTCGGCCATCCGCAAGCGCCTCAACCGCGTCACCGCCGCCGCCGGCGATAAGCCGAGCTGAATCACCTCGTCGCGGTTGGCCGGCAAAATTTCGCGCGACAACCACTTCGAACTCGGCGTGAAACCGCGTCGGCGCAACATTTCGCTAAAGCTCGACAGACGCGACAGCGGATCTTCGTAGCGTGGTGTGATGAAACTGCCCGCGCCTTGAGTGCGTCGAATCAAACCCTGCTCGACCAGCAAGGCAATCGCCTTGCGTGAGGTGATCCGCGATACGCCGAGCGCCTCGGAGAGCACGCGCTCCGAAGGCAGCGCCTCGCCCGCGTTCCAGCGGTTCTCGTGGATGGCGGCGCCGAGCTTGCGAGCCAGTTGCAGATATAGCGGCGTGTCGTTTTCCGGGTCCGGGCGCAGGTCGCGCCAGCGGTCTTCCGAGGCAGAGGTCATGGAGCTCACGCAAGAAGGGCAAGCGGCAATTCTATGACATCGGCGCGCTGTGTTATAGCGGGCTTTTGCCTAGTGTCCGATTGAATGCTCGTTAAACCGCTAAACTCGTCGCTATGATTTTTCGCGGCACGCGCGGCGCATTCGCTTGCGCAGCGATATTGCCGACCACTGAGCCACTTCGAGGAGTCAGCATGACGAGCGACATCGCAAGCGTGAGCCTGCCCGACGGCGAACGCGTTCCGAAACTGGGGCAGGGCACCTGGGGGATGGGTGAAATGCCGGCGCGGCGAGCCGCTGAGATCGACGCGCTGCGTTGCGGCATCGAACTCGGCATGACGTTGATCGATACGGCGGAAATGTACGGCGACGGTGCGACTGAATCGCTACTCGGTGAAGCGTTGGCCGGATTGCGCGACAAGGTATTTCTGGTCAGCAAGGTGTATCCGCACAACGCCAGCCGGCGCGGCGTGATCGCGGCGTGCGAGCAGAGCCTCAAGCGTCTGAAGACCGATCAGCTCGATCTGTATCTGCTGCACTGGCGCGGCTCGGTGCCGCTCGCGGAGACGGTCGAGGGTTTTGAGGCGTTGCGCCGGGCGGGCAAGATCCGCCATTGGGGCGTCAGCAACTTCGACACCGAGGACATGGAAGAACTCGTCGCCACGCCGGGCGGCGATGGCTGCGCGACCAATCAGATTCTCTACAATGTGGCGCGCCGCGGGCCGGAGTTCGATCTGCTGCCATGGCTCGCCGCCCGCAAGATGCCGGGCATGGCGTACAGCCCGGTCGATCACGCACGCTTGCCGAAACGCTCGCCGCTCGACGATATCGCCGACGCGCGCGGCGTCTCGGTGATTCAGGTCGCGCTTGCGTGGGTGCTGCGCCAGCCCGGCGTGTTGGCGATTCCGAAGGCGGCGCGCGTCGAGCACGTGCGCGACAACCATCGCGCGTCGCAATTGCAACTCGGCGCCGATGAACTGGCCGCTATCGACGCTCACTTCAAGCCGCCGCGCGGCAAGCGGCCGCTCGAAATGCTGTAAGCGCTTCGCGCCGTGTCAATTGCAGCTGTGGTGCATGTGAACGGAGCCGAGCACCGCGACTTCCGCGGGCGTGTGCCTGAGCGAATCCTCGTTGACCTGGGCCGCGTCCGTGACGAATTCGTCGACGATCGACGACACCTGCACGTTGCGCAGGCACAGCGACACGCGCTGCGTTTCATTGGCGGGCAACGCGCTGCGCTGACCGAGGAACAGCACGCCATACTGATAGCCGTGGATAATGCCGCGAATCGCACCGACGCATTGACCTTGCGCGACGTTGTCGGTTTTCTGCTTGCAGGTTTGCGCGAGCGAATACGCGGAGAAGGTGGGATCGACCGGCGGGGCGGCTTGCGACAGCGTCGGCGAGAGCGGCTGTGCCGTTTGCGCCGTTTGCATTTGCGCGGGTGTTTGCGCATGAGCGAGTGATGCGAGGCCGAGCGCCGCAGCCATCACCAGACCGGTGGCCACGCGCGCCGCGGAGCGGGGGACGTTTCGTTGCATGTTTGTGGTGCCCTCATATCGAACGTTGAATCTGATATGAGGCGATCGCGTCGGTTTGGTTCCAGGCGCGCGCGCACGGGCGGCTGATTGTTCGAGTTTTTGCCACCTACGCGCACGTCCGCGTTCACGGTTCAAGTGTGCGGTCCTGACGCGTGGTCCGGATTCGCGTCGGCCCGTGCTACTCGTCACGCCGGGCGTTCTCGGGCGCGTTTTCCGATCTGTCGCCAAGCACCTTGCCCGCGACTTTTCCCGCATCGTCGCGCGACGCAGATTGCAGCGCGCGCAATTCATCGACGGGGATGTGGCAGCGGATTCGATGCGCGGAGGGCGTCGCCGCCTTGCTGTCGCCGGCATCGGCGAACGGCGGGTCCTGCTGCTCGCAGATCGCGCCCAGCTTGCGCGGACAGCGTGTATGAAACACGCAGCCGGACGGCGGCGATGCCGCGCTCGGCAAATCGCCGGACAGGCGGATGCGGGCCGTGCCGCCTTGGCCATCGAGTGTCGGTACTGAGGACAGCAACGCTTCCGTATAAGGATGATGCGGTCCTTCGAACACGGCCGCTGCCGGTCCGATTTCCAGCAGCCTGCCCAGATACAGCACCGCGATGCGATCCGACAGATAGCGCACGACGTGAAGATCGTGCGAGATGAAAACGTAACTCACGCCGCGCTCGCGTTGCAGATCGGCGAGCAGGTTCAGGATCGCGGCCTGCACGGAGACGTCGAGCGCGGAAGTCGGTTCGTCGCAGACCACCACGCGCGGTTCGCCGGCAAACGCGCGGGCAATCGCCACACGCTGTTTGAGCCCACCGGACAATTGGCGCGTGCGCGAGCCGAGATAGCGCTCCGGCAAGCGCACGGCGGCCGTCAACGTGGCAAGCCGTTCGTCGATGGCCGGCCCGCGCAATGCGGTGAGCCGCGAGAGCGCGCGGCCGATCAGCCGTTTCACCGAATGCGCGCGATTGAGCGCGGAGTCCGGATTCTGAAAGACGATCTGCAGCGACTTGACCTGCTCGGCATTGCGCCGCGTAACGCGCGCGGCGAGCGGCGCGCCGTCGAGTTCGAGCACGCCGCCCGCATCCGGCGTAAGCAGGCCGAGCATCAGCTTGGCGAGCGTCGTCTTGCCGCTGCCCGATTCGCCGACGAGGCCCAGCGTTTCGCCGCTGGCGAGATCGATCGAGACGTCGTCGACCGCACGCAGGGGAGCGCCGGATACGTGAAATGTCTTCGAGAGTTTTTCTGCACGCAATACGGGAGCAGGGGACTTGCCGTCGAGCGACGCACCATTGCGCTCGGGCAAAGCTTCCGCACTCGCACGCGGCAATTCGATCGCGCGTTCGTGGTAATGGCAGCGCGACATCTGATCGCCGCGCGCGGCACTCACGCGATACGGCGGCGGTGCTTCACGGCGGCAGCGGTCGTCGGCGAGACGGCAGCGGTCCGCGTAGATGCAGCCCTGCGTGACCGAACCGGGCAAGGGCAGACTGCCCGCGATCGTGTCGAGCCGCTCGCTGTCCTTGCTGCGCCCGGCCGTGGGCAAACAGCGCAACAGTCCGACCGTATAGGGATGACGCGGCCGCGTGAAGACATCTTGCGTCGCGCCTTCTTCGACCAGTTTGCCCGCGTAAAGCACGCCGACGCGTTCGCACATCCGCCCGATCACCGCGAGGTTGTGACTGATGAAGAGCACCGCCGTGCCGAGTTCTTTGCGCAACTGCGCGACGAGGTCGAGCACTTCCGCTTCGACGGTCGCATCGAGCCCGGTGGTCGGCTCGTCGAGAATCAGCAGCGCGGGGTTCGAGGCGAGCGCCATGGCGATCACCACGCGCTGTTGCATGCCGCCCGACAATTGATGCGGGTAACTCTCCATCACCCGCTCGGGCGCCGCGATGCGTACGCGCTGCAGCATCTCGTGCGTGCGCCGCAAGGCTTCGTCGCGCGCGATGCCGGCGGCTTCGAACGCTTCGGAGACTTGCCGCGCGATTGTCAGCGACGGGTTCAGCGCGCGCCCCGGATCCTGATAGACCATCGAGATCGCATTCGCGCGCATGTTGCGCAACGCGTCGGCGTTGAGCTTCTGCACGTCCTCGCCGGCAATGACGATCTTGCCGGCCTTCACCTTGCCGTTGCGCGGCAGATAGCGCAGCGCCGCCATCGCGACGGTCGACTTGCCGCAGCCGGACTCGCCGACCAGGCCATACGCTTCGCCGCGCCGCACGCGAAATGAAATGTCCTGCAGCACTTCGCGATCGCGTCCGCGTATCCGGTACGTGACCGTCAGCCCGACGACGGTCAACGCATCCGTGCGATCGCTCTTCGAGACGTCGAAGGCGGGGAACGAGGAGGGCGGCGGGCCGTTCATCGGTCGAGCACGCCTTGCACGCTGTCGGCGATCAGATTCACGCCGACCACGAGACTCGCAATCGCGCCGGCCGCGAACACCACGGTCCACCATGCGCCGCCCGCCATCAGCGTGTACGACTCGGACAGCGCGAGGCCCCAATCGGCCGACGGCGGCTGAATGCCGAAGCCGAGAAACGATAGCGTGGCAACCGCGAAGATCGCGTAGCCGAGCCGCACCGTTGCCTCGACGATGATCGGCGGCAGCACGTTCGGCAGGATCTCGGCGAACATGATGTAGGGCGCGCGTTCGCCACGCAATTGCGCCGCGGCGACGTAGTCGAGATGCCGTTCGGCGAACACGGCGGCGCGCACGGTGCGCGCGGTGATCGGCGTGAACGTGATGCCGATCACGAGAATGACGGTGAAGTTCGACGCACCGACTGCGGCGAGGGCGAGTAGCGCGACGATCACGAGCGGCAGCGCGAGCACGGCGTCGATCGCCCGTCCGACCACGTTGTCCACCCAGCCTTCGAAGTAGCCGACGATCAAGCCCAGCGTGGTGCCCGCTATCGTGCCGAGCAAGGTGGCAAGCGGCGCGATGGTGAGAATGTCGCGCGCGCCGACGATCACGCGCGAGAACACGTCGCGCCCGAGCTGATCGGTGCCGAACCAATGCGTGCTGTCGGGCGGCGTTAGCGAATTGAGCGGATCGGATGCGTACGGGTCGATGCGCACGATCCATTGCCCGGCAATCGCGCAGACGATCCACCATGTGACGATCACCACGCCCACCACGAAGGTGGGTGAGCGTAGCAGCAGGCGCAGCTGGTCGAAGCGCGGCTCGGCGGCAACACGTGGTGTCGGCGGAACGATGGTGCTCATTCGGCGCTCCTCACCCGCAGCCGCGGATTGAGCAGCACATGCAACGCATCCGCGACGAGATTGGCGACGGTGTAGACCACGCCGATTGTCAGCACGCCTGCTTCGAGCATCGGAAAGTCCTTGGCCTTGGCGGCGTTGTAGATCAGCGAGCCGATACCTTGATAGTGGAACAGCGTCTCGACCACCACGAGGCCGCCGATCATATAACCGAGCTGTGTGGCAGCGACCGTGATGGTGGGCAGCAACGCGTTGCGCAACACATGCCGCCAGATCACGATATGACGCGGCAGGCCTTTGAGAATCGCGGTGCGTGTGTAGTCCGCATCGAGCGCCTCGACGGTGCCGGCGCGCGCCATTCTCGCGATATAACCGAAGAACACCAGCACGAGCGGCAGCACCGGCAGCACCAGATGACGCAACTGTTCGAGCGTGCTCGCTTCGGGCGGATACGACGCCTCGATCGGCAGCCAGCGCAGCCACACGCCGAACACGAGAATCAGCACGATCGACGAAACGAATTCGGGCACCACCGTCGCCGATAATCCAGCGATGCTGATCGTGCGATCGAGCCAACGCCCCGCGTGCATGGCCGACCACACGCCGCCCGCAATGCCGAGCGGCACGACCACGATGAACGCCAGCAAGCCGAGTTTGGCGGAATGCGCGAGCGCCTCGGCGATAAACGGCCGCACCGGCTCGCGATACGCGTAGGACAGCCCCATATCGCCGCGCACGAAATGCGAAATCCAGTCAACGTATTGCGTCATCAGCGGACGGTCGGCGCCGAGCTGATGATTGAGCGCGGCGACCGCGCGCGCATCGGCGAGGGGCCCGAGCACCGCGCGGCCGATATCGCCGGGCAGAAGCTGTCCGCCGGCGAACACGATCACCGACAGCAGCCATAGCGTGATCAGCGACAGGCCCACACGCGTCGCCAGAAAACGCAGGATGCGGCCCGCATTGCCGCTCGGCGCGGAGGAAGCGGAAGGGGTCACCGTGGTCGACATCGTGCTCTCCTGTCGCAAACGCGCCGGCGCTCAGGCATTCGACATCACGCGCTCAACACCGCGCGGTCGAAATAGAGTTGCGCGAGCGCGGTGAAGCGCACGCCGTTCACACCCTTGCGCATGGCGATCAGTTGATCGTAGAAGAACGGAATGATGATGGGCGTCTCATCGAGCAGCAGCGTCTGGATCTGCCCGGAGATTTTCCTCTGCGAGCCGAGATCGATGGCGGCGACGAATTGCGCGACCAGTTGATCGTATTGCGGATTCTTGAAGTGCGCGGCGTTCCACGTGCCGGTGCTGGTGAGCGGCGCATTCAGGAACACGTTCGGCACGCCGCGATGACCGTAGTCGGTAATGCCGAGCGGCGAGTCGAGCCAATCCGATTTGCCCGGCGTGCCCGCGCCGTAATACAGCGACTGGCTCTCGACCTTCAGATTGATGCGCACGCCGATCGCCTTCGCCGCGTTCTGCACGACCACCGCGAGATCGGGAATCTCCATGTATTTCTCGGTGGTCAGCGTCACGTCAAAGCCGTTCGGCACGCCCGCTTGCGCGAGCAACTGCTTCGCCTTCGCGACGTCGATCTTGCGCTGCGGGACGCCCGCATCCGAGGACGGAAACACGGGCGCGAACGGACTGTCGTTGCCGAGTTGCGCGCGCCCTTTGAACAGACCACGCACCAGCACGTCGCGATCGAGCGACAATGCCAGCGCCTGGCGCACGCGCTTGTCCTTGAACAACGGGCTGTCGTTGCGCATATGAATCTGCCGATGCGCGCTCGACTTCACGCCCACGGCCTTGTAATCCGGATTGTTCAGAATGCCGGCGCCGCCCTGCACGGTGAAGGTGCCCATCACATCGGCCTGATGGCCTTGCAGCGCGAGCAATTGCGCCTGTTCGTCGGCGTAGAAGGAGAACTGTACGCGTTGCGGTAACGCTTTGTCGCCCCAGTAGTCGGGATTGCGCACGAACGACGCGCCCACTTTCGCCTGATACTTTTCGAGCTTGAACGGACCTGTGCCGATGAAGCTCTTTTCATAGCCGCCCGCGTAGTTGGCGGGCAGGATCACGGCGTTGTAATTGTCCGAGGAAACGTAATAGGGGAAGTTGCCGTTCGGCGCGTCCAGATGAAACGCGACCGTGTGGTCGTCGACCACTTTCGCGCCGCCTTTGGACAGCACACCCTTGAGCACGGACAGCGCCGCTGAGCCGCTTGCCGGATCGGCGAGGCGGTCAAAGGTGGCGACCACGTCTTTGGCGCTGAACGTCTGGCCGTCGTGGAACTTGACGTTCGGCCGCAGCTTGAAGGTCCACACGTCGCCCTTGTCGTTCGGTTTCCACGACAACGCGAGCGCCGGCTTCAGCACGAGCTTTTCGCCGTCGTCGTCGATCAGGAATTCGCCGGTTTGGTTCAGCAGCGCGAGACTGGCGGCGTCCGTCACGGTGAGCGGATCGACCGCGCCCGCAGGCGTCAGGTGAGCCACGCGGATCGTCTGATTCGTTGCGCCGGCGGCGCCTTGCGCGCGAGCTTGCGGCGCATTCAGCACGCCGCCGCCCACCAGCGACAAACCAATCACGCTGGCATAGCGCAGCAGATCGCGGCGCGTGATGCGGCCGGCGAGGAATTCGTCGATGGCGTGGTTGCCGTAGGCGTCGGCGGTGAGGCGGGCTGCGTCGAGTGCGAGAAATCGGTCCGCGGGAGTCTTCATCGATGGAGTGTCCAGTCCGTTCTGTTGCCGGTTCTGAAGGGCCGCACAGGATGCGCGCGACAGGCGACGGTATTGCAATGACGAAAGCGACAGGGCGAAGCGGGTTCAGTGTAAGCGATTGCTCATGGATTCGGAGCGCCTGCGCCGCCGCCGGGTTCGCGTTTGGCGGATAAAAGGGCGGCTGTGTATCGTCATCACAACGTTCCGCGCGGTCGTGGCGCGAGGCATGTCCGAAACGCCCGCCGCTACGGCAGCGCAACGGCCGATGCCGCGAATGGAAACCTTACCGACCGCCGCGCTCGACAGGTGCTGGATTTACCGCGCGACCGCGTCCGGGCGCCGCCAGCGGTGGAACAGCACCGAGCCGATCCAGCACGCCATGAACATCGCGACGATGCCATAGCCCAACGCGCCGAAGCGCTCGTTCACGCTGGCCACCGCTTCCCATACGCCGCCGTTCAAGCCGAGCTTGTCCGACAGCAGACCCAGCGCCTCCACGCCGCCGATCACGATCGCCACCACCGCCGAAACGAAGGTGATGCTCGCGTTGTAGTAGAGCTTGCGCTTCGGGTCGTCCATGGCCCAGCCGTAGGCGTGGACCATCAGCACGTTGTCGGTCGAATCGACGAGTGTCATGCCGGCGGTGAAGAGCGCGGGGAAGACGAGAATCGAATAGAGCGGCAAACCTTTGCCGGCTTCGGACGCGGCGATAGCCAGCAGACCGATCTCGGTCGCGGTGTCGAAGCCGAGGCCGAACAGCACGCCGACGGGGTACATGTGCCAGCTTTTCGTCACGAGCCTGAAGAGCGGCCGCAGCGCGCGTGACAACAGACCAGCGGGCGCGATCGAGTCCGGCGTTTGAGCGGGCAATTCGCCGCTGCGTTGGACTTGCCGGTAGCGGCGCCACACGTCGCGCAGAATCACGAGGTTGACGGCGGCCAGCACCAGCAGAAAGCTCGCGGACACGAGCGTGCCGATCGTCCCGCCGACGGCCTTGAACGTCTCGAAACGGCCGTGCAGCGAATGCGCGGTCCACGCGATGCCGATCGTCGCGAGAACCACGATCGTCGAATGCCCTAGCGAAAACGACAGCCCGACGCCGAGCGGACGCTTGCCGGTTTGCATGAGCTTGCGCGTGACGGCGTCGATTGCCGCGATGTGATCGGCGTCGACCGCATGACGCAAGCCGAAGCCATACGCCAGCAGCGCGGTGCCGAGCAGCAGCGGGTAATGGCGAAACGCGATCAGCGCCCACGCCCACGCGCCGAGATTGGCGGCGATCAGCACGGCGTACAGCGTGAAGAGGCGTGGGCGCAGGGAAGCGGTCGGCGTCATGAGTCGCGTGGGCAAGAGTTAGTGATCGTGCGGATGCTTGTGAATCGGATCGACCCAGAACACCGTTTCGGGCTGTTCCACCGCGTCGATGTTCAGATTGACCACCACGGCTTCGTTGTCGCTGCGCACCAGCACGCATTCGAGCGGGTCGTCCGTGCTCGCGTTGATCTCCTGGTGCGGCACGTACGGCGGCACGAAGATGAAATCGCCGGGGCCGGCTTCGGCCGTGAATTCCAGATGCTCGCCCCAGCGCATGCGCGCCTGGCCGCGCACCACGTAGATCACGCTTTCGAGCGCGCCGTGATGATGCGCGCCGGTCTTCGCATTCGGATGGATCGTGACGGTGCCGGCCCAGATCTTCTGCGCGCCGACGCGGGCCGCATTGATCGCGGCGGCGCGATTCATGCCCGGCGTCTGCGCGGTGTTGGTATCGAGTTGATCACCTTTGATGACCTTCACGCCGTGCTCACGCCAATCGACCGGTCCAGCGGGTGGCGCGTCCTTGTAATGCGGGTGTTCGTGATCCTGGCTCATGATGTGTCTCCTCGAGGGCAAGAGTCCCGGCGTTCGGCACGGCGCCGTCTGGCATTTTTGCATGTTCAAAAACGTGCGTGTGAAGAAGCCCTGTGTGCGGCGCAGCGGACGAAAAAAAGCCCGTCCGCAGGGGACGGGCTTTGAGCCGCTGGCGTGTGCTGCCTTCGGCTTGATGGTGGCTCGCGCTTACTTATGCTTCGCGTTGATCACGGCTTCAGCGACGTTGTTCGGCGTTTCCGCGTAATGCTTGAACTCCATCGTGTAGGTCGCGCGGCCCTGAGTCGCGGAACGCAGCGACGTGGAATAGCCGAACATCTCCGCGAGCGGCACTTCGGCGCGCACCAGCTTGCCGCCGCCACCGGCAATGTCTTCCATGCCTTGCACGAGTCCGCGACGGCTCGACAGGTCGCCCATCACGTTGCCCATGAAGTCTTCCGGCGTTTCCACTTCGACGGCCATCATCGGTTCGAGCAGCACGGGCTTGGCTTTGCGCATCGCTTCCTTGAAGGCCATCGAGCCGGCCATGCGGAACGCGTTCTCGTTCGAGTCGACGTCGTGGTAGGAACCGAAGGTCAGCGTCACCTTCACGTCGACCACCGGATAGCCGGCCAGCACGCCGGCCTTCAGCGTTTCCACGATGCCCTTGTCGACCGCCGGAATGTATTCGCGCGGAATCACGCCGCCCTTGATCGCGTCGACGAATTCGTAACCCTTGCCTTGCGGCGCCGGCTCCAGCGTGATCACCGCGTGACCGTACTGACCGCGGCCGCCCGACTGCTTGACGAACTTGCCTTCGACATCTTCGACCTTGTTGCGCACCGTCTCGCGATATGCGACCTGCGGCTTGCCGACGGTCGCCTCAACGCCGAACTCGCGCTTCATGCGATCGACCAGAATTTCCAGGTGCAACTCGCCCATGCCCGAGATGATGGTCTGGCCGGATTCTTCATCCGTCTGCACGCGGAACGACGGATCTTCCTGGGCAAGACGGTTCAGCGCAATGCCCATCTTTTCCTGGTCGACCTTGGTTTTCGGCTCGACAGCCTGCGAGATCACCGGCTCAGGAAAGATCATGCGTTCGAGGATGATCACGTTGTTCGGATCGCACAACGTGTCGCCCGTGGTCGCTTCTTTCAGGCCGACGGCCGCGGCGATGTCGCCCGCGTAGACTTCCTTGATTTCCTTGCGCTCGTTTGCGTGCATCTGCAAGATCCGGCCAAGGCGTTCCTTCTTTTCCTTGACGGCGTTGTAGACCGTGTCGCCCGAATTCACCACGCCGGAATAGACGCGGAAGAAGATCAACTGGCCCACGAACGGGTCGGTCATGATCTTGAAGGCAAGCGCCGAGAAGGGATCGGTGTCGGTCGGATGACGCTCGATTTCCTTGTCGTATTCGTCGTGACCGGTAATGGCGGGCACGTCTACCGGCGAGGGCAGATAGTCGATCACCGCGTCGAGCATGGCCTGCACGCCCTTGTTCTTGAACGCGCTGCCGCACAGCATCGGCACGATTTCGTTGGCGATGCAGCGCGCGCGAATGCCGTACTTGATTTCCTCTTCGGTCAGGGTCTCGCCACCGAGGTATTTGTCGAGCAGTTCCTCATTCGCTTCCGCCGCGGCCTCGACCATCTTGTCGTGCCATTCCTTCGCGGTCGCCGCGAGCTCCGCCGGAATATCGCGGTACTCGAACTTGATGCCCTGGTTTTCTTCGTCCCAGAAGATTGCCTTCATCTTGACGAGATCGACCACGCCCTGGAAGTGCTCTTCCGCGCCGATCGGAATCTGGATCGGCACCGCGACGCCCTTCAGGCGATCGCCGATCTGCCGCTGCACGCGGAAGAAGTCCGCGCCCACGCGGTCCATCTTGTTGACGAACGCAATGCGCGGCACCTTGTACTTGTTCGCCTGGCGCCACACGGTTTCCGACTGCGGCTGCACGCCGCCGACCGAGTCGTACACCATGCACGCGCCGTCGAGCACGCGCATGGAGCGCTCCACTTCGATCGTGAAGTCGACGTGTCCGGGGGTGTCGATGATGTTGATCCGGTGTTCCGGATAGTTGCCGGCCATGCCCTTCCAGAAGGCGGTGGTGGCCGCCGACGTGATGGTGATGCCGCGCTCCTGCTCCTGTTCCATCCAGTCCATCGTTGCCGCACCGTCGTGAACCTCGCCGATCTTGTGGGTCACGCCGGTGTAGAACAGGATGCGTTCAGTGGTGGTGGTTTTGCCGGCATCGATGTGAGCGCTGATGCCGATATTCCGGTAGCGCTCGATGGGAGTCTTGCGGGGCACGTGAACCTCCTTAAAATGGCGCGCCTGAAACGCTTGCCGGGCGGCAGTCTGTGCCGCCCGGGGAGCCTTGGGTGCTGCTTTACTAAGACTACTAGGATAGCGCGTCGGCCCGTCTTTTGCAGGAAACTTGCCAGCCGGACGCGAAGGCGTGCCGGCAACACTTCGGCTGGCGGCGCCGCGCGCCTGGTCGCGCCACAAGGCGAGCGGATGTCGCGCCGGCCGATGCCGCGGCGCGGAAAAGAAAAAAGCCGGCGCCTCGAAACGAGGCACCGGCTCCTGGAAAGCGGTGGGCCGAAGCGCGGTGCTTTGGCGCGGCCGGCGCGGGTGTTATTGCGCTGCGGGCAAGCCCTGAATCTTCATTCCCGGTTTGATGCCTTTCGACGTGAACCAGCCTTTGCTCATCTCCAACGCATACACGCCGTTGTTCTTCGGGCAGTGATTATTGGTGGTCTCGGCCTGCATTTCGTCGATGTCGGTGACCGTGCCGTCGGCGCGGATGAACGCGATCGACAGCGGGATCAGCGTGTTCTTCATCCAGAAGCAATGCACGGCGTTTTCGCCGAAGACGAACAGCATGCCTTCATTCGGCGCGAGGCTCGTGCGATACATGAGGCCTTGCTCGCGGTCCGCGTCGTTCGCGGCGACGGCGGCGTCGATCACGAACATGCCCGCCGTCAGCTTCGCACGGGGAAATTCGCTGGGCTGTTTGGCGCCGGCCGGCATCTGCTGCGCATGCGCAGGAGTGGCAGTGGAAGCAACGAACGACAACGCGGCGAACGGCAGCGCAACGGCAACAGCGAAACGCGCAATCAACGAGCGCATGGGAAATCGCACGGCATGACTCCTTGCTGGAAATTAACCCGCGAATGTTACGCGAGCGCGTCAAAAACAAAAAGGCAGATCGCCTTGCGGTGATCTGCCTTTCAACGCCGTAAGAACGGCAATGAAGCTAGTTCTTGACTGCGTTTTTACAACAAACTTACTCCGAAGCGCCCGAAGCTGCAGCAGCAGCTGCTGCCTTCTTGTGCGACTTCTTGTGAGCGTGCTTCGTGGTCTTCTTTGCCGACGAAGCTGCTGCCATCGGAGCTGCCGAAGCTGCTGCCGGTGCCGAAGCTTGTGCGAATGCTGCCGTTGCGAAGAGACCAGCGACCAGAGCGGCGATCAGTTTGTTCATTTTGTGAATCCTCAGCTTTAGTTAATTAACCAAATGACCCGGTTATATATGGAGTCATGTCGGTAAACGTGCCATCCACCTTTCGGTTGACAGCCGCATCGACAAATTTTTCGACGCGTCTGCTTTAGCGCTCAGACTGCCCGCACCTACCGCAAAAGCGGCTTGCACAAAGGCCCTTAAGGCTCAATGCCGGATAGCTTTAGGCGGCATCTGCGTCGAATAACGCCTGAGCTCGCGCACCGGTTGACGTGAATTTTATGGAAAAGTTATATGCGCTTGCGTTAGTGCAAACGACAGACTGCGGCGTACTCGCGCATGCCATTGTTTCACGCGCTCTTTTGTTTGCCGATACAACGAGTTAGCTTATTTTTCGCAGCGTGGAATGCAGGCGTGTTGCGGATTCGATCATCAGTCGGCGCGCGTCTGCGGATGATCAGGCGATGCCTTCCCACGGCGCCTTCGGTGGCAATTCGACGCTCTCTCCCGGTTGCAGCCCCAGCGAAAAAATGTCGAGCGCGCCGATGCCGACGCGTACCAAGCGAAGCGTCGGGAACCCCACGGCGGCTGTCATGCGACGGACCTGGCGGTTCTTGCCTTCGGTGATGGATAGCTCGATCCAGGTGGTCGGTATCGCGGCGCGAAAACGGATCGGCGGTGTGCGTGTCCAGAGCGCGTCGGTCGGCTCGACATAGTCGGCGCGGCAGGGGCGCGTCACGTAGTCGCCGAGATCGACGCCGCGTGCGAGCTTTTTTAGCGCGGCCGCGTCGACAGCGCCTTCCACTTGCGCCCAGTAACGTTTGACAAGCTTGTGACGCGGCTCGGCAATGCGCGCTTGCAATGCGCCGTCGTCGGTGAGAAGCAGCAGACCTTCGCTGTCGGAATCGAGCCGGCCCGCGGGATACACGTTGGGCACTTTGACCCAGTCGGCCAGCGAAGCGCGCGTCTCGTGCGGCGAGAACTGACAGATGGTGCCGAACGGTTTGTTCAGAGCGAGAAGGTGCATAGGAAAAAATCAGAATGGCGCAGAGAGGCTTGCGCCGTTGCGGCGCCAGGAGGCGCCGGGCCGACCGTAAATGGCGGGATAATAAAGCATCATGCGCGACTGAATACTCGGCATCTTATATAAGACATAAGACTCGCGCCTTGCCGTTTCGCATTCGTCCATGTTGGAAAACCCCGAGCCGCTGCCGCCTCGGAGCGACCGCCGCGTGGGCTAGAATAGCGGCCAGGCCGCTTGCAGTCGTCCGGCATTGCGCGTAGCGAGGAGCGCCCCATTTCGCAGTCTCCCCACCAGCTTTCAGCACAGCCTTCACTGGAGTCCGATCATGCCGTATCAGCACATCAAGGTTCCGACCGGTGGTGACAAGATCACCGTCAACGCCGATTTTTCGCTCAACGTGTCGGATCAGCCGATCATTCCGTATATCGAAGGCGACGGCACCGGCCTCGACATCACGCCGGTCATGATCAAGGTCGTGGACGCCGCGGTTGAAAAAGCGTATGCGGGCAAGAAGAAAATCAACTGGATGGAAATCTACGCCGGCGAGAAATCGACCAAGGTGTATGGCCCGGACGTGTGGCTGCCGGAAGAGACGCTGCAGGTGCTCAAGGAATACGTCGTGTCGATCAAGGGCCCGCTCACCACGCCGGTCGGCGGCGGCATCCGTTCGCTGAACGTCGCGCTGCGCCAGGAGCTGGACCTGTACGTGTGTCTGCGTCCGGTGCAGTATTTCAAGGGCGTGCCTTCGCCGGTGCGTGAGCCCGAAAAGACCAACATGGTGATCTTCCGCGAAAACTCGGAAGACATCTACGCCGGTATCGAATGGCCGGCCGAATCGGAGCAGGCGAAGAAGGTCATCAAGTTCCTGCGCGAAGAGATGGGCGTGAAGAAGATCCGCTTCCCGGATACGTCGGGGATCGGCATCAAGCCGGTGTCGCGTGAAGGCACGGAGCGTCTGGTGCGCAAGGCGATCCAGTACGCGATCGACAACGAACGCCGCTCGGTCACGCTGGTGCACAAGGGCAACATCATGAAGTTCACCGAAGGCGCGTTCCGCGACTACGGTTATGCGCTGGCGCAAAAAGAGTTCGCAGCGGAACTGATCGACGGCGGCCCGTGGATGAAGATCAAGAATCCGAAGACCGGTGGCGACATCGTCCTGAAGGATGTGATCGCCGACGCGTTCCTGCAGCAGATCCTGCTGCGTCCGGCGGAATACGACGTGATCGCCACGCTCAACCTGAATGGCGACTATGTATCGGATGCGTTGGCCGCGCAGGTCGGCGGTATCGGTATCGCGCCGGGCGCGAACATGTCGGATTCGGTCGCGATGTTCGAAGCCACGCACGGCACGGCACCGAAGTACGCCGGCAAGGACTACGTGAACCCGGGTTCGGAAATTCTCTCGGCGGAAATGATGCTGCGCCATCTCGGCTGGACCGAGGCGGCGGACCTGATCATCAAATCGATGGAAAAATCGATTTTGCAAAAACGCGTTACGTACGACTTCGCCCGCTTGATGGAAGGCGCGACGCAGGTATCGTGTTCGGGCTTTGGCCAGGTGCTGATCGAGAATTTGTGAGGCGGTTCGCGCTGAGCTAAGTGAGTTCGTCTTTGCAACCCCGGCGCCGTGAGGCGGCCGGGGTTGTTTGTTTTTTGCCGGTGGGATCGCGAGTTCGAACGCATCGCGATGCCACGAAGAATCGCGCTATAGCTTCGCCGGCGCGGCCGTCACGCGCGTGATCGGCATTGCGACCGTTATTGAGATGCCGGCCGTGTGGCGTCGGTTAAGTTACGCCGCAGCGAGCGCCCGCTCGCCCGGCGCGAGGGTCGCGCAACTTTGTCCGAGCCTCGGCCGCGTCACTGCATGCAAACACAATAACGATGAATACGAACCTCACACCCATCGTCGCGAATGTCTACGTCGCCACGCCGAGCTATGGCGCGGTCGTCACCACCGGCTACGCGCTCGGACTTCTGGATCTGCACGATCTGGCGCAGCAATACGGCTTTGGCGTGCGCGTGAACTTCAACAGTTTTGACAGTCTCATCACACGCGCCCGCAACACCATGGTCGCGGAGTTTCTCGCCGATGATCGCTTCACGCACCTCATGTGGATCGACAGTGATATCGGTTTCAAGGGCGACGATGTCGTCCGCCTTCTGCGGGCGAACCGGCCGGTCGTGGCCGGCGTCTATCCGATGAAGAACGACGGCTGGCCCGCCGCGGGTCTCGCGCAGCCGCTGCCGGCCGGTTCGACGCGCGCGGACTTCCGGACGATGCACGCGTCGTATCCGGCCGTGGCGCGCTCCGACACGCTCGAACCGGACGCGGACGGCTTCCTCGACGCGCTCGATGCGCCGACCGGCTTCATGCTGATCCGACGCGAAGTGTTTCTTGCGCTGATCGAGGCGTATCCCGAACTGCATTGCCGCTCGCGCTTCGTCGGCCGCCCGGAATTCGACGCAGGCAAGGTGGCGGACTTTTTCTATGCGTTTTTCGACACCGGTATCGATCCCGAGACGCGGGCGTACCTTTCCGAAGACTATTGGTTCTGCCGACTGGTGGCGAGCATCGGCATCACGCCGGCGATCGACGCCCGTTCGAACCTGACACACCAGGGGATTGCAGTGTACGAAGGCGATGTGGCCCGCAGCCTGGAAGCGCAGCGCGCGATGATGCGCCGTATCGCCGCATAGGATGTCGCGTCAGCGCTGCTTGCCCAGGAAGCCCGGTGCAAAAAACGTCGAACGGCCGTTATCGCAAGCGCGGAAGCGTGTATTGAATCGAATCTATACCCGATATATGGGACGCGCGTTCAGTCAGCACGACTAGATACTGACGCCAAAAAAAGAAACCCGGCACGAAGCCGGGTTTCAAAGGACGGGTATCGACCAGTATCAGGCGGGTGCCTGGATGTTCGATGCCTGTTTGCCTTTCGGGCCTTGCACGACCTCGAAGGTCACCTTTTGGCCTTCCTTCAGGGTCTTGAACCCATTCATCTGGATGGCCGAGAAGTGTGCAAACAGATCCTCACCACCTTCGTCAGGCGTGATGAATCCGAAACCTTTTGCGTCATTGAACCATTTGACCGTACCAGTTGCCATTCCAACTTCCCCTGTAACTCATGTCACTACCACGAGCCCTCGAAAAGCTCGACGACCGCGCGATGCAGCCGCTCCCTCCTCACAAGCTCACCATCGGCATTTTTTCGAAATTATGGCGCAGTGAAAAAAGTGCCAGCTTGATTGTTGAGGCTCTTTATTCGGGTGTCAAGAAAATTTTGAGACGGAGTCGCGGCGTTGCAAACAGGCCATTTCCAGGGTTTTTCCCGCTTTCGTTA
This sequence comes from Paraburkholderia sp. BL6669N2, assembly GCF_003387275.1. Taxonomy (NCBI): domain Bacteria; kingdom Pseudomonadati; phylum Pseudomonadota; class Betaproteobacteria; order Burkholderiales; family Burkholderiaceae; genus Paraburkholderia; species Paraburkholderia sp. BL6669N2. Next base: position 2,675,877 of record NZ_QUNA01000001.1, on the reverse strand, counting down.
TGTGCGGTTGCGCAAGCGGGGCGTCTTGAAAAGTCGCATAATCGACTCACATGCTGTTCTGCGGCGCGTACCGCTCAAGTTGATGCCGGGCGAGCCGTCAGCCAGTTAAGGCAGGTTGTGCGATACTCGATCCGACTGCGGTGCAACACGACCGCAAGGCATCACAGGATAGGGGCCGGCTCCGCAATCGGCTCGTCGATTTAACGCACGCATTGGCGGGGTCTCTCCCATCAGGCGATAGCGAACGGGCTCACCGGCCGGTCGGCCGGGTTTTGACAGGATTGCGGGCCTGTCCTAGTTGTTTAGAATGGGTGTATGGCGATTATCCCGGACAAGCAGGACGGCACCGTACTGGAGCGGCAGGAGAAAAAGCTCAAGCCGCCATCCATGTACAAGGTGGTGCTGCTGAATGACGACTTCACGCCAATGGAATTTGTCGTGATGGTCGTGCAGGAATATTTCAATAAAGATCGTGAAACCGCAACACAGGTAATGTTGAAGGTGCATCGCGAGGGCAGGGGAGTTTGTGGGGTCTATACGCGGGACATCGCGTCGACCAAAGTCGAGCAAGTCGTTACCCACGCACGGCAGGCCGGGCATCCGCTGCAGTGTGTGATGGAGGAAGCATGATTGCCCAGGAACTGGAAGTCAGCCTGCACATGGCGTTCATGGAAGCACGCCAGGCGCGGCACGAGTTCATAACGGTCGAACACCTTTTGCTGGCCCTGTTGGACAATCCAACCGCGGCGGAGGTGTTGCGTGCATGCGCGGCCAATATCGAGGATCTGCGCCAGAACCTGCGCAACTTCATTCATGACAACACGCCGACCGTGCCCGGCACGGACGACGTCGACACGCAGCCCACGCTGGGTTTCCAGCGTGTGATCCAGCGCGCGATCATGCATGTGCAGTCCACCTCGAATGGCAAGAAGGAAGTGACCGGCGCGAACGTGCTGGTGGCGATCTTCGGCGAGAAGGATTCGCACGCGGTGTACTACCTGCAACAGCAGGGCGTGACGCGTCTGGACGTGGTGAATTTCATTTCGCACGGCATCGCCAAGACGAGCAGCACGGACGCCGCGAAAGCGAGCGACGCGAATGCCGAGTCCGACGAAGCCGCCGCGCAGAAGGAAACCCCGCTTGCGCAGTTCACGCAGAACCTGAACCAGATGGCGAAAGACGGCCGCATCGATCCGCTGATCGGGCGCGAGTCGGAAGTCGAGCGCGTGGTCCAGGTCCTGTGCCGCCGCCGCAAGAACAATCCGCTGCTGGTCGGTGAAGCCGGCGTCGGCAAGACGGCGATCGCCGAAGGTCTCGCGTGGCGCATTACGCGCGGCGAAGTGCCGGACATTCTCGCGGATGCCCAGGTGTATTCGCTCGACATGGGCGCGCTGCTCGCCGGCACCAAATATCGCGGTGACTTCGAACAGCGTCTGAAGACGGTCCTCAAGGAATTGAAAGAACGTCCGCACGCGATCCTGTTCATCGACGAAATTCATACGCTGATCGGCGCAGGCGCTGCGTCGGGCGGCACGCTGGACGCGTCGAACCTGCTCAAGCCGGCGTTGTCGTCGGGTACGTTGAAGTGCATCGGCGCGACTACGTTCACGGAATATCGCGGCATCTTCGAAAAGGACGCGGCCTTGTCGCGCCGTTTCCAGAAGGTCGACGTGACCGAGCCGACCGTCGAACAGACGGTGGCGATCCTGCGCGGCCTGAAGTCACGGTTCGAAGAGCATCACGGCGTGAAGTATTCGTCGGGTGCGCTGTCGGCGGCGGCTGAGTTGTCGGCACGCTTCATCACGGATCGTCATCTGCCGGACAAGGCGATCGACGTGATCGACGAAGCGGGCGCGGCGCAACGCATCCTGCCGAAGTCGAAGCAGAAGAAGACCATCGGCAAGAACGAGATCGAGGAAATCATCTCGAAGATCGCCCGCGTCCCGCCGCAAAGCGTGTCGCAGGACGATCGCAGCAAGCTGCAAACGCTGGACCGCGATCTGAAGAGCGTGGTGTTCGGGCAGGACCCGGCCATCGACGCGCTGTCGGCCGCGATCAAGATGGCGCGCGCGGGCCTCGGCAAGCTGGACAAGCCGATCGGCGCGTTCCTGTTCTCCGGCCCCACGGGCGTCGGCAAGACCGAAGTGGCCAAGCAACTGGCGTTCACGCTGGGTATCGAGCTGATCCGGTTCGACATGTCGGAATACATGGAACGTCATGCGGTCAGCCGGTTGATCGGCGCGCCGCCGGGCTATGTCGGTTTTGACCAGGGCGGTCTGCTGACCGAAGCTGTCACGAAGAAGCCGCATTGCGTGCTGTTGCTCGACGAAATCGAGAAGGCGCATCCGGACATCTACAACGTGCTGCTGCAGGTCATGGACCATGGCACCCTGACGGACAACAACGGCCGTAAGGCGGATTTCCGCAACGTCATCATCATCATGACGACGAACGCGGGTGCCGAGGCGATGGGCAAGTCGGTGATCGGTTTCACGAATCGTCGGGAAACCGGCGACGAAATGGTCGACATCAAGCGCATGTTCACGCCGGAGTTCCGTAACCGTCTGGACGCAACGATCAGCTTCCGTTCGCTCGATGAAGAAATCATCATGCGCGTGGTCGACAAGTTCCTGATGCAACTGGAAGATCAGTTGCACGAGAAAAAGGTCGATGCGCTCTTCACCGACGCGCTGCGCAAGCATCTCGCCAAGCACGGTTTCGATCCGCTGATGGGCGCGCGGCCGATGCAGCGTCTGATTCAGGACACGATTCGTCGTGCACTGGCCGACGAACTGCTGTTCGGCAAGCTGATGAACGGCGGCCGCGTGACGGTCGACGTGGATGCCGAAGACAAGGTGCAGTTGACCTTCGACGAACATCCGGCGCCGCGCAATCCGAATCCGGAAGCAGTGGAAGTCGAGTAACTTACGCGGTAGTACTGATAAAAAACGGCGTGGACCAGGTCCACGCCGTTTTTTTTGAGCCGACGTTATTGATCGAACGTGATCGGCTGGTTCATGTAGGCATTCAGTTTCTGTCTTGCCCACGGCTCCGGATTACCGATTGCGGAAACGATGCCGGTCGTTGCACCACCCCCGAGCAGCACGCTGAAGATACCTCGCAACAGGAAGTCGCCGTACAGAGGGTTCGAAATGTCGAATGGTTCGGAGCGGATGAACATGTCCTCGGCGGTGGCCCCCATGTATTGCTGGAACGCCTCCGGAAATTGCAACGCGAGAATGGTGGGATGCACGTTCTCGTAGTCGGAGCCGATTGCAGGATCGCCCAGCAGGCAACTGCCGCCCGTCCCCCAGTGTTGGGAGTCGAAATCCGTCGCGACCGGATCGGTCGTATTCGGAATGCGGCTCGCGGGCATCTGCCATGGCATCATCGGCAATTTAAGCGCGCGGCTGACCGCCTTGCAGAAATCGAAGTAGCGGTCCCATTCGCGAGGGCCGTAGCAGTAGCCGTTCACATAGGCGCGCTGCGTGAAGTCGTCGGCTTCGTACCGGTCGATCGCCAGGAAGTCGGGCTCGTAGGGCGCATCGTAGACGCCGAGGCTCGTCACATAGTCCGCAGTTTGTTGCGCCATCTGAGCCGGATCGATGCCGTCCTCGTAGATCCATTCCGAGTAGCCGACACCCCACAGATTGATCTGCCAGCCGAACGTCACGCTGGGCGCGACCGTGCGCGTCAGCCAGTTCACCGCGAGCACGTAGCCGGCTATGTTCTCGGCGATGTCGTCGGGAATGGCCGCCTTGATCGACCAATGGTCGAGGGCTTGCTGTAACGGCTCGCGCACCGGCATCGGGTAGGTCGCCCCGAAGTTGGCTTGCTGGCAAGCGCCGAGAAAGTCAGGGTTCACGATAAAGCCCGCGGGGACCGGGTGGTCGCTGTCGATGGCCTCCGTCGCGATGTTGAGCGCCAGAATGTAGTTGGAAAAACTGTGCGCGTGAGCGTCGGCGTTGGCGAGGATGGTGGGCGTGTCGCCGAGCGACAGATTGCAGGTGTACGACACCATGACGGGCAAGACCGGCTGAGTATTTCCCAGTTGGAGCTCGACGTTGCGCGCCAGCGTGAGGGTCGCTCGGGTTTGCGGATCGTCGGTCAGGTAGACGGACGAATCGCCGGCGCCGTCGGTGCCGGCGTAGTCGAAGACCGAGGTTGCGCGTGCCGCGGCGAAGTCCGCCTGATTGGACGGCGTCAGGTCCGCACAGCCGCCGAAGCACAGGTAGGCCGGAAAGCCGCGCACACTGAGATTCGCCGATGCCTTGATCGTCACGCCGAGTGCGGCGCTGCCGCTGCCTGGCACGCTCAAGCTTGACGGCGTCTCGACTGCGTAGACGACGCCGGCGGAGAGGAAGTCGTCGGCCACTACGGTGTAGTCCCCTGGCTGAACGAGAGCCGAGAAAGCGGTCTGTTGCGATGTTGCCGTGACGTTCTGCAGATAGTTCATGCTGCCGCCAATCAGACGCAACGGGAGCTGGCGGTCGACTGGATGGTCGACCGTGACATTGATCGCGACCCGGGTATATCCCGTGGTGTCGACGTTTTCTGTCTGCACCATGGAATTGTCGATGACTACGGTTTGCAGTGCGTTCGTCAGCGTGACAAGCGGTACGTTGAACGAATAGTTGACATTGTCGAGTGCGATGTTCTCAATCGACACCCGCGCCGTGCCCGATGGCAGTAGCTTGCGCAGCGAAGTGACATGGTTGGTCGTGGTGGTGAACACGGCCAGCGTTTCGCCTGTCGCGCTGTCGGTCAATGTGACATTGAGTGTTTCGGTCGATAACCCTGATAGCGATCCAACCGAAATATCAAGCGCGCAATAGTATTCGACGGGAGCGAACGTGACCCCGAGCGTGGTTGTTGCGCCAGCCACGACGTCGATCGTGTCGCGGTCGATTACAAGCGGCGCAATGACCGTCTGATCGCTTGTGCTGACGCTGTCGCCCATCACCGCGTAGGTCCCTTGATCGACGGTGATGCTGGCCGTGGCGCCATAATCGAGCGGCATCGTGACGACTGCGCTGCCTCGCGTGAGTGTGAGGGCGGGCGCAATGCCGGCGAGCGCCGGATCCGGCGCGGGCGCGCAAGTTGCGGACACCGTTCCGGTGATGGCCGGCGCCTGGTCGGCGGCGAACACGAATGAATCGAGCCAGGTCTGCGAGTCGGTCAAGAGGTCACCGTCCACGCCGATCGTAATCTGGTCGGCCCGCTGCATCGTATAGCTGGTTGTGTATTGGATCGTGGCCGTTACGTCGAAGGTGCCGTCGCCAATTTGCGTGGTGTCTGCCGTGATGTCGCCGGTCACCCATGTGCTAAACGACGGCTGGATTGCCGTGGCGTCCAGATTGGCCGGCGAGCGAAAGTTGAACTCGAGGAACTGATTGACGGTGACCGCGCTGCCGTCTTCATAACGCAGGTTGGAAACGACGATCGTGCCATACCATTCGTTCGCGCCCGACCCAACGATTGCATCATATTCGATCTTCATACAAGCTCCGTTCAACGTAGGCCGGCGAACACCGAGCGCCCGCATGGGCTAAAAAAAGTGCTATCCGGACAGTGGCTTATCAGTGATGCGCTCAATTTAATACGTATGCCTAAATAAAAATTTTGATATAAGAATGTGATTTCGGTCTTTAACCTCCTGGGGTTTGCGTGGATAAGGTGGGAAAGCCGACGGTAAGACGGCCGCCGGATGCAGATTGATTAGTTAAGCAGATTAAGTCGTTAGTCTTGTGACTGATTTATAGGTGGCGCGTGACCCTGTCCAAATGGGACAAGTCCGAATTTAATCTGCCGCTCGCCAAAGGCGCGAGGGCTTAGTGCTTGCCTGTGCTGCCGAAGCCGCCGGCGCCGCGTTCACTGGTTTCAAAATCGTCGACGATATTGAACTCCGCTTGCACCACCGGCACGATCACCAGTTGCGCAAGACGTTCCATCGGATTCAACACGAACGTGGTCTCGCCACGGTTCCACGTCGAAATCATCAGTTGACCTTGGTAATCCGAATCGATCAGGCCGATCAGATTGCCCAGTACGATCCCGTGCTTATGCCCCAGGCCCGAACGCGGCAGAATCAACGCGGCATAGCCCGAATCGCCGACGTGAATCGCCAGGCCCGTCGGCACCAAAGCTGTCTCGCCGGGTTTCAGCGTCAACGGTTCGTCGAGGCACGCGCGCAGGTCGAGGCCCGCGCTGCCGGTGGTGGCGTAAGCTGGGAGCTGATCGCGCATGCGCGCGTCGAGGATCTTCAGGTCGAGTTTCATGCAGGTTCGAAGGTTAAGTAGTGGAGGCCGGGCGTTCGAGCTGGAACGCTTCGGCGAGAAGTTCATAGGAGCGAAGACGGGCGCGGTAGCTGCCCGCCACGGTGAGCACGATCAGTTCGTCGGCGTCGAACTGTTCCTGCAACGAGTGCAAGCGCTCGGTGACCGTTTCCGACGTGCCGATGATACTGCGCGGTTTTTCGCGATCGATCACCAGACGCTCGCGCTCGCCGTATTCCTGCGCGACGCCCTGTTCGATCGTCGGGATCGGTTCGTTCAGGCCGTAGGCCATTTGCACGCGGCGCAGATCGACGGCCTTCTCCAGATCGGCTGCTTCCTGTTCGCTGTCGGCGCAAATCACGAACACCGCGGCTGCCAGATACGGTTGCTGTATGCCTTGGCCGGCCTTGAAGCGTTCGCGATACGCATGCGCGACCTGATGGCCGAAATGCGCGTTGATGAAGTGCGCGAACGCGAAGGGAATGCCGAGTTGCGCCGCCAGCAAGCCGCCGAATTCGCTCGACCCGAGCATCCACACTTGCGGACGCGTATCGACTTGCGGTTGCAGCAGCACGCCGCTCGCAATGTGATCGGCGGGCAAGGTGCCGTGCATCAGACCGAGCAGATCGGCCACCTGCTGCGGAAAAATATCGCCGCGATTGTAGTCGCCGGCAGCGACCGCTTGCGCGGTGCGCATGTCGCCGCCCGGTGCGCGTCCCACGCCCAGATCGATGCGATTGGGGAACAGCGCTTCGAGCATCATGAATTGCTCGGCGACCTTGAATGGGCTGTAGTACGGCAGCATCACGCCGCCGGAGCCGAGTCGGATGTGTCGAGTCACGCTGCCGAGGCGCGCCAGCATGACCTCAGGGCAGGGGTTCGACACGCCGCGCAGGCCGTGATGCTCGGCGCACCAGTAACGCGTGTAGCCGAGATCGTCGGCGAGTTGTGCGAGTTCGACCGTGGCGGCGATCGCATCCGCCACCGAGTGCCCGGAAATCACGGGCGTTTGATCGAGTACGGAGAGTCGCGTCATGTCGGTGCCGCTCCAGATGATTCCATTCGCCAACGCGACTCACGGCGACCGCATTCAGGCGGCCGCCGGAATCGCTCAGCGAATCAGACTTGTGTCGGGCAGACGCTTCGCGATCTCCGCGATCAGCGCGCGCGCGAGCGTCCGTTTGTCGGCGCGTGGCAGCTTCGTTGCGCCGCCTGCTTCGAACAGGATCACCTCGTTGTCGTCGAGGCCAAAAGTCAGCGGGCCAAGATTGCCGATCAGAAGCGGCACGTTTTTACGCAGGCGCTTTTCTTCGCCGTGTACTTCCAGATCGCCGCTTTCCGCGGCGAAACCGACCGCGAACGGTGGATGCGGCAGCTTCGCCACCGAGGCCAGAATGTCCGGATTTTCAACGAAGGAAAACGTGGGCAGCGCACGATCCGCAGTCTTCTTGATCTTGTGCTCGCTGGCGTGATCGACGCGCCAATCGGCTACCGCGGCCACGCCGATGAAAATGTCCGCGTCCGCGACCGAGCGCATCACCGCGTCATGCATCTGCTGCGCGGTCTGCACGTCCTGACGGAAAACGCCCCACGGCGTTTCGAGCGCGACGGGACCGGCGATCAGATGCACCTCGGCGCCCGCCTGCTGCGCGGCGCGCGCCAGCGCGAAGCCCATCTTGCCGCTGGAGCGGTTGGTGATGCCGCGTACCGGGTCGAGCGGTTCGAACGTTGGTCCGGCGGTCAGCAGCACGCGCTTGCCGGCAAGGATTTTCGGCGCGAAGAACGAGGCGATCGCTTCGTAAGTGGCCGCGGCCTCGAGCATGCGGCCGTCGCCGACTTCGCCGCACGCCTGCGGGCCGGAATCGGGCCCGAGTACTTCGATGCCGTCCGCGCGCACTTGCGCGACGTTGCGTTGCGTGGCCGGGTTCTGCCACATCTGCCGGTTCATGGCCGGCACCACCAGCAGCGGACAGTCGCGGGCGACACACAACGTGGACAGCAAATCGTCGGCCATGCCGTGCGCGAGTTTGGCGAGGAAGTCGGTCGAGGCGGGCGCGATCACGATCGCATCCGCTTCACGCGACAAATCGATGTGCGCCATGTTGTTCGGCACGCGCCCGTCCCACTGGCTCGTGTAGACCGGGTGGCCCGAGAGCGCCTGCATGGTGACGGGGGTGATGAACTGGGTGGCCGCTTCGGTCATGACGACCTGCACGGTCGCGCCGGCCTTGGTCAACAGACGCGTGAGTTCGGCGATCTTGTAGCAGGCAATGCCGCCCGTCATGCCGAGGACGAGGTGTTTTCCTGCGAGTTCTGCGGTTGCCAACGAAAGCCTCCGACAAAGCGTGATGGCCGGCAGCGAGGCATTGCGTCCCCGCCGCCGCGCCTTTCAAAGCGTACTCGCGCGCAAACATCAGCGCGCAGTCAGCGTGGGCCGTTAGCGCGAACCGCGCACGCGCCGCAACTCGTCGAGCACCAGCAGCACCGCGCCGACCGTAATCGCGCTGTCGGCGAGATTGAACGCCGGCCAGTGCCACGTGCGCACGTGGAAATCGAGGAAGTCGATCACGTGGCCATACGCGAGCCGGTCGATCACGTTGCCGAGCGCGCCGCCGAGAATCAGCGCGAGCGCCGTGCAGAACATTTTCTGCCCGCCGTGGCGCTTGAGCAGATAGCAGATCACCAGCGCGGCCACCACGCCGAGCGCGGTGAACGCCCAGCGTTGCCAGCCGCCCGCCATGGCGAGGAAGCTGAATGCCGCGCCGCGGTTGTACACGAGGATCAGATTAAAGAACGACGTGACCTCGTGCGCGACACCGTAGGCGAACACTTTCTGCACCGCGATTTTCGTCAGCTGATCGAACAGGATGACGATCAGCGCGACGCCCAGCCAGGGCGCCAGCGAACCGTTTGCAGCAGATGTTTTCGACGCGGTTTTCGACATGGTTCTGGCCATTATGCCGCGCTCCTGATTTCACCGTTGCCGAACAGATTGCTGAAGCAGCGGCCGCACAGCGTGGGGTGTTCGGCGTTCGCGCCGACGTCCGCGCGGTAGTGCCAGCAGCGTTCGCACTTCAGATACTTCGAGGCGATGACTTCGACGCCTTCTTCCGCCTCACTGTCGACCTTCACCACGCTTGCCGCGGACGTGATCAGCACGAACTTCAGGTCGTCGCCGAGGCTCGTGAGCGCTTCGTAGCGTGCGCCGCTCGCGCGGATTTCAACTTCCGCCTGCAACGACGAGCCGATCAGGTTCGCCACGCGCGCTTCCTCGAGCGCCTTGGTCACGTCGCTGCGTGCGGCGCGCAGGAGCGTCCATTTGTCGAGCAGAGCACCGGCTTCCGGCACGGCCGGGAACGCGTGATACGTCTCGGTGAAGATCGTTTCGCTATTCGGCTGGAAGATCTTCCACGCTTCTTCGGCGGTGAACGACAGGAACGGCGCCATCAGACGCAGCAGGCCGTGCGCGATGTGATACAGCGCGGTTTGCGCCGAGCGGCGCGCGACGGAGTCCGCGGCGGTCGTGTACAGGCGGTCTTTCAATACGTCCAGATAGAAGCCGCCGAGGTCTTCCGAGCAGAACGTCTGCAGCTTGGCGACCACCGGGTGGAATTCATACTTGTCGTAATGCGAGAGGATGTCGTTCTGCAGATTCGCCGACAGCGCCACCGCATAGCGGTCGATCTCGAGCCAGTCTTCGACCGGACGCGCGTTTTTCTCGAAGTCGAAGTCCGACAGATTCGCGAGCAGGAAGCGCAGCGTGTTGCGGATACGGCGGTAGCTTTCCGTGACGCGCTTCAGGATTTCCTCCGAGATCGCCAATTCGCCCGAGTAATCTGTCGACGCAATCCACAGGCGGATGATTTCCGCGCCGAGGCGGTTGGCCACTTCGTGCGGATCGACACCGTTGCCGAGCGACTTGCTCATCTTGCGGCCTTCGCCGTCCACGGTGAAGCCGTGCGTGAGCAGCGCGTTGTACGGCGGACGGCCGTCGAGCATCGAGGCGGTCAACAGCGACGAGTGGAACCAGCCGCGATGCTGGTCCGAGCCTTCCAGATATAGGTCGGCCGGGAATTGCAGTTCGTCTTTGTGCGAGCCGCGCAGCACGTGCCAATGCGTGGTGCCCGAATCGAACCACACGTCGAGCGTGTCGCGGTTCTTTTCGTACATGTTAGCGTCGTCGCCGAGCAACTCGCGCGGGTCGAGCGTTTGCCATGCTTCGATGCCGGCCTTTTCCACACGTTGCGCGACTTCTTCGAGCAACTCCAGCGTACGCGGGTGCAGTTCGCCGGTTTCCTTGTGCACGAAGAACGCCATCGGCACGCCCCATTGGCGTTGGCGCGACAGCGTCCAGTCCGGGCGGTTGGCGATCATGCTGAACAGACGCTGCTTGCCCCACGCGGGATAGAAGGCGGTGTTCTCGATGCCTTCCAGCGCGGTTTCGCGCAACGTCTTGTCGGTATCGGTCGGCTTCACGTCCATGCCGGCGAACCATTGCGAGGTTGCGCGGTAGATGATCGGCGTCTTGTGGCGCCAGCAGTGCATGTAGCTGTGCGTGTACTTCTCGGTGCGCATCAGCGTGCCGGCGCCTTGCAGCGCTTCGACGATTTGCGGGTTGGCCGCCCAGATCGACAGGCCGCCGAACAGCGCGAGCGATTCGATATAGCGGCCGTCGCCCATCACCGGATTGATGATGTCGGAATCCGCCATGCCGTGCGCCTTGCACGACACGAAGTCTTCCACGCCGTACGCCGGGGACGAGTGCACGATACCCGTACCCGTTTCGGTCGTCACATAGTCGCCGAGATAGACCGGCGCCGTGCGCTTGTAGCCCGGATGCGCGGACGCGAGCGGGTGATGGAAGCGCAGATTGACGAGCTTCGCACCCGGCGTGGTGGCGACGATCGTGCCTTCGAGGCCGTACAGCTTCAGGCACGCTTCAACGCGCTCTTCAGCAAGGATTAGCAGGCCGCGCGGCGTGTCGACCAGCGCGTAGACGATTTCCGGATGCAGGTTCAGCGCCTGGTTGGCGGGGATGGTCCACGGCGTGGTGGTCCAGATCACGATGCCGCCTTCGTTGCGCGGCAGCGCATTCAAACCGAACGCTTGCGCCGTTTTTTCGGGCTCGGCGAAGCTGAACAGCACGTCGATGGTCGGATCGGTCTTGTCCTTGTATTCGACTTCCGCTTCGGCGAGTGCCGAGCCACAATCGAAACACCAGTTCACCGGCTTCAGGCCGCGGAACACGTAGCCTTTTTCCATGATCTTCGCGAGCGCGCGGATTTCGCCGGCTTCGTTCGTGAAGTTCATGGTCTTATACGGATTGTCCCAGTCGCCGAGCACGCCGAGGCGGCGGAAGCCGACCTTCTGCTTCTCGATCTGCTCGGTCGCGTAAGCGCGCGCCTTTTGCATTACTTCGGCGGCCGGCAGCGACTTGCCGAACTGCTTTTCGATCTGGATTTCGATCGGCATGCCGTGGCAATCCCAACCCGGCACGTAGACCGCGTCGAAGCCCGCCAGATTGCGCGCCTTGACGATCATGTCCTTCAGGATCTTGTTCACCGCGTGGCCGAGGTGGATGTCGCCGTTCGCATACGGCGGGCCGTCGTGCAGGATGAACTTCTTGCGGCCCTTGGAGGCCGCGCGGATCATTTCGTAGACCTTGCGCTCCTGCCATTCCTTGACCCATTGCGGCTCGCGCTTGGGCAGGTCGCCGCGCATCGGGAACGGCGTGTCGAGCAGGTTGACCGGGTAGCGTGACTGCGGTTTCGAATCGGCTTTCTTATTGCTCATGATGAGGTCGCGGTGAATTCTTTCTATGCGCGGTAGCGCGCGGAATGCGCACGATGCGCGAGGGCGTTGGGCGCGCCCGGCGGGCATGTCGCGTGATCCACGGACGCCCTTCGATGCGCGCGGCGAGGGTCCACGCACGCGGCGCTTGAGCGCCTGCATGGACCACGGCGGTTATCTAATTCGGTCGGTGGCCGAGGTGGCGAAGCCGGTGGAACGGCTGCCCGGCGTGCCGGCGCCGACAGCCGCGAACCACGCGCGCGCGTTGACGACGTCGCGCTTGATGGCGGCGGTTAGCGTTTCGAGGTCGATGTACTTTTCCTCGTCGCGCAGCTTCTTCAGGAATTCGACGCGCACGAGTTTGCCATATGCGTCGCCATGCCAGTCGAGCAGGTGAACTTCGAGCAGCACGCGGCCGGAATCGTCTACCGTGGGACGCAGGCCGAGGCTCGCGACGCCCGGCAGCGGCTCGTCCGCTACGCCGTGCACGCGCACCACGAAGATGCCCGCGAGCGCCGGGCGCTTGTGAGCGATCGGCACATTGAGCGTGGGGAAGCCGAGATCGCGGCCGAGCTTCATGCCGTGCACGACATGGCCGCTGATCAGATAATCGCGGCCCAGCGCGGCACGCGCCGAGTCGAGGTCGCCCGCCACCAGCGCGGCGCGCACGCCAGAGCTGGAAATGCGCGCGCCTGACGGATCGGCCACCGTGGCCATCTGCTCGACTTCGAAACCGTACTGCTGACCCGCCGCCTTGAGCGACCCGAAGTCGCCCGCGCGCTTCGCGCCGTAGCGGAAGTCGTCGCCGATCATCACCCAGCGCGCGTGCAGTCCGTTGACGATGATCCGTTCGACGAACGTGTCCGGCGACTGGCTCGCGAACGTGTGATTGAAGTGCTCGACAACCACCCGGTCGACGCCGTTGGTGCGCAGCGCCTCGAGCTTGTCGCGCAGCATGGCGATGCGCGGCGGCGCGCCCGCCGGATTGAAGAACTCGCGCGGGTGCGGCTCGAAGGTCATCACGCAGACGGGCAGGCCGCGCGCATCGGCAGCCGCTCGCACGTGGGCGAGCAAAGCCTGATGGCCGCGGTGGACACCGTCGAAGTTGCCGATGGTCAGTGCGCAGGGCGCACGGCTTTCAGCATTGGGAAGACCGCGGAAGACTCTCACGATAGCGGGTTTGAGATGGAGCGGGCGGGGTGCCGCAAAACAAACGATTATAAACGTTCGGCGCAGTGGACGGCGGCGCGTCGCGGTTTCGGTGTCCCCGAATGATAAAATCCGCGGATGAAAAAACTCGTCATCCTGATTTCCGGACGGGGAAGCAACATGGAAGCCATCGTTCGAGCCTGCTCGAACGAGGCCTGGCCGGCGCAAGTCGCCGCCGTGATTGCCAACCGTCCCGACGCCGCGGGCCTTGCGTTCGCGGCGTCGCACGGCATTGCCACGGCGGTGGTCGACCACCGCCAGTTTCCCGACCGCGACAGCTTCGACGCCGCGCTGGCCGAGCAAATCGATAGTTTTGCGCCCGACCTGGTCGTGCTTGCTGGATTCATGCGGGTGCTGACGGCCGGTTTCGTCGATCATTACGCCGGGCGCATGCTGAACGTGCATCCGTCGCTGTTGCCGAGCTTTCCGGGCCTGAAAACCCATCAGCAGGCGCTCGACGCGGGCGTGCGGCTGCACGGCGCGTCCGTGCATTTTGTCACGTCGCAACTGGATCACGGGCCGATCGTCGCGCAAGCGGCGGTGCCCGTCGAGACGGGCGACACCCCCGCCATGCTCGCCGAACGCGTGCTGGCAACCGAACACATCATTTATCCACGCGCGGTGCGCTGGTTCGTCGAAGGGCGCCTTGCTCTGGACGGCCTGCGCGTCACGCTTACGCCGCCGGAGCCGCAATGGCTCTTTGCCGGTCACACCGCCGGAGAGGGCGCATGAGATTGCATGGTTTTTTGATTGGACAAACTGAGACTTTGTTGGCTGAAGTCCTAAAACTGACCGGCCCGGCCGATGCCACCACCAGCCGTTTCTTCCGCGCTCATCCGAAGCTCGGGCACGGCGAGCGCGGCGTGATCGCCGAGGCCGTTTTCGCGGTGCTCCGCCGCCGGATGGAGTTCGCCCATCTGGCCGAAGGCGGCGCGGGCAACCCGGCGCGCCGCATGGCGTTGCTCGGCCTGATGCAGACGGCGGGGCGTAATGCGCTCAAGCCGTTCGTGTCGGAACAGGAGTTGAGCTGGCTTGAACATGTGTCGAAGATCGACCCGGAAAGCCTGCCGCTGCGGATTCGCCTGAATCTGCCTGACTGGATCTATCAGGCGCTGGCTAAGCGTTTCGAACCCGCCGAACTGGCGCAACTCGCCGCGGCGCTGAACTACCCGGCGCCGCTGGATCTGCGCGCGAACCCGATCAAGGCCAGCCGCGACGACGTGTTGAACGCGCTGTCGAAGGCCGGCATCGAGGGCGGCGCGACACCGTTCGCACCGTTCGGCGTGCGCGTGGTCGGCAAGCCGCCGCTCACCAAACTCGACGCGTTCCAGCACGGCTGGGTCGAAGTGCAGGATGAAGGCAGCCAGTTGCTGTGTTCGCTGGTCGCGCCCAAACGCGGCGAGATGATCGTCGACTTCTGCGCCGGCGCGGGCGGTAAGACGCTGGCGCTGGGCGCCGCAATGCGCTCCACCGGACGGCTGTACGCCTTCGACATCTCCGAGCGGCGTCTCGCCAAGCTCAAGCCGCGGCTTGCGCGCAGTGGTCTGTCGAACGTGAACCCGGTGCTGATCGACAGCGAACACGACGCCAAGATCAAGCGGCTCGCCGGCAAGATCGACCGCGTGCTGGTCGACGCGCCGTGCAGCGGCTTGGGCACGCTGCGCCGTAATCCGGATCTGAAGTGGCGCCAGTCGCCGGAATCGGTCGCCGAGCTGGCGCCGAAGCAGGCGTCGATTCTGGCCAGCGCGGCGCGTCTGGTGAAAAAGGGCGGGCGGCTCGTCTATGCCACCTGCTCAATCCTGGAAGCGGAAAACGAAGCCGTGGTGCAGCAATTCCTCGCCGACCATCCGGATTTCGCTCTGGTACCCGCGCGTGACGTGCTGGCCGAGCAGCGCATCGATCTGGAAATGGGAGATTACCTGTCGCTGTGGCCGCACCGCCACGCGACCGACGGCTTCTTCGCCGCCGTGCTGGAACGCCAGAGCTAAGCGCAACAGGCTTTTGCCGGCGTACCCGGGTTCGATTCATCAACCTGTCCGTGCGTCGGCGATTGCGCCGACATCATGCAAAACCGTCTCTTCCCTCATATGTTCAGCGACCTGGCGCGCGACCTCGGTCAACCCGTGATGCTGTGGCAGGTCGGCGTGCTGATCGCGACGCTCGCGGGCGCCTGGCTGCTCGCGAGCGTGTTGCGCCGCGCGTTGGATCTACGCCGCCAGACGCGTTACCAGACGCTGCGCTTCGGCGCGGAAAGCCTGAATCGCGCGTTTTTTCCGCTGATCGGCGCGGTCCTCGTGTGGCTTGCACGGTCGATCACCGGCCAGTTCATGCACACCGCGCTGCTCGATCTGGCTTTGGTGCCGCTGTTTGGTATCGGCTTGATTTACATCGTATTTTTCTTCGCGCGACGGGTTTTCAGTCATGACGGCGAGACGCATCCGCTGCTTTTCCTCGTCGAGAAAATCGTCTCGACGGTGGTCTGGGTCGGCATGGTGCTCACAGTCATGGGCATTCAGGACGACGTTCTCGCGTGGGCGGCCGGCGTGCATTTCAGCGTCGCCAACGCGCATTTGACGCTGCTCTCGCTCATCTCGGGTCTGCTGTGGGTGTGCGTGACGATGGTCGTCGCGATGTGGCTCGGCGCCACATTCGAAGACCGCCTGATGCGCTCGAAGACGCTCGACGCCAACCTGAAGGTCGTGGTGGCGCGAGTCGGCCGGGCGGCGTTCGTGCTGGCGGCGGTGCTGATCAGCCTGTCGCTGGTCGGGATCGACATCACCGTGCTGGGCGTGTTCGGCGGCGCGTTGGGTGTCGGGCTTGGCTTCGGCCTGCAGAAGATCGCGAGCAACTATGTGTCGGGCTTCATCATCCTGATCGACCGCTCGCTGCGTATCGGCGACACGATCAACGTAAGCGGTCTGCAAGGCATGGTGACGCAGATCCGCACGCGCTACACGGTGGTGCGCGGGCTGGACGGCATCGAAACGCTGATTCCGAACGAAAAGCTGATTACGGACGTGGTGCAGAACCAGTCGTCTTACCTGACGCGCGGTCACGCGAAGGCGGCCGTGCAGGTCGCCTACACGTGCGACGTCGACCAGGCCATGACCTTGCTCGCCCAGGCCGCGGAGGGCGTGCCGCGGGTGCTGCAGGAGCCGGCGCCGACGGCTTATCTGGCGGGTTTCGGCTCGGACGGTATCAACCTCGAACTGGGCTTCTGGATCGAGGATGCGGCCACCGGCACTTCGGGCGTGCGCTCGGCGGTCAACCGCAATATCTGGCGTCTGTTCTCCGAACACGATATCGCCATTCCGTTCGCGCAACGCGAAGTGCGAATCGTCGGCAATGTCAGCGACGTTATGCCGCAGCCGGTAACAATGACCGCCGCGGCAGTCAATCCGTCCGACAGCAGCCGCTGACGGGCACTCTACGCGCGCCGACGGGTCTATCAGAGACCTTTGGCGCGCTCCATCTGTTGATCCCGCACAAAAAATCCCTATTTGTTACAAACACTTGGAACGCTTCAAGTAGAATACCGTCCAATCCCGCTGTATGCTTTCACTTTCTTGACGCGCGCATTTTGCGTGTGTCTCGTGTCTCTCGTTCCACAGGTAAATTGCCTTGTTGAATTCTTTGCTCGACTTCCTTGCCCACGGTCTGTTGCACTTCTCGTGGTGGCAACTTGTGCTGTACACGGCGATCGCGACGCACATCACGATCATCGGCGTGACGGTCTATTTGCATCGCTGCCAGGCGCACCGCGCGCTGGAGCTGCATCCGATCGTCAGTCATTTTTTCCGTTTCTGGCTGTGGATGACCACGGGCATGTTGACCGGCCAGTGGGCCGCGATTCACCGTAAGCACCACGCCAAGTGCGAGACCGAAGAAGATCCGCACAGCCCGCAAACGCGCGGTATCTGGAAGGTGCTGCTCGAAGGCGCTGAACTGTATCGCGTCGAAGCGAAAAACGAAGAAACCATGCGCAAGTTCAGTCACGGCACGCCGAACGACTGGATGGAACGCAACGTGTACACCAAGTACCCGATCCTCGGCGTGAGCCTGATGATGGTGCTGAACGTCGCGCTGTTCGGCGTCGTCGGTCTGACCATCTGGGCCGTGCAAATGGTGTGGATCCCGTTCTGGGCCGCCGGCGTGGTCAACGGTCTCGCGCACTTCTGGGGCTATCGCAACTTCAACTCGTCGGATGCGAGCACCAACATCTTCCCGTGGGGCATCATCATCGGCGGTGAAGAGTTGCATAACAATCACCACACGTATGCGACGTCGGCCAAGCTGTCGAACAAATGGTACGAGTTCGATATCGGCTGGATGTATATCCGCATCATGTCGGCGTTCCGTCTGGCCAAGGTGAAGAAGGTCGCGCCCACGCCGCGTCTGACCACCGGCAAGCTGGTGCTCGATCAGGACACGCTGCAAGCCGTGCTGGCCAACCGCTACGAAGTGATGGCGCGTTACGGCAAGGCGCTCAAGCGCGCCTATCGTCAGGAACTGGCGCATTTGAAGGAAGTCGGCGCGCGCGAGAAGTATCAGGTCATGCGTGGTGCGCGTAGCTGGTTCCACAAAGAAGAAGCAGGTCTGGACGAGCCGCAGAAACGCCAGCTGCCGCAAATCTTCGCGAACAGCCAGAAGCTCAAGACCTACATCGACATGCGCAATGAGCTCGCCGCCATGTGGGAGCGCTCGAATGCATCGCGCGATCAGTTGCTGATCCAGTTGCAAGACTGGTGTCATCGCGCTGAGCAGAGCGGTATTAAAGCGCTGCAAGAGTTTGCGATGCGACTGCGTCGTTATGCCTGATAGCGAAATCCATTAAAATCTCTGTACGTCACAAAACCCCGCGTTGGCGGGGTTTTGCTTTTTGGGCCGCGGAAACTGCAACGACACGCGATTGACAGTCCGCGGCGGCAGAGCGAAGGCAGAGGAGATCATGGATCAGCAGGCGATCAGGACCGTCGAATACGACCGGCCGCAGGCGCAGGGCACGACCTGCGGAATCGGGCAGGCGTGGGCGAAGGTGCCGGACATGCCGTCGGCGGAAGAGAAAGTAGCGCTGAAGGCACGTATCCGCGCATTGCTCGAGCGCGAGAAAGCGGTGCTTGTCGCGCACTATTATGTCGATGCGGAATTGCAAGAACTGGCCGACGAGACCGGCGGCTGCGTGGCCGACTCGCTGGAAATGGCGCGCTTCGGGCGCGATCACGCTGCGCAGACGCTAGTCGTCGCGGGCGTGCGCTTCATGGGCGAGACGGCAAAAATCCTCAGTCCGGACAAGCGCATTCTGATGCCGGATCTCGATGCGACCTGTTCGCTCGATCTCGGCTGCCCGGCCGACGAATTCTCCGCTTTCTGCGACGCGCACCCGGACCGCACGGTGGTCGTGTACGCGAACACGAGTGCGGCGGTGAAGGCGCGTGCGGATTGGATGGTGACGTCGTCGATCGGTCTGGAAATCGTTGCCGATCTGCACGCGCGCGGCGAGAAGATTATCTGGGCGCCGGATCGGCACCTCGGCAGCTATATCCAGAACAAGACCGGTGCGGACATGCTGCTGTGGCAAGGTTCGTGTCTGGTGCACGACGAGTTCAAAGGTATCGAACTCGATCTGCTGCGCGCCGAATATCCCGGCGCCAAGGTGTTGGTGCACCCGGAGTCGCCGGCTAATGTGGTCGCGCAAGCGGACGTGGTGGGATCGACCACCCAGTTGATCGACGCGGCGCAGAAACTCGACGCGACGCATTTCATCGTGGCGACCGATCTCGGCATTCTGCACAAGATGCAGCTCGCCGCGCCCGGCAAGACCCTGATTGCCGCGCCGACGGCCGGCAACAGCGCGACCTGCAAGAGCTGCGCGCATTGCCCGTGGATGGCGATGAACGGCCTAGCGAATCTGGCCGACGTACTCGAGCGCGGCCACAACGAAATTTTCGTCGATCGTGCGATCGGCGAGCGCGCGCGTTTGCCGATCGACCGGATGCTGGACTTCGCGGCGCGCCATAAGAAGCGCGTGCAGGCAAGCGGCGATCTCGCGCGCGACACGCAACTGTATTCGAATGTGGGGGCGGCTTAATGGGCGCGGTAGAAGGCAACAAGCTCGAAGCGGTGTCGCCGCTGTTCGCTGAAATTTACGCGCAATACGGCGCGGCGTTTGACGCCGCGCTGGCGCGCAACGTGACCGATGCACTGGCCGAAGATATCGGCGCGGGTGACCAGACGGGCCGCCTCGTTCCCGCTGACGACGTGCGTGACGCACGCGTCATCGTGCGCGAAGATGCGGTGCTGTGCGGGGTGCCGTGGTTTGAAGCGGTGATGCGCCAGGTCGATCCGCGTATCGAAGTCCAGTGGCGTTATCGCGAAGGCGAACTGATGACGGCCAATTCAACGGTCTGTGAAATGCGCGGCCCCGTTCGCGCGTTGTTGACCGCGGAACGCAACGCGCTGAACTTCCTGCAATTACTGTCGGGCGTGGCGAGCGCGACGCGCCGCTATGTCGATGCCGTCGCGCATACGCGAACGCGCATTCTCGACACGCGCAAGACCTTGCCGGGCTTGCGGCTCGCGCAGAAGTACGCGGTGCGCGTGGGCGGTGGAGCGAACCAACGGCTCGCGCTGTACGACGGTATTCTCATCAAGGAAAACCACATTGCCGCGGCCGGCGGTGTGGGCGCTGCAATGGACGCGGCGCTGGCGCTGAATGCGGGGGTGTCGATCCAGATCGAAGTCGAGACGCTCGAGCAGTTGGAATCGGCGCTGGCTCATCGCGCGCAATCCATTCTGCTGGACAATTTCTCATTCGATGCCATGCGCGACGCGGTGGACATCACGGCGGGGCGAGCAGTGCTGGAGGTATCGGGCGGCGTGAACTTCGACACGGTGCGCACGATTGCGGAAACCGGCGTCGATCGCGTGTCGATCGGTGCGCTGACCAAAGACGTCCGCGCAACGGATTACTCGATGCGAATCGTCTGACGCCCAGGTTCGCAACCACTCATGTCCAATCGGACAAAAATCCATCGCCGGATCATTTCGGCGATGGCCTTTTCGTTTCAGCTTGTCTCAATCACACGTTGCGATTGCGCACATGCTCAGGCGAAAGCACGGTCGGCAGCGCCTTGGGCAAGGTCGCCGGCCAGTCACGGCTGAAGTGCAGACCGCGGCTCTCGCGCCGCGAACGCGCGCCTTCGACGATCAGCGAAGCCACGTCGACCAGATTGCGCAATTCGAGCAGGTCGCGGCTCACCTTGAAGTTCGCGTAATACTCGTGGATCTCGTCGCGCAGCAGGGCGAGCCGATGCTTCGCTCGCGCGAGCCGCTTGTCGGTCCGTACGATACCGACGTAATTCCACATCAGGCGGCGCAGTTCGTCCCAGTTGTGCGCGACCACGACTTCTTCGTCGGGGTCGGACACGCGGCTTTCGTCCCAGTCCGGCAGCGGGGCGTGGACGGCGGCACTAAACCCTTCTTCTTCGATAGCCTGCGCCGCGGAGAGGCCGATCACGAGGCACTCCAGCAACGAATTGCTGGCCAACCGGTTCGCGCCATGAAGGCCCGTGCATGACGTCTCGCCGACCGCGTAGAGGCCCGCGAGATCCGTGCGGCCCGCCAGATCGGTGACGACGCCGCCACACGTGTAGTGCGCGGCAGGCACGACCGGAATGCCCTCTTTGGTGATATCGATGCCGAATTCCTGGCAGCGCGCCAGAATCGTCGGGAAGTGTTCACGCAGGAATTCGGGCGACTGATGGCTAATGTCGAGATACACACAGTCGATGCCGCGCTTCTTGATTTCGAAGTCGATCGCTCGCGCGACGATATCGCGCGGCGCAAGTTCAGCGCGTTCGTCGTGATTCGGCATGAAGCGCGTGCCGTCGGGCAATTTGAGAATGCCGCCTTCGCCACGCACCGCTTCTGAAATCAGGAATGATTTTGCATACGGATGGAACAGGCAGGTCGGATGGAACTGGATGAATTCCATGTTCGACACGCGGCAACCAGCCCGCCACGCCATCGCGATGCCGTCGCCCGTCGCAGTGTCGGGATTCGTGGTGTAGAGATAGACCTTGCCCGCGCCGCCCGTGGCGAGCACCGTATGCGGTGCTTCGATCGTGACCGTGCGCCCGCTTTGCAGATCCAGCGCGTACAGGCCGTGACAACGACGACCCGGCAAGCCGAGGCGGTCGGACGTGATCAGGTCGATGGCGTAGTGATCTTCGAGCAGCGTGATGTTCGGGTGGCGGCGCACGCGCTCGCTGAGCGTGGCCACCACGGCATGGCCGGTTGCATCTGCCGCATGAATGATCCGGCGATGGCTATGGCCGCCTTCGCGCGTGAGGTGGAAGCCGAGCTCGGCGGCGTCGTCTTTGGTGAACGGCACGCCTTGCGCGATCAACCATTCGATCGCCGCGCGGCCATGTTCGACGATGAAACGCGTGGCTGCTTCGTCGCAAAGACCGCCGCCGGCGATCAGCGTGTCGCGTACGTGATTTTCGATGCTATCCGCTGAATCCAGAACTGCGGCGATGCCGCCTTGCGCCCAGTCGCTTGCGCCTTCAGTCATCGATCGCTTGGCGACCACCGCTACACGACGTGTTTCCGCCAGATTGAGCGCGACGCTCAAGCCAGCCAGACCGCTACCGACAATCGCCACATCGAATTCCATTGCCTACATCTCCGTCTTTTCGTTTTGCGGTGACGGCGTGCCATTCGCTCGCCGCTAAAACGAGAAAGGATACGCGCCGCAATGGATGAGGGAAAGCTGGCCGAATGGCATAAGACTATTCGGTGAGCGAATATGCATCGACAGCGGCACACATGCAAAAACAAGTGCACGCCGAAAACAAAAAAAGCCCCGCACGAATGCGAGGCTTTTTGCATGTCTTTGCCTTCGTCAGGCAGGAGCCAAGATTTATTTAATCTTGGTTTCCTTGTACTCAACGTGCTTACGGACGACCGGATCAAACTTCTTGATCAGCATCTTTTCCGGCATGTTGCGTTTGTTCTTCGTCGTCGTGTAGAAGTGACCCGTGCCTGCGGTCGATTCCAACTTGATCTTGTCGCGTGCGCCTTTTGCCATGATTTACTCCTTAGGCTTCGCCGCGTGCGCGCAGATCTGCGAGCACGGAGTCGATACCGTTCTTGTCAATCAAGCGCAGACCAGCGTTCGAAATGCGCAGACGCACGAAACGGTTTTCGCTTTCCACCCAGATACGGCGGCTTTGCAGGTTCGGCAGGAACCGGCGCTTGGTTTTGTTGTTCGCGTGGGAAACGTTGTTGCCGCTCATCGGCGCTTTCCCAGTTACTTGGCATACGCGTGCCATGAGAGCACTCCTAATACGCTAATTCTGAGTTCGAACGCCGTGAAAGTTTCCCGAAAAGACTCGCGCTGAGCTTGTTGACACAACTCTAGGCACGTTTCCTTTCCGGAACGCCTTGGTGGCTTCGGAACAGGGGGTTGGAAATAGGCAAACCGGAATTATAGCGGAAAAAAAGCCGCAAAATCAAACCTTATTTGCGATGCCGGACCCGCCGTGGCATCTGCGCGACCCTGGTTCGCGCCTTCTCACGGCCAGCCGGCGCGGGCAAACGAGTAAACGCTGTCGACGCCGACAACCAGATGATCGACCAGTTGCACGTCGATCAGTGTCAGGGCATCGCGCAACGTATGCGTCAGACGGTGGTCGCTTGCGCTCGGCTGGACGGCGCCCGAAGGGTGATTGTGCGCGACGATCAAGCTGGCCGCATTCAGGCTCAGCGCGCGCCGCACGATCTCCCGTGGATACACGGCCATGCGCGTGAGCGTGCCGTGCGCGCTTTCCTCGCAGTGTATCAGTCGATGCCGCGCGTCAAGGAAGAGCGAGACGAAAACCTCCAGCGGACGCCCGCCGATGCGCAAACGCAGGTAATTTTCCACGGCTTCGGGTGAATTCAACAGCGAGCGTGAGCGCAGCTTGTCCACTAACGAACGGCGCGCCATTTCCATGATGGCGAGCAGCTGCGCTTTTTTCGCCGGGCCGATGCCGCGCAGGCCGTCGAAATCCGTGTAAGTCGCGTCGAGCATGGCGCGCAGCGAGCCAAAACGGTCGAGCAACTCGCGCGCGACGCTGAAGACGTCGTGACCGGGCAGGCCGGAGCCGAGTATCAGCACGATCATTTCGGTATCCGACAACGCGCCGGGCCCTTTCTTCAGCAACCGCTCGCGCGGCATATCGTCTTTAAGCCATTTGCCCCGCAGAAGCGGCGAGGGCGATGGTGCGCCGCAGGCCGTTCCCTTGGGCGGCTGCGACTCGATGGCGGGCGCCTTCAGGGCTGCCTCGTCAAACAGGGTGGCGTCATCTGCCATATATAGAGTGTCCTCCGCTTCGGGTTCTGGGCGCCACGACGCAAGCCGCCGCTCGCCATGTGGCTTACAATAGACGCTTTGCGCACGGCACCCGACGGTTTGCCACACGCGTCGACTGCGCCAGCGGCGCACGCGTGCAGCGCGCTTCGACTGAGCGAGCATTGCATGAGCATCATCGACATTTCCGAAGTGAAACCCGGTTCACATGTGACGCTTCACTACCGGCTTTCCCTTGCCGATGGCGCCGAAGTCATCAATACGTTTAACGACAAACCGGCCACGCTGCTGTTGGGCGCGGGCCAACTGGCGCCGCCGCTGGAAGATATTTTGCTCGGTTTGAAGGTGGGCCACCATTCGACCTTTCAGCTAACGCCGGGGCAGGCGTTCGGTCCCCGCAATCCGGAATTGATCCAGCGCGTGTCGCTGGCCACGCTGCGGGAAAACAGCATGATCGGGGAGGATTTTTCTCCGGGCGACCTGGTCGAATTCAACGCACCGGGCGGCGGCCGTTACGCCGGCGTCCTGAAAGAAGTCGGCGAAACCTCGGCTCTGTTCGATTTCAACCACCCGCTTGCCGGCCAGGCGCTGGCGTTTGAAGTGAAAATCATCGGGATTCTGTAAACATGAGCACCACGGATACGACTCTTGCTGAAACCGAGATCCTGCTGGCGCAGCCGCGCGGGTTCTGCGCCGGCGTCGACCGGGCTATCGAGATCGTCGAGCGGGCCATCAAGTTGCACGGCTCGCCGATCTACGTTCGTCACGAAATCGTTCATAACGCCTACGTCGTCGAGGATCTGCGCAAGAAAGGCGCGATCTTCATCGAGCGGCTGGAAGAAGTGCCCGCCGGCAATACCGTCATTTTCAGCGCGCACGGCGTGTCGAAGGCCGTGCGTTCGGAAGCCGAGTCGCGCGGGTTGCGCGTGTACGACGCGACGTGCCCGCTCGTGACCAAGGTGCATATCGAAGTCGCGAAGATGCGCCAGGACGGCTTCGACATCGTAATGATCGGCCACAAAGGTCATCCTGAAGTCGAAGGCACGATGGGGCAGGCGGGCGAGGGCATGCATCTGGTGGAAGACATCGAAGACGTGCAGGCCTTGCAACTGGCCGATCCCGAGCGGATTGCCTTCGTCACGCAAACCACGCTCTCGGTCGACGACGCCGCCGAGATCATCGGTGCGTTGAAGGCCAAATACCCCGCCATCCGCGAGCCGAAGAAGCAGGACATCTGCTACGCTACACAAAACCGTCAGGATGCGGTGAAGTTCATGGCGCCGCAGTGCGACGTCGTGATCGTGGTCGGCAGTCCAAATAGTTCGAATTCCAACCGGCTGCGCGAACTGGCCGAAAAGCTTGGCGTGCCTGCCTATATGGTGGACTCGCCCGATCAGATCGATCCGGTCTGGGTCGAAGGCAAGCGCCGCATCGGCGTGACGGCCGGGGCTTCGGCGCCGGAAGTGCTGGCGCAGGCGGTGATCGCCCGGTTGCGTGAACTCGGCGTGCGCAACGTGCGCGCGCTGGACGGCATCGAGGAAAACATCGCGTTTCCGTTGCCGCGCGGGCTGGGTTTGCCGGCCTGACAATCTGCCAACTGCTGAAAGAAAAGCGCGCCCGAGGGCGCGTTTTTTTATCTCCAGGCGTCATCAAGCCTATCCAGAATAAAGTGCCAGATCACAAGAAAGTGCTGGTTTTGGCGTCTGCACGCACAAATTTTTTTGAAAAGTGATCCGGTTTTTTATAGATTTATATGTGATGCGGCCCCGTTTTATATGACTAAAGCAGTCGGCGGTTTTTTGACGCACTAAGATAGTGCGTGCAGCGCAATACTCACGAAAACGTAATACCTAAGGCGAAGCGCGCTGTCACCGGGGCTCGGCGGAATTCGCCGCAACACTTGATGCCATTGGGTGCGACGCTGGTGCAACTGATGCACGGAAAACTATCGCAACCGGGTTGCGCCTTTTAGGGGATTTCGCTCTCAAAATAAGGTTGCAATGCAGGAAAACCCTGCCGGTTCAACAATATTGCCCGTCGCAAAATTGGAGTTACAATGCGCGCGTTCTCAAGGCCTTAGGGCCCTGAACGATAGTTTCTGGAAGGTGCGGGAGACCTACTTAATGCGAGTCAGATTTGCTTACGCCGTGTCCATCGCGGCCGCGGTTGCGATGTTGACCGCGTGCGGCAAGAAACAGGATGGCGAGGCGGGAGCGGGTGCGTCGGCGGCTACGGTTGCAGCGGCGCCGGCGAGCGAAGCGACTGTCGTGAAGATCGGTCATGCGGCCCCGTTGACCGGGCCCATTGCTCATCTTGGCAAAGACAATGAAAACGGCGCGCGTTTGGCGGTCGATGAAATCAACACCCAGGGTTTGACTATCGACGGCCGCAAGATCCAGCTGGAGCTCGACGCGCAAGATGACGCCGCGGACCCGAAAACGGGCACGGCGGTCGCTGAAAGATTCGTCGACGATCATGTCGTCGCCGTGGTCGGCCACTTGAATTCGGGCGTCTCGATCCCGGCGTCCAAGATATATAGCGATGCCGGGATCCTGGAAATCTCGCCGTCGTCGACGAACCCGGGGTACACGCAACAAGGTTTCAAGACGACTTATCGCGTGGTGGCGACCGATGCCCAGCAGGGGCCGGCGCTTGCCAATTACGCAACGAAAGTGCTCAACGCGAAACGCATTGCGATCGTCGACGACTCGAGCGTCTACGGCAAGGGTCTGGCCGACGAATTCGCGAAGACAGTGCAGGCGAGCGGGGCAAAGATCGTTGCGCGCGAAACCACGAATGACAGGGCTACGGAGTTTCAGGCCGTCCTTAAAAAGATCAAGCGTGTTCAGCCGGACGTGATCATGTTCGGCGGCATGGACGCAACGGGCGGGCCGTTTACCAAACAGGCGGCGGCGCTCGGTATCAGGGCAAAAATCCTTGGCGGCGACGGTGTGTGTACCGACAAGGTGGGTGAGCTGGCGGGAACCGCCGTGCAAAACCTGGTCTGTTCGGAAGCAGGACTTGCGCTTTCGAAAATGGACAAGGGAGCGGACTTCGAAAAGAAGTACGTGGACCGCTTCCACACACCGGTGCAGATTTACGCGCCGTTCACGTATGACGCTGTGTACGTGATTGTCGATGCAATGAAGCGCGCTAATTCGATCGAGGCGCCCAAGGTGCTGGCTGCGATGCCGTCGACTGATTACAACGGGGTAATCGGTCACATCGCGTTCGACGACAAGGGTGATTTGAAAGAGGGCGCCATTACGCTTTACGACTTCAAGGACGGCAAAAAAGCGGTTCTCGACGTCGTGAAGATGTGATGACGGGACGTTCAGCCTGACGGCACCGAACCACCCAACGGTGCCGTTTTTGCATCCGCCGAAGGCAAGCCCGCGACTGTCATCCAGTCGCCAAGGTGAACCGGCAGCGGATAACCCTTACCGGTCTTTTACATCAGTACCCGCAGTGCCGTTGAGATTGGCGTACCGCATCACCGCCCACCGGCTGATGAAGAACGCGAATCCAGTCGCACGGGCTAAGGAGCATTAAATGGATATTTTCATCCAGCAGGTCCTCAACGGGCTGGTGCTTGGCAGCGTTTACGCCATCATCGCACTGGGCTATACGATGGTTTACGGCATCCTGGGCATCATCAACTTCGCTCACGGCGATGTGTTGATGGTGGGCGCGATGGTTGCGCTTTCAGCCATAGGCGTGCTTCAGAACCACTTCCCCGGCCTCGGCAATGTGCCGACGCTCATCATCGCGCTGATCATTGCGGCCATTGTGTGCGCGGCGGTCGGCTACACGATCGAGCGCGTGGCCTACCGGCCGTTGCGCAAGGCGCCGCGTCTCGCCCCGCTGATCACCGCGATCGGCGTGTCGATCCTGCTGCAAACCCTCGCGATGATGATCTGGTCGCGCAACCCGCTGCCGTTCCCGCAGCTGTTGCCCACCGACCCGCTCAACGTGATCAAGGCCACCGACACGACGCCTGGCGCCGTGATCTCGATGACTGAAATCGTGATCATCGTGGTGGCGTTCCTCGTGATGGGCGGCCTGCTGCTGCTGGTCCACAAAACCAAGCTCGGCCGCGCCATGCGAGCCATCGCTGAAAACCCGGGCAATGCCTCGCTGATGGGCGTGAACCCGAACTTCGTGATCTCGGCCACCTTCATGATTGGCTCGGCGCTCGCCGCTCTGGCCGGCGTGATGATCGCGTCGGAATACGGCAACGCGCACTTCTATATGGGCTTCATCCCCGGCCTGAAGGCCTTTACCGCAGCGGTGCTCGGCGGTATCGGCAATCTCGGCGGCGCGATGGTGGGCGGCGTGATTCTTGGGCTGATCGAACAGTTGGGCGCCGGCTATATCGGCAACCTCACTGGCGGTGTGTTCGGCAGTAACTATCAGGACGTGTTCGCTTTCATCGTGCTGATCATCGTGCTGGTGTTCCGTCCGTCGGGCCTGCTTGGCGAACGTGTTGCGGATCGCGCCTGATCCCGGGAGAAAACAGACATGACCTCAATTCAACCGATCGAGCCGTCCACGACGCTCATCCCTGAAAAGAACCTGACGAAGACGCTGACCGTCGGCATCATCACCGCGATCTTCGTGATCGCGGCACCGATGATCATCGGCACCGCAGGCGGCAACTACTGGGTCCGCGTGCTCGACTTCGCGATGCTGTACGTGATGCTCGCGCTCGGCCTCAATGTGGTGGTCGGCTTCGCCGGCCTGCTGGACTTGGGCTACATCGCGTTCTACGCGGTCGGCGCTTACACGGCCGCGTTACTGAGCTCGCCGCATCTGGCGTCGCAGTTCGAGTGGATCGCGCATCTCGCGCCGAATGGCCTGCACGTGCCGTTCCTGATCATCGTGCCCTGCGCGATGGCCGTCGCCGCGTTCTTCGGCGTGATTCTCGGCGCACCGACGCTGCGTCTGCGCGGCGACTACCTCGCCATCGTGACGTTGGGCTTCGGGGAAATCGTGCGGATTTTCCTGAACAACCTCGACCGTCCGGTGAACATCACCAACGGCCCGAAGGGGATCACGGGGATCGACCCGGTGCACGTCGGCGACTTCAGCCTCGCGCAAACGCACTCGCTGTTCGGCTTCCAGTTCCCGTCGGTGTACTCGTACTACTACCTGTTCGTGCTGGCCGCGTTGCTGGTGATCTGGGTGTGTACGCGCCTGCAGCACTCGCGTATCGGCCGTGCATGGGCCGCGATCCGCGAAGACGAAATCGCCGCCAAGGCGATGGGCATCAACACCCGCAACGTGAAGCTGCTGGCGTTTGCGATGGGCGCGTCGTTCGGCGGCCTGTCGGGCGCGATGTTCGGCTCGTTCCAGGGCTTCGTGTCGCCGGAATCGTTCACGCTGCCGGAGTCGATCGTGGTGCTGGCGTGCGTGGTGCTGGGCGGCATGGGCCACATTCCGGGCGTGATTCTCGGCGCGGTGCTGCTCGCGGTGCTGCCGGAATTCCTGCGCTCGACGATGGGCCCGCTGCAGAACATGGTGTTCGGCCACGAAATCGTCGATACGGAAGTGATCCGTCAGCTGGTCTACGCACTCGCGATGGTGCTGATCATGCTGTACCGCTCGGAAGGCTTGTGGCCGTCGCCCAAGCATGAAGACAAGATCGCGAAACTGTCGAAGCGCAGCGGCAAGAAGCCGGTGCGCGCCTAAGCACCGCCGGAGAAAAAACATGAGCGATAACATTCGACTGTCGGTGAAAGGGGTCAACAAACGCTTCGGCGGTTTGCAGGCGCTGTCCGACGTCGGGCTTGAAATCAAGTCCGGCCAGATTTACGGTCTGATCGGCCCGAACGGCGCCGGCAAGACGACCTTCTTCAACGTGATCACGGGCCTGTACACGCCGGATTCGGGCGAGTTCAAGCTCGACGGCGAGAACTACACGCCGACCGCGGTGTATCAGGTGGCGAAAGCCGGCATCGCGCGCACGTTCCAGAACATCCGTCTGTTCGGCGGCATGACCGCGCTGGAAAACGTGATGGTCGGGCGCCACGTGCGCACCAAGCACGGCCTGCTGGGCGCGGTGTTCCAGACGCCGGCCGAGCGCAAGGAAGAGCGCGAGATCAAGGAACGCGCGATCGAACTGCTGGAATACGTGGGCATTGCGCAGTACGCGGACTACACGTCGCGCAACCTGTCGTACGGCCATCAACGTCGACTGGAAATCGCGCGCGCGCTGGCAACCGATCCGAAGCTGCTCGCACTCGACGAACCGGCCGCCGGCATGAACGCGACGGAAAAGGTCGAGCTGACCAAGCTGCTCGACAAGATTCGCGCGGACGGCAAGACGATTCTGCTGATCGAGCACGATGTGAAGCTCGTGATGGGTCTGTGCAACCAGATGACGGTGCTCGACTACGGCAAGGTGATTGCGCAAGGTCTGCCGCAGGACGTGCAGAAGGATCCGAAGGTGATCGAAGCTTATCTGGGTGCGGGGGTCCACTAATGGCTACAGCAATGTTGAAAATCAAGGGCCTGCAGGTCAATTACGGCGGCATCCAGGCAGTCAAGGGGATTGACCTCGAGGTTGCGCAGGGCGAGCTGGTCACACTGATCGGCGCGAACGGCGCGGGCAAGACCACAACGATGAAGGCGATCACCGGTCTCAAGCCGTACACGATCGGCGACATCGAGTACATGGGCGAGTCGATCAAGGGCGTGCCGCCGCATCTGCTGCTCAAGAAAGGTCTCGCGATGGTGCCGGAAGGGCGCGGCATCTTCGCGCGCATGTCGATCGTCGAGAACATGCAGATGGGCGCTTATCTGCGTACGGATACGGACGGCATCAAGGCGGACGTGGATCGCATGTTCGGCTTCTTCCCGCGTCTGAAAGAACGTGCGGCGCAGTACGCCGGCACGCTTTCGGGCGGCGAACAGCAAATGCTGGCGATGGCGCGCGCGATCATCTCGCGTCCGAAGCTGTTGCTGCTGGACGAGCCGTCGATGGGTCTGTCGCCGATCATGGTCGAGAAGATTTTCGAAGTGGTGCGGGCGATCTCGGCTGAAGGCATGACCGTGCTGCTGGTCGAACAGAACGCGCGTCTCGCGCTGCAGGCGGCGAATCGCGGCTACGTGATGGACTCGGGTCTGGTCACGATGTCGGGTGACGCGAAGCAGATGCTGGATGATCCGAAGGTGCGGGCGGCGTATTTGGGTGAATAAGTTGGGTGATTAAGTTGGGTGAATAAGCCCGTTTAGTTTGCGCTGCCTACGAAAAAGGCCGCATGCGCGAAAAACGCATGCGGCCTTTTTCTATTTGGCGTGGCTCGAATCAGGCGGCAGGCACCGCGTCCGCAAATTCACCCAGACGCTTGCCGAGGCTGATCACTGCATCGGCGCGATAACCGAGCGCCTCGTAAAACGCACGGACGTCGGCTTTCGCGGACAACACCTGCAGATTCAGCTTCGGACAGCCTCGCTCCGTCAATGCGTTTTCGACATGCGCGACGAGCCGCGTGCCGATCCCGTGACGACGCAACGACTCATCCACCGCGAGCGAATACAGCCAGCCGCGGTGGCCGTCATAGCCGCCCATCACCGTGCCGACGATGCGCTCGCCGAGCACCGCGACAAAGAACAGTTCCGGCTGCGTCGCCAGCTTGTTGGCGATCGACAGATGCGGATTGCGCTGCGGCCTCGTGACGTCCCGGTACTCGGGGAAGGCTTGCTGCCACAGTGCGACCACGGCATCGGTGTCGCTCGCTTCGAAGCGGCGGATCGATAGCGTTGCGCTCGTCGTCATACGCGCGGTCCTGTTCGGTTACAGCGTGTCGAGAATCGAACGCAGCATTGCCATCATCTGGTCGATTTCTTCGTTCGTCACGTTCAGCGCCGGCATGAAGCGCAGCAGGTTCGGACGCGCCGCGTTCAGCAACAGGCCGTCGGGCTGCATGTCGCGCGCCTTTTCGACGATCTGGTTGCCGATGTCCTTGCCGAGCAGCAGCGCGCGCAGCAGCCCATCACCGCGTTCGCCCTTGAAGCCACGCTCTTCCGACAACTCCAGCAGCTTCGCGCGCAGATACTCGCCGCGCGCGCGCACGCCTTCGAGGAAACCCGGCGCCGTGAGTTGCGAAATCACCGAGTAGCCGACCGCGGTCATCAGCGGATTGCCGTTGTAGGTGCCGCCCTGGTCGCCCGCTTCGAATATGGCGACCTCCGCCTTCGAGAGCAGTGCCGCCAGCGGCACGCCGCCGCCGATGCCCTTGCCGAGCGTCATGATGTCCGGCTCGATGCTCGACAGTTCGTACGCGAACAGCGTGCCGGCACGGCCGCAGCCGCTTTGGACTTCATCGACGATCAGCAACAGGTTGTGCTTCTTCGTCAACTCGCGCAGTTGCTGCATGAACTCGCGGGTGGCGGGAATCACGCCGCCTTCGCCCTGAATCGGTTCGAGCATCACGGCGACGGTTTTCGCGTTGATCAGTTTTTCCACCGACGCGATGTCGTTCAGGTCCGCCTTCGGGAAGCCCGGCACTTGCGGAGCGTAGATCGTGTCCCAGCCCGGCTTGCCGCTCGCCGACATGGTGGCGAGCGTGCGGCCGTGGAAGCTGTGATCGAACGTGATGATCTCGAACGCGCCGTCCTTGAATTTCTTGCCCCACTTGCGGGCGAGCTTGATCGCGCCTTCGTTGGCTTCGGCGCCGCTGTTCGCGAAGAACACTTTGTCGAAGCAGCTATGTTGCGTGAGCAGGCCGGCGAGTTGCGCCATCGGCTGGTTGTAGAAAGCCGGCGATGGGTTGATCAGTAATTGCGCCTGCTTATTCAGCGCTTCGATCATGCCGTCGTTGCAATGGCCGAGGCTGTTGACCGCCCAACCCTGGATGAAGTCCAGATATCGCTTGCCGTTGTTGTCGTAGAGCCACGAGCCTTTGCCGTGCGTGAAAACGATTTCGGGCCGGTTCGTGATGTACATCAGCGACTCGATCGGATATTCATTGAAATTCATGACGGCAGGCTCCAGACAGCAGGGTGAAGGGTAGATGAAGATTGGCCAACTACGAACCAGGGGGCCGGAAAAACAGAAAAGCCACGGCATGCCGTGGCTTTCATGATCCGAACAGCTCGCGCCCTGGTGCGGCGCGAATCCGTGACGAAGCCAGCGGCGTCCCTAGGGGAGCGGCGAGCGGCGACGTCGAAGTTCGGATGGGATGCGGTTCATGCGCGAAAGAATACGACAAGGAAAGCGCTGGTGTAAACCGTGAATTTGCGTCGGACGGCGTCGAAACGGATTTTTGTGCGTCAGCCATCATGTCGACACGTTGTTCAGGCGCGGCCTGACCGATTGCTCGATCACGCCGCCTGTCACATCAAACCGCGTTCGCCAGATCCGCTGCGCTCGTGAACGAATCCGCGTAAAACTCGTCTTCCGGCAGAGCGTGGTGCTGCGTGAAATCGCGCTGCGCCGACTCGACCATCACCGGCGCGCCGCACGCATACACCTGATATGCCGACAGATCCGGCAGATCCTCGATCACCGCGCGATGCACGAAACCGACGCGGCCCGTCCATGCATCGCTCGCGTCCGGTTCCGAGAGCACCGGCACGAACTTGAAGTTCGGAATCTCGCGCGCCCATTGTTCGGCCAACTCGAGCAGATACAGATCCTTCTTGCGACGTGCGCCCCAGTAGAGCGTCATCGGCCGGTTCAGGTTCTTGAACACCGCGTGCTCGACGATCGCCTTTAGCGGCGCGAAGCCCGTGCCCGAGGCAAGCAGCACGATCGGCTTGTCCGAATCCTCGCGCAGGAAGAACGTGCCGAGCGGCGCTTCGAAGCGCAAGATGTCGCGCTCTTTCATGGTGTTGAACACGTGATCGGTGAAGGCGCCGCCGGGCATGTGACGGATGTGCAATTCGATCGGGCCTTCCGCGTGGGGCGCATTCGCCATCGAATAGCTGCGGCGCTTGCCGTCTTTCAGAATGAATTCGAGGTACTGACCGGCGAGATATTGCAGACGCTCATTGGCGGGCAATTGCAGCTTCAGCACGACGACGTCGTCGGCCTTGCGCTCAATCGCGTTCACGCGGCAGGGCAGCTTCTTGACCTGCACGTCGCCGACGCCCGCCACTTCGCGGATGTCCACTTCGAGATCGGTGCAAGCGGTCGCGCAGCAAAAAAGCGCCATGCCGCGCGTCTTTTCGTCGTTCGATAAAGCCGACGACGAATGCGGACGTTGCTCGATTTCTCCACTGATCACGGTGCCCTTGCACGAACCGCAAGCGCCGTTCTTGCAGCCGTATGGCAGGCCGATGCCCTGACGCAAGGCGGCACTGAGCACCGGTTCGTCCTGTTCTACCTGAAACTGCCGGCCGCTTTGCCGGAGCGTGACGTTAAATGCCATAAAGTGTTCGAAATCGAAAAGTCGGTAATCGTTATCGGACCCGCGTGATCGGACCCGGCGTGTCAAGCGCGCGGTACGTGCCGCGCTTGACGGCTACAATGCGTCCACCATGAAAGCGACACGAAACTTCCGCCGGCCGCGCGTGTTAATCGTAGGTTGCGGCGATGTCGGCATGCGCTGCGTGCCCTTGCTGCGGCCACGCGCGCATGTCTTCGCGCTGACCAGCCACGCCGGGCGGTGCGCCGAATTGCGCGCCGCGGGCGTCACGCCGCTGGTCGGCGATCTCGACGTGCGCGGCAGCCTGAAGCGGTTGGCGGGCCTCGCACCGACGGTGCTGCATCTCGCCCCGCCGCAGAAAACTGGCGACGACGACCGCCGTACCCGCGCCTTGCTCGCTACTTTAAGCACGCGCCGCGCTTCAGCGCGAGCCGCCGTGGCGCCTGCAGTCTCGCCGGTAGGGCGGTTGCGCCAACTTCGTGCCTCGTGGGCGGAATCTGGAACAGCCAATATTGTACCCGACGGGGTGCGCCGGGCCGCCGGTTCGCGTGCGCCCGTGCGCCTTGTGTACGCGAGCACGACGGGCGTCTATGGCGACTGCGGCGGCGCGTGGATCGACGAAACCCGCGCGACGCAAGCCGCCAACCCGCGCGCCAGGCGGCGTGTCTCGGCCGAGCGGCAATTCCGGCGCGCGAACGCGCGCGGCAGCGTCGCGGCGAGCATCGCGCGGATTCCGGGCATTTATGCGGGCAACCGCCTGCCGCTCGCGCGGCTCGAAAAGCGCACGCCGGCCCTGATCGATGCCGACGACGTCTACACCAATCATATTCACGCCGACGATCTGGCCGCGATCCTTGTGCGCCTCCTCACCCACGGGCGGCCGGGGCGCGTGGTGCACGCATCCGACGACACATCGCTGAAAATGGGCGAGTACTTCGACGAGGTCGCCGACGCGTTCGGCCTCGCGCGCGCGCCGCGCATCACGCGAGCCGAAGCGGAGTCGCAGGTCGAGCCGACCTTGCTGTCGTTCATGCGTGAATCGAGGCGCTTGATAAACCGGCGTCTCAAAGAGGAATTGCGCGTGCGCTTGCGGTATCCGAGCGTCGAGGATTTTTTGCGCGAAGGCGTGAAAGCGTGAAAGGGTAGCCTGAAGCGCGTTGTTGCAAGCCGCCTCACGAACGCCAGAAAGCCACGAAAAAGCGCGGCAAAAAGCCACCTCTCCAGGCGTCGCCCGGAAAATCCCGCCCACGCCGCGCTTCGCCGCATCAGCGCGGCGCGGCCTCGCGCGACCTACGTCAGCGCGGGCAATGCTTCCAGCAACAGGAAACACAGCATCGCGCCGATCAATGCGCCGATCAGGTTCGGATGATATTTATGCCGCAGCCGCATCATGACCAGCAATCCGCCGATCAGGACCAGTCCGACGCACACGAAAGCAATCATCACGGACGAAATCTGCAAACCATCGTGGATGACCATGGCGCCCCTCCTTGAACTCTTTGTAGTCTTTGTTTAAACGAGTATAGAGCGAGGTGTAAGGAAGATCATGCTGCGACGCAGCGCGCAAACAGGCGCCGCGCGCGTTATGTGGGCGGCCGCTCACGCGTTTTCCTGCGGCATCAAGAGCTTAAAGGGGCGCTACCGGTTTACCCGCTCCGTAAAGATCCGAGGTCGGTTTCGTCGAGCCATTGCCACGCGCCCGGCGCAAGCGTTGCGGGCAAGGCGAGTCCGCCGATCCGCTCGCGATGCAGCGCTTCGCATCGGTTGCCGGCCGCGGCGATCATCCGTTTGACCTGGTGATACTTGCCTTCCATCACGGTGAGCGCGAGCGTGTGAGCGCCGCGCGCCGCTGCGTCGACTGCGGCGATCGGTTTGGGCTCGCCGTGCAGCAGCACGCCGTCGCGCAGTGCGCTCAATTGCGCGTCGTCGATCGGATGACGCGTGGTCGCGACATACACCTTCGGCACTTTGCGTTTCGGCGACGTGAAGAGGTGCACGAACTTGCCGTCGTCGGAGAGGAGCAGCAGGCCGGTGGTGTCCTGATCGAGCCGGCCCACGCATTGCACGCCGCGCTCGGCGAACTGCGGCGGCAACAGGCTGAACACGCTCAGATGATGCTGCGGATCACGCGAACACTCGTAGCCCGCCGGCTTGTTCAGCAGCAGATAGGCGTGCTCGCGATACGGCCAGACGACGCCGTCCACGCTGAAGGAGAAGGTAGTGTCGCCGATGGGGAAGTCGGCGTCGGCATCGGTGCAAACAGCGCCGCCGATGCTCACGCGCGCGTCGGCGATCAGCGCGCGGCATTGGCGGCGCGAGCCGAAACCTTGAGTGAAGAGAATGCTTTCGAGATTCATGGCGAGCGAAGAATAACACCGCAAGAAGCGGAGCGCCCGGCGGCGCGAGTCGGACGACGATGAACGCTCCAATGTCCCGTCGCCGGAGTTCATCGATGCACGCCACATCTGCCGCTTCATCCACACACGCACTGCCGGCCGCTTTTCAGCGGCTCGCGTGGTCGAACCTGGTCGCACAATCCGCCGAACAGATCAGCCTCGCCGCCGCGCCACTCGTCGCGGTCTTCTCACTCGGCGCCGACGCGCGCGACACGGGTCTGCTGCAAACCGCGCAGACGCTGCCGTTCCTGTTGCTTTCGATCCCGCTCGGCGTCTGGGCCGACCGCCGCTCGCGCCGCACGTTGATGACGCTCGCTGAAAGCGTGCGCGTGATCGCCATGCTGTGCGTGCTGCTGCTCATCATGAGCCATGCGTTGAGCTTGCCGCTGCTCGCCGCGCTCGGCTTCATCGCCGCGACCGGCACGGTGGCCTACAACGTCGCGGCGCCTTCGCTGGTGCCAGCACTCGTGCCGCGCGAAGCATATGCCAGCGCGAACGGCCGGCTGGAATTGGCGCGCAGCGTGGCCTATTCCGCTGGGCCGGCGCTCGGCGGCCTGCTGGTCGGCTGGATCGGCGCGGGTTGGGCGTATGGCTGCGCGGCCGCGCTCTCGGCGCTGGCTGTCGCGTTGCTGGCGGGCTTGCGCGAACCGCCGCGCCGTGCACTGCCGCCACGTCACTTCATGCTGGAACTGCGCGACGGCACGCGTTTCGTGCTGCGCGATGCGTTGCTGCGTCCCATGCTCGCGACCGCGGTGTTCTTCAACCTAGGCTTCTTCGTGCTGCAAGCGGTGTATGTGCCGTATGCGGTGCATCGGCTGGGCCTGAGCGCGTCGGCGGTCGGTGTGACGCTCGGCGCCTACGGTGTCGGCATGGTGTGCGGCGCGCTGGCCGCGCCCGCCATCGCGCGACGTCTCGCGTTCGGCCGCGTACTGATCATCGGGCCTTCGTGCGGGTTGCTCGCGTCGCTCGTGATGGTGGCCACGCTCGTTGCGCCGTCGTTCTCGTTGGCATTGCTGAGCTTCTTCCTGCTCGGCGCCGGACCGATTCTGTGGGTGGTCGGCTCGACCACACTGCGCCAGGCGATCACGCCCGAACGGATGATGGGCCGCGTCTCCGCGCTCAACAGCACCGCCACCTACGGTGCGCGGCCGGTCGGTGCATTGCTCGGCGCGGCGATCAGCGCGCGCTGGGGTATGGATGCGTGTCTCGTCGCGGCGGCGGTGGCCTTCCTCGTGCAGGCGTTGATCATCGTCATGTCGCCGG
Source organism: Paraburkholderia sp. BL6669N2 (assembly GCF_003387275.1). Classification (NCBI taxonomy): domain Bacteria; kingdom Pseudomonadati; phylum Pseudomonadota; class Betaproteobacteria; order Burkholderiales; family Burkholderiaceae; genus Paraburkholderia; species Paraburkholderia sp. BL6669N2. Next base: position 2,638,217 of record NZ_QUNA01000001.1, on the reverse strand, counting down.
CGGCGCGGCTGGCTCGCATTCCGGAGCAAAGCGCAGCGGCGTGCTGAAAATGGATTTTCACGCAGCCGCGTCGGTGCGCGCTTGAAATGCGTCTTTTGTTCGCAGCGCGTCAGTGAAAACCCTCGAAAATGAAAATGAATTTTTTTCTGCGAGATTTCCGTGTAAATATACTTTCATTCATTTTCATTACGCCAAGCGCCAGGCCGCCTCGTTCGCATGATCCGTCAACCATCCGTTGCATCCGATTCCGCCGAGCAGGCCATCGCCGCGCGCATCGCCGCGGCCATGCCGACCCTCACGCCGATCCATCGGCGCATGGGCGACTACGTGCTGGCCAATCTGTTTCGCGCGGCGACCATGCGCATCGACGAACTGGCCAGCGTGGTCGGCGCCTCGGTGGCGACGGCGAATCGCTTCGCCCGCGCGCTCGGTTTCGACGGCTATCCGCAATTCCGTGAGGCGCTGGTGCGCGGCTTCGAGGCGACGCTCGCGCCGGTCGAACGTCTGCGCAGTGCGCAGGAGTCGCTCGCAGCCGGCGACGATGTGGTCGACGCCTCGCTCGAGCAGGCCGCCACTAATCTGCAAGCCACCCGCACGGCAATCGACGGCGCGGCGGCCGAAGCCGCCGTCGAAGCGATCATCGCCGCGCGCCGCGTGTTCGTGCTCGGCTTCGGCGCCAGCGCGTTTCTCGCGGGTCTGATGGAACACGGCCTGATGCCGTATCACGACAACGTGCAGTCGCTCGCGCTGATGGGCGGACCGTCGCACGCCGCGCGGCGTCTGTTTGCTTCGAACGAGGGCGATCTCGTCATCGGCATCGCTTTCCCGCGTTACGTCGAAGACACGATCGAGCTTGCGCATCGCGCGGCGGGCCGTGGCGCTCGCGTGCTCGCGCTCACCGACAGTCCGCGTTCGCCGCTCGCGCAATTCGCCGACATCTCGCTCTATGTCTGCGCGGATCGGCGGCTCGCGGCGAATGCCGATTCGGCCGTGCTCGCCGTGATCGAAGCGCTGTGCGACGCGGTGGCGTATCGCGCCAAGCGCTCGGTGAAGGCGGCCGCAGAGGTCAGCGAATTCCTGTTGCCGTGGCTCGTCGATCCGCAAACCGAGGCTACCGGCACGAACGCGCGACCCGCGCGAGGCGCGGTCCGAGCCACCCGCACTCCCCGTACTCCTCGCACTACCAAAGCCAAACGATGAACTCCAACGCAGTCATTGCCATTCATGGCGGAGCAGGGACGATCCTGCGCACGTCGATGTCAGCCAGCGCCGAAGCCGAATATCACGCCGCCTTGCACGCGGTGCTGAGCGCCGGCCAGCGCGTGCTCGCCGACGGCGGCAGCGCGCTCGATGCCGTCAGCGAGGCCGTGCGTCTGCTCGAAGATTGCCCGCTTTTCAACGCGGGCCACGGCGCGGTTTATACGGCGGCCGGCACGCATGAACTCGACGCGGCGATCATGGACGGCAGCACGCTCGAAGCCGGCGCGATCTGCTGCGTAAAGCGCGTGCGCAATCCGATTCTGGCGGCGCGCCGCGTGCTCGAACACAGCGAGCACGTGCTGTTTACCGGCGAAGGCGCGGAAGCGTTCGCCGCCGCGCAAGGACTCGAATTCGTCGAGCCGGCGTATTTCCATACTGAGGCGCGTCATCGTCAATGGCTGATCGCACGCGGTCAGCAACGCGCCATGCTAGATCACGATGGCGCGACACTGGCCGCCACTTCGTCTCCGAATGACGACAATCCCACGCCGCACGAACCGATCGATCCGAACCGCAAGTTCGGCACGGTCGGCGCGGTTGCGCTCGATCAGCACGGTCATGTGGCGGCGGCGACGTCGACGGGCGGCGTCACCAACAAGCAGGTCGGCCGGGTCGGCGACACGCCGCTGATCGGCGCGGGCTGCTACGCGGACGACGCCACCTGCGCGGTCTCGACCACCGGCTCCGGCGAAATGTTCATGCGCATGGTCGCGGCCTACGACGTCGCCGCGCAAATGGCCTACCGCAACGTGTCGTTGCAGGAAGCGGCCGACGACGTGGTGATGAACCGTCTGCCGAAGATCGACGGACGCGGCGGCCTGATCGCCGTCGATGCGCGCGGCAACGTCACGCTGCCGTTCAACACCGAAGGCATGTATCGCGGTTTCGCGCGGCTCGGCGAAAGCCCGGTGACGGCGATTTACCGCTAGTCAGTCTGGCCGCTCACAGCATGCACCCCCGTTAGCCGCGTTCGAATTCAAAGGAACTACCGTGCCGACTTCATCGCACACCGCCCGTCCGCTTATCGAGACCTTGCCGCCGCAACGCGTGCTGGCGGTCGACGATCTATCGGTCGCCTTCCGTAGCGGCGACACCACTTTCAACGCGGTGCGCAATCTGTCGCTGACGGTCGAGCGCGGCGAGACGCTGGCGATCGTCGGCGAATCGGGTTCGGGCAAATCGGTAACCTCGCTCGCATTGATGCGGCTGATCGAGCATGGCGGTGGGCGCCTTGCCGGCGGCAGCATCGCTTTTCGGCGCCGCGACGGCAGCGTGCTCGACCTCGCGAAAGCGTCGTCCGGCACGATGCGTTCGATTCGCGGCGCCGACATCGCGATGATTTTCCAGGAGCCGATGACCTCGCTCAATCCGGTCTTCACGGTGGGCGATCAGATCAGCGAGGCGATCGCGTTGCATCAGGGCAAGAGCCGCTCCGCCGCGCACGCTGAAACGCTGCGCCTGCTCGAACTCGTGCGCATTCCGGAAGCGCGGCGCGTGGCGGCGCGGTTTCCGCATCAACTGTCGGGCGGCATGCGTCAACGCGTGATGATCGCGATGGCGCTGTCGTGCAAACCTGCATTGCTGATCGCTGACGAACCGACCACCGCGCTCGACGTGACGATCCAGGCGCAGATCCTGCAACTGATCCGCGGCTTGCAGGACGAGATGAACATGGGCGTGATCTTCATCACGCACGACATGGGCGTGGTCGCTGAAGTAGCCGATCGCGTGCTGGTGATGTATCGCGGCGAGAAGGTGGAAGAGGGCGCGTCCGACGCGTTGTTCGCCGCGCCGTCGCATCCTTATACGAAGGCGTTGCTCGCCGCGGTGCCGCGTCTCGGCGCGATGCAAGGCACGGATCAGCCGGCCAAGTTTCCGATCCTGACCGTCGAGCAGGCGAGCCTGAGCGGCACGGATCAAGCCGTGCGTCCCGCTGCCGCCGTCGCCGAAGAAACGCAGCCGCTGGTGCAGGAAACCACGCCGCCGATTCTGCGAGTCCGCGATCTGGTCACGCGCTTTCCGGTCAAGAGCGGAGTGTTCGGCCGCGTGACGGGCCGCGTGCATGCAGTGGAAAAAGTCAGCTTCGATTTGCGGCCCGGCGAAACGCTCGCGCTCGTCGGCGAATCGGGTTGCGGCAAATCGACAACCGGCCGCTCGCTGCTGCGCCTCGTCGAAAGTCAAAGCGGGTCGATCGAATTCAACGGCCGCGAAATCAGTTCGCTGATGGGCCCCGCGTTGCAGGCGCTGCGCCGCGATATCCAGTTTATTTTCCAGGACCCGTTCGCGTCGCTGAATCCGCGTTTGACGGTCGGCTTCTCGATCATGGAGCCGCTGCTCGTGCACGGCGTGGCGCAAGGCGCCGAAGCACAGGCGCGCGTGGCGTGGCTGCTCGACAAAGTCGGCTTGCCGCCCGAAGCCGCGCGGCGCTATCCGCACGAATTCTCCGGCGGTCAGCGGCAACGCATTGCGATTGCGCGCGCGCTGGCGTTGAACCCCAAAGTCGTGATCGCCGACGAATCCGTGTCCGCACTCGATGTCTCCGTGCAAGCGCAGATCGTCAACCTGATGCTCGATTTACAGCGTGAACTCGGCGTCGCGTATCTGTTCATTTCACACGACATGGCCGTGGTCGAGCGCGTCAGTCATCGCGTTGCGGTGATGTATCTCGGCCAGATCGTCGAGATCGGCCCGCGCCGCGCGGTGTTCGAAGCGCCGCAGCATCCGTACACGCGCAAGCTGATGGGCGCGGTGCCGGTCGCCGATCCGGCTCGCCGTCACGCCAAACGCATGCTTGCCGCCGATGAGATTCCGAGCCCGATTCGCGCGCTCAACGATGAACCGATCGTGGCGCCGCTCGTCGCGGTTGGACCGGATCATTTCGTCGCCCAGCATCACGTCGGCGGCGCGTACTAAAACCCCGTACTAGAACCTCTAGCCACACGCTTGTTCTCGCAGCATCACAACCTGTTTCATTTCGCAGCCTGGAGCCAACCTCATGAACCTGCTGGTCCCGTCTTCTCCGTTTCGTTTGCGCGCGCTGGTTAGCGGCGGCGCAGTGGTGTTCGCGATGCTCGCGGGCAATGCGGCGCACGCCGACACCACGGCAGTAATGGCCGTCGCCTCGACCTTCACGACGCTCGATCCGTACGATGCCAACGACACGCTCTCGCAAGCCGTCGCCAAGTCGTTTTATCAGGGGCTGTTCGGCTTCGACAAGGACATGAAGCTGGTCAACGTGCTGGCCGACAGCTACGAAGCCAGTCCGGACGCGAAGGTCTACACGTTCAAGCTGCGCCACGGCGTGAAGTTCCAGGACGGCACCGACTTCAACGCTGCCGCGGTGAAAGCGAACTTCGACCGTGTGACGGATCCGGCGAACAAGCTCAAGCGCTACAACATGTTCAACCGCATCGAGAAGACCGAAGTGGTCGATCCGTACACGGTGAAGATCACGCTGAAGGCGCCGTTCTCGGCGTTCATCAACGTGCTGGCGCATCCTTCGGCGGTGATGATTTCGCCGGACGCGCTGAAGAAGTACGGCAAGGACATCGCATTTCATCCGGTCGGCACGGGTCCGTTCGAACTGGTGAAGTGGGATCCGGCGGGCGATCTGACGGTGAAGAAGTTTGCCGGCTACTGGAAGAAGGGCTACCCCAAGGTCGACGCGATCGACTGGAAGCCGGTGGTCGACAACAACACGCGCGCCGCGTTGATGCGCACCGGCGAAGCGGATTTCGCCTTCCAGGTGCCGTTCGAACAGGCCGCGCAATTGCAGTCGAGCCCGAAGGTCGATCTGATCGCGTCGCCGTCGATCATCCAGCGCTATATCAGCCTGAACGTGAACCAGAAGCCGTTCGATAATCCGAAGGTGCGTGAAGCGCTGAACTATGCGGTCAACAAGGACGCGCTCACCAAGGTCGTGTTCGCCGGTTACGCGACGCCGGCCGACGGCGTGGTGCCGCAAGGCGTCGACTACGCGGTGAAGCAGGGCCCGTGGCCGTACGATCCGGCCAAGGCGCGCGCGTTGCTGAAGGAAGCGGGCTATCCGAACGGTTTCGAAACCACACTGTGGTCCGCGTATAACTACTCGACCGCGCAGAAGGTGATCCAGTTCGTGCAGCAGCAACTCGCGCAAGTGGGCATCAAGGCGCAGGTCGAAGCGCTCGAAGCAGGCCAACGCGTCGCCAAGGTGGAAAGCGCGCAGGACGCCGCGACGGCGCCGGTGCGCATGTACTACGCGGGCTGGTCGTCGTCGACGGGTGAAGCGGATTGGGCGATCACGCCGCTGCTGGCGTCGGTCTCGTTTCCGCCGAAGATGGTCAACACGGCGTACTACAAGAACGACACCGTCGACAGCGATCTGAAGCAGGCGCTCGAAACCACCGACCGCGCGAAGAAAGCCGAACTCTATACCGACGCGCAAAAACGCATCTGGGCCGACGCGCCGTGGATCTTCCTCGTCAAGGAGAAGGTGGTGTATGCGCGCAGCAAGCGTCTGTCGGGTGCTTATGTCGCGCCGGACGGCTCGTTCAATTTCGACGAGATCGCGATCAAGTGATGAGTTGACCGTGAGCGCGGGCGTGTCGTTTCATCAGCGCGCCCGCGCTGCACGCTGGCTGCTTTGCTTCACTACGCGCCGCACAAGATCTTTCGTTGCCCGCATCATTGCCGGATTGGATGTCATGCTGAATTTCCTCGTCAAACGTCTCTTTGGCCTGCTGCCGACGCTTTTCATCGTCGCCGTGCTGGTGTTCCTGTTCGTGCATATGCTGCCGGGCGATCCGGCGCGGCTTGCCGCCGGTCCCGACGCGGACGAGGCGACGGTCGCGCTGGTGCGCGCCGACCTCGGCCTGAACAAGCCGATGCCGCAGCAGTTTGCCAGCTTCTTCGTGAAGATCGCGCACGGCGACTTCGGCATTTCGACGCGCAGCAAGCGCCCGGTCAGCCAGGAAATCGGCGAGCGTTTCATGCCGACGCTGCTGCTCACGCTCGCCAGCATGGTATGGGCGGTCGTGCTGGGCATGGGCATCGGCATCGTTTCGGCGGTGTGGCGCAACCGCTGGCCGGACCGGCTCGGCATGACGCTCGCGGTGTCGGGTATATCGTTTCCCGCATTCGCGCTCGGCATGCTGCTGATGGAGATCTTTTCGGTGAAGCTCGGCTGGCTGCCGATTGTCGGCGACGGTTCGTGGCAGAGCTACGTGTTGCCCTCGCTCACGCTCGGCGCGGCCGTCGCGGCGGTGATGGCTCGCTTCACGCGCGCGTCGTTCGTCGAAGTGATGAACGAGGACTTCGTGCGGACCGCGCGCGCCAAGGGCGTGCCCGAACGTCTCGTGATCGTCAAACACTGCCTGCGCAACGCGATGATTCCCGTCATCACGATGATGGGTTTGCAATTCGGCTTTCTGCTGGGCGGCTCTATCGTGGTCGAAGTGGTGTTCAACTGGCCGGGCCTCGGGCGCCTGCTGGTGGACGCCGTTTCGATGCGCGACTATCCGGTGATTCAGGCCGAAGTGCTGTTGTTCTCGCTGGAATTCATCATCATCAATCTGGTCGTGGACGTGCTGTACGCCGTGATCAATCCGACCATCCGTTTCAAGTGAGGCCCGCATGAGCACGACCGCCACCGAGCCGACTGCGGCCAGCACCGTGAAAGCACAAGCCGCCATCCGCACGCCATGGAGCGAATTCTGGCGCAAATTCCGTAAGCAGCACGTGGCGCTCGGCGCCGGCATCTTCGTGCTGCTGTTGATTGCGGTCGCGATCGTCGCGCCGCATATCGTGCCGTACGATCCGGAGAATTTTTTCGACTACGACGCGTTGAACGCGGGGCCCTCCGCTGCGCACTGGTTCGGCGTGGATTCGCTGGGCCGCGATATTTTCAGCCGAATTCTTGCGGGCTCGCGTATTTCGCTCGAAGCGGGCTTTCTGTCCGTTGCAATCGGCGCGGTGATCGGCACGTTCTTCGGCTTGCTGGCCGGCTACTACGAAGGCTGGTGGGATCGCATCACCATGCGCGTGGCCGACGTGCTGTTTGCCTTTCCCGGCATTCTGCTGGCGATCGGCGTGGTGGCGATTCTCGGCAACGGCATGATCAACGTGATCTGCGCGGTCGCGATCTTCAGCATTCCGGCGTTCGCGCGGCTCGTGCGCGGCAACACGCTGATGCTCAAGCAGCTCACGTATATCGAGGCGGCGCGCAGCATCGGCGCGTCGGATTGGACGATCATCGTGCGGCACATTCTGCCGGGGACGATTTCCTCGGTGGTGGTGTACTTCACGATGCGTATCGGCACCTCGATCATCACCGCGGCGAGTCTGTCGTTTCTCGGCCTCGGCGCGCAACCGCCGACGCCGGAGTGGGGCGCGATGCTCAATGAAGCGCGCGCCGACATGGTTACGGCGCCGCACATCGCGCTGTTTCCCAGTCTCGCGATTTTCCTGACCGTGCTGGCATTCAATCTGCTCGGCGACGGTTTGCGCGATGCGCTCGATCCGAAGCTCGACCGGCCATGAATTCGACTGCGCTTCAAAACGCGCCGCATATCGGCACGTTGCCAAGCGGTCCGCTCGGCACGATTGCCGATGTGCAGGGCGTGACTGTCGGACATTGCACGCTCGACCAAGGTGACGTGCAAACCGGCGTGACCGTAATTCGTCCGCATGACGGCGATCCGTTTCTCGCGAAGGTGCCGGCGGCGGCGTCGGTGATCAACGGGTTCGGCAAAAGCATTGGGCTCGTGCAGGTCGAAGAACTCGGCACGCTGGAAACGCCGATTGCGTTGACCAACACGTTCGGCGTCGCCGCTGTCGCGCAGGCGCAGATTCGCGCGGCCATTCGCGCGAATCCGCAGATCGGGCGCGAGTGGTCGACGGTCAATCCGTTGGTGTTCGAATGCAATGACGGGTATCTGAACGATATCCAGGCGTTGGCCGTCGCCGAGCAGCATTTCGACGATGCTTATGCCGTGGCCGGTGCCGATGTAGCGAGCGGATCGATCGGCGCCGGCCGGGGCATGTCGTGTTTCGATCTAAAGGGTGGGATTGGCAACGCATCACGCGTGGCGAACGCAGCGGGGCGCAGCTATACCGTCGGCGCTCTGGTGCTGGCGAACTTCGGCCGGCTGCCGATGTTGACCATCGACGGCACGCCGCTCGGCCGTGTGCTCGCCGAGCGTGCGAACAAGGAGCCAACGAAGCCCGAACAAGGCTCGATCATCATGATCGTCGCCACCGACGCGCCGCTCGACGCACGCCAGCTCAAACGTCTCTCCTTGCGCGCGGCCGCAGGTCTCGCGCGCACCGGTTCGGTCTACGGCCACGGCAGCGGCGATATCGCGCTGGCGTTTTCAACGGCCTACACGGTGCCGCACGGCGCCGACTTCATCACGCTCCCACCGCTCCTCGCCGACGAACGTCTCGACCCGCTCTTTCGCGCATGCGCTGACAGCGTCGAGCAGGCAATTCTCGACGCCTTGTGGAGCGCCATATCCGTAACCGGGCGCGACGCTCACCAGCGTCTATCGCTGCGTGACTCAGTGCCCGATCTTGCCCAACTATTCGAACGCACCCGCTGATGAAAGTCCTTATTTCCACCGACATCGAAGGCATTGCCGGCGTGTTTCATCCCGAGCAAACGCGCGCGGGCAACGGCGAATACGAAGCCGCGCGCCGCTGGATGACGCTCGAAGCCAACGCCGCCATCGAAGGCGCCTTCGCCGGTGGCGCGACGCAAGTGTGGGTCAACGATTCGCACGGCGGCTTTCGCAACCTGCTGCCCGACCTGCTCGACGCGCGCGCCCAGGTGGTGCTCGGCAAACCACGCACGTTGGGCATGATGGCCGGCCTTGAATACGGCGCGGCGCTCGTCTTCATGATCGGCTATCACGCCATGTCGCAAACGCGCGGCATCCTCGCGCACACCATCAACAGCTTTGCGTTCGCACGCATTTCGCTGAACGGCGTCGAGGTCGGGGAGGCGGGCGTGTATGGCGCGCTGGCGGAAGAATATGGCGCACAGGTCGCGCTTTTATCCGGCGACGACGTCTTCGCCGAAGAAACCGCGCCGCGTTTTCCAGGCGCGCGTTTTGTGGTCACCAAGAGCGCGGCCGGGCATGCGAGCGGCGTGACGCAATCGCCGGCGAGCGCTCGTGCCGCAATCGAAACCGCCGCGCGCGAAGTGGTTCAGCAGCATCTCGCGAAGGGGCATGCGCGCGAATCCACCCGCAGCGAAGCGAAGCCCGTGGAATGCGAACTGCGCGTGCAAACCAGCGCGCTCGCCGATCTGTTCTGCCAATGGCCGACGCTTACGCGCGTGGATGCGGTCACGCTGCGCTTCAGCGCGGCTTCGGCGGAACATGTGGTGCGTATGCTGAATTGCCTGTCGGCGATGTCGTTCATGTTGCGCTGAGCGTGCGGTAACAGGCCGTTCTCAAATGCGATCATTTCACCGCGCTTACAGCGGCACCGTGGCGGCACGTTTCGTGAGGAAGCGTTACTCTCGTGCATTCCGGAGGCAGCGTCTTTCTCACTGAGCGGAGTACAGCATGGGTAAGCAGACTATCGCGGATTATCTGGCCAAAACACTGGCGGCGGCGGACGTCGAGCGAATCTGGGGCGTGACGGGCGACAGCCTGAACGGCCTGTCGGATAGCTTGCAACGCCTTGGTTCGATTCGCTGGATGCACACGCGCCATGAAGAAGTGGCCGCCTTCGCCGCCGGCGCCGATGCCGCCGCGACCGGCAAGCTCGCGGTCTGCGCGGGCAGTTGCGGTCCCGGCAATCTGCACCTGATCAACGGCCTGTACGACTGTCATCGCAATCATCAGCCTGTGCTCGCGATTGCCGCGCATATTCCATCGTCGGAAATCGGCCTCGGCTACTTTCAGGAAACCCATCCGCAAGAGTTGTTCAAGGAGTGCAGCCACTACGTCGAGCTGGTGACGAACCCGTCGCAGTTCCCGCGCGTGTTGGCGCGCGCCATGCGCACCGCGATCGAAGAGCGTGGCGTTGCGGTGATCGTGCTGCCGGGCGATGTCGCGCTGGGCGACGCACCCGAGGAAACGCCGGCATGGGCCGGCACGCTGGAGCGTTCCACTGTGGTGCCGTCCGACGCGGATCTCGACCGCCTCGCAGATCTGCTCAACCAGGCGGGTGGCGTGACGCTGCTGTGCGGCAGCGGCTGCGCCGGCGCGCACGACGAAGTGGTCGCCTTCGCGGATCAGCTCGGCGCACCGACCGTGCATGCGCTGCGCGGCAAGCAATACGTGGAGTGGGACAACCCGTTCGATGTCGGCATGACCGGGCTGATCGGCTTCAGCTCCGGCTACCACGCGATGATGTCGTGCGACACGCTCGTGATGCTCGGCACCGATTTCCCGTATCGCAACTTCTACCCGTCGCATGGCAACGTGGTGCAGATCGACCGGCGCGGTTCGGCGTTGGGCAAGCGAGCGCCGTTGAAGCTCGGTCTGGTCGGCGACGTGAAGGCGACCTTGCAGGCGCTGATGCCGCGGCTCAAGCACAAGAGCGACCGGCGTTTCCTGGAGAATGCGCGCAAGCACTACGCGGACACGCGCAAGGACCTCGACGACCTCGCACGGCCATCCGCCCCGGGACGCGCGATCCATCCGCAATACCTCACCAGCATCGTCGACAAGGTCGCCAACGAGGACGCGGTGTTCTCCGCCGACGTCGGCACGCCGACGCTCTGGGCCGCGCGCTATCTGACCATGAACGGCAAGCGCTCGCTGCACGGTTCGTTCAATCACGGCTCGATGGCGAACGCGATGCCGCAAGCCCTGGGCGCGCAGGCCGCGAACCCGGGCCGCCAGGTGATCTCGCTGTCGGGCGACGGCGGCCTGTCGATGCTGCTCGGCGATTTGCTCACTGCGCGTCAACTCAATCTGCCGATCAAGGTCGTGGTGTTCAACAATAGCGTGCTCGGCTTCGTCGCGATGGAGATGAAGGCGGGCGGTTATCTGGAGGCCGGCACCGATCTGGCCACTACCGACTTCGCGGCGATTGCGCGCGGCGCGGGAATATACGGTGTCCGAATCGAACTGTCGGAGAACATCGAACCGGCATTGCGCGAGGCGTTCGCGCATCCGGGTCCGGCGGTGATCGACGTGGTGACCGCGAAGCACGAACTCGCCATGCCGCCGAAAATCCAGTGGGCGCAGGCCAAGGGCTTCAGCCTGTATATGCTGAAGGCGGTGCTGAACGGTCGCGGCGATGAGGTCGTCGAGCTGGCGACGACGAATCTGCGCTGAAATGCGTTGGAGTGGTTCGTTTTGACCGGTGTATGCGCGATCGCCTTCGCGCATACGCCTGAACCGGACTACTGCTGCCGGCTCAATTCACGCGCCGCGCGATCGATTACGTCGGCGATCGCGCCCGCGTGCGACACCGGCGCCAGGTGGCTCGATGCCATCGGCACGATCTTGGCGCCCATCCGATCGGCCATGAATTTTTCCACTTCCGGCGACACCGCGCGATCGCGTGTCGTGAGCACGTACCACGACGGTTTTTCCTTCCAGGCGACCTGGCTGACCGTCTCATTGAAGGCGCTCGCGGCGATCGGCACCTGTGCGGTGGCCAGCACGCGCGTCAGATTCTCGGGAACATCCGCGGCGAAGTCGGCGTGATATTTCGTGCGATCGAGCCAGAGGAAGCCGCTCGAATCCTTCATGATGCCCTCGCCCGCGGGCGCCGGTGCGGCGCGCTTTAACAGATCCATGGTCGACTCGTGCAGATCCGGCGCAATGGCCGCGACATAGACGAGACCGGCGACGTTCGGCGCGTTCGCACCTGCTTCGGTGATCACGACGCCGCCCCACGAATGTCCCACCAGAATGGTCGGGCCATTCTGACGCGCGAGGACGCGGCGCGTCGCGGCGACATCGTCGGCGAGGGAGGTGAGCGGATTTTGCACCGAACTCACGTGATAGCCCTTCTGCTGCAATTTCGCGACCACGCCGTTCCAGCTCGAGCCGTCGAGGAACGCGCCGTGGACCAGCACGACGTTGCGGACCGGGCCGGTCATGGGTGCGGCGGGAGGCGGTGTGGCGCCAACTTTGGCGGGTGGTGCGGCGGGTGCCATGTCAGGTGCTATGGGCGACGGCGCTTCGGGCGCGCTTGCCTCCGTGGGCGGTTCGTCGACCGGCTCGGCCGCGGGCGCCATGCTCGGTGCCATGGTGGGCGCGGTGGGTGCCGGTGCCGCATTGGGCGCGGTGGTCTGGGCGAGCGCGGCGACCCCCGTGAAGCAGAGACACAAAGCAGCGGCGCAAAGCAGATGTTTGGGCGACATGTTGAATCTCCGAATGCTGACAGCTCGACTAGGGCAACATACAGAAGCCCTGCGCCAGTGACAATCACTATCCTTGCCGTTAAGTGCGGCGCAGAACGAAACGCGGGTTGCTCCCAGTATTTAGCTAATATCGGCCACGGTAAAATTTCAGGTTCTGCCGGGCCGGGCCACAAGTCCGTCCGGGCGATCGATATCCATACACTGGGGCGCAACGTTGAATAGTGCACAGCAGCAAGAGGGCCTGAAGCGCGGGCTCAAGAATCGCCATATCCAGCTCATCGCGCTGGGCGGTGCGATCGGCACCGGCCTGTTTCTCGGTTCCGCCAGCGTGTTGCAGGCAGCCGGACCGTCGATGATTCTCGGCTACGCGATCGGCGGCATCATCGCCTTCATGATCATGCGGCAATTGGGCGAAATGGTGGCGCAGGAGCCGGTGGCGGGTTCGTTCAGCCACTTCGCGTACAAGTATTGGGGCGACTTTCCCGGCTTTCTGTCCGGCTGGAACTACTGGGTGCTTTATGTGCTCGTCAGCATGGCCGAGCTGACCGCCGTCGGCACTTACGTTCACTACTGGTGGCCGGGCGTGCCAACGTGGGTGTCGGCGCTGGTGTGTTTCGCTTTGATCAACGCGATCAATCTCGCCAACGTCAAAGCCTACGGTGAAACCGAGTTCTGGTTCGCGATCATCAAGGTCGTGGCGGTGATCGGCATGATCGTGTTCGGCGGCTATCTGCTGATCAGCGGCCATGGTGGTCCGCAAGCCTCGATCACCAACCTTTGGGCTCACGGCGGCTTTTTCCCGCACGGCTTTCATGGCCTGTTCATGATGCTCGCGGTCATCATGTTTTCATTCGGCGGGCTGGAGCTGATCGGCATTACGGCGGCGGAAGCCGACCAGCCGCAGAAGAGTATTCCGAAGGCCGTGAATCAGGTGATCTACCGGATCCTGATTTTCTACATCTGCTCGCTGGCGATATTGCTGTCGTTGTATCCGTGGAATGAAGTAGCGGCGGGCGGCAGTCCGTTCGTGATGATCTTCTCGCAGATCGGTTCGACGCTGACCGCGAACGTCCTCAACGTGGTGGTGTTGACTGCCGCGCTGTCGGTGTACAACAGCGGCGTGTATGCGAATAGCCGCATGCTGTACGGCCTCGCGGAGCAGGGCAATGCGCCGCGCGCGCTGATGAAGGTCGACCGGCGCGGCGTGCCGTATATGGCGATCGGGTTGTCGGCGCTCGCCACGTTCACGTGCGTGATCGTCAACTATCTGATTCCCGCCGAGGCGCTCGGCCTGCTGATGGCGCTGGTGGTCGCCGCGCTCGTGCTGAACTGGGCGCTGATCAGCCTGACGCATCTCAAGTCGCGCAAGGCAATGGTCGCCGCCGGCGAGACACTCGTATTCAAGTCGTTCTGGTTCCCGGTCAGCAACTGGATCTGCCTCGCGTTCATGGCGCTGATCCTCGTGATTCTGGCGATGACGCCGGGCTTGTCGGTGTCGGTGTGGCTGGTGCCGGCGTGGCTGGTGGTGATGTGGGCGGGATATGTGTTCAAGCGCCGGCGCGCGGCTGTGCAGGGTGGGGCGCGGGTGGTGGGGCGGTAAGGTGTCTCGAATGGCGTGAGGGGCGACGTTCGCGCTCACGCCGTTTGAAATCCTTGAGGTTTTCAGACGGGCCAGAAACGACAAACCCCGCGAGCAGCATGCGCTGGCGGGGTTGGAGGAAATACTGAAACAGCGGTCTTTCGAATTCTTTGGTGCCCAGGGCCGGAATCGAACCGGCACGCCTTGCGGCGGGGGATTTTGAGTCCCCTGCGTCTTTTGGTCCCCTTTTTGGGGCTACCAGTTTATACCGTTATTGTTTATCTACCGTGAACGACAAACACCCGGGGCCGCAAAAATTGATTATTCGCGAACGCTGAACAATGCTGTGGCAGCGCCTCAAAGCTGGAAGTCCCGAATGGTGCGCGCGTCAATCGCGACCGACTATTTCTGTCGCACGGTGCCCCGTCGCCCCGGGTTCGCCTCGGCCCTAGACACGCGATGGCCGCGTATCACTTCCACTTCCGGCGCGAGGGCGTGCGCGACGGCATCTACCGATGCCAGAGCGAATGCGATATAGATGATGTAGTTCAACGGACCAACTGAGTTCCAATCGGCCGCCTCCGGCGCGAAGGAGTGCGCGACGGCTACGAGCCGAGCAGAGCGATTTCGCTAGAGACGATGAAGCTCAACGTAAGGCGGTTACAATCGACGGCTGGGTCGGCCGCTCATTGGCGTCCGGCGGAACCGGAACGTGTGGCAAGGATGGCGCGTATAACCCGGGTGACGCTCGCTAGGTATTTGGGCATCTATTGGGTGTGCCGCCGCTGAACGCCCGGCTTCAGTACATCGTGCAGTGGTTCGCCCGCGTGTTAGAGCAACCGAGCGCAATTTGGTGGACCGTTCAACAGCGCGGACTCCACGCATCAATGCTATATGCGATTAGACGCAGACTCACCAGCCTTGACCCGACTTCAGCGCAGCTCAATGATGAAACAAAGCGCATCTGGTCGTTACTGTACGAAGCACTGTCACCTTCGGGAAAAGGCTCTGACGACTCCGATTGGGTCAATCTGCACATGCGGATTCACGCCGAAGGATGGAACAATGCAGTCCTGCGCCAGCTCCAAGATAAAGGGGATTGCATTGATGCCGGTTCGATAGTCCGATTCACCGTGGACATACATAGTCGCAGAGGATTTGACATTGCGGTCCCGGACAACTTCGTGAAGCCGGTTGTCCGAATCATGCGTGGATTGCTTGAACGGGCAATCACTCTGCTGGATGACGTTCAGGGCTCACAAAAGTTCCACCGCGCGCCAGCGATTTCGCCGGCAGGTATGAGCTGCGTCAATGGACTAAACGGAACCGACACGTTCTAAAAGCTTCAACAAGGCGTCTTTGATGCCGGGACCTGAACATGCCCCTTGATGGACAGCGACTAGCTGACCTTCATTTCCCCACGACAATCCGCGAATTGCCAATTCTATTTCGTCTATGAACGCCCTGACGCAATGAAGGTCTGCGTTCGAAACTTTCATTGCGGCTGACTTTTCTTCAGTTTTGGTTGCATTGGAGGAGTCGTGGTCGGTGCCATGTATCAGGCGTTGAGGGCTAAGCCCCTGCAGTACGTGGAGTTGAGTAATGGTGTTTCGAAGCGCAGTCCGCAGAAGCAATACTGACAGTCGGGCTTCCTCTGGTTCGATTCGATTCAGCAGAGAATCAGGAATCTCTGCACTATGAGGAAGCGACTTTCCTGTGACCCTGCCATGAGACTTCGAAAACTCGCACGTCCGCCACGCTTCGATGACGCCACGATATAAGCCGCCTGAAGCAGTTTTATTCCTGATAGTCGACTCACCAATGGACGAATTCGGGAATAGTTGGTTAAAAACCTCGACTATATTGGTTATCGTGAGAGGGCCAGAGTCTTTTGCGATGCGAGCGCAAGTCTCGTCGATGCGCTCCGATACCCCAATCGTCGACGTCCGAAACGTACCGCCCTCTTGGAGCTTTTGTATTGTCGCTTTGCGAACCTCATCGGCGCGATTACTTACTGTCTTCATCAGCGCGTTCCTCCGAAGCATTTCCACCTTCAAGCGAAGTCGCTTCTGCCGCAGGTCCTTTCTGCGCGCAGCTTTCCTCATTGAATGGGATGCCTCGAAACACCGTATCGTGGTCGAACGTTAAGGGGCTGAAGCTCGACATCAAGTCGGTTACTTCCTCGGCAATACCGAGCGACTCGAATGTTTCGCGGCCTTCAATCAACGATGCCAACGTTTGACGGCCCAAACGGTGTCGCAAGAAGTCTGTTAAAGTGTTGAGCGCCTGATTGCTCTCGGACGCGTCAAACAGAGCATTCGGAATCTCCTTACCCTCTCGGGAATAGACTTTCAAAATCGTAACGAGCCTCTCATTTGCGAGGGAGTTCACGCGTATCGATTTAAACCATTTTGCCGACTTGCAAAGTTCGTCGATGGCTTCAAATCGATGAATCAGTCCCCATTTGAACTCCGGCACTTCTTGTGTCAGAAGCACAGGTTGAGGACTGTCGGAAGAAGCGTTTAGCTTCATGGCCGCACGAATCTCCTGAAAATATTTAACGTTCGCATCCAGGCTAAGTGCCAGGTCAACAAGGACGTCGCTTTGAGTTTTATACTCCGCCCTTAACGACTGCAGGTTGTGTGATTCACGGACCGGTAGGGATTGTCCTGACCGTTCGAGCGTGACGCGCTTCTTCTCTAAGTCGTCTATCGCTCTCATTTGCTCACGCTGGTGGTCGACTGTTTCGCCCAATGCTACGCTAATTTCTGTGCACTTCAGTGCGGTTGGGATTAGAAATGGCGTACCAGTGATAAAGAAGCGGCACCTCCCGCAATCTCTAACGCCACCAACTGTATTTGGGACGGGGCCGAAAGCCTCACGCGATTCGCGCGGGCTACGTCCAACGATTTCTTCAATCTTTTGCCCCTCGTCGCATCGAGTTTGGCCGTTAGGACACACGCCGTTGTCGAGCGTTGCCATGACGCATGCCGATTTCACATGCCTCGCTGTATTAAGGTCTCTCAACGCATCATCGTGGCGGTGCAGAGCGGCCCGATGTACATTCTCGATGGTGGACTCTGTGAGGAATTGGGCGAATTCCAGCTGTTCGTCTTTTAGTGCTTTCACATAGGCGTCGGCAAGACATTGGCTTACGAACGCGAATCCTGGCTTAACATAATAGAATGTCATTACCCACCCGCTGTGAGCGGCAACAATGGTTTGCAAAATCCAGGGATGAACTCCGGCTTTTGCGAGTCTCGTTAGACCGCCTACACGTAAGCCGTGGACGTGGTACTGGCTTGACATGGGCACACCGTCTTTCCACGAATCAATCAGACGCGGAGGCCTCTTCTCCCTCTCTGACATCCGACGCTCCACTTCTGCCAGAACTTCATACCAGTAAAGTCTCAGGACTTGACCGGACGGTGGGCTTTCACGCAAGCTAAGCTGACCGGCCGGATATCGGAAAATGTAAAAAACTGCAGGTTTTCTCGTCTCGACCGTCTTAGACGGCACTGGAAAGATGTTCCGAGGAACGTTCTCGAATAGGAGGGGACCATCGACTGGGTTGTAGGTTTCCTGCCACTGCCTCATGTTTGACAAGATTTCTATTACTTCGTCATGTTGCCAAAACATCTCATAACCACTCGTCTCAGAGAAAAGGACTTTCCGGTCGTTTGTCTTGTTCGAGTTGATGTAGAGACCACAAAAGTCTTGTCCCGTGTCATTATCGTGAAATTGGCGAAGGACGCCCCGGCGAGGATTTGCGACGCCCGGTAATTCGCTCCAGTAGCCAGCGTGCGGTGAGTCATTGGGTATAAACGTTGAGGTTTGCAAGTCATATCGTAGCGAGTCTCCTTCGCCTGAATCCAGACGGCGAGCCTGGACTCCTCGGATGGGGAGCTTGATGAGAAGTAAAATCAGGTATGGCAATACCGGACAAAAGACCCGTTGCCCCTTATAGACCATCCAGTCGGCGAGCCTCAATTTGGGCCATGCCATATCGTTCTCCTTGAGGACTAACTCAACTTCGCGAAGCAAGGGCCCTGGAAGCGCCTTTTGATTGGACTGCCCCGGCTTCTGATGGTCGCCCAAAAACACCGAAATTTCGGTGAGGTCTGCGTTGGACAATGGCCAGTCATAGCCATTGTTAAGAATCAGGTCATTGTCCCAGTCGTCCACAACCGCCATATGAGGATGACGGAGCACAAAGGCGCGAAGGAACTGGTTTATGGTACGTAGCTTTGTAGCCTTTGAGACTGTTAGGCCGTCTCTTTTTGCCCACGCAAGAATCGACTCGCGGGCGAGATGTGAGCTAAAAAGAAGCTCGGGGTCCACAAGGGTGGGATGCTCATACCAATATTTCTCGAGGAGTTCGAAACCTTCAGTCGGCTTTTGTATGTCGCCAAAATGTCGTTCGTCGAGCCAACGTTCGAATGCAGCTTTCCAGGCAGCGTATTGGGGGGCAGCAGAAATCTGCCGACGCATGGCGACGATTGGTGCATGACGGCCGAACACCTCTTCAACGCCCAACAGTACTCCCAGGCGGCTGAAGGCACCCGCTGTACGCTCAGTAATGTCTTGAGACCATTTGCCTTTTGTCGCGGCGTCCTCTCTCAAAAAAAGGTGCACCCAAGAGCTGAGAAGCTCCCGACTAGGCTTAGTCTGTTTGGATTCGGTTGTGCAAAGCCAAAACTTGGCGAGCACAAGTTTCACGTTGCGAGGTAGCGCTTGGCCAAGCAGCTGGTCGCAATCTGCGAGGAAGGATGCCGTAAACGGCGCGCAGCCAAGCAGGCCCTGACGAATCAGCGCCGTCACTGTCCGGTCTGCATACGGCATGAGAAGTAACTCCGCTTGCAGCAATATCGAAAGCGCCTCCCATATCGTGGATGGCTTCTCCTCGGAACTTAATATCAGGGAAACAAGGTCGGCGATACCACCGGTAGTCTGAAGCCGAAGTTCGGGCCACGAAGGTGGGATGAACATACGGACTTCAATTCTGCGAAACAGCTCCGCTGCTTCTTTGGCCGTAGCCGCTCTGAGCGCGCACCATTTTTCGGGGTGCGAGCTGACCGTAAGCCCGAAGCGGCTGGCTGTGGTGCGGGTCACGACGGATTCACTCATAACGCTTTCGCCGCGTGCGGGGGGAACCGTCGAGTGATATCACTGAGAGTAGTCTCAAGTGATGTGCGGCGAACTGAAACGTCTGGATAAGATACGGAAACAGAACGCAGCGCTTCGTTCACCTGTGAGGGGGTGAGTCGCCCATATCTTTCTTGCGATTTAATATCATGATGTCGCAAGCATAGCTGTATCAGCTTGGGACCTTGGCCTTGGCGCTTCAGCGTGTTCGCATAGAGATGTCGGGCTGCCTGGGATGTGGTCCCGTTTTCCTTTGATGAAACCATGCCTAGCCGAGTTACGGCGCGCTGCAAGGCTCGCTCGTACTGTGCGATGCCCGCTGGAGCACCGATGGCCGAGGTACCCTCTGGGGAATTCGGATTTGCTTCGGTCGATACGAAGAGGAACGGGTGGTCCCGATATCCCAAGGCTCGCCTCCGCTTCATGGCCATCTCGCGCTCAAGAAGGTAGGCGTTGTACAGCTCCCAGAATGTTTGAGCCGCCAACGGGTCGGTCCAATGTAGGCACGAATAGAAGTCTTTGCCCTCGACAAGACTGCTTTTCCATCCTATGCGATATGACCCAGTACCTAATGTGCGGGGTGTAAGGTCATAGTCATGACGCAGCTTCAACAGTCTCGTCGTCCGGATTGGGCACCCATCCACACCTTCAATGAAAGCCAGTCCCTTCACTGGATGGTAAAGAAACACGGATGCTGAACCGGGGTTCTGTGGGTCTTCAACTACATCCGTGACCCAAATATGGAATGGCTCATGCTCACGCAGTCCCGCATAGTTTTGAAGCAGAAATATCATCATTGGGCGAATGTTATATTGCCCAAACGGAATTGTTGGATTTCCCCGCCTTCTCTTGAATCCATTCCACAGTACGTTCTCTACTTGGCTCGCGGGAAAGCTCAACGGATTTGCAAGCAACGCGTTTCCCTGCTTGTCGCCTGGCGGAAGTTGAACATATAGGCTTCGACTGCCGCATGAATTACCAAGATAGCCCAATAAGCTTTGACCTTGTCGGGTGACTGCGACAATCGAATTAAACATCCTTTCGCACGTCGTTGGATTGATGGCGAGTGGATTGGGTTTGCCGTTCTCTGCGAACAGCCATTTTGCGAAAGTCTCCATTGCAGTGACGAGTTGGCCCGCCACGTCGACTCCTTGACTTGGCCAATACAGTTCGAGCGGGTCGCTCAGCTTGTAAATTGTTCCGTCAAGGAGAGCTGAACCAAATCCCTGCAATAAATCTCGATGCTGTTTTAATATCGGCTCGCTCGGATTTAAAAGCGGAATTCGGACTTGACAATAGTCCCAGAAAAGGCCGACTGCCCTGCAAGCAACCCTCTGCCAAGCATCGCTGCGAGTCCAGTAAGCTTTCATGTAGTTGAACAAGGGCCAGTATGGTACGGCCAATTCGGGATGTCCGAGTGGCCAGAGGACGAGTAGGCGCACCATCCATCCGAACGGAACGTCTAACTCGCTTGATACTGCGCACTTTGTTATTAGGTGACTTTGGCCGGATAGCGATAGAAGATGATTCTGGCTCATTTCTCTGTCTCCTTTGGCCAAAAAAGCGACGGCCTAAAGCCGATTCCTGCATTTGCAGGTTCGTTTAGAATCGGCTGCTGACTTGATTAAGCTATAGCACATGTTCTCGGAAGTTGCAAAATACCTAATTCATTTGACGTTTTTTGATGAAATTATATTTATTTGCCTAAATAACTTAATTAGTTTATCAGGTAATAACTGTCTTCTATTTAATACTATTCGAATTGACAACTTATTTTTTCTGGGTTTTTTATTTCAGTCAAATAAAAAGTTTTCAATTCGCGATGGCGGGCGAGGTGCTCCGGAATAACCGCTCATATAGCACTACCGCCGCAGGCGTGAGGCGGCAATCCTTGCTTTGCGCGATAGGGAATACTTGTTCGCCATGCGCATTTGCCGCCGCCATCGGTGAAGGCGGCGCATGGGTTGAAGTGACTGCAGCGCTGATTCCCGATTGTCGTGCAAGAACGCCGGACGAGCCCCAGGAGGCCTCGCTCGAAGCAGCTGGCGCGAGTGCTTTTCGTTTCGCGCTCTTATGTAAAGGCGGTCGCTGCGCGCCTGCCTAGATTGAGGGCTCACCCCGCCAGCGCGAGCTTCTTGAGTAGAGGTAACTTTTCAGCAAGGACGACGTTCCCTACTGCGAGGCTCTTCCTTCACCCCGTACCCGAAACGTCGTGATGCGAATCGGGCTTAGCACTGCTCACCCTCCAGCAGCCTCGACGGGTCAACGCCAAGCGCCTCTGCGAGTTTCTGCAAGTTGTCGAGAGTGATATTGGTCACTGCCCGCTCGACTTGGCTTATGTAGGTGCGATGGAAACCGCAGTCCTCGCTGAGCCTCTCTTGCGAAACCTTCTTTTCTAATCTCAACCTGCGAACCTGCAGCGCTAAGCGGCGGCGCAGCCAAGGGTCCACCGTTTTGTTATCAATTTCGTCCATGCGCGGAGATTGTCGGAACACCGGCCGTTCGTCTACCGTGCACGCGTCTACTGTGTTTACATCTACTCTGCAAACATCTATAATTGCCTTAGCTCAGCTTGCCGCGAACAGCACATAGCGAGCCGTAAGCACGGTGCTCTCGATTTGAAAAGGATTGGGTCAAGGTCCGAGACGCGAAACAAGTGACGCATCTATCTTTGTGGGATGCGAACGGAGAGAGCATGGTTTTCATATTTTTCTGCGTGAGTGGGGTTCTCGGTCCGATGAGTCGCCATCCATCACTGACGACACGCGAAAACGCGCCAGAGGCCACGCGCTCGCTGGAGAAGGATGTCCTGCGGCTGGGAAGAACGCTTAGCAGGTATCCTGGCGCGGTGATTGTTGTCGGGAACGACTGGCCTCTCTGCTACGATTTCAGGAATCTCCGGGAAGCAGGTCATGGTTTCGGGCGGCGCGTAGTCAACGTCCTCAATACCGTAGGGAGTACGAAGGAGCAGGCGGTGCTGGATTTCCGCGCAAATCGCCATGACCCGTTTGTCATCCTCGCTTCGCAGGATTTTGAGTTTTCGCATCGCACCGCGTCGTCGCGCATTGATGTCGACCAACAGCGCGGGTTTGACGAAACTGCACGCGCCGCGCTTGAAGTCCACCTGCGCGGTTTCGGCGCCTGTGCGACCGACACGCTTTCCGATGACGATATTTTGCGTGCGACAGTAGGAACCTATGCCTTGCGAAAGGCGCGAGACATTAAGTCCCCAATTCGAGCAAATGAGGACGCAGCTTTTCAGCGTCGTCTTGCAGAGATGCTTTTCGACGTCAAGAGAGAAGAACGATGAAAGTGCAAGTCGCCTCTGATTTACATCATGAGATAACTGTCGTGATGTCTGGGTAATTCTCGAAGAGCTTGAATCGGAACAGCATGGCTCCCGAACCTCAACCGGAGACAACCAATGTCGCTTTATCTACATCAATCGTCTAGCGAAGGTGACGAAACCGTGCGTCTCGAATCGTGGTCAATCCGCCGGTTTGATGGTGGCGCCAGGCATTTCGTCGGTTTCTCGCTTGAAACTCATGATGGGCGGGTGAGTACGGAAATCACTGAGCTGAACGTCGAAGCTAGAACCGCGAGGACTGCCAGCGGACGCAAGTACGAGTTGGTTAGTGGAAGTGGATACAACGGCGATGCCGAGTATGTGTTTAATAGAGTCAAGGAAATCATCGGGAAGGGTCAATCCTGGAAGGACGTTACAGAGGAACTCATACCGGGTAGCCGTCGACCAAGGCAACGTATCGAGTGGCCCGAGGACGGGCAGTAAGCTGGCCGCTACTTCAGACTTGTGACTTCACGGCGCCACACGAGGAACGCCTGAATGGACCACGCCGAAGGACGGCCCATTTTGTGGAGGGCTCGCGTGCACGCTGGTGAGTACCTTGGAGAAGGCGAGGCGCTCCCGTTGCTGAGTACGGCGAGCGGGGAAGCCGGGTTACGCGATGTTCGACAGTTGCTTCCTTCGCCTGCGGCCTGCCACTTGGCTGCAATGCTAATCAACCTGAGCGAAACGTCCCGCGCCTATTACCCACTTGAGCCCCTAGCAACACCTTGCCCGCTGATGAGCGTATTCGTCGAGAGGATTTTAAATCGCGTGACGAACGAAGGAGAGCTTGTCGCCCGCGTCGATATTGTTTTGGAGGGTCATTTCGCATACGCGAGTATTACTTCAAAAAGCGAACTCCGGACAGACGTTGCTCCCGTAGCGTATGACCTCAAGGATGGTGTCTGGGATATCGTGCTTAAGGTACTCAAAGCGATTTTTCCCATGCACCGTGGTCCTTGATGGGGTCTTGAAATGCCGAGGTAAGACATGAAGAAAGTAGTGCCAATGAAAGTTCGCCAACCCATCGCTTGGCTTGCGGGCGCTGACCCGGACAGTGTCGCTGTATTCCTTGACTCCTATGCCGATAGCGACGAGTCAGGCGAAATTCGTGAGGTGTTTATCTCGTCTGAACCGTGGACGCACGAAACAGACTGTTCCCTCGGCATCAGGCATGAAGACCGGTACCCTGGCCATCCACGGGCCGATGACGACTGCCACGACGTAGCCGAAACTCGCGAGCACCTGGTCGTAATATCGAACGGTTCAACGAATCTCATATATAACGGCGTTGTCTAAACCGAGGGCAAACGAGGGGGAGGAAATGACGATGCCAGATGAAAGGGACTCGCACTAATCCGTGCGCGCGAACTGTTGGTTGAGCTATCACAGTCGCGAGGAAGAATTGGCACGCAGGCGTTGCGCGAACGGGCCAAGCACATATTACGTCACTATCCCGACAACGGCATGGTAGCGCTCATCGCCATGGAGACGGTGTGGCTAGACGTGCCACGACGGATATAGGGGATGCGGGAAGCATCATGGTGTAACGGAGGATGTCTCCAGTGCCAGATACGCGTCTGACTATCTAGCGAACTGAAGGATTTCGTCTGAGATTGCCGCTATTGCACACAAGTTCCGAAGCAAATACGTACATCGTCGTCTTCAATTTCATCGGTTGTCGAAGCACGGGGTGAATCGCAATGACCTTTTCGGATGAAATCGAACAACAGGCACTTGCCGCAAGGCGGCAGATGTTGCGTTCAGGTGAGCTGCTGAAGGAGGATGAATTCCGCGACCAACTCCGCGTCAGCTCTGGTCAGCTCGCGCGCATGGTCGCACGCGGAAGTGTATTCACGATAGAAGTTGATGGCGTCCATTACTTCCCATCGCTCCTGGCTGCCACCGACATTGACCTTAAGCGATTGTATGCAGTTTGCCGCCTTCTCGGCCCGGCGCCGCCGTCCTGCAGGCTCGGGTATTTGTCGTCAAGGCACGTTAACATCGGAGGCATTTCACCACTCGAAGCAATCTGCGATGAAAGGGAGTATAGGTTACTACGCCGGATGGCACGCGCGTACGCTGCGGAATGGGTGCGAACTGTTGTCACGATTTACGTGGGTCGCCACGAGGACGGACCACGCGACATAGAACCTACGTTGACGGCGGCGGACGAGGTGGACCCGAGGGTGAATCTTTGGAAACGCGCAGAAGATGCATTAACAGCAGGTGGCTACATCCATCCATGCGGACCCTATGCCAAGGCAAGCGAGGCTACGGCATACATCTCTCGACATCCCGCCGGCCAGTCGCCGCCCATTCCTGAGGCACGTATTGATGTGAGCGTCGTTGACGGCATCGCACATGCAAACGTCGTTCGTCACGAAGGGGCGACGTACAAACTAGACGGAATTCGAGTCGCTGACGAGGACGACATCGTCAGCGTCGTACTCTGTGTCGTTGTAGCCGCGAGAAAGAGCGAGTCCAAACCCGCGCGGCTGTCCAAGCCGTAATAGGCTGAAGCCAGAGCTGCCATACGGAAACGCTGCATTTCAACCAGCCAAGGTTATCGATGTGTGATTGAAACAGCCTTCTCAATGCGGGCAGTAGGCGCGCAGTTTTGCGACCACCTCGTAGGGCGAGGCCCGGAATCCGACGCTCATGATTGACGTGTAGCGCCACAAGGAGCAATTCGTCGTGTCGATTTACGTTTCTACTTCAAGTGCCCATGTGGTGCTCGAACGTTGGTCTATTCGCGAAGCCGGCAATGGTCAACGTCATTTTGTAGGCTTTAGCATTCTCGACTGCGATGGTCGTGTCAGCACGCCCATTCGCTCATTCGACCCAGTCGCGCGTACAGGGACTACGGCAAGCGGGAGCACATATCAACTCGTGGGGCGGGCTGGTCACGATAAGGACGCGGAATATGTCTGGTCTCACGCGGCGAAGGCATGGAACATTGAAACATGGAAAGACGTGACGCAGGACCTTGTTCCAGATTGGCGACAGGGACTAGCGGTCGATAAGCCAGTTCAAGACGACTGAGCGATGTTCTATCGATAGGCTTTGTACCCGTGATTCGGCGATTGGTCTGTCGCACAGCGACGAAAGACCGAGGCAGACACCGGCCGACGCAACACAGGCTTTGACTATCCGCACGCGAGGTCGCAATGTTCGAGAGGAGTCGGTGGTGGCACGTCATTCGGCACGAGCGCCCGAGCTGCTGTGCCCAGACGCAATCCGCGACGTCTTTCGGGCACGCCAGAATCACCGGAGCTGAGGCCACAACAGATGCTGGCGACTATCCAAAAAGTATCCGGCGATGGATAGTTACCCAAACTTGATAATTCGGTATAACAGCGGTGGAGACTTCAATGAAGGTGCGCAAGCTGAACCACAATCGACGCGGCGTTGCCGCTGACGTCAAGCACTTGAGCAGGGCATACCTGTCGCGCGAGGACGCCGCGCTTTTATTGCACGTATCGCGCGAGTACTTTGAGAGTCTTGTCCGAGCAGGCGAGTTGGTCGCAAGTGGGCGTAGGCGAGGCGAACATCCGATGTTTGCAATTGCGGACGTGCGCGCATATAAGACGTGGAGCAAGGCTAAGCGGCGTGCTGGATTGACTCGGATGATGGGCGCGACGCAGCGTCTCGGTCTGTACGACGCGGAGCTCGAAGATGTCTCGAGCATGCCAGCGCTTCGCGGCACCCCTGACGACGAGGTCATCTCGACCTCGGACGCCGCGAAATTGCTATTTGTATCTCGCCCGCACGCGGTGAAGCTGGTTGAAGAGGGAAAACTTCCGCTTCACCACATCACCGACCAGAATCGGTTCTTACGAAAAGCCGACGTGTTGGAGTACATGGCGAAGAAGAAGGCCGAAGCGAAGGGTTTTTTCGATACGCAGATTGAAGACACGGAGCCGCCCAGTCTATGAATACAGCCGGCAATCATTTTCGGCGCCAACGTCTCTTTCTCTTTACCTTTCATGCAACGAGAACCTGACGCTTCTAGTCATCTTCACTGCGCAAAACCGCCTCACATTCGGCCTTCATTCGACTTGCCCCGGGCTTCAATGGTGTTAGGATTTTGAGCCTGTTGTAAAGACAAATCGGTGCCATTTACCGAGGTAGCTGAGGCCGTCTCGTCAATAGACTAAGTTTTTTAAGAATTTCTTTATAAATCAAACTGTTGCGTCGATTTTAGATGTGACATTTGCTGCGCCGTCTGGGACGCTGCTTTCGTCTTGCCCACGTGCGAGCCTGTAAAGCGGATGTTTGCGCCCTAAAATGCGGTTCTGTTCAGCACAAAAGACATATATGACCATTGTTGAGTCAACCGGGGTGCCTGTCAGCGGACAGTTGGTATCGGTTCGTAACCGACGCTACGTCGTTACTTCCGTCGCCGCCAGTGGCATGACGGACGGCGCCTACGGCGAGAATCTTGTGTCGCTGTCGTGCGTCGAAGATGACGCCACCGGCGAAGAACTACGGGTGATTTGGGAGTTGGAGCCTGGCGCTTCGGTTCTCGAGCGCGCTTCGATGCCGGAGGTAACTGGCTTCGACGAGCCAGAGCGCCTCGAGGCGTTCCTTAATGCGGTTCGATGGGGCGCCGTTGCTCAAGGCGATACCCGAACTCTTCAGGCTCCTTTCCGCAGCGGCGTGGAAATCGAGGACTATCAGCTCGACCCGTTGGCGCGTGCCATACAAATGCCTCGGGTCAATCTGCTGATTGCAGATGATGTCGGTCTCGGGAAGACCATCGAAAGTGGTTTGGTGATTCAGGAGATGATGCTGCGACACCGAGCGCGAACGGTGCTCATCGTGTGCCCGTCCGGAATCCAGATTCAGTGGCGCGACCAGATGCGGGACAAGTTTGGACTCGATTTCCGCATTGTGGACAGCGAGTTGATGAAGGAGCTTCGCCGGACCCGTGGTTTGAACGTGAATCCATGGACGCATTTCCCGCGCCTCATCACGTCCATTGACTTTCTCAAACGTGAACGACCGCTACGACTGATGCGGGAGGCGCTGCCCGCGCCCGGGCTGCCGATATACCCGCGCCGGTTTGACCTGCTCGTTGTCGACGAAGCACATAACGTAGCGCCGGCGGGCACCGGGCAATACGCGACCGACTCACAACGGACGGGGGCAATTCGCCTGTTGACGCCGCATTTCGAACACAAGCTCTTCTTGTCGGCTACGCCTCATAACGGCTACTCGGAGAGTTTTTCGTCGCTTCTCGAATTGCTGGACAATCAGCGATTCGCGCGCAGTGTTCGGCCGAATCCGGAGCAACTGGCGGCGGTCATGGTTCGACGACTAAAGCGGGAGCTGCCGCCACGATGGGATGGTACGCCTCGTTATCCAGAACGCACCGTCGAACCATTGGAAGTGCCATACACGGACGCTGAGCGAGCAGCCCATCGAGCGCTCTCCCGTTATGCGGAACTGCGTGCTCGTACCGCTCGAGACGATGCTGAACGATTCGCGAGTGAGTTCGTTCTGAAGCTGCTCAAGAAGAGGCTCTTTTCGTCGCCGGAAGCGTTTCGCCTAACGCTGGAGAAGCATCTCGAATCGCTTTGCAACGCCCGTCGGTCGGTAAGTCGGACGCAACAGCCCGTCGTTGGCATTCTCCGTCGCCAAGTCGAAGCACTGGATGAAGACCCGGCGGATGACCATCAGATAGATTTCGCCACTGATGAGGCCGTTGACTCGGCGGTCGCGCTTTTCAGTCCCCTTACAGCTGAGGAGGACCAGTTGCTAGCCGAGCTCCGTTCTTGGGCGAGCGACGCTGCAAGGCGTCCCGATGCGAAAGCGGTCGAGTTGATATCCTGGTTGAAGGCGATACTTTTCTCCAGCGGGGGCTGGAACAACGAACGCGTCATCATATTCACTGAGTATCGCGCAACGCAGAAGTGGCTGCAGGGCTTACTTGCCTTCAACGGATTCACTGGCGAAGACCGGGTGATGACTATGTACGGCGGCATGCATAGTGACGACCGCGAGCAGGTGAAAGCCGCGTTCCAGACATCCCCGGATATCTCGCCAGTCCGAATCTTGCTGGCAACTGATTCAGCATCGGAAGGTATTGACCTTCAAAACTACTGCTCGCGACTCATCCACTATGAGATTCCGTGGAACCCCAATCGCATGGAGCAGCGGAACGGTCGAATCGACCGGCACGGTCAGCGCCAATCGAAGGTGATGATTTATCACTTCGTGGGCAACGGGTATCGAAAAAATGCACAGAACGCGACCGATGTCGCACCCGGCGACCTCGAGGGAGACCTCGAATTTCTGATGCGCGCTGCTCAGAAGGTGGAGAACATTCGTGAAGACCTAGGGAAGGTGGGCCCGGTGATTTCCGCGCAGGTTACCGAGGCAATGCTTGGTCGTCGGAGACACCTTAATACGGAACAAGCCGAGCGCGATAGCGAGGCTTCGCGAAAGCTACTTCGCGTCAGGCACGACCTTCGGGCTCAGCTTCAGCAGCTTCACGAGCAACTCAACGAGACGAAGCGCGAACTACATCTAGACCCCCATAACATCCTATCGGTGGTAACGGTGGGGCTGGCACTCGCCGGGCAACCGCCGCTGCAAGAGGCGTCTCTCGATGGCATCTGGCCCGACCCGACAGGCAAGCGAACGAAGTGTCCGGTCTTTCGACTGCCACATCTCACAGGGTCCTGGAGCCAGGCTACGGAAGGACTGCGACATCCGCATACGCAGGAGGTCCGCCCGATTGTGTTCGACCATTCCCTTGCAACTGGTCGAGACGATGTCGTTCTGGCGCACTTGAATCACAGGCTCGTTCAGAATTGTTTGCAACGGTTGCGGGCGGAGATTTGGTCCGTCACCGGTCATCATCGACTTCACCGCGTCACGGCGCGAGTGATTCCAAACCAGGCGTCCGATGTTCCCATTGTTGTCGCTCACGGTCGACTGGTAGTACTCGGCGGCGACAACAAGCGCATCCACGAGGAAATCATCTTCGCCGGTGGTGAGCTACGAGAAGGGCGTTTTGCGCGGATTCCTCAAGTTGGCCGCCTTGAGCAGCTACTGAACGTTGCTACTAGTCAATGTCCCACAGAATCGCTCCAGCGGCGCTTATTGGAGCTCTGGCCTTCCCACGAGGATGGTTTGCTTCGCTCGCTTGAGGCTCGAATGAAGGACAGAACGGAAACGCTGCAGAATCGACTTGACGAGCGGGCTACTCGTGAAATTAGCGCTATGCGCGCTGTGCTGAATGAGCTCCTGGTGAGCATCCGTTCGCAGTTGCAAGAAGTTAAACCCCAGCTCGAACTCTTTTCGATGCCAGAGAAAGACCAGTTTGAGCGAGACCGCAATGCGTTGGAGCGACGTGTCGACGAGCTCCCAAGAGAAATGGAACTAGAAGAGAAATTCATACTCGCTCGCTATGCCGAGCCAAACCCACGTCTCTTTCCTGTATCGGTCACCTATTTGGTTCCGGAAGCCCTTGCGCGCGAAGGAGCGGCATAAGCCATGTCCATTGCTCGTCAACATAACGAATGGTTGTCGCTAGTTGAGGCTTCGGGACCGTTCCTGTCCCTGCCGGTGCTGCTGCGAGTGTTTCCTCAGGGGCTGGATGCGCACGACACTGAGGTGTCCAAGAACGTTCGGCTCGCATTCGGTGAATGGGAAGACAGTCGCCCGGAGGTTGCGATTCACACCGCATGGCTGGAGTTCGTGCTCAAGAGCACACTCGGCTATCTGGACGACTATTTGCTCACGGGTCAGGCGTTGCCAAGTGGGCTGGAAGCGCGCGTTCAAGAGCATGGCGAGACCCTGCGGCCGACGTACGCGCTTAAGTCGCCCCACGAAGCGCTTCCTCGCATGCTGATAGACGTATATCCACCGAGCCAAGCGCTGACAAAGCCAGTACCCGGCAAAGCATGGAAGACCGGGTCGCCCGACACCCGCATGATGACATTGTTGCACGCGACCGGCGTTCCTTTGGGCCTCGTCACCAACGGAGAGAAGTGGCTTTTGGTTGCGGCGAGACCTGGCGAAACCACAAGCTTCATCACTTGGGATGCGGGGCTTTGGTCGGAAGAGCCACTTACCCTGCGGGCATTTGTTTCACTACTCGGAATTGGTCGCTTCTTCGGCGTAGCGGAGAACGAAACACTTCCGAGCATGCTCGCAGAAAGCGCGCTGAATCAGCAGGAAGTGACTGACCAACTCGGTCAACAGGTGTTGAAAGCAGTCGAAGTACTGATTCAGGCACTAGACCGTATTGATGTCGAGCAGCATGGCCGTCTTTTGACCGGTATCGGCGAGAAGGAACTTTACCAGGCGGCTCTTACTATCATGATGCGCCTGGTGTTTCTGTTTTCTGCTGAGGAGCGCGGCCTTCTTTTGCTTGGCGACGCGTTGTACGACCGCCACTACGCCATTTCAACGCTTCGCGACCAATTACGTGAGGTATCGGACGAACAGTTACTCGAACACCGGCACGATGCATGGAGCCGATTTTTGGCGACCTGCCGCGTGGTTCATGGTGGAGTGGAGCACGAGGCGATGCGTTTGCCCGCCTACGGGGGAGCATTGTTCGACCCCGACCACTATCCGTTTCTTGAAGGACGAACTGCGGGCACGTCGTGGACCGACACGCCGGCTGCGCCGCTTCCAATCACCAACCGCACCGTATTGCATCTGTTGGAGTCGCTGCAATTCTTGCGAGTACGCGTTCCGGGCGGAGGCACTGAGCCCCGTCGACTTTCATTTCGAGCGTTGGATATTGAGCAGATTGGCCACGTGTATGAGGGCTTGCTCGACCACACGGCCAAGCACGCGTCGTCGCCAGTGCTGGGATTCCGAGCGAGTGGTGGCGACGATATCGAAATTTCGCTGGATGACCTCGAAGAACGAGCGACCGCTGGCGACGATGAGCTGGTTGCGTTCCTGAAGGAGAAAACTGGACGCACACCTGCTGCCATACGCCGAGCGTTGGCGCAGGCTAGCGATGCTAATTTTCTCTTGCTGCAATCGGCTTGCGGAACGGCAGACGGTCTCTACGAGCGAATCAAACGATATTCTCTGCTACTCCGGGAGGATACAAACGGGTATCCAGTAATTGTTCAGCAAGGCAGTGTCTATGTTACATCAGGGTCGGACCGCCGCAGCACGGGCACACATTACACGCCGAGAAGCCTCACCGAACCCGTCGTAAAGACTACGTTGGAACCACTTGTCTACGAAGGGGTAGACCGTGGCGAAGAGCCTGCACCAGAGCGACTCAAGAAGGCTGCGAATATTCTATCTTTAAAGATTTGTGATTTCGCCTGTGGCTCTGGGGCATTCCTGGTACAGGCTTGTCGGTACTTGTCTGAACGTCTAGTAGAGGCATGGAGCCTCGCGGAAGCGACCCAACCGGAAGTCCCACTCGTCGTGCCTGAGGCGCTGCCGTCAGGCTCACACCATACCGAGCAACTCCTCCCGCACGACACGGAAGAACGACTTGCGCTCGCCCGCCGGTTGGTCGCGGAACGCTGTCTATATGGCGTCGATGTCAACCCCATGGCTGTCGAGATGGCTAAGCTATCGCTCTGGCTTATCACGCTGCACAAAAACCGTCCGTTTACGTTCGTGGACCACGCCATCAAGTGTGGCGATAGCCTGTTGGGCCTGCACACAGCCGACCAAATAGAAAGCTTCCACCTATTGCCGGCACGCGCGCCGGCAAGACTACACGATTATATCAAGCGCTTCTGCGCGGCCATCTTGAATGCCGCCCGGAGCAAACGCGAGCAACTGGAACGGTTCACGGTCCTTGACATGCACGACGCTGAACTTAAGCGCCAGCTTCACCGCGAGGCAGAATCGGCGTTGGAGAGTGTTCGCATTTTGGCCGACCTCGTGGTTGGAGCGGGCCTAGCCACAGCTGGCAGCGTCGCCTCACGCAGCTTTAACTTGTTGGACACCAACTTGGACGAACGCCTGCTTGACGTGGGTGCCGCTTTGGACGGCAGTGCTGCGTTACCGACAGATTTGCACCGACTTCAGGGGTTAAGAGAGATGTCTGAACGGATGCTGAGTCCGCCCTCGGCACCGATGACGCGACGTACGTTCCATTGGCTCGTCGAATTCCCGGAGGTGATGCTACAAAGCGACAACCCTGGATTCGATGCCATTGTCGGCAATCCGCCGTTCGTCGGCGGTCAGAAAATTACCGGAAACTTCGGAATAGACTATCGGGACTTTCAAGTTTTGTATCAGGCGGATGGCCGTCGCGGCAGCGCTGACCTCTGTGCGTATTTCTTCCTACGTGCAGCGAGGCTAATCAAGGACGGAGGAAACCTCGGACTGTTGGCGGTGAACACCATCGCCGAAGGAGATACGCGACAGGTGGCGCTGGAAGCAATGCTTCACCGAGGCCATAGCATCTATGCAGCGAACCCCAGCTTCGCATGGCCGGGCGCTGCATCAGTCGCGGCCAGCGCGGTACATTTGCATCGTGGGTCGTGGAGCGGCGTCTACCGCTTAAAGAGCCAGATTGTCCCAACCATCTCCGCATTCTTATCCGGCGAGGAGGAGTGGAGCCCAAAGCGGCTGCTCGCTAATGCCAATCAGTCTTATCAGGGCTCCATTGTGCTCGGTCGCGGGTTCACTATGAGCGAAGAGGCCGCACAAGAATTGATTTCACGCGACGCGAAGAACACTGAGGTGCTATTTCCATATCTCAACGGTGAGGGACTGAATTCCCATCCAGAGCAGAGACCATCGCGGTGGGTCATCAATTTCTGGGACTGGCCTCTTTCTCGCGACGCAGACGGAGAGTGGTCAACGTCAGGAGAAAGCCAAAAAGCGCATTGGCTTCAAGACGGCCGGGTTCCCGCCGATTACCCTAGGAGGGTAGCGGATGATTTCCCCAAGCTGCTTTCAATTGTACGGGCGCTCGTGAAACCGGAGCGCGATACCAACAACCGCGCCGTATACCGCGAGAAATGGTGGCACTTCGCGGAAAAGCGCCCGGCGCTCTACCATGCAGTTGGCCGAGGCCATGCGTTCCATCGCCATCCGAAGGACTGGGATGCAATGCTGTGCTCACCTGCTGAAGTAATTGTGTACGCGCAAACCAGCAAGACAAAGTACCCTGTCTTCATTAAGAACGATATTGTGTTTGACCAAAAGCTAGTGGTCGTTAATTCAGATTCCCGAGCGCTTTTTGCTGTACTTACCTCGAGTCTGCACTATGTATGGGCGCATGCGAGAGGCGGCACCATGCGAACTGATGCTGTTTATAACCCCTCCGACGTTTTTGAACCTTACCCATTCCCGCCTGCAGGCGACTCGCAGTTGGAAGCTCTTGGCGCGGCCCTAGATACTGAACGGCGCGCGGTGATGAAGCGGGACCGTATTGGGCTAACCAACTTCTACAATTCGTTTCACAACCCAAACTGCACTGATGCTGGAATGGTTGAGCTGCGCGCACTCCATATTGAAATCGACAAAGCGGTCCTTGCAGCGTACGCCTGGCAGGATATCCAACTTAGTCACGATTTCCACGAGGTAGCGTACCTACCGCATACCGACCGTATCCGTTTCACAATCTGCGAAGAGACACGTCTCGAAATCCTTCGGCGCCTCTCACGATTAAATCGGGAGCGGTACGAAGCTGAGCAACTTCAGGCAGCGACGGCAGTGGCTGAAGAGGGGGTGACCAAGCACTCACGAAGGAGTAGCAATCGTGCGCAAGGTATTTCCTCTGAGATTCAAGCAGACTTATTTTGACAGGGCTCAGCCCACATCGGGGACCACCAATGACCGACAATTCTACCCATCAGCCAATATTGGCGGCGGGAGTGCCGTCGCCTGTTCAGCTACGCGCCGAGCTTGAAGACCTTGTCGAGAAGGAGCTTACGGGTCCTCGCGGTGGCCTTGATGAAGAGGTCGCGGAAACCCGTGTACAGGACCGCTATTTGGTAGGTATGTTGTCACCGCGAAATAGGCGTCTGCGTGCGAACGAGATGGACGTACTCGCGGACGACGAGTCAACCTCCGGAGAGGATGGGGCCACAGACGACGCTCCGCTTCCGACAGATTCCTTGTCCCCCTGTTCGCTTGGACTGACATGCACGATAGCCGGAGACACTCAGTCCGTACTGGTCACTGGGCGATGGGGGCGCTACAAGCGCGAAAAGAGCGCTACGCAAGTCACCGAAAAGGGAAATCCACTGACGGTCTGGAAGCGTTATCCAATGGGCAACGTCGGTCTTCCAATCGCCCTTGTAGAAGGCGATGTTGCTCCTGTGCCTCTCGATAAGTCGCAATCGGAGGTCTACCTCCAGGGAAGAATTCGCAAGCTCAACGGCGATTGGGTGGTTTCGCTGTTCATGGTAAATGGACAGAGGGAAAGTGAAACCCTTAAGGACGAGATGTGGGTTTTTCAGCCCGAGCTAGAGGTTGCCGGTAATGAAGGTGCGGCAGTCTTTCGCAAAAGGCAGTTGTTCCGCGATGAGAGCAAGGCGGACTCCGTACAGCATGCAGAGCAAATGGCGCTCGAAATGCTTTATCGAGCGCAGGTAGAGTTCGCAGTCGGTCACGGAGTTGCAGTACATGCGGATATTGACCCAGAGGACCCCACGAAGTGCGTTCGCTTGCGTACGCGTGCGATGCCTACATATGAGGTGCCCCAGACAACACCGCCTACAGCGGAGGACATCCCCGCGCTAGCCGATGTGGTTCTGGATATGAAAGCGCTGGCCGAAATGCCCGATGGAGACCTGTTCCGCTCCCTTCGTGCGCTGCCGGGCGCGTACAAAGACTGGATTACCAAAGAGTCGGCACGAATCGACGACCCGCAGGAAGAACTGGAGGCCTATCGCAAGGTTGCCGAGAACGCGATGGTCGACTGCAAGGTCGCCTGTGACCGCATCTCTGTTGGTATCGACCTTCTCGAACATGACATCAAGGCGCGCGAGGCATTCCGTTTTGCGAACCGCGCGATGTGGCAGCAGCGCATCCATACGCTCGTGTCGGAGTCGAAGCGGGCCGGCCGAAGGGTAAGCATCGACGAATTGGACCAATCAGAAAGCCGCTCATGGCGGCCGTTCCAGTTGGCATTTGTGCTTCTCAATCTGCCAGGGGTGACGCAACTCGACCACTCCGAGCGTAGCAGTGCGCCTTCTGCTATCGCAGATTTGCTTTGGTTCCCGACTGGCGGTGGTAAGACCGAGGCGTATCTGGGTCTTACGGCATATACGCTTGGCATGAGGCGACTTCAGGGCAGCGTGGGAGGACGACTGGGACACGCCGGCGTAGCGGTCATCATGCGTTATACGCTTCGTTTGCTTACCTTGCAGCAGTTTCAGCGTGCCGCCGCGTTGATTTGCGCATGCGAAGTAATCCGACGGGGCTCTCCAGACGTGTGGGGCACGGAACCGTTCCGCGTCGGCCTTTGGGTTGGCATGAAGACATCGCCCAACACCGTCGCAGATGCACATCAATCGACGCTGGGCGGGCGTGGCGCCGGTATGGGCAGTGGCACTGGTTCTCCATTGCAGTTGACCAATTGTCCGTGGTGTGGGGAGGGTCTGGACCTTGGGCGTGACGTGAAGGTCGAAACGTACGCTCAAGGCAGAGCCCGTGTCTTCACGTACTGCAGTGACCGGTTAGGCCAATGTGAATTCAGTCGTGCGAAAGCACCTGATGAAGGAATTCCAGTCCTAACAGTCGACGAAGAAATCTATCGTCGGTTGCCAGCGCTGCTGATAGCAACGGTTGATAAATTCGCCCAGATGCCATGGAATGGCACGACGCAGATGCTGTTCGGCCAGGTTGATGGGTATTGCCCGCGCCATGGGTTTACTTCGCCCTGTCTGGAAGACGCTTCTTCGCATCCGACAAAAAATGGCCTGCCTGCAGTAAGGGCTGTAGCGCATGGCCCGCTTCGACCACCAGACCTGATTATCCAGGACGAATTGCACCTTATTTCCGGTCCGTTGGGTAGTCTCGTTGGGCTGTATGAGACGGCGGTCGACCGGCTATGTTCTTGGAGTGTCGATGGGAAGGCCGTTCGCCCGAAGCTGATTGCCTCAACGGCGACGATACGGCAAGCAACCGAGCAGGTGCGGTCGCTATTCTTGCGGGACGTTCGTGTGTTTCCGCCGCAAGGGCTAGACGTACGCGACAATTTCTTCAGCTTGCAGCGTGAACCGAGCGAACGGTATCCCGGGCGACGTTACGTCGGGGTGAGCGCGTTTGGGCGACGCCTCAAGGTTGCACTGATTCGCGTCTATTCCGCTTACCTGTCGGCGTCTCAAGCGCTGTTCTTGAGATATGGCAAAGCTGCAGACCCTTGGATGACCTTGCTGGGCTACTTCAATTCTATGCGAGAGCTAGGCGGCATGCGACGGCTTGTGGACGATGATATTCGCTCGCGGTTGCGGGACATGGAAAGCCGTGGACTGGCGAAACGTCATACGCCAGCTCTGGAAGAGTTGACCTCTCGGAAAAACTCGCGCGATATTCCCGGCTTGTTGGACCGATTGGAGTTCCCGCACGACCCGTTGTTGCCGCCCCATGCACGGGCAAGTAGCAAGCCGACCCGCGCCAATCCTCTTGACGTGGTGCTGGCGACAAACATGATATCCGTTGGGGTTGACGTCAAGCGGTTGGGCCTCATGGTTGTCGGTGGACAGCCCAAGGGAACTGCTGAATACATCCAGGCAACGAGTCGCGTCGGGCGGAACGCACAGGCCCCCGGCCTTGTTTGCACGGTCTACAATTGGGGGCGGCCGCGCGACCTTTCTCATTACGAGCGATTCGAGCATTACCACGCCACCTTCTACCAGCATGTGGAAGCACTTTCAGTCACGCCGTTCGCAGCACGAGCGGTTGACCGAGGGGTGTCTGCTGTCCTAGCCGCGCTGGTTCGTCTGCCTGCCTCCGAATTTAACGAGAACCTGGCAGCGGGACGACTAGACGGTTCGCACGCGATTGTGAAGGATGCGATTAAGGCGATAGCTCTGCGCGCCACATCCGTGACACAGTCGACGGCGCAAGGACAGCGGGTGGAGAAGCTGTTGAAAGCCCGAATTGATTTTTGGCTCAAGAAGGCTGCGTCCAAACCTGGCGGAGCGCGGTTAGGTTACCAAGGCCAGAGAGACGGGACGACAGTTGCGTTGCTCGAGAAAACCGGAGCGGGAGAGTGGGAAGACTTCACCTGTCTCGGTTCGCTACGCGACGTCGAGCCGAGTGTTGGCCTAATAATGGACGACAAGCCACTCGATGACGGGTACGGGCAAGGGTATTCGGCGCCAGCACCGGCTGCCGCCAGCGGCGCAAACGTTCAGCCGTCGACGGCCGGAGAACAAAAATGACAAAACACAAGGTCGGCGATATCAGACCAACGCAACTCCTGAACGTGTATGGAGTTGGCGCAATGATTGACCTTCCCAACATCGCTGGGATGGTGATGGGTTTGGACGACTGGGATACGACACATTCCGTATTGGTCAGCGAAGAGCGCCTGCTTCGCGCCGTGCGCATTCAACTCGGTGGCCAGGTGGAGAAGCTGTTGCTTCCGCCAGTCGAGCCAGACACCGCTTCTGCTGACCCGCTCGGAGGCGCCAAGATTGGAGTCCCGGTTGCGGCGTTTCCTCAGTGGTTTAGATGTCCATGGTGTGAGCTGTTGGCGCCAATCAGCTCTGGCCTGTTCGAACTGAAAACTGACCCATACCGGCCGGACCGGGCGCGCTTTGTCCATGCGAACTGCAGTAAGGCCGGACAGCCCCCGGTCGCGCTGCCGGCGCGGTTCCAGATGGCCTGCAGTCACGGCCATCTTGATGACTTTCCGTGGTTGCGCTTCGTGCATCGTGGTGCTGCAACATGCAATGGTCCATTGCGACTGAAAAAAATTGGTGCCTCAGATGAAGCGGTCGATTTGCTAGTTAAGTGCGATACCTGCGGGCTAGACCGCCGCATGTCAGACGCATTCGGAGAGGTCGCCGCAAGCGACGAGGTATTCGGCTGTCGGGGGCGGCGACCACATTTGCGGGACTTCGCGCCCAACGGCTGCGAAGAGCACGCGCAGACTATGCTGCTAGGTGCGTCCAACAGTTGGTTTGGCATATCCCTTTCGGCGCTCTCAATTCCGATGTACGTGGACAAGTTACCTCAGTTGGTAGAGGAGCGCTGGGCGATACTGCAACATATCCCATCACTTGAGACTATCGCGGCCTTTCGGGCGGTGGGGAATCTGAAGGGGCTGGAGGACTACAGCGACGTTGCCGTATGGGATGCCATTGAAAGCAAGAAGAATGGCCTTCAGGCCGACGAAGCTGACGGCAATTTGAAATTGCCTGAATGGAATGTCTTCGTCAGTGCGGACCCCGGCACAAACACTCGGGATTTTCAGCTAACCCCAGTGGCAGCGCCACACGGATATGAACCGTATTTTGAGAAGGTCGTTCGTGCAGAGCGTCTGCGAGAGGTGCGTGCTCTAACCGGATTCACGCGCATCGAATCGCCGGGCGACTATTCGGACCCCAGCGAAATTCCGGAGTCGCTGCGCGCGCCACTGGGGCGAAGCAAGCCGATTTGGGTGCCTGTTTCGGAAGTAAGAGGAGAAGGTGTTTTTCTCCAATTTTCAGAAGAAGCCATACGCGAATGGGTGCAGCGCGTTACTCAGCAGGATGAGGAAATGTTCCGCGCTCATGTGGCATGGCGGAAGGCTCGGCGCATTCCCGAACCTGAGAGCGGGTACCCGGGAATTCGGTATGCCTTAATTCACTCCTTCTCGCATGCCCTGATGAGGCAGTTGTCGATGGAAGCGGGGTACTCGTCGGCCAGCATTCGTGAACGGATATATGCTGACGACGGAAGTGGAGACGCGCCTCCTATGGCTGGCTTGCTTCTCTATACGGCCGCTCCGGATAGTGAAGGGACCCTTGGTGGTTTGGTCTCACTCGGCGAACCGGACAGGCTTGGGCGCTTAATACGGCTAGCCTTGGAACAAATTCGGCTTTGTGCCTCGGACCCGCTATGTGGCGAGCACCACCCAGCGCAGGATGGCACTTCATCGCTCCACGGGGCAGCCTGTCATGCCTGCATGTTTTCCCCCGAGACCTCTTGCGAGCGGGGAAACAAATATCTCGACCGGGGACTACTTGTCCAGACGATAGGCGGCGGAAACTTTCCCTTCTTTGAATAGTCATGGGCCCTTCCACATCCTTGCTTGACGCCATCACTGAATTCGCTGCCCAAGTGTCCCCTGATGCTGTGGCGACAGTGGTGGAGCAGCTTCGGCGGGTGCACGGAACTGCAAAGACATCGTCCGGGATGCTGTCGATACAACAGCGGCTTCACGCGACGGCTCGGGCGAAGTTAGAGAGAGTCATCGAAGAGTGGTGTCAGGATGCTGGTCAAATCACGCTCGTTGAACTTGCCGCGTCGATTGAAGGGGCGCTCTACCAAGCGACGAGGCTGCACAGAGAGAGTGGTGTCGAACTGGTGTGGTCCGGACCAGCCACCCCGTGGTCCGGATTACGGAGTACGGAGCAGGCACTACTCGAGTTGATAAATGCTGCGCGAAGGTCGCTTTTCATTGTTACGTTTGCCGCCTACAAGGTCGATGGCCTCGTAAGCGCAATCGAATCAGCAATGGCTCGA
Organism: Paraburkholderia sp. BL6669N2; assembly: GCF_003387275.1. Classification (NCBI taxonomy): domain Bacteria; kingdom Pseudomonadati; phylum Pseudomonadota; class Betaproteobacteria; order Burkholderiales; family Burkholderiaceae; genus Paraburkholderia; species Paraburkholderia sp. BL6669N2. The sequence continues at coordinate 2,597,942 of NZ_QUNA01000001.1, read as the reverse complement.
GGCGTCCGTGTTTCGTTTTTGTTGGAAAGTCGTGAGGAAAGCGCTGGTAAAGTGACCTTTGACCCGGCGGTTGCCCTTGCATTGTCACGTCTTAAAGGCGTTGCAACGTACGTTTGGCCATTGTCGCGCCGGCCGCGAAGCAGTCAGGGCCAGCACGGCTCGCTGCATGCGAAATTTATGCTTGCGGACGACGAGGTGCTCTTCTTGTCGAGCGCGAATTTGACCGACTATGCAATGAATCTAAACGTCGAACTAGGTGCGTTAATACGCGGTGGAGACGCACCGAAGCAAGCGGCCGCCAATCTCGCAGCGCTTGTGCGGAATGGCGTGTTTTGGCCGATGAGCGTAGCGAATGCTACTCCCGGGAAGTGACGGTCGCGTCGACAAATTTCGGCTGAGAGAGTGTGAACTCACGTGAACGCCCCGTATGTCCGGAGTATCGTATGCTCGGTATCCGATAAAAAGAATCTGCAGATTAATACGGGGGTTTGATGACCACGCTTTACGACATTCTCGAAGAGGTGGCGCCGAAAAAGGCATTATTCACCTCCTACACCTATTCGTCGGTCTGGTTTGAGGCGGGACCCTATCCGCTCTTGCGCAAAGGAGATTGCGAGCAAATCACGGTCATGCTGGACGCGCGCGAGGCGCGACATAGCGTGGACAATCTTCGAGTCGCTTCGGGGGGAGCCGCTATCGGGTTGCCAGCACCACACCGACCAAAGAGGGCAAGGGCGGGGGCATCTTTCATCCCAAGATTGCCTACCTCGAATCGGATGACGGCGATGTGTTCGTGGTCAGCAGCGCCAACCTGACTACCCAAGGGCACAGCCGGTCATTGGAAGTGCTGGATGTCGTTTTCGGCGAGCACAGACCCTATGGTCTTTGGTCAGATTGCAGACTTCTTTGAGTTGTTGCCGGCGCGTCTTAATTTGTTGGCCCGTGAGGACGAGGAAAGCTTTCACTCAACGGCCTTCGTCAGGCCATGATTGCCTACAAGAATCAGCCGACCGAGAAGTTCACCTGGCATGTGGTGCGGCACTTTGTGATTGAGCAGCACCTGAGTGTTGCGACGGAGCGGTCTGTTGTGGGGCTTGATGGCAAGCAACGGTTTGTGTTCTCTCCGGAGCGGGACGGGCTGGCCCGTTTTGCAAAAGCGGGCGCCGCACGCTTTGTGGACGCGCAGGAATCGGCTGACATCCTGTTCCACGCGCTCGTCTTGTTGAGGAATTGCGGAAAGTTGCTATTCACACCAGTCGAGGACGGCCCGGCCTACGCTGACCGGTTCGACGGTACGTTCACCCTGACTAAAGCAGGGCGAAACCTCTTGGAAGAGGCGGTTTAGGAACACTTCAGATAGCTGCGTCAGGTCAATCAGACGCAGAAGTCGCCGCATACAAATGGGGCCGCGCCGCGAGGAGCCAGGGTGGGGACAGGTAGCGCGCTGGATGGGGGCGCCGGCTTCGCTTTCCGCCCGACGGTCCGCCTAGGCTCATGTGCCCGTTCTGTCCCTGTAGCGGACTCGATGTGTGGCGGGGCATACTAACAAGGCCCTGCCAAACAGACCGCGAGCTCAGATGCCTTACGTCCATCAAGATTTCAAACGCGAAAAGCTGTACGACGAAATCTGGACCGAGCCGGTCAGCAAGGTATCGAAGAGGTATGAAATCTCAGACGTGGGACTTCGCAAGATTTGCGTAAGCTTGGATATCCCTGTCCCTCCCCGTGGTTACTGGGAAAAACTTGCCGCCGGCAAGGCCGTGAAAAAGCCATCGCTCCCGCCTACCAAGGGAGCGACAACCTACCGGCGTTCTGTCTTCAAGAACCCGCAGGACGACGAGCTGTCGCTGCGCACCCAGGCTCGAATCGATGAGGATGCCACTCATGCGCCGGACGTAACGACCGTAAGCATGCGCACCTCTATCGACGGATGCCTGCCGCTTGTCAAACGGATAGCGAAAAAGCTCGAAGGTAAGCATCGCGATTCGCGAGCATGGCCGTATTGCGACGGTGCCGGACTGATGCGGGTTGCTGTGTCCCACCAGAACTCGCTGCGAGCACTCCTCGTGCTGAACATGCTTCTCGAGACATTGACGGGCGCGGGATATACGCTTTCCTCAAGCGCCAAAGAAGAAGACCCGGCTTATGTGACGTTGCTTGATAACAAGCTAACTTTTCGCGTGAGGGAGCGAAGCCGCCAGGAAAACATCCCTTTGACTCGGGAGCAACTGGCCGAAAACAAGCGCGTCGGATATAACCTGAACAGCCAGACCTACCTCTACCATCCAACGAACGAATTGGAAATATCGGCGTTCGACGTTGGAAGCAACTATGCAACGGCTACCACTGCCGACAGTCGGAGCGCCTCAGTCGAGACGAAGATTCACGCGTTCGTTCGCAAGCTTCGGCATCGGATTATTCGCAATTCCGTCCAAGCTGAGATGCGGGTCGAGCAGCGAGAACTCGCGGCTATGCAAGAAGCTGAGCGCGCGAGGCTTGCCGCGATTCGCCGCTCCGCAATTGAACAACTCAAGCGCGTCGAGGAATGGGCGTTGAAGCTCGAGCGAGCGAACCGCCTGCGTGCGCTGGCGACTGAATTCGAAGTCAAGAAGATGAAGTCGTCCGACGACGTCGTCGACGCCACATGGCTACGACGCGCCGCAGACTGGTTAGACCCAACCGTCGAACGCCGATGGGACGACATGGACAACGCTCCAGCTGGATACGGTGAATTGTAGCGATTGGCTGCCGGCGACAGGGCGCATGCAGACGCCTCGATTGGGCGTCTTGTTTGGCACATCCAATGGTGTTTAAAAAGGCCGAAAAGTTGACCGTACGACGTCGAGCGCAGCAGGCAAAATCAAGTATCAGTGTGCAGCTCTGCAGCGCTCAGCACGGTGACAGCAAACGGCGCCAGGCGGCATGCGTCGCATCACAATGCAATCAGCGCACTACATCGCGGGACGAAGTGCGCTGTTTCCAAAGACAAGTTCTTGGTGGAGCGGAGGAGGCTCGAACTCCCGACCTTCGCATTGCGAACGCGACGCTCTCCCAGCTGAGCTACCGCCCCACGGCATCTCGATATTAGCACAGCGCACGGTTAATTTGCGATGCAGCGAGCATGACGCAGCATGCTGAGACCAAAAATTAACGACTAATGCCGAAGCCTCGAACAGTCACAAAATCATGGCCCGAGAAGGAACAAAGAGGGCCTACCGTGGTAACTGCGTCGTTAAAAGGCCACTCCACCGACGCCCCAGAGTCTGCTTTCATGGAGCGACTGCGCGACGTCTGACGCGCATTCTTTCGAACGCGTGCGTCCCATGTTCACTCCCCGATTAAAAGTGTCAGCTCACCCCTGTAAATCTCCGTATACGGCTGTACTTGCATGCAGTATTTCGACTTGCCAATGTCCACCCCCACCGTCCTCGCCGAGGAGCAGAATCCTCGATATTTTCTGCCGGCTACCACGGGAGCGTTGTCGACCACGATTGAGCGAATCGTTAAGACCAAAGCATCCGGCGCAGTTGATTGCACGTCTTAGAATCTTCGAGTCGGCGAGCACTAGTCTCAGAGTTCGCGAAGGCTGACAGTCGCCGTGCGCGCCGGAGACTGTGGCCTACACCGATAGCGGCATCTCTGGGCAGCTTGGAGGGCTATGTGGTGGATTCTTCCGGCGGGAGCGCCAGCGCAATATTGAATCCTGAGTCCAACACGGTTTGCATGGTACCGTCGTTGAAGCTCCCGTCGCTCAAAAGAACGAAAGCTCGAGTGTCATGCAGGGTAGACAATTCTTTAGCTATTGCGAGTGCCGGCATAATGTTGCTGCTGCTACCCAAGGCGCGAAGCTCTTTGTCAAACTCTCTTGTCGAAGCCTCGATTAAAGATTCACAGACGGTGGCACTACCGGCGAACAAAATGCAAGTGTCCAATAGTGCACCCTCAGCCACCAACCGTCGCAACCGCGAGGCAATAGCTAGGATATTGCCGGCGTAGCTGCCCGACAAATCAAGGATTGCTACCGTCCTCGAGACAAGTCCGTGCACCTGTTTCAAAAGCCGGCGCAAGGGGGAAAGTCCTGCTCCCTGTGGTGCGACGTCCAGAATGACGCGCGAGTCGGTACCGATATCTGGGCGAGGGAAGTATTCGAGTACACACGAGAAGTCGCTTGGTCGAAATTGGTCCATATATCGTTGAGCTGTGCTCACGTAGCTCGACATCGAATACCCGCCTTTTTCCGAGAATTTCGGGTCCACAATCCACACTGGCGACGTCTGCGCAGTGTTGTCTCGCCACAGCGAGATATCTGGCATGTCTCCCTTCTGGTGGCGGCGGAACAACTGATAAAAGAGGAACAGGCTCGTGCCGTCCTTCGCTATTTCAGCGACCGGACGTGAGGCTTTGGCGTACTTGAGATTCCATAAACGGTCGGAATTCTCGTCACTCGTGACTTCCAGCAACCGGACGTCACAACCACCGTCTCGAAGGGTCTTCAAGATGGTGCACATCACCCACACCTCATAGAGTTGCGGCCGGTGACGGATTACATCCAGTCTCAGTAGCTGAGCAAGCTCTTTCGCGGGCGTACGTTCGTGAAGAAAGGCGATTGATTCAATGAAAATCCTGAGGCGTTCGCTAGCCCGCGAGTCGATTGTGTCCGACCATGTTTCGCGCGACCTGAATGCCGAATCTACTTCCGATTCGAATTTCTGTAGGTCGCTCGATAGCCGTTTCTGAAGGATGCGTAGTTCGCCCAGAACGGGAAAGTCCTCAGATTCTTCACCGGGAACACTGTCTGAAAGTGCGTTGCCGACAAGTCGCAGAATCTGCCCGAATTCGGCGAGCGCCTCACGAGAGTATTCGCAGGTTTCGATTTGCTGAAAAACCGCACCCAGGTGTAGCTGTCGTCTGTTAAGTCGTGTCCTCGACCTCTTCTGTGGCGCGGCGTTGTTTCGAACCTTGAGAAGGAGCGGTTTCACGAAGCTTCGATACTCGACCTCCAGGTTCGTTCGCACTTGCGCAGACGGTCGCGTGTTTTCGGTCCAGGAGATTGCATAATCCAACTGCTGCGGCCTGATTTTGATATTGTCTGCAAGCGAAATCACAGACGCAGTAGTACGCGCTCTAACATCGCCTTGCCCCAGAAATGCTGCAACCTCTGCGAGCATGCTCATCGGGCGAGTCAATGCCTCGAATACGGCCATGCAGTACGAGGTCTTCGATACGGTCGAAAATACCATCAGTGGGTCCTTCCTGAAGGACTCTTTTGGCATCGCCTCGATGCTGAGTGCGTCGCACACCTGGGACCATTCAATGTCAGTGAGTAGGTCTGCGAGTTTGGAGTACGATTTGTCTTTCAAAATGCGATTCCTCTGTGCAATCGGAATTTTCGAGTAGGCGGCTATGCAGGCGCAACCGGCCTTGATGCACCTTGGTTAAAGAGGTAATGTCGATAGCGGTCCGGCTGAGCGTCGCGGGTCGCCGGCGGGATGGCGATGGACACGTCAATCGTGTTGAATTGCGCTCTCGCGTGCTGCTCGAATCTCATCGCGGTCCGGGATGGAGCCAATATTGGCAATTGCGTTGACGTAGTCGGCTGGCAACGTGGCGGTTAGCGCACCGTCAAGGACATGCTGCTTATACCAGTGGTGAGGCAGCAGACCGTCTTTCTTGTTGGTCGCGATATATATTTCAATGCGGGTATCGGGCCCGCTGGTGTGTGGACCTGGATTCGCGTCGCGTCGTACCCATGCCCGTTACCTTCTGCTCGGTCCAAGGACGGTCGGTCAATGGTGTGGATGGAGAAGACCACTCCGTAAACCCGGTCGTCTGAATTGACGGTTAGCTCGCAATCACATTTTCCTGAGCCATCCTTGCTTGCCTCGTCGAACGTCAGACGGCGGCCGTTCACGTACCCAGAACATATGAGTCTCGCTGACGGCGCCCGTGTGGGTGCCGTCAGCTTGCTGACAGACATGTTGGAACCATAAGCGAAATACAACAAATTATCCGCGTCTGTTCTCAACGTCATTTTTGAACCGTCCTTTCGGCTGATAGACGCTCTGAATGTTCTAGGTTTATTACCGTCAGGCAACCCTTCAATCGTCGACGTCTCGAAATATCGATGCAACGTTGCTATTCGACCTGACGTTTTTACTGACAGGTGCATCCTCTTCTTTCGCGCCCCGATAGCGCTTAGTCATTTCCTCAACTGCATAGGCGGTTCGGCTCTTGAAGCCGTCAAGGAGCTCTTTGTCCCGCTCGGGCGCAACCTCGCGGATAAAATCTCGCACCGCCTCCTCAAGGTCGTCGAAGTGATTTGCGGGGCTGTAGTCGGTATCCCATGTCTCGCTTACCCGGTCTACGTGGTCGTCAAGCCGGTTCAAGACCTGGCTTTCGACCTTTGATAGCAGGAGAGATTGCTCGGGCGGAGTAAGCACTTCGCGAAGGTATTCGTATTGCAAGACACTTGCATCCGCTCTTTCCCACACTGACTTGATGAGTTCCTCGGCGAATAATTTTCTCGTCTTCTCCGGGAGGAGACCGAACTTGTTCATCTTCGCCAGGAAATCTGCTTTCGAATCTATTGCTATACGATAGTTTCGTGGAAGATGAATATCTAATTCGAGCAGGTCGGACCGCATGGCAAGAAGTTGGACGGCGAATTCTGTGTTTGCTCGCGTCGTCAGAAACGAGCGCAGCGCTGAATCCGGACGCGCTGATAGCCGCTGAACAAGAAGGTCGTAGAAAATTGGCGGGACGACAACTAGAGCACCGGTAAGTGTAACGCCTGGGCAAACAATTTCCGCCATCAGTGATTCAGCTTTGGCCCCTCGCAAATAGAGTTCGACCAGTTCGGGGTTCTCTGCAACGTATCTACCAATTGACTCGCCAACGGTCGGATGCTTGAATTGCCAGTACACGCCAGTATGGTCTTGCGCATGCAGCGAAAGTGTATCGTTCAACTCGAGCACTGCCGACCGCAGTGAAGCGAGAGTCACCCCAAACGCTTCCATGGCCAATTGCGCTTCCGGGCCGTCCGCAATCGGGGAGGAAACCCGCCCGGAACTAACGAAAAGCAGCGCGAGCGCTGCAAGGCTCTGCGGGGCGAGCGAACGTACAGTCTCCAACAAAAATTCCGATGGCTTTTCGAAGAACTCGCTTACCCCGGCCTGCGTCTTCTTGAGCTGCCCGGACAGTAGCCTGTTCCCCAAGCGTCGCGCCGATTCAGGCAAAAAATGTTCTCCGCCTACGACGGCCGGCAAAAACCCTTTGATTTCCGTTCTAAACGATTTGTCCTGGTCACCAAACTTCAGGTGGTTATACGCAATCTGCGCTTTTTCATCCGTCGTAAGTTTCTCGACCTGGATTGTCACGTTGCTCTTTGACAGAGCTGGCAATGCGCTAGCCTTCAAATCGTTTTTTGCGGCCATCCAGATATGTGTACGAGACGTTATCAGGAACTTACTTCCCGCTTTCAAAGCGGCTGCGACATGCGGAAGAACCTGGTTCCACGCGTCCATTCCAGACCTTTGATACTGCGTAGCACCCCATGCGTCATCAATCCAGAAAAATTGCCGTTCGTTGGGATTGATACGGTCCCGCAGTTCGCTTGGGGACGTAGGCTTTACCGTCAAGCATCCCCAAATGTCTGCGGCACCGACGGCAAGACTCGCACCGATGGTTGATTTTCCCGCTGCGGGCGAACCTGCAACACACTGCCCATCATCATTGCGACGATGTCGTTGTCCGCTATCCGTTTCACCCGCGCTTCGGCGAGCGCGTTAATGTCATTGGAATGAATCGCTATCGAGGCGAGTCGTACCTGATCATCATGCAACCCGATGGCACTCGCGCTCATCTTCCGCCGTGGATGACCGGCGAAGCAGCAACTCGCATGTCTATCGTTGTGCAGCCGGAATTACCGCACGGGGCGTTGATCGAACTTCAACGCCTGGTCAGCGCCGCTTTATCTTCTTCAGTGTTGTCAACGCACAGGGGATACGGTGATGCGCAAACAGGTGATGGTGCAGCACGATCTGTTCGAGGGGAGCAGCGAGGAAGGACCTCTGCCCGCAGAGGTGTTAGCGGACGTAGTGGCGCAGTTGACACTGTTGATGCAGTCGGTGATCGATGCAATCGAGATGGAGGTGCGCGATGAACAAGATCCGCGCTGAGCATCTCTCGCGCCTCGCCTATGTCTACGTTCGTCAGTCGACGCTGGACCAGGTGCAGCATAATCGTGAGAGCCAGTTACGTCAGTATGGACTCGCCGATCGTGCCCGCGTGCTCGGCTGGCCTGAGGTGACGGTCATCGATGACGACCTGGGCCGCTCGGGCTCGGGTATCCATCGGCCCGGCTTCGAGCGCTTGCTGGCCGCCCTTTGTAGCGGCGCGGTGGGCGCAGTATTCTGTATCGAAGCGTCCCGGCTCGCGCGCAACGGGCGTGACTGGCACACGTTGCTCGAATTCTGTCGGCTCGTCGGAACGATCCTGGTGGATGAAGATGGTGTATATGATCCGCGCGAGCCTAACGACCGCCTGCTGCTGGGCATGAAGGGCACGTTATCCGAGATGGAACTCTCGACGTTTCGTCAACGCTCCCAAGCCGCGCTGGATCAGAAGGCCAAGCGCGGGGAGTTGTTCATGACCGCACCGATTGGCTACATGCGTGTTCCGAACAACCGCATCGAGAAGGATCCGGATCTACGTATTCGTGAAGCGCTCGATCTGGTGTTTCGGAAGTTTCGCGAGTTTGGTAGTGTGAGGCAGGTTTTAATCTGGTTTCGACAGGAGCGCATTGAGCTACCGGCGGCAAGCTATGGCCCGGAGGGCCGTTATATTGTCTGGAAACTACCGGTCTATAACACCCTGTGGCATGTCCTGACGAATCCCACCTACGGCGGGGCATACGCATTCGGCAAGACCAAGACGATTGTGCGCATTGAGAGCGGTCGCAAGCGGCTGTACAGCGGCACCCACGTCAATCGCGAAGAATGGCAGGTCTTGATCGTCGAACACCACGCGGGATACATTAGCTGGGACGAGTACGAGAGCAATCGCAAATTGATCACCGACAACGCCAACATGAAGGGCAACATGGTTCGGGGTGCGGTCAAACGCGGCGGTTTGCTGTTGGCCGGTCTCATCCGCTGCGGCCATTGCGGTCGCAAACTGCACGTCGCGTATTCAGGCACCAAGGGCGACATCGGCCGCTATAGCTGTCAGGGCAGCATGATCAATCATGGCGGCCCACGCTGCATCTCGTTCGGTGCGGTGCGCGTAGACCAACGCGTCGCTGAGGAAGTTCTACACCGACTTGAACCATTGGGCATTCGCGCATCGCTGGACGCCATTGAGCGCAAGCGCCTGAGTGAGGATGAGCGAGTCCGGCACAAGGAACTGGCGCTCGAACAGGCACGTTATGAAGCTGCTCGGGCGCGTCGGCAGTACGATGCGATCGATCCCGATAACCGGCTGGTAGCCTCCGAGCTTGAGCGTCGGTGGAACGACGCGTTGGCAACACAAGCGCAGCGGCAGTGCGAACTGGATGCGCTGCGCGAGCAGCCTGCAGACTCACTCAGCGCCACCGCGCGCGACGAGCTCATGAGATTAGGAACTGACCTGCCCAGGTTGTGGAATCACCCTGCCAGTGCCATCGAGATCAAGAAACGTATCTTGCGCACCGTGCTCAAAGAGATTGTCGTCACCAAGCAGGACCACACCATCCGGGCGCTCCTACACTGGCAAGGGGGCGATCACACCGAGCTCGAATTTGAAACGAACCGGACCGGTCAACATCGCTGGGCCACTGACGTCGAAACGATCGACATCGTTCGAGCCTTGGCGAGAACGCTTGCAGACCAAGGCATCGCTGCTGTCGTTAATCGTTTAGGCAAACGCACGGCGAAAGGGCTTTCATGGACAGCGGCGCGAATTTGTATCTTGCGCAAAGACCATGCGATAGCCGCTTATCGCGAGGGAGAGCGGCAAGAGCGCAATGAGCTGAATGTGACGGAAGTCGCGGCGCTATTAGGCATCAGTACACCGACCGTCTTCCGGCTGATCCGCATCAAGCGATTGCCTGCCACGCAGGCGTGTCTTGGCGCACCGTGGATTTTACGGCGCGTCGATGTCGAAACGTTTATCACAGCAAGAAGTGCCATCGAGGGTCCGCAATCAGCTGACCCGAATCAACTATCCATTGATCTTCAATAACATAGGGAGGTGAGCATTATGTCTCGTGTCCGGGTGCTCCTAAAAGCAGAACCACACCGTGCCGATTGATTGCGCTTACGCTTTGACGATGTCCTCCGCCCACGTACCTACAAAGGCACCGTCCCGGCCACCGTCGTGCGAGGGGAGAAATCGCTGTATTGGGCGTTTCAGGCATTCTTGCGCTACTGCTAGACAAAGGTCTTGGAACGCTTTCCATCCCAGCGTATGTAGTTGAAAGTCGCTAAACAAGGAGTGCTCCGCCGCTTTGCAAGAATAAGAAAGATGGATGTTAGCGCAATGCGCGGGATGCGTCCCTCGGAGGACGAGTTGGCTTGTTCGAGAATGTTCGCCCTGGGCGTGAAAGGAAGCCAGGCGCGCGTCTGGAATAACCGCGCGCCGAGCAGACTTGCCGTTGATTTAGTCGGCGACCTCCACCACAATCTTCCCGAACAGGTCGTTCGCTTCGAGATATTCGTGGGCTTCGACAATCTCGTCGCGCGTGAAGATATGTTCGCCGATGACAGTCTTGAACGCTCCATCCTCGAAGCCATACGACCTTTTCAAAACTGGTGCGCTCACGAAGGAAGAGTTTGAGCAGGTACACCACCCGCGTTCTTCGCCTCCGACTCGAAGACAAACACGCAGCCCAGCTGCGCGAGCAGGCGTGCGCGGTTCACCACCGACATTCATCAACGTCGTCGACGTGTGCCTAGGAATTATGGGCGCATCCGGTCACTGCAGTGAGGAAAACGTAGAGGCAATGTCGGTATGACGTAGCAAATTCCGTTTGACAGCGGTATGCACGCTAGCATCGGCGTGCACCTTTCTCAAGCGCGCGGGCGTCCGACTCGAGTGTCAACGCCCGGTCTTGGCGTGCCCCCGGGTGCGACAGGGAAATTTCACCGCACCGGCGGACAAGCACGTTCGGCTTGTCCGTGGTGAGGGGCGGATAGCGGGCACCTTGCCTCGGCAGCCCGCATCCTGGTGAGCGGCAGAGTGACGCCTTACGTGGCGGAAATTGTTAAATCAGCCTCTTGCGTTGCTTCGTCCGACTCGTAATCTTCGCCTTCCTCGACAACTTCCCCGGTATAGGCCCTTTTTCCCATCGCGTTTTCAATCAACTCAAGCAGTTGACGTTGCCTGTCAGCCATGAACGCATCAAACGAGTCGCTGCGCAGCAGCGCTGGGTTGATGTAATGAGAGCGCAGATGTTCGTCCAGCCGTCCGGCAGCAATCGAAGGCGTGCTTGAGTCCCCGGCCTCAAGCTTGGCCATATACTCGGAAGGAGCAACACCCCCAATGATGCGGTTAGTGCGATACGACAAGGGGGTTTTGTTGATAATCGAGTCGAAGACGGCTGGTTTGATACCTTGGGATTTGCACCAGGCTTGCGGGAAGATGTGATGAATGTCGACGTTTTCTCCGAAGAAAACGGTGTTATCGAACTCTTGGCCTGAACGGAAGTCCTGCGCTCCCTTCCTCATCAACAGTGCATTAACGCCTTTGTACGCTGCGGACAAGCGCATGCGCATGGTTTTCAGTCGGTCCGCGCGGAAAGTTGTTTCGCTCACCGTCGTCGGTTCAGGGCCGCCATTAAGCCACGCAGGAACTTCAAGGAAGTCGCGCGAGAAGCGCGAGTCCACCGCAGACCCATAGAGCTCGCCGAAGACACCGTTCCAATACCACTGAACAAGCTTGGCGCGGATTGTATCGTGCTCCCACGCGTTCCCGATGTCAGCCAGGATGGCCGCAAGCGGGACGATTTGCGACTGGTAGGGTAAGTCGAACACGCGATAAATGTGCAGCGTGTGCAAAAACTTCGCTGCATGTACGAACCCGTTCTCAACCTGCGATTCGTACTTTTTGTACGCGCTAAGCGGCAGATTCAGAAGCGCTTGACGGTTGCCAGTAACCGCCGGCAGGTCCTTGCCTGACTTTCCTGCCTGTTCAGCTTCGCGTCGTTTCTCACGTGTATAGAACAGCGAGACTGCCTGCAAAAAGTCAGTATTGGTGACGTTGGCGATGATGCCGGAGGTCGCGCCGGCGGGTCGTAGTGTCTCTACGAAGCGGCTTTGTCGGCCTTTTGCATTCTCGTTGCCAAACCAGTCCTTCCGGAGCTCGTGGCCATCGGCGGCGTACATCGCAGTCACCAGTTCGAAAGCATCAAGCGGCTTGCCCCCGGTATTGACCTTCTCGAATACAACGCACACAGCCTCTTTCGAAGTTGAGCGGTCGAGCGCGATGACGGGAACACGATACTGCTTGAAGTTTTCGAGTATTGCCTGTTTGAACGTCCGAAAAAACTGCCTGGTGTCGGCGTGTTCTTCACCCTTCCAATAGTCGTCGAAACCGTCCTGCCACGAGTCCCAGTCGAACACTCGGGACACTGGATACATCAGCGTCTCGTACTCGCGCTTTGCGGTCGAGAGGTCGAGGACTTGAGAGCGCCCGAAATCCGCACGAATTACTCTGTCGTCAGGCACCCCAATGATTGCATCTTCCCGGTCACAAGAAGGGTCCATTGCCTTATTGATGTCGATGTAGAACCAGCGTTTAACTTTCTTGTTCTTCGGCGTGACGGTTTCGACGACCTTGCCTCGAAGCGTGACCTGATAGAGAGAAGTAATTCGCTGCTGACCGTCGAGCAGCAGCGAACGCGGTCGCGTTGATTGGGCGTCTTTGGGCGCGCCTTCCACGGGGCGTGGCTTGAATTCGATGTCACCGCCGGTCTCCAGCGTCATCAGCGCACCGACTGGGAAAGCGCGCGAAATTGAAGCGATGAGGCTCTTTATGCGGTCTTCGTCCCAGACCCAACTGCGCTGGAAGTCGGGGAGTTGTAAGTCGCCTCGATGGCAGTCATCGAGGAGCTCTCTGAGGTCTATCGGATTGGTTTGAAATGCGGACCTGGCCATGGTCGATTTTCCCGTTGTTATGATGCCCGTTTGGTAGTTGAAGTGTACATAGGTGCTGAATTTTCGAACAGATATCTGTGGGTTTAAATGATGCAGGATGCTGCCGAATTTCGAACGATGGCAAATGCACCTAATCGCAGCTCTCATCTAATGACGGAGGTTCGAAAGACTTTACCCGCACTTGTCAACTAACAGCGAATTGCAGACCTATGCGTAGGAAGGTTAAGAAGTCCAGGCCAGGGCAGACACCGGCAGTTGCCGTCCTCTCGCAAGAAAAGCTGGCGCAGGCATCCGAAAGAGTCCAACGCAAGATGGAAGAACTCGCAGAAAGGATTCGCGTAAACATCCTTGCGATGGACCCGAAACAACTCATTGGATATGGGTGGTAACCAAGACTTGCGAACCGCCGGCAGCGAGACTGTTGAGCACGCTCGCAAGGTGTCGCGCTTGAGGCGGATGTTGGTAGAGTTCCGGTTCTTCGCAGCCGAGGATAAGCCGAGGTTCTGTAGTCTCACCTTGCGTTGCTAACTCCTGCAAGAGGGCGAGCAGAAATGAGCGCTGGAAGCCGTGGCCGAAGCGAGCTATATCGCCTTCGAACGTCCCTTCCCCGGCGACGATTTTCGCGAACGGCTCCTCGACCTTCACGGACTTGTCCGGGTCCTGCTGCCAACTGACACGTAAGCTCGTGTCCGGATGCGCCCACTGCATGAGCCGTGTCTGGAGCGAACCCGAGATGCCCTCGAGCGCGACCTGGCTCTCATCAAGTAGCTTTTGATACTCGTCCCGCGCTTGCTGCGCGACAGCACTTAATCGCTCAGTGAAATTCACCTTGGACCGCACTGTTCGCGCGAGCAGCCTGCCCAGTGCAGTCGCCTTTCCTTCGGATTGTTCCGCAGTAGCGTCCTTGACTGCGGGTATGTACACCCACTGCAGATATTTCTGGAGCCGGTTCGCACCTTTGCTCACTCCGTAGAACTGGTCTTCGCTCGGAATCAGGACGCATTGCTCTGGCAGATTTGCTTCGTAATTCTGCAATTCCTCGGCCATTGCGGCTACGGTCCCGGCTTTCGGTAACTTGAAGCTGTCTTGCAACGTCGAGTAAATCTGCTTCAGCTCGTCGGCCTTTGCCCTGTCTCCTTGACGCTTGAAAAAGCTCATGAACTCTGCCATGCCGAGCCGTTCCCCGAACTGCCGGACTTCGGCTCGGCCCGCAACTGGGTCAAACGTTGCCTTCGCCGTAACAATCAGACGGTCCTGCCGGAAATACTCTTTGAATTCTTGCTTTGCGTCTTCATTCAGGTCGCAGAAGGTGACCGTAATTTCTATCGGCTCCGACGTATCTTTGCGGTGAAAGTCTTCGGCCGACAGATAAGTGACGTCCGTGGCCACACCGTCGGTCTCTCGAAAAAAGACGTTAAGCGCAAATAGGAAGGTTGACTTCCCGGCGCCGTTCGGTCCGACAAAGCAGTTGTAATGGTCGATGTCGACAACAGCGTCTTTGATGGTCCTAAGATTTTTGATGCGAACTGACTCTATACGCATGACGCCCTCGGAAGTTGGTTTGGTTATTGGCGCCATTAAAGCACGATACGGTCGTCGCAGATACCAAAGCCCGCGCTATTCCCATGGAGCGCATGGGAAGTGGCGAGAACTGGTTGGGGTGCCACCTAATTGCGCTTTTGGCACTTCATAAGCATTTCATCGAGAACGACCGGCCAGTCCCGGGCTTCCTTGTTATCGACCAGCCGTCACAGGTTTACTTTCCGTCGACCACATCCTATCGCTCGCTCGACGGCGCCACCGCAAGCTTCGATAAGAGCGACGCCGACGTTGACGCTGTGGCGAGGATGTTTGTACTGCTCAAACAGGCATGCGACGAGTTAGCGCCTCGATTCCAGGTAATTCTCACGGAGCATGCCAATTTGCCGGAGCCCTGGTTTCAAGAGATGCTTTTAGAGCCGCCTTGGAGAGACACGGGCGTGCGTTAATCCCACTCGATTGGCACTCAGCTGACTAACCTACAATTTGCCAGTCGCCAAGCAACAGCAGGTGGGCGCAGTGCGAGCAGGCGGGTGTGTCCTGTTGACGCTCGCCGTGGGCAGTTGAAAGGAAAGGACGCGGGTGGCTTTTGGGATGCCGCTGCATACGTGCGTGAACGCAAGGCTGACGAGCGGTGCCTTAGACTCGATGAGGTGCGTAACCCTCCTTTGGGCGAACGAGATTTGTCGCTATACGAGTTTTCAACGGCGACCGCACATGCAAACCTATCTCGACGTACACCAACTGGCCGAGCGGCTCGGCTTGAAAGCAGAAACAATTGTTCGCAACGCGAAGCATGCACCGTGGAGGCTGCCTCGGCGAGCGCAAATTGCGGACCATCGCATGCTACGGTGGTCTGCCACAGAGGTTGAGAGGTGGCTGACCGGACTTTCGATATCTAAGGACACCGCGTTTAGTACTCGCTGGCCTTTCTCTTCTCGATGAAGCGGGTAGGCCGAAATATCGACGGCATCTAATGGCGGATGCGTAGCATCGGCTAGCTGCCGTCCATATTTGCGAAGTAACCAGCGAGATGGCGCGGGCCGCCGTCGAAACGCCCTGAAGTCCTTCGAAAATTCCTAAATCAAAATTAGTACGGGAATGGCACCACTGACTAGGGGAACGATTCGCTGCGATGTGGTCGGAAATGCCTGCGCTGTTCGGGCACGCATGGGGGCATTCAGCAGTCTCGGTTTTTGACGGCGCTGAATGAGCCACTCTCCACTAGAGTGCTCGCTCGAGTTTAGCGTGCGACCCGGCCGCAAGAGTCGGGCAACATGCGATTCAGCATAGGCCATTGGCCATAGGCTTCGACATACGAGAACAACAGCGCTCGTTCGCACAACGCAACTAGTGCCTTAGCGTAGAATCTCTTTTTCTCGGCGTCGTAG
Organism: Paraburkholderia sp. BL6669N2; assembly: GCF_003387275.1. Classification (NCBI taxonomy): domain Bacteria; kingdom Pseudomonadati; phylum Pseudomonadota; class Betaproteobacteria; order Burkholderiales; family Burkholderiaceae; genus Paraburkholderia; species Paraburkholderia sp. BL6669N2. The sequence continues at coordinate 2,581,882 of NZ_QUNA01000001.1, read as the reverse complement.
ATGTTCCAGTCTGATTGCCACATCGAGTAGCGTGGCTTGACCTTCCTCACATCGTCGGTTGAGGTGACGTAGTTGACTATCGCTTTGTGATGACGGTCGATTCGACGGTGCCCGTGCGTGGACATACCCACATACATTACCGCTGGATGCAAATACCGGTTCTCGGAATCATTGGATGTCAGCTCGTCAACTTCGTCTCCAGCAAGCCAGTAGTGCCATACAGGCCAAATTCCTGTGAAATGTCGAACTATTCAACGAGGCGTTGCCTGTGTCTCCACGGGGTCCATGCCGAAAAACGCACCGGCAAGTGAATTTGCTTCAATTTTTCGCTCCTTCTGAAGGAGGTTCGATGTTAGCAATTTGCTGCTTGAGTAGCCTATTGCTGGGGCAGGAAATAGATGAGCAACTGTAAAGCGGAGTGCTGTAGTTATAAAGTAAATAAGGTATGCGTAGTATCTATACACCTGCTATTGGTGGAGAGAGCAACTGTAAAATCTGAGGTGGAGAGGTCGTTGCGCAGAAGCCAAATCCGCGCCATTTGATGGGGTAAGGCACGTGGGTCTGTCGATATCGTTCAGGGGTCCTTGATTCGATGAGGCTTGAATTTTTTGTAGCGCTGCCTATCCTTGACGTGAGCGGTTTAGCTGTTTGAGCCAAGGTTGCGGTGATGAGGCTCGCGGAGGTGAGGGCGGTGGTCCAAGGAGGGAGCGTCGAGCTTGTCCCCGGGCTGTATGGCTACCGTGCTTTGAATGGACTAGGGAGCAGAAACATGTCGGGCTATCTTTACGAGATGACTATGAACGAAGGCAGCAAGACTGAAGTGCGAGATTCCATGACGAACGGAATACGACGCCAACAGTGTATAGAGGCATTGGCATTGGCATCGGGACACTGCTCTCACTCCACCACATGCTATTACGTTGCAGACACCGTTCGGGACACGTTATCGGTGCAGATGGAGCGACCCGATAAAGGAGGGGATACGTCGATGAATCTACATATGGTTGAACAGCATTTGTGGCTCATAGGGCAAAGTTTCGACTTTCGTCCGCTGAATGGATGCGCGGATACAGACGGCGGCCAATGTAGGGCGGTGTGCGAACATGCTACGCCATCGGGGGTCACACTTTGTCGCCATTGGGAAGGCCTCGACCGTGTCGAAGCACTTCGAGCGCACCTTGCCGATGTCGATGAACAATTACGTTCGCGTGGCTTTAGCGCTCTCCCGACAAAGGCACGTACTTGAGGCGTCTCATGCACATGACGTTGACAGGTTCGAGCAATGGTCTCGGAACGGCCCATCTTCGGGCTGTTTATTGGAGTAGCTCATGGACATGTACGACGATGTTCTTATTCCGATGCTTGAAGATGGGTATGGAGGTCCGGGTCAAGCGCCGCTCGAAGTGCTGTACGAGTTGGCTGTATCGCTCTCGGAGTCCCACACTATCTGCCCATGCAAGTTGGCCCACGTGGGCGATTTTTTGCTCAGCCAAGAGCGTGCTGTGGAGTCGGTTCTGGGCCAGCTTCTAATACAAGATGCCGCGCAAATGGGCTACGGTCGCGCACGAGTGGCGGCAGCGAAGCTTCTCTCCACGGGGAAACACATTCGTCGCGATTACGAAAAGGCGCATCAGTTGTTAATGGCGGTCTTGCATGATATGGGCAGTACTTGTGACGATATTACCGAGGCCTCGCGACTCTTGGCGGATAACTACCTCTGCGGCCGGGGCGCCGTCCGTGATGTGAAGCGAGCACTGTCATTGTATGAGTCGGCTTATCGACTAGGTCTTCCGGAAGCGGCCTATCGACTTGCCAGTGCCCTGGAAGACCCGAGAAACAAAAGCATTTTTCCTCTCAACCGCCTCGAAATGGCTGCGAAATATTACGAGTTGGTGAAAGATGACGTGCAGTCATGCAAGAGCGCCCTGGCTTTTTTACATCTTCGTGGGGGGTGGGTTGAGGCAGACCCAAAATACGGGCGTCATCTGCTCGACCTCGCAGCCGCAGAAGGTGACTATTTCGCACATTTATTCTTTGAAGTGGAGAAGACAGGAATCCCTATGCGATTCGGGCTAGACGAGTCCTAGGCGATGGTTCGGGGCGCCGGATGTTTGCGAATAGGTCTATTTCAAGCAATTCGAGGCGAGAGATGAAATCAGAACCGGTACAACTCGAGAGAACAACTCTCTACGAAGAAGTTTGGCGAGAGCCAATGTTGAAGCTGGCGACGCGGTATGGGCTATCTGACGTGGGTCTGAGGAAAGTTTGTGACAAGTTGGACGTCCCCGTTCCCGGGAGAGGGCATTGGTCGAAAGTGGCTGCGGGACACGAGGTAAATCGTCGAGAGTTACCTAGTCGCGTGGGCCCGTCAACTTACACATGTGGGAGGCCTGCTAGTTTTCTTCCATTAGACGTGCGACAGGGTGCTTTCCGTGTGAGCCGGAGATTTGCGTTCGAGAACCCGGCATACCGGTCCGCGTTGCTGTCTAAACCAATGACAATCGAAGAATGTCTCCCACTGACTATCGCAATCGCCAAGGCCTTCGATAAGAAGAGGGCAGACGAATACGGCCGATGCCGTGTGCGAGCCGGAGAATTTCTGAGTGTCCGTGTTTCGGGTGCGCGATGGGCAAGAGCTTTGCTGGTGGTCAACGGTATCTTGGAAGTATTGGACTGCGCGGGTTGCGAAATGATGCGCTTCACGGGCGATGCTTTCCCCGATGCTGTATCAGTTGATGGAACGCTTTTTACCTTCCAATTGAACGAGCGGATTGGCGCATCCGGTGCCGGAGAGTCGGGGGCAAACGGAGAGTTTGAACTTTTGGCGTTTGTGAAAGGTGGCCGCTTCCGCATCCGCAGTATTGGGGATGGGCCGAAATGGCCCATCGAGCCTCGGTTGGTGAGATTTGTAGCGTCGCTTAAACGATTTTCAATCGACCGAAAGCTGGGTTCAGGTGATACAGCCAACGCAAAGTGTTCCTAGGCTTTCACATCGCATTCGGCCTTACGTCGGTTACGGAACTAGCTGGCCATACCCCGCTGGAAATCGCGGGGATTTGCTCTTCAGTTAGTCTCCGCCGGCGGTTGCTGTTGCCCAGCGCGTTGGTGCTCGTCCGCTATCTGCTTTCGCACGGTAAACGCAAAAGCCGCCCAATGAAGGCGGCTTTGCGGTACTGCTCGTTCGGTTGGTGCCCGGGGCCGGAATCGAACCGGCACGCCATCGCTGGCGGGGGATTTTCTTACCACTTCGACTTTCGCCGCCAGAGTTGCCTCTGTTCGTGGTCTGGAGCACGCCTTCACCATGGCAGTTGTTATGCTGCGTTAGGTGCCCGCCGTCTGCTCTCTACACCTTCTCCGGCGCTTTCGCATCGAAGCTTGGCTCGGTATTAGCTCGGACTTTCATCCAGGGCCTTCGCCGAGTTTGACGGGCTTCACCTCAAGAATTTCTTCAAGAGGGCTCAAATTTGGTCTGAGTCCCCTGCGTCTACCAATTTCACCACCCGGGCGACGCAAATTCGCTGGCGACAATACCAGCGAAACCTACCTAAAACAAGTCCCGCTTACGGCGAATACATACGCCGCCGCCTGTGGATAACTTAAACCGGTAAGTCTACCGGTTCGGTTTCCGCCTCAAACCCTCAGCTGGCGCACATCCGGCACGTAACCGGTAGTAAACCAGGGTCCAGACTGCGTCTACCAATTTCACCACCTGGGCAGGTCTTGCAGCGTACGCGTCAGAAGCTGGCGCGCGGCGAAGACGCAGATTATGGCCGAAAATTCGGCGCCGGGCAAGCCAGTTGCTTTCTTCCGCTGCAAGGCCTTCAAACCGTGCGGGAAAATCGTTCGAGTGTCTGCTGGCCGAGATAGCGGTCGAACACCATCGCGATGTTGCGCACGAGCATGCGGCCGGCCATCCGCACTTCGAGCTTGCCTGCTTCGAGCGACACCAGACCGTCCTGCTCGAAGCCGCGCAAGCGCTTTAACTCCGGCTCGAATGTCCCGGCGAAGCGGATGCCATATGCCGCTTCGAATTCGTCGAAGCGCAATTCCAGGTTGCACATCAGTTGCGTGATGACGTCGCGGCGCAGACGGTCGTCGGCGGTGAGGCGCACGCCGCGCGCGATGGCGAGCGTGCCCGCATCGATCGCCGCGGCATAGCCCGGCAGATCCTTGACGTTCTGCGCGTACACGTCGCCGACCTTGCCGATGGACGATGCGCCGAAGCCGATCAGGTCGCATTCCGCCCGCGTGCTGTAGCCCTGAAAATTGCGATGCAAGGTGCGCTGTGCTTGCGCGCGCGCGAGCTCGTCGGTGGGCAGCGCGAAGTGATCCATGCCGATGTACACATAGCCCGCGCCTGTCAGACGTTCGACCACATGCTGCAGGATCGCGAGTCTCACATCGGACGAAGGCAGCGTGGCGGGGTCCATCTGGCGTTGCATCTTGAAGAGCTGCGGCATGTGCGCATAAGCGAAGACCGAGAGGCGATCGGGCGCAAGCGCAAGCATCGTGTCGAGCGTGCGGCCGAAGCTCTCGACCGTCTGATGCGGCAGTCCGTAAATCAGATCGACGCCGATCGAGTGAAAGCCGGTGGCGCGCGCGGCCTGCATCACCGAGGCGGTCATCTCGAGCGGCTGAATGCGGTTGATCGCCTGCTGCACGACCGGATCGAAGTCTTGCACGCCGAGGCTCAGCCGGTTGAAACCGAGCTTGCGCAGATGCGCGATCGTGTCGGGCGATGCTTCGCGCGGATCGACTTCGATCGAATACTCGGCTTCGGCGTCGGGCAGCAGTGTGAAGTGCTCGCGCGTGGCGGCCATCAGCTCGGCCGTTTCCTCGTGCGACAAAAAAGTCGGCGTGCCGCCGCCCCAATGCAATTGCGATACCGGACGCCGCGTGTCGAAACAGGCGGCCTGCAACGCCATTTCGCGTTTCAACCGATCGAGGTACGGGCGCGCGTGGGCGCGATTTTTGGTGGCGACCTTGTTGCAGCCGCAGTAGAAACACACGGTGTCGCAAAACGGAATGTGGAAGTACAACGAGAGATCCGTGGACGACGCGCCCGGGTCGGCGGCGGCGCGTAAATAGTCGGTGCGATCGAAGTCGTCGCGGAACTGCAGGGCGGTCGGATAGGACGTATACCGTGGGCCGTTCGCGCTGTATTTGGCGAGCAGGTCAGGGCGAAACAGCGTACTGGCGATGGACATGAGGGACTCGAGGGCTGGCTGGCGGCCATCGGGTAAGAGGCGGGCCGTCGCGATTCGCGCGACCGGATCGATCCGCGCAGACGCCTCTTGCGCATGGCCTTTAGGATCTTTCGAGTTTACGCGAGTGACCATTCGCCCGATTGCGTAAAAAGGTCGCACGGGATGCGGTGGCACAATGCGGGTCTGATAGTGCATTGCCCGTTTTCAGGTTCAGGAAAAATGTCGTGAGTGATGTGTCGAACAGCGCCGTGAAGCGCGAGTCCCCGTTCCGCGTGGCCGGTCACGCGTGCCGCGCTGATTGCGGCGCGTGCTGTATTGCGCCGTCGATTTCGAGTCCGATTCCGGGTATGCCGAATGGCAAGCCGGCGGGCGTACGTTGCGCGCAACTCGGCGACGATTTGCGCTGCGCGATTTTCGGTCAGCCTGAACGGCCGGCGTGCTGTTCAGGTCTGCAGCCGCAGATGGAAATGTGCGGCACGAATCGCGGCGAGGCGCTCGCGTGGCTCACGCGACTGGAGATGCAAACTCAACCGAACGCGCAACCGGTGGCTCAGCGCTAACGCGCGCAAGCGAATCGCCGCGAACAGCAAACTGCAAACGGCAAACCACCGGCCAAAAACGAACACCGTAATCGCATGCCAGAACAGGTTTCCATAGGAGATTTCGCATGACTCGACCCGCCGCGCCGGCCCGGCGCCGCTTCCTGCTTGCCGCGCTGACAGGCTGCAGCGCGCTCGGCATCACCGTTTCGCTCTCGGCCTGCGCAACCTCGACTTTTCCGTTCATTCCGTCGCATTACACGTTCTCGCAGCAGCAGGTGCAGGACGCGGTACAGCGTAAATTCCCCTATCAGCGCACGGTTTCGCAGGTGTTCGATGTCGCGCTGACCCACCCGGTGGTCGGTCTGCTGCCCGACGCGAACCGCGTCTCAGTGAAGCTCGATGCGCGTCTCGTGAGTCCCTTCATGCCGCAGCCGGTCGACGGCGTGTTCACGCTGTCGAGCGAACTGGCCTACGACGCCGCCAGCAAATCGGTCGTGCTCAAGTCGCCGAATGTCGATAACGTCAGCGTGAGCGGGCAGGCGCAGGCCTATACCCAGCAGATCAATGCGGCCGCGGCGGTGCTCGCCACGCAGTTGCTGACCAACTATCCGATCTACACCTTCAAGCCCGAACAACTGCAATTTGCCGGAGTGAATTACGAACCCGGTACAATCACCATCCTTACAAACGGCATACGCGTGCAGATCGTCGAAAAATGACGCGGCGCGCGGCCGGCAGGGCCGCGCGCTTTCCGTGCCGGCCCTGTTCGTTCCGACTGACTACAGCGATTAGGGGCACGGATGGACTGGCTATTGGCTTGCAAGGCGCTGATTCTGGGCGTCGTCGAGGGATTGACGGAGTTTTTGCCCGTGTCGAGCACCGGGCATTTGATCGTCGCGGGCAGCCTGCTGAACTTTACCGATGAGCATGCGAAAACCTTCGACGTCGTGATCCAGCTCGGCGCGATTCTCGCCGTGTGCTGGGAATTTCGCCGCCGCATCGGCAGCGTGGTGTCCGGTTTGCCGAGCCGGCCGGATGCGCGCCGCTTCACGCTGAACGTGATCATCGCCACGATTCCGGCGATCGTGCTCGGCTTGCTGTTCGAGAAATCCATCAAGGCGGCGTTGTTCTCGCCGGTGCCGGTCGCATTCGCACTGGTGGCGGGCGGCGTCGTGATCCTGTGGGCGGAAGCGCGTCAGCGCGCGCAAGGCGAGAGGGAAGCGCGCGTGCAAAACGTGGACGACCTGAGCGCGCTGGACGCGCTGAAAGTCGGCCTCGCACAATGTTTCGCGCTGATTCCGGGCATGTCGCGCTCGGGCTCGACGATCATCGGCGGGATGCTGTTTGGCCTCGACCGGCGCGTTGCCACGGAGTTTTCGTTCTTCCTCGCGATTCCGATCATTTTCGGCGCGACCGCTTACGAGCTGTACAAGGACTGGCACCTGCTTTCCGTCGATGCGCTCGGCACCTTCGCGGTCGGGTTCGTGGCGGCGTTCGTCAGTGCCTTCGCATGCGTGCGCTGGCTGCTGCGCTACATCGCCGCGCACGATTTCACCGCGTTTGCGTGGTATCGCATCGGCTTCGGACTGCTGATCCTGCTGGTCGGCTACAGCGGCGCGTTGAGCTGGACGGATTGAGCGCTCGCCTTTTGCTTGAACCATGAGAAAAGGTCCGCGTTTGCGGACCTTTTTCGTTGCGTGCCGAATCGTGCTGCGCGTTTATGCAACGCCGCGTTTGCGGAAGACGAGATCCCACACGCCATGTCCGAGCCGCAAGCCACGGCGCTCGAACTTCGTCACCGGACGGTACTCCGGACGCGGCGCATAGCTGTCGGCGGTATTTTCCAGCACCGGATCGGCGCTCAGTACTTCGAGCATTTGTTCGGCGTAGTTTTGCCAGTCGGTCGCGCAATGCAGATACGCGCCGGGCTTCAGGCGCGATGCGAGCAGCGCGACGAACTTCGGCTGGATCAGCCGGCGCTTGTGGTGGCGCGCCTTGTGCCACGGGTCCGGAAAGAAGATGTGCACTCCGTCGAGGCTGGCCGGCGCGATCATCTGTTCGAGTACCTCGACCGCGTCGTGCTGAACGATGCGGATGTTGGACAGGTTCTGTTCACCCGTCAATTTCAGAAGCGCGCCGACGCCCGGCTCGTGTACTTCGACGCCGAGAAAATCGTCGCCGGGACGGTGTGAGGCGATTTCGGCGGTGGTCGCCCCCATGCCGAAGCCGATTTCCAGCACGCGTGGCGCCTCGCGGCCGAATACGGCGTTCCAGTCAGGCTGCTGCGGCGCAAAGGGCACCACGAAGCGCGGGCCGAGTTCGTCCATGGCGCGGCGCTGGCCGGTCGAGACGCGGCCGGCGCGGGTGACGAAGCTGCGGATGCGGCGCCGATGCAGGGCTTCTTGCGGCGCGTTGTCGTCGGCGTTCGGTTGGTGTCCGGTTTCGCTGGAGGGCGTCGGGAGGTCGTCCGGCGGGCCGGCGTCGTTTGGATCGTGGATCATCGTCGATGCTGCTACAAGGGTAAAAGGCTTCGCGGCTCGCCCGGCGTGCTGCATGGTGCCTGTCCGAGCTTGCGCGATATGAGGCGCGAGTCCGACCGGCACGGCGAGTGAACGCGAGGTTGACGGGTCGCTGCGCCAGGCCGCCGCTATGACAAAAAAGCCGCCTTCATGGAGGCGGCTCGTGCTGGATTCTGCTGAAGGTGTCAGCAGGAAAGTGGAGCGGGCGTTGCAAGTGCGCGTAAGGTAGCACAACCCAAAAGGGCGCGTCCAGACTGACCGGGGATGGCGGGAGTGGGGATGTGAGTGGGAATATTACATTCCAATAACGCAGGCATCTGCACAGATGATTTAATCTTTTTGTAAGCTATTTCTTTGGGCGATTATCTGACGGAGTAGTGATCATCAGCAAGTGTGCGCATCGTCGCCCATAGCCTTACTGCCCTGCCCATTACCGGTGACATGCGTTTTGCGATGAGATGCCTTTCGCGGCGACGTCGCTACTCAAGATTCTTCTCGGCCGATTTGTGCAAGCGGATGGATTGCCGGATTCGACGATCAGGAAAAGCTTTTTTCGGGTAGGGATGAGAAGAGCGGTAGAGTCAGATCCTTTTGCGAATCTGCCCGATTGCTCACGAGCCGACTAGAAAGAATCTGGAGCGGGCGATGGGAATCGAACCCACGGCTCTAGCTTGGGAAGCTAGGGTATTACCATTATACGACGCCCGCAGAGCACGCCATTCTACGCGGGTTTCACGCGACTTGGCAAACGTGGACGTTTGCGGCGCGTCAGGTGGTGTGCTGACTGCGGGGAGCGCGTGTGATGTTCCGCGCCACTTTGCACCGGCTCGTCGTATCCGCCGAGCCGTACTCAGCGATTCGTCGCGTGCTCCTGCGCATTCGCTCCGCTATCTCCCTCGCGAGTTCTACCTAACGCGACTAACTCGGCATCGTCTTCGTCAGGCGCCGCAACTAAGTACACCGAGGCGCTGCCGTCCGCCACCGCGCACAACGCGGAACTAGCCGATTAACGCTCCGACTGCCAACCAGATCGCGGAAATCGAATGCAGCTAGAAGCCCATATAAATACAAGGCCAATCAAATAGTTACGCACCGCATGCTTCGATTTCTTGATTCGTTATGCATGACTTTTCATCGCTGCCGACTGAGTGGTCGCTCAAGACATTCGAATAAATATTAAAGCTTACCGGAATCCCGCCGTTTACTTCTTTAGCGCCCTTTCCAAATGTTACAAGAATTCATTCGATTTGATTCTGTCAAGTGACTTTCTGGAATATTTCAACGAATCGGCGCTGGCGGCAATCATCGAGATCAAAATGACCAACGGTGTGCCATAGCCGATCTGATTGGCTGTGCACTCACCCAAATACAAAATGGATATGAAAATTAAAGCTAAATTGACGTTATCCCTGCTCGCTTCGCTCGCGCTGGCCGCGTGTGGCGGTGGCGGCGACGGGGGCAATTCGGCGGCAGCGCCTGCGACCGGCAGCGCTTCGGCGCCGGCCGTGGCAAGTGCTCCCGTTCCCGCAAGCGCGCCGGTTCCGGCTTCTTCGCCCGCCCTGAGCGGCGAGCAGCTGCCGAGTCTGACCAGTCCGCAGAGCGGTTCGGCCGCGGCCACGGGCAACGGCGTAGAAGGGGTGTGGACAAGCCAGTCCGGCATCGACAAGACCACGGCCTTCGTCGATCCGCAAGGCAACATCTCTTACCTGAATACGGTAGGCGGCTTCGGCATGTCGGAATTCTTCGGCGTCATCGCGCCCAGCGCGCCGAACTGGACGCTCACCTCGGGTGTGGCATTCATCGGCGGCTTCTATTATCCGACGACCTCCGGCTCGGGCACCTTCGTGAATAAACAGACGTTCACGGGCAGCTACGTCGAGAACGGCACCACGGTGAACCTGTCCTGGAACTACGACGCGGCGAATGCGCTCGCGGTTACCCAGTCGAGCGTCGCGGGCACGTGGGCGCAAACCGGTTCGTCACTGACGATTGCAAACGACGGCACGCTCAGCGGCACATTGAGCGGCTGCCCGGTCTCCGGAACGTTGCTGCTCGCCACGCCGTCGTCCAGCAAGAATCTCTACACGTTGAGCGTGACCGGCACGACCGCGTCCTGCACGTTGAAATCGGGCGCGACGTATTCGGGCAATGCCGCGATTACGTTCCTGCCGATCACGGGCAGCACCCTGTACGCCCGCACGATTTTGTTCATGATCAGGACAGCGGCCAACACCACGGTCGCCTACGGTCAGTTGACGAAGCAATAAGCTGAAGCAATAAGCGACGCATGAAACAAAGCCGCCGCCTTTCTGATGGGCGGCGGCTTCTGAATATTCGCTACCTGTGCGTTCAGATCACGAAATAAGTCAGTTGAACGGCGGCGCGGGTGACCACCATCAGCAGCACCTGCACGATCACGAACAGCAGGATCGGCGAAAGGTCGATGCCGCCGAGTTGCGGCACCACGCGGCGCAGCGGATTCAGAAACGGCGCCGTGAGCTGGTACAGGATCGGCATGGCCGGCGAACGCGGATTGAGCCATGACAGTAGCGCCATCAGAATCGTCAGCCAGATGATCAGATTCAGCGCCCACTTGATCAGAGTCAGCACCGCGACGATCAACAGCGTCGGCAATAGCGTGAGCGGATCGGCGCCTGTCAGCACCACCATCAGCACGACATACACGATGGCAGCGAGGAGGGCCGCGACAAGGCTCGCCCAATCGATCTTGCGCGTGCTCGGCAAGATATGCCGCAGCGGCAGCACGATCCAGTTGGTGGCTTGCAGTACGGCATTCGTGACGGGGTTGTAGGGCGGCATGCGCACGACTTGCAGCCATGCGCGCAGCAACAGCGCCGCGCCGAACAGCGTGAAGACGGTATTGAGCAGAAAACGGGCGATATCGCCAAACATCTCGTGTCCTTATCCTTCGAATATGACGGCCGCCGAGCGGCCGCAGGGTGCCGGCGTTCTCCAAACGGCGCGCCGGCGGGTTCATTTGAATTTCCCGCGCCGTTCCCGCACTTGGGGCGCGTTACGCGCCGTTAGAAGCGGCCGCGTGGTGCTGCAATGTCACGGTTCGCGGGTCACGATCAACGGCTCACTATATTAAAGGCCGCGATTCGTCCACGTTCCGCGGGGCATCACACGGAAATCTTGATCTCGCTGATCAGAATCGCGCCGTTGCCGCCGTCCGTGTAGTTGGGAATGTCGGCCATCAATTGCTCGGAAGCCGGTTTGAAGACTTTGTAGAAGTCGTCCGCGCTGTCGAACAGGAAGTGGCCCGCTGCGACGTACGGTGGCGGCGTTCCCGGCGGCCCTGCGTTGATGCCGACGTCGACCGACCAGCCCTTCAGCGACGGCCCGAACAGCTTCGCCGCGAGCGGCATATGCGTGACGCAGTAGTAGTCCACGTCGAAGTGGCCGTTTTCCCGATACGGATAGAGGATGCTGACCTTGATCATTGTGCGTTCTCGTCTGTTGGTCCCGATGCGCGGCGCTGGCGGATTGCGCGCGGCGCCGGACGTCACATTATCACGGCTTACTTGACGCTTGCACCTGCTGCGGCCTGATTCAGCGACCGGTTGAGCGATTCTTCCACCACCTCGGCGATGGCGTCGATCGCGGCGGGCGGCGTGGCGCGGCGTTCGGCCAGACCGACGGCGCGCCGCGACATCAGCCCGTACAGCGCGGCGTGGTCGCCGCCGAGGCCTTCCAGCAGCGCCAGTTGTTTCTGAACCACGCCGGTGTCGCCGCGCGATACCGGGCCCGCGAGTGCATTGGGCAAACCCCTGTCGCGGGCGGTTTCAATCGTGCCGGAAAGCATCGGCAGCAGCGCGCGCAGCGCATCGTCTTCGGCAAAGCCGAGCGTGCGCCACAGCGCGACGCATTCCGCGAGGCTGCACAGCGCGAAGCTGGCGGCGTAGTGCGCGGCGGCGTGATAGAGCATGCGACCGCCCGCCGGAATCGACAGCGGATGGCAGCGCAGCGCGACGGCTAGCGCTGTCAGCGTGTCTCTCAGTGCGCCGTCGGCTTCGATCGTCACCGAACAACCGGCGATGCGCTCCAGATCGGCGAGTTCGCCGCTAAAGAGGTACAGTGGGTGAAAACCGCCGATCGAGGCGCCCTGGTCGCGTGCCGGGGCGAGCAATTCGACCGGCGAAGCCCCGCTGCAGTGCACGAGCGCCTTGCCGTGCGCGCCGGCGGCGGTGTCGGGAGTGAACCGGAGTGTGTGCGCTGACGTACCGATGCTGTCATCGGGAACAGCTAAAAAGACGATATCGGCGGCGTCGACAACGTGTTGTGGGTTCTCGAATGCCGCGCAATGCTCGATTTGACTGGCAAGCCGGCCGGCGGAAGTTGCCGAGCGACTGGCTACCGCGGTGACCGGATAACCGGAGCGTGAAAAGCTCAGCGCAAGACAGCGTGCGAGCCGGCCCGCACCGATAAAGCCGAGGCGCGGCAGAGAGGACTGGGACATGGGTGCCTGCTCCAGACGAAACATTGGTAAAGCAGAAGTATCGCGCATCCGCCACGCTCGCGGCGCGGCAGGGCAGCGGCTTCACTCGATCAGTGCGCCTGCGATATGACGCCCCCGGCCGGCCATCCGGCTGCTGTCGCCCGCGGGTTTAAAAACTGCTCATAATTCTTCAGAGCCGGTTTGGCAGTTGCTGTTCTGGGTATTTCGTCTCGCAGTCAGATTCGGGAGGTTCACGATGAATATTTTTTCTTACCGAAAGCACTTGCGGTTCCTGACGCACGCACAGCGCCGTCGCTGGTGGGATCAGAAAAAGCGCCTGACGCCGCGCGTGCGGATCAGCGGCGCCTATGTCCCGCCCAGCGTGTCTCGCGAGTTCGCGTATGTGAAGGTCGGTTGACGTAGCGACCCTTGCAGGTAAGGAATGCCCGGCCTCATCAGTCGGGCATTTTTCATTCTGGGGTGCAATTGGACGCCGTCAGGATCGAAGCTAATTTGTAATCAAAGATTACTGTGTAGCAAATGCCGCAAGCCGTAAGGCGAGCATTGCGACTGATTGCGGCGTCTCCAAACACGGGCAATCCCTGAGTTTTCAGCGCATTACGAAGGTGATTGACCGCTTGCGGCGTCCATTGGAATTGCGCGCTTTTGTCGCCGATTGCAATTTGCAACAAATGCGAACAGATGGGTGCGGTCTTTTTCGATACATTGATTTCATAGCATGCAGGGCATGCGAAGTCGGCGACCCTGGTGGGCCGCGCTAGGAGAATAAAAGTGAAAAAGATCGTTCCGTTTGTCGTTGCCGCAGCACTCGGATTGGGGCTTGCCGGTGCCGCTCAGGCACACGTTTCCGTCGGTATCGGTATCGGAGTTCCGATTGCGCCGGCTTACCCGGTTTATGCCGCGCCGCCGCCGGTTTACTACGCACCGCAGCCGGTTTATGCACCGCCGGTCGTTTATGCACCGCCGCCAGTCGTCGTAGGTGGGTATTATGGTGGCTATGGGCGTCCTTACTATCATCACGGCTATTACCGCGGTTACTACGGTCACGGCTACTATCGCCGCTAAATGTAGTGGATCGATGTTGATTGACGGCGTAACGCCGGCTTGATCGCCGGGTTACGCCGTTTGTATTTTTGTTGGCGGCTTTTCATGCAGTCAATGGCGGGCTTATTGTCCGAATGACGGTTTGAATTCGCGCTGGCCGGTCAGGCGAAGAGTTGCCAGAGGCGTTCACACGCTCACTTCACGCCTGACGTTCCAAAGCTCGGTCGAAGCTGGGAGAATGGTTGTTTCGCCACCGCTCTGGAGAGTTTCGCCGATGCAAGCGCTTCCCGCTCCCACTTTCGACGACGTACTCGACGCCGCAGCGCGTCTTGAGGGCGTCGCCCACCGTACTCCCGTTCTGACCTCTAGCACTTTCAATGAGCGCACTGGGGCGTCGGTGTTCTTCAAGTGCGAGAATTTTCAGCGCATGGGCGCCTTCAAATTTCGCGGCGCCTACAACGCGATCTCGCATTTCGACGCGGAGCAGCGCAAAGCCGGTGTGCTGACCTATTCGTCGGGCAACCATGCTCAGGCGATTGCCTTGTCGGCGCGCCTTGCGGGCATCCACGCCACGATCGTCATGCCGCAGGACGCACCCGCGGCCAAAGTCGCGGCAACCAAGGGCTACGGCGGTGAAGTAATCACCTACGACCGCTACACGGAAAATCGTGAAGAAATCGGGCGGCGGCTCGCCGAAGAGCGCGGCATGACGCTGATTCCGCCTTACGATCATCCGCATGTGATCGCCGGGCAGGGCACGGCGGTGAAGGAGTTGATCGAGGAAACCGGGCCGCTCGACATGCTGTTCGTGTGCCTCGGCGGCGGCGGATTGATCAGCGGCAGCGCGTTGTCCGCAGCGGCATTGAGTCCGGCGTGCACGGTGATCGGCATTGAGCCGGAAGTTGGCAACGACGGCCAGCAATCGCTGGCGCGCGGCGAGATCGTGCATATCGACACGCCGCGCACGATCGCCGACGGCGCTGCTTCCACGCATCTGGGCGACTACACGTTTGCCATCATCCAGAGACTGGTCGCGCGGATCGAAACGGTCAGCGACGCGCAGTTGATCGAGACGATGCGCTTTTTCGCGCAGCGCATGAAGATCGTGGTCGAGCCGACAGGCTGTCTCGCCGCGGCCGCGGTGCTCAACGGCATCGTGCCGGTGAAGGGAAAGCGTGTCGGCGTGGTGGTGAGCGGTGGCAACGTCGACCTGGAAAAGCTTGCGCAGTATCTTGCCTGATACATCGCGTGGGCAGGCGCTGTTGCGCTGGCCTGGCGCTCGATCGAAAACGGCTCGCCAACGCGGGCCGTTTTCATATCAGCTTGCCACGTGCGCGGTTTGCACGATCAGATCACGATACCCGTTGACGATCACGCTGTACGAGAAGTAGGCAAACAGCAGCGCAGACAGCACGTGACAGGCGCGCAGCAAGCCGGTGCCGGCGCGTTTGCGCCCGTGGCTGCCGAGTCCGCAGATAAAGATCGTCCAGCACAGACCGCCAAGAAAGAATCCGCCGAGAAAGACCGGCGCGGTCGTCACGCTCGTTGCGCCGGCTTTCGCGATCAGCGCGCCGCCGACCGCGGCGAACCACAAAATCGCCGACGGCGACGACACCGCCAGCAGGACGCCGCGCAGGAAACCGCGCCACGCGGACAGATGCGGCGCATTCGCGTCCGCCTCGCCGGCCACCGCCGGCGCCGTCGCCGGGAACATTGCTTCACGCGCCATCTTCCAGGTCAGGAAGAGCAGGATCGCCGCGCCGCCGATCCACACCACCCAGCGCACGGATTGGAACTGCAGCAAGGCGGCCATGCCGGCGAGCGCGAGCGCCGCATAAATCAGATCGCCGATGCACGAACCGAGGCCGAGCCAGAAGCCCGGTTTGAACCCGTGCGAGAGCGTCAGGGAAATCATGGCGACGTTCACAAGACCGATATCCAGACACAGCGACAGCGACAGAAAAAACCCATCCGACATCATTGAAAAAGCATGCATCTGCGCAACGGCTCCGTTAGCTTTGTTATTCAGTCTTGTCGTACGGCTTGCCTTAGAGGCCCAACTCGTTCCACAAGGAGTCGATGCGCTGCTTGATCGCGTCGTCCATCACGATGGGGCGGCCCCATTCCCGATCGGTTTCCCCGGGCCACTTGTTGGTCGCGTCGAGGCCCATCTTCGATCCGAGTCCGGCCACCGGCGAGGCGAAATCCAGATAGTCGATCGGCGTGCGGTCCACCAGCACCGTATCGCGCGCCGGATCGATGCGCGTGGTGATCGCCCAGATCACTTCCTTCCAGTCGCGGATATTCACGTCCTCGTCGACCACGACGATGAACTTCGTATACATGAACTGCCGCAGGAAGCTCCACACGCCGAACATCACGCGTTTGGCATGGCCGGGGTAGCTCTTCTTCATCTGCACGATGGCCATGCGGTAGCTGCAGCCTTCGGGCGGCAGATAGAAGTCGGTGATCTCGCTGAACTGCTTTTGCAGCAGCGGCACGAAAACTTCGTTGAGCGCGACGCCGAGCACGGCGGGTTCGTCGGGTGGTTTGCCGGTGTACGTGGAGTGATAGATCGCATCGCGCCGCATGGTGATGCGCTCGACCGTGAAGACTGGGAACCACTCCTGCTCGTTGTAGTAGCCGGTGTGGTCGCCGTACGGGCCTTCCAGCGCATGTTCATAGCCCGCCGACGCGCCCTTGACCGGACGCGGCGGCGCGCCCGCGGGAGCGGGCGAAGGCGCGCCTTCCTGCGGATAGATGAAGCCTTCGAGCACGATCTCGGCGCGCGCCGGCACCTGCAAGCCGTCGACGCCCGGCGTAATGCACTTCGCCAGTTCCGTGCGGCCGCCGCGCAACAGGCCGGCGAACTGGTATTCAGACAGCGTGTCGGGCACCGGCGTGACCGCGCCGAGGATCGTGGCTGGGTCGGCGCCCAGCACGACTGCCACCGGATACGGCTTGCCCGGGTTCTGCAGGGCGAACTCGCGGAAATCGAGCGCGCCGCCGCGATGCGCGAGCCATCGCATGATCAGTTTGTTACGTCCGATCAATTGCTGGCGATATATGCCTAAATTTTGTCGGCTCTTATTTGGTCCTTTTGTGACGGTCAGGCCCCATGTAATCAGCGGGCCGGCGTCGCCGGGCCAGCACGTTTGGATCGGCAGCTTCGCGAGGTCCACGTCGTTGCCTTCCCACACGATTTCCTGGCAGGGCGGCGCGCTCACCGTCTTGGGCGCCATGTCCCACACTGCCTTTGCGAGGGAGAACAGTTTGCCGGCGTCCTTGAGCCCCTTCGGCGGCTCCGGTTCCTTCAATGCGGAGAGCAGCCGGCCCACGTCGCGCAGCGATTCGAGCGCGGCGCCGTCGCCTTCGCCGGCTTGCGCGTCCACTCCCATGCCGAGCGCGACCCGCCGAGGCGTGCCGAACAGGTTGCCGAGCACCGGGAACGCATGCTGTGTCTTGCTCTCGAACAGCAAAGCGGGGCCGCCGGCGCGCAGCACGCGGTCGCACAACTCGGTCATTTCCAGGACAGGCGAGACGCTTTGTGAGATGCGGCGCAGTTCGCCGATGGTCTCGAGACGGCCGACGAAATCGCGCAGGTCTTTGTATTTCATCTGGTGCGGTTCAGTGCCGCGCAAGCGGCGAAGAAGGGAGGCGCAGCACGGTTTAACGGCGCCAGAACGATTGTCGATTTTACCTGTGTTGGCGAGCGCACGTAGCTCGGCCAAATGACCTAGGCGGGACGGGGGAGCCGAAACAGGTCAAAAGGCGCGCGCCGCGCGGTTTTGGGCTGTCTGAACAGGGTTCGTTATTACAATTAGTTATACATTTGCCTATCTATAGTGTTGACGATCTATAAAACCCTGCATAAAATCCGTCCACATTGGTTGCAGGGCGTGAACCTTTTTACCACTGCCCCCGGTCCCATCAGACGCAACGCGTCACCGCTTACCGATTCCTGCACGGTATTAGACGGTCTTATTGATGTCCTCGCCAGCGTTAACTGACGCTGGTTTTTCGCGTGGGAGCCACCGCCCGCATGCTTTTTTGACATGCCGCGGTCCTTTTCCAGGATGGCTCCCCACAAACGGTATTTACCGTTTTCCCGACGTCGCTGCTGCCCTAACCAGACAGAGCGCGCGATGTCTTGATTCTGCGAACGTGCTTCACCGCCTGTTCATATGGCGGGGTTCGCGGATCATGCAACATGGGAGATCTGAATGAACGCCTGGTTATCGTGGCGTCCCGATGAGCGTATCGCGCAAGTTGTGCGCGGTGTGGTGCGCTGCGGGACGCGAATGAGTCATCACCTGTTCAGCATCGTCGGCGGTATCGCGGTGGTGCTGACAGTCGCACTGTGGCTGATGCCGACCCTGCGCGGCACGCTAGCGGCCAAGGCAATGCCGGTCATCTCCGCCGCTGTGCAAGCCGGTCCCGCCCGTCTGCTGCAGGGCAACCCGCTGCCGGCTTTCGGACCGCCCGCGCGCGCGTCCTCCGACGACTCGCTGACCGCCAGCTCGAACGGCCCCGATGCCGTGAGCGGCACGAACAATGGCAACACTGTCACCGCGAGCAACAGCAGCTTTGACAACGCATTCGACGCCGCCGGGTCAACCGGCATGGGTGTCGCAGCGCTGAACGGCCTCGATCCGCGCACCATGCAAAGCGTTACCGCGCTGGCGAGCCTGATCCCGTCGCAACGTGTATCCGCGGACGCGCGCGACGACCGCGTCCTGATCTCGACCCGCGAGCAGGACCTGGTTGCGTCCTTTCTCGCACGGCGCTATCGCGTTGCTCAGGAGCCCGTCAGCGAGCTCGTGAAGGCGGCGTTCGACACCGGCCGCGAAGTCGGTCTCGATCCGCTGCTGCTGCTTTCAGTGATGGCAATCGAGTCGGGCTTCAACCCGTACGCCGAGAGCGGCGTCGGCGCACAAGGCCTGATGCAGGTGATGTCCAAGGTGCACTCGGACAAATTCCAGTATTTCGGCGGCCAGAGCGCGGCGCTCGAACCGGTCGCGAACATCAAGGTGGGCGCGCTGGTGCTGAAGGATTGCATCGCACGTGGCGGCTCGCTGCCGGGCGGCTTGCGTCTGTACGTCGGCTCGACTTCGCCGGACGACGGCGGCTACGGTGCCAAGGTCATGGCCGAGCGTGCCCGCCTGCGGGACGTGGCGCGTGGCCGCAAGGTGCCGATTAACGCACCGCAGGCGCCGGTTTTGACGGCGTCGACCAACACGGCTACGGCCGCGTCGGGCAGCAATGGCAAGCGTGTGCAGGTGACGCTCGAGGGCAGTCATCCGTTGAGCGCGGCGACACCGGTGAAGGCGCCGGTTTCCTCCGAGCAGGACGATGCTAGCGCCAACGCGACGAAGCACGTGGCGTCGGCGTCGGAGTTGGGCGCTTGAGGTTGGCAGCTTAGAACGGGCGACTCCGCACAGGAGTGGCAACAAAAAAGGACACGCTCTGGCGTGTCCTTTTTTTTCGTCTGGCGATTGAAAGCGAGTCGCTCCTGCTCAACCCTTGCCGAAGAATTTCGCCAGACGGTCGACGGCCTCTTCCAGTTTCGGATAGGCAGTGGCGTACGACAGCCGGATGTACTCCTTCGGTGCGTGCGTACCGAAATCCATGCCCGGCACCAGCACCACGCCCGCATCGTGCAGCATGGCCTTGGTGAGTGCCGCGCTGTCGCCGGCCGCGGCGTGCGCGACCGTGCGGCAATCGGTATATACATAGAAAGCGCCGTCGGGCATTACCGGCACGGAAAAGCCGAGCGATTCCAACGCCGGCGCGATGAAGTCACGGCGACGCTTGAATTCCTGGCGCCGCGCTTCGTAAATCGCGATCGTTTCAGGCTCGAAGCAGGCGAGCGCCGCGTGCTGGGCGAGCGCGGAAGCGCAGATGAACAGGTTTTGCGCGAGTTTTTCAAACGCGCCGACCATGCCGGGCGGCACCACCAGCCAGCCCAGACGCCAACCCGTCATGTTGAAGTACTTCGAGAAGCTGTTGACGGTGATCACGTCGTCGCCGAACGAGAGCGCCGACACGGGCTTCGCGTCGTAGCTCAGCCCCTGATAGATCTCGTCGACGATGGTAAAGCCGCCACGCGCACGCACCGCCTTGACGATGCACTCCAGTTCGGCCGGTTCGATCGACGTGCCGGTCGGGTTCGACGGCGACGCCAGCAGCACGCCACGGGTGTGCTCGTTCCAGAGACGCTCGACGTCGGCGGCGGTGAGTTGGAAACGTTCGGCCGGGCCGCTAGGCACCATCACCGGCTTGCCTTCGGCGGCGATCACGAAATGGCGGTTGCACGGATAGCACGGGTCGGGCATGAGCACTTCGTCGTCGCGATCGACCAGCGCCGCGCAAGCCAGCAGCAATGCGGCCGATGCGCCGGCGGTAACGACGATCCGCGCCGGATCCACGCTAACGCCGTAGAAGTCGGCGTAATGCGCCGAGATCGCTTCGCGCAGCGCGTGCAGGCCAAGCGCGCTGGTGTATTGCGTGACGCCACGGCGCAGTGCGCTCGCGGCCGCCTCGATAACCGGCTCGGGCGCGGTGAAATCGGGTTCGCCGATTCCCATGTGAATGATGTCGCGGCCGTCGCGCTCGAGAAGCGCGGCCTCCTTGGCCAGTTCCATCACATAGAAAGGCTGGATGGCGTCCACACGTGCGGCAAGCCGCACCAAGGGTTCGGTCACGGAGTTCATACGATCAAATCCAGTTCAGAAGCAAAAGCGGGACGACGTTCGGCGCGAGTGCTTGCGCGCGAAACGGCGTCCTTGCGAACGGTTAGGTTACGCCAGCTCGTTCAGCGTAGCGCACGCCAACGACCATGCCGCCGGCCATGCGCCTTGCGCTCAACGCTTGCGAGCCGCCTGCGTCTCATCCACGCGCAGTTGTGCCGACAGCTTGTCCAGCACGCCGTTCACGTACTTGTAGCCGTCCGCGCCGCCGAACGTTTTGGCGAGTTCGACCGCTTCGTTGATGACCACGCGATAAGGAATATCGATGTGGTTCTTCAGTTCAAACGCGGCCACCAGCAGCACAGCGCGTTCGACCGGCGAGAGCTGCTCGATCGGACGGTCGAGACACGGAGCGATTGCCGCGGACAGTGTTTCCGAATCGCGGATCACGCCGTGCAGAATGGCGTCCAGATGTTCGTGGTCGGCCTTGTCGAAGCCTTGCGCGCCGCGCAGTTGCGCGTCGATTTCACCGCCGGGCGAACCCGACAGCAGCCACTGGTAAAGCCCCTGCGTGGCCAGTTCGCGGGAGCGTCGGCGTGCGCTCTTCATGCCTCTTCCTCTTCTTCGTCTTCTTCCTCGTCGTCGCCGCCGAGTTGTTCGAGCGCGACGGCAAGGTTCGCCATTTCGACGGCCACGCGCGCCGCGTCACGACCCTTTTCGGTCATGCGCGCAACGGCTTGTTCGTCGTTTTCGGTGGTCAGTACCGCGTTCGCGACCGGAATGCCGAAGTCGAGGCCGATACGCGTGATGCCCGCGCCGCTTTCGTTCGATACCAGTTCGAAGTGGTACGTTTCGCCGCGAATCACCGCGCCGAGCGCGATCAGTGCGTCGAATTGCGCGCTTTCGGCGAGCTTTTGCAACGCCAACGGGATTTCCAGCGCACCCGGCACGGTGACGAGCAGCACGTCTTCGCCGGTCACGCCGAGGCGTTCGAGTTCTTCGATGCAGGAGTCTGCGAGGCCATTGCAAACGGGCTCGTTAAAGCGCGCCTGCACGATGCCGATACGCAGTCCGTCGCCGTCGAGATTCGGTTGGTATTGTCCGATTTCCATGTGAATTCCGTAGTGTTTTGAGTGGGCGCGAAGCGCGTGAATGGTCGGATCAGCCTTGTTGCGGAGCTTGTGCCTTGCCGCCCGGCATCGGCACGAAGCCCGTGACTTCGAGACCGTAGCCCGACATGCTGCCCAGCTTGCGCGGGTTCGACAGCACCTGCATCTTGCCGACACCGAGCTCACGCAGAATCTGCGCGCCGATGCCGTACGTCTTGAAGTCGACGGGGCGGCGTTTCAGTGCGTCGGCCCTTTCCTTCGAGTCGAATGCCTTGAAAACGTCGATCAGATGGTCCTTTGAGTCACCGCAGTTCAGCAGCACGATCACGCCGCAATCGCGTGCGGCGATTTCTTTCATGGCCGCGTCCAGCGTCCATGAATGGGTGGATTCGCCGACTTCGAGCAGGTCCAGCACCGACAGCGGCTCATGCACGCGCACCAGCGTGTCCTGATCCGTGCACGGCGTGCCGCGCACCAGCGCGATATGCGGCTGGCCGCTCGGCTGGTCGAGATACATGACCGCGCGAAACGCGCCGTGCGCGGTCTGCATGGTGCGTTCGCAAATCCGCTCGACGATCGACTCGGTGCGGCTGCGATAGTGGATCAGATCCGCGATCGTGCCGATTTTCAGATCGTGCTCTTTGGCGAATTCCATCAGGTCCGGCAAGCGCGCCATCGTGCCGTCGTCCTTGATGACTTCGCAGATTACCGCGGCCGGCGTGAGCCCGGCCAACTGGGTGAAGTCGCAGCCCGCCTCGGTGTGTCCGGCGCGCACCAGCACGCCGCCAGGCTGAGCCATGATCGGGAACACGTGGCCCGGCTGCACGATGTGCTCGGCCTTGGCTTCCGGCGCGACCGCGGCGGCAATGGTGCGGGCACGGTCCGCCGCCGAGATGCCGGTGGTAACGCCCTCGGCCGCTTCGATGCTGACCGTGAACGCGGTGCCGTACTGCGTGCCGTTGCGGTAGGTCATGAGCGGCAGGTTCAGCAGCTTGCAGCGTTCCTGCGTGAGCGTCAGGCAGATCAGGCCGCGACCGTAGCGTGCCATGAAGTTGATCGCTTCCGGCGTGACGAATTCGGCGGCGATCACGAGGTCGCCCTCGTTTTCGCGGTCTTCTTCGTCGACGAGGATCACCATCCGGCCTGCTTTCAGTTCGGCGATGATCTCTGGAGTGGAGGCGAGCGTCATGTTGGCGAGAGTTTCGAAGAAAGCGCGTATTTTACGCCACGCGCGAGCCCAAGTCGCCTCCGCCGAACGGCATAGGCCATTTGGCCGACTGGCGATGAGCCGTCCGCCGTTGCTAAGCTCGTTGAAACGATGGATGCATGAACCGGCGGAACGCGGCGGGGCGCCGCCGCCGGCCCATGCGTGACCGGCTTGCGGCCTTTTACTTAGGCGCGTTCAGCATGCGCTCGACGTAGCGCGCGATCAGATCGATCTCCAGATTCACCTGCGTGCCTTCACGCAGACGCTTGAGCGCCGTCACTTCAACCGTGTGCGGAATCAGATTGATCGAGAACTCGCAGCCATCGTCGCGATCTTTAACCGAGTTGACGGTCAAGCTCACGCCGTTGACAGTGATAGAGCCCTTGTACGCCAGGTAGCGGCCAATCTCGCGCGGCGCCAGCACGCGCAGTTCGTGCGATTCGCCGACCGGCGCGAAGTGCGTCACCGTGCCGAGGCCGTCCACATGGCCGGAAACGATATGGCCGCCAAGCCGGTCGTGCGCGCGCAGCGCTTTCTCGAGATTGACTTCGCCGGTCTCACCGAGGCCCGCCGTGCAGTTCAGGCTTTCGCGCGAGACGTCGACTTCGAACGAGTGGGCGGTTTTCGCGACCACGGTCATGCAGGCGCCCTGAATGGTGATGCTGTCGCCGAGCTGCACGTCGCCGAGATCGAGACCGCCGGCCTCGACGTTCAGGCGCACGCCCGCGTCACCGTCCGTGCCGAGCGGCTTGACTGATTCAATGCGGCCCACGGCCGCGACGATTCCTGTGAACATCGTACTAATCCTCGATCATTTCGAAACGGGTGGGGACACGGGATCGCTGCCGGGTCCGGGCGTGGCCTCGGGGGCGGGCTGGGGCATGAAGCGGGCGAGAATCCGCACGTCTTCGCCGATCCGGTCGACCGCATGGAAGTTCAGTTTGACGCGGCCCTTGAGCGTGTCGGGCGCGCTCAGATTGAACATGCTCATCGAATCCATGCCGAGCAGGCTCGGCGCGAGATACACGAGCAGTTCGTCGACGCAGCCTTCGCGCAGCAGCGAGCCGTTCAGCTTGTAGCCCGCCTCGACATGCAATTCGTTGACGTTGCGCTCGCCCAGCACTTTCAGCACCGCGGGCAGATCGACCTTGCCCGCCGGGTTCGCCAGCTGGACGATCTCGGCGCCGCGATCGTGCAATGCGTTGGCGCGATCGGTATGTCGCCCATCCAGATTGCCGCAGAAGATCAGCGTGGGTGCGCCGGCCAGAATTAGCGCCTCCGGCGGCACGTCGAGCTGGCTGTCGATCAGTACGCGTTGCGGCTGGCGCGGCGTGTCGACGGCGCGCACCGTCATGCGCGGATTGTCTTCCCTGACCGTGCCGATGCCCGTCAAAATCGCCGACGCGCGAGCGCGCCAGGCGTGGCCGTCGGCGCGTGCCGCTTCACCGGTGATCCATTGGCTGACGCCGGAAGGCAAGCCGGTGCGGCCATCCAGCGAGGCCGCCACCTTCATGCGGACCCACGGGCGGCCGCGCGTCATGCGCGAGACAAAGCCGATATTGAGTTCGTGCGCTTCGTGGGCGAGCAGCCCGCAGCGCACTTCGATACCGGCATCGCGCAACATGGCGAGACCGCGTCCGGATACTTGCGGATTGGGATCTTCCATCGCCGCGACTACGCGCGCGACCTGGGCTTCGATCAACGCGTTCGCGCACGGCGGCGTGCGGCCGAAGTGGCTGCATGGCTCCAGCGTCACGTAGGCCGTGGCGCCGCGCAAGTCGTGACCGCGCGAGCGCGCGTCTTTCAGCGCGCGGATTTCGGCATGATCCTGACCGGCCGGTTGCGTAAAGCCTTCGCCGATCACCTCGCCATTCTTGACGAGCACGCAGCCGACGCGCGGATTCGGGTCGGTGCTGTACATGCCGCGCTTGGCCAACGCGAGCGCGCGTTCCATATGGACGAAATCGGTTTGCGAAAACATCGGGGTCCGGTCGGTACGGTGGCTAGGCTGTAATGGGTTTCGGTTTTAGCAGTGTGTTGTCTCGCCCGCTTCAGGCCGCGAGCGAGGCGAATGCGCCACGCGCGGCGTCGATCGTGGCGTCGACGATCGCGTCGTCGTGAACGATCGACACAAAGCCTGCTTCATACGCCGATGGCGCGAAATACACGCCTGCGTCGAGCATCTTGTGGAAGAACGCGTTGAAACGCGGCACGTCGCTCTGCGTGACTTCGGCGAAGCTGGTCGGGATCGAGTCCGTGAAGTAGAGGCCGAACATGCCGCCGAGAGAATCGGCCGCGAACGGCACCTTGGCTTCGCGCGCCACGTTGGCAAGACCCTGCGCGAGGCGCATGGTGCGCGCGGTCAGCGTGTCGTAGAAGCCCGGTGCCTGGATCAGTTGTAGCGTTTTCAGGCCGGCCGCGACCGCGATCGGGTTACCCGACAGCGTGCCCGCCTGATAGACGCCGCCAAGCGGCGCAAGGTGAGCCATGATGTCGCGCCGGCCGCCGAATGCCGCTGCCGGCATGCCGCCGCCGATCACCTTGCCGAGACACGTGAGATCCGGCGTGACGCCGTAGACCTCTTGCGCGCCACCCAGGGCGACGCGAAAGCCGCACATCACTTCGTCGAAAATCAGCACCGAGCCGTACTCGGTGCACAGGCGCCGCAAGGCTTGCAGGAATTCGGGCGTGGCGCGCACCAGGTTCATGTTGCCGGCCACCGGTTCGACGATCACCGAGGCGATCTCGTTGCCGAACGCCTTGAACGCTTCTTCGAGTTCAGCGACGTTGTTGTACTCGAGCACGGTGGTGTGCTTGGCGATATCCGCCGGCACGCCCGCCGAAGTCGGATTGCCGAAGGTCAGCAGGCCCGAGCCGGCCTTGACCAGCAGACTGTCCGCGTGGCCGTGATAGCAGCCTTCGAACTTGACGATACGGCTGCGGTTCGTGAAACCGCGCGCGAGACGCAGCGCACTCATGGTGGCCTCGGTGCCGCTCGACACCATGCGGACCTGTTCGATGGAGGGCACCAGCTTGCAGATTTCTTCGGCGATTTCCACTTCCGATTCAGTCGGTGCGCCGAACGAGAAGCCGTTGCCCAGCACGCGCTGCACCGCTTCGAGCACTTCCGGATGGACGTGGCCGAGGATCATCGGGCCCCATGAGCCGATGTAGTCGATATAACGCTGACCGTCCGCATCCCAGAAGTAGGGGCCCTGTGCGCGTTCGATGAAGCGCGGCGTGCCGCCGACCGAGCGGAAGGCTCGCACTGGCGAGTTCACGCCGCCGGGAATGGTGCGTTGCGCGCGTTCAAAAAGGGTTTCGTTTCTGGACATGGCGATGACTGGAATTGGGGTTGCGCAGCGACGCGGGTCGCCTGTGGGCGAGTCGCGTGGCGCTGGGATGGGTGGGGAAATTGTACCGGACTCAGCGTGAACAGGTTTTCCGGATGCGCCCACGCAGCGGGCTGCTCACTCACTTTTGTGCGTGGGCCCAGTCGGCGTATCGAACTTTGGCGGCTTGCGCTTGCCGGTCAGTTCCGCCCAGCGCTTTTCCAATGCGCCTTCGGCCATTGGCTTGATGACGGTGCCCGAACTCTGCGCGTCCCACGTCTGCACGGAGAAAGGATGCGCGCGCAACATCTCACGCGGAATCACCACGTCTTCGTGTGCATCGACGAGCCAGTCGTACACGAAGTCGATGCACAAACGGTAGCCGCGCTTCGTCGCCGCATCGGGAACCTCGTACGGCGCGCGCGTGACATAACCAGAGCCGAAGATACCCTTCGGCTCCTGTGCCACGCGATGCAGGAACACGCGGTCTCCCGGCAGGATGCTGCGCGCAAATCCGCAACCCCATGCGTCGGCGACGGCGACGCCCGTGGTCACGCGTTTGGCCACGTCAGGCAGCTCGGGCCATGGCCATTTCCTCGGGCTCCAGATCAGCAGGAATGCGGTCATCGCATGGTCGCGTACAGAATAGTCGGGAAGGGCGCGGCGCATAGATTCGCGCGTCGCCCGCAGCGTTCAGGCGGCAGCTTAACCGATCGGCAACGTGGCTGCCGCGAATCGTCGATGCCGCACAGGCGTCTTCGCGACCAGGTCCGAGGCCCGGCTGTCGTATTAACCGTCGCGTACAATTGATGCTGTCAAGTTGCTGTTTTCCCCGTTTCACCTGTTCCGCTGCCGATGACGGCGCAGTGCTTCATCTGGATTCCCATGTCTCACGTCACCAGAAGCCGGCCCGATGGCCGGCTGATTCTGTTGCTCGGTGCGCTTGCCGCATGCGGGCCGATTTCCATCGACATGTACCTGCCGAGCTTGCCGACCATCGCGCAGGCGTTCGCCATCAGCACCGGCGCTGCGCAGACGACGCTCACCAGCTTCATGTTCGGCTTTTCGATCGGCATGCTGCTCTATGGTCCGCTGTCGGATACCTATGGCCGCCGGCCCGTGTTGCTCGGCGGCATTGTCATGTATGCGCTGGCTAGCGTCGCCTGCGCCATGTCGTTCTCGATCGGCTCGCTGGTGACGTTCCGTTTCGTCCAGGCGCTGGGCGCGGGCGCGGCCTCGGTGCTGGCGCGCGCCATCGCACGCGACGCCCACGGCCCGACCGATGCCGCTCGCGTGCTGTCGATGCTCGCCATCGTCACGTCGATCGGACCATTGCTCGCGCCGCTCATCGGCGGGCAGTTGCTGCTGCTCGGCGGCTGGCGCGTGGTGTTTGTCGTGCTGACGTTGTTCGGCACGGTGTGCGCGATCACCGCGTTTCTCAAGGTGCCGGAAACGTGGCCGCGTGAGAAGCGTGCGCACTCGGCGTTGCTGAAGTCGTTCGGCGCGTACGGCAAGTTGCTGCGCGATCCGGTTGCGTGGGGGCACATGCTGTGCGGCGGCATGGCGTTCGCGTCGATGTTCGCGTACATCACCGCGACGCCGTTCGTCTACATCGAATATTTCCATGTGTCGGCGCAGCATTACGGCTTCCTGTTCGCGCTCAATATCGTCGGCATCATGTTCGGCAACTTCATGAATACGCGGCTGGTCGGCCGGCTCGGTTCGCTGCCGATCATTTCTTTCGCCGCAACCGTGAGCTGCATCGCATCGCTGTTTGTCTGTCTCGTGTCGCTGACCGGTTGGGGCGGTTTGTGGTCGATCGTGTTCGGCCTGTTCTTCGTGGTCGGTGTGGTCGGTCTTCTGTCCGCCAATTGCACGACCGATCTGATGCATCGCTATCCGCTGAATGCCGGCGCCGCGGCCGCCGTGTTCGGCGCCGTGCAGTTGGCGCTCGGCGCGCTGTCGAGCCTTGCGGTCGGACTCTGGCAGGATGGTTCGCCCAAGGGCATGGGCGTGACGGTGGGCGTGGCGGGCTTGCTGTGTTATCTCGGCCGGATTCTGGTTGTCAGATGGCACGGGACCAAGGTGCCGGTCGCTGCCGTCTGAGGACCATGAAGCACAGTCCGCGTCGCGTCTACGGTAAACACCAGGTGTTGCGTGCGCGCGACCGTGCGTTTGAATTTCCGTTGCTATGATGGGTCCACTGTTCCTCGGAGCGGCATTCATGGCGATCAGAGATTTGATGAACGGCGAACGGCAACAAGCTGCTTTCGCTGAAGCGCAGAAGCTGGCGGACAGCGGCGCCTATCACGACTACACCGACATCGAATACGTATTGCGCTTTGATTTCGGTTTGTCTGATGTATCAGCGTTGCTCGACAGTCAGTTGATGCATCGCGATCTGAACCGCCGTTGCGCGGATGCGCGCGAGAAGCTGGAAATGCTTGGCGTGTGATGAGCGCGGCACGTTTGCAGAAGCGTGTTGATGCGAGACTCTGTGCCTGAGGCGGACAGCGCTAGCGCGTTGCATGATTGCTCGTGTGATCGCTTATCGCTTTTGCGAAAACGGGATGCTGTCGTGCGGATGAAGCGCACGCGGTGTCATGTGCCGTCGTCAAGTCTGGAGTGATATTCATGGCTGGTAGCCAGCACGACCCGCATCTGCCGCATACGGACAATCCCGCCACGCTTTCGCAGCCGGGCGGTCATTACAGTCATGTGGCGGTCGCAAATGGTTTCGTGTTCGTCTCGGGGCAATTGCCGATCACGGCGCAAGGCGACAAGCTATCCGAGGCCTCGTTCGAGGTTCAGGCCGAACAGGTATTGGTCAATGTGCAAGCCGCGCTCGAAAGCGCCGGCAGCAGCGTCGCGCAACTGGTTCAGGTGCGCGTCTACATTGTCGATGTCGAACACTGGATGAGCTTCAATCAGATCTACGCGCGGTGGGCCGGTGAAGCACGGCCTGCGCGCGCCGTCGTGCCTGTTCCGCAATTGCACTACGGTTTCAAGATCGAGGTGGAGGCGACCGCGCTGGTTTAGCTTCGACGACTGGAGAGCCACAGTCTTGAGCTTTTGCGCGTGCTCGCCGGTGGGAGGATTCCAACGAACTGCGTGAATGCCTTGGCTTGATGAACGACGAGTCTATTGACCTAGGCACTTGCTCACGCTGGCAGCGATATTCACGCCGGCATCACCGCTTAGTGCGTCAACGTGCCCGAACCGAACGTGGTTGCGGTGTCATTGTCGGATAGCGCTGCCGGCGTCTCCGCGAGCACGGATGATGCGCCCACGCACGCGGAGACGCTGGCGACTGTAATAACTAACGTATTGAGTTTCATAAGGGTCCACGGGACGTGTGCGGACAGCGTAGGTAGCTTTGGTATCAGCCGTGGGCGGAAAAAGTTGAGGGATGGGGCCAGGTGCTGATGCCAAAAGTGGCTTTGGTGCGTACCTGAGGTGCGGACTCCCGGAAGCCCCAAACGTGTATTCAACCGGCGCCAGCAGCGGGGGACGCGTTTAGTCATCTTGACCGTGGCGCATGTTACAAGCTATAATTACGGCCTAAATGGGTTGCGACTACGCGGCCGGCGCTAGGCTCCGAGGACTACTTTGGGGCCTTTCGCTTTTCTAAGGGAATACTTTCAAGCCATTCCCCGTCACCACGGTTCCCGGGTTGAAGAATTTGTCGGCGAGAACGTCGTAAGCGCGATTCTGTTGAGTGGGCCGCAAGATATGCAGTCCAATAGGTCGAGCCATGAGGTCTGAGATTTGCAAACCCTCTGAATTCGCCTTCTTATCGCATACCACAATATCGAAGCTGTATTTTGCCGCCGTTCGATTGTCGCCATCGCATACCCTTCTAAACGCCAGTTCCAGGTCGCGATCTTCCTTTGCGCCGCGTGCCTCGCAAATGACGTGAGTCAAAGCATCCTGTTGCCCCTGCATCCTCAGGAACTGCCGAACCCGCTCCAGACCAAATTGAATGCCGATGTGATAGGGGTTGTAGGGATTACTGTACTTCTGCTTAAGCTTTAGCTTTTCGATCACTACCGCAACAACCGTCATGGGCGTGTCTATAATTATTTGGGTGAGGGCGCCCATGAAATCGTCGCGGGCTTCCTTTCCCAGTTGAGAGAAGTGCCCTCGCTTGCGCCGAATGTCGATCTCGTGCAGAACGACGCAATCGTGGCCAAACGTGTCGAACTTTAACCGCTTGATCTTGGGCACCAATAAGTCGGCATAGTCGCTTTTCTTGACGACGCAAAAGCATAGGACGAACAGCGGATACTCTGCGTCAATCGAGGTAAGGCTGTGATCGCCACTTTCGTCCACAAAAACTATGTAATTGCTATGCATTGCTGGCTCGCGCGCTGCTGTATTGCTTATGTTATGGACGCTGCGACCCTGCGCGTCGCAGGGTCGATCTGTAGCTCACGAATTGCTGATTAGGCGATAGTGCCATGAAGATGGGAGGATGCGCTTTGGGTGGCAGGAAATGAAAAACGGGCCGAGAGGCCCGTATTCGTCAACGCATTCTGGCGGAGGCGGTGAGATTCGAACTCACGGAAAGATTGCTCCTTCGCCGGTTTTCAAGACCGGTGCCTTAAACCACTCGGCCACACCTCCAAGCCCTAAATTGTAACCTGAAAAAACCTCGCTGCGGCGCCCGGTCGATCCGCAATCACTGCGGATCTTTCAGAAACAGCTCCTGCAGATCATTCAGGAACGCCTGGCCGAGCGGCGTCGGCGCAATCTTTTCGTGGTCGCGCGTAATCAGCTTGCGCCGTTCGGCTTCCTGCAAGGCCGGTTCGATCGACGTCATCGACATACCCGTGCGCTCGATAAACCGATGCACAGGAAACCCTTCCACCAGCCGCAGCGCGTTCAGCATGAACTCGAACGGCAGATCGCGCGTCCCGACCTCGTGCTCTTCCTGCACCGCTGTGCCGGCCTTCGCCTGCTCGATGAAGGTGGTCGGATGCTTATAGCGCGCCTGCCGCAGCACGCGATTCGGAAACGACAGCTTCGTATGCGCGCCCGCCCCGATGCCGAGATAGTCGCCGAAACGCCAGTAGTTCAGATTGTGCTTGCTCTGCCGATGCGGCTTCGCATACGCCGACACCTCATAACGCTCGTAGCCCGCAGCGGAGGTGCGCTCGTGAATCCAGTCCTGCATGTCGGCCGATGCATCGTCGTCGGGCAGGGTGGGCGGGAACTTCGCGAACAACGTGTTCGGTTCGAGCGTCAGGTGGTACAGCGACAAATGCGGCGGCGCGAACGACAACGCCGTCTCGACATCGGCCTGGCATTCGGCGAGCGTCTGCCCCGGCAGCGCGAACATCAGATCGAGATTGAAGTTGTCGAAGGTGGTCGCGGCCACTTCGACGGCATGGCGCGCCTGCACCGAGTCGTGGATGCGGCCGAGCGCCTTCAGATGCGCTTCGTTGAAACTTTGAATGCCCACGGAGAGCCGATTCACGCCGCTCGCGCGAAACTGCGCGAATTTGGCGGCTTCGAAGGTGCCGGGATTGGCTTCGAGCGTTATTTCCGCGTCGGCGTCGAGCGGCAGCAGCGCGCGCACATCCGACAGCATGCGATCGAGCCCGGCCGCCGAAAGCAGGCTGGGCGTGCCGCCGCCGATGAACACCGTATGCACTTGCCGCCCCCAGACCAGCGGCAGCGCCATCTCGAGATCGGCGCGCAAGGCGTCGAGATATTCGTTCTCCGGGAACGTGTCGCCTTTCCATTCATGCGAGTTGAAATCGCAATACGGACACTTTCGCACACACCACGGGAA
The DNA here is from genome assembly GCF_003387275.1 of Paraburkholderia sp. BL6669N2. Lineage (NCBI taxonomy): Bacteria > Pseudomonadati > Pseudomonadota > Betaproteobacteria > Burkholderiales > Burkholderiaceae > Paraburkholderia > Paraburkholderia sp. BL6669N2. The sequence continues at coordinate 2,549,956 of NZ_QUNA01000001.1, read as the reverse complement.
ATGCACATACAACGCCAGCGGCGGCAGCGACGTCAGCCGGATGCTGCCCGGCGACGTGTAGGCCTTGATGACGCCGTTGCCGATATCGGCGGGCGCCGGTTTGATCGGAATCACGCTTCCTCCGTCAGACGCGCGAGCAGTTGGCGCAATGCAATCGCGCGATGGCTGCTGGCGTTCTTCACCGCCGGTTCGAGTTCGGCGGCGCTCGCGTTCAGCGACGGCAAAAAGAAGTACGGGTCGTAGCCGAATCCATTCGCGCCGCGCGGCTTGTCCAGCATTTCGCCATGCCAGCGGCCTTCGGCGATCAGCGGCTCGGGATCGTCCGCGTGACGCACCAGGGCCAGCACGCAGAAGTAATACGCGCGCCGATCTGTTTCGCCTTGCAACGCCGAGACGAGGCGTGCGTTATTTGCCGCGTCGCTCTTTTCGCCGCCGGCAAGTTGCGCGTAGCGCGCCGAATAGACGCCCGGTGCGCCGCGCAACGCGCGCACGCACAGGCCCGAGTCGTCGGCGAGCGCGGGCAAGCCGGTCAGCTTCGACGCGTGGCGCGCCTTGGTCAGCGCGTTTTCGACGAAGGTCGGATGCGGCTCTTCGGCTTCCGGCACGTTCAACTCGCCTTGCGGAATCAGTTCGATACCGGCCGCGCCGAGCAGCGCCGCGAACTCGCGCAGCTTGCCCGCGTTGTTCGACGCCAGCACGACTTTTTTCAATGGCGCACCGGAACCGGCTGCGCCATTGCGTTGAAAAACTTCACTCACTCTTTTGCTCCAACGCCGCCTTCTGCTTCGCGATCAGCGTGTTGATGCCGTCGCTTGCAAGATCCAGCAGCGCGTTCATTTCGTCGCGCGAAAATGGCACGCCTTCAGCGGTGCCCTGAATTTCGACGAAGCCGCCCGCGCCCGTCATCACGACGTTCATGTCGGTGTCGCATTGCGAGTCTTCGTCGTAGTCGAGGTCCAGCACCGGCAGGCCGTCGTACACGCCCACCGAAATCGCCGCGACGTAATCCGTGATCGGCGAGCTTTCGATGCGGCCCGTGGCCAGCAACCTTGCCACCGCGTCGTGCGCCGCCACGAACGCGCCGGTGATGCTGGCCGTGCGCGTGCCGCCGTCGGCCTGGATCACGTCGCAATCGATATGCAGCGTGCGCGCGCCGAGCTTCTCCAGATCGAACACCGAGCGCAGCGCGCGGCCGATCAGCCGCTGGATTTCCTGGGTGCGGCCGGTCTGTTTGCCGCGCGCGGCTTCGCGGTCGCTGCGCGTATGCGTCGCGCGCGGCAACATGCCGTATTCGGCGGTGAGCCAGCCCTGGCCGCGGTCGCGCAGAAACGACGGCACGCTCTCGGCAATGCTCGCCGTGCAGATCACTTTCGTATCGCCGAATTCGACCAGCACCGAGCCTTCCGCGTGCTTCGTGTAGTGGCGCGTGATGCGCACGTCGCGCAGCTGATTGGCCTGGCGGCCGCTGGGGCGTTGGGTGTCGTTGGTCATGTTGGGATCGGTCAGGAAGAAAAGCGGGAGGGAAAGCGCGATTTTACAGCCGATCGGGTAGGGCGGCTGCCCGCATGTGCCGGGACTCTCCAAGGGGACCCATCGCCAAAAATGGGATAATGCCGTTTCCCCGCCCCGCGTCTCGTACACGCCGGGCGATTCGACTCTCCGGCCATCGTTGAACGCGTGGCCACAATCGCGAGAAATACGATGATCTACAGCATGACTGGCTATGCGAGCGCCACGCGCGAACTCGTCGCGGACTCGGGCACAGGCGGCGTGAGCGTATCGGTCGAACTGCGCACCGTGAACTCGCGCTTTCTCGATCTGAACTTCCGCATGCCGGAAGACGTGCGCGTGTGCGAACCCACGCTGCGCGAGATGCTGATGAACAAGCTGTCGCGCGGCAAGGTCGATATCCGTATCAACCTGCAACGCAGCGAACAGTCGGCCAACGCGGGTTCGATCAATCACGACGCGCTCACGCAACTCGCCGTGCTGGAGCGCACGGTGCTCTCGACGTTTCCGGAAGCGGAGCGGCTGCGCACCGGCGAGATTCTGCGCTGGCCCGGCATTCTGGCCGAAAGCGGTGTGGCGCCCGAAGTGCTGCGCGACGCCGTGCTCGCCTGCGGCAAGCAGGCCATCACCGACCTGATCGACGTGCGCGCCCGCGAAGGCGCGCAACTGGCGACGATGCTGCTCGCCAACGTCACCGAAATGGAAGCGATCGTCACGAAGATCACGCCGCTCGTGCCGGAGTTGATCGCCAAGCATCAGCAGAAGATTGTCGAACGCTTGCAGGAAGCGCTCGGCATCGCCGCGCCGGATACCGCCGCGACGATCGTCTCGCGTGAAGAGATCAACGAGCGGATTCGGCAGGAAGTGACGATGTACGGCATCCGTATCGACATCGCCGAAGAACTGTCGCGCCTCACGGCTCACCTGAACGAAACGCGTCACGTGATCCAGAAGGGCGGCAAGGTGGGCAAGCGCCTCGACTTCATGATGCAGGAGCTCAATCGCGAAGCGAACACGCTAGGTTCGAAGGCGGCCGCGAAGGAACTGGCGGATTCGTCGATGACCCTGAAGCTGCTCATCGAACAGATGCGCGAGCAAGTACAGAATCTGGAATAAGGCTGGAGCACCACCGACATGACCGACCACCATCACACACGCGAAACGCCGCGCAATCCGTACGCCGGTGCTTACCCCGGCAACCTGTTCATGGTCGTCGCGCCGTCGGGCGCCGGCAAGTCGACGCTCGTGAACGCCTTGCTCGCCGGCGACGACGCGATCCGTCTGTCGATCTCGTACACGACGCGTCCGCCGCGTCCGAAAGAGCAGGACGGCGAGCACTATCACTTCACTACTGTCGACGATTTCATGAAGCGTCACGATGCCGGTGAGTTTCTGGAAAGCGCGGAAGTGCACGGCAACTACTACGGCACCTCGCGCGTGTGGATCGAGGACCAGATGAAGAACGGCCATGACGTGCTGCTCGAAATCGACTGGCAGGGCGCACAGCAGGTGAAAAAGCAGTTTCACAACGCGGTCGAAATCTTCATCTTGCCGCCTTCGCTCGAAGCCTTGGAAGAGCGGCTGAGAAAGCGCGGTCAGGACGAGCCGAACGTGATCACGCGCCGTCTGCTGGCAGCCGGCAGCGAGATGGCGCACGCGGCGGAAGCGGAGTATGTGGTGATCAACGAGAAGTTCGAGCGCGCGCTCAGCGAACTGCAATGTCTGGTGGCCGCGACGCGTTCGCGCTTCGCCTCGCAATACGCGCGCCACACGCAGCTTTTCGTGCAGCTCGGCATTCACTTGCCACACGCGTGAACGCGGCGGTGCATCGAGCACATAAGGTAGAATAAGCAACATACTGAGAAGGAACCCAACATGGCCCGCATTACCGTCGAAGACTGTCTCAAACAGATCCCGAACCGTTTCGAACTCGCGCTTGCCGCAACCTATCGCGCGCGACAACTCGCTCAAGGCCACACGCCGAAGATCGAGAGCCGCGACAAGCCCACGGTCGTCGCGCTGCGCGAAATCGCAGCCGGCCAGGTCGGCGTCGAAATGCTGAAGAAGGTGCCTGTTTAAGGCGCACTGTTCCGTTTTCGATTGCGCGTTTGTCGAAGCTGTTTTGCCACACGCGCTTGCTACACCTGCTATACCTATTTGCCACACGTAATTGCATCAACCTGCAGACCGGCGTCCAACCCCAACCGATACGGAGGCGAAATTGAGTGCTACCCCGCCCACCGCCACGGAAGTGGAACACGACGCTGACTCGCCCTCGTCTGCACGGAAGTACATCGACGCGGTCCTCGAACAGTCGTTTCGCCATCTGTTCGGGCCGACCGCCACGCCGGAGCAACCGCGCCGGCATGACGTCGTCTCAATCGCCAAACTGACGTCCGTCTTGTCCGGCTATCTGCAGCCGGAAGAGATCAAGGAAATCAAGTCGGCTTTCCATTTCAGCGACGAAGCCCATCTCGGCCAGTACCGCCAGAGCGGCGAGCCGTACATCACGCATCCGGTTGCCGTCGCGGAAATCTGCGCCGGCTGGAACCTCGACGCCCAGGCGCTCATGGCGGCGCTGCTGCACGACGTGATGGAAGACCAGGGCGTGACCAAGGCCGAACTCGCCGAGCGTTTCGGCCCGAAGGTTGCGGAACTGGTCGACGGCCTGTCGAAGTTGGACAAGATGGAGTTTCGGAATCGCGAAGAAGCGCAGGCGGAAAACTTCCGCAAGATGCTGCTCGCGATGGCGCGCGACGTCCGCGTGATTCTGGTGAAGCTCGCCGACCGGCTGCACAACATGCGCACGCTAGGCGCGGTGCCGCCCGAGAAGCGCCGCCGCGTGGCGCGCGAAACGCTGGACATCTATGCGCCGATCGCTCACCGGCTCGGCCTGAACAATACTTATCGCGAGTTGCAGGACCTGAGCTTCGCGAACTTCAATCCGCACCGCTACGCCACGCTCGAAAAAGCCGTCAAGGCGGCGCGCGGCAACCGGCGCGAAGTGGTCGGCAAGATTCTCGAATCGGTGCAGCGCGCCATTGCCGACGCGAAGCTCGACGCCGAAGTCACCGGCCGCGAGAAAACCATCTTCAGTATCTACAAGAAGATGCGCGACAAGCAGTTGTCGTTCTCGCAGGTGCTCGACGTGTACGGCTTCCGTGTGGTCGTGGAGAGCGCGTTGGAGTGCTACACCTGCATCGGCGCGCTGCATGCGCTGTACAAGCCCGTGCCGGGCAAGTTCAAGGATTACATCGCGATCCCGAAGGTGAACGGCTATCAGTCGCTGCACACCACGCTGGTCGGCCCGTTCGGCGCGCCGATCGAGTTTCAGGTGCGCACGCGCAAGATGCACGAGATCGCCGAAGCGGGCGTGGCCGCGCACTGGCTGTACAAGAATGGCGGCGCGGACCTGAACGACGTGCAAAAACGCGCGCATCAGTGGCTGAAATCGCTGCTCGACATTCAGAGTGAAGCGGGCGATTCGAGCGAATTCCTCGAACACGTCAAAATCGACCTGTTCCCGGACGCGGTCTACGTGTTTACGCCGAAGTCGAAGATCATGGCGCTGCCGCGCGGCGCCACGGCGCTCGACTTCGCGTATTCGATCCACAGCGACCTGGGCAACCAGTGCGTCGCGGTGAAGATTAACAACGAACTGCTGCCGCTGCGCACCGAGTTGAAGAGCGGCGACATCGTCGAAGTCATCACTGCGCCGTATTCAAAACCGAATCCGGCGTGGCTCGGTTTCGTGCGTACCGGCAAGGCACGCTCGGCGATCCGCCATTATCTGAAGACAATGCGTCTGAACGAGTCCGTTCAACTCGGCGAGCGTCTGGTCGACCAGGCGTTGAAGGGCTACGGGCTGGCGCTCTCCGACGTGACGCCGGAAGCGTGGGAAAAGCTCGTGCAGTGGACGGGCAACAAGAACCGTCAGGAAATTTTCGCGGACATCGGCCTCGGCCGGCGTGTCGCGGCGGTCATGGCCAAGCGTATCGAAGTGCTGATGAGCGGCCGCGACGCCGATGACGACGGCTCACGCTCCCACTCCGATATGCCGCATGCGCCGCCGGTGGTTATCACCGGGACTGAGGGCATGTCGGTGCAACTGTCCGCGTGCTGCCGGCCGATTCCGGGCGATGACATCATGGGCTATATCGGCATCGGTCTCGGTATGGCGATCCACACCACGGATTGCCGCGTCGCGCAACGCATCCACCGTCGCGATCCGGGCCGCTGGATCGACGTCGCCTGGGCACCGCAGCCGGGGCGTCTGTTCGACGTCGCCGTGAAGGTGCTGGTCAAGAATACCAAGGGCGTGTTTGCCCGCGTGGCGGCGGATATCACCTCGGCGGATGCCAACATCGTTCACATTGCAATGGACGAAGACCTGTCGCAGGAATCCACGGTGTTGCGCTTCGTGATCCAGGTCAGCGACCGCGTCCATCTGGCCAACGTCATGCGTCGCGTGCGCACGAACCCGGACGTCATGCGCATTGCGCGCGAACGGCCTAGCGAGGAAGGCCATCACCGTCACGACGGCGGGATGCGAATCGATCGCGAGCGAGCGGATTACTGATCACCGGCAGTTGCGCGGAGCAGGTCCCGGGCGAGTCCATCTCCCTCATTCGAATCTGAACGCACCGGCTACGCGCGAGTCTCATCTGAAACTCAGGGAGAACGCTTGTGAACGTAGCTGACCTCACCGGCCTGGCGCTCGATTATTGGGTCGCCCGCAGCCTGCACGACTTCGTGCGCGAAATCCACTTTACCGATAGCGGCGAAACCGTCTCGATTCGCGGCAATGACCGCGGTCGTCCGTGGGACGGCCGTTTTACGCCGTCCACCTCGTGGGAGGCGGCAGCGGCGGTGCTGGAGCGCGCGCAGCGGCTGGAAGTGCGCGAGCGGACCGCGCTTGGCGCCGCGCACTGCGTCGCGGAATTCGAAGGCGGGCACCGAACCGTCGAAGGGCGGGGTGACTCGTTGCGGGTTGCCTTGCTGAGGGCGTTCGTCGAAAGCCGATTTGGCGATACCGTCGGAGATGTGTTGCGCGAGGCGCAGGCGGTGAGCGGTGAACACGCGCAACCGATCGGCGAGCAGACGGCAGGCAGTTCGTTCGTGGACTTGCCGAGTCCGGACGGGCAGATTGGGGATATTCAGTCGCCGCCGCGATGAGGGGCGTGTTTTGTTGCCGCCACCAAGGCCTCCGGTGCGGGCAAGGCCCAATGAAACTCGACTCGACGAAAAACAAAGGGCCTTCCGATCGGAAGGCCACTCTATAAGTGGTGCGGCTGGCAGGATTCGAACCCACGACCCCTTGGTTCGTAGCCAAGTACTCTATCCAACTGAGCTACAGCCGCACGCTAAACGGGTAATGCTTACTGCGCGAAACTTGGGTAAAACGTAAGGGCCTTCCCGGAGGAAGGCCCTCGAATAAGTGGTGCGGCTGGCAGGATTCGAACCCACGACCCCTTGGTTCGTAGCCAAGTACTCTATCCAACTGAGCTACAGCCGCACGCAGAAACGAGATTATAGCAAAGGTTTTGAAAAAGGGAAGCATGTAACTGCGATTTGTCTCATGGTCGCGATCGTGTACCCTTGATAGGCAGTCGAATGCTGCAGTTACCGGATCATCATGAACAAGGCCTTTGTCAAAGAGTCGAGCGAAGAGAATGACGACGACCTCGACGTCGCCCCGCCGGACGTTCCCGCCGGCACGAAAAACTACATCACGCCCGCCGGCTACCGGCGCATGCGCGATGAACTGCTGCATCTGATCGACGAGGATCGGCCGGAAGTGGTCAAACTGGTGTCGTGGGCGGCCTCGAACGGCGATCGCTCCGAGAATGGCGATTACATCTACGGCAAACGCCGGTTGCGCGAAATCGACCGGCGCATCCGTTTTCTGACCAAACGCCTGGATCTCGCTGAAGTCGTCGACAGCAGCAAGCAGGAGAACGTCGACCAGGTTTTCTTCGGTGCGACTGTCGAGTATGCGACGGAGGACGGCGAGGCGCATATCGTGACGATTGTCGGCATTGATGAGGTCGACCTGGATATCGGCTACGTGAGCTGGATCTCGCCGATCGCGCGCGCGCTGCTCAAGGCGAAAGTCGGCGATACCGTCACGTTGTACACCCCAGCCGGCCCGCAGCCGATCGACATCCTCGACGTCAAATATCCGCCGCCAGATACCGGCGGTTGAATCACCGCTGGCGGACCGTGCTGTCTCGTTCCACCGTTCAACTGGGGCGCTGACGAGGCATAAAAAAAGGCGCCGCGAACGGCGCCTTCGAGACCACGGCTGTTACCCGCGGTTTTAGAAGCGGTGACGCAGACCCGCGGTCACAGCGATTTGCTTATTGTTGCTCGAAGCGGCCAGGCCGTTGATGTCGGCATCCACGATAGCGTTTTCGTTGACTTGCTGGTACTCGCCTTGCAGATACACGTCAGTACGCTTGGACAGTGCGTACGCGGTTTGCAGGTTGAATTGATTCCAGTGCGGACGCGTCCCAGCGAGGCTTGCGCGGGTGTATGTGTACGAACCGGCAATGCTGACCGCCGGCGTCAGGGCATAGCGAGCGTTTGCTTCGAAGTTCTGGAAATGCGCGCTGTTGTTGCCGAAGGGGATGCCTCCGCTTTGACCCGAAGCGCTAGCGCCGATACCGGCGAGGCTCGACAGGTTGGTTTGCGAGTACACGAGGCCGACGGTTGCCGGGCCGAACGCGTAGTTGGCACCCGCGCCCCACGTTTGCTGGCGGCCCGCGAAGAACGTGTTGTCGCTCGACACTGCGCCACCCGAATTGAACGCCGCAGCCGCGCCGGTCGCGCCGTTGCTGTTCAGTTGCAGGTACGCGGCGGCGACGTTCAGGCCGCCCCAGCTGTACGACGCACCCGCGCTATAAGCGCGATTGTTCGCGAAGCCGTCGGCCTGGTTCGAGAAGCCATACAACGCGCCGAACTTGAAGCCGCCGTAGTTGGCGCTCTGGTACTTGACCGAGTTGTTGATGCGGAACGAGTTGTTCAGGTTGTCGTTGTCGAACGGATGCGCGAACTGCGTGCCGCCGTATTGGGTGCCGGTCAGCGCCAGCGGACCGACATAGTCCACCATGCTGTCATATTGACGGCCGAGGGTGACGGCGCCGAACTGGTCGCTCGTCAAACCGACGAACGCTTGACGGCCGAATTCGCGCCCACCTTGCTTGAGTGTGCCGTCATTGATACCGAAGCCGTTTTCCAACGTGAAGATAGCCTTGAGACCGCCGCCCAGATCTTCCGATCCACGCAGGCCCCAGCGGCTGCCGTTCACCGAGCCGCTGGTTTCCTGCCAGTTGCTATGGCCGTGCTGGTTGTTCGTATAAGTGATGCCGGCGTCGATCAAACCGTACAGCGTGACGCTGCTTTGTGCATGCGCGGCGGTTGCGCAAACGCCCGTGAGGGCGGCGACCATGAGTGTCTTTTTCATCTTGTAACTCCGAGAGCGAGAGCGGGCGTTGAACCCAGGCTTAAGGAGACCTTCACGCGGGCGCTGCGAGAGGCGTAGTCCGAGTGAGATGCGCGTTGAGCAAAATCGCGCTGGTTTCCGGTTACGCAGAGTGTAGAGAGACACTCCGCGTAATGGACGTTCCGATTTGCGCAATAAAGTATTACGCGTTAAGAAACGATATGCGAAAGCCGCTGAAGCCTTATCAATAAAGGCCTTCAGCGATTTTCAAGAGGTGTGAGCCTGGCGCAGATGGCGGTGCGTTGCTGATTCGCGACAAGAATCGATGCTAAAAAACAACGGAATAAAACGTAAAACGAGATTGTTGTTATTGCCGCAACAGATGATTGTTATTTATGTGAATAATCGAAATGGAACTGAACCGCTATACTGAAGTTTCTGCTTTCCGAAGCAGACTTTTTCGTTGACGAAAAAGATCTCCAAACCTTTGTCGGCGCGACTTTCCAGTCGCGCTTTTTTTTGCCTGCGTCGCGCCGATTGACGACGTGGTCAGTGGGCGGGCGCCGCACCGTCCACTTCGTTCCAGTCGTCCGCGATCGAAACGCTCCAGTCTTCCATGACGTAGTGACGCGCGTCCATGGGGGACGACAGCAGATTTTGCCAATGATCGCCATGCCACATGGGATCGATTTCGAAGATCGACGGCGTGTCCGCGGCGGGTGCAGATTGTTCGGAGGCCGTGTTGTCGTGCGAGTGGGTCAGCCAGGTAAAGAGGCGGCGGATTTGGTTAAACAGCATGGCAATCTCCCTAATGCGCGTTACTACAACTACTGAATCCGATCATCCGGCTATGCATGCGGTGCAGCAAGTCGGACAAACACTTACGGAACGTCTTTCGTTACATGTGTCGGCAGTTTGCTGAAAATTTTCCCGTTATAAAGCGTCCCTACAATCGTTTGAGTAATATTGACTTGGTCTGATTATCTAGACAGAACTACATATATACGCGCTTCGGATTTTTATAAGCCAATAAGCGCGGGCTTTGTGTGGCGCGTGATAAACGCATATCGAGAATTCACGTGACGGCATTTCTCCCTTCCTCGTATAGCGGCAAGGCTGAATTTCACCTGCCAGATCGCGCGCGATGTGGTGTTCTCTTGATTGATTAACAAAATCGAGCAGTGCGCTGAAACGAAATATCCGCTTCGCCATCATTCCGCTGTGGCGGCCGTGAAACATACTGATTTCAGGTGTTGCGAGAGACTTGTCGCTTAAGCGGAAACAGGACCGTTGAGCCGCAAGTCACTCGACGTAACGCGATGCTACCCGGGTACTCGGCCGCCAACTGGTGCATACTTGCCGCAAAGCCACGCGTCCAAAGTCTCCTTTTCCATGTCTGAACAGTTTTTGCCGGAACCGGCCCTGGATGGGCCGATCGTCTTCGTCGACCTTGAAACCACCGGCGGCTCGACCGCCGAGCATCGCATCACCGAGGTCGGTGTGGTCGAAATCGGACCTGCCGGCGTGTCGCGCTGGAGCAGTCTGGTCGACCCTCAGCAGCCGATTCCCTCATTCATCCAGCAACTCACCGGCATCACGAATGCGATGGTGCGGGGCGCGCCGACCTTCGATGCGATCGCGCCGGCGCTCTTCGAGCGTCTGAACGGCAAACTGTTCGTCGCGCATAACGCCAGTTTCGATCGCGGATTTCTGCGCGGCGAGTTTCGCCGGGTGGGCCTTGCGTTCGATCCGGACGTGCTGTGTACCGTGCGCCTGTCGCGAGCGCTGTTCCCGGCGGAAAAGCGTCACGGTCTCGACGCCTTGGTCGAGCGTCATGCGCTTGTGCCTTCCGATCGCCACCGCGCGCTCGCCGACGCCGATCTGATCTGGCAGTTCTGGCAACGGCTGCACGGCCTCGTGCCGCTCGACGTATTGCGCACGCAGATCGAGCGCACCACGCGGCGCTACCGGCTTGCAGGCGACATCACGGAAGATCTGCTCGATACCGCGCCGGCCGGTTGCGGCGTCTACGCGTTCTATGGGGAAGAAGATGTGCCGCTGTATGTCGGGCGAAGCGTGCGCGTGCGCCAGCGCGTGCGCTCACATTTGACCGGCGAGCGGCGCTCGTCGAAAGATATCCGGCTCGCGCAGCAGGTGCGGCGCGTCGAGTGGCGCGCGACCGGCGGGGAATTGGGCGCCATGCTCGCGGAGGCGCAGTGGATCGCGACGCTGCGTCCCGGCCATAACCGTGTGCCGCGTATCGCGAAGAGCGATCCCGCTGACGCGCCGTGGCCGTTCGACGGGCCGATCGTATTCGAAGAGCGCGAGGAGGCGTCGCAGGCGCGCGCGTTTCATGTCGTCGACCGTTGGTGTTACGTCGGCCACGCGGCGTCGCTCGCGCTGGCGGCGGAATTGCATGCGTCGAGTGCGGCGGGACGGTTCGAACTGTCGACGTATCGCATCTTGCAGAGCCATCTCGCCCGCGGTTTGCGTGTGATGCCGTTGAGCGTGTCGAGTGGCGCGGCGGTGGCGAGTCTCGCCTGAAGACGTTCGCCAGTCCGGCGTTCAGCGACTTCGTTTTCAACCGATAGCCCGCTGTTCAACCAAGTAGGTTCAAGCGCGCGGTCTCCGCGGCCATTAGCCGGCCTCAAACCGCGCGCTTATCTCAGCCGACCTAACCGGTTGCGCCCACGCCACCGGTTTCGCACACGTGCCCGAGGGCGCGCGTCAACGCGCTCGAATGAGCCGAGTCATAGCGCGTCAGCGACTTCCAGTTAGCCAGCGACTGCGCGACGCGCGACGGACAATCCGGTGCCGCGCGCAATGGCTGAACGCGCGCAAGGCCGGCGACGAGCGATTGCGTCAGCCGGTCCAACTGCGGTCTCGTACTGGTTGCCAGATCGGGCGCGGGTCCTTGCGGCGCCTGGGTGCCGCGCCACGTGGCGAACAGCGCATTTTGGACGTCTTTGCTGGCGTCTATCTGATCCTGAAAGAAAGCACGGGCGAACGCCGGGTCGACGTTCGCCGCGGCAGCGCGCTTCTCGACATCGGCGAGGAGAGCGTTCTCGCGCGGCGTGTCAGTGATGTCCTGGTGATTGGCCCATTTCCAGCGCGCCACGGGTTCCGCGAGTGCGAGGCGCTGCGAGGCAAGCGCGATCAGACTGGTGAGCGCGGTGTCGTCACCATCCGCGATGGCGGGAGCGGGCGCGAATGCAAGAGCGGTCAGCAGCGCGAGCGCGCATGACGCGCCGAAGCGATAAGAACGATTCATGGAAGATGGCAGTAGCCGAGCGGCCACGGAGGAAAAACCAGAAGAATAGACGATGCATCGAGCCCGCGTCTTGCTCGCGATCGGAACACCGCAGGTACATTTGTCGAGGCGGTCAAATGCCGACGCCAAGCCGCACGGCCGGGCGTCACCTGATCAGACGGACTGACCCCGTGTCACGAATCGAGCAGAAAACGATCGGTTAGACGTGTGCACGCAACCGCTGCACGCACGTCCATGCTGCATTGCGCCACTGCACAGCTACTTCGAGTCGCACGACTTGCGTTGCTCGTCGAAAAACGCGCGAACATGCTCCGGCAGTTCAGCACCCAAAAACTCAACGCCAGCCGGTTCCGGATCCGGGCAAAAGACTTTATCCGGGGTCGGAACTTTCGGTGGTTTGGCATCCATGATCTCTCTCCTTTACAAACCGATTATCTGCCTCGGTCCCCGTTTTGCACCAGCGGCTGATGCCGGTCACATGTTCTTTGTTGCTTTAACGGCACAGGCCAACAACGGAACGGAATATTTGAATAGAATTTATCGGATGACTGCGAATAAATTGATTTGCGGTCACCCTTCCAGGCAGTCCAAATATTGCAGCCGTTTCCCTCTCGGCCTTATCCTGCAGGCCGTTCAGCATCGAGCCCGCGTTTTCGCACACTCCACACTCGTATTGACTGATATCAAACCAACCGTCGCGGATTTTTGTGCGCCGCCGCATTCGCAGCATTTTCCGCTTAAGAGGCCGAACGTTCGTTAATTGCCACTCGGTTCAGCACGCGCCATTCGGCCCTCTAATGTTTTGTAAACGAGCGGTTCTCGAGTTTCGTTGACGACTAAATACACTTTTTAAGATCTTTCGCCTGAATAAGAAATTCCAACGTTCGGCAGCGAACGCTGGGCTTTCGTCAGACGCATATTTTTAAGATGTCGGTGCAGGGATTTTCACCGACGAGGAATATCCGGCCGGTTTGTCAGTCACTTCGACTTGTCCGTGAATCCGCGCCTGATGACCGTCCGCGAACATGTAGTAGGGGAATGGACGGGCCGGTTCGGACACGGCGTCGAGTCGCGCGATGAGTTCCGGCGCCAGCGTGAAGTCGAGCGAGCCGAGCGACTCCTGCAGCTGCTCCGGCCGCGTGGCGCCGACGATAATGCTCGACACGCCGCGCTTCTGATGCAGCCAGTTCAGCGCAACTTGCGCCATCGGCCGGCCGGCGAGATGGGCGACCGACTCCAGTTCCGCCACGATGCGGAAGTTGCGCTCAGTGAGTTTGTCGAATCCCGGCGGCGGCGCGCCGGCCATGCTCGCGAGACGTCCGTCGCCGGAAAAGCCGCCTGCCGCGCCGCTTTGCGAAGGCCGGTACTTGCCGGACAGCACGCCCATGCCGAGCGGGCTCCACGGCACGAGTCCCATGCCGAGATTGGCGGCGAGATCGGCGAACTCATTCTCCGCGTTGCGTTCAATCAGCGAGTACTCGAGCTGCATGGCAGCGACCGGCTCGAAGCCGCGCCAGTCGGCGAGCGTCTGCGCGCGCCCGGCAAACCAGGCGGGCGTGTCCGACAAACCGACGTAACGGATCTTGCCGGCGCGCACGGCGTCGTCCATGGCGCGCATCACTTCTTCCACCGGCGTGACGCGGTCCCACGTGTGCAGGTAGTACAGGTCGATATAGTCGGTGCCCAGCCGCTTGAGCGAGCCGTCGAGCGCGCGCAGTAAATTCTTGCGATGGTTGCCGCCCGCGTTCGGGTTGCCGGTCTCGGCGTTGTAGCCGTATTTGGTCGCGATCACGAGCCGCTCGCGCAGGCCGCGCGCCGCGACGAACTTGCCCAGCCATTTTTCGCTGGTGCCTTCCGTATAGAGGTCGGCGGTATCGACGAAATTGCCGCCGGCATCCACGTACAGATCGAACAGCCGTTGTGCCGACTTTTCCTCGGCGCCCCAGCCCCATTCCGTACCGAAGGTCATCGTGCCGAGCGCGATCGGGCTGACACGCAAGCCTGAGCGGCCGAGCAGGGTATAGCGATTCATCGTCATGTCAGTCTCCTTGAGCGGTGCGCTACGAAAAATTGAATCGACGGCCCTATCGTGCGCCTATTCTTTTCGTGGAAAAATGCCGCTTGTCTGCAAGGATTGTGAAGTCTGACTTAATAATGGGGGCCGCGATGGATCCTGCGCAACTGCCGGCATTGATGGGGTTCGTAAGCGTGGCGCGTCACGGCAGCTTCACGCGCGCGGCCGCCGAGACCGGCGTGACGGCTTCGGCGCTGTCGCAAAACATCCGCTCGCTCGAGACCCAGTTGAATGTGCGTCTGTTCAATCGGACCACGCGGCGCGTGGCGCTGACCGAAGCCGGCGCGCAGTTTCTCGCTCGCGTGCGGCCGGCGCTGGGCGAACTCGAAGCCGCCTTCGAGGCGCTCGACGAAACCCGCGACCAGCCCGCGACCAGCCCGCGGGCAATTTGCGTATCAACTTGCCGCGGATCGCGAGCGAGTTGCTGGTGCAGCCGCATCTCGCGGAATTCACGCGCCGTTATCCGCAGATCCGCCTCGACCTGACGCTCGACGACGGCCTGGCCGATGTCGTAGGCGAAGGCTTCGACGCCGGCATCCGCCTCGGCGAACGGGTTGCGCGGGACATGGTGGCGGTGCCATTGGGCGGCGAGATGCGCATTGCAGTGGCGGGCTCGCCGGCCTATTTCGAGCGCTATGCGCCGCCCGCCACGCCAGCCGATCTCGCCGCGCATGACTGCCTGCGCTACCGCTTCACGTCGAGCGGCGGCATCTATCGATGGGAGTTCGCGCCGCCCGACGATCCGGCGCGTGTCTTCGAGGTCGAGACGCGCGGCGCGCTCGTCACCAACGACCTGCGCACGATGGTGCAAGCCGCGGAGCAGGGCGTGGGTCTGCTGCACGTAATCGAGGACTACATACGCGAGCAACTCGACGATGGCCGCCTCTCGCGCGTACTCGACGCATGGTGTCCCAGCTTTCCCGGTTTCTATCTCTACACGGCGAGCCGCGCGCAAATGCCGCTCAAACTGCGCGCGTTGATCGACTTCCTGAAAGAGAAGCGCAGCGCTCGCTAACGCACACGCTTCCTTCTTTCACACTACAAGCAGTTGCCGCAGATACTCGGCGGTGCGGCTTTCCGTCGCGCGCACGATCTCAGCCGGCGTGCCGCTCGCCACGATCTTGCCGCCTGCGTCGCCGGCGCCCGGGCCGACGTCGACGACCCAGTCGCTTTGCGCGGCCACTCGCATGTCGTGCTCGACCACGACGACAGTATTGCCGGCATCCACGAGTCCCTGAAGTTGCACCATCAGCCGGTCGACGTCGGCGGGATGCAGGCCGGTGGTCGGTTCGTCGAGGATATACAGCGTGTCGCCACGTTGTGCGCGTTGCAGTTCCGTGGCGAGCTTGATGCGCTGAGCTTCACCGCCGGACAATTCGGTGGCCGGCTGACCGAGCCGCAGGTAGCCGAGGCCGATGTCGCGCAGCACTTTCAGCGCGCGCATCACGCTGGCATCGTCGGCGAAGAAATCGCATGCGGCGTCGACGGTCAGGCCGAGCACCTCGGCGATGTTCTTATCGCGCCATGTGACTTCCAGCGTCTGCGTGTTGTAGCGCGTGCCGTGACAGGTCGAGCAGGGCGCATAGACGCTCGGCAGAAATAGCAGTTCGACGCTGACGAAGCCTTCGCCTTCGCACGTCGGGCAACGGCCTTGCGCCACGTTGAACGAGAAGCGGCCCGCGCTGTAGCGGCGCTTGCGGGCGAGCGGCGTGTCGGCGAACAGCTTGCGCACGTGGTCGAAGAGGCCCGTGTAGGTGGCCAGGTTGGAGCGCGGCGTGCGGCCGATCGGTTTCTGATCGACGCGCACGAGCCGCCGCAGCGCGTCCATGCCTTCGACGATGCGGCCGCCGGTCGGCGCGCTCGCGGCGGCAAGCAACGGGTCCTGCTCGTCGTCGTCGGGATTTTCAAAGACGCGTCCAAGGTGGCTGGCGACCAGTTCCGGCAGCGCCTGGCTCACGAGGCTCGATTTGCCCGAGCCCGACACGCCCGTGACGGCGGTCAGGCAGCCGAGTGGAAACGCGGCGTCCAGCCCGTGCAGATTGTTGCGCGTGATGCCGGCGAGCCTCAACCAGCCGGCCGGTTTGCGCGTCGCGCGTGCGACCGGCGCAGGCGGCGCGAATAGATGCCGGCGCGTATGCGACGCTTCGACCTTCGCGAGGCCGGCGGGCGGCCCGCTATAAACCACATGGCCGCCTGCTTCCCCGGCTGCGGGACCGACATCGACGAGCCAGTCGGCGCGCCGCATCATCTGCAAATCGTGTTCGACGACGAACAGCGAATTGCCCGCGGCCTTCAGGCTCTGCAGCGCGCTGAAGAGTGCTTCGCCATCCGCGGGATGCAGTCCGGCTGATGGTTCGTCGAGCACATATACGACGCCGAACAACTGCGACGACAACTGCGTGGCGAGTCGCAAGCGCTGCAGTTCGCCGGATGACAGCGTGGGCGTGCTGCGCTCCAGTGCCAGATAGCCCAGACCCAGATCGACCAGTGTCGTTATGCGTTCGAGCAACTCGGCCGCGATGCGTTGCGCGGCGACGCGTTTCTCCGCGGACAGGTTGGGCGTGCGCCGTACGTCAGGCGCGGCTTTATGCGCGGAACCGCCCGCGGCGACGCGTTTATCGACGGCATCGCGCATAGCGTTCTTGCTGAGCACGCTGCCTTTGGCCGCGTCTTTGCCCGCATGTGCTACATCCGGCTCGGGCCACTCGCCGCGCGCGATCGGTTCGAGCATCTCGGCGAGTCTGGCCAGCGGCAACTGGGCGAACTCGCCGATATCGAGCCCGGCGAACTTCACCGACAGCGCTTCCTTCTTGAGCCGCTTGCCATGGCAGGTCGGACAGACGCTGCCGATCATGAACCGCGACACGCGCTTTTTCATCAACTCGCTTTGGGTGTTTGCGAACGTGTGCAGCACGTAGCGGCGCGCACCCGTGAAGGTGCCTTGATAGCTCGGCTCGTCCTGGCGCTTGAGCGCGGCGCGGGTTTCCTTCGGCGTGAGACCGGCGTAGACCGGCACGGTCGGCTGTTCGTCGGTGAAGAGAATCCAGTCGCGGTCTTTCTTCGGCAAATCGCGCCACGGTTTATCGACGTCGTAGCCGAGCGTCACCAGAATGTCGCGCAGATTTTGTCCGTGCCAGGCGGGCGGCCATGCAGCGATTGCGCGCTCGCGAATGGTCAGCGAGTCGTCCGGCACCATCGATTTTTCCGTGACCTCGTACACGCGGCCGAGTCCATGGCAAGTCGGACAGGCACCTTGCACCGTGTTCGGCGAGAAATCCTCGGCGAACAGCATGGGCTGCTTCGGCGGATAGTCGCCAGTGCGTGAATAGAGCATCCGCACGAGACTCGACAGCGTGGTCACGCTGCCAACCGACGAGCGCGCGCTCGGCGTGCCGCGCTGTTGCTGCAAGGCGACCGCGGGCGGCAGACCCTCAATGGCGTCCACTTCGGGCACGCCGACCTGCTCGATCAGGCGCCGGGCATACGGCGCGACCGATTCGAAATAGCGCCGCTGCGCTTCGGCGTACAACGTGCCGAATGCCAGCGACGATTTGCCCGAGCCGGATACGCCGGTAAAGACGACCAGCGCATCACGCGGAATCTGCACGTCGATGTTCTTCAGATTGTGTTCGCGAGCGCCGCGCACACGCACGAAGCCGGTGAAGGCGGGTGCGTCGGACGGCGGCGACGTCGAGCGGGCTTTGTTGCGGCTGGTGTCCATATCGATGAATAGGTGAGCATCGCCCGGCGCTTCAGGCGAATGTTGGTGAAGTTGCACGGAGCATGCCCGACGATGAAATGGCGATGATGCCAGTGAAGGCGGAGCACGCGCACTCAGTCAACCCGGAAATCGGCGCCTATCGTTGATAGCGATTATCCGCGCCCAGAGTGCGGTGGGTAACGGACGCGCCACGGCCGGCGCGGAAGATGGCAGTCTTCGCCCCTCGGAGAGTTCGCCATGGAAAACGCCGTGTACTGGAAAGGTCGTCAGGTCGGAATCGAGTGTGACGGCCGGATTTTGTGGTTCTCGTCGGCACCGCAGGAAGCGGTCGCCGCCTATGGCACTCAGCAGCCGGAGCCGGCCCGCGTGGAAAATTCCGTTGTGGCACGCAACCTCGGCGTGACAGCGCAATTCGATCGGCCGGTTTTCGTGGGTGAGCCGTAGCGCGGTTAGCTTGAGGGCGCTTTGCGCGGATGCGGCCAAAGCATGCTCAGAAAAGCAAAAAGCCCAGTCGCGAGGACTGGGCTTTTTGCTTGAATCTTGATGGTGCCGGAAAGAGGAATCGAACCCCCGACCTTCGCATTACGAATGCGCTGCTCTACCGTCTGAGCTATTCCGGCATCAGGAGAAACGAGATTATAGGGACTTCTTAATCAGCTTGGCAAGCCCCTGAACTCACTTTTTTGTTTCGAGATGGTAGCGTGTAACCCGGTCCACCTCGTTCTTCGAGCCGAGGAACACTGCGACGCGTTCATGGAGGCTTTTCGGCTGGATGTCCAGAATGCGCTTCTCACCGTTGGTCGCGGCGCCGCCCGCCTGCTCGACGATGAAGGCCATGGGATTCGCCTCGTACATCAGGCGCAGCTTGCCCGGCTTGTCCGGCGTGCGCTTGTCGGCCGGATACATGAAAATGCCGCCGCGATTCAGGATACGGTGCACGTCCGCCACCATGGAGGCGATCCAGCGCATGTTGAAGTCGCTTTGACGCGAACCGTCCTTGCCAGCCTTCAATTCGCCGATGTACTGCTCGACCGGCGGATACCAGTGGCGCTCGTTCGAAGCGTTGATCGCATATTCACGCGTTTCGACCGGAATGCGCATATCGCTTTGCGTGAGCACCCACGAGCCGAGTTCGCGGTCGAGTGTGAAGCAGTTCACGCCGTTGCCGGTGGTCAGCACCAGCACGGTTTGCGGACCGTAGACCGCATAGCCCGCGGCGACCTGCTGCGTGCCCGGCTGAAGGAACGACTGTTCGGTGGGTTGTTGGCCGTCCGGGCAGCGCAACACGGAGAAGATCGTGCCGATCGACACATTGACGTCGATGTTCGACGAGCCGTCCAGCGGATCGAACACGAGCAGGTATTCGCCCTTCGGATAGTTCGCCGGGATCGGGAAGAACTGTTCCATTTCCTCGGAAGCCATGCCGGCGAGATTGCCGCCCCATTCGTTCGCTTCGAGCAGGATTTCGTTCGACAGGATGTCGAGCTTTTTCTGCACTTCGCCTTGAACGTTCTCGCTGCCCGCTGTGCCGAGCGCATCGCCCAGCGCGCCCTTGCTGACGTGGTAGCTGATTGCCTTGCACGCCCGCGCGACGACTTCGATCAAAAGGCGCAGATCGGCCGGCAGATTGTTGGTTTCGCGCTGCTGCTCGATCAGGTACTTCGTGAGAGTGGTACGACGTTGCAAAGCCATGCTGTACTCCGGGAAGGCTTGAGGAATGTTCCGATTTTAACCGTTCGTTGTGTCGCTTCCGCGCTTTTGCGCGGGAACCCTGCACAGCGATCGCGCCGGACATGCCGGTGCGTGGCGAAATTCAGGCTTTGCGGCGCGCCTTGCCGGCCGTGACCTTGCCGCTCACATTGGCTGCGAGCGCGGCGGCGCGGGCGTGTCCGGCCGATATCTTCGGCATTTTCGGGCGTTGGGCCTTCGGCATGGGTTCGATTTCCCGCTCGATCTGCTTGCCGGCCGCCGCGGTGGCGACGCGCAGGTCGTAGGCGATTTGCAGATTGAGCCAGAACTGCGCGCTCGCGCCGAAGTAGCGCTCGAGCCGCAGCGCCGTGTCGGCCGAGATGGCGCGCTTGCCACGCACTACGTCGTTGATGCGCGGTGCCGGGACCCGCAGCGCAAGCGCGAGCGCGTTGACCGACATGCCGAGCGGTTCGAGGAACTCGCCGCGCAGAATTTCGCCCGGATGGCTTTCCGGGATGCTGTCGCCGGTGCCGATGTCCGAGAAATCGATGCTGCCCAGATCGGAGCGTTTGATGACCATGCCGGTCTCCCAATAATCAGTGATAGTCGACAATTTCGACATTCAGCGCCTCCCCTTCGACGAAATGAAAGCAGATGCGCCATTGCGCATTGGTCCGGATACTCCATTGCCCGCTGCGCTGGCCCTGCAATGATTCCAGCCGGTTGCCCGGCGGCGCATGCAGGTCGCGGATGGATTCCGCGGCGTCGATCATGAACAGCTTGCGGCGCGCGAGCGCCTGCATGTGAAGCGGCAATGGGTACACGAACTTGCCCTGAAAGATTCCCGCCGTAGCTTTGTCGCCGAATGTCGTGATCATGGGATAATATAACGCAATGCGTTAAACGTAAACCGTTAAATGAATACGTTTACTTTCGCCCCATCGGCACAAGTCGAACAGTCGTCCAGATGGCTAACGTTATCGCCGCGCGCGGCCGCGTCGTGCTTCCAAAAAAATGCAGGACGAAAAAAAGCCGGCAACGCGTGCCGGCTTTTCGATGCGACCACAGCGCTCAGGCGAGCGTTATGCCAACGCTTTCTCCACGATCTCGCGCACGTCGCGCGATTTCACCTGAGCCGCCACTTTCTCCAGCGCCGCGCGCATGCCGTCGCGCAGCGTTGGCGTGAAGCGGCGCCACAATTCCAGCGAGCGGGCGAGGCGGGCAGCCACCTGCGGATTGATGGCGTCGAGTGCGATCACCTGATCGGCCCAGAACGCATAGCCTGAGCCGTCCTCGGCATGGAACTGCGCGGGATTCGCCGCGCAGAAGCTGAAAATCAGCGAGCGCGCGCGGTTCGGGTTTTTCAGGTTGAAGGCCGGATGCGTCATCAGCTTACGCACGATCCCGATCACCGGACGTTGCGCGCTGCCACGCTGGGTGGCTTGCAAGGCGAACCATTTGTCGATGACGAGCGGCTCCTTTTCGAAGCGCCGGTAGAAGTCGTCCAGCGCCTGCTGCGCCTCGGCGCTGCCGCCATTCGCTGCCGACGCATTGAGCAACGCGGAGAGCGCCGCCGAGCGGTCGGTCATGTTGTTCGCCGCATCGTATTGCGCGGACGCGAGACGCACGGCTTCGGCAGGATCGTCGAGTTCCGCGAGGTACGACAGCGCGAGATTCTTCAGCGCGCGATGACCCGCCGCTTCGGGCGTGGCTTCATACGCACCCGGCGTGCGATGCTGCTCGTACACCTTGAGCCAGTCGCCCCTGAGAGCATTGGCAAGACGCTTGCGCACGAACTGCCGCGCGGCGTGCACGGCGGCCGGATTCGATTCGGCCATCTGCTCGGCGAGATACGCTTCCGAAGGCAGCATCAACGCGAGTTCGCGGAACGAAGGCGAGAGCGTTTCGTCGGTCAGCACGCGGGCGAACGCGGCCACCACGGAGTCGTCGAGTTGCAGCGGCACGCCGGTGGCGGCGCGTCCTGCAAGCGTGAGCAGTTCGCGCGTGGCGAGCCGCTGGCCGGCTTCCCACCGATTGAACGGATCGCTGTCATGAGCAAGCAGGAACGCAAGCTGATCCGCCGAATAGTCGTATTCGACGATTACCGGCGCCGAGAAATTGCGCAGCAGCGAGGGCAGCGGCTCCTGCGCCACGTTGACGAACGTAAAAGTCTGTTCGGTCTGTGTGAATTCGAGCACCCGCGTGGTGAAGGCCGAGGCCGTATTTTCGCCTTGCAATTGCAGCGGCAGGTCGCGGCCGTCCTTGCCGATCAAACCGATCGCGAACGGAATCAGCAGCGGGCCTTTTTGCGTTTCGCGCGCGGCCGGTGCGCCTTCGCCGTAGCCTTGCGTGAGCGTCACGCTGTAACGTTGCTGCGCGGCGTCGTATTGCGTGCGCACGGACACGCGCGGCGTGCCGGCCTGGCTGTACCAGCGCTCGAACTGCGTGAGATCGCGGCCGTTGGCGTCGGCGAGTGCGTGACGGAAGTCGTCGCAGGTCACGGCCTGGCCGTCATGACGCTTGAAATACAGGTCCATGCCCTTGCGGAAACCGTCGCGGCCGAACAGCGTCTGATACATCCGCACGACTTCCGAGCCTTTCTCGTAGACCGTCATCGTGTAGAAGTTGTTGATCTCGACGTAGCTTTCCGGGCGCACCGGATGCGCCATCGGACCCGCGTCTTCGGCGAACTGCATCTGGCGCAGCACGCGCACGTCTTCGATGCGCTTGGTGGCGCGCGCGGCTTCGTCCGTGGCGCCGCCTGCCATGTCGGCCGAGAACTCCTGATCGCGGAACACGGTCAGGCCTTCTTTCAGGCTCAACTGGAACCAGTCGCGGCACGTGACGCGGTTGCCGGTCCAGTTGTGGAAATACTCATGGCCGACCACGGCCTCGATGTTCGCGAAGTCGGTGTCGGTTGCCGTTTCCGGGTTCGCCAGCACGTACTTCGTGTTGAAGATGTTGAGCCCCTTGTTCTCCATCGCGCCCATGTTGAAGTCGCTCACCGCGACGATCATGAAGCGGTCCAGATCGAGTTCGAGCCCGAAGCGTTCCTCGTCCCAGCGGATCGAATGGATCAGCGAATCCATTGCGTGGCGGGTCTTGTCTAGGTCGTGCGGTTCGACCCACACCTGCAGCAGCTTTTCCTTGCCCGAGCCGCTCTTCACGCGCTCTTCCAGGGCGACCAGCTTGCCCGCGACCAGCGCGAACAGATAGCTCGGCTTTCTGAACGGATCTTCCCAGCGGGCGAAGTGGCGGCCGTCAGGCAAATCGCCTTCCTCGAGCAGGTTGCCGTTGGACAGCAGCACCGGATAATCGGCTTTATTGGCGCGCAGCGTGACCGTGAAGGTCGCCATCACATCCGGACGGTCGAGGAAGTAAGTGATGCGGCGAAAGCCCTCGGCCTCGCACTGCGTGAAGAAGTTGCCGCCGGACACGTAAAGGCCCGACAGCGTCGTGTTGTCAGCCGGATTGCAGATACTTGTGAGCGTCAGTTCGAACTGATCCGGCACGTTGTCGAGCCGCAAGCCGTGTTCGTGCGCGTGGGCGTGGGCGAACGGCTGGCCGTCGATCTCGGCGCCGACGAACTCCAGTTGTTCGCCCATCAGCTCCAGATGCGCGGCGCGCGACGCCTCCGGATTGCGACGCACGCGCATCGTGTTTCGGACAACCGTGCGTTCGGGGACCAGATCGAACTCCAGTGCAACGGTGTCGATCAGGAAGGCGGGCGGCGCGTAGTCGGCGCGGCGAATCACATTGGGCGTTGCGGTATCGGCCATGGCGTTCTGTAGTGTTGGAACTCGAGCCGGCGAGCGCGCTTCTGGCGCGCGGGCCGGGCATGTCGAGCCATTGTACAAAGCCTCGGCGAATTGTGCGGAGCGAACTTTTTACCGGGTCGGCTGGTCAGCGTATTATCGGGCGCCCGAGTGCGGGAATGCCTGTGCGTCGACGGGGCCGGGTTTGACGGACAAGTTTGACGGACAATACAGAAGCAACTTGGAAGCTTCACGAGGTAGACCATGAAAATCGATCGATGGACCCGCCACGCCGCGCTGCTGCTGGGCGCACTGGCGGTGCTGCTTTCCGGCTGCACGACCTACGTCACCACCCAGGTCACGGCCTTCTCAGACTGGAGCGGCAGTGACGCCACGCGCACCTACGCGTTCACGCGAGCGGCGGACCAGCAGAATAATCTCGAGCTCAGCACCTACGAGCGCCTGGTCGCGAACGAACTCGCCACGCATTCGTTCCGTCAGGTCGACAGCGCGCAGGCCCGCTATCTGGTCGGACTGTCCTATGGGATTCGTTCGGACGTGGTGACAGTTGCGGAGCCGGTGTATTACAACCCATGGCCGGCGCCGTACTGGGGTTATGGCCGGCCGTTCGATCCGTGGGGCCCGTGGGGCGCATTCCCGGCCACTTACGTGAACCAGAGCTATCCGATTTTCACCCACCTGCTGGGCGTGCGGATTACCGAGCGCGCAAGCGGCAAGGAGGTTTACAACGTGACGGCGCGCAATACGGGCGGCGAGTCCTCGCTGGTTCGGGCCATGCCGTATCTGGCGCGTAGCGCGCTGGCCGATTTCCCACTCGGCAACGGTGTGGTTCACACGGTAAAGATTCCGGTGGGTACGAGTGGCGGCCCGTCGAACGAAATGGTGGCGACCGGCACGGCGCCCGCCGCCGCGCCAATGCCGGCGTCCGGTGCGAAAGTCGTTCAGTAAATAGTACCTGGCTGACGACGCGTCGAATCGGCGGTGTCGGTGCAGGTTAAGCGGCCCGCAGGTCACACTGCCGGGCCGTTTTGCTTTTCGCCGTCGGCGGGCGTGAAGCTCTACGCCCAATACCGCACTCGGATATCCGCATGGCCTATCTTATTAGGGCAGATCCGAGTCGACCGTACGTGGCGAGACTTCCTTCTGAACGACAAACAACGCCAGCGCCTTCCAATCTGAAACACTTTTTAAGAAAGTAAATTGAAAGTATTACCGTATTTCGGCGAAATGGTTTCGACTTCAGAATCGGCGACAGCCGCGCTGCTAGCGGATAAAGGGTTCGTTCCCGAGCTGGAAAACGGCGCCGGAGGCCTCCGCCTACGCTTTTCAGCCGGGCGTCGTATGAGAGATACGGATACAGATGGATACGTCTTTCGAAGCTGATTTATCCGAGAATATTCAGTATGATTCCGGCGACCCTAGGGGCCCGCGACTATCCTTCAGACGAATTGACAAAAGGCGCCTAAATAATCGGGGGCCATGTGCCGTTAATCCGTTGAACCCTATTAGAAGATTGGATCGACCCCGGCTGGAGCTTGCCGGTCCGCGCGGCGCGTGAACGCTGTGACGGTGCCGTATTCCGTCAGGCGCTTCAGCCTCTCCTCGCTTCTACGCGCGAACCCGATATGCCCGATCTGCACTGGACCATTCCGGTCGCTCGCTGGTCTAGCTGGCCTGCTGCCGCATCTGCCTCACCCGATATCGGCTTCATCGAGCCGATCGTGCGGCGTCGTCTGAGCACTCTCTCCAGGGTGGCGCTGAAGGTTGCGCACGATTGTGTCGCCCGGGACGCGGTGCGGGTGGTGTTTGCCTCGCGCCACGGCGAATTGCGGCGCACCACGGATATCTTGCGCGCCATCAGCGCGGGCGAGCCGGTCTCGCCGACTGCCTTCAGCCTCTCGGTGCTCAATGCCATGACCGGCGTGTTCGGGATTGCGCGCGGCGACCGCTCCGCGGCGAGCGCGATCTCGGCCGGCGCGGAAACGCTGGGTTACGCGCTTCTGGAGGCCCATGCGCAATATGCCACGCAGCCGGATTCGCCGACGCTGCTGGTGTACGCGGACGAACCGGCCGATCCGGCATACGGCACGATCGAAGACGAAGTGCAGGGCGGCGCGATCGCGCTCCTGCTCGATAGCGAAACGGCGACGGGCGAGCTGGAGTGCACGGTGTCGCGCGCAGACCAATCAGACTCCGCGCCGGTGAGCGAAGCCCGCGCAGGCAAGACGGGCGAAACAGACGAAACAGGCGGTAAAAATAGCGCCGCCCCGGAAACCTTCTTCGCAACCCAGAGCCAGGCGCTGCAGCACTGTCTGGAAACCGGCCTGCCCACCGCCTGGCAAAACGCCGGCGCCACGTGGCATTGGAGGTGGCATGGCCGCGCGGCTTGATTACTTCTGGCGATTCTGCGCGACCGGCATGGCTTTCGTGGTCTTCGGGGTGTGCGGCGTGCTGTTTTCGGTGGTGGTGTTTCCGCTCGCATGGGTGTGGCCGCACCGCGCCTCGCGCCAATTCGCGGTGACGAGCGTGATTCACTGGTTTTTCCGCGCGTTGGTCGCGGTATTGCAACGCATCGGCGTGATGGAATTGGAAGTGTCCGGCGTGCAGGCCTTGCGCGCGGGCGGCCCGGCGATCGTGGTCGCGAATCACCCGACCTACCTCGACGTGATGGTGCTGCTGTCGCTCACGCCGCATGCCTGCTGCGTGGTGAAAAACGCGCATTGGAGCAACCCGTGTTTCTGGGGCATCGTGCGCTCGGCGGAATACGTCAGCAATGCCGATCCCGCCGAACTCGTCGAGGCCGGCGCGAAGCAACTGGCCGCGGGCTATACCATGATCATCTTTCCGGAAGGCACGCGCAGCCCGGCGCCGAACCGGCTGCACGCGTTTTCGCGCGGTTTCGCGCACATGGCGCTGAAGGTCGGCGCACCGATCGTCCCGGTGCTGATGGATTGCGATCCGCCCGCATTCACCAAGCAGATGCGCTGGTACGACGTGCCGGCGCGCGCGTTCAGAATACGCGTGAACGTGCTCGAGCCGCTCGGCGTCGACCAGCTCGCGGCTCATGACACTCCACCGGCTCTCGCGGCGCGCAGCGTGACGAGCGCCGTCGAAGCCCACATTACCCAGCACCTGTTCGATTATGGATTCTTTAAAACTCGAAATTAAACAGCTCCTGATCGAAGCGCTCGATCTGGAAGACCTGAGCCCGGCCGATATCGACGACGATGCACCGTTGTTCGATACCGACGGCATCGGCCTCGATTCGATCGATGCGCTCGAAATCGGCATCGTGCTGCGCAAACAATACCAACTGACCATCGCAGCGAACGACGAGCGCACGCGCGAACACTTCCGCTCGATCAGCACGCTGGCGGCGCTGGTGGCGAGCCAGCGCGAAGCGGTGCACGCTGTGAACGAAACAACCAGAAAGGGGGAGTAAATCGTGTCCGAGGCAGAGATTCTGGAGCGCATCCGCGCCATCTTCAAAGAGAACTTCGCGATCGAGCCCGAGCGCGTCACGCCCGAGGCGCATCTGTTCGAAGACCTCGATCTCGACAGCATCGACGCCGTCGACCTCGCGATCAAACTGCAGGAAATGACCGGGCGCCGCATCAAGCCGGAAGAGTTCAAGTCGGTGCGCACCGTTGGCGACGTGATTGGTGCAGTCGAATCGCTGCTGGCGGCACAGGGCTGATGGCCGCCGCGCGCTCGCGAACGCAAGCGGCGGCGGATCGGGCCGCCGATGCCTCGCCCGGCACTGAGCGCCACCTGGGCAAAACCGTCGTGCAGGTGCTCTTGAAGCTTGCCTACCCCGCGCTGATTCTGTGCGCGTGGAAATGGGACACGCCGCGCTACGTCGGCTGCATGCTGTTCGCGATCCTGTGGCTGCAGCGCTGGGCCGGCAGCGGGCCAGTCGCGACCTCGCTGCGGCGGCTTTCCTCGATCGACTGGACCGTGGTCGGCTTGCTGAGCTGCGCGTCGGCGGCGATCGTGTTGACCAATAGCGAACTGCTGCTGCGTCTCTATCCGTCGCTCGTCAACCTGGGCCTGTTGATCGCGTTCGGAGCGACGCTCGTGCGTGGGCCGTCGATGATCGAAAAATTCGCGCGCCTCGGCAATCCGAATCTGCCGCCGGGCGCGGTGCGCCACACGCTGCGCGTGACTCAGGTGTGGTGCGCTTTCTTCGCGCTGAACGGCGTGTTTTCCGCATACACGGCGTTGTACTGGAGCCGGGCGAGCTGGTCGCTCTACAACGGCGCGATCGCCTATGTGCTGATCGGCGTGCTGCTGGTGGCCGAGGTCATCTGGCGTTATCTGGTCGTGCTGCCGCGCGCCGCGCGTTCGGAGGCGGCATGATCGCGTTGCATGATCTGTTGTCGATGGCCGATGAGCCTGCTGCGGTGCCTGCACCCGTATGCCGGGACGGTGCCGCGGTGCTCGATCGCGCGGCGTTTCGCGCGCGTGTCGCTGTGCTCGTCGCCCTCGTGCAAACGCAAGACGCGCAACGCTACGCGCTGTGCATCGACGATCCGTTCGATTTTGCCTGCGCGCTATTCGCGCTGTTCGCGTGCGGCAAGGAGCCGGTGATTCCGGCCAACTCGACGCCGGGTTATCTCGCCGATCTCGCCGATGCGTATGAAGTCATGCTGACGGACGCAGACTTGCCGCCGTTCGCGTTTGCGGCAGATGCCGACGGTTTGACCGAGGCCACCGGCGGCGCTTTCGGCAAAGGCCCCGGCAACGCCAGCGTCAACGCCAACGCCGACGCCAACACCAACGCCGTATTTACAGCCAATGCCGACGCCGACGCCGACGCCAATGCCGTCCCGAACGCCAGCGCCGAAGCGGCTTCAGCGCAACCGAACCACTTCACCCACGCGATCGACCCCCAAGCCCCGCTCACGCTCTACACCTCCGGCAGCAGCGGCCGCCCCAAGCCGATTCGCAAGACGCTCGCGCAATTCAACGCCGAAGTGCACACGCTCGAAAAGCAGTGGGGTGCGCTAGTCGGCGACGCGACGATGCTCGCGAGCGTGCCGCATCACCACATCTACGGTTTGCTGTTCCGCGTGCTCTGGCCGCTCGCAGCGGGTCGCGCATTCGATCGCGCGGTGAGCATCGAGCCGTTGCATCTGCAAACGCAGATCGACCACGGCGGCGCAGCGGTGATCGTCTCGACACCTGCGCAACTATCGCGCTGGCCCGCGTTGCCAGGTTTCGCCGACCTGACGCCGCCGCCGCGCGCATTTTTCTCATCGGGCGGTCCGCTCGCACTCGAAGCCGCGCAGGAATACGCCGCGGCCTACGGCGCCGCGCCGCTTGAAATCTACGGCAGCACGGAAACCGGCGGCATCGCGTGGCGGCGCCAGGATCAGACCGATGCCTGGCAACCGGTGTCCGGCATCGAAGTGCGCCGCGACGAAGACGGCGCGTTGAATGTCCGCTCGCCGCATCTCGATCACGCCGGCTGGCATCGCACCGACGATAAGATCGCCTTCGACGCCGAGGGCCGTTTCCGCCTGCAAGGCCGGCTCGACCGCGTGCTCAAGCTCGACGGCAAACGCGTCTCGCTGCCGGAACTGGAAGCGCGCCTCGCGCTGCATCCGTATGTGGCGCAAGCGGCGCTCGTGCCGCTCGCCGGCGCCTCGCGCGAGCGCGTCGGGGCGGTCGTAGCGCTGACCGAAGCGGGCGGCGCGGCTTTGCGCGACGACGGCCGCGTGGCGCTCGCGAAAGTGCTGCGCCGGCATCTCGCCGAATATTTCGATGTCGTGGTGCTGCCGCGCCATTGGCGTTTTCGCGTCACGCTGCCGTTCGACGCGCGCGGCAAGCTGCCGGTGGCCGGCGTGGCGGCCGCGTTCGAACCGCGCGTCGAAGGCATGGAAGTGCTGTCCGAAGCGCGCAGCGGCGACACGCTGCACTACGAGTTACGCGTGCCGCCAACGCTCGTGCATTTCGCCGGCCACTTTCCCGGGCTGCCAATTCTTCCCGGCGTGGTGCAGGTTGATTGGGCAGTGCGCCTGGCCGCCGAGCACGTGCCGGCGGCACGCGCGGTGGCGTCGATCGATCGTCTGAAGTTCATGGCGCCGGTCTCGCCGGGCGCGGTGCTCAAGCTCACGCTCGCTCACGACGCAACGCGCCGTCGCGTGCAGTTCGCGTACCGCGTGAACGGCCGTGATTGCGCGTCAGGCGTGATCGTCTACGGGGAGTCCGTGTGATGACTTTCTCCCCCTGCATCGTCATTCCGATCTACAACCATAAGGATGCGATCGGCGCGACCGTCGCGCATCTGGCGGTGCACGGCCTGCCGTTTTTCGTCGTCGACGATGGCAGCGACGAGGCCACCCAGCAGGTGCTCGCCGTGCTCGCGCAGCAGTACGCGGGGCAACTCACGCTGCTGCGACTGCCGGTGAACGGCGGCAAAGGCGCGGCCGTGATGGCGGGATTGCGCGCCGCGCGCAAGGCGGGCTACACGCACGCGTTGCAGATCGACGCCGACGGCCAGCACGATGCCACCGACGTGCCGCGTTTCATCGAAGCGGCGCGTGCCGAACCGGGTGCGGTGATTCTCGGCCGTCCGGTCTACGACGAGAGCGTGCCGAAAGCGCGTCTTTACGGCCGCTATCTGACGCACGTGTGGGTGTGGATCGAAACGCTTTCGCTAACGATCCGCGACTCGATGTGCGGCTTTCGCCTCTATCCGCTGACGCTCGCCTGCAATCTGATCGACAGCGTGCAACTGCCCACGCGCATGGACTTCGACATCGAGATCCTCGTTCGCCTGTATTGGCGGCGCGCGGCATTCCGTTCGATTCCGACGCGCGTCACGTATGCGAGCGACGGCGTCTCGCATTTCGACGTGCTATGGGACAACGTACGCATCAGCCGCAGTCATACGCGGCTCGTGTTCGGCATGCTGTGGCGTCTGCCGATGCTGCTCGCGCATAAGGTCATGCCGCGCCGCTCCGCACTTGCAGGCGAGCAGGTCAAAGAAAACGAACAGGACTGGTGGCGCATTGCCGAACGCGGCAGCCATCTGGGCATGTCGCTGCTCGCGTTGAGTTGCAAGCTGTTCGGCCGACGTTTCACCGCGCTGTGGCTGCATCCGATCGTCGCGTATTTTCTGCTGACGGGCCGCGCCGCGCGCGAAGCTTCCAGCAACTATTTCAAGCATCTCGGCGAGGGCGCGCCGCACGGGAACACGCCGCGCCCAGGCTGGCTGTCCGCGTATCGCCATATGCTGGCGTTCGCGCAATCGGGCTTCGACAAACTCGCGGCATGGTCGGGCCGCGTGAACAACGCCGACGTCAAATTCGAAGATCCTTCGGCATTCGAAACATTAGTGGCGAGCGGCAAGGGCGCGCTCGTGATCGGCGCGCATCTCGGCAATCTGGAAATGACCCGCGCGCTCGCCGCGCAGGGCGCTTATGCGAAGGTCACGGCGGTCGTCTATACGGAACACGCGCGCCGCTTTAACAGCGTGCTGGCCTCCGCCAATAGCGAGTTCGCGAAGCATCTGCTCGAAGTCAGCGACTTCGGTCCCGAGACCGCGATGATGATGCAGGAGCGCGTCGATGCCGGCGAGCTGCTGGTGATCGTCGGCGACCGCGTGCCCGCGCACGAAGCGGGCCGCACGACCGAAGCGCAATTTCTCGGCTCGACCGCGCCGTTCGCGCAAGGTCCATATGTGCTCGCGCATGCGTTGGGCTGTCCGGTCTATCTGTTCTTCTGTCTGAAAGAGCGCGACGGCTACCGTCTGTATTTCGAACCGTTTGCCGAGCGCATCGAATTGCCGCGCCGCGAACGCGCGCAGCATCTCGCTGCGTGGGCACAGCGCTACGCCGTGCGTCTCGAACACTATTGCCGCAAGGCACCTTATCAATGGTTCAATTTCTTCGATTTCTGGGCCAGCCCCAAGCGAGGCGCGAATGGCCGAACATGATCTGATCGATGTGCAGGATGCGGGCGCGACCGTGAACAACGCGGCCGTCGTGATCGGCGGCCGCAAGCTGACGATCGAAGAGGTCGTCGCGATTGCGCAGCATCGCGCGCCGGTCGCCTTGAGCGACGATCCGGCATGGCGCGCGCGCATCCAGCGCGGCGCGGATTTTCTACGCCGCCATCTGGCCGCGGGCGCGACAGTGTACGGCGTCAACACCGGTTACGGCGACGCCTGCGTGGTCGACGTGCCGATGGAACTCGTCGAAGCCTTGCCGCTGCAGCTCACGCGTTATCACGGCTGCGGCATGGGCCAGTATCTCGACGACGCGCAAACACTCGCCGTGATCGCCGCGCGACTCAACTCGCTCGCTTATGGTTTTTCCGGCGTGCGTCCCGTGTTGCTCGAACGTCTGGCCGATCTGGTCAATCATCGTGTGCTGCCGCGCGTTCCGTCGGAAGGCTCGGTCGGCGCGAGCGGCGATCTCACGCCGCTCTCATATGTGGCCGCAGCGCTCGCGGGTGAACGCGACGTGATGTTCGAAGGGCGTTTGCGTGACGTACGCGAAGTGTGGGCCGAACTCGGCCATGCGCCGCTCACGCTCGCGCCGAAAGAAGGGCTCGCGCTGATGAACGGCACGGCCGTGATGACGGGCCTCGCCTGTCTCGCGTTCGCGCGCGCCGATCATCTGACGCGGCTCACGGCACGTCTGACTGCGCTATGCACCGTCGCGCTCGACGGCCGCGCCGCACACTTCGACGCGATGCTCTTCGAAGTGAAGCCGCATGCCGGCCAGGCGGAAGCCGCCGCATGGATTCGCGATGACCTGTCAGGCCGCGACGACACGCCGGGCCACCGTCTGCAAGACCGTTATTCGATTCGCTGCGCGCCGCATGTGATCGGCGTGGCGCGCGATGCGCTGTCGTGGGTGCGTCGCGATGTCGAGAATGAACTGAACAGCGCGAACGATAACCCGCTGATCGATCCGGACAACGAACGCGTACTGCACGGCGGCAACTTCTACGGCGGCCATATTGCGTTCGCGATGGACTCGCTGAAGGTCGCGGTTGCCAACCTCGCCGATCTGATGGACCGGCAACTCGCATTGCTGGTCGACGTGAATTTTAATAACGGCCTGCCGCGCAATCTGTCGGGCGCGGCTCCCGCGCGCGCCGCGATCAATCACGGCTTCAAGGCGGTGCAGATTTCGTCGTCCGCGTGGACTGCGGAAGCCTTGAAGAACACGATGCCCGCTAGCGTCTTTTCGCGTTCCACCGAGGCGCACAACCAGGACAAGGTCAGCATGGGCACGATCGCCGCGCGCGACTGCTTGCGCGTGCTGGAACTGACCGAGCAGGTCGCCGCCGCGCATACGCTCGCCACCGTGCAAGCCGCGCGCCTGCGCCTGAAGATCGACAGCGCGACGCCGGTGCCGGCGCCGCTGCAGGCGTTCATGGACAGCGTAAGCGCACAGTCGCCATTCGTCGACGAAGACCGCGCGCTAGAACACGAACTGCGTGCGCTGACCGCGCGCATTGCCGCGTGCGATCTGGCGAGCGACTATCGCGGAGGATCGAACGCATGACCGATCCCCGCAAAGTGCTGAGTGCGAGCGCGACGGTGGAAGTGCCGTTCCACGATGTCGACGCGATGAACGTCTGTTGGCACGGCCATTACCTGAAGTACTTCGAGATCGGCCGCGCGGCGTTGTTGCGCGCGTTCGACTACGACTATCGTGAGATGCAGGCGTCGGGTTATCTGTGGCCGATCGTGGAAGCGCATCTCAAGTACGTGAAGCCGGCCACCTACGGTCAGCAGATCGAAGTGCGCACGCAACTGCTCGAACACGAAAACCGCCTGAAAATAGGCTATGAAATCGTCGACTGCGCGACCGGCACGCGATTGACCAAGGGTTATACGATCCAGGTCGCGGTCGATGCCGCCACTCAGGAGTTGCAGTTCGTCTCGCCGCCGGTTGTGTTCGAGAAGCTGGAGCGCGTATGGGGACGATGAATTTCCGCGTCGTGATCGCGGGGGCATTGAGCGCGCTGAGCGTGCTCGCGGCAACCGTCGTATCGACGGAGCCCGCGTCGGCCGCGTCGCCTGTCTCGACGAAAGAAGCCGCGTCCGGCAATCCCGCGCTCGTCTCGCAGATCGCTGCGCACCTCGCGCAAGCCAAGGGTGTGCGCGCGCAATTCACGCAGACGCAAACCCTCGCCGCGATGAAGCAGCCGCTGGTGAGCACCGGCTCACTTCTGTTCTTCCGCGAACGCGGCGTGATCTGGCAGATCGACACGCCGTACAAAGCCACCTACGTGATCACCGATGCCGGCGTAACCGAAGTCAACGCCAACGGCCAGCGCGTCACGGCCCACAGCGCGCAGGGCACGCGCGGCGTCGCGCAAGTCTCGAAGATGATGCGCGCGATGCTCGGTGGCGATCTATCGGCGCTGTACTCGCAATTCGACGTGCAGGCCGAAGGCAGCGCCGCGCAATGGCGCATGCAACTCACGCCGAACCAGCCGCAGATCGCGCAGTCGATCAAAGGTCTGGAGATGAACGGCGGCGACTATCTGCAGCGCTTGCGCATTACGCTCGCGAACGGCGACATCACGCAACTCGACTTCACGAAGAGCGCGGCCGTGACCGAACTCACCGCGGCCGAACGCGGTCTGCTCGGAGCGCCGTAATGGACATGCTGCAACAGCGATCCGCGAAACAGGCGTGGGGCATGCGCGCCGCGTGGCTGCTGCTCGCGCTCGTTGCGGCACTCTATTGCGGCTGGCGGTTCGCGGGGCCGTCGCCGTTGCAAACCAATCTGCTCGCGCTCTTGCCCGCGACTGAGGCCGACCCGATCGCGGAAAAGGCGGTCGATACACTGGCGAGCGCGCTCGGCGACCGCACCGTTTTCCTCGTCACCAGTAACGACGACGCGCACGCGAAAGTCGCGGCGAAACAACTCGGCGCGACCTTGCAAAAGAGCGGCGCATTCGGTTCGGTGACCGCGGAGTTGCCGCCGTTCGATTTGTCGCAGATCGCGTCGCTGTACATGCCGTATCGCTTCGGCTTGCTGGCGCCCGCGGATCGCGCGGCGCTCGCGAGCGGCACGGTTGGCACCACGCTGCATGACGCGCTCGCCCAGCGCATCTACAGCCCGCTGCGCGGCGGACTCACCACGCCGCTCGCCGACGATCCCTTCGGCTGGCTCGAACACTGGCTCGACGGACTGCCGCTCGCCACTTCGAATCTCGAACTTGAAGACAACCTGCTGGTTGCGCATCGAGGTGCGGCCACCAGCGTGCTGATCGTTGCGACGCTGCCGGGCTCCGCTTACGAAACGAAGACGCAGCACGCGGTACTCGCGGCACTCGCCCAAGGCGAAAGCGCGTTGAAGCAGTCGTTCCCCGATGTCTCCGTGGCGCGAACCGGCGCCGTCTTCTACGCGGAATCGGCACGCAGCGCGTCGGAACATGAAGTGCATCTGATCGGCGTCGCGTCGCTGTGCGGTATCGCGCTGCTGATGATGTGGGTGTTCCGTTCGCCGCGTCTGTTGCTGCTCGGCTTCGTGTCGACCGCGCTCGGCGTTGTCTGCGCGCTGGCGGTCACGATGCTGATATTCGGCAAGCTGCATCTGCTGACGCTCGTGTTCGGCGCCAGCCTGATCGGTGAGGCCGTCGACTATTCGATTCAGTACTTCGTCGTGTATCTCGGCGCGCAACGCGATTGGGACGCTCGGCGTGGCGCGCGCGCGGTGCGTCCCGCGTTGAGCGTGGCGCTTGCGACGAGTCTGCTCGGCTACGCGATCCTCACATGGGTGCCGTTTCCCGCGCTCAAGCAGATCGCCTGTTTCGCGATTGCCGGTATTACGACGGCGTTCGCCTCCGTGCTGTGGCTGCTGCCCGCATTGCTCACGCGCGCGCCCAAACGCAGCCCCAGGCGCGTGTTCGCAGGTGCGGCGCGCGTGCTGACAGTTTGGCATCGCACGATCGGTGGCAAGCGGGCGTGGTTCGTGGCGGCGCTGTTGCTGCTGCTCGCGATTCCCGGCTGGCTGCGTCTGACCAGCGACGACGATATCCATCTGCTGATTCAGCGCGATCCCGCGCTCGTCGCGCAGGAAGACAAAGTGCGTGCGGCGGTCGGCGTGGATAACAGCGCGCAGTTTTTCGTCGTGCGCGGCGAGACGCCCGAGGTCGTACTTCAACGCGCGGAAGCCTTGGGCACGAGACTGGATGCATTGAACGGCACCGCGAACAAGGTCGGCGGCTATCAATCGGTCGCGCAGTTCGTACCGTCCGCGAAACAGCAGAATGAAGATCGCGCGTTGCTTGCGCAGCATGTGTTCAATGATCGTGCGGCCTTGCGCGCCACGCTCCTGCAAGCCGGTTTCAAGGACGAAGTCGCCGACGCCTGGCTCGCTGCTTACGCCAAGCCGCAAACGCCGCTCACGATCGATACGTGGCTCGCGGCGCCGTGGTCGCAACCATACAAACACCTCTGGCTCGGCCAAGTCGATTCGTCGACGAAAGCCTATGCGGCGGTCGTCATTCCGCAAGGCGTGACGCCGCAGAACGAACCCGCCTTGATCGCAACCGCGCAAGGCTTGCCCGGTGTCGTGTTCGTCGACAAGGCCGCCAGCGTGTCGAAGCTGTTCGGCGCGTATCGCGTGGATAGCGGCTGGTGGCTCGGCGGCGCGCTTGCCCTCGTACTCGTCCTGCTGATGCTGCGCTACAAATTGCGCGGTGGCGTTGCCGTGACCTTGCCGGTGCTGCTCGCGGTGGGCGTCACGCTGGCCGTGTTCGGCTACGCCCACGTACCGCTCAATCTGTTTAACTGGCTCGCGCTGATGCTCGTGCTCGGCGTGGGCGCAAACTATGCCGTGTTCCTGCGCGAAGGCTGCCTGCGCGCGGACGCGGATCTCGGCGCGGTATGGACGGGCGTGCTGCTGTCGGCGGCCACGACATTGTTATCGTTCGGCATGCTCGGCATGAGCGCAATGCCTGCGCTGAAGAGCTTCGGCGCGACACTCGCGCTCGGCATCGCGGTCTCGGTGCTGCTCGCGCCGATCGGCATGCCATCGGAATCAAGGAGGGCCGCATGAAAGCGCCATCAGTCTATTTGCACGCGCTCGGCATGATCAACGCGCTCGGCGGCGACCTCGACAGCATTGTCCCAGCGCTCGCCGCCGCTCGTTCGCCGGGTATGGCAAACGCGCATACCGGGATCGGCGAGGCGTTCGTCGGCAGCGTACTCACGCCGCTGGATCTTGCGCCGCCCGCCGCACTCGCGCGTTACGACTGCCGCAACAACCGCTTGCTGCTCGCCGCGCTGACGCAGATCGGGCCCGTTGTCGAGGCGGCGCGCGAGCGCTACGGCGCGCATCGCATCGGCGTGGTGCTCGGCACCAGCACGTCGGGTATCGAAGCCGCTGAAGCGGCGTTCGTCTATCAGGCGCAGGCGGGCGATCTGCCCTCGAACTTTAATTACCGGCAAATGGAAATCGGCACGGCCGCCCCGTTCGCCGCCGCTGCGCTCGGTCTGCATGGCCCGGCGTTCACCATCTCGACCGCGTGCACGTCGAGCGCGAAGGCTTTCGCGTCCGCGCGCCGGTTGCTGCAATTGCAACTGTGCGACGCCGTCGTGGTGGGCGGCGTCGATTCGCTGTGCGAGCTGACGGTGCAGGGTTTCGCATCGCTCGAATCGACCAGCAACGTGCGCAGCAATCCGATGAGCCGCAACCGTTGTGGAATCAACGTCGGTGAAGGCGCGGCCGTGTTTCTCATGAGCCGCGACGAAGCGGCGGTGCGGCTCGCGGGCGTCGGCGAATCGAGCGACGCGCATCACATTTCGTCGCCGGACCCGCAAGGGGTGGGCGGCGAACTCGCTTTGCGCGCGGCGCTTGCCGATGCGGGCATCGCGTCGTCGGCGATCGGTTACGTGAATCTGCACGCCACCGCCACACGCAAGAACGATGAAATGGAAGCGGCTCTGATGTCGCGCGTGTTTCCGCAAGGCGTGGCGACGAGCGGCACCAAACCGTTGACCGGCCACCAGCTCGGCGCTGCGGGCGCCACCGAACTGGCCTTCACGTGGCTCCCGCTGGCGCATGACGACGTGCCGCTGCCGCGTCATCTTTGGGACGGCGAGGCTGATCCCGCGTTGCCCGCGCTGGACCTCATCGTTAGCGAGCGCTTCATGCCACAAGGTGGCGCGCAATACGCGATGAGCAATTCATTTGCCTTCGGCGGCAGCAATGTCAGCCTCGTTCTTGCCCGATGAGCCAGCCGATGAACCCCACGCCCACCGTTGACGAACTGGTCCAGCAGCCGATCGAAGCGATCATCCCGCATCGCGGCACCATGCTGCTGATCGACTCGGTTGACAGTTTCAGCGAAGAAACGCTGACTGCGCGCGCCACGGTGCGAGCCGACGCCTGGTATGCCGACGCCGATGGCGCGATGCCCGCGTGGATCGGCATCGAACTGATGGCGCAGGCGATCGCCGCGCACGTCGCGTTGCTGGCCATGCGCGGCGGCGGCCGCGCGCGGCCCGGCGTGCTGCTCGGCTCGCGCAGCTACAAGGCATTGCAGCCGTCGTTCGAGGGCGGCGCGCAGTTGTCGGTCCACGTGGTGGAACTGCTGCGCAGCGAAGAGGGTCATGGCGCCTACGAATGCATGATCCGGCACGGCGACGCGGTGTGCGCCGAAGCCGTCATCAAGGTCTTTCAACCGCGCGATTTTCAGTCATTCATCGAAGGGAGCTTCAGTTCATGAGCCGGCGTGTTCTCGTTACCGGCGCAAGCCGCGGCATCGGCCGCGCGATTGCGTACAAGTTGGCCGCCGATGGTTTCGCGGTGTCCGTGCATTGCCGCACGGGGCGCAGCGAAGCCGATGCGGTGGCGACGGGCATCGCCGCACAAGGCGGCACGGCGCGCGTGCTGCAATTCGACGTGCGCGAGCGCGCGGTGTGCCGCGAAGTGCTCGAAGCAGACGTTGCGGCGAACGGCCCGTATTACGGCATCGTGTGCAGCGCGGGCGTGACGCGCGACGCCGCATTCCCCGCGCTCACCGAAGAAGATTGGGACATCGTGATCGAAACCGGTCTCGACTCGTTCTATAACGTGGTCCATCCGTTGACCATGCCGATGGTGCGCGCCCGCAAGGGCGGCCGCATCGTCACGATCGCTTCGGTGTCCGGCGTGATGGGCAATCGCGGCCAGGTGAACTACAGCGCGGCGAAGGCCGGTCTGATCGGCGCGAGCAAGGCGCTCGCCGTCGAACTGGCGTCGCGCAACATCACCGTCAATTGCGTGGCGCCGGGTCTGATCGAGACCGGCATGCTCGATGAAATGCCGCTCGAGCAGGCGCTCAAGACGGTGCCGATGAACCGCGTCGGCCAGCCTGCCGAGGTGGCGTCCGTGGTCAGCTTCCTGATGTCGGATGCGGCCTCGTATGTCACGCGTCAGGTGATCGGCGTCAACGGCGGGATGATCTGATGAAGCGCGTCGTCATAACCGGCATGGGCGGCGTCACGGCGTTGGGCGATAGCTGGGACGTGATCGAAACGCGCTTGAAGAGCGGCGTGAACGCCGTGCGCCGCATGCCCGAGTGGGATTACTTCGAATCGCTGCATACGCGGCTGGCGTGTCCGCTGCCGGGCTTCACGACGCCCGCACATTATCCGCGCAAGAAGACGCGTTCGATGGGTCCGGTGTCGATGTACTCGGTGCGCGCCAGCGAACTGGCGCTCGCCGACGCGGGCCTTGCCGACGACGACACCATCAAGGGCGGCCGCATGGGCGTCGCATATGGTTCATCGTCGGGCTCGGTGCAGCCGATCCGCGCGTTCGGCACGATGCTCGAAACCGGCTCGATGAGCGACGTCACGTCGAACAGCTACGTGCAGATGATGCCGCATACCACCGCGGTCAACGTCAGCCTGTTCTGGGACCTGAAAGGGCGGATCATTCCGACCTCGTGCGCATGCGCGTCGGGCAGTCAGGCGATCGGCTACGCGTATGAAGCAATCCAGAGCGGCAAGCAGACACTGATGCTGGCGGGCGGCGCGGAGGAATTGTCGGGGCCGGCGGTCGCCGTGTTCGACACGCTGTACGCCACCAGCACGCGCAACGACGAGCCGCATCTCACACCACGTCCATTCGACGCCGCACGCGACGGCCTCGTGGTCGGCGAAGGCGCGGCCACGCTGGTGCTCGAAGAATATGAACATGCGGTGGCGCGCGGCGCGCGGATTCACGCTGAGATTGTCGGCTTCGGCTGTAACTCGGACGGCGCGCATATGACCCAGCCGACCGCCGAAACCATGGCGCTCGCGATGCGGCTCGCCCTCGACGACGCGCAACTGCCGCCCGAAGCGATTGCGTATGTGAACGCGCACGGCACCTCGACGGATCGTGGTGACATCGCCGAAAGCCATGCGACCGCGCAGACCTTCGGCGCGCGCATGCCGATCAGCTCGCTCAAGAGTTACGTCGGCCACACGCTCGGCGCGTGCGGCGCGCTCGAAGCGTGGTGGACCATCGAGATGATGAAGCGCAACTGGTATGCGCCGACCTTGAACCTGGAGAATGTCGATCCGGCCTGCGCGCCGCTCGATTACATCGTCGGCACGGGCCGCGAAATCGACGCCGAGTATGTGATGAGCAACAACTTCGCGTTCGGTGGCATCAACACGTCGCTGGTTTTCAGGCGCGTTCGATGAGCGTCGCGATGCAGCGCGTGGTCGTGACCGGCATGGGCATCGTGTCGTGTCTCGGCAATACGCTCGATGATGTTTCCGCTGCGTTGCGCGCGGGCCGCTCGCGAATCGAACGGATCGAGGCATGGCGCGAGCGCGGCTTCGGCTCGCAGGTCGCGGGCGTTGCGTCAGTCGCGCATGAGACGCCGTTCGAGCGCAAGCTCGAACGCTTCATGGGCGACACAGCGCGGTTTGCGTGTCATGCCGCGCGCAAGGCGATCAACGACGCCGGGCTCGACCCGACGCACTTGCGCTCGCCGCGCGCGGGCACGGTGATCGGTTCGGGCGTCGGCAACATGCTGAGCTACGACGCGGCCATGACTGTCGCCAACACACGCGGCGTCGAGAAAGTGCCGCCCTACGTCGTGCCGCATGCGATGAGCAGCACCGCGTCGGCCAACGTCGCGCAAGTATTTGGCCCCGAAGGTGTGAGCTACTCACCGTCCTCGGCGTGCACGACTTCGGCGCTCGCAATCGGCCAGGCGATGCAACTGATCCAGACCGGCCGCCAGCAGATCGTGCTGGCCGGCGGCAGCGAATCGTTGCACGACAACATGACGCTGATGTTCGACGCGATGGGCGCATTGTCGCGCTGCTTCAACGACACGCCGCAGACGGCATCGCGCCCCTACGACACGGAGCGCGACGGTTTTGTGATTGCGTCGGGCGGCGGCGTGCTGGTGCTCGAAGCACTCGATCACGCGCTGGCACGCGGCGCGCGGATCTACGCGGAGCTCACAGGATTCGGCGACTGCACGGACAGCGCAGGCATGGTCACGCCGCGCGCGGCGGGGATTGCGCGCGCCATGCGCGGCGCGCTGAACGAAGCGGGCAAGCGGCCCGACTACATCAACACACACGCACCGTCGACCCCACTCGGCGACCTGGAAGAACTGCACGCGTTGAAGGAGGTGTTCGGCGCGGCGTTCGACCATCGCGTGCCGGCGTTTTCGTCGACCAAGGGCATGACCGGGCATCCGCTTGGCGCGTGCGGCGCGCACGAGGCGATCTACACACTGCTGATGATGCGCGACGGCTTCATTGCGGGTACGGCGGATATCGACACGCCGGAGCCGGCGCTCGACGGCATGCCGCTCGTGCGCACGACGCGCGACGCGCGCATCGGCACGGCGATGTCGGTGTCATACGGGTTCGGCGGCAGTTGTGCGAGTTTGGTGTTCGAAGCATGGCAGGGCGGCTGAAACGGTCGCGACTTTAATAAAACGAGGGTGATAAGAATGAAAAGAACAGGTGTATTGGGTGCGCTGGCAGTCATGGCGCTGACGCTGACGGGTTGCGCCACGCAGGTGAAGTCGCTGCCGCTCGCCGCGGCCGGCGGCGAATCGCGCGGCAACGTGCCGGTGTATTTCGGTCAGCAGGATCACCCGGCGGTCAAGAGCAGGTTGGGCGATGTGTCGTACTCCGTGCGGATCGCGCGCAAGGTCGCCGATCCCGACGACGCCTGTCACGAAGCGCTTGTCGAAGCGGTGCGGAAACTGCGCGCGGCGGCCAACGAACGCCACGCCAATGCCGTCATCGATGTGTCGACGCGTTTTCATAGCACTGAGAGCAACTCGTCGACGGAATTCACCTGCGGCGTGAGTCCGAGCGCCGCCGCGATTGCGGTGAGCGGTCAGCTCGTCGTGCTGGAATCGAACTGAGCCGAACCAGGCTGATTGAAATAGGACTCACAGAGCAACAACAACCACCAAGGAGTCTCAATGAAACGCCATCTGCTGTTTGCTGCATTGTTTGCTTCGTTTGCCACGCTGAGCGCTGCGCCGGCTTTCGCTCGCGATACCGTCAGCTACTTTCCGGTCGAGCAGGCCTTGCAAAGCGAACCGGGCAAAGTGAGCGAGGACATCGGGCTGTATTTCGCGGGCCAGCGCCATCCGGCTGTCGTGAAGACGATAGGCGAATTCGCGACCAACAAGAAGACCAACGCGTTCGGCAAGAGCGATTTGCAAGCCTGCCAGCACGTGTTTCTCTCCGCCGTGATCGAGTTGCAGGAACGCGCGCGTAAGGAAGGCGGCAACGCCGTGATCAACATCAAGAGCAACTACAAGAACGAATTGCGTGAGAGCGCCACCGAGTACACTTGCGGCGCCGGCGCGGTGGTTGCCGGCGTCGCGTTGACGGGCGAAGTGGTGACGCTGCGCAAGTAAGAATGGGTCCGCGCAAATCAGCGCGGAGAACTGCACATGCGCGCGAGGCAAGCAGGAAGGCGGTGTACGCCGCCTTGCGCTGTTTTATCGCATCAGGCGCGTGCCTTGCTGCGCATTAACTGGCTTTGACCGCCGCGACATTGACCAGCGTTTCCCGACGCTTGCCGGGTTGCGGATGAGACAGCCCGAGCCGTTCGAACAGACCGAAGTCTTTCGCGCGGCTCCACCAGAGGTAGGGCAGCGACACGTTGCGCTCGCTGAAGTGAAAGCCGCCGCGCCGGATCATGTCGAGGTAGCCGTCGGCGCTCTTTTGCACGTGCATCGGATGACGGAACAGCAGCCGGATCACCCACGATTTGATGTACGCGTCGGTGGATTCGGCGAATAGCAACACGCCGCCCGGTTTGAGCACGCGGTGGAACTCGGCGAGCGCGCGGTCCTGCTCGACGAGGTGGTGGAAAGTTTGATGGCAGAACACGATATCGGCGCTTGCGTCGGGCAGCGGCAGTTTCGCGCAGTCGCCGTGCAGCAGTTCGATATCTGCCAGCTTGTCACAGCAGGCGCCCGCGGCCTGAGCGGCAAGCGCCAGCGACGGCTCGTGGAAGTCGATGCCGACAAGGCGGCGCGGCTTGAACGCCTGCGCGAGCAGACGGAAGGAAATGCCTTGGCCGCAGCCGACGTCGACGATCACCGGCGCCTCGGGCAAGGGCGTATCGATCAGGCGTTTGAGGTCGTTGATCGCGACCCGCAGCACATGATGTTCCCAGGTATAGGTACGCAGGAACCAGATCCCGAAAGCCGTTTCCGGCACGAAAGGCACACTGGATGTTTCGGATGGCGACACGCTGGGCTCCCCGCGAAATGGCGTCTTGCTGTACCCGCCCTGAAGACATCCTTCGAGGCGTTAAAGCGTAGTTGTAACGAGACGTAAGGATGCAGCGAAACGCTGCTCCGGGCAAGCCAAACGATTGAGGCAATTTTGAGTACACATTCTTCAAAGCGCACGACAGTGGATGTCGTGATCATCGGTGCGGGACCGGCGGGCGCGGTGGCGGCAGCCTTGCTGCGCAAGACCGGGCGCTCTGTGCTGGTACTGGAACGCCAGCACTTCCCGCGCTTTTCCATCGGCGAGAGCCTGCTGCCGCAGAGCATGGCCTATCTCGAAGAGGCCGGCATGCTGCAGGCCGTGGTCGAAGCGGGCTTCCAGTACAAGAATGGCGCGCATTTCGTGTATCGCGACCAGTCGTCGGCGTTCGACTTCCGCGAC
This sequence comes from Paraburkholderia sp. BL6669N2, assembly GCF_003387275.1. Lineage (NCBI taxonomy): Bacteria > Pseudomonadati > Pseudomonadota > Betaproteobacteria > Burkholderiales > Burkholderiaceae > Paraburkholderia > Paraburkholderia sp. BL6669N2. The sequence goes on along the minus strand of NZ_QUNA01000001.1, from coordinate 2,506,347 downwards.
AAGCACTCGCCGGGTTGGGGCACCACCTACCAGGTGGAACGCGCGATATTCGACGACATTCTGATCCGCTGCGCGGCGGAGCAGGGCGCCGAGGTGCGCTTCGGCCACGCGGTGCGCGCGGTTCATACCGGCGCCACGCCTTTGGTCGATGTGATCGACGAAGCGGATCACGCGTATCAGATCGAAGCGCGTTTCGTGTTCGACGCAAGCGGCTTTGGCCGCGTGTTGCCGCGCCTGCTGAACCTCGAAGCGCCGACGCGCATGCCCACGCGCGCCGCGATCTTCACGCACGTGCAGGACGGCATTCCATTCGGCGTGACGGACCGCAACAAGATTTGCGTGGCGACGCATCCAGAGCACCGCGACGTGTGGTTCTGGATGATTCCGCTGGCGGGCGGGCGCTCGTCGGTGGGGTGTGTCGCCGAGGCGAGTTTCCTCGACGTGCCGGACGCGGAGCGCAACGCGAAGTTGCGCGCGCTGATCCAGCAGGAGCCGACGCTGAATCGTTTGATCGGCAACGCACCGTTCCTGATGCCGGTTCGCCACATCGGCGGCTATGCGGCGAACGTGGAGCGTTTGCATGGGCCGGGTTACGCGCTGCTCGGCAATGCGGGCGAGTTTCTCGATCCGGTGTTTTCGTCTGGCGTGACGATTGCGTTGCGCTCGGCGCATCTCGCGGTGGAAACCTTGAATCGTCAACTGGACGGCGAGCAGGTCGACTGGTCGGCCGCTTACGACGTGCCGTTGCGCAAGGGCATCGATACGTTCCGCGCTTTTGTGGAGCGCTGGTATTCGGGTGCGTTGCAGGACATTATTTTCTATCCGGAGCAGACGCCGTCGATTCGCCGCATGATCAGTTCGGTGCTGGCGGGTTATGCGTGGGATGAGTCGAACCCATATGTCGCCGATCCGGTGCGGCGGTTGAATGCGTTGCATGAGGTGTGCATGCAGCAGCGTTGATAAGCTGTGCGGCGCGGGCTGCGCGGTAGGCACGAATAAAAACGGCGCTTCGTTATCGAAGCGCCGTTTCTTCATCCAGCCGTCTAAATCAAGCAGATCAAGCCGCGATCCTCGCCGCGCCCGATGACGCAGCCTGCCGCGCATCATCACGACGGTGCACGCGCTTGCCGGCCGCATACGTCTCATAGATCGCGCGATCGTCGCCGAGCAGCGCGAACGCGAACAGCAACTCTTCCAGCGTTTCAGTGCGCGCGGTGCGGCGCGCGAGCAGCGGCGTTGCGCGCGGGTCGAGCACGACGAAGTCCGCTTCCGACTTCGGCTTCAGCGTGCCGACCTTGTCCGCCAGATCGAGCGCTTCGGCCGCGCCTGCGGTCGCGAGATAGAACATGCGCGTGGCCGTAAGATGATGGCCGCCCAGACGCGCCACCTTGTGCGCCTCGTTCATGGTCTGCAGCATCGAGAACGAGGTGCCGCCGCCGACGTCCGTGGCCAGTGCGACCGGCATGCCGGCGGCATCGGCCTTGTCGAAATCGAACAGGCCGCTGCCGAGGAACAGGTTCGAGGTCGGGCAATGCGAGGCAACCGTGCCGGTTTGCGCCATGCGCTTGCGGTCTTCCTCGTCGAGGTGGATGCAATGGCCGTACACGGCGCGGCGGCGCAGCAGACCGTAGTGATCGTAGATGTCCAGATAGCTGCGGTGGCCCGGGAACAGATCGGCGACCCATTTCACTTCGTCGTGATTTTCCGCGACGTGGCTCTGGATAAAGATGTCCGGGTTCTTGCCCGCCAGCACGCCGCACGCTTCCAGTTGCGCTTCGGTCGAGGTCGGCGCGAAACGCGGCGTGAGCGCGTACATCTGGCGGCCGCGATTGTGCCAGCGGCCGATCAACTCGGCGCTGTCGTCATAGCCCGATTGCGCGGTGTCGCGCAGGAACTCGGGGCAGTTGCGGTCCATCAGCACCTTGCCGGCCACCATGCGCAGATTGCGCGCTTCGCTCTCGGTGAAAAGCGCGTCAGCCGATTCCTTATGGACTGTGCAATACACGAGCGCGGTGGTCGTGCCGCACGCCAGCAGTTCGTCGACGAAGAAGCTCGCGGTGTCGCGCGCGTAGGCCGGATCGGTGAAGCGGCGCTCGGTCGGGAACGTGTACGTTTCGAGCCACGGCAACAAACCCGGCGCCGGCGAGGCAATCATGTCCGTCTGCGGATAGTGAATGTGCGTATCGATGAAACCCGGCACGATCAGCTTGTCGCGCATTTCCTGCACTTGCGTACCGGGCGCGAGTTGCGGCGCGAGGGCGGCATACGCGCCGGCCGCGACGACATGGCCGTCTTCGACGATCAACAAACCGTCTTCGTTGAAGACCGCCGCGTTGGGCGATTGCGCGGGATCGCCGTTGAAGGTCAGCAATTGCGCGCGGAATGCCGCTTGGGCCGATTGGGCTGCTTTGGCCGGGTTGGCAGATTGAGTCATGGAAAAACCGTCTCCGATTGTGGAAAGCTGCACAGTCCGGACGACGGTTAACACCTCGGCTCACTCATGAGCCCGTGCCGCCGCCGGCTGCGATATCTCGGCCCGTCAGTGCGGACCGCTTGGGTGCCAGTGCGCGTCGAGCTTCGCGATCAGTTCGCTGCGTTGCTCGGGCGTGACGAACGACGCTTCGAAGCTGTTGCGGATGATCGTGTAGACCTCGGCATCGTTGAGCTTCAACGCGTCGATGGTGGCGAAATAATTGGCGTTCACGTAGCCGCCGAAGTAAGCCGGATCGTCGGAATTCACCGTGACGGCCACGCCACGGTCGAGCAGGTCCTTCAGCGTGTGCTTGGTCAGGTCGTCGAATACGCACAGCTTCAGGTTCGACAGCGGGCACACGGTCAGCGCGACGCGCGAATCGGCCAGACGCGTGACGAGCGCCGGATCTTCGATGCTGCGCACGCCGTGATCGACGCGGTCCACTTTCAGCAGATCGAGCGCTTCATAGATATACGAGGGCGGGCCTTCTTCGCCGGCGTGCGCCACGAGTTTGAGGCCGAGCGCGCGCGCCTTGGCGAATACACGTTCGAACTTTGAAGGCGGATGGCCGCGTTCCGACGAATCGAGACCGACGCCGATCAGGCGATGCCTGTATTGCTCGAACAGCGGCCGCGCTTCTTCGAAGGTGGCGAGCGCGTCATCTTCGGACAGATGGCGCAGGAAGCACAGAATCAGCTTGCTCGTCATGCCGCGCTTTTCCGCGTCAGCGAGCGCGCGTTCGATGCCGGCCACGACGGTCGCGATCGGCACGCCGCGTTCGGTGTGCGTCTGGGGGTCGAAGAAGATTTCGCTGTGAATCACGTTGTCGGCGAGGCAGCGCTCGACATAGGCCATGGTCATGTCGTAGAAGTCCTGCTCGTGCAGCAGCACGCTCGCGCCCGCATAGTAGATGTCGAGGAACGATTGCAGATCGGTGAATGCATACGCGGCGCGCAGAGCGTCGATCGAGTCGTACGCGAGCTTCACGCCGTTACGCTCGGCGAGCGCAAAAATCAGTTCGGGTTCGAGCGAACCTTCAATATGGATGTGCAACTCGGCCTTCGGTGCCAGCGCGGTTTTTTCGGCCAGCGGCGTGGGGGTAACAGTCGTTGTAGTCATGGTCGGTCAGGAGTTTGTTGAATCGCTTTTGGAGTCATCGCGCGCCGGATGCGTGAGCGTTGTGTCGAACACGCGCCGCTCATCAAACCGTGTGCGTGGCGTGATGCACGCCCGCGTTCTGCTCGACGGCCTGAAGCACCTGCGCCGCCGCCGAGATCGCGATGATCTCCGGCGACTTGTCGACGATGCCGTCCACGCCGAGCGGGCACTTCATCCGCGCGATCAGCGACGGATCGATCCCGCGCGCGGCCAGCCGGTGTTCGAACTGCTTGCGCTTGCTATGCGAGCCGATCATGCCGAAGAACGCGAAGTCGCCACGCCGCAGAATGCGCTCGGCCAGTTCGAGATCGAGCGCATGGTTGTGCGTCATCACGATGAAGTACGTATTCGGCGCGGCCTGGTCGATGGCTTCGTCGGGAGCGTCGTTCGGATCGATCTTCACGTTCGACGCATGCAGCGTTTCCGCGGCCGGAAATTGCGCGTCGCGTTCGTCGACCCAGCGAACCGTGCAAGGCAGCGTGGCCAGCACGCGAACCAGCGCGGCGCCCACGTGGCCGGCACCGAACAGCACAACCGAGAAGTCGCCTGGCGCGATGGTTTCGGTGAGCAGCGCGCCGCTGTCGTCGAAGCCGGCGCCGTCCCACAGCAGGCAGTCGGCGGCGTCGACGCCCGGCTCGGGGTCGGACAGCATCACCACATCCGGTGCGGGGCCGAATGATACGCTACGCACCGTTGACTGGCCCGCGGCCACGCGCTTCGCGAGCGTCGTGATCCAGCCGAGGTCGCCGACATCGAGCCGCTCGAATGCGAGAATCACCGCGCCACCGCAGCATTGGCCGAGACTTGGGCCGAGCGCGAAACGCTCCAGCCGGCGCATATGCGGTGAGCGCATGCCGTCGCGCAGCACCTGGCGCGCGGTCTCGATGGCTTTCCATTCGAGGTGTCCGCCGCCGATGGTGTGCTTCGCCGAATCGCGCGTGACGATCATCTTGGTGCCGGCCTCGCGGGGCGCCGAACCTTCGACGCGCGCGACCGTCACCAGCACGGCGGCGTCGCCGTGCGCGAGCAGTTGTTGCAGGTCAGGCAGCCAGGCTTGCATCCGGCGTTCTCCATACGTGGCCGCGCGGGGTGTCCGTGCGGCTGGTTGAGTGTGGCCCGGCGCGTTCGTGTCGCGTCAGGCCGTGGGGTTATCTTTTCAAGCGGTCGTGACGGTCGTCGCGGGTTCCGTTGCCGGTGGCGGCGCGGCCTGCGGCTGCAAGCCGTCCAATGCGTCGAGAATCGCTTCGGGCGTGGCCGGCGCGCGCAACTGCGGCGCCTCCTGCGCATCCGGCACTGCGGCCGCGATCGCGTCGCGAATCGCCAGAAACACCGAGAATGGCAACAGCAACGGCGGCTCGCCGACGGCCTTCGAGCGGAACACGGTCGGCTCGGCGTTGCGGTTCTGATAGAGCTGCACGTGGAACGCGGCGGGCGTGTCGCTGACCGCGGGAATCTTGTAGGTCGACGGTGCGTGCGTCATCAGGCGGCCGTCACGGTTCCACCAGAGTTCTTCGGTGGTGAGCCAGCCCATGCCCTGAATGAAGCCGCCTTCCACCTGGCCGATGTCGATGGCCGGATTGATCGACTGCCCGGCGTCGTGCAGCACGTCCGCTCGCACCAGTTTCCATTCGCCGGTCAGCGTATCGATCACGACTTCGGACACTGCCGCGCCGTACGCGAAGTAATAAAACGGGTGACCGGTCAGCGTTTTCGCGTCCCAATGCACTTTCGGCGTGGTGTAGAAACCGTCCGACCACAACTGCACGCGCGCCAGATACGCGGCGCCGACCAGTTGTTCGAACGGCATCGCGCCACCGTTCACCGACACTTCGCCGTTGGCGAATTGCACGTCGTTCGCCGTGCCGCCGAGTTGTTTGGCGACGAGTTCAGCAAGCCGCGCGCGAATCGTTTTTGCGGCGGCTTCGGCTGCTTTGCCGTTCAGATCGCTGCCAGTGGATGCGGCCGTTGCCGAAGTGTTCGCGATCTTGGAAGTATCGGTTGCCGTGACCCGCACGCGCGAGAGCGGCAAGCCGAACTCGTTGGCGACCACTTGCGCGACTTTGGTGTTGAGCCCTTGGCCCATTTCCGTGCCGCCATGATTGACGAGCACCGAGCCGTCTTTGTACACGTGCACCAGCGCGCCGGCCTGATTCAGAAACGGCACGTTGAACGAAATGCCGAACTTCACCGGCGAAAACGCGATGCCGCGCTTGAGCACCGGACTGCTCGCGTTGAAGGCCGCAATCGCTTTGCGGCGCGCGCGATAGTCGCTGGAGCCGAGCAGTTCATCGGTCAGCGGCGCGATGATGTTGTCCTCGACGCGCTGTCCGTACGGCGTCGTGTCGCGCCCGCCGATGCCGTAGTAGTTGGCGAGGCGCACGTCGAGCGGATCGCAATTCAACTGACGCGCGATGCTGTCGAGCATCACTTCCATCACGAGCGCGCCTTGCGGACCGCCGAAGCCGCGAAACGCGGTATTCGATTGCGTGTTGGTCTTGCAGCACAGCGCGACGATGTCGACATCGGACAGGTAGTACGCGTTGTCGAAATGGCAGACGGCGCGCGTGGCGACCGCGCCGGAGAGATCAGCGGAATAGCCCGCGCGCAACGCGATTTCGACGCGCGCGCCGAGAATGCGACCGCTGTCGTCGAAGCCCGCTTCGTACGCGTAGACCGCGTCGTGGCGCTTGCCGGTGATCATGAAATCGTCGTCGCGGTCGGCGCGCAGTTTGACCGGGCGGCGCAGCAGTTTCGCGGCGAGTGCAGCCACGCAGGCGAACACTGCCGATTGCGATTCCTTGCCGCCGAAGCCGCCGCCCATGCGCCGGCATTCGCACACCACATTGTGCTGCGGCCAGTCGAGCATATGCGCGACCACCTGTTGCATCTCGCTCGGGTGCTGCGTCGAACTGTAGACGAGCATGCCGTCCAGTTCCTTCGGCACCGCGTACGCAATCTGGCCTTCCAGATAGAATTGTTCCTGGCCGCCGACTTCGAACGTGCCGCTGATCCGGTTAGGCGCTGCGGCAATCTTTGCATCCGGCTCGCCGCGTTTCAGATGCAGCGGTGGCAGCACGAACTGCTTCGCGGCTTTGGCATCGGCGGGCGTGAGGATGGCTTCGAGCGGTTCGTAGCGGATCACGTCGTCGCTCTTTGCGAGCGCGGCGGCGCGGCGGGCGAGGTCGTGGCTTTCGGCGATCACAGCGAACACCGGTTGGCCGAGGTAAAGCACTTCATCCACGGCGAGAATCGGGTCGTCGTGCAGCACGGGGCCACAATTGTTCTCGCCGGGGATATCTTCCGCGGTCAGCACGGCGATCACGCCCGGTGCTTTTCTGACCGCGTCCAGATCCATCGACACGATCCGCGCATGCGCATGCCGCGACAGGCCGAGCGCCGCGTGCAGCGTGCCTTGCAGTTCGGGCACGTCGTCCGTGTAGGTCGCTTCGCCGCTCACGTGCAGCGCGGCCGATTCATGCGGCAGCGACACGCCGATCGACGCGTCGCTTACTTGAGCGACGTGCCTCGCGGCATGTTCGACAAAAGCATCGGTGCGGTTCATCACGACGGCTCCTTCGCAACGGCGCCGTCCGGCGCGCCGGCTTCGAACGCGAACGCATTCACGTCGAAGAGGGCGAGGGGCGCGTCATCGCGCGTTTCGAGGTGGAAGCGCCACAGCACGTTGCGCGCCACCTTCAGTCGATACGCGCTCGACGCGCGCATGTCGGTGAGCGGCTGGTAATCGGCGACGAGCGCATTCATGGCTTCCCGCGCGGTGCTTTCGTCCCAGCTTGCGCCATTCAGGACGGCTTCGGTTTGCGCGGCCCGCTTCGGCGTGGCCGCCATGCCGCCGAACGCGATGCGGGCTTGCTGAATCACGCCGTCTTCACGGAGGTGCAGCGCGAACGCCGCGCACACGGCCGAGATGTCCTGGTCGTAGCGCTTCGACACCTTGTAGGTGCGAAAGCGCAGATTGCCGGCCGGCCGCGGCACGCGCAGCGCCGCGACGAATTCGCCGGCCGCGAGCGCGGTCTTCTGGTAGCCGAGGTAAAAGGCGTCGAGCGGCAGCGTGCGCGTTTTTGGACCGTGACGCAGCACGACTTCGGCGCCGAGCGCGAGCAGCGCCGGCATCGAATCGCCGATCGGCGAGCCGTTCGCTACGTTGCCGCCAAGCGTGCCGGCATTGCGGATCGGCAGCGACGCGAAACGCGTCCACAGTTCGGCGAGTTCGGGGTAGTCGACGGCGAGTGCCGCATACGCCTCTTCGAGCGTGACGGCGGCGCCGATCGTCAGCGTCTGCGCATCGCGCTCGATCGTCTTCAATTCGGCGACGTTGCCGATGTACAGAATGTCGCCGAGATCGCGGAATTGCTTGGTGACCCACAGGCCGACGTCGGTGCTCCCGGCCAGCAGTCGCGCGTGTGGATGGTCGGCGCGGAGTCTGGCGAACGCATCGAGTGAGATCGCCGCATAAAAGGTGGGTGAACCGAATGCGGCGCCGCGCGTGTCGGGCGCACAATATTCGAAGGTGTCGCGCCGTTGCAGTTCGCGCAGGTGATCCGCGACGGCCTTGCGGTCGAGCGTCACGCGCGGGTATTGCGGATAGTCGAACATCTTCTGCGACGCGTCGACGATCGGCCGGTAGCCGGTGCAGCGGCACAGATTACCGGAGAGCGCGGCGTTGATCTCATCGCGGGTGGGCAGGCCGGCGGCGGCCGGCTGGTTTTCATACAGCGCCCACATCGACATCACGAAACCGGGCGTGCAGAAGCCGCACTGCGAACCGTGGCAATCGACCATGGCCTGTTGCACGGGGTGCAGGGCGCCGTCGGCGGCGCGCAGGTCTTCGACGGTGAAGAGCGCGCGGCCGTCGAGCGTCGGCAGGAACTGGATGCAGGCATTGACCGCTTTCAGCGCGAGGCCACCGTGCGCATCCAGTTCGCCGATGACCACCGTGCAGGCGCCGCAGTCGCCTTCCGCGCAGCCTTCTTTCGTGCCGGTGCAATGCAGATCTTCGCGCAGGTGCTGAAGCACGGTGCGCGACGCAGGCACGCCCGCAACCTCACGGACGGACCCCTGGTGATAAAAGCGGATGGTTTGCGTTGTCATGGCGAATCCGAAAGACAGTGCGGACCGGGCGCGCGTTACGCATGGGGTCGCGCCGAAGCCGGCCTCGCGCACGTAGATCGCCATCCAGTTCCGAAGATAGCATTACCTTGTCCCAAAAAGATTTCCCATCTCGCATGAAGCTTATTCGGATGCGGTCATGAGATAAGTACGATTCGCGCCAGGGCGGGAAGTTGCGTGAGCCGGCGGAAGTCTGAAAACCAGACGGGGCGGGGCGTTGCGGGGGAAATAGATGGTCTGGCGGACCAGAAGCGGCGTGGTTTGGGGACGAAAAAAAGCCGGATTTCGCGTCGCCGCGCTCGGCGGCACAAAATCCGGCTTTAGTCGTTCAGGGTGGTGAACGCGGGGCGGCAGAACGCCGGTCAGGCAATCCGGCGGCGGTTGCGAACCAGCGTCAGCGCCAAGGGGATGAAAGCGACCACAAACGCGACCAGCGACCATTGCGGCAGCGTCAGACCCAGGATCGGCGGATAGGCCGTCTCACACAACCCGGCGACCTTGAACACGCCCGGCAGCCAGTGCGCGGGCGGCAAGCTGTCGACCAACGGCTGCAGTGCGTCGAAGCCACAGCTAAAGCCCGGATTCGCCTGAACATACACATGACGCGCGGCCGTGACGATGCCGGCCAGCGCCGACAAGGCCGCCAGCACTTCGAGCAGACGCACGCCGCGCCAGTGGTTGAAACGCGCGCCGAGGAACGCGAAGATCGCGATCAGCAGGAAGAAATACCGTTGGATGATGCACAACGGGCACGGGTCTTCGTGCAGAAAATACTGCAGATACAGCGCGCCGCCCACGAGGGCAACGCAGATCAGGCCAAGCAGAACCAGCAGGGAGCGCTCGCGGCGCAGCATTGCAGTGTCGTTATTCATGGATCGTGTGGCTGTCTCGAAACGGAAAGGGCGGGTGCCCGCGATTCTAGCGCGAACCCCCGCCCCGCCGCTTATCCTGCTTTTACGGCGTATTTCCTGATCGAGCGCGTTGGCGTTGTTGGTCAGCGAATCGCCTTGAGCACCGCTTCGGCGCCGCGGCCGATGGCTAGCAGCGCGTCGTCTGCATGCGGCGCGCCGGCCAGCATCAGGCCGACCGGCGCGTCGCCGCGCAGATGGCACGGCAGCGACAGCGCGCAGGTGTCGAGGAAGTTGAACACGCTCGGATTGCGCAGGATCAACGCGTTGGTGCGGCCGAAGGCGTCATCGTCGTCGACCAGATCGGCGACGCGCGGCGGCACCACCGGCACCGTGGGCGCGACGACCGCGTCGAAACGTTGCCACAGTGTGCGGGCGGCTTCGGCCAACATCGCCTCGCGTTCGGCGAGCAGGTCGAGATAGTCGGCGGCGCTGGCCGGCTGGCCCTTCAGAATGCGCACCAGCACACGCGGATCATATTGCTCGCGATGCTTTTCCAGCAACGGACGATGCCACGCGTACGCTTCGATCGGCGAGAACCCGAAGCGGTTGATCTCGGGCAAACGGTCGAGCGGCGCGAACCGCACTTCGCTGACGATCGCGCCGGCCGCTTCCAGATGCTTGAGCGCCGTGTCGATTGCCGCGGCGACCGCCGGCTCGACGCCGTCGGTAACGAAATTGGTGAGCACGCCGAGGCGCACGCCTTCCAGCGGCCGGGCGGCCGGAATGCGCGGCTCGAGCCCGGCCAGCATGCGGTCCACCAGCGCGCAGCACGCCACCGAAACGCCGATCGGCCCGAACGAATCGAGGGTCGACGAAAGCGGCACGCCGCCCTGTTTGGGAATCCGGTCGGCGGTCGGTTTGAAGCCGGTCAGGCCGCACAGGGCAGCCGGAATGCGGATCGAGCCGCCGGTGTCGGTGCCGAGCGCAACGGCCGCCATGCCGTCCGCGACGGAAGCCGCCGCGCCCGACGACGAGCCGCCCGAAATGCGCTCATCGCCTTTCACGCCGCGCTGGTACGGCGACAGCGGATTGCCGTAGTGCGGGTTCAAACCAAGTCCGGAAAACGCGAACTCGCTCATATTGGTCCGGCCGACGAGCACCGCGCCCGCCCGCTTCAAACGCGCGACCGCGACGGCGTCCGCCTTGGCGGCGGGGGCGTCGGCGAGCACGGTGGAACCGGCGCGGGTCGGCTGGCCTTCGATATCGAACAGGTCTTTGACGGACACCGGAATCCCGGCGAGCGGCGAGAGCACGGTGCCGGCGGCACGCAGACGGTCGTGCGCGTCGGCGGCGGCGCGGGCGCTGTCGGCGTCGACATGCATGAAGACGGCGGCGCCCTGGCCGGCCGGATCGGCGATCCGTTCGAGCGCGGTCTCGACGAGCGCGCGGCTCGTGGTGCGTCCGGCGGCGAGGTCGGCGGCAAGCTGGGTTAGCGGCGGAAAGGGCGTGAATTCAGTGGCCATGATGTCGGTAGAAATCCGGTTGAACCGGACGAAGCCGGTCGTTGGGCTAAATGCGTGAGCCTGGATGGGCGGGCTCGAATGCGCTCGATCAGATGCGACTAATCAGATGCGGTTGAAAAGCGCGGCGCGGAACGCTTCGATATGTTTTTGCACGGATTGGCGCGCGCCTTCGGCGTCGCGTTCGCGCAGCAGGTCAAACAGTTCGAGATGTTCCTCGTGCACGTCTTCCAGATGATGCGGCTCGGACAGCGAAATGAACCAGAAGCGCAGCGAGCGCTCATGCAGCCCGCGCAGGATGTCGGCCAGCACCGGATTGCGCGAGGCAGCCGAAATCGCCAGATGAAACTCGCGGTCGATATCCATCATGCCTTCGATATCGTGCGCGGCGACGCACACGGCCGAGCGGTCCAGCAGCGCCTGCATCGCGTCGTAGTCGTGCTGTTGCGCGTGGCGTGCGGCCAGTTCGACGCAGTAGCTTTCGCTCACGAGACGCACGTCGATGATCGCCAGCACGTCGTCGAGCGAAACCGGGCGGACCATGATGCCCTTGCGCGGCATGATGGTCAGCATGCCTTCGTGCACCAGCCGATGCAGCGCCTGATGAACCGGCGTCCTGCCGATGCCGGTCAGCGCCATCAGTTCCGCTTCGTTGAGCACCTCGCTCGGCCGCAGGCGCATGGTAATGATCTCGCGCTTGACGAACGCATACGCCTGCTCGGCGAGACTCGCGGCGGCGGTCGCGCGGACGGGCGTGGAAGGGCGGGCAGTCTGCAAAAGCGTCATGTGAAGTGGCAGCGGACAATGTCGTCCGCATTGTAGAGCAAGGTTTTGCGCGCGCGACGCGGGCCGACTGCGCGCCGCGGCTGGCGGGCGATCAGCCCGCGCTCTCCAGACGCGGCGCGCATGGAACGCGGTCCCGCGCTCGCTTTCGTTTCGCACGACGCGCGTATTCTCCGCAGGCGCGTCGCCAGATCGCGTCCATCGCCGTCTGTCAGGCGCGGCTCGGCGCGACCGCCGCCGCATGCTGCACCTTGACGCGCGGCATCATCAGCGTAACCAACCCGCCGACAATCAGCGCCCCGGCGATCAACACAAGCCCGAACGTCACGCTCTGCGTCGCGTCCTTGACGATGCCGAGCACATACGGGCTCACATACCCCGCGAGATTCGCGATCGAGTTGATCACCGCGATTCCGGCGACCGCGGCCGTGCCTTGCAGGAACGTGGTCGACATCGACCAGAAAATGCCGAAGCCCGCGAGAATGCCAATGTACGCGATCGACAAACCGGTGACGGCGAGCGGAATGGAGTTAGTTACCGAGGCGCTGCCGAGCAAACCCGCCGCGCCGATGAAGCAGCACACGGCGTAGTGCCAGCGCCGCTCGCCGGTGATGTCCGACGAGCGCCCGATCAGGATCATGCCGATGCCCGCCGCGAGATACGGAATTGCCGTGACGAAACCGTTGGTGACGAGGTTCGTCACGCCGAGATCCTTGACGATCTGCGGCAGCCAGAACGAAAAGCCCGCATTTCCGGTAACGAGGCAGAAATAGATCAGCGTGAGCAGCCAGAAGCGGCCCGAGCGCAACGCCACGGCGAGGCTATGCTCGGCGCCGGCCGCCGCGGCTGCGCTGTTTTCCCGCGCCAGACGGCCGAGAATCACGCGCTTTTCGTCGTCGCTCAACCAGGCGGCTTCGGCGGGCGTGTTGCGCAGCACGGCGAGCGCCCAGAAGCCGGCGAGGATCGACGGAATGCCTTCGATCAGGAACATCCACTGCCAGCCGCGCAAGCCGTGCGCTTCATGCAGCGCCGACATCAGAAAGCCCGACAACGGCGCACCGATAATGCCGGCCACCGGAATCGCCGCCATGAACACGGCGACCATGCGCGCGCGGCGGTCCGACGGAAACCAGAAGGTCAGATAGAGCACCACGCCCGGCACCAGCCCGGCTTCGGCGACGCCCAGGAAAAAGCGCAGCACGTAGAACATCGTTTCCGAGCGCACGAACATCATCAGACACGACAGCAGGCCCCACAGCATCGTGATGCGGGCGATCGTGGCGCGCGCGCCGAATTTCTTCAGCAGCAGATTGCTCGGCACTTCGAACACGAAGTAGCCGAAGAAGAAGATCCCCGCGCCGAGTCCGTACGCCGCGTTCGACAAGCCGAGGTCGCCGGTGAACTGCAGCTTCGCGTAACCGATGTTGACGCGGTCCAGATACGACAGCACATAGACGAGAAACAGGAACGGCATGATGCGCCAGGTGATTTTGCGCAGGGCGGCGGCTTCGAGCCAGGCGTCGGAAGACGCGTCGGCGGCGGATAGCGAAGGGGAGCTCATGAATGCCTCATTCGACGATAGGTAGCGCGCGCACGCGATAGGCGTGGCGCAGCGTGCGGTTCAGGATGGGATCGTGCAATTCGAGTTCGAGCGCGTCGCCGTCGGCCATGCCGACGATGCCGCCCTGTACCGCCAGCGTGCCGCAGAACATCGCCGCGCCTTGCGCGAGCGGCGCGCGCGCGAGCAGATCGGCGGCCGGCAGCAGCGATGCCACGCTGCCTTGCTGATAGACGCGCCGCTCGCCGGTGCGGGTGACTGCGAAGGCGCGTAGCTCGAGCTGATCCCAGTGGCCGGCCACATCGTCGAAACGCCAGGCGTCGCGCGCCAAGGGTTTCGGGCAGATCTGCTTGGAGACGGTCACGCCGTAGGCCTCGACTTCGCGGTCGGTGTGATCCGAACCCACGGTAACGAGCAAGCCCGTCTTTGTCTGCACCAGCACGCATTCGGCTTCGCCGCTCGACTTCACGCCGACCACGTCGATCTGCTCGGCCTGCGTCAGCAGTTCCGCGCCGAGGCGGTAGAAGCACGGCGTGGTGGACGGCCGCTTCACGCCGAGTTCAGCCAGTTCGGCGATGTGATGCTCGATCGCGGCCTGATCGCGCCCGGCCCAGCCGGCAATGGTCAGGCGATTCACCTCGGCGATCGCGGCGCAGCTACCGCCGGAACGGTCTACAACATTGAAGGACACCTGCTGCATTACTCAACTCCAGAGAAAATATTCTGCAAATATTATTGTGATATTTCACAGGAGTCCAGCGCGCCAAAAACATTCTTGCGGACGCCGCGGGTGAGGGGCGCGGCTTGCCGCCAATGCCATTTCTTCGAGCGTCGATGCGAGGCGGGGTGTCGCGCTCCTTTGCTAAACTGCGTTTTCAATATTACTTTTTGTAAGGGACGTATCCATGCACCATGGCATCGGCTTCATTCAGGACCTGGCGGTCGTGATGGCGCTCGCCGGCGTCGTCACCGTGCTGTTCCATCGCCTGAAACAGCCGGTGGTGCTCGGCTACATCGCGGCCGGCGTGATCATCGGGCCGTACACGCCGCCATTCCAGCTGATCCACGACGAGCAGACCATTCAGACGCTCGGTGAACTCGGCGTGGTGTTCCTGATGTTTTCGCTCGGCCTCGAATTCAGCCTGCGCAAGCTCTTCAAGGTCGGCGCGACGGCGATCGTCGCGGCGCTCTCCGAGATCGTGCTGATGCTGTGGATCGGCTACGAGATCGGCAGCGCGTTCGGCTGGAGTTCGATGGATTCGCTGTTCCTCGGCGCGATCCTCGCGATCTCGTCGACCACAATCATCGTCAAGGCGCTCTCCGAACTGGGCCTGAAGCGCGAGAGCTTCGCGCAACTGGTGTTCGGCATTCTGATCGTCGAGGACATTCTCGCCATCGCCATGCTGGTGCTGCTGTCGGGCATTGCGCAGACGGGGCAGTTGAGCGCGGGCGTCGCCATGGTCACGCTCGGCAAGCTGCTGCTGTTCATGACGGTGTCGCTGGTGGTCGGCATTCTGGTCGTGCCGCGTGCGCTGAACTACGTGGCGCGCGCGAAGAGCGACGAGATGCTGCTCGTCTCCGTGCTCGGCTTCTGCTTCGGTTTTTGTCTGCTGGTCGTGAAGCTCGACTACAGCATCGCGCTCGGCGCGTTCCTGATCGGCGCGATCATGGCCGAATCGCGCCATCTGCATCGGATCGAGCATCTGATCGCGCCGCTGCGCGACGCCTTTTCCGCGATCTTCTTCGTGACGATCGGGTTGATGCTGAACCCGGCCGTGCTGGTCGACTACGCATGGCCGATCGCGGTGATCACGGTGGCGGTGATCGTCGGCAAGATCGTGTCGTGCGGGCTCGGCACCTTTCTCGCCGGTAAGGACGGCCGCACGGCGATGCGTGTCGGCATGACCGTTTCGCAGATCGGCGAGTTCTCGTTCATCATCGCGTCGCTCGGCTTGACGCTGAAGGTGACCAGCGCGTTTCTATATCCGATCGCGGTGGCGGTGTCGGCGTTGACCACGTTGTTCACGCCGTATCTGATCCGCGCGGCCGACCCGCTGACGCAGCGCCTCGGTCACGCCATGCCGCGCACGCTCGCTAACGTATTCGGCATGTACGGGCAATGGTTGCGCAGCTTGAGCACGGGAAGCGGCGAACCCACGCTGTTCAGCATGACGCGGCGGATCATTCTGCAGATCGCTGTCAATCTGGCGCTGGTCGCCGCGATATTTTTGATCGTGACGTATAGCGCGCCTTATACCAGTGCGTGGCTCGCACATTGGGTGAGTTCAGAGCCTATGCAGCGCGTGGTGTTATGGAGTGTCGCGCTGGTCGTGTCGCTGCCGTTTCTCGTCGCCGTGTATCGCAAGCTCAAGTCGCTTGCCTTGCTGCTTGCCGAGGTCAGCGTGCAACCGGCGACGGCGGGGCGCTTCACGAGCGCGATCCGCTACACGATCTCCGATCTGGTGCCGGTGGTCTCGATGGTCGGCGTGTTTCTGCTGGTCGCGGCGCTTTCGGGCGGCATTCTACCGCCGACGGGCCTGCTCGGCGCAGTGCTGGTTTGCGCCGCATTACTGCTCGCGCTGGTGTGGCGCTGGTGCGTGAAAATTCACGCGGCCATGCAGATCGCCTTGCGTGAGACTTTCGAAGAGCAGCCGGATCCTTGAGTCGGACTTGCCTCGCGGTTCTCCGGGCCGAACTCCGCAGGCGGCCCGCGACAATGTGAGCAATTGTGTGCGGGTTTGCGGCGCTTGGCTCGCTAGCGGATAATCAGGGCATATTCATTCGTTCGCGTGGAAGGCGCCTGTCTGACTGTCATGAGCGAAAACAAACCTGAAAATGCCGGCAAGCCCGGCAACCCCACGCCGCCTTCGGTGTCGCCCGCGCCGTCCGGCACTACGCCCGGTGCGTCGACAGCCGGCTCCGTGCCGCCCGACCCGGCGGCCTCGCTACCCCTCTCGCACGAAGATGCCATCCAGTCGCCGATCAAGGATGTGACGCCGCCGGATGTTTCATCCACGCCAACGCCGGCTGTGGTCACCGCGACGCCGGCTGCCGAGGAGGCCGCCGTGCGATCGTCGACGGACGATCCCGACAGCGCGTCGGCGGTCACGCCCGCCGATCCGCAAACGGCGCGGCAACGCGACGCGGCGGAAGCACGCAGCGCGGCCGCGGCATCCACCGCGAAGCAGGAAGCGGCAGTTCATGAACGGGACGCGCGGCGTGCCGGCGTTCATGCGATGAGACCGTCGCCAACTGTCGGCAGTGATCCCGCGGACGGCGAGCTGGTGAGCTCCGTCGAAGACGTTACAGTGAACGAAGAGATTCCGGCTTCCACCGAGCGCCGGGCGGGCTCGCCGCCGCCCGGTTTCGGCGCGGCGCCCGACTTCACCGCGTCCAACCCGCCGCCGCCCAACGCCTTGCCGCCGTCGCCGCCGCGCTATCTGAAGCACAACGATTCGGCGTGGACCGTGTTCGGCCGCATCGTCGCGGCGCGTGCGCGCCAGATTTTCGATCGCGCGGGCCAGCGGATCACGCAGCGCACGCTGCGCATCGGCGTGTCGGCGCGTATCTTCCATCCCGAGCCGGGTGCGAAGGGATTGCGCGGCAAGACCTTGCAGTATCTCGAGGAATCGATCGCGCACTGGGTGATGTCGCGCGACGTGCTGGTGTTCATGATTCCGACGGTCGGTCATCAGGGCATGCTGCATCCGAGCAATATCCGTTTGCGCGACTACGCGAAGCATCTCGACGGCCTGCTGCTGCAAGGCGGCGCCGACGTCTCGCCGCAGTCCTACGCGGAACAGGCGACCAGCCACGAATGGCCGGGCGATCGCGTGCGCGACATGTACGAACTCGAACTGCTGCATGAGTTCGTCGAGTCCGGCAAGCCGGTGCTCGGCGTGTGCCGCGGCTGTCAACTGATCAACGTGGCGTTCGGCGGCACGTTGTATCAGGACATCGCCACCGATGTGCCGACGGCGGCCACGCACGTCAACGAGAACTACGATCAGCATCGGCACGGCATTCATTTTCCGGACGGTTCGACGCTCGCCAACATGTTCCCGGGCCGGCGCGATGCGATCGTCAACTCGATTCACCACCAGGCGGTCAAGACGCTCGGCCGCGATCTCAATATCGAAGCGGTGTCGGCGTCGGACGGCATCATCGAAGCCGTGCGCTACCGGCGCGCGCCGTTCGTAATGGGCGTGCAATGGCATCCTGAGTTTCATCGCGCGGGCGGGCCGGAGTTGCTCGACTGCACGCCGTTGCTCGATACATTCCTGCGGGTGGCGCGCGAGACGCGGTTTTAAGACGCGTTGGCTGGCGAGGCGGGGTGGCTCGCTGAGCAGGTCGTTGGTTGGAGGCGCACCGCCGCGGTTGGCAACGGTGCGCCTCTTGAGTTTTTCTCCTGCTGTTTTACCAATTCGTTTCTCGCTCGACTCTCGCATCGGCATGCCGATGCATGCGGAAGTACGAGTTCTTTGAAGTCGCAGACATCTCGTTACCAAGATAGATAATCAGGAATGCGAGTGTTTTCTTGGTCGAACTGTGCGCATCTTGCTGCCAGGCGCTCTATCTCCATATTGCGCATCCGCTTACGGCTGAGTTCGTGCCACCGTCACGCAAATTAAAAGTCATTCGCACGAGGCGGAACGTCGCATTTTCGTCGTATCCGGATACGTTTATTTCGCGACGGGCGCGCCGACTTGATCAAATCATTCGTCAGCCGTTTATCTCGATTTAAAGTCCGTCGGCGTGACGTTTCAATGCTTCGCTTAACGGCGAATCCGCGCGATAATCTGCGGCTGTTTTGGATTCGCATGGAGCATGCACGTATGAAGTATCCCTTATTAATACGGCGCGCCATGCTGCTCGCGACCTCGTGTGCGCTATTGCAGCAGGGCGGTTTCGTGCTGGCCGCGCAAGGCGACGAGACCGCGCCGGTGGTCGGTACACGGCCAGCCATCAATACCCTGACGCCGCAGCCTGTCGCCGAGGCGCTGCGCAACGCGGCATCAAGCGCGTCGGCCACGTCGCCTACGGCCGGCGATGCGCAAGGCAATGTCGCCGAACTGATGCAGATGATTCACGACGCGAAGCTGAGCGAACTGCGCACCACGTATAACGGCAGTTACGGCGCCAGTCTGTTTTTCCATCCGCGGGAAATGACGTACTACGTCGCGTTATTTCAGGACAAGCATTTCTGGCGTGTGATCAAGTCCGAGGACATGGCGCGCGCGGAAGCGATCTATGCGGGCTTTGCCCAGCAGACGGCGCAACTCGCGGATGTCGAGATACGCCGTACACAGTTGCAGGCGCAGAAGGCGTACATCGAAGACGTGATTGCAATGTCCGAAGATCGCGCGAAACGCTTGCAGGCCGATCTTGAAGTGGCTCGCACGCAGCAGGCCAAGGTCAACGACTATCAGCGTCAAACGCAAGGCGAAGCGGCCACGCTGCACGCGGAAAAGGAAAGGGCGCAAGCGCAACTACGCCAGGTGCAGGGCGAAGTGCTGCAACTGCAACGGCAAACCGAAATGGGATTGCCGATTCAGAAGTAAGATTCAGAAGTAAATGTATGAACGTAAAGAAGCCCGGCCAATTCGTGGATGAATTGGCCGGGCTTTTTTGCTACGCGACGTCTATGCGGTCGCGTGGGTGCTTACTTCGCAAATTGATCCGGAACGTCGGTCACGCGCCGATGTGAAAGATGGTTCATCCATTCGGTCCCGCTGGTGCCGGACGCATTGTTTGACGAACCGGCGCGGCATTGGCACGGTATCGCGGACATGTGTCGCAGCTGACATGGTTACGCCCGCGTATTCGTCGACGCCAAGTCGAGCCGGAGCGACCGGCGAATAAGCTCCGGCAGCCGACAGCTTTGGCGACGCATTCGCTGCGACCTGTGGGGCCGCGCTGCGTGTCGCCTCTGCGGCGCTCACCATTGCGTGCGATGGTCGGTTTGCGGCGACGAAACGCGCGACGCGCGGGTGAATTTGTCCGTGTTGCTTGCGGCTTTGCTCGCGGACGACCTGACGGCGATGTGAGACGGCCTTATCGGCGAAGACATGCGGCGAAGCGAAGCGCAATGTGGAGGCAGAGTTCGAAGCAGGCACCGACACCGACGCCGCTGCCGCCGCAGAGCTGGATGCAGGCGCCGCATTCGAGAGCGCGGGCATTGATGCCGCGACTGCCGCGGACCTGCTTGCCGCGACGTTATCCGCGGCGCCAGCGTTGACTGCGGCCGGTGGCTGAGCCTTCACTGACCGCGAGTCGCGTTCGTGCGAGACCTTGCCCGCGGCATCCATATGAGTGACGGTGCCAGGATGCATCAGATGATCGAACCCGATCCATCCAAGCATCGCAGCGCCGCCGAGCACGCAGGCGCCGCCTGCCAACGCACTCCAGTGGTGGTCGGACCTGCGTACCGCCGTTGCATACGCACGCGGCAGAACTGGCGGGACGGCCGCAGCGGCCGCAGCCATTTGTGCGGCCGCGTCGAATGGTTTTTCGAGGACCGGAGCCGGCACCGTAGTCGCGCGCGGTTGCTCCGACTGCGACCATCGGCAAAGCGAGCGAATGGCCTGGTCGCTCAGGCAGAACGTGCGCAGCATGGCTGCGTAGAGTGCCTTGAGTTCCGTGCGCAAACTGTAGCCCGGCGGAAGCAGGGCCCAGTCCCGGCCAAAGGGTGCCGGCACATGACCCAGCGGACGCAGGCGCGGCATGGCCAGATAGCCCTGGATCGGGGTGAAAGGAATGGTGGACATCGGTCGTTTCCAGCGCCTCTTAAAGGGGCCGCCGCTCGGCGGTCCCGGGATCTGCGGGGTCTCAGGCCTCGGTGCGATGCGCGTGAAACGCCAGACATGCACGCCGTACGTCGTCGCCGAACACCCGCGTTGTGCTCTGGACAAGCACATGGGCGCATGGGCGGGTCACTGTGAAGCCAGCAGGGTGCGAAGGATGATGCCGGGAAGCAGCGGACCTCGGGATCGGACGGTTCCGAAAAGATATGTCGATCCGTCCAGGATCGCTCAACTCTGGACGACCATCAGGCAGGTGACGCTTGTCCTATCGATCGAGCCTGTAGACGTAGCGCAACGCTGTAATATCCACGCCGCCCATATGATCCGGTTCGGCGCCGACGAACTGCCAGCCTTGCCGCTCATAGAAGCCGATTGCCGGCGCGTTCCCTTCCAGCACATACAGATAGAGTTGCGCTTCGCCTTGCGCGCGAGCCCAGTCTTTGGCGGCACGCATGAGCAGCTTGCCGACACCGATGCCCTGATAGCCCGGCAGCGTGTGCAGGTTATCGAGCAGCACGCCCCACGCGGACTCCGGTTGACGTTCGACGCAGACAAAACCCGTCGGCTCGCCGGCGAGTTCGGCGATCAGCACGATGCGGCGTTCACCGCCGGGGGCGCTCAGCCGCGCTTCCCAATAGGCCGCACGTTCGCGCGTCACTTCGCCGTCGAGAAATGCGTCGGGCAACAGGTTGCGATAGGTGGCCTGCCAGCTGGTGGTGTGGATCGAAGCGATGAGCGCGGCATCCGCAAGCGTGGCGGGGCGCAGTGAAAGAGCGGGGGTGGTTCGCATCGGGGTAGGGATCAACGGAATGCCTGGCCGCAAATCTTACCGCGACGACCGGCCATTCTATGTAAGGAAACTGTATGCATTTCGCGACAGCGGCTTCAACGGTAACATTACGTGGAGCAGCTACCACGTGAATCACAGCGTTTACCCTGATATCGCAACAATGCGTTCAGCATGAGAATGCAGCGCCCCGGGCGCGTTCTCTTGCAGCCGTCCGAGGCGTCCGCGTGCCGAACGCGGTGGATCGTTTCAATTGCCTGCCGTCGCCGATTCCCGCGTGGCGACAGGCTTATCAGAGAATGTCATGTCAACAGCGACACACGCTACTTCCACATCGCAAGAATCCAAAGTCAAGACAGTCTTCCGCGTAGTCAGCGGCAACTTCCTTGAGATGTACGACTTCATGGTTTATGGCTATTACGCTTCGGCGATCGCCAAGACCTACTTTCCAAACGGCAACGAATTCGCGTCGTTAATGCTGTCGCTGTCGGTGTTCGGCGCGGGCTTCCTGATGCGGCCGCTCGGCGCGATCGTCCTCGGCGCTTACATCGATCATCACGGCCGGCGCAAAGGCCTGATCCTCACGCTGGGCTTGATGGCGCTCGGCACGCTCACGGTCGCATCGATTCCAGGTTACGCGACGATCGGCTTGCTGGCGCCGGTGCTCGTTCTGGGCGGCCGGCTATTGCAGGGTTTTTCCGCCGGGGTCGAACTGGGCGGCGTGTCGGTGTATCTGTCCGAGATCGCCACCAAGGGCAACAAAGGCTTCTACTGCGCGTGGCAGTCGGGCAGCCAGCAGGTTGCCGTGGTGTTCGCCGCGCTGATCGGCGTGTTCCTCAACAAGATGTTGCCGGCCGACCAGATGAGCGCCTGGGGCTGGCGCGTGCCGTTCCTGATCGGCTGCCTGATCGTGCCGTTCCTGTTCCTGATCCGCCGTTCGTTGCAGGAAACCGAGGAGTTCAAGGCGCGCAAACACCATCCGAAGATGGGCGAGATCATGAAGACAATGGCCGCGAACTGGGGCATCGTGCTCGGCGGCATGGGCATGGTGATCATGACCACGGTGTCGTTCTACATGATCACGGCGTACACGCCGACCTTCGGCAAGGAAGTATTGAAGCTGTCGTCGATCGATACCCTGGTCGTCACGGTCTGTATCGGTCTGTCGAATCTGATCTGGCTGCCGCTCGCGGGGGCGTTGTCCGACCGTATCGGGCGGCGTCCGGTGTTGCTGACGTTCACGATCCTCACCATCATCACCGCGTATCCGGCGCTGCAGTGGCTGGTGGCGGACCCGTCGTTCGCTCGCTTGCTGGAAGTCGAACTGTGGCTGTCGTTCCTGTACGGCAGCTATAACGGCGGCATGGTCGTGGCGCTGACCGAAGTCATGCCGGTCGAAGTGCGGACCGCCGGTTTCTCGCTCGCCTACAGCCTCGCCACGACGATCGGCGGCTTCACGCCGGCAATCTCGACGTTGCTGATTCACTCCACAGGCAACAAGGCGGCGCCGGGTCTGTTCCTGGGTGTGGCGGCGATTTGCGGGTTGATCGCGACGTTGGTGCTGTATCGCACGCCGGAATCGCGCAATCAATATCGGACGGCCTGAGCCTCACACTTCCTGACTCATTCGGGCAAGAGAAAACCCCGCGCTCTCACGAACGCGGGGTTTTTGTTTTGTGCCCGGCGACGACGGCTGACTTTGCCGGGCGGCGTGCGCGCTAGCCCTTGCGCAACTCGTTCGCCACGGCCTCGACGACATCACCCCACGCGCCGGGTTGCGGCTGGCGCACCAGCGTCGCGCCCGGATACCAGGGGCTGCGTGTTTCGCCGACAAACCAGCGCCAATCCGCCGCGAACGGCAGCATCAACCACAGTGGCTTGCGCAGCGCGCCGGCAACGTGCGCGATAGACGTGTCGATCGACACCACCGCGTCGAGCCGTTCGATGATCGCCGCTGTGTCCGCGAAGTCGCCGATCCGCTTGTCGAAGCGATGAATCGACGCTGCGCGCGGATGCGCGTCGAGCGCCACGCGTTCGTCTGCGCTCAACTCGGGCTGCAGCACGATCCAGTCGATGCCGTCGAGTGCGAACAGCGGATCGAGCGCGGCGAGCGGCATCGAACGCGTTTCGTTTTGCTGGATGCGTCCCGACCACGCGATGCCGATCTTGCGCTTCGCCTGGCCGCCAAGCGAGCCGCGCCATTTGCGGCCGTAGGCGGGCGGCACGCTGAGATAGGGCGTGCGGTCCGGAATGGTGTCGAACGTCGTGCCGAGTGCGAGCGGCAGACTCAGCAGCGGACATTGCAGATCGGCGGCGGGACGCGGCGTGCCTTGGGCGATCAGCGTCGCGCGCCAGGCTTGCGCGGCCGGAGCCAGCAAGGGCAGCAGTTGCGGCTGCACTTCGAGCACCACGCGCGCCGCACGCTGCGCAACCAGCGGGACGAAGCGCACGAATTGCAGCGTGTCGCCGAAACCCTGCTCGGCGTGAACCAGCAGCGTACGTTCGGCGATCGGCTCGCCGTGCCAGCGCGGCAGCGTCTGGATCAGCGGCTGCGCCATGGTTTGCAGGCGCCACTCGTACTCCGGCAGCCCGCGCGTGAAATCGCGCAGCGCGAGCCACGCGAGCGCGCGGTTCATATGCGCGGAGGCGAGATCGGGCCGCAGACGCAGCGCCTGATCCAGCGCGCGCACGGCGGGGCCATGCGCGCCCAGCGCCTGGTGCGCGGTGCCCAGACTCAGCCACGCGAGCGCGAATTGCGGATCGAGACCGACGGCGCGTTCGAGATACGGAAGCGCCTCGGCGTGGCGCCCCAATGCCGCGAGCGCATTCCCCATGCCGAAGATCGCCGGCGGCAGGTTCGGCTGCAAGCTCAGCGCCGCCTTGAACGACGCGACCGCCTCAGCATGGCGGCCGGTGGCGTCGAAGGTGTTGGCGAGATTGAAGTGCGCGGCGACGAAGCGCGGCTCGGCCGCCAACGCCGTCTCGAAACACGGGATCGCTTCTTCCGCGCGACCGAGCGCGTTCAGCGACATGCCCATGTTATTGAGCGCGCCGGCGTGACCGGGACGCAGTTCGAGCGTGCGCCGGAACGCGGCGATGGCTTCCGTGTGGCGTCCGAGCGCGTGCAGCGCATTGCCGAGATTATTGTGCGACGAAGCGTCGTCCGGTTGCAGCCGCAACGACCTCTCGAACGCGTCGGCGGCGTCTTCATGACGGCCCGCGGCGGCGTACGCATTGCCGAGGTTGTAGTGCGCCATCGGGAACGACGGCGCGAGCGTCAGCGCATTGCGGAACTGTTCGATGGCGTCGTCGATCTGGCCCAGCGCTTTCAGCGCGTTGCCCAGGTTCAGTTGCAGCGCGGCGTCTTCCGGACGCAGGTTCACCGCGCGCCGCACGAGCTCGGCGGCTTCGGCGTGCTGGCCCTGCTGGTGGCGCAGAACGCCCAGCAGGTGCAACGCATCGACGTGCGCGGGATTGCCGTCGAGCGTCGCGCGGTAGCCGCGTTCGGCGTCGTCGAGGCGGCCGTCACGATGCGCCGCGAAAGCGCGGTCAAATACAGGTTGCATGACGGGGGATGGCATTCGGGTGAGGCAGAGGCCGCATTTTCCCACACTCGCCGGACCGCGCTCCGAATTGACTGGTTGTCCCAATATCTATAACATATGAATACATGTTCATATGTTCTTCCGCAGCACCGCCTGCCATGGCTTCTTCCCTTGCTTCCAACTCGTCGTGTGCGAGCGTTGACGATCGCTCGGTGGACACGATCGTGCCGCTTGCCGATCTGTTTCGCCTTCTCGGCGACCCCACGCGCTTGCGCATCGTACTTGCGTGCCTCGACGAGCGGCGCGCGGTC
Source organism: Paraburkholderia sp. BL6669N2 (assembly GCF_003387275.1). Taxonomy (NCBI): domain Bacteria; kingdom Pseudomonadati; phylum Pseudomonadota; class Betaproteobacteria; order Burkholderiales; family Burkholderiaceae; genus Paraburkholderia; species Paraburkholderia sp. BL6669N2. Next base: position 2,481,431 of record NZ_QUNA01000001.1, on the reverse strand, counting down.
GGGGCGATTGCCGAGGCGCTGGGTTTGTCGCCGTCGCTGGTGAGCCATCATTTGCGGCTGCTTCGCGCGGCGCGGATCGTGCGCGCGGAGCGACAGGGCAAGCAGGTCTTCTATCTCGCCGCCGACCGTCATATCAGCGCGATGCTGGCCGGTATGCTCGAACACGTGGCCGAACCGGCCGGCGATGATTCACTGGAACCGTCATGAAGAAACCGGAAACTCCGAACACTGTTGCTGCAGACCGTTACGATCGCACCTCGGGCCACGCCGACCAAGCCGGTCAAGCGGACGGCGCCCACAGCCACAGTGAAAGCGGCCACAATCACAGTGGCAACGATCACAGTCATAGCGGCCACAGTCACGCCCACGGCCACGCCGGCCATCACCACGCCCATGCTCCCGTCGCAGGCCACGGCCGTGCGTTCGCGCTCGCGGTCGTGTTGAACATCGCCATCGTGATCGCGCAAGCCGTCTACGGTGTGTTGGCGCATTCCACCGCGCTGCTCGCCGACGCCGGCCACAATCTCTCCGATGTGCTCGGACTGCTGCTCGCTTGGGGCGCGTCATGGCTCGCCACCCGTCGCCCGTCGGCGCGCTACACGTTTGGTTACGGCAGCTCGTCGATTCTCGCCTCGCTCGTCAATGCCGGGCTGCTGCTGTTCGCGTGCGGCGTGATCGTCGCCGAAGCAATCGGGCGGCTGATGAATCCTGCGCCGGTGGCGGGGCTCGCGGTGTTCGTCGTCGCGACGGTCGGTGTGGTGGTCAACGGGATTTCCGCGTGGCTCTTCATGCGCGGGCAGAAGGAAGACCTGAACATTCGCGGCGCCTTCCTGCACATGGCGGCGGATGCCGGCATCTCGGCGGCGGTCGCGGTGAGCGGCCTCGTGATTCTCTACACCAACTGGACGTGGCTCGACCCGGTCATGAGCCTGCTCGTGGTGGCGGTCGTGGTGATCGGCACGTGGGGCCTGTTACGCGATTCGGTGCGCCTTGCGCTCGACGCCGTGCCGCCCGGCGTCGATCTGCAAAGTATCCGCGATTATCTGGCGGAGCAGCCCGGCGTCGTCGATGTGCACGATCTGCATGTGTGGGCCTTATCGACCACCGGCAATGCGCTCAGCGCGCATCTGGTGATGCCGGACGGCCACCCCGGCGACGAGTCGCTCGACGTGATCGTCGTCACGCTGCGCGAACATTTCTCGATGCATCACGCCACGCTGCAAGTCGACCTCGGCACCACGGATCATCGGTGCGCAATGGATCATGCGCCGCACGCGCATTGAGGCTAACGTGAGTGCGCAGTAAGCCCAGGCCAATCGCATGATTGATGCAGCGCACCGTCAGCGGCTCGCCAGCGGCGCTTCAGGCCGACTTCCTCCGGGCGTACACTAGAACGCATTGTTGTTTCCGGAGTTCCGCATGGACGCTGCCGCAAACGATGCGTCGCCGGTGCTGATCGTGGGCGCCGGCCCCACCGGGCTCGCCGCGGCGATGAGTCTTGCGCGTGCCCACATCCCCGTGCGCCTGATCGATAAAGCCATGCAGCCGAACCCATATTCGCGGGCCATCGGCATCCAGGCGCGCACGCTCGAGTTGCTCGAGCAGCATCGGCTGGTCGAACCGTTTCTCGAACTCGGCCATCGCGCGCGCATCGCCAATCTGTTTTCGAACGGCATGCGCCTCGCGCAACTCGATTTCGATCCTCTCCACACGCGCTATCCCTATCTGCTGTTTCTCGATCAGTCCGTGACCGAGCGCTTGCTGACGGAGCATCTCGCCACGTTCGGCGTGACGGTCGAGCGCGGTGTCGAACTGACCATGTTCGCGCAAGGCTCCGCCAGCATTCAGGCGACGCTGCGCCGCGCGGACGGTCACACGGAGACGATGCGTCCGTCGTACATGATCGCCGCCGATGGCGCGCATAGTGCGATCCGTCATCGCCTGGGTCTGGGCTTCGAAGGTAAGACCTTCGAGCAGACTTTCCTGCTTGCCGATCTGCACGCCGAAACCGATTGGCCCGAAGACGAGTTTCATATCTTCGCGTCGGGCGAAGGACTGGTGGCGCTGTTTCCGATGGGCCACGGCCGGCATCGCCTGATCGCCGATCATGCGCTCGAGCCTGCCGCCGTCGCGCCGCCCGCGACGCCCGCGGTGCTGGGTGAACCGCCGTTGAACAAAGTGCCGGCGCCGTCGCTCGAGGAATGCAAGGCGCTGATCGCCCGGCGCGTGCGCGAGCGGGTCGACGTGTCGGACCTGGCGTGGTCCTCGTATTTTCATCTGAACAGCCGCATGGTGGACCGGCTGCGCGTCGGCCGCATCTTCCTCGCCGGCGACGCCGCCCATGTGCACAGCCCGGCCGGCGCGCAAGGCATGAACACCGGCATTCAGGAAGCGTTCAATCTCGGCTGGAAGCTGGCGCGCGTCCTGAAGAGCGCGGCGCCGGACCGGCTGCTCGACACCTACCACACCGAACGTCATCCGATCGAACGTGACGTGCTGCGGCAGACCGGTTTCATCACGCATATGGCCGAGGCCGATCACGGACCGCTCAAGCTGCTGCGCGAACGCGTGATGCCGGTGCTCGCCGCGCTGGGTCCGCTGCGCGACGCGGCGCGCGCTACCATCAGCGAGTTATCGATCCAGTACCGGCGCAGTCCGCTGACGCTCGAACGTGTGCTCGACGGCGGGCCGCGTGCCGGCGAGCGCGCGCCCGATGCGCTGGTGCATGTGGTGGACGGACCGCTGGGCCGCGCGCCCGGCGTCGGCTGCGTTTTCGATCTGCACGACCCGGCGTTCTTCTCGCTGTTCCTGCTGGTGCCGCCGTTGCCCGTCGACGAAACGCCGCTCGATCCCGCCGCGAAGCATGAACCGCCGCCGGACGCGGAAATGGAGCGCGTGGCGGCGGAAGTGGAACGATTGCTGCCCGGCGCGGTGCGTATCTGGCGCATCACGGATACCAACGGCGACGGCGGTCCGGCGCTCTCCGAATCGTATGGGCGCACGCGGCCATCGTTCTATCTGGTGCGGCCGGACGGCTACATCAGCGCGCGCGGACGCACCGGTTCCGATCTCCATGGCCTGTTGCGCCATTGCGAAGCGTGGTTCACGGTGAATGGTGAGATACCGGAGCAGGCAGCTTTGTGATGCGGGCGGCTTGCCGACCTTAAGCGGTAAGCGCAGTGATGCCCGCCGACTGCTTCACGGAGAATGGCGAGACAGCGGAGCAAGCGGCCAGGGTGCACAGCCGCAGCCGCAGCCGCCGCGCCCGGCTACACCGTTGTCGGCGCCGCCGGCGTCAATTGCTCGCGATGTTTAACGAGCGCTTCCTCGACGATAGCCGACATCTCGATGCCGCTCGCATCCGGCTCATCGAGCGAAGCGAGCAGCGCGCGCCGCATGCGCGGCTCCCAGAAGCGGCGGATATGGTCGGCGATGCCGGCGAGCGCTTCCTCGCGGTCCGGCATCGAATCGAAAAAATCGCCGATCCGGTTGGCCATGTCGATCAGGTTCTGATTGTCCATGCCCGGCCTCACTTGCCCGATGTCGCGTTGGCCAGCTCGCGCTGCTTCAGCAGATCGAGCTGTTCGGTGTTGAAACGCGAATAGTCCTTCTGCCATTGCGACGGCTGTTCGACCGGCATGACCTGCACCGCGGTCACCTTGTACTCCGGACAGTTGGTCGCCCAGTCCGAACTATCGGTGGTGATCACGTTCGCGCCCGACTCGGGGAAGTGGAACGTTGTGTAGACCACGCCAGGCTGCATGCGTTCGGTCACCTTCGCGCGCAACACGGTCTGTCCCGCGCGCGATTCGATGCCGACCCAATCGTCCGTCTTGATGCCGCGTTCTTCGGCGTCGTGCGGATGGATTTCCAGCCGATCCTCGTCGTGCCAGCGAGAGTTCTCGGTACGGCGTGTCTGCGCGCCGACGTTGTACTGCGACAGGATACGGCCCGTGGTGAGCAGCATCGGAAATTTGCGCGTGACCTTCTCGGGCGTCGCGATGAACTTCGTAATCACGAACTTGCCCTTGCCGCGCACGAAGCTGTCGATGTGCATGGTTGGCGTGCCGTCCGGCGCATTCTCGTTGCAAGGCCACTGAATGCTGCCCATCTCGTCGAGCTTCCTGTACGAGACACCGTGGAAGGTCGGCGTGAGACGCGCGATCTCGTCCATGATCTGCGACGGGTGCGTGTAGTCCATTTCATAACCGAGCGCGCGCGAGAGCATCACCGTGACTTCCCAGTCGGCGTAGCCCGGCACCGGCGGCATGACCTTGCGCACGCGCGAGATGCGGCGCTCCGCGTTGGTGAACGTGCCGTCCTTTTCGAGGAACGACGAACCCGGCAGCAACACGTGCGCGTACTTGGCGGTCTCGTTCAGGAAAATGTCCTGCACGACGATGCATTCCATCGACGCCAACGCGGCCGACACGTGATGAGTATTCGGATCCGACTGCACGATGTCTTCGCCCTGGCAGTACAGACCCTTGAAGGTGCCGTGTACGGCGGCGTCGAACATGTTCGGAATGCGCAGGCCCGGTTCCGGTTGCAGCGTGACGTTCCAGGCGTCTTCGAACAGTGTGCGCGTGACCGTGTCGCTGATGTGGCGATAGCCCGGCAGTTCGTGCGGGAACGAGCCCATGTCGCACGAACCCTGCACGTTGTTCTGGCCGCGCAGCGGATTGACGCCCACACCTTCGCGGCCGATGTTGCCCGTCGCCATCGCGAGGTTGGCGATGCCCATCACCATGGTCGAGCCTTGCGCGTGCTCGGTGACGCCGAGGCCGTAGTAGATCGCGGCGTTGCCGCCGGTCGCATAGATACGGGCGGCTTCGCGTACCGACTGAGCCGGCACGCCGGTCAGTGCCTCGGTCGCTTCCGGCGCGTTCTCGGGCAGCGCGACGAAATCGCGCCATTGCTCGAACGCGCGGGTTTCGCAGCGCTCCGCGACGAACGCTTCGTTGACCAGACCTTCCGTGACGATCACATGCGCCAGTGCATTCACTACAGCCACGTTGGTGCCCGGCCGCAATTGCAGATGATGCGACGCCTTCACGTGCGGCGTATCGACGATATCGATGCGGCGCGGATCCACGACGATCAGCTTCGCGCCTTCCCGCACACGACGCTTCAGACGCGAGCCGAACACCGGATGGCCGTCGGTCGGATTCGCGCCGATCACCATGATCACGTCGGCTTTATCGACGGATGCAAAAGTCTGCGTGCCCGCCGATTCGCCCAACGTGGTCTTCAATCCATAGCCGGTCGGCGAGTGGCAAACGCGCGCACAGGTATCGACGTTGTTGTTGCCGAACGCGGCGCGCACGAGCTTTTGCACCAGATACGTTTCTTCGTTCGTGCAACGCGACGACGTGATGCCGCCGATCGAATCGCGCCCGTGTTTGGCCTGAATGCGGCGGAATTCCGACGCGGCATACGTGAGCGCTTCCTCCCAACTGACTTCGCGCCACGGATCGGTAATCTTCGCGCGGATCATCGGCTTGGTGATGCGGTCCTTGTGCGTTGCATAGCCCCAGGCAAAGCGGCCCTTCACGCAAGCGTGGCCTTCGTTGGCCTGGCCGTTCTTGTGCGGCACCATCCGCACGACCTCGTTGCCCTTCATCTCCGCCTTGAACGAGCAGCCGACGCCGCAATACGCGCACGTCGTCACCACTGAATGCTCGGCCTGGCCAAGCATGATGACGGTCTTTTCCTGCAAGGTCGCGGTCGGGCAGGCGGCCACGCACGCGCCGCACGATACGCATTCTGACTCCATGAACGGCACGTTTTCGCTAGCGGCCACGCGTGATTCGAAACCGCGCCCGGCAATGGTCAGCGCGAATGTGCCCTGCGTTTCTTCGCACGCGCGTACGCAGCGATTGCAGACGATGCATTTGGACGCGTCGTAAGTGAAGTACGGATTCGACTCGTCTTTCTTGTCCTTCAGGTGATTCGCGCCGTCGAAACCGTAACGCACTTCGCGCAAGCCCGTCACGCCGGCCATGTCCTGCAATTCGCAGTCGCCGTTGGCGGGGCAGGTGAGACAGTCGAGCGGGTGATCGGAGATGTACAACTCCATCACGTTGCGGCGCAGCGACTGAAGACGATCGGTCTGCGTGCGGACCTTCATGCCGGCTTCAACCGGCGTCGTGCACGAAGCGGGATAACCGCGCTTGCCTTCGATTTCCACGAGACATAAACGGCACGAGCCGAACGGTTCCAGCGAATCGGTCGCGCAGAGCTTCGGCACGTTGACGCCTGCTTCGACGGCGGCGCGCATCACCGAGGTGCCAGCGGGAACCGTGACGCACTGGCCGTCGATTTCCAGCGTGACGTCGACATCGGCGTGGCGCTCGGGCGTGCCGAAATCGGTGTCGTCGAAGAAGGAGCGGGGCGCGCGTTGCTGCTGGGCTTGCGATTTACACGCGCAGTTGCCGGAGCCGCAGCCGCCAGTGGGAGAGTTGAGCACGTTGGACATGGTGGGCTCCTGGGTCAGGCCGCTTTCGGCGCGTGATGAGATACGTCGGCGAGACCGAAGTCTTCGGGGAAATGATCGAGCGCGGACAACACCGGGAACGGCGTCATGCCGCCCATCGCGCAAAGCGAACCGGACACCATCGTGTCGCACAGATCGCGCAGCAATTGCACTTGTCGCGTGGACGTGTCGCCGTTGCGAATCCGGCCGATCACTTCGACGCCGCGCGTCGAGCCGATCCGGCACGGCGTGCATTTGCCGCACGATTCGAGCGCGCAAAAGTGCATGGCGTACTGCGCGAGTTCGGCGAGATTCGAGGTGTCGTCATGTACGACCAGGCCGCCATGGCCCACTACCGCGCCGACTGCCGCGTACGCCTCGTAGTCCATCGGAATGTCCCATTGGCTTTCCGGCAGATACGTGCCGAGCGGGCCGCCCACTTGCACCGCGCGCGCAGGTCTTCCGCTCGCCGTGCCGCCGCCGTAGTCGTAAAGCAATTCGCGCAGCGTCACGCCGAACGCGAGTTCGACGAGGCCGCCTTGCTTCACATTGCCGGCGAGTTGGAACGGCAGCGTGCCGCGCGAGCGGCCCATGCCGAAGTCTTTGTAGAACGCCGCGCCGCGCGCGAAGATGATCGGCACCGTGGCGAGCGTGATCACGTTGTTGATCACGGTCGGCTGGCCGAACAGGCCGACGAGCGCCGGCACCGGCGGCTTGGCGCGCACAATGCCGCGCTTGCCTTCGAGCGATTCGAGCAGCGCCGTTTCCTCGCCGCACACATAGGCGCCGGCGCCTTTCGCGACGAACAATTCGAAGCGATGCGGTGAGCCGAGCACGCTGTCGCCGAGCCAGCCGGCGGCGCGTGCTTTCGCGATTGCCGCTTCGAGCGTGGCGATCGAATGCGGATACTCGCTGCGCACGTAGATATGGCCGACCGTCGCGCCCGTCACGATGCCCGCGATGATCATCCCCTCGATCAGCACGTACGGATCGCTTTCCATCACGAGGCGATCGGAGAAGGTGCCGGAATCGCCTTCGTCCGCGTTGCAGACGATGTACTTTTGCGCCGCTTTGGCGCCACGCACCGTGCGCCATTTGATGCCGGCGGGGAACGCCGCGCCGCCGCGGCCGCGCAGGCCGGATTCGATCAACGCTTCGCAGGCGGCGTCGCCATCGGTTTGCAGAGCCTGGCGCAAGCCTTCGAGGCCGCCGTGAGCGACGTAGTCGTCGATTGAAAGCGGGTCAGTGATGCCGATGCGCGCGAAGGTCAGGCGCTGCTGCTTCTTCAGATACGGAATGTCGTCGACCACGCCGACGCGGTTTGCGTGTGCGCCCCCTTCGAGGAAGCCGGCGTCGAACAGAGCGGCGACGTCGCCGGCTTCGGCATTCGCGTAGCCGATGCGGCCTTCAGGCGTCTGAACTTCGACGAGCGGTTCGAGCCACAGCAGGCCGTGTGAACCGTTGCGAACCAGTTCGATGGCGAGGCCGCGGCGTGCCGCTTCGGCTTCGATTGCATGCGCGAGCGCGTCAGCGCCGAGTGCCAATGCCGACGAATCGCGGGGAACGTAGATGCGCGTCATGCCGTCACCTCCACGCACTTGCTGGCGGCCGCGAAGATCGCGTCGAACTTTTGCGGCGTGACTCTGGCGTGCAGCGTGCCGTTGATCGTCAGCGCCGGCGACAGCGCGCATTGGCCAAGGCAATACACCGATTCCAGTTCCACCGTCGCGCCGTGCTGATGTTCGCCGTCGAAGCGGCAACCGGTGTGCGTCTCGATATGTTGCGCGAGCGCTTCGGTGCCCATGCTGCGGCAGGCTTCCGCGCGGCACAGTTGCACCGTGACGGGCGCCGGCGGCTGCGTGCGGAAGTGGTGGTAGTAGGTGATGACGCCGTGCACTTCCGCGCGCGACAGGTTCATGGCGCGCGCTAGCGGCGCGACCGCGGCGGGTGGCACGTAACCGACTTCGTCCTGAATCGCGTGCAAGACCGCTAGCAGCGACACGCCCGGCTGCGCGTGACGCTCAACGAGTTGATCCGGCGCGACGGCGATGGAATCGTCCAAGTGGGGGCTCCTCCAAAGTCATATATGCACTTGTTATTCATAATGCGTGCACTTATGCTTCGTTTATTCGATATGGGATAGGCGAACAATAGGCGGGCATTTCGGCCGATGCAATAGGAAAGAGTTCAACATATATGATCAGAATCGAGTGTCAGGCGCAACTGGTGGTGAAGGGTCCGGACGGCCGAGAGGCAAGCCTGTCGGACGTGGTGCCGTTGCTCGCGCTGGTGAATGAATCCGGCAGCATCGCGCAGGCTGCGACGCTTAAGGGTTTGTCCTACCGTCATGCGTGGGGTTTACTGCGCAGCATCGAAGAGCGTCTGGGCGGTCCGCTGATCGCGAAAGAGCGTGGCCGCGGCTCGGTGCTGTCCGAACTCGGGCAAGCGGTCTTGCGTGCGCAGCGTCTGTGCGGCGAACGGCTCGACGGCATTATGCAGGCGCTCGCCAGCGAAGTGGCGAGCGATCTGAACCGCTGGCTCGCGCCGCCCGCCGACGACGTGCGCATTTTCGCGTCGCACGGTTACGCCGTGGCCGCGCTCGTGACGGCGCTGGTCGCCGACGAACTGCCGGTCGACATCAAGTATCGCGACAGCGCGGACGCCGTCAGCGCGCTTGCGCGCGGCGAATGCGATCTGGCCGGCTTCCATTTGCCGCTCGGCGAGTTTCGTGCGGCATGCGCCGATGCGTATCGGCGCTGGCTCGATCCGCAGCGTCACGTGCTCGTGCATCTCACGCGACGCAAGCAAGGGCTCTTTCTTGGTAAAGGCAACCCGAAGAGAATCGCCGGCCTGAGCGATCTCGCGCGCGACGATATCCGCTTCGTGAATCGACAACCCGGCTCCGGCACGCGCATGTTGCTCGATCTCGCGCTACGGAAAGTCGGAGTCGATCCGGATCGGGTCAATGGTTATGCGTCGGCCGAACTGACGCATTCGGCGATTGCGGCGTTCGTCGCGAGCGGCATGGCGGATGTGGGTTTCGGCGTGGAGCCCGCGGCGCATCACTTCGGTCTCGACTTCATTCCGATTGTCGACGAAGACTATTATTTTGCGTGCGACCGCGCGCGCCTCGAACGTATGCCGCTTGCGACAGTGCTCGGATTGCTGCGCGGCAGCGCGTTTCGCCATAGCGTAGATCAGCTCGAAGGCTATGACCCGCAAGACTGCGGCAAGGTGGTCGATCTCGAAGAGGGCCTGGGCGAAGCGGTGGCGTAAGCGGCCGTAAACATCAGGCTATGTTTGGCGCTGCGTATGGCGTCCGTTTGGGATACTCTCTAAGCTTCCGCTTCCGCCTAAACCGCGCGCTACGTCGCGCCGATCGATATGAAAGTCATTCTTCACGTATGTGCTGCCGTTGCGACGGCTGGTGCGCTCCTCGCCACCGCGTCAGTTGCTTTCGCACAGAATTCGCCGGGTGTTCCGGGCGGCATTCTGCAAGATCAGTTCCGTCTCGCCGAACATCCGCAAATGCCGTTTGCGGCGTCGTCTCCTTCGGACAAATACCAGAGCAATAAAAAATCGGCCATGCGCAAGCGCGGCGATCTGGGCGATCCGAATGGTTGCAATCTGCAGTGTCCTAAAGACGAATAAGCGCAGGCAGGTGCCCGTTGTGAGTGCGACGCCGGCGTTCTGCCGGCGTCTTCCGTTTGACTCTCGGGTTTAGTGTGGCGTGGTGTTGCCGGCTCGCGGCGCGCGCTTAAGGTTTCGCCGTGTGCCACATGTCTTTGAAGCCTTCTCCCTTCATGTCTCCCGCCTGCTTGTCCGCTGCGTAGCGATAGAGCGGATGGCCTTTGTACGCCCATTGCGGCTTGCCGTCTGCGCCGGTGATCACGGTCCAGTCGCCGGAGGGTTTGTCCGACGCGCTGGCCGTGGCCGCGGGCCAGTAGTTCATGCAGCCGCCCGTGCAGGCGCTCACGCCGGGTGTGGTGTCCTTGTCGAAGGTATAGAGCGTCATGCCGTCCGCATTGACGAAGCGTCCGTCGACGATCTTTGGTGCTTCGGCGAAAGCGCTTTGTTGCAGAGCGAGAAGGGCGAGGCAGAAAAGAGTTTTGCGCATGATGTCGGCTCCTGATTTTGGTGTTGGTCTCACGCGAGGCACGGCGTGCGCGCGTGAGGATCAAACGACTGAGCGGATGCGTTTATTCCAATCACTTCTTCGTCTGAGGATCGCGAGAGGGTCGGTCACGCGACGGCGCGCGGATGAGATAAGAAAAGGATAGTGCGGGAAAGCGCGCAGCGGGAAGGGCGCGAGGGATAAGAAAAAACCCGCAAGCAGCAGGCCGCTTACGGGTTTTCGATGAGACTTGATGGTGCAGCGTGAAACATGTTCTGGTGGAGGCGGCGGGAATCGAACCCGCGTCCAGAAGCACTCTACGACTAGTTCTACATGTGTAGTTCTGTCTTTTGATTTAACCATAGTGACGCGGACGAACACGCTGCACTACGGCGATTCACTAGATTTTCGACCCGGATGTCGTGACACCACCCAGGCTTAACTGACGTATATGACCTCTGTCGGTATTGCTACCGGTCTTGCGACTCTAGCCCGTCAGTGAACTAGGCAGAGGACGGCGGCCCTTAGGCTGCCAGTGCGAACGTTTCGTCGTTTGCAGTTACGTTTTTCCCGCTGATTTACGAGGTGACGGGGCCTCGACATGCCCTAGCCGCTTCGCAACCCCTGTCGAAACCAGGTCGCCCCCGCGGTTCGTTGCTCAAATTTCTGAGCCAGACGCAGATTTTACAATAGTTTGACGGCTACGTCCTGACTCATTGGCGCGGCCGGCGCGGCCTTGGTTTTCGCCTTTGCGCCGGTCGACGTCGCGGCTCAGCCGATGTCGCGCAGCAACTTCTGCAATTCCGCCGGCGACTGGACGACGTGTTGCGCATGCCATTGCGTCGGCGGGATGTCGTTGCCGCAGTAGCCGTACGCCGCCGCGACCGTCTTCATGCCGGCGGCGAAACCGGCCTGCACGTCGCGCAGATCATCGCCCACGTAGACGATGCGCTCCGGCGCCACGTCCAGTTCGCGCGCCGCATGCAGTAACGGCGCCGGGTGCGGTTTCGAATGTGGCGTGGTGTCGCCGCTCACGACACAGCCCGCGCGCTCTTCTAGGCCGAGTTGTGCGATCAGCGGCTCGGTGAGCCGCGCCACCTTGTTCGTGACGATGCCCCAGCGCACGCCGCGTGCGTCCAGCTCGTCGAGCATCTCGGGAATGCCTTGAAACAGTGTGGTCTCGATGCACAGATCCGCTTCGTAGTTGGCGAGGAATTCCTCGCGCATCGACGCGAACTCGTGACTATCGGGGCCGATCCCGAACGCGCCGCCGATCAGCCCACGCGCGCCCGCGGATGCGAGCGGCCGCAGATCTTCAAGCGGCACCATCTCGAGCCCGCGATCGTGGCGCATCTTGTTGACGGCCGCCGCGAGGTCGGGCGCCGTGTCGGCTAGCGTGCCGTCGAGGTCGAACAGGACGGCGTGGCAAAGACCGAGTGCGTCTTCATTGTCTTCGCGCTGGGGCAGGGGCGTGGGATCGCTCATTGGTTCGATAGGTCCGGCAGGTCGGGGCGGATCAAACGTCGCGGCGGCAGGCGAGCATGTAGTTCACGCTCGTGTCGGCGGACAGCGTGAAATGCTTGCTGAGCGGGTTATACACAATGCCTTTGATATCGGCCGTGCGCAGGCCGGCGTCGCGCACGAAGCTCGCCAGTTCCGATGGGCGAATGAAGCGCGCGTAGTCGTGCGTGCCCTTGGGCAGCATGCGCGCGATGTATTCGGCGCCGATCACGGCGAACAGGTACGACTTCACATTGCGGTTCAGGGTGGAAAAGAACACCCAGCCGCCGGGTTTCACCAGCGTCTTGCACGCCTCGACGATGGCGGCAGGCTGAGGCACGTGCTCGAGCATTTCCATGCAGGTCACGACGTCGTATTTGGCGGGTTCGCGAGCGGCGAGCGCCTCGGCGGCGATCTCTTCGTAATCGACGGTTACACCGCTTTCAAGGCTGTGAAGATCGGCCACGCCCAGAGCCTGGGTCGACAGGTCGATGCCTTTCACGTGGGCGCCCAGGCCCGCCATCGACTCGGACAGAATGCCGCCGCCGCAGCCTATATCCAGCACGGTCTTGCCCGCGAGATGCGCGTGTGCGTCGATCCAGCCCAGGCGGATCGGATTGAGTTCATGCAACGGCTTGAATTCGGCATTCGGGTCCCACCAACGATGCGCGAGATCGCTAAATTTCTGCAGTTCGTGGGGATCGGCGTTGGTCATGGCGGAAGCTGCCTCGAAGAGAGCGGTGAGCGGGCGCTCGAGGATAAACCCTGAGTATATAGGTCGAGGGACTGAGCGGCAAAATGCCACCCGCTCGAGGTCCAAGGCCGGTTCGGGCTGCGGTGTCGGGCACCTCGCCGGACATAAAAAAAGCCCCGCCGAAGCGGGGCTTTGATACTGCGGTATTTTGTAGCTTACTGCTTCGAAGTACCGACAACTTCGACTTCCACGCGACGATCCGGTGCGAGGCAGGCGATAAGTTGCTTGCGGTTCTTCTGGTTGCAACCGGTCGTGACCGGGTTGCGCTTGCCCTTGCCTTCCGTATAGATACGGTTGGATTCGATGCCCTTGCTGACCAGGTATGCCTTCACAGCTTGAGCACGACGCAGCGACAGACGGTCGTTGTACTTGTCCGAACCGATGCGGTCCGTGTAACCCGTTGCGACGACGACTTCGAGGTTCAGCGCGCCGATCTTCGATGCCAGATCGTCCAGCTTTTCCTTGCCGGCCGGCTTCAGGGTGGCCTTGTCAAAGTCGAACAGTGCGTCAGCTTGATACGTAATCTTCTGGCTCGTAATAGCCGGTGCAGGTGCGACCGGAGCCGGCGGAGTCGGAGCTTGAGCAACCAGAGCGCCATCGCACTTTGCGTTGGCTGTTGCCGGCGTCCAGAACGCATCGCGCCAGCACAGCTCGTTCGTGCCGTTCATCCACACGTATTCGCCGGTACCATTCACCCAGTTGTCGTTCGTAGCTTGTCGCGACGCCGGCACCGACTGTGCCATGGCGGATGCAGCCATAACCGCGGTAGCTGCAATGAACGCGAGCTTTGAAAGTTTATTCATATTTCTCCTCTCGAAATTGAGATTACCGCAGGTTTACTGCGAGCCTGTTGACGAAGACAAGTCATACATTGCTCGAAGTATAACATCGGTGTAGAACAAAAAACGTGCTGTGTAGACTTCGAGCCGTGTCTAACTCTTTGTGCGTTGGCATTTTGCCATATCGTTCCCGTCCAACGATAAAAAAATCTGCCCCCGATCGAATCACCCTCCAATTGTGGTGCATGCGCAACAGAAGTAATTCCCTGGAGGCTCCGCCAGTCATGGCTGAGCGGCGAATTGCCCCACGCACGAATCGAGCCTGATGGGTCTCAAAAAAGTAGCGCCGATGCACGCCTCGTGCGCACCCTGCTAATAGGTATACGTACGTTCGTCGGGAGCGGATTCGCGGCATGTTAGAATCGCGTGATGCGTTGCGCCTGCAATGCTTACGCGAAGGCGCGGCGAATTGAAGTTAAGCCGTCGTCTTGGCACGTAAAAGATACGGATAATGGATCAATTCGCCAAAGAGACTCTGCCAATCTCCCTAGAGGAGGAAATGCGCCGTTCGTATCTCGATTACGCGATGAGCGTGATCGTGGGGCGTGCGCTTCCCGATGTTCGCGATGGCCTGAAGCCGGTGCACCGGCGCGTGCTGTACGCGATGCACGAACTGAACAACGACTGGAACCGGGCGTACAAGAAGTCGGCGCGTATTGTCGGCGACGTCATCGGTAAATATCACCCGCACGGCGATACGGCTGTTTACGACACCATCGTCCGGATGGCGCAAGACTTCTCGCTGCGCTACATGCTGGTGGACGGTCAGGGCAACTTCGGCTCGGTCGACGGCGACAACGCCGCGGCGATGCGGTACACCGAAATCCGCATGGCGAAGATCGGCCACGAACTGCTGGCCGACATCGACAAGGAAACGGTCGATTTCACGCCGAACTACGACGGCAGCGAAAACGAACCGGCCATCCTGCCGGCGCGCATTCCCAATCTGCTGATCAACGGCTCGTCCGGCATCGCGGTCGGCATGGCGACCAACATCCCGCCGCACAACCTCAACGAGGTTGTCGACGCGTGCCAGCATCTGCTCAAGAACCCGGAAGCCACGATCGACGAACTGATCGAGATCATTCCGGCACCCGACTTCCCGACCGCCGGCATCATCTACGGCGTGGCCGGCGTGCGCGACGGCTATCGCACCGGCCGCGGCCGCGTGGTGATGCGTGCGCTCACGCACTTCGAGGAAATCGACCGCGGTCAGCGCATGTCGATCATCGTCGACGAACTGCCGTACCAGGTGAACAAGCGCTCACTTCTGGAGCGCATCGCCGAGCTCGTCAACGAGAAAAAGCTCGAAGGCATCTCCGACATCCGCGACGAGTCCGACAAGAGCGGCATGCGCGTCGTGATCGAGCTCAAGCGCGGCGAAGTGCCGGAAGTCGTTCTGAACAATCTGTACAAGGCGACCCAGCTTCAGGACACCTTCGGCATGAACATGGTCGCGCTGGTCGACGGCCAACCGAAGCTGCTGAACCTGAAGGAAATGCTGTCGTGCTTCCTGTCGCATCGCCGGGAAGTGCTGACGCGGCGCACTGTATACGAACTGCGCAAGGCGCGTGAACGCGGCCACGTGCTCGAAGGTCTGGCGGTTGCACTCGCCAACATCGACGAGTTCATCGCGATCATCAAAGCCGCGCCGACTCCGCCGATCGCCAAGCAGGAATTGATGGCGCGTCCGTGGGATTCGTCGCTGGTGCGCGAAATGTTGTCGCGCGCCGAGACGGAAAACGCGACCGCGGGCGGTCGCGAAGCCTATCGTCCTGACGGATTGAATCCGTCGTTCGGTATGCAGTCCGACGGCCTCTACCGTCTGTCCGACACCCAGGCTCAGGAAATTCTGCAGATGCGTCTGCAGCGCCTCACTGGCCTGGAGCAGGACAAGATCATCGGCGAGTACCGCGAAGTGATGGCGCAAATCGCCGACCTGCTGGACATTCTGGCTCGCCCGGAGCGCATTACGGCGATCATCGTCGACGAACTCACGTCCATCAAAGCCGAATTCGGCGACGCGCGCCGCTCGAAGATCGAGCTGAACGCCACCGAACTGAACACCGAAGACCTGATCACGCCGCAAGAAATGGTCGTGACCATGTCGCACGCCGGCTACGTGAAATCACAGCCGCTGTCCGAATACAGCGCGCAGAAGCGTGGTGGCCGCGGCAAGCAGGCCACGGCCATGAAGGAAGACGACTGGATCGACACGCTGTTCATCGCGAACACGCACGATCACATTCTGTGCTTCTCGAATCGCGGCCGTGTCTACAGTGTGAAGGTTTATGAAGTGCCGCAAGGTTCGCGGAACTCGCGCGGCCGACCGATCATCAATATCTTCCCGCTTCAGGAAGGCGAAAAGATTACGGTTGTTCTGCCGGTGAAGGAATTCTCGGCTGACAAGTTCGTCTTTATGGGCACCGCGTTAGGAACCGTAAAAAAGACGCCGCTTGAAGCCTTTGGCCGCGTGTTGCGCAAGGGTATTATTGCGGTCGGTCTGGATGACGGCGACTACCTGATCGGCGCCGCCATTACCGACGGCCAGCACGACGTGATGCTGTTCTCGGATTCCGGCAAGGCGGTTCGCTTCGACGAGAACGACGTGCGCCCGATGGGCCGTGAAGCGCGCGGCGTGCGGGGCATGCAGCTCGAGGAAGGTCAAAACGTGATCGCGCTGCTGGTGGCCGGCGACGAGCAGCAGTCGGTGCTCACCGCAACGGAAAACGGTTTCGGCAAGCGCACGCCGATCACCGAGTACACCCGTCATGGTCGCGGCACGAAGGGCATGATCGCGATCCAGACGTCGGAGCGTAATGGCCGAGTCGTGGCCGCGACGCTGGTGGATCAGGAAGCGCAGATCATGCTGATCACCAATACCGGCGTGCTGATCCGTACGCGGGTCTCGGAAATTCGAGAAATGGGACGCGCAACCCAAGGTGTTACACTCATCAGCCTTGACGAAGGGACCAAGCTTTCAGGTCTGCAACAGGTTGCTGAGGCCGAGGCAGAAAGTGATGCGGAAGGCGACGCCGAAGGTCCCGCGGAAGGTGACAACGGTGGCGAAGAGGGCGGTGCGGCCTGATTCGCATCAGCGCCTTACAGTCTCAGTGATTAGTTGAAAGCTGCGCCGGGAATAATGGCGTGTCGGGCTGATACGTGTCCCGCGCGGCTTGCTGCTCAAGTTCATTTCTATTAGGGAGTAATGATGCAAAAACGATTCAAACAACTGATGTTGCTGGCTGCCCTCGTGCCGACCTTTGCCATGGCTCAAGCGCTTCAGAGCTCGGCTCCGGCGGCTCCGGCTACTGCCGCAGCACCGGTTGATCCGGCCAAGCAGGCTGCAATCAAGGACCTGTTGGACGCAATCGACGCGCAGAAGCTCGTCGGCGCGATCGGCAACAGCGCCCAGATGCAAGCCAAGCAGCTGGTTCCGGCTATCCTGTCGGACGCATTGAGCGAAAACAAGACGATGACGGACAAGCAGAAGCAGGCTTCCGTCCCGACGCTGCAAAAGAATGCAGTGCCGAAGCTGGTTGACGGCGCAGGCCAGGTGTTCGCCACGGACAATTTCCGTCAGGACGCCATGCAAGCTCAGTACGACGCTTACGCGAAGTACTACAGCACGTCGGAAATCAAGGATCTGACGGCGTTCTACAAGAGCCCGACCGGCCGCAAGTTCATCCAGGTGCAAGACCAGGTTGGCCGCGACGTCGTGAACGGCTTGATGCAAAAGTACATGCCGCAATCGATCAAGGCAACGCGTGACCAGGCCGACAAGGAAGTCGCTTCGGTCAAGCCGGCCAAGTAAGTCTGGTCGACAGACAAAAGGTCGAAAGGCTGCGCTGACATCGCGCCGGCCGCCGCCCGGTAGGTTCGCCTCGTAGGCTGTATGGCGCGCCGGGTTTGGCGGCATTGCGTTGACAATGCGATAATGGCCGTTTGCGCACACGCGCAGACGGCCATTTTCTTTTTCGGCGCGAAATGGTCCGAAATCCGCGTTAGAAAATCGCGCCGGCAAAATTGCGTGGTCAGCGTCATGGCGGTTGTTTCCTCGGCTGCCAACTTCGCCGATCTTTGCGCGCTCTTCTTTTTTTGCGCCTGCTTCCAGGATCTCACGATGCGCGTCTTTAATTTCTCCGCCGGCCCTGCGGCCATGCCCGAAGAAGTGCTGCGTCAAGCCGCCGACGAAATGCTCGATTGGCAAGGTAGCGGCATGAGCGTGATGGAAATGAGCCATCGCGGGAAAGAGTTCATGTCGATCCACGAGGAAGCGCTCGTCGATTTGCGCGACTTGCTCGACGTGCCGGCAAGCCATCGCATTCTGTTCCTGCAAGGCGGTGGTCTCGGCGAGAACGCAATCGTGCCGATGAATCTGATGGGCGCGAAGCCGCGCGCGGATTTCGTCGTGACGGGTTCGTGGTCGCAGAAGTCGTTCAAGGAAGCGCAGAAGTACGGTACCGTGCATCTGGCGGCGAGCGGTCAGACGGCTGACGGTTTCACGCGCGCACCCGCCCGCTCCGAATGGCAACTGTCGGACGACCCGGCTTACGTGCATCTGTGCACGAACGAGACGATCCATGGCGTCGAGACATTCGAGATTCCCGATCTCGGCGATATTCCGCTCGTGGCCGACGCCTCGTCGCACATCCTGTCGCGTCCCATGGACATCGCCAAATACGGCGTGCTGTTCGGTGGCGCGCAGAAGAACATCGGCATGGCCGGCGTGACGGTGGTGATCGTGCGCGAGGACATGCTGGATCGTGCGCAATCGATCTGCCCGTCGGCGTTCGAATGGAAGACCGTCGCCGAGAACAATTCGATGTACAACACGCCGCCCACTTATGCGATCTACATCGCCGGGCTGGTGTTCAAGTGGTTGAAGAAGCAGGGCGGCCTGACCGCGATCGAAGCGCGGAATGTCGAGAAGTCGAAACTGCTGTACGACGCGATCGACTCGAGCAGCTTCTATCTGAACAAGGTCGAACGTGGCTCGCGCTCGCGGATGAACGTACCGTTCTTCCTCGCGGACGAGTCGCGCAACGAGGATTTCCTGGCCGGCGCGAAAGCGCGGGGAATGGTGCAGCTGAAGGGCCACAAGTCCGTCGGCGGCATGCGGGCGTCGATTTATAACGCCGTCCCGCTCGAGGGCGTCAAAGCGCTTGTCGAATACATGAAGGAATTCGAACAGCGCAGCGCCTGAGCCACACTGGCTAGCAGGCGCGCGCATCCTTTCCAGCACGCATTTTTGCAGCAGCTACCGGCAGGGCCGTTTTCACGCATGGACGACGAACTCAATACCCGACTCAAACCGCTTCGCGAACGCATCGACGCGCTCGACGCGCAGCTGATCGCGCTTCTCAATCAGCGCGCCGCCGTGGCGCTCGAAGTGGGCGAGGTCAAGAAGCATTTCAACGCGCCGGTGTTCCGCCCCGAGCGCGAGCAGCAGGTGATCGCGCGCCTGCAGGACATGAGCGAGGGGCCGCTCGCGAGCGAGCATATCAGCGCGATCTGGCGCGAGATCATGGCCGCGAGCCGCGCGCTCGAGAAGACCATCAAGGCCGCGTATCTCGGCCCGGTCGGCACTTATAGCGAACAGGCGATGCATGAGTACTTCGGTCAGTCGATCGAAGGCCTGCCATGTCCGTCGATCGACGAAGTGTTTCGCTCGGTCGAAGCCGGCGCCGCGGAATTCGGAGTCGTGCCGGTCGAGAATTCGACCGAAGGCGCCGTGTCGCGCACGCTCGATCTGCTGCTGCAAACGCAACTCACGATCGGCGGCGAACTGGCTTTGCCGATTCACCACAATCTGTTGACGCTGAACGGCGGGCTCACGGGCGTGACGCGCGTGTGCGCGCATGCGCAGGCGCTCGCCCAGTGCCAGCGCTGGCTGTCGACCAACGCGCCGCATCTCGAACGCCAGGCGGTGTCGAGCAACGCGGAAGCGGCGCGCATGGCAGCGGAAGATCCGAGCGTGGCGGCGATCGCCGGCGATCGGGCGGCGACCCATTACGGCCTGCAAGTCGCGTATGCGTTGATTCAGGACGATCCGCACAACCGCACCCGCTTCGTGATGATCGGCAAGCAGCCCGCCGGTCCGAGCGGTTACGACCAGACTTCGCTGATCGTGTCGGTCGTCAACGAACCGGGCGCGATGGTCAAGCTGCTGGAGCCGCTGGCGCGTCACAGCGTGTCCATGACGCGCTTCGAATCGCGCCCGGCGCGCGTCGGTACGTGGGAGTACTACTTCTACATCGACGTCGAAGGCCATCGCGACGATCCGGCGGTCGCCGCCGCGCTCGCCGAACTCGGCGAGAAGGCCGCGTTCCTGAAGATTCTGGGCTCGTATCCGCGCGCCCGCTAATGATATTCACGCGGCGGCCCGCGGCATCGCGCAGCGGCCGTCGCGCATTCAATTACTCATCGTCGTTCGGAGATTTTCATGACAGCGCCTTTCGGTCCTTCCTACGTGCGCGCAATTGCGCCTTACACTGCAGGCAAACCGATTTCGGAAGTGGCCCGCGAGTTCGGTCTGGACGAAGCGACCATCGTGAAACTCGCATCGAACGAAAATCCGCTCGGCATGCCGGAGTCGGCGCAACGCGCCATGGCGCGGGCCGCGAGCGAACTGGGCCGTTACCCGGACGCAAATGCGTTCGAATTGAAGGCTGCGCTGAGCGAGCGTTACGGCGTGCCCGCCGATTGGGTCACGCTTGGTAACGGCAGCAACGACATCCTAGAAATCGCCGCGCACGCGTTCGTGGAAAAGGGGCAGTCGATCGTCTATGCGCAGTACTCGTTCGCGGTTTACGCGTTGGCCACGCAAGGCCTGGGTGCGCGTGCGATCGTCGTGCCGGCCGTCAAATACGGTCACGATCTCGACGCCATGCTCGCCGCCGTCACCGACGACACGCGCCTGATATTCGTCGCCAATCCGAACAACCCGACCGGCACGTTCATCGAAGGCCCGAAGCTCGAGGCGTTTCTCGACAAGGTGCCGCGCCACGTGGTCGTCGTGCTGGACGAGGCGTATACGGAATATCTGCCGGAAGAGAAGCGCTACGATGCGATTGCGTGGGTGCGCCGCTATCCGAATCTGCTGGTGTCGCGCACGTTTTCGAAGGCTTTCGGTCTCGCGGGTTTGCGCGTGGGTTTCGCGATCGCGCGACCTGAGCTGACCGATTTGCTGAATCGCGTGCGTCAGCCGTTCAACGTGAACACGCTCGCGCAAGCCGCGGCGATCGCCGCGCTGAACGATAAGGCGTTTCTGGAAAAGAGCGCCGCGCTGAACGCGCAGGGCTATCGCCGTCTGACCGAAGCGTTCGACAAGCTCAACCTGGAGTATGTACCGTCGCACGGCAACTTCGTGCTGGTGCGCGTCGGCAACGACGACGCGGCCGGCAACCGCGTCAACGTCGAATTGCTGAAACAAGGCGTGATCGTGCGTCCGGTCGGCAACTACGGTTTGCCGCAGTGGCTGCGCATCACGATCGGCCTGCCGGAAGAAAACGAAGCATTCATCGCGGCGCTCGAAAAGACGCTCGCCGCCGCGTAAGCGGTAACCTTGGACCCGCGCGCCTCGTCGGCATGAAAGGCGCGCTTTATTTGTGACCGACGTGGCCGCGTTTTCATTTAACAAGCTGGTAATTTTCGGTGTCGGCCTGATCGGCGGATCGCTCGCGCGTGCGTTGCGCGAACGTGGCGAGGCCGACGGCGCGCGCAAGGTGATCGGTGTGGGGCGTTCGTCCGCGTCGACTGAGCGTGCTCTGGAACTGGGTGTGATCGACGACACGGCCGCGCTAAACGACGACGCCGCGCTCAGTGAAGCGCTTCGTGGCGCCGACTTCGTGCTGCTGGCCGCGCCCGTCGCGCAGACGCAGCCGCTGCTCGAACGCATCGCGCCGTTCCTCGATGCCGCGACGATCGTCACCGACGCGGGCAGCACCAAGTCGGATGTGGTCGGCGCAGCGCGCGCAGCGCTCGGCGCGCGCATCGGCCAGTTCGTGCCGGGGCATCCGATTGCCGGCCGCGAAGCCAGCGGCGTGGAAGCAGCCTTGCCCGACCTGTATGTCGGCCGCAATGTGGTGTTGTGCCCGCTGCCTGAGAATGCGCCGGCAGACGTGGAGCGCGTCGCGGCGATGTGGCGCGCCACCGGCGCGCTCGTGCGCAACATGGCGCCCGAGCAGCACGACCGCGTGTTCGCGTCGGTCAGCCATTTGCCGCACGTGCTCTCGTTTGCGCTGGTCGAGCAGATTCTCAATTCGCCCGACGCCGCGCTGAAATTCTCGTTTGCCGCGGGCGGTTTCCGCGACTTCACGCGCATTGCCGCGTCGAGCCCGGAAATGTGGCGTGACGTGTGCGTCGCCAACCGCGTCGCGTTGCTCGACGAACTTGACGCCTACACGGCCGTGCTCGCGCGTCTGCGCGCGGCCATCGAAGCCGCCGACGGCGCCGCCCTCGAAGCCGTGTTCGCGCGCTCGCGCGTGGCGCGCACCGAATGGCAGGAACAGCGCGCGGCCGGCGTCGCGAATAGCGACGCGTCGAAATAACCGGAACTGGACTCAATCATGGAATTCCTCGATCTCGGACCGTTTTCCCGCGCGTCCGGCACGGTTCGTCTGCCTGGCTCGAAGAGCATTTCGAACCGGGTGTTGCTGCTCGCGGCGCTCGCCGAAGGCGAAACGACGATCACGAACCTGCTCGACTCCGACGACACCCGCGTGATGCTCGACGCGCTCGAAAAGCTCGGCGTGCGTCTGAAGCGCGACGGCGACACCTGCGTCGTGACCGGCACGCGCGGCGCGTTCACGGCGCGCACGGCTGATCTGTTTCTCGGCAACGCCGGCACGGCGGTGCGTCCGCTGACGGCGGCGCTGGCGGTCAACGGCGGCGACTACCGCATTCACGGCGTGCCGCGCATGCACGAGCGGCCGATCGGCGATCTGGTCGACGGACTGCGCCAGCTTGGCGCGAAGATCGACTACGAAGAGAACGAAGGCTATCCGCCGCTGCGGATTCGCTCCGGGCGGATCAACGCCGACGCGCCCATCACCGTGCGCGGCGACGTGTCGAGCCAGTTCCTAACCTCGCTGCTCATGACGCTGCCGCTTCTGCGCACCGAAAGCGGCGTGAGCACCGTGCAGGTGGATGGCGAGCTGATTTCGAAGCCGTATATCGAGATCACGATAAAGCTGATGGAGCGCTTCGGCATCAAGGTCGAGCGTCACGAATGGCATCGGTTCGTGGTGCCGGCGGGGCAGCGGTATCAGTCGCCGGGCACGATCATGGTGGAGGGCGATGCGTCGTCCGCTTCGTATTTCCTCGCGGCCGGCGCGCTCGGCGGCGGCCCGCTGAAAGTGGAGGGCGTCGGCCGAGCCAGCATCCAGGGCGACGTCGGCTTTGCCGATGCGCTCATCAAGATGGGCGCGAACCTGCAGATGGGCGACGACTGGATCGAAGTGCGCGGCGTCGGCCACGACAGCGGCAAGCTCGAACCGATCGACATGGACTGCAACCTGATTCCCGATGCCGCGATGACGATCGCCGTCGCGGCGCTGTTCGCGGACGGCGCGACCACGCTGCGCAATATCGCCAGCTGGCGCGTGAAGGAAACCGACCGGCTCGCCGCGATGGCGACGGAGCTGCGCAAGGTCGGCGCCAAGGTGCAGGAAGGCGAGGACTACCTCGTGATCGAACCACCTGAAAAGCTGACTCCGAACGCCGCTATCGACACTTACGACGATCATCGCATGGCCATGTGCTTCTCTCTGGTGAGCCTCGGCGGCGTGCCGGTGCGGATCAACGACCCGAAGTGCGTCGGCAAGACGTTTCCCGATTATTTCGAGCGCTTTACCGCGCTCGCCCAACCCTGATTCGATTTCGAATCGATTGACGTGCGACTTTTTCGATGAAACCGACCCGTCCCTTTCACCAGACGCCCGTCATTACGATCGACGGCCCGAGTGCCTCTGGCAAAGGCACCGTGGCCGCGCTGGTGGCCGCGAGCCTCGGCTTCCACTTGCTGGACAGCGGCGCGCTGTACCGTCTCGCCGCGCTCGCCAGCCTGCGCTACGACATCGCGGCCGACGACGCCGACGCCCTTGTAAAACTGATCGACGACCTGCACATCACCTTCCGCGAGGGACTGGCGCAGCTCGATGGCGTCGACGTTTCTGCTGAGATTCGTGCCGAGGAAGTCGGCGCCCGCGCTTCGGCGATTGCCGTGCACGCACCGGTGCGCACCGCACTGGTGGCGCGGCAGCGGGCTTTCCGTAAGGAACCGGGACTGGTCGCCGACGGCCGCGATATGGGCACGGTGATCTTCCAGGACGCCGTGCTGAAGGTGTTCATGACAGCCAGCGTGGAGGCCCGCGCGGCGCGCCGGCATAAGCAATTGATCCAAAAAGGATTTTCTGCTAATATAGATGACTTGCTCCGGGATTTGCGTGAGCGCGATGAGCGTGACAGTCAGCGCGCAGCTGCGCCACTCAAGCCCGCGGCGGATGCAAAGCTGCTTGATACCTCGGCATTGTCGGTCGACCAGGCGGTCGAGCAAGTGGTGCAGTGGTATGAAGCTTTAGTCCCACATGCCTGATGAAAGTACGCGTTGTGCTTCAGGCGTGGGCGCAGTAGAAGTCCGTTGTCAGTAGGTGCTTCGCGATCGTCGTGAAGCGTTGTGTTTAACCCTATAACCCCGCGTGGCATTCGCACTCTAGCCGAAATTGCTGACCGTCCGGCCAGCCGGGCACCGCGAGAACCATGCAAATTTTGATTTTTATGTCCGACCTGCAAACCTCTACCCCGAATACCGAATCTTTTGCGGCTCTGTTCGAAGAGTCGCTGACCAAGCAAGACATGCGCGCCGGCGAAGTGATCTCCGCCGAAGTCGTGCGTGTTGACCACAACTTCGTGGTCGTCAACGCTGGTCTCAAGTCCGAAGCCTACATCCCGCTCGAAGAGTTCCTGAACGACGCGGGCGAGGTAGAAGTGCAGGCGGGCGACTTCGTTTCCGTCGCGATCGACGCGCTGGAAAACGGCTATGGCGACACGATCCTGTCGCGCGACAAGGCTAAGCGCCTCGCTTCGTGGCTGTCGCTGGAAAAGGCACTCGACAACAACGAACTCGTGACCGGCACGATCACGGGCAAGGTCAAGGGCGGCATGACCGTCATGGTCAACGGCATCCGCGCGTTCCTGCCGGGTTCGCTGGTCGACACGCGTCCGGTCAAGGACACGACCCCGTACGAAGGCAAGACGCTGGAATTCCGCGTCATCAAGCTCGACCGCAAGCGTAACAACGTCGTGCTGTCGCGCCGTGCTGTGATCGAAGCGACCCAAGGCGAAGAGCGCGCAAAGCTGCTCGAAACGCTGAAGGAAGGCGCGATCGTGGAAGGCGTGGTGAAGAACATCACGGATTACGGCGCGTTCGTGGACCTCGGCGGTATCGACGGCCTGCTGCACATCACCGACATCGCATGGCGTCGTGTGCGTCACCCGAGCGAAGTGCTGTCGGTTGGCCAGGAAGTCACCGCGAAGATCCTCAAGTTCGATCAAGAGAAGAACCGCGTTTCGCTGGGTATCAAGCAACTGGGCGACGATCCGTGGGAAGGCATCTCGCGCCGTTACCCGTCGGGCACGCGCCTGTTCGGTAAGGTCACCAACATCACCGACTACGGCGCATTCGTCGAAGTCGAATCGGGCATCGAAGGCCTGGTTCACGTGTCGGAAATGGACTGGACGAACAAGAACGTTGCACCGTCGAAGGTTGTGCAACTGGGCGACGAAGTCGAAGTCATGGTTCTGGAAATCGACGAAGACCGCCGCCGTATCAGCCTCGGCATGAAGCAATGCAAGCCGAACCCGTGGGACGACTTCAGCCGCAACTTCAAGAAGGGCGACAAGCTGCAAGGCGCAATCAAGTCCATTACGGACTTCGGCGTCTTCATCGGTCTGCCGGGCGGCATCGACGGTCTGGTTCACCTGTCGGACCTGTCGTGGTCGGAAACGGGCGAAGAAGCAGTTCGCAAGTACAAGAAGGGCGACGAAGTGGAAGCGATCGTTCTCGGCATCGACGTCGAGAAGGAACGCATTTCGCTGGGCATCAAGCAGCTCGAAGGCGACCCGTTCAGCAACTTCGTTGCCATGAACGACAAGGGTTCGATCGTCGACGGCGTGGTCAAGACGGTGGACGCGAAGGGTGCAGTGGTTCAGCTGTCGACGGAAGTCGAAGGCTACCTGCGTGCTTCGGAAATCGCACAAGACCGCGTGGAAGATGCTCGCAACGTGCTGAAGGAAGGCGACAAGGTCAACGCGATGATCATCAACATCGATCGCAAGTCGCGTGGCATCAACCTGTCGATCAAGGCCAAGGATTCGGCTGAGCAACAGGAAGCGATTCGTGGCCTGGCTTCGTCGGACTCGAGCTCGGCTGCCACCGGCACGACGAACCTCGGCGCGCTGCTGAAGGCCAAGCTCGACGGCCAGAACCAGTAAGTCTGAGAGGTCTGCTGCAGTATGACCAAATCGGAATTGGTCGCCCAACTGGCTGCGCGATTTCCGCAACTTGTCCTTAAAGATGCGGATTTCGCGGTGAAGACGATGCTCGATGCGATGTCGGAGGCACTTGCCAACGGTCACCGCATCGAAATTCGCGGCTTCGGCAGCTTCGGCCTTAACCGCCGTCCCTCCCGCGTCGGGCGTAATCCGAAGTCGGGCGAGAAGGTGCTGGTACCTGAGAAGTACGTACCGCACTTCAAGCCGGGCAAGGAATTGCGTGAACGGGTAGATCGTCGCGCGGGTGAGCCGTTGAAGGCCGAAGAGCCGGATGACGATCTGTAAATGCTTCGCTGTGCCGTTTGCAGCGTGGCATCGGTAGCGTCAGCGGCCAAAGCCAGTCGGCAAAAGACCAGAAAAAGCGCCTTCGGGCGCTTTTTTTTCGCCTGTATGTTGGCGTTTTGCTCGGCGGCGTTTCGCCCCGGGCCGGCGCATGGCCGACAAGCGTGGCGCGCGAGCACGCCCGCAGCTCGTGTTTATGCGTAACGCGCAAGTGCAGCAACGCTTGCGCGGCGGCACACGTACCGCGAGCGCGCAAGCCGGCGTGGCAAACATGTATGGCGCGCGAACAGGCGGACAGACGCCCTCGCAGGTAAGCAAGACCCACCGCACGCCGCCACGATGATCCACATGCAAGCACCGCGCTGCCCGCAAGCACGCAAGCCAGCACGGCCCGCGAACACAGCCGCCGAGCACTAACCCACCGCCGCACCCGCTCACCTCCCGCCCAAACAAGCCAACCTCCCATAACCCCTCAATCCCCCACTTCCTGCCCAGCCGCGAGGGCTTCAATTACAATACGGGTCACTTCGGCGCGGGCAACACCGTGGCGCGACGCGTCATCAAGCCGGCGTCACCCCGCAACTGCCGTCAAGAGACCTATTCATGAAATTTATCGTCTGGCTGATCCGTGTGCTGGTGTTCGTGCTGCTGCTGGTGCTGGCGCTCGCCAATACACAACCTGCTACGCTGAATTTCCTCGCGGGCTACGCATGGTCGGCGCCGTTGATCCTGATCGGCCTCGCGTTCTTCGTGGTGGGGCTGCTGGCCGGGCTGGTATCGTCGATGCCGGCCATGCTGCGCTTGCGCATGGAAAATGGCCGGCTCAAGCGCGAGTTGCGGGTGGCGCGCGAAACCCCGGTCGTGGTCGAACAACCGCCTATGCCGCCGCTGATCTGAATGCCTTGCGCCGCGCGTTTTAAGCGCGGCTTTCCGTCTTCGCTTTTCCGCACATTTGCATTAATCGCATGGATCTAGACTTCTGGTGGCTGCTCGTCATACCCGTCGCGTTCGCGTTCGGTTGGATGGCCGCGCGCTACGACCTCAAGACGCTGCTGTCCGAAAGCGCCAACCTGCCACGCTCGTATTTTCGCGGCCTGAATTTCCTGCTCAACGAGCAGCCGGACCAGGCGATCGACGCGTTCATCGAAGTGGTCAAGCTCGATCCGGAAACAGTCGAGTTGCACTTCGCGCTGGGTAATCTGTTCCGGCGCCGCGGCGAAACGGATCGCGCAATTCGCGTGCACCAGAACCTGTTGAGCCGCGCCGATCTGCCTGTCAGCGAGCGCGATCACGCGCTTTACGAGTTGGGGCAAGACTTCCTGAAAGCGGGTCTGCTCGATCGCGCGGAAGAAACGTTCCGCTCGCTCGAAACCGGCGACTACGCGTTGGGCGCGCAGCGTGCGCTCCTCACCATCTACGAAATCGAGAAGGACTGGGTCAAGTCGATCGACACCGCCCGTCATCTGGAAACGATGGGCGCCGAGTCGCTCGACAAGGAAATCGCCCAATTCCACTGCGAACTCGCCCAGGAAGCGCTACAACAGAAGAAGCCGGACGAAGCCCGCCGGCAGCTCGGCTTCGCGCTGAAGGCGAACCCCACCAACGTGCGTGCCACGATCCTGTTCGGCGATGTCGACGCGGCCGGCGGCGCGCCGGAAGCGGCCATCGCCCAATGGCGCCGGGTGGAAGAGCAGAATCCGGCCTATCTGCCGCTGGTCGCGGAAAAGCTGATGACGGCCTACGAGGCGCTCGGCCGTCCGCAAGATGGCGCCGATCTGCTGACCACGTGGGTGGACCGCTATCCGACCAACGATCTGCTCGATGTCGCCTATCAGCACGTCGCATCGCTGCGCGGACCTGACGCCGCCCACGCGCTGGCGCGCTCGCAAATGCAGAAGTCGCCGAATCTGGCGGGCATGACGCGGCTGCTCGAGGCGCAGCAAGCCGTCGCGGAAGAACCGCGGCGCAGCGAACTCGAACTAATGCGTACGCTGATCCGTCAGCGCACCAAAAATCTGCCACGGTATACGTGCCAGAATTGCGGTTTCAGGGCGCGGCTTTTCTACTGGCAGTGCCCGGGTTGCAGCGGTTGGGAAACCTATGCGCCGCGCCGCGTCGAGCCGATCACCGCATCGAACTGATGCTCGCGCGGCAACGACGGCAACGCCGGTTTCCGGCGCGCGGTCGCGCCGCCGCCCGGCGTATGGCAACCGCCCCTGCGCGGGCGGATTTCGCAATGTGTTTCTGACCGGCTTCATCGCCGGGAATCCTCACCGGAACCCTCTACCGGAAAGCGTATGAAAATCACCATTATCGGCACGGGCTATGTGGGTCTTGTCACTGGCGCGTGTCTAGCCGAGATCGGTCACGACGTTTTCTGTCTCGACGTCGATCCGCGCAAGATCGAAATCCTCAACAGCGGCGGCGTGCCGATCCACGAGCCCGGTTTGCAGGAGATGATCGCCCGCACGCGCGCGGCACGCCGCATCACGTTTTCCACGGATGTCGAAGCCAGCGTCGCGCACGGCGACGTGCAGTTCATCGCCGTCGGCACGCCGCCGGACGAAGACGGCTCGGCCGATCTGCAATACGTGCTCGAAGCGGCCCGCAATATCGGCCGCACGATGAACGGCTTCAAGGTGATCGTCGACAAATCGACGGTGCCGGTCG
This sequence comes from Paraburkholderia sp. BL6669N2, assembly GCF_003387275.1. Lineage (NCBI taxonomy): Bacteria > Pseudomonadati > Pseudomonadota > Betaproteobacteria > Burkholderiales > Burkholderiaceae > Paraburkholderia > Paraburkholderia sp. BL6669N2. Next base: position 2,452,242 of record NZ_QUNA01000001.1, on the reverse strand, counting down.
GCACCGCGCAGCGCGTGCGTACGGTGGTCGAAGAGGAACTGGCTAAACGCGGGCTCGCCGCCAGCGCGCAGCATCGTTTCTCGGTGGTGTCCAACCCCGAGTTCCTGAAGGAAGGCGCGGCGGTCGACGACTTCATGCGCCCGGACCGCATCGTGATCGGCATCGACGAAGACGAACCCGGCATGCGCGCGCGTGAATTGATGAAGCGTCTGTACGCGCCGTTCAACCGCAATCACGAACGCACTTTGTACATGGACGTGCGCTCGGCCGAGTTCACGAAATACGCCGCCAATGCCATGCTCGCCACGCGCATCTCGTTCATGAACGAGATGTCGAATCTGGCCGACCGCGTCGGCGCGGATATCGAAGCGGTGCGCCGCGGCATCGGCTCGGATCCGCGGATCGGCTATCACTTCCTGTACGCCGGCTGCGGCTACGGCGGCTCGTGCTTCCCGAAGGACGTGCAGGCGCTGATCCGCACGGCGAGCGAGAGCGGCCACAATCTGCGCATCCTCGAAGCGGTCGAGGAAGTGAATCACAAGCAGAAAGACGTGCTGGTGCACAAGATCACAAGCAAGCTCGGCGACGATCTGAGCGGCCGCACGTTCGCCGTGTGGGGCCTCGCATTCAAGCCGAATACCGATGACATGCGCGAGGCGCCGAGCCGTCGCCTGATCTCGGAACTGCTGGCGCGCGGCGCCCAGGTGCGCGCGTACGATCCGGTCGCGGTGACCGAAGCGCGCCGCGTGTTCGCCATGGACCTGCACGACGCACCGGACCAGTTCGCGCGTCTCACTTTCACGGCCACGCAGGACGAAACGCTCACCGGCGCCGACGCCCTCGTGATCGTGACCGAATGGAAAGAATTCAAGAGCCCGGATTTCGTTCATCTGAAATCGGTGCTCAAGTCGCCGCTGATTTTCGACGGCCGCAACCTGTATGAACCGGACGCGATGACCGAACTCGGCATCGACTACCACTCGATTGGACGCCCTTATGCCCAACCCTCTGAACTTCCGGCCGTTGCCTGAGACTGCGCCGTGCGCCGTGCCGAGCACGCCCGCACCGCAGCTCACGGTAGTGCCGCGCGAACAGCTCGCCGCCGCGCGCGTGCTGGTGGTGGGCGACGTCATGCTCGATCGCTACTGGTTTGGAGACGTGAACCGCATTTCGCCGGAAGCGCCCGTGCCGGTCGTGCACGTGCAGCGTCAGGAAGACCGCCTCGGCGGCGCGGCGAACGTCGCGCGCAATGCGGTCGCGCTCGGCGCGCAAGCCGGCTTGCTGTGCGTGGTCGGCCATGACGAACCCGGCGAGCGCATCGTGCAACTGCTCGATGAAAGCGGCGTGAAGCCGCATCTCGAACGCGATCCGGCGCTGCTCACCACGATCAAGCTGCGTGTGCTGTCGCGCCAGCAACAGTTGCTGCGCGTCGATTTCGAGAACTCGCCGGCGCATGAGGTGCTGCTCGCGGGTCTCGCGCGGTTCGACGAACTGCTGCCCTTGCACGACGTGATTCTGATGTCCGACTACGCGAAAGGCGGCCTGACCCACGTCACGCAGATGATCGCGAAGGCGCACGTGGCGGGCAAGCCGGTGCTGGTCGATCCGAAGGGCGACGACTGGGAACGCTATCGCGGCGCCACGCTGATCACGCCGAACCGCGCCGAGTTGCGGGAAGTGGTCGGCCAGTGGAAATCGGAAGAAGATCTGATCGCGCGCGTGACGAAGCTGCGCGCCGATCTGCAGTTCAAGGCGCTGCTGCTCACGCGTTCGGAAGAGGGCATGACGCTGTTCTCGGATGACGGCATCCTGCACGCCTCGGCGGTTGCGCGCGAAGTGTATGATGTCTCGGGCGCGGGCGACACCGTGATCGCCACGCTCGCCGCCATGCTCGGCGCGGGTCTTACGCTGGTCGATGCGGTCGGGCTCGCGAATCGCGCGGCCGGCATCGTGGTCGGCAAACTCGGCACCGCCACCGTCGACTACGACGAACTTTTTCACTGATGCGGCCCGCCGGGTCCCTCGCTGTGCTTCTGTGAACGGCGTGCAAATGGGATCCGGGCGGCGTCGACTGAACCTGTCGATCGGAGCGAGCGCCACGCGCTGACTCCGATCCAATGCCAAGCTCACTACCGCAGGATCATCAATCATGACCCTCATCGTCACCGGCGCGGCCGGTTTTATCGGCAGCAATCTCGTGAAGGCGCTCAACGAGCGCGGTGAACAGCGCATCATCGCCGTGGACAATCTCACGCGCGCGGACAAGTTCAAGAACCTGGTCGACTGCGAGATCGACGATTACCTCGATAAGACCGAGTTCGTCGAACGCTTCAAGCGCGGCGACTTCGGCAAGGTGCGCGCGATTTTCCACGAAGGCGCCTGTTCGGACACGATGGAAACCGACGGCCGCTACATGATGGACAACAACTTCCGCTACAGCCGCGACGTGCTCGATGTCTGCCTCGCGCAGAACATCCAGTTCCTGTATGCGTCATCGGCGGCAACGTATGGCGGCTCGAGCCGTTTCGTCGAAGAGCGCGAAGTCGAACAGCCGCTGAACGTGTACGGCTATTCGAAGTTCCTGTTCGACCAGGTGATCCGCCGCGTGCTGCCCACGGCGAAGAGCCAGATTGCCGGCTTCCGTTACTTCAATGTCTACGGCCCGCGCGAAACGCATAAGGCGCGCATGGCGTCGGTGGCGTTTCACAACTTCAACCAGTTCCGCGCCGAGGGCAAAGTCAAGCTGTTCGGCGAATATAACGGCTATGCGGCGGGCGAGCAGACGCGCGATTTTGTCTCAGTGGAAGACGTGGTGAAGGTCAACCTGTTCTTCTTCGACAATCCGGACAAGTCGGGCATCTTCAACCTGGGCAGCGGCCGCGCGCAACCGTTCAATGACATCGCCAGCACGGTGGTCAATACGCTGCGCTCGCTGAACAACGAACCGGCGCTGTCGCTCGCGGATCAGGTGCAGCGCGGGCTGATCGAATACATTCCGTTCCCCGACGCGTTGCGCGGCAAGTATCAGTGCTTCACGCAGGCGGATCAGTCGAAACTGCGCGCGGCCGGCTACGACGCGCCGTTCCTGAGCGTGCAGGAAGGTGTCGACCGTTACGTGCGTTGGCTATTCGGCCAGGTGTAAATAATTCGGATCCCTCTTTAAACTGGAATCTCCCGGTTGGTGATGGTCGCCAACCGGTTGTACGAGGGAGATTCCATATGTTTCGAAAAATTCTGGTTACCGCGGCCATGCTCGCCGCTTTTGGCCACGCTTATGCGGCGGTCGACGTCAACACGGCTAATGAGGATGCGTTGCGCGGCATCAAGGGCATCGGTCCTGCCAAAGCGAAAGCCATTCTCGACGAGCGTGCAGCGCATGGTCCGTTCAAGGACCCGGCCGACCTCGGCAAGCGCGTCAAAGGCATGGGCGGGCATACCGTCGAGCGCCTGCAGGCGGAGGGTCTCGCTGTCGGTCCGGCTGGCGCGGCTGCTAACCCGCAGGCTGCGGCGGCTGCACAGACCAAAGGCGCGGCCGTTCCGGCCGCCCCGAAGAGCAACCCCACGGTGGCAGTGAAGAAATAGCCTGGCGCGGACTCCGCGCGTGGGTTTCGTGACCCGCGCGCGGAGCCTGCTCCTTCGTTTCCCCTTCATGGTCGGAGTTGGCAATAACGCTCCTTCAGCTGTCATGCGGATGACTGGCTCCCGCGGTACTCAGCCGCGGGCTTTTTGCGTTGCGGGCGCTCGCAGACGGGCGCCTGCATCCATGCGGGCAGAAGGGCCGCACGGCAGCGGCGGGCACGGTGGTTTAGAATCGAACGATTGAAGACTCCGCGCATCGACAGCTCCAGACCGATATGGCTTACAAAACGATTGAAGACACGATCGGCAATACGCCGCTCGTACAACTCGTCCGGCTTCCCGACGACGAGATCCGCAGCCGCAATAACGTGATTCTTGCGAAGCTCGAGGGTAACAACCCGGCGGGCTCGGTGAAAGATCGCCCGGCGTTGTCGATGATCAAGAAAGCGGAAGCGCGCGGGCGCATCAAACCGGGCGACACGCTGATCGAATCGACCAGCGGCAACACCGGCATCGCGCTCGCCATGGCGGCCGCGGTCCGTGGCTACAAGATGGTCTTGATCATGCCGGAAGATCTGTCGGTGGAACGACGTCAGAGCATGGCCGCGTACGGCGCGCAGATCGTGCTCACGCCGGTCACGGGCGGCATGGAGTACGCGCGCGATCTGGCCGAGCAGATGCAGCGCGAAGGCAAGGGCATCATCCTCGATCAGTTCGCCAACCCGGACAATCCGGCCTCGCACGTCGAAGGCACGGGTCCGGAAATCTGGCGTGATACGGAAGGGCGCATTACCCACTTCGTGTCGTCGATGGGCACGACGGGCACGATCATGGGCGTGTCCACTTATCTGAAAGAACAGAATCAGGCCATCGAGATCATCGGCGCGCAACCGGAAGAAGGTTCACGTATTCCAGGCATCCGCAAATGGCCCGAAGCCTATCTGCCGAAAATTTTCGATCGCAGCCGCGTGGACCGCGTCGAGAACGTGAGTCAGGCCGCTGCGGAAGCGATGGCGCGCCGCATGGCGTCGGTGGAAGGGATTTTTGCCGGCATCTCGTCGGGCGGTGCGTGTGAAGTCGCGCTGCGCGTCGCGCGGCAAGTCGAGAACGCGACGATCGTGTTCATCGTTTGCGATCGCGGTGATCGCTACCTGTCGACGGGTGTGTTTCCCGCGTAAGCGCGTCGCTCAAAGTCCTGCTCGCCAACGAAAAGCGCCGGTTCGAGACCGGCGCTTTTTTTCATCTCGTCGACCCGCCAGGCGCACCCGGCGACCGCATGGAAATTATTGCGATGCCGCAGCCGGTGGCGCCGCGTTATTGCCCGCGTTCGTCGCGTCGCCGGCTTCCATCTGCGCCTTCACCCGCTGACCCAATTGATACACCGCGAGCGCATAAAAGAAGCTGCGGTTATAGCGCGTCAATACATAGAAGTTCTTCAAGCCCAGCATGAACTCGGTTCCGCGTCCCGGTGAAGGCAGGTCCACCACGGTCACCGGCGTGCCGGCTTCCGACGCCACATCCACACCCGGTTCGTTCAGCAGCAAGCCCGCGCGCAGCAATTGATCGAGCGGCCAGTGCGGTTCCGGTTGACCGTCCGCGGCCGCTTGCGCGACGCCCAGGCTGCCGGCGTCCGAGCCGATCTTCCACACCACCGGTCGGCCGTTTTCCCAGCCGTTCTGACGCAGATAATTCGCCACGCTGCCGATCGCATCCGCCTGGCTCGTGCGCAGATCGATCTGCTTGTTGCCGTCGTAGCTCACCGCGTATTGCACGATGCTGCTCGGCAGGAACTGCGGAATGCCGATCGCGCCCGTATAGGAGCCGAGCACCGTGGTCGGATCGATCTGCGAGTCGCGCGTCCACACCAGGTAGTCTTCGAGGTTCTTGCGGAAGGTCGCCTGGCGATCCGCGCGATTGGCGGTGCTCGGATAGTCGAAGCTGAGCGTGGTCAGCGCATCGAGCACGCGGAAGTTGCCCATGAAGCGCCCATAGATCGTCTCGACGCCGATGATGCCGACGATCACTTCCGGCGGCACGCCGAACTCTTCATAGGCGCGTTGCAGCGTGGCCTGATTCGCGCGCCAGAAGCGCACGCCGGCATTGATGCGGACCTGGTCGAGGAAGCGCGATTGATACACGCGCCAGTTCTTGACCGACGGCGAGGGCGACGGCGTCACGAGCTTGACCGCGGTGGCCGAATAACTGACGCGGGCAAAGAGCGAGTGCAGCGAGGCTTCGTCGAAGTCGTAGCGCGCGACCATGTCGTTGATGAACGCATTGACGTCGGCATTGTTCGCGTAGCGCTGCGGGATGATCTCTTCTTCAAACGTTTGCCCTTGCGGCACGGCGGGTTGCGGCTGGCCTTGCGCGAGCAGCACCGGCGGTTTTTTGCCGGCGCTTTGCGCGCTCGCCGGACTGGTTGCCATGAACATGCACGATGCGACGGACAGTGCGGCGGCCATGGTTCTGATACGTAGCCGGTTTCGTGCAGACAGAGCAAGCTTGACGGTCATAGTGAGCTAAAGGCGCGTGGCGCAGGAGACAAGGGAAAGACGGGGAAAAACCGATCGGGGCAGTATACCCGACGCCTCCGGCAAAACTGTGCCTGACGCGTCACAGCCGCATCGTGTGGTAACTTGATGAATGTTGGCGCGCCGAGGGCGCGCGCCCCTGGATGGAGACATGCCGCGCGCGCCTCGAAGGCGTGACGCCGCAGAAAGAGAATCATGGCAACAGGCTTCTATTCCCACGCCGACTGTCTGCTGCACGACATGGGGCAATGGCATCCCGAATGCCCCGCGCGTCTGCAGGCAATCGAAGATCAATTAATCGCGAGCCGCATCGACTCGCTGATCGAACGCGAGTCGCCGCCGCTCGCCGACGATGCCGCGCTGCTGCGCGTGCATACGCAAGCCCACGTCGACTATATCCGCAGCCGCTCGCCCATTGAAGGAACCGCCGAAATCGATCCCGATACGACGATGAACCCGCATAGTTTGCAAGCCGCGTTGCGTGCGGCGGGCGCCGCAGTCGCCGCGACCGATGCGGTGATCGAAGGCCGTTACGACAACGCTTTCTGCAGCGTTCGGCCACCCGGCCACCATGCGGAGCCGGCGCGCGCCATGGGCTTCTGTTTCTTCAACAACGTCGCGATCGCCGCGCGTCATGCGCTCGAAGTGCATGGCCTCGCGCGTGTCGCCATCATCGACTTCGACGTGCATCACGGCAACGGCACCGAAGCGGCTTTCTCGGGCGACTCGCGTGTGCTGATGTGCAGCATCTTCCAGCATCCGTTTTACCCGTTCACCGGTGCCGACAATCAGGCGCCCAACATGTGCAACGTGCCGATGCCGGCGCGCTCGAAAGGCATGGCGGTGCGCGAAGCGGTGGACCTGCTGTGGTTGCCGCGCCTGCATGAGTTCAAGCCGGAGATGCTGTTCATCTCGGCGGGCTTCGACGCGCATCGCGAGGACGACCTCGGCAACATGGGTCTCGTCGAGGACGATTACGCCTGGATCACCGATCAGATGCGCGAGATCGCCAAGCGTTATGCGCACGGACGGATCGTCAGTTGTCTCGAAGGCGGCTACAACCTGTCCGCGCTCGGGCGCAGCGTAGTCGCGCACGTGCGCTCGCTGGCGGGGATCTGAGGCGCTAAGTCGCGGCCATCCACTCTAAACGCGTTAGGACCGAGCCATGAATGCCGATGCGGGCAACGCTTCACTGATCGAGATCGAACACGGCGCGTACGGCGTGCCGGGCGTCGTGCGTGTGACGATGAACCGGCCCGATGCCTTCAACGCGCTCTCAGAAGCTTTGCTCGACGAGCTTCAGACGGCATTGAGCGAAATCGCGCGGTCGGATGCTCGGGTAGTCGTGATCACCGGCGCGGGCCGGGCGTTCTGCGCGGGACATGATCTGAAGGAAATGCGCGCGGCGCCGTCGCTGGCTTATTACCAGGCGCTGTTCGCCCGCTGCACGAAACTCATGATGACGATCCAGCGCTTGCCGCAACCGGTGATCGCGCGGGTGCAGGGCATTGCCACGGCGGCCGGCTGTCAGCTCGTCGCGATGTGCGATCTGGCGGTCGCGGCCGACACGGCGCGGTTTGCCGTTTCGGGGGTGAACCTCGGGCTCTTCTGCGCGACGCCTTCCGTGCCGTTGTCGCGCAACCTGTCGCGCAAGGCAGCGCTTGAAATGCTGCTCACCGGCGATTTCATCGATGCCGCCGCGGCAAAGCAGCAAGGTCTCGTCAACCGCGTGGTTCCAGCGGATGCACTTGACGCGGAAATCGTGCGGCTCGCCACCAGCATCTGCGCGAAACCCGTCGAAGCCGTGAGCGCCGGCAAAGGCCTCTTCTATCGTCAGTTGGAGATGGGTGTCGAGGCGGCTTACCAACTCGCCGGCCAGACCATGGCCTGCAACATGATGGACGAGTCGGCGCTCGAAGGCGTGCAGGCTTTCATCGACAAACGGCCGCCCGCCTGGAAGGCGTGACGCTAACTAGCCACGCGTGACTCAGGCTCTATCGGATCACCAGCCGTTTTTCAATCCACTCGATCAAGGCGCCGATCACCCGATCGCGGTCGAGGTCGTTCATCGTCTCGTGATAGCTGCCTTCGTGCAGCGTGAGCGTTTTGTCCGGCGAGCCTGCATGCTGGCCGAATTCGCGGCTGCCTTCGGGTTCGGTGAGCTTGTCGGCGGTGCCGTGATAGACCAGCAGCGGTACCCGTAAGCCCGCACGGCCGCGTTCGATGCGCGCCATCGCCAGCAGAAGTTCCGCGCCGGTGCGCGCGGGAATCGCGCCGTGATGCACGAGCGGATCGTTGCGATTGGCGTTCACCACGGGCTGAAGGCGTGAGAGCAAAGCCGCGTCGATTTTCATCGCCGGGAAACTGGGGTAGAGGCGGCTGATCACCTGGCTCAGCTTGAGCATCCAGCGCGGCACGTCGCGGCCGGGTGCGAGCGCCGGGCTCGACAGGATCAGGCCATTCAGGCGCCGGCCGCTCGCGTCGAGGCGTTCGATCGCATACAGCGCGGCCACAGCGCCGCCCATGCTGTGGCCCATCAGGAAGAGCGGGGCGCAGCTTGGCGCGGCGGCGTCGAGCAAAGCTTGCGCATCGAGCAGATAGTCGTCGAAGCGCTTCACATAGGCGCGCTTGCCGGGCGCGTGGCCGTGGCCGCGCAGATCGATCGCCACCAGTTCGATGCCGGCCGCGTTCAGCCGCGCAGCGAGCGCTGCGTAGCGGCCGGCGTGCTCGGCGAGACCGTGCAGCAGCGCGACCGTGGCGCGCAGTGGCGCGGTTGCCGCCCAGCGGTACAGCGGCAAGTCGACGCCGTCGGAGGTCGTCACCGAGGCGCGCTGCGGTTCGCCGGCGTTGCCGTTGCCGCTGCCGCTGCGTTTGCCCGCGCCGGGCCGCACGTCGCTGCTTTGGGATGATGTCTGCATAACCGCCGCTTATCCTGATCTGGTTCCGCCCGATCATAGTCGCAGCGACCATGCGGGCGCGAGGGTCTTGCACTGAGCATGCCTCTAATGCCCACAGGTTATGAAAAGATCGTAATTGATTATTAAAGGGAATGACGGCGCTGCGGTAGAATTGCGGGCTCAAATCCCAATAAAAGCAACGGCGGCCGCTTGTCGGGAGCACACAACGCTCGCCGGCAGACTCCGCCGTTTCGTTTTTCCATGATCGAAATACGCAATATCTCCCAGCGGTTCGCCGGGCCCCGGGGCTGGGTCGAGGCGCTGCACAACGTCAATCTGTCGATTCCGGCGGGCGAGGTGTTCGGCATCATCGGCCGCAGCGGCGCGGGCAAGAGTACGCTCGTGCGCACCCTGAACCTGCTGACGCGCCCGAGCGAAGGCAATATCGTCGTCAACGGCCGCGATCTGACGACGCTGCCCGCCGCGCAATTGCGCGAGGCGCGCCGCGAGATCGGCATGATCTTCCAGCACTTCAATTTGCTGTCTTCGCGCACGGTGTACGAGAACGTCGCGCTGCCGCTCGAACTCGCCGGCATGAAGCGCGACGAAATCGAAGCGAACGTGCTGCCGCTGCTCGAACTGGTCGGCCTGTCGGCACAGAAAGATCGCTATCCGGCGCAGATCAGCGGCGGGCAAAAACAGCGCGTCGGCATCGCGCGCGCTTTGGCCAGCAAGCCCAAGGTACTGCTCTCCGACGAAGCGACCTCCGCGCTCGATCCCGAAACCACGCGCGCGATTCTCGACCTGCTCAAGCGCATCAACCGCGAACTGAACCTGACCATCGTGCTGATCACGCACCAGATGGACGTGATCAAGCAGGTCTGCGACCGCGTCGCCGTGCTGGATGCCGGCCGTGTGGTCGAAGAGGGCAAGGTCATCGACGTGTTCCTGCAACCGCATCACGAAGTCACGCGCGCGTTGATCGGCGACGTGATCGCGCAGGAATTGCCGCCCGCCATGAAGGCGCGTGTCGCGGAACGCCTGAAGACCGGCAGCGGCCACTTGCTGAGGCTCGCCTTCACCGGCTCGGGCGTCGATCAACCGATCCTGTCGGAGACGATTCGCCGCTACGAACTCGATTTCAACATCCTGCACGGCCAGATTGACGAGATCCAGGGACAGGCGTTCGGCTCGCTCGCGGTGCTCGCGGGCGGCGAACCGGCGAAGGTGGCGCAGGCGCTGACGTATCTGCGTGAACAGGGCGTGGTGGTGGAGGAGCTCTCGTATGTTGAGTGAAATGTTCGATATGTTCGTCCAGTCGTTCTGGGAAACGCTCGTCATGGTGGGCATTTCCGGACTGGTCGGCGCCTTGGTGGGTTTGCCGCTCGGCGTGCTGCTGTATCTGACGGATCGCCAGGGCGTATTGCAGAACATCGCCGTGAATCGCGTGATGGGCGTAGTCGTCAATGCGGTGCGCTCGACGCCGTTCATCATTTTGCTGGTTGCGGTGATTCCGTTCACGCGTCTCGTTGTCGGTTCGTCGATCGGTACGGCGGCCGCCGTCGTGCCGCTGACGATCGCCGCCGCGCCGTTCATCGCGCGTCTGGTCGAGACGGCGCTGCGCGAAGTGGATCGCGGCCTGATCGAAGCGGCTCAGGCGATGGGCGCGACCACCAGCCAGATCGTCTTCAAGGTGTTGTTGCCGGAATCGCTGCCGGGCGTGGTCGCCGGCTTGACGATCACCTTCGTCTCACTGGTCGGTTATTCGGCGATGGCGGGCGCGATCGGCGGCGGCGGTCTCGGCGATCTCGGCATTCGCTACGGGTATCAGCGTTTCCTGCCGGAAGTGATGTTGACGGTCGTGGTGATTCTGATCGTCTTCGTGCAGTTGGTGCAGTCGTTCGGGGATTGGCTCGTGCGTCGTTTGAGCCATAAGTAAAACAACAAAGTCGACAGGTTTGGAAAGGTCCATCATGCAACGTCGTTTCATTCTTAAGCTGGCTGCCGCGCTCGGTGCCGCATCGCTCGTCGCCGCCAACGCGGCTTACGCCGAAGACACGATCAAGGTCGGCGTGACCGGCGGTCCGCACGCACAGATCATGGAAGTCGTGAAGACGGTCGCGGCGAAGAACGGTCTGAACATCAAGATCGTCGAATTCTCCGACTACGTGCAGCCGAACGCGGCGCTCGCCGGCGGCGATCTGGACGCGAACAGCTACCAGCACGACCCGTATCTGCAGGCGCAGGTGAAGGACCGCGGCTACAAGCTGATCCGTATCGCGGACACGGTCACGTACCCGATGGGTATCTATTCGAAGAAAGTGAAGACGCTCGCCGAATTGCAGCCGGGCGCGAAGATCGCGGTGCCGAACGATCCGACCAACGGCGGCCGCGCGCTGCTGTTGCTGCAAAAGCAGGGTCTGCTGAAGCTGCGCGCGGACGCGGGCCTGAAGGCGACGCCGCTCGACATCGTCGACAACCCGAAGAAGCTGAAGATCGTCGAACTCGATGCCGCGCAGATTCCGCGCTCGCTGAATGACGTGGACGCGGCTGCGATCAACACGAACTTCGCGATGGAGGCGGGTCTGAAGCCCAAGCAGGACGCCATCGCGATTGAAGACCCCAAGGGTCCTTACGTGAACGTCATCGCGATCCGCGAGGCAGATAAGAACAAGCCGTGGGTCGCCAAGCTGGTCGCGGCGTATCATTCGCCGGAAGTGAAGCAGTTCGTCGAAAGCAAATTCGGCGGAGCGGTCATCACCGCCTGGTGAGACGGCGGCCTGCAGAGCAAGCAGAACACGACGGCAATGCAAATTTAGAGTCGTAGGGCTTAACCCGGGGTTGTCGCCCGGGTTTTTTCGGGATTAAAATAGAACGACCGTTCGATATTGCCGTCACGCCATTGAGGAGCGATATCCTCCTGCTAAAGCACCCGCGACCGGGCTGCCGTGAGGGCAGTCGTTATAATGTTCGTTGGGTTGACGTATTCGTAACTTTGGAGCGTGTGCATGAAAATCCTGGTGCCAGTCAAAAGAGTGGTCGATTACAACGTGAAAGTTCGAGTCAAGTCGGACGGCACGGGCGTCGACATCGCGAACGTGAAGATGTCGATGAATCCGTTCGACGAAATCGCGGTTGAAGAAGCCGTGCGTCTGAAGGAAGCGGGCGTGGCGACGGAAGTGATCGCCGTGTCGGCGGGCGTGACGCAATCGCAGGAAACGCTGCGCACGGCGCTGGCGATCGGCGCGGATCGCGCAATCCTGATCGAGTCTTCGCAGGAACTGCAGCCGCTGGCCGTGGCCAAGCTGCTGAAGGCGCTGGTTGACAAGGAGCAGCCTTCGCTGATCATTCTCGGCAAGCAGGCTATCGACGACGATTCGAACCAGACCGGCCAGATGCTTGCTGCGCTGGCTGGTTTGCCGCAAGCCACGTTTGCATCGAAGGTGGTTGTTGCTGACGGCAAGGCGACCGTTTCGCGCGAAGTGGATGGCGGCGCGGAAACGCTGTCGCTGACGCTGCCTGCTGTCGTCACGACCGACCTGCGCCTGAACGAGCCGCGCTACGTCACGCTGCCGAACATCATGAAGGCGAAGAAAAAGCCGCTGGAAGTCCTCAAGCCGGAAGACCTCGGCGTCGATGTCACGCCGCGCCTGAAGACGCTGAAGGTTGTCGAGCCGCCCAAGCGCTCCGCCGGTGTGAAGGTGCCGGATGTGAAGACGCTGGTCGAGAAGCTGAAGACCGAAGCCAAGGTGCTGTGAGGGAGACAGAGCAAATGACGAATCTGGTAATTGCGGAACACGACAACGCGTCGATCAAGGCCGCGACGCTGAACACGATCGCAGCGGCACAGAAGATTGGTGGCGACATTCACGTGCTGGTGGCAGGGCACAACGCGCAAGCCGCGGCGGATGCAGCAGCGAAGATCGCAGGCGTGAGCAAAGTATTGCTGGCTGACGCGCCGCAACTCGAAGCGGGCCTCGCGGAAAACATTGAAGCGACGGTGCTGAACATCGCGAAGGATTATTCGCACATCCTCGCGCCGGCAACGGCCTACGGCAAGAACATCACGCCGCGTATCGCAGCGAAGCTCGACGTCGCACAGATCAGCGATATCACCGCGGTGGATAGCCCGGACACGTTCGAGCGCCCGATCTACGCCGGCAACGCCATCGCCACCGTGCAATCGGCTGACCCGATCAAGGTCATCACGGTCCGCACGACGGGTTTCGATGCAGTCGCAGCTGAAGGCGGCAGCGCAACGGTCGAGAAAATCGAAGCCGCGGCGGACAGCGGTATCTCGTCCTTCGTCAACCGCGAAGTGACGAAGCTGGACCGTCCGGAACTGACGTCGGCGAAGGTCATCGTCTCGGGCGGCCGCGGTTTGGGCAACGGCGAGAATTACACGAAGGTCCTCGAACCGCTGGCGGACAAACTGAATGCAGCACTCGGCGCATCGCGTGCCGCGGTCGACGCGGGCTTCGTACCGAACGACTATCAAGTGGGACAAACCGGCAAGATCGTCGCGCCGCAGCTGTACATCGCCGTCGGCATCTCGGGCGCGATCCAGCATCTGGCCGGGATGAAAGACAGCAAGGTGATCGTTGCGATCAATAAAGACGAAGAGGCGCCGATCTTCAGCGTCGCCGATTACGGACTGGTGGGCGATCTGTTCACGCTCGTGCCCGAGCTCGTTAGCGAACTCGGCTAAGCGCCGTAACGCCGCATAAAAGGCGTCTGGCAGCACAGGAAGGGCGCGGGACCGATCGAGTCCAGCGCCCTTTTTTTATATCAGAAGCGGGAGGAGAACTGAAATGAGCTATACGGCGCCCATCAAGGACATGCTGTTCGTGATGAAAGAACTGGCCGGTCTCGAAGACATCGCGAGCTTGCCGGGCTTCGAAGACGCGAACCTCGAAACGGCGCAAGCCGTCCTCGAAGAATCGGCGAAACTGTGCGGCGGCGTGCTGGCGCCGCTGAATGTCGAAGGCGATCGCAATCCGAGCAGCTGGAAAGACGGCGTGGTCACCGCGACGCCCGGCTTCAAGGAAGCGTTTCGCCAGTTCGGCGAAGGTGGCTGGCAAGGCGTGCAACATCCCGTCGACTACGAAGGCCAGGGCCTGCCGAAGCTGATCGCGACGCCGTGCGTCGAAATGCTCAACGCGTCGAACCTGTCGTTCGCGCTGTGTCCTTTGCTGACCGACGGCGCGATCGAAGCGCTGCTCACCGCCGGCACGGAAGCGCAAAAACAAACCTATGTGCCCAAGCTGATTTCCGGCGAATGGACCGGCACGATGAACCTGACCGAGCCGCAGGCCGGTTCCGATCTCGCGCTGGTGCGTACGCGCGCCGAGCCGCAGGGCGACGGTTCGTTCAAGCTGTTCGGCACGAAGATTTTCATTACGTGGGGCGAGCACGACATGGCGAAGAACATCGCGCATCTCGTACTGGCGCGCACGCCGAATGCACCGGAAGGCGTGAAAGGCATTTCGCTCTTCATCGTGCCGAAGTTTCTCGTCAACGAAGACGGTTCGCTCGGCGAGCGCAACGACGTGCATTGCGTGTCGATCGAACACAAGCTCGGCATCAAGGCGAGCCCGACCGCGGTGCTGCAATTCGGCGACCACGGCGGCGCGATCGGTCATTTGATCGGCGAAGAGAATCGCGGTCTCGAGTACATGTTCATCATGATGAACGCGGCCCGTTTTGCTGTCGGCATGCAAGGCGTCGGCATTGCGGATCGCGCTTACCAGAAAGCGGTGGCGTACGCGAAAGATCGCGTGCAAAGCCGTCCCGTGGATGGTTCCGCGAAGCAATCAGTCGCGATCATTCAGCACCCCGACGTGCGCCGAATGCTCGCGACCATGCGCGGCCTCACCGAAGCATCGCGCGCGCTGGCTTATGTGGCCGCGGCGCACTGCGACATCGCGCATCGTCATCCCGACGAAGCAAAGCGCGCGGAGCATCAGGCGATCTATGAATACCTCGTGCCGATCGTGAAGGGCTGGAGCACGGAGTTGTCGATCGACGTCACGAGCCTCGGCGTGCAGGTACACGGCGGCATGGGCTTTATCGAAGAAACCGGCGCCGCGCAGTACTACCGCGATGCGCGCATTCTGCCGATCTACGAAGGCACGACCGCGATTCAGGCCAACGACCTGATCGGCCGCAAGACCGTGCGCGACGGCGGCAAGGTGGCGAAGTCGCTGCTCGCCGAAGTGGCTGCGACAATCGAGGCACTCGGCGCGCAGCAAGGCCCGGCGTTCGACTCGATGAAGAAGTACCTCGCGCAGGGCCATCAATCGTTAGGCGCGGCGGTGGATTTCGTTGTCGCCAATACGAAGGGCGATTCGAACGCGGTGTTCGCCGGCAGCGTGCCGTATCTGAAACTCGCGGGCGTCGTGCTGGGCGGCTGGCAGATGGCGCGTGCGTTGCTGGTGGCGGCTCAAAAGCGCGACGAAGACCCTTCGTTCTACGGCGCCAAGATCGCGACCGCGCAGTTTTACGCCGAGCATGTGCTGCCACTGGCGTCGGCGTTCGAGGCGTCGATTGTCAACGCGAAGGGTGGAGAGAGTGTGCTGGCTTTGTCGGAAGATCAGTTCTGACGCGGCTTTTCACTACGCTTGAAAAAAACAAACGGCGCCTTGACAGTCGCCGTTTGTTTTTGTGGCGCTGGTTTGTGAGATCACGAACCAGCGCTACCGTTCTGGTGAAGCGTCGCTGCTAAAACTTAGGCATAAGCCGGGCGATGCGCGGCACCCACTTCGCCGAGATAGCGATGCACCGACAGATCGTCGGCCTTGATGGCCGGTTGCTTACCCGACATCACGTCGGCGAGCAGTTGGCCCGAACCACACGACATCGTCCAGCCCAGCGTGCCGTGGCCCGTGTTGAGGAACAGGTTCGGCACGGGAGTGCGGCCGACGATCGGCGTGCCGTCCGGCGTCATCGGGCGCAGACCGGTCCAGAAGGTCGCCTTCGACGTATCGCCGCCGCCCGGGAACAGATCGTTCACGCACAGTTCCAGCGTTTCGCGGCGCGCCTGGCGCAGCGATTTGTCGAAGCCGACGATCTCGGCCATGCCGCCCACACGAATCCGGTCGTCGAAACGCGTGATCGCGATCTTGTAGGTTTCGTCGAGCACCGTGGACACCGGCGCCGACGCTTCGTTGACGATCGGCGCGGTAATCGAATAACCCTTGAGCGGATAAACCGGAATCTTCACGAGACCGGACAGGAAGCCGGTCGAATACGAGCCCAGCGCGACAACGAACGAATCCGCGCGCACCAGTTCTTCGCCGCACTTCACGCCGGCGATGCGGTCGCCGGCCATTGCGAGTGCGTCGATCGGCGTGTTGTAGCGGAATTTGACGCCCAGTTCCTCAGCCAGCGCGGCGAGGCGCGTGGTGAACATCTGGCAGTCGCCGGTTTCGTCGCCCGGCAGGCGCAGACCGCCGGTCAGCTTGTGCGACACCGCGGCGAGCGCCGGTTCGGCCCGCGCGAGTTCGGCCGGCGACAGCAATTCATACGGCACATTGGCTTCCTGCAGCACGGCGATGTCTTTCGCGGCGCCTTCGAATTGCTGCTGGGTGCGGAACACCTGGAGCGTGCCGCCGGTGCGGCCTTCATATTGAATACCGGTTTCGGCGCGCAGCGCTTGCAGGCAGTCGCGGCTGTATTCGGCGAGGCGAACCATGCGCCCCTTGTTCACCGCATAGCGCGACGACGTGCAGTTCTGCAGCATCTGCCACATCCATTGCAACTGGAATTGCGTGCCGTCGAGGCGGATCGCCAGCGGCGCGTGTTTCTGGAACATCCACTTGACGGCCTTCAGCGGCACGCCAGGCGCGGCCCACGGCGACGCGTAGCCCGGCGAGATCTGGCCGGCATTGGCGAAACTGGTTTCGAGCGCCGGGCCGGCCTCGCGATCGATCACGGTCACTTCGTGTCCCGCGCGCGCCAGGTAATACGCGCTGGTCACGCCGACGACGCCACTGCCCAAAATGACGACTCGCATAGATGCTCCAGGTATTCAAATGAGGTCTGAGGACGGTGCGCTTGTCGATTCGGTGGAATTCGTTCGATTAACAAGGTGTATCGCGGATCGCCCAGTGTTAACCGCTATACTATTAACAGTCAGGCAGGTTTTGTTATTGTATTTTCAAGATTTTCAGCAAAAACACCATGCGTACACAGCGCCAACCGGTCCGGGCCCTCGACAAACTCGATCGCAAGATCCTGCGGCTGCTGCAGCAGGACGGCCGCATCGCCATGAAGGACCTGGCCGAACAGGTTGGACTGTCGGTCACGCCATGTATCGAGCGCGTCAAGCGGATGGAGCGCGATGGCGTGATCACCGGCTACCACGCGCGCGTGAATCCGCCGGAGTTGGGCGCGGCGCTGCTGGTATTTGTCGAGATCACGCTGGATCACAAGAGCGGCAACATGTTCGACCAGTTCCGCCGGGAGGTGCAGAAGATCCCCGAGGTGCTGGAATGCCATTTGGTGTCGGGCGATTTCGACTATCTGATCAAGGCGCGCATCGGCGAAATGGCCGATTACCGGAAGCTGCTAGGCGACATCCTGCTGCAACTGCCCGGCGCGGTGCAGTCGAAGAGCTACGTGGTGATGGAGGAGATCAAGGAAACACTGACGATTCCGGTAGGGGATTGATCCGCGCGACAGCACTCGGCGGGGCTCGACAAACGGCGTAAACACTGTATATTTGTACAGGTGTTTTGCGCCGTTTTTCCATTTTGCGTTTTTATGTGTTCCGGCCGTGACCGACTCCGACCCCCACTTCGTCAACGAATTTCCGATCGCGCCGCCCGCGCCTCGCAAAGGCCGTGGCGCGGTGACGAACCTGCAAGGCCGCTACGAAGTCGACCAGCGCGAAGCGGTGGACGACGGCTGGCTGTCGGCGCCGGAAGACGATGACGAGCCCAAGGTCTTGCGCACGCAGGTCTTCGAAGAACGTGCCAAGACCATTCTTACGCACAATGCGTCGCCGGATATTCCGTTCAGCGTGTCGTTGAACCCGTATCGTGGGTGTGAGCACGGCTGCATTTACTGTTTTGCGCGGCCCACGCACGCTTATCTGGGACTGTCGCCGGGCCTCGACTTCGAAAGCCGGATCTACGCCAAGATTAATGCGCCGGAGTTGCTCGAGCGGGAACTGTCGAAGAAGTCCTATGTGCCGGAGCCGATCGCGTTGGGCGTCAATACGGACGCCTGGCAACCCGTCGAGCGCGATCTGCGGCTCACGCGCAGGGTGATCGAAGTGCTCAGCGAACGTCAGCATCCGTTTGCGGCAATCACCAAGTCGTCGCTGATCGAACGCGATCTCGATCTGTTGGCGCCCATGGCGGCGCGCGGGCAATTCATGGCGGCCATCACCATCACCACGCTGGACGCCGAGATCGCTCGCACGCTCGAGCCGCGCGCGGCCACGCCGTCGCGGCGCTTGCGCGCTATCCGCATGTTGAGCGAGGCGGGCATTCCGGTCGGCGTCAGCATCGCGCCGGTGATTCCGTTCGTCACCGAACCGGACATGGAGCGCGTGCTGGAGGCCTGCGCGGAAGCCGGCGCGAGCAACGCGAGCTACATCGTGCTGCGTCTGCCGTGGGAAGTCGCGCCGCTTTTCAAGGATTGGCTCGCGGCGCACTTTCCAGATCGTGCCGATCGGGTGATGAGTCGCGTGCGGGACATGCGGGGTGGGAAGGATTACGACTCTTCGTTCTCCACGCGCATGAAAGGTGAGGGCTTGTGGGCGGATCTGCTCAAGCAGCGATTCCACAAGGCGGTGCGCCGTCTGGGGTTGAACCGCCGGGACCGCGGCATTCTCGATATGTCGCACTTTCGGCCGGTCGACGTGCCGCGTGCCGATAAGCCGGCACACGACGATCCTCAACTGAATCTTTTCTAGCGCGACGCGCGGCGGATCATTGCGAGAGCGCTTTGGCCGCCTGCACCTGGCTTTCGAAGTACGTCTGGAACGAAATGGCGAGACCTGTCATCAGCAGGAAGGCGCCGATCAGCAGCGAAAAGATCACGATGAAAATGACCGTCCAGCCGGAGCGGCTTTTGCGCTGGGTCTGGGCGTTGAATTGCGCGTCCCACTTTTCGTCCGGACGCAGCCCGTAGACGATCGCGGCAAGAAACGCGGCGAGCAGCGAGATCGCGCCGGGAAAGGCCAGCACCCAGCCGAGCATCGAAGCGCGTTCGCTCGCCACGAGGAGCATGGCCCCCGGAATGCCGATCAGCGTGCCGAGCACATGTGCCCATCCGAAGATGTCGCGCATGCCGTACAGATAGAACCGGTGAGCGCCGAGGCTACCGAAGAAGAACGCCAGTGCGGCGGTAATCGTCTTGGATCTGAAACGCGGGGAAGTCGAGACAAGGGTGGACATGTAGGCCAGAGCAGAGTGACAGGCGGTCGAAAGGAGCGGCGCGCAGCGCGCGCGGACCGACGCGCATTCTACGCCCGCCATGGGCCGCCGGTCACGTGACGGGTAGTCGCGGCAGGGTCGAAGGCGCTCTCTGCCGCAGGGTGAAGGGTAGGGCAGCCATGGGCGGGGCCGCGTTGACCACGAGTCCTAGGGGCGTGATTATGGCGGCGGTGCGGCGGCTGATCAGGCTGGCTTGGCGAGTGGCGTGACGAGCGCCGAACCCGGCCGGATAGGTGGCGTGGGTGCCGACGCTCGATTCTGGCCAGACTTCTCGAGCGCACGGCGTCTGACGCTGCTTGCCACGCGAAGCGGGCTACGGCGCCGAGTAGGTAACGCGATAGACAGCGCCGGCGTAGTCGTCGCTGATGAGTAGCGAACCGTCGGGCAGTGGCAGCACGTCGGCGGGACGTCCCCACTCGGTTTCGCCGGATTGCAGCCAGCCTTCGGCAAACACCTCCTGGCGGGCATTGCTGCCATCCGGATTCGTAACCACGTGCACGACGCGATAGCCGACCTTCTTGCTGCGATTCCACGAACCGTGCTCGGCGATAAAAATACTGTTCCGGTACGCGGCCGGAAACATCGGGCCGTCGTAAAAGCGCATGCCGAGCGCCGCGACATGCGCACCGAGTTTGACCGCGGGCGGCGTAAACGCGCTGCACGGATGGTCCTTGCCGAACTCGGGATCGGATGTGTCGCCGCCATGGCAGTACGGAAAGCCGAAATCCATCCCGGCACGCGGCGCGCGGTTGAGCTTGTCGTCCGGCACGTCGTCGCCAAGCAGGTCGCGGCCGTTGTCGGTGAACCACAGTTCATGCGTCGCGGGATGCCACGCGAAGCCGACCGAATTGCGGATGCCACGCGCCACGATCTCGTAGTGACTGCCGTCCGGGTCCATGCGGCCGATCAGCCCGAAACGGTTGCGATCTTTCAGGCAGACGTTGCAGGGCGCACCTTGCGGCACGTAGAGCTTGCCGTCCGGGCCGAACGCGATGAATTTCCAGCCGTGGTGCGTCTCCGTGGGCAAGGTGTCGATCACAACCACCGGTTTGGGCGGACCGTTCAGGTGAGTATCGATCGCATCGAAGCGTACAATTTTCGACACCGCGGATACATAGAGCGCGCCCTGGTGCCACGCGACACCCGCCGGCGTTTCCAGGCCCGAAGCGATCACGTGGCGGGCCGTCACACGTCCGTTCTGCAATTCGAGCGCGTAGACGTGGCCGTCGAGGCTGCCTATATAGAGAATGCCCTTCGGCGAGAGCGCCATGGCTCGCGCGCTCGGCACGGCATCCGACAAGACCTCGATATGGAAGCCCGGCGGCAATTTGATTCGGTCCACGGGTAGCGCGGCGAGGCATGGCAGGGCAGTTGCGGTGAGTAACACGGCCGTGCCCGTGCGAAGCGCCCGGCTTCGCAAATCGCGCGCCGAGGCGATGAATCGCGTGGCGGCGGTATAGAAAGCGCGCAAAAACACGGTTGGCGGCAGGAGTTTCACGGGCGCTCCGTCAGGTAATTCGGGCGTTTCGGCGTGGTTTCGGGCTCCCGCCTGTACGGCCGGCGCAACCCCGTCGTTCAGTTTATCCGGGTAAGTGTTTGTTATGGCGTCGGTTTCCCGCTATAATCGCGTGTTTCAGTCGTTCCGAACCCCGGTTTTCAAGGATTCTAGTATGGTCATCATCCGCTTGGCTCGTGGCGGCTCCAAGAAGCGCCCGTTCTACAACATCGTCGCAACCGATTCGCGTAACCGTCGTGACGGCCGCTTCATCGAGCGCGTTGGCTTCTACAACCCGGTCGCTACGAAGGGTGAATCCCTCCGTATCGCTCAGGACCGCCTGACGTACTGGCAAGGCGTTGGCGCACAACTGTCGCCGACCGTTGAGCGCCTCGTGAAGGAAGCTGCAAAGGCGCAGCCGGCTGCTTAATGGCGGCTAGCATGCGTATCGTCGTCGGTTCGCGCGATTTGCGTGAGCAGCGCGGTGCGCAAGGTGTTTTGCTGAAGCAGGCGTCGAAGCTGGCAGCGAGGTTCTCTTCAAGGTGTTTTTATGTCTGAACGTGATTCCGGCAGTTCAGGTCGCGTAAAGGCAGCAGCCCCGCGCGCGAAGACGTCTGGTCAGGCGCCGTTCGGTGCATTCGTCCGCAAGCCGGTCGAAAAAGCCGAAGGCAAGGCGAAAGCCCAAGTTGCAAACGCCGGGTCTGGTGCGACAGAAATGCGCATGGAAACGGTGGAAAGCTGGCCGGCCGACGCGGTCGAGGTCGGCGCAATCGTCGACGCTTACGGCCTCAAAGGCTGGGTCAAGGTGGCCGCGCACGCGGATGCCGGCCACGGCGGCGATGCGTTGCTGAGCGCGAAGCGCTGGTGGCTGATTAAAGGCCAGGAGCGCAAATCGGCGCCGTCGTTGCAGGCGAAAACGCATAGCGACAGTGTGGTTGCCCATCTGGGCGGCGTCACTGACCGCGATGTGGCGCTGGCACTGCGCGGCTCCCGCGTCTATATCAGCCGCAGCGAATTTCCGGCTCTCGAAGCCGACGAGTTCTACTGGGTCGACCTGCTCGGCCTGGATGTAGTGAACGTTGCAGGGGTCAATCTCGGCAAGGTTGCAGACATGATCGACAACGGTGCGCACTCGGTGTTGCGCATCGAATACCCGGATACCGACAAAAGCGGCAAGCCGGTCACCGGCGAGCGTTTGATCCCGTTCGTCGGCGTCTTTGTCAAAACGGTGGACCAGGCGGCGAAGCAGATCACTGTCGACTGGGAAGCTGATTACTAAATAATTTCGCTGAATGGAGAGAGCGATGCAGTTCGATGTCGTCACGCTCTTTCCTGACATGTTTCGCGCGCTGACCGACTGGGGTATCACCAGCCGTGCCGCGAAGCAGGAGCGCTACGGGTTGCGTACGTGGAATCCGCGCGATTTCACAACCGACAACTACCGCACGATCGACGATCGCCCGTACGGCGGCGGCCCCGGCATGGTGATGCTGGCGAAACCGCTGGAAGACGCGATCGGCGCCGCGAAAGCAGCGCAGGCGGAGCAGGGCATCGGCGCGTCGCGCGTTGTGATGATGTCGCCGCAAGGCGCCACGTTGAATCACGACCGCGTCATGCAGTTCGCGGCCGAGCCCGGTTTGATCCTGTTGTGTGGACGCTATGAAGCGATCGATCAGCGTTTGCTCGACCGTGTCGTCGACGAAGAAGTCAGCCTGGGCGACTTCGTGCTGTCGGGCGGCGAATTGCCGGCCATGGCCTTGATGGACGCCGTGGTGCGTCAGTTGCCCGGCGTGCTTAACGACTCGCAGTCGGCGGTGCAGGATAGTTTTGTCGACGTGCTGCTGGATTGTCCGCATTACACGCGCCCCGAGGAATACAACGGCGTGCGTGTGCCGGATGTGCTGCTCGGCGGCCATCATGCGGAGATCGAGGCGTGGCGCCGGCGTGAAGCCTTGCGCAATACGTTGAACAAGCGGCCCGATCTGATCGTGAAGGCCAGAAAGAACAAGATGTTGAGCCGTGCCGACGAGGCATGGCTTGCGAGTCTCGCGAAGGAAGAGTCGAAGGCGTAAAGCCTTGGGTCTTGCAAGCGGACATTAGGCGGCGCCGCGCATGCGTGCACGGTGCCAGATGTGAACCCATCCTCTATCGGGGCCGTAGCCAAGTGTTTTCACGAGGCAGGTACGAACGTCGACAAGATGGACTTAGGAGTCAGTGATGAATCTGATTGCAATTCTCGAGCAGGAAGAAATCGGCCGCGCTCTCGGCGAGAAAACCATCCCCGAATTCGCCCCCGGCGATACGGTGATCGTCAGCGTGAACGTGGTTGAAGGTACGCGTAAGCGTGTTCAGGCTTACGAAGGCGTCGTGATCGCCAAGCGTAACCGTGGTCTGAATTCGTCGTTCATCGTCCGCAAGATTTCGTCGGGCGAAGGCGTCGAGCGTACGTTCCAGACGTACTCGCCGCTGCTGGCAAGCATCGTCGTGAAGCGTCGCGGCGATGTGCGTCGTGCGAAGCTGTACTACCTGCGCGACCGTTCGGGCAAGTCGGCCCGGATCAAGGAAAAGCTGGTTGCGAAGAAAGATCGCAACGCTGCCGAAGCGTAAATGCTGTAAGAAAAAGCACCCCTCGCGGGTGCTTTTTTGTTTGCCAGGTCAAAATAGCGGCATGTCCCTATCCGCTCATTTCGAGAGACCCGTTGACCCGCCCCGTCTTTGAGCCTGAAACCCTGCCTGTCGAAGCGACAGGCGCCGATCTGCCGCCGGTGGCGGCCGACCGTCTCACGCCTGATGGCCTGCGCGCACGCTTCGAGCAACGCCTTCACTGGACCCCCGAGATGGTCGTCGATGCGCCTTGGCGCGATACGCATGCCGATCCGCGAGTCGCGGCGGTGCTGGTGCCGCTGGTGGTCCGCGAACACGGCCTGACCGTCCTGCTGACTCAGCGCGCCGACCATCTGAACGATCACGCAGGTCAGGTGAGCTTTCCTGGCGGCCGTCATGAACCCTTCGACGCCGACGCCACCGCAACCGCGCTGCGGGAAGCGGAAGAGGAGGTGGGCCTCGATCCCTCGCGTGTGGAAATTCTCGGCGCATTGCCCGACTATCTGACCGGCACCGGTTTTCGCGTGACGCCGGTGATCGGCCTCGTGCATCCGCCGTTCACGGTGAAGGCGGACGCGCTCGAGGTCGCCGAAGTTTTCGAAGTGCCGCTCGCGTTTCTGATGAACCCTGCGCACCACGAAGTGCGCGTGTTCCGCTATGAAGGCGGCGAGCGCCGCTTTTTCGCGATGCCGTATCCGCGCGCCGCATCGGCTGAAGCTGAAGGTGACGAGAGCAGCAGCGAAGTCGGTAGCCACCATTTCATCTGGGGCGCAACGGCCGCCATGCTGCGCAACTTCTATCGCTTCCTCGCGGCATGAGCCGCATGAGTTGTGCACTTGTCGGGTGTTTGTCGAGGTCGGCGCTCAGTGGCATCCGACCCTGTGCTATCGTTATAAAACAATCGTAAAACTCGAAAAGCACGGCGCATCGCATGACTTTTTTCTCCGTATTGCTGGCTCTGATCATTGAACAGATACGCGCGTTGTCGCCGAATAACCCGGTGTCCGCGTTGCTTCAATACCATGCGGAGTCGGCAGCGCACGGATTTGATGCCGGCAAGCCGAAGCATGGCCTGCTCGCCTGGCTCGTGGTGGTGGTGCCGTGGACGCTGGTCGTCGCGCTCGTCTACTACGTGCTGTATCACATTCACTTTGCGTTGGCGTTCCTGTGGAACGTCGCGGTGCTGTACTTCACGCTGGGCTTCCGCCAGTTCAGCCACTATTTCACTGACATCCACCTCGCGTTGAATAATGACGACGTGCCGCGCGCTCGCGAAGTCCTGAGCGAATGGACCGGGCTCGATACCGTCGACATGCCGGTCAGCGAGATCGTGCGTCACACGCTGATTCACGCGGTGGTCGCTTCGCATCGGCATGTGTTCGGGGTGTTCTTCTGGTTTCTGATTCCGGTCGGGCCGGCGGGCGCGGTGCTGTACCGGATTGCCGAGTATCTGGCGCGCACGTGGGCGCGGCCGGTCGACGATCGCACCGTCGCGTTTTCGAGCTTTGCGCAGCGTGCTTTCTTCGTGATCGACTGGGTGCCGGCGCGGCTGACGTCGATGGGTTTTGCGATCGTCGGTAATTTCGAAGACGCGATTTATGCATGGCGCAACCATGCGCGCCAATGGCCGGACGCGAACGACGGCGTGTTGCTGGCGGCAGGTAGCGGTGCGCTGGGCGCCCGTCTGAGCGGGCCGCTGGCTGAGCCGTCAAGCCTCGACGCGCTCGCCACTGGCGACGGCGGCCCGATGCAAGTCGGCGACGACTGCACGCCACGCACGCTGCAATCCGCCGTCGGCCTGGTGTGGCGCGCGGTGGTGCTGTGGATGATTCTGTTGCTGATGCTGACGATTGCGGTGTGGCTGGCGTAACGTCGCCAAGCCGACGCTACTAACTGTAAAGAAAGCGCAATCCGCTGTCAGTCTGTCGCCCAACCCTACGTTTCTTCGAAGCGTAGGGTTTCGCTTTTCAGGCATGGGGAAATCAATCGTGCAGGGGGGGCGCACCGCCCCTGGCCTTTTCCGTCCATGCCGCGGCGCCGTGCGCAATCCGCCGGTCGGCGATGAGCCGCGTCACCCATCCAGCGGATCGCGCGCCGTCCCGCACTGCCAGCAGACCGTAAACTGCGCCTCGAGTGCCTCGCCACACTGACGGCACGTCCATCCAGGCGACCCCGCCGCCGGACCATGCGAAGCCGCGGCGATCAGCCTACGCGCCATCGCCTCGTCGCGCTCATCGACGAGCCAAAGCTCCGGCGAACACTGATCCGCTGGAATATCCCCCAGCGCACCGTTCAGATAACGATTGTGCAATTCGCAAGCTATGCCGGCGGTGGCCAGCACA
Source organism: Paraburkholderia sp. BL6669N2 (assembly GCF_003387275.1). Lineage (NCBI taxonomy): Bacteria > Pseudomonadati > Pseudomonadota > Betaproteobacteria > Burkholderiales > Burkholderiaceae > Paraburkholderia > Paraburkholderia sp. BL6669N2. Next base: position 2,426,349 of record NZ_QUNA01000001.1, on the reverse strand, counting down.
TTGACCCAATGCTGGCCGATGATCAGATTCGGCGCGCGCATCAGTCTCATGTCAGCGCACGATCTGGCTGGCTTCGTGCACGAGTTGCGCGTACAACGCATGCCGTTCGCGGCGGATGCGGCCGTCCGCGACCGCTTCGAGAATCGCGCAACCGGGTTCCTGCAAATGATGGCAGTTGTAGAACCGGCAGTTCGGCAACAGCGGCCGGAACTCCGGAAACGCGCGCTCGAGGCGTCCTTCGGTCAAATGGTGCAGACCGAATTCCTGGAAACCCGGCGAGTCGATCAACGCGCCGCCTTCGCCGTCCGCGCTACCCGGCAATGGATAAAGACGTGTGAAGGTCGTCGTATGGCGTCCGCTGTTCAGTGCGGTCGAAATCTCGCGGGTGGCGACTTCGGCATCGGGAATCAGCAGATTCACGAGCGTCGATTTGCCCATGCCGGACTGGCCGAGCAGCAGTGTCGAATGACCCTGCAGATGTTCGATCAACGCCGCGCGCGCGGCTTCGGGCTGTGTCTTGATCGACACTTCCACGACCGTATAACCCAGCGCGCGATACGGCTCGAGCCGCTTGCGCGCGCCTGCGAGTTCAGCGGTGACGTCGGTCTTGTTCAGCACGATCAGCGGCTTCAACTCGTTCGCCTCAGCCGCGACGAGCGCGCGCCCGAGCAGGTCTTCGCTGAAATGCGGTTCGGTGGCCAATACGACCAATAGTTGATCGAGGTTGGCGGCGAACAACTTCGACTTGTACTGATCCGAGCGATACAGCAGATTGCGCCGTTCGCCGATTTCGACGATCACGCCCTGATCCGCCGAAGCCAACTCGTAAATCACGCGATCGCCGACCGCCACCTCGCTGCGCTTGCCGCGCGGGAAGCATTGGAGCATGGCGCTGCCGTCATCCGGCGCGACCAGATAGTGGCGGCCATGCGCGGCCACCACGAGGCCGCCTACGCGTGCGCTGGACGGCGCGCGCGGCGCTTTCGGGGAGCGGCCGCTCATGCGTGCCGCAGCAGGCGGTCGATCCGCTGCGACGCCGGCGGATGCGAATAGTAGAACGCGGTGTAGAGCGGATCGGGCGTCAGGGTAGACGCGTTGTCCTCGTACAGCTTGACGAGCGCGTTGACCAGGTCTTGCGCGTCGGTCTGCGTTGCGGCGAATGCGTCGGCTTCGAACTCGTGCTTGCGCGAGCTGAGGCTGCCGAGCGGCGTCACGAAGAACAGGAACACCGGCAGCGCGAGGAAAAACAGCACCAGCGCGAGGCCGCTATTACCGCCGATCAGCGACGGCCGCACGCCCAGTCCTTCATAGAACCACACGCACTGCGTGAGCCAGCCGAGCAGGGCGAGCATCGCGAGACTGATTGCGAAGGTGACGAGCATGCGTTTGATCACGTGACGGCGCTTGAAGTGGCCGAGTTCATGCGCGAGCACGGCTTCGATCTCGCTGCCCGACAGGCGCGCAAGCAGCGTGTCGAAGAACACGATCCGCTTGGCCGCGCCGAAGCCGGTGAAGTAGGCGTTGCCGTGCGCCGAGCGGCGGCTGCCGTCCATCACGAAGAGGCCCTTGGCGGCGAAGCCGCAGCGCTGCATCAGCGCTTCGATGCGGCTTTTCAGCGCTTCGTCCTTGAGCGGTTCGAACTTGTTGAAAAGCGGCGCGATAAACGACGGATACAGCACCAGCACGAGCATCTGGAAGGCGACCCAGACAATCCACGTCCATAGCCACCACAGGCTGCCGGCCTGGTTCATCAGCCACAGCACGACGAACAGCAGCGGCAGGCCGAACGCGGCGCCGAGCAGCACGCCCTTGATCCGGTCGACGAAGAAAATGCCTTTGCTCATGCGGTTGAAGCCGAAGCGCTGTTCGACCACGAACTGCCGGTAGTAATCGAACGGCAGGTCGATCACGCTGGTGATCGCGATCACCGCGGCGACCAGCGCGATCTGGCCGACGTAACCGCGGCCGAGCCAGTCGGAGATGCCCAGATCGAGCGCCTGCACGCCGCCGAGCAGCGTGAGGCCGATCAGCACGGCTGCGCTGACGACGATCTCGATCATGGTGAGACGCGTGCGCTCGACGGTGTAGTCGGCGGCGCGCTGGTGCGCGGTGAGCGCGATGGTGCCGGCGAACTGGCTCGGCACCTGCTCACGATGGCCGGCCACGAAGCGGATCTGCCGCGACGCGAGCCACAGTTTGGTGCCGACCATCGCCACGACGGCGACGACGAACAGAACGGTGAAGTACAGGGTAGGCATCCGGGGATTCCGTGGTATCTATGCGAGAATTATATGTTTCTTCCCGCCGCGCGGCGGGAACACGCTCAAACCAATCTCAAACGAACAATCGCCGTGGCAGGCGGGCTTGCATCAAGCCGTTTGCGCGGCCCTCAGGGTTGCCTTCATGACTGACATCCTCGCATCCACCGAACAGCCGCCGCTCGTGCGCAGCGACATGAATCTCGTCTGGCTGGACATGGAAATGACCGGGCTCGAGCCCGATTCCGACCGCATCATTGAAATCGCGGTGGTGGTGACGAATTCGACGCTCGACAGGCTGGTTGAAGGGCCGGTTCTGGCGATTCATCAGAGCGACGAGACGCTCGCCAAAATGGATCAGTGGAATCAGAACACGCATGGCCGCTCGGGCTTGATCGATCGCGTGAAGGCCTCGACGGTGAGCGAGGCCGACGCCACCGAACAGATCCGCGATTTCCTGAGCGTCTACGTGCCGCCGGGCAAATCGCCGATGTGCGGCAACTCGATCTGCCAGGACCGTCGCTTCATGGCGCGCTGGATGCCGGATCTGGAGCGCTTCTTCCACTACCGCAATCTCGACGTCAGCACGCTGAAGGAACTGTGCCGCCGCTGGCAGCCGACCATCTACAAGGGTTTCCAGAAGCGCGCGATGCACACGGCGCTGGCCGATATCCACGAGTCGATCGACGAACTGAAGTACTACCGCGAGCACTTTCTGATTCCGTCGGCACCGGAGAGCGCCAACGGCGCCGAATAAAATCGCCTAAGCCGGCCGGGGCGCGCGCTGCGCGTTCTTCGGCCGGAACGCCTTCACCACGTCGGCGTTGGTTTCCACATACGGCCCGCCGATCAGGTCGATGCAGTATGGCACCGCGGCGAAAATGCCCGGCACCTTAACCGCGCCGCCAGCTTCGGCGTCGCGCAGACCTTCGAGCGTTTCCTTGATCGACTTCGGCTGACCCGGCAGGTTGATGATCAGCGCCGCGTGCTCCGCCGTTTCGCGGATCACCGCGACCTGGCGCGACAGGATCGCGGTCGGCACGAAATTCAGGCTGATCTGCCGCATCTGCTCGCCGAAACCCGGCATTTCCTTGGTGGCCACGGCCAGCGTCGCCTCAGGCGTGACGTCGCGGCGCGACGGGCCGGTGCCGCCGGTGGTCAGCACCAGATCGCAGCCCACCTCGTCGACCAGTTCGGTCAGCGTGGCGGAAATGGTCGGCGCGTCGTCCTGAATCAGGCGCGTGACCACTTGCCACGGCGAAGTCAGCGCCGCGCCGAGCCATTCCTGCAAGGCCGGAATACCTTTGTCTTCGTACACGCCGGTGGACGCGCGATCGCTGATCGACACGAGGCCGATTACGATTTCGTCGTGGTGCCGACGTGCTGCCTTAGGCGTCGCGGTCGTCATCGTCGTCTTCGTCCAGGGCGTCGTCGGCGTCGGAATCGGTCTGCACGGACGGTCCGTCCGCGTTCTTGATCCACTGGAACAGTTCGCGGAAATAGCGCGGCGGCTTGCTCTGCTGCGCTTCCTTGCGGGCGTTGCGGATCAGCGTGCGGCCTTGTTGCGGGTCGGCGTTCGGATGCTGGCGAATGAAATCGGTCAGCGCGGCGTCGTCGGCGAGCAGCTTTTCGCGGGTGCGCTCGATCCAGTGGAGTTTGGCCGTTTCCGCCTTGTTGACGCCGTTATAGGTGTCGAGCGCGGTGCGCAGCGCGGCGGTTTCCTCGTCCAGCAGCGAGCGCATCACGCGGCCGACATATTGCACCTGGCGGCGTTTGCCTTCGTGATCGGTGATGCGGCGCGCTTCGCGCACGGCGTCGTCGAGCTTTTCGGGCATCGGCATGCGCTTGAGCGCGTCTTTAGGCAGCGCGATCAGCGCCGAGCCCAGTTCCTGCAGCTCGTGCATTTCGCGCTTGAGCTGGGACTTGCTGGGACGGTCGTAGCCGTTCTCGTCGACTTCCGGCTCGGCGGTTTCGATGGGTTGAATGCGGGTTTTGCGTGTCATGCCGATATTGTAACGTGCCGCGCCCACCGAACCCGCGGTGCCGCCGCGCGCAAGGACTCGCGCATTGCGAAGCGATCACAGTGCGGCGCTCTGGCAGCGCTCGGCCGACCTGACGCAAGGCGCAGCGAATGCCAGGTACGGCGTCGCGTACCTTGCTATGATCGCGGGATACGCAACCAGACACACGCGCCGGACAGACGCGCAGACACGGGCGTGCATGCAGGCGTCAGGCATGAGCGTGACCGGTGCGAACACAGCAAACACAGCGAATATAGCGAACCCACCCAGGGCCGCTCGGCCCCGAACAGGACGGCAACGACAATGGCAGCAGACATGGACGTCAAGCAGCGCTTTTTTCCGCATACCCAGGATGAACTGAAGGAAATCGCCTCGGACATCCTTCGTCACGCGAAGTCGCTCGGCGGCACCGACGCGGCGACCGAGATTTCCGAAGGCGACGGCCTGTCCGTCTCCGTGCGGCGCGGCGAAGTCGAGACGATCGAACACAACCGCGACAAGATGGTCGGCGTGACGGTGTTCATCGGCAACAAGCGCGGCAATGCGAGCACTTCGGACTTTTCTTCGCAGGCTTTGAAGGACACGGTCGCGGCGGCCTATAACATCGCCCGCTTCACGGCGGAAGATGATTGCGCGGGCCTCGCCGAAGCGGAACTGCTGGAAACGGCGCCGCGCGACCTCGATCTCTATCACCCGTGGAATCTGTCCGCGGACGAAGCGGTGGAAATCGCCCGCCGCGCGGAAGATGCCGCATTCGCGACCGATCCGCAGATCAAGAATTCGGAAGGCGCGAGCGTCTCGGCACAGCACTCGCAATTCGTGCTGGCCACCTCGCGCGGTTTCCTGGCGGGTTATCCGTACTCGCGCCACTACATCGCGTGCGCGCCGATTGCGGGCAGCGCCCGCAACATGCAGCGCGACGACTGGTACACCTCCACCCGCAGCGCGGAAGAACTGGCCGATCCGGAAGCGGTCGGCCGTTACGCGGCGCAACGCGCGCTGGCGCGCATCGGCGCGCGCGGTCTGGATACGCGCAAGGTGCCGGTTCTGTTCGAAGCGCCGCTCGCCGCGGGTATTCTCGGCGCATTCGTGCAAGCCACGAGCGGCGGCGCGCTGTATCGTAAGACCTCGTTCCTCGTCGACAGCCTTGGCAAGCCGGTGTTCGCGCCGCACGTGCAAGTGGTCGAAGACCCGCATGTCGCGCGCGCCATGGGCAGCGCGCCGTTCGACGAAGAAGGCGTGCGCACCAAGCAGCGTTCGGTGGTGAAAGACGGCGTGGTGGAAGGCTATTTCCTGTCCACCTATTCGGCGCGCAAACTCGGCATGCAGACCACCGGCAACGCGGGCGGTTCGCACAACCTGTCGCTGCGCAGCTCGAACACGCGTCCCGAGGACGACTTCGAAGAGATGCTGCGCAAGCTCGGCACGGGCCTGTTGCTGACCGAACTGATGGGGCAGGGCGTGAACTACGTGACGGGCGACTACTCGCGCGGCGCGTCGGGCTTCTGGGTCGAGAACGGCAAGATCCAGTATCCGGTCGAGGAAATCACGGTGGCGAGCACGCTGCAGGAGATGTTCCACCACATCGTCGCGATCGGCGCGGATACGATCACGCGCGGCACCAAGCAGACCGGCTCGGTGCTGATCGAACGGATGACGATCGCGGGGCAGTAAGCGGGTTTAGCCTCTGTCCGGCCAGCGTTTTTCAGCTGGCCCGTAAAAAGCAGAACGCCACGCAAGTCGCCGCGTGGCGTTTTTTATCCATGATCGGACGGCCGGCGCCGGCTGTTTGCTTTGCGCGCGGCGCTAACGTCGTCTCGAGCCAAAAAAACCTTTAAGCGCCTTTGCGCTTATATGTCACGAACGCGTAGTCGAAATCGTTCGGCGCATCCGCGCGATGCGTTTCATGCGCGACTTCTTCCCATTCGTTTTCGTCGAGCGCGGGAAACGTGGCGTCGCCTTCGAAGTCGGCGGAAATCTCGGTGATGATCAGCTTGTCCGCCTGCCGCAAACCTTCCGCATACAACTGCGCGCCGCCGATCAGAAACGCTTCCGGCGCCTGATCCTGAGCGGCGAGCTTGAGCGCGTCTTCGAGCGTGGTGGCCGCGTCGCAGCCCTGGAAACGCCGGGCGGCATCCCGTGTCACGACAATGTTGCGGCGTCCCGGCAACGGCCGGCCGATCGACTCGTGCGTCTTGCGTCCCATGATGATGGGCGCGCCCATGGTGGTGCGCTTGAAGAACGCGAGATCTTCGGGAAGTCGCCAGGGCAACTGGTTGTCGCGGCCGATCACGCCGTTGTTGGCGCGAGCGACGATCAGGGTGAGCGTCGTCATCGAATGGAAAGGGGAACGTAACCGGACTGATTCTACCTGACGCGCGGCTGCGCGCCGCAGCGACGGGTTTCGGCACGGCGGCCGTGTAGTCGGCCGGAACGCGCCCGGCAAGCCGCGCGCTCGCCGCAGTGGATGCGGCTGCCTGACCACCCAGGTTCACGCAGCGTCATACAGGTTCACGAAACGCCACCGGCCGCTCCGGCCCGCGCCGCCTCGTTCCGGCGCGCTATCGTGCGCGGCAGACGCCGCTTTCTCGTCGGTGGTCCTTTATTCGCGCAACCCATGCTGACCCATCAGCCGATACAGCGTCACACGCGAAACATTCAGGCGGCGTTGCCCTTGGCGGCGCGCGTCGCGTCGATCGGAATCGGTAAAGGCGCGGGCGGGGCGATCTCGTCCCATAGCGTCACGTTGTTGCCGCTGCCGCTGCCGCTGCCGCTGCCGCTGCCGCTGCCGCTGCCGCCGGTGCCGCGCATGAGCTGCGGTGTGGCGGCCACCATCACCATGCCGACCGCGCCGCCACCTTGCCGCGCGAGCGCCTGGTCGTCGAGCGAAAAATCGTTCACCGATGCAGCATCGGCCGGAATGCTCAGCGCGTTGGCGGCAAGCCGGGAGAACAGATTGGCGGCGCACGTCGTCGGATCGGGTGGGGCGAGTGTGGCGAGCGCGTCGCTTGGGAAGGCGGCGGATTCCGTCAGCGTGGCGGATAGAGCCTGTCCGGCTTCCTGTGCATTGGCGCCAATGGGCAGCATGGTCAGCGCGATGGCGGTGCAAAGTGCCGCGCATGGTGCAATGCTGCCCAGATCGATGCGGAAAGCGAGTTGCATGATGTGTCTCCCTGGTGCACGGCAATTAGCGAAACATGTGCCATCACGCGCAATCCATTGAGGGATGAGGATGCGAGTGAAAACGTGGAAGTCACAATTCGGAAATGGGACAAAAACGTTTCAACGCTGAAACGATAGGCAGGAAATACCTGTAATTCGTTAATTTGGCCGGTACGAACTACCTTGCGGTCTACACAAGGAGAAGCGCTTCCACTAATCTTTTATTCGTCGGCTGAATAACTGTTTATCGCCTGCGAAACCACACAGCGTAAGGAGTGCGCGATTAAATTCGCATAATTGTTTTCCAAGCGGCGCGCGTATAGTAAGCTCTCGAAAAAGAACTTCACATTTAAAAAAGCCCGCTAACGGGCCGTCTCAAACACACACGCCGCTTTCTTGGGGATCAGCTGTCCGCACGGAATGGAATGGCCGTTCGGTTTTTGCCATATCGCGAATCCCGAATGAGTCAGCGTGTCTGAACTCGTTTCAGGTGCGTGCGTCATCCTTAACGTTCGTTGACGAGAGGATCTGAATAATGGAACCCGCAACGCGGCAACTGATTTACGTTTCGCGCGATCCGAGCGCGGAGCTGAATACTCGGTTTCACCAGCGCGGCTGGCATGTCGAAGTCGTGGGGTCGGCGCGCGACGTGCGCCGGGCTGTTCGCGCCGGAATGGCGGCTGGCGGCCTGCTGGATCTGTCTAGCGAATTTCAGCCACACGAAATCGCTGCGTTCGAATCCTGCCTGACCATGCCGAATGTCGGCTGGGTCGCGGCCACCATGCCGGGACAACTGCAAGACGCCGCGTTGCGCCGGCTCGTGCGCGACTACTGTTTCGACTACGTCACGGTGCCGTATTCGGGCGACAGGATCGTCGATTCGGTGGGTCACGCCTACGGCATGATTTCCCTCGGCGAAACGGCTTCCAACGATGCATCGCAAGGCGCCGAAGGCGAAATGGTCGGCTCGTGCGACGCCATGCTCGCGCTGTTCCGTTCAATCCGCAAAGTGGCGATGACCGACGCGCCGGTATTCATCTCGGGCGAATCGGGCACCGGTAAGGAACTGACGGCGGTCGCCATTCACGAACGCTCGGCGCGGCGCAATGCGCCGTTCGTGCCGATCAACTGCGGCGCGATCCCCCCGCATCTATTGCAATCCGAACTATTCGGCTACGAACGCGGTGCGTTTACCGGCGCCAATCAGCGCAAGATCGGCCGGGTGGAAGCGGCGAACGGCGGCACGCTGTTCCTCGACGAGATCGGCGACCTGCCGCTCGAAAGCCAGGCGAGCCTGTTGCGCTTCCTGCAGGAGCGCAAGGTGGAGCGCCTTGGCGGACACGGCGCGATCGACGTCGACGTGCGCATCATCTCGGCCACGCACGTGGACATGACGGCGGCGATGATCGAAGGACGGTTCCGCTCCGACCTCTACCACCGTCTGTGCGTATTGCAGATCGATGAACCGCCGCTGCGCGCACGCGGTAAGGACATCGAACTGCTCGCGCGGCACATGCTGGAACGTTTCAAGAAAGATGCAAGCCGTCGCTTGCGCGGCTTCGCGCCGGACGCGATCGCGGCGCTGCATAACTACGGCTGGCCGGGCAATGTGCGCGAGCTGATCAACCGCGTGCGGCGCGCCATCGTGATGTCGGAAGGGCGTGCGATCACGGCGCGCGATCTCGAGCTTGCCGAGTACGTGGAGATCGTGCCGGTGTCGCTCGCGCAGGCGCGTGAAGCGGCCGAACGTCAGGCGATCGAGCTGGCGCTATTGCGTCACCGCGGGCGTCTCGGCGACGCCGCCCAGGAACTCGGCATCTCGCGCGTTACGTTGTACCGGCTCCTGTGCTCACATGGCATGCGCCATATGGAAGGGGAGCCGCTCGCCACGCCGCACGGCGAATTGCCGGCTTCGGTGCCGCATCTGTAAATCGTTTGACGGGCCTCGCGGGTCTCGTGGGCCGGTAAACGATTTCAAGAGCGGATTCCAGCAGCGGATTCCGGCAGCGCGTTCAGCACCTTTCGAGCAATCCTGCGACCGGCCGTGTGCCGTTCGCTCGCGCCAAAGTCGCAACACTTCGCCTCACCTTTTCCCTTGATATTTTCGATGCCGCGCGCCACGACCGGGCGTCGTCCCGCCGCGCTTGTTAAAATCGGGTTTTCCGCTCAATCTCCGTGGCGCCCGGATCGACTCGCACGCGCCTCGAAGGAACCCGAATGAAACAATACCTCGACCTCGTCCGCACGATTCTCGACACCGGCACGTGGCAGGAGAATCGCACTGGCATCCGCACCATCAGCATGCCGGGAGCGATGTTGCGCTTCGACCTTCAGCAAGGTTTTCCCGCGGTCACCACGAAGAAACTGGCGTTCAAATCGGCGGTGGGCGAACTGGTCGGGTTCCTGCGCGCCTCGCGCAGCGCCGCGGATTTCCGCGATCTCGGCTGCAAGGTGTGGGACGCGAACGCGAACCAGAATCCGCAATGGCTCGCCAATCCGTATCGCCAGGGTCCGGACGACCTCGGCGACGTATATGGCGTGCAGTGGCGCCAGTGGCCGGCCTACAAGGTGCTGGACGCGAACGCGGGCGCGCAGCTGGCCGACGCGACCGCACGCGGCTTCCAGGTGGTGACCGAATTCGAGGAAGACGGCACTAACAAAATCCTGTTGTACAAGGCGATCGACCAGCTGCGCCAATGTCTGGACACGATCATGCAGAACCCTGCGGACCGGCGCATTCTGTTTCATGCGTGGAACCCCGCTGTGCTCGACCAGATCGCGTTGCCGGCTTGCCACCTGCTGTATCAGTTCCTGCCCAATGTGGTGACGAAGGAGATTTCGCTGTGCCTGTACATTCGCAGTAATGACATCGGGCTCGGCACGCCGTTCAATCTGACCGAAGGCGCGGCGTTGCTGCATCTGGTCGGACGACTGACGGGTTACACGCCGCGCTGGTTCACCTATTTCATCGGCGACGCGCACATCTACGAGAACCAGCTCGACATGTTGCAGCAGCAGCTCAAGCGCGAACCGTACGAAAGCCCGGCCTTCGCGATCTCGGAGCGCGTGCCGGAGTATGCGAAGACCGGCGTGTACGAGCCGGAATGGCTCGAAAAGATCGAGCCGTCGGATTTCTCGCTGGTCGGCTACCGGCATCATGAGCCGCTCACGGCGCCGATGGCCGTTTGATCGTCGGGCGGGTCGGCAAGCCGCCCATTCGCATAAAGAAAAACCGCCGCGATGCGAATCGCGGCGGTTTTTTTACGCTCCGTGCCGATTCGCCGGCGGGAGGCGCTCAGCCTTTGCGATGCTCGTCGTGGTTGCCGCCGCCCGAATGCTGGTCGCCGTGCTGCGGCTGTGCCTGAGGACGCGGCTGCTGCGCCTGCTGCGGATGCGGCTCCTGACGCGGTTGCTGTTGCGGCTGCGGATGAAACTCCGGCCGGGGCTGCTGTTGCACCTGCTGCTGGCGCGGCTGCTGTTGAGGCTGCGGCTGCGGATGGAACTCCGGCCGGGGTTGCTGCTGCACCTGCTGTGGACGCGGCTCCGGACGCGGTTCCTGGCGCGGCGGCTGCATCGGTTGCTGCGCGGGCTGCGGATGATATTCCTGACGCGGCTGTTGCTGTGCCTGGATTTCTGCCGGACGCGGCGCCCGCGGCTCAGGCTGACGCTGCGGTTGGGCCTGCTGCGGCGGTTGCGGTTGGGGGCGAATCTCCTGCTGACGGGGCTGCTGCTGTTGCTGCTGGACCGCCGGATTCTCCCCGGGACGCGGCGCACCGTGCTGCTGCGCGCCGGGCTGTTGCGCCGCGAACTCCGGCCGTCCTGTCTGCGGCTGCGGGCCGCCGTGCTGCTGGGCTTGCTGCGCCATCGGCGTGTGCGGCTGGGTCCAGGCGGGCTCGTGACGCTCGTTTAAACCCGGGTTCGCGCCTGGCTGCTGACCCGCCTGCGGCGGCATACCCCGCTGCCGCTGCTGCTGTGCAAACCCCGCCGGATTGCCGCTGTTCGCTTGCGGCGGACGCGGCACACCGTTCGACGGATGACCCGCCTCGCCAGCCTGCGGCCGCTGGTTGGCCATCTGCGGCGGCATGCCTGGCCGCGCTTGCGGTTCGCCGCTATGCGGTGCTTCGCCCGGCCGCTGAGCGGCCTGTTGCTGCATGGCGCCGGCTCCACCCGGCGCGCCCGGCGGCACACCTGGATGCGCTTGCTGCTCTGCGCCGCGCGGTGCTTCGCCCGGTCGCTGCTGCATCCCATTCGGTCCACCCGGCGCACCGGCTGCCATCCCCGGCGCACGTCCGGCGATATGCGATTGCACGACCCGCACGTTCTGCACCGGCAGCGCGCCCGGTCCGCCCGCCATGTGCGCCGGCACCGAGGCCCGCACGATAGGCTGACCGCCGCCCGGCACCCGTCCGCCGCTTTGCGCGAAACGCTGCGCGAGGCTGTCGTGGTAGGCCGCCGGCATCGCCGGACTACGCGTTGCCACCACCGGACGTGTCATCACCGCCGCCGGCGGCCGGTAATTCGCGTTGCGCTGGCCCGGCCCGAAACTCTCCCGCACCGGCGCGATGCCCGGACCGCCCGGGTTGATCTGCGCGTTGCGCCATTGCCGCGGATCGACCTTCTGGGCAAAGCGCCCAACCGGCTGTCCGTGCACGAAGGCCGTCGCCGGCACTGCGGTCACGGCGCCCGGCGCGCGGTAGTTGATGTATGTGTTGTGAATGTTGGTCACATTCACGTTGCGGTTGTAGTTGTTGACGATCGTCGTCCGGTTGACGCGGTTGTAGTAGCCGGGACTCCAGTGATCGTGACCGCCCCAATGCGGATGCCACGGCTCGCCCGGCCCGAGCGGGAACCACGCGACGCCGGCGGCGACCGCTCCGCCGATCGCCAGATCCACCCCCCAGTTCACGCCGCCGCCACCGCCGCCCACGAAGGCAACGAGGGCCGGCGCGTAGACGGGCGGCTCGCTGACCGCGACCGGTCCCGGCACCCACGCCCACGAGTCGTCGACCTGAGCCCAGCGGCCGTAGTGGTAGGGCGCGAAGCCCCACGGCGCGTCGTCGACCCAGGTCCAGCCCCACGGCGCCTGCCACACCCAGTGACCGTCGCGGTACGGCGCCCAGCCGGCGGGCGTGCCGCGCGGCACCCAGACTTCGCCGTATTGCGGCGAGCTTTGCCACGTGCCGTTGGCGTCGAGGTCCTGGTAGCCGGGAATGTCGCGCGACACGTAGCGCGCCGACACCGAGCGGTCTTCCGCGGCGTCGCGGCCGGCCGCCCATTGGTCGAAGGCGTCGAGGCCAGGCGCGCCATTGTCGGCGAGCTGTTGCAGGTTGGTGCCGCCAATGCGGATCTGCTGGCCGGCCGCGACCGGCACCTGGCCGCCGTCGCCGTATACCGTGGCGCCGCCGCTGCGCACGGTGACGGTCGTGCTGCTGCCGTCGGGTGCGACATCGACGCGATAGTCGCCGGGGCCGTTCAGGCCGAGCGCGAGATTGGGCGTATCGATCTCGTAGGACGAGCCCGGTGCGAGTTCGCGCACGCGCGCCGACAATGTGCCTTGCGCGACTTTGAGTTGCGCGCTGTTGTCGTCGAGGTTGAGCAGATCGAGGCTGGTGGACGGTCCGAGGCGCACCGCAGTCGAGCCGATGTGCAACTCCGAGCGCGCGTTCTGATCGTTCCACAACTGGTCGCCGGTGGTGAGCGGGCGATTGACCTGCGCGTAGGACCAGTCGGTGGCGCCGGCCGGTTCGGTGGTCACGGCGCCCGCCGTGTAGTTCAGACGCGCGACGCGGCCAGGCGGATCCGTGTTCTGCGCGGCGGCGGCGCTCTGCGGCGCCTGTTCGATTTCCTGAGCAAAGGTGGCCTGGCCTGCCAGCAGGAAGGTGGCGGCTGCGATCAGCGTACAGCCGACAACGCGGCGGTTCGAATAGCGGTGTGGGATGACTGTTCTCATGATTTGGCTCCGACGGACGCGGCATCGTGCGGCATCCGTGCAGTCACTGTACCCGCGGCGTTTGTTTCAAGACCCCCACTTTTGTAAGGCCGGCTCACCAGCGTGTAACAAAAGGTCTCGATAAGGCGATTCGTAAGCTGGTTGCCGATTTCCTGTAACCGAGTCACGCACTCAAGGGCGCCTCACGCGGCGAGAAACGCGTCGAAATGACGATGCCCAGCCGGCGTGATGCGCAGAATTCGCGGCCGCTCGGCGCGCTCGACCCAGCCGTGCGAAGTCCACGAATCGAGCAGCGCCGCGCCGAGGGCGCCGCCCAGGTGCGGACGCCGTTCGCTCCAGTCGGGGCAGGTGCAGGCAAAGCGCCGGCGCCGGCTTTTCTGGGCCGACGTGTCGATGCCCCAGTCGGCGAGGCGGGCAATGCCGTCGGCGGTCGCTTCCAGCGACGTGCCATGCAGCGTCAGCAGACCGCCTTCGACCAGCCGCTCAAACACGCGCACCGACAATTCGCCGGCCATGTGGTCGTAGCAGGTGCGCGCGTAACGCATGTCGAGCGGCACGGTGCGCACGGGGCGCGGCACGGGACGCTGCGGCGCGCTGACTTGCGCGACGTTGGCGAGCGCTTCGATCGACGCGGCGATATCCGGCGAGGCGATCCGGAAATAGCGATGCCGGCCACGCACTTCGAGCGCGAGCAGGCCGCCGTCGGTCAGGCGCGCGAGATGGGCGCTGGCCGCCGACGGCGAGAGCCCCGCGATCATCGTCAGTTCGCCGGCCGGGCGAGCGCTGCCGTCCATCAGTGCCCACAGCATGGCGGCGCGGCCGGGATCGGCGAGCAGTGCGCCGATGCGGCTCAAGCCGGGGAAATGGTTCTGGTTCTGTTCGTCTGCGAAGATGGCAGGCATTTGATGTCTCCGGAGAGCGGCGCGTCTGTCGCGCCATGTAGGCCACTGTATCGGGCTGCGCGATTCGATGTTTCAGCTTAGCGTGAAGTGTCGGATGCAGCAGCTACGAAAACCTGGCAGGCGGGTAGCGTGTCGCGGGTTGGGTGTTGGCCCCCGAGCCGCGCTCCGGTGCCACCCAAGACCGCCAGGCTAGAATCGAAGCCTGTCCTAGCAGGAAACACGCAGCCATGAAAACTCTCCTTGCCGTCGTTGCCGCGGCATTGCTGCTCGGCGCATGTGCGCAGGGCGGCGGCGCGTCGGGCTCAGGCGCGGGCACCGGCAGCATCACGATGTACGGCACCATCGACGAAGGTATCTCGGTCCGCAAATAGGCGAGCGGCCGGCCACTGATCACGCGTGGCAGAAATTGATGCATCATTGGCATTTCTGCCACCGGCATTCATGTGACGATCGGGTCATCTCACTTCCGCCGCCTTGGACCTTTCGATGCCACCGTCCGCCGCTTCCACGGTTCCCGCCCATTCAACCGGCGTGCGCGACACCGATCCGCACGACCGGCGCGCCGCGCGCGTGCTGGCCGTGTGCCAGGCGCTGTACACCTCATCGGTATCGATCGATCTGACGCTGACCGGTCTGGTCGGCTACACACTCGCCGACGATAAAGCGCTCGCCACGCTGCCGTTCTCGCTGATCACCGTCGCCGCCGCGCTCACGACCATCTTCGCGTCGTTCCTGATGGCGCGCGTCGGCCGGCGTGCCGGCTTCGTGCTCGGCGCGGGCGTCGGCGCGCTCGGCGGCGCGGTGTCCGTATGGGCGATCTTTCATCAGAGTTTCTGGGCTTTCTGCGCCGGCACGGCGACTGTTGGCGTGTTCCAGGCGTTCGCGCAGTACTACCGCCTCGCCGCCGCCGACGCGGTCGGCATCGACGACAAAAGCCGCGCGATTTCGACCGTGCTGGCGGGCGGCGTGGTGGCCGCCGTCTGCGGACCGCTGCTTGCAGCGTGGAGCAAGGACTGGCTGGCGCCGGTCGCATTCGCGGGTTCGTATGCGCTGGTCACGGGCTTCGGGCTTTTATCGATTGCGTTGCTGACACTGCTGTATCGCGACAAGGCGCCCATCGCGAGCACCGTCGCCGCCCGCGAGGCGGCGCGGCCGCTCGGCGAGATCGTGCGGCAGCCGATCTTCGCGGCGGCGCTCGCCAACAACGCGCTCGGCTACGCCGTGATGATGTTCGTGATGACCGCGACGCCGATCGCCGCAGTCGCCTGCGGCCACACGATCGGCGACGGCGCGCAGATCATCCAGTGGCACCTGGTCGGCATGTTCGCGCCGTCGCTCTTTTCCGCGCGGCTGATCAAGCACTTCGGCGTGCTGCGGGTGATCGGCGCGGGCATTGCGCTGTCTGCGCTGTGCGGCGTACTCGCCTTGCGTTCGACCGATCTGCCGCATTTCTATGCGGCGCTCGCCTGTCTCGGCGTGGGCTGGAATTTCATGTTCGTCGGCGGCTCGACGCTGCTCGCGCAATCGTACCGGCCGTCGGAGCGGGCCAAGACGCAGGCCACCAGCGAGTTCACGACGTTCGCGTTTTCCGCGCTGGGTTCGCTGTTTGCCGGTCAATTGCTGGCCCGTTTCGGTTGGGCGACGATCAATGCCGCGATATTTCCGCTGCTCGCGGCGGCGGCGCTGGCCACGCTCGGGTACGCGTGGTCGCGCAAGCGGCAGTTAATGGTGGAGGTGTCCTGATGGCGGTGCGTCATATCGTGTTCGCGGTCGCACCGGATCTGGTGCTGCTCGACGCCTGCGGACCGCTGGAGGCGTTCTGGCGTGCGGAGTTGACGGTCGCCGGGACGGTCGGCGCTGGAGTCGCCCAAGCTCTGGACAGAGACAAGGGAGTTAGCCGCGACGCGGGCCGAACGGGCCTATCGGTCAGTTCGGCCAATTCGGCTGATGCAGGTAGCTCGGCTAGTTCGGACGACGCGGCTAATCCGTACAGCGCGGCTAGTGCAGCCGGTTCAGCCAATTCGGCCAGTTCACCCAGCCCCAGTCGCCGCGTGCCGCAACCCGTGGCCTACCGCACGACAGTGGCCTCGATCGACGGCGGCATCTTGCAGACCTTCCCAGGCTTGCCGATCGTCACTGAACGGCTCGATTCACTCGACGATCAACCGATCGACACCCTCATCGTTCCCGGCGTCCCCGTCGACGAACACTGCACGTTGCAGCCGGAACTCGTCGCGTGGATCCGGCGCCATGCGCCGCACGCGCGGCGCGTGTGCTCGGTGTGCACCGGCGCGTTCTATCTGGCGGCGGCGGGCCTGCTCGACGGCCGTCGCGCGACCACGCATTGGCGCGAAGCGCCGCGCCTCGCGCAGCGGTTTCCCAACGTCCACGTGGATGCCGATCCGATCTTTATCCGCGATGCCGGGCGCGGCGAAGGCGATGGCGTCGTGTGGACCTCGGCGGGCGTGACGGCGGGCATCGATCTAGCGCTGGCGCTGATCGAGGAGGACGTCGGCCACGCGGTCGCGATGCAGGCTGCGCGGCGGCTGGTGGTCTTCATGAAGCGGCCGGGCGGCCAGTCGCAGTACAGCGCGGCGCTGGCGGCGCAGGCCTCGGCGAACGGACCGTTCGAGGCGCTGCATAGCTGGATGACGGCGCATTTGCGCGACGACCTGTCGGTCGAGCGGCTCGCTGAACGAACCCGGATGAGCCCGCGCACCTTCGCGCGGCGCTACGTCGACGAGGTTGGCCGCACGCCGGCTAAAACCGTCTCGGCGCTGCGACTGGAGGCGGCTTCGCGCGCGCTCGCCGAATCGCGCCGGCCGCTCAAGCGGATCGCGCTCGACTGCGGATTCGGCAGCGAACAGAACTTGCGACGGGCTTTTCTGCGGCGTTTCGGCGTGCTGCCGCTCGATTATCGCGAGCGCTTCATGTCGGCGGCCGCGCCGCAAAACGCGGCCGTTTCCGAAGCCGCCTCTGAGATTGCCGAGGCGGGTTGAACGCGCAACCGCAGCGAAAGCTCCCCGAAAGTCAAACTCGCGCTCCCGCAGGACTTTTCTCGCGCGCTGCATGCCCAGCTACGACGGGTCAATATTGCGCTCGTATAATCGCCTCCTTTCAATGCATCCGATTGACCGGAGTCAAGATGAGCAACCCTTCCGTAGCGCCGCTGGACCGTTCCGAAACCACTTTCCGCTTTCTGGCCGAGCCGAGCTCGGTCAACTTCGGCGGCAAGGTGCACGGCGGCGCGTTGATGAAGTGGATCGACGAAACCGCGTACGCGTGCTCGGCGGTGTGGTCCGGTCGCTATTGCGTGACGGTCAGCGTAGGCAATATCCGTTTTCGCCGGCCGATTCTCGTCGGTAACCTGGTCGAGCTGCGCGCCCGGGTGGTGGCCACGGGCCGCACCAGCATGCACATTCATGTTTCTGTCCACGCGGGCGACCCGAAAGGCGGCGAACTGCTGCAAACCACGGATTGCCTGATCGTGATGGTCGCCGTCAACGAGAACGGTCAGCCGGTGCCCGTGCCGGCCTTCGTACCGGAGACGGATGAACAGAAGCGCCTCGCCAGGTACGCGATGGACGTGAAGGAAGCGCTCGACGCGATCGTCGAACTGAAGCCGGAAGAGGTGGCCCAGGGGAAGGTTTAAGCGACGCCTGAAGGCGCCGCTCGCGGGCCGCGCGAAGCTGAAATCCGCGCGGACTGCTGTCGTTTTGAATCATGCTGCTCGGCGAAGCACGCGGCCAGCTAGGCCAGCCGCCCCGCGCGTGATCACACGCATTCGCTTAGCTTGCCGAATTGCCGACCATATCCTTCGGCTGCACCCATTCATCGAATTGCTGCTCGGTGACGAAACCGAGCGCCAACGCCGCGGCCTTCAGCGTGGTGCCTTCCTTGTGCGCCTTCTTGGCGATCTTCGCGGCCTTGTCGTAGCCGATGTGCGGATTGAGCGCCGTCACCAGCATCAGCGATTCGTTGAGCAAGGTCTCGATGCGTTCGTGATTCGGTTCGATGCCGACCGCGCAGTTGTCGTTGAAACTGCGCGCGCCATCGGCGAGCAGACGCACCGATTGCAGCACGTTATGCGCGATCATCGGCCGGAACACGTTCAGTTCGAAATTGCCGCTCGCGCCGCCGATATTCACCGCGACGTCGTTGCCGAATACCTGCGCGCACAGCATCGTCAGCGCTTCTGACTGGGTTGGATTGACCTTGCCCGGCATGATCGAGCTGCCCGGCTCGTTCTCCGGAATAGACAGTTCGCCGAGACCGCAGCGCGGGCCGCTTGCCAGCCAGCGGACGTCGTTGGCGATCTTGTTCAGACTCGCCGCCACAGTCTTGAGCCCGCCGTGCGCGAACACCAGCGCATCGGCCGCGGCCATCACTTCAAATTTGTTCGGCGCCGACACGAACGGCAAACCGGTCAGCTTGCCGATCGCGGCCGCCACCTTGTCGGCGAACTGCGGATGCGCGTTCAAACCGGTGCCGACCGCGGTGCCGCCCTGCGCCAGTTCGTACAGATGCGGCAGCGCCGATTCCACGTGACGACTGCCATGATCCAGTTGCGCGACGTAGCCGGAAAACTCCTGACCGAGCGTGAGCGGCGTGGCGTCCTGCAAGTGCGTGCGGCCAATCTTGACGATGCCGGCGAACGCCTTCGCCTTGCCGTCGAGCGTATCGCGCAGCGTCTTCAGCGCCGGCAGCAGATGCTTGACGATCGCATACGCCGCGGCCACGTGCATGGCGGTCGGAAACACGTCGTTCGACGATTGCCCGCGATTCACGTCGTCGTTCGGATGCACTTTGCGCGCTTCGCCGCGCTCGCCGCCGAGCAGCTCGCTGGCGCGATTCGCGATCACCTCGTTGAGGTTCATGTTGGTCTGCGTGCCGGAGCCGGTTTGCCACACGGCGAGCGGAAATTCATCCGGATGCTTGCCCTCGATGATCTCGTCGGCGGCCTGCATGATCGCCTTCGCTTTGCTTTCGTCGAGCACGCCGAGGCCCAGGTTGACTTCGGCGGCGGCGCGCTTGATCACGGCCAGCGCGGTGATCAGTTCGGGCGATTGCTTCTCGGTCGAAATGCGGAAATTCTGCAGCGAGCGCTGGGTCTGCGCGCCCCATAGACGCGCGTTCGGCACGGCGATTTCGCCGAATGTGTCGCGCTCCATTCGTACGTCTTCAGTCATGTTCCACTCCGCTGATCAAAGTTCTGCGTTGACGGGCAATAGGGAGAATAGACCTGTTAGCGCATTCCGGTACAAGCCGGCCTGCGGATCGAAAATGTAGGTGCGGCGCGCGCCGTTTTCGACGTCGGTCCACACGAGCGGCGAGAGCGGCGCGCCGA
This sequence comes from Paraburkholderia sp. BL6669N2, assembly GCF_003387275.1. NCBI lineage: Bacteria > Pseudomonadati > Pseudomonadota > Betaproteobacteria > Burkholderiales > Burkholderiaceae > Paraburkholderia > Paraburkholderia sp. BL6669N2. Next base: position 2,406,709 of record NZ_QUNA01000001.1, on the reverse strand, counting down.
TCGAGCGCAGGTAGGCGAGTTGCGCGTCGTCCGCGAGCGTGACGCGATAGCTTTCCTCGGGCCCGGTGGCGCGCTCGAAAATTCCCGCGACCTGTTCGGCGAGCGGCGGACTGTGGATCACCAGCGCCAGTTCGGTGTTCAGATTGGCCGAACGCGGGTCGAGATTCATCGAGCCGATCACCAGAATCTTGCGATCGATCACATAGGTTTTCGCGTGCAGACTGGCGCGCGAACGCGAGCCGGCGACGCCTGCGGTCGGCGTGTCCTGCTGCGGCTTGAATTCGTATAACTCGATGCCCTGTTTCAGCAGCGGCACGCGAAACGGGCTGTAGCCCGCCTGCACGGCGACCGCGTCGGTGGCGGCGAGCGAATTGGTCAGCACGGCGATGCGAACGCCGCGATGCGTCAGTTCGCCGGCCGCCTTGACGCCCGAATCGTGCGGCACGAAGTAGGGCGAAATGATCAGGAAGTCCTTCTGCGCGTCGCGCATCAATTCGCCGAGCCGCTGCATTGGCGGACTCACATAATCCGGCGACGGATGCACGATCTTCTCCGGCAAGTCCGCTTTGAACTCGGCCGGCGCCCAGGTCAAGCCGAGCTGGTCGTTGGCGATCTGCGCGGCGAGCGGCGTCGCGTTCAGCGGCTTGGCGTTGTACGGATCGGCGTTGGTGCGCCAGTGCTGACGCAGGTCGTCGCGCGTCTGGTCCAGTTCCTTCGCGTCGAACTTCTGCTTGTTCAGCACGCGCAACGGATAGGCAATGCTGCTGTTCCAGTAGTCGTCGAAACTCGCGGAGATGTCGGCGGTGATCGGGCCGGCGGCCAGCACGTCGAGATCGCGGAACTGCAGCGTTTCGCTCGCGCTGAAATATTCGTCGCCGAGATTGCGGCCGCCCACGATCGCGATCTGGTTGTCCGCGATCATCGCCTTGTTATGCATGCGGCGCGTGAAATGGCCGATCTGCGTGAACACGTTGGTCGTGCGTTCGAATACGCCTTGTTGCGCGCTGCCAAACGGATTGAACACGCGAATCTCGATGTTGTCGTGCGAGTTCAGGCCCGCCATCACGCGGTCGATGTCCTTGAAGTTCAGATCGTCGACCAGCATGCGCACCCGCACGCCGTGGTCGGCCGCATAAAGCGCGGCGCCGAGCAGCAGCTTGCCGGTGGTGTCCTCGTTGGCAATGTAGTACTGCATGTCGAGGGTTTTGGTCGCGGCGCGTGCGAGCGCGATGCGCATCTGCAAGGCGTCGGTGCCGCTTGCGAGCACACGGAAACCGGATTGATCCGGATGCGCGGCTTCGAGCGGCGCGAGCGCCGTGTGCAGCGGTGTCGTTTCCGTGGCGGGGAGTGCGTGGGTGAGCTGACGGTCGAATGCGGTGGCGGGCGGTCGGCTCGCGCAGGCAGTCAAAAATGCCGTTGCGCAGCACAGAAGGAAGAAATGTCTCGTTGTCCCCAAGGCGGACTTTCTTTGAGTCATGCCGGACTCGCCTATGCGTTGCAGTGCGGCCCGGCTTTGATCTTGATGCGACGGCACGCTTTTCCCCTAGTTTGCAGACTTGTCATGGCGGCAGCGGGCGAATGGCTCACGCTGCCGAGAAATCCATTCTAAGGGGAATCAGGCTGATGGGCTTTTGATCTTGCAGATGGTTGCGGCGGCGCGCTTTCGTCTTGAAGCACGCGCGTTGCGGGCTCCGCGGTTACGCCGTGGAGACAACCGCAGAAACTGTGATTGAACGCCGATCGTGCAGGCCGCGCGCATCGGGCCGTGAACAGGTGCGACGCGCGCGGCTCGCCTGTTATCCGCGTTCGGCGTTCAACACTTCTCCGCCGTCCACATGCGTCGAACCTTTCGCGGGACGTCCTGCCCAGTACCCCGCGAGCAGCGAGCCCGACAGGTTATGCCACACCGAAAACAGCGCGCCGGGCAAGGCCGCGATCGGCGTGAAGTAGAGCTTGCCGAGCGTCGCGGCGAGGCCCGAGTTCTGCATGCCCACTTCGATTGCGAGCGTGCGGCACACGGCTTCGTCGAAACCAAGCAGACGGCCGCCCCAGTAGCCGCCGAGCAAACCGATCCCGTTATGCAGCACCACGCCCAGCATCACCACGAGGCCGACTGACGCGATGCTCTTTTGCGTGCCGCCCACCACCGCGCCGATGATCAGCACGATCGCGACCATCGAGATCAGCGGCAGGATCGGTTCGATCTTGCGCACGAACTTGCCGAACAGATGATTGACGATCAGGCCGACCACGATCGGCAACGCGACGATTTGCAGAATGCTCATCAGCATGCCGTGCACGTCGACGGCGATCGACGCGTCCACATACAGACGCGTAAGCAGCGGCGTCGCGAAGACGCCGACGAGCGTCGACAGCGCGCTGATCGTGACTGACAACGCGACGTCGCCGCGCGCCAGATAGATCATCACGTTCGACGCCGTGCCGCTTGCCACGCTGCCCACCAGCACCATGCCGGCGGTGAGATCGGGCGGCATGCGCAGCGCCTTGGCGATCACCCAGGCGGCAAGCGGCATGACGAGATAGTGCAGCACGATGCCGGCGATCACCGGCGCGGGCCGCGTGAAGACGCGCTGGAAATCGGCCACGGAGAGCGTGACGCCCATCGCCAGCATGATGATCGTCAGCAGCGTGGTGACGTGCGGCGCGACGCCGGCGAACGAGGCGGGCGAGAAGTACGCGGCAATCGAAACGAGCACGGCCCAGAGCGGGAAAAGACGGGTGACGCGGGCAAGCATGACGGGTGGTCCTTGATTATGTTTTATCGCGAGAAGCAGGGTTGGTCGAGCGGCGCGCCACCGGCGGCGCGCTTGCGGGAGTCTGCCGCGTGAACGCGGCAAGCCTTGTCGGCGGATGATGGGCCTTCGGGCGGCGCTGGCCTTTTTGAGGCGCGCGAGCGGGTTTTTGGCGTGAGGCGCGGGTGCGCGTCTTTCAGCCGGAACACGATATTTTACCGTTCGCGGCGCACTGCACGTGCGTCGATGGTTGCACGCGCAACCAGGTGCGCATCGTTCCACCGGACTCGGGCGGCGGCGTGCTGAGCGGGGCAGTACCGCGTTGCAGGTTAGGCTTCACGCGGATTCGGCCGACGACCGGCCGCGCGTTGTCCGATGGCGCCGCGAGTGTAACTTCGCGCGTGATTGATCGGCGACCCGGCGGGCTCGGGCAACACGGCGCCTTTAACTCGGCGTCAAACGGGCTTGACCGGCGACCCGCCGGGCGCGGCCAGCGCGCGCCTCTAACCCAACGTCAAACGGGTTTGACCGGCGGCGACCCGCCGGACATTGCCGGCACGCGCCGAAGGCTCAGTTTGTGAAAGCGCAGCGTCATCAGCAGTGCGACGCTGGCGAGGCCGGCCGCTAGCCCCCACCACAACCCGCGCGCGCCGAGGCCGAAGTGAAACGCCAGCGTGTAGCCGGTCGGAAAACCGATCACCCAGTAGCCGAAGGCGGCCGCGATCATCGGCACACGTGTGTCTTTCAAGCCGCGCAGACAGCCGGAGCCGACCGTCTGCATGCCATCGACAATCTGGAAGATTGCCGCCACGCCGAGCAGCGAGCTCGCGAGCTTGACCGTGGCCGCATTGGCCGGATCGTCGAGATGCAGATAGAGGCCGACGATCCAGTGCGGCGCGGCGATCAGCACGAGGCCGGACAGCGTCATGAAGGCGACGCCGAGCGCGAGCGCGACGAAACCTGCGTGGCGCGCGGCGAGCGGCTGGCCGGCCCCGGACCAGAAGCCGACGCGCACGTTGGCCGCCTGACCGATCGCGAGCGGCACCATGAAAGCCACCGAGGCCACATTTAGCGCGATCTGATGCGCGGCCAGTTGCGACTCGCCGAGCAGGCCGACCATCAGGCCGGTGGCGAGAAACAGTGTCGACTCGACGCCGTAGGTAATCGCGACCGGCCAGCCGATGCCGAACAGTTCGCCCATCAGCGGCACATTCGGCCGGGTGGCGACGACGAAGTGCCGATAACGCGGCCGCAAATGCAACAGCGCCATCAACACCAGCGCGCTCAGCCAGACGGTGATCGAGGTCGCGGCCGCCGAACCGAGAAAGCCGAGCCGCGGCAGGCCATAGGCGCCGTGGATCAGGCCGTAATTGAGAAAACCGTTGACGCCGACGCTCGCCAGCGACACCCACAAGAGCCGCTTCGCCGCGCCGATCGCCGGCAGGAACGAACGCATCAGGCCCACGCCGATCAGGCTGCCGAGCGCGCCCCAGCGCAGCACCGCCGCATATTCGCCGACGTTGTGCGCAAGCAGCGCGGGTTCGCCGAACGCGAGCAGGACCGGCGTGGCGAACGAGAGGAGGAAGAACGCCGGCACCGACAGCAGCACCGACAACACCAGGCCGGTCCAGTAGATGTGCGACACGCGGCCTTCGTCCTGGGCGCCGCGTGCGTGCGACACGCTCACGCTGACCGAGGTCAACACGCCCTGCAGCAACGTGACCACCACGAAAAACAGATTCGCGCCGAGGCCGCCGGCCGCGAGCGCGTCGGGGCCGAGCGAGCCGAGCAGGATCGTGTCGGTGACGCCCATCGCCATTTGCGAAAGTTGCGCGATGGCGAGCGGCGCGGCGAGCCGCGCGGTGTCCGCGGCGTGGCGGGTCAGGGTCGGCGGCCGGGCGGCCACCCGGGTGATGCCGGATTGAGTCATGGAGCGCCTGGCGGCGGAAGTGGCGACAGCGCGACGGCGGGCGCGACGAGCGCGCGGGCGGTGGCGAGGGCAGCGGCTCGATGAGCCTCGGCGAACGCTCGAGGCAGCCGCCGGCCGGTGTGTCAGCCGATTGTTGGTCTGTTGAAACTGACAGCTTATTGCTTAGGCGCGGCGATGTCGACGGAAGAGGCACGATTTTGGTGCGCGCGCTCCTCCGAGTTTTCGGACCGCGGGGTGACAGGCCCGTGTTTTAGCTCCGCTTATTAGCTTCGCCGGTTAGCCGGTGTATCAGGCCTCGTGGACCGCAATCCGCGTGTCGCCGAGCAGGACGACCTGACCCGCGCGGATCTTGCACGTTTTACGCGTTTCGACCCGCCCGTCGACGGTGACAGCACCGTCCGCCACCATCATTTTTGCCGAGCCGCCGCTGTCCGCCAGCCCCGTTATCTTCAGGAGATTGTGCAGTTCGACGTAGTCGCCGGTAAGCGTGAAATCGAGGTTGGGCATGGCGTTTGCACCTTCAGGCAAAGGGTTCGCATCATAAGCCAGAAGCTTGCCCTGGATGAAGTTCGCGGTGCGCGCCGCCGTCGTGTGAGCATCTGCAAGCAGATGTTATGCGTTTGTCAGAAAGTGAAACGTTCCGTAACGGTGGTCGTAAAACATAAACTCCACTCGTAAAGTGCAGGTCAGTAGGGAAAGCCTGCTGGATTTTTATCTGGCAGCGAGCAGACCGGGCGAGGCATGCAGACCGCGCTCATGAGCGCTGAAATGCGCAGAGCCGGACCGGTCGCCCGCGTCACGACAACCTTAGAGAGGATTAGCCATGACCCAGATTCGTACGCTTCTGATCGGTACCGCCTTCACGGCCCTTGCTTCCACAGCCGCGTTCGCACAGACCGCGCAACCGGCAGCGGGCGCGGAAGGCCAGCCGCAGGTTCAGATGCAAGTCAATGACGCCGCGCCCGCCGCGCAGGGCGTGCAGCCGGTGACCCCGGCGCCGACGCGTCTGACGGCGTCGGGCTCGACCGACCCGCTGGTGCAGAAGCGCGACGCCAACGCGAAGGCTAACGCCGAATATCGCGCGTCGAAGAAGGCATCCAAGGCGGAGCTGAAGGATCAGCAGAAGGCTGCCAAGCTCCAGTACAAGGAGCAGGTGCGCGACGCCAAGATCAATCAGAAGGCGGATAAGCAGACCGCCAACAACGAAATGAAGATGAACATGCAAGGCCAGACGGGCGACCAGTCGGACGGTGCCGACGTCAAGCATTGAGGCTGAGTTTCGATCGAGCGGCGCGGCGGCGCGGTTTGCCGCCGCGGCCGCTGCGTTACCGGGCTTTTGAGTCCGGGCATCTCGTTTCAACGGAGGTATCGCATGAGCATCGCAAATTCCACGAAGACCACGCTTGTCGCCGCGTTGATCGCGGGCTGCCTGTCGTCCGCTGCATTCGCGCAGGCTAGCGATCCGGCTGCGGCGCCGGTCACCCACGCCGACAAGAAGGCGGCCAAGGAACAGTCGAAGGCGGACAAGAAAGCGTCCGTCGCGCAGGCCACGGCCGACAAGAAGAAGACGGATGCGCAGGCCGACGCCGATAAGGCCGCCGCGGACGCAAACGTCAAGGACGCGAAGAAGCAATAGCAGACTTCGCGCCTCAGGCCGACGCCGGGCGCGCGGACGTCTCGATGTTCTGCCTGCGAAAAATGGCCCGTGTGCACTCGTGCGACGGGCCATTTTTTTGTGCTCGTGTTCGCCCGCGCGGCCCACATGAAATGCAGACCTCGCATCCGGCTAAAAAAGGGTCGCTTGTCGGCGTAGGTTGTATGGATATACAGTATGCGTCGCCGCTCTGAATCCATCCAACGCCTAAACAATCGTGCTCCCAGTCGCCGAACCCGCGCCTTCCCCGACGTCGCCGACGTCCGACACCGCCGCCTGGCTGGCGAAGCTCAACGACGCGCAGCGCGAAGCCGTCGACTACGGCGCCGACACGCCCGTCGCACCGCCCGGCGCGCTGCTGGTGATTGCCGGCGCCGGCTCTGGCAAGACCAATACGCTTGCGCACCGGGTCGCCAATCTGGTGGTAAAGGGCGCCGATCCGCGCCGCATCCTGCTGCTGACCTTTTCGCGCCGTGCGGCGCTCGAAATGACCCGGCGCGTCACGCGCATCGCCGGCGCCGCGCTCGGTGCACGAGCCGCGCTCGCGCAAGGGCTGACGTGGTCGGGTACCTTCCATAGCGTCGGCGCGCGGTTGTTGCGCGAATACGCGGATCTGATCGGTCTTGCGCCGGCCTTCACGATCAACGACCGCGAGGATTCCGCCGATCTCATGAACCTCGTGCGCCACGAACTCGGCCTGTCGGCGAAAGAGCGGCGTTTCCCGGCCAAGGGCACGTGCTTTGCCATTTACTCGCGCGTCGTGAACACCGGCGCGTCGCTCGGCCAGGTGCTGGACAAGGCGTTCCCGTGGTGCCGCGAATGGGAAGCCGACCTACGCATGCTGTTCGCGTCTTACGTTGAAGCGAAGCAGAAGCAGAGCGTGCTCGACTACGACGACCTGCTGCTCTACTGGTCGCACATGGCCGCCGAGCCGGCCATCGCCGCCGACCTGTCGGGACGCTTCGATCATGTACTGGTCGACGAATACCAGGACACCAATCGCCTGCAGGCGTCGATCCTGCTCGCGTTGAAACCGGACGGCCGCGGCCTGACCGTGGTCGGCGACGACGCCCAGTCGATCTATTCGTTTCGCGGCGCGACCGTGCGCAACATTCTCGATTTCCCCGCGCATTTCGATCCGCCGGCCAAACAGGTCACGCTGGAGCGCAATTACCGCTCGAGCGCGCCGATCCTGGCGGCGTCGAACGCGGTGATCGAATTGGCCAGCGAGCGCTACACGAAGAATCTGTGGACCGACAAGGCCTCCGCTCAGCGCCCGCGTCTCGTGACCGTCGCCGATGAGGCGGATCAGGCGCGCTACATCGTCGAGCAGGTGCTGGAAGCGCGCGAGCAGGGCATGAAGCTCAAGTCGCAAGCGGTGCTGTTCCGCGCCGCGCACCACAGCGCCGCGCTGGAGATCGAACTGACCCGGCGCAACATTCCGTTCGTGAAGTTCGGCGGGCTGAAGTTTCTCGATTCGGTGCACGTGAAAGACGTGCTTGCCGTGCTGCGTTGGGCGGAAAATCCGCGTGATCGCGTGGCCGGGTTTCGCGTCGTGCAGTTACTGCCCGGCGTGGGACCGGCTACCGCGGCAAAGGTGCTCGACGAGGTCGCCGCGCGCGCGGGCAGCGGCAACCCCGCCGACACCGCCGGCGGCGCGCTGGCCGCCTTCGCCGCGCCGGCTCGGACGCAGGAAGACTGGCATCCGTTCGTCAAGCTGATGTCGAGCGTGTACGGGCGCCAGACACCGTGGCCCGCCGAGTTCGAAATGGTGCGCCGCTGGTATGAGCCGCATCTCGAGCGCAATCACGAGGACGCGGCGATCCGTCACGCGGACGTGTTGCAGATGGAGAGCATCGCGGGCACGTATCCGTCGCGTGAACGGTTTCTGACCGAGTTGACGCTCGACCCGCCCGACGCCACCAGCGACGAATCCGGCGTGCCGCTGATCGACGAGGACTACCTGATCCTGTCCACGATCCATTCGGCGAAAGGGCAGGAGTGGCGCAACGTGTTCGTGCTGAACGGCGTGGACGGGTGCATTCCGTCCGATCTCGGCACCGGCAGCGAGGAGGAAATCGACGAGGAGCGCCGCCTGCTCTATGTGGCGATGACGCGCGCGAAAGAGGACCTGCATATCGTCGTGCCGCAGCGCTTTTACGTGCACAACCAGACGCACATGGGCGACCGTCACGTGTGGGCCTCGCGCACGCGCTTCATTCCCGCGCATCTGATGCCATTGTTCGATGCCTATGCATGGCCGCGCGTCCCGGTTCCGAGCGCGCCCACGGCGGCCGGGCTGGCCGCGGCGGCGCAGGCGAAGATCGAGATCGGCGCGAAACTCAGGAAGATGTGGGATTGAGAGCGCGACGACGCGCTTTGATGCCGCGCATCTGATCCCGCCGTTGGCTACCGCGACTCAGTGGTGGCTTCCTGGGCTCTTTAGCCTCAGCGCGGCTGCGACTGCCGCTGCTGTTGCTGCGGCGCCGGACGCGGCGGCACGAAGAAATTACGCAGCCAGGCCGCCATCCGCGAAAACACGTCGTACGGCTCTTCCACGAAGATTTCCGGCTTGAGCAGGCGCAGGAACTCCATGATCTGCTGCGCTTCCTGCTTCTGGAACGAGCCGTGCGAAATACCCAGTCGCAGCAGCCCGCGCAGTTCGCCGAGCTTTTCACGCGCGGTGCTGCCCACGCTCGTTTCGCACGCCACCTTGGCCTCGTAGACGCGCTGGCGCAGCGATTCCACCAGCCGCCACGCCGGCGTCTGCATGACTTCCTCGAGCGCCTGAATGTCTTGCGCCGCGCTCTTGATCTGCGCCGCGAGCGGGTCGATCAGCACGGCGTCGCCTTCCGCTTCCTTGACGATGGCCGCCGCCCAGTCGCGGCACTGCTTGGCGAGTTCCTCCGGCGTCCATTCCGAGCGGGCCGCGAAGCCGAAGCCGAACTCGCCCGCCTGCCGCATCAGAATCGCGACGACATCCGGAAACTCCTTGTCCAGTGTGCGTTTCGCCCAGGCGTACTGGCCGCCCTGCAACATCCGCTGAACCGCGTGTTCGGTCAGCGGCACCATGTTGTCGAGCAGCTTGGCGCGCAAAAAATCCTCAAACGACGGCGTCGCGAACTGCGGATCGAGCTTCAGCGATACCCGCAGGAAAGCGTCGAAATCCTTGCGCAGCGTCGCGATGGTCTCGTCTTTGAGCGTGAGGGTGATTTGACCCATGTGTTATCCCGTTTGGTCCTGCCGCGCGGCCTCGCCACGCCGCCTGGCCGCGCGGGCCTTGGGAGACGCGGCGTTCGATGCCGGCGCGCTTGATTCCTGCCTGATGCCGCATAACCAGCGGGACGTATCCCGACGAGCGGACCTCGACTGCATAACGGCGGATCGGCGGGAAACTTAAGGGAGCGCGGGGCGGGCGCGCCCGCTTTAGAGGGAAGCGTCGCCTGGCTTGCGCGGGCGTGGCGCGAGCCGGCCGACGCTGTCGCTGCCTTGAAAGCGGCGTGTGTCTATTTCAGCACGACGCATTGCCAGACAAAAAAGACCGTCAGCCCGACGGCGATGGTCAGCAGCGGCCGCCGCGTCAACGCGCTGACGAGCACCGCGGCCAGCGCGCCGACCAGTTGCGGATTACGCCAGGTCAGCTCGGCGTCGCCGCCGTGCGGTGCAACCGCCATCGGCACGATGATCGCGGTCAGCACGGTGACCGGCACGAAGCCGAGCGCCGTGCGCACCAGCGGCGGAAATACCAGCCGGTCGCCGAGCACGAAGACGGCGGCGCGGATCACCCACGTAATCGCCGCCATGCCGAGAATCAGGACGACGTAGTTCATCGCGAGGCCTCCACGGTTTTGCCGTTGCCGCGCAGGTTGGGCCGCGACGTCGACAGCAGGACGCCGATCGCCACGCCCGCGAACACCGCGCCAAGCAAACCAAGCTTGTAAGGCCACGCCTGCCAGAAGAAGGCCAGCATGCCCGCGGTGACGGCCGCCGCGATATAGCGCAGCGCGACGAGTTGCGGCACGACGATCGTGATGAACGTGGCGACCATCGCGAAATCGAGGCCGAGCGATTGCAGGCCGGGGAAAGCCGCGCCGAACAGCAGGCCGCCGACGGTCCAGAGCTGCCAGTTCAGGTACATGGCCAAGCCGGCGCCGAAGAAGTAGTGCGGGCCCACCGTGCCGGGCTCTCGGTGCCGGTAGTGTTCCCACGCGACGGCGAAGACTTCGTCGGTGAGCAGCGCGCCGAGCGCCCAGCGCCAGCGTGCCGGCAAATGCGCGACGTGCGGCGCGAGCGTGGCGCTGTACAGCACATGGCGCAGATTGACGACGAGCGTGGTCGCCCAGATGACGGCAAAACTCGCATGTCCGGCAATCAGGCCGAGCGCGATGAACTGCGCGGAGCCGGCGAACACGACGAGCGACATCAACTGCCCATGCCAAAGATGCAGCGGGCCGGATGCGACGAGCGTGCCGAAAATGACGCCGAAGGGCGCCGCGCCGACCATCATCGGGATGATGTCGCGCGCGCCGGCGGTGAACTCTTTGAAATGGCCTGGGTTTGTGGGCCGGCCTGCGGTGGGATGGGTCAATCTGGCCTCCTTGATTCGGGAAGCATAGCGGCGGTGGCTGGACGGGGCTTGTACGTTCTTGCGGATGGCCAATGGTTCGATGCGGCGGCGCGCACGCCAGGCGATGTCATGCCGCCGGAATGAGCAAATAAGATGGCACGCCGGGTCGCCAGTAATGTAGACGCTGGCATCGTGTCTGCCGGTTGGATTGGTCGGGGCCGCAGCGCGTAGGCGGCAACCGTTCGCGTACTGGCGAGCACATGGAGTGGTCGAGGCAGCCGGGCAGGCAGGCCGTGGGCAAGAGTACCCACTTGCGTCTTGCGGTGCGGCTGGAGTGCTTGAGGCAGCAGGACGCGCAGCTCGCCGGCAACGCACGCACCCGCGCCGCGTCACAAGCCCTGCCAGCGCCCGGGCGGCACGCCGAACATGCGCCGGAAGTGTCGCGTGAAGTGGCTCTGGTCCGTGAAACCGCTGGCGGCGGCGACCTCCGTGACAGAAACTCCCGCGCGCAGTGGCGCGAGCGCGCGCTGCAAGCGCACCTGATTGCGCCACGCGTGGGGCGGCAGGCCGGTCGTCTGGGTGAAAAGACGCGCCGCGTGGAACGGCGAGAGTCCCGCTACCTGGGCCATTTCAGCGAGCGTGACGGGCTCGACGAGGTCGCCTGTCAGGCGCTCCTGCATGAGCGTCACACGAGCGTCGTCGGTGGGGAGGCGCGAACGCGCCGGTTGGGTTTGCGCGTAACGCACCAGCAGCGTGGACAAGGCGTCGAGCATGGCGGCTTCGGCGGCGAGCGCGTCGTCGCCCGCCTCCAGCAGACGATGCGCATGTGCCAGCCGCGTGGCCAGATCCGGATCGCGGATCACACCCGGCGCAAACCAAGGCAACGCCTGAGGCCTGCCGCTGACCTCATTGGCAAGGGCGTGGATGAAATCCACCGGCGCATACATCACGCGATACCGCCAACCCGCCTCGACCGCCTTCGAGCCGGTGTGCAACTCGCCGGGATTGATGATCGGTACGCTGCCGGCTTCGGCGACATAGTCGGAGCCGAGATACCGATACCCCTCGGCGCCCGCCACGATCACCGGAATCGTGTACGCATCGTGCCAATGCGGCGTGAACTCGTGATTGTGATATTCGGCCGTGAGCAGGTCCGCGCCGGGTAGAAGCGGCGTGCGCCAGTAGCGGGCGGAATCCTGGAAACGATGGGCGGCGGTCACGATGAAATTCCAGCTGGGCCGGTCAGTGTAGCGCGTCGCGACCCTGCCGCGTCACGCGCCGGCGTGCCGGCCGACTGCGTTTTGCCGTAGGGCGGCGTTCACTTGACCGGGATCGTTGTTCCGGCCGGCATCGGCACGGCGCTCACGCTGTTCTTCGCGCTGCCGCTGACCACCCGGTCGCTGTAGGTGAGATACACCAGCGAGTTGCGCTTCGCGTCGACCACCCGTACCACATGCAGCGACTTGAAGACGAACGACATGCTCACCGAGAACACGTCGGCCTGTTTCTTCACCGGGCCCGTGAAGTGAATTTCGCCGACCTGGCGACAGGCGATCGACGCCTCGGTGGGATCTTCCGCGATGCCGAGCGTACCCTTGACGCCGCCGGTACGCGCCCGCGACACGTAGCAGGTCACACCCTGAACCGCTGGATCGTCATAGGCCTCGACGACCACGCGGTCGGAGCCCGTGACGCGGAAATTGGTATTGACGCTGCCGACTTCTTCGCCGTGCGCCGAAGGCAGCAGGAGGGCGGCGGCCGCCACAAGCGAGATGCGCAACAAAGTGGTTTTCATGGAATGTGCTTGCCGGAAATTGAGCGCCTAGGTTGGGCGCGGGGCGTGCGCCGGGATTGCCATCGTATAACGGCCGGCGGTCACGGGCGACGCGGGCATGGCATCGACCAGGGCGGGGTGACGCGGTTCGGCGGCGTGCGGCGCGCAAAAAGAAAAAGGCCCGCACGAATGCGGGCCTTCCAAATTTTTTGGCTCCTCGACCTGGGCTCGAACCAGGGACCTACGGATTAACAGTCCGGCGCTCTACCGACTGAGCTATCGAGGAACAGCAGTACAACTTAACCTACATAAAAAAGCCCGTCTTGGTTAACGGGCTTTTGCAATTCTTGGCTCCTCGACCTGGGCTCGAACCAGGGACCTACGGATTAACAGTCCGGCGCTCTACCGACTGAGCTATCGAGGAACAGAACAACAAACAGCAGAGAAACGAAATTGTAGGAGCAGCTTAAGCGCCTGTCAATACCTTGTGTTCATCTCGATTTCATTCGAATCCGGCGATGCACGCCACAGGCAGCGAGGCTCAGCGCACGAGCAGCTCGAGCTTTTCCTTCACGTCCTTGAACTCGTCCGCTTCCGGCAGCGGTGCCTTGGTCTTGGTGATGCTCGGCCAGTTCTTCGCGAGATCGGCATTCAGTTCGATGAAGTTCTGCTGGTCGCCCGGCACGTCTTCTTCGGCATAAATGGCGTTCACCGGGCACTCGGCCACGCACACGGCGCAGTCGATGCATTCATCGGGGTCGATCGCGAGGAAGTTGGGACCTTCGCGAAAGCAGTCCACCGGGCACACATCGACACAGTCGGTATAGCGGCACTTGATGCAGCTTTCGGTCACAACGTGAGTCATTCAGGCAGCTCCTGCATGCGGTATCTGGGGAGGCGGAAACGCCAAAAGCGCTATTGTATCGTAACGTCAAGAGGCGCATGCGGCATCGCGCGACACCGTTTATACGTTTTCGTGATTAGTTTATGGCGTGCGCCGTATGGCTCCCTTGAGCGCCCGGTGCGAGCGTCTGGCGGCGCGCTGAATGCCGACGCATTCGGGTAACATGCGTCAGGTCGGTACGCACGGGGCGTGCCGTCGCGCATGGGTGAGTCGGCTTTCGTGGCAGGCCTTCCGTTTTCCGCAGTCCAGTTCGCACCATCATGATTATTACTTCGCTGCTCGACACCGATCTGTACAAGTTCACGATGATGCAAGTGGTGTTGCATCACTTTCCCGCGGCGAATGTGGAATATCGCTTCCGCTGCCGTACGCCGAATGTCGATCTCGTGCCGTACATCGGCGAAATTCGCGACGAAGTTCGCAAGCTCTGCCAGCTGCGCTTCACTGACGACGAGCTCGACTACCTGCGGCGCATGCGCTTCATCAAGGGCGACTTCATCGAGTTTCTCGCGCTGTTCCATCTGAACGAAAAATACATTTCGATCGAAGCGTCGCCGAAGGGCAATGGCGAAATCGATATCGAGATCAAGGGGCCGTGGCTGCACACGATCCTGTTCGAGATTCCGATGCTCGCGATCGTCAATGAAGTCTACTTCCGCAACACCCAGCAAATGCCGGACTACAGCGAAGGGCGCGGGCGCCTCGTCGACAAGATTCAACTGCTCGGCGCGCGTCCGGAATTCGCCGACTGCAAGATCGCCGACTACGGCACACGGCGCCGCTTCTCGAAGCAATGGCACGAGGAAGTGATCCTCAAGCTCAAGGAAGGCCTCGGCGAGCAGTTCGCCGGCACCAGCAACGTGTTCTACGCAATGAAGCACAGCCTCACGCCGCTCGGCACGATGGCGCACGAATACCTGCAGGCGTGCCAGGCGCTCGGTCCGCGGCTGCGCGACTCGCAGATCTTCGGCTTCGAAATGTGGGCCAAGGAATACCGCGGCGACCTGGGCATCGCGCTCTCCGACGTGTACGGCATGGAGGCGTTCCTGCGCGACTTCGACATGTACTTCTGCAAACTGTTCGACGGCGCGCGCCACGATTCCGGCGATCCGTTCGACTGGGGCGAACGCCTGCTCAAGCACTACGAAGCGAACCGCTGCGACCCGCGCACCAAGATCCTCGTGTTCTCCGACGCGCTCGACATTCCCAAAGTCCTGCAACTCTACGAGCGCTTCCGCGGCCGCTGCAAGCTGGCCTTCGGCGTGGGCACGAATCTGACCAACGACCTCGGCTACAACCCGCTGCAGATCGTCATCAAGATGGTTCGCTGCAACGGTCAGCCGGTGGCGAAGCTGTCGGACTCGCCGGGCAAGAACATGTGCGAAGACAAGGCTTACCTCGCTTACCTGCGCCAGGTGTTCGGCATTGCGCAGCCCGAGGAAGAAGCGGCGAAGTAACGCGGTTCATCGCTAGCTGCCGGTAGCTTATGCCGCGCGTGCGATGCGCGGCAATAGACCGTTCGGCCAGGGTGTTCGCGCGCAGGGTGGCCGGTATAATTCTCGCCATATCGCACGGCTGTCGACACGAGGATTTCGCACATGGACACATCGATTGCACGCCGCAACATCCTGGCGCGCATCCGCGCGGCGCAAGGGCGCGAGCCCGAGCCGTCCGCTTCCGAGCACGAGGCCGCGGCGGACTATCTCGCGCGTCATCCTGCCGGCCCGCGTCCGGACATGCCTGCCGACCTCGTTGCACACTTCATCGAAGAAGCGCAAAAATTGGCGACCACGGTGGACTCGGTTGAAGCACTGAGCGACGTGCCGGCCGCGGCGCACCGCTATCTCGCGCAGCATGCGTTGCCGCTGCAGGCCATCGCCTGGCAAACGCTGCGAGATCTGCATTGGGCCGAAGCCGGCCTCACCGTCGAATTTCGCAAGCCGCAAGACGGCGACGTGGTCGGTCTCACCGGCTGCTTCTGTGCGACCGCAGAGACCGGCACGCTGGTGCTGCTGTCGGGGCCGGAAACTTATGCTTCGGCGGGTCTACTGCCGGAAACACACATTGCCATCGTGCCGGCTTCGCGCATCGTCTCAGGTCACGAAGAGGCGTTCGCACTGATCCGCAAGGAACGTGGCGAACTGCCGCGTGCGGTCAACTTCGTCTCCGGGCCTTCGCGTACCGGCGATATCGAACAGACCATCGTGCTCGGCGCGCATGGGCCGTACCGGGTGCACGTGATCGTCGTGCAGGGCGCCTGAGCAGCAAACGCGCCCGTGCATCAGGACGCATGCTCCGCTGTGCGGCCTTAAGCAATAACAAGGACTTCAAATCTATGAAACAACGTGCCGCCTGGACGGGCATGGGGTTCGCAGCTGCATTGACGCTGGCTGGCTGGCCGGAGTTGGCATCTGCCGCAACGCTCGACGGCGCGGCTTTGTCGGCGCTGTGGGGGCTGCCGTTCGCGGGCGTGCTGCTGTCGATCACGGTATTTCCCATGATCGCGCCGGCGTTCTGGCATCACCATTTTGGCAAGATTGCGGCGGCGTGGGCGCTTGTGTTTCTCGTGCCGTTCGCCGTCAACTACGGAAGCAGCGTCGCATTCGGCACGCTCGTGCACGCGCTGCTCGAAGAATACATACCGTTCATCGTGTTGCTGACGGCGCTCTATACCGTGGCGGGCGGCGTCTGCGTACGCGGCAATCTGCATGGCACGCCGCGCCTGAACGCGGCGATCCTCGCGCTCGGCACCTTGCTCGCCAGCGTCATGGGCACGACGGGCGCGGCGATGCTGCTGATTCGCCCGCTGCTGCGCGCCAACGATAATCGCAAGCACGTCGTTCACGTGGTCGTGTTTTTTATCTTCCTCGTGGCCAACGCGGGAGGGTCGCTTTCGCCGCTGGGTGACCCGCCGCTCTTTCTCGGCTTTCTGCAGGGCGTGAGTTTCTTCTGGACCACCGTGCATCTCGCGCTGCCGATGTTGTTCGTCTGCGGTGTGCTGCTGATCGCGTTCTATGCGCTGGACTCGTATTACTTTCATCGGCGCGAGGAAGAGCGTTCCCTTTTTCTCGATCCGACACCCGACACACCGCCACTCGGCATCGACGGCAAAATCAATTTCGTGTTGCTGGCCGTGGTGATCGCGCTCGTGCTGATGAGCGGCCTGTGGAAACCGGGCGTGGAGTTCGACGTGTTCGGCACGCAGGTGGCTTTGCAGAGCGCCGTACGCGATGCCGCGCTGATCGTCGTCACCTTGCTCTCGCTGGCACTCACGCCGCGCGCGGCTCGCGCGGGCAACGACTTCAACTGGGCGCCGATCGAAGAAGTGGCCAAACTGTTCGCCGGCATCTTCGTGACGATCGCTCCGGTCATCACGATTCTGCGCGCCGGCGAGGCGGGCGCGTTCGCGGGCATCGTTCATCTGGTCAAAGACGCCTCGGGCCAGCCGCACGATCTGATGTACTTCTGGGCGACCGGCCTGCTATCTTCGTTTCTCGACAACGCGCCGACTTACCTCGTGTTCTTCAACCTGGCCGGCGGCGACGCGCAGACGCTCATGACCACCGGCGCCACCACGCTCGCGGCGATCTCGGCGGGCGCGGTGTTCATGGGCGCGAACACGTATATCGGCAATGCGCCGAACTTCATGGTGAAGGCCATCGCGGAATCGCGCGGCGTTCGCATGCCGGGTTTTTTCGCGTATATGGGCTGGTCAGCCGCCGTGTTGTTGCCGCTTTTCCTCATCACCGGCTGGCTCTTTTTTTGACGCCGAGGCAATCGAACTCGACGCGTTTTACGGAGAATTGAAATGCAGAAGATCCTCGTCGCCCGGCCGATCTTTCCCGATGTGATCGAACGGCTCAAACAGTATTTCGACGTCGACTGGAATCAGGGCGACGTGTTGCCCGCCGACCAACTGAAGCGTCGTCTCGCGGATAAAGACGGCGCGCTGACCGCGGGCGATCCGGTCGGCGCCGCCGAACTCGCCGCGGCGCCGCGTCTGCGCGTGGTGTCGAATATGGCGGTGGGCTACAACAACTTCGACATGGCAGCCTTCAACGCGGCCAACGTGCTCGGCACCAATACGCCGGACGTGCTCAACGAATCGACCGCGGACTTCGGCTGGGCGCTGATGATGGCGGCGGCGCGCCGCATCACCGAATCGGAGCACTGGCTGCGCGCGGGCCAGTGGCAGAAGTGGGCGTACGACGCGTTTCTCGGCAGCGATCTGCACGGCTCGACGCTCGGCGTGATCGGCATGGGCCGTATTGGCCAGGCGCTTGCGCGTCGTGCGAAAGGTTTCAACATGCAGGTGATTTATCACAACCGTTCGCAGGTGGCGCCGGAGATCGAGGCCGAGCTGAACGCGGAGTACGCATCGAAGCAGGATCTGTTGCGGCGCGCTGATCACGTTGTGCTCGTTCTGCCGTACACGAAGGAGAACCATCACACGATCGGCGCGGCAGAACTCGCGCTCATGAAGCCGAGCGCGACGCTCACCAATATCGCGCGCGGCGGTATCGTCGACGACGCGGCGCTCGTCGAGGCGTTGCGCTCGAAGCAGATTGCCGCCGCCGGTCTCGATGTGTTCGAAGGCGAGCCGAATCTGAATCAGGATCTGCTCAGCGTCCCGAATGTCGTGCTCACGCCGCACATTGCCAGCGCCACTGAAGCCACGCGCCGCGCCATGGCGAATCTCGCCGCTGACAATCTGATCGCGGGTCTGGGCGAAGGTCCGCGCGCGGGGCGGCCGCCGAATCCGGTCAACCCCCAGGTCATCGGCAAGGCGCGTTCATGACAATGTATCTGGTGGCGGCCGTTGCCCTCCTGGCGGTCGCATTGGTTATCGCTCTGGTTTTGCTGATGCGTGCTCATGGCCGGGCGGAGGACAACGAGCAATTCGAGTTGCTCAACGAACGCATGGACGCCACGGCCGACGCGCAAGCGCACGCCTACGAGCGGCTTGAGCGGCAACTGCGCAATGACATCACCGAGACGGCGCGCGTGTCGCGTACCGAACAGAGCAGCGGTTTCGCGCATTTTCAGCAGACGCTGGCCGCGCAGTTCAGCAGCATGACGACGGTGCAGGGCGGCAAGATCGACGGTTTCGCCCAGCAGCTCGACGCCGTGCGCCACAGTCTGCAGGCGCAGGCCCAGCAGGCGCGTGACGAACAAGGCCGCTCGCTCAAGCAGTTCGGCGATACGCTGAGCCTGCAGTTGGGGCAACTCACCGAGGCAAACGACCGCCGCTTCGCCGAAGTGCGCGCGACCATCGAGCAGCGGTTGAAGGATATCGAGGCGAACAACTCGCTCAAGCTCGACGAAATGCGCCGCACCGTCGACGAAAAATTGCACGCTACGCTTGAACAGCGTTTGGGCGAGTCGTTCAAGCTGGTGTCGGACCGGCTCGAACAGGTGCACCGCGGACTGGGCGAGATGCAGACACTGGCCGCCGGCGTCGGCGATCTGAAAAAGGTTCTCACGAATGTGAAGACGCGCGGCACGTGGGGTGAGGTGCAGCTCGAAGCGTTGCTCGAACAACTGCTCACCGCCGACCAGTACGCGAAAAACATTGCGACTGTCCCGAGAAGCGCGGAGCGCGTCGAGTTCGCGATCAAGCTGCCGGGACGCGCGGAGCAGGGCGCTGCGGCCACACCGGTGTGGCTGCCCATCGATGCCAAATTTCCGCGTGAAGACTACGAGCGTCTGATCGAAGCGCAGGAGCGCGCCGATCCGGTCGCGGTGGAGGACGCATCGCGTGCGCTCGAAGCGCGGATTCGTGCCGAGGCGCGCATGATCGCGCAGAAGTACGTGTCGCCGCCGCACACCACCGACTTCGCGCTGCTGTTTCTGCCGACCGAAGGGTTATATGCGGAAGTATTGCGCCGGCCGGGCTTGACGGACCTGTTGCAACGCGACTATCGCGTGACGATTGCGGGGCCGACCACGCTGACCGCCTTGCTCAATAGTTTGCAGATGGGTTTCCGCACGCTCGCGATCGAGAAGCGATCGAGCGAGGTATGGCAGGTGCTCGGCGCGGTGAAAACGGAGTTCGGCAAATTCGGCGATGTGCTGGCCAAGACGAAGGCGCAACTGGAGACGGTGACGCGCTCCATTGAAGCGGCGGAAACGCGCACGCGCGTCATGAGCCGCCGATTGCGCGACGTCGAGGCGTTGCCGGGCGAAGAGGCGAGCGGGTTGCTCGGCGATGCGCTGTCGGGCGTGGATCCCGACGAGCAGTGATGGAGTGCAGCTAGCGGTGGGCTAGTCGCGGCGGCGTGGCAAGTTGGCTCCGCGAAAAGCAACGCAAGAACACGCCTGGCACTCGCTCAGGCGCCTGCGCCCGCCGCCAGCTGTTCCAGCGCCTCACCTGTCAGACGCACCACACGCCAATCCGGCATGACAGTCGCGCCCATCTTTTCATAGAAGCTGATGGCCTGCTGGTTCCAGTCCAGCACGGTCCATTCGAACCGCCCGCATTGTCGTTCCACCGCCAATGCGGCAAGACGCTGCAACAACGCGGTGCCAAGACCGCCACCGCGTTGCGAGGGTTGCACGTAGACGTCTTCGAGATACAGTCCGCGCTTGCCGACGAAGCTCGAGTAATTGTGGAAGAACAGCGCATAGCCGACGATGCGGCCTTCGTTTTCCGCCACCAACGCCTCGATTGAAGGCCGCGCCCCGAACAGCGCGTCGCGCAAGCCGTCTTCGGTTGCGACGAACACGTGCGTGAGGCTTTCGAACTGCGCGAGTTCGTACGTCAGCGCGAAGATGGCGCCGGTGTCCGCGGGCGTGGCGGCGCGAATCCTCGCGGGCATTACGCCTCTTCCGGTGCGTCGGTCAGATGGATTTCAATGCCGCCGAAGCGCGACGCCACCCAGTTGTACGCGTGGCATGCGATCCACAGCAGGATGAAACCGAGAATCGCATTCAGCAGCAGCGCGCTGAACACCGTGCTCAGTTCCACCGAGCCATAGCGCACGAACGCGACCAGCACGCCCAGCAGCACGATCGGCACCGAAAACGTCAGGTACACGAGGATGAGTGCTTTGGCCGTCTGTCCCGGTGCAATGAACGAGATCTGTTTTTTCATGTAAGTCAAACCCGTGTGTCGTAGTAGTAGTGGGTAAAGCAGCAAATGAGCGCCGGCGGGTGCGTTGCCTCAGCCCGCGTCAGCGGTCAGATGAGTCCGTCGAACAGCATGATGGCGACGCGCTCACCTTCGGCGATCTCGCCTTCATCGTGCCTGAGCACGATGAAGCAATTAGCTTCGCTCATCGAACTCAGCACGCCGGAGCTCTGCGAACCGGTCGGCGTGACGTGCCATTGTCCATGCGCGTCCTGCTCGGCCAGACCGCGCTGGAATTCGGTGCGCCCGGCGCGTTTGTGGATGGCCCGCCGGCTCATGGCGTGAATGACCGGCAGCGGTTGCGGCGTGGCGCCCGACATCAGCAGCAGCACTTCGCGCACGATCTGATAGAACGCCACCATCACGGCGACCGGATTGCCCGGCAAACCGAAGAATAACGCGGGACGCCCGACACCCGGCCGCTCGCCGGACCAGACGCGGCCGAAGGCGAGCGGTCGGCCCGGGCGCATGGCGAGGCTCCAGAACGCGACGTCGCCAAAAGTTTGCAGCAGTTGCCTGGTGAAATCCGCCTCGCCGACCGAGACGCCGCCCGAGGTCAGCACCACGTCGGCATTCGCCGCGGCGCTGCGCAAGGCGTCTTCCATTGCGGCGGGCTCGTCGCGCACTACGCCGAGGTCGAGTGTGTCGATATTCAGGCGCCGCAGCATGGCGAACAGCGTGTAGCGGTTGCTGTCGTACACGCAGCCTGGATCGAGCGGCTCGCCGAGCGAGCGCAATTCGTCGCCGGTCGAGAAGAAAGCGACGCGCAAACGCCGCCTGACATTGACTTCGCCGATACCGAGCGAGGCCAGCAACCCAAGGTCCGACGCACGCATGATGCGGCCCGATCGCAGCGCGGCATGGCCGCGCGCGAGGTCTTCGCCGGCGAGGCGCCGATTTGCGCCGGCCGTTACGGCGTTGGCCGCAAAGCGAATTGAAACGGAATCGGCGCCGCGCTCGACGAGCTCTTGCGGGACGACGGTGTCGCAGTCGGCCGGCATGCAGGCGCCGGTCATCACGCGCACGCATTGCGAGGCCTCGACGCGGCCCGCGAACGGATGCCCGGCCAGCGCCTTGCCGACGATCGCCAATTCGACCGTGGCCGCGCCCGTGGCGAGTGCCGCACGGTTGAACGCGTAGCCGTCCATGGCGGAATTGTCGTGCGAGGGGACGTCGATCGGCGACACGATATCGGCCGCGAGCACGCGGTCGAGCGCGTCGCGCAAGGCCACGCGTTCAATGGCCGTGACCGGCGCGGCCCACTGGCGAAACAATTGCCTGTGCGGCCGGGACAGGCAGCGCGTGAGGATCGTACTGCGCGACGCAGCGGGAAAATTCGTTAGGCGTGGTCATGAAGAGCTGAGCGTCGCGACCGGCGGCGGAAGCGGCGGTTGCCGTGCGGCCGGAGCGGGATTTCAACCGTGGCCTCAATCACGCTGGAGGTCGGCGAGTTCCTGTAGCGAATTGATATTGTAAAACGCGCGCTCGTCGGTAAAGACGACTTCCACCGTCTTGTGGCGCGCGTACCACGCGCGCACTTTACGCTCGCCGGCTTCGAGGAAGGCCGAGAGATCGTCGGCGAGACTCGTGCGCACAAGCGCGAAGACCGGATGCAAGGACGTTTGGCCGTGCGCGTCGATGGTGGTGACCGTGGCGACGTCGGCTCCGTGCGAGTCCAGCGCGTGCGCGAGGCGTTCGGCCAGGTCGGCGGGCAGCCACGGTGAGTCGCAGGGGGCACTGAGTAGGTAATTGCCATCGGCTGCGCGTAAGCCGGCGAGCAAGCCTGCCAGCGGGCCCGGAAAGTCGGCCAGGGTGTCCGCCACTACCGTGGCGTCGAATGGCGCGCCGAGCGCGTTGTAGGCCTCAGGGTGACGATTGGCGCTGATCAGCAGGGCGCCGGTTTGCGGCGCGAGGCGCTTGAGCACATGGACGGCGAGCGGCTCGCCATGCAGCATTTGCAGACCCTTATCGGCGCCGCCCATGCGCATGCCGCGGCCGCCCGCAAGCAACAGTCCGGTGATGTGGTCGCGCGTCGGCTTCACGTGCCGCCGCTCAGCCGCCGATGTACGACATCTCGACGCGGCGGCCATCGCGCACGAGCGACTCGGCGGCGTTGCTGCCGCGCAGTTGCGAATAGCGGTCGCCGCGCTCCTGCCAGATTTCGGCGATGGCGGTGGCGATGTCGGCGTCGCTCGCGCCGTTGCGCACCAGCGCGCGCAGGTCGTGCCCCGACGAGGCGAACAGGCACAGGTAGAGCTTGCCTTCGGTCGACAGACGCGCTCGCGTGCAACTGCCGCAAAACGCGCGCGTCACACTCGAAATCACACCGATCTCGCCGCCGCCGTCCACGTAACCCCAGCGCTGCGCGGTCTCGGCGGCGCTGTGTGCTTCGAGCGGCGCGAGCGGGAAGTGTTCGGCAATGCGCGTGACGACGTCGGCGGACGGCAGCACTTCCATCATGTTCCAGCCGTTCGACGTGCCCACGTCCATGTATTCGATGAAGCGCAGCACCGCGCCCGAGCCTTTGAAGTGACGCGCCATCGGCACGATTTCGCTGTCGTTGGTGCCGCGCTTAACGACCATGTTGACCTTGACCGGCGCGAGGCCGACCGCGTGCGCCGCGGCAATGCCGTCCAGCACGTCGCCGACGGCGAAGTCCGCGTCGTTCATGCGGCGGAACAGCGTGTCGTCGAGCGCGTCGAGGCTCACCGTGACGCGGGTCAAACCGGCGTCTTTCAGGCTGCGCGCCTTGCGTTCCAGCAGCGAACCGTTGGTGGTCAGCGTCAGATCGAGCGGCCGGCCCGCCGGCGTGGTCAGTTGCGCGAGGCGTTCGATCAGGAATTCCAGATTCTTACGCAATAGCGGTTCGCCGCCCGTCAGACGGATTTTCTCGACGCCGTGTGCGACGAACAGTCGCGCCAGCCGTTCAATCTCCTCGAAGCTCAGCAAGGCGCTGTGCGGCAAAAACGTGTAGTCCTTGTCGAACACCGCGCGAGGCATGCAATAGACGCACCGGAAATTGCAGCGATCCGTGACCGAAATGCGCAGGTCGCGCAACGGCCGCGCAAGCGTGTCGTGCAGCGCGCCACTGGGCGTCTGCACGGGGCCGGCGATGACCGGCACAGCGCTGAGATCGGCAACAGGGATGATGCGTCGGGACATGAATTGCTTCGATGAATGCGTCGGTTTGTGCTTGAAATTAGAGCTAGATATTCATTCTATCGGAAATGCTTCAGGCGGCAGGGGTACCCCAGGCCGTGTCGGGGTATACGGGGAGTGGCTTATCGCGGCGCGTTCGAGCTGCGGCGCGCGCCCATAAAAAAAGCCCGCCGGTGAGGGCGGGCTTTTTGAGTGCGGCGGGGCGGCTTACTGCGGGTGGCCGCCTGTTTCCACCTGTTGCATCGGCGCGCTGTCGAGCGGCGGCAGCGGTTTGCGTTCGCGCACCACACGAGCCGGCTTGACGGTCTGCGAAGCAGCTTCCTGAGCCGCGCGCAGCTTGTCGGCGTCGGTGTTCACCCAGACGAGGCCGGCTTGTTCCAGCACCGGCTGCAGGGCTTCCGCCGACACGGCGGCCTGACGCGGCGCTTGCTGCGCAGCTTGCGGTGCGACGGCGACGGGCGCCGGTTCGATCGCTGCCGATTCGGCTGCCGGTGCTACCGCTGCCACGACCGGCTGCGGTTCGACGATCTCAGCCTGCGGTGCAGGTTGAGCAGCGGGCGCTTGGACCACCACAGCGGGAGCCGCGGTTTCGACCGGAGCCGGAGCAGCGGCTTGCGCTTCGGCAACCGGCGCAACTGCCGGCGCTTCAACCTGCGCTTGAGCCGGGGCTTGGGCACGTGCGACCGGTTCGACCAGCGAAACCGTTTCGCTAGCGGCCGGCGCAGCTTGCGTTGCTTCGACCGGCTCCGCAGCGGCTTGCGCCACCGGCGTTTCGGCGACCGGCTCGACGGCGGCTGGCGCAACCGGCGCTTGCGCGACCGGTACCACCGTTTCCGTCTTCGCAGCCTTTTCGACGGCCAGAGCCGGCGTTTCGCTTGCGGCGTGCAACTCCGTGACCACGACGGTTTCCGTTGCGACAGCAGCCACCACCACTTCCACCGGCGTCACGTCCTTCGCCTCGACAACTTCCGGCTTGCGTTCGACCGGCTGATGCGCCGTGCGCACCGGCGCTTCGTCGGTTGCGCTCGCGTTGTCGCCTTCAGCTTCCGCCACGTCCGCCGCCAGATTGCCGTTCACGTCCTCTTCACGCTCACGACGGCCACCGCGACGGCCGCGACGGCGACGACGACGCTCTTCGCCTTCACGCGCCACAGCTTCCTGATCGATCGGCGCGCCGTTTTCGCCCAGAGCGGTCTGGTTTTGCACCAGTTCTTCCGCCGTTTGCGCTTCGCTTTGCGTCAATGCGTCCGCGGTTTCTCCTTGCGGCTTGCGGCGTTCGCCACGTTCAGCACGCTCGCCACGCTCACGGCGCTCGCCGCGTTCCGGACGTTCGCCACGCGGTGCGGCTTCCGCCGTTTCCGCGCGCTCGGTGCCGCGATTGTCGCGGTCACGGTTTTCACGACCCTCGCGCGGCTCACGAGCCTCGCGAGCCTCGCGCGGTTCACGGCCTTCGCGGGCTTCACGCGGCTCCCGATTGCCACGCGGTTCGCGCGGTTCACGTGCTTCGCGCGGCTCGCGGCCTTCGCGTGCTTGCACCTCACGGCCTTCACGCGGCTCGCGCTCTTCACGGCGTTGCGACGGCTGCTGACCTTGGCCTTGACGGCCACCAGTCGTGCCTTCGCCACGGCCCGCTGCGTCGCGAGTGCCTGTGCCGGTACGGCGATTACGGTTGCGATCGCCGCCGCGTTCGCCGGTGCGCTCACCGCGCTCCGTGCGTTCGCCGCGTTGCGGACGTGCCTGCTTGTCAGTCGGCGCCGGTGCGACAGGCGCCGGAGCGGCGGGCTGCACGCCGAACAGATTCTTCAACCAGCCGATGAAGCCGCCGCTTGCCGGCGTGACCGCGACCGGAGCCGGGGCGGCGACCGGGCGAACCGGCGCGCTCGGCGCCGGCTTTTCAGGCGTGATGCCCTTGACCGCCGCTTCCTGCTTCGGCTTCACTTCTTCGGTGCGCTTGCTGTAACCGGTTTCCGATTCCAGTTCGCGGGCCGCTTCTTCGGCCATCTTCCACGAAGCGCGCGGATCGTCGAGGCGCGCGTCGTCGTGACGCAGACGCTCGAGTTTGTAATGCGGCGTATCGAGGTGCTTGTTAGGGATCAGCACGACGTTGACCTTGAAACGCGATTCGATTTTGTTGATCTCGGCGCGCTTTTCGTTCAACAGGAAGGCGGTCACTTCGACCGGCACCTGGCAATGGATTGCCGCGGTGTTTTCCTTCATCGCTTCTTCCTGAATGATCCGCAGCACTTGCAGTGCGGACGATTCGGTATCGCGGATATGGCCCGTGCCGTTACAGCGCGGGCAGGTCACGTGGCTGCCTTCCGAGAGGGCCGGACGCAGACGCTGACGCGACAGTTCCATCAGGCCGAAACGCGAAATCTTGCCCATCTGGACGCGCGCACGGTCGTGCTTGAGCGCGTCTTTCAGGCGCTGTTCGACTTCGCGCTGGCTCTTGGCCGATTCCATGTCGATGAAGTCGATCACGATCAGACCGCCCAGGTCGCGCAGGCGCAACTGGCGGGCGACTTCGTCCGCGGCTTCGAGGTTAGTGCGTGCGGCCGTTTCCTCGATGTCGGCGCCCTTGGTGGCGCGTGCCGAGTTCACGTCGATCGCGACCAGTGCTTCGGTGTGGTCGATCACGATCGCGCCGCCCGAGGGCAGCGGCACGGTGCGTGAGTACGCCGTCTCGATCTGGTGTTCGATCTGGAAGCGCGAGAAGAGCGGCACGTCGTCGTGATACCGCTTCACCTTGCTGACATTATCCGGCATCACGATGTCCATGAAGGCGCGGGCCTGGTCATGGATTTCGGTGGTGTCGATCAGAATTTCGCCGATGTCCGGCTGGAAGTAATCACGGATCGCGCGGATCACGAGGCTCGACTCGAGATAGATCAGCATCGGCTGACCGCTCGAACCGCTTTGCGACGCGGCTTCGATCGCGCGCCACAGTTGCATCAGGTAGTTCAGGTCCCACTGCAGTTCTTCGGCGCTGCGGCCAATGCCGGCCGTGCGCGCGATGATGCTCATGCCTTCCGGCAGTTGCAGTTGCGCCATGGTTTCGCGCAGTTCCTGCCGGTCGTCGCCTTCGATCCGGCGCGACACGCCGCCGCCGCGCGGATTGTTCGGCATCAGGACCAGATAGCGGCCGGCGAGCGAGATGAACGTGGTCAGGGCCGCGCCCTTGTTGCCGCGCTCTTCTTTTTCGACCTGAACGATCAGTTCCTGGCCTTCACGCAGCGCGTCCTGGATGCGCGCGGAGCGCATGTCCACGCCGTCGCGGAAATACTGGCGGGCGACTTCCTTGAACGGCAGGAAGCCGTGGCGGTCTTCGCCGTAGTTGACGAAACAGGCTTCGAGCGACGGCTCGATGCGGGTAATGATGCCCTTGTAAATGTTGCCTTTGCGCTGTTCGCGCCCGGCGGTTTCGATGTCGATATCGATGAGTTTTTGCCCATCGACGATGGCGACGCGCAGTTCTTCCTGCTGCGTCGCGTTGAACAACATTCGTTTCATTGAACGGCTCCAGAGCGGCTTAGCCTGCCCCTCCGCCGCGCGGTTGTCAGTCGCGAGGGCGAAGCGGGCAGCGGCATGCCGCGCCTTATTGTGTTTTCACAAGCACGCTGGAGCGGGAAAGCTGGTGGGAGAATTGCCTGAGAGGGCCCGGCCCATAAATGGGCACGGTGCCGCAGGGCACATGCGAACACGGCTTCAAATAACGACCCGACACGCCGCGGGTTCTGCCGGCCGACCTTCATAAGCCTTCGTCCACTCGCGCCGGTGCGCCAACTGGGCGCGTGACCGGAGGGTCGAAGGCTGCGGTCGTGCCGCAGCGGGAAGTTCGCGCAGTCGGCGCGTCTTTTCCTGCTGGGGGTGTCTCGCCTCATTTTGACGTCGCCATGTCTTGCATTTTCTACAAGACGCCTTGGGCGCACGCCGTATTTTCGCAACCTGCAGCTTCGTACAGCAGGGCGTCAGACCGCCCGATACCGAAGCTGAAAGTTAAATTCTTTTTTACCAAAATTCCGTTACCGTCGAAGCCGACCTTGACCGAACGCGCCTGTGGGCGCCGTCCCTGCCGGGTGCTGACCTCGTGCGTGCAACTTGTTGCATCTCATTTTCAGGGTGAGCAACCAGACCCCGGCGCAAGTAAAATAACGGTTTATCGCTTGCACCTGCGCAATCCGCCCGAATTCCGGACACTGCGCCGGCCGCCGCAGACTGCTGGGCAAATTATATTCAGAATGAAAGAGTTAGGCAAAATATCCCAGAAATCGGTCGCAAGCGACCAGGTCTCGATGATCGAAATCGATGACAGCGCGGCCGGACAGCGCATCGACAACTTTTTGTTGCGCGTCTGTAAAGGCGTGCCCAAAAGCCATATCTACCGCATCCTGCGCAGCGGGGAAGTGCGTGTGAATAAGGGCCGGATAGACGCGCAGTACCGTCTCGAACTGGGAGATCTGGTACGCGTGCCGCCCATCCGCGTCGCTCAGCCGAGCGAAACGGCCTCCCAGGCGCCGGTCCCGGCCGCCCATTTCAAAATTGTTTTTGAAGATGACCACATGCTGGTCATCGACAAACCGGCCGGCGTCGCGGTGCATGGCGGCAGCGGTGTCGCGTTCGGCGTGATCGAGCAGATGCGCGAGGCCCGTCCGCAGGCAAAATTTCTCGAACTGGTGCATCGGCTGGATCGTGAAACCTCCGGCATCCTGATGCTCGCCAAGAAGCGTTCGGCACTCGTCAATCTGCACGAGCAGATTCGCGAGAACAAGATGGACAAGCGCTACTATGCTTGCGTTCACGGCGACTGGGCGAGCGACTGGGGCCGCCGCCGCGCGGTCAAGGAACCGCTGCACAAGTACTTGACGGCCGACGGCGAGCGCCGCGTGCGCGTGCAACCGGACGGTCTTGCGTCGCACACGGTGTTCAATCTGATCGACCGCTGGCCGGAATACGCGTTGCTCGAGGCGGAACTGAAGACCGGGCGCACGCATCAGATCCGGGTCCACTTGCAGCATCTGGAACTGCCGATCGTCGGCGACGCCAAGTACGGCGACTTTGCGCTTAACAAGGCACTGGCGCGTGCCAACGCCAAGCCGGGCCTGAAGCGCATGTTCCTGCACGCTTACCGGCTGAAGCTCGCGCATCCGGCGACCGGCGCGCCGCTGCAGTTCGAGGCGCCGCTGCCGGCCGAATGCCGCAGCTTTATCGCGCAACTCAACGAACTAAGAAATGGGTCACACCCGGAGACGACACCGCATGGCTAGAGAGCAATTTGATCTGATCGTCTTCGACTGGGACGGGACGCTGATGGATTCGACCGCGCACATCACGCGCAGCATCCAGTCGGCGTGCCGCGACCTCGGTCTTCCGGTTCCCGCCGACGAGGCGGCCAGCTATGTGATCGGCCTAGGTTTGCGCGACGCGCTGCAGATTGCCGCGCCCACGCTCGATCCGTCGGACTATCCGCGGCTGGCCGAGCGTTACCGCTTCCATTATCTGGTGAAGGACCAGACCACCGAGCTGTTCACCGGCGTGCGCGAGATGTTGCAGGAACTGCGCGATCAGGGCTATTTGCTGGCCGTGGCGACGGGCAAGAGCCGCGTCGGGCTAAACCGCGCGCTGGATCAGTCGCGCCTGACGAGCCTGTTCGACGGCACGCGCTGCGCCGACGAAACGTTCTCGAAGCCGCACCCGGCGATGCTGCACGAATTGACGCGCGAATTGGGCCAGGACAATGCGCGCACGGTCATGGTCGGGGATACGACGCACGATCTGCAAATGGCGATCAACGCGGGCGTCGCGGGTATCGGCGTCACGTATGGCGCGCATCCTGCGGATTCGTTGAACGCGTTGTCGCCGAAGTTCGTGGCGTCGAGCGTCAGTGTGCTGTCCGGCTGGCTGCGAGAGAACGCATGAGCACCGCTGCCACGCAAGCGCCGGAGGAGGCGGTTCGCGTCTGCGCATCGGACGAACTGCTGGACGGCGGCGCGGGCGTGCGCCGTGCAGCGAAGTTCGGTGGCGGCGACGTCGTCGTGTTTTTTGTCCGTTACGATGGCCGCGCTTACGGCTACCTGAACCGCTGCGCGCACGTTCCGATGGAACTGGACTGGGCCGAAGGGCAGTTCTTCGAATCGTCCGGTTTATACTTGATGTGCGCTACACATGGCGCGATTTACGCGCCTGATACGGGCAAATGCGTCGGCGGTCCGTGCCGCGGCGGCAGGTTGCGGCCGGTTCAGGTGGACGAACGCGATACGCCGGAAGGCCGAGCCGTTTTCTGGCTGCCGGACGGCGAACTGCGCCCGGCCACACCCTGATTTTTTCTCTTCTTCGATCTTTCCACTGCACCGCATGTCCGACAATTTGACTCCCGAGCCGAAGGAACCGTCCCTGAATGGCCGCCCCCGTACGCCTGCCGATGAGCCGGGCTGGGAACGCGCCGCGCTCGAGCGTATCGCGCTCGCGGCGATCAATGAGCAGCGCGCGGCGCGGCGCTGGAAGATTTTTTTCCGCTTTGTTTTTCTGGTTGTCGTGCTACTGGCGGTATGGGTGGCCATCGACGTCTCCGGCGACAAGGTAGCCGCCACCGGCCGGCACACGGCTATGGTGACACTTGATGGTGAGATATCGGCGGATAGGAACGCAAACGCGGAAGATATCAACACAGCGCTGCAGAGCGCGTTTGATGATGCGGGCACGGCCGGCGTGATCTTGCGCTGCAATAGTCCGGGCGGCAGCCCGGTGCAGGCGGGCATCATCTACGACGAAATTCGCCGTTTGCGCGCGAAATATCCTTCAATTCCGCTCTATGCGGTCGTGGGCGACATGTGCGCGTCCGGTGGCTACTATGCGGCCGCAGCCGCCGACAAGATTTATGTCGATAAGGCAAGCATCGTCGGTTCGATCGGCGTGCTGATGGACAGCTTCGGCTTCACCGGCCTGATGGATAAGCTCGGGATTCAGCGGCGCTTGCACACATCCGGCGAGAACAAGGGATTTTTCGATCCGTTCTCGCCTGAAACGCCGAAGATGGACGAACACGCTCAGGATATGCTCGATCAGATCCACGCGCAGTTTATCGACGCGGTGCGTCAGGGACGCGGCAAACGCCTGCATGAAACGCCCGACATGTTCTCCGGCCTTTTCTGGACTGGCCAGAAGAGCGTGGAGCTAGGCCTTGCCGACGGTTTGGGTGACGCGGATTATGTGGCCCGCGACCTGTTTAAAGCGCCGGATATCGTCGATTACACCGTAAAAGAGAGCATTACGGACCGCGTTGCGCGCAAGTTCGGCGCGGCGGTTGGTAGCGGCGCGGTTCACGCCATGGCACTCGGTGGGAAGATGAATTTGCGGTGAATTACTGGTGACAGTTAAAGAGGCGCCGCGCGGTCACCGTTTCGACGGTCGCGCGGCGCTTTTTTTGCGTGTCGTTGTTCGACCCAATCAAACGGCCAGGATCAGGAAAATAGCCGGACGCTTGTGCAGATCGATCGCCGGTTTTTTCTTCCAGTCGGCCACGGTGCGGCTGGCGATCGTTTCCGTTTCCAGCGTTAGGTCCACTGCCACGCAAACGAGCGTGGACGGCGCGCAAGTCGCCAGCAGGGTGTCGAGCAGGGCGCGGTTGCGGTACGGCGTCTCGATAAAAATTTGCGTTTGCTTGCCTTTGCGCGACTGCTGCTCCAGATCTCGCAGACGCTTGGCCCGCTCCGTGGCGTCAACCGGCAGGTAACCATGGAACGCAAAGCTCTGACCGTTGAGCCCCGACGCCATCAACGCCAGCAGAATCGAACTCGGGCCAACGAACGGCACGACCTTCACGCCGCGTTCATGCGCGCGGCGCACCAGCAGGGCGCCGGGGTCGGCGACCGCCGGGCAGCCCGCTTCGGAAACAAGACCCGCGTCGGTGCCCGCCAGAAGCGGCGCAAGCAGCTTGTCGATCTCGCCGGCCGGCGTATTCACGTTCAGTTCGCGAATCTCGATTTCCTGGATCGGCCGTTCCGTGCCGACTTTTTTCAGGAAAGCGCGCGTGGTTTTCGCGTTTTCGCCAATGTAATAGTGAAGCGACGCGGCACGGGCGCGGACCGGCGCGGGCAGGACGGCGTCGAGAGCCTCGGTATCGCCTTCGCCTAATGTATTTGGAATCAGATAGAGCGTACCGCTCATTGAGCCCCCAATAACGGATAGCCCACTGCGAGCAGCATGCGCGACAGTGTGATCAACGGCAGGCCGACGAGCGCGGTCGGATCGTCGGAATGGATGGCTTCGAGCAAGGCAATGCCGAGCCCCTCGGATTTGGCGCTGCCGGCGACGTCGTACGGCGTTTCCGCCAGCAAATAGGCTTGCAGAGCGGCATCCGGCAGATCGCGGAAATGCACGCGGGTGATCACGTCGACGGCTTGCACGGTGCCGGAGCGACTGTCGAACAGGCACAGCGCACTATGAAACAGCACTTCGCGGCCGCGCATCGCCTGCAATTGCGCGAGCGCCTTGGCGTGCGAGCCGGGCTTGCCGATCTGCAGGCCGTCGTAAGTGGCGACCTGGTCGGAGCCGATCACGAGCGCGGCTTCGCTGGCGCCGAGTCCGCCGGCGACCGCGCGCGCTTTGGCTTGCGCAAGCCGCAGCGCGGTGACTTCCGGCGTTTCGCCGGCGAGCGGCGTCTCGTCGATTGCGGGCACGACGACATCGAACGGCACGCGCAGGCGTTCGAGCAGTTCGCGGCGATAAGGCGAACTTGACGCCAGAATCAGGCGTGGCGGGCGATTGGGAGAATCAGACATGGGTTGATCAACGGCTAGGGAGGCGGGGCGTACAAGCTTGCGCGAAGCTCGCGCGCGTACGGGCTTAAGTGTTTGACTCGAAAAGACAAAACGGATATGATTTTGGGCTTTTCATCGGTATGCTTGCGCTAGGCGAGTCTCGGTGCCTGCCGTGCAGTGATCACTGCGGGCAAACACATGGGCCTCACGGGCTGTCTCGCAAATCGGTTATACCTCGCGGTTATATACGGCGAAATCCTTGCCGACGCAGGAGCGCACATGACTCAACATCCTGGCAACCCTGCAGGTCTGTCCGACCCGCACGATATCGATCTGTTCGAATTCGCGCGGAGTGGGCGTCAGGCCGCGGGAGTCGTGCGCGTCTTGCAACTGCCGCGCATGTTAAACGAAGTCCCGGCAGAAGCGCCAGACCGCGATACCGCGTTCACCTGGCAAGCCGAAGGGGCGACGCAGCCGGAATTGCAGGACGACGGCACCGAGGGTCCCCAGCCTTATTTGCGGATGGCGATTCACGGCGCTGCATGGCTCGAATGTCAGCGGTGCATGACACCGTACCAGCAGGCATTCAACGTCGATGCAACTTACCGGATCGTCAACACTGAGGCGGAAGCCGAAGAGTTTCCGCTCGACGAGGATGAAGTCGAAGTGATCGTGGGTTCGAACCATTTCGATCTCATCGACTTGATCGAGGAAGAATTGCTGCTTTCCTTGCCGCTCGTGCCCAAGCACGAGATGTGTCCCGAAGTGCACGAGAGCCTCGTCTCTGGTGTGGCCGGTGCCGAAGGCGAGGGCGACGAGGGCGCACTGGACGAAGCAGGTGAGGGCGGCGAGCCCGAACGGCCCAATCCGTTTGCGGCGCTCCAGAGTCTCAAGCGCGGCGAGCCGGACAAGAAGCACTGAACAGTTGCATTGGAGCGCGATGCGGGCGCATTGGCCACTCGGCCAGTGGCGGACACCGAGTCGGGCTGTGTTAGAATCCGAAAAATTTTTAGGAGTTAGTCATGGCAGTTCAACAAAACAAGAAGTCGCCGTCGAAGCGCGGCATGCACCGTTCGCACGATTTCCTGACGGCAGCGCCGCTGGCCGTGGAACCGAGCACGGGCGAAGTGCATCTGCGTCACCACGTTAGCCCGAACGGCTACTATCGCGGCAAGAAAGTCGTCAAGACGAAGAACGACTAATCGTTTCACTGCGTTGCGCCTTGTGGCGTTTCGCGTGGCGATCGGCTCGCTTGACATTTTCCCGGCTCGGCAAAAAGGCGGCATTCAATTGCCGCTTTTTTGTGTCGATCGCAGTTGGCGCTCCGGCGCTTGCTATGATCCCATGCAGGGCGTCTGAAATTCGTCGCACTCCATGACAGTAAAGCTCACGATAGATTGCATGGGAGGCGACCACGGCCCGTCCGTGACCGTTCCCGCTGCCGTCAACTTCGTTCGATCGCATCCCGATGCTGAGCTGCTGCTCGTCGGCATCGAAAGTGCGATTCGTGCGCAGCTGAAGAGGTTGAAGGCTCAGGACCTGCCGGCGCTGACCGTCGTACCCGCTTCCGAGATCGTCGCCATGGACGATTCGGTCGAAGTCGCGCTGCGCAAGAAAAAAGATTCCTCCATGCGCGTGGCGCTAAACCGCGTCAAGGAAGGCGAGGCGCAAGCCTGCATTTCCGCCGGCAATACCGGCGCGCTGATGGCGGTTTCGCGTTACGTGCTGAAAACGCTGTCGGGCATCGAACGCCCGGCCATCGCGTCGGCACTGCCCAATCCCAATGGCTACACGATGATGCTCGACCTGGGCGCCAACGTCGATTGCGAGCCGCAGCATCTGCTGCAGTTCGCGGAGATGGGGCACGCGCTCGTGTCCGCGCTCGAGGGCAAGGATCGGCCTACCATCGGCCTGCTCAACATCGGCGAAGAAGTCATCAAGGGCAATGACACCATCAAACGTGCCGGTGAACTGCTGCGCGCGAGTACACTTAACTTTCACGGTAACGTTGAAGGCAACGATATCTTCAAGGGCACGGTCGACGTGATCGTCTGCGACGGTTTTGTCGGCAATGTCGCGCTGAAGACGTCGGAAGGCCTCGCGCAGATGTTGTCCAACATCATCAAGGAAGAGTTCGGCCGTTCGTGGCTCACCAAGGTGATGGCGGTGCTCGCCTTGCCGGTATTGATGCGCTTCAAGAAACGTGTCGATCATCGGCAATACAATGGCGCTGCGTTGCTCGGCCTGCGCGGGCTGGTGATCAAAAGCCACGGTTCGGCGGATGCTTACGGGTTTGAGTGGGCTATCAAACGCGGGTATGATGCCGTCAAAAACGGCGTGCTGGAACGCCTTGCGCGAGCGATGGAAGAGAACGCGGGTTCTCTCGAACAGGCGGCGCGCGACGCGAGCGGTGCGGGCCACGCAAGCCCGATCGCCGGCCAGCCAGCCGAGCCCTACGCTGCGCAATCCTCGAAGGCATAATGGCTCAATCGACAATTTATTCCCGCGTGCTGGGCACCGGCAGCTATCTGCCGCCCGACCGCGTCACCAATCAGGATCTGGCCGAACGTCTCGCCAAGCAAGGTGTCGAGACGAGCGACGAGTGGATCGTCGCCCGCACGGGCATTCATGCGCGCCACTTTGCGGACCCTGATGTCACGACTAGCGATCTCGCGCTCATCGCTTCGCAACGTGCGATCGAGGCAGCGGACGTCGACCCGCAGTCCATCGATCTGATCATCGTCGCCACCTCCACGCCGGACTTCGTGTTTCCGAGCACGGCGTGCCTGCTGCAGAACAAGCTCGGCATCAAGAACCACGGCGCGGCATTCGACGTGCAAGCCGTCTGTTCCGGGTTTGCCTACGCGGTGGCCACGGCGGACAGCTTCATTCGCAGCGGTCAGCATCGCACGGCGCTCGTGATCGGCGCGGAAACCTTCTCGCGCATCTTGGACTTCAACGACCGCACTACCTGCGTGCTGTTCGGCGACGGCGCGGGCGCGGTGATCCTGCAGGCATCCGAACAACCCGGCGTGCTGGCCAGCGCATTGCACGCCGACGGCAGCCACTCGAACATTCTCTGCACACCGGGCAATGTGAACGGCGGTGTCGTGGCGGGCAGCGCGTTCCTGCATATGGACGGGCAGGCCGTGTTCAAACTCGCCGTCAACGTGCTCGAAAAAGTCGCGGTCGAAGCGCTCGAGAAGGCCAATCTGTCGGCTGAACAGATCGACTGGCTGATTCCGCATCAGGCGAATATCCGCATCATGCAAAGCACCTGTCGCAAGCTCGGTTTGCCGCAGGAACGCATGGTCGTCACGGTGGGCGAGCACGGCAATACGTCGGCTGCGTCCATTCCGCTCGCATTCGACGTCGCGGTGCGCGACGGCCGCATCAAGCGCGGCCAGAACGTGCTGATCGAAGGTGTCGGCGGCGGCTTCACGTGGGGCGCGTCGGTTATCCGCTACTAATGGCGGCGACGTTGCGGCGAGCGCTATTCGCAGCGCTCGGCTGCATATGAGCGCGCTCGCCGTCAACCGGGCGCGCCACCCACATCTGACTAAATCGATTTTGGGGACGATATGAAATTTGCGTTCGTTTTTCCTGGGCAAGGTTCGCAATCGGTCGGCATGCTCAACGCATTCGCCGATCACGCGATCGTGCGTGAGACGGTTCAGGAAGCCTCCGATGCGCTCAACCAGGATCTCGGCAAACTGATCGCCGAAGGCCCCGTCGAAGATCTGAACCTCACCACCAACACTCAGCCGGTCATGCTGACCGCCGCTTACGCGATGTATCGCGCGTGGCTGCAGGCAGGCGGCCCGAAGCCCGCGATCGTCGCGGGCCATAGCCTCGGCGAATACACCGCACTGGTCGCGGCGGGCGCGATCGCGTTTCGCGATGCCGTGCCGCTCGTGCGTTTTCGCGCGCAAGCCATGCAAACGGCGGTGCCGGTCGGTGAAGGCGGCATGGCCGCGATTCTCGGTCTCGACGATGACGCAGTGCGCGCGGTGTGCGCCGAGGCGTCGGTCGCGGGCGTGGTCGAAGCGGTGAATTTCAATGCGCCGGCGCAGGTCGTGATCGCAGGAAACAAGGCTGCGGTTGAAAAGGCCTGCGAAGTGGCGAAGGCGAAGGGCGCCAAGCGCGCGTTGCCGCTGCCGGTCTCGGCGCCGTTCCACTCGTCGCTGCTTAAGCCCGCGTCGGATCAGTTGCGCGAGTATCTGGCGAGCGTCGAGGTGCGGGTGCCGGCGATTCCGGTCATCAACAACGTCGATGTCGCGGTGGTCAATGAGCCGGCCGGGATCAAGGACGCGCTGGTGCGTCAGGCGGCCGGCGCGGTGCGTTGGGTCGAAAGCGTGCAAGCCATGTCGGCTCAAGGCGTCACGCACGTGATCGAATGCGGGCCGGGCAAGGTCCTTGCGGGTTTGACCAAGCGTATCGACGGCAATCTGGTCGGCGCTTCGATCTTCGATCCGGTTTCGCTTGAAGAAACGCTCAAACTCGTGAAGGCAGGCTGAACGCAACGTCGCGTCGCGCCTGGCAGCAGGCGCTCCGCGACGGCGGCAGGACTTCGCATCAGAATCAATCAGCCCTCCGAAGGGCATCCGGACTGACAGATGGAAAAGACTCTCGACAAGCAGATTGCAATCGTCACTGGCGCCTCGCGCGGCATTGGCCGTGCGATCGCCATGGAGCTGGCGCGCCAGGGCGCGACGGTGATCGGCACGGCGACCAGCGAAAGCGGGGCGGCCGCCATCAGCGAAGCGTTTAACGCGGCTGGCGTGAACGGTCGCGGTGCAGTGCTGAACGTCAACGACGCGGCTGCGGCGGAAGCGCTGATCGACGGCACGGTGAAGGAATTCGGCGCGCTGCACGTGCTGGTGAATAACGCCGGCATCACGCAGGATCAGCTCGCCATGCGCATGAAGGACGACGATTGGGACGCGGTGGTCGACACCAACCTCAAGTCGGTATTCCGTCTGTCGCGCGCGGTGCTGCGCCCCATGATGAAGGCGAAGGGTGGCCGCATCATCAATATCACGTCGGTGGTCGGCTCGGCCGGCAACCCAGGGCAGATCAATTACGCCGCCGCGAAAGCGGGCGTGGCGGGCATGACGCGCGCGCTCGCACGCGAGATCGGCAGCCGCGGCATCACGGTCAACTGCGTCGCGCCGGGTTTCATCGACACCGACATGACCAAGACTCTGCCGGAAGAGCAGCAAACGGCGCTGAAGACGCAGATTCCGCTGGGCCGCCTCGGCAGCCCGGAAGATATCGCGCACGCCGTGGCGTTTCTGGCATCGCCGCAAGCCGGCTATATCACTGGCACGACGCTGCATGTGAACGGCGGAATGTACATGTCGTAACCAAATTCGGTTACTATCCGCGCCTTGATGCGTTTGTAAATGCGTAAGGCGTATGCCTTGACAGCAACCCGATGCGCCGCTTTTTTGCCGGGTCAAACCTGATAAAATGCGCGCACCTGTATTTTTGAACTTCTTTTCCCTTGGAGGGGTAATGGACAATATCGAACAGCGCGTCAAGAAGATCGTCGCAGAACAACTGGGCGTTGCAGAAGCTGAGATCAAGAACGAAGCTTCGTTCGTGAACGACCTCGGCGCCGACTCGCTCGACACCGTTGAACTCGTGATGGCCCTCGAAGACGAATTCGGCATGGAAATTCCGGATGAAGAAGCCGAGAAGATCACCACCGTTCAGCAAGCGATCGACTACGCTCGCGCGAACGTCAAGGCCTAAGGTCATTCGCGCCCGCGTTTCTGCGTTGGCGGCGTATGACGCCCTGCCGTGTCGGTTGCCGACGCCAGCAGGGGTGGTGCTTTTTGCCGCGCGTTTTGCCAAGCAGGAGCCAGCGATGTCGACAGCGCAAGTTTTCGCGCGATTGCCGAGTTAAACAGCCACAGGGCATACAGGGCAGGTTCCTGTGGCCGCTGTGGCTTTTGCTTTTGTCATCTATGAAAAAGGGGTTACCGTGAGCCGCCGTCGTGTTGTTGTTACAGGCCTGGGGCTGATTTCGCCTGTTGGCAATAATGTTGCCGACGGCTGGGCCAATCTGGTCGCCGGCAAGTCGGGTATTGCCAATATCACGAAGTTCGATGCGTCGAACTTCTCGACTCGTTTCGCCGGCGAGGTGAAGGGCTTCAATATCGAGGACTACATCCCCGGTAAGGAAGCGCGCCACATGGATACGTTCATCCATTACGGCGT
The DNA here is from genome assembly GCF_003387275.1 of Paraburkholderia sp. BL6669N2. Taxonomy (NCBI): domain Bacteria; kingdom Pseudomonadati; phylum Pseudomonadota; class Betaproteobacteria; order Burkholderiales; family Burkholderiaceae; genus Paraburkholderia; species Paraburkholderia sp. BL6669N2. The sequence continues at coordinate 2,367,858 of NZ_QUNA01000001.1, read as the reverse complement.
GGCTGCAGGCATCCAGGCGATGCAGGACAGCGGCCTCGAAGTCACCGACGAGAATTCGGAGCGTATCGGTGTGGTGGTGGGTTCGGGCATCGGCGGCTTGCCGATGATCGAAGTGACGCAAACCGAACTGCTCAATCGCGGCCCGCGCCGCATTTCGCCGTTCTTCGTGCCGGCGTCGATCATCAACATGATCTCTGGCCATCTGTCGATCAAGTTCGGCATCAAAGGTCCGAATCTGGCGATCGTGACGGCGTGTACCACCGGCCTGCACTGTATCGGCGAGGCTTCGCGCCTGATCGAATACGGCGACGCCGACGTGATGATCGCGGGCGGCGCGGAATCGACCGTGTCGCCGCTCGGTATCGGCGGCTTTGCGGCGGCGCGCGCGCTGTCGCAACGCAATGACGATCCGGCAACCGCGAGCCGTCCGTGGGACAAGGATCGCGACGGTTTCGTGCTGGGCGAGGGTGCGGGTGTGATGGTGCTCGAAGAGTACGAACACGCGAAAGCACGCGGCGCGAAGATTTACGCCGAAGTCAGCGGCTATGGGATGAGCGGCGACGCCTATCACATGACCGCGCCGCTGGAAGACGGCGACGGCGCTCGCCGCTGCATGCTGGCCGCGTTGAAGAACGCGGGCATCAACACGGATCAGGTGAATTATCTGAACGCGCACGGCACCTCCACGCCGCTCGGCGACCTGGCTGAAACCACCGGCATCAAGCGTGCGTTCGGCGAACACGCCAAAGACATGGTGGTGAACTCGACCAAGTCGATGACGGGTCACCTGCTGGGCGGCGCCGGCGGTCTGGAGTCGGTGTTCACCGTGCTGGCCGTGCATCATCAGGTGTCGCCGCCGACCATCAACATCTTCAATCAGGATCCGGCCTGCGATCTGGACTACTGCGCCAACACCGCGCGGGAGATGAAGATCGACGTCGCGCTGAAGAACTCGTTTGGGTTCGGCGGCACGAACGGCACGCTGGTCTTCAAGCGCGCCTGATCGCCCGATAGTTGGTGACGCGTCAGTCAACGGCGCCGGCTGTGCCGGCGCTTTCCCCTGAATCGGCCCAGCCCGACGGAGCGCCGCAGCGGATTTCGCTGCGGCGCTCCGTCGCCGTCTGGGCTGCGTTAGGGGTTTTCGTTCTGACGGCGACATCGGCCGTCTTTGCTTGTCTCGCGTCGCACCTGGGCACGTGGCAGGCCGTTCCGTTGACGCTCGCCGTGTGGGCATGGCTCGCGCTTTGCGCGCTTCGGTACGAGCGCGCGCAGCCTGTCGCGTTGAAAATCGGGCCGGACGGATTGTCTGTCTGGGGCCGGACGGGTGCGCTGCTGGCGCAGGGGCGTATTGCCGGATGTTCGCAATGGAGCGGCCGCTTGCTGATTCTTGCGCTGATGCCGGAACGGGGCCGTACGCGCACGGTACTGCTTGCCGCCGACGCGCTCCCAGCGCCGGTTTTCCGGGAACTGGCCGTGCTGGGCCGGCGTGGCGCCGGCGTCTGACTGTAACGACTGTAACCGCTGTTACCGGCGTAACGTGCCCTCATGACGGGAACGCTACAATGGTGCCCCGCCATGCGCCCTATAGTTAACGGATTTATCAGGTGAGCGAAAAAGAAATTGATCAGGTGCTGGTCGAACGCGTCCAGAAGGGCGACAAGGCCGCGTTCGAGCTACTGGTCTCCAAATACCACCGCAAGATTCTCCGGCTGATCTCGCGTCTCGTGCGGGACCCCGCCGAGGTAGAAGACGTCGCTCAGGACGCCTTTATCAAGGCGTACCGGGCGTTGCCGCAGTTTCGCGGCGAATCGGCCTTTTATACGTGGTTGTACCGGATTGCCGTGAACACGGCAAAGAACTACCTTGCCACCCAAGGGCGACGCGCGCCGACCTCGACCGAAGCAGATGCTGAAGAAGCTGAAACTTTCTCGGACGCGGACCAACTAAGGGATATCAACACGCCTGAGTCGATGTTGATGAGCAAGCAGATCGCTGAGACGGTCAATGCTGCGATGGCGGTTTTACCGGAAGAGTTGCGCACCGCCATTACTCTTCGTGAAATTGAAGGTTTGAGTTACGAGGAAATCGCTGAGATGATGGGTTGCCCAATCGGCACAGTCAGATCGCGAATTTTCCGCGCTCGCGAAGCCATTGCGGCAAAATTGCGTCCGTTGCTTGACACACCCGAAGGCAAACGCTGGTAAACCACCAGCGCTGCTAGATGGGGCGCGGGTGCAATATCTGGATTAGTGGTGTCACTACGGGGTATTTGTAAGATGGGGAGCATCATGGGGTCGGTCTCGATGCAATCGCAAGTCAGCTCGCGCGGCGAGCGTCTGTCCGCTTTTGTCGACGGTGAGCTGTTCGGCGAAGAGCATCTGAATCTGGACACATTTTTTTCTGGGCTGAACGGCGAGGATCGCGCCGCCTGGTCGAGCTATCACCTGATCGGCGACGCATTGCGTTCCGACGATCTGGCGATCAGCCCGGCGGCGAGCAGCGCGTTTCTCAGCGGTTTCGCCGCGCGCCTCGACAACGAACCGCACGTGCTGGCGCCTGCCGCCATGCCGGTTGCGCGTCGTTTGCTGGCGTTGCGTCGCCGGGTCGTGCCGGCGTTTGCCGTCGCGGCGGCGGCCGCCACGCTGACGTGGATCGTCGTGCCGCAACTGCAAGGTGTGCCGGGCGGTCCGGGCGCGTCGCAAATCGCGTCGGTTCAGCATGGCGACTCGCTGCAACGCGTGGCCATGGCGCCTGCGCCGACAGCGACGGTCCAGCCGGTCGCGCAAGACGCCAACATTATTCGCGACGCCAGTCTCGACCAGTATCTGGAAGCTCACCAGCAATTCGCGCAACAACCGGTCATGCCGGGCTCGATGCCGCTGATTCGCGCTGCCGCCGTTTCTACGCAAGGCCAATAGTTTGATGCAGACTCCGCGGTTGAATAAAACGACTATCTGGGGGCGGCTGCCGGCATTTCTGTTCTGCGCAGCCGTATTGTTGTCCGCTACACCGCGGGTCTTTGCACAAACTGACGACCCGCTCGTTGCCCGTCGCACGGCCGCGGATCTGCTCGATCGCATCCATCAGGCAGCGCAACAGCAGAATTACGAGGGCGCGTTCGTCTACCAGCGCGGCAATTTCGTTCAGACGTCGCGGATCGCGCACTACGCGACCCGTGCGGACGGTGAATTCGAGCAACTCGAAAGCCTCGACGGCAAGCCGCGAAAAATGCTGCGTCATAACGACGAGCTCTACACGTTCGTGCCGGAGCGGCACTTGTGCGTCGTCGAGAAGCGTCAGAATAAGGATTCATTTCCAGCGCTGCTGGCCGTGAGCGGCGAGCAGGTGCTATCGGTTTACGAGCCCAAGCTGCTCGGCGACGACCGCGTCGCGGGCGTCGACAGTCAGGTGATCGAACTCGATCCGAAAGACGCGTATCGCTTTGCGTACAAGCTGTGGGCCGACAAGAAAACCGGCCTGCTGCTGCGTGCCCAGACGCTTGATCCGAATGGTCAGGTGCTCGAGCAACTGTCGTTTTCCCAGATTCGCATCGGCGTGCCGGTCGACAAGGCCGGCATCGTCAACGGTATTCGTAACACGGCGGGGTGGACCGTGGTGCGTCCGCCGGTCGAGCCGGTCGACATGGCCGCGCAAGGCTGGCAGATCACGCCGACGGTGCCGGGCTTCCGCAAGATTCGTGAACTGCGCCGTCCCATGGCCGCGCGCGATCCGGGTCAGCCGACCATTCCGGTGGACCAGGCGGTGTTCTCCGACGGCCTCGCAGCCATTTCGGTATTCGTCGAACCGGTCGAAAACAACACGCGCAAGGAAGGCGCGGGCAGCAGCGGCGCCACACACGTGCTCGTCAAGCGTCGCGGCGACTTCTGGATTACTCTGCTTGGTGAAGTGCCCCAGGCCACATTGCAGCAATTTGCGTCTGCCATAGAATACAAAGCTCCGAAGTAATCCTCCGAATCCTGAATCCCTCGGCTTGCTACGATATGACGACTTTCTCGGTGCGCAAATTCCTCGCGGCCGCGGTGGTGGCGGCTTGTTTGCCGCTCGTACCGCATACGGCGTCGGCGGCTCCGGCCGCCAATCTGCCCGACTTCACTGATCTGGTCGACAAGGTCGGCCCGGCGGTCGTCAACATTCGCACGACTACACGCGTGTCGAACAGCGGTGCTCGCGGCGGTTTGCCGCCGGGTATGGACGACGGCGACATGTCGGAGTTTTTCCGGCGCTTCTTCGGCATTCCGTTGCCGCAGTCGCCGCAATCCCCCGGTGCACCCGGTTCGCCGCGTGGTGGCGACAACGGCGGCAGCGGCGGCAGCCAGGACTTGCCGGATAACAGCGATGCCGAGCAGAACAGCGGCGTCGGCTCGGGCTTCATTCTGTCGGCGGACGGCTACGTGATGACCAACGCGCACGTCATCGACGACGCGGACACCATTTACGTCACACTCACCGACAAGCGCGAGTTCAAGGCGAAGCTGATCGGCGTGGACGATCGGACCGACGTTGCCGTCGTGAAGATCAGCGCCGCCAATCTGCCGACCATTACGATCGGCGACTCGAACAAGGTGCGCGTGGGCGAGTGGGTCGTGGCAATCGGGTCGCCGTTCGGTCTCGAGAACACGGTGACGGCCGGCATCGTCAGCGCCAAGGGGCGCGATACGGGCGATTATCTGCCGTTCATCCAGACCGACGTGGCCGTCAATCCGGGCAATTCGGGCGGTCCGCTGATCAACATGCAGGGCGAGGTGATCGGCATCAACTCGCAGATCTACAGCCGCACGGGCGGTTTCATGGGCATCTCGTTCGCGATTCCGATCGACGAAGCCATGCGCGTGGCCGATCAGCTGAAGGCGTCGGGTAAGGTCGTGCGCGGGCGGATCGCGGTAGCGATCGGCGAAGTGACCAAAGACGTGGCCGACTCGCTCGGCCTGCCGAAGGCGCAGGGCGCGCTGGTCAGCAGCGTCGAACCGGGCGGCCCGGCGGACAAAGCCGGCGTGCAGCCGGGCGACATCATCCTGAAGTTCAACGGCCATTCGGTCGATACGGCAACGGACCTGCCGCGCATGGTCGGCGACACCAAGCCGGGCACCAAGTCGACGATCACGATCTGGCGCAAGGGCCAGACGCGCGATCTGCCGGTGACGATCGCCGAGATGCAGCCGGACAAATCGGCCAAGGCGGATCAGAAGAAACCGCAGCCGCCGAAGCAGCGCGCCACCAACGCGCTGGGTGTGGCCGTCAGCGATATCCCCGCCGACCAGTTGAAGGCGCTGAAGCTGCGCAACGGCGTGCAGATCGACGCCGCGGACGGTCCTGCAGCGCGCGTCGGCTTGCAGAAGGGCGACATCATCCTGCGGGTGGGCGATACGGACATCACCAGTGCGAAGCAGTTCGACGAGGTGAGTTCGCACCTCGATCCGCAGAAGATGGTCGCGCTGCTGGTTCGCCGCGGCGAGAACACGCAGTTCGTGCCGGTCCGGCCGCGCAGCGTGCAGAAATGACGAAAGCGGCGCCGCTCACGCTCTACGGGCGCGCGTGGTGCCACCTTTGCGACGACCTGCGTGCCGCGCTCGAGCCCTTGCTGGCCGAATTCGGCGCACAGGTCCAGGTGATCGACGTCGACACCGATCCCTTGCTGGAAGCGCGTTACAACGAACTGGTGCCGGTTCTGGTCTGCGACGGCGTCGAACTGTGTCACTATCGCCTCGACGAAGCGCGGGTTCGTGCCGCGCTCGCCGCCCGGGTTGCGGCCAGGCCTTGAGTTCGACTCAAGGGTTCGAACACAGCGCCAGCGCCGCGCCGTTCACATCGAGCTTCACGTCTCTCCTGTCGACCCGAGTTGTCGCCTTAGCGCCTTACTCTGGTCCCATGCAACCCGGTTGCTGAGCCGTCTTTTCCGCCCGAGCTTCGCAAGATGCGCCGGGCGATAGCCTTTTCGGCTAAAATAGATAGGTTTTTCACCTACTTACAAGGCGTGCTCCGCTATTGTCCGAGCGCGCCTTTTTTGCTTGATCGGCACTGAATGGATCATATTCGTAACTTCTCGATCATTGCGCACATCGACCATGGCAAGTCGACGCTCGCCGATCGCATCATCCAGATTTGCGGCGGCCTGTCCGACCGCGAGATGGAATCTCAAGTGCTCGATTCGATGGATCTCGAACGCGAGCGCGGCATCACCATCAAGGCCCAAACCGCCGCACTGACATACAAAGCCCGTGACGGGCAAGTCTACAACCTGAACATGATCGACACGCCGGGCCACGTTGACTTCTCGTACGAAGTCAGCCGCTCGCTGTCCGCATGCGAAGGCGCGCTGCTGGTCGTGGACGCGAGCCAGGGCGTGGAAGCGCAAACCGTGGCCAACTGCTACACGGCGATCGAACTTGGCGTCGACGTGATTCCGGTGCTCAACAAGATCGATCTGCCGGCCGCGAACCCTGAAAACGCGATCGCCGAAATCGAAGACGTGATCGGCATCGACGCGACCGACGCCACGCATTGCAGCGCCAAGACCGGCCTCGGCGTCGAAGACGTGCTCGAAGCGCTGATCGCCAAAGTGCCGCCGCCCAAGGGCGATCCGGAAGCGCCGCTGCAGGCGCTGATCATCGACTCGTGGTTCGACAACTACGTCGGCGTTGTGATGCTGGTGCGTATCGTCAACGGCACGCTGCGTCCCAAGGACAAGATCCGCATGATGGCGACCGGTGCGCAGTATCCGGTCGAGCATGTCGGCGTGTTCACGCCGAAGTCGAAGAATCTCGAATCGCTGTCGGCCGGGCAGGTAGGTTTCATCATCGCCGGCATCAAGGAATTGGCTGCGGCGAAGGTGGGCGACACCGTCACGCTCGTGAACCGTCCGGCCGCCGAGCCGCTACCGGGTTTCAAGGAAGTGAAGCCGCAGGTGTTCGCCGGTCTCTATCCGGTCGAAGCAAACCAGTACGACGCGCTGCGCGATTCGCTCGAAAAGCTGAAGCTGAACGACGCCTCGCTGATGTACGAGCCTGAAGTGTCGCAGGCGCTCGGCTTCGGTTTCCGTTGCGGTTTCCTGGGGCTGCTGCACATGGAGATCGTGCAGGAACGACTGGAGCGCGAGTTCGATATGGACCTGATCACCACGGCGCCCACCGTGGTGTACGAAGTCCTGCAGCGCGACGGCACGACCATCATGGTCGAGAATCCGGCCAAGATGCCGGAGCCGTCGAAGATCGAAGAGGTGCGCGAACCGATCGTCACCGTGAACCTGTACATGCCGCAAGACTACGTCGGCTCGGTGATCACGCTTTGCACGCAAAAGCGCGGCACGCAGATCAACATGCAATATCACGGCCGCCAGGTGCAGTTGACCTACGAAATCCCGATGGGCGAAGTCGTGCTCGATTTCTTCGATCGTCTGAAGTCGATTTCGCGCGGCTACGCGTCGATGGATTACGAGTTCAAGGAATACCGCGCGGCAGACGTCGTGAAGGTCGACATGCTGATCAACGGCGACAAGGTGGACGCGCTGTCGGTCATCGTGCACCGCTCGCAAAGCCAGTACCGCGGCCGCGAAGTGGCGTCGAAAATGCGTGAACTGATTCCGCGCCAAATGTACGACGTGGCGATTCAGGCCACCATCGGCGCGAATATTATTGCGCGCGAGAACATTAAAGCGTTGCGTAAGAACGTGCTGGCAAAATGCTACGGCGGCGATATCTCGCGTAAGAAGAAGCTGCTGGAAAAGCAAAAGGCAGGCAAGAAGCGAATGAAGCAGGTGGGATCGGTCGAGATTCCGCAAGAGGCTTTCCTCGCGATCCTGCGTGTCGAAGACAAATAAGACGAACAACGAAGACGAACAACGGAACTCTATGAATTTTGCGCTGATTCTTTTTGTGCTCGTCATTTTGACGGGCGTCGCATGGGTCGCAGACAAACTGGTTTTCATGCCGCAACGGCGCCGCGCGGCGGAAGCCGCGGTCACCGAGTTCGACCGCCAGCAGGCACGCATCGGCGAGCGTTTCGCCGACGAAAACGCGGCGCAAACGCGCGCGCGTCTGCGTGACGACAAGCTGCGCCAACCGTGGTGGCTCGAGTATTCGGCGAGCTTTTTCCCGGTGATTCTGGTGGTGTTCGTGGTGCGCTCGTTCGTGGTCGAGCCGTTCAAGATTCCTTCCGGTTCGATGGTGCCGACGCTGCTGGTGGGCGACTTCATTCTCGTGAATAAATTCGACTACGGCATCCGTCTACCGATTACCAACACGAAGATCACCGAAGGCCGTCCGCTGCAACGCGGCGACGTGGTGGTGTTCCGTTACCCGAAAGACGAATCGGTCGACTACATCAAGCGTGTGATCGGCTTGCCGGGCGACACCGTCGCCTATCAGGACAAGCAGCTCACGATCAACGGCAAGCCGGTGCCGGAGACACCGCTGCCCGATTACCTCGACGACGAACGCATGGGTTACGCGAAGCAGTTCGAAGAGGATCTAGACGGCCGCAAGAACGCGATTCTGAACAATCCCGCCGTGCCGCCGTTCATCGTCGGCGCCGAAGATTATCCGTATCGCGACAACTGCACGTACAACGCACGCGGCGTGATCTGCAAGGTACCGCCGGGCAACTACTTCATGATGGGCGACAACCGCGACAACAGCGCGGATAGCCGCTACTGGGGTTTCGCGCCGGACAAGAATGTCGTCGGCCGCGCGTTTTTCATCTGGATGAACTTCAGCAATCTGAAACGCATCGGCTCGTTCAACTGAGTTCGTGTGCATTGATTGCACGACACGCCGCGTGGTTGACTCGCAGTTGGCCTTCACCAGGCCACACGAGCCGCGGCGTGTTATCACGCTACTTTAAGATCCCGCGGTAACGTCGCTACACCACGCTTTTTCCGCTGGCCGCCCCGCGTTTTCGCCGGGTCTGGCGCCCGCGTTATACTCTGCCCATGCCCCTATCTCCGTTGGAAAGCCGTCTGCGCTACGAATTTCGCAATGCGGAATTGTTGCGCCAGGCTTTAACGCACCGCAGTCACAGTTCCACGCATAATGAACGGCTCGAGTTTCTCGGCGATTCTGTTCTAAATTGCGCGGTGGCTGCGCTTTTGTTCCAACGTTTCGGCAAACTGGACGAGGGCGACCTGTCGCGCGTCCGTGCCAATCTGGTCAAACAGCAGTCGCTTTACGAAATTGCTCAAGCCCTGAATATTTCAGAAGGCTTGCGACTTGGAGAAGGCGAGCTGCGCAGTGGCGGCTTCCGCCGGCCCTCTATCCTCGCTGACACGCTCGAAGCGGTGCTGGGCGCAGTGTTCCTCGACGGTGGCTTCGACGCCGCCCAGACGGTCATCAAGCGCCTTTACGTGCCGATTCTGGATCACATCGACCCGCGCACGTTGGGCAAGGATGCCAAGACGCTGCTGCAGGAGTATCTGCAAGGCCACAAGATCGCGCTGCCCACCTATACGGTCGTCGCGACGCATGGTGCGGCGCACAATCAGCAATTCGAAGTCGAATGCACGGTGCCTAAGCTGGAGGTGAAAGTCTCTGGTTCCGGCGCCAGCCGCCGCGCGGCAGAGCAGGCGGCGGCCAAGAAAGCGCTCGACGAGGTCATGGCTGCGGCGCCCGCCGTGGTCGCCAAGCCCAAGCGCTCGAAAGGCGCTCGCGCGGCGAAGCACGCCGAGCCGGAGATCGTGCCCGGTGTAACGGGCGTGCAAGCTGCGCTGGATTTGCGTAGTCCGGATCGCAAGAGCGAGCGCGGAGCGGGGCGCGGTGAATCGCGCGCACAGGCTGCCGCGGCGGAACCGATGCCAGAACGCCCCGCGTTCGCGGCCGCACTCGCGCCGCTGGCGGTGATTCGCGCCGCGCACGTGGAGTACAGCGGACAGGACAAAGCCGAGCGCGCCGAGAAGGCAGACAAGACGGCCGCTGACGCGAGCGACAGACCGGCAGACAAAACTGTCGAGAAGGGTGAAGCCAGGCTGCCGGATACGAAGGCCGCCGACGCCAAACTCGCCCAGGCGAAATCTGCCGAAGCCAAACCCGACGTGCAGCCGGAAGGCAAACCGGAAGCCAGGCCAGAAACCGCCGCCGTCCGTAGCGTCGACAAACACCGCGGCCGCGAGGCGACCCCCGGTTCCGCCGCGCCCGTGCCGAGCGCGGCGGCGCCGACCGAACACGAACCCGGCGTAGCCGACGCGGTGCAAACGCGCGTCGCCGACGCGGGCCATTGATTGCCATCGGCGCGCCATTCCCGCGCGTCGAGCCGAACTTGCCGTAGCCCGATATGAACACTCCCACTCCCACTGGTTTTCGCTGCGGCATGGTCGCAATCGTCGGCCGCCCGAACGTCGGCAAATCCACGCTGATGAACGCGCTGGTCGGCCAGAAAGTCAGCATCACGTCGCGCAAGGCGCAGACCACGCGCCATCGCATCACCGGCATCCACACGCTCGAAGACGCGCAATACATTTTCGTCGACACGCCGGGTTTTCAGACCAAGCACAGCGGCGCGCTGAACCGTTCGCTAAATCGCGCGGTCACGTCCACTCTGACTTCCGTCGACGCGATCCTGTTCGTGATCGAAGCCGGCCGTTTCGGCCCGGACGATCAGAAGGTGCTCGACCTGATCCCGCCGTCGGTGCCCACGCTGCTGATCGCGAACAAGCTCGATCGCGTGACGGATAAGGATTCGCTGTTTCCGTTCATGCAGCAGGTGAGCGCGCTGCACAAGTTCGCCGAAATCGTGCCGCTGTCGGCGAAACATCCCGACGACATCAAACGTCTGATGGCGACCGTCAAGCCGTTCCTGCCGGAAGGCGCGCCGATCTACGGCGAAGACGACCTGACCGATCGCAGCGAGCGCTTCCTTGCCGCTGAAATCCTGCGCGAAAAAGTGTTTCGCTGGACCGGCGACGAACTGCCGTACACGAGCACCGTATTGATCGACAAGTTCGAAACCGAGGGGCGTCTGCGCCGCATTTTCGCGACCATCATGGTCGACCGCGACACGCATAAGGCGATGATCATCGGCCAGAAGGGCGCCAAGCTGAAACAGATCAGCACCGAAGCGCGCCTCGATATGGAAAAGCTTTTCGACGGTCCGGTGTATCTGGAAACCTTCATCAAGGTGAAGAGCGGCTGGGCCGACAACGAAGCCGGACTTCGTGCGTATGGGTACGAATGACGCGTGGATGACGCTGAATTCCGACGCGGACCCGGACGATTCGGAGCCGGCTGCGCCGGCACGCGAGCCGTCCAAACCCGCGCGTAGCACCCGAAAATCTTCATCGACCAAAAGCGCGCAGGGCGCCGAGGGCGAGCCACGTAAAGCGCCGCCACGCCGCGCGCCGCGCACCTCCGCGTCCGACTACCGGATCGCGGAGCAACCCGCCTTCGTTCTCCATAGCTATCCGTATCGCGAGACCAGTCTGATCATCGACGTGCTCTCGCGCGATCACGGCCGTCTCGCGCTCGTCGCGAAGGGCGCGAAGCGTCCGCACTCCGCGCTGCGCGGCGTGTTGCAGACGTTCCAGCCGCTCGCGCTGTCGTGGTCGGGCAAGTCCGAGGTGCGTACGCTGACCGGCGCCGAATGGGTCGGCGGCATGTTGCCGCTGGCCGGCGACGCGCTCCTGTGCGGCTTTTACGTGAACGAACTGCTGGTCAAGTTCTGCGCGCGCGAAGATCCGCATCCGCAACTGTTCCATCACTACGTCGTTACGATGACACGTCTCGCGCACGACGAGCCGCCCGTGCAGGTGCTGCGTTCGTTCGAGCGCGTGCTGCTGCGCGAAACCGGCTACGCAATGGCGCTGGATCGTACCGTCGCGCGCAAAGCGGTGCTGGCCGAAGGCCGCTACGTGTTCGATCCGGAGCGCGGCGTGCGCGAAGCCTCCGACGATCTGCCAGCGCTTTGGCCGGTGATCGCGGGTCAAACCTTGCTCGACATGGAGCAGGACGATTACCATCGAGCGCAGACCGTGGCGCAAAGCAAAACGCTGATGCGCTTTCTGCTTAACACTTACCTTGGCGGCACGCCGCTCGCGACGCGCCAGATCTTGATCGACTTGCAGAACTTATGAGCTTCTTTCTTACGTCGCCGAATGTGATTGATCTGGGCGTGAACATCGATCACGTCGCCACGCTGCGCAACGCGCGCGGCACCTCGTATCCCGATCCGATTCGCGCCGCGCTGATGGCCGAAGAGGCCGGTGCGGACGTCATCACGCTGCATCTGCGTGAAGACCGTCGCCATATCGTCGACGCCGACGTGCGCAAGCTGCGCCCGCTCCTGAAGACGCGCATGAATCTCGAATGCGCGGTCACGCAGGAAATGCTCGACATCGCCTGTGAAGTGCAGCCTCACGACGTGTGCCTCGTGCCGGAAAAGCGTCAGGAACTGACCACGGAAGGCGGACTCGACGTCGCCGGCCAGTTCGAAGCCGTGCGCGCCGCGTGCAAGCAACTTGCCGACGCGAACTCGCGCGTGTCGCTCTTCATCGATCCGGACGAAACGCAGATTCGCGCCGCGCACGAAGCCGGCGCGCCGGTGATCGAACTGCACACCGGCCGCTACGCCGAAGCCCACGATCCCGCCGAACAGCAGCGTGAATTCGAGCGCGTGGTGCGCGCCGTCGAATTCGGCAGGACGCTCGGCATCAAGGTCAATGCCGGCCACGGTCTGCACTACACGAACGTGCAGCAGATCGCCGCGATCGAGGGCATCGACGAACTGAATATTGGCCACGCGATCGTCGCGCACGCGATCTTCGCCGGCTGGGATAACGCAGTGCGCGAGATGAAGGCGATCATGGTCGCCGCGCGTCTCGGCGCGCGCGCGTAGTACGGCGGCCCGCCCATGGCAATCTACGGCATCGGCACGGACATCGTCCAGGTCAGCCGCGTAGCCGCGGTCATGACGCGCACCAACGGCCGCTTCGCGGAAAAGGTGCTCGGTCCGGACGAACTGCGTGTCTATCACGCGCGTCATGCGCGTTCGGCGGCGCGTGGTCTCGCGTTTCTCGCCACGCGGTTCTCGGCGAAAGAAGCGTTTTCGAAAGCGATCGGCCTCGGCATGCATTGGCCGATGACCTGGCGCGCACTGCAAACGCTCAACAAGCCGAGCGGCGAACCGATGGTGGTCGCGTCCGGCGAACTGGCCGAGTGGCTCGACGCGCGCGGCATCACGGCGCGCGTGACGATCAGCGACGAACGTGACTACGCGGTGTCGTTCGTGATTGCGGAAACCGCGCAAGCGGGTGCGCCCGACGCCGCCGCCGAATAACAAATACCTTGAACGCGGCGAGAGTCTGCCGCGTCTCTCCTTGCTCCAAAGCTTTTTTCCAACGCAAATCGATGAAAACCATTCCCGGACCGGTGATGCTCGACGTGGTCGGCACAACGCTGAACGACGACGACAAGCGCCGCCTTGCCCATCCGATGACCGGCGGCGTGATCCTGTTCGCGCGCCACTATGAGAGCCGCGCGCAACTGATCGCGCTGACCGATTCGATCCGCGGCATTCGCGACGATCTGCTGATCGCCGTCGATCACGAAGGCGGGCGCGTGCAGCGTTTCCGCACCGACGGTTTCACCGTGCTGCCCGCAATGGGCAAGCTCGGCACGTTGTGGGACAGCGATGTGCTGCACGCGACCAAAGTGACGACGGCCATCGGCTATATCCTCGCAACGGAACTGCGCGCGTGCGGCATCGACATGAGCTTTACGCCGGTACTCGATCTGAACTACGGCCAATCGCAGGTGATCGGCGACCGCTCGTTCCACCGCGATGCGCGCGTGGTGGCATTGCTTGCCAAGAGCCTGAACCACGGGCTCGCGCTGGCCGGCATGAGCAATTGCGGCAAGCATTTCCCGGGGCACGGTTTCGCACAGGCGGATTCGCATGTCGCCATGCCGGTCGACGACCGTCCGCTCGAGGCGATTCTGCGCGACGACGTGGCGCCGTACGACTGGCTCGGCCTGTCGTTGGGGTCGGTGATTCCCGCGCATGTGATCTATCCGCAGGTCGATTCGAAACCGGCGGGTTTCTCGCGTGTCTGGCTGCAAGACATTTTGCGCGGCAAGCTGCGCTTCGAAGGCGCGATTTTCAGCGATGATCTGTCGATGGAAGCCGCGCGTCAGGGCGGCACCTTGACCGAAGGCGCCACCGCCGCGCTGCAGGCCGGTTGCGACATGGTGCTGATCTGCAATCAGCCGGACGAAGCGGAGAAGGTGCTGGATGCGCTGCGCTTCACGCCGTCGAAGGAATCGCAACGGCGCTTGCAGCGCATGCGGCCGCGCGGCAAGGCGTTGAAGTGGAGCAAGCTGGTCGCCGATCCGCAATATCTGCAAGCGCAGGCGCTGCTGCGTAGCGCGTTTGCATAAGGCAGCTTAGCCACCCGGCAAGCGCCGCAAGGAAAAACGGCGCCTTCATGTTTGAAGGCGCCGTTTTTCTTGCTCAAAGCGAACGGCAAACGATCGCTGCCGCTGCTAGTTCAAACGCATGCGTTGCAGCTTGTTGTACAGCGTCTTCGGACTGATCCCCAGCAGCGACGCCGCCCGGTGACGCGTGCCGCCGACGGCATCGAGCGTGGCGCGAATCAGCATTTCCTCGACGTCCGCGAGCGGCGTGCCCACGGTGACCTGCACGCGGCTGCCGTTCAGATCGCGGCCATTCGCCGAGCCGGCCTCGTCGGCACGCAACGATTCCAGCACGTCGCCGGACGCGTGATAGGCGCGCCGCACACGCTCCTGCAACTCACGCACATTGCCTGGCCATTCATAAGCGAGACACTCGCGCAGGAAATTCGGCGCGACCTGCTTGGCAATCTCCGCCGTGCCGCGCGTCAAGCCTTCGTGATTCAACTCGTCGACGACCGCCTGGGCGATCAACGCCGGATCCTCGCCGCGTTCGCGCAGCGGCGGCAGCGTGACGGCGGCGGCTTCGAGGCGCAGCGACAGGTCTTCGTGCAGGCTGCCGTCGGCTACCGCCGCGCGCGGCACCTTACGCGTCGACGCGATCAGACGGAAGTCCGTCACCACCTGATTCGTGCCGCCGACCCGCATGAAGGTCTGCGAGTCGAGCGCGCGCAGCAGGGCTTCCTGCTGGGCGCGCGGCAATTCGGCGATTTCTTCGATGAACAGCGTGCCGCCGCTCGCCTGTTCGAACAGGCCCGGTTCGCGCTGCTCGGCGCCGTTGAACGCACCGCGTTCGTGACCGAACAGCTGGCTTTCGAGCGAGCGTTGCGCGACCGCGCTGTTCGCGCTCCGGCAGTCGAGCGTGATGAACGGACCTTTGCGGCGCCGGCTCATGTCGTGCATCGTGCGCGCCGCGATTTGCTTGCCGGTGCCGGTTTCGCCGGAAATCAGCACGGCGGCTTCAGTCGGCGCGATATGTTCGATCGTGTCGTAGACGTGTTGGATCGCACCGCTGCGGCCAAGCATCGAGCCGAAACGGCCGAGTTGACGCAGCGACGCGCGTAGCGTCTGCACTTCCTCGGTCAGTTCGTACGGGCGCGGGATGCGTGCGAGCAAGCTGCGCAAACGCGGAATGTTGACCGGCTTGAGCAGGTAGTCCCAGATGCCGTGGCGCAAACCTTCGATCGCGCTTTCCACCGTCGCATTGCCGGTCATCACGATCACGGGCAGGGCGCCACCGGGCGGATGAGCGGGCAGATGCTGCAGCAGGTCGAGCCCGCTGCCGTCCGGCAGGTTCAGGTCGACCAGCACGACGTCGGGAATGAAGCGCGCCAATGCGGCTCGGGCCTCCGCGATCGTCGTCGCGGTGTCGACGGAAAAGCCGTCGGCCGCGAGGATGGCCGACAGGCCTGACAGGCTATTAGGATCGTCTTCAACAATCAGGGCGTGTGGCATGGCGAGCGCAATTTTTAGATGAATGGAATACCCGATGCGCTGCGCCGATACGTTGGCGCGCGGCACGAGCGCAATGCTGGCCGGTACTGTCGGTCGGATGCCGAGTCGGATCTTGTGCCGCGTGCATAGCCTCGGCCAGCGCGGTCGCGATACAGGAGCGGCCGGCTGGCATAGGCGGACTGGCCGGAGCGCACACCAAGCACGGCACCGGCACAACGGCGGCGATTCGACTCAAGCGGTTCGGGTCCTTTGCGTGATTAAATTGACTGCCTGTCCCAACGTTTTTTCAGCGTGGAACCGGCGCCTGTATTTCCTTCACTCGGGCTGTCAGAAATCCCGATTGCTGTCGAAGAAACGCCGCACTTCGCGTTCCGCCTCTTCGCGCGTCTTGCCGTAACGCTCCTGAATCAAACCGGCGAGCTTGTCGGCGCGGCCTTCGGCCTTGGTCAATTCATCGTCGGTCAATTCCCCCCAAGCGGTCTTGGCCTTGCCAACCATTTGCTTCCACTTGCCTTCAGCGATGTCATTATTCATGCCGCATCTCCAGAGTTGAAGAAGATAAAGCCCTATTGGCTGTATCCAGAGATAAGCATGGACTGTGCCACGACTATTTGTATAGATTTATCAATGGTTTGCTCGACGGCATACGGGAAAATTTGAGTGCGCGGCGTGGCAATTTCGAGAAGACTGCCGGTAAAGTTTTCCTTAACCATACACGGCGGCGCAAAAAAGAAAAAGCGCCCAAATTGGGCGCTTTTTTTGCCATTTTTTTCGCAGCGCCCCAATGGGAGCGCCGGATTCAGGCGAGCAGGGCGCTTAAGCGCGGCTGCGGTACTCGTGCGTACGCGTGTCGATTTCGATCTTGTCGCCGATGTTGCAGAAGAGCGGCACTTGCAGTTCGAAACCGGTGTTCAGCTTGGCGTTCTTCAACACCTTGCCCGACGACGTGTCGCCCTTGACAGCCGGTTCCGTGTAGATGATTTCGCGGACCAGCGTGGTCGGCAGTTCGACCGAAATAGCTTTCTCGTTGTAGAACACGACTTCGCAAGCCATGCCGTCTTCGAGGTAATGAAGGGCGTCGCCCATCATTTCGCCTTCGACTTCGAACTGGTTGTAGTCGGCGTCCATGAACACGTACATCGGGTCAGCGAAGTACGAGTACGTGACTTCCTTGCGTTCCAGTACGACGACGTCGAACTTGTCGTCGGCCTTGTACACGCTTTCCATGCCTGCGCCGGTCAGCAGGTTCTTGAACTTCATCTTGACGACGGCGGAGTTGCGGCCCGATTTGTTGTATTCGGCCTTCTGCACAACCATTGCGTCTGCGCCGATCATCACGACGTTGCCGGTGCGGAGTTCCTGTGCGGTCTTCATAAAACTGTCCTGTACGAATTAAGTAGCTTCAACTTGTGCTCAACGGCATACGGCGCAAGCGGCTTCGGCGCTTTGCTCATTGCGTGCCGCACCGCCGAAGCGGCTCGGCGGGTCGCGAGCGAGTCAAGCGTGGCCGGCTTGCCGCCGGGCGCGGCGGGAGCGCCGCAAACGCGCGGTCTCTGCCACTCCCAGCAATCCGTTACCTGCTTTTTTACCCTGTGCGGGCGTGTACACGAGTGGCGCCGATTCGCAACATGCGTCCCTTTTTTAACATTCCCCCCATCAAGCTTTGACTCAGGAGATGTCTGGCCTCTTTCGAAGCCAAGGTTGACGGGCCGCCAAAGCGAGTTGTTTGGATTGCGCCGCTGCGATCGGGCCGCGCTTGCGTCGTCGGCCGTTGGATAACCGCTTATTTTAACTGACTTTTTGCGAACAAGGCCAGATTTCCGGCAAGGTCGCCCACTTGAGCCAGTTCGCGGGCCCACGCTGCTGCGCGTTGCCTGAGCGCAGGCAGGTGACGCTGGAATTCCGTCCAGTCCGGTCGGCCCATGCCGTTCCAGGCGCGCCAGAAGCGCGCGAGCGCGTCGCGGGCGTCGGCGGGCAGGGTGCGCGCGTAGTGCGCGAGCGCGGCGTCGAGCTTTGGCAGATGGGCGTCGTCCGCTTGCGGGTAGATATGCCAAACGAACGGTTTGGCGGCCCACTGGGCGCGCACGAACGAATCCTCGCCGCGCACGAAATTGAGGTCGCTCGCCCACAGCAGCGTGTCGTAGCCGGGCTGGTCGGTAAAGGCGAGGGCGTGCGCGCTGAGGTTGCCGCGCGCCGCATGCGAGCCGGCGCCGAACGCCGGGAGGTCGAAAAAGCGCGCTACCGAGCCTGAAATGCGGCCTTCCGGCACGAGCAGGACGACCGGCTCCGCGCTGTCGCGCCATTGTTCGAGCAGGCTGTCGACAGCGGGGTTTTCGTAGGAGAACAGCGAGACAACGGTCGCGCCAGCAGGCGGCGGCGCGTGGCCGGTGGTTTGCCGCCACCATGCTTCGCGCGTGCTGGGCGACGCTTCAAAATCCGCCCGCGCGCCGTCGAGATGCCGTTCCTTCAGCACGCCGCCGGTGCCGGGGCCGAGTCCGGGGAAAAAAAACGTCTTGGTCAGCGGATAGCGCGGATGAGGCGACGGCCGCAGATGAAAATCCGCGACCCAGTCCTCGGCGCTCAGATATTCGAGGTTGAACCACACCGGCGTGCGCTCGCGCGCCGCCATCGCCGCGATATAGATGGGCGGCAGTTCGCAGCCGAACGCTTCGATCACGACGTCGGCCACTTCGAGCGTATCGCCCGCATGGGCCGGCTCGTGCCAATGTTCAACGACGACCCCGTCCACCGTCTGGCGCGCATGTCCCAGCGTCAGCGACGGGCACAGCTTCTGGAACGCATGCAGGTCGTCGACGAACACGCGCACTTGCCAGCCGTGTTCGCTCGCGAGTTGACGCGCGAGGCGCCAGCACACGCCGATGTCGCCGAAATTGTCGATCACCGCGCAGAAGATGTCGCAGGCGATTGCCGAGGGCGTGTCGGCGGCTTGCTCGGGTTGGGACGTAGCGGAAGACATGATGGCCTGGGTCGCGGATTCGAACGGATGAGGGAAGCGAGGCAGTGCGAGCGATGCGACCGCGTTGCACTTCGCCGCAAGCTGACGAAGCTGCCGCCGATGCGTGTCCCGATTCGAGCCGACAAGGTTCGGACGCGCGCGGAATGTTCTAAACTGGCGATTCTAAAGCACTCGTTCACGATTGCGCGCGCAGGGCGCCCTCCGGTTCGCCGCGGCGCGCGGCAACGGAGCAACGCTTCGCGAGACCGTCCCACCCGACCGATTCTGCATGACCGAACCCGAAGCAACCGACGTTTTCGAGCCAAAAAAAGTGCTCGCCCAACTGCCGCATCTGCCCGGCGTCTATCGCTATTACGATACGCACGGCGCGGTGCTTTACGTGGGCAAGGCACGCGATCTGAAGAAGCGCGTCTCGAGCTACTTCACCAAGACGCTGCTGTCGCCGCGCATCGCGATGATGGTCACGCGCATTGCGCGCATCGAGACAACCGTCACGCGCTCTGAGGCCGAAGCGCTGCTGCTCGAAAACAACCTGATCAAGGCGCTCGCGCCGCGCTACAACATTCTGTTTCGCGACGACAAGTCGTATCCCTACCTCAAGCTGACCGGCCACAAGTTTCCGCGCATGGCGTATTACCGTGGCGCCGTGGATCGCAAGAATCAGTACTTCGGTCCGTTTCCGAGTGCGTGGGCGGTGCGCGAGAGCATCCAGATCCTGCAGCGCGTGTTCCAGTTGCGTACGTGCGAAGACTCCGTGTTCAACAACCGCACGCGGCCTTGTCTGTTGCATCAGATCGGTCGCTGCACGGCGCCGTGCGTCGCGGCGATCAATGAAGAGGATTACGCGCGCGACGTCGCCAACGCATCGCGCTTTCTGCTCGGCCGTCAGGGCGAGGTGATGAAGGAGCTCGAGCAGAAGATGCATGCCTTCGCGAGCGAACTGAAGTTCGAGCAGGCCGCGGCGGTGCGCAACCAGATGAGTTCGCTGTCGACGGTGCTGCATCAGCAGGCGATCGAAGTCGGCAGCGACAGCGACGTGGATATTCTTGCGGTCGTCGCGCTGGGCGGCCGCGTGTGCGTGAATCTGGCGATGGTGCGCGGCGGCCGGCATCTCGGCGACAAGGCGTATTTCCCGGCGCACGTGGAAAGCGCGTTGACGGCGGACGAGGGCGGACTGGAAGAAGATAGCGCCGCGTTGGCCGATGTGGCGCTCGCGTCGAACCCGCTCGCGCAAGTCAGTGTCATCGACGATGAAACGGCGGGGTTGGCCGATGCCAGTGACGCTCTTGCGCTCGCGCAAGAGATGCCATCGGAGGACGAGCAGGATGAAGAGGACG
Organism: Paraburkholderia sp. BL6669N2; assembly: GCF_003387275.1. NCBI lineage: Bacteria > Pseudomonadati > Pseudomonadota > Betaproteobacteria > Burkholderiales > Burkholderiaceae > Paraburkholderia > Paraburkholderia sp. BL6669N2. Next base: position 2,347,681 of record NZ_QUNA01000001.1, on the reverse strand, counting down.
CCGCCGAAGAAGCCGACGTAGCCGACGAAGCCGGCTCCGAACCCGCAAAGCCGCGCAAAGGTCGTGCCGCAACCGGTGGAATCGAAGCCGAAGTCCTCGAAGCATTCATCGCCCAGCATTACCTGGGCAACCGCGTGCCGCCGGTGCTGGTGGTCAGCCACGCACCCGCCGATCGCGAGCTGGTCGACGTGCTGATCGAACAAGCCGGCCACAAGGTCACGGTGCTGCGCCAGCCGCAAGGGCAACGGCGCGCGTGGCTCGCGATGGCCGAACAGAACGCACGGCTCGCGCTCGCGCGCCTGCTTTCGGAGCAGGGCTCGCAACAAGCCCGCACACGCGCGCTGACGGACACGCTCGGCATGGAGTGCGACGATCTCGCGCACTTGCGTATCGAATGCTTCGACATCAGCCACACGATGGGTGAGGCGACCCAGGCTTCCTGCGTGGTGTATCACCATCACAAGATGCAGTCGTCGGAATACCGCCGCTACAACATCACCGGCATTACGCCCGGCGACGACTATGCCGCGATGCGCCAGGTGCTCACGCGCCGCTACGAGAAGATGGTCGAGCAAGCCGCCGCGAACGCCGCCGACGAAGCCGCCGAGTTGCAGAGCGATGCGGCCGCCGATCCGTCGCTCACGCCGGACGCCGCGGAGCCGGTCGCGGCCGGCGGCATCCTGCCGACTATCGTGCTGATCGACGGCGGCAAGGGCCAGGTCGAAATCGCGCGTCAGGTGTTTACGGAGCTGGGTCTCGATACCGGCATGCTGGTCGGCGTCGCGAAGGGCGAAGGGCGTAAGGTCGGCCTCGAAACCCTGATTTTCGCCGACGGCCGCGCGCCGCTCGAACTCGGCAAGGAAAGCGCCGCACTCATGCTGGTCGCGCAGATCCGCGACGAAGCGCACCGCTTCGCCATCACCGGCATGCGCGCGAAGCGCGCCAAGACGCGCCAGACCTCGCGGCTGGAAGAGCTGGAAGGCGTGGGCGCGAAGCGGCGTCAACGGTTGCTCGCGCGCTTTGGTGGATTGCGCGGCGTGGTTGCGGCCAGTGTCGAGGATCTGGCGAGCGTCGAAGGCATTTCGCAGGCGCTCGCGGAGCAGATTTACCGGCAATTGCACTGATGGCGGCGGTCGCGGCCGGCCGCTCAACCGCTTTCGAGCAGCGCCGCGGCGGCGCGCACGGCAACATCTGCGCGCTGCTTTGCCGCCGCTTTGCTTGTGGCAGGCCTTATGACACGGCACAATTGCATCTCCCTTGCCAGACGCTGCGCCTGCCCATGCCGTTTAATTTCCCGATTTTCCTGACCTGGCTGCGGATCGTCCTGATCCCGCTCGTCGTCGGTGTGTTCTATTTGCCCAACATGATGATGAGCCCCGCGCACCGCAATCTGGCGGCCGCGACCATCTTCATTCTGGCGGCGCTGACCGACTGGTTCGACGGCTATCTGGCGCGCAAGTGGAATCAGACCTCGGCATTTGGCGCGTTCCTCGATCCGGTCGCCGACAAGCTGATGGTGACCGCCGCGTTGCTGGTGCTCGTGCAACTCACGCGTATCGATTCTGCGATTGCGCTCGTGATCGTCGGGCGCGAAATCGCGATCTCGGCGTTGCGCGAATGGATGGCGCAGATCGGCGCGTCGAAGAGCGTCGCGGTGAATTCGCTCGGCAAGCTCAAGACCGTTTGCCAGATGGTGGCGATTCCCATGCTGCTGTTCTACGGCCCGCTGTCATTCGGCGGCGTGGTGATCGACACGCGCGTGTGGGGCCTGTGGCTCATCTATCTGGCCGCGTTCCTGACGATCTGGTCGATGCTCTACTACATGAAGCTCGCGTGGCCGCAGATCCGCGAACGGGGCGGCGTGGCCTGAGTTTTCGTCGTAGTGGAGCGCGCCCGGCGTATGTCCGAACTTCGCTGCCGCATGAGTGAAATCTGTTCGGTAAAAGAGATTCGCAAAAGGGGTTGACACGTTTCAGTCGTTTCTCCATAATCTCGTTTCTCCGATGCGCGCAGTTCGAAACATCGGTGGCAGTAAGCGAGCAGTTGCAGTAACAAGGCAGCAGATAGCACGGCAAAAGCAGCACAATGCGGGAGTAGCTCAGTTGGTAGAGCGCAACCTTGCCAAGGTTGAGGTCGCGAGTTCGAGCCTCGTCTCCCGCTCCAGATTTTTAAAGCAGCGCATTGTTTGGCAAGTGGAAGTGCAGTGCGTTGTGAAGCAGTTCAATGCGGGAGTAGCTCAGTTGGTAGAGCGCAACCTTGCCAAGGTTGAGGTCGCGAGTTCGAGCCTCGTCTCCCGCTCCATACATAAGGGGAAGCAACGCTTCCCTTTTTGTTTGGTGGCCCGGTTCTTCCGGTTGCCCGCCAGACAAAATCTGCGAATCTGTTGCTAGGTTCCAGTCCGCTTGCGGCGCGATAGCAAAGCGGTTATGCAGCGGCCTGCAAAGCCGTTTAGGCCGGTTCGACTCCGGCTCGCGCCTCCAGTAGTTGATGTAGCGAAAAGCCCCGACTCGTCGGGGCTTTTCGTTTTTCGGCCTCGGTTTCGCTGGCGAAGCGGCTGCGGGCGCTCGCGCGGTTGCAGGTTTCGATGCAAGGCCACAGGGTAGCGAGAGCACGTTGCCCACTTGCGATCATCAGCGCTTCGAGTGGGCGCGAATGACCAGCGCTGCGCGGCACGTTCGACCACCAACATCAAATGCTTGGCTACCATTTGCGTTGCCCGCACTTTCACCTTCGTTTCATAGTCTTTCAAATCTGATTTGCTCATCGTTTAATACACAGAACGATGCATCGAGGGCATTCGGCGATTGCCATTAACGTAGCGTGTGCAATAGCATCCTCGCGTTCATAAGCATTGCTTGTCACCGCTTCCAATTGATGGCAATGCTTTGTATCGCGAAAGCACAGGGCCGGGCAAACCCGCGACAACTGCTGGAACATCGTCATTGCCTATCAATACCGAGGCTGCATGTACCTACAACTCACCGGCACTCAAGTTCGCCTGCTCGGCTCGATGCATCTGTTTCCGGCGACGAGCCGCAGAACGCAGCCGTGGATCGCCGAGGCCTATGACTGGGCCGAGGCGCTCGTCTTCGAGTCCGATCCGCCGACGATCCTGCCGTTTCTAAAGGCCGACGGGCAAGGCAGTGCGGAGCAACTGCAGCCCTTGCTATCCGCCGACGCATGGCGGCAACTTCACGCGGCATGGCCCGTTGATGGACCGCTGGCGCCGCTCGCGGATCTGCGTCCGTGGGCTGCGCTGATCGTCGCGCCGACGTTGTTCCAGCAGGTCGTCGAAGGTGTCGAGCCGCGTATGCTGCGCTCGGCGATCACGCAGGCCAAACCTTATCGGTATCTCGAGACCGCGGAGGAGGTGGCGACGGCGCTCGAATCGATTCCGCTCGATGCCGTCGGCGCGGCGCTCGGCCTGCTCATGGCTGATCTCGCCGAACCACAGCGCACGCTCGAGCGCATGCACGCGGCCTGGCTGAATGGCGACCTGCTCGCTGTGCATCAGATCGCCATCGAGTCGCCGATGTTCAATCTGCCGGGCATCCGGCATGCGATTCTCGACGCGCGCAATCGCGCATGGGCGGCGCGCCTGACCGGGTTGCTCACGCGACCGGAGCGCACGCTGGTGGTCGTCGGCGCGCTGCATCTGTGCGGTCCCGGCAATCTGATCGACTGTCTCGCGCAGCCTGTCGAACCGGTCTTCGCCAACCCGTAGTAGAGCCATAGCCGCGCGAGCGTGCAGGACGATGCAACCAGCATCGGCGCGAACACGATCCGGCGCGCACACGAAATCGGCGGGAACTCTCGCGCCCCGGTTTTGCCCCAGCGTAAAGAACGTCGCTATACACTACCTGCCAGCCACTTTAGCCACGCCGGCCGACCCAGGGAATACAACATGCATGTCCCACCGACGCCCAGTAATGAAAGCGCCCGTCTCGACACCCTGCGTGCGCTGCATATTCTCGATACGTCGCCGGAAGAGCGCTTTGATCGTCTGACCCGGCTCGCCAGGCGGCTCTTCAGCGTGCCCATCGCGCTCGTGAGTCTGGTCGACGCGGAACGTCAATGGTTCAAGTCATGCGTCGGCCTGAAGGCGAGCGAGACCTCGCGCGACGTATCGTTCTGCGCGCACGCGATTCTGGGCGACGAAATCCTGATGGTGCCCGACACGCTTGCGGACGAGCGGTTTCACGACAATCCGCTCGTCACGGACAACCCAAATATCCGCTTCTATGCCGGCTGTCCGCTGACCGTGCCCAACGGCAACAAGCTCGGCACGCTGTGTCTGATCGACACCAAACCGCGTGGCCTCGACGAAGAAGAACGCGAACTGCTGCGCGATCTGGCGCATATGGCCGAGCAGGAGTTGGCGGCAGTGCAGTTGGCCACGCTCGACGATCTGACGCTCCTGTCCAACCGGCGCGGTTTCGAGGCGCTCGCGCAACATGCGCTGAACGTTTGCAAGCGGATGCACAAATCGGCGTCGCTGCTGTTCTTCGACCTGAACGATTTCAAGCAGATCAACGACACGCTCGGGCATGCCGAAGGCGATCGCGCGCTGAAGACCTTCGCCGAGGTCTTGCGCACCGCACTGCGTGAAAGCGATGTGATCGGGCGGCTCGGCGGCGACGAGTTCGTCGTGCTGCTCACCGATTCGGACAGCGGCACCACGCAGGAAGTGACGCAGCGTCTCGCGCAGATGCTGGACGCCCGCAATGCCGAAGCGCAGCGCGGTTATCACATCCGCTACAGCGTCGGGCAGATTCAATACGATCCTGTCTGGCACCAGTCGATTGCCGAACTGCTGGCGGCCGCCGACGCTGCGATGTACAGCCACAAACAGGCGTCGAAGGCGCGTGCTGCGCGTCGCAACTGAGCGCCGCACAGCGGCGAAGCCGTCACGCGCGGCATAATCACGCATCGCCGCTTCAAGTGCGGTGCGACTCTTCTCTTAGAACGTTGTCATGACTGAACCGCAGCAAACCGCCGCCATGCGGCTCGCGCTACTCGATTGGCGCTGGAAATTCTTCGATGAACTCTCGGGCGTCGAGGTCTACACGATGCTGGGCGCACGCGCCGCGGTGTTCGTCGTCGAACAGAATTGCCTGTACGGCGATATCGACGGGCTCGACATGGATGCGTGGCACCTGCTGGTCTACGGCTCCGATAAAGGACGGCCGGCGCTCGCGGGTTATCTGCGCGTGCTGCTGCCCGATGCGGACGACAGCGATATCCGCATTGGCCGCGTGCTCACGACCGCCGGATTCCGCGGTATCGGTCTGGGCAATTCGATGCTCGAGCGGTCGCTGACGCATATTCGCGCGCAGTGGCCTGGCACGCCGATTCGGTTGCATGCGCAGGCGCATCTGCAAGGTTTCTATGGTGCGTTTGGCTTCACGCCGGTTTCGGAGATTCACGAGGAAGACGGTATCCCGCATATGTGGATGCGGTCGGCCTGAAGCGGCTCCTGCAATCAGAGCCTCGCGCGGCGCGCCAGGTTGTTAATCGAATCGTGGTGTCAGCGTTGACCGCGCGCCGGCGCTGAAGCGGTGGGCGCCGCCGCCTGCTTCGCCGTCGCGCGCCGTTCGCCACGCAAACGTCCGCGCGACGACAGCCGCATCCAGTGACGCAAGGCGAGCAGCGCGCCGATCACGCTCATCATCGAACCCGGAATCCACAGCAACAGCCCGCCGATCTGCTGGTCGCGCATCGGGCTCAACCACGTGAATGCGCGGCCGCAGATCGAGTAGATCGGATACAGCTCATGCGGCGTGAAGAAGATGAACGCGCCGAGAATGATCTGCGGCGGAATCGCGGCGATCACCACCAGCACGCGCTTGCCCGGCGACAGCCGCGCGGGCGGCGCGGGACGCGGATCGAGCACGAGCCACCAGAACAGCAGGCCGTCGATCACCATGCTCCAGTTCATCACGCGATAAAGCCGCCAGTCGAGCATCGCCACGAAATGAATCGGCGACATCAGCCAGAAGTAGATCAGCCCGACGAACAGCGTCACCGCGACCACGGGATGCATCACCACGTCGAGGAACTTGCGCACCACCGGAGTTTCGAGCGCGGGCCGCACGAAGCGTTGCCGCCAGCTGAACGGAATACCCGCACGTAACGCGGTGCCCGGATACGACAGCGCGATGAAAAATGGCCCGAGGTGATGCAGCACCAGATGCTGCGCGCGATGCATGAAGAACTCATGCTCGAAGAAATAATCGAGCCGCGTATGCAACGCGACATACAAAGCCGCCAGTCCGAACCAGAAGGAGATACGCCGCGCGACCGACACCTTCGCTTTACGCGCGCCACGCACGAACAGGATCGCGGGCACCAGCAGCGCGATCACGACGGTCGGCGAAAACTCCCACGGATCGAGCCAGTAGAGCAGATTCATCGCGGCACGTTACCCGGTTACTTGGTTTGCGCCGGCGACTTGACGGCGAACGGCGTATCGAGCGTTTCGCCGTCGGAGAATTTGAGCTTGAGATGTACGGTGTCGCCCGGCGCGACCTTGTGCTTCGCGTCTTCGAGCATCACGTGATAGCCGCCGGGCGCGATCGAGACCTGGCCGTGCGCGGGTATCGTCAGCTTGTCGACCATCACCATCTTCTGCGACGAACCGTTCGACACGGTCTGATGCAGCATTGCGTCGCCGTAGTCGTTGCTGGAAATATCGACGAGGTCGACCGGTTTGTCGCTCGCGTTGACGAGCGTCGCATAGCCGGCGGCGGGCAGGTTGTTGGGCAGCCAGCGAACCCACGCGTCCTTGACGCTGACCGCATTGGCGCCCGCGGCTTGCGCGGTCGATGCGACACCGAACGAAAGGGCAAGGGCGCAACTCAGTGCAGCGAACGTTTTGATCTTGATCGACATGGTTGAACTCGGGAAAGGTCAGGAACGGTCATTGATGATGCGGCGCAGGTCTTGCGCGATCGCATCGGGCGTGTCGTGGTCGGTAGCCAGCAGGCGCGCGTGGCCCTGGCTGTCGAACACATAGACGGCGGAACTATGGGTGACTTCATAGTTGCCGGAAGGGTCGCGCTTTTCCATCTGATAAGCGACGCGATAACGCTTGGCGAGCGACTCGATCTGCCAGTCGGTGCCGGTCAGCCCTTCGGCGTGTTGTGCGTCGAAGGCGCCGACATAATCGTGCAAGGCCTGCGCCGTGTCGCGCGCGGGATCGACGGTGATGAACAGGATGCGCACCTTCTGCGCGTCGGGGCCGAGCTTGTCGAGCACCTGCATCAGCCGGCCCATCGTTTCAGGGCAGACGTCCGGGCAATGCGTGTAGCCGAAATAGACGAGCGAGGTGCGGCCCTTGAATGAATCGCCGGTGACGGGGCGGCCATCGTCGCCGGTCAGCGTAAAGTCGAGATCCGGCAGATGGCCGGTCACATTGGTCAACTGCCAGGTTTCCGTGCGATGCGTGCAGCCGGCGAGCGCGGTCAGCGCGCCCAGCGTCAGGGTCAGCGCAAGCAGGCGCGCGGACCGCAGCCTGCGTGACATTGCGAAGAACGGTTGCGAGTGCCGGGATGAGAAGATCGGGAACAAAGCAGGGTTTAGTTACTCGATTGAATTGCGGCGCCGCTCGATGCGCGTGCCGCGCTTGCGCGGTCATAGTGTGCAAATATGGTCGTAACCGCGATGTTTCGCGTGGCTGCGACTTTAGCGCAAATTTCCCGATGACGTCGCGCAGCGCCCACGGGCGCACGGTTTGCGAGGCAATTTGACGCAGGCGGCTGAAAGCCGGGTGAAGCCCGATTGTTCCCATTTTGAACGCAATCGCCGCCGACCGTGGCTGCGACGCCCGGCTGGGCCGGTGCCCAGCCTTACTTTCTCGAAAAATTGATGGATGCGCGGTAAGATGCGCACACTTTTCCGGCCGCAGAAGGCTGAAAGGCAAAACTAACCGATGCAAGCACTTCCGGCTGTTCTGTCTCCGAGCGAGACAGCATTCTTCTTCGATTTCGACGGCACGCTGGTCGAACTCGCGCCCACGCCGGACGGCGTGCTGGTGGAACCTCGCGTGATCGATTTGCTAACCGAACTGCGCAGCTTGACGAACGGCGCGGTCGCGGTCGTGTCGGGGCGCGGTATCGACAGCATCGACAGTTTTCTCAACATGCCCGATCTGCCGATAGCCGGCCTGCACGGCGCCGAGCGGCGCGACGCGAACGGCGACACGCAGCGCATCGGCTTCCATGACGAGCGGCTGCTGCGCATGGAGCAGGTGCTCGCGCAGGTGGTCAACGAGAACGCGGGCATGCTGCTCGAGATCAAGGGCGCGGCCGTGGCGCTGCATTACCGCAATGCGCCCGATCGCGAGCCGGTGGCGCGGGAGGCGACCGAGCGGCTGGTGGCCGATTACGCCGGCTCCTACGTGCTGCAGCCCGGCAAGATGGTCTACGAAATCAAGCCTAAAGATGTCGACAAGGGCCGTGCGCTGCGCGCCTTCCTCGACGAGCCGCCATTCGTCGGCCGCAAGCCGGTCTTTGCCGGCGACGATCTGACCGACGAGAAAGGCTTCGCGGTCGTCAACGAGCGCGGCGGCGTGTCGATCAAGGTCGGTCCGGGCGAGACGCTGGCGCATACGCGTATCGACTCGGTGTCGCATCTGCTCGACTGGCTGGCATCGATCGTCGCGGCGGCGCGCACCGCATGATGGCCGCGTCGCATCGCCCCAGGCAAACCGAGCAGTGCATCGGGAATCGCGCTTCATGAGCCGACTGATCATCGTATCGAACCGGGTTGCGCCGATCTCGGAGGGCGGCCCGGCGGCGGGCGGTCTGGCGGTCGGCGTGTACGACGCGCTGAAGGAAACCGGCGGCATGTGGTTCGGCTGGAGCGGCGACGTGCTCAGCTCGGGCCAGCCGCAGATCAAGGTCGAGGAGCGCGGCCCGGTGACTTTCGCGACCATCGCGCTGATGCGCCGCGACTACGATCAGTACTATCGTGGCTTCTCGAACGCTACGCTGTGGCCCGCATTCCACTATCGCGCCGATCTGCTGCAATACGACCGGCACGATTTCGAGGGCTACGGCCGCGTCAATGCGTGGCTGGCGCAACAACTCGTGCCGCTGCTGCGCGACGACGACGTGATCTGGGTCCACGACTACCATCTGATTCCGTTCGCGCAGGCGCTGCGCGCGGCGGGTGTGAAGAATCGCATCGGCTTTTTCCTGCATATTCCGTTTCCGGCTTCGCAGGTGCTGCTGGCAGTGCCGCCGCATCGCGAACTGGTGGAAGCGCTGTGTTCGTTCGATCTGCTCGGCTTCCAGACAGCGCCGGATCTGCGCGCGTTTTGCGACTATATCGTCAATGAGGCGAACGGCTCGGTCGACGCATCGGCGAAAGGCCCGCTGACGATCGACGCGTTCGGCCGCACGCTGCGCGCGGCGGCGTATCCGATCGGCGTTTATCCGGACGAGATCGCCGAACTTGCGAAAGCGGGTGAGCGCGGCAAACCGGTGCGCACCATGAAAGCGACGCTGCATTCGCGCAAGCTGATCATGAGTGTGGACCGACTCGATTATTCGAAGGGATTGGTCGAGCGGTTTCGCGCGTTCGAGCGTCTGCTCGAACACGCGACCGCGCAACGCAACAAGGTGTCGTTCCTGCAGATCGCGCCGCCGACGCGCGCCGACATGCATGCGTATCAGGATATCCGCTTGCAGCTGGAAGGGGAGTCGGGGCGGATCAACGGGCGTTTCGCCGAACTGGACTGGACGCCGATTCTCTACATCCACAAGCAGTACGAGCGCTCGGTGCTGGCCGCGCTGTTCCGCACCGCGCACGTTGGCTATGTGACGCCGTTGCGCGACGGCATGAACCTCGTCGCCAAGGAGTATGTGTCGGCGCAGGATCCGGAAAATCCCGGCGTGCTCGTGCTGTCGCGCTTTGCCGGCGCCGCGCAGGAACTGGACGGCGCGTTGATCGTCAATCCGGTCGATATCGACGGCATGGCCGAGGCGCTCGCACGGGCGCTCGACATGCCGCTCGCGGAGCGTCAGGCGCGTCATCGCGACATGATGGTGCAGTTGCGCGAGAACAATGTGTCGGTGTGGCGCGATAACTTCATGCGCGATTTGCAGGGCGTCGCTGGTGCAAAGAGCACCCGAAACAGGAAGGCGCGCGCGGTGTCGGGGAAAAAGGCGGCGCGGGAGACGCAGGCTGGGTAGGCCGCGGTCGGAACTGCTGTTGTGGCAACGCGCGTAAAAGAAAAGCCGCTCCGAGAGCGGCTTTTCTTATGAATGGCGACGACGGCGCGCGGCTCAAAGCATGCCGCGCTCGCAGGCTTACACCACGTGCTGTTCGTCGACCTTCTTGCCGCCGATGTGCAGCGTATGGCCCTTGCCATACTGCTTGGTCAGCAGATCGCGATACAGGCCGGGACGCTGGCGCAGTTCTTCCGGACTGCCGTCGTCGATGACCTTGCCGGCGCTCATCACGATGATCCGGTCGAAGTTGTTCAGCGTCGACAGCCGGTGCGCGATCGCGACCACGGTGCGGCCGACCATCAGCCGGTCAAGTGCTTTCTGGATCGCTTCTTCCGACGCGCTGTCGAGCGCCGACGTGGCTTCGTCGAGGAGCAGGATCGGCGCATTCTTCAGGATCGCGCGTGCAATGGCGATCCGCTGACGCTGGCCGCCCGACAGCTTCACGCCGCGGTCGCCGACGATCGTGTCGTAACCTTCCGGCATCGCCTCGATGAAATCCGCGCAGCGCGCCTCGCGCGCGGCTGCGAGCACTTCTTCGCGGCTCGCCTCCGGACGTCCGTAAGCGATGTTCTCGTACACCGTGCGGTGGAACAGCGAGATATCCTGCGGCACCAGCGCGATCGCATGGCGCAAGCTGTCCTGCGTGATGGTGGCGATGTCCTGGCCGTCGATCTTGATCGCGCCACCTTGCGTCTCGTAGAAACGCTGCAGCAGCGCCAGCACGGTGGATTTGCCCGCGCCCGACTTGCCGATCAGGCCGACGCGCTGGCCGGGTTCGATATGCAGATCGAAGTGATCGAGAATCGGGCGGCGGCGCGGATAGGCGAACGTCACGCTTTCGAAATCGATGCGGCCGCCTTGCGGCACGAGTTCGGTCGCGCCGTCGCGGTCCGGCATGCCGTGCGGTTCGAGCAGCGTGCGCACGGCTTCCGCAAGACGCGCCACGTGCTGCGTGACGTCGACGAGCGCCACGGCGAGGTCGCGCGTGCCGTGCAGGATCGTGAAGCCGAGCGAACTGACGAGCACGATGTCGCCCGAGGTCGCTTTGCCTTGATCCCACAGCCACAGCGCCCAGCCCAGCAAACCCGCCGACAGCAGCGCGGTGATCACGGCATGCAGCAGACGCAGCTTCTCCAGATACAGCAGGCTCTGCTGGCGCGCGTCCATCTCGGCCTTGACCGTTGCGCCGAAGCGCTGCTGCTCGCGAAACGTCATGCCGAAAGCACGCACGAGGCCCATGTTGCTGATCACGTCCACCAGTTCGCCGTCCACCGACGCCGCCTTGGTCGCGAAATGGTGATGGCGCGCCGAACCGCGCCCGGCCAGCTTGTACAGCACGACCGACAGGATGGCCGAACACAGCATCAGGCCGCAGGCCATCAGCGGATTCACCGCGATGATCATGACGATCGCGCCCAGCACCGCGATACACGGCGGCAGCACGTTCCACGCGGTGGTGTTCTCGGCCGTGTAGACCGCGTTCGAGGTCGCCGTGATCCGGCTTGCGAGCATGCCCGGCTGCTTCTCGGAGTAGTACGTGGGCGAGTGTCCGCTCAGATACTGGAACAGGTCGCGCCGCAGATCGCCGGTCACGGCGACGAACGTATGCGCGGCGACCCAGCCGCCGACCCGCCATAGCAGGTTGTCGGCGGCGATCAGGCCGACCAGGATGGCGAACGCGCCCCACAGCGGGCCGGGATGGTGCCGGCCCTCGCCAAGCACGTCGATCAGATGTTTGATCGCGTACTGCGAAGCGAGCGCGCAGCCCACGGCCGCAAACACGCTGCACAGGACGATCGCATGCGCGAGCGGATGGCGACGGATGAAGCGGAAAAGGAACGCGAGCGGCCGGTGCGCATAGCTCGCGAGCTTTGCGTTCTCGGCATTACGCTGGGCGATGGTTAAATGTTCCAATTGATCGTGAGGTTCGTATGTTTCGGGTTGTGCATGCAAAGCGTGGGCCACATGGAAAGGTTCGCCGCGAAGCCGATGCTTCGCATTGTAAACATGCAAAAGCGATTGCGCCCTGTGTATCCGGGCCGCGGCGCGATTGATTTCGCGATAGACGTCCGCCACCTGCGGCTGTTCGACCCGTCTGAAAGGCCGGGGGCCGCACGAGTTGCGGAAAATTTCGGGATATAATTACAAATTGCATTCAACCGCAGTGCGGCATTTCTTCAACGCTTGCCGGCAAAGTTGACGCAGGAGCTTGCCGGACCACTTCGGCGGTCCCGTGCCGCAAGCCAGTTGCCACTGTAGAACTGTCTTAGAAAACAAGGGTTTGCAAAGTGTTTCGCGTTTGTAACAACGTAAAGACTTTGAAATGTTGTGGTGCAGCGTGAACCCCGGCATCGATAATGCATGCTCTGTAGGCCCACCGAATTTTCTGACAGTTTGTCAACGTAGGTGTCATGTGTGCGTTTACCGGCACATGCGCAGACATTGATCACGGGTCTGGGCTCACTACCCAAGCGATCCATCGCGGGATTTCTCGAAAGAATCAGGCCCGCGCCGGCAAGTCCGGCCAGACTGCCCTGGCGAGCAAGCGAGTCGCTTTTATCAAACGCAGCACCTTTGCCTGATTTTTTACGAGGAGTTTTTCATATGCGAATCGCTCAAATCGCTCCGTTGCACGAGGCGGTTCCTCCCAAGCTGTATGGCGGTACGGAACGCGTGGTGTCTTATCTGACTGAAGCTTTGGTCGAGCAGGGCCACGACGTCACGCTCTTTGCGAGCGGCGATTCGATAACCTCGGCGAAACTCGAAGCTTTCTGGCCGCAGGCGCTGCGCCTCGACCCGACCATCCGCGACGTCATGGCGCCGCACATGCTGCTGCTCGAAGAAGTGCGCCGCCGCGCGGACGAATTCGACGTGCTGCATTTCCACATCGACTACTACCCGTTCTCGCTGTTCGCCCGTCAGCCGGTGCCGTTCCTGACCACGCTCCACGGTCGTCTCGATCTGCCGGAACTGCAACCCATTTTCAACACGTTCAACGACGTGCCGGTGGTGTCGATTTCGGACAACCAGCGCATTCCGCTGCAACAGGCGAACTGGCTGCAAACCGTCTATCACGGTCTGCCGGAAAACGTGCTCACGCCGATCCCCGACGTCGAGCCGGGCTACCTCGCTTTCCTCGGCCGCGTCTCGCCGGAGAAGGGCCTTGACCGCGCGATCCGCATCGCCGGCCAGGCAGGCATGAAGCTCAAGGTCGCGGCCAAGATCGACAAGGCCGACCGCGCCTATTACGAAGAAGTGATCAAGCCGCTGATGGCGCTCCCGCACGTCGAGTACATCGGCGAAATCGGCGAAGCCGAAAAGCGTGAGTTCCTCGGCAACGCGCATGCACTGGTGTTCCCGATCGACTGGCCGGAGCCCTTCGGTCTGGTCATGATCGAAGCGATGGCGTGCGGTACGCCGGCAATCGCGTTCAACCGCGGTTCGGTGCCGGAAGTGATCGAAAACGGCGTGTCGGGCTTCGTCGTGGAAGACGAAATCAGCGCGGTCGCCGCAGTCAAGCGTCTGCACACGCTGTCGCGCGCCGGTGTGCGCAAGGCGTTCGAGTCGCGCTTTTCGTCGAAGGTCATGGCGAAGAACTACGTCGCGACTTACGAAGAACTGCTGCGCCAGAAGCACCGCACGGTGCTGCGCGAAGTCAACGCCAGCTAATGCGCGACAGGTAAAGTCATAACGGTTCGAGAAGCGCTCACGCGTTTCGACGACCGCCAGCAACGCCCCGTGCGCCGTCCGCCCACGGGGCGTTGTTGCAAGCGCGCCGCGTTTTTTTCTTTCAACCGACGAAAGTGTGGGTTTCGGTCCGTAAGAATGAGCCGCTGTCCGTAATATCCCTATAATGGCCGTGCCGCAAATTTGGCTGCGGCGCCGCCGACGACAGGAGGATGCCTTGGCGAGAACGAAAGAGACGCGCGCGAACGCGGCGCCCGGCGCCGGAACGATTTTCGCGCTGCGCGCCATCGGTCTCGTGATCCTCGCTCGCTGGCTTTTTTCGATGGCGGATCTGGATGCGGGCGCGTCGCTGCTGGCCATGCTGTCCTCGCCGTGGGCGTGCATCAACCTCGTCTTCCTGTTTCTGCTGATCTTCCTGCCGGGCGCTCGCGCCGTGGCCGAGCGTCCATTTCATCCGCTGCCGCAATGGCTGCGGCAGGCGCTGCGTCTGTTTGCTTTCCTCGGGTTCCTGTTTGCGGTCTGGTCGGTCGGCGCGTTTGCCGCGAGCGCCGGCTGGCGGCGTGCCGCCAATGCGGTGGCGGCCTCCAACGGCTGGTTGCTGGCCGCGCCTGCGCTGTATGCGGCCGTGCTGTGGATCTGCCGGCCGCGCGCGCTGTGGCGCACCAATATCGCCGCGCGCCGTTTCGCGATCGGCCGCTATGCGGTCGCGCTCGATCCGGCCACGCGGACGGTGATCGTGTGGGCGGAGCGCCGCAAGGTGGGGCAATACGACGCTCGCGAATTGACCGTGCGCTGGGCAGCGGGGCACGACGCACGAGCCACGCCGACGCCAACGCCCACTCCCGCCGTGGCGTTCGGCGCCGTCGGCGAGTCGAATGGATCCGGCGCGTCGCTTGGTGCGGCGACTGCGCCGTCGTTGACCCGCGGCGACTTCGGCCGCCGTCCGAAGATCGAGTTACTGTGGGATTCGCCGGCCGCTGCGGGCCACAACCGTCAAACCGTGTTCCGCACCGCGCTGACGACCGAAGGCGATCGGGTCGCCGCCCGCGCGCTTGACACATCCTTGCAGCAGGTCTGAATCTGCCGATTTGTGCAGTCGGCCACACCCCGTGGCCGAAGCAGGCGTTGTAGATTGAGCCGTAGTCGATAATGAAGTCATGGCGCCCGGCACTTCAGCGCGGGCGAGTGAGACATACAACGATCGTGTCGCGTCCTTTGCAGGAGTCGCCATGCTGGTTCGCTGGTTGCTTGCCGCCATCCATCTGCTTGCTTATGGCTTTGCGCTCGCGTCGATTCTGCGGCGCACCTGGGCGTTGCGCCGTGCCACCGTGCCCGCCGCGCTGCGCTCCGTGTTCCGGGCGGATACAGGGTGGGGCATTTCGGCATTGGTGCTGATCGTCACCGGATTGATGCGCGCTTTCGGCGGTTTCGAAAAGGGCGCCGACTACTATCTCCACGAGCCGCTCTTTCATCTCAAGATGACGCTGCTCGTGATCATTCTCATCCTCGAAGTCCCGTCGATGCTCGCGCTGATGCGATGGCGCGCCGCAATCAGGAAAGGCGCCGCGCCGGATCTGCACAAGGCGCGCTCTTACGCACGCTATAGCGTGATACAGACGATTTTGATGGTGTTGATGGTGTTTGCAGCGACCGGGATGGCGCGCGGGGTGGGGTTGCCTGCGGGCGTGGTGTAGTTCGCAGCGCCCGGCATTCGCGCGGCGCATGAACGAGGCGTTTGGACGGTTCGCGCCGATGAGCACATACGCTTGCGCGTTAGAACCCGCACCCGCGCGCATAAAAAACGGGCGGTGGAACGCCAACCGAAAGCGCGCCTGAATACTCGCGATTTCTAGCTGACGTCCCGCACGCCCACTTCAATTTACTTCCCGACCAGCAAGCTGGAGTCGTCGGTCCGGTTCACGCTCTGCCGCGCGGCCCGAGTCGTCGCGAGTTCCGGTTCACCCAGACCCTTGATCAACTCCAGCGCCTGGCGCTCGAACAACCGCCGGTACAGGCCGTTCTCGAGTCTGATCAGCGCGTCGTGGCTGCCTTCCTCGATTACCTTGCCCTTATCCAGCACCAGCAGCCGGTCCAGCGCGCGCACGGTGGAAAGACGGTGCGCCACCACCAACGTGGTGCGGCCCATCATCAGCCGTTCCATGGCCTGCTGGATCAACACTTCGCTTTCGCTGTCGAGACTCGACGTCGCCTCGTCCAGAATCAGGATCGGCGCGTCGGCGAGAAACGCTCGAGCGATGGCGACGCGCTGACGTTCGCCGCCCGAGAGCTTGACGCCGCGTTCCCCGACCAGCGTGTCATAGCCATTGGGCAGCGCCGTGATGAAGCCGTGCGCGCTCGCAAGCTTCGCGGCGTGCTCGATCTCGGCACGGCTCGCGCCGGGCCGCGCATACGCGATGTTCTCGGCGAGCGAGCGGTGAAACAGCACCGGCTCCTGCTGAACGATCGCGATCTGGCTGCGCAGCGACGCCTGCCGCACCTGGGCGATGTCCTGACCGTCGATCGTGATCCTGCCTTCCGAAATGTCATAGAGCCGCTGGATGAGCTTGATGAACGTAGTCTTCCCCGAACCCGAATGTCCGACCAATCCGACGCGCTCGCCCGGCGCAATGCGCACGGAGAATTTGTCGTAAAGCGGCTGACCGTTCGTTCCGTAGTGGAAGGTGACGTGCTCGAACCGGATCTCGCCTTTGCCGATCGTGATCGGACCCGCGCCGGGGCGGTCCTCGATACCGAGCGGCTGGCTTTCCTGCGACACCAGTTCCTCCATGTCGTTGACCGAGCGTTGCAGGTTACGGATGTGCATGCCCACTTCGCGCAAATAGCCTTGCAGCATGAAGAACATGGTCAATGCGAATGTGATGTCGCCGACACCCGCCTCACCGCGCGCCCACAACAGCAGCGCCGCGCCGAGGATCGCGGTCTGGATCGCCACCAGCATGCCGCCCTGGACGCCGCCGTTGATCGTGCCGCGCATCCATGTGCGGCGCGTGCGGTGCCGCCACTTGGCGATCACGCGCGCGAGCAGCGCTTCTTCGCGCTCTTCCGCGCCGAACGCCTTGACCACGCCGTTGCAACTGACCGCGTCAGCGAGCGCGCCGCCCATGCGCGTGTCCCACGCATTCGCGAGACGTGCGGCCGGCGCGACAAAGCCCAGCGACATGGCCACCGTCACCACGATGTAGAGCACCGAGCCGATGCCGACGACCGCGCCCATCATCGGCCAGCGCCAGCCGAGCAGAACGGTCGCGCCGAGCAGCATGACGAGAGACGGCAACAGGGCGACCAGCAGCGTGTCGTTGAGCAGGTCGAGCGCCCACATGCCGCGCGTGATCTTGCGCACGGTGGAACCGGCGAAGCTGTTGGCGTGCCAGTCGGTCGAAAAGCGTTGCACGCGATGAAACGCGTTGGCCGCGATCTCGCTCATCATCTTGAGCGTGAGCCGGATGATGTTGAAATACACGCCTTGCCGCAGCAACGTGGCGCCGAGGCCGAGCGCGCCCAGCACGCAAAAGGCCGTGATCGCGGCACGCCAGGCGACGGCGTTGCTCGCCGCGCCGGACGCGATGGCGTCCACGAGGCGTCCCGCGAACATCGGCGTGAGTACGTCGGCCAATGCCGAGAGCAGCACCAGCGCCGTGATGACGACGATGCGCCAGGGCTGCTGCGCCCAGTGGTGGAAGGTAAAGCCGAGGACGTCCTTGAAGGCTTGTCCGCGAAAGTCGAGTTTTTTTCTGGTCATTTGTCACGCCCCGTGGCGCATGAGCGCAGCGAGGTTCCAGTCAGAAGCGAAAGGGCGAGACAGTCAAAACGCGCCGGAATACATCGGCGATTGAACTGCGGACTGTCTGGGAACGCGCGGAGTGCCTGATTCAGGCGACACCACGTGAACGGCAATTCGGCGACTTAATCGGACAGATTAAGGTCGCGAAAACGCTCGCGAGACCATGCCGGGGACGGCGATACGCATTGCAAACATGTGACGCCTCCCTATGGTCGAATGAAGTGGAAAGATGGACGGGGCGAAGCCCGAGTGCGAACTATATCAGTAGTTTCAGGCGGCCGCAAACGTACGAAGATTCGGAGTTGACGACTGGGCCCGACGTTGAGCGTTGGAATCTGCCTGGCATTCCGTACGGTTTCCGCACACAGATCCATAAGCCAAACAAGAAATGAAAAAGGGCTCGCGCATTTCTACGTGAGCCCTTTAGTCTTCGGTGATCGACACACCAAAATTCTGGTGGGTAGTACTGGGATCGAACCAGTGACCCCTGCCGTGTGAAGGCAGTGCTCTACCGCTGAGCTAACCACCCGAAGAGAGCCGAATTATGTCAGCAATTTTCGGGCTCGTCCAGTACTTTTTAAGCGGTTTGCTCATCCGCAGCGGGCGCCGGTTCGAGGCGCCACACGCTCGTGCCCTTGACCGCCTTGTCGAGACCGTCAAGCACCGACTGGTGCGCGGCGAGTTCATCCTCGCTGGCGGAAATCACGATCAGGTCAAGCGAACTGATCGCCACGCGCGGCGCATGCGAATCGCCGCCGCCGTGCGACTCGCCGAGCATGTCGATGACAAGGCTTTCCTGGCCGCGCGTCATCGCCAGATAAACTTCGGCGAGCAGTTCCGAGTCGAGCAGGGCGCCGTGCAGCGTACGGTGCGCGTTGCTGATGCCGAAGCGGTCGCACAGTGCGTCGAGCGAATTGCGCTTGCCGGGGAACATCTGCTTGGCGCGCGCCAGCGTGTCGATGATTTCGCCGCAGTAGGTTTTCACCGGCGGCAAACCCAGCAGCGCGAACTCGGCATCGAGAAAGCCGATATCGAACGGTGCGTTGTGGATGATCAGTTCCGCGTCCTGGATGAAGTCGCGAAACTGATCGGCGATCTCGGCGAACTTCGGCTTGTCGCTCAGGAACTCGGTGGTCAGTCCGTGCACGGCCAGCGCGCCCGGATCGCTGTCGCGTTCCGGATTGATATAGAAGTGCAGGTTGTTGCCCGTCAGCCGACGGTTCACCATTTCGACGCAACCAAGTTCAAGGATCCGGTCGCCGGTGCGGGCATTCAGGCCCGTGGTTTCGGTATCGAGGATGAGTTGACGCATGTCGGATTAGCCTGCCTAAAGATATTTGCGGAAAAAAGGGTGCGCACGCGGTGGGCGGCGCGCGCCGTCGCGGCAGGAGTTACATCTGTGCGAGCGATGCGACGCCGCGATTGGCCAACTGATCGGCGCGCTCGTTTTCCGGGTGGCCGTTGTGCCCGCGCACCCAGCGCCACTCGATTTCGTGTTGCGCGACGAGCGCGTCGAGCCGCTTCCACAAATCCGCGTTCTTGACCGGTTGTTTCGCGGCGGTGATCCAGCCTTTCTTCTTCCAGCCGTGGATCCATTCGCTGATGCCTTTCTGCACGTATTGCGAGTCGGTGTGCACGACCGCTTTGCAAGGGCGCTTCAGTGCTTCGAGCGCGGCGATCACGCCCATCAACTCCATGCGGTTGTTGGTGGTGTTGGCTTCGCCGCCGAACAGTTCTTTTTCCTGGTCGCCGAAGCGCAGCAGCGCGCCCCAGCCGCCCGGGCCTGGGTTGCCCTTGCAGGCGCCGTCGGTATAAATATCGATGAGATCGGAAGTCATTGAGTATGGTTGCGTGTATTCGGTGTGGCGGCGGGCGCGAGGCCTGCGGCGAGGACGGGTTTCTTCACTTTCAGCGGGCCGACGAGACGCATGCCGCGCACGCGCTTGATCGCCTTGATCATGTAGGTGGCGCCGAAAATCGGCCACCAGCGGTCGCCGGCGGCTTCCATGAAACCGTAGCGGGCGAGCCATTGCTCGCTGCCAAGCGGCGGACGATAGCAGCCGAAACGCCCGCGTTCAAGGTCGAAGCCGAGCAGCTTGATCCAGTCTTTCAGGCGCGTGAAGGCGATCAGGTCGACGGCGGCCGGCACGAACGGCCGGCCGGTCATCTTGCCGACCGATTGCCGCGCGCCCCACAGCGACAGCGAATTGAAGCCGAGAATGATCAACTGGCCTTCGGGCATCAGCACGCGCTCGGCTTCGCGCAACAGACGGTGCGGGTCGCTCGTGAATTCCAGCGTGTGCGGCATGACGATCAGATCGACGCTTTGCGCTTCGAACGGCAGGTCCAGCAGGTCGCACCAGACGGCGCTCCGTCCAGCCGGCGCCGGCAGGCCCACAAGTCCGCTCTGTGTGGTGCCGTTATGCGAACCGTTGCGATCGCCATTGCCGGCACGCCCCGCGCCGCGCGGATACGCATACGGCGCGCTCGCTCCGCTCGCGGCGTCGAGCACAAGCCCGCGGCACGGCATGCGGTTCTCGCGCAAGGCGTCGAGTTGCGGCAGGCCAAGTTGCAGCGCATGGTAACCGAACACGTCCGACACCACGCGGTCGAGTTGGGTCTGCTCCCACTCGAGTACGTATCGGCCAGGTGGCGAGTCGGTCCAGGCGGGCCAGTCTATAATCGCTCGGTCAGTCATATCAAAGAATGCGTCGCCTATGAATGCGCTCGAGTACGTACCGGTCCCGGCGTTTGATGACAATTACATCTGGGTCGTTTCCGACGGACACCACGCGGCGGTCGTCGATCCGGGTGAGGCCGCCCCCGTAAAAGCCTATCTGGCGAAACGGGGTTGGCGGCTGAGCGCTATTTTACTCACGCACCATCATCAAGACCACGTCGGCGGGGTGGCCGATCTGCTGAATGGCCAGGCCGTGCCCGTCTACGGCCCCGCTGGTGAAGCGATCGAGCATCTCACGCATCGTCTCAAAAATGGCGATCACGTGTCGATTGCCGCGCCCGCGCTCGAATTGAGCGTGCTCGACGTGCCGGGCCACACCAGCGGCCACATCGCCTATTTCCAGGCGGCCGACCCGCACGGCACGCCGCACGTGTTTTGCGGCGACACGCTGTTCGCCTGCGGTTGCGGCCGGCTGTTCGAAGGTACGCCGAAGCAGATGCTCGCCTCGCTGGACGCGCTGGCCGCGCTGCCCGGCGCGACCGAGGTTCACTGCGCGCACGAATACACGCTGTCGAATATCCGCTTCGCGCTCGCCTGCGAGCCTGGCAACGCCGAACTGCAAGCCTGGCGGGACAAAGCGAGCGAACTGCGCGCGCGCGACGTGCCCACGCTGCCCACCACGATCGCCCATGAACGCGCCGTGAATCCGTTCTTGCGCGCGGGCGTTGCGGCGGTTCAGGCGACCTTGCAGGAGCAGTTGCACGAGAAGGTGCCGGATCGATTAACAGCCTTTACCTTGATGCGCGAATGGAAGAACCGCTTCCGTTGACCCACCTCCCGGCAGGGTAATCCTCACGCGAAGAATCGGAAAAATTCGCCAAGCCCAAGATTTACTTGATTTTTTCGTAATTTTCCGATTGACGTAAACGTTGCCGTTTCGTACTATCGGCTGCAAATTCCAGCCCTTGTGGAAGCCGAGATTTTCATGCGATTTATCTTTAGTGCGTTGCTGGTCCTGACGCTCGCCGCCTGCGCGAGCCAGGGACCGACGACGAGCATTCCGAACACCGCAACCAACCCCGCCAGTCAGCAAGCCGTAGCAGACGCCCTTCGCAAGTCAGCCACCGCCAAAGAGACGATCAACGTCGATCAAGGCTCCGTCACTCAGTTGACGAGCGCCGACGCCGACCTTTGGGGCCGTATTCGCCGTGGTTTCCAGATGCCTGACCTGCAAACCGACCTCGTCGACATGCAGGTCAACTGGTATGCGCAGCGTCCTGATTACGTGCAGCGCATGACCGAGCGCTCGCAGAAGTACCTGTACCACATCGTCGAAGAACTCGAGGCGCGCCATATGCCGACCGAGCTCGCGTTGCTGCCGTTCATTGAATCGGCGTATAGCCCGCAGGCGTTGTCGGTGGCGAAGGCGGCCGGCATGTGGCAGTTCATGCCGGGCACGGGCCGCACCTACAACCTCAAGCAGAACATGTGGCAGGACGAGCGCCGCGACGTGCTGGCCTCGACCAGCGCCGCGCTCGACTATCTGTCGCGTCTGCATGACATGTTCGGCGACTGGCAGTTGGCGCTCGCGGCGTACAACTGGGGCGAGGGCAACGTGCAGCGCGCGATTGCGCGCAACGAGGCGGCGGGCTTGCCCACCGACTACCTCAGCCTGCGCATGCCGAACGAGACGCGTAACTACGTGCCGAAGCTGCAGGCGGTCAAGAACATCGTGATGAACCCGCAAATGTACGGGCTCACGCTGCCGACCATTCCGAACCACCCGTATTTCGTGACGGTGACCACCTCGCACGACATCGACGTGGACATGGCCGCCAAGCTCTCCAATCTGTCCCTTGACGAGTTCCGCTCGCTGAACCCGTCGTTCAGGAAGCCGGTGATTCTCGGCGCAACGCAGCCGCAGATCCTGCTGCCATTCGACAACGCCAGCGCCTTCGAGCGCAATCTGAAGACTTACTCCGGCTCGCTGTCGTCGTGGACCACGTACACGGTCACCGAACGCGCGACACCCGCGGCGATCGCGCAAAAGATCAGTGTCGACGCCGACACGCTGATGGAAGTGAACAAGATTCCGGTCGGCATGCGGTTGAAACCCGGCTCCACGATTGTGGTGCCGCGCGGCTCGGACGACGACGAGGACATTAGCGCCGACGTTGCCGAAAGCGCCGTGCTGGCTATGGAGCCCGACGTCCCCGATACGCGCAAGATGCTGATCCGCGTACGCCGCAATCAGTCGATGGCAGCCATCGCCGTGCGTTATGGCGTATCGGTCGGGCAGTTGAAAGCATGGAACCGTACACATCGCGACGCCGTTTCGCGCGGTCAGGTGATCGTGCTGCATGTGCCGGTCGGCAAGGCCATGCCTAGCGAGCCGGGTCCGGAACGCATCGCGACCGATGTGCAGGGCGGCGGTGTCGAGAAGATCGGCACCCGCGTCGCGGACACCAGAAGCGAATCGCGCTACGACAAAAAGAAGGGTCGTGGCCGGGCCGAGGTAGTGAAGGTTTCCGAGCCGGTAGGCAGGGTCGTCAAGCCGACCGCATCCAGCGCCAGCAAGGGCAAGGTGACCAAGGTGTCGGCTTCCACGTCCAGCAAGGCGTCGAAGGCTGCGGCAGAGAGCCGCCCAAAGACCACGGCCAGCGCGAAGAAGAGTAAGTAGGCCAATAACGGCTCACACGGCAGTGACCACATGCGTTGCGGGGCAGCGCATGAATTGCGCTCCGATCACGCACCGCGCTTTTTCCAACGCCGTCACCTGTGGTGACGGCGTTTTTCATTGTGCAGATCGTTTCGCGCAAAGCCGGCGCTTTTCCTTTATCTTTCGTGCTTCGGTCAAACCCATTCGGCCAGCCGCCTAACTCAAAGCTCATGTCGTCGACCCAGTTGCGCGTCTTCTTGCTGTTCTCCGCCGGCTATTTCGTTTCCTACGTGTTCCGCGGCGTCAATCTCGGCTTTGCGCCGTTCATTACGCATGATCTCGGCCTGTCGGCTGCGGATCTGGGCTTGCTCACGAGTCTTTATTTTCTCGGCTTTGCGGGCGCTCAGATTCCGGCCGGCGTCCTGCTCGATCACTTCGGCGCGCGGCGTGTCACGGCCGTCACGTTGCTATTTGCCGCGCTCGGCATTTGGGTGTTCGGCGCCGCTCATAGCATCGGCGTGATGATGGTGGGGCGGCTGCTGATCGGCGTCGGCGTCTCCGTGTGTCTTGGCGCCGCGTTCAAGGCATTGGCGCAACACTTCGCCGCCGCGCGCTTGCCGCTGATGAACGGCCTCGTGATGGCGATCGGCGGCTTCGGCGGCGTGATGGTCGGCTCGCCGCTGACGTGGGCGCTGACGTTCGCCAGCTGGCGCACCGTCTGCGTCGGGCTCGGTATCTTGACAGTGCTGGTCGCGCTGGCGCAGTGGACGCTCGCGCCGGACACGAAGGAATCGCATCATCAGGCGAGTCTGGGTGCCCAGTTCAAAGGCACGCTGCATATTCTGCGCAGCGCGGCGTTCTGGAAGATCGCGTCGTTCTCGGTGGTCACGCAAGGCGTCTTCTACGCGATGCAGTCGCTTTGGGTCGGCGCGTGGCTGCGTGACGTGCAGGGCTTCGAGCCGCGCGAAGCCGCGGCGCTTGTTTCGATTCTCGGCTTCGCGATGATGGCCGGCTGCGTGGGCTTCGGCGCGGCGGCGCGCGGTCTCGAGCGGCGCGGCATCTCGCTTTACGCGTTTTGCGGCATCGGCATGGCGCTGTACGTCGTGACCCAGTTGCTCATCATGTTCAAGGCGCCGCTGCCCGCGGGCCTGTTGTGGGCGGCGTACGGCATTTTTGGCGGCACCGGCATTCTCAGCTACGCGGTCATGGCGCGGCACTTCCCGGCGCAGATGATCGGCCGCGTGAATACCACGCTGACGCTGATCATATTCCTGCTGATTTTCGGCTTCCAGATCGGCGTCGGCGCCGTGCTGTCGCATTGGCCGGCGAGCGGCGGCCACTATCCGGCGGCCGCGCATCTGATGGCTTGGGGCATTCTCGTGGCGTTGCAGGTGGCGAGCGCGATCTGGTATGTCTTGCCGGGCCGTAAGCTGGTTCACCCGGCCGAGGTCCACGCCGAACAGGACGCTTGAAGCAAAATCAGGCCCGCAGTCTGCCGCCGGACACGCCCATTCGCCGGTCGTCACGGCACCTGGCGCCGGGTGATTCGCCGGTGGTGCCCCATCTCCCGGCACTGTCCCGATTTGCGCTGGCAGAAACGCTCCAGATCACCGTCCGCGCCAGACATGACAGCACTTTCAGCGATTTCGAGCCGCACCGTGCCATATGCCGACGTCATCTCGGATTTGGAGGGAAGGGCAGTTTCACGCTATAATTCCGAGGTTTGAGCTTATCAACCCGCACCCTAGCGCCTACCTCTCCCATACCGTTCATCCGCCGCGCGCCACCGGCGTAGCAAGCAGGGCCACGCCCCCAGCCGATCCGTCCACACAATGGACTCATCGCGCCCCTTGCAACGTCAACGGCAGTTCGCGAGCGAGTCTGCGCGCGCATCCCGGATGCGTTTCGCTGCGGCTCGCAGTCGGATAGACAGGTCGGCAACAGGGTGTTCCCCCAAGGAGTCTCCCGTGTTGCCGTCATTTTCTCCCGCTCTGCTCGCGCTCGCCGACGGCACGGTCTTTCGTGGTTACTCGATCGGCGCCCCCGGGCATACCATCGGCGAAGTCGTGTTCAACACCGCTATCACCGGCTATCAGGAAATCCTGACTGACCCGAGCTACGCGCGCCAGATCGTGACCCTCACGTATCCGCATATCGGCAACGTCGGCGTGAACGCCGAAGACGTCGAAGCTACGAAAGTCCATGCCGCCGGCCTGATCATTCGCGATCTGCCGGTTCTCGCGTCGAACTTCCGCATGGAGCGCACGCTCCCGCAATACCTCAAGGACGAAGGCGTGGTTGCCATCGCCGGTCTCGATACCCGCATGCTGACTCGCGTTCTGCGCGACAAGGGCGCGCAGAACGGCGCGATCCTCGCCGGTTCGGACGACGAAGCCAAAGCCATCGAACTCGCACGCTCGTTCCCGGGCCTCTCGGGCATGGACCTCGCGAAGGTCGTGTCGACCAGGGAAACCTACGAGTGGACCCAGACCGAATGGCGTCTGGGCGAGGGCTACGGCACGCAAAAGGCGCCGAAGTACCGCGTCGTGGCGTTCGACTACGGCGTCAAGTACAACATCCTGCGCATGCTGGCCGAACGCGGCTGCCACGTCACCGTGCTGCCGGCGCAAGCCAGCGCTGCTGACGCGCTCGCTCTCAATCCGGACGGTATTTTCCTGTCGAACGGTCCTGGCGACCCAGAGCCGTGCGATTACGCAATCACGGCCACCAAGGAACTGATCGAGCGCGGCATTCCGACCTTCGGCATCTGCCTCGGCCATCAGATCATGGGTCTGGCGGTCGGCGCCAAAACCATGAAGATGAAGACCGGCCACCACGGTGCGAACCATCCGGTGAAAGATCTGGAGGATGGCCGCGTGGTGATCACGTCGCAGAACCACGGTTTCGCGGTCGATGCCGACACGCTGCCCGCCAACGCCCGCGCCACGCACGTTTCGCTGTTCGACGGCACGCTGCAGGGCTTCGCGCTGACCGACAAGCCGGCGTTCTGCTTCCAGGGTCACCCGGAAGCGTCGCCTGGTCCGCATGACATCGCCTATCTGTTCGACCGCTTCACAGCGTTGATGGACACGAAGAAGGCTGGCAAGACCGCAGCGGCATAAAGCGGCAGACAAGTCCCGGCGGCGCACGGCTCACGCCGCGCCGCGCGTGACCGGCGCACACGCCGACGTACATGGCGTAAAGCGACGCACACGCGGCGAGCCGCACCGGACAGAGTAGAGCGCGCGCAACGCCACGGCGGCGCGCGCCGACGGAAAGAATAGCAACCAGGTTGCATGGCACCGGAGTAAGGCGCTAAAGCGCCAACTCCGGTGGACACAGGAATACATTAGCGAGAGCGTTATGCCCAAGCGGACAGACATCAAGAGCATCCTCATCATCGGCGCGGGTCCGATCATCATCGGCCAGGCGTGCGAGTTCGATTACTCGGGCGCGCAGGCATGCAAAGCGCTGCGTGAGGAAGGCTACAAGGTCATTCTCGTCAACAGCAATCCGGCGACGATCATGACCGACCCGAACACGGCCGACGTGACCTACATCGAGCCGATCACGTGGGAAGTCGTCGAGCGCATCATCGCCAAGGAGCGCCCCGACGCGATCCTGCCGACGATGGGCGGCCAGACCGCGCTGAACTGCGCGCTCGACCTGCACGCGCACGGCGTGCTGAAAAAGTACAAGGTCGAGCTGATCGGCGCGTCGCCGGAAGCGATCGACAAGGCGGAAGACCGCCAGAAGTTCAAGGACGCGATGACCAAGATCGGCCTCGGTTCGGCCAAATCGGGCACCGCGCATTCCATGGAGGAAGCGCTCCAGGTGCAGGCCGAGATCGCTCTGCAAACGGGCAGCGGCGGCTATCCGGTCGTGATCCGTCCGTCGTTCACCTTGGGCGGCTCGGGCGGCGGCATTGCGTATAACCGCGACGAGTTCGAAGAGATCTGCAAGCGCGGTCTCGATCTGTCGCCCACGCGCGAACTGCTGATCGAAGAGTCGCTGCTCGGCTGGAAAGAGTACGAGATGGAAGTGGTCCGCGACAAGAAGGACAACTGCATCATCGTTTGCTCGATCGAAAACCTGGACCCGATGGGCATCCACACCGGCGACTCGATCACCGTCGCGCCGGCGCAAACGCTCACGGACAAGGAATATCAGATCCTGCGTAACGCATCGCTTGCGGTGCTGCGCGAGATCGGCGTCGACACCGGCGGCTCGAACGTGCAGTTCTCGATCAATCCGAAAGACGGCCGCATGGTCGTGATCGAAATGAATCCGCGCGTGTCGCGCTCGTCGGCGTTGGCGTCGAAGGCGACCGGTTTCCCGATCGCGAAGATCGCCGCGAAGCTGGCGGTTGGCTACTCGCTCGACGAGCTCAAGAACGAAATTACCGGCGGCCAGACTCCGGCGTCGTTCGAACCGACCATCGACTACGTCGTCACCAAGATCCCGCGTTTCGCGTTCGAAAAATTCCGCGAAGCCGATTCGCGCCTGACTACGCAGATGAAGTCGGTCGGCGAAGTGATGGCGATTGGACGCACCTTCCAGGAATCGTTCCAGAAGGCGCTGCGCGGACTGGAAGTCGGCGTCGACGGTCTGGACGAAAAGACCGATAACCGCGACGAGATCATCCGCGAGATCGGCGAAGCCGGTCCGGATCGCATCTGGTACGTGGGCGACGCGTTCCGTATCGGCATGACGGCTCAGGAAATTTTCGAAGAGACCTCGATCGACCCGTGGTTCCTCGCGCAGATCGAACAGATCATCCTTAAGGAAAAGGCGCTGGCGGGCCGCACGCTCGCAAGCATCTCGAAGGAAGAGCTGAAGTACCTGAAGCAGAGCGGCTTCTCGGATCGTCGTCTGGCAAAGTTGCTTGGCGCGAAGCCGGCGGAAGTGCGTCAACGCCGTATCGAGTTGAACGTGCGCCCGGTGTACAAGCGCGTCGATACGTGCGCGGCCGAGTTCGCCACGAAAACCGCCTACATGTACTCGACCTACGAGGAAGAGTGCGAAGCGAACCCGACCAGCAACAAAAAGATCATGGTGCTGGGCGGCGGCCCGAACCGGATCGGCCAGGGCATCGAGTTCGATTACTGCTGCGTGCACGCCGCGCTCGCCATGCGCGAAGACGGCTACGAAACGATCATGGTCAACTGCAACCCTGAAACCGTTTCGACCGACTACGACACGTCCGATCGTCTGTACTTCGAATCGCTCACGCTCGAAGACGTGCTCGAAATCGTCGACAAGGAAAAGCCGGTCGGGGTGATCGTGCAATACGGCGGTCAAACGCCACTGAAGCTCGCGCTCGACCTCGAAGCGAACGGTGTGCCGATCGTCGGCACGTCGCCGGACATGATCGACGCCGCCGAAGACCGCGAGCGTTTCCAGAAGCTGCTGCAGGACCTCGGTCTGCGCCAGCCGCCGAACCGCACCGCGCGCGCCGAAGACGAAGCGCTCAAGCTGGCCGACGAGATCGGCTATCCGCTGGTGGTGCGTCCGTCGTACGTGCTCGGCGGCCGCGCGATGGAAATCGTCCACGAGCCGCGCGACCTCGAGCGCTACATGCGCGAGGCCGTGAAGGTGTCGAACGACTCGCCGGTGCTGCTCGACCGCTTCCTGAACGACGCGATCGAATGCGACGTGGATTGCATCTCCGACGGCGAAGCCGTGTTCATCGGCGGCGTGATGGAACACATCGAACAGGCGGGCGTGCACTCGGGCGACTCGGCGTGCTCGCTGCCGCCGTATTCGCTGTCGAAGGAAACTGTGGCTGAGTTGAAGCGTCAAACCGGCGCGATGGCGAAGGCGCTGAACGTGATCGGCCTGATGAACGTGCAGTTCGCGATCCAGCAAGTGCCGCAGGCGGACGGCTCGAAAGAAGATGTCATCTATGTGCTCGAAGTGAATCCGCGCGCTTCGCGCACGGTGCCGTACGTATCGAAGGCGACCAGCCTGCCGCTCGCGAAGATCGCGGCGCGCGCCATGGTCGGTCAGAAGCTCGCTGAACAAGGCGTGACGAAGGAAATCGATCCGCCATACTTCAGCGTGAAGGAAGCCGTGTTCCCGTTCGTCAAGTTCCCGGCAGTCGATCCGGTGCTCGGACCGGAAATGCGTTCGACCGGCGAAGTGATGGGCGTGGGTCAGACTTTCGGCGAAGCGCTGTTCAAGTCGCAGCTCGCGGCGGGTTCGCGTCTGCCGGAGTCGGGCACGGTGCTGCTGACCGTGATGGACGCCGACAAGCCGAAGGCCGTCGAAGTGGCACGCATGCTGCACGAACTCGGCTATCCGATCGTCGCGACCAAGGGCACGGCTGCCGCGATCGAAGCGGCCGGCGTGCCGGTGAAGGTCGTCAACAAGGTGAAGGACGGCCGTCCGCACATCGTCGACATGATCAAGAACGGCGAGATCGCGCTGGTCTTTACGACCGTCGACGAAACCCGCGCCGCGATCGCCGACTCGCGTTCGATCCGCATGAGCGCGCAGGCGAATAAGGTCACGTACTACACGACCATGTCCGGCGCGCGTGCCGCAGTGGAAGGGTTGCGCTATTTGAAGGATCTGGAAGTCTATGATTTACAAGGCCTGCACGCTCGCCTAAACTAAGGCTTCGAATACCTGTCCAAGATGTAAGTGCCGCGGTTAAGCGGCGTTCCGCAGGTGCTTGGCGCCGGGTTTTGCCCGGCGCTCTGGCCCCTGCGGAATGCACTTAACCGCGGTGATTTTTTTTACGGCTGTTTTTTGCATAGAGTTGTTTATGAGCACTGTTCCATTGACGAAGCGCGGCGCGGAAATGTTGCGCGATGAACTGCAGCGCCTGAAATCGGTTGAGCGTCCTTCGGTGATCAATTCGATCGCGGAAGCGCGTGCCCAGGGCGATCTGTCGGAAAACGCGGAATACGACGCGGCGAAGGAAAAGCAGGGCTTTATCGAAGGCCGGATTGCTGAAATCGAATCGAAGCTGGCCGGCGCGCAGGTGATCGACCCGGCGGCAGTGGAAGCGGACGGGCGCGTGGTGTTCGGCGCGACCGTGGAACTGGAAGACCTGGATTCGGGAGCGTCGGTCAAATACCAGATCGTCGGCGACGACGAGGCCGACATCGATCATGGCCTGATCTCGATCAGCTCGCCGATCGCGCGCGCCCTGATCGGCAAGTCGGAAGGCGACGTTGCGTCGGTGCAGGCACCGGGCGGCGTGCGCGAATACGAAATCATCGCGGTTAGCTACGTTTGAAGGCGGCTCCGGTGTCCTTGATGCCGCATCGTTTTTTCCGCTTATTGACGGTGGTGTGGGTCGGTAGTCTGCTGACTATCGGCTATGCGGTCGCGCCTGTGCTGTTCACGTCGCTCGACCGGATGACCGCTGGCGCGGTGGCCGCGCAACTGTTCCGCATTGAAGGCGTACTGGGTGCGGTATGCGGCATTTTGCTGCTCGGTCTCGCGAACGTGCTGGTTCGACGCGGCAGCGATGCGTATCGTCGTTTGCGCTGGCTGATCGCGGGGATGCTGGTGTGCGTGCTGGTCGGTTACTTCGCGTTGCAGCCGTTTATGAATGCAATGCGCATCGCCGCGCTAGAAGCGGGCAGCGATGTCGGACATTCGGCTTATGCAACACGCTTCGGCATTTTGCACGGCGTGTCGAGTCTGTTCTACCTGATCGAAAGCCTGCTGGGTGTGGCGCTGGTGTGGAAACTGCCTGCGGGCGCAGGCGTGGCGTCGGCTGAGCAGGGTGCTCGCGGCACGGCAGGGAACGTGGCCGGCTGACTGCAAACCAGAACGCGGCGAGCTTGCTGAGCGATCTCAGGTTTTGAAGTCGTGATCAAGCCGCCCACGTCGAGGTGCGGACGCCGCCCGCACCTTTCATCATTCGCTTATTTCGACGACTGATGCGAGCGCTTCGCGCTGGCCTGGCGTTTCTTGGCGCGCTTGATGTTGCCGCCTTGCGTCACGCGTTCATTGCCACGCACCACGACGGCTTTGGCCTTGGGTTTGCGCATCGGGATTTCGCTGGGCTTCACCACGGTCACGACGCGCGGCGCGCGGCCCTTGCCCGGTTTGGCTTCGACAGCGGCTTCGCGGGCGCTCGGCAGGGCGCCACGTTTGGCCTTCACCGCCGGTTGGGCGGCTTCCGGCTTCCAGATCACCAGCAGCTTGCCGATATGCTGGATCGGCGCGGCGTTCAGCTTGTCACAGATTTCTTCGTAGATCGCGATGCGCTCTTCGCGTTCGTCACCGAACACGCGGATTTTGATGAGCTGATGAGCGCCAAGGTGAACCTTGATCTCGGAGAGCACAGCGTCGGTCAAGCCTTCGGCGCCGACGAGCACGACCGGTTTGAGCGCATGTGCCTGGGAGCGCAACTCGGCGCGTTGGTCGGAAGAGACTTTGAGGGCGGGCATGGAAAGTGGGAGACTCGACTAAAATGGCGGCACCTGCATTTCCGAGAGATTCGGCTAATAGGGCAGGGCGGCGCGTCAGAACAACAGAATCGCGGATGACTGCCAGTTTTGGCGGCGTCCGCGCGAATTAACCGCGTATTATCCCCTAAAGCGTGTCATAACGCAGCAAGAGTTCAACGCTTAATGGCAAAAAACAAATTCAACACGGCGTGGTTGCATGATCACATCAACGACCCGTACGTAAAAATGGCGCAGCGGGAGGGCTATCGTGCCCGCGCGGCCTACAAGCTCAAGGAAATCGACGAACAGGACAAGCTGATCCGTCCCGGTCAGGTGATCGTCGATCTCGGTTCGGTGCCCGGCAGTTGGAGTCAGTACGCGCGTAACAAGCTTGCCAAGGGTTCGCAGCGCGACGCCGAGCGCGAAGGCGGCATCGACGGCACGATCATCGCGCTGGACATCCTGCCGATGGAACCGATTGCCGACGTCACTTTTATTCAGGGCGACTTCCGCGAGGACAGCGTGGTTGGTCAACTGGAAGAATTGGTCGGCGAACGCCAGGTTGATCTTGTAATTTCGGATATGGCGCCCAACCTGTCGGGAGTGGCGGTGGCGGATGCCGCGCGAATCGAGCATCTGTGCGATCTCGCGCTGGAATTCTCACAAAATCACCTCAAGCAGGATGGTGCCCTTTTAGTCAAATGCTTTCACGGCAGCGGTTACAGCCAGATTGTCGAAAAGTTCAAGCATCAATTTAAGGTGGTGGCGGCCCGTAAGCCGAAAGCGTCGCGGGACAAATCGTCAGAAACGTTTATTTTGGGTAAGCATCTCAAGCGGCCCGCATAGGACGCTGCAGGACGGTTCCGCATCTGCCGATAATGCGATCATGGCCTCGGAAATGGGTGCGGCACTGACCCGCTGTCCTATTTCTGTGGTAGTGAAACCTTATGGCAGGGGTCTGCGGACTGGATTAGAATGCTTTCGTGGTGCCGCAAGGCAAATGTAGGCGCCCGTCTAAGTGAAGGAGTGGTGCTTTGAACAACAATATGTTTTCGAAAGCAGCAGTGTGGCTGGTTATCGCACTGGTGCTGTTTACGGTGTTCAAGCAGTTCGACAAGCCCCGTGTCCAGGAAGGCGTTTCCTATTCGCAGTTCATGGACGACGCGAAGAACGGCAAAGTCAAGAACGTCATTGTCCAGGGGCGGAACCTCACGGTCACTCCAGCAGACGGCCAGAAGTACCAGATCGTGTCGCCCGGCGACATCTGGATGGTCGGCGATCTGATGAAGTATGGCGTTCAGGTGAGCGGCAAGGCTGATGACGAACCCAACGCGCTGGTGTCCGCGCTGTACTACCTCGGACCGACGATCCTGATCATCGGCTTCTGGTTCTACATGATGCGACAGATGCAGGGGGGCGGGAAAGGCGGTGCGTTCTCGTTCGGCAAATCCCGTGCACGTCTGATCGACGAAAACAACAACGCAATCAATTTCACCGATGTCGCCGGTTGCGACGAAGCCAAGGAAGAAGTCTCCGAACTGGTCGACTTCCTGCGCGATCCGCAGAAATTTCAGAAGTTGGGCGGCCGCATTCCGCGCGGCGTGCTGCTGGTTGGGCCGCCGGGAACAGGTAAGACGCTGTTGGCGCGTGCTATCGCGGGTGAAGCGAAAGTGCCGTTCTTCAGCATCTCAGGTTCGGACTTCGTCGAAATGTTCGTCGGTGTCGGCGCGGCTCGTGTGCGCGACATGTTCGAGCAGGCCAAGAAGCATGCGCCTTGCATCGTGTTCATCGACGAAATCGACGCGGTCGGCCGTCATCGCGGCGCCGGCATGGGCGGCGGTAATGACGAACGCGAGCAGACGTTGAACCAGATGCTGGTGGAGATGGACGGCTTCGAAGCGAACTCGGGCGTGATCGTGATCGCCGCAACGAACCGTTCGGACGTGCTCGACAAGGCGCTGCTGCGTCCGGGCCGTTTCGACCGTCAGGTGTACGTCGGTCTGCCGGACATTCGCGGCCGCGAGCACATCATGAAGGTTCACCTGCGCAAGGTGCCGATTTCGAACGACGTCGACGCAGCGGTGATCGCGCGCGGCACGCCGGGCTTCTCGGGCGCCGATCTGGCGAATCTCGTGAACGAAGCAGCTTTGTTTGCGGCTCGCCGCGGCAAACGTATCGTTGAAATGAACGACTTCGAAGACGCGAAAGACAAGATCTTCATGGGTCCGGAGCGCAAGTCGGCTGTGATCCGCGAAGAATCGAAGCGTGCTACGGCGTACCACGAGTCGGGCCATGCGGTGATCGCCAAGCTGTTGCCGAAGGCCGATCCGGTGCACAAGGTCACGATCATTCCGCGTGGCCGTGCGCTGGGTGTGACCTGGCAATTGCCGGAGCATGACAACGAAACGTATTCGAAGGACTACCTGCTGGATCGCCTGGCGATCCTGTTCGGTGGCCGCGTCGCGGAAGAGTTGTTCCTGAACCTGCTCAGCACCGGCGCGTCGGACGACTTCAACAAGGCCACGCAAACCGCGCGCGCCATGGTGGCCCGCTTCGGCATGACGGACGCACTTGGACCGATGGTCTACGTCGACGACGAAAACGACGCCACGCCGTTTGGCCGCGGCTTTACGCGCACCATTTCGGAAGCGACGCAGCAGAAGGTCGATGCCGAAATCCGTCGCGTGCTGGACGAGCAATACAATCTCGCGAAGCGCTTGCTGGACGAGAACCGCGACAAGGTCGAAGCGATGACCGCCGCGCTGATGGAGTGGGAAACGATCGACGCCGATCAGATCAACGACATCATGGCAGGCCGTCCGCCGCGTTCGCCGAAGAGCTCGCCGCCGTCGGCAACCGACGCCTCGTCGGGCGGCAGCCCGGGCACCGAGGTCAAACCGGGCAGCGCGACCGCGCCGGCCTGATAGGCGACCAGTAGAAAGTGCGGGCCGGTGTGTTTTCACACCGGCCCGTTTTGCATTTATCCGTTTGCATGAAGCACTTCCACGTGTCGAAAGTCGAATTCCCTTTTTTGCCTATTCCCGAGCCGCTGCAGTGCGGCCGTTTCAAGCTGACCTTTGAGCGCCCGTTGGTCATGGGCATTCTGAACGTCACTCCCGATTCTTTTTCCGACGGCGGCAAATACGCGATGCGCGGCGATGCGTTGCGCCAGGCCGAGCGTATGATGCTCGACGGCGCTGACATTATCGATATCGGCGGCGAATCGACGCGTCCGGGCGCGCCGCCGGTGTCGCTCGACGAAGAACTGGAGCGGGTGATCCCGCTCGTCGAGCAGTTGCGTGGCGCGAATGTGCCGTTGTCGATCGACACCTACAAGCCTGAAGTGATGCGCCATACGCTGGCCGCCGGCGCCGATCTGATCAACGACATCTGGGGCTTCCGCATGCCGGGCGCAATCGACGCGGTGCGCGACAGTCAATGCGGCGTGTGCGTCATGCACATGCTCGGCGAGCCGCAGACCATGCAGGTCGGTGAGCCCGCTTATGACGATGTGGTGAGCGAGGTTCGCGATTTTCTCGAGGAGCGGGTCGCGGCGCTCAAGCAGGCGGGCATTGCGCGTGCTCGTATCAGCGTGGACCCAGGTTTCGGCTTCGGCAAGACTGTAGTCGAGCATAATTACACGCTGCTCGCGCATCTGCCGGACACGGCGCCGCGAGCTGAGCCGCCATATCCCATTCTTGCTGGCATGTCGCGCAAGTCGATGGTCGGCGCGGTGGTGGAACGCCCGGCGCCGGAACGCGTCGCGGGCAGTATTGCGGCGGCCGTGTGCGCCGCTGAACGGGGCGCTGCGATTCTGCGTGTACACGACGTCGCGCAAACTGTAGATGCATTGAAAGTATGGGCAGCCATGCGCGACGCGGCGAAGCACAGCCGCGCGCGCGGTTGAACCCACAAGCCAAGGAGGAAGATAAAACATGGCACGTCGTTATTTCGGAACGGACGGCATTCGGGGCAAAGTCGGCGAAGGACCTATCACGCCGGAGTTTGTATTGCGGCTCGGCTACGCGGCCGGCAAGGTGTTGGCAGGCGCGGACCGCTGGGCCAAAAGCGGCACGCGGCCAACCGTGTTGATCGGCAAAGACACGCGTGTGTCGGGCTACATGCTCGAAGCCGCGCTCGAGTCAGGTTTCTCCGCAGCGGGTGTGGACGTGATGCTGGCCGGTCCGATGCCGACTCCCGGCATCGCCTATCTGACGCGCGCGTTGCGGCTCGCCGCGGGCGTGGTGATCAGTGCATCGCATAACCCGTACTACGACAACGGCATCAAATTTTTCTCCGCCGACGGCAACAAGTTGCCGGACGAGGTGGAAGCGCAGATCGAGGAGCAACTCGATCTGCCGCTCGCCTGCGCGGCATCCGAGCAACTCGGCAAGGCGCGGCGTCTCGACGACGCGGCAGGCCGCTACATCGAGTTCTGCAAGAGCACGTTTCCGGCGGCGTTCGACCTGCACGGCCTGAAGCTGGTGGTCGACTGCGCGCATGGCGCCGCGTATGACGTTGCGCCGCACGTGTTCCACGAACTCGGCGCCGAAGTGATTCCGATCGGCGTCGCGCCGAACGGCTTCAACATCAACGACGGTGTCGGCGCGACCGCGCCGGATGCGCTGGTGCGTGCCGTGCGCGCGAATCATGCGGATCTGGGCATCGCGCTCGATGGCGACGCCGACCGTCTGCAGGTGGTCGACGCGGCAGGGCGTCTCTACAACGGCGACGAACTGCTCTACATCCTGGTCAAGGATCGTGTCGCGACCGACGGCAAAGTGGACGGCGCAGTCGGCACCCTGATGACGAATATGGCGGTGGAAGTGGCGTTGCAGGAAGCCGGCGTGAAGTTCGTGCGCGCGGCGGTCGGCGATCGCTACGTGCTCGAACAGTTGCGCGAACACGGCTGGCAACTGGGCGCCGAGGGCTCCGGCCATATTCTTTCGCTCGACCGTCATTCCACGGGCGACGGCATCGTCTCGGCGTTGCTGGTGCTGGCAGCCATGAAGCGCAGCGAGAAAACGCTCGCCGACCTGCTCGACGGCGTCACGCTGTTCCCGCAGAAGCTGATCAACGTGCGCATGAAGCCTGGCGCGGACTGGAAGAGTAGCGACGTAATCCGCCGCGCCATCGCCAAGGCGGAGAGCGCGCTGAACGGCCGTGGCCGCGTGCTGATCCGCGCGTCCGGCACGGAGCCGGTGCTGCGCGTGATGGTGGAAGCGGAAAATGCCGCCGACGCACTTCTTCATGCGGAATCGATTGCCGGCGCGGTCAAAGAGGCCACGGCGTAAGCCACACGCGCTTGCGGCGGGCGGGATGTTGGGACGATGCGTATCGCGTCCTGACGCCCTCGCTCGCTGCCCTCAGTCTCAGTCGGCGAACTGCGCAAAAGGCACATCGCAAAGTAGGCCGGCGCCCAAAAACACAAAATCAAAAGCCAGTCCCAACGCTCACAGCCATGCCCGAACCACCCTCTCACCCGTGGCCCATTGCCGCACGACCCAGGCCGCATCTTTTTCCCGAACGCGCACTCGCAAACGTTCGCGCCCCATCTTTCTTCGACTAATCTAAAGAGCGTCACGGCTTTCGCCGGAAGTCCAGGTTTTCTCTGACAAATCGGCTTTCAGCCGTGTAATCCTACTGTCACATCCGTTTCACGTTAAGTCACGTTACTGTCACAAAGAGACCCTAAGCTTCGCGGTGTTCGTCTTACACGCTCACACCGCTCACACCTTTGGAGGTCTCATGAAATTGATGCAAACCGTGTTCGCTGGCGTCGCTGGCGCGCTTTTCGCGATCGCAGCGCAAGCCGCAGACATCACCGGCGCGGGCAGCACCTTCGCAGCACCGATCTACACGAAGTGGGCCGACTCGTATCAGAAGTCGGGCGGCGGCAAGGTTAACTATCAAGGCATCGGCTCGTCGGGCGGCGTGAAGCAGATCGTCGCGAAGACCGTCGACTTCGCTGGTTCGGACGCTCCGCTGAAGGACGACGAACTCGCCAAGGAAGGCCTGTTCCAGTTCCCGACGGTGGTCGGCGGCGTGGTGCCGGTCGTCAACGTGCCGGGCGTGAAGCCGGCTGAACTGACGCTGTCGGGCGAAGTGCTCGGCGACATCTATCTGGGCAAGATCAAGAAGTGGAACGATCCGGCGATCGTTGCGCTGAACCCGAAGGTCAAGCTGCCGGATACCGACATCGCCGTGGTTCGCCGCGCTGATGGCTCGGGCACCAGCTTCATCTGGACGAACTATCTGTCGAAGGTCAACGCAGACTGGAAGTCGAAGGTCGGTGAAGGTTCGACGGTCAACTGGCCGACGGGCACGGGCGGCAAGGGCAACGACGGCGTCGCGGCCTTCGTGCAACGTCTGCCGGGCGCAATCGGCTACGTGGAATGGGCGTACGCGAAGCAGAACCACATGACGTATGTCGCGCTGAAGAACTCGACGGGCACGGTTGTCGAGCCGAAGACGGAGACCTTCAAGGCAGCGGCAGCAGGCGCGGACTGGTCGAAGTCGTTCTATCAGATCCTGACGAACGAGCCGGGCAAGAATGCATGGCCGATCGTCGGCGCGACGTTCGTGCTGTTGCACACGGCGCAGGACAAGCCGGCGCAAGGCGCCGAAACGCTGAAGTTCTTCGACTGGGCATTCAAGAACGGTACGCAAGCCGCAAACGATCTGGACTACATCTCGCTGCCGGATTCGGTCGTGGCGGAAATCCGCACGCAATGGAAGGCAAAGGTGAAGGACGCTTCGGGCAAGGCAATCACCGAGTAAGCGAAGCAACGGGTGCGGCAATGAGCAAAGCGCCCGGCATCGGCAGTACGTAACACGTTGGCCGTCCTCCTGTGAGGACGGCCAATGGCTTTAACCCCCGGCATTACCGGCCGCATGACACGTGTCGTACGGCAACTGGAAACAGGTCCATCAGGCTCTCATGTCCGATATCCAATTAGCGCCCGGCGCGAGCAGGTCGACCCCGCCCGGCAGCGCGTCGCAGCAGAAAGCGCCCAGCCGCGCCGGCGACGTGATCTTCGGCGGTCTCGCGCGCTTCGCCGCCATCATCACTTTGCTGCTGCTCGGCGGCATCATCGTCTCGCTGATCGTCGCGTCCATGCCGTCGATCAAGCAATTCGGCCTCAGCTTCCTGTGGACCGCCGACTGGGATCCACCCAGCAAGCAATTCGGCGCCCTGGTGCCGATCTACGGCACGATCGCCACGTCGATCATTGCACTCATCATCGCGGTGCCCGTCAGCTTCGGCATCGCGCTTTTCCTGACCGAACTCGCGCCCGCGTGGCTGCGCCGTCCGCTCGGCATCGCGATCGAACTGCTCGCCGCGATTCCGTCGATCGTGTACGGCATGTGGGGTCTGCTGGTGTTCGCGCCGATCTTCGCGACGTACTTCGAAAAACCGCTCGGCGTCGTGCTCGGCGGCATTCCGTTTGTCGGGGCGTTGTTTCAGGGCGCGCCGATCGGCATCGGCATCCTGTGCGCGGGCGTGATTCTCGCGATCATGATCATTCCGTATATCGCCTCGGTGATGCGCGACGTGTTCGAAGTCACGCCGGTCCTGTTGAAGGAATCGGCATACGGCATCGGCTGCACGACGTGGGAAGTGATGTGGAAGATCGTGCTGCCCTTTACGAAGAGCGGCGTGATCGGCGGCGTGATGCTGGGTCTGGGCCGCGCGCTCGGCGAGACCATGGCTGTCACCTTCGTGATCGGCAACACCAATCTGCTCGATAACGTGTCGCTCTTTTCGCCGGGCAACAGCATCACGTCGGCGCTCGCCAATGAATTCGCCGAAGCGGATCCGGGCCTGCATACGTCGGCGCTGATGGAACTCGGCCTCATTCTGTTCGTGATTACCTTCATCGTGCTGGCGATCTCCAAGGTCATGCTGCTTCGCCTCGAAAAAGGGGAGGGCGCGAAATGAGCCAGCCCACTTTGAATATGCCGGGATCGAACGACGCCGTCGCGCTCGAAGCGATGCGCGTGCGTCTGCAAGGCCGCCGCCGCATGAAGAACGCGGTTGCGCTGACCATGTCGCTCGCCGCGATGGCGTTCGGTCTGCTGTGGCTGATCTGGATTCTGTACACGACCTTGCGCCTGGGCATCGGCGGCTTGTCGGTCGAACTATTCACGCAATCGACGCCGCCGCCGAACACCGATGGCGGTGGTCTCGCCAACGCGATCGTCGGCAGTCTGATGCTGGTCGCACTCGCGACTTTCGTCGGCACGCCGATCGGTATTCTGGCTGGCGTCTATCTCGCCGAATACGGCCAGAAGGGCTGGCTCGCGAGCGTCACGCGTTTCATCAACGACATTCTGTTGTCGGCGCCCTCGATCGTGGTCGGCCTGTTCGTCTATGCGCTGGTGGTGGCGAAGATGGGCCACTTCAGCGGCTGGGCCGGCGTATTCGCGCTTGCCTTGCTGCAGATCCCGATCGTGATCCGCACCACGGAAAACATGCTGAAACTGGTGCCGAACGCACTGCGTGAAGCAGCCTTCGCACTCGGCACGCCGAAGTGGAAGATGGTGCTGTCGATCACGCTGAAGGCTTCCATCGCGGGTATCGTGACCGGCGTGCTGCTCGGCGTGGCGCGTATCGCAGGCGAAACCGCGCCGCTGCTCTTTACGGCGCTGTCGAATCAGTTCTTCTCGATGGACATGGGCCAGCCGGTCGCGAACCTGCCGGTCACGATCTACAAGTTTGCGATGAGCCCGTTCGCGCAGTGGCAATCGCTCGCGTGGGCCGGTGTCTTCCTGATCACGCTCGCGGTGCTGGGACTCAACATCCTCGCGCGCACGATCTTCTCGAACAAGTAAGGGCGGAGTGTAATCCGATGAATATGGCAGAAACTCAACTCAATCCGATCGCGCGTCCTACCGCGCCCGCCGGTTTCGATCCCGCCCAGAGCGGCCAGTCGCAGGCGCCGTCGCGCCCGAAGATCGAGATCAACGACCTGAACTTCTTCTACGGCAAGTATCACGCGTTGAAGAACATCAATCTGCAGATTCCCGAAGGCAAGGTGACCGCATTCATCGGCCCGTCGGGTTGCGGCAAGTCCACGCTGCTGCGTACGCTGAACAAGATGTACGCGCTCTATCCGGAACAACGCGCTGAAGGCGAGATCCTGATGGACGGCGAAAACCTGCTGACCTCCAAGCGCGATATTTCGCTGCTGCGCGCACGGATCGGCATGGTGTTCCAGAAGCCGACGCCGTTTCCCATGTCGATTTACGACAACATCGCGTTCGGCGTGAAGATGTTCGAAACGCTGCCGCGCTCGGAGATGGACGACCGCGTGGAATGGGCGCTGACCAAGGCCGCGCTGTGGAACGAAGTGAAGGACAAGCTCGGCCAGAGCGGCTACGGTTTGTCGGGCGGCCAGCAGCAGCGTCTGTGTATCGCGCGCGGTATCGCGATCCGTCCGGAAGTGCTCCTGCTCGACGAGCCGTGTTCGGCGCTGGACCCGATTTCGACGGGCCGTATCGAAGAACTGATCGCCGAATTGAAGAGCGATTACACGGTGGTAATCGTCACGCACAACATGCAACAGGCGGCCCGCTGTTCGGACTACACTGCCTATATGTACCTCGGTGAGTTGATCGAATTCGGCGACACCGAAAAGATCTTCATCAAGCCGGTCCGCAAGGAAACCGAGGATTACATCACTGGCCGCTTCGGTTAACACGCCGAACAAACAAGGGAGTACGACATGTCCGACAAACACCTGTCCAGCCAGTTCGACGCCGACCTGAATCTGGTTTCCTCCAAAGTGCTCGAAATGGGTGGCCTGGTCGAATCGCAGATCGTCAAGGCCATGCAGGCGCTCAACGAATTCGATCTCGACATCGCCGAACAGGTGATCGCCGCGGAAGAGCGTCTGAACAAGATGGAAGTGGACATCGACGAAGAGTGCAGCAACATCATCGCGCGCCGTCAGCCGGCCGCGCGTGACCTGCGTCTGTTGATCGCGATTTCGAAGACCATCACGAATCTCGAGCGCGCCGGCGACGAAGCCGAAAAGATCGCCAAGCGCACCAAGCGTTTGATGGAAGACGGCGCGTCGCGCACCATCAACATCGCTGAAATCAAGTTGTCGGGCGAGATGGCGGTGTCGATTCTGCGCCGCGCGCTGGATGCGTTCGCGCGCCTCGATACGGTCGCCGCCGCGCAGATCGTGCGTGACGATAAAGCGATCGACGAAGAATTCCGCGCCTTCGTGCGCAAGCTGATTTCGTACATGACCGAAGATCCGCGTTCGATCTCGGTGGGCCTCGACTTCCTGTTTATCGCCAAGGCGATCGAGCGGATCGGCGACCACGCGAAGAACATCGCCGAGTTCATCATTTACATCGTGAAGGGTACGGACGTGCGGCACAAGTCGCGCGACGCGCTCGAACGCGAAGCACTCAGTTAATCCAGATATAAGGACAAGAGGTGCCGATGCCCAGCAGCATTCTCGTCATTGAAGATGAGCCCGCCATTTCCGAATTGATTTCGGTCAATCTTCAACACGCCGGACACTGCCCGATTCGCGCGTACAACGCGGAGCAGGCGCAGAACCTGATCAGCGACGTATTGCCGGACCTCGTCCTGCTCGACTGGATGTTGCCGGGTAAATCGGGAATTGCGTTCGCGCGCGATCTGCGCAACAACGAGCGCACCAAGCATATCCCGATCATCATGCTGACCGCGCGCGGCGACGAGCAGGACAAGGTGCTCGGCCTCGAAATCGGCGCGGACGACTACGTCACCAAGCCGTTCTCGCCGAAGGAACTGATGGCGCGCATCAAGGCGGTGTTGCGCCGTCGCGCCCCGCAGTTGACCGAAGACGTGGTCGCGATCAATGGCCTCAAGCTCGATCCGGCGACACACCGCGTGGCCGCGCATGCGGAAGGTAGCGAGATCAAGCTCGATCTCGGTCCGACGGAATTCCGTCTGCTGCATTTCTTCATGACGCACCCGGAGCGCGTGCACAGCCGCACGCAACTGCTCGATCAGGTGTGGGGCGATCACGTATTCGTCGAAGAGCGCACGGTCGATGTGCATATCAAGCGCTTGCGCGCGGCGCTCAAGCCCGCCGGGTGCGATGCTATGATTGAGACGGTACGCGGCAGCGGCTACCGGCTTGCGAAGAGCGCCTGAGGCGCGCATTGGCGGCGTTCCCGCCGCCCGCGTCGGGTACGTCTGTTCGCAACCATAGGCGCCGCGATTTTCATCCCGGCGCATAGGCTTTTCTCTTCGATCGCTAGACCATGAACATCATCTGGGCGCGCTCCATCGTGTCGGTCGTGCTGCTGGCTGTTCTGTGCGCGGTGGTCGGCGCACTCGTGAACGTCAAGGCAGCGCTCGTCCTCGCGATCGTCATGCTGCTCGCGCAGAGCCTTTTCAGCACCTTTCATAAGCAGCGCCTGTGGCGTTTGCTCGACGCGCCGGTTTATGGCGAAGTGCCGAGCGCCCCCGGCATCTGGGGCGAAATCTAC
Organism: Paraburkholderia sp. BL6669N2; assembly: GCF_003387275.1. NCBI lineage: Bacteria > Pseudomonadati > Pseudomonadota > Betaproteobacteria > Burkholderiales > Burkholderiaceae > Paraburkholderia > Paraburkholderia sp. BL6669N2. The sequence goes on along the minus strand of NZ_QUNA01000001.1, from coordinate 2,304,708 downwards.
TACCGTCTGCACAAGCTCGCGAAGCGCTGGCACGCCCAGGTGCGCTCGGTCGAGCAACAGCACTCGCGCTTTATTCAGGCGATCCAGGCCTCGCCTAACGGCGTCGCCATGCTCGACGATCACGACCAGATCGAGTGGTGCAACGCGATCTCCGAACTCCATTTCGGCCTGGATGCGAAGCGCGACCTGCGCCAGCACATCACGCATCTGGTGCGCCAGCCGGACTTCGTTCGCTATCTGAATTCGCATCGCTACGAAGAAATGCTGATCATGCGCGGCATGGGCGACAAGCGGCAGAACGTGCTGTCGGTGCAGGTGTTTCCGTACGGCGAGAATCGCAAACTGGTGCTGTCGCAAGACATCACCGAACTCGAACGCACGGATGCAATGCGGCGCGACTTCGTCGCCAATGTGTCGCATGAACTGAAGACGCCGCTCACGGTGCTCTCGGGTTTTCTGGAAACCATGCGCGAGTTGCCGTTGAGCGAAGCCGAACGTTCGCGCTATCTCGAACTGATGGAGCAGCAGGCTTCGCGCATGCGCCACATCGTCAACGATTTGCTCGTGCTCGCCAAACTCGAAGGCGACAACAAGCCGCCGAGCGATCAGATGATCGATATGCGCGCGGTGTTGCGGCATTTGCACGACGACGCGGAAAGCCTGTCGAGCGATCATCACAAGATCACATTCGATGCCGACGAAGGGCTCACGGTCACCGGCGTCGAGACGGAAATTCTCAGTGCGCTCGGCAATCTCGTCACGAACGCGATCCGCTATACGCCGGATGGCGGCGCGATCAGAGTGGTTTGGCACGCGCAGGGCGGCAATGCGATATTTTCGGTGACGGACAGCGGACTCGGCATTCCCTCTGCGGACATTCCGCGGCTGACGGAGCGTTTCTATCGCGTCGATCGCAGCCGTTCGCGCGATACCGGTGGCACGGGCCTCGGCCTTGCGATCGTCAAGCATGTGCTGCAACGTCACGATGCACAGCTCGATGTGAAGAGCGAGGAAGGGCGCGGCAGCACGTTCACCGTGCGCTTTCCGGTGTATCGCACGGCGCGCCGGCAACCGGCGCCGGCTTGAGCGTGGCCGCATCGGCATGAAGAAAAGCCCGCCTATAGCGGGCTTTTTTACGCGTGCCACTTTTGTTGGCGGCCCGCCGAGGCGAGCGCAGTCACTCACGTTACGAACAGAATTTCCCCAACAGACTCATCTGCGCGTTGCGCGAGGACTTGCCCGGCCGGCGGCGCCGGTAATGGCCGTCGCTTTGCATCAGCCACGCGGATTGATTGTCGCCGAGGAACGCGGACAGACCTTCAGCGATCACCCGCCGCTTCAAACGCCGGTTGTTGATCGGAAAGGCGACTTCAACACGCCGGAAGAAATTGCGGTCCATCCAGTCGGCGCTCGACAGATAGACCTGTTCCTTGCCACCGTCGTAAAAGTAGAAGATACGATGGTGTTCGAGAAAGCGCCCAACGATCGAGCGCACGGTGATGTTCTCCGAAAGCCCCGCGACGCCTGGCTGCAACGAACACACGCCACGCACGATCAGATCGATTTTGACGCCCGCCTGCGCGGCCTCGTACAACTCGGCGATCACCGTGGGTTCGAGCAGCGCATTCATCTTCGCGACAATGCGTGCTTTCTTGCCGGCACGCGCATGCTCGGCTTCGGCGCGAATGGCTTCGACCAGTTTCGGATGCAGCGTGAACGGCGATTGCCACAACTCGTGCAGCTTCAGTTCTCCGCCAATGCCGGTCAGTTGCTGGAACACGTGATGAACGTCTTCGCAGATTTTCTGGTCGGCGGTCATCAAACCGAAGTCGGTGTAGAGACGCGCCGTGCGCGGATGGTAGTTGCCGGTGCCGAGGTGCACGTAGCGCTTGAGCGTGGTCTTGCCGCCCACCGACACGCGCCGCACGATCAGCATCATCTTCGCGTGGCACTTGTGGCCCACCACGCCGTACACGACGTGCGCCCCGACTGCTTCGAGCTGCGAGGCCCAGTTGATGTTGGTTTCTTCATCGAAACGCGCGAGCAGTTCGACTACGACTGTGACTTCCTTGCCGTTGCGCGCCGCCTGCATTAGCGCGTCCATCAGCGGCGAATCGGTGCCGGTGCGATAGATGGTCTGCTTGATCGCGACCACGTTCGGATCTTTGGCTGCCTGCAGCAGCAATTCGAGCACCGGCTGAAAACTTTCGTACGGATGATGCAGCAGCACGTCGCCCTGATCGATCACGTCGAACATGCTGGCGCTGTTGGCGACCTGCGGCGGAATCGCGGGGATGTGCGGCACGAACTTGAGATCGGGGCGGTCCACCATCTCCGGTAATTGCATGAGCCGCACCAGATTGACGGGGCCGTCCGCGTAATAGCAATCCTTGTCGGACAGGCCGCTTTCGTCGAGCAGGCGCCGCACGACATGCGTGGGCGTTTCCGCCGACACTTCGAGCCGCACCGCGTTGCCCAGATGCCGCGCCGGCAATTCGCCCTGCAACGCGACGCGCAGATTGGTGATTTCATCTTCGTCGACGAACAGTTCGCTATTGCGCGTGATGCGAAACTGATTGCAACTGCGCACCACGAGGTTCGGAAACAGTTCGCCGACAAAGCGTTGCAACAGCGAGCTCAGCAGCACGAAGCCATGCGGGTAGCCCGACAGTTCCTGCGGCATGCGCACGAGCCGCGGCAACGCGCGCGGCGCCTGCACGATGCCCATCATCGCCTGACGGCCGAACGCGTCCTTGCCTTCCAGTTCCACGACGAAGTTCAGGCTCTTGTTGAGCACGCGTGGAAACGGATGCGCCGGATCGAGGCCGATCGGCGTGAGCACGGGCAGCAGTTCGTCGAAGAAGTAGTTGCGCGCCCATTCGGTCTGCGCTTCGTTCCACGCTTCCGTGCCGTGAAAATAGATGCCTTCTGCTTCGAGCGCCGTGAGCACCGTGTCGTGCAGCATGGTGTACTGGCGATGCACGAGTTTCTGCGCGCGTTCGACCACGAGGTCGTACACGTGCTGCAGCGACATGCCGTCCGGCGATAGCGCGCCGGGGTTGTCGCGCATCTGTTCCTGTAGTCCGGCCATGCGGACTTCGAAGAATTCGTCGAGATTGCTACTGGTGATGCAGATGAAACGCAGGCGTTCGAGCAAAGGGACGGCTGGGTCGGCAGCTTGTGCCAACACACGCTCGTTGAAACCCAGAATGCCCAGCTCGCGATTCAATAAGGGGTAGCGGATGGACATCGGCAGCGAGAATGGAATGTCAGGAAGAGAGGCGGAAAGACGCTCGGAAATTCTCACAGTATGATGACGTTGTTATGACATTCTCGATTTTTTATTCTACGCCGTAATCGCCGCGTGTCGTCAATATGACGCAGTCTGTATGGGACCATCGGCCACCCCCATTGCTGCGAGGTGACATCGTGAGGCCCGGTACGCTTAGAATGGCGTCTTTGAACCGCGCGGCCGGCCGTCAGGCGCCCAGGGCACCCGATGGACACGGAGCGTTTCCCGCATCCAACGCCGCCGCGCTCGCGCGCATGGAGTCCGCTTACTCGATGGTCAATACTCCGCAACTCCTCGCCGCCGTCGATCTCGGTTCGAACAGCTTCCGGCTGATTGTCGGCCGGGTCGAGGAAACCGACGCGGGCAGCCAGATCTACCAGGTCGATGCCTTGCGTGAGCCGGTGCGTCTGGCCGCCGGTCTGTCGCGCGACAAGATGCTCGACCGAGCTTCGCAGGTGCGCGGCTGGGACGCGCTCAAGCGTTTCGGCGAGCGTCTTCGCGACTTTCATCCCGATCACGTTCGCGCGGTCGCTACCAATACATTGCGCATCGCCAAGAATGCCGGCGAATTTCTCGGTGAGGCGCAAGCCGCGCTCGGTTTCCCGATCGAAGTGATCGCCGGGCGTGAAGAGGCGCGCCTGATTTACGCGGGCGCTGCACACTCCGTGCCCGCGAGTCCGGGCAAACGTCTGGTGGTCGATATCGGCGGCGGCTCGACGGAATTCATCATTGGCTCGCATTACACGCCCATCAAGATGGAGAGCCTGTATATCGGCTGCGTGAGTCATAGCCGGGCGTTTTTCCCTGCCGGCAACGTCGACGAATACACGATGCGCCAGGCCGAACTCGCCGCCGGCCGCGAAATCCAGATCATTTCCGCCGAGTACAAGAAGACCGGCTGGGAGCAGGCGATCGGCTCGTCGGGCACCGCGCGCGCATTGGCCGAACTGGTGGAGGCCAATAACTTCAACGATCCGGGCGTCACGCACGGCATCTCGCGCGGCGGGCTCGAACGCCTCAAGCGCGCGCTGATCAAGGCGGAGAACGTCAACCGGCTGAAGCTCGTCGCGTTGAAGGGCGATCGCATTCCGGTGCTGGCCGGCGGCCTGTCGATCATGATCGCGGTGTTCGACGAACTCGGTGTCGATTACGTCGACACGACGGATGGCGCGCTGCGCCTTGGCGTGCTGTACGACCTGCTAGGCCGTTCGCAGCACGAAGACATGCGTACGGTCACGGTGGAAGGCTTCATGCGCCGCTATGGCGTGGATCGCGCGCAGGCGGGGCGCATCGGCGAACTCGCGGTGCGCTTCTACGAGCAGTTCGAGGAACCCGACGAAGAACGCCGCGTCGAAAACCGCATGTTTCTCGGCTGGGCGGCTGCGCTGCACGAAATCGGTCTGTCGATCTCGCACAGCGCGTATCACAAGCATTCGGCGTACATCGCCAGCAACGCGGACATGCCGGGCTTTTCGCGCACCGATCAGGCGCGGCTCGCCGCGCTTGTGCTCGGTCATGCGGGCAAGCTCGGCAAGCTATCGCAAACGCGCGAAGTGGAGTGGCCGCTGCTGTTCTGTCTGCGGCTCGCGGCGCTGCTGTGCCGCCGGCGAGCCGACGTCGGCTTGCCGGGCATCTCGGTGACGCAGGTCAACGGCGGTTACGAGGTGCGGTTGCCGAACGAGTGGGTGGCCAACAATCCGTTGACCGACTACAGCCTGATTCAGGAAGCCGCTGAGTGGGAGAAGGTCGGCATTCCGTATCGCGTGGTTTATACGGACGAATGAAGCCTTGCGCATGGCGCACTGCGGATGAATGAGAAAGCCCGGCCGGTGCCGGGCTTTTTTGTGGCCGCTTGTTTTTGCTTCGCCGACGCGCGTCACAGCGCGTCTTGCGCGCGAAACCGCTCAGCGGGGCAGCGCATCGCCGAGGAAGTGGCGAGCGTAACGTGCATTGATATCGGACAAGCGGAACAGCGTCAGAAAGTCCGCGGTGTTGAAATCGGGATCCCATGCTGGCGCGCCGCAAATCTTCGCGCCGAGACGCAGATAACCCTTCACCAGCGGCGGCGGCGCCACCTCGGCGCCCGTTTGCAGTTCATCGACCGGCAGCGGCGTGTGCGCAAACGCGCGATATTCCGGCGCGGTCAGCGCGCTGTCGCGCAGCGAGCAATACAGATTCGCCGCGTAGTGGCCGCCGTCGACCATCGCCACGCTCGCGCAGCCGAGCATCGTTTCATAGCCGTTGTGCTTCATGTAGGCGGCAAGGCCGGCCCACAGCGACATGATCACCGAGCCGCTGCGATAGTCGGGGTGCACGCACGAACGGCCCACTTCGACCATCTTGGCGCGCAGGTGGGTCAGACGCGACACGTCGAATTCGCTTTCCGCATACAGACGGCCGATACGCGCGGCCTGATGCGGCGGCAACGCGCGGTACGTGCCGACCACTTTCAACGTGTCGAGATCGCGCACCAGGAGGTGATCGCAGTAGGCGTCGAACGAATCGACGTCGAGACCCGCGGGGCCCGTCAGCCGTGCGCCCATTTCGTCGGCGAACACGCGGTAGCGCAGACGCTGGGCTTCGCGCAGTTCTTCGTCGGTGCGAGCCCACGTGACTTGCAGGCGATGCTGGGCGGTGACCGTTTCCTCGGCGCGCGGCAGACGGCGCGACTCGAAGATCGAAGCGAGGGGCAGGGTAGGCGTCGGCAGTTCTCGCATGGGGGGGTCCTGGTCGAAAAAAGGGAGATTTCTTTTTTCGCCAATGTAGTAACGCCTGGTGACGCTCGCATGGCAAACCCATGACGATTGGATGACTGCCCGTAAGCTGCGTGCCCGCGGCTTGTAATATCGCAAGTGGGGACGACGAGTGTTGTTTCCGCGCGAAAGGTGGGGAATCGAGGAAACGGGTGGGGGCGATTCAAGCGCCGGGATGGTGAGGTCCCGGCGCTGTGGGTGACGCGTGTGATCGGTTTGGCTGCTTCGGCGCCGTTTCGTGTGGCGTGTGGGTTTTTATGGGCGCAACCCCCGCCTGGTTAAAGCGAATCCGGCTCAGACCAGATCGGGAGTCATGGCGGCGCGCAGCACGGCCTGGTCGTCGCCGTCGCGCTCGCGGCTTGCGATCCACCACACGCCCGCTTTCTTCAGCGGCCAGCTCGCGTCGCTATTGCCGAGCAGCCGGGCGGCGACGTGGCCGAGCGTCGGCTGATGGCCGACGATCACCACCGTCTGCGCGATGCCCTTGGGCCAGCCTGCGGCGTTGAGCACGTCGTCCGCGCTTGCGTTGGGCGCGAGTTCGCGCACCACGCGATATTGATCGCTCAGCGTCTCGGCAGTCTGGATGGTACGCACAGCAGGGCTAGCGAGCACGACGGCGTCGTCGGGCAGGCGGGTGCGCAGCCATTTGGCGACGTTTTGCGCCTGCTTGCGTCCTCGGGTGGTGAGCGCTCGCGCGAGGTCGGTGCTGGCGAAGTCTTCGGCTTCGGCGTGACGCCAGAGAATCAGATCCATGCGTGTCTCCTTCACTGTGCTTGCGGCGCTTAACCCGATCAGGCCTGCGCCAGGTTTCAGTCACTGTCGCACGTGGACTCGTCGCGCCGCAAGGCAATGGCTCGGGCAACCGTATGAGCACACTGGTATATCGCGGGCGGGAGCCCGCGAGCCTGAAAAAGCCCAAAAAAGCAAAAACCCGCGAAGCCGGAGGCTACGCGGGTTTCGTGTTGCTTTTCGTGGTCGGAGCGAAAGGATTCGAACCTTCGACCCTCTGATCCCAAATCAGATGCGCTACCAGGCTGCGCTACGCTCCGACGAATCCGAGATTCTACGTGGCATTGGGTGCCAGAGTCAATCACGAATTGCACCGGAGCAAAACGGCGGGTCGAATGCGCGAGTCGGCGGCGTTATATACGGCCCATCAGCAGCAACACGATCACGATGACCAGCAAGACGCCCACGACGCCGGTCGGCCGATAGCCCCAGCCGCTGCTGTACGGCCAGCTCGGCAGTGCGCCGATCAGCAGAAGAATGAGCACGATAAGCAGTATGGTTCCAATGGTCATTCGAGTTCTCCCTGTCTGGCCTGAGCCAGTTAGTCTGGTTGGTTCGGCGCATACGCGCCGGGACGCTCGACGCGCAAGCTGCGCGCTTCCTGCACGCCTACGAGCAGCAAGGCACGTGCCTAAAGCAAATTTGGGCGGAAAGGGAAATGGCGGGCGACTGGATGCTTCGGTCGCGACCAGCGACGCGTCAGGAAAATGGGAGCAAGGAGAAACTTGCGCGGTTACAGTGGACAGCCGTAGGCGTCACCGCGCAAGGAGTCGATGTGCGAGCGCGGACTCGCATGTGAAATACGGCGCATCAATCCTTCAACTACTCGGAATGTGCGCAAGCGCCGCTGGCACCTGCATTTCCGTTCAGTGCCGGCGACGCATCCAATGCGGCATGTGCTGATGAGTCAGCCAATGGTGCACCATGCCTTCGCCATCGTGTTCGCGCCGATAGGTTCTCGATTCGTAGATCGACAACACGAGCAACACGAGCAGACCTATTGCAAGTCCGACCAGACCCGCGATCGTTTCAGCATCCATGGCAGCCTCCTATGAGACGCGACCGTGACTTTATAGTAGGTCACGCGCAACCAAATGGGGGAGGGGTTACGCGGGTCGGCGCGGCGGCGCGGAATGCGCTTTGCGGTTAGACTCCGGGCGCTCGCGCTTGCCCGCTCACTGCGGGTAAGCCGCTCTTTCATTCTGTTTCGAGAGACCCTTTTATGATCCGCGTTTCGATGATTGCGTTGCTGCTGGTTGCCGGCGTTGCCGGTTGTGCGAATGGTCCGTCGGGCCATCACGGCGGTCCGCCGCCGCAAGATCCGGCCGACTACCATGGCGTGCCCACCGACAGCCGTCCGCCCACGATGGTGCCTGCACCGGTCTCGCCTTGAGCAGCGGTTGATAACGGCTCCGGCAACGGTGACGAAAAGCAGAGGCGAAGCCCCGGCGCGGGCACGCCGGCGCTTCTGACCCGCGCAGACTGTTCGCGCGGAGAGCGCGGGCTGAAGGCATTCTAGGACGAGCGTCGCGCGTGACTTGTGTGCGCTTGTTTCAAGCCGTAACCGGGTGCCGCGATGCGAAATGGGCAACCCTGCGGGCTCAAGCCGCCGCGCCCGCCATGCCGCGCACGACGCTCGGCACATAACGCGCGAGCGTGAGGCCGCGCAGCGCCATGAAGAGCAGCATCGCGGCCCACAAGCCGTGATTGCCGTACAGCGCCAGCAGGGCCCACGACGCCGCCACGAACAGCGCGAACGACACCACCATCGACATCATGAGTTCGCGCGTGCGAGTCGCGCCGATGAACACACCGTCCAGCAGAAAGCCCCACACGGACACCACCGGCGAGAGCGCGGCCCACGGCAGATAGAGTTCGGCGGTGGCGCGCACGGCGGCCTGATCCGTCAGACGTTCGACGATCCACGAGCCCGCGCCCCAGTACACCAGCGAAAACCCCAGCGCGCCGAGCGTGGACCACAACGCCGTCACCTTGATCGCTTGCGTGAACGCGTGCCGGTCGCGCGCGCCGATCGCTGCGCCGACCAGCGCTTCGGCGGCGTGCGCGAAACCGTCGAGTCCGTAGGCCATGAACGTCTGAAAATTGAGCAGCAGCGCGTTGGCGGCGAGCGTGGCATCGCCTTGCTTCGCGCCCAGGTGCGCAAACCAGCCAAACGACGAGAGCAGGCACAAGGTGCGCACGAAGATATCGCGATTGAGCACCACGAGCCGCTTGAGCGCCGCCGCGTCGAACAAGGCGGCGCGGTTCAGCCCAGGCAGGCCGCGCGGCCTGCCGTGCCAGAGCAGGGCGGCGCCGAGCACGAAGCCGAGCGCGTCGGCGGTGGCCGTGGCCGCGCCGATCCCGGCCACGCCCCAGTCGAAGCCGTGCACATACACGAGCACGGCCACGATGTTCACGCTGTTGATGAACACCTGCGAGAGCAGCGCGAGCCGCACCTGCTGAGTGCCGAGCAGCCAGCCGAGCACGACGTAATTGCCGAGGGCGAGCGGCGCGGCCCAGATGCGCGCGTGACAGTACAACCGTGCGTTGCGCTGCACCGCGTCGCTGCCGCCGATCACGCGCAGTCCGTAATCGATCAGCGGCATTTGCAGCGCCAGCACAACGGCGCCGATCGCGGCCGCCAGCAACAGCGCGCGGACGACGTTGTTGCGCAGTTCGACGTGGTTATCCGCACCGTGCGATTGCGCGACCAGACCGGTCGTGCCCATGCGCAGAAAGCCGAAGCCCCAGAACACGAAGTTGAAGAACAGGCCGCCGAGCGCCACGCCGCCGAGATACGACGCGCCGTCCAAATGGCCCGCCACAGCGGTGTCGACCGCGCCGAGAATCGGCTGTGTCAGATTGGCGAGAACGATCGGAAACGCCAGCGCCAGCACCCGGCGGTGCCAGTGCACGGGAACAGCGGGTGCCGCTGCCGACGTGTCAGCGTCGCGCGCGGCCTCGCTCAACTGCGTTCCTGCACGCACACCCAGGGAGAGACGACGACGGCCCACAGATCCGGGTCGCGCTCGGCGAAATCCGCGGCGGTTTCCGCCTGCACGCGCTCGACGAGCCCGGCGGACAGCCATTGCGTGACCTGCGTGGTGTCGTCGCTGGCGATGGCTTCGGCCACGCTCACCAGATCGAGGTCGCGCGCGACGCGCAGCAGAATGCCGCGCGCAAAGAAGCGTTCGAGTTCGACCCAGCCGATCTTGGCGGTTTCGGCGAGCAACTTGGCGTACAGCGGGCTATGGGTGGCGTCGTTGGAAGTCATCGTAAGCGGGTTCCGGCGGGGCCGTTACTATAAACCATCGGCGCGGGCCGCCAGCGCGGCGCGCGTTCCGGTAGGCTATGGGTCCTGCGAAATTCATTCTGAACCTTCATGTCACTGGATTCAACGGCGCCGGCTTCGGCCGCGCAAGCTCACGTCGTGACCGACGTTGCGCTCACGCGCGCGGAGGTGGAACGGCTCATCGCGGCAAGCCTTGCCGGCAATAAAGCGCCGCTTCATTTCACGGACTGCGATTTCGAAGGCGTCGACCTCTCGCGTCTCGATCTGCGCGGCGCCGAGTTTCACCGCTGCACGATCGTCGAGACGTCGTTTTTCGGCGCGACGCTCTCGCATACCCTCTGGGCCCGTTGCCGTGGCCGCGAGGCGGATTTCGCGTCGGCCGATCTGGTCGACGCGGCGTTTCAGTCGAGCGATCTCAACAATACCGGCTGGCGACGCGCCAAGCTGGCTTCAGCGTCGTTTCATAGCTGCAAGCTGACCGGCGCCAATTTCGAGGCGTGCACGGCGCTGGGTTTGAGCTTCGTCGAAACGCTGCTGGTCGGCGCGCACCTGCGCGGCCTGTCGTTTCGCAAAGCCACCCTGCAACAACTTGATTTCTCCGATGCCGACCTGGCCGGCGTCGACTTCCGCGAAGCGATCTTCGACGGCGGCAGCCTGAAGGATGCCCATTTGAAGGGCGCCCGCTTCGACGGCGCGGACCTGCGCGAAGCCGACCTCAGCGGCGTGCGGCTGGTGGACGCCGCGCTCTTCAAGGGCGCGACGATCTCGCATGCGCAGGCGGCCGTGCTCGTCACCGAGCTGGGTTTGCGGGTCATGTGAGCGTGCTCTCAAGTTGGCCGATTTTAGCCATTCGGCCTCCTTGAACGATTGGATGCCGATGCTTATCATTCGAATGGTCGAATCAATTAAGCCGGTCCATTTTTAGTGCTGCAATTTGTCGGCGGATTTAATCGCTTTGATATTTACGCTGTTTGCGAATTGCTGTGAAGAAGCTGGCTACTTTGATTAAGTCGGTCAATATCGGATAATAATGCGAAAGAGTGCGGTGGCGCACTAAAGCTACGCAGTACGTAAAGCGTCCGAATCATGCTGGATGGGTTAGCAGAAATCCGCCAGTGGCCTTTCCTCAGGCTTTTCGGGCCGTTTTCGGGCGGATCCCTTGCCTCGCCCGGTTCTGCGGGCAATATCGGGTTTCGAGTCGCGCCCCTTTAAAGCGTTTCATGTTGAAACGGCGGGCGCATTTAGCCTGTATGATTCCGACTTTTCTCGTTCACATAACGCGGAATCCGTACGCCGCATCACACTGACTGCGAAATTAATATATTGCGCTTGTAAAAGGGGATTGTTAGATTTCGTTCTGGCGCATGGTGAACCGGTCCTTTGCCGATATGCGCCGAACCCCCGTTAGCCCGGCCTCGTGCCGGGCTTTTTTTCTTGCCGCGCTACGTCCGAGTCACCACTGGTTCACATGTGCAGTGGATCATGAAAGCTTACATTTCCTCGCACCAGCATGACCGCGCTAATCATTTTTCTCGGCATCTGCCCGTTCGCGCTTGGCGTCCTGGTCGCGTTCGCCGCGCGCATCGATCCGCGCTCAGGACGCTGGCGCCGCCGCTAGCTCGGCTGCGGCGCGCGTGGCGTCGTCGTTATTGCTTGCAGCGAACCACCATCGAACGGTTCTTCACGTTCGCACCGAAAATACCGCCCACCGTGCCGCCCGCGGTCGCACCGTTGTCGACATCTTTCGAAACGACGTCGTAGCCGTAGTTGCCGCAGACCTGACCCGCCTGCTTGTAGCACTCGGCCCAGCTCGAACTTGCATCGCTGCCGCTGCAGTTGATTGCAAAGCCGGTGTCGCCGCTCGGCAGGTAGGTCATGGTCGTGGTGCTGGAGCAGCCGCCGAGGCCGCCGAGCGTCAGCAGGCCGAGACCGATCGCCGCGGCCGTCGCGACGGACGCAAATGCGCTCTTCATACAGATTCCTTACAGATAGACGGAGAAAGACGTGACGCGAAGCCACGTCGTGTCCTGATTGAGCGTTTTATAACACGCCGGGTTCCCTCGGCCGCCGTTGCAGAACGCATGCCCGGCAATAGGCGGCGCAGGCGGCGCGACAGCACGCGGGCGGTACAGCCGGGCCGGGAGCGCCCGCTGGCGGGACAGCCCGTGCCAACCCCAGCCAGCTTCTAGCGTGGCGGCAGAGCCCGCGACGGATCGATTGAGCGGCCCTGATAGCGCAGTTCGAAGTGCAGCATCACGCGGTCTGTATCGGTGTCGCCCATCTCGGCAATTTTCTCGCCGCGCGTGACCGACTCGCCTTCCTTCACCAGCAGCACGCGGTTGTGGGCATAGGCGGTCAGATACTCGGCGTTGTGTTTGAGAATCAGCAGATTGCCATAGCCGCGCAAGCCGTTGCCGGCGTACACCACCGTACCGGGCGCCGCGGCGACGACGGGCGTGCCCGCTGCCGACGAGATATCGATGCCCTTCGAACTGCCGCCGTCGAAACGCCGGATGACCGTGCCGTCGGCCGGCCATACCAGCGAGATCGTCGAAGCCGGCGGCGCGGACGGTGCGCTATCGACGGGCGCCGGACGTGGCGTGGCCGAAGCACTGCCGCTTCCGCTGCTGCGTACCGCGCCACTGGTCGATGCGGCGCCGCCCGGCGGCGCGACGCGCAGCACCTGGCCGACCTCGATGCTGTCCGGATTAGTCAGATTGTTCCAGCGCACGATGCTTTGCACCGATTGCCGGCTACTGCGCGCGATCTTCGACAGCGTATCGCCCCGTTCCACCCGATAAAAGCCCGGCCCCACCGGCGCCGACCCGCACGCGGCGAGCAGTGCTACCAACGACGCGCACGCGAGCCGTTTCATCATTCTTGTTGTGCTAAGCATTGGACCTCGCAAAGCGCTGCCGCGCGCCGATCCCGATCACGCGGCAGGTAGATACAAAGCGCTCGATTCTAACGGTTTTGCGCTGCAGCACGCGAAAAGCGGGCCACGCGGCAGGCACGCACGGCGCAGGCTGCGGCGAAATGCAGCGAAATTCGCCTTAAAGCCGACTACGCCGCGTTGTCTGGAATCCCCGCAATCAACCCAGCCTGGCGACGCTGATGCGCAGCGCCGCGACCTCTGTCTGCCCCGCTTCGAGCCAGCGCAGACCCAAGCCGTTGTGAATCGCGTCCGGCAGTCCGAGCCACGGTTCGACACAGTAGAAGTCCGACTCCGGTGCTTCGGTCCACGTGGTCACAGCGTACCAAGGCACCGAGCCCGGCCGTTGCAGGTCGATGGTGATGAGCCGGTCGAGGCCTGACGCGACGAGCCGCACCGGTTGATCCGGTGTGCCGATGAGGCAATGAAAGCGGTCATGGATGCGCGCCTCGTCGAGCGTATAGCGCGCTTCGCCCGGCTCGGCGGCGCTGATCGAGCCGTCTTCCTGCTGAAAGCACCGTTGCGTGCGCGGCAGCTCGAGCGAGGTCTCGCCACGCTGCGTGTGCGGCAGCGTGAAGTAGAAGTGATGACCGGCGTAGTAGGGCAGGCGCGTATCGCCGGTATTGGTGGTGGTGAACGTGACGTCGAGCGTATGCGCGTCCACGAGGTCGTAGGCGGCCTCGAAACGGAAGCCGAATGGATAGCCGCCGCGGGTCGCCTCGCTGTCGGTGAGGATCATGCGCAGGCCGGCGCCGTGCACGTCGGCGTGGGCTTCAAACGGCAGGTCGCGGGCGAAGCCGTGCATCGGCAATTCACGCACTATGCCCTGAGCGTCACGCCAGAAACCGATCTTGCCGTCGACACGATGCCGGCCGAGAAACGGAAACAGCAGCGGATTGCCGCCGCGAATTCGCGCCGGCTGGCTCCAGTCGGCGTGCTCCGGCCAATGGATGACTTCTTCGCCGCCGATCGTCCACGACATCAGTCTGCCGCCGGCTTGCGGCGCGAAACGGAGCACGGAGGCGTCCTGGGCGATCTCGAGAATGTCCTGTTGCGGGGAGAGGGGCATGGTCGATGGATTGATGAGTAAGAGGTTGAAGGCAGATCCAGGATGGCCGGCGACGGCGCCATCCTGGCGTACGCGCGTGGGAATTTGCCGCGCGGCGCCGCGCGAGAGAATGATTTTGCGCTGCTTTCCGCTACGGGGAAACCCTTCTGGGGAAATTGCGGGTGTCGCCGCAAGGCTATCCTTGCCGATAATTCGTCTGACTGCCCGGTAACTTCGACGACCGGGCGAGACTGCCTCAGGAGGCTGTATGGATCTCGCAATGGCAATGGCTGTTACGTTGTTCGGCATGTTCGCGGCAAGCACGGTCTACTTCTTTTACAAGCTCGAACGCTGATCCGGGCAGTCCGCGCCTGCTGGCTCTGCTCGTCAGACGCGTCGGGCTATTGGGCAAGGCTTCTTCTACCGTGTACCACGCGGTTCGTTTCACATCATTTCGCTGATCCCACAGGGCGGCCATTCGCGGCGCCCGCTCCTTTTTCTGCGGCGTAACAACGGTTTCGAGTTGTGACGCAACGCACAATATTTCCCCGAATGCGGTTCAAACGCTTGGCGCTGACATTGCAGCCAGGCATAATCGGTGCGCTTTGAGGCGCACGTCGATTCCTTATCCGGCGCGCTTGTCCCCGACATTTTCCTTACAAGGACGCCCCGCGTGAACCTGTCGTTTCTCATTTTCCTGAGCGTGCTGCAAGGCGTCACCGAACTGTTTCCAGTGAGTAGTCTCGGCCATACGCTGCTCGTGCCCGCCCTGTTCGGCATGCATATCGACAAACACGCGCCGCAATTGCTGCCGTTCCTCGTCGCGTTGCATCTCGGCACGGCGCTCGCGCTGCTTTGGTACTTCCGCAAACGTTGGTGCGCGCTGGTGCGCGGTTTCTTCGCGTCGTTCGGCGGCCGTCGCAACGACGACGCGCACATGATGTGGGCGCTCATCATCGGCACCATTCCGGCGGGTCTGGTCGGACTGATTCTGGAAAAGCGGCTCGAACGGCTTTTTCACGATTTGCGGATCGTCGCAATCGCGCTGATCGTCAACGGCGTGCTGTTGTGGTTCGGCGATCGCCTGCAGCGTTCGCGCGCGCATCAGGCGCCGGAGAAGCTGAGTTTCGGTCAGGCGTTTTTCGTCGGTCTTGCGCAGATCGGCGCGTTGATTCCGGGTTTCTCGCGTAGCGGCCTGACGATGATTGCCGGCAACGCTGCTGGCCTCACGGCGGAAAAATCGGCGGAGTTCTCGTTCCTTCTCGGCACACCGATTATTTTCGCGGCGGGCGTGCTCGAGTTGCCGAAGCTGTTCCATGCGCCGGGCCAACTCGCCGATGCGTTGCTCGGCGGTGTATTGACGGCGATCGCGGCCTATCTCAGCGTGCGGTTCCTGATGCGCTATTTCGAAGGCCGCGGACGCCTGGCGTCGTTCGGCGTATATTGCGTGATCGCCGGTATCGTGTTTCTCGGCTGGTTCATGCTGCATCCGCAGACGGTCTGATGGCGTTCGCCGTGTCCGCTAGCGTGCGCTGGCGGGCAGGGGACGATCGGTTATAATCCGGGCCCGGCTCAGCTTGCCGGGCCTGTTTGTTTGGTGGTCTGTTTCCTGACAGCAGCCGGTGTGACGCGCAGATTGTCTGCCACGCACGCGCCGGAGTGGCTTTCCTGTCTACGGCACGGTCAGTTAGAATTTCCGTATCCCACGAACCTTGTTGCTTGCAGAGCCACAGGTTCCAATACCCGGGAGCAGGATCTCATTGCGGGCGATGCACGTTGTACGCGGCTGCATCGCCTCAGTTCAATACGGCAGTAGCTCAGCTGGATAGAGCATCGGCCTTCTAAGCCGAGGGTGGGGGGTTCTTATGGTGGGTTGTTTTAGTTGCATCTTACTAGCGTAGATTTTTTGATTTCCGCCCTTAGCTCAGACGGATAGAGCAACGGCCTTCTAAGCCGTAGGTCACACGTTCGAATCGTGTAGGGCGGGCCAGTTTCCTCCCATACCAACGTCATCGTTGCGTCCAGATTTCTCGACGGCGAGCATTTTTCCGCCAAAGTCGCTGCCTAATTTCCCACCTCTTTCGATTCGCTGAAACCCTCTGTTACGTTCGGGCTAGTTGCGTATTTGGAGGTGCCATGTTTTCGCATGTGACTCTTGTAGAGACCGCGAAAGGGGGCCAAACGACTTGGCGTTTGCTGGGCCCCGATGGCCTTCCGCTTGTCGCCTTCGACGCCTTCGCCGACTACTTGCTGCGCAAGCGGCGCAAGCGGAACACTAGGGAGACGTACTGTCGTCACACGGCCGAGGCCGTCGACTATGCATTCGACGCTGCGGCCGTCCTTTTGTCAGACCAGCGACCTCCGCGACAACTGACAAAGCTTGACCTTGAGGCGATTTTCGAGGCGTATGACGAGTACTTGGTCATGGGCGAGCATTCCGGCAACGCTTTGGCTCGGCTCGTGGGTTCGGTACGACCTTCCCCGATGAACAGTGCCGCGAGTTCGGCACTCAAACACGCGTCACTACGCCGGTTTTTAAAGCTTTCGGAAAGGGCGCGGCGTCAGGCGCTTGATATGTTGCGTGCGGGCTTTAGCAGTTTGGACACCGACCCGTCGCCGCTATTGCCTGGCACAGGCACAAGAGTGGCAATCAATCCTAGTGAGCTTCGGGCAATGAAAGAATCCTCGATGCTTGCGGGCGTGATAGCCGGGGGGCCTAAAACCAAAGAGAGCATCCTCCTTCCTTTACCTCTCCGTTCAACCGCCTATAACCGCGCACGGGCTTTTCCTTTCGACGACATTCCTAAACTGATTGCGTCGTTGCCGACGTACCGCGACAGGGCGTTTTATGCGCTGCTGGCTGCTTGCGGCTGCAGGTCTCATGAGGGCTTGCAATTGCTTTTTGACGATATCGACGTAAAGAGCGGAACCGTTAGTCTCATTGAGCCGGCGTCGCGTAAGAATCATCAGAGTTACCTCTACCTTTCCCCGCTGCAGCGCGAGCGCATGTGCTGGAAGGGACGAGCGACGAAGCTGACGCTTTTGATTGAGCCTTTCGCATCGATGTTTTTCGAAGCGCTTGAGGGCTACATGAAGCGTGAATACGTTCCACACGGCCTTCACAGATTTGTTTTTCAATATTTGGCTAACGGATTAGAGGGAGAGCCATTCTTTCTCAGTTTGGCTAGTTCAAGACGTGAAACGTTTCACTCCGCAGTACAGCGCGCTGATATCGAAACCGCTGTTGCAGGTCCGCACTCGCTTCGCCACGCCTACGGAACGTATCTTTTAAATTATTTTCCTCGAATAAATGGGCAGTATGGTTTGCCATTGGCAATCGTTCAGCAACTAATGGGGCATGCGGATATAAAATCTACAAAAAAATACGCTCAACTGGATGAGAGTCTGCGGATTTTGGAACTTGAGCATGCGAATTCAATGGTGTTTCAGGGTGAAAAGCCTAAATCAATCCTGGAGCTGAAGTTGCGGGCCCTCAATTCCGAGGTGGAGCGAGTTGAAGCCGCTCTCCGAAAGGAAGCTGCATTAGAGTTGGCGGTATGAGATGATAAATACCACGAGCGACGAATTGGTCTTCAATGTGTCCGGAGACAAATTAAATTCGGCGGTTCGCGAGGCGCTCCGTCGCTCGTCAAGAGCAATGTTGGACGCCTATAAGATGCGAGACATAAATCTAAGTGGAGTAACGACTAAAACTAATCTTCCAGCATGCTATTCCATGTTGGTCGAATTGTCGGCTCTGAAAACAAATAATTTAAAATTCAATAAAGCGTATGTCCAAAATGCGTCTTCCCTATATGCCGAGCGAAAAATAAAGCCAACCGAACAACAGTTCAACGACTTTACGTTGTGCTCGGGACAAGGCGCGTTGGCTTACAAAACGAGTTATTTAAACGTGTTCACGACAGGCGTAGGAGTTTTCTTATTGGCTCTACATAGTCTAAGGGCTATCACACTTCCGTCGTCTTTCGATTGGCCATTCCCCCGTCGAGTGAATGGAAAATACGTTGAAATTGGTATCTTGGTGTGTTCGCCAATGCTGCGTTTCATTCGTGAGCTGGACGCAACTGACAATAAGTTGCCACATCCCGCTTTCGCACCTGTAGGTCAAGACTTAAAGAGACGCCAATATTTTCAAACATATGCAACAAAGCTTTTGCTGGCGACGGGCTGGCATAGCCCGTCTGAAGGAAACCTGGCCGACCTGGCCGACATAAAAAAGGCTGAATCGAAAGGCAGACTATATGGTAATCATATGCTCCCGATTAGCCTGCTCGTTGATGTTTTGAGACGTAAGTATGAGAAAGAGTTTTCGGTATCCGTAAACGATTGGGAGGTCGAAATCGCATCCCTTAGCGTATCTCTCGGTCACGAGAGAGCTCACGACCAACTTGTGGATGAGGCGGATGATTTCGTTGAAGCCGTCCTGAGTAGCAGACCCTCAGTGGCGTCGCCGGCTTCTCTTCGCAAACGAATGACATCCATAGCTTCAACTCCTGAGTTGAAATGCGCGCTGGAAAGTTGGTTGAATTTGGAAGAGCTTTATGTCCGAAAAATTCGAAGAGAGAGTTATAAGGAAATAAAATTCGCTTTCGGATATTTGAATTTGTACCTTTTCTTTTATTTGCCTCGCTGGTTTGCAGGTAATCCGGATAGCAAACTGGTTTTCCCTTCAGCACCGAATCGGTTGATTTCGAGCGTGTTTGTGTCGCGCCTTCTCGTCACATCAGAAAAATTACCGCTTACGTTTATGGAAGTGATGGACAAAGTAGCGGAAAGACGTAATTGGGTTGGCAACTCATACTACGCCAAGTTAAAGCAAATAGAGCTGTTTTTTGCATTTATAGAAAAAAATTCCGATGAACTGCCAGGGTGCGACGGATTTAAACAACCGCTTTCCAGTGAAGATTACCCGAGCACGTCGGGGTCTACGGGAACAGATAAGCAACCAATGCCCAGAAGGCTCTTCGGTACGTTTATCGATTACGTAGAGGCAATACGGTGTCATCTTTGGGTTATTCAATCAAGAATTTTGGACGGACAGCTCGACGCTGTGGGTTTTGATGAGGAAATTTCATCGAAGGGACGAATATTGACACATTTGAGACTTCCGGATATGTGGGTTTTATTCCAATTATTTTCGTCTTGGAGGGTCCAAGACGAAAATCCAGAGCGATTCCCCTTCGTTTCATCCCGAATTGTTTATGGCTCGATTGGTTTGAACTCAAAAATAAACAGCAATTGCTGCTGCCCCAGCCGCATGGACTGAATAATATTCTTGTTTCACTATATACCGGACTGCGGAATAATCACATTCAATGGTTGGATGCAAAAACATTTGACTGTCGAGTTACGGAGGAAGACCGTCTGTTCGCGAAGTTGCACACCAATACGGATAAGACAAAGAAAAGTGCTTGGGAACCTCACGTCAATTTTCGCGTGATTGAAATCTTGCGTAGCCAAAAGGAGTGGCGAGGACTTATCAATTGGCCTGGTTTCAAAGAACTTCTTTATTATAATAACAACGAAAAAACAAAGTGGCCAAAAATATTTCCGTTGTTTTCTGCTGTTGCTGATGGGCGACCGCATCCGGACTCCAGATACGAACGTACTTGGCGGGCTGTTCTGGGAAGTTTTCAAGCCATCTTGCCTGACATTGATGAGGCGTCCAATTTCCGATTGTGCTCGTTGGAACCACCATACGTGGAGTTTCTTGATGTAGATGCAAAAGCGAAGAAGGAGAAGTACGGACTCGAATGCAACGAAACAGGAGTATGTCTTCTGGACGTCAAAAGCAAGATAACGCCGCACAGCGCGCGCGTCAGCGTTGTGTCGCAATTCATTACCTTTTTGCCGGCCGAGATGATTGGTACATACATCACCGGTCAGACGCCTGCTACGGTTCATCATTACGTGAAGCTCGACCCCGAGTTTCTCGAGATTGAGCAAGTTCATCAAAGCATGGTTCTCCGCGAGCGAGCATATCGCAACGAACTGGAGGCGTTCGCGACGGCGCCACGTGTGCCCGATAGATTCATAAGAGCCGACGACGTCAACTCGCACCTCGCCAAGAGTCTGCGTTCCAATCTGGACGAGACCTTAACTTCCTACGGTTGCATCAGTATCGTTTTGAACGAAGGGAGCACTAACGGCCTCGATGTTTTGCGCGAGACCCGGGCAGCGTACGCCGTCGAGAACAAAACGGAGATTTGCCCGTATGCAAATCACTGCCCGCCTGAGGTCGTGAAAATGTGGCGGGGACCGCACCGGTGCGGTCTGTGCCAATACGCGGTTCGGTCTGTTGACCACCTACCTGCGGTGGCAGCAAAGGCAAATCAGTTTGACGAGATACTTTTTGCTCTGACTGAGAAGATTGTCGCCGCCATGAACAGCGACGACCCTAGATATTCAGATGCTGAACTTGACCGTCTCGAAGAAGAGCGTTTGCGGATAGGAGAGGAACTCGCAGGCTGGAAAGTGAGCGAAGAAGTTCTTGATGCGACCAGATGCCGTATTGCGGCGGGCGAAGAAACGCGACGATGGGTCGTGCAAGCTCCGGAAATCATCTTGCAAGACCTACAGCGCGTTGCGGTTCCATCGAATGCGACAGCGTACCTGCTTCAACGCTTGCAGGAGTGCATTGTGTACCCAACACTTGAAAGTCCCCAGATGCGAGCAAAGTTTGATTTGCTCAGGCGCTCACTTCTGGCGAGAACTGGCCGTTTGGATGAGGCATTCAGCTTTGCGGCGCCGGTTAGCCCAGCAGAAGAGTGTGCGGGTTTGTTACGGAGTATGGTTGAAGCAAATACGCTCACTTACGACGACTTGGTGAATTTGCTTGAACGTGACCAGCACCTGCAAAACTTTGCGCCCACACACTTGTTGCCGGAGTCCGGGGTCGGTAATGGCGAAAAATAGGAACACATTTGAAGCTTATCAAGAAGATAAGCAGTCGAATCGAGAAACGCTGATTACGGAATTTCTTGAGTATTCGAAGAAGTCGCGCGCAAAATATCCACACGTTACGGCACTGGCCTCCGCCGCCGCGGGTCATATAGCGTTGAGCGAAGGGCGACCGTGTGACCAGGCAACAATTTTGCGCAATAAAAGATATCGCATACTGTTGGACAGCCATCTGGCAACGCAAGCTCGCGGAGAAGTCGGGTATGTCTCACTTCAGACCGATGCTGGAAGGGAGGCAGCGCTGGTCTCCGCGCAACTAGAAAGCGCGAACCTTCGCCGAGACAATTCCCGGCTGAGAACATACGTTGCTTCTCTAGAATCCGCCTCGCATCAACCGGTTGCCGGTTCAGAACGAGACGGAAGCGACGGCGAGATGGCGTCCCGACCTAGCACCGAACAACTGCAAATCGATTTAGCGAAAACATGCCAAGCGCTTCACACACTATTGCGTTACTCCGAGAGGCTCATTCATTTCGATTCTGAGCATGGGGAGATTGTTGATAGGTCAAAGCTGCGCAGCAATGTCATCGTAGAGCAGAGGTTGTTGGGTCCATTCATCTCATGGTTAAAACTCAATCAGGGTATCGTGTGAGGTACGCAGATGAAGAACGGTCAGGAAATTGGGCAGGACTATGTTCAAGAATTGAGGGCGTTTTTCAAGGATGGTAAGTCTGTACCGCTGTCCTCCGATGGGATGCTCAATCTAGCAGAGCTTTCGAGATTGACGCGGATACCAAAATGCAGTTTCTATCAAAATTCCTCGCTGAAGGAGTGCTTGGAAGAGCATCTACAGGCTAAGGGCATCTCCCGTCGAGGGCCGGCGGCAAAAGAGTCAGCGCAGGGACCGTCCGGCTTCGAGCTAAGAGCGCCGTCCTCTGAACCATCGACTTCAGCTCTTGAACGCAGAGTCCAACAACTGGAGCAACGCAACGCGGTACTACTCGCGGAGGTGGGAAACTTGCGCGCACAACTTAGTCAGTTGCGACTTCGTTTGGGGCGGGAAGACATGATGCTGGAGTCGGGCCGGTGGATAGCCATTCCGGGTGCCCAGGCGTGAACGCGAAGGCAGACGTCGAGAGAGTTACGTTGATTGTCGACAAGACAGTAGTCGCCCTCTCAAATGGCTTTACGGTGTTCGACGGAAGTTCGTCGACTGGGGAGCGATTTCGTGTTGTCATACCCGGTGCCGTATTCACGAGAATACCGACTCGCGGAGAGGTGTGGTCCGTGGAAGGCGTCAGGAAAATCCACTCGACTTATGGCGCCGAACTGATAGCAGCTCGTTGCCGCTATGAATTACCACGGGGACGGCTCATTGTCTGCTATCTGGCCCATTCAGCGAATTTTCCTGGAATCGGCGAAACGAAAGCGCGCCGATTGTGGGATTTCTTTGGCGATAAACTTGCCGATGTGCTTGGTCGAGGTGACTTGGCCGCACTTTCCCAAGTGCTGACTCTACGAGTTGCACAAGGCCTTGTGGAAACCTGGGCCGAGCGAAAAGCAGAGGCCTCGGTTGTAGAATTTCTTGATGCACACGGCTTCGACCGTAACTTGGCAACCAAAGTTCGTCGGGCTTGGGGTAACGACGCGGCTCGCATGACGGAGCTAAATCCCTACTACTTACTAGCGTTCACGTCGTGGGCTGGTGTGGACGCAGCCGCTGCAAAGTTGGGGGTCGCGCACGATGACCCACGTCGCCTGATTGGGGCTGTTGAATCGTCTTTATATGACCGACTTTCAGATGGTCATACGCTTACTGACGAAGCTACGCTGATTCGAAGTGTTAATCGGCTTCTTGTCAGAAAATGCGGCGAACAGGCGCTCAATCTGGCTTTGGAAGGAGGAGTTGTTCTGGGTGGCGTGCAGACGGGGTATCAATCTGTGGGCGCGGCGGCAATGGAGCAAGCGGTGGTCGGAAGGATTAGGTCAATGCTAGCCAGCGATTTGTCCTTCCGCGACGAAGTGGGCACGGTAGCTCGTCAGTCTGATTTCATCGGAACGGCCATTGAACGCATTCAAGCTGTACAGGGGTTTAGTCTGAGTGTTGAGCAGATTGAAGCGCTGCGACTTCCCTTCAAGTCACAGTTCAGTATCATCTGTGGTGGCGCCGGGGTAGGAAAGACCACAGTCTTGGGCGCAATTGCGGAGGTTGCGAATGCGATGGGCTTAGAAGTAATCCAAATGGCACTTTCAGGCCGTGCGGCGAAGCGTATTGAAGAGAGCTCTGGTCACGCCGCTATGACCATTGCCAGATTCATTGCTGGCGTTTCGGGTGGCCAGTTGAAACATCCAACGTCTCGGGCGCTTGTTATAATCGATGAAGCCTCGATGTTGGACCTACCCACAACCCATCGGATTCTCCGGTGTCTGTCTGATGGGGTGAGGGTGCTTCTTGTTGGGGACCCGGCTCAATTGCCGCCCATCGGATTCGGGCTCATTTTCCATCGCCTCGCGAAAAATCCGCGAGTTCCGTTCGTTGAGTTGTCCAGGGTGGTTCGTCAATCTGCCGTTAGTGGAATTCCGAAAGTCGCGGAGGATGTGCGTTGTCATCGACTGCCTTCTCTTACGCCTTTTAAGGGGGTGCAGTCAGGCGTCAGCTTCATCGAGTGTAGCCCTGACGAGGTTGTGCAGCAGCTGCGAATGTTGGCGACCCGTTGGGAGGGGGAGGAGTGGAGGATTCTTTCAGCCCTCAAAGTCGGACGTGCAGGCGTGCGAGCAATCAATGACGCATTTCACTTCGACCGATGCTCAAGAGTTGAACGTCAATCCAATTTTGAGGTCGGTGAGCCGGTAGTTCACAATGTCAACGATTACACACGGTGTCTGACAAATGGTTCGCTTGGACGAGTTGCTGCCAGAGATGAATCTGGAGGCACTGTAATCGATTTTGACGGGCAACAATTTACGTTCCAACCGGAGGAGCTTCCTGGCCGCATAGAGCTTGCATACGCGATTAGTGTGCATAAAGCTCAAGGCTCTCAGTTCAAGCGCGTCGCCATCGTGATTCAGCAAAGTAGAGTGCTTGACCATTCACTCGTTTACACAGCGCTGACTAGGGGCGTAGCGCAGGTCGTTTTTGTGGGCGCGCGCGCAGCGTTTGAGTCAGCTGTCTTAAATCCCGCCTTTGCTCAACAGCGTTCTGTAGCATTTGATATTTGACGGTTCGAAATCTGGGCTCTTGGCGGCATCAACTGCATGCCAATGTAGCTAGATGCTAAAGCTCACGCTTGGTGCCAAGACACGAAGCGACCTAGTCTCTCGCGTCAGGGCCGCATACGAATGATGGCGGTTCTCGCACGTGTCTGGAGCGGTGACGACATGGTCAAATTCGAGCCCTTTCCGGAGCAGTGTGCTGCCAACTGACTTGTTCCTGAGAATACGACCTTTCTCACGACGTGTATTTGCAACCTGAAAACGCTGCGTCGTCAAGCTGCAGAGTCGGGTTCTCTGAGCACAGTCGCAACGCCGATTTGACGCAGTGGACCAGTTCTGGTCGCGCGGTCGTCACGCCAGTCGCGTTCTCAACACACCGAATCGCGTCCAGAACGCTCGCCAAGGAATCGCTGGTTGCGATGCCGGTCAACGCGAGCTCCGCTGGTGTGGCCGGTGTATTGGTGCGGGTCGGATTTGCCAGTAACGATTCGACGCGTTTCCTTTTATTCGATGCCCTCGCACGTCCACCTGCTCGACGCGTGGCCAGCTCGATATTTTGCGTTTTTGGCAACGGCTAAAACCGTCGCACTATAGGTTGCATGAAACCCATCGACCTGGAACCTGCAAGTTATTTCGATGCTAGCGAGCTCGCTGGCTTGCTCGGCGTGTCCGTCCGCACCGTCCGCTTGCGAGCAAGACACTGCCCTTGGCTGCTACCACCTCGCGCCATCCTGTACGACCGCGAACTGCTCCGTTGGCGCGCCGACGTAGTCAGCGCTTGGATTCAAACCGCGTCTCAAGCAACGCCTTGTTGCCACTCCAACCCGCAATCCGAAACCGCGTCGTCATCAACGACTAGAGAAGCTGCCCAGGCGTGACCTTAAGAGCAGCAGCAAGCTTTTCGAGAGTCTTCAGATAAAGCTTCGTCTCGCCTTTCTCGAGTACGGACACGTAGCCCGGCCGAAGTTGCGCCCGCGTGGCCATCACGCTTTGGCTGAGGCCGGCGGCCTCTCGCATCGATTTCACCTTTGCCATAACCTGCGCACTAGACGTCGCGTACTGAGTTTCGATACCACGCCTGACTTTGCCGCTCGGAGTATCAAGAAGCGCAGGCAACTCCACCCCCAAAACTTGAGCGAATTGGGCGGCTCTCTCGAGAGTAACGCTCGCCATTTTTCGTTCAATCCGGCTCACCTGTGTCGAATCGACGCCGACCTTGTTCGCCAACTCACTCTGCGACCAGTCGAGCTCTTCCCGACACCCCTTGAGATTTTGAGCGAAGCGTTCGGCCAAAGACGTCATCGATAGCTACGGAGATTTTAAGGCGCCGATAGTCCCACGCTATACGAAGTTAGTCTACGGTCAACTTCGTATAGACGTATTTCGTATAGTCAAACTTCGTATAGACAAACTTCGTATACCCGGGTAAATTTCGCCTATGTATCTTGAGCTAGGGCCAACGGCGCCTGAATTTAAGTTTCTTTGGGTTCAACACCCGCTCAAATTTAAGGAAGAGAAGGATGGCAATCTCGTCAGGGCTTTGGCGCGTGTTCCGCGACGACCCGTTCCCATGCATACAGTTGCTGGCGGGAGCGACCGCGGAGGAGCGTCGTGAATCGGTCGCTGCAGTGGAAAGTTGCGACATCCTGGTGGTCACGGGAGGGCTTGGCAGTCTTGATGAGGCAATACCGGCTTTAGTCGCAAAAGGCTTGCCGACAATTTACGTCTTGGGGTCAAGCGAACTGGTCGGACGGGACGCAGCAGATGCGGTCGAAGAGGCAAAGGCTCTTGCGGCAGGGTCGGCGGTACATGTTTTGGAAAAAGAGACAGTCGTCCTGCGAGGAGTCCGATTTGTAGGAACGACCCTTTGGACATCCTTTGACGAGTGGAGACCAGCCTTGGCGGCGGAATGCCTTGCACGCTGCCCGGATTTCAAAACAATCGATGCCTCATCGTGGTGGAGTGACCCCGCGATTAGCCGACAGGCAGAAGAGCTTTGCCGACAAGCAGGACTGCCGCCACCGAACTCTCGTTCCGCGCAAGAAGCGACCGCGTTCCATCCTGCGCTCTCGTTCATTGAAAATCGCAAGGCCGTCAGTTGGTTGAGCGAGCAATTGAGTGTTCCATTCGACGGACCCACAGTGGTCGTCTCGGAAAACCCTCCAGTGCGGGCGCCATTGCAAGCAGTACCTCACTACCGCGCTGACGATGTCGACTCGCTCGGCTGGCAGGGGCGAGAAGACCGCAAGGCGAACGCGTGCCTGTTTGCAGGGACGAATGACCTTCGATGGCTGCTTCGTCGTCAGCCGAGCATTGACGTCTGGATGCACGGCCGCATTCCGGCTCATAGCGATGTTGTTTCGGAGGGTGTTCGGATAGTGTCGCGTTCTGGACGCTGCACTCGCGTAGATGACGAACTGTCTTTTGGAGACATCCTTTCTCGCAGCTTGGCGACGAGAATGAAGCGAAAAGGCGCACGGAACGATGTTGGAGAGTCGCTGGAACGGGCCAACGCAATCATTCATCCGCCACCTGTACAGCTTGAGGCCGGACTGGCAGCCCCTTTATCAGAATCATTGCTGCCGCTGGCCCAGAAAATGAAGAAGCATGAGGTGGCGGTTCGCAACGTCGTGCCACTCACTATGAGCAAAAGCTCGATTCATCGCGCTTGTATTCGACGCGTTATCCACGAAGAGATGGAAGGGTTCGCGCAGATGGCGAAAGTGGCGGCAGCCATCGAAAGGGATTTGGTTGCAAGCGACGACCGTTGGCCCAATATCACTTTCCTGTTCAGTTCAGTTGATGCACCGCGCGGTTATCCCACGGAAATGAGCGAGCCCACGCAGTACGACTATTACTCGAAAGCCGACAGATTGTCAGCGCAAATCGACGAGGTCGAGTCGCTACCTTTTCGGGCCGCCACTCAGTTGGCCTTATGGTGCGACAGGGCACACGATGTGTTAGCTACCTTGGCCTCTGACCAAATAGAAGCGATGGTCGTTCGCCCGCCTATTGCAGCGTTACGCATTGCTGCTTGCGCTGCATTCGTGGAAGTGGTTGTGGTCGGCGATAAAGCTGCGCGCCTGGCGATTCTTCATCGACTTGTCGCTGCGCACCCGCCCACTGGCAAGCTGCAGCCAGCAATCCGCGTGTTGGACGCTGCGGCTCTGAACGATACTCAACCGGTCCTGCTTGACCTGAAGAAGCTTAAGGAAATCACCGACAACATCTCAGCGGCCGCGTTGTTTTCGTAGAAGACTTGGATGGCCTCACCGTTGACATATCACATGATTAAGGAAAGGTATAAATGGTGAGGATGACTGTTGAACTGTGGCAGGGTGACCGGGAAAGCGGCAGGCGCGTGATTGCACCTGCAGACATCGCGCGTGTGAAGGATGGCGCTCTCGCTGACTAACGGAAGAACTGCCCCCGCGGCCGATAACACCTGAGGTGGCTGTGCATGTACGCAGCAGTGACGGCATGCGTTACGTGCGTCTGGATGAAATACCTGAGCCAGTGAGAACGTTTTTTGGGCACAACATCGACGGCTCGAGTATTCCCGCACATGACTGTGCGTATGCCCACGACTGGCTTGACTTCCTAAACGGGTACCGATGATGCGGGGCGAGCTGCTGTCGGTCGCCGAGATTGCACGGCTTTTGAACGTGAGTCCTGGGTACGTGCGCAAACGATTGATGCGGAAACATGTCTTGAGTCCGATTATCGTGCGGCGCGGCCGTAAGTACGCACTGCGAGCAAAAGCGGAGGACTACAGCAAGAAACGTAGCAAGATTGAGCGCAGAGCACTTCGCGAACTGGCAATCGTATCGCAAGAAGCGGAGCTCTATGAAAAAACTAAAGCGGGGATATCAAGGTGTTGACAGGTGCTCCCGGACCGGCTTTCCAGATACCCCCGCCTAGGCACACAGGTGGCCTCGTTTTGTATCTAGATTTTGACGGAGTTCTTCACCCGGAGGACGTTTGGATGCGACCAAACAGAGGTCCCTTTATTGCTTCGCCGCCGGGCCACATGCTGTTCGAGCATGCGCCGCTCCTTGAACGAGTCCTGCTGCCTTACCCTGGTGTCCGGATTGTGCTGAGCACGTCTTGGATACGCATGTACGGCGGCAGTGTTGCGAAAGTGGCGCGTCGATTGACGCCAGACTTGCGGGCAAGGGTCGTCGGCGCCACGTTTCACAAAAGCATGGACGCGGAGTCTTTCAAGCAGTCGCCACGTGGTATGCAAATTTGGTCCGACGTGCTCCGTCGGCAGCCGCAAGATTGGCTCGCTCTGGATGATGATTACCTGCACTGGCCATCGTGGTGTCGCGATAAGCTCATTCGGACTCACGAAGTACTTGGCATCAGTGCGCCAACGGTGTTGGCCGAACTGCGAGCAAAACTTGCGCTGATGCACGGAGAGCTGCCATGAGCGCCACAAGCTACGAGTTGCCAGAGCCGCTCGTAGACACACAGGTGCGCGTATACGCAGAAAGGATGGGTGCTTTTTGCTACCAATCACGCTCCCCAGTCTGCGAGGGACGGTCGGTTATGCACGAGGGCACCCCTTGGCAGCAATGTATCGCTGCATTGCGCTCGCGTTCCGCGGACGGACCGTTCGTTGTATCAACTGCCATCACAGTGCTCGTGAGGCAGCGAAGTTTATCCGCGCCTAAGGCGCTGACGACGTGGCTTGTCGACATTGCCGTCGAAGACGGAGTTGCGCACGCTCGTGTGTACAGCACGTTACCCCGACTCGACGTCGGTCCCATTTCTGTTGGGCCGACGGATGATGTAGTGGTCGTCGCCATCAAAGTTCTTGAAGCTGCGATGCTTAAAATATCGTTTTACGACGGCCAGTACACGGGCGACGCGGCATCGCCTACTAAGCTATGCGACGTGGAGGGCAGCGCCGTACCGTTCGACCGGCCGCCATTTTTCCTACTGGAGGAAGTGTTTCATGTGCTCGAACATTGCACGGACAAGTACAGTACGCCTTGCCCGAGCGACGACTGGTTTACCGCGTTTATTGGTCGCAAAGCTGGCACAGAAGTAGAACCATTGGTGCGCCTCGACGTCGTTGCTCGAAGGGGCAGCGTGCATGCGACGATAGTGCATGAGGACGGTTCCCGTGGCGACACGGCGGCTGTTGGCTACGACGAGGGTGACGATGTCGCAACCATTGTGCGCAAAATCCTAGCTGTGTTGTTGCAGTAAAAATCTGTCATTGGAGGTGGCCACATGATGGTTGCAAGCTCACAGAGTTGTAGCAGAAGGAAGACCCTCACTCGTCGGTATGCCATCTGGACCTACGACCTACCGGTGCACCCCGCTGCGGTACACGACGTAAAGACCGTCATAGGCTGCTGAGGCTTTGTGTATCTGACAACCAGCTTGCCACCATAGTCGTTTCGAACAGAGCGACTTGACCCACCACGGGAGCGGACCCGAAGATGAACCTGGAAGACCGCGTCATGCGTTCAATCGCTAAACGTCACGGCGTTGTTATCCTGCGTGCAGAGCTAAAGCGATTAGGTAGCCCTGCGCAGCTAAGCCGCGTCTTATCTAATTTGGTCAAGACCAAAAGGCTGGTGCGAGTCGGCGTGGGAATTTATGCCAAAACGCGGCCCAACAAATTCACGCATGAGCTTGCGCCGGCCGCCACGTTTGAGGATATAGCAGCAGAAGTTTTCCGGAAGCTAGGAATCGATATCGCTCCTGGCAAGTTGGCTCACGACTACAACGCAGGCAAAACGACTCAGGTGCCAATGCTTGCGATGGTAGATACGGGGCGACGTCGCATCACGCGGCGAATTTCACTCGGAAGCAGGTTTATCACCTACGAGCGAAGCGGCGTACACCGGCGTAAGGAGCAGCAAGCGTGAAAGTACGAGACATTCTGCGCCGCTTGCACGAAGCAGACCCCGAGGCCGTTGTCCTCTACCTAGCGCCGTACGCCGACGACGGGACCAAACTACCGACGAGCAATCGCGCGAGCAAGTGGCCATCCTGTCGTCAGTTCAGCGAGCTTGATACGACTGACAGCGGCTGGGACATCTCGATGCGCCGCATCGACGCGGAGTACGACCTCCCGCAATTCCAAGCGTCAACGCTTGTGCGCAAAATCGCTGCAAACAGTTTCCGGCTGCCGACTGCCGACCGCGCTAGGTTTCAACAGTTGCCTGACCATCTGATTGAACGCATCGAACAGATTGTCCGTGACGCCTACATTGAGGCCGGCGAAGACGTTGGCGGCGACATCTCGAGCGAGGACGTTTGGCAGCAGGCCCTAACTGCTCGCCGCGACATGGTTGCGAATGGCGACTTGATTTCGGAAGCGGAATTTCGCAGGCGCGGCAGCCTGTCAACGCGACGGCTTTCGGAGCTCCTGGCAGATGAAAGTGTTTTCAAGCTTGAGGTCGACGGCGTGGAATATTTCCCAGCTGTGCTTGCAGTTCCGGCAAATCAGCGGAGGAACCTATACGCAATCTGCCACGTCCTTGCGACCGCGCCAACGGACGCCCGGCTGGACTTTCTCACTTCGCCGCGTGAAAGCCTCGCCGACCATAGTCCGCTTGAAGCGCTCAAAAATGATAAAAATCGATTTAAAACAGTGAGCCGAATGGCCATGGCGTGGGCTTCGGAATGGTCGCGCACCTCCGTCAAAATTTACGACGGGAATCACGAGACCGAACCGCCCGGTGTTGAACCGCTATACACCGCGGCAGTGGAAATTGACCCTAGGAAGCCACTGTGGACACGAGCATCCGAAGCGCTTCATGTACACGGATACGAATGGCCGCTGGGGCCATATCCGGAGCCTCGGATATTTACTGTGTTCGTTGAGCGACAAGCGGTTGGGGATTCCACGCCGATACCCGAAGCTTGCGTGCAAGTCCTTGTCGTCGGCGAGCTCGTTCGAATCCGAATCGTGGCTGCGCCAGGCACTGCGCTCAACTCGCAAACAATAGCGGCTGGCAAGCATAAGACGGTTGTTGACGTCGCGAAGTAAGTCATCGCTCGCCTCCTTGCGCTGAGCGCAGCCCGCTAGGGGGCGGTGTTAAATGATATGTCGCATTCGACCGATAGCAATCGAAGCAATCGTGGATGAGAAAAATCTGACCGTCCTACTAAAGCACGGGGGCACGTTGCGACTTCCCCTGCGACTGTTCCCGAAATTGTGGGTTGCAGCCGTTGAGCAACGACACGATGTCCGCATTTCTGCGTCCGGCGCAGGCCTCCGATGGGACCAGCTCGACGAAGACATAAGTGTCGGCGAGTTGATGCGCGATGCTGAGAGGCGCCATCGCGATGAGCGATTGACCTCATGCGTACCGGTCGATTTTCCATGGGACCCAACGCCCGCCTTGCTGCCAGGAACGCAGCCGAAACTCGCGGGACGGTTGATTGACGGCAGGTTTGTCGTCGGCTTGACCGCGGAAGAGCGATGGGTACGTTGGGACATATGCGAAGACCTGGCGCAGCAGCTGGTGCCAAAGACCCTTAAAGACGCAGCCAAATTCCCTGAACATTCACACGATGTGACGCTGCGGCGAATGCGGAGGGCCCTCGAACGAAAGCAATGGACGGAAAGCCAGGAGACGGATTGGCTGATGCAACGACTGCGCGTGCTCCTAGGCTGGTAGTAGGTGGCCCTTGTACGTCAAGGGCGTGCGGGGCTCCTCGCGCTCCCACGCAGTATTGAAAGTCAGCCTCTCCGTTGCTCTCGCAATGGAATGACTGAGGTCTTTTTGGTTGGCAAACGACTCACACCGGCGCAGCTCATTTATTCTCGTTGAGGCATGTTATCAATTCTTCGAACGGCTCCATTTCGAACAGTCATTGACAACTAGCTGGTAACACGACGGCGGCTTCTTTTTCTGAACGGAACGGGCGAAGTGCTGGTTGAGGAGGCATGGCTACCGCTGGCCGCTTCAATTTCCTCGCAACCGACGTCCATTGGCGAACTCGCGCGCACGGGCTGCAGCGCATAAATTGAAGCGAGTCATTTCTCGCGCGTTTCGTGAGACGACACCTCTTCCGGACTCTCGTAGATATATGTGGCGACGCTGCGCTGTTGTAGAGCATTGCCCAATTTCATCCGCAGAAAGCTGCTTGTCGTATACCGAGTTACATCTGAGT
Source organism: Paraburkholderia sp. BL6669N2 (assembly GCF_003387275.1). Taxonomy (NCBI): domain Bacteria; kingdom Pseudomonadati; phylum Pseudomonadota; class Betaproteobacteria; order Burkholderiales; family Burkholderiaceae; genus Paraburkholderia; species Paraburkholderia sp. BL6669N2. Next base: position 2,272,326 of record NZ_QUNA01000001.1, on the reverse strand, counting down.
AAAATCTTGCGACAAGACCGGTCACCATTTCGGAGTACGCGTCGATGACCTCGGGCGCTATCGAGAAATTGTCGTAGTTGACTATCGCATGGGGCCTGACTTTGAGCCCGGAGAGCGAACGTTCCACTTCTGCGCGGATTGCTTGAACATCGTCCGCCGTCGACACTTTGTGTCCTTCAAAATTGATGAAGAACATGTTCTTCTCTGGGTCGTAACTGAACCGCTCGCTGAGTTTCAGCCGCAGCAACATTGCCCGCAGGCCCATCGGCCGTTCTTCAAAGATGCGCGCGTCCATGAGGTGGGGAGCACCTTTCATGATAGGAGCGAAACCCATCTGAGAGACGATGTCACGGTGGAGGTCGACTCCTGGTGCAATCTCGACGAGTTCGAGACCATCACGGCTAAGAGAAAAGACGCAACGTTCCGTGATGTACAGGACCGGTTGTTGGCGTTCAATGGCGTAGTGGCCGCCGAAGGTTCGATGCTCCACTGCGTCCACAAACTTCTGGCAAACGCCTTCCTTGAGAATCTGCAGACGTCCATCTTTGATACTCACTTCGAGCTGGCCTGCATTGAACGTTCCGACAAAGACGACCTTCTTCGCTGCCTGTGAGATATTGATAAACCCGCCGGCGCCAGCGAGCTTTGGCCCAAACTTGCTGACGTTGAGGTTGCCCTCGCGGTCAACCTGCGCAAGTCCAAGAAATGCGATGTCGAGACCGCCGCCATCGTAGAAGTCGAACTGGTACGGCTGGTCGATGATGGCATCGGTGTTGGTTGCTGCGCCGAAATTCAGCCCGCCTGCCGGTATGCCGCCAATGACACCGGGCTCGGTCGTCATCGTGAAAAGGTCGCATACCTTCTCTTCGTTAGCAACGCTCGCAATTCCTTCGGGCATTCCGATGCCCAGGTTGACGACGCTATTGGCCATCAGCTCGAAAGAAGCACGTCTCGCGATGACTTTTCGCTCACTCATCTTCATCGACGGAATCGAACCTGTCGCAATGCGAAGCTCACTCGCGAAGCCCGGGCTGTAGGGCTCAGTGAACGTTTGCCAATGGTTTTCCTGTTTTGCAACCACGATGCAGTCAACCAGAATCCCAGGTATTTTGACCTGTCGTGGATTCAGAGTGCCTGACTCGGCGATTCGCTCAACCTGGACTATCACAATTCCGCCAGAGTTACGCGCGGCCATCGCGATGGCCAGTGATTCGAGCGTGAGTGCCTCCTTCTCCATTGTCACATTCCCATTCGCGTCGGCGGTGGTGCCACGCACGATGGCGACGTCGACCGGGAAAGTTTTATACAGAAGGCAATCAGCCCCGTTGACCGATATGAGGCTGACCAAGTCCTCGGTCGTTCGGGCGTTGAGCTTGCCGCCACCGTTGCGTGGGTCGACGAACGTGTCGAGTCCAACTGTGGATAAGTGACCTGGCCGATGAGCGGCGATGTCGCGGAACAGTTGGGAAATGACGCCCTGCGGGAGATTATAGGCTTCGATGAGATTTTCAACGGCCAGGCGTTGGAGGCCAGGAACAAGTCCCCAGTGGCCACCGACAACCCGCCGAACGAGTCCTTCGTGGGCGAGGTGATTTAGGCCTCTACTGGCCCCGTCGCCCTGACCACCCGCGTACATCAGTGTTAAGTCTCGAGCCGTGTCGCTTGCGCCGCGGCCTGAGTCAAGGAACAGCTGTTCCAGCGCGATGGCGACTTCTTCCGCGAAGCCGATACCAACGAAGCCACCGGTTGCCACGGTGTTTCCAGGTCGAATCAGTCTGACGGCTTGTTGTGCGCTAACGATTTTGCCTCGCGCGACACTATTGGCGGCTGCGGGGAATGGGTGTTGAAAGCCTGCACTCATGATGTCTCCAAACTGCACCATGGAGCCAGGCTCCGGCGCTATATAGTTGTTGCGACCATTCGTAACTCGACCACAGTCTTCATTGTTGGTTAATGATGAATTATCTATCAGCTATGGACGGCCAGTGGAAACCCGTAGGCTCATTCGTGACGAGTGCCTGCGTTGCCGTCACGGTCTCCCATACCTTACGGCCACGACCGCGGCGGGAAAGCTCCCATGGACAAAACAGAGACGGTTGACCTCGCACCGTTAAGCGCGGGATGAACGGTCAGTTCAAACCTCCGCATCCGGTTGGGCGGAAGGTTCGGCCTGCCTGAAGGCTTCCAAATCAAACGCGTTGTCGGAAATGCGTTTGATTGTCGGATAGCTGTCCAGCGGTATGTCAAATCGGCGGGCGTTCCAGACTTGTGGTACCAGGCAGATGTCAGCAAGAGTTGGCGTGTCGCCGAACGCGAACTTTCCAACGCGTCTTTCCGCTTTAAGCCGCACCTCCAATGAACCGAAGCCGACATCAATCCAATGGCGGTACCATTGCGACTTCTGCTCATCAGATATGCCGAAGTTTTTCTTCAGATACTGGAGTACCCGCAAATTATTGACCGGATGTATTTCGCAGGCGACCTGAAGCGCAACGGAGCGGACGTAGGCCCGGTCGGTGGGGTGTCCGGGAAGAAGCGGCGGGTCGGGATACATCTCGTCGACGTATTCGATTATCGCCAAAGACTGCGTCAAAACGTCCGGTCCGTCCTCAAGCGCTGGGATGATACCGTCTGGATTTACCCGACGGTATGCCGGTGAGAGCTGTTGACCGCCGTCTTTGAGAAGATGAACAGCCTCGTACTGAAACGGCAGCTTTTTCAAGGCGAGTGCGATACGAACCCGATAAGACGCAGAGCTGCGAAAGTAGCTATACAGCTTCATTCACCGTCCTCCGGGACGGGGACTTCAAGTGCGGGCAGTATGGCACCAACGCATGAACCGAACCCGACGCGATAGCCATCGCCTTGACACCAGCCAGTCAGAGTAAGTTCGTCGCCATCGTCGATAAAGCTCCGAGTCTCGCCATCGTCGAGCTTGAGGGGTGATTGCCCATTCCATGTTAGCTCGAGCAGGCTGCCGAACGTCCCAATCTTGTCATCGCTCGAGTCAGATTTCGGTCCGCTGATGGTCCCCGAGCCCAGGAGGTCTCCGACCCGCGTGTTGCAGCCAGCGGAGGTGTGGTGCACCAACTGCTGCACCATCGACCAGTACATGTATTTGAAGTTGGTCCTGGCAATAGTCGTCGGCGACGCAGCAGCTTTTGGCTTCAACTGCACCTCAAGGTGTAAGTCGACGCCAGCGCGCGTCGCACCCCGCAGATATGACAGGGGCTTCGGCATCTGCGGTGGTTGTTCGACGCGAAACGGCTCGAGTGCTTCCATCGTGACGACCCAGGGAGAGATGGTCGTCGCGAACCCTTTCGAGTTGAACGGGCCGAGGGGCTGGTATTCCCACTGCTGGATGTCGCGCGCGCTCCAGTCGTTGAGGAGGACCATTCCAAAGATATGACCATCCGCGTCCGCGGCGGGAATCGTTGTGCCTAGGGTGTTACCCACGCCGACAAAAAACCCGGTTTCCAGCTCGATGTCGAGCTTGCGGCACGGTCCATAAGTGGGGCGCTCATCCTCGGGGCCCTTGCGCTGCCCATTCGGGCGGCGAATCGGTGTGCCGCTCACTACTACCGAAGACGCCCGACCGTTATATCCGATTGGAATCTCGAGCCAATTTGGCATCAACGCGTTCTTCGGGTCACGAAACATCGCCCCGACGTTGGTCGCATGTTCTCTCGATGAATAGAAATCGGTGTAACCGGGTATGTCGAAGGGGAGACGCATGACCGCGTCGCTTTGGCGCACGAACGCTTGCTCTCGCAGTTCGGGGTCGTCCCGAAGCGTCGCGTTGTCCGCGGACAGTAGCGTCGACAGCTGAATCCGGATGCTGCTCCAGGTCGCTTTCCCCAAGGCTACGAAATCATTGAGCCGCGATTGGCGGAAGACGCTTTTAGGCAGACCGTCATCGTCCGTGACCACATAAGGTACGGCGAGCAGTCCAGCGGACTCAAGCTCGCAAAGGTCGACAATCAAGTCTCCGATTGCAACACCGACCCGCCCTCTGTCGGACTTGTCGTCGGAGAACACGCCGAAAGGAAGGTTCTGGATGGGAAAGTCGGTATCAGCAGAATTCGCTGACTCGACCCAGCTTCGAAGGCTCGGGTCAGTCGTCCGACTAAGCATCAGGGTATCGTCTGTATTGACTGGCATCACTTGACGTCCGGATTGAAGTTGTTTTCGAGGCCTTGCCAGCACTCAAAATACTGCGCCTGCAACTGTGAGGTCTCCAGGGCGAACTGAGTTGGCTTGATGAGGTTGCGAGTCTCGAACATGAAAGCCATGGTTGAATCGACCTTCATGGGCTTTGTTGTGTCAGACACCGATGCCTTCTCAAACGTGCCGGCGTCGGGCCCGTGGCCTGACATGCAGTTGTGCACGCTGGCACCGCCGGGCACGAAACCCTCAGCTTTAGCGTCATACTCGCCATGGATTAGCCCCATAAACTCGCTGGCAAAGTTCCGATGGAACCAGGGCGGCCGGAACGTGTTTTCGGCAGCAAGCCACCGCGGCGGGAAGATGACGAAGTCGATGGTGTCCACGCCGGGCGTGTCACTCGGCGAGTGCAGCACCAGAAAAATCGACGGGTCCGGATGGTCGAAGCTGATTGAGCCAATCGTATTGAAGAGTCGGAGGTCGTATTTGTACGGCGCATAGTTGCCGTGCCACGCTACGACATCGAGCGGCGAGTGGCCAATATCTGCGCGCCACAGATGCCCGTTAAGCTTTGCCACCAGTTCAAAATTGCCCTCGCGGACTTCATATGCTGCAAGTGGCGTCAGGAAGTCGCGTGGATTGGCAAGACCGTTCGAACCAATAGGACCGAGGTCCGGCAGGCGTAACAGGGCGCCGAAGTTCTCGCAGATATAGCCGCGGGCTTCGCCATCGGGCAACTCGACGCGAAAGCGTACGCCTCGCGGAATGACAGCGATTTCTTGTGGCTCCACGTCGAGTAGACCCAGTTCGGTCGCAATGCTCAGGCGACCAGCCTGGGGAACAATCAGAAGTTCTCCGTCAGCGCTGTAGAAGAACCGGTCTGTCATCGACTGGTTTGTTGCGTACATATGGATAGCACAACCCGACATCGCCTCCGCGGAACCATTACCTGCCATGGTTACCAGACCGTCAATAAAATCTGTCGGCGTTTCCGGCATCGGAAGCGGTTCCCAGCGCAACTGATTTGGAGGCGTTGGGGGCACACTCGAGAAGTCGCTAAGGAGTTTGTCGCTCTGTAACAGCGTGAACGGCATATGGACCGCAGCTGGTCGCACCCGATAAAGCCACGAACGACGGTTGTGGGAGCGAGGAGCAGTGAATGCCGTGCCCGAGAGTTGTTCGGTGTACAGGCCGTAGGGTGCGCGCTGAGGTGAGTTTCGACCAACCGGGAGAGCACCGGGGAGCGCCTCGGTGGCGAACTCGCTGGCGAATCCCGATTGGTAGCCAACTGGATGGGCCGAGAACGCAGACGCGGACGATGCGCGCTCCAGTAACGGATTGCAGGGCGCGCCCGCCTGAGCAGGCTCACGGCGACTTGGTATGTCTCGCGTCGGTTGTTGCACTTTGGAAACTCCAGATTGAGCTTGTCGTTGAAGCGACCTGTGCGTTTCTGATGCACACAGGCCGGCGCGCGATGCAGGTCAGCCCTCGAGGGTTTCCCACATCTCCTTGTCGCGCTGCGCGGTCCAGATGCGAGGGTCGGGGTACTGCGTTGCTTCGTCGTGTGCCCGCGTGACGTCGAAGGGCATGCAATGGTCGAAGATGACCCAGTCGCCAAACTTCGGCTTCAGCGTGGCGTAGGTCTCTTTGTAAATGGCGTTCAAGTCTTTGCCTTCGCTGGAACCGGACTTGACCTTGCTGTAAAGCTCGCTGACGAAAGCGCGGGTTCCTGCCAGACCGTCGGCCACTTCCTGCGGCGTCTTGAGAGCAGCGCCCCGGCCGGGGACAAGCTTTTCAGGCTTCAGCGCAGCGATTGCGTCAAGGGTGGCCGGCCAATCCTGGAAATACGCGTCGCCGGCATATGGCGTTGCGCCGTACTCGACCAGGTCACCGGAAAGAAGCGTCTTTTCCTGCGGCAACCAGACTACGGTATCGCCCTTCGTGTGCCCGCGACCAAGCTGCAGGATTTGAACTTCGAGCTTGCCCATCCAGAGCGTCATCTTTTTCTGGAAGGTAAGCGTGGGCCACGTCAGGCCGGGCACCGATTCAACCGCGTTGAAGAGGCGCGGGAAGCGCTCAATTTCGCTCTTCATGTCCTGCTCGCCGCGCTCGACAATCAGGTCGTAGGTGTCCTGACTGGCGATGATTTGCTCAGCGTTATACGCCGATGCTCCAAGTACGCGGACCGCGTGATAGTGGGTCAGCAGGACGTACTTGATAGGTTTGTCCGTGACTTCGCGAATGCGGCGAATCACGTCCTGAGCCATCACCGGCGTCGCCTGAGTGTCCGCTACGAGCACGGCGTCGTCCCCGATGATGATGCCGGTATTGGGGTCGCCTTCGGCGGTGTATGCGTACGCATGTTCGGAAAGCTGTTCGAACGTGACTTTCTTTTCTTCAACGTCCGCGTGGGAAGCAAACTTCTTTTCTGTCGCCATGGCAGAAGACCTCTACAAAATTGATTGAAGGGGACAGGGTGGGTTTTGGCCAGCAACCCCGGCATTGAGAGAATTATACATAAGCGAATGAAATCGCATATAGATAATTTCCCGTACGCCTTAAACTGTCCACAAAACCTGGGCTGCCAGTCCTGCTTGCCCTCTGCAATCACAGACATCCGAAGCATGTTGGTATATGGGGGCGCTGGCTGTAGACGAGCGGCGGAAAGCGGGGATGAACCGTCGCGACGCCAAGACGCAAGCGTGGATTCATTTCGTGCGACTGTCGGACGGCACACTTGCGTCCGTGGATGTCTTCGGCACTCGGAGGGCGTTGCGGCGAACTACCGTGAGGCCGACACGCGTGTTGATTGTTCTTGGCGGCCGGGTGGGCCGACGTCCCGCACTGATATGTGCTCGACGTCAGGGCTTCTGTGTTTCGAAGGGTTTGAGAGAGGTGGCCGCACAAGTGAGCCCTGGTTTTTCGGGCTCGCCTGCGCAATTGGCATCAAAGCGATGCAGGGACTTGAAGGGGGCTTGCGGGAGCGCCGCCGGCGTGCGTTGGGAAGGTCTCAAGTCGCTGACAGGCGACGCCCGAGGCAGCCGCGAATTGTCTTCGCATTTCTCGGGCGTTGCTGTCGCATCGCGATGAACTAGGCCTCGTCGCCCCGGATGGCCGAGTAGCCTAGTCGGTAGGACAGGTCCAGTGTGGTCTGGCGCAGGGTCAACGCAAGTTCCCCATCCCAACTTGTATCGAACGTACCTGCGGGCCCAACCAGCGTGATGGCCAGCGCTATGGACCCGGTGAACAGGAATACAGGTGCCGCGATAGCATTGACGCCCGGCAAAGGATAGCCCGAAGTTCGCGTCATGCCTTCCTCGCGAATCTTCCGATACTCCTTGAACAGGTCCTGCTTTTCCGTTGTCTTCAGTGCGGTTGCACCGCTGAGCCGTATGCTCTCGTCTGCGAGAGCCTTCTGCACCAAGGACTCTGGCATATACGCGCCGAAAAGTCGTCCCGTTGCCGTGTTGACGAGCGACATGACCGTGCCGACTCGCAAAGTGAGATGCAGCGGATATGAAGGGTCTTCCTGCCTGACGACGACCGGTCCGTTTGGCCCCCAAGTCGTCAAAAAAACGCTTTGTCCGGTTTTCGATGCTAGCGCCACTACGTCCGCCTCGGCTTCGCGCAGAGGATTCAATCGTTGCAGCCCATACAGGCCAAGCCGCAGCGCGAGGGGACCTGGGGCATAATCACCTGACGGCTCCATTCGCTGTACCAGTTGAAGCTTGATGAGGCTCACCAGATACGGAAAAAGCTTGGCGGGAGACATCCCGGTGACCCGCGAAATCTCTTTGAGCGGCATGGGCGAGTCAGATTGCGTGAGTGCCAGCAGAATTTCGCTGCCCACTTCAACTGACTGGATTCCCCGCTGGGCTTTTTCGGTGCTTTCGGTGTCCATTTGCGTATCTTGTCGGATTCAGAATCCAAGTGCCTTACGGTGACCAGGAAGCCGGTAAAATCGGCGAAACATAATGTGTTCGTGCACAGAGGATTGCATGGTAACGAAGCAGCGGGCAAAAGAAAATCCGGAAAGCCTCGATTCAAGTGCCCGGAAGGAGCAACGCGGCATTCAGAGCATGGAAGTGGGTGGCCGCTTCCTTCAGTATCTCGCGGACGCTGGCGAACCAGTGACACTTGCGGAGCTCAGCGCGCGCAGCGGCATTCCCACGAATCAGGTGTTCACCTATATGGTGAGCCTGCTTCGTACCGGCCTCGTCAAACGGGACCCCGTCACCTCGCGTTTCGAGCCAGGGCCTTTGTCTCTCCGCATGGGGTTGCATGCGCTTCGCATGGTGCCCGCAGTCCGTAATGCAATGCAGCCTTCCACCGACCTTGCGACGCGCGTCGAGCAAAGTGTGCTTCTCGCCGCGTGGGGAGACCGTGGTCCAACCGTTCTGCAAAGCATTGAGCCGGCCGCCTCGCTGCATGCAGGTGTTCACGTCGGCACGGTTATGTCGCTCACGCATTCGACGACTGGCCGTGTGTTTGCTGCATACAAGCAGAGTTCCACGCTCGACGAGCTCGTCGGTGCGGATTTCGGGTCGCAAACTCCTGATGGCGAGCGTCTGACCATCACGCAGTTTGACGCCATTCTGGCGGATATTCGAAAGCGAGGAGTGGCGCGAGGAGAAGGCATGCCGATTCCAGGTATCAACAGCATCAGCGCACCGGTTTTTGACAACAACGGAGAGATTGTTCTTGTTTTGACGCTCTTCGGGGTTGCCGGGAATTTCGACGTTTCCTGGAAAGGCCCGCTGGTTACCAGTCTTCTCGCGACCACCAAGCTGTTGACCGAACAGAATTCCGCGCCGACTGTACCGGCCGTCTAGGCACGCATGTTCCATCTGATTCGCCGTGCGCTTCCTTTGCCAGCTGGCGCCCACCCCGGTTATCTGCTCCGCCGGCATTCCGTTAGCTCCTTGCCAACTGTGCGGTTTGGCGAGAAACCAGCGAAGAAAACACGACTGCGACTAGAAAAAGGCCGAAAGCACAGCCTATAAAAACGGGCGGCGCTGAAAATCTGTCGATAAACCACGCGGCGCAAGCAACGCCTATTGATTGCCCAAAGAAAAGAAAGCACGAAAAGAGTGACACGGCGGTTCCGCGCACGCTCGGTGCCATCTGCGTGGCATGGGTCTGCAGCGTGTTGTGCAACGCGTAGAAGCCAAATCCAGCCATGAAGCACGCGGGCAACGCGAGCCACCAGGTGTTGAGAAGCGCGAGTCCGCCGTATGATACTGCGAGACAGGCACCGCCAAGCCTCGCCAGATTGGCTTCTCCCAAGCGACGGACCAGGAGGCGCGCGCATCGGCTGTACGTTAAACCGCCTACCCCATAAAGAGCCACAATCGCGCCCGCCCTCGACATCGGAAGTTCTAATGTCCCGTGCAGATAGGTCGGGATGAACGATAGCGCGCTGAACGCGAGCGAGCCTTCGATGAAGGTAACGAGGAGCACTGTTCGAGCCCAAGGAATCGCCAACACCTCAAAAGCACGATACTCGAAACGGCCGGGGGCCGATTTTCCCGTCATGTCCGACGAATTGACTTCTCGCAAGACGAAGAGCCCCGCAACCAGATAAATCAAGGCCAGCGAGGCAAACGAGATTCGCCAGGCAGCCGCGTCGGCGAGCAATGCCCCTAGCCACTGACCGGCAATCATCCCGAAAACCGTCGCGCCGAGCAGCCGTGCAAGGATTTCCTGACGCCGTTCATAGGGCACTGTGTCGCCAATCCACGCCATAGTTAAAGGCACGATTCCAGCGGCCGCAGCCCCGGACAAGACCCGGGCCGCGACCAATTGGCCCATATGAACGGACAATGCTGCACCAAGGTTTCCTACCGTGCAGGCCAGCGTGGTCAGAGCGATTACGCGAACTTTTCCGAACCTGTCTCCCAAGGGTCCGAAGACGAGTTGGGTAAGGCCGTATGCGAGGGCGAACCCGGAAATCGCCAGGGCGGCGCGCCCCATGTTCACACCAAACTCCGCCTGCAGTGACGGTAACAGCGAATCGCAGACCCGCATTGACGCCATGCTGGCAAAGCAGCACGCGCTCAGAAGCCACAACATTCTCGCGGACAAACCGGTCTCCTTAACGATGCAATCGCTGTACGTGGCAGCTCACTCGTGCTTTATTATATATACGCAAACGTATTAGCGTAAAACAAAACGTGCTTGGTGGCGCTGCGGGCCGCCAGGCAAAGCGAATTCGAGGCAAGGGCGGCCAATTCGAACTTGCCGGTCCCTGGCCTGTGCGACATCTGACGAACCAGTCGCAGGCACGTTAGGTGTTTACCAGCACTTCGAAGCCGTTCGCGGTCCAGAAGGACCCAGATAGGTACAAACGAGAATTATATATGTGCGAAGTGAAGCGTTAATATGTAATCAGGAAGCGTGGACCTGCCATGGTGCGGTTACCTTCTGAGTGGGTTGGCGGTCAGTGAGGTGGCGTAGGTGCCTCGACTGACAGCGGACCACAACTGAAAAACTGCACTGGAGTTTCTGATGACAACGCGAAGTTCAGTCGGCACGGTCCCTGCACCGACGAATCCCCCATCTGTCGGCACATCGGATGACACCTTGTTTCGCAAAGTGACGCTGCGAATCATTCCGTTTCTCTTCTTCTGTTACGTCATTGCAATCCTGGACCGGAACAACATCGGGTTCGCTCAGTTGCAGATGAAGCACGACCTTTCCTTCACTGACGCCGCGTACAGTTTGGGCGCAGTGTTCTTTTTTGTCGGGTACGTCCTCTTCGAAGTGCCCAGCAACATACTCTTGCATAAGTACGGAGCCAGGAAGACCTTCGCACGAATCATGGTGTTGTGGGGCGCGTGTTCGGTGGTGATGGTCGCGGTATCCAACAGCACGCAGTTTTACGTCTTACGCTTTCTTCTCGGTGTATTCGAGGCCGGCTTCTTCCCAGGCATCGTTTTATATCTGACGTACTGGTTCCCGGCACGCCGTCGCGCAGGAGCGCTATCCGTCTTTTATGCTGGTGTCGCCGTCGCCGGTGTGCTTGGCGGTCTGGTCTCTGGCTGGATTATGCGCGGCATGGATGGGGTCCATGGTGTCCACGGGTGGCAGTGGATGCTGGCCATCGAGGGTGCTCCCGCAATCCTGCTGGGTGTTATCGCATTCTTCTTCTTGAAGGACAGGCCGTCCGCTGCACCGTGGCTTAGCGCAGGTGAGAAGCGGCGGTTGGAAGACGTGCTGGCGAACGACGGAAAGCCTGCTGAGCATAGCCATTCCCTGCTTGCGGCAGTGGGTAACCCGTACGTCTATGTGTTCGCGTTTGTGTACTTCTGCCTGACCTCGGGCATCCTCCTGTTGCTATTCTGGATGCCGACGATGATTCGCGAATTCGGAATTACCGACATCGTTCAGATTAGTCTGTACTCGGCAATCCCGAATGCAATCGGCGCTGTGGGCGTGATTTTGATTGCTCGTCGTTCTGACCGACGCAACGAACGCAAATGGCATTTCATCGTCTGTGGCGCTGGCGCCGCTGCGGCGCTCGCGCTACTGACTTCGCATGGCCTGGGCTTCGCACTATCCATGGCGCTCTTGACTGCGGCGGCCGTATTTATTTACGCGGCTCATCCCATCTTCTGGTCTGTGCCCGCTAGCTTCTTTCGCGGTTCTAGCGCTCCTGCGAGCATCGCGCTGGTCAGCACTATTGGGGTCACCAGCGGAACCATCACCCCGTATCTAATCGGTCTTATCAAGACCTACACTGGAAGCATGAACAACGCGTTCTATTTCATTGCATTCATGCTGCTTCTTGCCTGCACAGCGATGTTTTTTGCGTTACGGTCCGACCGGGCGAGGAATCTGCATAAAGCGTGAGCTGAGCGCCGAAAATGAGATGCACCGGGCGCTCGGAGCTTCAGCGCCCGTTTTGTTTTTTTGGTACGGGCTGACGGTGCGGTTTCGTAGCAATTTCCGAATCGCAGCGCGCTATGGTTTCCGTAGAGAGAGGGGGCGACGCGCCCACCAAACCGGCTACCGGTCTGAAATGGTTACCCGCATCCGATGCCGACGACCATTCGGATTACCCGACCACGAGCGGGTTGATAAGGTACGCAGCCGCACGGTCGGCTAAGCCGTCAATGCTTTGCACGAGGCTGCTCTCAACTCGAAACGCGTCATGCGCTTCCGCAAGATTCTTGAACCACAGCGCGGCAAGCACGGTGGGCACAACCGGCTCTGCCCAAAGGCGTTCACGTTTCGCGCTTCTGGTCGTCCAATTGAGCGATGTTGTCGCCGGCGTCGGTTGTCCCTCCTCGGATTCGACGATTACCTTCTCGAACTCGATTCGTGAGACACCTGCCCTTAGAGCAGCGACGAGGATGACCTTCACGCCTGTTTGCTCTGTGGCTTCATCCTCGTGGTCGACCACGCAGAGCGTCCATCCACGCAGGAAGTTTGGCTCGTCTTCAGGAATGTATCGACTCCCGACCGCGGAACGTTGCGCTTCGGACATGAGTTCATCGCTTTCGAAGTAGAGCTCGACGATGCCATCGACATAAAAACATCCAGAACCACCTCCGGACTTCCAGAGGGTTTTCTCGACCCTGTTTTGCGTGTATTTCGCAATGCCATCCATGCACAAAGCGAGTTGAGCATGACAGCCAGACCAGTACGCACGAAAGTCGCTTACCGAAGTGCCTTCTTTGCGCGCCAGCAAAGTCATACGTTTAATCATGTCGTCTCCAGAGTAGTGAAGCAAACGGTACCGGCGACAGACCGCCGGGTAGCCGGAAATTCGATGACAAAGGTGGCGAGCGCAGCGCCTGCGCACAAGGCCGCCAACCGCATCCAAGCAGAAGGGCACAAGCCTTTCCCATGGAGTCCTCAATTTACATCCGAGACGATGGAATCCGGCATAGGGATTGTACGTACGCAAATATATACGCGTATATGTAATTACGGCGTATGATTTGACCATGGCCCAGAAGACGGGGATGGATTATGAGGACGCACCTGAGGTGACGCGTCCTCGCTATCGGAGATGCGTGATGAAGCAGGAAAGCGAATTCAGCTGTGACGTGCTTGTTATTGGTTCGGGATGCTCGGGAATGTCCGCGGCAATCACGGCCGCGTCTGAGGGGCTCAATGTCCTCGTTATCGAGAAAGAGCCGAAGTTCGGCGGCTCAACAGCTCGCTCGGGCGGTTGGCTCTGGATTCCGAATACAGCGCTTGCAAAGGTGCAAGGGATTTACGAGGCAGAAGATGCCGCGCGTACGTATCTCCAGCACGAGGCGGGGTCGAGCTTTGATGGTGAGCGCGTCGACGCCTTCATCAAGAATGGGCCGGAAGCTGTAGACTTCTTCACAGCGAAGACAGCTGTACGCTTCGACATGCCTCTCGTGTTTCCCGACTATCACGCCGAGGCGCCCGGCGGTACGCAAGGTGGTCGTTCCATGGTCACTCGTCCGTTTGACGGCCGCGAACTCGGCGCCGCAATTAAGGACCTCGCTCCGGCTCTGCCCGAACTCACCGTATTCGGAATGATGCTTGGTTCGGGCAAGGAAATTGTGCACTTCATGCGGGTGACGAAGTCAATCAAGTCAGCCTGGTACGTCACCAAGCGTCTGTCGCGCCACTTTGCAGACGTTTTGAAGCATGGTCGCGGCATGACGCTGACGAACGGCAACGCGCTTGCCGGTCGTCTCGCGAAGTCGCTCTTCGACCTGAACGTTCCTCTTTGGCTAAACACCAAGGCGCTCAGCCTCACCAACGACAACGGCAGAATCACCGGAGCGGTCCTTGACCGGGCCGGTTCCAAAGTACGCGTGAACGCGAACCGTGCTGTTATCCTGGCAAGCGGCGGTTTTCCATACGACATCGAACGTCGCAAGCAACTCTTCGCCCACGCTCCGACAGGCGCCGAACATTTCTCGCCTTCTCCGACCGGTAACACGGGCGACGGATTGCGCATGGCTGAAGCAGTCGGCGGTCAAGTGACGACAACGCTGCCGAACGCGGCTGCTTGGGTGCCGGTTTCGACGCTGACCAGAAAGGACGGAACCACAGGCATCATGCCGCACTTTATCGACCGCGCGAAGCCGGGCGTCATCTCCGTGCTGCGCGACGGCCGTAGGTTCACGAATGAAGGCAACTCGTACCATGACTTCGTGCAAGCGCTGGTGAAGTCGACGCCTGCGGGAGAGGAGATTTCCGCACATCTCATCTGCGACCACAAGACTCTCCGAACGTACGGCTTGGGTAGTGTTGCTCCGTTCCCCATGCCCATTGGCCGCTATCTGCGTGTCGGCTACCTGACGAAAGCATCGACCGTAGACGAGTTGGCCGAGAAGATTGGCGTCAATGCGCTCAACTTCAAAGAGACCGTGCGAGGCTATAACGCCGAGGCGCGACTAGGTCGAGACTCACTCTTCGGGAAGGGAAGCACAGCCTATAACCGTTATCAGGGTGACGCTCTTCATTCGCCGAATCCGTGTGTCGCGCCTATCGAGAAAGGCCCTTTCTATGCGCTTAAAATCCGCGTCGGTGACATTGGCACATTCGCCGGCCTGAAGACTGATTCTTCATGCCGCGTGCTCAGCTTCGACGGCTCGCCAATCGACGGGCTGTTCGCGGTTGGCAACGACGCATGCAGCATCATGGGCGGCAACTACCCGGGCGCCGGCATTACGCTGGGACCGGCGTTGACTTTCGGCTACATCGCAGGCAAAGCAATCGCATCTGCCACAGAGGTCCGGAAGGAAGACACTGTGACGGGCGCTCAGGCCATGAAATTTGCAGTGGTGTCCCATTAAGAAGCGTATTAGTTCCGATGGGCGTGCATTGCCGCGGTTGCTGTTGCCCAGCGGCCGCGGCTCTTTTGGCATGTCGGACTCGGTCGAGAAAACGCGGCGTGTCGACCGGTCGGCATCGCCAGTTCCGGGACGATGCTCGCAAACGAGGGGGAGATATGGAGGCTGCCGAATGCGCCGAGCGACTTGCTCCGGGAAGAACTAGGGAGCAGCGTGGAATCCATGCGATGGAGGTTGGAGGGACGCTTTTGCAGCATCTGGCTGACGCCGGAAAACCTGTTTCGATGCTGGGATTGAGCGCTGCGACCGCCTTACCTTTGAATCAGGTCTTCACATACATGGTCAGCTTGGTTCGCACAGGACTGGTTAGACGTGATTCAACGACCCAGAGCTTTGAGCCCGGACCACTTGCATTGAAGCTTGGCCTGCGAGCTTTAGCGCAACTCCACCCATTGCACAAGGCGGCGGAGTTGGCCATTGAATTGCTTAAAGACGATAATCACGGTGCGTTTGTCGCGATATGGACGGACCATGGCCCCACCGTCATTCGATACCACGGGCCCGAAATGTACCTGCATGTCGGCTTGCATGTGGGGTCGGTAATGTCCATCGCCCACAGCAGCACAGGACGACTGTTCGCCGCGTTCCTTCCGAGGCAGACGATAGAACCGATGCTTGCTCGTGAAGTTGCGAAGGCCGATGCGGTCTCGGCGGGATGCTTTGTCGATGTAATTGAGAACTTCGCAGGAGATGTGCGGCGCACACATCTGTCACGAACGCTCGGTGTGCCAATCCCTGGCGTCGACAGCCTGAGCGCGCCTGTTTTCGACCGCGGGCAGATGGTGCTTTCAGTTACCATTTTCGGCCCGTCAAGCATGCTGGATACTTCTGATACCGGAGCCGTTGCGAGGGGACTGCTTCAGCTCTCTGAAAAGCTGTCCTCGTAACGCCTTGGGAATCGAAGACCCGGTTGGTCCATGCCTGCCCAGCAAGCTGGTGGAAAGGATGATTGGAGGCAGGTTCTCGAAAATGTGCAGCTTCTGGTGCTGGCGTCGGCACGTGCTATCTGCAAACGGATTTCGCCGCGAGAACAGCGTAGGACTCGCTTCTGACTGCTCCGGCGTAGACGCTGTTGTGCCAAAAAAAGCCCGCTGGGCGGGCTTTTGCAAGACAGACCTTAGATAGCTAGAAATCCGCCATCTACCGCGAGGGTTACCCCCGTCACGTAGCGCGACATTCCAGACGCCAGGAATATTGTCGGGCCGACGAGGTCCTCCGTTTGGCCAACCCGACCCATAGGGATGCGTGACATAAACGCCTCGAGACGCGCCGGGTTCTCGCGTGTTGCAGCCGTCATAGGGGTTTCGATGACGCCGGGCGCCAATGCATTTACGCGTACCCCGTGAGGCGCGAGTTCGGCCGCTAGAGACTGCGTGAACATCTTGATTGCACCTTTGGACGGGGAATAGCCGAGGCTAGCGCCTTGTCCAGCATAAGCGGCGATAGATGCAACGTTGATAATCACGCCTTTGGTCGTCTTGATAGCCTCAAGAAACGCGTGCGTGACATTGAACGTCCCTTGAACGTTCACGTCCATCACTTTCTTCCAGTTCTTGGCTGCATTCGGGCTTGTCGAGTTCTCACGAATAATGATGCCCGCATTATTCACAAGCAGGTCGACACAGCCGATGTCGTTGGAGACCTTTTCGGCAAGGGTGTAGCAAGCGTCTGCGTTGGTCACATCCAGCTCGAACGGCCATGCTTTCCCGCCTTCCTTCTCAATGAGCGCGGCGGTTTCCCCGACGTGTTCGAAAGCAATGTCGCTAACGACAACCTTGGCGCCGGCCTGGGCAAGGCCGAGCGCGAGTGCACGGCCATTGCCTTGTCCTGCGCCGGTTACGAAAGCCACGCGGTCTTCGAGCAAACGTGGCGCGACGTATTGAGGGAACGACATGATTTCTCCTTGATGTCTGACAGATTTACGGTTAGCAACGCCGCTGCGTGAGTGTTTCACGTAAACATATGTAATTGCATAGGTGTAATTACCCACATCCAGACACCACATGCCATCGATATTGCGATAGCGCTGATGCGTTGCTTGCGACTTAGCGTATGGCTCCGGCTGGAAACCGCATGGTGTGTCGGTTCTCGCCGTCCGATGGTCTTTGAGATGAATGTGAAGCAGCGTGATAGGGATTTGCACCTATGCAAAAGCAGTGGCGCATGTTTAATTTTGTGGCGTAGTATCTGGGCTATCGGGGGAGGCAGCCCTCCCTCAAGACAACGAGCGCCGCAAATAAGTCAATCATGCGTGCCGCGCGTAACACGGTGCATTCCTCTCGAATCCAGTGAGAGTAAATCGCTACACCGATTCGTTGTCCTACATATAGAAAGCCGAATTGGCCCTGTTGCCCACGACAGGCCGCGACAAGTGATGGCAATCAGACGCCGCCGCTGACGACTCGGACTAGAAAATTATTAAGGAGACTTTTAATGACGAAGAAGAGAGTTGTTCGATGTGCAGTAGGTGCGAGTCTTGGTTTGGCTGTTCTTCCTGCATTTGCTCAGTCGAGCGTGATTCTGTACGGCATTGTCGACACGTCTATCACCTATCAAAACAGTCAAACAACTCTCGGCTCGACGACGCCGGGAAAGTCCAACGTTCGCATGCAGTCGGGTGTGTGGAACGGAGACCGTTGGGGGCTTCGTGGCACAGAGGACCTCGGTAACGGTTATCAGACGTTGTTTGTCCTGGAGTCGGGATTCAATCTCGCGAATGGCGGACAGCAGTTCACGAATGCGATGTTTGGCCGACAGGCGCGTATCGAGTTGTCGAACCCCGCCTATGGGGCCTTGTCAGTGGGCCGTCAATATAGCGCTTATTACGTGATGCTTTCACCGTGGGTTCCCGCGTTCTATGTGACCGGGTACGGTTCGCATCCCGGTGACCTCGACGGCATGGATACCTACTATCGCTCCAACAATGCGATTTCCTATACGACGCCGACGTTTTACGGCATTACGGCGAGTGGCCAATTTGCTCCTGCCGGCGTACCTGGAAGCTTGAACCAGGGCTCGACGTGGAGCGGGGGACTTCAATACAAGGGCGGAAATTTTGGTCTTGCCGCGGGCTTCTGGCGCATCAATAACTCAACCCTTGGCGGTGGCGCGTACGGCGCGGAATCTTCTGTGAACTCATCCGGTCAGCAGGGCGTGTCGGCCATCACAAATGGCTACAACCAAGCCCAGGCTCAACAGCGCTTCGCTGTCGACGGCGGCTATGTCTTCAGCCAGAACTGGGACATCTCGTTTGCATATTCGAACGTGCAGTACATCCCGGGCGTGAATTCCAAGTTCACCGACACGGCCGTCTGGAACACGGTAGGCAGTGTGCTTCATTGGAAGCCGGCCGTTGCGTTCGATTTGGCACTTGGCTACAGCTACACGTGGGCTTCCAAGGCGAACAACATCTCGGACGCAGCCAAGTATCACCAGGTCGTTCTCTCCCAGTATTACGCGCTTTCGAAGCGTACAGGTTTATACGCGCTCGAAGGATACCAGCGTGCGTCGGGCCAGACGCTGGGTAACCCGGGAACTGGCGCAATTATCAATGCCACACCGGCCATCGGTGACAGCTTCCAGACAACCCCGGGGGCGAGCCGCTCCTTGGTCGCGGTCAGTCTGGGTGTCGTGAGCAAGTTCTGATTGATTGAAACGACGATGGGATGAATACGCCCATCGAATGCTGAAGCAACAGGTTGGAGAAATCATGAAAGCAATTCGCGTCATCGCAGGAATCGTAGCCTCGCTCAGTTTTGCTGCGGCGGTCCCCGTCGCGTCGGCGCAGGAGATAAAGATTGGCTTCAACGGCGACCTTTCTGCGTCGCCCTCGGCACAGAGCGGGCAAGCCGCTGTCCTTGGCATGCAAGCTGCAATAGCTGATGTAAATGCAGCGGGCGGACTGCTCGGCAAAAAACTGGCGCTCGTCGTGCGTGACGATGTATCACAGCCGCCCAAGTCCATCCAGAACATGACGGACCTCATCGACAACGAAAAGGTTGTTGCCGTCTTCGGTCCGACGAACTCTGGAAACGCAATGGCATGGAAGCACATCGTCAATCAGAAGAAGATGCCGGTGATTGACAATGTCTCGTCGGGAACGGACATCACCAAGCCGATGAGCCCCGGTGCGGATAACTACATGTTCCGTGTCTCGATGGTCGACCGTGAACAAGTCGCGGCGCTGATGGCGTATGTGAAGAAGACGGGCAGTGCGAAAAAGGTTGGCTTCATGACAGAGACGACAGGCTACGGTCAAGGTGCTCTCAAAGACATGAAGTCCATCGCCGAGATGCAGGGAATCACTCCCGCTGCCATCGAACAATTTGGCGTCAGCGACACAGACATGACTTCCCAGTTGAACAAGCTCAAGGAAGCAGGCGTCGACACAGTCATCATCTGGGCGCAGGGCACTCCTATCGCTCAGGTCATGCGGAGCATGGAGAAAATCAACTACTACCCGCGTACGCTCAGTTCCTGGGCGGCGGACAACATCACTTTCTATGATGCAGCCGGAAAGACGTTGGCAGAGAAGCCGCTCTTTCTGCGTACCGTCAGTGAAAATCGGACCACGGCGCAGGACAAGTTGTTCACCCGCGTCGGGTCTCAGCTGAAGGCGCCAAGTTCGTTCTCGTTTGCGCTGCACGGCTACGACTCCGTGATGGTTCTGGTTCAGGCAATCAAGCAGGCGAACAGTACCAATGGCGCGGCAATCCGTGTTGCGCTCGAGAACCTCAATGCACCGGTGCAAGGTCTGCTTAAAACCTACAACAAGCCTTTCAGCAAGACAAATCACGAAGCACTGATAGCAAAGGACTTCGTTTGGGTGCACTGGAAAGATGGCCGACTCGTGCCGTACAGCGATGCGCTCGTTGCGTCCCTGACCCCGGCCGACTACAAGCAGTAACGGTCCCATCGATGATGGCGGCACTGCAGGTGCCGTCACAGCGGAGAACACTCATCATGGAAGCTATCTTTCAGGCTTTAATTAGTGGATTGGCGGTCGGCGGCGCATATGCGCTTGTGGCGCTGGGCTTCAGCATTACGTTCACTACGACGAAAACGCTCAACTTCTCGCACGGTGAATTCGTATCAAGCGGCGCATTCATTGGAATGAGCGCGATGCTGCTCCTCTTGGGCAAGCCAATCACCTCGACAACTTTCGGCGGGGTAGTGCCTGGCGTGAGCGCGCAATTGTTGGCGCTGGTTGCCGCACTGGTCGTGATGGGCGCGCTCGGTTGGTTGTTGTATGCCGTCGGCGTGCGTCCTTTCGCAAAACAGCCCGGAATGGCGTGGGTCATGAGCACTCTCGGGTTCGGTGTGGTCCTGGATAGCATCGGGCTGGCCATCTGGGGCCCCAAACCGGTTGTGGTGCCGTCCCCTGTTGGTGACTCCGTGATTCAATTTTTCGGAATCGGCGTGCGCCCGCAAGAGCTGCTTCTCCTGGCAGTGGCCGTCCTCGTGATGATTGCCTTTGACATCGTCATGCGAAAGACGATGGTTGGAAAGATGATGCGCGCTGTCGCCGCCAACGGTAACGTCGCGAGCCTGATGGGCATCAACACGAATGCAGTGATGATTGGCGCCTTCGTGGTGAGTTCGGCGTTGGCTGGGCTGTCTGGCTTTCTCATTGCACCCATCACGCAGGCGTCTCTCTTCATGGGCCTGGCTATTGGGCTGAAGGGCTTCTCTGGGGCGATGGTCGGCGGTCTTAGCAATCCCCGCGGCTGCGTTATCGGTGGCTTCGCTCTCGGAGTGTTCGAGTCAACGGTCAATTTGTGGCAAGCGCAGTGGCGCGAGATTGCGGTGTTCGCTCTGGTGATTCTCGTTCTGGCTTTCAAGCCGACGGGCCTCTTTGGCAGCCGCCTCGTGGAGAAAGTATGAAAAAGTACAGCCACATAGCAGGCGTATGTGCCATCGCGGTCGCGCTTGGCGTCGCCGCGCTTTCCATCGAGAACGACTATTACCTGCACATTGCGTTCATGATGTGCGTCTACTACCTGTGCGCCGCTGGCATGAACGTCCTTGTCGGCTTCGCAGGGCAGAAGTCGCTCGGTCAAGCGGGACTGTTCGGAGCGGGAGCGTACGCAGTCGCACTTCTCACATCGCACACGGAAATCAATCCGTGGGGCGCCATGGCCATCGCAACGGCTATCTCGGGGGTCTGCGGGGTGCTTATCGCGCTGCCGTCGCTTCGTGTCAAAGGGCCGTACCTGGCCATGGTCACGCTCGCGTTCGGTATCGTTGTGGAACGGCTGGTCAGCGACTGGACAGATGTATTTGGCGGAGCCCAGGGCATCTACGGGATTCGTAGCCCGGAAATAGGTGGGCAGCCGATGTCGCTCGGTCAATGGGTGTGCGTCGGGCTCGTTTTCTGCGCGGTTACTCACCTGTTGCTTCGCAACCTGCTGAATGGAAGGTTTGGCCGTGCCTTCCTTTCGCTTCAGGCTGACGAAATTGCATCGTCGTCGGTGGGCGTTCGTGTCTATCGGGGCAAAGTGATTGCGTTCGTGATTGCAGCGGTGACATGTGGACTTGCTGGCGCAATGGTCGCTCAGCAAAACCAGTACATCAATTCCGATTTCATCTCGTTTCAGCTCTCCATTTTCATCCTGCTGCTCGTCCTTTTTGGCGGAGCGGGAACGAAGCTTGGACCCGTTGTTGGGGCAATCGTCCTGACCCTGCTAGACGCACTTCTTGCACGTTGGCCTTCAGTTCAACACACGCTGTATGGGCTACTTCTCCTGTTTGCGCTCTATGTGATGCCCGGGGGAGTTGTCGGCGCGCTGTCAAAGCTGGTCGGACACAAGAGTCGAGACTCGAAGGAAGAATACGTTGCCCCGGGCGGGCAGGTTACAACGCTCTTGCGCGGCGGCCGGGCGAACAGCGCGGAACTGCTGACGGTCACGAAGCTCTCGAAAGCATACGGTGGCGTGAAGCCGGCTCAAGACATTTCGTTCGCCTTGAAGCGGGGGCATATCCACGCGCTCATCGGCCCGAATGGTGCGGGGAAGAGCACGATGATTAACATGGTAACGGGCGTCGTCCGTCCGGATAGCGGGTCGATTCGCTTCAACGGGAAGGAGATTGGCGGAAGCCCGGTTCATTCCATCTGTTGCCAGGGGATGGGTCGTACCTTCCAGAACCTGAGACTCTTCGCCGATTTGTCGATACTCGACAACGTAATGCTTGGTCGGCACAGCCGGATGAAGAACGGCTTGTTTGCTTCCTTGTTCGCGACCGCGAAGGCGCGTCGTGAGGAGGAAATCACGAGGCAACGTGCGCGGGAGTTGCTTGAGCTGGTTGACCTCGGTCACCTGGCGAGCCGTCCCGCAGGGAGTTTGCCGTATGGCCTGCAACGTCGGGCCGAACTCGCGCGTGCACTCGCCACCGAACCGCAGCTGTTACTGCTGGATGAGCCGGCAGCGGGTTTGAACCCACAGGAAACGGCGGAGCTGGGACAGCTGCTCCTTCGTATCAGCAAATATGGCGTGAGCATCCTGATGGTCGAGCACCACATGGACCTCGTCATGTCGATTTCCGACCACGTCATCGTGCTTGACTACGGCATCAAGATTGCCGAAGGCAAGCCTGCAGACGTCCAGGCCAACCCCCGCGTCGTCGAAGCATATCTCGGCGTCGACGAAGCTGAAGCCGCATGAGAGAGGAGCAACGATGCTCAAAGTCGATTCAGTAAAGGTCTCTTACGGCGCTATTCAGGCCGTGAAGGGTGTGAGCCTCGAGGTGAGGGAAGGCGAAGTCGTCACCATCATCGGCGCGAACGGTGCCGGGAAAAGTAGCCT
Source organism: Paraburkholderia sp. BL6669N2 (assembly GCF_003387275.1). NCBI lineage: Bacteria > Pseudomonadati > Pseudomonadota > Betaproteobacteria > Burkholderiales > Burkholderiaceae > Paraburkholderia > Paraburkholderia sp. BL6669N2. The sequence continues at coordinate 2,249,516 of NZ_QUNA01000001.1, read as the reverse complement.
TCTAAAGAGCATCGCGGGGCTGCAGGCGGTCTCCTCTGGCCGCATCACGGTTGGCGGTCGCGACTGCACCCAGTTGCCTGCACACATGCGCCTCGGCCTCGGCATTGCCCTGTCGCCCGAAGGTCGCGGCGTGTTTCCCGACCAGACCGTGCGTGAGAACCTTCTTCTCGGAGCCTATTCCCGCAAGCAGCCGATGTCCGCGACTGAGGTAGCGATGGAGCGGGAGTTTGACCGGTTTCCACGTCTTCGCGAACGTCAGAACCAGCTCTCGGGAACGCTTTCCGGGGGCGAGCAGCAAATGCTCGCCATTTCGCGCGCATTGATGAGTCAGCCGCGCATGCTTCTTCTCGATGAGCCTTCGTTGGGCCTGGCCCCGCTGGTCATCCGCGACATTTTCGATGCCATCCGTAGTCTGCGCGAGGATGGCCTCACCATTCTGCTGGTCGAGCAGATGGCGAAGCAGGCCTTGGGGGTCGCTGACAGGGCATATGTGCTTGAGGTTGGCAACATCACGCTGGAGGGGTCTGGGCGCGACTTGCTGAACGACCCAAAAGTCAAGGCGGCATATTTAGGCGCGCATTGACCGCGCCGAGCTTTCGACCTAAGTCACGACATTGGAGGATTGATGAGCACGGTACGCATGGGGCTTATTTCAAAGAAGCCCGAATGGTCGAACGATGAGTTTTACAAGCATTGGCTCGGCCATCACGGCCCGTTGGTGAAAAACGCACCTGGACTTAGTCAGTATTGGCAGAACCACATTGTCGACCGTGTTCAGCGCGGAATCGACTTCGAGCGGGAGCCGTGGGAGTTCGACGGTTTCTCGCAACTGTGGATTTCGGACCCGAACAAGCCGTTCGGAGAGGGGGAGCTGCCGCAAAGAATCATCGAAGACGAGAACCATTTCCTCGGCCGCCTTCATATCCTGACCGTCAGACAGACGACGGTAGTAGAAGTGCCGGAAGATGCGTCTCGTGCAAAGCTCAAGAAGCGGATTTCTCTCATCCGCCGTCGCCCCGAGCTTTCGGAGCAGGACTTTCTGAACGAGTGGAAAGTACATGCGGATTTCGTTCGCACGATGCCTGGCGTCAAAGGCTATCGGCAGAACGCGGTAGTGCAGCGAGAGCTTCAGAAAGGCACGCCTTGCAGTTACGACGACCTACCCATTGACGGGGTCGTTGAGTTCTGGTTCGAAAGCACTGGGTCGCTGCAAAAGGCGTTCGAATCAGAGGTCGGCGTGAAGACGATGGAACATGCAAAAACATTCCTCGCCGGCATCACCGCGTTCCTGGTCGAGGAGCACCGAATCATCTGACGTCCCTGGAATTGAGTGGGTGCCGCGTCCCTGCGACGGCGGGGGCCGCGGTTGTGGTGCTGGCGTAAGTGGATTACGTCTTGTAAATAAAGTTAGGAATGAAGAGTAAGTTTATCTAACGATTGGCGAGACACCGATGGAGGTCGTTATGAAGCGTTCAAGTCGTGCAGCGCTGCTTGCAGCCGCGGCAATTCTGTTATCCGGTGCGGCAGTTCCCGCGCTTGCGTCTACACCCTTTCCGGGTGGAGTATGGAGCCCGGGTAATCCGACTTACGGGACCGCACTAGACAAAAGCGTCCCGGTCACCATGAGCGATGGAACGGTGCTTATGGTCGATGTGTCCTATCCCACCGACTTGCATACCGGTGCTCGGGCGAAGGGTCCGTTCCCTGTCATTCTCACTCAAACGCCATACCTTGGGAATCCGTCCACGGCTGGTGATTACTTCGTTCAGCGAGGCTACATCTATGTGACAGCATCGGTCAGAGGGACTCGAAACTCAGGCGGCGAATTTTCGTTCTTCGGCAACGACGGGACGGATGGTGCGGAGATAGTCCAATGGGCCGCGACGAAGCTGCAGAACTCAAACGGCAAGATTGCTCTGCAGGGCGGTTCATGGTCAGGACTGAACCAATACACGACGGCGCTGGCAGCCGGAAAAAATTCACCTATCAAGGCTCTAGCACCGTTTTGTGCAGGAGCCGAGTTTTACCGTGAGACGTATTTCGCAGGCGGCATCCCTACGCAAACGGGCCAGTTCCCACTAGGTTTCGGTGCTGCGGTTGGTAATAATCATGGCGCGACCGCCTACGGCCAGGCAATGGTCGACGAAATCAACGCGGGTGGCCCCAGGGCTTATTACAGGGACTTCTGGAAGGCGCGCTCTCCCGGCACGTTCGCCCGGCAACTCGCAGACCTCGACATTCCGACTCTTATTTGGAGCACGCACCAGGACATCTACGCTGAGAGCTCTATGTCCATGTACGCATATTTGCAGAACGCGAGAAGCGGCCAATACGTATACGGTCCCATGCGTCCGAACCAGGATGTCACAGGCCGCTACCAGGTGATTATCAGCCAGGGCGGTCACTGCCAATTTGAGGAGCAGACGACTGGGCAGAACATTACAAACAACATCACGCTGGAATGGTTCGATACCTGGCTCAAAGGTAAGAAGACAGGGATGGCGGACACTAAGCAACCAGTTCACGTCCACGAGCTAATTTCCAACAACTGGATTAGCACGTCGGCTTACCCGGTTGCGCCTGTGTACAAGCAATACTTCCTTACGCCCAAGGGAGCGCTTTCAAAGAAGCCTTCAAATCAATCGGCGGAAGTTAATCTCCTTTGGGCGCAGCCAGGCGCCGGGAGCACGGCGCAATTTGATGGGCCTGTCCTGAAAAAGGGAGCGACGCTTGCCGGCCCGATGAGCGCGTCATTCTACGCCTCGTCGACAACGCCGAATCTGGAACTCATCGCGACGGTGCAGCTTGTGGGTGCCGATGGCACCGTCACGCCACTTTCGAGTGGCACTGTCCTCGGGAGCCTCTCGAAGAATGACCCGAATCGGTCTTGGCTTGATAAAAACGGAGTGCCGGTAAAGCCCTATGGCGAGTACTTCGCGGACCACTATGTGCCAGCAGGCAACATTCGACGATACGACTTTGTCATCTCGCCAAAGTTTGCTTCCATCCCCGCAGGAAGCAAGGTCCGCCTCATAGTCAGCACCCAGACTCCCTCGCAGCAATCGAATGGCATTACATCTCCACCGCCGCCCAACTCGCAATGCTCGCCGGTACTGGGCACCGATGCATGCTTCCCGACGCATCCTCAGGTGGTCTCTCTGACGGGAAGTACCGTCTCACTGTATGTTGGGTCAAGCCTTCCGTCGTCTCTGAATCTCCCCCTGCTGAAAGCTGGTTGCTTTGCATCTGAGGGCAATACCAGCCTGCCTTATTGGGACTCCGATTTGGCGAAGAAGGAAGGCCCGGTGTGCCAGGAGACAGACGACGACTGAGTGTGATTCTTTGCGTAAGTAGTTAGCCCCGTCCTCAGGGACGGGGCGTTTCGCGAGGGTCGGAAATTTCCGATTCAATAGGTTGCCCCCATGCCGTAGACTCCCATAATGCTTTTAGTCGAGATGGCGCGGCGAGCCAATCGATAAGGCGGCGCCTATTCGCACAGGTGAGTTCGGCCGGTCGCTCCGACGCCGCAGCGGCATTCGTTACGCGGTGCGAACCTCGGGGCCGATGCGGTTGATAATCATCATACCGATGGTGGTCCAATATTCTGACGCTGCTTGCTCAGTGTTCAGGGACTCGTGCTCGACAATCCTTGCGTTCATCGGGCTCACCAGAAAATCTTCGAGGTCTGCGAGGCTTGAAAAGCTCATAAGAGTTATTCCATCTAGCGTCGCTGCGTCAGGGTGAAAAAACGCCTGGCCGGGTTCTCGACCACCGATATTATGAAGCTGGGCATAACGTTTGACCAACTGACTGCCTTGGCAGTGACTGCTGACGTAGGGGCCATGGTCCTCGAGCCACCACTGCTGGAATGATTCGCGCGCCTCGTCTTTTCGACGCACATGTAGCTTGACCAATGTGACTGCTTCATTTCCCGATTCGCTAGGAATGGTGATGTGCTGCCGGGCAAGTACCGGCGCGATGTCACGAAACATGGTCAAGTCTTCGGGAAGAATTTTGGTGCGCACTCGCTCGTTAGCGAACACAGCTGCGATGTCATCGACGCTCTCAAAGTTGAGATACGCGACGCCGTCCCAGCGCGGCCGTTGATACGGTTCAATGTGTCCGAGAATTGTCGGCCAGAGCATTCCGCTTTCGTCGACTGGAGCGCGGTATGGGGGCGCGTTAAAGCTTGTGGGCCCAGGAGCGAATCGATGGAGTTGTTCATAACGCAGCAGTCGTTCTAAGCTGCGGTCGTCGTCCTCTTCGATGTGGGTAAAACGAACGCCGTGCACCTTTCGCCAATACTCGCCCCAGTGCTCGAAGCTGACGTTGGCGTTACTCTCGAAACCAATGGCGGAAGAATTTGTCGCCGGGTCTCGTAATGGATGGCCAGACTTGTCGAGCGTGTAACCATCACCCACTCGACGTACGTCGATTGGCGTCGTATCCGCACGGGAAAGCAACGAAAAGAGAACTGTCAGCGGCTCGCTTCCACCTGGTCGAGTTTGGACGTAGGGCGGTCGAAACAGCTTTTCGACAACGAAGTTAGACATGGGTTGACCTTCGGACGATTTGAAAGAGAGAAATGGGAATCGAGACTCCTCCCGCAACCACGCTGACATCTCATCACCCAGCGCGCCTGCTTCGATACGGGTAAGCGGCAGTAAGGCTAAACATGCGGAGACTCGACACCGACACACAGACGAAGGTCTATTTTGAGTGAATTGTCACTCGCTGTCCGCGAGGTCGAATTCGTCTGGGAGATGGAGTCTTGAAATCCGCCGAGGTCGATAACCCTAGCATCTGGCGCCACGATTGCCCTCAAGATGCAGCGTAGGGAGCGTAATCCACGTAACCCTCTGCGCCGCCACCATAGAAGGTCGCCGGATTTGCGGGGCTCAGTGGCCAATCATTCTGAAGGCGGGCAACGAGGTCGGGGTTGCTGATGAATGCAGCGCCGAATGCAACGAGGTCGATGACGTCACCCTCAATCATTTGCTCCGCAAGTTCTCTCGACATACCTCCTGCAAGAATGAGCGCAGTATGCGGCAGATAGCCTTTCAGGAGACGTAGGAGGGCCATGAATCCAGACTCGGCTTCCGGTTCGAGAGCGTTGTCCAGGCGCGAGTATCCCGACTGATTCATGACGTGAACATACGCGAGCTTTCGCTTCCCGATTTCGCGGCAGAGCTCACTGTATGTCGCATCAATGGTCGGATAGAAGGGCATGTCGAATAGCTTGCCGTAAGGCGAAATTCGAATGCCGACCCGCTCAACACCGATACGTCCAGCAACGGCATCGATGACTTCGAGAGTGAAGCGCAATCGATTCCCAATGTTGTCGGCTGAGTAACAATCGCTCCGGTCATTGACGAGCGGGTTCATAAACTGCTCGAACAGATAGCCGTTCGCGGCATGAATTTCGACCCCGTCAAACCCTGCCTTCATAGCATTCTCGGCAGCCTGAGCAAAATCCTGGACGATACGCCGAACTTCCTGCGTTTGGAGCTGGCGAGGCGTGGGCGTGTCTACGGGGTTGGGCTTCCCGCTACCGTCGTAAGCAAAGGCCTTCGCGTTCGCTGCCTGTTTGGAACTGGCGCTGACGGGAGCCTTCCCGCCTTCCTGGATTGAATGATGGGAAACGCGGCCGACGTGCCAGAGTTGCGCGAAAATCTTTCCGCCGACGGCGTGAACGGAATCAGTTGTCAGACGCCAACCGTCGATTTGCTCCGGCGTGTAGATGCCTGGGTTGAAGAGATACCCTGTTCCTTCTCGCGAAATCGAAGTGCCTTCGCTGACAATCAGCCCAGCGGTGGCACGCTGCGTGTAATAGAGAGCAATGCGTTCATCAGCGACTTCGCGCGACGCGCGTGCTCGCGTGAGCGGAGCCATGACGATGTGATTCTTCAGTGCGGTGCCAGAGAGATTGAATGGTTCGAAAATGGTTTTCATAGATGGATTTGCATGACCACGTCAGGGAGCTAGGTGCACATCGTCAGTGTGAAGGAAAGTGCGGGAGGACTTCGGAAGCGAGCTCTTCCATCAGGTCAGCGTACGGGCGTCGACTAACCTTGGGATTCAGCGCGATGTGATTGACGCCCGCCGTCTGAGCGTCGTGCAGAAAGTTCGCAAGGCCTTTGCTCCCGGCTCGAAATCCGCCGCGCGTGCGGATAAGCGGCTCATTCTGGTCCTCTACCAAGTCGAGAAATCCACCAATACCAAGAGGCTTGAATTCTTCGGGACCGCAGGTCTGTTCAACCTGAGCGTGCCATTGTTTCGCCAACGATGGCAGCTGTTCGGGCACCGGGGAGGAGCCAATGAACCCGTCCATGTTCTCAGCAATCCAGGCCAAGCTTTGTTGTGCTCGCCCGATTGCAACGGTCGGCGTCCTACCGAATGGCGGCTTCGGTACAAGGTCGTGCGTTCCACTCGAGCTTCCGAATCTGGGCGAAGAGAACCGGGGAAAATCGTCGTGCAGCACTCTGGTGAAGACATCGAAAGCATCACGGAAGCGCTCGCCTCTTGTCTCAAAGTCGATGCCGAAGAGAGGGTACTCGGCCGGGCGGTCGCCAGATGAGAGGCCCAAGACCATGCGCCCGCCCGATAGTTGGTCAAGCGAAGCTATCTGCTTGGCAAGAATCAACGGCTCACGCATCGGCAAGACGATTCCTGCCGTTCCGAGCGCTATTTTCCGAGTAAAGGCAGCGAGATAGGCGACGTACGGAATGGGGTCGAAAACCTGACCGACATCGCCGTAGTCTGGGTCATAGAACGGGACGTCGCGCATCCAGAGGGCAGCAAAGCCGAGACTATCGGCTTTCTGAGCCATCGTGACGTGGTCTCGCATCGTCGGCGCCGGCCTGTTCGGGTGGGTTTCAAGCGGCAGAATCAGGCCGACGGTCAGCTTATCTCGCAAAAAGAGCCTCGCATAAGCACGCTGTTCAGAAATCTGGGCGCGGCTGAAGCCCTGTTCAACGTTGGCGTTCATACGGGTTCTCCATGTTGGCTCCATTCTAATTTCGTCCGAGAAGGCCATTAACCGCCTAGAATTCCATTTACTTAATCCCTCGATTCTCAAATCATGTCGAAAGATAGATTCGATGGACTCAACGAATTCGTCCTGTCAGCCCAGGAGGGAAGCTTCACGGCAGCCGGCGCTCGGCTTGGTTTGACCAGCAGTGCGGTCGGCAAAGCCGTCACGCGGTTGGAGGGACGCATTGGGGCCAAGCTCGTTCATCGAACCACCCGGCGGCTCACCCTGACGAACGAGGGAGAGGCCTACCTGGCCAGTTGTCTGCGCGTACTCGGAGATTTGGACGAGACGGAGAGTTTTTTGGCCACAGGACACCAGGAACCGGTGGGCCGGGTCAGAATTGAGTTGCCGGCAACCTTTGGTCGGCGTCACGTGCTTCCGACGTTGCTCGAACTTTCGCGTCGGTATCCTCGACTGGACATCTCAGCGAATTTCAGCGAACGGCTGGTTGACCTTATCGCTGAAGGCGTCGATGTTGCCGTGCGAATCGGCCAACTGAAGGATGACGCGGACATTGCCGCGCGGAGACTTGGCGAACAGCGTCTGGTGATTTGTGCCTCGCCTCAATACTTTAAAGAACACGGCAAACCTAAAGACAAGGCTGACCTGCTTCTGAATCACGACTGCATTGCGGGGTTGCAACGAAGTCGTCGGTCCGCCTGGCTGCTTCGGAATGACGCTGGCGATTTTGAACTCACGCCGGTGAGAGCGCGGCATGAGTGGGGCGACGGTGAGGCGATGCTAAATGCTGCGGTAGCAGGTTGCGGCGTGGCTCAGCTTCCAACTTGGCTTGTGGGTGCGCATCTTCGCAACGGGGACCTGATTGAAATCCTCAAGGAATGGTCTGGTGGGGAGATGCCGGTTCATGTCATCTGGCCGAGAACAAAATATGTCCAGCCACGAGTCCGCGTTGTGATTGACGAGCTCATCCGGTTGTCCGACGACGTTAGCTCTGGGTTCAAGGCTTGAATATCAGGTGCCGGATGGTCTCGTGGTACTCGGCGCCAGACCTGCGCTGTCGCCAGATACGGCGAACGCTCGTTGCATAAGGACCCAGCGTCACTCTTCGCCATCCCGCACGACCGTCGGTGGCCGAGCTGCACAAGCGTCGTCGCGCGGCGTAACCCCACAAGCACCTAGTTTCACGTTCCAACGTTGAGCATTCTCTCTTGCGAACATCTCTTGTTTTTCTGATTGCCCCTTGGTGAAGTTGAGCCCCGCCTTATCCTGAGCGAGGCCTTCAGACACGTTCCAAGCATCATGAGATGCCCCTCGGAGCCAGCGTCGCCCGTCAGCCGTTCGCCTCAGGGCGCTAACTTCGCCACCCTGTCCGGTGTCTCAAGACTATCCCACAGTACCGGTTGTCCCGCGACCGCTGCCGTTGATGTCCGACCAGTCGCGCGGCTGCACCGCGGAACGGGCAGCAGTATGTATACCGCGCAAAAGGGGTGATGATTTCGCATAGGAAGGAAGCACTCGGAATTGTGGCCGCCAGCATTAGAGATTTGGCTGAAAAAAATTCAGGCGGACTCGCAGCGAGCAGGCGATGGAGGAAAGCTCCACGGAGTTTGAAGAGGTGCGAAACCAGCGAGCAACGTGCAAGTGAACGTCGGAGGGCTAGTTTGCTTTCCTATAGGCCGGCAAAAGGACGGCGGTGCTTCACCATAGGGAGATGCGACGGGTTGATAGTCTATGATGAAACAAGGTATTCGTTAACGACAACAGTATTTGCTATCCGGTCATGCAGCGCCTGCCTTCGCGGATTGAACGGAACCCATAGAAATCCCGCTCCGCACGTCGCGAAGGTAAGCATGTAGCCTGCTGTGCGCAAGAAAGCTTGCCTGACCGTCATTGGCTGACCTGTATCCGCATCCACGATTCGCAATCGCAAGACGCGCTTACCGGGAGACGTGCCCCATACGGCCCAAAGAATGCCAGTCACGAGAATCGGGACACACTGGGCTACCAGCAGCCATAAGACAAGGGTCGAAGCAAAGGCGTCAGGCGCCAGCAGCAGGTCTTGAGTTGACGGTCCGAGAGGCACAAAGAGCACGATGACGGTCCACCAAAGCGAATCAATGAACAAGGCACGGGCGCGCTGGGAATAGGTGGCGTAGCGCATGGTAATGTCGGATTCTCCAGGCGATTGCAGCATCAGTCAGTTGGCCTTCGTCCAGCGTTTCATCTTAGCCTGAGCAGGTGCCGCGAATGCAACGTCGCCGCCGCCGAAACAATTGGTGCGTAGGATGTTTGTAATATTATGACGGAGTCGTCAAAACGAAAGCGTCTCCAGCACCCTGTTCAATGCCCAATTCTGTTGAAATTTCTGCCGCCGTTATCTTTGCCCTTGCGCTCATTCATACGTTCGCCGTAGCACGCATTGAGAAGCTCTCGCACCGTTTCCCGCGGCATGCGGGTGTCTTCCACTTCCTCGCGGAGGTGGAGGTCGTCTTCGGATTCTGGGCGCTGATTCTGTGTCTCGTGATGTGGGCGCTCGTCGGGTCGCACGCGACCATCGAGTACCTGGAGCATCGTGAGTTTACGGAGGCGCTGTTCGTCTTTGTCATCATGGTGGTTGCCGCGAGTCGACCGATTCTCGTCTTGGTAACGAGCATCGTGATGCATCTCTCGCGGTTCTTGCCAGTACGCACTGAAGTGGCCGTTATCTGGTTCTCCCTGTCCGCCGTGCCGCTTCTGGGCTCCGTCATCACTGAACCGGCAGCGATGACGCTCGCCGCGCTATTGCTGCGCGACACACTGTTCTCCGCGCGAATCTCGGAGCGTGTGAAGTATTTCGGCCTGGCGCTACTTTTCGTGAACGTATCAATCGGCGGCGTCATGACGGCGTACGCGGCGCCACCGGTGTTGATGGTCGCAAGCGTCTGGGGGTGGAACACCGGATTCATGGCGGCGACTTTTGGATGGAAGGCGGCGCTCGCCGTTCTTTTCAATGCTATGGCCTTCATCGCTCTGATTGCCAAGAGCGTGCCGACGTCACAAGGCAGCGAAGACGCGGGTGTCTCCCAATCGCAGCGAGTCCCAGTTGGCGTCACGCTTGTTCATATCGCGTTCCTCGCGCTGGTCGTCATCAATTCGCATCACGCCGTCGTGTTCGTGGGCGCATTCCTCTTTTTTCTGGGCTTTACTCACGCTTACGAGCGCCATCAATCGCCTCTCATGCTTCGCGAAAGTCTTCTGGTAGCGTTCTTCCTTGGCGGCCTCGTTGTGCTTGGCGGATTGCAACAATGGTGGCTTCAGCCGATTGTGAGTTCCATGGATGCATTGACGCTGTACTTTGGCGCCACAGGTCTGACTGCAGTGATGGACAACGCCGCCATCACCTATCTGGGGTCGCTCATACCTGGGTTATCTGACAGCGCAAAGTACCTGCTCGTGGCCGGAGCGGTGACCGGCGGCGGACTGACCGTGATTGCAAACGCGCCGAACCCCGCGGGCTTGGCGATACTTGGTAATCGGTTTTCTGGAGGAGCGGTGAGTCCGCTGAAATTACTCGGCGCCGCGCTCTTGCCGACCGTAACCGCAGGCGTCGCCTTCCTTGTGTTATAGGTGCTCCTCTGCCCGGATGCAACGAAGTCGCATCAATCAAATTTGCGATGTGGCACTACCGAAGAGCCGCCATGGCCGTTGATGGCGAGCCCTGCCGCGTGAGGTGAACGACGCGGGAAGCATCTCAGACAACCAGTTAAGCGACGAAGCATTCCGCAATGTCACCAGCGGTCTTCCGCGCTTGCCTGGCGACACTATCGTCAAGCGACGCGCGTGGTTGAAGGAGAACGCCGACGAAATCCGCAAGGCCCTGATGTTCGAACCTCGCGGTCATGCAGACATGTACGGCAATTACCTGACGGAGCCGGTTAGCCCGAACGCTGATTTCGGCATCATCTTCCTTCACAACGAAGGCTACAGCGACCATTGCGGGCACGGTGTCATCGCACTGTCGACGGCGGCGGTGGCACTTGGGTGGGTGCAACGTCAGGTGCCCGAAATCCGCGTCGGTATCGATGCGCCGTGCGGATTCATCGAGGCATTCGTGCAGTGGGACGGCGAGCACGCGGGCAATGTCCGTTTCGTTAATGTGCCGTCCTTTATCTGGAACCTTCGGTGACGCATTTTACTTCTACGCGGACGGCGCGCCGCACGGTCTTGAAGTTCGCGAGTCTTCGGTCGAAGGGCTCATCAAGTTCGGTGCCGAAGTGAAGGACGCTGCAAATCAGGCATTCCCGGTTCAGCATCCCGACATTCCGGAAATCAATCACATCTACGGGACCATTGTTGCTAACAAACCGCGGCATGAAGGTTCCACGCAAGCCAACTGCTGTGTGTTTGCCGACCGCGAGGTGGACCGTTCACCGACCGGCTCAGGAACAGGCGGTCGCGTCGCCCAACTTTACCTACGCGGCGAATTGGGCAAAGACGAGACGTTTGTAAATGAGTCTATCATCGGGACTGTTTTCAAAGGCCGCGTTCTCAGCGAAACGACCGTCGGCAACTTCAAGGCAGTCATCACGGAGGTGGAAGGCAACGCATACCTTTGCGGCTTTGCGAATTGGATTGTGGACGAGCGTGACCCCTTGACTTATGGGTTCCGGGTTCGATAGACCAACGTTGGCGTTGATACCATATTGAGCGCTGAGCAATGGCTAATGGGTCGTTGATACTGTCCTGGACAACAAGCGATGCGCCGACACTGGAGGCAACGTCCACGAGCAGTCCGATTCAGAGCAACAAGGACCTACGCTTCTCGTTCTCACAAGGGTGTGGTGTGCCTGAAGATTAGGTATACGCGAGAGAAGCACCTGCATTGCTGGAATGCGCGAGCATAACGGGAGGCAACATGCAGCATCGAATCGTCCTCACTGGCATCCTGAGCTTGATGGCCGTGTTCACTGCCTGTGCGGAGGCAGTTCCCGGAGAACAACAGCACAATCAGTCGCAGGCCGGCCAATTGACTCAGGCAAAGCCGTTCACTGTCGAACTCCGGTTTGACATCAAGAACGGCGAGCCGGGGTTGCCCAATGAATACACGAAACTGATTTTTGCAGACGGCAGCAATCGATATGTCGCGCTGGTGCGTCGCTCGGGCAAGGTGGTAAGTGAGGGAGTGCTTCACGGCGCGACGGTACAGGAGTGGGGATTCCACGAAGTGACCTTGGGGCCTGAAACCAATGGTCTAGGGACCGGCTATCTCGTCATCACTCAGGGCTCCAGTGACATACTGTATCTGAAGACGCAACTGCGGCAGATAACCTTGGTCGGCAAGCCCGGGACGCCGCATTCTGCTTTCAATGGCCTGTGGGAAGTCAGCGGCGCGACAGGTAAATTCAATGGACTGACGGGAGCGGGCACCCTCCGGATTAACCGCTTATCGGAAAGCGAGCGCCAATGGGTTCTGGAAGGTGAGTTGAGCGAACCCTAGCTTGAATTCCCGTTGAGAGTATGCGAGCGCGGCCGACTTCTGAAGAACAAGTAAGCCGGAAACCTTTATCGCAATTCTTCAGGTGTCGCACGAGGGAAGAGCCTCGCCGGAAGGGGGTATGCGACACCTCGATATGCAGGGCGCAAATTTTCATCGTGACAAATTCAGGTCGCTAGCAGAAGCTGCGCGAAGCATGGGATTGGGATGCGTTGCGGGCCTTGCTGTACGAAGGGCAGCTTGGAGAGGTCGATTAGACGACGCTGCCCAATCGTATGCAAATTGAATAGACCTATCGCTTCGTTTTGTCTTTAGGGACACTTCGCGTTCTGCAGACCACGGGTGCGCTTACTCCACTGCCTGGTGCCCGACACATATGAACTGCGAGATGCGCATGTTCGGCGCGCACTGCACAAATTCATTCTTTTCAGCTATTTGTCCCGCTTGCCCGGGAGTTGTCCACAGCCTTGCGAACAGATTGTGTGGACAACTTGATGGTTCTGGCATGAGGGGGCATCTCGAATGCGGTCTGGCAATCGCAAATTAACGGTATATACTGTTTATACCGTTTATCAAACTGGAGTGGGTCATGAGTGAACCCAGCGTGAGGAAGCCGACGAAGAAGGCCTTTCACTTTCCGAAGAGTGCCAACGGCCATGCGAAAGCCGATGAGAAGGCAGCGGATGAGAAGAGCGTGGCCGCAGCACGAGATGCCCAGCCGGCTCCGACGGACGCCGACAAACGGAAGCGAGCGAAGTCCGTTGAGGCCGCGCAAGTCAATCCGGCAGCCGAGGTGAAAGCGAAACGCGCGAAGAAGGAGAAGGTAGTGCGCGACAGCTTCACGATGCCGAAGCCCGACTACGAGAAAATCGCAGCGCTGAAACGGAAGTGTCTCGACGCAGGCGTCTCGGTGAGCAAGAGTGAGCTTCTTCGCGCTGGGCTGCTTTTACTGGACTCGGCTCCCACCGCAGAGAGTCTGCTGGCAGCTGTTTCCGCGGTCGAAACCGTCAAGACCGGTCGACCAGCAAAATCGTAGCTTTACCACGCTCCGAGCGGGCCGCCCCTGCAGCCCGCGTTTCACCGCTGCGCCGGATGCCTGCGCACTTTTCGTGGAGCTTCTGCCACCGTTCCTTACGTGCTGCAGTGGTCATGAAACCGAGGGGCAACTGAAAAGCAGCTGGTCGGCTGACAGGAGTTCCGATGCCCGATAACCATCTTTCCAGTCGATTCGACGCTGACATCAACGGGATATTGTCCAAGGTTTTCGAGATGGGCGGCATCGTTGAATCGCAACTCATCAATGCGATGCAGGCGCTGAACCACCTCGATTTGGACCTGGTCGACAGAGTCATCATCGACGAGCGTCGACTCAATGCCCTCGAAGCGGAAGTCGATGAAGAGTGCATCAACATCATCGCGCGGTACCAGCCGGCCGCACGCGACCTGCGTCTGCTGATGGCCATCTCGAAGACCGTCACGAACCTTGAGCGTGCTGGGGATGAAGCGCGGAAGGTCGCGAAGCGGACTCGACGAATTGCAGCAGACCGCAACGCACTGGCCATCAATATCACGGAAATCGCGCTATCCGGTGAGATGGCCATCACTATTCTCCGCCGTGCGCTTGATGCGTTCGCGCGCCTCGATACAGCTTCCGCCGCACAAATCGTCCGCGACGATGACGCCATCGATGAGCAATTTCGTGCGGTCATACAGAAGCTGGTGACCACCATGATGGACGACACGCGAGTCGTCTCCATCGCGCTGGACTACCTTTTCATCGCGAAGGCCATTGAACGCATTGGCGACCACGCGACGAACATAGCGGAAATCATCATCTACGTCGTCAAGGGCAAGGACGTGCGCCATGTTTCTCGCGAACAACTCGAACACGAAGCCTTCAGCGGATATCCATCCTGATGACATCAACAATGGGGCTGCCCGACAGGCATGTTGGGTGGAAGCCGCTCCACTGTCCGCCGTAGCGAATTGCCCGCCCTAGTCACTCAAAGCGGTCGAAGCGGCCAAGCGGCGGCTGCAGTTCGGTCACCTCAAGCTCGCAGACCAGCGCTGCGGGCATGCCTTGCCTTAGCAGGCACACATGTCGGCAAGTTGCTCCGGAGAACCCTGCAGCATCACCTCCGCCGAACCGTCCCCGCGGTTGCGTACCTGCCGCTGATGCCCCCTGCCTGGGCCCGGCGTACGCAGGTTTCCCGATGACAGATGCCCTGTACCAGGCCGCGTACTCGGATGGGTCGGGTCTCAAGCGTCCCGTTTTCGTCGTGCGCCAGATTGCCCACATGATGCCGGTCACGACCACGAGGATGCACGGCTGACGGCGCGGCAGCAACGAGAAAAGCTGAGTGTTTCATGAGAGGTTCTCATGACGCGACGCCGGCTCGCGCTGCGTTGACTGCATATACAGAGGCCTCGGGCGGTTGGATGGGGACAACAGGTGTGTCGCTGCTTCCGGGGACGGCGTGAGCGACCAGGCGCGACAATCGGCCCTGATTTGCCAATTGTCGATTCCGCTGTCAATCACAACCTTTGCGTTCTATAACATAAACGCAGCAAGGGTCTTATTGGTCAACTGACTTTACAACGTCCTTTCGCCAGCGCTCTCACTGCGCATCCCTCTGCCCCGCCCGGTACCAGCCTCGCGTTATTACCCAGGTAGTCATCGAATAAGTCCGGCTTTGAGCACAAATGGTGCCACAAGCCAACTTCGCATTTGCTCGGCTAAACGGCGTCGGAGACGACGCCCTTGGGCATTTGGTAAAGCGAACGCAAGAATCAGCAAGGTGCGAGAACAGGTCTGATGCAACCCTCGCATGTTCGTGGGGATGCCAATCCCCTTTTATTCCGGGGCCGTGTTATCCGCAATCCGTTGACGAAAAAGAGGTGACGAGATGAAAGTGCAGCTTTTAACCATAGTGAGCGTGTTATCCCTGCTCGCTGCGACCGGTGTCGCCCACGCGCAGCAAATGCAACCGTCAGGCACAACTGACCCGTCGTCTGCCCAGCAGCCCATGACAACTGCTCAGCCGGCAGCAACGATGGACCGCACCCCTGACCTGGGATACGGACCTCAGCCCGGCGGAAGCAGCGGCAGCGGCAAAGCGAGAAATGGTGCTCCGTGCACGGTGGGCCTGTCCTGCGATATCTATCAGGGCAGCTAGCACGCCCGAGGTCGCCGATGCCAGTTTGACCCGAATGCGGAAATTTGGATGACCACCTTGATTGGCCGCGAGTCGTTGTTGCTCAGGTCTCGCTTCAGGCGGGGTGGGTCAGCCGCCGCCTCAACGCGACGTTTCTTCGGCCATTGAGTCAGAACGCAGCCGGAGAGCGTGACGCCGCCGCTTATCATCCGACAGCTTTGCCCGTGACGTAATAGTCCCGGGAGACCGTATTTGAGAGAGCGGCTCTGATGGCCGGCTCAAGAAGCCAAACGAATCAAACTTTGTGGAGTACCTAGATATGAAAACGCCCAAAGTAGCGGCAGCTATCGCCGCGGTTCTCGCGTTTGGATATGTCCAGGCGCAAGACACGGCGCCTGCAACGCAGCCCACAAATACCACCGTGTCTTCCACAGATTCTGTGGGTGGTGTGGCCGCCACGAGGAGCGACGCTGGCGGTCCAATGGGAAAGACCCGAGCCCAGGTCAAGCAGGAGTTTCTGCAAGCACGCAAATCGGGCGAACTCGACCGCATCAACGCGGAGTATGGGGGGCAATGAAGCAAGGTGCCTGCCCCGGGTCTGATGCGCTCCATCGCGGTCACACGCCAGGACGCTCGTCGGGTAAAGCCAGTTGCATCGACGAGCCGAATTTTTGCTTGGCATTGAAAAAGCTGCACTCGCGCGATGGGTCGGTCGCTCCTGGCCAGTAGACGATGGGCGGCGCAGGGAGCGATGTACCACATATCAAACAGCCGTCTTACGTCCCCGTCGCTCGGGCGCTTTTCTCCTGCATAGCTGACCGCCCCTCGGTTTGTGTCGAGACGGCCGACGCGCTGTGCAGTGGCGCGGCACGTGTTCGTGGACTTCGCCCATCCTGCGAAAATGCGGCTCAATAGGCGTGCACAGGCCCGAAAACCGGATTGAATTCCGACTCGACGGGTTGATGCATCGCCTGGACCATTTTCGTTTTCTTCGGGAGAGCTACCACATAAGCATCCACTTTCAGCAGTCAGAAACCGCAGGAGGGCTTCATGTTTCGGTCCACGCCAGTAATTGCCAGCACAACAGTCGGCGGCGAAAACATCCACGCTGAATTTCTTAGCGATACGGGCCGACTGCGAATTATCGGCGGCGTAACAGTGCGGGCAGAATGGTTTCCGCCGCATTTCTGGTTTGCCATTGCATCTGTTGCGGGATACAGCCGATGGGGTACGCGGCCGGACGAAACGGACTTGCCGCGGCTCATCGAAAACTTCATGCGGCTACCAAGACGGCCGGCTCTCTGAACAGAGCTATTTCCGCTCGCCAGTCGCAAGAGAAATCTATCAGCACTGCCTCGTCCATCTGGCCGATTCCGGTTACTTCTGAATCCGGGACGGCTCCAGCGGTCTGACGAGCAGACGACCATGCCCATCTAAAGTGGTCGCCGGAAAAGCTTAAGCATCGTTCGCTAGATATGTAGTCTCTTAGACATACAAGCCATTCAATGGATGGGACTTTTTTAGAGAAGGCAGCCGCTTCCTGCGGATGCAAGGGAGCCTACGAAGAAATCGAGGCTGCTTACCTGAATCACGCGGTATCTGCTACTTCCGCGGCCCCTCGCCGTTCTCCAACATGCGTGCGTGACTTATGTTTTGAGGAGAAAGGTCGTGGAACTGATACGCATGGTCGGCATGGTTTTGGCCAGTTTCTTCGGCGTGCGCAAGCGTGCAAACCATGAAGCGGATTTGGCCAACGTCAACATGGTGCTGCTACCCTTTGTCGCAGTGGCGCTGGCTCTAGTGATTGGGTTGCTCATCGTTGGTGTAGTCGAGCTGATTGTCGATGGAACAAGTTCAGTGCAGGGCTTTTGACTGCGGACATGTGTCGCAACGCGCATCTGTGCTTCGCGACATGGTCAGGCGCGAACTGCGGGTGAGTCGAGAATCTCGGCAAGTGCGCGAACTGCATTTTCGAAGCGGGCATCCCAAGGATGCCCGAAATTGAGCCGCACGCAGTTCTGAAAAGCGTGTGTCGCTGAGAACATTGGGCCTGGCGCAATGCTGACGCCGCGTTCGCTCGCCAGCGCGTGAAGCTCCATCGCCTTGACAGACTGTGGGAGTTGCAGCCACAGCATGTAGCCTCCGTGCGGGCGCGTCCACTTGGCGGCGTCGGGTAGCCATCGGTGCAGCGCGGCCTCCATCTGTCCAAGTTGCGTTTGAAGCGATGAGCGTAGCGAGCGGAGATGCCTGTCGTAGCCGCCGTTCTCCAGGTAGTCGGCTATGCCAGCCTGGGCGGGGATACTTGCACACAGTGTTGTCATTAGCTTGAGTCGCCGAACTTTGTCGGCAAATCGGCCCGCCGTGGCCCATCCAACCCGGTAACCGGGTGCGAGCGTCTTCGAGAACGAGCTGCAATGCATGACGAGTCCTTCAGTATCGAATGCCTTTGCTGGCACGGGGCGGTCGCGGCTGAAATGGAGCTCCTGATAAACGTCGTCCTCGATGAGCGGAACCTGCTTTTCACGCAGCATCTCAACCAGAGCCCGCTTCTTTTCAATCGACAAGGAGGTTCCCGTCGGATTCTGGAAGTTGGGCATGAACCAGCAAGCCCGGATGGGGTGCTGCTCGAGCGCGCGTCGCAGTGCGACCAGGTCTAGGCCCAAGATGGGGTCCACGGGAATCTCGACTGCTCTTAGGTCCAAACGCTCGATTGCTTGCAAGGCGGCATAGAACCCCGGCGACTCGACGGCCACGGCGTCGCCTGGCCGCGTGACTGCCATCAGACAGAGGTTCAATGCTTCCAAGGCGCCGTTGGTCACAACGATTTCTTCGGGTGCGACTGCGAGTCCAATTCCCACGTATCGCAATCTGACTTGTTGGCGAAGACGGTCGCTGCCAGGAAGGTCTTCAACCGTGCTCCAGGGACTGAGCGAGCGCGTTCCGGCGACGAGCGACTTCAACAGCCGCGACGACGGAAACAGCGTTGGCGAAGGAAACGCCGAGCCCAACGGCACAATATCGGGATGCTGCGTCGATTCCAGGACCGAGAACACAAGGTCGCTGATGTCGACCTTCTTTAGCGCGTCGTCCTGCTTCTGCTTGGGGACCTCAGCGTGAACTGCCGCGCCTGGCGTCACGAAGTAGCCGGCACGCTCCTCCGCGCGGACTAAACCCCATTGCTCGAGCAGATAGTAGGCTCGGAAGACCGTCGTCTGACTGACGCCATATTGCGAGATGATTTGTCGCAACGACGGAAGCCGGGCGCCCACCGGAATTTGGCCCGCGCGGATTTGTTCTGCCAGGTTGTTAGCAATGGTTTCAAACCGAGTCATTGTTGGACCTTCGTGCGCGTTATCCAAGCCGGGCCCACAGCACTGCTTGACACGAGGAGCCACGAGTCGTCTCTCAGGCTGCATGCTACCCCGGAATGAGCGTGTCTCAGGTCGCCGGGCCTGCCACGTCCCGACTGCTGCGCAGAAATCCACCGCATCTGCTTCTTCCTGATTATCGTCAACGCATCTACCGTAGCCGTCTGCGCCATAAGAGAGCGCGTTTGGAAAAGCGTGACAGGAGAGGCTTCGCACCCATGTATCGATACACCGACTTTGACAAAGCATTCGTTAAAAGCCGTGCCGCGCAATTCCGCGACCAGTTGGAGCGTTGGCAATGTGGCCAACTGCGCGAGGAGGACTTTCGCCCGCTCAGACTGCAGAACGGATGGTATGTGCAACGGCACGCACCGATGTTGCGCGTGGCTGTGCCGTATGGCGAACTGTCGAGCGCACAGTTGCGCGTCCTGGCGCGCATCGCCCGCGAATACGATGACCCAGCCTCCGACGTCTATCGGTGCGCCGTCGAGGCGCAGGCAAAGCTTGGTTCGACCCATCTACCGACGCACACCGCTCACTTCACCACCCGCACGAACGTCCAGTTCAACTGGATTCCGTTAGATAAAGCCGCCGACGTGATGGACCTCCTCGCGTCCGTGGACATGCACGGCATTCAAACTAGCGGAAACTGCATCCGAAACATTTCATGCGACGAACGTGCTGGCGTGGCCGTTGACGAAATTGCCGACCCGCGGCCTTTCGCTGAACTGATGCGGCAGTGGACAACACTGCACCCCGAATTTGCCTATCTGCCGCGGAAGTTCAAGATTGCAGTCACCGGCGCCACCGAAGACCGAGCGGCGACCGACTGGCACGACGTAGGCCTTCGACTGGTGCGAAACAGCTCGGGCGACCTGGGATTCCGCGTCTCGGTCGGTGGCGGTATGGGCCGAACGCCAATGACTGCGACGGTTCTGCGGGAGTTCCTGCCATGGAACCAAATCATGAACTACATTGAAGCGGTCGTGCGCGTGTATAACCGCTACGGCAGGCGCGACAACAAGTACAAGGCGCGCATCAAGATTCTGGTAAAGGCAGAAGGACAGCGCTACATCGCCGACGTCGAGCAGGAGTTCCGGCAAATCGTTGAACTTGACGGCGCTCCGCACACCATCACACAAGCAGAACTCGACCGGGTGACCGCCGCATTTGTGCCGCCCGAGACAGTCGCCGAGGCTACCGGAAGTTCGCAAGCAGATGCACCCGCCGTCTCGGACCGTTTCGCGCGCTGGATGCGGCGGAACGTGGCGCCGCATAAGGAACCGGCGCTGCGCATCGTGACGCTGTCGTTCAAACGGCTGGGCCACGCGCCAGGAGACGCTTCGGCCGAGCAGTTGGAGCGCCTGGCAGACTTGGCAGACCGTTTTTTCCGGTGGTGAGGCGCGGGTCACCCACACCCAGAACATCGTTCTGCCCTGGGTGCCCGCGTCCGAGCTATACGCGCTCTGGGAGGCTGCGAGCGCACTCGGTCTTGCCAGCACAAACATCGGTTTGATGACAGACATCATCGCATGCCCGGGAGGAGACTTTTGCGCGCTGGCCAATGCGCGTTCGATTCCTGTCGCGCAGGCCCTCGCCGAACGGTATCAAGACATCGACGAACTCGACGACATCGGTGACATCGATGTCCATATCAGTGGATGCATCAACTCCTGCGGCCATCACCATAGCGGGCATATCGGCGTGCTGGGCGTCGACAAGGACGGGAAGGAGTGGTACCAGATTACGTTGGGCGGGGCCGACGGGAGCCAGGCCAGCGGCACCGCGCAGCCAGGCAAGGTAATTGGTCCGTCGTTTTCTGCTGCCGAAGTCCCTGATGCAATCGAGGCCATCCTCGGCGCATATCGCGACCTGCGGGAACACCAGGAACAGGGGCGGTACGAACGCTTCATCGAGACGTTGCGTCGCATCGGCCTTGACCCCTTCAAGGCGGCGGCTAATGGCGCTCGAAACAAAGATGAGGTGCTGGCGTGAACAATATTCCCCGCTTGGAAGTCATCGACAGGCGCGCGGCTCAAGACGGCGACCAACCGAGAGTTCGAAAGCTGCCCAACGATGCAGACCCCATGACGCTAGCAGGCGAGCTCGCCGGCGTAGAGCGAGTTGAACTGCATTTTCCGCATTTCACCGACGGCCGAGCGTATAGCCAAGCGTATCTCTTGCGCCGGAGGCTACGCTTCACGGGAGATTTGCGGGCGACGGGCGACGTCCAGGTCGACCAACTGCTGCAGATGGCGCGAACTGGCTTCTCCAGCGCGGTGCTCAACGACGGACTGAGTCCGACGGAGGCGGCCCGCCACCTGGAGCAATTTTCTGGCTTCTATCAACGCGACCTCACCGTAGATTCTCTGCCTCTTGCCGCAGCCCGAGCGCTTCAACCTGGTTCAACGTCCGATTGAAGGTGTCGCAAAACGACTGCCACGCCGGCGAGGCCTCGACGCACCGGGAAAAGTTGGAAGAAAAAGCAAGGCTGTATTTCGACACTTAGACGGAAAACGACGAACCGTCTACGCTGCAACATCCGGTTCGAGACTAGCTAGGCCTCAACAAGCGTCCGCGCTTGGTCCAGAAGTGCGGAAGCCGCGAGAAGCTCTTTGCGCCCCGCCATCGTAAGAACTGGTCCATTTTAGATTGCCGGCTAGATGAAGCCATTCTCAACATACGTCGGCCACCATTTCCGGCACGTCGCTGAAACCAACGTTCCAGCGATACTTCAGTCGGGCAGTCGGGCACTTCCGGGCGCATCGCTCAGTCCCGCGCTTGCTGCTTCGTGTCGTCAGTCTAGGAGGCGTCAATTATCTTCGGGACGGCGCGCGGTTTCCTTCCAGACGAAACGTGGTGCAGTTGGCTGCTAGCGTCGGAATGTCTTGGGCGGTCACTGCGCTGAATGTGTTCGCGATGGCGATATGGACAGTCGGTGTCTTTGCGTCACTTTATGCCGGATACGTGATGCCAGAATTGCGAGTGACCTGCGCGAACCTGTCATCCGTCATCAATGGGTTGGCAACTGTTGTGCTGGCGGTGGTCATTGACCCTCAGGTTTCGGTAATGACGGACGACGCCATTGAAGGTCGCATTGCAGAAAGCAGCTTCAGGCGCCCTATCATTGCGCTTTGAGGTGCCCGTGTCCTCGGGACGGTGTGCGCTCAACTTCGGCTCGTACCGGCGGCGCCCATTGTCGCGCGAGTTGCGGAATTCATTTAGCGTGTGCGGGGCGGGTAAGCCGCGTGAGGGAGCCGGCGCCGGCAACAAACCTTGTGAGAGGTACGACACGGCTCTTGCGCGACCCGCTGGCGGCGAACAATTCCGGCTCCAAAGACGCGCCCATCTAAAGTGGCCGCCAGAAAAAAGTTAAAACCCCGTTCGCTAGATATGTCTTTACTCATTCGTATCATCGAAGAGTCTCTTCAGACATTCAAGCCATTCAGTGGGTGGGACTCTTTTTGGAGCAGGCAAACTGCGTCCTGCGGATGCTGCAAGGAAGCCTCAGGCGTGCCGGAAGACGGCTCGCCTGGCGCAGTCTGGCAGCCTTTCGGTAGGCAGGTCGGGCAGTGGACTCAGCAATGGGCGTCGACCCAGGCGCGGGCCCAATCCAGGCCCGCAAGCTGAGCGTCCTCCTCACTTTCGAAATGCCCAAGGACGCCTGATGCTTCGATTAGCTTGCCGCCCTTGGTGATGGTCCCGCTCGCCGCGTAGCGCTCCGGCTGAAGCATGCCCTCCTGTTCGAGGATAGCGTGTCCCCAGACGTCACAGCCGTGGTAGTTCTGCGATTGCATTAGCGCACAACCCGGGCCGATGCCGCACGGCCTGTCACGCGAAGGACGTTGCCTTCCGGCGTGACTTGCCGTGCAATTTCAGACATATTCGGTTCGTCTCCCGGCAAAGTCCTTGGCACGTTGCCTCGTTTCGCGACGAGCCTCGGTGTAGGTGCTGAGGTGCGCCGCGAATACAGCCTCCCGGCACGCGGAACCACATTCCGTCGTACTGCGACTTTGTGCGCGGCACCGACGCTGTGTAGGGCGGTCGCGCGCGCCTCCGGTGGATTCCAGACTTCCGAATATGTGCCAGCCCCGAAAGCAGCCGGCGCAAGCGCCGCCGTCAGTAACGCAAGTCCAAGTTTTCTCACGATTTTCCCCTTGTTTGCTTTTCGTGCTACCCCTGTTTGCATGCCATCGCCTGGTCCATCGGTTCGCCGTCACAGCCGACGCAATAGCGGCGGTTCAGCGCGCTGGCTCTGACAACGGTATGACGATTGTCAGTGGTGTAAAACTTAGCTCTCCAGCCTTGCCAGGGCGAATGACCTCGTTGATTTCTTGCTCGCCGGACGCTGATGTCGTCTGCGCCACGAACGCCGCAATTCTGGGATGGGATGGCTCACAGGCTTGCGAACGCGCGTACCCATCCGCCTATGCTGTCAAAGAAGCATGTCCGCTACTCGGAAAAACCGGTGAGGTACTGTACATCCATACAGGCACTGGCGCAAATAACTGCTACGGCACCATCGCAGGACGATGCACCTGTCCTTGGGGCCGGCGTCGCGGCTCGCGCACGGCCGAGGTTGGCTATATTTCTGAGCCCGACGGTCGGCGCGCATCGCCGCCGCAGAGTCACGGCACAAGGGGTATCGTCGGGAACGACCTGCGCGCCGCAGTGCTGGGGGCGAATGACGGACTGGTTTCGAATCTGCCTGATTCTGGGCGTGGCGGGTGCCGGTGACCGGCAACAAGGCGACTGACAGCCGGGCGCGTTCGATAGCGCTTGGACAATGGCCGTCGGTGACCGCGAACTGACCTCTGACGGTATCACACGCGACGGTCAGCTTACCTGTTGCTCGTCTCGGGGACATCGCGCTGGGCGCCATCATGTACGGAATAGAGACGCTTCTTTCTGCCCTCGCGCCCACAGACTATGCTGAACAGTCAATGCAAGCCTTGTTGCAGGCCTTTGGGGTCGATGCGGGCGAAGCGCGAAAGCTGGCATATGCGGAAATCGCCGAATGTCGCGCGCCGCAAGGCCCCGTATTCGACAAGGTCGGCGCCGTGCTCGGCAAGACAACGAATCGTCGGCAAACGCGGCCGTTTAGGAGGTGACCGCACCTTGCCAACGCCGATACGGCCAGCTCGGTGGGCTAGCGCGGCACTCTTGATGCGCATTTGGGCCGGGCGTCGAAGACATCGTCAGGCTCGCGCTCCTGCTGAGCGCACGTCCGATTTTCTTCGGGCTGCTCACGCGCAGTGGGCGCCGGGCTTCGGGACAACCAACGCGGGAGTCAGGCGGATGGAAGACGACAAGGAAAATGGGATGCTTGAGACCCGGCTGGTGAGGGTGCGTGGCATCGTGCAGGGTATCGGCTATCGGGAGGCCTGTGTACGCCGCGCCCGTGCGCTGGACGTCACTGGCTGGGTCCGCAACCGCATGGACGGCTCCGTGGAGGCGATGGTGCAGGGCTCACCGGAGCAGCTTGCGGACATGTGCGCGTGGCTAAGTGAAGGTATGTCCGCCGCGCTTGTCGATGAGCTTGAGGTGACTGAGGTCTCGCCACCGTTCGCCCGCTTTGAACACTTCGAGCGATTGCCGACGTTGTAGAGACTCTACGCCGTTGCCGCGCATCACCTAGTTCATTCGGAGAAAGCTGCTCGTGGTGTACCGGGTCACATCCGAGTAATACCGGGCGACGAGCCCCGTCACGTCGCTGCGCAAAGCGCTCTCATGAGCATTCACGCCGTTCTTATTCAAGGGCGTTGGGGTCGCAGGTAAGAGCAGCTCTTCGACGCTTTGCGGGCTCGGAACGTCGCTTGCTGAGTGGTTGTTCTCAACCATTTGAAGGGGCAAGCCGATGGCGGGCGACAGTTCATAGAAGCCGGGCGAAAGAGCAAAAGTTTCGGGTATTTATTCGGTCGTGCATGATGATGGGAAAGACACTTTCGAGGTCATCTGCGTCGAAGGCGAACACTTCCCGCCGACGCGTAGCGGCAAAGGTGCGCATTTCGAACTGAAGTACGCACGACGCATTCACACAAGCATGGATACCTGAAGGGCACCGAAGGCCGGAGCTAAACCAGGTTCTAACGTCGGCGCGTCGCAGAGTGATACTTTGACGGTGCGCCTATAACCTTTGGCCTCGAGCTATGGGCGGATGGAGGTCTGGCCGTCGCCGTGGCGCTGCCTAACGCCTGTGCCTCCGGCGGTTAGCCGGCGGGGAAACCTACCTTGATTTGTGCGTTCTTCGACTGAAGCCATGGTCACGACTCGCAGCGCGGCGTCTTCACCTCTCAGCCGCTACCAGAAAATGCGGGATTTCGGAGCTACGCCCGAACCTGCACCATCAACCCACGCCACAAGCAGGTCAGCGGGCCGTGGTTTCGTCGTTCAGAAGCACTGGGCGGGTCGCCTTCACTACGATTTCCGGCTTGAGCTGGATGGCGTACTGGTTTCGTGGGCTTTACCCAAGGGGCTCTGCTACGACCCAAAGGAAAAACGGATAGCCATCCACGTGGAGGACCATCCGCTTGAGTACGCGACATTCGAAGGAACGATTCCACCTAAGCAGTACGGCGCTGGCACCGTAATAGTCTGGGACCGCGGGACGTGGGAGCCAGTCGGTGACCCCAGAAATGCATTGGTTGCCGGCAAGCTGATGTTTCAACTGCATGGCGAGAAACTCGCGGGCTTGTGGGAACTGGTCCGCATATCCAAGTCAGACGACAAACAGGACCAGTGGATGCTCTTCAAGAAACGCGATGAATGGGCACAACCGCTGGCGAAATACGATGTCATCAAGGCGCTTCCAGACAGCGTCACCAAGAAGCCGCTGGGGCTGCTCGAAGAGCGGGAGCCGAAAGTCGTGCGACCGGCGCGCAGGAGCAATCATGAACTAGACCTGTCTGCCGCCACGAGCGCGCCGCTCCCCGCCAAACTCGAACCGCAGCGCGCGACACTGGCTTCCTCGCTACCGACGGGTGGCGACTGGATAGTCGAATCGAAACTCGATGGTTACAGAATGCTCGCCCGCGTCCACAAAGGTCGGGTGCGGCTGTTCACGAGTGGGGGACACGACTGGACGAAGAAGCTCCCAAGTCTGGCTGCAGAAGTTGCAAAGCTTCCAGTCTCCAATGGATGGCTTGACGGTGAAATTGTCGTGCTGAGCAACGGGCTGCCAGATTTCGGCGCCCTCCAGAACGCTGTAGATGGCGCCACGAACCAGGAAATTGTTTATTTTCTGTTCGACGTCCCGTACTTCGATGGGATGGACCTCAGGAACGTCCCGCTGTGGGCGCGGCGCGCGCTGCTTTCAAAAATTCTCAAAGATGAAGGCGACCGCATCCGGTTCAGTCAGGACTTCGACGCTCCCGTGGCCCAGATATTTGAAGCGGCTGCCGGTCTGGGTCTCGAAGGCCTGATGTTGAAACGTCGCGACGCGAGTTATGAGTCAGGGAGAACGCAAACCTGGCTGAAGGCAAAGTGCCGACTTCGGCAGGAGCTTGTGGTCTGTGGTTTCACCGCTCGGGGCGACAAGGACGGCGAAGTTGGCAGCCTCCTGCTTGGATATTATGTCGGCAACCAGCTCCATGACGCCGGCAGCGTCGGCACCGGTTGGAACGCCCGTATGGGTCGGGACCTATGGGAGCGCCTGACGCCGCTCGAGGTGGATGCAACTCCCTTTGACGTCACGGTATCGAAGCCCAGCCGCTGGTCGAGGCGTGCGGCTGGCAGCGAGCGCTGGGTTCGGCCTGAGCTCGTAGCCGAGGTCGAGTTTGCCGAGTGGACTGCGGAAGGTGTCGTGCGCCAGGCGTCGTTCAAGGGTCTGCGCGTCGATAAGCCCGCACGGCTGGTCGTCCGGGAGTCCGGTGAGACTCTAACGCCTACGCCCGGCCCTCAGGTGAAGGTCACGCACCCTGAGCGTATCGTCGACCCGACAAGCGGCGTTACCAAGCTAGACCTGATTCGGTATTACGAAAGCGTTGCCCAATGGATGCTTCCGCACCTGAAGGACCGGCCGCTCGCCATGGTCCGCGCGCCCACTGGCATCTCCGGTGAGCTGTTTTTCCAGAAGCACGCCGAAAAGACTGCCATGCCGGGGCTGACGGCCCACAACCGCGACTTGTGGCTAAACCACCCGCCGCTGCTGACCGTCAATACCGCTGACGCATTGATGTCGGCGGCCCAGATGAATGTCGTTGAGTTTCATACCTGGAATTCCACGGTCCTGCAAATCGACAAGCCCGACCGGGTCATCTTTGACCTCGACCCGGGCGAAGGGGTCAAGTGGAAGCAGATTCAGGAAGCGGCTGTGCTTGTGCATGCGCTGTTGACGGAGCTCGAACTGAAGGCCTGGCTAAAAACGAGTGGAGGCAAAGGACTGCATGTTGTCGTGCCGCTGACGCCCCGACTGGACTACAAATCGGTCAAGGCGTTTTCGCAAGCGTTCGTCAGGCATCTGGCGAAGACCATCCCGGAACGCTTTTCGGCTACGTCGGGAGCCGCCAACAGAATTGGCAAAATCTATGTCGATTACCTGCGCAACGGTAAGGCGCAGACTACTGCCACCGCATTTTCTGCGCGGGCACGGCCAGGGATGGGTGTGTCGATGCCAGTGTCATGGGAGCAGCTGCCCGACGTGAAAAGCGGCGCGCACTGGACGGTGCAAACGGCGAGAGAGTATCTTAGCTTCCAGGTGCGCGACCCGTGGGAAGAGTATTGGTCAACGCGGCAATCTCTGGCGTCAGCCGTGAAGCGTATGCGCTAGGAAGTCCGTCCAGCTGAACGCGGTCTCGGGAAGTGCATGGCGACAGCCCGTCACCGACGGGCACAGCTCATGCTGTGCGACGCGAAGTGTTGTTTCCTCAAGTGGATAGTCCGTGAGCAGCGCCGGCGGCGGTTTCGCCCGCCGCTATCAGGAGAATCACATGGCAGCGCGTTCCATTGCATCGCTGACGCTTTCCTTCGGTCTGGTGTCCATACCCGTGAAGCTATATTCGGCTACGGACAGCGCTGCTGGCGTTGGCTTCAATCTGTTGACGCCGGAAGGCGGTAGGGTCAAACAGCAGTACATATCCGAGGCCACTGGCGACGTCGTGGCCCGCGCTGACATGAAGAAAGGCTACGAATTCGAAAAGGGGCAGTTTGTCGTTTTTGCTCCTGACGAATTGAAGGCGCTCGAGGAAGGGGCGAGCCACGTTGTCGAGATTGTCTCCTTCGTCCCAGAAAAGTCGGTGGACCCGCTCTACTACGATAAGGCGTATTTCATCGCCCCCGACAAACGCGGCGGCAAACCCTATAGTCTGCTGCAACAGGCCATGCGAGAGAGCGAACGTTGCGCGCTTGCAAAATGGTCGTATAAGGGAAGGACCCGAGTCGTCCAGATAAGGCCGGCTGAAGACGGGATGGTCTTCCAGCAACTGTTGTTTGCCGATGAAGTGCGCGCGCTGAGCGATTTGCATATTGAGCAGGTCACTGTCAGTGATACGGAGTTGAAGCTCGCGCTTCAAATCATCGACCAGGTATCAGAAGACGCATATGACCCGACTGCGTACGAAGACGAAGAAAAGAAGCGGATTCTCGAAGCCATTGACAGGAAGATTGCGGGCAAACAGATTGTGTCGCCGGAGGCGCCGGCCGAAGAGTCTGGGGGTCAGGTGATTGACCTGATGGAAGCGCTTCGCGCGAGTCTGAGCGCCAATAAGCAGAAACGCGAGGCGCCGGTGAAGACCTCTGCAGCGAAGGCGCCAGCGACAAAGAAGACTTCGCCCGCTGAACTTGAGGTGCTTGCTGCCAAACCTCGCCGGCCTGTCAAACGAGCCACACCGAAAGCCGACGTGAAAGAAGCACCGCCGGCAAAGGTCCGAGCACGCAAGTGACCAGACGGAGCCAGTCTAACGATTACTCATTGCGCAGCCTTCAATCGCTGCTGGGCGTGTCGCGCCGCGTGCTTTCCGGGCTGATTGAAGCGGGATTCGTTCACCCCGCGCGCGGTCGCAGGAACGAGCTTCGATTCTCTTTCCAGGACGTCGTGGTCCTGCGCACAGCGTTCCAGTTGCAATCAGCCAAAGTCTCAGCACGGAAAATACTGAGGGCGCTTGCCAAGCTGAAAGCCGAACTTCCTGATGAGCTTCCGCTTTCTGGAATTCGAATTACGTCGGTAGGCGAGACGGTGGCTGTCAGGTCAGGACAGGCCCAATGGGACGCCGCTTCCGGCCAGCACCTGCTCGACTTCGAGGTCGCACCTATTAGAGGCGAGGTCGCTTTCCTCGACTCGGCACCGCGAAACCAGACGAGTCGCGAACAGCAAGCGGAGGAATGGTTCGCACTCGCCGAACAACTCACCGGAACCGATGCTATTGGCGCGGAGCAGGCGTATCGAAAGGTGCTCGAGCTCGCGCCATCACCGCATTACCACGCTTATACGAATCTGGGCGTATTGCTGTGCGAGGCAGAAACGCGTTGCGACGAGGCATTGTCCGTTTTTGATGGGGCGTTAGAGCACTTCCCGAATGACGCGTTACTGCACTTCAACCGCGCGGTCGTTCTCGAAGAGCTGAAACGCTATGACGCGGCAGTGGACGCTTATGAGCGATGCATCGGTCTCGACCCGACTCATGCCGATGCTCACTTCAACGTTGCGCGCCTAAGCGAGATTCGCGGCGACGAGCAGGGGCTCGTGAGGCACCTCAGTGCGTATCGCCGGCTTAGTGGCTGATTTTGCGCGGTCATCGCTCGTTCGGTGGCGCACGGAATCTCGCCAGACTCTGGCGATAACGCCAAATATCGTCCGTTTTGCCGCACCCTCTTCGACGCGCTGCTCGACTTCACTCGAAATAATGCCCCGCGCCCGAGCCCAATATTCCCGATGCCGTCGCACCGTTCAGGACAAGACTAGCGGCCGGCGGTGAGAGACGTATCTCCCTGAAATGGCTGCCGCAAAAAATTAAAACATCGTTCGCTAGATATGTCTTTACTCATTCGTATCATCGAAGAGCCTCTTCAGACATCAAGCCATTCAATGGATGGAGCTCTTTTTCAGGCGGGCAAGAGCATCTTGCCGATGCTTCGCAAAGGAGCGTGATGAGCACCAGGAAGACGAGTTGAAGCCGTCGTGGCGGTGCGTGCATGCGGGCGGGCCAGGCAGTCACCTTACCCATGTGCGTCGACCCAGGCGCGTGCCCAATCCAGGCCTGCATGTTGAGCTTCCTCTTCGCTATCAAAATGGCCAAGGACGTCCGATGCTTCGATTAGCTTTCCGCCCATCGTGATGGTAGATGTAACTGCATCGACGAACACCTATATCGCACCAGCCGCGCCCGTCTTCGTCGTGCCCGCGTATTACCCCGTCGCGTATCCTTGCTACGGCTGGGCCGCGTGGTGGGGACCATCGGTGTCACTGAGCTTCGGCTATTGGGGCGGATGCTGTTACGGCGGGGGCCGGCACGGCTACTCGGGCCACCACGGCTATTGGGGCCATGGATATGGGGGCGGTTGGGGCGGTCATGGCAGCCGGGGTGGGCACGGATATCCAAGGCGTGGTATGGGCGGCGGCCAATACTGGGGCGGTGGCGGCGGTCACGGGCTTTCGCATTGAACGCTAACGGAGATGCGCTCGTGTTCAACAGTGCCTCGACAGCTGCGGCCGTGGGTCAACTGGACGCAGCTCGCCAACGCGCGGCAGCGCCGGACCGTGCGGTGACCAGTTTCAGCCTCCATTGCAGGTCGACGAGTCTTTTCAACACTCACTATCAATTCAACTGACGTATGAAGATAAGCACAACTATCTGCCAGCGGAAGAGCGCGGACGCCGAAAGTGGACTACAAGGCCTTTCTGGCGGGGCTGTCTATTGCCCGCGCGATAGAGAGCGAGGCCAGGCGGCACGTCCGGCGCGATTGAAGCGAAGACCCGGGGCTTTGGGGGCTCCGCTGCTTCCAATGGTCCCTGGTTGCATTGTCGACCTTGTGCTTCGCGTCGTATGGCGGGTATTTAAATGCCAGCTTAACGGGTCGGTGGTTATATACTTACAAACTAATCTGTAAAACTCAACGTACAGGCAACGCCATTTAATAATATTTTATTACATAAGAAGCATTCTTGGCAGCGCCGCGAACTTCGCGTAATAAGGATATTGAATGAATGTGCTCGTCGTCGACGATAATGAGTTCGTCGCGGACAGTCTGGCCTTCCTGCTGGACTGCATTGGTCACCGCGCCGTTATGGCGCACGACGGGGAGACTGCGCTGGAACTGCTCCATGCCGGCGCTTTCGAACTCGTTTTCCTGGACGAAAACCTCCCCGACATCAACGGCAGTGCCGTCGCGCTGTCGCTGCTGGACAGGCCAGTCGTTCCCCGGCCCTTTGTTGCCTCCATGACGGGTGACAGCGATAGCAACGAAGAGTTTGCCCGGCTCTTCGATGTGTGTCTGCAAAAGCCCTTCTCCCTCGAAGCACTCATGCAAGTTATCGAAGATGCTCGCTGCAGCAGCGATGCGAGCGCTCTCCTGGCCGCCTAGACTAGTAAGCGGAAGCGTCACCGCAGCCCATAGGGTAGCGGGCGCAGTGCAGTCAGGATGGTTCGCAGCGGCGCCTGTCCCCGACCCGATAGCCTGAGACTTTCTTTCCTTATAGTTGCTTTTGCAACCAACTCGCGCCTTCGATGGCGTGGTGCAATAGAAACTCCGCAGTGGCTCTGGATGAGGTGAGTTCCACCTACGTGTGCGAGCCCCTCTGGCGGTTGGCTAAACTCATCGATTGCTCCGGACTGGAGACCGATATTTCAGGCCGGAAGGCATCGATGCTTTCCAGCAGTCTCTGCAGTCGTTGTTGTTGGTTCGGTAAGAGTCCCGGCGTCGCAAGTGCCTGAAGCACTCGCCCACGCCAGTAAGTTCTGGAGAAGAGCGAATCCGCGCCTTCTGCGCCCAGCACCTACTCGAGATGCGCTATTGCGGCGTCGATGTCGCGCAACGTGTAGGGGCTTTTGCCCAGGGAACCTCTGTCGGTGGCGGTCATTGCATGCGCTCTGATTTACCTGCCTTTTCTGTCTGGCATGTGCACGGAAGAACGGTAGCGCTCAACTGTTCTGCTATAACAAACATATCAATTTTGTCAAAAGTTGACATCAAGCAATACAGCAAACGGGCTGCTGAAATAACACAATCGCACGGCACCATGCCGCAAGCGAGTATGGTTAGCTCCCGGTTTCCGGCGGAAACACGTGCCACGTGCCGTCATCGTGCCGGAAGAAAAAAAGCGTGACCGGGCCTTCTGGTCGTTGTGCCTCAACGCACACATAACGCCTCCGGCTGGAGCCAGTGCGACTGAATCGGGTTACTCGCATCGGCGTCCTCGAAGTTGGCGTCAGCCATTTTTCAACCAGAAAACGCAACGACTTTTCCGCAGTGTTCATCCGCTCTTCCTTCAGCCTCGTCGCCGCCGGCTCGGCATTGCCCTGTGGCACTCGCCTCGATGCACCTGCAGCCGCGAGGAATATGGTCGCTTCGCGTGATTGATACCGAACGAAATCAAAGGAAGCTACGGCAGGCGACCTGCGCAACTTCGCTTGAAAGGTTTCTGGCTCAGGAGACGGGTTCCGTGACGGCGTACGAGGCGCACCGGGCGCCTCCGAGCGCCACAGACGGCCACCAGCAAGCAAAGCGAGCGGGGCTCGCTTGAAAGGCTTGGCAGCAGTGAGCTACGGCAAGACGCTATTACTTCTCACTGGTGGCGACCGGTGCAGCAAGCTGTCGAGTCTCGCTTGGCCGAGGCCGACGCCGACGCGCTGATATTGCTCTCGGCAGCTCCACCGCCTGCTTTGCGGCCTTCCTCGCGGCTTCATACGTCGTGTTCGCCGTCTCGCTTGCCGTGGTGATGAATGTCTTCCACGCAGCTACGGCGTTTCGCTTCCTGCCGGCGCGTTCTTTGCGGAGCTATCGACAAATGCCTGTGCAACTCCATGGAGGTGAGGTGACCAACGTCAAAAAGCCAGACTACAGGTTCGGCGGCAACGCCGGTGGCGTGTGAGAACGTAGGCAAACGCCCCGTTGGTATTTGAGGAGAGCGAATACTAGGGGAATACCCGCAGAACGTTCGATTCCTCATGATGCTATTGAGAATCTTTTACTCAAATGTGTGCGGCGCCACAAAAGCGCCACGGGTCATCCACCGGGGTGGCTATAAGCACGGCGGAATTTGACGATGAGCCGGTAGGCGGCGCGATACTTGGTGACCGGATAACCCGGAGCGCAGCTTGATGCGGCGCGACGATTTACGAAGAATTATTTTCTGTTTGACACCGGTGTGCTGGCGAAGAATAGTTGAACCTGCAACTAGCCGCCAGTCGGGCTCCGATACAGAGTGCAACCGGAGTTAAGCATGACGTCATGAGCGCGTCATGGCGGGCATGTAAGTTTGACGGGCAGCCGGAAGAGAGCCGGTACTGGATTGCATAAAAATATATTTGAGAGAAGTTGGACAAAATGAATCGTCATACTAAAAGTATCAGTCATCTCGAGCGCAGTGCCGGCGATGACCGCCTGACGCGCGCCTTGGCCGCACGCTTCGACAGGGCATTGACACGCGCCGGCATCAGTTCGGCACGCGCAGCGAAGTGGCTGGGTGTGAGCGAATATGACGTGCAATATTGGCGACGCGGAATCACCGTGCCGCCGCTGAACGCCTGTACGCGCCTCGCCGCCGTCCTCCATCTCGATGTTCACTGGCTTTGCACAGGTCAGCCTCAGGCTGCCTGATTCGCAGTTCGCGGGAATCGCGGGCCAAGGAAGTTTCTCTCCCGTAGATGCCCATACGTTCTGATGTTCGCAGCTTGGTCGGCATCGTGCTCGCAATGATGCCGCCATACGCATTTCTGATGCTGTACACCAAGCGTTTTTCACAGAAGCCTGGGATGTCAATGTGAAGTCAGCTAAACGAAACGGGGCGTTCGACGAAGCACTGCGCCTGAATAAATACGAGGTTGAGTTGGCGCGAGGCGCCTCGCATATCGCGAGCACGCTGTACGACGAAAGCATGCTTGCGGCGGTGAGGGAAACCATTGTTCACTTCGAGGGCTCGCATGGACGCGACGACCTGAAGGCATTTGCGCACGCCCTTCTCAGAAGACTCGAGCAGCGAGGGAAACCGCTGGCGGGCAAGGTGCTGCAGCACTTTATTGAGCGCGGCCGTTTGCCAGAGGAGGTACCCAGCGCGCCAGTACCTGTGTCTGCTCGCAAACCTGCCGCCCGGAAGCGGCAAAGCGCGCACTCACGGGAGGCCAGGGCGCGCGAAGCAGCGTAAGCCGGATGTATGTTGGCGAACTACAAGTTTCAATTCTTAACCGCAACAACCGAGGGAAGAACATGTCAAAGCGAATCGCTTATGTCACCGGCGGCATGGGTGGAATTGGTACAGAAATTTCTCAGCGGTTGTTCAAGGACGGCTTCACGGTCGTCGCCGGTTGCGGACCCGACTCTCCCCGACGGGAAAGATGGTTGAAGGAGCAGGAGGCACTTGGCTTTTCCTTTACTGCGTCCGAAGGGAATGTCAGTGACTGGGAGTCTACCGTGGCTGCGTTTGCCAGGGTGAAGAAAGACGTCGGCGAGATTGACGTGCTGGTGAACAACGCCGGCATTACGCGGGATGGCACGTTTCGCAAGATGTCCAGAGAGAACTGGAACGAGGTCATTGACACGAACCTGACCAGCCTCTTCAACGTCACCAAGCAGGTCATCGAGGGGATGGTCAGCAGGGAGTGGGGGCGAATCATCAACATCTCGTCCGTGAACGGGCAGAAAGGGCAGTTCGGCCAGACGAACTACGCGACTGCGAAGGCGGGCATTCACGGCTTTACGATGTCGCTTGCGCAGGAAGTAGCGACAAAGGGCATCACGGTAAATACGGTCTCCCCGGGGTACATCGGGACAGATATGGTTCGTGCCGTGCGCCCTGAAGTGATGGACGCAATCATTCAGGGCATTCCGGTGCGCCGTCTCGGAGAGGCGTCGGAAATTGCTTCAATTGTCTCTTGGCTCGCCGGCAATGAATCCGGCTTTGCGACCGGTGCTGATTTTTCGCTCAACGGTGGGCTTCACATGGGTTGAAACCTCGATGAACGCGTGCTTTACGCGGGCCGCCAGCAGTCCAGGCCTTCGTTCCCGTCGAAGTGGCGACGAGATGCAAGCCGCTTTGCGGCGACCACACCGATGGCGTGATACTGGGCCGGTCGTGCACATCGACGACCGATGTGACTCGCGAAGACAGTGTCACCGTGATAAGACTCTTCCTCCTGATTCGCCGCGCTGTGAAATACAGCAAACGAAAATGCGACATTAAACTTTTGTGGAATGAATATGGCAACCGGAACAGTAAAGTGGTTTAACGACGCCAAGGGCTTCGGCTTTATCACGCCAGACGACGGCGGAGAAGACCTGTTCGCCCACTTCTCAGAGGTCCAGGGCAGTGGCTTCAAAACACTGCAAGAGAATCAGAAGGTCAGCTTCGAAGTGAAGCAGGGGCCGAAGGGCAAGCAGGCTGCCAACATCAAGCCGCTGTAACAGGCCCGACGCTCGCGTCGTCGCGATGAATGGGACGTTATGCGGCCCATCGCAAAACGTACGGACAACCAGCTGGAGACCCGCATGCACGACGTGCCGCATATCGAACCCTCGTCCTACCCGGGTACCCGCAAGACGTTGCGCTTTCTCGCACGCGACGCCCGAAAGCCTTGCGCAGCCCTGGTGTACTGGCTGGGGGTGACGGAGCCCACTGCGGAACCCAGCTTTTTCAGCGCCATGCAAACATACGGACCGTTGATGCAGCTGGTTCTACCCGACGAACGGCCTGGCGTCTTCGTGAAGCGGGACGCCGTTCAGAGAGTCCAGGATTCCGGGGTCGTGAAGCGACTCGTTTTCAAGGACGGGTCGTCGCTCGACGTTCGCTATGCCGGGCCGTGCCGCGCCCTCTTCAACGAGTGAACGACGCCGGCGTGCCTCTGTTGTCGCCAGAGGCGGATATTGTCCGTGGATACGGCAACGGAACGGTGATGCGACTTCGCAGCTAGCGGCGCCAATTGTTCCAGGCGCGCCTCCGCAGCACGGCTGGACATCACCATCAATCTGACGTGACCCTTTGGCGCGCCGGCGTTATCGTTCCGAAAAGTACGGGTTCTACACGCCTGTCTGAACTTCTCGACGTGGACGTCGCCTGGCTATGCGCAGGTCAAGCGTAGACCACAGCATGTCATGAAACTTTTCATAGGACGCGACCTCACAAGTCGTTCGGCTTGTCCCGACTCGCCGCCGCGCCGGCACCGCGTGCCGGGGTCCTGCCATTGACGGGCAGCACGGTCGAAATGGCATGTTTGAAAACAAGTTGCGCACCTGCGCCAGACTCGAGCAGAACTACAAACTGGTCAAAGGCGGCCAGCTGACCGCTTAGTCTGATGCCGTTCACGAGGAACACGCTTACAGTGGTCTTGTCACTCACGAGGGTGTGCAAAAAATCGTCCTGCACGCTTGGGCGTGGGGTCATGTTCGAGGTCAAAGCATTAGGCCCTTTAATTGTACCGGTGATACCTGACGTCCAACACGGCAGTACCAGGAAACTTTAATCCAGGTTAGATATCCTGAGCAATAACGTGTCAAGAGGTTGACCGCGGCTGTGGCCATGGCCAACCGCAAGGTTAACTATGTTGTGCGTCTGAACTATCCTGATTCATGAAGGAACTAGCCAATTTGAGAAGCGTTGATTTTACGCAGCGACCGATGCCCACATTCATATTGCCTGTAGAGCCCTGGTGTCACCCTGCCTGCACCGGAAGGAAACGTAGCGCTAGTGTTGGCAGGCGTTCAGCAGCATCGAAATCCGGAGCTTCGGCGGCCCTCTGAGAATCCGCCCGTGCGGCGGCGCTCGCGCAAATGCACGTCGGCGAAGGCGGTCATCGAAGCATGCCAAGCGTTCCGGTACGAGCTTTCGCATACGGCGCACTCCAGGCACGTCCCATGCGCGCCTGCAAAGCAGTTACGCGGGGAAGTCCATGAGCAGAATATTGCTGGTCGGCAAAGAGCCTCATCTCATTGAGGTCCTGCGACTTTGCCTGGAGTCTGAGGGTCATCACATCATGACGGCGCTCGATTGTCTGGAGGCGTTGGAAATGGTGTCAGGGAGACTTCCGGACATCGTGGTCACTGACACGAAGATGCTAGATGAAATCGCCCTTTGCAAGTTGCAACGACACGCGCACCCGGGCGATGGCTTCCCTGTCATCCTGCTATCCGACGGCCCGCACCCGACAGACCGGCACGCACCCCTTTTCGATGCCTGTGTTCAAAAGCCGGTGGCCGTTGAGCACTTGCTAAGGCTGGTTTCGCAACTGATTTCCGAGCGGCACAATCCGGCATCAGTACCGCGGCACTAGCCGGCTAGGCTACAGGTGGAGTGCTTCGCAAATAGCGGCGTGCGAAAGCAGGACAGTAGCGCACACTGCTATCGCTGTGTCTCATGAACCCGCAGACGGCGACTTCGGCTCACCGACCGTTCGATGCTCGTAGGCCGCGCGGAACTGCTAACGTCGCTTGTGGGCGCCGGTGATGCTGCGCAATCTATTCACACTGTTGGCAGCGGTCGATGGGAAGTGCGTGGGCGCGACCGGTCCGTCGCATGCGTTTATTGCGAGCCCAGACGGGCCCGCCGCAAGTCGGGCGAGCCTCGTCTTTCGTCGCGCACCTTCGTTTACCGCTCAAGGTGCCTTTTCGTCCGGCGGCTGGTCGCCGGGAGACGGCTCCGGGGGCGTCTCCTCGTCGGGAACGTCTTCGTCCGGTTCTGTTCCTGGCACGTCGCTGTCTGTCTGCGTTCCAGCATTCTCGTCCGACCCGATTTTCGTCGTTCCCGTCGACGGCGGGTCGCTCGCAGCGAACGTATCCTCGACAGCTGTATCGACGCCCTTTTCCGACTTGCCGTCGGCCGCGCGTTGCTCGGTAGGATGGGTAGCCATTTCCCACTCCTGATGGTTTGTGTTCCGAGAGGCCGCAACGGCTATTCCTGAAACGGCATCAGCCTGCGCGGCAGGAAGGCGAGCGATGGTAGAGCCGCGCCAAGAGCGCAAATCAGCGCAGACCCTCCGTGCGCGGAAGAACCATCAACGCATTGGCATTCCAAAAAAACGGACCTCCAGGGGAGCGACTCCGCTCCGTCCGCGTATCGGTTGTGAGTTGTCGTCTGGCCGAATGTTCTTCAATGGAAAGGGGGGCGTCCCGTACCCGCGTCGGGCTTGTCGCTACTTCCTTCACGAGGGTTTACATGTCCACATCTAAAGTCGGACTTGTTGCTGCCCACTTCACTCTGTCGGGTGATGTCTTTCCCGCCAGTCCGCAGTTGAAGTTGCCACTCGGAGTCATCGGAAAGAAGTGCTTGTCTGACCTCACCATTGTCCATAGCGGTCGACACATGCTGGCTCCGCCCGGA
Source organism: Paraburkholderia sp. BL6669N2 (assembly GCF_003387275.1). Taxonomy (NCBI): domain Bacteria; kingdom Pseudomonadati; phylum Pseudomonadota; class Betaproteobacteria; order Burkholderiales; family Burkholderiaceae; genus Paraburkholderia; species Paraburkholderia sp. BL6669N2. The sequence goes on along the minus strand of NZ_QUNA01000001.1, from coordinate 2,211,067 downwards.
CTCCCAGTCATTCACTGCGCGAGATATACTCGCCGGGACGTTGTTCTGCCTTGAACAGAATGGAGACAGCCCTGTGAAAGCTCACGTCATCATTGGTTTGGCTGCAATCGGCGCCTTCGCGATTACATTGTTCATCGGTTGGTACGATGGAGTCGACTATCTCATCAGAGGAAGGGACCAGGCGTTCTGGACCATGGAGGGGATGCTTGCGGCACTTGCCGTTTACCTGTTCATGCGAACGAAGCTTCTGCGAGCGGCGACCGTTTTTGGCTCCCGGCGGGCAAGAATCCTAACAACTGTGGTTGCCTTCGTCATTGTCTTTGTAGAGGCTTGGTATGGCGGGTTGAACCCATTCATGCGCGGGCACGGTCAAGGCGGAATCCTCTTCACCGCATGCGTCGCTGCTTTCTTCTGTTGGACCTGCCCGCTGTGGGCGCGGCCGGAATCGCGTCGCTGCACTGAGCCGCCGTGACCGCCGATGCGTGGTAACAGGGAAATGGACGGGCCATCATCCTGTTGCCTCGGCGACTTGATTCCGGACTGACGTTATCAATTTAATTGTTATGGCCGACGCGTTCTGTGCCATCCGATGTAGTCAGCCCAAGACGACGAGAAGTTAATATCGGAATCCGTAGAGCACAGCGACGTGGCAGTGTCTGCAATGGCTTGTAGGTCGGTTGCGGTCGGATGCGATGCGACGGTTGCAGAAGTTGTAGTGGGCTGGAGCAGCAGTTTGCTCCGCAGTTACATGCTTTGAGGCTCAACAATGAGGCGGCATCGTGACTACAGACTCCAATAAAAGTAGCATTGCTGCGCTGACGCTGGCTGCCATTGGAATTGTGTACGGCGACATTGGAACCAGTCCGCTTTACACAATGAAGGAGGTATTCGCGAAACATCACGGTCTTTCGCTTGTCCCTGTCAATGTGCTGGGGGTGGTCTCGCTGATTTTGTGGGGCCTCATAATCGTGATTTCGCTCAAGTACGTAACTCTTGTTTTGCGGGCGGACAACCGGGGGGAAGGCGGCATTATGGCGATGACCGCGTTAGCGCTATCGTCGGTCACGCAGAAATCCCGTTGGTACTATCCGGTGATGCTGCTTGGCATGGTCGGCGCAGGGCTGTTTTTCGGCGACGGTGTAATTACGCCAGCCATTTCAGTCTTGTCGGCTATTGAAGGGTTGGAAGTGGCCGCGCCTGCTCTTAAGCCGTATGTTATCTCTGTGACATTGGCCGTTCTGGTTGCACTGTACTTGTTGCAGCGCAGGGGCACAGCCGGTATCGGAAAATGGTTCGGCCCGATTGTGCTGGTCTGGTTCATTACGCTTGCTGCCATGGGCGTTGCTAATATCGCAAAGAACCCGGTTGTTCTGATTGCCTTCAATCCGCTCCACGCCCTCGGCTTTCTCATCCACAACGGGTGGTTGGCCTTCGTCGCCCTCGGTGCGGTTGTCCTGGCGCTCACCGGTGCGGAAGCGCTGTATGCTGATATGGGCCATTTTGGCAAGAAGACAGTTCGCTTGGCCTGGTTCTCTATCGTCGCTCCCGCGCTGGCACTCAATTACCTCGGGCAAGGCGCCTTGTTGTTATCGAATCCGGCAGCGGTTTCGAATCCTTTCTTTCTGCAACTTGGCCCTTGGAGCGTCTATCCGCTGGTAGTGCTCTCGACGATGGCGACCGTTATCGCATCGCAGGCGACAATCTCTGGTGCATTTTCAGTGACTCAGCAAGCTATTGCGCTGGGCTTCCTGCCCCGTATGCGCATCCGCCAGACCTCTGAAAGTCAAAAGGGGCAAATCTACATCCCACTCGTCAATTGGCTCCAGCTCACGGCTGTCATATTGGCCGTTGTGGGATTCGGCTCGTCTTCCAATTTGGCTTCGGCCTATGGCATTGCTGCGACCGCTACGATGTTGACGACGACGCTGCTGACGTTCTTCGTTGTTCGTTTCGGCTGGAAATTTCCGCTGTTGCTGTCGGTCGCAGCGACCGGATTCTTTTTGACGATTGACGTCGCTTTGTTCTCTTCCACGAGTTTGAAAATCATTAGCGGCGGCTGGTTTACGCTAACAATCAGTGCGCTGATGGTCATGCTCATGCTGACGTGGCGAAGGGGGCGCGAACTGGTATTCCAAAGCCTCCAACGCCAACTCATCCCTCTCGACGACTTCCTCCAGTCGCTCTTCATCAATCCACCGCTACGCGTGCCTGGTACGGCCGTCTTCTTCCGTGCAGAAGGTGATGGCGTACCCCATGCGCTGTTGCATAACCTACTGCATAACCAAGTGCTGCATGAACGAACGATATTTTTGACTGTGTACGCCACCGACATCCCCAGAGTTCCGGACAGGGAACGCATCAAGGTGGTCCCGCTTGGACACAACTGCTATCAAGTCAACGTCTACTATGGGTTCTCGGATGAGCGCGACATCCCGCGCGCTTTGCAAGAAGGTCGGCATGCTGGACTCTCGATTAACCCGATGCAAACCTCCTTCTTTATCGCCCGCCAGACAGTCCTCGCCACGCCGAAAGCCGGCATGGCGCTATGGCGGGAGGCCTTGTATTCCGCGATGTCTCGCAACGCTCGCGACGCGGCTGATTACTTCAAGATTCCGCCCAATCGGGTCATCGAACTGGGAGCGCAGGTAGAGATTTGAAGGGTAATGCCGACTCGAGCGAAGAGTTTCGGTTCCGTCCTTGGCAAGATAAGCCGACGGCGCGCGACGCGCTGGGTGCTCATGCTGGCGATGAGCTGGCATTGCGCCGTTCGTCGGTGCGGCGCCGCAGACATCAATCGGCGAGCCGGTCGACAGCATCAGTGATGTGCAAACAGTGTGTTTGTGCGGGTAGGAGCCCATCCAAGGGAGTTTTGTCCGCCGAGCAACGAATTTCGCGGTCCCTTCGACCCACTTCGGATGCGACTGAGTTGGCGAGGGAGAGGCTCGCGGAGCTGGGCTACGACGTAGACATACTGATTCCGACGCAGTCCGGCTTCGCCAAGCGATTCCGCTTAAGCCGGCAACACATCGGTTACGGACTTTTAGTGGCGCCGCTTGGACTACTAGTGCTAACCTTTTTAGGCTGCGGATTCGCTTTGGGCTGTTCCGTCGGAGCACCCTGAAAAATGGCCAACAGAACGTCCACGAGTCTTTTTAGGATGACTTCGACGGCTTCTGCAGCGTACCCGCCAAGGATAGCTAAAGCGCCCGGCGTGAAAGCCGCATTGCTGTGTCCAATGGCTTCCTGCAGTCCAATAGACAAGATGATTCCCGCTACCACGCCTGTGATTAGCCGCGATATATACATCGCATTGTATTTGGGGTCGTAGGAACGGTTCACCAAGTAAGGCTGTGCCCTTAATAACACGTAAAAAGAAGCTCCCAGTACCGCGCCTGAGAAAGTTTGCAACATGCTCAATGCGCCCGGGCTTAAGAACGCAGACAAGGAAAACGTCTTCAGGTAGTCCATGGCGCGCTCTCCGGTCGTAGACCACTTCTCGAAATATTGAAGGACGCCTTATTTCCCCGAGCGACCGGCGCGGATGCCGCCTCGGGGCTCGACGCAGGCGCACTAGGCTTGACAGGCTTCGTCTCAAAATTTCTCGCGACTATAATTGCGGACGTAATAGCGAATACAAGTGCGCTGCAAAGTGCTGCGCCCGCAGCCCATTTAACAAGGAGCGGCATCCCTCCGAGCAACTTGTGTCGGCCTGGCGGAGGTTCCGATGTCAGGAGCGATACCGCTGTCGCGGGCGCGATGGCCAGCGAGAGTTCTGCTTGCACCCTGAGGACGAGTTCAGTGACTGTCGTGAACGGTTTTGCATTCACGCTTGTCAAGTCGGCTGAATGCAAGGCTTCCTTATCCGGGACCACAGACGGCCGGCTGATGCCGACCGGTCTGATTTTTGCGGCTTCCGTTGCAGAATGATTGGCCTCACCCCGATGCTGAATTTCGGTGGGAGAATCGGCAGGCGTTGGGCCACCGACGTCGCTGCCGACGTCCTCACTGTGTGGAAAATTGGCCTCGTTCGGCGATGTCGGAATGTCGCTCGGCGTGTCGTCTGGCAGCGGGCCTGTTCCCGCCGGTCGGGCGACTACAGGCTGCTCTTGGCTGAGAACTGGTCTCGACCTCGGACCGTACAAGTCGCTTTCAATAAGTGTTTTGTCGATAAATACGATTGGCTCTTTGTTGAGCGACACTAGCCGCATGTCAAGCTCTGCGACGTCATGCATTAGCTGTTCCGATAGCTGTAATCCATTTTTCGTCGCAAAGCGGAGCATGATTCTGCAATCTGACAGTAGGTCGGAATGCGTCTCATCATTCGGCGTTGCCGCATCAGTTTTCGTCGCCACGGGAAACCTCAAATTACGTCTTCATTACGTTGGGCATCTGACATTCGACAGGGTCGAGGTCGGCTCAGTGAGGCATGTAGTGTCTAAATGAAAGGGCACAACCTCTCGGAGGAGGACGAGAATTGGCCGCTTTTTTTTATGCATGTCTCATTCGTCACGGGCCCGACGTGGAGGGCTATCTATGCATCCATGGTTTGTGAGAGAAAATACCGTCTTTCAGCGCAGAACGTAATGCAGAAAGCAACAGGCGACCGTCGAAGCGAATTGCTCCGAAGAGCGTAAATTTTTGAATAGTCGGCCGCCAGATTTCGATATCCTGGAAAGGCTTCGCTGTTATGCAGCGGGCTTCCGTGTGCAAACGTTAGCGTTTGTCTCTTTGTCAGGCAGCGTAGGTCAGTGCAAAGTTTATGTATGTGTCTAAGCGCACACTGAGTAAGCGAAAGCGTTGCAGCCACCGCGCTGTGCAGACCAACACCTACAAGGTTGTACGTCGGAATGGTCAAGCCTTTGATTCGGGATTGAACAATCAAAGAATGAAGGCGCGGACGTAATCTCGCGGTGAAAACAAAGCGCGACGCCGAATGGGTCGACAAGCGCCAGACACCCGCCCGTGACGACATGCCGCTCGTTCCCGAGCTCCAGGAGTTGGTTGCTGATTGCCTACTTGCGGCTACCGGCGCGCCCGGTCCCCCCTACGCTGAAACCGGGACGCACAGGGGCAGCCTCGGGTTTATGCAAAACGGCTTTATCGGGTTATGCATACTCACGGCCTGCTGCTCACGCGCCGCCCTCGACATCCGAATCCACGCGCCGGCACGATGGCAGGGTCGCGGTGGACCAGAGCAATGCGCGCTGGTGCTCGGACGGCTTCGAATTCCGCTGTGATGACGGCTCGCCGCTGCGCGTCAGCTTTGCACCGGACTGCTGTGACCGGGAGGCCATGAGCTGGGCTGCGACCACTGGAGGCTATACCGGAGACATGGTGCGTGATGTCATGCTTCAGGCTGTAGAAAACCGTTTCGATGGTGCGTTGAAGGCCGACAACGAAATCGAATGGCTCAGCGACAACGGCTCCTGCTACATTGCCGAGGAGACCCTGACGTTCTCGAAAAACGTAGGCCTGAAACCCATCACGACGCCGGTCAGAAGTCCGCTGAGCAATGGGATGGCCGAGAGCTTCGTCAAAACGATGAAGAGAGACTACGTTCGTGGATGCTCAAGCCGGACGCGAGAACGGCGTTGCACAACTTGGCCATCGCGTTTGACCACAACAACGAGTCGCATCCGCACAGCGCCCTGAAATACTGCTCACCACGCGAGTTTCGCCAACGAGCAAATTCCCCGACCTAAGCGTGACCGCATGTCCGGGCATGCAGGGGCGAGTCCGGGCAGAGCCTATTGTGAAATCAAAATGTGGCGACGATACCCTCGACTACTTCGCGTATAGCGTAACTTAAAAATAGTTTTTCTTTTTCTTGTCTATACGCAAAAACACATTATTGAAATAATTTTTATCTTTACAGAATGCCTTCCGCGACCTTTTATTTGTGAGACATAGGCATCTTGCTTAGATAACTCGCGAAAATTCCGTCGCCAGTTTTCATGCTTGAGCGGCGGCCGTTCGCATGGTTGTAGGCCGTTGCTGTCTTCAGGTTAGAAACAGCAAGAGAATGATTTCTTATACGAATCCAAGGAGATAGCTTATGGGCGCAGATGCGGCCGTCCCGGCGACGCCAGCCACGGCAGGTTGGAGCAATCCGGTGCTTGGCGAGTTGATGAGCCATGCGCAATGGTCGCCAACGGCGGATGACAACGCCAGGGACGAGAGTATTCCGATTTCCTTCTACAAAGCTCTGGTTGATTCCTATCTTAGCAACACAGACGACGCCACGGCAAAACGCAACCTCGGTCTGCTTGCTCTGACGGTGGGCGTGAGCGAGTGGGGTATAACAGGTATCGACGAACGCGAGCTGCCCGACCCGTGCAATCGGCACTGGGCCAGCAATAGCAATGCGAAGCAGGGAAAGCACGTCATGAGTTACGACCTCGGCGGCATTGGTATTTCGCACGTTGACTCCGAGGAACTGGGACACTTCGTCGAGTTCGTAGCGGAGCGCTTCATTACCCACCCAACCTCGCTGACAGAAAAGGCCGAATTCCTCAAATTTGCGGACCCGGGCATCTATCTGCACAACCGCATCCAGTACGACCAGATTCGAGCTTCCGGGCTGTGTGACGCCGCCGCTATCAACGCTGACCTGTTCGGCCGGGCGTTTAATGCGGATGAGGAGCACCCACGAGTCTCGCGAGAGAACTGCCTCGTCTGGGACAATAAGAAGCACATGAATCCGCATAGCTGGCAACTCTTTCGGACCTACATGCGTATCGCGCTTCGTTCTCAGGAAGGTCAAGAGTGGATTTTCAACAGTTGGCTTGACCGCAACTGGAACCGCTCGATGAATCACACGCTTGCGCAAGGCGGCACCATAGATGAGGCACTGGCGAATGCTCGCGTTCGAAATTCCGCTCCAGCGCGCGCTGAGGCCGCGCTTGCCAGAAAGGCGAATACGGATACGGGGCGCGTCCAGCGAGAAATTGACGCATATGCCCAGATGAACGACGGCACCACGGCTCGCCGCCGGTTTGGCTTCATCATGCGTTCCGTGAACTTGTACCGCTTCCTTACCGGTCAGCCCTTACTCACAGATGTCCACTCACCATAGGCTAACCTCCTGCGCGCAAGCAACCCCGCGCGTTTGGACGCGCTAGTTTCGATGTATGCAAGCGACACCTCTTCGTGCACCAAGGAGTGAATATGACAACATTTGCGACGTTTCCAGACGGAAAGGCCATTCCCGCGTTATCCGGCAAAGGGATGTACATCTACACGTGCGACAAAGTGGTCTCTGCCTTCAACCATAACGAGAGGGATGCCGCGCAGGCAATGAAGGACATGGGCCTGCAGCATGTCTGGGTACGCATCCACGGAAACGGCTATGTTGGTGACAGGGATGGTGCTGACCGTAAGAAGATGCACCTCTTCTTGGATGCAGTCCAGACGGCCGGCCTCGCTGTCGCGGGCTGGGGCTGGTGTCAGGGAGAGAACCCCGGCAAAGAGGCTAGCCTCACCAAAAAAGCACTGAAGGAGTTCGGACTAGACACCTTCGTAGCAGACATCGAGCAGGGCGTGTCGTCATCAAACTGGACGCCGACGGAAATCCACGACTATCTGGCAGGGGTGAAGGACACCGCCTCCGGCGGCTTGGCGCTGACGAGCCACGGCTTTATAGACTGGCACGACCCTGCGGTGCTCAAGCCGGCCGAAGATTTCGTCGACGCAATGAACCCGCAGGCTTATTGGTACGGGAGCTTCCCGTCACAGAAAATGGTGAACGCAATCAGCAAACCCGCAGCCTACGAGCTCAAGAATTCAGCCGATTACGGCCGGCTCTGTGTAGACCGGTACACGACCTGGTATCACAAACCAGTCATCCTCACGGGACAGGCTTATCCGGAAGACGCGTTTTCAGCGGATGATGTTGAGAAGAAACTTGTGGAATTCCAGCAGGGCTTCGACGCGTGGGGCAGTATCGTTGCGCTCAACTTCTGGCACCTCGGGGCGACGACGCCAGATATGCGTACTACGATAGCGGCTATCTAGCCATAGAAGGAGACCCGCCTTCGAGAGTGTCGCCAATGCAATTCAGGAAACCGAGCGCTTGGAATTCGCTTTGAGCTCCATTCCCAATAAGTGCCATTGTCCAGCATTCCGGGCGGCCGAGCAAACGAGCCGCTACTGGAGACATGGCGGCCGTTCGTATTGCGGTTGTAAGCGTCAATTCCGATAACAGGTGAGGCGTGCCGGTATCGACGTCTGCGAGAAACCAATACCAAATTGATGGTCGTTGTGGGGCTGGCTTTTATCTCATTTTAAGCGCCAGCAACGTGTGGCTGGGATACTTCCAAGATGCCGCCCGTCTATAAACGCCCGTGGTCGCTCCGGGAGAGCGGTGGCCATGTTGGCGATGGATGTGGGGCTCGAATGGCGAGAGCGCACCGCAAGTCACTAAATTGAATTTCCCGCTCTGGAAGCAGCCTGCAGCTACTTGTGATGTCTCCTTTACCTTTGAGTATTATAACGACGTTATCGCAAGCAAAGTCTTCATCACCCCATGAGACTGTCTACGTAGTCCACCGAAGGGAGACCTTTAACCCAAGAAACCGAATCGTCAAGGTGACTGTACGATTACAAGATAGGTGTCTCCACCGTCATGCGAAGCGTCGTCTTGAACGTGCGTAGTCGAAGCCACGTTGTTCCAACCCGCGCTCTCGCACTTAATGATTCCAGGCCCCACTGGTAAGAAGTTTCGTTCTTCCTTCCAAACCGTGAGCACGACAAGCGCTTCGTGCTCGGTCGAAAATGCTTCGATAACAACGTTGGACATTTGCTCGTCTCCAGCCAAGTGTTACTTGATTGCGACGTACAGCGGTTTCGCGGCACCCTCGAACCGCAAGAAAAGGTAGTCGCGGAACGTCGCCGCCTCATTCCTTTTTAGAAGTTGCAATTTTATGTTCGGAGCGCTAATTGCCGATTTTTCTACCAAAGCATTTCGCTTGGCTATGTCGAGTGTGCCGTCAGATTTGCTCACTGCCCGCATTACCGCAGTTATCATTTGGGTTTGACTGGCCACAAGTTGCTCGGCCTCCGTCTGAATATCTGCAGAGACTGCCGGATAGGCATTGGTGTTAACCAGCGCTGCTCCCCCTTTGTCGGCCAGCAAGCGGGCCGCCATCCCTGTTGCAAAATACTGCGCAATGCTGCCGCCGGCCGACACTTCAGCGCCCGTCTTATCAACAGGCGCGCGCCCAGTAGTCTCGCCGGAGAGCGTTGCAATCACCGAATAAGTGTCACGTGCTCCAGGACCATTGACATGGCCGTCCCCACCAGTCATCCCGATGAAGCTCCGGCAGTCGTCACTGTCACACTTCGCCGGAATTTGGTTGCCTTCGACTTCTCCATCGTTAGCTAGCAGAGGCATCCATACCGCCTCCTGCCTCTTGTAGCCCAATGTCACCCCGACGTTGCCGGTTGGCGACTGTGAGACGTCGAGCGCGATGATGGTGTTGGTGCCGAAGATGAGTGTGTTCGTGTGTTTCGGGGTGCTGGAGCAGGCCATCGTTGCAAGCACAACGATGGTCAAGACTATTCCGATTTCTGTACGCATAGTTCTGTCGCCATGATTGGGTCTTGAATGAATCTTCTCGCGGCTTCGAGTTGACTCTCGGTGTTGACCAGAACGACGACTCGGCAGTCGAGTGGGACGTACAAGATGCTCTCGCTGAAGAATCCAACCCCCGACTGGGCACCGACACGGAGTCCCACCGTGGTGAACTTATTCTGCGTCACTTGAAGCTCACGGTCCCCATACGTATCAATTTTGACAACGCCAAAGTAGCGGGTCGACTCAATCGCTCCATTCACGTGCTCATTTTGGATGACGCATCCTGAAAGACCTAGACACACGAGGGCGAGGGCCATCAAAGCCTTAGCCTTCTTGAGGTCAAGGCGAAGAATCGGACGAGGCCCGAGCGCCGGCCGCGATGCGGCAGCTACCGTTCGGCGCGTTGACATCCACATTACTCAAATAGCCTTAATTCTGTCGCGCATCGCCGATGACAGCGTTGGTCGATGGGTGTTCGATAGGCGGTGTAGGGGCAGTATTCACTTCATGTCTCCTAGATTTTTCTTTCTTTCGAGGAAGCACCGAGTAACCTCCCCGCGGCACGTCAAGGCTCGCGCGCAGGCGGTCAATAACCCTTGGCGAACTGAAAATGCATCGGGTCCTTACGTCCCTTGAAATCGCCGCCATAGAAGAACCCACATTCATTAAAAATGCTTACCACTTCGTCAGGAAACCGGTCGCTGCTTCCGAGAGGATATTTCTTGGGCTCCAGGTCGATGGCAATACCCCATGCGTGCGTAGAGACCTTGCCTGTCTTCCCCTCTTTCCCTCGGACCTTTCGGTCGTTGTATATGCCCCCGTAATTTTGAACGTATTTACTTAGCCCGTTCTTTTGGAGTGTGTCGAATGCTTTGAGAAAATTATCAACAATCAGAAAGTGGCAGCGCGCTCTGTGCACTATCTCTTTGTCATAGTAAAGCGGATACGGCAGTGTAAATGGTGTGATGTACCTGTCCTTGAACTTTGGCACATCAAGGCTCCCGAACGTCTCGACAATCTCATCTAGCCCAACGGGCGTCCTCTCTAGCATTGCGCACCCCCTTTTCTTCGGTTGCCAATGCACTACCAAATAACCGCTACTCACGGATTTGGGCGCTTAGCGCTGTGGAACTGCGTTGTTGTGACTATCTGCAGTGGATGCTCTACCCGTCTAGAAAATAAAAGGTGAAAGTAGGTCTAATGTAAACGTCTTAATTGTTACCGCTGTGTGGCCTACCGCACATACGATTTGTGAGTGACGGAAATTCAGGGACGCCTCAGCGTCGACACGGGCTAGGACCCTCGGTTGGCGCGAACCAAATCCCACATTTGGTATCCGACGCAGAACACCTGCGACTAATTTCACGAGCCTTCGATGGTCACGCAGGGAGGGCTCGTCCTTCCTTTGAGCCGTTGTTTCACGTCAGTGGTGCGGTGGATTTGTTCGCGATACCGCGTAACGTCGGCGGTCAAGTACGTTTCTGCGAGAGATGCGAGTCAGACCGGGACGGTGCACGCGTATCGCAATGCAGTGGCGCGCTGCGTAAGACAGCAATGTGCGCTAGCGAACATAGACGAATGCAAAGCGCGAGCCTTATCTGGCGCGCAGTATAAGCTTACAAAGCAAAAAGTTTCGGCGTCTGAGAGTGCCAATCGGTCTAGTCTCCGTCGAATTTCCAGCGCGCGTTTTGCAAGTGCGCGGAGATAGCCGCGCCAGAGAAACTGGCGGTATTTCTTTCCCAAACGCTGGGGACACGGAAGGAACCAATTTTCAACAATTTCGACTGGCAGTTTCTCGTGCAGAGCGACTCTTGGTTTGCAATGAACACATTGAAGCCTGTTGCAGTGACCAGCATGCTTTCGACATATGGTGCCAGTTCGCCTCCGCCATTCAACGAGGACCCGCGGATGCGATTCCGCCTATTGCCGACCCGGCACCGGCACTGCCAGTCATGAAAAGGAACGGCACTCCGAGAGCCCGTGGCGCACATGTTTGAGCCAGTTCAGGCCAGGTCCCGACAATACAGTAGGCGGAGGTAGGCATGTATCAAATTTCGGTTGTGAATCGCACGAGTTGCATTGCGGACCGGGAAATGCATCGTGTCGCCCGTGCCATCAATCGGCAGATTGCCGAGGACTTTGAGCCTTACTGGGCATTTGGCGGCAGACTTCGTGTCGAGGGTCCCGTTGGCCCGAACACCGACCTCACACAGCTCAAGGAATTGCGCGGCGACGCCATTCTTTACGTCCTTGACTCTGCCGCTTCGAACGACGTGCTCGGATATCACGACCAGAACCTGGCCGGAATTCCATATGGATTTGTCTATCTGGACCTCTGCAAGATTCTCGGTGAGGAATGGCCAACGACCTTGTCACATGAAGCACTCGAGCTTATCGGCGACCCGCAGTGCAATCTGCTTGTGCAGGGAGCCGACCCAAACGACAACAATCGCACCGTCTACCATTTTTTTGAGATGTGCGATGCTGTGCAAGCGCAGACGTACGTCATCGACGGCGTGACTGTTTCGAACTTCGTTTTGCCGCACTATTTCACACCAGGCGAGGAGGAAGGTGCGCGAAACGATTTTTGCGGAACAGACCTGAAATCGTTTGGAGTCAGCTCGGGAGGATATATTGGTTACTTCGACCCGGCAAAAGGCCAATATAGCCAGTTCTTCGCAAACGATGCGCTTGCGCGGCAGCGCCTGGACGCAAAGACAGGCGGTCTTGGTCGAGTAGTCCGCCGCAGCAGTATGCAAAATGAACCGGCGTCACGCAAATTTCAGCTGGCCGGACGATTTGCCGCGACGGCAGCAAAAGGCGTCGATGTCAACACACTTCCCGGTGACCCTATCCGCCATGTCATCGTGCTCATGATGGAGAACCGGTCCTTCGACCACATGCTGGGGGCGCTCCAAGCTTCCAATCCAGATATCGATGGGGTCGACCCTCAAAAACCCGGCGTCAATCTTGACGCCAAAAAAGATAACGCGCCTCACAAGCAAACTCCCACGGCTGCACAGTTCGTCAGCAAAGATTTCAAAGTCCCGCACGAGTTTGAGAACGTCACCAGACAGATTGCGGACGGGATGGCGCACTTTGTGGACGAGTTCCGACACGAGAACGCTACTGCTCCAGCTGCCGAAGCAGACCAGGTGATGGCGTATTTCAAGGATGGCGACCTGCCGGCGTTGCACGCGCTGGCGAAATCGTTCACGGTATGCGACCGATGGTTTTCATCGATGCCGGGACCGACTTGGCCAAACCGCTTGTTCGTGCATAGCGGCACGAGCCTTGGGGATGTACTCATGCCAGACGGTGTCATCGACACTGTGCGCATGTTTTTCGGAAGGTACACCCAGCGAACGATTTACGACGAACTCAATGACAAGTCGATTTCATGGAAGATTTACCACGGTGGTGTACCGCAATCCATCGTGCTGAGCCGCTTGAAACGCCTGTACTTCACGGATAGCTTCCAGGAGATGGATGCATTCTTTGACAACTGCAAAGGAGCGGAATCAGACTTCCCAGCATATTCGTTCATCGAGCCCCGATATTTTGATGGATTACATGGTGACGAGAACGACCAGCATTCGCCAACTGGTGTGATGGCCGGCGAAACGCTTATAGCCGATGTGTACAATGCAATCCGGGCAAATCAGGCGTTATGGGAATCGACGCTACTGGTCGTCACCTATGACGAACACGGTGGCTTTTACGACCATGTCGTGCCGCCCGCGACGGTGGCTCCCGACGAGAATACGGACAATTTCTCGTTTAACCAACTGGGCGTGCGCGTTCCCGCTGTCCTTGTATCGCCATGGGTAGCTAAAGGCGTGGACCATACGTTGTACGACCATACAAGCGTTTTGCGTTACGTCTGCGAGAAATGGGGCCTTTCGCCAATCTGTCATCGGACGGCATCAGCGGCGGGCGAACATAAGTCGGGCACGTTCGCGTCGAGCGTTTCGCAGCCAAAGCCTCGCACAGACACGCCGGAGAGGATTTCGACTTGCGCTCAGTCCAGCTTGATGGCCCAGAATCAAAAAGGAACGCCATCGACCTTTCACGATGCCCAGACTGCTCTAGTTTCATACGCAGAGCTTGTACGGCAGGAGCGCGAACGCACAACGGGCCGTTTGGCCGCGACCCGGCCAGGATTGGCCATGAGGGGAAACGGGAAGACAGCGCCGGTTTCCGTCTCCGCGCGTGCGAAAGCAATAGAGAAGTGGTTCGCGCAGGAAAGAGGTAGCGCAAGGCCTGCAATCATCGCGGCGCCGATTTCCGTTCAGCCAGTCATCTCTATGTCCATGCCGGGTAAGAAGATGACAAGCGGTGGACAGCACAAGCCTAGGCCGAAAGCCAAAGGCCGCATCGGCACGTCGAGGTCCGGTCGTTCCTAAGCGAAGCCTCCTCGTAATTGTAGCCACGGTTCGACGAACGGCTGTCGCCAACTCGGTGCAGCGGTCGCCGAATACGGCTCCTAGGGAACACGTTGCCAACACGCCCAACGCACGCGAGCTCGGGCGCAGAGATTTTCGCAGTCTTGTCGCGCGCCGCAACGCTTCGCATTAGGCTTCATAGTTGATTTCCTGTTTGAGCGAGTCTTCAGTAGAGCGCTTCGCAAAGGCGAGGTTTAAGCGGGTGGCAGACTCTCGGGGGTAGCAGGCAGACGCCGCTAGGATATGACAATCGCGAGCGAACCAATGACGAGGTAACCATGACTGCCTTTAAGACAGCTGACTCATCCAAATCCAGCCTCGCCGTATGGATTCCAATTGTAGTGGGCGCAATCGTCGCTATTTCAGGTGGAATCGCATGGCTGTATGCACATCACGAGCAATATCAAAGCAATGTCGTGGCTGAAGAACGCGAAAATCAGAAGCTTTGGTGCCAACTCAAAGTCATCCAGACAAAGCTTGACGAGACGCGAGATATGTCTCGCGACCTGCAAGCGAACTATTTAGTCAAGCCTTGGGGTATCCTCGAATCCTATGTGAGCAAGGCACGAAAGACGGGTGAGACGAAGCAGGCGCTTATGCGAGAAAAGATTGATTCTTTGGTTAAAGCTAACGACGAAATTATTTCTCGGATTCGGTTGTATCTACCCAACGCCATGTTCGGCGAATTTGGGAAGCAAGCGCAAGCCTATATCTATCATGCAGTTAACTATAGCGACCGTTGGAGGGCTGTGCCTCGAGTTATACAAAGTAGCGAACAGCTTCCATTTGCAGTTCCATTTCCGGAACAGTTCCCGACGGCAGTAAATGAAGAGTTGAAACGGCGTGACGCGCTCTCGAAGGCGAATCACAGTGCCTTAAAATTGTGGGTCGGACAAGAAGACTCTTTTCCAGTGCGCAATTGTTCGTCGAGCTGAAATGTCGGTCCGCGACCTTGAGAAGCGCCGTGATATCTCGATGCCGACGCTTTGCCATGACATCGGATACAAGTGTCGTGCCGATGAAAAAGCGCGCCGGTGGCTGCCCAAAAGGGGCCTTCGCGCTCCAAGCGTCTGGCTAGTGGTTCCAAGGCTAGCACCTGAGCCAATTTCGCACAGGCCGTCCGCCAGAGACTGCGGCAGTTGCGTTAGTGGCAATCGGTATCCAGTTGAGCGGAATAGACAAGGTAAGCGCACCAGCCGACTTTCTTCGTTAGTTGGGACTAACTATGTTACTTTCGACAGTACTCTAACGTTGCCGTCCTAGCTGAGTCACTATGGAAAGGCTGCAATATCGGGCATCAGATGCGATTTGGGGCGGATGCAGGGAGATAGCGCTGCGTCGATTCGACCTGATGTATTCGCCCATCTGTCCGGTGACCTGTGAACTGCGTTCTACCGAAATGGGTCCGCAATATTTCTCGGCATGGGGACCGCGAGTTGGCCGCCAATTCGCGACCTGCGCGTGGAAACGATGGTGACCGGCGAAAGCGCCAACAGTGCTCACTGCGCGACGCACACGAAGCCATGCGCCGCAGCTTCATGATTCGAGTGCGCCATAAGTATCGTCTGGTCCAGGAAATCGCCGTATCAATCAATCCTAGCGCCGATGCCCCCGTTCAGTCACGTCACTCTATCCCTCCGGCGGAAATACCTTTGTAGTACTACTGCTCTTTTCGCAAAACGCCGGTAGGCATCGGGGTTGACGTATCTTGAGAACAAATGTCATTCGAGGACTGGTTGCGAAATTAAAAACGGAAATGCTTCCCGGCCCAGCGGGTAGTAGTTTGCTGACTCTGGTATCCTAATTCATCTTCGTTGATGTCGTGACCGGTAAAGCTTTTCTGTATGTGCAGCAGTCCAATTCCCGAATGAGACGTACCGTGTCTCAATCCGGCGCGTCTCTCACGTGTAGCCTCGTGGAGATGCTAATGTGCAAGCGATTCCCAACTAGCTAACGCTCTGACCATGTCCTATGCTTTGCTCACGCGACACAGATAGCTCACGGGGGAAAGTTATGGATGACTTGACCAAGGGCGGTACGCGTTCGTCCGACGATGACGATGCGAAGACGAGGGAGAAGCTGGCGGAAATGCGGCGGCATGAGCTCGAAGAAGTGCACCAAGAGCAGCAGCTCCGTCAGTCTCTGTCAGGCGAAGAGGGCCCCTCTCGAGCCATTTCCCACGAGAGCGCATTGGGCGCCGTAGGTGAACAAACAACATTGGAGGCTGCGGCCTCACTGGTAGAAAGCGATGGGAATGGCTCACCGAACTCCGCTGCCCCACCAGCTTTCTTCAGCGATTCGGCGTCCCCAGCGCCTGACAGCGCATCCAGCAGCCCCTCCTCGGCGCCGACGGCGCCGCCTTTTCCTTCGGACCAGCACGCCTCATCGCTGACTTCAGGCACAGGACTCGATGATGAGTTGTCGAACCTCGGTGCCCTTACCTCGTCACAGCAAAAAGTACCCGACGAGCAAGGGTTCCGCTCCGACGAAGTCAACGGCGGCAATTTCTTCAAACCTTCGGACCCTCGGGGGGGTAACAGCGCTGATACTCTTGATGCTGATACCAGTTCTGGTACCCAGGCAGGACTGGACAAGATTGACTCTAACACCTCTACTCCTGGGAGCGAGGAAACATCGACCGGGGCTACAGGAAGCAGGGGGCAGCTCAGCGCCTCGCTTTCGATTCACATAGCCCGGGACAACTGGACGACGAAAGACTCGTTAGGTGTTGACGCCGACACAATATCGCCCCACATGCCGACGTCGGCCTGACCAGACTGCGAATTGGGAAAGCGTTTCAGGAGCAACGATTCGCGGGCAATTCTCGTGGCCCAGTCGAATTTCGGCATCTGGGTCAAACTGGCATCGGCGGTAACAATACTAGGCCTCTAAAAGGCGTTGCCGCTTTAGCAGCGAAAATTGAACCTTCAACTCGTTTCGAAGCGCCCCTTCAGCATGCGTGTAAAAAAAATACTGTTGCCACATTGATGTCCCCGCATTCTATGTATCGCAACGGCCGTTTGACCGCTTCAATATTTTAAGCAACGCTCGCCTCGTGGCCTGCCGACAGAAGATGAACGTTGTAGACTTTGGTATCGGCAATTTATGCCGCACGGGGACGTTTGCGAATCAGCGCGTAACTTGGGCCAGCGCCGCAAATTCCTACGACGGCGGCAGTTGTAGGGCGGGCATGCTGCACATAAGCAATGCCGTATCACAGCGGCCCGAAGCCCCCGACATTTGCCGTTGATGGAGTCGATGGTCGGCGAGAACGATGAGGTAAAGGATTTTGTCGGCTATTCCCAGAATGCTGCGACCCTTTGCGAGACACTGGAGGACCATCTAGCCATCCCGTACGGAGTGGTAAATATCTAGTTTGGCGGACCGGAAGATTGTGGCAGGGAGGGACTAGGCCTCGAGTGTCAGCTTCAGCATTCGCTTGGGCGGACCTGATTCCACTGCTAATTGGCCCCACGCGTATCTGGTCCCCATGATGTATAGATAAGGAACTCTCCCTCGTTAAAGCGATACTAGGTCATGGGGACTATCGTTTGTCCCGCTCTTGTCAGGCCGACGGACCTAGAAAACAGTAGAACTTAGAGCAATCAAAGCTTGGCCGCTACATTGGAGCTTGACTTACAAGGTGTGGCTTACCATTCTATAAGGACTCCCCTCGCTGAGATGGTTCGATGGACCCGAAAACTCCAACACTTATCGTCGACGAGCCTGCCGGAAAGGATGCGCTCGGTCCGCATCAGCGCGTCGCAGATGCTATCTACAGAATTGTCACAACACAGAGTGGCGGTAAGACCATCCGGCTTGACGGAGAATGGGGAGCTGGAAAGTCAACCGTAGTGCGGTTGCTCAAGGAGCGGCGCGAGAACGACCGGTTGGTTTTTGTGTACGACGCGTGGGTGCATGTTGGTGACCCGTTGCGCCGGGTGTTCCTCGACAGTCTCGTCGAATCGTTAACTCAGGCGACGTGGCTGAGTTCCGATTGGAAGCGCGAGCGAGACATCTTGGCTGGCAAGATAAAGGTAACGGTCGAGCGAAAAGCTCCCAAAATTGATGGCTTAACTCGCGCCACTTTCGGTGCAGTTCTATTCTTGCCCCTTCTGACGGCGCTGGTCTTTCAAATCTGGCCAAGAATAGGCACATCTCTCGGTCAACTCGAACTCATTCCGGGTATCGTTCTATGCGTTAGCGTCGCACTTTTATGTGCGTTCCTCATACGCTCTTTGTCGGACAAATGGATTGGCTTTCTCTTAAGTCGGACACCGCTAGAGTACACGACGGAAAAGCAAGATGAGCCATCGGCGACGAGCATCGAGTTCCAAAAGTTCTTCGCTGGCCTGATGGAGGACGGCCTGAATAGGAAGCCGGACAGCTCTCGAAAGCTCGTCATCGTTATCGACAATCTGGACCGGGTAGTTGACGCAGAAGTCAAGGAAATTTGGGCGCTGCTCCGTTCTTTTTTGGACAATCCGCAATTCAAGCAGGCCGTTTGGTTCAAAAATCTGTGGGTCTTGATACCTATAGCGAAACCGGTTTCGGATGTTTCAAATTCAGCGAGCACGCGCACAGTTGAGCCGGCTAAGCCTAAGGGTGAAGACGTCGGACAGTCCGCGGCCGATTCGACCAAGACATTGCAGCGACCACTTGTCCAAAGAGATATCTTCCTTGAGAAGGTATTTCAATTGCAGCTTGAGCTTCAACCGCCGACTTTAGCTGCGTGGACCAGCTATTTGCGCGAGCAACTGTCGGAGGCAATCGGTACTTGTACGGCGCCCGTGGAGCTCGATGATTGCGTTCGCCTGTATTTGCTCAAGACACGTGACCGAGTTCCCACACCTCGGGAACTCGTACGGTTTGTCAACGACGTTTCTGGGTTGATTTTTCAGTGGGGAGAAGCCTACCCTGTCAGAACACTAGTGGCCTTCGCTCTAACGGGACCGCGCGAGCGATTAATACAACAAATTGAAGATGGTTCGAGGCCTTGGGAGGCATTCGTCACAGGCGCAGAAGACGCGCGCGAGTTCGAGCGTGCATTCAAAAGCTTAGTTTTTGGCATCGCAGAAAAGTGGAAATTAACGCTGTCGACAGATTACAGAGCCGAGCTTATCAGTTCCTTGAAAGTCGGTAACTCGACCAAGATTTTAGAGGCAATTCGATGCAACGAGGGTTGGATTGTGGACTCGCTAATCAGCGAACTGCCTCTTTTAGCGAGTTCCCCACCCCACTTGTTTGCGGCCCTTCGAGCGTTCAGTGGCGCCCTCGCTTCCCTGAAAAGCGAATCCGGTGACTCGGGACTCTTGCCGGGGTCCTTCAAAACTCGGCTTGGGCACATATGTCGCCGGTCGCTTTCGGAGTTGGAGAATCTTTGTTTTGAGACGGAGCCTGGAGTAGTCGCGGCGGGCTTCGATGCGTTTTTTCAGCTAATGAAGGTTTGTCCAGGCGAAGCAGGACCGTCAGCGGCACGCCTTATAGCTGACGCAATGAATCGTTGGGGGCCGAACGATGCTCGCGACACACGTCAAAAGGATTTGTTCACGAGAAACCTCCTGGAAATTCTGTCGGTTGGAGAGATAGCGGAAGGGATACGCGGATTGAAAGGCTATATAAATTTGCCGTTGGACGGGCAGTCGTGGGTGAGCGCGTGCATTGCTCTCATGTCAAGGCCCGTTGCCTTAGAGGACGATTGGGACCTGACAGTGTCGATGCTCAATCGGTGTTTGCCAGTAGACGGCCCGCAGGCGACACTCTCCGCTGTGCAGCGCTTGTTTGTCGATTGCGACGACTCGGCCGTCGTATCTCTTGCCCTACTAGACGTTGTTCCGGACGACCTTCTTGATGAATTGTTCGGCACGCTGCAAGTTATCTGCACATACTGGAGCGACGGCGCCGCCCGGGCTTGCGATGGTGGTATCTGCTCTAAGTCCCACCGTTTGCATCAAAGCTATGCTTTGCTGCGCTTCCTTATTGGACGTCTGACCATCGAGAATGTGCTCTCTAGCGCGCGGGTTTCCCTAAGATTTAACGAAGTTTGCCGGGAGCTGATGCTCCTTGCTGCATGCAGTGCAGACCTTCCAGATTCCGAGCGCAAGCGGGCTCTCTTACTTTATATCGGTTTTACTATTTCGAGCTTTAATGGTGGTCCCTTGGTGACGCAGACATTCCTCCGTCGATTGATGGATGCGCCGGGCGAATATCCTGTCCTAGTCGAGTCGTACTCCGAGCTGTTACGGGACCTTAGTCCCGCTCCATTCATTTCGCTCTGCTTGTTCCCTTGGCCAAACTACGAGGGACCCGCTCCTCAACAATTTTTCGGTTCTGTACTAGAACACTTCGCGGGCAACCGCGAACTTATCTTTCATGCAATTTTTGACGTCGTATCGCGGAGAGAACCTCACAGTTATCCCGGTGCAGCAGAGGCGTTTGCAGGCGCGGTGTTTGCGACGAGAGAGGAGCGGGAGGCCTTTTTGTCGCAATACCTTGCAGCACATCCCCGAAGCCAGACTAGATAACTCTCGACGGGGAGCCTTAGGAACCACCTGACGCAGATACTCCGAAGGCGCATTCAGTGTCACAACGATTCGGTCTAGGTGAACCCAGGAGAGTGTCGGTTACTGGGACGAGACGTCACGGACGTGGAGCACCGAAGACTCGTCGTGGAGCGTATTGAACAACTGGTTGGCGACTTCTCTCCCTCCATGCCGTCCCCTGACCGACCTTCTCATTTCCTTTTGCTGCCGGATATTTGAATGCGTATTGCGGGATGGCCTGCCCCGCGTTAGTCAGAAGCACTTTTAGAGTTCGAAGTCAGAAACTGTTGCCCATCGTGCGCATGGGCGAACCGCTAGGACGTCGAGACTGTGCATCCAGTAAGAGTCGCACCGTACTGCAGTTGAAGAGCAAATCAGCGCGACTGGTGACTTTTTGGACAGTTGGGCAAGCAGATGAAGGGGAGAACGGGTTAAATTAATTGAAACTCCATCCCAGCATTAAATAAGGCTGCCGCTCAATGCCTATCTTTGTCGTAATGTGGCATAGTGCGGCAATTGCAATCAATCGGGGAAAAAGCAAATGGCTACAGTAGAAAGTCTGCAGGCAAAAATCGCAAAGCTGAAGGCGCAAGCCGAAGCAATTGTGAAGAAAGACTCGTCCGCGGTGATTGAAAAGATTCGTGGCATGCTGGAAAAGCATGGTTTGACGACTGCTGACATCGCTGCGCATGTTGGTGGTGGCAAGAAGCGTGGACCCAAGCCGGGCGTCAAAGCCGCAGTGAAATCCTCTGCATCGGTTGCAAAATACCGTCACCCGAAGACGGGCGCGACGTGGACAGGTCACGGACGAGCCCCTGCCTGGCTTGCAAATGCGAAGAACCGAAACAAGTTTCAGATTGATGGCGTCGCCGATGCGTCGGCTCCTGAAAGCAAGTCAGCCGCAAAGACCGGAAAGTACGTGAGGGGTGCGCAGCCGGCGATGTACAGGGACGCAAAGTCGGGCGCGACCTGGAGCGGACGCGGTCGCGCTCCGGCGTGGATTGCTGAAGCCAAAGACCGAAGCAAATTTCTGATTTCAGGCCGCGCTGAAGCGACTGTTACGACGAACGCGGGTGCTGTGAGCAAGGCAAAGACTGCGGGCAAGAAGACCGCGTCGAAGTCGGTCGGTGCGAGTGTGGGCGCCGGGAAGGGACAACCGAAGGGTACGCAGCCTGCGCGTTACCGTGACCCGAAGAGTGGCGCGACCTGGAGCGGCCGCGGTCCGACGCCGGCGTGGCTGGCTGGTGCCAAAGACCGGACGAAGTTCTTGATTGATGGCGTTAGCGGAGTTGCGGATTCTCGCACTCCGAGCAAGCCGAAAGCCGTCGCGAAGAAGCCTTCGACAAAGGCGGCGGTAGCGAAGAAGGCACCGGCGAAGAAACTGGTTGGGGCCAAAAAGGTGGGCGCAGCGACGAATGTCGCGGCTACACCAGAAGCTGGGGCTGCTTAATCGCGCGAGTAAGCGAGCACTCTGAGCTCGCTTTTCGTCGCGCCGGCGCGCGCGATTGGCGTGCTTTATCTCGAGCGGGTCCGCAATGCGTCTAGACGGGCGGCGCATTTTGCGTTCGAACCACCGCGCTTGTAGGCCTGTGCCACCTTTGTGGTGTCGGGGACGAAGTCGCCAGGAGCACTTCTGTCCCAGCGTCCCTCCCAGTACAAACCAAGGTTGTACGCGGCGACCGGTGTCCACGCTCCAGCGCCGTGGCATACATATCCTTGGCCATCTCGAGGTCCGCGTCCATGCCGCGACCAAGCCTCGCACTGTCCGCCAGAGCTGCTGCCGCCATGCCGCGCAGCGGCTCGCTCGCCGTATCGTCCTTCAGCACGTCGCCCAGAATGACGTGTCCACCCTCGTAACCCGCAGGCCCACCTGTCTCCGTGACAAGAGACGGTGCAAGCGCGACCAGGAGGGAGGGATGCCGGTCAGGGCCAACCCGTTCAAGCAAGTCGCCGGCCGAGAAAAGGCGCGCCCGACAGCGGGCTCGTGAGCAGGCCATTCGCAATGGCGGCGATAGATTCAAGTGAGAGAAATCCGACCTTTTTTCTGATACAACGTGGCGGAAGAACCTTTCCACATCGAGTGACGGGTCGCACTGGCGAAGTTGTGCCCATTCGCGTTCGATTTGGCCCAACCAACTGGAATCTACCGACATCAGATTTTCGCGTCCTGTGGTGATTGATGCGGGCGAGATATTTCACCGCTCCTCACGCCTGAACTCCGTCATGGGTTGGCGAGGCTCGTCAGGTACCTGGAATCCCCGCAGTATGCGAAGTGTTTGAGTACCACGCGTATGGCGGCAGAGCGCACAGTCAGCGCCGCAGCGCGGCCGGTAGACTGGGATTAACAAACAGAAATAGAACGAGATTGATTCAGGGAGGCGGCGTGAAAGGGTACGTCTACGTAATTTCCAACAAGGCAATGCCGGACTACGTGAAGGTCGGACACACGACTCGCTCACCAAAGGAGCGGGCCCTTGAGTTAGGCGGTACTGCGCTACCTTATCCCGCCGTCGTCGAATATTCCGTTTTTGTGGACAACGCCCGTGCCGTCGAATTTGAGGTTCACCGTCGACTTGCGAGGGTACGGGCGAACAAAGGTCGGGAGTGGTTCCGGTGCTCACGGGCGAAAGCAGTAGAGACCATCAAAGCTTCAATTGGCCCAGCGGCGCAGCGCGAGCACGACAGAGAGGTCGAAGAGCAACGCGCGCGCGTTCAGGCGAAAGAGTCGAAAAGGCAGGCGTCAATGAAGCGCCAGAAGGAGGAGGCGGAGAAAGCCTTGGAGCAAGCCCGTAACGTTGCTAGAGCTGCCATCTATGCGAAATACGAACCTCGAAGGGAAGGGCTCGCTCGGGTGCCTCATTTTTGCTTTTTTTGGCTATTAGGCTCCGCGCTAGCTTGGGTCGTCATTGGCCTCCTCGATAAAAAGGGCTTTTCAGGCGATTTGCTT
The DNA here is from genome assembly GCF_003387275.1 of Paraburkholderia sp. BL6669N2. Taxonomy (NCBI): domain Bacteria; kingdom Pseudomonadati; phylum Pseudomonadota; class Betaproteobacteria; order Burkholderiales; family Burkholderiaceae; genus Paraburkholderia; species Paraburkholderia sp. BL6669N2. The sequence goes on along the minus strand of NZ_QUNA01000001.1, from coordinate 2,187,559 downwards.
TTGCCCTCATGCTTTCCCGGCCTCATCGTCGGTTTCATCCTGCAGGAGCAAGCTAGGAAGCAGAAGAGGCAGGCAAGCGAATATATAGCCCTCGAAGCGGCCCTATCGTCGGAGCTGAAAGCTGTGGAACAGCGATGCGATTTCAGCGGAATGACATCAACCCCGTTGATGAATTCTGTGGCTCGCTCGGTTTCACAATTAGAGTTAAAGACAGCTGTAACGCGTACCGGTCAAGCAACTATTACCCCAACCGCACCTCCTACCGTAACGGCAGCGCAACCGCGTTGGCTCGTAGCCGCGGCTTCGCCGCGCACTCCAAACCAACTACGCGGCAACGCCTCTACCGCTTCCGCCGGAAATCAGCAAACGCTCGCCACCGCAGCCGAAGTACCCCTTGAAGCCGCAGCCAACAGCGCGAAAGTCAACGTAACATGTCCGGTCTGCCGGAAACTAATGCGCCTGCCTGCTCTGAAGACGGTGGACGCGACCTGCCCCCATTGCACTCACGTATTCCGTGTGTCGACGGGAACAACGGGATTCACTTGCGTATCGGGTGGGAGTGGTAGCAGGCGCCATTGGGGCTCCCGCTAGTGTCGTTAGACACACGTAAACGACAGTGCGAGATTGGTAACGCAGCATTACCGACTTCGGGGCACCGCGCTGTGTACCGGGTCAGTGGCTAAATCTGCGCCGTGTGGCAGTCGAATACCTGTACGCAGGTGCAAACACTCACGCGGCTCAGACGTATGGCAGTGCGTCACAACCCAAAAATGAGCGAGCGGTGAGTAGCTACGCCTGCAGCGACCCCTGCTGCAGCGGCAAACGTCGCGTTTGTCCAAGGGGTAGCAGCATCACCTGCGGCGAAGACCCCAGGAATGCTCGTCTGCTTGAACTCATTGACACGGATTGTCGGACCCATTGGTCCTTCGTCGAATTCGCAGCCAAGTTGCTGGGCGAGACTGCTGGCCATGTGAGTGTGTGGGGCGACGAACAGCGCGTCGATTGCAACGACACGGTTGTCGGCAAGCCGCAATCCCCTCATCTCCGGCGCATTACCCAAGACCTCCACGACTGGCAAGCGCTCGATGCGCACGTTGCGCGAGCCAAGGAGCGCGGCCTCTTCCGGCGTCGCTTCAACGATGCCTTGCGTGAACCAGGTCGTTGGGCTCCAATCGGGTATCAGTAGCGCCTGATGGATTGACAATGCATTCGTTGCGAGGACGCCAAGCTGCTTGTCGACGACTTCATATCCGTGGCAGTACGGGCAGTGAAGCACGCTGACGCCCCAGCGCTCGTCGAGCCCGGGCAACGAAGGGAGTTCATCCCGCACGCCCGTTGCAAGCACTATCCTGTCAGCACAAAATGACAGTCCGTCTGCTAGCGTGACGACGAAATGACCATCGAGCTGACTGGCGGTCCTAGCTTCAGTCGTGACGATATCGACAGTCGGATATTGGGCCAGCTGAGCGGTCGCTTCGCCGATAATTTCCGTCGGGTTTTTGCCATCCTGCCCGAAAAAACCGTGTGAATGCGCGGTATAGCGATTGCGAGGCTTTCTGCCGTCAACGACGAGTACGCGACGTCTCGCTCGCGCGAGTTGCATGGCGGCAGACAATCCGGCGAAGCTCCCGCCGACGACAATGACATCAAATTGCGAACGCATAGTGCTTCTCCCATTTTGAGGGCAAGTGGATAGCGCTGCTGATAGCAGCCGCAGTCCTAGGTGACCAGTACACGTAACATATAAAGTTGCATGATACCCGCGTGGTATGCTCTTACGCAACTCGACGTGTTTCATAAATGAGCTTTCCTCAATGAGAACTGATAGCCGGATGTCGCGGACGTTGCATGCGTTGATTCATATGGCACACGCCGGTGGGCCGTTGACCTCCGAGACGCTCGCGGAAATGCTCGCCACGAACGCCGTTGTGGTGCGGCGTATGTTTGGCGGATTGCGGGACGCTGGGTACGTGCAGTCAGAAAAGGGGCACGGCGGCGGCTGGGTTCTGGTCACACCGCTCGAGGAAATTACGCTGCTGGACGTTTATCGGGCGGTGGGCGAGCCGCCGTTGTTTTCCGACCTCGTGTCAGAAGACCGTCCCGAATGTCTGATTGAGCAAGCGGTGAACGCACATCTGTCGGCGACGTTAGGGGACGCTCGCGCTGCGGTGCTGGCCAAGTTTGCAAAAGTCACTCTTGCAATGCTGTCTTCCGGATTCAAAGACGCGTCATCGAGAAAGAAGAATCCCACGCGTTGACCGCTAACGAGAACAGAACGCCCTCAGCGTTCAACTTTTCGCTATTGCAGCCGATATCCTGTGGGCCGTCCTCGCATTCAAACAGGAAAATAAAATGCGCACTCTGGTCTCCGCTGTTGCCGCTGTGTTGGCGCTGGGCATCCTTTCTGGCTGCTCCACAACCCAGAATGTCGCGGCGGGGCCGCAGGCGAAAGCCTCGCCAATGACGGTCGCCTGTTTCACCACGCATGGCGGCCGGTCTGCGGATATGGACGCAGCTATCCAGCGCAATCTGGAGAACCACGGTGTGTCCGTATCGTTGGCGCCGGCGTGTGATAAGACCGACATGAACGTTACCTACACCGACAGTTGGCGCTGGGACATCGTCATGTACCTGCGTTCAATGGATATTCGCTTCTACAAGGCGCCAAGCGGCGGCCTCATTGCGTCCGGGCACTGGAAGAATTCGGTGCTGCATCAGTTTCCCAACGCCGATGGCATCGTGCAAGACCTGATAGACGAGATGTTCAAACAGGCGGGTGAGCCGAGCGCCGTCAGGACGAAAGCAGCTTCAAACTAGACACCGCGCGGCACGGGGAGGGCGCGCGTGGCTTGTCAACCGCTGCAGCCTACTGGTGGACTGCTTGTGAATCAGTCGTCGTTCGAGAGCACCGTCTGGGCCATCTGGGACAAGGTCTGGTCTGTGCGTTATGCATACTACCGACGTCTCTGAGGTCGTCTGCGGCTGTTCCGATGCTCGCAATCGTTTGCAATCCGCTTTCATTCGATTTTCTGATGTCGGTCCGCCATGACTTAGCGCGTTTGAATCCTCGACTTCTGGGCGATGTCCCTGTGAATATTTGGCGCGCACTATCGCTCTCCGCTATGTCGTTATGAGATTATGGCGGGGCGCGACCGCCGCGATAAGGGCATACGTTCATTCCTTAAAATGCCTGTGTTCTCGCTGCCTTTTCGGCGGATGGAGCGCGGCAGGTCGGCAGCAAAATCAAATCGAGAGACGTACCAGCGGAATTTTGGGGGCCAGATGGACGAGACTATTGTCGAGCCGGCAGACGTGCCGGAGGAGCCGCGTTGCGTGCAGATTAAGGCAACGCTCGCCAGCAAGTTAAATCTGGCCGACTTCCAGAACGCCGTCCCGGTCGTCCACGAGCTTTCGCTCGCTAACGAGACCGCGGATGACATCAAAGAGTTGCGGCTCACCGCTTCTTCTGAGCCGACATTTTTCAAGCCGAAGACATGGCACCTGGACCACGTCGCTGCTGGAAAAGATATACGCATCAGTGACCTCGACCTTTTGCTCGACGGCGCGCTTCTCGGCCGTCTGACCGAGTCAGAAAAGGCACTGATAACTTTCAAGCTTACGGCTGGGCTCGCCGAGCCTGTCGAGCTCGCGTCATTCGAATCTGCCGTTGAGTTGTTGCCGCGCAATCAATGGGGCGGCTTATCGGTTTTGCCCGATTTGGTCGCAGCATTCGTTCAGCCGAACGAACCAGCGGTCGAGCGGGTTTTGAAGAAAGCCGCCGAGGTGCTTCATAAAGCTGGCAAATCGGGTGCCATTAACGGTTATCAGGAAGGTGCTCGCCGCGTTTGGGAGCTCGCATCCGCTATCTGGAATGCGATTGGGTCGATGGGCATCGATTATTCGCTGCCGCCCGCGAGTTTCGAACAGGCCGGACAGAAGGTGCGAAGCCCGAGCCAGATTGCCGACTCCGGGCTTGGAACCTGTCTCGACCTTGCATTGTTCGCGTGTGCGGCGCTTGAGCAGGCAGGTCTCAACGCTGTCTTGGTCTTTACGGAGGGGCACGCTTTTCCAGGTGTTTGGCTCAAAGCAGAAGAGTTCTCGACCTCGGTCGTCGACGATGTCACGGCACTTCGCAAGCGTGTGAAATTGAAGGAGATGGTGCTGTTTGAGTCGACGATGCTCACACAACGTCCGTATCCTGCCTTCAGCTTTGCCATTGCCAATGGCGAAGAGCAGATTTCTGAAGAAAATGACCATAAGTTTCACCTGGCCGTCGACATCCGGCGCGCTCGCTTGCAGCGCATCAAGCCGTTGGCTAGCGAACAGGCGATTGCTCGAGGGACAGTCGGAACCGAAGCGACGAACATTGAAGCAGGTTTTGAGAGCGCGCCGGAACTGCCGGATGAACTGGAAGGTGCGGTTGACGATAAGGCAGTCGAGCGGCCGGAGGACCGACTCACCCGTTGGCAACGGAAACTCCTCGACCTGTCACTTCGAAACAATCTGCTCAGTTTCAAGGCGGGAAAGAAATCACTGAAACTTGACGCTCCGGACCCCGGGCAGCTTGAGGACATTCTGGCGGAGGGCCACGCCATCAAGTTGCTTACGCGTCCAGACCTGATGGACGGCAACGACCCTCGTAGTCAGGCAATCCATGAAGCGCGTGAGCGGGAAAACATCCGTCGTTCCCATGCGATTGACGCATTGAAGCGAAAAGAAGTTTTCGTCGGCCTCTCGCAAGACGAGATGGATACTCGTCTGGTCGAGCTCTTTCGGACCTCACGCACAAACTTGCAGGAGGGTGGTTCCAACACCTTGTATCTGGCGCTGGGCTTTCTTTCATGGACACGTGAAGCGAAGGACGACAAGAAGTATCGCGCGCCACTCGTTCTTGTTCCTGTGTCGCTTGAGCGGCGAAGCGCGCGCTCGGGGTTCAGCCTGACTTTGCACGATGACGAACCGCGCTTCAATCCGACGCTGATTGAAATGCTTCGCCAGGATTTCGAACTGGAGCTGGGCATCCAGGGCACCGAGCTGCCGAAGGATGATTCTGGTCTGGATGTCACGGGAATCTGGAAGACCGTATCGAGTGCGGTCAAGGACATCAAGGGTTGGGAGGTAGTCGAAGAAGTCGTTCTCGCGACGTTCTCGTTCGCGAAGTATTTGATGTGGAAGGACTTGACTGAGCGAACCGAGCAGCTCAAACAGAACGCGGTCGTACGGCACCTCATTGAAACGCCGCGCGATTCCTATGAGAGCACGATTGAGTTTCCTGACGCCAGGCGGCTCGACGCAGAACTGCCGGTGAAGAACACCTTCTGCCCATTGCCGGCCGATTCCTCGCAGCTTTCCGCGGTTGTGGCGGGAAGCAAAGGAAAAGACTTCGTCCTAATTGGGCCCCCGGGAACCGGGAAGAGCCAGACCATCTCGAATCTGATTGCGCAGTGTCTGGCGGAAAGAAAGCGTGTGCTATTCGTCTCAGAGAAGATGGCGGCGCTTGATGTCGTGTACCGGCGCCTCGCCGATGTTGGTCTTGGCAACTTCTGCCTCGAATTGCATTCCAGCAAAGCACGTAAGACGGAAGTGCTCGAGCAGCTACGTACTTCGTGGGATTCTGCTGCGGCCATGGAACCCGATGAATGGCATGCAGAAGCCGCTCGGCTGGAGGGATTGCGCAACCAGTTGAACGGGTATGTTGAACGTCTGCACCTGAGATACCCGAACGGGCTCAGTGTATATGAGGCTATCGGCCGCGTTGTCGCCGGGCATGACTTGCCCGTCCTGCAGTTGTCATGGCCGTCCGCTCGGGTTCACGATTCAGTCGCTATGCGAACGCTGCGCGAGACGGCTGAGTTGCTAGATGTTCACGCGAAAGTGATGGGAGAGGGGCAGTTGACATCCAGCCCGCTCGCTCACGTGGTTCAAACTGAATGGTCGCCGCTGTGGCAAGCCGCGCTGCTCGATTCGGCCCGCGCTATTGGCCCAGTGGTTGCCCGTTTTGAAGCCGCAACCGAGCAACTGCGTGCGGCCGTCGGTCTGCCGGCATCTGTTCTCGACACGCGTGGTAGGGAAGGCCTGCGTCTCCTGGCTGCGACTTTGCCGTCTGCGTCTGGGCACGATTGGCAGTTCGTTCTGCGTCCGGATGCAAAAACGATTGCAGACAACCTGCGCTTCGCGAAACCATTGGTCGAACGACACCGCGAGCTGCACGCTTCGCTGTCAGCGCCGCAGGGAAACCAGGTCCTGGAAGATTTACGACAAGGCATCGTTCAGCTCACTCGTTATCACGAACTTCATTCGCAGCTTTCGCAGCCGTGGAACGAATCGCTAAGGTCACGGCTTTCCGCTGGCATTGAGCTGCTGCGAAAGCGTCAGGACGTGATTAGCCAACTGTCGCTTAAATACAAAGACGGTATTTCGACGGCAACGGTTCAGCAACTCCAGCTCGATTGGAGGGAACTGCAGGATTCGTCCTGGCCGATGAGCATGATGCGCCGCCGCTCGCTTTCGAAGAAGCTCGTGGACCTGTCGACCGGCGGAGGCGAGCCAGACATTGGCGGTGACATCGAACGTCTCAAGCAGATTGATTCACTTCAGGAAGAAATCAAAGCGCTCGACGACCTGTCGCTGCCAACATCTAACGCATGGCTGGGACTGAAAACGGAACTCGATGTAGCGCGGGCTTCGCTCGGTTTCCAGACCGTCCTCGAACAGGCTCGCGTACGCGCGGCTTGGGAAGATGTTGGGCTTGACCCAGTCAGCCGGGGGCAGTGTGGCGAGACGGCGCGCGAAGACCTTGCTCGCATCAGAGAACTTCGTCAGATTGACCAGATAATCAATCGCCTTTCCGGACTCGAAGAAGAGACAGACGCCGTATGGGTTGGATATAAAACGGATTTGGCTGTCGCGAAGACGTACGTCGCCTTCCAGGGTGCGCTGGCAGCAGCAGTGGCCAGCAGCTATTGGCAGGACGAGGGGTTCAGCGTTATCGAACGCGGCAGCGCGGGTGCCGTCGCGTCGGCGGACCTCAAGAAGATGCGCGAGCTGGTTGCGTTCGGTGCACGTCTCAAGGAGTTTGACGACCTCCCCGCGAAGACCGGTGGACTCTGGAACGGTTTGCAGACAAAACTGGAGGAAATCGAACCAGCGCTTGATTTCTTCGAGTCGCTGTCGGGCGCGCTCGCATTGATAGCAAATTCGCCTGAAGCGCTGGCGGCAGTGAAGAGCCCGATTGCTTTGCTGCTGGGCGATAGCAATGTTCTGCTTGAGCCGACGGGCGCGATTGCGGGTGCCGGGCGTATGTATGCCGAGGCACTACAAGCGTTTAATCAGGCAGTGATGCAATTCACGGTCGCGAGCGGCTTGCCGAGCTCTGATGTCGCGACTCTGGGTGCACTTCTCCCTGCCGCACTGGCCGCACGTGCAAGCGACGTCCTGGCTAGCTCGAACCGGTTGAATGCCTGGTGTGCGTGGCGCAAGACCCGCGCGGCGGCTCTTGCGTTGGGGCTTGCTCCCGTCGTCGCTGGCGTTGAACAGGGCGCAATCCAGCTCGGACGCGTAAAAGAAGCGTTCGAGACCGACTACTGTCGCTGGTGGTTGAATGCAGTTGTCGATGTGGACGACGTGTTGCGCACCTTTGTTTCCGCAGAGCACGAGAAACGCATTCGGGATTTCCGGGAGCTTGACGAACGGTTCATCGGCTTGACACAAGCCTGGGTACGCGCGCAGCTTTCGGCCGGGCATCCGTCGCCAGACCGTGTCTCACGAGGCTCTGAATGGGGCCTGCTGAGATACGAAATGCAAAAGAAGACTCGCCATCTGCCCCTTCGCGAGTTGATGTCTCAAGCTTCGGGCGCGGTGATGCGCCTGACGCCGTGCCTTCTAATGAGCCCGCTGTCGATTGCACAATATCTGCCGGCTGAGACGGCGAACTTTGATGTCGTCATCTTCGACGAGGCATCACAGATTCCAGTGTGGGACGCCATTGGCGCAATGGCGCGTGCGAAACAGGTTATCATGGTTGGTGACCCGAAACAGTTGCCACCGACAAGTTTCTTCGACCGCGCAGAATCGGACATTGATGACACTGATGTCGAGACTGAGCTCGAGAGCATTCTTGAGGAGTGTATCGGCGCCAACCTGCCGACAATGAAGCTGTCGTGGCACTATCGTAGCCGCCATGAAAGTCTGATTGCGTTCTCGAATCATCGTTACTACGACGGGAGCCTGGTGACGTTCCCAAGTCCGGTCACGAACGACCGTGCCGTCAGCTTTAATCATGTCGCGAATGGCCAATACGAGCGCGGCGGGGCGCGAACAAATAAGCCAGAAGCGAAAGCGCTGGTATCCGACTTGGTCGGCAAAATGAAAGCGCCCGGCTTCCGTGACAGTGGCTTGACCATCGGCGTGGTGACGTTCAACTCTGAACAGCAATCTCTCATCGAAGACTTGCTCGACGAGGAACGTCGTAAAGACCCATCCATTGAGCACTTCTTCCTGGAAACGCAGCTTGAGCCCGTGTTTGTAAAGAATCTAGAGAGCGTGCAGGGTGACGAGCGGGACATCATGTATTTTTCAACCACCTATGGCCCGGGGGTTGACGGCACCATGCCGATGAATTTCGGCCCGATGAACCAGCAGGGCGGAGAGCGTCGTCTGAATGTTGCCATTACCCGTGCAAGGCAGGAGCTTCTAGTCTTCGGTAGCTTCCGTCCAGAGCAGATGGACTTGGCGAGAACTCAGGCGCTTGGAGTGCGAGACTTGAAGCACTTCCTGGAGTTTGCGGACCGCGGTGCACGCGCGCTCGGCGAGGCGGTTACAGGGAGCGTCGGAGACTTCGACAGCCCGTTTGAAAAAGCCGTATCGAACGCGCTTACCGAGAGAGGCTGGACCTTGCATCCGCAGGTCGGTGTGTCGGCTTTCCGCATTGACCTCGGTGTAGTCGACCCGGACGCACCTGGACGTTACCTTGCCGGTGTTGAATGTGATGGTGCGACCTATCATCGTTCTGCAACAGCCCGCGACCGCGACAAGCTGCGTGAGCAGGTCTTGCGTGGCCTCGGCTGGGACATCTTGCGCATCTGGTCGACCGATTGGTGGATTGACATGCAGGGCACGGTTGAGAAGATTCATCGTCAGCTCGAGGAGTTGCTCGCCGAACAGCGGGCAAAGCGAGCGCAGACCGAGCAGGACGCGACAGTCCTCGCGGAGCAGATTATCGCCGACGTAATGGCGATGCCGGATGAGCAGATGGACCAGTCGGCAGATACGTCAACCGACGCGTCGAGCGAGGTGAGAATGGTGACGGACGCTACCACGCTGCCCGTTACCTACGCTCGGAACGCCGCCGTTGCTCATTCTGGCGACCAAGTCGAGGGACGTTTTGCGGAGGTCGATTTGACGTTTGAGGGATACGCGGTCGATGCCAACTCGTTTTTCGACGTCGTCTATAACCCAACGCTTCTTCGGTTGATTGAGCACGTCGTACGTGTGGAAGGACCGGTTCGGGACGAAGTGCTGGCGCGTCGTATCGCGCGGGCGCATGGCTGGGTTCGGACAGGCGCAAAAATCCAGGACCGGGTCGTACGGCTGGCGTCGCAACACTTCCGCGGCGACCCAGAGGATGTGGGGACGTTTTTCCGAGCTAAAGCTGAATCGGCTGATGTGCAGATTCAATTCCGGCGGCCCGTCGATGGCACCGCACGGTCAGTCGATGAAATCTCTCTTGCCGAACTCCGAGCACTCGCATTCGACATGATGCAGGCAGGGCATGACGAAGAGTCTGGCGTACCTGCGATGGCCCGAGAAGTGGGTCTTCGCAAACTTAACGCAGGCAGCAGAACACGTCTGGAAATGGCTTGGTCGGATGCGACGAAGACCACTTCTCGGAACGTTGACGCCCAAGACTAAAACAGCACGACGGTCGGCAAGACAGGTGTCCGGCCGTCTGCACAACTGGCAGCAATTTTCCTTGCCGTACAGGCGACATTAGTTCGCTGGCCAAGGCATTTGGGGGGCAACATGGGTTGGGGCTTCAGGAAAAGCATAAAAATTGCACCCGGTATCCGCATCAATCTCAGCAAGAGCGGAATTAGCACGTCTCTTGGTGGAAAGGGCTTCACGTACAACACCCGTGGCCGCATCACCACAAGTATTCCGGGAACCGGAATCAGATATACGACAAGTTTGAAGGGCGGGAAATCGGGCCGTCGGGATAGTCACGGCACGTCTGCGAGCACCGGTACTGAATATATGAATACTGAGAACCTATCAAAGAGAGAGCAGGCAACGCAGGACTTCGTCTACAAGGTGCAGTCACGCACAACGAATGCCCTACGACAGTATTTTATCTCCCATGGTGTTTATGTCGAAGATGATGACATCAGCGAAGCGGTCAAGCTCGAAGCGTTTCAACCGTTTCTCAATACGCTGACGCATGAGCTGGCGCTCACAACGAAAGCTATCAAGTTAGCCGTAGACATCGGTACGGTCTCACTCGCAGAAAAAGAAAAGGCGATGCTGGCGGTCTACGAGATGGAGCACAAGTGTGCTGCGGCGCAAGGACCTCGCGGTGAGCTGCAGACAGCCGCGAGCGCTCTGATGGCCAGGGTGCGGGCTTGGCCGAGTGCTCCTGGATTTACTGGTCCTCTGTTTGCTGTGCTGTTGGGTTGTTTCCTCATGGCTGTGCTTAGCGTGCCCGTGGGGCTGGGTTTAACTGGATTCGCACTTGCCTACGGTGGATACAAGACCTTCAGTTTCATGCGTAAGAAGGCCGTTTCCTCCCAAGCCATCAAGGAGGCGAACGAGTGGTTTCAGTCCAAACTAACTGTCGAGGTCACGCCGCGACCAGCCATCCGTTCGAGTAATGACTATGTTGCCCTCAAGGCGGCGGCATCCGCAACAGTCACTGCGGCGGCGGTCATCTACACCATCATCGTCTATCCTCACCACCCCGCGTCGAATGGCAATGGCGAACAGGCGACGCTTCAATCCGACACAACCGCAGTCGGTTCGAATGGCGTTGTGCCGGCTGCCGCTACTGCCACGACACTGAATACAGTTCATCCGGTTCCGGACTTTAGTTGGCTTGTGGGTAAGTACCCGTCTGATGTCGTGAATGACAAACGATTCCGTTCTGCTTTCAATGGCGTCTCGCGAGCCGACTGGAAAAAAATCTCGGAGCGGCTTGCTGTGACGAACTCTTCCGCGATTCAGCCCCAAGACGGTTATCTGGTCGCGCAAGGATGCAAAGAACATGAGTGCAGTACGGAGCAAGCCGCGTTTGCTATCAATGAAACAACGGGCAAAGGCGTGGTGCTCGTCAAGCAAACCTCAAACCCTTCGGGTAACGCATCGATAAAGACCTACCAGTGGCCTGACTTGCCCGTCGGTGTGACACCACTATCGAGCTGGGCGCAGGAGAATGGGTCAAACGTCGTTGGGGGCGAATCGGCAGCGACTGACACTGCGCCGTCGACTCAGGCGGATTCCTTCCAACAGACCAGCTTTGATTGTTCAAAGGCTCATTCCGATGCAGAGCACATCATTTGCAGCGATGCCGAGCTGGCTCGGGACGATGTTCAATTGGCGGCAATCTATGCCAAGGCAAAGGCCGCAGTGGATGACCCGGCTGCGTTCAAGGCACGGACCCGGGCCCAGTGGAATTATCGCGAACAGCAATGCCATGACCGAGAATGTCTCGTCCGGTGGTACACGGACCAGAAGGTAGCGCTTACGGAAATTGCTGCTACCGGTAGGGTAGCTGAACAGTAACGCCTTTATCGATGGAAAGCGGAGATTGGAATGCCTAGCGTAGCCACTCCAGAATTGTTGGGGGCGGGATGGCGCGCCTGTCTGCGCGAGTCCGATTGGTGGCACACGACGCTCGCAAAAAACAAAGCTCTACTTGAAGAACAGCAAGAGATATTTCGGAGAGGTTATTTGTGAAGGTCACGTATCTAAGTCCTGTTGGTGTTCTGGAGGTTGAGCAGGGAGCTTTGCGCGAGATTGAGGGCCGTCTGCCTGGGAACTGGATTGGATTTGCCGCATTCCAGCTAGTTCAGCGTGGCTCGTATGCGCCCCTTGACCTTGACCTAGTCGTGCTGACTGACAACCGGATTCTGGTGGTCGAGCTGAAAAACTGGAGCGGCGATATCGAGTACTCGAACCAGCAATGGTTCCATAAGTCAGGTGCCCACAGGTCACCGGTCATCGTTACGAACGCGAAGGCCCGTGTTCTTCGAGAGGTTCTAAAAGATAAGTATCCGTCGATGAAGCTTCCATTCATCGAGGCAGTAATTGTGCTTTGCCATCCGCAGTGCAGGCTTGTTAGCTTTCCGAGCGATGAGCGCCAGTTCGTACTGACTTTGAACGAATTCTGCACTCGCGTTACAAAACGCACCGGCCCTGACGTTCGTTTTCCGGATACACCACCAAAATGGAGCTATCGGTCAGCAGACCCGCTAAAAGACGCAAGTGCGTATGAGCGCTTTTTCTCGCTGGACAATCCGCATGTCAAACAACGACGTGCCCGCTTGCACGGGTTTCAGCAGACGTCAACGGCTCCCGACTATTCTCATCCGAAAGGAATCTGGGCGGAGTTCAATGCGGAGCATATGGAAATACCCAGTTCCAAAGCGTTGTTCCGAAAGTGGGACTTCTCGAAGCTAAGCGGGGGAGCCACCACGGCCGCCGAGCGCGAGACTATCGGACTTCGGGAAAATCGTATCAACGAATCGCTCCGTAGTCAGGCCCCGGAACTTCACATCGACCTGCTTGAACCGGTAGGGTCGGCAGTTCCCGATAACGTCACCACAAACTTCATTGAGGCCTACAGACTCCCTGACAGGGTTGAGCGATTGTCCGAACTCCTCGCACGTCGGTCAGACCTCTCGGACGCCGACCGGCTTGCTATCGCCCAGGCCGCGCTGGCGCGGTTTGCGAAGTTGCACTCCCTTGGCATTGCGCACCGCGACATCACGCCGAAAACGCTATGGATAGTCGAACCAGCGCGGGTGATTCTGTCGTCATTCGCAGCAGCGAGGGTTCCCGGCAGGCTCTCTGTTGGCGAGCATCGAATTGAGCTTGAGACAGGTTCAATTGTCCTCCCAGAAGATGCGGAAAATGATGATGCGGCAAAGCTGCATTCTGCCTTTGGACGTGACGTTTTTCTACTTGGAGCCCTTCTTTTCGAACTACTTGAAGGCGTGGCGCTCGAGCGGGTTAACGAGGTTCCACTGTTCGATGTGAAGCAAGATTTGAAGTTTGAAGCGTTGCGGAATTGGTTCGCGAGATGTCTTGAGTGGGATGCAGATAGCCGTTTCGACGCAGCATCCGATGCGCTTGACGCTTTCAACGCGGCGGTTTCCCGTGATTGGGAGCCAACCGTGACGGAAGAAGATATTGCGGCTTTCGCGACCGAAGCAAGCCCGCTGACATTGCCGGTGAAGGAAACTAGGCCGTCGGCCCCGGGGAAAAGCGTGTATGTAAGTGAAATCGAGGGTGTCAAAGTACTTGTCAAGTGCTGGCCTGCTCTTCGATACGACGTGAAGCATCCAACTCGGAACCGTCGGCTACTGGACTTTCTTCAGCAGGCTCGGGCACTTCGGCAGGCAGGCTTCGACGCAGCGCCTGACGTCGTGGATTTCGGCGTCGGCCCATACGGCCTAGTGCTGGTCACGCGTTGGGTCGAAGGCGTTACCTTGACCGAATGGTTGCTCTCCTCGCCGTCTGCCGAAAGTCGGGCGAGGGTCGCTTTGTCGTTAATCAACGCCGTACGTCGTCTGCATGCGCAGGGTCTGAGTCACGGCGACCTGAAGGAGGACAACATCATAGTTGTGGCGTCGCCTGCCAATGACGACGTTTCAGCGATGTTACTCGACGTTCCCGACCTCAGCGCCGACGGCACAAGCTGCATTACGGTCGGCGTTCTCCCAGAATATCTGGAGATTGCGTCTCCGCAGCAGCGGGACCTGTTCATCGCCACGAAGCTTGTTTTGTTTCTGCTTCCGCCGGAGGAATACGTCAAGTCCCGGCGGGAGGCGAAGCGAGCTTCCGAACTGCGCGATACCACTCCGCCAATTGACCTCTTGGCCGAAACGATACAGGCGGAGTTGAGCCCGCCAACGCAGTCTTCTCCATCGTTCACGGTCACCTTGCGTAACCGGCAGAATCTGCAGGAAGTCGCACGCGAGCTCGAGAGCGACAACGGCGCATTTCCCGTTGGGGTGGTGGAGAACGTCGACGCTCGCCGCAGCCTCTCGTTTTTTATAACGGGACTGATGCAGCAGATTATCATCAAGTATGACCCAGAGAGTCAGTCGATACTAGATGTGTCTTCCAGACAGGTTGGACACGACGCGTATGTATCCAGTGCCAGGCGCGCAAGATTCAGGATGCACGCGAAAATAGCAATAGGGTGGGGTAGTACCGCTGACGCGTCGTCGCTGGTAAGTGCGCTGCACGACCGATACCTCGCGACGGTCGTCGATACAGAGACAACAGGCGAGCCCGAGCCGCGCGCGGCCCAACGGGCGACGTCGTCGGATGTGGGTGGCAAGACCTGGTCAACGTTTGAACTTTGGGATGCGTTGTCGGAAACAGACGAACTTAACGCAACCCGCATTACTCTCAAAGGAGGAGCGCAGAAGATTCCAGGGAGGCAGGACTGGCTGTTGCCGTTCGAACTCGATGAGGGCGTGCTCGACTTCGGAGATGATGAGCGCATTGAGCTGATTGAGCGCGGTATTGACCCCCAGCTCGGGACCGACCGATGGTACACGGTAGGCGTTGTTGCGCAGGACGTTGGCAAGGATGTCATGCGCGTAACACCGCGAACGAGCCGGTTTAGTCCGACCGAGGATAGGACCTTCTATCTTCGTGGAACCCTTGAGCGCCATGCGTCCGAGCGCCGGGTTGCGGCAATGAAGAGGGTACTCGGAAAAGGTGCATTGATTACTCGATTGCCTGACTATTTTGACCCATTGCTATCCGTTGAGCCGATTGAGTATCCGATTCCGGAGTTTTCGGACCTCGACAGGTATGAATTGAATCACCAGCAACTAGATGCCCTTTTGAACTCCCTCCGATTCGGGCCAATATCCTTACTCCAAGGTCCGCCTGGTACAGGTAAGACGAAGTTTATTTCGTCGTTCGTTCATTTGATTCTCAGCAAGGGTCTTGGAAAAAACATTCTCCTCGTGAGTCAATCGCATGAAGCGGTGAACAATGCGCTTGAGAAGGTCACTGGCCTATCGATGGATGATGTTGCCCTGTCTATAGTTCGGATTGGCCAGCCCTCAATGGTTTCAACGTCGCTCCAACGGGTCCACGAAGATTCTCGACGGCAGCTATACAGGGAGGCGTTTGACGCGGAAATGAAAGAGCGTGCCAAGGCGGTGGGCTACAGCATGGGCCTGCCACGTCCTTACGTCGACAGCGCGGTCGACATGCATTCCAGCCTTGGACTGATGCTGCATCGGATAAAGGCCCTTGAGGAGAGTTCCGAAAGCGCCAATGATGCAACCGCGCTGGCGAGCAGGAGTCACGCAGAGCGCTTGAGAGACGCCTTTTGCGAAATAGCTAGGGCCCGGTTCCAGCTCGAGGTTAACTCAAACGCTGACCTGCAGAAAACTCTGGTCGAGTATCTTGAGCACCTTAGTTCTGAATACGGCTCGCCTAGCCCGGACAAATGTCATCGGCTCGGGCAGATTGTGACGCTTTCCGCGGAGTTCTCTGACGTGCTTCGAAATCCGCGGTCTAACTTTACGGCGTTTCTAGCGAGAACCGCTGGTATCGTTGCGGGCACCTGCGTCGGTGTCGGCAAACACGCCCTCGGAATTATCGACCACGCGTATGACTGGGTCATTGTCGATGAGGCCGCACGAGCGTCTCCTATGGAACTTGTCGTGGCAATGCAGGCGGGACGCCGGGTACTTCTCGTCGGGGACCACCTGCAATTGCCTCCGATATATCCCATGCCTGTGCAGGAGAAAATGTCTCAGATATTGGGCGTATCGAAGCTCGAATTTCGGCGTATAAACAATTTCAAGCGTGCGTTCTCATCGCAATATGGCAAAAGAGTCGGCAAAACCCTGAGGTTGCAGTACCGGATGGCAGCCGCCATCAATCGAGTGGTTTCGAAATGCTTCTATGGCGGTGAGCTGGAAGTTGCTCGAGAGGAGCCCAGTGCTGTGTACGCCGCGCTCCCGGCGTACCTCCAGCGACAAGTCGTCTGGATTGACACAGTAGACCAGGGGCGGAGTGCCCATCATTTGGAGAATGGAAACGATGGCGCCCTCACAAATGAGGTGGAGGCAAACCTTGTCGTCGCTGTCGTACGAGACATCGCAAAGTCTAGGGAATTTCTGCAGGCGATTCGCGCTGAGCTGAAGCCGGCAGAATTGGCCATAGGAGTTATCGCCATGTACGCAGCCCAGCGAGACCTGATTCGAAAAAAGCTTGACCAAGCCGACTGGGCTGCTCCGATTCGAGACCTTTATACAGTCGGAACGGTAGATAGCTATCAAGGAAAAGAGAATCGCATCATCGTGATGTCGGTTGTCAGGAACGACACGTCTGATTCAGTTGGATTTCTTTCCGAGTCCGAGAGAATAAATGTGGGTCTGTCCCGCGCGCAGGACCGCCTCGTCGTTGTCAGCTCCACTGCGATGTGGAAGGCGCGCGAAGGGCTTCCTTTGCACCGTGTCTTGCGGGAGATTAGTGAAATGGAAGCTGCTGGCGAGGACGCGGCCATTGTGTTGTCCGGGCGATTGCATGAGGGAAGTCATGATGCGTGAGCGCTTTAACACGGTTGCGGTTGGCCTGCCTGCGCAGCAGTTCCATATCCGATGTCACGTGACGCTCGAACGTCAAGTGCCGGTGATGACGGAGTTTGCCGTCCGTCTCCTGCATGTCGCCGGGCGGGTTGAAGTGGATGCCTTCAGAGCGTACTTCGGTTTGAGCGGGCATGAGTTCAATGAATTCCTTAAGATATTGCGAGCCGAAGACCTCGTTGATGAAACCGAGGGCGCGTTGACGCTCACTCAGTACGCAATGAAGCGGTTCGTCAGTATGGAGGACGGTCTTCCGCGATTCACGCGAATAGCTGAGCGTCAAAGCAACCCGGTTTTTGAATTGGTAACATTCTCGCCCCTGCCGAGGGCGCTGTCAGGCGCATACTGGGACAACACGCTTGACATAGATGTTGGCGCCGCCGTAGCTGTCTCGGGGCGCACCATCGAAAAAGCGCAGGACGCGTTCCAAAACCACTTTCACGACATTGAACGGTTCGAGCAAAGTGACGAAGAGAAGCGAGCATATGACGTCTACAAGGTGGATAGCATAGCCGCCGCAAAGAGATTTAATGTTCCGTTACCGATTCACTTCGACGTAGACCTAGATGGGAATGTAGAGTATACGGTTGAAGGACTTGAGTATCTCGACGAACATCTTAGCTCTTCAATCACGCAACTTACTGCAAATCGTATCGGTAAGTTGACTTCACACGCAGACCATTTCGCGGACTTCGTGAAAGTTTTTGACGACAACGTTTTGGCGCGATATATGGAACCATCGCGAGACCGTGAAGGTGCTTCGTCTGGCGAGCTAAAAGGCACCCTTCGGTTGAAAAAGACGAATGCGTTCAGATTTGCCGACTACGTGAAAGAAGTGCACGGTATCGGTGATGGGCTGAGATATGACGATGGAAGCAGCCGAGCGGTTCTTGGTGCACTTTATCTTTCCAAAAACCAGAATCGACTGGTCGAAGCATTTGCTCGCTCGCTACGCGAGTTCAAATTGAAGGGCGATTCGAGCACTCTCTATCCGACACAGATTTATTGGGTACTTCCGGACAGCGAGCTGTGGGGACGTACTGACCTCGTCCGCAAGACCATAGAGTTATTGAATCAGACGGTCGCGAAAGAGTGGGGCGAACCTTTGGACGTCATCGCTATCGCCGCTGCGTCTCAAAACGAGGCTGTGGACAAGATTAAGCGGAAAGCACATCTACTAATTGACGCAGGCTTTTCGGAAGTCATCCTCGGTCCCTGCTTGCCCTTCTCGGAACGATTTGAAGTTTTGATACTGCCGAGCGTACACGCTGCTGCGATGTATCAGTGGCGTGTTCCAACGCAAGACGTGTTAAGTGTTCCCATCGGTTTTCTGACTTTCTCGCCCCCAAGGCTTAATAAGCTGCTTGTCTATTTGCAGAACGCATGTGACGCGAAGATTCATCGCGCCCGTCGAGGAAAGGATGAGGAGAGAGGGCGTTGGGTACTTCAGGTGCATGATGTTTCTCAGGGAGAATTTCAGCACTTGGAATCGTTCAAGGTTGGCAGCGTATGAGCGAAATGACAGAGTTGGCCTGGACCAGTGATACGCCGTTTCAGGCGTTGGCGCTTACCGGCGGCGGATATCGCGGGTTGTTCACTGCAAGGGCACTGCAGGTTATAGAGGAGCAATATGGAGCACCGATTGGTCGTTGCTTTGACCTGATTTGCGGCACTTCTATCGGGGGTATCGTTGCCTTAGCGGTCGCATTTGAAGTTCCGATGGAAAAGGTGGTCGCTGTTTTCGAAGAATTCGGCGAGCGTATTTTCCCCGCCCGAATGCCTCCTACCACGTTCGCCGGCAAACTGCTCGACCTTACGAAACACCTTAGAAAGCCTCGGTACGATGCTTCTCCGTTGCGCGATGCCATAACGAAGCTCATTCCCGTCGATGCTACTTTAGGAGACGCGTTGCACCCACTGGCAATCCCGGCAGTGAACGTGACCGAAGGCAGGCAGCAGGTATTCAAAACCCGCCATAAGGCGGAGTGGGTGCGGGACTGGAAGTTCAGCGCCGTCGATGTAGCTTTGGCGACTGCGGCTGCCCCGACGTTCTTCGAGCTGGCTGAAGTCGGCACAAACGTGTATGCCGACGGCGGTTTGTTTGCCAACGCCCCAGACCTTATTGCTCTGCACGAGGCTGAACACTTTTTCAGCGTCCCCAGAGAAGCGCTACGGCTTCTTAGCATAGGCACGACTACACAAACCTATTCTATAGCGAGCAGCGCTGGCCGACGGTTCGGGGTCATGGATTGGATGGAGGGACAGCGCCTGTTTTCGGTCATCATCTCCTGCCAGCAGCAGTTCGCCGAGCAGCTTGTCAAGCATCGTCTAGGCAAGTCCTATGTTCGAATCGACCATCCCGCAACTGATGAGCAGGCGCGCGACCTCGGGCTGGACGTAGCGACTGAGGCGGCGCGCAGAACTCTCATCGGCTTGGCAGATAAATGCGTTACCAACGTGCTGGGAACGCAGGTTCCGCCATTCCTCAAACATAAACCGCAACTCAAAATCGTCAGGCAGAGCTAATGGGAAAAGCTGCGCGACTCTTCAACGGAACCGCTGAACAGACACTCTACGGGAGGGTCACGCCCACCGCCGAACAGCGGGAGGTCCTTCAGACCCAGTGGAATGCGCTGGCAGACCATCTGAAAGAGCAATTGGCTGCCTGGGGATATCCAATTTCCACTTGGTTACAAGGCTCCTACAAGTACGGCACGCTTATCAAGCCAGTGCACAAGGGTGAAGAATATGACGTCGATGTCGGCGTTTATTTTGAGTGGAACCCTGGCGACGTGGACATCAGCCCTACGCCTGCTCAGCTTCGGCATTGGGTGCAACGTGAGTTGGTCGAATATCGGCAATCCAATCCAGATGTCGAACGTGTTGAAGAGCCTCCGAAGGAACGTTGTTCGCGGGTTACATACCAAAGGCAGTTTCATATTGATACACCGACCTATCACTTGAACAGAGGCACCGACGAACGTCGGCTCGCCTGCCTTTCGGGTAAATGGGAAAACAGCGACCCTAAGGCGTTGTACAAGTGGTTCAAAAATGCGATTGGCTCCGACAATCGCGAACAGTTGCGCCGGCTGGTGCGGTACCTGAAGGGTTGGGCAGCTGTCGCCTTCGAGGAAGCTCCTGCATCTCGCCCGTCCTCCATCCTCCTGACGGTCCTCACCACGGAAGCCTTTTCCGAGATGTGGGGCGCGCGGCTTTTGGGTATCGCCGATGACGATGCACTGGTCGCGGTAATCGAGTCAATGTATGTACGCATGCACAAAGACCGCCGGGTCCGGAACCCCGTCGATAGGGATGAGGACCTCAACCGCATCAGCGACGAAGCGTGGGACGCATTCCTGACGAGATTGACCGTGTTGCGCGACGCGGCACAGATGTCAAGCGATGCCGAAGACGAAGCAGGAGCGGCGCTTGCATGGGCCGGAGCCTTCTCGTTTCTGATGCCCTTGCCTGAAACAGATGAGCTCGAGGTGGTCGAGCATTTATCGGGACGCGCTTTGATGCAAATTCCGGAGATTCAGGTGCAGGTGTTCGATTCAGAACGCAAAAGTCTCCTTGCAACACACATGAACGAAGTACCAGCCGTGGGCCGGAATCAGGCGCTGACCTTCACCATCGTAAATCGCCAAGTCATCCCCGATTTCGCTGCAATCGAGTGGACTGTCCGCAATGATGGAACCGAGGCAGACTACCTCGGCGACCTCGGGCACGCGAGCGGCGGAATCGGTATGTTTTCAGTCGACGAGCGCACGGCGTACGTCGGGAAACACTACATGGACTGCATTATCCGTTGCAACGGGTCGGTGTTTTCAGCGAGGCGCATACCGGTGTTCATCAGTGCAGACGTGCGAGCTCTCGCGAAGCCAGTTCAACGTAACTGGACTCGGCTTCGAACCAGGCGGGGTCGCAGGCGCTAGAGAAATGCCTTTGTTGCTAGGCGAGCACTGTCCGTGCTGGCTTAGCAGGACGGCGATGGATAGGTACCCGGTCCCGCTAACCCACTTGTAATGGCACCTGCCACTGGCGCCTGTCGATGCCCGTCGCGTTCACGAGGCTTCTGACCAAAGCCATGTCGCGGCCAAACACGAAGTGCTGTGCTTGATTCGTGACCGCCAAGTTCACACGGCGGACCTCGTCTCGGTTCAGAGGTCTGCGGTCTACGCGGTCGCCGATTCTCGACATTGCCAACCCCAAAGACTGCGACAGCGGCAGCACCGTCACGACGTCAGGCGATAGGATGCCGGCGCCTGCGTAGGCATTTGGTTCTGGTTGATTCGCCCAGACCACGCAAACCGGGCTATCAGACGTGACGAATGAGACTCGCTCGGATTCTCTGTCCCAGATGGTCCAATTCAAGTGAAGGAAGACCTCGGCGAAGCGCGGAGCGTGGCGCAGCATCGCGCCAATCGCATCTTCGCGTCCGGCCGCAGGCCCCGGCGGTTCGGGCAGCGCATCAATCTGTTCTGGCCTCGCGCGTTGTGCCCAGTCCTCCTTGAAGGACCCCAACCAAGTGGCATACGCTGGGGTCCGTGTGAACTGGAATGCGACGTAGGTCGCTAGGGCGATTTTGTCGTCAGCCCGGAGCTCCGCATTGTTCTCAAGTCTCTGAATCGCATTGTTGGCAGCAGTCTCTACTTCACCCAGAGCCCGTTCAATGTCGAAGACGAGATTACCTTGGTCGTCTTCGTAAGCGTAGAAATCGCGGCGATGCGCTACCTGCGCGGGGCGTTGCTCTCGGTACTCATTTCGGACCCGGTCGTACACGGCAAGCGCACGCGCGTCGTCGGCGCAGAAACCCTCAAGATAGAAGCGCGGAACGAAATGGTGTCGCCTGGGCCTGTTCACTTTGCCTCCAGTGTGCCCGCGCCACGCGGCGGTCAGCGGCGAAGTGGGAGATACAAACTTCAGGTCGACGCTAATACTACAGCGGATTCGCAGTTAATTTTGATTTCTGCCCGACACGATTTTCGGAGATGCTGCTTGCGAGCGTGAGATGGCGTTGAGGGCAGAGTTAAAGCTCAGCGTCACCTACGTGACCCCGAGAACAGCAGCCTCGACGATGTGGGTTCGAAAACAAGCGACATGTCTTTAGCGTGTGCCCGCCTCTTGTCGGCGAAAGTGCCACGGATACCGCAGGCGTGAGAAAGAGAGTTCGAGGTGGGTTGCGGGCAGCTCAGGGGGAGCGTGAGTCCAGCCAGAGCAGCAGCCAAGCTGGCGAGCATGACTCTTCCGAAGAGGGGGCCTCAAGGCAGAAGCTTTTGCAGCTTGATATTCGACATTGTGTTATTGCTCACAACGATATATCCCTTTCCCTTGTGCATCGTAACCGAGTCCGCGTTGGGGTGCTGATAGTAGGAATGGTCCCCTGCTGAGAAAAAGGCCATCGATTTGGAGGAAACGGGACTCACGATATCGTGCGCGCTTGCCTTGTCGCCGTGATGCGGAACGACCACTGCATCGTAACGCACCTTAACGAGCGACGGCATACTCCCTCCTGTATCTGAAACCATACGTCGATAAGAATAATCACCGGGCAATAGTGCACGCTTTCCATTGGATTCGCACAATACAACCAAGCATTCGCCATTCTTGTCTGACCAGGCGGGGGCACTTCGAACTACTCGCAGGCGGGCACCAACATGAACATCGTTTAACAGGTCCTGGTTTCCGATGGGGATAAACTTGGCTGCGACTGCGGCGCTTTTGAACGGGAGGTATGAGTAATTGTCGGGCACGTAAATTTTGTCGACACGCGCGAGGAGCTCCTCGTCCCAGTCGAGGAGCCGCCAGTGGTCGGCATCGAAGTGTGACAGCGCCATCGATAGCGGGTTGAGCTTCTTGACCAAGGGCAACAAGTCATTTACAAACCCAGCCTGGTCGTAGGCTTTGCGGAGGACCGGTGTTCCTGCGCCTGCATCAAGGATAAAGCCCGACTGACCATTGTGAAAGACGGAGCACATGCCTTGGCCCACATGGAATCCGTCAAGAACGTAGGGCGAAGACGCTGGAGGGTGAGGATGAATTGCGCCCGGAGCAGTCCGTATCGGCGGAACTGACCTCCCAACAACGGGCATGATTCTAAATACATCCATGAACGTCGGGGCTGAGGCCATGAACAGCGGGTAGGCGTAGGCGTCACCGCTGTCAAGACCTCTGTTTGCGCGGTACGTGACTTCGAGCCATTCGGGGCTGGCGTCAGCGAAGCGAAGCTTTTCGTACCGTAGCTCTCGTACGACAAGCTGCTCCCAAAGGGACCATTCGATGTCAAGGAGATAGACGTCGAAGCTCGCATCGGCGAAGTTTGGATTCAGGCTTCGCTCAAACTGCCCTCTTGAGATTCCGAACAGGCGCGCACATTGCGTGTTTTCTCGGTAGTCGGACCGGGCATCAACTGCTTCCAGCTTGCAATACATCACGCCCTCAGGGATTTCGTATTGCTCGCGAACCCGGCGCGGTGTCTCCGCCTGCGGTCCGCGCTCGGCCATCGGCTCGACAGGTTCGGCTTCAGGCGCCGTGGCTTTGATTTGCTTGGATGGACGTACGTTCATAATCGGTCGATGTTGCAATCGCGGCTGTTTGCGCTCAGCCGTGCGTGAAGGCGAGATTCTGTCGGCGACGAACAATGCGACCTATGCTTTTTGCATGTGTCGCTGGCAGATGGTCGTCCGCGATATAGGCTGCTTTTACGAAAATAACTGCTTGGCCTTATCGTCTCAGGTTAACGGTCACAGTCTGCCAAACTTTATGAGATGGTCCCCTTGTCAAAAATTTGACTCTTGCCCGCGCGTGTCCTTTGCTGATTCCATTTCTCTGCGTAATTGGATAATCGACGTCACTAACGACGCGGAGGCGGTGGCACGAGACGCGGGAATTTCTGACGGCAGCTTTACACGCTGCGCCGAGCGATGGAGCGGGTCGCTTGCGCGCAAAAGCTGCTGGAAGTAGTTAAGGAGTCTCAACAGGAGGCCGGACGGTGAAGTTAGGGTTGAATAGACGTCTAAGGCGTACCTGGCCCATTGCTATTTTCAGGCGCAGACTGGGCCGCCTCGTCAGAAACCAACATACCTTGGCAGCTAATCAAGCGGCCCCCGCGTCTCGTGTTATACGCCTAGGAAGTTATGCCTTCCTCGGTCAATCACCATTTTCAAAATTTTGTCCCCGGCGCCCTGTTTTTGGTATTCGGATGCCTGTACAGGGCCAGCTACGGCAAATTACTGTGGTTTTGGCCGTCTCGGAACAAATCCCCGTGAAGTCTAAGGCAAAAACAGCCTCAGGAGCGATTTTAGAAGCCTGCGCAGTTGTAGTGGTTAAAACTCTATGCTGGTTTAGTACCATTGGAAATCATCACGCAGGAAAATTGACGATGAAAAAAACGGTCGGGCAGTACGTCTATACAATAACCATCACGCTTGATAATCGCTGAGGGGATAGACGCGTTGAACCGGCTCTCCGCAGGCTGGGGCGAGAGGCTGTGAGTTTTCAGAGTGAACTCTGCCAAATCGGGCCCTAACAGGGCCATTTGTATTGGCCTGCTTTCGCAATCTCTCCAAGAGCCACATGCGTAAACATGACACTTCCAAATACGCAACTAGCCCGACCGTAGCAGAGCACAAGCAAGGTCGAAAAGTATGCGGCGACTTTGACGGAAAAGTGTTTGCAGTCAGGAATTTGGACGCAACGGTAACGTTGGTATAGCAGGCGATTGACCCGCCCTACACGATTCGAACGTGTGACCTACGGCCTAGGAGGCTGTTGCGACCTAAAACCAGCTCACCGACGCCCGTCTTTTCTCTGTGGCGGGTTAGCGGACCCGCGGACTATCAACCCTTGGCCCACGAAACAGCGAAGCCAGCTTGCGATAAACGCGCAACTGGTTGCATATTAGATGGAACGGAGATTTGGCCGTCGAGGACGGCCAACGGCGCATTCACTCACTCATACGGTGCTTCGCAACCAATTTTTGCCCTATATAATGGTTCGAGTCCCTCCTGCCGTACCAATAAACTCAAGCTGTTCCCAGGGTAATTCGCGACCTGGCTAGCTGCCAGATTTCTTCGTGCAGGGCGTCGGCCCCCGATCTGAGCGTGACCCTTGAGTAAGGTGAGTCGAGATCGACCTTAAGCTGAAAGCTCTTCTCCTTCGGGGTCAACTGAGCGCGTAGAAACACGTGTCGCGCCTGGTTCTCGCATGCACCTTGACGAGGCAGAACCCATGCGAAAAGTAGAGAGCAAAAATCTCCCGCACGCCCCTTCAATGTCCGATCATGCGTCGAGTTCTGTCTCGCTCATCCGTCACTTATCAATTCAAAGTTCGAGGCTTTTCGGCTACTGTTAGATAGGCCATGCGAGCGGCCGAAGGCGACACGCGTCGCATCACATTTCTGACCTTATCTCCAGCCATGTTCAACATCCTCCTCGTTCCGCTGGACGGCTCGCCCCAGAGCGCCCACGTCATCGGCCTGGTCAGTCGCGTCGCGGCGCCAGGGACGGCTACCGTACACCTTCTGTGCGTTGTCGACCCTTCCTATCTGTTGCCGCCCGGTAGCCAAAACGATGTCGCGCCCGACGGCCAGACCTACCCGTCCGCGTACGCGCAGACATCTTTCGCACAATCCGTCCTGACTGCCGCAGCCGCACAGCTTGCCGACCGGAATCTCACGGTGGAACAGCACCTGTGCGCGGGAAATCATCCGGCCGACGTCGTCGTCGAACAAGCCCGACTGCTTAACGCGGAGGTCATTGTGATGGGACATCACCATTTGTCACGGCTGCGCCGCTGGGCGAACCCTTCGACCAGTGGAGAAGTCATCGAACGGTCGCCCTGTGCGGTACTGATCAAGGGCTAACTCATGACGCGCGACAGGCGCTAGCCCATTCGCCTGGCCGCGCCACGCGCGACTGTTACTGCGCCGGTTTCACATCGATCGAGTCGACGCGGTTCGGATAGAAGGCCAGATGTTGCGCGATCTCCTTCACGGCCGCATACGGCGACTCATAAGTCCACACCGCATTGACTGTCTTTTCACCGCCCGACGGAATGCTGTAGTACGCGCAATCGCCCTTGTACGGACAGTAGGTCGCGTGATCGGTGCGCTCCAGCAGCGTCATCTCGACGTCGTTGCGCGGAATGTAATACACCGGCGGATACGACGCTTCGCGCAGCACGAGCGCCTTGAGGGTATCCGCGATCACCTTGTCGGCGACGGTCACGACCACGCGCGCGTTGGACGGCTCGACCGTGATCGGATGGTCGGGACCGGGCACCTTGATGGTTCTTTCAGTCATGCTGTTGAACTCCTGAATGTGGACAGGCTTGCAACGTGTTGCGGAAGGTATCGAGCCGCGATCGACGAGGCGATCGCAGCCTGGTTCGAAGCATACGCCGCTCATGAAAACGCGTCGGACCCGGCGTTCACGGCACAGCCATAAAAAAGGGCAGCCGAAGCTGCCCCGTCAAAGTCTCACCCTCAGGCGGACTTTTGCTTAACGCTTAACCTTTTCCGTCCAATCTCGGACAAGTTGCGTCTCTCGCTCACTGCTTGATGTTCAATGCAGCCGTGAGGTCGCCCATCGGCTTGCCGCCGTTGCTGACCAGCGCCGCGTCGCGCGCCGCGATACCCGGCAGCGTCGGCAGCGAGAAGCGGTGCGTGATGAAGCGCAGGATCGACGTGGTGTCGTACTGCGTATGATCGACGTAACCCTTCTTCGCGTACGGCGAGATGATCAGCGCCGGAATACGCGTACCCGGACCCCAGCGGTCGGCCTTCGGCGGCGACACGTGATCCCAGAAGCCGCCGTTTTCGTCGTACGTCACGACTACCACCATGTTGTTCCACTGCGGGCTCTTCTGCAGATGCGAGATGACGTCCGCGATGTGCTGGTCGCCCGACGCCACGTCCGTGTAGCCCGGATGTTCGTTCAGGTTGCCCTGCGGCTTGTAGAACGACACTTGCGGCAGCGTGCCGCTGTCGATCGCCTTGATGAACTCGGAGCCGGCCAGGCCGCCGTCGAGCAAATGCTGCGAACGGTTTGCGGTGCCCGGCGCCAGGTCGGCGAAGTAGTTGAACGGCTGGTGATGCGGCTGGAAGTTCGGCGCCGTCAGATTCGCGCCGTAAATCACGTTCGACGTGCCGTTTTGCACCGCCGACACCGCAGCGCCCCACGCGCCGCCGTACCATGCCCACGACACCTTCGCGTTGTTCAGCAGATCGCCGATGTGCTGCTGCGACTGCGCCGGCAGCGTGGTGGCCTGGGTCGGATCGGCGAAATTCGTGTCGCCGCCGCTCGCCGGCTTGTTGCCGCTCGGCTGGTACGGCGGCTGCATCGTGTTGATCGCGTAGAAGTCAGGCGTGAGGTTGCCCGAATTCACGTATTTGGGCGGACCGCTCAGCGCCGAAGCCGGCGAGTTGGACGCGAGTTTCAGCGTGACACCGTCGCTTTCCACCGAGGAAATCGAGCCGGCCGCCACGCTCTTGTCCGCGTTCGGGTAAGTCGGCGTGCACGCGCAGATCAGCCACTGGTGGTTCAGGAACGAGCCGCCGAACGCGCCCATGAAGAAGTTGTCGGCGAGCGTGTACTGCTGGGCGATCTTCCACAGCGGCAGCTTGTCTGCGTTGAGCGTGTAGTGGCCCATCACGAGGCCGCCCGAATCCGCCCACGCGGCGAACTTGTCGTTCTTGCCGCCGTTGATCTGCATCTGGTTCTCGTAGAAGCGGTGGTACAGGTCGCGCGTCGTCGCCGTGATCGGCGTGTTGAAACCCTTCGGGTCGTCGATGGCGAACGGGCTGTTCGGCAGATTCGCCGTCATGGCCTGCGTCACCACCGGCGTCACGCCGGTTTGCGTCAAGCCGTTCCACACCTGCGGCAGCGTCGCGAGGACGGTGCCGTTGCGATCCACCTGCGTGGCGCTCGCCGCCGTCACGTTCTGCAGACCGTTGGCGCCCGGGAAGTTGCCGTACAGGTTGTCGAAGCTGCGGTTTTCCGCGTAGATCACCACAACATTCTTGATCGACGTGATGTCCGGTTCGTTGACTTTGTCACCGCCGCACGCATACAGGCTTAGCGCTGCTGCGATCGCGATAGGCGTCGCGCAGATCAGTTTCTTGTTCATTTGATGTGGTTTCTCTCTCTCGCGTTGGGGACGGGCCATCTGAACTCCTTACACGGATGACCGTGGGCGAAAGTTTGGCAAGGCAATTTGACAGAAAGATGTAACTATTTACGAATTGCTTCTGATTGCAAAATAACGTCGGCTGTATGTCATTTAAACGACATGCGGATGAAATACGCTCGCGGACTTCACCATCGCAAACTCACATCTTTCATATGCGGCCAGGTCTGACGGGGATTCGGAAAATAATGGCTCGGGTCGACGGACGGCATGACGCCGGGCTCGCAACGACGCGCCTGCGGCAAGCGACGGCGTTCGCCCTGGCGGCCATGACCTTGACGCTTGCCGCCTGCGATGCGGGTGCGCCGGGCACGGCAGCTGCGGCAAGCACCGATGCTGGCGTAGCGGCTTCGGCCACGCCGGTGGCGGCGTCGGCGGTGCAGGCGGCGGCTCATGAAGCGGGCCAGTCTCGCGCCCAGGTCTACGAATCCGTGCGGCAGATGACGGCGCTCGGCAAGCAGCTATTTTTCGACGCGTCGCTCTCCGGTTCGGGCAAGCTCGCTTGCGCGTCGTGTCACAGTCCGGACCATGGGTTCTCGCCGGCCAATGCGTTGTCGGTGCAACTGGGCGGCAGCGACATGCACCGCACCGGCATGCGCGCCGCGCCGACGCTGAAGTATCTACAGTCGGTGCCGGCGTTCGCCGAGCACTATCACGAGTCGGATGACGAAGGCGACGAAAGCGTGGATGCCGGACCCACCGGCGGCCTGACCTGGGATGGCCGCGTCGACCGGGGCGGCGACCAGGCGCGCATTCCGCTGCTGTCGTCGTTCGAAATGGGCAGCACGCCGGCCAAGGTCACCGCGGCCGTCAAGGCCGCGCCATACGCGGACGCGTTCCGCGCGGCATTCGGCGCACGCATTTTCGATAGCGACGACGCCACCTTCAAAGCGGTGCTGCAAGCGCTCGAAACCTTCGAGCAGACGCCGGAAACCTTCTATCCGTACACCAGCAAGTACGACGCGTATCTGGCGGGCAAAGCGCAGTTGACGCAAGCCGAACTGCGTGGCCTGCAACTCTTCAACGACGAGAAAAAAGGCAATTGCGCGAGCTGCCACATCAGCCAGCGCACCCTGGACGGCGCGCCGCCGCAGTTCAGCGACTTTGGTCTGATCGCGATCGGCGTGCCGCGCAATCGCGCGCTGTCCGTGAATCGCGATCCGCGTTTCTACGACCTCGGCGCTTGCGGCCCGGAGCGCACCGATCTGAAGGGACGTGCCGAGTTTTGCGGCATCTTCCGCACGCCGACGCTGCGCAATGTGGCGTTGAAGAAGAGCTTTTTCCACAACGGCATCTACCATTCGCTCGATCAGGTGGTGCGTTTCTATGCAGAGCGCGACACGAACCCGGAGAAGTTCTATCCGGTGACGAAAGGCAAAGTGCGGAAATTCGACGATCTGCCTCAGCAGTACTGGGCCAATCTGAATACCGATCCACCGTTCGACCGCAAGCCGGGTGACAAGCCGGCGCTCGACGAGGCTGAAATCAAGGACGTGGTCGCGTTCCTGAATACGCTGACAGACGGATATAAGGCGGGGAGCGGGGCGGCCGATTCAGTGGCCGCGAAGTGAGGCGGGTGACGCGATGACGGCTGGCGTAGCCGGTCGCTAGAGTCGAGATTAATTGCCGGCGTTCGCCAGCATGTAATAGCAGCCGGCGAGCAGCAGCGCGAAGGACAGCAACAGGCAGGCGACGCCGACGCGCGTCAGCAGATTGGGCCAGCGGGCGTGAGGCAGCGCGTCCATCCGCACGGCGCGCCGCGCGAGTCCGGGATCGCGGCTCATCGCAACTGGCGCGAGCGCGGCGCACAGCAGCGCAAGCGCGATAGCAATGGTTTTGAGGACGGAGAGGGTGTGCATGGTGAGGCCTCTTCAGATTCTGATTGGCGCGGAGGCGCAACCGAACAATCTTAAGAAAGCGTCCTGGTGGCAGGAATGGGAGCTGTCCTAAAATTAGGGGCGCTCACTGGGCCGGCGGCGCACGCTCCCCGGAAATGAGTCACGTCCCTGTGCGAGGCTGGCGCTCGTTTTATCCGCTTCGGCAGGCGGTCCCTTCGAGGGGGACATGCTATGCTTTTGGGGTCCAGATCACGAGACGCCATGCGCGCTCGAGACCGCCGAACACTTCCGAGGAGAACCCTTCATGTCGATGCGAACCCGCGTCCTGTCTCAACTGACCGCCGGCAGCCTGTTGCTGGGTGCTGCGGTCGGCGCGCAAGCGGCAAATCTTGGCTTTCTGAACGACACGCCGATCAGCTACATGAAGCAACGCGACATCGACTCCGTCAAAAAGGCGGTCTTCGCCGCATTGAACGACAAGCAGGACGGCGAAACCGCGAACTGGGTCAACGAAGGCACGGGCAATAGCGTGAAGATCGACGCCGCGATCACGATGGCCAGCACGGCCAAAGAGGGCGATCGCACCTGCCGCGACCTCGGCGTCGTGTTGAGCGCCAAGGGACAATCGATGAACCTGCGCCCGCAGTTCTGCAAGCAGGGCAGCGGCACCTGGCAATTGCAGAAAAAGCACTGAGCGTGCAGGCCTTGATGGCGGCGCGCGCCGCCTGGCAGCCGACGCGGCCCGAGGCCATGCGCGTGCGTGTCGAAGGATCCGCGCGTTTGTCTGAGATGGTGTGGCGATGAGCACACGGATTATTTCGTGCGGCATCGTTTTGCTCGATCCGGACGGCCGCGTGCTGCTTGCGCACGCCACCGAAACGTCGCACTGGGACATTCCGAAAGGACACGGCGAAGAAGGCGAGGCGCCGCATGTCACGGCGCTGCGCGAGATGGTCGAGGAGACCGGTATCGCCATAGCGCCCGAGCGTCTGAAAGACCTCGGCCTGTTCGTCTATCGGCGCGACAAGGATCTGCATCTGTTCGGCGCGCGTGCCACCGTCGACGAACTCGATCTGAGCGTGTGCACCTGCACGTCGCTCTTTCCGCGCCGCTCGGACGGCACGCTGATTCCCGAAATGGATGCCTACCGCTGGGCCGCGCCCGACGAAGTGGACAAGTATGCGAGCCGCAGTCTCACGCGGCTCTTTCAGACCACACTGTCGCTCGCGGAACTGCATCGGTCGCTATAGCGGCGAGGCCATGACCGCGTGACGCTTCAGTCGAGCGCGCGGTCGTTCGGATGCGCGAACAAGGCGCGATTCTGCTCCGATAGCGGAAAATTCAGATTGATGCCGCGCGGCGGAATGGGTTGCGTGAACCACTGTTTGTACAGACGCTCCGCTTCGCCGGACGTCTGGCCGCGCGCGATCACGCCGTTGATGAGGGCGCGGAACGGTTCGTCGCCCTTGCGGAACATGCACGCGTAGACTTCGTAGCCCAGCGGCGTGCCGGTCACCACGAAGTCGTCGGGACGCGGATCGGTCGACTTGAATCCGTACACGATCGGCTCGTCCATCACGAAGGCCACGGCGCGGCCGTCCTTGAGCGCGTTGAAGGCCTCGGAATGGTCGCGCGCACTGGTGATGCGCATGTTCAGGAGCTTGTCGGTGTTCAGGCGGCGCAGCAGGCGTTCATCCGAGGTGCCCGCGGTCGTCACGACCGCTTTGCCGGCCAGATCCTGAAAATCCGTGATGCCGGCGTTCTTGCGCGCGATCATGCGCACCGCGTACTGGAAAAAACTGTTCGAGAACGCGGCCACGTTTTCGCGTTCCACCGTGTGGGTGGTCGAGCCGCATTCCAGATCGATCTGGTTGTTCAGCAACATCGGCGTGCGGTTCGACGAGGTCACCGTGATCTCGTGCACCTTCAGTTGCGGCATGCCGAGCGTCTTCTTGATCTCTTCGACGATCTGCAGCGCGATGGTCTGCGAGTAGCCGACCGTGCCCTTGCCGTCGAAGTAAGAGAAAGGAATCGAAGCTTCACGCACGCCAAGCACGACCACGCCGTCGTCGTGGATTTTTCTCAGCGTGCCGGTGAGTTCATCCGCCTCAGCGGCGCAACTGAGCGACGCTGCTGCGAAGGTGATCAGCGCCACGAGCGCGCAACCCGCGCCATGGGCGAAACGCGCGGCGTATGCCGTGTGCCCCGTCGTGTGCCGGGTACGGGCCCCGCGACGGCCTGCAACTTTCATCGGACCTCCCGGACTGGCGTGTGCGGATGCCGCGCCGCCGCCGTCGATGGAAACATGGTGCAACAAAACGGCGTGCATCTTTCGATCAAGACGCACGCCGTAACCAACCTCAGATGCGCGGTAAAGGGTGCGTTCCAGCTTACGCCGGCTTGCCCCAACTGTCGCGCAGACTGACGATGCGATTGAATACGGGCTTACCCGGCTTCGAATCGACGCGGTCGGCGACGAAATAGCCGTGGCGCTCGAATTGATAGCGCTGTTCCGGCAGCGCTTCGCGCGCGCCCGGCTCAAGGTAGGCGTTGACCACGCGCTTTGAATCCGGATTCAGCGCTTCGAGGAAATCGCGGCCGCCGGCGTCCGGTTGCGGCTCCTTGAAGAGGCGGTCGTAGATGCGCACTTCGGCCGGGCACGCGGCTGCCGCGCTGACCCAGTGGATGTTGCCCTTGACCTTGTAGTTGTTCGCGCCTTCGGTGCCCGACTTGCTGTCCGGGAAGTAGTTGCAATGGACCGCGACGATGTTGCCGTTCTCGTCTTTATCCGCACCGACGCATTCGATCACGTAGCCGTAACGCAGACGCACCTTGTTGCCCGGGAACAGGCGGAAGTAGCCCTTCGGCGGCGTTTCGTTGTAGTCGTCGCGTTCGATCCACAGTTCGCGCGAAATCGGAAACTCGCGCACGCCCATTTCCGGATGATGTGGATGAACCGGCGCATTGCACGGCTCGGTGACGCCTTCGGGGAAGTTGTCGATGATCAGCTTGACCGGATCGAGCACGGCGGCGGTACGCGGCGCCTTCTCGTCCAGATCGTCGCGCAGCGCGCCTTCGAACACGCTCATGTCGATCCACGAATCGACCTTGGTCACGCCGATGCGCTCGCAGAACAACTGGATCGCTTCCGGCGTGAAGCCGCGCCGGCGCACGCCGACGATGGTCGGCATACGCGGATCGTCCCAGCCGTCCACATGGCCTTCGGTCACGAGTTGCAGCAGCTTGCGCTTGCTGGTGATCGCGTAGGTCAGATTGAGTCGCGAGAATTCGATTTGCTGCGGCAGCGGGCGCGTGAAAATGCCGGCCTCGGCGAGCTCGTTCAGAATCCAGTCGTACAGCGGACGATGGTCTTCGAACTCCAGCGTGCACAGCGAATGCGTGATGTTTTCCAGCGCGTCCGAGATGCAGTGCGTGTAGTCGTACATCGGGTACACGCACCACTTGTCGCCGGTACGGTAGTGATGAGCGAAACGAATCCGGTAGATCACCGGATCGCGCATGTTGAAGTTCGGCGACGCCATGTCGATCTTCGCGCGCAGCACGTGCTCGCCTTCCTGGAACTCGCCGGCCTTCATGCGGCGGAACAGGTCGAGGTTCTCCTCCACCGAACGCTCGCGGAAGCGCGACGGCGTGCCGACTTCGGTAGCCGAGCCGCGGTTCGCGCGCATTTCTTCGGCCGACTGGCTGTCCACGTACGCCTTGCCGCGCTCGATCAGCAGTTCGGCGAATTCGTACAGCTTGTCGTAGTAGTCGCTCGCGTAGTAGAGCTCGGACTTGCCGTCTTTCTCCCACTCGAAGCCGAGCCAGCGCACGGCGTCGATGATCGAGTCGACGTATTCGACGCTTTCCTTTTCCGGGTTGGTGTCGTCGAAGCGCAGATGGCACACGCCGCCGTAGCTGCGCGCCACGCCGAAATTCAGGCAGATGCTCTTGGCGTGACCAATATGCAGATAGCCGTTCGGCTCGGGCGGGAAGCGTGTTTCGACGCGCTGGCCCCACTTGCCGGTGCGGTTGTCGTCGTCAATGATGTTGCGGATGAAATTGGATGCCGCTGGCGCGTCGTTGCGTTCGGTATTCATGCGAGAAGGTGAGAGTCTGTCGGGGGCGCGCAATGCGTCCTCTTATACGACAATTCTACCTGACGAGCCCCGTTGCGACAGGCGAGTGCGGCGCGCAGCCAACGTTTGAGCCATTTTGACGGTGATTGAGGGGGCAGGCCGGCGCTGTAACAGGAGGTAAAACGTTTTGTTCACGCGAGCGCCGCCGACTTAGGATGCGAGCGGCGCGGGTTCGCCCACGCTGGCTGTGCGGGTTGTCCGCGTCAGTGTGCTGGCGTCGCGATGGGCCGTATGCGCCCGCTTTCGCGTCGTCGCATCGGGCAGCCAGTCAGGCCGCATTTCGTGCGGCTTGAGTCCTCGGGCGGGCGAGCAGCGCGCATCGAGAGGTGCATTAGCCGCCTCGCCGCGCCTCAAAGCCCGCCCCCGATTTTTCCCGGGGCAGTGCAGCTTGCCCACCACGCGCAGCGCGCGCGCTCGTCGCAGCGATCCTCGCAGGCCGCACTGCCCCTTGTCGCCTTGCATGAATTCCTGCCGTTCGTGCACCATGGCGCCCTCAGTTGCCGGAGTTTCTCGGATGTCTGTCCCGACGCACGGCGCGCCTCGCGCGCCTTTCACTTTTCTTTCCCTGACCCGGATCCTGACCGTGTCGGCCGTGCTCGCCTCCTTCGCGGGCGGCACGGTCGCGCTGGCGAAAACGCCGCCGCCCAAGGCCGTGTTCGACGCATCGGCGGTGGCCGTGCCGGACCGCTACAGCGCGGATACGGCGCAGCAGATCTTTGCCGCCGGTGGCAACGCGGTGGATGCCGCTGTCGCCGTCGCCTTCACCCTGGCCGTGACCGCGCCGGATGCGGGCAACCTCGGCGGCGGCGGGTTCATGACGGTGTTCATGGACGGCAAGCCGTATTTCCTCGACTATCGCGAGAGCGCGCCGCGACAGGCGACCCGCGACATGTATCTCGACGACAAGGGCAATCTGCTGCCGGGCATGAGCGCCGTCGGCCATCGCGCGGTGGCCGTGCCGGGCACCGTCGAGGGCATGTGGGAAGCGCACCAGCGTTTCGGTAAACTGAAGTGGAAGCAGGTGCTCGCGCCCGCGATCCGCTACGCCACCGATGGTTTCCAGGTCGAACCGTGGTTGCAGCAACGCCACGACGCAGCCGCGAGTAATTTCGCCGGCAAGACCAATTTCGATGCCTACTTCTCCAGTCTCAAGGCGGGCGTGACATATCGCCAGCCTGAACTGGCGCAGACGTTGTCGCGCATTGCAAGCGACGGCGGGCGCGAATTCTACGAAGGCCGCACCGGCGACCTGATCGCCCAGCAGATGTACGGCCACGGTCTGGTCACGAAACAGGATCTGCTTCAGTACAAGGCCGTGTGGCGTCAGCCGCTTACCGCCGACTGGAACGGCTATCAGGTCGTCACCGCGCCGCCGCCGAGTTCGGGCGGCGTGGGTCTGATCCAGATGCTGAAGATGAAAGCCGACCTGAAGCCGGCGTTCGACGGCCTCGAACTGAATTCCGTGCCGTACATCCATCTGATCGCGCAGATCGAGGACCGCGTGTTCGCCGATCGCCAGCAATATCTGGGCGATCCGGATGCGTACAAAGTGCCGAGCGCCAAACTGATCGACGACGCCTACCTTGCCCAGCGCGCCGACGAAGTCAAACCCGACGAAGTGCCGGGCGCGACGCCGGTCAAGCCGGGACTCGGCGACGCTGTTCCGGAGAAGGCGCAAACCACACATTTCTCAGTGGTCGACAAGTGGGGCAACGCCGTGTCGAACACTTACACGCTGAACGGGGACTTCGGTTCCGGCGTGGTGGTGGACGGCGCCGGCTTTCTGCTGAACGACGCCATGGACGACTTCGTGACCAAACCCGCTGGCGCGAACAGTGCCGAACTGAACACGGTGGCGCCGGGACGCCGTCCGCTGTCGTCTATGACGCCGACCATTCTGCTGAAGGACAACAAGGTGTCGCTCGTGATCGGCACGCCCGGCGGCTCGCGCATTCTGACGTCGATTTTCCAGGTGATGACCGACCTGTACGACTTCAACATGTCGCCCACCGACGCGCTCGCCGCCATGCGTTTTCACCACCAGTTGCTGCCGCCGAAGACGATCTATTTCGAGCCGTATCGTCCCATCACGGGTGAGTTGGCCGAGCAGTTGCAGGCCAAGGGCTACACGCTCGAAGGACAGTCGTTCAACGGCGACGTGCAGATGATCCGCATCGAGGGCACGACGCCCGTGCCGGCGGCGGATCCGCGCGGCGTGGGCGTGGGGCGCGTAATGCATTGACGCGGCGATGCGGGCTTGCGCCGGCGCGAGCAAAAACCACAGGCCAAAAACAATAAACTGCGACTAACAACCGACACGGGGAACGCGGATGAGCGTACGAAAACAACCCACCACGCTGGTGCTGCCGGGCTACCAGAATTCCGGCGCCGGCCACTGGCAGACGCGTTGGGAAGAACTGAATCCGGCCTTCGCGCGGGTGCGGATGCCGGACTGGGATCATCCTGAACGCGACGCCTGGTGCCGCACGCTAGACGCCGCCGTGGCCGCCGCCGATGCGCCCGTGGTCTTCGCCGCGCACAGCCTCGGCTGCCTGACGACGGCTTTCTGGGCAGCGCAATATGCGAGCGCCGCGCAGCTTGCGAAGGTGGCGGGCGCGTTGCTGGTCGCGCCGCCCGATCCGGCCGAGGCGCATTTTCCGCGGGACGCGCGCGGTTTCGCGCCTGTGCCGCTCGAGCGGTTGCCGTTTCCGACCATTGTTGTCGCCAGCAGCGACGATCCCTACGGCGGCGTGCCGTTTTCACAGACCTGTGCGAACGCGTGGGGCAGCCGCTGGATCGACCTCGGCTCGCGCGGCCATATCAACGCGGACAGCGGGCTCGGCGATTGGGACGAAGGGCGTAAGTGGCTGGAGTCGTTCGGGCCGCGCTAGCCGCCCGCGCCGTCGATTTGGGAGTCCGTTTCCGCGCTGGGTTCATCGCGACGTTGCGCTCCGCGGCGCACCTCGCATCTTCGGAGCTTGCGGCGGCCCGACTGCGGACTCAAATCACGGACTGGCTCCGCAACGCCGCAATCCTCGCTTCGTCATAGCCCAGCACGTCGCGCAAGATGCTCTCCGTGTGCTCCCCGAGCATGGGCGGATGCGTAAGCGCTTCAGGCGGCGTACCGGTCATATTGATCGGATTGCGCACCAGCTTGACCGTTCCGCCCGACGGATGCGGCAGGTCCACCTGGAGCCCACGCGCCAGCACCTGCTCGTTCTCGAACACTTCGCCGAGATCGTTGATCGGCCCGCACGGCACACCCGCCGCCTCGAGCGCGGCGATCCATTGCTGCTTGCCCTGCAGGCGGACCATCTCCGCGAGAATCGGCACGAGGATGTCGCGGTTGCGCACCCGCGCCGGGTTGGCGGCAAAGCGCCCGTCGTCCGCCAGTTCCGGGCGGCCGCCCGCTTCGACGAACTTGCGGAACTGACCGTCGTTGCCGACCGCGACGATGATCCACCCGTCGCTCGTCTGGAAGGTCTGATACGGCACGATGTTCGGATGCGCATTGCCCCAGCGCACCGGAGGCTGGCCGCTCGCCAGGTAGTTCGAGTTCATGTTCGCGAGCATCGCGACCTGCACGTCGAGCAGCGCCATGTCGATGTACTGGCCTTCGCCCGTCCGGTCGCGGTGGGTGAGGGCGGTGAGCACGGCGATAGTCGAATACATGCCGGTCATGAGGTCGGCAATCGCGACGCCGGCCTTCTGCGGACCGCCGCCCGGCTGGCCGTCGCGCTCGCCGGTAATGCTCATGAAGCCGCCGATGCCTTGCACGATGAAGTCGTACCCGGCGCGCTGCGCATACGGCCCGGTCTGCCCAAAGCCGGTCACCGAGCAATAGACGATGTCGGGCTTCACTTCTTTGAGCGATGCGTAGTCGAGGCCATACTTCTGTAGCTGACCTACCTTGTAGTTCTCCAGCACCACGTCGCTCTGCGCGGCCAGTTCCCGAATGATCCGCTGGCCTTCGGGCGAGGCGATGTCCACGGTGACCGAGCGCTTGTTGCGGTTCGCCGCAAGGTAGTACGCGGCCTCGCGCGTGTCTTCGCCTTCGGGCGTCTTGAGGTACGGCGGCCCCCAGTGGCGGGTGTCGTCGCCGACTTCGGGGCGTTCGATCTTGATCACGTCGGCGCCGAAATCGGCGAGCGTCTGCGCGCACCAGGGGCCGGCGAGTACGCGTGTGAGATCCAGCACGCGGATATGACTGAGAGCGCCCATATTGTTCGATGTCTCCTTCTTCGTAGCCAAGGCGGCGCGCGAGGCGCTGCGGGATGGAGGCAATCTTAAGCGATTCCCGCGCGCTGGCGCAGTCGGCCGAACGGTATAGGACGAATGACGGGCCTCGCAAAGTGCCGCCATGTCCCACGGCGCCCGCTCGATCCTGGCCGAACGGCCAGCCATGCAGCCCGCGCCGCCGCGCACGGGCGCCGATCCCGTATAATCAGTCGTTTAAGAAACAAACAGTTGGCGCATCCCACGATGCCGCCGGTAACAGCCAGGGAACTGGCAAACCCGTCCCCCGCACGCCATGAAAGCCGCCGAAATCCGCGAGAAATTCCTCAAGTTCTTCGAATCGAAGGGCCATACGATCGTTCGCTCGTCGAGCCTTGTGCCCGGCAACGACCCGACGCTGCTCTTCACCAATTCGGGAATGGTGCAGTTCAAAGATGTGTTCCTGGGCGCGGAATCGCGCCCGTACTCGCGCGCCACGACCGCGCAGCGCAGCGTGCGCGCCGGCGGCAAGCATAACGATCTGGAAAACGTCGGCTACACCGCGCGTCACCACACGTTCTTCGAAATGCTGGGCAACTTCTCGTTCGGCGACTACTTCAAGCGCGACGCGATCCACTACGCGTGGGAGTTGTTGACGGGCGTGTATCAGCTGCCGAAAGACAAGCTCTGGGTCACCGTCTATCACGAAGACGACGAAGCGCACGACATCTGGGCGAAAGAGGTGGGCGTGCCGGTCGAGCGCATCATCCGCATCGGCGACAACAAGGGCGCGCGCTACGCATCGGACAACTTCTGGCAGATGGCCGACGTGGGTCCGTGCGGCCCGTGCTCGGAAATCTTTTACGACCACGGCCCGGAAGTCTGGGGCGGCCCGCCCGGATCGCCCGAGGAAGACGGTGACCGCTACATCGAGATCTGGAATCTCGTGTTCATGCAGTTCAGCCGTGACGCGCAAGGCAACATGACGCCGCTGCCCAAGCAGTGCGTCGACACCGGCATGGGTCTGGAGCGTATCGCCGCCGTGCTGCAGCACGTGCACAGCAACTACGAGATCGACCTGTTCCAGGCGCTGATCAAGGCCGCGGGCCGCGAAACCGGCGTGAGCGATCTGACCAACAACTCGCTGAAGGTGATCGCCGACCACATCCGCGCGTGCTCCTTCCTGATCGTCGACGGTGTGATTCCGGGCAACGAAGGCCGCGGCTATGTGCTGCGCCGCATCGTGCGCCGTGCGATCCGCCACGGCTACAAGCTTGGCAAGAAGGGTTCGTTCTTCCATCGCATGGTGGGCGATCTCGTCGCGCAAATGGGCGGCGCATACCCGGAACTGAAGGAAGCCGAACAACGCGTGACCGACGTGCTGCGTCAGGAAGAAGAGCGCTTCTTCGAGACCATCGAGCACGGCATGTCGATTCTCGAGAGCGCGCTGGCCGACCTCGAAGCCAAGGGCGGCAAGACGCTCGACGGCGAACTCGCATTCAAGCTGCACGACACGTACGGCTTCCCGCTGGACCTGACGGCGGACGTGTGCCGCGAGCGCGAAGTGACGGTCGACGAAGCCGCCTTCGACGAAGCCATGGCGCGTCAGCGCGAGCAGGCTCGCGCGGCGGGCAAGTTCAAGATGGCGCAAGGCCTCGAATACTCGGGCGCGAAGACCACGTTCCACGGCTACGAAGAAATCGTCTTCGACGACGCGAAGGTTATCGCGTTGTATGTAGATGGCGCCTCCGTGCAGGAAGTGCGTGACGGCCAGCAGGCTGTCGTCGTGCTGGACCACACGCCGTTCTACGCGGAGTCGGGCGGCCAGGTCGGCGACCAGGGCGTGCTCGCCAACGCGAGCGTCCGCTTCGCGGTGAGCGATACGCTAAAGGTGCAGGCCGACGTGGTCGGTCATCACGGCACGCTCGAACAGGGCACGCTGAAGGTGGGCGACGTCGTCAAGGCGGAAATCGACGCGGTGCGCCGCGCTCGCACGCAACGTAACCACTCGGCCACTCACCTGATGCACAAGGCGCTGCGTGAAGTGCTCGGTTCGCACGTGCAGCAGAAGGGCTCGCTCGTCGACGCGGACAAGACCCGTTTCGACTTCGCGCACAACGCGCCGATGACCGACGAGCAGATCCGCCGCGTAGAAGAAATCGTCAACGCCGAAGTGCTGGCGAATGCGCCGGGCATCGTGCGCGTCATGCCGTTCGACGAAGCGGTGAAGGGCGGCGCGATGGCGCTGTTCGGCGAAAAGTACGGCGACGAAGTCCGCGTGCTCGACCTGGGCTTTTCGCGTGAGTTGTGCGGCGGTACGCACGTGCATCGCACCGGCGACATCGGCCTCTTCAAGATCGTCATGGAAGGCGGCGTGGCGGCGGGCGTCCGCCGCGTGGAAGCGATCACGGGCGACAACGCCGTGCGCTTCGTGCAGGACCTCGACGCGCGTATCAACGCGGCCGCGGCTGTGCTGAAGGCGCAACCGTCGGAACTGACGCAGCGGATCACCCAGGTCCAGGACCAGGTGAAGTCGCTGGAGAAGGAACTGAGCGCGCTGAAGTCGAAGATGGCGTCGAGCCAGGGCGACGAGCTGGCCGGTCAGGCGATCGAAGTCGACGGTGTGCATGTGCTGGCGGCTACGCTCGAAGGCGCGGACGTCAAGACGCTGCGCGAAACAGTCGACAAGCTGAAGGACAAGCTGAAGAGCGCGGCGATCGTGCTGGCATCGGTCGAAGGCGGCAAGGTGAGCCTGATCGCCGGCGTCACGGCGGATGCGAGCAAGAAGGTCAAGGCAGGCGATCTGGTCAACTTCGTGGCGCAGCAGGTCGGCGGCAAGGGCGGCGGCCGTCCGGACATGGCTCAGGCTGGCGGCACCGAGCCGGCGAATCTGCCGGCGGCGCTGGCCGGCGTGAAGGGTTGGGTCGAAGGCCAGCTTTGATTCTGATGTGATTGGGCCACGCGCGGCGCTGGAAGATCAAGCGTCTCGCGTGGCCCGAGTTTTTTTCGGAGTCTGGCGCGCCGGGTTCCGAATGGGCGCAGCCCCGAGCGTTGATTTTGCTCGCAGTGTTCGTTTCGACGGTTGCCGGCCCTGCAGCCAAAGATCAGACCGCGCCTTCCGCCGCGGTCGCGATCCCAGTTGAATTCACCGCATCCTGCCGCATCACCAGCGCCTGCTTCAGCGCGTTCAGCGCGGACGAAAAGTGTCCGCGCCGCCACACCAGCAGCGTCTCGATCACGCCGATATCGGGCAGTTCATGCACCGCGATATTGCTGGCGTCGGTCTGTAAATTCAGCACCGACCGCGGCGCGACCGCCACCCCCGCGCCTGCGGCCACGCAGGCCACGATCGCGTGATAGGAGCCCAGCTCCAACACGCGCGCCGGCCTCACGCCGTGCTCCAGATACCACTTCTCGATATAAGACCGGTAAGCACAGCCGCGCTCGAACGCGATCAGCGTGGACAACGCAATGTCCCGAACGTCGCGAATCGGCCGATGCCCGCGCGGCGTCAGCATCACCAGCTCTTCCCGAAACACCGGCACCGACTCGAATAAATCGCCGAGCGTGGCCGGATCCAACGGCGTCGCCACCAACGCCGCATCCACTTCGAATTCGCGCACCCGCTCGATCAGCTTGCCGGTCGTGCCGGTCTCGAGTTCCAGCGCGACGGCGGGCCACTGCTGGTGATAACGCGCGAGCAGGGCGGGAAGACGCGTTGCCGCGACACTTTCCATCGTGCCCAAACGCAGCCGTCCGCTTGGACGATCCTCGCGCACCGCGTGACGCGCTTCATCCGCGAGCGCGAGCAGGCGCTCGGCATACGGCAGCAGCGTCTCGCCGGCGGGCGTCAGCACGAGACGGCGGCCGTCGCGGATGAACAGGTCGGTGCCCAATTGCTCCTCAAGCTGCTTGATACGCGTGGTAACGTTCGATTGCACACGATTGAGCTTGGCGGCAGCGCGCGTCACGCCGTTTTCCCGCACGACGGCGCGAAAAATGGTCAAAGCGGCGAGGTCCATGATTCTCTCTAGGCGATGGGTGATATCCGAATTATTCATTTTTCGTGATTGAAAGGTCAAGCTAGTATGGATATCCGCCATCCGACCCGTTGACTGCATTCATTGCCGCCGCCCATGAACGACCTCGCCTCCACCCCGCACGGCAGCTTCGCCGAACGCCACGCCGCCCGCCGCGCGGCGCTTGCCTGCATGGTCACGCTGGCCGTCGCGCTCGGCATCGGGCGATTCGCATTCACGCCGCTCTTTCCGCTGATGCTTCACGGCAGCGGATCCGGTCAGCCGCAGCTCGATATTCAGCATGGCGGCTGGCTGGCGTCGTTCAATTACGCAGGGTATTTCGTCGGCGCGGTCACGTGCGCGGCGCTGCGGATCGAGCCGGCGCGGATGGTGCGCATGGGGCTCGCCGCGACGGTGCTGCTGACGTTGGTGATGGGCGTGACTAGCCAGTTCTGGATCTGGGCGGCGGTGCGGTTTATCGCGGGCGCGGTCAGTGCCTGGACGTTCGTCTTCGCGTCCCAGTGGGGCCTGCGGCGGCTCGCCGAAATCGGGGCGCACGCGTGGGGCGGGGTGATCTATACGGGACCGGGCGTGGGCATTGTCGGCACCGGCTTGCTGGTCAGCGTGGCAGGCGGGTACGGGGCCGCCACCGGATGGATCGGGTTCGGGCTGATCGCGGCGATTCTGTCGGTCGTGGTTTGGCCGGTGTTCGGCACTGCGTCCGGCGGCGGAGAAAAGGCTCGAAGCGCTCGCATGGTCGGTTCCGGTAGTGGCGATCAGGCGCGTGCCGGCAAGATGAGCCAGCGTGTCGCCGGCCAGGCCGGCGCGACTGAACGCGCCGCAGTCCAGGGTGCAACCACCCACGCAACCCACCACGCCGACGCCCTCTGGCTCGTCCTCCTCTACGGCATCCCAGGGTTCGGCTACATCATCACCGCGACGTTCCTGCCCGTCATCGCACGTCACGCATTGCCCGGCTCGTCGTGGCCCGACCTGTTCTGGCCAATGTTCGGCGCGGCGCTGATCGTCGGCGCATTGCTGGCGGCGCGTTTGCCCGTTCATTGGGACAACCGCACGCTGCTGGCCGGCTGCTATGTGCTGCAGGCGTGCGGCATCGCCCTCGGCATTGTCCGGCCGACGGCGGCCGGCTTCTCGTTCGGCAGCATCCTGATCGGCCTGCCGTTCACCGCGATCACGCTTTTCGCGATGCGCGAGGCGCGGCGTCTGCGTGGCGACGATGCTGCCGGCCTGATGGGCTACGCGACGGCGGCCTACGGCGTCGGCCAGATCGTCGGCCCACTGGTTGCCGCGCCGATCGCCGAGCAGACCGGATCGTTTTCACCGGCCTTGTGGCTGGCGGCGGGGGCGTTGTTGGTGGGCGCGACCGGGCTAATCGTCGTCGCGCGCATGCCGCGCGGCCGGGGCCGCATGCCCGATTGCGGCTGCCACTGAGCGCACGTCGATAAAGGCGTTGCTGCCCACGCTGCAGCTAGCGGACAACAAATAACCGCAGCGCGCACTAAAATGACCGCTTTCCGTCATTCCAGCGCGCCCATCGCCGGACGCGCCGCCCGCCATGCAACATTTCG
This sequence comes from Paraburkholderia sp. BL6669N2, assembly GCF_003387275.1. NCBI lineage: Bacteria > Pseudomonadati > Pseudomonadota > Betaproteobacteria > Burkholderiales > Burkholderiaceae > Paraburkholderia > Paraburkholderia sp. BL6669N2. The sequence continues at coordinate 2,143,740 of NZ_QUNA01000001.1, read as the reverse complement.
CGTCCGACAACTACGCCGGCATTTGTCCCGAAGCGCTCGACGCGCTGATCGCCGCCAACAACAGCGGCCACGAACCAGCCTACGGCGACGATTCCTGGACCAACCAGGTGTGCGACCGCCTGCGCGAGCTGTTCCAGACCGACTGCGAAGTGTTCTTCGTGTTCAACGGCACGGCCGCCAATTCACTGGCGCTCGCCTCGCTGTGCCAGTCGTATCACTCGGTGATCTGCCACGAACTCGCGCACATCGAAACCGACGAGTGCGGCGGCCCTGAGTTCTTCTCGGGCGGCTCGAAGCTGCTGACCGCGCCGGGCATCGGTGGCAAGCTCACGCCGGATGCGATCGAAGCCGTCGTCACGCGCCGCGCCGACATCCATTACCCGAAGCCGAAAGTCGTCACGCTCACCCAATCGACGGAAGTCGGCACGGTCTACAGCGTCGAGGAAGTGCGGGCGATCGCGGCGATCGCCAAACGGCGTCATCTGAAGGTGCATATGGACGGCGCGCGTTTCGCCAACGCGGTCGCGGCGCTGGACGTGCATCCGTCGGAGATCACGTGGCGCGCCGGCGTCGACGTGCTGTGCTTCGGCGGCACCAAGAACGGCTTGCCGGTGGGTGAAGCGGTGGTGTTCTTCGACCGCGCGTTGGCCGACGATTTCGCGTACCGCCTGAAGCAAGCCGGCCAGCTGGCCTCGAAGATGCGCTTCATTTCCGCGCCGTGGCTCGGCTTGCTCGACAACGACGTGTGGCTGCGCAACGCGCGTCACGCGAACGCGATGGCGCAACTGCTGCAAACGCGGTTGCGGGAAATTCCGGGCGTGAGCATCATGTTCCCCGGAGAATCGAACGCGGTCTTTGCGCAATTGCCCGCGCAAGCCGCCAAGGCCATGCGCGCGCGTGGCTGGAAGTTCTACGAATTCATCGGCGCGGGCGGGTGCCGGCTGATGTGCGCGTGGGATACGCAGCCAGAAACGGTCGAGCGGTTCGCCGCCGAGGTGCGGGAGTTGTGCGCGGCGTGAAAACCAGAAGCTAACGACAAACACGATCACACAAGACAACAAGACGTCCTCCTCGCCATGACCGATTACCGATTTTGCCCACGCTGCGCCACGCCTTTGACCGAGCGCGCCGACGCCGCACACGAAGGCGGCCGCATCCGTCAGAGCTGTCCTGATATGGCGTGCGGCTACGTCCATTGGAACAACCCGCTGCCGGTGGTGGCGGCGATCGTCGAATACGAAGGCAAGATTCTGCTGGCGCGCAATGCCGCCTGGCCGGAGGGCATGTTCGCGCTGATCACGGGCTTCCTCGAAAACGGCGAGACGCCGGAAGAGGGCATTGCCCGCGAAGTGTTCGAGGAAACCTCGCTGCACGCGGAGACGGCCGAGCTGATCGGCGTGTACGAATTCATGCGCAAGAACGAACTGATCATCGCGTATCACGTGAAGGCGTACGGCACGATTGCGTTGTCGCCGGAATTACTGGAGTACCGGCTGGTCGAGCCGGCCAAATTGCGGCCGTGGCGCGCGGGCACCGGCCAGGCGCTCGGCGAATGGATGCGGCGGCGCGGCCTGCCGTTCGAGTTCGTCGAAAGACCGGGGCAGTGAGCCGGTTGACTGGTTCGCCGATGAGCCGTGCTGGGCGAGTAGGGCAGCACGGCTCATATCTCCTGTCTGATCACGCGCCGTGAGCGAAGGTGCTCGCAGCGCATGGTGACCGAATCGCATTGACGAAACAAGCAGTCGCAGAACGTTTACGATAACGCCCGAGACGACCACGCCAGCATGAACAAACCCGCATCCGCCCCGCGCGGCGCCTACCCGCACTTCCTGACGATTCCGACCCGCTGGATGGATAACGACGTCTACGGTCATGTGAACAACGTCGTCTACTACAGCTACTTCGACACCGTGGTGAACGAGTATCTGATCCGCGCCGGCGTGCTCGATTTCGAGCAGGGCGAGACGATCGGCCTTGTAGTGGAGACGCAATGCAACTACTTCGCGCCGCTGGCGTTCCCCGACCGGATCGACGCGGGCCTGCGCGTGATACGGCTCGGCACGTCGAGCGTGCGCTATCAGGTCGGTCTCTTCAAGGAAGGCGAGGATCAACCCGCCGCGCAAGGACACTTCGTGCATGTGTATGTGAATCGTGTCACACGGCGCCCGGTGAATCTGCCCGCGCAATTGCGCGCGGCGCTCGAACCGCTGAGCGTCGCGGAACAGCCGGATTAGGCGCGTGCAGTCGTTCATCATCAATCTGCTCAACGGCGTCAGTTACGGCCTGCTGCTGTTCATGCTGTCGGCGGGCCTGACGCTGATTTTCAGCATGCTCGGCGTGCTGAATTTCGCGCATGCAAGTTTCTACATGCTCGGCGCGTATGTTGGATTTTCGGTGGCGGCGCGCGCGGGCTTCTGGAGCGCGCTGGTCGTCGCGCCGCTCGTCGTCGGGCTGATCGGCGCGGCTCTCGAGCGTTGGCTATTGCGGCGCGTGCGCGTGCAGGGCCATTTAGCCGAGTTGCTGCTGACGTTCGGCGCCGCGTATCTGCTCGGCGAACTGGTCAAGCTCGGCTGGGGCTTGAGTCCGCTGTCCGCGACCGTGCCCGCCGTGCTCGACGGGCCGCTTTTCACCGTCTACGGCGCGGCGTTCGCCCGCTACCGCGCGTTCATGATGGCGGTGTCGCTCGCCATGCTCGCCGTACTGTTCGCGGTGTTGCGCGTGTCGAAGGCGGGCCTGATCGTGCGCGCCGCGCTCACGCACGCGAGCGCCGTCGAAGCGCTCGGCCACAACGTGCCGCGCGTATTCACCGGCGTGTTCGCGGCCGGCACGGCGCTCGCCGCGCTGGCCGGCGTGATCGGCGCGCCGCTCTTCGTGGTCGAGCCGGGGATGGCGGAGTCGCTCGGCTCGATCGTGTTCGTGGTGGTCGTGATCGGCGGGCTGGGTTCGCTGACGGGTGCGCTGGCAGCGTCGCTGCTGGTCGGTTGCGTGCAGACGCTGGCTGTGGCGAGCAATGTGTCGCTTGGCGACGTCCTGTCGATTTTCGACGCAACGCTCCCCGCCGAATGGGACGCGCTGACGCTCGCGCAACTCGCGCCGCTGATTCCGTATCTGCTGCTGGTGGCGATGCTGGCGCTGCGTCCGCGCGGCCTGTTCGGACGGCGCGACGATCATGCGTGAGACCAACGAATCATCGGCGCTGTCCGCGAGCGCGCCGCGTGCGCTGTGGCGCTTGCTCGCGCCGTGGCTTGCGCTGCTTCTGTTGCTCGCCGTGCCGCCCTTCGTCTGGCCGCAAAGCTGGCTGCTCGCCTATCTCGCGCAGACCGCAACGATGATTGTGTTCGCGCTTTCATACAACCTGCTGCTCGGCGAGACGGGGCTGCTGTCGTTCGGTCATGCCGCTTACTCGGGATTGGGCGCGCTGGTGGCCGCGCAGGTGTTCAACCGGATCGGTGTGCCGCTCGCGCTGCTGCCGCTGGTCGGTGGAATTGGCGGCGCGCTGTGCGGCGTGCTGTTCGGCTTTATTTCGACGCGGCGCGCCGGCACGGCCTTCGCGATGATTACGCTCGGTCTCGGCGAACTCGTCGCGGCCGCGGCGTGGACGCTGCCTGACTGGTTCGGCGGCGAGGCGGGCGTGGCGATCGATCGCGCGAGCGGCGTGCCGCTGGGAAGCTGGAGCTTCGGCCCGGCGCGCGAGGCGTATGCGCTGATTGCCGTGTGGTGCCTGCTCGCGTGCGCGGCGATGTTCGCGCTTTCGCGCACGCCTTTCATGCGCCTCGCCAATGCCGTGCGCGACAACCCCGTGCGGGCCGCGGCAATCGGCTGCTACCCGCGTCGCATTCGCCATGGCGTCGTGGTGATGTCAGCGTTTTTCGCGGGTATCGCGGGGACGCTGGCGCTGATCAATGTGGAACTGGTGTCGACGGAAAGCGTCGGCATGATGCGCTCGGGCGCGGTGTTGATCGCCACGGTGATCGGCGGCACGGCGGCGTTTTTCGGGCCGGTCGCGGGCGCGGTCGTTCTGACGTTTTTCAGCGTCGCGGTGGCGAGCGTCACGCGAGCGTGGCTGTTCTATCTGGGGCTGTTCTTCATCGTGGTCGTGGCGATGTCGCCCGACGGATTGGCTGGCTTCGCGCAGCGTTTCATGGCGCGAGTGGCCGCGCACGGCTGGCGCCGCTGCGCCGCTACGTACTGGTGGGGCACGGCTGCCGCATTGTTGTGGACCGTGGCCGCCGTGCTCGCCGTGCAATGGGCCTACGCGGCGCAATTCGGCGCGAGCGACGGCGCGGCGTTCGATGTGCCGGGCGTGCCGTCGTGGATCATCGCGTCACCACTTTACTTCGGCACCACGGTCTTTGTGCTGGCCACGCTGGGCGCACTGACCGCGCATTACGCGAGGCGCGCTCAAGCGTTGCTCATGAGCCCGCGCTCAAGCGCCACGCCCACCGCCGGAGCCTCGCGATGATCCCCGCGCTCGCGCTCTACGGCATCGAAAAACGCTTCGGCTCGACGCGGATTCTGCGCGGCGTCGATCTCGCGATCCAACCCGGCGAGCGCCACGCGCTGATCGGTCCGAACGGCGCGGGCAAGTCGACGCTCTTCAATCTGATCGCCGGCGGCGCGCGGCCGAACGCGGGGCGCATCGATCTGTTCGGCGCCGAGATCACCCGGCTCGCGCCGGCCGCGATCACGCGTCGCGGGCTGGCACGCAGCTTCCAGAGCACCAGCGTGTTCACGCGGCTCAGCGTGTTCGACAACCTGCGCTGCGCGGCGCTGCTGGCTGAGCGCGACCGCACGCGCTGGTGGCAGCGTTTCAGCGGCTCGCCAACGGTCGACGCGCGCGCCGCACACGTGCTCGACGCGGTGGGCCTGAGCGAGCGCCGCCACGTTCAGGCCGGCACGCTCAGCTACGCCGAGCAGCGCGCGCTCGATCTCGGCATCGCGCTCGCGGGCGGCGCGCATACCTTGCTGCTCGACGAACCGACTGCCGGCATGAATCGCGCGGAAGCGGCGCGCACGGTCGAACTGATTCGCGAGACCACGGCGGGCCGCACGCTGCTGATGGTCGAGCACGACATGGATGCGGTCTTCGCGATCGCCGATCGCATTTCGGTGCTCGTGCAAGGACGCATCATCGCGAGCGGCACGCCGGCGGCGATCCGCGCCGACGAGACCGTGCGCGCCGCCTATCTCGGCGAAGGGTTCGGCACATGAGCGCCTTGCTCGAGGTTCGCTCGCTGAACGCATGGTATGGCGCGAGCCAGGCGCTGCACGGCGTCACGCTCAGTATCGAAGCGGGCGAAGTGCTGGCGCTGGTCGGCCGTAACGGCTCGGGCCGCTCGACGCTTGCACGCGCGATCATGGGCCTCGTGCGCAGCGAAGGCGAGCTGCGTTTCGCGGGCCGCCCGCTCAGTGGCCTGCGCACCTTCGAGATCGCGCGTCTTGGTCTCGGCTACGTACCGGAACATCGTGACGTTTTCCCGACGCTGAGCGTGCACGAGAATCTCCAACTCGGCGTCGCGCCACGGGATCGCGGCCGCGCGCCGCGCTTCACCTTCGACGACGCCTACGCGCTTTTCCCCGTGCTGCTCGAACGAAAGCGCGCGCGCGCGGGCGCGCTCTCGGGCGGCGAGCAGCAGATGCTGACGCTGGCCCGCGCGCTGCTCGGCGACCCGGATCTGCTCGTCATCGACGAACCCGGCGAGGGTCTCGCGAGCCTCGTGATGGAGCAGGTCGCGCAATGCTTGCGGACCTTGCGTGATCGCGGCGTGGCGATGCTGCTGATCGAGCAGCGTCTCGTGATCGCGCAGGACATCGCCAGCCGCGTCGCGGTGATGGGGCACGGCGAAATCGTGTTCGACGGCGCGCTCGCGTCGTTCTTGCAGCGGGGGGACGTGATGCGGGAATGGCTCGGCGTCGGTTGAGCGACTCACGTCTACTGGTGGCGCTTTATTGCGGCGCCGCACTGTGATGAGTGACCGTTGCGCTGTCCTTGCCGAATGCCTCTCACGTCGAACGAGTCGTTCGATCCGCGCAGAGCGCTCCGATAGCGCCAATCGTGCCGTTTGAATCCCATCTGTCCACACGCCGATCACGCCACGTGCACGCGGTTCTCCGCTCGGCCGCCGCAGCGATTCAAACGCTTGATCGTTTGGTGAGCGTCCTCCAGAAATCTTGTCGGCAGCGCGCCGACAAATAAAGACAATTGGGTAAAAGACGTGCGACGGGGCTTGCCGTTTAAAGCCGCTGTATGCGCGACGAACCATGTCGTGCCCGGCGCGCGAGAGGCGCATCGCGGCTTCAGGAGGAGACATCATGAGACAGAGACGCACATTGCATGTGGCGTCGGCGAACGATCCGCAGAAGTCCACGTACTCGCTGCAAGATTTGAAGTCGAAGCACGCGTGGTGGTATACGCCGATCTGCGTGAGCACGGCGTTGTTGACGGCCGCGCTGCTGATGTCCGCCTGCGCCGACGCCAGCTCGACAACCGGCGACGCGGCGTCGGCGCCATCCAATTCCGCGAACACGCCAGCCGGCGCGTCAAGCAACGAAGCGAGCACCACCGGCCGCAGCGCGAGGGCCGCCACAGCGCCGGACGCCGCGCTCGCCGCTCAACCTGCCGCGTCGACGCGTCCCTCACTCGAACTCGCCAAGGCCAGACAACTGGCCGCGGAGCAAAGCGTCGCCGCGCGCGTGCCCTCGGCGAGCGGGATGAGCGAGAAACGCAGCCGCCCGCTGACGCTGCGCGACTCCGGCATCGACGGCTCGCTGATGTTCGCGCGCGACGTCGACTTTCGCGTGACCGGCGATATCGGCTTCATGATTCACGACATGGCGGCGACGCTGAGCCCGGCGCGGCCCGGCCAGCCGATCGTATTCGACGATCCGACCAGCGTGACGATCAACGTCCACCGCGGCCATGTGACGCTCGACACGGCCAAGCTCACGGCAATCTTCAACCGTTACCTGTTCCAGTATCAGGGCTCGCCGCTGCGCAATATGCGCGTCGTGCCGCAGGACGGCGGCAATCTGCGCATCACCGGTGAAATGCATCGTGAGACGTGGGTGCCGATCGTGCTGAGCGGATCGCTGTCCATGCGCGATGCCGACGAACTCGTCTTTCACGCCGATCACGTCGAAGTGGCCGGTGTCGGCGCCGACAAGCTGATGCAGGCCGCGCACGTGAAGATGGCCGACCTGCTGAAAGTGGACACGCCGATCGCGCGTCTGGACGGCGACGACGTCGTGATGCAGGTGGCCAGACTGACGCCGCCGCCCGCGTTGCGTATGACGATCACGCAGATTGAAACGAGTGCTGCAGGCGTACGCTTCACGCTCGACGACCGTACCGTGCCGGGCATCGTCTGGCCCGCGACGATGCCCGCACGCGGCATGCTGGTGCAGGGCGGCGACGTCAAATTCATGCGCTCGATGCCGATGAACATCGACATGGCGCTCACGCCGGTCGACGGTGCAGGGCCCTTCGTGCTGGACCTGTACCACTATCGCGAGCAGATGGCGGCCGGCTATTTCACCTTCGACGAAGCGGGCGCGCTGGACGTGCATCTGCCGTCATATACGACGCTAGCCGGCGCGGACAAAGACACGCCTCTGCAAACAGGCAGCGCGAGTGCGCGCTTTAACGACAGCTTCATTCGCGCGCAGCAGGCCGCGCTCGCACAGGCGCGGCTCGTGTGGCGACACGCGCCGCAGACGGTGCGGACCGCATCGGTGGCGCGTGCGATTCCGGTCGGCACGCGCGCTGCATTCGCGGGGCAGAGCATGGCGACGCCGGATTCGGCTTTGAGCGACGAGCGTCGTTCGTCGGGACCCGCACCGCTGATTCACGTCGAGAATGTCGACTTCTACGTGGCGGGGCGCATCGGTTTTCACGTCCGCACGCTGGACGCGCAGATGGTGCCGAAAAAGGCGGGACAACCGGTCGATCTGGACGATCCCGATCAGTACGATATCCGTATCATCGGCGGCGAGGTCGTGGAGCCGTGGCCCGCGATGGCGGCGCTTTTCAACGACTATCTGCTCGACTACGAGCCGCGCTCGCTCAATGATTTGCAGTTGAAGCCGGTGGACGGCAAGCTCGAAGTGAGCGGCGGCATCAAGTTATGGAATCACTTTCCCGGTGTCTGGCTGCCGACCACGATGAGCGGCACGATTGTCGCCAGAGATGAGCGGCATCTCGTGTATGAGCCGACGTCGGTGAAGGTGCTCGGCGTGCCGCAGGCCGGCTTGCTGCGCGCGTTGGATATTCCGCTGGCGTCGCTCACGCCGTTCACGCGCAAGGGCGTCGCGCTGAAGGGCAACGAGCTGGAGTTCGATCAGTACACCGTGTTTCCGCCGCCGGTTTTGCAAGGGCGTCTCGCCGGCGCGACGGTTACCGACGAAGGTCTCGTGCTGAAGTTCAAGCGCGACGGCAACGTCGTCGCCGCGAGGCCGCCTGCGGGCGCGGGTAAGAGCTTCGTCTGGATCGAATCCGGCGACGTGAAGATGTTCAACTCGCTGGTGACGAATACGCGCACCTTCATCAAGGACAGTTCGAACCCTGGCGTGATGAAGTTCGATCTGTACGGTTATCGCAAGGACGTATCGAAGGGAACGGTGAAGATGGGCGAAGACGGCGGCCTGGACGTCGATCTGGCCGTTAGAAAATCACCCGCGCGGTGCTTCTTGAAAGCGCCGCGCGGGCTGCTACATCAAGCGTCCTTATTAATGATCCATTCGTGCGCCGGGTCGTTGCGGAAATGCCAGACTCGCTGTCCGCCCGCCATCACGTTCAGATAGTACGAGTCGTACCCATACGGCACGATCACCGGATGATAGCCACGCGGCACCATCACGACGTCGTGATTCTCGACGGCCATGGACTCGTCGATATCGCGCATGTCGGTGTACACGCGTTGAAACGCAAACCCTTGCGGCGGATCGAGCCGGTGATAGTAAGTCTCTTCGAGCGAACTCTCGTGCGGGACATTGTCGGTGTCGTGCTTGTGCGGCGGGTAGCTCGAAGCGTGTCCGCCGGGCGTCCTGACTTCCACCACCAGCAGCGACTCCGCGGGCTCGGTCTGCGGAAGAATGTCGCACACGTATCGCGTATTCAGCCCTTTGCCGCGTGTCGAGCGTTTCATCGAACCCGGCTCGATCAGCCGCGCCGGTAGTTCGCCTTTGGCCGGCGCGCTCGCCACGCCGATCTCGGCATCGCGGCAAGCGCGTACCGTGACCCGCACATTCGGCGGCAGATAGACCGCATACGGCGCGGCGTCTTCGAAGACGCTGTCGCGCGAACCCAGCGAACTCCATTTGGTGTCCGCGGTTTCGATATCCACTGCGCCCGTGAGCACCACGATGCACACTTCACGCGACGGTTCGAACACGTGCACAACTTCGTTTTCACCCAGCCGGTAAGCGGCAAAACCGACATAACGCCAGCACGCCGACTCCGGTGTCACTCGCGCGATCGTCTGGCCTTCGCGCTGCGCCTTCACCAATAAACTCATGCTGCCTCCTGCTGTGTGCCGTCGAGCGGCGCATCGACCAGCGCGCGCAATGTCTTGTAGCCTTTCTGCGCGTAGTCGAACGATGGCGCCACGACCGGATCCTGTTCGGCTTCCACCACCAGCCAGCCGCAATAACCGTGCCGCTTCAGGCGCTCGATGATCGCGGGGAAATTCACCGCGCCGTCGCCCGGCACCGTGAAGGCGCCGGCGATGACCGCGTCCAGAAAACTCCAGTTGCGATTGCGCGCGAGCTTCATGACGGCGGGGCGCACGTCCTTGCAGTGTACGTGGCAAACGCGCCCGATATGTTTGTCGAGCACGGCGAGCGGATCGCCGCCGGCAAACGTGATATGTCCCGCGTCGAACAGCAGGCCGACAGCGTCGCTGGTGCGTGCCATCAGTTGATCGACGTCGGCCGGCGTTTCGACATAAGCGCCCATGTGGTGATGGTAGGCGAGCCGCACGCCGCGGCTCAGTGTATAACGCGCGAATTCGTCGACACGTGCCGCATATTCGGCCCATTGCTTCTCGCTGAAAAAACGCGGGCGTTGGTACAGTGGTTGCGCTGCGCCCTGAATCGAATCGGCGACCTCGCCGTACACCATCGCCGTTGCGCCGTTTTGCGCGAGCAATTCCAGATGCGGGCCGACTTCCGCGATTTCTTCCTCGACGCTGCGTCGCGCGAGGCGTCCGGAATACCAGCCGGAAACCAGCGCGAGATCGTACTGCGCAAGCAGCGTCTTCAACGCCTGAGGCTCGCGCGGAAACTTGTTGCCGAGTTCGAAGCCTTGATAGCCGATCTGGCGGCCTTCCGTCAGCGCCACTTCGAGCGGCGTTTCGCCGCCGAGCGAAGGCAGATCGTCGTTCATCCACGAAAGGGGATTGATGCCGATACGTACGTCGAAAGCAGTCATGCGGGCGTCCTCATTCGTTGTCGGCGGAGCCGGTGTTCTGCGCGGAGCCGGCCGGTTCGGCGCGGGCCGCGAGTTGCGTTTCGTATTTCGCGCGCGCGTCGCGCACGGCGGGGCGCGGCGAGACCTCCGGCACGGCCACTTCCCACCACCAGCCGCCGTCGTCGGTGGTGCGAGCGGGATCGGTATCGATGCTGATGACGTAAGTGCGATCCGCCGCGCGGGCGCGTTCCAAAGCAGCTTCGAGTTCAGCGACATTCGCCGCATGTTCGGCTTGCGCGCCGAGCGCACGCGCATGCGCGGCGAAATCGATCTGCGGCGCGCCGAGCGGACCTTGCATGCAGTTCTCGAGCAGGTTGTTGAACGGCGCACCGCCGCACGCCTGCTGCAAGCGGTTGATGCAGCCATAGCCGCGATTGTCGAGCACTACGACGATCAGCTTCGCGCCGATCATCACCGAGGTGGCGATCTCGCTGTTCATCATCAGATAGCTGCCGTCGCCGACCATCACGATCACTTCACGCGCGGGACGCGCGAGCTTCACGCCCAGTCCGCCGGCAATCTCATAGCCCATGCACGAGTAGCCGTACTCGACGTGATAGGCGCCCGGTTTGCCGGCGCGCCACAGCTTGTGCAATTCGGCGGGCAGGGTGCCGGCCGCGCAGACGACGATATCGTTCGCGGGTGAACTGGCGCTCGAACGCTGCACGGCGCCGATCACATCGCCCTCGTAAGGCAGCACGGCATCGCGCTGCGGTGCATGCGTGAGCGTGCCCACCGTATCGCGCCAGCTTGCCGCGAGTTTGTGCGCGCGCGTGGTCCACGCGCGGTCCGCGTGCCAGCCTTGCAGCGGTTCGGCGAGCGCTTCGAGCGCGAGGCGCGCGTCGGCTTCGATCACTTGCGCGCGATGCTTGAGACCGTCGAACGCATTGGCGTTGATGGCGATCACGTCGGCTTGCGTGAACAAGGTGTTCGAGCCGGTGGTGAAGTCCTGCAAGCGCGTGCCGATGGCCAGCACGCAATCGGCGTCGTGCGCGAGCGCGTTCGCGGCGGGCGAGCCCGTCACGCCCAGCGCGCCGGCGTTCAGCGGATCGTTCCACGCGAGCGAGCCTTTGCCGGCCTGGGTTTCCGCCACTGCAATGCCGTGCGTGGTCGCGAAGCGGTGCAGCGCGTCGCTTGCGCGGCCATAGAGCACGCCGCCGCCCGCGACGATCAGCGGCCGCTTGGCATGACGCAGACGCGCGATAGCGGCTTCGATTTCATCGACGCGCGGTGCGGGCGAATAAAACGTGACGACGCGCGGCTTGAAGAAGTCGACCGGGAAATCCCATGCCTGCGCCTGCACGTCTTGCGGCAACGCGAGCGTGACAGGCCCGCACAAGGCGGCGTCGGTCAGCACGCGCAGCGCGCGCGGCAACGCACTCAGCAATTGCGCGGGATGCACGATGCGGTCGAAGTAGCGCGACACGGGCTTGAGCGCGTCATTGGCGGAGACGCCGCCGTCGTGGAAGTCTTCGACCTGCTGCAACACCGGATCGGGCGCGCGCGAGATGAAGATGTCGCCGGGCAACAGCAGCACCGGCAAACGGTTCACATGGGCGAGCGCCGCCGCGGTCACGAGGTTGGTGGCGCCCGGTCCGATCGACGTCGTGACGGCCATCATGCGGCGGCGGAAATGCGCCTTCGCATAGGCGATCGCGCTGTGCGCCATCGCCTGTTCGTTGTGGGCGCGCAGGGTCGGCAGTTCGTCGCGGTGCTGATAGAGCGCCTCGCCGATCCCCGCCACGTTGCCATGGCCAAAGATCGCGAACACGCCGCCGAACAGCGGCTCGGTGCCTTCGCCGTCTTCAGTCGCGACGCGTTGCGCGGCGAGATAGCGGACCAAAGCCTGCGCGGTCGTCAGGCGCACCGTGCCACCCGGGCGCGTGCCAGCGTGGCTGGCGTCGTTGGCGGACGCCGCGTCGTGATGCAATACGCGCTGATTCATGCGGCTTGCTCCTGTTGGACAGGGTTCGGCGCGCTGGGCCGCGCGGCGCATGCGCCACGCGTTGCACGCCACGAAGCAATCAGTGTTTCGAAGGTGCGGCGTACACGCGCGATCAATTCGTCGTCGCCGATTTCTCCGGCGAGCCACGCATGACTCGGCTCGTGGAAGATCGTGCGTCCGACCGTGAAGCCACGGCACGTCGCCGATTGCGCCGCCGCGCGGAAGCCTTCGTCCAACTGCTCGACGGCCGCCGACAAACCGAGCAGCACCACGCCCCGGCAGTACGGATCGCGCTCGGCGATCAACGCGTCGACGTTGCGCCACTGCGCGGCGTCCATCGGTTCGAGCTTCCACCACTCGGGATAGATGCCGATGTTGTACAGGCGCTTTAACGCGCGATACACGGTGTCGGGCGCTTGCGGCAGTTGCGCGTGTTTCGGCGGAATTACTTCGAGCAGCAATTCATGGCCGCTTGCTTGCGTTGCGTCATAGAGCGCGCGCAGTTGCGCTTCCTGTTCGAGACGCTGCTCGATGGGCTCGTCCGGATGGAACTGCACGAGGCACTTGACGATATGTTCCTGCGGCCACGGGATCAGCGTGGTGCCGATCGAACGGCCATGATCGAACACGAGCGGCACCGAGCCTGGCAATTCCACCGGCCGGCCGATCCACCAGCCGCGGCCGGTGGCCGCGTTCAGCGCGTCCTGACCATAACGGTCGTCGATCAGCACGCCAATGCGGTTCTGCAACCCCAGCGCGCTTTCGGTTTGCGCGACGGCTTCGACGAACAGGCCCTTCAGACGCGCGATGCGCGCTTCGTCGGCGCCCGTTTGCTGCGCGAGTTCGAAGAACTGGTTGCGATGGTCGAAGGCGAAACCAAGCACTTCGTCCCATTGTTTGCGGGCCGGCGAGACGCGATGCAGCCGTGCGAGCGTTGCGTCGCGATCCGGGCGGCGCATGCGCTGCGGATCGGCTTTCGCTTCGCGCAGGAAGTAGTCGAGTTCGGCGGGCGTTGGCATGGCCGGCGCGCAGCCGTGACGCGAGACGACCAGCGCGCCGCTCGCGTTTGCAATGCGCGCGCACGCTTCCAGCGGTTGATCGCGCAGCCACCCGGAGAGAAAACCCGAGGCGAACGCATCGCCTGCGCCGAGCACGTTGAGCACTTCGACTTCCACGCCGCCGTGAATCGGCAGATCGTCGAGCGAGGCGGGCACCGCGCCGTCGATGATCTGGCAGCCCATTGGTCCGCGTTTCAGCACCAGCGTGGCCGGCGTGACGGCGCGCACCATCGCGAGTGCGTCGACCAGCTCGGTCTTGCCGCCGGCAATGCGGAATTCCTCTTCGGTGCCGATCACCAGATCGAACAGGGGCAGAATGCGCTGCAAATGCGCGGTGACGCCCTCGCTCGCGACGAAGCGGGTTTCGCCGTCTGCTTTGCCGGTAAGGCCCCACAGCACCGGGCGATAGTCGATATCGAGCACGGTGCGCACCTGGTTGCGGCGCGCATAGTCCAGCGCGCGGCGGCTCGTGCGGTTCACCTGCTCGGTGGAGAAGTGCGTGCCGGTAATCAACAGCGCTTTCGACGACGCAATGTAGGCTTCGTCGAAATCCGCTTCGTCGACGGCCATGTCCGCGCAGTTCTCGCGATAGAAGATCAGCGGAAAAGTATCGCGGTCTTTGAGGCCGAGCAGCACGAGGGCGGTCAGACGCTCCTGATCGATGCGCACGTGACTGACGTCGCAGCCCTCTTTGGTGAGCGTCTCGGTGAGAAAACGGCCCATGTGATCGTTGCCGACGCGCGCCAGCATCGACGACGCGAGGCCGAGCCGCGCGCAGCCGAAGGCGATATTCGCCGACGAGCCGCCGAGATACTTCGCGAAGCTCGACACGTCTTCGAGTCGCGCGCCGACTTGCTGCGCGTAGAGATCGACGGCGAGGCGGCCGAGGCAGACAATATCGCGGCTGCGGCCCGGCGCGAAGCGGCTGCCGGTGGCCGGCGCCGGCGCCGGCGCCGAAGCGGACGTGATGCCGCTGGATGTGCTGGAATGATCCATGAAGTTTCCTGAATAGCTGGGCGCGACCGCCGGCGCGACTGCGCCGAACCGCCGCGCGAATGAATCAGATCGTCGCGCCTTCGAGTTCGCCAATCATCTTCTGCATCTCCGCGCCGCCGGCCATCATGTCGAGCACCTCGTCCTTGCTGATGGTTTCCTTGGTGAACGTGCCGAGCGATTTGCCGCGATTGAGCACCGTGAACGAATCGCCGATCGGATACGCGTGGTGCACGTTGTGCGTGATGAAGATCACCGAAATGCCTTTGGCGCGCGCTTTGTGAATCAGCTTCAGCACGTTGAAGCTCTGCTTCACGCCGAGCGCGGCGGTCGGTTCGTCGAGAATCAGCACGCGCGCGCCGAAGTGAATCGCCCGCGCGATCGCGAGACACTGTTTCTCGCCGCCGGACATGGTGCCGATCGGCTGATGCGCGTCGCGCACGTTGATGCCCATTTCGGCGAGCTTCTCGCGCGCGGTGGTGGCGCTGGTTTCGAGGTCCATCACGCTCAGGAAGCCGAACAGTTTCTTTTGCGGTTCACGTCCCATGAAAAAGTTGCGCGCCACGGAGAGCAGCGGCACCAGCGCGAGATCCTGATACACGGTGGCGATGCCGAGATCGAGCGCATCTTTCGGCGACTCGAACAGCACGGGTTTGCCGTCCACCAGATACTGTCCGGAAGAGGGCTGATGCACGCCGGCGAGGGTCTTGATCAGCGTCGACTTGCCCGCGCCGTTATCGCCGAGCAGGCAGTGCACTTCACCGCGTTTCAGGCGCAAGGTCACGCCGCTCAATGCGATCACCTTGCCGAAGTATTTGTTGACGTGTTCCAATGCGAGGATCACGTCTTCGTGCGGCGCGGATGCGGATGCGGTCGCGTTTGCGTTCGATTCAGGCAAGGCGTTTGCCGCGGTATTCATATCGGACATGTTCGTCTCCTCTTTACGCCTGCGAAACGCGGCGGCGCACATAGTGATTGAACAGCACGGCGATCAAAAGCATCACGCCGAGGAACACGCGGAACCAGTCGGAACTGACGTTGGTGTAGGTAATGCCGATCTGCACCACGCCGAAGATCAACGCACCGAAACACGCGCCGACCACCGAACCATAACCACCCGTCAGCAACGTGCCGCCGATCACCGCGGCGATGATCGCTTCGAATTCCTTCTGCAGACCGCGGTCGGCCGCGGCTGAGCCGATGTCGCACACTTGCAGTACAGCGAACAGGCACGAGCAGAACGCGGTCAGCACGAACAGCGAAATCTTCACGCGACGCACCGGCACGCCGACATTCTTGGCCGCGTTGGCGTCGCCGCCCACCGCGAGAATCCAGTTGCCCGCGCGCGTTTTTGCCAGCACGAACGCGCACACCGCCGCGAGGCCGAGCCACCACAGAATTACCTTCGGGATGCCCGGCACGAGCGCGTGGCCGTTATCGAGCATGGTGCCGATGCCGTGGCGCGCAAGCATCGTGAACAGTCCGTTCAGCGCGACGCCATGAAACAGCGTATTCGCGAACCAGTCGTTCTGCGCGAGGTCGCCGACACCGGAGACGATCGTGCGGTCCGCGAACATGATCGAGAGCGCGAGCGTGAGACCACGCAGGATGAACAGAAACGCGAGCGTGACGATGAACGACGGCAGGCGCGTGCGCATCACCAGATAGCCGTTCAGTGCGCCGAGCAACATGGAGCCGGCGAACGCGAAGAGAATCGCCAGTGAAATCGGCCAGTGGAAATACACCGAGGGAATCGCGACCATCATGCCGGCGAAACCGATCATCGAGCCAATGGACAGATCGAACTCGCCGGCGATCATCAACAGACAGGCGCCTACGGCGAGAATGCCGAGATACGCGGAGACCTGCGACCAGTTCATCACGCCGTCGAGGTTGAACATGCCGGAACCGCCGGCCGTCAGCGCGAAAACGAGAAACACCAGTACCGCGCCGGAAATCGCGGCGAATTCGGGGCGATTCAGCACGTGGCCGAATCGGGATTCCTTGCGCAGCCGTTCATCCGAATCGGGCAGCGAGGGCGCGGCCTCGCCGGTATTCGTCTTGACGTGCGGTGGGAAGTGTTTGCCGGCTACACCCATGATGTCTCCTTGGAGCCCGGCCGTGTGCAACTCGCACGCGAGGATGCGTGGCGAGAACGACAGCCGGTGAATTGCGCGGTGGCGGCGGGCGGCCCGCTCCGAATCGAAGCGGTGCCCGCCGTGCGCGTGACTAGCTAGAGAAAAGAATCAGCGATACTGCCCTGCGTACTTGATGACCTTGTCGAGGTTTTCCTTGGTGATGAAACCCGGGCCCGAGCGAATGTTCTTCGGTCCGTACGACGGTGCGAGGCCATAGGTTGCAAGCCGTTCCTTGAACTTCGGATTGGCTTCGAGAATCTGGCGGATCTTCGCGGGATCGGTGGTGTGCTCTTTCTTCACGATTGCCAGCACGGCCACGGGGATGTAGCCCTGCAGGTACGGCTGCTGGTCGATCGCGAACTGGATCGTGCCGTTCTGGATCGCCTTGGCGATGTCGTCGGAGAAGTCGAACGTGCAGAAATAGATCTTGCCCGCCAGACCCATTTGCGTGACCGCTTTCAGCGTGGCCGAAGCCGGGGTCGGTCCGAGCGTCAGGATCGCGCCGGTGTTCGGATGGTTGCGCAGATACGCGCTGACCTTCGACTGGATTTCGGTCGGATCCTGACCGGAGTCGATCGTGGATGCCTTGTAGTCGACGCCGAGCGCTTCGGCGAAACCACGGCAACGGTCGAACGACACCGTGTTGGTGGCAATGTGGTTCACGCACAGGAACGACTTCACGCCCGCGGCCTTGGCCTTCTCGCCGGCCGCTCTGCCCGCGACATATTCAGGTTGGCCCACATGCATGATCGCGCCGAGTTGCGCGCTCTGTTCCTCGGTGCCGGAATTGATCGTGACGAGCGGAATCTTCTTCGCGGTCACTTTGTTGATCGAGCTTTTCAGCACGTCGAAGTCGGCGATGGTGACGATCACGCCGTCGTAGTTGCGCGCCGCCGCCTGTTCGATCAGACGCGACATGTCGGCGATGTCGCCGTTCGGCGGATTGCGGTAGTCGGTCTCGACGTTGAAGTCCTCGTCGGCCTGTTTGATGGCGTTCTTGATGGTGTTCCACCACGAATCCGAATCCGGCGCGTGGCTGATCAGCACGAAGTGCGCGTCAGCCGCGCGGGCGGCCGAGGCCGCGCCGAATCCCGTCGCCAACGTCAATGCCGTCACCAGAATCCTGAGCGTAGCCTTGCCCTTGCAAAGTCTCATTGTCTCCACCTTTCTCGGTATGTCGTTTTTGAAGGGAGCGTCTGGCGGCGGCTTTCCATCTGGTACAAACCCGGGGTAGCCACCAAAGCACCATCGCTCACGACCAAGATTAGGCGATCTTCCAAGGTGTTGCAATGAAAATTTCATTGAAAATAAAAATAGAAAATACGTTCCATTTGATTGGCCTGCTGCCTATAATCGGCAGCGTCAGGAGGCCGTGGGGCGGGCGTTTGAAGCCGCTGCGGCACTGCAATAAAGCACCCGAGAGAGAGCCATGGCGGAAGAGAGCACCGAGGAATTGCCCAGCGTCGAAGAATTGATGCAGCGCATCGCGGAAAACTACGACGCATTGCCGCGTCAGTTGAAGAACGTCGCGACGTATATCGAGCAGCATCGCTCCAGCGTGATGGTGGACCGCACCAGCGACATTGCCGCGAGTTGCGGCGTGCATCCGTCCGCGGTGGTGCGTTTTGCGCAGCGCTTCGGCTTTTCCGGCTTCTCCGATCTGCAGGCGGTTTTTCGGCAGGCTTACACGGGGCAGGGCAGTTCGTCGCCGAGTTATCAGCAACGCATTCGCAAGCTGATCGACGAGAAGCCGGGTGCGCTGTCCGGCGGTTCGGTGGCGCGCGAATTCATCGCGGCCTCGCGCGGCGGTCTGGAAGAACTGGAGGCGGGGCTCGACGACAAGGAGTTCGACGCCGCGGTGAAGATGCTGCAGCAAGCCGACAACATTTACGTGATCGGCGTGCGGCGCTCGTTCCCGGTGGCGAGCTATATCGTCTACGCGCTGCAGCACACGCCCAAGCGCGTGCATCTCGTGTCCGGTTTCGGCGGCATGTACCGCGAACAGATTCGTAGTGTGAAAAAGGGCGATGTGGTGATCGCGATCAGCTTCGCGCCCTACGGCAAAGAGACGCAGTATTGCTTGCGGGTCGCGCATCATCACCAGGCCAAAACGCTGGTTATTACGGATAGCCAACTATCTCCGCTCGCGCGTTATGCCAGCACGCAACTGTATGTGAAAGAGGGCAGTGCGTTCGCGTTCCGCTCGCTGACCAGCACGATCTGTTTGTGCCAGGCGTTGTTTATCGCGCTTGCGTACAAGCTCGAATTGAATGTTGAAGAATCCAAAGACACTGGAGGATACGATGACTGATGGGGCAAAGACGATCGACGTGGCGGTATTCGGCGCGGGGCGCATCGGCAAGATTCATGCGGCGAATCTCGCGCGGCAGCCGGGCGTGCGACTCAAATACGTGGTCGACGTGAATCGTGAAGCCGCCGCCGCACTCGCCGCTGAGCACGGCGCGCAGGTCGCCGATATCGACGGCGCGATGGGCGACGCGTCGATCGGCGCGACGGTGATCTGTTCGAGCACCGATACGCATGCCGATCTGATCATGCAATCCGCCGCGCAGAACAAGCATGTGTTCTGCGAGAAGCCGGTCGATCTGACGCTGGAGCGTGCGCGTGCCTGCGCGGTCGCGGTGGAGCGCGCGGGCGTGGTGTGCATGATCGGTTTTCAGCGCCGCTTCGATCCGACCTTCTCGGCGTTGAAAGCGCGACTCGATGCCGGCGAGATCGGCACGCCGGAGATGCTGGTCGTGACGAGTCGCGATCCGGGCGCGCCGCCGGTCGAGTACATCAAGCATTCCGGCGGCATTTTCAAGGACATGCTGATTCACGACTTCGACATCTTCCGCTGGATTCTCGACGACGAAGCCGACACGCTGCACGCCACAGGCAGTTGTTTAAGCGACCCGTCGATCGCGGAGGCGGGCGATATCGATTCGACCGCGGTCACGATCCGCACGAAGCGCGGCCGCCTGTGCCAGATCAACACCGCCCGGCGCGCCGCGTACGGTTATGACCAGCGTTTCGAAGTACTGGGCAGCCACGGCATGTTGCAAGCGGGCAATGTGCGTCCCACGGAAGTCACGGCTTATTCGAAAACCGAGGTGTCGAGCGACGTGCCCGAAGCGTTTTTCCTCGAACGCTACCGCGCGGCTTACGCGCATGAGATCGCGCATTTCTTCGATGCGGTGACACATGGCAAGCCGGTTCGCACGACCGTCGCCGACGGTTTGAAAGCGCTCGAACTTGCCGACGCCGCGACCCGTTCGTGGCGCGAGGGGCGCGCGGTCAAGCTCGGTGAGGCGTCGTGATGACGGCCGCGGCGGCGCGGGTTCGTGTGGGCGTAGTCGGCCTCGGGCGTCTTGGCAAGCGGCACGCGGAGAATCTGGCGTATCGCGTGCCGGGCGCGTCGCTCGTGGCCGCCTGCAGTCCGGTGGAAGAAGAGCGGGCCTGGGCGCGTGAAGCGTTGCCCGCGCCGCGTCTGTACGAGGATTATGCGGAACTGCTGGCTGACCGTGAGGTGGATGCGGTGTGGCTCGTCACGCCGTCTTCGTTGCACGCGCAACAGATTGTCGACGCCTTGAAGGCCGGCAAGCATGTGTTCTGCGAGAAGCCGTTGTCGCTGGATGTCGCCGAGTGCGAAAGGGTGCTGGCGGAGGCCGCGCGCTATCCGCACTTGCAGGCCACCATCGGGTTCATGCGGCGCTTCGACCCGAGCTATAAGGACGCGCTCGACAAGATCGAAGCGGGCAAGATCGGCCGGCCGTTTCTGATGCGCTCGCAGACCGCGGATCAGAACGACAGCGATGGTTTTTTCGTGCGTTTTGCGGCGACCTCTGGCGGGATCTTCCTGGATTGCACGGTGCACGATATCGATGTGGCGCGGTGGCTGCTCGGCAAACCGCGCGCGAAACGCGTGTTTGCCGCGGGGGCGGCGGTGATGCATGAAGGCTTGCGTGAGTTCGGCGATGTGGATAACGGTGTTGCGATCTGCGAGTTCGAGGGCGGGAAGCTGGCGATGTTTTATGCGTCGCGGACGCAGGCGCATGGTAATGATACGCATAGCGAGGTGATCGGCACGGCTGGAGCGCTGGCTATCGGGCGTAATCCGCGGGCGAATCGCGTTGAGATTTACGACGCCACCGGGATTCGGAATGAGTGCACGCCGAGTTTTTTCGAGCGGTTCGAGGATGCGTTTTTGTTTGAGGCGCGGGCGTTTGTTACGGCTGTGCGGGATGGGGTGGGGTCTTCTGCTGCGCAGGCTGGGGCTTCACTCGCTGATGCGTTGGAGGCTACGCGGATTGGGGTGGCGTTGCGGGAGTCTTTGTTGAGCGGGGAGGCTGTTAGGTTGTAGGTTTTTTTTGTCTTTTTGCTTTTTTTTTGCCTTTACGCGGTGGGTTGTTTTTTTTGGGGTGTCCGGCTTTTCTTGCTGTCACCAAGGTATGGTTGGCTTGCGGTGTGGGCCTTTCCTTGAATTCTTTGTGGTTTATTGGTGTTGCCCCTGTGCGGGAAACACTAATAGACCTTCTACACGCAGACCGGCAGCAAAACGATGCCGCATTCGACGCCGCCGTCATTCGCGTTGACCAGTTGCACGCACTGGCTGGTCTGTTGAGTCTTGAAGAAGTCGCCGAGCAGTTCACTGGACTCGACACAGTTGGGCAGGTGTCGATTTTCGGTCTGTTCGAGAGTGCCTTGTCCGACGTTCGTATGGCCCGCTGCGCAAGCAGCGCACAACGACTCAGCCGATGACGTGACACGCTAGATAAACCGCAACATTCACAGGCGACCGGCACAGATACTTCTGCGCGCCGCATTGCTGACGCTTTTCGTACCTTGCGTTGATAGCCCTTTTTTGTGCCCGCCTTGCGCGGGCTTTTTTTCTTGTCTGTTCTGGCTATTCCATATCCGGCCAATGTTCGATAGGACAAATCCGATTTGACATGAAGCGTTGCTTCCAGCGCAAGACTGACCGTCAGTTCGAGCTTTCCGATTCATCTGGCGCTAGTTTACCCGGCGATACAAATTAGCATACCGAACAGGCCAGATGAACAGGAACAACTACCGGCTGGTATTCAGCCGGCTGAGAAATATGCTTGTCGCCGTCGAGGAAACCGCCACGGCGACAGCAAAAGAAAACGGGCAGACCAAGGCTTTCAGCCGCGGCAATCCTGCGGGTCATACCGCGCTATTCACCTTGCGGCAGATTGCGTTTGCCGCCCTCGCGCTACTCGGTGCGCTGCCGTCGTGGTCGGCCGCGCAGATCGTATCGGGCGGCGCGCACGCCCCTTCCGTCATTCAGGCGCCGAACGGCGTGGGTCAGGTGAATATCAACCGTCCGTCTGGTGCGGGCGTGTCGGTCAATACCTACAACCAGTTCGACGTACAGCAGCGCGGCGCCATCCTGAACAACTCGCCGACGATGGTTCAGTCGCAACTCGGCGGCATGATTAACGGCAATCCGAACTTCGCGCCGGGACAGGCCGCGAAGGTCATCGTCAACCAGGTCAATAGCACGAGCGCGTCACAGTTCAACGGTGCGCTCGAAGTCGCGGGCCAACGCGCAAACGTGATTCTGGCAAATCCGTCAGGGATTTCCGTCAACGGTGGGACATTCATCAACACGAGCCGCGCGACGCTGACAACCGGCATTCCGAATTATGCAGCGGACGGCTCCGTGTCTGGCTTTAATGTCACGGGCGGCAACATCACGGTCAGCGGCGCCGGTCTGAACGCGTCGAACGTCGATCAGGTTGATTTGCTGTCTCGCGCCGTGCAGGCCAATGCGGCGGTCTACGCGAAGACCAGTCTGAACGTGGTGACGGGCGCAAACAGCGTCGATTACAACACGCTCAACGCCGCCCCGATTACAGGCAACGGCCCCGCGCTTGGCGTTTCGATTGACGTCAGCAATCTCGGCGGCATGTACGCGAACCGCATCCAGCTGGTCGGGACAGAATTGGGCGTAGGAGTTTCGCTCAAGGGCATCGCGGCTGCGCAATCGGGCGACCTCGTACTGACATCGGCGGGCAAGCTCGTGCTTGCAGGCCAGACGAACGCAAGCGGCAATATCGTTGCGAGCGCACAGGACATCGACAACACAGGCACGACCTACGCGCAGCAGAATGTCAGCCTGACCACGTCTGGCGCGCTGACGAACAGCGGCATGCTCACCGCGCAGCAGAACACGAGCATTGCCGCGGGTAGCGTCGCCTCGACCGGCACGCTTGCCGCGGGTGTGAACGGCGACGGCTCGCTGGCGCAGACCGGCGACCTGAACGTGAGCGCGTCCGGCGCGCTCACGGCAACCGGCCGCAACATGGCGGGCGGCAATGCGAACTTGCAGGGGGCGGCGGTCAACGTCGCAGGCAGCACCAACTCGGCAAAGGGCAATCTCGTACTGACCGCGACGGGCGGAGACCTGAACACATCGGGCGCGACGACAACCGCGGGCGGCACGCTCGTCGCCAACGCAACGGGCGGGCTGAACAATGACGGTGGCGCGCTTTCGTCGGGAGGCGCGCAGTTGCTGAATGCCGGCGCGCTCTCGAACCGCAACGGCCAGATTGTGTCGGGCGGCGCGCTGAACGCGAACGTCTTGGGCGCCGTCTCGAACGCGGGCGGCACGATGCAGGCGGCGGCCGGATTGAAGGCGTCCACCGGTTCGTTCGATAACGCCGCCGGACACGTCGCATCGCTGAACACCGACGGTCTCGTCCTCTCGTCCGTGGGTCTGTTGAACAATGGCGCAGGTGGCAGCATCGGTGGCAATGGAAGCGTCGCACTGCAAGGCGGCCAGATTGCCAACGCGGGTTCGATTACGGCAGTGCAGTCGCTGATTGCGCGCGCCGTGCAGACCCTGTTCAACAGCGGCACGTTCGCTACCAATGCGGACATGACGCTTTCGGCCGGTACGACGCTCACGAACGCCGGCCAGTTCGGCGCGGCCCGCGCGCTCACCCTGTCGGCTGCGACGTTCGACAACAGCAGCGGCACTGCGAGCGCCAGCCAGATCGCGCTGCACGCCGCAGACCTCGTGAATCACGGCGGCGCGATCACGCAGACCGGAACCGGCGCGACAACGTTCGACGTGACCGGCACGCTGGACAACTCAGCGGGCGGTACGCTGCAAAGTAACAGCACGGACCTGACGATTGCACCGGCTGCACTCGGAAACGACGGTGGCACGATCACGCACGCCGGGACCGGCAAGCTGTCGATCAATGCGGGGAACGGCGCGGGCGCAATCTCGAACGTCGGCGGCAGGATTGCCACGAATGGCCAGGGCTTGATTCAGGGCGGCGCGCTCAATAACGCATCGGGTTCGATCATTGGACAGGACGGCCTGACGGCGACGTTCGGCGGCGTGCTGGACAACACGAACGGCAAGCTGCTTTCGAACACGGATACAAGCATTGCGAGCGGCACGCTCAATAACAACGGCGGCCAGATCGGTGCGGGCACGACGGAAACAATCAGCACGGGAACGCTGACGAATAGCGGTGGCTCGATTGTTGCGCCTGACCTCACGCTGACGACTGGCGCGACGCTCGACAACAGCGGCGGCGGCATCGAGGCAAACCAGCTCGCGTTGAAAGCGACGGACCTGCTGAACCGCGGCGGCTCGATCACGCAATACGGCACGTCGTCAATGGGCTTCAGCATCGGCGGCACGTTCGATAATTCGAACGGCGGCACATTCCAGACCAACAGCACCGACCTGACGCTTGCCCCCGGCGCGTTCGTCAACGATGGCGGGTCAATCATCGACGCCGGTACGGGCACGCTGACGATTGCTCCCGGCAATGGCGCGGGCAACTTCTCGAACGTCGGCGGCACGATCATCGCGGCGGGACAGATAGCGGCACGCGCCGCAAGCCTGAACAACGCTAACGCCGTGCTCGCTGCGCATGGCAATATCGCAGCGAATATCGCCGGCGACCTGAACAATACACAAGGCTCCGTTCGTTCGCTCTCGTCGCTGTCACTCGCGAGCGGCGGCGCGCTGACGAACACGAACGGACAGATCCAGTCCGGCACAGGCGCGGCCGGCGACGCGAGCACGCTCGGCATTCAGGCCTCGTCGGTCAACAACACGAACGGCCTCGTCGGCAATCTCGGCTCGGGCGACATGACCGTGCAAGGCGGCAGCCAGACGACGAACAGCGGCGGCGTGATGACGGGCAACGGCAATGTCGCCGTCAATACTTCGTCACTCGTCAATACGCAGAACGGCCAGCGCGGCGGCCAGATCAGTGGCGCGGGCGTCACCGTGCAAGGCGACACCGTCGACAACAGCGGCGGGCAGATCGGCACCTTCGCCGGGTCGAACGGCGACGTGTCGATTACGGCGACGGGCACGGTCACGAACGCGGGCGGCCAGATTGGCGCCACGCATAACCTCGCCGTGACTGCCGCGACGCTCACAGGCGGCGGCGCGTACAGCGCGGCCAACGATGTCGCGGTCAGCGTTCAGGGCGACTTCGCGCCGGCGCCCGATGTCCAGTTCAACGCGGGCCACGACCTGTCTTTTACCCTGCCGGGAACGTTCAGCAATAACGCACTCGTCGAGGCGGCGAACAATCTGAACATCAATGCGGGCGATGTCCGGAATGGCGGCGTCATGATGGCGGGCGGCACGCTCGCGACACACTCGAACACGCTAAAGAACACCGGAACGCTGGTCGGCGGCAGCGTCGCGCTCAACGCGACGCAATCGCTGTCGAACACGGGGCCGACCGCACTGATTGGCGCGACCGACAGCAACGGCACACTCGAATTGCTGTCGAACGACATTGAGAATCGCGACGACACCACGGCGACCGACACCCAGGCGACGACGGCCATCTACGGTCTCGGCAAGGTGGTGCTCGCAGGCCGAAAAAATGCGGACGGCAGTTACACGAACGCGGGCCTGATCCGCAACCAGTCGGGGCTGATCGAATCGGCCGGCGACATGGAACTGCACGCCGCCCAGGTAACGAACACGCGCACGCGGATGACGACGACCGGCCTCAACCAGCCGGTCGATCCGGCGCTGCTGGCGCAACTGGGTATCAGCCTGTCCGGATGTACGGCAGTAACGATGGCCGCGTGCTCGGGGCAGAATGTCGGCTGGTCCAACGCAACTCCGGACATGATCGGCGGTGTCAATACGGATCCGCCGCACGGCGGTCAGTGGAACAGCGGCTACCAGTACACGACCTATACCGGTGTAGCGGTCGCGAACCTGATTGCAGGCATCAGCCCGCAAGGACAGATCATCGCCGGGGGCAATCTCGATGCCTCGTCGGTCGGTCTGTTGCAGAACTACTGGAGCGCGGTCGCAGCAGTTGGCAACATCGCAGCGCCCACGGCACTTGACCAGAATAGCTGGCAGGGTCAGACGGCGCCTGGTGTGCAGGTCACGTATTCGGGCTACTACCACTACACGAACTACGACCACAGCATTGCGGACTGGACATTGCCGTTTGGCGATGCGCCGTTCACGGGATCCACTCCGGGCGGCTACACGCAGGCAGCACCCGCCGATATCCGCAACTACGCACTGCCGTCCCATGAGTCGAGCTTTGTCGCGGGCGGCACGCTCTCGGGCAACGGCATCAGCATCGACAACACGGCGGGCAACGCCGGCATTCCTTCGCTCGGTCTCGCACCGGGTCAGGCCATGTCTGGCGTCAATATCAACGGAGTGAGCGGCAACGCGAGCGGCGGGAAATCTGGCGCGGCATCGGTGAATGGCGGCAGCAGCATGGTCAATCCGGCGATTGCCAGCGCCACGGCGCAGAACGTGCTGCAAAACCTCTCGATTCCGCAAGGTGGACTGTTCAGCCCCGCGACTGCACCGGGCGTCACCTACCTGATCGAAACGAACCCGGCATTCACGAACCAGAAGACGTTCATTTCGAGCGACTACTATCTGCAACAGCTTGGCCTGAATCCGCAGACGACGGAAAAGCGCCTGGGCGATGGCTTCTACGAGCAGCAGCTTGTACGCAACCAGATTACGTCGCTGACCGGCAACGCGGTACTCGGTCCATACACCGACCGTCAGGGGATGTATCAGTCGCTGCTGGAGGCGGGCGCGTCGCTGTCGAAGTCGCTCGATCTGCCGCTCGGCATGAGTCTGTCGGCTGAACAGGTGGCGGCGCTTACGGGCAACGTCATCATCATGCAGACGGAAGTCGTGGATGGTCAGTCCGTGCTGGTGCCAGTCGTCTATCTCGCGAAGGCCAGCCAGCAGAACATGAACGGCCCGCTCATTGCGGCAACCGACATCGACATCCGGAACGCACAGACCTTCACGAATAGCGGCACGATACAGGCAGGCAATGCGCTGTCGATCCAGGGCAACCAGATCAGCAATGCATTCGGCACGCTGCAAAGCGGCGGGCTGATGTCGCTGACGACGAAGGGCAACGTCGACCTGACTTCAGCGACCGTGAACGCCGGCAGTCTCGCGCTCAATGCAGGCGGCGACCTGCTGCTGAACACGGCGGTCAGGACCGTCAACCAGGTCAGCGCGACCGGCGCGACACGCACCACGACCACACTCGGCCCCATTGCGAACCTGAACGTCGCCGGTAACGCGGCTATTGTCACAGGCGGCAATTTCGAGCAGAACGCGGGCAATCTGAACGTCGGCGGCAATCTCGGTATGGCCGTGGGCGGGAACTACGATATCGGCTCGGTGCAGACCGGCGAACACAAGATCGTCGAGCGTGCGAACGGCGTGTCGAACACCGACATCAACCAGACGACCGGCAGTTCCGTCAAGGTCGGTGGCATTTCGCAGATTGGCGTCGGCGGCGACCTGACGGCGACCGGCGCAAACATCAATCTCGCAGGCGGTGGAACGCTCGCCGCGAACGGCAATGTGACCTTGCAGGCCGCCAAGGCAACCTCAACGACGGATAGCAACAGTTCCGGCAGCGACAGCCACGGCAGCTACGCGGAGTCGCTGCACCGCTCCGACGACACGCTCACGGCAACCACGCTGAATGCGGGCAATTCGCTCACCGTGGCATCCGGCAAGGATATCAACGTCACAGGCAGCGCGGTCACGCTCGACAAGGGAACGGCGACGCTCGCCGCAGCGGGCAACGTCAACATCGGCGCGGCAACGGAAACGCACGTCGAGAATACGCAGGAGCAGCACAAGCACAGCAATGTCGTGAGCGGCAAGGAAGTGGCGAGTTCGAGCAACACCAGCGCCACGCTCTCACAAGGCAGCATGGTGTCGGCTGACGCCATCTCAATCGCGAGCGGCAAGGACATCAATGTCGCCGGCAGCACGATTGTAGGTACGAACGATGTGAACCTCGCGGCGGCTGGTAACGTGAATATCAGGACGTCGCAGGACACGCAGACTTCGAAGTCATCCTACAGCGAACGTAGTACGGGCTTTGGCGCGGGCGGCGGCATCGGTATCTCCTACGGCACGGTCGCGCAGACCAATACCGCCAACGATGCCATCGTGACGAACAACGCAAGCACGGTCGGCTCGCTCAATGGCAGCGTGAACATTGCGGCGGGTAAAGACCTGCACGTAACAGGGAGCGACCTGATTGCAGCGCAGAACGTCACGGGTACGGGTGCGAACGTCACGATCGATTCGGCGACCGACACGTACAACCACGACGAGAAACAGACCGTCAGCAAGAGCGGCTTTACGCTCGCGATCAAGGCGCCGGTGATCGATGCGATTTCGAACACCGTCGATCAGGCGCATGCGGCCAGCCGTAGCCAGGATGATCGTGCGGCGGCCCTGCACGGGATGGCGGCGGCCAGTAGTGCGATGGATGCAGCGGGTTCGCTTGGCGCGCTGGCGAGCGGCGCGGCACCCGAGGCCAAGATTGAACTGAGCTACGGCAGCAGCCATAGCGAGAATACCTTCACCGAGAACAGCACGACGAATCGCGGCTCGAACGTTTTGGCGGGCGGCACGGCTGCGTTCGTCGCGACTGGCAACGGCACGCCGGGCAGCGGCAACGTGACGATTGCGGGTTCGAATGTGAATGCGGGCGACGTGATTCTCGCGGCGAAGAACCAGGTCAACCTGCTGAACACGACCGACACGGATTCGACGCGCAGCACGAACCGGTCGAGCAGCGCGAGCGTCGGTATTTCGTATGGCACGCAGGGGTTTGGCGTCGATGCGTCGATGTCGAAGGCCAACGGCAACGCGAACAGCGACACCGCGATCCAGAACAACACGCACGTGAGCGCGGCGAACACCGCGACGATCATTTCGGGTGGCGATACCAACATCATCGGCGCGAACGTGAGCGGCAATCAGGTGAATGCGTCGGTCGGCGGCAACCTGAACATCGCGAGCGTGCAGGACACGATGACAAGCGCGGCCCATCAGGAAAGCACGGGCGGCGGGTTTGCGATCAGCCAGGGCGGCGGCAGCGCGAGTTTTAGCCATACCAATGCGAACGCGAGCGGCAGCTACGCGGGCGTGAATGAGCAGGCCGGGATCAGTGCGGGCGATGGTGGGTTCAATGTCCGCGTCGTCGGTAATACGGACCTCAAGGGTGCGGTGATTGCGAGCGGCGCGGATGCGTCGAAGAACACACTATCAACGGGGACGCTGACCTACAGCGATATCCAGAACTCGTCGAATTACAGCGCGCACACGGGCGGCATCAGCGGCGGTGTGACGGTCGGCGATGGTGGCGCGAATTACAGCACGCACGGCAGCACGTCCGGCTCGAACGCGGGCGGCGTCGCACCGATGCTGAGCCAGAACGACAGCGGCAGAGACAGCGCGACCACGCGCGGCGGCGTCAGCGCTGGGACCATCAGCGTGACAGATACCGCCCATCAGACGCAGGACATAGCGAGCCTGAACCGTGATACGTCGAACACCAACGGCACCGTGGCAAAGCTGCCGGACGTGAACAACCTGCTGGACCGTCAGGCCGACATGATGGCGGCGGCAGGCGCGGCGGGTGAAACGGTGTCGCGGCGGATTGGTGACTACGCCGATGCCAAGGCGAAGGAAGCGGGTGGTGACGGCGGCGGCTGGCAGGAAGGCGGGACCAATCGCGCGATGATGCAGGCGGCGGGCGCCGCGCTGGTGACGGGGCTGGCTGGCGGAAACGCAATCGGCGGTGCGGCAGGCGCGGGTATCGTGTCGCTTGCGGCGGGTCAGTTGAATAAGCTGAGCAACGCAATTGCTGACTCGAACCCGGCCGGCAACGCTTCAATGAATGAAGCGCTCGGCAACATCGTGGCAAACGCGATTGCGACTGGCGCGGGCGCGGCGGTCGGCGGTAATGCCGGCGCATTCTCGGGCTATGACGTGGACCGGTTCAACCGCCAGTTCGATGCCAATGGCAAGCCGGTGAATCAGAAGGATCTGGTGGCGCAGGTGTGTCCCGCAGGTGCTCAGTGTAGCGATGCGACGTTGAACGCAGCGATTCAGGCGCAGGGCGATCTGGCGCAAGCAGTAAATCAAACATCCATTATTTCTGCGATTTCGCCGAACTATGCAACTGTTGGCACCGGCAGCTTATCGGGTACCCTTGGCGGAGCAGTGAACCTCTACGACGGCACGACTTATGTGTCGTATGGTGTTAGCCAGTCATTCCCGCCTGCATCGTGGGCACCGGGCGGAGCCGCTACGCTAGGTTGGGTTTGGGGATCACACGATGCTTCCTCGACCAACGCATTTATGAATGGAGACGGGAATCAAATCTACGTTTCTATCCCGGCGGGAAGAGTTAACGTCATGGGTGCAATAACCCACGCGTATGGCGGTTCGACGGCTGTTGAATTGGGCGTTACTACCCCTGGAGGTTTTACCGCAGGCGTCGTCCCTTGGAGCCATTCGGTTTTGGTCAATGACAAGAAATGATTCAGGAGGAAAAATATGCGAGGGCCAACGGATGAAGAATGGAAGCGTATGACGCCAGAACAAAAACGAACCTACAAGATATTTGTTGGGGTCGTCATTGTAATTCTGGTGTCACTCGCCATTAAAAAGTTCTTTTTTTAGAACTGGGCGAAAGGGCAGCCCGGTTCTTGCCGGCTTTGCCACCTGGCCTGCAATTCATCACACGCATATTTTTAGGTGGTCAAAAATAAATGGTCAGATTGCCAATAAGGTTTCTATTTTTTTGGATAATCTGCCTTGCCGGTGCCTTTATTGCATGGCAGATCGACTTATGCATTCATTGTGTTTTTATCTGCCTGTATTGCCCGGCTGATTCTTTACAGTCTCGTCGCTGCGGAACGGTCGAAATGTACACGCCAAATGGACGTTTTGGCAGCGGCAATTATCTTAATAGCCATGCTGAAAGACGATCGCAGTAACAGCAGATTCGTCGCTGCCTGCGGCAGCACGGATTTGTTTTTTAAAAACCGTTTTAGCTATTTGCCTTGAGAGAAAATTCATGAGTATCCGATACTTTGTTGCGCTTCTATTCCCAGTCGTTAGCGCGTGCTCCGCGCTTGTCCCGGATATCGCAGATGAAAATCAGGGCCTAAAAGGTCAGGCAGCGGAAAGCCTGGAGCAATTTTATGGAACCTATCAAGTGGCAAACACCAAAGGCCGTAACTGGGATGTATCGTCTGTATCAGTCATCCGTGGTGATGCCGCCGGAAATAACCTCCCACTGTTTCGCCTCTACAGAAAAGACGGCAGACAGTTCGACACAATCACGCCGCGCGTGTGCGAAACCTCGAGCACGCACAAGAAGCCCGAAGGTAGTGATGGGACTTACGTGAGGTGCGGGCTAACGGGTATGATGTCCAATGCGCCGTTCCTTATCTTCGACAGCTTTCCAATGACATTGAAATCAAATAATCTCATTTTCAAAGATAAAACATTTGAAATCAATCCCGGTGAATATCACCTCTTCCTATCCTATAAGAATGGCGGATCGGCAGATTTCGAACTGGTGCGCATCAGCGAAGGTAGTGCGAACAAACCTGCGGTTAAGTGACCGTTATTTCTAACGTCGCTCCCTGTCCGTTCAACCGCCAGTTGCATCCGGGCGAGAAAAAGATCACGGATCAGGCGAACGGAGACAAAGCTGAAGAGGTGAAGCTGACCAAAGCGGCGTGCTATGCGGTGAAATGCTGGGCCGAATATCCGAAGGGCAGCGACCAGTACAACGCGAATTACGTGAGTCAGCTTGATGCGTCGCAACTCGTGCCGGAACTGTCGTGCGTGAAAAATCAGAAGGAAGCGGGTTTGTTCAATTACACGCCGGAGCAGAAGGTCACCGACATGGTTAAGAGCGATCCGTTGGGTATTGCGAAAGATGCGGCCAAGGTAGTTGTCGGTGCTGTCACTGTAAAAACAGGCGTGGGACTCTGCGCCACTGCACTCGGTTGTTCGGCTGGAGTACCAATGGCTGCGTTCAGCACAAGCGACATGGCCGAAGGGATGGAGAGTTTATACAACCGCTATGACGGGATCAACTCATCTGGCGTTAATCCGCTACGTTACGCGTTCAACGAGGTAAGCCCTACATGGGACGATACTATGTACGATGCCCTCAACTTGGGTGCGTCTGCCCTCGCGCTTCGCGCACAAGTGCCTTTGAAAATGGGTGTAGCAGACGGCATGAACAGATCGGGAACCATCTTCGATGTGACTGTACCGCGGATGAACAACAATACGCTCGTTCCGTTCTTAAACACGGCTGCGCCATACGGAACGACGCAGGCAATCTCGGCCTACGGTATTGCCAGCAAGGGGGGCAACCCTAATCAAGGACGCGACGCAGGCAGGATCGAAAAAATGAACTGGCGAAGACTTTATTCGACGTTGGAAATTTGCGTCACCGTTGGGCTATTCGCCGCATTCATCGCGGCGTTTTGGGCCTTCCAGTTTTCGGGATTGTACAGATTGGTGTTCCATTTGGACGACATACAGTCGATGTGAATTGTCTTCGTGCCCACAGCAGTTTTGCTTTTCCTTTTGTTGACAAGATTTTTAAGTCCCTTCGAAAGATGGGGCTGTTGAGTGATCCGCCTTCGCGTTTTGGGCCGTGGTTCAAGTAATGGCAAAAGGAAAAGAGCGAGTTTATTGCTCGATGAAATAGCCGAACACACAATCATCAACTTGACGATGCGCGGCCCAGACCTGCGAGCGAAGCGCAACGGTCAGCGGCGCGCTCGTCGCGGAAACGTGGTGAAAGCGGGTAAAGCTGATTGTCCCTGCCATGCTGCGTTGCGCGCTGATCATTTAGCTTTACGAGAAAAAATCGTCGGGCCGCTAAATAGATGTCTTCCATTGCAACCAACTGCTGCAAGAAATTTATAACGCCTGTTTATGTGTTTCTGTGCGTTAGTTTGACAATAGGAGCCGCAGTGTTTATCGCGATCCCTGTATTCGGGGTGCCGCGCGGCGTCGATGCAGAAGTGGTGGCGCGGTTAATGATACCTGTGCTTGGGGTCTCGTGTTTTATAGGGGCTTGCCGAAAATGGACGCTACGACTGCCGTACAAAACAAGGTACGCAAAGACGTTTTATCCCCTGCAAAGGGGTTGGACTAATCGACTTATTGTAGAAATGGCAATGGGCACCTGTTTGGTCGTCATCGGGGTTGTAGCGAACTACTGAACTACAAGTTTTGAATCACGGAACAAATAGTTATGAGAATCAGAAATAGCCTGGCGGCGCTGCCGCTATCGGCTTTGGTCGCGCTCGCGCCCAATGTGCAGGGGCAAAGCCTCGGCGGTATCGAAACCGAACAGAACCAGCAGCAGCGGCGCGACGCACAGCAGCGCGAAGCGGCAGTACAGGCGCCGGCCGTGCGCTCGACCTTGCAGAAGGTCGAACCCTTTCCGGCGCTTCCGGCTGAAACGCCGTGCTTTCGCATCGACCGGTTCGCGCTCGACGTGCCCGGCACACTGTCGGCCGCGGCGCACGCGAAAGGCGCATCCGTTTTGCCTCTCGACCCGTTCGCATTTGCGCGCGAATGGCTCGCCCACTACAAGGGGCAATGCGTCGGCAAGCAAGGCGTCGACGTACTGAGCAAGGGTTTGCAGCAGGCCGTGCTAGGTCGCGGGTACGTGACCACGCGCGTACTCGTGCCGCAGCAGGACTTGACGGCGGGCACGTTGTCGTTTGCGCTCGTGCCGGGTCTGGTTCGGCAGGTCCGGCTGGCCGATCCTTCCATGCGGGGAACGTGGAAAAACGCGTTTCCGGTCAGCGGCGGTGACCTGCTGAACATGCGCGACCTTGAGCAAGGGCTAGAGCAGATGAAACGCGTCGCAAGTCAGGACGTGGACATGAAGATCGAACCGACCGACATCCCAGGCGAAAGCGATGTCGTCGTGACAGTGAGGCGCGCGAAGCCCTTGACGTTCGTCGCATCGGTCGATAACTCGGGCACGTCTTCGACAGGCAAATGGCAAGGCAACGTCAGCCTTGGCATTGATAACCCGCTCGGCCTGAACGACGTATTCACGGTCGGTGCTAATCAGGATCTGTCGTTCGGCAACAAGGCACTCGGCTCACACGGGTTCAATGGTTCGTACTCCATTCCGTTCGGCTACTGGACGGCGACCCTCTCGGGCAACACGAACACGTACTATCAGAACATCGCCGTCGTGAACGATACTGTCGTATCGAGCGGCAATTCACAGACGGCCGCGCTGCGCATCGCACGCGTTCTCTCGCGTGGCCAGAACGACGTGCTGGGCGGATACGTGCAGCTATCGAAGCGTTTCGGCGACAGCTTCATGGACGATGCGAGCATTCGGACACAGGCGCGCAACAACACGTTTCTGGAACTCGGCGCGACCGACCGGCATTACTTCGGCGCGGCGCAGTTCGACGGCACGCTTGCATACCGTCAGGGCATCGGCGGACTCGGCGCGACGCCCAACCCGTACCCGGACGGCCCGACGTACCGCTTTCACATGGCCGTGCTCGACGCGAACCTGTCGGTGCCGTTCGCCGTCGCAACACAGAATTTCCGCTACGTGACGACGGTTCACGGCCAGTTCACCAACGACACGCTGTTCTATCTGGACGACCTGACCATCGGCAGCCGCTACACGGTGCGAGGCTTCGACGGCGAAACGATGCTCGCAGCAGAGAAAGGCTTCTACTGGCGCAACGAACTGCAATGGCTGGTCTTCCAGACGGGTCAGACGTTGTATGCGGGGATCGACTACGGGCGCGTGTTCGGGCCGAACACGGCATTTCTGGCGGGGACGCAACTGGCGGGCGCGGTGATCGGCATTCGCGGTGGTGTGCCCGCAAAGATTGCCGGCCTGTCCTACGACCTGTTCGCCGGAACACCGATCTACAAGCCGTCAGGCTTTCCGACAGCACGCGCGACGGTCGGCTTTCAAATGACCGCGCAGTTCTAGGCGAAAGCGCCGGACAGCTCGTAACTTTGCGTCAATGCGTCAAAAATTGTATTGGGGGTAGGATTGAGGGTAACGAATTGCATTAATCGCTAGAAGCGCCTACCCATAAGGGTTGTACGGCGATAATTGCTTTGCCGCCGCGAAAGGAAGCAAAGAAAGCGGCTTCACGCCGCCAGCCTGTAAGCGGGTCTCCTGGCTTGGAGGAGGCAGTGGCGCATCTGGAATCCGTGCCCTCGCGCCTTCCGCGTTCGTGACAAGGCGCTCATTCTTCCGGCGGCGCTGCGCGCGCCGTCGCGGTCGTTCTGCAAAACGTCGGTCGTTTCGATGCCAAGCGTTCAATGAGTCGTGGACGGATTTCCCGCGTGGGCGGCTTGCCAAGGTACTCTGCTTTTTTGCGCGCAACTGTTTTCGTCTCGTCATTTTCCACGTCCGACGGCATTTCCCGTGGTGCCGGCTCCGTCCACCGCGGCCGCCGCCTTCAAGACCGCCGGCCGCTTCGCGGCATCGCCGGGGCGAAGCCGGTGGCCCCACTGCACACGCGCGCAGCGACGGGTTTTTGGACAGACCGTTCCGGCGAGCGCGCAGCGCGAGGCGGGCGGTATGACGGCCTTGTCACAAGCTCCGAATGCGCGAGGGCACAGATTCCAGATGTGCCACTGCCTCCTCCAAGCCTGGGGACCCGCTTGTAAGCTGGCGGTGTGAAGCCGCTTTCTTTGCTTCCTTTCTTTGCGGCGGCAAAGAAAGGGAGTGCCGCCCCGCACAGCAATGCTCTCAACTTAAGCCTCGAAGGGCTTGTATACAGGGCGTTAGCCCTGTAAGCTTCATCGCATAACTCACTGATAAATCAACGATATGAACTCAAATACCAGCGTCCTCAAGGCTTCTGGCTGAGTTCTCCGAATTCCTGTTCGATCCGGCGCTCGCCGATCGCGTGCGTCGTTCTCCCACCGCCTTTACCCGCAATCGCACACTGACCTTGCCGCGCATGGCCGCGCTGATGATGTCGGGCATGTGCGCCAGTGTGCAGGCCGAACTTGACGCGCTATTCGGCGCACTGGGAAGCCGCGGCGGGCGCACCCGCGCTGTGAGCGCACAGGCCTTCAGCAAGGCGCGACGGGGAGTGTCTGCCGAACTGTTCGAGCTGGCCCGCGCCCGCCTGATCTCGCTGGCCCAACCCCATATCGATTCGATGCGCTGGCACGGCCTGAGGCTGGTCGCCGCTGATGGCAGCCGCCTGCGTGTGGGCACGCGTCGCGGCCATGAACTGCGCGCCGATCACTACGCGTTTGCGCTATTCCTGCCGGGTTCCGAACTGACCCTGCACGCTGCACTTCATCCCGCCGACGGCGGCGAGCGGCAGATGCTGTTCGAAGCCCTCGATGTGCTGCAACCGCATACCGACCTGCTGCTGCTCGATCGCGGCTATATCGGCAACGCGATGGTGGCGGCGCTCGCACAGCGCGAAATCCCGTTCTGCATGCGCGTCGATGCGCGTAACTGGAAATGCGTCAGCGCCTTTGCCCGCAGCGGTAAAGCCGAGCGTGTGGTGACACTGGACGCGCCCAGCGAACTGGATGCCCGCGACTATGAACTGGCGCGTACGCCCACCACTGTTCGCCTGATCCGCGACGTCACGCCGGGCGGTCGCGTGCGGGTGCTGATGACCTCGCTGCTCGATGGCGGGCGTTATCCGGCGGCATCGTTCGGCGCGCTCTATCACCAGCGCTGGCGGGTCGAGGAAGCGTTCAAACGACTCAAGCACCGGCTGCGGCTGGAAGCCGTCACAGGCCTCGATTACCTGGCGTTACAGCAGGACTTCGGCGCAAAAATCCTCGCCGACAACCTGTTCACCCTGCTCAGCGATCTCGATGCGCCGCACGACGACAGACATGCCAGCCGTCCTAACCGGGTGTATGCACTGGGCGCACTCAAGCCCATCCTCGGCGCGTGTCTTCTGCGCATCCAGCGATGTCTGGACGGCCTCGCCGGTGTGCTGGAACTGATCCGCCAGACCCGATGCCGGATACAGCCCTCACGCTCCTATACAAGACCACCCAGAAAAGCCAAGCCCCACTTCCATCTCGCGTACAAACTCGCATGATCCAGCGGAGCTTAAGTTGAGAGCATTGCCCCGCACAGGGGCAACGCCAATAAACCACAAACAAATCAAGGAAAGGCCCACACGCCAGGCAACCGAACCATCCGACCAAAACACCCAAAACCCGCCCGCCCGCCAGGCGCCGCTTATAATCAACCATTCTCAGCATTCACCAGCCGAACCGACACAAATGAGCGAGACCCCGAGCGACACCACCTCTACGCTTGCCAAAAGCTTTGAGCCCCACACCATTGAAGCCCACTGGGGCCCCGAATGGGAAAAGCGCGCCTACGCGACGCCCACCATCGAGGAAAACCGGAAAGATTTCTCGATCCAGTTGCCGCCGCCGAACGTCACAGGCACCCTCCACATGGGCCATGCGTTCAACCAGACGATCATGGACGGCCTGACCCGCTATCACCGCATGCTCGGCGAAAACACCCTGTGGGTGCCCGGCACGGACCACGCGGGCATCGCCACGCAGATCGTCGTCGAACGGCAACTGGACGCACAAGGCATCTCGCGCCACGACCTCGGCCGTGCAAAATTCGTCGAACGCGTCTGGGAATGGAAGCAGGAATCCGGCTCGACCATCACGAACCAGGTGCGCCGCCTGGGCGCTTCGATCGACTGGTCGCGCGAATACTTCACGATGG
This sequence comes from Paraburkholderia sp. BL6669N2, assembly GCF_003387275.1. Taxonomy (NCBI): domain Bacteria; kingdom Pseudomonadati; phylum Pseudomonadota; class Betaproteobacteria; order Burkholderiales; family Burkholderiaceae; genus Paraburkholderia; species Paraburkholderia sp. BL6669N2. The sequence continues at coordinate 2,106,037 of NZ_QUNA01000001.1, read as the reverse complement.
ACGACAAGATGTCGGCCGCCGTGCGCGACGTCTTCGTGCGCCTGTATGAACAGGGCCTGATCTACCGCGGCAAGCGCCTCGTGAACTGGGACCCGGTGCTGCTCACCGCCGTCTCCGACCTCGAAGTGGTCAGCGAAGAAGAAAACGGCTCGCTCTGGCACATCCAGTATCCGCTCACGGACGGTTCTGGCCATCTGACGGTCGCCACCACGCGCCCGGAAACCATGCTCGGCGACACTGCCGTGATGGTCCACCCGGAAGACGAGCGCTATGCGCATCTGATCGGCAAGACGGTCACGCTGCCGCTGTCAGGCCGCGAAGTGCCGATCATCGCGGATGATTATGTCGACCGCGAGTTCGGCACCGGCGTCGTCAAGGTCACGCCCGCGCACGATTTCAACGATTATCAGGTCGGCCTGCGCCACAAGCTGCCGATGATCGAAATCCTCACGCTCGACGCGAAGATCAACGACAACGCACCGGAAAAATACCGCGGCCTCGATCGCTTCGAAGCCCGCAAGCAAGTTGTGGCCGACCTCGAAGCGCTCGGCGTACTCGAATCGGTCAAACCGCACAAGCTGATGGTGCCGCGCGGCGACCGCACGGGCGTCGTGATCGAGCCCATGCTGACGGACCAATGGTTCGTCGCCATGAGCAAGCCGGCGCCGGAAGGCACCTTCAATCCAGGCAAATCGATCGCCGAAACGGCCCTCGACGTGGTGCGCAGCGGCGAAATCAAGTTCGTGCCGGAAAACTGGACCACCACTTACTATCAGTGGCTCGAAAACATCCAGGACTGGTGCATCTCGCGCCAGCTCTGGTGGGGCCATCAGATTCCGGCGTGGTACGGTGAAAACGGCGAAATTTTCGTCGCGAAGACCGAGGAAGGCGCGCGCGCTAAGGCCGCGGCCGCCGGCTACACGGGCGCGCTCAAGCGCGATGAAGACGTGCTCGACACGTGGTTCTCGTCCGCTCTGGTGCCGTTTTCGTCGCTCGGCTGGCCGAATGAAACGCCGGAACTGAAGCACTTCCTGCCGTCGTCGGTGCTGGTCACCGGCTTCGACATCATCTTTTTCTGGGTCGCGCGCATGGTCATGATGACCACGCACTTCACCGGCAAGGTGCCGTTCGACACGGTCTACGTGCACGGCCTCGTGCGCGACGCCGAAGGCCAGAAGATGTCGAAGAGCAAGGGCAATACGCTCGACCCGATCGATATCGTCGACGGCATCGGCCTCGACGCGCTGGTCGCCAAGCGCACCACCGGCCTGATGAATCCGAAGCAGGCCGCGTCCATCGAGAAGAAAACCCGTAAGGAATTCCCCGACGGCATCCCGGCATTCGGCACGGACGCGCTGCGCTTCACGATGGCGTCGATGGCCACCCTCGGGCGCAATGTCAACTTCGATCTGGCGCGCTGCGAAGGCTATCGCAACTTCTGCAACAAGCTGTGGAATGCCACCCGTTTCGTGCTGATGAACTGCGAAGGCCACGATTGCGGCTTCGGCAAGCCGGAACAATGCGGCGAATGCGGCCCGGACGGGCACCTGCATTTCTCCCAGGCCGACTACTGGATCGTCTCGCGGCTGCAGCGCGTGGAAGCGGAAATCGCCAAGGGTTTTGCCGATTATCGTTTTGATAATGTGGCCAACGCCCTATACAAGTTCGTGTGGGACGAATACTGTGATTGGTATCTGGAGCTCGCGAAAGTTCAGATCCAGACGGGTCAGCCGAACCAGCAGCGCGCAACTCGCCGCACGCTGTTGCGCGTGCTCGAGACGGTGCTGCGACTGGCGCACCCGGTGATTCCGTTCATCACCGAAGCGCTGTGGCAAAAAGTAGCGCCGTTGGCCGGGCGTTATCCCAAGGACAAAGCCGAGGGTGAAGCGTCCATCATGGTGCAGCCGTACCCCGTCGCCGAACCGTCGAAGATCGATGAAGACGCGGAACAGTGGGCGGCCGATCTGAAAGCAGTGATCGATGCGTGCCGGAATCTGCGCGGCGAAATGAATCTGTCGCCGGCGGTCAAGGTGCCGTTGCTCGCTACCGGCAACGCGGAGCGCCTGCGCACCTTTGCTCCGTACGCACAGGCATTGGCCCGTTTGTCCGAAGTGCAGATCATTGCCGACGAGGCAAGCCTGGATGCGCAGGCAGATGGCGCGCCAATTGCTATCGTTGGGAATGACAAGCTCGTGCTGAAAGTGGAAATCGATGTGGCAGTCGAGCGCGAGCGGTTGTCGAAGGAGATTGCGCGGTTGAGTACGGAAATCGTCAAGTGCAACGGCAAATTGCAAAACGAAAGTTTCGTTGCCAAGGCACCGCCGGCAGTCGTTGAGCAGGAGCAGAAAAGACTGGCAGAATTCGAAGCGACAGTGGGCAAGCTGAAAGCCCAACTGGCGCGCTTGCCGGTTTGATCACGCTCCGTGCCCGTCCCAGGCGGCGGGCAAGGACCGATCGCTAATTCAGAGGATTCAGGGTAATCACATGCTAAAAGTTACAAAGGCGGTTTTTCCGGTAGCAGGTCTTGGCACCCGGTTCCTCCCTGCCACGAAGGCGAGCCCGAAAGAGATGCTTCCGATTGTCGACAAGCCGCTGATCCAGTACGCGGTCGAAGAGGCAATGGCGGCCGGCATCACCGAAATGATCTTCGTCACGGGCCGCAGCAAGCGCGCGATCGAAGACCACTTCGATAAGTCGTATGAAATCGAGGCCGAACTCGAGGCGCGCGGCAAGGACAAGCTGCTGGAGCTCGTGCGCAGCATCAAGCCGAGCCATGTGGACTGTTTCTACGTACGTCAGCCGGAAGCGCTGGGCCTGGGCCACGCGGTGATGTGCGCCGAAAAGCTGGTGGGCGACAACCCGTTCGCCGTGATTCTCGCGGACGACTTGCTGTACGGTACGCCGCCCGTCATGACGCAGATGATCGAGGTGTTCGACCACTATCACAGCTCGGTGATCGGCGTCGAGGAGATCCCGGCTCAGGAGACGAAGTCGTACGGTATCGTCGACGGCAAGGAGTGGGAAGACTCGATCATCAAGATGTCGGGCATCGTCGAAAAGCCGGAGCCGAGCGTGGCGCCGTCGAATCTCGGCGTGGTCGGCCGTTATGTGCTGAAGCCGCGCATCTTCGACCATCTGCGTGCGTTGAAGCCGGGCGCGGGCGGCGAATTGCAGCTCACGGACGCGATTCAGTCGCTGCTCGCCGACGAACAGGTGCTGGCGTACAAGTATCACGGCACGCGTTTCGACTGCGGCAGCAAGCTGGGTTATCTGAAGGCAACCGTCGAGTTCGCCTTGCGTCACCCGGAAGTGGCCGCCGATTTCGAAGAATATCTGCGCACCCGTTCGCCGGTGCTGGAAGGTTGAGCGGCTGTGAGCCGTTAGCCACCCGGTAGCGTTGGACCGAAGTTAAAAGGCGCTGTGCCCGCGTTCGTGGGCACAGCGCCTTTTGTTTTCTGGCGATCGCTCTGGGGCGCGCGCTGGTGCGTCGACGTCAGCGGCGCTTCATCAGGAAGGTGAAAACCTTGTCATGCGCGGAGCTTTCGACGATTTCATTGCCGGTTTGTCTCGCAAACGCGGCGAAATCGCGCTGCGAGCCCGGATCGGTGGCGAGCACCTTGAGAATCTGGCCGCTTTCCATGTCGGCGAGCGCCTTCTTGGCGCGCAAAATGGGCAGCGGGCACATGAGCCCGCGTGCATCGACTTCCTTGTGAATCTGAATTTGCATCGACGATGACCTTCGGGGGAGTGGGCGTGTTTTTTGACGCCGGTGGGTCAAATTCTACAGCAGGCTTATTGTGGTTGCCGGGAGGTGGGTTTTTGGCTGTTTGATCGCTGTTTGGTCGCTGTTTGGTCTCTGGGTGGGCCTTTCCTTGAAATCTTTGTGGTTTATTAGTGTTGCCCCTGTGCGGGGCGGCACTCCCTTTCTTTGCCGCCGCAAAGAAAGGAAGCAAAGAAAGCGGCTTCACACCGCCAGCTTATAAGCGGGTCCCCCGGCTTGGAGGAGGCAGTGGCACATCTGGAATCTGTGCCCTCGCGCATTCGGAGCTTGTGACAAGGCAGTCATACCGCCCGCCTCGCGCTGCGCGCTCGCCGGAGCGGTCCGTCCAAAAACCCGTCGCCGCGCGTGTGCGCGGTGCGGCCACCGGCTTCGCCCCGGCGATGCCGCGAAACGGCCGGCGGTTTTGAAGGCGTCAGCCGCGGTGGACGGAGCCGGCACCACGGGAAATGCCGTCGGACGTAGAAAATGGCGGGACGAAAACAGTCGCACGCGCGAAAGAGGTCGAGCCCCTGGCAAGCCGCCCATGCGGGAAATCCGTCCACGACTCATTGAACGCTTGGCATCGAAACGACCGACGTCTTGCAGAACGACCGCGACGGCGCGCGCAGCGCCGCCGGAAGAATGAGCGCCTTGTCACGAACGCGGAAGGCGCAAGGGCACGGATTCCAGATGCGCCACTGCCTCCTCCAAGCCAGGGGACCCGCTTATAAGCTGGCGGTGTGAAGCCGCTTTCTTTGCTTCCTTTCTTTGCGGCGGCAAAGAAAGGGAGTGCCGCCCCGCACAGCAATGCTCTCAACTTAAGCTCCGCTGGATCATGCGAGTTTGTACGCGAGATGGAAGTGGGGCTTGGCTTTTCTGGGTGGTCTTGTATAGGAGCGTGAGGGCTGTATCCGGCATCGGGTCTGGCGGATCAGTTCCAGCACACCGGCGAGGCCGTCCAGACATCGCTGGATGCGCAGAAGACACGCGCCGAGGATGGGCTTGAGTGCGCCCAGTGCATACACCCGGTTAGGACGGCTGGCATGTCTGTCGTCGTGCGGCGCATCGAGATCGCTGAGCAGGGTGAACAGGTTGTCGGCGAGGATTTTTGCGCCGAAGTCCTGCTGTAACGCCAGGTAATCGAGGCCTGTGACGGCTTCCAGCCGCAGCCGGTGCTTGAGTCGTTTGAACGCTTCCTCGACCCGCCAGCGCTGGTGATAGAGCGCGCCGAACGATGCCGCCGGATAACGCCCGCCATCGAGCAGCGAGGTCATCAGCACCCGCACGCGACCGCCCGGCGTGACGTCGCGGATCAGGCGAACAGTGGTGGGCGTACGCGCCAGTTCATAGTCGCGGGCATCCAGTTCGCTGGGCGCGTCCAGTGTCACCACACGCTCGGCTTTACCGCTGCGGGCAAAGGCGCTGACGCATTTCCAGTTACGCGCATCGACGCGCATGCAGAACGGGATTTCGCGCTGTGCGAGCGCCGCCACCATCGCGTTGCCGATATAGCCGCGATCGAGCAGCAGCAGGTCGGTATGCGGTTGCAGCACATCGAGGGCTTCGAACAGCATCTGCCGCTCGCCGCCGTCGGCGGGATGAAGTGCAGCGTGCAGGGTCAGTTCGGAACCCGGCAGGAATAGCGCAAACGCGTAGTGATCGGCGCGCAGTTCATGGCCGCGACGCGTGCCCACACGCAGGCGGCTGCCATCAGCGGCGACCAGCCTCAGGCCGTGCCAGCGCATCGAATCGATATGGGGTTGGGCCAGCGAGATCAGGCGGGCGCGGGCCAGCTCGAACAGTTCGGCAGACACTCCCCGTCGCGCCTTGCTGAAGGCCTGTGCGCTCACAGCGCGGGTGCGCCCGCCGCGGCTTCCCAGTGCGCCGAATAGCGCGTCAAGTTCGGCCTGCACACTGGCGCACATGCCCGACATCATCAGCGCGGCCATGCGCGGCAAGGTCAGTGTGCGATTGCGGGTAAAGGCGGTGGGAGAACGACGCACGCGATCGGCGAGCGCCGGATCGAACAGGAATTCGGAGAACTCAGCCAGAAGCCTTGAGGACGCTGGTATTTGAGTTCATATCGTTGATTTATCAGTGAGTTATGCGATGAAGCTTACAGGGCTAACGCCCTGTATACAAGCCCTTCGAGGCTTAAGTTGAGAGCATTGCCCCGCACAGGGGCAACGCCAATAAACCACAAAGATTTCAAGGAAAGGCCCACCCACTCAGCAAGCAAACCCACCCCGCCGAACAGGCAAAAAATCGCCCCCCCGTCCGGGGCATATAATGTCGAACGACCCGCCGCCCCTCCGAAAAAATGCCCGACCTGCTAGCCAATCTAAACCCCGAACAACACGCCGCCGTCACGCTCCCCAACGAGCCCGCGCTCATTCTCGCCGGCGCGGGCAGCGGCAAAACCCGCGTTCTGATCACCCGCATCGCGTGGCTCATCCAGCACGGCTTGGCGTCGCCCGCCACGATTCTGGCGGTGACCTTCACCAACAAAGCCGCCCGCGAAATGATGTCGCGTCTGTCGGCGCTCCTGCCGATCGACACGCGTGGCATGTGGATCGGCACCTTCCACGGCCTGTGTAACCGCATGCTGCGCGCGCATCACCGCGACGCGGGACTGCCGGCCACCTTCCAGATTCTCGATACCGCCGACCAGTTGTCCGCCATCAAGCGTCTGATGAAGGGCCTCAACATCGACGACGAAAAGTACCCGGCGAAAAATCTCCAGTACTTCATCAACAACGCGAAGGAACAGGGCCTGCGCCCGAAAGACGTCGACGCGACCGACAACTTCAACCGCAAATTCGTCGAACTCTACGAAGCCTACGACCAGCAATGCCAACGCGAGGGCGTGGTCGACTTTCCGGAACTGCTGCTGCGCTGCTACGAACTGCTCGCGCACAATCCGCCGCTGCGCGCCCACTACCAGGCGCGCTTCCGGCACATTCTGGTCGACGAGTTCCAGGACACCAACAAGCTGCAATATGCGTGGCTGAAGATGCTGGCGGGCCAGACCAACTCGATCTTCGCCGTCGGCGACGACGACCAGTCGATCTACGCCTTCCGCGGCGCGAACGTCGGCAACATGCGCGACTTCGAACACGAGTTCAACGTCCGTCATCTGATCAAGCTCGAGCAGAACTACCGCTCGCATGGCCATATTCTCGACGCGGCCAATCAGCTCATCGCCAACAACTCGCGCCGTCTGGGCAAGAATCTGCGCACCGACGCGGGTCACGGTGAACCGGTTCGCGTGTATGAATCCGCGACCGATTCGCAGGAAGCCGGCTGGATCGTCGAGGAAATCAAGGCGCTGATCAGCACCGGCACGTCGCGCAGCGAAGTGGCGATTCTCTACCGCAGCAACGCGCAGTCGCGCACGATCGAACACACGCTGGTCAACGCGGGTATCGCGTATCGCGTGTACGGCGGCTTGCGCTTTTTCGAGCGCCAGGAAGTCAAGCACGCGCTCGCCTATCTGCGCCTGATCGACAATCCGAACGACGACACCGCGTTCGCCCGCGTCGTCAATTTTCCGACGCGCGGCATCGGTGCCCGCTCCATCGAGCAACTCGCGGACGCGGCGCGTCAGTACAACTGCTCGATGGCCGCGGCGATTCCGTACGTGGCGGGCAAGGCGGGTTCGAGCCTCGCGGGCTTCGCCAATCTGATCGGCAAGATGCGCGCGGAAACGCAGCAGATGAGCCTGCCGGAAACCGTCGAATACGTGGTGCGCACGAGCGGTCTCTCGGAGTTCTATCAGAACGAACGCGAAGGCCAGGACCGGTTGGAGAACTTGCAGGAACTGGTCAACGCGGCCGCCGCGTTCGTCAGCGAAGAGGGCTACGGCATGGACACGCCTGCGCGCTCCATTCCGCTGCGTCCGGGCGCGAGCGCAGCGCCTGAACTGGCCGTCGCCACCGACGATCCGAATACCGTCGTGCTCGACGCGCCCGGCATCGCCGACCCGGCGCAAAACCCGGACACGATGACGCCGCTCGCCGGCTTCCTGTCGCACGCATCCCTCGAAGCGGGCGACAACCAGGCGCAAGCCGGCCAGGAGGCCGTGCAACTGATGACGGTGCACGCGGCGAAGGGCCTCGAATTCACGGCGGTGTTCATCACCGGTCTGGAAGAGGGGCTGTTCCCGCACGAAAACAGCGCGATGGAATCGGACGGTCTGGAAGAAGAGCGCCGCCTGATGTACGTGGCGATCACGCGCGCCAAGGAGCGGCTGTATCTGTCGTTCGCGCAGAGCCGCATGCTGCACGGCCAGACCCGCTACAACATCCGCTCGCGTTTCTTCGACGAACTGCCGCAGGAAACGCTCAAGTGGCTCACGCCGAAGGTCGAGGCGGGCGCGCGCTGGGGCGGCCGCTCGGACAACGCGGGTTATGGGCGCGACTGGTTCGCGCGGCCGGGTTATACGGGGCCCGCGTCGTCCACGCCCGCGCAATTGCCCGCGTTCGCGAACGAACAGCGTGCGGCGGAAACGGGTTTCCGCGTCGGCCAGCAGGTGTTCCACACCAAGTTCGGCGAAGGCACGATCACCGCGCTCGAAGGCGGCGGCACCGACGCGAAAGCACAGGTCAAGTTCAAGCGGCACGGCGAGAAATGGCTGGCGCTCGCGGTCGCTAAATTGCAGGCGGTGGAATGAGCGGCACGGGCGCAGACGCGCCGGGCGCGGGCGTCGGGGCATCTGGCGTCGACGCGGCGGGCGAAGAGGCGCATGGCGCTGGAACGGTGGGCGTCGAGGCTCACGGCGTGGAAGCTGCCGGCATGCCGGGCGTGGTGGGTGGCTCATCAGCCGCAAGCCTGTCCGCGATCGATCCGAACCGCAGCGGCGCGCCGGTTTCGCATCGGCCGCTCGGCATTCTGGCGGCGTTGCCGCAAGAACTCGGCGATCTGATCGAAGCAATGCGTGCCGAGTCCGGCGTGCGCACGATCACGCACGGTCAGCGCGACTATCACCTGGGCAGCGTCCACGGCGCGCCGTGTGTCGTAACGCTGGCGCGCGTCGGCAAGGTCGCGGCGGCGGCCACGGTCAGCGCGCTGATCCACGCATTCGACGTCGAGGCGATCGTGTTCACGGGCGTGGCCGGCGGCGTGGGGCGCGAAGTGCGGGTGGGCGACATCGTGGTCGCCGACGCGTTGCTGCAGCACGATCTCGACGCATCGCCGCTGTTTCCGCGTTTCGAAGTGCCGTTGCTGGGCATCTCGCGCTTCGACGCCAATGCGGCGCTCGCCGATCAACTCGCCGCAGCCTGCGAGCGTTTCGTCGCGGAAGAGGGCGCGGCCTCGGCGGCGCGTTTCGGCACGCGCGAGCCGCGCGTGCATCGCGGTTTGATCATCAGCGGCGATCAGTTCGTGGCCAGCGCCGCGGGCGTTCAGGCCTTGCGCGAAGCGTTGCCGGATGCGCTCGCCGTGGAAATGGAAGGCGCGGCGATCGCCCAGGTCTGTTACGAATACGGCGTGCCGTGCGCGGTCGTGCGTACCGTTTCCGATACCGCGGACGATCACGCGCCCGAGTCTTTCGTGTCGTTTCTCACGGCGATCGCGGGCACGTATTCGAACGCGATCCTGACGCGGTTTTTAGAAGCACGCAGTTCGACAATCTGACGGCCGGCGTCGCGGCGCGCATGTCGACGCATTGATGAACAACCCGCGCTTCAGCCCGGGCTTCAGCCCCCGCCGCAGCCTTGCAAGCTATTTCCCCCCGGCGTCGTCCAGCGCCTCGCGCACCTGCTGCAACGCTGCCGGATCTTCGATTGTCGGCAGATCGCCCGGCTCGCGTCCCTCGGCGAGCGCCGCGATCGCGCGGCGCAGCAGCTTGCCGGAGCGTGTCTTCGGCAGCATCGACACCACTACGACCCGTGACGGCCGTGCAATCGCACCAAGCTGCCGGTCAACCGTCGCCGTAAGTTCGCTTTCCAGTTTGCCGCGCTTTTTCGTGTCCGCGTAAGCCTGCGCGTCGCGCAGCACCACGAAGGCCATCGCCGCCTGACCCTTCACCGGATCCGTTACGCCGACCACCGCCACTTCCGCGACGGCCGCGTGGCTCGACAACGCTTCCTCGATCTCGCGCGTGCCGAGCCGGTGGCCGGCGACGTTGATCACGTCGTCGGTACGGCCGAGGATCGTCACGTAGCCGTCTTCGTCCTGCACGCCCCAGTCGAAGGTCGAATAGACCTGCTGGTTCGGAATGCTCGACCAGTAGGTGCTGACGAAGCGTTTGTCATCGCCCCATACCGTCGACATGCAACCCGGCGGCAGCGGATAGTCCAGCGTCAGCACGCCCTTTTCGCCGGGCGGGCAGGGCTCGCCGCTCAACTCGTTGCGCAGGGTCAGATTGAATCCCGCCGACGGCACCCCGGGCGAGCCAAGCCTGGTCGGCAGTGCTTCGACGCCGCGCGGAATCGCCAGCATCGGCCAACCGGTTTCGGTCTGCCAGTAGTTGTCGATCACCGGCTTGCCGAGCGCGCCGGCGATCCAGGCGGCGGTCGGTTCGTCGAGCGGCTCGCCCGCGAGGAACAGCGCGCGCAGGCTCGTCAGGTCCGCTTGCTTCAGCAGCGCCGGATCCTGCTTCTTCAGCACGCGCAAGGCGGTCGGTGCGGTGAACATCAGATTGATCCGGTGATGGGCGACGAGCCGCCACCAGATGCCGCCGTCCGGACGGATCGGCGTGCCTTCGTACATCACGGTGGTGAGGCCCGCGAGCAACGGCGCGTAGACGATATAGCTGTGGCCGACCACCCAGCCCACGTCCGACGCGGTGAACATCACGTCGCCCGGCTTGCCCTGAAAGATGTGCTCCATCGACGCCGCCAGCGCGACCGCGTAGCCGCCGACATCGCGTTGCACGCCCTTCGGCTTGCCGGTCGTGCCCGACGTGTACAGCACGTAGGACGGCTCGTTCGATTCGAGCCACTCGCACGGCACATGGGCGTCGAAAAACTGCTCGCGCAACGGTTCGTAGGGGACGAGATAACTGGCATTGAGCCGCTCGGGCGCGAGCTGCCGGTCGATCAGCAGGACATGCGGCGTCTTGTGTTTCGCGCGGGCGAGCGCTTCGTCCATCAGCGGCGTGTAGTCGATCACCTTGCCGCCGCGCGCGCCGGCGTCGGCGGTGACGATCAGCACCGGCTTCGCGTCGTCGATGCGGGCCGCGAGATTCGGCGCCGCGAAGCCGCCGAACACCACCGAGTGAATCGCGCCGAGCCGCGCGCAGGCGAGCATCGCGAACAGGGCCTCGGGGATCATCGGCAGATAGAGCAGCACCACGTCGCCGCGCTTCACGCCGAGCGAGCGCATGACCGCCGCCATCCGGTTGACCTCGCCGTAAAGTTCGGCGTAGGTGTAGCGCCGCTCGATGCCGGTTTCCGTCGACACATACACCAGCGCGTTCTGCTGCGCGCGCTCGGCCAGATGGCGGTCCACCGCGTTATGGCACAGGTTCGTGCGGCCGCCGACAAACCAGCGCGCGAACGGCGGATTCGAACGGTCGAGCACGGTGTCGAACGGCGTGTGCCAATGGATGCGCCGCGCTTCGTCGCGCCAGAATCCTTCGGGGTCTTCGATCGAACGGCGGTGGAAGTCGCGATAGCTTGTCATCTGCGGCGATCCTTCTGCTGCGTGGGTGAACGGATGTCGGGTCGTGCGGCCGTGTGGCGCGGCGCGAGAGCAGGGCGTGTGTCGCACAAGCATAGAGCAGGCGTGGCTCGGCGGACAACGCGGGTTCACCATGAGCGGTGCGGCGTGGGTCGGATTTGGGGAGAAGTCGCGCTTCCGACAGCACGCCACCATAGTCGCCGGCCTCTCGCACAGACAAAGCAAAAGGCGCCGAAGCGCCTTTTTTCACCAGACCTGCGGTCAGTCGGCCATCACGCCTTCGCGCGCTTGCCTTCCACATCCGGCAGGAACACCGTCAGCACGCCGATCAGCGGCAGGAACGAGCAGACCTTGTAGACGTACGTGATGCTGGTGGCATCGGCCAGTTGCCCGAGCACCGCCGCGCCGATCCCGCCCATGCCGAACGCGAAGCCGAAGAAGAGGCCCGCGACCATGCCCACCTTGCCGGGGATCAACTCCTGCGCATACACGAGGATCGCCGAGAACGCCGAGGCGAGCACCACGCCGATGATCACCGTCAGCACGCCGGTCCAGAACAGATTGGCATACGGCAACAGCAGCGTGAACGGCGCCACGCCGAGGATCGACACCCAGATCACGTACTTGCGACCGATCTTGTCGCCGATCGGACCGCCGATCACCGTGCCCGCCGCGACAGCCGCGAGGAAAACGAACAGATGGACCTGCGCGGCCTGCACCGGCAGATGGAACTTGTCGATCAGATAGAACGTGAAGTAGCTGTTGATGCTCGCGAGGTAGAAGTACTTCGAGAACACCAGCAGGATCAGCACGCCCATCGCGAACATGACCTTGTTGCGCGAGAGCGTGGCGTGACCGGTGACGCTGCGCGCCTTCTTCACCGACGGATGCGCCTTGTACCAGCGGCCGATCTGCGTGAGCACGACGATCGCAACGAGCGCCGCCACCGAAAACCACGCGATGCTGCGCTGGCCGTGCGGAATCACGATCAATGCGGCGAGCAGCGGCCCGAGCGACGAACCCGCGTTGCCGCCCACCTGAAACAGCGACTGTGCGAGCCCGTGACGGCCGCCCGACGCCATGCGCGCGACCCGCGACGACTCCGGATGGAACACCGACGAACCGCAGCCGACCAGCGCGGCCGCCACCAGCAGCACGCCGAAGCTGGGCGCGACCGACATCAGCAGCAGACCCGCGAGCGTGAAGCCCATGCCGACGGGCAGGGAATACGGCTTCGGATGCTTGTCCGTGTAACTGCCGACCAAGGGTTGCAGCAGCGACGCGGTGATCTGATAGGTCAGCGTGATCAGGCCGATCTGGCCGAACGACAGCGAGAAGTTGTCTTTCAGCATCGGGTAGATCGCCAGAATCAACGACTGGATCATGTCGTTGAGCAGGTGCGAGAAGCTGATCGCGCCGAGCACGGAGTAGACCGTGCGCTGCACCTTGGCGGCGGGTTGCGCGGCGCTGCCCGCGCCGGTTCCTGTTGCTGTGCCAGCTCCGGCTGGCGCGCCGGCGAGGGCGCTTTTATCGAGGCTTGTTTCCATACGCTAGATAAGTGAGAACAAAGAGAGATCTGAAGCCGCCAAGGCGCTGTTTAAGCAAGCTTTTCAACGCTGCGGCATTTCGACGCGGCGTTTTGCATCGGCAACTATTCGTCGAAGTTTAATGTGGCCTGACCGAATTGTAAGGACAAGTTTTGTCGCGAATCGGACACGCGCTGCTGATAAGGGCCAGAGACTGTGCGCCGAAACCGGGAACCGCGCGCACCTCGACGGTGCCGGGCACGCGCGTGCTGCCACGATCACGCGCGGCTGGCAAGACGGCCGATATATGCCGACCGGCGATTTTTGGCCATGTATAAAACGGTCGCGGGCGCGCGGCTCACAAAGCGGCGTGCCGAGGACCGGGCGACACACATGCGGCGAAAGCCGGCCGGCATTTCGCGAGCGACGTTAAAGATCGCGGGCGTTCTTGCCGTAGACCCGGAGAGATAAGAAGCAATGCCGGAACCGACCTTTCCGGCAGTTCTAAACGTGGGGACGGGGAATATGAAAGCAGTTTCGCTGGGCAGCCAGACGGGTGCGGGATTCGTTGCGGAAGGAGAAGCGGCGGGCCAGCCGCCGCGTGGCCAGAGCAGCCGCTCGCGGGCGGTAAGGCTCAAGGGTTTGTCGGTGAAGGCGATGTTGCGCCTCGCGTTTGCCGTGCTGCTGGTCGGTACGCTGCTGATCGGCGTGTTCTCGCTGACCCAGATCAGCCGTCTGAATGCGTCCGCTCAATCCATCTACGATCAGGGGCACGTCGCCAGCCGCGCCGCGGAAGAAGCGCGCGGCTACATGTTACGTGCGAGCCGCGCGCAGAAAATGCTGCTCACCGCGACCACCGCGAAAGAGCGCGATGAACTCGGCACCGACATCGAAGCGGGCCTGAGCGGTCTCGCCGCGCAACTTGGCACGCTGCAACAGTACGTCGACACGTCCGACGCGAAGGCCGTCGATCAGCAGAAGAAATTCGCCGCTGCCGTGACGGTGTGGAGTGCGCATCTGCGCGACTTCGTGACGCTCGTGAAAGCGCAGCCGCTCGATCTCTCGCAGATGAACTGGCAGGTCGGCACGCAGGACGTGTCGATGCTGGTCGAGACCGGCAAGCTGGAAAAAATGGTCGACGACCTCGTCGCGCAGCGCGGCACCGCGGCCAAGGCGACCATCGAGGCGTCGGGCTTCATTTACCACTCGTCGTTCGTGATGATCGCGGTGGCGACGCTTGGTCTGATCGTGCTCGCGTTCGGCATCAGCGAGTGGGTGGTCCGGCGCCTCGCCGGTCAGCTCGGCGGCGAGCCGGCGTATGCGAAGGAAATTGCCAGCCGGATCGCGGCGGGTGATCTGTCGATCGAGATCGCGCTCGGTCGCAAGGACAAGTCGAGCATGCTGTTCGCGCTGCACGACATGCAAAGTGGGCTCGCGACGACAGTCGCCGATATCGCGTCGAGCGCGGATGCGATTGCGACGGCATCCGGTGAGATTTCGATGGGTAATCTCGACCTGTCGCAGCGCACGGAGCAGCAGGCGATGGCACTCGAGCGCACGGCTAGCAGTATGGAGCAGTTGACGTCGACGGTTCGCCAGAACGCCGATAACGCGAAGCAGGCGAGCACGCTGGCCAACAACGCGTCGGAGATCGCGGAGAAGGGCGGCGCGGTGGTGAGCCGCGTGGTCGCGACGATGAACGATATCAACGATAGCGCGCGCAGTATCGGCGATATCATCGGGGTGATCGAAGGGATTGCGTTTCAGACCAATATTCTGGCGCTGAACGCGGCGGTCGAGGCTGCGCGGGCGGGTGAGGAAGGGCGGGGATTTTCTGTTGTCGCTGCCGAGGTGCGGAATCTGGCTCAGCGGAGTGCTGCGGCTGCCAAGGAGATCAAAGGCTTGATCAGTACTTCTGTGGAGCGCGTGAGCAATGGCTCGACCCTCGCTCAGGACGCCGGACAAACCATGGATGAAGTGGTCAAGGCGGTGAAGCGCGTGACCGACATCATGGGCGAGATTTCCGCGGCTTCTTCCGAGCAGAGTGCCGGGATCGAAGAGATCAACCTTGCCGTGACGCAGATGGATTCCGGGACGCAGCAGAACGCGGCGTTGGTGGAGCAGGCGACGGCGGCGGCCAGGTCGCTGGACGATCAGGCGCGAGGTCTGAAGGCGATGGTCGGGAAGTTCAGGTTGTGAGTTTGGGGGTTTTTTGCCCTGGCGGGTGGGGTTGTTTTGGGATGCTTAGGGTGTTGGCCTTTCCTTGTTTTGCTGGTGGTCTATTAGCGTTGCCCCTGTGCGGGGCGGCACCTACTTCTCTTTGCACGGCGGCAAAGAAAGGAAGCAAAGAAAGCGGCTTCACACCGCCAGCCTATAAGCGGGTCCCCAGGCTGGGAGGAGGTAGTGGCGCATCTGGAATCCGTGTTCTCGCACACTCCGCGTAAGTGACAAGGGACTCATTCTTCCCGCCTCGCGCTGCGCGCTAGTCGGAGCGGTCTGCCTGAAAACCAGTGGGTGCGCATGCGCGCTGTGGGGCTATCAGCTTCGCCCTGGTTTTGGTGGGTGAAAGAAGACGAGCTGCCGAATTTTCTGCATGGCTTTAGCCTGCCGTTCAGCATCTTAAATTTCGGATCGCAAACTATTGAAAATCCGAAAATAGCCAGTGCGATTGCGTGCCGAACGACCACGACGGCGCGCGCAGCGCCGCCGGAAGAATGACGGCTTTGTCACTTACGCGGAGTGTGCGAGAACACGGATTCCAGATGCGCCACTACCGCAACTGCGCGAGAGACCCGCTTAAGAACTGGCGGTGTGAGCCGCTTTCTCTTGCCTACTTCTCTTTGCGGCGGCAAAGAGAAGTAGGTGCCGCCCCGCACAGGGGCAACGCTAATAGACCACCAGCAAAACAAGGAAAGGCCAACCACTTAGAAATCCGAACAACTCACCCAGCCTTCCGAACTTCAGGCGTAACAACAACAGTACAAGTAATCCCGGCAGCCAACACAACATCTTCCGGCACGGAATCAATCCTAACCCGCACAGGCACGCGCTGCGCCAACCGCACCCAATTAAAAGTAGGATTCACATCGGCGAGCAATTCGCGGCTTTCCGGATTGTCGCGGTCATAGATGCCACGAGAAATACTTTCGACGTGCCCTTGCAGCGTGCCACCGCTCATCAACCGAACTTCAGCCTTATCCCCGACCCGCACATGAGGAAGCTTGGTCTCCTCAAAGTATCCATACACCCAGAACGAGTGACTATCGACAATCGCCAGCTTGGCCGAACCCGCCGTCGCATAATCGCCGCGAAACACGCTGAGGTTGGTGACGTAACCATCCACCGGCGACACAACCCGCGTCCGCGAAAGATTCAACTTGGCCGCATCCAGAGCCGCCAAAGCTTGCTGATAGGAAGCCTCCGCAGCCGAAGCCGTATGAGTCGCATTCTCCCGGCTCTCCTTGGACACAACCAAGGCATCCATATCCGCGCGCCGCTGCGCATCATCGCGCTTCATCTGCAATTCGGCCTTTCGCGCCGCCACCGCAGCCTGCGCCTGCTCAACCGCAATCTCATAGTGCGACGGATCGATCTGCATCAACAGATCGCCCTTCTTCACCAGTTGATTGTCCTTCACAGGCAGATCCACAACCGCGCCGGAAACATCCGGCGCGACATTCACGATCTCGGCGCGCACGCGCCCATCGCGTGTCCAGGGTTCATCCATGTAATGAACCCACAGCACGCGTCCAATCAAAATCGCGACGATAAAAATGACGGCTGTCGCGACGAAGCCCACAAGATTTCGGATGGTCATGTTTCGACTCTGATCAACGATAAACGGCGAGACCCAGCACGCCGCACACACACACGAGCAAGCTGGCCCGGAACAAGGACGGATGCCACACCACGCGATACAAGCCCGTATAGGCGATCACGCGGTCCAACATCCAGGTGAGCGCGGCGCCCGCGATAAACAGCAGCACGATGGCCGGCACGTAGGCGTCGAAAACGGCGATATCACGTGGCATGAAGAACTCCTTCTGACGCGTTTGCACGTCCGCTCATCAGCGGTTCAAGCGGCGATTGCGGATCGAGCAGCGCGGTACGAATGAAATGCAGTTGACTCAAAATGCGTTGCAGCCGATGCCGCTCTTCACGCGGCGGCGTGAAAGTGGCCAGCATCTGCTGGACGGCAGCGATGGCATCGGAGGTCGCGGCCAGCGCGCGGTCGAAGCGCTCTTCACGCGGCCGCTCGAAGAGCGCGGCCAGTGCATCGCGCATCGAACGCAACGCGACACGCCACGGCATCGACCGGGCATAGCGCGCGTCGGCGGGTAGCGCCGCCACTTCGCGGCGCAGGTCGATCATCGCGTTGCCCACTTCGAGCACCGAGAAGAGCCAGCGCAAGGTGTCGCGTTTGAGTTCGGGCTCGTTCTGCGCGAGCGCATTGATCTGGAACATCAGATCGCGCGCGCCGCTCTCGAAGCGCGACCTCACGCGGCGCAGGCCCGCGCGGCTCGCCAGCACGACCTGGCGGCGCAGATCCACCAGCAGGCGGTTGCGCAGCCACGGCGTCGAGGGCGGCAGCAGCACGGCGAACGCGATCGACGACACCAGCATCGACAGCACCAGCGCCATCGCATCGTTCATGAACGCGCTCGGGTCGTAGTGAATCACGTTGTCCGGGCCGGCAAGAAAGCAGAAGAAGATGCAGTAGCCAACGCCATAGCCGGCCAGCGCGGGACGCGTCGTCATGAACACGCCGAGCAGCAGGAACGGCGTGAGCGCGGCGCACAGCAGCGGAAAGCCGTCGATGTGCGGAAACACACCGTACACCGCGATCATGCCCATCACCGTGGCGACCAGTGTGCCGCCAGCCATCTGGAAAGCGGTGCGCTTCGGATTCGGCGATGACGACGCCAGCGCGCAAATCGCCGCGGCATTCAGCGTCAAGGTCGAGCCGCTCGGCCACGCGGTCGCGATCCAGAACGCGCCGAGCGCCATCATCACGATGGCGGCGCGCACGCCCGCGACGCCCGCCGCGATCGCATTCGTCTTCGGTTCGTAACGCTCGATCCAGCGCTCGCGCTCGTGCGTATCGACGGCAAGCGACGCGTAGGTGGCCGCGTACGCATGCAGATCGTCGATGAAGCGGTACAGCAGTTCTGCGCCGGTGTCGAAGTCGAGCAGCGGCGCCTCGGGATGCGTTTCCAGTTCCGCGCGCGTCGCGCGCACGCGCTTGGGCAACTCGGCTTTGTAGGCTTCGAGTTGCGCGGCGGCATGCGCGGCATCGGCGGCGCTCAGCACGGGTTCGCCGGACTTCGCGAGCAGCGGGGCGATTTCCTTGAAGTACGGTTCGAGCGCGTCGATCGCGATGGCCGCGCCGCTCGTGTTCGTACTGCGCAAGCGGTTCATCAACTGATGCAGCGCGTGAAAGCGCGTCGACGCGGTCATGAACTCGCTGTTCAGGCGAGCGAGACGGCCGCCGCGCATGCGCGAAGCGGGGCCTTCGAACACGGCCACGCTGCGCGCCGCTTCGAAACCGACGATGTCGGCGACAAAGCGCGCGTTGGTCGCTTCGATCTGCGCGCGGTCGTTGCGGCCGGCAAGCGACGCCGACACATACTCGACGAACGCCGAGAACCGCGCACGCACGGTGCCGCGGATCTGCAAGCCGGCATACTGCGGAAACACGAGGCCGCTCACCGCGCCCGCGCAGACGATGCCGACCACCACTTCCGCCACCCGCGTGAGGGCGCTCAGAAACGCGCCGTCCGGATGTTGCGAGGCGGGAATGCCGATCAGCGCGGCGGTATAGCCGGCCAGCACGAAACCGTACGAGCGGAAGTTGCGGTTGCGTGCGGCGCCGGCGGTGCAGATGCCGACCCAGATGGCGGTCGTGACGATGAACAGTTCGGGCTGCTGCGCGAACAGGCCGATCAACGCGAGCATCACGACGAGACCGACGAGCGTGCCGCAGATCCGGTAGAAGCTTTTGGCGAACACCATGCCGCTTTGCGGCTGCATCACGATGAATACGGTGGTCATCGCGGTGCGCGGCTGCGGCAGGTCGAGCTTCATTGCGACGCCGAGCGCGAGGAAGCAGGCGGCGAGCGCTTTGAAGAGGTAGATCCACGTGAGGCCGTCGTTGCGGGCCCAGTCGGCGGCGGCCGCGTAGAACGCGGCGAACTTCGCTGTAAACGCCGACCGCGACGCGGAAGCAGGGGAGGCGGACATGATCAGCTTCCTGACTTAGACGGCCGGGCAGCGGCGTTAGTGCTCGCCGACGCGTTTGCCGGTGTCGTTGGCGACGTGGACAGAGTGTTCGAGTTCGCCGCCGCATTCGCCGACATTGACCCAGCGCTCGACTTCACCGCCCCGTTCGACGACTTCGATCCAGCGCCCGAACCCGCCGACGTGTTCGCCGGCAAAACGCCAACGGCCGAACCCGCTGCCACTTTCCCCTTCCCATGCGCCGGCAGCGTCTCACTAGCCTGCGGACCGTTAGCCGGGTCATCGAGTCCCCCGCCCAACGCCGTGACCAGCGACGCATGCGCGCCCAGCCGCTCGGCCTGAATCTTCGCCACGCCTTCCTGCGCGCGCAGCAACTGGTTCTGCGCGATCAGCACGTTCAGATAATCGGTCAGGCCGCGCCGATATCCTTCGCGCGACAAATCGTAATTCTTGCGGGCTGCCGCGACCGAGCGGTCGGCATCCTCGGCCTGCGTGGCAAGCGAACGGATGCGGATCACCTGGTCGGAAATGTCCTTGAGCGCGCCCACAATCGACTGGTTATAGCTCTCGACGGCCTCGTCATAGCCCGCCGACGCCGCGCCGAGTTGCGAACGCAGCCGTCCACCATCGAGGATCGGCAGCGACAGCGCCGGCCCCGCGCTCCAGCTATGCGACGGATTCTTCAGGAACTGGAACAGCGGCCCCATCGCCGCATAACCGCCGATCGACGCCAGCAGGTTGATGTCCGGGTAGAAGTCCGCCTTGGCGACATCGATGCCGCGCGCTTGCGCCGCGACCGTCCAGCGCGCCGCGACCACGTCCGGCCGATGGCCGATCAGGTCCGCGGGCAACGCGCTCGGCAAGCCGGCAGGCCCCATCTCGAGCGACAAGCTTGGGCGCTGGATCGAATCGCCCGCGCCCGGACCCTTGCCGGCCAGCGCGGCCAGCTGATTGCGGCCGAGCGCGATCTTTTCTTCGATTTCGTCGATCTGGCGTTCGTATTCCGGCAGCGGCGTTTCGGCCTGGCTCACTTCGAGCTGCGTGCCGATGCCGCCTTTCAGACGCCGGTTGGCCAGATCCACGATCTGCTGCTGTTGCTGCAAGGTGGCCTTGGCGATGTCGAGCAACGCGTAGTTCAGCGACATCTCGATATAGGTGCGCACCACGTTGCCTTCCAGTTCGAGCTGGGCAGCGCGCGCATCCGCCGAACTCGCGTGCGCGGCGTCCAGAGCGCGCTCGGCGGCGTTCTTGTCCTTGCCCCAGATGTCGAGGTGATACGACAGGCCGAGCGTGCCGGTGTTGTTCCACGATTGCTCGCCGGCCAGCGGGCCCGGGCCGTAGTAAAGATTGTCGGCCCACTTCTGGCGTTGGATCGACAGGCTGCCGTTGACTTGCGGCGACAGCGCCGAGCGGGCTACACCGGCCATCGACATGGCTTCGCGCACGCGCGCCTGGGCGGCGGCGAGGCTCGGGTTGCCCGTCCGCGCCTCTTCGATCCACTGGTTCAGTTGCGGATCGTTATAGGCGCGCCACCAGTCGACCGCGGGCCATTGGGCGTCCGCATTGGCCGCGCGGATCGCGTTGCCCGCGTCGAGCGAAGCGGGTTCGATTCCGCTGGCCTGCGGCGCGACGCCTCCGGTACTTGCACAGCCGGCGATTGTTAATAGGATCGTAAGAACCGCGGCTGCGGCGATCCCTTTCTGTACCGGAGACTGCACGATTTCCTCCAAAATTGACTATAGAAGCATGTGCGTCATTATATTTTTTGATTGATTGGGGAATAACCGGTAAAGATGCAAGGCATTTTTACGAGATATGAGACAATCGCCTTTGCGAATCGTGTAACAATCGCTTCCGGATACAAGGGAAAGTTATGGATACGCTTCAAAACATGCGCGTATTTGTCCGTGTCGTCGAAGCGGGCAGCTTCACGGGCGCCGCGCAGCATCTGAATACGACCACGGCCTACGCGTCGCGCGCGGTGTCCGATCTGGAAGCGCATCTGCGCACGCGTCTGTTGAACCGCACCACGCGCCGCATCGCGCTGACCGAGGCCGGCGAACGCTACCTGCAGCGCTGCGAGCAAATCCTCGCGTACGTGGACCAGGCGGAAGCCGAGGCGAGCGACGCCCACGCCCGCCCGTCCGGCAAGCTGAAGGTCCACGCCATGACGAGCTTCGGCCAGCACTATGTGGTGCCGGCCGTCGGCCGCTATCAGGACCGTTACCCGGACGTGCAAATCGAATTGACGCTGGCGCAGCGCATGCCCGATCTGCTCGACGAAGGCTTCGACGTATCGCTCACGCTCGCTACCGGTCTGCCGGATTCGGGACTGGTGTCGCAAAGACTCGGCAGCGCGTTCAGCATTGCTTGCGCGTCGCCTGCCTATCTGGAGCGGCACGGCGTGCCGCAAACGCCGGCGGACCTTTCGCGCCACGCGTGTCTGCAAATGGTCACGCCGGTGTTCCCGACCGACAAGTGGACTTTCGACGGCCCGAACGGTGAGGAAACCATCGCTCTTGGGCCGACGACGTTTCAGGTGAACGTGGCCGAAGCGATGGCGGTCGCCGTGTCGAGCGGCATGGGCGTCGGGCTGATTCCGATCTACTCGGCGATCAGTGGTTTGCGAAAGGGCGAACTCGTTTGGCTGCTGCCGGAATACACGTCGCAGGAAATGAATCTGTACGCGTTGTACCCGTCGCGGCAGTATCTGGACGCCAAGATCCGCACGTGGGTCGAGTTCCTGCGCGACGAGTTGCCCGCCACGCTGGCCGCGGACCAGGAGGAGTTGCGCGAGTTCGCGCGGACCTGAAACCTCGCCACGCGAGGGTTCCGAGGATTGTCGACGGTCGCCGGGAGGAGTTGGCGCGAGCGCCTGTTACATAACTGCCGCGTCGCAACATTTCCTTACTTCTGCCGTGCGGTCGATTTGCTAACGTGTCGTTCATGCGCTGCGGTCTTGCACTGCGCGCACCGGACGCGTTGAGTTCGCCGCCGTTCGGCAAATCGCTACAAATCGCAACGACAGAAGGACGAGGATTCATGGATACGCATCTGATGATCGGCGTGGCCGTCATGTTTGGCTTGATCGGGATTGCCGCGTCACGCGATTTGCTGCGCCAGCTGCGCGAACAGCAGCCGCAACTGGTGCCGATCAAGGTCGAGCGTCCGGATTTGCAGGGGCAGCGGCGCGATCGTTGAGATTCGACGCAGCGCCTCCCTAGCGGGCAGGCTGTTTTCTGTCCTTGGGGTGATGGGGGAGATCCGGGCTCACGTCCCTCGCTTACGTTGAGTTCCGTGTGCGGCGATTGAGCGCTTACGCCTTGGGCCGTCGTGGTTCACCCGCCTTCCGCGTCCCTATCAGGCGCTCAAATTCAGCTTACTGCTGCGATCAGACCCGGCTCGTCGTTCAGCGTGCGGTCCACTTCGTGGCTCACTCTATGCCAACGAAAGCGCGCGGCGGCGATACCGGCGGTGCGCGTCAACTGCTCAAGTTCATCGAGCGGCAATTCAGGGTCTAGCCAGCGGCGCGCCGCGTCCGGCGCGAATGCCAGCGGACGGCGGTCGTGCACATCGACGAGGCCCGCGTCGGCGACGGCCGTCACGATCACCATCCCCATGCCTTCCGTTTGCGGTTCAGTGCCGCGCACGCTCGAGAGCGCCGCGAGATACATGGGCGCATCGCTCTTCAAATGCACGAAGTAGGGCTGGCGGCCTGACGGCTCGTCTAGTCTGTCTTTACGGTCCTCGATTGTGGACACGGCCGCGGTTTCCATGCGCCACTCGAACCAGCCGTCGGCCGGCACCAATACCCGTCCGGTTTTCCACAACTCCTTGAAGTAGCGCCCGTTCGGCGCGGCGTCGGCGCGCGCATTGATCGTCTGCGGCAGATGCTGTTCGCGCGCCCAGTCAGGGCAATAACCCCAGTGGATCGCGTGCACCGTTTGATCGGGGTAGATGGCGAGCGGGTGGGTGCCGGGCGCGAGGTTGTAGCCGGGACGGCGGTCGGCGGCATCGAAGAGCATGAGCGGGTCGGCGAGGCCGAGGTGCTCGGCGTAGAAACGCGGCTCGCGATACTGGCTGATTCGACCACACATGAGCGACCTCCGGGGACGACCGGCCTGGGTTTCGATAACCGCGGCCGGATAACCGCGATTCGACAACCTACGACAGCGTAGTGCGTGCTGTGCGGGTGCGCTATTCAGATCGGCCCCAAGGCGGCAACTATGCCGAGGGACTCGAGTCGGCCCGAGTGGCTCTAAGCGGATCCAATCCATGCCGATTCAAGCCAAGCGGATTTAAGCGAAGCCGACCCGGGCAACGCCGCCCCGGCCAAGCCGAACCCAGCCCAGCCGTCCCGAGCGATCAGCGGCGCCAAGTCGTGCGCGCCTCAAGCCACCTGAAGCGACCGCTAAATCTCGATGACCTTATCCCACGCAAAAAGCGGATTCTCCAACTGGCCAGTACGCCGGTCGCGATAGCCGCGCGGATTGCAGACCACGCGCGTGCCGTTCACGCTGTAGTCGAACGGCGTATGAGTATGCCCATGAATCCACAGCGCGACAGGCGGCCCCACGAGGTCTGGCAAGTGATTGACGAAGCCCGCCGATACGAGATCTTCCGCATAGCGCTCGGCGAGACTCAGCCGATGCGGCGCATGATGCGTGACAACAATCGTCTTGCCGCCGAACGGTTTGGCCAGCTCGCTTTCGAGCCAGGCGCGCGCTTGCCGGTGCAACGCAAGCGAGTCGCCGGGCGTGAAGTCGCGCGCGGCATCGTGGGTGTCGTGCGGCCAGTTCATCTGAATCAGTCCGCGGAAGTCGAGCATCACCTTTCGCGACGCCTCGATCGATTCGGCGAGCATGTCCGGATCGCTTCCGTACAACGCGAAGTCGGTCCACAAGGTCGTGCCGAGCACGCGCCACCGGCCTTGCAGGTCGACCAGCGCGGCGTTGTTCAAGACGTGCACGTTATCGACCTGCGCTGCCGCGTCATAAAGCGCGGCGTCAAGCGCGCCGAACTCGCCGTCGTAGTACTCGTGATTGCCGGGCACGTAGACCACCGGCACGGAGCCGTCGAAAGTTTGCGCGGCCCAGCGCGGTCCGGCCGCGTGATTGTGGATGTCGCCGGCGAGCACGATCAGATCCGCCTGCGCATGCGGGATCAGCTCAGGCTCGTCGTTTTCCAGATGCAGATCGGACAGCACTCGAATCTTCACGGCCACGACTCCTGCAATGGCCTCCGCAGGGGACGCGGAGCTTCAAACGTTAGCGTAGCACCTTGCCAGGATTCATCAGATTCAGCGGATCGAGCGCATGTTTGATGGTTCGCATCAACTGCACCTCGACGTCCTGCTTGTAGTGCATCGCCTCGTCGATCTTCAACTGGCCGAGCCCGTGTTCCGCGCTGATGCTGCCGCGATGCCGGTGCACGCTGTCGTAGACGATCCGGTTGATCGGGCTCTGGTATTGCCTGAGGAACGCTTTCGCGTCGCCGCCCTCGGGCGCCTGCACGTTGTAGTGCAGATTGCCGTCGCCGAGATGGCCGAACGTCACCATGCGCGCGCCGGGCACGGCCTGCGCGATCGCCGCGTCGGTTTCCTCGATGAAGTGGCCGATACTCGAGATCGGCACCGCGATATCGTGCTTGATGTTCAGGCCTTCCTCGGCCTGGGCGAGCGGAATGTGTTCACGCAGATTCCAGAACGCCCGCGACTGGCTGAGATTTTCCGCGACCACTGCGTCTTGCACCAGGCCGTTTTCGAGCGCCGTCTCCATCAGACGCTCGAACAGTTGGCGCGCGTGCTCCTCGCTTTCGCTGTCCGACAGTTCGAGCAGCACGACTTGCGCGTGCGGCTCGGCGAACGGATAGCGCATCTGCTCGAAATGCCGGCCGACCAGCCGCAGGCAGAAATCGGACATCAATTCGAAACCGGTCAACAGCGGCCCGGCGGCACCCTGCGTGAGCGACAAAAAGTCGAGCGCGGCATGCGGCGACGCGAGCGCGGCGAGCGCCGTGACGCGCGCGGCCGGTTGCGGATGCAACTTGAGCACGGCGGCGGTGATGATGCCGAGCGTGCCTTCCGCGCCGATGAACAGGTCACGCAGATCGTAGCCGGTGTTGTCCTTGCGCAGTCCGCGCAGGCCGTCCCACAGTTCGCCTTGTGGCGTGACCACTTCGAGCCCGATGCACAACTCGCGGGCGTTGCCGTAGCGGAGCACGCCGGTGCCGCCCGCATTGGTGGCGAGATTGCCGCCGATCGTGCAGCTGCCTTCGGCGGCGAGGCTCAAGGGGAAGAGGCGGCCGGCCTCGTCGGCGTGCTTCTGCACTTCGGCGAGAATCACGCCGGCCTCGACTGTGATCGTATTGTTGTGCGGATCGATGTCCCGCACCCGGTTCAGACGCCGCAAGCTGATGACCGCCTGCGCGCCGCTTGCGTCCGGCGTGGCGCCGCCGGCAAGGCCCGTGTTGCCGCCTTGCGGGACCAGCGCGATGCGATGTTCGACGGCGAGCTTCACGAGTGCCGCGACTTCGTCAGGCGTGGCCGGGCACAGCACTGCGCACGCCGCGCCGGTGTAGCGGCGGCGCCAGTCGGTCAGATACGGGGCGGTGTCGTGCGGATCGGTCAGCACCTGCGCGGCGCCGATGGCGTCGCGGCAGGCGGCGAGAAAAGCGGTTTGGGTCATGTTGGTCGGTCAGCGTATTCGGGCGGAAATGTCGGGCGAGGCGGAGCGTTTTGGTCAGCCGGACGGATTGGCGTGATCGGCCGGCTCGCTTCCGGCGTGATTGGCTGGCTGAATTTCGGGCTTAATTGCAGCCTGCTTTGCTGCTCGTTTCGCCGCGCGTTTGAACGGCGCGACGTAGGCCAGCGAGCAGACGAAGAAGACCACGGAGAGCGCGGCTTCCAGCCAGCCGAGTCCTGCGCTCGGCCCGCGGTCGCTCCAGCCACGCACAACGCCTTCGGCAAAATACAGCAGGATCAGCATCGACGCCCATTGCAGCGTATAAAGCCGATGCCGCCAGACGCCAGGTAACGCGAGCAGCAACGGCACCGCCTTGAGCACCAGCGCCGAACCGCCGGGACGCAGCGGCGCGAGCCACCATTCCCACACGACGGACACGACGATCAGCGCAACCAGGGTCGTGGTGGCGCCGAGCGCGGCGGCGCGATTTCGCGGCACGGCCGGAGCAGTTGGAGGCGTGGGCGCCCGCGTTGCGGTGTCGGCGTTCGGCGCGGCGGCCGGTTGCGCGTGCGGCTCGTTCACGGCCTTTCACTCATGGATGCCGCCGTGCGGGCGACGCGCGCGCCGAGCGCGATGGCGAGCGTCTTCTCGTCCGCCGAGATACCGTGTTCGGCGCTGCCCGCGCGCGCGAAATGCGACGCGCCGTACGGCGTGCCGCCGGTTTGCGTGGTGCTCAATGCGCTCTCCGTGTACGGAATGCCGACGATCAGCATGCCGTGATGCAAAAGCGGCAGCATCATGGAGAGCAGGGTGGATTCCTGGCCGCCGTGCAAACTGCCGGTGGACGTGAACACGCAAGCGGGTTTGCCGGCAAGCGCACCGGACAGCCACTGCGGCGTGGTGCCGTCGAGAAAGTATTTGAGCGACGCGGCCATGTTGCCGAAGCGGGTAGGCGAACCGAGCGCGAGACCGGCGCAATCTTCGAGGTCGCGCAGTTCGACGTAGGGCGGCCCCTCGGCGGGAATATCGGGCTGGGTCGCTTCGCAGACGGTGGACACCGCCGGCACGGTACGCACGCGCGCCTGCATGCCGGGAACGCTGTCGACGCCGTGCGCGATCGCCAGCGCGAGCTCGCGCGTGGCGCCGTGACGGCTGTAATAGAGCACGAGAATGTCTTTCATAGGCCTCATCGGTGAACGGGTATTATAGGGGCTGGGTCCGCTCCACAGGCCGCCCATAGCCATTCGGCCAGGTCTCGCGCGCGGTCCTGTCATACCGGTGCATGCAGCAAGGAGGTGGGGTTTGTTGTCCAGGGTGCGTTTCGATCTCGACACGCTCAAACGGCTCGCGCAATTTGCCGCGCAGCGCAGTAGCGAAGACCGCATTCCGCAGGTGGCCGGCAGCCTCACGTTCACCACCATGCTCTCGCTCGTGCCGCTCGCGACGGTTGCGTTCGCGCTGTTCACCGCGTTTCCGATCTTTGCTTCGTTCCAGATGTCGCTGCAGATTTTTCTTGCCGACCATCTGATGCCCGCGCAGCTCAACAGTCAGATTTTTAACTATCTGAATCAGTTTGCGGCGAAGGCGAAGGGTCTCACGACCATCGGCATGATCTTTCTGTTCGTGACCGCGGTGATGACGATGATGACGGTCGAATCCGCTTTCAACGTGATCTGGCGCGTGCGCAAAGCGCGGCCTATCGCGCAGCGCATTCTGGTGTACTGGGCGATCATCACGCTCGGGCCGATTCTGATTGGCGTGAGTTTGTCGATATCGTCGTATCTGTTCACGCAGTCCATGACCTTCACGGCGGCGCAGCGCATGACGCCCGTCATCGAGTGGGCGCTCGCGGGCGCGGCGCTACCGCTCACCGCGCTCGCCTTCACGATTCTCTATGTCTACCTGCCGAATTGCCGCGTGGAATGGCGCGACGCGGTAATTGGCGGCGTGACCGCGGCGATCGCCTTCGAACTGGCGAAGCGCGGCTTCGGCTATTACGTGCGGCGCATTCCGACCTACACCGCGGTGTACGGCGCATTCGCGGCCGTGCCGCTATTCCTGGTGTGGATGTATCTGTGCTGGTTCATCACGCTCGCGGGCGCGATGACCGCGTCCGCGTTGCCGGCCATTCGCATCGGCCAGTTTCATCGGCCCACCTTCGAGGGCAGCAATCTGTTCGACTCGCTCGAACTGCTCGCGCGGCTCTCGGAAGCGCGTGAGGCAGGCAAGCGCGGCTACACCGTACCCGAACTTTCGCGAATGCTTCGACGCGATATGGACACCACCATCAACCTGCTGCAGAAGCTCGAGGAGATCGAATGGATCGCGCGCTTGCAGGAGGACGGCATGCGTCCGCACTTCCTGTTGCTGGCGAATCCGGCGCAGATCACGGTTGAGCGCCTGTTCGAGCTGTTCGTGATCGACCACGCCGAACTCGAGTATCAGCTGCAACTGGCGTCCACCCGCGTGGATGGCCAGATGCTGCTGGCGGCGCTGGAAAACGACAAGCTGAAAGTCACACTCGCCGCGTTGATGACCGCGCGCGCGGCCGCTCGTGCGGCGCCTGCCGAGCAGAGCGAACCCGGCACACCTTCCATGCCGCATCAGGCGGCTTGAGTCGCGCGGAATGCGTACTGTCGGCGCTGAAAACTAGCGCATCGCTACAGCGAAATCTTGCCGACGCAGATGTCCTTGAACATCACCCAGTCGCCCATCAGGCTGTAAAGCGGATGCCGGAAGGTAGCCGGCCGGTTCTTCTCGAAGAAGAAATGCCCGACCCAGGCGA
This sequence comes from Paraburkholderia sp. BL6669N2, assembly GCF_003387275.1. Lineage (NCBI taxonomy): Bacteria > Pseudomonadati > Pseudomonadota > Betaproteobacteria > Burkholderiales > Burkholderiaceae > Paraburkholderia > Paraburkholderia sp. BL6669N2. The sequence continues at coordinate 2,077,423 of NZ_QUNA01000001.1, read as the reverse complement.
AGCCGTATCCGCAGATCACGGCGGCGGGCAGCCATAACCAGTCGCCAGTGGCGAGCGCCATGGCGAGACAGCCGATCACGCCGAGCGATCCCACGAAATGCAGCCGCCGCGAGACTGTGTTGCGATGCTCGCTCAGATAGTACGGATAGAACTCCGCGAAACTCGCGAAGTGATCGGTGTGCGCGGTTTGAGCCATCACGGCCTCCAGATTGCGACGCTTCTCGATCCTTTAGCGCGTACGAATATGCAGATGCACGCGCTCGAAACAGGACAGGCTTGGCCCATTGTGCGGCTATCGGCCGACGCGCGCAACCTGGCCATTCGGCCGATGGCGCGCCGGTCTTCGCGCGGTTATCGTGACGGCTCGTGACGTTTATCGGACCTCGCGGGGCGCTCTGGAAGCGAAGCTGAAGAGGGCGTCAAGCGTGGCGTCGGGTTGCTCGGACATGAGCGCGTGGCCGGCTTCGAGCGTGACCGTGTCGACCGGTACGCCGGCCTGCGCGAGGGCGCCCGCAAGTGCTTTGGCGGCGCGCGGCGGCGTCATCGCATCGCGCCGGCCGACGATCAGGCGTACGGCGCAGCGCACCTGCGCGGCGCGGGCGAGGCCGTCCGCGTAGCTGTTGCAGGCGGCGAAGTCGGTGTGGAACAGGTTCGGCTCGCCGCTTGCCGAGACACGCTCCATCAAACGCTGGTTCATGCCGTGCAGCCAGAAGCCGGGGCCGGGGCAGGAGGGTTTGGCTGCGAAGGTCGAATGCGACCATTGATTGACCATGGCGATCGCTTCGGGCTCACGGTGCAAGGCGGCGTCGAGCAGCGCGTCGGAGACGGCCATCGGAATCGCCGTGGCAAGCAGGGCGAGATGCGTTGCGCGCTCCGGATAGCGGCCGGCGAAGTCGAGCGCGATCAGCGAGCCCATGCTGTGGCCGGCCACGAAGGCGCGTTGCACGCCGGCGGCGTCGAGCAGCGCGGCCAGCCAGTCGGCCATGGCCGGCACCGTGGTCATAGCCGGGCCCGCGCTGCGGCGGTGACCAGGCAGATCCACGGCCAGCACACCAAAGCCGTGATGCGCGAAGTAGCGGGTTTGCAGCGCCCACACGCTGTGATCGTGCTCGGCGCCGTGGATGAAGACGGCGGTCGGCAGGTTCGCATCGAACGCTTTGCCGCCGGTGTACGCGTAGGCGGGTTTGCCTTGAACGGTCAGGATCATGCTGACTCCGGGCGGGGTTGGGCGGCTGTGCCGCCATGCGGCGCGTTTGTCGCGCTCGCTTTCTGTGCGGCTTTCAACGCACGCTTGAGGTCGTCGATCAGATCGTCCGGGTCTTCGAGGCCGATCGAGAGGCGGATCGTACCTTCGGCGATGCCGGCCGCGGCGAGCGCGGCGGCGTCCATGCGAAAGTGCGTGGTCGATGCGGGATGGATCACGAGCGAGCGCGCGTCGCCCACGTTCGCGAGATGCGAGAACAGCGAGAGCGCCTCGATGAAACTGCGCCCGGCGGCGCGGTCGCCGCGCAGATTGAAGCTGAACACCGCGCCGGCGCCGCGCGGCAGCAGGCGCTTCGCAAGGGCGTGATCCGGGTGTGTCGGCAACTCCGGATAGGCGACGGATTCGACTGCCGCGTGACCGGTCAGGAATTCGACCACGCGGCGTGTATTGGCAACGTGCCGCTCCATCCGCAACGGCAGCGTTTCGATGCCTTGCAGCAGTTGCCACGCGGCTTGCGGATGCAGGCAGGCGCCGAAGTCGCGCAGGCCTTCGCGGCGTGCTCGCAGAAGGAACGGCGCGACGGTGCTTTCCTCGCTGAACACCATGCCGTGAAAGCCGTCGTAAGGCTCGGTGAATTCGGGAAAACGCCCGGAGGCCTCGAAGTCGAACGTGCCGCCGTCCACCAGCACGCCGCCGATCGTCGTGCCATGGCCGCCGAGAAATTTGGTGGCCGAGTGATAAACGAAGTCCGCGCCGTGTTCGAACGGTCTAAGCAGATAAGGCGTGGTGAATGTCGAGTCGACCAGCAGCGGCACACGGTGCTCATGCGCGATCTGCGCCACGGCGGCGATATCGAGCACGTCGAGGCCCGGATTGCCGAGCGTTTCGCCGAACAGCAACCGCGTGTTCGGACGCAGCGCGGTGCGCCACGCATCGAGGTCGCCGGGCTTGACGAAGGTCGTCTCGATACCGAAGCGCCGCAACGTGTAGTGCAGCAGATTGTGCGAGCCGCCGTACAGCGCGCTGGAGGCGACGATGTGCGAGCCCGCGCCCATCAGCGTGGCGATGGCCAGATGCAAGGCCGCTTGGCCGCTTGCCGTGCCGATCGCGCCCGCGCCGTTTTCCAGCGCGGCGACGCGTTCCTCGAACACGGCCACGGTCGGGTTCGAGATGCGTGAGTACACGTGACCGGCGCGCTCCATATTGAAGAGCGCCGCGGCGTGGTCCGAGTCGCGGAACGAAAACGAGGTAGTCTGGTAAATCGGCGTGGCGCGTGCGCCGGTTGTCGGGTCGGGAGCAGCGCCGGCGTGCAGCGCAAGCGTGTCGAAACGGTTGGCGGACATGCTGGACGGCGAGGCCACGGACGGCCTCGCGAATGGTGAAAGTGGCGGCCATCCTATCACCGGCATGCGGCGCTTCAAGCGCGGTTTTCCCGATGCGGGTGCGCGCGCAAGCACCGCTTCGAACCTGCGAACGCCCGCTGCGCCTTGGTGGGCGGGCCGCTTTCCTTTTATGGGTCTTTCCGCTAGGATCGAAAAACATCGATGCTTTACCAGCTTAGCGGGCACTACGGGAGACAGATCATGCGAGTCAGCGACATCCTCAAAGTCAAAGGCAATACCCTATTCACGGTCACGCCGGATACCACGCTGCACGACGCAGTCAATGCCATGGCCGAGCACGACATCGGCTCGCTGGTGGTGATGGAGTACGGCGACCTCGTCGGCATGCTCACATTCCGCGAAATCATGCTGACGCTGAGCAAGAATGGCGGCAGCGTCGGAACTTCCACGATCCGCAAGGTGATGGACGACCATCCACTCACCTGCACGCCGGAAACGGACGTCAACGAAGTCCGCCGCATGATGCTCGAGCATCACGTGCGTTATCTGCCGGTGCTGGAAAGCCGCACGCTAATGGGCGTGATTTCGTTCTACGACGTCGCCAAGGCAGTGGTCGAAGAGCAGGGCTTCGAAAACCGCATGCTCAAGGCCTATATCCGCGACTGGCCGGAAGAACAGCAGGAACAGCAGCCGGCGCGTTAATGCGCGGCGATTCACTGCGACGCGCTGGTCGTTGCTGTGAGCGCGAAAAGGCAGTCGAGGCGCGCGCGAAAGCGTGCGCTTTTTTTGTGTCCGGCGCTGGGTTCGGCCGCATGTGGAGTTTGGTGTCCAGTTCGGTGCCCGGCTCGACGCCGAGGCGGGCGTGAGCGCGCGTAATGGGTTTGCAGTCCGGGATTTGCAATCCGGCACCGCGCGCCGCCCGGCGACCCGCCCACACGCAACACCATGCATGGCACTTTCTTCCATGTCGTTCTTCCAGCCTGTGTTTGGAATTCCATGAGCGATCGTCCGTTACCTGCTGCCCGCCGCGCTGCCCGTCAACACGAGGCACACGAATCCCAGTTCCGGCTGCTCAGTCAGCGCCGTTTCGCGCCGTTTTTCTGGACCCAGTTCCTCGGCGCGATGAACGACAACGTGTTCAAGATCGGCTTCACGTCGCTTGTCACGTATCAGGCGGCGCGCTTTTCCGGAGTCGATCCGAAAACGGCGGCGTTCCTGATCTCGGCCATTTTCATTCTGCCGTTCGTGCTGCTGTCGGCCACCTCCGGCCAGATCGCCGACAAGTACGACAAGGCGATGCTCACGCGCTTCGTCAAGAGCTTCGAAATCGTCGTGATGCTGATTGGCGGCGCGGGTTTCTGGCTGCATAGCGCGCCGCTTCTGTACCTGTGCACGTTTCTGATGGGCGTGCACTCCACCGTGTTCGGGCCGGTCAAATACTCGTATTTACCGCAGCATCTGTCGAAGGCGGAACTGGTGGGCGGCAATGGCATGGTCGAAATGGGCACCTTCGTGGCGATCCTGATCGGTACGATCGTCGGCGGAGTGGGCGCGGGTTTTGTCGAACATGGCGCGGTGGTGCTGGCTTGCGCGTGCGTCGCGATCGCGCTGGTGGGGCGCGTGGTGTCGAGTTTCGTGCCGACCACGCCGGCGCCGCAGGCCGATCTGCGCATCAACTGGAATCCGGTCAGCGAGACGTGGCGCAACCTCAAATTGGCGCGCGAGAATCGCACCGTGTTTCTGAGCCTGCTCGGGATTTCCTGGCTGTGGTTCGTCGGCGCGATCTTCCTGTCGTCGTTTTTCAGTTTCGCGAAGAATGTGCTGTCCGCCGATCCGGACGTCGTGACCGTGCTGCTCGGCACCTTCTCGATCGGCATCGGCCTCGGCTCGTTGATGTGCGAAAAGCTCTCGAAGCGGCGCATCGAAATCGGGCTCGTGCCGCTCGGTTCGATCGGCATGAGCGTGTTCGCGATCGACCTGTTTTTCGCTAGCCACGCATTGCCGCTGCCGGGACATCTGCTGAGCGTCGGCGAGTTCATTCTGCGGCCCGCGCACTGGCGAGTGCTGGCCGATCTGTTCCTGCTCGCCATGTTCGGCGGCTTCTACAGCGTGCCGCTGTATGCGCTGATCCAGAGCCGCAGCCAGCCGAGCCACCGTGCGCGCATCATCGCGGCGAACAATATCCTGAACTCGCTGTTCATGATCGTCTCGTCGCTGATGGCCGTCGCTCTGACTTCTGCTGGCTTCAGCATTCCCGCGATTTTCCTCGTCACCGCGCTGCTCAACATCGTGGTGGCGACGTATATCTACTCGCTGGTGCCGGAGTTTCTGCTGCGCTTCATCGCTTGGGTGTTGGTGCACACGTTCTACCGGATTCGCCTCGTCCATGCCGAGCGGATTCCGGAAGAGGGCGCGGCCGTGCTGGTCTGCAATCACGTGAGTTTCGTCGACGCGATCGTCATCATGGCCGAGAGCCCGCGGCCGATCCGTTTCGTGATGGACCACCAGATCTTCAAATCGCCGTTCGCCGGCTGGGTGTTCCGTCACGCCAAGGCAATTCCGATCGCGCCCGCGCATCAGGACCCCCAGCTGCTGACGCGCGCCTACGAACGCTGCGCGCAGGCGCTCGCGGAGGGCGATCTGGTCTGCATCTTCCCGGAGGGCAAGCTGACCAGAACCGGCGACATGAATCCGTTCCGTCATGGCGTCACCGAGATCATCCGGCGCACGCCGGCGCCGGTCATTCCCATGGCGTTGCGTGGCCTGTGGGGCAGCGTGTTTTCGCGCGCGGGCGACGCGCGCTGGCCGCGGCCGATCCAGAAGGGCGTCATGAGTCGCCTGACGCTGGCGGTGGGCGAGCCGATTGAGCCCGCGTTGGCAACGCCGGAGAAGTTGCAGCAGATCGTCACCGAGTTGCGCGGAGCACGGAAGTAGCGTGACCGCGGCGCTGAAGCCCGCCAACGGCATCACGGAAAAGGAAAGATGCCGGCGCCGGGCGGGGCTCGGGTGAAAGGTGGTGGAATGCGGGCGCCGGCCAGGTGCAGATTGCCCGGTCAGGCTGTGCGCAATATCGGCGCAGAAATTTCCGACTCGCGATGTTTTGCGTTCCCGCAGCCTGAATGACTTGGGCCGGCGGCGATGCGAACGTTCCTACATCGCGCGGCATGTGTCTTGACAAACTAGGTGATCGACCGGGAAGCGCTCGCGCATGCTCCCCTGGCCGATCGGCCAAAGCGGCCGCGCGACGCGGTCCAGACGCCACGGGGCTGGCATAATAACGTTTTCCCCGCATTTCTTTGGACGACGCCCATGTCCGGCAACACGCTCGGTACGCTTTTCACTGTCACGACCTTCGGCGAATCGCACGGCCCCGCTATCGGCTGTGTGATCGACGGCTGCCCGCCGGGCATGGCGCTCAACGAAGCCGACATCCAGTTCGAACTCGACCGCCGCAAGCCCGGCACGTCGCGGCACGTCACGCAGCGTCAGGAAGAAGACAAGGTCGAGATTCTGTCGGGCGTGTTCGAAGGCCAGACCACCGGCGCGCCGATCGCGCTCCTGATCCGCAATACGGACCAGCGCAGCAAGGACTACGGCAACATTGCCGACACGTTCCGCCCGGGCCACGCCGACTACACCTATTGGCAGAAATACGGCATCCGCGACTATCGCGGCGGCGGCCGGTCGTCGGCTCGCCTCACGGCGCCGACGGTGGCCGCGGGCGCGGTCGCCAAGAAGTGGCTGCGCGAGAAATTCGGCACCGAGATTCGCGGGTATATGGCGGCGCTCGGCGAGATCGACGTGCCGTTCGTCGATTGGGCGCACGTGCGCGAGAACCCGTTCTTCGCGCCTAACGCGCAGATCGTGCCGCAGCTCGAAGCCTACATGGACGCGCTGCGCAAAGACGGCGACTCGATCGGCGCGCGCATCAACGTCGTGGCGTCGGGCGTGCCGGTCGGCCTCGGCGAGCCGTTGTTCGACCGTCTCGACGCGGACATTGCGCACGCCATGATGGGCATCAACGCAGTGAAGGGTGTCGAGATCGGCGCGGGCTTTGCCAGCGTCGCGCAGCGCGGCTCGGTGCATGGCGACGAATTGACGCCGGAGGGTTTCGTCGGCAATCACGCGGGCGGTGTGCTCGGCGGTATTTCGACCGGCCAGGACGTGACAGTGTCGATCGCGATCAAGCCGACGTCGAGCATTCGCACGCCGCGCCGCTCGATCGACAAGGCGGGGCAGCCGGTCGTCGTCGAAACGTTCGGACGGCATGACCCGTGCGTCGGCATCCGCGCCACGCCGATCGCTGAATCCATGCTGGCGCTGGTGCTGATCGACCATGCGCTGCGCCATCGCGCGCAATGCGGCGACGTAGCCGTCAGCACGCCGAAGATCGCGGCGAGCGCGCCTTAACGGGCCTGCTTCAGGCAGCTCTGTACCCGTTGGCAGCGCCTTCTCCATGACCGATCTCAACTCCGCGCCGTCCGCGAGCCACCTCGCGGGTTTGCGTGCGCAAGCCGCCGCGCCCAACGCCGCCGCCGGCGACTGCCTGGCGTTCGGTTTGGCGTTGCTGCAACACGCCGGCCGCGACAAGGCGAGCCAGCGCGAGGCGCTTGCTGCGCTGGTGCGCGCCTATCAACTCGATCCTTCCTGCGAACCGACACTGCTGCATACGATTGCGCAAACGGCGTTCGTGTTGCGCGACTGGGCATTGGTCGACTCGGCCACCGGCCTGCTGCTCGCGCGTCATGCCGAAGACGCCAACGCGTTGATCTGGCGCGCGGCGGCCGTCCAGCAGCGCGATGATTTCGCCGCAGCCGAGGCGCATTTACGCGAAGCCGTGCGCGTCGTGCCGGGTAATCCGGTGGCGCTTCACAAGCTGGCGCTGTGTATCAAGGAGCAGGCGCGATTCGCCGAGGCCGAGGCGTTGCTGCGGCAAGTGCTGGCGCTTTCGCCGCACAACGCCCATGCGCTGTTCGATCTGTCGGAACTCGAGATTCGCAGTGGACGGTTTGCCGATGGCTGGGCGCATTACGAGTCGCGCATCGCGTTCGCGGCGGGCGAACTGAATAACGCGCAGCAAGCCCTCGCGGCGATCAGTGCGCATTGGCAGGGCGAATCGCTTGCCGGCAAAACACTGGTGGTGTACGGCGAGCAAGGCAATGGCGACTGCCTCTGGGCGGTGCGTTTTTTGCCGCTGCTGGCCGAGCAGGCGCGGCGTGAGGGCGGCCGGGTGGTTTTTGGCCACGACGGACCGTTGCGGCATCTATTCGAAAGAATGCTGCCCGCCGACTTGCCGCTCGAAACGAGTCTGGAGACGCAGCCGGATTTTCATTGCGGGCTGATGAGCCTGCCGCTGCGGCTCGGTATTGTCGACGCAACGGGGTGGGGCGCGCCGTACTTGAGCGCTGATCTTGCTCTTGAGCAGACATGGCGTGAGCGAGTCGAAGCGCACCCGGCGGGTAAGCGCGGCAATCGCAAGGTCGGTCTGGTGTGGAACGGCAATCCGGACCATATCCGCGATATGCGGCGTTCGGTGCCGGCCGAGCAAATCGAACCGCTGTTGAATGTAGCCGGTGTGACCTATTTCGCTGTGTCGCCGGGGCGCGGCGAGACGGTCGCGCAGTGGCAGGCCAAGGGTCTCGACGTCGTCGATCTGACGCATCATTTTCAGTCCGGCTTCGACGATGTCGCAGCGTTGCTCGCGAATCTGGATCTGGTCGTCACGATCGACAGCGGGCCCGCGCATCTGGCGGGAGCGCTTGGCGTGGCGACCTGTTTGATGATCGACCACGTCTCCGCCTGGTTCTGGGGCGATGGATCGCCGGAGACTGCCTGGTACGATTCGATCGAGTTAGTTCGACAGCCGCATGTCGGCGACTGGGCGCCGGTGGTGGCGAAGGTGCGAGAGCGGATTGAAGCGGTGGGGCGGCGCTGAGTTGCCTGCCTTCGCAGCGCCGGCATTCAGAAGCAGGCGCTGCGAAGGCAAGTGAAGCATCGATTACATGTTCGGATAGTTTGGACCGCCGCCACCTTCAGGCGTGACCCACACGATGTTCTGCGTCGGGTCCTTGATATCGCAGGTCTTGCAGTGCACGCAGTTCTGCGCGTTGATCACGAGGCGTTCGCTGCCGTCGTCGTTCTTCACGAACTCGTACACGGCCGCCGGGCAATAGCGTGATTCCGGACCGGCATAGGTCTGCCAGTTCACATTCACCGGCACGGACGGATCTTTCAGCGTCAGGTGAGCCGGCTGATTTTCCTCGTGATTCGTGTTCGAGATGAACACTGAAGAAAGGCGGTCGAACGTGAGCTTGCCATCGGGCTTCGGATACACGATCGGCTTGCATTGGGAAGCCGGCTTGAGCATCTCGTGATCCCAATGCTGATGATGCAGCGTCCACGGTACGTTGCCGCCCAGCAGCTTCTGCTCGATGCCCACCATCAGCGTGCCGAGGTACAGGCCCTTGCTCATCCACTGCTTGAAGTTGCGCGCGCGATGCAGTTCCGTGTGCAGCCACGAAGTCTTGAAACTCTCCGGATACGCGGTGAGTTCATCGCTGGTGCGACCTGCCTGCACGGCTTCAAAAAGCAGCTTCGGCAGCCAGCATGCCGGTCTTGATCGCCGCATGCGAGCCCTTGATCCGCGACGCGTTCAGGAAACCCGCATCGTCGCCGACCAGCGCGCCGCCCGGGAACACCAGCTTCGGCAGCGACATCAGGCCGCCGGCCGTGATCGCGCGTGCGCCGTACGACACACGTTTGCCACCTTCGAGCACCGCGCGAATCGCCGGATGCGTCTTGTAGCGCTGGAATTCCTCGAACGGCGACAGATACGGGTTCGTGTAGCCGAGGCCGACTACAAAGCCCACCACCACCTGATTGTTGTCCATGTGATACAGGAACGAGCCGCCGTACGTATCGTTCTCCAGCGGCCAGCCGGCAGTGTGCATCACCAGACCCGGCTTGTGCTTCGAAGGATCGATTTCCCACAGTTCCTTGATGCCGATCCCGTAGACCTGAGGATCGGCGCCTTCGCGCAGCTTGAATTTATCGTTCAGCTGACGGCCCAGGTGCCCACGCGCGCCTTCGCAGAAGAGCGTGTACTTCGCGTGCAGCTCCATGCCGAGCTGGAAGTTCTCGGTCGGCTCGCCGTCCTTGCCGATGCCAAGGTTGCCGGTGGCGACGCCTCTGACCGAACCATCGCCGTTATACAGAATCTCCGCCGCCGGAAAGCCCGGGAAGATTTCCACGCCCAGCGCCTCGGCCTGCTGACCCAGCCAGCGCGTGACATTCGCGAGGCTGATCACGTAGTTGCCGTGATTCTTGAAATTGTCCGGCAACGCCCAGGTCGGCACGCTCTTCGAGCCGGTTTCGGTCAGGAACAGGAACTTGTCTTCGGTCACGTCGACCGTCAGCGGCGCGCCTTTTTCTTTCCAGTCCGGAATCAGTTCGGTGATCGCGCGCGGATCCATCACCGCGCCCGACAGGATATGCGCCCCGATCTCCGAGCCTTTTTCCAGTACGCACACGCCAAGCTCGACGCCTTTTTCCGCTGCCAGCTGCTTCAGGCGGATCGCCGCGGACAGCCCGGCGGGGCCTCCACCGACGATCACGACGTCGTATTCCATCGACTCGCGTGGACCGTATTGCTCAATGAGACTTGCGGGGGTCATTGATGCTCCTCTTACCGTTAGAATGCTTTTTTCGGGTTCGTATTGTGGGCGATGCACACCCGCACTGCAACCAGATGAGCAGAGATTAGCACGATCGTTCTATTTCTATGATACGGTATGACCCGTAGTGACGGTCTTACCGCACCCGTCAACCGCAGCCGTAACAACAACCGAACAAGGAACGACAATGGGCCGTTCGATCAATCTGGAAGGCAAGGTCGCGCTGATTACCGGCGCCTCGAGCGGGTTGGGAAAGCGCTTTGCTCAAGTGTTGTCGCAGGCGGGCGCCAAGGTCGTGCTGGCGAGCCGGCGGACCGAGCGTCTGAAGGAGTTGCGCGCCGAGATCGAGGCCTCCGGCGGCGCGGCGCACGTCGTTTCGCTCGACGTGACCGACTACCAGAGCATCAAGTCGGCGGTCGCCCATGCGGAGACCGAGGCCGGCACGATCGATATTCTGGTGAACAATTCGGGCGTGTCGACCACGCAGAAGCTCTCGGAAGTCACCCCCGCCGACTTCGAATATGTGTTCGATACCAACACGCGCGGCGCGTTCTTCGTCGCTCAGGAAGTCGCCAAGCGCATGATCATGCGCGGCAACGGCGCGCAGAAGCCGTCGTACCGCATCATCAACATCGCGTCGATGGCGGGTTTGCGCGTGCTGCCGCAGATCGGCCTGTATTCGATCAGCAAGGCGGCTGTCGTGCATATGACGAAAGCCATGGCGCTGGAGTGGGGCAAGCACGGCATCAACGTGAACGCGATCTGCCCGGGCTACATCGACACGGAGATCAATCACCATCACTGGTCGACGGAGCAAGGGCAGAAGCTCGTGTCGATGCTGCCGCGTCACCGCGTCGGCAAACCGGAAGATCTGGACGGACTCCTGCTGCTGCTGGCGGCGGACGAATCGCAGTTCATCAACGGCTCGGTGATTGCCGCCGACGACGGCTTCGGGCTCTCCTGAACGCAAGACGGCGCGGCCGGCGCTCGTGCTTGCAGGTCGCGAGGACCGGATTTGCGTCCGTTCGAAGAAACTGTTTTACACCCTCGGGACTTTGTCCTTTCGAGGGCGCGCGCTATGTTGCTGTCTGTCTCTGCGCCGGTCCGCGCGCCGGCTTCAACCTGATTTCAACCCGTTAAAGAAGTACGATGAGCGATTTTCACGCAGTTTTCGAGATGTCGATGCCGATCCGCTGGGGCGACATGGACGCCTTCGGCCATGTGAACAACACAGTCTATTTCCGCTACATGGAGCAGGTGCGGATTTCCTGGTTCGAACAGCTGGGCCTGGCCGGTAACAATGCCGACGGCCAGGGTCCGGTGATCGTCAATGCGTCGATGGAGTTTCTCAAGCAACTGCATTATCCCGGCGACGTGATCGGCCGGATGACGGTGGCCACGCCCGGCCGCAGCAGCTTCGACACGGGTTTCGAACTCGTGCGCGCGGACGATCCGAATACCGTCTATGCACGTGGCGCCGCGCGCTGCGTCTGGATCGATTACGCGGCGGGCAAGTCGGTGCCGGTGCCGGACCTGCTGCGCGAAACCATCGAGCGGGCTGCGCTGGTCAAGGTGGCGTAATAGCCGGCTTTCAGCCGATTTTCGTGGCGAACCGGCGGCGTTCGCTAACGTTGCCGTGCATTGCCCGCTTGCCTCTGAGGTGGCCTGCTAAAGGCGCGACTCAGCGTCGCGCGAACCAGCGTCCCGACACACGCGCCGCTGCTTCAATGCCCGAGCAGGCGCTGCAACAACTCCGTCGCGTTACCCGTATCGTATTTGCGCATTAGCCGCGCCCGGTAGACATCGACGGTGCGCGGGCTGATATCCAGCACCCGCCCGATCTGCTTGCTGGTTTTTCCCGTCACCAGTTGCGCGGCGATTTCGCGTTCGCGCGGTGTCAGTTCGACCGCCACGCGCCGTGTCGCGCTCAAGTCCTCGAAGGTCCAGACGCCCGCCGCGTGCGGGTCGGCGCGTTCCTGCGCGCGGCCCGTCACGTGGCACCAGAACAATTCCCCGTTGGCCCGTTTCATGATGCGGTCGTCCGCGTAGCTGCCGTGCGCCGTCATGATGGGCGGAATCCGCGCGCCGATCCGCTCGAATTCGTCTGTGGACGGATACAGCACCTGGAACGACTGGCCGAGCAGCGACTCTCGCGTGCAGCCGAATATCGACGCGAGCTCGTCATTGCAGTCTTCGATAGTTCGTTCGCGCGACAGGACGAGTCCGATTGGAGCGAGCTGGAACGCGGTTTGATAATCCAGTGCGGGCATGAATTGGCGGCAAGTACTTATGTATTTTTGCGTATTGTGCCGCATGGCGCGCCCAGCGTACTCTTTCGAGCACATGACAACGCGGCGAAGCCGTCCGCGGCGGGCTTTGTACTACGCGCAGCGAAACCGGGGCGCACGGCCGGCCGGGGATGACTAGAATGACGTGTCGGGCTCGGGCCCGCCCAACGTGATATCAGCCGCAACGATCCGAATTCGGGTTTCCATAAAGGAAGGGACATACTGATGAACAAGGTCTATCCAGGCGCCGCCGAGGCGCTGAAAGACATCGTCAAGGACGGGCAGACGTTTGCCGTCGGCGGCTTCGGGCTGTGCGGCATTCCGGAGGCGCTGATCGGCGCACTGCGCGATTCGAAGGTGCAGGGCATCACCTGCATCAGCAACAATGCGGGCGTCGACGGTTTCGGCCTCGGTCTGCTGCTCGAAACGCGCCAGGTCAAGAAGATGATCTCGTCGTATGTCGGCGAGAACAAGGAGTTCGAACGCCAGTATCTGGCCGGCGAACTCGAACTCGAATTCACGCCGCAAGGCACGCTCGCCGAGAAGCTGCGCGCGGGCGGTTCGGGCATTCCGGCGTTCTTCACCAATACCGGCTACGGAACGCTGATCGCCGAAGGCAAGGAAACCCGCCAGTTCGGCGAAAACCACTACGTGCTGGAACACTCGCTGACGGCCGACGTCGCTTTGGTGAAGGCGTGGAAGGCCGACAAGTCGGGCAACCTGATCTACCGCCGCACCGCGCGCAATTTCAACCCGATGTGCGCGATGGCCGGCAAGATCACCGTCGCGGAAGTCGAAGAGATCGTCGAAGTGGGCGAACTCGATCCGGACGCGATCCATACGCCTGGCATTTTCGTGCAGCGCATTGTGCTCAATGCGAATCCGGAAAAACGCATTGAACAACGCATTGTCCGCGCGAAAGGAGACTGATCATGGCATGGACTCGTGACGAAATGGCCGCACGCGCGGCGAAGGAATTGCAGGACGGTTTCTACGTGAACCTCGGCATCGGCCTGCCGACGCTGGTCGCCAATCACGTGCCGGCGGGCGTCGAAGTGTGGCTGCAGTCGGAAAACGGCCTGCTCGGCATCGGCCCGTCGCCGACCGAAGAAGAAGTGGACGCCGACCTGATCAACGCCGGCAAGCAGACGGTGACCACGCTTCCGGGTTCGTCGATTTTTTCGTCGGCGGATTCGTTCGCGATGATTCGCGGCGGCCACATCAATCTGGCGATTCTCGGCGCGATGCAGATCAGCAAGAAGGGCGATCTGGCCAACTGGATGATCCCGGGCAAGATGATCAAGGGCATGGGCGGCGCGATGGATCTGGTCGCGGGCGTCAAGCGCGTGGTCGTGCTGATGGAGCACGTCGCGAAGGGCGATCAGCACAAGATCCTCGACGAATGCACGCTGCCGCTCACGGGCGTGGGCGTGGTCGACCAGATCATCACCGACCTTGGCGTGATCGAAGTCACGGACAACGGGCTGAAGGTGACCGAACTGGCGCCGGGCGTGAGCGTCGAGGAAATCAAGGCCAAGACGGGCGCGCCGCTCGATGTGAGCGCGGTTAGCTGAATGGCGTGCGGCGAGGCCGTCTGAAGCGGTTTGAGGCTGGTTGAGGCGGGTTGAGGCTTGCGGAGGCCGCTGTGCGGCCGGATGCGGCTGGTATGAGCGGCAGGCGGCCGCGAGGCGGTTCCCAGGCGGGCGAGGCGTGAGTCTCGCCCGTTTTGTTTTGTGCGCCGGACATTCGTTCCGGGCCGTCCTATGCCATCCGGCCGACTCTTGCCGCTCGGCAAAGCGGTTTACAATCATTTGAAGATTGAACGCCTATCTGTCCCTGCCGTGCCCAGGCCGAACCCGCAGCGCTTTTGCAAGGAACCCAGATGACCGCAACCACGTTCGCTTCCACCACCGGACGGCTTGCGCCGCGCCAACGTTATGTGCAGTGCGCGAGCGCCGGTGGCTTGCACCGCATCGCTTATACCGAGTGGGGCGACCCGGCCAATCCGCGCGTGCTGTTGTGCGTGCACGGTTTGACCCGTTCAGGGCGCGATTTCGACCGCCTCGCGCAAGAGTTCGCCAACACTTACCGCGTGGTGTGCCCGGATGTCGCGGGGCGGGGCTTGTCATCGTGGCTTGCCAACCCCAACTTCTATACGGTGCCGCAATACGTCGCCGACATGGTCACGCTGATCGCGCGCCTGAATGTGGAGACGGTCGACTGGTTCGGCACGTCCATGGGCGGCCTGATTGGGCTTGGACTTGCCGGGTTGCCCGAAACGCCGATCCGCAAGATGTTGTTGAACGATGTCGGTCCGCATCTGGAGCCGGCTGCGGTACAACGCATCGGAGAGTATCTCGGCAAGCCCGTGCAGTTTGAAACGCTGCAGCAAGGTATCGACTACGCGGCCTTGCTCGCGCAGACCTTTGGTCCGCTCACACCTGACGACTGGCGCGAAATCAACACCCCGCTTCTGCACGAACAGGACGGCAAGTGGCTGTTCCGTTACGACCCGCGGATCGCGCAGCCCTTTACGGCAACCACCGAGGAAGCGGCCAAACTCGGCGAGGCCGCGCTGTGGCATTCGCTGGCCTCGTTTCAAGGGCCGGTGCTGGTGGTGCGCGGCGAGTTGTCCGATCTGCTCTCGCGTGAAACCGTCGCGAAGATGGTCGAGACCGGGCGTGCGGTGTCGAGCGCGGAAATCGCCGGTGTCGGACACGCGCCGGCGTTTCTGTCAGCCGATCAGATCGACATCGCGAGGCGGTTCTTTATCGGACCGGCCGCCGACGCGTCATAATATGCAGTTGCGCGCGGCGTCCTCGACGGGGCGCGATGCGCAACGCATCTCCGATCAATTTTCAAACCAACTCAGGATTCGCCATGGCAGTCATTCGTCACCACGTCGGCAAGCGCCTCTCGGAAATCGCCGTGCATAACGGCACCGTGTACCTCGCGGGCCAGATCGCCGAAGACGCGGATCAGGACATCACGGGTCAGACGCGCGAAGTGCTCGGCCACATCGACCGTCTGCTGGGCGAAGTGAATAGCGACAAGTCGCACTTGCTGTCGGTGCAGATCTACATCTCGGACATGGTCCACTTCGCCGGCATGAACGCGGTGTGGGACGAGTGGGTTGCGCAAGGCGCCACGCCGCCGCGCGCAACCGTAGAAGCAAAGCTTGCCAATCCGAAGTGCCTGGTCGAAATCTGCGTAGTCGCTGCGCAGCGCGCGTAAGCTGGGCACGTGCAGTTGAAATTCCGTTGAATCGTCTGGCCCGGTGGGCCGTCGCACCATGAATACCGAAACCGTTACGAACGCGCCGAACCCTCTTCCTTCTTTCGATGAAGCGATGGCGTTCGTGCGCGAGCATGCGGGCGAGGTGCGATTGTCGTCGGGCGAAATGCTGGCGGACCATGCGGCGGGCACGGCGTCGATCATGCGCAAGCTCAATGTCGATCCGCCGGCGGTGCTGGCGGCGGCGTTGTTTGCATTGACGCCGCATCTGCAGGACCCGGAGCGCCTGATCGCCGACAACTTCGGCGAAGAAGTCGCGCAACTGGTCGGCGACGTGCGCAAGTTGCTGCGCCTAGGAACGGTGAGCATGCGGGCTGCGCAGAACGCCATGCCTGAAGCCGGGCGCGATGCGCAGGCCGCACGCCGCGCGCAGGTCGAGGCGCTGCGCAAGATGCTGCTCGCGTTCGCGCAGGATATTCGGGTGGTGCTGATCCGGCTCGCATCGCGCCTGCAATCGCTGCGTTACTACGCGGCGGCGAAAATCACGCCTTCACCGGACGTGGCGCGCGAGACGCTCGATATCTATGCGCCGCTCGCCAATCGTCTCGGGATCTGGCAACTGAAGTGGGAGCTCGAGGATCTCGCGCTGCGCTTCGAAGAGCCGGTCACGTATAAGCGCATCGCCAAACTGCTCGACGAAAAACGCGTCGAGCGCGAGAGCTATGTCGCGCAGGCTATCGAACGCCTGCAAAA
The DNA here is from genome assembly GCF_003387275.1 of Paraburkholderia sp. BL6669N2. Classification (NCBI taxonomy): domain Bacteria; kingdom Pseudomonadati; phylum Pseudomonadota; class Betaproteobacteria; order Burkholderiales; family Burkholderiaceae; genus Paraburkholderia; species Paraburkholderia sp. BL6669N2. The sequence continues at coordinate 2,060,928 of NZ_QUNA01000001.1, read as the reverse complement.
GGAATTGGCCGCGGCGCATATTCGCGCGGAAGTGAGCGGTAGGCCAAAACACATTTACAGCATCTGGCGCAAGATGCGCGGCAAGGAACTGGATTTCGCCGAGCTGTACGACGTGCGCGCATTTCGTGTGATCGTGCCGGACATCAAGGATTGCTACACGGTGCTCGGCATCGTGCACAACCTGTGGCAACCGGTGCCGAAAGAGTTCGACGACTACATTTCGCGGCCGAAGCCGAACGGCTACAAGTCGCTGCACACGGTGGTGATCGGCGACGACGGCCGCGCGTTCGAAGTGCAGATCCGTACGCACGAAATGCATCAGTTCGCCGAATACGGCGTCGCCGCGCATTGGCGTTACAAGGAAGCCGGCACGCGCGGCTACGGCGGCCAGTTCGCCGCCAACGAGAAGTACGACGAGAAGATCGCGTGGCTGCGTCAGTTGCTCGCATGGAAAGATGAAGTCTCCGAAGGCGAGCACGGTGAGAAGCGCGCGTCGCAGCCGTGGGAACAACTGCGCCAGGCCACGCTCGACGACGACCACATCTATGTGCTGACGCCGCAGGCGCGGGTGATTCCGTTGCCCCACGGCGCCACGCCTGTCGATTTCGCGTACCACTTGCATAGCGAGTTGGGGCACCGTTGCCGCGGCGCGCGCGTCGACGGCGCGATGGTGCCGTTGAACACGCCTTTGCAAAACGGTCAGACGGTGGAGATCGTCGCGGTGAAGGAGGGCGGGCCGTCGCGCGACTGGCTTAACCCGCAACTCGGCTATCTGCAAAGTCCGCGCGCGCGGCAGAAGGTGCGCGCGTGGTTCAATGCGGTCGAAGTGCAGGAACATATCGCGAGCGGCCGCGCGATGGTCGAGAAGACCTTGCAGCGCGAGGGCAAGACGTCGGTCAATCTGGATCAGCTCGCGGCCAAGCTTGGCTTCAAGACTACCGACGACTTGTTCTCCGTGGTGGGCAAGGAAGAATTCAGTTTGCGGCTCGTCGAGCAGGCGCTGCACGATGCGCCGCCGCCGGAACCGGTGGTCGAAGCGCCGGAGCAATTCGAGAAGCGCAGTAGTGGTGCGAGCGTGGCGCGCGGCGCGTCCACGGGCGTGCTGGTGGTTGGTGTGGATGCGTTGCTCACGCAACTCGCGCGCTGCTGCCGGCCCGCGCCGCCTGACGATATCTGCGGCTTCGTTACGCGCGGCAAAGGCATGTCGATTCATCGCAGCGATTGCCCGACGTTCCTGCGCATGGCCGATCGCGCGCCCGAGCGCGTGTTGCAAACGGCGTGGTCGGCGGAGGTGATGAGCGGCCGTGGTCAGTCGGTCTATCCGGTCGATCTCTCGATCGATGCAACGGATCGGCAGGGCTTGCTGCGCGATATTTCCGAAGTGTTCGCGCGCGAGAAGATGAACGTGATCGGCGTGAAAACGCAGACGCGCCGTAACGCTGCGTTCATGCAATTTACCGTCGAGGTCTCGAGCGCGGCGCAGATTCAGCGCGCGTGCACGTTGCTCGGCGAAGTCACGGGCGTGGTGCGCGCTTCACGCAAGAGTTGACGAGTGTGCGGCGCACGCATGGCCGGTCGAGGTTTCTGCTGGACATGCATGAGCGCGTGAGTAGAAATTTAAAGTCGGTGCATAAAAGTACTTGCCAAGCAGTGTGGCGCTCCATATAATCTCGTTTCTTCAGGCTCGTAGCTCAGCTGGTTAGAGCACCACCTTGACATGGTGGGGGTCGTTGGTTCGAGTCCAATCGAGCCTACCAACGAAAGAGAAATTCCGGCTTTGCCGGGGTTTCGCAAGCTGCAGTAAGCGCCTTTGGCGCAAAAGGCGAATACGGTTATGACACCGCGAACGTTGACCGAGACTACTTCGGAGCGACGCTAGTCGAGGACCACTTTCGCCACTGTAGTTAGCAGGAAATGTGAATGCGGCCCCTCGAAAGCGGGGCCGCATTTTTTTTGTTTTTTTGACCTGGTTGTATGTGCCACCGCCGGTCGGCACCTCGGAGAACGCAATGGTTTCGATACGTCTGCCTGACGGTTCTGTTCGACAGTACGAGCATCCGGTGACCGTCGCCGAAGTGGCCGCCTCGATCGGCCCCGGCCTCGCGAAAGCCGCGCTTGGCGGCAAGATCGACGGTGAACTGGTCGATACGTCTGCGCTGATCGATCACGACGTGGCGTTGGCCATCGTCACCGAGAAAGACGCGGACGGTCTCGATATCATCCGTCACTCCACCGCGCACTTGCTCGCATACGCGGTGAAGGATCTGTACCCGGAAGCGCAGGTCACGATCGGCCCGGTCATCGACAACGGTTTCTACTACGACTTCGCGTACAACCGTCCCTTCACGCCGGAAGATCTCGAGAAGATCGAAAAGCGCATGCAGGAACTCGCGAAGAAAGACGAACCCGTTTCGCGCCGCGTGGTATCGCGCGACGAAGCGGTGGACTACTTCAAGAGCATCGGCGAAAAGTACAAGGCCGAGATCATCGAATCGATTCCCGCTACCGACGACATCAAGCTGTACTCGCATGGCGGCTTCACCGATCTGTGCCGCGGTCCGCACGTGCCGTCCACCGGCAAGCTGAAAGTATTCAAGCTGATGAAGGTCGCGGGTGCCTACTGGCGCGGCGATTCGAAGAACGAACAATTGCAGCGCATCTACGGTACGGCCTGGACGAAGAAGGAAGACCAGGAAGCGTATCTGCACATGCTCGAAGAAGCGGAGAAGCGCGATCACCGCAAGCTCGGCAAGCAACTCGATCTGTTCCACATGCAGGACGAGTCGCCGGGCATGGTGTTCTGGCATCCGCGCGGCTGGACGCTGTGGCAGCAGGTCGAGCAGTACATGCGCCGTCGCGTGAACGACGCGGGTTACCTCGAAATCAAGACGCCCATGATCATGGACCGTTCGCTTTGGGAAGCATCGGGCCATTGGCAGAACTATCGTGAAAACATGTTCACGACGGAATCGGAAAAGCGCGACTACGCGATCAAGCCGATGAACTGCCCGGGTCATGTGCAGGTGTTCAATCACGGTTTGCGCTCGTACCGCGATCTGCCGTTGCGTTACGCCGAGTTTGGTTCGTGCCACCGCAATGAATCGTCGGGTGCGTTGCACGGCTTGATGCGCGTGCGCGGTTTCGTGCAAGACGACGCGCACATTTTCTGTACCGAAGACCAGTTCATCAGCGAATCGATCGCGTTCAATACGCTGGCGATGAGCGTCTACAAGGATTTTGGCTTCGACAATGTCGAGATCAAGCTGTCGCTGCGCCCGGACGCGCGTGCCGGCACGGATGAGACGTGGGATCGCGCGGAGCAGGGTCTGCGCGAGGCGCTGACGGCCTGCGGCGTGACGTGGGAAGAGTTGCCGGGCGAGGGCGCGTTCTACGGCCCGAAGGTCGAATACCACATCAAGGACGCGCTTGGCCGCTCGTGGCAATGCGGTACGCTGCAGCTCGATATGGTGCTGCCGGAGCGTCTGGGCGCGGAATACGTTGCCGAAGACAACAGCCGCCGTCGCCCGATCATGCTGCACCGGGCAATCGTCGGATCAATGGAGCGGTTCCTCGGCATTCTGATCGAGCACCATGCTGGTGCAATGCCCGCATGGCTTGCGCCGATGCAGGTCGTAGTGATGAATATCGCGGAAAGTCAGGCGGAATATGCGCGTTCTTTAGCCCAATCGTTGCAAAAACAAGGGGTTAGAGTAGAGGCGGATTTGCGCAACGAGAAGATTAGCTATAAAATACGCGAGCACACGCTGGAAAAGGTGCCGTACCTGCTTGTGGTCGGCGACAAAGAGCGTGAAGCCCAAACGGTAGCCGTGCGTGCCCGTGGTGGTGTCGATCTGGGTGTGATGCCCCCCGACACCTTCATTGAGCGTCTGCGCCAGGATGTGCAGTCGTTCAATTGAGCCACTTGGCAGCCCGGCTCGTTTTTTTAAATTTTAGAGGAAACGTAACATCGCTACTGATAAGTCTGCGCACCGCATCAACGGTGAAATTACGGCACCCGAGGTGCGTCTGGTCGGCGTCGAGAACGAACCGCTCGGCATCGTGAAACTCGCTGATGCGTTCCGCATGTCGGAACAGCAAGACGTGGATCTGGTCGAAATCGCTCCGCAAGCGGTTCCGCCGGTTTGCCGCTTGATGGACTACGGCAAGTTCAAGTACTCGGAAGCGAAGAAGCAACACGAGGCCAAGCTGAAGCAGAAGATCGTCCAGGTCAAGGAAGTCAAATTCCGCCCGGGCACTGATGACGGCGACTACAACGTCAAACTGCGCAACCTCATCCGCTTCCTCGACGACGGCGACAAGACGAAAATCACGTTGCGTTTCCGTGGCCGCGAAATGGCTCACCAGGAAATCGGTATGCGCATGCTCGAGCGCCTGCGCACGGACCTCGACGAAGTCGGTCAGGTCGAGCAGATGCCGAAAATGGAAGGGCGCCAGATGATCATGGTGCTCGCTCCGAAGAAAAAGAAGTAAGCGATCAGCGCTGCGGCGCGCCGTGTGGCGCGCGCTCTGGTTGTGAGTAAAGTTTGAAACGATGCGGCGCCGGGTGTCCGGTGCCGCCTCAGCAGGTTTCGGAACGACGCGTGTACAATGCGCGTCGCTTCCCGAAAAGCGGCTGCCGGCAGTTCAGGCGGTCTGCATACCAAGTGGAGTGGGTTTCGAAGGGCGGGTAATGGCCAATGGCTGACCGCACACCCATATCCATCTAATAATGGAGTTGTCATGCCGAAGATGAAGACCAAGAAGAGTGCTGCAAAGCGCTTCGTGGTGCGTCCGGGCGGTACCGTCAAGCGCGGTCAAGCCTTCAAGCGCCACATTCTTACCAAGAAGACCACCAAGAACAAACGCCATTTGCGCGGTTCGACGGCAGTTCATGATGCAGATATGAACTCCGTGCGCGCAATGCTGCCGTTCGCTTAACCCTTAACCGAAACTCATAGGAGCAAGACATGCCTCGAGTAAAACGTGGGGTTACCGCACGGGCCCGTCACAAGAAGATCATCAAGCTGGCCAAGGGTTACCGCGGCCGTCGCAATAACGTCTATCGCATCGCCAAGCAGGCGGTCATGCGCGCAGGCCAATACGCCTACCGCGATCGCCGCAACAAGAAGCGTGTGTTCCGTGCATTGTGGATCACGCGTATCAACGCGGCGGTGCGTCAGCACGACATGACGTACAGCGTGTTCATCAACGGCCTGAAGAAGGCTTCGATCGAACTCGACCGCAAGGTGCTGGCCGACATGGCTGTGTTCGACAAGGCTGCTTTTGCTGCGATCGTTCAGCAGGTGAAAGCCGCCGTTGCAGCCTGATTGCGCTTCTGGCAATTAATACTGCGTGGTTCGTTGCAGCGAAGATCCGGTAGTCTCGGTGACGCTGCAGCAAAAACGGGGCTCCTCACCGAGCCCCGTTTTTGTTGGTAGAACCAGTTTTGCTTCGATTGAACACTGACGTTGAAATGATGGGATCAATGGATCTGGACCAGATTGTCGCTGACGCGCAAAAAGCCTTCGCAGAAGCCTCCGACGTCACCACCCTCGAGAACGAGAAAGCGCGCTTTCTCGGCAAATCGGGTGCGCTGACCGAGCTGTTGAAGGGCCTTGGCAAACTCGACCCCGAAACGCGCAAGACCGAAGGCGCACGGATCAACCTCGTCAAGCAACAAGTGGAAGCCGCGTTGACAGCCCGCCGTCAGGCGCTGGCCGACGTGCTGCTGAACCAGCGCCTCGCCGCTGAAGCCATCGACGTCACGCTGCCGGGCCGCGGCACCGGCGCAGGCAGTCTGCACCCGGTGATGCGCACGTGGGAGCGCGTCGAACAGATTTTCCGTACGATCGGATTCGACGTGGCCGACGGCCCCGAAATCGAAACCGACTGGTACAACTTCACCTCGCTGAACAGCCCGGAAAATCACCCGGCGCGTTCCATGCAGGACACTTTCTACGTCGACGGCAAAGATGCCGACGGCCGTCAACTGCTGCTGCGCACGCACACCAGCCCGATGCAGGTTCGCTATGCGCGCACCAACACGCCACCCATCAAGGTGATCGTGCCGGGCCGCACGTACCGTGTGGACAGCGACGCGACGCATTCGCCGATGTTCAACCAGGTTGAAGGCCTGTGGATCGACGAGAACATCAGCTTCGCGGATCTGAAGGGCGTCTACACAGACTTTCTCAAGAAATTCTTCGAGCGCGACGACATTCTCGTGCGCTTCCGTCCGTCGTATTTTCCGTTCACCGAACCGTCGGCCGAGATCGACATGTTGTTCGAAACGGGCAAGAACGCCGGCAAATGGCTCGAAATTTCGGGCTCGGGCCAGGTTCACCCCACGGTGATCCGCAACATGGGCCTCGACCCGGAGCGTTACATCGGCTTTGCTTTCGGAAGCGGCCTCGAGCGGCTCACCATGTTGCGTTATGGCGTACAAGACCTGCGTCTGTTCTTCGAAAACGACCTGCGTTTCCTGCGTCAATTCGCCTGAACCGGCGCGTACGAACGCGACAAGCATAGAGCGCGGCAAGGCACACAGTGCTTGCCGCGTGCAGCGTCCCCGGCAGTGTCCGATGAGTGGCATCGCATGAACATCGCGCCGAGTCAAAACATTGCCGGACGTGGACCTAACCTGATCAGAACGTACACAGAACCATGCAATTCCCGGAATCCTGGCTGAGAACCTTTGTCGATCCGCAACTGACGACCGACGAACTGTCGCACGCGTTGACGATGGCCGGTCTCGAAGTCGAAGACCTGCGGCCGGCCGCGCCGCCGACCTCGAAGATCGTCGTCGGCCAGGTGCTGGAAGTCGTCAAGCACCCGGACGCGGACAAGCTCAACGTCTGTCAGGTCGACGCCGGCACGGGCGCGACGCTGAACATCGTGTGCGGTGCGCCGAACGTGGCGCCCGGCATCAAGGTGCCGGTCGCGCTGGTGGGCGGGCAACTGCCGCCCGCTGAAGAAGGCGGCGCGCCGTTCGCGATCAAGCTCTCGAAGCTACGCGGCGTGGAAAGCCAGGGCATGCTGTGCTCGGCACGCGAACTGAAGCTCTCTGAAGATCATAGCGGCCTGCTGATCCTGCCGGAAGATACGCCGATCGGCCAGGACATCCGCGAAACGCTCAATCTCGACGACACCGTGTTCGAGATCAAGCTGACACCGAACAAGGCGGATTGCCTGTCGGTGTTCGGCGTGGCGCGCGAGACCTCGGCCATCACCGGCGCGCCGCTGCGCCCGCTCGAGATCAAGCCGGTCGAAGTGAAGCTCGACGAGACGCTGCCCGTCAAAATCTCGGCGCCGGATCTGTGCGGCCGTTTCTCGGGCCGCGTAATTCGCGGCGTGAACGCGCGCGCCAAGTCGCCGCAGTGGATGGTCGAGCGTCTGGAGCGTTCGGGCCAGCGCAGCATCTCCGCGCTGGTCGATATCTCGAACTATGTGATGCTCGAACTGGGCCGTCCGTCGCACGTGTTCGATCTGGACAAGATCCACGGCGGCATGGACGTGCGCTGGGGCCGCAAGGGCGAAACGCTCAAGCTGCTGAACGGCAATACCGTCGAACTCGATGAAACCGTTGGCGTGATCGCCGACGAGCAACACATCGAAAGTCTCGCGGGCATCATGGGCGGCGACAGCACGGCCGTCACGCTCGACACCACCAACATCTATCTCGAAGCCGCCTTCTGGTGGCCCGACAGCATTCGTGGCCGCTCGCGCAAGTACAACTTCTCGACCGATGCAGGCCATCGCTTCGAACGCGGCGTCGACTATGCGACCACCGTCGATCATATCGAGCGCATCACGCAACTGATCCTCGACATTTGCGGCGGCGCAGCCGGCCCGGTCGACGATCAGATCGTCAACGTGCCGAAGCGCGAGCCCGTGAAGATGCGTGTTTCGCGTGCGAACCGCATCATCGGCATCAAGATCGACGCGGACGAAATCGCGCAGATTTTCACGCGCCTCGGCCTGTCGTTCGAGCGCAGTGAAGACACGTTCTCGGTGATGCCGCCGTCGTATCGCTTCGATATCGAAATCGAAGAAGACCTGATCGAAGAAGTCGCGCGCATCTACGGCTTCGAAAGAATCCCGGCGCGTCCGCCGGTCGCGACCAGCGAGATGCGCGCGACCAATGAGACGCAGCGTTCGATCCACGAGCTCCGTCACGCGTTCGCGGCGCGCGACTACGCGGAGACGGTGAACTTCAGTTTCGTCGACGCCGAGTGGGAACAGGACTTCGCCGGCAACGACAAGCCGGTACGTCTGCTGAATCCGATTGCGAGCCACTTGTCGGTGATGCGCACGACTCTGTTCGGCAGCCTGATTCACGTGCTGCGTACGAATCTGAACCGTCGCACGGCGGATCGCGTACGCGTGTTCGAAGCCGGCCGCGTGTTCCTGCACGATCCGTCGATCAAGGCCGGTGAGCTCACGGTCGAAGGCTTCGCGCAGCCGAAGATGATCGGCGGCCTCGCGTACGGTCCCGCGCTCGAAGAGCAGTGGGGCGCGGCGACGCGCACGGTCGACTACTTCGACGTGAAGGGCGACCTGGAAGCTGTGCTGGCGCCGGCCGTTGCGCGCTTCGTCAAAGCGGAGCATCCGGCGTTGCATCCGGGACGTAGCGCGCGTATCGAACTGAATGGGCGCGCAGTCGGCTGGATTGGCGAATTGCATCCGCGCTGGATGCAAAAATATGATTTACCGCATGCGCCGATTCTGTTTGAAATCGAAGCGGAAGCATTAATGCAGCGCGTATTGCCGATTCCGTCTGAAGTGTCTAAATTTCAGCCGGTGCGTCGTGATATTGCGGTGGTCGTCGATCAGAAAATCGAGGTCCAGGCACTGCTGGACGAGCTCCAGAAGGCCCAGTCCGAACCCGCCTGCAAGACGGTTCAGAAGGTTGTGCTTTTCGACGAATTCCGTCCAAAATCAAACACTTCCGGTGGTCTCGGCGCTCACGAGAAAAGCCTTGCGTTCCGTGTGACCTTGCAAGATACTGGCGGAACCCTTCAGGATGAAACGGTCGATCTGGCTATTCATACTCTGGTGGAACGTCTGGCTCGAGTATATGGCGCACGGTTGCGCGGATAACCCGCATTTAACAATTGCACGGCTGTATCCGCATCCATTGTTTTCCGCTTGGCGCGCCATTTGATAGATATGAATGAAATGAACTCGAGTGATTTCGAAGCCCTTCTTACGGCGCAGCGTAGCGCCATGATTCGCGAAATTCCGACATCACCCGCCGTCGTTTCCACTGAAACGCCGACGCTCACCAAGGCGGAACTTGCTGAGTTGCTGTTCGACAATGTCGGGCTCAACAAGCGGGAAGCGAAAGACATGGTCGAAGCGTTTTTCGAGGTGATCCGCGACGCGCTGGAGAGTGGCGACAGCGTGAAGCTGTCGGGGTTCGGCAACTTCCAGTTGCGCGACAAACCCCAGCGTCCCGGCAGAAACCCGAAGACCGGCGAGGCGATTCCGATCGCCGCGCGTCGCGTTGTGACGTTCCATGCAAGTCAAAAGCTGAAAGCACTGGTTGAGAACGGCGCTGACGCGAGCTTCACGCGCTAATCGACTGGCGCGTTCCTGCGCAACCCACCACGACGGCTAACTGACGATGACAGCGACGATCGAAAAAGTCGTCTTGCCTCCGATTCCGGCGAAGCGTTACTTCACGATTGGTGAGGTCAGCGAACTATGCGGCGTGAAACCGCATGTCTTGCGCTACTGGGAACAGGAGTTCACGCAGTTGAGGCCGGTCAAGCGGCGTGGCAACCGTCGCTACTACCAGCATCACGAGGTGCTGTTGATCCGGCGGATTCGCGAGTTGTTGTACGAACAGGGCTTTACGATCAACGGCGCGCGCAACCGGCTCGATTCACATGGCGGTGGAGCGCACGGTGCGCCGGGCGGTGCGATCGAGGAAGGCGAGGGTGCTGCGGTGCCGGCGGCAACCACAGCCGCCACCACGGTAGACGTCGAGCAGTTGCGTAAGGAATTGCTGCACGTAATCGATTTGTTGGGGCACTAGCCGCCTTTGTTAACAGAAGGCGGTTCTAATCGAATGAAGTGTCTGTTATAATTTTTAGCTGTTCGGGGCGTAGCGCAGCCTGGTAGCGTACCTGCATGGGGTGCAGGTGGTCGGAGGTTCAAATCCTCTCGCCCCGACCAAGATTAAAAAGCCGCACGCCTAAAGGCGTCGCGGCTTTTTCGTTTTTGGCCGCCACCGCGGCAAGGCTGCGATCGTTCGTCGCGCTATCACGATCACATCATTTGAGCCGCGTACCACTCCGGCCCAAGCCTCTCGCACGCGACAACGTGACACTGCTTCACGCCAGGTAGGCTGGACATCAGGGCCTGCACTGAAGCGCGACCGACCCTCTTCTCGCACAGCCGCTCGGCGACGACTATCCTCTTGCCGGCCGCAGACCTAAACGCCGTTATGATGACGCGTGGATCATCCGGCATCTCGCGACCATCTTGATGATCCAGATTGCTTTCGGCGCATTGTTGCCGATGAACGACGGTACGCTGCCGCGATTTCTAACGGAAATTTTTCCGACGCACGTGCGTTACCGTGGCTTTGCGTTCTGCTGCAACGCGGCCAATGAACCATTCGGCGGAAGGGCGCTGAGAGGTCTGGGCTCGGCTCGTTCGATCTCGAGCAAGCCGGTGCGCGAGTCTACGACCAGCGGCTCGATCGCAGCCGCTCGTTTTCGAATAAGCGCTCTACAGATTTGCCCATCACCTGCATGCCGTTCTTGATCCGCGCGTCTACCATGCACGCTTGCCCGCCGCGTGCGGCGCGTCTTGATCAACGGGTTTTCGCATGAGTCTGCTACTTCGTTTGTTGCTTCTGATATTCACCAGCCGGCGCCGCAGCCGGCTGCATGTGCTCGATACGTGCGTCACGCCGTTTCGCGTCTGGTTGAATGACCTAGATGTGTTGCTTCACATGAACAACGGCCGTTATTTCACGATTCTCGATCTGGCACGCGTCGATCTGATGATGCGCAGCGGCTTGTGGCGTCAATTGAAGGCACAGCGCTGGTATCCGGTTGTCACGCTGGAAACGATGCGTTTTCACCGCTCGCTCGAACTCGGCAATCGCTATGACGTCCGGACCCGCGTGATCGGCTGGGACGACAAGTACATCTTCATCGAACAAGGGTTCGTGCGTGACAATGCGCAAGTGGCGCTGGCCATCGTGCGGGCACGCTTTCTGAAGCGAAGCGGCGGTGTCGTGACTACTGCCGAGTTGATGCAACTGTCCGGCGTGACGCAGTCATCGCCGGCGTTGCCCGAATGGGTCGCGCGTTGGAGTGAGGCCGAAGGAGGGATGGTGTTTCCGTCGGGTTCTTCTGTTCCAGGCCAACAGGATGCGAGCGCCGTCACGCGTCGGTAAGCACTCTGTCGTGTGGGTCCAGGCGCGCCCGCATCAAACGGCATCCTGAACGAACTACTGATACCACGCGCCCAATCGATCATTAGGAGCGCCAGCCGCGCTTGCACTTCCGTATGCGCTTGCGGCGAAGTGATGTTCTATTCATAGTTACGAAGCTGCGACGGCATGAGATACGCCGACCGGTCGCCAGCCAGCACTGAAGCCAGAACATGCATATCGATGCCGCCTCCAGTTAGCACAGCGGCAATGCGCTTACCGGCAAAATAAGGGTGGAGGGCCGCGGCAAGCGCAACCGCGCCCGCGCCTTCGACGACAAGATGATTGTGCTTCGCCAGACAGCGGATAGCTTCGGCCGTGTCCTCAAGCGTTGACACAATGACGCCGTCCACCAACGCATTGAGGTATGGCCAATTCGCGTCGAGCACGGTCGAGACGCCGATGCCCGCGATCATGGGCGTCGAGTCGACAGGTACCTCAACGATAGCGCCGGCCGCAAGAGAAGAATAGAACGGTGCCGCCGCTTCGCTTTCGCACGCATACAATTTCGCGCGCGAGTCCCAATGCGCGCACGCCAGCGCAGTACCCATGATCAACCCGCCGCCGCCGAAGGGCACGAGGATCACGTCGACATCCGGCAGGTCTTCCAGTATCTCCTGTCCGATCGACGCGTCGCCGACGATCACATCGCGACACGCACAAGGATGCAGAAATGTGCCGGTTTCGCCGGGCGGTATTTCACCGCACAGTATTGCCCACCATCTTTCGTAGGGCACTTTGATCACCTCAGCGCCCAGCGAGCGAAGCGCCTCGATTTTGCTCCTTGCTGCGGTATCGGTGACATACACTCTGACGTCCGCGCCGCGAACCCTCGTCGCTTCCGTCACGCCAAGCGCGAAGTTGCCGGTGCTCGCCGTATAGACACCGTTCGTCAGTTGAGCGGCCGTAAGGCTCGATACCGCATTCAGCGCGCAGCGTATCTTGAACGATCCTCGTGGCTGAAGGTTCTCCGGTTTGAGAAACACGCTTCGATCCGTGGCAGCGGCGTAGGGCAACAGCGGTGTGCGGACGACGGTTCCCCGGATCGTCTCCGATGCGCGCTCGATATCGGCTCGGGATACCTCGCCGAGATAGCCCGATCCGACACCATTCCCGAAAGACGCGCGCGCATGATGCAGAATGCCAGGAAAGCGCATGATGTCCTCGCTTTCGTATTCACCGGAAGGTTCGACTAGCCACGCCGACGCAATTCGATGCGCAGGTTTCGCGGCACCATCGAAAACGCGAACACTTCCTCCACCTCGGCGGCGTCGTTCACCAGCATCAGATCGAAGTTGCGGCACAGCATGGCGACGGCCGATCTCACTTCCATCAAGGCGAGGCTGCGTCCCGGACACAAACGCGGTCCCGAGCCGAACGGCATGAACCCCGCCCGATGATGGCTGGCGGCACTCTCGCCGGTCAGCCAGCGCTCCGGATCAAAGAGGTCGGCCCTCGAATGGCCACCTTGCTGCAAACCCGCCTCGCGCGTCAATAGCGACAGCACCGCGCCCTTCGGGATGGCAATGTCGCCCACTTGCACGTCGTAATTCGGCTCGACTGCGAGAACGGGCGTAACGGATTTGAGCCGCATGGACTCGCTGATGACCGCGTTCAGATAGAGGAGCGCATCGCCCGCGTCAAAATCTTCGAGCATGGCCGCGGATCCGATAACGGCATCGACTTCTTCCTGCATTTTTCGCTGGACGTCTGGTAAAGACGCCATGAAGTACGCCACCCAGGCGATGGTGTTCGCCGTCGTGTCCTGTCCGGCCAGCAGGATGGTGAACACATTGGCCAGCACTTCGTCGTCTGTCAGCGGCGCTTCTCCTTCCTGTTGCGCCATGAGCAACGCCTCGAGCAGATTCGTGGGCATCGCGTCCGTCTCCGAGCGCTGCGCGAGCCGCGCGCGGTTGGCGGCGATCAGGTCCTTCGTGAGCGCCTGAACCGCAATCAACGCGCGATCGAGCGTCTTGTCGGCGGGCAGCTTGACGTAGTGCCAATAGGGGAAGGGCGCGTTGATGCGCCGGTTGATCATCGGGAACACGACTTCGAGGTGGCGCTGGATCACGTCGCCCTCGCTCTCGATGGTGTCCATGTCGTATCCGAACGCGAGATTGGTGGTGACGTCCACCGTGTATCGCATCAGATCCTTCTGGATATCAATGGATTGCTGATCGCGATTCGCTTTCTCCCAGCGTTGCAGCAACCGACGTGTCATCTCGCAGAGCAGCGGAAAGAAGGCACGCAGATGCAGAGGATCCAGTGCCTTGGCGACGAGTTGCCGTTGCCGTCGCCAGGCCTCGCCTTCCATGGAGAAAACGCCGTTGATACCCAGTTCGCGCGCAACGGTTTCGATCACGTTCCAGCGGCGATAGGCGCCGGGGCGATCGCGCAAGACTTGACTGATGAGAATCGGATCGGCGATCGCAACGAACGGGCGGCCGATCAATCTGAACGTGTACACAGGGCCGAATTCTCTGGACCACTGTTCGAGGACGAGGTGCAGCTTCTCGGGACGTAGTTGCAGCGTATTGCCGAGAAACGGAACGCGCTTTGGGCCGGGAAGCTGGGCAAGCGATCTCACCGGAGATTCGCGGCACGGCATTGTCCCAGCCGGGACAGCGCGCTGCGCATTCCACGCGCGCAGCTCGTTGCGATCGACTTTAACTTCGCCGTCCTCGACGATTGCGTCGAAGCGCTTCAGATTCGAACTGACCGGTCCCTGGTTGCAGCCTGACGAGCAGTCGAACTGCCAACTGTGTGCCCGGCAGGTGAGCACACCGTCTTTGACTGTGCCTTCGGACAGGAGAGTGCCTTGATGCGGGCAGCGTCCCTGAAAAATCGAAATGGCGTGACTGTGGCGAAGAACGATCAGATCGATTCCGTCGACGTTCGCCGCCTTGATGCCGTCGTCTTCAAGTTCTTTCGTGCGCGCTATCACTACCGTGTCCGGGGAACCCGAACGCACTGCCTGAAGACTCGCGTTCATTTTGTCGCTCCTTCGCGCCGGGCAGGCATCGTTTTTCGTCGATCGAGTGAACACAAGAGAGGCTCCGGCGTCTTGTCGACGGCGAACGCTTTTGCGTTGCAACGTGCAACCAGGTTCTTGCGCGGCGTGAGGAAGCGGGCGCATTCATGTCACTGCGCACCGCATTTAATTGGCGTCGTGAGCGGGCATCGGGGCGGATTCTGTGCCGGGTCCGTGCGACAGACAAGTCGCGATCCATGCTGTACTCCCCGAGGTCCGAGGAGGGCGCTCACCCAACCATACTAGTCGTTTATCGATTGGAGCCAAGCACGCTATCTAGTGTCGTGCCGCCTTTTCGGCGCCTCGGCGACCTCGCTTTCGATTGCCAGGTTGCGGGCGTTTGCCAGAGTCGGGAGTCTTTCTGCGCACTACGAACTCTGCAGCGCATTGCGCGGATCGCATCGGCGGCCGCCCTGGTGGCAAGAAACCTGCGCTGCCGGTGGCATGGCGCTTGCCATGCGTCGTCTGTACCGGCGCCAGCCTGCCGTCAGGCGTTGGTAACGATTCTCATTTTTTGTCCCGCCAGTTCGATGCGCTATGCTGGGGTAACGGCCAAAAATACAAGACGCGAGGCAGGTTCGGTGTTGGTGCAATGCCACTGAAGATCCTGCCCGATCCATCGTCCTTCGCCGGCGCCGGGGGCTTCGCACACGAAACACGGAGGTAATATGCAAGGCGACCCGAAGGTCCTGGAATATCTGAACTCGCAACTGAAGAACGAACTCTCCGCGATCAATCAGTATTTCCTGCATGCGCGCATGTACAAGCATTGGGGGTTCGTCAAGCTCGGCAAGCATGAATATGACGAATCCATCGGCGAGATGAAGCATGCCGATCTGCTGATCGAACGCATCTTCCTGTTGAACGGCCTGCCGAATCTGCAAGACCTCCACAAGCTGCTAATCGGCGAAGAAACCAAAGAGATCATGGAGTGCGATCTCAAGCTGGAACAGATTTCGCAGGCCACCTGCAAGGAGGCCATCGTCTATTGCGAATCGGTTCGCGACTTCATCTCGCGGGAGATCCTGACCCATATTCTCGACGACACCGAGGAACATATCGACTGGCTCGAGACGAATCTTGAATTGATCAACAAGGTCGGAATTCAGAACTATCTGCAATCGGGCATGGACTCGCCGGAGTGAGTTCGCTTTGGCAAATGTCCGACAGACAACGAACTGAACGCCGGCGGACCGGGTTGAGCGTCAACCGCCTCATCGAGAGGCGACCGGCTGGAAATGGCCGCTCGGTGGGCGTCTCATTCGCGGCCTAGCGCGACGAATCGTTCGAGATGATGGTCCTCGTCGCCGAGTTGATGATCGATCATCACGAGGCGCTTCGCGTAGTGAGCGAGCGGCAGCTCCCACGTCATGCCGATACCGCCATGCAACTGAATGCATTCTTCCGCGACTAGCGCGCCGATTCGCCCAATGCTGTACTTGGCCGCCGATACCGCGCGCTCCCGCACCTTGCGCTCGGCGCCGAGGGCCGCCGCGGCGTTGATCACAGCCGAGCGGCCCTGCTCGATCTCCAGCAGCAGATCGGCCATGCGATGCTGCAACGCCTGAAAGCTGCCGATCGGCACGCCGAACTGTTTGCGCGTGCGCAGATACTCGAGCGTGTAGTCTTTGGCGACATCCATTGCGCCGACGGCTTCGGAACACAGCGCGAGCACGCCGCAGCTAATCGCGTATTCGAGTGTCGCGAAGCCCGCGTCCATCGTGCCGAGCAATGCGCCGTCGTTCAGCGTGACGTTGTCGAAGGTCACTTCGGCAGCGCGGCCGCCGTCGATCTTGCGATAGCCACGCACGCCGACACCGGGCGTATCGCGCGGCACGAGAAAGAGCGTCACGCCTGCTTCGCTATCGTCATCACCGCTGGTGCGTGCCGAGACCAGAAAAAGCGAAGCGTGCTCGCCGTGCTGAACCACGGCCTTGGCTCCGTTCAGTCGCCACGTAGCGCCGCTTCGCTCCGCGCGCGTCGTCACGCGGGATAGCTCATAGTGGCTGTCCGGTTCGCCGTGCGCGAGCGCGACGATCCGCGAGCCGTGGATCAATTCTGCGAGCGCGACCTTCTGCGCTTCGTTGGCGCTGCGTGCAATGGCGCGGCCGACGATCAACGTATCGAGAAACGGCTCGACCACGAGACCACGGCCCAAGCTCTCGAACACCACCGCGATATCGAAACCGCCGCCGCCGAAACCGCCGTCCGCTTCATCGAACAGTGCGCCGATAATGCCGAGCTCGGCAAAGCGGCTCCACAAGTCGCTGCTATAGCCCTGGTCAGACTGAGCGATCCGGTCGCGCGTCGCGAAACCGTACTGCTCGCTGACAAAACGGTTCAGCGTATCCGCCAGCATGCGGCGGTCTTCGGTGTGCTGGAAATTCATGACGTGCGCCCTTACAGTCCCAGGATCATTTTGGAAATGATGTTCTTCTGGATTTCGTTCGAGCCGCCGAAGATCGACAGCTTGCGATTGTTGAAATACAGCGACGCGGCGCTCGCGGCTTCGTCCGGGCCGACGGGCGTACCGTCGAAGCCGTCATGCAAGGCTTCCTCGATGAACGGCTGCGCGTAGGCACCCATCGCGCGCCGCGTAAGCGACGAGATTTCCTGACGGATCTCCGTGCCGCGAATCTTCAGCATCGAACTTTCAGCGCCGGGCACGCCGCCGCCCGCCACTGCCGCGATCACGCGCAGGTTGGTGGTCTTCATGTTCTCCAGATCGATCTCGACGCGCGCCATGCGCGCGGCGAACGCGGGGTCTTCCGCGAGCGGCCGGCCGTTGCGCCGCTGTTTCGCGGCGATCTTGCGCAGGCGATTGAACGCGGCCACCGAGAAGCCGACGCCCGCGATATTGGTGCGCTCATACGTGAGCAGATACTTGGCGTAGGTCCAACCCTTGTTCTCTTCGCCGACGAGGTTCTCGACCGGCACGCGCACGTCGGTGAAAAACACTTCGTTGACTTCGTGCTCGCCGTCGAGCGTGATGATCGGGCGCACTTCGACGCCCGGCGTCTTCATGTCGATCAGCAGGAAGCTGATGCCTTCCTGTTTGCGCACGTCGGTGGCGCTGCGCACGAGGCAAAAGATCATGTTCGCGTAGTGGCCGAGCGTGGTCCATGTCTTCTGTCCATTGACGATGTAGTGCTCGCCCTGCGCGTCGATGCCGCGCACGGCGGTGGTTTTGACCGACGCGAGATCGGAGCCGGCGCCCGGTTCCGAATAGCCTTGGCACCACCAGTCCGAGCCGTCCAGAATACGCGGCAGCCAATGGCGCTTTTGCGCTTCGCTGCCGTATTTGATCAGCACCGGGCCGAGCATGTTGACGCCGAACGGCACCACGCGCGGCGCGCCGGCCAGCGCGCATTCGTTTTCGAAGATGAATTTTTGCACCGCGTTCCAACCCGGGCCGCCGTACTCTTTAGGCCAGTGATTGGCGAGCCAGCCTTGCGCGTTGAGAATGGCGTGCCACTCGGCCATGTCGTCGCGCGTGAGACGGCGGCCGCCTTGCACCTTGTCGGCGAGACGTTGCGGGAGCTTGTCGCGCAGAAAGGCCTGCACGTCGGCGCGGAAGGCTTCTTCCTCGGGAGTGAAGTTCAGATCCATGGCGGGTGTTCCGAATTGGGTTGAGCGACCGGCGCGCACGCGCGCGTCCGGTCAGCGTGATGCACGTCGATGATGATGCGCCGTTTCAGACGCTCTGGTTCAGGCTCGCGAAATCTGCGCCGCGTTCCACCAGTTCGACCAGTAGCGGCGAGGGCTTCCAAAAGAGGGGGTCTTCTTGGGCGAACTCGCGGATGTCGGCGAGGATTTTCGGCAAGCCAACCATGTCCGCATATTTCATCGGACCGCCGCGATAGCGCGGGAAGCCGTAGCCGTACAGGAACGTCACGTCGACGTCCAACGGCCGCAGCGCGATGCGTTCATGCACGACGTTGGCGCCTTCGTTGATCATCGCGGCCATGTAGCGGCGGATGATCTCATCGTCAGTGAAACTACGCGGCGTGATGCCGGCGCGCACGCGTTCGGCGTCGATGATCGCTTCGACTTCCGGGTCGGGTGTGCCGCTGCGCGATCCTTCGGGGTACAGATAGAAGCCGCGTCCGGTCTTCTGACCGAACCAGCCGCGCTCGCACAGACGGTCGGCGATCTGCACATAACGCGCTGCGGGATTACGCGTGGCCGCGCGCCGTTTGCGTGCCGCCCAGCCGATGTCGCCGCCCGCCAGATCGACCACCTGAAACGGTCCCATCGGAAAGCCGAACGCGCGCACGGCCGCGTCGATCTGATAGGGCGAGGCGCCGTCTTCCATCATGGCGTCCGCGGCGCTGCGATACACAGCGAGCACGCGGTTGCCGATAAAGCCGTCGCACACGCCCGCGCGCACCGGCGTCTTGCGCAACTTTTTCGCCAGCTCGAACGCGGTGGCGACCACGTCGGCGCTGACCTGCTTCGGCACCACCACTTCCAGCAGCTTCATGATGTTGGCGGGCGAGAAGAAGTGCAGGCCGATCACGTCGGCGGGACGCGAAATGCTCGACGCGATCGCGTCGATGTCGAGATACGAGGTATTGGTCGCGAGCACCGCGCCCGCTTTGCAGACGCGATCGAGTTCGGCGAATACGGCCTGTTTGACGGCGAGGTCTTCGAATACGGCTTCGATCACGAGGTCGGCGCCGGCGAGCGCATCGTACGACGTGCTGCCGCTCCAGCGCGCCATGAGCGCCGCTTTCTTTTCCACGCTCAGGCGGCCTTTGGCGATCAGGCCGTCGTAGACTTTTTCGATGTGCGCGCGGCCGCGTGCGAGCGACGCGTCGTCGCGTTCGATCATCGTCACCGGCAAGCCCGCGTCGAGCACCGCGACGGCGATGCCCGCGCCCATCGTGCCGCCGCCCACCACGCCGATCGTGTTCAGCCCGCGTGGTTTGGCGTCGCGCGTTTCCGGCGCCTTGAGCACTTCGCGCTCGGCAAAGAACGCGTGAATCAGACCGGCGCGCTGCGGGCTGTCGATACATTCGAGGAACAGCTTACGTTCGAGCCGCAGACCGTCGTCGAAGGGCTGTTCGATGGCGGCCTCGACTGCGTCGACGATTTTCAGCGGCGAGAACAGGCCGCGCGATTTCTTCGCGGTTTCCGCCCGCGCCGTGGCCACGGCGGCGAGACTCGCGGCGCGCTCGCTGAGTGCCGACGCGTCGCGCGTGCGGCGCACGGACGCGTGGGCGGCCAGCAACTCGTGCACATAGGCGAGCCCTTCGGCGAGGATGTCGTCGCTGTTGCCGAGACGGTCGATCAGACCGAACGCGAGCGCTTCCTTCGCGCTGGCGTGGCGGCCGCTCAGAATCAGATCGAGCGCGGCCTGCGCGCCGATCAAACGCGGGGTGCGCTGCGTGCCGCCCGCGCCCGGCAACAGGCCGAGTTGCACTTCAGGTAAGCCGAGCTTCGCGCCGTCGACGGCAATCCGGTAATGGGCCGCGAGCGCCACTTCCAGACCGCCGCCGAGCGCCGCGCCATGAATCGCAGCGATTACCGGCTTCGTGCACGCCTCGATGCGGTTGCACACGTCCGGCAGCGAGGGTGGCACCGGCGGCTTGCCGAACTCGCGAATGTCCGCGCCGGCGATGAAATTGCGCCCCGCGCCGAGGATCAGCACGGCCTCCACGACCGTGTCGGCATCCGCGGCTTCGACGGCGGCGAGCAGGCCGCGCCGCACGTCGGCGGATAACGCGTTGACGGGCGCGTGGTCGATCGTCACGAGCAGCACCTTGCCGCGCAATTCGCGCGTGACAACATCGGCCGAAGGGTTGGGGGTCATGGCGTCTCCTGATTGTGGTGGGTCGCATGGCAAAGCATGCCGGGTCTGGCGAACCGTCCCGATTGTGAGTCGGTCAAGGTTTATTGACAATTACATGGGCGGTTGACAGACTGTCAAAGTTTCTTTGACAAAGGCGCCGCCATGGACGTCAATTCGCTGGCCCTGCTGGTGGACATTCTGGACGCGGGCAATCTCAGCGAGGCCGCGCGTCGGCTGAAAATGAGCCGCGCGAACGTGAGCTACCACCTGAATCAGCTGGAGCGTTCCATCGGGCTGCAACTGGTGAGGCGCACCACGCGCCGGGTCGAACCGACCGAGATCGGTCTGCAACTCTACGAACATGGCCGCACGATCCAGAACGCGCTGCTCGCCGCGCGCGAATCCGTCACCACGCTCGGGCAAAGTCTGCAAGGGCGCGTGCGGCTGAGCGTGCCGAGCGGTTACGGGCAACTCGTCATGTCGGACTGGCTGATCGCGTTCAAGCGGCTTTATCCGGGCATCGTGCTGGATGTGATGTTCGAGAACCGCGTCGAAGACCTGATGCGCGACGAAGTCGATATCGCCGTGCGCGTGATGTCCGAGCCGCCGCAAAACCTCGTCGCGCGCGACATGGGGCCGGTGCGGTATGTGGCATGCGCGTCGCCGGATTTTGCGGACAGGCACGGCATGCCGCAGCGGCTCGACGATCTGCGTACAGCGCCGCTCATTACCGCGGCGGTGGTCGGCCGGCAGTTGCGGGTAGCCGCTTATTTGCGCGACGAACGGCATGAAGTGCTGCTGGAGCCGAGCATCATCTCCGAGAACTTTCTGTTCTTGCGCCAGGCGGTGCTTGCGGGACTCGGCGTGGGCCTCGTGCCGGATTATGTGGTGCAGGACGATCTGCGCCGCGGCGACGTGCTCACCGCGCTCGACGAGTGGCGCTTAAGCATCTTCGGCACGCACATGTACATGCTGTATATGCCGAACCGGCATCACACGCGCGCGGCGTCGACGTTCATTGATTTCATTTTGCAGCAGGCGCATGGCACGGGCAGAGGTTTGCCCGCGTAAACGACGAGGTTCATCTTGCATCTCGCGCAGGTATGCTACGCAAAAAGAGCGGAGACAAGAGATGAAATGGATCATCGGACTTCTAGCCGTGCTGGCACTCGCCGTAGTCGTTCTGTTGATCTCGCGCCTACCGGGCGAAGATGCGATTCGTCTCGCCGGTTACGTCGCGACTGCCGCCTTTGCCGCGCTCATCAGCTTAGTGCTGCGCTGGCGCGCTAGCCGGGCCCAACAGCGCAATAAGCGGGCAGGGTGAACACACGTCTCGCTATGCGGCCTGTACGCTCTCGCGCAACTCGTCGCCGAGAAAATCAATAAACGTCCTCAGCTTGGCCGACAAACGGTGCCGCTCCAGATAGATGGCGTGAATGTCCGCGTTCGGCAGCGCCCAGTCGGAGAGAAGCGGCACCAGTTCGCCGCGCCGTAGATGGCCCGCGATTTCCCACGCCGAGCGTACGGCCACGCCGCGGCCGTCGAGCGCCCACTTCAGCACGGAGCTGCCGTCGTTGCTGCTCAACGGACCGTCCACCTTTACCGTCTCCGATTTCTTGCCGCGCGAAAAATGCCACGTGCCGTACGCCGATTCGTTTTCGCGTAAGACGAGGCAGGCATGGCGCGTGAGATCGTGCGGCATTTGCGGTGCGCCGTGCCGCTTCACATAAGCCGGCGACGCACACACGACGCGCTGGTTCTTCAGCAGCAAGCGCGCGTTGATGCGCGCATCCGGCACTTCGCCGAAACGAATCCCGAGATCGAAGCCTTCTTCCTGCAAGCTGACCGGCCGGTCCGTCAGATGCAGTTGAATCTTCATCGACGGGAACCGCTCGCTGAAACGCGAAATCGCCGGGGCGATGTGCGCGCGGCCGAAACCGAACGACGCATTCACGCGCAACAGACCGGTCGGCTCAGCGCGACTCTGCGTGACCAGCTGCTCGAGTTCGGCGAGGTCGTCGAGGATGCGCGAGCCATTCGCCAGATAAATCTCGCCCTCCGCCGTCAGGCTCACGCGCCGCGTGGTGCGGTTCACGAGGCGCACGCCGAGACGCTGTTCGAGTTGCGCGAGCCGCTTGCTGATGGACGGCGGCGTGACGCCGAGTTCGCGCGCGGCCGCGGCGAGATTGCGATGGCGCGCCACCAGCGCGAACAGATTGAGGTCGGAAAAGCCGTCCATCGATTCGTTCCTAAAAGTTAATTCCGGATTGCCCTGATAGAAACCATATCGTTGCAGGCATCAATTAGACTTCATTCAAACATGGGAGGCAATGATGTTTGCAGGTTTCACAGACGCGTCGGCCGAGGTCGATGGCATCCGCATCAACGCGATACGCGGCGGCAACGGGCCGGCTTTGCTGCTGCTGCATGGGCATCCACAAACTCACGCGATCTGGCACAAGGTCGCACCGAGGTTGGCGCAGCACTTCACGCTGATCGCCGCGGATTTGCGCGGCTACGGCGACAGCGGCAAACCGCAGGGCACACACGACCACGCCAACTATTCGAAACGGCGCATGGCCGCCGATCAGGTCGCGCTGATGCGTGCGCAAGGTTTCGACCGCTTCGCCGTGATCGGCCACGATCGCGGCGGACGGGTGGCCGCCCGCATGGCGCTCGATCATCCGCAAACCGTGACCCGGCTTGTGACGCTCGACGTCGCGCCGACCCTTGCGATGTACGAACAGACCTCGTTCGATTTCGCGCGCGCTTACTGGCACTGGTTCTTTCTCGTGCGTCCCGCGCCGTTTCCCGAGACGTTGATTCGCGCGGATCCCGACCTCTATCTGAAGCAGACCATCGGCGCGCGCAGCGCCGGCCTCGCGCCATTCACCGACGCGGCCTACGCCGAATATCTGCGCTGCCTGAGCGACCCCGGCACCGCGCACGGCATCTGCGAGGACTACCGCGCGAGCATCACGATCGACCTCGAACACGACCGCGCGTCGCTCGCTGAAGGGCGGAAGATCGAATGCGATTTCCTGGCGCTGTGGGGCGCGCAAGGCGTCATCGAACAATGCTTCGAGCCCCTCGCCGAATGGCGGAAGTGGTCGGCCAATGTGAGCGGCGAAGCGCTGCCGTGCGGCCACTACATTCCCGAGGAAGCGCCCGGGTTATTGCTCGAACGCGTCCTTCCGTTTCTGCAGTTCTAGTCGCGCGGGCCTTCATCATGTCAACACGAACCCTTTACCAGAAGCCGGTCGATTCGCATGTCGTGACGCGTGTGGATGAACAGAACGTGCTGCTGTACGTCGATCTGCATCTGATGAACGAATACACCAGCCCGCAAGCGTTCAGCGCGCTGGCCGCGAAAACGCGGCGCGTGCGCCGGCCGAAGCAGCAACTCGCAGTGGTCAGTCACATCATTCCGACGCACGCGGAATCGCCGCGTGTGATTCGCGATGCCGCGTCGTTGCTGCTCGCGAACAACCTGGCGCGCAATTGCGCGGAGGCCGGCATCGCGTTGCATGCGGCGAACGATCCGCTGCAAGGCATCGAACATATCGTCGCGCCCGAGCGTGGGCTGGTTCGGCCGGGCATGGTCGTGCTGTGCGGTGATAGTCATACAACGACGTATGGCGCGCTTGGCGCTTTGGGATTCGGCATCGGCACGTCCGAGGTCGAGCATGTGCTCGCCACGCAGACGCTGGTCTATCGCGTCGCGCAGACCATGCGCATCACGATCGAGGGCGCGATGCCGTATGGCACGTCGTCGAAGGATCTGATTCTGTGGATCATCAGCCGCATCGGCGCGCAGGGCGCGCGCGGCTATGCGGTGGAATTCGCTGGATCGACCATCGCGTCGCTGTCGGCGGAAGCACGCATGACCTTGTGCAACATGACCGTCGAAGCGGGCGCGCGCGCCGCGCTGATCGCACCCGATGCCACCACGTTCGACTACATCCGCGCACACGCAACGTCGCTCGATGAAACCGCGTGGCAAGCGGCGATGAGCGACTGGCGCGAACTGAAATCGGACCCGGGCGCGCGCTTCGATAGCGAGCATCGTTTCGATGCGCGCGATATCGCGCCGTTCGTCACGTGGGGCACGAGTCCCGACCAGGCCATCGCCGTCGACGAACTGATTCCCGCCGCGGCCACGCAAAAGACACCGGAAGCCGCCGCCGCGTTGCGCCGCGCGCTTGACTATATCGGCCTCGAAGCGGATCAGCCGATTGCGGGCACACCGATCGATCGCGTGTTCATCGGCTCCTGCACCAATGGACGCATTGAAGACCTGCGCATCGTCGCGTCGATCGTCGCGGGGCGCCACGTAGCGCAGGGCGTGCGCGCGATGGTCGTGCCCGGCTCGGGCAGCGTGCGCCGCCAGGCGGAAACCGAAGGCATCGCGGCGACATTGCGCGAGGCCGGCTTCGAATGGCGCGAGCCGGGCTGCTCGATGTGTCTGGCGATGAACGACGATTTTCTGACGCTCGACGAACGGTGTGCCTCGACCACCAACCGCAACTTCGAAGGACGCCAGGGCCGTGGCGGCCGTACTCACCTGATGAGCCCCGCGATGGCCGCGGCGGCCGCATTGACCGGACGCATCACCGACGTCCGCACGCTGGAGACGCAGTCATGAGACTTACCGAAATCTACGGCGCCGCCGCGCCTTTGCCAATCGAAAACCTGGATACCGATCAGATCATGCCGAAGCAGTTTCTGCGCATTATCGACAAGGCGGGGCTCAAGGAAGGCTTGCGGTATGACTTGCGTTTCGACGCGCAAGGCGAGCCGCGTAGCGACTGCGTGTTGAATCTGGCGGAGTATCGTGGCGCGCGCATTCTGATCGGCGGCTCGAACTTCGGCTGCGGGTCGAGCCGCGAGCACGCGGTGTGGGGACTTCAGCAAGCCGATTTCGAGGCGGTCATCGCGCCGAGCTTCGCGGAGATCTTCTATTCGAACGCGATGAACAACCGTCTGCTGCTCGTGCAACTTGAACGCGATGACATCGACGTCCTGTTGCATGACGCGGCAACGCAACCCGCAGCGCCGCTGCATATCGACATCCAACGGCAAACGGTGACGTCAGCCACGGGACGCGTGTTTGCGTTTCCACTAGGCGCTCGCCATAAACAGATGGTGGTCGAAGGCATGGACACCATCGATCTGACGCTCGCTTCGTTGCATGACATCGAAGCATTCGAGCGAGACCATTTCGCGCGGCATAGCTGGGCCGCCGTGTTGTAACACCCTTGGCGACATCCAGGTCGCCACTCAACGCTAACCGCGCGTGACCCATTCCCCGACAGAAGGGAAGGGACACGCTTTGCCTGTCAAAACGGAGGAGACATGAAACGCAAACCGCTCTACAAAGTGCTGTATGTGCAGGTGATCGTGGCGATCATCATCGGCGTGGCGCTGGGGCATTTTCTGCCAGCGGACGCCGTGGCGATGAAACCGCTCGGCGATGCCTTCATCAAACTCGTGCGCATGATCATCAGCCCGGTGATTTTCTGCACGGTCGTGACCGGTATTGCCAGCATGCACGACATGCGCAAAGTCGGGCGCGTGGGCGGCAAGGCCTTGCTGTATTTCGAGGTGGTGTCGACGCTCGCACTGGCGATCGGTCTGCTCGCCGCGCATGTGCTGAAACCGGGCATCGGCTTCAACGTCGATCGCGCCACGCTCGATGCCGGCGCGATCGCGAGTTATGCCGCGCAAGCCGCACACGGCGAAGGGCTCGCGGGCTTCTTCATGCACATCATTCCCGATACGTTCGCCGGCGCTTTCACGCAGGGCGATATTCTGCCGGTGCTGCTGATCGCAATGTTGTTCGGCACCGCGCTCGCGGTGCTGGGCGAACCCGCCAAACCGCTGATCGGTCTGATCGACCTGCTGTCTAAAACGTTCTTCCGCATCGTGCGGATGATCACCAGCCTCGCGCCGATCGGCGCGTTCGGTGCGATCGCGTTCACGATCGGCAAATACGGCATCGTCTCCTTGCTGCCGATGGTGAAACTGATCGGCACGTTCTATCTGACCGCGTTTCTGTTCGTCTCGTGCGGCCTTGGTCTGATTGCGCGAGCATGCGGTTTCAGCTTGTGGCGCTTCGTCGTCTATATCAAGGATGAGTTGCTGATCGTGCTCGGCACTTCCACGTCGGAAGCCGCGCTGCCGCAACTGATGGAGAAGCTGGAGCGGCTCGGCTGCTCGCGCGGCATTGTCGGTCTCGTGGTGCCGACCGGCTACTCGTTCAATCTCGACGGCACCAATATCTACATGACGCTCGCGGTGCTGTTTCTCGCGCAGGCCACCAACACGCATTTGACGATCGCTCAGGAAATCACGCTGCTGGCGGTGACGATGCTGACGTCCAAGGGTTCGACGGGCGTCACGGGGGCAGGGTTCATCACGCTGGCTGCGAGTCTTTCCGTGGTGCCGACTGTGCCGGTGACGGCGATGGTGCTGATTCTCGGCATCGACAGGTTCATGTCCGAGTGCCGGGCGCTGACCAATACGATGGGCAACGGCGTGGCGTCGATTGTGATTGCGGCGTGGGAGAAGGAACTGGATCGGGACAAGCTGAGGGCGGCGTTGGCGCGGCCACGTTCGCGGCCGGTCGCCGATCCGGCCGGCGCGCTCGATGAACGCACGACGGTGGCTGCCGCGCGGGAAGTCGAGTGGGCCGGAGTTGAGTCTCGCTCAAAAATTAATGAAATATCAAGCACGAAATGAGGGAAATAAATTTGAGGACGGCAACAACGCGCGAACAAAACTTGAGCTAAACTCAGAAAACATCGAAAGCGCAGTTCGTGAAGGAGACACCCGAATGCCCGCAGCTTCGTCGAGTACCTCGCCGCCATCCAGCGGCTATCGTTCAGTTTTCCGCGAAGGTCTTTTCTCCGGCAAGGTGGTGATCGTCACCGGCGCGGGCAGCGGACTTGGCCGATGCACCGCTCACGAACTGGCGTCCTTGGGGGCGACCCTGGCGCTGGTCGGCCGAAGCGAAGACAAGCTGAAAGCGGTGCAGGCCGAACTGGCCACGGATCATCCGTCCTCCGGCAACGGCCACAAGGTTTACTCCTGCGACATCCGCAACGAGCAGCAGGTTCGTGAGACGATCACTTCGATCATCACGGATCTGGGCCACGTGGACGGCCTCTTCAACTGTGCAGGCGGCCAATTCCCCGCGAGGCTCGAAAAGATCTCCCTCAACGGTTGGGACGCGGTCGTGCGCAACAATCTGCACGGCACGTTTCTGATGTCCCGCGAGTGCTATACCCAATGGATGCAGCATCACGGCGGCGCGATCGTGAACATGCTGGCGGACATCTGGGGCGGCATGCCTGGCATGGGGCACTCGGGCGCGGCTCGTGCGGGCGTATGGAACTTCACCGAAACGGCCGCCTGCGAATGGGGCCACGCCGGCGTTAGAGTCAATGCGGTCGCGCCCGGCTGGATTGCGTCGGCGGGCATGGACAGCTACAACGAAGAGTACCAGGCGCTGCTGCGCACGCTGAAGCACAAGGTGCCGTTGCAGCGTTTCGGCACGGAATCGGAACTCGCCGGCGCGGCGGTCTTTCTGTTGTCGGAGGCGTCGGCGTTTATCAACGGCACGGTGATCCGTGTCGACGGCGGCGTGCCGAACGCGCGCCATTCTTGGCCGCTCGCTAAAGCGCAGCGTACGATCGAATATAACGGCTTCCCGCGCTATCAACCGCCGACGGGCTTGCAGGAGCAAACAGGATGAATCTCGACGGCCAGACCTACGAGTCGCTCGCGGCAAACTTCGCCTGGGATATCCCGGCGCGCTACAACATCGGTGTCGATGTATGCGACAAATGGGCCGACGGTTCGGGCCGCCTCGCGCTGATCTACGAGGACGCCGAGGGCAACGCCACCCGGTATACGTTCGACCAGTTGAAGGCGCTGTCCGATCGCTTTGCCAATGCGCTGCTGGCGGCGGGCGCGCAACGCGGCGACCGCATCGGCATCTTTCTGTCGCAATCGATCGAAACGGCGCTCGCGCATCTCGCCGCCTACAAGGCCGGCATGGTGGCCGTGCCGCTCTTCGCGCTGTTCGGCGTCGACGCGATCGAACACCGGCTCGGCGACAGTGGTGCGGTGGCATTGATCACCGACTACGCCGGCGCGCGGAAGGTCGACGAAATCCGCGCGGCGCTGCCGGCATTGCGCCATGTCTTCAGCGTGGATATCGATCAGGACAACGGCGATCCGCAAGCGCCCGTGCATTCATTCTGGCAGGCGCTGAACAGCGCGCCCGCGAGCTTCACTCCCGCCGACACGGGCGCCGACGATCCCGCGGTGATCATCTACACGTCGGGCACGACCGGCAAGCCGAAGGGCGCGCTGCATGGGCATCGCGTGTTGCTGGGTCATCTGCCGGGCGTCGAGATGTCGCAGCAGGGCTTTCCCGCGCACGCCACGCTCATGTGGACGCCCGCGGACTGGGCGTGGATCGGCGGCCTGTTCGACGTGCTGTTGCCGTCGTGGCATCACGGCGTCGCGGTGCTGGCGCGCCGCTTTGCGAAATTCGACGGCGAGGCCGCGTTCGATCTGATGGCACGTCACGCGGTCTCGCATACATTCTTGCCGCCGACCGCTCTGAAGATGATGCGCGGCGTCGAGCATCCCGAACGCTGGAGCCTCGCATTGCGCTCGGTGGCAAGCGGCGGCGAATCGCTCGGCGAGGAATTGATCGGCTGGGGCCGCAAGGCGCTGCGCGTGACGATCAACGAGTTCTACGGGCAGACGGAGTGCAACGTGGTGGTGTCCTCGTGCGCGGCGCTGTTCGAGCCGCGCTTCGGCGCGATCGGCCGCGCGGTGCCCGGGCATCATGTCGCGATCGTCGACATGGACGGCAATGAACTGCCTCAAGGCGCAATCGGCGCAATCGGCGATATCGCGGTGGCCGCGCCCGATCCCGTCATGTTCCTCGGCTACTGGGGCAACGAGGCGGCCACGCGCGAAAAATTCCGCGGCAAGTTTCTGCTGACTGGCGACCTCGGCACGCGCGACGCGGACGGTTTCATCCGCTTCGTCGGCCGTGGCGACGACGTGATCACGAGCGCCGGTTATCGAATCGGACCGGCTTCGATCGAAGATTCGCTGCTGCGTCATCCGGCAGTTTCGATGGCGGCCGTGATCGGCGCGCCGGATCCCGAGCGCACCGAGATCGTGATGGCGTTCGTGGTGCTCAAGGCCGGTTTTGTCGGCGACGAGGCGCTCGTGCGCGAGATCCAGCATCACGTCAAAACGCGCCTTGCCGCGCACGAATATCCGCGCGAGATCCGCTTTGTCGACAGCCTGCCGTTGACGCCGACCGGCAAGGTGATCCGCAAAGCCTTGCGCGAGGGACTCGCACAAGAAGGTAACGATTCCGCCGCAAAACCATGAGCATGGGTCCGCGCTCACCTTCCACGCGCAGCGGCAGGGCGCTCCGGACGCCGGGCAGTCAACCGGGCCCGGCCTCGCTCGACGATACCGACCGCAAGCTGCTCGCACTGCTCGCCGAAGACGCCACGCGCACTTATGCGGAACTCGGCAAGCTGCTGTTCCTGTCGGCGCCCGCGGTCCACGAACGTACCCGGCGTTTGAAGAAGGAAGGCGTGATCAAGGCCACGGTTGCCGCGCTCGACGGCGCGAGGCTGAATCGCCCGTTGCTTGCGTTCGTGCATGTCGATACGACGAGCTGGGCGGTGACGCGGCAACTGCTGGCGCTGCAGGAACTGCCCGACGTCGAGGAGATTCATACCGTGACGGGCGAGAGCGCAATGTTGCTCAAGGTCCGCACGCGCGACACGCAATCGCTCGAACAACTGCTCGCGCGTATTCACGCGATCGAAGGCTTTACCGGCACGCGCAGCTATATCGCGCTGACCACTTATCTGGAGCGCGGCCCAAGTCCTGAACTCTGAACGCGCTAGCCGCGCGGCGTGTCACGCATGCAGTGAGAGACCTTTCACGGCTTTATCGACCGCCTTCTTCGGCCCGCGCACGGCAATGCCGACGAGGTCGGGCGCATCGGCGGGTTCGGCACGGAATACTTCACGGTTCGCCTGATCGTGGCCGGTCGCGAACATCGCGCGCACATACACCGCGCGCGTCAATTCGCGTTCAATGCCCTGGCGAAACGCGCGCAGCAAACCCGCGTTGTCCGCCTGATACACCATCATCGGCTGGCCGAGCAGCGGCGCGTGCCGGCGGCCCGCCGCGTCCTCGTACGGCTCGCCCATCGCTTCCGGTGCGGCGCCGGCGATCCCCGTCGCGAGAAACGCGGTCACATTGAGTTTTTGCCAGACAGCGAGATCGTCCAGCACGATGATCGCGACTTTCGTATCGAATTCCATAACGCACTACGCTCCACGGCATTTAGAAAGACATCCGAACCCGACCTTATGGAAACTCGGCGCATCTGTGTATGGCCGTGAGGCAAAAACGAATGCGCTTCAGTGGATGGGCGTGGGCGTTACGTCGACGTCGGGTTTTGCCTAATGCCATTCGGCCATGCTCGCTTGAACGGGCCGGCGTGCTGCAATGCAACCTGAGTGGGCGCCACGTCCATCAATGTTCGCGCCGTCGACGCGCGAGCGAAATCCCTGCAAGCGACGCTGCTGCAACATAGGGCAAGTCCCTGGCGCGATTTAGCCGTGCATTACCACTCGCACGTGCGTCCTCCTAAACTTGATTCAAACAGGAGGGGACACCGATGGCCAAACTCATCCACACGATGATCCGTGTGCAGGATCTGCCGCGCTCGCTCGCGTTCTATCAAAAGGCTTTCAATTTCGACGTATCGCACCGGCTCGATTTTCCGGACTTCACGCTCGCTTATTTGCGCAACGCCGAAGCCGACGCCGAAATAGAACTGACCTGGAACAAAGGCCGCGAGGAACCGTATTCGCATGGCGACGGCTACGGCCACGTCGCTTTCGTAGTCGACGATGCGAAACACGAACGGCAGCGTCTACTCGATCTCGGCATGACGCCCAACGATCTGCGCGAGTTTCACAACGACGACGGCGAGTTGCTGGCACGATATTTTTTCATTCAGGACCCTGACGGCTACAAGATCGAAGTGTTGGAACGCCACGGCCACTATCAATAGCCAAAGTAATCCGGCGGCCGCCGCGTAGTTGCAATACCCCACAAGCAACCATCTTGGATGGGACCGGGATAAGGCGCTGAAGCGCCGACTCTGGTCGACAGGAGACAACCATGAAGACAACGGTCATACCGATCGTCGCGTCCGATCACGCACGGCATGAGCATCCTCACGAACACGCGCACGAATACACGCATGAGCACGGCGGCGAGCATCGCGCGGCGAAGGCTGCCGCGGCGGCGTTGCGGCTTCCGCTCACGCGTCGCGAGCTTTTGAGAGGCACGGGTGTGCTGATGGGCACGCTGGCGTTCTCGTCGGTACTGTCGACGCTCGCGCCGAGCCGCGCGTGGGCCCTCGAACTGCAAGGTCTCGACACGCACCAGGGTGAAGTGATTCTGGCCTTCACGCGGCAGATCTATCAGCACCCCACGCTCGACAACGCGGTCTACGCGCTGGTGGTGAAGGACCTCGACGCGAAAGCGAAAGCCGATCCGGCGGTGCGTCAGCAACTCGCGGACGGCGTCAGACAACTCGACACGCAAGCGGGTTCCGACTGGCTCAAGCGTGCGCCCGCGGAGCAGGCCAAGGATGTCGCCGCGCTCGCGGGCACGCCATTCTTCAACACGATACGCAGCACCGCGGTGGTTTCGCTGTACGCCAACACCATGGCGTATGCGCACTTCGGCTACGGCGCTTCGGAAGGCGATGGCGGCTACCTGACCAAAGGGTTCAACAGCCTTTCGTGGCTGCCTAATCCGCCGGCAGCCGCCAGCGGACCGATCCCTACGGATAGCTAATCGTGACGACAACGTTGCATGGGGCAGGAGTAAGCGCTAAAGCGCTAACTCCCGTCGACCGCTTTTCATGGGACGGGAGTAAGCGCTTTAGCGCTAACTCTCGTCGACCGCTTTGCATGGGACGGGAGTAAGCGCTGAAGCGCTAACTCCCGTCGACCGCTTTGCATGGGATCAGAGTAAGCGCTAAAGCGCCAACTCTGATCGACAGGAGGTAAGACATGGATCAAGACAACAACAAGGTGCGTTTTTCGCACAACGACGACAAGGTCGTCGTGATCATCGGCTCCGGTGCGGGCGGCGGCACGCTCGCCAACGAACTCGCGCAGAAGGGCATCAACGTCGTCGTGCTGGAAGCGGGCAAGCTGCATACGCAGGCCGATTTCACGACGGACGAATGGGGCGCGTTCCAGATGCTGTCGTGGCTCGACAAGCGCACCACGTCGGGCAGCTGGCGCATCGCCAAGGACTTTCCGAATCTGCCCGCGTGGATCTGCAAGACGGTGGGCGGCACGACCACGCACTGGGCCGGCGCGAGTCTGCGCATCCAGCCGTACGAGTTCAAGGCGAAGACGACCTACGGCGATATCAAGGACGCCAATCTGCTCGACTGGCCGCTCACGCGTGAAGAGCTCGATCCATATTACGACCGCGCGTCGCAGAAAATGGGCGTGACGCGCACCAACGGTCTGCCGGGCCTGCCGGGCAACAACAACTTCAAGGTAATGTCGGCCGGCGCGATGAAAGTCGGCTACAAGGAATGCAATACCGGCCACATGGCGATCAATAGCGTGGTGCGCGACGACCGCGCGCATTGCTTCCAGCGCGGCTTCTGCTTTCAGGGTTGCCGCACGGGCGCCAAGTGGTCGACGCTCTACACCGAATTGCCGCGCGCTCAGGCAACCGGCCATATGGAGTTGCGCACGCAGGCCCACGTGGTGCGCATTGAAACGGATGCGCGCGGCAAGGCGAAGGAGGTGGTCTACTACGACGGCAACGGCAAATTGCAGCGGCAGAAGGCGCGCGTCGTCGCGGTGGCCGGCAACTCGATCGAGACGCCGCGGCTGTTGCTGAACTCGCATTCGAGCAAATTCCCGCAGGGGCTCGCGAACGGCTCGGGCCAGGTGGGTCGCAACTATATGCGTCACACCACGGGCTCGGTGTATGCGGTGTTCAACGACAAGGTGGAGATGTTCAAGGGCACGACGATGGCCGGCATCATCGAGGACGAAGCGGTGTTCAATCCGCAACGCGGCTTCGCGGGCGGATATCACATGGAGACCGTGTCGCTCGGCCTGCCGTTTTACGCGGCTTTTCTCGATCCGGGCGCATGGGGGCCGAACTTCAGCCAGGCGATGGATCAATACGCATACACGGCGGGCATGTGGATCGTCGGTGAGGATATGCCGCGCGAGAGCAATCGCGTGACCTTGAACACGGACGTGAAGGATCAATACGGCCAGCCGGTCGCCAACGTGCATTTCGACGATCATCCGAACGACGAAGCGATGCGTGAGCACGCGTTCAGGCAGGGTACGGCGGTGTACGAAGCGGCAGGCGCGAAGACGGTGTATCGCGTGCCACCGTATCCGTCCACGCACAACCTCGGCACCGCCCGCATGAGTGCGCGAGCCGAAGACGGCGTGTGCAACCGCTTCGGCCAGACGCATGAAGTGTCGAACCTGTTCATTTCGGATGGCAGCCAGTTCACCACCGGCGCGGCGGAAAATCCGACCTTGACGATCGTCACACTGGCGATCCGTCAGGCGGATCACATCGCGGGGCAGATGAATAAACGCGCGGTGTAACGCGGCTGGACGGGGGCAGGGGCGGCGTTCGGGTTCGATGCGATTGTCGGGCGGCGAATGCCGGCGTATGTTGACGAAGGCGGGCGGCGTGCCGTGGCTGCATGAAACGCCACGGCGCGCGCGCCCGGAAAAAAGGAGCAAACGTTATGTGTGGGATATACACCAACGCCGATCCGATCCTGTATGAGTCGCGCACGCGCTCGTTGCGCATTCACGGCGTGATCACCACGGTTCGGCTGGAGAATCTGTTCTGGGACGTGCTGCACGAAATCGCGGCGCGCGAGAGCATGACGACCAGCCAGTTCGCCGTGAAGCTCTACGACGAACTGATCGCGCTGCGCGGCGAGATGCCGACCAACTTCGCCTCGTTTTTGCGGGTGTGCTGTTTGCGCTATCTGTCGATGCGCACGGAAAAGGGTGACAGTGCGCCCGATGCGGTGGCCGAACTGGCAGCAGCGGTGAACGAAGCGAAGCCGCGAATTCTGAAGACGGTTTGATGCGGGATGCCGACGCGCAGCTACCGCCGCGGTTGCGCGTGACCACGAGGCAGACATGCCGTGACGCAACCGGCGCGCGCTCGTCCGCGTGCTAGGATAGCCGGCTCATCACGCATAAAGCTGGAGACCTGGATGAGTCCGGAGAGTGCCGCCCGTTTCGATGAAGAGTTTGCGCCTCGCATTGCCGAGGCGATTGCCGCCTGTTTCGCGACAACCGTGCAGACCAAAGTGCTGCCGTATGGCGGCCATGGGCATCCCACTCGCGTGCGGATTCACGCAGCGCCCATCGAAGACGTGGGGCACTACACCTATCCGCTGAATCTGTATCTGACCTGGGACAGCGACGAAATCGAGCGACTGATGGGCGCGGACGGGCCCTCGCGTTTTGCCGGCTATCTGGCCGCGCTGCCGCGCAAGCTCGCGGCCTGGAATCATGCGCGCGAACTGGATTTTCTCTCGCATACACAGGCCGATCCTCTGGTGTTGATCGGCGGACTCGATTTCGAATCGTAAGCGGCGCATTGCGCGCCGCTTCACGCTTGCATAACAGCGGGCGCCACACGGCGCCAAGCCTTAAGCCGCGGCTCCCAGCCGGAAGAAACTCACGCTTTGCACGAGCCCCGATGCCTTGCTTTGCACCGCATCGGCCGCGGCAGCCGCCTGCTCGACGAGCGCCGCGTTGCTTTGCGTCACCTGATCCATCTGCGTGACGGCATCGTTCACTTCCGCGATACCCGCTGCCTGATCGACGCTTGCCGTCGCGATGGATTCGACGATGCGCGTCACGCTGCCCGCGCTCGCCACCACACCGTCCATCGTATTGCTCGCGTGATTGATCAACTGCGTGCCGGCGTCGATCGTGGCGACCGACTCGCGAATCAGCGTCTTGATCTCCTGCGCGGCATCGGCGGAACGTTGCGCGAGACTGCGCACTTCGCTTGCGACCACCGCGAAGCCGCGCCCTTGCGTGCCGGCACGGGCCGCTTCCACCGCGGCGTTGAGCGCGAGGATATTGGTCTGCGCCGCGATGGCTTCCACCACCGCGATGATATCGACAATGCGCCTGGACGCCGCTTCGATCTGGCCCATCGTGCGCACCGCGTCGCTCATCACGGCGCCGCCATCGCGTGCAGCCTGCGCCGCGGTTTGCGCGAGCGTGGTGGCCTCGCGCGCATTGGCGGCGTTGCGCTGAACCGAGTCGGTGAAATGCTGCATCGACGCGGCGGTTTCTTCGAGCGAGGCCGCTTGCTGTTCAGTGCGTGCGGACAGGTCGAGGTTGCCTGCGGCGATCTCCTGCGTGGCCGACGAAATCGTCGTCGCGCCTTCGCGAATCTCGCTGACGATCTGCCGCAAACGCTGGTTCATGTCGTTGAGCGCGATGAGCAACTGGCCGGTTTCATCGCGGCTCACCACCGCCACGTCCGCGCGCAGATCGCCTGCCGCCACCGCTTGCGCGACGCCCACGGCCTGCCTGACCGGCAGTGTGATGCTGCGGCTGAGAAACCACACCGCAAATGCGCCGACGCCGAGCGAGCCGATCACGACCGACAGCAACAGCACCGTGGCGATCGTGTAGGCGCGTTCCGCCGCTTCGCTCGTGCGCACGCTGGAATCCTGCGCCTGTTGCATGACGGAGGCGACGATGTCGTCGATCGCGGCGGTCGGCGCGCGGTCGATGCCCTTCACGAGCGCGTCGACCACGTGCGCGGTGTTCGGATCGGCGGCGTCGTAATGCTTGAGCGCATCGAGGTAAGTGTCCTGCAACGAAGCGTGCGTGGCGAGCGCCTTGTCGACGCCGTCCACGTTTGCGCCCAATGCATCCAACTGATCCTTCAGACGCAGCAGGGCGGCGTGCGTCGTGCCGCTTTCCTTGCTGAAGGCATCACGGTATTTGGCGAACGCGGCCGGATCGGCGCCGCGCAACAACAGGTCCTTCCATTCCTGCACCTGCTTCTTGAACTCGACCTGCGCGACGCGCGCCGTGTCGGCGGCTCGCGCATAGTGAGCGAGCGATTGCGCCGACTCGATTTGCAGCGCATGCGTTTTCGCCAGCGCATGCCAGCCTTCCAGGCCCACGATCATCGTCGCGGCCAGCAACACCGCGCCGAGCAAGGCCAATTTAACGGCGATCTTCAGATTTCTATAGAACGTCACTGCAATGTCCCAGGTAAGGCGTTTAATCGAGTTTGAATTGCGTCACCGCGCCTGCCAGGCTGACGGCCTGGTTTTGCAGTGCGGCGGCCGCCGCCGTGGATTGCTCGACCAGCGCGGCGTTCTGTTGAACCATCTCGTCGAGCTGGCTGACCGCGCGGTTCACTTCCTGAATGCCACGCGTCTGCTCGTTGGCGGCCTGGGTGATTTCGGAAATGATGGTCGTCACGTTGGCGACGTTGCTGACGATCTCCGTCATCGTCTCGCCGGCCTGGCGCACCTGGCCCGAACCGGACGTCACGCTCGCCACGGTCGATTCGATCAGCGCCTTGATTTCCTTCGCGGCCTGCGCGCTGCGTTGCGCGAGGCTGCGCACTTCGCCGGCCACGACCGCGAAACCGCGGCCCTGTTCGCCCGCACGCGCGGCTTCCACCGCGGCGTTCAACGCGAGGATGTTGGTCTGAAACGCAATGCCGTCGATCACGCCGATGATGTCGGAGATCTTGACCGACGCATGCTGGATCTCGCCCATCGTCGCAATCACTTCGGAGATCACGACACCGCCGCGCGAGGCGACCTGCGAGGCGGACACGGCGGTATCGTCGGCCTGCTTCGCCGCGCTTGCCGACTGCGTGACGGTCGAGGTGATTTCTTCCATCGACGCGGCGGTTTGCTGCAAACTCGCCGCGGCGGACTCCGTGCGGCCCGACAGATCGACGTTGCCCGCGGCGATTTCATTCGCGGCCACACGCACCGATTCGCTGGCGTCGCGAATCTGACGCATCACGTGGCTGAGTTTGTCGATGAAGGTGTTGAACGAACGCGCGATCTGCGCGACTTCGTCGTTGCCGACGGCGGGCAGGCGTTGCGTGAGGTCGCCCTCACCGGAGCCGATGGCATCCATCGCGTCGCGCACTTTCGACAGACGCTGGAACGACACGGCAGTGACCGCCGCCACGACCGCGGCGGCGATGCCCGCGATCACGATCAACGCGATCACCGAAGCGGTCAGCAGCGAACGCATGCCGGCGGTCGCTTCGGCTTTGTCGAGCGCGACGACCGCGTACCAGTCGGTGCCGGGAATCGCTTGCGCGCGCAGCAGCTTCGTGCTGCCGTTCACGTCCATTTCGAGCGGACGCCCGGCGCTGAAGAGGGCAGCGAGCTTGTCGCCGGTCAGGCCTGGCGCCACATCGGAGACCGGCTTCAAAGTCAGTTTCGCATCGGGATGCGCGACGATATGGCCGCTCGCATCGATCAACATGCCGAAGCTCGCCGGCGTCGGATGAATCGCTTTGACGTTGGCGATCACGCTGTCCATCGCGACGTCGCCTGACACCACGCCTTTCACCGCGCCGTCGCGCACCACCGGCGCGGCGAACGCCACCACCAGCTTGCCCGTGCCCACGTCCACGTAAGGCGGCGTGACCACCGGCTTGCCCGCTTCCGCGGCCTGCCTGTACCAGGGACGGCCGGTCGGATCGTAGTCGGGCGGAATGCCGGTCGGATCGGAGAACTTCGCCGTCTTGTCCGCATAGCCGACGTACACGTTGGTGAACTTGCCGGCCGCAGCGATCTGCTTCAGCGCGGCGGACGGATCCGCTTGCAGCACCGCGTCCTGCAGCGAGTTGATCATCTGGCTGTTGGTGGCGACCCAGTCGCC
Source organism: Paraburkholderia sp. BL6669N2 (assembly GCF_003387275.1). Taxonomy (NCBI): domain Bacteria; kingdom Pseudomonadati; phylum Pseudomonadota; class Betaproteobacteria; order Burkholderiales; family Burkholderiaceae; genus Paraburkholderia; species Paraburkholderia sp. BL6669N2. The sequence continues at coordinate 2,022,613 of NZ_QUNA01000001.1, read as the reverse complement.
GATGCCGTCCGCGTGACCGCTTTCGACCGCGGTCAGACTGCTGTCGATGGCATCGGCGTTATACGAGTTGGCGACGACATAGTTGAGAACCGCGTTGGCGGCGAGCGCGACCACAACGATAGCGACGCACAGGGCGACGATGCGCGCGCGAATGGAGGTGAACATGTCGGGAGTCTTTCGGAGTGAGCGGTGAACCGGAGTCGGAGTCGGTGAGGCGGGGGCCTCACACGGTGTATACGGCTCCAATTAGTGGGACTTGAGCGGGGAATGCTTTCAATTGCTCACCAACGGCGGGTGAGCGGTGCGGGGCGGCGTGTCGAGTTCGCGCGAAATTTTTCTTGCGCGTTGGCTTTTTCAATGCGCACGGAAACAGCGCGTCGTTGCGCGCTTATCGATCGCTAGCGACGCGCTGTATTCGTATGACAATAACGCTGATCAGCATCGCCCAAGGATCGCTTCACATCACCGGAGAGTGCAGATGATGCGGATGATCGAGTGTCTCCGCAACGATGCGCAGCGCCTCTTCGCATTCATCGCGCGTTTTCGATCCGCCGAGGCAGACGCGCATGGCGTTGGGCGGATTGCCATCCGTCGAAAACGCGGCGCCCGCCACGGCGGCGATGCCCTGATTGCGCAACTGCAACGCGAGTTCAGATGCGCTCCAGCCGCTTTCCACCGGCACCGGCAACCACAAATGAAAGCCATCTTGATGCGCTTCGAAAGGCCACGCTTCGAGCATGCGCGAAGCAATGGCCTGGCGGGCGCGCGACTCGTTGCGGATCGCGTTGAGCATGTCAGCCGCGGTGCCGTCCACGATCCACTGCGTCGCGAGCATGACCGTGAACGGGCTCGCCATCACGGTGGTGGCGCGCAGTGCGCCGGCTAGCCGCTGCGTTTGCCGCGGCGTCGGCGCATGCAGATGCGCGACGCGCAAACCGGCGCCGAAGCTCTTCGACAAACCGGTGACGTAATAGGTCAGTTCGGGCGCGAGACTCGCGAGCGCGTCGGGCGCGTTCTGCGGCAGCATCGCGTAGGCATCGTCTTCTATGATCGGCACGCTGTAGCGCAGCGCGACGTCGGCGAGCGCCTCGCGCCGTTTGTGCGTGAGCGTGAGCGTGCTCGGATTCTGCAGCGTCGGATTGCAATAGAACGCGCTGGGCTTGTCGGTCTTGCAGAGCGCCTCGAAGGCGTGCGCGAGCGGCCCTTCGTCATCGCGCGGCAACGCTTGCAGACGCACACCGAGTTGCGCGGCGATTGCCTTGATGCCGGGGTAGGCGAGTGCATCGAGGCAAATGGTGCCGCCCGGCCGCGCCAACTGCGAGACGAGCGCCACCAGCGCGCTATGGATGCCCGGGCACACCAGCACGTTTTGCGCGTCGCAATGCGGCACGCGGCGTCTCAACCATTCGGCGCCCGCGTCCTTGTCGGCGGCCGATCCGCCGAAGTCCTGATAGCGCAGCAATTGATAGGGATCGCTATCGGCCATTTGCCGCGCGGCGGATTCGCGCAGGCGTATCGCGAAGTCGGGCGGCTCGGGCGGCGTGTTCATCGACATCTCGATGCTGCTGCCGCCCGCGAGCGGCAACGTGGCTGTACGGCCGCGCACGAACGTGCCGCTGCCCGCGCGCGAATCGAGCAGGCCACGTTTGCGCGCTTCGGCGTAAGCGCGCGCCACCGTCGTGTAGTTCAGCGCGAGTTCCAGAGCGAGATCGCGCAGCCCCGGTAAGCGGTCGCGTGGACGCAGCCGCCCAGTGGCGAGATCTTCTTCGATCAGATCCGGAATCGCCAGATAGGCGGGTTTGCGAATGTCGGCGAGACGTTTGATCCAGTGATGTGTCGGGCTGCTCATTGGTTTCGGGTCTCTATTCACGTTGAGAGAACTTGATCGCATCCGCATGCGATCAATGATCGGATTGATCGACTGTGGTGAATGACTGCACCACGCCGACACGTCGGTATGCGTGAATCGCACATGGCTGGTGCGGTAATGCGTTGCCGACAGCGTTTGCACGACATGCCTCGGCTATATGCAACCTTCGCGCCAAAATTTTTTTGAGTCGCACTTCGAATCGAGACGGAATTGATTGCTGATTGATCGCATTCGCGTGCCCGATCAATGGCACGGCCGTTGCATTGGAAGAAGCGCGCACAGCTTGAACGCGCGTCCTCTTTTACTTAGCAAACCTGATCGGAGAGTGTCATGCCAGCCGTCAACAAACCGCTGCATCAGAAAGGCGATTACCTTGTCGACTACGAGGAGAAAGTCTTCGAAGACGTGAAAGCCGAGCCGGGCGAGAAGGCGCTCGTCACGTTTCATACGGTCGCGTTCGAAGGTTCGATCGGTTTCGTCAATATGCTGCAGGCCACGCGCCTGCAACGTAAGGGCTTTGAAACATCGGTGCTGCTGTATGGGCCGGGCGTGACGCTCGGCTTGCAACGCGGCTTTCCGACGCTCGGCGACGAAGCGTTTCCCGGCCATCTGAACTTCAACAAACAACTGACGAAGTTCATGGAAGAGGGCGGCAAGGTCTACGCATGCCGCTTCGCGCTGCAAGCACTGTATGGCCATGGCGAAGCTTCGCTGATCGAAGGCATCCGGCCGATCAGCCCGCTCGACGTGCTCGACATCCAGTTGCTTCACCGCAAGGACAATGCGTTGGTCATCCACACATGGACGGTCTGACGGCAGTTTGACGAGAGGCAAGTGACCACCATGTCCGACAAACGTATCGTGCGCGCCGCAGCGGTTCAGATCGCACCCGACTTCGAGCGCAGCGGCGGCACGCTCGAGAAGGTTTGCGAGGCCATCGGGAAAGCCGCACGCGAGGGCGTGCAGCTGATCGTGTTCCCCGAAACTTTCGTGCCGTATTACCCGTACTTTTCTTTCGTGCGGCCGCCGGTCGTGTCCGGCGCCGATCACATGAAACTCTACGAAGAGGCCGTGATCGTGCCGGGCCCGGTGACACAGGCGGTGGCCGAGCAGGCGCGTTTGCACCGGATGGTGGTGGTGCTCGGCGTCAACGAACGCGATCACGGCAGCCTCTACAACACGCAGTTGATCTTCGACGTGGATGGCCGGATCGTCCTCAAGCGCCGCAAGATCACCCCGACGTTTCATGAACGGATGATCTGGGGGCAGGGCGACGCCGCGGGTTTGACGGTGGCGAATACGGCGGTGGGGCGTGTCGGCGCGCTGGCCTGTTGGGAGCATTACAACCCGCTCGCGCGTTATGCGTTGATGACGCAGCACGAAGAGATTCATTGCAGCCAGTTTCCCGGTTCGCTCGTGGGGCCGATTTTCGCCGAGCAGATTGAGGTGACGATCCGGCATCACGCGCTGGAGTCGGGCTGCTTCGTCGTCAATGCAACGGGATGGCTTACCGAAGCGCAGATCGCGTCAGTGACGCCGGACACGAATTTGCAAAAGGCGCTGCGCGGTGGCTGCAATACCGCGATCGTCTCGCCGGAAGGACAGCATCTCGCCGAACCGCTGCGCGAGGGCGAAGGCATGGTGATCGCCGATCTCGACATGGCCTTGATCACCAAGCGCAAACGCATGATGGATTCGGTCGGCCATTACGCGCGGCCCGAATTGCTGAGCCTCGCGATCAACCGGCGGCCCGCGGAAACCGTCGCGCCGATGCCGGCGTGGTCGGCCACATCGAGCGTGGATTTCAATTCAACCGAAGGAGGATGCGATGAACGCCAGCGAGTCGCTGTCGGCGCAGAGCCGGCAATTGATGACTGAATTGCAGTCGACCGGTTTGCGGCTCGTGTCGCCGGATGCGGGCGCAGCGAGCCGGCGCGGCGGCGCGGGTCCGTCGGATCACAAGGCGGTGACGGTGGATGGCGTGACGATCATGGTGCCCGTGCATACGAGCACCGCGTGGCATTCGCCCTTCGTCGCGCAGACGCCGGATGCGAGCGGTTCGAGCGCGCTGTTGCGCGGCACGATCCCAATCGCCAACATCAGCTTTCCGAAAGCGCCGCGTTTTTACGGCATGCAGACGCTCGACGGCGTGCCGTACTCGCATATCGCCGCATTGCATAGCGCGGACGTGCTCGCCACCACCGTCTTGCAAACCTGCATTCGCTACGAGAGCCGGCGCAAGAGTTGCAAGTTCTGCGCGATCGGGCAGTCGCTCGCGGCGGGCCGCACGATTGCGCGCAAGACACCGGAGCAACTCGCGGAAGTGGCGCGCGCGGCGGTGTTGCTCGACGGCGTGAAGCATATGGTGCTGACCACGGGCACACCGCCCACGCCGGATCGCGGCGCGCAGATTTTGTGCGAGAGCGCGTTCGCGATCAAGGCCGCGGTCGATCTGCCGATCCAGGCGCAATGCGAGCCACCCGACGACGACCGCTGGTTCGCGCGCATGAAAGCGAGCGGCATCGACACGCTCGGCATGCATCTCGAAGTGGTGACGCCCGCTTTGCGCGAACGCATCATGCCGGGCAAGGCGAGCGTGCCGCTGTCGCGCTACATGGAAGCGTTCAAGTCCGCCGTGGCCGTATTCGGGCGCGGCCAGGTCAGTACCTACATTCTCGCGGGGCTCGGCGATAGCGCGGCGGCGATTCTGGCGATGTCGCGCGAACTGATCGAGCTGGGTGTCTATCCGTTCGTCGTGCCGTTCGTGCCGATTAGCGGCACGCCGCTCGAAGATCATCCGGCGCCCACGCCTGAATTCATGAAGTCGGTGTTGCAGCCGCTGGGCGGCATGCTCAATGCCGCGGCCATGCGTTCGAGCGATATCAAGGCGGGCTGTGGGAAATGCGGCGCGTGTTCGTCGTTGTCGTCGTACGAGGAGTGATCATGTTCGGTGAAGCGATTGCGGGCGAGACGCTGGACGGTGACATCGATTCCGCACCGTATGCGCCGAATGAATTCCGCATCAAGTGGACCACGTTGAATTGGGAAGCTGAAGAGGCATTCAAATTGCGGCGCGCGGTGTTCTGCATCGAGCAAGGCATTTTCGTCGCGGACGATCGTGACGACATCGATCGGCACGCGCAGCAACTGGTGGCCGTCAGTTGTCTTGGCGGCATGCCGGAGCAGGTGGTCGGCACCGTGCGGATTCACCGCGATCACGACAACGTGTGGTTCGGTTCGCGCCTCGCCGTGCACGCGGCGTTTCGTCGGCATGGAAAGATCGGCGCGACGTTGATTCGTCTCGCGGTGAGCAGCGCGCATGCGTTGGGCTGCGAGACGTTTTTGGCCCATGTGCAGAGCCAGAATGTGCCGCTCTTTCGCGCAATGCATTGGGACGTGCTTGCAGAGGAGACCTTGCTCGGCAGGCCGCACCATCTGATGCAGGCGCAATTGGACCGCTATCCACCGTGCGTCACGCCCTTTGGCGGTTTCGTCACGCGTACGCAAGCGCAAGTGTATTCGCGCCGTGTCGAGCCCGCGCGGAGTGCGGCATGAGCGTTGCCGATCTCGTCGCGAGCTTGCGCGAAAGCCGTGGGTTCCGTCACAAGACCGATATCGTCGACGTGATCGGCGCGCTGGCGAAGCGTTTGCCTCGCGGCACGCACGATCTCGCGCAAGCCGTGGCGCTCGGCGACGACTGCGCCGCGCTCGCCGATGGCGACGGCTATCTGCTCTTTGCGATCGAAGGCATGGTCAGCGATTTTGTCGGCGCCATGCCGTGGTTTGCCGGCTACAGCGGCGTGATGGTCAACGTCAGCGATATCTATGCGATGGGCGGACGGCCGCTGGCGGTGGTGGACGCGCTGTGGAGTCCGGGCATCGGTGCGGCCGACGAGGTGCTGGCGGGCATGGTGGCGGCGTCGGTCGCGTACGGCGTGCCGATTGTCGGCGGCCACACGAATACGCGCAGCGACGCGGCGCAACTGGCGGTATCGATTATCGGTCGCGCCAAGGCGTTGCTATCGAGCTTCAACGCCAAACCAGGCGACAGCCTGATGATGGCGGTCGATCTGCGTGGCCGTTTTGAAGAACCGTATCCGTTCTGGAATGCGTCGGCGGGTGCGCCGGCCGAGCGTCTGCGCGGCGATCTCGAACTGCTGCCGCAATTGGCGGAAAGCGGCCTGTGCGACGCCGCGAAAGATATCAGCATGGCAGGCACGCTCGGCACGGCGTTGATGTTGCTCGAATGCTCGCGAGTAGGGGCGCGGATCGACCTCGCTCGCATTCCCAAACCCGAAGGCGTGGCGCTGGAACGCTGGGTGACCGCGTTTCCGAGCTTCGGCTATCTGCTATCCGTGCGACCTGAGCATGTCGATGCCGTGCAGGCGCTATTCGATGCGCGCGCTCTCTCGTGTGCGGTGATCGGATCCGTCGATGCGGCGAGTCAGGTCGTCGTGCATCACAGAGATGACGCTGCAACGCTGTGGGATTTTCAGCGCGAGCCTTTCATTGTCGGGAAGGGTGACGTGACATGAACGCGCTGTGCACAGTCAACCCGCGTGGCGGCGTTCTGCACACGCTCGAACTGCCGACGCCTTTGACGACACGTGGGCACGACGCGACCGTGTTCGTGCCCACTCATTGATTCGAGGATCAGCAATGCCCGTCATGCACTTTCGCATTCAATGGCCCGATGGCGACGAAGCGAACTGTTACTCGCCCTCGCACGTGATCGGCGATTTTTTCATCCCGGGCGAGGCGTACGCGCTGGAGGATTTCGTCGCGCGCTCACGGCAGGCGCTGGGCATCGCGTCCGAGCGGGTGCGCGAGAAATATGGCTTTGCCTGCTCGGCGGCAATGGACCAGCTTGCGCAGATCGAGCGCGACGCGGCGCGCTTTCGCGATCGGCCGGACGCGACCGTCAAGGTTATCGAATTCAGCTAGGCGCTTATTCTTTCAGAGGACGCATCATGTCGAATCCAGCACATCACGCGCGTGCCGAAGGCCATTACAGCGTGCTCGTCGTCGGCGGCGGGCAGGCGGGTCTGTCGGTCAGCTATTACCTCAAAGAGGCCGGCATCGACCATCTGGTCGTGGAAAAGAACACCGTGACGCACACGTGGCGCGAGCAGCGCTGGGACGCTTTCTGTCTGGTCACGCCGAACTGGCAATGCGCGCTGCCCGGTTATCCGTATCGCGGCGACGATCCGCACGGCTTCATGAAGAAGGACGAGATCGTAGCTTACCTCGACGGTTTCATCGAACATGTCGATGCGCCGTTGATGGAGCGCACGGAGGTCAAACGCGTCAAGCGGCGCGACGACGGCGTCTACGCGATCACGACGACGCGGGGCGATTTCAGCGCGGATCAGGTGGTGGTGGCCTCGGGCGGCTATCACACGCCGATCGTGCCGCGCCTGGCAGAGCGCTTGCCCGCGCGAATCGTGCAACTGCAGTCGTCGGCGTATCGCAACCCGCAGGCGCTGCCTGACGGCGCGGTGATGGTGGTCGGCACAGGGCAGTCCGGCGCGCAGATCGCGGAAGACTTGCATCTGGCCGGCCGCAAGGTGGTGCTGGCGGTCGGCGAGGCGCCGCGTTGCGCGCGCTTCTATCGTGGCCGCGACGTGGTGGATTGGCTGGCCGACATGCAGTACTACGACATGCCGGTGGAAAAACATCCGTTGCGCGAAGGCGTGCGCGACAACACCAATCACTACGTGACGGGCCGCGACGGTGGCCGCGATATCGATCTGCGCAAGTTCGCCGCCGAAGGCATGGAGCTGTACGGCCGCCTCGACGATCTGCGCGACGGCCAGTTTCATTTCTCGCCCACGCTCGCGGCCAATCTCGACGCGGCGGACGATACGTATAACCGGATCAACGTGAGCATCGACAACTTCATCGAGAAGCGGGGTATCGACGCGCCGAAGGGCGGTGTGTACGAACCTGTCTGGCGTCCGTCACAGGAGCGCACCACCCTTGATCTGGAAGCAAGCGGCATTGCCGCGATCATCTGGTGCATCGGTTTTACGCCGGACTTCAGCTGGCTCGATGCACCCGTGTTCAACGGTCGCGGTTATCCGGCGCATACGCGCGGCATTACGCCGATCGACGGCTTGTATTTCGTCGGCTTGCCGTGGCTGCATACGTGGGGCTCGGGGCGATTCTCCGGCGTCGCGCGCGATGCGGAGTTCATCGTGCAGGCGATTCGGGAGAAGGCAAGCGAGCGCGCGTCGTTATCGTCCGCTGTCGCCGCGTGACGTTGCTCGATGTAGTGACCAGGCATGGTGCATGAAAAAACGGCCGCTGCGGTTTTCATCGCAGCGGCCGCTGTATTTCACCGATACGTTCGGCTAAGGCTTAGCTGCCCAACGCCGGATCGCTCATGCTGCTCTTGCCGGTTTCCACGTGTCCGGCAAATCGCCGCGCGAACAGCGGATCCGTATTGACCGTAATCGCCAGATCGTACCAGCCGTGAGCGTTGCGCAGATCGAGGTAGATCTGGTCGGTATCGCCGCCGCGCACCGTATGCCGGATCACGTTGTTCGGGTCGTACGCGTTGACGATCTTGAACTGGGCAGGCGCGCTGCCCACGTTTTCCAGCCGCAGTTGCAGATTGCCGTTCGCGACGTCATAACCTTCCTCGACTTCAGGACGCGCGATGTCGGAGCCGTTCCACCAGCTGCGCGCGACCGGCTTGCCCGCGAAGCGGCGCAGAAAGCCATTCGGGCCGTACACGGTGAAGTCGTAACTGCCGTCCGCATTCAGCGGCAATACGTCCTGCAGGCGCTTGCCGGCTTCGACCGTATAGGTGCGCGGCGCGTCGAGACTATGAGCGGCGTAGACGAGAAACACCGCGCCGGTACGGCCCGTGTTGACGAAGCGCATCGTGAGCTGGTTGGCCGAACCTTCGCCATGCACACGCACGAACAACTCGTACGGCAACGCGCGCGCGGGGCGCACGCCGGGTTCCTGCTTCGGCACGGCCTGCAACGCGGGCGGCAGCGGCACGTAATCCGGATGGCGTTTCTGATCCGGCGGCACGTAGCCGCTCGTGCCCGGCAGCGTCGGGAAAGCGTCGTTCGGATTGCTGAAGTTGAACGCCGACATCAGATCGCCGCACACCGCGCGGCGCCACGGCGTGATGTTCGACTCGCCGAGGTTGTGCTCGTGGCCGAAACGCTTTTCGATGAAACGGATCACCGACGTGTGGTCGAACAGCTCCGAGCACACGTAGCCGCCTTTGGACCACGGCGACACCACCAGCATCGGCACACGCGGTCCGAGCCCATACGGAGCGGCGGGAATCTTCGCGTCGCCCGGATAGATTTCGTTGCTGGTGTCGACAGTGGACAGACCGTTCGCGCTCGACGACGGTGCGAACGGCGGCACCATGTGATCGAAGAAGCCGTCGTTCTCGTCGTAATTGATCAGCAGCACCGTCTTGCTCCACACCTCGGGATTCGACGTGAGAATCTGCAACACCTGGTCGATGTACCAGGCGCCGTAGTTCGTCGGCCAGTTCGGGTGTTCGGAGTAGGCTTCGGGCGCGACGATCCACGAGACTTGCGGCAAGGCGTTGCTCTGCACGTCGCGCTTGAGGATGTCGAAGTAGCCGTCGCCTTTCGCCGCGTTCGTGCCGGTGCGCGCGTTGTCGTAGAGCGGATTGCCGGGCTGCGCGTTGCGGTACTGATTGAAATAGAGCAGCGAGTTGTCGCCGTAGTTGCCGATGTACGGATTCTGCGTCCAGCCCCAAGAGCCGTTCGCGTCGAGACCGGTGCCGATGTCCTGATAGATCTTCCACGAAATGCCCGCGTTCTGCAGCACTTCGGGGTACGTGGACCAGCCATAGCCGAGTTCGGAGTTGTCGATCACCGGGCCGCCGCCGCTGCCGTCGTTGCCGACCCAGCCGCTCCACATGTAATAGCGGTTCGGGTCCGTCGGTCCCATCAGCGAGCAGTGGTACGCGTCGCAGATGGTGAAGGCGTCGGCGAGTTGGTAGTGAAACGGAATGTCCTCGCGCGTGAAATAGGCCATCGTCGTGGCGCTTTTGGCGGGCACCCATTGATCGTAGCGGCCGCCGTTCCATGCCGCGTGCGTGCTGGTCCAGTCGTGCGCGAGATCCTGCAGGAATTGCAGACCCAGATTCGGCGCGCTCGGGCGGAACGGCAGCACGTAACCGGCGTCCGCCGCGAGCGGCTGATACCACACGGGCTTGCCGTTGGGCAGATTGATCGCGCGCGTGTCGCCAAAACCGCGCACGCCCTTGAGCGTGCCGAAGTAGTGGTCGAACGAACGGTTTTCCTGCATCAGCACGACGATGTGCTCGACGTCGCGAATGGTGCCGGTCTTGTTGTTGGCGGGAATGGCGAGGGCGTTGCGAATGCCCAGCGGCAGCATGCTCAGCGCGGTGGCGGAACCGGCTGCATGCGCGACGGAGCGCAGAAAATCACGGCGATTTTTTGAGGTCATGGTATTGGCTTTCGATCTTCGGTGGAGGAACGATGCACGCAACGCACGAGACTCGCCCGCGCGCCGCGTGACGCGCGAAACTCAGTCGACGGTATGGATCACGGGTGTGGCGAGCGGCGTCGACGCGGCGGCGGACAATGCCGGGTCGGCGCTTGATGCGGGTAGTGCGGGGGTTTGAATCGTAACGTCAGCGGACGCGGGTGAAGCGAAGGACGGATTCGCCGACAGCACGGCGCCGGCGTTACTGTCGCCGGCCGGACTCCCGGTAGACGTCACCGCGTGCGTGTCCGGGGTTTTGTCGTCGTCGTTGCCGCATGCGCCGAGCAGCATGCACAGCGACACGGCGACCAGTGCGGCCGCCAAACGTTTGCAATGCAAGGCAATCGACGGGTTCGACACAACAGACATGGCAATGTCTCCGGCACGGGGAAGATGAGCCAGGGCGTCCATGTGCCCAGGTCAGCGATGCGCAAGAATAGTCGCTTACCTGTGTAACTTTTGTGAAGATGTGGAAATTTGGGTATTTGTTGAGAATTGCGCGACCGTTAATCCTGGATGGCGACGATGGCCTCGATCTCGACGGTAATATTGCCCGGCAGCGAACCCGCGCCGACCGCGGAGCGCGAGATTGTCCCGCGTGTGCAGTGCGTGAAGTTAATCTGAGGCGTTTGCCGGCAATAGCGTTATGACCCGGCGCGTCGTCGGAAAGACGCGCCGCGCTCATGACCTCAATGGTCCAAATGCGTCGCGCTCGAAACGAATGCCGCAATGGCTTCGTTCAGCGGCCCCGGCGCGTCGCGATGCGGCGAGTGTCCGCAAGCGTCGAGCTTGACCAGTTGCGCATGCGGCAGGTGTGCGGCGATCGTTTCGATCTGCGCCATCGTGCCGTAGTTGTCGTCGTGGCCTTGCACGGCGAGCAACGGCTTGCGGATCGACGCCAATTCTTCTGCAATCGACCACTGCCTGAAAGCCGGATTCAGCCAGATATCGTTCCAGCCATAAAACGCGGAATCGACGTCCGCGTGATAGCGGCCAAGCTTGCCGCGCAGATCCGTTGTCTCGTAGAGTTGTCTGGTCTGCGCGATACTCTCCACCGAAATATCTTCGACGAAGACATGCGGCGCAATTGCCACCGCACCGGCCAATTCTTCGGGATGGAGCGCTGCATACAGCAGCGTGATCGAGCCTCCGTCGCTATGGCCGATCACCCACATGCGCCGGCGTTCGCGCATGTCGATATCGAGCGCGTCGAGCAAGGCGGGCAGAATGTCACGCGCCTGCGCCGTCATGAAATCGACGGGCCACTTCACCTCATGCGGACGCGGCGTGGAAAGTCCGTAGCCGGGCCGCGAATAAATGAGCCCACGCATGCCGAGCCGCTCGCACAGCGCTTGCGGCCAGTCGCGCCACATCGCGATCGAACCGAGGCCTTCATGCAGGAAGACGGCGATCGGCGCGTCGCCGGCCGCTTCATTCAGCCAACGATACTCGATGCGCAAGGGCCCATGCGACGCGCAAGCGGGCAAGTCAGCGAATTCGCTGGCGCTCGTCGCTGCAACGTTGCCAATGGCGGGGTTCTGCATAGATCACCTTATGACTGCTCGCGCAGTTTGAAGCGTTGAATTTTTCCGGTGGCAGTCTTCGGCAAATCGTCGACGAACACGATATCGCGCGGATATTTATGCGGCGCGAGCCGGTCCTTCACGAAAGCCTTCAACTCATCCGCGAGTATCTCAGAGGCCGCGAATTCACGCTTCAACACCACGAAAGCACGCGTCTTGACGAGGCCGCCGTGATCGACGCCGACCACCGCCGCTTCGAGCACCGCGCCGTGCTGGACCAGCACCATTTCCACTTCGACCGGCGAGACATATTGGCCGCTGACTTTGAGCATGTCGTCGCTGCGGCCGGCGTAGACATAGCAGCCGTTCGCCAGCCGGCAGTACTTGTCGCCGCTGCGGATCCATTCGCCGAGAAACGTGGCGCGCGTTTTCTCGCGGTTGTTCCAGTACATCACGGCAGCGCTCGGCCCTTTGATATACAGATCGCCGATTTCGCCATCGGCCACGGCATGACCGGCATCGTCGCGCAACTCGACTTCGTATCCCGGCACTGGACGGCCCGTCGTCCCGTACTCGACCGCGCCCGCGCGATTGGACAGGAAGATATGCAGCATTTCAGTCGAGCCGATGCCGTCGAGAATCTCGCAGCCGAAATGGGCGGTGAAACGCTCGCCGATTTCACGCGGCAACGCTTCGCCCGCCGACGTGCAGATGCGCATCGCGACATCGGCGCGGGCGGGCAAGTTGGGCGAGACCAGCATGTTGGCGTAGAGCGTGGGCACGCCGTAGAACACAGTCGGGCGATGTTTGACGAGACGCGTGAAGATCGCGTCGGCGGTGGGACGCTCCGCCATCAGGATCGCCGTGGCGCCAACCGACAGCGGAAACGTCAAGCCGTTGCCGAGACCGTACGCAAAGAACAGCTTGGCCGCGGAGAACACCACGTCGCTTTCGGCAATGCCGAGGATCGGCTTGGCATAAAGCTCAGCGGTCCAGTACAGATTCGCATGCGTGTGGACGGTCCCTTTCGGTTTGCCGGTCGAGCCTGACGAATACAGCCAGAAGGCGATGTCGTCGCAACCGGTTGCCGCGGCTTTGGCGGCGGGCGGGGCGGCGTCGATCAATTCTTCGAGCAGCGGCGCAATGAGCGGCTCTAGAAGCGGCTCGATAAGCGGCTCGCCCTCACACGGCTGCGAGACGATCAACTGACAACCATCATGTTCGACGGACTCCAGCGCCTGCGTCACGTTCTGCACCAGCGCACCCGAGGCGATCACCGCGCGCGCGTGGCTGTGCGTGAGCATGTACACATAGTCGGCGGGCGTGAGCAGCGTGTTTGCGACGACCGGCACGACGCCCGCGTAGAGCGCGCCGAGAAAGGCAACCGGCAGGGCGATGGTATCGAGCATCACGAGCAGCACGCGCTCTTCTGGATGCACGCCGAGCGTGCGCAGCGCGCTCGCAAAGCGCCGCGCGCGCTCTTCGAGTTCACCGTACGTGGCGCTGCCGGTGTCGTCGATATAGGCGGTCTTGGCGGCGCGGGCTTCGTTCAGTCGAAACAGGTAGGCCGCGAAGTTGAATAGCGCGGGCGGCGCTTCGACTGTCGCGGCGGGCTGATTCGCTGCCTTTTCCAACAGGGCTTCCATGTGTCTCCTCCATCGGGTGGGTGCGGTCCGGCTGTTCTGTGCTCATGATCCGCTCGATGCTGTCAGGCTAATGTGCTCGCCCGGTCCACGAGCGCAACGCCCGTCACCGGATCGGTGAGTGTGACGCCCGCGCCGCCGCCGGCGATCCGCTCGCGGGCGACATGGTTCTTCAGGAGTTCGGTCATGGCGGTGCTCAGGCGGAAGTGAATTCGATGGCGCCTTGCGGCAGGAGATACAGCACCAGCGCCTCGCCGTTCGCCACCGTCGGACGATGCGCGGAGCCTGGCCTGTACACGCACCAGCCGGCCGGGTGGGCGTCGAAGGTGGCGCCTTCGTTGAGCGGCATGATCAGGTCGATCTCGCCGTTCGGGTGAACATGATGCGATCCCGCAATATCCTTCATATCGACGACGTCGACGGAAAAGCCGTGGGTCTCGGGCAGCGCCTTGAAGATGCGACCGTAACGAATGCCGCCGCCTTCGCGGTTGCACAGCCAGCCTTCGGCGACGCCGCTTTTGCACGCCTCTGCAAGCTCGCGGAACGCGTCGCCGCCGGCAGGGTAGGTCTCGTTCAGCCAGTCCGCCAGCTTGCCGCCGAGCGGCCGGCCGACGAGTTGCTCAGTGACGCCCGCGATCAGGCGCTGGAATTCATGTGGGGACATGCGAGCCTCCAGATCGGCGCCTCCGCCCGGCACACGCACGTTAATGCATGCGAGTCGTCGCGCCATCTCCGTGACGCCGCCGAAAATCTCGACAGCGTTTGTTATTGGATCAATATTTGGCGAAAATTAACCGTTCACTCGGGGTCTGTCAAGCACTATAGTACATGTATCGCAGTTATGAGGCAGCAAAACATGAACCAACATTACTCTCCGCCACCCCTTGACGACTCATCCGACGAGGACGCGCCCCGTGGCGAACGGTCGCCGGATCGCGGCGCCGAGCGTGATCCGTTTCTCACGGCGATGGGCGACCGCGTGCGCCTGCTGCGCGCGCGCCGCGGCATGACGCGCAAGACGCTGGCCACGGAGACCGGTCTGTCGGAGCGGCATCTGGCGAATCTGGAATCGGGCGTGGGCAATGCGTCGGTGCTGGTGCTGCGGCAGATCGCGGCTACCTTGAACTGCTCGCTGGCCGAGGTGATCGGCGACGAAACCACGGCTTCCGCCGAATGGCTGCTGATCCGCGAATTGCTGCAGGGACGCGATCAGGCGGCCTTGCAGCGCGCCCGCGTGGCGCTCGCCGAGATGTTCGCGCAGGCGCCGCGCGACCCGCATCGCAAGGACCGGATTGCGTTGATCGGCTTGCGCGGCGCCGGCAAATCGACGCTCGGACGGATGCTCGCGCAGGAGCGCAAAGTGCCGTTTGTCGAGCTCACACGCGTGATCGAGCAACTGGCCGGTTGTCCGCCTTCGGAGATTCATTCGCTTTACGGCGCGGCCGCTTACCGGCGTTACGAGCACCGCGCGCTGGAGGCCGTGATCCAGGAGCACGAGCGCGCGGTGATTGCGTCGCCGGGCGGACTCGTGTCGGAGTCGGGCACTTTTAATACGCTGCTGTCGCATTGCTATACGGTGTGGCTGCAGGCCGCGCCGGAAGAGCACATGCGCCGCGTCGTCGCGCAGGGCGACCTGCGGCCGATGTCGGGCAACAAGGAGGCGATGGATGACCTGAAGCGCATTCTGGCGGGGCGCTCCGAGCTGTACGGCCGCGCCGACATGACCTTCGACACCAGCGAAAAAACTTTGGCCGACGCCTACCTGCAACTGCGCGACCGCCTCGCCGCAAGACTCGCCGCGGAATCGCCCGACGAAGCGCGTGCGAGCTAACCTGCGCTGCAGCGTAAGGGTTTACTAGCAAACATGCACTAAAGTGCTTTACATGGGTATGACGATGCACTATTGTTCAAAAAAACAAATTTGCATCGTCCAGTCAGGAGACGCCCCATGTCCACAGCAGAAACCGCCGTCGCGCCGGTCGACTACCGCACCGATCCCTCGCAGTACAAGCACTGGAAGCTGAGCTTCAACGGCCCCGTCGCGACGCTCGGCATCGACATCGCCGAGGACGGCGGCATTCGTGACGGCTACAAGCTGAAGCTGAATTCGTACGACCTCGGCGTCGATATCGAATTGCACGACGCAATACAGCGCATCCGCTTCGAGCATCCTGAAGTGAAGACCGTGGTGCTGACGAGCCTGAAAGACCGCGTGTTCTGCTCGGGCGCCAACATTTTCATGCTGGGCCTCTCGACACACGCGTGGAAGGTCAACTTCTGCAAGTTCACCAACGAGACGCGCAACGGCCTGGAAGATTCGTCGCGCTATTCGGGTCTGAAGTTTCTGGCTGCCGTGAACGGCGCGTGCGCCGGCGGCGGCTATGAACTCGCTCTGGCCTGCGACGAAATCTATCTGGTGGACGACCGCTCGTCGTCGGTGTCACTGCCGGAAGTGCCGTTGCTCGGCGTGTTGCCGGGCACCGGCGGCCTGACGCGCGTCACCGACAAACGCAAGGTGCGGCACGACCGCGCCGACATTTTCTGCACGGTGGTCGAAGGCGTACGCGGCGAGCGGGCGAAAGCATGGCGTCTCGTGGATGAAGTCGTCAAGCCGAACCAGTTCGATCAGGCGATCCAGGCACGCGCGCTCGAACTCGCCGGGCAAAGCGATCGTCCCGCGGACGCGCAAGGCGTTGTGCTCACGCGTATCGAACGCACGGACCGCGAAGACGGCCTCACTTATAAGACGCTCGACGTCTCGATCGATCGTGCAAAACGTATCGCGACGTTCACCGCCAAGGCGCCGGCGGGCGAACCGCCCACGAATATCGATGAGATCGTCGCAGCGGGCGTGAACTGGTGGCCGTTGCAATTCGCCCGCGAACTCGACGACGCGATCCTGTGCATGCGCACCAACGAACTGGCGGTCGGCACGTGGGTCTTCAGAACCGAAGGCGATGCCCGCAATCTGCTCGCCGCGGATGCCTCGCTCATGCAGCACAAGGACCACTGGTTCGTGCGCGAGACCATCGGCCTGTTGCGCCGCACGCTTGCACGTATCGACGTTTCGTCGCGTTCGCTGTTCGCGCTGATCGAGCCGGGTTCGTGCTTTGCCGGCACGTTCGCGGAACTCGCGTTCGCCGCGGACCGCACGTATATGGCGGCGCTGCCGGGCAATGAAGAGGAGGAGTCGGCCATCACGCTTTCAGAAGTCAACTTCGGCCTCTACCCGATGGTCACTTATCAGTCGCGTCTCGGCCGGCGTTTCTATGAAGAAGCCGAACCGCTCGACGCGGTGCGTTCCCTGATCGATCAGCCGATCAAGCCGGTCGACGCCGAGCGTCTCGGCCTCGTGACCGCATCGCCCGACGACATCGACTGGGCCGACGAAATCCGCATCGCGCTCGAAGAACGCGCCGCGATGTCGCCGGATGCATTGACCGGACTCGAAGCGAATCTGCGCTTCAACGGTCCGGAAACGATGGAGACGCGTATCTTCGGCCGCCTCACCGCGTGGCAGAACTGGATTTTTAACCGGCCGAACGCAGTGGGCGAGAAGGGCGCGCTCAAGGTGTATGGCAAGGGCAGCAAGGCGCAATTCGACGTCTCGCGTGTTTGATACGCATTTGATACGCGCGTGATCGGCGTCTGAACGCCATCCGCTCAATGAGCGCGAAACAGGCCACCGTTTGCCCGATACGTGCCATTCATCGTCACTGCAGTTTCCGAACCAGGAACCGACCATGTCAACGATCAACTACAGCGAAAAGATTCCGAACAACGTCAACCTCGCCGACGACCGGGCACTGCAGCGCGCGCTCGAACAATGGCAGCCGAATTTCCTGGCGTGGTGGGGTGATATGGGCCCGGAAGGCTCGCACGGCTACGATGTGTATTTGCGTACCGCGGTGAGCGTCGACGCGGGCGGCTGGGCACATTTCGATCACGTGAAGATGCCGGACTACCGCTGGGGCATTTTTCTCACGCCCGGCGAGCAGGACCGCAAGATTCACTTCGGCGAACACAAGGGCGAAGCGGCCTGGCAGGACGTGCCCGGCGAACATCGCGCGAATCTGCGCCGTATCATCGTGACGCAGGGCGACACCGAACCGGCGTCGGTCGAGCAGCAGCGCCACCTTGGTTTGACGGCGCCCTCCATGTACGACTTGCGCAACCTGTTCCAGGTGAACGTCGAAGAAGGCCGTCACCTGTGGGCGATGGTGTATCTGCTGCATCGCTACTTCGGCCGCGACGGCCGTGAGGAAGCCGAAGCATTGCTCGGCCGCCGTTCTGGCGACGACGACAATCCCCGCATTCTTGGCGCGTTCAACGAGAAAACGCCGGACTGGCTCGCGTTTTTTATGTTCACCTACTTCACGGATCGCGACGGCAAGTTTCAGTTGTCGGCGCTTGCCGAGTCCGGCTTCGATCCGCTCGCGCGCACCACCAGGTTCATGCTGACCGAAGAAGCGCATCACATGTTCGTGGGTGAATCGGGTGTATCTCGCGTGATTCAGCGCACTGCCCAGGTCATGAACGAACTGGGCACGGACGATGCCGCGAAGCTTCGCGCGGCCGGAGTGATCGATCTGCCGACCATTCAGCGTTATCTGAACTTCCATTACTCGGTCACGATCGACCTGTTCGGCGCCGATCATTCGTCCAACGCAGCCACGTTCTATAGCTCGGGCCTCAAGGGCCGCTACGAAGAAAACAAGCGCGACGACGATCATCAGTTGAACGGCCAGAGCTACAAATTGCTCGACGTGCAGGCCGGCAAACTGGTCGAGCGCGGAGTGCCAATGCTCAACGCGATGAACGAAGTGCTGCGCGACGATTACATCAAGGATTCGGTGGCGGGCGTGGGGCGCTGGAACAAGGTGCTCGAAAAAGCCGGCATCGATTTCCGCATGACGGTGCCGCACAAAGCGTTCAATCGGCAGATCGGCACATTCGCGGGCACGCGCGTGTCGCCCGACGGCCGCGTGGTCAGCGAAACCGAATGGATCGCCAACGAGACGAAATGGCTCGCCACGCCGGAAGACCGCGCTTACGTTGCGTCGTTGATGGGACGTGTCACGCAAGCCGGCAAGTTCGCCAACTGGATCGCGCCGCCCGCGATGGGCGTGAACCGTCAGCCGGTCGATTTCGAATACGTGCGTTTCAACTGAGCGCGCGAGCGGCGCTTGACGCGCGTGGCGCCAGAGCGCCGCATCTCAAGGTGGAGGAAGTCATGAACGGCCCAGTATCGATCGAAGTTCTCAGGCAGCATCTGATCGATCCGGAAATCTGCATTCGCTGCAATACCTGCGAAGAGACTTGCCCGGTCGATGCGATCACGCACGACGACAACAACTACGTGGTCAAGGCGGATATCTGCAACGGCTGCATGGCATGCGTGCCGCCGTGTCCGACTGGTGCGATCGACAACTGGCGCACGGTGCTGAAGGCCGACGCATATCCGATCGAAGAACAGTTCACGTGGGACGTCCTGCCGGAACAGAACACGATGGCCGTGCCCGCCGCGGACAAGTCGCCGGGCGCGGGCGGGTCGGGTGATACGCCCGCGGAGGCAGGCGGCATTGAAGTGGATACCGTGCGCGGTTCGGTCGTGCCGCCATGGTCCGCGGCGAAACCGTACGTGAACCTCTACACGCACAAGGAGCCCACTAGCGCGACGGTGGTGGGCAACTACCGGCTCACGGACGGTTCGACCGATAGCGACATTCATCATATTGTGCTGGATTTCGGATCGATGCCGTTTCCGGTGCTGGAAGGCCAGTCAATCGGTATTCTTCCACCCGGCGCGGCCGCGGACGGCCGCACGCATCACGCGCGCCAGTATTCGATTGCGAGCCCGCGCGATGGTGAGCGGCCCGGTTACAACAACGTCTCGTTGACGGTCAAACGTGTTTCGCAGCAACACGGCGACTCGTTGGACGGTGTGTGTTCGAACTACCTGTGCGATCTGAAAAAGGGTGACGTGGTCAAGGTGATCGGCCCGTTCGGCGGCACGTTCCTGATGCCGAACCATCCGAACTCGCATCTGCTGATGATCTGCACGGGCACGGGCTCAGCGCCGATGCGCGCGATGACCGAGTATCGCCGCCGGCGTCGGCTGAAGGGCGCCACGGGTAAGTTGATGTTGTTCTTCGGCGCGCGGACCAAAGAGGAGTTGCCGTACTTCGGGCCGCTCACGAATCTGCCGAAGGATTTCATCGATACGAATCTGGCGTTCTCGCGTACGCCGGGTCAACCGAAGCGCTATGTTCAGGACGCCATGCGCGAGCGCGCGGTCGATGTGGCGCAGATGCTCAAGGACGACAACACGCATATTTACGTGTGCGGGTTGAGGGGCATGGAGGATGGTGTGCTGCAGGCGCTCAAGGAGATTGGTGAGCAGCATCAGCTGGATTGGGAAGCGCTGTGGGTGAAGTTGAAGAAGGAGGGGAGGTTGCATCTGGAGACGTATTGAGGCGCCGGGTCTTATAAGGCTCCGCTGTTCATCATCGACAGCGGGCCTTTTCAGTTACCTCTATCTCGCAGGGTCGACGCCATCCTCATGCTGTGCGGGCGACACCGCCCCGCAAGCCCGAAGCACCAACTGCACCACTTCCTCCGTGGTCGCGTCGAACGCCTTTTGCGTCAACGCGCGCTTGCCTTTGAGCGCGCGAATCTGCGCATCGAAGTCGGCATAGTGCTGCGTCGTCGCCCAGATCATATACATCAGCGTCTGCGCATTCACCGGCGCGAGCAGCCCGCGCGCGATCCAATCGTCGATCACCTTCACGCGGCTGTCGAGCCACGGCTTCACGCGCCCCGTGAGAATGTCCTCCATATGCTCCGCGCCGTGAATGATCTCGCTCGCCCACACCTTCGAACCGAGCGGCCGGCGCCGCGACAATTCCATTTTCGCGCGCACGTACCCGCCGATCGCTTCGACCGGGTCGTCGCTGCATTCGAACGTATCCGCCGCGCGATGCCAGTCTTCGAACAGGTCTTCCAGCACGCGTCGATAGAGCGCGAGTTTTGTCGGGAAGTAGTAATGCACGTTGGCTTTTGGTAAGCCCGCGCGCTCCGCGATCATCGCGGTGCTCGTACCGTCGAGTCCGCGTTCGGCGAAAACCGCCTCGGCGCACGCCAGAAGATGCGCTTCATTCGACTCGCGAATGTGCGCCTTGCGCCGCCGCAAAGGTGCGCGTGATTCCTCGCTTTCCGTGATGTCTGCCGCCACGTCGTCGTCTCTCATGTTCGCCTTTGGCGGCATGGGTGCCGCGTCGCGCTTCATTCTAGTCGTTTGGCGCGCTGCCCACACGCGCATTCATCGCGCGCGCCGCGGGCATGCTGCGATGCAATGGCACGCTTCTCGCTATGTTTCTCACCGCACGAAAGGTGTTGATTTGGCGAGTTTAATCAGCTACAACCTGTCCAACTGGACAGGATTGGAAGAGCGGCCGATACCCCAGGGTTTGCCCGCTGTATGAGAAGCGAGCGACGGCATCGAATCTGCACCGCCCCCGTGCGGGCACGCCCCAAAACCCGCCGCCGATGCACCAGTTTCATGTCGGTTCACCGAAAGGAGCGAGACGAATGAACGCGGTATCCGAAGCGCTGAAGCACGCTGAACCCACCACGTCGATCAGGATCGACGGCAAGCGGCTGTGGGACAGCCTGATGACAATGGCGAAGATCGGCGCAACGCCTAAAGGCGGCGTCTGCCGCCTGGCGCTCACCGACCTCGATAAGGAAGGACGCGATCTGATCGTCAGTTGGGCGAAGGAAGCCGGCTGCACGGTCAGTGTGGACCAGATGGGCAATGTGTTCATGCGCCGCGCCGGCCGCAATCCCGCTGCGCTGCCGGTCATGACCGGTTCGCACGCCGACTCGCAGCCGACCGGCGGCCGCTTCGACGGCATCTACGGCGTGCTGGGCGGTCTCGAAGTGATTCGGAGTCTGAACGATCACGGCATCGAGACGGAACATCCGGTCGAAGTGGTGATCTGGACCAACGAGGAAGGCTCGCGTTTCGCGCCCGCGATGGTGGCATCGGGCGTGTTCGCCGGTGTGTTCACGCTCGAGTACGGTCTGTCGCGCAAGGATGTGGACGGCAAGACCATCGGCGACGAACTCAAGCGCATTGGTTATGCGGGCGATATTCCATGCGGCGGACGGCCGCTGCACGCGGCGTTCGAACTGCATATCGAACAGGGGCCTATTCTCGAAGCCGAACAGAAAACCATTGGCGTCGTGACCGACGCGCAAGGTCAGCGCTGGTACGAAATCACGCTGACGGGACAGGAGGCGCACGCGGGTCCGACGCCGATGCCGCGCCGTCGCGACGCGTTGCTCGGCGCCGCGCGTGTGGTCAATCTGGTCAATCGTATCGGACTCGACAACGCGCCGTTCGGCTGTGCGACGGTCGGCATGATGCAGGTCTATCCGAACTCGCGCAACGTGATTCCGGGGCGTGTGTTCTTCACTGTCGATTTCCGTCATCCGGACGATGCGGTGCTCGCGAAAATGGACGCCGCCTTGCGCAAGGGCGTGGCCGACATCGCGAGCGGTATCGGCCTCGAAACCGAACTTGAGCAGATCTTTTACTACGCGCCGGTCGCCTTCGACGAAGCCTGCGTGAAGTCCGTGCGCGCCGCTGCGGAACGCTTTGGTTATCCGCATCGCAACATGGTGTCCGGTGCGGGACACGATGCCTGCTATCTGTCGCAAGTCGCGCCGACTTCGATGGTGTTCGTGCCGTGCCTGGATGGTATCAGTCACAACGAGATCGAGGACGCCACCTTCGAATGGATCGAGGCCGGCGCCAACGTGTTGCTGCACGCCATGCTGGAACGTGCGTGCGAGCCGGTTTCATAACGCTTTAGCGGTTGCGGTCCTTAGCATCCGTTTCGTCCGCTGCACCGTAGTGCCCATAAAACATGCCGTCCCGGCTTCGCAGCGTGGCCGGCAGGAGCGGCTACGTCCTCACATCGAAGAAGGAACGAGTATGGCCATCAAGCAAACCGGCGACATTGCCGCTCAGCGGCTCTCGCCCGAGCAGCTCTCATGCGAGTTCTCCGACATCGCGCCCTTGCTCGACGCAAGCGCTGCCGCCGCGGCGGCGAGCCGCTGCCACTACTGTTACGACGCGCCGTGCGTGAACGCCTGCCCGACGCAAATCGACATTCCCAGCTTCATTCGCAAGATCAGCAACGGCAATCTGAAGGGCGCGGCCGTGGATATTCTGTCGGCCAACCCGCTGGGCGGCATGTGCTCGCGCGTCTGCCCGACGGAAATTCTGTGCGAAGGCGCTTGCGTGCGTAACCATCAGGATGCGAAGCCGGTGGCGATCGGCGCGCTGCAACGCCACGCCACGGATTGGGCGATGGCGCGCGGCGAAGTGCTTTTCAAGCGCGCGGCGGAAACCGGACGGCACGTCGCGGTGGTCGGCGCGGGGCCGGCGGGACTTGCTTGTGCGCATCGGCTCGCATTGGCCGGCCACAACGTGACGATCTACGACGCGCATGAAAAAGCCGGCGGCCTGAACGAATACGGTATCGCGGCCTATAAAACCGTCGATGACTTTGCACAGCGTGAAGTGGAGTGGCTGTGCTCGGTGGGCGGCATCGAGATCAAACACGGCGTCGCGCTCGGACGCGATGTCGACCTCGACACGCTGCGCAAGCAGCACGACGCCGTGTTTCTCGCGATCGGCCTGACCGGCGTGCGCGCGCTCGCAATGGAAGGCGAAGACCACGGCGGCGTGATGAACGCGGTGGACTTCATCGAGCAGGTACGCAGCGCGAGCGATCTCGGCACGGTGCCGGTGGGGCGCCGCGTGGTCGTGATCGGCGGCGGCAATACGGCGGTGGACGCTGCCGTGCAAAGCCGCAAGCTCGGCGCGACCTCGGTGACGATGGTGTACCGGCGCGGCGTCGAAGCGATGAGCGCGACCTGGGCCGAGCGTGACTTCGCACAGACGAGCGGTGTCACGCTCGTCACGCATGCCACGCCGATGCAGCTGATCGGCGACAACGGCGTGGTGACAGGTGTCGAATTCGCGCGCACGTCGAAAGATGGTGGAGAGGAGCGCTTCGTGGTCGAGGCCGACATGGTGCTCAAGGCGATCGGTCAAACGCTGGTGCCGGTCGGCATCGAGCGTGAGTTGCTGACGTTGGACGGCAGCCGTATCGCGGTCGATGCGAATGGCCAGACTTCGCTCGGGAACGTGTGGGCCGGCGGCGATTGCGCGGCGACCGGCGGCATCGACCTCACGGTGCAGGCGGTGCAGGACGGCAAGATCGCCGCTGCCGCGATCGATGCACAGTTCGCTCGCACCGCGGTAAAAGCCGCCTGAAGCGAATCGCGCCAAGCCCGACTAAGCGTCATACCAGACAAAAACAGCAGTCCCCAAGGAGCCGAACATGGCCGATCTGCGCTGTACGATTGCCGGCATTACTTCGCCGAATCCTTTCTGGCTCGCCTCCGCGCCGCCGACCGACAAAGCCTATAACGTGAACCGCGCTTTCGAAGCGGGCTGGGGCGGCGTGGTGTGGAAGACGCTCGGCCTCGATCCGCATGTGGTGAACGTCAGCTCGCGCTATGGCGCGGTGCAATGGAACGGCCAGCGCATGGCGGGCCTGAACAACATCGAACTGATTACCGACCGTCCGCTCGACGTCAATCTGAAGGAAATCGCGCAAGTCAAACGCGACTGGCCGGACCGCGCGATGATCGTCTCGCTGATGGTGCCGTGCAACGAGCGCGACTGGAAGTGGATTCTGCCGCTCGTCGAAGACACGGGCGCGGACGCGGTCGAACTGAATTTCGGCTGCCCGCACGGCATGAGCGAGCGCGGCATGGGCGCGGCGGTCGGCCAGGTGCCCGAGTATGTCGAGATGGTCACGCGCTGGGTCAAGGAAGGCACCAGGCTGCCGTGCCTCGTCAAGCTCACGCCGAACATCAGCGACGTTCGCACGGGTTCGCGCGCGGCCTATAAGGGCGGCGCGGATGGCGTGTCGCTGATCAACACGATCAACTCGATCGTCGCGGTCGATCTGGACGCGATGTCGCCGTTGCCGATGGTCGATGGCAAGGGCACGCATGGCGGCTACTGCGGCCCGGCCGTGAAGCCGATCGCGTTGAACATGGTCGCGGAAATCGCGCGCGATGTGGAAACGCCGAATCTGCCGATCTCCGGCATCGGCGGGATTTCGACATGGCGCGACGCCGCGGAATTCATGGTGCTCGGCGCGGGTAGCGTGCAGGTCTGCACGGCGGCCATGCACTACGGATTCCGTATCGTTTCCGACCTGACCGACGGCCTCTCCAACTGGATGGACGAAAAAGGCTACGCGACACTCGACGATATTCGCGGCCGGGCCGTCCAGAACGTCACCGACTGGAAGTACCTGAACCTCAAATACGACATCAAGGCGCGCATCGACCAGGACAAGTGCATCCAGTGCGGCCTGTGCCATATCGCCTGCGAAGACACGGCTCACCAGGCGATCATGAAAGAAAAAGATGGCGTCCGGCATTTTGAAGTGATGGACTCCGAATGTGTCGGCTGCAATCTGTGCATGCACGTGTGCCCGGTCGAACAGTGCATCTCGATGGAACGCGTGGACAACGGCGAGTATGCGAACTGGACCACGCATCCGAACAATCCGGCGCGCGTGGACGCAGGGCTGAACGCATCGGCGGACGCGGCTGAAACCGGCGAGCCGGCGCACGCGGCAAATGCCGCCTGAAAAGAGAACGTGGTTGAAGCGAACTGAAACAAACGCAGCGCTAGTACTGAACCTGTCATTCCCCAAAAGGCTCGACGCGCCGACAGAAGCCGCGGGTCTCAACGATCGAGTGGAGAGCTCTAGATGAAGCAGACAGCGCAACCCGCCGACCCGCAGTTCGCGGCCGGCGTGCAGGGCAGCAGTCTTTACAACGACGATCTTGCGCCGACGGGCGTCGCGCAGCGTACGTGGAAGTGGTATCACTTCGCCGCGCTGTGGGTGGGCATGGTGATGAACATCGCGTCGTACATGCTAGCCGCCGGCTTGACGGAAGAGGGCATGTCGCCGTGGCAAGCGGTGGCAACCGTGCTGCTCGGCAACCTGATCGTGCTGGTGCCGATGCTCCTGATCGGCCACGCGGGCGCGAAGCACGGCATTCCGTACGCGGTGCTGGTGCGCTCCTCGTTCGGCACGCAGGGCGCCAAGCTGCCGGCAATGCTGCGCGCCATTGTCGCGTGCGGGTGGTACGGGATACAGACGTGGCTCGGCGGCAGCGCGATTTATACGCTGCTCAACATTCTCACCGGCAACGCACTGCACGGCGCGGCCTTGCCGTTTCTCGACATCTCACTCGCGCAGCTCGCGTGCTTCCTGGTGTTCTGGGCGCTGCAGATCTACTTCATCGTGCACGGCACGGATTCGATCCGCTGGCTCGAAAGCTGGTCCGCGCCGATCAAGATCGTGATGTGCATTGCACTGGTGTGGTGGGCGACATCGAAAGCGGGCGGTCTCGGCTCGATGCTGTCGGCACCGTCGCAATTCGTGCCCGGCGGCAAGAAAGAAGGCCTGTTCTGGGCCACGTTCTGGCCCGGCCTCACGGCCATGGTCGGCTTCTGGGCCACACTCGCGCTCAATATCCCCGACTTCACGCGCTTTGCCAGAACGCAGCGCGATCAGATTATCGGCCAGTCGGTCGGCTTGCCGGTGCCGATGGCCTTGCTCTCGGTGATCTCGGTGGTTGTTACGTCGGCGACGGTGGTGATCTACGGCAAGGCGATCTGGGATCCGATCGATCTGACGAGCCGTATGACCGGCATCGGCGTGGGCGTCGCGCTGATCATCCTGACGCTCGACACCATGTGCTGCAATCTCGCGGCAAATCTCGTCGGTCCCGCTTATGATTTTTCGAGCCTGTGGCCCAAGGGCATTTCGTATCGCGTGGGCGGCATGATTACCGCGACCATCGCGATCGTGATGATGCCGTGGAAGATTCTCGCCACCACGCAGGGTTATATCTTTACGTGGCTCGTCGGCTATTCGGCGTTGCTCGGTCCCGTAGCGGGCATTCTGATGGTCGACTATTTCCTGATCCGCGGCACGCGGCTCGACACGCGTGAACTGTTCGACGAACACGGCGAATACAGCTACACCGGCGGCTGGAATATCGGCGCGGTGGTCGCGCTCGTGATCGGCGTGCTGCCGAACCTGCCGGGCTTCTTGCATACCGCGTTTCCGGCCTCGTTCCCGAACGTGCCGGCGATCTTCAATACGCTCTATACGTACGCGTGGTTTGTCGGACTCGCGTTGGCGTCGATCGTATATAGCGCATGGATGAAGCTGAGCAAAGGACCGAGTGCGCGCGTGGCGAGCGCATAAAGCCGGCCCGCGAGCGCCGGCGAATGACGTAGCACCGAAACCAGCAGTTCATAAGGAGGCGGCAACATGACGACCCTGATTCGCGGCGGCACGATTATCGACGCGGAGAACACGTATCGTGCGGACGTGTTGTGTGCGGACCCGCAGGACGGCGGCACGATCCTGCAGATCGGAGCGGACCTGGAGGCGCCCGCCGGCGCCGCGATCGTCGATGCGGGCGGTCAATACGTGATGCCCGGCGGCATCGATCCACACACGCACATGGAATTGCCGTTCATGGGCACCACGGCGAGCGACGACTTCTACACGGGCACGGCGGCGGGTTTATCGGGCGGCACCACGAGCATCATCGACTTCGTGATCCCGAGCCCCAAGCAGCCGCTCATGGACGCGTTCAAGGAGTGGCGCGGCTGGGCCGAGAAGGCGTCGGCGGACTACGGCTTTCACGTCGCGGTGACATGGTGGGACGATTCGGTCTATCGCGACATGGGCACGCTGGTGCATGAACACGGCGTGTCGAGCTTCAAGCACTTCATGGCTTACAAAAACGCCATCATGGCCGACGACGAAGTGCTGGTGAACAGCTTCTCGCGCTCGCTCGAACTCGGTGCGCTGCCGACCGTGCATGCGGAAAACGGCGAACTGGTGTTTCAATTGCAGCGTCAGTTGCTGGCGAAAGGATTTACTGGTCCGGAGGCGCATCCGCTGTCGCGGCCGCCCGAGGTGGAGGGCGAGGCCGCCAATCGCGCGATCCGGATCGCGCAGGTGCTGGGCGTGCCGGTGTATATCGTGCACGTGTCCTCGAAAGACGCGGTCGATGCGATCGCCCGCGCCCGCAGCGAAGGTCTGCGCGTGTTCGGCGAGGTATTGCCGGGCCATCTGGTGATCGACGAAGCGGTGTATCGCGATCCCGACTGGACCCGCGCGGCGGCCCACGTGATGAGCCCGCCGTTCCGCTCGGCCGAGCATCGCGAGGCATTGTGGCGCGGTTTGCAAGCCGGCCAGCTGCACACCACGGCAACCGATCACTGCGTATTCTGCGCGTCGCAGAAAGCCATGGGCCGCGACGACTTTACGAAGATCCCGAACGGCTGCGGCGGTGTGGAAGACCGCATGGCGGTGCTCTGGCATCACGGCGTGAACTCGGGGCGTCTCACGCCGAACGAGTTCGTGCGCATTACGTCGACCAATGCCGCGCAGATCTTCAACCTGTATCCGCGTAAGGGCGCGGTGCGGGTCGGTGCGGATGCCGACCTCGTGGTGTGGGACCCGAACGCGAGCAAAACGATTTCGGTGAAGACGCATCATCAGAAGGTCGACTTCAACGTGTTCGAAGGCATGACGGTGCAAGGCGTGGCGATGCACACGCTCACTCGCGGCGCGCTCGCCTGGACCGACGGCGAGTTGCGTGCGGAGCGCGGCGCCGGCCGCTATCTGAAACGTCCGCCGAACGGCGCCTACTTCGACGCGATCCGCGTCGCCAACAAGCGCAAGGAACCGCATCCGGTGGAGCGGTAAGCTATTCGCAATCCAACGGGCGGCGCCGCATTCAAACGCGGCGCCGCTCTTTTTTATGCCGCGCGTTCGCCGCGGCAGCACCGCTCTCGCGTTTTCCCCGATGGCGCGCAACACAGGTTCCGTGTTGCGATGCAACCCGCGTCTGTCCTATCTGCTGTAGAGTTGGAATCCGCGTCATACCAGAGGCCTTGGCTGTTCGCTTAGCACGCAAGCGCATATCGATCGAAAACCTGATCCTTTGTAAAAACGCAGGCCGTTTGCTACAGTCCGCCCACTCTGCAAGGCGCACGCGCCGGCGGGGACTGTCCAACACAAGACTCAGCCACCCACGTGGCACATTTGACGGAGCCGCCTGATGAAATCGATTCGTTCCATTCTGCTGATCGCGTTGTTCCAGGCCGTGGCCGTGACTTCCGCATTCGCCGCCGATGAACTCGCGCAGATCAAATCCGCCGGCGTGTTCAAGATCGGCACCGAAGGCACCTATGCGCCGTTCACGTACCACGACGAATCGGGCAAGCTGACCGGTTTCGACGTCGAGATCGGCACGGAGATCGCGAAGCGTCTCGGCGTCAAGCCGCAATTCGTCGAAGGCAAATGGGACGGTCTGATTGCCGGCCTCGATGTGAACCGTTACGACGCGGTGATCAACGAAGTGGCCGTGACCGATGCGCGCAAGGCCAAATACGATTTCTCCGACCCGTACATCACGTCGCACGCGGCGCTGATCGTGGCGTCGAACAACACCACGATCAAGAACTTCGACGACCTGAAGGGCAAGAAGTCGGCCAATACGCTGACCAGCAACTTCGGCAAGATCGCGGCCGCGCACGGCGCGGAAGTGATCCCCGTGCAGGGCTTCAATGAGTCGATCGATCTGCTGACCTCGGGCCGTGTCGATGCCACCGTCAACGACTCGCTGTCGTTCCTCGACTTTAAGAAGCACAAGCCGGATGCGAAAGTGAAGATCGCCGCGCTCGATACCTCGCCCGACAGCAGCGACAAGTCCGCAGTGCTGATTCGCAAAGGCAGCCCGGAATTGCAGGCGGCGATCAACAAGGCGCTCGCCGACATGAAGAAAGACGGCACCTACGCGAAGATCTCGCAGAAGTATTTCGGCAAAGACGTCTCCCAGTAAACGCCTTCCGCGAGTCTGAATCATGCCGGCATGGTTGCATCTGATGGCGCAGTCGCTGTGGCCCCTGCTGTATGCGGGGCTCGTGTTTACCGTGCCGCTCACGCTGATCTCGTTCGCGATCGGGCTCGCGCTGGCGTTTCTCGTCGCGCTGGTGCGGTTGTTCGGGCCCAAGTGGGCGGTGGCGGTCGTGCGCTTCTATGTATGGCTGTTTCGCGGCTCGCCGTTGCTCGTGCAACTGTTCGTGATCTTCTACGGCTTGCCGAACGTGGGCATCGTGCTCGATCCGTTGACCGCGGCGATCATCGGCTTTTCGCTGAATGTCGGCGCGTACAACTCCGAAGTGATACGCGGCGTGATCGAGTCGATTCCGAAGGGGCAGTGGGAAGCGGCGTATTCGATGGGGATGACCCGCGAGCAGGCCTTGCGTCGCGCGATCCTGCCGCAAGCTGCGCGCGTTGCGTTGCCGCCGTTGTCCAATTCGTTTATCGCGCTGGTGAAAGACACTTCGCTCGCCGCGGTGCTGACCGTGCCAGAGGTGTTTCAGGCGGCGCAACGTATCGCATCGGTGACTTATGAGCCGTTGATTCTGTACACGGAAGCGGCGCTGGTTTATCTGGTGTTCAGTTCGGTGTTGTCGTCGGCGCAAGTCAGGCTCGAACGCAAATTCGGGCGTCACGCACTTTTCCAGGCAGGCAACTGATGATCCGGCTGGAAAAAATCGACAAGTATTTCGGCGGCCTGCGGGTGCTCAACTCGGTCGATCTTCAACTCGCCTCGGGTAATGTCACCGCGTTGATCGGTCCATCGGGCAGCGGCAAGAGCACGCTGTTGCGTTGCGTGAATCTGCTCGAGATTCCAGAGTCCGGGGCTCTCGAACTCGGCGACCAGCGGCTGGAATTCAGCCGCGACCAGCGGCCTTCTCGCGAAGCGGTGCTGACGATTCGCCGCCGTACCGGCATGGTGTTCCAGAACTTTCAGCTGTTTCCGCATCTGACGGTGCGGCAGAACGTGATGGAAGGTTTGGTGACCGTGCTGAAGTGGGACAAGGACAAAGCACGCGCTCGCGCGGACGAGTTGCTGGAAAAGGTCGGCATCGCGCAGAAGGCGGACGCATGGCCTTCCACGCTGTCCGGCGGTCAGCAGCAGCGGGTGGCGATTGCGCGGGCGTTGGCGCCGTCGCCGGAAGTGCTGTTGTGCGATGAGCCGACCTCGGCGCTCGATCCTGGCCTCGCCGCGGAAGTGGTGGAGGTGCTCAAGCAACTTGCCGTTGAAGGCATGACCATGCTGATGGCCACGCACGACTTGCGGCTTGCCGCGACGATCGCGCGTGACGTGGTGTTTCTGAATAACGGCGTGGTAGTGGAGGCCGGGCCGTCGCGTGAGATTTTCATGCAGCCGCGCGCGCCGGAAACGGAGCGTTTCGTCTCGACGTTGACGCATAGTTTGCCGGATGAATGGACTGAATCGGGCGGAACCGGACGGCGGTAACGCGGCAGGGCAGGCATGCGGCAGGGCGCAAAGCGGCGCGGCCTGGCTGCGATGCGCCAGCACGGCGCCGCACCGAGACAGCAGCCCAAACAACAGGGGGCGTCGGAACGCCCCCTTCTAACAACACCGCTACGCAGTCGCAGCCATGCTCATCGAACCTTAAACGCCCACGCTTTCCGCGGCATCGTTCATCGCGGCGTCAAAGAAGCTTTCCTGCGCCTGCGCATTGACACGAGCGTAAGCGCGATTCACCCCGCTGATCACCGCGCGAATCGACGCCGTCACCAGATTGGCGTCGATGCCGACGCCGAACGCGCTGCCGGTCACATCGGCGCCGGCCATTTCGGCCACCGCTACCGCGCGGGCATCCGCGCCTTGCGTCAACGCGCGTTCTTCATAGTGCTGAATCCGCACCGGCACGCCGATCGCGTGCATCAACGCGTCGAGCGGACCATTGCCTTCGCCGGTCAGCACGCGCCGCGTGCCGTGGATATCGACCGTCAGTTTGATGCGCTCGCGCCCATCGCGCTCGGCGAGGCTGTGGCCCACGTAATGAATCGGCGCGGTGTTCTGCACATATTCCTGCTGGAACAATTCCCAGATCTGCGCGGACGTGACTTCCTGGCCGCTGTCGTCGGTGAAGCGCTGCACGGCCGAGCTGAAGTCCACTTGCAAGCGGCGCGGCAACACGACGCCGTAGCCCTGTTCGAGCAGATACGCGATGCCGCCCTTGCCGGACTGACTGTTCACGCGAATCACCGAATCGTACGTGCGGCCGAGATCGGCCGGATCGATCGGCATGTAGGGCACTTCCCAGGCCGCGTCCGGCTTCTGCACCGCGAAACCCTTCTTGATCGCGTCCTGATGCGAGCCCGAGAAGGCCGTGAACACCAGATCGCCGACATACGGATGACGCGGATGGATCGGCAACTGCGTGCATTCTTCCGCGGTACGCGCGACTTCGTTGATGTTCGAGAAGTCGAGGCCCGGATCGACGCCCTGCGTGTACAGGTTCAATGCGAGCGTGACGAGGTCCACGTTGCCGGTGCGCTCGCCGTTGCCGAACAAGCAGCCTTCGATACGATCCGCGCCGGCCATCACGGCGAGTTCAGCGGCGGCCACGGCGGTGCCGCGATCGTTATGCGGATGCACGGAGATGATCAGCGACTCGCGGCGCGCGAGATTGCGGTGCATCCACTCGATCTGGTCCGCGTAGATGTTCGGCGTGGACATTTCGACGGTGGCCGGCAAGTTGACGATGGCCTTGTGTTCCGGCGTCGGTTGCCAGACATCGAACACGGCGTCGCAGACTTCCTTGGCGAATTCGATTTCCGTGCCGCTGAACACTTCCGGGCTGTACTGGAACGTGAACTGCGTTTCCGGCATGGTGGCGGCGATGCGCTTCATCGTGCGCGCAGCGTTTTGCGCCAGTTCCTTCACGCCGCTCTTTTCCAGATTGAAGACGATCTTGCGGAATTCCGGCGCGGTCGCGTTGTACAGGTGGACGATGGCGCGCGGCACGCCACGCAAGGATTCGAAGGTGCGCTCGATCAGGTCGTCGCGCGCTTGCGTCAAGACTTCGATGGTGACGTCGTCGGGGATATGGCCGCCTTCGATCAGCTCACGCACGAAATTGAAGTCGGTCTGCGAAGCAGACGGAAACGCGACTTCGATTTCCTTGAAGCCGATCTGCACCAGCGTCTTGAACATGCGCATCTTGCGCTGCGCGTCCATCGGCTCGAACAGCGACTGATTGCCGTCGCGCAGGTCGGTGCTCATCCAGATCGGCGGGTGCGTGATGGTGCGCGACGGCCACTGGCGATCCGTCAAGGTGACGGGCTTGAACGAGCGATACTTGGTAGCGGGGTTCTTCAACATTTTCATCATCCGTGGGTGAGACCAGGTAGCTGGGAGTCGACCGGACGACGAAAAGACATGACGAGGCGCCGGTCGAAAACCGGGGCTGGGTCAGTTACTGGGGAATTTTGCGGTGCTTCGGGTGTTTCAGATGGAAGCGCGCAGCAGCAGACCTAGCCCGGTAGAGGGGGCTAGTAGTAGCGATAGGATGGTCTGGGCGCGGTACATAGTGCGCAATAGGACCATATTATCGGGACGGCGTCAAGCGCCGTTCCCTTGTGGCTCGAGAGTGGCGGAGGTTAATGCGCCGGTTTCACGAAGCGCAAGGTCATGCGATCCGATTCGCCGATCGCCGCATATTTCGCCCGGTCGACGTCGCCGCCTTCGAAGGTCGGCGGCAGCGACCAGACGCCGTTCGGGTAGTTTTTCGTGTCGCGCGGGTTGGCGTTCACTTCGCTCGTTCCGGCCAGTTCGAAGCCGGCCGCGCGCGCGTGTTCGATCACGTAGTCTTCCGTCACATAGCCGGTGTCGATGGTCTGTTGCAGCGAGGTGCCCGGCGCCGCGCGATGTTCCTCGACACCGAGCACACCGCCCGGCTTGAGCGCCGCGTAGAACGCGCGCAGGTTGGCGTCGATCTGGCCGTCCTTGATCCAGTTATGAATGTTGCGGAAGGTCAGGACCTCGTCGACGCTGGCATCGGCCGGAAAGCCGCTGAACTGGCCGGCGTGCAGCGTGCCGACCACGACATGGCCGTACACGGCTGGCGTGGCCGCCAGCTTGCGCGCGAACGCGGCCCGATTGGCCTGTGTTTCCGCCGATGGCGCACTCTGCGGCCCGTCGTACTGCGCCTCGTAGAGCTTGCCGTGCTCGCGCAGATACGGCGCGAGGATATCCGTGTACCAGCCGCCGCCCGGCTCGATCTCCAGCACGCTTTGCGACGGCGCGAGTTCGAAGAATTGCAGCGTTTCCTTCGGATGGCGGTAGATGTCGCGGGCGCGAGCCTTGTCGCCGCGTTGCGGTCCGGAAATCGCGGCATCGAGCAGCGCCGGACTGGACGATGCGGAAGTTGACGCGGAATTCGAGGCAGAAGTCGAGGCCGACGGGCCGGCGCAGGCCGCCAGCAGCAGCGTTGCGGTGAGCGTCGCAAGCGCGGCGCGCAGCGTGCGAGCCTGAAGATTGGGTTGTGGGTTCATGACGTCCATTATCGGGCGCGACCGCGCGGGAACAAAATCGGTAATGGGCGTAAGGATAGGCGTTCGCCGGGTTTCGCGTGGCGCTCGCCGCAACCGGAATAAAAGACCGTGCCCGCCGGTTTCCCTGTTGACCGCGGCGCGTCCTGAAGGTCGCCGAATCCGAAGCGCGGCGTGGCGCGTATAACTGGTGTGGTCAGCGTTGGCCGTCCCGTGCAGGCCTGTTGTATGCCGGGGCGCGACTTGATCCCCTTCATTTCATTTTGCCGGAGGCAGGTATGAAACGAACATCGACGATGTCGCAGTTAGGGCGGGTTTTACTGTGCGCGGCCGCGTGCGCGATCGCCGCACAGGCGGGCGCGCAGGGTTTGAGTCCGCAGGACGACATGAACGCGCCGCAGAACAGCACGCGTTTGATGCCGAACGCGGCGCGAGGCAGCGAATATCCGACGCACGGCAACCAGCAGGCAGGGGAAATGAACCTGAATCCGACCGACCCGCGCGCGCAACTGGTCAACGGCCTGCCGAATCACACCAATTCCGGCGGTTACGGTTCGCCGCTCGCCGGCGTGCGCACCTACGTGCAACCGGCAATGCCCTCGAATTGAGCGGCCCCGCGGACGACAGTCGTGCCGCATCACGCGTCGGATAGCAGCGCATCCTCGCACGGACTGTTTTGTTCAATTGAGCTTTTTTCGGGCGATGGGCCGCGTGTGGCCTGAATACGGGTACGGGTCGGAGTCCGAACACGTTTGGCAGCGTACCGCTCTGCGCGATCACCGCGACGCCGATGGCCACTAGGATCACCAGTCGCAGCGCGGTGCCATCGCGCGGATCAGCGTGCCTCGCCGGCGCCCGACGCCGCTGCCGTTGAAGCAGGCCGTAAGCTACAATTGCCGACGGCTTGAAAAACGGAACATCAATGAAGATTCGGATTCTCTCTCTCGTCTGCGTCACGACCGCCGCTGCGCTGCTGGCGGGCTGCACGGCCGTCTACAAGAACACGGACGCATGCGAACAGTTGATGCGAAGCAAGCTGGCGGAAACGTCGCCCGATCCGCTCAAGATCACCCATGCCGCCGCCGGTATCCACGGCTCGCGCGTGGTGGTCGAAGGATCGATCGAACGGGCAGCGCTCCCGGCGTCCGCGCCCGGGGCAGCGAGTGCGCCGCTCGCCGCTTTGACTGTGGCTGTAGGTGCGGCAGGCGCATCGGGCGCATCAGATGCGTCGGCAACCGGAGGGTTCTGGTTCAAATCCGCCAAGACGCGGAAGACCGTCACGCCGGCGGCCGCGGAGTGCACGTTCAACGGCCCGACGCTGAGCGCATTCAACTGGCTCGCGCCGGCCAGTCTGGCGACGCCGGCCGCCAGCGCCACCGAGTAGCACAGCGCGCGCCGCCGAAACTCAAGCCGTCGCCTCGTCTCGCTTGCGTTGCTTCGCCCGCACCCGTTCCAGCACGCATTCACCGAACGCCTGCGGACGTCCTTCAAAGTACCGTTCCACCGCCCGCATATCGATCAGGCGCTGCCGCAGGGCCGTGCGCTCGTCGTGGGCGTCGATCATTCGCACGGCGGCGGCGACGTAATCCTCGACGCTCTCCGCGGTGGTCCACGACGGCATGCCCACGCGCTCGAACAGCGCGCCGTCGATCCGCTCGAACACCTCCGGCCCGCGCTTGCAGATGCCGGGCAAACCCAGCGTGAGCGCGTCGACGATACCGTTGGTATTGCCGAACGGGAACGGGCTGAGAAACAGGTCCGAGCGATTGACGCGCGCCAGATAGCCCGCGTATTCATGAAAGCTGTGCACGACGGCGTGCGGCAGCGTCTGGCGGATCACGTCGCGCATGCGCTCGAGCGGCAAACCGAACGGCACGCCGCTCATGAAGTGAAATTGGACCGGCGTCGCCGCGCGTTCGCCGATTTCACGGCACGCTTCGAGAAAGCCGGGATTGAGCTTCATTGCGCTTGCCGTGATGACGATCTCCAACGTCTCGCGTGACGGCGGAATCTCGGCGACGATTTCCGGCAGCGCCACCGACGGCCGGTACGGTTGGCCGTCTTTCGGCAGCTTCATCAGACGCTCGCTGAAACAGGCGGGGTCGCCGACGTAGTCTTCCTCCACGCTGACGTAATCGATCTTGTCGGAGTGCGTGGTGGCCGGGTGCCCGAGGCCGGCGACCTGCAACGGCGCAATGCGCAGGTTCGACATGAACACCGTGAGCGCGAACATGCCGACGCTCGGCATATAGAGCACGTCGGGCTGTTCCGCCTCGGCAAAATCGCGAATCGTTTTCAGACATTCGCCGATATATTCCGGCTCTTCCAGTTCGATGAAACGGTCGAACACCGCGCGGCCAATCTCGTCCACCGCATAGCCGAAGCCGAAAGCCACCACTTCGAAATGTTCGCGCGCGGCTTCGAGCGTAAGCGAGTGCGTGCGGTAGATCGAATGCGCGCCGCTGAACCACTCGAGCACGACCACCATGAGCGGTTTCTTGCCACGTTGCCGGCGGCTTTTCGCGCGCGCCAGTTGTGCCGCGGGAATGTCGGCCAGTCCTAATTGGTCCAGCTTGCGGCGCACCAGCGCGTTGATGTCCCGCTTGATCTCGTGCCGCCGCGGCGTGTCCGCGTAGCTGCAGAACATATAGGCGTTATGCAGCACGGCGGTTGGCAGGTCGTCGAGGTCGTCGATCTGCTGCAGTTTGCCGGGCAGCCATTCCATTAGCGCTTCGCGTTTGATATGCGCGTTCGCCGAACCCTTGAAGACCGGCGCCAGCAGAGCGAGTGCAAGACAGGCGGCAAGCGATTTGTCATAGGCCCACAGCGCGGCGAAGTCGAGTTCCAGTTCGGACTCGGTCGAATAGAGCACGCAGAGTTTTTCGATGAAGCGGTCGCCGGGCAGAAACTGGGCATTATCCGGACCACGCGGATTCAGGTGACGGCTTACGTGGTCCGCGTTGCCGAACGGTGTGCAGGCGAACACCAATCCGACCCATTCGTGCAATGTCAGAAGCAATCTGAAGCATTCGGTGGGCAACTGGAATGCCGGGTCCGCAAACAGGGTCGACGCCGCGCTCGCGAGACGTGTGCAGAAGCGCTTGTGCTGTTCGGCGGGCGGCAGACCGGCCATGCCCGAGGCGCGAAAGCTGCCGTCCAGTTCGCCGTGCTTCTGCTGCAGGAGCGCCAGCGCGGCGATGAACTGGATCGCGGCTTTCAGATGCTGCCGGGTGTAGACGAGCTGCTCGAAATGATCGAGCGAAAAAGTGGGTTCTTCCATCTGCCGAGACGTCCAGAATTTGCATGACTAACTAATCGGAACCAGGTTAGCCGGAGCATGGAATTATCTCAGCCGATGGATCCCAAAACGGTTCGCCCGATGAGTTTGCGAAATTTCAGCGTCGAAAG
The DNA here is from genome assembly GCF_003387275.1 of Paraburkholderia sp. BL6669N2. Classification (NCBI taxonomy): domain Bacteria; kingdom Pseudomonadati; phylum Pseudomonadota; class Betaproteobacteria; order Burkholderiales; family Burkholderiaceae; genus Paraburkholderia; species Paraburkholderia sp. BL6669N2. The sequence goes on along the minus strand of NZ_QUNA01000001.1, from coordinate 1,985,085 downwards.
AAGCCATCGGTTCAGAACGCGTAGTACGGCCCCGGGCCCGCCGATGTCTCGCGCGAGGCGATGGCGGTATAGACACGTCGTCCGAAGAAGAACGGCAAGCCCCAGCCGAAGCCGCTGCTGGCCACGCCGGCCAGATTGTTGAAGGCATTGTTCGACGACGCGAACAGCGCCCTCGAATTGGCGACCGCGAACGACACCGTGTTCGACGCGCCATCCGTACCGGTGATCGCGGCGTTCGCGGCTTGAGTCGAAGCCGGGCAGTACCAGAAGCCGCACTGCGGGAACTGGCTCGTGCGATAAAACAGCCCATTCGAGCCGCTGTCGACATAGCTCTGCGAATAAGTCTGCCCGCCGCTCGTGGTGACGACGTAGCCCGTCACCGGATTCGCCTTGAGGACGCTGGCGCCGTTCAGCGCGTTGTTGGCCTGGGTGCCGATGCCGAAGATCATCGAACCCGATACGCTGGCCGCGCCGGCGTCGGCGATGGCCGGCAGGTCGATGACCAGGCCGTTGTTGTCGAGCGCAAAGCGGCTGACCGGATTGGTGACCTGCTGCGCGAGGGCTTGCGTGCTGGCGAGACAGGCGCCGCCGGCATCGCAACTGTAGTACCAGCGCGGCAGCGCGGCGCTGACGCAGCCGCTGCCGCAGTCGGCCGCGAACAGGCCCACGCCGAGAATACCGTTCGAGCGCAGGCCGGCCACCGTCTGCATGGCGCGGCCGGATCCCGCGCAGTCGGCGGGCACGTCGGGGAGCGCCGGATCGGCGATGGTCTGGATCGGAATCGAGGCCGCCAACTGGCCGGCCATGCGGACGTCCGCGCTGCGCACCGCGCCCCAGGTGTAGCCGCCGCCGAACACCGCGCATTCGCCCGCAATCCCGCTGCCCGACGCGATTGCCGCGAGCGGCAGGTCGGCCGGCAATGCGGACGCGAGAATCCTGAGTCCGTGCGAACCGGTGTCGACCTGGACATTGTCGACCGTCACGCAATTGCTGGTGCCGGGCTGGCAGACAGTAACGCTGGTGGTCAGCATGTTGCGCGTCAGACCGGGCGAGGCGGAGACGGCGATCGGCTGGACGTTCGGCGTGTTCGACTGCGGCACGGAGCTGCCTGGGCTCGCGCCCGAGGCGGCGGGCGGCGCGGCGGCTACCGGCGCGCTGGCGGCGCCCGGGCTGTTGCCCGGTGCGGCCGGGCCGGTCGGGGACGTGGCGGCCGGGGTGCCGCCGCCACCGCCGCCGCCGCATCCCGCGAGGGCGGCGCAGATCAGCAGCGGGGCATAAGAGGACAGGTCGGATTTCATGGCGTGGCGCGTGTTCGTCGAGGTGGAGTGCTGATGCCGTGTGCGTGGTCGGGGGCGCATCACTGGAAATCGTCGGCTGTCAGGCCGGGCGGCAGCGCCGTCGGCAGCCATGCGCGACCGGCGTAACCGCGCATCGGGCCGCCGGATTCCACGATCACGTCCGGCCGCGCCACGCGCGAGACGTGCAGATTGCCGTCCGCTGCCGCCGCGGCAGCGCCGGCGCGATACGAGTCCGCGTACTTGCCGAGCAGCGCGCGCAAGTCCGGCATGGTTGGGCCTTGCCACGCATAGCCGATGATCTGGCCGGTGTTCGCCGCGTACTCGGTGATAGTCGTGTTGCCGGCGTCGGTAAATGTGCGCACGCGCAGCGCCCCGTTCAACATGGCGCGCGGCGCGCTGGCGCTCGCATCCGCCCTCGACGGCATGGCGCCGCCCAGTTCGGCGCACGCGCCGCGGCTCGCGATCAAGGCGGCGAAGGCGATCGCCGAGGCTGCGAAAGCCGGCGTAAGAGTAGGCAATGGCATGGCGGTCGGTCCCGTGGCTGAAGCACCCAAAGGCTTCTGGTGATGTCCATTTCAAGATATCACTCGGGTTTTTGAACCGTTACTGGAAGCGGCATTCAGCTAATTTAGATATATCGAAATTGAACGCGACAGGACCTCGGAAAGTGCTGTCGAATCAATGATCTGACGATGACGTAGGGTGTATCTGACAGTGCGTTGGGAAATGTGGGCAATTGTTAAATTTGCCGTGCGCGAGGCCGTCTCAGGCGCGAAAACGACATCCTTGCGCCTTACGGAAAGGTCGACAGAGTTTGGACGCTTCGGAGTCCTTCTCGCGGGTCGATTCCGCGTCGTTTGCGCGCGCCTCGAGCTGCTCAATTCGCGGGCAAACCCGGGTTTTTGCACATGACTCGCCGGGATCGGTAAAATGTTGGGTTGATCCACGGAAACTTGCCGTGGCGTAGCGGAAGGATTCCCCGAACATGACTGATCTTCGTCTTACCAAGCGGTTTGCAGTAATGCTGATGGCAGGCGGTCTGGTCGCCGGCTGCGGCACGTCGTCGCCGACCAAAGTCGACTACAAGAGCGACTCGAAATCGAAGCAGGTATCACTTGCCGTACCGCCGAACATGATCGATGAGACGGCCGATCAGCGTTCGTTGCCCCCGCAGGGCGGCGAAACCTCGTTGTCCACGCTCAAGCAGGTTCAGGCGCAAGCGCCGTCGGCCAATTCCGTGGTGGTGGCGCCGGCGGTCAGCGGCATGCATATCCAGCGCGACGGCACCGAAAGCTGGCTCGTCATCGACAACAAGGCGCCTGAGCAGGCATGGCCGCAGATTCGCCGCTTCTGGCAGGAGCAGGGCTTCCTGCTGGTGGTCGACCAGCGCGACAAGGGCGTGATGGAAACCGACTGGAACGAAACGCACGCGCAGATCAACGACGGCCTGATCCGTGGCACGCTGTCCAAAGCCATGGGCAACAGCTACGTGACCTCGGAGCGCAACAAGTACCGCACGCGTCTGGAAGCGGCGCCGAACGGCGGCACCTACGTGTTCGTCAGCCAGAAGGGCATGCGCGAGGCGCTGACCGGCACGAACAACGATTCGAGCACGTGGGTGGCGAAGCCGAACGATCCGGGCCTCGAACAGGAATATCTGAAGCGGCTGATGGCGGCGCTGGCGCTGGCCGATTCGCGCTCGAAACCGGCTGACGCGCAAAACGCCGACCTGTCGGCCGGCGCGCAAACGGCGCCGAACGCGGCCACGGCGGGCGCCAAGTCGGCGGCTGCGGCCACGGCGGCGCAAAACGTTTCGCTGTCCGCCCAGCAACCGTCGCCGAATGCGGACGCGAACGGCAACGAAGCGCAGCTTTCGTCGACGGAACTCACGCTCGGCGAGCCGTACGACCGCGCCTGGTTGCGGGTGGGCCTCGCGCTCGATCGCAGCAACTTTACCGTCGACGACCGCGACCTGACTCGCGGCCTGTACTTCGTGCGCTACGTCGATCCGAAGGACATGACGTCGGCCGAACAGGGCTTCTGGAGCCAGGTTTTCCACGGCAAGAAGGAAAAAGTTGCCAAGCAGTATCTGGTGAACGTGCGCGCCGTGACGCCTAACCAGACGCGTGTCGCCGTGGTCGACGATAAGGGCACGGTTGACCAGAGCCCGCAGGCCCAGCAGATCATGAGTCTGATGGCCGACCAGTTGCACTGAGCAAGGCCGCCGCAGGCGGCAACGCTATCTGAAACCCGTCCGGGAAAGATCCCGGGCGGGTTTTTTTATGCCCCGAGAGTGCGGCAAGACCCGGCCAACAATCGATCTCAAACGCCTATGCACGTCTTTTGCTTGGTCCGCTCAACACCGGTCCAAACCGGCCGTTTAACGGGAGATGGCCATGTTCGACGTGATTCCTTACTGGATGTGGGCGGCGAGCTTGCTCGTTCTGGCGCTGGTATGCGTCGCAGCCTTGAACCCGCGTGAATCGCGGCGGCCAACCGGCCTGCAGCTTCGGCATGGCGCAGCTCAGCGCACGAAGTGGCCAACGCTTTGACTCGACCCGCCGCTGCGGCCGCCTCGTGCGACTGCACGTAACGTGACGTTACCCCGGTGACGTAACTATCCAGGCCTTCCTGAGCGCCTCTCTCCGCAACCGTCCTCGGCAGAAAACTCAAGAAAAATCAAGCGCTTGTCGTTGGTTTCGAACGATTTAACATAACTGGCACACAAGCTGCTTTTATACACTCATGGGGCCGGATTGCATGACCCGGTGTGAGTTGGCGACGAGTCTCGATCGACGATCTGAAGCTATTCCGGACCATTCCAGCATCGGCCGACGAACCGATGCTTCGCCCGATGACGGCCTGCGCTGCGCGCGGCCTCGGTGGCCCCGTCGCCTATCCTCGTAGGGCGACGGTTTCGCCCGCACTCCGACATGGAGTGCGGGCTATTTTTTGTGCGCTCGGGATTCGGCGCGGCCGGCGTGGCGGCGCGAGAGATGAGAGTTATGAGAGTCGGCGACGCCGTGAAAGCGTCGCGCGAAAAAAGCCGATTTCAGGTGTCGGCGCGGCGCGTGCCGATCCACGGCAGACGCTTGACCACGCCGGTGGCGAGCGCGGTGCCGACCAGAATTACGCCGCAGCCTTCAATCATGCCCGGCGAGACGCTTTCGCCGAGAAACAGCGCGCCCCACAGAATGCCGAAGATCGGAATGACGAAGGTCACCGTAATCGCGCGCGCCGGTCCGGCCACCGCGATCAGATGGAAGAACAGCATATACGCGACGCCGGTACAGGCGACGCCGAGCGCGATCACCGCGCCCCATGCGTGCAGCGAGATCGGCGCCGCCGGCCAGTAGATCACGGCGAGCGGCAGAAGCACGATGGTGGCGCCGGTCATCGTGCCGGTGGCGACGGTCAGAGCGTCGACGCCGGTCAGATGGCGCTTGGTGTAGTTGGCGGCGATGCCGTAAAGCAACGTGGCGCCGAGCGCTGCGCCGGCCGCGAGCGCGGTGGTGAGCGGCGTGGCCGGCGTGCCGTCGGGTGCGGCGATCTGATCCCACACCAGCATCAGCACGCCGAGAAAGCCGATCACCAGCCCCAGCGTGCGCAGCGCGCTCAATCTGTCGCGCAGCCACAGAAAGCCGACCAGCGCGCCCCACAGCGGCGTGCTCGCATTGATCACGGACGTGACGCCGGCCGACAGCGTCAACTCGGCATAGGCGAACAGGCAGAAGGGCGCCGCCGAATTCAGAATGCCGACCACTAGCAGCGGAAAGGCGCGCGTGCGCAGGATCGTCGCGGACTGGCGCAGCGGACGTCGCGCGATCAGCACGATCGCGAGAAAGGCCGCGCCGATGCCGACGCGCAGTGCCATCAACGGCGCGACGCCGAAGTCGGTGACGCCAACCCGGATAAACAGGAACGAGGCGCCCCACAGGGCGGCGAGGATCAGCAACTGGAGCAGGTTTTTAGCATTCATCGAGGTGGCGCCGCGCGCGGTTGAGTCGAGACACCTGTGCATCGTAGCAGTGCAGTCGGGCGAAACGTTTCAGGCTGCAATGAAACGGCAAGTTCCGGGAGACGGAGGCGTTTGATAATCGTCGATCGTAAGCGCAGCGGCGGTCCGTGCATAACGAGCAATTCTCACGCTGATGTGAGAAATATTGCGATCGGGACGGTGAAGTGGGGCTGAAATGACAAGGTGGAGGAAAAGGCCTGCGCACGCAACGTGAATTATTTTGCGGCAGCGCGGCAGCGCGGCAGCGGCGGAGCGCCGACGACCTCGCTCCAGCCTGTTCCGGCTAAAGCGGCGCACGCCGGCGTCTACACGGCCGCTGCCCGCCACTCGGAGCGCATCGCGCGTATCGAGCCAACGGGTTGTGCAGGCGTAATAGCCCGCACAACCCGACCCGCCTCAATGCGGAATCATCCACTGCAGGACATTCTGCTGCAGCCACACCAGCACGCCGAGCAGTACCGTCAACAGAATCGAGTGTTTGAAGGTTTTGGCGAAGACCACGCCTTCCTTGCCTTTGAGTTCGGTGGTCGCCACCCCGGTCGAAATGTTCTGCGGCGAAATCATCTTGCCCATCACGCCGCCGGACGAGTTCGTAGCCGCCATCAGAATCGGGTTGAGATTCAGCTGATTGGCCGCGACCACCTGCAGGTTGCCGAACAGCGCGTTGCCCGACGTGTCGCTGCCGGACAGGAACACCGCGACCCAGCCGAGGAATGCCGACACCAGCGGAAAGAACGGTCCGACCGACGACGCGCCGAGGCCGAGCGTGTACGTGAGCCCCGAGTAGTTCATCAGATACGCGAGCCCGACGATGGTCGCCACCGTGAGGATGGCGATGCGCGTCTGCACCCACGTGTCGGCGATCGCCGCGCCGAATTCGCGCGGGCTCAGTTTGACCACGGCCGCCGTAATGAGCGCGGCGACCAGAATCGCCGTGCCGGTGGCGAGCGGCTGGAAGTCCCAGACCGCGCTGTACGGCGTGTTGTACAGCGTGATGAAGACGGCCTTGTCGAGTCCCGGCCATGGCACCTTGACGTCGCCGATCAGGAAGATCTTCGCCACGGTCCAGATGATCACCACCACCGAGACGATGATCCACGGATACCAGCCCTGGCCGCCGCCGATCTTGCCCCGCACTTCGCCCACGCGGTCGATGTTGACCGCGAACTTCGGATCCGCCGCGGGCTTCCAGACGCGCAGGAAGGCGATCGTGACGATAAGCGAGACCATCGACGACAACACGTCGGTCAAGCTGTAGTTCACATAGTTCGACGCGACGAACTGCGTCAGCGCGAAGCTCGCGCCCGACACCAGCAGCACGGGCCACACCCGCAGCATGTTGCGAAAGCCGGCATAGACGCCGATCACATAGAAGGGCAGCAGGAATGCGAAGAACGGCAACTGGCGGCCGACCATCTTGGCGAGCGTATCGGCCGGCAAATGCGTGACCGCGCCGAGCACGGTGATCGGCACCCCGAGTGCGCCGAACGCGACTGGCGCGGTATTGAAGATCAGCGTGAAGGTGAGCGCTTCGAGCGTGGGGAAGCCGAGCAGAATCAGCAGCGAACTGGTGATGGCGACCGGCGTGCCGAAGCCCGAAATTCCTTCGAGTAGCGCGCCGAACGAAAACCCGATCACGACCAGCACCACGCGCCGGTCGTTCGGCAGGTTGTCGATCATCCACATGCGAAAGGCCGCGAAGCGGCCCGAGCGTTGTGAGATGTTGTAAAGCAGGATCGCCGCGAACACGATCCACATGACCGGCCAGCAGGCGAACACCGCGCCCGCGACCACCGAATCGACCGCGAGTCCCACGGGAAACTGCCAGACCAGAATCGCCACGATCAGGCCGACGATCAACCCCGCGAGCGACGCCTGCCAAGCCGGCCGCCGGGCCCAGCCAAGCAGGAGCAGCACGACGATGATCGGCAGCGCCGCGACGAGGAACGATGGCAATAGCGAATTGCCGACAGGAGTGAGTAGTTGGTGAAACATCACGTCTCCTTCATTGTTGTTAGGACTCGACGCGGCACCACGCACTCCGGAGCGCGTCGCTATGGCATGACGGATGGGCGTCGCCGACTCGCGGGCGCGGCCGGGATCGCTTTTTTAAACGGCTACTGCATGTGGCTTACCAAGCATAGAACCCAGCCCGGCCGCGTCAAGAAGGGAAACTACGGGCGCAGCTGATGCGTGCTGGGAGCGCGGCTTGCGGGACTGGTCGACGCGGGACATGGCGCGCGACGTTGTGCGGGCGCTGCACGGCGGGAATCCGCCGCGCGGGCGCGTTGGTATGAGCGATGCGGTTAAATCGTGCGGGCGGGTGTTAGTGCCAATGACCGTGACCGCCCCATCCGCCACCACCGTGACCGCCCCAGTAACCACCAAAGCCGACGCCGATCGACACCGACGGCCCATACCAGCCCGGATAGCCGTAGTAAGCCGGGTAGACCGGCGGCGGATAGTAGACGGGAGCGGGGGCGACATACACAGGCGGGGCGGCGACCGCATATGTCGGCGGCGGGCCTGGTTGACCTGTCTGCGCTTGTTGCTGCTGCTGATCTGCCGAATAGGCGTCTTGCCCGACCGGGACTGCCTGTTGCGTTCCCGCTGCGGGGACCGTCGCGTAATACGGCGAATAGCCCGCCGGGTAGTAACCGTACGGGTAATAGCATCCGGACAGCGTCATTAAACAGACCGCGCCACCGAGCGCGATGCCTGTTTGCGAAAGGCGTGGAAAAGACGGGGAAAAGCGCAGCGGCCACCGCCGGCCGATCGCGCACGCCGTGTTGATGAGGCGGGACTTCATGACGCGCTCCTGGTTGAATCGGACGCCGCCATCAGGGGCGTGACGTCATGAGCTTACGCCGCCTGGGCACCAACAGGATTGCAAAACCGTAACGGCTTATTTCACCTCGTTGCAGCGCGTCGAATGGAACGGTTGACTGCGTATTCGCGCCGGCTGTTGAGACGCGGAGCCGCTTGCATGTCAGCGTGGGCGAAGCATTGTTCGGCCCACGCTCGCATGACATCCCGACGCATGTCGTACGCATGACTCTCCGTTACTTACCAACCTCATGCCCGATCACGCCGCCTGCCGCCGCGCCGCCGAGCGTCGACAGCGCATTGCCGCCGATCGCTGCGCCCGCCGCGCCACCCAGACCCGCGCCAATGGCGGTGTCGCGCCCCTGACGGCTCATGCCGTCGCACGCGGAAAGGCTCACCAGGACGGCCGCGACGGCCGCAAACATACCGATTTGACGTATCGATTTCATGATGTTGACTCCAGTGGTTACGGTCGGCAGTAGACACCGCCCATGCGTTTGATGGTATCGCCGCATCCTGTATCCGGATGTGTGCGCTTGTCAGCAAAATGACGGTTTCGTAATCAAGTGTTTCCCTCCGTCTAGCACGCGGCGTGCCCGGGCGCCGCAAACGCAAAAGCCCGCCAGTGGCGGGCTTCGTTGCTGCAATACAAAGTTTGGCGGGTCGGGTGGCGTAATCACGACGCCCGCTCCGCGAATCCAACCTTACTGCCGCTGATAGATCTCAGCGCCTTTCTTCATGAACTCGATCGACTTCACTTCCATGCCTTTCTTCAGCGCTTCGTCGTCGGTGACGCCTTGTTGGGCGGCGAACTCGCGTACGTCCTGCGTGATCTTCATCGAGCAGAAGTGCGGGCCGCACATCGAGCAAAAATGCGCGACTTTCGCCGAATCCTTCGGCAGTGTTTCGTCGTGGAATTCGCGCGCCTTGTCCGGATCGAGACCGAGGTTGAACTGGTCTTCCCAGCGGAACTCGAAGCGCGCCTTGGAGAGCGCGTTGTCACGCACCTGCGCGCCCGGATGGCCCTTCGCCAGATCGGCGGCGTGCGCGGCGAGCTTGTAGGTGATGATGCCGGTCTTGACGTCGTCCTTGTTCGGCAGCCCGAGGTGTTCCTTCGGCGTGACGTAGCAGAGCATCGCCGTGCCGAACCAGCCGATCATCGCGGCGCCGATGCCCGATGTGATGTGGTCGTAGCCCGGCGCAATGTCGGTCGTCAACGGTCCCAGCGTGTAGAACGGCGCTTCGTCACACCATTCGAGTTGCAGGTCCATGTTCTCCTTGATGAGCTGCATCGGCACGTGGCCGGGGCCTTCGATCATGGTCTGCACGTCGTGCTTCCACGCGATCTGCGTGAGTTCGCCGAGCGTCTTCAGTTCGCCGAGCTGCGCTTCGTCGTTGGCATCGTAGATCGAGCCGGGACGCAGGCCGTCGCCGAGCGAGAAGGCCACGTCATACGCCTTCATGATTTCGCAGATGTCTTCGAAATGCTCGTACAGGAAGCTTTCCTTGTGATGCGCGAGACACCACTTCGCCATGATCGAACCGCCGCGCGAGACGATGCCGGTCATGCGCTTGGCGGTGAGCGGCACGTATTGCAGACGCACGCCCGCGTGGATCGTGAAGTAGTCGACGCCTTGCTCGGCCTGTTCAATAAGCGTGTCGCGGAAGATTTCCCACGTCAGATCTTCGGCCTTGCCGTTGACCTTTTCGAGCGCCTGATAGATCGGCACCGTGCCGATCGGCACCGGCGAATTGCGGATGATCCACTCGCGCGTTTCGTGGATATGCTTGCCGGTGGAGAGATCCATCACCGTGTCGCCACCCCAGCGGATCGCCCACGTCATCTTGTCGACTTCCTCGCCGATGGAGGACGTCACCGCCGAGTTGCCGATGTTCGCATTCACCTTCACGAGGAAGTTGCGGCCGATGATCATCGGCTCGCTTTCCGGGTGATTGATGTTGTTCGGGATAATCGCGCGGCCGCGCGCCACTTCTTCGCGCACGAATTCCGGCGTGATCGCCGTGAGACCGTTCGGGCCGAACGCGCTGGCGCCGAACGCCTGGCCCGGATGCTGACGGCCCATCATCGCCGCGAGCTTTTCGCCGTTCGGCCCGCTTGTCTTGAGGCTTTCCAGATACTCGGCGCGGCGCTGGTTCTCGCGAATCGCGATGTATTCCATTTCCGGCGTGATGATGCCTTGACGGGCGTAATGCATCTGCGAGACGTTTTTGCCGGCGATTGCGCGGCGCGGCGTGCGATGCAGGCCCTTGAAGCGCAGATCGGCCGTGGCCGTGTCGGCGGCGCGCTCGCGGCTGAAGTCGCTCGACAGACCCGTCAGCGCTTCGGTGTCGCCGCGTTCTTCGATCCAGGCCTGGCGCAGTGCGGGCAGACCTGCGCGGATGTCGATCTTGGCTTCCGGATCGGAGTAAGGGCCCGACGTGTCGTAGACATAGACCGGCGGATTCTTTTCGCCACCGAAGCTGTCGGGCGTGTCGGCCTGCGAGATTTCGCGCATCGGCACGCGGATGTCGGCACGCGAGCCGGTCACGTAGACCTTGCGGGAATTCGGCAGCGGCGCGACAGCGGCTTCGTCGACGTGAGCGTCGGCGGAAAGGAACTTCGGATTGGCGTTCATCTGTATCTCCTGTCGACCAGAGTTGGCGCTTTAGCGCCTTACTCTGGTCCCATGCAGAGCATGGCGTTGAGTGGGGCGGCTAAGCAGGAGACGAGACGGAAGTAGTCGGAATTCGCGGGAGATGAGGCAATAAAGCTTGGCTGCGAAATCCGTACGCTTCCCTGCGCTGGCATTATCCAGATCAGGTTCAAAGGGTATTTCTCACCCACGTGGCACGGACCTCCAACCTCCGTGCGACGCAGGACCCCCGCGTTAGCAGCGCACACGATACACCGGCCGCCCGCTGCTTGGCAACCCATCTTGAAAAGTCGGATGATGGAAATAACAGCGGGCCGCGACGCGTTTCTTGCGGATCGACGGGGCCGCCGCAGATGCCGCGGAAAAGGTTTGCGCGGCGCGCGGGGCGTTGCTTACAGCGTGAAATCGTCGGCGGCTTCGGGCTGAAACAGGATCTTTTCCAGCTTCAGCACTTTCTCAGTACCGCTTGGCGGCGTGAAGCGGATGCGCTCGCCGCGTTTGGCGCCGAGCAAGGCAATGCCGGCGGGCGAGAACACGTTCAGGCGGCCGTGCGCGAAGTCCGCATTGGGCGGATAGACCACGGTCCAGGTCATCTGCTCGCCGCTGGTTTCGTCGACCAGCGTGGCTTGTGAGTTCATCGTGACGACGTTGGCAGGTATCTCGCGCGAATCGACAATCACCGCGCGTTCCAGCACGTCGTCGAGCATGTCTTGCAAACGCGCGTCCGCACCCGGCCTGGCTGCGTGTTTCTCGAGACGGGCGACGTCGAGTTCGGTGAGGTAACAGGTTTTCGTCTTTTTCACGACGGGTACTCCAATTCGATCTGCATTTGAGGGAACAGCGTGCGGATGAGATCGGCCCGGAGCCCGACAACGCGGCTCAGGCAATGGAGCGGGCAGCGTTAGATCGGGCGCCGGGCGGCGTGGAGCGGGAGCGTTCGGGACGGCTCGCCGACGTGGCGCGGCATGAGTTCCGCGCGCGCGCAGCCGGTTGCGCGGCGGGGGCGCAAGCGGAAGAAGGCGCGGGAAGTCGGAAAGCGCATCGAGGTAGCCGGCAGGCAGCGAAAGAAAGTGAAGAAAGCGCCGCCATTCATCTGACTGAATGTGCGCGATCGAAAGGGCAATGTTAGCACGCGAGTCGTGCATCGCCCGACGTGTTCGCGCTTCAGGAAAAAAGCTGGGAAAAATTGCAAATGCGCTGTCATAACCCGCCGTGTGGTCCGACAAACGTGCAGATCCAGATTGGAGCATGTCATGCAAACCGCCGGACTCCGCCGAGACCATCGGCGTTTCACTCGAAGCGTCGCGCTCGCTGTCGCGCTGACCACGCTGCTGGCCAGCGGCCTCGCGGACGCCGCCAGCGCCGTCTGCAGCGCGCATAGCCCGGCGCATCGTGTGGCGCTGGTCGAGCTGTACAGCAGCGAAGGCTGCAATAGCTGCCCGCCCGCCGACAACTGGCTGAGCCAATGGAAAAACAGCGGCGCGACGCAAGGCATCGTGCCGTTGGCGCTGCACGTGGACTATTGGAATAGTCTCGGCTGGACTGACCGCTTCTCGCAACATCGTTTCACTGAACGTCAGCAGGCGCTCACCGATCTCGGCGGCGGTCACACCATCTACACGCCGGAAATTTTCGTCTCGGGGCGCGAACTGCGTAGCTGGTCGCGACGCGACAGTTTCGAGAGCAGCATCGGCAAGGTCGTCGGCGAGCCGGCGCAAGCGAACGTCGCGCTCGAACTCAAGCAACAGCAGACGCCGGGTGCGTTCAACGTCACGGCGCAATTCACCAGCAAGTCGGCAGACACAGCGGGCCAACTGGACGCCTACCTCGCTGTCTATGAGAACTCGCTCAGCTCGCAAGTCGGCGCCGGCGAAAACAGCGGCGTCACCTTGCATCACGAACGCGTTGTGCGGCAATGGATCGGCCCGGTGCCGCTCGTCGCGGGCAACGCACAGATTCGCCGCGATATCCGCATCCAGGACGCCGCCGCGGATGCCAACGTCAACGCGCCCGCCGACCGCTTCGGCGTGGTCGCCTTCGTCGAAAACGAGGCGACCGGCGATGTTCTGCAAGTGGCCGAACTGGCCGCGTGCCATTGATCGCCGCGTCCGCGCTCACAGGAGAGTTTCATGGCAACCCATCATGCACTTCGCGACACTGTGCCGTCCACCGAGCCGCAAAAAAGCGGTGCGATCCATCCACTGTGGGTGCGTCTCACGCATTGGCTCAATGCGCTCGCCGCCATCGTGATGATGTTGTCGGGCTGGCGCATCTACGACGCCTCGCCGATCTTCCCGGCGTTCCATTTTCCGCCCGCCATCACGCTCGGCGGCTGGCTCGGCGGCGCGCTGCAATGGCATTTCGCGGCGATGTGGCTGCTGGTTTTCAACGGTCTGCTGTATCTCGCGTTGAACCTCGCGAGCGGGCGCTTCGTGCGCAAATTCCTGCCGGTGTCGCCGCGCGCCGTACTGCACGATTTCGTCGCCGCGTTGACCGGCAAGCTCTCGCACGCCGACTTGCGCGTCTATAACGCGGTGCAGAAATTCGCCTACCTGTTCGTGGTCTGCGATCTGATCGTGCTGGTGCTCTCGGGCCTCGCGATCTGGAAGTCGGTGCAGTTTCCACTGCTGCGTGAACTGATGGGTGGCTACGACAACGCGCGCATCGTCCACTTTTGCGCGATGTCGCTGATGGCCGCGTTCATCGCCGTGCATCTGGTGATGGTGGCGCTCGTGCCGCGCTCGCTGCTCGCCATGTTGCGCGGACGCTGAGCCGTTCATCCGCTAAAGCGAACGTTACGGATACCGAATCATGAACACACCCGCTCGAAACTCCACTCGTTCTGCCGGCCAGAAGCTCGATCGCGAATCGATTCTGATCGACGCCCGCCGCGAACTCGCGATGCCGTCGCGGCGTCTGTTCGGCAAACGCCTTCTGACGCTCGGCGGCCTGTCGATGCTGACCGGCTGCTCGCTCACCGACGACGACTCGGTCAACAAATTTCTCACCGCCGTCTCGCGCCTGAACGACCGGGCGCAAGCCGCGCTGTTCGATCCGAACCAACTCGCGCCAACCTACACCGAAGCGCAAATCACGCGGCCGTTTCCGTTCAACGCGTTCTACGGGATCGACGACGTGCCCGAGGTGAACGGCGCCGATTACAAGCTGCAGATCAGCGGGCTCGTCACCGGTCAGCGCGTCTGGTCTTTGCCCGAACTGTACGCGCTGCCGCATGCCGAGCAGATCACGCGGCATATCTGCGTGGAAGGGTGGAGCGCGATCGGCCGCTGGGGCGGCACGCCGTTCAGCGACTTTCTGCGGCGCATCGGCGCGGACACGAGCGCGAAGTACGTCGGCTTCAGATGCGCGGACGACTACTACGAGAGCATCGACATGCCGACCGCGCTGCATCCGCAAACGCTGCTCACGTTCTCGTACGACGGCGAGCGCCTGCCCGCGAAATACGGCTTCCCGATGAAACTGCGCATGCCGACCAAGCTCGGCTACAAGAACCCGAAACACATCGTCGAGATGTTCGTCACCAACACGTATCCCGGCGGCTATTGGGTCGACCAGGGCTACAACTGGTTCGGAGGCTCCTGACGCGCGCGGGTCGGCGCCGCTGAGGCGGCGGCGCGACCCCGGACGGCAGAAGCTTCGGAAATACGCCGGCTAGTGCTCTGGCCGGTCTTGATTTATCCATAACCAAGGAGTCATCCCATGAAAAAGTTCGCACTCGCAGCACTGGCCGTCGCTCTCCTCACCAGCGGCGGCGCCGCGTTCGCCCAGGCAAGCGGCGCCATGTCCAACGACGCGATGTCCAAGGACACCATGTCGAAAGACGCCATGTCCAAGGACAGCATGTCGAAGGACGGCATGAAGAAGGACACGATGAAACATGACAAGATGAAAAAGGGCGGCGCGATGAAGCACGAAGCGTCGGGCGCCATGGCCAACTGAGCCGTCCTGACTATGCGGCTCGCATAGCGCGAACGCGCCGGCGGCCCGCACGACAGAAAGCCGGGGCATGTCCCCGGCTTTCTGTTGCAAGTACGCCAACAAGTTACGATTCTTTCAAGCGACGCGGTGGGCGCTTACTGCATAATGCGATGCGCGCCAAACGTTTGGCGCGTGTTCGCCGTGGCTCGATCTCTCCCGATCGTCGCGGCGTTGTGGCCCCATTGGCCATCTATCGTCCTTCCGTTCCACCGACATGTCCGCCAGCCTCGCCCGTCAGACCGCATCGCCGATGCGGTGTCCGCCATCCCGCCTCCGGGTCTTTAGCGGGGGCGCAGCACCTCGAGCGGCATGGGCGGGTTGAACGCATGTCGCTGCAATTCCTGAATCGTTTTCCGCGTGGGTTCCCGATCCGTTTGCCGCAATCGCGCAACGGGCAGATTGCGCTCGCGCTCGCCGTCGTCTATCTCGTTTGGGGCTCGACGTATCTCGCCGTGCACGTCGCGCTGGGTTCGTTTCCGCCGCTGCTGCTGTCCGGACTGCGCAACCTGTTCGCCGGGGTAGGGCTGTTCATATTCGCCGCACGCCGCGATCCGGTCTGGCCGGGCGCCGCCGAAATCCGCAATGCCGGGCTCGTCGGCACCATGCTGGTCGGTTTGTCGAGCGGCATGCTCGCCTACGGGATGCGCACCGTCGGCACCGGTACCGCAGCCGTCATGGTCGCGACCGTGCCGCTGTTCGCGACGGTGATCGCGGCGGTGGCGGGGCGCAAGATCGGCCGCGGCGAGTGGTTCGCGGTGGGCCTCGGTCTGGTCGGCATTGCGATTCTTAGTCACGGCGACAGCGCGCCAGGCTCGGCGGGCGGCAGTCTGGCGATTCTGTGCGGCGCGCTTTTCTGGGCGGGCGGTGCGCATCTGGCCGGGCGTTTGAAGCTGCCCTCAGATCTGTTTCTCTCGACGTCGCTGCAAATCGGCCTGGGCGGCGTGATGTCGACGCTGGTCGCATGGGTCTCGGGCGAGCGAATGCTCGAGGTGCATGTTCTGCCGGTGCTGGCGTTTATCTACCTGATGCTGATCGGAACGATGGCCGCTTACGTCGCCTACGGTTTTCTGATCCGGCACACCAGTCCGATCATTGCCAGCAGTTGCATGTATGTGAATCCGGTGGTGGCCGTCGCGCTCGGCGCGCTGCTGCTCGGCGAACCGGTCACTCATTCCACGGTGGTCGCGACTATCGTGATTCTGGCGAGCGTCGGGCTGTCGTTCTGGTTCGACTACCGGAAGAAGGGACTCGCCTGAGTCCAGCCTGAAGCGGGCGACGACCCGCTTGTTTCACAACGACGCCGCCACTTCCGCGCCTTCGCGAATCGCGCGTTTCGCATCCAGTTCGGTTGCCACCTTCGCACCGCCGATCACGTGGTAGCGCGGGCCGCTGGCGCTGTCCGCCTTCGCGTCCGCCGCCGTCTGCGGAAGCAGATCGCGCAGCGATTCCTGCCCCGCGCACACGACGATCGTGTCCACCTCCAGCCACTCCTCGACGCCCTCACGCGCGATCTTCAAACCGCGCGCGCTGATTTCTCGATACGACACACCGTCTAGCATCTTCACGCCGTTTCTCGCCAGCGTCGCGCGATGCACCCAGCCGGAGGTCTTGCCGAGTCCCATGCCGAGCTTGCCGGCCTTGCGCTGCAACAGCCAGATCTGCCGCGGCGGCTCTGCCGGCGCCGGCGGCTTCAGGCCGCCGCGTTCCCGCACGGCCAGATCGACACCCCATTCGTCGAGCCACGCATCGCGCGGCACGGGCAGCGGCTCGCCCGCGCGATGCAGCAGAAACTCGCTGACGTCGAAGCCGATGCCGCCCGCGCCGATCACGGCGACGCGCTGACCGACCGGCGCACCGCGCAGCACATCGACATAAGACAGCACGTTCGGCCCGTCGATGCCGGCAATCGCCGGCCGCCGCGGCACGATGCCGGTGGCGACGATCACGTCGTCGTAAGCGCCGGCGGCGAGCAGCGCGGGATCGACTCGCGTGTCGAGCCGCACGTCGACGCGATGGCGCTGTAACTGGCTCTGAAAATAGCGGATCGTCTCGCTGAACTCTTCCTTGCCTGGCACGCGCATGGCCAGATTGAACTGGCCGCCGATCGTTGCGCTGGCATCGAACAGCGTCACGCGATGCCCACGCGCGGCGGCCACGGTCGCCGCCGACAATCCCGCCGGGCCCGCGCCGACCACTGCGATCGAACGCGCGGCCCGCGCTCCGGCGACCGGCCGGTAGACCAGTTCGGTCTCGCGTCCCGCGCGCGGATTGACGAGGCAGGTGGCGCGCTGGTTCTTGAACGTGTGATCGAGACAGGCCTGATTGCAGGCGATACAGGTGTTGATTTCCTGCGCGCGTCCCTCGGCGGTCTTCACGACGAACTCGGGATCGGCCAGTAGCGGCCGCGCCATGGAAACCAGATCGCCGGCGCCTTGGGCGAGCAGTGCTTCGGCGACCTCGGGCGTGTTGATGCGGTTCGACACGATCACCGGCACCTTGACGGCCGCCTTCAATCGCGCGCTGAGTGCGGCGAAAGCCGCGCGCGGCACCGAGGTCACGATGGTCGGCACGCGCGCTTCGTGCCAGCCGATGCCGGTATTGAACATCGTCACGCCGGCCGCTTCGAGCGCCTGGGCGACCTGCACGGTTTCGTCCCACGTGTTGCCGCCTTCCACCAGATCGATCAGCGAGATCCGGTAGACGACGATAAAGCGTTCGCCGCACACCGCGCGCACCCGCTCGACGATTTCGCGCGCGAGCCGCATGCGGTTCTCGATGCTGCCGCCGTAGGCGTCGGCGCGATGATTGGTGCGCGGACACAGGAACTGGTTGAGCAGATAGCCCTCGCTGCCCATGATCTCGATGCCGTCATAGCCCGCGCGTTGGGCGAGGCGCGCGCAGCGCGCGTAGTCGCGCACGGTCTTCGCAATGCCGGCGATGCTCAGCGCGCGCGGTTTGAACTTCGAGATCGGCGATTTGATCGCCGACGCGGAGACTACGAATGGTTGATAGCCATAGCGGCCCGCATGCAGGATCTGCAGCGCAATCTTGCCGCCTTCGGCATGCACGGCTTCAGTCAACTTCCGATGGTTGCGCAGATCGAGCACGGAATTCAGCGTGCCGCCGAACGGCAGCAGCCAACCCTCGCGATTCGGCGAGATCCCGCCCGTGACGATCAGGCCGACGCCGCCCTTCGCGCGCTCGCGGAAATATGCGGCGAGCTTCGGATAATTCCAGAAGCGGTCCTCCATGCCGGTGTGCATCGAACCCATCACCACGCGGTTACGCAGGCGGGTGAAGCCGAGGTCGAGTTCGGCGAGTAAGTGTTGGTAAGACATGCGGAGGACCGTGTAAGTATTGGGCGCGCACGAACAATACACCGCGCGGCGTGCCATCCCTCCGAGGAAACTTTCTAATCCTCGTAACTCGTTGCTCCGTAAGACATTCTTCAGTCGCCGGCAGACAGATTAGAGGCTGCGGCACGCGCATTGCTCGAAGCGGGCGTCCGTCGACACGAGCCGTGCGATGGCAGAAGGGATAGGAGGGGCGTTCCGTTTCGCAGAGCTGGCCTGACTGTTCGTATGACCAACGAACCAGCGTCAGACGGCGTGTTGTGCGAAGCGGAAGTCCACACAATCAATGGGCCGTGAGCCCGACAAATCGATATAGGTGAACATAATGAAACTGATCCGAACCATGGTGGCGATGGCTGCCGTTGCATCCGTTCTGAGCGCATGCGGTGGCGGCTCGGACGACGTGGGTAAGGAACTCGGGCTGACCAATCCAGAGATCCATTTCATCCATGCCATTCCCAGCGGCCCGGCGGTCGACTTTCTCGTCAACGGCACCGCGCCGTCGGGACAGACCAACATCAGCTATAAGGGTGTGACGAACTTCACCAATATCAACACGGGCGCGACCACGGTCGCTTACTCCGCGACCGGCACGACGACCGCGCTCGCGAGCGGCAGCTTTCCGGATGTCGCAAAGGGCCACCAATACACCGTGCTCGCCTTGCCGGGTCTGGCCGCGCCAGACATCGGCCTGATCGACGATCCGTTCGACAAGGGCCTGCTGTCGAATAGCGCGCGTTTGCGCGGCTTCAACGCGTCGGCGAACGCGACGAACCTCGACCTGTACCTGGTCCAGTCCACCTCGACCGACATCACCAACGTCTCGCCGACGATGGCCGGCGTCGCCTTCAAGAACGCCGTGCCGGCGAGCGGTCAGGATTCGATCTATGTGTCGGGCGGCACCTACGTGCTGATCGCGACCACGGCCGGCAGCAAGACGCCGATCTTCCAGTCGCCGGCCTTCACGCTGTCGAACAATGCCGACTGGCTGGTCACGTCGGTGCCGATCGCCGGTGCGCTGAGCCAGCTCGTGCCGGGCCAGATCCATCTGCTGGTTGCGCAGAACGGCAACACGCAGACACCGAGCGTCGAGTTGACGAACACGCTCAATGGCCAATAAGCGCTGACCAAAGCGCCGGCTGAGCACATGCAATAAGTGGTAAGTCCTGGGGAGGACGGAGCGGCGATCCACGTGAGTGGATCGCCGTTTTGTTTGCGGCTTCCTCAAACACCCGCAACGCCCGCGGCCTCGATAAAGACCCGCGAAGTCGAATAAAAACGACCGCACGAAAAAAACCCGCCACGGTTTCCCGCGGCGGGCTCTCCCTGTGCTTCATGCCGGGGCTGCAAAGCGCCCGGCGTCTGCTTCGTTATGCGCTGCTTATTTGGCCTTTTCGGCCGAGTTCGTGATGGCGTTGCCACCCTTCGAAATATCCTGCCCGGCCCCCGCCATCGTGTTGCAACCGGCGAGCGCAGCTGTCCCTGCAATGAGAAGCAAAGCGATCAGTCGATTCATGAAAGTTCTCCTTGTCGAGAATGCATTGGTTGACGTGCCCATCTTTACGGCACGCGCCAGCCGAGCTAGCTGCCGTCCGACCGGGGCTTACGCCAGTCGATCCGGTCTGATTGCATGGTAAAAAAAGGGCGGGGGCGGCGCTGTCGGCTGCGCTGCGATTTTGGTGTAGGCGTGCTCCGGTGTTTGCGTCGGCGCACTCCTACACGTCCGCCGCGGCGCGGCGCTTGCCTTGCTAGACGGAGGTTCGCGAAGGAGCCGCCGGCGGCAGATCGACCGATGGCGTCGCGATGCTGACGCTCGGCATCTCCACATGGATGTCGGTGCCGTTCGGCACGCCGCGCCGGATATCGAAGCGCCCGCCATGCGCGGCGACGCGCTGGCGCATGCCCAGCAGCCCGTGGGTATGCGTGCGCTTCAGATCGGCCGGCATGATGCCGACGCCGTTATCGGCGATATGCAGCGCCACCTGGCCGTCGCCGACCTGCAAGGCGATCGATACCTTCGAAGCTCGCGCGTACTTGGCCGCGTTGGTAAGCGACTCCTGCGCGACGCGGAACAGCGCGATCTCGGTTTGCTCGTCGAGCTTGATGTCGTCGGCGGGCAGGTGCAGGTCGAGCGTCCAGTTGTTGCGCTGCGCGGCTTCATCGGCGAGCGTGCGCAAGGCGGTGACGAGCCCGAAGTTCGCCAGCACCGTAGGCCGCATATCTTCGATGATGCGGCGCTTCAGCGCGATGCCCTGGTCGAGGTTGGCGAGCGCCCGCTTGAGTTTCTCGGCGATGTCCGGCTCGCTGTCCTTCAGCTTGCGGTTGGCCCACGCCACGTCCATTTTGCTCGCCGTCAGAATCGCGCCGAGTTCGTCGTGCAATTCGCGCGCGAGCTGGGTCTTCTCGTTTTCACTGACCGCCTGCAAGTGCCAGCCGAGCGCCTCGAGCTGCCGGGTGCGTTCGTTGACGAGTTGATCGAGACTCTCCTGTTGTGTGATCAATTGACGCTGCACGCGTGCCTGACGATCGATCTGAATGCCGAGATTGCGAAACAGCAGAATGAACAGCACGATGTTCAGCGCCGAGAGACCCGCTGCGCACAGCGTGGAAATGCGCTGATCGCCGCGGCTCGCGATGAGCGCGTGTTGGGCGCGGCGTTCCTCGTTGTCGCGCAGCAGCGAGAGCGTGCTGTCCACCAGCGACGCGTCGGCCGGGTTAGCCTCGCTCGCGCCGCCGCAAGCGGACAGATCGAGCGGATGGGGCGCCGCGCGTTGCAGCGCGGACGCGCCCGCGCCGATCCGCGCTTCGATCAGCGCAAGAATCTGCGTGAAACTGGCAAGCTCGGCGCTGTCCGCTTTGCCGCCACGGTAGAAGCGGTTCAACGTCTGTTCGCTCTGGCGGATGCGCACCGCGGTCGCGCAGAACTCGTGCGCGGCGGCGTCCTGCTTCGTCAGAAGAAAATCGCTTTGCAGGGCGCTCAGGCGCGACAACTGGCTCGCCAGCGTGCTCAGTTGCACGGTGACGTCGCGCGCTTCGAGTGCGGTTTCGTATTCGGCGGCAATGCGCTGGCGCGCGGTCTCGAGTATCACGAGGCCGCCCACGGTAATGACGATCGCCACCGTCATGGCGATCGCCCAACTGCGGTTGTGCATCCAGTGGCTCAGCCGGGCGGCGGCCCCAGGCGCTGTGGAACCGGCTTTATCCGCGTCCGGCACGTTCTGCACATTTGGCACATTGGGCTCCTCTGATGGGGCATCAGTTTAACGTCCGCCGCATTCGGCAACGGTGCCGTGATCGCGCGGCCGTTGCGGCGCGGCAAGCCGGACCGGCGAGGCGGACATGCTCGCCGTAACGCCGCCGTAATCCAATGTAAGCGGATTCTCACACGAAAACCGGCGTGCGTCGGAATGCGCCGCGCGTGGCTGATGGATAGGATGGTCCTGATCGTTCAATCAATGTTTCGGGAGGAAGCCATCATGCTGAAATGGGCGTTGTTCTTCGCCGTCATCGCGGTGATCGCCGGTGTTCTGGGCTTTACCGGTGTCGCGGCAGGCGCGGCGGCAATCGCGAAGTTCCTGTTCATCGTGTTTGTGATTCTGTGCGTGGTGTTCCTCGTGCTGGGCTTCGTGGTGACGAAAAAGATCGTCGATTAGCGCTGCTCGCCAGCTAAGTCGCGAGCCGTTTCTGAAGACGGGAGACCGGTTCGACGGTCAATATTGTGCGCCCATGCCGCGCAGTTACAGCAAGAAGGAGAATCGTCATGCTTCACTATGCCATCGTCTTTTTCGTGATTGCGATCATCGCCGCCGTGTTCGGTTTTACCGGCATTGCAGCGGGCGCGGCCGAAATCGCCAAGATTCTGTTCTACATTTTCCTCGTCGTATTCGTGGTCACGCTGCTGCTCGGCGTGTTCCGAACATAGACGGGCGGCCCGTCGTGGCCATCGTTCCTTGTGACGGCGCATCAGGCGCGTTTCGTGCGGGATGCGCAGTTCCCACTCATACCGGATAAAGGAGAAATTCAATGTCGAAGTCATCTACCGCTCAGGGCGCGCCGACTCAATCCAGCGATCCGTTCGTGATGGACCTTCAAAAAATCCGCGAAGACGCACGCAAGCACATGTCGGATGGTCCGGTCACGCAATCGTATGGCGCGGACCGCGAGACGGTGCTGAAGCTGTGTAACGACGCGCTGGCCACCGAAATCGTCTGCGTGCTGCGCTACAAGCGGCATCATTTCATGGCCAAGGGCATCAACTCGGAAGCCGTCGCCGCAGAGTTCGCTGAGCACGCGGCCGAGGAGCAGCAACACGCCGACAGCATCGCCGAACGGATCGTGCAACTGGGCGGCGAGCCGGATTTCGCGCCGGACGGTCTGAAGACGCGCTCGCATTCGGAATACAAGGAAGGCGAGAACCTCACGGACATGATCAAGGAGAACCTGATCGCCGAGCGTATTGCGATCGACACCTACCGCGAGATCATTCGTTATCTGGGCGATAAGGACGTGACCACGCGTCGTATGTTCGAAGAGATTCTCGCTGTCGAAGAAGAGCATGCCGACGACATGGCGGACTTGCTCGAAGGCCGCGAGTAACCGGGAGCGCGCGGCGGCGCGCGGCGGCTCGCAAAACGTGGAACGTAGACGCGAATAGCGCATTAGGGAAACGTAGCACGGCGGCGAGCGGCAGCGCTGTACATCGCGACCCGCTCAGCCGGTGCAGGCGGCGTGGCGGACAGCGCTGATGGCGCGGGGCCGCAAGGTCGCCGGCGCCGGCATGCGCCGCCTGGTTTTCCCAATCCGGCAGAAGCCATGCCGGAGATCATTACAATGTCTGCTTTGAAGCGATTTCATTGCACGGACACCCAAACCGATGATTCGAGTGCTGATAGCTGACGACCATGCGATCGTCCGAGGTGGCTTCAAACAGTTCGTCGCCGACGAGCCGGATATGTGCGTCGCGGCCGAAGCGGCCACCGGCGACCAGACCATCAGCCTCGTGCGCGAACAGGCCTTCGACGTGGTGCTGCTCGACATCGCGATGCCGGACAAGAATGGCATCGACACCTTACGTGTCATCAAGCAGGTGCGCCCTGAACAAGGTGTGCTGATTCTGTCGGGCTACCCGGAGAGCCAGTACGCAATCAATCTGCTGCGCGCGGGCGCGAACGGTTATCTGAACAAGGACTGCGAGCCGGAGGAAATCGTGCGGGCGATTCGCGCGGTGGCGCGCGGGCATCGTTATCTCTCCGAGGCGGTCGCCGACACGCTCGCCGACAACCTCGACAAACCAGCGGCAGGGCGACCGCACGAAGCGCTCTCCGAGCGCGAATTCCAGATTTTCTGCAAGCTCGCGGCGGGGCAGATTCCCACCGACATCGCGGAGGAATTGCATCTGTCCGTGAAGACCGTGAGCACTTACCGGGCTCGCGTGCTGGAGAAAATGCGGTTGGCGAACAATGCCGATCTGACTTATTACGCGATCAAGAACGGCTTGATCGAATAATGCGCGATCGAGATATTCCGATGAACAGCGAATCGAACCCTGTTGTCGACCCAGCCCGCCACGCGCCATTGCGTGTGTTGCTGATCGAGGATTCGCCGCTGATTCGCAGAAGCCTCGTGGAAACGATCGACGCGTCCGGACTGCTCAAGGTCGCGGCGTACGCGGATTCCGCGGATCAGGCCATTGCGCTCCTGAGCGACGAGTCCTTCGACGCGGTGATCGTCGACCTGCAGTTAAAGCAGGGCTCGGGCGTGCCCGTGCTCGCCTATTTGCAGCGTGAGGGATTGATCGACAGAGTGTTCGCCGCGGTGCTGACCAATCACGCGCTGCCCGCCTACCGGGAGCGCTGCGAGCAATATGGCGTGCGGCACTTTTACGACAAGTCGTTCGAATTCGATCGCGTGATCGACGCGCTGCATGAATATGCGTATGCGCGAAGCAGCAAGTAAGCGCTTCGCGCCGTGCAGATAGCGGACTAGCTCGCCGCGCGTGCGGGAAGCGCCAGGTGATTCCACGCCGCCAGCGCCGCGAACACGATCCCGGCCACGCTCACACCGATCCAGCCGAACGCCGGCCACACCACTGCGCCGACACCGGAGCCGAGTGCTCCGCCGATGAAATACGCCACCATGTACACCGTATTCACGCGGCTGCGCGCGTCCGGCTTGAGCGCGTAGATGCGCGACTGATTGGAAATCTGCGCGGCCTGCACGCCGATATCCAGAATGATCACGCCGACCACCAATCCCGCGATGCTCGCCGATATGCCGAATACGACGAACGAAATCGCCACCAGCACGATAGACAGGGTGATGATCGCGCGCGGTCCACGTCGATCGGAAAACTTGCCGGCGAGCGGCGCGGCCATCGCGCCTGCCGCGCCGACGATACCGAATAGCCCGGCCGCCTGCGGCCCGAGATGAAACGGCGCGCCGGCCAGCAGCAAGGCCAGCACCGACCAGAAGATACTGAATGCCGCGAACAGGGCCGCGCCGGTGAGCGACGCTTCACGCAATTCACGATGCTCGACGATCAGATGCCACATCGACACCAGCAGCTTGCCGTAGGGCAGCGTGGAAGTCGGCTGGCTCTTCGGCAGGCGCATCATGATGACTACCGCCAGCACCAGCAGCGCGACCACGGACGCGCCGAACACCGCGCGCCAGCCGAAATATTCGGCGATTACGCCCGACGCCGTTCGCGCCAGCAGAATCCCCAGCAGCAAACCGCTCATCACCGTGCCGACCGCGTGGCCGCGTTCGGACGGCGGCGCGATTTCCGCCGCGAACGGCACCGCTTGCTGCGCGATGGTGGCGAGCACGCCGATCGCCAGACTCGCGACGATCAGCACAGTTAGGGTCGGCGCCGCGGCGGCCACGACCAGCGCGACGCAGATGGCGGCGATCTGCAAGAGGATCAGACGACGCCGGTCGAAACGGTCGCCGAGCGGCGCAAGCAGCAGCATGCCGGCTGCGTAGCCGAGTTGCGTGACGGCCGGCACCGCGCCGACCCACGACGCGCTGCGTGGGAACGACTGGCGGAAGTCGTCGAGCAGCGGCTGGTTGTAATAGATGTTCGCAACCGAGACACCGGCGATGGTGGCGAGCAAAAACAGCAGACCGCGCAACGACCGGTCGGCGGAAGCGGGAGTGGACGCGTTGGAAGTGGACATGAGAGGGCGCAGTCGACGGACCGGCCCATGCACGGTCCTCAAGCGTGCCGATCATACCGGAGCATGGCGGATCGTGCTGACGGCGGCGAGGCGGAGCGGCCCGCTCGCGCAGCGGCGTCACAACGCCTTGCGGACAAAATGAGATGGAGTTTCGGCTTACGTTCGTAAAATCGGCGCGCCTTATCCGACCGACGCTTTACAAGAACGACTCCATGACCTCGATCACGAAACACGAACCTCGACGCATCGGCGGCTCGCTGCTCGTCGCCTTGATTTGCCTGGCGGCGTGGGCGCTCCATACCGCGATCGCAATGCGCGATCCGCTCAAGCTGATGCTCGAATGGGAAGTGCTGGCCGTGTTCGCGCGGCCCGAAACACACGGCTGGTATCGCACCGTGATCGCGATGGTGGGCTGCGACGTGCTCACGGGCGCGTTCATCGTCGCGGGGACGGGCTGGCTGGGGCTGCTCGCATGGCGCAAGTCGCCGCGTTTTACCACGCACGTTCAGGCGTGGCTGCTGGCGATCGTCGTGCTGCGCACCGTCGCGTATCTGCTCGGCGATAACATGACGCACGCGGTCGGCATCGACATCGCCATTCCGTACGACGGCTTCATTCAGGCCGTCGTGGCGGCCGCGCTCGGGATTCCGTATTTCAGGCTGTCCCGGCGCGTTCGTGAGACTTTCGTCGACGCCTGACCCGCACGCGTCAATCGATTAGATCGCCTTCGGGCTCATAGAACGGATACGGGCCGTCGGCTTTTTCCACATACGCGTGATGTGTGACGATACCGGTGGCCGGATCGTAGTGATGCAGCGCATACGCGGGCGGTTCCATCATGAACGCGGACGGCGCATCCTCGCGCAGATCGAGCGCAACCTGATGCGCGGGCGCCGGCACCGCGGAGGCGATCGTGCCGCCGAATCGCACGAACATGGGCCGGTGCACATGCCCGCAGATTACCCGCTCCACGTTCGGATAACGCGCGATCAACGCCGCGAGTTTGCCTGCGGCAGCGGAATCGAGCCGCAGTTCGTCCATATGCCCGATGCCGCACACAAACGGCGGATGATGCAACGCGACCACCGTCGGCTTGCCCTGGGCCGCATCGAGTTGCGTGGCGAGCCACGCGAGCCGTGCATCGCATAGATTGCCGGCGCTTTGTCCCGGCACCATCGAATCGAGCGCGATGATCCGCAATGGACCGACATCGATGGCGTATTGCACGAACTCGCCGCCGCTCGCCAATTCCTTGCGATCGGGAAACGCGGCGCGCAAGGCAGTACGTTCGTCGTGATTGCCGACCAGCATGAAGTAGGGAATCTGAAGCGGCGCGAGCAGCATCTTCAGGTGTTCGTACTGTTCCGGATCACCCTGATCGACGAGGTCGCCGGTCATGATCACCGCGTCGGGACGCGGCTCGAGCGCATTGAGGGCGGCGACGCAGCGTACGAGATAGGCGCCGGTGTCGACGCGCCGATAAGCGAGCGCGCCGGGCCGTTTGATATGCAGGTCGCTAATTTGAGCCAGCAGCATGGGGGATGTCCTTTTTATAGCGCGCTATAGAAACAGCGAAAACAGCGCGGCTTCATTACGATAGCGCAATCAGCGCGTCCTGCGCGATGGAAATTCCGACCGGCGTGCCGCGCGCCAATTCCACGCGGCCGGCTACGTCGATCAGCAACGCGTCCGGCGCGGCGCCGCCGATCGTCAGACGCGTACGCTCGCCGAGAAACGCGGTGCTTTCAATATGGCCACGCAATTGCGCGTGAGCCGGATCGGCCAGATAAGCGTCTTCCGGGCGGAAGAAAATCTCGTCCGCCGAGTTCGCATGCACGGAGCCCGCAGGCAGCGGCACGGCGCCGCCGGTGGTACTCAGCATGCCCTCGCGCCGCTCGCCCGCAAGCCGGTTGATCGTGCCGACGAACTGCGCGACCGTCCGGTTGGCGGGACGGTAGTAGATCTCGCGCGGCGAGCCGATCTGTTCGATGCGTCCCGCGCTCATCACGACGATGCGATCGCCCAGTTCCATCGCTTCGGCCTGATCGTGCGTGACGTAGACGGTCGTGATGCCCAACTCGCGCAACAACGTGTTCATTTCGCCGCGCAAGGTGTCGCGCAAACGGGCGTCGAGGGCGGTCAACGGTTCGTCGAGCAGCAGCACGCGCGGCTGCACGGCGAGCGCGCGAGCGAGCGCCACCCGCTGACGCTGGCCGCCGGAAAGCTGATCGATAGGCTTATCGGCGTGAGCCGTGAGACGCATCATGCCGAGCAATTCGTCGACGCGTTGCCGTGCCGTCTCAGCGGGCACGCGCTTGATCTTCAAACCGTAGCTGATGTTGCCGCGCACCGTCAGATTCGGAAACAGCGCGTAGCTCTGGAACACCATGCCGACCTGGCGCTTTTCGATCGGCAGCGCGGTGACGTCGTCGTCGCCGAACGCGATGCGGCCGCCGGCATCCGGTGTCTCCAGACCCGCGATCATGCGCAGCGTCGTGGTTTTGCCGCAGCCGGACGGGCCGAGCAGCACGAGCGTTTCGCCGGCGTCGATATGCAGGTCGAGCGGTTCGAGCACGCGTGTGCCGCGAAACGTTTTCGCGCATTGCGTCAGCGTGATGGGAACGGAAGCGAGTTTCATGGCTTGATGGACTTCGAAGGAGGTGCGGTGTTGCGTTTTTTCGCCGCGCTGCGCTGGCCGGTCGCATCGACGCCGAGCCATTGCATCGCGACGAGCAGAGGCATCGTCATGATGAAAAAGAGAATCGTGTAGGCGCTGCCGATCTCGATGCGCAACGACGCGTAAGTGTCGGCGAGACCCACCGGCAACGTCTTGGTATCGGGCGTGTGCAGCATCCAGGTCAGGTTGAATTCGCCGATCGACAGCGTCAGCACCGCCAGCGCGCCGGCCACGATGCCGGGCCGCGCGTTCGGCAGCACGATCGTCACGAAGCGTCGAAAGAAGCTCGCGCCGAGACTCGCTGCGCCTTCCTCGAGCGTGCGCAGATCGCTGCTCGCGCAGACCGCCGCGACCGCGCGCACCATGAAGGGCAGGGTGAACACCACGTGCCCGACCACGATGAACGCTACGCTCATGCGGAACATCGTGAAGCCGCCGTAGACCACCAGCAGCGCGAGCGCGGACGCGAGACCGGGCAGCGCGATCGGCAGCACCAGAAACTCTTCGATGATGCGCGAGAGCCGCGTCTTGCTGCGCGCGAGCACATAGCCCGCGGGCACACCGGTCAGCAGCGTGATGAGCAAGGTGGCCGCCGCCACTTCGAGCGAGAGAAACACCGAGCTGTGATACTGCGTCCACACTTCGCCGAGCCAGCGCAGCGTGAGTCCGCTCGACACGCCCTTGAAGTAGTTGACCGTCAGGCCCGCCATGATCGACATGACGACCGGCACGATCAGGAACGCGCACAGCAGCAGCGTGACGAGCCATTGGCCGGTTGCCAGCCACGTTCTTGCGTCCGGCCAGCGCACGCGTGCACGCGGTTTGGCGGGTGGTTGTAGAGAAGTAGTGATTGAACTCATTGAAGTACGATTCTCCGCTTTGGAAGCGCCCGGTTCGGAAACGCCGTTCATGCGCTTGCCGCCACGGCCGAGCCGCTCACGCTGCGCGCCAGCGCCAGCACGGCCCACGTCACGATGCCGAGCACGATCGAAAGCCCCGCGGCCGTCACCATGTTCGCGTTGAGGGTGAACTCGGTGTAGATGGTCATCGGCAGCACGTCGATGTCGGTGGCGAGCGTGAACGCGGTGCCGAACGCGCCCATCGCGGTGGCGAAGCACACGGCGCCCGCCGCGATCAGCCCAGGTGAGAGCGCGGGCAACACGATGTCGCGCGTGATGCGCCACGGCGACGCGCCGAGCGAACGCGCGGCTTCTTCAAGCGATGCATCGAGCTTGGTCGCCGAGGCCATGACGGTGACGATCACGCGCGGAATCGAGAAGTACAGATAGCCGAGAAAGAGCCCGCTCATCGAATACGCGAACACCCAGCGCTCGCCCGTGAGTTTCAGCGAGAGCGCACCGATCAGCCCCTGGCGTCCCGCCAGCATGATGACCATGAAGCCGACCACCACGCCGGGAAACGCGAGCGGAAACGTGAGCAAGGCGAGCAGCGTGCGTTTCAAAGGAAACTCGCGCCGCGCCAGCAGCAGACCCGCGATCACCGAGAGCACCAGCGTCGCCGCCGTGACCGCCGCGGACAGCAGCACGGTCGCGCCGAGACTCGACATGTAGCGCGGATTCGTCAGCATCGCGCGATAGGTGGCGAACGCGTGGCCGTCGCCGCTCAGCTGCGCGAGCGCGCCCATCGGCAGCAGCCAGAAGGCGATGAACACTGCCAGCGCCGGCGCGAGCAACGCGATGCGCCAGCGCAGCGGAAACGTGATGTCGTTCAATGCATCACCTGCAGATAACGCTCGCCGAAGCTCGACTGCTTTTCGGCCATCTTGCCGAAGTCGACCGGCTTGGCGCGCGCATAGTCGTTGGCCGGCAGGAATTTCGCGGCGGTTTCCGGGCTCATCGCATTCGGGCGCACCGGACGCAGGTAGGCGTCGGCCCATAGCTTCTGGCCTTCGTCGGAGAGCACGAAGTCGAGCACCTTCTTGCCGTTTGCTTCGTGCGGCGCGCCTTTGACGAGGCTCATCACGTACGGCACCGAGATCGTGCCTTCCTTCGGAATCACGAATTCGACGTTCGCGTGATCCTTGTATTTCGCGCGGTATGCGTCGAAATCGTAGTCGAGCAGGATCGGAATTTCACCGGACATCACGCGCGCGTAAGCGGTCTGCTTCGGCACGATCGGCGCGTTGGCCTTCAGCTTGCGAAACCAGTCGAGGCCCGGTTCGAAGTTATCGAGCGTGCCACCGAGCGCCTGGTTCACCGCCACCGCGCCTGCATAGCCGACGAATGCGCTCGACGGATCGAGATAGCCGATCATGCCTTTGTACTCAGGCTTGAGCAGATCCGCCCACGAGCGCGGCACCGGCTTGCCTTCAAGTGCGTCCTTGTTGACGAAAAAGCCCAGCGTGCCCGAGTGAATCGAGAACCAGTAGCCTTGCGGGTCTTTCTGATTGGCGGGAATGTCGTCCCAATGCGCGGGCTTGTATGGCTGGATCAAGCCCTTGTCCTTCGCCTGGAAGGCCGACGAAACGCCGAGATACACGACGTCGGCGACCGGACTCTTCTGCTCGGCCATGAGTTGCGCGATCGACTGGCCGGAGTTCTTGTTGTCGAACGGCACGCGAATGCCGGTCTTTTGCTGGATCGCCTTGATCTGACTTGCCCAGTCGGCCCATTCGGGCGGGCAGTTGTAGCAGATGGCGGTTTCGTCGGCGTGCGCTGCTTGCGGTGCGAGCGCGACGAGCGCGGCGGCGACCACCGTGCCGGCCGACAGCGCGGCGGCTATGCGGCGCGTGAGGCAGCGCCAGAGCGGTCTGATCGGTTTGATGGGCGAAGCGAAATGGCTGGCAGAGCGGATCACTGCGGGTCTCCTGGAGAAGAAGGGAGCGGGTGGTTCGGGTTTTGGGTTGGGTGACTCAAAGTCGTGTTGCAGGACAGCGGGTTAAACGTTTTCATGCCGGCACGTGTGGATGCATTTCACGTGTGTTAGCCAATGGCGCTTTGCCTGGCGCTTCAGGCGATCGGCCGCTCGGCGGATAGGGATGTACGCGCGGGCGTTGCGTCGTCACGGCTCGAAATCGCCGCGATCGTGGCGCCCTGGCGCAAGCTGTGCGGCAAGGTCAACCTGAGAGAGGCTTCGCTCAACGCTTCGTGAGTGCCGGTGACGCGTGCCAGCAAACGCCGCCAGGCCGCGCAGCCGATCTCGCGATTCGGCGCGCAGATGCTGGCGAGCGCGGGCGACAGCAGCTCGCCCATTGCGAGGCCGTCGAAGCCGAGAATCGACATGTCGTGCGGAATCTGCAGACGCGCGCGGCGCAGGCCGCGCATGACCACCATCGCCAGCAGATCGTTACTGCAGAAGAGGGCGCTCGGGCGGTTCGGGCCGCTGGTCAGATGGGCGAGCACCGAGGGTGCCAGTTCTTCCGCGTTGAAATCGACTTCGAGCGCGGGCGCCGGCGTGAGGCCGGCTTGCTGCATGGCCTGCGAATAGCCGAGATGCCGCTGACGGGCGCGATCCGAGGCGGCCAGCGTGCCCGCGAGCATGAGGATGCGGCGATGGCCGTGCGCGATCAGCATGCGCACGCCGTCGTAGGCGGCCAGACGATTGTCGACCGAGACCGACGGACGACGCACCGTGTCGTTATGCATCAGCACGTAGAGCAGCCCCGCGCGGTCGAGTTCGTCGAGCAGCGGGTGCGTGTCGGCGTCGGCGACAGTCAGGATCAGGCCTTCGACGCGGTGCTCGCGCAGCGTTTCGATGGCGTGGCGTTCGCGGTCGGCGTCGTACTGCGTGGTCATCAGCATGAGCCGGTAGCCTTGCGCCGACGCCAGTTCGTCGATGCCTTGCAGGCACTCGGCGAACACGGGATTGGCGAGCGTCGGCAGGACTACACCGATCAGGCGCGTGCGTTCGCCGCGCAATTGCCGGCCGAGTGGGCTCGGGCGGAAGTTCAGGGCGTCGATGGACCGACGCACCTTGTCCAGTGTGACCGGGTTGACGGTGTGCGGCGCGTTGATCGCGCGCGACACGGTGGCGATGGAGAAGCCGGCGTGTGCAGCGACATCTTTGATCGTCGGGATCATGGGTTTCCGCTCGGGATGTAAACGTTTTCGTGAGCGGATTATCGGGAAGATTTGTGACTTGAGGATGACGCCGGTATTCGCGGTTGCGGCGTGTGGAACTTGAGACGGGCGGAGCGTCGGCGGGCGGTTTGGTACGCCCGGCGGGCAATGGTAGAATTCGCGTCCACACGCGTTTCGACGCCCGCCGGGGTGATGAAATTGGTAAACATAGCGGACTTAAAATCCGCCGCCTAACGGCTTGTCGGTTCGAGTCCGATCCCCGGCACCACCTGTCCCAGCAAGGATTGCCCGATTTTTTTGTTTGGCTGCATCGAGGCAGGGTAGGGGTTTTTCTGCCCTGAACCGGATTCCAGGCGCGCCCCCTTTTGGCTGACCCTGCCCGGGGCATCCGCTAGTCTGTCTGTCCCCAGGTGCGAATAGCTCTTCTTCAAAACCACCGACCTGTGCCCCAGGACGCCACGGACCGTGAAGAGGTCGATGCCGGCGTTGGTCATCTCAGACGCTGCGCCGTGCCGTAGGTCGTGAGAAATCTTGTGACCGAATAACCTGCGGCCGCTCTCGCCCGCTTCCGGGCTTTCCTTGAACTGCTTCACGGTCAGCTTCTTTACTTCGACGGCCATTGCAAGGAAGCGCGCGGCCCAACGGCAAGAAACATCGTGCAAGATCCATCGGCTCGGCGTGTTCTTCTCGACGGTTGTCATACGGCAGGAATCTTGACGATTCTTTGCAATACTCGCGCTGGCCTGTGTTCGTATACCGCTCCGGTTCATTTCGATCCGCAGTGAGGAACCCGGCACATGTTTTATCTCGGCCCGTACTACGGTTGCGACAATGACAGCCAGCGGTACACCCATTTTTTCTGGCGGAGTCTTCAGCGTTCGATCTACCTGAGCGTGCAGAATCCCCGCATGTTCGATCCTGCTCAACATTACTCTTTTGCGACCGGCAGGTCCCATACCGAGGTCACCCGTGACGAGTTGGAGAGCATCGCACACGCTATGAGAGCCGCCCGCCATGCATTCGTTGCGCGTGGAGGTCAGCTTTCATGGGCGAGCGCATCAGAGCACGATTTGCGGTCCGTACTCGGGCGGACCGACGACTTTCGCAACCAGATGACCGAGGGCCACAAGCTCGTACAGGTTGTACTCGATGCAGTCAGCGATGGCTCTCTGGTCTTCGTGCCGGAGCGCGACGAGTTGCGTGCCTGCGTGAGGGCGATCCAGGAGGACGGTGAGACACGGCCTGCGTTTAGCTCGCAGCTAACAGAAAGCGCCAACCCATACGCGACCGTTCAGCAGATGATGGGCAAACCGCCGCGTGCCGAACGGTCTGAATACATCGTTAAGCGATGCGCAGCCGTTGGAATACAACGAGGATATGCCGGACGGCGACCTGGACGAGCTGGCGGGGAGCGATGGAACACCAGCCAATAACCAGGCACAGAACAAGCAGACAGACGACATTGCGAGAATCCTGCGCCTTAACCCAAGGCAGATTCGCCAGCTTCACGATGAAATTTCCGGGGAAGGGCTGGGGTTCCACGAAATAATGGAACGCGCGAAGGATATGTTTAACCTGTGGTGATATAGGTGGAATTTGAAACAGGGATGTTCCGATGTTAGATACTCGAAAAGAAATTGAACGGCGCTTATTGGTGCTCCGTGGCCTGGACCTAAGCGATGTAAACCGCGCCGCAAACATGCTGACGCTCGGATTTGGGCCGCTCAGGGAAGCCAAGAACTTCAAGGGAGTACTGAAACATGTGGGCCAGTGGGCGCTTCACGTGCAATGCGCGTGGCGGCTCGAGCGCGCAGGGAACACCGTGGCAACCCAGCAAGATCTTTGCGGCTCTGACAAAGAGGCGTGCGCCACCGCTGACCGTCTGCGCGAGCTGTTGGTCCAGAACGGTCCGACTGTAGTCGAGGCGGTCTCTGCGAGTGAAGCCGGCGGCCTGGAACTCGCGCTTTCGGGAGGGCTGTGCCTTGTCATCGTTCCAGATCGAATCGAAGGATCCGAGGATTGGAGGTTCTTCGCGAGGGGTGTTGATGCCGCGCACTTTGTGATTGAAGGCGGCAAGGTCGATCCCGCAAGCTTGGCGTGAGCGCAGATCGAAAGCGGATTCGCTTGGGCCGGACAGCTTAGCGGGTCTGTGCAGAAGTATGCGCCCAAGGCGCACGCCGGCCACGATCCCAATCATCGCCGCTATGGCAAGAAAGTGGCGAGGGCGATGCGGCGACTACGCCCGCAAACGCCGTCACGATCACGCATGGTCGTTTTCATCACGCCTGTTCAAAAAGTTGAGAAGACGAAACAGGCGGTGCGCCGGCCGCATCGACCCGGTATTCAACAAGCCAGCGTTCACGCTTCGCCGCCGCTGCGAGCACATTTCGCTCCTTCACGTGACCGAAGCCGCGAATCTCATCAGGCAGATTGGCGAGTTTCATTGCCGTATCGAATCGAGCGGTGTCGAGCGTCGCGCAGAATTCGTCGATCAGCGCGAAGTACTGCGCGATCAGCTCACGTTCATTGCGCCGTTCTGCCGTCTTGCCGAATACGTCGAAAGTCGTGCCGCGCAGGAACCTGAATTTTTCGAGCACGCGGAACAACGTGAGGGTCCATTGTCCGAAGCGCTGCTTTTTCAGGTGGCCGTGCTCGTCGCGTCTGGCGAGCAATGGCGGCGCGAGATGAAACGCGAGCTTGTAATCGCGGCCCGGCTCGCCTTCGAACTGGGCCCGCAGCTTGTCCATGTAAGCCGGATCCGCATAGAGACGGGCCACTTCGTACTCGTCCTTATAGGTCATCAGTTTCGCCAGATTGCGCGCCGCCAGCGGCGTAAGGCGAGGTTTTGCCGCGCCCATAACCGCCGTTTCCTTCGCGCGCAGCCGCTCGACCGCTTCGACATAACGAGCCGCATACCGAGGGTTCTGGTAGGCACTCAACCGATCGACGTTGCGCTCGATCAACCGGTCCAGCGACTCCGGCATCTGCACGACGATGGCCTGTTGTCTGGCGGGCTGCGGCGTAAAAGCATCCGCGGCGGCTTCACCGTGCTGTGCGACATAGCGGCCCCATTCGAACGCCAGGCGATTCTTTTCGACGGCCACGCCGTTCAGTTCGATCGCGCGATCGAGACTGTCGTAACCGAGCGGCAGCCAGCCGCGTTGCCAGACAAAGCCGAGCAGCATCGGATTGGCATAGAGCGTGTCGCCCAGCAGCGCGAGCGCGAGACGATTGGCGTCGATGAAGTCGCAGTCGTCGCCGATGCTCGCGCGCAGGTCCTGTTGCGTCTGATCGGCCGGGAAACTCCATTGGGGGTCACGCACGAACTGAGCGGTCGGCGTGGCGCCGCTGTTGATCGCTGCTTTCGTGATGCCGCGTTGCGTGCGCGCCAGCACTTCAGCGGAAGCGGAGACAATCGCATCGCAGCCGAGAATCAGGCGCGCTTCACCGGCCGCAATCCGCGTGGCGTGCAATTGCTCGGGTGCCGCCGCGATCTGCACATGACTGAGCACGGCGCCGCCTTTCTGTGCGAGCCCGGCCATGTCGAGCACGGTGACGCCTTTGTTTTCCAAGTGAGCCGCCATGCCGAGCAAGCCGCCGATCGTCACGACGCCGGTTCCGCCGACGCCTGTCACGAGCACGCCGTACCGCTTCGCGAGTGAAGCAATCGCGGGCCGGGGCAACGCCGCAAAATCGGGCAATGTAGCCGCGGATTCGGGTTTGGCGGGCTTCTTCACCTGTGCGCCTTCCGCCGTGACGAAACTCGGGCAGAAGCCTTTCACGCACGAAAAATCCTTGTTGCACGACGACTGGTTGATCTTGCGCTTGGTGCCGAGCGGCGTTTGCAGCGGCTCGACCGACAGACAGTTCGATTGCACCGAACAGTCGCCGCAACCTTCGCATACCGCATCGTTGATAAAGGCGCGCTTCGCGGGATCAGGATACGTGCCGCGTTTGCGGCGCCGGCGTTTTTCGGTTGCGCAGGTCTGGTCGTAGATCAGAATCGAGGTGCCCGTCATCTCGCGCAACTCGCGCTGCAAGCGATCGAGTTCGTCCCGGTGATGGACCTTCACGCCGTCAGGAAGGCGAATGCTCGCGTCGTATTTTTCCGGCTCGTCGGTCACGATCAGCACGTGCTTCGCGCCTTCCGCAACGACCTGAAACGCGATCTGCGGGACGGTGAGCACGCCGTCCACCGGTTGGCCGCCGGTCATCGCGACCGCGTCGTTGTAGAGCACCTTGTAGGTGACGTTCGCGCCAGCCGCAATCGACGCGCGGATCGCGAGCAGACCCGAATGAAAATAGGTGCCGTCGCCCAGATTGACGAACACGTGACGCTCGTTCGTGAAGTGCATCTGGCCGGTCCACGCGACGCCTTCGCCGCCCATCTGACTGAAGGTCTCCGTCTTGCGGTCCATCCACATCGACATGTAGTGGCAACCGATGCCGGCCAGTGCGCGCGAGCCTTCCGGCACACGTGTCGAGGTGTTGTGCGGACAGCCCGAACAGAACCACGGTTGGCGCTCCGTCACGGAACGCGGCGTGGCCGCCTCGCGTTCCTTGGCCTCGATCACCGCGACGCGCGCTTCGATGCGCGCCCGCAGATCGGCGGGCAGATCGGCTTTGGCGAGGCGCCGGGCGATCGCTTTCGCGATCAAGGCGGGCGACAGTTCGTAGTGCGCGGGCAGCAGCGTCTGCCCACGCGGCACGGACCATTCACCGCCTTCGTCGTCGCGCTGATCGAACTTGCCGAATACCTTGGGACGCACGTCGTCGCGCCAGTTATACAGTTCCTCCTTGAGCGCATATTCGAGAATCTGGCGCTTTTCTTCCACCACCAGAATCTCGTCGAGCCCGGTTGCGAAGTCGCGTGCGTTCTGCGCATCGAGCGGCCATACGCAGCCCACTTTCAGCACGCGGATGCCGACGCGGGCGCAGGTTTCGTCGTCGAGCGAGAGGTCGGCGAGCGCCTGCCGCACGTCGAGATACGCCTTGCCCGCGGTCATGATGCCAAGTCGTGGGTTGGGGCTGTCGATCACCACGCGGTTCAGCCTGTTCGCGCGAATGTAGGCGAGCGCCGCGTACCACTTATAGTTCAGCAGACGCGCTTCCTGCGCGAGCGGCGGGTCGGGCCAGCGGATATTGAGGCCGCCATCGGGCATGTCGAAATCTTCCGGCAGGACGATCTGCAAACGGTCCGGATCGATGTCGATCGACGCGCTCGATTCGACCACGTCGGTGACGCATTTCATCGCCACCCACAAACCCGCGTAACGGCTCATGGCCCAGCCGTGCAGGCCGTAGTCGAGATACTCCTGCACGCTTGCCGGATACAGCACCGGAATGCCGCTTGCCACGAACATATGTTCCGACTGATGCGCGACCGACGACGACTTCGCCGCATGGTCGTCGCCCGCCAGCACCAGCACGCCGCCGTTCGGATCGGTGCCGGCCGCATTCGCGTGCTTGAAGACGTCGCCGCTGCGATCGACGCCCGGCCCCTTGCCGTACCACATGCCGAATACACCGTCGACCTGCGCGCCCGGCCAGAGATTGAGCTGCTGCGTGCCCCACACGGCAGTGGCGGCGAGATCCTCGTTAACCCCTGGTTGGAACACGACGTCGTGTTCCTTCAGATGCTGCTTCGCTTTCCAGAGACCCTGATCGAGCGCGCCGAGCGGCGAGCCGCGATAGCCGGACACGTAGCCCGCGGTGTTGAGGCCGGCGCGGCGGTCGCGCGCCTTCTGCAGCATCGGCAGCCGCACCAGCGCCTGAGTGCCGCTCATATAGACGCGGCCCTTTTCCAGCGTGTATTTGTCGTCGAGCGATACGGCGGCAAGCGCGTCACGTAGCGGGGGCGTCAGCGGGGCGTTCATGGGAAGTCTCCGGGGGGCTTTTATTAGAGGCGGAGTATAGGAAGCGGAATTTCCAACGTAAAATCACGAATACCGAATCCTGCTATTCGAAAAACACATGTCAAAAGACGTTACCTTGCGGCAGATGCGCTACTTCGTGGCGGCCGCCCAGAACGGGCAGTTTTCGATGGCGGCGACCGCCGAGCATGTGTCGCAATCGGCGATTACGAATGCCGTTCTCGCACTGGAGGAAACCCTGGGTACGCGGCTCTTCGAACGCCTGCCTCAGGGCGTCACGTTGACGCCGGACGGGCATGATTTTCTGAATCACGCGAGACACATACTCGATTCGGTGCGCGACGCGGTCTACAAGGCGCCGTTCCGCTCGCACGATCTGAAGGGGACCGTGCGCATTGCGGCGTCGTATACGGTGCTGGGCTATTTTCTGCCCGAGTTGATGGCGCGTTTTCGCGCGACGTATCCCGACATCGCGATCGATCTGCACGACCTGGATCGCGAATCGATCGAACAGGCCGTACTCGCCGGCGACATCGATCTCGGTATCGTTCTGCTCTCCAACGTCGAAAATCTCAGGCGTTTCCGGCACCATGTGTTGATCCGTTCGCGCCGGCAGTTGTGGACCTCGCCGACTCATCCTCTCGCGCAACTCAATGCGCCTTCGCTCGCGGATATCGCGAGTTATCCGTACATTTTGATTACCGTGGACGAAGGCGAGCAGTCGACGCTGCGCTACTGGAAGCAGAACGACGTCGAGCCGAATATCGCGTTTCGCACGAGTTCGATGGAAGCGTTGCGCGGTCTGGTCGCGCATGGTTTCGGCGTGACGATTCTGTCCGATATGGTGTTTCGCCCGTGGTCGCTGGAAGGCAAGCGGATCGACGCTCGGCCCATTCTCAACGCCATTCCGCAGATGGACGCGGGCATGCTGTGGCGCAAGGGCGCAACGCTGGATACGGCTGCAATTGCGTTTCAGCAGTTCCTCATTCATGCATGCGGGAGTTGAAAGCAGGGCGTGAGCGGGCCGGCGAAATTGACCCTGTATTGCGGGAATTGAAGCTGGCGGAAGATGCGTATCTGTTTTTCGCATAGCCTAGCCATTGTTTTCTTCCTGTACGATCGACTGTCGGCCCGTGCCGCAACGCCGCGCCGGCATTAGCCGGAGCCAGGACGCGATGCATCGATTCATTGAGAATCGATCGACGACCTTTTTCGCCTTCCGTCATACCCAAAGAGAGAGCCAGCAAACCCGTCAAGCCTGTGTCGCGCAGCCGCAAATCTCCGCGGGGCTCGCCCGCCGTGCAGGACGTGGGGCGTCTTGCGAATGTGGCGGTCGGCTCGAACGCGGTGTGCGTATCTGGGCCACGTCAACCTGATCGCCCGCAGATTAAGCGGCGCATAATGCTGGAATCCATTTATCAGGATGACGGAGGTCGACGTGACTACCTTTGCTATAGACGCCGTTCGCATCAACCCGACGAGCGACCGGATCACGCACGTGCGTTGGGCTCCCGTCGACCCGTCGACGCGTGACTGGTTGTCCCCCACGGCGATTGTCGAAGTGCCCGAAGTCGTCGCCGCGATCCGTCGCGGAGATGCTGTTTGGTCCCTTTTTACGCTCGGCGGCACGCGCTTTCTGGGGCCCAAAATCGTCTCCGTCTCGCACACGGACGGCCACGACGGGATTGACACGGATGTCCCCGGCGCCCACGTCGAAAAATGCATTGACGACCTGCCGCGCGTTTGATCGCCTCGCCTTAGCGCCATCGACGATCATCCGCTGGAAAAACTACAATAGCGGTTTCCGCATGGCTTGAACCCAAGGCGCCGATTCGGCATCTCGGGTTCAAGCCGTCGGCTCGGCTCAAGTAATCTGCATGTCGATCCGCATAACAAGTGTTTCCCACCAGGCCAACCCAGCCCCAACCGAGAAAATCAATGGCCAACGAAAAATCAAAGCGCGCACGCCGTGCTGCCGAAAGCCTCTTCGGGGATTTGCCGACCACCAGCAACACCACGGCCAGCCGGCCCTCGAATCCTTTCGACAACGACCCATTCAACAGTCCCGCCAGCGTGACTCCGAGCGGGGACGAACTTGTCGTCCTGCCGGGCCAATTCGAACTACCGCCCGGCTATGCGGACGCGGCGGCCATGCGCGATGCGCTCGCGCGCACCTGGCGCATGGACTGGATCAAGGTAGGCAATGGCGAATGCGTGGTCAGGCTGCCGGTCGGATGGCGCGCGGACAAATCGGTGGATGGTGTTTTGCGAATCGAAGCCGCCGGCGTCGTTCGGGCGCAAGGCCGCATCGTGGAGGGCGCCGCATTGCAGATCCTTCCGCGCTACTACCTGAAGGCGGAATTCCATGAATCGAACGACCATTGCCGGATCGTCGTGCGGGATCGCGGCCGTAACAACAGCGTCCTGAAGGATTCGTTCTGGGACACGCGCAGCGGCCCGAACCATCCGCAGTGGAAAATTCTGTCCGACTGGCTGGACAAGGAATATCCCGATCATCGCGATCCGCTTCGGTACTGGGACGATTGCGAAGACAATCGCCGCGGCGTTTGAGCGAGTGCCGAGCGGAACCATGTCCCACCTGAAATACCTGACCGGCTACTCGCCCACGCTTCAAGACAAAGTCAAACAGCTGATCGCCGACGACCAACTCGGTCAGTACCTCGCCACGCGCTATCCGAACACCCACGACGTGCAAACGGACCGGGCGCTGTACGCCTACTGCGCCGACCTGAAGCGCGAGCACCTGCGCAGCGCGGACCAGATCGACAAGGTCAGCTACGACAGCAAACTCGACGTCGTGCGTCACGCGCTCGGTCTGCACACCAGCATTTCCCGCGTGCAAGGCGGCAAGCTGAAGGCGAAGAAAGAAATCCGCATCGCGTCGCTGTTCAAAGCGGCCGCGCCGGAGTTTCTGAAAATGATCGTGGTGCACGAACTCGCTCATCTGAAGGAAAGCGACCACAACAAGGCCTTTTACCGCCTCTGCGAGTTCATGCAACCGGGTTATCACCAGATCGAGTTCGATCTGCGTCTCTATCTGACGCAGCGCGAGCTGGCAAAAAAGCCCGTCTAACGATCAAGCCGCGATCGCCTCGACTTCGGAGGCTTTCAACAAAACGGGAATCGACTTCGACGTCGGCGTTCCCGCGCCGTCGGCAACCGACGACAGCGGCACGAGCGGATTCGTCTCCGGATAATAAGCGCCGAGACAGCCGCGCGGAATGTCGTACTCCACCAGCAGAAAACCATCCGCGTGACGCTCGATACCGTCGGCCCACACGCTCGTGATATCCACACGTTGTCCCGCCACGAAACCGAGCATCGCGAGATCGTCCTTGTTGGCGAACAGCACGCGGCGCTGCCCGTACACGCCGCGATAGCGGTCGTCGAGACCGTAAATTGTCGTGTTGTACTGATCGTGCGAGCGGGTCGTCATCAACGTCATCAGCCGCTCGCCATGCTCCTTGCGAGCCTGGTGGATCGGCGTCGCCATGTCGATCGCATGCACCAGAAACTGCGCCTTGCCGCTCGGTGTCTTCCAGATCCGTTCGCGCGACGCCACGCCGAGGTGGAAGCCGCCAGGATTTTTCAAGCGCTCGTTGTAGTCGGTGAATCCTTCGATCACTTGCGCGATGCCGTCGCGGATCAGCGAGTAGTCCGCGGCCTGCGCGAGCCAATCCACTTTCCCGCTGCCGAGCGTCGCATGCGCCATGCGCGCGACGATCGCGATTTCCGACAGCAGATTCTCGGATGCCGGTTTGTTCATGCCGTAGGAGATATGCACCATGCTCATCGAGTCCTCGACGCTCACGCCTTGCGCCACGCCGTTCTGCATGTCGATTTCGGTGCGGCCGAGCGTCGGCAGAATCAGCGCGTCGCGTCCATGCACGAGGTGGCTGCGGTTCAGCTTGGTCGTGATGTGCACGGTGAGATCGCACGAGCGCATCGCTTCCCACGTGCGCGGCGTGTCGGGCGTCGCGATCGAGAAATTGCCGCCGAGACCAATGAACACCTTCACCTTGCCGTCGAGCATCGC
This sequence comes from Paraburkholderia sp. BL6669N2, assembly GCF_003387275.1. Taxonomy (NCBI): domain Bacteria; kingdom Pseudomonadati; phylum Pseudomonadota; class Betaproteobacteria; order Burkholderiales; family Burkholderiaceae; genus Paraburkholderia; species Paraburkholderia sp. BL6669N2. The sequence goes on along the minus strand of NZ_QUNA01000001.1, from coordinate 1,943,112 downwards.
CTGAATCGTATTGACGACGTCGAGTCCGTGCTCGCGCGGCGGTTCGAAATCGTAGACCTCGCCGAGGCGGTCGAGAAACGCCTCAGTCGGTCTTTCCTCGATGCCGACCGTGCGGTCGCCTTGCACGTTCGAATGGCCGCGCACCGGGCACAGGCCCGCGCCGCGCCGGCCGATATTGCCGCGCATCATCATCAGGTTCGACAGGATCTGCACCGTCGGCACCGAATTCTTATGCTGCGTGAGGCCCATGCCCCACGTCGAAATCACGGCGCGCCCCTTCACGTAGATGTCGGCGAGTTGCAGCACGTCTTCGAACGGCACGCCGGCTTCGGCGACGATCGTGTCCCAGTTCTCGGCGCGCAAGTCATCGGCGAACGCGTCGAAGCCGACGGTATGTTCGGCGATGAACGCGACATCCAGAACGCGTTCCAGGCCCGACGCCAAGGCTTCGTCGTCGAGTTCGATCACGCGCTTGGCGACGCCCTTGATCAGCGCGAAATCGCCGCCGACTTTCGGGCGAATGAACACGGAGCTGATCTTCGTGCTGCCCATCGTCAGCATTTCCACCGGATGCTGCGGGCTCGCAAAGCGTTCGAGGCCGCGCTCCTTCAGCGGATTGATCGACACGATGGTCGCGCCGCGTTTGGCGCACTCGCGCAGTTCGCCGAGCATCCGCGGATGGTTGGTGGCCGGATTCTGGCCGAAGATCAGCAGCGTGTCGGCGTGTTCGAAGTCGTCGAGCGTCACCGTGCCTTTGCCGATGCCGACCGTATGCGGCAAGCCGCGGCTGGTCGCCTCGTGGCACATGTTCGAGCAGTCGGGGAAGTTGTTGGTGCCGTACATGCGCACGAACAACTGGTACAGGAACGCGGCTTCGTTGCTCGCGCGGCCCGAGGTGTAGAAGGCGGCGCGGTCCGGATTGTCAAGGCGCTTCAGGTGGTCGGCGATCAGGTCGAACGCTTCGTCCCAGCCGATCGGCACGTAACGGTCGCTCACGGCGTCGTAGACGAGCGGGTCGGTCAGGCGGCCATGCTGTTCGAGTTCGAAGTCCGACTGCGTCATCAATTCGGCGATCGTATGTTTTTCGAAGAACGCCGGCGTCACGCGTTTGCTGGTTGCCTCGGCGGCCACGGCCTTCACGCCGTTTTCGCAGAACTCGAAGGTGGACGCATGCTCGCGATCCGGCCACGCGCAGCCGGGACAGTCGAAGCCGTCCGGCTGATTCTGCTTGAACAGCATGCGGTAGTCGCCGCCCGTCACCTTCTCCTTGATCAGGTTGATGGCGACGTATTTGAGCGCGCCCCAGCCAGCGGCGGGGTGCGTATAGGGTTCGATGCGAGCTTCGGGTTTCTTCATGATGTTGCCGCCGGATCGGGCTTGGACGTGGCTGTTGAGCCGATAAGTGCAAGCCTACTGTGTTCCAAAAAGGGCGCAGCATACAGAAAACTGGAAAGGAAAGGGATACAGTTGGCGGGTTTTGTCATAGACTGGCGCTTCAGCCCACGCTCCCGTGTGACTCAAGTCCTTGAAACTGTACGAAAAACTCGCCGATGAAATGACCGAAGCCGTGCGCCGCGGCGTGTTCGCGGCGGGCGAGCGGATTCCGTCGGTGCGGCAGGCGAGCCAGCAGCACAGCGTGAGTATCAAGACGGTGTTGCATGCGTACGCGTTGCTGGAAAGCCGTGGGATTGTCGAAACGCGCCCGCAGTCGGGCTATTTCGTGCGCGATGCGGCGGCGCGGGCGCTCGCACTCGACGAGTTGCGGCCCGATCGTCCGCATATCCCGCATATGCCGCCAACGCCGCCGGTGGCTGCCGCCGTGGACGTGAGCCGCCTCGTGCTGTCGACTTTGCGCAGCATCCGCGCTCACGACGCCGTGCCGTTCGGCTCGCCGTATCCGGATCCGTCGTTGTTCCCGTGGCGGCGCATCAACCAGTACGCGAACGCGATCGCGCGGCGTCACGCGAGCTGGAATCTGATCGACGACCTGCCGCCCGGCAACCCCGAACTGATCCGGCAGATCGCCCGGCGTTATGCCGAGAACGGCGTGCCGGTCGATCCGGACGAAATCGTCATCACGCTCGGCGCGACAGAGGCGATCAACCTGAGCCTGCAGGCGGTCGCCAAACCTGGCGACACGGTCGCCGTCGAGTCGCCGACCTATTACGCGATGCTGCACGCCATCGAACGTCTGGGCATGCGCGCGATCGAGGTGGCGACGCATCCGGTGCACGGCATCGATATCGAGGCATTGGCTCAGGTGATTGGCGAACAGAAGGTCGCGGCCTGCATGGTGATGCCGAACTTCCAGAACCCGCTCGGTTTCCAGATGCCCGACGCGCGCAAACGACAACTAGTCGAACTGCTCGCGGCGCACGAAATCCCCGCGATCGAGAACGACGTCTATCAGGAGCTGTACTTCGGCGAGACGCGGCCATCGACGTTGAAGAACTTCGACACCAAAGGGCTGGTGCTGCACTGCGCGTCGTTTTCGAAGAGTTTGACCGCGTCGTACCGGATCGGCTGGGCGCTGCCGGGACGCTATCGCGCGCAGGTCGAGAAGCTGAAGTTTCTCAATACGCTGACCACGCCGTCGGTGCCGCAAGTCGCGGTCGCCGATTATTTGCGGCTGGACGGTTACGATCGGCATCTGCGGCACGTGCGCAAGGTGTATCGGCAGCAGGCCAGCATCATGACGGCGATGGTGCAGCGGTTCTTTCCGGCCGGCACGCGCATGTCGACGCCGCAGGGCGGCTACGTGCTGTGGGTCGAACTGCCCGAGCAAGTCGATTCCATGCGGCTCTACCAGGCGGCGCTCGCGCGCAGCATCACGGTCGGGCCGGGCATGATGTTTTCGATGCGCGACGATTTTCGCCACTTCATCCGGCTCAACTACAGCTATCCGTGGACCGCGCAGACCGAAGCGGCTTTGAAGACGCTCGGCGAACTGGTCACGCGGATGGCGTAAAAAGAAGGAGACACTGACATGGAAGACGACGAACTCGATCCGGTGCTGGCGGCCATCCTGACGCAGTTGTGGCGCGCGCATCGTGAAACGCCGGGCGGCGCGTGGTCGCTCGCCAAACTGTCGAAGCAGGCGGGCGTGCCGATGAGCGGCTTGCGGCGTCAGTTGACGGCGCTCGTCGACGGCGGCCTGGTGGATACCACCTTCAGCGAGGAAGGCACAGGCGCGGCGCGCCTGAGCGAACTGGGCCAAAGTCTGTGCGGCGAGTTGTTCGGTAACGGTGACGGCGAGCCGCCCGACGAGGATCAGGCGGACGCGTCGCCGAAACTTCACTGAATCGCGTGGCGCGCAGCGCGAGCCGCGTGCGCGGCTCGCCTGAGCGTGGCTTAAAGCTGGCTCATGCCGCCATCGGCGATGATTTCCGTGCCGACGATAAACGCGGACTCCGGCGCGGACAGATGCAGCACGGTCGAGGCGATTTCTTCCGGCGTGCCGAAGCGGCCGACCGGCACCTGGCCGAGAATCTGCGCGGCGGTGGCTTCGAGCGCGGCGGCGTCGAGGCCGAGCTTGCCGTACAGCGGCGTTTGCACCGGGCCGGGGCTGACCACGTTGACGCGCACGCCTTGCGGCAGCAGTTCCGACGACAGTGTCTTCGCCAGCGAAATCACCGCGGCCTTGCTCGCCGCATACACGGACGACGCCGGCATGCCGATATGCGCATTGATCGACCCGTTGATCACGATCGACGCGCCGCGATTAAGCAACGGCAGCAGTGCCTGAATCTGGAAGTAGGCGCCCTTGACGTTGGTGTTGAACATCGCGTCCCAGAAGGCTTCGTCGACGTCCGGGAACGGCGCGAATTTCGCCATGCCGGCGTTGACGAACACCGCGTCGAGGCGGATGCCGGCGGCGCTGATCGCAGCCGCCAGTTCACGCGCCGACGCTACCGAGCCGGCGTCGTTGCGCACCGCGACGGCATTGGCGCCGAGCGCCTTTCTTGCCGTTTCGAGCGCGTCGGCATCGCGGCCGGTGATGACCACACGGGCGCCTTCACTGGCGAATGCCTGGGCGGCCGCGAAGCCGATGCCGCTGCTGCCGCCGGTGACGAGAACCGACTTACCTTGGAAGCGAGTCATTTTGAATCTCCGAAAGAGTGTTGCGGGTTAGTGAGAGTGATATTGCGCCTGTGCGGAGTGCTTGCCGTACCACTTTTCCGACGCACTCGTTCGAAATTATCGAACATGTTTCGATGCTACCCAGAATACTGGATTCGTTATGGGTGAGATAACGAATAATAATTTTTCCGCGGAAATTGGCCTTCGAATATGGCCCCCTATGCTGGAGCCTTGCCCGGGTTATCCCGAGCGCTGGGGCAGGCACCTTCAACCATCTTCGGAGAATCCATGAAAACAACGCTGGCGCGAGCGCTGCATCAATCACTGCGCATCAAAACTGTCCGAACCGTTCTCGCCGCGACGCTCGGCGCGACCTTGGCATTCAGCGCCGCAGGGGCGGCCGCGGCCACCACGCAGCCAATCGGCATCGCCTTCGTCTACCTCGGCAATCCGGGCGACGCCGGCTGGACCTACGCGCATGAACAGGGCGTGAAGGCGCTCGAGGCGAAATTCGGCGACAAGATCAAGGTGACGCGCGTCGAGAACGTGCCGGAGTCGGCGGATTCGGAGCGCGTGTTCCGCGATCTGGCGTCGAAGGGCAACAAGATCGTGGTGGGTTCGAGCTTCGGCTTTCAGGATTTCGAGCTGAAGGTCGCCAAGGACTTCCCCGATGCCGTGTTCGAACACGCCACCGGCTACAAGAAGGCCGCCAACTTCGCGACTTATGACGTGCGCACCTATCAGAGCGCCTACCTGGCGGGTCTCGTCGCGGGCTATACGACCAAGTCGAACACGCTCGGCTTCGTCGGCTCGGTGCCGGTGCCGGAAGTGGTGCGCAACATCAACGCGTTCACGATGGGCGCTCGCTCGGTCAATCCGAATGCGCGCGTGAAGGTGGTGTGGATCAATAGCTGGTTCGATCCGGGCCGCGAAAAGCAGGCCGCCGAAACGCTGATCGGCCAGGGCGCCGACGTGCTGATCCAGAACACCGATTCGACAGCCACGATGCAGACCGCCGAGCAGAAGAAAGTGCATGCGTTCGGCTGGGATTCGGATATGAAGAAGTTCGGGCCGAATGCGCAACTCGGCGCCTGCGTGAGCAACTGGGGTGTGTACTACACGCACCTGGTGGATCAGGTGATGGCGGGCACATGGAACAATTCGCCGGTGTGGTGGGGGCTGAAAGAGAAAGCGATCGATCTCGCCGACATCAACACGGACGCCGTTTCGCCGGCCGCGCAAAAGGCCTTGAGCCAGAAGCGCGATGACATCATCTCCGGCAAGTTCAATCCGTTTGCCGGTCCGATCATGGATCAATCCGGCGCGGTGAAGGTCGCTGCCGGCAAGTCGCTGAGCGATCCGGAACTGCTGCGTTTGAACTGGTTCGTGCAGGGCGTGGACGGCTCGCTGCCCAAGTAGGAATTTGCTTCGCTAATCTAACTATTATTCAGGGAGATCGCCCGTGAGTCTGACGGTTTCGACGGCGGCCGCCGCAACGGCCGCCAGCTATCCGCCGCAGGGGTTGACGCCCACGCACGAGCAGATCGTGCGGCATCTGCGGCATTCGAGCCGGGTGGCCGAACGGGCGACGCTGCTGGGACATCATCCGTTCGGTGCGGTGCTGGTCGGACCCGACCAGGAGACGGTTCTGATGGAGCAGGGCAACGTCGACACGGTGAATCACGCCGAGTCGGTGCTGGCGCGCGTGGCGGCGTTGAACTTCACGCCTGAGTATTTGTGGAGTTGCACGCTGTACACGTCGGTCGAGCCCTGCTGCATGTGCGCCGGGACCATGTATTGGGCCAACATCGGCCGGGTCGTGTTCGGCATGACCGAGAAGCGCTTGCTGGAAGCGACCGGCGATCACGCCGAGAACCCGACCATGAGCTTGGACTGCCGGTACGTGTTCGATCACTGCCAGAAACCGGTCGAGGTGATCGGGCCGGTGCCTGAAGTGGAAGCCGAGGTGATGGCGGTGCAGCGCGGATTCTGGAGCAGCCGCTAGCTGTGCTTGGTGCGCGCTCGCGAGAGAGAATCGCGACGCTTGCACCCCTGCGTGCGTGCTCGGCCTCGCTGCGCCGACATGCAAAGCATGCTTTGGTCATTGCGCGGCGTCCGCCTGCATTTCCGCCGGCGCCAGCATCGCGACGCCGCAGAACCAGTCGCGGCCGTGCGGCTGATGTTTCCACTGGCCGCTGGTTTCCTTGAGCACGGTGGAACACTGCTCGTTCACCATGATCCCAGGATTCGCCGCCGTGCACTGACGCATCGCCACCTCGGTGGGTTGCGCGGGCGCCATGAGCGGCCTGCGTCGTGTGTCGGGGTCATACGGCGTGGAGGATGGCTGCGGCGTGGCGGTTTGCATCCCGTCGATCAGCGTTCGTAGTTCCTCGATACGCGTCGCGTACCACGTCCCCAGACACACCGCATCGCGGCAGTTCGCTTCACGCCACGCCCACTTGCTGTCGCTGTCGGTGAGAAAGGCGCGCCGGTCGCTGACTTGCCGGCGCGCTTTCCAGTACAGATGCCCCAGCGTGTCGTCGAGCTTCGACAGCGCGGGGTCGTGGCAAATCATCTTCTCGGTTAGCGAGCGTCCCCGGTTGCAGTCGAAGCTGGTGGCGTGCGCGACTGGATGCGCTAGCATCAGCGCGGCGATCAGCAGTGGGCGGATGAAGGTCATGGCGGTCCCGGCAGTGCATGGCTTTTTCATGCAATGGATGATCGACCGAGTTGCCGGAACACGGAGGCCCGAAAAACGCGTGACTTCGGGTGGGTCGTTACCAGATATTGCCTCACGGGGGCGGCGGGGATCGACGCGGGCGGATGACCTGACGATTTCGGGCGTCTGCCGGGCAACTCGCCCGTGAGCGGAAGCACCGCTCGGCAGCACACGGCAAGGCGGCGTTCCGTGCGGGCACCACAAGCACTCACCACACCAGCGGGACCGGCCGGCAGGTCACACGCGGACTCCCGGCAAGCCGCCGCGAAGCGTCCCGACATAATTTGGGGTCCGCCTGTGCAACAGGCGCCGGAACAACCGCGCCCGCGCTGCGCCCGCGCGGCCCGCGCCAAGGCGCCGTCACCCGCTCCAGCAAGGCCTTTGCGCCGTTTCCTTTGACCCTTAACCGGCCCCATTTGCCAAGCCGTCTCCCGTCCGCGACGAATTAAATTCGCCGGCCTCGCGTAAACCCCGGTGTGCCGCGTACACTAAGTTGCCGATGTCGGGTTAGGGGGCGCACATATGACTTGCGAAGCGACATCAGAAAACAAGCTGGAAGCAGCGCCTGAAGGCCGCTATGGACCGAATCTCGCCGAAGCCGTGGTGGCGTCGGAGCGTACGGTGTTGCGGTTGATCACCCGCAACACGCCGCTGCCGGAATTGCTCGACGAAGTATGCCGCCGCGCGGAAGCGCTGCTGGGGGAAGGCGCGTCCTGTTCGATCCTGTTGCTCGATCCGGACGGCGTGCACGCCAGAGTGGGCGGCGCGCCGTCGCTGCCGGCGCATTTCAGCGCCGCGATCGACGGCGCGGCGATCGGTTCACGGGCCGGCTCGTGCGGCACCGCGATGTACGAGCGGCGCCTCGTCGTCGTCGAGGATATCGAAACCGATCCGCTGTGGGCCGACTTCCGGCACCTCGCGTTGCCGCTCGGTCTGCGGGCCTGCTGGTCGGTGCCGTTTGAAAACGATTCCGGCGTGGTGCTCGGCGCCTTCGCGGTCTACTACCGCGCGCCGCGCCGTCCGAGCGCCGGCGAAGAAGCGATGCTGCGCGACATCGGCCACAGCGTCGGTCTCGCCGTGCATCAGGACACCATGGTCCAGCGCCTCGCGCACAGCGAGGAGCATCACCGGCTGGTGGTCGATCATCTGATCGAAGGGATTGTCGTGCAATCGCGTGACGGCATCGTGCTTGCCTGCAATCCAAGCGCGCAGCGCATTTTGCGCACGACCCCGCAGATCGTCGGCCGCAGTATTCATACGGTGATGGTGCGCGCCTATCACGAGGACGGCTCGCTCGTCGCCGACACGGCCCGCCCGACCGCCCAGGTGCTGAGCACCGGCAAACCCGTGCTCGGCGTCACGATCGGCGTGGAGCTGATTGGCGGCGACATCGTCTGGATTACCGAGAACGTCGTGCCGATCATCAAGCCCGGCGAGAGCGAACCGGGTTCGGTGCTGATTTCGTTTACCGACATCGGACCGGTGCGCGAGGCGCAGCGCCAACTCAAGTTCCTCGCCACCCGCGATTCGCTCACCGGCCTCTACAACCGCGCCTATCTCACGGAGCGGATGCGCGACCTGTTCACGCCGGACATGTCGTCCGGCATGGGCGAACTGGCGAGCGTCGCCGTGCTGTTCGTCGACCTGGACGGCTTCAAGAAGGTCAACGACACGGCGGGCCACGAGGCCGGCGACTCCCTGCTCTGCAGCGTGGCGGAGCGCCTCTCGGCGTGCATCTCGCCCGAGGACACGCTCGCGCGCGTGGGCGGCGACGAGTTCGTGATCGTGGTCAGCGCGTATGAAAACACCGCGCGTCTGATCGGCCTCGCGCGCCGCATTCTCGACATGATCGCGGTGCCGTTCGCGGTGGCGGACAACGAGTACTACCTGGGCGCGTCGATCGGCATCAGTCGTTTTCCGGAAGACGGCCAGGACGTCGCCACGCTCATGCGCAACGCCGATTCGGCGATGTATCACGCCAAGCAGCGCGGCCGCAACAACTTCCAGTTCTTTACCGCCGAGCTGAATCAGCATCTGCAGCGCCGCTTCACGATCGAGCAGTCGCTGCGGCGCGCGCTCGCCGCCAACGAACTGAGCCTCGTGTACCAGCCGATCGTCGACAGCCATGACGGCCGCACGATCGGCGCGGAGGCGCTCCTGCGCTGGTACAACAGCGAGCTGGGCAACGTGTCGCCGGGGGAATTCATCCCCGTGGCCGAAGATGCCGGGCTGATCGTCGAGATCGGCGACTTCGTGCTGGCGCGGGCCTGCGAGCAGGTGGCGCAGTGGCGGCGCACGCTGGCGCCGGAGCTGATCGTCGCGGTGAACCTGTCGCCGCGGCAGTTCAACGACGGCCTGGTGGAGCGGATCGAACGGTGTCTGGCGCAGTCGGGGCTCGAGCCGACGGCGCTGGAGCTGGAGATCACCGAACGGCTGCTGATGAGCGACAGCGAAACCGTCCTGCCGATGCTGAGCGCGCTGAACGCCATGGGCGTGCGCATTTCCGTCGACGATTTCGGCACCGGCTATTCGTCGCTGTCGTATCTGAAGCGCTTCCCGCTGCATAACCTGAAAATCGATCGCTCGTTCGTCGCGGGTTTGCCGGATCATCGCGACTCGATTGCGATTACCCAGGCCGTGGTGGCGATGGCGCACTCGCTCGGCATGAACGTCACCGCCGAAGGGGTGGAAACCGCCGAACAGGCGGCGTTCCTGCGCGCGATCGACTGCGACAAGCAGCAGGGCTATCTGTACAGCCGTCCGGTCGGGGCCAGTGCGTATGCCCGCGGTTTGTGGGACGCGCAGCTCAACGTGGCCGACGCCTCCTGAATGTGCCGCCCGTTCCGCACGCGAGCCCGGACGCCTTGCCGGGCTTGCGAATGCGGGCTTGAACGGCGCGCGCCGCGCACATGCTGACGGGATTGTTCGGTTTGCCGGACAAGTGACTTCGCGTTCGCGGTATTTATCCGCGAGGCCGGTCTCCCTAAAATCCTCCCATCGAAAAGTAAATTGAGCGCGATGTCGAAGCGGCATCGTGCGATGGGAGTTGTCATGCCAGATGTAATCAGAGACCAGCTCTACCGGCCGTCGGTGGTCTTACCGATGGTCGCCCTCATGCAGGTGATGGTGTCGCAGGACTTCAATCTCGGCCAGGTCGGCTGGGTGATGGCGTCCCGCGGCGCGCAGGCCGCGCTGCAACGTTCGCGCGAGCTGATCTGCGCCGTGCATTGCCACGCCTGAGTACACGGACGGAAAACAGCAGTCATCCGCAACAATCCGCGGCAGTAGTGAGCGGCGCAGCATGGTGATTCCAGGGCCGAAGGGTAAGATGCTACGACCAGCAGCCCAGCCTCGGGAGAGTTGCCATGCCACAGCACTTCGACGCAGTTGTGATCGGTACGGGACAGGGCGGCTCACCGCTCGCCGTGCGTCTCGGTCAAAGCGGCCGCAAAACGGCGGTCATCGAACGGGCTGCCTTTGGCGGCACCTGCGTGAACGTCGGCTGCACGCCGACCAAATCCTATGTAGCGAGCGCCCGCGCTGCGCATGTCGCGCGTCATGCCGCGGAATTCGGCGTGCAGGTGGGCGGCGCCATCAACGTCGATCTGGCCGCGGTCAAGGCGCGCAAGGACAAGATCATCGGGCAGTCGCGCGATGGCGTGGAGAAATGGCTGCGCGGCACCCAGAACGTGAGCGTGTTCAACGGTCACGCGCGTTTTACCGGACCGCATGCGCTCGCTATCAGCGGCCCGGACGGCAATCTGCTCGATGAGATCAACGCCGACGAAATCTTCATCAACACCGGCACGCGCGCGGTCGTGCCGCCGCTCGCCGGGCTCGAGCGGATTCGCTACTACACCAATTCCAACCTGCTCGATCTGACGGAATTGCCGAGTCATCTGGTGATTGTCGGCGCGAGTTATATCGCGCTCGAATTCGCGCAGATCTTTCGCCGCTTCGGCAGCCAGGTGACCGTGCTGGTGCGCGGTGAACGCCTGCTCACGCGTGAGGATGCCGATTTCGCCGAATCCGTGCAGAAGGTGCTCGCGCGCGAGGGCGTGGAGTTTCGCTTCAATGTGCAGCCTTCGCGGGTCGAGCCGCATCCGCATCGCGAGAACGAAGTGTGCATCGGCTTCGAGCAGAACATTCCCGCGCTCGAAGCGTCGCACCTGCTGTTCGCGACCGGCCGTGAGCCGAATACCGACGACCTCGGCCTTGCCGCCGCCGGCATCGCGGTGGATAAGCACGGCACGATTCCCGTCGACGGCCAGTTGCGCACCAATGTGCCGGGCGTCTGGGCGATCGGCGACGTCAACGGACGCGGCGCCTTCACTCACACCTCTTACGACGACTATCAGATAGTCGCGGCCAATCTGCTCGACGGCGGCGCGCGCAGCGTCGATACGCGGATCATGGCGTATGCCGTATTCGTCGACCCGCCGCTCGCGCGCGTCGGCGCCTCGGAGGCCGAGGTGCGCAAATCGGGCCGCGACGCGCTGATCGCCACCATGCCGATGACGCGCGTGGGCCGCGCGCGCGAACGCGGCGAGACCGACGGCTTCATGAAGGTGATGGTCGACAAGGAGAGCAAGCGGATTCTCGGGGCGGCGATTCACGGTATCGAAGGCGACGAGGCGGTTCACACGTTCATCGACATCATGACGGCGGGCGCGCCGTATCCGACCTTGCAGTACGCGATGCATATTCACCCGACCATCAGCGAACTGGTGCCGACCTTGCTCGATGGACTCAAGCCGATGAAGTGAGCGGCGCACGCGACCGGAGCACGTACGATGAAGCGCGCGATCCGAAGCGGCAATCTGTTCGATCACGACGCGTCCGCGGACGCGGACGAGCAGATCGACGCGCTGGTCGAGCAGGGCGGCGTGAGCATCGAGCGGATCGTCTCCATGGGTCACGCCAGCCCGCCGGGCTTCTGGTACGACAGTCCGCGCGCCGAGTGGGTCGTGCTGCTGAGTGGCGCGGCGGCGCTCGAATTCGAAGGCGAGGCCGAGCTTCACCAGATGAAGGCCGGTGATCACGTGCTGATCGACGCGCATTGCCGGCATCGCGTGGCATGGACGAGCGATCAGGAGCCTAGCGTGTGGCTCGCCGTCTACTACCCGGACGGCGCTGCAACCTGAACGCGGCAATCTGCCGATCGATCAGACGCATCGACAAAGCGTTGAGCCATCGCGGATAATCGGCAACGGCGTGGGTCGTCCGCGGAACGCGGGCGAACGGTGCGCGCAACCGCATTCATCATCAGGAATTCAACCGATGGGCAAGGGACGTGTCGAAGCCTTCAGCGATGGCGTGATCGCCATCATCATCACGATCATGGTGCTCGAGTTGAAGGTGCCTGAAGGCTTCGATCTTGCCGCGCTGCGTCCGGTTCTCCCCGTGTTCTGCGCGTACGTGCTGAGCTTTATCTACGTCGGCATCTACTGGAACAATCATCATCACATGTTCCATGCCGTGCAGAAGGTCAACGGCGCGGTGCTGTGGGCCAACCTCCACCTGCTGTTCTGGCTGTCGCTGTTGCCGGCCGTCACGCATTGGGTCGGCGAAAACCATCTGGCTTCCTGGCCGACCGCGATGTACGGCGTGGTGCTGTTCATGTCTTCGATCGCGTACTTCATTCTGATGGGCGTGCTGATCCGCGAGCACGGCAAGGACTCGACGCTAGCCAGGGCGGTCGGCAGCGACATCAAGGGCAAGGTTTCGGTCGTGATCTATCTGACGGGCATTGCGCTGGCGTTTGTCGTGCCGTGGGTTTCGGCTGCGCTTTATACGCTCGCTGCCGCGTGGTGGCTGGTGCCGGACCGGCGCATCGAACACGTGCTGGAATCGTAAGCGTGCTGTTCGCGCTCAAGCTGGTGCTGGTGCCGGCGTTTCTCGCGGCACTGACCGTGGCGGGACGCGTGTGGGGGCCGTCGGTGGCGGGGTGGCTCGCGGGGCTGCCGGTGGTCGCCGTACCGATCGTGTTGCTGCTCGCCTTGGAGCGCGGGCCGTCGTTCGCGGCGCAGGCGTCGGCGGCTTCGATCGCGGCGATTGCTGCGTCGGAAGCCTTCAACTTTGCGTATGCATGGACCTGCCGGCGTGTCGCGTGGCCGCTCGCGTCGATGGCGGGCATGGTGGGCTGGGTCGGCGTGGCAATGGTGCTCACGCAGATTCCCGCCGGACTTGCATGGGCGGTCGCGGCGGCGTGCGTGGCGGTGGCGGTGTCGCAAAGCGGCTTGCCGCGCGTGACCGGCCGCGTGCCGGCGGCGCGCCTCGGACTCGGCGATCTCGTCGCGCGCATGATCGCCGGCGCGTTGCTGACGGTCGCGGTGACTACGCTGTCCGCGTCGATGGGCGCGACGTGGAGCGGACTGCTGTCTGTCTTTCCGTTGCTCGGCATCGTGCTCGCGGTCTCGGCGCAGCGCGCGCACGGCGCGGACTTCGTCGCCTTGCTGATGCGCGGCATGGTGATCGGCCGCGCCTCGTTCGCGGCGTTCTTTGCCGTGACGGCGACGATGCTGCCGCGGTATGGCGTGTGGCTCAGCTTTGCGTGCGCATCGGCGGCTTCGGTGATCGTGCAGGGCGCGACTAAACGGATGCTCGATGCGAAGCGGCCGGTTCAGGCTGGGTCGCGTGAACTCGCGGAGCGGCAGTTGGCGGATTGAGCGGGGTGAGTTTGAAGTGCTTATTGCGGCTCATTGCGGCTCGCAGCGTGTCGAGGCCATTGGCCGCGGCACGAAGCGGCTGAAGCGGCTGAAGTGGCTGAAGTGGCTGAAGTGGCTGAAGTGGCTCAAGTGGCTCAAGTGGCTCAAGTGGTTCAAGCACCTCAAGCACCTCAAGCACCTCAAGCACCTCAAGCACCTCAAGCACCTCAAGCACCTCAAGCACCTCAATGCGATGCATCGCGGTGCTAGAGACTCGAAGCGCGGAGATGCCCGCTCAGCGAAACCACCGCGCACGCAGTCCGCTCATTTGCCCGATACTTCCAACATGACTTCGCGCCCTCGACAACCCACACGCAGACGAATCGGCCTGATCTCGGACACGCACAACCTCGTGCGCCCGGAGGCGTTGCACTATCTGGCCGGTTGCGACGCGATCATTCACGCGGGCGATATCTGCAACGAAGCCGTACTCGATGCACTCGCGCAGATCGCGCCGGTCACAGCGGTGCGCGGCAACAACGACACCGGCGACTGGGCCGCGTCATTGCCGACGCACACCACGCTAACCGTGCAGCAAGTGACGATTCTCGTCGTGCACGATATCGCCGACGTGGGCGCCGATCCGCGCAGCCAGGGCATCAACGTAGTGGTAACCGGCCATTCGCACAAACCGTTGATCAGCGAACGCGACGGCGTGCTGTACGTCAATCCAGGCAGCGCCGGACCACGCCGTTTCAAGCTGCCGATTTCAGCTGGGATACTGATCGTCGAAGGCGCGCACGCAAGCGCGAGCTTCGATTCGCTGGTGCCATGAAAAACGGGCCGGCAAAAAATGAACTGCACCCCAAAAGTTGGACATCGATCCAACCTTTGGGGTGTTTTTCATGACGAAGCACAGTGAGCAGCTAAAAGTAAAAATGGTGAAGCAGTACCTGGCCGGGGTTGCTGGGACCGGGGTGCTGGCACAACGATATGGAGTGGGTCGTTCTGTGTTGCGTCGCTGGATAGCGGCCTATGAGCAACACGGACGTGAGGGATTGCGCAAGAAGTTCAGTCATTACGATGCGCGGTTCAGGATGTCGGTTCTTGCTCACATGTGGAAGAAGGATTTGTCACATGAGCAGGTGGCAGCGGTGTTCGACATTCGCAGTCCGGCTTGCATAGCGAGGTGGGAACGCCAGTATCATATTGGCGGTATTGACGCATTGGCACCCCGCCCCCGAGGGCGACGCCCCAAGGTAATGACCCAACCCGATCACGACAAGCCGACCGAAGATGGTGCGCCGGATGAGCGCACGCGCGAGCAGTTGCTCAAGGAAAACGAATACCTGCGCGCGGAGGTGGCGTACCTAAAAAAGCTCGATGCCCTGCTTCAGGCGAAGAAGCAGGCCGCGCAAAAGAAAAAACGCAAATAGTGCAGGCACTTCGGCAACACCACCCGGTGGCCGCCCTGCTCAAGGCCGCGGGTCTGGCGCGCAGCACGTTCTACTACCAGTTGAACGTGCTGACTGCTGGCGACCGGCACGCAGATCTCAAGACCCGGATCAAGGCCGTGTATGAAAGTCATAAGGGTCGCTATGGCTACCGACGCATCACGGCATCGATCCGGCAAACCGGTCAGAGCGTGAACCACAAGACCGTGCAACGTCTGATGGGACAGCTGAAACTGAAATCGCTGGTGCGGGCGAAGAAATACCGCTCCTGGCGCGGCGAAGTCGGGCGTATTGCACCGAACCTGCTGAACCGCGAGTTCAGCGCGCAACAGCCGAACCAGAAGTGGGTCACGGATGTGACGGAGTTCAACGTGCTGGGACAGAAGTTGTATCTGTCGCCGGTCATGGATCTGTATAACGGCGAGATCGTCGCTTACCAGATGAGCGAGCGTCCAGTCTTTGAACTGGTGAGCAGCATGCTCAAAAAGGCGCTGGCAAAGCTGGGCAGGCAGGACGCACCGCTACTCCATTCAGATCAGGGCTGGCAGTATCAGATGTCTGCCTATCGAAGGTTGTTGCATCAACGCGGCCTGACCCAGAGCATGTCACGGCGGGCAAACTGTTATGACAATGCGGCAATGGAAAGCTTCTTTGGCACTCTCAAGTCGGAGTTCTTCCGGCTGAACAGATTTGAGAGCGTCGACGCACTGAAGGCCGGCATCAAACAGTACATTCATTACTACAACCACAAACGCATCAGGCTGAAGTTAAACGGCCTGAGTCCTGTGATGTACAGGACTCAGGCCTCCGCAACCTAGCCACAAACTGTCCAACTTTGCGGGGTCAGTTCAAAATTGCCGACCCGTTCTCAGACTGCTCGCGGACTAGCCGCGTCAACCGTCAAACAACCCACGCTCAGGCACGCGCCGTCGCGGCTGCCGCAAAGCGTTCGTCCATCTCTTCGGCTTCACGCTCACCACGCAACACCGCATGCGCTTCCGCACGCGTCGCCACGCACGGGCCCGAGCCGAGCAGCGGCTTGCGGGCGGTTTCGCGCAGCGCCATCACCGAGACGATACCGATCAGCGACGCGCCCATCAGGTAGTACGCGGGCATCATCAAATTGCCGGTGCTGTTCACCAGCCATGCGGTCACGAGCGGCGTCGTACCGCCGAACAGCGACACCGAAACATTGAAGCCGATCGCCAGCGCGCCGTAGCGGATTTTGGTCGGGAACAGCGCCGGCAGCGCCGACGGCATCACGCCGGTAAAGCACGACAGCAGCACGCCGAGAATCATCAAGCCGCCGAACACCGGCAGCACCGTGCCCATGCGGATCAACAGCAGGGCGGGAATCGACAGCGCGAACAGGCCCACGCAACCGAACAGCATCACCGGCTTGCGGCCGATCGTGTCGGACAGACGGCCGGCGGCGAGCGTCATCGGCATCATCAGCACCATGACCAGCAGCACGAGGAACAGGCCGTGCGTCTCGTTGAAGTGCAGCGTGGCCGACAGATAGCTCGGCAGATACGAGAGCGCCATGTAGTCGGTGACGTTGAAAATCAGCACGAGGCCGACGCACAGCAGCAGCGGCTTCCATTGCTGCGCGAGCAACTGACCGAGCGACTGCTTCGGCACCGCCTTGTCTTCCGCTTCACGTTGCTCGGCCTGCTTTTTGAATGCGGGCGTTTCTTCGAGCTTCATGCGGATGTACAGACCCACCAGACCCAGCGGGCCGGCGATCAGGAACGGCACGCGCCAGCCCCACGAGAGCAGCGCGTCGTTCGAGAGCGTGGCGGTCAGCACGGCAACGGTGCCCGCGCCGAGCACGTAGCCGATCAGCGTGCCGAACTCGAGGAAGCTGCCCATGAAGCCGCGGCGCTTGTCGGTCGAGAATTCGGCGATGAAGGTGGCCGCGCCGCCATACTCGCCGCCGGTCGAGAAACCTTGCACCAGACGCGCAACCAGCAGCAGCACCGGAGCGAAAATGCCGATCGTCGTGTAGCTGGGGATCAGACCGATCGCGAAGGTGCCGAGCGCCATCATGATCATGGTCATGGCGAGCACACGTTGTCGGCCGATGCGGTCGCCGAGCGGCCCGAACACCATGCCGCCCACCGGCCGCACGAGGAACGCCGCGGCGAACGTGCCGAACGTGGCGATCAGCTGCGCAGCCGGACTAGCCGACGGGAAGAACACTTTGCCGAGCGTGACTGCAATGTAGCTGTACACGCCGAAATCGAACCATTCCATGGCGTTGCCGAGCGCCATGGCGCCGACGGCCCGCTTGAGGAGAGATTTGTCGACGACGGTGATGTCGTCCAGAGAGAGGCGTTGTTCTTCTTTGTGGTGTCGCCAGAAGCCGTTGCTGGAAGCGGTCAAGGTGAAAACTCCAATGACTGCGACGAAACTCATGATGCGCATGAACGTTCCGCCACGGTTGCTGGGAAGTGCAGTTTCGCGAGCGAGGCGAAGCATCTCCGTCGCCGTTGAAGGGCGATGGAGCGGGGCGCGATAGAAAACACAACGCCCGTGCCTCGCGAGACAGGTCGCGAAAAAACACTCGTCTAGATTGTGCTGACGTTGCACCTGCGTGGCCGTGGAAGGGGGGCAGATGCATGAGGACGCTGTGGCTGAAAGCTGGCCCATGCGCCGCTGGAAGGCTTGAAACGAAAAAGGCCGGTGCTTTATTCGCCGCTCACGTGTGACGCGAAACGGGGAAACGACCGACAAGCCTTCTTGTATAAAAACTGTTCAATTCGGGATGGCACACGCACTGCGCGCCAGATTGAAGAGAACGTGAATGAAGGTGAAATGCTGTTGGAACGAGGCACATGATAGCACGATAACAGAGGATCGTGCAAACCCGGAGTCCGCCGGGGGCCTTGGCGGGCATGCTCAATCCCTTGCCGGGCGGGGGATCGAGCGGATCTTGGCGGTCTGAAAAAGCGGCTTAAAACGGCGCGGAAATGTACCGTTTGGGGAATGTTCACGGCGAGGTAGCAGCAGCGATCTGGCGGTCTCGATTCGGCGAATCCGGCGGCGCGTGCGGACGAAAAAAATCCGCGCACGCGGCGCGGATTTGGTCATGCAGTTTAAAAGCGCGAAAGCCTTTACTCAGCCGACGGCGGCACATAACCCTGCGCCGTATCCGCGCCTTCGCCGAAGAAGAACTTTTCGGTCTGCTTCATCAGGTATTGGCGCGCGCGCGGATCAGCCATATTCAGGCGGTTTTCGTTGATCAGCATGGTTTGCTGCTTCAACCAGGCTTGCCAGGCTTCCTTCGAAATGCTTTCGTAGATCCGCTTGCCGAGTTCGCCGGGCAGCGGCGGGAAATCGAGGCCTTCGGCTTCTTTGCCGAGCTTCGCGCATTGAACCATACGAGACATGCTGTGCTTCTCCTAGAATCGGTGTGGGGGCGGACAGTCGCTATATATAGGGCCGCTCAGAGCTGTTTCATCAGCACGAGCGACTTGCGCTGCCAGTTATAGAGTCTGCGGCGGTCTTCCGGCAGGTCGTCGACCGTGACCTTGACGAAGCCGCGCTTGAGGAACCAGTGTTCGGTACGCGTGGTGAGCACGAAAATGCGCGTCAGGCCGCGCGCCCGCGCGCGTTGCTCGATGCGCTTCAAAAGCCGTTCGCCGTCGCCGGTGCCTTGCGCTTCGGGCGCGACCGTCAGGCAGGCCATTTCGCCGATGCGCTCCTGCGTGTACGGATACAGCGCCGCGCAGCCGAACAGGACGCCATCGTGCTCGATCACCGAGAAATGGTCGATGTCGCGTTCGATCTGGTGACGGCCGCGCCGCACCAGCGTGCCGTCCGATTCGAGCGGCTCGATCAGCGCGAGAATGCCGCCGACGTCGTCCGGCGTGGCTTCGCGCAGGCTTTCGAGGTTCTCGTACGAGATCATCGTGCCCACGCCGTCGTGCAGGAACAGTTCGAGCAGCAGGCTGCCGTCGAGCGCGTAAGGGATGATGTGCGCCCGCGCCACGCCGCCGCGGCAAGCGCGAATCGAGTGCTTCAGATAGAAGCCCGCGTCACCGGTGACTTCACCGCTTTCGTGCAGTTTGTAGGCGTCGTCGAGCGATAGTTCGCGCACCAGTTCGGGGCCTTCTTCGCCGGCTTGCATCAGCCCCGGCGTTTCGGTCAGGAACACGATCTTGTCGGCGCGCAGCGCGATCGCCGCGGCGGACGCCACGTCTTCCATGGCCAGATTGAAGGCCTCGCCGGTGGGCGAGAAGCCGAGCGGCGAGAGCAGCACTAGCTTGCGGCTCGCGAGCGAGTGGCGGATCGAATCGGCGTCGATCTTGCGCACCACGCCCGTGTGCGCGAAATCGACCCCGTCGAGAATGCCGACCGGCCGCGCCGTCACGAAGTTGCCCGACACCACGCTGATGTGCGCGTGCGCCATTGGCGTATTCGGCAGACCCTGGCTGATCGCGGCCTCGATATCCAGACGCACTTCGCCGGCCGCCTCTTTCGCGGATTCGAGCGCGCGCGCGTCCGTAATGCGCATGCCGTGCGAAAACTCGGACTCGACGCCGTGCAGGCTCATCTGTTCTTCGACCTGCGGGCGCGAGCCGTGCACCAGCACGATCTGGATGCCCATGGCCTGCAGCAGCGCGATGTCGGAGACGAGCGCGTTCAGGAGCCCCTGATGCACCACCTCGCCGCCGAACCCGACGACGAACGTCTTGTTGCGGAACGCATGGATGTAAGGGGCGACTGAGCGCATCCAGTCGACGAATTGCGCGTGCTGGGCGAGATCTTCCGTTGCGCCGGCGGGGGCCGGAGCGCTCGCGGGCGCGGGGACGAGGTCGGTTTGGGAATTCATGCCGGGGATTATAATGCGCCCCCATGTCGAATGTACCCAAAAGTCCCGCTGCGGCGAACGAGAATCCGGCGCCGGCCGCCGATCAACCGAAGGCCGGCGACGCGAAGCGCCGCGATGCGCAGGACGCCGAACGCAACACGCCGCACACGGGGCGCGAGCCGCGGCGCGCCGCGGAAAATGCGCAAGCGCACGAGCATGATTCGGACCGCGACGTGCGCGGTCCTGGAAAAGACTCGGCGCCGAAACACGCTGCAAGCGATGAATCGCGCCGGGCGTCCGAGCGTGCGCAGTCGCCGGCGCAGAAAAATAATCCGAGCGGCGAGGCGCACCGCCAGGGAAGCGGCGAGGGAGCGAAGCACGCCGGAAGCGGCGGGTCGCAGTCGCCGCGCGGCAAGGAAGGTGGGCGTTCCGGCCAGCACCTTAAGCGTGGACAGAATGCGCCGCAGGACGGGCAGTTGCAGCGTGGCGGTGAGCGTGGTGCCCAACCCGCGGACTCGCTGGGCCAGAAGCAACGGGAAGCGGGCGGTCGTGTCGATCGACCGCGCCACGTTTCTGGACAAAGCGGAGAGCCGCAGCGCCACACGGCGTCGCAAAGCGGAGAGCAACCGCGTCAGTCGGGCGCGCAAGGCGGGCAGCAGCCGAGCCGCACGCCTGCGCAAGGCGGACAGCAGCCGCGTCATACATCCGGGCAAGGTGGGACACCGCGCCGTGAGTCGGGCGGCGCACCCGCGCAAAAATCACCGGCGACAAACGACGCCGAGCGCAGCTCCAACCGCCGCGAAGCGCAGCCGCCACGTGAACCACGCGCGCCACGCGCACCGCGCGTCGTCCAGCCCAATCCGATCCCGCCGATTACTTACCCGGAAGCGCTGCCGGTTTCCGGCCGTCGCGAGGAAATCGCCAAAGCCATCGCCGGGAATCAGGTCGTGATTGTCTGCGGCGAAACCGGCTCCGGTAAAACCACCCAGCTGCCGAAAATCTGCCTCGAACTCGGGCGCGGTCTCGGCGCGGGCGGCTCCGGTCTGATCGGCCACACGCAGCCACGCCGGATCGCCGCGTCGGCGACCGGCCGCCGCATCGCCGAAGAACTCGGCACGCCGTTCGGCGAAGTGGTTGGCTACAAGGTGCGCTTCACCGACAATCTGTCGCCGGGCGCCTCCGTCAAGTTGATGACCGACGGCATTCTGCTCGCCGAAACGCAAACCGATCCGCTGCTCAAGGCGTACGACACGCTGATCATCGACGAGGCGCACGAGCGCAGCCTGAACATCGATTTTCTGCTCGGCTATCTGAAGGAAATCCTCGTCAAGCGTCCCGATCTGAAACTGATCGTGACCTCGGCGACGATCGACGCGGACCGTTTCGCGCGCCACTTCGGCAGCGAAGAAAAGCCCGCGCCGGTGATCGAGGTGAGCGGGCGGCTGTATCCGGTCGAGGTGCGCTACCGCCCGGTCGCGGAAGACAGCCCTGCTGTGAAGGCCGCGCAAGGTGATGCGCCTGCTGCGCAACGCGGCGGTGACCGGCCGAAAACCCAGCGCGAAACCGATCGCGATCTGATGGACGCGATCGTCGACGCCGTCGACGAACTGTGCCGCGAAGGCCCGGGCGACGTGCTGGTGTTCCTGCCCGGCGAGCGCGAAATCCGCGACGCCGCCGAGGCGCTGCGCAAGCATCATCCGCCGCATACGGAAATTCTGCCGCTGTTCGCGCGGCTTTCCGCAGCCGAACAGGAGCGCGTGTTCCGAACCTCGAACGCGCGCCGCATCGTGCTGGCCACCAACGTCGCCGAAACCTCGCTGACGGTGCCGGGCATTCGCTACGTTGTCGATACCGGCCTCGCGCGTGTGAAGCGCTACTCGTATCGCAACAAGGTGGAGCAGTTGCAGGTGGAATCGATTTCGCAGGCCGCCGCCAATCAGCGGGCCGGGCGTTGCGGCCGCGTGGCCGATGGCATCTGCATTCGTCTCTACGAGGAAAGCGACTATCAGGGCCGCGTGCGCTTCACTGATCCGGAAATTTTGCGTTCGTCGCTGGCGTCGGTGATTCTGCGCATGAAGTCGTTGCATCTGACGGCGATCGAGACGTTCCCGTTCATCGAGCCGCCGCCGGGCCGCGCCATCGCAGACGGCTATCAGCTGCTCAACGAACTCGGCGCCGTCGACGACGACAACCAGCTCACGCCGCTCGGCCGCGAACTCGCGCGCCTGCCGCTCGACCCGCGCGTCGGGCGGATGATTCTGGCCGCGCGCGACCAGCAGGCGTTGAAGGAAGTGTTGATCATCGCGAGCGCGTTGTCCGTGCAGGATCCGCGCGACCGGCCGATTGAAGCGCAGGAGCAGGCCGATCAGGCGCATCGCCGTTTCGCCGATGAGCGCTCCGAATTTTTGCAGTGGCTGAAAATCTGGAACTGGTTCGAAGAAGCGATCGCGCACAAGAAGTCGAACAAGCAGTTACACGAAGAGTGCCGCAAGAACTTCCTGTCGCAACTGCGCCTGCGCGAATGGCGCGACGTGCACTCGCAACTGCTGACGGTGGTGCGCGAGCACGGCTGGCGGCTGAACGAAGCGGAAGCGACCTTCGAGCAGATCCATCTCGCGCTGCTGACGGGCCTGCTCGGCAACATCGGCCTCAAAGCCGACGACGAGCCGTATTACCTCGGCGCGCGCGGCATCAAGTTCTATCTGTGGCCGGGCTCGGCGCTGGTGAAGAAAGCCGGCAAGTGGGTGATGGCTGCCGAACTGGTCGAGACGAGCCGGCTGTACGCGCGCTGCATCGCGAAGATCGAGCCGGAGTGGATCGAGAAGATCGGCGCGCATCTGTTGAAGAAGTCGCTCTCCGAGCCGCATTGGGAGAAGCGCGCGGCGCAGGTCTCGGCGTTCGAACGCGCCGTGCTGTACGGCCTGCCGATCTATCACCGGCGGCGCGTGAGCTTTGGCAAACAGGACCCGGAGCGCGCCCGCGAACTGTTCATTCGCGGCGCGCTGGTGGAGGGCGAGTTCGACACGAAGCTTGCGTTCTTCGCGCACAACCGCAAACTGCTCGCCGATATCGAGCAGCTCGAACACAAGTCGCGCCGCCAGGACGTGCTGGTGGACGACGAGTTGATCTTCGCCTACTACGATCAGGCGCTGCCGAAGGGCATCTACACCGGCGCCTCGTTCGAGCGCTGGTATCGCGACGAGGTGAAAAAGAGCGGCCAGCCGGAGGACAAGCTACGCCTCTTGTATCTGTCGCGTGACGATTTGATGCGGCACGAAGCCGCCGGCGTGACCACCGACCTGTTCCCGAAGCGCATGACGATGGCGGGCGTCGAGATGGCGCTCACCTATCATTTCGAGCCCGGTTCGCCGCGTGACGGCGTGACACTCGCCGTGCCGCTGTATGCACTGAATCAGGTCGACGCGCGGCGCTGCGAATGGCTCGTGCCCGGCATGCTGAAAGAGAAGACGCAACTGCTGCTGAAGTCCTTGCCGCAGAAGCTCCGCCGTCATTGTGTGCCGCTGCCCGAGTACGCGGCGGGTTTCGTCGACCGGCACGGCGGTCCGCGCTTCGGCGCGGGCGGGTTGCTCGAGTCGCTGATCGCCGATGTTCGCGAGCAGACGCAAGTCGCGATGAAGCAGTCGGACTTCAAACTCGAGACCTTGCCGCCGCATTTGTTCATGAACTTCAAGGTCGTCGACGAGCATGGTCGCCAGCTCGCGATGGGCCGCAACATGTCGCAACTGCGCGCCGAACTCGGTGGCCAGGCGCAGCAGCATTTTCAGAAGATCGCATCGAGCGCGGCCGGGGCGGCGCTGGCGGACGCGGGCGGCGGCGGTGTGGCGACGCCGTCACAAGCATCCGGTGGTGCGGCCGGCGCAGGTGCGCAGCGAGGCAAGGGCGGTGCTGCCGTGTCAGGCCCGCAGACCGCGCCGCAAGCCGGCGCGCAGGGCACGGCCTTGTATGAAAAGCTGACGACATGGAATTTCGGCAAGCTTCCCGAGTTGCTCGAAATCCGTCGCGGCGGGCAGACGCTGTTCGGTTATCCGGCGCTGGTGGATCGCGGCACGCATTGCGACGTCGAAGTGTTCGATTCGCCCGACGAAGCCGCGCGGATTCATCGCGCGGGATTGCGTCGACTGTTCGCGTTGCAGTTGAAGGAGCCGATCAAGTATCTGGAAAAGAATCTGCCGGGTTTGCGCGAAATGGCGATGCAGTTCATGCCGCGCGGCACGCAGGAAGAGTTGCGCGATCAACTGATCGACACCGCGCTCGACCGCGCCTGCCTGCAAGACCCGTTGCCCGATGACGACGTCAGTTTCCATACGCGCCGCGACGAAGGCCGCAGCCGCCTGACCTTGCTCGCTCAGGAAATTGCCCGGCTGGTCGGACAGATTCTGGGCGAATACGCAACCGTGGCGAAGAAGCTGGTGCAGGCAAGGTCGTTCACGGCGGCGCATGCCGATTTGCAGAACCAGCTCGACGGACTGATCGGCAAGCGCTTCGTGGTCGACACGCCGTACGCGCAACTGGCGCATTTCCCGCGCTATCTGAAGGGGATCGCGCTACGCATCGACAAACTGAAGGCGGACCCCGCGCGCGACGCGCGGCAGTTCGCCGAATTCCAGCCGCTGCTGCAGAACTACCAGCGCGCGGTGGCGCAACGCGGCGGCGTGCTGGATCCGCGACTGTCGGAGTTCCGCTGGTTGCTGGAAGAGTTGCGGATCTCGCTGTTTGCGCAGGAGTTGCGTACGCCGATGCCGATTTCGGTGAAGCGGCTTTATAAGGTGTGGGAGTCGATGCAGCGCTGATCGGGGCGAGCAGGGGCGCCTCGCGCGGGTCGATCGGGCTACAGATCGGCGTGATAGGCCCGCGGCCTTTCGCGGCGAGATAAAGAGGCGCGCGCCGCCATGCCTTGTGGGCGTAGCGGCGAGGCAAAAACGGGCGCGGGGCTTGGGTCTAGCCCGCGCTCGTCGTATATGAAAAGTCGATCGACCGGGCTGCTGCTGCGACTCGCGTTGGCCCGGTCTGTCCTGCCAGTTCCGTTACCAGTGCATGCCGGCGCCGATCGCCGCGCCGAACTGTCCGCGCGAATCCGTGGTGCCTTGCAGCTTGTAGACCCACTTCCCCGTTTCCGAGATTTGCGATACGCCGATGGCCAACGCCGACTGACCCGCATAGGTGCCGCCGGCCATTGCGACCATGCCGCGACCTGGCAGAATTGCCTGCGGCAAGCCGGCCATTGCCATGGCGGATGCCGTGCCGCCATAACCGTCGCGACGGGCCGAGCGGATCTGGTCGTCGGTATAGCTGTTCGCCTGGCTGACCGCTCCGCTCACGCTTTGCTGCAACTGGTTGACGTTGACCGCGTCGGTGCCTTGCACACCGGCTGCGACATTGGTGATCTGGCGTTCCTGGCCTGCCGCGCCGACCGAGACCGTGTTTGCGCGGTCCGCGATCGAGCCTTGGCCCAATGCGACGGAGTTGTCAGCGCTGGCGTTCGCAGCTGCGCCGAGCGCGGTGGCATTGGCGCCGCTCGCAAGCGAGTTCGCGCCGATGGCGACCGCGTTGGTGCCGGTAGCCTGAGCGTTGGCGCCCGCGGCGACGGACTGTGTGCCAGACGACACGGCGCCCTGGGTGTCGCGATTGCCTTCCGCGCTGAAGAACGGATTACCCGAGTTGACCACGACGTTGTTGACCGCGCCCGCGATGGCGGCGTTCAACTGATTGACGTTGACCGCGTCGGTGCCGTCCACTCCCGCCGCGACGTTGTGGATCGCCGTGCCGCCGTTCGCCGCGTCGCCACCGAGCGTGACGCTGTTCTTGTTGACGCTGCCGTCGGCGTTCTGGTCATACGTGAGCGCACCGTCGAGTTTCGCGGCGTTGGCGGCGCCCTGGTCGCTCACGGCTTTCAACTGCGCGACGTTGACCGCGTCGGTGTCCGCCGTGCCGGCTGCGACGTTCGTGATCTGGCGTTCGTTGCCGGCGGAACCGACCGAAACCGTGTTCGCCCGCGTCGCGGTCGAGCCCTGGCCGAGTGCGACCGAGTTGGCGGCCGAGGCGCTGGCCTGATAACCGAGCGCGGTCGAATTCGCGCCGCTTGCGCCGGCCTGGTATCCAAGCGCGGTGGAGCCGTCGCCCTGAGCGATTGCGGCGCCACCGACCGCGGTGCTGAACGCGCCGCTCGCCTGTGAGCTCGCGCCAGCGGCAAAGGCGGCTTGCCCGGCAGCGAGCGCGGAACTTCCGATGGCGACTGCGTTGCTGCCGGTGGCCGAGGCGTCGTCGGTGCTGTCGTTCAGGCCGTTTGCCTTGAAGTAGCGCGAGGCGCTCGCGCTAACGGCCTGCAATTGCCTCAGGTTGACGGCGTCAGTCGCGCTGGTGCCGTCGGCGACATTGGTGATCTGACGTTCGTTGCCGGCGGAGCCGACGGAGACGCTGTTCGCTCGATCGGCCACCGAACCTTGGCCCAAGGCGACTGAACCGTCGGCCGACGCGTTCGCGTCATGGCCTATCGCAATTGAATCGACGTTGCCGGCGACGGCGTTGTAACCAATCGCGACGCTACCCGCCGAGGCGGCGGATGCATACGCACCGAGCGCGGCGGCGCCGGTTGCGGCGGCCGCGGAATTGGCGCCGAGCGCGGTGGCGTTGTCGCCCGATGCGCTCGCCAGCACCCCTGCCGCGACCGCGTGCGTACCGGCGGCGACGGCGTCGTCCGTGCCGTCGCCGACGCCGTCGGCCTTGAAGTAGTGCTGGGTGCCGCTTTGCGCGATAGCGACGATCTTGCCGTCGACCGCGCTCAACTGGCTGACGTTGACGGCATCGGTTGCCGCCGCGCCTGCTGCGACGTTAGTGAGGCGGCGCTCGTTGCTCGGCGAGCCAACCGACACCTCGCCGACGGCCCCGGTCGCCTGGACCACGCCGCTCGTGCCGAATTCCGCGCCGGGTTGGCTGAGATTCGCAGTGGTGGTTGAGTTCGCGCCGACGCCGACACTGTTCGCGGCGGTCACACTGGCGTTGTAGCCAAGCGCCACGCTGTTGGTCCCGGAGACCTTCGCATTGGCGCCGAGCGCCGTGGAGCCGTCGGCGTAGGCGAGCGAGCCGTAGCCGAGCGCGGAAGCGTTGGCGCCATACGCGGTGGCGAGCCGGCCGAGCGCAGTGCCATTTTGCCAGGCGCGGGCGCCGGCGCCGAGCGCCACGGCATTGGTGCCGTTCGCCAGCGCGGCGTTGCCGATGGCGACGCCGTTCAGGCTGCTCGCCGATGCGGCATAGCCAACCGCGATTGCATTCGCTGCGGATGCGCTTGCCTGATTGCCCGTGGCGACGGCGCCGGTCGCCGCCGCGTCGGAGTTGTAGCCGATTGCAACGGCCCCGGCGGCGGCAATTTCCGAGCGAGCGCCGCGGCCGAGCGCGACCGAGTTATCGCCGTCTGCCCGGGCCTTGTAGCCGATCGCCGAAGCGCCGGTGGCGGTTGCGTGAGCGTCGTCCGGCGTCAGCGAGTTGTCGTTGGTCCGGACGTATTTGACGCCGTTGCCGTTCTGACTGATGTAGGCCGCGCTGGTGTCGCCGGCGACGGCGTAGAGCTGGGCGCCGTTCACGGCGTCGGTGCTGCCGGCGGTTATGGCACCTTGATGCACGTTGGTGATCGTCGTACCGCCCGTGACGCCGCCATCCGTGGAGGTGGGACCCGCGAGCGTGACGCTGTTCGTGTTGACAGTGCCGTCCGCATTATTACCGTATGAGACAGCGTTGGCCGTGGCAGCAGTAATGGCGCCCTTGAGCTGGCTGACGTTGACGGCATCGGTGTCGGCTGCGCCGGCAGCGACGCCGCTAACGGACCGGTTGCCGACGTTGACTTCGCCAGCCGAAGATTGTGGTGCGGTGAGGCCGTAAGCGGTGTACCCGGTCTGGGCCCCGATGGTCGTGAGTGAACCCGCGCCGAGCGCGACACTGTTGGCGAGCGTGGCTGACGCCGCATAACCGATGGCGACCGAGTTGAGGCCGCCAGCCTGCGCGGCTTTGCCGAACGCCATGGCCCCCACTCCGCTGACGAAAGCCTGATTGCCGATTGCGATTCCGTAGAGCGCAGTGGGTGCGGTTGTCGCCTGCACGCCCATTGCGATCGAATTGACGCTGTTCGCGTTGGCCTGAACGCCGGTTGCGATCGACATCGCGCCCTGCGCAACGGCCTGGAAGCCCGTCGCCGTCGCGTAGGGGCCCGCCGCGGTTGCGCCGATGCCGATCGCAATCGCGCCCGGGCCTGCCGCATAGGGAGCGAGATCGTTTCCGGGCGAATTGACGCTCGTGTCTACGAAGAGGGCGGCATGCGCCGCCGGCGCGCCCCCCGCCAGCGCAGCCAGAATCAGCACTGCCCGCGCGATGGCCTTCTTGCGCTTCGTCTTTGATCTTGCCGTTATCGGCGCCGCCGGCGACGTTGCTGTCGCTTCACACCAAACCAATGGGTTATTGCTATGCATTGTTTTAGAAACTCCGCGGTAGTGCGTGAATGCGCGGCACATGAGCGCGGGTGTTCGTGTATGGATTCATCGCCCGGATAAATCACGCAAAAATAAATCCGCGAGGTTTGGCTTTGCCAGAGCAGGCCGTTCGTTATCTCGTACGTGCAAAACACCCGCGTCACGCCCGTGCATCCAGGAATGAGTGGATAGGGATGAGGCGGGAGGATTTTCAGGTTCGGCGGCGGCGCGGGAGATCAGTTAAATCTGCAGCAGGTGCGGAAAAATCACATTATGTCGGCGTGTCTCAATTGATCGGTATGTAAGAGGCGTTAAATAAGGAATGTTCGAAATATATTCTGGTAATTGTTTGGTTAATCTAAGCATTCTCCTGTGTTTATACGTCTTCAATGAGATTCCAATATTCACGCGCGATACTCGCCACCGGCGCTTTCAGAACGACGCGATTCGCGTGTGTGTCCGAACCGCTCGTCATCCGGCAGCCGGGTCATCCCGCCCCTGATTTCTCCTGGCCTTACACCGACCTGCGTCAACCGCTGGCCGCGGCAAACGTTCTACAATGATGGTTGTTCTCCGAAGTGAGTTTTCATGCGTAAATTTTTTCTTCCCGGCTTGACTGCCACGGTCGCCGCGGGCGCGGTGCTGGTCGCCGCCACTGGCTTTTTTTCTCCGGCGGCCCACGCCAACAACGTGATCGTGCTCAATTCCGGCGAGGCCACGCTGAGCCTGATCGACGAGGCGACCCGCCAGGTTGTCGGCACGGTGCCCACGGGTAAGGAACCGCATCACCTGATGGCTACGCCGGACAATTCGTCGTTGATCGTCGCGAATTCGGTGTCGAACAACCTGATGTTCGTGGATCCGAAATCCGGCCAGGTGCAGCGCTGGGTCGAGAATATCGAAGATCCGTATCAGATCGGCTTTTCGCCTGATCGCAAATGGCTGGTCACCACCGGCCTGCGGCTGGACCGTCTGGACATCTATCACTACGACGGCCAGAAGAACCAGATGACGCTGGCCTCGCGCCTGCCGCTCGCGGTCATGCCGAGCCACATGGCGTTCACGACTGACAGCAAGACGGTATTCGTCACGCTGCAGGTGTCGGGCGAACTGGCCGCAATCGACCTGGTCACGCAAACCGTCAAATGGAAAATGAAGGTCGGCAAGGTGCCGGCGGGCCTGTGGATGACGCCGGGCGAGAAATATCTGCTGATCGGCATGACCGGCTCGGATTACGTCGCGGTAGTGGATTGGCGCAACCAGAAGATCGTCAAGACGATCCACACCGGCAACGGCGCGCACAACTTCCGTTCCCTGGCCGACGGCAAGCACGTCGCGGTGTCGAACCGCGTGGCAAGCACCATCAGCATCATCGACGAGGACACGCTCACCAACGTCGGCGACATCACCGGCTTGATGCCTGGACCGGACGACATGGAACTTTCCGCCGACAAACGCTATCTGTGGGTTACGTTCCGCTTCGCGAAGCACGTCGGCATCATCGACCTGAACACGCGTAAGCTGATCCAGACGATCGCCGTCGGCCGTTCGCCGCATGGCATCTATTTCTTCAATCGCGCGCCGGTCACGGCGCCGAACGGCGCCTGATGCGAACGGCTCATGCCGCACCACGCGAACCGTCACGGATGAAGTAACCAGACCAGCACCATGTTCCATCTGATTTTTTCTTCCCTCGACAACTTCGTCTCCGCCGTGCAGACGTTGCTGTACGTCGACGTGGTGCAGCCGCTGCTGTTCCGCTTCAATCTGATGGATTACGACGAAGACACCTACGACAGCCTGTATTGGGTGATCGTGGGCGTCGTCGAAGTGCTGGCCATGTACGCGGTTCTGCGTCCGCTCGAAGCGCTGCGCCCGGTGGAGCAATGGCAGAGCCGCAAGGCGGTGCGCGTCGACGTGATCTATACGTGGATCGCGAAGCTCGGCATTCTCAACCTGTTCTTTTTCTTCGCGCTTCAGCCGTTCTTCGACGCCGTGCAGGCGTGGCTGCGGCTGCATAACATTTCGAATATCGAGTTCGACAATCTCTGGCCCGGCGTGACCACGCAACCGCTCGTCACGTTCGTGATGTATCTGCTGGTGCTCGATTTCGCCGGCTACTGGTATCACCGCTGGGAACACCGGATCGGCGTGTGGTGGGAGTTGCACGCGGTGCATCACAGCCAGCAGCAAATGTCGCTGTGGGCCGACGACCGCAACCATCTTCTCGACGATCTGCTGCAAGCCTCGTTCTTCGCGGTCATCGCGCTGGTGATCGGCGTGCCGCCGTCGCAGTTCGTCGTGCTGGTCGCCATCACGAATCTGGCGCAGAGCGTGCAGCACGCGAACATCCGCATGTACTTCGGCTGGCTTGGCGAGCGGCTGGTGGTCAGCCCGACGTTTCATCGGCGCCACCATGCCATCGGTTACGGCCACGAAGGGCTGAAATACGGCTGCAACTTCGGCGTGCTGTTTCCGTGGTGGGACATGCTGTTCCGCAGCGTGTCATGGAGCCGCGAGATGGAGCCGACCGGCATCCGCGATCAACTCACAGGCCGCCGTTACGGTGACGGCTTCTGGGCGCAGCACTGGCTCGCCTTTGTGCGCATCGCCGGGCGTCTCTCGCCGAAGCGCCGCACCGAAAACAACGACGCCGCCGCCGTTTGAGCGCGCTTCCTCCCACGCCGCCGGTTTCCCCGGCGGCGCGTCACGTGGTTTATCCTGTTCACTTTTGCGACCAAGCGCGGGGCTGCCCGGCGGATCCGTCGCGCGGTTCGCTCCATTCCATCGTTTTGTTCACCGGCACTGGCTCGCATGAATGATCTGTTGCGCTCGTTCGGACGTGCGCTCGCAAGCGCGCTCCACCCGCGCATGCTCTGGCTGACCTTCATGCCGTTTCTGGCGGCAACGGTCGGGTGGGGCGTGATCCTTTGGTTTTCCTGGCAAACGCTGATCGGCGCGACGCGTACCTGGCTCGAAGGCTGGTCGTTCACGATCACGCTTTATCACCTGTTCGACTGGCTCGGTTTTTCTGCGCTGCATGCAGCGATCGCGCCGTTTATCGTGATCGCGATGGCGATCCCGTTGATTGTCGTCACGGTGCTGCTGCTGATCGCCACACTGTCGATGCCGGCGGTGATCCGCTTCCTGTCGGCGCGGCAATTCCCGAGCCTCGAAATGCGCCGTGGCGGAACGTGGTACGGTAGCCTCGGTCAGGCGCTGTGGACCACGCTGGTGTGTCTGGTGCTGCTGATCGTCACGCTGCCGCTCTGGCTCGTGCCGCCGTTCTTCGCGTTGATTCCTCCGCTCCTGTGGGGCTGGCTGACGTATCGTGTAATGAGCTACGACGCGCTCGCGCTGCATGCCACGCGTGACGAGCGGCGCGCGCTGGTGCGGCGCTTCCGCTTGCCGCTGCTGCTGATCGGCATTGCGAGCGGCTTGCTGGGTTCGCTGCCGACCTTGTTGTGGGTGTCGTCGGTCTGGCTGATCGTGCTGTTCCCGGTGGTCACGGCCGTGACGATCTGGATCTATGCGTTCATCCTCATATTTTCGGCGCTGTGGTTCGGCTACTACTGTTTGCGCGCGCTGCAGCGCATGCGCGCGGAAGAGCACGGCGGCGTGCGGCACGCGGCGCCGGTTCCCTACTGATGCATTACTGACTAAGCGAAAAAGAGGCGGCAATGGCATTTGGCGTCATCATCATCGGCGATGAAATTTTGTCGGGCAGACGTATCGACAAGCATCTGCCGAAGGTCATCGAATTGCTGGGCGCGCGTGGGCTGTCGCTCGGCTGGGCGGAGTACATCGGCGACGATCCGGAGCGCATCACCGCGACGCTGCGGCGCACGTTCGCCTCGGGCGACATCGTGTTCTCCACGGGCGGCATCGGCGCCACCCCGGACGACCACACGCGCCAATGCGCGGCGGCCGCGCTCGGCGTGCCGCTCGAACTGCATCCGGAGGCCGCAAAGCTGATTCAGGAGCGTATCCGCGACATGTATCCGGCGAACGCGGCCGCGCCGCTCGATCTGGAGTCGCCGGAGAATCGGCATCGGCTGAATATGGGCACGTATCCGCAGGGCGCGTCGATCATTCCGAACGGCTACAACAAGATTCCGGGCTTTTCGATCAATCGGCATCACTTCGTGCCGGGCTTTCCGGTGATGGCGTGGCCGATGATCGAGTGGGTGCTGGATACGCAGTACGCCGATCTGCACCACGCCATGCCGCACGCGGAGAAGTCGCTGCTGGTGTTCGAGTTGCCGGAGTCACGCGTCACGCCGCTCATGGAAAAAATCGAACGCGATTTTCCGGGCGTGCGGGTCTTCAGCCTGCCGAGCGTCGGCGATGCGGAACGGGGTGGCGTGTACGCGCGGCATCACATCGATCTGGGCGTGAAGGGCGAGCCCGAAGCGGTGGCGGCGGCGTTCGTCAAGCTGCGGGAAGGCGTGCATCTGCTGGGCGGCGATATCGTCGAGCCCGAGGCGGCGGCTGCGGCGGCGAAGCCGCGCGGCTAATCCGCGCGTTACACGTTTATTCTGGTTCGGGCGCTGCGGCGCCCGTTTTTCATCGCGCTCGTCGCCGATTACGAGCGGGGCAGAGGCGGATCATCGGCCTGTCATATTCAGCGCCGACGATGTGGCTGTCCTTATCTGTGGCAGGCAAATAGCGGCGTTGCGGTCCCGAGAAGCCGCCGCGACTGCCAGCGAGCAATCAGCAAGCAGGCCGCGAGCGGGCAGCGCTCGCATAAGCGCCTTAAAGCGCCACGCAGGCGCTACGCAGCAGCCACCCAACCACCGCACTCACGCGCCGATCCACGGCAACCCGCGAAAGCACCAGCCCGACACCGTCTTCCGATGCCCCTGGCCATCCTTGTCGCCTTCGAAGCCTTCCAGCAGGTCATACGCCTTGGTGAAGCCGGCCTGCGTGGCGGCGATCGCGGCGAGCTTCGAGCGCGCGGCGCTGCGGCACAGGAACAGCACGGGTGTATCGGGCGTGGCGACCTGCTTCAACTGCGCGAGAAATTCCTGGTTCGGCACGGCGCCCGGATAGCGCGTCCATTCCACGTGTGCGTACTGTCCGTCGCCGATCACCGGCCGGCCGACCCAGTCGAGTTCGGCGCGGGTGCGCACATCGACGAGGCGGGTGCGCGGGTCGAGTTGCAGCAGTTCGAACGCTTCGGCGGGCGATATCGCGCCCGCGTACGGCAACTGGTTCTCGCTGCGGCGCTTGTCCGCGCTGGCGTACAACTGTTCGAGCGTGCTCATGAGCGCAAATCTCCTTCGGTCCAAACAACCATTTTAGCGCGCGCGGTGCGGCGCGCGCGTCTTGCACGAACGGCGGAGATAGGCTCCGTCGCAAGCGGACGAATGCGCAAATATGGTGCAAGTTTCGTGAAATGCACCAAAATAAAGATGTCGCCGGTTCCCAATCCGGTGAATGCACGCATTTGGTGCCAGCTCGGACTCGAGGATTTGGGGGCTGCATGCGGTGCGGTGCGCCCATTCCCCGCAATCGCGCGCGCAGTGTGGCTCTGCGCCGGGTTGGCGCACACATGGCACAGAAGCTGCTTTATTGGTGCCGATCGATTTGTCCAGGCAGACTTTTATGTTCCTCCTCAACGATTGAGGGTGGACGCGCCGGGACGGGTCAGCTAGATTGGGCGGCGGCTGAATCCGCCGAATTCGTTAATCAGGAGATAGGTTATGAGTAAATCCGTGGCCGACGTCGTACAACTCGTCAAAGACGAAGACGTCAAGTTTGTCGACTTTCGTTTCACCGACACGCGCGGCAAAGAGCAACACGTTTCGGTGCCGGTGTCGGCATTCGATGAAGACAAGTTCGAAAGCGGCCATGCGTTTGACGGTTCTTCGATTGCCGGCTGGAAGGGCATCGAAGCCTCGGACATGTTGCTGGTCCCGGATGCGAACACGGCTTTCATCGACCCGTTCTACGAAGAATCCACCCTCGTGCTGACCTGCGACGTCGTCGAGCCGGCGGACGGCAAGGGCTACGAGCGCGACCCGCGCTCGCTGGCAAAGCGCGCTGAAGCCTACCTGAAGAGCACGGGCCTCGGCGACACGGCCTTCTTCGGCCCGGAGCCGGAATTCTTCATTTTCGATTCGGTCCAGTGGAACACGGATCAATCGGGCTGCTTCATCAAGATCGGCTCGGAAGAAGCACCGTGGTCGTCGGCGAAGGAATTCGAAGGCGGCAACACCGGCCACCGTCCGGGCACCAAGGGCGGCTATTTCCCGGTCGCTCCGGTCGACACGTTCCAGGACATCCGTTCGGAAATGTGTCTGCTGCTCGAACAGATCGGCATTCCGGTCGAAGTGCATCACCACGAAGTCGCGGGCCAAGGCCAGAACGAAATCGGCACCAAGTTCTCGACGCTGGTGCAACGCGCCGACTGGCTGCAGCAAATGAAGTACATCATCCACAACGTCGCGCACACGTACGGCAAGACGGCAACGTTCATGCCGAAGCCGGTGGTTGGCGATAACGGTTCGGGCATGCACGTTCACCAGTCGATCTGGAAAGACGGCACGAACCTGTTCGCGGGCAACGGTTACGCAGGTCTGTCGGAATTCGCGCTGTTCTACATCGGCGGCATCATCAAGCATGCTCGCGCGCTGAACGCGATCACGAACCCGTCGACGAACTCGTACAAGCGCCTCGTGCCACACTTCGAAGCGCCGGTCAAGCTGGCTTACTCGGCTCGCAACCGTTCGGCATCGATCCGCATTCCGCACGTGTCGAACCCGAAGGGCCGCCGTATCGAAACCCGTTTCCCGGATCCGATGGCGAATCCGTACCTGTGCTTCTCCGCGCTGATGATGGCGGGTCTGGACGGCGTGCAGAACAAGATTCACCCGGGCGAAGCTGCCGACAAGAACCTGTACGACCTGCCGCCGGAAGAGGATGCAAAGATCCCGACCGTGTGCGCCGGCCTCGACCAGGCTCTGGACGCGCTGGACGCGGACCGCGAATTCCTGACGCGCGGTGGCGTGTTCACGGATTCGATGCTCGACGCGTACATCGAACTGAAGACGGGCGAGCTGCAACGCTATCGTCAGTCGGTGCACCCGATCGAGTTCGAAATGTACTACTCGCTGTAAGCGGCCATGGCGCTTCGCCCTTCACACGGCGAAGCGCTTTGCCCGACGCTCGCGATCGGTCACGAAGGGACGGCGGCGCCGTCCCTTTTTCGTTAGGCCGTGCATAACGCTTGCGGCGTATGGGTGTTGTTGAGGTATTGAGCAAAACAGCAGGCGGACTACCTGATTTATCACCATCTCCTATCGGCCGGACTGCAAGATGGTTCTTAAGAATCTGATCAAGGCAAGGAAAGGACACGAGCAGGCGCTCTCGGACGACGCTCAACTCGTCAGCTCCGGTTTGCTGCCGGGCTTCGAGGCGTTGCCGACAGTGGTGCTGGTGCTCGAAAAGCGCACGCTGCGCGTCGCGTTTGCGAATCCGTCGGCGGAGTCGATGCTGGAGCTCTCGCGCCGGCAACTGACGCAAATGGCGTGGCCGGACATCTTCTCGAATGCCGACGAACTGGTCGCGACCATCTCCGCGATCGCCGCCCATCGCTTTCACGCGACGCATCTGGATGCCGTGCTCGAGCGGCCGGCCCACGAGCCGCTGCATGTGCATGCGATCGTCGGCTTCCTGGAAAGCGCGCAAGACTACGTGCTGCTCGAACTGTTCGAAAACGAGCGGCATTTACGCACCGACCGCGAGGAGCGCATCAACGACCTCACGGCGGTCAACAAGCAACTGATCCGCAACCTCGCGCATGAGATCAAGAATCCGCTCGGCGGCATTCGCGGCGCGGCGCAACTGCTGGAGTTCGAACTCGGCGAGCGTCAACGCGATGAGTTGCGCGAGTACACGCAGGTCATCATCAAGGAATCGGACCGGCTGCAAACGCTGGTCGACCGGTTGCTCGAACCGCACCGTCATCCGCATATCGTCGGCGACGTGAACATTCACGAGGTGTGCGAGCGCGTGCGTCAGGTGATTCTCGCGGAGTTTCCGCGCGGCCTCACCATCGAGCGCGATTACGACGTGAGCGTGCCGGACCTGCGCGGCGACAAGGAGCAACTGATCCAGGCGCTCCTGAACATCGTGCGCAACGCGGCTGAAGCGCTGCGCGAACGTATTTCGCAAGGCGATGCGCGAATCGAATTGCGCACCCGCATTGCCCGCAAGATTACCGTGTCGAAACGCTTATGTAAGCTGGCACTGGACTTGCATATCACTGACAACGGCCCAGGCATTCCCGAAGAAATCCGTGACCGCATTTTCTATCCGCTCGTGTCGGGGCGCGAGGACGGCAGCGGTCTTGGACTGACGCTCGCGCAGACCTTCGTGCAACAGCATGACGGTTTGATCGAAGTGGATAGCCGCCCGGGCCACACCGAGTTTCAGATTCTGCTGCCGCTCAACTGCTAACACCATACGTACTCAAACGTACTCAAGACTTCTGACCGACCCATATGAAGCCGATCTGGATAGTAGACGACGATCAATCGATTCGCTGGGTGCTCGAAAAAGCACTGGCCCGCGAAAACTTCGCGACTCGCAGCTTCGCGAACGTGCGCGAGGCGTCGGCCGCGCTCGAACATGAGAGTCCGCAAGTGCTGGTGTCCGACATCCGGATGCCTGGCGGCTCCGGCCTCGAATTGCTGCAAACCGTGCGCGACAAGGTGCCGGGCTTGCCCGTCATCATCATGACGGCGTTCTCGGATCTGGATAGCGCGGTCGCCGCGTTTCAGGGCGGCGCGTTCGAATACCTCGCCAAGCCGTTCGACGTCGACAAGGCGGTCGAACTGATCCGCCGTGCCGTCGACGAAAGCATGCGCGGCGAACAGACGTGGGACGAGCGCGTCACCGAAGCACCGGAAATGCTCGGCCAGGCACCAGCGATGCAGGATATGTTCCGCGCCATCGGCCGCTTGTCCCATTCTGCGGCAACCGTGCTCATTACCGGCGAATCAGGCACCGGGAAGGAACTGGTCGCGCGTGCGTTGCACCGACATAGCCCACGCGCGAACGGTCCCTTCATCGCACTGAACACTGCCGCGATTCCAAAAGATCTGTTGGAATCCGAATTATTCGGCCACGAGCGCGGCGCCTTTACCGGCGCGCAGGCCATGCGCCAGGGCCGTTTCGAACAGGCCGAGAACGGCACATTGTTTCTCGATGAAATCGGCGATATGCCGTTCGATCTGCAGACGCGTCTATTGCGGGTGTTGTCGGACGGGCAGTTCTATCGCGTGGGCGGCCACAATCCGTTGCGCGCCAATGTGCGTGTGATCGCGGCGACGCACCAGAATCTCGAATCGCGCGTGCGTCAGGGTCTGTTCCGCGAGGACTTGTATCACCGCCTCAATGTGATCCGCTTGCGCTTGCCGGCTTTGCGCGAACGTAGCGAGGACATTCCGCTGCTCACACGGCACTTTCTGCAAAAGAGCGCACGCGATCTCGGCGTCGAGCCGAAGCGCGTGTCCGAAGAGGCGCTGGCTTATCTCGCGTCGTTGCCGTTTCCTGGCAACGTGCGTCAATTGGAGAACCTCGCCAACTGGCTCACGGTGATGGCGCCGGCGCAGACCATCGAGATCAAGGACCTGCCGCCTGATCTCGGTCCCGCGCAAGCGGGCGTGAGCGATCTGACCGGCGGTGGCGGCGGGGCGATCGGCGCGGGTGATGCGACTCTCGCGAGCGGCGTGCCGGTCAACGGCGCAAGTGCGGCAACGCATCCGGCCGCGGCGGGCGGCATGCCGGTCGCGACTACCGTGAGCGCCTGGGAAGGCGGCTTACGCACGGAAGTCGCGCGAATGTTGCGCGAGAATGCCGCGGACGTCATGGACGAACTCGCGCGCCGTTTCGAAGCGGCGGTGATTCGCGAAGCGCTCGACTTCACGCGTGGCCGCAAGGTCGAAGCGGCGGAGCGTCTCGGCATTGGCCGCAATACGATTACGCGCAAGATTCAGGAACTCAATCTCGAGCCCTGAGTGTCTGATTGCAGAGCGGGGCGGCGCGGGAGCCGCGCCGCTCATTCGCTTGTCGAACGAGTCACGCGCTTCCGCAAGGCATAATCAACGCTGTTTTCATTCGACAGCCGACGATGCCCGCACCTCGCACTCTCACCGCTCCTTTCTCCTGGCCGCTTTCCCCCGATCCCTTCCTGTCGCTCGAAGCGCTCGACGACCCTGACGCGCTCGCGTGGGTCGAACAGCAGAACGCGCGCACGCGCGCCGCGTGGTGCAGCAGCGCGGAGTTCGCCTCGCTCAGGCAGCGGCTTGCTGACGCCTATCTGCCGCGCGAACGTCCGGTGATTCCCGATCGCTGGAAAGAGTGGGCTTACGACCTGTGGCAGGACGAGCGCAATCCCAAGGGCATCTGGCGGCGTACGACGTGGGCGGCGTGGCGTGGCGGCAAACCGGAGTGGCAGAACCTGCTCGACTTCGACGCGCTCGGCGCCGCTGAAGGCACGCCCTGGGTGTGCGCGGAACTGGATATCCTCTATCCCGATGGCGACCGCGCGCTGATCACGCTGTCGCCGGGCGGCTCGGACGCGCTCGTGGTGCGCGAGTTCGATATCGACGCGCGACGCTTCGTCGACGACGGTTTTGTGATCGCGAAGGCCGGCAAGCACACGGCGTCGTGGGTCGATCGGGACACGCTTTACGTCGGCTGGGATAACGGCCGCAAGAGCCTGACGCGCTCCGGTTATCCGCGCGAAGTGCGGCGCTGGACGCGCGGCACGGCGCTCGCCGACGCGCATGTGGTGTTCAAGGGCGCGTTCGGCGATATCGGCGTGGAAGCGCACTACGATCCGGTCGAACAGCGGCATACGGTGGTGAGTAGTGTCGAATTCTTCGATTCGCACACGTACTACCTCGATGGCGCCCAAGGGGCCGCCGACGCATGGCGCCGCTACGAGGTGCCGTCGCACGTCGCGGTGAGCGGCTGGCAAGGCTGGCTGTTGCTTGAGCCGCGGCTCGATTGGGATTGCAATGGCGTGCACTATCCGGGCGGCGCGTTGCTGGCGATTCGCGAAGATGCGTTCCTGCGCGGTGAGCGCGACGTACTGCCGCTATTCACGCCGACACCGCAAACGTCGGCCTGTGAGTGGACGCATACGCTCAACCACCTGATCGTGTCGTATCTGGAAGATGTGCGGAACAAGACCTTGCTATTGACGCCGTCGCAAGCCGACAACCAGGCATGGCATTGGCAGCAGCGCGTTTTTCCGACGCGCGACGACGCGCAAGCCGACGTGTCGCCCGTCGAGCCGACGCTCGACGACGAGGTGTTCGTCGACACCGACGATTATCTTCAGCCGCCTGCGTACTGGCTCGCCGACCTCGCGCGCGACGATCTGAGCGAATGGGAATTGCTCGACCGCTGGCCGACGCAATTCGACGCCACGCAGTTCGCCGTCACGCGCGGTCACGCTGTTTCCGCGGACGGCACGCGCGTGCCGTACACCGTTGTCGGCCCGCGCGATGCGCAACAGCACGCGCGCCCATGCCTGCTCAACGGCTACGGCGGCTTTGCGATTCCGTTGCTGCCGAGCTATCTCACCGGGCAAGGCATTGGCTGGCTGGCGCGCGGCGGCGTGTACGTGGTCGCGCATATTCGCGGCGGCGGCGAATTCGGCACGCGCTGGCATACGGCCGCGCAAGGCGAGCATCGGCAGCGTGCGTTCGACGATTTCATCGCGGTGGCCGAGGCGTTGATCGACACGGGCGTGACGAGCGCTACGCAACTCGGCATTCAGGGTGGCAGCAACGGCGGCCTGCTGGTGGCGGCGTGCATGGTGCAGCGCCCCGAGCTGTTCGGCGCCGTGGTGTGCGAGGTGCCTTTGCTCGACATGCGCCGCTACCATCTGCTGCATGCGGGCGCGTCATGGATCGACGAATATGGCGACCCCGACGAGCCCGATGAGGCAGGCATGCTGGCCGCTTACTCGCCGTATCACCGTGTGGCGGCGAACGTTGCGTATCCGCCTGTGCTGTTCACCACATCGACGGCCGACGACCGTGTGCATCCCGGTCATGCGCGCAAGATGGCCGCGCATATGCAGGCGTTGGGCGCGCAGCACGTGTGGTATCGGGAGAACACGGAGGGCGGGCACGGCGGCTCCGATGAACTGGAGCAGGCCGAGCATGATGCGATGGTGTTCGAATTCCTGTGGCGTACGTTGAACCCGTCGACGCAGGCCTGACGCTGTGACGAAAGATCAACCGAGCTGCGCGACGACCGGCGCGTGGTCCGACGGCTGTTCCCACTTGCGCGGCACCTTGTCCACATCGCACGACGAGCACACGTCGGCCAGCGCCTTCGACAGCAGGATGTGGTCGATACGCAGCCCCGCGTTGCGGCGGAACGCCATCATCCGGTAGTCCCACCACGAGTAGATCTTCTCCGGCTGCTCGAACTGGCGGAATGCGTCGAGAAGACCGAGCTCGATGAGCCGCACGAACGCGGCGCGTTCTTCGGGCGATACCAGGTTCTGGCCTTCCCACGCTTTCGGGTCGTGCACGTCGCGATCTTCCGGCGCGATGTTGTAGTCGCCGAGCAGCGCGAGCTTCGGATGCAGCGCCATCTCGCTCGCGATCCAGTCGTGCAGCGCAGCAAGCCAGCGCAGTTTGTACGCGAACTTGTCGGTGCCCGGCGCCTGGCCGTTGGGGAAATACGCGGAGATAATGCGCACGCCTTCGATGGTCGCGGCAATCACACGTTGC
The DNA here is from genome assembly GCF_003387275.1 of Paraburkholderia sp. BL6669N2. NCBI lineage: Bacteria > Pseudomonadati > Pseudomonadota > Betaproteobacteria > Burkholderiales > Burkholderiaceae > Paraburkholderia > Paraburkholderia sp. BL6669N2. Next base: position 1,902,155 of record NZ_QUNA01000001.1, on the reverse strand, counting down.
TGCGGATCTTCAAAGCCCGGAATATTCCGCACGATGCTCGCTTCGTCGACCGTCAGGCCGGCGCGCACCACAATGCCGACGCCGTTATAGGTCTTCTGGCCGGCGAACCAGCTGCGGTAGCCCTTCTCTTCGAGTTCGGCGCGCGGGAATTTTTCGTCGGGCAGCTTCAGTTCCTGAAGGCACAGCACGTCGGTGCCGCTGGTTTCGAGCCAGTCGATCACATGCTGCTGGCGGACTTTAAGGGAGTTGACGTTCCAGGTGGCGATTTTCATGACATTCTCTTTTTCTTGCGTAATTCCGATAGTTCCGCATCTTATCGCGCGAACGAGGCGGTAGTGAAAATGGTCCTGTCGCGGCATCGAAAATAAAAGCGCGAGGCGCCCATGCCGCGGCGTATAGTGAGACGACTCACACTCGCGCTTGTGCGCATCGGGGAGGCATCATGGCCGAACTTTACCCAGCTCTTTATAAGGACTTCGAAGTGCATCCGCTGGTGTTTTCGCGAGCATTCGACAAGTTCGACGGACACAAGCGGCACTCCGAAGGCTATGACGTCGCGGTGCGCGTCTGCCGGCCGGGCGCGATCAGCGGCTCGAAGGCGAGCCGCGTATTTCGTCTCGTGCTGCCGCTCACGTTCTCCGATTTCGGCGTGGCTAAACGCAGCGCGAGCCAGTACGGCGCGGACATTATCGACGGTAAGGTGGAAGGCGCGACGGTCCAGGATCTGTGAGCCGCGTGTGCGTCATTTCACGAGCATGAAATAATTCGCGCGATTGTTTGACGTCTTGCGAACATCTCTATACAATCCGTTTTCTCTGACGCGGGGTGGAGCAGTCTGGCAGCTCGTCGGGCTCATAACCCGAAGGTCGTAGGTTCAAATCCTACCCCCGCAACCAAGCATTGTTGAAAGCCCGCTGGCGCAAGCCACGCGGGCTTTTTAACTTGTGCGGCGTGCGCGTGCGTTGAAGCACGCGCGCCCATCCACCTTCACTCCGCATCAATCGCCCATTCCACCGCCGCTTGCGCATGCAACGCAGTCGTATCGAACACGGGCAACGCAGAATCTTCCGGCTTGATCAGCAACGTGATCTCGGTGCAGCCGAGAATCACCGCCTGCGCGCCACGCGCGGCCAGCGCTTCGATCACGCGCTGATACACCGCGCGCGAAGCGTCGTTCACTTTGCCGTGGCATAGCTCGTCGTAAATGATGCGATGCACGTCCGCGCGTTCGGCTTCGTCGGGAATCACGGTCTCGAGGCCGTAGCGCTCGCGCAGCCGCCCCGTGTAGAAAGTTTGCTCCATCGTATAGCGCGTGCCCAGCAAGCCGACCCGCTCGACGCCTGCCGCGCGCAGCGCGCTGCCGGTCGGATCGGCGATATGCAGGAAGGGCACGTCGATCGCCGCTTCGATCGATTCATACACGCGATGCATCGTGTTGGTCGCCAGCATCACCAGATCGGCGCCGCCGCGTTCGAGTTGGCGCGCGGCGTCGGCCATCTGCTGGCCGAGCGCGGTCCAGTCGCCCGCGCGCTGGTTCGCTTCGATCGGCGCGAAGTCGACGGTGAGCATCAGGCTGCGCGCGTTGTGGTGGCCGCCCAGGCGCGCTTTGGCGTGGCGGTTGAGGAGCTTGTAATACTCGGTGGACGATTCCCAGCTCATCCCGCCGATCACGCCGATCGTTTTCATATGACTGCTCCGTGAGTGGATGACGGCGCGGCATCGACCGTCTGTCCGGCGAGTATAGGCGGGCGGCGCCATGCACTGCCGGTACGGATCGTGCGCCGCTCGCCGGTACGCCCAGACAAAAACGTCGAACGAAAACGTCGAACGAAATCGCCGCCACGCGCTTTCTGACGCCGATAGAATCGTAATCAATCAGGACGGGATCAAAGGGAGCGATAGATGGATCTGATCATCCGCCGCGCGATGCTGCCGCCGGGCGCCGCGCCGCAACACGAGGTGCCGGTTGACATCGGCATTGAAGCGGGCCGCATCGTTGCGGTCGAGCCGAATCTGGCCGCTAGCGCGCGTGAAGAAATCGAAGCCGCGGGCTCGCTCGTCACACCGCCGTTCGTCGATCCGCATTTCCATATGGACGCAACGCTCTCGTACGGTCTGCCGCGTGTGAACGCGTCGGGCACGCTGCTCGAAGGCATCGCGTTGTGGGGCGAACTGAAGCCGGATTTGACGCAGGAGGCGTTGATCGAGCGCGCGCTGCAGTATTGCGACTGGGCCGTCGCGCGCGGATTGCTGGCCATCCGCAGCCACGTGGATGTGTGCGACCCGCGCCTGCTCGCGGTCGAGGCGCTGGTCGAAGTGAAACGCCGCGTCGCGCCGTATCTCGACCTGCAACTGGTGGCCTTTCCGCAAGACGGCGTGCTGCGCAGCCCGGGCGCTTTCGAGAACCTCAAGCGCTCGATCGCGATGGGTGTGGACGTGGTCGGCGGCATCCCGCATTTCGAGCGCACCATGGCAGACGGCGCGCAGTCTGTGCGCCTCTTGTGCGAGTACGCGGCGGAGCAGGGCTTGCGCGTCGACATGCATTGCGACGAATCGGACGATCCGATGTCGCGGCACATCGAGACGCTCGCGGCCGAAACGAACCGGCTCGGTTTGCACGGGCGCGTCACCGGTTCGCATCTGACCTCGATGCATTCCATGGACAACTACTACGTCAGCAAGCTGCTGCCGCTGATGCGCGAGTCGGGCGTCGCGGCAATCGCGAATCCGCTGATCAACATCACGCTGCAAGGCCGCAGTGACACGTATCCGAAACGGCGCGGCATGACGCGCGTACCGGAGATGATGGCGGCCGGCATCAACGTCGCGTTCGGCCACGATTGCGTGATGGACCCCTGGTATAGCCTGGGTTCGGGCGACATGCTCGAAGTCGCGCACATGGGCTTGCATGTGGCGCAGATGACGGGCGTCGACGGTATGCGCGCCTGTTTCGACGCGGTGACGGTGAACGCCGCGCGCATTCTCGGTCTGGAAGGCTACGGCATCGCGCCGGGATGCGCGGCCAATCTGGTGCTGCTCGACGCGCGCGATCCGGTGGAAGCCATCCGCTTGCGCGCCGCGCGCCTCGCGGTGGTGAGCCGCGGCAAGGTGGTGAGCCGCGCGCCGGCTGCGCGCGCGGCGCTGTCGCTCGAAGGCCGGCCCGCGCAAGTGGATTTCAAACTGCATCGCGGCTGATCGCAGCGAGGCTCGGAGCTTCGCGCGAAACAAAAAAACCGGTGCCTGCATAACGCAGGTCACCGGTCTTTTATCGGCGCATGCAGAGCGCCGACGCTTGCATCAACCGATCAATGCGCCGCGCCCGGCGACATGCCGTTGTGACGCAGCAAAGCGTCGATATTCGGCTCGCGGCCGCGGAACGCCTTGAACGATTCCATCGCCGGGCGGCTGCCGCCCACTTCCAGAATCTCCTTGCGGTAACGCATGCCGGTCGCCTGATCGAGCACGCTGCCGCTCGCCGTTTGCGCCGCTTCTTCGAATGCCGCGTAGGCGTCGGCGGAAAGCACTTCAGCCCACTTGTAGCTGTAGTAGCCGGCCGCATAACCGCCCGCGAAAATATGGCTGAACGTATTCGGCCAACGCGAGAACGGCGCTTGCGGCACGACATGGAAGCGCTCGTTGATTTCGCTTGCGAGTTCGGTGGCGTTCTTCGTGCCGGACGCGTCGAAGCCGGTATGCAACTGCATGTCGAACATCGAGAAAACGATCTGGCGCAGCGTGCCCAGGCCGCTCTGGAAGTTCTTCGCGGCGAGCATCTTGTCGAACAGATCGCGCGGCAACGGCTTGGCGGTTTCGACGTGCGAGGTCATGTCGCTCAGCACGTCCCACTCCCAGCAGAAGTTCTCCATGAATTGCGAGGGCAGTTCGACCGCGTCCCACTCGACGCCGTTGATGCCCGACACGCCTAGCTCATCGACGCGCGTCAGCATGTGATGCAAACCGTGGCCGAACTCATGGAACAGCGTGATGACTTCGTCGTGCGTGAAGCAGGCGGGCTTGCCGCCGACCGGCGCCGAGAAGTTGCAGGTCAGATACGCGACCGGCGTTTGCACGCTGCCGTGCGTGTGCTTGTGACGGCCGCGCGCGTCGTCCATCCAGGCGCCGCCGCGTTTGCCTTCGCGCGCATACAGATCGAGGTAGAACTGCGCGACGAGGCCGCCGTCCTGATTCTCGACGCGGAAAAAGCGCACGTCCGGATGCCACACGGCCGCTTCGTCGCGACGGATACGCACGCCGAAAAGTGTCTCCGTGACCTTGAAAAGACCCTTGAACACGGCGTCTTCCGGGAAGTACTGTTTGACTTCGTTCTCGGAGAACGAATAGCGCTTCTGACGCAGACGCTCGGCGGCGAACGTCATGTCCCACGGTTGCAGTTCGGTCATGCCCAGTTCGTTGGCAGCGAACTCGCGCAGTTCTTTCCAGTCCTGCTCGGCATGCGGACGCGCACGCGTGGCGAGGTCTTCCAGGAAGCTCATCACCTGGGCGGGCGACTCGGCCATTTTCGGCGCGAGCGAGACTTCGGCGAAGTTGTTGAAGCCGAGCATATGCGCTTCTTCGGCGCGTAGTTTCAGCTGGTCGGCGAGCACGGCGGTGTTGTCCCACTCGGGCTTGCCGTTGCCGTATTGCGGGCCGAGCTCGGAGGCGCGCGTGACATAGGCGCGATACATCGCTTCGCGCATCGGACGATTTTCCGAGTACTGCATGACCGGGAAATACGACGGGAAGTGCAGCGTGAACTTGTAGCCGGTTTTGCCTTCGCGTTCGGCCGCTTCCTTCGCGCCTTCGATCACGTCTTCGGGCAAACCGGCCAGTTCCGCTTCATTGCCGGCTTCGACGATGTACGCGTAAGCGTTGGTCGCATCGAGCACGTGATCGGAAAACGCTTTCGAGAGCGCCGCCTGGCGCTCCTGCAATTCGGCGAAATGGGGCTTCTGGTCTTCCGGCAATTCCGCGCCGGACAGGCGGAAATCGCGCAGCGCATTGCCGAGGATCTTCTTGCGCTCGCCGGTCAGCGATTCGAACTCGACGCTGGCATTCAACGCCTTGTACTTCTCGTACAGCGCGAGATTCTGCCCGACGCTCGACCAGAACTCGGTGACGCGCGGCAGATTCTCGCCGTACACGGCGCGCAGTTCGGGCGTGTCGGCAACCGCGTTCAGATGGCCGACCACGCTCCACGCGCGCGACAACGGTTCGGTGGCGCGCTCGACCGGTTCGACCACGTCGGCCCACGAGGCGGGCGTGATCGGCTGGGCAGCGCGCTCGACGGCGGCGGCCGCATCGGCGAGCAGTACATCGAGGGCGGGCGTGACGTGTTCGGGGCGGATTTCGCCAAAGCGCGGCAGGTCGGAGAAATCGAGGAGCGGATTGTCGTGATTCGAGGCGGTAGTGGACATGAGGCTTCCTGTCTGACGCGGGTGAACGGGTAATCGGTGCATCGACGGGCGGCCCCCGAGGGGACTGCCTTCGGGGCGCGCGCTATGACGCCCCATAACAGCCGATACAGACATTATTGGGGCAGGGCGCGTTGATTCCAATCCGTCGGCAGACAAATTATCCGATGTCGCGGCCCGGTGCGCGAGCGCGACATCGCAGCCGAGCGCCCCGCGCGCCGAAATTCGCCGCTGTGCTCTGTGCGAAAGCGCACGGTTTCGATTGCTGCTATGCGGCAATGTGGAGCGTCGCTGTCGGTCGGCGGGGTTTTTTGCAAAGAGGTATCGATGAATCCGCTTTCGGACGCTCTCGCGCACAAGGGCAACAATTTCGATCTGGTGCGGCTGTTCGCCGCCGTTGCCGTCGTGTATGGCCATTCGTATGTGCTTCAGGCGCCCGACGGCAGCACGGACTGGGTCCAGAACGCGCTGGGTTTCGACGGTTTCGGCGCGCTGGGCGTCTACGCCTTCTTTCTGCTGAGCGGCATGCTGGTGACCGCTAGCTTCGACCGGCAGCGGTCCGTGCCGCGCTTCGCCGTGTTGCGCATCGCGCGGATCTGGCCGGCGGTGGCGGCCGGGTCGCTGGTGACGGTGTTCATCGTCGGTCCGCTTTTCACGACGCTGCCGCTGCGTGAGTATTTCGCTTCCGGTATGACGTGGACCAATCTCGACAACTTCTCGACCATCGTGCGCTCGGCCGGCTGGGCGCTGCCCGGCGTGTTCGAGCACAACCGTTATCCGGTCGACATTTGCGGTCCGCTCTGGACGCTGCCGGTCGAAGTGCGCTGCTATCTGCTCGTGCTCCTGACCGGCATGGTGGGTTTGCTGTCCAGCTCGCGCGGTGTCGTGGTCGCGGCCGCGCTCGGCTGCACCTTCTTCATGCTGCATGTGGATCACACGCATTGGCAGATCGGCTTGCGCGATTTCAGCGAAACGCCCGACGGCTATTCGTTCTGGCCGGAGCCGTTTTTCATGTTGGGCATGCTGCTGTACGGCTGGCGTGAACGGATCGACATCAACGGATTGACTGCGCTGGGGTTCACGATGGTGTTTCTGGTGTTCCGCGACACCGCCGGCGCGCAGCCGCTGTTCTATCTGGCCTTCGTGTATGGCGTGCTGTGGATCGGCACGACGCCGCTCCTGCGGCGCTTCGTGCCGCGTCACGATTATTCGTACGGCATCTATCTGTACGGCTTCATGGTGCAGCAATGCGTCGCGAACATCGCGCCGCAGTTGAGCCATGTGACGGCCGTGTTGATCGCCGCGCCGTTCATTCTGCTGTGCGCGGCGCTGTCGTGGCACTTCGTGGAGCGGCCGGTGCTGAAGTGGTGCCGCGGGCGTCTGGCGCGGCCCTCGACGCCGCTGGCCGCGGGCATGCCGGCTGGCGATCAGGCCGTGCGCTGAGATCTGGTGAGATGCGTTGACGTATGAGGCGCGCGCGGCGTCGATGGATGCGGATGCCTTGACAATACGCCGAGGCAGCAAGATCGCGAAGCCGGCGAGGGTGCTTCACCGGCGTTCAGAGGATCGATGCGAGCGCTGAGAACTGTGGGGCGCGTTAGCGCCGACGAATGTCGATACCCTGGCACGACGCCAAGGCCGTAAAGTCCGCGAAGCCGGCGAAGACGCTTCGCCGGCTTTTCTTCTACCGCTTTACGCGTTCGCTGCCGCTTCGCGCTCGGCGGCTTCGATCGTGTTGACGAGCAGCATGGTGATGGTCATCGGGCCGACGCCGCCCGGCACGGGCGTGATGTAGCCGGCCACTTCCTTGACGCCCGCGAAATCCACATCGCCGCACAGCTTGCCGGCTTCGTCGCGATTCATGCCGACGTCGATCACCGCCGCGCCCGGTTTCACCATCTCTGCCGTGAGAATGTTGCGCAAGCCGGTGGCGGCGACTACGACGTCCGCGTTGCGGGTGTGAGCGGCCAGATCGCGCGTCTTGCTATGGCAGATCGTGACGGTCGCGCCGGCTTCGAGCAGCAGCAACGCCATCGGCTTGCCGACGATGTTCGAGCGGCCGATCACCACCGCGTTCGCGCCTTGCAGCGGAATCTCGTAAGCGGCGAGCATTTTCATCACGCCGTACGGCGTGCACGGACGGAACAACGGCTGGCCGGTCATCAGCGCGCCCGCGTTGGCGACGTGAAAACCGTCCACGTCCTTTTCCGGCGCGATCGCCTCGATCACCTTGTGGCTGTCGATATGCGGCGGCAGCGGCAGTTGCACCAGAATGCCGTGAATGCGCGGGTCGCGGTTCAGTTCGTCGATGCGCGCGAGCAGTTCGGCTTCCGGCAGGTCGGCCGGATAGCGGTCGAACGACGAGCCGAGCCCGTTGTCGTGGCACGCCTTCACTTTGTTGCGCACATACACTTCACTGGCCGGATTGTCGCCGACCAGCACCACCGCGAGGCCCGGCTGATGCCCGCGGGCGGTGAGGGCGGCGGCGCGCGCGGCGACATCGGCGCGCAGGGTCTTGGAAAGGGCTAGGCCGTCGATCAGTTTGGCAGTCATGGTCGGGTCGAGATGGGCAGTTTGGAAAGCGGGGCGGGGCGCAGACGCTTGTACATGCCGCGCGCGATGGCGCTTTTCAACGGAAATGGGTCGGCACGTGAAAAGCGCGCGGCGCGAATCGGGGTTAAGCGGCGCTGCAAAGTGCGACATTATACCGGCCCTGCCTGGGGCGCTGCGTGGGGATCACGGGGGCAGCGCAACGGGGCGCAGCGCAGACGGGCGCCGCGTGCCTTGCGCGTGTGCCCTGGTGCGCACGGGCGCGCGGTTCGGACGGCGGCTTCGGGGGGCGGCCGCTGGCAGGTCCATGCTCAGGACCGCGCCCGCGCCTTGGTGCGGCGGGCAAAGCAGGGCAAAGCAATCCAAGGCAAGGCAAGCCAAGGCAAGGCAAGCCAAGCCACGAGCAAAGCCGTCGAACGCAGCCGCTACGGTTGGACCGCCTGCCAACCCGAGTCCGGATCGAACGATGTGATCGCCGCCGCCGCGCGGGCGGTTCGTGGCCCCAGGTTCTTCTGATAGACCTGCCCGTCTTGGTTGACGATGAAACTCATCACGCCCGTCTTGCCATAGTCGGCCGGCGAGGCGATCAATCCGAATCCTTTGCTCAGCACGGCGTTTTCGACGTAGTTCCTCGCGCCGCCCTTCGCGTGCGCCCCTTGCGCGCTGAGAATGCGGAAGTGATAGCCGTGATACGCGTTTTCCGGCTGCGTGCCGTCGCGCATGGTGGCGGCGAGCGGACCAAGCGGGCTTTCCGCTTCGCCGGGCGCCGTCGTCCAGTACAGGCCATCGTGCTGTCCCGGCGTGCTGACGAAGCGCTGTGCGTAGTGCCGGGTCAGGTTGTGATAGTCGTATTGCGCGTCGAGATAGGCGAGCGAGGTCAGGATCGCGGCGTGTTCATTGCGGCCGATGCGCCGTGTCAGCATCTCGTCGCGTCCCGCCGGCGGATCGAAACGCCAGCCGTTGCGCCCGTGCACGAGTGGGATCGGCAACGTCCAGCCGCTGTAGCCGACCGTCAGATGCGCAGTGGCGAGCCCGTTGTCCATGATCGGATCCTCGACGATCTGATGGTTTTTCGACCATTCGCCAAGGAACTGGTAGATGTCGTCCTGGCCGACGTCTTCGGTTGGAATGAAACGATGAAAGTCGCTGCCGAGCACGCGCTTGAGCGCATCTTCGTCGTTGCGGGCGAGGGCTTCGACGAAAGCGTTGGCGGCGTCGTCCGCGCTGGGATAGACCGCCTGCGCATGGGCGGGGATCGCGCTGATCAGCAGAACCGGCGCAAGCAGCAGTGTACCGGTGGTGCCGAGCACGATAGCAAGCGTCAGAGCATGGGCGCGCAGTGTGCCCCGTGAGAATAGATGCATCATCGGACTCGCTCCTTTTTGTTCAACGGCCGCGGCCGAGGTGATGTTCGCCTGCGCCGCCACCGCCCAGGGCGCGGCCTCCGTCACCGCCACCTAGACCTCCTCCGCCGCCGCCGCCGCTCGTGCCGCCGCTGCGCTGGACCCCGCCGCCATTCGCGCCAAGACCTCCGCTCGCCCGTTGTTGCGGATCGCCACCGTTCGCGCCAGGACCTCCGCTCGTGCGTCGCAGACCGTCGCCATTCGCTCCACTTGCATGTTGCTGGCCACCGCGGCCGGCGAGCGCGTCGCGGCTCGTCTGGCCGCGCCGGGCGTCCTGGCGCGCCGCATTGCCGTCGCCGGCGCTGCGTAGCGCATTGTCCCGATTCACGTTCTGCGCGCGCTTCTGCAAATCGACGTTCGCCGTGCCGCCGTGATGGATCCCTTGCACACGCTGACTCGCGCTGCCACCGAGATTCTGGCCCGTGCGGCTTTGCAGCGTGTGCTGCGCCCGGGCGCGGGCGTCGTCGCGTGCGCGATACGCATCGCGCTGGGCGCTGCCGACGTTGTTCAAGCCGCGATTGACATTCGCGCCGCCGATGTTGCGATTGACGTCGGCATTGCGGTTCCAGTTCGTCGTGCGGCCGTTCACGTCGAGGCGGTTGTGCACGTTGATATTGTTGTACCGGTTCACGTTGATGTTGACGTCATGCGAGTGCCAGTCGAAGCCGCCCCACAGCGCGTTCGCCACCGCGATGCCGGCGCCGAACGCGAGGCCCGCAAAGAAACTGGTGCCGATCACATAACCGGGCGGCGGCGGCACATACACCGGCGGATACGCGGGATAGGGCCACACGCCGTACACCACCGTCGGGTTGTAGGTCGGCACGTACACCACTTGCGGATTGGCAGGCACGATCTGAATCGTGCTCTGTTCGACCACGACCGTTTGCTGCGACGTCGTCTTCAGATTGCCGGCCGCCTGTGCTTGCCTGCGCAGACGCTGCACGGAGTCCATCACGTCGCCGGGCTGGGCGAGAAACGCGCTGCCGAGTTGCGTGACCCAATCCGCTTTCGAGGCCATGGTGGCGAGCACTTGAGGGAAGGCAACCAGCGACTGCACACTCGGGTCCCACGGCTCTGACGCGACTGCCTTGACGGCGCTGTCGCCTTGCAGCGTGGAGTTGGCTCTGGACCATATGGCGGCGGCCTGCACGGCTTGCGGAAAAGTGGACGCCATCAGCACCTGGGCGAGCAGCGCGTCCGGATAAAGAGCAATAGGGGCGGCCAGCGAATCGAGCTGCTGGCTCGATATCTTTGCGCCACCTTGCGCATGGACGGCGTTCGGCGCGGCCAGTCCGACCAATAGCGGCGCTCCCGCAAAAACGGCGCAAACAAGCAACACACGCATGGCGTGTGCTCCGGATCGTTTCACGATGAATTCCTCCCCGTGGGATTTATACGACGAGATGTCGGTGCGTAACGCGGGCTGCGTCGCTTCGCCGCGAAGGAGTACGGCGAGGAAATGACGCGTTGGGGCGGCGTCCGGTGTGTGGTTGGACGATGAGGTCGACACGACTCGATGCATTGGAAAATGCTCAAGCCATCGCAATTCTTTCGCAATACCAGGCAACACCGTATGCGGCGTTTCGCAGCATGGCACTCCAGCGTCGAGCATCGCATGGCGATGTCTGCTAAGGAGTTCTGCCTAAATTAACGGGCGCGTCGGAATCGGTCAATCTTGTCTGAGGAAATAACCCGTTGCGGATTAGTGTAAGCAATTGCTGAGTAATGCGTAGTATCGTGCGCACGCCGGGTGCGTCGATATAACGCGTTCAGCGTTGATTGCCGTGCAATGGAGAGGAGGGAAGGCGGAAAAAAGAGGGCGAAGCAGGCCGGACATTTGGATAGTCCGGCCGTTAATGCGCAGTCACTTACAGTCTCGCGGCGAGGTCCCCAAAGGGCCCTTCTTCGGGAGATTCCCGCCGTACGAAGCTTATTGCGCTGGTTGTGGCTTGTTCGACAGCGCCAGTCGCAGCAGATCGGCGACCGTGTTGACGTTGAGCTTTTCCATGATGTTCGCGCGGTGCGCTTCGACCGTCTTGATGCTGATGCCGAGGTCGTCGGCGATCTGCTTGTTCAGGCGGCCGGCGATGATGCGTTCGAGCACCTGATGCTCACGCGCGGTCAGCTTACCGAGACGTTCTGCCGCGGCGCGCTGCTGCTGCACGCTGGTGCTTTCGCTGCGCGCCTTGTCGAGCATGCGCTCGACCAGCTTGCGCAACTCGGCTTCGTCGAACGGTTTTTCGATGAAGTCCATCGCGCCTTTTTTCATCGTGGACACGGCCATCGGCACGTCGCCGTGGCCCGTCACGAAGATGATCGGCAGCGACGCGTTGTCGGCGATCAGGCGTTCCTGCAGCTCGAGCCCGCTCATGCCGGACATCCGCACATCCAGAATCAGGCACGCGATCTGGCCCGGATGCTGATGCGGCTGCCATGCGTCGATGAACTGCTCGGCGCTGGAGAAGCATTGCACGCGGTAGCCGTTCGCCTCCAGCAGCCAGCGCAGCGAATCTCGCACGGCCTCGTCGTCATCGACGACAAAGACAGTTTCCTGTGTGGTGACTGGGCTGTTCATAGCTCTCCCGTAACGGTTTGTGGTGTCGGCGCCTGTGCCCCGCCGTTGCTCGGGCCATCAGGCTCTCCAATAGGCAGACTGCAATGGAACGTGGCGCCTGTGATGTGGCCATCGGATTCGACGTTGTTGACCACCCACAGACGACCGCGGTGCGATTCGATAATCGAACGGCAAATGTTCAGCCCCATGCCCATACCATCGGACTTGGTGCTGTAAAACGGTTCGAACAGCCGCTCGGCTGTTGCTTCGTCGACGCCCGGCCCCTGGTCGACGACGCTGATGCAGACAAACCCGCTCTCCAGCCGCACGACGACGCGGATCACCGGATCGACTGCATTCGGACGGGCTTCGGCCATCGCTTCGGCGGCGTTCTTCAGCAGGTTGACCAGCACCTGCTCGATCAGCACCGGATCGACGTAGATTACCGGCAGGCGCGAGCGCAGATCCGTGACGATGCGAATGCGGCGCTTCCTTGCCTCGATTTCGGCGAGGCCCACGGCGTCGGCCACGATATCGGCGACGCGCGTGGCTTGCCGCTTCGGCTCGCTGCGCTTCACGAACTCGCGAATGCGCTTGATGATCATGCCGGCGCGCACCGCCTGCTGGGCGGTTTTTTCAAGCACGGGCAGCAGATTGTCAGGCGTCGTCCGACCGGATTTAACTAGCGCCACAGTTCCGGAGCAATAGTTATTGATCGCGGCGAGCGGTTGATTCAGTTCGTGCGCGAGCGACGACGCCATTTCGCCCATCGTCATCAGGCGGCTGGTGAACTGCAGCTTCTCGTCCTGCTGGCGCGACAGTTCCTGCGCCTGCTTGCGTGTCGTGATGTCGGTCGCGATCTGCATCTGCGCGAGGTGGCCGTCCACCCACTGAATGTACTGGCGGCGCACTTCGAACCACTTCTGAATGCTCTGCACGTAAATTTCCTGCGCATCCGCGGTACTTTCGGTCAACGCGGCGGCGGGCAGGCCAGCGTATGTGTCCACCATATCGATCGAATCGGACGACGCCTGTGCGCTATCGAACCCGCCGCCCGCCAATTCCAGATGCCCGTCCGGGCGAATCCCGAACAGATGCCGGTAATAGCGGTTGGCGAACAGGAGTTCGGCTTCGTCGGCGGCCAGCACGGAGACGGCGGCGTCGAGACTTTCGAGCACTGTCGTGAAGCGCTCGTGCGCGGCGGCGAGTTCTTCGCGCGCGCGTTTCGGCTCGGTGATGTCGGTCATCGACGACATCCAGCCGGTCTGGCGGCCCGAGCTGTCGATCAGCGGCGACACGTAGAGGCGAGCGTGGAACAGCGACCCGTCCTTGCGGCGCACCCGCAATTCGAAGCCGGAAGAGGGCGCCTTGCCGCGCAGCGTCATGTCGAGCTGGCGCTGCATTTCGGGGTAAGCGTCGCGCGGCCAGTAGGCGAACGGCGCGTTCTTGCCGACCAGATCGCTTTCGTCCCAGCCGGTCATGCGGCAAAAGGCCGGATTGACGTGCGTGATGCGCCCATGCATGTCGAGCACGCGCATACCGATCAGCACCGAGTTTTCCATCGCGCGGCGGAAGAACGCTTCGGCATATAGCGCCTGCTGCGCTTCGAAGCGTTGCCGCGTGTGTTTCCACAAACTCCACAGGCTCCACAGCACGAAACAGGACAGCCCGGCCACCAGCCACACCAGTGTGTTGTTGGTGAAGTTGGTCATCTGCGGGAACGCGTAGACGCGCACCGAGACGCCCTGGCCCGGCGGGTCGAGCGGCAGGTCGTAGAACATGTCGCGCGGCAGGCGCGGGCGGGTCGACGTGGTGGTCAACTCGCGATTGTTCACGTCGATGATCGAGATTTTGTACTTGGCGGACAACTCGGGCGGAATGTCGTGCTTGAGAATGCCTTCCACCGAGAACACCGCGGCGATCGTGCCGAGGAAGTCGCGGTCGCGGAACACCGGCGTTTGCAGCGTGATGTAGCCGTTGCCGAGGTCGTCGTAGATGAGCGGCGAATACACCTGGCGGCGCGTGTTGCGCGCTTCGGTGAAGGCGGCTTTGACGGCTTCGTCCATCTGCGCGTCGTTCGGCTTGGCCAGACGCTGGCCGAACACGGGCAGCGCGGTATTGGGCCAGCGCGGTTGCTGCGCGCTGGTATACCAGTTCATGTAGAGGATCTCGGGATGCCCCTGCATGATGTCCGTGGTGGACACCTGGAACGAGTGCGGATCGGCGCGGCCGGCAACCAGATCGCGCGCGAGCGCCTGGATCTGTTCCTGCGCGCCGGTCATGGACAGGCGGATCTGCTGCTGCGCCCACGCCACATTACGGTAAAGCGTGTCTTCCTGCTGTTGCTGTTCGCGCCGGTTCAGGCTCCACAAAATCAGACTCATGACGACCAGAAACACCAGGATCGACAGAAGAGGCGTGAGCAAATAGGAATTGGACCACCATGGTCCATGGTGCCAGCGGGAGGACGGCGTCGAATCCGTCGGCGAACCGGCGGTGCGCGCCGAGCGTGCGAAAAGCCGTTCGGTCAACATGCGTGGCATTGTAGCGCAGCGTGAAGCTAGCAAATGGCGCAAAAAAGCGCGGAAAGGACCATTAATCGGCGCAAACTAGCCAGCGTATCCGTCGATCGGCAGTCAAATCAGGTTGCGCCGCAACAATTTTCCGCATTATGAGATTCGATCTCGCAATTCGAAAATTTTGTTGCGCTGACGTCGGGACCCTTATTACAATCGGCCGAAGCTGCCGCGGCCGTGCTTCGTCCGCGTCGTCTGTTCAAAGAGCGTTCCTCTACATCCAGGAGACGAGCATGTCCGCTGTACCCGACGAAGTCATGAAATATGTCGCTGCTGAAAAAGACGACGATCCCCAGGAAACCGGCGAATGGCTTGAAGCGCTGGATGGCGTGATTTCTGCTGTGGGCCCCGATCGCGCTCACTACCTGATTGAGAAACAGATTGAATTCGCGCGCGTGCATGGCGAACATCTGCCGTTCTCGGCCAACACGCCGTACATCAACACGATCCCGGTTTCGCGTCAGGCGAAGATCCCCGGCGATCAGGACATCGAACACCGCATTCGCTCGTACACGCGCTGGAACGCTATCGCGATGGTGCTGCGCGCCGGCAAGGACACCAATGTCGGCGGCCACATCGCCTCGTTCGCCTCCGCCGCCACGCTTTACGACGTCGGCTACAACCACTTCTGGCATGCGCCGTCCGCTGAGCATGGCGGCGATCTCGTGTTCGTGCAGGGCCACTCGTCGCCGGGCGTCTATTCGCGCGCGTTCCTGCTGGGCCGCCTGACCGAGAACCAGCTCGACAACTTCCGGCAGGAAGTGGGCGGCGAGGGCATCTCGTCGTACCCGCACCCGTGGCTGATGCCGGACTTCTGGCAATTCCCGACCGTCTCGATGGGCCTCGGCCCGATCATGGCGATCTATCAGGCGCGCTTCATGAAGTACATGCAGGCGCGCGGCATTGCGAAGACCGACGGCCGCAAGGTCTGGGCCTTCCTTGGCGACGGCGAAACGGACGAACCGGAATCGCTCGGCGCGATCGGCATGGCCGGCCGCGAACGCCTCGACAACCTCGTGTTCGTGATCAACTGCAACCTGCAGCGCCTCGACGGTCCGGTGCGCGGTAACGGCAAGATCATCCAGGAACTGGAAAGCGAATTCCGCGGCGCCGGCTGGAACGTCATCAAGGTCATCTGGGGCAGCCGCTGGGATGCGCTGTTCCAACGCGACAAGTCGGGCGCGCTGATGCGCCGCATGATGGCAGTGGTCGACGGCGAATACCAGACATACAAGTCGGAGTCGGGCGCGTATGTGCGCGAACACTTCTTCAATACGCCGGAACTGAAGGCGCTGGTCGCCGAATGGTCCGACGAGGAAATCTGGAACCTGAACCGAGGCGGGCACGATCCGCACAAGATCTACGCGGCGTTCCAGGAAGCGTCGAATTCGCAGGGCCAGCCGACCGTCATTCTCGCGAAGACGATCAAGGGCTACGGCATGGGCGAAGCCGGCCAGGCAATGAACATCACCCACCAGCAGAAGAAGCTGCACGTGGATCAGCTGAAGAAATTCCGCGACCAGTTCCGCCTGCCGATCGCCGACGAAGACCTCGTCAACGTGCCGTACCTCAAGTTCGAAGAAGGTTCGAAGGAACTCGAGTACATGCGCCAGAAGCGCATGGACCTCGGCGGTTATCTGCCGGCGCGCCGCCAGAAGGCCGACTCGCTGCCGGTGCCGGAACTGTCGGCATTCGAGCCGCTGTTGAAGGGCACGGGCGAAGGCCGCGAGATCTCCACGACCATGGCGTTCGTGCGGATCCTGAACATCCTGCTGAAAGACAAGGCGCTCGGTAAGCGCATCGTGCCGATCGTGCCGGACGAATCGCGTACCTTCGGTATGGAAGGTTTGTTCCGTCAGATCGGTATCTGGAATCAGGAAGGCCAGAAGTACGTGCCGGAAGATTCCGACCAGCTGATGTTCTACCGCGAGTCGGAAACCGGTCAGATCCTGCAGGAAGGCATCAACGAAGCCGGTGGCATGTGTGACTGGATCGCGGCCGCGACGTCGTACTCGACGCACGGCGAGATCATGATCCCGTTCTACATCTTCTACTCGATGTTCGGCTTCCAGCGTATCGGCGACCTCGCATGGGCAGCCGGCGACATGCGTTCGCGCGGCTTCCTGCTGGGTGGTACGGCCGGCCGCACGACGCTGAACGGCGAAGGTTTGCAACACGAAGACGGCCACTCGCTGCTGTGGGCGGCTTCGGTGCCGAACTGCGTCAGCTATGACCCGACCTTCGGTTACGAACTCGCGGTCATCATGCGGGACGGCCTGCGCCGCATGGTCGCGGATCAGGAAGACGTGTACTACTACATCACGGTGATGAACGAGAACTACGAGCACCCGGCGATTCCGCAGGGCGACTCGGTGGCGGCCGACATCATCAAGGGCATGTACGCGTTCCGCAAGGCCGAAGCGGACAAGAAGGCGCCGCGCGTGCAGCTGATGGGCGCGGGCACGATCTTCAACGAAGTGATCGCCGCCGCCGACCTGCTGAAGAACGACTGGGGCGTCGCCGCCGATCTGTGGAGCGTGCCGAGCTTTACCGAACTCGCGCGCGAAGGCCACGAAGTGCAGCGCTGGAACCTGCTGCACCCCACCGAAGAAAAGAAGCTCTCGCACGTCGAGAAGCTGCTGAAAGACGCACAAGGTCCGGTCATCGCTTCGACCGACTACGTGCGCGCGCTGACCGAGCAGATCCGCGCGTTCGTGCCGCAGAAGTTCATCGTGCTGGGTACGGATGGCTATGGCCGTTCGGACACGCGCGAAAAGCTGCGCCACTTCTTCGAAGTCGACCGCTACTGGGTCACGGTTGCCGCGTTGAATGCACTCGCAGATGAAGGCACGATCGAACGCAAGGTAGTCGCCGAGGCGCTCAAGAAGTACAACCTTGATCCCGCCAAACCCAACCCGATGACCGTCTAAGGCATCATTCCCCGTGCGCCATGGCGTGCGCGCCCGCTCCTGCGTTGGCAGGGGCAGGCCGCGTGCGCGGCCCAGGAGACACTAACAATGAGTCAAGCGATCGAAGTCAAGGTGCCGGACATCGGCGATTACAAGGACATTCCTGTGATCGAGGTGCTGGTGAAGGCGGGTGACACCGTCGAAAAAGAGCAATCGCTCGTTACGCTGGAATCCGATAAGGCGACCATGGACGTGCCGAGCTCGGCCTCTGGCGTCGTCAAGGAAGTGAAGGTCAAGGTCGGCGACAACGTGTCGGAAGGTTCGCTGATCGTCGTGCTGGACGGTGCGGAAGGTGGCGCGGCTGCGCCGGCTCCGGCGCCTGCTGCCGCACCGGCTCCGTCGGCGGCACCTTCGGCCACGCCTGCTGCTGCACCGGCACCCGCGCCCGCGGCGAGCGGCGGCGGTCTGCAGGAAGTCAAAGTGCCGGATATCGGCGACTACAAAGACATTCCCGTGATCGAAGTCGCGGTGAAGGTCGGCGATCGCGTCGAGAAAGAGCAGTCGCTGGTCACGCTCGAATCCGATAAGGCGACCATGGACGTGCCGAGCTCGGCCTCTGGCGTCGTCAAGGAAGTGAAGGTCAAGGTAGGCGATACCGTGTCGGAAGGCTCGGTGATCGTGGTCGTGGAAGCCGAAGGCGGCGCGGCCGCGGCTCCTGCTCCGGCTCCGAAGCAAGCGGTCGAGAAGCCGTCCGATGCGCCGGCTGCACCGTCGCCGGCTCCGGCGGCTCCCTCGGCGCTCGCTCAGGCGCCGGTGATTCCGGCGGGAGAAGGCGGCGCGCGGCACGCGAGTCATGCGTCGCCGTCCGTGCGTAAATTCGCGCGTGAGCTCGGTGTCGATGTGACGCAGGTGCAGGGCACGGGTCCGAAGAACCGTATCACGCAAGCCGACGTGACCGCCTTCATCAAGGGCGTCATGACCGGTCAGCGTGCTGCGCCGGCTGGTGCAGCCGCACCGGCGGCCGCGGGCGGTGGCGGCGAGTTGAACCTGCTGCCGTGGCCGAAGGTCGACTTCACGAAGTTCGGTCCGGTCGATCCGAAGCCGCTCTCGCGCATCAAGAAGATTTCGGGCGCGAATCTGCATCGCAACTGGGTCATGATTCCGCACGTCACGAATAACGACGAAGCGGATATCACCGAGCTCGAAGCATTGCGCGTGCAGTTGAACAAGGAAAACGAAAAGTCGGGTGTGAAGATCACCATGCTGGCTTTCGTGATCAAGGCTGTGGTGTCGGCTTTGAAGCAATTCCCGACGTTCAATGCCAGCCTCGATGGTGATAACCTGGTGTTCAAGCAGTACTTCCATATCGGGTTCGCGGCTGATACGCCGAACGGGCTGGTCGTTCCTGTCATTCGCGATGCGGATAAGAAGGGTTTGATCGATATCGCCAAGGAAATGGCCGAGCTGTCGAAGGCTGCGCGTGACGGCAAGCTGAAGCCGGATCAGATGCAAGGTGGGTGCTTCTCGATTTCTTCTTTGGGTGGCATTGGCGGTACGAACTTCACGCCGATTATCAATGCGCCTGAAGTGGCCATTCTTGGTCTGTCGCGTGGTGCGATGAAGCCGGTTTGGGATGGTAAGCAGTTCGTGCCGCGTTTGATCCTGCCGCTCTCTTTGTCGTATGACCATCGTGTCATTGATGGTGCCGCGGCGGCCAGGTTCAATGCGTATCTTGGGGCGCTTCTTGCCGATTTCCGGCGTGTGATTCTTTGATCGTGTAGTTGCGTGGGGCGCGGGTTTCTTTCTGCTTCTGTTATCCGCGTCTCTCTGTAGAACCTGATTTCTTGTCGGTCTATTAGCGTCGCCCCTGTGCGGGGCGGCACCTACTTTTCTTTGTCTTCCAAAGAAAAGTAGGCAAAAGAAAGGCGCGTCCTTGGGCGGACTGCAAAGGATGATTCTGTTCGCCACGCTGCCAGCTTTTGGGCCGCTTTTTTGGGTTCTTCCTTCATCACGATCAATACGAGAAGGGGACACTAATGAGTCTCGTCGAAGTAAAAGTGCCGGATATCGGTGACTTCAAAGACGTCGATGTCATCGAAGTCAATATCAAAGCGGGCGATGTCATCGAGAACGAACAGGCTCTCATGACGCTCGAGTCCGATAAGGCCTCCATCGAAGTGCCGAGCGATACCGCCGGCACAGTCAAGGAAGTTCGCGTCAAAGCCGGCGATAAAGTCTCGCAAGGCACGGTGATCGCGCTCGTCGAAACATCGGCGGATGCAGCGCCCGCGAAAGACGCGCCGAAGGCTCCAGCCAAGGAGCCCGAGAAGGCGCCCGCTCAGGCGGACGCCAAACCGCAAGCCGCGCAAGCGGCGGCTCCGGCTAAGGCTGCCGCGCCTGCTCCGCAGGCGGGTAGCTTCTCCGGCAACGCGGATATCGAGTGCGACATGCTCGTGCTCGGTTCGGGTCCCGGCGGCTATTCGGCGGCATTCCGGTCGGCCGACCTGGGTATGAAGACAGTGCTGGTCGAGCGTTACTCGACGCTTGGTGGCGTGTGTCTGAACGTCGGCTGTATTCCGTCGAAAGCGTTGTTGCACACGGCGCTCGTGATCGACGAGGCCGAAGCGCTCGGCTCGCACGGCATCACGTTCGGCAAGCCGCAAATCGATCTCGACAAGCTGCGCGACTTCAAGTCGGGCGTCGTCAAGAAGCTCACCGGCGGTCTCGCCGGCATGGCGAAAATGCGCAAGGTCGAAGTGGTCACGGGCACGGGCTCGTTCGTCGATCCGCATCATATGGAAGTGCAGGTCGAGGGTGGCAAGAAGGTCGTCAAGTTCAAGCAGGCGATCATCGCCGCGGGCTCGGAAGCGGTGAAGCTGCCGTTCATTCCGGAAGATCCGCGTGTGGTCGATTCGACCGGCGCGCTCGAACTGCGCCAGATTCCGCAGCGCATGCTGGTGATCGGCGGCGGCATTATCGGCCTGGAAATGGCGACGGTGTATGCCACGCTCGGCGCGCAGATCGACGTGGTCGAAATGCTCGACGGCCTGATGGCCGGCGCGGACCGCGATCTGGTCAAGGTCTGGGAGAAGTACAACAGCAAGCGTTTCGCCAACGTCATGCTGAAGACGAAGACCACCGCAGCCGAAGCGAAAGACGACGGCATCTATGTGTCGTTCGAAGGCGAGAAGGCGCCCGCGGAAGCGCAACGCTACGACCTGGTGCTGGTTGCCGTCGGCCGTTCGCCGAACGGCAAGAAGATCGGCGCGGACAAGGCCGGCGTCGCGGTGACGGATCGCGGCTTCATCGACGTGGACAAGCAGATGCGCACGAATGTGCCGCACATCTTCGCGATCGGCGATATCGTCGGTCAGCCGATGCTCGCGCATAAGGCCGTGCATGAAGCTCACGTCGCCGCCGAAGTCGCACACGGCGAGAAGGCGTACTTCGACGCGCTGCAGATTCCGTCGGTGGCTTACACCGATCCGGAAGTGGCGTGGGCCGGCAAGACGGAAGACCAGTTGAAGGCCGAAGGTATCAAGTACGGCAAGGCAGTTTTCCCGTGGGCGGCGTCGGGCCGTGCAATCGCCAACGGCCGCGACGAAGGCTTCACGAAGCTGCTGTTCGACGAGGAAACGCATCGCGTGATCGGCGGCGGGATTGTCGGTCTGAATGCGGGCGACCTGATCAGCGAAGTGTGTCTCGCGGTCGAGATGGGTGCGGACGCAACGGATATCGGTAAGACGATTCATCCGCATCCGACGCTCGGCGAATCGATCGGCATGGCCGCCGAGTTGTACGAAGGCGTCTGTACCGACCTGCCGCCGCAGAAAAAGAAGTAACGCGATTCGGTCTGCCTGCACGCGTGCAGGCAGGCTCGATGAAGCAAAAAACGGCGCGCCCTTTGCGGGACGCGCCGTTTTTTCTTTGGGCAGCGGAGTAGGGCGGTTGCCGTCGGGACGACGGCCTCATCAACACATGCTGAACGATTCACGCGACGGCGAGAAAGCGTCGCACAAAAAAATCCCGGCCTTTCGCCGGGCAAACGATACGCTATTCAACGTATCGGAGCGTTCGGCCAGTAAAGCCGTGTGAACGGCAACGGCACTACGCTGTTGCTTGCGGTAACGCCGGCACAGCGTTCAAGCTGTGCCGGCGTTGGGTGATGCTTGAAATGAAACTTAGACTGCCTTCTTGGCCGAGCGCGATGCTTGTGCGGCGGCTTGCGAAGCTGCCTTCGATGCGGCCGTTGCGGCTGCATTGAAGTTGCTTTCAGCGATTTCGACAGCTTGCTTGGTGGCCTTGTGGACCGTGTCGTACGTGGTGTTGGCAGCCGTGATAGCCGACTTCAGGACGGCGACAGCGGTTTCCGAACCAGCCGGTGCATTCTTTGCGACGTTCTCGACGAGCGATTGGACCTTGCGGTTTTGCTCTTCGAATTGCGCTTCCGCGACGCGGGTGAATTCACCTTGCGTTGCCGAAACGATTTCGTACACGTGACGGCCGTACGACAGCGCCTTTTCAGCCACCGGCTGTGCAAGGCTTGCTTGCAGTGCCAGCAATTCTTGCGCGTCCTTGACCGACAGGGCGCGTTGGGCATTTTCCTGGCTTTCCGCGAGCGTCGACTTCACGACTTGCAGGTTCAGCTCAACCAGCTTTTCGACGCCTTCAAATGCTTTGGTCGTCAGGCCGAACAACGTTTCAAAGTTGGCTTTCTGGGCTGCGGCGAATTGCTCAGGGGTCAGCAGAGTCATGGTTTACGCTCCTGGAATCGCGGTCTGTCTGTGCGGACCGCATTGGGTGAATGGTGGGACACATTGGTGCATCCCGCCGGACCGCGATGAATTGTGCATCGCAGCAATGACTGCTATTTTAGGATGGCTGCAAGGAATGTCAAGTGCTTTTTGTGCGTCGCACAATATTAAGAAACTACTGATAAAACATAGCGTTATGCGATCGGCATGACATCTTCATGACGCAGGTCAACTTAATCGCCGCACCGCACTGGTGCTCAACCACGCTGTATTTATTACGAAATGGTAAGGTGTATCTGCCCGGCAGGTGCGGGCTTAACGCGGTGCGGCTAACATCCGGCACTTGTTAAAAAAGCGCTCGATGGCCGTTTCGGTGTAAACCGAAAAGTGTCACGGAACGTTAATGCTTGATGCTGGTCGAATGCGCGTTGGCGGTCTGCAGCAGGCGTTTAACAACCTCGTTGCACGACTCCGGCCCGGTCGCTCCGGCGGTTTTAACCGCACGCGCTCTAACCGTATTTCCCCTGATCAAGGTTGCCTCGAAATTGCCGTTATGCTGGAAGAATCACCTCGATTCCGGCATAGGGTGGCAGCGGCGAGGCGTAACGCGCCGGCGATCGTTTTTTTCGATCGATGCGCGGCACTTATTCGTGTTTTTGCGATCGGAGCTTACAAGCCGGTTTAAGGAGCGCGTATAAGTGCTTCAAATTGCTAATTTTTCGTTGTTTTACTACACTTGCGGAAACCTCTCGCCGCTCCCTACCGAACACCCATGAAAACCGACATGTTTTCGTCGCTAAAAGTGATCCACGGCGCGGCCCGCAGCACCGCGCTGTCGGTGGCCGTCTCCATGGTCATCGCAGCGGCGTTTGCCACGCCCGTGAGCGCTTTTGCCGCCACGCCCGCTGCAACTGCAAAAACTTCCAAACACGCCAAAGCGGCCAAAAAGCCGGCTGCCGAGTCTGATGCCAAGACCAAGGTGTCGAGCAAGGCCTCGAAAGCGACCAAAGGCGCGGCTGCAAAGACCGTAGCCGCCGCTGACGACGACGCGCCGCGCGCGGGCGTCAAGCGTAAGCGCGTCACGTACACGTCGAACGGCCGTCATCACTCAGTGGTGCGCCGGGTCGCGTACGAACCGCGTCAGCCGAGCGTCGGCCAGGCTTTCGGTCTGCACGAAACGCCGGACGCTCTCATGCTGCGCTCGAGCGTCGCGTACGTGATCGATCAGAACTCGGGCGAATCGCTGTTCGACAAGAACTCGCGCGCCGTGGTGCCGATCGCGTCGATCACCAAGCTGATGACCGCAATGGTGGTGCTGGACTCGAAAGAGGCCATGACCGACCAGATCGAAGTCACGGACGAAGACCGGGATTACGAAAAGAACACCGGCTCGCGTTTGTCGGTGGGCTCGGTGCTGTCGCGTGAAGATATGCTGCACATCGCGCTGATGGCGTCGGAAAATCGCGCGGCCGCGGCGCTGTCGCGCTATTTCCCGGGCGGCCGTCCGGCATTTCTCGCGGCCATGAACGCGAAGGCCAGACAACTTGGCATGACCGACACGCACTTTGAAAACCCCACGGGTTTGACGAGCCAGAACGTGTCGAGCGCGCGCGATCTCGTGAAGATGGTCAACGCGGCGTACCAGTATCCGTTGATCCGCAAGTTCTCGACCGATCACAGCTACGAGGTGTACACCGGCAAGCGCTCGCTCGCGTACAACAGCACGAATGCGCTGGTGCGCAATCCGACGTGGGACATTGGTCTGCAGAAGACCGGCTTCATCAACGAAGCGGGCGAGTGCCTCGTGATGCAGGCGACCATTCACGGCCGCCCGATGATCATGGTGCTGCTCGACTCGTCGGGTAAGTACTCGCGATTCGCCGACGCCACACGTCTGCGCACATGGCTGGATAACGGTGGCGGCGAGCCGCGCATTACCAGCGCGGACGCCGGCGGCCCGGGTACCTGAAGCGTTTGTTCCGTGGCCGGTTTCCGACCGGCCGCATGAAAACAAAAAGCCTCGCAAAAAATGCGAGGCTTTTTGTTTTGAGCGGAAGAAGCGAAGTGCCGGCTTACGCGTGATGGCTATGCGAATGGTCTTGCGAGGGTTGCGGCCGGTAGCCGAGCGACTCCGAGATCATCAACGCCGTCTGGCTAAGCTGGCCAATCCAGGAATCTTGCAGGCGGTCCGCCGGCGCCGACAGTGATAGACCGGCAACCAGCTTGCCGGTGTCGTCGTAAATGCCGGCGGCGATGCAGCGCACGCCTAGCTCCAGTTCTTCGTTGTCTCGCGCGCACGCCTGCTGGCGCACGTGCGACAACTCGCGCTCCAGTTTGGTCAGGTCGGTGATGCTGTTCTGCGTGTGGCCCGACAAACCGGTGCGCGTGGCGTAGGCTCGCACGCGGGTGGATTCGTCGGCGGCGAGGAACAGCTTGCCCACCGAGGTCAGATGCAACGGCGCCCGTCCGCCAATCGCCCGCACCACCTGCATGCCGGATCGCTCGGAATACGCGCGCTCGATATAGACGATCTCGTCGCCCTGACGCACCGACAGATTCACCGTCTGGCCCGTCTGACGATGCAATTCGCGCATCGGCGTGAGCGCCGCGTCGCGCACCGACAGGCGCGCCTTCACCAGATTGCCCAGTTCGAGCAGGCGCATGCCGAGACGGTAAGTGCCGGGATCCGACCGGTCGACCAGCCGGCACATCACCATATCGTTCAGGATGCGGTGCGCGGTGGACGGATGCAGCTCCGTGCGGATGGCGAGTTCTTTCAGGCTGACCGGGTCGCTATGCGCAGCGAGTGCGTCGAGCAAGCGCATCATGCGTTCGATCACCTGGATCGAAGTTTTGGGATCCGGGTTCGTATCGCTCATGGGAGGAATCGGTTGACGCGTCAAACAGCGGAAATTGATTGTATCCCGTATTGTGAAAAGATGGAAAGCGGTTGGAACGCCTATTCCAAATCAGGCCGCTTTCGTCCTATGGCTTCCGGCCGTTGGTATTGTGCGGCAAACAGCGGATAATCAGGCACGTTTTCCCGAAGGAGGGCTCATGCGAGTCGGATTGTTCGTTACCTGCCTGATCGACCTGATGCGTCCCGAGATCGGTTTTTCGGTCATCAAGTTGATTGAAGGCGCCGGATTCGAGGTGATGGTGCCGCCCGCGCAAACCTGTTGCGGGCAACCGGCATACAACTCGGGGGAGCGGCGCATCGCGCGCGATCTGGCCGAGAAGACCCTGCGCGAGTTCGAGCAGTTCGATTACGTCGTGGTTCCGTCCGGTTCGTGCGGTGGCATGATCCGCGCGCATTACGGCGACCTCTTCGCCGACGACCCCGAACTGATGAACCGCTTCGGCCGGCTGCGCGCGAAGGTGTTCGAGCTGACCGATTTCCTTGTCAACGTGGCCAAGGTGCAATTGCAGCCGGGCGAGTTCGCGGGGCAGGTCACGTATCACGATTCCTGCTCCGGGCTGCGCGAACTCGGCGTGAAGGCGCAGCCGCGCGCCTTGCTGGCGCAAGTCGGCGTGACGGTGAACGAGATGAAGGATTGCGAGCATTGCTGCGGCTTCGGCGGCACATTCGCGGTCAAGTATGGCGACATTTCCACGGCGATCGTCGACGAAAAGTGCGCGAATATTCGGGCGGCCGGTACTGGCACCGTGGTGCTAGGCGACCTCGGCTGCATGCTGAATATTGAAGGCCGTCTGCGGCGTACCGGCGACGCCACCACGCGCGTGCTGCACATCGCGCAGGTGCTGGCCGGCGACGTATAACGCGGGCTGCCGTACTGCCGCCGTCTTCATCCAGATATGCGCGCTTGACCCGTATCCGCTCGCGCTTCGCCCGTTTTGCCTGATTACGCCCAAGGCCGCCATGCAAGTCCAATCGATGCAATTCAAGGCACGCGCCGGTCAGAAACTCGCCGACCAGCGTCTGCAGCAGAACCTCACCAAGCTGTCGACCAAGTTCGTGTCGGCCCGCGCCACGGCCATGACCGCGATCGATTTTCCCGCCACGCGCGCCGCGCTGAAGGAACGTCGCAATCGCGCGCTGGAAAATCTCGACGTGTGGCTGGAAACCTTCGAGCGCGAAGCGGCCCGGCGCGGCGTGACGGTGCTGTTCGCGGAGACGACCCAGGAGGCCGCGCGGCTGGTCGGCGACATTGCGCGCCGGCACGAGGTGAAGAAGGTGATCAAGACCAAGTCGATGGTCACCGAAGAAATGCGCCTGAATGAAGTGCTCGGGCAGATGGGCGTGCAATCCATCGAAACCGATCTGGGTGAGTACATTCTGCAGATCAACGATAACGAGCCACCGAGCCACATCATCGCGCCGGTCGTCCATAAAGATAAGGACGAGATCGCCGACCTGTTCGCGAAGACTCACAACCGGCCGCGCCTGACCGAAATCACTGACATGACGCGCGAAGCCCGCGAGATGCTGCGTCCGCATTTCATGACCGCTGACATGGGCGTGACAGGCGGCAATTTCGTGGTGGCGGAAACGGGCTCGGTCGTGCTGGTCACGAACGAGGGCAACGAGGGCATGTGCACCGTGATGCCACGCGTGCATGTGGCGGTGACGGGCATCGAGAAAGTGCTGCCAACACTCGAAGATCTGGCTACGGCGATGCGTCTCCTGCCGCGCTCGGCGACCGGGCAGACCACCTCGAACTATTTTTCCCTGTTGACGGGGCCGCGCGGCGAGGGCGACCAGGACGGTCCCGAGCATATGTACGTGGTGCTTGTCGACGGCGGGCGCACGGGGCTGATCGGCGGCGACTTCCAGGACATGCTGAGGTGCATCCGCTGCGGCGCGTGCATGAACCATTGCCCGGTGTATCAGAAGGTGGGCGGGCATGCTTACGGCTGGGTGTATCCCGGCCCGATGGGTTCAGTGTTGACGCCGAGCTATGTCGGCATCGACAAAGCGCTGGATTTGCCCCAGGCCGCGACCTTGTGCGGCGAGTGCAATAGCGTGTGCCCGGTGGGCATTCCGCTATCCGACCTGTTGCGAAAGCTTCGCGAGAAGCAGGTGGAGCGGCGTCTGCGACCGTGGAAAGAGCGCATGGGACTCGCCGTGTGGGGTTTTCTGGCGCTGCATCCGGACGCTTACGCGCTTTTCACCAAGCTGGCTGTGCGTGTGCTGGAACGCATGGGCGGGAGAAACCGGTCGATCGCCAAGCTGCCGCTGGGCGGCGCGGGCTGGACCAATACGCGGGATATGCCCGCTCCGGTCGGCCGAACGTTCAGGGAGTTGTACGCGGCGCAGCGCAGTCATATTGGCTGAGTAAGCGTTGATGGGCCGACATTGCTGTCGTCTGTTTCTATTCGCTCGGCATTAGGCGAGCCGGTGGTTCCGGTATCGCGCTGTCTCGTCTCGCGTCGAAGCGCAATGCCGTCTATGTGATATCGCCGGGGCCACCCGCATGTTGTGGCCGCAAAAATCAGAGCGCGGTGCGCCTGCGCATCAGCACATGCGTACCGCGCGACAACCATGCGGTTCGTCCAGATCAGTGGTCCGTCATCTGGCCCGACTGGCGACCCGGCACGCCTCGCACGGGTGCGCCGTTATTGCCGTTGCCGTGACCGCCTCCACCGCCGGCCTGCTGCTGCGGGGGTGGCGGTGGCGGCGGGCTGCCCGCCCCCGGTCGAGGCGCATTCGATCCGCTCGGTCCGCGCGGGCCACCGACGGCACCCTGCGGCGGCGGTCCGCCGTGCGATCCGCCGTTCGGCTGACCGTGCCAGCCGCCGTTGTCGCCGTGATTGCCGTTGTTTCCATAATTGCCGTTGTTCGGCCGGCCCCGGTCGGGATAGCCGCCGTAGCCGGGTCCGGGTCCGTAATAGCGGCCCGGCCCGTTGTTGTAGTAGCCGGGGCCGTAGTAGTCGCTATAGCCCATGTATACGTTGGTTTGCGGCACGACCGGCACACCGGGGGCGTAGCCATCGTAATTGTCATAGCCGCTATAGCCGCCGCCGTAGCCATTGCTATACATGGGCGTGCCGTCCGGATAGACCGCGCAGCCGCCGAGCAGGGTGGCGACAGCGAGGCAGGCGAGTGGTGCAAAACCAAAGCGTTTCATGTGATCGACCGATGCGGGATTTTGTTTCTGTAAGACCGCTATTATCGCCATCCGTCGCAGCAGCTTTGTATGTGTTTGTAAGGATTTATTTTCTGTGCCATGACCCGTGTGGAACGTCGTGCGCACCGAAACGTGAATTCACTGTTCCATCCAGAGCAACGCTCTATGTCGCGCCAGTGGGTTTTTCCCGATTGTGAATTTCTATAAGATTTCGACTGGGCATAGTGGTTAACGAACTCAACTGCCCCAATCGGAAGAATCGACATCATGAAAAAGACAATATCGGTGTACTGGCCCCTCGCCATCGTTTTGCCGCTCGCTGCGGCTGGTTATCTGCATATTTGTGGCAACGCCGCGTCGCGCGTCCCGCAAGCTCCACTCGCGGCCGACCAGTTGACGGCTGAACTCGCGCGTGCCGTTTCGTACGGCATGATCGACGACGCCTCGACATTGCCGGCCAAACCGATGCGCGCCACCACGGCGATGCCGGTGGCGGAAGCGTCGTAAGCACGGGGTCGAGCGTGACCACAATCGGCCGCTGTACCCACTGCCACGCTCGCGACAGCCGCGCCCTGGCTCCCGGCGAGATTCCGGCCAGCTTTGTATAATCGCGGCAACATTTATTAACAGTCAGCCTGCGGGCCTCACGCGCCTGAAAAGCCCTCGATGAAAACCGTATCCATCTGCTTTGTCTGCCTCGGGAACATCTGTCGTTCGCCGACCGCGGAAGGTGTGATGCGTCATCTGGTCGGCGAGGCGAAGCTCGCGGAACGCATTGTGATCGACTCGGCTGGAACGGGCGACTGGCACATCGGCGAGCCGCCAGACGAGCGCGCGCAGCAGGCGGCCGGCCGGCGCGGCTATGAGATCGCCGACTTGCGCGGCCGTCAGATCGCCGCGGCGGATTTCGACCGCTTCGATCTGCTGATCGCCATGGATGACAAAAATATCGTCGCGTTGCGTCAGATCTGCCCGCCGCAGCAACGCGACAAGATTCGTCTGCTGATGGAATTTGTTCCCGAAGGAGACGCCCGCTGGAGTGGCGCCCGCGAAGTCGTCGATCCGTATTTCGGCGGCGCGGAAGGTTTCGAGCAAGTGCTGGATCAATGTGAAGTTGCCTGCCGCGGCCTCATCGCGGCGCTGCGTCCCCAATTGCTTGCATAGAGTTCAGCGGGAGCGCGCGCCGCGCTGATTCAGCAATTAAGCAAATGACCCAAATCGCGGTAGGGATACTTGACTAA
Organism: Paraburkholderia sp. BL6669N2; assembly: GCF_003387275.1. Taxonomy (NCBI): domain Bacteria; kingdom Pseudomonadati; phylum Pseudomonadota; class Betaproteobacteria; order Burkholderiales; family Burkholderiaceae; genus Paraburkholderia; species Paraburkholderia sp. BL6669N2. Next base: position 1,872,665 of record NZ_QUNA01000001.1, on the reverse strand, counting down.
ATCGCTCATGTATTTATACTTGACAAAACTTGTCGAGAATTGCGGTCCCACACCATATGAGACTCACCACGAAAGGCCGTTTCGCCGTCACGGCGATGATTGACCTGGCACTGCGCCAGGAGCAGGGCCCGGTGACGCTTGCGGGTATCAGCCAGCGCCAACACATCTCCCTGTCGTACCTCGAGCAGCTGTTTGGCAAGCTGCGTCGTCATGAAATCGTCGAGTCCGTGCGCGGACCGGGCGGCGGCTACAATCTGGCCCGCCGCGCTGAAGACGTGACGGTGGCCGACATCATCATCGCGGTCGACGAGCCGCTCGACGCCACCCAGTGCGGCGGCAAGGGCTCGTGCGAGGGCACCAAACAGCACGACGGCCACTGCATGACGCACGAGTTGTGGTCCACGCTGAACCAGAAAATGGTCGAGTATCTCGATTCGGTGTCCCTGAAGGATCTGGTCGATCAGCAGCGCTCGCGGGAAGGCGCGCCGGCCGTGATACGCGACAGGCGCAACGAAGCGCCGGCGGTCGAACCCGTCCGCGTGGCGCCGAAAGGGCCGAATTCAGTTTTCAACATGGCCGGTTCCTAGGCGCGGTATCGAGCAGTCACCGCAGCCTGATAAGAAACCCAGAAGCCAGAGCACATGACGTCCCCGGAGCAATTGATGAATAACGACACTCTCCATCTGCCCATCTACATGGACTACAGCGCGACGACGCCGATCGATCCGCGCGTGGTGGACAAGATGATTCCGTATCTGCGCGAGCAGTTCGGCAATCCCGCATCGCGCAGCCACTCCTATGGCTGGGCGGCGGAGCGCGCAGTCGAAGAAGCGCGTGAGAATGTCGCCGCGCTGGTGAACGCCGATCCGCGCGAAATCATCTGGACCTCGGGTGCCACGGAGTCGGACAACCTGGCCATCAAGGGCGCCGCGCACTTCTACAAGAGCAAGGGCAAGCACATCGTCACGGTGAAGACCGAGCACAAGGCCGTGCTCGACACCTGCCGCGAACTCGAGCGCGAAGGCTTCGAAGTCACGTATCTGGACGTCAAGGACGACGGCCTGATCGACCTTGATAAATTCAAGGCGGCACTGCGCCCGGACACGATTCTGGTGTCGGTCATGTCGGTGAACAACGAGATCGGCGTGATCCAGGACATCGAGGCGATCGGCGAGATCACTCGTGAAAAGGGCATCATTTTCCACGTCGACGCGGCGCAAGCCACCGGCAAGATCGAAATCGACCTGCAAAAGCTGAAGGTCGACCTGATGTCGTTCTCGGCGCACAAGACCTACGGTCCGAAGGGCATCGGCGCGCTGTACGTGCGTCGCAAGCCGCGTATCCGTATCGAAGCGCAGATGCACGGCGGCGGTCACGAGCGCGGCATGCGTTCGGGCACACTGGCCACGCACCAGATCGTCGGCATGGGCGAAGCGTTCCGTCTCGCGCGCGAAGAAATGGCTACGGAAAACGAACGCATCCGCATGCTGCGCGATCGTCTGCTGCGCGGCCTGTCGCAAATGGAAGAAGTGTATGTGAACGGCGACATGGAAAAGCGTGTGCCGCACAACCTGAATATCAGCTTCAATTTCGTCGAAGGCGAATCGCTGATCATGGCGGTCAAGGATGTAGCGGTGTCGTCGGGCTCGGCCTGTACGTCGGCTTCGCTGGAACCGTCGTATGTGTTGCGCGCGCTGGGCCGTAACGACGAGCTGGCGCATAGCTCGATCCGCTTCACGGTGGGCCGCTTCACGACCGAGCAGGACGTCGACTACGTGATCAACCTGCTGAAGACCAAGATTTCGAAGCTGCGCGATTTGTCGCCGCTGTGGGAAATGCATAAGGACGGGATCGATATTTCGACCATCCAGTGGGCAGCGCACTGACGCGCCGTTTGGACAGCGTCGAATTTATCGAATTGCTAACTGCACGAATTGCAGGTTGAAACGAATCAAGGAGTGTCATCATGGCTTATAGCGACAAGGTTCTGGACCACTACGAAAACCCGCGCAACGTCGGTTCCTTCGCGAAAGACGACGATGCAGTCGGCACCGGCATGGTCGGCGCGCCGGCGTGCGGCGACGTGATGAAGCTGCAGATCCGCGTGGGCGCGGACGGCATCATCGAAGACGCGAAGTTCAAGACGTATGGCTGCGGTTCGGCGATTGCATCGAGCTCGCTCGTCACCGAATGGGTGAAGGGCAAGACACTCGATCAAGCCATGTCGATCAAGAACACGCAGATCGCCGAAGAACTGGCGCTGCCGCCGGTGAAGATCCACTGCTCGATCCTCGCGGAAGACGCGATCAAGGCAGCGGTCGCCGACTACAAGCAACGCCACGGTGAAGCGGTCGTCGCGGACGAAAAGCAGCACGCTTGATCAAGCGGCGGTTGCGGCGCGGTTTCAGGTAAATCGAAACGGACGAGGGTGCGAATTGAGGCCAGCCGTCCGGCACGAACGATATTTGACGCAGGCAGGGTAGCAGCGCGTGAGCAGGTAGAGGTATGACCGGCACGCGCTGCGCAATGAGAAACGCTATGGCAATTACGTTGACCGAAAAGGCAGCACAGCACGTCCAGAAGTATCTGATCCGGCGCGGTAAGGGCGTCGGCTTGCGGGTCGGCGTGCGTACAACAGGTTGCTCCGGCTTGGCTTACAAGCTCGAGTACGTGGATGAACTCGCGCCCGAAGACGAAGTGTTCGATTGCAACGGCGTGAAGATCATTGTCGACCCGAAGAGCCTCGCTTATATCGACGGCACCGAACTCGACTTCGCGCGTGAAGGGCTGAACGAAGGCTTCAAGTTCAACAACCCGAACGTGAAGGACGAATGCGGTTGCGGCGAATCGTTCCGCGTGTAAATCGGGACATTCCGCGTGCAGCGGATCAAAGGCGGCGCGGGCCGCCTTTTTAATTTGATCCGCGAATTCGCCTATGCCGGTGCTGCGTGTACCGCCGCCAATTCGTCGCAAGACCGCGCTTTTTGACTGCACTCCGGTGCGCTTTCCTGAACGGACTTCTTTTATCCGATGGCCTCGCTGAACGACAGCCACTTCGACCTGTTCGATCTGCCGGCGCAATTCGCGCTCGACGCATCCGCGCTCGATCACGCCTACCGCACGGTCCAGGCTCAAGTGCATCCGGACCGCTTCGCGGCGGCCGGCGACGCGCAGAAGCGCATTGCGATGCAATGGGCGACGCGGACCAACGAGGCGTATCAGACGCTGCGCGATCCGCTGAAGCGCGCCACGTATCTGTTGCATCTGCGCGGCATCGACGTCGGCGCGGAGAACAACACGGCGATGGAGCCGGCGTTCCTCATGCAGCAGATGGAATGGCGCGAAGGCATCGAAGACGCGGCCGCGGCAAAGAACGTCGACGCGCTCGGCGCCTTGCTCACCGAACTGCGCGACGAAGAGCGCATGCGTTTCGACAAGCTCGGCGCGTTGCTCGATAGCGGCGCGAATCAGGCGGCCGGCGAGGCAGTGCGGCAGTTGATGTTCATCGAACGGGTGGCGTCGGAAATCGGCACGCAGATCGAGCGGCTCGAGAACTAGCGGGCGCGCCACGAATGCGGCGATGCCCGCCAGAAGAGCCGTAGCATTTCATCCAGCAACGCGAAAATTCAGGACGGGGCCGAGCGGCCCCGAGAAGATCCAGATGGCCCTACTGCAAATCTCCGAACCCGGCATGGCGCCGGCGCCCCACCAGCGGCGTCTGGCGGTCGGTATCGATCTCGGCACCACCAATTCTCTCGTCGCCGCCGTGCGCAGCGGCGTGCCCGACGTGCTGCCCGACGCCGACGGCCATGCGCTGCTGCCCTCGGTGGTGCGTTACCTCGAAAAAGGCGGCCGACGTATCGGCCGCACGGCCAAGGCCGAGGCGGCGAGCGATCCGCGCAACACGATCGTCTCGGTCAAGCGCTTCATGGGGCGCGGCAAGGCGGAAGTGGAGGGCGCCGAAAACGCGCCGTACGATTTCATCGACGCACCCGGCATGGTGCAGATCCGCACCGTCGACGGCGTGAAGAGCCCGGTCGAAGTGTCGGCCGAAATTCTCGCGACGCTGCGTCAACGCGCCGAAGACACGCTCGGCGACGAACTGGTCGGCGCGGTCATCACGGTGCCGGCTTACTTCGACGAAGCCCAGCGGCAGGCCACCAAAGACGCGGCGCGTCTGGCCGGCCTGAATGTGCTGCGTCTCCTGAACGAACCGACCGCGGCCGCGATTGCCTACGGCCTCGACAACGGCTCCGAGGGTCTGTATGCCGTGTACGACCTCGGCGGCGGCACCTTCGACCTGTCGATTCTGAAGCTCACCAAGGGCGTATTCGAAGTGCTCGCAGCCGGCGGCGATTCCGCGCTCGGCGGCGACGATTTCGATCACGCGCTGTATCGCCATGTGCTGGAGCAAGCGGGTATCGCGCCGCAAACGCTCGCACCGGAAGATGTACGCCTGCTGTTGGACAGCGTCCGCGAGGCCAAGGAGGCCTTGTCCGACGCGCCGAGTGCGAAGCTGCAGACTACGCTTTCGAACGGCGCTCAGCTCGATCTGACGATCGACGAGGCCACTTTCGATGCCATCACACAGGCGCTGGTGCAGCGCACGCTCGGCCCGACGAAAAAGGCGCTGCGCGACGCCAAGGTCACGACCAAGGAAATCAAGGGCGTGGTGCTGGTCGGCGGCGCGACGCGCATGCCCGTGATTCGCCGCGCGGTCGAGGCGTTTTTTCGGCCAGCCGCCGCTGATCAATCTTGACCCCGATCAAGTGGTCGCGCTGGGCGCCGCGATCCAGGCCGATCTGCTCGCGGGCAACCGCGGTGCGGACGGCGACGAGTGGTTGCTGCTCGACGTGATTCCGCTTTCGCTCGGCGTGGAGACGATGGGCGGTTTGACCGAAAAGATCATCCCGCGCAATTCGACGATTCCGGTCGCGCGCGCGCAGGATTTCACGACCTTCAAGGACGGCCAGACGGCCATGGCGATCCACGTCGTGCAGGGCGAGCGCGAGCTCGTCAGCGACTGCCGCTCGCTCGCGCGCTTCGAGCTGCGCGGCATTCCGCCGATGGCTGCCGGCGCGGCACGCATTCGCGTGACCTATCAGGTGGACGCGGACGGCCTGCTGTCCGTGTTCGCGCGCGAGCAGGGCTCGGGCGTGGAAGCGTCGGTGGTGGTCAAGCCGTCCTACGGTCTCGCCGATGACGACATCGCCCGCATGCTCGAAGACAGTTTCTCGACCGCTGAAGTCGACATGCGCGCGCGTGCGCTGCGCGAAGCGCAGGTCGAAGCGCGCCGTCTCCTGGAAGCCACCGACGCCGCCCTGGCCGCCGACGCCGAACTGCTCGACGACAGCGAACGCGCCGAACTCGACAAGCTCCTCGACGAATTGCGCAACGTCGCGCAAAGCGACGACGTCGACACGATCGAAGCCGCCACCAAAACGCTCGCCGAAGGCACCGACGAATTCGCCGCCCGCCGGATGAACAAAGGCATTCGCCGCGCGCTCGCCGGCCGCAAGCTCGACGAGATCTGAGCCGGCGCTGGCGGCAGGCGGCCTCCACTTGCAAGAGGCCGCCGCAAAAAACCGAATCGCGCCGCGTGGACTTAAAAAGTCCGCGCGGCGCCAGTAAAATGGTACGGAGCCTGTTTGCGGCCGCCGTGCCGCAGACCCAAACGGAAAATGTATGCCTCAAATCGTTGTGCTGCCTCACGTCGAACTGTGCCCGGAAGGCGCGGTGATCGATGCCGTGCCCGGCAAGAGCATCTGCGACAGCCTGCTCGAACACGGCATTGAAATCGAGCACGCGTGCGAGAAGTCGTGCGCCTGCACGACTTGTCACGTGATCGTGCGTGAGGGTTTCGCCGCCTTGACGCCGTCGGAGGAAGACGAGGACGATCTGTTGGACAAGGCGTGGGGGCTCGAACCGGCTTCGCGCCTGTCGTGCCAGGCCTTGGTGCCGGCTGAGCAGGATCTGGTTGTCGAAATCCCTCGCTACTCGATCAATCACGCGAAGGAAAATCACTAACAGGAGGATGCAGCCATGAAGTGGACCGATACGCAAGACATCGCGATGGCCCTGACTGACAAGCACCAGGACATCGATCCGCAACAGGTGCGCTTCACCGACTTGCACCGTTGGGTCACCGAGCTGGAAGGATTCGACGACGATCCTAACCGGTCGAACGAAAAGATCCTCGAGGCAATTCAGGCTGCATGGATTGAAGACGCGGATTACTGAGCGTCACTGAATTTTGCGGCACCGGTCAGCCATCTGGTCGCGCTTCCCGGTTGCGGCAACAGAAAAAGGCGATTCCATTTGGAATCGCCTTTTTTGCGTCTGGCGGAAAGTCTACCTGCGTGCGGTTAGCTCGCCACGAGCGTTCCGTTCTGAACCCTGACGCGCTGACCTTGCTGGAACGGCGGCGCTTCATGGTACGTGAAGTAACGCGTCTTGCCGTTTTCCATGCGCACGCGCACCGAATACGACGTGGTGCTGCGGATATGTTTTTCGACCGAGTTGCCGGCAAGGCCGCCGCCGAGCGCACCGAGAACCGTCATCGCGGTGCGGCCGTTGCCGCTGCCGAACTGATTGCCGACCACGCCGCCAGCCACTGCGCCGCCGACCGCGCCGATGCCGGTGCCATGACCTTCCTGACGCACCGCCGAGATGGCCTCGACCGTGCCGCAAGTCGAGCAGTATGCGGGTTGCGGCGGCGGCTGCTGCGCATAGTTAGGTGCTGCCTGCGCCTGTTGCTGCTGGGCGTATTGCGGCTGCTGTGCGGGGGCCGGCGCCCGGGTGGGCGCGGGTTGCGGCTGTTGCGCGGCCTGCTGCGTCGCCGGATTCGCGGGCGCCGCCGAATCCACTACGCCCGGTGGCGTGGTCTGGGTGGCGACCTGCGCCGTTTGCGTCTGATCGCTTTGCGCGCCGCCGGTGCCGGACGCCTTCGAAAACACGCCAGTGACAGCCGCCGTGGCGGCGAGGCTGGCGATGATCACCGCGCCGGCAGCGGTCGCGACGAGCGGGTGAATCCGGCGTTGTGGCGCGGGTTGCGCGGATTGAGTGGTCGGTTGCGTGTTGGGATTGTCCATTTTTGGCCTCCGTCTTCAACAGAGTCGACTTTTAGTAAGACAAAGTGTCGGATAAATCGATTCCGCGAGGGTTTCAATTTGTAACGATTTCCAGGCAATCATCGCGCCGGCGCCGCATCAAAGCCGTGTGACGCGGCGGGGCGCCGCTTCCGGCCAGCGAGAGCGCGATGAACGTCGGCAGTCGTATCATCGCACGGCCTGCAGTTTTTACCGCTGGTTACAAACCGTCGGGCGGCCGCGGGACACAGCAGGCAGCAAGAAAAACGCCCGGCATGGAGCCGGGCGTGTGCATATGCCTTGAACAACGCAAGTCTCAGTCTTCGCGGCGCAGATGCGGAAACAGAATGACGTCGCGGATGCTCGGGCTGTCCGTCAGCATCATGACCAGACGGTCGATGCCGATGCCGCAACCGCCGGCCGGCGGCATGCCGTATTCGAGCGCGCGGATGTAGTCCGCGTCGTAGAACATGGCTTCTTCGTCGCCGGCCTCTTTCTGGTCGACCTGCTTCTTGAAGCGCGCGGCCTGGTCTTCCGGATCGTTCAGCTCCGAGAAGCCGTTGGCGATCTCGCGGCCCGTGATGAACAGCTCGAAACGCTCGGTGATGCCCGGCTGCGCGTCCGACGCGCGCGCGAGCGGCGACACTTCAACCGGGTAGTCGATGATGTATGTCGGCTCCCACAATTGCGACTCGGCGGTTTCCTCGAACAGCGCCAGTTGCAGCGAACCGACGCCCGCGTTCAGGAACTGCGGCTGCGACGCATCCACGCCGAACTTCTTCAGCTCGGTGCGCAGGAACGCGCTGTCCGCCAGTTGCTCGTTCGTGTATTGCGGCGCGTACTTCTGGATCGCCTGCGTGATCGTGAGTCGATGGAACGGCTTGGCCAGATCGAGCTCGCGGCCCTGATACGTGATCGTGGCGGTGCCGAGCGAGTCGATGGCCGCCTGACGGATCAGCTGCTCGACGAAATCCATCAACCACTTGTAATCCGTGTACGCCGCGTAGAACTCGATCATCGTGAATTCCGGATTGTGGCGCACGGACACGCCTTCATTGCGGAAGTTACGGTTGATCTCGAACACGCGCTCGAAGCCGCCGACCACCAGACGCTTCAGATACAGCTCCGGCGCGATACGCAGGAACATCTGCATGTCGAGCGCGTTGTGGTGCGTGGTGAACGGCTTGGCCGCCGCGCCGCCCGGAATCGGGTGCAGCATCGGCGTTTCGACTTCCATGAAATCGGCCTTCGCCATGAAGTTGCGGATCGACGAAATCGCCTTGGTGCGCGCGACGAAAGTCTTGCGCGTTTCCGGCGTGACGATCAGATCGACATAACGCTGGCGATACTTCGTTTCCTGGTCGGCAAGACCGTGGAACTTGTCCGGCAGGGGACGCAGCGACTTCGACAGCAGGCGCAGTTCCGTGCAGCGCACCGAGAGTTCGCCCTTGTTGGTGCGGAACAGCACGCCGCGCGCCGCCACGATATCGCCCATGTCCCACTTCTTGAAGGCGTCGTACGTTTCCTGGCCGACGTCGGCGGGCGTGATGAAGAACTGGATCTGACCGGAACCGTCGCGCACGGTTGCAAAGCTCGCCTTGCCCATCACGCGCTTGAGCATCATGCGGCCGGCGATCGCGACTTCGAGCGGATTCGCCTCTAGCGCTTCCTTGTCGGAATGTTCGAACTGCGATTGCAGATCTTCGGCGTGATGAGAGGGACGGAAATCGTTCGGATAGGCGACGCCTTGCTCACGCAGTTCGCGCAGCTTTTCGCGGCGCTCGGTCATGATCTTGTTGTCGTCCGCCTCGGGCACGACATTGGGCTGGGCCGCACTAGGCTGGGCCGCGTTGGGCTGGGTCGGTTCGGTCATGGTGATCTGATATTCGGTGGCCCGCAGGGGCGTGGCGCGCATGCGGGTGGCCAGTCAGTAAAAAACCTCAGGCGGTGTAAGGAAACAGCGAGAACAGCGAAGCGATGAACCAGAGGCGAAGCCGCGGCGCGGCCTTGCACGCCGCGCCGGTTACGTTACGCTTAGACGCCCTGTTTCAGGCTGGCGCTGATGAACGGATCGAGGTCGCCGTCGAGCACGCTCTTGGTATTGCTGATTTCGACGTTGGTGCGCAGATCCTTGATACGGCTGTTGTCCAGCACGTACGAGCGGATCTGATGACCCCAGCCCACATCGGTCTTGCCGGCTTCGAGCTTGTCCTGCTCTTCCTGACGCTTGCGGATTTCCGCTTCGTACAGGCGCGATTTCAGCATGGCCATGGCTTCGGCGCGGTTGCGGTGCTGCGAACGGTCGTTCTGGCACTGCACGACGATACCCGACGGTATGTGCGTGATACGCACCGCGGAGTCGGTCTTGTTGATGTGCTGACCGCCCGCGCCGGACGCGCGGTACGTGTCGATACGCAGATCGGCCGGGTTGATGTCGACTTCGATCGAGTCGTCGATTTCCGGGTACACGAACACCGACGAGAACGACGTATGACGGCCGCCCGACGAATCGAACGGCGACTTGCGCACGAGGCGGTGCACGCCGGTTTCGGTGCGCAGGAAGCCGTACGCGTATTCGCCTTCGATCTTGATGGTGGCGTTCTTGATGCCCGCGACGTCGCCGTCGGTCTGTTCCAGCACTTCGGTCTTGAAGCCCTTGCGCTCGCAGTAGCGCAGATACTGGCGCAGCAGCATGGACGCCCAGTCGCACGCCTCGGTGCCGCCGGCGCCGGCCTGGATGTCCAGGAAGGCATTGTTCGGATCCGCCGGGTTCGCGAACATGCGGCGGAATTCCATGTCGGCGACACGCTGTTCGATGCCTTGCGCGTCGGCTTCGCAGGCGAGGAGGGTTTCCTCGTCGTCTTCCTCGCGGGCCATGTCGAACAGGTCCTGCGCGTCGCGCAGGTCGTTATCGAGCGACGTGAGTTTGCCGACGGTGTCGTCGAGCAGCTTCTTTTCCCGGCCGAGTGCCTGGGCGTGCTTCGAGTCGTTCCAGACGTCCGGGTCTTCGAGTTCCCGGTTGACTTCGATTAGACGCAGTGCTTTGTCGTCGTAGTCAAAGATACCCCCGTAGCGAGTCCGCGCGATTGCGCAGGTCCGCCAGTGAGGCTTCGATCGCGTTGAGACGTTCCGCTTCCATGTCGATCTTTTATAGCTTCGTAAAAAGTGGAAATTATAGCCGATCGGCACGCCGCGCCGGAGGCTGTTGAGCGATCCGGCGCGTGTTGGCGGTTGATTTTGCGGAGATTTTCGAGGTTTTCGGTGCGGCGACGCCGGCGCGGTCGGCAGGTCACTTGAGGCGTCGGGGTCGACTCACCGCCTGCCTTCGTCGCGTGAAGTCTGCACTTCAGTTCGCGATTGCAACCCGCCCGGTTCAACCGGGCTTTTCAATTGACCACCTTAGCTCGCCGCGTGCTCGACGATCAATTGCACGCGCGAGACGCCGTTCCAAGTATCGCTCGCAAGGCGATAGGCGACCGTGGTGCGCGCGGGCAGGGTGTCGGTGTGATTGAACCAGATCGCGTTGAAACGCTGACGCCCGCGCACCAGTTGCAGCTTCAGGTGCTTGTCCTTCACGAGCGCCTGCGAGGCGATGTCGAACTCGCCCGAAAACACCGGCGCCGGAAAGCCCTGGCCCCACACGGCGGCGTCCAGCATTTCGACGAATTGCGGCGTGAAGTACGCGTCTTCCAGTTCGCCATCGGTTTCCACGGTGCGTGAGAGCGCGTCTTCGGAGAGCCATTCCCGGCCGACCGCTTCGAACGCCGCGGTGAAGCGCGGCACGTCGGCGGCGGCGAGCGTGAGGCCCGCAGCCATCGCGTGGCCGCCGAATTTGACGATCAGGCCCGGCTCGCGCTTCGAAATCAGGTCGAGCGCGTCGCGCAGATGGAAGCCCGAGATGGAGCGGCCCGAACCTTTGACGGTCTGGCCGCTGTCGTCGGCGAGCGCGAAGGTGAATGAGGGCCGGTGGAATTTTTCCTTCAACCGCCCGGCGACGATGCCGATCACGCCCTGGTGCCAGCTCGGATTGAACAGCGTGATGGTGGTCGCACCATCGGGATTGATTGCCGAGAGGTCTTCGAGCGCCTGCTGCTGCATGCCGGCTTCGATCTCGCGGCGTTCGCGGTTCATCGTGTCCAGTTGTTGCGCCAGATCCCATGCGCGGCCGATGTCCTCGGTAGTCAGGCATTCGATCCCGAGCGACATGTCCGACAGCCGTCCCGCCGCGTTCAGGCGCGGCCCGAGCGCGAAGCCGAGGTCGAAGCCCGACGCATTGCGGGCGTCGCGCGCGGCGGTGCGAAACAAAGCCGCGATGCCTGGCTGCATCTTGCCTTTGCGGATGCGCTGCAAACCTTGCGCGACCAGCACGCGATTATTCCCGTCGAGCTTGACCACGTCCGCGACCGTGCCGAGCGCGACCAGATCGAGCAGGCCGTCGAGGCGCGGTTCGGGAAACGCGTCGTTGAAGGCGCCACGGCGGCGCAATTCCGCGCGCAATGCCAGCAGCACATAAAACATCACGCCGACGCCGGCGATGCACTTGCTCGGGAATGTACAGCCCGGCTGGTTCGGATTGACGATCGCGCGCGCGGCCGGCAGTTCGTCGCCGGGCAGATGGTGATCGGTAACCAGCACGTCGATGCCGAGCGCGTTGGCCGCCTCCACCCCGTCGACGCTGGCGATGCCGTTGTCCACCGTGATCAGCAGATCCGGTTTGCCCGACGCATTGCGCGCCGCCAGCGCGACGATCTCCGGCGTCAGACCGTAGCCGTACTCGAAGCGGTTCGGCACCAGATACTCGATCCGGCCGCCGAACATGCGCAGGCCGCGCACGGCGACCGCGCAGGCGGTGGCGCCGTCGCAGTCGTAGTCGGCGACCACCAGCATGCGGCGGTTCTGCTGGATCGCGTCGGCGAGCAAGGCGGCGGCGTCTTCGCAACCCTTGAGCGCGACCGGCGGCACGAGCCGCGCGAGGCCGGTTTCGATTTCGTCAGGCATGCACACGCCGCGCGATGCGTACAGGCGCGCGAGCACCGGATGCAGGCCGTGGCGCGTGAGGATTTCGGCGTCGACGGGAGAACAGGCGCGCGTAACGATTCGAGTCATTCGGAGAGGCCGCGTGTCATTCGTTGAATCATTCGTTGAATCATTCGTTGAGTCATGCAATCAGTTATTCGATGAAGAGCGAGGCGAGCACACGCCGCCGCCAGAATTTACGCAGGTCGCCGCGCGTGACCGAGAGCGTGACCGAGCCGGTGTCGCCGCACAAGGTCAGGCCGAGTTCGGCGAGATCGCCCGATTGCAGCGCGGCGAGCGCCGGTTCGAACCAGTCGGTCTGCATGGCGGCGAACGCGTCGTTCCAACGCGCCCAGTCCTGCTCGATGTACGGCGCGGAGAACGGATCGAGTTCGACCAGCGTGATGCTCGCGCCCGCGTGCGTGGTGCCGTTCGCACTGCCCGCGAGCGACGCCAGCGCGCCGAACGAGGCCGGCGGCGTGCCGGCCGCGACTCCGGCGGTCAGCGCAAGACCGCGCGTAGCGGCTGCATCGGAGAACACGCGTGCGAACGGACTGCGTACCGGCTGGACCGCGCCCTGCGCGTGAAACCAGATCGAGTTGACGGCCGGCAGGCCGCGCGCCTCGCGCGCTTCGTTGACCGGATGCTCGAACCACGCCATCTGCACTTCGTTCTGCAGCTTCATCCACGCGCGCGAACGTTCGCCGGAATGCGCCTCGTGTGGCAGCCAGATTTCGATGTTGCGCCCGCTCGCGCGCAACGGCGACGCGCCGGCGAGCGTGCCGAAGCCGTCGCCCGACAGATACCAGCGCGCGGGCCGCGGTGCTTCGATACGCACGCCGAGTTCCTCGATCAACGGCCGCGCGACGGCGAGCAGCGCGCCGGCTTCTTCGTCGGACAGGTCGAGCGAGGCCGGGTCGATCAGCACCAGATGATCGTGCGCGATGCGCACATGTACCGGCTGCACGCACGCCCATGTCGCGCTGCCGGGTTCGCCGCCGTCGGCGCGCAGCATGTAGGGCGCGAGCGGCGCTTCGTCGGCGGCCGCCGCGCCGCTCGGCAGCGCGCCGAACTGGCGCGCCACCCAGCGCTCGTGCGGCAGCGTGCGCTGAAAGTCTTCACCGACCACGCGCTCCACCAGCGTCGCGCGCGCGATCAGCCGGTCGAGGGCCGGACTGCGGATGTCGTGAAGGGCGGTGGAGGCGTCCGCTGCAGCGGGCAGCGCGAAGGGCAGGAGAAGATGGAGACGGTTGGCGAGCATGATGCTGCGCATTGTAGGGCAAAGAGTGCGAGTATTCCGACCATCAGCATTCGCTCGACGAAGCTCGGCGGCAGCGGACCTCCGGGTTCGCCGCCGGCCGGCCGCCGGAGCAGCAGCCGCGCGCGGCGGCACCGCGCACATGACGAGGAGACCGGCATGTCGCGTGAACTCAAAACCGAGCAGGAATTGCTAGCACTGGTCGTCAAGGCGCTCGACGCAAACCCGGCCACCGCCGGCTGGATCCCGACCGGCTTTCACGAAACGGTGGACGACGAAACAGGCTGCAACTGGGACATCAGTCATCTGCACCGCGACCGCAAGGACGCCGACGTGCGTGACGCCGCCAACAGTGCCGCCGCGGGCATCATCAACGAGCTGCGCGGGCGTTACAACCTGCGCTAGATGCAAGCGGCGCCGCGCGTGAGGCCCGGCACGGCAACGCCAGTCCGTTTCACGACGGCAGCCGCCCGGTCTGCCTGAGCGCTCGCGCAGCGGCGTTTCTGTCCAGAGCCCGGTCCACACTGCCTTTGCGCGAGCGGGCCGCATTGTATGGCAAACTTCGCGCGTGATTAGTAGTGGCAGCGATGTCGGCAACGGCAGAACCATGCCTCCCAGGCGCCGCGCACCGCGGTGGCGCGCGCATTGCTACGCAACGGCGCGCCGTACCGGAACCATCCGCGTCGCAACGACACCAATGATCACGACGCTCGGGCCGTACGAGAGGCGCATCACGCCTTCGTGCGCGGCACAAAGCCGAAAAACGCAGAAAAGGATTCGCTTGAAATTTCCCTACGAATGGCAGATTGGCTGGCGCTACACCCGCGCCGGCAAACGCACGACCGGTAACGGCTTTATCTCCTTCATCGCGCTCGTGTCGATGTCGGGCATCGCGCTCGGTGTCGCGGCGCTGATCGTCGTGTTGTCCGTGATGAACGGTTTTCAGAAAGAAGTGCGCGATCGCATGCTGTCGGTGCTCGCGCACGTCGAAATCTTTTCGCCGACCGGCTCGATGCCCAACTGGGAGCTGACCGCGAAGGAAGCCCGCCAGAACAAGGAAGTGATCGGCGCGGCGCCATATGTCGAAGCGCAGGCGTTACTCACGCGCCAGGACGTGGTGAGCGGGGTGGCGCTGCGCGGCGTGGAGCCGTCGCTGGAGCCGCAGGTATCCGACATCGGTAAGGAGATGAAAGGCGGCAGTCTGAACGCGCTGGTGCCGGGAGATTTCGGCATCGTGCTGGGCGCCGACCTCGCCACCAATCTCGGTGTGACGGTCAACGACAAGATCACGCTGGTCGCGCCGGAAGGCACCATCACACCCGCCGGCATGCTGCCCCGGCTGAAACAGTTCACCGTGGTGGGCATCTTCGAGTCGGGGCACTACGAATACGACAGCACGCTCGCGTTGATCAACATCAAGGACGCACAGGCGCTGTTCCGGCTGCCCGCGCCGACCGGCGTGCGGCTGCGCCTGACCGACATGCAGCGCGCGCCGGAAGTCGCGCATCAGCTTGCGCGCACGCTGTCCGGCGATTTATACATTCGCGACTGGACGCAGCAGAACAAGACGTGGTTCTCCGCGGTGCAGATCGAAAAACGCATGATGTTCATCATCCTCACGCTGATCATCGCGGTGGCGGCGTTCAATCTGGTGTCCTCGCTGGTCATGACCGTGACCAACAAGCAGGCCGACATCGCGATTCTGCGCACGCTCGGCGCGCAGCCCGGCTCGATCATGAAGATTTTCGTGGTGCAGGGCGTGACGATCGGCTTTATCGGCACGGCGACCGGCGTCGCGCTCGGCTGCCTGATCGCGTGGAGCATTCCGTGGCTCGTGCCCATGATCGAGCATCTGCTCGGCGTGCAGTTTCTGCCGCCGTCGGTGTATTTCATCAGCGAACTGCCGTCCGAACTGGTTCCGGCCGACGTCGCGCGAATCGGCGTGATCGCCTTCGTGATGTCCGCGCTGGCCACGTTGTACCCGAGCTGGCGTGGTGCCAAAGTCCGTCCCGCGGAGGCACTGCGCTATGAATGACCGTTCCGCTAACTTATCCATGGCTTCTTCCGACACCGTGCCGCATCCCTACGTGCTGGAAGCAACCGGCATTTCCAAGTCGTTCGTGCAGGGCGGTCTGAACGTGACGGTGCTCAACAACACCGAGCTGAGCGTGCGGCGCGGCGAGAAGCTGGCGATCGTCGGCGCGTCGGGGTCGGGCAAGAGCACGCTGCTGCACGTGCTCGGCGGCCTCGACGATCCGAGCGCCGGCCATGTGTCGGTGATGGGCAAGCCGTTCACGAAGCTCTCCGAGCGCGAACGCAACGACTTGCGCAATCGCGCGCTGGGTTTCGTGTATCAGTTCCACCATCTGCTGCCGGAATTCACCGCGCTCGATAACGTCGCGATGCCGCTGCGGATCCGCCGTATGACGACCGAAGCGTCGCGCCGCGAGGCGCTCGTGGTACTTGAGCGCGTCGGCATGGGGCATCGCGCGAAGCATCGGCCGGGCGAGCTGTCGGGCGGCGAACGCCAGCGCGTTGCGATTGCGCGCGCTCTGGTGACGAAACCCGCCTGCGTGCTGGCCGATGAACCGACTGGCAATCTCGACGGTGGCACCGCCGACACCGTCTTCAACCTGATGCTCGAACTGTCGCAAACGCTCGACACGAGCTTCGTGATCGTCACGCACGATCCCGAACTCGCGGGACGTTGCGACCGCATCATGCGGCTGCGCGACGGTGTGCTGCACGAAGAGCCGCCGGTGCCGGTTTAAATGGCCGGCCTTCGTTTGTTGATGTCGCGCCGTTAGCGAGGCATGTCATGTGGATCGATACGCACTGTCATCTCGACGCATCGGAATTCGACGCCGACCGCGCGGAAGTTGCGGCGGCGGCGCACCGCGCGGGTGTCGCGCGCATCGTGATTCCGGCGATCGGCCGGCAGAACTTCGCGGCGGTGCGTGAACTGGCACAGCGGGTCGACGGCGGCGCGTATGCGCTCGGTATCCATCCGTTGTTCACGCCGGGCGCGCAAGACAGCGATCTCGATCTGCTACGCATGGAAATCGAGGCGAGTCTCGACGATCCGCTGTTTGTCGGCATCGGCGAGATCGGACTCGATTATTTCGTCGACGGTCTCGACGACGCGCGTCAGCAATTCTTCTACAACGGCCAGCTGCAGCTCGCCCGTGAATTCGATCTGCCGGTGATCTGCCACGTGCGCAAATCGCAGGATCAGGTGATCAAGGGACTGCGGCGGCATCAGATTCATCGCGGCATCGCGCATGCGTTCAACGGCAGTTTTCAGCAGGCTCAGGCGTATATCGATCAGGGCATGCATCTCGGCTTCGGCGGCAACCTGACTTTCGAGCGCGCACGGCAGATTCGCCGTCTTGCCGAGCAGTTGCCGTTCGACGCGCTGGTCGTCGAAACCGATGCGCCGGACATCGCGCCGTCGTGGATCTACAAGCAGCGCAACACGCCGGAGCAGATTCCCGCAATCGGCGCGGGCCTCGCGCAGCTACGCGGCATGGCCGCCGACGAAGCGGCCCTAGGCACAACGGCTAACGCGCTCGCCGCGCTGCCTCGGCTGGCACTTTCCTCTGCATAATTAAGCCCGATGGTCTGAGTGGTTCGCGCCGGGCGATACCCTACGCCTGGCGGGCTCGCTCACGCCTGCGCGCCGGGTGTTCCGTCGTCCGGCGATTGCTGGCGGAGGGCGGATGCGGGCATGGTGGTGTGGATTTGCGTTGGGCGTGATCGCGCTGCAACGGCAGGCGGCGTTGCCGGATTGGACGGTGTTGTGCGGGTTGGTGTTGCTGGCTTGCGCAGCGGTTGTGGTGGCGGTGTGGGGTTTGGGCGAGGATAGCCGGCACCCGTGTGCGGCGACCCTCGCTTCGCTCCTGCAACGCATCCGCTTCGGCCGGCGCTTGCGCTCCTTCGCAGGCTGGAGCGCCGTGTGGTGCGCGGCAATGTGCGTGGGTTTCGGCTACGCAGCCATACGCGCGGACCTGCGCCTCGCGGTGAGCTTGCCGAACGCGTGGGAAGGTCGCGATATCGAGGTCGTCGGCAGTATCAAAGGCTTGCCGTCACGCGATGAAAACGGCGCGCGTTTTCTATTCGACATCGAGTCGGCCGAAGCGCCAATCAACGCTTTTCCGCGCGTGATCCAGCTCTCGTGGATCGCCGAAGATGCGCCGCCGCCTTTGCTCGAACCCGGTTCGCGCTGGCGGCTGACCGTGCGGCTCAAACGCCCGCACAGCAATGCCAATTTCGGCGTGCGCGATGCTGAGGCGACTCTGCTCGCGCGCAACGTGCGCGCCACCGGCTATGTGAGCGCACCGGCTCATGCGGTGCGATTGCCTGGCAGGGCACGCGGCGTCGGCGTCACGGTGGACGGCTGGCGCGCCGCGTTACGCGAGCGGATCGACGCGGTGCTGGCCGACGCGCCGCATCGCGGGATCGTCGTGGCGCTTGCCATCGGCGCGCAGGACGAAGTCAGCGCCGCGGACTGGGTGCTGATGCGCGGCACGGGCACGAGTCATCTGGTGGCGATTTCGGGGCTGCATATCGGCTTCGTCGCGGGCCTCGCGGGCTGGCTGGCGGGCGCGTGGTGGCGACGCTCCGGATGGATCGGCCGCAACTGGCCGTTGCGGCTGCCGGCCCAAGTCGTCGCGGTGACGGGCGGCGCGCTGTTCGCCGCGCTGCATGCCGCGTTGGCTGGCTTCAATGTGCCGGCGCAGCGCGCGCTGTGGATGGCGGGGGTCGTCGCGCTCGCTTTTATCAGCGGGCGCAATGTAGCGCGCTCGGCGGTGCTCGCGTGGGCCTTGGGGCTCGTGCTGATGATCGATCCGTGGGCGGTCGTGTCGGCGGGATTCTGGTTGTCGTTCTGCGCGGTGGCGGCGATTCTGTACGCCATGTCGGGGCGGCCGCATGTGCAGGATCACGAACAGCATCGCGATGAACCAGCCGAGGATGGCGCGGCGGCGGGCCGCTCGTCGAGACTGGGTTCTGTCTTGCGCCGCCGTTTGCGCGGTGCGGGCGCGCGACTGCGCAGTGCCGCGCAGGTGCAGTTCGCCGTGACGGTCGCGCTCGCGCCGTTGACCGTCTACTGGTTCGCGCAGATTCCGTTGATCGGGCCGCTCGCGAATGCCTTTGCGATTCCGTGGGTGAGCTTGCTGGTCACGCCCGCGGTGCTGGCGGGCGTCGCGTTGCCGGCGCCGCTCGACGCGTACGCCTGGCATGCCGCACACGCTTTGCTGGCGCTGCTGACCGTGGGCTTGCAAGCGCTCTCCGGCCCCGCCTGGACGCTCTGGCGTCTGCCGCAACCGGATGCATGGCCGCTGGCCGCGGCGGCAGTGGGCGTGCTCTGGTGTCTGGCGCCGCGCGGCTGGCCGCTGCGCTGGGCCGCGCCGCTGACGTGGCTGCCGCTGCTGATACCCGCGCCGTCCGGACCGCCGCATGGCAGTTTCCGTTTGACCGCCCTGGACGTCGGCCAAGGCACCTCGGTGCTGGTCGAAACGGCGCATCACACTTTGCTGTTCGATACCGGACCGGGTCCGGAATCGACTCACGCAGGCGAGCGGGTGGTCGTGCCGTTTTTGCAGGCGCATGGCGTGACGGCGCTCGATACGTTGATAGTGAGCCACGCCGACTCCGACCATTCGGGCGGCGCCCCCGCCGTGCTGGAGGCGATCGCGGTGCATCAAATGGTGGCGGCATTGACGCCGTCGAATGCGCTGTGGTCGAACGCGCGGCAACGCGGCGCCGGGACGCTGCCGTGCGCGGCGGGCCAGCGCTGGCAGTGGGACGGCGTGGAGTTCGCGATGCTCTGGCCGGACGCCGGTCCGCTGCAAGGCAGGCCGAATGCGCATTGCTGCGTGCTGCGGGTCAGCACGTTGCCGGTTGCGGCGAGCCCGCCGCCCGGACGTAACCACACAGAGCTGCCGCGCATGACGGCCTTGCTAACGGCGGACATCGAGGCGCCCGTCGAACGCGTTCTGCTCGCGCGCGATCGCGAGGCGCTGCGCGCGCAGGTGCTGGTCGTGCCGCATCACGGCAGCAAGACTTCGTCGACCGAGCCGTTCCTCGACTCTATCGACCCGCTCATCGCGCTATTTCAGGTAGGCTATCGCAACCGTTTTCATCATCCGAATGTGGGTGTGTTCGAGCGCTACAAGGCGCGACGGATCGAACTCGGGCGCAGCGATACAGACGGTGCGGTGCGGGTCGAGGTGAGCCCGGCTGGCGGGACGAATCAGGGCGCCGGCAGCAGCGCCACTGTCACGCTCGAGCGCTATCGCGACACGCAGCGCCGCTACTGGATGGATCGCTGACCGGTTATTGGGTGAGGCACCGGCCGCACGTAGAAGAAACGCGCGCCGTGCGTGCTCACCGCACGCAGGTGCGTGCCACGCCCCGCACGCAAGAACAGAACGGAGACAGCCGCAGTTGAAAAACATCATCCACTTCTCGCACGCGAACGGCTTTCCGGCATCGACCTACCGCACGATCTTCGCCGAGCTTGCCGACGACTACGAACTGCGCTTCATCGAACGGATCGGCCATGACACGCGCTTCCCGGTGACGCAGGACTGGCCGCATCTGGTCGAACAGTTGCTCGACGACATCCGCAAAACGTATGAGCAGCCGGTGTGGCTGGTCGGACACTCGCTCGGCGGCTATCTCTCACTGATGGCCGCGCTCAAGAAGCCGCAATGGGTGCGAGGCGTGGTGATGCTCGATTCGCCGGTGATCGCCGGCTGGCGCGGCAGCATGCTGCGCGTGTCGCAATGGACCGGCCTCGACGAGCGGCTCTCGCCCGCGGCCGCGACCCGCACGCGACGCACCCAGTGGGCGAGCCGCGACGAAGCGTGGCGCCATTTCCATTCGAAGCCCGCGTTCGCGCGCTGGGACGAGCGCATGCTGTCCGACTACATCGACTTCGGCATTCCGCAGACTTCGCCCGACGGCTCGCGCTCGCTGGCCTTCGACCGTCGTACCGAATATCAGATCTACAAGACCTTGCCGCACACGCTCGGCTCGCGGCTCGCCCGGGGCGCGCCGGTGCCGGTGGGCTTCATTGCTGGCACGCGTTCGAAGGAAATCCGCCAGGCCGGTCTCGACGCCACCCGCCGCGCGACCGGCGGCCATGTGGAATGGATCGAGGGCAGTCATCTTTACCCGATGGAAAAACCCGTCGAAACCGCGCGCGCGGTGCAAAGCATGTTGCATGAACTGGAGCAGCGCGGGTGACGCGAACGCACGCGCAGACGTTGGCGCGGACTTGAGCGCGGACGGCGACGGCGGCCGCATCAGCCATGCATCGCGACGCCGGCCATGGCGCGCCGCGCCGGCACGCGCCGCAAGAAACGGTGCGTGATCCCATCGCGGCAACGGCCGCCGCCGCGGCGCGCGCACGTGCGGATGCCGCCAGGATTTTGCTGGGGTTGGGGCCCTGCTTTACGGTATAATCCGTTTTTCCCGCGAGCATCCAGCGATGACCAAATATGTTTTCGTCACCGGCGGCGTAGTATCTTCCCTCGGCAAGGGTATTGCCGCCGCTTCCCTCGCCGCGATCCTCGAATCGCGCGGTCTTAAAGTCACCCTCCTCAAGCTCGATCCCTACATCAATGTCGACCCCGGCACGATGAGCCCGTTTCAACACGGCGAAGTGTTCGTGACGGAAGACGGAGCGGAGACCGACCTCGACCTCGGCCACTATGAGCGCTTCATCAGCACGAAGATGCGCAAGGCCAATAACTTCACCACAGGCCAGATTTACGAATCGGTGATCCGCAAGGAACGCCGCGGCGATTATCTCGGCAAGACGGTGCAGGTCATCCCGCACATCACGAATGAAATCCAGGCGTTCATCGAACGCGGCGCGGCTTCCGCGACGTGCGGTGAGCCGGACGTCGCCATCGTCGAAGTGGGCGGCACGGTAGGCGATATCGAATCGCTGCCGTTCCTCGAGGCCGCGCGTCAGATGAGCCTACGCATGGGCCGCAACAGCGCGTGTTTCGTGCACCTCACGCTGGTGCCCTGGGTCGCCACGGCCGGCGAACTGAAGACCAAGCCCACGCAGCACAGCGTGCAGAAGTTGCGCGAAATCGGCATCTCGCCGCACGTGCTGCTGTGCCGTGCCGACCGCCGCATTCCGGACGACGAGCGCGCCAAGATTTCCATGTTCTCGAACGTGCCGGAAGACGCCGTGATCTCCGTGTGGGACGCGGACAGCATCTACAAGATTCCGCAGATGCTGCACGATCAGGGTCTGGACGCGATCATCTGCGAAGAGCTCAAGCTCGCGCCGAAGGCCGCGGATCTGTCCATGTGGTCCGACCTCGTCGAGAAGCTCGAGCATCCGAAGCACGAAGTCACGATCGGCATGGTCGGCAAGTATGTCGATCTGACCGAGTCGTACAAGTCGCTGATCGAAGCGCTGCGTCATGCGTCGATGCATACGTCGACCAAGGTCAACATCGAATATATCGATTCGGAAGAGGTCGAGACGCAAGGCGTCGAAAGCCTCAAGCATCTGGACGCCGTGCTGGTGCCGGGCGGCTTCGGCCGTCGCGGTACGGAAGGCAAGATCGCCGCGATCCGCTACGCCCGCGAAGCGAAGGTGCCGTATCTCGGCATCTGCCTCGGCATGCAACTCGCCGTGATCGAATTCGCCCGCGACGTGGTCGGTCTGAAAGACGCGAACAGCACCGAATTCGATCAGGAAACGCCGAACCGCGTGGTCGCGCTGATCACCGAGTGGTACGACCGCGAAGGCCGCGTCGAGAAGCGCACGGAAGAGTCCGATCTGGGCGGCACCATGCGCCTCGGCTCGCAACGTTGCCCGATCAAGCCCGGCACCATGGCCGAAGAGATTTATGGCAAGGACGTGAACGAACGCCATCGCCACCGTTATGAAGTCAATAACCGCTTCGTGCCCCAACTCGAAGCCGGCGGCCTTATCATCAGCGCCCGTACTCCGAGCGAAGATCTGCCGGAAATGATGGAATTGCCGCGCAGCATGCACCCGTGGTTCGTCGGCGTGCAGTTCCACCCGGAATTCACGTCCACGCCGCGTGACGGGCATCCGCTGTTCAAGTCGTTCGTCGAAGCAGCGCTTGCTCATCACGAGGCGCAAGCGCCGGTCGCAGTCGGGGAGAAAGCATGAAACTGGGCGATTTCGAAATCGGGCTCGACAAGCCGTTTTTCCTGATCGCAGGCACCTGTGTCGTCGAATCCGAACAGATGACGATCGACACAGCCGGCCGGCTGAAGGAAATCTGCGCGAAGCTGAATATTCCGTTCATCTACAAATCGTCGTACGACAAGGCCAATCGCAGTAGCGGCAAGTCGTTCCGCGGTCTGGGCATGGACGAAGGCTTGCGGATTCTGTCGGAAGTGAAGCGTCAGCTCGGTCTGCCGGTGCTGACCGACGTTCACGCCGAGCACGAGATCGAGCAGGTCGCCTCGGTGGTCGACGTGTTGCAAACGCCGGCTTTCCTGTGCCGCCAAACGGACTTCATCCACGCTTGCGCGCGTTCGGGCAAACCGGTCAACATCAAGAAAGGCCAGTTTCTCGCACCAGGCGACATGAAGAACGTGATCGACAAGGCGCGCGACGCCGCGCGTGAAGCAGCTTTGTCGGAAGACCGCTTCATGGCGTGCGAGCGCGGCGTGTCGTTCGGTTATAACAACCTCGTGTCGGACATGCGTTCGCTCGCGATCATGCGCGAAACCAATGCGCCGGTCGTGTTCGACGCCACCCACTCGGTGCAGTTGCCGGGCGGGCAGGGCACGAGTTCGGGCGGTCAGCGCGAGTTCGTGCCGGTGCTGGCGCGTGCCGCGGTGGCGGTCGGCGTGTCGGGGCTCTTCATGGAGACGCACCCGAATCCGGCTGAAGCCAAGTCGGACGGTCCGAACGCCGTGCCGCTGCATCGCATGGCCGATCTGCTCGAGACGCTGGTTACGCTCGATCAGGCCGTCAAGCGCACACCGTTCCTCGAAAGCGATTTCAACTGATTCAGGCGTTCACCGCGTGTCACGAACGGTACGCACAATCGTGGCACGCGGCGAATGCACGCAATGGTCGTCGAACGTATCTGCGCGCGGGTAGTTTGCCGGGGAGACCGGTGCTCTGCGCGGAACCGGAGTGAGCGATGAAGCGCTGACTGCGGATCGTCAGGCGCCAGATACAGTGTCACAGTAAAGAATTCAACGTCATTTCTTGAGGAAACCATGAGTGCTATCGTAGATATCATCGGTCGAGAGATTCTCGATTCGCGAGGCAACCCCACCGTCGAATGCGACGTGCTGCTCGAGTCGGGCACGATGGGCCGCGCCGCGGTGCCGTCGGGCGCGTCGACGGGTTCGCGTGAAGCAATCGAACTGCGCGACGGCGAAACCGGCCGTTACGGCGGCAAGGGCGTGCTGAAGGCTGTCGAGCACATCAACACCGAAATCTCCGAAGCGATCATGGGCCTCGACGCTTCCGAGCAGGCCTTCCTCGACAAGACCCTGCTGGAACTCGACGGTACGGACAACAAGTCGCGCCTCGGCGCGAACGCGATGCTGGCTGTTTCGATGGCCGTCGCGAAGGCTGCCGCTGAAGAAGCCGGCCTGCCGCTGTACCGCTACTTCGGCGGCTCGGGCGCGATGCAACTGCCGGTGCCGATGATGAACATCGTCAACGGCGGCGCGCACGCCAACAACAGCCTGGACATTCAGGAATTCATGATCGTGCCGGTCAGCCAGCCGACCTTCCGCGAAGCACTGCGCTGCGGCGCCGAAGTGTTCCACGCGCTGAAGAAGATCCTGTCGGATCGCGGCATGAGCACGGCAGTGGGCGACGAAGGCGGCTTCGCGCCGAACTTCGGCAGCAACGACGAATGCCTGTCGACCATTCTGCAAGCCATCGAGAAAGCCGGCTACCGCGCCGGTGAAGACGTGCTGCTCGCCCTCGACTGCGCAGCGAGCGAGTTCTACCACGACGGCAAGTACCAACTGGCCGGCGAAGGCCTGCAACTGTCGTCCACGGAATTCGCGGACTACCTCGCGAATCTGGCCGACAAGTTCCCGATCGTGTCGATCGAAGACGGCATGCACGAAAGCGACTGGGCCGGCTGGAAAACGCTGACCGACAAGCTTGGCAAGAAGGTGCAACTGGTGGGCGACGACCTGTTCGTCACCAACACGCGCATCCTGAAGGAAGGCATCGAGAAGGGTATCGCCAACTCGATCCTGATCAAGATCAACCAGATCGGTACGCTCACGGAAACCTTCGCGGCGATCGAAATGGCCAAGCGCGCCGGTTACACCGCAGTGATCTCCCACCGTTCGGGCGAAACGGAAGATTCGACGATCGCGGATATCGCGGTCGGCCTGAACGCCGGTCAGATCAAGACGGGTTCGCTGTCGCGTTCGGACCGCATCTCGAAGTACAACCAGTTGCTGCGCATCGAAGAAGACCTCGGTGATATCGCCAGCTACCCTGGCAAGTCGGCGTTCTACAATCTGCGCTAATGGCTGGTGTGCTGGCGCTGACCGATGAGCCGGTTATCCTTCGTCTTCGTTTCTGATTGAACCCGCCGCCCTGCGTATAGCGCAGGGCGGCGTGTATTTATTGTGCTTACTTCATGCGGCTTGTCACTGCTGTCCTGATCGTTCTACTGGCGCTGATCCAGTACCCGCTCTGGTGGGGGCACGGCGGTTGGTTGCGCGTGCACGAGTTGCAGCAGCAACTGGCGCAGCAGGTGCAAAAGAATGCCGATTCGAAACTGCGCAACGAACGCATTCAAGGCGAAGTGCAGGACTTGCAGAACGGCACGTCCGCGGTCGAAGAGCGGGCGCGTTATGAGATGGGCATGGTGAAGGACGGCGAGGTGTTCGTGCAATTCGTCTCGCCGAACGCGCCGTTGCCGTCGGGGAACACGCCTTCGGTCACGACCTCCACACGGGGCGAGATGTCGGCGGCGCCGCTGCATGTGGTGCCGAATCCGGAGTCGCGCGCGAAGCCGGATCGCAAGCATGGTGGCAAGGCGGCTGCGGCGAAGGACAAGAAGCCTGCGCACTGAGCGTCGCCGTAGCACGGCAACGGTTCAGTACGATGGATGCAGAAAAGGCACGGTGAGAACCGTGCCTTTTTCTTTGACCCTCGCCGCCGCGCGCCGCGCCGCGATTTCCGCAGTGCGCGTCAGAGCCTGCCGGCGCTCACCAGCCCCAATACGGCCCGTAACCGACGCCGATACCCGTACCCCAGCCGTGTCCCCAACCACCGCCGTAGTAGCTGCCGTACACGCTGACAGGCGGCGTGTAGTAACGCGACCAGGCTTGCGCTGCGTTGTCGGCCGCAATCGCCTGATTCTGCTCGGCCATCACCTGGCGATCGATCGCGTCATAGCGCTGGCGTTCTTCAGGCGTCAGCGGTTGGGCGGTGGCGGCCATGCCCGACTGGTCGGCGGGCAGCCGGCTATAAATCGGCGACGGGCCCGGTGGGTCCATCATGCAGCCGGCCAGCGCGCCACTGCCGGCGACGACAGCCAGCACAGCCACCGTGCGCGCACGGCACAGCAGCGGGATCAACGAAGTAGGGTGGTTCATGTTCGATCTCCATTGGTCGGATGCCTAAGCAAATCATGCGCCGCGCGCACCGCCAATGATTCAACGCAATGATCAAAGATACTGCGCCGCCCGGGCCCTGAAAAGGCAGCGGGCGGCGCGGTATTTTTACTGCCGTGATGCAGGCGTGATGAACCGCCGTTCGGCGCGTATGCAATCCGCGCGCCGGCGAGCCGTTTAGTGCCGCTGTTCAGCCGCGGGCGTCACACCTTGTGAGAGCGCCTCGGCGACGAAAAGTTGCGCCACGTCGACCGGATCGAACTCGTAACGCTGATTGCAGAACTCGCAATGAATCTCGACATGGCCGCGCTCCTCGAGCACGCCGTCGACTTCCTCGCGGCCCAGCATCTTCAGCATGCCGCCGACTTTTTCGCGCGAACACGTGCACTCGAAGCGCGCCGTGGCCGGTTCGAAATGCTGAACGTTTTCCTGCCAGAAGAGGCGCCGGAAGATCGTTTCCGGTTCTTCCTTCAGCAGTTCGTCTTGCGACATCGTGCCGCCCAGCGTGCAGACGCGCTCCCACGTGTCCGCGTCGAGATCGCCCGGATGGGGCACGATGCCGCCGTCGCCCGGCAGCTTTTGCAGCAGCATGCCGACCGCGCGCTCGGTGTTCGCCGCGAGCCACAGGCGCGTGTCGAGCTGCTCCGAGTGATGCATGTAATGTTCGAGCACTTCGGCCATGGAGTTGAGCGGGCCGTCCACGCCCGACAGCGGCACGATACTTTGATACGGCTGCTGACCGGGCTGCTTGCTGGCCGGGTCGAGCGTGATCACGCAGCGGCCGTGGCCGCTCGCGTTGAGCAGGTCGACCATGCTGGCCGTCTCGCCGATCACGTTGGCCGCTTCGCCGGACAGCTTGGCGGTGGCGCGCATCGACAGGTCGGAGCCGCATTGCACCACCAGCATCTTGACCGGGCCGTCGCCGAAAATCTGCATGATGAGCGTGCCGTCGAACTTGAGATTCGCCGACAGCAGGGCGCACGCCGCCATCATTTCGCCCAGAACCGTCCGCACCGGCGCCGGATAGTCGCGGCGCGTCAGCACTTCCTGCCATGTATTGCGCAGGGAAACGATCTCGCCGCGCACTGGCGCCGCGCTGAACATGAATTTTTGCAACTGGTCGCTCACAACTTTTCCTCGGTCAAATGACGCAGCATGATGCCGCGCCGCGCGCTCCGGCTGGTTAGCCGATGCGCACGAGCTGCGCCTTGTAGTATTCGCGGCGCTCGGCATAAACTGCCGCGCCGCGCTGCATGTTGGCGATATCCGTCTCGGTCAGTTCGCGCACCACCTTGGCGGGCGCGCCGAGAATCAGCGAATTGTCGGGAAACACCTTGCCCTCGGTGACGATGGCGCCCGCTCCGACCAGACAGTTGCGGCCGATTACCGCTCCATTCAAGACCACGGCCTGAATTCCGATCAGCGAGCCTTCCTTGATCGTGCAGCCGTGCAGCATGACCTGATGGCCGACGGTCACGTTCGGCTCGATCGTGAGCGGAAAACCGGGGTCGGTGTGCAGCACGGCGTTTTCCTGCACGTTGCTCGCGGCGCCGATGGTGATCGGCTCGTTGTCGCCGCGAATCGTCGCGCCGAACCAGACGCTGGCGTTCTCCCCGAGCGTCACGTTGCCGATGATGCTCGCCGAATCCGCGACAAAGACGCTTTCATGGATGGTCGGGGCGGCTTCGCCAAGCTTGTAAATGGTCACGGTGTCTCCTCTTGATCGGTCGCTGCGTGCGCTGGACTGGGCGCCGAACTGCCCGGAACGGTTATCTCACCGGGCTGTCCGGCCTCGTCGGCGCATCGGGCGCGTTGGATGGTCGAATCGGGTATTGTAAACGGTTGTGTGGTTGAGCCGCTTGGCCCGGCCAAGAGGTGCTCGCTTCGCGGCTCGCGGCGCGGCCCACGCGGATGCGGTGCGCAGCACGTCCTGGCGCCGCTCTTGTCCGGCGATTGAGATTTACTTCACCATCCGGTCCGCGCATCGGCGGGCTATCTCGTTATAATCGAACGACCATTCGTTTTTTTGGACGTGCCGTTCATGAACACTTCCCAGTCTGAATTCGTCGGCGTGCGCGGCATCCGTCTGCATGTGCGGCGTTGGGGCAATCCGGATGCGCCGATGCTCTTCATGCTGCACGGCTGGATGGACGTGGCCGCATCGTTCCAGTTCGTCGTCGATGCGCTGGGCGGCGACTGGCAGGTGCTGGCGCCGGATATGCGCGGTTTTGGCCTGTCGGACTGGCCGGTGGCGGAGCACGGCGGCGGCAACTACTGGATTCAGGACTATCTGGCCGATCTCGACGCGTTGCTCGATCACTACGCGCCGGCCGGCGAAGTGAATCTGGTCGGCCACAGCATGGGGGCGAACATCGCCTGCGTGTATGCGGGCGTGCGGCCGGAGCGGGTGCGGCGGGTGGTCGATCTGGAAGGTTTCGGTCTTGCGCCGTCGCACTCGGCGCAAGCGCCCAGGCGCCTGCGCAACTGGCTCGACGAGTTGCGCGATCCGCCGCAACTGAAGCGCTACGCGTCGCTCGACGACGTCGCCGCGCGCCTGATCAAGACCAATCCGCGCCTCGATCCGCAACGCGCGCAGTTTCTCGCGCAGCATTGGTCGAAGCCGGACGGCGAAGGGCGCTTCATGCTGCTCGCGGATCCCGCGCACAAGCTGCGCGGCCCGGCGCTGTACCGTCTCGACGAAGTGATGGCGACCTGGCGTAAGGTAAGCGCGAAGGTGCTGCACGTGGAAGCCGCCAATTCGCCGACCCTCGCGCAGATTGCTGGCGAGATTCCACTCGACGAATTCAAGGCGCGTTTTCAGGCGTTCCCCGACTGGCGCGAGAAGATCATCGACGGAGCGGGGCACATGGTGCATCACGACCAGCCGGAGCAGGTGGCGGCGCTGATCGAGGGATTCTGCGCGTAGCGCTTTCGAGAAGTCCTCGGGTTCCGGGGCAGCCGCTTCGGGGCGTCCGTTGTGAGATAGCTCTGCGTCCGCTTACTGCGTTGCAGTAAAATGAGCGCAGAACCTTTTCAAGACGACGATGAACGCCGACCTCCACTGTCACTCCACCGTTTCCGACGGCCAGTTCGCGCCGGCCGACGTCGCGCGCCGCGCGCATGCGGGCGGCGTGACGTTGTGGGCGCTGACCGATCACGATGAACTGGGCGGTCAGCACGAAGCGCGAAGCACTGCCGAGGCACTCGGCATGGACTATCTGAGCGGCGTCGAGATTTCGGTCACGTGGGCGTCGCGCACGGTGCACATCGTCGGGCTGGGAATCGATCCGACCAGTTCGATCCTGATCGACGGCCTCGCGCGTACGCGCAACGGCCGCGCCGCGCGGGCGGAGGCGATCGGCGAGCAACTCGCCACGCTCGGCATTCCGGACGCCTATCAGGGCGCGCTCAAATATGTGTCGAATCCGGACATGATTTCGCGCACGCATTTCGCGCGTTTCATGGTGGAAAGCGGCTACGCCAGTTCCACGCAGGACGTGTTCAGCCGCTTTCTCGGCGACGGCAAACCGGGCTACGTGGCGCACCGCTGGGCCAAGCTGGCCGACGCGGTGGGCTGGATTCAGGCCGCCGGCGGCGAAGCGATCATTGCGCATCCGGGTCGCTACGCTTATTCGCCGGTCGAATTCGACGCATTTTTTGCCGAGTTCATCGATCTCGGCGGCAAGGCGATCGAAGTGGTGACGGGCAGCCACACGCCGGATCAATACCGTGAATACGCCGATGTCGCGCGCCGTTTCGGTTTCGAGGCGTCGCGCGGGTCCGACTTCCATGCCCCGGGCGAAGGCCGCGTCGATCTCGGCACGCTGCCGCCGCTGCCCGCCGATCTGAAGCCCGTCTGGGAACGCTGGCTGTGAGCGCGCCGTGCCGTCGCGGCACGTCGTCGACGAAGAGCGGCCGGGCAAGGCGCATATTTTCGGCCGACGCTCAGCCGCAGCCCGCTTTGCCGACCGTCCGCCTTCCATCCGTGAGCCAACGTTAGCCGCCATGTCCCAATACTTCCGGCTTCATCCTGATAACCCGCAGCCGCGCCTCGTCAAGCAGGCCGTGCAGATCATCAACGATGGCGGCGTGGTCGCGTTGCCGACGGATTCGAGCTACGCGCTCGCCTGCCATCTGGACGACAAGGACGCGGTCGAGCGTCTGCGGCGCATTCGCGGACTCGACGAGAAGCAGTTGCTGTCGCTGCTGGTGCGCGACCTGTCGGAACTCGCCAATTTCGCGATGGTGGACAACCGCCAATACCGGCTGATCAAATCGGTGACACCGGGTCCGTACGTGTTCGTCCTGCAAGCCACCAAGGAAGTGCCGCGGCGCCTGTCGCATCCGTCGCGCAAGACCATCGGGCTGCGCGTGCCGGATCACGCGATCACGCTGGCGATTCTCGAAGAACTCGGCCAGCCGCTGCTCGGCTCGACGCTGATCATGCCGGGCGAAACCCAGCCGTTGAATGACCCCGAAGAAATCCGCGAGCGCCTCGAGAAGCAACTGGATCTGGTGATCGACGGCGGTCCGTGCGCGTGCGAGCCGTCCACGGTGATCGATCTGACCGGCGCGGAACCGGTGCTGGTGCGGCCGGGGCGTGGCTCGCTGGCGCCGTTCGGCCTCGAAGAAACGGCATGAGTGAAAGCGGACAGACGCACGCAATCGCGTTGTTACAATAACGAGTTATGGATTCTTCCCTGATACAGACCATTGCGGTGTACGCGCTGCCGGTGATTTTCGCCATCACGCTGCACGAAGCCGCCCATGGTTACGTCGCGCGCTGGCTCGGCGACAATACCGCTTATGTGCTCGGCCGCGTCTCCGTCAATCCGATGCGGCACATCGATCCGCTCGGCACGATCGCGATTCCCTTGCTGCTGTACTTCGCCACGAGCGGCGCGTTCATGTTCGGCTACGCCAAACCGGTGCCGGTCGCCTTCGGCAACCTGCGCAATCCGCGTTGGGGCAGCCTGTGGGTCGCGGCTGCGGGCCCGGCCTGCAACTTCGTGCAGGCGGTGATTTGGGGGCTGTTCGGCGTCGCGCTCGCGGTCATGAACGTGGACGAGCCGTTCTTCACGCGCATGGCGGGCGCGGGCGTCGGCGTGAATCTCGTGCTCGGCGTGCTCAACCTTTTTCCGCTGCCGCCGCTCGACGGCGGCCGTGTGCTGATGGCGCTGCTGCCGCCGCGGCAGTCCATCACGCTGTCGCGCCTCGAACCGTACGGGTTTTTCATCGTAATGGCGCTGGTCATGACGGGCACGCTCACGCGATACTGGCTGAACCCGCTGGTCACGATCGGCTATAGCGCGATCACCGCCATTCTGACTCCCCTTGTTTCGCTTTTCTAGATAACCATGTTCCCAGACCGTATCTTCTCCGGCATGCGGCCCACCGGGTCGTTGCACCTCGGCCACTATCACGGCGTGCTGAAAAACTGGGTGCGGCTGCAGTCCGAGTACCCGTGCTTTTTTTGTGTGGTCGACTGGCATGCGCTGACCACGCACTACGAAACGCCCGAAGTGATCGAAAAGAATGTCTGGGACGTGCTGATCGACTGGCTGGCCTCCGGCATCGATCCGGCGCAGGCCACGCTGTTCATTCAGAGCAAGGTGCCCGAGCACGCCGAACTGGCGCTGCTGCTCGGCATGAGCACGCCGCTCGGCTGGCTCGAACGCGTGCCGACCTACAAGGAGCAGCAGGAGAAGCTGAAGGACAAGGATCTGTCCACTTACGGCTTCCTCGGCTATCCGGTGCTGATGGCGGCGGACATTCTGCTGTATCGCGGCTCGCTCGTGCCGGTTGGCGAAGACCAGGTGCCGCACGTTGAAATGACGCGCGAAATCGCACGCCGTTTCAACTATCTGTACGGCCGCGAACCGGGCTTCGAAGAGAAGGCCAACGACGCCGCGAAAAAGCTCGGCGGCAAGCGCGCCAAGCTGTACCACGAGCTGCGCAACGCTTACCAGCAGGAAGGCGACGACGAAGCGCTCGAACAGGCGCGCGCCATGTTGCAGGAGTCGCAGAGCCTGTCGATGAACGACCGCGAGCGCCTGTTCGGCTACCTCGAAGGTTCGCGCAAGATCATTCTGGTCGAGCCGCAGGCGATGTTGACGGAAGCGTCGCGCATGCCGGGTCTCGATGGCCAGAAAATGTCGAAGTCGTACGGCAACACGATCGGCCTGCGTGAAGATGCGGAGACCATCACGAAAAAAGTCCGCACCATGCCGACCGATCCGGCTCGCGTACGCCGCACCGATCCGGGCGACCCCGACAAATGCCCGGTGTGGCAGCTTCACCAGGTCTACACGGACGAAGCCACCCACGAATGGGTGCAGAAGGGTTGCCGCACGGCCGGCATTGGTTGCCTCGAGTGCAAGCAGCCGGTGATCGAAGGCATCCTGCGCGAGCAGCAGCCCATGCTCGAGCGCGCGCAGAAGTACATGGACGATCCGTCGCTGTTGCGCGCGATCGTTGCCGACGGTTGCGACAAGGCGCGCCGGTTCGCCACGGAAACGATGCGCGACGTACGCGAAGCCATGGGGCTCTCGTACAACTGACGAGCGGCGCTGATCTCATGAGTGGTTCCGCTGCTGCCGCCGTGCATGGATTGGGCGAGCCGTCGCCGTGGGTGCGCGATTGGGCGCATCTGGTCGCGAAGGGCGGCGCTGTGCTCGACGTCGCGTCCGGAGCGGGGCGGCATGCTCGTTTCTTTGCGTCGCTGGGGCATCGGGTGACCGCCATCGACCGCGACGCAGCGGCGCTCGACGCGCTGCGCGGCGAGCCGTTCGTCACTCCGCTCCAGGCCGATCTCGAAGGCGCCGCGTGGCCTCTTCCGGCCGGCGCGAAATTCGCCGCCGTCGTGGTGACGAATTACCTGCACCGGCCGCTCTTTCCGCAGCTCGTGGACGCGCTCGCGCCCGGCGGCGTACTGGTTTACGAGACCTTCGCGCAAGGAAACGAAAGCGTCGGCAAACCCTCTAATCCGGCGTTTCTGCTGGCGCCGGGCGAACTCCTCGACCGCGTGCGCGGCCGGCTCCGGGTTGTCGCTTTTCAGGACGGTTTTCTCGCGCAGCCGCGCCCGGCCTACGTCCAGCGGATCTGCGCAATTCTGGAGGCGGAGCGCTCAGTCGACCCCGCGCAGGCGGCACCCCCGCCTTGTTACGAGTTGGCTGGCTAATCCGCTACAATCGCGGTTTACCTGATCAAATTCATGGCGTTTCATGACTAACGGCAACCACAGCGGCAACCAAGGCAGCAATACCGGCGTTCAGATTCGCGGCAGCATTCCTGCCATCATCACCCCGATGCTCGAAGACGGCGGCCTCGATCTGCCGGCGTTTCGCAAACTGATCGACTGGCACGTCGCGGAGGGCACGAACGCTCTCGTGGTGGTCGGCACGAGCGGCGAGTCGGCCACGTTGTCGGTCGAAGAACACGTGCTGATGGTCAAGACCGCAGTCGAGCATACGGCGGGCCGGATTCCGGTGATCGCGGGCTCGGGCGGCAACTCCACGACGGAAGCCATCGAACTTACCCGGCAGGCCAAGGAAGTCGGCGCCGACGCCACGCTTCAGGTCGTCCCGTACTACAACAAGCCGACGCAGGAAGGCATCTATCGCCACTTCGCGAAGATCGCCGAAACCGTCGATCTGCCGGTGATTCTGTATAACGTGCCGGGCCGCACCGTTGCGGACATGAGCAACGAAACCATTCTGCGTTGCGCGCAGGTGCCGGGCATCATCGGTGTGAAGGAAGCGACCGGCAATATCGATCGCGCCGCGCATCTGATCAAGTCCGCGCCGTCGCACTTCGGCATCTACAGCGGCGACGATCCCACCGCGATCGCGCTGATGCTGCTGGGCGGCCACGGTAATATTTCGGTCACCGCCAACGTCGCGCCGCGGGCGATGAGCGAGCTCTGCAAGGCCGCCCTGGCTGCGGATGCGAAGACCGCGCGTGAAATTCATCTGAAACTCCTGTCGCTGCACAAGAACCTGTTCATCGAATCGAATCCGATTCCGGCCAAATGGGCACTGCAGCAATTGGGTCGTGTGCAGGGCGGAATCCGCCTGCCGCTCACGCCGCTCGACGCGCAATACCACGAGGTGGTGCGCGCCGCGCTGCGCGAAGCGGGCCTGCTGGGCTAGGCGGATAGCGTCCGCGGCACCCAGTAGCGCTAACGAAAGCCTGCCACCGGCACTCCCTTAACCGACGTCGATCCAGCCCACGTTCCCGGCACACAGAACCAAGGCACCGCGTTCCAGCATCACGAAGGACCTCATGAAACGTTCCGCACTTTCCCTCCACGCAACCCGCATGGCGGCGCTGGCGCTTGCCCTCACGACGCTCGCCGGCTGTGACACGCTGAACGACTGGTTTGCTTCCGACCGCGTCAACTACAAGGGGGCGGGCAGCGCGCCGCCGCTCGCCGTTCCAAACGATTTGAGCACCACCAAGACCGACGAGCGGTATGTCGCACCGCCGGCCAATCTGGCATTGGGCGGCGCGCAGAAGCGCGCGGTGACGGCTGCCGGCAATACGACCGAAGGCCAGCCGAACGCGCAGGATCCGCTCGGCATGCACATCGAACGTGATGGCGATCGCCGCTGGCTGGTCGTCGACGGCCGCTCGCCGGATCAGCTCTGGCCGCAGTTGCAGGAGTTCTGGCAGGAAAACGGCTTCGCGCTGAAGACCGACGCGCCGGCCACCGGCATCATGACGACCGACTGGGCGGAAAACCGCGCCAACATTCCGGACGACTGGTTCCGCCGCACGGTGGGCAAGGTCATCGATTTCGCGTATTCGTCGGGCACGCGTGACAGCTTCCGCACACTCGTGTCGCGCGCGCCGGGCGACACGACCGACATCTCCATTACGCACAGCGCCATGGAGGAAGTGTTGACGGGGCAGGACAAGACGTCGTCGCGTTGGGAGGAGCGGCCGCGCGATCCGGCGCTCGAGGCCCTGTTCCTCACCAAGCTGATGCAGAAGTTCGGCTTGACCGAAGCGCAATCGAAGCAACTGCTGACCGACGCGCGCACAGCGGTTGCGCCGGCCACGATCGACCAGAGCGCGGGCGCATCCACGCTCGACCTGCCTGAGTCGTTCGATCGCGCGTGGCTGCGCGTGGGCCTCGCGCTCGACCGCACCAACTTTACCGTCGACAACCGCGATCGCGCGAAGGGCATCTACTACGTGCGCTATGCGGACTCCATGCAGGAGCTGAAGAAGGAAGGGCTGCTCGGCAAGCTGTTTTACAGCGGCAATTCGTCGAAGAAGCCGAGCCAGGAATTCCTCGTCAACGTGCGTTCGAAGGGCGACACGGTGACGCAGGTGGCGGTGCTGACGGCGAACGGGCAGGTCGACAATTCGTCCGACGCGCAGCGCATCGTGACGCTGCTGCACGCGCAACTGAACTAAGCGGACTGTGAGGTTCGCGAGTCTCGGTAGCGGCAGTGAAGGCAATGCGTTGCTGGTGGAAGCGCAAAACGGGGCAACCACCACACGCGTGTTGCTCGACTGCGGTTTTTCGGCCAAGGAAGTCGAGCGGCGTCTAACGCGGCTCGGCGCGAGCGTCGAGGGTCTCGACGCGATATTGATCACGCATGAACATAGCGACCACATTGGCAGCGCGCTGACGCTGGCGCGCAAGTGGTCGATTCCGTTGTACATGAGCTGGGGCACCGCCCGCGCGGTGGGCGCCGACGAGGCCGATATTGATCTGCAGGTGCTGTGGGGCGACGAAGCGGTGGCGATCGGCGACCTCAGCATTCTTCCCTACACCGTTCCGCACGACGCGCGCGAGCCGCTGCAATACGTGCTGTCGAACGGCGCGAGCCGGCTCGGCGTGCTGACGGATGTCGGCACGTCCACGCCGCATATCAGCTCGGTGCTGAGTGGCTGCGACGCGCTGGTGCTCGAATGCAATCACGACGTGCGGATGCTGGCGGGCAGCCGCTATCCGCAGTCGCTGAAGGCGCGCATCGGCGGGAATCATGGCCATTTGAACAACGACGCGGCGGCTGAAGTTCTCGCCTCGCTCGATCGCTCGCGATTGCGCCATCTGGTTGCCGCGCATTTGAGCCAGCAGAACAATCTTCCGGAACTGGCGCAGGCAGCGATGGCCGGTGTGCTGGGCGCGGCGCCGACGGAAGTGGTGGTGGCGTCCCAAGATGAGGGGTTTGCGTGGCTGAGCGTGTGACGCGCGTCTGACGCTGGATTTGCGCGCGGCAGACGCCGGGGCGCCATGAAAAAAAGCCCATAACGATTGCTCGTTATGGGCTTTGTCTTTCAGGGCGGTGGCGTTTCGAACGCCGCGCCCCAAATCAGGCTTAGTTGCGATTGCCGCCGAAGATGCCGAGCAGCGCCAGCAGGTTCACGAACACGTTGTACAGATCCAGGTAGATCGCGAGGGTAGCGGTGATGTAATTCGTTTCACCGCCGTTCACGACGCGCTGCACGTCGAACAGCATGTAGGCCGAGAAGATCACGATGGCCATGACCGACACCGTGAGCATCAGCGCCGGCAGATGCAGGAACACGTTCGCGACCGAGGCGAGCAGCAGCACGATCACGCCCATGAACAGCCATTTGCCGAGACCCGAGAAGTCGCGCTTGCTGACCGTGGCGATGGTTGCCATGGACGCGAAGATCACACCAGTGCCACCGAAGGCGAGCATGATCAGCGACGGGCCGTTCGAAAAACCGAGCACGAAGCTCAGGATGCGCGAGAGCATCAGGCCCATGAAGAACGTGAAGCCGAGCAGCACGAACACGCCGGCCGCGCTGTCTTTGGTCTTCTGAATGGCGAACATGAAGCCGAAGGCGATCGCGAAGAACGCCAGCATGCTCATGGCGGGACTCGTGGCGGCGAACAGCGAGAAACCGGTGGTGAGGCCCACCCACGCGCCCAGCACTGTCGGAATCATGGACAGCGCGAGCAGCCAGTAGGTGTTCCGTAGCACGCGGTTACGCGTTTCGACCGTGCTGACCGCGCCATTGCGGCCAAAGCTATACGGATGTTCGTTCATGGTCTCTCCTTACCTCAGAAGCGTGATGCGTATGGTTGTGAAGCGGGTTGTAGCAAGTGGTGCGGCGCCGGCAGGATTTCCCGCCGCCAGCAGCGCTCTCATCCCTAAGATTGGCGCGCGGGCGGGGAGTTTCAATACCGTGAAAATACCGCACCACCTACGCTACCAGTATTCGGAAACTCCTGCTTGGAGTCTTTCAATTCTGTAAGGGTTCAATCGCAATCATACACGGGAACATGCTACAATAGCGGATTCATTTGAATCTGTAACCTCTTAATTTTTTGGAGTTTTTATGGCGATCGAACGCACCCTGTCGATTATCAAGCCGGACGCAGTGGCCAAGAACGTGATCGGCCAGATCTACAGCCGTTTCGAAAACGCTGGTCTGAAGATCGTGGCTTCGCGCATGGTTCACCTGTCGCGCGCCGACGCGGAGAAGTTCTACGCTGTGCACGCTGCACGTCCGTTCTTCAAGGACCTGGTCGATTTCATGATCTCGGGCCCGGTCGTCGTGCAAGCGCTGGAAGGCGAGAACGCCATCCTGAAGCACCGTGATCTGATGGGTGCAACGGACCCGAAGAAGGCGGAAAAGGGCACGATCCGCGCCGACTTCGCCGACAGCATCGACGCGAACGCAGTGCATGGTTCGGACGCCGCTGAAACCGCTGCCGTTGAAATCGCGTTCTTCTTCCCGCAAGTGAACGTGTACTCGCGCTAAGCAGAACTCCCGTGCGCGATTCGTGCAGCCGACCGGATTTATCGCACGAATCGCCCGGCAAAGTAGTAAGGTAAAAGCAGCAGGAATGGGCGCGAACGGCATTGCGTTCATGCAGCTTGTTGCATGAACGCAGTCTCGCACTGAAATGGCAGGATTCGATATGACGAGCAGTCCCACCGTCAACCTTCTCGACCTCGACGCCCAAGGGCTTGTCGCTTACTGCGACAGCCTGGGCGAGAAGCCGTTTCGCGCCAAACAATTGCAGCGCTGGATTCACCAATACAACGCTGCCGACTTCGACGGCATGACCGATCTCGCGAAGTCCTTGCGCGAAAAGCTCAAGGGGCGCGCCACGATCTCGATGCCGGGCATCGTCAGCGACAATATTTCGACCGACGGCACACGCAAGTGGCTGATCGACGTCGGCAACAGCAACGCGGTTGAAACCGTCTACATTCCCGAAGAAACGCGCGGCACGCTGTGTGTGTCGTCGCAGGCCGGGTGCGCGGTCAACTGCCGTTTCTGTTCGACCGGCAAGCAGGGTTTCTCCCGCAATCTCACCACCGCTGAAATCATCGGCCAGTTGCGCATGGCCGAGTTCGCGCTGCGCGCGTCGCGCGGCGTGGACGGCGGGCGCGCCACGGGTGGCGACGGCAAGGGCGAGCGGGTCGTCACGAACGTCGTGATGATGGGCATGGGCGAGCCGCTGCTCAACTACGACGCGGTCGTGCCGGCCATGCGCCTGATGCTCGACGACAACGCCTACGGCCTGTCGCGCCGCCGTGTCACGCTGTCCACCTCGGGCGTCGTGCCCATGATGGACCGGCTCGGCGCCGATCTGCCGGTCGCGCTCGCGGTCTCCTTGCATGCGCCTAGCGATCCGCTGCGCGACATGCTCGTGCCGCTGAACAAGAAGTACCCGCTGCGCGAACTGATGGCGGCTTGCCAGCGCTATCTGAAGGTCGCGCCGCGCGATTTCATTACGTTTGAATATTGCATGCTCGACGGCGTGAACGACAGCGAAGCGCAAGCGCGCGAATTGCTCGCGGTCACGCGCGACGTGCCGTGCAAATTCAATCTGATTCCGTTCAATCCGTTCCCCGAATCGGGCCTCATCCGCTCGAAACCGGAGCAGATCAAGCGGTTTGCACAAGTATTGATGGACGCGGGCGTCGTCACTACGGTGCGCAAGACACGCGGCGATGATATCGACGCTGCCTGCGGTCAGTTGGCCGGCGCGGTGAAAGACCGCACCCGCCTCGCTGAGCGCACCGGGAAGGCAGCCAGGGTGATCGAGGTTCGCGCCGTGTAATCGCGCGGGAACGGCAGGGCGCCCGCGTTCGGAGAAGCTCCGCGAATGCGCGACAACCTGCTGTGCCGGCGTCGATTGAAAAGAAAGTTTGCAGAAGCGATCGGAAGCGGCGCACAAGGCCGCACATTTTGTTATAAACGGTCTGCGATTCGGACGTGAGGCTTTAGCCCGTCCGGCTCGCACGAGTGAAAAAGAATCGACGCGAAAGGATTTGGGATGAGTGAGCCGCAGCACCCGCAGCCGCAGGACACAGACACGAACGAAAGCCATCCGGCACCGGTCGCACGGGCGGCGGTGCAGCCTGTTGTGCAGCCGGGCATGGATTCGTTGGCGGCGGTTGGCGCGCGCTTGACCCAATTGCGTGAATCGAAAGGCTGGACGATCGACGACGTGTCGGCGCGTTTGAAAGTGTCCGTCACCAAGCTGCGCGCGCTCGAATCGGGCGACATCAGCCACTTGCCGGATACGACCTTCGCGCTGGGCGTGGTGCGCAGCTACGCGAAAATGCTCGGTGCGGATCCCACGCCGTTCACGGCGGCACTGCGCCGCGAAAAGGGAGTGCCCGCGCCGGATCTGTCGATGCCGGCGTCGTCGGGTAGGGATTTGCCGCGCGGCAAGGTATCGCTCTCGTTGGGTGGCAGTGGGCAAAAGAGCCGCTCGTGGCTGTGGGGCGTGGCGGCGGTGATCGTCGCGGTGATCGCGCTCGGCATGTGGCACACCAATGGCGGCGATTCGTCGGCCTGGCTGGCGCGCTTGAAAGCGAGCGCGAACGGTGCTACTGGCGGCGCAACCGGCGCATCGGGCGCGGTGGCGCAGGGCCAATCGGCAGGTTCGGAAGCGACTGCGGAAGAGGCTGCTTCAGCGCCGGATACGCAGGCGGCAGCGGAGAATGCAGCGTCGGCTACGCCGATGCCCGCGCCGCTCGCCACGGGTACGGCACCTTCGTCGGCCCCGGCAGTCACGGCAATGGTGGCCGCGCCTAAGACGGGTTCGCAGGCACCGGTTGGGGCAACGGCGCCGGGCGCGAGCGCACCGGCGGCTACGGTGACGCCGGCTGCGGGTCAGTCGACCGTCGCGTTGAGCGTGAAGCAGGATAGCTGGTTCAGCGTGCGTGGCAAAGATGGCAAGGAAGTGTTCTCCGGCCTCGTGCACGCAGGCGATACCAAGGCAGTAACGGGCGAAGCGCCTTTCAAGGTCACGCTCGGCAACAGGGCCGGCCTCGACTCGCTGACGCTCGACGGCCAGCCGGTCGATCCCGCGAAATATGCGGCGGCCAAGGGCAACGTGGCGCGTTTCGCGCTGCCTTGACAGATACGGTATGCGCCGCGGCCAACCGGTCCGCGGCGCTTTTTCAATTCAGGCGCGACGTCTTTTGTGTGGCGCATGCGGCGTAAATGGGTTTTTCGATGCAATCCGAAGCTCAATCCCAATCCAGTAGCAAGATCGTTTCCAACGAGCCGGTGTTCGGCGGCCAGGCACCGCGGCGCAAGTCGCACGCGGTGGACGTCCGTTGGGGCGGCCAGCTCGTTACCATCGGCGGCGACGCGCCAGTGCGCATCCAGTCGATGACCAACACGGACACCGCGGACGCGATCGGCACCGCGATCCAGATCAAGGAACTGGCACAAGCCGGCTCGGAGCTGGTGCGTATCACGGTGAACACACCGGAAGCGGCTGCGGCCGTGCCGGCCGTGCGCGAGCAGCTCGACCGCATGGGCGTGTCGGTGCCGCTGGTCGGCGACTTCCATTACAACGGCCATTTGCTGTTGCGCGATTACCCGGCGTGCGCGGAGTCGTTGTCCAAGTACCGGATCAATCCGGGCAACGTAGGTCACGGCGCGAAACGCGACACGCAGTTCGCGCAGATGATCGAAGCCGCGGCGAAGTACGATAAGCCGGTGCGTATCGGCGTCAACTGGGGCAGCCTCGATCAGGATCTGCTCGCGAAGATGATGGACGAGAACGCCGCGCGTTCCACGCCGTGGGAAGCGCAAAGCGTGATGTACGAAGCGCTCATCCAGTCGGCGATCGGCTCGGCGGAGCGGGCGGTCGAACTCGGTCTGTCGCGCAATCAGATCATTCTGTCGTGCAAGGTCAGCGGCGTGCAGGATCTGATCGCCGTGTACCGCGAACTCGCGCGCCGTTGCGACTTCGCGCTGCATCTGGGCTTGACAGAGGCCGGCATGGGTTCGAAGGGCATCGTTGCCTCGACGGCGGCGTTGTCTGTATTGCTGCAGCAGGGCATCGGCGACACGATCCGCATTTCGCTCACGCCAGAACCGGGCGCCTCGCGCACCGGCGAAGTGATCGTCGGCCAGGAAATTTTGCAGACCATGGGTCTGCGCTCGTTCACGCCGATGGTGATCGCGTGCCCGGGTTGCGGTCGCACCACCAGCACGCTGTTCCAGGAACTGG
Organism: Paraburkholderia sp. BL6669N2; assembly: GCF_003387275.1. NCBI lineage: Bacteria > Pseudomonadati > Pseudomonadota > Betaproteobacteria > Burkholderiales > Burkholderiaceae > Paraburkholderia > Paraburkholderia sp. BL6669N2. The sequence goes on along the minus strand of NZ_QUNA01000001.1, from coordinate 1,831,210 downwards.
CATCGCAAATCCAGACCTATTTGCGTACGCAGATGCCGGTTTGGCGCGATCAGTATCCTGGCGTCGAGAAGATGCACGTCGCGGTGATGGGCTGCATCGTCAACGGTCCGGGCGAGTCGAAGCAGGCGAATATCGGCATCAGCCTGCCGGGCTCGGGCGAGAACCCGGCCGCGCCGGTGTTCATCGACGGCGAGAAGGTCAAGACGCTGCGCGGCGACAACATCGCGCAAGAATTCCAGCAAATCGTGAGTGACTACGTCGAGCGCAGCTATGGCCGCGCCACGGTAGCCAACTAAACATCGGCTCTCGAATACAGATGACAGAACAGAAGAAAAAGCTCGAAAAGCTCTCCGGCGTGAAGGGCATGAACGACATCCTTCCGCAGGAAGCCGGGCTGTGGGAATTTTTCGAAACGACCGTCAAGTCGATGCTGCGTTCGTACGGATACCAGAATATTCGTACGCCGATCATCGAGCATACGCAGCTGTTCAAGCGCGGTATCGGTGAAGTGACCGACATCGTCGAGAAAGAGATGTACAGCTTTACCGACGCACTGAACGGTGAAAATCTGACCATGCGCCCGGAAAACACGGCAGCGGTGGTGCGCGCGGCGATCGAACACAACATGCTGTACGACGGCCCGAAGCGTCTGTGGTACATCGGCCCGATGTTCCGTCACGAGCGTCCGCAGCGCGGCCGTTATCGCCAGTTCCATCAGGTCGGCGTGGAAGCGCTCGGCTTTGCCGGCCCGGATGCCGACGCTGAAATCATCATGATGTGCCAGCGTTTGTGGGACGACCTCGGGCTAATGGGCATCAAGCTCGAAATCAACTCGCTGGGCCTCGCGGATGAACGCGCGGCGCATCGTGTGGAATTGATCGCGTACCTCGAAAAGCACATGGACGTGCTCGACGAAGAAGCGAAGCGCCGTCTCTACACGAACCCGCTGCGCGTGCTGGACACGAAGAATCCGGCCATGCAGGAAGTCGCGCAGAACGCGCCCAAGCTGATCGATTTTCTCGGCGAAGAATCGCGCGCGCACTTCGAAGGTTTGCAGCGCATTCTGAAGGCGAACAATATCCCGTTCAAGATCAATCCGCGTCTCGTGCGCGGTCTCGATTACTACAATCTGACCGTGTTCGAATGGGTGACCGACAAGCTCGGCGCGCAAGGTACCGTCGCGGCGGGCGGCCGTTACGATCCGCTGATCGAGCAGCTTGGCGGCAAGCCGACGGCGGCATGCGGTTGGGCAATGGGCATTGAGCGCATCCTCGAGCTGCTGAAGGAAGAGCAACTCGTGCCGGAAGACGAAGGTTGCGACGTGTACGTGGTCCATCAAGGCGACGCGGCACGCGAGCAAGCCTTTATCATCGCCGAGCGTTTGCGCGACACCGGTCTCGACGTGATCCTGCATTGCAGCGCCGACGGTCAACCGGCCAGCTTCAAATCGCAGATGAAGCGTGCCGACGCAAGCGGCGCGGCCTTCGCCGTGGTGCTCGGCGAAGACGAGATCACCAACGGCACGGTCGGTGTCAAACCGCTGCGCGATACAAATGCTAACGGCGGTAAAAACGAGCAACAAAACGTGCCGGCCGAAGACTTGACCGAATTTCTAATCAATGCGATGGTTGCAACCGCCGAAGACGGCGACGACTGATCGCGATGTCGTCGAGCTGGTTGGTTTTCAATCGGATTCGACACGCACACGTAGCAAGAAAGAGGAAATCGCCGGGCAATGAGTTACCACGACGAACAAGAATCGATTGAAAGTCTGAAGGCATGGTGGACGCAGTGGGGCAATGCAACCACATGGATCGTGCTGGTGGCACTGGTGGCCGCCGCCGGCTGGAACGGCTGGAATTTCTGGCAACGGCGTCAGGCGGCTGAAGCCGCCGTGCTGTATGACCAGGTGCAGCAAGCCGTGGCATCGGGTGACAAGGCGAAGATCACGCGCGTCGCCACCGACATGGAAGACAAGTTCAGCCGCACCGCGTATGCGCAAATGACCGCGCTGGGCGCCGCCAAGGCGCTGTACGCCGCGGGCGACGAATCCGCCGCGAAGGCGCAACTGCAATGGACCATCGATCACGCGAAAGATGACGAGTTCAAGCAGATCGCCAAGCTGCGTCTCGCTTCGTTGCTGCTCGACGACAAGGCTTACGATCAGGGCCTCGCCTTGCTCGCCGAACCGCAATCCGACGCGTTCAAGGGCATCGTGGCGAACGGCCGCGGCGATCTGCTCGCCGCCCAAGGCAAGCGTGACGATGCACGCGCGGCCTATAAGCTCGCGCTCGACTCGCTGTCGAAAAACGATAGCTCGGCACGCCAGTTGATTCAGTTCAAGCTGGACGCGCTGGGCGGCTGATCGCCGCACATGAGCGCCCCAATCAGCGCCGCGTGCAACGACCAACCGGTCTCTTTTAACTAATTTCCTGAATGCTTCGTCCACCGATGAATCTGCTGAAACGTTACGCTGTGCCCGTTGCCTGTGCGATGACCGTGCTCACCATGGCGGCTTGCTCATCCACGAAAGACGAGCGCCGCGTGCCCACGCCGCTCACCGAGTTCAAACCCGTGCTCGACGTGCAGCAGGCCTGGAAGGCGAGCGTCGGTAAGGCAGGCCGTTACCTGTTCTCGCCGGTTGCGGTGGGCAACGCGGTGTACGCGGCCGGCGCGAACGGTTCGGTGGCGAAGATCGACGCGCAGACCGGTCAGGACGTCTGGCGCGTCAAACTGCACGACGACCTGTCGGCAGGTGTCGGCAGCGACGGCACACTCACCGCGGTCGGCGGCCTGAAGGGCGACGTCTACGTGCTCGGCGCGGACGGCAAGCAACTCTGGACCGCCAAGGCGCCGGGCGAAATCATTTCGCCGCCGCTCGTCGGCAACGGCCTCGTGGTGGTGCGTACGGTCGACGGTCAGATCACCGCGTTCAACGCGCAAACCGGCGAGCAGAAGTGGAACTACCGCAACCGCGCGGTGCCGCTCAATCTGCGCGTGTCGTCGGGCATGACGTTCGCGGGCGACGCGGCCGTGCTGGCCGGTTTCCCCGGCGGCGCGTTCGCGGCGATCAACCTGCAAACGGGCGACAACTACTGGCAAACGCCGGTGTCGTATCCGAAGGGCGTGACGGAAGTCGAGCGCATCAACGACGTGACAGGTCCGCCCACGCTGGTCGGTTCGGAAACCTGCGCCGTGACGTTCCAGGGCCAGATTGGCTGTTTCGACGCGAACTCGGGCCGCGCCGTGTGGGAAAAGGCGTTTTCGAGCACGAGCGGTCTGGCGCAGGATGAGCGCGCCGTGGTCGCGGCGGACGACTGGTCGGTGGTGTCGGCGTTCGATACCAACAGCGGCGCGCCGCTGTGGAAGAACGACAAGCTGAAGAACCGCGACCTGAGCGTGCCGTTCATTCTGGGTCACGCCGCGGTACTCGGCGACTATCAGGGCTACGTGCACTTCCTGTCCCGCGACGACGGCACGCTGGTCGCGCGCGTGAAGACCGACGGTAGCCCGATCACCGCAGCGCCGGTGCTCGCCGGCGAAACGCTGGTGGTGCTGACGCACGACGGCGATTTGTACGGCTACCGCCCGCGCTGATCGCGCGCAGCAATCGCTGTCTGGCGCGCAGGCCGGCTTCGCCGGCCGCGCGCGTTTTACTGAGATGCAGTTCGAGTTGTAGTAGCAGGGCAGAGTAAGTAAAAGAATTCCGCCGGACTGGCTGGTCCGGCAAGTCGGATCAGATATGGCGCACGGGCCCACGTGGCCATCGGTGAGTGCTTGCGGCATCACCTTCGACGGCAGGTTCGCCAATACCGCACAGAATCGGTTTCGAACCGGCGTGCGAGCCGTCGAGCAATCAAGACTGAATCTGGCGGCCCGCTGGCGTCGCCCATACAGCCAAACCCCCGTCCGCCCGGGCGTGCATATTGACAGCACATCCGGGGCTGGCCGAATTCGTGATAATTTTCGTCAAACGCTGCCGTGTAGCGGCCGCATGGCGTCGCTACGCGGCCGGTCGATTTCGATCCCGCGTTTCACCGTGAACAACATCTGATGAAACCCGTTATTGCCCTCGTCGGGCGCCCCAATGTGGGGAAATCCACGCTGTTCAACCGGCTCACGCGCACGCGTGATGCGCTGGTTGCCGACCTGCCCGGTCTCACCCGCGATCGCCATTACGGCGAGGGGCGCGCCGGCGACCGGCCGTATCTGGTCGTCGACACCGGCGGCTTCGAGCCGGTCGCGAAAGAAGGCATCCTGCACGAAATGGCGCGTCAAACCCGCCAGGCGGTCGAGGAATCGGACATCGTCGTGTTCATCGTCGACGGTCGCAATGGCCTCGCGCCGCAGGACAAGTCGATCGCCGACTATCTGCGCAAGGTCGGCCGGCCGATTTTCCTGGTCGTCAACAAGGCGGAGGGCATGAAGTACAGCAACGTCGCCGCCGACTTCTACGAACTCGGCCTCGGCGACCCGCGCGCGATTTCCGCGGCGCATGGCGACGGCGTCACCGAAATGATCAACGAGGCGCTCGAAGTCGCCTACGCCGGCCAGCCGGAAGAAAGCGACGAAGAGAAGCAGACGCGCGGCGTGAAGATTGCGATCGTCGGCCGTCCGAATGTCGGCAAGTCGACGTTGATCAATGCACTGGTGGGCGAAGAGCGCGTGATCGCGTTCGACATGCCAGGCACCACGCGCGATTCGATCTATGTCGATTTCGAACGCGGCGGCAAGCCGTATACGCTGATCGACACCGCCGGTTTGCGCCGCCGCGGCAAAGTGTTCGAAGCGATCGAGAAATTCTCGGTGGTGAAGACGCTGCAGTCGATCTCCGACGCCAACGTCGTGATCCTGCTGCTCGACGCGCGCCAGGACATTTCGGAGCAGGACGCGCACATTGCCGGCTTCGTGGTGGAGCAGGGCCGTGCGCTGGTGGTGGGCGTGAACAAGTGGGACGGTCTCGATCCGCATGTGCGCGACCGCACCAAAGCGGACCTCGAGCGCAAACTAAAATTTCTCGACTTCGCCAAATTCCATTTCATTTCCGCCGCGGAAAAAACCGGGATCGGCCCGTTGATGCGCTCGGTCGACGACGCCTACGCAGCCGCCATGGCCAAGCTGCCGACGCCGAAGCTCACACGCGCGTTGATCGATGCCGTCGAATTCCAGCAGCCGCGCCGACGCGGTCCGGTGCGCCCGAAACTGCGTTACGCGCACCAGGGCGGACAGAATCCGCCGATCATCGTGATTCACGGCAATGCGCTCGATGCGATCACCGAAACGTACAAACGCTATCTGGAAAACCGCTTCAGGGAAACTTTCAAGCTGACTGGGACTCCATTGCGCATAGAGTTCAGATCGTCGACGAACCCTTACGCGGATAAAGGCTAGACCTAGGCTGAAACCCGCGTGTGTGCTGGCTTTGGCCGCCTGGCCAGGCCTCCCGCGCAAAAATGAAAATCGGCTATAGTGTAGCGGTTGACGCTGGATCTCTTTTTCTTCCGCGTCAATTCAGTCAACCTGCAAAAAAACACGGAGTTTGCTATGAGCAACAAAGGGCAATTGTTACAAGACCCGTTTTTGAACGCACTGCGTAAAGAGCATGTGCCGGTGTCGATCTATCTGGTCAACGGCATCAAGCTTCAAGGGAACATCGAATCGTTCGACCAGTACGTCGTGTTGCTCCGGAATACGGTCACCCAGATGGTCTACAAGCACGCAATCTCGACAGTCGTGCCAGCCCGTCCGGTGAATTTCCACCCGGATTCTGAACAGTCCTAACCCCCGTCGCGGCCGGCGTAGCGTCGCCCGTTGGCGATTACTCCCGGCCGCCTCATCTTGATACCCTCCAATTTGATTAATGCAGCGCTTGTCGGCATCGACTTCGGTAAGATCGATTTCGAAGCCAGCCTGGAAGAACTCAGCCTGCTCGCGCAAAGCGCGGGCGCGAATCCCATAGTCACCCTCACCGGGCGCCGGTCCAGTCCCGATGCCAAGATGTTCGTCGGCAGCGGCAAGGCCGAAGAACTGCGTCTTGCGTGTGAGGCGAACGACATCGAACTCGTCATTTTCAATCACGCGCTGGCGCCTGCGCAGCAGCGCAATCTGGAGCAGGCGCTTAATCGGCGCGTGATCGATCGCACCAGTCTGATCCTCGACATTTTTGCGCAACGCGCCCGCAGCCATGAAGGCAAGCTGCAGGTGGAGCTCGCGCAACTGCAGTATCTGTCGACGCGGCTAATCCGCGCATGGACTCACCTGGAGCGGCAAAAAGGCGGTATCGGTTTGCGCGGCCCTGGCGAAACGCAGCTCGAAACCGACCGTCGTTTGATCGGCGAGCGCATCAAGGCGCTCAAGACGCGACTCGAAAAGCTGCGTCGTCAGCACGGCACGCAGCGCCGCGCGCGCAGCCGCAATCAGACCATGTCGGTGTCGCTCGTCGGCTACACGAACGCGGGCAAGTCCACGCTCTTCAACGCGCTCACCAAGGCTCAGGCGTACGCCGCCGACCAGTTGTTCGCGACCCTGGATACCACCTCGCGGCGCGTCTATCTCGGCGACGAAGCGGGGCAGGTGGTGGTGTCGGATACGGTCGGTTTCATCCGCGAACTGCCTCACCAACTGGTGGCGGCGTTTCGCGCCACGCTCGAGGAAACCATTCACGCCGACCTGCTGCTGCACGTGGTCGATGCGTCGAGCGCGGTGCGGCTCGACCAGATCGATCAGGTGAACGAGGTATTGCACGCAATCGGTGCAGACACGATCCGGCAGGTGCTGGTCTTCAACAAGATCGACGCGGTGCCGGAGTTGGCGGCCCGTGGGGACGCGGTTGAAAGGGACGAGTATGGTAATATTTCGCGCGTCTTTTTGAGCGCGCGCACGGGGCAAGGGTTGGACACATTGCGCGCAGCCATCGCTGAAATCGCAACTGCCGAACCTCTTCCCGAAACGCTGGTCGATCTCTCGGAAGAGGACCGGTCGGCAGCACCACGCGACGACCGCAAGGTCCCAGAACTCGGGCACTGACCCGTTCCAATTGCACTGACCCGCTGTCTACTCTGGTGAACGAACACAGGTGAACGATTACAACGAGCGGAGTATCTGGGTGCGCATGCGCGCCATGCTGTCACTGAACGATCCGCGCTGGGGCCGGGGAGACGCCAATGGCGACCGGCAACGTCCCAACGAGCCGAAGCGTCCGCCGAGCAAAGACGGCGAGGGACCGCCCGATCTCGACGAGATGTGGCGCGATTTCAACCGTCGTTTGAGCCGGGTGTTCGGCCGCAAGGGCGGCGGTTCGGGTGGCGGGCGTCCCGACAACGGTCGTAGCGCGCGGATCGGCGTGGGCATCGTGATCGGCGTGCTGCTGGCCATTTATCTCGGCAGTGGCGTGTTCGTCGTGCAGGACGGCCAGGCCGGTGTGGTCATGCAGTTCGGCAAGTATCGCTACACGGCGGGACAGGGCGTGCACTGGCGTCTGCCGTATCCGTTCGAAGCACACGAGCTCGTCAACATCGGCCAGATCCGCCAGGTGGAAGTGGGCCGCAACAACGTGGTGCGTCTCGCGAATGTGAAAGACGCGTCGATGCTCACGCACGACGCGGATATCGTCGACGTACGCTTCGCCGTGCAATACCAGGTGAAGAAGCCGACCGATTACCTGTTTCGCAGCGTCGATCCCGATCAGGGCGTGATGCAGGCTGCCCAGGCGGCGGTGCGCAACATCGTCGGCGCGCGCAGCACCAATGACATCCTCTATCAGGATCGCGAAACAATTCGCCAGCAACTCATGACGGCGATCCAGCAATCCCTGGATGAATATCAGTCCGGCCTCGCCGTGACCGGTGTGACGATCCAGGGCGTGCAGGTGCCCGACCGCGTGCAGGCCGCCTTCGACGACGCCGCGAAAGTCCGTCAGGAAAACGACCGCGCGAAACGCGATGCCGAAGCCTATGCCGCGGATCTTCTGCCGCGCGCGCAAGCCGACGTGGCGCGCCAGATCGACGCAGCGAAAACCTACAGCGAGAAGACCGTGGCCCAGGCACAAGGCGACGCCGAACGCTTCAAGCAGGTCTACGCGCAGTACTCGAAAGCGCCCGCGGTGATTCGCGAGCGCATGTACCTGGACACCATGCAGCAGATCTATTCGAATACGACCAAGGTGTACGTGGACAGCAAGAGCGGCAACAACGTGCTGTATCTGCCGCTCGACAAGCTGGTCGAGCAGACTCGCCAGCGGGTCGCCGACGCTGCCGCCGCCTCGGGTGCGGCAGCGGGCGCGACGGCCGCTGCCGCGCCGCAAGCGGCGAGCAATGCCGCGTCGCCTTTGGCTGCACCGTCCGCCTCCGCAACCGGCTCCGCGGCTTCGGCGCCTGCGGCATCCGCCGCGCCGGCCAGCCAGGCCGCAGCCGGCAGCGACGCGCTGCGTTCACGCGACTCCTTCCGCAGCCGTATGCGCGAAGACGACGTTCAATAAGGAGCGCACATCATGAACAAGATCATTGCGCTCGTCGTGGCTGTCGTCATCGTGCTGTTTGCCGCTTCGTCGATGGTGTTCGTCGTCGATCAGCGCCACATGGCCGTGCTGTCCTCGCATGGCGACGAAGCGCCGAGCCTGCTCGGCCCCGGTCTGCATGTGAAATTGCCGCCGCCGTTGCAAACGGTCACGCTGGTCGATAACCGCATACAGTCGCTCGATGCGCCGGACGAAGACCGTTACGTGACGTCCGACAAAATCGATCTGCTGGCGAACCCGGTTCTCAAATATCGCGTGACCGATCCGCTCAAGCTGCTCGCCGAAACCCGCGGCGATGCGCAGAGCCTGCCGGACCGGCTCGCGTTGCTGTCGCGCGGCGCGCTCGGCGACGCGTTCGCGAAGGTCACGCTGTCCGACGCGCTCGCGCGGCAACAGGCCGTCGCCGACGAAGCGCGCGCCGCGATGGACAAGGCGGCGGCATCGCTGGGCGTGTCGGTGGTCGACGTGCAATTGACGCGCGTCGATTTCCCGGCGTCGATGGCGGACTCGGTCTACAAGCGCATGATCGCCGCGCGCCAGCAGGTCGCGGCCGACGAACGCGCGAAGGGCACGGCCGAAGCCGACAAGATCAGGCAGGACGCGATCGGCCAGCAACAGGCGATTCTCGCGGACGGTTATCGTCAGGCGCAGACCATCAAGGGCGAAGGCGATGCCAAGGCAGCGCAGATCGCCGCCGACGCTTACGGCAGCGACCCGCAGTTCTACCAGTTCTATCAAAGCATGCAGGCGTACAAGAACACCTTCAAGCCGGGCGACGTGATCGTGGTCGATCCGAGCAACGAGTTCTTCCGCTTCATGCGTAGCCCGACCGGCGGCGCCGCCCCGGACGCTCCCGCGGTCCCGCGCAAACCCTGATAACCGGAACGCCGCGGCACCCGCATCGCGGCCCTTTGAATCGCATGGATATAGCCGGCTCGTTACTGCTCGCGATCGCGTTGATGCTGATTATCGAGGGAATGTTTCCCTTCGTTTTTCCGAGCGCCTGGCGCGACACGTTCCGTAAAATAGCGGAACGGCCGCCGCATCAGATTCGGGTGGGTGGCCTGATCGTGATGGTGCTCGGGCTGATCCTGCTGTTTATCGTGACCTGAAGGCGCTTGGCGGCCAGATGCGACGGGCCGCCATGGCCCGCGGTGCTCTGAACGCCGCATCGTGCAACGCCCTGCGGCCAAAAGCCGGATAGGGTCGCTGCAGCCAATCCAGACGCCCGCGATGGCCGCCAAAATCGAGCCGCCGCCCGCCATTCACTCTCACTTACCGGCGCACCCAGCCGCCGTGTTCAACGTCGTAGGACTGTATCGATGTCGACCTGGTTACTTCCCGAAAATATTGCCGACGTGCTGCCGTCGGAAGCCCGCAAGATCGAAGAATTGCGGCGCCATTTGCTGGACCGTTTCCGTTCGTACGGCTACGAGATGGTTATGCCGCCGTTGCTCGAATACATCGAGTCGCTGCTGACCGGCGGCGGGCACGATCTGAACCTGCGGACCTTCAAGCTGGTCGATCAGCTGTCCGGGCGCACGCTCGGCCTGCGCGCGGACATCACGCCGCAAGTCGCGCGCATCGACGCGCATCTGCTGAATCGCCAGGGCGTGACGCGTCTTTGTTATGCGGGCAATGTCGCGCACACGCGTCCGCGCGGCCTGCATGCCACGCGCGAGCAAATCCAGATCGGCGCGGAAATCTATGGACACGCCGGCCTCGAAGCGGACCTGGAAATCCAGCAGTTGATGCTCGACGCGCTGCGTCTGGCCGGCCTCGCGAAAGTGCGCCTCGATCTGTGCCACGCGGGTGTGCTCGCGGCGCTGATCGAAGCCGAGCCGGCCGCGGCCGAGCTCGGGCAGTCGCTTTACGACGCCTTGGCGGGCAAGGACGTGCCGCGCCTCGTCGAACTGACAGCCAACCTGACGCCGGTGATCCGCGACGCCTTGCGCGCGTTGCCCACGCTGTACGGCGACGCGTCGGTGCTCGACGAAGCCCGCGCGCGCTTGCCGAACGCGCCGGCCATCGCCCGCGCGCTCGACGACCTCGCGTTCCTCGCAAGCCAGGTGGACGGCGCCGAAGTGATGATCGATCTCGCCGATCTGCGCGGCTATGCTTACCACAGCGGCGTGATGTTCTCGGCGTATGTGGACGGCGTGCCCAATGCGGTAGCGCGCGGCGGCCGTTACGACCATGTGGGCCAGGCGTATGGCCGCGCGCGGGCGGCCACCGGCTTTTCGCTCGATCTGCGCGAAGTGGCGCGGATTTCGCCGGTCGAAGCGCGCAGCAGCGCGATTCTCGCGCCGTGGCAGCACGACGAAGCATTGCGCGTGAGCGTCGCCGCGTTGCGCGATGCCGGTGAAGTGGTGATTCAGGCGCTGCCCGGCCATGAACACGATCTGGACGAATTCGCTTTCGACCGCGTGTTGGTCGAGCGCAACGGCAACTGGGTCGTCGAACCGCGCGCCTGAGCGCGTTGCCTGAGCGTTCCGTCAGACCCGGCCGAGGGTGATCCTCAGCGCTTCTCAGACGGCATCGAGCGTGCCCTTAAAACGCGGCGCGGCCATCGGCCGCGCTACTTTCGCAATACCCAACATAACGTGCATACCGTTGAGCGGAAACGGAAAAATTCGGAAGGTTCCGCGAACATAGGTAGAATACGTTTTTAACCAGCTTACGAAACAACATGTCTGCCAGCGCAGTGAATGTGAACCCCGGGCGTAACGTCGTCGTCGTGGGAACCCAGTGGGGTGATGAAGGCAAGGGCAAGATCGTCGACTGGCTGACGGACCACGCTCAAGGCGTCGTTCGCTTCCAGGGCGGTCACAATGCCGGTCACACGCTTATCATCGGCGGCAAGAAAACCATCTTGCGTCTGATTCCGTCGGGCATCATGCATCCCGGCGTCGCGTGCTACATCGGCAATGGCGTCGTGTTGTCGCCGGAAGCGCTGTTCAAGGAAATCGGCGAGCTCGAAGCCGCCGGGGTCGATGTTCAGAATCGCCTCTTCATTTCCGAAGCCACCACCCTGATCCTGCCGTATCACATCGCCATCGACCAGGGCCGCGAAAAGCGCCGTGGCGCGGCCAAGATCGGCACCACCGGCCGCGGCATCGGCCCGGCTTACGAAGACAAGGTGGCGCGCCGCGGTTTGCGCGTGCAGGACCTGTTCGAGCCGGAAACCTTCGCCGAACGTCTGCGTGAAAATCTCGATTACCACAACTTCGTGTTGACGCAATACCTGGGCGTTGACGCTGTCGACTTCCAGCAAACGCTCGACACGATGCTCAGCTATGCCGATCGTCTGAAGCCCATGGTCACCGACGTATCGCGCCGTCTCTACGACGCGAACGCGGCCGGCAGCAACCTGCTGTTCGAAGGCGCGCAAGGCACGCTGCTCGACATCGACCACGGCACGTATCCGTACGTCACGTCGAGCAACTGCGTGGCGGGTGCGGCCACGGCCGGCGCGGGCGTCGGTCCGCAAAAGCTGAACTACATTCTCGGCATCACCAAGGCATATTGCACGCGCGTCGGTTCGGGCCCGTTCCCGAGCGAACTGTACGACGCGGATAACGCCGCCCGTCAGGAAGCGATCGGCCTGGAACTGGCTACCGTCGGCAAGGAATTCGGCTCGGTCACCGGCCGTCCGCGCCGCACCGGCTGGCTCGACGTCGCCGCGCTGCGCCGCTCGATCCAGATCAATGGTGTATCAGGTTTGTGCATGACCAAGCTCGACGTGCTCGACGGTCTCGACGAAGTGAAGCTGTGCGTCGGCTACACGGTCGACGGCAAGCATGTCGACCTGCTGCCGCGCGGTTCGTCGGAAGTCGCGCGTTGCGAGCCGGTGTATGAAACCTTCGTGGGCTGGAAGGAAAGCACCGTCGGCATCAAGGAATGGGACAAGCTGCCCACGAATGCGCGCGCTTATCTGTCGCGTGTGCAGGAAGTCGCGGGCATTCCGATCGACATGGTGTCGACCGGTCCGGACCGCGACGAAACCATTCTGCTTCGTCATCCGTTCAAGGTTTAAGCCATGGTTCAAGGTGTACCCATGATTGCGATGAAAGATCCGCGCAACGACGACAAGAACCTGTGGGTCGGCTGGGACGAGTATCACCGGCTGATCGAATTGCTCGCGTTGCAGGTGCATGAGTCGGGCTGGAAGTTCGACAAGATCCTGTGCCTCGCGCGCGGTGGTCTGCGTGTCGGCGATCAGCTCTCGCGCATTTACGATCTGCCGCTGGCGATTCTCGCCACGAGTTCGTATCGTGAAGCGGCCGGCACGGAGCAGGGCGAACTCGACATCGCGCAATACATCACCATGACGCGCGGCGAGCTGCATGGCAACGTGTTGCTGGTCGACGATCTGGTCGATTCGGGCGTCACCCTCGCGCGTGTTCAGCAGCATCTGAAAGAGCGTTATCCGGCGATCACTGCCGTGCGTTCGGCGGTGCTCTGGTACAAGGGCTGCTCGAAGGTGAAGCCCGACTATCACGTCCAGTATTTGCCTACCAATCCGTGGATCCATCAGCCTTTCGAGGAATGGGACACGGTGCGTCCGCATAATCTCGGCGCCTGGATCAAACGCGGCATGCAGCAAGCGCAGGAGTCGTCGGAGAAGTGATGCGCACTTCGGCGCCGAACGTGTTGTATCTTCGTCGCGCCGTACCCTGCGTAGTCTCGCAAAACGGAGCCCAGTGGGCTCCGTTTTTTTATGTGCGGGCCGTGCGTGTACGCTTCGCACACCGCGCAACGCCGATGCCGGCAATGCGGCTCGCGCAGCAGACGCGCCCATATCGCAGTGCTACACTGCGCGGACCATCACGTGGCGTATCCACAACAAGCCGGGCGGCGCCATGCCGGCAGTTTAGAATGGCGGTCGTTTTTCCGCTCAGGGAACGGATTTCCTCGCGTTTATGACAGATAACAATCACGTGCACAAACAGCCTCTGCCTTCCCTCGCTCTCGCTGCGATCGGAGTGGTGTTCGGCGATATCGGCACGAGCCCGTTGTACTCGCTGAAAGAAGCCTTCAGCCCCTCTCACGGCATTCCGCTGACCGATCAATCAATCCTGGGTGTGATCTCGCTGCTGTTCTGGGCGATCGTGATCGTGGTCGGCGTCAAGTACGTGTTGTTCGTGATGCGCGCGGACAATAACGGCGAGGGCGGTGTGCTCGCATTAATGGCGCTGGCACTGCGCTCGCTCGACGAGAAGTCGAAAATGGCCGGCGTGCTGGTGATGCTCGGCATTTTCGGCGCCTGCATGTTCTATGGCGACGCGGTGATCACGCCGGCCATCTCGGTGATCTCGGCAGTCGAGGGTCTGGAGATCGCCGCGCCGCATCTGTCGCATCTGGTGCTGCCGCTCACCATGGTGATCCTCGTGCTGCTGTTCTGGATTCAGCGGCACGGCACGGCGATGGTCGGCCGTCTGTTCGGTCCGATCATGGTGGTGTGGTTTGCGGTGCTCGCGGTGCTCGGCCTGTGGCATATCCTGCAGTCGCCGAATGTGATCCGCGCGCTGAACCCGTATTACGCGTACACCTTCATGGCCGCGCACGTGCTACAGGCCTACGTGGTGCTCGGCTCGGTCGTGCTGGTGCTGACCGGCGCCGAAGCGCTGTACGCCGACATGGGCCATTTCGGTGCGAAGCCGATCCGCATGGCGTGGTATTTCCTCGTGATGCCTTCGCTGGTGCTGAACTACTTCGGCCAGGGCGCACTGCTGATGCACGATCCGAAGGCCATCGAGAATCCGTTCTTCCTGCTCGCGCCGGACTGGGCTTTGCTGCCGCTCGTCGTGCTCTCGACCGTCGCAACCGTGATCGCCTCGCAGGCCGTGATTTCCGGCGCTTATTCGCTGACTAGCCAGGCAATCCAGCTCGGCTACGTGCCGCGCATGAAGATCCTGCACACGTCGGAACTGGCGATCGGCCAGATCTATGTGCCGGTGGTGAACTGGATGCTGCTGTTCATCATCCTGTGCATCGTGATTGCCTTCAAGAGCTCGGACAATCTCGCGGCCGCGTACGGTATCGCGGTGACGGCGACCATGGTGATCACCACGATCCTCGCCTGCGTCGTGATGGTGAACGTGTGGAACTGGAACAAGCTGCTGGTGGCGCTGATCATCGGCGTGTTCATGACGGTCGATCTAGGATTTTTCGGCGCGAATCTGCTGAAGGTGGAAGAAGGCGGGTGGTTGCCGCTCGGTATCGGCGCATTGCTGTTCTTCCTGCTGATGACCTGGTTCAAGGGCCGCATGATCGTCAAGGAACGCACGGCCGCGGACGGTATTCCGCTCATGCCGTTCCTGCAGGGCTTGCTTGCGCATCCGCCGCATCGCGTGTCGGGCACGGCGATCTATCTGACCGGCAGCGATTCGCTCGTGCCGGTGAGCCTGTTGCACAATCTGAAGCACAACAAAGTGCTGCATGAGCGCACCATTTTCCTGACCTTCGTGACGCGCGATATTCCGTACGTGAACGACTCGGAGCGCGTGACGGTCAAGGACATCGACGGTGGCCTGTATCTCGTCAAGGCCGCCTACGGTTTCAACGAAACGCCGGACGTGAAGGCGGTGCTGCTCGAAGTCGGCCGCACCCGTGACATGACGTTCGAGATGATGGACACGTCGTTCTTCCTTGCGCGCGAAACGGTGGTGCCGACGCAACTGCCGGGCATGTCGGTGTGGCGCGAACGTGTGTTCGCGTGGATGCATCAGAATGCCGCGAAGCCGACGGACTTCTTTAGTATTCCGGCTAATCGGGTGGTGGAGTTGGGGACCAAGATCGAGATCTGAAGGCCGCCGCTGATTTTCAGGCGCCTCGTGTATCGAGGCGCGAAAAAAAAGCCCACGTGTGTGGGCTTTTTGCTTGCAGCTTGATCGAGCGAGTGACTGATCGGGCACCGCGCGGTGCTCAACAAGCTCATCAAGCTCATCAAGCGCGTGAGCGAATCACGCGCCTCTGACGCGGCAAAAAATTACTTCTGCTTGAGCTTGGCGAACGCAGCCGCCATCGCGCCACCCGCTTCCGGCTCACGCGAGCGCTGTTGCTGCGCGCCGCGTCCACCGCCGCCCGAACGACCCGCGCCGCCGCGATCCTGCTGGGCGCCGCCACCGCTGCGTGCCGCCGCCACACCGACTTCATCGTCCATGCGCATCGTCAAAGCGATACGCTGGCGCTTCACGTCGACTTCAAGAACCTTCACCTTGACGATCTGGCCAGCCTTGACCACTTCATGCGGATCCTTGATGAACTTGGTCGACATGGCCGACACGTGCACGAGACCATCCTGATGCACGCCGATGTCGATAAACGCGCCGAACGCCGCCACGTTTGTCACGACACCTTCGAGCACCATGCCCGGCGTCAGATCGCTGACCTTTTCGACGCCTTCGCGGAAGGTCGCGGTCTTGAACTCGGGACGCGGATCGCGCCCCGGCTTTTCGAGTTCGAGCAGAATGTCGCGTACGGTCGGCAGACCGAAACGATCGTCGACGAATTCCGC
The DNA here is from genome assembly GCF_003387275.1 of Paraburkholderia sp. BL6669N2. NCBI lineage: Bacteria > Pseudomonadati > Pseudomonadota > Betaproteobacteria > Burkholderiales > Burkholderiaceae > Paraburkholderia > Paraburkholderia sp. BL6669N2. The sequence goes on along the minus strand of NZ_QUNA01000001.1, from coordinate 1,815,176 downwards.
GGGCGAGAGGCCACGCAATGCGTCGCGATTGCCCAGCACTTCACCGACGTGCTTGCTGATTTTCGCGAGCATGCGTTCAACGACCGGATACGCTTCCGGGTGAACCGACGAGCGGTCGAGCGGATTCTCTCCGTTGTTGATACGCAGAAACCCGGCGGCCTGCTCGAACGTCTTGTCGCCCAGACGCGGCACCTTGCGCAGATGCTCGCGCGATGGGAACGGACCGTTTGCATCGCGATAGTCGACGATATTGCGCGCCAGCGTGGCATTCAAACCCGACACGCGGGCGAGCAGGGCGACCGACGCCGTATTCGCGTCCACGCCGACGGCGTTCACGCAGTCTTCGACCACCGCGTCGAGCGAACGGGCCAGTTCACGCTGATTCACATCGTGCTGATACTGGCCGACGCCGATCGCCTTCGGCTCGATCTTCACCAACTCGGCGAGCGGGTCTTGCAGACGGCGCGCAATCGACACCGCGCCGCGCAGCGACACGTCCATGTCGGGGAATTCCTTCGCCGCGAGTTCCGAGGCCGAGTACACCGACGCGCCCGCTTCGGACACGACGATCTTCTGCAGCTTGAATTCCGGATGACGCGCGATCAGTTCGCTCGCGAGCTTGTCCGTTTCACGCGACGCGGTGCCGTTGCCGATGCTGATCAGTTCAGCCTGCGTCTGCGCGCAGATGCGCGCGAGTTTCGCGATCGAGCCGTCCCAGTCGCGGCGCGGCTCGTGTGGATAGATCACGTCGGTGGCGAGCACCTTGCCGGTCCGATCGACCACCGCCACCTTCACGCCGGTGCGCATACCCGGATCGAGGCCGATCACAGCCTTCGGGCCGGCGGGCGCAGCCAGCAGCAAGTCCTTCAGATTGCGCGCGAACACGCGAATCGCTTCGTGCTCGGCTTCGTCGCGCAGATTGGTCAGCAGCTCGTTTTCGATATGCGGCTGCACCTTTACGCGCCAGCACCAGCGGCACACGTCGGAGAGCCACTTGTCGGCCGGACGGTTCTGGTTGGCGATGCCGAAGTGGCGCGCGATCAGCGCTTCGCCCGGATGCGGCAGCTGCGCGTCGAGTTCTTCGCCCAGACCCAGCTTGACCATCAGCACGCCCGCATTGCGGCCGCGGAACAGCGCCAGCGCGCGATGCGACGGCACCGTGCGGATGGTTTCCGCGTAGTCGTAGTAGTCGCGGAATTTTTCTTCTTCCGCGTGTTCCTTGCCTTCCACCACTTTGGACGACACCACGCCCTGGTTGAACATGTAGTCGCGCAGCTTGCCGAGCAGATCGGCCGTTTCGCCGAACTGTTCCGAGAGGATGTCGCGCGCGCCGTCGAGCGCGGCCTTGACGTCGGCGACGCCTTTCTCCGCGTCCACGTAGGCTGCGGCTTCGGTTTGCGGGTCGAGCAGGGGATTTGCCAGCAGCGCGTCGGCGAGCGGCTGCAGGCCGGCTTCGCGGGCAATCTGCGCGCGCGTGCGGCGCTTCGGCTTATATGGGAGATACAGGTCTTCCAGCACCTGCTTGCTGTCGGCGCCTTCGATCGCGGTGCGCAGCTCGTCGGTGAGCTTGCCCTGTTCGTCGATGCTGGCAATGATCGCGGCGCGCCGGTCTTCCAGTTCGCGCAGATACAGCAGGCGTTCCTCGAGGTTGCGCAGTTGCGTGTCGTCGAGATTGTCGGTCACTTCCTTACGGTAGCGGGCGATGAACGGAACAGTCGCTCCTTCGTCGAGAAGTTGCACCGCGGCCGCGACCTGGCGCGGCTGGACGGACAGTTCGGCGGCGATGCGCTGTACGATCTTGAGTGCTACGGTTTCCGTCATAAGGTCTTGGTGTTCCTGCGGACTCAGTTCGGAGGCCGCGCGCTGACCGAACGTGGGCGGCACGCGAGGGCCGCATGAGGCACGTCGGGGCACGACGGGCGTGCGCGCTGCGACCAGGTTGCTGGAGCGGGGCATTTTGCCATAAATGCAAAAGGGCTCAACCGCAGGGTGATAGAATTTCGGGCATGTTCCGTTGACCCTCTACGACGTTGCCGATCTCCTTGTCACTCAACTGCCTGGGCTCCCGCTTGGTCTCTCGCTTGTCACAACTGCCGCCGTTTTTTCCGCCGGGTCTGGCACCGGGTTTGCCACGGTCTTCGCTCTCTTCGCTCGTATTGGCGCCGCGCTCCGCGTTCAGGTCCGCGTTTGCCTCGCGTGGGGTGTTTTTCGCGTCATGCGCGTCGTGTGTGCTGGCCGTTGCATTGGGCGCGTCTACGCCGGCCATGGCTCAGTCGGCGACGCCGGCGAGCAGCAGCGCCGCGCGGCCCGCAGGCGCCTTGACGCCGGCCGCCGCGTCGGGCGCGCAAGCCACGACGGTCAAGGGCGCCACGAACGCCGACGGCACGGACAGCGCCGGCAACGCGGTAGCGTCGGATAGTGATTTCAACGCGCGCCAGAAAGCCCTCGATCAGCGCACCGAGGAGAACAACTACCGCTACGGCGTCGCGGAACACGACTGCTACAGCAAGTTCTTCGTCAACTATTGCCTGAACAAGGCGCGCGACAGCATGCGCTCGGTGCAGGCCGACATTCGCAAGGAACAGCTCGCGCTCGACGGCGAACAGCGCACGCAGCGCGCTCGCGTGCGTGACGAACAGGCCGCCATCAAGCGTGCGCAGGACGAAGCGAGCGCGCCGCAGCGTGCCGCCGACGACGCACGCAACGCGCAGGCGTATGAAGACAAGCAGAAACAGCATCAGATCGATCAGGCGCAGCGCGCCGCCGAGGCGCCGCAGCGCAGCGCGAATGCGCAGGCGTATCAGGACAAACTGCGTCAGCACGCGCTGGATCAAGCGCAGCGCGGCATCAGCCCGTCGCAGGCGGCGGCCAACCAGCAGGCGTACGATCAGAAGCAGGGCGACTTCCGGCGCAAGCTCGACGAGGCGCGTGCGCAAGGTGCGCAGAAGGCGCAGGAGCGCGTGCAGAAGCAGCAGAGCTTCGAGAAGAAGCAGGCGGACGCCGCGCAGCACAAGGCCGAGGTGGAGACGCGTCAGAAGCAGGCGGCCGAGAAAGCCGAGCAGAAGCGTCAGGACGCGTTGAAACAGCAGCAACAGGAAGAGCGGCAAAAGCAGCAGCAGGAGCAGCAGCAGTAAGCGGGCTGAAGGGCCCTGAGCTGAGTGGCAGGGCCGTAGCCGCCGTTATGCGTTTTAAGCCGGACAGCAACCTCAGGCATCGGGCCGCACACGCGGCCCCCGCCGTAGACGAGAGGAGGCGAGCATGCGCGATCAACATCACGTCATCAACGCGGACACACTTCGCGACCGTATTCTGCAACTGGAATCGGAGCATAGTGGGCTCGATCGCTTGATCGACCGAATGTCGGATGAGCCCGGCATCGACGACTTCGAGTTGCAGCGCCTGAAAAAGCGCAAACTCAAAGTCAAGGACACCATCATCTTGCTGCAATTGCAGCTCGAACCGGACGCGCGCGCCTGAGTTCGCGGCCTGGCAGGCGCCGGGCGCGCGCCGCGCGAGCCGGACTTTGCAGGAAACGCTTGCCTTGAATTCACCGCTTGAAACTTCATCCCGTGCCACGCCGGGCGACGACGCATCAGGAGCCGTTACACCGGAGCCGCGTCCCGCCGCGTCCGCACTGAGCGCGTCGCTGAATCCACGCCGCGTCGCCGAACTGGACGAGATCTTCGCCGCCAACGGCTTGCTGGCCCGTCAGATCGACGGCTACCGCTCGCGCGCGTCGCAGATCGAAATGTCGCGTGCCGTGGCCGCCGCCATGGAAGCATCGGGCCGCGCAATGCCCGAGCCGGCCATGTTCGAGGCGCAGAAGCGTCCGGCGCGGCGTCTGCAGGGGGCAGGTGCCGATGCCGCCGCCGAGGCCGCTGAGAGCGCCGGATCGGACGGCCTCGACGGCAGCGAAAACACGCTGATCGTCGAAGCCGGGACCGGCACCGGCAAGACCTATGCGTACCTGGTGCCGGCCATGCTGTGGGGCGGCAAGGTGATCGTCTCCACCGGCACGAAGCATTTGCAGGATCAGCTCTTTCAGCGCGACATTCCGACCGTGCGCGATGCGCTCGCGGTGCCGGTATCGGTCGCCATGCTCAAGGGGCGCGCGAATTACCTGTGCCACTACTATCTGCAGCGCACCGCGGATAACGGCCGTCTGCCCTCGCGTCAGGAAACCTCGTATCTGCAGGATATCGTTCGCTTCGCGAAGATCACGCGCACCGGCGACAAGGCGGAACTGGCGAGCGTGCCGGAAACGGCTGCGGTGTGGTCGATGGTCACGTCCACGCGCGAAAACTGTCTCGGCCAGGAATGTCCGCATTACAAGGACTGCTTTGTAATGCAGGCGCGCCGCGAGGCGCAGCAGGCGGATATCGTGGTGGTGAATCACCATCTGTTTTTCGCCGACATCATGTTGCGCGATACGGGCATGGCGGAATTGCTGCCCACCGCCAACACGATCATCTTCGACGAAGCGCATCAACTGCCCGAGACGGCGACGCTGTTCTTCGGCGAGACGCTGTCGACCACGCAGTTTCTCGAGCTCGCACGCGATTCCGTGGCCGAAGGTTTGGGCCATGCGCGTGAAACGGTCGACTGGGTTAAGCTCGGCGCCACGCTCGAGCGCGCCGCGCGCGATGTGCGGCTTGCCTTCAAGGAAGATTCGGTGCGCTTGTCGATCGGCCAGTTGCCGGACGATCATCCGTTGTTCCCCGCACTCGAAACGCTCGAAACCGAGCTCGATGCATTGGCGTCCGCGCTGGCGGGTCAGGCCGAGCGCGCGGAATCGATCGGCGCGTGTCTGCGCCGCGCACGCGAGCTGCAGGGCGTGCTTGCCGGCTGGACCACGCCACCCACGCAAACCGAGCGCGAAGCCGCTGACGGCGCCTCTGCCGACGGCAAAACCGAGCGCGCCGATCCCAACGAAAAGGTGCGCTGGATCGAAGTCTTCTCGCATACCGTGCAGTTGCACGAAACGCCGTTGTCGGTCGCGCCGATCTTCGCGAAGCAGCGCGCCGGTGTGCCGCGCGCGTGGATCTTCACGTCGGCCACGCTGTCGGTGCGCGGCGATTTCACGCACTACGCGGCGCAAATGGGTCTGAACGCGAAGCGTTCGATGACGCTGCCCAGTCCGTTCGACTATCCGACGCAGGGCCTGCTGTACGTGCCGCGCAATTTGCCGCAGCCATCTTCGCCAATGTTCACCGACGCCGTATTCGACGCCGCGCTGCCGGCGATCGAAGCATCGGGCGGCGGCGTCTTCATGTTGTGCACGACGCTGCGCGCGGTGGACCGCATCTCGGCGAAGCTGCGCGACACGATCGAAGCGCGCGGCTGGGACTATCCGCTGCTCGTGCAGGGCGATGCGAGCCGCACCGAACTGCTGGACCGATTCCGGTCGTACGGCAACGCGATCCTGGTGGGCAGCCAGAGCTTCTGGGAAGGCGTGGATGTGCGCGGCGACGCATTGTCGCTGGTGGTAATCGACAAGCTGCCGTTTGCTCCGCCCGACGATCCGGTGTTGTCTGCACGGCTCGACGCACTGACCAAGAAAGGCTTGAGTCCATTCGCCGTGCATCAGTTGCCGCAGGCGGTCATCACGCTGAAGCAGGGTGCGGGCCGTCTGATTCGCGCTGAGACCGATCGTGGCGTGCTGATGATCTGCGACACACGACTCGTCGACAAACCGTATGGGCGCCGTATCTGGCAGAGTCTGCCGCCATTTAAACGCACACGCGAGATCGAGGTGGTGCGCGAGTTTTTTGAAGAGAGCGCGACGCCGGCGCAACAGGCTGATCAGCCTGATTAAAATCAATGAACGCCGCTATAAAAAAGTGGCGCTTGAATGACAAAACGCCACGGATGTGAATCCGTGGCGTTTTGCTTTACTGCCCGGGAAATCGCGATGATTTCCCGATGCAGTTTTCGCCCAGAGGCGAACCCTATGCGACAGCTTACTGGCTTGCGCCCGAAGCCGGAGCAGCAGCCGAAGCAGCAGCGTCCGAAGCAGCAGCGCCTGCGTCCGAAGCAGCGGTCGTAGCCGAAGCAGCAGCGTCGCTCGCAGCAGCAGCAGCACCCGAAGCAGCAGCAGCCGAATCCGAAGCTGCGGCAGCCGGTGCCGAAGCAGCAGCTGCGTCGCTAGCCGGGGCAGCGGCTTGGTCGTTGCTCTTGTTGCATGCAGCCAGTGCCACAGCTGCCAACAGGGATGCTACGAGGAGGGATTTCTTCATGATCACGTCCTTTTATGGTTTAAAGGTAAGCAACAGCGCAAAATAAAACCGGTAATGTGCTCCAACACCGACCTGGGCCGCTGGTGGAGAAGCTCTTTTGACGAGCTCGAATCTTCCCTACGGCTTGGGCGGAAATTATATGCACTTTCGTACTGACAATCCATAAATCCGGGGTCAATACGTTGTCTTTCTCATACAAAATTTCACTGTACGGTATAGCAGGCAGGCAGAGTTACGCAAGCTCGCCCACTTGTATCCAGCCCGCACAATACCACTCGTGTAGCCGTGCTGTCACCGACGAATCGTGCGAGAGTGTTACAAAGCGTTTCGCACTCATACAGCGGTGATTTGCGAGGTCAAACAACCACTTTTTTGCGCCATCAAATGAGGTTTCCTCTCCGTTTACGAAGAAAAAACGGCGGTTGTACAACAAATTAGTCTTGCGGTCCAGCCGAATGCCTGACTTCGATGCCAGACTGATGAAACGGGCTTCATTAAGCGGGCTTTGCGGCGGATCAAAGACGACACTCGGCTTGGGTTCGCTGAGATACGTGCCAAGGAACGACGCAATATCCCGCTCATTCCATTTGATGCCAGCAAGGATTGCGCCAACCCTCTCGACCAGCGCTGCGGGGAGCTCGGCCGGACGCTCCACGGCAGGTTGCTGCGGATCGCGATAAAGCGCGCCCGGCTGACCCGCCGACTCGCCGCGCTCGGCCAGATGGTAGAGGAATTGCGCGGTCAGTTCGCTCGCCGAAGGGGCGCGAAAACCGATCGAACAGGTCATGCATTCGCCCTCGGCAATGCCGTCGTGCGCGATGTGCGGCGGCAGATACAACATGTCGCCCGGTTCGAGCAGCCACTCCTCTTCGGGCTGGAAGTTCTGTAAAACTTTCAAAGGCAAACCGGCTTGCAGCGTCAGATCTTTCTGCGCGCTAATGCGCCAACGGCGCTTGCCTTTTACTTGCAAAAGAAACACATCGTAGGAATCGAAGTGCGGCCCTACGCCGCCGCCGTCACTTGCGTAGGAAATCATCAGGTCGTCGAGACGCGCGTCCGGCACGAAGCGGAAACGGTCGAGGAGGGCGCGTGCGCGATCGTCGTGGAGATCGACACCTTGCACAAGCAGTGTCCAGGCGCGCTGCTTCACCGAAGGCAGTTCGTCAGGCGCGAACGGCCCGTGCTCGAGCTGCCATTTATTGCGGAAATGGGTGATCAGGCGTGCTTCGACTTCGTCCTGATCGGCCAGCTCGAAAAATTCGTCGCGCGACAATGGCGCCGCGACGTTCGGGATCGCCTGGCGAATCAGCAGCGGCTTTTTCTGCCAGTAGCGGCGCATGAATTGCGACGGCGTCAGATTACCGAGCAGCGGTGTTGGCGTGTCTGGCGAAGGCGGGAGAACCGGAACAGCCGGCTTTGAAGCCGGCGACGAATTCCGTGCCGAAGCTGCGTCGGCCGGGTGGTCAGTGGGCCGCTTGGGCATCGTATAATGTGAGTTGTATTCTGGAGAATCGAATGAAAATCGCAAAGAACACCGTCGTGTCGGTCGCTTACAAGCTGTCGGATGCGCAGGGCAATCTGATTGAAGAAAGCGACGAGCCGATGGTCTATCTGCACGGCGGCTATGATGGCACGTTCCCCAAGATCGAGGAAGAGCTCGACGGCCACGAGGCCGGTTTCGAGACCCAGATCCAGCTCGAGCCGCAAGACGCGTTCGGTGAGTACGACCCTGATCTCGTGAAGATCGAGCCGCGCAATCGCTTCCCGGAACCGCTCGAAGTCGGCATGCAATTCGAAGGCACGCCGGAAGAAGGCGACGAGGACCTCGACTCGCTCGTCTACGTGGTGACCGACGTCGCGGAAGACAAAGTCGTGCTCGACGGCAACCATCCGCTCGCCGGCATGGCACTGCGTTTCGCGCTGACCGTGAAAGACGTGCGTCCTGCTACCGAAGACGAAATCCAGCACGAACACGCGCATGGCGCCGACGGCCTCGAAGTCCTCGACGAAGACGAGGACGACGAAGAAGAAGGCAAGTCAGGGCCCACGCTGCACTGAGCTTGCAGGCATGCCGGGCACGCTTGAAGAAGCGCCCGGCGTATGCGGTTGAGCGGCGGAGGCGGGCGGCGTCGACATGGCCGGCCCGTAACCGCCGCCACCCTGATCCGCCGGTATGCGCGGTTGCTGATCCGGTTGCGAGTCTCCGGGCGTCGGCAGCAGTGGCGGCAATTCCGAGGCGGGTCCGAGCGCCGGTACAGCCGGCATCGAAGCAGCCGGTTCATCGCGCGGCAGCACGGGTTGCGCGGTGGGCATCGGCATTTGCCTGGGCACATCGCGCACACTTACGCGGAACGGCGGTTTCCTGCCGAGATCCGCTTCCACCTGAATCCACTGGTTGAGTCGATCATGCGGCGCGAGCGCGACACGCGTGAGATTCGTCACCAGCATTCCCTTGTCATTGCGTAGCGGCTGATCGATCACGAAGCCGGTGCTTGCTCGTTCGTCGTCGCAATGAATCACTAGCACCGGTCCCCGGAAAATCTGCGCGAGTTTCACGAGGCTGCGTTTCAATTCCAGAAAACCGTCGCGGCGGGTGTTGCGTGCAAAGCGCAGCCACGCGAAACGGTCGGGCCGTTCGTAACGCTCAGGGTCCGGATCGCCTTGAATGAACACGACGAGCGCCCGCGCGTCGCGGCGTTTCGCATATTCGCCGGCATGTTCCAGCCAGAATGCATTGGCGATCACGCGGTCTTCGAATTCGCCATTGCGGCCGCCCGCGGTCAGATAATGATTGTTCGGACTCGGCGCATTCAGGCCGACGAACACCGTATCGCCCACTTGCCAGCGCACGTTCTCGCGATAGGGGCGAAAGCGCGAGACTTCGCTTTCACGCGTCAATGCGATCGGGTTCTGACCCATTGAGGTGGCGTCGGCAAAAAGCGTTTGGCGCAACTGGTCGAGCCGTTCGGTCGGATCAAAACCGCCGGCTTCGCCGATGCCGCAATCGGCCCAGTCGTGCTGGCCGGGAATGAAGAAAAGGGCGGGCCGTGACGTTTCGAGCAGCGCGTGGCGGCGCTCATAAAGCGCATCGCGGCATGCTTCTTTCGCACCCTTGAGATTGCCGTCGTACACGATGAACGACACATCGCGCTCGCGGCTGATCGCTTCGATCAACCGCTGCGTGGGCGCTTCGTCGGCGACGCTTTGCATCGTGTTGGCGATGACCGCGAACGTATAGCGCGGCGTGTCGGCGTAGGCCGCCGGCGTGAAACCCGACAACCCCGCGAACAATCCCGCAAGCGGCACGCCGCCACCCGTGAGTGTGAGGGCGAGGGTCAGCGCCGCGCGAAGTTTGCGCGGACGCCGCGGGGGCCTGTGTGAGTCAATGATCCGCATCCGGCGCGGCGGCCAGTTCGTGCAATTCGTACAGCAGATCGAGTGCTTCGCGGGGCCGCAGATCGTTCGGATCGATGCCGCGCAGACGTTCGACGAGTTCCTGCATGGCGGGCGACGCCGCCGGTCCCGTCTTCGCATCGCGCTCGTCGTCCGCGTCTTCGAGCAGCATCGGCATGGGCGCGGCGAACAGGTCGAGTTGCGGCGCGGGCTGCGCGGCCGACTGCTGTTCCAGATGCGCGAGATGCTTGCGCGCCGCGCGAATCACCGCATTCGGCACGCCGGCAAGTTGCGCGACCTGCAGGCCGTAGCTCTGATTCGCAGGACCTTCGCTGACCGCATGCAGGAACACGATGCCGTGCCCATGCTCGACCGCCGACAAATGCACGTTGGCCGCCTGCGGAAACTCCGCCGGCAACTGCGTCAATTCGAAGTAGTGCGTGGCGAACAGCGTATGGCAACCGTTGTGCGCGAGCAGATGTCGCGCAATGGCCCACGCCAGCGCGAGGCCGTCGAACGTGGACGTGCCGCGGCCGATCTCGTCCATCAGCACGAGACTTTGCGGCGTGGCGTCGTTCAGGATCGCGGCGGCTTCGGTCATCTCGACCATGAAGGTCGAGCGCCCGCCGGCGAGATCGTCCGCTGCGCCGATGCGCGTGAAGATGCGGTCGATCGGCCCGAAGGCGGCCCGCCGAGCGGGCACATAACTGCCCACATAAGCGAGCAGCGCGATCAGCGCGGTCTGCCGCATGAAGGTCGATTTACCGCCCATGTTCGGGCCGGTGATCAGCAGCAATTTGCGCTCGGGCGTGAGCGAGCAGTCGTTGGCGATGAACTGCTCGACCTGCGCCTCGACCACCGGATGCCGCCCCTGTTCGATTTCGATGCCGGTGTTTGCCGAGAACGTGGGCGCGACCCAATCGAGCGCGCGGGCGCGCTCGCCGAAGGCCGCCAGCAGATCGAGTTCGGCAAGCGCCGAAGCGACCCGCTGGCAATCCGGGATGAAGGGCAGCAGCGCCTGCAGCAGCGCGTCGTAGAGCGAGCGTTCGCGAGCGAGCGCCCGTTCCTGCGCGGAGAGCGCCTTGTCCTCGAACGTTTTCAGTTCCGGCGTGATGTAGCGTTCGGCGTTCTTCAACGTCTGACGGCGGCGATAGTCGTCCGGCACCTTGTCGGTCTGGCCGCGCGTCACTTCGATGTAGAAGCCGTGCACCTTGTTGTATTCGACGCGCAGATTGCCGATGCCCGTGCGTGCGCGCTCGCGGGTCTCGAGGTCGATCAGGAACTGCCCGCAGTTCTCCGAAATATCGCGCAGTTCGTCGAGTTCCGCATCGTAGCCGCGTGCGATCACGCCGCCGTCGCGCACCATCGCCGACGGTTCCTGCGCGACCGCGCGCCTGAGCAGTTCGACGCAGGCTTGCGGCGGTTCCAGCGACGCGTCGATGCGCGCCAGCGAATCCGCATTCGGCGCAACGGCCGCGAGCTGCGTGCGCAACTCCGGCAACGCAATGAAGGTATCGCGCAGGCTCGACAGATCGCGAGGCCGCGCGGACAGCAGCGCGAGACGCCCGGTGATGCGCTCGATGTCCGAGATCTGCCGCAATGCGCCGCGCAACGAATCGACGCTTGCGCCCGGCGGCGCATCGAGCAAGGCGCCGATCGCCTGCTGACGCGCCTGCGCCACCGCCGATTCGCGCGGCGGGTGATGCAGCCAGTGACGCAGCAGGCGGCTGCCCATGGTCGTGCAGCAGGTGTCGAGCAGCGAACACAGCGTAGGTGATTCCGTGCCGCGCAGTGTTTCCGTGAGTTCGAGGTTGCGCCGCGTGGCGGGGTCGAGGCCGATATATTCGGATTCGTATTCGACCTTCAGGCTGCGCACGTGGCGCAACTGCTGACCTTGCGTGGCCGCGGCATACAACAGCAGCGCGCCGGCCGCACCGCATGCGCAGGTGAGCGAATGCGCGCCGAAGCCGTCGAGGCCCGCCACTTCCAGCTGATCGCACAAGCGCTGCGTGCCCGAGGTAACGTCGAAGTGCCAGACCGGCACGCGGGTGAGGGCGCCCGCATTGACCGGCGGCGTCCAGCTTGCCGAGTCGGTTGGTGTGTCGGCAACCAGAATTTCCGCGGGGCGAATGCGTTCAAGCGCCGCCGCCACCTGGTCCGGTGTGACTTCGGCGAGGCGCAACGCGCCGCTCGCCAGATTCAGCCATGCAAGGCCGACGCTGGTCGCGACGCCGCGTCGGTTATGCGCGACGCACATGGCCAGCAGATAGACGTCGCTCTTATCGGACAGCAGCGCTGCATCCGTGAGCGTGCCCGGCGTGACCACGCGCACCACTTTGCGCTCGACTGGACCCTTCGATGTAGCCGGGTCGCCGATCTGCTCGCAAATCGCGACGGATTCGCCGAGTTTCACGAGCTTGGCGAGATATTGTTCGACCGCGTGATGCGGCACGCCGGCCATTTTGATCGGATTGCCCGCCGACGCGCCACGCTGCGTGAGTGTCAGATCGAGCAGACGTGCGGCTTTTTCCGCGTCTTCGAAAAAGAGTTCGTAGAAGTCGCCCATCCGGTAGAACACCAGTGTGCCGGGATGATCCGCTTTAATGCGGAGATACTGCTGCATCATCGGCGTGTGGCTGCTGATGTCTATCCCCTGTACGTCAGGTTTTGCGCTTGTTTCTTCCATCTATCCTATACCTAGCAAGGCGTGGTGCCTTTTTGCAAGTTTCTGTCCAAGCATGTCTACGTGCTGCAGCACATTGCAAAACTTGCGGTCTTAGCGTAGGTTTCTGGCCATATACGCCTCTTAACCTACGCCGGTGTCGCTTTGCGAATTTCCGGCAAAACCTACGCTGACTCTCATGCATTTTGATGCCCGCGCGGCAAAGCAACTTGGGCCTGATCAACACCTAACTGTTACCGATTGCCCCGGCTTGCGCTTGGTGGCGACAAAGACGACAAAGAGCTGGACCTACCGCTATAAATCGCCCGTCGACGGGCGCATGAAGCAAACCAAAATCGGGGAGTGGCCGGCGATGTCGCCAGCTGCCGCAACCGCCGCTTGGGAAAAGCTTCGTGAGGCGCGCAATGAGGGGCAAGAGCCGGTCGCCAAGAAGCGACAACCGAGTACAGCCTCGATCGGCGATATGGTACCGCAGACGTTGAAATACACGATGGGAAACCTTTGCCGCGACTACCTCGAGGGGCACGTCGAGCGCAATCGCAAGACTAAAGGTGCGAATGAGATTGCGCGCATGTTCCGAACCATGCTCGGCCCGCTCGCCGACGTCCCTGCAGAAACGATGACGCGCGCACAAGCATTCGATCTTATCGAGTCGCACGCCCACATTCCCGTTCAGGCGGCGAAGTTGCGCGCTGAGCTAGGAGCGGCGTGGGAATACGCACACGACGCCGGCCGCCTGTCGCAAGACGCACCGAATTGGTGGCGTCTGATCATGCGGGGCAAGCTGAAGAGCAAGGGAAAGACGATCGGCGGCAAGCGGGTAGGGAAAAAGCGGACGTTGTCGGATGCTGAACTGGCGGTCCTGATTCCGTGGCTTCCGAACTTCAGTCGAAGCGTATGTGACGCATTAACACTCTATCTATGGACGGCCACGCGTGGGTCCGAGATCGTGGCGATGGAGGGTCGCGAGATCACTGAGGAAAGTGACGGATGGTGGTGGACGATACCCAAAGAGAAGACCAAGAACGAGCGGCATGAGGATGCTACCGATCTACGCGTCCCATTGATTGGTCGTGCGGAAACGGTTGTCCGCCGCCGGCTGAGCGTATACGGCAAGGGACATCTATTTCCGCCGACGAACGGTTCGGCGGCTCACATCGAGCAAAAGGTTGTCCAGACGGCGGTCCACTACCGTCAGCCTTACTCGAAAACTAACCCCGACATGGTGCGCCCGCGTCTACCTGTAACCGTATGGGCGCCGCACGATCTACGCCGCACCATACGAACGATGCTGGCGTCGATGGGGTGCCCTGACGAAGTGGGTGAGGCTGTGATCGGCCACATGCAGGAGGGCATCAAGGGCGTGTATAACCGGCACGCATATGATGCGGAACGCCGCGTATGGCTCACGCGGGTGTCGGAGCGGTTAGAGCAGTTGTCGGGTGGCCGTTGATCGTCGCGGTAACCGACTTTTTGCGACGAGCGCCGGTGTTCGGCGGCGGAAGCAGATCGGAAATCGGTCGCTGCTCTGCCCACTCTTCGATCTCCCGAAGCAGCCACCCAACGCGTCGGCCGGACAAAAGTCTTGGCTTTGGGAACTGGTCCTGACGAACCAGCAGTTGAACGGTTGCCGGCGCGAGCGACACGATCGTGCAAACAGTTTCCAGGTCAAGATATAGCGGCTTGATTAGCGCGGTTTTCGTGTTAGCCATCTTCAGGGGCCTCGCGTCGACGTCGACTTTGCGTGCGGTGATCTGGTCCGGTTTCGTCACGACAATTCTCATACCAACGGATGCAGCGCGCGGTCGAGCTGCATTAAACCGGTTTCGATGGACAGACGAGCCTGTTCGGCCCATGTGCGGGCTTCCTGTGCTGCTTTGTGCCGGCTATAGCTGCCGACCTCGTCGCATATGACGTCGAGCAGGCCGATGTCGGCACCGTGTGCGATGTGCTGAACCAATTGGCGGAGATCGAGACGAAGGGCTGTGATCCGCGCGAGCGTGGCCAGTCGGGAATCCGACTGGCCTTCGTCCGTCTGGATCGTTTTGGCGGGCGTGAGCCCGCTGCCGTTGACGTCGCCGCTCGATGCAAGCGCCGGGACGGCGCCAGCGCGCGAAAGCCGATGGCGTTTGTCCGCTGTTTCCCGCTTACGCGGCAGCGGGCGTGGGGTAGAAGTGGCCGGGCGGACCATCATTGAACCTTCCCTCGCGCCAATTCTTCGGTCCAATCGGGGTCCGGCGCGATCCACAGTTTCTCCAGCCATGCGCGGATCGCTGGCATCTCTTTGGCGTTGCGAGTATTCCGCTGATCGAGTTGCTTCCGGAGCGACTGCACGGCACCGCGAATCGCCAGGCCGCGCGTTTTAAAGATTGCTGTGATTTCGCTCATCTTGAGCGGCCCTGAGGCGTGGCATGTGCCAACCGTGTAGGACGTGGCAAAAATCCAGCTTCCGTTTTCGGGCTGTGCTAGCCGGATCTCGACCGGAGAGTTGCCGAGGCGTTTCAGCGGAGGGCAACTGAGAGTCTCATGCGTAGCAAAAACGCCATGCTCGTTTGGCTGGTGGATCGGGTGCGCGGAGCGCTTCGTCGACACGGCGTCGAGGAGGTCGGCGTGAGGCGTCAGAGCGGCGTGCACGCCTGCAATCGTGCCGGGCGATAGCTTGCCGAACATCGGATCATGAAGGACGGACTGCAGCGCCTGCAAAAGTTGCTTTGCCTGCATTTCGGTGATCTGCCCATCTGCAATGGGCCTCGGTGCGGTCGCGGCCAGCACCTTTGCAGTAACCTTGCTCTTTCCCGATTCCTTTGCCTTCGACGCAGCGGTTTGGAGGCGCTCTAGAGCTTTCTCTCCGCCGTGTGCGCGCACTTCCTCGATAGCCAGTGTCGATGCGACAACCTTATCGCGAATCAGCTTGTGCAGAGCGACGGGCGCGTTTGCGAGCAGCAATACATCCCGGATGGTCTGGTCCGTAACGTTGAGGCGTTTGCAGATCGTGGCGTTTGGCTCACCGAGCTCCTGCAATTCGATGACCTTCTCGGCGAGTTGCAGCGGCGTCAGCTTCTCGCCGTCGTTGGTGTTAATACCGGCGTAGATCAAGTTCACGCGACTGACCGATTTGGCTTCGTCGATGACGACGGGGAGTCGGTCGATTGGCGCACCTTCCTTGATCGCGAGCAACGCGCCATGGAAGCGGTGCTGGCCGGCATAGACGAAGATTCGATCTTGGCCGCCGACCTTGCGGACGAAACAGCCAATCGGCTGTTTGCGATCGTATCCGTTCGCCTTGATGAGCTCGGCGAGATGGCGGACGCGGTCCTGATCGAGCGGGCGTACGTTGTCACGCGGGTCGTAATGAATCTCGCTCGGCGGTACGGTCCACAGATCCGACGATCCGCCGCCGGCAGCTTTGACAGCCGCCTTCGTGTTACCGGTGACAATCATTGCGTCGAGAACGAGCGGGCTGGTCTTAGCCATGATTCGCCTCCAGCGTGGACTGGATGCCGGCTACATCGGCAAACGTGGCATCCGGGGCATAGTGAAACAACGTGCCGTCAAACGGAGCGATAGTTAGGCCGGCAAGCCAGTACACGAGGCGTTCGTCCGAGCGTCGGATGGCCTGCCGCACGACCGTACCTCGCACTAGCATGTGCAGGTCCAGGCGGAGCGCATGTCGATCGGCATGTGGCAACGCGGCCTCGATATTGTCGATCGTCAGCGGATCACGCTGGCCAGCTAAGAATGCGATCAACGCTTTGCAGATCGGAGAGAGGTCATTGCGCATGGCGCCTCCCGAACAGTTTCACCAACCACACGCGCAGAAACGGCCGTGCGAAGCAGAAAGCACAGAATCCCGCGATTGCGACAACGATGAGCCTGCCGGCCGACACACCAGCGAACAGCCACAGAATTGCGTCGACCAGGCCGAAGACAAAGCCGATGTGTCGTTGCTGACGATGGCCGGTAAGAAACCACACAGCACAGCATGTGGTGATGGCGACGAGGAGGGCAAAGGTCACGCTGCCTCCTTCACGCGCAGTGCGCGCGACTTGCGCTTTTTCGCCTTCGCAATTGTAGTTGCGGCAAGTGATTCGGCCCGCTGGCGGAGATTCTTCTTGATCGCCGTCGCGCAGTCGTCCTCGTTCGGATAAGAGATCGATGTGCCGACGACCTCGGTGCCGTCGAGAATCATGTAAAGCGTGTGTACGCTGCCCGCGAGCGGTCGACGCGCGACAACATATTTGCCGACCATGACTGGCGCCGTTACGCGCGGTGCCATCGGGTCGTAGTGGAATGTCGAACGCAGACCGATGGTGTCTCGCCGCGTTGGCTCTGGCGGTGCGTTGAGTTTTGCTCTTGGCATGTGGCGTTAGTCCGTATCGCCAGCGGCAAGACGCTTGCCGTCCAGCGTTGGTTGTTTGGGCTGCGCTTGCTTTTTCCTGAGCTCGGCACAATTGGCGAGGCAGATTCGAAGCGCGGGATTGGTGATCGAGTCGACGGCAGAGCCGGGCAGATGGCGGAGGCGGTGTTCCCGAGCGATGTCGGCATCGGTCACGGGAAATCGCCGAGTCATCGAGCGGCTACACCGTGGCGCGGGCAAGCGCGTGACTTTGCGCCGTAGGTGGCGAGACCGGGATATTGATCACGATCACGATGAATGCCGCGACGAATACGCCGCGCCAAACGGCAGATTTCTCAAAGTCACTTTGCGATCGCGTCTGGCCGTTCTGCATTTCGCAAAGCCAAGCTTGGCGAGCTTGTCTGGCTTGATCGGGTAGGGAATCCATGTGATCTCCGCAACGAGACGCGCCGGAATGGCGGGCTTCGGATCTAAGTATCCCCGTAAGGATATTCAATGTCAATCCCTAAGGGGATATCCGTGGTCGGAGTGACTGAGGATTGGGCGTTTTGTCTTTGAATTTTTGCCGAAAATACCCGCTCGGGGATTGCGCCTACCCGGTTGGGTTGCCCCGTCGGAGCAGCCAGTTGACAGACAATTGACCGGTGATCATCAGGAGGCTGTCTAGCCAGGCGAGATCGTTCAGGTAAGTTGCTGCCATAAACGCGATGGCTACAAGCGGGGCAAGTTTCGCTATGCCTCGCTGATTCCGCCGCCCACGGCTCGGCGAGCTGCCGTGGTTTCGCAGGATTGCCGATAGTCGATCTAAAGAATCCGCCAATGGGATGGCCAAGTCTCTTTCGATGCCTTGAGTGGAGAATTCGATGGTCCCGTTTGGTAGGACTATGGCGAGGGCATAGGCAACGGGGGCGGCGGGATTGTCTGTGCGCGTATGACCCGTTAGGGCGTCGCGCACAGCGCGTTGGCGAGAGGCGACGTTTTGCGCGTCAGGTGAAATTGCGGAATCGGGAAAGTGGAGAACTTTACCTGACGCGTTTGCGGCCTCGATGCCCCGGAACGGCTTGGTCGTGGTTTTCATTGATGCTCAACGAGTCTTTGGAAATTGGACGTTGAGCGGCTTGACGATTGCGATCTTCCTGGTCTTTGGATTGAGTCAGCTTTTGAGAAATCGAAAGCGTCTCGCTGCTTGTCAGGTCGGGCTGGGCCATAACGAAGTCGATGTAGCTTTGGATTTTTGCCCGCTCGGTTGCGGGTAATTTCGCGAACCGCTCTCTGTCGATCTGCAGCTCTGGGCTCGCGTCCGCATCATCCAGCAAACGGCCTGGCTCAACCCCAATCGCGATTGCCAAAGCTGCCACGATGCCTATCTGCGTATCTACATTGCCCGCTAAAACGCGTGCGACGGAACTCTGTGAAATACCGGCTCTGCTGGCCAGTTTTGTCTGCGTGTCGACGGCCGGGTTCCGGCTCATGTGAGCTCGCACGTTTCCCGCCAACACTTCCCTGATCGGTTTCCTTTTCATAGGGCCAATCATGCCGAATACGGATACCCCTCGCGGGATATTTGACGGTAGCTCAACCCTTGAGTAAATATCCCGAAGAGGATATGATCGCGTCAATCTCATTGTTTGAGGAATGAAAGATGGCTCAGGAAAAAATGCTCGACGCCGTCCTGCGACAGTTGGCCGAAACACGCGGTACCTGGCCGGAAATCTCGGAGCGCAGCGGTGTGCCGTACCAGACGCTAACGAAGATTGCTTGTCGCATCCACGCAGATCCTCGTGTTTCCACAGTACAGAGTTTGTTCGACTACTTCGCTGGTCGGCCAGAACATTCATCGACGACTGAGAGCTCTCACGCGTCCCACTGACATTTCTTGCGGGTATGGCGCGAAGGGGCTCGCAAGCCCAGATGGTACGAGAGCCTTTCATCGGTAAACAGTATGGAAAACCACATTTCTAAAGAGAAACCGGAGGGCCTATGACTTGCAGATACAGCGGCACCGATTGGCTCGACGTCTTGTACACGGCCGTACGCAGTACCCCCGGCGGAGTAGCGGACGCAGCGGCATTCCTGACCAATCGTCGCGGCAAGAGCATTGGCACCGAGTCGTTGCGCCTGCGTCTGCGTGGCGAAGGCGAGAACCGCCTGTCCATGGAGATGTTCGAGTTGCTGCTCGAATGGATGGAAGAGAAGCGCCAGCCACAATACCTTGATGCGCTTTGTGCACTCAATGAGCGATTTGGTTTAAGCGCCAGCCCGGCCACAGAGCAGGACTCAAGCGGCACCGTTGAGGCTGTTGCGATCGCCGCGTCAGAAGCCGCACAGCGATCTGGCGATGTGTCGAGTGTGGTGATCGATGCAATCTCCGATGGGCGAATCACCCCACACGAGGCCGACTCCATAGCCGTGGCCGCGAGGGAAAACCAGAGATTGCTCGATCGCCTCCTGCGGACTGTGCAGGCCGTTAGCAGGATGGGACGTCGGTCAGCATGAGGTTTTGCGCCGGAATGTCATGCTGCAACCCGCACCGCGAGCGCATCGAATTGTCCTGTACCGTCAACCAGCAGCTTGCGTGCGGCATGTCCGCCCTGCAATGGATCGCCGATCGAGATCCTCAGCAGGTGCCGCAATTCCTAGCATCACTTATCAATACCTTTCCGACAAACCTCGCGCTGATTCGCCTGGCAGCATTGCGCGCGGCGGTTGTTCCTGTGTTTGTGCAGCGGGCCGCATCCATCTGCGCGGCGCTGCCGACAAAAGCCGAGCGACATGACTTCAGGCGCCAGTTGGAGGGCGGGCTCACGCCTGCCGATCTGGAGCGCTTCGATCAGCTCATGTCGACGGAATGGCGCCGCCTTCGCGGCAAGTAATCAGGGGACACCAAAGTGACTTTGAGCGGTGCGAGTTCCTTGCTTCGCCGTTGTAACCCTTCGTTCGGGCGCCTGTCGTCCGGCCCACAGACGTACGTCGCCGGTCGTGCGGTGTGGCGTGCGTTTTCCCATCAACGTGAACGCCAAAGGAGAATCAACGAATGTCAACGTTAGAGCAGATCGTTCAGCAGCTCGCGGCGGACGGTCATCCCAGGCTGCCTGACGGGCATCCGGTCGCGGACGGAAAGCCGCATCGGTATGGGGCCGGCAAGAAGTATTGGTATTCGCTGCACCTGATCGAACGTTCCGGCAAGATTCTCGGTTACACGGGCGCATTCGGGCGCTGGTCGGGCAATGACAATGGGGCGCAACCTTTCCAGTGGCATGGTGAGGCACTTACCCAGGAAGACGTCAACGCGGCACGCCAGCGTCAGCATGCGGCGGAACGGGCGGAAGCAGAGAAGAAGGCGCAAGCGGCAAAGCTCGCCGCGAATCGAGCGCGCGATCAGTGGCACAAGGCAAACGACGACGGCGTGTCCGCCTACCTCGACAGGAAGCAGATCACGCCTGAGGGCGTGCGTTTCGACGCCGAGGGCACATTGCTTGTTCCGATGTTCCAGTACACCGACACCATCCGGCTTGTCGGCTTGCAGAAGATTACGCCGGATGGCGCGAAGCGCTTCAACAAAGGGATGGAAAAGAAAGGCGCGACTTATCTGCTCGGTGACATCGGCGGGGATGACAAGGTCGCGATGATCGCGGAGGGCTACGCTACGGCCCGATCGATCCGGATGGCTACCAATGAGGCAATTCCGCTGGTGGTCTGCTTTGACGCTGGCGGCATTCTTTCGGCTGGGCGTCATTTGCGCGAACGCCATCCCGATCTCCATGTGCTGGTGTGCGCCGACGACGACTGGAAAATTGATCAGCGCCTGCGCGACTGTCTTCTGGAAGACTTCGGCTACAGCGGAGAGCTGGTGCCTGGTGGCGACGCAGTCCGCGTCGAGACGAGAAACACCTGGTACATGCTGCGTGCCGAGCGCAAACAGATCAACGGCGGCATCGAGTTCCTCGAGCTGACTATCTGGAATGACGTCATGCCGGAGCGTCGCAGACGCTTCGAGAACGCTGGACTGAAGTATGCATATGAAGCGGCCACGGACATCGGGAACGCTACAGTGGTGTTTCCGTGCTTTGCCGACCGCGGTGATCGCAAACTGACAGACTTCAATGATCTGCATTGCGCGGAAGGGCTCGAAAGCGTGCGCCAGCAGATCCAGTCCGCGCTACTCGCCGCTCTGGCGCCGGCAAAACACGATGTTCCGCTGACTGCTCTGATGCAGGACCAGTACCTTGCTGCCGACCCTTTGTATGACCGCGCAGTAGCGGTCGTGCGGAACGCGGCTCGTGCATCTGTCTCGCTTGTGCAGCGTGCATTGAGTATTGGCTTCAATCGCGCGGCGCGGCTGATCGAGCGCATGGCGGTCGAGGGCATCGTTTCGGACGAGCATCCGAATGGAACGCGTTCTGTACTGCGCATCGCGGGAGCGGAGCCCGCGATGTCCGCTGGCGCTGCAACCGGCGACGCGCCCGATCACGATGTTGAAAACGGCGCGCACACTTGGGAGCGTGATCTCGCGCGTTCCGAAAAAGGCAATTTGCTGCCCACACTCGGCAATGTGCATCTGATCCTGTCGAATCACAAGGCATGGCAGGGCGTCATTGCGCAGGATGATTTCGCCGGCCGTGTCATGAAGCGAAAGCGGCCACCGTTCGCGCAGGGCGAGACCGGTGAGTGGTCCGACATGGATGACATTCGCTGTGTGCTCTGGTTGTCGCAGAAATACGGCATCTCCGTGCGACAGGACATCGTGATGAGCGCAGTGCTGCTGGTCGCCGATGCAACGCACTTTCACGATGTACGCGAATACCTCGAGGGCGTTGTCTGGGATGGCGTCGAACGCGTGCGCAGCTGGCCGACGCGCTATATGAAAGTGGCGGACAGCGAATACGTCCAGCTGGCTGGTATGAAGTGGCTCATTGCAGCAGTCGCGCGCGTGATGCGTCCAGGCTGCAAGGCCGACAACGTACTGATTCTCGAAGGTAGGCAGGGCTGGTTCAAGTCGACGGCGCTGGAAGTGATCGCGGGCAAACCGTGGTACACGAATTCGCCGATCCGCATTGGCGACAAGGATACGTACGCCGTCATGGCTGGCAAGTGGATCATCGAGCTGGCGGAGCTCGACTCGCTCAACAAAAGCGATTCGTCGGCCGCCAAAAGCTTCTTCGCAACCGAGACGGACCGGTTTCGCAACTTCTATGGCAAGCGTGCAACGGATGTGCACCGGCAGGGTGTGTTCGCCGGGTCGGTCAACTTCGACACGTACCTCAAGGATGAATCGGGCAATCGTCGCTATTGGCCGCTTCGTGTCGGCGGCCCAATCCTGATTGACGATCTACGCCGGGACCGCGACCAGCTGTGGGCCGAGGCGGTGCATCTATACCGGCAAGGCGTGATCTGGCACGTGACGGAAGCGGAGAAGCCGCTGTTCGAAAGCGAGCAGGCTGAACGTTACGAGGGCGATGTGTACGAGGATCGCATTGCTCGCGATCTTGAGCTTCGGGGACGCGTCACGATGGAAGAGATTCTGGCTGACATCCTGAAGCTCGACACGTCCAAGTGGACGCCGCCCGAGCAGCGGCGTGTCGGCAAGGCATTGAAGTCACTCGGCTGGGTGCGCAAGCGGGAATCGACCGGTCGTCGTGAATGGTTTTACGTGAAGGAAGAGGAAGTACCGCAGCCGGCCGTTGAACTTGTAACCGCTGGTGCCGACGATGATGTGCCGCTTTGATCCTCATCATTCCCGGCGCGCTGACAGCCCATCCTCGGCGCGCGCTCGCGCCAGCTTTGGCGCGCTGCTTTCGGGGCTTTCAGAACGTCTCGTGTCCCATCGTCCCAAGCGCCCGCCTTGCGCGTGTGTGCCCACCCGCGACATGCGCGACGTGAGGGTGCGCATGTCGCGGGCGCGCACGCACCCACAAGCCTTTCCTTTGGGACATTAGGACATTGGGACAATAAGGGGGTAGACGATGATCGACCTTAAAGAGCAAGCCGGCGTGGCGATGAATGTTCGCAGTCAATTGGGCGAACCAACGGGCGATCCAAAAGTAACTTTGGGTGCACTTGCGTTCGCCGCCGAACTTGGAAGCCTGTTGTGGCGAATGAAGTACGGTCAGGACGTGAAGCAGAAGGGATTACGGCGCGCAACGCTATTGCTTGCCAACCGCATCCGCTGGTCGGGAAAGTTCGCGCGCGGAAAATTCACCGGCCTCGATCGGAAAGAGAACCGCGCTCGCCGGTCGGGGCATGAGTTCGAGCGTTCTCATGCGGATATCGTGGAGCGCCTCGCTCAACGCGCAATCGTGGAATGGGTGGCTGACCGCTGTCCGCATTGCGAAGGTCGCGGGGTATTCGGCCGCTCAGGCAAGCCTCCGTCTGCGAAAGTCATTGAGTCAGAATGTCCAACATGCCATGGTGAGCGCTCCGTCGTCGTCAGTGAGGAGCGCATTCCATTTGCCCACAATGGCCGTGCGCCTATGGTCTTTCGCGAATATCAGCGATGCGACACTTGCAACGGACGCGGATCGATACATAACGAGCAAAAGCCCAGCCGTGACGGTCGCCAGATCTGTCCGCATTGCGGCGGCACCGCGCGGTTAGCGGTCGACAACGCCGAACGTGCCCTGGCGCTCGGCGTGTCGATCGAACTCTATCGCGCGCAATGGGAGCGATACTTTCACATGGTCTTCTCGATGCTCGAC
Source organism: Paraburkholderia sp. BL6669N2 (assembly GCF_003387275.1). NCBI lineage: Bacteria > Pseudomonadati > Pseudomonadota > Betaproteobacteria > Burkholderiales > Burkholderiaceae > Paraburkholderia > Paraburkholderia sp. BL6669N2. The sequence goes on along the minus strand of NZ_QUNA01000001.1, from coordinate 1,791,812 downwards.
AAGGTGGATGGCAGTGCGGCGGACACAGTCCGCAGGCAGATGCGAGTATGAAAATCTTGCAAATCAAGATTCGATCGAATATATTTCGCCAATCCTTTACCGAGTCACTGGATACATGGAGCGCCCGCCAGCTCGTGGCGCAACCCTCTCGGCGACATAAAAATAAAAACTGGAGCCCGTTAGGTCATGTGGAGGCGTGCGCCTTCACGAAACACAGAATCGTCAAGCCCTGATCGCGAAAGCGTCGGGGCTTTTTGCATTGGGCGCCGAATGGATAAGGTCAACGCGCAGGTTAAAGCTTTGCCGCTGTTGCAAACGCTCGAAGGGAAAGCGGGCAAACAGTTCGTGTATGCCGCTCGCAGTGCGCTCAACATCGTTGCGCAGACCATTGTTCTCGCGCAGCAACGCGAGATGCGCGACGTGTTCGATCGACCGACGACGTGGACGCTGAACTCGGTGTCCATCATGCAACGTGCCACTTCGGCGCAACCGAGTGCGCAGGTCGGGTTCCGCCAGTTCGCATACAAGGGCACACCGGCCGCTACGTACCTGCAACCTCAGGTGTTTGGTGGTTCGCGTGGCTACACGCGGTTCGAACAGATGCTCGCGCTGTCGGCCGCGTTGCCTAACGGCGACTACGTGATGCCGACGAACGCTAACGTTCGTGACGCGTTCGGCAATGTGCCGCGTGGCATCTACTCGTCGGTGGCCTCGCAGATCCGCGCGTCACGTGACAGCGCGCAGAACGAAACGGCACGCTCGAAAAGGCGCAAGCCGCGTGATCCTATCAAGGGCGTACGCTACTTCGTGGGCAAGCCCGCCGGCGGGCGGTTCGCTCTCGGCATCTGGGCGCGGTACACGTTCGGACATGGCAGCGCCATTCGTCCCGTGTTCGCATTCAGTGCGACGCCGCATTACGAAGAGCGTTACCCGTTCTATGATGTAGCGGAGCAGACCGTCGACGCGACGCTTGAACCTGCAATGCAGCAGGCGTTGATGATGGCACTGGCCACCGCGCGATGGTGAGGCGCGTGCCCGTGTCACGAGTTGTCCGTGGGGTCGTGGGTCCTTTCTGAAAGGGCGGGTATGCGGGTAATTCGAGCCCCATTACACGCGCGGTCAAAGCAACTTTTCAGGGTAGTCACTCTGGTAGTCAGGTAGTCATTATGGGGGTAGTCGGGTAGTCACCGACTGCCCCTTTTCCGTTTCTGGAGGCCGCATGGCCAAGCTTGGGCAAAGGGCGTTTGCCCGGCACATCGGCGTGACGCTGCGCGCGGTGCAGAAGGCCATCCAGTCCGGACGCATTGCTGTCGATGCAGACGGCAAGATCGATGCCGATGCAGCTGTTGCGGCATGGCGCCGCAATACCGACGAGTCGCGGCGGTCGATCACCGACCAATCCCGCCCGTCACTCGCGAATGCCGCGTTTTCAATGCCGTCTCCTCCGGCTAATCCTGACGACGATGAGGAAGACGACGACGTTCCTGCTGTCGCGAGCAAGGAAGACCCTTCGATGGTCGCCTATCGCGCTGCGCGGGCGGCGAGAGAACAGACGCGGCTCGAGCGCGAGCGCATGGACCTCGAGCGTGAGCGCGGCACGACTCTGCCGCTTGCTGACGCACAGCGCCTCGCCTTCACCGCGTTTCGCACCGTGCGCGACAACGTGATGAACATTCCTGTTCGTCTGAAAGACGCGCTTGCTGCAGAGACTGATCCGGTCAGGGTCGAGTCGATGCTCGAGGCGGAGCTCGTTCGCGCGCTTGCGTCTGTGGACGCGACGGCGCTCCTGAGCGAAAACGATATGGATGACGCCGATGGGAGCGACCGAAGCATTTCTGAAGACGATCACGGAGGCGATACGGCCTGACAGGCGCATCGGCATCGCCGAGTGGTCGGAGAAGCATCGCGTGCTGCCGGAGAGCAGCCCTGAACCCGGCAAGTGGCGGAATGAGCGCACACCGTACCTCGTCGGCATCATGGATGCGCTCTCGGGTCAGGCGAGCGCTGTAACGCGCTACGCGCATGACGATGACCGGCCGTTCGATAACAGCCGCGTGATCACTGTCGGGCTCATGAAGGGGCACCAGCTCGGCGGCTCGGCGCTGGGCGAAAACTTCATTGGTCGCTGTATCACGACGGCGGCCGGCAACATCCTCGCGGTGTTCGCGACCTACGACGACGCCGAGAAGTGGGAAATGGACCGCTTCGAGCCGATGCGCTCGTCGACGCCGGATTTGCGCCGCCGCGTGCGCGACGCGATGAAGAAGGGCAGCGAAAATACCAAGCTGCGCAAGAAATTCCCTGGCGGGCTGATGAACCTCGTCAGTGCGACGAGAGCAGGTCGCCTGAAGTCGACGACGGTGCGCTACGTGCTGCTCGAGGAAATCGACGAGTACGTGCTCAACGTCGACGGTCAGGGCAATCCGATCGAGCTCGCGAAAAACCGCACAAGTAACTTTGGTCGCCGCGCGAAAATCTTCGCCAATAGCACGCCGACCATCAAGCGCCGCTCGCAGATCGAGAAGCTATACGAGACTGGCGACCAGCGGAGGTATTTCGTCCGGTGTCCGGACTGCGGCTCGCCGCAGTTCTTCGACTGGCGCAAGGGCATGCGCCGCTCGCCGGACGATCCGGGTGTCGTGCTGTATTACTGCCAGACAGGCTGCGGTGCCGGCAATCCTGAAAGCGTCTGGAAAACGCGGGGCTATGAAGGTGCCTACTGGATGCCGACGGCGGTGGGTGATAGCAAGACGGCCAGCTTCCACCTGAGTGCGCTGTACGCGCCGCTCGGATGGCGCCCGTGGTCCGATCTTATGGACGACTGGGAGGCCGCGCAAACCGACACCGACAAGATGATCGCGTTCGTCAACAACGCGCTCGCCGAGTGCTGGGAAGACAAGAGCGCGGAGATGAAGTGGGAGACGATCAAGCGTCGTGCCGAGCCATACAAGCTGCGCACGATCCCGCTCGGCTGCCTGCTGCTGACCTGTGCGGTTGACACGCAGAACGACCGCCTGGAAGCGGAGATTTCCGGCTGGGGGCGCGGCATGCGCAACTGGACAGTCGACCACGTTGTGTTTCGAGGTGACCCGGCGTTGCCTGACGTGTGGAACCAGCTCGACAGGTATCTCGACACGCCGATCACCAATCAGTTTGGCGTGCCGATGCGCATCGAGCTGTGTGCTGTCGACTCGGGCGGCAGTCGTACGCAGGACGTGTATGACTATTGCCGGCTGCGACGCCACCGTGGTGTGTTCGCCATCAAGGGTGCGAAAGAGAAACACAAGCCGATCATCGGCCGCCCGACTGATCAGGATGTGACGGTCAAGGGCAAGACCTATCCGAACGGCGTGAAGCTCTGGCCGGTCGGCACCGACACCGCGAAGAGCCGCATCTTCGGTGCGCTGCTCGGCGACGAGGATCGCGAAGTCGTCGACCGGCGCATGCACTTCTCGGTCGATCTCGACGACGAGTACTTCGAGCAGCTCACGGCAGAGGCGTACAACCCGTCGAAAGACCGCTGGGACAAGCTCCGGAAGCGTAACGAAGCGCTCGATCTGAAGGTCTACAACTTCGCATGCGCGTATCACCCACGGTTGCGCCTGAATGCCTATCAGGACGCCGACTGGGCGGCGCTCGAAGCGGTGATCGAGCCGCGTGTGCAGGATCTTTTCGCGTCTGTTCCGGCTCATGACGTGCCGGTGCAGGTGCCGGTGCCAGTGCCGGCTCCGGAACCTGCTGGCGCGGCGGAACCGGCTGACGCGGACATTGCCGTGCTCGACATTGTTCCGGACACGGAGCTGGCGGTGGCGACGGTCGACACGGCAAGCGAACCGGCGGCGCCAGCGACCAACGCGGGTGCGACGCAGAACTCATGGATTCCACGCCGGGACAACTGGCTAAGGCGATAGATATGGCATTTAACCAGCAGAACCTCGACGCGATCGAGAAAGCCATTGCGACCGGGACGCTGTCGGTCGAATACAACGGCAAGCGCATTACCTATCGGTCCATGGGCGATCTGTTGCGTGCCCGCGATGTGATCAAAACGGACCTTGCGAAGCAACAATCGCCCGGCGTGCCGCGATCCAGCATCGCCATTTACCAACGGTTCTGACATGAAAACAAACTTTATCGACAGGGCGATTGAGTACGTGGCGCCGGGGATCGCTGCGAGACGGATGCGAGCGCGCGTCTCGATCCATGCGGCGCGCGGTTTCGACGGCGCGAAGCGTGGGCCGCGCTCGGCGGGCTGGCGTGCGTCCGGTGCAAGCTCGACGGCGGAGGTGCTGCCGGCGCTCGGCATTCTGCGCAACCGCGCGCGGGACCTGGTGCGCAACAACCCGCACATCCGGCGAGCGCTGAAGATTCTCGTGGCGAATGCGATCGGGACCGGTGTGCAGGCCAAATTCACCGACAAGGATCTTCAGAAGGTATGGAAACGGTGGATCAAGGTTTGTGATGCCGGCGGGCTGCTGGACTTTTATGGCTTGCAGGCGCAGGCATACAAGGCCCTGAAGGAGTCGGGCGAAGTGCTACTCAGGTTTCGTACGCGTCTGCCGCAGGACGGCATGGAAGTGCCGCTTCAGTTGCAGATTCTTGAGATCGATTTTCTGGATACGTTGAAAATCGGTCCCGTCGACGGCGGGTTCATTGTGGCGGGCGTGCAGTTCAACATGATCGGCCAGCGCACAGGTTACTGGCTGTTCGATCAGCATCCCGGAGAAGTGGCGCAGGTGCCGCGCAACATGATGAGCCGATTTGTGCCGGCCTCGGAAGTCATCCACCTGTTTGATGCAATCGATCGGCCTAATGCGGTGCGCGGGTTCCCCTGGCTTGCGTCTGCGATCTGGAAAGCCCGCGACCTCGACGAGTATCAGGACGCCGAGCTGGTGCGTAAAAAGATCGAGGCCTGCTTCGCGGCGTTCGTCACGTCAAGCGATGAGGGCTTTCAGGTGGGGCGCCCGAGCGCATCCACGCCGGGAGATTCCCGCCGTGTCGAGTCGCTCTCGCCCGGCATGGTCGAGTATCTGCGGCCCGGTGAAACAGTTGGTTTCTCTGCGCCTGCAACCAGCAATGACTATGAGGGGAACGTACGCGTCGACCTGCGTGCGATTGCAGCTGGCACGGACACCACGTATGAGCAGTTGACCGGCGACTATTCGCAGGTCAATTTCACCAGCGGTCGCATGGGGAAAATGGAATTCAAGCGTTTCCTCGAGCAGGACCTGTGGCTCATCTTCATTCCAATGTTCTGCGAAGCGGTCGCGAGCCGCTTCGTTTCGACGGCCTATCTTGCTGGCAGGACGAGACAGCCGGTGGCGGACGTGTCGTGGTCGCCGCAGCGCATCGAATTTATCGATCCTTTGCGCGAAGCGAACGGCATCATCGCGCTGATCGACGCCCGTCTGAAGAGCCGGCATCAGAGCATTCGAGATCTCGGCGAAGACCCGGACGAGGTCGATGCCGAGGTCAATGCAGACCCGCTCGCGATCGAGGTGCCCATCTCGGGCCGCGCACTCGACGCGAAATCGGCGCACGACGTTCTCGACCGGCTGGAGCAGATCCTCTCGGCGGTGTCGCAGTAGTTGCCGCAGTAGTTGCCGCAGTAGTCGTCGCAAAGCAACTTTGAAAACTCTGAAACGCCCGCTCTCATGCGGGCGTTTCCCATTGGAGTGAACCATGCCCGAACCCGTTAATGGTCGTCGCGGCGGTGCCGGTGCACCGTCGGCGATGCCGCTTCAAACGCGCCTGCAGCCGGTTGGAACTGTCGATGCGCAAAACCGCACGGTGGATGTCACATGGACGGCCGGTGCACAGGTGCAACGCTACGACTGGATGCGCGATCGCACCTATATGGAAGAGCTGAGCACGGAGCCGGGCGCTGTCCGGATGGACCGCCTGCGCTCTGGCAATGCGCCGGTTCTGAACGATCACGACCGCTGGGGCGGCCTCGATTCGGTGCTCGGTGTCGTGTCCAGTGCGTCGCTCGACAGCGCGAGCAGTACCGGCCAGGCGCAGCTGCGCTTCTCGTCGCGCGATGCCGTGCAGCCGTATTTTCAGGACGTGCAGGACGGCATTCTCCGCAACATCTCTTTCGGCTACCGGACGTACCGGTACGACATGATCGCGCCCGGCCAGGAGGGCAACGATCAGTGGATTTACCGCGCGACCGACTGGGAGCCGTACGAGATCTCGCTGGTGTCGATTCCGGCCGATCCGAACGCCACCGTGCGCAATGCAGGCGGCTCGCCTGACCAACGCTTTTTCCCCTGCGAATTCGTCGAGCGAAGCGCAGGGGCTTCTTCAGTCGGGGCGCGCGCCTCGCAACATAACCAAGGAGCTGTGATGCCCGGTGAAAACGAACCTCAAACCCCCGCCAACCCGTCCGGTCCGGATACCTCGGAGGCGGCACGAAACGCTGCAGCTGCGGCCCAAAGCGAAGCCGCCCGCAACGAAGGTGCAGCGGCGGAACGCCAGCGCATGATCGATCTGCGTACGGCAGTTCGCGCGAGCGTGCTCGACAATCAGGACGAGCTGCTGAACGGTTTCATCGAACGCGGTGTGACGGTGGACGCGGCACGCGCTGAAATCCTGCGCCTGCAGGCAGAGCGTTCGAACGCGAATCCGCAGCGGGGTGCGTCGAACATTGTGACGGTGACCGACGAGACCGATGTTCGCCGTGCGGCAATGACGGATGCGGTGATGCATCGCGTGAACCCGCGTCAGGAACTCAACGACGCGGCCCGCCAGTATCGTGGCATGACGCTGCGCGAGATGTGCCGTGAAGGGCTCGAAGCGGTGGGGATCGACACGCGCGGCATGGAGCTTCGCCAGCTCGCGGGTATGGCCCTCGGGCTGACCCGTGCCGGCTACAACACGACCTCCGACCTGCCGATCGTGTTCGGCAACGTGATCAACCGCACGCTGCGTGATGCCTACAGCGCTGCGCCGCGTTCGTTCACGAGCTGGGCGCGTCAGGGCACGCTGACCGATTTCCGCCCGGCCACGCGCGTGATGGTCGACGGTGCGCTGAAGCTCGAAAAAGTCAACGAATCCGGCGAGTACAAGTACGGCAAGCTGATCGACGGCGGCGAAGTGATCCAGCTCGGCTCGTACGGGAAAATCATCAGCTTCACGCGCCAGATGATCATCAACGACGATCTCTCAGCGCTGCAGCGCGTGCCGACATACTTCGGCCGCTCTGCTGCAAACCTGGAATCGGACGTGGTGTATGGCGCCCTGACGGGCAACGCCGTGATGTCGGACGGCAAGCCTATATTCCACGCGCAGCACGGCAATCTCGGTGCAGGCGGCGCAATCGCGATCGATACGCTTTCGGCAGGGCGTACCGCGATGCGCCTGCAGAAATCGCCGGGTGACGGCACGCCGTTGAACGGTGCGCCGAAATTCCTGCTGGTGCCGGCCACGCTGGAAACGACCGCCGGCCAGTTGACGAGCAACCAGTACGTGCCGAATCAGGCAAACCAGCAGAACCCGTTCTACAGCACGCTCACGCCAGTCGTCGAGCCGCGTCTCGATGCGATCAGTACGACGGCGTGGTATCTCGCGGCAGACCCGGCTGCAATCGACACGATCGAGTACTGCTACCTCGAAGGCGAGCAGGGGCTGTACACCGAGCAGGATCTCGATTTCGACGTCGACGGCCTGAAGGTCAAGGCACGGCTCGATTTTGCAGCGAAGGCCATCGACTGGCGCGGTCTTTTCCGCAATCCCGGCCAGTGAGCCGCCAGTGTGCCGGCGCCGAGCCGGTGCAGTCCTGTCTTTCTCACTTCATCAGGAACTGATCCATGAACAACTTTATCCAGAAGGGTCGCACGGTCACCGCGACGCTGGCCGCCGCGGTCACGTCGGGCCAGCTCGTGCTGCTGGGCAACGGCAAGCTGCCGGCAGTCGCCTCCGGTACATACGCTGCCAACGCCCAGGGCGAATACAACACCGGTGGCGTCTATGCGCTGCCCAGCGCGACGACCGGCGCGGCGGTGGTGGGCGACAAGGCATATTGGGACTCGACGAACAATGTCGTGACGGTCATCGCGGAAGACAACGACCCGATCGGCCACTTTGCCGCACCGAAGGCGGCGGCCGACTCCACGGCCAACGTGCGGCTCTGGCTGTGAGCGACTTCGATCTCGGTGCGCTGTTCGATGCGGCCGTCGATGCCGGCATGCTGGCCGATGTCACGGTCATCAGCGGCGCCGACGTGCCACAACCGTTCTGGGCAGACTTCCTGCAGCCTGGCTCCGACATTCTGGAGAACATGGCGCAAGCGGTCGACTACGGGATCGAATACCGCACGTCCGATGTCCCGGCCCTGCCGAAGTTGGCGGTGATCCAGATCGCTGGCCGGCGTTACGAGGTGACGCGAGCTGGGCGCCCGAAGGATGAAGCAGGGATTTTCAGCTTTGCTCCTCTCAAACGCCTATGACGACACTTCGCGAGCAGTACGTCGGCGCGTTACTCGATCTGATGGCGGCCGACCCCGGCATGCAGCAGCTCAACGTGCAGGTCGGCCGTTCCGTCGTGGATGCGCTCGATGCGCAGCACACGCTCGCGCTGATCCTGCATCTGGGCGCCGATGCACCGCCTGACCGGTCTGCGATCGGGTTCGCAACGCGACAGACCGAAATCCTCTGTACGGTCATCACGCGCGACACGACGCCGGATCAGGCGGCCGACAGCGTACTCGAGCTGGCCCATCCGATCATCATGGATTTCGACGCACCGGCGCTGATCGGCAGCGACGAAGGGCAGACGGACCCGCCCATCTTCGCGAACGTGGACGGCGAGTCCTGTCTTCGAACGGTCCATTACCTCTACACGTATCGAACGCGGTCGAACAGCCTGACTGGATAGGTCGGGCGAGCCGGAGCGCGTGTCGCCTTTTCACATTCACACAGGAATCAGGCTCATGACCAAGCGTACCCGCAAGACAGTGGTTCTCGCCGTGCTGCAGACGGCAATCGGCATTCCCGGTGTTCCGACCGGCGCCGACGATGCAATGCTCGTCAGCGACGTCAGCTCGACGCCGATTGCTGCGCAATATGCGCAGCGTAACAACGTGAAGGGCTATCTCGGCAACGACCAGCAGCTTGTGTCGGAAAAGCATGCCGAATTGTCGTTCAGCGTCGAAATCGCAGGCGGCGGCACGGTTGGCGAAGCACCCGCATGGGAGCCGCTGTTGCTTGCCTGCTCGTTTGCATCGACAGTGGTTGCCGACACCGGTGTCACCTATCACCCGGTCAGCGACGATCCCTTGCCGGCGACGATTTACTACTACCTCGATGGGTTGCTGCACAAGCTCACGAATGCATTCGGCACGGTGTCGCTCGACCTCACGTCGAACGCGGTGCCGAAGTTCAAGTTCAAATTCACCGGCGACTATGTGCCGGTGATCGACCAGGCGCTGCCGACGCCGGACTTCTCGAAGTTCAAGGATCCGCTGGTGGTCAACAACGAGAATACGCCCGCTTTCACGATGGCTGGCTATTCCGCCGTTCTCAATGCCTTCACCGCCGATGTGGCCAACACGGTCACTTATCGCAGCCTGCCGGGTGCGGCCGGCGCGTTGATCACCGATCGCAAGCCGACCGGCAACGTCGTGTTTGAGCTCGCGCGGGTGAGCGACAAGGATTACTGGAGTTCGATCGCGGGAGCGCAGAACCTCCCCCTGTCGCTGCAGCACGGTAAGGCGCCCGGCAACATCGTGACCATCGCGGCGCCCGCCGTGCAACTCACGTCGCCGTCCTATACGGACAACAACGGCATCGCCAGCCTTTCGGCGACGCTCACATTCAACACGCTGCTCGGTAACGACGAAATCTCGATCGCACTCACCTGAGCAAAGTAACTTTCCGCAGTTTTTGTCCCAGTACCTCGGGCCGCATAAGTGCGGCCCGTTTCATTTCAAAGGAGTGTTTCATGCCGATCGTTCTCGCCCGCAGCAATACCTTCAAGTGGAAATTCAAGCTGCGCGAAATCGCCGAAAGCGGCGAGGTCGTCGAGTCCGCGATAACGCTGATTGTGCGTCGTGTCGACGAGCCGGAGTTTCAGGAGCTGATCAAGGAGTCCCAGGCCGATCTGCTGAAGAAAGTTATTGTCGGCTGGCCGAGTGGTGAGGTGCTGGGCAGCGACGGCCCGATCGAATATTCCCCGGAGAATTTCGACGCGTTGATCGCCGATCCGCATCGTGTGCGGCAACTGTCGCAGGAGTATGTGCGGGCCAATGTGGCGCTGCCGGAAAAAAACTGACGGACGCCGCCCGCTATTGGGCGGGAGAGCGGCGAAACGACTTTGCTGTCGACGCCGACGTCGCTGATGCGCTCGCGGCGTTCGGCGCACCTGCTGACGTGGTCGATGTGGCACGCTCGCGTCCCGGTGAGGATGACTTCGAAGTCCTGCCCGAAAACTGGGACGCGGTGGAGGTGTTCACCTCACTCGGCACGCAGTGGAAGAAATCGGTCGTCTCATCGTTGAGTGGTGGCGGCGTCTTTTATGAGGGACTCGACTACACCGCAGTCGAGTCAGTTCTTCGCATCTTTGGCTTCAAGAGAAAGCGGCACCGCGAACTGTTTGACGCGGTCCGCGTGATGGAGCGTGCGGCGCTCGATGTTTTTTCGGCCCGCGCGTCACGAACGTAATTGCGCCGGCGGGCGCTTCTGGGGAAATGCACTATGGGAGCTTCGGCCGGAGCCATTAACGTCACCCTGACGCTCGATTCGACGCAGTATCTGGCCGAGCTGACCGAAAGCCAGAACCGGACGGTCACGACAGCCGCGCAGATTGGCGCGGCACTGTCGGCGGGTTCGTTTGGCGCGAAGGATCTGGCCGCTGCGATGCAGGCGGCGGGTGCATCCGGCGCAGGACTCGCCGGCAGCACGACGCTGCTGGCTGATGCCGAGGCGCAGGCCGCCGCTCGCATCAAAGATATGGTCGCGCGCTCGCTCGAAGCGCAGCAGGCGATGGTGCAGTTGTCGTCGGCTTCGCAGAGTGCCACGAGTAGTATCAGTACGGTGGGCGTATCGGCAGACCAGGTACGCGCCAATGTTGCGGCACAAACGCAGTCGATGATCGACGCGCAGCATGCGACTGTCGCGATGAATGATGAAATGCAGGCGTTGAGGTCGACGCTTGCACAAGGCGGCTCAGGCTTCGCAACCATTGGCGATCAGTATGCGCGCCTCGACCGTGCAATGGCGACCGGCAGGCTGTCGATGCAGGAATACGATGCGGCGCTTGCTGCCATTGGCAAGGATGAGGATGCGCGCTCGAAGTCACTCGCAGCACTCGCGGCGAAGTATGACCCGCTCGGTGCTGCCACGCGAAAGCTTGAGGCCGATCAGGCGCTGCTCGAAGATGCTTTTAGATCTGGCGCAATCTCTGCGGCCGATTACGAGCGCGCGCTGAACGGCATCAAGGCGGATCAGGCGGGCATTGGTCTTCGCCAACTCGCCCAGCAGGAGGCGCAGCTCGAAGCGTCGTTCCGCTCGGGCGCACTGGCCTCGGCGGATTTCAGGCGGGCGATGGCGGACATTGCGACCAGTCGCCAGGCGCTGACGTCGGTCGCGACCGGCGCGCAGGCTGCGGGCGCTGCCGTCGAGGGTTTCGGGCTCAAGACAGCGGGCGCGCGCAGGGAAGTGATTGTCCTCGCTCATGAGGCCGCGACCGGCAGCTGGAGCAACTTCGGCGGATCGCTGATGGTGCTCGCCGAGCGCATGGACCTGATGGAGGTCGCGACATCGGGCGCCGGGCTCGCAGTCGCCGCGATCGCCGCGCCGATCCTGCTGGCCGGTGCTGCGATGTACAAGGTGTCCGAGCAGAACGCCGCGATGAACGAGGCGCTCGTCGTGACCGGCGATTATGCGGGCGTCACGACGGAGGAACTGCGCGGCATGGCACAGGCCGCGACGGCCGGCGGAGCAACCTTCGACACCGCTGCTCAGGCAGTGACGGCTCTGGCGGCAACCGGGCGGCTGACCGGGCAAGAAATCGCCGATCTCGGGCGCACGACGGCTGACGCTGCGACGTATACGTCGATCTCGGTCAAACAGATGGTGGACGATTTCACCAGGCTCGCGGAAGACCCGGTCAAGGCATCTGTTGCGCTGAACGACCAGTATCACTATCTCACTGCGTCGACGTACGAGCAGATCGCCGCGCTCGAAAAGCAGGGCGATGCGACCGGTGCTGCGCAGATTGCCGTCGAGGCGTTCTCGAAGGCGATGGACGAACGCACGGGCGAGATCGCACGGAACGAAGGCATCATTCTCGCCGGCTGGCGTGATATCAAAAGCATGATCAACGGCGCGATCGAGGCCGTCGGTTCGTTCGGTGCGACCGCCGGGCCGGCTGAAGTCGTCGCGCGCATGCTGGCCAATAAACAGGCGCGTAATCCGCTCGGCACGTGGGACGCCAACGACGAAGCCGACCTGCAGAAGGCGATCGCCGCGCGCGATGCGGCAGTGAAAGCTGCCCGTGACAAGGCGTCGCAAAGTGAGCAACAGCAGCAGCTGATCGACGCGAAGCGGTGGTATGCAACGTGGAACGAGCAGTTTGCGACGCCCGCCGAAAAGCGCGTCAAGGCGGTCAACGAGTATCTGGACAAGACGGCTGCGCTCAATCTGAGCCCGGAGCAGCAGCTCGCCGACGAACAGAAGATCAACGATAAGGACAAGGATAAGACCGGCCGCAAGGGCGGCACGGGACTCGTCGATCGTGCCGAACTCACGGGCGAAGTGCAGGCCGTGAAAGATGAGCTTGCACAGGAACTGTCGGCGGTGGACAGTGCACGCAAGGTGCTCGACGCGCAGTACAAGGGCGGTGCGCTGTCGATCACCGACTATTACACGCTGGATCGCAATCTGCTCGCCCAGGCCGCGACCGATCATATCGACGCCGCGAACCGGGAAGCTGCGCTGATCGCGCAGGGCATGAACAACCGGAACTTGAGTGCCGTGCAGCGCGCACAGCTTGCCAATCAGGAACGCAAGGTTCTTGCTGACGGCGGCAAGGCCGTCGAGGAATTCTTCCAGAAGGTAGCGCAGTCGGCCGCGCAGGAAGACGAGGTGTGGGACAAATACGGCAAGTCCCAGCTCGATGCGATGCAGAAGCAGATCGACTCGGCGAACCAGCAGGGGCAGTCGCTGCAGGATCAGATCGACACCTTCGGCATGACGAAGGCCGCGATCGATGGCCTGAAGGCATCGCGTGCTGACGACACTGTGGCCGCGCTCGAGCAGGGGCGTGCGATGCGCTGCTGCAGGGCAATCTCGCCGACACGAAGTCGTGGGACGAAGCGATCGCGAAAGCAAAGTCACTTTCGACTGCGCTGCATGGGGTTGCGAGCGATCAGGCGACGCTCGACGATCTGGCGCAGGCAAAGAAACAGCAGGACGATCTGGTTAAGAGCTGGCAGAGCACGATTGATGGCATCGGGACCGATTTCCACAACGGTTTCCTGCAAATGCTCACGGACGGCAAAAACGGTTGGTCGAGCTTCACGAAGTCTCTGAAAAACACCTTTGAGACGACGGTGGTTGATGAGCTGTACAAGTCGTTTGCAAAGCCTTTCGTCGTCAGCGTGATCGCGCAGATTGCTGGCATTGCCGGCGGCAGCGGCGTGCAGAACTCGATCCTGCAGAACAACGGGATGGGCGGAAGCAGCACGCTGAACAATCTGCTGTCGAATCCGTACGGCACGTACAACAACCTGTCGAACGGCTATAACACCTTGATGGGGTGGATTCAGGGATACGGTGGGGCATCCACGGCGCTCGGTGCATCGGCGATCGCCGGTGCGGGCACGGGCGCATTGTCGGGTGGCGGCGTCCTGTTGGGTGGATTGGGTGGTGGCATAGGTGGAGACGCGGCCGCGAGTGCTGGCGGCTATGCGTCCGCGCTCGGCTCCAATGCCTATGGATTCACCGCAGGCGAGGCGGGCAGCGGTCTTGGTGGCACGCTTGGATCATCTGCCGGGCTGATGTACGGCGGCGCCGGCCTGCTGGGCGGTCTGGCTGGGGGCGCCCTGTTCGGGAATAAGGGGTATTCGAACCTTGGTGGATCCCTCGGCGCGATGGGCGGTCTGGCAATCGGGGCGTCGTCGGCGGTGGCTGGCACCGCAATCGGTGCGTCACTGGGCTCACTGGCCGGGCCGATCGGCGCCGTTGTCGGGATGGTATTGGGATCGCTGGTCGGCTCTTTCATCGGTGGCGGGGAGACTCGCTATGGCGCTGACTATACGATCGACAGTAACGACAACATCACCAAGGTGCGCGGCCCGTCTGGCGGAGATCCGGCTGCAACGGATGTTCAGGCCTCGATCAAAAACACGTATGACTCGATCAAGTCGCTGGCCTCGCAACTGGGCGGGTCGATCGACGGGTTGGGGCAGTATTCCGCGACATATGAAATCAGCCCGCAGAAAGGCAATTCGTTCGTGGCGGCTGGCTTCGGCGATCTGAACACCGACGTCAACCGTCAGGATCTGAATGGCGTCAAGGATTCCACGACGGTGCTGAACGACTTCAGCCTGCAGTTGCAGCGCTCCGTTGTCGACTCCCTGCAAAAGGCGAATCTGGACACGCCGTATGCCGCCGTGCTGCAGGGCGTCGATGCGTCGAAGCTGTCGGCCGATGACATCACCTCGTTGCTGAGTGAGCTTAACTCGTTGAAGACGCTTTTCGATTCCATCCAGAAGATGGGCGACGACTTCAACAATCTCAAGAACGCTTCGGTCGATGCGCAAACGGCGGTGCTGAATCTGTCCGGTGGCGTGGACTCCTTCAATACGAGCGCGACGTACTTCTATCAGCATTTCACGTCGGCAGCCCAGCAGGCCGATGATGCGTCGAAGGCCGTGACGGATCAGTTGGCCGCGCTCGGCTATAGCGGTATTCACACGCGGGATCAGTTCCGGGATCTTGTCGAGTCTCTCGACTTGTCGACGGCGGCAGGCCAGCAGGCTTACGCATCACTGCTTGCGCTGGCGCCTGCATTCGACAATGTTGTTAGCTCCTACGAATCCGCGGTGGCCTCTGCATACAGCACCCAGTCGCAGGCGCTGCAATCGTTCAAGGATCAGGTCGACCAGTTTCGCCAGTCGCTCACAACTGGCGATCTGTCAAGCGCGTCGCCGGAGCAGGAATACGCAGAAACGCGCCAGCGCTTCGAGGATATGTATGGCAAGGCGATCGGCGGGGACGCCACCGCGCAGGCCGGCCTCACCTCGGCCGCACAGGATTTCCTTAATGCGTCGAAGGCGTACAACGCGAGTTCGGGCCAGTATCAATCCGACCTTGCGGAAGTCATTCAGTCGATGGACTACGCCAGCTCTTCAGCGGACGCCCAGCTCGATCAGTTGAAAGAGATGGTAAAGGGCATCGTCGACGTGAACACGTCGGTGCAGACCGTGGCCCAGGCGATCGCAAGTCTGCAGGCATGGACGTCGGTCAACGGCTCGCATGCGTCCGGTCTTTACCGCGTGCCGTTCGACGGTTATATCGCCGAACTGCACGCGGGCGAACGGGTGCTTACCGCGAATGAAGCACGATCGCTGGATGCGCGCTCGCCCGCCATGCAGGCGGTCGATTTCACGCGATACCAGTCGAGCGCCAACGATCCACTGCTGCAGGAGCTGAAGGCATTGCGGGAGCAGAACGCGAAGCAGGCGGAAGCAATCGCAAAGTTACTTGCCGCACAGCTCCAGCAGGCCGACGCGATCGCGCGCGACGGGTCGGAAAAAATGGACCAACAGACTGCGGTGCTGCAACAGCAAAGGAGGCCAGGCCAGCAATGATCATCGCAATGGAGGCAGATGCATATCACCTGCCGACCGGGCAGGTGCATACCTGGTATTTGTCGGAGGCCGGCTTCATGACGCGGCCTGACGACGTGCCGCCGAACGTCTATTTCGAGCCGGTTATCAAAACAGCGCCCACGCTTGACCGGCTGCTGTTCGATGGGGCGGCGACGTTTGGTGCGACAAAGGTGACCGTCGGCAATGTGCTGCTGGTGAATCAGGATGGTCATCTCGATGATCTGGCCACCGACTATGCGTTCTCCGGGCGGCGTTTCGCCGTCCGGATGGGCGAGCTCACCGTGCCGTACTCGCAGTGGGCGGTGGTGATGACCGGCACGCTGTCGGACGTTTCAGTGCAGGACACCGGGCTCTCGGTCGTGATTGAGGACAGGCTCGCCGACCTGACGATCGCCAATCGTCCCAAATATCTTGGCAATAACGTGCTGCCATCGGGAATAGAAGGCACGAAGGATGATCTGAAAGGGCAGTTCAAGCCGCGTGTCTATGGGTCAGTGCTGAACGCCACGCCAAAGTGCGTGAACACGTCGAAGCTGATCTATCAGGTCAGCGACGCAGCGTGCGCCGTGACTGCTGTGTATGACAACGGCGTCGCGCTCACGCGTGGCGCGGACTATGCGAGCACGGACGACATGCAGGCAACGGCGCCAGCGCCCGGGCAATTCCGCTGCACAGTTGGCTTCTTCCGGCTCGGCAGTGCGCCCGCTGGCACGGTCACCTGCGACGCACAGGGCGTGCGCACCAGTGCCGCAGATCTGCTCGTCGCCATCGCGCGTGACGCAGGTGTGCCCGACGCGGACATTGTGATGACGGATGTCGCCGCGCTTGATGCATTGAACAGCGCGGTGACTGGCGTTTGGGCTGATGCGGATGCGACGCCGCAATCGTTGATGGACACGATCGCGGGCTCAATCGGCGCGTGGTACGGATTCGACCGTTTGAGCCGTCTGCGTATGGGGCGGCTCGACGCGCCAGCGGGCACGCCAGTCGTCGCGTGGGGCCAGGAAACGCAGATGGCGCTGACCGTCCGTGCTGCGGGCGTGCCGGCGTGGAGCGTCGCTGTGAACTATGCGCGCAACTACACAACACAGACTGACGTTGCTGCGGCGTCAGCGCGGACGGTAGCGTGGCTCGCGCAGGAATACCGAACGTCGACCAGCGAAGACCCGGCAATCAAGGTGCCGTGGCCGCACGCGGACGAGCTGAGCTTCGATACAGGGCTCGCGAATGAACTGGACGCCGTTGCGGAATCACAGCGGCGTCTTGCTTTATACGGCGTGCGGCGTCTCACGCTCGACATCGACGTGCCCGTAACCGAGCTTGGCGAAGTGGATCTGGGGGACGTCGTGGCACTCGATACCCCGCGCTTTGGACTGCACGGCCGGCTCTTTCGCGTGATCGGGGTCAATACTGGTTTCACTCACGGCCGCGCTGCGCTCGTGCTGTGGGGCTGAACCGTAACAAGGGACAAGCGCATGGCAAAACTCATGCTGGGGTTTCCGAACCAGACGGACGCCGGGGTGCTTTCGGGTGGCGCATGGCAGGTGCCGCTCACGAACCTGCAGGACCCACGTCTGTCACGTGTGACTCGTAGCACAACAGCGCTGATGGCTGATACGCAGTTCGATGTGGACCTGAAGGTGTCGCGCAAGGTGTCGATGTTCGCGATGATTCGGCACAACCTGACACTCAATGGACGCTATCGGATCCGCGTGTCGCGCGATCCGGATTTCAACACGTCCGTGTTTGACTCAACGCTCAGCTCTCCGCTTTATGGCTCAGTGTGGCGGCAGGCATGGCCACGGCTCTACAGCCCGTCGATGCTTGACTGGGAAGATCCGAACTGGTGGGACGGGCGGCTACCGGAGGACCAGCGCAAGAGCTATCCCGCGCTGATTCTATGCGTGATAAAGACGCCTGTCTTCGGCCGCTACGTCCGATTCGAATTCTCTGACGAGGGCAATCCAGATGGGTATCTCGAATTCGGCCGTGTGTTCGTGTCGCAGGCGTGGTCGCCGACGAATAACGCGAGCTACAACCCGCAGCTTGGCTGGGAGTTCGATACCACGATGGATAGGGCAGTCGACGGGACGCCGTATTTCGAGCGGCGCAACGGCCGGCGCGTGCAGAAATTCTCGCTCGACTGGCTCTCCGACGACGAAGCGTACGGCCGGGTGTTCGAAACACAGCGGGCAGCAGGCATCGACCAGGAGCTGCTGTTTGTGTGGGACAGCGACGACGCGATCAATCTGCTGCGGCACTCCTTTCTTGCCCGCATGCGGCAGATCAATCCGCTACAGCTTTCGTTCCTCAACAACCATACCAATGCCTTCGAGCTCGAGGAAATTCGATGAGCAAAGTAACTTTCCCCCTGACCGGACATCAGTACTCCGACGACGGCAGTACCGATCGTGACATGCTTGACGGCGGGCATACAGAGTATCTGTTGCCGATGCTGCAAGAAACGGTTGAGACCGCCCAGTCAGCGGTTGATGCGCGGGCCTCGGCGTTGGAGTCAGCAAGTCAGGCTAGCGATCATGCGCAAGCCACCGCCCATGATGCAGCGATGGTAGCGCAAGATCGTCAGGCTGCTGAAGCGGCAGCTGCAGCAGCTCATGCGGACGCGGCGACTGTCAGCATTCCACTGCTGACCGGCAACGCGGGTCGCGTGCTTGGTGTTGCAGGGGACGGAGCATCGATGGTGTGGGAGGACATGAGTCCGTACACCAGAGACGCGGAGCTGGCTGACCCTGCCAGGGGCGTCAAAATGGTCGCACACGCCGTGGACGATCGGGACCTGGCAGACCCAGAAAAAGGCGTATCGATGGTTGCGCACGCTGCCGACGATCGCCTGATCGCAGCACCGAGCGGCGCATCATTGGTCGGCTTTAAAGGTGCATTGGCCGGCTCGGTTGCGCGAACGGTGGCAGATGATCTCAATGACGGGTTCGCTAACCCGAAGCGCTTCGGCGCAAAAGGTAACGGCAGCGCTGACGACACGGCAGCAATTCAATCGGCGATCGATGTACTGGCCGCAGCTGGTGGCGGTGTGATCCGTTTCCCCAACGGCAATTATTTCTGCAACGTCGTGCTCAAGGATGGCGTGCATCTGGTCACTGGTGCGGAGCATTTCGGTTATCTGGCTCAGGTAGGTGGTCCGATTGCCGGAGTCACACTGTCGCAAGCAGCGCCAGGTTTTGTGGTTGACACTCCGGCCACCCTGAAGCGGGGCGTACTGAGCGTTAAGGGCATCAACCTTCAGGGTCTAGGTGCAGCCTATGCCGGTGGAGGTGTGCGCTTCCAGGGAACCAGGTGGGGAGCGATCAAGTGCTGCTCGGCCAATGGTTTCGCCGATCAGGCCTTTCTCCATAGCAACGGCTGGGGAGTGGTATTCGAAGATCTGCTGGCCACCAACTGTCTCCTCAATCCGACTCGCACTGGTGTTGTTGGGGTTCTGGAGACGCATGGCACGGATGACTTTATCAATAGAGTCGAGATGGCCGGGCAGTCTGCCGCCACTGTGACCGACGCTAATCTTTTTCGGGCAGCGATTGCTGTCTATGGCGCTAACAGCTTCTTGAGCAATGCTGTTGGGGAGCAAGCGGATCGTGGGATCTACATCGGCCCTCAGTCCGGAGCTGGCCATCGTATGGCGTTGTGTCGCGGTGATAGTAACGGTGGCGTGGGATTCTGGATTGATGGCAATGTGATCGGCTCGGTTTGTACGGCCTATAACAATAGCTTGGCAGGTTCAGGCCTTTACTCTGGCTTCTATGCCAGCGCAACATCGAGTGGCTGCAAGTTCTCTTCCTGTAGATCGGATGGTCACGACGCGACGATCCCGCAGAAGTACGGCTATGAGGACTATGTCAGCAATTCGAACGCCAACGTCCGCAACAGCTACATTGATTGCGGCGGCTTCTACAACACCTCGGGCCTGTTTCTGACGCAGGGATTTCTCGGCTCCGGTGTGGTCAATCCGCCTCAAGCCATCCGCCCAGCCGATGGAACAACGATAGTCGATGTGACAGGCACGAGCCTCGTGGTATTCGCAGGCTATGGCACGGCGACGACTGTGACCAATTTCACGGGGGGCGCGGAAGGGGACACGATCCGCGTGCTCGGTGATGCGCAGGTCACGATCGCCAATGGCTCGGGTATCAACACGCCCACCGGTGCGGCTGTGGCCCTTGCGGATAAGACGATGTACACGTTCACACAATACAACGGCGTCTGGTACATGGGATAGGAAATGTAATGCGTTCAATTGAAGCCGCAATCATGGAGGCGATCCCGCAGGACAAGTGTCTGCACGTCATTTTTGGGATGCTTATTTTTGCGATCGGGCACTTCGTCACCTGGCAGGTCGGTATTGCCTGTGTGGCAGCGGTCGGAATTCTCAAAGAGGTGCTGGATCACTTCACCGGCGGAGACGTATCCGTCTGGGATGTCATTGCAACCCTGACAGGCGGATTGATCGGGCTCGTCTGTTTCGCCAGATAGTCCGCCGACAAATCAGATTTTTTTCGACCACCTTCGGGTGGTTTTTTTATGGCCGTTCCGATCCCGTATCGGCGCGGCCTTTTTCATTGGGGGCTGCACTTGAACGAGGACCTGAAATATTCCGACCAGGGCATGTCGCTCACGGAGAACGCAGAGACGCTTGTCCTGTTCGCGTATCCGGATCCAGCGTCGCCGCTCGCCAAGGCCCTGCAGGCGCGGGGGCTATGGCAGCGGGTGCTCGCTGGTGGGGCGATTCCACCCGATCTCGGCTCCCTGAACGGTGCGCCGTGGACGGGCGGCTGGGGTCATACCGGCCCGGACGTCAGGCCCGGCATGGTGATCACGCGCGACATGGCCGTCGACTGGTTGCGCGCGGACGTGCGCGGAGCCGAAGCCGTGGTGAAGCGCGACGTCAAAGTTGCTTTGAACCAGGAGGAATACGACGCGCTCGTCGACCTCGTGTTCAACATTGGCAGCGGCAATTTCGACGCATCGACGCTTTTGCGCAAGCTGAATACCGGCGATACAGACGGCGCAATTGCCGAATTCGCGCGTTGGAATCTGGCGGGCGGCAAGGTGCTTGGGGGGCTGGTCAAGCGGCGCGAAGCAGAGCGCGTGCTGTTCCGGCTCGGCGCAAATCACGCGAGGGCCGCCGCATGAAAGACGATGCCCTTGCGAGATTCATCTATGCATACCTCGCGGTCTATATCGCTATTGCTGCATTTACCGCGCCGTGCTCGGCGACGTCGGTGATGCTCACGCGTGATGGCTTCTGGGGGTACGCGGTGACGGTGGGGACTGCTGCACTTGCCCTTGTAGCGGCCGCCGACGTCGCGATCAACGACTGGTTGCCGGAACGATACATATTCCACTGGGCTCGGGCCCGCCGGCACTGGTTGTACGCGATAGCGGCGGCCTGTTATGTGACGCCGTTGTTCGCGGCGAGTGCGTACTTCGTCAATGCGGCGCAGGTCTTTTTTTACGTGGGCATGGCGCTGTTCGGGCTGGTGCTCGGTTATCGCGAAACACAGGCAAAACGGGGGATAACGTGCGCCGATTGATTCAATGGGGTTGGGGAGCGTGCGCGCTGCTCTGGGCAGCAGCGGCTTACGCGATGGTGCGGCAGACCGAGACGGCCCTCGCTGATGGCCTGGCGGGCATTCAGGGCGCGTCGCTTGTGCTGGCGATCCTGCTGGCACTCATTGGCGGGACGGCCAGTACGTTCCAGCGATTCGCCTCGAGCGATCCACCGGCGCGGTCGGCTCTGGTCGAGATCGGCAGTGTCATCACCGCGTCGATCGTTGCCGGTCTGTCCGCTTTCTTTTTTTGCGAGTGGCGAGAGTGGTCAGCGCCGCTCACCGCACTCGTGATCACACTGGCGAGCTGGGGCGGAAAGCGCGTGCTGGATCAGGCGCTTGATGCCGGCCTTCGCCGCATTCAGAGAGAAAAACCATGACGGACATTGTTGGCCGTATTGCGCTTGTCGTTGTCGGCCTGATCAGCGTGGTGCTGGCGATCGCGTGCACGGTGGAGTTTTTCGAGTTGCGCAGTGCACGCTCGGACTTTGTGAAGGCACAGCAGAAGGCGCAGGCGGACGATCAGTCGATAGGCACGCTTCGCTCGCAGCTCGCGACGTCGCAGGCGGATCTGGCTGCAGCGGCGTCGGGTGTGCAGGCCTGTTCGGCATCGATCACGCAGGCGGCTTCCGAGGCATTTACTGTTCGGGCGGCAGCAGCAGCGGCGCAAGCGGAGGCGGCGACGCAGGCGCAGTTATACCAGCGTCAGATCAACGCACTTTCCCAACGGATTCAGGATCCATCCAACCAGTCGGAGACATGCGATGCGGCATTCGATCGTTTGCGCGGCGCTCTGTAGCGCGCTGCTCGTTGTGCCCGGTTGCGGCACATCGCCGCCGGCACCAATTTCGCCGGTGGTCCACACCGAAACCATACAGGCAAAAATCGAGGTGCCAGTTCCGTGCATCGACTCGGTGCCGGATGCGCCTGGTTTCCTGTTCGATACCGAGTTGCTCGCACCGCCCAACGGTTCGGCTGTTGACAGGGTCTGGCGGGATCATCTTCAACGCAAGCAATGGCAGGGGCAACTTGAGGCGCTGCTGGTCGCGTGCGTTGGTGCGAAGAAATAAAAAAGAAGCCCGCCGGCGGACCACCGGCAGGCTCAAGGCATTTGAGGGATGGAATTCGCCACCAACGTTCCCTCAAACGGTCCGAGGCGCAGTGAGTGTAGGGCCCTGGCAGAACGTTCAGCACAGGAAGTGCGGGACAGGACAAACCAATGGCGGAAGAGGCCAACAAAAAAATGGGCCGCTGTGATGCACGAGCCGAAGCATCCGGGGATCAGCCGTCTGCATCGGCGATTCCAGGAGAGTTGTCGTACGCGTAACTAGTAACAGCGGGACGGGACCACGTATTGGCGGGATGGTCAACAACAAGATAACCCATCTGAGACTGATGGGCTAAAACGTCAGGGACGACCGAATGTGCCGTGACTAATGGCAGACGGGCGCTTGCATTGAACGAGCGTTCGCCTGCGCCGCCAAAATCGTTTGGTAACCGTTGATTTCCTCCAGAGCATTCTGGTAGACCGCATCGGCAACGTTATATAGCCCAATTTGACGGTCGCAACCTAGCCCAAGTACGGCCGTGGCCCGGCAGTCCCTCAAAGCGCCCGCTGCAGAGTTTCGTTTCTGCATTGCGTCTAACAGGTTGGCTCCCAATGCTTGCATGTCGAAGCCCCGAGTCATCGCTGCAATGCGCTGCTCCGAATCCGAATGCTGTTGAGAAGATACGCAGTCCATATGAAACTGAGCCTGAACGTGGGAGGCGACGACGATCGCCAAACAAGTTGCGCCTTGCATTACGAACTTCGACATTTTTAACATGGCGATGACCTTAGACGTAACGAGGCGCCTCACGCTTGCAGCGCCGCTTGGCGAGCGTATATGTGTAGGCGTCAGCGGGGAAAAATTGACGGAACTGGACAACGTTTTGTCGTTGAGCGGGGTCATTCGCTCAAGTTTGAAAAGCGAAGAAAAGTAACTTTGACCGGGCTTCGCCGCGCGGGAAAAGACAGGGCGACCGGGGGCATGTTGCCGCATGTCCCCGGCCACCTTTCCACTGCACCAGCCAGTGAATTAGCCAAAGGCCCTGACACCTACCGGTAGGCGGGCCGAATTCTAACCGAAAAAGAAAAGGCGATTCCAAATATGGCAAACCCTATCGTTCCCTGGATCGGCGGCAAGCGCCGTCTTGCAGACCATCTGATTCCGCGGTTCCCAAAGCATGAGTGCTATGTCGAGGTGTTCGCGGGCGGTGCGGCACTGTACTTTCTCCGGCCGCCGGCAGCCGTCGAAGTTATCAACGATATCAACGGCGATCTGATCAATCTATATCGCGTCGTGCAGCACCACCTCGAGGAGTTCGTGCGCCAGTTCAAATGGGCACTCACGAGCCGACAGGTGTTCAGATGGTTGCAGGAGACGATCCCGGAAACCCTCACCGATATCCAGCGCGCAGCCCGCTTCTATTACCTGCAGCACAACTGTTTCGGCGCAAGGATTGAGGGTCAATCATTCGGGACGGCCACCACTACGCCGCCCGGTCTGAACCTGCTGCGGCTCGAAGAGACGCTGTCGGCTGCGCACCTTCGGCTTTCCAACACATTCGTCGAGCACTTGGATTGGAAGACGTGCATTGACCGATACGATCGGCCGCATACGCTGTTCTATCTGGATCCGCCGTACTGGGAGACCGAAGGCTACGGTTTGCCGTTTCCCTATGAGGAGTACGTCGCCATGGCGGCTCGACTGCGCAACTTGAAAGGCAAAGCGATCATCAGCCTGAATGATCATCCGGCGATCCGTCAGGCCTTCGAGGGGTTCCACATCGAAACTGTCGACATCAAATACACCGTTGGCGGTGGCGGGAAGGAGGCAGCGCGCACGGAGGTGATCATTTTCAGTTGGGACGATGCGGCGGATCCAGCTGGCTTGTTTTGATTGAGGACACGCCGTATGCAGGGGCGCTCGTGCACGTCCCAGTGATGCCGTCGAGCGTTGCCTTTTCGCTTGGTGGCGCCACTCGCCGGGCTTGCCGCGCGGGTTGATTTCGGTCAAAACGATGTCTTTATAAGCCGTGTCTTACCAGTCCTTGCCGCTGGGCAAGATCATGCATCTGATGCCCGTGCTCATCTTCGCCAGTCGCGGAGGGCACAGGCCCAACGCACGACGGCGATGAAATGAAAAAAATCGAACAGATTCAATATCTGCGGGCTCTCGCAGCTCTCCTTGTGGTCGCATACCACGCGCCGGCCACGATCGCAGGGTTCAGTGACTCGCTTCCCCAATTGAGCGTTGGAGCGTTCGGGGTCGACATATTCTTCGTTATCAGTGGGTTCATCATGGGATCGCTCGGCGAAACCGGCCAAGGAGGGAGAGTCGATTTTCTTCTCAAACGGATCGTCAGGATTGTTCCAATGTATTGGCTGGTCACGCTGGTGACCGTTGGATTAGCGTTCATTGCGCCTCATCTCATGCGTTCAACGGTGGTTGATATCTCCAGCATTGTCAAGAGCCTTCTGTTTATCCCTCATTTCTCGCTCGGCCATCCCGGCAGTATTTGGCCGATCGTAGTTCCCGGATGGACATTGAGTTATGAGATGTTTTTTTATGCGGTTTTCGCGCTTGTTATATCTGGTACTCAAATATCGAGAGCGACACTTTTGTCCGTGGTGTTCGTCGCTTTGATTATTGGCGGGCTAGCTATTCGTCCTTCAGACCCGATTGCGCTAACGTACACAAGCACCCTGCTATTTGAGTTTGTAATGGGCCTTTGGATTGCGATTGCTTATCGGCGAGGCGTGCTCCCATCGCACAGACTTGCCTGCGTACTCGTTGTCGTCGCGGTCCTGCTGCTTTGGGGTAGCGGCACTGCGTACCGTGGCATCAACAAGGGAGTTCCGGCTGCCGCGATCGTGCTCGGGTCGCTCGTCATCCTGAATCGTTCTAGATGGCCGCTGCTCGGGTTAATTGGCGACGCCTCTTACTCAATTTATCTGATGCAATTTTTCTCGTTTGGGGTAACCAGAGCGCTTTGGGTGGCATCCGGAATCGGGTCGTCCGAGCCGTTGTACGGTGTGTTTTATGTTGCGTTTTCCTCTGTGGGATGCATTGTCACGGGCGTGGCAACGTATTGGTTTGTAGAGCGCCCGATTACAGCGTATTTGGGTGGAATAGTTCGCCGCCGCAGTATGCATCAGTTGCGCCTGCCGAGCAGTGGTTAGCAGGGCGACGGTCCGCTGCGCACCGATATGAGACATTCCCACGAAGCATTGCAAGCCCGCCTTGAGCGGGCTTCGTATGCAAGGCTTTCTCGTTACTTCGAGAGCTTCTTTCGGAGCAAGTCGGTCATCTTCGCCTTGGCTCGAACAACGAATTGGTCTTCCGTTTCGTCGGGCAATGGGATTCCGAGAGACTGGCTCAGTTCGTCCGTAAAGTCTTCACTTTGCACGATTTCTTTCACGCCTTGAGCAAAGCTTTGCTCGGTTTCCTTCCCCCCAAAAATCGCAGCGGCGTCGCTGATTCCCGCAATGGTGGAGGTCAGGTTGCTTTTCAGTGCAAGTGCCGTACTCTGAAGCGCAGTCGCTCCCTGTTGAGATTTTAAAAACTCTTTGAAGCTCTTCTTCTCGCCGTCTTCGATAGCGAGTTTTTCAGTGATAGGCAGATTCGGCTTGAAGTTAGGCATTGGCTTTTCCGTCCTTGTTTGCTTTGAAGAAAGCGCGGAACATTGCTTCGAAGGTATCTACCACTGCCTTGATAATTGCTTCCTTGGCAGACTCTGGGAGCTTGTTCCAAAGTCCCATAATCATGCTGAAAAGCTTTGCTAGAAACTCGAACATCGTCTATATCCCCGTGTATGGTGCACTCACATTCTAGCGGCTTTGCTGTGGCGAGGGCGACGTGTCATCAAACACGGCGAATGACCGAAACCCGTTCAAGTTCCGCCACACGTCGCCGTCGAGCATGCGTCGCCTCCTGGCCGATTGTCGCCGGATGAACGCGATCGAACTGGACTGCGTTGGTCGGCTGAAGCGCTGAACGGGGAGGTTTCGTAAGCTACGGATCTGCTACAGCATGGGTAGCCATCTATATCTGACGGGCCTTGCGCCTGTCATTCCGCCCCCTGAACTATGGACGATTTCAAGCGGCCGAAGCGGCGCCTGGTTATACTATATCGTCGGGAAAACCGATTTACGATATCTCTTATGGGGAGCATACAATGGGACGTTGGACGCAGAATCAGGCCGAGGCAGTACACATTTCGCGCATTTCACAGGAGCTGCCGATTGTGGGCATTGTCCGAGTCTTCTTTAAGAACGGACAGACGGTCGAAGGTGCACTTCGCGGCATGCACACTGGGAACAATGCGGGGGAGGGAGGTGTTTGGCGGTACAGGGCAGGCATCGAACTCGAAACCTTGAAAAGGCAAAAACTCGACGTCGATCTTCTCGATGTGTCCTCCGTCGTGAGCGCTTGGGATGATCTCTCCGAGGAATATGAGCGCAACGGCCTGATCAAAATCATCGATTTGCCGAAGAACGGCTAATCAACGGACGAGAATGGAGACGTTGACGTGGCTACCTCGCGACGCGGCGAGTGGTTAAAATGGATGGTCAATTAATCCACCCTTTTGAATTTAAAAGAAAATAGACGGCCTGCAAAGCCGTTTCGGCCGCTGAATCTCACTAACCTTCGTGCCCGCAAAGCAACTTTGGACGTCCCAGTTCGACCCACTACAGCCTCTCAACTGGGCACGAGCGCAACGGCCGCTTTGTACTGCATCAGCGCCGCCGGCGTGCCCTCAGCAAAGCTGAGCGTAACGCACATCGTTAGTTCCCCCCGTCTCCCCCATCGACCCAATATAGATAGTCCGTCCGGCTTTCATCGATACTGGTGGGACTGGCAGCGCTATGCCACAGAGCAACACATTTTGGCAGGATCGGACGACCTAAGCGTGAGTGTATTAGATTAGAATCAGCTGCCTGCAGGTGTGCAAATCCAGTCGTGTGAAACGGGCATCCCCAAAAACCAAGAATGAAAATTGATCAATATTATCAGAGGCTTAATAAGAAATCGCAGGCTATTTTTACTGCGACGCTTGAGCGGCCTGAGGTACTTGCTAAGGGACACAGCGCCGCGCTTGACTTATACCGCTTGAGATCCTGTATCGACGGCGACGAAGCTACGATGCTTGACGTTGTATGTACCCAATTTGAAACGAGTTGCTTAGCCCTGACATACGGCTTGTACCGATCAGCGTTTACATCGCTTCGGCTAGCACTCGAATTTGGACTGGGCGCATTGCATTTCTCAACGAACAAACTAGCATATCGCGAATGGCGCAATGGACTCACGGAGGCCGACATAAAATGGGCAACAATCAATAGTGAAGATTCTGGCGTATTTTCACAGCGATTTGCTTCGGCTTTTTTCCCCGCGTTAAACGAGCACATGGGAGATTACAGGAAACGTGCCGCCCAAGTTTATCGGAAATTATCGGAGTATGTGCACGGGAATAACGCTACGTGGAAGGCAACTGGCCTTGCACTTTCATACAATTCGGTCTTGCATGATTCGTTCCTTGCGCATCTGAAGGAGGTTAGCGAGATTATTATCTTTGGTATTTGTTGTCGCTTTCTGAGTGAGTTAACTCCCGCTCAGCTTGAGGAAATTGAGCCGATTTTGATACCAACATTCGCGTATATAGAACCTATCCGAACTCTTCTCGGCGGCCCGAAGGATAGCAAATGAACGAATTTTATCTCAGAACAGAAAGCATTAAAGCAGATGAGATTTTTGATCTATTTGTTGCCGGCAAAGAAGATCTCAATATCATCAAAGCACTTCGTTCACCAGAGCCGTGTATTCTAGAGGGCTCCCGAGGCACTGGAAAATCATTCTTGATGCGAATTGCGCAGCAAGAAATTGATGCAAGTGAAAATACTTGTGTGCCGGTTTTTCTGTCATTCAATGTCAGCTCACTAATAAATACGGACGACGCGCATCAATTTTATCATTGGATGCTGGCGAAATCGCTTAGGGCCTTGCTGAACGCCTTGAAGAAAAAAGGTTTCGCAGTTTCAACATTTAGTGCAGGGCTCCTGAGCAGAGATGAAATGGACGACGGGGAGGCCATCGAGAGAAATCTTGAGAAACTCGTTAAGGAATTTGAGGCGTCCTACAAGAGCGGTGCCTCGGTGAATATTGACGCGTTGCCAGATATCGAAGAAGTGAAAGAGGCAATTCAAGAAATCTGCGTCGATAATGGCATTAGTCGAGTTTATTTTTTCTTCGACGAAGCCGCTCACGTTTTTCGCCCGGAGCAGCAGCGACAATTTTTCAGCCTATTCAAGGATCTACGCTCCCCCTATATTACATGCAATGCGGCCATATACCCCGGGGTAACGTATTTTGGCGACTCCTTTGAGCCGATACACGATTGCCTTTACAAAGTTATTGAGCGCGATATTCGCGACCCCGGATATATTCAGTATTTCAAAGAGATGGCGTTGAAGCAAGCTGACCAGGCCGTGCGCGATGCCATCATTAATAATGCTGATCTTTTCGCGACACTAGCTTTTTCCGGGGGCGGAAATCCTCGGATGATATTGAAAACCATTCAGGATTTGCCAAAATTCAATAGCTCGAATGTGGATCAGATGCTAAAGGATTTTTATCGAACAAAAATCTGGGCGGAACATACTGCGCTAGGGGAAAAGTATAAGGGCCACAAAAGCCTCATCGATTGGGGACGGGATTTTCTGGAAAGAACGGTTATTCCTACACTTCAGTCATACAACGAAACGCGCAAACAAAAGCGTAGTGAAGAGTCCAGTATCTATTTCTGGATTCACAAGGATGCCCCGGAAACGGTAAAGGAGGCCTTGCGTCTATTGACGTACACTGGGATCATTCGAAAAACAGACGCAAGCATTCGCGCGACGCGTTCAGAATTAGGTGCGCGGTATGAGGTGAAATATGGATGTCTACTGTCGCTCTTTGCCAACCCGCATAGTGAGTCAAAGGACTTCTACCAGACATTATCGGTTAAAAAATATGTCGAATTCGGAAAGAGCCACTCGGCTTACTCATCGATATCAGAGCTATCATCCGCTATTGAGGACGATGAAAAATTCGTTACCTCAGTCCAGGCGATGATGCATCGTCCAATTTCCGTCTTGTCCATGCTGAGCAAGTGGCAAATAGAAAAATTGCAACAAGCCAAAATCCATTCTGTGGAAGATTTGTATAGAAAAACGGAAGCTGATCTCATTGAGCATATTTACGGAGTGGGTCCCGCACGTGCCCGAGTAATAAAGAATGCGGTTGCTGCTGAGTTGCTTGAGTATTTATCCGGCTAGAACGGAAATAAGCCGTTCATCGAAAGACTTTACGCTAACATCTGTATTCGTCTGTGGGCACGGCGGATTTGCCTGGCGGTTTCCGCTAGACGGTGGACGTCTGCTGCAGAGGCCCGTTCACCGTGCCTCAGTCTTTCGCAAGTGGCGCTTAGCCGCGCCATTCGATCAGGGCTCCGGTAGCTCGCTTGAATCACGACGGACGGCCGGTCGATACGTCCTACGCAATTAAGGATTCCACAGTGCGCCGTACAAGGGCGACCCGCAAATGTCCATCGACTCCTCGAAACCCGACATTCGGGTGTCCGCGGGAAGGTGCGGGCGAACGGCTGAACCTTGCCGGTCCGCGTCACTCATTCTCACCGACGCGCGATCGCTTTTGGTAACGCAACGTAAGGCGCTATGCGAAAATCGCATTCGTCAGCTAACTAACCCATATCGGATGGATCGGACGCACGCATGTACAACTTGCTCGTAACAGGTAACAACGAAGGTTGGAGCGGCGAGCCTTGGCTCATCGAAACCAGCAGATGCGTCAGGGAATACACCGACACCGAAATCACGAAGCGATTCGGCGAGCTTGATGCCACCGCCGTCAACGAGCTTCAACGCTTGCCGTGTATTTTCGCTTTCGAGGCGTCTTGGAAACAGGCACCAAAGTTCGGGGTTATTCGCAACATCACGCGTCGCCAGGACCAAGTACGCATCGAGTACGAAATAAGGGACGTCAGCCCATTCCTGTCAGCGGATGACCTGCAGTCGTTGGCGTTCGACTTGGACATTTCCAAGTGGGAGTTGAACAGGTCCCATTGGGCGGTGAAGGACGTCAATCTGGCCAAGGAGC
The DNA here is from genome assembly GCF_003387275.1 of Paraburkholderia sp. BL6669N2. NCBI lineage: Bacteria > Pseudomonadati > Pseudomonadota > Betaproteobacteria > Burkholderiales > Burkholderiaceae > Paraburkholderia > Paraburkholderia sp. BL6669N2. The sequence goes on along the minus strand of NZ_QUNA01000001.1, from coordinate 1,761,195 downwards.
TCAGGAACCGCGGAATCAACCTGCCTGCGTGGGCTCGTGACGTTACCAAGGCCGTGGATATTTCGACTCACTCGTTCCATGTGGCGCTGTCGTTCCCTGGCGAAGTGCGGCCCGTGGTTGAACAGATCGCTCAAGAGTTGGAGCGGTTGATTGGCCCGAACTCTTACTTCTACGATAACAACTATGTGTCCCAGCTTGCACGGCCGTCGCTTGACACCCTGCTTCAGGACATTTACAGAAACCGCTCTAAACTGATCGTGGTTTTCATCGGCGGCGACTATCAGTTGAAAGATTGGTGTGGCATAGAGTTTCGAGCGATCAAAGAAATCATCATGGAACGCGACCACAAAAAGATCATGTTCGTAAAAATGGACGATGGGTCAGTCGATGGCGTCTTCAAAACCGACGGCTACGTAGATAGCCAACGGTTCAGTCCGCAGGAAATCGCCCATTTTATTCAAGAGCGGGTTGAGCTATTTTCGTAGCGGACAGCGCGCAAACATTGGTCGACGACCCGACTAACATCATCTGCACAAGAAGGTCCGTTGTCTGGGTGAAAGCGACGTTCAAATGTCCGCGCAATGCCGTGGATGAGCGGCCGTTCATGGCCCGATTGTTGCCGGATCATGGCGCGAGGCGCGGCTGCAGCGTAACGCGCTGGTGCTCTTGCAGGGGAAATCTTGTTTGCTACAGATTCGCTACAGCAATAGTAGAAACCTATATCTGACAGGCCTTGCGCCTGTCATTCCACCCCCTGAACTACAGCGTAGCTTACACAAGAACGCAACGGACGCGTGGACGGGCGACGAAGCCCGGGGTGACTATCTGCTGTCGTTATCGAAGTAGGCGCCTAGTTGAGGCAACTGCTGTACCACTGAATCTGCGCGACGGCAGGCTGGGCCTGCAGAGTGGCCGTTTGTGGGACCGAGAGCGGCCGATGCTGTTGAAAAAGTCGTTGACGTCTCCCGCATAAGGTTTTTAGGGGTCGTCTTACCCTCAGCCGGCATTCGCGAGCGGTTTGTAGACCGATCTGAGAGGTCGATTTTTTCACCGCCGAGTTGAAAAAGCAGGGCAGCGACTTTTTCAATAGCATCGGTCAGCAAGAGTCATTAGCGGGCAAACTGCGAGCGTCCGCTAGCGATTCGGTTTGGGGAAGAGTGCATAGAGAGCGCGGCTTTTTATGTTGAAGTATCATTTCACTCTATGAATCCCTCTTGGCACCAACTTCTTATCGCGATCTAGGGGCTTCCCTGACGTGGTCGGGCGGCCGCAGCTAGGACGATTAGAGACCAGCAGTGTGTGTGCTTGCTTAGTCGAGAACAGTCGACTATTTTTTGCTTTTCGCAATCAGCTCGACAACCTTTTCCATCAAGTCCAGCTCATTCTTTTCGAGCTTACGTGATTCGATGATTTCGGTTGAAGCCCCTTTTTCAAGCCCTCCTACTCGAGAGAAGAAAGAATTATTTTTTACCAGCTCCATCGCATCAAGCGACGCTCCGTTCGCGGAAATAATATTGATTAAGGCTAGCGTCTCTTCTCTATTCCTTTTTACAGCTTCGTAGTATCTAAATTCGTCCATTGCAGAACGATATTGCCGCAAAAAGAAAAACGCGATCAGTTCTATAAAAAACAATATACCGATTCTTGGAATCGCGAATGCCATATCTTGTTCGATTGATTTCTGCTCCGCGAAGCCAGGCGGCAGATCGGACGTAAGAGTATAAAAGAAAAATAGGCCTGAAAAGGCAACCCCGACACCCACAAGGAGATAAACGCCTGCTCTTGCGTAGATGCTCTGGGATAGGCGTCGAGAGCTAAATGAATAGTAGGCAAAGAGCTTTATCGCCGAAGCTTCAGATAGCTCGGAAGCTGACATCATGTCCGATAACGCTCGAATCTCGGCCGTTCGTATTTCTTCATCGACAACAGACGCACGGGACAGGTCTTTCGATTCTACCTGTCGCTGCGCACGATTTCGCCGGATCCATTCTAGAGGTAGTGCGCCGAATATTAGGCGAAAGATTATTGGGGATATGATTAATAGGCCTGACGCCAGCAAATATGACCTTCGAACGTAAAGAATTTCTGCAAGCGGCGCACGATGTGCTGCAGCATCAAAAATAATAGTTGTAGATATTATGATTGCGCCGCACAAATACAGATACGTTTCGATCAGGCGGTTGATGCGTTCGCGTGCCCTTGCCGAAATAATGGCATCACGGCTGCCTGCATCGAGTCTATTCTCCGGGCTCATGATGTCCAATCTCCGTAAGCATAGGCGCAAAGCGATTCTAGCGCTTCGTTCATGCAATGTAACGTCGCGTGAAGCAACGTGGCCTTGATGGACTGCTTGCGACGTCGGAATTCGTCCCGTACTCGCTCCCATGGTTGCGTGCTACTCATTAAGGTAGTGGTCGACTGAATGACGACGGGTGACCAGATGCAGTTAGGTTGCAATGAAAAGCCGATGCTTGAGCTACGCGCGCGGCTGACCGCTCAGGGGCGACAAGGGAAATTTGCGGCGAGGCCGAGCTGGTGATGGGCGGGAGCTGGCCGAACTTCCGGGTTCGGCCACGAGCAGTCAACCGCATTCGACCGCCGAGCGTCGGTGAAGCGAGCAATTTCGGCCGTACGATACTCAACCGCAAGCACGACTGCGCGGTTAGAAAGGCTTCATCGATTCGTCGACGGAACGGATGCGAAAACAGTCGTCACAGAGGCGAAGCGTCCCCGGCCCAGCCGCCGGCATGCTCACCAAGGCGTAATCGCGGACCGGATCATCCGCACAGACACTGCACACATCCAAACTTCCCGTTGCCCTAATCGCCGCTTCCGCCATTGTGGCCTGCATGGGATTCCATTCGCGTAGCGAAGCAAACCACTCAGGCGTGTGCGGACGGAGCAGTTTGGCAGGCGCGGACTCAAGCAGTCCCCTGCGCTCAAGCCAAGTAGTTGCCGCATTAATGCGCCGACCGTGAAGCTGCGTCAGGAGGTTATACAGCTCTACCTGTAGGGCGAAGTACTGGCGGGGATGCAACGTGTTCACGGTCACGTAGCCAGCGTGGTTCAGAACAAAACGGTTTTGGCATAACTTTTCGTCTGCCAGCAGCTCTTCGCAGTATCTCTGTTTTCGTTCCGCCGAACCATCATGCCCCTCCATCGAAGCGACGTCATACTGCCAAGAATTTCTTTCGAATTCCTCGCGCCACAATTCCAGATACCCCGACGATCGCAGGGCATTCACAAGGTCAGCGTCTCCCTCCGGATGTTCAACCAAGAACGCATCGATGTCGTTGAGCGACTCAATCTCAGAGGACAGCTTGCGGGCCTCGCGAAGCAAGGCGTTGGTTGAGTCGCGCATTGCCTGAACGTTGTCAATATTCTCACGCCAGTCAGCCTCTTCTTCTGAACTGAGGTTTCGAAGCACATTAGGCACCTCCACGAGGGCTGCGCTCTTCAGCAACTCTCCGGGGTGACAAAAGTCGGCATCCGATACTAGGTGCATGCCGGCATAACGATAGGCCTGCGCGACCAAACGCGAACAGAACTGCCTCCGGCCGGCCACGAAACCAGCCAACACGCTCTTGGCGGCCTTGGGTATGGAGTATCGAGTCCCTACCGCAGCTCTGGCGAAAGAGATAACGGAGTGCAATTGGTCAGTGGTCAGCGGCGTCGCCGGTCGAAGCACATGACCAGCGCAGCCTGGCTCAAGAATGAGCCGCTCAAGGTTGCGTGCGTGCACACCGTCGCCGGTGGAATCGATCACACTCGACTTACCCACACAAATCATGGCATGAGAGATGTCCGCGCCGGTAACTGCACGGATCGCTTTGCTCATCCGGTCGGGCGTCGTCGTCAGGACAACATCGCCGGGCTGGATAAGGCCGGCGACGAACACGTTGGGCCGCAGTTCCGATTCATTCACTTCACAAGTCATATTGGGCATCGATTCGGTGCAGGTATTGAACGATAACCGCTTTTCGAGTCCGGTCCCACCCCCATTTAAGCCGGGCGACTGAACACGTTTAGCCAACTGCGTCGGGCGCTGCTCGAATGACTCCTTCGCCCCGAACAGGTGGCGCTCAGGAGCGTTACGCGAGCGGCGGAATTGAGTCGACAGCGGGCGGACAGGAATTTGGCGGGCGTAGTCGATGGCGTAGGCCGTCGCGCAACGCCTTATCTGGCGCGGGGGAGATACTGCTGCATCATCGGCGTGTGCTGTGCGACGTCGTTCGCCGCTGCGGTTTGAATGCCCATCCTCGGTATCTTCTTGCGTTAGCTGTTCAGGGCGTGAGTTTAACCTGACGGGACGGCGCGCGGACCTGGCCGGATGGCCAATCTGCGCTGCAAATCCGCATTCCCGCCAAACGCCGCGGCGAGCAGCCGACGCGAGCCGCACCGCACCGTGCCTCAGCCGCATGAAGGCTTCATTCTTCCACCATCGCCCGTATATCCACCGTGCGTTCGTTCACCGCGCTGCGCCGCTTGGCCAGCCACATCATGAAAGTGATGAACGTGCCGAACACAACGATGATCCACTGCGCCGGCATCTTCGCCGTAAGCAGCAGCGCGTAGACGCCGAGCATCAGCAGCACCGCGAGGTTCTGGTTGAAATTCTGCACGGCGATCGAATGCCCTGCGGACAGCAGCGTCGCGCCGCGATGCTGAAGGATCGCGTTCATTGGCACGATGAAAAACCCCGACAGCGCGCCGAGCAGAATCATCAGCGGATAGGCGAGCAGAATGTAAAACGGCATGACGTACGTGCCGATGCGAATGCCTGAACCGGGCGGGAACAGATCCTTGTTGTAGAACGCCATGGCGATCGCCACCGCGCCGGTCAGAATGCCGACCGGCAACACGCGCAGCGACTTGCGCAACGGAATTAGCGCAGCGGCCGCCGCCGCGCCGACTGCGATGCCGAGACCCGTGACGCCCTGCATGACCGCCGCCTTCGAGAGCGACAGCCCGAGATTCACGTTGGCCCATTTGAGCACCAGCAATTGCAGCGTGACCGCGCCGCCCCACATCAGGGTCGTCACCCACAGCGCGATCTGCGCGAGTTTGTCGGCCCACAGCACGTTGAAGCAATGATAGAAATCGCCGACCAGTTTCTTCGGTTCGCTCAGGCGGCTTTCATAACGCGCGCCAGTGTCGGGAATGAAGATGTTGATCGCGGCGGCGATCGCATAGGTCACCATCGTCGCGAACATGGCGAGATCGGCGGAGGAGCGGATCAGCGGCAGATGCGCATGCGCGACGAATTTGTCGGCGAAGGTGCTGATCAGCGCGCCGCCCACCATCGTGCCGACGATGGTCGACAGCACGGTGGCCGATTCGAGCCAAGCATTCGCCTTGACGAGTTTTTCCGCGGGCAGCAGTTCGGTGAGGATGCCGTACTTGGCCGGCGAATACGCGGCCGCGCCGAAGCCGACCACGCCGTAGGCAATCATCGGATGAACGCCCGCGATCATCATCAGGCAGCCGCTCGCCTTCAAAGCGTTGGAGATGAACATGACATGCCGCTTTTGCATCGAGTCGGCGAAAGCGCCGACGAACGGTGCAAGCAGCACGTACGAAACAGTGAAGAAAATCTGCAGCAGCGGCGTGACCCAGGCGGCCGAGCGAATCACGGAGAGCAGCGCGATGGCCGCGATCAACAGTGCATTGTCCGCCAGCGACGAAATAAACTGCGCCGCGATGATTGTGTAGAAGCCTTTTTTCATGAAGCGGATCGGAAGCTGCGCAAGACGGCGGGCGCAAGGCAGGGCGCAGCGAAAGACGCGCGAAACGCAGCCGGCAATGACCTGCGCCGGCGCGGCATTCCGCTTTGTAGCACGAACGCCCGCTGCATGCAGGCGCGCCAACAAAAAAGCGGCCGAAGCCGCTTTTTCATGTCCCGCTTGCCGGCGCCGCCCTCGTAGGGCTTACGCCGCTTGCTGACGCGTGCGGCTGTAGCGCGACAGGATCGGGATCATCTGCGCGTAGACCTTCGCGTTGCCCGCGACGATTTCGCCGACGTGCAGGAAATCCGAATCGCCGGTGTAGTTGCCGACCAGGCCACCCGCTTCCGTGATCAGCAGGCTGCCGGCGGCGACGTCCCACGCATTCAGGCCTTGCTCGAAGAAGCCGTCCATGCGGCCGGCGGCGACGTTTGCCAGATCGAGCGCGGCGGCGCCCGGACGGCGCAGGCCGGCGCACGCTTCGGTCATTTCAGCGAACTGGCGGCCGTACGCTTCCAGGCCGTCCCTTTCGCGGAACGGGAAGCCGGTGCCGATCAGGCCATCGGCCAGACGGTCGCGCTTGGCCACGCGGATGCGGCGATCGTTGAGGAACGCGCCACGGCCGCGCGAGGCGGTGAACAGGTCGTTGCGGGTCGGGTCGTAGACCACGGCCTGCGTCACGATGCCCTTGTGCGCGAGCGCGATCGACACGCAGTAGTACGGAAAACCGTGGATGAAATTGGTGGTGCCGTCGAGCGGATCGATGATCCACTGGTATTCGGATTCGTTATCCGACTTGCCGGATTCTTCGGCGAGGATGGCGTGATCGGGGTAGGCGGTCTTGAGCGTGTCGATGATCGCCGCTTCAGACGCTTTGTCGACCTCCGTGACGAAATCGTTGTGCTGTTTCTTGCTGACCTGGACGAGATCGAGATCGAGCGACGCGCGGGTGATGATCTGTGACGCGCGGCGCGCGGCCTTCACAGCGATATTGAGCATGGGATGCATGAGACTGGATCCTTGTGCCGGGGCAGCGCGGCTGCTGGCCGGAAAATGAGCGCTAACCTGCGCTAATTGGGCGCCCTCTAAGAGGCGCGGAAACAGCACGGAACGCTCGCCCGGTACAACCGGTGCGCATTCCGCCGACGGAGACGAATTGGATAAGAACGAGGCGTTCATGCAGTGCCAGACGGCAAAGCGGACGCGAATTCCGGCATTTTACCTGAGTCCGGACGCCGCGGCAGTGTTTGCGGGGCGGCGGTCGATTTGCCCGCGTTCTGCACGGCTCGGTCCGGCGTTCGCGAGCGCTTCGCCGCACATATCTGCATGCGCATCTGCGTTCATACCTGTGTTCGTTTCAGACCGGCCGCGGCGTTGGCGCTACCATACGCGTCTTTAGCCAGCCGAATTCCATCGTGGACCATACCCACCATTCCTCCGATCCCGCCGTAGCCGAACTGCGCGGCGGCTTCACCTCGACGCGCTTCGTGCTGGTCGAGCCGAGCCATCCGGGCAACGTCGGCGCTGCGGCACGCGCGCTGAAAACCATGGGTTTCTCGCGGCTCGTGCTGGTGTCGCCGCGCGTGCTGCACGTGCAAAGCGACCCGGAAGCCATCGCCATGGCGAGCGGAGCCGACGACGTGCTGGCGTCCGCGCACGTCGTGCCGACCCTCGCCGACGCCCTGAGCGGCGTGCACTGGTCGATTGCGCTGACGGCGCGGCTGCGAGAATATGGGCCGCCGCAGTGGACGCCGCGTGCCGCCGCCGGTATCGCGCGTGAACAGGCGGTGCATGGCGAGATCGCGCTGGTGTTCGGCAACGAGCGCACGGGTTTGTCGAACGAGGACGTCGAGCGATGCAGCGCGCTGGCGCATATTCCCGCCAATCCTGCTTACAGCTCGCTCAACCTCGCGCAGGCCGTGCAGGTGTTGGCGTATGAACTGCGCACGATGTATCTGTCGGCCGACAGCGGCCCGGCCGTGCCTCAGGCGGCGGAGGAGGGCGAACCCGTCGGCGCGCGCGCCGCCAGCGACGAAATCGAGAGCATGTTCACGCATCTGGAAAGCGCGCTCGTCGCGCTCGATTTTCTCGACCCGGCCAATCCGAAGAAGCTGATGTCGCGCCTGCGCCGCCTGTTTGCGCGCTCGGGTCTCGAACGCGAGGAAGTGAATATCGTGCGCGGCATCGCCAAACACATTCTGTTGAAGAGCAAGCCCAAGGACGACGCCTCCTGAAGGCCGTGTGTCATACCTGACCTGAATGCCTCCCCGTTAGCCGGCGACGACCCCGCCGGCAGCGTGGGCTTCCGGCAGGTTTTCCGCAATCCCCCTACAATCCTCAAAACGTTCTAAGCAAAGCTGCCGCCGTGCTATGCGGCGAGCCACGCCGTCGTGCGCGCCAGCTCTCGCGTGCGGCTCTTTCTCCCACAACACAGTCCCTGCCATGTTCACGAGACTTCGCGAAGACATCGCCACGATCCGCGAGCGCGATCCCGCCGCCCGCAGCGCCTGGGAAGTCCTCACGTGTTATCCCGGCCTGCACGCGCTCTTGCTGCACCGGCTCGCGCATGCGTGCTGGAGGGCCAGGCGCCGCTGGCTAGCGCGTTTCGTCTCGCAGATGGCGCGCTTCATGACCGGCATCGAAATTCATCCGGGCGCGACGCTCGGGCGGCGCGTGTTCATCGATCACGGCATGGGCGTGGTGATCGGCGAGACGGCGCAGATCGGCGACGACTGCACGATCTATCAGGGCGTCACGCTTGGCGGCACGTCGCTCACGCGCGGCGCGAAGCGGCACCCAACGCTCGAGCGCGGTGTGATCGTCGGCGCGGGCGCGAAGGTGCTCGGCGGTTTCACGATCGGCGCGGACGCGAAGATCGGATCGAACGCGGTGGTGACCAAGCCCGTGCCGGCACGTGGCACGGCGGTGGGTAACCCGGCGCGGATCATCGTGCCGGCGGCCGCCACTGTGGCTCCGGAAGCGGCCAATGCCGGTGCCGAGGGCGCCGCGCGCGAGGGCAAACGCTCCGCCGCAAGCAGCGGCTTCTGCGCATACGGCATCACGCCGAACGCCGACGATCCGGTGTCGCTGGCGATTCATGGGCTGATTGATCACGCCGCCACGCAAGCCAAGCGCATCGACGAAATCGTCGACGCGCTGGAGCGGCTGGGTACGAGTCTCGAAGGACTGCAAGGCGCCGATGCGGCGTTGCTCGATCTGAGGCGATTGTCGGCCGCGATTGCAGGGAAAGTGGACGCGGTGGCAGCGGAGCGGTGAAGTTATTCGCGCGCGCCGCCCATGCCGGCGCTATTGGCCGGCCGCTACCAGCAACGCTGCATGCGGCGCAGAGCGAGAGCAGCCACAACGCCGGCACGCGTGGCGTGGAACAGCGCGGAACTACCTTGCGCACGTGACCCGTCGGCACGGGTGCAATCAACTGCCGCCACACTCAACCCAACGGCAACGCCCGAATCCCTTCAGCATCGATACGCAAATACCCACCACGGCGTTCGCCGTGGTCGAGATCCCAATCCGGCAGGACCCAGCGCGTGCCGCCCGGCTCGCGATGCCGCGCCGGCCGGTGCGTGTGCCCATGAATGAGGGTCGCCGTTTTCGACGACTTGAATAACGCGGCCACGGCCGCCGCCGTCACATCGTATTTCGGCGAAACCGGCCGCGCGCGGCCTTGCTCGCTTTTCGAGCGCATGTTTTCGGCGAGCTTCTGACGCCAGCGCAACGGCCACGCGAGAAACAGCATCTGCGCAAAACGGTTACGCGCAAAACGCCGGAACACTTGATAGCCGCGATCGGCCGTGCATAAGCCATCGCCATGCGCGAGCGCGATACGTGTGCCGAACGCGGTGATCACGAACGGATCGGGCAGCCAGATCGCGCCGGCCGCTTTCATGAAGCGCTTGCCCAGCAGAAAATCGCGGTTGCCGTGCATGATGTAGAGCGCGATGCCGCGTTCCGACAACGTATGCAGCAGCGCCGCCATGCGCGCGACGAACGGCTCGGCGAGCATGTCGTCGCCGATCCAGTACTCGAACAGATCGCCAAGTATGAACACCGAATCGGCCTGCTCGGCCGTGAAGCGGATGAAATGCTCGAACGCGGCGACCGTATGCGGGATCGCCTCGCTCAGATGAATATCGGAGAGGAAAAAAAACGGGCGTGCGGCGTGCGGGCGTTTGCCCTCGCCAGGCACGCCCGCGGCGACGCTTCGCAGCGGCGTTTCTTGCAGCATTGAAGGTGCCTGATATCAGTTCGAACGAATCGATGCTCGCTACGACTTAGTCGACGATCACAGCCTTTTCGATCACCACGTCGTCCGCCGGCACGTCCTGATGGAAGCCCTTCGAACCCGTCTTGACCTTCTTGATCTTCTCGACGATGTCGAGGCCTTCGACGACCTTACCGAACACGGCGTAGCCCCAGCCCTGCGGCGTCGGCGACGAGTGGTTCAGGAAGTCGTTGTCGTTCACGTTGATGAAGAATTGCGCCGTGGCCGAGTGCGGGTCGTTCGTGCGCGCCATGGCGACCGAGCCGTTGACGTTCTTCAGACCGTTGTTCGCTTCATTCGGGATCGGCTCGCCCGTCGGCTTCTGCTTCATGCCGGGTTCGAAGCCGCCGCCCTGGATCATGAAGCCGTCGATCACGCGGTGGAACACCGTGTTGTCGTAGTGGCCGGCCTTCACGTAGTTGAGGAAGTTCTCAACCGACTTCGGCGCCTTTTCAGCGTCCAGTTCGAGTTTGATGACGCCGTGGTTCGTATGCAGTTCAACCATGATGGAATCCTTTGATGAACAGGGTGGGTAAAAGGCGCGGCGAGTCGTCATGCGTTGACGTTGAGCCGCGCCGGGGCGTGGATTGAGCGCTGACGCTTTTCTCATGCGCGCGCCTGACTGCGGCGCGCGTCCTGGTCCTGCAATTACTTGCCGACGACCGTGGCCGACTCGATCACGACCGGCTTTTGCGGCACGTCGCTCATCGGGCCGCGCGAGGTGGTGGGCGTGCCTTCGATCTTCTTCACGACGTCCATGCCGCCCGTGACTTTGCCGAACACCGCATAGCCGTTGCCGTCCGGATTCGGATAGTCGAGGCCGGCATTGTCCACCGTGTTGATGAAGAATTGCGCGGTGGCCGAATTCGGGTCGCTGGTGCGCGCCATGGCGAGCGTGCCCATCATGTTCTTCAGACCGTTACGACTTTCGAGCGGAATTGGCGCGCGAGTGGGCTTCTCCGCGAAGCTCTGCGTGTAGCCGCCGCCCTGAATCATGAAACCACGAATCACACGATGGAAAATCGTGCCGCTGTACTGGCCGGACTTCACATAGTCGAGGAAGTTGGCGACCGTCTTGGGCGCTTTCTCAGGATACAACTCGACGCGGATGTCGCCTTCCGATGTCTTGAAGAGGACGGACGGATGCGCGGCTTGCGAACCGGACTGGGCAAATGCGGGAGCGTTTGCGATCAGGGCGGCGCTGCCGAGCGCCAACATCAACCATTTCATGAAGATCCTCAGGGTTGGAAAAAACGTATTACGCGAAACGTGATGGCTTTACTTCGACGGCGCCATGTAGGGCGGCATGGCGAGCGAGCCGTTCGCACCGCCGTACTGGAAGCTCGGCGTTTGCGTCATGTTCGAGGTGGCGCGGGCGGTGTAGTCGTCTTCGGTGCTAACGGCCTGTTTCGCCTTGGCCGCGGTCTTGACCGGCGAGATGACTTTCTGAATGTCCGCGAGCCGCTGCGTGGTGGTGGGACTCACCTTGCCCAGGCTCTGCGCGTGGCGATAGGCCTCATTGGCCATGCGCAGATACAGGTCGCCGAGATTCTCGTAGGCGAGGCCGTAGCCCGGGTTGACCTTGGTGGCCGTTTCGAGCGCGACGCGCGCTTCGGCGTATTGACCGTGCTTCGCGTAAAGCGCAGCGAGGTTGTTGTAGGGCTCGGGCAACTCAGGGTAGGTCTGCGTGAGTTCGGTGAACGCGACGATAGCTTCGTCGTCGCGATTCAGGTGGGCGAGCACCGTGCCGCGCTTGAACTTCGCTTGCGCGTCGCGCGGATTCGAGGCGATGCGCGCGTCGAGCTGGGTCAGCGAGGCGGCCCAGTTTTTCTGCGCGATCGATGCGTCAATTTCCGGCGTGTTGTCGCGCACGGCGGGGCCCTGCGGCAGCGTGGCGGTTTTCTGCGCAAAGGCGGCCGCGGCCGGCATGGCCGCAAGGGCGAGCGCCACGGTGACGCGCAAGGTGAGGGCCCGCGTGGCGCCACCGAAGGCCGTCGCGGCGAGGGTCGCAGCGCTGCGCGCGCGGCCGCTTGAAGGTTTCATAGGCTCAGGTCTGGATGTTATACTCCGACCCATTCTAACAAAAGGTCTGCGCGTTCCGTCGAACCGCAAACTGTCTTTTCGCCACTCGTGGTCGTCTCCGCCTTGATCGCAGCCTGACCGCCGCACCAGGTGCACCGGTTTTGCTGTATGCGACGCGCCCGCCGTCCGGTTCTTGACTGGCGGGGCACGCCGCGCATGAAACACATTGCGGATTTCTTTCGGCCCACGCACCGTTCTCTATGGAATCACTGCGCATCTACAACACGCTCGCGCGTGACAAGCAAACTTTCGTGCCGCTGCAAGAAGGCGTCGTGCGAATGTACGTCTGCGGGATGACCGTGTACGACTATTGTCACGTCGGTCATGCGCGCGTGATGGTCGTGTTCGACATCGTGCAGCGCTGGTTGCGCACGCTCGGCTACGACGTGACCTACGTGCGCAATATCACGGATATTGATGACAAGATCATCCGGCGCGCAGTGGAGAACGGTGAGACCATCAAGGCGCTGACCGATCGCTTCATCAACGCATTGCACGAAGACGCGGACGCACTCGGCATCCAGCGGCCCGACATCGAACCGCGCGCCACGGATTTCATTCCGCAGATGCTCGGCATGATCGAGCAGCTCGAAGCGAACGGCTACGCGTATCAGGCGAGCGACGGCGACGTGAACTATGCGGTGCGCAAGTTCGCGAACTACGGCAAGCTGTCGGGCAAGTCGCTCGAAGATCTGCGCGCGGGTGAACGCGTCGCGGCGAACGACGCGAAGCAGGACCCGCTCGACTTCGTCTTGTGGAAACAGGCCAAGCCGGAAGAGCCGGCGGATACAGGCTGGGATTCGAAGTATGGGCGCGGCCGTCCCGGCTGGCATATCGAATGCTCGGCAATGGGCTGCACATTGCTCGGCGAACATTTCGACATTCACGGCGGCGGGCAGGACCTGCAGTTTCCGCACCATGAAAACGAAATAGCGCAAAGTGAAGCCGCTACCGGTCAAACCTTCGTCAATTTCTGGATGCACAACGGCTACGTACAGATCGACAATGAGAAGATGTCGAAGTCGTTGAACAACTTCTTTACGATCCGCGAAGTATTGGCGCAGTACGATGCCGAGGTCGTGCGTTTCTTTATCGCACGCGCGCATTACCGCTCGCCGTTGAATTACAGCGACGTGCATATCGACGACGCCCGCAACGCTCTCGCGCGTTTGTACACCGCGCTGAAAGACGTCACGCCGGACGCCGCCGAGCTCGACTGGAACGAAGCGCATGCGCTTCGTTTCCAGGCAGCAATGAATGACGACTTCAACACACCGGTTGCAGTGTCGGTGTTGTTCGAGTTGGCAACAGAAGTGAATCGCACGCGCGACCCCGCGCTGGCCCGTCAATTGCGCTCGCTGGGCGCGGTGATCGGACTGCTCGGCCGCGAGCCGCGTGCATACCTGCAGCAGGCAGCGGGGGCTGCAGCTGAGGGCGCGCTCGAGCCCGCCGCGATCGAAGCGAAGATCGCGGCGCGCGTGGCCGCCAAACAGGCGAAGGACTATGCGGCAGCAGACCGGATCCGGGCCGAATTGCTCGAGGCCGGCGTTGCACTTGAAGACAAACCCGGCGGGTTGACCGAGTGGCGGCGCGTGTGAGCGCACCCCGACTTACCCTTTGATCGACTCGCCAGGCAGGAGGCAGGATGGCAACGGCCACGAAGACGCCGGCTAAACGAGCCGCGTCTCAAACAAACGCGGCAGCCGCGGCAAAGTCGACACGCACGTCGGCTCGCACGGGCAGCGGCGTGGTAAGGAAAGCATCGTCGAAAGCCGCCGGGGTGGTGGCCAAGACCGCAGCGGGCGCAGCGAAAAAGACCACCGTGCAGCGTGCGCTCAACGGCGCGTCGGCGCACGCGCCTGTCGCGAAGCGCGCGAAGCCGCAGCGTGCGAAGAGCAACGGCGCCTTGTCGGCGGAACTGGCCGGTGACGTGCAGGAACTCGCCCGCATCAAGGTCGAGGGGCACGAAGGCGAAGTGGTGCGCAAGACGCGCGCGTCCGCAACCGCGGGCGGCGAAGCGGCGAGCGCGAGCGAAGCCGCGGTGCCGGTGCAGATCGCTGGCCTCACGCCTGAAGTCACGCGTCCGGCCTATTGGGACAAGGCGTGTGCCGACCTCGTCAAGCGCGATCGCATTCTGAAGAAACTGATTCCGAAGTTCGGCCCGGTGCATCTGCTGAGTCGCGGCGATCCGTTTGTCACGCTCGCGCGTTCGGTGGTCGGGCAGCAGATTTCGGTCGCGTCCGCACAGGCCGCCTGGGCGAAGGTCGAGGCCGCGTGTCCCAAGCTCGTGCCGCAGCAGTTCATCAAGCTCGGTCTTGAAAAGCTGACCACGTGCGGGCTGTCCAGGCGCAAAGCCGAATACGTGCTCGATCTCGCGCAGCATTTCGTTTCGGGCGCGCTGCACGTCGGCAAATGGACGTCGATGGAAGACGAGGCTGTGATTGCCGAACTCACGCAGATTCGCGGCATCGGCCGCTGGACCGCGGAGATGTTCCTGATCTTCAACCTGTCACGCCCCGACGTCCTGCCTCTCGACGATTTGGGCCTGATTCGTGCGATCAGCGTCAACTACTTCAGTGGCGAACCGGTCACACGCAGCGAAGCGCGCGAGGTCGCCGCCAACTGGGAGCCGTGGCGCACCGTCGCCACCTGGTATATGTGGCGTAGTCTTGACCCGTTGCCGGTCGACTACTGAAAAAGAAGAAATGGGACTATTTCAAAAGCTATCAAAAGTTAAAGATTGATAGTTGCGAGATGGTTTTGACATCGGCGCGCGCGGTTAGAATACGCGCTGCCGGTAAGTCCAAGGATTACAAACAATGAAGACCACGTTTCTGGATTTCGAACAGCCGATCGCTGAACTCGAAGCGAAGATCGAAGAATTGCGCTTCGTGCAGGACGATTCGGCCGTCGATATTTCGGAAGAGATCGAGCGGCTGTCCAAGAAGAGTCAACAGCTCACCAAAGATCTGTACGCGAACCTCACGCCGTGGCAGGTTTCGCAAATCGCCCGTCATCCGCAACGCCCGTACACGTTCGACTACGTGAGCGAGCTGTTCACCGACTTCCACGAATTGCACGGCGACCGCAACTATGCGGACGACCTGTCGATCGTCGGCGGCCTCGCGCGTTTCAACGGCCAGGCGTGCATGGTGATCGGCCATCAGAAGGGCCGCGATACCAAAGAGCGCGCGCTGCGCAACTTCGGCATGCCGCGTCCGGAAGGCTATCGCAAGGCCGAACGTCTGATGCGTCTCGCCGAAAAATTCGGCTTGCCGATTTTCACGTTCATCGACACGCCGGGCGCGTATCCGGGCATCGGCGCGGAAGAGCGCGGGCAGTCAGAAGCGATCGGCCGCAATCTTTACGTCATGGCCGAGCTGAAGACGCCGCTGATCGCGACGATCATCGGCGAGGGCGGTTCGGGCGGCGCGTTGGCCATTGCAGTCGGCGACAGCGTGCTGATGCTGCAATTCTCGACCTATTCGGTGATCTCGCCTGAAGGCTGCGCGTCGATTCTGTGGAAGAGCGCCGCGAAAGCGCCGGAAGCCGCGGAAGCGCTCGGCTTGACCGCGCATCGTCTGAAGGCGCTCGGCCTGATCGACAAGATCGTCAACGAGCCGCTGGGCGGCGCGCATCGCGATCCGAAAGGCATGGCCGCGATGCTGCGCCGTGCGCTCGCCGATTCACTGCGCCAGTTCCAGGGCATGAGCATCAACGACCTGCGTCAACGCCGTTTCGAACGGCTGATGTCGTACGGCAAATTCAAGGAAACGACGCCGGGTGCCTAAGCCCGCGCGCGTTTTCTTTCGTCCTTCAGCGCTTGATGCGCTAGCGACGTGACCTCCACCGCCGAAACACCCGCCGACCGCCTCGTTCTCGAGGCGGTCGGCTTTTCTTTGTCTGCGCTTCCCGCTAGCGCGCGTGTTGCGATTGCCTTCAGTGGCGGGGTGGATTCGAGTGTGCTGCTCGACGCCGCGGTGCGTGTCGCGGGCGCGTCGCGTTGCATCGCGCTGCATGTGCATCATGGGCTTAGCGCGCATGCCGATGCATGGCTCGCGCACTGCGAGGCGTTTGCGCTGGAGCGTGGTGTCGAGTTCGCGGCAGAGCGCGTCGAGGTGTCGCGTGATGCGGGCGTGAGCGTCGAAGCCGCCGCACGCGATGCGCGTTATCGCGCGCTGGACGAGATGTGCGCGTCGCATGGTGTAGCCACGCTGTGGCTCGCGCAGCATGCGGACGATCAGGCTGAGACTGTGTTGTTGCAATTGCTGCGCGGCGCCGGTCTCGCCGGTCTTGCCGCGATGGCGCCCGAGTATTTGCCGGCGAATGCGTCGGCAACGCGCGTGCGGCCTTTGCTTCATCTACTGCGCGCACAGCTCGAGCAATACGCGTGCGAGCGTGCGTTGCGTTGGATCGACGATGAATCGAATGCCGATACACGCTACGCCCGCAATGCGTTGCGCCACGAAGTGACGCCGGCCCTGGCCGTGCATTTTCCGGGCTTTCGCGACGCGCTTGCGCGCACGGCGGCGCACGCGGCGTCGGCGCAGCGTTTGCTCGATACGCTTGCGCGCATCGATATGGAAGAAGCGTCACGCGACGAAGGGCGCGCGCTATCGCACGATGCATTGCTCGCGCTTGACGACGACCGCGCGCTCAATCTTCTGCGTTACTGGATGCGCACGTTGGGCTTCGTCGCCGCATCGAGCGCGCGTCTCGGCGATGCGCTGCGTCAGTTGCGTGAAATCGGCGCGGCGGGCGAGGGCCATGGTCTGCGCATCGATCACGCGGGACATGCGTTGCGCAGCTATCGCGGTGTGATCTATTGGGAAGCGGGAGACAGTAGCGAGCCCGCCGACGAAACCGCGCTCGCCGCGCGCGCGGTCAGCGAGCTCGCGTGGCAGGGCGAGTCGATCTGGCGGTTGCCGCAATGGCGCGGCACGTTCGTATTCGCCGACGCCGCGGTCGGTGACGCCGACGCGACGATTCCCGTGAGCGTTTTGCAGCGTGCGGTGTTGAGCGCGCGTCCGCGCAGCGGCGGCGAACGCATGCGCACGAGCGACGCGCCTGGCGCACCGAGCCGCACGTTGAAAAATCTGTTCCAGGAGCGCGGCATTCCCGCATGGAAGCGCGATGTGCCGCTGCTTTACATCGGCGATGAGCTGCTGTTCGTGCCCGGGCTCGGGATCAATCGCGCTACGTTGCCGCAGCCGATCGACGAGGCCGAATCGCGCGTCAGGATCGTCTGGCGCGAGGATCTGCTGATCGCCTGACCGGCCGGTCGGACACCTCGATTGTCCGTGCGGCGAATCCGGAAATAGGGCGCAAATCCGCATGAAACAGGCCTTTGCGGCGCGTATTCAGCGCGATCGGATGGCCTTTCCGGCTTGTCTTTTTGCGCTCGATCGGGTACGTTAACTTGTTTGCCCGACCCGATTTCGCCTTCGCTTTTGTTGAATTAGTCGGTTTGCGATCGTGATCCGTCGTTTCCGGTAAGCCATCAGCGATCATTCCCGGGCAAATCCGCGCGTGCTGCACGCGTGCTGCATTTACGCCGCCACACACTCTGCCGTCGTTCACAAGACGTTGCGCTTCTGTGCTTTTGTGCGGTCGTCTCCAGCGCGCCAGCGCGGTTTCTCCTCCAGTTCAGAACGACAATGGCACTCATCGTACACAAATACGGCGGCACCTCGATGGGCTCGGTCGAGCGCATCAAGAACGTCGCCAAGCGCGTCGCGAAATGGCACAAGGCTGGCCACAAGATGGTCGTCGTGCCGTCGGCGATGTCCGGCGAAACCAACCGCTTGCTCGGTCTCGCGAAGGAAATCACGGGTCAGCCGAGCCCGCGCGAACTCGACATGATTGCCGCCACGGGCGAGCAGGTCAGCTCGGGTCTGCTCGCCATCGCGCTGCAGGAAGCCGGGGTCGACGCGGTCAGCTACGCCGGCTGGCAAGTGCCGGTCAAAACGGATAGCGCGTTCACGAAAGCGCGCATCAGCGAAATCGACGGCGAGCGCGTGCTGCGCGATCTCGACGCGGGCAAGGTGGTGGTGATCACCGGCTTCCAGGGTATCGATCCTGACGGCAACATCACCACGCTCGGCCGCGGCGGTTCGGATACGTCGGCGGTCGCGGTCGCGGCCGCGTTGAAAGCCGATGAATGCCTGATTTACACGGACGTCGACGGGGTCTACACGACCGACCCGCGCGTGGTGGAAGAAGCGCGCCGGCTCGATCGCGTCACGTTCGAAGAAATGCTGGAAATGGCAAGCCTGGGTTCGAAGGTGCTGCAGATCCGCTCGGTGGAATTCGCCGGCAAATATCAGGTGAAGACACGTGTGTTGTCGAGCCTGACCGATCCGCTGATACCGCTCGACGCTGAAATGAAGTCGGGCACCCTGATTACTTTTGAAGAAGACGAGACCATGGAAAAAGCAGTCATCTCGGGCATCGCGTTTCAGCGCGACGAAGCTCGTATCGCCGTGATGGGTGTGCCCGACAAGCCGGGCATCGCGTATCAGATTCTCGGCCCGGTGGCGGACGCGAATATCGACGTCGACATGATCATCCAGAACCAGAGCGTGGAAGGCAAAACGGCGTTCACGTTCACGGTCGGCCGTGGCGACTATCAACGCGCCATGGACATCCTCACGAACCAGGTGAAGGGTCACGTGCAGGCCGAGCAGGTGCTGGGGGATCCGAAGGTGTCGAAGGTCTCGGTGGTGGGCGTCGGCATGCGCTCGCATGTGGGTATCGCGAGCACGATGTTCCGCACGCTGTCGGAAGAGGGCATCAACATCCAGATGATCTCGACCTCCGAAATCAAGATCTCGGTGCTGATCGACGAGAAGTACATGGAGCTTGCCGTGCGCGCGCTGCATAAAGCGTTCGAACTGGATCAGGCGTAAGTGGTTTTGAATAGACAGGGCGTGCAGGAGCGCCCCGTTTGTTTTGTGCGAACGCGGTGGCTTGGGTGAGTAAATTGCGTCGCCAATGACGAAACTGGCACAAAAACTGTCCGCCAGACATTGACCTTCGCGGTTCGGCCCGCTATTATCTTGGCTTCGTCGCGCTGACTCCCTGCGCGACCGAAAGTTTGGGAGACGTGGCCGAGAGGTCGAAGGCACTCCCCTGCTAAGGGAGCATCTGGGCCAAAACCTGGATCGAGGGTTCGAATCCCTCCGTCTCCGCCAGAAGTGGTAGAGAGAACCCCGCAGAGTCTAGGCTCTGCGGGGTTTTTTGTTTGGAGCTGACTCGCAAATCAACTATCAAATGCGAGCGACCAAGCGATGCGCCTTCCCGGTGAGTCTCATGGACCTCCATGGGTTCCAGTGGCAAGAACAACTGGTCGGCGCAGTACTCCGTGACGATCACGCATTTTGCCCGGTTATGCTTCAGGGTCGGCAGTCCCATTTGCATTGACCAGCACGAACTGTTTCGGCGCTTACGGCCCATCCGCAGCGATCTTGTCGTCGCTACAATGACGATGCTCAATCGTTGCCGAGGCGAGGGAGTTGCCTTTGCGACGCAGATCAATCGTCGGCACGATGCCCGTCTCTGCCGGGAACGCGCCTCGGAACATCAACACGTTGGAATGCATTTCAGCGACGCGCAACCCGCCATGGTTGCCACGATCGCCAGCAGCAGCATCAGACTGAATATGCGCTTCATCATTAAGTCCCCCTCCTTAGTATTCGTTATCGGTTCGCTGCGTCAGCGTGCAGCGGCGCCTACACGTCAACGTAAGACGTCGTTTGCGACGGCACAAGGCGCGGATGCGGCGTGCACAGACAGACACACAGATCATCGCTCAGTGCCGCCTGCCGGCCGTCTGGTCCTGTCGTGGAAATGCGCGCGCCTTCGCACTTGATCAACCCAACGGTCTTGCAGACCGGGCACAGGACGGGATCGGTCTCATACGCCTGCTCGCGCCCGCCGAGCAGGTCGTTACCGTCACCACCCTGCACGATACCTCCCACCGTCGTTTTGTCGCCTTTCACAATGTCGTAACGCCGCATAGTACGCTCCTACACTGCACCCGGTCGCTGCCGGAGGCTATTCAGCAGGGCGTCCCATACCTGCAGCGCTCCCGCCTCATCGACCGGCGACGTTGCCTGGTCCGGCGGGAGGTCGCTCCGTGAAGACGTGCCGAGCAGCAGTTCAACCGAAGTATGCGGTTGTGCAAGCGTGGCAGGATTGCCAGGTGCCAGCAGATAGAAACGGTAGACCGTAATCGGGCCGTCCTGAAGCGCAAACAGGACCTCTTCGGCGTCCATGCCGGCCACCACGCGCTTGCCCTTGCGCAGAATGCGATAGCTGCCAGGCATTCGATCGAGTTGTGCGCGAAGCTCGGACAGATTCCTGGTGAGCGGTTGACCTTGATCCTGCTCGACCGCATCTCGCATCTTGATCAGGAGCAGTGCAGGTCGGCCCGGCATCAGTGCAAACGACTGGCTGACTTCTTCAGTGTATGTCGACGATCCGGTGACGATCCCGCCGTCGAAGCAAAACCCCGACTCCGTCGGCACTGTCCAGTTGTCTCGCGCCTTGATGCGTCTGTAGGTGTCGTTGTAGATATTCTCGGAGTTACCAAGAGCGGACGCGCCCATGAGGCCGACGGTATGAAAGAGTGTGTGATCCGCTAAGAGGTAGCCATCCGTTTTAAAAGGCATCTCGACTTTCGCCACGCCTTCCTGGTAGATAAAAAAACGCGAATCATTGACCGGCGAAAAAGCCTTCTCCAGCCAAGCTTTTCCGGTTTTCTCATCCAGGTTGACGGGGTTATAGCGTTGCTTCGTACGCAACTCGTTCTCCCGGGCATCGACTTTGGTGCGATAGGCATCAAGTGAGACATTATGAGTTGTTTCGAGTTTGTCTCCCCTGTACGCGTAATGTTGATTCGAAATCTCGCTCGACGCGGGCCGGTCGAATACGAGGCGGCCGATGCACCACGGGCGCATTTTGGACAGCAGTGGATTGTTCATCATTGGTTCCACGGAAAGCGCAAGAGAGCAGGTGCAAAGACCCGCCAGCAGAATGAGGGGGCGAAAGAGGCGAACCATTAACATGTTCCCGGCACCTAGATGTCGTTGACCATCTGGACCACACTGTAAAGTATCGCCCAGTGCGTCCATGGGTGCGCATAACTGGTCATGTGCTGGTATCCGCCCTGCACGAAGGCCATCTGAACTCCTTTGGCCGGGTCGCCAGGCACATCCGGCTTCAACCCGCGCGCCTGCGCATCGGCCGACCATACCGGCACCGTACCGTCGCCGCGGATGATTCCTGTCTTCGTTGCCACCTGCGACCAGTCCGTCTTGGCGTTCACATCCGGCAACGTGTTTGTCTTCTGGACGGTGAACGTAACGCTCAGTTTGCGTTGCTCCAGAAACACGCGGATCTCGCCCTTGCCCGAGTCGTGCAGCAACGTTGCGGCCTGAAGTTCAGGCGCCTGCACGTCCGATGGCACATCCCCGGTCCAGATTGCGTTACCCCACGTCAACAGATTCTTCGTCGGGTCTCCTTTTTCGATGCCGGGCTTGCTCTTGTCGCTGCCCTCTGTCGTCGTGCTCGACTGTGGTGACCTGAAGTCGAGGCCACCCTCGCCGTAGGCTACATATGTCTTGCCATGGTAATGATTCTTCAAATGGCTCTGGTTTTTTACAACCGTCTCCATCGTCGATCGATAATAATCCGATAGGCTCGTCTGAAGCCCGCCTGCCGCGAGCCGCGTCTTGACGATCCCAGCGGGATCGAGCTGTTTGTCGGGCGGTTGCAAACCGTACCACTTGGGATTCACATACAAATCGTTATACGGATCGCCGTGCTCCGGGAACTGCATGACCACCTGTCCGCCGGGCCGCGCAAAAATCCACCACGGCGCGCCATTGTGATAATCCGGCATCGGCGTGAGCTCCATCGGTCCCGGCGCGTTCGTCATCACCGCCATGAACTCGTCCGCATCGCGCCCCAGCAGACTGCCATTGATGAAACCATTCATACCGCCTTCGGGACTGCCGCCTGTCTTGAAACGCTTGGCCGCCAGAGGAGCACCTGTGGCCGGTTGACATCCATGAAATACGCCGTGCGCAAGACCTTCGAGCCCATGGTTCAGCACCGCGAAGCGCGCCACCAGTCCACCCATCGAGTGCGTCAGAATAATGGCCTTGCCCGTATCGTTTTCCTTGCAGATCTCGGTCACGCCCATCAGCCGTGCCGTCTTCTTTGTCTGGGGATCGGGGACGTCCAGACCATTCACCACATCACGCCCCGAGAGGTCGTTCGACTGCAGCCAGTTGTATCCGATCGCGTAGACGCGATAGCGATACTTGGCGAATTTCTTGAATTCCGCGGAGTCGGGTGCGATCACCTGGCCTTTTCCTGCTGCAGCAATGGCGCCGTAGGTCTTCGGATCGGTGCCCAGCACGGGATGGAGTGCCCATTTCTCGCCCTCGGGATCGGGATTGATCCACGCGCCTTCTGGCTTGCCGAGCAGCATTGGGTTGTTCAACTGTTGCTCGAGCCAAAGCAGGACAGGTTGATAGCCGGTCCGATAGACCGAACCCCAGCCGCGGCGTCGCGCCTCCTTCTCGGTAATTGGGTCTTTCTCTCCAAGGTCGACGATCGGACCGAGCGGCGTCACCATGACGCTCTCGGGATCGAAAAGTGTTTCGCGCGACGACGCGCTGCGAAACCATCCCGCGATGAGCGAACACAACGCGCCGAGTGATGCACCTATCGTGTCTGTATTTGGTGCGGACCATGCCGCGTCGCCACTGTCCTTGGCGGCCAGTGGCGAGCCCATCACGCCCGGTATAAAAATCACGGGAATGATGGGGCGCAGATCGTGCAAGGTCTCCTTGGCGCGGGTGTCGTCGGCCGGCGTCAAGGGCGCCTGGGCGGAAGAGTGGCCGTCCTCATCAGTCTGCGACGCGAGGCGGACGACTTCCTGTTCGGCATCGTCGTCGCCGGACGTCTGGCCCGGTGTACCCGAATTGTCGGGCTGATTTTCGCTCATGGATTCTCGCTTATGCGTTGCTCGTGCCAGGCCGCAGCGCCCGGATCACCACCGTTTCGATATCGTTGCTTTTCTGCTCGACCGTATGGCCGAGCTCGTCCGTGACCCCGCTCAGGCGTGTGCCGTCCCCACGCACGATCTCGTAAGGGTGGTTCTTGAGCGGGTCGCCGGTGATCCTGTCGCGCAAGAGATACTTGTCGTTGAACGCCGGCTTCTCGAGGCTATTCATATGCTCGGCCACCGAACTCGGACCCTGCCGGCTGAACGACGCCGACTTGATCGTGCGTGCACCGCGCGTGCCGTCCTCAATTCCTTGCGGGGTAATACGGATATATGAGCCGCCGCACTTGAGCATCAACTCGGTCTTCGCATCGATCTCGATGCTGCCGTTGTTGCTCTTGAGCGTCAGTCCGAGTTCGGACAGTAATCGCAGCTGATCGGTGAGCGCCTGGATGTCGATCGCGCCTTTCCCGGCGATCAGTTTCATACCGGCGCGTTGGACGAACACGCTGATTTTTTCTGCGACGCTCGCAACCAGCGATTTGCCCACGGCCAAGTACGTGTCCTTGCCGCTGACGAAATTCAGATGGTCGTCCGCGACCATCTGCGCCGACGCGTGCGTGGTAAAACCCATGCTCTCCGGACTCGATCCGAGCATGACGGGTTTGGCAAACGCATTGGCGTTTCCTGTCCCACCGCCTGCCGTATTGCCGCCTTTGGTCACGCCCGCCTTGCTGTGCTGGGTCGCCTTCGCGAACTGTGAAAGCGCTTCGCGGCCAGGCTTCATATCCTCGGCCTTGGCGGTCGAACTTGCGGAGGACAACGACTCGACCAGCAGATCCGCGCGCGCCAGGATCTCGCGCGGCGCGGTGGTATCAAGCGGCTGACCGTCGGCGCTGATTTGATGTGTGCTGAAATAGAGTCCCTCGCCCGCATGGACGGCGCCTGCATTGTCGGTGCGCAGGGTGAACCCGCTGCCGGTGTACGCGCCGCGTGAATTACCGTCCTGGACGATCTGGTAGCCGAGATGGAGACCGCTCATGCCGTGGCTGCTCATGATCCGCATGCGAGGCTGCCCCGTGGAATCATCCATGACGTGCTGGTTATAGCCGCCGCCACCGCCGTATTCCCGGGACTGATAGCCGGAAAGCAGGCCGTTCGAATGCCACTGCGGTTTCGCCGCGCCGTTGTACACGCGATGAAGCGCAATCGGGCGGTCGATGTCATTGCCGATGTGACCGATCAGGAGTTCTTCGCCCGCGCGCGGCATGTGGACGCCACCATATCCATCGCCGGTATCGGACTGCGCCACACGCACCCAGCACGATGCGCGCTCGTCACCTTCATTGAGCCGGTCCCAGATGAATAGCACCTTCACCCGGTTCAGTTCATCGGTGTAGCACTCCTGGCCTTTCGGTCCGGCCACAATCGCCGATTCCAGTTTCGCTTCGGGCTTGCGATGTTCGAACGAGCTCCGGTACGGCACCGTCGTGCGCTGCGCTTCGACAGCGACCCGGTAGAACCCGGTGGAGCCGTCCGCGTGGCTCGCGCTGAAAATCTGACCAGGGTCGCCGGTGCGGGCCTGTGCGAGCTGATGATTCAGGCTGTGTGGGTAGTTCGCTTCGTGCCCGGCGAGCGGAAGATTGTTCTCGATGATCCACTCGACCTCGATACTCGCGAATTCGTTCTGGTCCGCGGCGTCGTGGTCATGCTCGGGATGACCGGTCAGTGTGAAGCGTCGGCCCGCGTCCATCGCGCGCAGGCTACCCACGCCGTGAAAGCGCTTGGCCTGCGACTCCCATTCCTCCATGCGAATCTTCGACAGGTGATCGCCACGGTCCTGCTCCGGGTACGTATAGCCACCGGTGTATTCGTAGACTTCGGTTTGCGCGGGCAGCGCACCTTGATTCGCCATGGCCGGTACCGACGTGCCTTTGGGGCTGGAAGGCGTCGACGGGCTTTTGTAGTCGAAGGTGCGCGTCGACAGCAGCGCGGACTGTAGCGTCCGCGTGCCTGACCACTGGGTGAGCGCATCGGCCTCACTGCTCACGCCGGCACGATAGAACCCGACCGTTGCAGGTGAGAGCGGTTCGAGCGTCTCGAGGCGATCGGTGATGACCAGCGTGTGTGATTTGCCGTCCGCCGCCTGCTGCCAGATGCCATACAGGCCCTCGGATTCGAGAAGCCGGTGCACGAAGTTCCAGTCGGTCTCGTCCTGCCGACAGTAGGAACGCTTCGGCAGCGGCTTCGAGAGCGCGAACCGGTACATCCCGTTTGCCTGCGGATGCTGGTTGAATACGTCCGAGACGATTTCGTCCGCTGCCTTGTCCTGCCAGTGTCGCTGGTCACGCCGGAACTTCAGAAAGTGCATCCACGAGGAAAATCCCAACTGGTAACTTGTGAGATTTCCGTCGGCTCCCAGCCGACGCGCTGTATGTATATAGCCATGGTGGGCCAGGTAAGACCGATCGGCCTGCTGGATCCAGAGCGTAACGGTCTGGGCGATCAGCGTTTTGAGCTGGACGTCGCCCTGGGTCGACACGCAGTCGAGCAGAAAGGAGAAGTCACGACCGATCCGCGAGCACCCGGTGACACGGTGGGGCAGCAAGACGTTATTGCCGGCCGGTGTATCCAGTTTCAGAAGGCGGTCCTGCTGCAACAGTCCACCCGTAATCGCCCCGATTATGTCCTGCGTGCCCATGCCGCCTCTCGATCTGATTATTTCTCTTTCCCGCGTGATTTTACTTCGAAAGCAATCTGATAATGATCAGAAATTGAAAAGCAGAAATCGATTTAATGCGAAATGGATATTGGGATGAATATCGAATCCCAAAACATTGATGCGGCGTGGGCCGCAGACCGATAGCCACGAATTGAGCGCGCGTCGCTAGGCGTACGACGCTCGCTCAACCGTCGGCAAACCTGACAGGTCAAGGCCTCACAGGCTCACGTTGATGCGCCGGTCCCAGTGGGCTTGTTCGGACAACTTTCCCACGCATGCCGAGAGTCCCTATCGTCGTTGTACAGATTGGCGGTGGACCGGTACTTGTGTCCGAGCAGTGCTTGCGTGTCCATACCTTGGTCCCTCTTGGAACGGATCAGTACGACGACGGACCGCTTCACCCTCGTTCGCAGCGGTACGCGCAGTCCGTTCTCCCGCAACCAACATTTAGCTCAGCTTGTAAATCGCCGCGGCCGTGTCATGGAGGAGTCTTCGCTGCTCCGAAACACTGAATTCCGCTATCACCTCAAAGTACGCGCGATACAGTTTTTCGAAGCTGCAGGCCAGCTTGCTTATCGGCATATGACTGGCAAACATGCATCGATCGGGGCCGAAGACTTCAATGGTTTCCAGTATCCAGGGCCGGACCTGAGCGACCGTCCAATGAATGCCGAAGATGCACTCCAGCCCGAATATTTTCACTGCCACATTGGGACACGCGCTCACCGCTTTCATTTCACGTTTCCACGCCGCCTGGCCTTCGCTGGTCAGGTCAACTGGCCAGCCCATGACGGGCAGCACGAACTGAGTGTCGGGAAACGCAGTCGCCAGCGCAGCAAGTTCGGGCAGTTGCGGCGCGAACATTTCCAGTTCGCAAATCACGCCACGTCCCCGTAGCGACGCGAGTCCGCGTCGCCATGCCTGGTCCGACATGAGGTCCGGCCTTGGCGCATAGCGAAGCAGCGGGTTCGCCGGATGCCAGCCCAGATGCTGGCGAACGCAACGGATCCGTCGCGCTGACGAATACACGTCTAGCGTGGCTGGCAGATCAGGACTCGAAAAATCGACCAGAGCGATGATGCCGTCAGGGCGTCGTGTCGCGTCCGCCAGTTCCTGTGCCCAGCCTGCCTCGCCCACCGGATCGGTCGAAATGAATTCCGCCCAGACTGTGCCGACGACATTTAACGCGCTCGTGTCGCACGCGTAGTCGTCGGGTAAGTAGATGCGGGGGAGCGCACCGTAGTCGCCGACGAGCGCTTCGAAGCCTTCGCTGCGCGTCGCGAACACGGGGTAATGGAAGCGTCGGGCGTCGTAGAAGTGTTGGTGACAGTCAAGGATCGGCAGGGCGGCGCAGTCCATCGTCCAGGTCTCCGTACGAGAGCCGGCACTGAAGCACAGTGCCTGTCCAGCGAGGTTAGCACGAGTCGCTTCTGCATCCCGCGAAGTCCCTCGGCGTGTTCCTGCAGCCGATTCTCTTCGCGGGTTCACCGTTGCTCATTGTCCCTTCAGGTCGCCCTCAAAACGCGTGCCTCAACCCCACCATCCCGACAAACTGCGAAGGCCCCGATGACGGCGTCGTATTCTGCGAATCCCCGACCACGGCCACCGCGTCGGTGATGCTCGTGGCGCCGCCCGCCGCGATCAGCGTCTTGCCGCGCGCGAGCTGATACGCTTCCAGCGCGTACAACGTAGTGCGCGCCGAGAGGTTATAGGTCTGCTCCAGCGAAATCTGGTGATAGCGCGCCGGATCGCTCATGCCATTCGCCTTGCTTGCGCGCGTATAGCTGTAGCCGGCGCCGACGATCACCGCCGGCGTGATCCGATACGTCGAAATCACGCCGTACGTATTGAACACCGCTTCGCCGGCAAATAGCGAACCGGAGCCCGGCGCATACTGCACGTTCGAATAGTTGACGCCGACCATCAGGTCCCGCAGGTTATAACGAGCGGCCGCGGCGAACAGTTGCGCGCTGCGTGCCGTCGCATAACCGCTATTCACCGGCGAGTTGATCGCGAAGGTGCCGAGCGCCGCGCTCGTCGCAATGTCTTTCAGCTTGACATAGCCCGCCGCGACCGCGAACGGCTTGTAGTCGTAGCGAAACGCCGCGCTGAAATTGCTGCCGTTGGCCACGCTGCCCGGCACGCCGCCCAAGCCGTATTGCGCGCTAAATTGCAGGCCGGCGATGTTCGGCGATAGATAGGTTACCGAATTATTGAAGCGCAGCGTGGTGTCGAGCGCATCGACATCGCCTGGGTGCGCGCCGGTCGCGCCGGTCAGCACGCCGGTCGGCCCGAGTGCGCCGACCATCTGGAAGTAGGGGGTGTATTGACGGCCGAGCGTGAAGGTCCCGTACCGGTCGTTGCTCAGCCCGACATAGGCCTGCCGATTGAATAGGAAACCCGCGCTGCTCTGCGCGCCCGTCAGCGAGTTGAAGCCGCTCTCCAGCCGGAAAATCGCTTTCGTGCCGCCGCCGATGTCTTCCGAACCGAGCAAGCCGAACTTGCTCGCCTGCAGGTTGCCCTGACTCATGTAGAAATTGGCGTGACCGCGCTGATTGCTGACATAGGTGAACGCGTTATCGACGACACCGTACAACGTGACGCTGCTTTGCGCCGCCGCGTCGCTCGACAGCGCGGCGCCCGCGAACGGCAGGCACGAGAGGACGAGTGCGCGCGTACGCGCACGCTTGAATGAGTTCATCGCTTGCAGGTCTCCGGATTAGATGAGCGGCCTGAGTGCTTCAGGCCGGTAATGCGGGCTTGTTTAGTGGGCCAGGGAAATCGTCAGGCATCGCCAGCCGTCGGCGGTGTGATCGGCCACGAGTGCGCCGCCGATGCATTCGACCGCGCGCGCTTCGTCCGTCGGCACAAAGATCCGGACTTCGCGCTGCGGCTGCGGCATCCAGCCTTCGCGTTCGACTGAAACGCGCAAGGTGCTCGCGTCGCCGGCCAACGTGATGTGCCAGCGGCCTTGCGCGCCTTCGCGCCAGGCTTCGCTCTCGCCGTCGTCTTCGACGCAGCCGCCGCGCGTGGTGCCAACGCCGGCATGCGGTACGGCGATGAACGCGCGTTCGTCGGCGGGGCGGCCGAAGTGTTGTTCAGCGACGTTCAATGGAATCACGCTGCCCTCGCGCAGCAGGATCACCGGCTGCTCGAACGGCGCGGGCAGGTTCACGGTCTGGCCGCCGTCGAACGTTTCGCCGCCCCAGTACGCCACCCAGCGCGAGCCGGACGGCAGATACACGTCACGCGTCGACTGGCCCGCGTCGACCACCGGCGCGACCAGCATCGAGGAACCGAGCATCATGTCGTCGCCGTCGACGAGGCAGCGCGGGTCGTGGGGAAACTCGGCGAACATCGGGCGCAAGACGGGTTCGTAGGCACTGTGCGACTGCCAGAGCAACTCGTACAGGTAAGGAATGAAGCGGTAGCGCAGCTTGATCAGTGCGGCAACCTGCTGCGTGACTTCAGGGTACATCCACGGTTCGTTGACGGTGCCGTCGTCGTTCCACGAATGAATG
Source organism: Paraburkholderia sp. BL6669N2 (assembly GCF_003387275.1). NCBI lineage: Bacteria > Pseudomonadati > Pseudomonadota > Betaproteobacteria > Burkholderiales > Burkholderiaceae > Paraburkholderia > Paraburkholderia sp. BL6669N2. The sequence continues at coordinate 1,731,848 of NZ_QUNA01000001.1, read as the reverse complement.
CTGAAGCGCGGCAGGAAGATGCCGAACGCGACCCAGCGCGCGAACAGTTCCGGGCCCGGCGCCGGGCCGGAGAATCCGCCGATGTCGTGGCCGCTGTTGGAGATGCCGGACATGGCGAGGCCGAGGCCCATCTTCAGATTGAAGCGCAGCGTTTCCCACGACGTGTAATTGTCGCCGGACCAGGTCTGCACATAGCGATGCATGCCGACGCCGCCCGAACGCGACACGAGAAAGGGCCGCTTCTCAGGCGCGTGCTCGCGCTGCGCGTCGTGCGACGCGCGCATCATCAATTGCGTTTGCAGCACCTTGGCCTCGCGCGCCGGATACGCCGCGCCGAAGCCGCGTGCGATCGCGTCGGGCGACCAGATCTCGAATTCGTTGTTGTCGTTCCACGTGGCCGCGATGCCGTGCTTCAGGAGACTGTCTTTGACGCGCGCCTTCCACCAGTCGATGGTGTCGGGATTGGTGAAATCCAGATACGCGCCCACTTCGTCCCAGAACTGCACCCAGGCAGGATTGCCGTCGCGCGACTCGATCAGCAGGCCGGCTCGGGCAACGTCTTCGAATGCGGGATGGTCTTGCAGCAGGCAAGGTTTGATGTTCGCGCACAGACGCACGCCGTGGTCGAGATAGCTCTGCACGAAGCCGTCGATATCTGGAAACTTCTCGTGATTCCAGTTGAACACGTAGCGCTTCGCGCCAATCGACGTATAGCCCGACGACAGATGGAACGAATCGCACAGCACGTCGTGTTCGCCGCATCGTTCGATGAATTCGCCCATGCGTTGCTGCGCGTCGGGCGCATCGGTGTAGCTCATCGTCGAGCCGGAATAGCCGAGTCCCCACTTCGGCATCCACGCCGGCCGTCCGGTCAGCCATGTAAAACGACGCACCGCGTGCAGGGGCGTGCCCGCCGACGCGATGAAGTAATAGTCGAGATCGCCATGCTCGGCGACGAAGTGGCGGTAGTGGCCGTGATAGTTGTCCAGTTCGCGGCCCATGTCGAAGCGGCAATCGGCGAGCGTGTCGTAGAAAAGTCCGAAGCCCGTCGACGTCTGCGGCTGCCAGGTCACGTAGAACGGGATGTGCTTGTAGAGCGGATCGGTGGTGCGCGCGCTGTAGCCCATGGCGTCGATATTGCGCATCTCGTAGCTCTGCTGCGCGCGATCCAGCGAACCGGCGCGCTCGCCGAGGCCGACATACATTTCGTCCCGGCGCCGCTCGATGTAGTGATACACGCGCTCGTCCCACCAGCCGAAGTTATACGCCTGCGTCTTGCGATCGCTCATCACGCGCTGCCATGCGTCGTCGTGCAGGATGTCCCAGGCGCAGAAACCGCCGTCGAGCGTGACCGTCAGGCGGATGCGCGCCGTTTCGATCACCACCTGTTGCGCGTCGCTCGACACCTCGAATGGCGGCGGCGTGAAGCCGCTCAGGTCGCGCCGCTCGCGCCCTTCGAGCGCGACGTCGTCTTCGCCCGGCGCAATCGACCAGGTGCGCGGCCCGTGCAGTTCGCCGTCAGGCAGCACGAGCACGCGGATGATGTCTTCGGCGAGCACGAAGAGTTCGATCCGGCACTGCGCATCGCGATCTGCTTCAGATCCATATGGCGTTGCGTGGCGAGATACAGGGGAATCCAGAAGCTGAATGTCTGCCAGGCCGGTTCGGCGAAAAAACGCGCCTGGGCGATCGCCCAGAAGCGGCGCGTGCGCAGCACTTCGCGGATGCTGCGCCGCTGCGGCGCGCCCGGCGTTTGGCCGCCGACGATCGTCTCGCGTTCCGCCTCGCTGATTCGGGCGTGCTCAGTCGGCGATCGGTACAGCAGATACCAGGCAGCGGCCCAGACGAAGCCGAGTGCGCCGGTCACGGCAAAGGCGCTTTGCCAGCCGTATCACAACGAGAGAAACACGACAAGCGGGGGAGCGAGCAGCGAACCGAGTGAGGTGCCCGCATTGAAGTAGCCTACCGCGACGGACTTCTCGCGATTGGGAAACCATTCGGCGACCACCTTCATGCCGGCCGGAATGGCGACGGCCTCGGTCAGGCCCATGAGTCCGCGCAAAGCCGCGAGCGAAAGCCAGCCGCTCGCGAAGCCGTGCAGCACGCCTGTCAGCGACCACAGGCAGGCGAATAGCGCAAAGCCGAGCCGCAACCCGATCAGATCGATGATCAGCCCGCAGATGGGCTGCATGATCGTGTAGCCGACCTGAAAGGCGCCCACCACGTACGAGTATTGCTGCGTGCTCATGTGCAGCAACTTCATCAACTCCGGCGCCATCACGCCGAGTGCGTTGCGCGACAGGTAGTTGACGATCGTCCCGAGACACACGAGCGCGATGATCCACCAGCGCAAACCAATGATTGTTTTCAAAATCTGTCTCCATACGCGAAGTGTTCGGTGGCTGGCCGCTGGGAAAGCGGCTATGCGCGAATTCGAACATTTATCTTCGTTTAGTGTCAGTCATCGTATCACTGATATTGCTGCAGAATACTAGGGAAAACCATGCATTAAGCTCGAGTTATGCAGGGAATTGTCAATGAAACACGTCTTTGGGTGATGCGCGACCAGGTGGATGTCGGACGACCGGCTACTTCTTGATTTTTCTGCCAATGTTCTTTCGAACATCGAATGTTCGTTTTGCGCGTGGGGCGCAAATGCCGGATCGCTGGGCGTGTTTGCGGTGGCGACCGTGTGTTGATGCCGTCAACTTGTCTTGAGGTAGGAGCCGGCTCGACTGGCGTCTCGAAATCGGCAGCACGCGAACCGTGCCAGGCGGATCGGAATGCCTCTGTGTCGAGGAAGGGCAGGGCATTGAGGAATAGTAATTCGATATCCTACGGAATTCGTCCGCGCTGCGAACAGAGCCGCCGCCTCACGTTGCGCCCGCTCGATTACAACGCCACCACCTTTTCACCAAAAGCATGTCCGATGTAACGAGACGTAACCGCGCGGCGATGCGTGCGATGTTATGCATCAGTTATTACAAAGTTGAAATACGCGGTGCGGCGCCTTGCGCTATATTTCCGCCAACAACACATTCTTCTAAAAAGGGTGATCGATGAAGTCCGCTCGTCTTGTTCCACTTTTGATCGGGGTTTTCGCACTGGGTGCGTCGGGTGCCGCAATGGCCGGCGGTGTCAACATCGGCGTCAACATCGGTATTCCCGCGCCAGTCTACGTTGCGCCGGCACCGGTGTACGCACCGCCTCCGCCGCCTCCTCCGCCGGTCATCTATCAACCGGCACCCGTGTACTACGGCGGCCCGGCGGTCGTGATCGGCTGGCATGGCGACCGCTACTGGGATGGCCGCCGCTACTGGGGGCGCGACGACTGGTACCGTCATCATCCCCCGGGCCATTACAACTACGGCCGTGACCATTACGACAATCATCGCGGCTGGCACTAAGCGTTCGGGCCGCGGTTGACCGGATCGCGAGGTCAAAGAAAAACCGCCCAGGTGGGCGGTTTCTTCATTGGGCTTCTGTTCTGTCATAAGCTCTGCCACCAGCCCGTAAAACGCAGCGACGAGTACGAAGCGTCACGCGTTCACGCGGAACCTTCGTCGTTCATTCCGCCACGGCGGCCATGCCGCCCACCACCGCGCTAAACCCGCTATCGACGTGCACGATTTCCGCCGTCACACCGGCCGCCAGATCCGATAACAGGAACGCCGCCGTATTCCCGACCTGTTCGATCGTCACGTTGCGCTTGAGCGGCGCGTTCTGTTCGACGAACTCGAGAATCTTGCCGAAGCCCTTGATACCGCTCGCGGCCAGGGTCTTGATCGGACCCGCCGAAATACCGTTGACGCGCACACCTTTCGCGCCGAGCGAGACCGCCAGATAACGCACGCTCGCTTCGAGCGAAGCCTTGGCGAGGCCCATCGTGTTGTAATTTGGAATCGCGCGCTCGGCGCCGAGGTAGCTGAGCGTGAGCAGTGACGCGTCCGGCGTGAACATGGATTGCCCGGCCTTGGCGAGCGCCGGAAAGCTGTACGCGGAGATGTCGTGCGCGATGCGGAAATTTTCGCGCGTCATACCGTCGAGGAAATCGCCGGCAATCGCTTCGCGCGGTGCAAAGCCGATCGAATGGACGAGGCCGTCGAGGCCGTCCCAGCGTTGCCTGAGCGAGACGAAGAGGGCGTCGATCTGGGCGTCGTCGGCGACGTCGCAGGGGAATATGAGATCGCTGCCGAACTCGTGGGCGAATTCGGTGATGCGGTCCTTGAAGCGCTCGCCGACATAGGTGAACGCCAACTCGGCGCCTTCACGCTTGCAGGCTTGCGCGATGCCGTAGGCAATCGAACGATTCGACAGCAAGCCGGTCAGCAGGATACGTTTGCCAGCGAGGAAGCCCATGAAATCTCCTGATCGGATCGGCGCACCGCGCACGTCGACACCATGCGCAACGGACGTGCGGATCGCGCGGGTTTATTGGGTAGAATTCTCTCACATTGCACTTGCCCACTGACCATCAAGGCCCCCATGACAACTGGCTCGCGACGGGTTCCAACGCCTCGTGCACTTCGGTGCAGCGTGATTCACCAACCCTCGCGTAACGGCCTTGCGTTTGCGCCGCGTTCCTGGCGCTCCGTCTGCGCCGCGATGATGTGCGGCGTGCTGGCCGTGGCCGGTCTGCTGGTGGCGCCACGGGCGCACGCGGTCTACGCGATCGCGCAATACGGCGCACCGAAATATCCGGCGGATTTCAAGCACTTCGACTACGTCAATCCCGATGCGCCGAAGGGCGGCACGCTGGTGCTCGCCAATCCGAGCCGCCTCACCAGCTTCGACAAATTCAATCCGTTCACACTGCGCGGCAATACGGCGCCCGGTGTCGACCTGATTTTCGAAAGCCTCACCGTCGGCAGCAGCGATGAAGTGGCAACCGCCTACGGGCTGCTCGCCGACGACATCAACGTCGCGCCGGATGGCTTGTCGGTGACGTTCCACATCAATCCGCGCGCACGCTTTTCGAACGGCGATGCGGTCACCGCCGACGACGTCAAGTTCTCACTCGACACGCTCAAAAGCCCACAGGCCGCGCCGCAATTCGCGTCAATCTTCGGCGAAATCACGCGCGCGGTGGTGGTCGATCCGCATACGATCCGCTTCGAGTTTCACCAGCGGAATCGCGAGTTGCCCTTGCTTGCGGGCGGCATACCGGTGTTCTCGCGCAAGTGGGGATTGAAGCCGGACGGCAGCCGCATTCCATTCGACCAGCTTGCGTTCGAAAAACCGATCGGCAGCGGGCCTTATCTGATCGAGCAATACGACAACGGCCGCACGATTACCTACCGGCGCGACCCGAATTACTGGGGCGCGGCGCTGCCGGTGCGCGTCGGCATGAATAACTTCGATCGCGTCGTCTACAAGCTGTATTTGGATAACACGGCGCGCCTGGAGGCGTTCAAGGCGGGCGAGTACGACGCACTGGTCGAGTACGTCGCGCGCAATTGGGTGCGGCGCGACGTCGGCAAGAAATTCGATAGCGGCGAGCTGATCAAGCAGGTGTTCCCGCAACATAACGGCACCGGCATGCAGGGCTTTATGCTGAATACGCGCCGGCCGCTGTTTCAGGACGTTCGCGTGCGCAAGGCACTCGATCTCGCGCTCGACTTTCAATGGCTCAATCGCCAGTTGTTCTTCAATCAGTACACGCGTATCGACAGTTTCTTCGCCAACACCGATCTGCAGGCGAAGGGTCTGCCTTCTCCGGGCGAGTTGGCCTTGCTCGAGCCGTGGCGCGCGAAGCTCGACCCGGCGGTGTTCGGTCCGCCGCCGAAGCAGCCGGATACCGATCCGCCCGGCTCGCTGCGTGCCAATCTGCTGGAAGCGCGCGCGCTGTTGCAGCAGGCCGGCTGGACCTATCGCGACGGCGCATTGCGCAACGCCAAGGGCGAGCCGTTCCGCTTCGAGATTCTCGACGACTCCGGCTCGTCTGCGCAGATGGAGCCGATCGTCGCCACCTTCATCCGCAATCTGCAGAAGCTGGGCATCCAGGCCACGTTTCGCGTGTCGGATTTCGCGGTCTATCAGAAGCGTCTGGACGCCTTCGATTTCGACACCACCACGATCCGCATGCCGGACGTGCAAGTGCCCGGCTCCGAGCAGATCGAACGATTCGGCAGCAAGGCCGCCGATACGCACGGGTCGAATAACATGATCGGGCTGAAGTCACCCGTAGTGGATGCGATCCTGAGTGCGCTCGTGCATGCGCAAACGCGCGAGCAACTGGTCGACGCCACGCATGCGCTCGACCGTGTGCTGATGCATGGCTACTATGTCGTGCCGCATTGGTACAGCGCCACGCACCGCGTGGCGTTCAAGCGCGGTCTTGCGTGGCCCAAAACGCTGCCCTTGTACTATACGGCGGAAGGCTGGATTACGTCGATGTGGTGGTTCGCGCAGCCACCATCGCAGCCGCAGCCGCCGGCGCAACCTTAAGCGCGCCAACGCGTCATTTATTCGGAAACGCCGCCATGTGGAGCTACATCCTCAAACGCCTCCTGCTGATGATCCCGACCTTGCTCGGCGTGCTGACGCTGACCTTTGTCGTGATCCAGTTCGTTCCCGGTGGCCCGGTCGAGCAGATGCAGCACGAGTTGCGCAAAGGCGCGGAAGGCGGCGCGCCGTTCGGTCTGCGCGCGCACAACGGCGTCGACGCGCAGCAGATCGCGCAACTCAAAGCGCTCTACGGGTTCGACAAACCGCCGCTCGAACGCTACGTGCTGATGCTCAAGCGCTTCTCGACTTTCGATCTCGGCCAAAGTTATTTCCGCCATCAAAGCGTGTGGTCGCTGATCGTGTCCAAACTGCCGGTGTCGATCAGCATCGGCTTATGGACGTTCTTTCTGACGTATTTGATATCGGTGCCGCTCGGCATTGCGAAGGCGGTGCGCAACGGCTCGCGCTTCGATGTCGCGACAAGCCTCGTGGTGCTGGTCGGCTACGCGATTCCGGGCTTCGTGCTAGGCGTATTGCTGCTCGTGCTGTTCGGCGGCGGCACGTTCCTGCAACTGTTCCCGCTGCGCAATCTCACTTCGGACAACTGGGCGCAATTGAGCGTGGCCGGCAAGATTCTCGACTATCTGTGGCATATCGCGTTGCCGATCACGGCCTCGGTGGTGGGCAGTTTCGCCGTCGTTACCATGCTGACGAAAAACGCTTTCCTCGACGAGATCCGCAAGCAATACGTGCTCACCGCGCGTGCCAAAGGTTTGTCGGAAAAGCGCGTGCTGTGGAAACACGTGTTTCGCAATGCGCTGTTGCCGCTGATCGTCGGCTTTCCGGCCGCGTTTATCGGCGCGTTCTTTACCGGCAGTCTGCTGATCGAAACGCTGTTTTCGCTCGACGGCCTCGGGCTGCTGTCGTACGAATCGGTGGTGCGGCGCGACTATCCGGTCGTGCTCGGCACGCTGTATCTGTTCACGCTCATCGGACTCGCGACCAAGCTGATTTCCGATCTTTGCTATGTGTGGGTCGATCCCCGCATCCAATTCGAACAACTGGAGCGCTGATGAATCGAGCCCGTCTTTCCGCCGATGCGTCGGCGCGCTCCGAACCGGCGCGCGCGTTCGTCTCGCCTTCGCCGGCGCGCCGTGTGTGGCAGCGTTTTCGCCAGCAGCGTCTGGGCTACTGGAGCCTGATCGTGTTCGTCGTGGCATTCGCGGCGAGCCTCGCCGGACCGCTGTGGTCGAACGACAAACCGCTCGTGGTGCGCTACGACGGCAGCCTGTATTTTCCAATGTTCAAGACTTACGCCGAGACCACCTTCGGCGGCGACTTCCCGACGCCGGCCGATTATCTCGACCCGTACATCAAGCATCGTTTCGACGCGCCGGGCAATTTCGCCGTTTATCCGCCGAATCGCTACTACTACGACACGCTGAATTACTTTTCGAAAGCGCCGAATCCGGCGCCGCCGTCGCGCGAGAACTGGCTCGGCACCGACGACCGCGGCCGCGACCTGTTTGCGCGTTTGCTGTACGGCTTCCGGGTGTCGGTGGAATTCGGGCTGGTGCTGACGCTGATCGGCACGATACTGGGCATCGCCGCGGGCGCCGTGCAGGGTTATTTCGGAGGACGTACCGATATCATCGGGCAGCGTTTGATCGAAATCTGGAGCGCGATGCCCGAGCTTTATCTGCTGATCATCTTTTCGTCGATCTTCGAGCCGGGCTTCATTCTGCTGATCGTACTGCTCTCGTTGTTCGGCTGGATCGGTTTGTCCGATTACGTGCGCGCCGAATTCCTGCGCAATCGTCACCAGGACTACGTGCGGGCGGCACGCGCGATGGGGCTGTCGAACTGGCAGATCATGTGGCGGCATGTGCTGCCCAATAGCCTCACGCCGGTGATCACGTTCCTTCCGTTTCGCATGAGCGGCGCCATTCTCGCCCTGACGAGCCTCGACTTTCTCGGCCTGGGCGTGCCGTCGCCGACACCGAGCCTCGGCGAACTGCTCGCGCAAGGCAAGGCGAATCTCGACGCGTGGTGGATTTCGCTGTCCACCTTCGGTGTGCTGGTGGCGATGCTGTTGCTATTGACCTTCATGGGCGACGCGCTGCGCAACGCACTCGATACCCGTATCTCCGATGCGATGCGCGCCGGAGGCAATCAATGAGCACGAATTTGCAAAACAACGCAACGTCGGCCACGACACCGCCACTGCTCGAACTGGATCATCTGCACGTGCGTTTCGGCGACACCGTCGCGGTGAGCGACGTGACGCTCGCGATCCAGCGCGGCGAGCGCGTGGCATTGGTCGGTGAATCGGGTTCGGGCAAGAGCGTGACCGCGCTGTCGATCCTGCGGCTGCTGAGCGACGCGCAGGTGAGCGGCTCGATCCGTTTCAATGGCGAGGATCTGCTCGGCAAAACCGAGCGCGAGATGCGCGGCCTGCGCGGCTCGGACATCGCGATGATCTTCCAGGAGCCGATGACCGCGCTCAATCCGCTCTACACGGTCGGCGACCAGATCGCGGAAACCATCGTCGTGCATGACGGCGTGAGCGCAAACGAGGCGCGCAAGCGCGCCGTGGCGCTGCTGGGACGCACGGGTATCGCCGAGCCGGGCAAGCGCATGAACAGCTATCCGCATCAGCTTTCAGGCGGCCAGCGCCAGCGCGCGATGATCGCGATGGCGCTGGCGTGCCGTCCGCGCCTCCTGCTCGCCGACGAGCCGACCACCGCGCTCGACGTGACGGTCCGCGCGCAGATCGTCGACCTGCTGCTGGAATTGCAACGCGACGAAGCGGAAAAACGTGGCATGGCCGTGCTGCTGATCACGCACGACCTGAATCTGGTGCGCCATTTCGCGCAGCGCATCGCGGTGATGGAGAAGGGCGTGCTGGTGGAGAGCGGGCCGGTCGAACAGGTGTTCGGGTCGCCGCAGCATCCGTACACGCAACGTCTGCTGGCGAGCCGCCCGGAACGCACGGTGGTGCCGGTGCTGCCGATTTCGCCGGTGCTGCTCGAAGCGCGCGGAATCTCGGTCGACTTCAAAACGAAGCTGCCCGGCTTCAGCGGCTGGTTCCGCTCGGGGCGGTTTCGCGCGGTCGCGGACGCGAACGTGTCGGTGCGCCAGGGTGAGACGCTCGGGATCGTCGGCGAATCGGGTTCGGGCAAGTCGACGCTCGCGATGGCCTTGCTCGGCCTGCAACGCACCGTGCACGGCGAGATCGAGTTTCAGGGCAGGGCGCTCGACAGCTATCGTGGCGCCGAGCAGACCGCCTTACGGTCGAACATGCAGGTTGTCTTCCAGGATCCGTTTAGTTCGCTTTCGCCGCGGCAGACCATCGAGCGGATCGTCGGCGAAGGGCTCGCGCTGCACCGGCCGGCCATGACGCCGCAAGCACGCCGCGACAAGGTGATCTCGGTGCTGCGTGAGGTCGGCCTCGACCGCACGGTGCTGCAACGCTATCCGCACGAATTCTCCGGCGGGCAGCGTCAGCGGATCGCGATTGCGCGTGCGCTGGTGCTCGAACCACGCATTCTGATCCTCGACGAACCGACCTCCGCGCTCGATGTCTCCATTCAACAGCAGGTGCTGAAACTGCTCGCCGGGTTGCAACGGAAGTACAACCTCGGTTTCGTTTTTATTAGCCACGATTTAGCGGTGATCGGGGCAATGGCGCATCGTGTCGCGGTCATGCAAAACGGTTCGATTGTCGAAAGCGGCGAGGTTGAGGAGATTTTTGCGGCACCCGCCCACCCGTACACCCGAAAGCTGCTGAAAGCAGCGCTGGACCATTGATTTACCGCTTTTTCACCAATTGGGTGTGCCTCTCGATTGTATTTTTCTATTTGTTTTGACATGTGAATACTTACTGGCTAGTATCGACCAAACTTTTTTACGTAGACCCCTGATTTTTAGGCAAAAAATACCGACCAATGCAGCACAGAAACCTAACCCAGGCTTGCACGCGCGTCGTCGCCGGGATGTTCATTGGCGTCTTGATGGCCGCAGCTCCCGGCGCGTTCGCCGACGAAGTAAGCAGTTTCAATCAGAATGCCTCATATTCGACCCTCAGCGGGTCGAATTCTTTGTCCACTCCTGCCTCGCAAGCCACCGCTCCCGCTAGCGACAGCGGCGCCAAATCGTTCCTCTCCGGCATGGCCGGCAAAGCGGGCGATGTGGTTGTCGGTGCGCTGAATATGATCGGCGTGCGCTACCGTTGGGGTGGCAACACCCCGGATTCGGGGCTCGATTGCAGCGGCTTCGTGCGCTACGTATTCCAGGACACGCTCGGTATGGCGCTGCCGCGCCGCGCCGAGGAAATGAGCCGTGTCGGTGAAAAGGTTCGCGTGAGCGACCTGAAGCCGGGCGATCTGGTGTTCTTCAACACCATGCGCCGCACGTTCTCCCACGTCGGCATCTATATCGGCGACAACAAGTTCGTGCATTCGCCCTCCACGGGCAGCACGATTCGTGTCGACGACATGGATGACGGCTACTGGGAAAAGCGCTTCACCGGCGCGCGTCGTATCGAGGCCTCGTATCAGGAAGGCGAGGATCTGCGCAAGCGCGTGAACGCAACAATCGGCGGCAATCAGTAAGATCGCGCCTGCGGTTCCCGCATAAAAAAGCCTGCTTCGAACGAAGCAGGCTTTTTTGCGTTTGAGCGCGGACGAGGCCGCCACAGGGCTGCGGAGGTCCGCGCAGCTCCGCTTACGCTGCGGCCCGTCTCGCCGCCGCCAGCTTGCGCTGCAATTCCGGCATCATCTTCGCCACCGCTTCCTCGCCGGCCAGAATCGCCGCGTTGCGCTGCGAGAAATCGCTGCCGCTCATGGCGGCCAGATTGGGGCGGATCACGACGTCGGCGTATTTGTCGAGTTCATAAGCCTTGATCGTCTGGCCCATGATGGTGAAGGTCTGCATCAGCACGTCGAATGAACTGGCCGTCAGGCCGCTTTCCGGGCGCTGCGAGATATCCACCGCGATCACGAAATCCGCGCCCATCTTGCGCGCGAACGACGCCGGCACCGGACTCACCAGGCCGCCGTCCACATACTCGTGGCCGCCGATCCTCACCGGCTCGAAAATCGACGGCACGCTGCACGACGCACGCACCGCGATACCGGTATTGCCCCGCTGGAACAGGATCGGCTGGCCGGTTTTCAGATCGGTGGCGACCACGCCGAGCGGCTTGGCCATCTTCTCGATCGGTCGGTTGTTGAGCGTCGTGTTCAGGTAGTTCTGCAGCGCGACGCCTTGCAGAAAGCCGCGCGTGCGAAACGGCATGGCCCAGTCGCTGATCGACGCTTCGTCCATGGTTAATGCGAGCTTGTTCAGCGCGAAGCCGTTCATTCCCGACGCGTACAGCGCGCCCACCACCGATCCGGCGCTGGTGCCGGCCACCAGATCGACCTGAATATTGCGCGCCTCGAGCCCCTTGATCACGCCGATGTGCGCGAAGCCGCGCGCGGCACCGCCGCCCAGCGCGAGCGCGACGCGCAGCGGCCGCTGCGGCTTGTCGAGTGGCGGCGTCGGCGTAACGGGTGTGACGGCGACGGGCGTGGTGCCGGTATTGCCGCCGGTCGTGGTGCAGGCGGCCAGCACCGCGGAGGCGGCGGCCAGTGAAAAGTTGCGGCGGGCGAGGCTAGGCGATGAGGGCTTCAACGAGTTCTCCAGCAACGGCGCGGGCGACGCAGTCGGCGTCGCCGGTGGCCGCGATCAGGCGGATAGTCAGACGGACGGGATCGCCGGCGGCGATTCCATGCGCCGTGGATCTATCTCCGGCCGCAGCGCGCGCACATCATAAAGCAAAGCCCCGCACGCGCGGCGGCGCGGTAATGAAACGTTGCAGAGGAAGCCCTTTGACGCTACGCCGCGCGGCACGCACGCGCCACCTGGCCGTTCGGACGAGGGCAGGTAAGACGTCTCTCGAAGGTATAATTCGGCTCTCGCATTTAATTCCTTCGTGCCCATGCGCGGCGCTGTTTTGCCGAATGGGCGCGCTCCGCTGCCGCGCTTCGCGGGCGATGTCCGCCCCGAGCGCCGGCGCCCGTCTTCCGAGTAACCGCTAATGACCACCTCTGTTCGTACCCGTTTCGCACCGAGTCCCACCGGCTTCATCCACCTCGGCAACATTCGCTCCGCGCTTTATCCGTGGGCGTTCGCGCGCAAGATGAAAGGGACCTTCGTGCTGCGGATCGAGGACACCGACGTGGAGCGCTCCACCTCCGAATCCGTCGATGCCATTCTCGAAGGCATGGCGTGGCTCGGCCTCGATTTCGACGAAGGCCCGTTCTACCAGATGCAGCGCATGGACCGTTACCGCGAAGTGCTCAAGCAGATGCAGGACGCCGGGCTGGTCTACCCGTGCTACATGTCGACGGAAGAACTCGACGCACTGCGCGAGCGTCAACGCGAAGCCGGCGAAAAGCCGCGTTATGACGGCACGTGGCGTCCGGAGCCGGGCAAGGTGCTGCCGCAGCCGCCGGCGGGCGTGCAGCCGGTGCTGCGCTTCCGTAACCCGCTTACCGGCGTCGTGGCGTGGGACGACGCCGTGAAGGGCCGCATCGAGATCTCGAACGAAGAACTCGACGATCTCGTGATCGCGCGCCCGGACGGCACGCCGACCTACAACTTCTGCGTGGTGGTGGACGATCTGGACATGCGCATCACGCACGTGATTCGCGGCGACGACCACGTCAACAATACGCCGCGGCAGATCAACATTCTGCGCGCGCTCGGCGGCGAGCCGCCGGTCTACGCGCATTTGCCCACCGTGCTAAACGAGCAGGGCGAGAAGATGAGCAAGCGCCACGGCGCGATGAGCGTGGTGGGTTATCGCGACGCCGGTTTCCTGCCGGAGGCGGTGGTCAACTATCTGGCGCGTCTCGGCTGGTCGCATGGCGACGCGGAAATCTTCTCGCGCGAGCAGTTCGTCGAGTGGTTCGATCTGGAGCATCTGGGCAAGTCCCCGGCGCAGTACGACCACGACAAGCTGGCCTGGCTGAATGCGCACTACATCAAGGAAGCGGATAACGCACGTCTCGCCGAGCTGGCCAAGCCGTTCTTCATCGAACTGGGTATCGACGAGGCCGCGCTCGCGCAAGGTGCCGATCTGGTGGCCGTGGTCGGCTTGCTGAAGGACCGTGCGTCGACGGTGAAGGAAATCGCTGAGAACGCCGCGATGTTCTATCGCACGCCGACGCCGGATGCTGAGTCCGTCGCGCAGCACGTGACCGACGCAGTGCGCCCGGCGCTCGCCGATCTGGCCGCCGCGCTCAAGACCGTGGAATGGACCAAGGAAGCGATCGCCGCCGCATTGAAAGCAACGCTTGGCGCGCACAAGCTGAAGATGCCGCAACTGGCGATGCCGGTGCGTCTACTGGTGGCAGGCACCACCCATACGCCGTCGATCGACAGCGTGCTGATGCTGTTCGGGCGTGACGTCGTCGTGGGCCGTATCGAAAAAGCGCTGGTCTGAGCGCGTTCGCGCGTGCCTTGAGCGGGTTTGCATGCGGCTTTGGAAAAAAGTCGCATGCAATTGCTCAAAGGGTATTTACAAAGCGCAAATTGGCCTCTAGAATCTCGTTTCTGTTCTGCAAGGGGGGTATAGCTCAGCTGGGAGAGCGCTTGCATGGCATGCAAGAGGTCAGCGGTTCGATCCCGCTTACCTCCACCATCAGAGCAGAGTGAAGTTGTTCCGAAGTGTGGAACCTGTAGCAAAAAAGACTTCACAAACAGCGGTAACGTAGTTAGAATATCGGTCTTTGCTGCTGGCGAAACAGAAGTTAGCGTGAGTTAGCAGCAAGATAAAGACAAATCTGAAAAGATTATGTCCCCTTCGTCTAGAGGCCTAGGACATCACCCTTTCACGGTGAGTACAGGGGTTCGAATCCCCTAGGGGACGCCAAACATCAGCGTCGCTTTAGTGTTCGATTTATTCGAGTAGTAAGGCACAGCTTGCAGAGAGAAAACCAACGCTCGCAAGTCATTGATAGGCAAACTGGAGCGGTAGTTCAGTTGGTTAGAATACCGGCCTGTCACGCCGGGGGTCGCGGGTTCGAGTCCCGTCCGCTCCGCCAGACAAAGCCCGTTCATACGAACTTGAACGGGCTTTTTCATTAAAGGTGTAAGCAGTACGTTGTCCCCTTCGTCTAGAGGCCTAGGACATCACCCTTTCACGGTGAGTACAGGGGTTCGAATCCCCTAGGGGACGCCAGCAAATCGGCGTCGTTCGGTTGGAAGTTTGAACGGTGCAGCGGTAACGCAGCGGTGAATGAGCCAGTCTCATCAGCCGCGGTGCAAGAAAATCTGGAGCGGTAGTTCAGTTGGTTAGAATACCGGCCTGTCACGCCGGGGGTCGCGGGTTCGAGTCCCGTCCGCTCCGCCAGATTTGAGAAAGCCCACTTCGAAAGAAGTGGGCTTTTTTTATTCCACTGTCCGGCGCGCCTGGGTATGCTCGGGACAAACAGCCATTGCCAGCGTGCGCGGCCTGTTTTACCGTTGACCCGACTCTCCCTTGTCGCCCCGCCATGTTCGATCCCACCGAAGCTCCGTTACCGTTTCATCTGCGCAAAGCCAGCATGGACGATTTCGAGTTCGCCGAGGCGCTGACACGCAACAACATGGGCGGCTACTACCACCGCCATCATCTCGTCTGGCGTGGCGATCTGTTTCTCGGCAGCTGGCGCGAGTCGGAGAATTTCATTCTCGAAATGGACGGCACGCCGATCGGCGTGTTGCGCATCACGCAAGAGGGCGATTCGCTGCATATCCGCGACGTACAGATTGCCGAAGGCCATCGCCGGCTCGGCGCCGGCACGTATCTGCTCGATGTCTCGCATCAATGGGCCCGCGAGCGCGGCCTGCGCGAGTTGCAATTGCGTGTGTTCGTCGATAACCCTGCGGCCCGCCTCTATCAGCGCAAAGGCTACAAGCTGGCCGGGCCGCGTCTTGCGCAACTGGGTGCGATTCGCCATCTGGCGCGACGGGTTTGAGGCGAGGCGTGTGACGCCGCGGTTTTACACACTCACTCAACGCTCCGCATCGCTCTCTGCATCCGCGCGATCCCGCGCCGTCTCGTCGTCCACGTCTGTCTCGCCGTGCTCGCCATGCGCCGCCCGATGTTCCGAGCCACGCTCGATAAACGCGCGCGGACTTTCTCCGAAGGCACGGCGGAACATCGCAGAGAACGCGCTCTGACTTTGATAGCCGAGTTCCAATGCGACATGCGAAAGCGGCCGCCCCTGGCTCAAAAGCGGGATCGCGCGCGCCAGAATCGCCTGCTGGCGCCACTGCGAAAAACTTACGCCCAGCTCCTGACGAAACAGCCGCGCAATGGTGCGCGTGCTGGCGCCCACGCTGGACGCCCATTGTTCGAGCGACTCGCCATGCGTCGGGTCGGCAATCACGGCTTCGCACAGCGCGCGCAGACGCTTTTCGTTAGGCATCGGCACGGAGAGCGGCAGCGGCTCCGAGCGAGTCAGTTCGTCGAGTGCGAGGGCGCCCAGCAACCGCTCGCGCGTAGCCGAGATGCCGGGCGTGTCGAGCGCGGCAATCACTTCGCGCAGCAGATCCGAGACTTCGACCACGCGTGGCGTATCGAGGCCGGCCGGCACCGTGCTTTCGGTGATGTAGAGCGTGCGCAGGAACGCGTCCTCGACGGCGACCACTTCGTGCGTCACGTGCGGCGGCACCCAGATTGCCCGCGAGGGCGGCACCATCCACGTCGTGCCGGTCGTCGCGACCCGCAGCACGCCGCGCGACGCATAAGCCACCTGCGCCCATGCATGCGTGTGACGTGCGATGCGCCAGCCCGAGGGCATCTGCCGCGAACGCACACGGATCGGATGCGTTTCGTTCGGCTGGAACTCGGGCGGAATATCGGCGAAGCGTACGAGGCTCGACAGGTTTGAGTCGGCGGACGAAGTCATGGTGAAGATCGATCCCGATAACGGAACGCGGGCAGCGCGCTCTCCAGGTACGCCGAAAGCGCCGCTAGGCAAACCCCCGTGCGGGCGGACAAACCGCCGCGGGCTTCTCATTGTAGGTGTTGCAAAGGACAGGGCGTTGCATAATGTCCCGATTACGGACCCGAGGAGAACGCCATGAGCTTTGCCACCGCGGACCTGTGCGACGCGCACGAGGACCAGCTGGCGCTCGGCACGTTGCGTGTGCTCGAGCCGGTCTTCCACCTGTTCGGCCGCGCCGAGTGTTTCAGCGGTGAGGCGGTGACGCTGAAGGTATTCGAGGACAACGCGCTCGTGCGGGCCACGCTCGAAGAGAAGGGCGCGGGCCGTGTGCTGGTGATCGACGGCGGCGGCAGCCTGCGTTGCGCGCTGGTCGGCGGCAACCTCGCGCAGATCGCGGAACAGAACGGCTGGGCGGGCATTGTCCTGAACGGCTGTGTGCGCGATGCGCTCGAACTCAACGAGGTGAACGTCGGCATTGCGGCTTTGACCACTTCACCACGGCGCGGCCGGAAGCTCGGCGCCGGTGAGCGCGACGTGGCGGTGCAATTGCCCGGCGCGCTCGTGCGTCCCGGCGAATGGATCTACGTGGATATCGACGGCGTGCTCGTGGCGAGCGCGGCGCTGAACTGAACCCAGCCCGGACTCGAGCTCGAACAGAGCCGGAAACAGAACTGGAAACAGAACTGGAAACAGAACCCACCCAAACCTGATTCAAGGAGAGCAAACGACGATGCAGACCGTCTTTGTATACGGCACATTGCGCGCCGGTGAAGTGAACGACATCCGCCACGCCGCGGCGCGCAACGAGATCGCCGCGCCCAACCTGCTCGGCACGGCCACGGTGCGTGGCCACCTATTCGACTTCGGCTCGTATCCAGGCCTCGTGGTCGACGAAGCCGGCGTCGACGTGATCGGCGACGTCTACGAAATCGACGACGAACTGGTCGCCGTGCTCGACGAAATCGAGGCGGTCTATCCGGGCGTCGAGGATCGTTTCCTTGCGCGCGAAGTGATGGTGAAAGTCGACGGCAACGTCGTCAACTGCCGCTTTTATCCGGTTGCGCCGAATGTGGTGAAGGGCTTGCCTGAAATCAAATCGGGCGACTGGATCGAGCACCGCAGCACGCGCTGACCAGGCGGCGCTACGGGCGCATAAAAAAACGGCCCGGCAGGCATACGCCTGTCGGGCCGTCCGGTCGGTCAGCCTTGCGACTCAAGCCACTTCACGCCGCGTGCTAAAGACGCGCGAAAGCGGGCCTGTTACTGCATCGTCCGTTGTCAATGCATCGGAGTGCATTTGAATATTTGAATGACTGCGCCCGATGCATCCACGAGGCCTGACGCCAGCCTCAAATTTCCTCGTACAGCGGCAGCGTGAGGAAGTCGGTGAACTGTTCCGACGTCGACATTTCTTCGAAGATCTGCGCAGCGCGCTCATACGGCCTGGTGTCGCCGCCCACGGCCTGCTTTACCTTCTCGAGTTCCTGCGCCGCCAACTCGCGCACCAATGCCGCCGTCACCTTGCGGCCGTCTTCGAGCTTGCCCTTCGGCGAGCGAATCCATTGCCACACCTGCGAGCGCGAGATTTCCGCGGTGGCGGCGTCTTCCATCAGATTGTGAATCGGCACGCAGCCATTGCCCGCGAGCCACGCGCCCAGGTAATGAATGCCGACGTTGATGTTGTTGCGCAGACCGCCTTCGGTGATCGGCGCTTCCGGACGGAAGTCCGTCAGGTCGGTGGCCGTGACGAGCACGTCGTCGCGTTGCTTGCCGATCTGGTTCGGCTTGTCGCCGAGCACCTTGACGAACTCTTCCATCGCGATCGGCACGAGGCCCGGATGCGCGACCCAGCCGCCGTCGTAGCCGTCGCCGGCATCGCGCGCCTTGTCCGAACGCACGCCGCCCATCGCCTTTTCGTTCGCGGCCGGATCGTTCTTGATCGGAATCAGCGCACTCATGCCGCCGATCGCCGGCGCATTGCGGCGATGGCATGTCTTCAGCAACAGCAGCGCGTAGGCGCGCATGAACGGCGACGTCATCGTGATCTGCGAGCGATCGGCCAGACAGAAGTCGCGGTCGGCCTTGAACTTCTTGATCGCCGAGAAGATGTAGTCCCAACGGCCGGCGTTCAGACCCGAGCTGTGTTCGCGCAGCTCGTACAGGATCTCGTCCATTTCGAAGGCGGCGACGATCGTTTCGATCAGCACCGTCGCGCGAATCGTGCCACGCGGCACGCCAACCGCTTCCTGCGCGGCAACGAAAATGTCGTTCCACAGACGCGCTTCGAGGTGGCTTTCCATCTTCGGTAGATAGAAGTACGGGCCCGAGCCGCGCGCCACCAGTTCCTTCGCGTTGTGCACCATGAAGAGCGCGAAATCGAAGATGCCGCCGGACACGCGCTTGCCGTCCACCATCACGTGCTTCTCGTCGAGATGCCAGCCGCGCGGACGCACGATCAGCGTGGCGACCTTGTCGTTCAGCGTGTACGACTTGCCGTTCTGTTCCATCGAAATCGTGCGGCGCACCGCGTCCTTCAGATTGATATGGCCGGTGATCTGGTTATCCCAGCTCGGCGCATTCGAATCCTCGAAGTCGGTCATGTACGAATCCGCGCCCGAATTCAGCGCGTTGATGATCATCTTGCGTTCGACCGGACCGGTGATTTCCACGCGACGGCATTGCAGATCCTGCGGCAGCGGCGCGATTTTCCAGTCGCCTTCACGCACGCTTTTCGTTTCGGCGAGGAAGTCGGGACGCTCGCCGGCGTCGAGGCGCCTGGTGCGTTCCGCGCGCGCCTGCAACAGCTGCTGGCGGCGCGGCTCGAACGTGCGATGCAGCGCGGCGACGAGTTCGAGCGCTTCGCGCGTGAGGATCGCGTCATAGCCCGGCTTGAGGTCAGCCGTGATTTCCATGCCCTGCGGCAACTGCGACGATGAATGCGAGGACTGCGGGCTTGCCATGTTTTCTCCTTGGTCGGTCAGATTGCAAAGGTGCAAATGTTGAGATGCGGTAGTTGTGCGTCGCGTTAGCCAGCAGTAACCGTCATGCGCCAGGGCTGTGGCGCGTGCGGCTGCCGCCGGCGCCGCTGCTGCGGCCGGGCGACGCGGGGTTCTTCAGAAAAGCGAGCAGATCGGCCATGCCTCCGCCCGCGCCATGCGGCGTGACGCCCAGTTCTTCGGCTGGGGCGTTCTGCCGGTTGAGCCAGAAAGTGGTGAAGCCGAACCACGTCGCGCCTGCCACATCCCAGCCGTTCGACGACACGAAGACGATCTCGCGCGGTAGCGCGTCGAAGGCTTGCGTGCCGAGCGCGTAAGCGGCGGGCGAGGGTTTGTAGGCGCGCACCGCGTCGACGGAGAGAACGCGGTCGAACAGGCGCGTCATGCCGGCGCTCTTCACGGCGATGTCGAGCATTTGCGGATTGCCGTTCGAGAGAATCGCGAGGCGTGGAGGCGTGGCGGATTCACCGCCCGCGCGCGCCGCTGAGTCGGCGGAAGCTTCGCGCAACTGGCGCAGCGCGGGCACGGCATCGGGGAAAGCGGACAGGCACGCGTATTCGTCCATCAGACGCTTCTCGGCCGTGCGGCCCAGCGTGAGCTGAAGTTTTTTCGCGGCGAAGCGCAACGCGTCGAGCGTGATGTCCCAGAACGGCCGGTAATGCGCGCCGGGTGCGTCCGCGGAATCGGCGAGCGTGCGCAACTGCGTGTATTCGATCTGTTTTTGCCGCCACAACTGCGAGAGCGCGTCGCCGCGGCCGGGGAACATCTGCTCCGCGGCGGCGATCACCGAATGCACGTCGAAGAGCGTGCCGTAGGCGTCGAAAATCACTGCTTTAGGGGAGAGTGTCGTTGTGGCCGACATTGCCGTGCACTCCTGTCAGAGGTCAGGACGGATTGTATTAGTGATGTCGGACGCTAAAAAAGAGGCTAAACATCACTTGATCTTTTACTTTCATCCACCTAATCTGACGCGCACCGACCACTTTCCCGCCTAGACGCGGCTCCCATCGCTCATGGACCGTTTCAAGCAGATCGAGACCTTCGTGACCGTCGCGGCCAAAGGCAGCCTGTCCGCCGCGGCTTCGGCCGAAGGCGTCGCGCCGGCCATCATTGGCCGCCGCATCGACGCGCTCGAAGAGCGCCTCGGCGTCAAATTGCTGGTGCGCACCACGCGCAAGATCACGCTGACGTTCGAAGGCTCGGCCTTTCTCGAAGACTGCCAACGCATCATTCACGAGATGCAAAACGCCGAAGCCAGCGTGTCGGCCGGTGGCGTCAAGGCGAGCGGCCATTTGCGGCTGTCCGCGCCCGCGGGCTTCGGGCGGCGGCACGTCGCGCCGCTGGTGCCGGCCTTCACGGTCGCGCATCCGGACGTGTCGATCACGCTCGACCTGTCCGATCGCCTCGTCGATCTGGTCAACGAGGGTTTCGACTGTGCGGTGCGTCTCGGGGAGTTGCCGGATTCGTCGCTGGTGTCGCTCAAGCTCGGCGAGAACCGCCGTGTGTGCGTGGCGTCGCCGTCGTATCTGAGCCGGCGCGGCGCGCCGCACAGCCTCGCCGATCTCGCGCATCACAACTGTCTCGCGCTCGGCGCGAGCGCCAACCAGCAGCGCGGCTGGATGTTCCAGCAGGGCGACAAGGTCGTGTCGATCAAGGTGTCCGGCACGATGGAATGCTCGGACGGCGCGGTGCTGCACGAATGGTGTCTCGAAGGCTACGGACTCGCGTGGCGCTCGTGGTGGGAAGTCGGCACGGACATCGCGGCCGGGCGGCTCGTCAGCGTGCTGGACGAGTTCGCCGCGCCGCCCATCGGCATTCACGCGGTGTTTCCGCAGCGCCGTCATTTGCCGTTGCGCGTGCGACTGTTTCTGGACTTTCTCAAGCATACGTATGGGCACCCTGACTACTGGGGTTGAACATGCGGAAGGCCGGGTGCGCGGCGGATGCTGCTGGCGCCGCCGCGAACACGGGGTTTCCGATATGCGGACAGACCCTCGACAGATTCATGTGCTCAATTCCGCGACCTACAATCGATTGAAGCGGCTTGTAAGCCGAGCCTCGTTGGACGCTGATGCCGCGCTCCGCGCAGCCGGCGACGGAGGGCATCATGTTCAGGCACATCCTGGTTCCGACCGACGGTTCCGACCTGTCGCGCAAGGCAATCGACGGCGCCATCGATCTCGCGCAAGCCGTCAATGCCCACGTGACCGCCTACGCGTGTCTGCCGCAATACCCGTACTCGCCGTTCTCCGACGTCGTGGTCGAACCGCCCTCGGAATTCCTGCAGCGCAGCGAGCGCGAAGCGCGCGTGCATCTGCGCGAGGTGGAGATGGCCGCGCGCCGTGTCGGCGTCACGGTCGACAGCAGGACCAGCGTGCATCCCGCGCCGTATCTCGGCATCATCGAAGCGGCGGAGCAGGGCGGCTGCGATGTGATCTTCATGGCCTCGCACGGCCGCCGCGGTTTGGGCAGCCTGCTGATCGGCAGCGAAACGCAACGGGTGCTCACGCATACCAAGATTCCGGTGATCGTGTATCGCTGAAATCGCGGGCGAAAAAAACGCGCCGGCGGTGAGGCCGGCGCGCGCTGTGTTCGCCGCACAATCCGTTGTGCTGGCTTTCTCTCCACTGCTGCTGCGAGCTCTCCAAGTTCCGCTGCGAGACTTTGGCCGTCGGGTGCGATTCGACTTCAGCCCCGACGGCCTTGCTCCTCCCTGTGACGACGGCTCTCTGACGGCGCCGCTTTTCGTCTATCTGCCTTGTTCCAGCGATCAGACCGCGTGCTTGCTTTACGCGACCTTCTTGTCGAAGAACTGTTCGTCTTCCGTCGAACCGTGCAGCGCGGTCGTCGATGCTTCGCGCTCGACCGTTTGCGTCACGGCATCGAAGTAGCCGGTGCCGACTTCGCGTTGATGCTTGACTGCGGTGAAGCCCTTTTCGGCCGCAGCGAATTCAGCCTGCTGCATTTCGACGAAGGCCGTCATCTGGTTGCGGGCATAGCCGTGCGCGAGGTTGAACATCGAGTAGTTCAGCGCGTGGAAGCCGGCCAGCGTGATGAACTGGAACTTGTAGCCCATCGCGCCGAGTTCGCGCTGGAACTTGGCGATGGTCGCGTCGTCCAGGTTCTTCTTCCAGTTGAACGACGGCGAGCAGTTGTACGACAGCAGTTGATCCGGGTACTCCTTGTGGATCGCGTCGGCGAATTTCTTCGCGAACTCGAGGTCCGGCTTGCCGGTTTCGCACCAGATCATGTCGGCGTACGGCGCGTAGGCGAGGCCACGCGAGATCGCCTGTTCAAGACCCGGCTTGGTGCGGTAGAAGCCTTCCACCGTGCGCTCGCCCGTCAGGAACGGCTTGTCGTTGTCGTCGATGTCCGACGTGATCAGGTCGGCGGCTTCCGCATCGGTGCGCGCCAGCAGCACGGTCGGCGTGCCGGAGACATCGGCGGCCAGACGCGCGGCCGTCAGTTTGGCGATGTTTTCACGCGTCGGCACGAGCACCTTGCCGCCCATGTGACCGCACTTCTTCACCGAAGCCAGTTGATCTTCGAAGTGCACGCCCGCAGCGCCTGCTTCGATCATCGCCTTCATCAGTTCGAATGCGTTCAGCACGCCGCCGAAGCCGGCTTCCGCGTCCGCCACGATCGGCTGGAAATAATCGACGTAGCCTTCGTCGCCCGGATTCTTGCCTTCCGACCACTGGATCTGGTCGGCGCGCGTCAGCGTGTTGTTGATGCGCTTCACGACGAGCGGCACCGAGTTCGCCGGGTACAGCGACTGGTCCGGGTACATTTCACCGGCGACGTTCGCGTCGCCCGCCACTTGCCAGCCCGACAGATAGATCGCCTTGAGGCCGGCCTTGACCTGCTGCATGGCCTGATTGCCGGTCAGCGCGCCGAGCGAGTTCACGAACGGCTCGTTGTTCACGCTCTCCCAGAGCTTTTCCGCACCGCGCTTGGCGAGCGTGTGCTCGACTTGCACCGAACCGCGCAGGCGGATCACGTCTTCCGCCGTGTAGCTGCGCTTCACGCCTTTCCAGCGCGGATCGGTTTCCCATTGCTGTTGGAGTTGCTTGACTTGTTCTTGACGGGACATGGTGTGCTCCTTGGTTGCCTGTATGGATGGGGTGACTCTTTTCTTCGTCGAAGCGGCCGGCCGGTTGAGGCGTTTCGTTTCGTGAAGTCTTGTATAAGAGTCTAGGCAAATCAATGGTCGCGCAACAGCCGCCCGGACGGCCTTTTTGAATATTTATTTGTATTTAAAATCAATGCATTGCGACGCGCGTTTCGCATTAAGAAACGACTTTTCCCATCTTGCAATAGGCGCTCTTGTGCCGTGCAGCACGATTTTTTACGACGCAAAAAAATTTTCCACATCGTGAAATTTGGGGTGCGCCGACTGACGGGCGAAAAAAAACCGGCGCCTGAGCACCGGTTTCTTCCGACTGACGAACGGCGAGAAGCCGTCCGGGTCTTTTTTCAAGCTGACTGCTGACAGTACCGGATGAGCGCCGCAACGGGCCGAAGCCTTGATGCAGAGTACGCCCGTCTCAGTACTTAGCTGCCGCGACGCGCCGTGCGCGGGCCGTCGCTGCGGCGTGCGCCGTAGCCGCCGTCGCGCGAACCGCCGTAGCCTTCACGCGAACCGCCGCCGAAGCCGCCTTCGCGCGAGCCGCCGCCAGCCGACTTACCGGCCCAGCCGCCGCCGGTGCCGCTACCGCTGCGCGCACCGCCGCCGTTACCGGCCGGCTTGCCCGAACCGCTGCCGAAGCGACGGCCACCGCCGTTGCCACCGCCCGGACGGCCGCGGCCGCCAAAGCCCGGACGGCCGTTGCCCGACGGAGCCGACTTGCGCGGCTCGAAACCTTCGACGACGCTGACCGGCAGCGGGGTACGCACGAAACGCTCGATGCGCTTGAGCGCGCCTTGCTCGGCGTGGTGCACGAGGCTCACCGCGATGCCCGAGCGGCCAGCACGGCCGGTACGGCCGATACGGTGCACGTAGTCTTCAGCGAACTTCGGCAGGTCGTAGTTGAACACGTGCGTGATGCCCGGGATGTCGATGCCACGAGCGGCGACGTCCGTTGCCACCAGTACGCGGACACGGCGCTCGCGCAGTGCCTTGATCGTGCGGTTACGCGCGCCTTGCGGCAGATCGCCGTGCAAAGCTGCCGATTCGAAACCGGCATCGGCCAGACGACCTGCAAGCTGGTCGGCGTCCATCTTGGTTGCCATGAACACGATAGCCTGGTCGAGGCCCTCGTCGCGCAGCAGATGGTCGAGCAGACGATCCTTGTGATCGCGGTCATCCACGTAATGGACGGTTTGCGCGATGTTCGTGCGCTGTTCCAGGCGCTGAACGATCTCGATACGCTCCGGATCCTTCAGCAGGCGACCCGTCAGCGAGCTGATCTTGCCGTCGAGCGTGGCCGAGAACAACATGGTTTGACGCGAAGCCGGCGTAGCGGCGACGATCGTTTCGATGTCTTCGATGAAGCCCATGTCGAGCATGCGGTCGGCTTCGTCGAGCACGAGGATCTGCAGTTGCGACAGATCGATACGGCCGCGTTCCAGGTGGTCGATCAGACGGCCCGGCGTGGCAACCAGGATTTCCGGGTTCTTGGCCAGCAGCATCAGCTGTTGACCATAAGCGACGCCGCCCAGAATGCTGACGGTGCGCAGACGCTTCAGGTGCTTGCCGTACGTGGCGGCGGCGGTGGTGACCTGCATGGCGAGTTCGCGGGTCGGCGTCAGAACCAGCATGGTCGGACGGGCAACCGGTTGCGGACGACGCGTGCGGGCGCCGTCAGCCGGACGCGGTTCGCGCGGCTGGCTGGCTTGTGCTTTTTGCAGTTGCGAGAAACGTTCGATGGCGGGCAGCATGAACGCGGCGGTCTTGCCCGAACCGGTCGGGCTCGAGACCATCAGATCGCGGCCGGCGATGCCAGCCGGGATTGCGCGTTGCTGAACCGGAGTCGGGTTTTGATAGCCAGCGGCGGTCAGCGCGGAGACGACATCCGCGGAGAGACCGAGCGACGCGAACGACGGGCCGGTCGGCACTGCGGCTTCTGCTGCGACGGCTTCCGGAGCGACAGCAACGGCTGCGGCTTGTGCGGGTGCTGCGTCACGGCTTTCGAGACCGAGGGCTTGATCGGCGATGGCGTTCAACGGGCTGCTGGGGGTATTGCTCGAAGTCATGAGAATCCTTGGTAAATCCTTGGTACACACGGAATTAAAACGTCGGCGCCAATCGGCATACCCAAGTCGTCGGATTCAGCGAGCAAAGAAGCAGCGAGCAAATCGAAAAACGGGGGCAGCTCGCGGCAATGAAGGCGAGCTTTTCGTTAGAAGCTGTATCGGATGCGACATGCCAACACGGCGTGCCGCCAGCCTGGGACATGATCGCCCCGGAGGGGCTAGGCAGGAGGGGACAGGTTCTAAACTGGATTGGAGCTAAACGCTACGAGGCGCTGCGCCGCAAAGGCCGCTAGAGGAAAGCCGGGCAAAGCAGTGAAGCGCAGGCAGCATTGTATAGCCTTTTGCTGCACTGCGCCACTATTAGGAATTTTCCTGGCGGAAAAGTTTGTGCCGGGGTGCTGTTCGGGCAGATCGTCAGGCGGCTGCGCCGGCCGGCTATCGTCGTGCCGGCGCGGTTCAGGGCGATTCGCCGTTGGCCGGGGGCGGAGCAGGCAATCGTTCGCGTGAAGTCGCCTGGCATCGATCGGGACCAGTCAGGCCGACGCGCCGCTCTTGAGTGATTCGACGAGCGCGACGTATTGCTGCTTCGCGGCGTCTTGCGCGGTGCCTTTGAGCGCGGCCCACGCGTCGTACTTGTATTTGCCGACGATGTCGGTAAAGCCCGGCTTGTCGCCCTGAACGTCGCCGCGGGTGGCCTGTTTGTAGAGCGCGTAGAGGCGCAGCAGCGTGAGATTGCCCGGACGCTCAGGCAGTTGCTGGACGTCTTCGTGGGCTTGGGTGAACTGGGTGTCGATGTCGGTCATTGTCGTTTGCCCGCCAGGCGGGATCGGGATTGAACTCGGCTGACGATCATAACAACTGGATGCCCCGGCAGGGGCCGAGGGCTCACTCCAAACACCGGCCGGCGATCCGGCGCAAGACGGACAGGCTCGTGCGTGAGGCGAAGCCGGGTTGGCGCAAACCGGGCCGCTGCTGGGCACAAGCCATATGCGCCTCCCGCGAGGTAAACCGCTTTCGCGCGACCCAAACCACTTGGCGCGCGGCAAATCATCTTCGCGCGACCCAAACGACTTGGCGCGAGGCAAACCACTTCGCGCGACCCAAGCCAACCTCGCGCGCGGGCAGCCACCTTTGCGCGACCCGAGCACCTCGGCACATGCCAAACCACATTTGCGCGCGCCGTGCCGATTACAATACGGTCCATGACTCAAACTGTGCTCCTCGCCCTCGATACCTCGACCGAATTCTGCTCGGTAGCGCTTCTGTCCGCCGCCGGCAACGCGGCCGGCGCGACGCCTGAAGAGGCTCGCGCCGAACCGCAACTGTGGGTGCGCCACGAGCAAACCGGCGCGGTTTCCAGCACGCGCCTGCTCCCCGCCATCCGCGAACTTTTCGACGAAGCCGGCCTGACACTGGCGGACTGCGACGCCATCGCCTTCGGTTCCGGTCCCGGCTCGTTCACCGGGTTGCGTACGGCAACCGGTGTCGCCCAAGGCCTCGCGTTTGGCCTGAATCTGCCGGTCGTGCCGGTCAGCACGCTGCTCGCCTGTGCCGAGAGCGCCCGCCTGCGCGATCCGTCGGCGACGCGCGTGCTCGCCGCGCTCGACGCCCGCATGGACGAAATTTATTGGGCCGATTACGCGTGGGACGACGCGCAAGGTGAATGGCGCACGCTGCAGGCGGCTTCGCTCGATGCGCCGGACAGGCTCGTTTTGCCCGACGTCGCCTTCACGCTGGCGGGCAATGCCGCCGCGGCGTTCGGCGCGCGACTACCCGCGGTCGCCGCGGCGCGCAGCGTCGACAGTGAAGCGTTGCCGCATGCCGTGCCGCTCGCGCACGCCGCGCTGCGTGCGTTGCGGGCGGGCCGCACGGTGCCGGCCGACCAGGCCGCGCCGGAATACGTGCGCGACAAGGTCGCCCAGACCACCGCCGAGCGGGTCGCCGAGAAAGCTGAAAAAGCCGCCAGGGCCGAGCAGGCCGCCCGACTCGCGCACGACACAGCGCAAGGCGAGGGCCGGCGATGAGTGGCGTGTTGCTCGCGGACCGCTACATGTCGCCGATGACTGAAGGCGATCTGGACGAAGTCGCCGCCATCGAAAAAATCGCATATGAGTTTCCCTGGAGCCGGGGCAATTTTGGCGACTCGCTGCGCAACGGCTATTTCGGCGTCTGTCTGCGCCATGTCACGGGCACCCTGATCGGCTATTGCGTGCTGATGCCGGTCGTCGACGAAATGCATCTGCTCAATCTGTGCGTGACGCCGGCGGCGCAAGGCGCCGGCGCCGGGCTCGCGCTGCTGCGCGAAGCCGTGCGCATTACCCGCGCTGAAAAACTCGAGGGGCTGTTGCTGGAAGTGCGGCCGTCGAATCATCGGGCGATCCGGCTTTATGAGCGCTTCGGCTTCGCTTCGATCGGCCGGCGCAAAAACTATTATCCGGCGCGGCATCGCAGCCGGGAGGACGCCATCGTGATGCGTTTCTCGTTTGCCACGGAGGGCGCAGATGGCGCTGCATGAATCGGTTCTGGAAGAGTTCGGACTCACGCCGTTGTGGGTACGTCGGGGCATGGCGGCGGAGCAGCAGCCGGTTGCTGAGCCGCAGGCGCAAGCCGCGGCCGTGGTCGGGCAGCGCGCGGCTGTGCCGGATGCGCGTCGTGATGATGCGCGTGGGGCGTCGCCAGGGCTGCCGCCCGTTGCTCCCACGCAGGAAACCTCGCAGCCCGCGGTGCGCGCCGCCGACGTTCAGCAAGCCAACGTCCCGCCGGCGCCAGGCGAACGCGGCACGTCCGGACGTCCGGATCAGGCATCATCCGCGGCCGGGGCACGCGAACGGTTCGCTGATCGCCAGCCGACCGCTGAAACACGCTCAGGCGAGTCGCCGCGTTCCATGCAGAGCGGTGCGCAAGCCGAATCTCAAAGGCTGCCTTCACAAGACCCGATGCAAGGCCGGATGCAAGCGTCGGTCGAGGCAAGCCAGCCGCAAGCACCGCAGTCGGCACGGCCCCAGCAACCCCGCAGCCCCGAGCCGCCGGCATTCGACGCGCCGCCCGACGACGATTTCGCCTGGTTCGACGATCTGCCGACCCAAGCTCCCGCGGACGCACGCCACGAAGCCCCTGCGGCGCCGGCAATCCACACGCTCGACTGGGACGCGCTAAGCGAGCGCGTCGCGGCCTGCCAGCTTTGCCGTCTGTGCGAGAAGCGCACGAACACGGTGTTCGGCGTCGGCGATCGCGGCGCCGACTGGATGCTGATCGGCGAAGCGCCGGGTGAGAACGAGGATCGTCTGGGCGAACCGTTCGTCGGCCAGGCCGGCAAGCTGCTCGACAACATGCTGCGTTCGCTGACGCTCGCGCGCGACACCAACGTCTATATCGCCAACGTGATCAAGTGCCGGCCGCCCGGCAACCGTAATCCCGAAGCGGACGAAGTCGCGCGTTGCGAGCCGTATCTGCAACGTCAGGTCGCGCTGGTCAAGCCGAAGCTGATCGTCGCGCTCGGCCGCTTCGCGGCGCAGAGTTTGCTGAAGACCGAGGCGAGCATTTCGTCGCTGCGCGGCCGCGTGCACGAATACGAAGGCGTGCCTGTGATCGTCACCTATCACCCGGCGTATCTGTTGCGCAGCCTGCCCGATAAGGCGAAAGCCTGGGCCGACCTGTGCCTCGCGCGCGACACGTGGCGGGCGGCCGGCGGCACACCGTCGAACGCGTCGAAGTGACGGCCAGCGAGGGTCCGGCGCTCGGTTCCGCCACGACGCCCGGCATCGATGCCGCGAGCCGCGATGCGCTGCTCGACACCTTGCGCGACGCCGCCGTGCGTGATCTCGCCTGGCTGCTGCTGAGCGCCGATCTGTTGCGCCCGCAACCACCGGTCGGCGCGCTGGCGAATCCCTTCGACACGCTGCAGGAAGCACAGGCGACCCTCGACTGGCTGCGCGCGCTCGACGCCGCGCCTGAACCCCTGCATCAAGAACTCGCGGCGACGCGCATCACGCGCCTCGGCCGCTACGCCGAAGGGCTGGTCGGCTGGTTCCTGCAGCATGGGCCGGCGGCGCGGCTGGTGGCGGCGGGCGTGCCGCTACGGCGCGGGGGCGTCACACTCGGCGAATGCGATTTTCTGGTGCAGACGCGGCAGGGCACGCGGCTTCATTGGGAGCTGGCCGTGAAGTGCTATCTGCATGCCGGCGATGGGCGCGCGCAGTTATCCTCTCGGTTATCCGCGCAGTTATCCGACTACGTCGGCCCGAATCTGAAAGACCGCTTCGATCTGAAACTCGCGCATGTGCTGAATCATCAATTGCCGTTGAGCGCGCGTGAGGAGTTCGCCTCGGTCGGCTACGCGGGTCCGTGGACGCCGCAGATGTTCATCAAAGGTTGGCTGTTTTATCGGCATGGCGAAACGTCCGTCGACCCGGTCGAACTTGATCCGGCACATGGTCGCGGCTGGTGGGTGACGCGCAGTGATTGGCCGGCGTTCGCGGCGGCGCATGCGGAGAAATGGCGGACATTGCCGCGGTTGGAGTGGCTGGCGCCGCGACGCCATGCGCTTCTTGAGGTGCGGACCGCGAACCTCGCATTCGTCGATGCCAAGACGCTCGCCGGGCAAACGTTGCATCAGCACGGACCGGCGATGGTGGGCGCGTTCGTCGAGGACAGCGTAGGCAATCTGATCGAGCGCTCGCGCGGCTTTATCGTGCCCGACGAGTGGCCCGAGTTGGCGCGACACTACGCGCGGCAGTAGCGGCGCTTCACCACCACCGATAAAAATGATGCACCGGCCCCACGCCACCGCCGACGTCGAGCCGATCGCTCGCCTGCAGCGCGCCGGTCAAATACTGCTTGGCATCGGCGACGGCGCTCGCGAGATCGCCTCGCTGCGGAATCAGCGCCGCAATCGCCGATGACAGCGTGCAGCCCGTCCCATGCGTATTCTTCACCGGCACTCGCGGGCCGCCTAAACGAAGCGTGCCGCTTTCCTGCACCAGCCAGTCCGGACTATCCGTGGCGCTCAAATGGCCGCCCTTCATCAGCACCGCGCGTGCGCCGAGCGAGCGCAGCGCTTCGCCTTGCTCGACCATGCCGGCTTCGTCGGTCGCGGCTTGCACGCCGAGCAGCGCGGCCGCTTCCGGCAGATTGGGCGTCAGCAGATCGGCGAGCGGCAGCAATTCATCGCGCACCGCCGCGACCGCGTCCGGCAGCAGCAGCGCGTGGTTGCTCTTCGAAATCATCACCGTGTCGAGCACGATGTGCTTCGGTTTGTGACGGCGCAATGCATCGGCGACCGCGCGCGCGATCGGCGCGTTCGCCAGCATGCCGATCTTCACGGCGTCGATGCGGATGTCGTCGAACACCGCATCGAGTTGCGCGGTAATGAAGCCGGGGTCCAGCGCGTGAATCGCGGTGACGCCGCGCGTGTTTTGCGCGGTGAGCGCGGTGATCACGCTCGCGCCGTACGCGCCGAGTGCCGAGAAAGCCTTGAGGTCGGCTTGAATGCCGGCGCCGCCGCCGGAATCGGAACCGGCGATCGTCAGCACATTGGGAATCGGTTGAGTCATGGCAAAGCGAGGAAGGAGGAAGGCGCGGGCCGCGACGTGAGCGGACGACCCGCCGCGAATCAGTGCTTGACTTCGCCGATCAGCGCGACTGAGTCGAACGCGCGCTGGTTGGCCTGGTGGCGCCGCATCACGAACCACATCATCACGCAGACGAAGGTGCCGAATAGCACGATCACCGCCGTGACCGGCACGTCGAGCCACACGAGCACGGCGTAGAGGCACAGCATGACGAGCACGGAGAGGTTTTCGTTGAAGTTCTGCACGGCGATCGAGTGACCGGCCGACAGCAGCACGTGCCCGCGATGCTGGAGCAGCGCGTTCATCGGCACGACGAAAAAGCCCGACAGGCCGCCGACGATCATCAGGAAAATATACGCGACGATCAGATAGCCCGGTAAGTGCACGCGGCCGAAATAAATGCCCCAGTGGGCAGGGAACAGGTCGCGCGTATAGAACGCCATCAGCATCACGGCAATGCCCATCATGATGCCGACCGGCAACACCGACAACGACTTCTTCAATGGCACTCGCGAGGCCGCGAAGATCGCGCCGGCCGCCACGCCCACGGCCACCACTGCCTGCAGAATGGCCGCTTCGGACAGCGACATGTTCAACGACACCTCAGCCCACTTCAGCACGATGAATTGCAGCGTCGCGCCCGCGCCCCAGAACAGCGTGGTCACGGCGAGCGAAATCTGGCCGAGCTTGTCACGCCACAGCACGAGGAAACAGTCGGCGAAATCGGTGACGAGTTTGATCGGGCCGCGTTCCTGTTTCGGATAGCGCGCGCCGGTGTCGGGAATGCGCAGATTGAACAGCGCCGCGATAACGTAGATGGCCATGATGACCAGCATCGCGGCTTCGGCGGGCGTGTTGACGGACGGTATGTGGTGCCGCAGGATCGGCGCGGCAATGTGCGGGCTGATGAGCGCCCCGCCGAGCACCGTGCCGAGAATGATCGAGCCGACGGTCGTGCCTTCGATCCAGCCGTTCGCCGCGACCAGCCGGTCAGGCGGCAACAGCTCGGTGAGAATGCCGTATTTGGCGGGCGAGTAGGCCGCCGCGCCGAAGCCGACGATTCCATACGCGAGCAGCGGATGCGCGCCCACCAGCATCGTGATGCAACCGACGACCTTGATGGTATTGGTGATGAACATCACGCGTCCTTTCGGACGGGAATCGGCGAAGGCGCCCACGAACGCGGCGAGAACGACGTACGACAGCACAAAGAACAGCTTGAGCAGCGGCGTCATCCAGTTCGGGGCGTGAAGATCTTTCAGCAGTGCGATAGCAGCGATCAGAAGCGCATTGTCGGCCAGCGACGAAAAAAACTGCGCGGCCATGATGGTGTAAAAACCTTTTTTCATCTGATGCGATGCTGTCCTCGCTGCGGTCTGTCCGCCCCGGCCGCTGGTTGAGCGTCCGGGCTTATGCCGTTCGTCGAAATGGGTTGTGCGCACGGCTTTATATCATGAAAATAGATGCATTCGGACTAGCAGAATCCTTGATCGCACCGCCCAGCGGGCTACGGAGCGCTGAAAACGCACTGTAAGCCGCTGATTCGCAAGCGTCTTTACGAAAATATCCCATGCCGCGCCCGCTCTCAGCCACGATTCACACCTCCGCTCTCGCCAATAATCTCGCCGTTGCCCGGCGCTATGCACCGAAATCCAAAATCTGGGCCGTCGTCAAGGCCAACGCATACGGGCACGGCCTTGCGCGCGTTTTTCCGGGCCTGCGCGCAACCGACGGCTTTGGGTTGCTGGACCTCGAAGAAGCCGTGAAGTTGCGTGAATTGGGTTGGGCCGGCCCAATTCTTCTGCTCGAAGGCTTTTTTCGTCCGACCGATATCGACGTAATCGACCGCTACAGCCTGACCACCGCGCTGCATTCGGACGAACAGTTGCGCATGCTCGAAATGGCGCGCCTGTCCAAACCGGTCAATATCCAGTTGAAGATGAACACCGGCATGAATCGCCTCGGTTACACGCCGGAGAAATTCCGCGCCGCCTGGGAACGGGCGCGCGCTGCCCAGGGCGTCGGTCAGATCACGTTGATGACCCATTTCTCGGACGCCGACGGCGATCGCGGCGTGGACTATCAGGTGCAGGCGTTCGAGCGCGGCGCGCAAGGCATTGCCGGCGCGCGCAGCCTCGCCAATTCGGCGGCCACGCTGTGGCATCCTGCCACGCATTTCGACTGGGTGCGCCCGGGCATCATCATGTACGGCGCATCGCCGTCCGGCGTCACGGCGGCGATCGAAGGCACCGGCCTGCAGCCCGCCATGACGCTCGCCTCGGAACTGATCGCCGTGCAGACACTTGCCGAAGGCCATACGGTCGGCTACGGCTCGTCTTTCAAGGCGCGCGGGTCGATGCGCATCGGCGTGGTGGCGTGCGGCTACGCGGACGGCTATCCGCGCGTCGCGCCGGAAGGCACGCCGGTGATCGTCGACGGCGTGCGCACGCGGGTCGTCGGGCGCGTCTCGATGGACATGCTCACCGTCGACCTGACGCCGGTGCCGACCGCCAACGTCGGCTCGCGCGTCGAGCTGTGGGGCACCTCGCTGCCGATCGACGACGTCGCGCAGGCGTGCGGCACCATCGGCTATGAGTTGATGTGCGCGGTGGCGCCGCGCGTGCCGGTGCGGGCGGAGTAAGGCACGCAAACCCGGCACGCAAACCAGGCACGCAACCCGGCGCGCGCCCGGCCCCGCAGCAAGCGTTTCAATCCCAAAGAACAGCAACACAGGCAATAACGCGTGGCAAAACCCAAAACGTTGTACATCTGCAGTGAATGCGGCGGGCAATCGCCGAAATGGGCCGGGCAGTGCCCGTCGTGCAATGCATGGAACACGCTGGTCGAGTCGGTGGCGGAGGCGCCGTCCACGCACCGCTTCCAGTCGCTCGCGAAGAGCGCGCCCGTGCGCCGTCTTGCCGATATCGATGCATCCGACGTGCCGCGCTTTTCCACCGGCGTGAGCGAGTTCGACCGCGTGCTCGGCGGCGGGCTGGTGCCGGGCGGCGTGGTGCTGATCGGCGGCGATCCGGGCATCGGCAAATCGACGCTGTTGCTGCAATCGCTCGCGGAAATCGCCGCCGACAAACGCGCGCTCTATATCAGCGGCGAAGAGTCGGCCGCGCAGATTGCGTTGCGCGCGCAACGGCTTTCGTTGCTGGAGCCCGGCTCGAAGGCGAGCGAGCTACAATTGCTGGCGGAAATCCAGCTCGAAAAAATTCAGGCGACGATCGCCGAGCAGCGGCCCGATGTCGCGGTGATCGACTCGATCCAGACGGTCTATTCCGACGCGCTGACATCCGCACCGGGCTCGGTCGCCCAGGTGCGCGAGTGCGCGGCGCAACTCACGCGCATTGCCAAGCAGTCGGGCACCACCATCATCATGGTCGGCCACGTGACCAAGGAAGGCGCGCTGGCCGGGCCGCGTGTGCTCGAGCACATCGTCGACACGGTGCTGTACTTCGAAGGCGACACGCATTCCTCCTATCGTCTGGTGCGCGCGATCAAGAACCGCTTCGGCGCGGTCAACGAACTCGGCGTGTTCGCCATGACCGAGCGCGGCTTGCGCGGCGTGGCCAATCCGTCAGCGCTGTTTCTGTCGCAGCACGAACAGTCGGTGCCGGGTTCCTGCGTGCTGGTGACGCAGGAGGGCACGCGGCCGCTGCTGGTCGAAGTGCAGGCCCTCGTGGACTCGGCCAACGCGCCGAACCCGCGGCGCCTCGCCGTCGGCCTGGAGCAGAACCGGCTCGCGATGCTGCTGGCGGTGCTGCACCGGCATGCCGGCATCGCGTGTTTCGATCAGGACGTGTTCCTGAACGCCGTGGGCGGCGTGAAGATCACCGAGCCCGCCGCCGACCTGGCCGTGCTGCTCGCGATTCACTCGTCCATGCGCAACAAGCCGCTGCCCAAGGGGCTGGTGGTGTTCGGGGAAGTGGGCCTCGCTGGCGAGATCCGGCCGTCGCCGCGCGGTCAGGAGCGTCTGAAGGAAGCCGCCAAGCTGGGCTTTTCGGTTGCGGTGATTCCCAAGGCCAATGCGCCGAAACAGCCGATCGAAGGCTTACAGGTCGTTGCGGTCGAACGGATCGAACAGGCAATCGACCGGATCCGCACGCTTGAATAGACCGGGGTTCGGGCGCCTGGCGGCGCCCGACGTTCTGTAATGACCGGTAAATATCTCCATATTGGCTGTAACCTACCCGACATTCCTTTTTCCTAAGCTGCAAGGGTATGCATCCCTTCTGATGCCCGAAAAAGGATCGCGCCTTGAAACAGTCATATGAAACCGTAGCCGAACAGCCGATACAGGTGCGCGGCTGCCGCGTCTCCGCGCCCATTCGCCAGCCATGGGGCGGCGCTTGCCGGATCGTCGAGTGGATCGACACCGAAGGGCAGATTTCCCGGCGGGTGGTGGCCGAAGATGCCACGGCCGCCGAAGTCCGCGCGACGATCAATCGTCATGTGGAAGGCCGCAAGCACGTGCTGTACGACGACGAAAAGACGCCGCGTCAGACTTTGCCGCGGCAGGCGGTAGCGCGGCGCTGAGGGCTTGCGCGGCGCGGATCTGCGGGTGCGGGGGTGATGATCGGTTTTGTGCCCCGGTTGCCGGTCGTGCCACTTGAGGCCAATGCCGCAAACGGTGCGACGAAGCCAACGCCGCTAACGCGGCTAGTGAGGCCGATCAGCCTAACGGAGCGAACGCGCTCCGTATCAAGCGCCGTGTTATCGACGAGCCTAGGCTGGCCCGCGCGCGCTACCTGATCAACCTGTCTTCCTCGTCGGCACCGTCTGCGCTCGCCGCCTCGTAAGCCTGTGGATTGAACAGCGGATGGCGCGCGGCTTCCGCTGCCGTCAGCACCGGCGAGACGCAGCAGTCGAGCGACTCCAGTAGCAAAACCCATTCTTCCAGCGGACGCTTGCCGATCACCTCGGCGAGTTCTTGCGTGAGCGCGGCGGCGTCCGGGCCGCCGATCGCCTGGCCGAGACTCCAATGGCGCGTGGCCCATTCAGGCCGGTCGAGCGCCATGCAGAGCGTTTCCCAGAACTTCAGTTCGAGCGCGCCGACCGCGAGCCAGCGGTTATCGAGCGTGCGGTACAGGTTGTAGCAAGGCACGCCGCCGTTCAGCAGGCCGGCGCCGGCGGCAGGTGCCGCACCATCGTTGGTGAGCGCGACCTGCGCCACCACGTTGTGCGCGTAGGTGACGTGCGTCATGGAGACATCGACGAAGCGGCCTTCGCCGCCGCGCGACACATGCCATAGCGCCGCGAGAATCTGCGTGACCGCGCTGAGGGCGCCGCCGAGCAGGTCGGCAATCTGGAAATTTGGCAGGATCGGGGCGCCGTCACGGCCCGCCAGTTGATCGAGCACGCCCGCGTAGCCGATGTAGTTCAGATCATGGCCGGCATGGTCGACGAACGGACCGCTCGCGCCGTATCCGCTGACTGCGCAGTAAACCAGCCGGGGATTGAGCGCGCGCAGTGTTTCGTAGCCGAGGCCCAGCCGCTCCATCACACCCGGCCGGAAACTCTCGATCAGGACGTCGGCTTCGGCGGCGAGCGCGCACAGCACGTTGCGTCCCGCCTCGGACTTGAGGTCAAGGCGCGTTTCGCGCTTGCCGCGATTCACGAGCCGGTAAAACGCGCCGGGCCGCCCAGCCACGCGATCGCTCGACGACTGCATCATCGTGCGAGTGGGATCGCCCGCGCCGGGCGCTTCGATCTTCAGCACGTCGGCGCCCAGTTCGGCGAGCCGCAACGCGGCAACCGGGCCCGGCAGCAGGCGCGTGAGGTCGAGCACGCGCAAGCCCTGTAACGCGGGCGGCGCGGAGGCGGCCGGCGAAGTGGCCGAACCCGCTGCCCGTGGAGTGGCCGAAGACTTGGCCGAAGCGGCAGTCGAAGCGGCAGCCGAAGACGCAGCCGAAGCCGCCGCCGACGCCCCACCCGACGCCCCAGGCGTTGAGACGGATGAATTCCCGGATGACAAAGCCAAGCTCCCGTCGATGCCGGCGCGGACCTGAAACAGCGTGCCGTCAGCCGATTTGTTCGAGTTCCTCATGAGTCTCGAGCCATTCGGCTTCGAGCGCTTCGAGGCGCGCGTTCACATCTGCCTGACGGCGGATCGCCTCCGTCAGTTTGCTTTTCTGCTCGGGCTCGTAACTTGCCGGGTCGACGACGAACGCATCGAGCGTCGCCTTCTCCGCGTTGAGCGCGTCCATTTCCTTTTCGATCTTCGTGATCCGGCTTTGCAGCGGCTTTTTCAGATGCGCAAGCTTCTGGCGCGTTTCCGCCTCGAGGCGTCGCTGTTCCTTGCGGTTCACGCCGTTATCAGCGCTGTCGCCGCCATTGCCGCCGCTCGCCGCTGCATTCGCCTTGAGCGCCGCGCGCTGTTCGGCTGCGTGTTGAAGCAGCCAGTCGCGGTAGTCGTCGAGATCGCCGTCGAATTCCTGCAAACGATGCTTCGCGACCAGCATGAACTGGTCCGTCGTGGCGCGCAGCAGATGCCGGTCGTGCGACACGAGGATCAGCGTGCCTTCGAACTGCGCGAGCGCCATGGTCAGCGCGTGACGCGTTTCGAGATCCAGATGGTTGGTCGGTTCGTCGAGCAGCAGCAGGTTCGGCTTTTGCCAGATGATCGGCGCGAGCGCGAGGCGGGCTTTTTCGCCGCCGGAGAAAGGCGCGATCTTCGAGGTCGCCATCTCGCCGGAAAAATTGAAGCTGCCGAGGAAGTCGCGCAATTCCTGTTCGCGCGTGTCCGGTGCCAGACGTGCGAGGTGCTGCAACGGCGTGTCGTCCGGGCGCAGCGTTTCGAGCTGATGCTGCGCGAAGTAGCCGATGCGCAGCCCCTTGCCTTCGCGCACGTGGCCGCCGAGCGCCTCGAGCGTGCCCGCCAGCGTCTTGATCAGCGTGGACTTGCCTTGGCCGTTCGCGCCGAGCAGCCCGATGCGCTGACCATTCTGGATCGACAGCATGACGTGATCGACGATGGGAATCTCGACCGCGGGCTCGCCTTCGCTGCGGTAGCCGCAGCGCACGTCTTCCATCACCATCATCGGGTTCGGCGCGGAATCGGGCGTGCGGAATTCGAACGTGAATGGCGAGGACGCATGCGCCGGCGCGATCAGCTCCATCTTTTCCAGCGCCTTGACACGGCTCTGCGCCTGGCGCGCCTTGGTGGCCTGCGCCTTGAAGCGATTGATGTAGCTCTGCAAATGCTCGACCGTGCGCTGCTGCTTTTCGTACGCACTCTGCTGCAACGCGATCTGCTGCGCGCGCAGCACTTCGAATTGCGAGTAGTTGCCGCCGTAGCGCTTGATCTGCTGCTGTTCCAGATGCAGCGTCACATTGCAGACCGAATCGAGGAATTCGCGGTCGTGCGAGATCACGATCAGCGTGCCCGGATAACGGGCCAGCCAGTCTTCCAGCCAGACGATCGCGTCGAGATCCAGGTGGTTGGTCGGTTCGTCGAGCAGCAGCAGATCGGAGCGGCACATCAGCGCCTGAGCCAGATTCAGGCGCATGCGCCAGCCGCCCGAGAAACTGCTGACGGGCTCGCGAGTCTGGTCGAGCGTGAAGCCGAGGCCGAGCAGCAGGGCTTCGGCGCGCGCCGGCGCGGTGTAGCCGTCGGCGTCGGCGAACGCGGCGTGCGCTTCGCCTTCGGCCGCGCCGTCATGCGCCGCGGAGGCGGCGGCAATCGCCGCTTCGATCGCGCGCAAGGCGGCGTCGCCGTCCAGCGTGTAGGCGAGGGCGGTCTTGTCCGCGGCGGGCGTTTCCTGCGCGACGTGGGCGATCTGCCAGTTCGGCGGGATCGAAAAATCGCCGCCGTCAGCGTGCAGTTCGCCGAGCAGCACGGCGAACAGCGTCGACTTGCCCGCGCCGTTCGCCCCCACCAGGCCGGCCTTCTCGCCAGGGTTGAGGGTGAACGTGGTGTTGTCGAAGAGCGGCTTGGTGCCGCGCGCGAGGCTGAACTGGTTAAAGCGGATCACGAAGAGGCCGGCTGAAGAAAACCGCTATTTTAGACTGCCGGGCCCGACACCGGGCGCTCAACCGGGATCGGCCATTCGGCCGACTGTGCCGGCGAGACTTTTGGCATAGACTGACGGCTTTCACGGGGGAGCATATGACATCGATTTATTCGTTTTCGGCACGCACGTTGGGCGGCGAGGAAGTCAGCCTTGGGCAGTACGAAGGCAAGGTTTTGCTGATCGTCAACACGGCGAGCGAATGCGGGTTCACGCCGCAGTACGCGGGCTTGCAGAATCTGTACGACACCTACGCCGCACGCGGACTCACGGTGCTCGGGTTTCCCTGCAACCAGTTCGGCAAGCAGGAGCCGGGCGACGCCGCGCAGATCGGCAGCTTCTGCGAAAAGAATTACGGCGTCACGTTCCCGATGTTCGACAAGGTCGACGTGAACGGTGCGAACGCACATCCGCTGTTCAGTTATCTGACGGGCGAGGCGCCGGGACTGCTCGGCCTGGAAGCGATCAAGTGGAATTTCACCAAGTTCCTGATCGGCCGCGACGGCAACGTGGTGAAACGCTACGCGCCGCTGACGAAGCCCGAGGCGATCACCGAAGACATCGAAAAGCTGCTGTGAGGCGGAGGCCGCTACAGGATCGGCGAAAAGAGACGCGCCACATGCATTAACACGCGTTTCAAAGCGGTTGCCTTGCGGTATTCGTTGCGGTCGATTTCGCGCGATTCGGCGAAGTCGGCCAGCAGCATCGTTTCGACCTCTTTGGCGAAGGCGCGGTCCACGGTCAGTACCATGATCTCGAAGTTCAGCCGGAACGAGCGGTTGTCGAGATTCGCGCTGCCGATTGCCGCGGCCACGCTGTCGATCAGCACGACCTTCTGATGCAGGAAGCCCGGCTGGTAGCGGAAGATCCGGATCCCCGCGCGCAACGAGTCGTACGCATAGAGTTTCGAGGCGGCAAACACGACCAGGTGATCGCGCCGGCTCGGAATCAGAATGCGCACGTCCACACCGCGCAGCGCCGCGAGCCGCAACGCCGCGAACACGGATTCGTCGGGGATCAGGTAGGGCGAGGTGATCCAGACCCGTTCGCGCGCCGCGTTGATCGCTTCGACGAAAAAGAGCGAGCAGGTCTCCTGCTTGTCCGCGGGACCGCTTGGCACGACGAGGCAGTGCATGCCTTGCCCCGCTGCGGGGTCGGCGACCGGAAAGGGCGGCAGGTCGAACTCGGGCAACTGCTGCGTGGCCCAATGCCAGTCTTCCGTGAACACGAACTGGATGCTGGCGACCGCCGGCCCGCGCACCTCGATATGGGTGTCGCGCCACGGCGAGAGCGGCGGCTTGCCGCCGAGATATTCAACCCCCACGTTATGTCCGCCGACAAACGCGCGTTCGCCATCCACCGAAACGATCTTGCGGTGATTGCGGAAGTTCAGTTGCAGGCGGTTGACGAAGCGGCGATTGGTGGCGAACGGATGCGTCTCCACACCGCCCGCGCGCAGCGCCGCCACATAGCGGTGCGGCAGATCGAAGCTGCCGATGCTGTCGTACAGGAAGTAGACGCGCACGCCTTGTTGCGCTTTCGCGATCAGCGCGTCTTTGAGCATCTCGCCGAGCGCATCGTCGCG
Organism: Paraburkholderia sp. BL6669N2; assembly: GCF_003387275.1. NCBI lineage: Bacteria > Pseudomonadati > Pseudomonadota > Betaproteobacteria > Burkholderiales > Burkholderiaceae > Paraburkholderia > Paraburkholderia sp. BL6669N2. The sequence continues at coordinate 1,691,057 of NZ_QUNA01000001.1, read as the reverse complement.
CACGATGAAGAACTGCACGATCACGTAGCGGCGCGCGTGCTCGATAGCGTCGAAGATCGCCTCGAAGGTCGCCGCGCCGTTCACCAGCGTGCGCACCGAGTTGCCAGGCAGAAACGGCATGCCGCCGAGGCGCGTGAGCGAATGCACGAGCCGGCCGCCGAGTTCCAGCGTCGGCAGTCCCGCTGACGAAGCACGCGTGTCCCATTCCGGCGGATGCGCGCGCGTGCGCAGCAGTTCGTTTTCGACGCGGCGCGCGTCCGCGTAGCCGGCGAACTTGCTGCGGCCGAGGAACAGATACGGCACCAGCGTCAGATAAGGCATCGCGACCAGCGACACGGCCCACGCAATCGCGCCTTGCGAAGTGCGCGTGTTGAGAATCGCGTGACATGCCGCGGCCACACCGAGAATGTGGCAGAGGGCGACCAGCGTGCCGATGTGAAGCAGGTCGAATTGCATAGGCGGCGTTGGGTTGGCGAAGCGCTGCCTGGGCCGGCTCGATGAGCGCCGGGCAGCTGACCGCGCCCATCTTACCGAACGCGCGTGCGTTGGGGGGAATGGTCGAGCCACGGTCAGGCTTGGAGGGCGAGTGCGCGAATGCGCTGTGGTCGACGTGGCAAAAGATTTTTTGCGTGTGCCTGGCCGGAAGCGCGCGAGTTGGGCTTTGGGGAGCTTGGTCGAGTTTTCGCCTCAAAGGGAGCGCTCGTGAGGGTGGCCTCACGGGGACCGCGACACTCTGGGATCGGGCGCGATTGCGAACGCCCGGAAAAGCGGCTTCGCCCAGACGCAGTGCGCACGGCAAGACAACCCCGCTGCGCGCACCGCATCCCGAAGAAGCGATAAGACCTCAAACCGGCAAATCAGCCGCCTGGATGAGGAACACGTTGTCGTCGCCGGCACTGGTCGAGAGCCAGACGAGATCGAGGCCGCCGAACGCCGCTTCCGCGTGCTGCCGCTCGTTGCCGATTTCGACGACCAGCACGCCTTCGTCGGTCAGCCAGTTGCGCGCCTCGGCAATGATCCGGCGCACGATGTCCATGCCGTCGACGCCGCCCGCCAGCGCCATGTCCGGCTCATGCTTGTATTCGGCCGGCAGATTCTGCATCGACGCCGCGTTCACGTACGGCGGGTTGCTGATGATCACATCGTAGCGGCGCTCCGCGAGCGGCGCGTACAGATCGCCTTCGAACAGGGCGACGCGGTCGTCTAGCTTGTAGTCCGTGACGTTGCGCGCGGCGACTTCCAGCGCGGGCGCCGACAGATCCACGGCGTCGATATCCGCATTCGGGAACGCGTGGGCGGCGAGAATCGCGAGGCAGCCGGAACCTGTGCACAACTCCAGCACGGCGCTCACCTGCTCGGGGTCTTCCACGTAGGGCTGCAAACCATCCTGCAGCAGTTCGCCGATGAACGAACGCGGCACGATCACGCGCTCGTCCACGTGGAAGCGGAAGCCGTGCATCCAGGCTTCCTGCGTGATGTAGGCGGCCGGCACGCGTTCGGTGGCGCGGCGCTCGATCACGTTCAGCACGGCGTCGATTTCAGCCGCGGTCAAGCGCGCGTCGAGGAACGGGTCCAGTAGATCGAGCGGCAGATGCAGCGTGTGCAGGACCAGATAAACGGCTTCGTCGTAGGCATTGGCCGAGCCGTGGCCGAACGAGAGTTCGGCCTGGTTGAAGCGCGAGACCGCGAAACGCAGCAGGTCGCGAACGGTGGAAAACGGGAGCGTCATCGCAATAGTCCTTGGTTCAGGCGATCAGTTGTTCGAGCACGCGGCGATACACGTTCTTCAGCGGCTCGATGTGTGCGACTTCGATATGTTCGTCGATCTTGTGGATGCTGGCGTTCAGCGGGCCGAACTCGATCACCTGCTTGCAGATGCGCGCAATGAAGCGGCCGTCCGAGGTGCCGCCGGTGGTCGACAGTTCCGTGCTCACGCCGGTTTCGTCCTTGATCGCCTTGGCGAGCGCGTTCGACAGATCGCCGCGCGGCGTGAGGAACGGCAGCCCGCTCACGGTCCACTGCAAATCGTAGTCGAGATCGTGCTTGTCGAGGATCGCGTGCACGCGGGCCTGCAGACCTTCCACGGTGCTCGCCGTCGAGAAGCGGAAGTTGAACATCACGTCCGCATGGCCCGGAATCACGTTGGTGGCGCCGGTGCCGCTGTGAATGTTCGACACCTGCCACGTGGTGGGCGGGAAATATTCGTTGCCGTCGTCCCAGCGTTCGGCGACGAGTTCGGCCAAGGCGGGCGCGAGCAGATGCACGGGATTCTTCGCCAGATGCGGATAGGCGATATGACCTTGCACGCCCTTGACGATCAGCTTGCCCGACATCGAACCGCGCCGGCCGTTCTTCACCATGTCGCCGAACTGCGCGCTCGAAGTCGGTTCGCCGACGACGCAATAGTCCATGCGCTCGCCGCGCGCCTGCAACGCCTCGACGACCTTCACGGTGCCGTCGGTGGCGGGGCCTTCTTCGTCGCTCGTGATCAGGAAGGCGATCGAGCCGCGATGCGCCGGATGCGCGGCGACGAACTCCTCGCTCGCGACCACGAAGCCCGCGATCGACGCTTTCATGTCCGCCGCGCCACGGCCATAGAGCTTGCCGTCACGATGGGTCGGCTCGAACGGCGCCGAGCGCCATTGTTCGAGCGGGCCGGTCGGCACCACGTCTGTGTGGCCGGCGAACGCGAGCAGCTTGCCCGCGGTGCCGTCGACGCCGCGTTTGACGGCCCACAGGTTGGTCACGCCGTTCGATTCGATGGTCTCGTGCTCGAAGCCGAGCGCGGACAGGCGCTCGATCAGGAGGCGCTGGCAATGCTGGTCGTCGGGCGTGACAGACGCGCGCGCGATCAGTTGTTCGGTAAGGGCGAGGGTGCCGGACATGGATTCGATACAGCCACTTTGAAATGAAAAAATGCCGGCTGGCGGTTGAACACCGCAGCCGGCAACAGCTTTTTGAGTCACGCGGCCGAGGCCGCGTTTTACCGCGTGTTGCGTTCGGCGCGCGCGCCGAGACTGCGTACGAGCCGGCTAGCCACTCCGACGTTCAGCTTCGCGCGCCGATCAGACGAACCGCGCCGCTCTCACGCGAACACTCACGCGAACAGCGCCGTGTACTCGTCCGCGGAAAAACCGAGCGACTTGACGCGCCCGTTGACCACCAGCACCGGCCGCTTGATCACCGACGGCTTGTGGATCATCAACGCGATCGCACCCGACTGCGTGTCCGCGGCCGCTTTCATGTCGTCGGACAGCGCGCGCCACGTGGTGCCGCGCCGGTTCAGCAAGGCGTCGAGCTTCACGTCTTTCAGCCAGTCCTGCACGAGCGGTTCGGTCACGCCGTGTTTCTTGAAGTCGTGGAACTCGAACTCGACGCCGTGCTCTTCCAGCCACACGCGGGCCTTCTTCACGGTGTCGCAGTTCGGGATGCCGTAGACGACGGTTTTCGTGCCGCGCGCCATCAGTCGCCTCGCAGCAGCTCGTTCAGGCCGACCTTCGCGCGCGTCTTGGCGTCGACCTTCTTGACGATCACGGCGCAGTACAGGCTGTGCGTGCCGTCTTTCGACGGCAGGTTGCCCGCCACCACCACCGAGCCCGCCGGAATGCGGCCGTACGTGACTTCACCGGTTTCGCGGTCGTAAATCTTGGTGCTCTGGCCGAGGTACACGCCCATCGAGATCACCGAGTTTTCTTCGACGATCACGCCTTCCACCACTTCCGAACGCGCGCCGATAAAGCAGTTGTCTTCGATGATGACGGGGTTGGCCTGCAGCGGCTCCAGCACGCCGCCGATGCCGACGCCACCCGACAGGTGCACGTTCTTGCCGATCTGCGCGCACGAACCGACGGTGGCCCACGTGTCGACCATCGAGCCTTCGTCCACGTACGCGCCGATGTTGGTGTACGACGGCATCAGCACGACGTTCTTCGCGATGAACGAGCCGCGGCGCGCGATGGCGGGCGGCACCACGCGGAAGCCGCCGGCGGCGAAGTCTTCAGCGGTGTAGTTGGCGAACTTCGAGGGCACCTTGTCGTAGAACTGGCTGTAGCCGCCAGCCGGCATCGGCGCGTTGTCTTCCAGGCGGAACGACAGCAGCACGGCTTTCTTCAGCCACTGATTGACGACCCAGTCGCCGTCCTTCTTTTCCGCGACGCGGAGCAGGCCCTTGTCCAGTTGCTCGATGGCATGGGCGACGGCTTCGCGCACGTCGGCCGGAGCGGCCTTCGGCGACAGTTCGGCGCGGTTTTCCCAGGCGGTGTCAATGATCTGCTGAAGTTGTTGCGACATATGCGTGCTTTATCGAAGAGTTGAAGTCTGAAGAAGGGATGCGGTGCGCGGGGTGGCGATCGACGAAAACTCAACCCGCCAGCGCACGGCAAAAGTCGACGATTCGCTGCGCGCCCTGCGTGCATTCGTCGACGCCGGCGACGAGCGCCATGCGCACGAAATTGCGGCCGGGGTTCACGCCGTGCGCAGTGCGCGCGAGGAACGAGCCCGGCAGAACCGTCACATTATAGTCGGCGTAGAGGCGCTGGGCGAACTCGGTGTCCGTGAGGCCCGTGCGCGAGACGTCCGCCCACAGGTAGAACGCGGCGTCCGGCAGGCGCACGTCGAGCACCTCGGCGAGCATCGGCGTAACGGTGGAAAACTTTTGCACGTACTTCGCGCGGTTCTCGCGCACGTGCGCTTCGTCGTTCCAGGCCACGATGCTGGCACTCTGGAACACCGTCGACAAGGCCGCGCCGTGGTATGTCCGGTATAGCAGGAAATCCTTGAGAATCGCCGCGTCGCCCGCGACGAAGCCCGAGCGCATGCCCGGCACGTTCGAGCGCTTGGACAGGCTCGACAGCATGACGAGCCGCTCGAAACCGCGGCCGAGCTTGTGCGCCGCTTCCAGGCCGCCGAGCGGCGGGTTGGCTTCGTCGAAATAGATTTCGGAGTAGCACTCGTCCGAGGCGATCACGAAGCCGTAGCGGTCCGACAGCGCGAACAGTTCGCGCCAGTCGTCGAGCGTGAGCACCGCGCCGGTCGGATTGCCGGGCGAGCAGACGTAGAGCAGTTGTGTGCGTGCCCAGATGTCGGCCGGCACCGCGGAATAGTCGCAGGCGAAGTTGCGCGCCGGGTCGCTATTCACGAAGTACGGTTGCGCGCCGGCCAGGATCGCGGCGCCTTCGTAGATTTGGTAGAACGGGTTCGGACAGAGTACGATCGCAGGCTCGCCGTCAGCATTCCTTTTCGGGTCGAGCACGGTCTGGGCGAGCGCGAACAACGCCTCGCGCGAACCCGACACCGGCAGCACCTGGGTGGCCGGATCGACCGGCGGCAGGTTGTAGCGCCGCGTGACCCACTTCGCGATCGACTCGCGCAGTGCGGGCGAGCCGATCGTGGCCGGATACGACGACAAGCCGCCGAGCGAAGCCACCACGGCGTCACGGATCAATTCGGGCGTGGGATGTTTCGGCTCGCCGATGCCGAAGCTGATATGCGCGAGACCGGCGCTCGGCGTGACGTCCGCGAAAAGCGTGCGCAGCTTTTCGAACGGGTAGGGCTGAAGGGAGTCGAGTAGCGGATTCACTGGGCGGATCGAGCCTGATCGAAGATGAGCGAGAGACGGCTGCGGAAAAGCATGCAGCAAAAAGCGGGGCACGCGCCGGCGGCGGTAAAAACGCACAAAACACGCTGAACGGCCGGCAGCAGCGGCGGGCGAATGATTATAGCGTGGCGAGGCCGGCATGGCGGGCATACGGCGGGGCGTGGCGGTTTTGCGGGTAAGCATGGCACGGCGGCGTCGCGCAGGCGATCCACGGTAGCGCGGTGAAGGCAAGTGAAGCGTTGAGCAGATGAAGAACATCGCGCCGTTGAGCAACGGCGCAACCCGCCAGGCGGCGCAGGCAATGCGCTGCAGCGGGAACGACGCGAGCCGCCGACGGTTCGTGCAAGAAGAAGCAGGAGCAGCAATGTACGCAGCAGTTTTGGAGACATCCGGACACAACAGGCGCAGGAGCGCCGCGGTCCACGGAAGGAAAGCCCCCAGCGCCTCCGCAACGGGCATCGCGATCCGCGACAGACACACCCCGAGCACCTCCGCAAGGAGCACCGCACCATGACCAGCTGGCTTCGCAACGGTTGGCCGACGCTCGCGATCATGCTGGGCGCATCGGTGTGGGGGATGATCTGGTATCCCTTGCGCATGCTGAACGCGCTGGGCGTGACCGGCACGGCGGCCAGCGCGTTGACGAGCGGCGCCGGCTGCCTGTTCGTGCTGCTGGTGCGTTATCGCGCGCTCAAGACCGTGCGCTGGCACTGGCTGCTGCCGGCGCTCGCGCTGGCTGCGGGCATCACCAACCTCGGCTTTGTGTGGGGCTCGATTCACGGCCAGGTGATGCGCGTGCTGCTGCTGTTCTATCTCACCCCGGCGTGGACCGCGCTCTTCGCGCACTTCATCCTGCATGAACGCTTGACCTGGGCGGGCGCGGGCCTCGCCGCGCTGTCGCTGGCCGGCGCGATGACCATGCTGTGGTCGCCGCAACTCGGCGTCCCCGTGCCCGGCAATCTCGCCGAATGGGCGGGCCTCGCGGGCGGCATGGGCTTCGCCATGAGCAACGTGCTGATTCTCAAGACGAGCCGCGTGCTGCCGGACATGAAACCGGAAATGCGCACCGCGACGATCTTCGGCGGTGCGGCGTTATTCAGCGCCTGTGCTTCCCTGTTCGAGGCAATGCCCGCGCCGCCCACCGGCGCGCATCTCGGCACGGCGGCCTGGCTGGTGCTCGGGCTCGGCTTTCTGCTGGCATCGAACAATATGCTGGTGCAGTACGGTCTCGCGCGCGTGCCGGCCAACCGGGCCTCGATCATCATGCTGTTCGAGATCGTGGTCACGGCGCTGTCCGCGTGGCTCTTCGCCGGCGAGACGCCCGGCCCGCGCGAGTGGGCGGGCGGCGTGTGCATCGTGCTGGCTTCGGCGCTGTCCAGCTGGGTGCATCGGACCAAGGCCATGCCGCCCGATCCGGCCATTCAGGAGGTCAGTCTCGCTGACGGACGCGACGCAGGACCCGACGACCTTAAGGACGGCAAAAACCGCCCACGCGCGATGGTATGATTGCCCCTCATTAGCCGGCGCATGCCTCAATGCATGAAGCCGGCACCCGAGGCGCGAGGGTTCGCGGGCCGTGTCGCTCTGTCGGCGAACGGCTGGCGCGGCCTTCACGAGCCACCTATTTTTTCCCTTTTCAAACAGCGAAATCGCCGTGCGTCTGACCTCGATCAAACTCGCTGGCTTCAAGTCATTCGTCGATCCCACGCATTTCCAGGTCCCGGGCCAGCTAGTCGGCGTGGTGGGACCGAACGGGTGCGGCAAGTCCAACATCATCGACGCCGTGCGCTGGGTGCTCGGCGAATCGCGCGCCTCCGAACTGCGCGGCGAGTCGATGCAGGACGTGATCTTCAATGGCTCGACCGCGCGCAAGCCGGGTAGCCGCGCCAGCGTCGAACTGGTGTTCGACAACGCCGACGGCCGCGCCGCCGGCCAGTGGGGCCAGTATGCCGAAATCGCCGTGAAGCGCGTGCTTACGCGCGACGGCACCTCGAGCTACTACATCAACAATCTGCCGGCGCGCCGCCGCGACATTCAGGACATCTTCCTCGGCACCGGCCTCGGGCCGCGCGCGTACGCGATCATCGGGCAGGGCATGATCGCGCGCCTGATCGAGGCGAAGCCGGAAGAGCTGCGCGTGTTTCTCGAAGAAGCCGCGGGCGTGTCCAAGTACAAGGAACGCCGCCGCGAAACCGAGAACCGTCTGCACGACACGCGCGAGAATCTGACGCGGGTCGAAGATATCGTCCGCGAACTCAGTTCGAATCTGGAGAAGCTCGAAGCGCAGGCCGTGGTCGCCACGCGTTACAAGGAACTGCAGACCGACGGCGAAGAGAAGCAGCGGCTGTTGTGGCTGTTGCGCAAGAACGAAGCCGGCAGCGAGCAGGAACGCCAGCAACGCGCGATCGAACAGGCCCAGATCGATCTCGAAGCGCATACCGCCAGACTGCGCGAAGTCGAAGCGCAACTCGAAACGCTGCGCGTCGCGCATTATTCCGCCAGCGACGCGATGCAAGGCGCGCAAGGCGCGCTCTACGAGGCGAATTCGGAAGTCAGCCGGCTCGAAGCCGAGATCAAGTTCATCGTCGAATCGCGCAATCGCGTGCAGGCGCAGATCGCCGCGCTGAACGCGCAGCGTGAGCAGTGGCAATCGCAGGCGCAAAAAGCGCAAGACGATCTCGAAGACGCCGAGGAACAACTGGCCGTCGCCGAAGAAAAAGCCGCGCTCGCCGAAGACGAAGCCGCCGCCAGGCACGACGCGATGCCCGCGCTCGAAGCGCGCTGGCGCGATGCGCAAACGGAGTTGAATGCCGAACGCGGTGGTATCGCGCAGACCGAACAGGCGCTCAAGCTCGAAGCCGCGCATCAGCGCAATGCCGATCAGCAATTGCAGCAACTGCAGGCGCGTCACGAGCGGTTGAAGTCGGAAGCGGGCGGTCTCGACGCCCCCGACGAAGCGCAGCTCGAAGACCTGCGCATGCAACTCGCCGAGCACGAGGAAATCCTGCACGACGCGCAAACGCGTCTGGCCGACGCGCAGGAAACGCTGCCGCGCCTCGATGGCGAACGCCGCACCGCGCAGGAACGCGTGCAGGCGGAAAGCGCCCAGATTCATCAGCTCGACGCGCGCCTGGCCGCGCTCAAGCAGTTGCAGGAAAACGTCCAGACCGAAGGCAAGATCCAGCCGTGGCTCGAGAAGCACGAGTTGGGCAGCTTGCCGCGTCTGTGGAAGAAGCTGCATGTCGAAGCCGGTTGGGAAGCCGCCCTCGAAGCCGTGCTGCGCGAGCGGCTCGCCGCGCTGGAAGTGTCGAACCTCGATTGGGTCAAGGCCTTCGCCACCGACGCGCCGCCCGCCAAGCTCGCCTTCTATGCGCCGCCCGTCGCCGGCCAGCCCGCCGCCACGCCGCCCGCATTGCGGCCGTTGCTGTCGCTGGTGCGGATCGACGACGCGGGCATCCGCGCGGTGCTGAACGACTGGCTTGGCCTCGCGTTCGTCGCCGACGATCTGCAGCAGGCGCTCGCCATGCGCTCGCAACTGCCGGAAGGCGGTTCGTTCGTCGTCAAGGCGGGGCATGTGGTGACGCGCGTCGGCGTGCAACTGTATGCCGCCGATTCCGAGCAGGCCGGCATGCTGGCCCGTCAGCAGGAAATCGAAAATCTGGCGCGCCAGGTTCGCGCGCAAGCCTTGCTCGCCGACGAAGCGAAGGCCGCCGCGATCCGCGCCGAAGCCGCTCACACGCAAGCCGCCCAGCTGTTGACCGATGTGCGTCAACAGGCCGAGCGCGCCACGCAGCGCGTGCACGCGCTGCAAATGGACGTGCTCAAACTTACCCAGGCGCACGAGCGTTACACCCAGCGCAGCACGCAGATTCGCGAGGAACTCGCGGAGATCACCGCGCAGATCGAAGAGCAGCGCGCCATGCGCGCGGAGTCGGAAGCGAACTTCGAGCGTCACGATGGCGAACTCGCCGAATTGCAGGCGCGTTTCGAAGACCATCAACTCGCTTTCGAAGCGCTCGACGAGCAACTTACCGCCGCGCGCGCTCAGGCGCGCGATCTCGACCGTGCCGCCACCGACGCGCGCTTCGCGGCGCGCAACATGGCGAACCGCATCGACGAATTGAAGCGCAGCATTCAGGTCGCGCACGAGCAGAGCGAGCGTGTGGCGGCGTCGTTGGAAGATGCGCGCGCCGAGCTGGAAACCATCAACGAGCAGACCGCACACACCGGCTTGCAGGACGCGCTCGATATTCGCGCCGTCAAGGAAGAGGCGCTGCATGCCGCGCGCCTCGAACTGGACGATCTCACCGCCAAGCTGCGTGCCGCCGACGAAACGCGTCTGACCGCCGAGCGCGCGCTGCAGCCGCTGCGCGACCGCATCAACGAATTGCAGTTGAAGGAACAGGCGGCGCGCCTGAACGGCGAGCAGTTTATCGAGCAACTGGCCGCAGCCGGTGTCGACGAGGCCGAACTGCAGGCCAAGCTCACGCTGGACATGAAGCCGTCGTACCTGCAGGGCGAAGTCACGCGCATCAACAACGCCATCACCGCGTTGGGCCCGGTCAACATGGCCGCGCTCGACGAACTGAAGGCGGCGACCGAGCGCAAGTCGTTCCTCGACTCGCAATCCACCGACCTGAACAGCGCGATCGAAACGCTCGAAGACGCCATCCGCAAGATCGACGCCGAAACGCGCACGCTCCTGCAAGGCACCTTCGACCAGGTGAACCAGCATTTCGGCGAACTGTTCCCGCGTCTGTTCGGCGGCGGCCAGGCGAAGCTGATCATGACCGGCGACGAAATTCTCGACGCCGGCGTGCAGGTGATGGCGCAACCGCCGGGCAAGAAGAATTCGACCATTCATCTGCTGTCGGGCGGCGAAAAAGCACTGACGGCGACCGCGCTGGTGTTTGCGATGTTCCAGTTGAATCCGGCGCCGTTCTGTCTGCTGGACGAAGTGGACGCGCCGCTCGACGACGCCAACACGGAACGTTTCGCGAACCTCGTGCGGGCGATGTCGGACAAGACCCAGTTCCTGTTCATCTCGCACAACAAGATCGCGATGGAAATGGCGCAGCAGTTGATCGGCGTGACCATGCAGGAGCAGGGCGTGTCGCGGATCGTTGCCGTCGACATGGAATCGGCCGCGGGTTTCGCCCAGAATATCGTTTGAGTTTGATTTGAATTGAGCCTCGCGGGTGTCCGCGTTCAGCGCAGCGGCCGGTGGTCGCGCGACACGTGGAGCGGGCGCAGAGCCGCGCAGATAAAAGAATTGCTGATGGAGCATGCATGGACGAGTTGACACTCGGTTTGATCGGCGCGGGTGCCGTGGTGGTCGGGGGCGTGGTCGTGTACAACGCGTGGCAGAGCGCGAAGGTGCGCCGGAAGATGCCGCGGCCGATGCCGGCCGACACCGCCGAAAATCTCGCGCGGGACGATCAGGAGGAACAGAGCCCGTTCATCGAACCGGCCCGGCCGACCACGCGCCGTGAGCCCGTAGTGGGCGCCGAGGCGGCGGAACCAGGCACGGCGGCGCGCGTCGAACCAACGTTCGGCGGCCAGGCAGCCGGTACGGCGCCGCTCGACACGGCGGCCGATATTCAGGCCGAGACGACCACGCCGAACGGCTATCCGGAAGCCGAGGGCGTGGCCGAAGCCGAACGCGACGCAAGCGCCGAGACCGCGCAAGCCCGCCAGTCCGGCGAACCCGTGGAACCGATTCTGCCGGCCGCCACGACGATTTCGTCGGCGCCGCCGGCTATTGTCGATCGGCGCATCGACTGCATCGTGCCGATCCGTTTAAACGGTCCGGTCGCGGGCGACAAGGTGATTCCGCTCGCGCAGCGTCTGCGCCGCGCGGGCAGCAAGCCGGTGCATATCGAAGGCAAGCTCGAAGGCGGCGCGTGGGAACTGCTGCAAAACGGCGCGCGCTATGAAGAGCTGCGCGCGGCCGCGCAACTGGCCAATCGCAGCGGCGCCCTCAACGAACTGGAGTTTTCCGAGTTCGTGACCGGCGTGCAGCAGTTTGCCGACGCGCTGGATGCGTCGCCGGAATTCCCGGACATGCTCGAAACGGTCGCGATGGCGCGCGAGCTCGACGGCTTTGCCGCGCAATGCGACGCGCAGTTGTCGATCAACGTACTCTCCGATGGTGCGCCGTGGTCCGCTAACTACGTGCAGGCGGTCGCGTCGCAAGACGGCCTGCTGCTTTCGCGCGACGGCACGCGGTTCGTCAAGCTCGACTCGAAGCAAAGCCCGGTGTTTATGCTGCAATTCGGCGACACCAACTTTTTGCGCGATGACCTCACCTACAAGGGCGGCCAGATGATCACGCTGGTGCTCGACGTGCCGGTGGCCGATGAAGACATTCTGCCGTTCCGTCTGATGTGCGACTACGCGAAATCGTTGGCCGAGCGCATCGGCGGGCGGGTGGTCGACGACGGCCGCCGTCCGCTGCCGGAAACCGCGCTGCTCGCGATCGAAAAGCAGTTGATGACGCTTTACGCGAAGCTCGAGCAGGCGGGCATTCCGGCGGGTTCGCCGGCCACGCGGCGGTTGTTCAGCCAGTAAATTTTTTTACGTCTTACCGCTGTCTCCGACGGCCGCACAATGTGCGGCCGTCGTCGTTTCAGGCCGCGGCTCCGCGTGCGCATTTCGACCCGACGCGCAACGCGCCTAAACTGGCCATTCGGCCGATGTAAAGGGGCACGCTTCCTGCGATAATCCAATGTCTGAACTTCACTGAAGAACCTTCCGACAGCATGGCCCGAACCTCCGCCTCACATCCCGCAACCAACGCCCCGGCCGAGCGCGCCGCGTGGCTGCGCGCGGAACTCGAACGCGCCAACTACGCGTACTACGTGCTCGACCAGCCGGATTTGCCTGACGCGGAATACGACAAGCTGTTCAAGGAACTGGAGAGTATCGAGACGGAGCATCCGGACCTGATCGTGCCGGATTCGCCCACCCAGCGCGTGGGCGGCGAGGCGGCGAGCGGCTTCGAGCCGGTCGTGCACGACCAGCCCATGCTGTCGCTGAACAATGGTTTCGCCGACGAAGACATCGTCGCGTTCGACAAGCGCGTTGGCGACGCGCTCGGCAAGAACGCGAGCGAGCCGCCGGTGCCGGTCGACTACGCGGCCGAGCTGAAATTCGACGGCCTCGCCATCTCATTGCGCTACGTCGACGGCGCGTTCGTGCAAGCCTCCACGCGCGGCGACGGCACGACCGGCGAGAACGTCACCGGGAACGTTCGCACGATTCGCTCCATTCCGCTCAAGCTCAAGGGCAAGCGTGTCCCGCACGTGCTCGACGTGCGTGGCGAAGTGCTGATGTTCAAGCGCGATTTCGAGCGTCTGAACGAACGGCAGCGGGCAGCGGAACAGAAGGAATTCGCCAATCCGCGAAACGCCGCAGCGGGCAGTCTGCGGCAGCTCGACTCGAAGATCACCGCGCAACGGCCGCTGTCGTTTTTCGCTTATGGCATCGGCGTGCTCGAAGGCATGGAGATGCCGGCCACGCATAGCGAACTGCTCGACTGGTACAAAGAACTCGGCTTGCCGGTGAATAGTGAGCGAGCCGTGGTGCAGGGCGCCGAGGGCTTGCTGGGCTTTTTCCACGGCGTCGGCGAGAAACGCGAGAAGCTGCCGTACGATATCGACGGTGTGGTCTACAAGGTCAACCGTCGCGATGAACAGGACGCGCTCGGCTTCGTGTCGCGCGCGCCGCGCTTCGCGCTGGCGCACAAATTCCCCGCGCAGGAGGCGCTGACCAAACTCGTCGCGATCGACGTGCAGGTCGGCCGGACCGGCGCGATCACGCCGGTGGCGCGGCTGGAGCCGGTGTTCGTCGGCGGCGCGACGGTGACGAATGCCACGCTGCACAATGAAGACGAAGTGCGCCGCAAGGATATCCGCATCGGCGACACGGTGATCGTGCGGCGTGCCGGCGACGTGATTCCCGAAGTGGTGAGCGCGCTGCTCGACCGGCGTCCCCCCGACGCCCGCGAATTCGTGATGCCCACGCAATGTCCGGTGTGCGGCTCGAATATCGAGCGCTTGCCGGACGAGGCAATCGCGCGTTGTACCGGCGGCTTGTTCTGTCCCGCGCAGCGCAAGCAGGCGCTCTGGCATTTCGCGCAGCGGCGCGCGCTGGATATCGACGGCCTCGGCGAAAAGATCATCGACCAACTGGTCGACCAGAACCTCGTGCGTACGCCGGCCGATCTGTTCAACATCGGTTTTGCCACGCTCGCCGAACTCGACCGCTTTGCCGAAAAGTCCGCGCAGAACCTGCTCGATTCGCTCGAAAAAGCCCGGCACACCACGTTGGCGCGCTTCATCTACGCGCTCGGCATCCGGCATGTGGGCGAATCCACGGCGAAAGATCTCGCCAAGCACTTTGGCTCACTGGATCCGATCATGGACGCCTCGGTCGAAGCCTTGCTCGAGGTCAACGACGTGGGGCCGGTGGTCGCCGAGTCGATTCATCAGTTCTTCGCCGAGGAGCACAACCGCACGGTGGTCGAGCAGTTGCGGGCGCCGGGCAAGGTCACGTGGCCCGAAGGCCCGCCGGCGCCGAAAGCGCCTGTGGGCGTGCTGGCCGGCAAGACGGTCGTGCTGACCGGCACCTTGCCGAGTCTTGCCCGCGAAGAGGCGAAGGAAATGCTGGAAGCGGCCGGCGCGAAAGTGGCCGGCTCCGTATCGAAGAAAACGGACTATGTGGTGGCGGGCGCCGATGCTGGCAGCAAGTTGGCGAAGGCTGAGGAACTCGGCGTGCCCGTACTCGACGAAGATGGTATGCGTAAGCTCCTGGAGGGGCAGTTATGATCCGCGAAATTCTCAAGATGGGCGATCCGCGCCTTTTGCGCATTGCCGATCCGGTCGATCACTTCGACACGCCCGAGCTGCACGAGCTCGTCAAAGACATGTTCGAGACCATGCACGACGCGAACGGCGCGGGCCTTGCCGCGCCGCAGATCGGCGTGAATCTGCAGGTGGTGATCTTCGGCTTCGGGCACAACGAGCGCTATCCGGACGCGCCGCCGGTGCCGGAAACGGTGCTGATCAATCCGACCATCACGCCGGTCTCGCTGGATATGGAGGAGGGCTGGGAGGGCTGCCTGTCGGTGCCGGGACTGCGTGGCGCGGTAAGCCGCTTTTCGATGATCAAGTATCACGGCTTCGATCAATACGGCAAGCCGATCGACCGTGTCGCCGAGGGCTTTCACGCACGCGTCGTGCAGCACGAGTGCGACCACCTGATCGGCAAGCTGTATCCGATGCGGATCAACGACTTCGCGAAGTTCGGCTTCACGGAAGTGCTATTTCCGGATATGGATCCGAATAGCGACGATTGAGGCGGCTTGTGCTGCTTCGGGCACTGCGGCGCTGGCGTATTCGGCTTGACGCAGCGCAGGGATAAAAAAAACCCCACGCGATTGCGTGGGGTTTTTTGTTGAGGCGTCGGTCAGGCGCGCGGCTTTAGAACGACTCGTCCGGCGACAGATAACGCCATTGGCCCGGCGGCAGGGCGCCCAGCATCACACGGCCCATGCGCACGCGCTTCAGGCCGATCACTTCGAGGCCGACCAGTTCGCACATGCGGCGAATCTGGCGCTTCTTGCCTTCGCGCAGCACGAAGCGCAATTGCTCGCCGTTCTGCCAGTTCACTTGCGCGGGCTTCAGCGGCACGTCGTCGAGCGAGAGGCCGCGGCACAGCAACTCCAGACTTTCCGGCGGGAAGTGGCTTTCGACGTCGGTGGTGTGCTCGCCAAATGCGACGCGCACCAGATACTCCTTGTCGATCTCGGAATGACCGCCGATCAGTTGCTTGGCGATCCGGCCGTCTTGCGTCAGCACCAGCAGGCCCGTCGAATCGATGTCCAGGCGGCCGGCCGGCGCAAGCTGGCGCAAATGCGCGACCGAGAAGCGGATGTCCGATTGATCGCCTTCCCAGCGATTCTCCGGCGTGACCAGCGTGATGGCCGGCTGATAGCCGTCTTCCGCCTGACCTGAGACCAGGCCCACCGGCTTATGGATCAGCACCGTCACCTGGCTCGATTGCGCGGCCTCGGCGGCGGGGTCGAATTCGATGCGCTGGTCCGGTCGGACCTTGGTGCCCAACGTGTCGATGCGCTCACCGTCCACCAGCACCCAGCCTTTTTCGATCCACTCATCGGCTTCGCGGCGTGAGCACATGCCGAGTTCGGACATCAGCTTGGACAGGCGCAGCATGCCTGGCGCGTCTTCGTAGTCGCGACGCGGGGTGCGCGGAGCAGCATCGATTTCGCTGGCGCGCTCGGCTCGGGCCGCGCCACGCGGCTTGTCGGCGCGCGCGGGACGGTCGTCGCCGAAGCGGCGGCCGGCGGCCGGCAGCGTCTTGTCGAACCTGCGGGCCGGGCGCTCGCCACGCTCGCTGCGTTCACTGCGCTCAGCGCTGCGCGCAGGACGGTCACCGAATTCGCGTTTGGCCGGGGCGCGTTCGTCACGCTCGTCACGCGGAGCGCGTGCCGGGCGGTCTGTGCGGTCGCTGAAGCCGGTTTTGACGGGCGTGGCGAAGCTGCGTTCGCCACGGTCGGATGCACCGCGCTCGCCTTCGAAACGGCGCGGCGCGCTTTCGCTGCGCGGCCCGCGCTCGCCGCCTCGGCGGTCTTGCGGAGCACCACGGTCGCTGCTGAAACGCGGGCGATCGGATGCATCGCGTTCACGGCGTTCCGGACGCTCTCCACGCGGAGCGCCTTCCGACGGACGGCCCGCGCCCGGACGTGCTCCGCTGAACGGACGGCGCTCGCCGTCGTCGCGGCGCGGAGCGCGATCGCCGAAGCTGCGCGGCGGGCGTTCGCCGCGATCCGTGCTGCCTTCGAAGCGGCGGGGCGCGCGTTCGGGTCGATCACCGGTTTCACGACGTGGCGCGCCGTCACCGCGGTCCGCGGCGCCTTCGAAACGGCGCGGGGCGCGTTCGCCGCGATCGGAACTGCCTTCAAAGCGACGCGGAGTGCGTTTGGCTCGATCGCCCGCGCCTTCAAATCGGCGCGGCGCGCGTTCCGAGCGGTCGCCACCGCCTTCGAACCTGCGTGGAGCCCGCTCAGCGCGATCGCCCGCACCTTCGAAACGGCGCGGCGCGCCGCCGGTACGGTCACTACCGCCTTCAAACCGACGCGGAGCGCCTTGGCCGCGCTCGCCGTCCGCCCGGCGCGGCGCGCGTTCGCCGCGATCCGCACCGCCTTCAAACCGGCGCGGCGCGCGTTCCGCATCATCCCGACGCGGAGCACGATCGCCGCCACCTTCAAACCTTCGTGGACCCCGTTCACCGTCAGCCCTGCGCGGCGCACGTTCGCTACGATCGCCGCCACCCTCAAACCGGCGCGGCGCACGCTCACCATCATCGCGACGCGGAGCACGATTGCCGCCGCCTTCGAACCGACGCGGCGCACCACTCGCGCCCTCGCGGCGCGGCGGTCGATCCGACGCCGCGCGCGGCGCGCCACCGGCGTCCCGCTCGCGCGAAAACGACCCTTCAGCCCTGGCGGGACGCGCAGGACGCGCGCCGGCACCGGCCGGCTTGCCAGCGCCCGCCGGCCGCTTACCGCCGCCGGCCGCGCCGGCGCGTTCATCCCGCGCCCCGCCGGGAGCCGGTGTCGCCGGCCTGGGTCCCGCCGGGCGCGTCGGCTTACGCGCCGACGTGCTGCCGGTACGGACAGGGGCGCGTTCGGACGAAGCCGGCCGCGGGTGCTTGGCTGTTAATTTGACTCGCATGAAATCTCACACTGCGATCGCGCGCAGCAGTTCGGTCTCGACCTGAATTTGCAGGCGGCTGTCCGACAGACCGTGTCCATCCAGCAGGAACACGTCTTCGACGCGTTCGCCGAGCGTATTGATCCGCGCCGAAGCGACGCCGACCCGATGCTCGGCCAGCACACGCGCGATCGAATAAAGAAGGCCTGGCCGGTCGTTCGCCGACACGGACAGGATGTAGTATTGGCCGCGCTCGTCGGCCCGAAGATCGACGCGCGGGGTAACAGGGAAGGTCCGCGACAGCCGCGACAAACGGCCTTTCGACGGCCCGGGGAGCAGGGTGCCGTCACCGGTGAGGCGGGCGGTCAGTTCCTGTTCGACCAGATTGGCAATATCGCGATAATGCACGTCTTCTTCGGTATGCGCGACGAGGAAATTATCGAGCGCGTACCCGTGCCGAGTCGTGCTGACCCGCGCATCGAGCACCGACAGGCCGTTGCGGTCGAAATACGCGCAAATGCCGGCAAACAGATCCGGCTGGTCCTTCACGTACACCAGCACCTGGAGCGCCTCGCCGATCGGCGACGGGCGGGCCCGCACGATCGGCGTGGGCGTTTCCACGTGGCGGTACAGCACGCGTGTTTGCCACGCGATATCCGCCGCGTCGTGGCGCAGAAAATAACCGATGTCGAGCTTGTCCCACAACGCCTTCTGCGCGCCTTCCGGCACGGTTTCGAGGCGCAGCAGCGCGAGCGCTTCTTCCTGACGCGACTTCAGCTCCGAATGCGCATCCGGCCGCGCGCCGCCCAGCACGGCGAGCGTGGCGCGGTACAGGTCTTCCAGCAGCTTGCCTTTCCACGTGTTCCAGACTTTGGGGCTGGTGCCGCGAATATCGGCCACGGTCAGCAGATAGAGCGCCGTAAGGCGCCGCTCGGTGCCGACCAGTTCGGCGAACCGCTTGATGACCTCCGGGTCGCTCGTGTCCTGCTTTTGCGCGACCTGGCTCATGGTCAGATGTTGCTGAACCAGCCACACGACCAGTTCGCCGTCCTCGCCCTCGATGCCGTGATTGCGGCAGAAGCGCCGCGCGTCGGCCATGCCGAGCGTGGAATGGTCGCCGCCGCGGCCTTTGGCGATGTCGTGAAACAGCGCCGCGACGTACAGCACCCACGGCCGGTCGAAGTTGGCGATCAACTGGCTGCAGAAGGGATATTCGTGCGCGTGTTCGGCCACCGCGAAGCGCCGCAGATTGCGCAGCACCATTAGGATGTGTTGGTCGACGGTGTAGACGTGATACAGGTCGTGCTGCATCTGTCCGACAATGCGCCGGAAGTTCAGCAGGTAACGCCCCAGCACGCTGGTCTGGTTCATCAAACGCAGCGCGTGGGTGATGCCGGCCGGCTGCTTCAGGATGTCCATGAAGAGACGGCCGTTTTCCGGATCGCGGCGCCAGTGCTGGTCCATCACGTCACGGGCGTTGTAAATTGCGCGCAGCGTGCGCGCCGACAGGCCCTTTACGCCGGGCGTCTGTTCGTACAGCAGGAAGGCCTCGAGGATGGCGTTCGGCTCGCGCTGGAACACGTCGTCGCTGGCGATTTCCAGCATGCCCTGCTTTTCGACAAAGCGGTCCGACAGCACGCGCGTAATGCCGCTCGTGCTGGGGAAAAGCTGCGCTTCGATGTTCTGGATCAGGATCGTGGCGAGCTGCGTGACCGCCTTGGCGGACCAGTAATAGCGGCGCATCAGTTGTTCGCTCGCGCGCTTGGTCGCGGTCGGCTTGTAGCCGAAGCTCTCGGCCACCGCCGTTTGCAGGTCGAACACCATGATGTCCTGACGACGCCCGGCAATCACATGCAGCCGGGCGCGCAGCGCCTTCAGGAAACTCTCGTTGCGGCGAAGCTCGCGCGCCTCGCGCTCGGTGATCAGGCCGCGTGCTTCGAGTTCACGCCAGCTGCTGCCGAAACCGGCCGCCTGGGTGATCCACAGGATCAGTTGCAGATCGCGCAGGCCGCCCGGGCTTTCCTTGATATTGGGTTCGAGCGAGTAGGGCGTGTCCTGGAATTTCGCATGGCGCTGGCGCATTTCCAGCACTTTGGCCTGGAAGAAGGCTTTCGGGTCGAGCGCTTCGCGGTAACGCTTCGCGAAGTCGTCGAACAGCTCAGCGCTGCCGGTAATGCGCCGTGCCTCGAGCAGCGAGGTGCGCACCGTGACGTCGTTGGCGGCTTCTTCGAGGCATTGCGACACGCTGCGCACGCTGCTGCCGAGTTCCAGCCCCAAATCCCATGCGAGGCTGATAAAGCGTTCGATATGTGGTTCGAGATGCCCGATCGGCGCGTCGGGCAGCAGGACCAGAATGTCGATATCGGAATGCGGCGCCAATTCGCCGCGCCCGTAGCCGCCTACCGCCACTAGCGCCAGTTCGGGCGGCAGTTCGCAGGTGTTCCAGGCCGCGCGCAGGGAGTCGTCGGTGGCGCGCGCCAACGAAGCCATCAACGCGTCGACGTTGGTGGCCGTCCTGAAGCGTTCCAGCAGTTGGGCTTTGGCCACTTTGTACTCCGCCTTGAGCGACGTGGCAGGGGATTGGGCGACGGCTGGAACACTACTCATTGGCAGGGAGGCGCAGAGATGGAAAGTCGGTCAAGCCGTGGCCGCGACGACCGGCGGGCGCGCGGGCGTGCCGGCGGAGACGGTCAGCACGTCGTAGCCGGTTTCGGTGACGAGGATCGTATGTTCCCACTGCGCCGACAGGCTGCGGTCCTTGGTCTTGACGGTCCACTGGTCCGGCATGGTGCGAATGTCGCGACGGCCGGCGTTGATCATCGGTTCGATCGTGAAGATCATGCCGGTTTGCAGTTCGAGCCCGGTGCCGGGACGGCCGTAGTGCAGGATCTGCGGGTCTTCGTGGAATACCGTGCCGATGCCGTGGCCGCAGTATTCGCGCACCACGCTGTAGCCGTGGCTTTCCGCATGTTTCTGGATCGCGTAACCGATATCGCCGAGATGCGCGCCCGGGCGCACCTGGTCGATGCCGAGCCACATGCATTCGAAGGTGGTCTGCACGAGCCTCTTGGCCATGATCGAGCCCTCGCCGACGATGAACATGCGGCTGGTGTCGCCGAAATAGCCTTCCTTGATGACGGTGACGTCGATATTGAGAGCGTCGCCGTTCTTCAGCGTCTTGTCGCCTGGAATGCCGTGGCAGATCACGTCGTTGACGGAAATGCAGGTGGCCTTCGGATAGGGCGGGTAGCCGGGCGGCTGATAGTTCAGCGGCGCCGGAACCGTGCCCTGTTCCTTCAGCATGTATTCGTGACACAGACGGTCGAGTTCGCCGGTCGTGATGCCGGCGGTGACGAACGGAGTAATGTAGTCGAGCACTTCGCTTGCCAGTTTGCAGGCGACGCGCATTTGCGCGATATCGTGTTCGTTTTTGAGCGTAATAGCCATGAGTCGGGCCTGAAATGCGATTTATTGCAGGATTATCGCACCATATTCCGGCCGCCGCAGGCTTTTGCGGCCGGACCGGCGGCTTTCACAAACTCGCGTGCGGGCTCGTTCAAAGCGGCCGGCGCTCGCGCGGGTGCAACCCGCAGGCCATCAACGGGGCTACCGGGCAGGTTGAGTCGTGCAATAGTCGCGTGCTATAATCTTTGGCTAAGTCGATCTCTGTCTTGCAATATTTGTCCATGTGGGCAAAAAAGCGGCACGATTGGCTTCTCATAGCGCCGGTTGCCTGCACTGTGAGGTCATGCAGAAGCGAAAGCAGAGCATAAGAAGGCAACGAAAAGGCAACAAAAGGCAGTACAAGGCAGCAGACTCGCAAGCCGGCGCACCCAGGGTGTCCGTCGCGTTCAGCCAGAGAGATGGCGGCGCGGCCGATACGGCAGCCGGCTTAAGACCCAACCCTCGCGGAGATTTTCATGGCAGTTACCATGCGTCAAATGCTGGAAGCCGGTGTCCACTTCGGTCACCAAACGCGCTTCTGGAACCCGAAGATGGCCCCCTTCATTTTCGGGCATCGCAACAAGATTCACATTATCAACCTCGAAAAGACGCTGCCGATGTACAACGACGCGCTGAAGTACGCGCGTCAACTGGCAGCCAATCGCGGCACGATCCTGTTCGTCGGCACGAAGCGCCAATCGCGCGACACGATCGCTGAAGAAGCACAACGCGCTGGCATGCCGTTCGTCAACGCACGCTGGCTCGGCGGCATGCTGACCAACTTCAAGACGCTGAAGGTTTCGATCAAGCGCCTGAAGGACATGGAAGCAGCGCTGGAAGCCGGTGAAACCGAACGCATGAGCAAGAAGGAAGCGCTCCTGTTCGAACGCGAAATGGCCAAGCTGGTCAAGTCGATCGGCGGCGTGAAAGACATGGGCGGCATTCCGGACGCGATTTTCGTGGTCGACGTCGGCTACCACAAGATTGCCGTGACCGAAGCGAACAAGCTCGGCATTCCGGTCATCGCCGTGGTCGACACGAACCACTCGCCGGAAGGCATCGACTACGTGATCCCGGGTAACGACGACGCCTCGAAGGCTGTCGCTCTGTACACGGCTGGCGTGGCTGACGCGATCGTCGAAGGCCGTGCGAACGCGGTCAACGAAGTGGTGCAAGCTGCACGTGGTGGCGACGGCGACGAGTTCGTCGAGGTCAACTCGGAAGCGTAAAGCTGCCCCGTGTCCGGCAAAAAAGGGGGCTTTCTACAGGCCCCCTTTTTTTAAGCCGCGACATTGTAGTGGGGCGCTGCCGGCAATGTCCGACGCAGCGCTCAACGCGTCCTCCGTAAAAAATACGGTAAACGCTGAAACGAATTCTTGCCGCCGGCATCGAAGTGCGGGCGGTGTGTGACAGACGGAACTCAAGGAGCAAATGATGGCGGCAATTACCGCAAGCATGGTTGCAGAACTGCGCGCAAAGACCGACGCGCCGATGATGGAATGCAAGAAGGCGCTGACGGAAGCCGACGGCGACATGGCGCGCGCTGAAGAGCTGCTGCGCGTGAAGCTGGGCAACAAGGCCAGCAAGGCTGCATCGCGCGTGACGGCTGAAGGCGTGGTTGCGTCGTTCATCGGCGGCAACGCGGGTTCGCTGGTCGAGCTGAACTGCGAAACCGACTTCGTTTCGAAGAACGACGACTTCCTGGGTTTCTCGAAGAAAGTCGCTGAACTGGTCGCCACGCAAAATCCGGCTGACGTCGCAGCGCTGGCGGCACTCCCGATGGACGGCTCGACGGTCGACGCAGTGCGCCTGGCACTGGTCGGCAAGATCGGTGAAAACCTGTCGATCCGCCGTTTCGTGCGCTTCGAAACGTCGAACAAGCTGGCAGCGTACCTGCACGGCACGCGTATCGGCGTGCTGGTCGAGTACACCGGCGCGGACGAGCAGGTCGGCAAGGACGTCGCGATGCACATCGCCGCGATGAAGCCGGTTTCGCTGTCGTCGGACGACGTGCCGGCGGACCTGATCGCCAAGGAGCGCAGCATTGCTGAGCAGAAGGCCGCCGAATCGGGCAAGCCGGCTGAAATCGTCGCCAAAATGGTCGACGGCAGCGTGCAGAAGTACCTGAAGGAAGTGTCGCTGCTGAACCAGACGTTCGTTAAGAACGACAAGCAGACGATCGAGCAGATGCTGAAGGCCGGCAACTCGAGCGTGCAGAAGTTCGCGCTGTTCGTGGTCGGCGAAGGCATCGAGAAGAAGCAGGACGACTTCGCAGCTGAAGTGGCCGCTCAAGTCGCTGCTGCAAAGCAACAATAAGTCTTACCTAAGCAGCAACTGTTGTATCGTTGGACCCGCGGCGGAGCAAGACTTTGCCGCGGTCGGCAGCGCCGCAAGGCTGCGCGCGGGTTGACCCTCGCCGCGCAGCCGCCACTGGCGAACCCAGGGTTCGTCAATTTGGCGACGCTTGCCCGAATCAGCATTTCACCCCTACATTAGTCCCTTGTTGTTGCCCTGTTCTGCGCGATCTGGATACCCCTATGCCCACTGCCTATAAACGCGTCCTGCTCAAACTCTCCGGTGAAGCTCTGATGGGCGACGATGCCTTCGGCATCAATCGCGCGACCATCGAACGAATGGTGGCGGACGTGGCCGAAGTGGTCCGTCTCGGAACGCAGCTGGCCGTGGTGATCGGCGGCGGCAATATCTTCCGCGGCGTCGCGGGCGGCGCGGCGGGTATGGATCGCGCGACGGCCGACTACATGGGTATGCTGGCCACCATGATGAACGCGCTGGCGCTGCAGGATGCCATGCGCCACGCCGGCATCGAGGCGCGCGTGCAATCGGCGCTGCGCATGGACCAGGTGGTCGAGCCATACATCCGGCCCCGCGCGATTCGCCAGCTCGAAGAAGGCAAAGTCGTGATTTTCGCGGCCGGCACCGGCAACCCGTTCTTCACGACCGACACGGCCGCCGCGTTGCGCGGCTCGGAAATCGGCGCGGAAGTCGTGCTGAAAGCAACCAAGGTAGACGGCGTGTATTCCGCCGACCCGAAGAAAGACCCGAGCGCGACGCGTTACACCACGATCAGCTTCGACGAGGCGATCGGCCGCAATCTGCAGGTGATGGACGCCACGGCATTCGCGCTGTGCCGCGACCAGAAACTGCCGATCCGGGTGTTTTCGATCGTCAAACCGGGCGCGCTCAAGCGCATCGTACAAGGCGACGACGAGGGTACCCTCGTCCACGTGTAAACTCTCGTTCACATAACGTGGGCTTTAGCGCGAGCCCGGGCCGCCGCATCTTGCGCGCGCTGGCCGGCTCGCACCGTTTTGAAGGTTCGGAGGTTTAAAAATGTCTGTGGCTGATATCAGGAAGGGCGCTGAACAAAAGATGCAGCGTTCCATCGACGCGTTCAAGAACGACCTGTCGAAGATCCGCACGGGCCGTGCACACACGGGCCTGCTCGATCACATCCAGTGCGATTACTACGGTTCGCCGGTGCCCATTTCGCAGGTCGCGAATCTGACGCTGATCGACGCACGCACGATCGGCGTGCAGCCGTGGGAAAAGAAGATGGTGCAGGTCGTCGAAAAGGCGATCCGCGAATCGGACCTGGGTCTGAACCCGGCCACGCAAGGCGACGTGATCCGCGTGCCGATGCCCGCGCTGACCGAAGATCGCCGCCGCGAACTGACCAAAGTGGTCAAGAGCGAAGCGGAAACGGCCAAGGTCGCGGTGCGCAACCTGCGCCGCGACGCCAATGAGCAACTGAAAAAGCTCGTGAAAGACAAGGAAATTTCGGAAGACGACGAACGTCGTGCAGGCGACGACGTGCAGAAGCTGACGGACAAGTTCGTCGCCGAAATCGACAAGCTCGTCGTGACGAAAGAAGCCGAGATCATGACGGTCTGAGGCCGGCCGCTCAGCTGCTCACGTTCTCCACTTCTTTTATTTGCAGTCACTGTCCCGACGGCCATGACCTATACCAGCTCAACCGTGCGCGTGCCTGATGTCGCCGCGGTGCCGCGACATATCGCGATCATCATGGACGGCAACGGCCGTTGGGCCACCCAGCGGCGCTTGCCGCGCGTGGCGGGCCATACGCGCGGCGTCGACGCGGTGCGTGCGGCCGTCGAGGCGTGCGCCCGTCAGGGTGTCGAATATCTGACGCTGTTCGCTTTCAGTTCGGAAAACTGGCGCCGTCCGAACGAGGAAGTCTCGTTCCTGATGCGCCTGTTCGTGACCGCGCTGGAGCGCGAGATCGGCAAGCTGCATGCGAATGGCATCCGCTTGCGCGTGGTGGGCGACCTGGCCCGCTTCGATACGCGCATCCGCGACCTGATCAAGCGCGCGGAGACCAAGACCGCGCGCAATTCCCGTCTCACACTTACGATTGCCGCGAATTACGGCGGCCGCTGGGACATCATGCAGGCCACCCGCAAGCTCGCCGAACAGTCGGCGCTGGCGGGCAAGGCGGTGGAGGTGACCGAAGATTCGTTCGCCGAACACCTCTCCATGGCTTATGCGCCGGAGCCGGACCTCTTCATCCGCACCGGCGGCGAGCGCCGCGTCAGCAACTTCCTGCTGTGGCAACTCGCCTACACCGAGTTCTACTTCACCGACACGTTCTGGCCGGATTTCGACGGCGACGCGCTCGGCCACGCCATCGCTTCGTACGCGGAGCGCGAACGCCGCTTCGGCCGCACCAGTGCTCAACTCGAGCCGCAATCGCAAAACGTCGATTCGCTTCCATGCTAAAAACCCGTGTCATCACGGCGATCATCCTGCTGGCAGTGTTCCTGCCGGTCACGTTGTTCGCGCCGGTGGGCGCGTTCGGCGCGCTGATCGCTTTTGTCGTCGTGTTCGCCGCGTGGGAGTGGGCGCGCCTGCTCAAGCTGGGCGGCGCGGGCCCGGTCATTTACGCCCTGATCGCCGCAGTGGCGCTGGTGGCCAGCACGCGTCTCGGTACCGGCATCGAACAAGCCAGACCGCTCTTTGAAGCGGCCGCTATTTTCTGGGTGATCGCCGGCCCGTTCGTGCTGCTGCGCAAGCCCACGCTCGCGCAGGGCGCCTGGCGTTCCTTCCTGTTTCTTGCCGGCATTGTGGTATTCGTCGCGTGCTGGCATGCTCTCGTCGCCGCGCGCATGCAGGGTGTGCCGTTCGTGCTGTCGCTGCTGCTATTGGTATGGCTGGCCGATATCGGCGCATACTTCTCCGGAAAAGCGTTTGGAAAACACAAGCTGGCGCCTGCCATCAGTCCGGGTAAGACCTGGGAGGGCGCGATCGGCGGCTGGCTGGTGGTGATGATCGTCGCGGCGGCGGCGGTCTTTTTGCATGCGTTCGAGCCGACCCTGTATTCTGCGCTGCTGGCGCATTGGGGCGCCGTGCGCACGCTGCTCGCGCTGACCTTGCTGGTGGCATTCAGCGTGGTGGGCGACCTGTTCGAATCGATGATGAAACGCCAGGCCGGTGTGAAAGATTCAAGCGGCCTGTTGCCGGGGCACGGTGGCGTGCTCGACCGCATCGATGCCTTGTTGCCGGTGCTGCCGCTTGCCATGCTGCTGCTCGGCTAGAGAAAGAGATATGCAAAAACGTCTGACATTGCTCGGTTCCACGGGCTCGATTGGAGACAGCACGCTCGACGTCGTCGCGCGTCATCCCGAGCGCTTTTCGGTTTATGCGCTGAGCGCGCATCGCAACGGCGACAAGCTCGTCGAGCAATGCCTGCGCTTTCAGCCCGAAGTCGCGGTGGTCGGCGACGCCGATACGGCTGCCAGCGTCGCGGCGAAATTGCGCGAAGCGGGTTGCAAGACCGAGGTCACGTATGGACCGCAAGCGCTCGTCGACGTGTCGAAGAGCGACGGCTGCGATACGGTGGTCGCGGCGATCGTCGGCGCGGCCGGCCTGGCACCGAGTCTTGCCGCAGCGCGCGCGGGCAAACGCATCCTGCTCGCCAACAAGGAAGCGCTGGTCATGTCCGGCGCGATCTTCATGGACGCGGTGCGCGACAACGGCGCCGTGCTGCTGCCGGTCGACAGCGAACACAACGCGATTTTCCAGTGCCTGCCGCGCGAGGCCGCGCTGCACGGCGGCGTCTCCAAGATCATTCTGACCGCGTCGGGCGGCCCATTTCGCACTCGCGAACCGGCCACCCTCGTCGACGTCACGCCGGACGAAGCCTGTAAGCATCCGAACTGGGTCATGGGCCGCAAGATTTCGGTCGACTCGGCCACCATGATGAACAAGGGCCTCGAAGTGATCGAGGCACACTGGCTGTTCGATCTGCCGGGCGAGCGCATCGAGGTGCTGATTCACCCGCAAAGCGTGATTCACTCGATGGTGTCCTACGCCGACGGCTCGGTGCTCGCCCAACTGGGCAATCCCGACATGCGCACGCCGATCGCGCATGCGCTGGCGTTTCCGGATCGCGTCGATTCGGGCGTGGCGCAACTCGATCTGCTGCAGGTCGCGTCCCTCTCGTTCGAAAAGCCGGATTACACGCGCTTTCCGTGTCTTGCTCTCGCAGTGAAGGCACTGGCCGAGGGCGGCCTGGCGAGCGCGGCGCTGAACGCCGCGAATGAAATCGCGGTTGAAGCGTTCCTCGCGCGCCAGATCGGTTTCATGGCGATCGCCCAGGTGGTCGACGCGGTGCTCAGCGCATTGCCGAACCGCAGCGCGCATGCGCTCGAAGACGTGATCGAAGCGGATGCCGCCGCGCGTCGCGCCGCTGCTGAATTCATCGCGCGTCTGCCCGACGGCGCCCGTCGCACGGAACGCGCCGTCCAGTGAGGCGCTCATGAACCTGCTGATCGAACTGGTCGCCTTCGCGGTCGCGATTGGCGTACTCGTGGTCGTCCACGAATACGGGCATTACAGCGTGGCGCGCCTGTGCGGCGTCCAGGTGCTGCGCTTTTCGATCGGCTTCGGCAAGCCGCTGTTCCAGTGGGTGAGTCCGAAGACGGGCACCGAATGGACCATTGCCGCGCTGCCGCTCGGCGGCTACGTGAAGATGCTCGACGAGCGCGAAACGGGCGCTGAGCCGATTCCCGCCGACGCCTTGCCGCATGCGTTCAACCGGCAATCCGTGTGGCGGCGTTTTGCGATTGTCGCGGCCGGTCCGGTCGCGAACTTCCTGCTGGCCATCGTGCTGTTCGCACTCGTCTTCGCCACTGGCGTGACGGAGCCGGCGGCGGTGATCGCGGCGCCCGCGCCGAATACGCCCGCGGCTGTTGCCGGTTTCGACGGTGGTGAAACGATCGTTGCCGTGCGTGCCGAGAACGCCGGCGAATCCGAGCCGGTGCGCTCATGGTCGG
The DNA here is from genome assembly GCF_003387275.1 of Paraburkholderia sp. BL6669N2. NCBI lineage: Bacteria > Pseudomonadati > Pseudomonadota > Betaproteobacteria > Burkholderiales > Burkholderiaceae > Paraburkholderia > Paraburkholderia sp. BL6669N2. Next base: position 1,662,969 of record NZ_QUNA01000001.1, on the reverse strand, counting down.
ATCTCCGCTGGAAGCTGCTGGGTGCGGCATTCGATCACAAGCGCGTCGTGCTGAGCGCGAAAGATGCGCACGGTACGTCGGATTTTCAGCTCGATCTGCGCGGCCTCAGCGAAAAAGATGTCGACGACGACTTCATGTCGCATCTCGGTTTCGAGCCGGGCGGTGGCAAGCTGACGGTGGCGGGCGTGCAACCGGGCAGCGCGGCGCAAAAGGCCGGCCTCGTTGCCGGCGATCGTCTGCGTGCCGTCGACGGTATTCCGACCGATAACGCCACGGCCTTCATCGCTTATGTAAAATCGCACGCCGGCAAAGCGGTGACGCTGCAGGTCGAGCGCGGCGGTAAGGCGGCGGGCAAGCTCGAAAACGTGAACATCGTGCCGCAGGCACAGCGCGATGAAACGACCGGGCAGCAGATCGGCCGCATCGGCGCGGAACTGGCCACGCAGGTGCCGTCGATCGACGTGCATTACGGTCCGGTTGAAAGCTTGCAGTTGGGCGCGCGCCGCACGTGGGATCTCGCGGTTTACTCGGTGCGCATGTTCGGCAGGATGATCGTAGGCGAGGCATCGCTGAAAAATCTTTCCGGTCCGGTGACGATCGCGGATTACGCAGGAAAGAGCGCACGTCTAGGTCCTTCTGCATTCCTGTCGTTCCTGGCCCTTGTCAGTATTAGTCTTGGTGTACTGAACCTGTTACCAATTCCGGTATTGGACGGGGGGCATCTGTTATATTATTTGGTTGAAGCTATTACCGGTAAAGTTGTCTCCGATCGCTGGCAACTCGTTTTTCAGAGGGCGGGTCTCGCCTGCATCGTCGCGTTGTCGGCGATCGCGCTGTTCAACGATCTGGCTCGTTTAATCCATTTTTAAAGTGTTCGGCGGCGTTCACGATGGCGACCGCCCGACCTGATGCAGCTATACACACTGGGGAAGCACGTTGTTTAAACCTCATCGCTTTGTTCCAAAGACGGTTATAGCCGCGGCGTTCGCCGCGCATGGGCTGGTTGCTCACGCAACGACGCCCTTCGTGGTGCAAGACATCCGGATCGAGGGATTGCAACGCGTCGAACCTGGTACCGTGTTTGCCTACCTGCCCATCAAGCAAGGCGACACCTTCAGCGACGACAAGGCATCGGAAGCCATCCGCGCTTTGTATGCCACGGGCTTCTTCAACGACGTCAAGATCGCGACCGAAGGCAACGTCGTCATCGTGCAGGTGCTGGAACGTCCGGCCATCGGCACGATCGACTTCGCCGGCATTCATGAGTTCGACAAGGAAAACCTGACCAAGGCGCTGCGCGCCGTGGGTTTGTCGCAAGGCCGTTATTACGACAAGGCGTTGGTCGACAAGGCTGAGCAGGAACTGAAGCGTCAGTATCTGACGCGCGGCTACTACGCCGCTGAAGTCACCACCACGATCACGCCGATCGACCGCAATCGCGTGTCGGTGCTGTTCTCGGTGGCCGAAGGTCCGAGCGCGAAGATCCGCCAGATCAACTTCATCGGCAACAAGGCGTTCAGCACGGGCACGCTGCGCGACGAAATGCAGTTGTCCACGCCGAACTGGTTCTCGTGGTACACGAAGAACGACCTGTACGCGAAAGACAAGCTGACCGGCGACCTCGAAAACGTTCGCTCGTATTATCTGAATCGCGGCTATCTCGAGTTCAACATCGAGTCGACCCAGGTGTCGATCACGCCGGACAAGAAGGACATGTATCTGACGGTCACGCTGCACGAAGGCGAGCCGTACACGATTTCGAATATCAAGCTGGCGGGCAATCTGCTCGATCGCGAGCCGGAGCTGGCCAAGCTCATCAAGATCAAACCGGGCGACCGCTTCTCGGCTGAAAAGCTGCAGGCCACCACCAAGGCTATCGTCGACAAGCTGGGCGAATACGGCTATGCGTTCGCCACGGTCAACGCGCAGCCGCAGATCGATCAGGCCAACCACAAGGTCGACCTGACGCTGCAGGTGGATCCGAGCCGCCGCGTCTACGTGCGCCGCATCAACGTGGTCGGCAATACGCGTACGCGTGACGAAGTGGTGCGCCGCGAAATGCGCCAGCTCGAAAGCTCGTGGTTCGATTCGAACCGCCTCGCGCTGTCGAAAGACCGGATCAACCGTCTCGGCTACTTTACCGATGTCGACGTGACCACGGTGCCCGTGGAAGGCACGCCGGACCAGGTCGATGTGGACGTCAAGGTGGCCGAAAAACCGACGGGCGCGATCACGCTGGGTGCGGGCTTCTCGTCGACCGACAAGGTGGTGCTCTCGGCCGGCGTGTCGCAAGACAACGTGTTCGGTTCGGGCACGAGTCTCTCGGTGAACATCAATACCGCCAAGACGTACCGTACGTTGACGGTCACGCAGGTCGACCCGTACTTCACGGTCGACGGCATCAAGCGCATTACCGACGTCTATTACCGTACGTACCAGCCGCTGTACTACTCCACGGATTCGAGCTTCAAGATCGTCACGATCGGTGGCGACCTGAAGTTCGGTATTCCGTTCTCGGAAGTCGACACGGTGTACTTCGGTGCCGGCCTCGAGCAGAACCAGCTGGATATCGACGCGAACACGCCGCAGAGCTACATCGACTACGTGCATGAATTCGGCCGCGTGTCGAACAACGTGCCGATCACCGTGGGCTGGTCGCGCGACGCGCGTGACAGCGCGCTGGTGCCGAGCCGCGGCTACTTCACGCAGGCAAACGCCGAATACGGTACGCCGATCGGCGGCACGCAGTACTACAAGGCCGACATCAACGCGCAGTACTATTATTCGTTCTCGCGCGGGTTCGTGCTGGGCTTCAACTTCCAGGGCGGTTACGGAAACGGCCTCGGCGGCAAGCCTTATCCGATTTTCAAGAACTACTATGCGGGCGGTATTGGTTCGGTGCGGGGCTACGAGCCGAGCTCGCTGGGTCCGCGCGACGCCAAGACGAACGACCCGATCGGCGGCTCGAAGCTGCTGGTGGGTAACATCGAATTGACGTTCCCGCTGCCGGGCACGGGCTACGACCGCACGTTGCGCGTCTTCACGTTCCTCGACGCCGGTAACGTGTGGGGTACGGAAGGCAACAGTATCGGCGCCAACGGCCTGCGTTACGGCTACGGTGTCGGTCTGGCGTGGATCTCGCCGATCGGCCCGCTCAAGCTCAGCCTGGGCTTCCCGCTCACGAAGCATACCGGCGACCAGTATCAGAAATTCCAGTTCCAGATCGGGACGGCATTCTGATCGGGCGGCGGAAGGCGCCCGGCGGCCGGCCCGGCCAAACTACAGTATCGAGAGGATGACTTTGCTAACCGGTATGTTTTCGAAACGTGTGGCGTGCGCGCTGGCGCTGGCAATGACCCTGGGTGTCGGGGTCGCGCATGGGCAGGAGGCCAGGATCGCGGCGGTGAATTCCGACCGCATCCTGCGCGAATCCGCTGCCGCGAAGGCCGCGCAGGTCAAGCTCGAGGCCGAGTTCGCCAAGCGTGACAAGGACCTGGCCGACATGGCGCAGAAGCTGAAGTCGATGTCCGATTCGCTCGACAAGAGCGGTGCGTCCATGTCGCCCGCCGACCGCGCGCAGAAGCAGCGCGATCTGTCGCAACTGGACACGGACTTTCAGCGCAAGCAACGCGAGTTTCGTGAGGATCTGAACCAGCGCCGCAACGAAGAACTGGCGGCGGTGCTCGACCGCGCCAACAAGGTGATCAAACAGATCGCCGAAGCGCAGCATTACGATCTGATCGTCCAGGAAGCGGTGTACGTGAGCCCGCGCATCGATATTACCGATCAGGTGCTCAAGGCTCTGGCGGCGTCGGGCAACTGAGCGTGGCTGCCGGGCTTAACGGCCCCGGCAGCGGATCTGACAAGTCGGACCGAATACCAGGAGACAGGATAGGCATGGCATTTACGCTCGAGGACATCGTCCAGCGGTTCGGCGGTGAAGTAGTCGGAGACGGTTCGCAGCGCGTCGGCAGTCTCGCGCCGCTCGACCAGGCAGGCCCGGACCAGCTGGCGTTCCTCGCCAATCCGAAGTACCTGTCGCAGGTCGAAACGACCCGTGCGGGCGCGGTGTTGATTAACGCCGACGACCTCGCCAAGCTCGCTTCCCGCGAGAATCGTAACTTCATCGTCACGCCGAATCCGTACGCTTACTTCGCGCGCGTCGCGCAAACTTTCATCGACCTCGCTGCGCCCAAGGCGGCGCCCGGCGTGCACCCGAGCGCGACCATCGACCCGTCGGCGCAGATCGCCGCGAGCGCGGTGATCGGCCCGCACGTCACGGTGGAAGCGGGTGCGGTGATCGGCGACAACGTGCGGCTCGACGCCAATGTCGTGATCGGCCGTGGCACGCGCATCGGCGCGGGCTCGCATCTTTATCCCAATGTCGCGGTGTACCACGGTTGCAAGCTCGCCGAGCGCGTGATCGTGCACGCGGGTGCGGTGATCGGCTCGGACGGTTTCGGCTTCGCGCCGGATTTCGTCGGCGAGGGTGAGGCGCGTACCGGCAGCTGGGTGAAGATTCCGCAGGTCGGCGGTGTGTCCATCGCGGCCGACGTCGAAATCGGCGCGAACACCACTATCGACCGTGGCGCCATGGCGGACACGATCATCGAAGAGTGCGTGAAGATCGACAATCTGGTGCAGATCGGTCACAACTGCAAGGTGGGCGCTTATACGGTGATTGCCGGCTGCGCGGGCATCGCGGGCAGCACGACCATTGGCCGCCATTGCATGATCGGCGGCGCGGTCGGGATTGCCGGACATGTCACGCTGGCCGACTATGTGATCGTCACGGCGAAGTCGGGCGTCTCGAAGTCGCTGCTCAAGCCTGGTATGTACACCAGTGCCTTCCCGGCCGTGAACCATGCAGACTGGAACAAGAGCGCGGCGTTGCTGCGCAATATCGACAAACTTCGCGATCGAATCAAGGCGCTTGAAAACGCCGCGGCTGAGAAGCAGGACGCCTCAGCAAGCAGTTCCGCGGGCAGCAAAGCCTGAACCTCAGGGCAACTCGCAGGGCAATTGACTCAGCAGACTCAGCATTTCGCCGGGCAACCCGCCGGCACCGCGTAAAATGGCGGGCAAGCAACAGGAAGCAAGGTCGGTTGCCGTGACCGGGTGGCGCGGCCGCCGGGTCACGGCGAGCGCCGGCAGCACGCTTTACCAATCCACCTGCACCAGCATCCGCAGTCATCACCGCGCAGTCAATGCGTGAGCAGAAACACCATGAGCACCGAAAAAATCAATCTCGACATTCATAAGATTCTCACGCTGCTGCCGCATCGTTACCCGATCCTGTTGGTCGACCGGGTGCTCGAACTCGAGCCGCACAAGTGCATCAAAGCGTTGAAGAACGTGTCGATCAACGAACCGTATTTTCAGGGCCACTTCCCGACGCGTCCGGTGATGCCGGGCGTGCTGATTCTCGAAGCACTCGCGCAAACGGCGGCTCTGCTGACGTTTTCGGAAGAGCCGAGCGACCCGTCGAACACGCTGTATCTGTTCGTCGGCATCGACAACGCGCGCTTCAAGCGCGTGGTGGAACCGGGCGATCAGCTGATCCTGAACTGCACGTTCGAGCGTCACATGCGCGGCATCTGGAAGTTCAAGGCGCGCGCCGAAGTGGATGGCGTGGTCGCGGCGGAAGCCGACCTGATGTGCGCGGTGCGGCACACGGACAAAGACGCTTAAACGCACTTAGGCGCGAGGCGCTTAAGCCAGCGTCCGGGCGATCGGTGGCGTCATGCGCGCGCCGGCCTCCCGCCAGATGCCCATCCAGACAACGCAACAGAATCAGAAGCGAGGACGCATGAGCAGGATTCATCCCACTGCGATCGTCGAACCGGGCGCACAACTCGACGAATCCGTCGAAGTCGGACCGTATGCCGTGATCGGCGCACATGTGACGATCGGCGCACGGACCACGGTCGGTTCGCACAGCGTGATCGAAGGTCACACCACCCTCGGCGAAGACAACCGGATCGGTCACTACGCATCGGTCGGCGGCCGTCCGCAGGACATGAAGTACAAGGACGAGCCGACCCGGCTCGTGGTCGGCAACCGCAACACGATCCGCGAATTCACCACGATCCACACCGGCACGATGCAGGACGCGGGCGTCACCACGCTCGGCGACGACAACTGGATCATGGCGTACGTGCACATCGGGCACGATTGCCACGTCGGCAGCAACGTCATTCTGTCGAGCAACGCGCAGATGGCCGGACATGTCACGATCGGCGACCACGCGATCGTCGGCGGCATGTCGGGCGTGCATCAGTTCGTGCGCATTGGTGCGCACTCCATGCTGGGCGGCGCTTCGGCGCTGGTGCAGGACATTCCGCCGTTCGTGATCGCCGCCGGTAACAAGGCCGAGCCGCACGGCATCAACGTCGAAGGACTGCGCCGCCGCGGTTTCTCGCCGGACGCGATCTCTGCGCTACGCGCGGCATATCGCGTGCTGTACAAGAACGGCCTGTCGCTCGAAGAAGCGAAGGTGCAGTTGCGCGAGCTCGCGACCGCGGGCGGCGATGGCGATGCGCCGGTGCAGACGCTGCTCGCGTTCGTCGAAGCGTCGCAACGCGGCATCATCCGCTAACCGATGGCACTGCAACCCAGTCCATTGCGCGTCGCGATGGTGGCCGGCGAGCCGTCCGGCGACCTGCTGGCGGCCTCGCTGCTCGACGGCCTCACGAGCCGTCTGCCCGCCGGCACCCAGTACTACGGGATCGGCGGCCCACGCATGATCGCCACGGGCTTCGACGCCCACTTTCCGATGGAAAAGCTCTCGGTGCGCGGCTATGTCGAGGCGCTGAAGCATATTCCCGGCATTCTCGGCATTCGCAACGAACTGAAGCGGCAGTTGCTGGCAGAGCCGCCGTCGGTGTTCGTGGGCGTTGATGCGCCCGATTTCAATTTTGGGCTCGAGCATCCGTTGCGCGAGGCCGGGATCCCAACCGTTCACTTCGTGTGTCCGTCCATCTGGGCGTGGCGCGGCGGCCGCATCAAGAAGATCGCCAAGGCGGTCGACCACATGCTGTGCGTGTTCCCGTTCGAGACGGCGCTGCTGGAAAAAGCCGGTGTCGCGGCCTCGTACGTGGGCCATCCGCTCGCTGACGAAATTCCGCTCGTACCGGACACGCTGGGCGCACGCCGGGCACTGGGTCTTGCGGAAGACGGCCCGATCATCGCGGTCCTGCCGGGTAGCCGGCGCTCGGAGATCGATTTGATCGGCCCGACGTTCTTCGCCGCGATGGAGATGATGCAGCATCAGGAGCCGAGTCTGCGCTTCGTGATGCCGGCGGCCACGCCGGCGCTGCGGGAAATGCTGCGGCCGCTGGTCGATTCGCACCCCGGCCTCGCGCTGACGATTACCGACGGCCAGGCGCAACTCGCCATGACCGCGGCCGACGCGATCCTCGTGAAGAGCGGCACCGTGACGCTCGAAGCCGCGCTGCTGAAAAAGCCGATGGTGATCTCATACAAGGTGCCCTGGCTGACCGGCCAGATCATGCGCCGCCAGGGCTATCTGCCGTATGTCGGGCTGCCGAACATCCTGGCGGGGCGCTTCGTGGTGCCGGAGATCCTGCAGCACTTCGCCACGCCCCAGGCGCTGGCCGAAGCCACGCTGAAACAGTTGCGCGACGAGACCAACCGGCGCACGCTGACGGAAATCTTCACGGAGATGCATCACGTGCTGAAGCAGAACACCGCGCAGCGTGCGGCGGAAGTCGTGGCGAGCGTCATCGAAAAGCGGAAGGGGCGGCCGTGACCCTGTCACGCGCGCCGCACCGTAAAACCGTCGCCGGAGCGGCGGCGCAGCAGGTCGGCCTGAACTTCGAGACGCCGGATGACATCGTCTGCGGCGTCGACGAAGCAGGGCGCGGCCCATTGGCCGGCCCGGTCGTGGCCGCGGCGGTGATTTTCGACCCGTCCAGGCCGATGATTCGCGGCCTCGACGACTCCAAAGTATTGACCGCGAAAAAGCGCGACGAACTGTACGACAAGATCGTCGACCGGGCGCTCGCTTACTGCATTGCGTCGGCAACCGTCGAAGAAATCGATTCGCTGAATATCCTGCATGCCACCATGCTCGCCATGAAGCGCGCCGTGGAGGGCCTGTCGGTCGTGCCGACGCTCGTCAAGGTCGACGGCAATCGCTGTCCCACGCTGAGCGTGCGTAGTGAAGCCGTGATCGGCGGCGACGCGCTCGTCAAAAGCATTTCGGCGGCGTCGATTCTCGCCAAGGTCACGCGCGACCGGATGCTGCTCGAATTGCACCAGACGCATCCCGTCTACGGCTTCAACGCGCATGCCGGTTACGGCACGCCACAGCATCTCAAGGCGCTGCGCGAGCATGGGCCTTGCGAGCATCATCGGCGTTCATTCGCACCGGTGCGTGAGGCGCATCTGCGCCTGGGCACCGGCGTGCCGCTGCCGGCGGGCGAAGTGATTGTCGTGTCTGAAGTGATGTTCGACGACGACGCCTTCGGCGAACGCGGCAGCGCCGCCTGAGCTTCACACGAGCGCCTCATGAGCGCTGCGTGCGACCCACTCTTTCCTCATTCTCACTGTTTTCTTCGCTGCCTGTGAAAGCCATCACCTCGCGGGACAATCCGCTCTACAAGCGCCTGAAGGCACTGGCCGGCTCGACGCATCAACAGCGCAAGAGCGGCCACGCGCTGCTCGAAGGGTTTCATCTCGCGAGCGCCTATCTCGATGTCGCCGGGCAACCGGAAATGTGCATCGTCACCGACGGCGCGCTGCGCCACGACGAAGCGCAGGCGATCGTTTCGCGCATCGAAGATCATCGTGTCATGACGCTGCCGGACGCATTGTTCGGGCAGTTGTCGAATGTCGTGCACGGTGTAGGCATTCTGCTACTGGTTGAAAAGCTCGATACGCCGCTGCCCGACACGGTCGCGCAAACCTGCCTCGTGCTCGACGGCGTACAGGACGCGGGCAACGTCGGCTCGATTCTGCGCAGCGCGGCGGCCGCCGGCATTCAGCAGGTGTTCTGCGCGCCGGGTACGGCGTACGCGTGGTCGTCGAAAGTCTTGCGCTCGGGCATGGGCGCCCATTTCCTGCTGCAGATTCACGAGAACGTGGAAGCGCAAACGCTGATTGAGCGCCTCGCGCTGCCGATCGTGATTACAGATTCGCACGGCGCCGAGGCGATCTACGATTGCGACCTGAGCGGACCGCTCGCGTGGGTGTTCGGCAACGAAGGCGCGGGCGTCTCGCAAATCTGGCGCGACAAGGTTTCGTTGCGGGTGACGATTCCCCAGCCGGGCGGCATGGAGTCGCTGAATGTGGCGGCCGCGGCGGCCGTGTGCGTGTTCGAGCAGTGCCGCCAGCAGCGCGGTCGTAGCTAGAGCAGCAGACCTGCGCTCCCGCGTTCGTCCGCGCTGGAGGCTGTTTCATGCCGCGGGGCTCTGATCGTGCCTATGCCGTGGCTCGACAACACGCATGGTCTCGCGCGTGTCCATGTTCAAGGCCGCCGGGCTTGCGCGACCCGTGCGCACAGGCTCAATAAGAAGGTCTATCCAGCTTGATTTCCTGCAGGATCGTCGTCGCGATCTCTTCGATCGACTTGTGCGTCGACGACAACCACTTGATCCCTTCACGCCGCATCATCGCTTCGGCTTCGTTGATCTCATAACGGCAATTCTCCGGCGCGGCGTACTTGCTGCCGGGCCGGCGCTCATTGCGAATCTCCGAAAGCCGCTGCGGATCGATCGACAAACCGAACATCTTCTGCCGATGCGCCAGCAACGGCGTCGGCAATTTGCCGCGTTCGAAATCTTCCGGAATCAACGGATAGTTGGCGGCCTTCACGCCATACTGCATGGCCAGATAGAGGCTCGTCGGCGTCTTGCCGCTGCGCGACACGCCGACCAGAATCACGTCGGCGTCCGCCAGATTGCGGTTCGATTGACCGTCGTCGTGAGCGAGCGAGAAGTTGATCGCCTCGATCCGGTTCTTGTACTCCTCGGTGTCGGCGTTCTGGTGGCCGCGGCCCATCGCGTGGCTCGACTTCAGTTCCAGTTCCTGTTCGAGCGGCTCGACGAAAGTCTGAAACATGTCCAGCACCAGCGCATTCGAGCCTTTGACGATCTGATTCGACGCGCTGTCCACCAGCGTGGTGAAGACGATCGGACGGCGGCCGTCCTGCACGATCGCTTCGTTGATCTTTTCGAGCGTGGCGTAGGCCTTCTCGGTCGAGTCGACAAAGGGCACGCGAACCAGGCGGAATTTCTGGTCGAACTGGGAGAGGATCGAATGCGCGAAGGTTTCGGCAGTGATCCCGGTACCGTCGGAGACGATGAATACGGTGGGCGGCATCAGTGGGGCAGGGAACGTGAGCGGAAAAAAGCGCTCGAAAGAAACATCGCTGTGCGGACGACGCTGCCCGGTGGCTAACCGGAGATTGCAGCAGCGTCCGACCAGCGCGCCGTGGGCACCGCAACTGCGCCCGGATGGCGGCGGGGCCTCGCAAAAGCCCGCTGGCCGGTCCGGGGCGCGATTCGAGGCGCAATTCTCGTCCGACTGTCACATTTCGAGAGTCGGCACGGTAGAATAGCGGCAACCTGTTGGATAAGCAATTGCGGGCGATTGGCGGCTAACTTGCCGCGAACGGTCGTTCAACACCTCGCTTTTGGTCGGTATTTCTGGTCGCCAAGCGGCAGTCAACGCAAGGGATCGATCGGTAAAATCGTCCATTCGCGTGCTTCGTCGCATATCGGGCGCAAGCCGCGCTCGGCCATTTTGCAACAAGCGATTGCTTCTCCAACAGGTTGTGCAAGACGCGAGGTTACGCTCCCAATGGGCGTCTCGCGTTCGAGCCCACTTGCACAGCCGTGAATTTCTTTCACACTTAGGGGCTTGTATGACTAACGCAGTTACCGTCGCAAAGGATAAGGCGTATGTAGTTCCGTTCGAGCAGTTGCGGATGACCGACGTGGAAATCGTCGGTGGCAAGAACGCGTCGCTTGGCGAGATGATCAGTCAGCTCGCTGAAGCAGGCGTGCGCGTGCCGACCGGTTTCGCCACCACGGCGCTGGCTTTCCGCGACTTCCTGCATCACAACAATCTGACCGAACGCATCGCCAAACGTCTCGAAACGCTCGACGTCGACGACGTGAAGTCGCTCGCGGAAGCGGGCAAGGAGATCCGTCAATGGATCGTCGACGCGCCATTCCAGCCGCAACTCGAGGCGGATATCCGCGCGGGCTTCGACACCCTGCAAAACAGCTCGCCTGAAGAGCTGTCGTTCGCCGTGCGTTCGTCGGCCACGGCGGAAGACTTGCCGGACGCATCGTTTGCGGGTCAGCAGGAAAGCTACCTCAACGTAGTCGGCATCGAAGAGGTGCTCGACCGCATGAAGCACGTGTTCGCGTCGCTGTACAACGACCGCGCTATCTCCTATCGCGTCCACAAGGGCTTCACTCACGCTGAAGTTGCATTGTCGGCGGGTGTGCAGCGCATGGTGCGCTCGGACGTCGGCGCAGCCGGCGTGATGTTCACGCTGGATACCGAATCGGGCTTCAAGGACGCTGTCTTCATCACGTCGAGCTATGGCCTCGGCGAGACCGTGGTGCAAGGCGCGGTGAATCCGGACGAGTTCTACGTCTACAAGACCACGCTCGCGCAAGGCAAGTATCCGATCATCCGCCGCTCGATCGGCTCGAAGCTGATCAAGATGGAATTCACCAAGGCGGGCGAAGAAGGCCGCGTGAAGACCGTCGACGTGGCGCACGAGCAGCGCAACCGCTTCTCGATCACGGACGAAGACGTGATCGAACTGGCCAAATACGCCGTCATCATCGAAAAGCACTACGAGCGTCCGATGGACATCGAGTGGGGTAAGGACGGCCGCGACGGCAAGATCTTCATTCTGCAGGCGCGCCCGGAAACGGTGAAGAGCCAGGCGGCGGGCAAGGCCGAGCAGCGCTTCAAGCTGAAGGGCCAATCGAACGTGCTGGCCACCGGCCGCGCGATCGGCCAGAAGATCGGTGCGGGTCCGGTGCGCGTAATTCACGATCCGTCGGAAATGGACCGTGTGCAGCCGGGCGACGTGCTGGTCGCCGACATGACCGACCCGAACTGGGAGCCGGTCATGAAGCGTGCTTCGGCAATCGTCACGAATCGTGGCGGCCGCACCTGCCACGCGGCGATTATTGCGCGTGAACTGGGCGTGCCGGCGGTGGTCGGCTGCGGCGACGCGACCGACGTGCTGAAGGAAGGCGCGCTCGTCACCGTATCGTGCGCGGAAGGCGACGAAGGCAGAATCTACGACGGCCTGCTCGAAACCGAAATCACCGAAGTGCAGCGCGGCGAACTGCCGCCGATTCCGGTGAAGATCATGATGAACGTGGGCAATCCGCAACTGGCCTTCGACTTCTCGCAATTGCCGAACGCAGGCGTGGGTCTCGCGCGTCTCGAGTTCATCATCAACAACAACATCGGCGTTCACCCGAAGGCGATTCTCGAGTACCCGAACATCGATCAGGACCTGAAGAAGGCCGTGGAAAGCGTTGCTCGCGGTCACGCATCGCCGCGCGCGTTCTACGTCGACAAGCTGACCGAAGGTATCGCCACGATCGCGGCGGCGTTCTATCCGAAGCCCGTGATCGTGCGTCTGTCGGACTTCAAGTCGAACGAGTACAAGAAGCTGATCGGCGGTTCGCGCTACGAGCCGGACGAAGAAAACCCGATGCTGGGTTTCCGCGGCGCGTCGCGCTACATCGCGGACGACTTCGCCGAAGCGTTCCAGATGGAATGCATCGCGCTGAAGAAGGTGCGCGAAGAAATGGGCCTCGACAACGTCGAGATCATGGTGCCGTTCGTGCGTACGCTGAAGCAGGCGGAGCGCGTGGTCGGGCTGCTGGGCAAGTACGGCCTGAAGCGCGGCGAGAATGGCCTGCGCCTGATCATGATGTGCGAAGTGCCGTCGAACGCGATTCTTGCCGAAGAATTCCTGCAATTCTTCGACGGCTTCTCGATCGGTTCGAACGACCTGACGCAACTCACGCTCGGCCTCGACCGCGACTCCGGCATGGAACTGCTGGCGGTGGATTTCGATGAACGCGATCCGGCGGTCAAGTTCCTGTTGAAGCGCGCGATCGACACGTGTCTGCGCCTGGACAAGTATGTCGGTATTTGCGGCCAGGGCCCGTCGGATCATCCGGACTTTGCGCAGTGGCTGACCGATGAAGGCATCAAGTCGATCTCGCTGAACCCTGACACGATCGTCGAGACGTGGCAGCAACTGGCCAAGTCGGCGAAGCAGTAAGGCGAACGGCATGCCGCTTCCTAAGCGGCATGCATAACGTGCGATGCGGTAGGTCAAACGCGCGTCGAATGCACGTGAAACCGTGCTGTATCGCCCGTTGAACGCGCTCGCTTCGTGCTATAAACACCCCGGTAGATCCGGGGTGTTTTGCTTTGTGGAGGTCGACGTGGCGCCAGGTGGATTGTTCTGGTGGATCGGGGCGGGTGTGCTGGTCGTGCTGGAGTTGCTCAGCGGCACCTTCTATCTGCTGATGATCGCATTGGGCTGCGTCGCGGCCGCCATTGCGCACCTTGCGGGCGCCGCAGCCGACGTGCAGTTTGCGGTCGCGGCCGTGGTGGCGCTGGCGGCGGTGCTGCTGCTCAGGCGTTCGCGGTTCGGCCGCAGAACGCGCAAGGAGGCGTCGCGCAACCCGGACGTCAATCTCGACATCGGTCAAACGCTCGCCGTGCCGGCGTGGCACGAGCGGCGGGCACGCGTCGATTATCGCGGCGCGGCATGGGACGTCGAACTGGCCGCGGGCGAGCCGGAAGACGCGCCGCTCTACGAAATCACGGAGCTGCGCGGCAGTTGCCTCGTCGTCGTGGCGGCGCGTCATTCAAACACCCGGGCCACCACGGCCTGAGCACCAACACGTCATACGCGCATCACACACAACTATTCGAACTACGGACCGGAGGGCAGTAATGGATTCGACCATTGTCGGGGCGGTGCTTCTGATCATCGTGATCGTACTGGCGGCGCAGACTATCAAGATCGTGCCGCAGCAGCATGCGTGGGTGCTGGAGCGGCTCGGCCGCTATCACCGTACGCTGACGCCGGGCTTGAGCTTCGCGTTTCCGTTCGTCGACCGGATCGCCTACAAGCACATCCTCAAGGAAATTCCGCTCGAAGTGCCGAGCCAGGTCTGTATCACGCGCGACAACACGCAGTTGCAGGTGGACGGCGTGCTGTACTTTCAGGTCACCGATCCCATGAAGGCGTCCTACGGGTCGAGCAACTTCGTGTTCGCGATCACGCAGCTGTCGCAAACCACGCTGCGCTCGGTGATCGGCAAGCTCGAACTCGACAAGACTTTCGAGGAACGCGACTTCATCAACCACAGCATCGTGTCGTCGCTCGATCAAGCTGCGACGAACTGGGGTGTGAAGGTGCTGCGCTACGAAATCAAGGATCTGACGCCGCCCAAGGAAATTCTCCACGCAATGCAGGCGCAAATCACCGCCGAGCGCGAGAAGCGCGCGCTGATTGCGGCATCGGAAGGGCGTAAGCAGGAGCAGATCAATATTGCGTCCGGCGGGCGCGAAGCGGCCATCCAGAAGTCCGAAGGCGAGCGGCAGGCGGCGATCAATCAGGCGCAAGGTCAGGCGTCGGCGATTCTGGCCGTGGCCGAAGCCAACTCGCAGGCGATTCAGAAGATCGCGGCGGCCATTCAATCGAACGGCGGGATGGAAGCGGTGAACCTCAAGGTGGCCGAGCAATATGTGAACGCGTTCGGCAATCTGGCGAAGCAGGGCACCACGCTGATCGTGCCCGGCAATCTCGCGGACATGAGTTCGATGATCGCGTCGGCGCTGACGATTGTGAATAAAGGGAAGGGCGTGACCGAGGTGCGTTGAACAGGCCGGCAGCGCTCAACGCGCCGGCAGCGGGGAGCTGATGGGCTAGGCGCAATGTCGTGAATGTCCTGACCATGCTCGTGTGCGTCGAGCGCGTGACTGCGCAGGCTGTACCGAAAGCACCGAAAGCGTTGCTCGGCGCGTTTGCCGGCTTGCAAAAAGAAATGGCCCGCGGACTATGCGGGCCATTTGCCTTTTAGCGCTTGTGAGGCGCGCTTCCTTGCCACCCGCGAGTCAGTCGCAGCGAATGTTGGCAGACGAAACGCGGCAAAACAGCACACCGCCTGCCATCACCGTCGATCAAACCACACCAGCCATCAAGTCGGTGAGCGCATCAACCGCGCCTTTTCACGCTCCCAATCGCGCTTTTTCTCGGTCTCGCGCTTGTCGTGCTGCTTCTTACCCTTGGCAAGACCGATCTCGCATTTGACGCGGCCGCCCTTGTAGTGAAAATTCAGCGGCACAAGCGTGTAGCCGCGCTGCTCGACCTTGCCGATCAGTTTGCTGATCTCTTCGCTGTGCAACAGCAGCTTGCGCGTGCGTACCGGATCGGGATTGATGTGGGTCGAGGCTTCGGGCAGCGGGCTGATGTGCGTGCCGATCAGGAACAGTTCGTTATTCTTGATAACGACGTACCCTTCCTTGATCTGGCCGCGCCCGGCGCGCAGCGCCTTGACCTCCCATCCTTCGAGCACGAGCCCTGCTTCATAGCGTTCTTCGACCGAGTAGTCGTAGAAGGCTTTTCTGTTGTCGATAATGCTCATGAATGGAAAGTGCCCAACTCGTTTAAAATCACGATTTTAGCAAAGCGGGGCAAGGAAAGCCCGCTGCGCTCGTCCACCCTTGCCACGCGCTGTTCAATTTATGGCAGATGTCCAGAAAACCGTGTTGATCCGCCACTCGGCGGAACAGATGTTCGACCTCGTCACCGACGTCGACGATTACCCCAACTTCCTGCCGTGGTGCGGGGGAGTCGAAATCCGCCGCCGGGACGAAACCGGCATGGAGGCGAAGATCGATATCAACTTCAAGGGCATCAAGCAGCATTTCGCCACGCGTAACAGCATGGAGCGGCCCACGCGCATTGATATGGAGTTCGCGGACGGCCCGTTTCGCAAGTTCACGGGCTTCTGGCGTTTTACGCCATTGCGCGCCGATGCCTGCAAGATCGAATTCGCGTTGCACTACGAATTCACCAATATCATTCTCGAGAAAATCATTGGCCCGGTGTTCAACCACATCGCCAATACCTTCGTCGAATCGTTCGTGAAGCGCGCCGATCAGCGCTACGGTAAGGCATGAGCGGGCGCTTGTCGATTGAAGTCTGCTACGCGTCGCCGAGCGAGCAGGCATTGATTGCCGTTGAGCTGCCCGCCGGCGCCACGCTGCAGCAGGCGCTGGACGCGAGCGGTATCTTGCGGCGGTTCCCGCAGATCGATCTCGGCACGGAGAAAGTGGGCGTGTTCGGCAAGCTCAAGCCGCTCGACGCGGTGCTGGCCGACCATGACCGGGTGGAGATTTACCGGCCGCTGCTGGTTGATCCCAAGGTGTCGCGCCAGCGGCGCGTTGAAAAGACCCGCAAGGCGGGCTCGATCGAAGGGCGTCGCTGGCAGAACAAGGATTCGCGGTAAGCGGATCTTGCGTGGGCGCAGAAGGGCGAGCACGGCCTGCGCCTCAAGGCGCCGACGCCTGCGGCTTGTCCTTGATCCGGGCAACCCCGGACGTATCGTCGTCCGCATGCTGGCGCACAGACCAGCACACGCCGGCCACCAGCAGCAGAATCGCCGCCAGTTCGAGCGGGCGCGGCAATCGCTGGTCATAAATGAACGCGTAAAGCAGCGCGAACAGCGTCTCGAACACGATCATCTGACCCGAGAGCGTCAGCGGCAGCCGTTTGGATGCGGCATTCCACAGCCCGTTGCCGAGCCACGATGCGCCGATCGCGAGCCCCAGATTCAGCATCCAGAAGGTGTGCCAGCGTCCGTCGGCCAGTTCGCCATGCGGGCCGCCCGCCGGCAGCACGGCGATGACGAGCCACAGCGCGGCGCCGAGCGCGCCCGTCACCACGCCCCACAAGACTGACCACTCGTTGCCGCTGAAATGCGTCTGGCGCTGCAGATAGCGGGCGTTTTCGACGGCGAACCACGTCCAGCATCCCAACGCGCCGACCGCGCAGGCCAGCCCGATCAGCTTGGTGATGACGCTGACCGGCATGCTGTCCGCTACAGTAAACACATCGATGTTGATGCAGGCGATGCCCGCCATCACCATCGCGAGCGGCCAGGCGAGGCGCGCGAGCGGCACGGCGCCGTGATCGCGCCGGCCCAGCAGCGTCACCGTGACGGGCAGCACGCCGACGATCAGCGATGCCGGCGCGATGCCGATCAGGTGCACGGCCGCCGTCAGCAGCAGGTAATAGAGGAGGTTGCCGGCCAAGGCCAGCTTCACCAGCGCGCCGAGATCTTCGCGGGTCAGGCGTTTGATCAGCGAGCGCGCCATGGGCAGTGCGGCGGCCACCGACACGATGCCGTACATCGTGTAGCGGCCCGCGCTCAGAAGCAGCGGCGAAAAGTCCGGCAGCACGCGCGGCACCAGAAAAACCATGCCCCATAAGGCCCCGGCCATTACTCCATACGCCACACCGCGCTGCATCGACTGCCCCTGCAAAAAAACTGAACTGGTCGGCAGAATAGCCGGTTGGCGGCACGGGCGTCTTGTTCGATCCTGCAATTCGAGCCCGCCGGCACCCGTTGCGCCCGAACGCGCAAACGAAACCCGATCGAACCCGAGGCGAACAGCCAAGCGAAATCCAGGGGCCCGATGGCGTGAAAAAAAATCGCCCGAATTCGCTAAGCTGCTGTTCGTGCAGTGAAAACCAGGGAGGTATCGCGTATAATTCGCTTTTGCGCCTATAGGATTTGCCATGCGTCTGATCCAAACAGCACTCACGTTCGATGACGTGCTCCTCGTCCCGGCTTTCTCCGACGTTCTGCCGCGCGACACCAGCCTCAAGACCCGGCTGACCCGCAACATTTCCCTGAATATGCCGCTCGTGTCCGCCGCCATGGACACCGTCACGGAAGCACGCCTCGCCATTGCGATGGCGCAAATGGGTGGTGTGGGCATCATCCACAAGAATCTCACCGCAGCCGAGCAGGCGCGTGAAGTGGCCAAGGTCAAGCGTTTCGAATCGGGCGTGGTGCGCGATCCGATCACGGTGCCGCCGCAAATGAAAGTGCGCGACGTGATCGCATTGTCGCAGCAGCATGGCATTTCGGGCTTCCCGGTCGTCGAAGGCGCGCAACTCATCGGTATCGTGACGAACCGCGACCTGCGTTTCGAAGAGCGTCTGGACGAGCCGGTGCGCAACATCATGACGCCGCGCGAGCGCCTCGTCACCGTCAAGGAAGGCACGCCGCTCGCCGAAGCCAAGGCGCTGATGCACAGCCATCGCCTCGAGCGCGTGCTGGTCATCAACGACGCATTCGAACTGCGCGGCCTGATGACCGTCAAGGACATCACCAAGCAGACCGAACACCCGGACGCGTGTAAAGACGAACACGGCAAGCTGCGCGCGGGCGCGGCGGTCGGTGTGGGAGCTGACAATGAAGAGCGCGTCGAACTGCTGGTGCAGGCGGGCGTCGACGTGATCGTCGTCGATACCGCGCACGGCCACAGCCAGGGCGTGCTCGAGCGCGTCAAGTGGGTCAAGCAGAACTTCCCGCACGTCGAGGTGATCGGCGGCAACATCGCCACCGCGGCGGCCGCCAAGGCGCTCGTCGAATACGGCGCGGACGGCGTGAAGGTCGGTATCGGCCCGGGCTCGATCTGCACGACGCGGATCGTCGCCGGCGTGGGCGTGCCACAGGTCACCGCAATCTCGAACGTGTCCGAGGCGCTGAAGGGCACGGGCGTGCCGGTCATCGCCGACGGCGGCGTGCGCTTCTCGGGCGACGTCAGCAAGGCGCTGGCCGCCGGCGCGAATGCCGTGATGATGGGCAGCATGTTCGCCGGCACCGAAGAAGCGCCGGGCGACGTGTTCCTGTATCAGGGTCGCCAGTACAAGTCTTACCGTGGCATGGGCTCGGTCGGCGCGATGAAGGACGGCGCCGCGGACCGCTACTTCCAGGACAACTCCGCGAACATCGACAAGCTGGTGCCGGAAGGTATCGAAGGCCGCGTCGCCTACAAGGGCTCGGTCAACGCGATTCTGTTCCAGCTGATCGGCGGCGTGCGCGCCAGCATGGGCTACTGCGGCTGCCGCACCATCACCGAGATGAACGACAAGGCCGAGTTCGTGCAGATCACGGGCGCGGGCCTGCGCGAGTCGCATGTGCATGACGTGCAAATCACCAAGGAAGCGCCCAACTACCACGTGGACTAAACGCCAATGAAGCCATTGCTGCGCGCTGTACTCATCCTCGATGCCTTGTTGCTGCTTGCGTTCGGCCTGCTGTTTCTGCTGACGCCGTGGACTTCGCTGTACAACGCGCTGCTTCTGGTGCAAACCCAGCCGGCTCTGGTCGGCCAGGGGTTTGGCGTGGCGCTGATCGGGCTGGCATGGCTGGCCTTTCACGCGTCGATCGACGGCGCGCTTACCACCACTGTCGCCAAGGTGGTCGGGCACGTGAACTGGCTGACCGGCGTGCTGATGCTGATCTGGCTGCTCGGTCTGCATACGCCGGCGCTGACCGGTTTCGGGCAGATCGTCGCGGTGCTGACCGGTGTGGTGCTGCTGGTAGTCGGTCTGGGCGGCGTGCGTCTGGCGGGCGCGGTGCGGCGGCGTGAAAGAGTGCGGCTCGCTGAAGCCGCCGCTGCCGAGCGCGCCGAGAAGCAGGCTGCCAAAGACGCCGCGAAAGACGCCGCCAACCGGCGCGAGCCGGGTCGCGTCACGGCGGGCTTTCCGGTCTATCACGCCGAGCCGGTCGTGGAGCCTGTCGTGCCGGTTACGCGGCCTGTCAGTGCCACGAGTCCGGTTGCAGGGGCACCGTTTCATCCGGTCGTCGACGAAGCCGGTCTGACGCCCTCCGAACGCGCAGCGCGGGCTGAAGCCGCCGCCGCGCGCGACGAAGCCCGCAATGGCGCCGCTGACGCGCCTGGCGCGCCCCGGCCGCCGTTTCATGGCTGACGCGCTGCGCGCTACGCCATCCGCTGAGGCACCCGGATTTCGTTTGCGTGCGCCGTGGGCAAGCACCTGCGGCGCAGCCCGCTGCATCGTTACGTTTCATGCTCGATCGTCCCCACGTGGACCGCTTTGAATTCAACGCCGCGCATCGCGCGCGGCATTCCGTATCCGCTCACTTTTGACTCCGTCCGCTGCCATGCATGACAAGATCCTGATCCTCGACTTCGGTTCGCAAGTCACCCAACTGATTGCACGTCGCGTTCGCGAAGCCAACGTGTATTCGGAAATTCATCCCTACGACGTCGATGCATCGTTCATTCGCGACTTCGCGCCGAAGGGCGTGATCCTGTCCGGCGGCCCGAGCTCGGTCACCGAAACGGATACGCCGCGCGTGCCGCAAGCCGTGTTCGAACTCGGCGTGCCGGTGCTCGGCATCTGCTACGGCATGCAGGCCATGGCCGAGCAGCTGGGTGGCAAGGTCGATATCGGCCACCTGCGTGAGTTCGGTTATGCCGAAGTGCGCGCGCGCAATCACACGAGCCTGCTCGAAGGCATCAGCGACTTCACCACGCCGGAAGGTCACGGCATGCTGAAGGTGTGGATGAGCCACGGCGACAAGGTGCTGGAAATGCCGCCGGGCTTCGCATTGATGGCGTCGACGGAATCGTGTCCGATTGCGGCCATGGCCGACGAAAAGCGCCATTTCTACGGCCTGCAGTGGCATCCGGAAGTCACGCACACCGTGCAGGGCCGCGCCATGCTCGAACGCTTCGTGCTGCAGATTTGCGGCGCGCGGCCCGACTGGGAAATGGGCAACTATATCGACGAAGCCGTCGCGAAGATTCGCGAGCAGGTCGGCAACGAGCACGTGATTCTGGGGCTCTCGGGCGGCGTGGATTCGTCGGTGGCCGCGGCGCTGCTGCATCGCGCGATCGGCGATCAGCTGACCTGCGTGTTCGTCGATCACGGCCTGTTGCGTTTGAACGAAGCCGAGCAGGTGATGGCGACCTTCGCCGATCACCTGGGCGTGAAGGTGATTCATGTGGACGCCAGCGATGTGTTCCTGCGCAAGCTGGCCGGTGTGACCGATCCGGAGGCGAAGCGCAAGATCATCGGCGCGGAATTCGTCGAAGTCTTCCAGGCCGAAGCCGGACGACTGACCGATGCGAAATGGCTGGCTCAGGGCACGATCTATCCGGACGTGATCGAATCGGCCGGCAAGGGCAAGAAGGGCGCGCAGACCATCAAGAGCCACCACAACGTGGGCGGCCTGCCTGAGACGCTGAATCTGAAGCTGCTCGAACCGCTGCGCGAACTGTTCAAGGACGAAGTGCGCGAACTCGGCGTTAAGCTCGGTTTGCCGCCGGCCATGGTGTATCGCCATCCGTTCCCGGGCCCGGGTCTGGGCGTGCGGATTCTCGGCGAAGTGAAGCGCGATTTCGCGGACCTGCTGCGCCGCGCGGACGCGATTTTCGTCGAGACGCTGCGCACCTTCATCGACAAGGAAACCGGCAAGTCCTGGTACGATCTGACGAGCCAGGCGTTCGCGGTGTTTCTGCCGGTGAAGAGCGTCGGCGTGATGGGCGACGGGCGAACTTACGAGTACGTCGTTGCGCTGCGTGCCGTGCAGACGCTGGACTTCATGACCGCGCATTGGGCGCATCTGCCGCATGAACTGCTGGGGCATGTGTCGAACCGGATCATCAACGAAGTGCGCGGGATTAACCGGGTGGTGTATGACATCTCGGGGAAGCCGCCGGCTACGATTGAGTGGGAGTAATTCAGGATGGTCTGCAGCAGTCTGCAGACATCTGGACTTTCTCTCTTTTCCCTATGGAATCAAGGGTTTATTGCCCAATGCGGTCTAAAGGGG
Organism: Paraburkholderia sp. BL6669N2; assembly: GCF_003387275.1. Taxonomy (NCBI): domain Bacteria; kingdom Pseudomonadati; phylum Pseudomonadota; class Betaproteobacteria; order Burkholderiales; family Burkholderiaceae; genus Paraburkholderia; species Paraburkholderia sp. BL6669N2. The sequence continues at coordinate 1,641,061 of NZ_QUNA01000001.1, read as the reverse complement.
ACTGACAACAGCTGGGCGCTATCGACGGTATGTTTGACGGTATAGCATCTTGCTCTGCGGACGATCCAACGCGATACCGTCACGATGCGTGACGGTATCAGATGACGGTATCAGTTCACGGAGTATTGCATGCTTACCGACCTCGAATTGCGGGCGCTCAAGCCTGCCGGCAGGATCTACAAGGTGGCCGACCAGCGCGGCCTGTACGTGGCGGTCACGCTGTCGGGCGTGGTCAGCTTCCGGTTCGACTATCGGCTGAATGGCCGACGCGAGACGCTGGTCATTGGCCGCTATGATCCCAAGCTCCCCGCAAGGGGCGTACGCGAGGAGCAGGAATTGGGCTTCGGTATGTCGCTCAGTCTTGCTGAAGCGAGGCTGCTTCTCGAACGGGCCCGCCGGATAGTCGAGCAGGGCATCAGTCCATCCCGGGCCAAGGTCGAGAAGCGCGTTGAAGCCGCCGAGGCGCTAACGTTCGGCAAGTGGGCCGAGAAGTACTTTGCCGAAGCGAGCCTCGCAGCGTCGACCCGCGCAATGCGGAAGTCCGTCTACGACCGGAACCTCGCGACGGAATTCGGGCGCCTGAAACTCGAAGAGATCACGCCGTCGCGCCTGATGGCCAGATGCGAGAAGATCAAGGAACGGGGCGCTGCCGCTCCCGCCGTGCAGGCGCGCGAAATCGTTCTGCAGGTTTATCGGTTCGTCCAGGCGCGAGGGCTGAAGGTGGACAATCCGGCTGAAGATATCCGGCCTTCGGCTATCGCCACCTTCAAGCCGCGTGACCGAGCACTGACGCCAGCCGAAATTCACGTGTTTTTCAAGGCACTGGAGCGCACGCCCACGCTGCCTACGCTGCGTCTGGCCGTCAGGTTCATGCTGCTGACAATGGTGCGCAAGTCGGAATTCATCCAGGCCACATGGGATGAGGTCGACTTCAATGCGGCGCTCTGGACGGTTCCGAAGGAGCGGATGAAGGCCGGGCGCGCGCACAATGTCTATCTGAGCCAGCAAGCCCTCGATATACTGGTCACCTTCAAGACGTGTTTCGGGGCGAGCTCGTACCTGCATCCCGGTCGTTACGAGACGGAATTGCCGATAAGTGCCGCCACCCTGAATCGCGTGATCGACGCTGCCGTCAAGCTGATTCGGGAGAGCGGAGGGGAGGACTTCGAGTCTTTCTCCGTGCACGACCTGCGAAGAACGGCCAGCACGCATCTGCATGAAGCCGGATTCAACAGCGACTGGATAGAAAAATGTCTGGCGCACGAGCAGCGCGGCGTGCGTGCGGTGTACAACAAGGCCGAATACGCCGACCAGAGGCGGTCGATGCTACAGGCGTGGGCGGATATGCTTGAGGGATGGACCAGAACAGATCCTGCGGCGGATAGTGCTGCTCAAGTACAGTCCGCCGCACGTGGTTTGAGTCTGACCGCGTAGAGGTGTCGGTCTGTGTCGAGGCGGGCTTGGCGCTGACTCAGCCGAAACCAGAGGAGACAAGATTGTCGGTCGCGGAATGATTGAGGGGAGTGCAGGGCGAGTACATTTCTCGACCTCGAACTTTCGATGTACTCGGAAACGTGCTCGTCTGCTCCCGGATTGCCTTGTTCCACTATGGATGGTAATGGACCAAACGCTCCGCGCGTTCTGCAACTCAATCGTTTCGTTCGGATTCCTTTGTACATATTTGGGCAATCGTTCGATTCCCAGGAGAGGACCTGGACTTCACATCTATGTATTTGATATCTAATGTTATTTGTCTGGCGTTGGTCTCCCCGTGTACTCATCGATGTACTCATTCGCCGCCAGCTTAAAAAATCTAATATGTAGGTGTGGCGCAAATGCGACGACAGATCGACCATCAGTAGGTGTGAACGCCGTCGTTTAGTGTCGGATTTAGACCAGCGTTCACAAGCAAAGCTCGTCGAAGGCAAAACTCAACGCGATACCGGCGAGCTTTAGCTCGATACGGTGAAAAAATGGCACCCGCAATGCGGGTGCCTATCTCCGAGGAGCACAACTCCTGTTCTGCGTTTCGGTTGCGATGGACTTGGGAACCAGTGGTCCACCGCCTTACTACGGAATCCAGCGTTCAGCCAATTCCTGACAAGGTCTGAGCCACTTAGAACTTGTGACGCAGGCCGACGCGCGCGACCACCTGATTGCGATTCGACGATACGTCATCGGCCACCGGCACAAAGGCGAAGTCGAGGGCGCTGCCAGTACGGTCACCACCGACATGCTGATACGCACTCTGTACATATACGTCCGTGCGTTTTGACAGTGAGTAATCAGCCATCAGCCCCGCAGTTTCGTAATTCGGCTTTAGCTTTCCAGTGGTGGCATTGAAACCGCTCAGGGTGTACGTATACATCGCGCCGACGAAGAAGGCTGGCGTGAACTGGTACTTGCCGTTGATTTCGAAATTCTGGTAACGCAGGTTGGAAAGCGTGCCCGAGGCTGGCGTAATCTTGCCGACGTATCCGGAAGACACCGGATTGGCGACGAAGGTACCTGTCGCGAAAAAACCTGATGGCACCGGTACGCCCATAGTGGGCGAAAGGCGGGCAAAGTGCCCGCCCAACAGGCCTGCGAGGGCCGAAAAGCAATGGCTTAAGCTCGGCCTCATGACTTGGCGACGTTCAAGTCGCTGACACGTCGCCGATTTAGTGGCTTGGTCAGCTTAGCCTTAATGCACGAGGAGCGATGTGAGGCGTTCGCCGCCTATATCGTAGCCAGCCGTTGAGTCTTTCTCGACTTCGGGAGCCGAGCCGGCTTTCCACGGTAGGTTGGCCGACGTGCTGGCTATACTGCAATGAAACTATTGCAGTTGCCTTAATTCGGCAGGAAACGGACGAAATCATGTACAAAGGAGGTCTTTGACTTTCCACATCCAACCGTCCTTGGATATCGTACGTGTGATGATGACCACAAACGTCAACGTTTCGCTTGCCCGCACTCAGTTCGGCCCTCAGATCGGCTGGTGTGGGCAAGTGAAACGCTGTCCAGCCATTGGCTGTGATAAGGGCGTTGGTTCGGTCGCGGGGGTCGCACCGACTTTCCTCCACCAGACGTCGACTGTCCTCAATCTGTTGCTGCTCGCCACAGCGGCTGCTGGCCGCTTTGCGGCCGGAATCTTCGCAAGAGAAACGGCCGCCAAGCGACGCGACAGTCTGTTGGGTTTCTATTCGTGGCTCTTCAGGTCCTCAAGAGACTGTTCCAGCGTTTCGGCTGCGTCGAGGTGCAACTGGATCGATGACGCATCCAGGGCGACGCCTGACGGCATGCCCAAGACCGCGAGCGAATCCCTGTCGGGATCCGCCATTTCTCAGGCGGTAGGTACGATTACCCGACGTTCTGCGAGACACCATCGCCCCGGGTTAACACAAGCAGGCATAGGGTGCCTCGTGCCGACACAACAGCGAAAAGAAGCCGCCGGTCGGCCGCGGGTGCGGTACAAACGCGAAGGCCGGATCTCCCTGGGTGAATGTAGGATCAGTCAGCGTACCGTCAGGCTGGCGGACCAGCAGTGCGCGACCAGGTGCAGGGGAGCGCCTTCCGTCTCGACGACGAGCCAGCCGCGCACGGGCTGGGTGCCCGCATGAGTCGCGGTCCACGCGTCGACGGCATCGTGGCAGTTAGGGGTAATCGTCCGAATCGTGCGAAATCTGGCGGTAGTCGCGCGGAGCGCCGCTCGCAGCGAGGATCGCCGGCTTTCGGGCTTTCGCATAATCAGCCTCTTCGCAAGCCATTGATCAATATGGATTTTTAGATGGAGACCGCCAGAATTCGCACGAAAAGTACGACAACCCCGAGATGTCGAAGACGTTGTTGGTTCAGGCGGGATCCGATTCGATACCGCAGCCGGCGGATTGGGAAAAGCGTCGACTACCGAACCGGGGAGAGAAAGATGCCTGTCGGAGTCTCGGCTTTACTGACCACTCCGGATCATCGCAAGCCTGTACTTGCCATCTTTGGCTTCGACACCGTGAGGGTCGCGCGTAAAGCCTCCGAAGCGAGCGTATCGGGGTGCCCTCAAATCCGCAGCGCACCTGCCTTACCCACGGACTATATATCCCACGCCGCTCCCCAGCGCATGCAGCGACACGTACCTGACTCGATTGCAACGCTGCGCTGGCGAATTGCTGCGGACATCTCCAGACGATTACAGAGGTGCCCGTATTGCTGCGTTACTCCCATGTTTTTGTGACACAGTGTGCGTCCAGCCAAGGCTGGCGTGTTCAGCAGGAGATATACCTGCCGGGGTAGAAGTCAGAAGCTCCGTAGCTTGGATAGCAGGGTGGCGGGAAACCAAGACTCTGAAGCCTATCGACGTCCGTCTCCTTGGGGGACGTGCGAGTCATCGGGCCGTAATGAAGATGAACGTGGATGTGGCCTCGAAAATAATAGACCCGAAGGCCGAGCCCTCACTGTGTAGGCGAAGGCAGCATGGGTAGCCGAAATCTGACCGATACGGCTACTTCACTTCGGCGGGGTGTAAGCGACGGCACGATGACAAGGACACGCTAAGCAACTGGAGAAGCCCTCCTCGCCCCGATGAGAAATCGTCGGAGCAAGGTAGGTCCTATAACCGGAGAACCCGGGAAATGGATCGAAGGCGAGAGGGTGGCGGACGGGTCCGTAGTAGCTGTGAAGTTGGGTAACGCTGACGGAGCGAAGGGGCCCTGCTGTTTGTAATGTCCTCAACAACATGGGAGGCAAGGACGAGATGACAAAGACGTCCGTTAGTTTGCAGGACCTGAGGCGAGGGCTATACGTCAAGGCGAAGGCTGAACCGTCCTGGCGTTTCTGGGGTTTGTACGTTCATCTCTGCAAGACGGAGGTACTACGCGAAGCTTACGAGATGGCCAGATTAAACAACGGAGCACCGGGTATTGACGGCGTGACGTTCGAAGTCATCGAGGCGCAGGGCGTGGAGGCGTTCCTGGAGCAGATAAAGGGCGAACTGGTTGAGCGTACCTACCGGCCACTGCCGGCACGGAGGAAGGAAATACCGAAGGACGGGGGGAAATTCCGCGTCCTATCGATACCCGCCATCCGTGATCGAGTGGTCCAGGGTGCGCTCAAGCTGATACTGGAACCGATCTTCGAGGCAGATTTCCAGCCGGGGTCGTATGGCTATCGTCCCAAGAGGACCGCACATGAAGCGGTGCAGCGAGTGGCGACGGCGATCGTGCAGGCGAAAACACTGGTCATAGATCTGGATCTACGCGCCTACTTTGACACCGTGCGGCATCACCTGCTGCTCGACAAGGTGGCGAGGCGGATCAATGATCGGGATGTCATGCATCTGCTAAAGCTGATGCTGACGGCATCGGGCAAACAAGGCGTTCCGCAGGGCGGGGTGATTTCGCCGCTACTCAGCAATATCTACCTCACAGAGGTGGATCAAATGCTGGAGCGAGCGAAAGAAACCACGCGCAATGGGACGTACACCTACGTCGAGTATGCCCGTTTTGCTGACGATCTTGTCGTGCTTATCTATGGTCATCCGCGTCATGCGTGGTTGCTCGGGGCCGTAACCCGACGCCTTCGGGAAGAATTTGTCAAACTACAGGTCGAAGTCAACGAAGAGAAAAGCCGCACTGTGAATCTGGCATGTGGAGAGAGCTTCGGCTTTCTGGGGTTCGACTTCCGTCGCGTCCGAAGCATCCGGAACAAGGTGCGGCGACCGCAGTACACGCCCAAGCTGAAGAAGCGAACGGCGTTACTGCGAAAGCTCAAGGATGTGTTCAGGCGATATAAGTCACAGCCAGTGGGTCGGGTTGTCGAATTGATCAACCCGGTGCTACGCGGCTGGGTGAACTACTTCGCTATTGGAAATTCCAGTGAGTGCTTCAGCTTCGTGAAAGACTGGGTGGAAAAGAAGATCCGGCGCCACATGCAGCGATCCCGGCAGCAACATGGCTTCGGCTGGAAGACGTGGAGTAAGCGGTGGCTGTATGGCGAACTGAAGCTATTCAATGGCTACAAGGTTCGCTACCAGACAGCGTCGAAAGCGTCCCCAGCATGATAGGTCCCATAAACGTTGACATGAAGCAAACAGGAGAGCGTAGTGCCGGAAAACGGCCCGCTGCGTTCGATGAGGCGGGAGCTGGAAACGTGGCCATGGCAGCCGGATTGAGGCCCACTGCGAAAGCGGAGGAACTGCCACCGGAGCCTAACGTGCGCGCGCCAGTTCTCGACCCTACAGTATTGGGCGGAACGCTACGCCGAGGGTGTAAAAATTTTTGTGTAAACGGTCATTTGGCAGGAGACTGTCAGCAACAGGAGCACAGATGACCGTGGCGAAACGCAACAAAAGAGAGAAACCCGATCCTGAACTCGTCAAGCTGGCAGACGGCCTGCTGGCGAACTACCAGAAGCCGGAAGATCTGATAGGCGAGAACGGGTTGCTCAAGCAGCTCACGAAGATGCTGGTGGAGCGAGCGCTTGAGACGGAGATGTCCGAGCACCTGGGCCATGGCAAGAGCGAAGCGGTGACCAATGCCACTGGCAACACCCGTAATGGGCATAGCGCGAAGACGTTGCAGGGGGAGTTTGGCGAGTTGCCGCTCAATATTCCGCGCGACCGTCAGGGCGCATTCGAGCCGAAGCTGGTGGAGCGTCATCAGACGCGTTGGACGGGCTTCGACGACAGGATCATTTCGTTGTACGCGCGGGGTCTGAGCGTGCGCGAGATCCAGGGTCATCTGGAAGAGATGTACGGTACGGAGGTGTCGCCCACGCTCATCTCGGCGGTCACCGACGCCGTCAGCGAGGAGGTGAAGGTCTGGCAAGCCCGTGCGCTCGACGCGCTTTACCCGATCGTCTATCTCGACTGCATCCACGTCAAGGTGCGCGACAGCGGCGCGGTGCGCACCAAGGCAGTGTACCTGGCCATCGGCGTGAACATGGCCGGTCACAAGGAGGTCCTGGGACTGTGGATTGCCCAGACCGAGGGGGCAAAGTTCTGGCTGCAAGTGGTCACTGAGCTGAAGACGCGCGGCGTGCAGGACATTTTTATCGCCTGCGTCGATGGGCTCAAAGGTTTCCCTGAAGCCATTGAAGCGGTCTACCCGAAGGCGGCCGTGCAACTGTGCATCGTGCATATGGTGCGCAACAGCCTGAACTTCGTGCCGTGGAAAATGCAGCAGGAAGTCGCCGCCGATCTGAAGACGATCTACACTTCATCGACCGTAGAGCTGGCCGAACAGATGCTCGGCGTCTTCGAGGCCAGGTGGGACAAGGACTACCCTTCCATCGGGCAGAGCTGGCGGCGCAACTGGGCACGCGTGATCCCGTTCTTCGATTACCCACCGGAGATCAGGAAGGTGATTTACACCACGAATGCCATAGAATCGATCAACATGAGCCTGCGCAAGGTGATCAAGACCCGCAGCTCGTTCCCGACCGATGAGGCCGTCACCAAGCTGTTTTACCTGGCCCTGAACAACATTAGCAAGAAGTGGACGATGCCGATCCGCGACTGGAAGGCCGCACTGAACCGTTTCACGATCCAGTTCGAAGAGCGGCTGGTGCCGGGTTAAACCTCAACCCGTTTACACAAAATTCGGGACACCCCCGCTACGCCGATCGCGGGATAACCTCGCCGTTGCACGGGCGCGGCCATTGCGGTCCTGCCCGGCGCGAAGACTTCGTTGATCGTCGCGTAGCCGCGTTCCCGCGCAGCACGTTCTAGACCAGCAGGCACCAGAATGCAAAAAACGGTAGGTTCCTCGATCTCATCGCATGAGAGATGTTGGACCTGTTGTACAGCCCACCGCCAATTCCAGGTTCAAACCAGTCACCGTTTCCCTGTTTGAATTCCCCCGCCGTCAGAAGAACATAGGCCTCCTCCGGGACGTGCTGATGGTCCGGGTACCGGGTGTTCGGCGCCAGCAACGAAAAGCCAAGCTGAACGTCGTAACGACTTTCCATTCCGCCGGGGCCGACTATCATTCCGTTCACGTGGTTTTCGACATAGTTCTCGCTTCCGTTCAGCCCCGTCGTTCGGCGCTGCCATCCAATGAACGGTTCGAGTTCCTTGACGGATCGTGCTGCGCAGGCCAAGGGCGTCTCATCTGCCGGCACAGATGCAAGCGCGCGGTCGAGGTAGATGCACGCAGGGTAGATTGTCAGATTTCTTTTCCCATCATCGCTCTCTGTTGCCAGACGCCTGAACACCTTGCAGGACAGTTCCCGTGCAGCTTGCGGTAAAGCCTGGTTCTGAAAAAGAACGTGCGCAACGTTGATGAAATCCTGCAGGGTCTTCTGTCGTGCGTACATGGCTCGTCCAGTCAGTCAAAGCTGACGGTGGATGGCGCTATAAGCGCGGCTTCTTGCCGTGCGCCCGCCTGGCGACCGAACTCAAGGAGCGCAATGCTTCCTAAAATCATGAATACGGCTATGAGTTCGAGCGGGCCGACGCGTTCGCCCGCACTCCAGCCGATCAGCAGCGCGACGACTGGCGTGACGTACACAGCGCTCGCGGCGGCTACTGCCCCGAGTTTCTCGAGCAGGTAGTAATAGAGCAGAAAAGAGGCGCCGGTGCCGAGCAGTCCCAGACCAAAAGCAAGTCCCGTCGCGGCCTTCCAGTCTTGCAGAATTCGGCTCATACCGTGCAGATCCGTCAGGCTAACGAGAATCAGCAACGCCAGTCCCATCTGCCAAGTGACGATTGCCAGCGGAGGAACGCTAGTCCCAGACAGATACCGGCGCACATAAATGTAGGATAGACCGAACACAATCGATCCGGCCAGCATCCACGCTACCCCGATCGCGCTGATCGCAGCATCGGGGCCCGTGCTCGTCCATGGTCGCGAGATGAGAGCGATACCGAGGATTCCTGATAGCACGCCGGATGCCATCATTCGGTTCATGCGTTCATTGCGCAGAAAGACGCCCGACGCAATCGACGTGAAGAGCGCTGGTGATCCGCCGAGAACGCCCGCGATGCTGGATGGCAGAAGCGCAGTGCCTTGCGCCATCGCAAAGTATGAGAACGCCGTCGCAAAAGCCGCCATGATGGTGAAGTGATGGAGGTATCTGAGCTGGGCGAGACGGACGACTCTTTTGCGCCAGGCAAGTATCGCGAGCGGCGCGAACCCGAAAAAGACGCGCAACAGGGAAATCTGTCCCGCAGTTACGAGTCCTGACGCCCACTTCATGTAGATGAAGTTCGAGCCCCAAAAAACTCCGAGAAGTGCGAAGGCAGCGTAAATCCGAATCACGGTCTTTCCCTGCTGCGGTTATGCTTCTCGGAGAGGATGTCGCGCGACGAGCGGTCGCTCTGGCTTCCCTTGGAGGTGCCGGCATCAAGCGCCTGCCGCAACGTAGAAGCTGCGCGGGAGTGTATTCGCGAGCCGCGACGTGCCAATCGAATTTCATGCAGTTTATAGTTAGCGCAAAGCGGGCTTGTGCAATTCCGCAGGAGAGCGGGAAATGCTAAGTTTCAGGTGCCCTGGTGTAATCGCGAGAGGGCTTTTGCGCCTATAAGCCATGGAAACTGATATGCCGAACCCCGGTTGCGACACCCTGCTTCGTGGCGATTCGCCTGTCCTTGTCGTGACGCCCCACACGGGTACCCTGATTCCCCAGGAGTTGCGCAAGCACGCTGGCTGGGTGCCTGTCGAGGGCCGGCTGGCCGATCCTGCCGGACTTCTGTTTCATGACGCCGCGCGCCGCTGCGGCATCACCTTGATTTCCGCCCGGTATCATCCATGCGTGATTGATTTCATGGTGTCCGCGGATGGTCCTCCGTTGTCTGTTGGAGTGGATCGTGGAGGGCTGTGTCGAACGCACACGTCACGCGGAGAGTCTCTATATGAGCCGGATATGCCGCTGACTACCGCCGAGGTGAATGAGCGCGTCGAACGAATTTGGCGACCATTTCATCTGGCCGTCGCAGAAGAAATTCGGCGCCTTCGCGCGCTGCATGACCATATTCTGCTGCTTGTGCCGCATGCGAGCTGCTGGCTTTCGCCATTTCGCGAGGAGTCCGCCGGCCGCGACTGCAACGTCGGAACCGACAACGGTAAAGCCTGCGACCGGAAACTCGTCGGCGCGCTGACGGAATCCGCCAAGGCCCAAGGACGCTCGTGGGTGGTTAACGGAAACATCGCCGATGGCTTTACCGCGGAGCACTATGGAAACCCCGCATCCGGCATTCATGTGTTGAACTTGGAGATTTCGGGCCAATGGAGAGTCGATTGCGCATCCGAGGCTGACCGGGCGCTGGCGGGACCGGCGGATGGCGGTGCATTGCGAGCGTCGCGGGACCGAAACACGAGCCTCGTCGACACCGCCATGGCGCCGCTGCTTGAGACCTTCGAAAATGTTCTGCGAGGTCTGCCCGCGGCCGTCCGGACGGAGGCTGACCGGCATACCGGTGCCCATCAGTTGTAGAGTTCCCGTTGCGAGGAAATCGCCTCGCTGAACATCGTGCTACATTCAGTCACCCATGAACCGCCGGAAATGAAAGAGCGCTTTCCTGAACAGTTTCCCGACTGGGACTTGCTCGCAAGCTGGGTCGCGGTCGTGGAAGCAGGGTCGATCTCCGACGCAGCAATCAGGCTCGCCATCTCGCAAGCCGGCGTGTCCCATCGCATCAAGGTGCTGGAAACGCTGCTCGATACCACCTTGCTCGACCGGGCGACCCGTCCCGCCCGCCCCACTTCGGCGGGGCAAAGGCTCTTTGAACACGCCACCGTGCTACTGCAGGGCGCGAGCCAGATGGTGGAGAGCGTGCGCAGCGTCACGCGCGCGAAACGGGTGGTCGTAAGGCTGGGTTGCGTCGACTCTTTCGCGGCCACGATGGGCCCGATCGTCATTCGCGCGCTTGCGGGCACGTCGCATCAGATCCGTCTGTGGTCGGGCATTGGTCCGGTGCTCGAGGCCCAGCTGGAAGCACGGCAGGTCGACATCGCAGTGACCACGTCTGGCCAGACGGGCGCGCCGGGAATCATCCGGCAAAGGCTTTTTTCCGAACCCTACCTGGTCGTCCTGCCGCGCAACTTCGAGATCGACCGCTACGGTACCCTGACTGACCTCTCATCGCATCTCCAGTTGATCCGCTATAGCGCGAGGTCGGTCATCGGCCAGCACGTCGATGGGTATCTGGCCGCGAACGCGGAGAGTATCGAACGCACGTACGAGCTCGATGCGACGGACCCGTTACTGAGTCTGGTCGCAGCCGGACTCGGTTTTGCGCTGACCACGCCCATGTGCCTGTGGCAGTCGCGTCAGTATCTGAACGATGTCCGCGTCGTGCCGCTGACGTCGTTTTCGCGGCACGGCCGCCCCTACCAGACACTCAGCCGGTCGTTCTACCTCGCGTTTCGCGAGAACGAACTTGGCCGGCTGCCCGTCGACATGTATGACATGCTGAGACTTGCGTTTCAGCGGCAGGTGGGGCGAGACATTGCGGCCGCGCTTTCGCTCGCGCCCGAAGACGTCTACACGATGGACGGGGCCTGATCCGGAATCCGCTGCACAAACGCCGCCGATTCTATACATAAGAGACATTGACTTAATCAACTCACGCACAAAGACGGGCTAGTCTGGTACCTGAACCGACCGGCCTCGGCTTTCCGCCTTCGAGGACACACTCGCGTCGGCCGGCCATACGTCCCATCGTTTTTGAAGGAGCAGGGGTTGAACTCAAGTCCAAATTTCCCATTTCCGGCCAATGAGCCCGAGGTGCACTTCGGTGCCGGCTCCGAGGCCGCCGAGCAGCTTACCGAGGCATTGAGCGTACGCGACGTCGTCGAGATCCCGACCGTCATCGGTGGTAAACGTTATTTCTCCAATGACGTCGTAGAGGTCCGCGCACCGCATGACCATTCGCGTCTGCTCGCACGTATTCACCGTCCGACCAACGCGCAGATCGGCGAGGCGATCGCCAATGCGAAGTCAGTTTCGCGCGAATGGGCGGCGCTGTCGTACGCGAGCCGCGCGACGATCCTGCATCGCGCGGCTGACATCATTGCAACGCGCCAGCGCATGCGCATCAACGCAGCGACCGTGCTCGGGCAGAGCAAGACCATCGATCAGGCGGAGCCGGACTCGGCATGCGAACTGATCGACTTTCTGCGCTTCAACGCATTCAACGCCCAACGCGTGTATGCCGAGCAGCCGCTGTCGGTCTCGACGGCTGTCAATCGCACGGACTGGCGTCCACTCGAAGGCTTCGTGTATGCCGTGTCGCCGTTTAACTTTACTGCGATCGGCGGCAATCTGACGACCGCGCCTGCGATCATGGGTAACACGGTGCTGTGGAAGCCGTCCGAGAAATCGGCACTCGCCAACTGGATTTTCTACGAAGCGCTCGAAGAAGCTGGTCTGCCCGCTGGCGTCATCAACTTCGTGCCGGGCGATGCGGAACTGACCACCCGCGCCGTGCTGGATTCGCCCGATCTTGCGGGCATCCACTTCACCGGATCGTCGGCAGTGTTCCAGTCGCTGTGGAAGGGTGTCGCCTCGAAGGTCGGTGCGTTCCGCACGATTCCGCGCCTGGTCGGCGAGACTGGCGGCAAGGACTTCGTGCTTGCGCATCCGTCGGCGCATCCGGCGGAACTGGCGATCGCGCTGATCCGCGGCGCGTTCGAGTATCAAGGCCAGAAGTGCAGCGCCGCATCGCGCGCGTACATCCCGCAGAGCTTATGGCCAGCCGTGCGCGAACAGCTCGTCGAACGCCTCGCGCAGCTGAAGGTGGGCGATCCGGCCGATCTGGGCAAGACGTTCATGGGTGCGGTGATCTCGCAGGCGTCGCATGCGAAACTGACCGCCGTCCTGAACGCCGCGAAGGACGACAGCAAGGTTACGATCGTCGCGGGCGGCAAGACGTGGTCAGAGCCGGGCTTCTTCGTCGCGCCGACGGTGCTCGAAGTCAGCGATCCGGAGCACGCATTGATGACCCAGGAACTCTTTGGCCCAGTGCTGTCGGTGTTCGTCTACGCGGACAATGCGTGGTCCGAGACGCTGGCGCTGATCGACGCGACAAGCCCGTACGCGCTGACCGGCTCGATCTTCTGCACCGATCGCTTCGCACTGCATGAAGCTGAAGCCGCGCTGGTCAATGCAGCCGGCAACCTGTACCTGAACGACAAGCCGACGGGCGCGATGATCGGCCAGCAGCCATTCGGCGGCGGCCGCGCGAGCGGCACCAACGACAAAGCCGGTTCGTACCTGAATCTGCTGCGCTGGACGTCGCCGCGGGTCGTGAAGGAAACCTATTTGCCGCCGCGCGAGTGGTCTTTCGGCAGCTAAGCTAACCTGGGCAGAAAGCCGCGCGGATCGTCGATTCGCGCGGTTTTTTTATTCAGTCGTCAGAATGGCGGTGGCTGGCAGGCTCCGTGCGAACCCACCGATCCCAAGCGGTCAGTCGCGCCATGCGCAAGTCTATAGTGGAGAATTCCAGACATGACCGACTCACGGGTGTTTGATTTCAAGGCGGGCTCCTTGCCATTGCTGGTTTCCATTCCGCATCTGGGCAGCATCATCCCGGACGACCTGCTGGACGGATGCACGGATGCCGCACGCACCGTCGCTGACACGGACTGGCACCTCGACCAGCTCTACGACTTCGCCGCGCAAGCCGGCGCTTCCGTCCTGAGTGCGCGCGTCTCTCGATACGTCATAGATCTGAACCGTCCGCCTTCCGGCGAGAGTCTCTATCCCGGGCAGACCACTACCGGGCTGTGCCCTTGCGAAACGTTTCGTGGTGAGCCGATATACGCCGATGGGAAAGTGCCCTCGTCCGAAGAGATAGCGGCACGGCTTCAGGCATTCCATGCGCCTTATCACGCGAAGCTACGCGAGACGCTCAGAGAGCTGAGGGCCGAGCATGGGCAGGTTCTGCTTTGGGAAGCGCATTCGATTGCGAGCGTGCTGCCCCGTCTCTTCGATGGCAAGCTTCCCGACCTGAACCTGGGCACGAACTCCGGCAAGTCGTGCGCGCCGCAGGTTCTGGATGCGGTGACGGCAACCCTGAGCCGGCAGCCATTTTCATGGGTGGCCAATGGCCGGTTCAAGGGCGGCTATATCACGCGCGAATATGGGCGGCCGGAAGAGGGAATCCACGCTATCCAGCTCGAGATGTGTCAGTCGAGCTACATGAACGAGGACGCGCCGTTCGACTATCGGCCAGACATCGCGGCAAGCATAAAGCCAGTCGTGGAGCAGATGATGTCGGCGGCGCTGGAAGCCATGCGACGTCTGTCCTGATAGAGACGAGAGTAGATGCAAGAAAGCCGTCACCGCAGATCAGCGGTGACGGTGGCCAGGTGATGCCGCCGGCCCTCGGGTTAATCAGAGTGATTGAGTGAGTTGCGGCACCGCTTCGAACAGGTCGGCAACCAGACCGTAATCCGCCACGCTGAAGATTGGCGCTTCGGCGTCCTTGTTCACCGCGACGATGACCTTCGAATCCTTCATGCCTGCGAGGTGCTGGATCGCGCCGGAGATGCCGACGGCGACGTAAAGCTGCGGCGCGACAATCTTGCCGGTCTGCCCGACCTGCCAGTCGTTCGGAGCAAACCCGGAATCGACCGCGGCACGCGACGCACCGACGGCAGCGCCCAGCTTCTGGGCGAGCGGATCGAGCAGGGCGAAGTTCTCCGCGCTCCCCATGCCGCGACCACCCGAGACGACGATGCGAGCGGACGTCAGCTCCGGCCGCTCACTGGTCGACACTTCTCTGCGGACGAACCGCACGCGCGCCTTGGTCGCGGTCGCCTCCCTCTTTTCGACAGACGCTGAGCCGCCTGTCGCTGGCGCGGCCTCGAACGCGGTCGTCCGGATTGTCGCGACCTTGACTGCGTCGTCGCACTGCACAGTGGCAATTGCATTGCCGGCGTAGAACGGCCGGTCGAATGTATCCGCCGAGTGGATCGCGATCACATCGGAAATCTGGGATGCATCGAGCCTGGCCGCGACGCGCGGCGCCACGTTCTTGCCGGCCGCAGTCGCAGGAAAAAGGAGGTGGGAGTACGACGGCGCGAGCGTAAGGACCTGTGCCGCAACGTTCTCGGCCAGACCGTCAGCCAGCTCGGGTGCGTCGATCAGGATCACCTTGTCCACGCCTGCGATCTGACTCGCTGCATGAGCAGCCGTCCCCGCGCTGTGACCGGCAACGAGTACATGGACGCCGTTGTTCAATTGACGTGCTGCAGCAACGGCGTGCAAGGTCGAAGCCTTGATCTGCGCGTTGTCGTGTTCTGCGATGACGAGAGTGGCCATTAGATTACCTTCGCTTCGTTTTTCAGTTTGTCGATGAGCGCAGCCACATCGGCGACGCGCACGCCGGCCTGGCGAACGGCTGGCTCCACCACCTTCAGCGTCTTGAGGCGGGGAGCCGGATCGACGCCGAGATCGGCAGGGCTGACCGTGTCGATCGGCTTCTTCTTCCCCTTCATGATGTTGGGAAGCGTCACGTAACGGGGTTCGTTCAATCGCAGATCGGTCGTGACGATGGCGGGCAACTGCAATTCAATCACTTCGAGTCCGCCATCCACTTCGCGCGTCACCGTCGCTGTTTCGGCTCCGATTTCGATATGGCTGGCGAATGTTGCCTGTGGCCAGTCCAGAAGCGCGGCGAGCAGCTGGCCGGTCTGGCCAGCGTCATCGTCGATGGCCTGCTTGCCGAGAATCACGAGTTGCGGCTGTTCGCGTTCGACCGCTGCTTTCAGTAGTTTGGCCACGGCAAGCGGCTGCAACTCCACGTCGGTCTGGATGTGAAAGCCGCGATCTGCGCCGATTGCGAGCGCGGTACGCAGCGTTTCCACACTCTGCGCCGGGCCGCAGGTGAGCGCGACGACCTCGCTCGCCTTGCCCGCTTCCTTGAGGCGCGTGGCCGCTTCCACGGCAATTTCGTCGAACGGATTCATCGACATCTTCACGTTGACTATGTCAACGCCGGTTTGGTCCGCTTTCACGCGGACCTTCACGTTGTAGTCGACAACGCGTTTAACTGCTGCAAAGACCTTCATGTGACATTTCCTTCATTCCGAAGATTTAATTGAGCCAGTGACTCGATCAGGACCAGTGCAACGGCGGCGCCCGAAGCTGACGGAAACAACGGCGTCTGCACGGCATCCGTCAGCGGCGCAACCAGCAAGTCCGGTCCGTCGATGTGCCGTGTGATCACGCAGCCTGACGCTAGCGGCGTCGCCGTGGTCCCGTCTTCTGTTCGCCAGTCGCAGGTTCCTCTCAACGGCAACACGAGCGCAAAACTGCCGGTCGGTACGAGGGTGGTTTCATGCAACGGGACAACGCGCGAGCGAAAGCGCTCGCGCGCCACCATCGTGTTGAGCGCGATGACCGGACCGCCTCGCAGCGTTGCCTGCCAGTCAATCGCGCCGTCATATTCGACAGCACGACCCGGCTCCAGCGTGATGTGGTTTCCGGCATGTCGTAGATCGACCCCCGCGCCCTGGACCACGAGCGACAGCCGGTCCATATCGGGAAAACGTGAGTACGGACCATCGCGCTCCACCACAGCGAGGCTGATGCGCCAGGCACCGTCGGCGCCCTCAGCGAGAGAGCGGGTTCGACCGCCGCCGTTACGCCACGGCTGCAACGCGTACGATGCAAGCGGCCGGATCGTGAGACCGGCCGGCACGCGCGCTTCAGGAGACGGCACCAAGTCCATATTTGCCGGTCAGAAGCTCGCCCGCCGCAAAGCGCTCGATCGAATACGGCTTCAGCGAGACGTCCGTCGTCACGCCGAGCGCGCTTTGCGCCAGGATCTTGCCGACCGTAGGCGAAAGCTTGAAGCCGTGACCCGAGAAGCCGTAGCCGACCGTCAGTCCCTCGATGCCCGGTAGCGGTCCGAGCACCGGGTTCCAGTCCGGCGTCACGTCGTAGACGCCCGTCCACGACGACGCGATGCCCGCCGCTTCGTAGGCTGGGAAGCGCTCGGCGACCTGCGCCCCGACATCGACGACGTAGTCCATCGGAATGTCGCCCTGTTCGGTGTCCGCGGTGCTGAGCTTCTCGCCGACCACGCCTTCGCTCACCAGCATCTGGTTGCCACCGTAGCTGCGGTAGTAGAGCATGCCTTCGGACGCCAGATCCTTGAACACCGGCATCTTGAACGTGTACGCGGCGCCGGCGCAATCGAGCGCGAGGACCGCATGGCGTTCCGGCGCGATGGGCAGCGTCTTGCCGGTCCAGCCGGCGAGCTCCGGCGTCCAGATGTTCTGTGTGCTGATGACGGTCGAGCACGCGAAGTCGCCCGCGCTGGTCGACACGCCGACCACCTTGCCGTTTTCGATCAGCAGCTTGTTCACGGTGGCGTTCTCGCGGATGGTTACGCCGCCGCGCCGCGCCGCGCGCGCGAAGCTGGTCGCCGTCAGATACGCGTCCGCGAAGCCGGCTTCCGGCTCGTAGCCGATCAACGCAGCGTCGCTGAACTCCGCGATCGGCAGGAGTTCCTTCGCCTGGCGCGCATCGAGCAATTCGAGCGGGATGCCTTGCTCCTTCTGCTGGTGGAGCGATGCGCGCAAAGGCTCGAGCTTGTCGCCGTCGGCCGCGACAATCATATAGCCGCACTTGACGAGCCCGCACGATGCTTCGTCGTCGCCGAGATAGGCGGCGAAGTCGTTGAACACCGACCACGACTTGCGCGCGAGTTCGACGTTTTCCTTCACCGAATAGTGCGTGCGCAGGATGCCCGACGACTGCGAGGTCGTACCCGCTCCGATCGTGGCGCGATCGAGCACCAGTACGTTCCGCGCGCCGAGCTTCTGCAGGTGAAACGCGACCGAACTGCCGATCACGCCCGCTCCGATCACCACCACATCATAGGTATTCACGATTCCGCTTCCTTTTTGGGTTCCCCATCGTGAGCGCAGTGTGAGGTCTCCCAATTCAAACCCCACCAATATCAACGAGCGCGATGTTTAGCAAAAGTGTGGTTCGTGCAGTTGTGCTTCATGGACGAGGTTCCTCGGGTTTGTACCGAGGGTTCGTCCGCAGGCTTAGGGAGGGCGCGCACGAAGCTGTCGCCCGCCCGGCAGCATCAATCCAACAGCCGCTTGTTTGCAGCATCAATGCGGTTGATAACGCCGCAAGTTTTTTTGTCGCGAACTACGATGCGCTGCGAAATGTTTTGACCACATGGGGTTTGGACACATGAACACAGGCACTCTAGCGGGCGACGCAATCGACCGCGAGTCGATGGAATATGACGTCGTGATCGTCGGCGGCGGCCCGGCTGGCCTGTCCGCGGCGATCCGCCTGAAGCAGCTGGCGGCCGACAAGGGCGTCGAGCTTGGCGTCTGCGTGCTGGAAAAGGGCTCGGAGATCGGGGCGCACATCCTCTCGGGCGCGGTGATGGATCCGCGCGCGTTGAATGAACTGATTCCCGACTGGAAGGAAAAAGGCGCGCCTCTGGACGTCGAAGTGACCGAGGACCGCTTCCTCTTTCTGTCGGAGAACACTGCGAAGGCGGTGCCGAACTGGGCACTGCCGGACAACTTCAAGAACCACGGCAACTACGTGATCAGCCTCGCGAATGTCACGCGCTGGCTGGGCCAGCAGGCGGAAGCGCTGGGCGTCGAAATCTTTCCCGGCTTTCCCGCCGCTGAAGTGCTGTACAACGACGACGGTTCGGTAAAAGGCGTCGCCACGGGCAATCTCGGCATCGGCAAGGACGGCCAGCCGACTGAAAACTTCCAGCTCGGCATGGAACTGCACGCCAAGTACACGCTCTTCTGCGAAGGCGCGCGCGGGCATCTCGGGCGTCAGCTGAACGAGAAGTTCAGGCTGCGCGACGGCGTCGATCCGCAGGTCTACGGCATCGGCATCAAGGAACTGTGGGAGATCGATCCGTCGAAACACAAGCCGGGGCTCGTCATGCACACGGCCGGCTGGCCTTTGCAGACGGACACGTACGGCGGCTCGTTCCTCTATCACATGGACAACAACCAGGTGGTGGTCGGCTTTGTGGTCGGCCTCGGCTATACGAATCCGTATCTCTCGCCGTTCGAGGAATTCCAGCGCTACAAGACGCATCCGGCGATCCGTCATTTTCTGGAAGGCGGCAAGCGCGTGTCGTACGGCGCGCGCGCGATCACTGCGGGCGGCCTGATGTCGCTGCCGAAACTCGTATTCCCCGGCGGCGCACTGGTTGGCGACGACGCGGGCTTCCTGAACGCATCGCGTATCAAGGGCTCGCATGCGGCGATCAAGACCGGCATGCTCGCCGCCGATGCTGCTTTTGAAGCCGTGCAGGCAGGCCGCACGAGCGACGAACTCACGGCGTATCCCAAGTCTTTCAAGACTTCGTGGCTGCACACGGAGCTTCACAAGGCCCGCAACTTCAAGCAGTGGATGAGCAAGGGCCTGTACCTCGGCACGTTGATGGTGGGCATCGAGCAGAAGGTGCTCGGCGGCAATGTGCCGTGGACGCTGCACCATCAGCATTCCGATCATGAGATGCTCAAGCCCGCGTCGCAATGCACGCCGATCACATACCCGAAGCCGGACGGCAAGCTGACCTTCGACCGGTTGTCTTCAGTGTTCATATCGAACACGAATCACGAAGAGAACCAGCCGGCTCACTTGACGCTCAAAGACCCCACGGTGCCCGTGAACGTGAACTGGCAGACGTATGCGGGTCCGGAGTCGCGTTACTGCCCGGCGGCCGTTTATGAGTTCGTGAAGAACGACGACGGCAGCGAACGCCTCGTGATCAACGCGCAGAACTGCGTGCACTGCAAGACCTGCGACATCAAGGACCCGACGCAGAACGTCGTGTGGGTGACGCCTGAAGGCGGTGGCGGTCCGAACTACTCAAACATGTAGAGCGGGGACGACATCGCGCCTGACAAGACGATGCTCACTAATGCGTCGAAGGCGACGAAGCCGCACGCTTCATGTTCGACTTCCAGACCCAGTGAGTGGCGTTGTCGATCATGCCATGGAAGATTCCAATCACTTCATCCATCGAAATGCTGGCAGCGACCTTGTGCTCGATCCATAACCCATGCACAAGCGCCATGGCCTGGATTGCGTGTATGCGCGCCATCGCCGGATCACAGCCGGCCTGCTTCAGGTCGAACAGGAAGTTCGACCGCAGACGGCGCGAAAACGCGGCGCACAACCTCTGGACTTCCGCTTCGTGCGCGGACGAGCTCCACATATGCGGCCATACGTTCGCGGCGCCTGGACTCATGACTTCCTGGTTGAAGCACATGTCCGCCGTGAATTTCATGCGCTCGACAGGGTCGGTGATGGTGCGCCGGCCACTCGTCAACCGTTCGCGCATCCGTCGGATCAGATACATGAACGTCTTGTACACGAGATTGCTTTTGTTCTCGAAGTGGTGGTGCACGAGGCCGACCGATACACCGGCGTAGTCGCTCACCTTGCGAATCGTGAGGTTTTCGAGCCCGACCTCTCCGACCACCGCCAGCGTGGCGTCGAGCAGTCTCGCTCGCATTCCCTCGTATTGCCAGCCGTCTTCCTTCCGGGAGTTGGCCGTTGCGACCTCAGACGGCGTTTGCATTTAAAGATCCTGAATTTGAGTCACCGAGCGTCACGCAGGTGGCCGGGCGGCCAACCGACGCGTCTCACGCAGCCATCTTACCTGGAGCGATTGATTTGAACAAACGTTTACAGAACCACGGTTGACCAAGGTCCTGTATTGCTGAACATCCGTTCATCTTGTATCGGCAAAATCGGTGCGTTGAGTTAGTCCGTTTCGGCGATACGCTGGGAGTATGGGTAAAAAGCGCCGTGAAAAATTATTTTTGACACATCTCGGGCTTCGCTATAGTAGGGAAAACGCGAAATGAATTGAACAGATGTTCAGGATACGATGCTGTATCCGAGAGGTTAAGCGGGAGCTCGACTGATCGTGTGTTCAGTTGGCTAGCGCAGAATGACGCCGTACGCGGCATGTCGAGACTGCATTCGGCCCGGGCGCCGCGAGACGCTTTGGTAACAGTGCGGTGAGCGAAAGGTTGCGAACGATTTAAGAGCTTTTCTTGAGGAACGGTGATGTCGACAATTGTCTCTTTCAAAAACGTCCAGAAGACGTACGACGGCGAAACTCTGGTAGTGAAAAACCTGAACCTTGACATCAAGGAAGGTGAATTTCTCACGATGCTGGGGCCGTCCGGTTCGGGAAAGACCACTTGCCTGATGATGCTGGCGGGATTCGAAACGGCGACTCACGGAGAGATCCTGCTGCAGGGGCGCCCGATCAACCGCATCCCGCCCGAGCGTCGAAATATCGGCATGGTGTTTCAGAGCTATGCGCTCTTTCCTCATAAGTCCGTGGCCGAGAACCTCGCCTTCCCGCTGAAAGTGCGCAAGGTCAGCAAATCCGACATCGAAAAGAAGGTCAGGAGCGCATTGAAGATGGTGAACATGGAGAAGTTCGCCAATCGCATGCCGGCTCAGTTGTCAGGAGGGCAGCAGCAGCGCATCGCCGTTGCGCGGGCGCTGGTGTTCGAGCCCGCGCTCGTGTTGATGGACGAGCCGCTTGGCGCGCTCGACAAGCAGCTACGCGAACAGATGCAGTACGAGATCAAGCAGATCCATGCGCAAAGCGGTCTGACGGTCGTGTATGTCACGCACGATCAGAGCGAAGCGATGACGATGTCCGACCGCATCGCCGTCTTCAACAACGGGATCATCCAGCAACTCGCTACGCCATCGAAGCTGTATGAGCAGCCGGAAAACGTGTTTGTAGCGCGCTTCATTGGCGAGAGCAATGAACTGAAGGGCATCATCGCCGAGGTCGAGCAGCAGCGGTGCACCGTCAAGCTCAACGGTGGTCATACCATCAAGGCAAGTACCGGCGTGGCCATTCGGGCTTCCGACAACGCGTGCGTGTCGCTGCGACCGGAACGCGTAGCGATCGGCGAGTCAGCCAAGGGCTGCGACAACGTGTTCAGTGGCGGTGTGAAAGACCTGATCTATTACGGCGATCATCTTCGTCTGGTCATGCAGATCTGCGGCAAGGACGACTTCATCGTCAAGCTTCCGAATGACGGCGTCGCCCGCACGCTGCGAGTCGGGGATTCAGTGAACATCGGCTGGATGGCCGACGCATGCAGGGCATTGCAATAGGAACCGGGTCTGTGAGGACATGACGCCAGCATCATCCGACGCCTGTCGACCTCTAGCCCAGCCTGGCCATCAGGCTGTACTGGTCTCTGATGTCATCCAGAGACTCCGCGCCAACCAGACAAGGCGGATTTTCTGCCGTACTGCAAAATGATCCTTCCCACTGATATGACCGTCCCCGCGGGTGACGCCCCTCCAGCGATTGCCGACGACCTGCGAGGGCTTAAGGCCCGACTGCGCCGGGCGGAACGCACGGGGCGCGCGAAGGCCTTTCTGCTCGTCTTTCCGCTGCTGGCATTCTTGCTCGTCACGTTTCTGGTTCCAATCGGAAGCCTGTTGCTCAAGAGCTTTCGGGACCCGACGATTTCAAACGAACTGCCGCACGCGGCTGCGCTGCTTCGCAATTGGGATCCGGCCTCGGGCGAGTTGCCGGGCGATGCAGTCTTCACTGCATTCGGCAACGATCTCACGGCGGCAAAGGGAAATGACGGCGTGAGCCGCGTTGCGTCGCGGCTAAATTACGACGAAGCAGGGTTGCGCAGCCTCATCATGAAAACGTCGCGACACCTTGGCGATGATCAGTCAGGCTCCTGGCACAGCCGCCTGACGACGATCGATTCGCGCTGGGACGACCTTGCCGTCTGGAGCACGTTGAAATACGCGGCCTCTCCGTGGACATTGGACTATTACCTGAAAGCCTTCGACTTCAAGCGGGACGCGTCCGGCGCGATCGTCCGTCAGGGCGAGGGGCAACGCCTGTACGTCGATGTCTTTGTCCGCACAGCGTGGGTAAGCGTATTCGTCAGTTTTCTATGCCTGCTGTTTGGTTACCCGGTCGCTTACTTCCTTGCCAATATTCCCGCGCGCTACGGCAATCTGTTCATGATCATGGTCCTGCTGCCTTTCTGGACCTCGATCCTCGTGAGAACGACTGCGTGGGTTGTCGTGCTGCAGACGCATGGGGTCGTGAACGATCTGCTCGTTCAGCTCGGCATTAGCAGAATGGCGCTGATCTACAACCGGTTCGGCGTACTGGTCTCGATGACGCACATCCTGTTGCCCTACGCCATCCTGTCGTTGTACAGCGTGATGAAGGGCGTCCCGGCGGTCTACGTGAAGGCCGCACGCTCGCTCGGAGCAGGGCCGATTCGCTCGTTTTTCCAGGCCTATTTTCCACAAACGCTGCCTGGCGTCGGAGCGGCCGGAATGCTGACGTTCATTCTGGCGGTGGGCTACTACATTACGCCCGCGATCGTGGGCGGACCCGATGATCAGCTTGCCAGCTACTACATCGCCAATCACGTGAACGCCACGCTCAACTGGGGACTGGCGAGTGCACTGGCTTCAGTCCTCCTCGTGGGCGTATTGCTCATCTACGGCATTTTCGTGCGCATCACCGGCGGTGCCGGCGTGAAACTGGGGTAATGCACATGTTCAACTTTCCTGCTTACGTGACCGTTTGGGGAAGAGTCGGGCGCGTCTCATTTGTCGCGCTTTCGCTCACGGTGCTGCTATTCCTCGTGCTGCCGATTCTCGTGGTCATGCCGCTGTCTTTCAACTCGCAGCCTTACTTTACCTATCCGCTTCCCGGACTGAGCCTGCGCTGGTATCAGGAGTTCTTCGGGAGCTCGGACTGGATGCTGGCGCTGAAGAACACCATGATCACTGGCGTCGTATCGACCGTCATTGCAACCCTGCTCGGTGTGACTGCTTCGCTGGGATTGACCAGTAGCCGCATCCGGGGAAAGCAGTTGATTACTGCCGTCCTTATCTCGCCGATGATCGTGCCGCTGATCATCACCGCAGTGGGCGTCTACTTCGCCTTCAGTCCGCTCGGCCTCACTGGCAGCCTGGTCGGTCTCATCCTGTCGCACGCTGCGCTGGGCGCGCCGTTCGTCGTGGTTACCGTTACGGCGACGCTGGCGGGCTTCAATGAAACGCTGAGCCGGGCAGGCCGCAGTCTGGGCGCCTCTCCGTTGCGCGTGTTCCTGCAGGTGAAGCTGCCGATCATCGCCCCCGGCGTCGTATCGGGAGCGCTGTTCGCGTTCGCGACTTCCTTCGACGAAATTGTCGTCGCGCTTTTCCTGACCGGTCCGGACCAGCGCACTATTCCGCGGCAAATGTGGGCGGGCATTCGCGAGCAACTCAGCCCAACGATTCTTGCGGTCGCCTGTCTGCTGGTGGTGATCTCGACGCTGCTGCTGTTGACGCTCGAAGCGCTGCGTCGTCGCACGGAGCGACTTCGCGGCAGCAGCAGTCATGTTGCCTGAATTCATGTTGCCGAATACAGCCGTCATTTCTTCTACGCCTCTTACCGTTCAATCGATCATGCTGTCCAAAATTCAGGAAATGCAGGCGCAGACATCCGATCTGTCGATTCTTCGTCAACGGATACGGGATGCATCCGGCCTCCCGGAAGACGTCGTCGTTCGGGAGTTGATCAACACGGCGTACCTGGATCCCGATACGCTTACCCGTGTGCAGGCTTTGGCTTCGCGCCTTGCCCAGGGCGTACGCGATACGCGCATCAACGCGGGAGGGGTGGACCTCCTCACCCAGGAGTTTTCACTCGATAGCCGCGAAGGTATTGCGCTGATGTGTCTTGCGGAGGCGATGCTGCGTATCCCCGACACGCCCACGCGAAACCAGCTGATCCGCGACAAGATCGTCGATGCGGATTGGCGTGCCCACCTCGGGAAGTCACCCTCGCTTTTCGTCAACGCGACTGCATGGGGACTGCTTGTCACCGGTAAGCTGCTCAAGCAGCCCGACGAAAAATCCCTGTCGGAGGCATTGACGCGCGTAGTCCGCAAAGGCGGCGAAGCAGTAGTGCGATCGGGCGTCGCCTATGCAATGCGCTTGCTGGGCAAACAGTTCGTCACCGGCCAGACGATCGAAGAAGCGATCCGTCTGGCAAAAACGCGGGAAGGACAGGGCTACCGCTTCTCCTACGACATGCTCGGCGAGGCGGCGCTGACTGAAGAAGACGCCGAGACCTATTTTCAGTCCTACCGCCACGCAATCGAAGCGATTGGCAAGGACGCGTCGCTACGCGGCGAGATTGACGGACCAGGCGTATCGGTGAAGATTTCCGGCCTGCACGCGCGCTATGAGCTGTCGCAGCGCGCGCGGGTCATGGAGGAGCTTTATCCGCGATTGCTGAGCCTCGCGCAACTGGCGAAGAAATACGGCATTGGTTTCCACCTCGATCAGGAAGAGTCGGCGCGCTTCGATCTGACGCTGGAAATGCTTGAGCGGCTGTCGTACGAGCCGAGTCTCATGGGATGGAATGGCATCGGCATTTCACTGCAGGCCTATCAGAAGCGCGGACGGTTTGTCGCCGACTGGATGATTGCGCTCGCGCGCGCGACGGGTCGCCGCTTCAATGTCCGGCTGGTCAAGGGCGCTTACTGGGACACCGAAATCAAACTCGCCCAGGATGCCGGTAGCGACGGCTACCCTGTTTTCACGCGAAAGGTCCATTCGGACGTCAGCTACATCGCCTGTGCAAAAATTCTGATCGCCGCTCCGGACGCGATTTTCCCGCAGTTTGCGACACACAATGCGTTTTCGATCGCTGCGGTGCACACGCTGGCAGGCGATGGCGAATACGAATTCCAGTGTCTGCACGGCATGGGCGAAAGCGTCTATGACCAGATCGTCGGATCGGGCAAGCTGGGCAGATGGTGCCGCGTGTACGCGCCCGTCGGCCCGCATGCAACGTTGCTGGCCTACCTGGTACGCAGGCTGCTGGAAAACGGCGCCAACTCTTCGTTCGTCAACCAGGTGGTCGATCCATCGGTGAGTATCGCCGACATCGTCGCCAGTCCGATCGACAAGGCCGCTCGCACCCAAGGGCGGATGCACGAGGGCATTCCGAGCCCGCGAAGTGTTCTGCCAGGACGTCTGAACGCCGCGTCGCTCGACCTCGCGACATCGAGCGAATTCAGCGTGGCGATTGCTGAGCTCCGTGCCGTGCGGATAAACGTACGCTCCATCGTCGGGGGCGAGCTGATTTCCGGCGCCGGAGCGACCAGCCTTGTCTATAGCGCTGCAGATTCAAGCGAAGTGATAGGCAGCATCGAAGCCTGCCGTCCCGCGACGGTCGAAGACGCATTGCAAAAAGCAGGCGGCGCTACGGATTGGAAAAGCAGCACCCCGGAGTCGCGGGCAGACATACTGGATGCAGTCGCGAACGGTTTTGAGGAACGCGGACCGGCGCTTGCGGCGCTGCTCGTGAAGGAAACCGGCGCAACAATGTCCGAAGCGGCCGAAGAAGTGCGCAGCGCAGTCAATCTGTGCCGGCTCCATGCATACGAACTGCGCGACGAACGCTGGTTGAAGACCAGCGAGCCGCTCGGCGTGATCGCGTCGATCACTTCCGCATTCAATCCGCTAATGGCCCTGGTTGGGCAGGTCGCGCCTGCGCTTGCAGCGGGCAACGCGGTCATCGCAAAGCCGGCAGCGTGTGGCTCGATGGTCGCGTTCGAGACGGTTAGAACCTTCCTGAGATCCGGTGTGCCTCCCGGCGCGTTGCAACTGCTTGCCGGTGGCGAAGACGACGTGAGTCGTGCTCTGATGATCGACCGGCGTGTCCAGGCTGTCCTCTTCACCGGCGATCAGGACCTGGCGGCGAAGATCGCGGCGCACGCAGCCAGTCTGCCCGACGCACCGAAGCTTCTGTTCACGCTACGCAGTGCCAACGCGATGATCGTGGACAGTTCGGCCCTTCCGGAGCAGGTCATTTTCGACGCGACTGTGTCGGCTTTCAGGTCCGCCGGACAAGCGGCGATGTCGTTGCGAATTCTGTGCTTGCAGGATTCGACTGCCGAGAAAACGCTGAGAATGCTCAAGGGCATCCTGAGCGAGCGGGCGACAGGCAACCCGCTTGACGTATCCACTGACATCGGACCGGTCGCGACCCCGGAGGTAAGACAAAAGGCAGAAGCCTATCTCGAGCGCTTGCGACGCGCAGGCTTTGCGATTACCCGCGGCAGGCCGGTGAGTGGCGACAGGAGTGGAAACTACGTATGCCCGGCGATCGTCGATCTTGGCACGACCGGGAACCTCGCGGCGATTGCAGCGGATGTGAGCGGTCCGATCCTCCACGTCGTTCGTTATCGCACGGGCCAACTGGACGAATTACTCGAACAGCTCAACCGTATTGGATGCGGTGCAATCGGACTGCATACGCGGATCAACGAAGCAGCGGGCAAGCTGCTATCGAGGACGACGGCAAGCAGCGTGTGCGTGAATCGCGCGATGCATTCCACCTTCGTCGGTATGCAACCTTCAGCCGGAGCTGGAGCGGCGGGAACGGGCCCGATGCTGGCTGGTCCGCTCACGTTGTCCGCCCTGACTAAAGCCGGCGCGCGTCAGCTTTCTTCTGAGGAGGGACCGTTCGCACGCTGCGACCGTTTCGACAGCAAGTTCTACGAGTTTCCAGTTGAGTCGGGCAAGGATCGTTTCATTGCGCGTCGCAACGCGCTGGCGGCAGAAAAGGCCCGCCGCACAAAGGCCGTCGAAGACCTGTTCGCGCTTGTCTGCGCCGGAGCAGGAGATCGTCCGAACACAGACGAGGTGGCCGGCGTTCGCGACTCGCTCATCCGCCTGATCGCGTTGTCTGATCCGCTTGCTCTGCCCGCGCTATCCGGTGAGGAAAACACACTTGAATTCCTGCCCCGGGGAACCGCCCTATGTGTCGCAGGCGAGCCCGACGAAAGGGTCTTCCAGGCGATGATCGCCAGCGCGTTCGGCAACAAGGTTGTGCTTCCCGCAGACGATGTAGCGACAGCCGTGAGGCGCGTGCTTGGCGAGCACTGCGTCATCGCGGCAACGTCCGATCTGCAAAACCTCCTGGAGACTGAACAGCCGGGAGCCCGGCCTGACGTCGTGCTGGTTTCGCGAAAGGCGCGCGTAGCGCCAGCTTTTTCGGCAGCCTGCATCAGACAGCGCATTGCACTGCTCAAAACCGATTTTTCCGAGGGTTGCGATCTCACCGGGCTTGTCCGTGAGCGGATCACCACGGTGAACGCGAGCGCGGCAGGAGGTAATACCCAGTTGATGGTGTTGAGTGAGGGAGAACAGTGACGGGACGCGTAACGCGCACTGGCTCATCGGCGGGCGATTACACGTCTGCCCGGAGATTCCGGATGATCAGCTCCGCGTGGCAGCGAAAAGAAGTGAGGTCGTAGCAGCACAAGTGGTCTTTTTAAATCCTAAATTGAATGGCGATACGGTGCCATCAGACGACGAGAAGGAACATAGAGAATGAAACTGCACACGAAATTGATCGCGCGGATCGCAGCCCTGGTTGCAATAGGTGCGGTAAGCGCCTCCGCTTACGCCAGTGATATCGTCTTCGCGACGTGGGGCGGCTCGTACCAGGATTCGCAAGTGGAACTGGCGGCGAAACCGTTCGCCGCGAAATCGGGAACGGACGTCAAGACCGATACCTACAACGGCGGCATCGCGCAGATCCGCAGTCAGGTGCAAACGAAGAACGTCACGTGGGACGTCGTCGACATGCAACTCGCCGACGCAACGCGCGCATGCGACGAGGGATTGCTGGAGAAGATCGATCCGGCGTCGCTGCCGCCCGGTGCAAAAACGGGCGCAGCGGCGAAGGCCGACTTCCTGCAGGGCGGTCTGTCCGACTGTATGATCGGCAACGTGGGCTGGTCCACGATGATCACGTACAACAAGGACGCATTCAAGAATGGCGAGCCGACCAGGATCGCCGATTTCTTCGATCTCAAGCGTTTTCCGGGCAAGCGCGGTCTGAGGAAGTCGCCGGAGGGTGCGCTCGAGTGGGCGCTGCTGGCTGACGGCGTCAAGTCGGCGGACATCTATAAGGTGTTGGCGACCCCCGAAGGCCTGAATCGCGCGTTCAAGAAACTCGACACCATCAAGTCGTCGATCGTCTGGTGGGAAGCCGGTGCTCAACCGCCGCAACTGCTCGCCGACCGCGAGGTCTCGATGACCAGCGCCTATCCGAACCGGATCTGGGTTGCGGTTGTTCAGAACAACAAGCCATTTGGCTTCCTGTGGGATGGCGAGGTCATGAACATCGAAGGTCTCGCGATCGTCAAGGGCACGAAGAACCTGAAGGCAGCGCAGGACTTCGTCAAGTATTCGACGACGACCGAATCGCTTGCCAAGCTCGCGACGGCGACGGCTCTGGGACCCATGCGCAAATCGTCGATTGCGATGGTCGATCCGAAGGTAACGCCGTACCTTCCGACCAACCCCGCAAACCAGAAGGACGCAGTGAACATCGATATCAACTTCTGGGCGGATCACGCCGACGATCTGAACCAGAGATTCGCGGTTTGGCTGGGCACGAAGTAATACTGCTCGTGCGCTCTGCGCGAACGGCTTGAGGTATCTCCAAGGTGGAAGTTGAGGCGTGCGAATCCGTACGCCTCTTTTTTGGCAGGACCTAACCGTAGAGGCACGCTACGGGTGTTGCACGAAACTGATATCGAATACTGGCCGCCGGTGTTCCAGGCCAGGCGTCGAGACGCTTCCAATGTTGACCGGACGCCAATCATGCCAGGCTGAGCGACGGTGCTATCCGTCATGGCAGAGCCCCTGGCGCTTCGCTGAAGTGACGAGAAAACCATGACGTTCAAACGGATCTTTCACGCTGTAGAAACTCACTCGGGCGAGCCCATGCGGGTTATCACCGGCGGCGTTCCGCATATTCCCGGCAATACAGTGTACGAGCAGATGAAGTGGCTGGAGGTGAATGACGACCAGATTCGCATGTTGATGCTGCGGGAGCCGAGGGGCTATCCGCCGTTGTGCTGCAATCTCATCGTTCCCACCAGGCATCCGGATGCCGCGGCCGGCTACATCATCATGGAGCAGGTCGAGTATCCGGTCATGAGCGGAGGCAATACGATTTCTGTCGCGACAGTGCTGCTCGAAACGGGCATGATTCCGATGCAGGAGCCTGTGACCGAATTCCAGCTCGAGGCGCCCGCGGGGCTGATTGGAATCCGGGCGGAATGCGCGAACGGAAGAGTGACGCAGGTAACGTTCAGGAACGTTCCGGCCTTTGCAGCACATATCGAGAAAGTCATCGATGTGCCACATCTGGGAAACGTCACGGTTGACGTCGGATGGGGCGGCATGTTTTATGTGATCGCCGACGTGCGTCAGTTCAAAGGGCTTGAATTGATCCCGGAGCACGGCCGTGAAATTACGCGCGTGTCGGCGCTTGTTCTGAAGGCGGCACAGGAGCAACTGCCCGTCGCGCATCCGCATTATCCGGGCTATGGGATCACGATCGCCCAACTCTCAGGTCCGACCAGCAATCCGGACGCGGACTGGAGAAACGCCGTAACCGTCGCTAGCGGGGCAATTGATTTTGCCAACCCTGCAACCTGGACGGGAGCGATCGATCGCTGCCCGTGCGGCACGGGCACGTCGGCCAAGATGGCAACACTGCATGCGAAAGGCCAGTTGGACATAAACCAGCCGTTCCGTCACGAGGGCGTTCTGGGGACGGTCTACACCGGACGGCTCGTGGACCAGGTGAATGTCGGAGACATTCCGGCGGTGGTGCCGACCATCTCCGGGCGCTCATGGATCTACGGCTTTAACACATACGTGCTCGACCCAGACGATCCTTTCCCGAATGGTTTCACGATGGGCGACATGTGGGCCTGAAGCGCAGCACGCAATCCGCATGGCGGCAGGCATAGACGGTGGTGACGATGCGATACGAACCTGAAGACGCACAACGAATCGCGTACGGAGCGCTCAAAGCGGTTGGAGCGGGCGACGCAGTCGCGCGGTCGCTCGCCGCGGCGGTGATTTCTGCCGAGTTGGCGGGTAGCAAGGCTGTCGGTTTTGCGCATCTTCCGGACTATCTGGACGGCTTTGCAAAGGGGCGGATCTCGAAGAATGCAGAGCCGGATGTCGACGCTACAGTCCCCGCGGCCATAAAAATCGACGCGAAGCAGGGCATCGCCCAACTTGCGTTCGATCGCATCTGCGAAGACCTGGTGATGCGGACGACGGATTACGGCGTTGCTGTTCTATCCATCGCTAACAGTTTCACTGTCGGAGAGCTCGGGTATTACACGAGGCGTTGCGCCGAACGCGGACTTGTCGCTCTTGCTACCTGTAACGCCACTGCGCAGATGACGACGCTGGAGTCTGGCAAAGCCGTCTACGGAACCAACCCTCTTTCATTCGCTGCGCCGATGGCGCGGGGCCGGCAGCCACTGGTCATCGATCAGGCCTCCAGCGCGACAGCGTTCGTTAGCGTGCGCAAAGCGGCGGAGAGCGGGGAGTCGATTCCCGAAGGATGGGCGGTCGATCAGAACGGCCACCCCACCACTGATGCCAGAGAAGCGGTGAAAGGACTACTGCTCGCGTTCGGTGGCGCGCGAGGCGCGAATATCGCCATGATCATGGAGATACTCGCGGCCGGAATGACGGGCGCCAACTGGTCGATGGACGCACCTCACTATGCGCTTGGCAGCGAGAGTCCCGGAGTCGGTCTGTTTCTCGTCGCATTCAGACCGGAGGCACTGGTGGCGGGATTCACGGAACGTCTCTCAGCGCATATCGACAGGCTTGCGCAGTCCGGCGTGCGCATCCCTGGCAGCCATATCAAGGTTCATGAGGTAGACGTTCCTGCGGACGTTATGGATCGCGTGCGGGCGTACATCAAATAGGCGTAGGCGACCATTACGGTGCGCCTGCACATTCCAACAGTCAAAGCCAGTCGGTCTCAAACTGGAACGTCGATAGCGGCGTGCAGCCATGGTCCGTGAGTAGCACCTGCTGCTCGAGCTTTACTCCTTCCTTACCGCCTTCATCGCCGATATAACTTTCGATACAGAGAGTCATTCCGGCCTCGAACATGCCGTCATAGCCCCGGTCCTCGAAGTACGAGATGGATGGGTACTCGTCGACCATGCCGATGCCGTGTGCGAGGCAACTGTACCGGTTTTTGAAGAACGTGTCCGGCATTGCCCAGCTTCGTTCGGCGAATTCATTGAACGTCATGCCCGGCTTGATGAGTGCCATGTTGGTATGCAGCTGCTCGTAGGCTGCCGCGTAAAGCCGCCGCTGCTCATCGGTCGGTCGGACGTGGCCGACCGTCCAGGTTCGCGAGATGTCCGCACAGTATCCAAAGGGGCCGACCAGATCTGTGTCGAACGCAATCAGTTCGCCTTTCTGCATTAACCTCGGGCCGCACT
This sequence comes from Paraburkholderia sp. BL6669N2, assembly GCF_003387275.1. Lineage (NCBI taxonomy): Bacteria > Pseudomonadati > Pseudomonadota > Betaproteobacteria > Burkholderiales > Burkholderiaceae > Paraburkholderia > Paraburkholderia sp. BL6669N2. The sequence continues at coordinate 1,608,767 of NZ_QUNA01000001.1, read as the reverse complement.
CCTGCATCCACGGATTCGTACGGCTGCCCGACGCCAGCAGCCGCGTCTCGATCCACTCGCCGCCGAGTCTGATGTTTTCGAAGTGCAGGTGCGCCCACAGTTCCTGCTCACTCATGCCCGGCCGCAAAGCTTCGTGCATTCGCTGAATGCCTCGTTCGCAAACGTCGATCGCGGCTTTCATCACCACGAGTTCATCGTCGGATTTGATGGTTCGAGCCACTTCCATGAGAGCCTGACCATCCACAACGCTGATACCTTCCTCGCCGAGGGCATGCAAACCTTCTGGATCAAGGCGATCGACTGCGATCCGCCGTTCCGATGGAGCGTGTTGACGCAGCAGATCCGCAATTTCGCGCGCCCACTGCTTTGCCTTCGCGGCGGCTTCGGGTCCAGCGTTGAAATAGTTCCAGCACACCGCGCTGCGGATTTCCGCATCGACCGGCATGTCGTTCCAGACATGCTCGCAGTTGTGAAATTCGAAGCCGATCACTGGTCCATAAGCAAACACGAGCACGTAACGCGTGGGATTGCGGCCCGTCCAGATTTGCATGTTGGACGTGTCTGTCGCGTACCGGATATTCACCGGGTCGTACATGACGATTGCCGGTAGGCGACTCTTTCTTAGCTGGCGACGCACGCGCTCCAGCCGATAGTGACGGACGCGATCAAGCAACCCTGGCGGCAGGCAGCCCGGAACGGCGGACTCGGGCATCGCGCCGTGAAGCGAGGAAATCCCCGGCATAAATTATTCTCCTGTTGTGATCCGTGGGGCGATCGAGTCATGGCGCAACGAGCCGGAAACTCATTGAATGTGCGAGGGCGGGGCCGATCAGATGCGTTGCGGCTCTGGTTTTGAATGAGCCGGTTGGACCGGCGTCGGCATGCTTCTCCAAGGCAGTATCGGAACGACGAAAAAGTCGGTCAACGGCCTGTATTTTCCTTCTCGCATGACTTTAAGTTATCCAAGGAATGCCGCATGCATGCCTTGCGAGTTCAGCGCTTCATTAGCGAACCGCCGGGTCTCCGCGAAGCCAGTCGGTCAGTTGCGTGATCACCGGCGAGATGGTCCGGCCGTGGGGCACAACCACAAAGTATGAATCTGCTGGCTTGAAGGTGGCAACGTCGAGTCGAACGAGTTCTCCAGATGCCAACAGGTCTTCTACCAGTCGGCTCCATCCAAGTGCAATGCCTTGTCCATATTTGGCCGCCTGCACGGCGTCGGTGTAAAGGCTGCAGCGGAGCACCTTGTTGAGGCGCGGCGGACGGTGGCCGACCGCACGGAACCACTCTGTCCAGTCCATCCAGCCCTCTGTGGTCGAGTCAGACTCGACGAGCGCCATGCTGGCAAGCTGCTCGAGTGACTCCGGCGCATCGTTCTCTTTAAGGAATGCGGGGGAGCAAACCGGAAAGATCTCGACGTCGAAGAGCAGTGTCGAGGTCCCGTCCGACCATTGCCCGTCTCCATAACGTACGGCAACGTCGACTTCGACATGCCGCAGGTCCGCAGTGAACATCTGCGTTGTCAGGCGCAGTTGAAGTGGCGGCTTCAGCTTTTTAAGATTGGCCAGTCGCGGAAGAAGCCGGAACTGCGAAAAAGCTGCGGTTGATGCCAGCACCAGTTCGCGCTGCTCGGCTGTCGCGAGGCGATCGAACACGCCCGCGATCTTCTGCATGGACTCCGCAACCACAAGATACAAGGCCTCACCCTCGGCGGTCAGCTCAATGGAACGATGCCCACGATGGAACAGACGCACGCCCAGCGTTTCTTCCAGGAACCTGATCTGACGACTGACCGCCGATTGGGTAACGCCAAGTTCAGCCGCGGCAAGCGTGAAGCTGCCCAGACGAGCCACCGCCTCGAACTCCACCAAAGCCGTAAGCGACGGAACAATTCTGCGGTAGCCCTTCGTTCCTCTGGAACTTTTCATCCTATGTCTCTGTTCGATGCTGTAGTCGTAAGAAGGTGGGCATCTGCCAAGGTTTGGACAGCCCCATGTGACAGGCACTCCCGTGCAGCGAAGCCAGGGTTTACATGTGTTCCCGGGCTTGCGCGAGCGCGTCGCCCGAGCTTAGATTTTCGCATGACTTAAAGGAATAGGAGGAGGCAAATAAAGCGCATTGACGGTGCATATTGGCGATCCAATACTCAATGCAATGCTGCACGAAGCGCTGCGGCGCATACCGACGAAGAGACCGACCATGTCATCCGTAATCAAGATCAAAACTCATCGCGAACTGCTCGACAGCCGGCAACCGGGACACGGCATGCCAGGGGAGTTGTTCGGTCGCCAGGACGTGTTCGAGACCGATGTCGAGGTCTTCTTTCACAAGCTCTGGATTCTTGTCGGCGTGACGGCCGATGTGCCGGAGCCGGGCGACGTCCATACCGTCGACATTGGCAAGGCATCGATCATCGTTGTTCGCGACGACGACGAAAACATTCGCGCCTATCGGAACGTGTGCCGCCATCGCGGCTCGCGCATCATGAAGAAAGCGGGCAAGGCAACCGTAGGCATGCTCGTGTGTCCGTATCACCAGTGGACGTACGATCTCGACGGAAGCCTGCGCCACAGTTCGCACATGGGCCAAGATTTCGACCCGGGTTGTCACAGCCTTATTCCGGTTCATCTGAAGACCGTTGGAGCGCACGTCTTCGTCTGCCTCGCCGATGAACCGCCGGAGGATTTCTCGAAGCTGGAAACGGTCATGGCGCCGCGCTTCGCTCCGTACGATCTCACGCGCACAAAGGTCGCGCATGAGCTGGAGATCATCGAAAACGGCAACTGGAAGCTCGTGATGGAAAATAACCGCGAGTGCTATCACTGCGCGGGCACGCATCCCGAACTCGTGAACTCGTTCCAGCCGGAGGATTTTGGTTTCTGTCCGGACGGCCAGGGTGAGGACGCCCTGAAAGCTTACGACGACTACGTGACGCGCAACGCGGCCACTCAGCAAGCATGGGAAAAAGACGGTTGGATCTGCGAGCGGTTCGAGTCGGTGGATGAAAGCGTTCATACGAACTTCCGTACGCAGCGGCTGGTGATCGCTGGAGCGAATGAGTCGCAAACGATGGACACGAAAGTGGCCTGCACGAAGTTGCTAGGCAACGTTTCCCGTCGGGACCTCGGCGACGTGCACATGTGGGGGCACCACTCGTGGACGCATGTGATGAGCGACCATGCTGTGATCGCCTACATCGTGCCGCTTGCGCCTGACAAGACGCGGGTTCGCACCGTATGGCTCGTTCACGAAGACGCGGTTGAGGGTGTCGATTACGATCTGCAGAAGTTGACCGAAGTGTGGAATGCCACGACCAATCAGGATGCCGAACTTGTTGCGAACGCTCATAATGGGACGCAGGATCCGGCTTACCGGCCTGGGCCGTTCTCACAGTTCACTGAAGCGCCGCTGGACGAATTCTCGCGCTGGTACGACGCGCGCCTGAAACGGAGCGGGGTCTGAGAACGATATGGACATCGCCGTGGATACTTGCGTCCCTGAACAGGGATCCGAATTGGCAGACCGCTTCAGTCTTGCCTCGACATGGGAACGTGCTGATGCGCAGTGGCCAAGCCACGAGCAACGAACGCTGGTTTGCTGCCGCGTGCTGGCCGAGACGCACGACGTCCGCACATTCGTATTTGCAGCCGAACAGGGAAGACCGTTCGCCTTCGAGCCGGGGCAGTTCGTGACGGTCACCGCGGAGATCGAAGGTAAGCCGGTCAGTCGGTGCTACACCATATCGTCGCCGCCAACCCGCCCTTACACGCTCTCGATAACTGTCAAGCGGGCGCCGGGTGGCGTCATGTCGAACTGGCTACATGACAACATGACCGAAGGCATGTCGCTGTCTGCTTACGGCCCCTCTGGCGTCTTCACGCCTTCGGCCGGGCCATCGGAAAAAACGCTCTATCTGTCGGCCGGGTCCGGCGTCACGCCGCTGATGGCGATGACGCGTGCGGCATTCGACCTCGGACAGGATCGCGATACAGTCTTTGTTCACAGTGCCAGAACGCCCGAGGACATCATCTTTGCCAAAGAGCTTGCTGCGCTCGAACAGATGTCGAAGACGCTCCGCGTGATCCACATCTGTGAAGCGCAGAGTGAAAAAGGCGACTGGCGCGGTCCTCTGGGACGACTCAGTCTCGATCTGCTGAAGGAGCGCGTGCCCGACTATCAGGATCGGGAGGTTTTTACGTGCGGTCCGGCGGGTTATATGGACGCAGTCAGAAAGACACTCCTCGACGGAAGCCACAACCCTTCACGGTATCACCAGGAAAGCTTCAATTTCGCGGAGACCGTCGAAGTTGTCGAAGCCGCTCCAGGGGAAACGGCTAGCGCTCAGTCCTGCTTTACTGTGCGTCTGGCACGTTCCGGGAAGACTTTCACGATGGACGCATCGCAGACCGTGCTTGCTGCCGCGCGCAAGGCGGGTGTGCCGTTGCCTTCGTCCTGCAGCCAGGGCATATGCGGCACCTGCAAGACCACGCTGCTCGAGGGAACCGTTGACATGAAGCACAACGGAGGGATTCGCCCGCGTGAGATCGACAAAGGTCTTCGACTGATGTGTTGCAGTAAGCCTACATCCGATATTGTGCTGGATCTGTAGCGGCACACACACCCGACTGCCTCATTTGGATTGAACAGATGGCTGAGCGCTATCTGCGCAGCACGTGTTGATGTGTGATAATTCCGCGAGCCGTGGTCAGTAATTGTGATAACAGAAAAGTGCCGGTGATAGATGGCGGAGAAGTGCAGACACAGACTCTTCGCGAAGCGCTGACGTATTGTCGGCGCCGGTCTGTCGATGGCCGAACATTCGCCTATGCTGTTGTGGGCGGGTCAGCCGACGCGCGTTCCGAAAAGGTTGGTGCAGGCGGCCGTCCTCCGCCAATTTTTAGCCTCCTCCAGAGAATCAATGAACGCCGTTGCCGTTATTGTTGACGCCGCTATTGGACTGAAAAGCCCCCAGCAAACGTTTCACGAAGATACTTGACGAACAGTGCGACGGCACGCGGCACGTGAGGCGCGTAGGGTCGTACGACATAGAGCTGTTCGGCGAAGGCCCCAACGGGGCGCCAATCCGGCAAAAGGACGACGAGTTTGCCTGCTCGAATGGCCGTCTCGGCGGTAAAGTCAGGGAGGAGTGCGATGCCCATATCATCAAGCGCGGCGTCTCGCAAAGCCTCGCTGTTGTTGGCTGAAAACTGCCCGTTTACCGTGACCGTGACTGGTCCGGCATCTGATTTGCGTGCCGTCCTGCGGTCAAATGACCAGATTCCTGCGCCTAGCGCACGGGGGTAAAACAGGCAACTGTGAGACGCCAGGTCCGCGGGGGATTCTGGAAGGCCTCGCCGCTTGACGTAAGCCCGCGTCGCAACGATCACAGAGCGTGTTTCGCACAGTTTCCAGGCGACATGTGTCTCCGGTACCTGTGCGCTATGCCTGATTGCGAGATCGAATCCTTCAGTGGCAATCGAACTGAGTCGGTCGGACACTTCGAGTTGCAGGCGGACTTGAGGATTCGCCCGCAGAAAGTCCGACACTTTCGGCACTAGTTGCTGTCGGGCAAATGCCACAGGCGCTGTCACCCGGATTAATCCGCGTGCCACGCCGGCCATTTCCCGGACCGTCGCGAAACTGGTCGCGATGTGTTCGTACTCTCCCCGTATGTTTTCAACGAGCCGCTGTCCGGCTTCGGTGAAGCGCACGCTACGCGTAGTTCGCTGTACCAGTGAAACGCCCGCGACCCGTTCCAGCTCCGCGATGCGCTGGCTCATCGCCGCCTTGCTTACCCCGAGGCGAGCCGCGGCGGCAGTATAGCTTCCTTGTTCCGCAAGCACAGTCAACCAGTGCAAATGCATCCAGAGACCCTCGACCTTTTCGATATCCATGTGTGTATTGTTCACTATTCAAAACAGTCATTTCAATCTTAGCGCCTTTGCAGGGTCAATGGTTCTTCATACACTGCTTCACCGAAACCAAAACTAGAGGAGTCGACATGCAAGCGTTTAACGATACGACCGATGTGGCCCATTTCATTCACGGTGAAGTAGTCCGTGGGTCGGGGCAGCGAACCCAGCCCATCTTCAATCCTGCGACGGGCGAGCATCCGCGTCAGTTGTTGTTAGGCGAGGTGGCCGATGTCGGCACGGCGGTCGCAAGTGCGAAGGCCGCCTTTCCAAAGTGGAGCAACACGCCCCCGATCCGCCGTGCCCGCGTGATGCTGCGTTTCCTCGAACTGATGAACAGGCATAGCAACGAACTGGCCGCGATCATCACAGCCGAACACGGCAAAGTATTTTCCGACGCACAGGGCGAGGTGGCACGCGGCATCGACGTGATCGAATTTTCCTGCGGTATTCCGCAATTGCTCAAGGGTGACTATACCGAACAGGTTTCGACGGGAATGGACAACTGGACGGTTCGTCAGGCTCTCGGCGTTGTAGCCGGCATTACACCGTTCAACTTCCCGTGCATGGTGCCGTGCTGGATGTTCCCGGTTGCGATTGCCGCCGGTAACGCTTTCATCCTGAAGCCGAGCGAACGTGACCCATCCGCTTCGTTGTTTATGGCGAAGTTGCTGAAGGAAGCAGGACTGCCCGATGGCATTTTCAATGTGGTTCAAGGCGATAAGGTCGTCGTCGATGCGCTGCTCGCCCATCCGGACGTCAAGGCTGTGAGTTTCGTAGGTTCCACTCCGATCGCAAACTATATCTACGAGACCGGCGCAAGGAATGGCAAGCGCGTACAGGCACTCGGCGGTGCAAAAAACCATATGGTGGTGATGCCCGATGCGGACCTCGACCAGGCTGTCGATGCGCTGGTGGGCGCCGGATATGGGTCAGCCGGAGAACGCTGCATGGCGATTTCGGTCGCGGTTCTGGTCGGTGACGTCGCCGACAAGATCATTCCGCGCCTGGCCGAACGCGCACGCAACCTGGTGGTGAAGAACGGCATGGAGCCCGACGCCGAAATGGGCCCTATCGTCACACGTCAGGCACTGGAGCGCATCGAGGACTACATCGCGACGGGCGTCGACGAAGGCGCGAAGCTGGTGGTCGACGGTCGCGGTCTCAAGGTCGAGGGACATGAGGACGGCTTCTTCACCGGCGGCACGCTGTTCGACAACGTCACGCCTGACATGCGCATCTACAAGGAAGAGATCTTCGGACCGGTTCTCGCGTGCGTTCGCGTCAACGATTTCACTGAGGCCGTCGATCTGATCAATGCGCACGAGTTCGGCAACGGCGTCGCATGCTATACGCGCGACGGTCATATCGCACGCGAATTTGGCCGTCGGATCGAGGTAGGCATGGTCGGCATCAACGTGCCAATTCCGGTTCCGATGGCCTGGCATGGGTTCGGCGGCTGGAAGCGCAGCCTGTTCGGCGATACGCACGCGTACGGTGAAGAAGGCGTCCGGTTCTATACGAAGCAAAAGTCCATCATGCAACGCTGGCCGGAAAGCATCGAAAAGGGCGCTGAGTTCGCGATGCCGACAGCGAAGTAAGGCCGACGCGCATTGTTTTAGTCAGTCACGCGCCGCGCGATGTTACTGCGTGGCGCTTTTTTTGCCCGTTTCCAGGCGGTTAGATCATTTCCGCCGATGTGTGGTGCCCGTCGCGAGCGGAGGCCACGAGTTGCTTCAGCTAACCGATATCGCACCGAACTGGGTAGGGCTGGCTGATATGCCAGAACGTGACAGCTTTGCCTTGGCGGATATCGGCTGAATCGGAGTGAAAGTGTATTGGTATCCTAATCACCTGGCATTGATGCAGGCTTCGTCCACACTCCAGCGTTGCCATGCCGCCAAGCGCGCCTTGACTTCGATACGATGACACGAGGCATTCATCCGGTGTCTGGGCAACGCGAAGTGCTGGCGGATCGGTCCGAAGCTGGAAAGAAATGCCTGCGTGTGCTTGGGGTCGCGAAAGCCGCACATCTGGCGTTCTCGTCGGCGGGCGGGCTGGTGGCTATTTTCTGCGCGGTTGTTAACGCGCTGCCGCCTTGACGAATACATGCCTGACGTGAGCGAGCTTCGGGATCTCTGCCTTCGCGGCAGGATAGCTGCGCAACTGGTCGGTCACGATCTTGCACGGCATCGGGTTTGAACGCAGCACGCGCCTGAAGAAGCTCTTTGCCACCGCCTTGTCGCGCCGCTTCTGGACCAGCACGTCAAGCCCGGCACCATGCTCGTCGACCGCGCGCCACAACAGATAGGGCTCGCCACGCAGCGTCACGAACATCTCATCCAGATGCCAGATGCTGCCGGGCTTGGGGCGGGCGGCCCTGGCCTGACGGGCAAACACCGCGCCGAATTTCTCGCACCAGCAGCGGATCGTCTCGTAGGTCACGACGACGCCCCGTTCGAACAGCAGTTGCTCGATGTCGCGCAGGCTCAGGCTGAATCTGAAATACCAGCGAACCGCGCAGCTGATGACGACGGCGGGAAAACGGTGGCCGTGATAGAGCGATTTCGTCTTTTTCATCGCAACTTCTTACCCAACCCGGCGGCTATATGATTATCAATGCCACGCCAGCACGTCACGCCATGCTCGTGAGGCAGTGACTCTCAGTCTGCCAGTTTTTCGCATGCGGCCGCTAGATTCATCGATGCGCGTACAGGCCTTCTGACAGACCAGAAGTTGAGTATCTCGTGTCCAACTAGCGTAAAGCCGGGGCTGCCACGTAGGTGACAGACGGCAGGACGAATGGCTGGACTTATTGGCTCGCTCAACCACGACGCCTACATGACGGGAACATTGAGGGTTATCTTGACGCGCTCCATCGCAACGAAAGTACGGAAGCTCTTGACGTTTCCTTCAGCGAAGAACAACGAGCGAGTCAAAGCCGTGTACTCAGCCATATCACGACAGCAAAGAATCAAGATGAAGTCGACGTCGCCGGTGACGTAGTAGCACTGTTGGACCTGTTCGCACGCTTCGAATCGGGCTCGCATCTCGTCTAACAACTCGATGGCTTCATTCTCGGCGGACACGTGCGCGATGACCGTGATCCGTGTCCCCAAAGCGTCGGGGTTTAAGACACTGCGATCCGACGCGATCACCCCCGTACCCCGCAAGCGTTGCAGACGCCGCGCGACGGACGGCACTGAGAGATTGATCTGCTGGCCTATTTCTCGGTGGGGAGTCTGGTTGTTGCGCTGCACAATCTCCAGAATCTTTAGATCGAAGTCGTCCAGTTCCAAACTAGATCGGCGGGTAGGCATGAGAAATTTTCTCAATTAACTGGCAAAAATAGATAACTTTTAAATTCTACGGCGAAATAAACTTTCTTCATCAAGCGTTATATCACACCTGTTGGCTGAAGATGAATCCTCGCTCCAGCTCATCGTGTACCGGCAGCGCTTGCTTTTCCACGCGACACACATGGAGTCCAGCATGAAGAATCGTTCGTCCGCAGGCTTACTGAAACTGGCTGCATTTGCCGCAGCGTCTGCCCTGGCATGCGGCGCCGCGAACGCCGCGGCTACGCTGACTCCCGGCGTGCTGTCGGTAGGCAGCGACATGACGCTGCCGCCTCACACCTATCTCGATCACGGCAAACCGGCCGGCTTTGATCCGGAGTTTGTCGGCAAGGTCGCCTCTTACATGAACGACACGACGAAGTTTGTCGACACGCGATTTGCGAATCTGATTTTGGGCGTTACGGGCGGGCGTTACGACATCGTTGCATCGGCCCTGTACGTCACGCCGGAGCGCACCAAGGTCGTCGACTTCGTGCCGTACTTTATGACCGGCGGTTCTATCATGGTTAGCTCAACGGGTGGGCTGAACCCCAAGACCGTCGGCGATCTGTGCGGAAAGCGAATCGGCTCGATCAAGGGCGCAGCATGGATCAAATACATCAATGCCGCGTCAGATAAGGCTTGCGTTGCTCAAGGCAAACCAGCCGTTCAGGTGCGCGAGTACGAAACATCCGCTGAGACGGCTCAAGCCATCCTTTCGCAAGGCATCGACGCACAGTACGAAGACGTGTCGATCGCGGGCCTCATCGTCGACAAGTCCGGCGGCCGTTTAAAGATCACGTCGAACGGTCCGCTCGATCCCGTCGTATGTGGACTCGCGATGAAGAAAGGCAACACAGAACTCAAGTCTCAAATCGAATCTGCAATCGCTCAGATGAAGGCAAAGGGCGAATATCAGGCGCTTCTGAAGAAATACAACGTTGCCGCGCCGACCGAGGCCGAAATCGCCAAGGCGATGGGAACCGCACAGTAATAAGGTTCCTTAACAGCAATCGGCTGACTTTGTAGGAGACACCCCATGATTTTCGACTGGCACTACGCTCTCTCGCTGTTGACGCTCGCAGACTTTTGGAACGCCGTATGGTTGGTCATCAAACTGAGTCTGGCCGCATGGCTCATCAGCATTGTGGCAGGCTTCCTGCTCGCTCTCGGAAAGCAGTCCACGTGGCGGCCACTCTCATGGGCGTGTCGCAGCTACGTCTGGTTTTTCCGCAGCCTGCCTTTGCTCGTGCTGCTGATTTTCGTCTACAACCTTCCGCAGATTTTTCCATGGACGGGCTCGTTTCTCTCCAATGCGTTTTGGGCCGGGCTGATAGCCATGTCACTCAGCGAGACCGCATACGTAGCGGAAATCCACCGGGGCGGTCTTGCCGGCGTTCATAAGGGTCAGCTTGAGGCTGGAAAAGCACTCGGGATTGGCTACATCGGTCTCCAACGGCTCGTCGTTCTGCCGCAGGCGTTCCGTGTCGCCCTTCCGGCCCTCATCAACGAGTACATCAGCATGGTCAAGCTGACGTCGCTGGTGTCTGTTATCTCGCTTGAGGAAATTTTGCTCGTCGGCGAGCGCTTGTATACCCAGAACTTCAAAGTTCTGGAAACGATGCTCGCTGTGGCGGTCTATTACGTTCTCATCGTAACGGTCTTCGGGTATCTCCTAAGTTATGTCGAGAAACACCTCGATTTCACGCGCCGAAGCGGAGACGTTCATACCGGAGACGCGGCCGTCGCGGAAAAGGTAGTCCCGATCGTTGTGCCTGACCGCAAGCCAACGACCGCTATCGAGGCAGCGAATATCCATAAACATTACGGCAGCCACCATGTCCTGAAAGGGATCAACCTGAAGGTGATGACGGGCGAAGTGATCTCTGTCATCGGGCCATCCGGATCGGGCAAAACGTCGCTGATTCGAACGCTGAACGGACTCGAATTGATCGACGACGGTGAAGTAAGACTCAACACCAAGCCGTTCCTCTCGAATCACAAAAGCTCCCATCAGTCGCGTGCCGCTTATCACGAAGGCATTCTGCACATCGGCATGGTGTTCCAGAGCTTTAATCTCTTTCCTCACCGGACCGTCCTGGAGAACGTTACCTTGGCCCCGCAATATCATTCCCGACTCAAGGGTGAGATGCTGGAGCGCCATGGTCTGAAGTTGCTCAACAAGGTGGGCATGGGGGCGCATGCGTACAAGTATCCGCACCAACTCTCCGGAGGCCAACAGCAACGAGTTGCCATTGCGCGCGCGCTGGCCATGGAGCCGTCCATCGTGCTGTTCGACGAGCCGACGTCGGCGCTTGATCCTGAACTGGTTGGTGAAGTATTGCGTGTCATCGAAGACCTTGCTCGGGAAGGCATGACGATGATTATCGTCACGCACGAAATCGACTTCGCAATGAAAGTGTCCGATCGAATTCTCTTCATGGAGGGTGGCGTCGTCGCCCACGATATGACGCCCGCGCAGTACCAGGCCATGCCGCGTGATTCTCGCGTGGCCCGCTTCTTGACGGGATGCCGGGAAGAGCACGAGCACGTCACGGCAACGGCTTGATAACGGACCTCTCACCTTCGACAGGAACAAAAACGATGACCTCTTTGCCATTCCCGGTAAGCGAGTTTGATGCTCGCCTAGAACGAACGCAGGCGTCTATGCGCAAAGCGGAACTGGATGCGCTCGTGCTAACGACGCCTGCGAATTTTCGTTACTTCACAGGTCTGGACAGTCAGTTCTGGGAAAGCCCCACCCGTCCCTGGTTTCTCGTGATTCCAGCCAGCGGCCCGACCATCGCGATTGTCCCGGCCATTGCTGAAGTTGTCGTGAAGCAGTGTGTAGCGGGCAGCGTGAGGACGTGGCCCTCGCCTCGGCCCGAAGACGAGGGCGTATCGCTTCTCGCGTCCGTCGTGAACGACCTGGCCCGCCGCTTCGGAAAGGTTGGATTCGAGCTAGGTCGTGAGTTCGCCTTGCGAATGCCGGTACTCGATTTTCTGCGGCTGCGCGACTTGTTGACGTCTGAGGCGGTTGACGGGTCGCCTTGCATTTGGGAAGTGCGCAACATCAAGTCACGTGCCGAAATCGAGAAAATCCGTCAGGCCGGTCAGATCGTCAGCCGCTCCTTCGCATCGGTCCCGGAATTTGCGAAGCTGGGGGTGACTGAAGCGCAGGCATCTCGGGATCTGACGGTGGATATTCTCTTGCGTGGTGCCCACACGGTGCCGTACGTGGCGTGTGCATCGGGGCCCGGCGGATACGATCAAATCATCGCACGCGGAAGCCGGCGTGAGTTGAGGGACGGCGATGTGCTGATTATCGACGTCGGCGCGACCATCGATGGATATTTTTGCGATTTCGATCGCAACTACGCCGTCGGAAAAATCTCGGACGATGCTCGTCGAGTTCACGATGCAGTCTGGGTCGCAACTGAAGTTGGGATCAACGCCGCGAGAGCCGGCACAAAGGTCCGGGATCTTTGGAAGGCGATGATGGAAGTCCTCGAAGGGGCTGGTATGCGCGGCAACAGCGTCGGACGGCTCGGTCACGGACTTGGCCTTCAGGTCACCGAGCCTCCGTCAAACAGTGCGGCGGACGAAGCAGTGCTGGAGCCTGGCATGGTCATCACCATCGAGCCTGGTATGGAGTACGAGCCAGGAAAGATGATTGTCCATGAAGAGAACATCACCATTACAGAGGACGGTTTTGCCGACGTCCTGACCGTTCGGGCCCCGCGAGAGATGTGGGCCATCAATTGAGCATTTAGACCGTAGGACGAACCATGACGGACCTTGCTTTCACTATCGACGAATACCGCAACCGACTTGAATTAATTCAACGAGAACTTCGCGCGCAGCAGATCGACGTCGCAATTCTGGACGAGCCGGAGATGATGGGCTGGCTTTCCGGCTACTGGACGACCGAAAACCTTTGGCGCGCGTGTGCAGTTCCGGCTGTCGGCGAGCCGGTTTTGCTCGTGAGGAAATTGGACATGGCACCCGCGAAGGAGCGGAGCTGGTTCAAACACATTGTTGGCTTTCTTGATTGGGACGATCCACTGCCGCTTTTGGTGGGAACTGCCCGAACGCTGAATTTCGCACTTGAGCGTGTGGCGGTTGATTTTCAATCGCACTCATTTACCGTTGCGCGGATGAGGGACCTGCGCGAGCTTCTTCCGCGCGCAGAGATCTGCGATTTGAACCGCTCACTGTGGGATCTGCGCCGCTGCAAGTCCGAAGAAGAAATTACACTGATGCGGCGAGCTTCCGCGCTTGTCGACCAGGCGCTGAAGCACACGGTTTCTTCGATCGGTGAGGGTGTCCTACCTCGCATCGTTGCAGCCGAGACGGCAGCACAGGTTTATAAGCTCGGGTTCGACGACGGATTCATTGGCCCGATTACGGTCGCTGCAGGATGGGATTCGTTGCATGGATTCATGCCCGAGCGGCCTTTGAAAGCCGGAGACCTGGTTCATATCGAGCTTTTGCCGCGCCTGCGGGGCTACTCCGCTCGCATCATGCGTTGTGTCGCTGTGGGCGGTGCCAGCTCTGAACAGAAGCGCATAACGGCGTTGCTTGCCGAGATTCAGGATCGGCAGATCGAAGCAATGCGGCCGGGAGCGATTGCATCCGAGATAGACAGCATTGTTCGACGGGGAGTGATCGAGGCCGGCCTGCGTGAAACCTACGAGAACATCACTGGATACACGCTCGGCTTGACCCCGATCACCAGCCAGCGGACCAGCGATCTTCATCGTTGCTTCAATCCGAAAGCTGATTGGAAACTCGAAGCGGGCATGGTGTTTCATGTCTATACCTCAGCGGCAGGGATCGCGCTAAGTGAGACGGTAGTCGTCAGGAACGATGGTGGAGAACGATTGACGCGTTCGCCCCGCGTTCTTTTCGAACGATGAGAAACAGGCGGCGCCAGGCCTGAAGACTGGCGCGACCCTTCTTCCCGGATCTGAGGTTTGCTCAGACTGCTGACTCTCATTTAAAGCGTCGGTATATCAAGCTCAACCTTTCTCCGCGAACGCGTGCTTCGTGGCATCGGGCAAATCGATCTGCTCGCTTTGTTTTTCAACCTACAGATTCGCGACGACCCTCATATCGTGGTGAAGCTCGTGTGAAGAAATGGGGCCGCGTAACGGTTATATGACCACAGTTCACACAGCTTTTACGTCACCTGTGGGACGGCCGCAGCCCCGGAGATTGAACCCTCGCGCCGAGCCCGCCCCGTGGCGCTTTGGAATCTCGCTGTCGCTGTATTTGTGTGGGCAGCATGCGATCAAATGAGTCGAGAGTGATCAAAGCCGATGACGATAAAAATTTGCATTTGAGCTCCGTTAATAGAGACGTAATTGCCAGGGTGATGAAATATTATTGTGACTGACACGTGTCGCCTATTGAAGCAATTTTGGCTGTCACGGAAGAATCGCGTGCCAGTTCGGCACCTCACATGGAGTAAAGATAGCGATGCTGATCAAAAATCCCCAAGCGTCCCGCCGCGCCTATCCGGACGACCTGCGCGCAGTGATGAATATCAAGTCAGCGCAGGAAAGCGGTATCTGGCTCTCACACTGGAATCAGATAAACCGGTCGGTCACGCCGTTGTGGGATCTTCCGGACGCAGCAGAAGCTTTCGGGATTGCACAACTGTGTCTCAAAGACGAGTCGGTGCGGTCGCCTCTTGGCAGCTTCAAGGCGCTTGGCGCTCCCGTGGCGTTGATGCGCCTTATCGCTCGGCTGTGGAGCTCAGAAGCGATGTTCGATCCACGAGTATTGATCAATGGCGGCTATTCCGGCCTGCTTGAAGGTCTCACTGTGATCAGTGCGACCGACGGTAATCACGGAAAGTCCCTTGCGGCGGCGGCTCAAGCAATTGGGTGCCGCTGCGTGATCGTGTTGCACGCCAATGTCAGCGTTGAGCGTGAAAAGTCGATTGCTGCATACAACGCCGAGATCATCCGGATTTCGGGCAACTACGACGAATCAGTGGAACATGCAGCGCATCTCGCCCAGACAAACGGCTGGCATGTCGTGTCCGACACTTCCTATGAAGGGTACGAAGCGATCCCGCGCGATGTCATGCAAGGCTATGGCGTCATTCCTGACGAAGTTGTCGCACAGTTGGAAAGCTCACCATCGAAGGCTCCTTTCACACACGTGTTCCTGCAGGGCGGCGTTGGCGGCCTCGCGGCTGGCATTGCGACGTATTTCTGGGAGCACTACGGTGTGCAACGCCCAACTTTCATCGTGGTTGAGCCTCAACAGGCGGATTGCCTCTATCAGAGCGCAATCGAAGGCTACGCGACTACGGCCACCGGCTCGGTCGACTCCGTGATGGCGGGTTTGGCCTGTGGTGAAGCTTCTCCACTCGCATGGAAGTTCCTTGAACCATGCGTCGACCATTTCATGACGATTTCAGACGATGACGCGGTGAAGGCGATGCAAACACTGGCACGAGGCACTGAAAGGGATGCGCCGCTGGTTGTCGGCGAATCCGGCGCTGCGGGATACGCCGGCGTGACAGTGTTGGCGCAAAACCCGGAGCAAGCTCGCGAGGTGGGCATGACGTCCGAATCGCGGGTGCTGGTGATCAGTACGGAAGGTGCCACGGCACCGACCACCTACTCCGAACTTGTTGGAGAATCCGCTCAATCGGTGCTGGCGCGGCAGCAGGAGTGGCTGCAGGGCTGCGCTGTACGGTGACAGTGATGAATATGACTGTTGAACTGGATCACGCGTTCGGCCGTCCGTTGCAGGAAAGCTTGCGCAGTTGGCGACACCACCTCCATCGGAACCCGGAGACGGGCTTTGAGGAGGTCCGGACCTCCGACTATGTCGCACGGATTCTTTCCGCGCTCGGCCTCGAAGTACATCGCAATATCGGTGGCACGGGGTTGGTTGCCAACTTTAAGGTCGGCAACAGTCATCGAGCCATCGGCGTGCGTGCCGACATGGACGCACTGGAGATCGCCGAAAACGCACCTGGTCGGACTTACGCCTCGTGCTCGCCGGGCAAAATGCACGCGTGCGGTCACGACGGGCACATGGCCATGGTTCTAGGGGCCGCGCGGCTGCTAGCTGAAAG
Source organism: Paraburkholderia sp. BL6669N2 (assembly GCF_003387275.1). Lineage (NCBI taxonomy): Bacteria > Pseudomonadati > Pseudomonadota > Betaproteobacteria > Burkholderiales > Burkholderiaceae > Paraburkholderia > Paraburkholderia sp. BL6669N2. The sequence goes on along the minus strand of NZ_QUNA01000001.1, from coordinate 1,592,418 downwards.
TAAGGATTTCGATGGCACGGTCCGGTTCATCTTTCAACCCGGCGAAGAACACGGTCGCGGTGCGAAAGCAATGATGGCGGATGGACTGTTCGAGCGCTTCCCGGTCGAAGCGATCTTCGGCGCGCACAATATGCCAGGCATGCCTGCAGGCAGTTTTGCGACCCGCCGAGGCGGAATTATGGCGAGCGAGGACAATTTCGTCATCGTCGTCCGGGGGCGAGGCACGCATGCCGCGCGTCCGCATATGGGCGTCGATCCGATCGTCGTCGCGTCTCAGATCGTGCTTGCGCTGCAGACGGTTGTCTCGCGCAATCTTGACCCGAGTCTTTCTGCCGTTATCTCTTGCACCGAGTTCATAACAGATGGACTTCGCAATGTGGTTCCATCGACAGTGACGATCAAGGGGGACACGCGTAGCTATCTCCCTGAAGTGCAGCGCATGCTTGAAACCCGGATGCGTGAGATTAGCGAAGGTATCTGCCGCACGAACGGTATCGAGTGCGACTTCAGCTATACGCATGAGTTCGCCCCGACCGTCAACAGCGCAGAGTTCGTAGACACAGCGGTAACCGCAGCCGCAAACGTAGTCGGTTCAGAAAAGGTCGACGCTAACGTCCAACCGATGATGATCTCCGAGGACTTCGGCGCCTTCCTTCAGGTTGTGCCGGGGAACTTCATTTTCATCGGTAACGGCGATGAGTCGCAGCGCGGCAATGTTCCATTACACAACGCGGCTTACGATTTCAACGACGACATTCTGGAGCTGGGTGCTCGCTACTTCGCAGAAGTCGCCCGGGTGGCGCTTGCTGGCAGGTAGGCACCCAGCGTATTCCGCACAACCGTGACTTGGGACGAGGACATGATGAACGAGACAGGTGACCGGCAAACAGCCATCAGGCTGGCAGAGGCGGTTTTCGACTCCGGCGATTTCCTGGCCGACCTTGACCGACGCGTACACTACCGGACGGAAAGCCAGGATTCTGCCAAGGCGGGGACTTTGCTGTCATATCTCACCGATGAGATTGCCCCCACGCTGCAAAGGCTGGAGTTCGAGACGCGGTGCCTGCGCAATCCTTCTGGCGCGGACGCGCCAATTCTGCTCGCCTCGCGGTGGGAGAGCGAATCACTGCCTACAATCGTCACGTACGCGCATGGAGATGTAGTGCGGGGCCAGGATGCACAATGGCGCTCCGGATTGGAGCCGTGGCGCATCGTGGTGGAAGATGATCGCTGGTACGGTCGGGGGATCGCGGACAACAAAGGGCAGCACTCGATCAACCTGGCCGCACTGGCGGCAGTGATCAAGGCCCGCAGAGGCAAGCTCGGCTACAACGTGAAAGTGATCTTCGAGACCGGTGAGGAGATTGATTCGCCGGGCCTTGACGCGCTGTGCGCTTCCGAACGAAAGTTTCTCGCCGGCGACCTGTTCATCGCGTCCGATGGTCCGCGCGTGTCCGCCGAGCGGCCGACGGTCTTCCTGGGATCGCGAGGCGAACTGAACTTTGAACTGACGGTGGCCCTGCGCGAAGGGGGGCATCACTCAGGGAACTGGGGCGGAATCCTTCGAAATGCTGCAACTGTGCTGGCGAGCGCAATTTCATCAATCATCGATAACAACGGCCGACTTCTGGTTAAGGAGCTGCTGCCTCCGCCCATACCGGACGCCGTGCGCGATGCAATTGCGAGTATTGAGATTGGCAAAGACGGTAACGCGCCGTATATAGATCCTGCCTGGGGGCAGCCCGGCTTAACAATCGCGGAACGGGTTCTCGCATGGAACACAATCGAAGTTCTGGCATTTACCGCGGGTAACCCCGAGGCTCCGGTCGGCTCCATTCCCCCGACTGCCAAGGCTTACTGTCAGATGCGGTTTGTCGTTGGAACGGACTGGAAGAACGCCGGACAACACCTTACGAATCACTTGAAGGAATGCGGGATCAGCGACGTACTGGTGACGGTGACGTCGGTATCGAAGGCGACTCGTCTCGACGTCAGGCATCCCTGGGTCAATTGGGCCATGACATCGATCGAGCGCACCACTGGCAAGCGTCCGGCGCTTATACCTAATCTTGGTGGAACCGTGCCTAACGCTGTATTCGCGCAGACGCTTGGCTTGCCCACCATATGGATTCCGCATTCGTATCCTGCCTGTTCGCAGCATGCGCCGAATGAACACCTCCTCGCCTCGGTCGCGCGTGAAGCCCTCGCATTAATGGCAGGCGTGTGGTGGGATCTCGGCGAAGGCGCGGCAGCGTCGATAGCATCAACCATCAGGCGCTGAACCGATCGACAGCCGGACGAATCATTGCACGTCCCTGAGCGAAGAACGGCAGATCTACATCGTTTCGCTACCGCCTGGACGTCAAGCGACCCACGACAACAAGGCCTATAAGTCTCGGTCCAGAGTGCGGCGAGTTCGGAGCGGAGCAGCCGTCAGTTGGTCCCCGCGACAGGCAGGCAGCAGAAGCGGCCCCGCGGCCCGATGTCGTCGCCCGTTGTTCACGCCTACGACCTGAAACTGGCGCAGCCCATGTGCGTGCGAGCGCAGTCGAGCAGGGATGATGAGGCGGAAGCTTTTGCCCCGGGGAGGCACACGAATTGATTAACGCTCCGCCCACTCACCAGCCCCATCGAAAGCCGATATTTCAGCAATTGGCGGTACGGTGCGCTCCATAGCTCGCTTGTCCTTGAATGTGGCAGGCCTCAGCCGTCGACGATCGATCACAAGGTCGAAGACATCAAACCGGTTGTAGTAGCCGACGATGTCATGAAATTGCTTTGGCTCGACACACTGTTCCAGGTCGAAGGTCGCGTAAGCAATACCTTCTTCGGTTCGCAATGTGTCGCCAATCACGGCGCCGGTTGGGTCGAGGAATTGTGTCGCTGCCCGGGGCGTCGTCTCGAGCACCTCGCGTGCCTGCTTGTCGCCGTTCGAATGGAGCGCGTCGAGCATTGTGTCGTCCATGAATCCTGCGTTCAGAATCCCGAAGGCCTTTGCCTCGAACGAGTGACCGCCTGCACGGATCCGATTTGCCGCGAGGTTGTCGAAGTTCGTGCCGGAGCCGGGCGGGCGTGTCGGCCAGATAGCGGGCCATGCGGAAATATGAATCTGCTCGCCCTGCGCCGCGAGGGAGTACCGGGCGAGGGGATTTGTGTTCTCGCCACAGATGAGCGCGCCGATCTTGCCAATTCTGGTGTTGCTGACCTTCAGCCCGAAGCCGTCGCCGGGTGCCCAGACCATCTTCTCGTAGAACGTCGGAACGAGCTTGCGATGATGATTGATGATTTGACCATCATCGCCGATGAGGATGATGGAGTTCCACAGGCAGCCCACGCTGACGTCGGTGGCTTCGCTAAAGCCCATCGAAACGAAAACGCTGCATCGCTTCGCCGCAGCCCGGATCTGCGCGATTTCCGGACCGTCGACGTGGATGCTGTTCCCGACCATGCGCTTGAACCACTCGTGGTTGTAAATCGGCGCCCACAGCGCTGCCCATACAGGAAACCCAGGGATGAAGGATTCAGGAAACGAAATCAGTTCGGCACCGTTTCTGCTTGCTTCCTCGATAAGGGATAGTGCCTTTTGCACCGTGGCAGGTGCGTTCATGTAAACGGAGGCGGCATGTGCGGCTGCGACTTTTACGGTTGGAAGTGTCATGTTGTGCTCGATAGTGGCTCAATGGAAAACTCGTATCTGCGGTCTGGAGACCGTGCGTACCTGGACCTTCATAAAGGTAGGGATGCTTAATAAATCAGGCTTTCTCCGATCATGTATTGTGGGCGTCGAACCCTGCCGACGCCCAATCCGGTCTCGACCCTAACCTTCGAGTGCCATTTCGGGACTGCAAGTCATCCCGCTATCGCAAGTTCGATGGAATGAATGGCGTTACGCGCGTGCGCTTGGGGTTGCCCTTGGCAGTTGGCATCGAAGCAGCGGCAGGACAGCGTGTGTTTTCCCGGTCCAAGCGACACGGGGATCGAGAACGATTGCCACCCGAATCCCTCGCGAGTGTCAACCCCCGCCGCAAGCCAGTTCCGTCCACCGTCGACGCTGACCTCGACGCGCGACACACCGGCTTCCGCCCACGCCCATCCAGTGATGCGAAACTCATGGTTGGCTCGCATCATGGCGTCAGCGCCTGGCGAGACAATCACGCACTCCGGCGCAATCTCCCAGACCGGTTTCGTTCCCGTCGCGGTGATGTCGTTATAGAACCGGGTTGTATACGGTCCGGGCGCGCGAGTGCTCGACACCGATATCCGCCCGACCCACTTCACCGAGTTCGTTCCATACCAACCTGGAACGACGAGCCGCACCGGTCCGCCCCTGTCCGACGTGAGCGGCTTTCCGTTCATCGACACCGCCAGCAGGACCTCCGGCGAAAGCGCCTTCGCCAGCGGGAGATCTTTTACGAATGGTTCGTCTTTCAGACCGGCGAACTCGCCCCATTCGAGACCTTGAGTCCAGACGAACGCCGCTTCAGGCAGAAGATCGCAACTGTCAAGGACGTCGCGCAACCGCGCGCCGCACCACACAACATTGCCCACACGCCGTTTGGGTTCCTTCGGTGTCAGCGGACTGCCGGCGCACTCATGCACGGAGACAATTTCATGTTGCGGCAATCGCAGAATGTCCGCCAGCGTGAGGGTTCTTTCACGGGCCACCAGGCCACGTATGTGAAGGCGCCAGGTCTCAGGTCGAACGCTTGCCAGCGCCATGTGCGTAACGATAAACAGCGTGTCGTCGTCTGTAACGTAGGACATAAGGTCGGCGACTCCACGCTCGGGATACCGCAACGCGTATCCCTCGCGAGTGAGCGTCACCTCTCCGGACTCCGTTACTTTTGTCTCGAGCATCGCTATCCTCGCCAGTCCGCGTCTTGTGTGTCAGTTGCCGAAACGGGCGTCGACCCGCACATCCCTGGGCATCAAGATTACATTGCCGGTGGAATCCCGAAAACAGGCGAATCCGCACGGTGGCGTGCATTTTTGCAACACGCGATGACCGCAACTCGTGTGACCGGGCATGCGCGCGACGCAAGGGCGCCAGCGCTACTCCGGTCTTCCTGTAGCGTGAGCGAGCATTGCGTCGCCGATTTCGTGGTTTCCGAGCTGCACGAGCGCATCGCCAGCGCCTTGCGCGTCACGCCTTACTTCGTCTTGCCCAAGTTTGCTTTTGCCGACGAGGCGGGTGATCTCGATCTCGAGTCCGATCAGACGTTGAAGTAATTCGTCGAGGTAGTCTGCCGGCGCGTCGCTCATCTTCCACGGGACTGGCTGCGACGCTTCATGTGCGCGAGTGAGTCTGGCAACCACGCTCCGTACAAATTTTTTGTCGTCGCGGAAGCGCACACGTCCGTGTGCGTGAACAACAATGTAGTTCCACGTCGGCACTTGCCGGTGCGATTCCTGTTTGGTCGGATACCAGTTTGGCGAGATATAGGCGTCTCCTGCCTGGAACACGACGAGAACTTCATCGCCGTTCAGGACGTTGTGCCATAGGGGATTCGCTCGCGAGATATGCGCGTTTAGCACGCCAAGTTCCCCTTCGTTGGCTGCGAGGTCAAACGGGATGTGGTTCGCATCGAGTCCGTTGCTGCCGTGCGTGAACAGGGTGCCAAGCGAGCGTTTGACAATGTGTTCATGCAGAACGCGGGTTCGGGACTCGGCGAAGTGGGAGGGTAGATACATGTCGGCTCGGTCTGTGGATGTGGGCGCAGAAAGAGAATGAATCCATCTTTTCACGCGAACGTTTACGGGTATTGCGGCGTTCCGGGAGGTATGGCCCGCCATTGGCAACGCCAATCGCAGCATCGGGGCGCGGGCCAGGAGGAGCACGCGCGATTCCCGGCAATTCTCCGATGGTGGACATCTTTTGCCCTTGCTGTGCACGGCGGCATCCACAGTGAAGAGGGCGGCGCCCCTCCTGGCGAGTGCGACGACCTGCGTGGCTTCGGGCGGCAGCAGGAAACCGGCGCCCGCTCCGGTTTCCGCTAGTCGGAGCCGAAGCCGATCAATCTCGAATCGATCATTGCACCTGGCATCATAAGATTAAGTCCGTCGGTCAATCGAGCGCCTGCTTCATGCAGTGCTTCCAATGGCATGGCCGGCAGGCTTTCAAGAATAAACCACATCTGTTTTGCATCGGAATCCAGCCTGGTTCTGGTGCCCTGACGCCAGTTCCAGCGCCGGCATGTGACGCCGTGATCGTCGCGCCAAACGACTTCTCCTGCGTCAACCATTTCGTGGACGGGCGCACCGTCCTTTACGGTGTCGAAATGCTCCGTTCCGTTGGCAATCACGAGCCTCGGCATGCCGATGTAGGCGGCAAAATTTTCGCCGCCGACGGGAACGGCGTATTCAATGCTGACGGCGTTGTACAGGTCGACTACCGGGTTCACGCCTGGAACGCTGCCGTCGCGCATCGCTCGTTTTCGCAAGGCATCAGCCGAACATGGCGTCCGTTGTGGCTTGGCTCCGAACCTCCTGAACAACTCCGCCCAGGCCGACAGATGAGTTTCTTTCCATCCTGAGTCGTTGGCAGTCAATGCCTGGCAAGCTCGTACCAAAGCTTTGGCGCCGACGCTCGGGTCGACGATCCGGGTGGGCTCAACGCTGATGCTGAGCGCGCGAAACCCGGGCGCGAGGCTCGCAATGGCCGGATCGATTGACGGAAGAACTCTGAACATTGGAAACTGCACCAGTGACTATTCTTGTCCTATAATGCCGAACAATGACCAAAAAAGTCAATATATCGACCGACTCGGGAGCAAACGTCGAGGCCGTCAGTGCGGCGGTTGCCGCCCGGATCAAAGGGTACCGAAAGGAGCGCAAGCTCTCGCTCGATGAGCTTTCGCGGCGCGCTGGCGTTAGCAAAGGCATGCTGGTCGAGATTGAGAAATGCGCTGCCAATCCAAGCATTGCGATCCTGTGCAGGATTTCGGCGGCGTTGGGTGTGTCGGTGGCGGACATCGTCGACGTAGCTAGCGCGCCGTCGATGCGTCTGATCGCGGACACGGACATCCCGACTTTGTGGACCGGCCCCAAGGGCGGGTCGGCGCGTCTGCTTGCAGGCACGAGCGGGCCGAACATGATTGAATTGTGGCGCTGGGAAATGCAGCCTGGAGAGCGGTTTGAGTCGCCCGGACATCCGCAGGGAACGTTCGAGCTATTTCATGTGGAGCATGGGCGACTCACGATGACGGTAGGGGATGCGGAGCTTGCCGTCTCTGCCGGTTCGTCGGCAGCGGCGAAGACAGATGCACCCCATTGCTACGCGAATAATGACGCGGCAAAGCTGATATTCACGATGGTGGTTGCCGAGCTTCATCAACTGGCGACGTTGCTTTGATTGAGCGTGATAACCCTGCGTGCAAATTTGCTTCGATCGTACGCGCGACGCAACGGGAGCCGACGACAAGCGATGCGGTCAGCCGCTCGTGATGCGGTGTTGACAGATCAGTCGACCTTCTCGTAGGCATTGTTCCCGAAACACGGCACACCGGGCCTGTCCCGATGCCGGGGTGCCGCCGTGAAGCTGTCTTTTTCAAGGAGAAATTCCCATGCCGATGCTGAAATTCGACCTCATCCAGGGCCGCACCGACGAACAGGTGCGCAACCTTCTCGATGCAACGCACGAGGCGATGGTACAGGCCTTCAATGTACCGGTTTCCGACCGATACCAATGCGTCACGCAGCATCGCCCTGGAGAATTGGTCTTAGAGGATACGGGGCTCGGCTACAGGCGTTCAAAAGACGTCGTATTGCTGACGGCGGTGAGCCGGAAGCGCTCCGAAGCGCAGAAAATTGAGTTCTACCGGTTGCTCGTCGAGAACCTGCAAACGCAGTGCGGTATCTCGCCGGACGACGTGATCGTTTCGATTGTCGAAAACGACGACGCTGACTGGTCTTTCGGCAGGGGGCGCGCGCAGTTCATTACCAAGGAACTGACGTGATGCCGGCCAGCTTTGATGCCGCGCGGCGGCCGCTCGTTGACACGTAAAGGCCGATGAAACCCTTCTTGATGTAACCAGGGAGGGCGCGTCTTTATGATCCGCTGACGGGCAATCTGATACCCGACAAAGCAAGAACAACGATCAAGACAGGCTGTCCGGGGCGTTGCTCGCGCAGCGGCGACGGCGCACCATTTCTTCTGAAGCGTTGAGCTATTGCGGCAATGCGTTCCAGTATCAGCTCGAGAATCGAGCGGGCAAAGAGATAGCACGCTCGAAATGAGATTGCTCAACCAACTGTTTCTTGCGCGCGAGCCGGCAAACTTCCTTTCCGCTCAGCCTTTCATGTGCGGTGTTATCGCATGGAACTCGCGATGCAGCAACGCGCGGCTGCGCGGGTACGATCCTGCGCTCAGCGCTCCAATGCCTCCTTGATAAGCCGCTGCTTTTCGCCGGCCAGGCGGCCGCTCAGATTGGAGTTTCCAGGGAACGTGCGCTCTTGGGAGCGGCCATAGCCGATGCCAGTTATAGCGGACTGCGAAGTTTTCCAGCCTCCCGTTCGTGCCGAAGCGCGACGGCTAGATCTCGATTCATCGAGACGCGTTCGGCCATTGCTCTTCAACGTATCGTCCCGATTTATCGAATACTCTTGTTGACTTCGAATTTTCACTGTAATTGAAAAGGTGCAACCTGCCGAATGATTGGACGCAACGCGCCGGTGTCTGCTTGCGGCAGCCCAGGCGAACCAGGACAGGAGTGCACCGGCGGTAGATGATCTTGCGTGGGGCGAACCCGGCTTGGCAGTCGCCGAACTGGTCTTCGCCTTGAGCACCATCGAAGATTCGTCCGTCCAGAGATACGGTTGGTAGCGTTCCGGATGCCAGCGTGTAGCCACGCGCACTCGCCTTGCGAGTAATTCTGTAACGCACACTCGGCATCAGATTGTCCTGTTAAAACGGACACTGTGTCGAACGATCGACGGCTTCTGTACAAACCCGCAGGCCCCTATACTCGGGTTTGCGTTCGCTGTACTCGTCATGCGGGTTGTAAATTTCACGGGAGCCGATGATGAAGAAGAGTTTTTTGACGTTGATCACATCGCTAGCCGCATCGTCTGCGGTTGCGGCAAACGACAACACCCATTTATCCGCGCACAGTAGTGCTGCGCGTTATCCGACCACATATCGAACGGTGAAGGTCGACGGCCTCGATATTTTCTATCGCGAAGCTGGCCCAAACGATGCGCCGACGATATTGCTGCTGCACGGCTTTCCGTCCTCATCACGCATGTTCGAACCGCTCTTCGCGCGGCTGGCGGATCGATATCACCTCGTTGCACTGGATTATCCAGGCTTCGGTCATAGCTCCGCACCTTCCCAGACGGACTTTGCCTACACATTCGATCACATTGCTTCGGTGACCAATGACTTCGTCGAAGCGCTCGGGCTCAGGCGTTATGTGCTGTATATGCAGGACTATGGCGGTCCGATCGGCTTCCGGCTTGCGATGGCGCATCCGGAGCGGGTCGCCGGGTTGGTCGTGCAAAATGCGGTCGCGCATGAGGACGGGCTTGGCCCTCTGTGGGAGAAGCGCCGTGCGTTCTGGGCTGACCGCGAAGCCAACGAAGCCGCCCTGCAGGGCAACTTCCTTTCTCTGGAGGCGACGAAACAACGTCATCTGGGATCGACGCCTAATCCCGAGCGGTATGACCCGGATCTGTGGGCCGACGAGTACGCGTTTCTGAATCGACCGGGTCAGAAGGAAATACAGACGGAGCTCTTCTATGATTACCGGACGAACGTCGCGTCCTATCCGGCATGGCAGGACTGGATGAGGAGGGCGCAACCGGCGGCGCTCGTCGTGTGGGGGCGCTACGACCCGTCGTTTCAGGTCGCGGAAGCGGCAGCCTACGCCCGGGATCTTCCGAAAGCTGATATTCATGTGATCGACGCCGGTCATTTCGCGTTGGACGAACAGCCCGACGCGATTGCAGCACTCGTTCACGGCTTCATGCGACGCCTGCCCCGGGGTTGAGGACATTCGAACACCATACCGGTCGGCGGGAAGTTGTGTTGTGTAGCGCGTCCGGGCGGAATCATGTGCGAGCCGGCGGACGTTTGGGCATTTTTCGCGTCGGCGGCTGGCGCCGGACTACGGTGGCACGACGGACAGCGAGGAAAAGTCGGATAGGTCGGTCATGGTGATCGGTCAAACAGATCGAATGCGTAAACACGCGTGAGGAGAAGGGTGCATGAGCAACGCCCCGTTGACTGGCGGTATCGACCATCGGGTTGACCGTCCCTGATCTTGCGATCGCACGTGATTTTTATTGAATGTCTCGGCTGGCGCCAGGTAGGCGAGCGTCCGAGTATCCCGCGGTTTTCGTGTCGGACGGTGCGATGACATTGACGTTGTGGGAAGTCAAGAACCGGACTTCGCTAGCTGAATTCGATCGCAAGACCAACATCGGGCTTCACCATCTTGCGCTTCGTCTCGCGAGTGAAGATGCCCTTGTGAGAGTGTTTTGGAAAGTATCCCAGTGGCCTGGAGTGCGAGTCGAATTTTCACCCAAGGCGCTCGGAGCCGGACCGAAGCGCCATGCAATGGTGCACGAGCCTGGCGGCATTCGGGTGGAGTTCGACTACGACCCGCGTCTGGTCCAGTGAGTCGTAAATCCGGTTTATGCCTGATCTTGCTGCGCGAGGAGGAGGTACGGCGCGGACAGGTTTCGGACTCGTGCAGACAGGCTGCTATGGCCTCACGACAACTGCATCGTCCCATGTGTTGTTGACTGGTGCGGGTGCATCCAGGTAAGACACATCGAGAGGGCCGCACAACCGGTGCTTTGAGTCCATTCCCACGCCACTTCGACGGCCTGTCGTACGACCAGCAGTTTTCGCCGAGACGGTATTGTTCCTTATCCGACTCAATAGATCGCCCCGGCGAAAGCGAGCCGGCTCCGGCGCCCTGACCCGGCGGGACTCTGGCGAGCACGACGCCGGATAGCGAGTTCCTGTCCGCGGGCGCGAGTCTCCTGCAGACCGAATACAGCGAGAGCAGGAGTCGACTCTATTATTTCGTTGTCAATCCAGCGCCTCTGCCGGGCCGAAGAATTCGTATCGGCAACGCTCGTCGGGCTGCCCCAGATCGCGCAGCGTTCGCTTCACGAAACCCATGAACGGCTTCGGGCCGAGGAAATACGCATTGAACGCCTGATCGGCCGGAAGCCACTGACGCAACTGCTCGAAAGTGGGCCGGCCGACTGCGTCAGGCGTGCGTTTGTCTTCCGAATCGACATGCTCGTAGACAACATACGCCTGCAGTTGAGGGTAACGTGCGGTCCAATCGTCGAGCAGGCCGCCGAAGGCGTGAACCCGTTCATTGCGCGCGTAGTGGATGAAAACAACTGGCCGCCCGGATGTCAAAGCAGTCTCGGCTATCGCCAGAGTTGGCGTAATGCCGACGCCGCCGCTGATCAGGGCTACAGGAGCGCTGCCATCCAGAAGGGTAAATTCGCCTGCCGGAGGAAACAGGTCCACGGTGCTGCCTTCCAATACGTGGTCGTGCAGGTAGTTCGACGCCTTGCCGCCATGCTCGCGTTTGACACTTATGCGGTAGCCGTGACCGTTCGGTGCGGCAGACAGTGAGTAATTTCGGCGAATTTCCTCGCCGGCGATAGTCAGACGCAGCCCAATGTACTGGCCTGGAGCGAAGTCCGCGACGCGCTCGCCATCAACGGGCTCCAGGTAAAATGAAGTGATCTCTGCGCTCTCCGGGACCTTGCGTACGACGCGGAACGGTCGAGCGCCCCGCCATCCTCCCGGCGCCATCGCGAGTCTGTCATAAACCTGACTCTCCTCGGCAACGAGGAGATCGGCGAGTTGCTGATAGGCCGCGCCCCAAGCCTCAATGACAGAGCCGGTGGCGATTTCCGGGCCGAGTACATCGCTGATCGCCCGCAGCAGGCATGCACCCACGATCGGATAGTGCTCGGGCTGAACTTGCAGGGCCACGTGCTTGTTGACGATCTGTGCCGCGAGTGGTCCTAGGGCTTCGAGCTGATCAATGTGGCGGGCATACTGCAATACTCCGTTGGCTAGTGCGCGCTGCTGCACGCCGCTTGTCTGGTGCGCCTGATTGAAGAGGGGGCGCACCTGTGGGTTTTCGGCGAGCAGAAGCTTGTAGAAATGGGAGGTGAGCATCTCCCCGCCCGTTTCCAGCAGCGGGACGGTCGATTTGATGATATCGCGTTGAGCGTTTGTCAGCATGGAAAAGCCACTCCTCGATGGGCTGGTCCCGGGTGCCGTTTTCAAGGCGCTCAGAGTTGCCAGCCACAGATCATTCGGGCGGTCGTCGCACTTATGCGGCGACTCGCGCGGGACTCCTCGAACGATAGGGGAGACGGCACCTTACGTAAAATGCCAATTGATGATGCTTCGTTTCACTGTCAGTGATTCTCCCCGGCGCAACAGGGCACGTTGTGACACGGATGTTTCGCGATGACGTGAAGTCGCAGCTCGCCGCCGCGTCGATATCTGTTGCCGGCAACCGCGCAAACAGATCGTCCACCCGGTCACGATCCCAGAGCCCGTCCATGTGAAATGATCAATGGATATGGGCGGGACCGACGCCGATCGCCAGGATTGCCGCGAGGATCAGCGTGGCCATTGCTGTAAAGAGTGATCCAGTGAAGGTGTGGCTATTGGTGTACAGCGCATTGGCCACCAGTGGCCCGACGATCTGGCCGATCCCGTAGGCTGCTGTCATGCCGGCGAGCATGTTGAAACGTACCGCATGTGCGACACGCCGCGCAGCCGGCATCGCGATGGTCACGGTTCCCATGAATGTGCCGCCTACGAGTAAGGCGCTTGTGAGGTACAACAGCGCGGAATGATCCAGTGCCGGGAGCACGACGCCGATCGCCTGTACGACAAGATTGAGTACGAGGCTAAAACGCGTGCCATACCGGACCTGCAGCGTGTGCCAAAGAAAGCACGACGGCACCGCGCCAAGACCAAAGACGGCCCAGACCTGTATCGGATTCACCGAGCCCAAGGCTCCCTTGATCAGGAGAGGAAGATAAGTTGCGGTGATGATGTATCCGAACCCGGCAAGGCCGTAAATGACAATCAGGCGGACCGCGTCGAGTATGGAGCTATTGTCCTCGCGTGCGCCGCTGCCATCGCGGCCAAAATGCAACTCGGGCCTCGGCTGGGTTCCCAGGGCGGGCATCGCGACGAGCACCATGACCAAGCTGCTGATTGCCAGGACGAGCCATATCATCGAACTGTCAAGCCCGGTGGCATGGCCTGCCGCGATCAGTTCCGCGGACAGGACAATACCCGCGCCGACACCGGAATACAAAAGCGGCGCGCCGTGGGCGTGCCCCATGTGCTGAAGCAGCCAGAGTGACGCAGCAATCATCGAAATCGCACTGACAATGCCAGCGAGTCCACGAATCACGACGATAGCCCACGGACCGTGAACCCAGGCCAACGCACCCATGCAGATGATACTGATGATGGCGGTTGCGATGGACAGACCGCGCGCGTCGGAAGGTCGGGCACGTGCCACCAGCAGCGCGCCAGCCAGGTAACCTGCATAGTTTGCGGATGCGGCCAAGGTTCCGCTATGAACGGTCAGGATCTGGTCACTGATCATCAACGGGTAGAGGCCGGTAAAGGCGAAGCGCCCGAATCCCATGCCGATAGCCAGGACTGCAGCAGCGGCGAGCGATGGGCCCAATGCATAGCGTTGGGCAAATATTGATGACGAGGCATTCACGCTGTTTCTCCCGGGATGCTGAAGGTCACCGGATCCATTTGTTGAATCTTCCATTTAACATTCGCAATATCGAGCGATGCTTCGCGCCGACGGCGATAGGAACGCTCGTGTTCGCGTGAACAACTGAACGCGTCTGTCGTGAGCGAGGTTCGCCTCGTCGGCTACCAACCATGAATGTCCAAAGCGCCGCTTTTTGGTTCTTAAAGAGGAAATTATACTATCACAATATTCTCAAAACGAGAATGCGAAAGGCGATCGGATTCACCCGCCGCCTTGCCTAAGGAGTCGCTGTTGTTGCTTGGTCCACACGCAACGCGGGGTAGGGGCTGACTTGGATCGGTCAATCGTGCCGTCGTGTTATGCGCGTTCCGCGAGATACGGAGCATCGCGACCGACGTTGATTTTCCATCGGCATCCCGGCGGCGGGGCCGAACAGTGGCGGGTCGATGTCCGCATTGACGACATCGCCTAAAATGGAAACTCCGCCGCAAAAGTTTCCTTGAGAAAGGCGAGCACGATTTTGATTCGTGGCAGCCGGCTCAGATATTGATGCGTGCTCACCCAGACATCACGGTTTACCTGGATAAGCTGAGGCAGCACGGGTACGAGACCGAAGCGTTCAGCGCGCGCGAACGCCGGCAACATGACTATCCCGGCGCCAGCGACGGCCGCGAACATCTGCGCGAGCATGCTGCTCGAATAGAAAGCGATCGCCGGCCCGGTGATCGCTTCATCGAGCCACCGCACGGCGTCCAATTGGATCAGATCGTCGATGTAACCGACGAACGCGTGATTGCGCAATGCATCAACCGAAATCGGTGTTTCGTGCCGCCCGAGATAATCGGCGCTCGCATATAGATGCAATGGAAAACGTCCGATCCGCGACACTTCGAGATTGAGGCCATGCGGCTCGAAGAAGCTGAGAAAGATATCGGCTTCGCGCTGTGAGATGCGCACGTCGTGAGACGACGTCACGAGTTCGATAGTTATGCTTGGCTGTACCTGCTTGAAGCGGGCGAACTGCTCGCTCAGATAAAGCGACGCAATCCCTTCCATTGTCGCAACGCGCACGTGCCCGGCGGGAGCGGGAGTGCCGTTTTCCAGCGTGTCAGTGAGCGAGAGCAGGTTCGCTTCGATCGCTTCAACATGAGCCAGTATCATGCGCCCGTGTGCATTGAGGCGACAACCATGACGGTCTCGCTCAAAGAGTGGCGTTTCCATTGCGAATTCGAGTGCAGAAACTCGGCGGCCAACGGTGGCGTGGTCCATGCCAAGACTACGGCCTGCGTTCGAAAAGCTGCCGGCGCGCGCGACGGCCAGAAAAACGCGCAGATCGTCCCAGCTCAGCCGATTGATATTCACGAGTCTTTCCAAAGAAGAGCCTGTGAGTATTGTGGCTGTGCAAATTTGCACTGGCCAGTGATTCTTTTCCGGGTGGTGAAGCGCGATTCCTGCGCGTACAGTGCGACATCAAGATTGCGGCACCTTGCGGTCATGCGGATACGATCGCGTTGCCGCAGTCTTTCGGGGCCGCGCGTTCAACTGTCGCAAACGAAGAAGTTCGTTCGCATTTTTTCTGACTGCGGGGATGCCCATGGCTAAAGATATCAGTACCAAGCTCATTCACGACAACTACGTTCCGCCTGCAGGCTACAAGGCGGTTCCGCCGGGCGTATTCAAGGGCTCGACAGTACTGTTTCCCAACGCGGCCACGGTGCGCGAGAGAGTTAAGGCATTTGGCTTGCGCGACGGATACAGTTACGGCCTTTACGGAACGCCGACGACGTACACGCTCGAGCAGCGTCTGTGCGCGCTGGAAGGCGCGCGTCACTGCCTGCTGGGGCCTAGCGGACAGGCAGCCATCGCACTCGTCAATCTTGGCCTCCTTTCGGTCGGGGATGAGTTATTGCTTCCGTCGAATGTATACGGGCCCGCGTTGCGACACGCACGTACTACATTGCCCCCGCTAGGCATCACGCACCAGTGTTACGACCCAATGGACCCCGCCGACCTGGAGCGCAAGCTGACTTCAAGGACGAAGCTCGTCTGGGTGGAGGCACCGGGCTCTATCACCATGGAGTTCCCTGATCTTCGTAAGCTGATAGCGATCGCGAAAAACAAAGGCGCAGTTGTTGCGCTTGATAACACGTGGGGGGCGGGCATCGCGTTCAAGCCTTTCGAGCTCGGAGTCGACATCAGCATCCACGCCTTGACGAAATATCCTTCGGGCGGCGCCGATGTATTGATGGGATCGGTGACAACTAACGATGATGCACTGCATGACCGGCTTCGGATCGCATACCTGGATTTGGGCATGGGTGTAGGCGCCAATGACGTCGAGCTCGTGCTGCGTGGTCTTCCGACGATGGAGGCGCGATATCATCTGCATGATGCAACCGCTCGCGATCTTGCGTCATGGCTGGCCGCGCAACCCGCCATCCTAAAGGTTCTCCACCCGGCGCTTGAAGGGAGTCCGGGCCACGAACACTGGGCGACACATTGCAGCCTTGCGGCGGGACTCTTTTCCGTTCTCGTCGACGACGCCTATACATCATCGCACGTCGATTCATTCTGCGACCAGCTAGGCCTTTTCGGAATTGGGCTATCCTGGGGCGGGCCGATGAGCCTTGTGATGCCCTATGACCTTCCGAGCATCCGCGACGGTGCGGGACGTTATGCAGGTCATCTGGTGCGCTTTTCGATTGGTCTGGAAAGCGCGGACGACTTGCGGGAAGATCTTGCCCGGGCGCTGCGTGGATCTTTTGGCGGTTGACGGCTAGACGCTACGATTCCACCTGACAGCCTACTTGCCGGCCCCGCGCAGCGAACGCTTTTTTGCGATGGAGCTAAATCTTGCTGTCGACGATCCGCGCACGAATGCGCGGATCGTCGACAGCAGGGACAAAAGTCAAGTCGCGGCATACGGATCGAAAGTGGCGTTACCCGATCGCACTCTGCCACTCCTCGACCAGTGTGCGTACCAGTTCGCCGGCGGGCAGTTCACGAGCCAGTGGTGCCCCCTGTCCCGCCCATTGTGCAGCGAACTCATGATTGCCGAGTTTGGCGGCGGCGGCATGGAGCCGTTTCGCTGCATCGTAGGCGACTGGATAGTCGGCGGGTATGGGGCTGCCGATAGCACTGCCGTGGGTGATCAGGCGATTGACCATGCCACGCGCTGGGCGCCCTGATAGGGCCGTCGTAAGTCGAGTCGTCTTTGCTCGCTCATGCTTCAGATTTGTCCGATAATTTTCGTTCGCCGCGGATTCCGGGCAAAGAATGAATGCAGTTCCGAGTTGTACTGCTGCCGCTCCGAGATCCAGTGCGGCCTGGATGCTTCGACCGTCCATGATTCCCCCAGCGGCAATTACCGGCAGCTTTGTCTGGCGGACCAGGATGCGTACGAGCACCGCTGTGCTGAGGCCCTCATCGACAGCGTCGGGATCAAACATCCCCCGGTGACCTCCGGCTTCGATTCCCTGGGCTACGATGGCGTCGATGCCAGCTTGCTCAACCAAAGTGGCTTCTGCTTCGTTGGTCACGCTCGCGATCGTAACGATGCCTGCCTTGCGCAGGGCGTCGATGCAATCGGGCGGGGGAAGTCCAAAGTGGAAGCTGACGACGGCGGGTCGTTGTTTGAGCAACATATTGAACGTTTCTTCATCGCCAACGAATGTCTTGTAGATCTCGTCAAGGGACGCCGGCACATCGATCCCGCTTTCCGCAAATAGAGGCGCGAGATGCTGTAGCCAGGCCGATTCGCGCGCCACATCTCGCTGGGCAGCCCCGTGGCAAAAGACGTTCACGTTGAATGGCAGGTTCGTCAGTGCCCGCGTCTCTTCTATCATCTTGCGCGCTTGTGCAGTCGTGCTCGCGCCCAGGCCGAGTGAGCCTAGTCCTCCGGCATTGGACACTGCCGCCGCTAGTCGAGGGGTGGCCACGCCGGCCATGGGTGCCTGAATGATTGGGTACTGAACGCCGAGTCGAGCGGTGAAGTCGCTGGACAAACTCATGAAATATCTCCTTTCAAGAATACATGCGCGGAGTCTGATTGAATCCCGAAAATAGAATATAATCCTTAAATAATTCCTCAATAGAGAATAGCATGGATTTGGAGTCGCTCAAGATATTCTGTGTCGTAGCAGCGGAGCTGAGCATCACGCGCGCCGCCGCACGTCTAGGGCGTGTTCAGTCCAACGTAACGACGCGCATTCAGCAGTTGGAAGCAGACGTAGGGGTCGAATTGTTCGTTCGGACCGGAAAACGCATGAGCCTGTCTACGGCGGGCGAATGCTTCCTCGGCTATGCGCAGCGGCTTCTGGCGCTGGAGGAAGAGGCGCGTCACGTGGTGACGGGCGGACTGGACGGAGGGGCATTGCGCATTGGATGCATGGAAAGTACTGCTGCCAGTCGCCTCCCCGTCCTTTTGGCGGGCTATCACACACGCTTTCCGGCGACCCGCCTGGAAGTAACGACCGGGCCTTCGCGGCAGTTGCTCGAGCAGGTCCGCACCGGCCGCCTCGATTGTGCCTTTCTCGCTCTGCCCCCCGGTATCGGCGATGACGTCACACTGGAGGATATGGGGCTATTGGCCAAAAGCGTGTGGCGGGAAGAATTGCTGTTGCTGTTGCCTCCCGGCGAATCGTCGGTGCGTCGGGCGGCCGATGTCCGGGCGCGATCGCTGGCAGCATTTTCGCAGGGCTGCACGTATCGCGCTATCGCGGAAGAGCGGTTGGGCATAGCCGACACGACCGACTGGAACGTACAGGAGATGGGCTCGTACCACGCAATGATTGCATGCGTGTCCGCCGGTGCGTGCGTTGCGTTGCTGCCCAAAAGTGTCCTTGAGCTGGCCAAAGCGCCGCAGTCTCTTAAGACGCTGCATGCGGGCTACGCGGAAACCTGCCTGATCTGGCGCAACGACTACGATGTGCCAGCATTCCAGAATCTTGCCGGGCAGCTCCGAAGAATCTGAAGATTGACTGAAACACCGTCATGGCACGACACGCGTTGACATCGTTTGAGATGGACGCTGACACACACGTCGTGCACAACGATATGAATGGATGCAGATACCGACCGAGAGGTGCGAACCCGACCCGGTCGGGTCGAGCTACGCCGTTTAAGTTCCAACTGGTACGCACGAGAAATTCTGAGCCTGATTGGGATCGCCGGAGCCGATGTACTTTGGATACTTTCCGAGTTGACAGATGGGGCGCGACAGCGTGACGTTACCGGATGAATCCACGTTGGAGGCCGTGAGCTCGCTGGGGGGCACGCCTTTTTCCACCCAGTTGCGCAATTGCCCAATCATATCCGCCTGCACGGGACCTTTCATGGTAGGTCCCGTGTACCCGCAATGACCTACTCCTGGGAAAAGCCGCATCTGTGTGTTAGCTCCGGAAGCGCCGGCCAATGATGCAATCTGTTGGTACCAGTTGGCTGTTGCATCAACGGACAGCGCTGCATCGTCGGTGCCCTGGTAAAAGAGGACTTTTTTCCCCTTCTTGAGAAAGGACGCTACTGCGGCAGGGTCCACCTCGAGATGATATGGTGCGGCGGCGGTCACGAGTCGTTGCCAGTCGGTGTCAACATTGAATGCGGCGGGATCATATGACGTTCCCTTGTATACGACGTACTTTGCAATCGCCGCGCCAACCGATGCCATTGCCTGGTACATGTTCAGGCCGTTATAGCCCAGCTGCTGTGGTCCGAAGCCGAGCTTATAGGCCACGGTTGTACCGTCCGCCAGCACCATGTCCGAGTAGAGCGTTTTGATCGCCTTAAGCTGGTCTGGTGACCAGCTCGAAATGGTAGTTGGATCGAACTTGCACGCCGACGGGTTACTGACGATGCCGTCGGTGACGCCGTCCAGAGAGTCGCACTGCGAAATGTATGCGTTGTTTATCTTTGTCCAGTCGTCATTGGACATTGCCGTTGACGCGACCTGGGACTCGGCACGGATGAGAAAGCCAAGGAAAGGAAGGGCGGGCGCCTGAGAGATGACACCATCATAATTGTCGGGATACGTCTCGGCCGCCACCGCGGCTTCGACGCCTCCCCTTGAACAACCGACGAAGTACTTGTAGGAAGGATCCATCTTGTAGTAGCTCTTGACTACTGCCCTCCCGAATGCATAAGTATCGCCGATAGCGGCATAGGAATAGTCCGTTAGCGCCTGATTGTCGGTCAAGCCGGCACCGGTGCCCGTCGGATCGCTTCGCCCACCGTTGGAGCCGATAAAGACGGATCCATCCTGCAGCGGCTGGCGGCTATTCCATAGCGCGTTGCCATTCGGCAAGCTTCCGTCGAGCCCGCCGCCACCGCCATGAATCAGATCGCCGGTCCACGTGGTCGGCAGATAGGCCTCCATCTGAAATCCGTTCGGGTTGCCGTTTGCGTTTGCGATCACTGAACAGTATTCCGGCGCCACACCGCTGGCGGCGACAATAGATGCTGCTGTGACGGTGGCCGGACCAAAGGATGAGCCTACCAATCCTGAGCAGGCCGATCTCTGCGCAGTGGTCGGGAACGACGAGGTGGTGGTACTGCCTCCGCATCCCGATACAACGAGGGCGGCCACCATCCCCGCAGCGCCGATTGCGATTGCTCCGTTATGTGTAAATTTCATTGATCTACCCTCCATGGTCGCCCGTTCGTCAGTTGAATGGCAAATGCAGAGTGCGCAGAGAATGAGCTGATTGCTGGCTCGTCTCGGTGCATGCTGCAATGATCTTTTGCCGATGTTTTCTCATCGGCTGCCAACATGGTTGCGATCCGAAATAAAAAGGTGAAATTCTTTGTTTTGATTCGTTCCATCTCGGCCGGTGATGTAGTCGCGCGAAAGGAGGGCAATTCGGCCTGGAATCTGTGCGGCGAGAGTAAATGACGAACGTAACGACACGTAACGACTAACGAGGAGCACGCGCCGGCGATCCGAGCGTTCAGAGCCTCCCGTGCCCGCGAGCGCTATGTCGCGTGGACGCTCGTGTGAAAGCGATCGAACAATCGTGCGGACGACGGCGGTTGAGTGCGTGGTCCTGCTCTCCCATGAAGTCAATGAGAGCAACGCGCTTTAGGCGTACCCGTACTACGACAATGTTCCGATATGATTGTGACGCGAGGGATAAGCGGGTGATGCGCTGATGTTGTTGAGCGACAGACGAGGGTTTCCCGCGCCTGGTTTGCATACGACTTTGAGCCGGAAGGATTTTTCAGCGCGTCAAGTGGCTGCGTCCGTGCGTTGACTGTAGTGGCAGTTCTCCAGCGTCTTCGAATTTTCAGGACGGGGGACAGGATTGTGCTGAAAGCCACCTCATCCGCTCACTGAGACGCCGCTTCCAATCGGGAGCGAGGCCCGGGACGTTGGCCAGGATTCTGAGATCTTCAATGGTGGGGCGGTGGGCCAATTGCACCTGCCAGAAACGATCGATAGAGACCTGGTCCGTCTGACGTTCCAGAAGTGTCATCTGATCGCCTGCTCGAACGACGCCTGGACTGATGACCCGATAGTACCAACCCGTGATGCGGGTCTGCATCACATAGACGGACATACGGTCGACGCCGAAGCGATGATTGATCTTCCAGCAGGGACTGCGGGGCTGAGAAACCTGCAGCACTGCCGTGCCGGCTGCGAACACGTCGCCAATGTGCACGCTGCATTCCGACAGCCCGTACGCCGAAAGATTTTCTCCAAGGCTGCCGGGAACCAGTGCATTTGCGCGCTCCGCGAAAGCGTCTGCGAGCCGTGCATAGTTTTCGGCGGCGTATTGATGGACTGCCTTTTCAGGGCCGCCGTGCACCCTTGAGTCGGCGTGCTCATCCCCGACTAAGCCGTCTACCTCAATGCGTGCGTGGCCGTGAATCTGTCGTTTGAAAATGCCGCTCCGGTGTCCTTCGAGGTCAAGGGCGCCAGTTCCTCCTGCAAAGAGGCATTCAATCGTCGAGCTAAGCGTCATGGTCGCGGTTGCTGCCGTTAGGTGTTTACGCCACTGTGCCGTGCCCCGGAGACCCAGTAAAGTGATAATAAGAGATGAAATGAATCACTCTCGGTGATGATTAGGTGGTGTCATGGAACTGCGTCATTTGAAGATCTTCTGCGCGGTAGCGGAGTGCGGCAGTTTCACCGCCGCCGCCATGAAGGTGCACACTGTCCAGTCCAACGTCACCATGCGAGTCAAGGAACTCGAGCAGGAGCTCAATCAGCAGCTGTTCATCCGTAACAAGGGCGGCGTGTTGCTTACATCCGCGGGGCGGACCTTTTTGGGTTACGCGCGCCGTATCCTTCAGTTGGCCGATGAGAGTCGAGCTGCGATGCTGGATACGTCGACGCCTGGAGGACAGCTTCGTCTCGGGTCTATGGAAACGACGGCCGCGATACGTCTGCCGCAGGTGTTGACGAAGTATCGGCAGAGGTACCCGCAGGTGCAACTGTCGTTGGTAACCGGTACGACCGTCGAGCTGATCAAGGCCATCGAGAATCATGAGCTTGACGGCGCGTTCGTGGGCGGGATTCACCAGAACCTGACGCTGCTCCAGGAGGAGGTGTTCGAGGAGGAGCTCGTTCTAGCCAGCAGCTCAGAGATCGATTCGTTGACTGCGCTGATCCACACTATGCCTGCTCAGACTGTGCTGGTTTTTCGCACGGGGTGCTTCTATCGATCTACGCTTGAGAACTGGTTCTATCAGGCGGGTCTGATGCCGAAGGAGATCCTGGAGCTGGGGACCTTGGACGGTATTCTTTCGTGTGTGGCTGCGGGCATGGGCGTTACCTTGCTGCCCAAGGCAATCGTGGAGCGCTATGGGTCGAGGCAGGAGATCAGATATCACCGATTGCCGACCGAATTCGCCATCGTCAAGACGGTTTTCATTCGCAGGAACGACACCTTCGCTAGTCCAGCACTGACCGCGTTCATCGATCTGGCGCGCTGTCAGCTCACGCCGCCAAACGGCGACATTAAATCCGGTCTCGACGAAAGCATTTCACTCGATCACATGGTTGCCGGCACGATCGAGACCGGTGTTCACTAGATTTCCGGAATGATCCGCCAGCCGAAGGGCGGCCGGCGGTATTCATTAGTTGGCGCCCCCTGCGACGATGAGTTGCCGTATCGACGAGGGCAGCGATTGACAGGCGGCCTCGTCGTTCGCAGTTTCCCGGGAAACGGATATATGGGGCAATCCCTCGGTGAGCTCGGCGACTCGATCGGCCGCGGGAACGACGGCACTGATTTTTCCCACACCCTGTCCGGCATAAAGGGACAGTTTCTGTGCCATGCGCGGCTTGTCGATCGCTCGGGCGCCGCCCCCGATGAAACGAAGCAGATTCCACTTGTTGCGATTGGGAATCACCCGGTGGGGCGTGCCGTACTTCCAGCCGAACGAGTAGCCCGTCCGATATTCGGTATCGTCGACCGTGGAATCAACGATTTTCTGCTTGTAGAGAGGATGAGCGTTCGACTCCTCGCTGGCGACGAATGCGGTACCGACCAGCACGCCGGATGCCCCTAATCCCATCGCAGCTGCCACATCGGCGCGACTCACGATGCCCCCTGCCGCAAGCACGGGGCGTCCTTGCGCAACGTCGATAATCGAGGGCAGCAGAGAAAGCAGCCCGATGGTGCCGCGATTGAGGTGTCCGCCGCTCTCGCTGCCTTGCGCAACGATGATGTCTGCTCCGCGCTGGATCGCCAACCGGGCGAGCTGGACGGAGCCAACCTGCACCATTACTGCCAGGCCGGCATCTTTGGCGCGGGGAATCATGTCGGCGTAGTCCTCTGCATAGAACAGCGAGAGCATCCTCGGTCTTTCTTCGAGAATGACCCGGAACTGCGCTTCGAATACATCCGGGCCGCCGAAGGAGGGAACGAGGTTGACGCCGAAAGGCCGTTCCGTTAGTTGCCGGGTCTCACGTATCCATTGACGCAGGACACGCGGCGGTAACCGGAGGCCGCCGAGCGTGCCCATGCCCCCTGCGTTCGCGACCGCGGCGACCAGCTTCGGCCCCGAGATTGCTGCCATGCCTGCGAGAAAGATTGGGTATCGCACGCCGCATAGCCGGGTCACATCGTTTCCGAGAAACCCGTTTTCAATGTTTCGCATGATTTCAAAGCTCCACGTGTTTGCCAAGCATGCGTTTCAGCACATCGTTCCGAAGAGCGAAGTGATTCTTGAGCGCGCCGAAGATATGCAGGCTCAGGCCCGCGAGAAAGGCTGTCGAACCGAATCTGAAAAGGAATTCGATAACTCGATGTGCTTGCGCGTTGGGCCCGATGACTGCCGGTATCGCGATTCCCCACGGCAGCGGCATCGCCGTTCCAGCGGTCGACCACGACAGCCATGCGGCGACGGGCAGCAATACCATTGCCAACGCCAGTGCGACCGCGACCGATCTGCTGACGATGACTTCGATAGGGTTGGGGGTGCCTAGAGGCAGGGGATGGTAGGAAGAAATTCTCGCCCAGAATCGATAGACTGATCCCAGAAAAAGCAGAACGCCCAGCAAATTCCGGATCTTTATCAAATTCATCGCAGGTGCGGCATCGACCGGGAACGAGACGGCGATGCTCAATGCAACGATTGAAACGAGCAACGCTGCTACCAACCAATGCAGTACCACAGTGAGAGGCGAGAACCCGAGGCCGTTATCTCGCAATTGCATGCTTGTCTCCTTGAATGATGCTCGGGGTGGGCAACGCGAGCTAGTGACTCGTTGCGCCAG
Organism: Paraburkholderia sp. BL6669N2; assembly: GCF_003387275.1. NCBI lineage: Bacteria > Pseudomonadati > Pseudomonadota > Betaproteobacteria > Burkholderiales > Burkholderiaceae > Paraburkholderia > Paraburkholderia sp. BL6669N2. The sequence goes on along the minus strand of NZ_QUNA01000001.1, from coordinate 1,567,965 downwards.
ATGCACCGAGCCCTGTTTGCGCTCGAACGAACTGTTCTTCGAAGCTGGCCCGTTCCCTGATGGCGCGAGGACTGCCGTCCGTAACAGAGCCTAACCAACTGAAGCAGAATGCGATGCTCATTGAGATGGCGGCCGGATAGTCGTACGGAAAAATCGCGTGAGCGTTGCCGAGCACTTTGACCCAGACGGCCGGCGAGAGAACGACGAGGGCAACGGAACTTGCCAGTCCGGCAAGACCCCCTAGCAGCGCACCACGAGTCGTGAGTCCCTTCCAGTACATGGAGAGTGCGAGGATCGGGAAATTCACGGAGGCCGCGATCGTGAACGCAAGCGCGACGAGGAACGCGATGTTTTGTCCCTTGAACAGGATGCCCAGCACCACCGCTATCACGCCGATGCAAACCGCTGCGATCTTCGACACACGTCGTTCGTCCGCTTGGCTGGCACGGTTCTTTTTGAGGACTGTCCCGTAAAGGTCGTGCGAAATGGCGGAAGTGCCGGCCATGGTCAGTCCCGCGACAACCGCGAGAATGGTCGCGAATGCGACGGCTGACAGGAAGCCGAGAAACAGGTCTCCGCCGAGTGCTTTGGCGAGATACATCACCGGCATATTGTTGCCGCCGATAAGTTTTCCGCCCAGGCGACCGGCCTCGTAGAAGGCCGGATTCCGGCCTACGATCACGATTGCAGCAAGGCCGAGTATCACGATGACGAGGAAGAAGAAACCGATCAGCCCGGTCGCGACAAAGACCGACTTCCTTGCTTCGCGGGCATCTCGAACGGTAAAGAACCTCATCAGGATGTGCGGCAAACCCGCCGTTCCGAAAACCAGTGCGAAAGAAAGGGAAAGCATCGCGATCGGATCCGACACATGCTTGCTCGGCAGCATAATACCTGCTCCGCTCGCGTGCGTTGCCACTGCGCTCTCGAACAATGCGTCAAAGGAAAAGCCGAATTTGCTGAGTGCGAGCACTGCGAGCAACGTCCCCCCGAACAACATGAAGGTCGCCTTGATGATCTGAACCCATGTCGTGGCGACCATGCCACCGAAGGTTACATAGACCGCCATCAGCAACCCGACGCAAATCACCGCGTAGTTGTAAGGAAGGCCGAACAACAACTCGATCAGTTGGCCTGCGCCAACCATTTGAACCACGAGATAGAAGCAGACGACGGTCAGCGAACCGATTGCCGTCAGCGAGCGGATCCGATTCTGGTCGAGTCGATAGGACGCGATATCGGCTATCGTCACGCGCCCCAGGTTCCGGATGCGTTCTGCAAACAGGAAGAGAAGTAACGGCCACGCGATGAAGAAGCTGACCACGTAGATCATGCCATCATAACCGTTAAAGAAAATCATGCTGGTCACGCCAAGCAACGCCGCGGCCGACATGTAGTCGCCAGCTAGCGCGAGCCCGTTCTGGAACCCGGTGATTCCGCCGCCCGCAGTGTAGAAATCGTCCATCGACTGCGTTTTTGATGACGCCCACCAGGTGATCCCCAGTGTCCCCACGACGAATATCAGAAACATCACGATCGCAGGAATGTTGATCGCGTGCGCTCTAACCCCATGCACAGTCTCAAACGCCGCATAGCCTGTCGTAGACAGGCAAAGGATCGTTGCGGAAAGAAGGAACTGCCGCGCGCGGTTCATTTCTGCTCTCCCGCCAGAATCCGCGCGGTAATTCCGTCGAATTCACCATTGGCGCGACGGACGTACAAACCGGTGAGAAGCCAGGTCCCGACGATTAGCGTTACGCCGATCACCCATCCGGTACTCACAATGCTTGTGCTGGAAATCTTGGTGGCGAGGAGATAGGGCGCGTATGTGGCGACAAGAATGAAGGCGTAGTAGGGGATGATCGTCGCTGCGGTGAGACAAGCCACGAATCGTCTGCGGCGCCTGACGAGGATATCGAACAGGGGGGCCTGCGCGACCCCGGAACATGTAGTTGTCGCCATTTGGCTGCTCCATTTGCGTGTGGTTGTCGGTGCTTGCTGCAGCCCATGATATTCGGTTGGCGTGGGATGGCAGCGCTGTGTGGATTAGACGATATGCCGGCCATTTTTACGCATCAAATAACGATTCGTGATGGTGACGATCGCTTTTGATGAACTACTGCCAATTCGCGATCGATGTCCGGGATGACGATGCCGTACCAGGAGGAAACTCGGTGTTGCGCCGGGACGGATGACCGGGATGATGATTCACTGTCAGTGAAGTTACCCATCATGAATCGTCGTTTTACAGCAGGGGCTGCGGCGCATATTGTCAAACAAGCCGGCTCGGTTTGGCAGCCCGTGCGCGAACCGTTTCGCTGGCGCGGAAGCCGGATACATTTTTCCTGCACACAAAAAGAAACCCAATGGAACACAAACTTCCCCCACTCCCCTATGCGAAGGATGCGCTGGCCCCTCACATGTCGGAGGAGACATTCGATTACCACTATGGTAAGCATCACCAGGCGTATGTCACAAATCTGAACAAACTGATCCAGGGCACCGAGTTCGAGAATCTGGCGCTGGAAGAGATAGTCAGAACATCATCGGGTGGCATGTTCAATAACGCCGCTCAAGTATGGAATCACACGTTCTTCTGGAACAGCCTATCGCCGCAGGGTGGCGGGGAGCCGGGCGGTGCACTTGCGGATGCGATCAAGGGCCGGTGGAACTCGCTGGAGGCATTCAAGCGTGGGTTCGCAAGCGCAGCAGTCTCGAACTTCGGTTCCGGGTGGACCTGGCTTGTGAAAAGAGCCGACGGCTCACTGGACATTGTGTCGACCAGCAACGCTGCCACGCCGATCACGAGCGATGTGCGGCCCCTCCTTACGATCGACGTGTGGGAACACGCCTACTACATCGATCATCGCAACGCGCGGCAGTCTTACGTCGAGGCCTTCCTCGACAATCTGATCAATTGGCCATTCGCGGAGGCCAACTTCGCTTGATGGTTCTAGAGAATATCGGCCGTCCTGGCGACGGTGTTCCGATTTGCTTGTCTGATAACGACGGTCCATTAAAAAAGACTCGCTTCATGGAGAGGTACCTATGTACGGATTGAGAAGAGCCCTGACGTGCTCGTTGTTTGTCGCCGGCCTGAGCGCTGCCGCTGTGGGTCATGCAGCAGAGACGGCGATCAGTTTCACCGTCGATGGTCAGAAGATATCCGGGACGCTCGAACTTCCCGAAAATGTACAAACGCCGCCGGTCATATTGATGCTGCACGGCTTTACCGGTACTCGCAACGAGTGGTCGTCGCCATTAGTCAAAGACGGGTTGTTTGGTCGCGGCGCGAAAGCTCTATCCGAAAAGGGCGTGGCGAGCCTGCGTATTGATTTTCGTGGTAGCGGCGAGAGCGATGGCAAGTTTGAAGATATGACTGTTGACAGTGAGATCAAGGATGCACTGGCAGCGCTGGACTTTCTATCGTCGCGGCATGACATCGACAGCCGGCGGATCTCCGTTGTCGGCATGAGCCTGGGCGGCGCGGTAGCGACCGCGGTCGCCGGTCGGACGACGCATCCGCTCAGATCGGTTGTACTCTGGAATCCCGGCATCAATTTGCCTGCCGCATTTACTTCCATCTATGGTGAAGACGTCATGAAAGGCGGGTTGGGTAGCGGCGATCAGGCAATTGCCGTAACCATGAGAGGGGGCGGGAAAACCGTCAAGTTAAAATCCGCATTCTTCAAGAGCCTCTACACGACGGTTCCTGCGGCAGAAATCGAAAAATATCGTGGTCCGTTGCTGCTGGCGATAGGTACGAAGGATACGATCGTATTTCCGCAGCCTCTTGCGGCGGAGGGGCTCCTGAGCTATCACCACGGACCACATGTACTCTGGACGAGACCGGTGGATCACGGATTTGACGTCGAGCAAAGTGCCAAGACAGTCGACGCACTTATCGAAGAAACGACTGATTTCGTATTAGAGCACTCGAAGTAGGCTGGCGAAGTGGTCGAATCGCCTGTTCCTCGCTCGAAGGTGGGCGAGAGGATCCTGGTCTACGGCTGACGGCTCGGTGAGACGCATTGAGGCTGTCTGGGGGAAAAGCACGGATGAGCGGGAACTGGCTACTCGCCGTACTTGCTCCTGTCGCCCGCGCAATACATGGCAATCGGCACAGCGGGCTACACGGGCACGGGGCGGTCGACCAGCTTCCTCAGCCAGCTTGAACGGGTGCACCGAAATCTCGATCTCGGATCTGAAGCAGGTCGTGCACACGCTGGATGCGCCGCTCGGCCAGTTTTTCATATCAGAAGGCAAGCCGCGGGGTCACGTGGGGCGGGAGGTGAGGGCTGGAGCGCCTCGCCGCTTCGGCACCGTGAGGGATGGTCTCGTCGAAGAATTCCTGTCACCGAACGTTGGTGGGGCGTTCGAAATGTTCCTCGGCGGCACATCGTGGCGCTGATCGAAGCGGCGATGCCTGATAGCTTTGCTTTAGATAACGCTATGAGGCCCAGGGTGGAGGTGTGCCGGGAACCTTCTTGTAGCGCCTCAGCGCTTCCTTTAGCACCGCAGCGTCTATTTTTCCAACGTCGTGGAGCGCATGCAATGACGCAATAACAATGGAATCTCTGTCAACCTCAAAAAATTCACGAAGTGCCTGCCTTGTGTCGCTCCTTCCAAAACCGTCGGTTCCCAGCGTCACATACTTGCCGGGTACAATCGCCCGAATCAGTTCCGGCACAGCGCGAACATAGTCAGTTGCGGCAACGACGACGGACGCCTCTGTTCCGAGCAATCGAGAAACGAGAGATTCACTGGGGTTACCCAGGCGGGACGCGCGCTCCGCGAGAATTCCGTCCCGATGCAGCTGCGTGAAACTGGTAACGCTCCAAACTGAGACTGGAATTTTCCAGTCGCTCTCGAGACGCTCTGCTGCTGCGAGTACCTCACGCAAGATCGCACCGGACCCGAGAAGCTGTACGATTGGCTGAGCGCCATAATCTCGAGGCAGCTCGTACATTCCGTTTATGATTCCGTTGCGCAATTCGAGTGGATCGAGTTTAGGAGCGGACGGCTGGCTGTAGTTTTCACTAGTTACTGTGACGTAGTAGAAGACGTCATGCTGGTCCTCGACCATCTCCTTCATACCGGCATCGATGATCGTCGCGACCTCGTATGCGAAAGCCGGGTCATATGCGCGGCAATTTGGTATCGTCGACGCGGCCAGATGACTGCTCCCGTCCTGATGCTGTAAGCCTTCGCCGCCAAGCGTTGTTTTACCTGAGGTGGCACCGATCAGGAAACCTCGGGCCCGTTGGTCCGCCGCTGCCCAAATCAGATCCCCGATGCGCTGAAATCCGAACATCGAATAGTAGATGTAGAACGGCAGCATCACCACGTCGTGGACGCTATAGGCCGTGGCGGCCGCGATCCAGGAGGATACGGCGCCGGCTTCAGAGATACCTTCCTCGAGAATCTGCCCTGTGGCTGTTTCACGGTAGTAGAGCATGGATCCGAGATCTTCGGGCTCATAGAGTTGGCCGTGCGGCGAATAGATTCCCACTTGGCGAAACATGTTTGCCATGCCGAAAGTCCGGGCCTCGTCAGCAACGATGGGCACTAGACATGGCCCTATTGCCTTGTCTTTCAGCAAATTCGACAGAATCCGGATGAGCGCGAGGGTCGTGGACATTCCTCTTTCGTTGAGTTCGAACGCAAAATCGCCGTAGGTGGATATGGCGGGCAGCCTGGGCGGCTCGGAAGCGCTTCGGCGCCGACGCGGCAGGTATCCACCGAGTGTTGCCCGGCGCGTCTGCATATAGCGCATCTCCGCACTGTCTTCCGACGGACGATAGAACCTGAGCTCGGATACATCCTCATCGGACAATGGCAACGAAAAGCGGGTGCGGAATGACTTCAGGTCATCAATCTCGAGCTTCTTCTGCTGATGAGTTGTCATGCGCCCTTGGCCGGCGGTTCCCATGCCGAAACCTTTCATCGTCTTCGCCAGAATCACCGTTGGTTGTCCGGTATGGGCGATCGCTTGGGCGTATGCTGCATGAAGCTTGCGCGGATCATGTCCTCCGCGCTTCAGCCGGTCGATCTCGTCATCGCTCAAATGCGCCGCAAGTGAGCGCAGTTCGGGTGTCTGCCCGAAGAAGTGCTCCCGATTATAGGCACCGCTGTTTGCCGAGAAGGTTTGAAACTGACCGTCGACAGTCCTGGAGAAGGCGTCGAGCAGGGCGCCGTTAGTGTCTCGAGCAAAGAGCGCGTCCCAGTCGCTGCCCCACAGAACCTTGATGACATTCCATCCAGCTCCTCTGAATACCGCTTCCAGCTCGTCAATGATACGGCTGTTGCCGCGGACCGGACCATCGAGTCTCTGGAGGTTAAGTTGATGACGAAAACGAGGTTGTCGAGATGCTCTCGTGCGGCCAGCGACAGTGCACCAATGGCCTCCGGTTCGTCCATTTCGCCGTCGCCGAAGAATCCCCACACGCGCTTGTCCGAGGCAGGTGCCAGCGATCGATGTTGCAGGTACCGGATGAACCGCGCCTGGTAAATTGCATTGTTGGGGCCGATTCCCATGGATCCGGTTGGGAACTGCCAGAAATCGGGCATCAGCCATGGGTGAGGGTACGAGCACAGTCCGTTCCCGCCAATTTCTTGCCGGTAATGCTCGAGGCGCTGCTCGGAGAGAAAGCCTTCGAGATAGGCACGTGCATATACGCCGGGGGCAGAGTGTGCTTGAAAATAGACAAGATCTCCGCCACCATCGGCGGCGGGCCCTCGAAAGAAGTGATTGAAGCCAACCTCGAACAAATCGACTGCAGACGCGTAACTTGCAATGTGCCCCCCGAGTTCGCCATAGGCTTTGTTCGCCCGTACAACCATCGCGAGAGCGTTCCAGCGCAAGGCCGCGGAAAGACGCTCCTCCAGAGCGGCATCGCCAGGATACGGTGTAAGCGTCTCGCCGCGGCCGTTCTGGCGTGCTGATTGAGGTTTTGGGTAGTTTGGTATCCACACCGAAGCGCCCCCCTGCTGCTGGATGCGCCGGTGCATCAAGATTCACGAGGCCGGCGTGCTGCGGCTCCATCCCACGGCCGCAGCAGCGGCGAGGAGTCCTGCCTCCAGCCACCTGGCCAGCATCCGCCTCATCTCGTCGACTCAACGTCAATACCCGCGATCGATTGGGCGCGGGCCGGTCGGCCCAGAAGGAATCCCTGAGCGTTCGTGCATCCGCAAGCTCGCACAAACTCGAATTGCTCCTTCGTTTCAACACCCTCCGCAGTGGTCGGCATACCGATTTCGCGCGTCAATGCCACTATGCCCCGAACTACCGCTGCACACTTCTTTGTATGCAAAGCTTCCTTCACGAACGACCCATCGATCTTGAGCCGGTCAAAAGAGAAACGGATGAGTGTCGACATTGTCGAAAACCCGGTGCCAAAATCGTCGAGTACCAGCCCGATTCCCATGTGCCGAAGCGCTGCAAGATTATGACGGGTGGTGACATCGTCAGCGAGGAAAACACTCTCGGTTACCTCGATGTTCAATCGATGTGCAGGAAAATTGGTTGCGCGAAGAATTGCAAACACGGTTTGTGCGAACGAATCCTCGCGCAATTGCACGGACGACACATTCACGGATACGGTTGCTGCGTCCCGCCACCTTAACGCGTCGACGCATGACTGCCGCAATACCCACTCGCCAAGCGCCACGATAAGACCTGTACGCTCAGCAATAGGAATGAAAGCAGCGGGCGACAACTCGCCACGGACCGGATGCCTCCAGCGGAGAAGCGCCTCGCGGCCAGAGACCGTGCCATCCTTGATCGCGACGATTGGTTGGTACTCCACTCGCAAGCCTGAGAACGATTGCAGCGCTCCCTCAAGGTCGCTTCGCAGCAAACTCAGACTTTCGTCGAAAGCGTGCTCGCATGGGTCAAAAACAGCGAATGCTCTTTTACCGCCGCGTTTCACCGCATACAGCGCACGGTCGGCACAGATCAGAAGGTCAGGGCCTGTACTTGCGTGCTCGGGGTACAACGATATCCCGACGCTGGCGCCAATATGCACAGTGGCTTCAGGCGATACGAAAGGCCGGGACAGTCGATGGACGATTCTCTCTGCCATTGAGCTGGCGATGTTTTTCGAGAAAACCCCGTCACAGATAACGACAAACTCATCGCCCGCCAAACGCCCAACCAGTTCCTCGTCCGCGAACATCTCACGAAGGCGGCCCGCCGCTTCCTGCAGTATACGGTCCCCTGCGGCATGACCGAGGCTATCGTTAATGGCTTTGAAGCCATCGAGGTCAATCAGAAGCAACGCAAAGGCTTGAGGGGGAGGGGATGAATTCGCTTCGGTTCGATCGAGCAGCAACTGATTAATGCGCGCGCGATTGGGCATCCCTGTAAGGCTGTCGTGATGAGCAAGATATTGGCTGTGCTCGCGTGCTTTAAGTAAACTGATCGTTTCGCGATTGCTGCGCAGTGCAACCGAAACGAAGCCCGCGGCGCAAAAGGGCGCTTGAAAGAGTAAAACCAGTTTGCCCGAGCCGGGCGACAATGCGGCTCCCAACCCTAAGAAGCCGAGAATGAACGAAATCTGGATCATCGCGAGGCGGGGCGTGCCGGCATTGCGTCCCGCCAGGCCACCGATGACGCCGACCGCACACACGTTGCCGAGCAGGAAGAGAGTCGGATCGCCACTGATATTGCACAGAAAGGCACCCACGCCGAACAGCGTGCTCCAGAGGATGCTCGCGAGAAGGAAAGACGACGTGAGGGTCGGCTGACCAGATGCCCGGCGCCGGCGACACAAGTAGATCAATATCAGGCGGACTGCCAACAACGCTACGACGGCACCGGCCCAACACGCATACAAGCTCGTCGGATGTCGGTAGTAGGCGGTCGCTACGACACTGACTTCGCAGATCGCCGCGAAAACGATTTCTCGCGTGCGCGTAAATAGATTGGCCAGCAGTACCTGTCGGTTGTCCAAGCTCAGATCTGGCGAAGAGGTGATCACCCACCTGAAGAACGCTGACCCTGGTTCGCTAAAAGACATATCAAAGGCACCTCCCGCTTTTGTCTGAACAAATGGCATTATGCCCAACTTTGGGGCGGTTTTCGGTTTTTTTTGCGAAACGACGCTATCGATCACAATAATACGGTCCTCGGACCACCCCAGGGCGACGGCCCGTTGGCGCAGCGCGTATTGGCGCTTGGTGCTCTCGGTGTTCTCGAACACCTGGCGCAATGTGGATTGCCGGTAATTCCGAGATCGGAATTACCGGCATAATTCCGTGTAAAAAGTTATGGCCGAGCATTTATGAATGATGTAATTGAAGTTCTTATTTGCAAGGTACTGTCGCAGCATGCGGCGGCACAATGCTCGGCATTATTCTGGCCCGTTACAATCCATTGAGGAAGGCCAGCAGTTGATCATCAGGTCGGTAAATTCCCGCTTACCGTCATGGGGTGTGGCTTTCTCCAGCATTTTCTTCTTTAATTCGAGGTCCGCATCTAAATAAATTTGTGTGGTTTCGGGGGACTCGTGACCAAGCCACAGGGCAATCATGGTGCCGTCGAAACCCGCTCGCAGCATTTCCATCGCCGAGGTGTGTCGAAGCTGGTGGAAAGTCACGCGCTTTTTTCGCAGGGAGGGACAGGTCTTGCGGGCCGTCTCAATATGTTTCGTCAGAATGTAACTCACGCCATCGGCGCTTAGACGACCACCACGCGCATTGGGAAACACGATGTCGCTGTCTGCTTTGGCAGTCTCCTGCAGCCAGTTCTTGACGATCGCACGGGTCTGCTCGGTGAGGGGTATGCAACGGGACTTTCGACCTTTACCCGCTACCCGAACATGGGCGCCCGTGCCCAAGGTCACGTCCTGTCGCTTGAGTCCTGTCATTTCAGACAAGCGCATGCCGGTTTGCACCGACGTCAGGAGCAGCGCGTGATCCCGACGACCACTCCACGTCCTCGTATCGGGCGCGGCCAGTAACGCATCGACCTCTGGTCGTGTCAGAAATCCGACCTGAGTGCGGGTATAGCATTTGGCGGGAATAGCGAGTGCCCGTTGAATCTGCTCGGATCGAGAAGGTACTTCAAAGGCCGCATAGTGAAAGAAGGAGCGGATGGCGGCGAGGCGAACATTGCGGCTGCGCGCGCTGATACCACGTTGCTTTTCCAAGTCGTCGAGAAACGCGCAGATAAGTGGTGCATCGATATCTTCGAACAACAAACTGGCCGGCTGCTTGTGTCGTCTCTTTTGTATGAATTTCAGTAGCAACCGGAACGTGTCACGATAAGATTCGATCGTGTGTGAACTGACTTGCTTTTGCTGCATGAGTCGCTGGGTGAAGAAGGCCTGCAGAAGGGTGGAAAAGCGGGCGGTCGATTTCACGATGGGTTCTCCCAGTGATGTTCGAGCAGTTTTGCCGCCAGCCCCATCAGCTCCGGACACAAGCTGAGGTACCAGTAGGTATCGCTCGGATGAACGTGCCCCAGATAAGCGGATAAAAGCGGTAAGCGGCGCTCAACATCTTCGCCATTGCGGTACCATTGCACTAGGGTCTCTGTGGCAAATCGGTGGCGAAAATCATGTAAACGCGGACCGTGGGTAGCGGTGGGGCTGCGCAAACCGATTTGGCGCGACAACGCATGGAACGTTCTGTACACGTCCGCGCGATGCAATGGATTAAGCGTGCTTGACACAAACAGGTGGAGCGCGGAGCGTCCAGCAAGAAAACGCTCACGACGTTTTACGTAATCAGCAAGCACTTGCCGGGTTGACTCATGCAGTGGCACCATCCGCATTTTTCCGAATTTCCCCCGAACCGTCACAATGCCTTCCTCCAGGTCAACATCTTCCCGTGTCAAATCGAGCGCTTCACCGAGGCGTAATCCCGACACACTCAGCAGACCGAAGAAACAATAGTATGTCCACGGACGCAGGCCCACTCCACCGGAGAGAGTCAATGCGGCTTGAAGTAAAGCCTCAATTTCTTTGCTGCTGTAAAGGTAGGGCTTCGCTCGGCGCGGGCGGTACGGCATCAAGGCGCACGGCGGAATCTCCGTGTGTGGATCGAAGGCACTGTAGTACTGGGCAAATCCACGGACATAACCTAATCGTGCTGCCCAAGTTGCCAGCTGAGCGTGCTTTGGTTGCTGTGCCCACTGGAGCACGCGGCGTAGGGTGATGTGAACAGCCCGCCGCCTTTCCATAAACGTGACACCCATTAGCCGGCCGGAGTCAAGGTACAAATCTATCCATCCCCGGATGACCATGACGATGGCGTTTTCATCGTCATGGTCATCCGGCGAAATTCCTTTCGTCATCCAGTCACGGCCACCTGCAATGTCGGTATCGCATCCGTTTTCTCGAGCTGGTTGCGAACCGGATCGCACCAGACACCCATCGGGTTCAAGCATGCCGTGATGGAACTCACGTCTGCCCTGGCGGCTGTTGCCGCCCCAGAGAAACTACAAGGGCTTCCCCGTTGAGCGCAAGCTCAATCGCGGTTCGCGTTAATACATGCTGCAATGCCACGTCGGCGCGCGTGAGAAGGTGAAGGACTGCTGTACTACAACCGGTCATGTTGGGCCGCTGGCCCGGACCCTGATGAAAGACGCGCGCAAGGACCTCATTCGTTGGGCGGGATAGGAATCCCCGTTTCTCTGACAGGTATGCCTTGTGCGGGGTCCAACCCGCTTCACATCACCGCTGGCAGTGCAAAGTGATCGTCTATCCGCTCATGATGACTTTCGTTGGTCGTCGGTGTTTGGTGAGGCGCGACGACTTCACGCTGCGGCCGGTTCGTGCTTGAAATCGTCGCCGTAATTTAGCATTGCCCAAGCCATTCTCGCATTCTTGGCCGCGATCGCGACTGCCGCACGCCAGTAGCCGCGGCGTTCCACTAGGCTGCGTACCCAGCGGCTGAACCGGTCCTGCTTCTCGCCGAGACTGGCGATCACGGCGCGCGCCCCGAGCACCAGCAGGCTGCGCAGGTAGGCGTCGCCTGCCTTCGTGATGCTGCCCAGCCGCGCCTTGCCGCCGCTGCTGTGCTGGCCGGGCGTCAGGCCAAGCCATGCAGCCACCTGGCGACCGTTCCTGAAATCATGTCGGGCACCGATGCTCGCAAGCAATGCACTTGCGGTGGTCGGACCGATGCCGCGCAGTAGCATGAGTCGCTTGCTGCGTTCGTCCTCACGCGCGATCTCCCTGATCGCTCGGTCGTATTCGGCCAGCCGGTCCTCGATGCTACCGGCGTGCTCGAGCAGATCGCTGATGCATCGGCTGGTCCAGCCGGGCAAGGCATCCAGATGGGCCGGGATCTCTCTTCGCAAGCGTTCCGGACTTTGCGGCAACACTACGCCGAATTCGGAGAGCAGGCCACGTATCCGGTTGTACATCGCGGTCCGTTCCTCGATAAAACCCTGCCGCGTCCGATGCAGGCACAGCGTGGCCTGCTGGTGCTCGTCCTTCAGCGGCACGAAACGCATGCTCGGACGAGTCACCGCTTCGCAGATGGCTGCTGCATCGGCTGCGTCGTTCTTGCCACGCTTGCCTGACATCCGGTACGGCGCCACCAGTTTCGGCGCCATCAGCTTCACCGTGTGGCCGTACTGCTGGAACATCCGCGCCCAGTGGTGCGCACCCGAGCAAGCTTCCATGCCGATGAGACAGGGCGGCAACTGGGCGATCAGCGCGACCAGTTGATCGCGTGAGACACGCGGTTTGATCAATACCGCCTTGCCGGCTTCATCCACTCCGTGAACCGCGAAGACGTTCTTGGCAAGATCGATTCCGACAGTGACAATAGGCATGGACTTCCCCTCTTGTGGGTGTTGATGAACGTTCGAAACTTCATCATGGCACGTTGATGCCGATTGCGGCTTCCGCCGCAGCCTCGGGACGGGGAAGTCCCTTTCATTCGTTGGTGCCAGACAAGGTCCAAAGGGTTTCGCAAAACCGTGGCTGTTGCCTGCGCAACGCCAGTCAAGGATGGTTCATCGCCTGGGCGACCCGGTCATCTGCAAACAGCGGGTGGTGCAAAGGGAGGACCCAATCAAAGCCATGGATTGTCACCAGTCACGTTACCGGGCTCGTTCCCCTTGCACCACCTTCTAGCCAAAGCAGCGGGTTATCTCAAATGGCTTGTGCTCCCGAAGCATGTGGTAGCAGGCACGCGCCAGTTTGTGCGCCAGTGCCTTGATTGCCACAATCCCGTTTCGCGCGCGTTTCTTGCGTTGGTGCCAGACAAGGTCCAAAGGGTTTCGCAAAACCGTGGCTGTTGCCTGCGCAACGCCAGTCAAGGATGGTTCATCGCCTGGGCGACCCGGTCATCTGCAAACAGCGGGTGGTGCAAAGGGAGGACCCAATCAAAGCCATGGATTGTCACCAGTCACGTTACCGGGCTCGTTCCCCTTGCACCACCTTCTAGCCAAAGCAGCGGGTTATCTCAAATGGCTTGTGCTCCCGAAGCATGTGGTAGCAGGCACGCGCCAGTTTGTGCGCCAGTGCCTTGATTGCCACAATCCCGTTTCGCGCGCGTTTCTTGCGCTCGTAAAAGCGTCTGGCTTCCGGGCACGAGCGGATCGCGAAATTGGCCGCCTCGACAAACGCCCACGCCAGATACTTGTTGCCGTTCTTCGTGTTGCCTTCGCCTTTCTTCCTGCTGTTGCTTTCACGCCGGCTGTCCACGCAGCGGCAGTACGAACTGAAATTGCCCACCTTGGTGAAACGGGAGATGGTTCCGGTTTCCAGCATGATCGTGGTTGCGAGAACCGGACCAATGCCCGGCACCGTGTTCAGCAACGCGTAATCCGGGCGCAGTTTCACCCGCTCCATGAGTCGCTTCTCGACGATCCCGATTTCCTCCTGCAAGGTTTGCATGACCGCGAGATTGGCTTGCATCGCGAGCGTCACGTCAGGTGCAAAACCGAATCCGTTCACCTGCATCTCATCCAGGCGCTTAACCCGCTCACCTTGCATCTGCCCACCGGTATGGCGTGAGAACAGGTTCTCGATCGCGAGGATCTGCGCCGTACGGCACTGCACCAGTTGGATCCGCTTGCGTGCGAGGTCCCGCACTGGACGTTCTTCTGCAGGATAAATGTAGCCTTCAGGCAATAGTCCCAGACGCAGCAGTTGTGCGAGATGGGCGGCATCGGTGAAGTCACCACTGTATTTCAGTCCCTCGTACTGCCTGATTGCCGCGGGGTTGGCCAGATGCACCCGGTAGCCATCGTTCATCAGCTGATCCACAAGCCAGTACCAGTTATACGTTGCTTCGATGACCACTCCGACCAGGTCTTCGCGGTGCGGCGCCAGGGCCGCCCGGATCTGCACCGGATCGTTCGGCAACCGTCGCTGGTAGACAACCCGGTCAGCGTCATCGCTGACAACGACCACACTGTTGTTCGAGTGCAGGTCGATTCCACTAAACTTGTTCATGCCGGCCTCCTGTGCGTCACGTCGGTGTTCGCACCCTGACTCTACGCCGGCCGTTCGATTCGAACGGAGGGAGGTCGGCTATATGATTATCAAAGTCCTGCAAAGCGTTGCCGGCAAGAAGCAGCTTGAATCCCAGGCCGCGGCGCAACGCTAAGTAGCTCTGAACCGCTTCGCGCAATGTGTTCATTGCATACCTCCCGGCCAGGGCAAGCCCAGCGTGCGTAAGGCAGCAAGGTCGATCTTCGCATAGATCGCCGTTGTTTCTGGATGACGATGGCGCAACAGCTCGCCAACCTCTGCCAGGGAAGCACCCTGGCGCAATAGATCGCAGGCCAGTCGATGTCGAAACTGATGCGCACCCTTGCGAGGCGTATCAATCCCCGCTCGTTCCAGCGCGCGAACAACGATAGATCCGATGGCTTCCTGCCCCTTGAACTCCCCCACCGGCGCCACGCTACGCAGAAATACAGCGCGGCTGGTACTGTGTGGTCGCCCCTTCTGCAGGTAGTCGGCGATCGCCTCACCCACATCGGTCGGTAGCGGCATGGGGCATCCTCTTGCGCCTTTACCGTGCACATAGAGACTTCCACTATCCCAATCGATGTCATCCAGTTTGAGCGCGACGATTTCGCCCGCGCGCAAACCCAGTCGCGCCAGCAGCAATAAAACTGCATAATCACGGGAGCCCACGGCGCTTTGACGGTTGCAAGATGCGAGCGCTGCTTGCGCATGCTCCACCGCGATCGCACGAGGGACTGTTGACATCGACCAGTTGGCAACAGTAGGTACAGCGGCAGAGAGATCACACTTGACGGCGCCGCAGTAAAGCAAATAGCGGAGGAAAGATCGCAGCGCAGTGACCATCATTTTTGCCCGCGCCAGATGCAGCAACTTTACCTGCTCCTGCACAAATGCGATGACATTAGCGGCGCGAAGCGAAGTGAGTTGCATCTTTTTACGGTCAGGGAAACAGGCCGTCAAAAAGACTCGGGCAAAACGCGCATAGATATCGACCGTCTCGGCCGAAAGTACACGTTCCTGCTGCAAGTACACTGTGTACTCGTCCAATACTTTCCGATAGGGTGTCACCTTGATGGCAACGGTCGGCAACTCTGCGATGGCACCCTGTTGGCGCAGAAAATCCAGCATCCGCTTTAATACGTAGGTGTCGCTTGATCTGGGACGTCGATGACGAGCCCGATAACGAAGATAGCGCGGTATATGCTCGTCCGTAATCGCTGGTAAAGCAGCGTGTGTTTGCTTGAGCCAACGGCTAAAATCAGCAACCAATCGGGTTTGCACGTGGCTCGACTCAGGAGTAAATCCTTGGTCGTCGAGTGTTTTAGTAAAGGAACTGATGTAGGGCGCGAGCGGCCCCTCTAGCACACACTTCAACGACCACGACCGACTATAAGACGGCTCCATGATGATCTCCACCTTTCAATCAAGATTGCCTTAAGAGGAGTCAGGATAATGCCGACTTCGCTGGGACGAAATCGCTACGAGTGCGATAAAAATCAAACTACTCGGTCATATTTTTTTGCGCGGAATTATGCCGGATATACAGATAGGCGTTGCGCTTCAGATGACTCGCCTGGACCTTCTGGTGAGGATCGCTCTTCATGCTGTTGCCTCCTGGCGCCCATATAGAAGCATTGAAGCCAGAATCATCGTCGCCTCCTGATGCAGCTTGAAAGGGACGATCTCTGCCTCACCCGGCGGCGGTTGCCGCCGTATAACCGTGGTCGCGCACTGCCCCCATGCCTGCATCCACGCTCTCATGCCGCTGCGCATTAACAGCACGAGGCCCTGGCCGCGAGGAATCTCGCACGGCACCCCAAGTGTCTGTTGTCTCAGATCTTCATAACGCGACATCAGTCCGTCATTGCACAGCGCTCGGTCCGGCAATGACACAGACGGTATCGTCACGGTTTTTTTGGGGGGGTGCGGCGGAAAACTTGGACTACCTGGAGGTAGTTCATGTACTCGTACGACGACCGCATGCGAGCGGTTCGGCTCTATTTGAAGTTGGGAAAACGCATTGGCGCGACCATCCGCCAGCTGGGATATCCGACGAAGAATTCTCTGAAGTCGTGGCATCTTGAATACGAACGATGTCATGACTTACGCATCGGCTATGTTCGTTCCAAGCCGGTATATTCGGCCGAACAGAAGAAGGTGGCCGTCGATCATTACTTAGACCATGACCGTTGTGTTGCTGCAACCTTGAGGGCCTTGGGTTATCCGAGTCGCGGGACGCTGGCCGCCTGGATCGAAGAGCTGCATCCCGAGATCGGAAAGCGCATTGTCGTCAGAGCAACTGGCAGCGTTCCGAAATCTGCGGAGATCAAGCAGGCGGCAGTCATTGAACTGTGCACCAGAGAGGAAAGCGCGCGCCTGGTTGCCCAGAAAGCAGGCGTGAGCAGGCCGACGCTTTACAATTGGAAGAACCAGTTACTCGGTCGTGAAGCCCCAGCATCCATGAAACGCCAGAAGAAGCCAGCACCGGACCATGAGCGTGCGAAACTGGAGCAGCAGGTCCATTCGCTTCGACGCGACATCCCGCAACTGCAGCTTGAGCACGACATCTTGAAGAAGGCGAACGAACTGATAAAAAATGGGATGGGCGTCACCCCGCAGCTCCTGAGCAACCGGGAGAAAACGATGCTGGTTGATGCCCTGAAACAGACATACGCGTTACCAGAGCTGTTAGCGGTATTGGCGTTAGCTCGCAGTTCCTACTTCTATCACCGTGCGCGTCTGCTCGTGGCTGACAAGTATGCTCGCGCGCGTCGCGTCATCGCAGACACCTTCGAGCTCAATCACCGTTGTTATGGCTATCGCCGGATGCGCGCGGCTCTGGGCAGGCAGCAGGTGTTTATTTCGGAGAAGGTGGTGCGACGCTTAATGAGGCAGGAAGGGCTGGCGGCGGCCACGACCAGACGACGTCGCTACCGCTCCTACGGCGGAGAAATAGGCCCCGCGCCGGAGAACCTCATAAATCGAGACTTCCGTACAGCAGCCCCGAATGAAAAATGGCTCACCGACCTTACCGAATTCCAGATCCCAGCCGGCAAGGTGTATCTGTCTCCGCTGATCGACTGCTTCGATGGTCTTGTCGTGAGCTGGACAATCGGCACACGGCCAGATGCCGAACTTGTGAATACCATGCTCGATGCGGGTATCGAGACGATAGCCAGCGGCGATACACGGCCTGTGGTCCATTCCGATCGCGGTGCGCACTATCGCTGGCCAGGATGGCTGTCAAGGATGCGCGATGCCAGGCTAGTTCGCTCGATGTCACGCAAAGGATGCTCGCCCGATAACGCGGCCTGCGAAGGTTTCTTCGGTCGGCTCAAAACAGAGTGGTTCCATCCTCGGGACTGGCGAGCTACGACTGTGGAGCAATTCATTGCGACGCTTGACTCTTATATCCGCTGGTATAACGCAAAGCGGATCAAAATCTCGCTCGGCTCTCTCAGCCCGCTCGAATACCGGGAGAGTCTAGGAATGGCAGCATAAAACCCAGTCCAAGTTTTCCGCCGCACCCCCTCGGCCTACGCTTGTACAACTCGCACCGACTATCCGTAGTAGTTGGCATTCTCTAGCCACGCCGCTTAAAGCGCGTCGATCTCAGAAGGCTCGCATGCGCATCGTCTATCTGAGCCAAGCCGCGCTCGATCAAACGCGGCTGGAGATAACTGAAGCTTAACAGGCTGCTGAAGTACACCCGAGTGAAAACGGCCTTACTCCAACTACGCGACTGCCGACGCAGGTTTTTCGCATTGTGCAAGTTGAATGCGAATTCAACGTTCTTTTACGCGTTTTGAGGCCAATTCCTGGCCTCATTTCCGCGTTTACGTCACGATGGACGGACTTGTGCCAGAGATCGCAGGCGCACGAGGTTGTAGGCGGCCATGTTCAACACGAACATCTGATCCACCTTCTTCAACCCGCGCACCATCGCCTGGCGCATGCGCCCCACGGTCTTCGCCCATCCGAAGACTTGCTCGATCAGCTTGCGCTTTTGCTGAGAAATGGCGTAGCCCAGACTCGAGGCAATCATGTCGGACACCGCCGAGCGCCGCCCGAGGTATTTTGCGCTACGTGCGGTGTGACCTTCATCTCGTCGCAGGCCTCGATGAATTCCTGTGCGTCGTAACCCTTGTCCGCACCCAGCGTGATCTCTACGCCCGCATCCTTTACCGCTTGCCGCGCGTCGTTGATCATGATCTTGGCCGCTTCACGCTCGGCATGCCCGTCAGCGTGTGTCACGCGCGCGTTGACCACCAGGCCGTGCCGGTTATCGGTCAGCGTATGGCCCATGTACCGCAATTCGCTGGCCGTCTTGCCTTTGCGCTAGAGCCGCGCATCGGGATCGGTCCTGGACTGATGCGTCTCGTTGCTGCGCTTGCTGCCTTTGAAGTCGTCCGCGCTGCCGCCGTCGTTGTCCTGATCGTCACCGTCCTTGCGAACGAAGCTCTTGTGCCCCGCCCATGCCTGGATCAGCGTGCCGTCGACGCTGAAGTGTTCGCCCGAGAGCAGATCCTTCTTCCCAGCGATGCTCACCACTTCGTTGAAGAATTCAATGACCGCATCGTGCTTGATCATCGCTCGCGATTCTTCGTGAAGACCGTGGGTACCCACACCTCGTCATCCATTGCCAGGCCGATGAACCAGCGAAAAAGCAGGTTATATTGAACCTGCTCCATCAGTTGCCGCTCCGACCGGATGCTGTAGAGAACCTGGATCACCATGGCTCGCAGCAGCTTCTCCGGCGCGATGCTCGGCCGCCCGCCCTTTATGTCCGCTTCGTACATCCCGGCGAACAGTCGATCCATCTTCGCCAGCGCTTCGTTCGCCATCACGCGGATCGACCGCAACGGATCCGACTTCGGGACGAAGTCGTCCAGCTTTCGCAGGGAAAACAGACTCTCGGTGAACGTGTCGGCGCCGCGCATGATCTCCAGTGGGCAAGTGAGGGGTCTTATATCAACGCATCAGGGGCCTTTCGCGATGACGTAAGGCGCCGGTACTTCAACAACCTGCTAAGCGTACACGGGCTGCACCGCGCGGTCCATGGTGCTTTCCTTCGACGAGTTTCACATTGTGCCTCCGGCGCACCTCGCCGACCAATTCGGCGGATTCGATGCCTTCGGCAAGCGAGACCCAGAACGAAAATCCACCACTCGGAATCTCGTAATCCGGTTTGCAGAATCGGCAGGCCTGTAACAGCCTATGCATTGCGTCACGCTTACTCCGGTAGTGCGTCCTTAGGTGTTCGACGTGAGCGTCCAAAGACGGCGACTGCAATAAGGCGAGCGCCATATTGCTGACAATGGGACTCACACCTCCATCGCATTTCAGGTGGGCCAGGCGGTCGACAATTTCCGGCTCGGCCAGCACGCAGCCTACGCGAAGCCCGGGGCCGGAGATTTTGGAGAAGCTATGCACATTGATGATGTTGCCACCCGCCTGCAGAACCTCGGGTGACGCGCCATCATAGGGCAACTCGCTATAAACCAGGTCCTGCACTAGCCGCACGCCGTTGCGTGACAGTAGAGCCTCCACTTCGACCATATGCCGGTGTGCAAAGTATCGTCCAGTCGGATTGGAACGCCGGAGTGGTGTGGTACAACTTGGCTCGCCCCTTTGCGTGCAGCAATGCTTGTTCGAGCAGATCGAGGTCGACACCCGAGGAATCCGCACCTACTTGAACCACCGTCGCGCCCGCAATAGAGAAAATGCGCAACGCGCCGAGATAGGACGGGTCTTCGGTCAGCACGACGTCTCCTGGGTCGATAAAAGCATCGGCGAGCAGTTGCAGGGCTTGTGAAGCGCCGTCGTCAGAATGACATTGCCACGCGCCATCCGGTACCTTTGGCCAAGCTGTCCGCGCAGTTCGGGAAGGCCATAGGCGTCGGTGTTCTGCGTTAGGTCGGAGGGGCTGACGCCCGTCTCGACGGTAAGCGGGTGCGGCCATTGCAGGCGGGCGAACGTCAAAGGATCGGGAAGCCCATAGGCGAAGTTGACTGTGTCCTTGCCTGAGGTGTAGTCGAATACCCCATAACTGAGCGAAGTGCGACTGCGCATCGACATGACTGGCTCCATCGTTGGTTACGCGGCATCGACGGCGCGCTGGAAGCGCGATTGATATTGGCGGATGAACGAGTCGGCAATCGGCATTCCGAACGGCGGAAATTCGGCCGTTGCTCTGGGAGGCGTAGCCGATAGCGTGGCGTTTGCGCCGAGTGCCGGTGTCCAATTCTCGCCAAAGAACACGTTTCCATAGCGTTCGGCCAGCACTGGCATCACGGGATGGAGCATGCTCAGAAAGACGGATACGTGCACCGGCCGCCACGTTTCCGGGCTCGTGCCGAAGCCCGTCGCGACGAAGTATTCGTCAATCAGATCGAGGGCGTTCCAGAAGCGTACCTGGTCCATCGCGGTGATATAACGTTGGACTATGTCGTCGTGGGCCGGCGTAAGACCGCTTCCATCGACATTCGCCGAGTGCAGTGAATCGCGGCGGAGGGCGCTTTCCCACGCAAGGATGTGCGAAGCCGACCGGATCAGTTCGCCGATCTGGAAATCGTTATTGTTGGTGCCGAACGGCTTGGCAATCCGAGCGAGCGCATAGCGCAATACACTCGGGTCGACCTGCCGGGATACTTCATCTGCCCAGAGTGCATGGTCGCGGCTGGTCGAGAATTTCTCGCCCTCCAATTTGTAAAAGTCCTGGATCGAATGATTTGCCGGAAGCGGATAGCCGCGCGCAAGCAGACTGCCAGTCACGCCGATGGTGTAGTAGAAGCGGTTATCTTGGCCCATGAAAAACAGGAGGCGTGTATCGGGGTCGCGCATCACGGTGTCGTAGTTGACCCCGTCGCGCGCGCACTGCAGGCGGATCCCCGTCTCGAAACACCAAAGCCCTTCGAACCACGTCATCAACGTTTGTCCCGCAATCTTCGCGGGCGCTTCAAGTGTCACACCCCGGTCGAAAATGCGCGACATAGGCAGCGGCCGCAATTCGTTACGCAACCATGCACGCGCTTTACGCTGGATCGTTCGATCCCATTCACTCCCCTTGATCGCATCGTCAAGCATGGCTGCCATGCGACGGATGTCGAAAACCGCCTGTTCGATGGGGCGAAGCGATAGCGGTTTGCCGCACGACGTGTGGACTGGCGCTCGCAACTTCGAGTGCTGTTGCGCCAAACCGCAGTTTTCGCACAAGTTGCTGTCGGTGGACGCATCGCACGCGGGGCAGCGGCCGACGGCAAGCGAATCGGCCACGAACTGGTCACAGTTTTCGCAGTAGAGTTGATGGCCATCACGCACATCAATGTAGCCTGCAGCTTCCAGTTCGCGAAAGATCTTCAGACTGTTCTGCTTGTGCGTAGCGTCGGTTGTTCTGACGAAGACATCGGGCTCGATGTGCATTGCCCGCAAGCAATCCATTATCTCGTCAATATGCAACTGCGCGACTTCGTCAATCGGACGACTGAGCTTGCGCGCCTTCACTACCGTATAGGTGCCATGCTCGTCCGCACCTGTGACGTGGTAGGCGCGGTGACCTCTCATGCGTTGAAAGCGAACGAAAAGATCGGTGAGCAGATAGACCCCGCCAATATGGCCGAGATGCAGCTTGCCGTTCGGGCAGGGCGGTGCGGGGCAAACGAAAAAAGTGCGTGTGGTCACGTTAGTCCCACCATATCGATAGAAATTTCAGGCTCGCTGCCGGATCGGCATTGCGAATCGCGTGCTCCTGGTTCGGCTCGATATAGAGCAGCGTTGAATCTGCGACTGGCTGCGCCTGACCATTCACCTCGAATACTCCCTTGCCTGAAATCAGTACCCACAGTTCATGCTCGGAATGGGAGTGCAGATTGACAGCGCCCGCCGGCACGACCTCAACAATCGACGTGCCAAACGCTTTTGTCAGGCCAGCGGGCAGATGTTCGAGCAGCCGGCAAACAAGAACGCCGTATTCCGGCCGCATCATGGATGGGTCAATCTGCTTTGTGTACACGCACATCCTCCGGTGAATTACATTAGGTGCGATAGAAAATGCCATTTGGTGGCTTCAGATCGTGGATATCCGATTCCTTTCCTTCGGGTGGGTTGTAGGCACGCTTCAGTTTGTTGTATTCCGTACGCGTGGGGCCGCCAGTTGAGGCGCGCTGGAACACCAGATAGAGCACGCGGCGCGGACGGTTACTTTTGTTGGGCTGCGAATAGTGCGGCGCGTAGTCGTCGAAGACGAAGATGTCGCCGGCCTTCCAGGGCATGGGTTCCCACTTGAACGTCTCGGCCACCTCCGGATGAATCACGCCGCCGGCGTCCATCGGAAACACACCTTTCTGATGGTTGCCCGGACTGAAGAACAGGCCGCCGTTGTCCGGACCGGAATCGTCGATGCCGATGGCGAGCACGGCATGCACCATGCGTTCAGGAATGTTGTGCGGGATGTGATAGATGTCCTGATGCGGACGATAGCCGCCGCTGTCCGGGTACTTGAAGATGAGCAGTTCTTTGAGCATGCGGGTATCTTCATCGAGAAGCGATTCGACAGCCGTCTGGATACGCTTGTCGGCCAGCAACAGGTCGCGCAGCTCGTCGTTGAAGTCCAAAAAGTTCTCTATCTTTGAAACGATCCTGCGGTCATCCTCGGTCTTCTCGAACCACATCATCCATTTGTTTTCGCTGATTTCCCAGCGCGAGACATCGTTGACCAGAGCAGAAATCTTTTCGCGGGTGACCGGATCGAAAAAGCCCTCCACTTTTAGATATCCATCTTCGTGCCACTTGGATTTTTGCGTTTCATTCAGCATACGAACCACCTCGTTAAAGAACGGAGTTTTCAAGGAGAAGTCAGGCGGCGAAATGCACCTTCATGCGCATGACGCCGAGTAGCACCACATTGGCGAGTACGGCGCCTAGCATTGCATCGGCGCCGAAAACGTGAATCAGGGCGCCACATAGGAAAGGGCATCCGAACAGACCGATGAGATAGGCAAGCGTAAAGATTTGCGAAGTCACGGGCACCGAAACGCCGTGGTCTCCGGCGAGGTTCACGGTCATGCCGTTCAGGGTCGAGTAGGTCAGTCCGTAGCCCGTGGCGAACAGCGCGGTAGCGACGATATAAAGCGTAGTGCTGCCGTGGTTCAACAGGAACAGTACGAGCGAGGCGCCGGTCAGCAAAAACAATACGAGCGCCAGTCGGTCGGGCTTGATACGTCCCATGGTTCTCGCGAGCGACAAGCGCAGTGCCACGCTGGTTGTCGTGAACGTCAGGAAGAACAGGTCTGGCCTGAGGTTACGCGAGACGGCATAGGGTGTCTGGTAAGTCGCCAGCCCGGCGAAGACACAGGCTGCCAGTGCGATCATTGCGATCGGCACTGCTGTTCGTGCCGTGAGCAGGGCCAACGTGTCAGTCGCGGTAATGGCCACGCGCGTCATCGGCAAACAGGACCCATCCCTCATCGCCTCGCTGGCGATCTTGACGCAGACTGCCGCCACCGCGCATGCCGCGGCGAACAGAAGGTAGGCCGGCACGATCGAGCCGGTATGTTGGGCGATCAGGCGGCTCAAAGGCGCCGCCATGCCTAATCCGGCCATTTGCGTGCCGGAGACGAAGGTCAGGTACTGGATACGTGCGTTGGGGCACAGATGATGGATGATTTGCAGCGGCGCGAGTATGAAGAACACGGACCACCCAGCGCCCAACAGCAAACCGCCTGCATAGACGGCACGAATGTTTATTGGCGCAGCGGCTAAGCAAAGCATGCTGCCTGCCATGACGAGCGAGGCCAGGGCGATGGTCGGCATGACAACGATACGCTGGGCTATGCGCCCAGCTACGCAGCAGCAGATCATGGTCGAGACCATGCCGCTCGAAATCACGGCGCCGGCGACATCGCTCTTCATGCCTAGGGATTGCAGGTACTCGGGCAGGAGAAAACTCGTCCCGTACGAAGCGGCGATCACCAGTGACGCGATCAGAAACGGAATGAACGCCCGTAATTGCAGGGATGCCGGCAAGTGCTCGGGGTGCGAGATCGCACGCTTGCCAGTCGATAGATAAATGGAGGAGTCAGTCATCCGCTTACGCCACTGCCGGCCGGCGCGAGGGCCTGAGGCGCGTCACACAGTATTGATCCTGCTTCAGTCTCCTGATCCTCAAGGCTGTCGAGCAGTTGCCGGTCCGGAACATCCGGATAGAAGGCAAGACCCAGCAGACTGTTGATGATGCGACTGTTCCTGTACGCGACCAGCGAAAGATTGACGCTTTGCAGGCCATGCTGCACGCGGCTTTGGTTTTGCAGATACACGGGACCGGGCATTGGCGCATCGAAGCGCACGGCGTAATCGAGATCGAGCGTTGGCAGACCGTCTTCAAGGCTTGCGCCGTCGAGCAGCTTCTGAACGAATGGTAAATGGCGCGGCTGAAAACCGGTTGCCAGGATGATTCTGTCCGCGCTTATGCCGTTGCGCTGCGACGTGACGCGCGAGGTCAACCCGATGTGCCAGCGACCGCTGCGGCGGGTGATCTCGTCCATTGTCACCGAAGACAACAGACGAAAGCAGTCGGCTAGCGTGCCATGGACGCTGCGTTCGTACAACGCTTCATAGAGCCGGTTGCACAGGCTGGCGGAGATGCCGTCGCTGGTGAGCTTTTCGCTTTCGACAATGGCCCTGCGCTGCTGGATCGGCAGCGTGTGAAAGCGTTGGCTATAACTGGGCACGTATGCTTCATTGACAAATGCGTTGTCGTCCATCGCAAACAGATTGGCGCGCGACGTCGCCCAAGTGATCTTGTCGGGACCTGACTCGGTCAGCATGTGCTCGACGACTTCCGCGCCGCTCTGCCCGCCGCCCACCACCAGCACATGTTCGTCTTCGCTGAACGGTTTCCGGTTAAGGTAGTCGTCTACGTGATAGACCGTCTCGCCAACCACCTGTCGCGCACATGCCGGCACCTTGGGTTCGACGCCGACCCCGACCACTACCGCGCGCGCATGATATGTGCGCGCGGTAGTGGTCACGCAATAGCCCTTATTGCAAGGCCTGATATCGATCACCTCTTCGCCGAATCGAAGCGTGTCCAGGCATTGCGCGACCCATTGGTAATAGTGGGTGAACTCACGTCGCGACGTGCTGTTTCCACCTTTATTCACGAAGCTGTACAGACGTCGATGTACAGCGAGATAGTTGAGAAAGGAATATGGGCTTGTGGGATTCACCAAGGTCACACAATCCTTGAGCGGCGACACCTGGAGTTGACTTTGGGGCAGCATGAGCCCCGGATGCCAGGAGAATTCTATGCGCTTCTCAAAGAAGAGCGCTCGCAAACCGGTGGGCTGAATGAGCGCTGCGAGGCTTAAATTGAAGGGTCCGATACCAATACCGATGACGTCTAGCATGTCCATAGGAGGGTTGTTCCGTCGTTAGAGGGGAATTGGCCAGCCGATATGATGCAGCGCAATTCCCGTGGACCAAGATTGAGGCGGTCGTACCGGCGTACTGCGTAGCCGATGCCTGCTGCAGGAAAACGAAAACCGTAGATGACGATCGCTTTTCTTCCCAATGGGATTCTGACCAGCACTATGCTGGGTTTGACATTACCTCGGGCCGCGTGAGTGAATCATACGGGGAATTGAGAAGCTGAACACTTTGAACATACGCAAACCTTGCGGTTCGTCAATTGTCTAGGCGGCATTGTCGCATTCAGACGCCGGATCACCTGCAGTCCAAAGAGAGTTGTCACATTGCTCAGTGGTTCAGATAGCATCCGGGACTCAGAACATCGAATCGGTCTATCGTGGCCATCGCCTTCCGGCGACCGTCATCAATCGCGTCGTGCGATGGTACTGCCGGTTTCAGTTGCACTGAACCGCCCCGGGGCGGTTCATCTTCTGCTGGACGATTGGGGAATAGCTCCGCTCAACGCAATAGTCCGAAACGATTTGCTCGAGATAATTGATGACCGTGCTGCCGGCAAGGACACGATCGTGGCCAGCCAGCTACCGATCGAACACTGGGATGGTTGGATCGACGACGAGACCATCGCCGACGCAATTGACCGCCTCATGCAGCGTCATCACCGCATCAAACTGACGGGCGAATCTCTGAGAAAGCATCGCCGAAGCCCAGCGTGCTGGAACCAGAACTCGACCAAAACTAGAGAGGAAATCTACAATCGACATCGCGCAACGCCCGACCTCGCCGAATCGGTCACGTTCCCGAAATCGGCGGTCACGTTCGCCGAAATGCGCAACTGCTCGGTTACGCGTGGAAATCGCGCTCGCGCAGCCGTGGAATCCCTGCTCGGTTTGCCGTGGAATCAGTGTTCGGTTTCGCGTGGAATACGCACCCACGGCGTGGCGAGGGGATTCGCGAAAGGATGTCTTCGGTGATATGCATGGCACGACAACCGGCAAGCCAGCATTGGCCATCGGCACTGCAACCTCTGCAATCCTTCGCACGTTTTCGGCCCGATCGGCTTCGGAGAAGCATAAAATCCGCGTTGAGGACGGCTCGCAAATCGTCTCCGTCCAATACACAGACGCGCTAACCATACTGCCAGCACAGCTGTTGCATCGTGTGGGAAACAGTCGACTTCCCTGCACGGGATATATCCGTTAGCCAGAATACGACGGGAGGTGGGCCGCCATTGCCGCAGTTGAATCCGCATCGCGCGAACGATAGTCGAGACTGCATCACGATGGACGAACAGTCGACTACGAATACACACCCCGCGCTGTCGGTCAGTTTGCGAATCGGAGACTGCTGCAATGAAGTTGCGAGTGCAGCGAGTGTGGATCTTTCCACGGACTGAAGCCAAGCTTCAGGAGATCTTCCGCAGAGGCTCCGGTCGTTCGCCTCACGGCCGATACTGCGGCACAATTGCTGCCCCAGCGTTGACGGATGACCATCGCACGAGCTTCGTGCATAAGTTGCTGTAATTCGAAATAACGATATTCGGGCGCGACGAAACAGGTTCCCGCTTTCACCAGCGTCGAACCGAGCGGACAGAGCGAACTCGTGGCGACGATTCTGTCAGCCGTCGTCACGATGAACAAAAGGCCAGTCTTCACACCATTTAAATAATTTTGATCCAAATTATCCGAAAAATTTTCCCGCTCATGCGGAGGAATAGAGCCGGCGAAGGTCTCGATCATCGAATGGTGCTCACTCCTTGCAATGATCAGGGAAGCATGCATTTTTCTCTATCCCTGTGAGGTGATCGTCGGAGCGTGGTCGTCGACACGTTCCTCGGCTTCATGTGTGCAACAACGCCAGTTGTGCTCTGCAAAACTGAACAGAGCCGATTGAATCGCGTCATACCATTTGGGAATTTGCGAGATTTGCGTGCTGGAGCGCAGGCAGTTTTCACGCGCGGTTCTGCCCATCTCCTCGAAATCACTGTAAGCGGTCGCAAGTCGATGCATCATGTCTGCAGCTTTGGCTTCGATATTTGGCTCGTCAAGGACAATTCCATTCAGCCCATTTGCGACCTGCCTTTTTAGACCAAATGCCGACGACACTACAATAGGTCTGCCCCGGAACAGAGCCTCCGTCGTTGTCAGTCCGAAGCCCTCTTCGCGAGATAACTGAAATATTCCGTGGGCGTTCTGTTGCAGCCGGCCGACAATTTCGGCATTTGCGTCGTTGTTCTTCATCGAGATGCATGCCAGATAGACGCGTTGCTGCACTTCCCCTGGTAAGTTGGAGCATAGTGTTGCGCAATTTTCGAAATACACCCGTCCTTCAGGATCATCAGCGACGTCCAGAGGATCAGGTCCTGCGATCACGAGGCGTATATCGTTTTCCCCATCGGGCGCGGCGCTCACAAAGCAGTGGAAAGCAGTGATGATCCGGTCAATACCTTTAAGTGCATCCCATCTGGATACATGCAGGAAATAGCGCGAGCCGAGGATGTCCTGAATGGAAGCGGTGAGCCCGAATTCACGACGATTGAACGAAACCGAATTTTCCAGCGCCTGATCTGCCGGCCCTTCATAGTTTCGGTTCTTGGTGGAGAAGGGACTGATCGACGGCTGGATAATATCGATGGGGTGAGGGGTATCAAACGCATATTCGCTGTCGCTCAGGACGATGCGCTGAAATGGACGGAGGTGTTCCCCCAAAAGCTCCCATATCCGGTCAACCGTCGGGGTGCGTTCTGGATAGCCAATGTGGCATCGCCAGATAGCCGGGTGCGGATGAGAATGCAGAAAATGTGACGCTGCACAAAGTGGCTGTGGATCATGGATAACCAGGCAGTCATCGGGTGCGATGATCCTCTCCAGCTCCGTCGCACCTTGCCTCGATGCCTCGAGGTAATGTGGCAACAGGTCATCCAGCGCCGCTGTGGTGGTGTCATGAAGAGAATTGTGAATGCCTTTGGTGAACTGAAAAAACTGCTCCTGCTTCGGTTTAAAGATGAGCCAGCGCACATCGAAACCGAGTTCACGTAGGAGGCATATATGGTGAGGAAGCATTTCGGCGACTCCACCGCCGAACGCGGTGGAGTTAACGTGCCAGATACAACGATGGGCTATCCTGTCACGCATTACGCTGGACGAACGCAACAGTTCATCGAGAAGCTGCCCATAGTCTTCCCGCTGTGCGACGTAGTGCTCAAGTACCGAGCCTTGTACCAGCACCTCATCAAATAGCGGTGTGCGGGGACTCGTTGATACTTTCATTTCGTGGTTGTCCTTTCGGTCTGGAAAGTGGGGCCAGCGGCAGGTTAGAGGGTGTTAGGAACTTTGAGTTAGACCTGGTATCTTGGCGGAATGAAAAACCCTGGCCGTACGCAACGGATGTATCGGATGAAGAGTGGTACTTCGCCGCTCCGTACCTGACCTTGATGAACAAGGACGCACCGCAGCGCCGCTACGAACTGCGTGAGATGTTCAACGCGCTGCGGTGGATCGTACGCGCGGGTGCACCGTGGCGTTTGTTGCCCAATGACTTTCCACCCTGGGAACGGGTCTACCAGCAGACGCAACGCTGGATTCGGGCCGGCTGTTTCGGGGCCATGGTGAATGACCTGCGTTCGATCATCCGGATCGCCCAGGAGCGTCGTGGTCAACCCAGCGCGGTCATTCTCGACGGGCGGACCCTGCAGTCGACCTGCGAGAGTAAACCTCGCGCCGGTTACGACGGCTACAAACGCAAACGTGGCAGCAAGGTCCACATGGCGGTTGATACCTTGGGGCAATTGCTTGCTGTGGATGTTACGCCGGCCAACGAACAGGAACATGCGCAGGCCGGAGAACTGGCGCGTCAGGTCCAGCAGGCCACCGGCCAGACGGTCAAGGTGGCGTTCGCCGATCAGGGATATCCCGGCGAAGAGCCTGCGCAGGCAGCACTCGACGAAGGAATCGAGCTTCAGGTAATCAAGCTGCCGGAGGCGAAAAATGGCTTCGTGCTGTTGTCGCGCCGCTGGGTGGTCGAGCGCAGAATCGGCTGGATCAACCGCGCCCGCCGACTGGCCAGAGACTACGAGCGATTGCCCGAAACCTTGGCTAGCCTGCGCTTCGTCGTATTCTCCGTACTTATGCTCGTCCACTTTGCAGCCCTTAACAAAAGTTCCTAACACGGTCTACAAAGGTCATCTCGTGAAAATTCTCTATCCAGCCCTTGATGTCGGGGTGGCCGCTGGCGTCTGGTCCCACACCTATGCAGTCACAACCTGCGGTGGTTGCCGCTGCAATTCCGGTTCGGGAATCCTCAAAAACCAGGCATCTATCCGGAGCGACGCGCAACATGTGCAACAGCATTTGATAAGGTTCCGGATTTGGCTTTCCCTGCCTCACGTCCTCAGCTGCAATCATGATTCTTGGGCGGGAGATCCCAGCCGCCTTGAGGCGGGCAAGGGCCGAAGCCCGTGCCGAAGAGGTGACGACAGATCGCCGTCCGGCGGTGATCGAGCTATAGAACTCGGCGGCGCCCTGGATCGGTTGGAGCAAATTCATCGCCTGGACCTCATAGTCCGCAATGCGAGCTGCTTCACGTTCGGACGAGAGACTGGGCGCAATCGCCGCCACCAACTCGATATCCCGGCGTGCGGACGATGTCCTCAACACATACTCCGGGCAGAGCCGTTTCTCCCACGCCCATCGACGGAGTGCGTTTTCAATTACAGCATCCGAATCTACAAGGACGCCGTCCAGATCGAAGGCTACGTGATCGTAATTATCGAGATCGACTTCATTCATCGCATGATCCATAGATATCGAATTAATAAAGGAAATTGGCGATTCCAACTTTCGTTGCGACTTCCACAGTTTTCGCCGCTCAGTATCACGTCACCCCCAATAATGCTTGTTGGACAGACATGCTTTGTCTGTGGTGCGGAACGCCTCCATGCAGTATTCGACAATGGATGTGTCATTGACCTGTGCCGCCATATCCTCGTCTCTGCGGTAGTCTGCGAGTGCCCGCTCCAGTGCCGGTTGCAAAGCCTCGAAAAATGCGTCATTCATAGACACATTGCTCATGTATGTTGCCGGGTAGCCGACGTAAATGCCGTGATGCAGACATGTTTGGGCGAAGGCTTTTCCATGCTTTTTCGACGGCAGGATGATATCGAACATGGTGTCGCTTCCCAGAACGCGCGCAGGTATTTCGCTCCGCTCGAGCGAGGTCTGGAATAACCTCTTGAGCGCAGCGCCGCTGTCGGCGAGACGGGCCACAATTCCTGCTTCTTCAAAGATTTCCTGTGTCAGGTTGCCCGCCACGAAGGCCCGGTTCTCGCGCAGGTAGGTATTGCCAAGATATGCGGTGTCGGCACCCGTCATAGCATCGGCGGTGCCGACGACTGCAGAAAGGCCGATGCCTTGCGCGATCCCCTTGGCCAATGTGATGAGATCGGCTTTCACACCATGTTTCTGGCAGTAGCCACCCGAGGCGTAACGAAGCCCGCACAGGACTTCATCGACGATCAGCAGTGCTCCATGCAGTCTTGCCAGCCTGGAGATTTCATGAAGAAACTCCGCAGGAAAGATCGAAGGCTCCGGCGTGAAGAAGATGCCTGCGACTTGCCCGTCGTAAATGGCCAGTTGCTGCTTCAGGAGATCGACGTCATATCGGAAATCCTGGATGTGTTGGTCCCTGGCGGGCGGATTGTCCGACCAGGGGTGTTGCTGAAAGATGTCGTGCCATCCGTGGAAGCCGGCCGTCAAGATGACCGGCCGCCCAGTTCGGTGCCTGGCGATCCGAACTGCCGCTTCCGTTGCACAGGACCCCGTCCGCAGAAAGAACACTCGGGGCGTGTCTGGGAACATCTTCGAGATTTTTCCGGCCAGTATCTGGCGTTGCTGGCTCACCGGCGATGGAAGAATGTCGGTTTGCTGCTCCATCGCCTGCGCGAGCCTTGCCTTGAATACTGTGTCATTGCTGCCGAGAGGCGAAGCCCCGCTGCAGGACGTCATGTCTAAAAAGATCCTGCCATTGATATCTTCGGCCATCGCACCATTGGCGGAGCGGAATATGATGGACGATCGGGTTTGACGTTCCCATTCAGCCAGATGTCCGGACGCTTCAGGGTTGAGCATCTTCAAGTCCCCTTTACTCGAGTGAGAGGGCCATTCGCCTCGCGTTGGCCATGATCGTGTGTGTCGGATTGCTGTTTCCAGCGAAATTCATCACGGAGCCATCCATGACATGGACGTTCGTGAATCCATGAACCCTGCCGAGGCGGTCCACGACTGAAGTTCTGGGATGGCGTCCTGCGCGCATCGTGCCGTGCAAGTGGGAACTGCCTTTTGAGTGCGCAAAAGCGCGCTCGATGTGCAACGCGCCAAGGTGTCGCAGAACGTCATCCGCGCGGTCAGCGAGAAAGCCGATCCGCGCACGGTCATTGGCAGAGGTTCTGTGTTCGAAACGAATGTAAGGGATGCCATATCGGTCAACGGCCTCGTCAAGCACGATGCGATTGTGTGACCACGGCTCTTCACCGGCTATGTAGTGCAGGCGAACAAGGCCGACGTTCTCATCCGGCGTTGGAAAATTAGCTTCATAGATGAGACCGCCGAATTTGCATGGCACGTCACTGTGCTCATAGAACTCGTCGGTATAGACGGTCGCATGGGGTCCCCAGTGCGCAGCCAAAGCATTGGAGCCGTAATCAGCCGGCTCCATGTGCCCGACAGAGTAGCCGCTAATCTTGAATGAGAGGCCCCGCCCGACGAGGCCGGATTCGTTGCCTATTCCCCTCGTGGCATGCCCACTCTTCGACCGGAGCATCAATGCCGCTGTTTGTATCGCGTTTGCGCAGACGATGACCCTTTCGACCGGGATCCGGATCAGTTCCGATGAGAGCGGCACATAGCACTCGATAGCTTCGGCCTGATTGTCGTTCAGGAGCTCGATCCGGTTGACAAAACAGCCGTACAGGACCGAGATTGTTCCAGGCAGGGCGGAGTCATCCAGAATGTTTCTTGCAAGCACGGATGCTTTTGCATCCGTAGGGCACACTAGTTCATCGCAAGCTGAACAAACGATGCACCCCTTGCTGGTCCCAGGTGGTCGGATTGCCAGTGGGATATGCCGTGATTTTATGCCGAGTTCCTGCATCGCACTGGATAACATCAGCCCACGAGGGCTGGCTAGATGTGCTGAAAATCCATTCGCATCACTGATCTCCAGCAGATGCTCGATCTCCGAGTAGTGGGGTTCGAGATCTTGGAGAGCGATGGGCCAATCAATCTCCATGTCAGTCGTGAGGTATCGGGAGGCCGATAGATCTGCCTGCCGGTATCTGAGCGTGATTGCGTTGTAGAACTGCATTCCGCCGCCGACGCAACATGCTGTCCAAGGATAGCCGTCGGGGAGGCCATTGGACGAAGTGAGTGCCTTGCTGTAGGCCGCCTGATGCGGTCCATACAAGGCACCGGGGGAAACCATGCCTCCATATTCCAGGACGGCCACGCGCCATCCTTTCTCTGCGAGTGTTCGAGCGACGATCGATCCGGATGGCCCGGAGCCGACGATAACCGCATCGAATGTTGTGTAATCACAAGAGGCCGCTGCAATGTGTCTGATAGCTGTCACGATCAACACTCTTCTTTTGGGTGCGGAGTGGCGGGCCAGCAAGCCGTGTCTGCGACGGCGGCCAGGAGTTGCTTCGTACGGGCCACGTAGCGGGGTATCGCGATGCCTGCTGGGTCGGTGGCTGGATGGCGATAGCTGACGAACAGGCCGTCGCAGGTACGCATGATCTGGAGGCACACCTCGTCCCGATCGGTGCAGCGGCAACGCAGGGCGACGACTCGCCACGTGTTCCAGTTGCGCACGCCGCGGGTACGACGAAGATCGATGTACGAGATCATGACGGGACCGCGAAGGGGCTGGCCAAGCCGTTCCGCCACTCGGGCAATGGGTACCCGGGAGGGGTCCTTGACCCCGTCGAGGCCGGAGACCGCGGAACGCACCGCTTCAGCGAAGGAGTCGGTGCACTGAGCGGGAAGCCGACCGGTCCCACACCCGCGTACCATCCGATGGAAGACCGCCTGGCGCCCGTCTGGGTATGCAAGGGGACCATGGTGCGAAATTCATTCGCGCCGGTGATTTCGTGGCCGACCTTGGCAAGGCAGGCGAGCGGTTTGGAGGAGGAGTCACCCCCGGCGGCGCAGCAGATTCGATCGAAGGCGTGCGCGGAGGATGCGTCGAGAAGCTCCGTGAGTCCGGCCGGCTGGGCGGCGGGGTTGCCACTCACGTCGCTAACCGGTACAGGGAACTCAGGCAGGCCGCCGCCCGCCTCGTTGAGGAACGGCCGCCAGCGGAAGATGGATTCGTGGTCGATGGTCAGTGCGTTGGCGGTGGTCCGTTCGGCCGCCGCGAAATCGAGGTAGCTAACGTTGGGGGGACGGGGAAATTGGATGGGCTTGCCGTTGGAGGCGGCGAGTGCTACTGCATACAGAGCGTGAATCTCATACGCGATCCCGAGAATGGAGTAACCGCCGATCAGGATGCGGTGGGCGGCGAGACAGACGGTGGTCGCTTCTGGGCGGCTGATGTTGGCGCAGATATATCCGGGCCGGCCGAGGGGGCTGACTTCGCCGTCGAACAGTTCCTCCAGATACCGCGCCAGTTCCCAGTCGTCGGTGAGGTCCCCCGCCGCACTGGTGCGGATACTCACGCCTCCGGCCGATGGCGTAATGCGGTTCAGGCGGCCGCCCGGTGTGGAGCGAGAGGGAGAAGTGAGGTGGCTGCGCAGGGCTTCGTGGCGATTCGTCCAGTCGCGCAGGGCCGTGGCGAAGGTGTCCGCATCGATTCCGGCGAGCATATCGAAGGCGCAGCCCAGCCAGGACGGCGGCAGTGAACCTTCACCGGCCGCCTCGAGTGCGTACGTGATGTGAGCTTCCTGGACGTGGGACGCACGCCGCAGGTCGGCTACCCAGGTGGCCTCGGAAATGCGCGGAGCGCAGGCCCGCCAGACGGTGAGACGACCCGGCGACAGACTGAGTGATGGCATGTCAGTGAATTTCATGACAGACGTCTCATCTGCGAGGAACGGAAACGGTGGGAGCAGAAGTCGGCTCGGCGTATGCCTCCGCGAGCTGCGGTGTCCGCACTGCCCGCAGCGGGGACGTCACAATCCACCCGGTGGCTGTCGCGATCAGGGCACCGCTGAGCAGTAGCGTCGTCCGGGCGCCAAGCCACGTTCCACAGGCGCCGCCCAGCAGGGCGCCCACGGGGGCGAGGCCCCAGACGGCGGTGCGGATACTCGCGTTCACCCGGCCGTGCAGCGCAGGGGGTGCCAGGGCGTAACGGATCGGTACTTGGTGGACGTTATAAATCTGCTGACCGGTCCACAGAAGGAACTGCGACAGCCCTACCGCCAGCCACCCCGACACCTGGAAAACCGGGGTGAGCGCCGCGCCGACGGCGCTGGTGAGGAGCGCCGCGACCAGCACGCGACCTAGGCCCAGTGCCCGCGCAGCCGGACGGGCGAGCAACGTGCCGACGACACCTCCCGCGGCAGCGATGCCCGTGACTGTGCCGGTTGCGGCGGCGGTCAGTCGCAGCCCTTCGGTCAGGTACAGCAGGAAGACAGCGGAGTAGGCGCTGTAGCAAAAGATGAGTGTGCCGGTGGCGAGGGTGACCGCGCGCAGCCGGGACGTGCGCAGCACGAACAGGGCGCCCTCCGCCGCTTCCGAGAGGACGCGGCCGATGACGCCGCGGGTCCTCACGACCGCCCGGTGGTCATCGTGCTCCAATGTAGCCGGCATGCCCCTCGCTGGCCTCATCGCCACGTACGGCAGCAGCGCCGTCGCCAGCAGGAACGAAGCCGCATCCGCGAGTATCGCGATGGGTGCGGACAAGGTGGTGATCAGCCAGCCCGCGAGCGGTAGGCCAAGCATCAGTGCCGCCGACTGTCCCAACTCCAGCCTGCTTTGGGCCTGTACCAGTTGCGGGAGCCGCACGACGGTTGGCAGACAAGCTAGGAACGCCACGTCGGCGATCACCGTGGCCGCACCCACAAGGGTGGCGACCATGTACAACTGGGGCATGCCGACGTGTCCGGACAGGGAATCGACCAGCGGCACGGTGGCCACGGTGAGTGCCATCGCCGCGTTCGCCGTCATCAGGAGGATCCGATGCGGGAACCGGTCGACGAGGACTCCGGCGAGCAGGCCCAGCAGCAGGTACGGGGCTCGTCCGCAGGCGAGCAGTACCCCGGTTTCGAACGGGCCCGCGTTGTGCAGCTCGATCGCGGTTAGGGGCAGGGCTAGGAGCGTCACCTGCGAGCCGACGAGCGAGACCGTCTGGCCCGCGAGAAGAAAGTGGAAGCTGCGGGGCAGGCGCCGTCGGGGCGCGTTGTGTGCCTCCTGCGTCATCGCGCGCTCCCGGGATCCGGCATCGACGAGTCGTAGCCGAGGTGTTCCAATTCCTTCCCGGCGATCCGCTCGAACTCTTCGATCTCCCCGGGCGTGAGGTCCTGCAGGTACCGTCCGCTACGTCCGGTGGACAGTGGTTTAGCCGCGGCTTCCGCTGAGGGATGGCCCCAAGGCTTGTCGAACAGCGCGTGCTCTTGCTCCGCGTGGTGCAGGAGCGCCTCATCCCATGGCAGGCCGAGGTGCTCCAGTATCCGCTCGATGGTCTTGCGGGGGTGGGTGACTAGATCCTCGTACCGCACTTCCAGATAGCGGCCGTCAGGCGCAGTCTGGCGGGACCGGGTGACGACCTGCAGCCAACCGTGCGCTGCCTCCGCGACAGTCCGGTAGCCCCAGTCGGGGACGGTCTTGAGGTGGGAAGCAGCTAGGTCGCGGCCGTCGCGAATGATGTGGATGAAATGGGCTTGCGGCCAGATCGCGGCGTATATGCCGATGTCCTGAATCCTGCGTTGAAGCTTCATGCCCCATCGTCCGGCTCCCGTCTGTTTGCGCCGGAATTCACCGATGGAGTCGATGAGCCGACAGCGGTCCTCCAGGCCAGACAGATCGGTTCCGCGTTCTGCTATCAGGTTCGTCACCAGGTTTCGCAGGTCGTCACGACCAAGACCGAAACGGTCGCACTGCATAACGAAATGTGCGCCGTCGTACCACTCAGCGTCAATGGTGTCCTTCGTCGCACCGGCGATCCGTGAGTCGTGGACGTCGATCATGTCGCACACTGCGAGGATATGCGGGCCCAGGTCGGCGGGTTCGGTGAAATCGAGTTCCGGGCCGACGACGAGGTCGCGGTGCGAGTCGAGCAGGACGCTGAGCAGCGTGGTGCCGGAGCGGTTCTCGCCCCCGAGCAGGACCGGGTTAGAGGTAGAGGGCAGGGTGACAGGAGGGCAATCGGACGTAGGCAGAGCGGCGAAATCGGACATGACATTTCCTGTTCAGGGATGGACGTTGTTGAATAGATCCGGCTGGCGCGCCCATGTCGAGGTTTTGCACGCAACAGAGGGGCGCATGCCGTTGAAAGCAATTCGGTTTGCTGCGTAGATTCTCGAATCCGGTTCCATTAAAAGCACTCTGACGGTATTGGCGGCGCTATCACGTTAAAGCGTTTGCGACGCATTGTTGGAGAGAACACGGATTTGCCTAGAAAGCGGGACGGACTATCTATATCGGACCGAAGCTGTATAAAAAGGCCTGTGTGCGTTTGGGGTCCCGGAAGCCACGCATGCGTCGCTCGCGTTCACGCGTCGGCTGATGACTATTTCCGGTCCGGTTATTGACCCGAGCGCTGGCTTTGACGAAGACGTGCATCACGAGAGCGAGTTCGGAAATCCCGGCTTTCGCCGTCGGATAGCTGTGCAACGGGTCGGTCCCGATCTTGCGCGGTGCCTGAACGCACGAGGCAAGCACGCATTTGAAAAACCGCTTCGCTGCAGCCTTATCGCGGCGCTTCGGTAGCAGAATATTGAGTTCGGCACGATGCTGATCGACGGTGCGCCGCAACAGGTAAGGCGTACCACGCAACGTCACAAACACTTCGTCAAGGTGCCATGCGGTGCCGGTCCTGCGACGCGCAGCCTTGAGGCGGTGCGCGAAACCCTTGTCGAATTTGTCGCAACAGCGTCGGACAGTTTCGTAACTGGCAATCACGCCGCGCTCGCACAGCAGTTTTTCTATATCACTCAAGCTGAGCAGAAACCTGAAATACCAGCGCACCGCGCAATTGATGACGGTCGCCGCAAAGCGATGTCCGTAATAAAGCGATCTTGTATTCTTCATCACGCGATCGTCCTCGACGAGCTCCGCAACGTGACAGTGCCCTTGGCTCAGTTGTTCGTCCGTGCCAACGTCCAAAACGTAAAGGTACTTCCCGGCCCCCGATTGTTCTAGGCGACCCTCCGCTGCCGCGCTTGATCTAACGACCAAAGCTAGAGATGCCCCGACAGCCATTCGGATTCTTTTCAGCAATGCGGGGTCTTTCCTTCGCCACTGTTCATACGCCAAACGATGAATCCGATAGACCTCAAACTTGGAAGCGGTGGAACGTCGGATAACTAACGTCTCTTCTCTTGTAGGTAAACGTGCATTATGTGAAGTGATGTCTACAAGACTGTTCATTGTGTAAGCCGGTCCCATTATCTATGTCCTCAATTTCACTTTAAGACTTTTCCTGTCGAAGCGGCCGATGTGTTGCCCGCGCCAGTCGCGGCACGCTGAGCGGCCAGCCCCATTGAGGGGCCTCCTGCTCCGTGCACATCGAGATCTCCCCGCTGCCGCAATGGCCTGACCCCGGCAATTAGCATTCAGAGAACGTTTCTGATATATCCTCCGGCCGTCCGCTCGCGAACATCTTCAGAGCAACGTCGGTGCCAATCGGCAACTTGTTTAGAGCTTTAGTTCACGTCTCACTCCGGAAATGTTGCACTGCGTTGTTTATCTAGAATTCCTATTGACGGCGCAGCGAGGACACCTCGCCCGTACTCCATTGTGGCAGGCGCAACTACAAGCGCCCTTGATGAACATCAACGTGCGCGTCCGAGTGCTGGCTAGTTGCGGCACAGCGGCCTCTCGCCTATCCGTCATCCCAAGATAACGGAGGTCGGCCGTCTGAAGGAGCAATTGGACGATGCTCCTGGGGCTAACACCATCGATCTCATTTGTGTACTTGCCAAAATTAGCCATGTCACCGGAATAATCGCGCTATTCATGCGTGATGCGGTCGGGCGAATTCGCCGTTTGTGTACCGTTGAGCAATAAGTCGATGAAAAGAGGTGGCCTCGCTCGTTCGGACAGTTTTCTGAGATTTTTAAGTGGAACGTCCGGGGCGGTCATGCTGCCAATTTGATCGCAGGCAGCGTCGCGAAGTATGCCTCATCCGGCGTGCGGTCTTCCAGACTCGAATGAGGCCGTCTCTGGTTGTACAGATTGATGTAATCGCCGATTGAGCGCCGGGCGTGGCCGACCGATTCATAGGCTTTCAGATACACCTCTTCATATTTCACGCTTCGCCACACGCGCTCGACGAACACGTTGTCTCGCCAGGCACCTTTGCCGTCCATGGACAGGCGGATGCCCCGGCTGAGCACGGCCTCGGTGAACGCTGTCGCGGTGAACTGGCTGCCCTGTCGGTGTTGACGATCTCAGGTTGCCCGTACTTCGCGAACGCTTCTTCCAACGCATCGACCGCGTGCATCGCCTCCATCGTGATCGCCACCCGGTGGGCCAGTACCTTTCGGCTGGCCCAGTCCACCACGGCGGTCAGATACACAAAGCCGCGCGCCATCGGGATATAGCTCGTATCGAGTGCCCAGGCCAGGTTTGCCCGATCGATCTTCATGCCCCGCAGCGGATACGGCCAGATCTTGTGCTTCGCATTGCGTCGGCTCGTGTTCGGCTTGCAGTACAGCGCCTCGATACCCATACGCTTCATCAGCGTGCGCACGCGCCTGCGGCCAATCTCGTGTCCCTCGCGAAGCAGCAGTCGCGCCAGCATCCGCGCTCCGGCAAACGGAAACTCCATATGCAGTTCATCGATCCGGCGCATCAGCAACTGGTCTGCCTCGCTCACCGGTTGCGCCCGGTAATACACGCTCGATCTTGCGATACCAACGAGCCGCACTTGCTGCGAGACCGGCAATGCGTGCGTACGATCGATCATCGCTTTGCGCTCAGCAATCCCGCCTTGTTGAGCGCGCCGCTTAAAAAATCGTTTTCCAGCGTGAGCTGGCCGATCTTCGCATGTAGCTCCTTCAAATCGACTTGCGGCTCGCTCGACGCCGTGCCGCCTGCGCCAAATACGTCGGCGGCACGTTCCTGCAACTGCCGCTTCCATTCGGTGATCTGGTTCGGGTGCACATCGAACTGCTGCGCCAGTTCGGCTAGCGTCCGCTCACCCTTGATCGCCGCCATCGCCACTTTCGCCTTGAACGGGGCTGAGTGCGTCCGTCGGGT
The DNA here is from genome assembly GCF_003387275.1 of Paraburkholderia sp. BL6669N2. Classification (NCBI taxonomy): domain Bacteria; kingdom Pseudomonadati; phylum Pseudomonadota; class Betaproteobacteria; order Burkholderiales; family Burkholderiaceae; genus Paraburkholderia; species Paraburkholderia sp. BL6669N2. The sequence continues at coordinate 1,527,689 of NZ_QUNA01000001.1, read as the reverse complement.
TCTCTTCGTCATCTTCAAGGTTCCTTTGTCGGCATTATCGCCGGCTCAGGCCCCGAGCGTTTCACTTATCCGGCTGTCCGAATTTGCGCGGCCACCTCTATGAACCGCCCCGGGTTTCCCGGAGGCTGTTTTGCTTGAGTCACGCCGCGATGGCGGACCCAGCGAGTTTTGAATAATAAGCGGCTTCTGCCTCGGCAGGTGGAATGTTGCCGATGGGGCCGAAGAGCCGACGATTGTTGAACCAGTCAACCCATTCGAGCGTCGCCATTTCGACGGCCTGCGGATTGCGCCACGGTCCGAGGCGATGGATCACCTCTGCCTTGTACAAGCCGTTGATCGTTTCAGCCAGTGCGTTATCGTAGGAGTCGCCCACGCTGCCCACTGACGGTTCGATGCCAGCCTCGACCAGCCGATCCGTATAGCGGATTGATACGTATTGCACGCCGCGGTCGCTGTGATGGATCAGCCCGTCCTGCTGCACCGGCTGTCGCTCGTACAAGGCCTGCTCCAGTGCGTCCAGAACGAAGTCCGTGCGCGCCGAACTCGACACGCGCCAGCCGACAATGCGTCGGGCGAACACGTCGACGATGAACGCGACATAGACGAAGCCCTGCCAGCTCGATACATAGGTAAAATCTGACACCCACAGCGCATTGGGCCGTTCAGCCGTGAATTGCCGCTTCACGAGATCCTTCGGGCACGGCGAACCATCGCTCACTGTCGTGCGTACCGTCTTGCCCCGCACCACACCGCGCAGGCCCATCTGCTTCATCAGCCGCTCGACCGTGCAGCGCGCCACGACAATGCCTTCCCGCTTCAATTGCGTCCAGACCTTGTCCACACCATAGACCTGGAAGTTTTCTTCCCATACGCGCCGGATCTCATCCTTGAGCATCCTGTCGCGCCGCGCCCGCGGCGGCGCCAGGCCAGGATCGGCGCGGCGGCCCACGTGCTTGTAGTACGTCGACGGTGCGATCGGCAGCACCCTGCAGATCGGCTCGACTCCGTAGACGTGCCGATGATCATCGATGAACGTGATCATCACTTCGGTCGGCGGTCGAGCTCCGCCTGTGCGAAATATGCTGACGCCTTGCGCAGGATTTCATTGACCTGCCGAAGCTCACGCACTTCCCGCTCCAGTTCCTTGATCCGATCCTGCTCCTGCGTACTCGTGCCCGGGCGCAAACCCCGATCCCGCTCTTCCTTGCGCACCCAGCTACGCAGCGTCTCGCCCGAGCAACCCAGCTTCGCTGCGATCGAGGCGATCACTTTCCATTGCGATTCGTGGTCGCCCTGATGTTCCAGCACCATTCGCACAGCCCGCTCACGAACTTCCGGCTAGTACCTTGGGGACTTCTTCTTGGTGTTTTCCATAGCTCCATTTTCTCAAGAAGTGGAGCCTCCGGAAATCCCGGGGCGGTTCACTATAAAGTTCTTGCGGCAACTTGCCGGCATGCCTGATGAGTGCATTGATCACCGTCTTGCTATCTTGACCAGCATGACGAAGCGTGTCTGGCGCTCGACGAGCGTCGCGATCTGGCTGCTGCCGCTACCACACAGCAGATCACCTTCCCAGTGGCCCGGTACCGCCCGGTCCCCAACGGTCGCGGGGCGTCGCTGATGGTACCGTGTCCCGAATCCTGCCGTGATCATCCGTCTTCCGCGTATGATGGAGCGAACGGCGCATTGCCCGGGTGCGCCGCAGGTGTTCCTGCAACTCCTTCATCAGGGCGCCACGGGCCCGGATGAAGAGACTGCGATAGATGGTCTCGTGGGACACGTGGTAGTCCCCGTCGTCTGGGTACGCACGGCTGAGCCATCCGGCAATCTGCTGCGGTGACCACTGCAACTGGAGCTTGCCTGCCACGATGCACGCCAGCGTCCGGTGTTCAACCAGTTTACAGGCTTTGGGACGCCGCGCACGATCCCAGGCAAGCCCATCGGCGTGGCTTGCCCGATCGGCGTGGCTTGCCCGGTAGCCATCCGGTCCACTGTTGCGTTTGATCTCCCGGCAGATGGTGGAGGGAGCGCGTGAAAGCCGCCTCGCAACAGATTGGCTCGAGTCGCCAGCAGCGAGTGCCCGCGATATCTCTTCGCGTTCGGCAAGGGTCAGAGCCAGCTGAGAGGCGGACGATGATGGGGCGAATCAGTTGCACCAATTCCTGGAAGACTGGATCTTGAACGCGAAAGGGGATGCGCCGCCTCCTGCAATTGTGATCCGCGCCTGGGTCGGGGCGAACGGTAAGGTTGCGGATGTCGCCTTCCATTCACTGGGAGATCCGGAGGCTAACGCGTTGCTGCGGCGACTGCTGACGAGTCATCTGATTACCGAGCCCCCGCCACCCGATATGCGTCAGCCGTTGCGCTTGAGACTGCGCCTGAAAGCGACTACAGACAACGCGGCGAGCTTGGCCTGTCTGGTGGTGCACTGCATACCTACATTGTGAGCGTTGCGCCTTGTGCGTGCGGCATACATCGTAGTACTGCTCACTGAGCTCCAAGGTTAGCAATCTTCAATCGCCGACGTAGGAAACAGTGTTTCGTCGACTGACGGCGACAGACCGGTCCTGGTCAGTAACAAACCATCGCACCACACACGTTCGACGCGTCCCCACGCACAGGCTGAAGCAGCGTCCGGGAAGAAACCTCGTCCGTGATAGTTGGCGCTCGTGTTGCAGAGCAACGGAATACCCGTCAGCTTTTCGTATTCGACGAGAAGTTGCGCCACCGGATGCTCGGAACTTCTTGAAATGGTCTGCAATCGGGCAGATCCGTCGAGATGCACGACGGCAGGGATTTTTTCTCGCCATTCCGCGCGCGTCTGATGATCGAACAACATATAGGAATCAGGGCTCCCCGGGCTAAAAATGGTCGGCGCACGATCCTCAAGGCAAATTGGCGCCACGGGACGGAAGTGCTCTCGAAACTTGATGTCGTTGAGATGATCCTTCATTGTGGGCAAAGTCGCGGCGGCCAGAATGCTTCTGCCCCCCAATGCTCGTGGTCCGAGCTCGGCTCGGCCGGCAAGGAAAATGACGGGCTTGCGACTGGCGAGTATGCTGGCGAGTTCTGCAATGGAGCAAGTAGACGCCGTCCATCCGGGCGGTACTTGGCAACCTTTTAAGGCCGGTCCGCTATATACCGACCACTCCAGCGGCACGAAGCCCTTCTCATCTGCCAGCGCGCAACAAGCGGCGCCAATCGCAGACCCGCTATCGTTGGGAAACGGCGGCACCCAGATTGCGTCGAACAAACCGCTCCCGCGCAGGGCGCTGTTCCATTTGATATTGAGTCCGCATCCGCCAGCGATGCACAAATTTTTCGGCCCCGCAATCGAATGGCGCTGCAGCGCGATACCCATTTCATGAACGAGAAGACGCTCGAGGAATACATGGAACGAGGCGAGTACGTCTTCGGGCGGCCTGGCTTCTAGTCGCAGCGCGCTTGCTTCGAAGAACTCTCCCACAGCCGCTAGTGACGCGTCCGCGCTGTGGATGTTCTCGCGATAAGCTTGCGCACACTCCGTGTCGCCAGCAAAGCGTGCCTGATAAAGCCCGCGAAATACCTCAACGATATCTTCGTCAACCGAGCCTAGCGCGATGTAAGCCATCAGCTTGCCGGCCACACCCAGATCCCACCGGGCCCCGCCCGGCTTCTTATAAGGACCAAAGTGATGACCCGCCGCAGCGTAGATGTGACCTATCACGGGGAACAGGCAGTCAACATGGCGGGCCTGGTGGCGTTCTACATGATAGAGGCGTGGGACGATGCCACCATCCCACACCAAACAGAATGCAGGTTGCCCGCTTTGGGCAAAGGGACTGGTGCAGTACGCGGAGGCCACATGGCCTGACACGTGAGGATAGCTTTTATAGGGAAAGGACTGGCCGCCGACAAGCAGTCCGGAGCCGTCGAGCGAAGCGAGAAGATCATCGGCTCGGCGTTCGGCATAAGGGGCCCCTTTCAGGCTGACGGGATTCGACCCACTGAGGACACGAAACTGCGACTCGACTACTCCGTCCCAGCCGTCGATGACAAACTGGTCGATATCATGCGCAGTGAAACCATGCTCGGCCAATGCGGTCGCGATCGCGTCGAGGTCGTCGATCGCCTGATACCGCGGATTGTTGTCTCGCTTTTCCTGCTCCACGCAAAAAACCAGTTTTCCATCCTCGACAAGGGCGATCGCTCCGTCGTGCGTCAATTTGATCCCACAGATGCGCATAATATCTCCCGGCCTAACGCTGGTAAGTTGGTCCACACGAAGGCGAAGCCGCGTTCCGAAAACTGGCGAGCAGGCAGTCTTCATTCAACGACTGACCGACGCACCTGAAACGATCGATTTCAACCAGCTCTTCTTCCAGGATGGCTATGACCGTCTCGGCTCCGGCAATGTGGCCCCATCGCCGGCAATTGGCGTCACGTGCCGATCCGAAAACCAGCTGTCCACCGGGCGCAAGCATCCGTGCTAAATTGCGGACAGCCGCGCGCACCTCGGCGCTGCCGTCGAGGTAATAGAGAACCTCCGCCACCACGACCAGATCGAACTGTTGCTCAGTCGAAAAATGCTGGACATCGGCGACGATCCAATTGATGTGTGGTGGGTCCATCATCCGTTCGCGTGTCCTAGCGATTGCGTGTGGCACGATATCGATCACGGTGAGCCGTTGGCAGTGCGGTGCCAATTTTTCCGTGAAGGCTCCGCCTGCGCATCCGACTTCGAGCGCATTTGTGACGGATCCCTGCGCAAGTGCCATCCGAAGCATTTGACTGTGGCGCTCGTGCTCAAAGGGATTGCTGTCGAGCCGCCATGGATCGTCTGCGTCCAGTTCCCGACGCAGCAATTCGAAGTTCGTTTGATGTGTCAATTCCGCCTACCTTTATGGTGCGCCGCTGCAAGTGTCCGGACCTTGGGCCGGGGCTGGTGCTCCGTTGTAAACCGGCGTGTTGGTACAAGAACTGCACGGCGGCCAAACGCTATTGTTTAACGTACTAGAAAAATAGCTCGCGAGTGCTGTTACCTAGTTTCATATCTTCAGCCACTCATTGGAAGGGCGTCGTTACCATGACAACGCCCGTGAGGGATGTAGCCGAACCCGACGCTGCTCCCACAATCCGCGCAGCTCCTTGACGAGGGCTTCACGTCGAGTCTGCTCAGGCGTAATCGTATCGAGAAGATGTTCGAGCACGGCTTCGCCTTCGATCCGCATCAGCAGATCGAACAACTCATGTGAAATACGCACACTGTCATAGTTGGAGCCGCCGGTGCGAATTTCGCACACCGTCTCCTGACGATCCCGCGCTGTGTGAGCGCGGACTCGATAGAGCGATGCATAGGGCGGCAGTGAAACCGCGAGCGCAGTCCAATGTTCCTGCGTTGCGAGCCGCTTTTTGACGAGGAACGGCCCGACCACAAGTCCATCCAGCTCTGTCGTCAGAAATGTGGCAATTGCGTCTGCAACCGAATCTACGATCGGCTCAGCGTTGTTATTAAAGGAAGTATTGAGCAGAATTGGGATTCCTGTCCGCTTCTTGAACGCATTAATAACCTCCCAGTAGGCGGGATTGGTCTTGCGCGATACTGTTTGCAGCCGCGCTGTACCGTCAATGTGCGTGATGGCGCCGAGCAAGGCACGCTTGGAGTCGCGCACGCGAACTACAAAATTCATAAAAGGGAATTCGCGGGTGCCCTCTGGGAGGTCAAAAAATTCGTGCGCATCGTCCTCGAGCACTGATGGCGCGAACGGTCGGTAACCCTCGCGCTTCTTGACCATGGCGTTGATCCGGTCCTTGTTTGCGGCAGGCCTGGGATCCGCAAGAATGCTGCGGTTGCCAAGCGCGCGCGGCCCGAACTCCGAACGACCCTGCACCCAGCCGATCACGGCGCCATTGGCCATCCAGTCCGCTGCTCTGCCTGCCACGTCATCACTGCGTTCGACGTCGAGGTGTCCGGCCCACGCATTCAATTCTTGCTCCACGACCAGATCGCTCCCAAGATCGGGCCCCCAATAAACCTCCTGCAATCGCTCACGCGGCGCGGGCCGACCGAAGTCGTTTGACATCATAAGGGCCGCGCCTAATGCGCAACCGGCGTCATGCGCTGCGGGCTGCACGAAGATGTCTTCGAAAAGTCCCGAATACAGCAGCTTACCGTTCATGGTGCAGTTATGAGCTACTCCTCCGGCTATACACAGCCGCTTCATACCGGTGACCTCGCGATGATGGCGGAGAATGTGAAACACGATCCGCTCCAGCGCTTCCTGCAATGAAGCACCCACATCTCGATGCTGCTGTGTGAATGGCATTCCCTTTCGCCGGACCTCGATGCTGCGGAACAACGTCGGACCGATGCGGTCCAGGTAGACGCGGTACTCACCGTTGGCGGAGAGTTGATAGAATTGCTCGAAGAGCCCGCGATAGGGAGCGGGATCCCCATAAGGTGCAAGCCCCATGACCTTGTATTCGTCGAACAAGCCGTATCCGAGATACCGGATTGTTTCGAGATAAAACAGCCCTAGAGAATTATGCTCTGCGAAAGTCGCGAGTTGCGTGATTTCGGTTCCAGATCCGACCGCCAAGAGCCCCGAGAGGAAATCACCGCCGCCATCGACCGCGAGGATCAGACTTTGTTCGAATCCAGACATCGCAAACGCGCTCACGGCATGCGCCAGATGGTGACTCACGAATGAGACTCGCGAAGGATCGACCTCGGTACCGAATTCCCGCATTAGTAAGTTACGCAGAAACAGCTTGGCATCCACTGGAATGGAGATGTTCGGCTGGGACAGGAACAGGCGTTCGAGCATGACGTTGCAATAGGCCTCAGTAGCGTAAAACGCGATATGGTCGATATCGCTGAGCTGAATCCCTGCGGATGCGAGGCAGTATTGAATTGAACTGCTCGGGAACTTGTTAGAGTGCTTGATCCGGTTGAGGCGCTCCTCTTCGACGGCCGCTATTACGCGTCCGTCCCGGACAAGCACCGCAGCGCCGTCGTGCAGAAATGTGTTCGGCAGTTCGAGTGAATTTTCATGAACGTTGTCTAGCCCGCCGCTCACTCCTAAGCACAGCATGTTTCTCTCCTTCATCGTGGTAGGAAGGCCCTACTGGCAGGACTCGAACCCCTACCACCTAAGTAAGGTAGGATATCGCTCGCCGCTGCGAACACCGGTCAGACGTCACCAGCCCCAAAGAATCTCGCCGCAATTCATGAAAATTCTGTACCGTTTGCTCCAGTGTCGCGTTTCCTGGCGCTGAAGGATGGCGCGACCAGAAGCTGAAGTGCTGGAACCCCGAGGAAATCCCAAATCGTTGCCAAGCATGCGGCGGGTCCGCGAAGAAGGCTCCCGATGCATGTGATTGATCGACAACTGCTGCAACGTCATTTCCTCGGCTTCGCTGAGTTCTACGACACACTTCATCCGCTACCCCCGGCACCACAAAGGCGCCAGCAAGGTTGGCGAAATTCAGTTGGATTTACCAGGAACACTATCCTCCATGCCGTACAATTCGTAAAATCGATTGTTTTGATGGAACACATCCACACTATGGATAAGTTGGGATCATGCGTTTCAAGGGCCTCGATCTGAATCTCCTCGTTGCGCTCGATGCGCTGATGACCGAGCGTAACCTCACTGCGGCGGCACGCAGCATCCACCTGAGCCAGCCGGCCATGAGCGCGGCCGTCGCCCGGCTACGCGCCTATTTCTGCGATGAACTGTTTACGATGAGGGGCCGGGAACTTGTCCCAACACCGCGTGCAGAAGGGCTCGCCGCTCCAATCCGCGAGGCTCTGGTGCACATCCAGCTCTCCGTTATTTCCCGGGACGTCTTCAACCCGGCCAAATCGGATCGCCGCTTCAGGATCATCCTTTCCGATTTCATGGCAGTCGTATTTTTTCGAAAGATCGTGGAGCGTATTGCACGGGAAGCTCCCGCCATCGGCTTCGAATTGCTGCCACTTGCCGATGACCCCGATGAGGTTCTCCGGCGCGGCGAAGCCGATTTTCTTATCTTGCCGGAATTGTTCATGTCGAGCGCGCATCCTAAAGCGAAGCTGTTCGAGGAGACACTCGTGTGCGTAGGCTGCCGCACGAACAAGCAGCTATCAGGGCAGCTTACATTCGAGAAATACATGTCGATGGGGCACGTTTCGGTCAGGTTCGGACGTACGCGGCGGCCCTCCATCGAGGAGTGGTTTTTGCTTGAGCACGGTCTCAAGAGACGGGACGAGGTCATCGTGCAAAGCTTTGGCATGATCCCGCCTATGCTATTAAACACTGACCGTATAGGGACGATGCCCTTAAGGCTGGCCAAGCATTTCGAAAAAACGATGCCTCTGCGGATCGTCGAGCTTCCGCTACCACTTCCCGCATTCACCGAGGCCATCCAATGGTCTGCCCTTCACAGCAGTGATCCGGCAAGCAACTGGATGCGGGAGATAATATTGCAGGAGGCGGCACGCATGGTTGCTCCGCGTGAGACCACGCGAAGACCGATCCACCCAGGTTAGAAAATGCGATCTTTCAGCAAGGTTTTTGCGGCATGAATTTGTGGGGTTTCGAAGGTTTTGTGGCGATATAACGTATATCGCCACACCAGGCCTGATTCGGCGCGGTGACGGCAAACGCCTGATCGAGCAGGTTCGGCGCGACCGGCAAGCCGTGTGTCAATCTGGTTGTTGCCTGAATGGCGCCGCGGTGATGGACGACGCTGCAACTGCGCGATCGCTGCGTGCTGAAGATCATCGTTAATGGCGTCTATTGGTCACTGTACGCGTGCGGTGCGCCACGGGGCTTGTCGCCGGTCGACGCTGGCGGCCGTTATGTGATACAGGTTTCTCGGGCGGTTGTGAGTGATCGCGATGGTTCGGCAGCCTGCCACCACTCCGTGCGCCGAACTCACGACTTAACGCCGGACTTCCATGGCCAGCGGGCGCTGGTTTCAACATTTTCTCGGTCCCTCTGGATCTGCTCGCCGTTGAGCCTGGCTTCGCTGGAGACCGCAGCTTGGTTCGTCGAGATTCGGTCGGCTTCAGTCGATGCCGCATGCACCTCCTCGCTAGCCCTCAACAACGGCAGGCCGACGCCAAACCGCGAAACTTCGCCCTTTAACGCGGCGATATCCGCCCGCAATGTCTCCGCGTTACCGACAAGCAGACTGCGCTGGACTGTGGAAGTGAGGCGCTTGCGATTCAACTCAGGCGCCAGCTTCACTCCCTACAGGGAACAAATACTTGGTAATTTGTTCCCGAGTCTGTTCTATTTCGATGACATCAGTGATCAGCCCATTAATTTTCAACAATTCTGGGTTTTCAATTTCATCGGTCAGTTTTCGCATTATGGATCTGGTGGTCTCATCAGATTCAGACATTACTTTCTTCATCGTATCCGGGCTGAAAACGCCGATCTGGGCCTGCGGATACGCCAGTACTGCCACAGGGTCAAATCCAGGGCCACACATGGCGTACACGCCTCCCGTATACGCTTTTCTGGCAACGAGCAATAACTTTGGTACCTTGCATCGAACATGTGCTCTGAATAATTCCGCTGCGGCCGAAAATATGCCACTATTTTCAGCTTCTCTGCCGATCATGAATCCTGGAATATCGGCAATGAATATGATTGGTATGTTGGTTTTGGCGGCAATATTTATCATTTTTACCATTTTTGAGGCGGATTTTCGATAAATTGCACCTCCATTATGTCGGGGATTGTTGGCGATAATTGCAGCGAAGTTTCCTTTGATGCTCGCGTAGGCGGTCAACACTTCCTCCGCGTATTCGGCGCTTATTTCCGTAAAGCTGTCTTTGTCGATAAAGGAATGCAGCAAATGATGCATATCATAGGGTACGCGATGATCTGATGGAATTATTTTTTCAAAATCAGCCGCAACGGGTTCTTCATATTCAAGGTCATGGGGTGCCTTGCCTTTGAAACTTCCGTGCAGTAATTTTCTTATGCACTGGAATAAACCTTCTTCATCTTTGAATACCAGTTGAACCGAGCCCGAGCCCTTGCTGTGAACGTCTGTTCCACCTAGCGAATAGAGATCGGACTCCTGGGCCAGCATTGCCTTCACCATATCCGGACGGCCCATACATAGAGCGCCTTTCTCAGTCATCAACACTAGGTCTGCGAGCATCAACGGTAGAGCAAGTGGACCTGAGGTCGGACCGAGTATGGCGGAAATTAGCAGATTCCCTTCTGCAAATTCGGCGAGGGATGCACTGACCCTGCCCATTCCAAATGGGGATAAAAGTAATCTGGCCATGTCCGGCGAGAGCACTTTCGTGGTGTCGAAACTGCCTGTCCCTCCTACCTTGTCCTGAATGTAGATTAAGGGGGCGCCTTTATCCCGGGCCTGAGTTACTGTGCTGATGATCTGCTCGGCAGTGCGCCACTGTCCGCCTCCCTGAAATTCGCAGTCTCCTCCGCGATTCATGACCAGAAACGTTTTTGCCGAATTTATGGTACCTTCGCCGCAGATGAAATGACTTTTTGCGGCAGGTTGATGGTCAACAAAACTATTTGCGTCAAAGAGCACGTTTATTCTTTTCAACGAGATTTGCATTAGCTATCTGCCTCCTGGCAATGCCTATGAATGTTTGCTGTTATCGGTGCCGTGCGTCTGTGCGGGGTGAATAGCAGCCTCATTTTCAGGAAGCCAAAATGTTTTCTATAGACGTTGCTGCGGCCAGAAGACGGCGGTCCTGACCCCGCGCGGCGTCAATACTCAACCCCACCGGTAATGCATCATCGGGAGCAACTGGAAGGGTAATAGAAGGTATCGCAGCGTTGCTGGCCAAGTCGGTGTTACGTATCACTTCGGCAAACAGTCCCGGCCTGCTGGCATCGCTCAGATGAGGGACGCTACGCGGAACTGTCGGGTACGCGATAAAATCGATGCATTGAGTGCTGAACAGCGAGTCTATTTGTAGACGTAAGACGCCTATATTCTGGATTGCTGATGAATAATCTGCGGCAGATATAAGCTGTCCGCCAAGATTTGCGTGAATGATGTTGCGGACAATTTTGTCGCGAATGTTATCAAATACGGCATTTATCCTGTTTCCCCATCCTAGGGAAAGCAAGGCGCGGGGAAAGTCCGTGAAGAACTCATAAACCGGAATCGTGAAGGTTCCGGTTCCATTCAGCTCAGCAACAACCGCGTCATCCAGTTCAACACACTGGAAACCAGCGCAGGTCAATCGCCTGACGGCATGCCGGCAATACTTTCGGACATCATCCTCCAAGTCAGTCCACATGGAGGCCGGAAGGCCTATTCGGCCGCGAGTATTTTTCTGTTTTGTCGGAAGGTGGCTATCGGGGGACAGCAGATCATATAGAAGCAATGCATCTTTCGCCGTCCGCGTCAGAAGGCCCGGCGAATCCTTCGTGCGAGAAACTGGAATGATTCCGGCCGAAGACCAGCGACCACTTGTGGGCCTGAAGCCGGTGATACCACAGAAGGCGGCCGGTATCCTTACGGAGCCGCCGGTGTCCGTTCCGATCGCCATCGGAACGATACCGGCTGCCACAGCAGCGGCACAGCCGCCACTGCTGCCACCAGCCAAATGTCCTGGAGCCGCTGGATTTCCCACCGTTCCCCATTGAGGATTGACCGATGTGATACCAAAGCTGAGTTCATGCATGTTGTTCTTGCCGGCAACGACAGCACCGAGCGATCTCAGCTTTCTGACAACAAGCGCATCGCGCGTGGCTATACAACCTTCCATCCCCGGTGTCCCGGCGGTGATAGGGAGCCCCTTAACACAAATATTGTCCTTTAAGGAAAAAGGAATGCCGTAGAGCGGTGCGCCTTTCAGGGCATCATTCGCATTAGCGAAATGAGCGTCCGGGCCGCAAGCACGGATGAAGCAGTTGAGCTTTTTCAGATGCGAATCAGCGCTGAGTGCACGCTCCCGGATTTCAGCCGCTGAAAGTGCACCGGTACGTATGCCAACGCAAAGCGATTCCACAGTGTTTTTCGAATACATAAAATTTCCGCGAGTAGGAGGCCATCGTGTGCGATATTAGTAACGGTAAGCACTGCGGATTTCGTCAAGAGGATTGCCCGGTAAAAGATTTCCTCCTGCGCTGCGTATGACGGCGCAGGCGCTGTTCACAGCCGTCTGCACAGCTCCCTCAATCCACCCCCCGGTGAAAGAGCAGCCACATCCTGCCAGATAAAGGCCGGAATCCCATGCGGGATCATTCGCGGTCTTGAACTGAAAGAAGAGACGCTGCGAGTAAACATCTTCACCCGGATAGTTGAGCTTAAAGGCACCCGAAGAATGCGGATCGGTCAGCCAGTCATGGTGCAGGACGCTACGTTCATAGTCATCATCGGCGGGAACCAGGTGGCGCGCAAGTTCTGGATGGAATGTAGCAAGGTCGTCAACAAAACACTCACACCGCTGTTTTTTGTCGGGAACACTCAGTAGCTTGTGAGCGTCATCCTCCCAAGTGTAACTAAGCAGAACCACACCCTGACCATCTGGCTTATCGGGTTCGTAATCAAGGCAATATACTCCTCTCGCAAAACTGTCAGACTGGATGGTGACTGGCAGGTCTCTAGTGATCCAGAACTTGTCGCGGGTGAGCATGAACAGCTTTGAGGAGCCCGTAAGATGCGTTTCCCTGACGGCTCGTGAGACGTCGCGGCTGAGAAACGTCTCGTCGTCGGTCAGGCAATGGACCATCTGCATTGCCCTGTTGTTGCTGGTGACGATCACTCGGTCGAAAACCAATGCCTCGTCTTCATCAGTTAGCAGCTTTATCTTTCCATTTTCTTTGTAGATGCGACCCACGCTATTGAAGCGAACCCGTTCAGCAACGGAGCACCCTGCGATCTCCGCTCCCGCCAGGCGCTCCGCCAGTGTAGAGATTCCGCAGGAAATCAGGCGTTGATCATCCAGATATCCGTTAACGACTAAGCGCAGTATTTCGGTGAATCCGGCTTGATAAACAGGTAGGAAGCCGCCGGATCCTATTCCCAAAGAGCCAAACAGCTCAAAGTCATAAGGCCTTTCCCAAGGGACACCTCCGGGGGGGCGGGGGCCAGTAAAAATCGCGACAATGGCGGCATAGAAAGAACTGTCACGGAACACATCGAGCCACGTTTGCCATGCCGCACGCGCTTCCTGAAAGCGATGTGACTTCAACATGACCGTGATTTCTGCCGGCGCTACAAGAGATGTGCCATTGATCACGCAGCCGTCCTGTAAAAAGGCCCTCCAACCTTCATGAACGAGCCTGAACAAAGGCGGCGGCGAATCCCCCGCCGGCCAGGTATGGCGAGTGCCGCGATAATGCAATTCGGTATCAACCACTCCTGGATCGGGGAAAGACGCGGTCGTGGAAATGCCGTGTTTGTTCAAATAATGGAAAAGACCGGTTGCACTCGGAGGGACCCGCATTGCGCCCATTTCAGCAATAAGGTGCGGGTACCGCGGATCAAATACTTTTGACCATATTCTTCCTCCAATGCGATCGCGGGCCTCAAAGACCGTAACGTCGTTTACGCCTGCCCGCATCAGTTCAGTGGCCGCCACAAGACCGCTGATACCGGCCCCCACGATGGCAACGCGGGGAGTTGGGGTGCGTGATGAAAAGGAGCCGATTCCCCCTTCAGACTCGCAGAGCTGGAGGAACGGCGCGTAGTCATACAATAGGTCAACAGTCGGTGATGGACTTAGTGAAGATGCGACGTGATTCTTCATGGATTTTCTCCTTTATGGCAATGCATCCACCTGAGGAACAATGATGGCTGGAAATAGCGCAGGGGCCTTCGACAGAAGAGATCGAGGTTATTCATTCCGTTGCCGATAGCTGTGTTGCTCGTCGGCAGCAAAATGCTATTCATCGTGAATATTTATTGATACGACGATATCAAATCGGCTGCGGGCTATCAAACAAATTAAATTGATGTTTGTAGCAAGCTAACGTGAGGGTAGCTTGGTCAGCCATGACTCACTACTGATAAAGAGAGTTGGTTGATTTGTGAGGAGATCTTTCGGATGTGCGCAAGCTATTTCGTCCGTCCTGAACAATCCGTTTGGCGTGCTGCCGGCTTCACACTGTCGCATCGGCGGCAATGCGGCGGTTAAGAAAAGCAGCAAGAACGAAGACGCAAAGAAGCCGCAGCTTCCTGACGATCATCCGAATTAGTAAGGACTTTCCCGATTGCCGCGGCTCCAGTTTTTCTGGACACAGATTTGGGGTAAAACGTGGGTCCCAAACTGGAGTTGTTGATGTTGAAGAAAACAGATACAAACGGGGTTGCGCCAGAGGCGCTGGAAGGAGCGCGTAGCGCGACTGGAAGCGCCTCTGGCGCCGCCGAAGTCAAGCGTTGGTCGACCGGTCGCAAACGCGGCGTGGTGCTTCGGTTGCTGCGTGGCGAGCCCGTTGACGCCGTGTCCCGTGAAGTCGGTGTGACGATCGCCGAGCTCGAGCAATGGCGTGAGCTGGCATTGGCCGGCATGGAGGCCGGCCTGAAGGCGCGCACAAGCGATCCCCTGGAAGCCCGGCTCAATAACGCCGTGCGGCGAGTGGGCGAGCTGTCCATGGAAAACGAGATCCTGCGCAAGGAACGTGAACTGCAGGCCCGCCGCCCTTTGACCGCTCGGAGATCGTCGACATGGGCCGCGCGATCTCCGTTAGTGCGAGCAAGCCCTTTGGATTGCAACGGGCTTGCCAGGTGCTCGGATTCCCCCGCTCGACGATCTATGCTGTCCGCGCTCGGACGGCGGACGGCGTCGTGCAGATCATCCCGGCGCGCCGCGGCCCGAAACCGAAGATGCCCGATGCTGATCTGCTGAAGGCTATTCGTGACGATCTGGCGGCCTCGCCATTCATCGGCGAAGGGCATCGCAAGGTCTGGGCACGGTTGCCGGCCGCCGACCACGCACGTCGCAACCGCGCCGCGCCAGGTGTGGTGCTGGGACATGACCTATTTGCCGGCAACGGTCACAGGGCGATGGTAGGGGTCAATATGTAGGAGTTGGCGGACCGGGTCATTCAGTAGTACGACAATGACTTCTCGTTCGCACTTATCGCGTATTCGATGTGGATTGCCATAGCTTTGTAGTACGGTAATTAACTTGCACAATCGATTTTTTCGATATGTTATCCATAAATAAAATACTTGGACATGCGCTTCAAAGGCCTCGATCTCAATCTTCTCGTTGCACTGGATGCGCTGCTGACACAGCGCAATCTGACGGTTGCTGCGCGCGAAATTAATCTGAGCCAACCTGCCATGAGCGCAGCTGTTTGCCCGGTTGCGAGACTATTTCCGCGACGACCTGTTCGTAATGAGGGGCCGTGAGTTCGACCCGATAGCGCGAGGGATGGAACTCGCCGGAGCGGTTCGGGAAGCTCTATCGCACATCCAGCCTTCGATCATATCGTGGGACGTGTTTCAACCGGCCAAATCGAATCGCCGGTTCAGGCTCTGCCTTTCCGACTTCATGACGCTCAACTATTTCCAGAACATCATAAAGAGCGCGGCGCGCGAGGCTCCTTCGGTCAGTTCGAATTGCTTTTCCCTGAGGACGAGCCTGGTGAGTTGCTTCGGCGTGGCGACGCCGATTTTCTGATCCTGCCGGATCTGGTGGTGGATACTCGCCCTAAAGCGTCGCTTTTTGAAGAGAAGCTCGTGTGTGTCGGCTGTCCGACGAACAAACAGTTGTCGCGGCGGCTTGCGCTGGAAAAGTACATGTCTATGGGACACGTAACAGTGCGGTTCCGGCGTGCGCGCAGGTCCTCGATCGACGCGAATAAACCGCCTTTGGCTGCATGAATGAGGCGACAACTTGACGCGTACCGCTGGTCCCGCCGATGCTGTCGCGATACCAACCGTATCGCAACACTCCCTTTGAGATTGGCCTGGAATTTCGCGGAAGTGGTCCCTCTGCGGATCGTCGAGGTAACGCTGCCGCTTTCCTCGTTCACTGAAACAATCCAATGGCCTGCGCTGATAATGGTGATCCCACAAGTATCTGGATGCGCGAGCTTCTACTTCAGGAGGCGCAACGCTGTGTCTGATATCGGTCGCGTGCGGGATACAGGTCGGGACCGAGCTGCTTTCCATAAGTCGCTGCTGCGGCTAACGGGGAAGGGCAGGCGGCACGATCTTCGCGAGCTAGTAGCGAAAATTGCGCAGCGTCGCGCGGATTGCTGTCGGGATTTCGTCCTCCGATGCACCGCGATAGCGGAAGCGCGCGAGGATAGTTTCGTATCCGCCAGCGCCGTTGAAGAAATGATGTCGTTTCGGGAAAACGGCGTCATAAAGTGCCGGGATTCCTTGGGGCAATTGTGCATCGACGAATACCTTGCTGACTGGCTCTGGCAGCACCAGGAATCCACCGCGTCGCCTCCAACTATCTCGAGATGGAACGGGTCCATTGATCAACGCAAGCCCGCGCAGGCTGGCCTTTGCAAACACGAGCAGCGCATCATTCAACGGCCCGGGGTCGAGCATCACCGAGCCGAGTGATTTGCCCCACGAGAATTCGAGGCAAGTTTTGACATAGCGGGACGCGTGCGATCAGAAAAGCGCCGCTCAGCATGAAGCCGTCAACGTGATAAATCAGCCCGTCGATGTACTTTTCGCATTCGTATTCGACCGGTGAACGCGTCGGCCACAACACATCGAACTGCGTGCGCGTGTCGACGCGCCGTACGCCTATGCTTGCGGCACGGGTACTTGGCTTCACGATGACCGGAAAACGCATCGCTACGATCGGCTCGGAGTTGCGAAGGGCCACATCGTCCCACGCGGCAAAGCGCAGCACACGCAGGCCGCCGCGACAGCATATTTTTTCATCACGGCATTGTCGCGAAAGCGCACGACTGTATGGGGCCGGTCGCCCGGAATTCTGAACGACTTGCGGAGCCGCGCGGCCGCGAGCAGGTCGAATTCCGAGACCGCTATCAGCCTGTCGACGCTGCCGAGCGCCGCGCGCAGCTTTGCCGCACCGTTCGGTATGCAGGCATATGCGTCGTTGTGCACGGCATGATCGATGCGGTGTAGGAGGCAGCGAACTCGTCGGACCAACGGTTGAGCACGACTATGCGATTACCCGCGGAGGATCGGTTGATTCTCATGTGGGGAAATTTTTCAGCTACCGTTATCGACGTGATCGAATTTTAGCGCTTTCAGCGCTTCGGCGAGGCGCAAATCGAGCGTTGGGCGATCGGCGGCGGTAAACAGCACATGTCCGACGCGGGCGCGAAAGTCCGTCAGTTTTAGCGCTGTACCGCCGATGTGCGAAAGAACCTCGACCTCTTCAAAGCCGGGCATCGCGCGTACGCGTTCGACCGCAGCGGCGCCGGCGAAGCGCCCAGTTACGGGCGTGAAGAACCGCACACCGCTCATGCACGTCGCAAGCCTTGCATCACAGAGGGGCGTTGGGTCGGTATCCCCGAGATGACTGCGTATCATCACTTCTGGCAAGGAGATGGACTTGCTGAGTTCAACCAGCCGGTAGATGCGATCATCTCCGAGCCGTGCGGCGATCTCGATGAGCACGGGGCCGTCGCGCGTCATGCGCGCCTCTGCATGGAAAACGCCGAGGTTGAGGCCGATTTGCGCGGCGACCTTCTCGACGTAAGCGACCAGCGCTGTTCGATGCTCTGGCGCCAACGCCGCTTCGACAATGTGCCCCATCGCGACGAAATGCGGCTCGGCACTCAGCAGCTTTTCTGCCACCGCAAGCACGCGCGGCCCATGTCGGCCGACGTAACCTTCGATGCTGTACTCCGGACCGTCCAGATATTGCTCAAGTAGTAACACGTGGCCGATTTCGCGGCCCATATCTACAACGCGGTGGCGCATGGCGCGCTCGACCGCGAGTTGCAGCTCGACAAGAGAGTTGACGCGCGTCACGTGCTGGCTACCGCAGCCGTCCACAGGCTTAACAACGGCTGGAAAGCCGACCTGCGAGGCGGCCGTCACGATGTCACGGCGATCTGCTATTCGGGCGAATCGGGGCCCCGCCAGTCCCGCAGTTGCGAGGCATGAGCGGCTGCGGTACTTGTCGCGA
Source organism: Paraburkholderia sp. BL6669N2 (assembly GCF_003387275.1). Taxonomy (NCBI): domain Bacteria; kingdom Pseudomonadati; phylum Pseudomonadota; class Betaproteobacteria; order Burkholderiales; family Burkholderiaceae; genus Paraburkholderia; species Paraburkholderia sp. BL6669N2. Next base: position 1,509,640 of record NZ_QUNA01000001.1, on the reverse strand, counting down.
GTGAGCGCTGCCGCTTCGAGCGGCAGATGCGGGAGACCGAGCCGAGCGGCCGCTTCCGCCGCTACGTCGACCGAGTATTCGAACCCAGGTACGATTCCATCGGCGCCAATGGCGCGTGCGGCGGCTGCGACGGCGCTCGACGAATCGGTGTCCACCACCGCGAACGACGTGACGGCCGCCCGCAGGTCACGCGGCACGACGCGCTCGGCGGAAAACACGTGTGCAGCGACACCAAGGCGCGCAGCGGCGGCGACAAGCGCCGTGCCGGACGAGGCCGGTTCAATCACTATGACGGCGGTCATGGGGACGCTCCTTATACAGCAACAGTTTCGCGTCGGGGCATGGTGGCCACAAGTAGCTCGTCGAAGTATTCGTGGAGCAGTTCGACGAAGTGGCGCAAATAGGTTTCAGCCTGTTCGATTCCGCCCCAGCCGTCGATTGCCCGCTGCAGACCGACCCACTTCACATCATCGTGACCGTGAGATCCGTCGTGCTGAATGTGGTCGAGCGAACGCTTCACTAGATCGTGCCCGAACGCGCGCGCTCCCGCTTCGGTGATGCTCTTGTTATAGCGATGCGAATACCATTCGACAAACCAGTTCCACACCATTGTCGGCAGCGGACCGTCGCGGCTAATGCTCAAATAAAGATAACCAATTAGCTTGTCGGTGCTATGAAAAGGTGCGATGCAGTCGACCTCGGCTGCAGACAGGCCGAATTTTTCGATATCACGCAGAAATAGCCCCTCGTTCCCATATTCTTCTACGAGGTATTGCGCGAGAATCTGCGCGAGCGTGTTGTCCTTGAAGCCGATTTTGTACAGCGCGAACGCGTCGACCTCATTGTTAAGGCGGATTCGCAACACTGTTTCGATGAGGTGGCGGCGATAGTATTCACTGTCGATCCAGTCGCCACGATGGAAGGCGGCGGTCTCCGGGGAAGTAGCGAACATCTGGGCGACTGCGTCTTGAGCAACTCGCTCAAGACGGGCTCGATCGTTGCGTGTATTCATATAACCATCCAGATGGAATGAAAAAAACAAGGCGCGCCGGTTGCTGTTTATGCCTGAGCCGGACGAACCAAGGACACGGCTGCCTTACAATATGCAATGAGTCCTTTGGGGGAGTCTGAGAATTCCCATGCTATTGGGGGGCTAAGCCGCGCTGCAGTCGCTTTGCGGTGAGAGGGCGTACTGTCGGGCGCTCCTGGAGGATTTTTGATCAGGGTGGCCTTTGCGAGCGGATTCGTGCCAAACGTTGCGGAACGCTCTCTCCTCGAATGTTTTTTTACCGACTGAAGCGAGCTGGTTCGATCTTCTCGTGTACCGCCGCCACATGGAAACTCCTTCTAGAGAGAGGGCTGGACCATGGCCACGGGCGCTAACACCGCAAAGCGGAGTGGTAGCTAGGTTGTGCTAATCGTGCTGTATGCCATCGTCGCGGGCAACGACACGGTACGTCATTGGACCGCGCATGTGGATGCGACGGTGGACGTCGGCGCGATAGCACTCGCGAATGTCACGGATGCATTCAGCAACGCGTATCTGGTTTGCTATCCGTTCAATTCCCCCTCATCTATGCTGTCTGCGTGAGTGACGGAAGGATATTAACCCCAGCTGTATGCGTGGTATAACCTAATAATCTTTATGTTTGCATGAGGGAAATTGATGATCCGCGATCTCGACAGCACGCTGCTGCGTACGTTCGTGACGGTGGTAGAAGCCGGTAGCGTGAGCAATGCTGCGGTGGCACTCCATCGCACCCAGGCTGCTGTGAGCATGGCCCTTCGGCGTCTCGAAGACGAGGTCGGCCAACGCCTGCTCGAACGTTCACCGCGCGGCGTGAAGCCGACCTCGGCGGGCAGCGTGCTACTGCCCTATGCACACAAGGTGCTTGAAATTGGCCTCGCGGCCCGTTCCGCACTGACTATCGGTGACGTCTCAGGTACGGTGAGGGTCGGCATTCTGGAAGACATCGCAACGAGTCACCTCCGCCATGCATTGCGGCAATTCTCAGCATCGTTTCCCGATGTCTCGCTGGAGATAGTCGTTGATGCGAGCCCGGCGTTATCGCAGCGGCTCGCAAGCAACACACTTGATTTCGCGATCGGCGATCCTGCGCTGATCCACGCGGAGCCGCTCGTTACCTGGAGGCATCCGTTTCGCTGGGCCGCCGCACGTTCCCGCAATGCCGACCTGCGTGATGGCCCCCTGCCGATCATCGCATTCGACGGAGCATGTCGATGGCAGGAGAACTTCTTTGCGACGTTGCTTGACGCCGGCATCGCGTGGCGCGTTGCCTGCACGAGCACGAGCCTGTCAGCGATCCAGTCGGCCGTTGAGGCCGGACTCGGCATTGCTTTACTGCTCGACTGGCACGTGCGCCGCGATACTATGCGCGCGATCGATCCGCATGCTGTCGGGCTGCCGATGCCGCCTGTGGCTGAATTCGGTCTATTTAGCCACACGAATTCGAACGACCGCACGTCCGCAGCAACCGCACTGCAGAGCTTCCTCTTTCGTTCGCTGCAACTCTGTTTGTCTGAAGACGGCGCACTCGGCAGAGAACACACCACCATGCCGCTACGTTTTCCCAACTGATCTACGTCGTGCCGTGAGTTGCGTCGAAGGGGCGATCTTTCGACGCGTCGAGACCCGCAGAATAGTTGCGCTGAACAGCCTTGATCCTAGCGCAGGCGGCCAGTCGGAGATTTGTTGCGAGATCAAGAAGCCTGTGGGCGAACTTTGGCCAATGTCAATGAAAAATCCAGATCAAATTTATTGACATTGTTTTCACGATTGCTGATGCCGCAGATAAATCGTGCACCAAAACAGCAATGACTGGTCAATTGGCCGGATTAGGCGATCTACCTGGATTTTTTACCACACATGGCTATCGGCTTAAACCGATCAGCCATCGGGACGTTGGTGGACAGATCAAGCCGCTTTACGATGCTCGTGCACTTACCTCGCGAGAAAGGCTATGGGCTAATTCCACTCACGAAAAACGGGCCTGCGCTGGCCGGCTATGGAGCTGTCACGATGGCCAACGCACTCAAGAAGACCGTGGCGGACTTGCCTGCTCAGTTGTGGCGATCATTGACCTGGGATCGTGGCAAGGAGCTGTCCGATCGCGCCCGCTTCACGATCGAGTCCGGCGTGAAGGTGTTCTTCGCTGACCCGCACAGCCCATGGCAGCGTGGTACGAACGAAAACACCAATGGCCTTTTACGACAATACTTTCCAAAGGGCACAGACCTGTCCCGGTGGAGTGCTCGCGAGATCCAGGCCGTCGCTAACACATGGAATACCAGGCCCCGGAAAACACTCGGCTGGAAGACGCCTGCGGAGGCCTTGGACGAATACCTAAAATCTGTTCAATAATCTAGTGTTGCGACGACCGGTTGAATCCGCCCTGACTGCCGCGATCCGTGTGCTGTATCAGACCGACCGGTGGTCGGTGCGACGCGACAGCACGAAACAGTGCTTGCATTACCAGCCGTTTTGTCATGCGCTCGCTCATCGCGTAGCCGACGACCTCTCCGCTAAACAGATCCTTGAGGCCGGCCAGATACAGCCATCCCTCATCAGTCGCGATACAACGTGATGCCGCCACACCAGGCCTGATTCGGCCCGCTCACCTTGAAGTCCTGGTTCAACAGGTTCGGTGCGACTGGCAGGTTATGCGTCGAATTGGTCGTCGCCTTGAACTTGCGCTTTTGCTTACATCGCAGGCCGAGCTTCGCCCGCAAACGCTTGAGGCGGTGAACACCAATCTGGATGCGGTGGTTCGCCAGATCCTTCTGTAGCCGTTCCGGGACAAAGGTTTCTCGCGTCCGCTCGTGCTGATGGACACGCCCAGGAACCGGCACATTGAACGCACTGGATATTGCTGTCGCATCTGTTCAATTACGCCGTACTTCACCGTGACTCCTTCGCGAAGTACGTTGCGAACTTTTTTAACAGATCGCGCTCCATTTTTACTTCGGCCAATTCCCGCTTGACCCGCCCCGGCTTGGCCTCGGCCTCTTTCAGTGGTCTTTGATGCTGCCTAATATTCTCCAGCTTGCCGTCCTTTGCAGCACGAACCCAGTTTGCTAACGTCTTCATCGAAATTGACAATCGATACGCGGATTCGAAGACGCTGAGGCCATCGGCTATTACCAGCTTTACTGCTTCTTCACGAAATTCCTTCTGTACACAGCCTTGGGGATTCGGTTCATCAATGGCCCCACTCCTCAACTTTACGGAATGTTGGCGTCCACTTTTTTCAGCCGACTTCAGCGACAATTGTGCCGATTTCGCGGATTGCTTCGGGTCAGAATGAAGATCTGGCTGTCTAGGTGGCCCAGTGTGCGCGCCCGCGCGAAGTGTGCAGTGAGCGTCAGCTTTGACTACTGAAGCGATACTGAAACGATCGCCATGAACTGCAATGGAGGTCTACCATAGCCATGCGGGGGACATATTGTCAATCGGTCAGTTGATCTTCCTGCGGCGATTATCGGGACGCGGACTGTGCGAGCAAGGCTTCCACGACGTCCACGCCTATGCAATCGATCGGGTCCAGCCTGCGCAGCTTGCCGATCAGCTTCAGTGCAGCGGCGCGCTCACTGCGCCGCACGCTAATGAACGCGAGCGCCTTCAGTGTGAAGAGCCAGAAGCGGCCCGGACCAGGAATGGTGAAGTCGGCGTCGCCCGGCTGTACCGCACACCAGTCGCTGTCGAGCGACGCCTGCCGGGCGGCGACCGCCAAAGCCTTGGTCGCGACCTCCTGCGCCTCGCCAAGTTCACCCCGGTTCGCATGGAACTTATACAGCAGATAGTAGGGTGGCAGGCAGCGCGGGTACGACAGGACCGCAGTCCACAACGCGGCGACCACATCGTCATTGCTGCCGCCGTGGGTTCTTTCGATCAACTGTAGCATGGGGGAGGGGACATTGCCGCAGAACAGATCAGTCGATTCGATGCCAGCAATGAGATTCATCAATTTACTCCGATATGGTGAGGCGTCCGGCCGCTTTTGCGGCGCGCGGAAGCCGGTGTGACGATGGATGTGTTTGTCTACCCGAACTTGAACTGGATGCGATGCCGGCCGTGCGGATACACCCATTCGAGGTTGTGATGGGCCGTGCACAGAATGCGGCAACTACAGCATTCCAGGCAGCCATCGGTAATCAGCGTGACCGAGCCGTTGCTCTCCTTCCGATAACAGGAGACCGGGCACACGAACGTGCAGTTTTTTTCGGCACAGTCGTTCGCGCAGACTTCAATGTTTTTGATGTGGGCGTGCCACCGCCCGACGTCCACGCGGTAGCGGTTCTGAAACAGCTTTTCCTCGATATTGACAGTGACCGTTTTCATCGGAAGGCTCTCCGAATTTGTATGCGTCGCCGACCAGCTCGGTCAGCGAGCGATTTTTGCGGAGACTGGTCATGATCTCGTGCTTTTTGGTCTTCCTGTCGACGCCATTTGCCGTAATCATGGTGCAGGCCACTTGAGCGACGAGATCAGGGTATGTTGTAAAGAACTGTATCGCCGAAATACCCTGGCGCATGATGGTGTTGGAGACAGGGTGAACCCGGACCTGCGCGGAGTCCGGGACCTGCTTGATGCAGACGACAATATGCATTGAGATACTCCAGGTCAGGCGTCGCCGCGTGTCGGCAGCGATGCGCGCAGGTCGTCAACCGAGACGAGCCGCCGACCGTCCGCTTCCAAAAAAACTTTGAATACCTTTTGCTCCGCGGGCGTGGATACAACGAAGTCGTTGTCGGTCTTCTGCAGTAAGCATCGACAGACGGCGAGCACGGCCGTCGCGTTGTTACACGGCAGTTCTTTCTGTTGCTCGATGCACTGAAAGAAGCGCTTGAGGATGTGCAGGCGGCTCACGTTCACCACTTTCTCGTCGAATGCGATGTCGAAGAATCGCGGGAAATCCTCGGCCGACGGCAGGTGACGCAGTTGTTCGATAACTTCTAGCATGTCGTTACTTCTATTGGACAAGTTTGGCCGCCATAACCACACTCACGACACTTTCACCCGCGTACTGCGGGTTTGGGTCAGGAAGCGACGCAAATCGCTTGCATTCGGCGCCTGCTTGTGCTGCGTGGCGAAAGAGCGGATGCGCGCAAGCAGGAGCGGGATGAGCCGCTCCGGCACCCTCACGCCCAGGGCGTCGAAGGCCTCACGCACACTTTGAGATCCAGAATGTTTCCCGAGTATCGTCGACCGTTGCCGGCCGAGCTCTGCCGGATCGAATCCCTCGTAGGTCGTGGGGTGCTTCGCGAGGCCGTCGGTGTGAATGCCCGACTCGTGAGTAAAGATGCTCCTACCGATGATGCTCTTGTTGAAGGAAACTGCGCGGCCTGAGGCTTGTTCGACCAGCGACGAAATGTCGGGCAGCGCTCTGGTGTCGACGCCAGTGTCTCGTCGCAGCAGGTGCCGCGCGCCCATCACGACTTCTTCCAGCGCTGCATTGCCGGCGCGCTCACCCAACCCGTTGACGGTCGTGCTCGCATGGGTCGCGCCGGCCCGAAGGGCGGCCAGTGTGTTGGCTGTGGCGAGCCCGAAATCGTCGTGCGCATGGATTTCGATCTCCAGATCGACGGCAACGCGCAGCGCTGCAATGGCGTAGAAGGTCTTAAAGGGGTCCAGGATACCGACAGTGTCCGCAAAGCGCACGCGCTGGGCGCCGTGCTGCTGCGCGCATTGAGCCACTTCTATGAGAAATGAGGGATCCGCGCGCGAGGCGTCTTCCATGCCGAGGGAAATCCTGGGATGATTTTTTGCTGCCTCGCCGACGACGCGCGCGATCTGCGCCAGTACCCAACTGCGCGACTGCCGCAGCTTGTGTCGCAAATGAATATCCGAAACGGGAACCGAGAGATGAACGATATCGGCATCGCAGCGCAATGCCGCGGTGAGATCCTCGTTGGTGAGGCGCCCCCAAACCATCAGGCGGGCGTCGAGGTTCAGGTCGACGATCGCCGCGATGCACGCCATTTCGTCTTCACCCATGGCAGGAATTCCGATTTCTAGTTCGGCCACGCCGGCTTGCGACAGTGCGGCGGCAATTGCGCATTTTTCCTCAGGGCGAAACGCGACGCCGGCGGTCTGCTCGCCGTCGCGAAGCGTCGTGTCATTGATGATCGGATTGAGCATGTCAAGTCTCTTGAGTTATCGCCGATGAATTGCAAGCGTTGTGCCAAGCGAGCATCTACAGTCGGAGCACAATTTGCGAGGTGTTGACCGCCACTATGTCGGGTTATGGCCGTGCATCGTCCGATTGTTCGTGTCGCGAATGTTATTTTCCGGACAATTCAGCCGCGCTGGAGCTGGCTCGATCGGTTCCATCCGCCGGCGGATGGAAAGTCGAACCTGTTCTCTTGATGCATACTCGAAATAATTAGGTGAACAAAGCAATTTGACCATGAGCCGGTCGAGATGGAATGGACACCACCATCCCTCCGGAGAAGTGGGCACGCTTGAGGGTCCCCGGACCGAACGACATCAATGTGCCGAAGTGGGTTTGCGACACAAGCACTTGAGGAACAGAGGCCCCAGATGGACGCTACGACATATGAACTCGATATTGCAAAACGGGTGTTCCCGGCAGATTCGACTACAGCAACATCACCTCGTCCTGACGAGGTGCAGTAGGGACATGTCGGCGATTCACGAGTCAGTTCGAAAATGACCTTGACAACTTTCTGTTCGTAGAAGGGCACCCCTATCGCGTCCCGAACAATAGATAATTGCAGGCGTGCGTTTCCTGGTAGCCGTGATGGACAAAAAAATCGGCATGACACCGCTTTCCCATCAGGCGGCCCTGCATGTCCACCATGCAGACGAGCACGGTGTCTATGGCGCCAGAGGCCACTGCGTGCTTCAATTCATCGAATTTCATGCTCATGTTTTCAGCCATCGATCAAGAAGAAGGTGTCATTTCAATTAGCTGCACGGGAGGCCCTTGGGGCGGCGGCGGGGCCGAGGTGGTTCCAATCCCTATGGGCGTGCGCCGGCGGGCGGCGGGCGGCCATCATCGATCGATGCCGATCCTGCCCGGATCGGATGGGGTGGTTTGAAAAATCTGGGTCATCCAGTTTCCGAACAACAGATGTGCGTGACTACGCCACTGGTTTTTTGGCGGCAAGGTTTCGCAGTCGTCGGGGAAATAGTTTCTCGGAAGATGGATGTCTCTGCCCGCGTTTCGATCGCGGAAGTACTCGTCGGCCAGCGTGTGTGAGTCGTACTCGATGTGGTTGAAGATGTGGAGTGCGTGATGTTTGGAGTCGTTGAGCAGACAGAGGCCGGTTTCCGCCGAGTCAATGAGCACGGAGACGCCGCTGTCGGCCGGAATGTCGGTGTGCCGCATTTCCGTCCAGCGTGACACCGGGATATCAAAATCGTCGGAAAAACCCTTCAGGTACGGCGAGTCGATTTTCAGGCCGTGATGCCTGAATACACCAAAGGCTTTTTCATTCAGCGCGTGTTTGGGCATGCCATGAAAATAATGCATTGCCGCCTGCGCCCCCCAGCAGATGTTGAAGCAGCTATGGACGTTGGTTTGCGTCCAGCTGAAGATGCTGGCGAGCTCGTCCCAATAACTGACTTCCTCAAAAGGGATCGTTTCGACCGGCGCCCCGGTAATGACGAATCCGTCGAATTTCTGCGCCTTGACGTCCATCCAGTCGTGGTAGAACGACATGAGATGTTTGGTCGGCGTGTTCTTGGGCGCGTGGTTGGTGATCTTGACGAGCGTCAATTCGACCTGCAATGGTGTGGCGCCGAGCAGGCGGGCAATCTGGATTTCCGTATTGATCTTGTTCGGCATGAGATTCAGCAAGCCAACGCGCAGCGGCCGGTGATGCTGATATACCGTGCTCTCTTCGTCAACCACCGTGACGCCTTCCGTCTCAAGTGCGGACATTGATGGGTGTGTGAAGAGAAGAGCCAAGAAATCGAACCTCGCGAGCGCGAACCGATGCCACGCTACAGCGGATCATGGTGAATGATGCGATTATCAGGGCAGTCCACCACGGCACTGTCGCTGTCAATGTGAGCTGCGCGAGCCCCGCTAGAAGCGATAAGGCGAGAAATAGCGAGCCCAGATTCAGGCCGATCACGTCCAGCGTAAGGTAGCGATCGAGACAGGGCAGCAGGCGCAGCGCAAGCAGAGTGTCCCGATACGTGCTGCGCGCCCAGCGCAGTTGTTGGCGCAGATACGTCCCCAGTCTGTCTGGAACGACTGTCGCCACAATGGCGTCCGGAACGTACTCGGTCCGGTAACCTGCCGTCAGCATGAGAATCGTGAGATGGCGGTCCTCGCCGAAGTCGCTCGGTTTTCCCCGAAAAAACTGTGTCTCGTACTGATCTAATAGCAAAAGAAGCACGGACCGTCGGTATATGGTACACGGACCGCAGCAGCACATAACAGCGCCGAAGCGAGCCTGTGCGGCGCGTTCTTCGTTGCAAGCCAACCAGTACTCCATATCGATCAGACGGGTCAGCCAGGTATCGTTGCGGTTGCTGGCCGTCAACTGCCCCATGGCGGCGCCGATCGTCGTGTCTCGCATTGTCAATACGAGCTTCTTGACGACATCGGGGCGCCAGCGTGGTGTCCGAGTCGACGTTGAGTACCAGTTGCCCGGATGAAGAGCGTATCGCGGCGATCTGTGCCTTGCGCTTTCCCATATTTTGGGGAAGCGTAATGAAGTTGAATCTCGGATCGCGTGTGTACGCATCGTATACCGGCCTCACGGCGTCGAGATTCGCAGAACCATCGTCAACCACATAGACCCGCAGTTTTCCAGCGTAGTCCTGGTTTGCAAGGGACTCCAGGCACGCCGAGAGCGTGCGCGGGTTTTCGTTGAAGCAGGGAAAGATGACATCCACGCCCGGCAGAGCGTTGGAGTCGACCAGGCCGTCCGACAGCGATGACACGTTGGTCGGCTGAGCATAAAGCGCCTGCGTGCTTTTATAGACAGTCGAGAGCAGCGCATAAAACGAGACAGCTACAGTGCTAGTTGCAGCGAGCATGCTCATAGGGTGTCTGGTTCGTCCGGTGAGGTTGAGGAAGCGATCGGATTGCAAACCCCCGGTCATGCAATGCTGGAATCATGAGGGAAAGCGCCGTGAGGGTCTGCTCGCGCAGACCAGCGTGAGTGCATCCTCCCAACTCATCGGGAGGGCATCCGTCGTGCAAGAGCACAATTGCACCCGGCCGGACAGAGGCCAGCACTGCGCTGACAATCGCGTCCACGCCGGGACGAGACCAGTCTCGCGGGTCTACCGACCAGTGGAGGGGCGCCAGATCAGCGCTCGCTGACGTAGTGAGCACTGCTTGGGTCCACATGCCATACGGGGCACGCATATACCGCAGCGAAGCCTGGGGGCTCGCCATCCTGATGACCCTGCTTGCCGTTAGTATTTCCTGTTGTACTTCGGTGGGTTCGCATCTGGACAGGTCCGGATGAGTCATCGTGTGGTTTGCGACCTCGTGCCCTTCTGCGATCATTCGTCGGATTAGCTTCGGCTGGTCCTCTACGTACGCACCGATGACGCAGAACGTTGCTGGCACCCGGTGTTCCGCCAGCACATCGAGGACGTCCGGTGTGCAAAGCGGATTGGGGCCGTCGTCAAACGTCAAATAAACGCTGCGACGTCCGGTGGTGTCAGCGCACTCGCTACGCGCTTCGGATAAGCAGTGCCTCACAGCTCTGGCCCGTTCCGATCAATTATCGTTCCGGTCGGCCAATCGCTCATTGACCGTCCAATCGGTAAGACGACAATGAGTACGTCCTCGATGCGCGTGGGCGGCTTGTCGAGATGCACTTCTCGAAGGGTCGACCTCACGCGAACTCCAGACACAATAGTCGCCAGACCGTGTCGGCCGAGGAGCCTTGCAATATGTTGCCGCAACGCGTGTCGAACCGTGCCGAAGCCGAATGGAACGCCAAGTTCCTGCAACACGGGATACATCACGCGCATTAAATGAGGGATTCCGAGTCCCTCAAGATCCGGACGTACTGCGTACAATCCTAGTTCGGCCACTAGTAGATCGACCGCGCCAACCTTGATGAAACGACGCAGTGCGCCGATATGAGCCGCTACGCCGCGCGCGTCGTAGCCGATTGCACGGACCTCTGGCCTCGCACCAGCCCAACTGTGATTGCCTTCGAATGGTTTTGCATTAAACGCCCCGGTCGGTCCGTAGGTCTTTCGGAAGAATTCGGACAGTTCGATGTGGTCGGCGAGTCGCAACTCATTTTCCCAAGCCAGCCTCCACCGCACCTGAGAGCGCAGGGAGACAGGTCCTCCAGCTGTGGACACAGACAAATTCACGACTGTCTCCTATGCGCCGTCCGGCCTTTGAGGGTAGACCTGACGCACGCGAAGGGCTTGCTGGGAAAGCGGTGCGATTTCAAGAAATCATCTGCACTCTGGAACAGTTCTAGGGTGAAGCCCGAAGAAAAGAGCATTTCCGTCAATGCTTCATGGACCGATCGAACCTCATCCACGATGGAGATTACATCGAGTGCGCGTGCCTTTCGCACCTGATCAACCAAAGACTTCCCCCGCATCTTCCGCACGGTCTGACTGCGATTGACTCGAGATCCATTTGGCCGGGTCGCTGAAGCATTTGGCCCCTGCAATCGGCTGCTACCGATTCGTCGCGAAGCCAAGGCGAAGTCGAGGGTTGGCTCAACTGTACGAAGGTAAGCGGCCGATATAGAAAGGATTTGGAGAACTATGCGAAGGTTTGCCAGTAGTAAGCGCCTACGCGACCTGCCAGGCACTTGTCGCGTCGTGTCGGCGCGATCCAGCCTGCCCATGCCGCCGAAGACCGTGGCCGCATTGGAGATGCGCCTCGGTTGATGCTCGGCGTACACTCGAGGATTTTTCTCGGAGTCAGGGCAAAGATCGACAACCATCTTGATATGCCTAAATTCTATTTCTCCGGCCCGACGTATTGCTACGGTATTCATGAGAGCGTCCACGAGAAATTGACTTGAAATTTGGTGCCGTATCTGCCGAGAACGTTCAGCGAGTTCGGCATCGGCGTTTCCTTCGTGCAGGTGATGAAGCGTCGCCAGGGTGCTTCATGTTCCCACCGTTATGGCCGCCCGTCGGGCCGTACACGTCGTTGTTGCGCCATGCGTGAGCCAGTCACAGACCGACTGCCCGCTCACGCCGAGTTGCTCGGCGGTGAGCTTGCGCTTGATCCTGTGTCCGAGCAGCGACAGGGCCGCGCTCGCGTGTCCCGATGCATGTGATTGATCGACAACTGCTGCAACGTCATTTCCTCGGCTTCGCTGAGTTCTACGACACACTTCATCCGCTACCCCCGGCACCACAAAGGCGCCAGCAAGGTTGGCGAAATTCAGTTGGATTTACCAGGAACACTATCCTCCATGCCGTACAATTCGTAAAATCGATTGTTTTGATGGAACACATCCACACTATGGATAAGTTGGGATCATGCGTTTCAAGGGCCTCGATCTGAATCTCCTCGTTGCGCTCGATGCGCTGATGACCGAGCGTAACCTCACTGCGGCGGCACGCAGCATCCACCTGAGCCAGCCGGCCATGAGCGCGGCCGTCGCCCGGCTACGCGCCTATTTCTGCGATGAACTGTTTACGATGAGGGGCCGGGAACTTGTCCCAACACCGCGTGCAGAAGGGCTCGCCGCTCCAATCCGCGAGGCTCTGGTGCACATCCAGCTCTCCGTTATTTCCCGGGACGTCTTCAACCCGGCCAAATCGGATCGCCGCTTCAGGATCATCCTTTCCGATTTCATGGCAGTCGTATTTTTTCGAAAGATCGTGGAGCGTATTGCACGGGAAGCTCCCGCCATCGGCTTCGAATTGCTGCCACTTGCCGATGACCCCGATGAGGTTCTCCGGCGCGGCGAAGCCGATTTTCTTAGGCGGCCTCAAATCTGAAGCGCAACACCGTTTCGTATAAGGTGTTGCGCTGCATGAAAGAACTCAGTACCAGCAACTTCAACCTGAAGAGCGTCTCATCATTGCAAGCCTGCATCGGCAGGGTTCGAGTATGCGGGCCATGGCCCGCATACTCGGGCGCTCGCCAGCCACCGTTAGCCGTGAACTGACGCGAAACAGCTCTCCTGCAGGCTACGCATCGGTGCCGGCTGAAGCGCTCAGCGCCGCACGCCGCGGCGCGGGCCGCCGTCCCACAAAGCTTGGCCTGCAAAGCGTCTGCTGGCGTATCGTTCTCACCCTGCTCGAGTGGAAATGGTCACCCCAGCAGATATCGGGCACACTGAAGCGCATGTATCCGACCGACCCGACCCAGCAGGTTTCGCACGAAACCATCTACACGGCCATCTATGCCCAGCCGCGTGGCGAACTGCGCCGTCAGCTCATTGCCTGCCTGCGCCATGGCCACAGCACGCGTATGCCGCGTACACGGGGCACTGACCGGCGTGGACAGATTCCCGACATGGTCAGCATTCATGTGCGGCCGCCCGAAATCGAAGACCGGCTGCTGCCTGGACACTGGGAAGGCGACTTCATCAAGGGCGCTGGCAACCAGTCCTCAGTCGGCGTGCTGGTCGAACGGACCAGCCGCCTTGTGCTGCTCGCAAAGATGGAAGACGCTACCGCAGCTTCAGCGCTGGCGGGCTTCTCTGCCAAACTCAATTCGATTGTCGCGCCGCTGCGCCAGAGCTTCACCTACGACCAGGGCAAAGAAATGTCGCGCCACAAAGAACTCGCTGCCGCAACCGGTGTGAACGTGTACTTCTGCGACCCGCACAGTCCCTGGCAACGCGGCACTTGCGAAAACACCAACGGGCTGCTGCGACAGTATCTGCCCAAAGGCACCGACCTCTCGGTCTACAGTCAGGACGAACTCGACGCCATCGCCGACAGTCTGAACAGTCGACCTCGTGCCACTCACAACTTCCATTCACCATTCGAGGTCTTCGCCGCCACCCTCGCATCAACAAGCCAACCTCAAGGCTCTAAACATTAATCCCGCTGTTGCGCTTCACCCTTGAAACCGCCAGGTGAAAGCCTTGCAACGTCTGCTGACCCGCTCGCATGGCGGAAAGATGCTCGCCGTCAAGCGGGTGACGGAGAATCGTGGCAAGAGAACGCCGGGGGTGGACGGCAGGGTCTGGTTATCACCGGCGGCCAGATGGAAAGGAATGTTGTCGCTACGTCATCGAGGCTATCGAGCGATGCCGTTGCGGCGTGTCTACATTCCCAAGAGTAATGGAAAAAAGCGTCCGTTAGGAATCCCATGTATGCGGTGCCGTGCGATGCAGGCCTTATGGAAGCTCGCTCTGGAACCCGTCGCGGAGACCCTGGCAGACGCCAATTCCTACGGCTTTCGACCCGAACGCTCGACCGCCGACGCCATCGAACAGTGCTTCAACGTTTTGGCCAAGCGTGTTTCGCCAGAATGGATTCTGGAGGGTGATATTCGAGGCTGTTTCGACAACTTCAGTCACCCCTGGTTTCTGGAAAACATACCGATGGATAAGGTGGTTCTGCGCAAGTGGCTTCGAGCCGGATACATCGATGAGGGAATCCTGTTCGAGTCGCCGGCGGGTACACCCCAAGGGGGTATCATCTCGCCCGTGATCGCGAATATGGCGTTGGATGGGCTTGAAGCAGCAGTTCATGCAAGTGTAGGAACATCCACACTTGTCCGCAGAAAGGCTCAGCTCAACGTCGTCCGCTATGCCGATGACTTTGTGGTGACTGGCGTGTCGAAAGACGTGCTGGAATCTCGGGTGCTTCCGGCAGTCAGGCAGTTCATGGCGACTCGGGGTCTGGAACTCTCGGAAGAGAAAACCCGGATCACGAACATAGCGGCGGGTTTCGATTTCCTCGGCCAGAACGTGCGCAAGTACGACGGCAAGTTGCTGATCAAGCCAGCGAACAAGAGCATCAAGTCGCTGCTTGACAAGGTCAGGGGAATCATCAAGGACAACGCGAGCGCGACGCAGGAAGCGTTGATACGCCAGCTTAACCCTGTGATCCGGGGATGGGCCCAGTATCACCGTCACGTCGTGTCGAAAGTGACCTTCTCCTCAATCGACTCACACATCTGGCAACGGCTCTGGAAATGGGCGAAGCGTCGCCACCCCATGAAAGGAGCCCGGTGGGTCAGGCAACGGTACTTCCGGAGCACTGGATACCGGTCCTGGGATTTTGCGACAAAGGGTTTAACCGAGGGTGACACCTGCGGACTACAACTCTTCCGCGCAGCGACGGTCGCGATCCAGCGACACGTCAAAATCCGGGGACTGGCCAATCCGTTTGATCCGGCATGGACCACCTACTTTGCCCGCCGTCGAATCACGAAACGTTCCGCCGGTCTGCCCGGTGCCACCCAATGGTGCTGAAGGAATGGCTTGAGCCGGATGCGGGGCGACCCGCACGTCCGGTTCTTAGGGGGCGGTGGCGCAGCGATGCGCTGCCGCTACCCGACAAGGACAGCATCTCAATTGCCATATGCGAACCCGGTCGGGAACCTGCGCGGTTTGCCGGCACCATCCGGCATGACGTGCCGACGCTGCTCAAGGTTTTGCGCAAGTACGGCGAAGCCGCACAGGTCAGCGTGGTGTACGAGGCAGGGCCAACCGGTTATGGCCTGTATCGCGAGCTCGCCGCTCATGGCTACGAATGCCAGGTGATCGCCCCCTCGCTGACGCCACACCGCGGCGGGGACCGGATCAAGAACGACCGTCGCGACTGCCTGCGCCTGGCCGAACTGTCGCGAGCCGGTGAACTCAAGGCAATCTGGATACCGGATGCTGCGCACGAAGCACTGCGCAACCTGTGGCGTGCCCGCGAAGATGCCGTGAACATGCGACTCAAGGCCCGTCAGCAACTCAAGGCATTCCTGCTGCGCCAGGGACGCGTCTACCCGGGCAAGACAGCGTGGAGCCGCATGCATCTGCGCTGGCTCGCCAATCAACGGTTTGAGCAAAGCGCCGATCAACTCGCGTTTGCCGAATACCAGCATGCCGTCGAGGACACCCACGCTCGCGTGGAGCGACTGAGCGGTGCACTGGAGCACAGCGCACTAACTGAACAGGTCGCATCGGTAGTAGCTGCACTACGCGCCCTGCGCGGCATCGATACGGTCAGTGCCATCGGACTGGTAGCCGAGATCGGTGATATCGGGCGTTTTGCCACTGCCCGCCAGCTCATGGGCTACCTCGGGCTGGTCCCCTCGGAGCATTCCAGCGGTGGCACTGTGCGACGCGGTGCGATTACCAAGACCGGCAACGCGCACGCACGTCGCCTGCTTACCGAATCGGCGTGGAACTACCGGTTCGCACCGCGCGTGAGCAACGAGCTGCGCACGCGTCAGCGAGCGCTCGCGCAGCCGATCCGCGAACACGCCTGGAAGGCACAGGTTCGCCTGTGCGCGAGGTTCCAGCGACTGCGTAGCCGCGGCGTCCAGGCCAACAAGGTATGCGTCGCCGTGGCGCGCGAACTGGCCGGCTTCGTCTGGGAGATCGCCCGCATGGCGCCGTCTATTGCGACGCACTGAACGGCAGCACGGCATCAGATAAAAGGGTAATCCGGCGATGCGGTACGGCTCACGATAGGAAGAATCCTCGTCGACATTATGTACAGAAGGCCTGCGGGCAACCTGCGTCACTAGAGCGAGGCAGCTTCCCTGACGGATCGATGCACGGTGGTAACCAACCCACGGATATCAGTCTGATCCATCGTCGCTGCAACGGACTTGTGCCGCATCGTCCGATTACCCTTGGGATTCACAATTGCTTCTCTATTGACATGCAGCGACCATATCAGATGTCGCCTCTGAATTTTCTTAATTTGAAGAACTCAGAGGTGCAGGTTGAATGCCAAACAGACGTATTCTGTCGAATTCAGGGAGCAGGCGCTGGCAAAGATCCTGCAACGAGGCAACCGGTCCGTAGGAGCGGTTGCCGCGGAACTGAACATGAACGTATTAACCTTGAGGAAGTGGATCCGCGTGTCTAACGCCGCAAACCGCAACCCGGGGCCAGTCGATGCATGGCGTCCGGAAGACTGGTCTTTGGAAGAGCGCCTGCTGGCCTTGCAGCAAAGCCATGGACTGAGCGACGAGGCGCTGAACGCGTGGTGCCGTGAACGAGGTCTGTTTGCCCTGGAGTTGACCCTGTAGTTCAGGACACTCGGACACCGTTAAGTTGATGATGCAGCGGTTCGCCGGAACTCCCGGGGTGAACGGTACTTCAGTGCCTTATGCGGGCGGCGTTCGTTGTAATGTTCAAAGGCGCCGGCGAGATGCGAGAGCGCTGTTGGCACGTCAGGCTTGTGCATAAAGGCTATGTAATCGTGCTTGATTGTCTTCACGAACGACTGGGCCATGCCGTTGCTCTGCGGCGAACGAACGGGTGTAGTCAACGGCTGCAGACCCAGTTCGCGAGCGAAACTGCGCGTGCGATGGTCAATGTAGGCAGAGCCATTGTCCGATAGCCATTCGATGGGTGCGCCTGCCTGCGCCGTACCGAAGCGTTGCTCGACCGCTGCGAGCATCACATCCCGCACGACATCGCCGCTATGGCCGCCGGTCGTCGCTGCCCAGCTGATGGCTTCCCGGTCATGGCAGTCCAGCGCAAACGTCACGCGCAACGGCGAGCCGTCATCACAACGGAACTCGAAGCCGTCCGAGCACCAGCGGACGTTACTCCGGTCAACGGCAATGCGTCCATCGTGTCGGCGCGTATCGCGACGTTGGCCAAGGCGCCGTAGCAGCAACTGATGGTCGCGCATGACGCGATAGACCCGCTTGGCGTTCACGCACGGGGCACCAGTCATTTCGTGGCTACGGCGCAGCAGTGCCCAGACTCTCCGGTACCCATAGGTCGGCAAGGCGGCCACATGCTCGTGGATTGCAGCGACCAGTTCCGAATCGTCGGTATGCCGGGCGCGACGGCCATCCTCCCAGTCCGGGGAGCGGGTTTTTCTGACTGCCAGAGCAGAGCGCGCCACGCCGAGAACATCGCAGACCGTTTTCATTGGTCGTCCCCGGGCAGTAAGGGCGAGCGCGCAATCCAGTTTTTTGAGCGGCCATATTCGACTGCTTCCTTCAGGATTTCTGCCTCCTGCGTCTTCTTGCCAAGTAGACGCTGCAGTTCCCTGATTTCCTTCATCGCCGTGGCTAACTGCGAGGCAGGCACCACGGCTTCTCCAGCTCTCACCGCTGCCAGGCTGCCGTCCTGATATTGCTTGCGCCACGCAAAGACCTGGTTTGGGTTGACCCCGTGTCGCCGGGCAACCGCTGAAACCGTTGCTCCCGGCTCCATGGTTTCCTGCACGATGGCCACTCTCTCTTGTACCGAACGCCGACGACGGCGCTCCGGTTCGGTCAGAACTTCAATGCTTTCCACGATTTGCCTAGGCTTGAAACCAGTCACAAGACTCCCTCTTATTTTAAGGGGTGTCACGTGTCCTGAAAATCAAGGGGCTACTCCACTTCCGACGTCCCCTTTCCCGGGCAGAAGATCACCTCATAATCCCGGGAAGGGGCGCCATACCGCATTAACAAGTTTTAACTAAAGTTCAACCCAACCTAATTTCCTAGCGTGCCTAACACTACAGCCGTAGTTATTTTTTCATATACTAAGTTAGTATTACTACTCTGTACAGGACTATGAGAGAGAGCGCGAAAGCGTGGGAACATGAAATCGATCTGTTACATGAAAGACTGGCTGGCCTGTTCAGGCGCGCCGAGCCGCGACAGCGTTCGCTGGCTTATCTAAAGGGTCTGCTGGGCACAGTCGAACGCAAGAACGGCTGGCAGCTCGCAGAATGGATTGGCGAAGCCACGCCCGATGGTGTGCAGCACCTTCTCGAAAGGGCGCAGTGGGATGCCGACGCGGCGCGGGACATACTGCGCGAATACGTCGTTGAGCAACTCGGCGAGCGTGAGGCGGTACTCATTGTGGATGAGACGGGCTCCCTCAAGAAGGGCGAGTATTCCGCCGGTGTGCAGCGCCAGTACAGCGGCACGGCAGGCCGTATCGAGAACAGCCAGATTGGTGTGTTTCTGTGCTACGCCGGCAACGGAGGTAGCGCATTTATCGACCGGGAACTGTACATGCCGCAGGGCTGGATCGATGATCGCAGTCGCTGCCGGGCGGCGGGCGTGCCCGACACCGTGGAATTCGCAACAAAGCCCCAACTTGCGCGCCGGATGCTGGAACGGACGCTGGATGCGGGGGTGCCCTGTGGCTGGGTCACCGGCGACGAGGTGTACGGCGGTGACCGTCCCCTGCGGCTGTGGCTCGAGTCGCGCACGCAACCATTTGTGCTGGCGGTCAAAAAGAACGAACCGCTGTGGTAGCAAGGCCCGACCTCGATACGTGCCGACAAGGTTGCGCAAGCCTTGCCTCCACAGGCCTGGCGCCGCCTCTCAGCAGGAATCGGCGCAAAAGGCGAGCGTCTGTATGACTGGGCACTCACGCCGTTATGGCGCCTGCAACCGGGCGCCGAAGAGCGTCGCTTTGGCCACTACCTGCTGGTGCGGCGCAGTCGCGATGAGACCCGCGAGCACGCGTATTACGTCGTTTATGCGCCCCGCAGCAAGGTTACCCGTCAGACGCTGGTCAACGTCGCCGGCAGGCGATGGGAAATCGAAGTCGGATTCGAGGCGGCCAAGGGCGAATGCGGCCTCGATCAATACGAGATTCGTCGCTGGCAGGGCTGGTACCGTCACATCACACTGGCATTGCTGGCGCACGCGGTGCTTGCTGCCCTGAGGGCACAGGCCAAAAAAAAGCAGCTGAAGGTTCACTGCCGTTCAGCGTTCAGGAAATCCGCCGGCTACTGTGTCGACTGATATGGCGAACGCTCCACTCCATTGAGCATGTGATGTCGCGGTCAATGTGGCGGCGTCGACATCAATACCGCGCCCAGCAATGTCACTACCGGCGACGCGGTGGCGTGCCTCCGGCGTATCTAGTGGGTAGCCGCGTTCCCTCTCAGAAACGCGGCCCCCGAAGAACTGTACGTGCAAGTTTCCCTGCATACAGCTCGAGCACAGTATTAAGCGCCATACTGGCGCCGGTCTCGCCATTGCAACACAAGCCCTTCGCAAACGTCACATCGTTGATTCGCCTCATTGCCTAGGCGAAGGGCGCTGAACCGAAAACAGACCGGTCACTCACAAGCTGCCCTTCGTTGAGTCTCAAATGCTGGTTTGCGACAACTGCACCACGCGGAAGTCTGCACCCTTTCAGGTTGGGGCAAATCTCGAACCCCTGTACGACCCATTACGGATCGTCATTCGCTTTCTCCGCGTTCTCATGCCCGCTTCCCCAACAGCTTCCCTTGCGGGTCACCTGCCCCCGCTCCGATACATTGGAGCAAGGGCGGGAAATCGGGATTACCACGTTCCCAATCCTGCCGGCCCGACTGTTCCCGGACCTATCCGTTTAGCGCCCGCCTATTCCCCGATGGCACTTTGGCGACGTGCCCCAAGCCGTAGGGAAACAACCGGCCATCCACCTTTTGGTTAGAGCCTGTCAGCAGCTTTGGCTCTGCGTACTTAACGAGGATTCGACGACGGTTCACTTACGTTGCGCATGCGGAATTTGCCTGGCCCCCACACCGCACCGCTGCTGGCAGTGTCGATCCCTTCCCGGTCACCCGGGTGAACCGCCCATAGGGAGGGTACGTTGTCCCCGAAGCTTCGAACCCGACCGTTACCAGTCGCGCACGTCCGGGTAGGCAACTACTGGTCGCACAGCAGGTCACAACTCCAACCTCCGAGTTCCGGGATTGAACGTGACAAGGCAGAATCGAGCTTTGCCATCCATTGCTGCATGCCGAATAACGCTCGGCGGACGGCGACACGTGTCGCACACGGCTGTAGTACTAACAAATCTTAGGTCAAGCTTGACCTAAAGTTCGAGTTGTTTGAGTACCGCCAAGTCCTTGTTCGTATGCGGCAGGCGATTCCGACCGCGACATCGCGCGCGTCGGGTTGATGGGCCGCAAGAAGCTCACCGCCGTGAGGCGTGTCGCCCTGGAGCTCGACTGGCTCGATCCAGCGCAGCCGCTGCCGGAAGACACCGTGATCGCCGGACGCTTCGGCCGCACACCACACCTGCCGAGCATCTGCGTGTCGACGCTCGATCCCTTTCGCGAGCGGATTGCTCGCTGGTTCGAGTCCGACGTCCAGGGCACGACGATCCACCGTGTCCTCAAGCGCAACCAGGACTACACCGGCAGCTATTCCGCGGTGCGCCTAGACAGCGTCAGCAGCACGGCCGGTTGGCCAAAACAATTGTCGCTGCCCGACTCATTTAGAACCTGCGAGAAGAGCTCCAGCAGAGCACCACCGCGCCCTTCTCAAAGCTCTTGCAATCGCTGTGGGAAACAAAGTATGTTGCCAACATGGCGTCCTCCTGTAGTGGCGATCGGCCACGAAAGACATCATCATTAAGCGGAGAGACAGGGGCTAGATCTGCCGCATTCACGGCCTCATGGGGCTGACACTTCGCGTAAAAATAGACCCTGCATTTAACCTTGACTTCAGCGAGTGGGGCGAGGCATTCGCCGGCGACCGCATCCTCGGTGCCGCTACGCTCGACCGTCTACGCCACGGCGCCTACCGCATCGTGCTTGACGGCGATAGCTTCCGGGCACCCAAACCGATGCCCGAACCCGATCAAACTCGCGGGGGACACTTGTCGCCCCGACGGATCGGTCTGCTTTCCTTGATCTGGATCATGGTTTGCCTCGATTCGGTTGTGCGACAGTTAGCCGCGTAATTTCGAGATGACAAAGACGGGTTTGTGAAACAAACTTGGACATCGATTGAGTAAGGAGAGTCACATGGCAATTGCGCACAATCGCCTTACCGCACCACAGACCGACACGTTTCGGCCTTCGAAAACGGCTTCGCGGACGAAGCCCGTGGGTTCGAGTGGCACGTCATGCAAGACCTGCACGATGCGTCCGTTTTGCGCGATCAACCCCGATGAGCTCGCCTGCGACCGGCAAATGGACGACCTCGTTCTCAGCTATCGCCATGTGAGAAAAGGCGAAGCATTACACCGCGCGGGCGATTCATTCTGCAAAGTCTATGCGGTTCGCACGGGATCGTTCAAGAAGCTCTCGCTGCTTCCGGACGGGCGGGACCAGGTCACCGGGTTTTACGTTGCCGGAGAGCCGATGGGCTTGGACGGCATCGCTACCGGCCACTATGCAAGCGACGCCATCGCCCTTGAAGACAGCAGCGTATGCGTGATGCCGTTCGATCTGCTCGAGTTGCTGAGCCGGGAAGTCAAAGCGGTGCAGGGTCACGTCTACCGAATGCTCAGCGCGGAACTCGTGCGGCAAGGCGGCTTCAGTACGCTGCTCCGCACGATGGCGGCCGACGAGCGGGTTGCGTCGTTTCTTCTGGATCTCTCGCGGCGTTGGCGGGCACGCGCCTATTCGCCGACCGAATTCATCTTGCAAATGACGCGCGAGGAGACCGGCAGCTTTCTCGGGTTGAAGTTGGAGACGGTCAGCCGGATATTGTCGAGGTTCCAGAGGTTGAGGCTCATCACCGTGAACGGCAAAGAAATCCGCATCCTCGACTTCGCCGGATTGAAGAAGGTCGCTCGTCTTTCTGCCTAAGGTAAGAAGCGGCTTCCAACGCGGACAGGTTTCGGTTGTTTCATGAATCACATCGCTTGTCCAATCCGTTCGTGACTCCCCCAGAATCCGCCGAATGGAAATAGTCCACGTGTATTCGCTCCATGATTCGGGTCAGACAAGTGCGCAGAGCCGGGGCGGCGATGCGATTGAGTCGCCTCCTGATCGCTCTGCGCGTGCCTGATGTCTTACTTGACCCAAATCAAGGCGCAGGCAGACGGTGTTCGATACGCTTGCGTCCCTTTCAAAGACGAGAAATAGGGTTCGCCGGGAAGCCATGCCGAATCACACGTTGGATGTCGAAATCGGACCACTTGTATCAGGGCCGATACTGGAGTGCATGCGGCAGACGATCGTAAGGGACACTGCCATGCAGATGGCGGCGCGCCGGTGCCTGCTTGGAAGCCGGATGCGTCATATCGGCGTGCTGGGCGAGCAGGATACGCTGATCGGGCCGCTTGGCTTGTCCGGAGCCGACCGCTGGCCGGCAAGCCCGTTCCTGGTCCAACCAGAGGCGGATCAGTTGTCCTCGGCCCGACAGGGTGTTCACCATTTTCAAACCATAGCGGTCTTAGTAGCGTTCCCATGCCGGGTCGAAGGGATGGGCTTCGCCACGGAGTTGCGTATGTCGCCGGATTGGGACGTCGGATGCTTTGCGTAGCCTCAATCGTCCTGGGTTCCCTTCTGCCGTTAGTTCACCAGTATCGCGGCCAATACCCTGTACCGCCGCGTTCTTTCACGATGGAAGTGTCGCCCTCTGATCCGTCGTGCGCCCTTGCACGGATGCCGCCCGCAGCACCACTTCCACGACGCCTGCCAGAAGGCAGTGTCGACTGCGTTGTAGACTTCTTTCGAGACCCCGTATCGATGATAGTTCGATCAGCCATCGATGATCGGGTTGAGCAGGCCGATGAGATTGACCTGTTTGGCCGATGCATGGTCCATGATGACTGCGCGCACTTTCGTCAGAAACGTTTGAACATTCTTTTTCGATGGCTTGGTGAGTAGCTTGCCGTTCGGATTTTTTCGAATGTTTGGCCTGAGGAAGTCGAACCCTTGCGAGATGTGCGTGATCCTGGTCTTTTCCGGGGAGAGCCTCAGTCCGCGCTCGTGCAGAAAGACCTCGACCAGTGGCTTGACCTCGTTTTCCAGCAACTCTTTCGAGTAACCGGTGATCACAAAGTCATCGACATAGCGAAGCAGACTGAGGTAGCAATCAATGATGGACGACACCTGTAATCGGCTGCTCCTGGAGTAGACAAATCGCGGTTGATTTGAGCGACATCAATGGGACTCGCGTTCTTGGCGGAATCCGCGCGGCGAGATGGCAAAAGGAGAAAATAAGTAAACCAAGGCACTATAGTTTCACGGTCCCGCCATGAAAAGGCGTTATCTCTTGAAGTCAGCCCGTGAAATTGGGCGCGAGATCGAGGATGATATGCAACACAATATTCGTAAATCCGAACAAGGTGACAGGGAGCATGGTCACAACAGCGGAGACGTCGTCATGCTGCATATCGCTTCCGTACGCGAAAGGCCTAGCTCAAAGTCCGAGACGGACCACGCGGTCCCTATTGTGCAGTGGTACGAGAGCGCGCTTGCCGGCATCTTGGAAATATCGAAGGTACTTACCGCTTCCTGCCGGCTCGAAGTCATGTTGGCCAACGTCGTCGATCTCCTGCAATCGTTTGTGCAGATACGGCTCGGTATCGTCTCTCTCTTCGACGATGATGGCGTACCGGACATTACCGTCGGCGCCGGCTGGAGCGAAGGCAGCGATGAGCACTACCGGATGCGCCTGCCGCAGAAGGCAATTGACCAGATCATGTCGACGGACAGGCCGCTCGTCGCCGAGAACGTTGCGGTGCATTCGGGCTTCAGTGCCGCCGACATGGGCGTGCTCGGTGCTTCCGAAAACATGCGAGTGTCGTTCATCGGCGTTCCTATTCGCATCGACGCGAAGGTCGTGGGCACGCTGACCATCGACCGCATCCTGGACAATGGCTCGAACTTCCGGCTCGATTGCGACGTGCGGCTGCTTACCATGATCGCCAACCTGGTGGGGCAGACGGTGAAGCTGCATCGCTTATTCAAGAGCGACCGCGAGCGACTGATGGCGGGGAGGGACGGTCTGCAAAAGCAATTGTCCGAGCTCAACTACCCTGCGCAGGAGCGTAAGAAGTTTCAGGTCGAGGGGATCATTGGTGACAGCCCGGCGCTGCGCGGCCTGCTCGAGAAGATCGCGGTGGTAGCCAAATCGAACAGCACAGTTCTGTTGCGCGGCGAATCCGGTACCGGGAAGGAGCTGGTCGCCAAGGCCCTTCACGAGCTGTCGCCACGAGCCAAGCGGCCCTTCATCAAGCTCAATTGCGCGGCGCTCCCTGAGACGGTGCTGGAATCCGAATTGTTCGGTCATGAGAAGGGTGCCTTTACCAGCGCCTTCAATTCGCGCAAGGGGCGCTTCGAGCTCGCCGACAAGGGGACGCTGTTTCTGGACGAGATCGGCGAGATCTCGGCCTCGTTCCAGGCAAAGCTGCTGCGCGTCCTGCAGGAGCAAGAATTCGAGCGCGTCGGCAGCAACCAGACCATTAAGGTCGATGTTCGCGTGGTTGCCGCCACGAATAAGAACCTGGAAGACGCGGTGGCAAGGAACGAGTTCCGCGCCGACCTTTATTAT
Organism: Paraburkholderia sp. BL6669N2; assembly: GCF_003387275.1. NCBI lineage: Bacteria > Pseudomonadati > Pseudomonadota > Betaproteobacteria > Burkholderiales > Burkholderiaceae > Paraburkholderia > Paraburkholderia sp. BL6669N2. Next base: position 1,484,318 of record NZ_QUNA01000001.1, on the reverse strand, counting down.
CGCATTAGCGTGGTTCCCTTGCTGCTGCCGCCGTTGCGTGAAAGGCGCAGTGATATTCCGCTCCTCGCCGTTGAGTTTCTCAAGAATTTCAACAGCGAGAACGGCCGTACGCTGACCTTCGATGCGAGTGCGATTGAAGTATTGATGAACTGCGGTTTTCCCGGCAATGTCCGCGAGCTCGATAATTGCGTGCAGCGGAGCGCGACCCTGGCGCCGGGACTATCGATTGTGAGAAACGACTTTGCCTGCTGCCACGGCGAGTGCCTTTCCGCGATGCTGTGGAAAAGCGGATCGGACGAGATGGCGCTGCAGCCCGGGCCGATCGGACCAGTGCAAGTGAAGCCGGGTACGCCCCCGGCTGAGGCTGCTACGTGGGGCGCAGTTGCGGTCCCGCCTGTCGGCAGCGAGCGGGCTCCGCTAGAGCCTGGCGGCGCAGCCCTCGGAAGTGGTGCGAAGATGACCAACCGCGAGCGTCTCATCGCCGCCATGGAAAGATCCGGCTGGGTGCAGGCAAGGGCGGCGCGGCTGCTTGGACTGACGCCTCGCCAGATTGGCTACGCGCTGAGGAAATACGGTGTCGAGATCAAGCGTTTCTGAAAGCACTGTCGGACTTGCGGCGTGTCGGGGCCGCGACATCGCGACTGATGCGAATAGCTCGGCAAGTCAAGCCAGGGTTTGCCGCGGACCTTGGCATGATCACGATCGGAAGCGGCCCCGCGTCGGCGCCAATTCGGTAATCGTCGAGAACAGCCCGGCCGACCTCAGGGGCGGTCGGTATCTCGACTAAGGTGGTGCGAACGCGGCGCTGTCATCGCCGGTTCGTCGGCCATGTCGCGCTCGACCATCAGCTCACACCGGATGCGGTCAGCGACACAAGCGGTGCTGTTCGATCGCGTTGAATTTCTGGAGGCGCGCCCGGGTCATATCAGCGAGGCGACTCTGTCGCGCGCAAACAAGATTGCGCGCCGTCTGGGCGCTGTGGGCAGATGAAGGGGAGTTCCGGGCAGAAGACACATCTGCCGCTGCGGTTGCGTAGTCAGCCCGGCTGATAGCAGGACAAAACGCTGACAACACGAGAAGAGTCGACCGATTGCTTAGGGCTACGCTGAAGAAGCCGCCGTTTTCGGCGACGGTTTGCTGCTGGATTTCGGAATGCGAGATCAGCGACGCGATTGGTTCGATTTTCTTGCCCCGAAGGGCCTTGCAAGTGGGTCTCTCGACCCACTTTGGCCCCTCATGGACGCACCTGTGCCATGAGCCGCTCGCGGCTCATGTAGATGTTGCTCAACGCCAGTGCGGTGAAGGCGCGCGTGCGTTCTTCGCCAGGCCGCGATAGCGCACCTTGCCGAAACCCCACAGCCGCTTGACCACCGCAAAGACGTGCTCGACCCGCGCACGTATCTTCGACTTGTTGCGGTTCTTCGAGCGTCTGGTGTCATCGATCTCGCCACTTCGCCTGCGCACACGCTGATTGGTAAAGTCTTTCGCTTGCGGTGCCTTGCCGGCGATGAGTTCCTTCTGGCTCGCAACCCGCTGTCACCGTACACACGCCGCTCGGCGCCATGCAGCAGAGCCGGCAGCGGATGCTTGTCATGCACGTTCGCAGCCGTCACTACCGCGCTGTGTGCCAGTCCCGTCTGGCTATCCACACCGATGTGCAGCTTCATGCCGAAGTACCACTGCTGGCCCTTCCTCGTCTGATGCATTTCGGGGTCTCGCGCCTTGTCCGCATTCTTTGTGGAACTGGGCGCACCGATGATGGTGGCATCCACAATCGTGCCGGTGCCTACCTTCAGTCCGCGCCCTTGCAGTACCTCGCCGACCCTGGCGAACAATTGCTCGCCGAGCTTGTTGCGCTCCAGCAGCCGGCGAAACTTCAACAGCGTCGTGCCATCGGGAACGCGTTCGCGCCCCAGGTCAATCCCAACGAATCGCCGCAATGCGGTGCTGTCCAGCAGCGCTTCCTCGCAGGCTTCATCCGCAAGGTTGAACCAGTGCTGCACAAAGTGCATGCGCAGCATGCGCTCCAGACCAACTGGCGGGCGACCGCCTTGCCCCTTCGGATCGTGTGGCTCGACAACCTCGCACAACTGCGTCCACGGTAATCTGCTCCATCGTCTCAAGGAACACATCACGTTTGGTTGGGCGACGAGACTGTTCGAATCCGGCGCCTTGATCGGGCCCCATCGCAAGGGTGGGTTGTTTCATCCGCATTTAACGTCTTACCGCCCATTGGCGTTGACCTTTTTCAGAGTAGCCTTAAGACATTGAGTAAAAGCGATTAACTACCCAAGTTCGTTCCGCACGCATCACTAGCCATCTGCCTGGCCCGGCTTGATTCCGCCAAGGCATCGTGTGAGAGTTCGCCCGGAATTCCTCACTATTTCCGCCCAAGCGGGGTCCAGTCTCTCGCGGGGCATGGTCAGCGTAATGACACCGGCGAGTTGCCCGGACGGGCCGAACACTGGCGCGGCGATACCTGCCAGTTGCGGATCGCGGTCTCCTGGCAGCGCGATGACCTGCTGGCGGCGGATCTGTTGACCGAGTACCTCGTCGCCCTCGTGACAGTAGGCTTGCAACACCCGGCCTCCTGTGCCACGATCCAGCGGCAGTAGCTCGCCGGCGCGGATGTGATCTCGCACAGGCTGCGGCGAGTCGACGCGATACAGGCATAGCCGTTGCGCACCTTGACGTACGTGAAACGCGGCGCTTTCACGGGTTGCGGCCACCAGTTCCTGCAGCACGGGCATCACCAGCGACTCGCTGGAGGACGATCGCGCATAGACGGCATGCAGCCTCGCGACGCCGGACCCCAGCACGTAGCAGCCATCGGCGCGGCGCACCACGAGATGCGCATGTTCCAGCGACGCGAGCAGACGCAGCACGGTGCTCTTGTACAGGCGCGTGCGTTCCGCGAGCGCGCTCAACGACAGCACGGGCGTGCCGTTGCCGAAGGCAGCCAGCAGGTTCAGCGCACGGTCGACCGCTGCTACGCCGCCAGCTGCCGGATTGTCGTCGGCCAACGATGCGATGGCGGGCTGTTTGGACATTGTGCTTCTCCTCAGACGGACCGTTGCAGCAACGCTTCCACTACGCCGAAGCCGAGGTGATCCGCCGGATCGAGCTGCCGTAGTTGTGTGATCAACTGTGTGGCGGTTTCGCGTTCGCCGCGCCGCAGGCCGATGAAGGCGAGGGCCTTTAGCGTGAACAGCCAGAAGCGGGCGGGACCGGGCGCGTGGAAGTTCGCGTCGCCGGCTTGTACCATCTGCCAGTCCTCATTCAACCCGGCGGCATGCGCAGCTGCTCTTAGTCCCAGATGGGCCGCGTGCTCTGCCTCATCGAGTTCGCAGCGTCCGGCATGGAACTTGTAGAGCAGATGATAGGCGGCAAGGCTTTGCGGAGAGGTCAGCGTGACGCTCCACAGGACTGCGACGATCTGCTCGGCCGGCGCGCCGTGCAGGCCGTCGATGGTGCGCCGCACGGCGGCCGGCACCTCGCCGCCGAACAGTTCGGTCGACTCGACCCCGGTCAGCAGGTTCACCAGATCGTCTCCGCGGCGATAAGGCGCTGCACCGGTTCGCCGCCTTCGAGGTGACGCGTGAAGTTTTTCTCCACGTCGGCCATCGTCACGCCGCTGTGTAGCACCGCGTCGGGATAGATGAGCACCGACGCGCCCTGATCGCACGGGCCGAGACAGCCCGAATACGCGATCGCGACGGTATCGGGCGCCTGGCGTTTCTGCTGGTCCGCCCAGAATGCCTTCAGCAGCGCGGTCGAGCCCTTGCCGCCTGCGCAGGCGACGCGCGGATGCTGCGGCGGCCAATTCTGGGTGCAAGCAAACACATGTCGTTCTGCTCTGGCCATGACGTGTTCCTCAACCGAACTTGAACAGGATGCCGTGACCACCGCGCGGGTAGTCCCACTCGATATTCTGGTGGTCGGTACAGAGGATGCGGCAGCTGCCGCATTCGAGGCAGCCGTCGGTGATCAGCGTCACCGCGCCGTTGCCTTCGGCCTTGTAACATGAGGCGGGGCAGACGAAGGTGCAACTCTTCGCGCTGCATTCGCTCTGGCAGACGTCGGCATCCTTGATGTGGACGTGCGGCCGTCCTGCATCGACGCGGTAACGGTTCTGGAACAGCTTTTCCTCTACGTTGACGGGTAGGGTGCTCATCGGAAGGCCCTCAGGAGTTTGTAGGCATCACTCACGATGCCGGAAAGCGAACGGGCTGTGCGGAAGCTCGAAAAAATCTCGCGCTCCTTGCTTTTCTTGTCCTTACCGTCGACCGTGACCATCGTGCGCGCGGCGCGCGCCACGAGGTCGGGGTAGGTCGTGAAGAACTGCGGATTCTGGTGCAGCACGGCCGGCATGTCGCGGTACTTGTGCAGGTCTTTCATCACGAAGCTCTGATCGAGCGCGGCCTTGTAGGCCTTGAGCGTGCCGGCGCGGTAGCCTTGGCCCGCGGCTTTCGCGTGGATCACCGTTTCGGCGGCGAGGCGTCCTGTGGTCATCGCAAGATTCGATCCTTCTCGGTGCGCGGCGTTCACGAAACCGCCTGAATCGCCAACGATCATCCAGCCGTTGCCGTAGACCTGCGGGATTGCGTGAAAACCGCCTTCGGGAATCAGATGCGCGCAATACTCCTTCATCTCGCCGCCCGCAATCAGCGGTGCGATCGACGGGTGCTGCTTCATCTTTTCGAGGAGCACATAGGGGCTCGTGCGGTTGGGGTTTTTCTTGAAGTCGCTCAGCATACAGCCCACGCCTATGGTGAGCGATTCCTTGTTGGTATAGAGGAAGCCAGTGCCCATCATGCCGTCGGTGATCCGGCCGACCATCTCGATCACGACGCCGTCGTCCTCGCCGACGTTGAAGCGCTGGCGGATCGTCTCCTCTGGCATGAAGAGAATCTCCTTGACGGCGAGCGCAACGTTGCCGGCCCCGATCTCTCCATGAAAGCCCGCCTTGCGCGCGAGCGTCGAATTCACGCCGTCGGCGAGCACCACCACGTCGGCATAGACATCGCCGTGCTCGCGGTCGCACTGCACGCCGACCACCAGGTCGCCGTCCATGATCAGTTCCTTCACCGTGGTCTCGCAGAGCAGCAGTGCGCCGGCTTCGCGCACTTTCGATGAAAACCACCTGTCGAACTGCGCGCGGATGATCGTGTAGCGGTTGTAGGGCGGCTTGTTGTAATCCTCGCTGCGCACATGTGTACCGACAAACGACGTATCGTCGAGCATCCACATCCGCTGCTCGATGACGTGGCGCTCCAGCGGCGCATCGTCGCGGAAGTCCGGGATGATATCTTCGAGCGCCTTCGCGTACAGGATCGCACCCTGAACGTTTTTGCTGCCCGGATATTCGCCGCGCTCGATCTGCAGCACTTCCAGACCTGCCTTGGCCATCGTGTAAGCGGCAGCGTTGCCGGACGGACCGGCGCCGACCACAATCACATCGAACTGTGAAGGTTTTCTCATCGTGATTCTCCTCAGGCAGCCTGCTCGCGGCGCCGGGTCAAATGCTCCACAAAAGCCTGCTTCAGCGCGGGCAACACTTGCAACGCATTGCCGACAATCCCGTAGTGTGCGAAATCGAAGATGGGTGCGTTCGGGTCGGTGTTGATCGCCACGATCACGTCTGCGCTTTCCATGCCCACGCGGTGCTGGATCGCCCCGGATATGCCCGCGGCGATGTAGAGTTTGGGCCGCACCGTCTTGCCGGTCTGTCCCACCTGGCGCTCCCCCTCGACCCAGCCGGCCTGCACGCATGGCCGGGTCGCACCCACTTCGCCGCCGAGCACGTTCGCCAGTTCGAACGCCAGCTGGAAGTTTTCCGGGCTCTTCAACCCCTTGCCGCCGCTCACGATCACATCGGCATAGGGCAGGTTGATCCGGTTGCTGCTCGCATCCGGGATAAAGTCGAGCAGCCTCGTGACGATGTCCGTCTCGACCATCCCCAGCGTTCCATGGACGATATTGCCGGTGCGTTCGGCGTCGCGCAGCGGCATCGGCATCACGCGCGGGCGCACCGTCGCCATCTGCGGACGGTACGCGAGCGTCATGATCGTGCACAACAGCGAGCCGCCGAAGGTGGGGCGCGTCGCCGCCAGCGCCCGCGACGCGGGATCGATGTTGAGTTCGGTGCAATCGGCGGTCAGCCCGGTCAGCAGGGTCGTCGCTACGGAGCCGGCGAGGTCGCGGCCCATCGACGTCGCGCCCAGCAGCAGGATCTCGGGCTGATGCCGGTTGACGAGGTCGGTCAGCCCTTTCGTGAACGGCTCGTTGCGATAGCCTTGCAAGACCGGGTCGTGGACGATGTACGCATCGTCCGCGCCGTAAGTGAAGGCTTCTGCGGCGAACTGTTCGAGCGGTTCATTCGCGCCGCCGAGCACCGCGATGCCCACTCGGCTGCCGAGCGTGTCGGCCAATTTGCGCGCTTCACCGAGCAGTTCCCACGAGACGCTGTGCACGTGTCCACGGTCGTGCTCGATAAAGACCCAGACGCCTTTGTAGGCCTTCAGGTGTTTCGGCAGTTCGAGGTTGCGTCCTGCGCGGCCGGCGGGTTTCTTCGCGGGGGCGGCGGGTGCGTTCATGAACCCTCCTTCATCAGCAGGTCAGCTTCCAGGGTAGGATGGCGCGTGAAGATCTTTTGCAGCAGGTTCACCGACACGTCGCAAAGACTCGATGCGTCGAGGTCGAGCATCTCCGCTTTCTCGCTGCGCGGCGTCGGTCCAAAGACTTTGCTGACCACTGTCGGCGAGCCCTTCAGGCCGATCTTGCTGAGATCTTCGATGCAGGCCTGTTCGCAGTTCCATTTGTGCACCGGATAGCCGGCCGCATGAATCATCGCGGGCAGCGTCGCAAAGCGCAGTTCGTTGGTGTTCTCCAGCATTGTGATCAGGCACGGCAGCGCCGTCCTGAGCACGTGCACGCCTCCCTCGGCGCGGCGCTCGACGGTGATCATGCGCGCATCGAGAGCGGTCTCGACGATGCGCGACACGTAGGTCAGCAGTTGCAGCCCGAGGCGTTTGGCGATACCGGGGCCGACTTGCGCGGTGTCGCCGTCGATCGTCTGCTTGCCAGTGAACACGATGTCCACCGCCTGCTCCTTCGCGATCTGCTGGATACCCGCTGCCAGCGCGTACGACGTAGCGAGCGTATCCGCGCCAGCGAATGCACGGTCGGTGAGCAGCACGGCGTCGTCCGCGCCGAAGCTGATGCACTTGCGCAGCGCTTCCTCGGCCTGCGGCGGGCCCATGCAAAGCAACGTGACCTTGCCGCCGAAGCGGTCCTTCAGTCGCAGCGCCTCTTCGAGTGAAAACAGGTCATACGGGTTGACGATCGCCGGAACACCCTGGCGCATGATCGTGTTGGTGACCGGATGAACGCGGATCTGCGTCGAGTCCGGGACCTGCTTGATGCAGACGACAATGTGCATGGTCTTAACGATGTGCATGGTCTTGCTCCACCTGTCAGGCAAGGGTGCGCGCGGGCAGCGACGCGCGCAGACTGTCGAGTGAAACGTGCTGCCGCCCATTTGTGTTCCGGAACACCTTGAACACTTTTTCCTGCGCCGGCGTGGAGGTGACGAAGTCGCCGTAAGCCTTCAGCAGCAGCGCGTGATATGACGCGAACAGTGCGGGTTCGTCGCCTTCCGGCAGCGCGTCCTGTTGCTGGATGTACTGAAAGAAGCGCTTGAGGATGTGCAGTCGACTCACGTTGACGACCTTCTGGTCGAACGGGATGCCGAAGAACTGCAGGAAGTCCTCGGCTGAGGACAGCGCCTTGAGTTGCTGGACCAAGCTTTCCATCGCGTTTACTCCTTGCAAGCGGATGAGGATAGATGTGGGCAGAACGTCGGCTCGGCGAAGTACTTGTCGCAGGCGCCGCTGGTGGCGCACGGCGGCGTCGTGCCCGACTGATCGGGTTGCGCGACGCGCTTCGTGAAGCGGACCACAGCGCCGTTCATGACAATTCTCCGACGGTGTAGCGCAACTCGATCAGGAAGCGATACAGGTCGGCGGCGCTGGGCGCTTGCTTGTGCTGGGTGGCATGGTGGCGGATACGGGTCAGCAGCAGCACGAGCAGCTTTTCACTAACGGGCAGGCCGAGCGCGTCATAAGCTTGGCGCACGCTTTGCGAACCCGAATGCTTGCCGAGCACGACCGAGCGTTCGCGACCGAGTTCGGCGGGATCGAAGCTCTCGTAGGTCGATGCATTCTTCGCGAGCCCGTCTGTGTGGATGCCGGACTCGTGCATGAATACGCTGGCGCCGACAATGCTTTTGTTCAGCGCGACCGGGCGTCCTGAAGCCCGTTCGACAAGCCGAGAGATGCTCAACAGCGCGGTCGTGTCGACGCCGGTGTTGCGACCCATGATATGCCGCACGCCCATTACGATCTCCTCCAGCGCGGCATTTCCGGCGCGTTCGCCGAGACCATTGACAGTGGTGTTGGCGTGGGTTGCGCCGGCGCGCAGTGCGGCAAGGGTGTTCGCGGTCGCGAGCCCGAGGTCGTTGTGCGCGTGGATTTCGATTTCCAGATCGACCGCGTCGTGCAATCGCGCAATCGCTTCATAGGTCGAAAAAGGATCGAGGACGCCGAGCGTGTCCGCAAAGCGGATGCGTTGCGCACCGCACTGTTGCGCGTGCCGGGCCACGTCGTCGAGGAACGAGGGGTCCGCGCGCGAGGCATCCTCCGCGCCCAGCGAAACCTTGCGGCCGCTTTTGACGGCGGCGCTGATTACGCGATTCACCTGCGCGAGCACCCATGAGCGCGGCTGGTGCAATTTGTGTTGAAGGTGGATATCGGAGACGGGAATCGACAGGTGAATGATGTCGGGATTGCAGCGCAAGGCCGACGCCAGGTCCGCGTCGGTGAGACGGCCCCAGACCATCAGATCGGCGTCGAGATTCAGCGCGACGATGTTCCGGATGCAATCGATTTCCTCGGCACCCATTGCGGGGATACCGATTTCCAGTTCGGGTACCCCGGCGCTTGACAGCGCCTCGGCAATCGCGCATTTTTCGGCAACCGTGAATGCGACGCCAGCGGTCTGTTCGCCGTCGCGCAGTGTGGTGTCGTTGATGATCGGATTCGACACGGAAAGTTGTCCTTTAGGCATTTGATCATACGGTTTGCAAGTACTGGGCCATGCACGGTTAGTGCGAATAGTCGCTTGCTGTGGGGCTTTCCGGTGTTCGCTGGCGCTGTGATGAAGCGGTTCCAACGAAGACCTGTCGCGAATGTCCTGTTTCGAACAACCAGGTGTAGCGATCAACGCGGCGCTGCAGAAAGCGATGCGCGATGCGATGGGCGTGGTCAGCCAGGATGTGCGGATGCGGTCGGCGCGATGCAAACGCTGTAGGGATTGGCTATCCATAGCGACCGCGACGCGGGAAGATAAACACAGGCGGCGGCTATCCGCGCGGCTATGCGCTCGCGGCGATTGACCGCTATGGCGCTTGAACAGGCCGCACAGCGCTAAGGACGCATGCCCTCAATGCTCACGCGCGAGGTCGCGCGTATGTGGCGGCAGTTCGATCGTCAGGTCGGCGTCGCAGCTTCACGCAGCACGCGAGACGCGATTGCACGTCAACGCCCCACGCATTGTCGAACTGGTTGTTCTCCTCGTCGTCGGGAGGCGCCAGTCAGTGAGATTTTCATGATTGCCTCACACGGAAAACGAATTGCCGCAGCCACAGGCGCTCTGCGCATTGGGGTTGTGAATGACGAAGCGCGAACCTTCCAGGCCGTCTTCGTAGTCGACGCGCGCGCCGGGCAGGTATTGCTGGCTCATCGAATCGACCAGCAACGTGACGCCGTCCGTGACGGTCTGCATGTCGTCGTCCGCCACCTGGTCGTCGAACGCGAAGCCGTACTGCAAGCCCGAACAGCCGCCGCCGGACACGTACAGCCGCAGCTTCAGGTTGGGATTGCCTTCTTCCTCGATCAGCGAGGCCACTTTCGCAGCGGCCTGAGGCGTCAATTCGAGCAGGCCGGGCATGACGCCGGGTGTGGCGGAAGCCGGTTGGGTGAGCGTTTCCATGGAGGTTCCTCTCAGGCTTGAATGGACTCACTTCGGATTAGACGAGCAGGTCGGTTGCTCGGCGAGTTACAGGTCGTCGGCTGCTGCGCCTCGAACCGTCTGGCGCGAGCGAAAGTCAGACACGCCGCCTTGATCGCGTCCTCGGCGAGAACCGAGCATTGGATCTCGACCGGCGGCAATGGCAGTTCCTCGACGATCTGATGCGTGTACAACGTCCCCGAGCGCATGCTGCGCTCGGGGACGCCGCCGTGCATGTGGCACGCGATCCGCATGCGCGGCCGGAGCTCCGCGTACAGCGCGCCAATGCCTTTGGGGCCGTCGATCTAGTGAGCCGAGAGCGACATCAGATCGACCGGCAAAGCGGCGAGATCGATAGGCACCTTGCTGGCGGCCTGCGCGGCACACGTGCGGCAGGATGCCCCGGGCGCGGCAGAGCGCGCCGATTGCGGCGAGGTCCACGAGACCGCTTTCTTGCACCGGCAACACTGTGACCTCCAAGCCATCGCGATCAAGTTCGAGCATCGCGCCGAGCACCGACTGGTGCTCGGTCGTGAGCGTCACTAGGGGATTGCCTTTGGCGCGATGAAGGTGCGCGGCACCCTTGGTCGCGAGGTTATTCGATTCCGTCGCTCCGGAGGTCCAGACAATCTCGTGCGGGTCCCCGTTGACGAACGAGCTGACCTGCTCGCGGGCCAGTTCCACCGTTTTTTCGCCGACCCAGCCGTAGGCATGCGAACGGCTGGCCGAATTGCCGTACATCTCGGTCCGGTAAGGCAGCATGCGTCTGATCACGCGCCGATCGACCGGCGTGGTGGCGACGTGACCCAGATGCACCGGGTTGGCGCCGCGCGGATGGAGGCCGGTACTGACGCGTTGGAAATCCGACATCGCAGGCTCCTGAAAGCGGGGTAATGCGACCTTCAGGGCAACTTCCATACCAGTGGACTTCCACGCTCTCGTGGCCTCTTTAAGCTGGGCCGCTGTTGTTTTGCTGTTGTTTTTGTGTCGATGCGCCCGACGAGTGAGGATTGCCGCCGTTCTTTTTGTCGGATTTGTCGTTACGCGCGCGGGATTCACATGCGCGATGGCTGAAAAGCGTTGGACGGCGTCTGCGAGGTGAGCAAGACGCTGGTTTCGTCGCTCGATGTGGCGAAAGCCTTCCGCGAGCCCCTGAACTATCTTGTGCAGACGATGGGGTGGCGGCGCGCCTATGTGGTGCTGGCCGAACCGGACGGGCAACTGCGCGGCCTGAGCGTTACGGGTCTTTCGCGTGACGAGCAGCAGCGTCTTCAGTTCCGGCCCTGCGAAGGCACCGTCGGCCGCGCGTGAAGGAGCGGCATTGGGTGATCGTGCCCAACGTGAACGATGAACCGGCGCTCCTGTTTGCATGGGTGGCGTGGTCCAGATAGCAGCGAGTCGTTCGTCGGGGCAATTGCGCGGCGTTGATGGAGTGCCTGCGGGAAAGCGAGCTGTTCGGCCACGAGAACGGTGCGTTCACCGGCGCGCAGGGGCCAAGAAAGAGCCGCTTCGAACTGGCGCACGGCGGTACGCTGTTCCTTGACGAGATTGGCGATATCGCGCCGTCGTTTCCGGCCTAGCTGTTGCGCGTGCTGCAGGAGCGCGAGTTCGAGCGTGTCGGCGGCATGACGCCGGTGAAGGTGGATGTGCGTCTGATTCTCGCGACCAATCGCAACCTTGAACGGATGGCGACGGCCGGCGAGTTGCGCTCGGATCTCTACTACTGTATCAACGTGGTCAGTATCGAGTTGCCGCCCCTGCGTGAGCGGCGAGAAGATATTCCGGCCAAGGCACAGCTTCTTGCCCGTTTCAACCGTGAAAACGCGCAGTCCATCCGCTTCGACACGGAAGCGATGCGGGTGCTGATGAGATCCTACTGGCCGGGCAAGGTTCGTGAACTGAAGAACTGTGTCGAACGCACGGCGACCATGACACGTGACGGCGTGATCTACCGTTTCAAGTTCCCGTCTCAGGAGGATCATTGTCTGACGAAGGTGCTGCACTACGTCGAGCGCGAGGATGTGGTTCGTCCCGCGCCTCTGGGAGAAATGCCGATCGCTGAGGTGCCGTCGTCGCAGCCGCCGTACGGGCATCATGATCCGGATATGGCGTCGGCACCGGCTGTCTGGCCTAGCAGCGCGGCCACTGAGGCTGCCGCTGATCTGGATCCAGTGGCGGACGACCACACGTTCGCGACATCGTAAGCCGGGAAGCCAGAGGGTGAACGCGAACGATTGATCTGGTCGACGGAACGCAGCGGCTCGTTCCAGGCGAAGGCGGCGCGCTTCCTGGGGATCACGCCCCGGCAGATAGGCTATGCGCTGCATACATCCTCTATTGAGGTTCACCGGTTCTGACCAGGATAGAGAATGCTTCGCCTACCCAGCTTGTGCGGGTCCATCTCGCTGGTTCGGCACATGCGTTCCGGGTCGTGTGAGATTTGTCGCAACATCGACACGACGCAACGAAATTGGAGGGATACGTCGCGCGCCGGGATCATACAGAACTGTGAAATATCCCCTAACACGTTGATCCTTGGCTTTCTTGTCGGGTGGCATGGATCTGGCTTTATGGCTTGCGCGCGGCCGCCGTCGGTTGCGAGGAGATATCCATGCAAGCGAGTTCAAATGCGAGCGACTTGCCCGCAGCGGCTTATATCGGCATCGGGCAGATTAAAGCTCTCGGCGTGAAGATCGAAGACCCGTCCACCGGTGGCGGCTGCGGCACGCACGGTGGCGAGGGTAAGGCCAGTTGCGGCGCGTCGGGCAGTCTCGACGACTTGCCGCCGGACATCTGGGAGAAGGTCAAGAATCACCCGTGCTACTCGGAAGAAGCCCATCATCACTATGCGCGCATGCATGTGGCGGTGGCGCCGGCTTGCAACGTCCAGTGCAACTACTGCAACCGCAAATACGACTGCTCGAACGAGTCGCGTCCCGGCGTGGTCTCTCAGAAGCTAACGCCGCAACAGGCAGTGAAGAAGGTCGTGGCCATCGCAAGCGAGATGCCGCAGATGACGGTGCTTGGCATTGCCGGTCCTGGTGATTCGCTGGCGAGCCCGAAGAAGACCTTCGAGACGGTCCGGATGCTGCAGGAACAGGCGCCGGACATCAAGCTGTGCCTGTCGACCAATGGCTTGGCGTTGCCCGACCTTGTGGACGCAATCTGCAAGTACAACATCGACCACGTGACAATTACCATCAACATGGTCGACCCGGCGGTGGGCGAGAAAATCTATCCGTGGATTTTCTGGGAGCACAAGCGCGTGACCGGTTACGAAGCAGCCCGCATCCTTCATGACCGGCAGATGAAGGGTCTCGAGATGCTCACCGCACGCGGCGTGCTGACCAAGATCAACTCTGTGCTGATTCCCGGCATCAACGACGAGCACCTGATCGAGGTCAGCCGCGAGGTGAAGAAACGCGGCGCGTTCCTGCATAACATCATGCCGCTGATCTCGGAGCCCGAACACGGCACTCACTTTGGCCTGAGCGGCCAGCGGGGGCCGACTGCGCAGGAACTCAAGGCGGTGCAGGACGCCTGCATGGGCGGCGCCAACCTGATGCGTCATTGCCGCCAGTGCCGCGCGGATGCGGTTGGCCTGCTGGGCGAGGACCGCAGCGAGGATTTCACGCTCGACAAGATCGAGCAGATGGAAGTGGTCTACGACCTCGACCGCCGCCGTGAATACCAGCAGCGCGTCGAAGCGGAGCGTCAGGCGCAGCACGACGCGAAGCAGGAAGCGCTGGCTGTCTCTCGCGAGATCGACGTCGCCGACGACATGAAGGTGCTGGTCGCGGTCGCAACGAAGGGCGGCGGCCGGATCAACGAGCACTTCGGCCACGTCACGGAGTTTCAGATCTTCGAGGTCTCGGCAGCCGAAGCGCTGATCGTCGGCCATCGCCGGGTGGACCTGTATTGCCGGGGCGGTTACGGCGACGACGAGCAACTACCGTTGGTCGTGCGCGCGCTCCACGACTGCCACGCGGTGCTGGTCGCGAAGATCGGCGCCTGCCCGAAAGACGAACTGGCGCAAGCGGGCATCGAGCCGGTCGATCAGTACGTCGCCGAATTTATCGAAAAAGCGGTGCTTGCTTGGTTCAACGACTACCGCAGTCGCATCGCCAGCGGCGCCATCGTGCACCGGGACCGCGGCGATGCTTCGATCCGCCAGGGTGCTTACACCTCGTCAGCCTCAGCGGCGTGACAACCCCACACCTTTCCAGACAGGACAACAGGAGAGCCTCCATGCCTCTGAAGATTATCGCGTCCACCTGTACGGGATGCTCGGCCTGCGAACCGGAATGCCCCAATGTCGCGATCAGCGACAAAGGCGGCGTGTTCGCGATCGACCCCAAGAAATGTACCGAATGCGAAGGCCACTTCGACGACCCGCAGTGCGTCGCCGTGTGTCCCGTGGACGGCTGCATCGTTCAGGTTTGAGTCTGGCTCGTGGCCGGGCCGGCCATTCATCCATCAGGAGACTACGCATCATGCTGTCCAACGTAACTGTTACGAGCGCCGCCGAGAAGTTCATGCGTCGTATCGTGCGCTTTTCGGGCCTGCCGGCTGGCGCTGGCTTTCGTCTGGTGGTGAGCGCCGGCGGCTGTTCCGGCTATACCGCGAAATTCACCGCCGAGCCGGCGCTGCAACCAGGCGAACAGGAACTCGACATCAACGGCCTGCGCGTATTCCTGCCGGCTGAGAGCCGGCTAATGCTCGAAGGCATAACGATCGATTTCGCCGACACGCCAACCCAGTCCGGCCTGATCTTCTTCAATCCGAACCAGGCCGCTTGTGGTTGCAGCAGCAGTGCGGAGTCGGCGCCGCCGGGCGTGGCGACCATCGATGTCAGCGCGATTGGCCGCGGGCGGCCGCCGCTGCCGCGTCAGATCTCCTGAAGAGGAGCGATGGCGATGGAGTCCGGCGACCGTGCCCTCGACGACGCAATGACCGCGTTTGCGCAGAGCGCGATTGGCGGCGGCTTGCCGTCGGGCGTCAATGCGTTGATCGCCGAGGCGGGTCGGTTGCGCGAGCGCCCCGACGAGGCGCTCGCGCTGTTGCAACGCGCCCGCGCCGCCGCGCCGCGCCATCCGGTGCCGTTGATCGCGCTGTACCGCTTTTACTTCTACGGCCATCAATTGGCGCAGGCGCGTGCGATCGGCGAAGACGCGCTGGCGGTCGCCCGCACCGCGCTGGCCTCAGATTTCGGCGACGAACCGCTTGCGGCCGCGATCGTGACCACGCGTTATGACGCGGCCGCGCGTTTTTATCTGTTCACGCTGAAGGGCCTCGCGTACCTCAACATGCGTCTCGGCGACTTTGAAGAAGCGCGCATGCGACTGCGCGAATTGCGCCGGCTCGATCCCGAAGACCGGGTGGGGGGCGCGCTGCTTTCGCAAGTCTTGGCTCGTCATGAGACCGGCGTCGGGTCCGACGATGCAATGGATGTGCTGAGTGCGTATCCGACGCGCGGCTGGACGGGGACGCAACCATGAGCGTACAGATCGCGCGTGTACCAGGCGGCGACATTGCACCGCGTCGCTGGCAGGGCGGCCCGCTCGACTGCGCCGGCTGCGGGTATGTGCGGTTCCGCGAGTTGCCGGCGGAGCACGGTTGCGGGCCAGGTCACGCGTGCATGCAGGATGCGTACGCGCGCCGCATCGAGCGCTTCTTTCACTGGCACCCTGAACTGGCCAACGAGCAGCTTGCGCATCCGTACTTCGAGGTGCGGATTCGCGTGGCGCAGCGCCTGTCGTCTGCTGCATTGGTCGGCATGCGGGGCGATTCCGACTACGGGGTGCGCGAATGGGTGGCGCAGCGTCTGCCGCTCGCGCGGCTGCCGCAGATGATCGGCGACCCTGATCGCGGAGTCCGGATGCGGCTGGCCGAGCGTCTTGAGATGCCCGCGCTGCTGCGTATTGCCGACGACAGCGAGGCCGAGGTGCGCCGCATCGTCGCCGAGCGTCTGTCCGCGACGCTGCTATCGCGCCTCGCGTTCGATCGCGATTGGCGAGTGCGCTGGGAAGTCGCGCGGCGCGCCGCTGGCGAAATCGTGGCGTCGCTGGTGGATGACGCGGACGAAGAGGTGCGCGCGCTCGCGCGGCAGCGCCGGCCGTCGGGCGAGGTCGCGAACCTGATGACCACCGGACAGACGCAACGATCAGCAGGAGTGAAGCATGGCTGACATCAACCGCGACGACGACCTGCTCGAGGTCGCGTTTCCCCCGCGCTTCAACTACGGCGAGCGCGTGATCGCACGCGCGGTGATCCGCAACGACGGCACCTACAACGGCAAGGACATCGGCGAAGTGCTGGTGAACAAGCGCGAGATCGGCTACGTCACCAGCATCGACACCTTCCTTCAGCAGTTCTATATCTACGCGGTGGATTTCGTCGAGAGCGGCCACCGTGTCGGCATGCGCGCGAAAGAGCTATGCACGCTCGACAACCTGCCGGACGACGTGCTGCAAGGCTTGGGCGAGCGGGCCGAAGCGCTGCACAAGATCGGCACGCGGGTCCAGCCGGAAACGTGGCAACCGCAGGAGCCGTCAGCATGAGTATCGAACCGGTTCAGCCTGCTTATCAGTGGGGCATGCGCGTGATCGCGCTGGATGACCTGTGCAACGACGGCAGCTTTCCGGAGCGCGGCCAGGACGATTGTCTGGCCGAGGCGGGTACGGTCGGCGAAATCGTCAACGTCGGGCAGGTGGTTGAGAGCGGCGAGCCGGTGTATCTGGTGGAGTTCGGCCACTGTGTCGTCGGATGCACGGAGAATGAAATTGCGCCCGCACCCGCCGGCCTGCTACCCGAAGAAGGAGCCATGTCATGACGGTTCAGGCGAGCGCGCCAGAAGCGGCGCCGCCGCGCGACGGTTTGCGCGCGGGCCGCCCGTTCGACCTGACCCAGCGCCAGATCGAGCAAGCGTTGCGCGAGCGTACCCGCTACCGCTATGTGGTGCCGCGCGTGCTGCGCGATGGGCAGGGTTCCGTGTCGAGAGCCCGTGCTGCTCCCGCAATGTCGACGCGAATGGCGGGCTGATCGACATAGCCTGGCTCACGCGCGATGAAGACGGTATGTGGCACCTGAGTGCGCGCGATCATGCGTCGCACCGATGGATGCCCCAGCATGAGAGCACCGGTCTGACCGAGCTGCTGGACACGCTGTGCATCGATCGCGAATGCGTGTTCTGGCCGTGAAGCAAACTAACGGAGCCGGGGCGATGATCTATCTCGACCACAACGCGACCATGCCGCCAGCCTCCGCCGTGGCGCAGGCGATGCTGTCCATCCTGACGGACGCGTGGGGCAACGCGTCGTCGCAGCATGCCGTCGGGCAGCAGGCGAAGGGCGCGCTCGCTGCGGCCCGCGCGACGATCGCGCGAGCGCTCGGTTGCAAGCCCGCAGAGTTGATCTTCACCAGCGGCGCCATCGAAGCCAATCACCTGGCCGTGTGCGGGCTGCACGCGGCGGCGTCGGGGGGGCGGCACCGTGGCGTATTCAGCGCGATCGAACATGCAGCGCACCTGAAGCTGGCGCGTGCGCTGGCTGCACGCGCCGTCGCGGTCGACTACATCGCCGTGCGGCCCGACGGGACGCTGGACCTCGACAGTGCCGCCGCGCTGATTGGACCTGACGTCGGGGTGGAATCGCTGATGGCGGCCAACAACGAGACGGGCGTATTGATGCCGGTCGCCGAAGTACGCGATCTCGTGCATTCGGCCGGCGCGCGCCTCCATCTCGATGCGCCGCAGTTCATCGGCAGGCTGCCGTTCCATTTCGCGCAGAGCGGGATCGATGCGGTGTCGCTGTCGGCGCACAAGCTGCGCGGGCCGAAGGGCATCGGTACGCTGCTCGTGCGCCACGGCGTGACGCTGGTGCCGCAGGTACAGGGCAGCCAGGAACGGCATCGACGCGGCGGCACCGAGAACCTGCCGGCCATCGCCGGCTTTGCAGCGGCGCTCGAGCGTATCAGCGACGTAGCGAGCGAAGCGGCGCGCGTGGCCGCGCTGCGTGACGCAGTGGAGCAGGGGCTGCGGTGCGCACTGCCGGCCATCAACGTGTTTTCGGCGCAGGCATCGCGTCTGCCCGGCACCAGCTACCTGCGTTTCGGCGAGGTTCCCGCCGAGGTCGTTTTGCAGCGCATCGAGCTGCTGGGCGTTGCCGCGTCGTCAGGCTCGGCATGCTCGTCTGGCGGCAGCGAGCCGTCGCACGTCCTTGTCGCGATGGATGTGCCGCGCGATGAGGCGCTGGCGGCGGTGCGGCTGTCGCTCGCGAAACCACTACGGCGCAGGACATTGAGTACGTGCTCGCCTATCTGCCGCCGTTGCTTCGTCCACTGCTGGAGGAAGCAGCGCATCCCGCTTGAACCTGGTTTGAACCTGTCATCAATCGCCGGAGTCCGCAACCATGAAAGTCATGATCCGCAAGGACAGCAAGGGCGCGCTGAGCGCCTATGTGCCAAAGAAGGACCTGGAGGAGCCCATTGTCGCGATGGCGCAGCCCGGGATGTGGGGCGGTCTCGTCACGCTCGCAAACGGCTGGCAACTCGAATTGCCCCCGATGGCCGACGATACGCCACTGCCCATCACGGTCGAAGCGCGACGCATTGCTGGCGTGGAGGAGTGAGATGAGCCTGAACGCCGAGCAATTGGACTTCGCGGCGGACCTGCTCCGCACGGCACCGACGCTACGCGACGCCGCCACGCAATGGCACGAACGTTATCCCGAGGTGCGCACAATGCATGTCAGCGCAACGGTGATGCGCGACGAGACAGCAGCGCTCCGGTTCGGTGCGCGCAGTGTCTATTTCGCGATGTCGGCCGGGCATTGCAGGTTCATCACGCAGCGGCCTGAAGAGGCCGATGCGTTGATCCTGACCGAGGACGAGGCGCATGGAAATCGATGAGATCGCGCTGAGCGAACCGGCTTGCGCGGCGCGCGAGATCGATCTCGTCAACGCGGTGCTGCAATCCTCGCGGTGGAGCGACGGGCCGATGCTTGATTCGTTCGAGCGCGCGTTTGCGGGCTGGGTTGGCCGGGAGCATGCGGTCGCGGTCGCGAGCGGCACGCTCGCCACCTGGATTGCGTTGCGCGCGACGGGGATCGGCCCGGGAGACGAGGTGGTCTGCGCGTCGCACACCTGGCATCAGGTGGCGCAGGCGATCACGCTGGCGGGAGCCATGCCGGTGTTCGCCGACATCGACTACTGGAGCGGTTGTCTGAGCGCCGAAAAAGCCGCGCAGAAGATCGGCCCTCGCACGCGCGCGATCCTCGCCGGCAATACCAACGGTCACCCGGCCGCGTGGGCGCTGCTGCGCGAACTGGCCGACGCGCAGCGCTTGCGGCTGATCGAAGACAGTACCGAGGCGTTGGGCTCCCGCTACCGGGGCCGCAACGTCGGCAGTTTCGGCGACGTATCAGTGTTCGACTTCTCCAGCCCGTCCGCGCTGTGCACAGGAGCGGGCGGCATGCTCGTCACCGACGATGACGAACTCGTCCATGAACTGCGCTATCTGCGCGAGCGGCGCGTCACGGACCGCGCGTCCGTCTCGGTCGGCTCGCGGGTGCCGCTGCAGGCGGGCATCAGTGATCTGACCGCCGCGCTCGGTCTCGCGCAACTGGCCGAACTCGACACGCGCCTCGCGCAGCGAAAGCAGGTCGAGACCTGGTATCACGAAGAGATGCAAAGCTTCGAAGGGATCAAGCCGGCCTACGTGGCCGAGGACGTCGAAGAAGTGCACTGGATGCTCTATGTTGTGCATTTGGGCAAGCGTTTTACGCAGAGAGCGCGCGCTCAGATGATCGACGACATGAAATCTTGCGGCATTGAGACGGTGGCCTACAGCCATCCGCTGCATCAGCAGTTCCACTACATGAACGCGGGCGATGCGATCGGCCGCAAGAGCGGCCTGTTGCCCGACACTGAGCGCATCGGCGATCGCGCGCTGGCGCTGCCGCTGCACACACTACTCGACACCGACCAGGTCAAGTACATCGTCAAGACGCTGAAAGACACCGCGACCAACGTGGGCGCCGGCGCTGCCATTTATCTGTGAGGCGCACTCCATGACCGTTTCAGTCCAGACCATCGCCGAACGCCTGTGTGCGGGCGGCGTCATTCCGTACCTGGGACCGGCGCTGCTCGCGCTGTGCCCCGATACGGCCGCCCCTGCCACGCCGCTCGCACTCGCCGAAATCATCACGGCCAAGGTCAGCGTGCAGCACAAGATCCGCACCCGGCTGACCCGGGCGGCGCAGTTCATCGAAAACTTCAAGCATCGCAAGTCGCTGGTGAGCGTCATGAATGAGGCCTTCGCCATGACGTCGACGCCGTCGGCACTGCATTGCGCGTTGGCGGCGATCGGCGCCGGGCTGGTTGTCGACAGCTGGTACGACGACACCTTCGCCTGCGCGCTGGCGCAGGCGCGGCCGCAGGGCGGCTGGGCGCAGTTGCAGGGGCTGTCGCAGGCCGAGCATTTCGGCCATTGGTTCGCGGCCTATAGCGCAGACGGCGCGTTGCTGGATGCCGTGCCGGCCTCGGGCGCGCTGCTCTACAAGCCGATTGGCGGCCATGCGCCGGCCTCTAACTACCTAGTCTCTGACAGCGACTTCGTGGAAGTCATGACCGAGATCGATATCCAGACGCCCATTCCGCCCGCCGTGCAGGCGTGGCGCCGCGGTCGAAGTTTTTTGTTTCTGGGCTGCCGTTTCGACGACCAGCTCACACGCAGCTTCGCGCGCCAGATCATGAAGCGCTCCTCCGACATGCACTGGGCCGTGCTGCCCGACGAACCGACGCGTATGGAGGCGCGCTTTCTCGAAGAGCAGGGCATCACGTGCATCGCGATGCCGCTGGGCGGGTTCGCCGAAGCGTTGGTGGATGCCTTGCAACCCGCACTGGCCGCGTGAAGCGTGGCCGCTAGCCAGCGTTCTTCATCCGTAGCCTTCTATCAAGATCGCCATCATGACCACACTGACCGTACTGCCTTCGGGCAAGACCTACGACGTTGCCGTCGGCGCGACCCTGCTGCAGGCACTGCTCGCCGTAGGCGAGAGCATCGAGCACAAGTGCAACGGCAAGGCCGACTGCGGATCGTGCCGCCTGTTCGTACAAGAAGGGCGCAAGAGCCTGCCGAAGATCCAGCGGCTCGAAAATGACAAGCTCGATACGCTCGTCGGCATCGGCTCCAAGTCGCGCCTCGCCTGTCAAGTCGTGCTGGCCGAAGAGCCGGTGACCATCGAACTGCTGACTTCGTCTGAGCGGCGAGATGACCGCGGTCGAATCGCTGGTGGTCGACGTGGCCATCGTCGGCGCGGGTCTATGCGGCGTCGCGCTGGCGCGCGCACTGCACGCTCAGGACGTTTCCGTCGTTGTCATCGAAGCGCGCGAGCGCGTGGGCGGCCGTGCTGACGCAACATTGCTAAGCCACCGGTCAGACGCTGGGTCTAGGTCCGGCCTGGTTCTGGCCTGATGCCGAGCCGCGCATCGGCGCGCTGCTCGACGAACTCGAACTGGGTATGCCGAGCGTGCGGCAGCACGACCCCGGCGATGCACTTTGGCTCACCGACCCGAACCGCGAACCGCAGCGCCGCGAGGGGCCGCTTGAGACGCATGCCGGGGCGCGCCGCATCGCAGGCGGGACGGCGCGTCTGGTCGATACGCAGGCTGCCGCGCTTCCGGCAGCCTGCGTGCGGACCAGCAGCGCGTTGCTGATGCTGCGTGACCGCCGGGCGGTACTCGCGTTGCTGCAGCGGCTGGGGGCGGAGCATGTCAGGTTCGATCCGCTGCTGCCCGCGATGCTTGCTGACGCGCTCGCGGCCACACCGATCCTGCTGAGCGCGGAGCTGGCGTTCAACAACACGTCGTGCGCGTTGTCAGAACTTCCCTGACGAGCACCAGCCTGACGCGGCGCTGCTACGTGCGATCGCGCTCGAATTGAACTCGCGTCTCGTGCATGCCTGTCCGGACATCGATCCTGCGGCGGTGCCGGTACGACCCGCAGCGCCGCTATCGAAACCAGCGCGCGGCTGACGATCATCGAGCAGGCCGGCACGGCCGCGATGTTCCTGACCGAAGGCGTGGATCCGGGTAGCGTCGAGATACGGGCAGATGCCCTTCGCGCGTTCCGGCAGGCAGTCGGTGGTGGCCTGTTCCAGCGTGCCGGCCACATGACGACGGTGAGTCTGAGTGCCATCGGGTAGGCGCCCCTCGAAGTTCACATGCATCGACAGCGCGATTCCCCGTTCGGCTTAGCGCAGCAGCTTGCAGCGCTCGGCCGGCGAATAGTTGCTGAGGTGCCCTTCGCGGGCCGCCTGACGCCGCGCGAAGGAGATGATCGCGCGGCTCTTGCCGGGCGAGGCCGGCGCGCTGACCTGCTTGTCCAGCGCGGTGCCGCCGCATTGCGGGCAGACGGGCGTGTGGCCGGCGCGCACCAGCGTTTCGAATGCGTGGCCGCAGGCCGCGCAGCGGTAGTCGTACAGGGGCATGGTGATCCGATCTCCGTTTCAGGTGGATGGGGCGCAGCGGATCGCGCGTTGGTGCGAGCTGTGTTCTGTCATTGCGGCGCAGTCTTCGAGCAGCATGTCCGGGGCCGGTGCGTGCGCGCCGAGCCCGATCCAGGTGTACACCAGGGCCGCGTTGGAGCCGACCATGCGGCGCTCGTCGCATTGCATCAGCGACCGGCGGAACAGCAGCGGCTCGGCCAGCAACAGCGCCAGCGCTACATTGGCGTCGACCGTTTCCGGCACCACTTCACTCGACTTGATGCGCGGTGCCGCGCGTTTGAACCACTCGCTGATCGGCCGCGGCGCCATGAAGGCCCTGTAGCGCGCGGCGGTCCAAGGCCAGCTCAGTAGGTTGCACACGTCGAGCGTGTAGCCGGCCATGCGCAGCAGGGCTTTCTGGCGCGCATTGCCGGAGCAGCCGGGTTTTTGTAGATGGTGATGTGGGCCCATTGCCGGGGTTCTCAGGTTTGACGCAGCAGTTGCAGGCAGTCGAGGCTGGCCGCCATGTCGATGGCAGTGAAGTCGTCCTGGTAATGCACAGCCGGATCGGCGCCCAGTCCGAGCAGCGTGCGCACTTAACAACGGAACGGAACACTCACTGCGCTCGCTAGAACTTCATCCCAACGCCTGGCCCCAGTACTAGCGGGTCGATGTCCAGTGGGCCCAACGAACTGCCGCCGACCGAGGCATCCGTGTGCATTCAGATCTTCTTGATATCCGCGTTGAGAAAGACGGTCTTCGTGATCTGCACGTCGGCGCCAGCATGCACCGCCGGACCGAAGCTGCCGCGTGACACCTCGGGTGCCTTCTGGGCCCGCGCTCGGGCCGTCGTTGTAGAAGTACGTGTAGTTGACCCCCGCGCCGACATACGGTCGGATCATGCCAGCATGGTTGAGGTGATATTGCAGCAGTGTCGGTGGTAGCACGTTCACGCCACCCAGATCGCAAAGACCAGACGTCACGTGTTGCCGCGAGGTACCGAGAATCAGCTCGACGCCGATCGCGTCGCGGATCATATAGATCAGGTTCAACTCTGGCACGAGTGCGTTATTGACACCCATGCCGAGCGACGACAACGTGCCGCTCGCGTGTACTTCCGGCTCGATCGAGATGGCACGCAAACGCACGAGTAAGTCACCGGCGTGGGTCCCGTCCGCCGGCACCGCGCCTGCCATCGTGCTTCCGTTCGCGCTTACGTCATTCGCGTATGCCCGTACTTCGGACAAACCGGTAGCGCACAGGCTTGCCACGATCATCACGGCGTTAATCATGTGCTTCATCGCTTTGCCCTTGTTGACGTATGCGGGGAATTGTCGACGCGCAAATCAGGGTGGCCCTTGCGCAGGATCAACCGGTCCCGAGCCCGAAGTCAAGATGCGACATCGGGTGACGCGTCGGAATGTCGAGATAGCGGGAGCCTTGAGGCCGGACTATTGGCCTTCACCCGCATCGTCCGGTACCCAGCCGGCTGCCGGTCGAACGCGGAATTGTCCTATCGCCTGACGATGCGTTGCGTCGGGAGGTGATCATGACGCTCATGTGCGGCGTGCCGTTGAATTTCGCGGCGATCTCGCTAGCGCATCAGATCGACTTCGTCCGCTATTTCTCAAGTGAGCTTACTGCCCTGGAACCATATCGGGAGGCGGGACTGGTGAGCATCGATGGAAACGGCATCTCGATTGCCCCAAAAGGCCGGTTCTTCGTGCGTGCGGTGGCCATGGTGTTCGACGGTTATCTGGAGCGACCCTCGAGCGCGTCCTGGTCAAAACTGATCTAGCGGCACGACCGCCGGTGGCTGGCGCAAACAACGCGACGGACCGTGTTCGTCGAACTCCGAAATAGCAACGCCAGGGTGCGTATTCGCTGATCCGGATCAGATTGTCCCGCGCATCGAGAATGCTGCGAGCGTTGCATTACCCGCAAACCGCACCGTCAGCAAGGTGTTCCCCTGTTCACACGGACGCCGTAAAGTCTGTCCTTCGTTCCGCGCCACGTGCCCCGTTACGACCCTCGATTGCCAGATCGAGGCCATCCCTTGCAGCCTGGCTCTGCTTCAGTTCAGCCATGAAGACATGGGCAATCGCCTGATTTTGCCCGCGCACTGCGTCAGTGCACCGCACCCGGCCGCTTCGTTCATCCTTGATCGGCATCAATCACAAAGCTGGCCGGTTGTTGGACCATGACGCTGCGAGTGTGATGCCGCATGCGTCAAGCCAGCTTCAGGTCAAAAGTGCCACAATCCGGACTTAACCACTATGACAGACAGAAAAGCCTTAAGGAAACGGGCGATAGCCATCGTCACAACATTGAGCGCCTCTCTATCGGGATGCGATCTGACTGTGCTTGATCCAAAAGGGAGCGTGGGCGCGGCCGAGAAGTCGCTGATCGCCACCGCCACGTGGGCGATGCTGATCGTCGTGATCCCGGTGATCCTGCTGACGTTGTTCTTCGCGTGGCGCTACCGTGCGTCGGACCGTCACGCGGTCTATGCGCCCAAATGGGCGCACTCGACGGCGATCGAGATCGCCGTCTGGACGATCCCCACCCTGATCATCCTGTACCTCGGTATCCTGACGTGGCGCACCACGCATGAGCTCGACCCGTACCGGCCGCTGCAGTCGAGCGTCAAGCCGATCGATGTCGAGGTGGTCGCGCTCGACTGGAAGTGGCTCTTCATCTACCCGGACCTCGGCATTGCGTCGGTGAACCAGCTCGCCGTGCCAGTCGATACGCCGGTGAATTTCCGGATCACGTCGGACTCGGTGATGAACTCATTCTTCATCCCGCAGCTCGGCACCCAGGTGTATGCAATGGTCGGCATGCAGACCCGTCTGCACCTGATTGCGGATGCACCGGGACATTTCGAAGGCATGTCCGCCAACTTCAGCGGCAAGGGATTCGCCGACATGAAATTCCGCACGCTCGCGACGAGCCCCACCGACTTCGACGCATGGGTGCGGAAGGTCAAGGCTTCGCCGGAACGCCTGAGCATGGACGAATACGCCGAAGTCGCGAAGCCGAGCGAGAAGCAGTCGGTACGCTACTTCTCATCGATCGACCAGCACCTGTTCCGTAACATCGTTGCCCGATACAACAACGGCAACGTCACGGCCTTCCGCGATGCCGCATGTCGTACACAGACCACGGAGTAAGCCATGTTTGGAAAACTCACGCCCGGCGCGATTCCGTTCGATCAGCCGATCATCATGGGCGCGGCCGCGTTCATGGCGCTCATCGTGCTGGCGGTCATCGCCACGCTCACGAAGCTCTGCCGCTGGAAGTGGCTCTGGACCGAGTGGCTGACAAGCGTCGATCACAAGAAGATCGGCATCATGTACATCATCGTCGCGGTGCTGATGCTCATGCGCGGTTTTGTCGACGCCGTAATGATGCGGCTTCAGCTCGCGATCGCGTTTCACGGCCCCGGTTACTTGCCGCCGCACCACTACGACCAGATATTCACCGCGCACGGTGTCATCATGATTTTCTTCATGGCTATGGCGCTGATGGTCGGCCTCTTCAATCTTGTCGTGCCGCTGCAGATCGGCGCGCGCGACGTCGCCTTCCCGTTCCTGAATTCGCTGAGCTTCTGGATGACGGCGATCAGCGCGATCCTGATCAATCTGTCGCTCGTGATCGGCGAGTTCGCGCAGGTCGGCTGGCTCGCGTATCCACCGCTGTCGGAGCTGCAGTTCAGTCCCGGCGTCGGGGTCGACTACTACATCTGGAGTCTGCAGCTCTCCGGCGTCGGTACGCTGATTACCGCGATCAACTTCTTCGTGACGATCGTCAAGCTGCGCGCGCCCGGCATGACGCTGATGAAGATGCCGGTGTTCACGTGGACCGCGCTGTGCTCGAACGTGCTGATCATGGCAACGTTCCCGATCCTAACCGTGACGCTCGCACTGCTCGGCCTCGACCGCTACGCAGGCATGCACTTTTTCACAAACGAGCTCGGCGGCAACGCGATGGTGTACCTGAACCTGATCTGGGCGTGGGGCCACCCGGAGGTGTACATCCTCGTGCTGCCCGCGTTCGGCATCTACTCGGAAGTGATCGCGACCTTCGCGAAGAAACCGCTGTTTGGCTACAGAACGATGGTCTACGCGTCGTGCGCGATCACGGTGCTCGCATTCCTCGTGTGGGCGCACCACTTCTTCACGATGGGTTCCGGCGCGGACGTCAACGCGTTCTTCGGCATTATGACGATGGTCATCGCGATCCCCACCGGCGTGAAAATCTTCAACTGGCTGTTCACGATGTACCGCGGTCGCATCGAGTTCACCGCACCCGTGCTGTGGACGATCGGCTTCATGGTCACGTTCACGATCGGCGGCATGACGGGCGTGATGATGGCGATCCCGGGCGTGGACTTCGTGCTGCACAACAGCCTGTTCCTGATCGCGCACTTTCACAACGCGATCATAGGCGGCGTCGTGTTCGGCTATCTCGCAGGCTTCCATTACTGGTTCCCGAAGGCGTTCGGCTTCAAGCTTAACGAGAAGCTCGGCAAGCGGGCGTTCTGGTGCTGGTTCGTCGGCTTCTACGTGTCGTTCGTGCCGCTCTACGTGCTCGGCTTCATGGGCATGACCCGGCGCCTGAATCACTACGACAATCCGACCTGGCATCCCTGGCTGTTCGTCGCGGCATGCGGCGTGGTGCTGATCGCACTCGGTGTCGTGCACCAGATCGCCCAGGTCGTCGTGAGCGTGATCCATCGCAACGAGCCGGAATACGGCGACCTGACGGGCGACCCGTGGAACGGCCGCACGCTCGAATGGGCCACCGCGTCGCCGCCCGCTGTCTACAACTTCGCGCGCATACCGGTCGTCCACCAGCTCGACGCGTTCGCGCACATGAAGGAGAGCGGCGCAGCAAATACCGCACTGGCGCATTACGAGGACATCCACCTACCGTCGAACACCGCGGACGGGTTCCTGATCGGCGCATTCAGCCTCGTGCTCGGCTTTGCCGGCGTCTGGCACATCACGTGGCTCGCCGTGCTGGCCTTCGTCGCGATCGTCGCCGCGCTGATCGCGCGTAGCTTCCGCGACGACCATGGCTACGTGATTCCGGCCTCGCGCGTGCGCGAAATCGAAGCACGACGCGGCAGCGCACCCACCCCGGCCGACCTTGAATTGCCCGAATCTGCGGAGACCTAACCCATGACGCAATCTGCATTACTCGTCCATCACGGCAGGTCAAGCGCTGACCACGGCCCAACGCCCACCGTGTTCGGCTTCTGGCTGTACCTGATGACCGACTGCATGCTGTTCGCGTCGCTGTTCGCCGTGTTCGCCGTGATGGCGCATCAGTTCGCGGGTGGCGCGTCCGGACGGGACCTGTTCGACATCCCGGGTGTCGCACTTGAAACCGGCGCGCTGCTGCTGAGCAGCACCACCTACGGCTTCGCGGTGCTCGGCGCGCAGCGCCAGGGGCGTGGTGCCGTGATCGGCTGGCTCCTCGTGACGTTCGTGCTTGGCGCGCTGTTCCTCGCGTTCGAGCTGCGCGAGTTCTCGCACCTGGTCGCCAACGGTGCTGGGCCCAGTCGCAGCGCCTTCCTGTCGTCGTTCTTCACGCTGGTTGGCACCCACGGCCTGCACGTGACAGCCGGCCTCGTCTGGATGGCCGTGCTCGTCGTGCAGGTCGTCCGCTCGCCTGAACTGTCCGGTCGCGACCTCACGAGTCTGACATGCCTGAGCCTCTTCTGGCACTTCCTCGACATCGTGTGGATCTGCGTGTTTTCGTTTGTCTATCTCGGGAGCATGCTCTAAATGGTCCATTCACACTCGGCGTCCACGACCGCCTTGCGTGGTGACGTCGCCGGTTATATCACCGGTTTCGTGCTCGCCGTGCTGCTGACGGCTGGCTCATTCTCGATCGTCGCGCAACGGTTGCTGCCGGCCGGCTCCGCGATTATGGCGCTCGCGTTGCTGGCGTTCGTGCAGATCGTCGTGCAACTGGTGACGTTCCTGCATCTCGACCTGTCGCGCGGCCAGCGCTGGAACGTGCTGGCGTTATGCTACACCGCGCTCGCCGCGCTGTTCCTGATCTTCGGCACGATCTGGGTGATGCACAATGTCAGCATGAACATGATGTCGCGCTGACTCCCCACCAGCGCGAAACGGTCTGGTCACATCATCGCGGACACGGCATGCAGCCGTCGACCGCGTGCGTAGTGTTGTGCTGCACCGTTCTACCGGTCTTTCTTCATGAACAGCCCGAATCACCCTGTTCCCGCCAATGAGCCATTGCCCCATCGCAAGGCCATCCGCTCGTGGCTGACACCGTTCGCCGAACGCCGCACCGCCTACGCGCTTCTGCTGCTCGTGTTCGACTACGTTTTACTATTGTGTGCGCTCGCCGCGAGCGTGTTCGCACACGGGTTCGTGCTGAAGACCGTATTCGGATGCATGGCGGGCTTCGTCATCGGACGGCTCTTCGTCATCGGTCACGACGCATGTCATGAGAGCCTGACCCGGCACCGCACGCTCAACCGCTGGTTGGGCCGGATCGCCTTCCTGCCGTCGCTCACGCCGTACAGCCTGTGGCAAGTGGGTCACAACGCGGTGCATCACGGCTACACGAACCTGAAAGGCGTCGATTTTGTGTGGGCACCGCTGACGATCCAGGAATATCGCGCCTTGAGTGGGCCACGGCGCGCACTGGAACGTATCTATCGCAGCGGCTGGGCGCCTGGTCTCTACTACATGATCGAAATTTGGTGGACGAAGATGTTTTTCCCGTCGTGTGCCGCAATGCCGACGCGGCGCCCGGTATTCTTCTGTGACTGCACGCTGGTATCGGTGTTCGCACTGCTATGGATCGGCGCGCTCGCGTGGATCGCTCGCGCGACGCAGCGGGGGGTGATCCCGTCAATCGCATGCGGGTTCGGGGTGCCGTTGCTGTTCTGGTGCGCGATGGTGGGTTTCGTCGTGTACGCGCACCACACGCCTCCGCAAATCCGCTGGTACGACGATCGCGCGAAATGGGGGCGTTCGGATCCGTTCGTATCCACGACGGTGCACTTGACCTTTCGCTGGCGTTTTGGCGCGCTGTTTCATCACATCATGGAGCACACCGCGCATCACGTCGACATGAGTCTCCCTCTATACGGGCTCGTCGGTGCTCAACGAATGCTCGAAGCGATGCTTCCGGAACGGATCGTCGTGCAGCGGTTTTCGTGGCGTCGGTACTTCGACACCGCACGAGGCTGCAAACTATACGATTTTTCGACTGATCAGTGGACCGATTTCGCTGGTCGCGCGACGCACGTCCCTCTTAAGACTCGCTAACAAAGCCTGTCATCCGAAAGCAAGGGGTATAGTTTGACGTTGGATGACAAGACAAAAGAATCGGCGAAGAGTTATGGCCAACGCTCGAAGCCTTGCTGCCAGAGCGACGGGTATCCCCCCGGGGCCGACGCCCGCGTGTTGATGAACGCGCTGCTGCATTGAATGGCATCCTGTTCGTGCTGTTCACCGGCATACCGTGGGAAGACTTGCCGCCGGAGATGGACTTCGGTAGCGGTATGACCTGCTCGCGAAGGTTGCGGGAATGGCAGGACTATGGCGTGCGGGCTCGCCTGCATGCGGCGATGCTGGCGCGGTCGCGAGGAAACACGCGTTGGCCATTCATCTTGCGATCTCCTGTCGACGATGCCGGCCGTACCGGGTTCGCTGCCGATGGCTCGTCGACCGATGGCTCACATCTCAGAGGAGGACCGGTGCTGTGGTGATACGTTGCGTGCCCGTTCCTTCCATCTGTCGGGCCGTGCGCAGCAGTTGCAGCCCGAGGTCGGCTGCCATGTCGAGCGCGCTGCGGCCATCCGGTGCGCACAGTTCTGCGTTCGCCCCATGCGCAAGCAGCATCTGCAGGACGTCGAGGCGACCGCTCGCGGCTGCCTGCATCAGGCATGTGATGTCGTCGTCGTTCACATGGTCGATCGGCGCGCCGGCGTCGATCAGCCGCAGGATCGTCGCGGGGCCGCCGTGCAGGCACGCGAACCAGAGCGCATGGTTGCCGTCGTCATCGAGCGCGTCGGCGCGTGCGCCGAGTGCGAGCAACGCCTCGACCACCGCGTCCTCGCCATGCTGCGCGGCGCGCATCAACGGGGTTTCGCCGTTCACGCAGCGCGAATGCAGATCAGGGAAGCCGTGGTACGCCAGCCAAGTGGAAAGTGCGACGGGCACGATCGTTTCGAGTTGTGCATCGGCGTTCCGGACAACGCGCGAGGCCAGGCGTTCGCGGAGGACGAAAGCAGTGTCGGTGTGCATGATCATGGTCGCGTTCGGGTGCAAGGGAACATCGGTTGGCGCAGCCGCGCGGGTGGCAGCTGTCGGGACCCGCGCCTCAGACGGGCCGGTTCTCGTTGGGGTTGCGCACCGGCCCCATCAATTCAAGTCCTTCGCTGTAGGTGATCGTGTCGAAGGTCACGTCGAACTTGATGGCCGCGTCCGCTACCGCATCCAGCTTGCCGCCTGAGTCCTTTTTCTTCAATTCGTTCTTCTCGAGGTACAGCAGTTCGAGCATCTCGTTGTAGACGGTGGACTCGAGAATCGGCAGCACATAGAACATCGCGCCCTTGTACGGCACCTGATATCGCTTGCTCAGGTCGATGTTGTCGCAAAACAGAAAGTACTTGCCATCCGCCGAGAGCGTGTCGCTGAGCACCTCGGCCACGTCCTTCAGATGCTCGAAGCTCAACAGATACCCGGCGAAGAACGGCAAATGCTTATGGCCGATCGTCGCGCATGCCATCACCTGATCGCAGGTCAGCTCCGGCGGCCGCGCTTCGTCGGCGAGCTTTGTGGCAAACCGCAGCGCAAGTTCGCCGCGGAAGCCGACCCGGTCGAACATGTTCGTCAGCCCCTTGAGAACGGGGTTGAGCAGACGGCCTTCATGTTCGAGACGGGCGAACGCGGTGTCGTCGATCTCCTTGTGCGCGAGCGTTTCGGTCATCACAGATCCTTGGGTTAAACAGCGTTGAAGAGGGATTCACGTCTGCGTATTGCGCATCCGGTCGGCGATTTTGAAAAAGGCCTGCATCAGGTCATCGCGTAGCACCGGATCGACACCCGTCTCGTCGAACGCGGCGCGCATGCAAGCTAGCCACGCATCCCGTTCGGCGGTGCCGATCGCGAATGCGGCATGACGCATGCGCAGCCGTGGTTGGCCGCGCTGTGCCGAGTACCGTTTGTCGGCGCCGAGCCATTCGCACAGATACAGCACCAGCACGGCCTTCGTCGAAGACAGGTCCGGGTGATGCATCGCGCGAATGCGCTGCGCGTCGGCCCGCGTATCCATGTGCTGATAGAACGCATCGACCAGGCGGATGACGGCGGTCTCGCCGCCTAGACGGTCGAAGTGCGTCTCGCGCGGCACGGGTCGCGAAGGTTGGGTGGCTGGTGTGTCCATGGCGCGATCAATGCAATAACCGAACCAGGCCGCAACCCGGCGATTGTCCGGCTGCACGCAGGCCAATACGACAGAAATCGCACGACAAACGCGCCCGAATGGTTTCATTGGCGACGAAGTTCGCGTGGTTTGTCGCGAAATCGACAAGACAGAAGAGGAGTCCGCAAAAGTCCCGAGCCAACCGCCAGCGCGGCGGGGCGGACGCGCCGCAGTACCGCTGGTGACGTGGCACAGAAGCTGCATTTGGAGTCCAGCGCGGACACAGGTCCGGCCGACGCGTGACTCGATATAAGAAGACCCATACAGGCACGACAGGCTGACATGGTCGCGGTTACGCAACCCTGGTTTCAACCCTTCTTCCTGAATGGAGAAATGCAATGTCTAAACTTCGGCAAATCGCTTTCTACGGTAAAGGCGGTATCGGCAAGTCGACCACCTCGCAGAACACCCTGGCAGCCCTGACTGAACTCGGGCAGAAGATCCTGATCGTCGGCTGCGATCCCAAGGCGGACTCTACCCGCCTGATCCTGCATGCAAAGGCGCAGGACACCATCCTGTCGCTAGCGGCCGAAGCCGGCTCGGTGGAGGACCTCGAACTCGAGGACGTGATGAAGATCGGTTATCGCAACATCCGTTGCGTGGAGTCCGGCGGTCCGGAACCGGGCGTGGGCTGCGCGGGCCGTGGCGTCATCACGTCGATCAACTTCCTCGAAGAAAACGGCGCCTATGACGGCGTGGACTACGTGTCGTACGACGTGCTCGGCGACGTGGTGTGCGGCGGTTTCGCAATGCCGATTCGTGAGAACAAGGCGCAGGAAATATACATTGTGATGTCCGGCGAAATGATGGCCATGTATGCGGCCAACAACATTTCAAAGGGCATTCTGAAGTACGCGAACAGCGGCGGTGTGCGGATCGGCGGGCTCGTGTGCAACGAGCGTCAGACCGACAAGGAACTCGAACTCGCCGAAGCGCTGGCGAAGATGCTCGGTTCGAAGCTGATCCACTTCGTACCGCGCGATAACATTGTGCAGCACGCCGAGCTGCGCCGCATGACGGTGATCGAGTTCGCGCCCGAATCCAAACAGGCGGAAGAGTATCGCCAGCTCGCCACCAAGGTGCACAACAACGCGGGCACCGGCACGATCCCGACGCCGATCACGATGGATCAACTGGAAGACCTGTTAATGGAGCACGGAATCATGACGTCCATCGACGAATCGCAAGTCGGCAAGCCTGCAGCGGAACTGACCGCCTAAGCGAGCGCCGCTGCGCTCGGCCCGGTGTTCTTCTTCACGCGATGAACCGGGCCGTGCCGGCTACCCGCTGCCAGGCTTGATACTCACCCTATGGAGCATTCTCATGAGCGTCACTGTTGAAGAGCGCAAGGCCGCGAACAAGGCCCTGATCGATGAAGTGCTGAAGGCCTATCCGGAGAAGATGGCCAAACGGCGGGCCAAGCATTTGGGCACCTTCGAGGACGGCAAGCCCGACTGTGGCGTGAAATCAAACATCAAGTCATTGCCGGGCGTGATGACGATTCGCGGTTGCGCGTACGCCGGCTCGAAGGGCGTGGTCTGGGGGCCCATCAAGGACATGATCCACATCAGTCATGGTCCGGTCGGTTGCGGCCAGTACTCGTGGGCCGCGCGTCGCAACTACTACATCGGCACTACCGGTATCGACACCTTCGTGACGATGCAGTTCACGTCGGACTTCCAGGAAAAGGACATCGTCTTCGGCGGCGACAAGAAGCTCGACAAGATCATCGACGAGATTCAGCAACTGTTTCCGCTGAACAAGGGCATCTCGATCCAGAGTGAATGTCCGATCGGCCTGATTGGCGACGACATCGAGGCCGTCTCGAAGAAGAAGAGTGCGCACTATGAAGGGCACACCATTTTGCCGGTGCGCTGCGAAGGTTTTCGCGGCGTCAGCCAGTCGCTGGGCCACCATCTGGCTAACGATGCGATTAGAGACTGGATATTCGACAAGGCCGATCCGGACAAGCGGCCCGAATTTGTTTCGACGCCTTATGATGTTGCGATCATCGGCGATTACAACATCGGCGGCGATGCCTGGTCGAGCCGGATTCTGCTCGAAGAGATCGGCCTGCGCGTGATCGCGCAATGGTCGGGCGACGGCTCGATCGCCGAGCTCGAGAATACGCCCAAGGCCAAGCTCAATTTGCTGCATTGCTACCGCTCGATGAACTATATCAGCCGGCACATGGAAGAGAAGTACTGCATTCCTTGGACGGAATACAACTTCTTCGGCCCGTCGATGATCGAGAAGAGCCTGCGCGAGATCGCCAGCCACTTCGATGACAGCATCAAAGCCAACACGGAGAGGGTGATCGCCAAGTATCGTCCCCTGGTCGATGCGGTGAACGCGAAGTTCAGAGCGCGCCTGCAGGATAAGACCGTGATGCTGTTCGTTGGCGGCCTGCGTCCGCGCCACGTGATCGGCGCCTACGAAGACCTCGGCATGAACGTGGTCGGCACCGGCTACGAATTCGGCCACAACGACGACTATCAGCGCACCACGCACTACGTGAAGGACGGCACACTGATTTACGACGACGTGACCGGCTACGAGTTTGAGAGGTTCGTCGAACAGGTCCAGCCCGATCTGGTCGGCTCCGGCATCAAGGAAAAGTACGTGTTCCAGAAGATGGGCGTGCCGTTTCGCCAGATGCACAGCTGGGACTATTCCGGTCCATATCACGGCTACGATGGCTACGCCATTTTCGCGCGCGACATGGACATGGCCATTTCCAGCCCGGTGTGGGGGCTCGCCAAGGCGCCCTGGAAGAAAAACGCCTAAGCACCGATCACCGGACTGATCACCGGCCGGCAGGCCATTGAATTGAATATCAGGAGCATCCCGTGCCCCAATCCGCAGACCACATTCTCGATCAGGAACTCCTGTTCCGTGAGCCCGAGTACCAGAAAATTTTCCGCGCGAAAAAGGAACACTTCGAGTTCAACCATTCAGACGAGCAGGTCAAGCAGATCGTCGAGTGGACCAAGAGCGAAGACTACCGGCAAAAGAACTTTGCACGCGACTCGCTCACCATCAATCCGGCCAAGGCCTGCCAGCCGCTCGGCGCAGTGTACGTGGCCAACGGTTTTCACAAGACGCTCAGTTTTGTGCATGGCTCGCAGGGCTGTGTAGCGTTTTACCGCTCGCACTTCTCGCGTCACTTCAAGGAGCCGACCTCGTGCGTCAGCTCGTCGATGACCGAGGACGCGGCGGTGTTCGGCGGCATGAACAACATGATCGACGGCCTCGCAAATGCGTACAACCTGTACAAGCCCGACATGATCGCGGTCTCCACGACCTGCATGGCGGAAGTGATCGGCGATGACCTCGACGCGCTCATCAAGAGCAGCAAGCAGAAGGGCAGCGTGCCGGAAGACTACGACGTGCCGTTCGCGCATACGCCGGCCTTCGTCGGTAGCCACGTGACCGGCTACGACAACGCGCTCCTCGGTATCCTCAAACACTTCTGGGACGGCAAGGCCGGCACAGCGACGCCGCTTGAGCGCGTGCCCGACGACAGCGTCAACTTCATCGGCGGCTTCGACGGCTACGTGGTCGGCAACATGAAGGAGATCCGCCGCATCTTCGATCTGTTCGGCGTGACGGTGAACATCATCTGCGACCCTTCCGAAACGTGGAATACGCCGACCGACGGCGAGTTCCGGATGTACGAAGGCGGCACGACCAAGGAGGAGGTCGAGCGCGCGTTGAACGCGAAGGCGACCTTCGTGTTCCAGGAATACTGCTGCGAGAAAACCAGCAAGTTCATTGGCGAGCATGGCCAGGAAGTCGTGGTGCTGAACTCACCGGTTGGCGTCGCGGGCACCGATCAGTTCCTGATGGAAATCTCGCGCGTGACCGGCAAGCCGATTCCGGCGCAACTGGAGAAGGAGCGAGGCCAGCTCGTCGATGCGATGGCCGACAGCCAGGCTCACCTGCACGGCAAGCGCTTTGCGCTCTTCGGCGACCCGGACCAGATGCTGGGCTACACGCAGTTCCTGCTGGAACTCGGCGCCGAGCCGGCTCACGTGCTGGCGACCAACGGCAACGAAACCTGGGCTGCGAAGGTGCAGGCGCTGTTCGACGCGTCGCCCTACGGCGCCGGCTGCAAGGTGTATCCGAAACGCGATCTGTGGCACATGCGCTCACTGCTGTTTACCGAGCCGGTGGATTTCCTGATCGGCAACACCTACGGCAAATATCTCGAGCGCGATACCAAAACGCCGCTGATACGCATGGTGTTCCCGATCTTCGATCGCCACCATTACCATCGCTTCCCGACCTGGGGCTATGAAGGTGGGTTGCGGGTGCTGGTCACGCTGCTGGACGAGTTCTTCGAAGCGCTCGACGCCAACACGATCGACGTGGCGAAGACCGACTACAGCTACGACATCATTCGCTGACGAGGAGAGCGCGGCCATGGCAGACACAGCAGATGCATCGGGCGCGGCAGATGCAGTTCTGGTCAAGATGACGCAGGACGGCCGTAACGTCGAGGTCATCAGCGGCCAGGTTTGCCTGGCCGGCGTGGGCGAGGCCGACCACCTCGTCCCGCTGCTCGAACACCCGAACCGGCAGATGATCGCCCAAGTGCTGCCCGGGGCCCCGCGCATGTGGCCGGCCGGTTGCCATTGACGCACGAGGAGATTGCGATTGCACAGGGTGCGATGTCGGCGGCTCCGTGGCAGTTCGACGCGAGCCCGGCGGGTATCGCGCCGCGGTTACCTCGCGCGGTGTGGGCGAAGATTGCGGCGGAGGATGTCGAGTAGCGGGGCACCGCTGAAAACGAAATTGCTGCGCTGTGTGTAGCTAGCCTGCGTGACGAAACCTCAGCGAGGGAGAGGGGCATGATCTATGTAGTCGCGCAGTCTGACTCAGTGCCGCTGCGTGCTTGGTTCGCCTACGACGACTTTGAGCGCGAGGTGGCGGCGTCCGACCCGTTGAGCCTCGCGGAGATCAATGACGAGGTAACGCCGCGCGAACTGCTCGCGCTGGTCGACGACGTTTCCGATGCGAACGGACGGGCAGAGTACCTGTCGATCTGTGCGGTGGGACTACGCGAAAGCTCCACGGATGCGCCACGCGCTGACTGCTTACCTGGCGGTTCGCGAACCCTTGGGGCCGGATGCGTTGCTGGAGGCGCGCGCGAATGCGATCGCACGGTTCCTGCTCCGTACGGAACGGCAAGGCAGGCAGTGAGCGTGTGTTGTGGTTCTCTGTGTCGCGAACCGTCTGTCGCAGACCGTTCAAACCCGCCATTGCGATGCGCGCGAGCGACTGCTTCAGCGCCAATTGGCACATTTTCAAGACGTTTTCCGGTGGTATGGAACTTGCCACTAGAGAAACGTCCATCCATCAGGAGCACGTCATGTCTGCTTCGCTCAATGCCCAAATCGCCGAAGTTTTCGACGAGCCGGGTTGCGACAAGAATCAAGGCAAGAGCGAGAAGGAACGCAAAAGGGGCTGCACGAAGCAGCTTTCGCCGGGTTCGGCCGCAGGCGGGTGCGCGTTCGACGGCGCGAAGATCGCTTTGCAGCCGGTGGTGGACGTCGCACACCTCGTGCACGGGCCGATTGCCTGTGAAGGTAACTCGTGGGACAACCGGCACGCCGCTTCGTCCGGTTCGCAACTCTATCGCACCGGCTTCACCACCGATATTAACGAACTCGACGTGGTGTACGGCGGCGAGAAGCGCCTGTTCAGGAGCGTGCGCGAAATCATCGAGAAATACGATCCGCCCGCAGTGTTCGTCTACCAGACCTGCGTCACTGCGCTGATCGGCGACGACATCGAGGCAGTCTGCAAGCGCGCCACCGAACAATTTGGCAAGCCGGTGATTCCGGTCATTTCCCCCGGTTTCGCCGGGCCGAAGAATCTGGGCAACAAGCTTGGCGGCGAGGCGATCCTCAACTATGTGATCGGCACGCGCGAGCCCGAGTACACGACGCCGTATGACATCAACGTCATTGGCGAATACAACCTGTCGGGCGAACTCTGGCAGACCAAGCCGCTGCTCGACGCGCTGGGCATCCGTATCCTCTCGTGCATCTCCGGCGACGGGCGCTACGACGAGATCGCAAGTTCGCATCGCGCCAAGGTCAACATGATGGTCTGCTCGAAGTCGATGATCAACATCGCGACAAAGATGCAGCGGCGCTACGGCATCCCTTACTTCGAGGGCTCGTTCTATGGGATCGGCGACATGAGCGACACGCTGCGCCATATCGCCAGCCTGCTCGTGCAGCAGGGCGCGCCGGACGATCTGCTCGAGCGGACCGAGCGCCTGATCGCCGCCGAGGAAGCGCGCGCGTGGGAGCGCATCGCGCACTACAAAGCGCGCCTTACCGGCAAGCGGGTATTGCTCATCACAGGTGGCGTGAAGTCTTGGTCGGTGGTTTCCGCGCTGCAGGAAGCAGGGCTCGAAATCGTCGGCACCAGCGTCAAGAAGAGCACTAAGGAAGACAAGGACAAGATCAAGGAGATCATGGGTGACGACGCCCACATGATCGACGGTATGACGCCGCGCGAGATGTACGCGATGCTCAGGGACGCGCGGGCCGACATCATGCTGTCGGGTGGCCGCTCACAGTTCGTCGCACTGAAGGCCCGCATACCGTGGCTCGACATCAATCAGGAACGCCACCACCCTTATGGCGGCTACGAAGGGATCGTCGAGCTGGTGCATGAGATCGACCGCGCGATCTACAACCCGGTGTGGCAACAGGTGCGGATCCCTGCTCCGTGGGGCGACGACGGGGGAGCGCTGGGTGTGGTCCAAGCGCAAGCCGCGCGCCCGCTGTCGAGCGCCGCGCACCGGGGAGCGCTCGGTGTGGTCCAAGCGCAAGCCACGCGCCCGCCGTCGAGCGCCCCGGGGTGGGGGCGATGAGCCTCGAACCCGGTATACCGACCTGACGCCCCGAACTCGAGAACATGCCATGGCCGATGTCGTCGAATCTATGAAAGCCTGTGCGGTCAATCCGCTCAAGATGAGCCAGCCGCTGGGCGCGAGCCTCGCGTTCCTTGGGCTCGATGCCTGCATGCCCGTGATGCACGGCTCGCAGGGCTGCACGTCGTTCGGCCTCGTGCTGCTGGTGCGCCACTTCAGGGAGGCGATCCCGCTGCAGACGACAGCCATGGACGAAGTCACCGCGGTGCTCGGCGGCTACGAGAACATCGAGGCCGCGCTGCTCAACATCCTCAAGCGCGCTGCGCCGAAGGTCATCGCTATCTGTTCAACAGGTCTGACCGAGACCGAGGGCGACGACGTGGACGGCTATCTCGTTACCGTGCGCAAGCGCAAGCCCGAACTCAACGACACTGAGATCGTCTATGTGTCGACCCCCGACTATGTCGGCGCATTCGAAGACGGCTACCGGCATGCGATTACCGGCATCGTCAACGCGCTGGTCAAGGCGTTGCCAACGGTGGCCAATCAGGTGACGCTGCTGCCCGGGAGCCATCTGTCGCCTGGCGACATCGACGAACTGCGCGAGATCATCGAAGCGTTCGGCTTCGATGTCATTGTGCTGCCCGACATTTCCGGCTCGCTCGACGGCCATATCGCGCCGGACTGGCGCGGCACCACACTGGGCGGTACCACGCTCGCGGAGATCCGGGCCGCGGGTGCATCGGCATTTACGATCGGCGTGGGCGAGCAGACGCGCGACGGCGCGGAGGCATTGCATGCTATCGCCGGCACACCGTTCGAAGTGTTCGGGCGGCTCACCGGACTGGAACCCAACGATCGTCTGCTGCAATTGCTCGCGCAGCGCTCCGGACGACCCGTTCCCGCGAAATACCGGCGTCAGCGCAGCCAATTGCTCGATGCGATGCTAGACGGCCATTTCTACACTGGAGGCATCAAGATCGCGATCGGCGCAGAGCCCGATCTGCTGTTCGCGGTCGGCAGCATGCTGCATGAGATGGGCGCGCAGTTGCACTGCTGCATCAGCACGACGCGATCGCCCGCGCACGCGCTGCTGCCCGCTGATCAGGTCGTGATCGGCGATCTCGAAGACATGGAGCGCGCCGCGGCGGACTGCGACCTGCTAATCACCCATTCGCACGGCAGGCGGATGGCCGAGCACCTGCAAAAGCCGCTCTTGCGGATCGGTTTTCCGGTCTTTGACCGGGTTGGAAATGCACATCGACGCTACGTCGGCTACCGCGGCACGATGAACCTGATCTTTGAGATCGCCAACCTGATGATCGAGCAGATTCCGCATCATGATCCGGGCGACTGGCCGCTGCCGCAGGCCGCTATCGATCTGGCCGCGCGCGACCCGGCGCGAAAAGCGAACATTCCTGTCGTCGCGGCCGGTGCTTGACCCACCTAAAGGAGCACACAGCATGAAGATCGCGTTCGCCACCCAGGACAGGCAGTTCGTTGATGCGCATTTTGGCTGGGCGAGGAGCATCGTCACCTACAACGTCACACCGGATGGCTACCAGTTCGTCGAGGCGTTCGACTTTGGTGGCAAGCTCGAAGAGGACGGCGACGAGGACAAGCTCGCGCCCAAGCTCGAAGCCGTCAAGGATTGCGCGATCCTGTACGTCGCCGCAATCGGCGGCTCGGCCGCGGCGCGAGTGGTTGCGCTGAAGATTCACCCGATCAAGGTGCCGCGGCCCGAGTCCATCGAGGAGATTCTCGGCAAGTTGCAACAGGTGCTGAAGGGCACGCCGCCGCCGTGGCTGCGCAAGGCGCTGGCGAAGGATGGCGAACGTGTATACGACTTTGAAGACGATGAGGTATCCCATGACTGAATCATCCGCAATTCCGTCCAGGGCCAGCGACGAAATGCTGCTGGTCGCACCGTTCGTGCAGCAGCTCGTCAGGCAGTTGCGCGCGCAGGACACCCACGGCGTGTGGGACGGAAAGACCGACCTGCAACTGCTCAAGCCGTACATCCACACGCCGGAGGAACGCCGCGCGATTCCGATCATGGGCGACCCCGACCCCGAAACGCTGTGGCGGCTCGAGCTTTTCTATAGCGCGATTGCGGTGGCGATCGAGCGTGAGACCGGTCAAATGGTGTCGCCGATGATGAAGATGAGCCACGAAGGCTTCGGCCGCATGGTGTTGCTCGCGGGGCGGCTCGTTGTCGTCAACAAGCAGTTGCGCGACGTACACCGGTTCGGCTTCGCTTCGCTGGAGAAGCTCGCCGAGGCGGGCGCAAAGCTTCTCGACGAAGCGGTTGAGGTGATCCGGATGTACCCCGCGGTCGCACAGTACGGCGCCTGAAGGAATCGTGAGGGGACCGAGACGATGAGCACCGATGCCGATGAACTCAAGGCGCACCTGAAGAAACTCAACGCGCAAGCGACCCGGGCGAAGTTGGACCTGCACGACCTCTCAGAGGAACTCCCGACCAACTGGGAGAACATTCTCGCTGTCGCCCAGCGCTGCCATGACGCCCACGCCGCGCTGATGGCAGCCCGCAAGGCTGCCGCTGCGGCAGCGGCCTGAACCAGCGAAGCCACGGAACTACATCATGAGCGATACCTTCAGCGTTACGCTGCCGAGCGGCGCCACCTGGACGCCGACCTTCGTCGACAGGCTCGACGAAGAAAAATGCATTGGTTGCGGACGTTGTTTCCGTGTCTGTCCGCGTGGCGTACTGCAACTCGTCGGGCTTAACGAGGACGGCGCGCACATCGCACTGGACGGCGACGACGAAGACGACGACGAGTACGAGAAGAAGGTGATGACTATCGTGCATCGGGACCTGTGCGTCGGCTGCACCGCGTGCGCGAAGATCTGCCCGAAAAAGTGTTACACGCACGCGGCGGCCGTTCTCTCTGAGCGATGACGTGATGAACGCCTATACAACCCTGATGGCGTGCGCGGTGGATGCGGGCGATCCCACCGTGCTGGCACTGGCCGGCGTGCTGTCGAGCGGGTTCGAGCACCACGGCGTCGATGTGCTGCCGATGCGCGGACTGGACGCCGACCAGACGCGCGCGATGCTCGCGCGCTGGTTCCCGGGTGCCGGGCCGGCGCTCGGTCTTAGGTGTGCGTTGTCGCCCGCCACGATGCCGCGTGACGACGAACTCGAAGATCTGGTGACGTTGCTCAATCACTATGCCGATCCGCGCGCCGGCCCGGCAGACGAGGCGAACTGCGTCGCCCATGCCTTGGCCTGTGCGAGCCTCGGACAAAACCACCTTTGGCAAGACCTGCTTCTGCCGTCGCGGCGCGTGCTGTCCGCGTTGATTAGCCACTGGTTTCCGCGGCTGGCCGCGAAGAATACGCATGACATGAAGTGGAAGAAGTTCTTCTACAAGCAACTGTGCGAGCGCGAGGGCCTGTTCCGCTGCAAGGCGCCGAGTTGTGGCGTCTGTTCGGACCATGCGCTTTGTTTTGGAGCGGAGTAGGCAAAAATGCCCGGCTCGGGCCCCCGTTGAGCAGGTGCGTCGCCGGTCCGCTTTGCCAGGCTTCTTCGGTAGATTCACAGTGAGAAGGCGCGGGACGTGCGTGAGCATGCTCATCGTTATGGATTCAGGCATTCAACCGAGCAATCGAACCACAAACCTTACACATCTATGGATTTGTTCCGATCTGCTGCGTCCCCGGGGCCCCGCGCTCGCTGTACACCGTGCACCCGGGCTTGCCGTCTGTCGCTGCAATGCCCCGTTGCGGAGTCGCAGCAGCAAGGGCCGCGCGCCCGGGCATTGCCGCCCGCCTGCGTGCCCGCGCTGCTGCAACCGCCGCACCCGTTACTCGCGATCTGCGACGAAGCGCGGTTGCGCGATCTGACGCTGTACCATTTGCAGCGGCTCAGGCTTATGCCGCTGTTTGCACGCGTCGGTCACCGCTTCGATTGTGTCGCGTCGCGGGTGGCCAACTTCGTGGTCGAGCCCTGCGGCGTGCTGCTGTATTGCGGCGAGCGGCATGCGCATCTGCAGGCGGACTCCGGGCCGCCGTTGCTGCTTGACGAAGAGGGCCGAGAACCATGGCTGGTTCAACTTTGGCACGCGTTCGACGACGTGGGTTTCCCGCCCGCGCTGCGCGCCGAGTTCCGGGGCGGGGCGGAGGCGCTGTCCGAGCATCGGCTGGCGCCGCACGCTCGTCATGCCGGCCGGACGCGCTACACATACGACACGGTGCGTAGCTGGTTTCTTACCCCGGCAGCGGGCGAACGGCTTGCGGGCCATGCCACGAGGCGCTCGCCATGAGACCCATGCCGCCTGCCGTTGCCGTACCGGTGCGATCCGAAGAGCAGCGCGTCATGAATCAGAACCGTGGCACATGCCTTCCCGACAGCAGTGCGAGCCTGTCGCTGGAGCGCGCGCGGGCACATGTCGCGAGCCTG
The DNA here is from genome assembly GCF_003387275.1 of Paraburkholderia sp. BL6669N2. NCBI lineage: Bacteria > Pseudomonadati > Pseudomonadota > Betaproteobacteria > Burkholderiales > Burkholderiaceae > Paraburkholderia > Paraburkholderia sp. BL6669N2. The sequence continues at coordinate 1,440,970 of NZ_QUNA01000001.1, read as the reverse complement.
CAGCACGAGTTGTTCGCGGTTGAGCAGGCGCTGCTCGACGACCGCGCATTGACGCGCGCATTGAGCGGGCGTCGATGGGTTTATGTGGGCGGGCGGCCAAGCATCAACGCCGTGCTGCGTGCGCTGGTGGATGCGGCGGGAGGCGAGTTCGTTCATCACACCGGGACCATCGACGACGATGGCCGTGCCGAAGGCTTCGAGGCTTTGCTGTCAGGCGCCTACCGGGTGCTGTGCCCATTGGATCTGATCGACCCGGACTCGCTGGTCGCGCTGCGGCGGTTGTGCGTGCGTCACCGCACGCCGTGGTCCGCCTTGCGTTCGTCGAGCGTGACGAGCTTCATTGCGGGCGTGTTGCGGGCTCAGCCTGCCCAGCCGCGCGGCGTGGTCGCAGCGTCGCGCGGCTGCCTGAGGCACGGCTGACGTCGTCATGACTTTAAATGCCGCGAGATGTGGGCGCAAAACTTGCCTTTGACGTGGTCTTTCCACAAGAGGGCCTGTCATGTCGAATTCCGCATAACGCTACGGCCTTCTCCTCAACGTCGAGAACCCCGACGGCGACGCGCGCGATGCGCTGACGCAAGCGGTGCGTAACGCGCCGGCCGCCCGAACGTTCGGCTACCACGAGGTGTGGCTCGCCGAGCATAACTACAGGTCGTACGCGAACAGCAGCGCGCCGGCGCTGCTGTTCGCCCACATCGCGGCTCGTTTCCGTTGCCATATCGGGCTGCGGAGATATTGTCGGCGCATGAGTCGCGTGCGCGGATGCACGAAGCGTTCGCGTTGATACGACATGGTGTTTTCCCACTCATTCGTACTGGCCATAGCAGATTAAGACATGAGGCGTCGACGTAACAGCGCCACTGACAGGAAGAACGGCAACACCGTGCAAATGCAGAGAGCGCCAATATGCAGGGCAACATAGCTCACCGGGCGTCCGAGCATCGGGGGACGGATAAGGTCGACGGAATGTGCCAGCGGTAAGAAGCGCGCTACGTCACAAAAAACGGCAGGTAGCTTACTGATCGGGAAGATCACGCCGCTCAGGAGCACCATGGGCGTGAGAACGAGCGTTTGATAGAACACGAAGTAATCGTGACTGGGTGCAAGCGCCGCGAGGATCATCGCCAGACTCGCGAAGGCGAGGCCAGTCAGGGCGATGGCAGGCGATGCGTAGAGAATGGATGACCACGCTGCATAACCCAGCATGGTGGCTACCACCATGACGGCAATGCCGGCAAAAAAAGCCCTGGTGGCGGCCCATGCCAGTTCACCGAGAACGATATCGCCGAGCGTGAGCTGTGTACAGAGGATCGCTTCCCACATGCGCTGAACATGCATGCGAGAGAAAGCTGCGTAAATCGTTTCGAAGGTCGCGGCGGTCATTGCGCTCGTCGCGACCATACCCGCCGCGAGAAACGCGATATAAGATGCGCCATCGACGCGACCTACCATTATCCCGAAACCAAAGCCGAGGCCGAACAGATAAATCATAGGATCGGCAAGATTACCGAGAATCGAGGCAAACGCGACTTTTTTCCATGCCAGATAGTTGTGGCGCCACACTGCAACCCAGTTCCACAGGTTCGCGGGCAGGGCCGCTGCATAAAACTCTCTCATCGTTCACTCCTTCATCCCGCGCCCGGTTAGCTGCAAAAAGGCATCCTCGAGATTTGCTGGACGCTGTAAAAGGCGCAGCGCCGTGCGCCCGCGCAACTCTATGCACACCCGTTCCGGATCGGACACATAGCAGAAGAGGGTCTCACCACTGACCTCGATGCGCTGCGCGTGCGGCGCGATCAACGTGCGCAGCTCATGCGGATTGCCTCCGTGGATCTCGATCACGTGGCTCCCGATCTGTTCTGCGATCAGCGCGCGAGGCCCGCCTTCGGCGATCTTTCGACCCTCCGCCAGCACACACAGTCGGTCGCACAACCGCTCGGCCTCTTCCATGAAATGGGTGGTCAAGAGGATCGTGGTGCCGCGCGCCAGCAGGGAACGCAGCCGTTCCCAGATCAGGTGGCGAGCATGCGGGTCGAGACCCGTTGTTGGCTCGTCCATGACCAACAACTGTGGATCGTTGATCAGCGCGCGAGCCAGCATTAGCCGCCGCTTCATGCCGCCGGATAGCTCGGTGACGCGCGCATTGACCTTGCTTTCCAGGCGGGCGAATTCGAGCAGCGATGGCACGACCGCTTCAATTTCACGTGTGCTCATGCCAAAGTAGCGGCCAAACACCAGAAGGTTCTCGCGCACGGTGAACCCGGGCTCGAGGTTGTCGAATTGCGGCACTACGCCAATGCGCATACGTGCCGAGCGAGCGCGAGCCGGCACTGGCTCCCCGAGCACGATGATCTTGCCTGCGTCGGGCGGCGCCATGCCGAGAACCATACGCACCGTCGTGCTCTTGCCCGCGCCATTTGGCCCTAGCAGGCCGAAGCACTCTCCAGGCGCGACGCTGAACGATAATCCGTCGACTACGATCTTGTTGCCATATGACTTCCTTACGCTAGCGAAGCTGATTGCTGCCTTGGACATGGGGATAAGAAGGAAAATTACGCGCTCGTCTTGGAGAAAAAGGAAGCCGTTCTGCTGCCGCGGCCCGATTGAAAACGCCCTGTCCGATAGAAGATCCTTACCTGCTGCGGAATAGTTACTCACAATGGAGTACCAAGACTCCGGTGAATGCACTCGCGTTGGGAAGGCGCCAATTGAGCCATTGCGTGAGACGATCGCACTCGAGCGGGCCGCTGCCGATGGTACGCGGTTCTGGGTTGGCGCAAGGGTCGAGGTCCTATATGTACGATTAACTAATTGCCATCGAATGCTTCGTCAGACGTTGCTAACGTTGAGGACTCACACCCGTGATCCGGTCGACGGTGCGGAGTCGCAACTCTTGACGCTGAAGTCATGTTCGGCTTCGTAACCGGATCCGGAGTATCGGGCTGTTTTTCTCGAACGTTCGATACGTTGCCTGAAGAGCCACGGGACAGCCAATCGCTATTGCTCAATGTGCACAGCGCATAGGCTTTCAGCGGGAGCAAGAGAAAGAGGTTAATGGGTGTGTGAAGAGAAAAGCCAAGAAATCGAATCTGGCGAGCGCGAACCGATGCCACGCTACAGCGGATCATCGTCAATGATGCGATTATCAGGGCAGTCCACCACGGCACTGTCGCTGTCAATGCGAGCTGCGCGAGCGCCGCTAGAAGCGATAAGGCGAGAAATAGCGATCCCACATTCAGTCCGATTACGTCCAGCGTAAGATAGCGATCGAGACAGGGCAGCAGGCGCAGCGAAAGCAACGTGTCCCGATACGTGCTGCGCGCCCAGCGCAGTTGTTGGCGCAGATACGCCCCCAGTCTGTCCGGAACGACTGTCGCCGCAATGGCGTCCGGAACGTACTCGGTCCGGTAACCTGCCGTCAGCATGAGAATCGTGAGATGGCGGTCCTCGCCGAAGTCGCTCGGTTTCCCGCGAAAAAACTGCGTCTCGTACTGGTCTAATAGCAAAAGAAGCACGGACCGTCGGTACATGGTACACGGACCGCAGCAACACATAACAGCGCCGAAGCGAGCCTGTGCCGCGCGTTCTTCGTTGCAAGCCAACCAGTACTCCATATCGATCAGGCGGGTCAGCCAAGTGTCGCTCCGGTTGCTGGCCGTCAACTGCCCCATGGCGGCGCCTATCGTCGTGTCTCGCATTGTCAATACGAGCTTCTTGACGACATCGGGCGCCAGCGTCGTGTCCGAGTCGACGTTGAGTACCAGTTCCCCGGATGAAGAGCGTATCGCGGCGATCTGTGCCTTGCGCTTTCCCATATTTTGGGGAAGCGTAATGAAGTTGAATCTCGGGTCGCGCGCGTGCGCATCGTATACCGGCCTCACGGCGTCGAGATTGCCAGAGCCGTCGTCGACCACATAGACCCGCAGTTTTCCGGCGTAGTCCTGGTTTGCAATGGACTCCAGGCACGCCGAGAGCGTGCCCGGTTGCTCGTTAAAGCACGGCACGATGACGTCAACGTCCGGCAGAAAGTTAGAGTCGGCGGCATTGGGAGACTTCGCCGGACCACTCGTCGGTAGGCCATGGAGGGCCTGTGCGCTTTTGTAAACCGTCGAGAGTAGTGCATACAACAAAATCGGGGCAGTGCTGATTGTGGCAATAGCATTCATAGATGTCGGTTTGTTCAGTGTGGTTGGGGTAGCGAGCTGATTACAAATCCGCACTCATGCAGTGCTGGAATCAGGCGGGAAAGCGCCATGAGGGTCTGGTCGCGCAGCCCAGCATGACCGCACCGTCCTGACTCGCCGGGAGGACATCCGTCGTGCAAGAACACAATTGCACCAAGCCGGACAGAGGCCAACTCCGCCTTCCGCTTCAGCGATCGCTTCGTCCGTCCATGTTCCGTAAGGGGCATGCAAATGCCGAACTGTGCCCGGGGACACGCCATCCGGATGAGTCATCGTGCGATTGGCAATCTCGTGTCCCTCAGCGATCATTCGCTGGATCAGTTCCGGCTGGTCCTCCACGTACGCGCCGATGACGTAGAACGTTGGTGGCACCCGGTGTTCTGCCGGCACATCGAGGACGTCCGGTGTGCAAGGTGGAATAGGACCATCGTCAAACGTCAAGAGGACGTCGCGACGTCCGGCGCGATCGTGGCACTCGCCGCGCGCCTCGGATATGCAATCGAGGACCTTCACAGATCTGGCACGTTTCGCTCAATTATCGCGCCAGTGGGCCGCTCCACGTCGATCGTCCCGTCCAGAAGGCCTCGACGGGCACGGTTTCGCTAAACTTAGCTGGCGTGTCGAGAGATACATCCAAAGGTGTGGGCATCATGGAGATATGCCTAAATCGGTCGTACTGCTTAGGTTTATAAATATCAAGTATTCGATCAATGACTTCGATTTCCATTTCCGCAACGACGGGTCTCACTGTGCAACAGAAAGGTCGATTTGTAAAATTGATTGTGTTGATGCTTTGCATCTATAACGTGGATACGTTGACAAATGCGTTTTTAAATAAGCAGGTGAAGTGGGGGACAGATTTTGCCAAACCCAAATGATCGTTGGGCGCGTATGCAGTTCGAGATGCTCCGAATTGGTCGTTGGCTTAACTTGCGCTTTTACTTGCATCGCGGGTCGAGCTTTGCCCGCAAACGCTTGATTCTTTTTTAGATATGATGGCCTTCAGGGAAACGCGGCGAGGGGTTCATCCGATAATCGGACGACCTTCACTGAGCGGCGGAGACAGTCATGGACAAGGTCAAGCTTTACGTCGGACTCGACGTGCACGTGCGACCTGAAAGTCGCTTGAGTTTCTGTTTCACTGGAGAAGGTATGAGCTGATGAAACCGGTTGTTCCATCAACCGTTCCCTACCTGGACATGCTGAGCCGGTAACAGCTTGGTGTGAAGCTCTGGGGACAACATAGCCGCCGGGTAACCGGTCCGCCGAACCGCGAGGGGAAGCGGAGTCTGCCAGCACGAAGGCGGATAGGAGCAAGGGATGAGCGGGTACGACCAACGTATGTGAACTTCTGATAAACGTCGTCACGAGTAACAAGCCAAACGTGCTGACAGGCTTGAACCAAACGGTACGCGGTGTGGAGTGGCCCTCGTGAACTGGGCCACCATGGACAACAAGCCGCCGGCGAATAGGAAGGGTCCGCCCAGCTCGGAAACTCATGCGGAACAGGGTAAGCCCATCGCGGCGCCGGCGACGGCAGGCGGACCGCAAGGAACGCTGTTGGTGCGGTGGGTAGAGGATCGTGGAGAAAGCGAACGCCCGGCTGTAATGGACGGGATACGGGCTGAAACATCGCCCGACGCGAAAGCGGGCTGACTTCCGCGTGGTCATTCATGGCGAGAGAACTTGATTAATCGTTATACGAGGGGAAGCAGATGACGGCAACTGGGGGCACTGCGCAAGCAGGGGCAATCGGGGCTGGTGCACCCTCGCGCCCCACCGAGATGTGGCTTCAGGCTGATTGGCCTCGCATTAAGGATGAGGTGAAGCGACTCCAGGTGCGTATCGCCAAGGCAACCAAGGAAGGCAGATGGGGCAAGGTCAAAGCCTTGCAGCGTCTGCTGACCCGCTCGCACAGCGGCAAGATGCTAGCCGTGAAGCGAGTGACTGAGAATCGCGGCAAGAGAACGCGGGTATCGATGGCAAGCTCTGGTCGACCCCGGCGGCCAGATGGAAAGGGATGGAAGCGATGCAACACCACGGCTATCGTGCGTTGCCGCTTCGTCGCGTCTACATCCCAAAGAGCAATGGCAAGAAGCGTCCGCTCGGAATTCCCCGCATGCTGTGCAGAGCAATGCAGGCACTATGGAAGCTCGCTCTGGAACCCGTCGCGGAGACCCTGGCAGATGCCAATTCCTACGGCTTTCGGCCCGAACGCTCGACCGCCGACGCCATCGAACAGTGCTTCAACGTTCTGGCCAAGCGTATCAGATTGCACAGCGAACCGGGCGCGCTTCGGCGTGAGTTCCGAGCGCCTGGCCGACCAGGCCGAACTGTTTGATGCTCCTACGGATATCCCGGTGCCGCCTGTGCCCGACGTGGTACCTGTGGCGGGCCACACTTGCAAACGGCGTCCTGCTTTGCCGAGGACTTGCCCCGCACATGCATCGAATAGGATCTTAGCGATGAACAGAAGATGGCGTTCGATACGCTCGAACGGATCGGCGAAGAGCGCAGCGAGACACTGCATTACAAGCCGTCCAGGCTCACTGTCATTGAGCACATCCGCTTCAAATACGTGGCGAAGAAGGATGGCGAGTCGACCATCGTGACAGCAAGCGCGCAGCGCTCGCCGCTCGCCAAGAGTAATGCCAGCGCGAGCCTGCTCGCCAATGTGCTGGTCAACACCTATGTCGATCATCTGCCGTTGAATCGCCAGGAAATGCGCTACGCACGCCGTGGCGTGTACTTGCCACGCGCCACACTGTGCGAATGGAAGGTGGCATTGGCCTTTTGCTCTCGGTACTGTTGCCCGGGTTGCGCGCCCATCAGTTGAAGGCGCCGCGAATGCACATAGACGACACGACGCTGCCTTTGCTTGAGCGAGGCCGCCCATCAACGCGTACAGCGCGATTATGGGGCTACCTTGGCGCGGGACAGCGCAAGGAGAACGGTGTCTGGGTCAACCACCCGCCGGCGGTCGTGTTCGAGTTCGCGGAGTCCCGGGCCGGCGCACATCCGCTGCTGCACCTGAATAAATACATGGCTATCTGCAAGTCGAGCTTATAGCGGCCACGGCGCGCTTTACGAGCGGAGGCGATATCGATCGACATCGAATGCTGGGCTCATTGTCGCCGACGGTTCTTCGAGATTGCCAAGGGTCAGAAAGACCCGGGGCTCGCGACGCAAGCCCTACAGTGGATCGCCAGGCTGTATGCGATTGACTCTCGGGTTAAAGACCAAACGCAGGACATCAAACATGCGGCCCGGCAAACTGAAGCGTTGCCCGTGCTCGTGCAGTTTCGTCGATGGCTAGACGCAAACAGAATTGGTTTGCCCCCGCAGGCGCCGCTCGCGAAGGCCTTCGGATATACGTTACGGCATTGGGAGGCGCTGATCCGATATACGGAGAACGGGGTCCTGTTGCCAGACGACAATGCGCTTGAGCGCCAGATCAGGCCCATTGCGATGGGGCGTTCATTGTGCACCTCCTTCCGAAACCTCGATAAATATTGGGAGTTGTCCTTCAACGTCGTTGCGACACGGGCGATGTTTGCCCATTAACGCCGCTGCAACAGCTTCGCTATGTAAGTCGCTTGTGCGAATTTGCCATGGGGCGTCGGGCATCACCTGCTCGGCAGGAAGAACCCGGTCCGTAATCAAGCGGCGGATCGCATGATTGGTTACACCGAGCAGTTTCGCCGCTTCGGACATCGTCACCCAATCGCCATCCTTAGTCGCCGACTTGTAGGCGTGGATGTCGCGCACATGCCGTACGGATCTAACCCGATGCGCGGTCCAGGTCTTGCCTTGACCCGTCCGAACTCCCATCCGGTTCAGCGACGCTGCGATGTCCTGATCAGACCACCGGCATACCATGCTGCGGATAATTGCGAGCGCTTCGTCCGATGTGCTGCAGCCGTGTTCGCCAGTCTTGGGCTTGCGGATGCGCAACTGTGAATGCTGACCGCCTTGCCAGTGAATCGTTAGAATAACTTCACGCGTCGTCTCATCCACGTCCGCAACAATATCGACGATCAGCGCCCGAACTAGTTGCTGGCGCATGCGCATCGTGACACCCGGCGCATTCCAGGCAGCGTCGAGGTCCTCGGCAAGCTTGGTGAAGTCAGGAGCAGGGCGAGTTGGCATTGGTGTACGTGCCGTCTCCAGGCGTGCCAGGCAGCCCTGTACACGACGCAACGCCGCTTCCCAATTCTTCTCTAACTGCGCGGCAATCAGACGGTTGTCAGGGTCGCAGGCGGCGTAGCGTCGCTCTGCCAGCGTGGCTTCGTACTGAGCCTGCTGAAGGTCGAGTTCAATGATCCGCCACTGCTCACTCAGGGTGTCCATGTGCATTTACTCGGCCTGCAAGGCCGCCTCGATTGCCATTGGCTCCACGACACGCATCAGCTCCTTTGCGATCGCGGCGTCTATGCGAGAGCCGCCGAAGCTCATGCACTTCGGTGGCAGGTCAAATCGATAGCAGCGGTAGACGGGTCGCGGGGTGCGTCCAGTATAGGCCACCGACAAGCGGCGTCCGCAGCGCGCGCATCCAAGCAGACTGGCCAGCAAGGCCTGCCCACCACGTCCCGATTTTACGTCGCCAGCCTTGCCGTAGGCGTTGGCGGCGAGCAGCTTCTGGTTGCGCTCGAATTCTGCCCAGTCAATGTAGCCTTCGTGATGCTCCTTGAGCAGAACCTCCCACTCCACGAATGGCTTGGGGTGCTTGTAGCTCTTGTGTGCCCGGCCTTCAACGATGGTCGTCTGCTTCGCGCTCTTACCATAAGCATAGACTCCCGCATAGAACGGATTCTTGAGCACTGAGATCACGTTGCGATAACGTATTAGCGTCCAGTCGAAGTGCGTCAGGGTCGTGCGATCGGTCGGACGCGGGAAGTGGATCTGTTCGGCCCGTAGCGACAGAAAGGCTTGCCGCGCGCTACCCGGTTCGCGAAAACGGGTAAAGATCAGGCGTATCACTTCCTGCAGTCGCTGGTTCGGATCGAGACCCAGACCGACATCACGATGCCAGAGGTAGCCAATTGGCACGCTGATACGTAATTCACCGCGCTGAGCCTTTGCACGTGCGGCATCCAGCATACGCGTTCGAAGCACATTGAGCTCGAACTCACTGATGCTCCCCTTCATGCCGAGCAATAGCCGGTCGTTCGGCCGGCAGGGATCGTAGACGCCATCAAGGTCGATGACCCTCGCCTCGACGAGACCACACAGTTCGAGCAGATGGTGCCAGTCACGCCCGTTACGGGCAAGACGTGATGCGTCCAGGCAAAGGACAGCTCCGATTTCACCGGCACAGAGCAATGCCACCAGGCGCTCAAAGCCGGGCCGCGCCACCGCCCCGCTCGCCGATCGGCCCATATCATCGTCGATCACCTCGATATCGCGAAACCCGCGACGCTTTGCCTCGTCAACGAGTTCGTACTGGCGACGCTTGCTCTCGAGGTTCATCTGGACCTGAGCCTGCGTCGACTGCCGAACATATACTACCGCCTTGCGCTTGAGAAGATGCGCCGGAAGACGATCAGCGTTCGTCATCGTCACACTCCTTCCCGGTGACGCCGGCCGCTTGTATCAGCAGGCTTGCAAGATTCGTGATTGCCCTTGCGCGCTGCGCCGCGGTCATTCCCTGAAGCTCGGCGTTGTCGAACCTCATGCTCATCTGGCGCGGCGTCACCACTGGCGATTGCGTTCGTGCTGGAACGCCCTTTGGCAGCTTGTCCATTGCGTTTCTCCCGGACGACGTTGGAACCGTCCGGCGAGTTTGCTCGCAAGCGCCGATCAACAAGCAGCCGATGCAGCTCGCATAACACCGCCACGGTGACCCTTGGCTCGCCGAACTCCATGGCTGAACACAGGGCGCGATCCAGCATCCACGCCGCCACTACCTTGACTAAGCCAGCGTCGGCTTCGACATGCACCACGCCGCCGCTGCGTTGCTCGACGTCTCGAACCTTGACGCGGCGACCATACAGAGGATGCCAACGATAATGGACTTCGACTTCTTGCCCGATATGGGCAGAATGACCGCGAACTTGCTCTCGGAAGGTCGAACTGTTTGTTCGCGGGGTCTCCACGAGGTGCTCTTGCAGCCGAAACGATGTACTCACTCATCGGAACGGCTCGCCTGAACGGTATAGAACCCTACGTGTGGCTTGAGCGGACGCTTGAGCAATTGCCGTCGTATCCAGTCAATCGCGTGCACGAACTGTTGCCGCTCGCCCGTTAAAACCCATCCAACCCTTGAACATTCTCGACTCGCTGCGGCAGGCGCGTAGCGCCGAGCTCTATCGCCCCTATCTTGCTATCGGAAAAAGCTTGATGACCCGACACATTCTCGAAATACGTCAACGACTGCATCTTAGGATGGTCGTTAACTACATCGGCGATAATCAACTTGGACCGCCGGCGCAAGGCACCATAGTCGAACTTCGTTAGATACAGGCTGTAATTCAGGATTGTCCTCCTATCGACCTGTCCGAGGAAATTAGACCATCACACTCAATGCAGCAATCATCCCAGAAACTTCGGGTGCTCAGCCTCACGTCGAGCCGACACCGCCGACGAGAACACAGCGTGAAGACTTCTTCATCGGCGACACAGTCGGCTTCACCGACAAGCACCTAAGCGAGCGCGTCGGAGTGGTCGTGAGGCTGAATGCCAAGACCGCATCGGTCGCCGTTAATGACGCCGATGGCCACTGGCGCGTTTTGTACTCTCTACTGCGAAAGATCGTCGACATCTAGCCTGCAGAGCTAGCCTAACCTGTTCCGCTGATGGGTACGAAGCAACTCGCCCACCGGCGCAGCGAACGGCCCGCCCACTCTCGCAGCAAACCGCATTCCGTTTGCGCCGACGCGCCGAACCAGTTGTGCCCGGGACACCGCGTATTTGCCGACGACGATCGGTGGGCAGTACTTTTATCTGTACCTGTTTCTGGCTGTATTCGAAAGATCGTCTGCTGACAGGGCTATGCGGAGGAAAGCAGCGCGCTGGCCAGCGAGGTTCTCAGGGACCTCTGCCCGCGCGAAGCGATACAGCCTGACCGGGTGATTCTGCATTCGGATAACCGCGGCCCGATGAAAGGCGCGGCGATGCTCGCCACACTCCAAGCGCTGGGTGTGATGCGGGCGTTGAGTCGCCCGGGCGTGAGCAACGACAATCCTTCTCCGAGTCGCTATTCAGGACCCTGAAGTACCGGTCCGCTTACCCGCTCAAGGCGTTCGATACGTGTTCGCCGCGCGCATCCGGGTGGGCGCGCTGGTGCGCTGGTACAACGACGAACATCGTCACAGGGCGGTCCGGTTCGTGACGCCGGCGCAGCGTCACGCCAGCCTTGATCAAGACATTCTCGATCGACGCGCGGCGCGGCGGCGCTCTACGAGACCGCCCGGCAGCAATCCGCTTCGATGGAAGGACGGACACGCAACCGGCGGCGTGTAGATGCCGTCATCTGAACCCGGATAGCATTGACAACCACGGTGTCGCCGCGCAACGCCCTAACCACGAGAGAAAGGCCACCTCAAAATTTATTCGTTGAAGCGACAACTAGCTTGAAAATTTCAGTCGTGCCGCCAGAATGCCGTCGCAGTCAAACGCGTTTGGTCGAGACAACGTTCCTCATAAGGTCCATGCCGACAAGGGCTATGTCTACCCTCGTTGCTGGCAGGCCGGCTTCGGCAAGCTGTATATCCGGTTCGAGCGAAGGCTCGATACCCACGTGGAATTGCTCTCATTCGCTTGCGCCATCATCTGCTTGAGTTTTTTCGATCATTTTTGTTGGAGACACTAAATGCCAGACGATCAAACGGGGATTCCGAGACTCCAAAGAACGTGAGCGATGGGTTGTCTGTCATTAGCTGATATGCGCGTCGCAGAGTCGGGAATCCGTCAGAGATTCCGAATGTAACTTTCGCCTCATCCGACGCAGGCCATGCGTGTACAAGCAATCTTACCTCGTCGAACTGTACTCCTTGCCCACGCAGCACTTCGCCAACCGACTTTCCCTCAAGTTCGTCAACAATTTTATCGCCAAAACAAAGTGGCACGTAAAGAACGTCATGAATGATCGGCATTCCGTCGACCGTTATCATACTTTTCACACAGTGCATAGTTTCGTTTGGCGTGTCAAACTCGAGTAAAATCGGATTAGCGATTTTCCCTTGTGTCACCGAGGCTGCCGTAACCGATCGCGCAAGAGTATATCGTGATTCATCTTTGAAACTTGAAAATAAAAAGTCAATATCAAAAACAAATCGTCGACTCTCTCGCACAAAAGTTCCACGCCCGGGCACCGTGTCCACGACGCCGGCGGACTGGAGATCGCACAATGCGCGTGCTATCGTTATCAAACTTACGCCAAATTCTTTTGCAAGTTCGGAAGCTGACGGCAAACGATCCCCCATCTCATATTGATGCTCCGCAACTCGCCGCTTTATCTCTTTTCGAATCCTTTCGTGCAATGCCCCAGCTATCGTCGTTCCAGGCATTCAGCTGTCCCCCAGAATGCGCAATACGGACCGCGAGTGCGGTCAAGGTCGGCCACTCCATTCGCGGAACACCTAGTCAACCATGCAGGAAGAATGAGGCGCTCTGTCGCATCCATGTGACGTGGCACTTCACGCGGCAAACCAATTAGAATTTCAACATTTACTAAAGACTCGTTCATTTAACATGTCTCTTCTGCTACTGGCGACCTGTCGGGCGCCGAATTCGACGAAATAGCGCGCATTTCTCTCACCCAACCTTATATTCGAGAATGTTTTGAATACCAATTGGGCCGCAGTATGTACCGCCTGTGTCTTGGAAGCCAGAGCTAAGATAAGCGCTTCTGGCTAGCACGTTGCGCGCATTGACGGCAAGCATGAGTCGGTCGATGGATGGTCGGTTCGACGCGATCCACCGAGCAGCCAGTTTGGTTGCTGCCTTACCGTATCCATTGCCTTGATATGATCGACCGATACGCAGGCTGTGCAACGTCACGACGTTTGACGGTGCCCAATCCGGCAACGCGGCCTTTTCACGGAGGACAAAAAAACCAACTATTTCGTTCCGGGCCGCAATTGAAAACGGGTGCTCGAACTCGAGGTTTCGGCTGGTCTTTAGCTCCGAAAACACCACGTACAACGGATCCACAAACTGACTTTGCTCATGCTCCAGTGCGAGATGGGCGACGGTGCCCCCGTCAAAGCGAGATAATGCTATCAGCCTCGTTTCCCCTGCTTCGATGACAGCAGTAGTAGCCTCTCGAGACACTCCCTCTGGAGTACATCTGCCTGCGTGCAGGAACGTCGACTGTTGGCGGGACTCGCTACAGATCGGAGACGACTTTTCAATAAGGCCAGAAAGAACCTCATCGAGGGTTCGCCTCCCCCAAGCGTAGCGCGACCAGCCACTCAATTTCTGTGTTGGCACCACAACCGTTGGTTCTTGCCGAATTTGCTCGGACCAGCCGCCTATGGATGAGAGCCTGTTCTTTTCATTGTCGTAGACGGTTTCGACATAGCGGCTCCCCTCGTCGGGGAAAATCGCCAAGACCTTCTTGCCAGGGTTCTTACGTGCCCACCAATCGGCCACTTTATATGCTGCACCACTGGTTGGGCCCATGAACAGAGCGTGTTCACGATGTAATCGACGAGTTGCATCAAGCACCTCTGCGGCCGTCAGCCAATGAACCTCATCAAACTGACGGTGATCTAAGCTGGCAGGAACAATTTCGCCGCCTAGCCCGCTGCCATCCTCTAGATCTCCACCGGGCTGCCCAAACAAAACAGAATTTGGAGTATCGATACCAATGACATGCAATTCATGGAATTGTTCTCTTAGAAATCTAGCTGTACCGCACATTGACCAATCTGATTCAATGGCAACTACCAAACAGTCAAGCTTTCCCACTCTGTCGATTAGCAAGTCCGCGAATTTCCTATCAGCGAGTGAATTGACCGAGTCGGAGTATTGTGACGGCCAAAATCCGTCGGGGAGCTCCTTCAGATACTGGGCCAGCCTGTTTAACCGGGCCTGCAGAAGTCGCCCGCGGGTCGCTGGTTCATTGACAATGTCTACATGCGCACCAAGCTCGATAAGGCGCCTTTTAAGATGTGGATCAATCGTCCAGTCGCTTATCAATATGAGTTTGTAACCATATTTCTCAGCCAACATCGCCAACGCCAGACCGAAAGTACCAGAAGGAGACTCGCAGATGGTGGTGCACGGCTTCAACAGTCCCTGCTCCGCGGCCCATTCCAGCATGAACCGTGTCGGCAAAAGTTTCATAAAGAAAAAACCGGCGCCGGATAGGTTGTCGCTCAACTCAACGATTCGAGGATTTTCAAAATCCTCCTGATTGTGCACTAGAGTTCCATTAGACATTTCTTTCCCAGAGTACGCTCATTCAGTATTAAAGTCAAAATATAGCCGATCGTGCTTTTCCGAAAGGAGTTTTTTGGATTCCACTCGCTTATAAATCAAGCATCAATCAAGAATCGCTCCACAATGGGCAATCTGTAATCCGGCCGCACCGTGCCGAATGCCAATTTTATAAAAGTCGTGCAGTTGCGCCTTGGGACGTAATTTTTCGCTAAGCCGAATGCTTACCGTCGAATCGCGACCAAGTAACGTACTATCGGACAGTTCGACCGCCGTGCGTAACAGAGCTCGGAGCAAGCGAAACGTTCGAACTCCATAGGACGGTGGCAAAGCATAGAAACCACACCACAATGGATCAAACCAATCTCCTCTTCAAAGTCCCGTGGAGCAACTCCTGCGATATCCAATGGCTTTGCCCGTTTCCGTATTCTGTGGAGGCGAAGTACGCCCTCGCTTTGGGCGCGCCGCGACGCTTTAAGGCGTGAATCGGCCGTATCTCGCACGGACGAGAGTCGGTGACCGGTCGCCACGGCACGCTTCAGTAAGTTGAGAGTCGCAAGAGGCGCGCCATGTACCGAGCGGCTAGCAGGAAACCCAAGCTGGGCTCCGTAACGTCGCAAATGCGACGAAGCAGACAGAGGACGTGGCGGTTGTCCGACAATCATCCCGACAAGGCTTCCGATCAACCTCGATGGCGATGGCGTTTCGCGCCACAGATATATACCGTATGTATGAGCGGATGTGCCGCGTGCCCCAAACGGACGCGAGCCGCTTACGGAGTGCACCGGTCGAATACTGCCATCCATGCGACTCCATAGCGGTACCGGCCCAACGCTGCAACAGCGATGCTGATTATAAGGTTTCTTAATATGGCACGATACATGCAGCCGTTATCCGAGAACACATTACTAACCGAGGTGAAGCCATTGTCGTCCGCAAAATTAATTTCTAGTTACACCGTAGTCAAAGTGCCTGTGACGCAACTTCGACCAAGCGAGAACATTAATCCCGGCCGTGCTAGCACGCTAACCAAAATGATCGCCGAAAGCGGGCGGTGGACCGAGCCCATTCTGGTCGAACACCGCCATCTTGTTGTCATGGATGGCCATCATCGCCATTTTTGCGCCAAGGCACTAGGCCTATCGTATATTCCGTGCATCCTGCTTTCCTACGATGATCCAAATTTGGACGTGACCTACTGGTCCGATCCTGCGCCCGTTGCTGTCGACCAAATCATCCAGGCTGGCCTCTCCGGGAATCTGATGAGCTTCAAGACCACTCGACACAGGTTAAAGATCACACTGCCAAGCTGCTCAATCGAGCTAGATGACCTGAGATGAGCGACCACCCATGATCCAAGAATACTTTGTCGACAGACCGGAACCCCTATTCAGCAAGTGGATGCGCGATTTGCTGAACGGCCAATCCGAACCAAGGCTTGGGTCGACGGGTTCCAACCGCCGTTGCGTATCGTATATCCAGACCAACCCACCAAAAACTACCTCCAATAGCGGAACGAATTGCGCGAAAGCTATAGGAACAGTCACGTCCAGTTTGCGCCTAAGGCATGCAAGTCCAATTCGTTCCTGCGAGCAGCCGCAGTGGCTGGCGCCGGGGCTGACGCCTCTTCGACCGAGGGAGATAATTTCGGCCGTTGTGAACTTGACTTCCGCGGAGCGTATGTCAATGACCGGTCCTGCAAAGTCCAATTATGAAAATAGTCTCCGCATATGTCATAAAGTGACGATTCACGTCGACCGCATCGGAGATGCTAAACGCATTCCCGTATTGACCGGCAAGCTTGGAACTGCCCGTTCGTTTGAATCCGTCCCGAAGGCGAACCAAGCTCGCGGTTTGGAATGTCCGCGGATTAACGGCCTGACGCCCGGTGGCATCGACATCGGCAAGGGATGCCAGATGTGCTTGTTCATGAACTCGGGACGGAGCGAAACACCCAACTGCAGTGACCCAAACCGCGCATACCGAGTCGTCAGATCAAAGCTTTCTGCAGTACCACCTGCTCCCGGTCCTACTGTAGCCAGGACGACCACTTCTCGACCCGTGTGTGATCTGTGCCTTCGATGTGACCGACGTCGGGAATCTTGGAGGCAGTCGATTCGCAGAGGTTCTTGATGGCATGGTTCGGAAACTTGGTTTGGTGGCGGTTTCGTGCCTGTTCTGCGGCGAAGAAGCGAGCGGTGCCGCCATAAGACGCATCACTTTCTTGCCGGACGCAGTTGTCTGGAATCCGACATCATTCCGTGGCGCGGGCTGGCAATCTGGGGTGGCGTTGCCCCGAGCGATCTCGTCAGCTTCACGACACCGCCGACTATCAATGGATTCGAATGAAAATTCGTTTCACCAGATTCTCGTACTAAAAAAGGATAACCGCTTTCCGGCATCCGGTCGGATGGCATTTAGTAGTCGACAAAAACTTCCTCAAAGGGAGGATAAACAGATGATCGTTAATAGCATCCTTGATACTATCGGAAACACGCCGCTGCTGTTCATCTCTTTACGCGGCGGTGAGATCGATCTCTATCTCAAACTGGAAATGTTTAACCCAACTGGCTCTATGAAGGACCGCATGGCGCTAAGCATGATCAACAGCCGCCCAAATGAGGCCGTTGTTGACATTGTGGAATCCTCATCAGGAAATACGGCGAGTGCGTTGGCCATGATCTCAGCGGTACGCGGAATCAACTTCACCGCATTGATGGACTCCCATGCTAGCCCCGATAAGATCCTTACCGTGCGTGCATTGGGCAGCAACGTCCGGACGGTTGGCAGTGGCGATGGTGCCCTAGCCACGGACGTACGTGACCGAGAAGCTATGCGAATGTCGGCGGAAGAGGACGCCTACTGGACTGAACAACACAACAATCCGGCTAACTCTGCCGGTTACGTCGGGCTAGCCGCTGAATTGCTCGACGATCTCGGCCCAACAATTTCGCATCTTGTGTGTGCAATCGGTACCGGTGGGTCGCTTTGCGGTACTGCGCGTCACCTGAGGCGGCATATTCCTAGCATCCAAGTAATTGGTGTTGAACCAGCTGGAAGTGTCATTTTTGGCGGTCAGGGTGCGCAATACCACCAATCGGGCACTGGCACGCCTGAAGGCGCGGAAGTGGGCGTGGTGATTGACTACAACGTAATAGATTCGGGTCGAAAAGTGAGAGACGACATGGCCTTCTCGATTTGCCATCATTTGGCCCAGCGGCATGGCTTACTGGTCGGCGGATCGACCGGGGGGGCGATCTACGAGGCGCTTAGCGTGGCTCGCGAAGCACCGATAGGATCGCGCATCGTAACACTAGCGTGCGACAGTGGCACGAAGTACTTGGACACTATTTTCAATCAGGATTGGCTGTCAACTCACGATATTCAAATAATCGACGTTGAGAAGCACTTTGCAGATCTTTTCGCGGACGCGCCATCTTCACCGTAGTCCTAAACTGCAATAGCCTAGACTAAATCTGACAGTGGTCGGTTTCTGGTGCTGTTGCGCGTGGGCGCGGAGGACGTAGTCCGAAGTGGCGACGCGCGCGGCGAACCGCAAGGAGTCCACCATGACTCAAGAACAGAAAGTCATCCGCGCCAAGGTCGGCATGCTCGAACTGGCGTGGCAACTGGGCAATGTCAGTAAGGCATGCCGGGTATGGGTGTTGGGTTGTCGGCTTGTATCATGCCCGCCGCCTGCATTCGACGTTGAACTACATCAGTTCCACGATGTTCGAGAAGAATTGGGCCGCTACTTAGCAAGGAGAAGTGGCCTAAATTCCTCGCCTAAGGGGTTCGTGAAACAGGGGCAGGGTCATATGTCGGTTGTTTCAGAGGTCCGCTCCAGTTTGCAAAAGAGAATCACCTGACTTCGGACAAGAAATCCCGAATTTCCACTTGTCACAGAAATAACTCCGCCCTACGCTGTCTGTGCCAAGCTAGGCCAAACGATACACAGCCGCAATTATTCCTCGCGAATTCAACCAGGGAGACAATGATGAAAAAAGCATTTTTATTGATATTGATGACGATTTCAATTATTTCGATTCATGTGTATGCCAATAACTGGTCGACGATCCGGTTTGGTGTTGATCCGACCTATCCGCCATTCGAATCGAAAAATGCGACCGGTCGACTGGTGGGATATGAAATCGATATTGGTAACGAAATATGTGCTCGCTTGCATGCCAAATGTGTCTGGGAAGAAAACGACTTCGATGGAATGATCCCGGCGCTGAAGGCCCGGAAATTCGATGCCATTTTGTCGGGAATGTCGATTACGCGTCAACGTGCCGAACAGATCGCATTCACCGATAAGTTCTGGAACTCGTCCCTTCGACTGGTAGCCAGGAAGGGCTCGAAAATATCGCCGACACCAGAGTCGTTAGCAGGCGAGTCTGTGGGCGTTCAGCAGGGAACGGTTGGAGAAACGTACGCGAAGAAGTACTGGGCACCAAAGGGCGTGAGGGCGATATCGTATCAGAACCAGGATCTGGTTTACGAGGATCTGACCTTGGGCCGGCTCGACGCCGTTCTGATAGGTGATATCCAAGCCGAAATTGGCTTTCTACGAACGCCGTTTGGCGCAGGGTATGGATTCGCTGGCGACAAGATCGTCGATCCAACAAGCGGGAGAGGTAATGCCATTGGATTGCGTAAAGAAGATGGCGACCTGAGAGACAGGATCAATCACGCGCTCACCGACATGTTGAAGGACGGCACATACGCGAGAATCGAGAAGAAGTACTTCGCGTTCGACGTTTACGGCAATTAACCGCATAGCGATGCGCGAAAGTCCACCATTATCGCGCATCGTTGATAATATCGGATAACGAAATATGTATTTTCATGACTTTGGCCCGCTTTTGTGGGCGGGGACAGCCGAGACGATGAAGCTCGCAATGCTCTCGCTTTGCGTCTCACTTGTGCTAGGGCTTGCGGGCGCAGCTGCGAAACTGTCGGGGAGCCGGGCGCTCGCGGCGGTTGGCACTTGCTACACGACCCTGATTCGCGCAGTCCCTGACCTCGTGCTGATGTTGCTGCTTTTCTACGCGATGCAGATCTTGCTCAACCACTGCACTGACCTGCTAGGCTGGGAGCAGATTGACATTGACCCGTTCATGGCCGGCGTCATGACGCTTGGCTTCATCTACGGCGCGTATTTTACCGAGACGTTCCGCGGTGCGTTCCTGACAGTGCCGCGTGGCCAGCTGGACGCGGGCTTTGCATATGGGATGAGCGGTTGGCGCGTGTTCCGCCGCATCCTGTTCCCGCAGATGATGCGCTTCGCGTTACCAGGAATCACGTTGGCTTAGCTATCTCGCTCCCCGCGGCCGCTAATGAATCTGGAAGGGCATTCGCATGTATAAACTTATCGTTGAGGATGTGCACAAAAAGTTCGGTGACAACGAGGTGTTGAAAGGCGTCTCCCTGAAGGCAAAGGCCGGCGGGGTGATCAGCATCATCGGATCGAGCGGTTCAGGGAAGAGTACTTTACTTCGTTGTATCAACTTTCTCGAGCATCCATGCTCGGGTCAGATCACCCTCGGCGGCGAGATGATCCGGACGACACACGACAGGAGGGGTACGCTACGGGTGGGCAATCAGAAACAGCTTCAGAAAATGCGCACGAAGCTCGCAATGGTATGCCAGCACTTCAATCTATGGGCACATATGACGGTAGTGGAGAATGTGATGGAGGCACCGAAATGTGTACTAAGGCTCAACAAGGACAAGGCATTGGAACGGGCCAGCAAGTATTTGTCTAAGGTCGACCTGCCGGTGCGCGTTGAGGCGATGTATCCGTCACAATTGTCTGGCGGCCAGCAGCAGCGGGTCGCGATCGCTCGTGCGCTAGCGATGGAACCGGAGGTGATGCTGTTCGACGAGCCGACTTCCGCGCTCGATCCGGAGCTGGTCGGCGAAGTGCTTAAAGCGATGCAGGCACTTGCGGAGGAGGGACGTACGATGATTGTCGTCACGCACGAAATGGCCTTCGCGCGGAACGTTTCGAATCATGCCATTTTCTTGGATCAGGGGAAGATTGAGGAAGAGGGCGATCCGCGGGAGATTCTTGTTGCTCCGAAGAGCACGCGCTTGCAGCAGTTTCTGTCGGGTGGCTCAGGTAGTGCAAGGGCCTGTTAGATGCTATGTGGGAGGGCGGCGACAGTAAGCCCGACTGGAGTAAAACGGGAGTTGCACACTCGTTTTCTCCGAAGGAGCACGCAAATGGATGCGCCTGACACAGCCCTCCGTGGGCAGAATACGACGGCAGGTGGCCGCCTGTACATGGCATTTGAACTGGGCGAGAAGAACTGGAAGCTTTCATTGGGTGATGGCCAGCGCGCACCCAGCCGCTGTACGGTCGCCGCCGGTGATACCACGGCGGTTCTCACCGCCATCGCCAACGCCAGGGCGCGTTGCCATCTCGGCGCCGACGCACCCGTCTACAGCTGTTATGAAGCAGGCCGCGACGGCTTCTGGCTGCACCGTTGGCTGACTGAACAGGGCATCGTCAATCTCGTGGTCGATTCGGCCAGCATCGAGGTGAACCGCCGTGCGCGTTGCGCCAAGACAGACCGGCTTGACAGCGACAAGCTGCTGTCGATGCTCATGCGCTATTACGCGGGCGAGCGGCGCGTGTGGGCGGTGGCACGCATCCCCACACCCGAGCAGGAGGACGACCGCCGCCTGCACCGCGAACTCGAACGCCTGCGGAAAGAGCGTACAGCGCACACCGACCGGATCCGTTCCCTGCTGGTACTGCACAACCTTCGGGTCAGGTCTGTTGGCGGTCGCATCTGGGCCCACTGGTGGACCCGTCAGCGCGAGCTGCTGGCGCCCGGTCTGCGCGACGAGATTGAGCGCGAATGTGAGCGGCTCGCGCTGGTGCGCCAGCAAATCCGCCTGCTCGAAGTGCAGCAGGACCGGCAGGTGCGCAGCGGCGCACATCCCGCCATGGCGCTGCTCGCACAGCTTGCTGGCATCGGTTCAGGCAGCGCGTGGACCCTGGTCAGGGAACTGTTCGGCTGGCGGCAGTTTCGCAACCGTCGCGAACTGGCCGGCTGTCTGGGCCTGACGCCCACGCCGTATGCCAGCGGCACCAGCGAGGTTGAACTCGGTATCAGCAAGGCGGGCAACTGGCGATGTCGCTGGCTGATGGTGGAGCTCGCTTGGAGCTGGCTGCGCCTGCGGCCCGGCAGCCAGCTCAGCCACTGGTTCAACGAGCGCTTTGCCGGTACCGGCAAGCGGATGCGGCGCATCGGTATCGTCGCGCTCGCACGCCGTCTGGCAATCGCCCTGTGGCGTTATCTCGAGTACGGCGAGATCCCCGTCGGCGCGATACTCATGCCGCGCGACGTCAACACCGTGAGGGCCTGAATGATTGAATGACGTCGGATGCAGCAACAGCATGTCAAGGTCAACGCGCCCGAAACACGCTCGGGCTACCCACTGCGGGTGGCCGTTTCCCTAGATGGGGCGCGTCGGTAACAGGGTAGCTCCAGCGCTCCGCGCATGCGGCATAAGGTGACCGGCCTGTCAGGTCGGCACGGATAGAAGGTCGACCCGGCACTGACCGGTCAACAGATACCCTGACCTGAATGACATTGACATGTCAGGCTTCAACAGGGCTTACGCGATGAGCGTCGGTACCGTCCTTCACCCATCGGTCTCTACCGCCAGTCTGCGTCTGGTCATGGTAAGTGACCGCGCAGGCTGGCGGTAGAGACCGAACAAGGAGGCTTACTTCGCATGACAGAATGTTTATCATCAACCGGGCTTGACTTTCAGTTCCCCATAGAAGAGCGTGTTAGGAACTTTGAAGTACTTGCACGGCGTGGACGAGCATGAGCATTGCGAAGACGACGAAATGAAGCCCGGCGAGAGTTTCAGGTAGCCGCTCATAGTCACGTGCGAGACGGCGGAAGCGGTTGAGCCGAGGGTGTAAAAAGTTTTGTGTAAACGGTCATTTGGCAGGAGACTGCCAGCAACAGGAGCATAGATGACCGTACCGCAACTTCAAATCCACCGGGTCCTGCATTCCAAAAACATGCTCAAGCAACTTCACCCCCATGTGGGCGGGCTACGTTGGCTGGGCGTACTGTATGTTTCTTCTATTCGCCAACGCTGCTGGAGCGATCGCCAAACTGCATGGCAGCATGACGTCATAAAGTACATTGAGAAATAATTCGTTGTAGGTGCCTTCGAACTGACTTACCGCCACCGACAGCAACCAGTGACATAACTAGTGCGCTCGGTAGCAGACCAAGAAAAACGCCGCACCAGACCCCCGGTCCTGAGACCAGGTCCACGCCACCTAGCCGAAGCCGATGCGTCGAGAACCCGTCTCCCAGAATCGCAACACCTATCCACAGGCTAATTATCTGCATAAACATGGGAAACGCATTAATACCAAGCGCACGCAAAACCGCGGCGGCACCAGTTTGAACGCAGTCGACGAAAATCACTAATGACAGGAAGATCAGAATTTTATTTGAGGCCGCCAAAACTTTCTCGTCGTCCGTATTAAGTCGGAAGACAGCGGCTCCAAAAAGCATATATAAAATGCCAAGTGAAAATCCGACTGCGATCGTGATGAAGATCGCTGTTCTTGCTTTGTGGAGCGCTCCAATTGGTCCTTCGAGCCCGAATGCGTGACTGACCTTGACAGAAACTAAAACTGCGAGGGAAAAGATCACCGTATAGCCGACGTTATAGAGATTGGAGACGATTTGATGCGCACCCAGCTGGTCGGCACTGAACTTGCCTATCAATATGGCCATGTATCCGAACGCTGTAACTTCGGAAAGCGTCGAAAATGCAACGGGGAGGCCAGTTCTCAGGAGAGCCATCAACTCAGATGGTTCTCGAGACAAAACAAAATCAAATCGGAATAGGGAAAACCGTCTATCGAATAGAAACAGAAGTGTAGCGGCTATGCACATAATATAGAAGGCAATGGTGGTCGATAGTGCACAGCCAGTTAGGCCAAGGTGGAAGTGAGGGCTGTCGACCAAGGCCAGAGATAGGGCCACTTTTGCTATCAAACCGACACCCTGCAGTAGCGAAATATATATTGTGGCCCGGACCGAGTTCGCGATGCAGGCGATAACGCGAAAGAGAGCAGACGGCAAAGCACTAAACGTGAGAGTGTCAAGATAATCTTGAGTTGCGGCTACTAAATAAGACGATTGATTTGACCAATGATGGATTGTCGAAAAGTACTTCAAAACAAAAAAGACGAATATAGCAACAAAAAATCCCGACGCAAAGCCATAGTAAGCGATGTGTTTTAGTGTTGCTGCGGACTTCTCCGCTATAACCCTCGTG
Source organism: Paraburkholderia sp. BL6669N2 (assembly GCF_003387275.1). NCBI lineage: Bacteria > Pseudomonadati > Pseudomonadota > Betaproteobacteria > Burkholderiales > Burkholderiaceae > Paraburkholderia > Paraburkholderia sp. BL6669N2. The sequence goes on along the minus strand of NZ_QUNA01000001.1, from coordinate 1,417,073 downwards.
GCGTTTATGGTGATCGAAGAAAAAAACGCGGTCATGGTTACAATAAGCGGACCGTAAATCGCATTCCCCAGTGCCAGGCCACCGAGTAGATCTGGCCTGCTGTTGCCGACGATAAGGGCGTCGGCAACAGAGTAGGCAACTACAAGCAGTTGCCCAACCCAGATTGAAAAGAAGAAGGAGAGATCGCGCTTCAAATTGAATGAAAATGATTCACGTTCGGACACTTGAAATCTCCGGTGCCAAGAAACCCTGTACCGTGAACGCACATGCAAGGCGCTGTTCTGCGATCGGTTTCCGGCGGTCGTACTGCTTTCTGAGCGACAACTCGTTCGTGCTGGATCAAACGTTTCCGACTGAGCGCCCATCCTTCTTCACAAAATTTCGAACGACAGGTCGCAGAGAAGTGCCCGGCTAAATGCAAACGAATTCCAATGTGCAGCTCCGACACCGGCTGCCAGCAGAGACAGGCAACAACCGGGCCAACTGCGAAAAAATTCAACAAAGTTTTCCGCTTGCATACAAATTGTTGGCTAGAGCACGGTGGGGCACCCGGCTAAGCACCATTGTGTCGCGAGCTCGACAAAGCCCATATCTGCGGCAAGGCTGTCCAGTTCGCGACATATCGGTAGGGGTCTGAACGTGCCGCCTTATCTACAGCCCGTATCTGCGCTACGTGCTCGCAACGTTGAGGACCTCAGGATCAGGTCCGTTCTCAATATCCAAGCTCAAGGCGCTGTCCGGTCTCCGTCGCCGGTGGAATTCGGCAGGAAGCCGTCCGACTTATCCATGGCTCCATTCAGCGAGAGTTGGCGCCTCCACCAAATCCGCGACGGTTCACAGCTGCCGTCGGATAGCTCGGCGGTGCCTCCGTAGCACATGCGACAAATGTGCATGGTTTGTCGCAAAGGCCACCACTCGCAATCAAGAAAGGTCTCCACATGACTGACCTGGCTGGAGTTTGGTCATCCTTATGCTCATGGCACAGAAGCGGCACAAGGATGGACCGCGCAGCAATTCGCGATACTAATTGAGTGGCAGTTTCAAGGTGAAGCGCAACACAGAGCTATCGGATAAAGCGCCTCGAGCGCACGGCCTGCCAGACCTTCACCTCGTCACTGACGGCGTCGGTGACCGCCGAGATCAGCGTCGGCGAGACCTCCGTGCCATACATTTCTTTCAGATGCCCCTGGATCTCGCGCACGCTCAGGCCACGCGCATACAGCGAAACGATCTTGTCGTCGAAGCCCGTCCAGCGCGTCTGATGGCGCTCCACCGGCTTCGGCTCGAACGCCCCCTGACGTTCGTGGGGAGAAGCTCTATCTCTCTCCAGTGCTTGACCTTTACAACGGTGAGATCGTTGCGTACCAAATGGCACGACGTTACGACGATAAAGGCAAGCGTGCGCTCGTTGAGGAAGCGCTGCGTTCTGGCGTGTCGGTTGCCCGCCTGGCGCAGGAGCACGGGATCAACGCCAACCTGCTACGCAAGTGGATCACGAAGTACCTGCTGGAGCGCGAGAAAGGCATCTCGCCGGCATCGCAGGATGATGCTACCGGCGAACAGGAACGTCCACATGCCCCGGAGGAAATCGTACTGGAGGGCGCGCTCGCGGTGATTGATGGCGCGCCCATTGACATCCCGGGTTCGCGCAAACGCTCCCCACCTGTCGCCTCGCCCACGGCATTCGTGCCTGTCGTTGCAGCACCACCAGCACTGCCAACCGCACCGCCGTCGCCGTCGCCGTCGCCGTCACCGTCACCGTCGCCATCGCTGACGCTCGCACTGCATGTGCGACTGTCCAACGGCGTCGAGTTTGATCTCGGCGAGGCGAGCATCGACGAACTGACCGCCGTGGTCCAGATGCTGGGGAGGATGCCGTGTTCCGGTTCGACGAAGGCCTGAAGGTCTACCTGCATCGGGAACCCGTCGACTTCCGGTATGGCATGAACAGCCTGTCGATTCTCGTGGAGCAGGCCATGCATTTGAACCCGATGGATTCCTCGCTCTATGTGTTTACCAACCGGAGATGCGATCGCATCAAGATCCTGGGCTGGCAGGGCAACGGTTTCTGGCTCATGCTCAAGAGACTCGAGGCAAACGATCGCTTCGTGTGGCCTGACAGCGCGAACCGGGTCGCGACACTGAGCGTCGAGCAGTTGCACTGGCTTATCGAGGGCATCGACATTGCCGCAGTCCAGCGACATCCCAGTCGAAATTATGCACGCGTGAGCTGAACACGTCACCGGCGTGCCGGTCTAAGCGGTATGCCGATCAACGTGATCATCGACGCCGACGAACTCAAGGCACTGCTCGCGATGCGAGAGGCCTATGGTTCGCTTCAGCGCGATCATGAGGAGGTTCGCAGCGCACTGCGCCTCGTGACAGCTGAGCGCGATCTCGCCGAGGAACGACTGCGCGCTTACCGTCGCGAACTGTTTGGCGCGAAAAGCGAAGCGCGCGCCTCGGACCAGTTCGGCCTGTTCAACGAAGCCGAAGCGCTCGGCGCGAACGCCACTCCCGCGCAGGAAGATACCCCCGGAACCGAGGTCGCGGCCCACAAGCGCAAGAAACGCGGCCACCGCAAGCCTCTCGATCCCAATCTGCCGCGTGATGTCGTGCGACACGAACTCCCTGAGGCAGAGCGCTTCTGCGATCACGACGGACACGCGCTCGTCGAGATCGGCGTCGAGATCAGTGAGCAGCTCAATGTCATTCCCGAGCAGTTGCGAGTCACCCAGCATCAGCGTATCAAGTACGCCTGCCCATGTTGCGATCTCGGCATCAAGGTTACGCCGGCACCGCCCCGTATCATCCCGCGTGGGCTGCTGAGTGAATCGGCGCTCGCGTGGATCGCCACCGGCAAGTACCAGTTCGGCATGCCGCTCTATCGCCAGGCCGGTCTGCTGCGTCGCTTCGGCGGCGACATCTCGTCGAACACGATTGCCGCGAGCATGGTCCGCGTCGGTCTTGCGACGCAACCCGTCATCAACCTGATGCGCGATGCGCTGCTCGATGCCGAACTGATCTACGGCGACGAGACGACGTTCCAGGTCCTGAAGGAGCAAGGGCGAAAGCCGCAAACGAAAAGCTATCTGTGGGCGCAGATGACCGGTTCGGGCATCCCCATCCGTTGCTTCACCTATACGCCAGGTCGTGGCGCCAGGCTGGCTGACAGGCTGTTTGCCGGTGTCCGTAAAGGTGCCGCCCTGATGACCGATGGATACGAACCCTACAACGGCATCGCTGAACAGTACCAGCTCGTGCACCTCGGATGCTGGACGCACGCAAGACGGTACTTTGTGAAGGCGGAAGACAATGTCCCCAAAGCAGCGCGCCCGCCCGATCTGCTCGCGACACGCTTCATCAGCCTGATCGGAAAACTGTTCGCGGCCGAAGCGCGAAGCCAGACGTGGACGGCTGGGCGACGACAGCGATTGCGACGACGATACAGCGCGTGCGTACTCGATGTTATCGAAAAGCTGATGCTTGAGCACTCGCCTGGCGTCGTCCCCAACAGTCTGCTCGGCAAGGCGCTGACCTATCTGCACGGGCAATGGCCGAAGCTGATCCGTTACGTTGAAGACGGCAACTGGCCCATATCGAACAACCCTTGCGAAAATTCCATTCGCCCGTTCTGCCTGGGACGCCGCGGCTGGTTGTTTGCTGACACCGTCGATGGCGCAAACGCGAGCGCCAATCTCTACTCACTGGTCGAAACCTGCAAGGCGAACAGCATTGATCCGTATCGCTATCTCACCTGGCTGTTACAGCGTCTCCCGCTGGCACAGACCGTCGACGACTACGACGCGCTCTTGCCCTGGAAGATGCCCATCGATCTCCGCTGACTGAGCCCTGTACCACATCTCATGAGAACCGCGCCCTTACTCTGAGGGGCGTCGTCAATGGATCGCGTACGCAGCGTCGCTGGTACGAGCGGCTTATCTCGCACATGAATGAGAACCGGGCTTGGGGGCGGTACCGCAGCCTGCATCGATCTATGCTGGATGCGGTGGAGGACGATTTCAACACTGTGTTCGGTAACGCATTCCTGGCGGCCTATGACGCGGAAGTCGAGCTGTATCGGCAACGACGCAAAGAGTCAGCCCAATGCTGAAGTTGACCACCGCACAATGCTCCCATGCTGGTGAGCGGGCCACAAATGAAGACGTCCTTGGGGTACGCATCCGCGAGCACGACGCATGCTTCATGCTTAGCGATGGCGTGGGCGGCGAGACGGGGGAAGGACATGCTGCCAAGTTGGCCATCCGTGGTGCGCTACGCCAGTTCGAAAGCAGCTTGGGATCTTCACTGGATGCATTGGTGCAGAGCAGTCTGGCCGCGGCACATGTGTCCATCGTTGCAGTCCAGGCGCGCCATCCGGAGCGATCTCGCATGGCGGCTACCATGGTCGGCCTATTCATTGATCGCCTGCGGGGTCTGGCCCAATGGATCCATGTCGGCGACGGCCGCCTATATCGTTTTCGACGCGGAGTCTTGTTGGAGCGTACGATGGACCATAGCCTGGTTGCACAACTTGCCGCCGCTGGGTTGCCGCATGACGGTGTGAATCCCAAACCTTCTGAGCCAGGCGCTCGGTCGGGCCGATCCAGCACCCTCGCAGCCGCCATCGGTACAACGCTTGCAAGATGGCGATGCCTATCTACTATGTACCGACGGTTTCTCGCATGGCTTGCAGGATCATGATCTGGAGAGCCTATTGCAACTGGCGGGCAGTATGCAGGACTGGATCACTTTGCTCAGTCGCCGCATCGACCAGCAAGGCGCACGAGAGAATTATTCTGCGATTGCGGCGTGGGTTGGGGCCCGGATGGTCACTTCAAACTCCCCCACTTGTGGTCGCGCAAACTCCTCCACCCGGCAGCAGGACAAGATTGTTTTTTAGCTCGCTTTGGTTTTGCGCGCAAGAGTTTCAGCAGCCTCCTTCAGCCGGTAACTTCGGCCGTCGAATTCAAGCGAGTGACAGTGGTGCATGAGTCGGTCGAGAATGGTGCTGCTCATGGTGTTATCGCCGAGGTAGGCGCCCCAGTCCTGAACGACGCGGTTGGACGTGACCATGGTGCTGCGGCGTAGTTTGTATCGGTGATGGACGAGGGTCTGCAGCAGCGCACCAGCGGCATCTGGAATCGATCGCGACAGGAACAGGTCGTCCAGAACTAGCAGATCGCAGTCGAGAATGGTGCGCAGGCGTTTCTCCTGCTGCTCGGGCTCGCTGAGATTGAAGCGGGCGAAGAAGTCGTCGGTTTCGAGATACTGTACTTTGTAGCCTTGCATCACCGCCTGATTCGCGACGGCCTTCGCGATGTGCGATTTGCCAGTGCCGGGTTTGCCGATGAGAAGTGCGTTCTCGCCAGCAGAAACGAACTTCAGCGTTCGCAACTCCAGACAGGCCTGCCGAGGGAGTTTTGGATTGAATGTCCAGTCAAACTCGGCGAACGTGAGCTTCTCGTCGAGGCCCGACTGTTTATGCCGACGATCGATCAGCCGGGACTGACGACGATCCAGTTCGTCCTGCAGAATGATCGAGAAGGTTTCGATGAACGGTTGATTTGCCGCCTGTGCCTGCAGTATGCGGGTCTCCAGCGTGTCGCGCACGCCGGACAGGTGGAGCTGTTTGAGCGAACGCTCGATTTCTGGCATCGACATGGTCATTCGTTGGTCTCTCCGTTGTTCAACGACAATGGGTTGAGTTGCTGTCGTGCGCCGAGGCTGAACAGCTCACCGTATTCGGCAGCTGGACGGATTAGCGCGTGATTCTGGGTAAGAGGCAAAGCGACCTGGGGCGCCTGATCAAGCTGTTCCAGTGCCTGCTCGAACAGTCGCTCGACCAGCTTGCGAACCTGTTTGTAGGATTGGAGGCGGTACTGCAGTGCCTGGCTGCAGGCTTGCTCAACGATGCGGGCCGGGTATCTCTTTGCCAGACCGACGATGCCCCACATGCCCCGCTGGCCAACGCGTCCCTGGGCTTCAAACATTCGCTGGCAAAGTGCCTTCGTTTGCGGACCGATGTCGCCTGCGGCTGAGAGCAGGAAGGCGGTTTGCCGGGACGGATTGAACGGACGCTCGTCCTCGGGCAGTAGCAATTGACCGGGCTCCGTGAAACGCGGGTGGATGCGTAACAGCGCTTGTGTCTGTCGATCTCGAACTTCAATGGTTGAATCGAAGACGCGCACCAGCACCGTGCTGCCGATTGCGGCGGGACGGGCTGCGTACCAGCTATGGTCGATCCGGACGGTCGTATCGTCGGAGACAGTGCGAACGACCTGCTTGAAGTAACGGAATGCAGTCAGCGGCAATGCTCGGAGGTGCGGCTTCTCCTCCTCGAACATCGACTCGACCTGGCGGCGAGCGCGCCCATGCAGGCGCTTTGACGCCCAGTTCGCCTCCCAGCGCACAAGGAACGCGTTCTGCTCTTCGATAGAATCGAAACTCCGGCCGCGCAGCGCGGTGCCTTGCGTATGCTGGATCGCGTTCTCAACCGTACCCTTCCGGTTCGGATCGCGGACGCGTGCAGGATCGGCGATCACGCCATAGTGATCGAGCATCGCAGCGTAAAGATGATTGATCTCCGGCTCGTACAGGTCCGGTGTGATAACCCCTTCCTTGAGGTTATCGAGGACGACGTAATGAACACAACCACCGAAATAGCGGAACGCTTCTTCGTGCAGTCGCGCCCACACCTCCTGCCCGGATTTCCAGACAACCCGCCGGAAACTGTGGCGCGAATAACGCAACGTCATCACAAATAGCCGCGGTCGCCGATAACGTCCAGTCTTTGGATCGCGGGTCGGAGCGCCCTCGCCATAGTCGACCTGGGCCTCCTCGCCGGGCAGGAAATCGAGCCGGTCGAATTGCTCGGGATCGACGTGTCGCAGCGCGCGCACGAACCGTTTGACGCTCTCGTAACTCGCAGCGAACGAAAACTCGTCGACCAGATCCTGGTAAATTGCCTGAGCGTTTCGCTGCAGGCGGACCTGCTCTTCGATCCATTGCCGGTGAGGCTCGCACAACGAGCGGGCAAAATCGAAGTTATGTGTCCCGGCCGGTGCGACCTCAAAAGCCGGTGGTCGCGGGGGTGGAGGAGTTTGATCTGGTGGCCTCGAGCCGATGGTCACCGCAGTGGGGGAATTTGCGGACGCGCTTGCGCGTGCAGCGAAGATCGCCATGTAACGGCGGATCGTCTTGCGGTCGATTCCAGTGATCCGATGAATCTCGCGCTGGCTCTTGTTGAGTTCCAGCAACGTGAACACCGTACTTTGCTGATGCGGCTTCAAGACGTTCAACTCCCACCTCCCGGGCTGGCCAAGGAGGTAAAAATAACGTCCGGCTACGCGGTGCGATCGGCGACGTCGGTCTGCTCAGATCGGACCGCAAGGTGGGGGAGTTTGAAGTGACCACGCCCGGAGGAATTTGGGTGACCGCCCGGGGGTTGGGGACCCGCAATGCGTGACGTTAGTCCGAATAGCCAAATGATTGCGCGTGACTTCCCAATTTGGTGTCTGTACTATCACATAAATTGGATCGAACCGACAACCTGACAGGCACTCCGCACCGCGATAACCAGGAGCGAAAGGCCGCCTGAAATCTAAACGTTGAGGCGACAACTACCTTGAAGATTTCCGGTCGGCGTTTCCGGAGGAATGACGCAATGCCTATCGTCGAGTTGATGGTTTGCGATCGTCCTACAAGCGTCAATCAACTGATCGAGGAAAAACGCGAACAAAGATAGGTGGCGACCTATGAGGCGCGAAGCAGGTCGGTGAGGTCATTGAGCGCGTGCAGTTCATCGAGATGCATTATTTTCTCTACAACCTGTGATCCCCGTTGATCTAGCGACGTCCCCTTCACGTTACTAAGGAATTTTGCTACAACGTCTGCGTCGCTTAGAGGCCTCTGCCATTCGCCCGGCGCCCAACGAACGTTCGCCGAATAGGACTTACCGTCTTTCATATACGCGGTAACGGTCGACATGCATTGTTCTTTCTCGCCCCAGAACGCTTCTTCAGCCACCGGGTCAATTCCTACGTCCATCTTCGACATCGATGCAGTGATTTGAGCATCATTGAAGACGTCTGGCGAATACCAATCGCGGCCGGGTTCGATGGAGTGAAGTGCCATAGCAGCCACGTATTCCACCGAGAACTGAGCATCGAGCGCAGTTTTCGGCGCCCTGTCAGAGAACCACTCGACAATTCTTTCGAAGCAACGAATTTCAAGCTTTTCAACGTCATCTGGATCGATGTCATTGGCCTTTGTTATTTGAGACACCGCATCGATCGTCGTGTGAAGGAAAGCACAACTCGGAAACTTCTTCAGCATTACCTTTCTTGTCCGCCAATCCTCGCCCAGAGCCAAAGAAAACTGAGCTGGGTCGAATCGGTCCGATCCGATAACGCGTGCAAAGCCTCGCTCGGAATCACTCAACATGGCGAACGGACCGATGATACCTTGACGGGCGCAGAGCGCGGCATCGACACCACCCAACGCCATCTGGCCGTAGTTTGCTTTCAAGGCGTGCGCCGGTCGACCGTATTGGACATACCAGAGTGGTATGTTGGTGTTCGCGGCAGCATGCCCCAAGGCAGAGCGGAACTGCTCTTCCGTTCCTCCGGAGACCACCATGGCGGCAGCACCAGCCGCCACCCCATGCCACGCGTGATAAACGGCAAACCGTCGGTACGCTTCTGGGCTCGCGCGCGTCGCATCATGAACGCGAAGGCCCGCCTCATAGCCAGCCACAATACCGGCGAGCAGTTGCCTCGGCGTTGCCTTCAGTCGCTCAGCTACGGCCAATGCCGCAGGAATGACCGTTGCACTCGGATGACCGCTCGCAGTGTCCTCGTAGTCAAGAACGTCGGAAAGCCACCCGTTAATCTTCGCGGCGAGCGACGGATGGAACTGCAAAGAGGTTCCGGGGATACAGCATCCGCCACCTGCACTTCCGCAGTCGTAGGCGGCCAATATCTCTCTGCCTAATGCGGTTTGGGTTCCAGCGATAATGCACCCGACCGTATCAAGCGTAATGAGTTTGGCCATGTGAACGACGTCGGCGGGAATTTCTTCGTAAGTCAATTCTGCGAGAAACCGCGCCAGTACGCCGGCGTCGTGGTGAATCGGCTTGCTGGGAAAAAGGATGTGGTCGACGCGCGACGGGGATTCGCTTTGATGGGGCTGGCGGTCTGGCGCTTCCATAACTTGCCTTATAGATTGGAAGGGGAGGCCGTGGGCCAGCCTCCGAACGTTTGGATCAGGTGCTTGTTCGCCCACGCTTACTTGCACAGATCTGCCGCAGTCAGGTTCTCCGGCGGGAGATCCGTCTCCGAGAAGCCATACTGCTTGAGAATTTCCAGCATCTTGCCGCTTTTCCGAAGCTTCTTGAGTTCGGCGTTGTACGCATCACGGAAGTCGGCATCGGCCGGCCTGAAAGCAAGCGCCGGATAACCGTAGAGCGTTCTCCCGTCTGCGCTTACCGGCTGCGCGAATGGCAACGCACGCTCAATGTTGCCGGACGCTTTTGCCCAAACGCTGACGGTCGCTGCGGTTTCGACGACGGCGTCTGCACGGCCGGTCGTCAGCGCGGCAAGTTCAGTATCGTTGTCCGTGAAGGCACTTATTCGCTCTTTCGGGATGCCTGCGTCGATTGCATGCTGATACTCAACGTTTCCTCTGCCCGTTGACAGCGTTACGGACTTGTCCTTTGCAATGTCAGCGTAACTATGCAGGTTTTTTGGATTCCCTTTGTGAACCAGCAATGCGTCGCTCATCTGAATGTCGGGGTTTCCGAAAGCAACCAGCTTGCATCGCTCCGGCTTGATATACAGGCCGGCAGCAATGACGTCAAACCGCTTGGACAACAGGCCCGGTATGAGCGCCCCGAAGTCAGTCACGACCGCGTCGATCTTCGTGATTCCAAGCGGAGCAAATGCCGCCTTGAGGATATCGACGGTCTGTCCTTTCACGTCTCGATTTGCGTCAACGTATCCCCAAGGAGCCTGATTGAAGATGCCGACCCGTATCGTTCCTGTCTCTTTGGCCTTACTCAGAACTCCCTGAGCATGCACTGCTTGTGCGCCAAAAAGCGCCGCAACAACCGCGACCGTATTAAAAACCTTTCTCAGTCTCATGCCAGCGTCTCCTCAGTGTAGTCCTTGTGATGGTATATCAAGCATAGCTGGTATAACAGGTTTCGTCAAACGCAAGGGTTGTCGTTCGGCGGTCCTGCCAAGCCGTACGTAGCGCCTGCTTTTTTGAACGTCCCAAACAGTGGGGATAGCGCTGTGGGCGTCGCATCCGGTTGCGAAGGAGGTCCTGAGTTCAAGCATCAGGTGTGTTCGCTGGTCTCTCGATAAGGCCCGTAACAGGCGCATTGAGAGGTGGATTAGACGCGACGCTAAGGGCTGAGTTTGCACCGCTTACAGCTCGGTCGGATTCACGGCGTGCGACCGTCGGTACACCGTTTCAAGTGAATTCAATCCTGCACGCAAGCCGGTCAAACGGCGCCTGCAACACGCCATAGACTGTGACGTTGGGATCGCTCGTGACCATCTTGTAGAGCCGACGTAGTGTGGGGTAGCCATTAGGCACCGCGAATAATTCCTCGACGGCACCCGACGCCGGAGCGGCGTCGATGACGACGTGTGTCTTGACTACGTGGATCGAGTGCCGCTCCAAGACGTCTACGACGAAGTGGCCAGCAAATTCTTCGATGATCTGGTCACTCAAATCGGTGGAAAGATAGGTAGTGTCGTAGACTAGCGGTGCGTCGTCCGCCCATATCGTCTTTCGAACGCACAGCATGACACGGTCGGACGGTTCCAACGAAGCCATGGTCGGGTCAAGTATCTTCTCTCGCGTCACTGATATTGGACGAATGCTTGTGTCGTCGAGAAAGGGCTGCTTTACATCAAGCTGCCGCATTAACCTACGCTGCTTCTTGACGTAAGTTCCTTTGCCTGGTATTGACACGATTGCGCCGGCGGCCTGGAGATCGCGCAACGCACGTTTGACCGTAATGGTGCTAACGCCGAACTCTTCACTGAACATTGCCGTCGAGGGGATTGGCACATCCGGGTCATACGTTCCCGCCGTGATGCGGCTGCGAATCTCCTCCCGAACCGTTTCGTGAAGAGACAGCGAGGACTGCAGTTGGGATTTGTTCACTTTTTCTCCGTTCTTGCCTTCGATCGCCGCGGCTAGAGCAGCCGCAGCGTATCCGGTATCCCTAGTATACATGCTTGATACGGAGTCGGCGCGTGCGCTCAGCTTGGGACGCGGCGGCGCGTGCATGTTCTGCAAGGCAGGCGTGGGCGAATGATCAGCATCGACTAGTCCTTGCTTTCTCGCTGGACCTAAACCGTGATGGGTCTCAGCGCAGTTGTAAAGCTGGCAGGTTCCTTATAGCCATGCGATGTAGAAACGAGAACAACACGCGAGCTCGCGCCAATGTTGCCGTTCTCAACGAGTTGACGCAGTCCAGATAGCGGTGCGACGCTCGACAGTTCAAGGTAAAGCCCTTCGCGCGCCAAGGCCCGCTGATCCTCCAGCGCGTCCTCGTCCCTGACTGAGATCGCGGACGAGCCGCTCTCGTCGAGCGCCCGTAGCGTTTGATGGGTAACCGTGTTGCCACCAATGGAGCCCATTGCTGTATCACCCGAATAATTGCTTATCACCATGCCGCGTCCATGGTGCGCATGCGCTACACGAGGGTATGGTTCAACCGCATGGACTTTGGGAGTTGCCGCAAGCAGTCCTGCAGTCTGCAGGTCGCGGTAGCCTTTGGTGATGCCCCACAGCAAGTCGCCACGAGCTGTTGGCACGACAATGTCGGTGGGCGGCGCGTCGGATAGCTGCAGATAAAGTTCCAAAGCTATAGTCCTGTACCCGTCCACTCCGAACGGATTGCTGCCGACCGGTGGAGTCATGTAGTTCGTGGCCGGATACCAGTCTCCATTCCGGGCATGCCGTTTGATAAGCGTCCATCGGTCATCCGCGCTTTTCGTCGCGACGATTTCGGCGCCGTACATCTCGATTGCGCGGCGCCAATTCAAGCTGATGTCCGGTGTGGTTACCACAACGCACCGGAGGCCGGCCCGGCACGCGTAGGCGGCAACTGACGCCGCGGCGTTGCCGCTTGAAGCAACTGCGATGGTCTTGGCGCCTATGTCGAGTGCGCGTTGCACGATCAACGCGGCCATCCGGTCCTTGTGGGAGCCCGTTGGATTGGTGAATTCGTTTTTCGAGTGCAGGGCGCGTATGTCCAGCTCCGCGGCGACTCGCGGCAACGACGACAAAGGGGTCACGCCCTCGCCAAGGCCGGACGTGCCGGGATAGCATAGCCAGTCCCCGAGAGTCTCGAACCTGACTTCACGCGGAAGCGTCGTGTACCGAGGTGCCACGCTCGCGGGATTGCCGCTCGCGAGGCAGGAGGGACAGCCCTCAAAGTAATCGGCCACTGGATGCAAAGCATCGCAACGTATGCATTGCATGCCTCCGATGTTCGCGTTGAGAATGCTCTCCACCGCTCACCGCCGGATATCTGGTGAGGGTTCGACGTCTTCCAGGAGGCCACAAAGGCAGTCTCCGCGAACCGTCAGAGCTAGGTGGCGCTTAAAGGCAACCATTCCGCGACGGACGAACACAATCTCTGTCGGCGGGCTATGCGGCGCTTCAATAGAGTGCAGCAAGCCTGCGAGCTGTCCTTCATCTACCTCGTCGCCGATGTCGACCATGGGCTCGAAGATCCCGTCGCTGTCCGCATAGAGAAACAGGTCCATGTTGTCCCCGTTCATCAACCTTACCGGTCCGGGGGCTGGCACCTCGCAAGAAGGCAACATGCCGAGGTGCTTCAAAAGACGCAAGACACCCTGTTCTGCAAGATCCGACCCAGCCCTTCTTAGCGTCGCGGCCCCTCCTAATTCCGCCGTGATCACGGGCACCCCTAGTTGCGCAGCAGCAGCTGGGAGGGTCGTATTGCCGCCGCCACCGGTGCCGTCAGTGAACTCGGCGAAGGGCACTCCAAAGACGTCGAGCAGATCATGCAGTTTCCTGTTTTCGGATAACGTCTTACCGCCTCGAACCAGGGCGCAGGGAACGTAGTCGAGCGAGCGCCCGCCCGAGTGCAAATCGACGACCAGGTCGGCCATCGGAAGTAAGACTTCGGTGACGTAGTGAGCGATCATCTCAGTCGCCGTCCCGTGCGCGTGCCCCGGATAAACGCGGTTTAGATTGCCTTCGTCGATCGGAGATACCCTTCGGCCGGCCCGTACGGCGGGGAAATTGAGGGAAGGCAGCATGATCACTCTGCCTCTCAGGTCATGCAGTTGCAGCTGTCGGGACAGTCGCATCAACGCAACCTGGCCTTCGTACTCGTCACCGTGGGTACCTGCTATGAGCACCGCGGTGGGGCCGTCCCCATTCTTAAGGACAATAATCGGGATTGGAATCCATCCGTAAGCGGACGTATCCGTCGATATAGGAAGGCGCAGGCAGTCGACCTGCTTTCCATCCTTGCTGTAGTCAACAGGAGACCAAATGCGTGTAGTACCTGACATATGCGACCTTCGGAAGGAGATCAACGGATCACCGGAAGATTTTCCGGCGACTGGGCGCAAATGAATTCGACACCGGATTCAGTCACGAAGACGACTTCCTCGAACTGGAAAACTGCGCCATCGCGCTCGAGCTTGGGTTCAATATGGAGAACCATGCCTGGTTGAATTAGAGTCGTATCCGCTCTGGATAACGAAGGTGGTTCGGTCACGTCCAGTCCGCCTCCGTGGCCGATACGGGAAACGGCGCTATAGACCGTTCCGAGATCTGCTTCGCTCCACATATTCTCGAACCGTTTATAAACGTCCGAGCACCTCATGCCGGGGCGGATTGAGTTAATAAGGTCGAGCGTGAGAGAACGCACCGCCGCATAGGTATTACGCTCCCAATCGGCCGGCTCACCGGCGCGCGCGATACGGTTGCGGTCGGCCGGGTATCCGCCATAGGTGGCGCGGAAATCGGTCCAAACGTAATGGCCTTCCTGAAGCTTGCGCTGTTTGGCCGTGCGCGTGTAGTCGAAGTCACCACGTGAAAAAAGCATCGCGATAGGGTCAGCGCTTTCTGCGCCATTCAGATAGATCTGCGCCTGCATCAGGTAATACAGCTCATACTCGGGCATACCGATGTACGCCTGCTGGATGATGTGGTCCCAGGCGGTATTAACGATCTCGTAAGCAACCCGATTCAGCTCCGCTTCGGACCTCGACTTGATGAGCCTGACCTTCCAGATCGCTCCTGTGGCGCTTGTAACAGTCCCGCTGGAATCCAGCGCGCTAAGCGCCTCAAGCAAACCGAGTGAACCCCGGCCAAACATGTCCTGTCCGTAGTCGACGGCGATGCGGACGTGCTTGCCACCGGTCGCTGCCTTTATCCAGTCCGAGACCGAGGCCACCGCCTCATCAAGGTAGCCGTTGTAATAGACGGCGCTAAAAACGCGCGGTCTCATCTCGACCGTCCTGGCTTCTCCGAGGCTGCCAAAGATGGCGATGTCCTGCATCGAGACCACAGCAAAGATGGGACGAGCCTTATGGTCCCAGGACAGCTCCTGGTAGTCCGTGAAGTAGTCCACGTTCTTTTTGTCCGTCAGAACGATGATGTCGAGATTTGCCTCGCTCATTTCACGTCGGATGTTGGCAAGTCGCTGACGAAGCTCGTCCATGGGCACTGCAGGGGCAGGGGTACGAAACACGCTGGGAATGTTTAGTTGCGGCGCGGTCATTCTTTGTCTCCGAAAAAAAGGCGGGCGGAAGCCCAGCTATCACATACGGCTCAGATCAAGTCTTCGTCCTGGCAGCCGGTAGCGGCGTCAAGGATGCACAACACATTGCTGCACATCGAGCTCTTCGGGAAAACACTGCCAGCGCGCGACTTTTGTTTGCTTGACGTACCTAGCATACCAAGTATACTTCATCCGTCAACTAGGAAGAAGAGGCAAGCATGAATCTAGGGGGGACTGGCAGGGGGACGGCGGTACGTCTGGCCGTTGCAATGGCGTTGACGTGCGACGGCGTCTCACGCGCAAACGCCCAGTCGATCGACCGAAAAGTGCTGCGGGACGGCAAAATTACGATTGGTATTCACAACCAGGCGCTGTGGGGCTATAAAAATACAGACGGCAGCGTTGGTCTCGGCCCGGATATCATCCGCGCTGTGCTCGGCCCAATGGGGGTAAAGCAGATTGATTTCGTGGTCATGGACTTCGACGCTCTTATCCCCAGCTTGCTGTCCAGGCGAATCGACGCCGTCGCCTCGGGTCTCGCAATCACGCCGCAGCGCTGTCAACAGGTCGTTTTTTCAAACCCAGACCTGGCGATTGGCGACGCGGTGTTGGTCAGAAAGGGCACTCTCCTAAATGTTCATAAATTCGCCGACGTCGCAAAGAATCCGGCAGTCTGCATGGCCGGCGGACGCGGGAGTTCCGTGACCGAGCAAGCCGTTTCAGCGGGCATTCCAAAAGATCGGATTGTCTTGCTCAAAGACCTGGAATCGTCGGTCGGTGCGTTGCTCGCCGGTCGAATCGATGCCGATGCCGAATTAAGTGCGACAGTGATCAACGTCCTCAGGGATCCCAAGGTGAGCGATAAGCTAGAGCGAGCTACGCCGTTCACAGGGCTGGTCGCAAATGGCCGTCCAGTGGCGAACTATGCCGCGATCGCATTTCGACCAGAAGACGTTCAACTCCGCGATGTCTACAACAGCGGACTTACGAAGCGAAGGGTCGATGGGACCGTCAAGCATGTATTTGCAAAATATGGTTTCAGTGAAGCTGAGGTCGCGCCGGAGGACGTGACGGCGAAAAAGATCTGCGGCGCTAGCTATCGGTGAAACCGCACTTTTTTGACGGGAGGCCAGAATGACATTTCCAGAAGTTATGCTCGCGATTTACAAGGGCTTCGGCGTTACTGCGACGGTAACGATTTTCGCGCTCCTGTACGCCATTCCCTTTGCGCTTGTGGGTGGAGTCTTGCAGCATTTTTCCACGGGATTTCTTCGAAAGACTGTAACTGCGGTAATTGAATTATGGAGAAGCTCACCGGTGATCGTGCTTCTCTATGCGTTCTATTACTCATTGCCGGCTTTTGGCATCTTTTTATCGGGTATCACAGTGGGCGCACTTGTTCTAGGAATGAACTCTGGCGCCTACAGCAGCCAGGCTGTCAGAGCTGCGTTGCAGTCCCTGAGCCGGGGACAATGCGAAGCCGGTCTGGCTCTCGGATTGAACCGCTTCGATGTCCTGCGATTAGTCGAACTGCCTCAGGCTATCCGCGCAATGATTCCAACGTTCATCAACGACCTCATCCAATTGATGAAGGGCACTGCACTCGTATCCCTGATTACGCTGAGCGACATGACATTTCGCGCTAAGGAGATATCACAGTTGAGTTACAACCCACTGCTTATTTATTCGAGCCTGCTTTTAGCCTATCTGATCATTTGTTATCCGGTGACAATTTTCGGTCGCTACCTCGAAAGATTTTTTGGGACCGCACGGAGTCGGACATGACTTTCGATTTTGCCTTCGCTTTGCGGATCGTCCCGCTAGTATTAATGGGTATCGGCAATACGGTTTTGGTCGCCATTTTAAGCTTCATCGGCGCTCTTTTCCTCGGTTTTTTCTGGGAGATGCTGAGGCGATCGCATAAAGTGGTTCGGCCGGCAGCGCAATTTATCATTGATGCAATCCGATCAACGCCTGCGTTAGTTCAGCTCTATTTCCTTTTCTTCGTGCTCCCCTCGTATGGCATCGTGTTGCCAGCGATGTTTGTTGGCATCTTCGGGCTGAGTTTCTACTACTCAGGATATATGGCCGAGGTTTTCAAAGCGGGTATCGATGCGGTGCCAATCGGACAAAGCGAGGGAGCCAAGAGTCTCGGGCTTGCCTGGTTGGACGCGTTGTACTTCGTGATTGCGCCGCAGATGATCCGCAACGTCGCGGCACCGTTGGGGGCGTATGCCATTGCAATTCTCAAATCGACGCCTTACCTGGCTGTCATCGCCGTTCCAGAAATGCTTGGCAGTGCTATGGACGTCGCCTCGGACACATACCGATATGCCGAACCCATGCTTGTTGCTGGAATTCTCTTTTTGTTGCTTGCATTCATCGCAGTCTGGCTCGTTGCGAAGGTGGAGCGATATTTCGGGATTACCGTTCGGAACCACGGATAAAACCGGTCGCAGGCATATTGCCGGACCAGAGTCGTAATGGAGAGAGACATGGCATCTGAAGTGATGCAGCCGAAAACGCATTCTTTCGCACCAGAAAGAAGCGAAGGCGTAGCCGTACGTATGGAAGGCGTATCGAAGTGGTACGGAAGATTCCAGGTACTACGAGACGTCAATCTGGATGTGAGCTTCGGAGAAAAAATCGTCATTTGCGGCCCCTCAGGATCAGGCAAATCGACGCTGATACGCTGCATTAATCAGTTGGAGACGCACCAGCAAGGCCACATTTTCGTCGATTGCAACGAAATGCACGCGAAGATGAGGGGCCTGCCTAGCCTTCGACGCGAAGTCGGAATGGTGTTTCAGCAGTTCAATCTGTTCCCGCATCTGAAAGTTATCGATAATTGCACGCTGGCTTTGATGCGCACACGCAAGATGAAACGGTCGGAAGCGGAGGACGTCGCCATGATGAATCTCACGCGCGTTCGAATCGCCGACCAGGCGAAGAAACATCCCAGCCAACTGTCGGGCGGTCAGCAGCAGCGTGTGGCCATTGCCCGAGCACTGTGCATGAAACCCAAAATCATGCTTTTCGATGAGCCCACCTCGGCACTCGACCCCGAGATGATCAAGGAGGTTCTTGACGTCATGATCAACCTGGCCAACGACGGCATGACGATGATCTGTGTAACCCACGAAATGGGTTTCGCCCGGCAGGTCGCAGACCGGGTCGTCTTTATGGACAGTGGCCAGATTCTCGAATGCGCGGCGCCCGAGGCGTTCTTCGGCGCGCCCGAACATGCCAGAGCGCAGAAGTTTCTCAGCCAGTTGTCGCATGCATAAAGGAGCGTTCCAGTTTGTCCATGTTGTGTTGGTACGAGAGCATGTGACATTTGGTCTGGAGTTGCATTAATCCTTGAGCACTGAAGAGCCTGCTATGGGCGCACTCGTGATGCGCCCAGGGAGGGAGGCTCGCTCCATGCGTCCTCGGCCGAACAATGTTTGCAGCGTTGCATGAGCTTAGAACTACTAAGAGGCGAAGTACTACTTTGGGGTCTAGATGAAAAAGAAACTTCTTGCGGCATCGATTTCGGCCGGTCTGGCGATATCTGCACATGCACAAAGCTCAGTCACCCTATACGGGCTCTTCGACGAAGGGTTTGACTTCACCAACAACTCGTCCGGCAGCAAAGCGTATGAGTTACAAAGTGGCTATGTCCAAGGTAGTCGCTGGGGCCTGAAAGGCGTCGAAGATCTGGGAGGACAACTGAAGGCGGTGTTTCAGATAGAGAACGGGTTCGACGTGAACACCGGCCGTCTGGGCCAGGGCGGCCTGATGTTTGGGCGACAAGCGTTCGTGGGGCTCTCCAGTCCAACGCTGGGTAAGGTGACGCTTGGGCGTCAATACGATTCTGTAGTCGACTATTTCGCCAACACCACAGCGAATGGTTCATGGGCGGGCTATCTTTTCTCCCACCCTTACGACAATGACAACGCCGATGGCACGTTCCGAGTCAACAACACGGTCAAGTACACCAGCCTGGTCTACGGCGGCTTCCAGTTCGGCGGAACATACAGCTTTTCGAATGACGTCAACTTCGCGAACAACCGTCAGTACAGTATCGGAGCCCAATATTCCACTGACAGCCTTCTGATCGCGGCTTCATATTCCCAGGCGAACAATCCCTCAGCAACGGCATACGGCGCCGTCAATAACGGCGGAGACGAGAACTTCGTCGCAGACCGGGTTCGCATCTTCGGTGTCGGTATCAACTACACGATCGGGAGTGCAACGCTGGGCGTTGCTTACTCAAACACGGATGTCAAGAATCCGGTGTCGTCGGGTTACGTTGGCCCTATCGCCCCGACCGGCGGGAGCGCATCGAGCCTGCGGTTCCAAAACATTGAGCTGAACGCCAAGTATCAGTTCACGCCCGCATTCTATCTTGGAGCGATGTACACCTATACCCGCGCGACACTGCACACGGCCGCCGGTGAGAGTAATCCCAACTACCAGACAATCGGTTTCATGGCTGATTACTTTCTTTCGAAGCGGACTGACGTCTACCTCCAGGGTGCCTACCAGCACGTCGGTGGTGATACGACCGGTTCTGTCTTAGACGTTGCATACGTACCGGGCGCGAATGGTGTCTCGTCGACTCAGAATCAGCTAGTGGTCCGCGCCGCAATACGCCATAAGTTCTGAAAGTCTTCGTGGCTCGATGTGGCGCATGCTCGACTGTTAGCCGCCGCGGCTGTTCTCGAACGCCTGCGGTGGCTAGTCGAAGATGAAGCTTTGTGCGGACATGCTTGTGCGGACGTGCGCTAGCGGCCGAGCGCCGGGAAGCGCGTGAGCGACAGGAGGCGACTGCCCATGAGGTGCTCGCTTTCCAATCACCAACGACGACGCGAACGCGCTGTTCGGGTTGACATTCCTGGTATGCTAGGTAGAGTTTATAGTGCGTGCTCGGAGCCTTTGATAGTGCGAAGGAGTCGCAAGCCCGGGCAACGCACCGTGTTCGTGAAGGCACGAATCGATGCGAGGCATCGTCGGAGCTGCTTGCACGATGCGCTCCGGTACGACGGCGCGATATGGATCCTTCGAAAACTCTTTCCACGCGGACGACGACTCGGACCAAACATCACTTGCGTCTTTCAGTTACATGGTTCTCTATTGTGAGCAGACATCATGCTTGAAACACACGAAAAATCCGGCGGCATGTCTTGGACCGCTATTCCCTACCGGACGGACGCAGGATTCGGCGCACGGGCGCAGATTGGTATGGTTGTGATCGACTGCGATCAAACGCTGTCCCACGAAGCACGTGCCATGTTGGCAATCCCCGGTGTGGCGCTTTTTGAAAGCCGGATATCGTCGTCGCCGGACGAGGAGAGTCAACCGCTATCGGAAGACCTTCTGGCGGACACGTTCGACGGCATCGAGGTGGCACTTCGCCAAATCAACTCCCGGCGCGCTTCAGATGTGGTGGCGCTTGGTTGTACGTCAGCAGCGATGGTAATCGGTCCCGAGAACCTGAAGCGTTGCGTACGCGCTATTCACCCGAAGGCGGAGGTGACGGATCCTTTCACCGGGATCCTTTCAGGTCTGCGTGCTTTTGGCTCTGCTCGGGTTGGCTTTATATCGCCATACCCGAAAGAAGTCGCCAATATTGCGATTGAAAAAATTGAAGAGGCGGGATTTCAGGTGAGTGCGGTGGGCGAGTTTGACGATGGCCATGGCACCGTCAGAGATGATGCACCGTTTATCTCGCCGGATAGCATCGCAGATGCGGTGCGGCAGATTGTCAGAAGTTCGGACGTGGACACTATCGTTATCTCGTGCACGCAGATGCGGGCAGCCACCATCATCGAGGATCTGGAAACGGAGACCGGCAAGGCGATTGTCACATCCAATCAGGCGCTATGTTGGCATGCGCTGCGTCTTTCGGGGTGTGAGGACATTGTACCCGGCTGGGGGCGCTTGTTCCGGACCGCCATTTGATGAAGGGCGACCGGGGTCGGGACGCCGCGGCTGGCAGTCCACGTCTGTCAGTAATTCGCGGACTTCAATAGATCATTCGAAGGTATTCCATTGTTTGGAATCGACAGGAGTTGGATAAACATGAAGACAATAGACTTGAAGCGGCGCATGGTAATGCTCGGATTGGCATTCGCAGTTGCGACAACGACGATGGTGCCCTCTGCTAACGCGCAGACGCTGAAAAAAAAGGTATCTGAAGAGGGCGAGCTCACGATCGGGATTGCAAACACGTGGCCTTGGGGAGTGACCAGTAAGTCAGGTGAAGTTTCGGGCATCTATCCTGACGTGATTAAAGCAGTGGTCAGTACGATGGGGGTTAAGAAAGTTGATTTCGTCGTCATGGACTGGGGCGCTCTCATCCCCAGTCTTCTGGCAAGAAGGATCGACGTTGTCGCCGCAGGCCTGTACATTACGCCGGCGCGGTGTGAGCAAGTTATATTTTCCGATCCGGTCGACTCCAGTGGCGTCACTGCTATCGTGAAGAAGGGCAATCCCTTGGATCTCCATGGGTTTGATGGAATCGCAAAGAATGCTCAGATTCGAGTAGGCGATATTCGTGGCGACTCCACAACGGCCGATGCGGTCGCGGCGGGTATTTCAAAAGAACGCATTCAGATGTATCAGGACAATACCGCTGGTATCGCCGCTCTGCAGGGAGGCCGGATTGATGCCTTGTTGCTGTCCAGCGGAACCGTGGCCGGGCTCCTCAAAGACCCCAGCCTCGGTGGACTGGAGCGTGCTGTGCCATTCAAAGGACTCGTCGTGAATGGACGAGAGAAGAAGGACTCTGGCGGGATTGCCTTTCGGCCTGAAGACACTGAGTTTCGTGATCTGTTCAACAAAAGCCTGGCACAGAACGAATCCAACGGTGCCATCAAAAAAATCATGCTGAGCTATGGCCTCACGGCGGAAGACGTAGCTCCGAAGGGCCTCACGGCGAAGGATTTCTGCGGGCAGTTCTACCGATAGTGTGGCCGGTTTCCGCCAGCTTTAGCAGTGGTCGATCTGCAAACGTTAGTAAGCAAGTTCGCCGGTTGCAGATCGAGACTAACGGCCGTCGCATCGTGATTGCAATCGCCCGCCAGTGCGGCAACCAGGCGCGGCACGCGGGCAACGCGACTACTCTTGAGAAACCGTGTCCGCTGCGGGCGACAAATTTCGCGAATTGCGATTTCCTGGAACGTGGACACGCCGTCAGAAACCGGTGCGCGACCTGCTCGATGTCTTCGCAAGGTGCCTGGTTGTTCGTCTAGTCTCCACAGTCCGCTCGAGGAGCGGTGCACTAATTTTCTCTTGACGCATGTAGGAAGTGAAATGACTGACCAGGTTTTTGAACCGTCGACAATGTGTGTGCATAGGGAACTGGCGCAGATAGAAGGCTTCCGGAGCTTTTCCACGCCAGTGTACCGCGCATCAACGATTGTTTTCCCGGACGCACAAAGCTACCGTGAACGCGGCCTTCGATTCCCAGATGGATACAGCTACGGTCTCATGGGAACCCCGACAACTCGGGCGCTCGAGGGCCAGCTCACGCAACTCGCGGGCGGCGTTAGGTCCGTCCTGGTACCATCTGGGCAAGCTGCAATAACCGTAGTGATGCTGACCCTGCTGTCCCAGGGCGACCATGTTCTTATTCCCGATAACATCTATCCGCCCGTCAAGCAGTTCGCGCAGGAGGTTCTATCGCGCTATGGTGTGGCGTTTGATGTTTACGATCCCATGAACTTGCAGTCGCTTTGTGATTTGGTAAAAAGCGGCCAGACCAAACTTATTTGGATGGAGGCACCCGGTTCCACCACGATGGAGGTCTGCGACATGCGGTCCATCGTGCGAGTTGCAAAGGAATGCGGCGCGTGGACAGCTTGCGACAACACATGGGCAACCTCGCTTTTCTGCAAGCCTTTATCCTTTGGCGTCGACATCGTCGCTGAAGCGCTAACGAAGTATGTAGGCGGACATTCGGACTTGCTGCTCGGCGCGCTGAGTTTTGCATCGATGGATGTTTACGTGAAAGTGCGCGAGCAACTGGCGAACCTGGGGGTAGGCGTGTCGCCAGATGACTGCTCTCTTGCCTTGCGCGGCATCGAAACCATGCCTGTGCGTCTGGCACATGTAGGGTCGATCGCGCTCGACTTCGCCCAATGGCTAAGGAGCCACCGCAGCGTCGCTCGCGTCATTCACCCCGCGTTTCCCGAGTCTCCGGGGCACGAGTTCTGGCGGCGAGACTTCCGTGGAAGTACGGGCGTCTTTACGATTGAGCTTCGGTCGCGAGACGCCTCTCTTGTCGACCGCGCACTTGGTTCTCTTGAGCTGTTCGCCATTGGCGCCTCATGGGGGGGGACTCGTAGCCTCCTGGCGCCAATGTCGCTTGATGGTTTACGCAACTACGGGTCTGACAATCCGGATGCGATCTACTTGCGCATCAGCATCGGACTAGAAAGCCCCGTGGACCTTTGGCGCGACATTGAGCGGATGTTGGCATTCCTGTCGTCCTGATTAATCGAAAAAAATCGCCCCGGACCCCACGGTAGTGGTTTGGACGAGCTAGGGAAGTTACCGACGCGCACCATGGCATAGCTTAAAGACGCAGATTTTGGTGGGGCCACGCAACGTTGCTACACGGCATGGGCTCCTGTAAACCGCAGGGCAGCTTCGGCGCGCGTCGAACCAAGAGTGGGTTTCCCGGGACTAGGCGAAAAGAGAGCGAGCCGAGCGAAGCGGTGGGACGGTTCTCATTCGACATCTTAAGTATTTGCTGCACTCTGCGAATTACTGTAACTAGCCGATGTCGTCATACCTCGCCGTTTCGATGTCTGGACTGGAAGCCATCTTCGAAACCAAAAAAAGCGCGGTTCGGAACCTTCAACGCCCTTCCGACGACGCGGGGTGGCTGTTTCATCGCCGGCCGCGTCACTAACTGAGCTCCAACGCTGTTATTGACAGCGATATGGTCCGTGGTATGGTATAGTTGGCATACTAGGCATATTCAAATAGCTCTTGCGCAGGCGTTATCAACGGAGAATCAACGAAATGTCCACAGCTTCAACCGCTTCAACGGTTTCGACAGTCGGCGTGCTGGCCCGCTATGTGTGCAACTTGAAGGCGGCCGACATTTCCGGCGCGAACAAGCACCGCGCCGCACTGTGCGTCCTCGACACCTTGGCCGCTGCTGCCGCCGCGCTCCATTCGCCGAGTGTGGTCGCGGCGCGTGAGGCCACCATCGATCTGTTCGGGAAGGGAGATGTGCCCATCTGGTTTGACGGCAGACGTACAACCGCGGCCGGTGCGATTTTTGCCAACAGTTCTGCTGCGGCTTTCCTGGATATGGACGATGGGCAGATCGAGGCTTGGGGACATCCGGCCGCAGCGGTAATTCCCGTGGTCCTGGCTCTTGCCGCCGAGACCGGAGCGTCCGCAGACGACGTCCTGGCTGCAATCGTTGTCGGCTACGAGGTCGGAACCCGGATAAAGGCCGCACGTGGCAGTCACGGGCAGCCACTTGAGCACGGCCAGACCGGCGTCTGGACCGGCTTCTGTGTGGCCGCTGCGGCCGGCTGGCTACTCAAGCTTTCTCCTGAACAGCTGGCAAACGGCCTGGCGTTGTCGGGCGTTTATAGCCCTAATCTGATCGCTACGGGATACACCCGCCAATTCGGGGGAGATGTACAGGAAGGGCTCCCTTGGAGCACCGTGGCGGGCTATTCCTCGTTGATCTTGGGCAAGCTGGGGCATATCGGCTTTGCCGACATTCTCGATCACTTACCCTTTTACAACTCCCGGCGCATCCTCAGAGGGTTAGGCGAGGAGGAGATGAAGATCAACGGGAACTATTTCAAGCCGTACGCGACATGCCGACACTTCCACGGCGCGCTCAAGGCACTTGAAACGTTGGTCTCCCAACATGACATTAAGCCGGCTGAAATTACCGCAATCAGGGTCAACATATTCGAATATGCGCTGAAGCTGTCCAACAAGACGCGCCCAGAAAATCTCTCCGATATCCAGTACAGCATTCCCTTCAGCATCGCTGTCATGGCTATGTTGGGCGCCGAAGCGCTCATGCCAATCGACGAGTCGTTGATCGGTCGAGAAGATATTTGCGCGCTTGCCGAAAAGGTTGAAATCGTCCCGAACGCCGAATTCAGCGCCCAACATGCCTACGCGTATCAACACCTGCCGCAGCCGGACGAAGGATCACATCCGGACTTTGAGTTCAATAGCGTAGACGTCGTAACCACCAGAGGAACGTACTCGTCGCCCAAGGTAACGCCTCCCTATGGCCCGGACGCGCCGATGTCGGTGGATGAACTGAAGGGCAAGTTCCGGATGGCAACGCGCTATGTACTGGATCACAGGGAGCAAGAAGACTTGCTCCATGCTTTCGCAAGTCTCCTGAACGGCGAAATCGCGACATTGCTCGAGGTGACGGCCAGACCGGTGGCCAAATAGGCCTTTAACGGCGTGGTCTGAAAGATAAGTGCGGCGGGTGCCATGGAGCTCGCCGCTCAATTTAGTTTGAGATAGCTAGATTCTGGCCATGAGAAAAGTGGTTGTTGAATCAGCGACTCAGCGCATGGATCAAGTGAAAATGTCCCGACACGAGTCCAATAATAGCGAGATAGAAACAGCGAATTTCGATGAGAAGAGGCCGTCTTTGGGGGTCATCATGCTGGATCCCGACGGCTCACCCGATAAACGGTCGGAAAACGCTGATAACGCCGTCGTGATGCCGTTCATGGTGGACGACCCGGCATTGTGGCCAGTGCCGCTGCGCAAGACCGTCGCCGAGGGTGCGGATGCTGTATCCAACAAGGTTCCGACTCCCGAGGCCGCCCGTGGCATCCTTCAAGCGGCTCGGCGGCTCGATGGACACACCGACCTCATTATCGGCAATTGCGGCTATATGTGGGCCTCCCGCAAACACCTTTACGGACAGACGTCGACGCCCCTGCTAACCAGCGCGCTTGAGTTTCTCGATCTTGCCCTGCGCATAACCAATCAGCCGGTCGGAATTATCACTTGGGACGCCACGCCACTCGTGCCTCTACTCGCTGATCAACCCGGCTTTGAACGTCTTCGCTGCGTGAGTATCTGCGACCTACCGGATTGGGCGAGCTGGGGCTCAGATCCATGGGCCAACCAAGAGCCGTGCAGATGGAGCAAGGAGCGCATGGCTCAACAGTTAGCTGAGCGTTTGATCAAGGCGTTCGGCAAAGACGGGGTGTTGAATGATGTCGGCGTTTTGCTGCTGGAATGCACATTGGTCCCGGACTTCCGGAAGACCATCCGTACGGTGACTTCGATTCCAGTGCTCGACCTTCTGCATTTCGCCAAAGCAGCTCTCGAGTAGTCTCACACGGAGGATCTGGTGCAGTCGGCAGCGATCAGGTCCAGCTCGTCTGAGTCAGAGGCAGTTTGATCACAGCCGATATTGCAGTCGGCATCTTTTATTATAAATGACGGAGACACTGATATGAGAAGTACCCCTGTTCAAGTCCCTGCGTGGCTCACATTGCGCCAAAAGCACTTCCAAAACGCAGCCTGTTTTAAGTGAATCAGGTTAACCAAGCCATAAATATCGATCCATAAAGGAGCCGAGATGAAACATCTGGTGACCTACACCGTACTTTGCTTGCTGACGTCTTCTGCGTTTGCCACAGATACTCTGCGCTTCGGCATTGAGGCAGACTATCCGCCGTTTGAATATAAGCTACCGAGCGGGGAATTGACAGGCTTCGATATTGATATCGGGAATGCCGTTTGCGCGCGACTGCAGTTAAAATGCATGTGGGTTGAAAATTCGTTCGATGGGCTCATTCCGGCCTTGATGGCGAAGAAGTTCGACGCTATCAATTCGGGTATGTGGGACACCCCACAGCGCGAAAAAGCAATTGATTTTACATCCGTCATTTACGCGACCCCGATGCGTCTGGTGGCTCGCGCGGACAGTCATATCTTACCGAACGCAGAATCGCTCAAAGGCAAGCGCGTCGGGGTTCAGCAAGGCGGAACTCAGCAACTCTATGCAGAAGCGAAGTGGGCACCGAGTGGCGCAGTCATCGTCACATATCCGAGTCAAAGCGCGGTGTTCTCGGACTTGGCAGGTGGCCGAATTGATGCTGCTTTGCAATCACAACAAAGCGCGGAGGATGGTTTCCTGAAAACGCCTGAAGGCAAAGGGTATACCTTTGTTGGTCCAGGTCTGCTCGATGAGAAGATAAGTGGTCGTGGAGTGGCTTTCGGCGTCCGCAAGCAAGATCAGGTACTGAAAGTCCGTCTCAATGAGGCGATTGCCTCGTTGAAAAAGGATGGAACGCTCGATAAGATTGCAAAAAAGTACTTTCAATATCAGGTTGTCACGCCCTGACCGTCGTGCCATGGCTCGCGTGACTTCGCCCGGACTTCTCAAGTCTCCAAAGCACCGTTCTAAGAGCGAGATCTTACGGAAGCACGGGCGTGCCTGCGAGCAAACGTTAGACAGGTGAGGCGTCGGTCATTGATGATGCGTTGAGTTGAAATTTGTTTCGCCGGCTTCGCAGCGGGAGCTATCGCCACAGCCCAGCTGAAGTCGATCTTGCACGAATTCGGTGAAATGAATCAGTTAGAATAACGAAATATCCATCGGCGGATCAAGCTAGCCTGCTAGCGTGGCGTGGATGATCGGGCGCGTTTTGGCCGCGTGAACTCCGGGTTGACTGGCTATTGTCGGGGGTTGATGCTCCCGATCCAGCGCAAGAGTGTCGACCCGCTGGCGGCGCATCTGGAACCTCAGCGCGTGAGCGCACGGCATCAATCGCTTCATCACTTCGTCTCGAAGTCGGAATGGTCCGACGCGGAGTTATTTTGTTACGTCGCGCGCAGAATGGCAGGTCATTGCGCGATTGCCCCGTGTGCGACAAGGGCCACATGGTCCGCATCGAAGGCGGTGTGCCTGGCACCCTCTCTCCACCTGATCCCAGCCATGGACACTGGCCGGCATCAGCACCAGCCCCCAGCACGTTGGTCTTCCCCATGCAGCTGACGCAAACCGACTCGTTCTTTGCCGTCTGCGCACCATCACAATGTCGCGAAACTCCGCACTATCTGCTCGCTGACCCTCCCATTCTCACTGTCTTCGCGCGACCGGTTGTGCCAGACCACCCACATTTGGCATGCGATGGCCACCCCTCGGGTACCGCAAATCACCGCGCCGTTCATTCAATGCCCACCATAGAAGTGAACGCTTGCGGAGCGGGTTAGCACAAGCGATTTTTATTTATCGCTCGCGGACCGATCTCGCCGGCTCCCAACATCCATCTGACGCCTCGACCGCTAAACAAAAAATCCTCTGCAACATGTGGCGCGATACCTATGACGCGTTGGAAATACGGTTGACGAATGGTTGATATACCTAGTATTCTGCATTACAAGCACGCACAAGCTTTGACCTAGGTCGATTAGCGCACCGTGCGATGCAATTCCAATGCGTCGGGTAAGACCGTCTGCCGTTTGACCCGAAAGCTGGCCTGAATGTCCTGATATCTGGCCTATTCAATAGTGAGGCGGTAATGAAAGCAGTTGTCCTGCTCCTGCTGGCGTCAGTGATCTCCGTTTGTTCTTATGCAAATGATGTGTCAACCCTTCGATTCGGGGTGGATCCCACATATCCGCCATTCGAGTCCAAGGATGCAAGCGGCAAGCTGGCGGGGTTCGAGATCGACCTCGGTAACGAAATTTGCACTCGCATCCACGCGAAGTGCGTCTGGGTTGAAAATGACTTCGATGGAATGATCCCTGGGCTCAAAGCACGAAAGTTCGATGCAATCATGTCTGGAATGACCGTAACCGCCCAACGCGCAGAACAGATTTCATTTAGCGACAAGCTCTGGAACTCGTCACTTCGCCTTGTGGCGAAAAAAGGCTCCACTGTATTGCCAACGCCCGAGGCACTGCGTGGAAAGTCCGTTGGCGTCCAGCAAGGTACGATTGGAGAAACTTACGCGAAGAAGAATTGGGCGCCGAAAGGAGTGGCAGTCGTCCCATATCAGAATCAGAATCTCGTCTACGATGACTTGACGGTGGGGCGCCTTGACGCGGTGCTGATTGGGGACATTCAGGCGCAACTCGGCTTCCTGGGAACGCCTCGTGGTGCCGGCTATGGATTTGTTGGCGGCAAAATTGGCGACCCGTCCAGCTCGAAGGGGAATGCGATCGGTTTGCGCAAAGACGACGCAGCGCTCAGACAGAAAATCAACCAGACGATCGCTGATCTGAGAAAGGACGGAACCTACGAGCGAATCGAGAAGAAATACTTTGCCTTCGATGTCTATGGAGAATGA
This sequence comes from Paraburkholderia sp. BL6669N2, assembly GCF_003387275.1. NCBI lineage: Bacteria > Pseudomonadati > Pseudomonadota > Betaproteobacteria > Burkholderiales > Burkholderiaceae > Paraburkholderia > Paraburkholderia sp. BL6669N2. The sequence continues at coordinate 1,387,985 of NZ_QUNA01000001.1, read as the reverse complement.
TGCGACCAGCGGCGATCGTGAATCTGCGACCGGAGTCATTTCGGTTCGAAGGCGATTCCGATCACCGCGGCGCGGGGCGCTTTGAATTCCGCTGAGTGCAAAGAACAGCCGGTCAGAAAACCTATGCGCGTTCGTGACTGACGTATGCGTTCGGCGGCCAGGATGCCGGAGGCCAAGCTTTCGATGAAACATACAGACATCTCAGGAGAGCCGTTGCCTAAGCGGCGGTGGATTGAATCGGAGTGGGCACATGAATTGGCTGGGAATTCTTCATCTTGAAACTGAGGACGCGGTATTGGAATCGTCAGTCGAACTTGAAGCGCGTCACGCTGTGATGCCGTTCAGCGTAGGGGATCCATCGTTTTGGACGGTGCCATTCCTCAACGAGATAGCGACCGGTGCGGAGCCACAGGGGAACAAGGTGCCGACTGACGCGGCCAGCCGTGGGATCGTGGATGCGGCGCGACGGCTCGACGGTAAGGTTCAACTAATCATCGGTAACTGCGGGTTCATGTGGGCGTCACGTAACGTCCTTTACCGGACGACGTCGGCTGCAACGATTACTAGCGGGCTCGAGTTCCTCGACGTGGCCTTGCGCATCACCGGGCGTTCCGTTGGCATCATCACCTGGGACGTTCAAGCACTTAACAAGTTGTTGAGTGGCCATCCCGAGCTCGAACGTATTCGCCTGTTGGCTGTTGGCGACTTACCAGAGTGGCAGAAGTCATGGACCTATCGAGAACCTGCCGATTGGACGAAGGAACGCATGGCCGACGAACTTGCAGAGCGATTGTCGGAAGCGTTCGGCGAGGGCGGAGTGCTTCGTGACATAAGCGTACTGATATTTGAATGCACGCTCGTACCGGACTTCCGCAACGTCATTCGTCGATTCACGGCCGTCCCCATTTTTGATCTTCTTCAGTTTGCGAAGGCCGCCTTGGAGTAGGTTGACACAGCATTCCGGCCCGTCGAAGTTTGAGGCGTGCTGGCGCAGAACGCCAGGCGCTGTTGTGAGCCTTGCTGGCACGAATTCCGGACCGGCAACGCTTGCCAAATGACCTACCTCACGCGGGCCAAAAACTTTCGCGTTCTCGCCGACTTCGGATTCGCGATAAGGTTGTCCGTCTGAAAGCCTTGCCAAGTGCACTTCTGATGCTAGAAATGACTGTCTACGTACGTCCGAACTTGCGTTCGCTGCCCGCAGCCGCGCGTGCAGCGCAGATTGACGTCCAGAAGCACCGCAAGCGCGCACGGTGAGAAGGCCTACTTCGACGCGCTCCAGATCCCGTCGGTGGCCGACACCGATCCGGAAGTCGCGTGGGCCGGCAAGACCGAAGAGCAGTGCAAGGCCGAAGGCATCAAGTACGCCAAGGCGTGTTCCCGTGGGTGGCATCGGGCCGCGCGATCTCGAATGGCCGCGACGAGGGTTTCACGAAGCTGATCCTCGACGAGAAACCCATCGCGTGATCGGCGGCCGCATCATGGGCCTGATGCGGGCGAGCCCATCAGCGAAGTGTGCCTCGCGGTCGGGATGGACGCGGACGCGGAAGACATCGGCAAGACGATCCATGCGCATCCGACGCTCGGCGAATCGATCGGCATGGCCGCCGAACTGTACGAAGGCGTTTGTACCGATTTGCCGCCGAAGCGCGAAAAGGCAGGTCCGAAGTAAACGTTGGTCCTCGGGGTCTGTCAATCACGTGTAGCAGCGAGCCAGTCACTATCTTTGATCTTCAGGATCGCCGTACTGTGACCTTCACAAAGGATGAGGAAGTTATGACGATTGTGGGAATGTCATTGAGAAATATGGTGGAGGACTGGCTGGCGCCCGACCCGAAGAGAGGGTTTCGGGTCAGCCACTACGGACGATCCAGCAGGGGACGTTATGTTTGCGTCGTCGCAGATAACGGCGGCGGGTCAAAGGCGATGTTCTTTTTTCGACACCGAAACGGAAAATGGTGCATTTTCCCACCCGATCCAGAGAGACCTGCCATGCGCATCGCTGAAGTTTCGTATGCCCGGGACTGACGGCGAAACCAGGCTCCAGGCTGAACATTCGGAGCATGGTCGGCGCAACCGGCAATGCGCCAGGGACTTTCTTCGTGTGCTGTGGGTGAGCGCCGTTGATGGCGATCAGTTTTTCCACGTCCCGATTCGTGGTTGCGTGGCCGGTTCGCTGCGATCATCGAACACGTGCCGGCCGGGAACCGGTGAATGCGTGTTCCGCGCCACGCGTGGCTACGCGGCGTGCAATGAAAAGTACGTGTGGACGTTTAGCATACCGAGGTGATTATGGCATCCAAAAATCCTGCTCACGAGCTGCCCAGATCCGCGTCGATCCGGCCTGCCGGGCGGGAGGGCGATGATAGTAAGTGCAACGCGTGCAAGGAGAGATTCGATGATCAGCGACAGACGGAAGATCGTCCACGTTCTTACCAGTGGTCGATGCCCACACGAACCGACGCGCAGGCGGAGCCTGCCGGATCGGTCGGGGAGCTCTGCGTCGTCGCCACGATCGTAAATCTGCGCGAGATTGAGCAGGTGTATGGCGAGACGACTGCACTTGGCGTGCGGCATGCCGTCTATGAGCGGGCCCGGGCGCTCTCACGATCAGGGAGGGCTACCGTTGCAACAACCGGTGCGCATATCGTTTTTATCTTCGACCTGTCCTACCTGTCCTACAAGGGCAGCGCGTCGGAGCAGTTATGCGGGCCCCTCATCGAGCACCGGGTAGTCAAGGTACTTGGCGCGCACGCCGTACCACTGGGAGACGCGGCCATCATGCCTGTCGTACGCGCGTCAGCGATGCGCTCCGGGTATCAACCATTTCAGGATTTCATCGATGCGGCAAACCTGGCGACTGCGGGCCATCACTGGTGTGAGCGGTACAGGGCCGATATGGTGGTGGCTGCTGCCGTCTTCGCGGCACTCGAGGAGAAAAGGCTCGATTTCGATCGGGAACCCGTTTGCGCCGCCGGCGATTCGCAGGATGTAACGTACTACGAGGTACTGCTTTGCGAGATAAGGAACGGCCAGCGCATCCGTATCGGTAGTCTCGTGGGGGCCGTTGAGCGCCTGGGGATGGTGAGGCGGCTCGACGAATGGGTGGTCGACTCGACGATCGCCGCATTGCGCCGCAATCCTGCGCTGCGACTCGGATGTAATGTGTCCGCGCGTAGCGCCACACTCGATGCGTGGTGGACACCGATCGCCTCACAGTTGCATGCAGACAGATGCCTTGCTTCGAGGCTGACGATCGAGATTACGGAAACAGCCGCAATGACGTCGACGACAGAGGCACGGAACTTCGTCAGGACGTTCCAGGCTCTCGGCTGCCAGATGGCACTGGATGACCTGGGCAAAGGCCACAACAGTCTGATCGCCCTGATCGGGCTTGGCGTCGATATCGTCAAGATCGACCTGCGTTGCCTCCAACAGGAAGGCGGCACCCGAAGTCCCCTGGGTCTGCGTCCGCTTATCCAGTTCGCGAAGACTTACGCGGCGAGCGTCATCGTCGAAGGCATCGAGACTGAGGACGACGCGCAACAGGCGCGGGAGTGCGGGGCGACCTGCCTTCAGGGCTATCTCTATTCAGGTCCTTCGCCAAACACTGGTGCGGAACGTGGATGAAACGGTGTTCATGAAAGTGGGCGCGATGTTGAACATGATGGAGCTGGAGACGTTTGCTGCGGTGGTCGAACATCGCAGTTTCACGCAGGCGGCGGTCGCGCTGAATATCTCCTCTGCTGCAGCGACGCGCCGCGTCAAGCGGCTCGAACAGTCGATCGGGGCGCTGCTGCTGCTCCGCGAACCGACGGTGATACCGACGAAAGCGGGCGAAGACCTTCACAAACGATGAGGAAGTTATGACGATTGTGGGAATGTCATTGAGAAATATGGTGGAGGACTGGTTGGCGCCCGACCCGAAGAGAGGATTTCGGGTCAGCCGTTACGGACGATCCAGCAGGGGGCGCTATGTTTGTGTCGTCGCAGACAATGGGGCGGGCTCAAGGGCAATGTTCTTTTTTCGCCACCGGACCGGTCATGGTGCATCTTCCCGCCACAGCCAGAAAGACCCGCCATGCAGGTTGCGGGGAATTGTGTTGAACACGAAAGCGTAAATCAATAGGCCGACGGAGCTGTTACCCGGACTATGCTCCGCTTCCCTTATCGTTGCCTCCTTGGAAGGGTGCAATGGTTAAACCGATACCCGATGATGTCTTGTGGTCACTAATTCAACTATCTTTGCCGCCGATCAAGCGGCAGCGCGCTTGATAACCCGCATGTGCACCTTTGTGCTGCGGCGCAGTGCTAAAGAACCTTCTGTCCGTGCACGTCCCGGAGTGATTCGACGAGCAGTGAGCGGTAGAACAGCCTGCGTGCACGAGCTTGCCTTCCGTCACGCATCGCGGCCTACGGTGCCGCGATGAGCAATCGCCTTCGGCTCGTCCGCCGGCCAACGGAGGTCAGATCGCTTTCGATAGCGGAGGAGGAAAATGTGCAGGGCACATGCGAGGCAGCGAACGAAAGTCCGGTGTCCGAGAGCACCGCACGCAGGAATTCACTGTGCATCGTGGCGTCAATCCGTAACCTCGCGCACATTGAAAGCGCTTACGGCACCGCAACCGCGCTGACCGTCAGGCATGTTGTATGCGGACGCGCTCGCGATTTCTGTACGCGGGAGTCGGGCATCATGACGCGCAGCGGAGAGCAGATTGTCGTTCTGATTGACCGTGCTGTTCCTGAAGACGTGGTGAAGGCTCACGCAGTTTGCAGCGACCATCGCATGCTCGAAACGGTCGTCGCGGCGCTCGGTGACGCGCCGGTGTGCACGTCGATGGGCCCGATCCGCGCAGCCATCGGTGCATCGATCCCGACCTGCGACGGCACACCGTTCGACCCCGAAAGCGAAGCATCCGCGGAGATGCGCGTGGGCACCAGGAAGTGGCGGACCGGATACGCGCGGGACATGGAGATTGCCGGGGAACTGCTAGGCGCGATGGAACGCGACGAGTTGTGCTTCCGCTACGAGAAGGTCTGCAGCGCGACGGACAGGGAGAGCGTCAGCTATTGGGAGGCGTTGTTGTGCAGGACCGGAAATGGGGTGCCGGTCAATGCAGGCAAGTGGGTTCCCGCGCTCGAACGGCTCGGACTGGTGAGCCGCCTCGACAGATGGGTCGTGACGGCCGTGATCGATACGTTGCGCGCGTATCCGGGCATGTCGTTAGGCTGTAACGTGTCGATCCAGAGTGCGACGCTCGGCGGCTGGTGGTCGACGGTCATCGAAACGCTTGCCGGGGAGCCTCAGGTCGCGGCACGGCTCGTCATCGAGTTGACGGAAAGCGCGCCGCTGACCGACATCGACGCAGTCGCGGACTTCGTCCGGGCGCTGCAACAGCTCGGATGTCGCGTCGCGCTCGATGACATCGGTGCGGGCTACAGCTTCGTGAGGAGTCTTATGGAACTGGGCGTGGACATTGCAAAGGTGGATGGTGGATATCTGCACCAGGCCCGCGCGAACGGGGCCGCGAGAGCGCATTTGAGTGCACTGATCCGTCTGGCGCAGACATGCGCTTCCCACGTGGTGATCGAACGTGTCGAGGACGAGGAAGACCTGCACGTCTCCCAGGCCTGTGGCGCGCATTGGGTTCAGGGATATCTCTTCGAGCCCATCTTCGCCGCCGGTTTGGCACAATCCGCGTCTGAGCCCGAACGGGACTGATGCGCGAGATGGAAGGTCCTGCGGGAGAAAGGAGAAGTCATGAGCGACATCTATCAGTGCAAACCTGGAAGTGGCGTGCCGGTCGTCACACAGCCCATCCCTGGCACGCGGACCTGCAGGCCCGCCTGCAATTTTCTTCTTCCGCGACAAGGACCGCGCTTGATGCGTCTTCCCGCCTGAGTCCGAACGTCCGTGATGGAGTGTTTCGCGCAAGTGGAGCGCGATAGAGGATCGACCGGCCATCAAAGCCGGGCAAGTCCGGGATTGAGTGGAGTACAGAAATGTTTGAGAAATCGAAGCCGCTAACGCCCGAGTACGCCCGCGAGCTGGAAGTATGGACGTGCGCCTGGTACGACGAAGCCGTTGCAGCGAATTTCGTGCGCCGGCCGTATCACCCTGACGCGACGATCATCAAACGTCTTCAGGACTTCTTCCACGCCGGCCTGACGCCGGCTGAAGCCGCAGTGGCATGCTTCGGAAGGAATCACTGAACGGTGTCGTCATCGCGTCCCCGCTCGGCAAGGATGGTCCTGCGGAAGGCAGACAACGATCCGCAGACGCAATGAATGCCCAGCCCGTTACACGCGTGTATTAACCACTGGAATCGGGCAACAACTTTCAGCGAAGGTGTAGCCCAACGTCGCAACGAACGCCGCGAGCATGCCGAGTTTGTGCCCCGGCTTACGAAATTCAATCCAGTCCATCTGCATCTGATGTCCCGGCTCTGTCTCGAATCTGACCACCGGGTCGGGGCGCGCAGCGGGTCGAAGCTTCTGCAGATACTCCTGCACCCGGCGTAACCCGCCCGTGTAGCCGCGCTCCTCAATCTCCCGCTTGAGCACCGTCGCCGGAATCCAGTCCGGCTTCGCTGCTTCGACCCGGCCCTGCAGATAGGTCTTGAAGGGCGCAAGCTTGCCGACGACTGGCTGACGGGTCCTACGCTGCGGCGGACCCGATTCCAGATACTTCCTGACTGTGTTGACTGCCATGCCGGTCTCGACCGCGATGTCCCGGAGGCTGTTTCCCTAGCGACGCAGAATCTCGATTTCCATGTACTCCTCGTAGCTGATCACGGGCCGCCCAAAAGGAGCAACCCTACAACGAGGTGTATCAATTCCTAACTGCGTTGCTGTATCAATTTACAACTGCGCGCGACATCTGCTGGCAGAGCCTCCCCCGGTATGGCCGAAAGCATCACCTCATACTGCGCGACGACGGTGCGCGAAAGCGTTGGCGATCTGGCATCGGCTCTCGTTATCCCGCCGTTTTTTTTCACCGAAGGCACGTTCGATCGTTCTTGGATGCACATCGAGACCAAATTCAATGCGAACCAGTCTTGCCAGTTCGCGTGCCCGAATTGGCCCTCCGGCGACAAGCCATGTCTTGAGAAACGCCAACACGTCACCCTGGATCTTGTGTGGACCATGTGGCCCTCGCTTCCTCGGCACCAGTCCCGCGATCCCACCTTCCTCGAAGTCCGTCCGGGCCTGAAAAAGGTCGGTCGGGAGACGCCGTATTCGTCGGAAACAGACGTCACCGATGCCTTCTCGACGGAGACGCGGCGCAACATCTCGTACTTCACCTGCAAGGCGTCGTGCGGGTCAAAAAAACTCCCTTCCTGAAACTTGGGGTCCAGGACGTTCTCCGGCATCGGATTCAACGCGCCGTCCTCTGCGAGAACGTCGATCTTCGAACGCTTGAGTTCACTGGGTGGGGGCACATTCAGCTCCAGATGATCAAAAGACTTTATGTAATTGAATTATGTCGAGCTTGAAGTTTCGTCAAGGTCAATCGCTGTTGACGAAAACGATAGAGATAGGTGTGAATGCGAGACTTCATCCACGTCACGCCGAGCATGTGCGGCTTTGATTACTTTACATATGCGGTGAAATTAGGCTTACAGGTAATTGGCGCTATCAGCTCGCCAGTGCGAGGAGAGGCGTGTCACGAGGCAATCAAGCTCCATCAAGTCCGCTACCGTGAACAGCGCACGTTCTTGCTCCATGCTGACTTCAGGATCAGGCTCGCTCATATCGGTCCACTTCGGAAGAACGGAGCAGAAGCTCTTGTCGTCGATGCGCAGCAAGAGACGCTTGCCGGAGCGGTTATAGCGCTCGCCAACGCAGACGAGCTGCCGGCCACCTAATGGATGGAAGGGATGAATTATGCGGACAAGCTGCGCCGAGGTAGCAACAAGGCCTGCATCCCGAGCTATGTTACAAACGCCTGGAGCGAGGCCGTTTAGTCTGACCACTGGGGTTCACCCCTGCCGCCCTCATTGGTATCGAGTTCCGCCGGAGAGCTGCTTGTCTTCGATTGCCCTTCAGGCTAGCTAATAGTATCTTCTCGTGTCGCGAAGTCCAGAACGGCTTGTGGCAGCTGCGGCAGCGGATGGATCGTCTGTAGTGATCGACGTAAAACCGTTCTCGAGTTGTAGCTGAACGATGGGGCGTCTATCCACTATTTCATTACCGAAATGCGTAGTATGTGTCAGGTAGTCGTCGAGGCTCGCGCAGCAGGTACCATTGCTGCGGATGTACCATTTGCCGTCGTTCGAGTCTTGGCGGTACTCCTTCACCGGACTGAAGGCTCCCATGGCTTTGCGCCCGGCACGGACATGCTTCACCAGATCAAAGGTGGGATCGCCGTTTTCAGGGTTCTTGTTGCCGACTTCCACCCAAGCAAAGTTACTCTGCTTACTGGCCTCCTCCAACCAGGAAGTCACCAAACATTTGTGATAGTAGGCCCAGGCTAGTCCACAGCTCTGATCCTTGTGCAGGCTGCTAATGGTGTCTTCGTCGCTAGCGTAAATCATGGGCACGAAGGCTACGCCTTTCGTGTATTCGTGGATATTCCGCGGCTCGGCTGCCACTAACGTGGCAAAGAACTTGAGAACCACCATTTTCTGCATACTTCGCGTGATGGCTATATCTGCCGCACGAGAAACTGCATCCCGGCTCTTGAGGTCTAGTATTACCAGCATGTGAGGGTAGTCTTTTTTTACGCTGTCCAAGGCCGACTCAAGAGAGAGGGCACTGAATCCCGTCCCTTCGAATTGCTTATCCCGCAACATGATTCTGTTGAGATCTCTATCGTAAAGCGAAAAAACCTCGGCATTCCACCCTTTGCCTGTATAGATATCAAAATTTGAGCCGGCAGCAACGCGTCCGACGTTATAATCATGGAACAGGTATGGCGTTCCCTCGCTGCTTTGCTTGACATCGAGTTCAATGGCCTCGATACCGTTCTCATAGGTACTTCGAATCGAGCAAAGCGAATTCTCGGGACAACCACTGCTAACGACGCCACGGTGAGCGACAATACCTACTGTCCTCTCCATTTCGCCAGAACCGGTATAGGGGTTCTTGAACGCTTCGAGAATATGCTCCGGATTATAGTTCGCTCGACCATCTGCCAAGGCGGCGCCAGTCAGCGCTGTATATGTCAAAAAGGCGGTGCCGAGCAGCCGACCGCTCCATTGCATTGAATAACATTTCATCGCGATATCTTCCTTGGTTGTCTGGTTGAAGCTGTCTTTTGGAAACGGAGAAGTCGGGAACCCGTCGCCGATGCACTCTAGTTTTCTGCCGACGCGCTCGAAATGGATCGATGCGCGGTAGACGTCGACAGGGTACGCAACAAATGTACCAGCGACGAAATGGCTAAAGTCCTGGCTGATCGCAACACGCAGACGCAGGCGGGCCGGGCTGGCACCAGTGTGGTTGCGACAAAATGTGCGATTTGTCGGAGAGTCGACGTCGCGCACTGACCACGCGAGAGGGGTGCTCTTCTATAAGCAGAAAGTTGCCAAGGTAATTTCCAAACTGACTTGTGAATCGTCGGCATGTCCCTCCTGGAGTAATCGTACTTTTTCGTGAAAATATAACGGTTTCGCCTGAAAGCCTTTTCTGAAAAGGCTTTGCGGACGACTCAGGCGCCCGCCGACGGACTCGGAAAGCTGCTGCGGCAACATACGACTGGCTGCGAGTTCCGGTTGAAGCGATCTGGTGGGGGCAATGGAATGGGTAAGCGGGCGAGACCAGCCGCGTCGAGGAGGGAGGGCGAGGCAGTTTGGTGTTGTCATGGATGTGTTTCCGCAGGTTGAGGACGAACGGGATCACGGCGCGCTGCGCCGGACATGAAGCATGGGCCTCAACCGTCAGATCAATTACCGCAATAGACATAATGGTCGCTGCTGATTGAACACCGCAGGGGCCCGTCTCGGGTATCGTGGGTTGCGCACCGAAGTGTGCCGAGCCACATACGCCTGGGTGGGCCAGGCGCAGAACTTCAGGAGACGGGCCATGGACAAGGTTATCAAGTTTTTTGTCGGTCTGGACGTGCACAAGGACAGCATCTCAATTGCCATATGCGAACCCGGTCGGGAACCTGCGCGGTTTGCCGGCACCATCCGGCATGACGTGCCGACGCTGCTCAAGGTTTTGCGCAAGTACGGCGAAGCCGCACAGGTCAGCATGGTGTACGAGGCAGGGCCAACCGGTTATGGCCTGTATCGCGAGCTCGCCGCTCATGGCTACGAATGCCAGGTGATCGCCCCCTCGCTGACGCCACACCGCGGCGGGGACCGGATCAAGAACGACCGTCGCGACTGCCTGCGCCTGGCCGAACTGTCGCGAGCCGGTGAACTCAAGGCAATCTGGATACCGGATGCTGCGCACGAAGCACTGCGCAACCTGTGGCGTGCCCGCGAAGATGCCGTGAACATGCGACTCAAGGCCCGTCAGCAACTCAAGGCATTCCTGCTGCGCCAGGGACGCGTCTACCCGGGCAAGACAGCGTGGAGCCGCATGCATCTGCGCTGGCTCGCCAATCAACGGTTTGAGCAAAGCGCCGATCAACTCGCGTTTGCCGAATACCAGCATGCCGTCGAGGACACCCACGCTCGCGTGGAGCGACTGAGCGGTGCACTGGAGCACAGCGCACTAACTGAACAGGTCGCATCGGTAGTAGCTGCACTACGCGCCCTGCGCGGCATCGATACGGTCAGTGCCATCGGACTGGTAGCCGAGATCGGTGATATCGGGCGTTTTGCCACTGCCCGCCAGCTCATGGGCTACCTCGGGCTGGTCCCCTCGGAGCATTCCAGCGGTGGCACTGTGCGACGCGGTGCGATTACCAAGACCGGCAACGCGCACGCACGTCGCCTGCTTACCGAATCGGCGTGGAACTACCGGTTCGCACCGCGCGTGAGCAACGAGCTGCGCACGCGTCAGCGAGCGCTCGCGCAGCCGATCCGCGAACACGCCTGGAAGGCACAGGTTCGCCTGTGCGCGAGGTTCCAGCGACTGCGTAGCCGCGGCGTCCAGGCCAACAAGGTATGCGTCGCCGTGGCGCGCGAACTGGCCGGCTTCGTCTGGGAGATCGCCCGCATGGCGCCGTCTATTGCGACGCACTGAACGGCAGCACGGCATCAGATAAAAGGGTAATCCGGCGATGCGGTACGGCTCACGATAGGAAGAATCCTCGTCGACATTATGTACAGAAGGCCTGCGGGCAACCTGCGTCACTAGAGCGAGGCAGCTTCCCTGACGGATCGATGCACGGTGGTAACCAACCCACGGATATCAGTCTGATCCATCGTCGCTGCAACGGACTTGTGCCGCATCGTCCGATTACCCTTGGGATTCACAATTGCTTCTCTATTGACATGCAGCGACCATATCAGTGTCGTAGATTGATCATCGTGTAGGCCATGATCTTGAATGCGTAGTGCAACTGAATGAAACGATCGAAGCGAAGTAGCAGGCGACGAAACCTATCTTCCCATTAGAACACGCGCTCAATGGTACGAACCCGCTCTTTAAAAATGGCCAGATCGAACAACGCCTTGCGACCTCGCTTTATGCGTTTCCTGCCGCTCGGGTTCGGATTGATGTTGGGCACCATCCCGCGGTTGAAGATCGCCTTGCGGTTGGCGCGACAATCGTAGACGCCGTCCAGGCTGACCACGGTGTCACGCGGGTCCAGCCTGGCTTCACGGTCAATCCGCATCACCTGCGGCAACGCGTCATGCAGCAGGGGCGACTCGTTGCGATTGCCTGGCGCCGACACGAACGGGGCGAGCACATTGCAGTTCCGGTCACAGAAGACCACTAGCTTGACACCCTTCATGTGCTTGTGGCCGCGGAAGCCAATATTTTCGCCGCCGTCGGGGTCCCGTCGCCATTGATGACGCTGGTGTCCGACAACTGGTCGTGGCTAGTCCGCACCACTGACGCGAGGAAGACAGCGTCGAAACATTCGCTGCCCGCCATCGCCGAAAGGCCCGATAGATGCGTGTAGTGAACTTCAGGTCGGCCTTCCGATCCTTCTCGATCGGCAGTTCCTTCCACTTTCTAAGTTCTCTCTTGATGACGCTGCCCTCGCCAAACCAACCTCCCGGCGGTACCCCCGAGAATGTGCAGCCTTTGCCGTTCATGCTGTAGATGGCGAGCTTTATCGGACCGGCCGATACACTTATCCAATGTTCAGAAGATGCAAGACGGTGTGCGACGAACGCGCCCATCAACGGAGGCTGCATGGGACCGCGACAAGGTAAGGTCTTGATCATTCGATGTAGGGGATCGGTACCGGCCGCACCGCGAAACTGAAGCATACAACCGGTCAGCGTCGGATCTTAGGTCAATTCTGCGCGCCGGGCTTGTGCTTATCTTGCTTTCATTCATTCATTTTCTCCGTTCCCGGGGACTTGCCGATAGCGTTGCATTGTCATCTGGATGACAGACACCATCGCGCGCGAGAGGCTAGGGAGGATGCTGCGGCCATACGCGACGAACGGAATGTGCATTTTCGCAAGATACCGCAGCCGTGGGTCATTTAGTTTCGTGCGTGCGACCACCATGCCATCGACGCGGCGTTCTTCAGTCATCCGCTCGTAGGTACGGAGTTCGTCGGCGTTAGAGGCCGAGGCAATGATCAGATACATGTCGGCGCGTTCGAGGCCCCTATTCATGCCGGACACGATGTCGAGGAAGTATGGATCTCCAAGGTCATGCGCCATGAGCGGGTAAATGATGCCAATTGCCTCGGCGCGCCCGGTTGCCAGGTGCCGGGCGACCGGATTGGGGCGGTAGCCAGCGCTAGCCGCAACTGCAATGACTCGCTCACGGGTCCGCTCGCTCACCTCCGGGTAGCCATTGAGCGCGCGGCTGACCGTGGTTCGCGATACCCCAAGCTTGTGAGCAAGGTCTTTCAGATTCATCGCGGGTCCTGGTTCTACCGCTTCCCCACCAACCTGTCAGGGCCTCCGACCCCGTAGCGCGAAGCGTCAATTTGCAACCGGCCATTGTCAAGTACATGGACGGGCATCGGGTCCGAGATCTCCCCGAGGAACTGGCCGTTTTTGCTGAATTTCAGAAACGCCATGAAGTGCAACGTACCGTCCGGTGCGTGCACCACCCGGCCGGAATACAGCGAGCCCTCTGCATCGCCAACCAGAAAGTCCTCCTCGACCAGCTTCCACTCACCAAGCGGATGATTGGCGATCAGATAGTGGGTGCCTGTCATCGGTTCGGACATGCGCTCGCTGCAATACGTAGGCTCGATATGGTTCTTCGCAGTGCAGAACAGGCAGTACCAGCGGCCCTGATGCTCGAAGATCTGCGGTACTTCCATTTGCCCGAACACCTTCGAACGGAACAGCGGGGGGCGCAGTGACCAGTGTTCGAGATCGTGCGACACCGCATGTCCGAGCACGCCGCGTCCAATAGCCGGACCAACAGGCTCTCGCGCAGTGAACACCATGTGCCACCCGTCGTCGTTCGGGACGGCGAAGATCCAGGGATCGCGGAAGGCCTGGTCGTGCCACATAGCCGTATCGAGCGGTTCGTACCACGAGGGATCGATGTCCAGTATCGGATTGTGCGCGAGCCGGTCCCAAGTGTGCAGATCGTCGGATACAGCCGCACCGATGCGCTGCACCAGACCGCGACCCGCATGGTTCGTGCCCGTATAAAACATCATCCAGCGCTGCTGTGGCGTGCGGACGATCGATCCAGTCCAGGTGGTGTAGTCGTCCCATGCGGGCGAGCGCGCTGGATGTAGCGCGGTCCCGCGTTCCGTCCAGTTGATCAGATCGGTGGAAACCGCGTGACCAATCGACACGTTCCAGTGCCGCTGCTCGGGGTCACCGATTGCCTTCGGGGCATTGAGAAAAAACATGTGGGTGAGTCTGCCTTCCTGTGCAAACCAGAAGTCCCACACCCAACGATCCTCAAGGCGAAATGCCATCGCTGCTGTCCTTATCTGGGCGACACGGTCGGTTGTTTCGATGTGGACCGTGCCGGGTTGCGCGCTGTCTGGCGCGAATATCGACGCCCGGTCGTCTACCGATGGTTGGGCACGGTGGCCGGCCCGCGAATAATACACATTATGGTTATATTTGGCCATGAAGTCATCGAAATATTGAGGATTCACTCTCTCTGACTCTACCGCATCCACCCATACAAGCCGAGATTTTGCGCGCGTTCCGAGCATAATGGCTAGCTGAGAACTGTTTTCCCACGCGTGTCACGATTAATACACATATGGAGTATTAATATTCGTTCGGCCGTGCTGGGCTATGTCTGGCCGGCCCGGAGCAGCGAAGGCTCGTCGAAGTTTCGCGACTGACCATACACATGACACATTCGGGAAGAACCATGTTCGATCAGCAAGTCGGCCGCCGTTACTGGCGCCTTTCTGCGATTGCGTTCGCGACAGCGGCAGCGTGGTCATCGCTGGCCTGTGCCGCGACGCAGGTTCCGGCGGACGACGCGGGCGCTACCACGACCGGTGAACAGGCTACGGATAAAAACCACCAGGTCCAGCGCTTCGGTCATGTCGACGTCACGCGCAAGCGCGGCGCGAACAGTGCGGCCGTTGCAACAAAGCAGACGCAGGACCGGGTGATGGATGTTTTGACGAAGGAGCAGATAGAAACCTTGCCGGATGCGACCGTCACCGACGTGGTGAAGCGTGTCGCCGGCGTATCAGTAAGCTTTAACCCGGACAACGTTAACGGTCGCGATGAGGCGCAGTTTGTCGCGATACGCGGTTTGGACGCGAGCTACAACAATATTTCGTTCGACGGTGCGCCGATGGCCTCGACCGACCAGACGAGCCGTGGCGTACGCACGAACATGCTGCCGTCGTCGCTCGTCAAACAGGTGGAGGTTTTCAAAACCTGGCAGCCAGACCAAGACCCGAATGCGGTGGGTGGGTCGGTGAACATCGTCACGCGCAGCGCGTTCGACAATGGCGGCAAGCCGTATTTCAGCGCGACGGGAGCACTCGGTCATGCCGACGGAACAGGCAAGGTTCTCTCGGGGGCCGAAGGCCTTGCGCGCAAGGCGGATATGGCGTGGAGCGCGACCTTTGGTCCGACCAACGCGCTCGGCCTTGTGATCGCAGCGAACTACGAGAAGCAGAACACGTATTCGCTGGGCCACATGACCACGGACAACATCTTCTACAACTTCTACAATGCGAACGGCTCGCTCGCGAACCCGGCGGGGACGGGTGGTCCGAACCTCGGCAACGGCATTCCAGTACCGCAGCAGTTCAAATACTGGCAGTACCATAAGAATCTCGAGCGGCAGGGTGTCGATGCGAAGCTCGAAGCGAAGTTCACACCGGACGTCTACGGTTTCGTCTCGCTCGGCTACAACGTCGAGAATATGCATGAGTTGCGCGATGAGAACATCATCGACGTGGGGCGCACTACGGGGGTCTCTAACAACCCTGTAATTAACCAGACGGCGACCTCGGGCCAGTTCGCGCTTGGCGAGGCGGAAGCGGGCGTGCAGCAAAGCAAGATCGACCGTACTGTCCAGAACGTCCAGGGTGGTCTCGACTGGCGCCTGGGCGATGATCGGATGTTGTCGTTCCGCTCTTCGTTCTCGAAGGCAAGCCAGTGGAATCCACAGACGGCTGCGAAGTACATCTATGGCAACCTGAAGTACGGTGCGTCCGGCACGCAGCCGTCTATAGTCGGCTTGCCGGGCATGGCGACGACCTACGACACATCCGGATTTGATCCCGCTGTGACTGTCGTGAATCCCTCCGGCTTTGTGAACCCCGCAAACTGGCAGGCTCTCTACTGGCGTACCGACAACATCCAGATTGACGACAGGGTAGGCGATCTGAAGCTCGATTTCCGCCAGAACATGGACCCCGATTCGCGCGGACTGGGCTATGCCATTGGCGTCAATTATCGCAGCCTCGGCCACAACTATAACGAAGCGTTCAACGCTTACTTTCCGACGGGCAGCGGAATCACGATGGCAGGCGTCGGCGGTCCGTCGGGGACGACGCTGCCGTACAGTAACGGACTGCCGTTCATGACCATCGACCTGAACAAGGCCTTGCAGCAACTGCAAGCCAATAGCAACCTTGTTGCGGCAAACGTCAACAACCTCGCGAGCAGTCTGCAGAACAACTACTCGCACACGGAGCAGACGGCGGCAGGCTACGCGATGGCATCATGGCGCACGGACCGTCTGAGCGCGATGATCGGGCTGCGCCAGGACGACACGCGTCTGTCGACGACAGGTAATGTGCGCAATACGGTGGGAGGCACGACCACATGGCAGTCCGTTACCAACGATTCGAAGTACAACTTCACGTTACCGGCGGCGTCGCTGGTTTTTGACGCGACGCCCGCAGTGCGTCTGAAGGTCGCTGCCAGTAAGACCATCGGGCGGCCGACCTATGACGATTACGCGCCCAACACGTCAATCTCCGAGGGCTCCGACGGATCGCTGACTGTCGTTACTGGCAACCCGAACATCAAGCCGCGCGAATCGACGAACCTCGATCTCTCGGCGGAATGGTATCTGCCGCACTCGGGCCTCGTCTCGCTCGCAGCATTTCACAAGCAGATCAAGAACGAGATCTACAACCTGACGAGTCAGGGGGCGCTGTTCTACGATGGCTTGACCCGTACAGCATCGATCACGCAGCCACTCAACTCGTCGAGCTCGAAGCTCGACGGCATCGAACTGAACTTCGTGCAGAGCTCGCTCGGCTGGCTCACGCCGTACCTGCAGGGCTTCGGCTTCAGCGGCAATCTCACGGTGTTGAGCGGCCGCCTGAACGCGATCACGTCGTCGGGCAGTACGCGCACGATTCACCGCCTCGTCAACCAGCCCGACCAGATCCGCAACTTCAGCGTGTTTTACAACTATCGCAAGTTCGGCATCACGGCCGCGTACAACTGGATCGGCACGAGCCTGCGTGCGGTCGATGCCAGCCTGCCGCGTCAGGACGTGTACTGGCAGGCACGCAAGGAAATCGATCTGCAGGCGCGCTACGACATCGGCTCGGGCTGGCAGACGTTCTTCGAGGTCGCGAACCTGACCGGATCGCCCGTGGTCGCCGTCACCGGCCAGAACCACAATCTGCTGAAGGACAAGTTCTCCATTGGCCGGACCTTCTGGCTCGGTCTGACCTATACCCCGAAGCATCTTTGACCATCGGCCAGGCCCCGCAACGGACTGGCCATGTACCGAATTTTTTTCAAGGACTCGACATGAACATGTTGCAGCAATTTCTCAGCCTGAGCACGCAGTCGGCGGGCATCATCCCGGTCCTCGCGCTGCTTTTTCTCGTAGTGCTGGCCGTCGCGATCGAGCGCGCGGCGTTCTTCGCGAAGGCGGCCCCCTCGGGTGCAGAAATCGATCATCGCCTGAACACGCTCGACTTTGGCGACGACCGCTCGGTGAATGAAGTCGCGACACGCTACCGTCCCACGGTCTACGGCGCGACGTTGCAGGCCGTCGTCGAGGCACGCTCGCTGAATCCCGACGAGATGGACCGCTATATCGACGAGGCGATCGTACGCACGTTACCGCAACTCGACAGGCACCTGTGGATGCTCGATACAGCCGTGACGCTCGGACCGCTGATCGGTCTGCTCGGCACGATCATCGGCATCACCGAATCGTTCAACGTGCTTGGCGCCGCAGGGCCGAGCGCAGGTGCCGTGACGGGCGGCATCGGCCATGCGCTGATCGCGACGGGCTGCGGTCTGCTGGTGGCGATTGTCGGTGTTGCGGCGAACGGCTACTTCGCCAAGCGGGTGCGGCTTGCGATACTGCGCCTTGATCTGATCAAGCTCACAAGCGTCAAGCGCACCCATCTGGTGGGCAGAAACACGGCGGGTACTGCTGGCATCGCGGGCACCGCCGACACGCGTGAGCGTCAGGGGCAAGTGGCGAGCGTACGGGCGATGCCGCGCACGATGGCATCCGATACGTCGGGAGCGTGATCATGAGCCGCACTCGTTACCTCGAGTCGCACGAACCGCGCATCGAGATCGTGCCGATGATCGACATCATGATGTTCCTGCTGATTTTCTTCATGGTCACGATGCTGAAGATGATCGATGCGAGTGGCGTCAAGATCAACGTGCCGCACGCAGCATCGGCTGCGCCGCTGCCAAAGGCGACGCTCACGATCACGGTGAAGAAGGACGGCAGCCTGTTCTTCGAAGGCAAACCCGTGTCCGCTGACGTGATGACGCAGACCATCCGTGGACGTGCTCACGATGCGAAGGTCGACGTGCTCATCGCGGGCGACAAGGATGTGGTGCTGCAGGATCTGCTGCACGTGATGGACCTCGCGCACGCGGCGGGTGTCGACGATGTCGGCGTCGCGGCCGTGCGCTGAGGTTCAGTCATGAAGACACTTGTTTTGCGAGCGCTCGCGCCACCCGAACTCAAACCCGGTATGCGTTGGCCCGCTGCGTTTGCGATTGCGCTCGTCATTGAAGGTGGGCTGATTGCGATATTGGGGCGCGTTCCGGTGCAACCCGTTGCCGAACCGCCGCCGCCACCGAAGGTGATGAAGGTCGTGACGATCACTGACGCGCCCGTCGATCCCACACCGCCGCAGCCGGCTAGGAAGGCGCCACCCGAACCGCCCAAGCCCGCGCCTGTGCCGCACCGTCCCACGCCGATGCGGCACGTAGCGCCGACACACAGCGCGATGCCTGCGCCAGCCGTGATACGCGCGCCCGTCGCCACCCAGGCGCCCGCCACTGTGCCACAGGCGGCGCCCGCCGTTGCGCCGGACATCGCGAAGCCAACGCGTGAGGCACCGCCTGCCGCATCGCAGGCGCCAAAGGTCCGCAAAGGCATTGTGCCCCTCGTGAGGGTCGAGCCGGATTATCCGCCGCGAGCGATGGCCAGCAACATCGAAGGGTCGGTGATCGCGCACGTCACGATCACGCGGGACGGGAGCGTGAACGCTGTGAGCATCGTGCACTCGGATCCGCCGAAGGTCTTCGATCAGGCTGCGATCAACGCGCTGATGCGCTGGAAGTTTTCTCCCGGCGACGCCGATGTGGTCGGCGAAGTCGAACTGCGTTTTTCGCTGAGCGAATGACGTACTGAACTGACATCAACAAGCAAGACAAATGCAAACAGCAGGCATGAACACTATCGACGTCCCTGAAGTACCGTCCATCTCGCTGGACCATATCGGAAAGAAGTTCGATTCGAATGGCAACGTGTTGCGTTATCCCGGCAATACGCTGGTGTGCCACGTGCCTCTTTTCACACCGCTATCCGATGCGCTCGTTGCTGTGCGCGACACGATGAAGTCGAGTCCGTTTGTATCCTCGCTGAGCTTTCTGCCGCCGCAGAGCTATCACATGACCGTGTTCGAGGGCGTCGCAGATCTGGAGCGCGGTAACGACCGCTGGCCAACCGATCTGCCGCATGACGCGAGCGTTCCCGAGTGCACGCGTCACTTCGCTGCGAAGCTCGAATCATTCGATCTGGGATGCACGTTGCCGCTGCGTCTCAGGGTGGCCGATCGTGCGAACCAGACGCACGTTGGCTGCATGAAGCTCGTACCCGTCGATGCGGCGGAAGAGCGCAAGCTGCGCGATCTGCGCACGCGGCTCGCCGAGTGCCTGTTGCTCAGGACGGCATGGCACGATCACTATGAGTTTCATATCACGCTGTCGTATCTGGTCCGTCCCATGACGCCCCACGTCACTCGTGCGTGCCTCGATCTCGTCGGCGGCTTCTATGAACGTGTGGGCAAGCTGCTCGATATCATCGAACTGGGCGCGCCCGAGTTCTGCGTGTTCGACAACATGTATGCATTCGACAACCAGTTCTTCCTGCGCCGGATCGCATCGCAATGAGCGGCAGTCACCCATCCCTTCCCCTTCCCGAACGGGAGCGCGCAATGATACGCATGCCAGGCGTCGTCGTGGCTGTGCTGTTCGTGCTCGGTGCGTCGCCGTCGATGGCGACGACCATCCAGTTCTGGTACGGCCATACGGGGACTGCGGCGGCCGCGATCCAGACCATGTGCAACGAGTTCAATGCGTCGTCTCCTGTGGACAAGGTGCACTGCGTGTCACAGGGCGCGTACGAGCAGACGATGCGCAAGACGGTCGCGGCGTACCGCGCGGGCAGGCAGCCGGCGCTCGTCGAGATTTACGACGTTGGCACGGCGGACATGATGCTGAGCGACGCTATCTATCCGATGGACGAGATGACGGCGATCGTAGGCAAGCGGATTGATACATCCATCTATGCCGATGTGGTGCGACGGTATTACGCATCGTCGGACGGGCGGCTCTACTCGCAGCCGTTCGGCGTGTCGACGCTCGTGCTGTACGCGAACGCTGCGCGGCTCGCCGAAGTCGGCGTGACGAGTACGCCTTCGACGTGGGAAGCGTTCGAGGACACGGCGCGCAAGCTGCAGGCCGCAGGCGCCAGTTGTCCCGCTGTCAGCGACTTTTCGCCGTGGAAACTGTTCGAGCAGCCGGCGGCCGTGCAGGGCGTGCCGCTCGCGAGCGGTGCCAACGGACGTCAAGGGCTGTCCGCGCGCTATGTGTTCGCGGGCGGTCCGATGAACCGCTGGATGCGCGACGTGCTGCGCTGGCGCAAAGCAGGGTTGCTGCTCGATGCGGCCGACACGCGTACGGGCAGCCAGGCGATCGCTTTCGCGAATGGTGAGTGTGCGATGTCGATCGATTCGACGGGTGCGATGGGCGTCGTCACGAGCATCGCCAAGGTGCGCCCGCTCGTGGGCATGATGCCCGTCTATGCAGGCGCGGCGCGGTACCACACGGTGATTGGCGGCAGTTCGATCTGGGCGATGAAAGGCCAGGACCTGGCCAGCTATCGCGTCGCCGCAGCGTTTTTGGCCTTTCTGCGCGAGCCGCGCAATCAGATCGCTTTTGCGCTGAAGACCGGCTATTTGCCCATTACGCGGGCCGCGCAGGCGATGTTATCCGCGACGTCCGATCAGCGGGACGTCGGGCGGCTGCCGATCGCAGCAGGCGTGATGTCGCTAAACGCGCCGGGAAACGAAAACAGTCTGGGTGAGCGGCTCGGCTTCTTTTCGCAGTTCCGCTCGATCTGGTTCGAAGAAGTGCAGCACGCGTTTCACGGTGACAAGCCGATGGACGATGCGCTGCTCGATGCACAGACGCGCGGCAATGCGTTGCTGGAACGCTTTGAGGCGACCTATAGGGACAAACGCCTGCCCTGACGAAACGCGAGCGCGCTTGCCGCGGACTGCCCGACACGCAAACTTTCCATTCCCAATGAAACCAAGCGCCAAATTCCCAGGTTGCCGGATACCGCTGATGCTCGCGCTGCCGCAGCTTCTGCTGGTGGCTCTGTTTTTCTACTGGCCGGCCTGCAAGGCTGTCTGGTGGTCCTTCAATCTCGTGCGGCCGTTCGGCAACGGCTCGATCTTCGTCGGACTCGACAACTATGTTCGCATTCTCTCGGACGTCACCTTCTACGCGTCACTGCGGGTAACGGCTTTATTCGCGGTGGCGGGCGTTGGTTCTGGCGTGCTGATCGCGCTCGTTCTCGCCGGCTTCGCGGATCTGAACCTGCGCGGTAGCGCAGTATTCCGCAATCTGCTGATCTGGCCGTATGCGATTGCGGGAGCGGTGCTGGGCGTGATCATGCGCTTCATCGCGAATCCTGTCGTCGGACCGCTTGCTTACCTCAACATCGTTCACCCCGGACTGTGGACACCGCAGTCCAACGGAAGTGAAGCGATTGCCATGATCACGCTCGCGTTCGCGTGGACCCAGGTGCCGTTCAATTTCGTGATCTTCGTTGCCGCGCTACGCTCGATCCCGCAGGACTATCTGGCCGCTGCCGCCGTCGACGGCGCCGGGCCCGTGCGGCGCTTCTTCGATATCAAGCTGCCCATGCTCAAACCTTTCATCCTGTTCGTGACCGTCGCCAGCATGATCGAGGCGATGACGAACAGCTTCGGCATCGTCGATACGCTGACGGCGGGCGGTCCCGCAGGGGCGACCAATATCATCGCCTACAAGATCTACTCGGACGGCTTCGTCGGGCTTGATCTTTCCGGTTCGTCGACGCTTTCCGTGATCCTCATGTTCTTCATCATCGCGATGACGTTCGTGCAGTTCCGCATCTTCGAACGCAAACTCGATGGGGGAAACTAGTCATGGTCGAACGTCATCCCGGTCTCAGGCTTGTTGCCTATGCGGTGCTGCTGCTCGGCGTCGCGCTCGCGCTCGCGCCAATCTATCTGGCGATCTGCGCCGCCTCCGTGTCGAATGCATCGCTGCTGGGCGAGGGGATCGCGCTTCTACCCGGCGACCACCTGATCGACAACCTGCACGAGGTCGCGCGCCGTATCGACATCGGGCGCATGCTGTTGAACAGCTTCGTCGTGTCGTCGGTCGTCGTGATCGGCAAGCTCGCGTTGTCGTCGATCACCGCCTATACAGTTGTGTACTTCCGCTCGCGGTTCAGGCACGTGATCTTCTTCGGCGTGTTGGCGACCCTGTTGCTGCCGGTCGAGGTTCGTATCGTGCCGACCTACGCGGTTGCCTCCGATCTCTTCGAGCCGCTGAAGACGATCCTCGAAGCCACCCATCTCGATACCATACTGGCCACGCTGACGGGGCTGCGCTTCACGGCATCACTGAACCTGCTGGATACCTACGCTGGCCTCACATTGCCATTGGTCGCGTCGGCCACGGGGACGTTCCTCTTCAGGCAGTTCTATCAGACCGTGCCCGCGGAGCTGTCCGAGGCGGCGCGGCTGGACGGTGCGGGGCCCCTGCGCTTCTTCTTCGACATCCTCCTGCCGCTCTCGAAGACCAATTTCGCGGCACTGGGCACGATTGTATTCATCTCAACGTGGAAGGATTATATGTGGCCGCTGCTGATGACAAGCCGGCAGGACATGCGCACGATCGTGCTTGGTGCTGCGAGCTTCGTGCCGACGGAAGCAAGCCAGGCACCCGAGTGGAGTCTGATGATGGCCGCTGCGCTGGTCGGCATCGCGCCGCCGCTGGTGGTGATTGCGCTGATGCAGCGCTGGTTTGTCAAAGGTGTCACGGGAGTCGGCAAATGATGAGTGATCGCGCGAACAGTCGGGCGGCCGGTATCGCGGTCGCGGGGGTGACGAAGGGGTATGACGGTCACACGATAATGGCGGACCTGAACGTCGTTTTCGAGCCGGGCGAGCTGACGGTCGTACTCGGTCCATCGGGATGCGGCAAGTCGACGTTGCTGCGCATCGTGGCCGGGCTGGAGCCCGTCACGCATGGACGCATCTTGATAGGCGGGGAAGATGTCACGCTGCGCCCGCCGGGCGAGCGCGGCTGTTCGATGGTGTTCCAGCATTACGCACTCTATCCCCACATGAGTGTCTCGGACAACATCGGTTACGCTCTAACGCTCGCGGGATTGCCGCGCACGGAGCGCCAGCGGCGTATTGCCGATGCGGCCAGCATGCTGGGGCTGACGGAGCTGCTAAAGCGGCGCCCGGATCAGCTTTCCGGCGGTCAGCGCCAGCGGGTGGCGATCGCCCGCGCGATTGCCCGTCAGCCCGCGATCCTGTTGTTCGACGAGGCATTGTCGAACCTCGACGCGAAGCTGCGGCACGAGATGCGTATGGAATTGCGGCGGTTACATAAGGAGATCGGCGGAACGACGATTTTCGTTACACACGACCAGACTGAAGCGATGACGCTCGCCGATCGCATCGTCGTGATGAATCGCGGATGCATCGAACAGATTGGCACACCAGGCGACATCTATCATCGGCCACGCACGCCGTTCGTCGCGAGCTTTATCGGCAGTCCGCCGATGAATCTGCTCGAAGCGACGCGCGCGCCGGACGGCGGTGCGGTGTTGCCGGATGGGACGGCGCTGCCGCTTGTAGAACGGGCGTTGCCAGGCGACAACGAGGCGGGCGGTGCTCGCATCCTCGTCGGCATCCGCCCCGAAGCGTTTGTGGTGCGGCACGACGCGAGCGGTCTGCAGTGCACGCTTGAAGCGATTGAGGACCTGGGCAGTCATCGGCTGCTGTATTGCCGGCTTGGACGGCAGCGGATCATCGCGACACAGCGGGACGCCGCTGACTACCGGACGGGCGACCGGCTGTCTCTCGGTTATCGGCCTGAACATGTGACACTGTTCGATGCCGCGATGGGCGCGGGTCTGACGATGCCGGGCTTCGCGGAGGCGACGGCGTGAGGCGACGCGGTCACGCCGCAGTGGGTGGCGCGAGCTTCTGATAGCCGTGCGTCGCAACGGCATCTTATCTATCTTATGGAATAGTGTGTTGAGCAATCTGGAGAGCCGTCTGCAGACGGCGATATCGATCATCGAAGAAGCGGGAACGACGGCGCTTGCGTTTTTCAAAGAACGCCAAGCGCTCGCCGCCAGCAGCAAGGGGCCGATGGATTTTGTCAGCGAGGCCGATATGTCCGTCGAGCAGTGGATCAGGGAACATATCGCCAGTGCATGGCCAGATGACGCTGTCGTGGGCGAGGAACTGGGTGGCGAGATGGCGTCGCAGTTCTGGATCGTCGATCCCATCGACGGGACGGCCAATTTCCTGCGCGGCTCTCCCCTATGGGGGATCGCGCTTGCGTTCGTGGCGGACGGCGAGCCGGAAGTCGGCGTCATTCATTACCCGGTGCTGCACATGACGCTTGCTGCGGCGACGGGGGAGGGCATGATCGTCAATGGTCAACCCTTTGCGCGCAGCGTGCCGTTCCCTGATATACGCGTCGCGGCGATCGGCACTAACGTGCACTGGGACACGGCCGAAACGGCGATGCTCGAAGCGGGAATGAAGCAGCATCAATGGGCTGTGACGGGCTACCGCTGCGCGACCATCGGTTTGGGGTTCGCGGCGCTAGGATATGTCGACGGCTACTTCGAGTGCCACACGAGTTTCTGGGATCTGGCTGCGGGTGCGGTGCTGTGCCGCGAGGCCGGTCTGCAGGTCGCGTTCGACGGCGAGCGCGTGCGTCACGGCATGCGGATCGCGGTCGGTACGTCGCCGCTGATGGACGCTGTGCGGCCCTTCTGGTCGGCGCTCGCGGCGTAGCCGATGCCACGATGACAGGGGTTCAGTAGCGGACCTGTCTGCTACCATTTTCGATTTCATGTATAGGCGGAGCGTGACATATGATCCAGGTTTCCCAGGAGTTGGTGTCTGCGGATCCTGAAACAGGCTCGACGCGACAGCGAGGCCGGATTGGTCCGCTGATTGCAAGTGAGCGGCTTATTCTCGACCTCGTTCGCCGCTCGGGTGCAATCACGCGTGCAGCGATTTCGGCCCAGACCGAACTGGCACAGCAGTCGGTGCATCGGCTCATCGAGCAACTGACTGAACGCGGTCTGCTACGGACCGGCGAGACGATCAGGAATGGGCGCGGCCAACCGAGCCCGCGCATCGAACTGGTTCGTGAAGCGGCGTACTCGCTCGGCGTCTCGATTAACACGGATTCCATGTCGGTGTGTCTCGCCGATCTCGGCTGCCACATTCTCGAAGAGGTGCAACTGCGCACGGCACCCACGAGCCGCAATGCGTCGCTCGCGGCGATCAATGATGTGATCGACCGAATGCTTATGCGCAACCATGTGTCGCGCGACCGGCTGATCGGCGTCGGATTCGCAATTACCGGCTATTTCGTCGCCGACGACCGGCAGGTGAATGCGCCCGAGCCGCTTCAGGACTGGTCGCTTGTCGACCTTGCGCCGATTCTTGAGCGCGCGTTCGGACTGCCTGTGTGGATCGACAACAACGCGACGACGGCCGCGATTGGCGAAAGCCTGCTCGGGGCGGGACGCTGGGCGAAGAGCTTCTTTTATCTATCGTTCAATTACGGCTTTGGAGGCGGCGTTGTCATCAACGGAAAGCCTTATTTTGGTGCGCACGGCAACGCGGGCGAAATGACGCTGTGCACACCCGAGGAAGCCGAAAACCGTCCTGCCTTGCGCTATCTGATCGACGAGTTGCGCGCCAACGGTATCGATATCGATTCTGTCGAGGACTTGAGGATGCGCTTTGATCCGGCCTGGCCCGGCGTCGAAGCATGGGTTACGCGCACCTTACCCGTGCTGGACAGAACGGTCAACGCCATTGCCGGCCTGTTCGACCCGGAGGCCATCGTGTTTGGCGGGCAGTTGCCCGCGGCGCTCGGCCGGATGCTGATTGACCGCGCGCGCTTCTGGGGTGCACATCGATACGGCGTTGGGCCGCCGAGGCCAAAGCTGGTGCTGTCAGAGGCGAACGGTGATGCGGCGGCAAACGGCGCTGCGCTAGTGCTGCTTAAAAACAGCTTCTTCGAATAGCCACGATCGGCGGAGACTGCTGTGGACTCGGCATTGGACGCGTGGAGTGAGCTCGCAGTGTTCCCGGCTGTGGATGACTCCGTGACCCTGTGTAAGCCGCGGACCTTACCAATGAAGCGACATTATGTACGTTGGCGCTGGTGCTGGGAACCGTTACCGAGGAGTGAGGGTGAAAGTGGGCGCGATGTTGAACATGATGGAGCTGGAGACGTTTGCTGCGGTGGTCGAACATCGCAGCTTCACGCAGGCGGCGGTCGCGCTGAATATCTCCTCCGCTGCAGTGACGCGCCGCGTGAAGCGGCTCGAACAGTCGATCGGGGCGTTGCTCCTGATCCGCGAACCGACGGTGATGCCGACGAAAGCGGGCGAAGACGTGTTTCGTCATTTCATGACGGTCCGGCTGCAGGAGGATGACCTGCTGCGGCGTGTCACGCCGGGGAGGGCGGCGACAACAGCGCTTGCCCTTGCCGTCAACGCCGATTCGCTTGCCACCTGGTTTGAGCCGGTCACGCGTGAGCTGGCGCAACACCATGTGGCGCTTGAGATCGTCGTGGACGATCAGGACCATACGCTGGAGGCGCTGGCGCGCGGCGACGTCAAGGGCTTCCTGTCCACGCAACCGGAACCGGTTGTCGACCGTTTCGTGGCGGAACCGGTCGGACAGATGCGCTATCAGTGTGTCGCCACACCCGGATTCGCCCGCGAACATTTCGCCGGTGGTCTGACCTTGCCGGGCGTGCTCGCGGCCACCGCCATCCTGTTTGACCGCAAGGACGCCCTGCACGATGTGTTTTTCGGGTTGCATTTCGGTGTGACGGTCGGCCGGTACCCCCGACACTATTTTCCTTCGCCGGCGGCCTTGCTCAATGCGATCCTGGACGAGCTCGGTTACGGGCTGGTCCCCGCCATGCAGGCCGGGCCGCTGATCAGTGGCGGCAGACTGGTGGCGCTCGCCCCCGGGCACGACCTGATGATCGATCTTTACTGGCATCACTGGGAGCAGGAGCCCGAGCCGCTCGCGACGATCAGTGAACTGGTCATGGCAGCGGCGCGGCGGAGCCTGGTGCAGCCGGTCCCGGGGGAAGCGCGCGCGAGTTGACGGAGCATTGCGACGCGCCGACGCGATGCTTGCCGTCGACTCTTTTTCACGGAGGCAGTACACAAGAACATGGTGGTCGCGGCGCCGCCTGCGACTCGCGTGATCCAGGCGGTGATCGCGTCACTGTGAAAGTTGCGATCACCGGCGACGTTGTGGGCCTCGCCGTGCTGGCTTGACGACCGTTTGATGGTGCCGGTTGGTCGCTACATGGCTAACGCGCAGGAGCACGATCGGGGCGCGTTCGGGTCGCCAGGCGATTCTATGACCGCGCGCGCCCGAGTAACGGCGCGAACTGCCATGCGACCGGCACACAGGTGGAGGCGAGCAGCCCCGCCGGAAGCGGGAGCCAGCCGGGCAGATTGCCGATACCGGTCCAGTTCATTGCCGAAACGAGCAGGGAAACGATGGCGCCAGACAGCAACATCGCTGATGCACAGCGCGGGGGGATCTGTCGACCACTCTCGTGGAAGAGGAACAGCAACCCGACGGCCGCAACATAGACCATGTTCAGTGAAACGATGGTCGACACAATCGCCTGACCATCCGTCGCGATTGCGCAGCCAATGGCGATGATCAGCAGGCGCGATGCGTAGCCGTAGCGACCGTCTCCGGCATGCAGCCCCTCAAGTGCCGATGACATCGCGCGCGCGATCGCGGTCCCTGATCCGAGAGCAGCAAGCAGGATGACGCCGATGCAAACAGATCCCATCGCCCGACCCGTTTGCAGCATGATCCACGGGATCGCGCTCGCGGTGTCCGTCAGGCCGGACAGCTTGCCGGCATGAAGCGCTGCGACGACTGTTGCGGCCGGGAGAAACCCGGTCACCATGAGGAAGAGGCTCGCAAGTACGCAGCCGAGCCACGCATCTCGTGGTCGGCGCGCTGAGACGACAAACTGTTGATAGTCCGATCCCGTGATGACCAGAAAGCCGACCGCTGCAATGGTGACCAGGGTGTCGGCTCTTGGCGCAGTGCGTATCTCCCCAATGAAGCACGGCCACGCATGGAGGTACACGGTCAGGCCGTGCGATGCGACAAGCGCATGCAGAAGCGCAAGGTTCATGGCCAGCAGGCAGCACGCGAAGAGCGTTGCGGCCAAGCCGAGTTCGATGGAGGACATGACCAGCAGCGCCGCGACGATCACCGCCAGTGCATGGGTTGCCGGCAGTCCCGTCGCGACAAGCACGGCGATACCGCCATGGATCTGGGCGGCCAGCACGCCGGACATCCAGACGAGCGAGAGGAGCGCGACGAGCTTGCGCACGACGGTACCATAGCGCTCGCCCAACACGTCCCAGATGAGTTCGCGTCCCCGCCAGAGCGTTGGTGCGGCCAGCGCGAGCGCGAGCATGCCCAGCGCGGTGACGATCGCATACAGGCTGCCCGCCATACCGGCATGGAGTGCGATTTCGCCGGAACCGAGCAGGAATGCCACACCGTAGCTTGCCGAGACAAGCAGCGCAGCCACGTGGACCGCCCCGAGATTACGCTGCAACATTTTCGCCTCCATGATCTTCCCATTCACGCACGAGTGCATCAGGGCCGCGAAAATACGCGTGGCAGACTCTGGCCGCGCCGGCGAAGGCAGGCAATGCCAGCAACTCGCGCTGTGCGTGTGCGAGGCGGTGATAGGGAATCGACGGCATCAGGTGATGCGTGAGGTGGTAGCCGTTTTTGTGCGGATGAATGATCCCCCGCCATAGGCAGCTGGAAGAAACGTCGCGCGTGTAGCTGAAGATCCCGCCTGGCTCCAGACCAAAGTGGTCGCACAGCTCACGAAACGTCGTGATCGCGTGAAAGACGGTGGCTCTCGCCAGCATCCATATGCCGAAGAAAAGGGCCGCCGCATGAACGCCGTATACAAGCGTCACGGCACCCAGTACGGCGGCCCACCATCCGGCCATGCCGAAGCGCTGCATCCAGCTGAGCCTCGACAGATGCAGGTGTCCGAACGTCGAGCTCAACCAGGCCGCCGGCGCGAGCAGAACCTTGAAAAACGGCTGCCACCAGCGGTCGCCGGGATTCGGACGAACGGCGATGTAGTCAGGATCGCGCGCCGGGTCGCCCAGCCACGCATGATGGCGGGCGTGGAGCTCACGATAGAGCGCAAGACTGTTGAAGAGCGCCGGTGCGATGAAGAGGTGCGCGAGAACATCATTGAGACGACATGAGCGGGCAAGATTGCGGTGCGCCGCATCGTGCAGCAGGTTGCCGAGCGCACGCTGCCGGTTACCCACCCATGCAACGATCGCGGGCGACGACCACCATCCAAGGCGATGCAGGATCAGCATGGCGGCGGTGATGCTCAGCCAGTCGAATACGAGATCGACGACGACATGGATTACGTCGGGCGATGTCACGGCACGGTGAATCATGTTCCAATCTGGAAACGCGGAGCGGATCAGGTCCTGGTCCTGGATCACGGCGCGACTAGTCATGGATACCTCGCATGGGTCACTTCGCAAGGAAGACAATCACGTCGCCCGCAGCGGATGCGAAGTGCGCGGCAGGCGGACGGGCGAAAACACAACTGAGTTTTGATCTTACGAAAGGAGCGGGCGGTCGATCGCGCGTTGCGCAAATATTCATGCAGTTGCGTTTTCGGCAGCAGCATGCGCGATGGGTCTCCGTCCTTGCCGGCTGTTTCCAGCGGCAAGGAAATGAACGGCGCGGGTGTGATCGGGCAGACACGTGTGCGTTACGTTTCCGGAGTATTGGGCGCGGGTTAATGCCTGGCAAAACTGCGTAACCTCACGCGATATGACGCAGTGAGCTTTGAAGGAGAACTGAACAGACAGGCGGTCGGGTGACGTTGTAGCGTCAATTTGCGTGCTGCGTCGTCACGTGCCTCGTATGGAATCCGCGGTGACGCGGTGCTTCCCGGTGACGATGGTCGTAGGCGGTGTTACTGGCAACCGCTGTAATGGTGTCAACAGGATTCCGTCGTGTGGACTTCGCGAATCAAGGCACCATCACGGGATGATGCCGTATCCCGCGCGGAGAATTGATCAAGGGGCCGCAGGATTTTCACGAATCAGCGTGCTGGCCGGAGCCAGGAACGGAACGTACGCGGCTATGATGGTCCGCCGTCATCGACCGGTTCCGTCGAGAGGCGGATCTGCAACCCGATGGGTACCTGCTGTGCAATGACGAGTTCGAGACGGATATGTATGTCGGGCGCCGACGGGATTTTTGCGGCGTGCTCGCCACGCGCAAGCAGGGCATCCTTCTCGATCTCGCTTGCCAGTTGATCGAGCTCCTTGCTGATTTCTTCCCGGCGTCCCATTCCATTCTCCCGACCGATGGCGATATCGCAGGCGTTTTCACGCATGCGCTAAAAGGCGTTACGTCGGAAGATTAATGTTCGCCCGATGTTGACGGGCGCCATTGCAGAATTGTTCCCGCTGCTGACCTGGGCGCAATCATCGTGTCAGGCGACTGATGCGTGAATCCTTCAGGATCTGCTCGGCACTCTCGCCCAGCAACTGGCACTGCTCGTAGAGCAGGCCAATGAGTCGCGCCTTTTTCTTCGCATCGAGTGGTGCCTCAAGACGCTGTTCGATCCGTTCGACGGAGACCAGCACGCCGTCGAGCGTCTTCTGGTCGAGCCGGTACCCCACATCCCGGTCGAGAATCATGTTGCCGTCGCCTGACATCAGCCAGACGGGATCGACTGAAAACCGCTCGTATAGCCCACGCAGCAGTTCGATCGGGATCGCACGGTCCCCGCGCTCGTAATTGGCATAGGCGCGCAGAGACAGCCCGAGCTGCCGGGCCATCTTGTCTTGCGACAGGCCGAGATGCTCGCGCACCTGCGCGACCCGCTGATGAGAGTCTTCGTGATCAGTGGTGCTTGACATGTCTGTCTGGCATTCCTAGAGTGATCCTGTGCCTTGATTATAGGTACATTCGAGTAATAGACAATCCTGGACGTACCCGAACGAAATGAGCTCTCGCTGGACGGGTGGTGCGTCGAGGTGCCGTGGAGGGAAAGTGACGAGCAGGCGCTTCTACACGCTGGAAGAGATCGCGCGCGAGCTGCATATCGCGCCGGCGACAGCACGCAACCGCCTGACGCTTGGGCTGCCGATGCCGCCGTCAATCCGTGTGGGGCGTCGTCGTCTGTTCCCCGCGGTCGAGTATGAAAAGTGGATCGCCTCGCAACTGACGCACTCCGGTGGAAACGAGGCCGCCGGAGACGCCACCGAGGACGGCAATCGCGATTCATACGGGCAGTCTCACGATCCGACGTAGCGACCATATTCTTTTTCACTAACTGAATTTTCACTCAAGCGATGACGCTGTACTGGATCTCCCACCGTGCCGGTAGTTATCTCCTTCGTCTCCACCAAAGGCGGCGTCGGTAAGACGACCGTCGCCGCCAATCTTGGCGGCCTGCTCGCAGCCTTCGGCCTGAAGGTTCTCGCGATCGATGCAGATGTCCAGCCGAGTCTAAGCAAGTTCTTTCCCGTCCATTACCGTTCATCGCAAGGTCTGACAGCAGTCGTGACTTCGGGCAGCAATCCGTCGGCCGACTGTATCAGTCGCACGATTTTCTCCAATCTCGATCTGGTCTATTCCGATACGCCCGATGCTGCACTGCAGGCGTGGCTCAATCGCCGTGAGGATCGCCTGATGATCCTACGCCGGGCAATGCGCAGTCCGCTCGTCAACCCTTATGACGTCGTGCTGATCGACACACAAGGCGCGGTCGGCGAACTGCAGAAGTCGGCGGCGATGGCGGCAGACGTGATGGTGTCGCCCGTCAAGCCGGATGCGCTGAGCGCCGGCGAGTTCACCACGGGCACGATCGCGATGCTCGACGAGCTGAACCGGCTGGCCGATTTCGGCGCATCGTTCCGTTCGGGCGACCTGTTTGCGCTGATCAACGCGCACGAGCGCACCACCAACGCGCGCGCGCTCGCGGCCGTGCTGCGTCAGCGGTTCATCGGACACGCGAAGGTCAGGGTGCTCGACACCGTGATCCCGTCAGCCGCCGCGTACGCGGCAGCGGCGAGCGCACGCGTCCCGGTACACGACTTCGACCGTCGCCGGCGGTTCGGGAATTCCGCGTGGAACGTCATGCACCGTCTCGCATGGGAGCTGTTTCCGTCGCTTGCGAACGTTTATGCCGGTGCGCCGCCATGTTCGACGGGCGACACCGGAACCGGCGGCGTCCGGCGGGGGGCGGTCGCATGAACGTGTCGGACAAGCCGCTCAGTGAGGCGCGCGAAGCGCTCGCTGCCCAGCGCCTGGATGTGCCCCCGCCGGGCGCTCAGACGCCCGAACCGCAGCTCACGTCGGTGATCCGGCTGAAGATCACGGATGTGATGGTCTATGAGCGCAATCCGCGGCGCGCGTCGCACGAGCGCATCGTCGAACTCAAGGAGTCGATCCGGGCGAACGGCATCGAGCAGATCGTGACGGTGACCCGCCGTCCAGGCGAGACGCGTTACGTGGTGGCGAAGGGCGGCAATTCGCGCGTGACAGCAGCGACGGCTCTTCTCGACGAAACCCGCGACGAACGCTTCCTTTACTACGACTTTATCTACGTGCCGTATCCCGGTGAGGCGAAGCTGCTGGCGGCGCACCTGCGCGAGAATGACCAGCGCGCCGACCTCTGCTTCTGGGACAAGGCGTATGGCTATCTTGCGCTCAAGGCCGATCTCGAAGCCGAACGTAGCGAGATACTGTCGTTACGTGAGTTCTCCCGGCTGCTTGAACAGGAAGGGGCACCGGTGAGCCATGTGCTGCTCTCGCTCTTCCAGTTCGCGCTCGACCGTCTCTCCGCCCTCGGACCCGCCACGGCGTATCTGAGCCGGCGCGCGCTTGTCGATGTGATCCAGCCGGGCATCGGCATGCTGCTGCGGCTCACGAGACGCCTCGGCTTCGACGATCAGTGGTTGCAGGAGCGGGTGATCGACCCGCAACTGACCGGCATCGCCGCCCGCTGCAATCCGGACAACCCGGATGCGGGCGGCACGCTGGCGCAGCCTGCGCCATTTGATGCTGCGCAGCTGGTCGACGGATTGAGACAACGGCTGGCAGGCGAGCTCGGCGTGCCGCGCGACGCCATGGACCGGATGTGTCATCTGCTGGAGCGCACACCGAACGCTGCCGGTGATGAGTTACGTGAAGTCGGTGGCATGCCGGGTGAGCGACGTGAATTTTCATCGATCGCATCCGATCTCGACGCGAATCGTGCAGCGGCCACACCGGATCCTTCAGCCTCGTCCGGACCAGATGCCGGCGAGCAGCCTCGCGCCACGCCGGCCGCGGATGGAACCGTGCCACGCCCGACCGGTGTCGGGCAACGGCGTGGCGAGTCAGTCGTGTCGACGGATGGTCCGCGACGTGCACCGGATAACCCATCCACGGTGGCGGCTGACGACGTTCACCGGGACAGCGCGCTGCATGCTGCGTCTTCTTCAAACCAGGGTGAGCTTTTCCGGGAAACGGTGCTGACTTTCGCACGAACCTGCGGTCTCGATGGCTGCGTACGCGATGCACCCGCATTGCCCTACGGATTCATGGTCGAGCCCCCGCCGCCGGACAGACCGCGCTTCTCGCCCGGTGTCGCGCCTGGGTTGTCGCCTGGCGTCGGCGCGCAGCGTGACGAGGAGATGCTCAACCGGTATCTCGGCTGGTGGTGGCTCGTGAGCCTGTCACGGCAAAACACCGCAACGGGTATCGCACGCGTTCCCTCCGGGAGTCTCTTCGCACAGATGGCCCGCGATGACGAGACGTGGAACCGCACCTGTGACGCGAGCGTCGGCGAGCCGTTGCTCGCCGACCGCATGGACGTGATGTTCGACGTGATGCTCAATCCGGATCACCCGATCGGTCAATGGTGGGACGAGGTCATTCGCGTGGCGCGCGCATTCCGGGCGGCGTACCCCGACCGCTTTGCACCGACGCGGTGGCCCGAACCCGGTGCGGACGAGCGGCTTCAGCGAGGAGGGGCGTGATGGGCAGCGTCTTCCTGCGGCTGGAGAGCGAAGCGCTCGAGCACTTCGTGCTACTCGAGCTGATTGCGTGTGCTTGCATGACAGATCGGTACGTCATCGCAGGACATGAGGATAACGAAGTTTCATGTGGAACAGTGTCGCCGCGTCAGACATCGCTGACAGATCGGCTACCGGGCGCGATCAGGCGTGTGCTTAGTGATGCCCGTTCGCCGCCGCTCGTGCGCGGTCTGCTGACCTCTGGTGCATTGCGTGTCTTTGTGGATGGCGGTGCGTTGCAGCGCCGCTGCGAACTGATCGAACGGCAGTGGCGCGATCAGGACCTGTTGCGCGCCTTTGTGGAGCGGCAGGCCAGTATTCCGATGATCCGAACGTTTTTCCGCACCGCCACGCGCGCAACGATTGCACGGCTGCGCACCGAACTCAATGTCGCCGCGCCGACCAAACCGCGCGCGCTGTCGCGCTCCGGAATGGATCTGCTGTTCGATGCGTGGGCCAGTCTGAAAGACATCGGCGACCTGCGCGAACGCTATCTGGTGCTGCATGAGCAATGCGACGGGCAATGGTCGCTCGCGACGCTTTTCGCGGCGCTCGACGCGGACACCGGAGACGTTGCCCCACCTTCTTCCCATCAGGAGTCTGACCATGTATGACATGCGACTTGATCCGCAGGGCAACCTGCTGCCCGGCAAGACCTGGGATGATTCACCCGGACTGCCGCCTGCCGAAGCCGAAATGGTGCTCTCGATGCTCGATGTGCCGATCGCGATAGACCGCTGTTTCGTCGAGATCTGTGGCGACCTCGCCGCGGCCGCCATGCTCACGGAACTGTCGACGGTTGAGAGCGAGACGGGACGTCACCATGACTGGCTTCAGGTCGCGGTCGACGAGTTCGCGCGCAGACTGGCGCTCACTGGGTCGCAGCAGCGCGCCGCGCGGCGACTGCTCCGGTCGAAAGGCCTGATCGCGCATCGTCGGCGCAAGACGCTGCTGGCGGATGAGTTCCGTATCCTCTGGCCGGCTGTGCTCGCGCTGCTTCAGCGCAACGCGGAGGAGCGCACCGCGCATATTGTCTGGCCCCCCGTACGTCCCGATCAACTGCAACAGATCAACCAGCCGGAGGAGGTCCACTCATGATGCCCGGTTGCCATCCCTATATCACCGAGTTCGAAACGATGTGGGCCCTGCTCAGGCCGTACCGTCCCATCGCTTTCGGAACGCGCATGGCCCGCATCACCGGACATCCGAAGCAGGCGCTGCTGCTCTCGCAGCTCGTGTACTGGACGCGACGCGGACGCGATGTGGAGGTCAACGGCGGCTGGGTCCACAAGACCCGCGAACACTGGCTGATCGAGACAGGCCTGTCGCGTGAAGAGCAGGAAAATGCACGGCGGCGCATGCGGGACCTGAACCTGCTGGCGGAATGGCGTGGTGGCCAGCCTGCGCGCATGCATTACCGGCTGGAGGTGGAAGCCATATCGGCCGCCGTTCGCGCGACCTGTTCAATGGCCGTGCAGCTCCCGGCATCGATCGAAGCGATGCGGGCGGACCCGTTCGCGGGTGACGCGTTGCTGGGGCCGACTGTCGCGTACCGACGCGTTTTTGTTGATCTCGTCGGCAACGTGAATGCCGCGCTGCTGCTCTCGCGCATGGTGCAGTTGCAGCGCCGCGAGGCCGACCGGCAATGTACCTGGTTCACGCACACGGCGGGAGAGTGGCAACGCACGCTGGGACTTAACCGGCGTCAGCTCGATAACGCGAGAGCGCGGCTTGTGCGCCAGGGGCTGATTCGCGAGTTCATGCGCCAGTGCACGGGCCGGCGTATTTTCACCCAGGTCAATGCGGGCGAACTGAAGCGCCAGCTTGAA
Organism: Paraburkholderia sp. BL6669N2; assembly: GCF_003387275.1. Classification (NCBI taxonomy): domain Bacteria; kingdom Pseudomonadati; phylum Pseudomonadota; class Betaproteobacteria; order Burkholderiales; family Burkholderiaceae; genus Paraburkholderia; species Paraburkholderia sp. BL6669N2. Next base: position 1,351,713 of record NZ_QUNA01000001.1, on the reverse strand, counting down.
CGCCTGGTGTCGCGCGGCGATATGCGCGAGCGGCTCGCGACGCGCAAGCGCCTGCTCGCGCAGAGTCTGCATGAAGAAGACGCGCGAGCGGCCGCAGCGACGCTACCGGCTGTTACCCCGGGTAACACCCGGCCTTCCGCCATTGAAGTTCATGCGCCACACGTGCGTGCCTGGGCGGTGGAGCGCCCGAAGTCGCCAACCGGAAGTCTCCGGCTGTATGTGGATCCGCCTGCAGTGCCGCTGCAGTTGGCGGGTTTGATCCATTACCGATGGCGGGAAACGGGCATTCCAGACGCGCGCGTATACGGAAGGATTACATACAGGACTACAACGACCGCTGGCCCAGCGATCTCGACCGGCAACAGGGCAAACGCGGTTGTGGTGGGAATCGATCCTCGCGCCGATTCTGCTTCGCCGATCTTGCCATTGCCTGCGGCAGACGACACCAGCGTGCTCGTTTGGCCCACCATGCTGCCGGTCGACGATCGCGCACTCATCGCCTCGCACCTCGCACGGGTTCCTGCGACCGACCGCCAGATGTTGCTCGACGAGATGGCGGCAGGCCACCGGCGCCAGCCGGTGCAATTGCCCGTGGCGTACATCGCAGGGCTCGTGCGCCGCTACATCGGCGGCGAGTTCGTCCCCACCAGGGCGCACCTCGAGCGCGCGGCACGCAGGCGGGCGACCGGCGGGGAGGGCACGAACGCTGGGTCGGTGCTTCCAGGCGATGCGATGGAGCCGGGCGCGTCAACGCCTGAGACGGCCCGCCGGAATCTCGCGGCCATTCGCGATGCACTGCGCGAACGGATCGCACATCGGCCTGCGCGTCATTCGGCCTGCGGGGCGGCCAGTCAGGCGGACGCCCATGCGTGACCGGATCCATCGCGTTTGCGAAGCACATGCGCGTACCGGCCCGTGTTTTCCCACCGCGCGCGCTGTCACCGCAGTTAACACGCAACTGTGCGGGGCCGCCTGCTGTTACCCGGGGTAACAGCGCTGGCGTTTCCCTCACCGTTCAATGAATAGCTGTTTGGGAGTCTCTTATGGACACACCGTCCCCCTCTTCGTCTCACACCACTGATCCGTCTGTTGACGCCTTCGCGCACTCCACGTCGTCCCCGTTTGCCGACGGTTATGACGTTAATACTGAACGCGCCGTCCTTGCACACCTGATTGCCGACGGTGATCCCGACCCTGCCGATCCGCTGTTCGGCCGCTACCAAGTGCTTCTCGAACGCGAGGAAGCGCTGAATCGCATGCGCGAAACTCACACGCTGCGACAGGGCAGCGATCCACTGGTACGCCCCCACGAGGCCCAGGAGATCAGCCGCATTGGTCAGCTCGGTAGCGACGGTGCGGACCGCATGCGGCTGCACACGCGCGACGCGATGCGGCTGTTTCTTGGCCGGGCTGTTGCGCCAGGGGTGCCGGGACATGCGATGGCGGGCGGCCGCCGCGTGGCTGCGTCGCTGCGCGCGTTGTGGTCGCTGTCGGGCAACGACAATCCGTACGCGGACTGGAAGCTCATCGAGATCGCGGATCGCATCTCCGGCATCCGGCGCGCGAACGAGCTCGAGCAGCAGCATGCCCGTCAGTTGCTGGATGCCGCGCGTGAAAAAGGCCTCGAGTATTCGGTGCTGCAATCGCGCGAACCCGCTCAGGTGTCGCTCGGTTTTCGCTCACCGTACGGCTACATGATCGTGATGCTGCTCGTCGAGCTGGACTGGCTGGTGCGCCTCGTGCGTTCCGCGGTGTTGCGCGACCTGATGTCCTCGACAGAGGGCTTCCGGCGCATCGGCTCAGCCAGGCACCGGTGCCTGTCCGTGTTTCATTTCGCGGTGCACTGCCAGCGCGTGCTCACGCGCGCCGAACTGCTGCCGCTTTCGCGCATCGACTTCCTGCGGAATGCGGATGCTGCCGCACGCCAACGCGTTGAAGCGGCGCGCGCGCTGCTCGGTGTCTTGCCGCGGGACGTCTTTACAGGCGCGCGTGAGCCACGTCACAGCCGGCGGCGCGTGAGCCGCCTGTCGGATGCGGAACTGCGTCTGCTCGACAGTGTGCCGCTGTCCGGGAACGACGCGCTCGCGCAAGCTGCAACAGACACCCTGGTGCAATGATGCGAGGACTGCGGCAATGACTGACCGACTTTCGGATCTGGATCGACGTTCAAAGGCCTTTAAGGGTAAGGGAGCCGGCAGCCCTGAGCCAGCGATGGCGCTACCTGTATCACGGATCGCGGGCGATGCCGGGATGCGCGTGCTGCTGCGCTCGTACGAGCACTGGCTCGAGGACACTGTGACGGAAATGCAGACGCTGGCCCTGGAGAGCACGACCACCGGGCTCGACGTGTCGCTGCGCTGCGTGCGCATTGCACTGGCGAGCGGCGCGACGCGCCATCGTCTCGACTGGTTCGTCCGCGGTGAGCCGCATGCTATCGCCTGGCCGCGCGCGAAGCAATGTTTCAATCGCATTCCGGCGCCGCTGCGCGCGTACCTGCAGCAGTGCGACGCGCGCGCGAAGGAGCTCAACGCACTGGAGTCGGTTTTCCGCTATGCGGCGAGCCAGATCACGATGTACCTGGAACACGGCACCGTCAAGGTTCGAAGGATCGACGGCACCTGAGACAGGTGCGTGGTCCCGTCGCGTTGCGACCGGCGGAGTCATCAGGCTGACGCAGAGCAGCCATTCAAAAAAGCAGGCAATGGACAGCGCGTTCGTATCACAGGGGCAATCCTTGATGAACGGAGTCCGCAATGGGCATCTACGCAGAACTGGTCGGCAACGTGCTGGTGTCGCCGACGATGAAGCAGGTCAACACCGCCAGCGGTGCGCGGCGCATCGTCGAGCTGCGGGTTATGTCCGCCAGTTACCGGCGGCTTGAGGACGGCACGCTGGAACAGCGCGAAGGTCGGACCTTCCCCGTCGACGTGACGGTGTGGAACGAGCGCCTGACCGAGCGCGTGATGCAGCACATCCGCACGGGCGCGAGCGTCGTCGTGCGCGGCGACTTCTACGTGAGTGCGTGGATCAATCGCGAGAACGAGGCCGACGCGGGCGCCCATATCGACGCCGAATCCATTGCCCTGAACCTCGTACGCATCGATCAGGTGGTGTACCGCCCGCGCCAGATGCGCGGGTCCGATGTCCCGGTACAGGACGAAGGCGCCGGTGAGCCAGCCGGTCCAGCCGATGGCGAAGCGGAAGAGTCCACGTCGGGCGAGGAACCAGGAACGCCGCCGGATCACGCAGACTCCGATGCGGCTACTTCTGGCCAGCCTGCAGGCCGGCGTTCGCGTCGGGCGGCGCGAGCCACGGCCGAATAGCTTGCACCTTCGTCGATGTCATGCGCGCGCGCACCTTTCGCCGTGCATGACTTCTACGCTGGAATATGGCGGAGGACGCGGAAATGATCGACGTCAGTTCGCCGGCCATGCCGGACGTTGAGGAACTGCGGATGTTGCGGGCGCTGGTGTATGAGGGCGTAGCGCTCGCGCGCCACGGGCCGTACGTTGCGCGGTTTCACAAATGGATCGTCCAGGTCTCGCGCGAGGGCCGCTGCAGCGCGGGTTGCCTTGCGCCGGTCACGGTCGAGATCCGTCACCCCCATGGCGACTTACTCGAGCGCACCTGCCTGGTGGTTGACGACCGCGCCGACCGCGAGACAGGACGATGAGGGTGCTAGCGTCATCGCTGGATCGATGTCTTTGGCTCTGGAGATTGCCGCGTTGAGGCAGGTGGCAGTGACCGTCCATATGCGACGCTGTGGCTATTGGCTTACCATATCGAGTCCGTCGAATTGGCGAGAGAGGGCAAGAGAGGGCTTATGCGGTCGACTGTCTTCGGGGTAGGGCACGCGGATTGGTTTGCTTTGCGGCCGTCCGCGTAGCCGACCACGCCATATCGTGCCGTCTTAATTTTTGCATTGACAGAAGGAAAATCCATGAACAAGCAGGAACTGATTGATGCCGTCGCGTCAGCAACGGGCTCGAGCAAGGCCATCGCGGGCGACGCCCTTGATGCTTTTATCGGCGCGATCACGGAGGCGGTGGTCAAGGGTGACACCGTGCAACTAATCGGATTTGGCTCGTTCAGTCAGGGCAAGCGTGCGGCGCGCAAGGGCCGCAATCCGGCGACCGGTGAGGAGATCAGCATCGCTGCTGCGAAAACGGTGAAGTTCACCGCAGGCAAGGGGTTCAAAGACGCGGTCAACGGCGGCGGGCGGTAGGAGCGTTATCCCATACCGAGGTTACCTGGACGGCGGTTGCTTCGCCGGGTCCTGCTATCGGATATGCGGCGCGAGCACGTTGCCGACGAATGCGGAGGCTGCACCCGGCCCGAACTGTTCGAGAAGTCGCGCGTTGAGTGCATCGCGGGAAGTGCCGTTCACGCAGACCGCATCGGCGAGCGTCGCATAGGCATCGAGCACATCTGCCGCCGTGATCTCGTATCCGGCGTCGGCGTCGATCCAGCGCAGTGCGGCCATGCCGCAGGTGATCGCGAACGTCGGCTGCCGCTGCACGAACTCCGGTGCTGCCCGAATCAGGGTGCGCGGATCGGTCGGGCTGGTCTGGATGAGCGACGTCGCGAGATCGAAGAGCCCCGCGTCCTTCGCGGACGCAAACCATTTGCCTTCCGAGCCCGGCTCGCTTTCGATCAGGTCCTGCAGGATTGCTGCCTGCGATCGCCCGGGATACTTCCTCGCGATCGCACGGAAGGTCGCGAGATACGTCCCAGATCGGTTGGCCGCGATCGCATACCGCTGGTAGGCGTCGTCCATCATGCCGCAGGTGAGCAGGATCGTCTCGCAGGCGACGGCGATCGCGCTTTCCGGTGCATGGGCGTTACGCGACTGCTCGGCGTAACGCAGCGCCTCTTCGGGGCGGCCGAGTGCCACGAGCGCCTTTGCACCCCATTGCCGGTACCCCCACCATGTCATGCGCGCAGAGTTGACCAGTGCGAGCAGTTCGTCGAATCGGTGCGCGACGTAAAGCGCACTCATGCACGCGGTAGTGCCGACAAAAAATCCACCCTGGCCGTCGGGGCCGATTACATGCGCCGTGATGGGCAGCAGCCTGTCCGCCCATGCGGATGCCATACTCGGCGTCACAGCAAGCTCTCCCCACACATCGGCGAGGCGTTCGATATACGGCATCTGGTCTTCCTGCAACGCCTCAAAGAGACGTTCCAGCCATGCCTGTCTGATTGTGGAATCAACTTTTGCTGCGGCAATCAGGGGAGCCAGTGCATCGATGGTCCGATTGACTGCGGTGCCCATCGCGCCGGACGAACTGTCGACCTGTTCCAGTGCCGGAGACAGTTTTTCGAGCAGGAGCACCGCGCCTTCGGCGGCAAGGATGACATCGGAGCGCGCCACCTGCCGGATCTCGACGACCGCTTCCTTCAGCCGCTGGATCGGCAGCGCTGATTTCCAGCCGAAGGCGTTACGCCGGAAACGGGCGGCAAAGGTCCATCGATGTGAGCTCGTGTGTGACATCCCGGTTTTCAGCATTCAGCGCGTTTTCATGTAGTGCCGGTAGAGCGCATCATGCAGATCACGCAGATCGCGGCGGCTTTCGATCAATTCGTGGTGACGGCCCTCGCGTTCGAGCGCGAGCAGCCGAAGCACCAGTCTAGCCGCACGTTCGGGCTCGGTATCACGGCACGGTTGCGCCTGCTTCAGCAGTGGTGCGAGGCTGGTTTTCTGGATCAGTACCCAGGCGGGAAACCACGCGAGGTCGGCGACATCGCCGCTTCCTTCAAAGGACGCATCGAATGCCTTGCGCAGCGTATCCAGCAAACTGTTCTCAAGATGGCGGAGCAGGCCATCGAAACGGACGGGTGCAAGCCATGCGAGTTCGGCCAGAAGCGGCCAGGCGGCCTCAAGACCATCGAGCCGGTATCGGCATTCGGCCATCCACATCAGCGGTGCGGGAATGCGCCGCCACGATTCGATGTGCGTGACGGCGTCTTCGGCGGCTTTCCAGCCGCCCGCATCCAGGTAGAGCGCGGCGCCGTGTGCATTGGGCTGGGCCGCACGGAACGCCAGACCCGCGGCGCGTTGCGCGAGTTCGTTCCAGAACGGCGCAAGCCAGGCGATGGCGGCCCGTTCGCCCATCAGCTGGTTCGCCAAGGGCCGGATGTGGGTCAGTAGCGTCTCTCGCGCGTCAAGCGCGGCGTCATGGTTCGCGAAGGGTAGGCTGCAACGTGCTTGGAGGGCGGTCACGAGCGTGTCAAGCGCCACGAGCGCCGCATCGTCCGGATATTCATGCCCGAGGATCTGTAGCGCACGGCGGGCACCGGAGGCATCGTGGAGTTGCAATGCCGACAGGACATCGTTGCGCAGCATCACATCACGGCTGTCGTCAAAAATATCAAGTTGCATGGGTCGGACTCAAAAGAGCTGGTCGCCAGGACTCACAAGGTTATGCCACTTCACTACGCTTCTCAACGGGCGTCCGTCTTCAAGGATGGACTCGATAACGGCGCGTTGGCCGCTCGCCTCGGCAACCACGCGCACCATCCTGTTCCGGTAGCGCATCAGCGCACCGATCGACGGGCAAACGGGGCGCTTTCGTCTTCGGTCTGCTTTCGGCATTGCTGCATCAGGACAGCGGGAGCGGGAACGTGGCGAATTATCCCACGCCTGCCCAGACCAACGGCGGCTACCGGTTCACCGCACGCAGCAATGGCACACCGGACAGTCGGGCGATTGCGGCGACGCCTTGGCGCTGGATCTGTGCGAGCGCGAGGTCGGAATCGAACCAGCTGTTGGACAGGCTGACGAGCACATCGGGCGAATGCAGCAGGATGCGCCAGTGCGGCCACCACAACAGGTCTTCGTAGCAGATCGAGAAGGCCACGCTCTTGCCTGCGACCATGACGTACGGCTGGCTGAGACTTCCGCGGATCGCGCTGATGGCCGCACCGGGGCGCCACAGTGCCGCCGGCACCGGCTGGCGACTATCCAGGCGGCCGTGGTCCGCGCCAACGACGACAGCGCTGTCGGTATACCGGAGCGGCGTACCGGACGCGGCCAGGTCCATGCCGACGATCAATGTTCGCCTGGCCGCGGCGAACACCTTGATATCGTCACGCCACCAGTAGCCCATCGCCGGGCGCCACAGCCCCACGATTTCCTCGGGAAGGACCGCAACGGTGCCGCCTTCGCTGAACGCACGCTGTGCGATCGTCTGGACCTGTTGCGTCCGGGCATAGAGCGACGCGTAGCTGGACTGATCGAACCGGCCAAGGCGTGTGTCGAGTGCTGTCCACCGGGACGGTACAACTGGCGCGCTCGCCATACTGCGCGCGAGAAGGGATAGGATCACCAGCAGCATTGCAACATGTCGGGCGAAGCGACCGCGTGAGACGGAGGCTGCGCACGCAGTGGCGGTTATGCCGAGCACCAGGCCTGGCGCCTTCCAACCGGGAAACAGGGTGCTGGCGACATATGCCGGCGATAACCACCCAATGATCCCAAGTGGTGGTACGGTCACGAGCACCGTCGCGACGGCGGCGCACAAGGCGTGGCGTGCGGCGCTCGCGTCCGACTCAGGTTTGAGCACGGCCCACGGTGTTGCCAGCACGCACGCCTGCGCGATCCAGAACAAGAAGCCGAGCATCAGCGCTTCGGGGCGCGTCAGACCTCCATAGCCGGAAAAGAAGCGCATGCTCACGAGGGGAATATCCCTTGCGCCAGCTAGGTAATAGCCGGTCCAGATCGCGAGTGCCGAGGTACGTCCACGCACGCGTGACCATACGGCCGGCAGGAGCAGCAGGAGCACCTGCCAGTGCCCCGGGTACCATGTGGACAGCGCCACCAGCGCGCCGGTGGCGAACAACGCCACGCATGCGAGGCCGCGTGGGAGAGACTGGACAGGAGCCCGCGTCGATGGAAGAAGTGGAGGCAGCGCAAACATGGGTCTAGAGGGAGGCAGAAGTTAGCGGCACGGTCGATGCCGGCCGGGCTTTCCCAGTGATGCGCGCGCTGCATTGTCGAGCATAGGACAGCTTTTTCGTTCGCGCTACGTCGAGAGATCAGCGTCGGGAGAAAAGACACCAACACAAAAAGCTCTTCGCGGAATAGCGGGGAACGCAGAGAGAACTGTCGGCCAGAAGGCGACCTTCGCCCGACGCGTTGCGAGGAAATTCAGACGGCAGCTCCACCGGGCGGATTCAACCGGTGGATGGCCGACGGTGGAGGAGCCAAGCGGCCGCGCCCCGTTTCCCCTCAGCCAACTCACACGGTCAGCTTGTTTCTTACTTCGTTCGTCGGAGGAGCTAAAAGGTAGACCACGCTGACCATCGGCAAAACTACCGGTTTTCACCGCCAATTGTGCTTGTGGTCGTCCATCCGGCACACCCTCTACACTGTGTCCAATCGCCGGAGTTTACGCGGCATAATAGGCTGTTGCATCCCCTCCAGGCCGGGGAAACCCGGCGTAGCCGGACAAAAACGGAAAAAAGAGACCAAGAGTCGGCATGATCGAGAAAATTGACGTCAACCATTTCGGATGCTTTTCCGATTTCACGTGGAACGCTGAGGTTCGCGATCCTAGCAATAACATCGCCAGGTTCAAGAAAATGAACATTATTTATGGCCGCAACTATTCAGGCAAGACCACCCTGTCAAGAATAGTGCGGGCACTTGAAACCGGATCCGTTTCGCCCCGGTACGCTGAGCCGTCTTTCACGATAACCTTGTCGACTGGAACCGTGACCAGCGGAACCGTCTCGCTCCAAAACCACGACGTTCGCGTCTACAACAAGGACTTTGTCGACGAACATCTGGCCTTCCTCCGTGACGAGCAGGGGCACATATCCCCGTTCGCGGTCCTAGGCCAGGAGAACAAGGAGATCGAGTCCGAAATCGAGCGCCTGGAAGCCGAGCTTGGGAGTGTCGAGAAACAGATTGGCCTGCGATACAACTATCAGGAAAAGAAAAAGGAGTACGCTGAGAAGCAGAAGCAGGTGACGAAAGCTCGGGAAGAACTCGAGAGCAAACTCATTGACAAGGCAAACAAAAAGCCTACCGGCGTCAAGCACAATCCGCTCTACAAGGACGTCAACTACGATGTTCGGAAATTGAAAGCGGACATCCAGGTGATCCGGGACGGCGGCATTTCGCCGCTCGATGAAAGCGAGCGCAGCGCCAAGGTCAGTCTTCTCGGAGAAACGGCTCTGCCCGACATCAGGAAGCGCCTGTCGTTCGACCCTGCGCTGTCGGCACTTGCGAGGACCGCGAACGATCTTCTAACGAAAAAGATCAAGCCCAGCGCGCCAATACAGGACCTGCTGAACGACGCCCTCCTGCAGACTTGGGTTAGGTCCGGTGTGGGACTTCATCGGGAACGGCGTACTACATGCGGATTCTGCGGCAACCCATTGCCCGCAGACCTGTGGGAAAAACTCGGCAACCACTTCAACAAAGACTCGCTTGCGCTCGAAAAAGAGATCGATTCTCTCCTTCAAAAAATCGTACGGGAAAAAGATAACATCAGGAATTTCGCAACCGTGGAGCGGAGCGGACTGTATTCGAGCTTTCAGCCTAAACTCGATGTGCTGAAAAGCAGTCTTGAAGCAGCACATCAGATTTACGAGGCAAGCCTCGCTACGCTGGAATGTGAGCTGGGGGTCCGTAAGAAGGACATCTTCTCAGAGCGTGCTGCGGTTTCGATCTCGAACAACAGCGAGACGATGCACGATATCATGGCTTCGATCAATGAGCTGATCAGCAAGAGCAACGAAACGACGGCGTCGCTCGCGGAGAAACAGAAAGCTGCGCGCGATGATGTGCGTCTCAGCGAAGTTTCCCAATTCATCCTCGACATTGACCTGGCCGGCGAAGATGAAAAGATTAAGAAACTCGGAACATTGGTAACCACGGCCAAGGAGGTGCTTGACGAGATTTTGGCTGAAGGGAATAAACGCACCGACCGGATCAAGGAACTGAAGACGCAGCTTCGCGATGAAAGGCGCGGTGCCGAAAAAGTGAACCAGTATCTCGGACACTTTCTTGGTCACGGCGGACTGCGCCTATCAGCGGTTGAAGAAACCGACAGCGCCACCTATCGTTTCGAGATCAAGAGAGGAGATTCCTCTGCGTACAACTTAAGCGAAGGTGAATGCAGTCTCGTTGCATTCTGCTATTTCCTCGCTAGGCTGGAAGATGTCGAGACGAAGGGAAAGAAATTGATCCTTTACATAGACGATCCGATTTCAAGCCTCGACAGTAACCACATTTTCTTTATTTACAGTCTGATCGAAAACTATCTCGCACGACCCATCGAACTGACAAACGGAGAGCCAGTGCTTGATGCCAACGGCAAGCCCGAGTACCGGTACGAGCAGATGTTCATCTCCACACACAATCTAGAGTTCCTGAAGTACCTGAAAAGACTCACCAAACCAGCGAAAGATCACGAGCATTTCCTTCTCACCCGGAAGGAGCGATCGAGTGCAATCGGCCTGATGCCCAACTACTTGCGCAATTATGTGACCGAGCTCAATTTTCTGTTTGGCGAGATCTATTGCTGCTCGGATCAGGGTAATGCTGCGCGTCATTATCACAGCTTCTACAATTTTGGGAACAACCTCCGGAAATTCCTTGAGGCCTTCCTCTTCTTCAAGTATCCGTTCTTCAACAGTGAGCGTAGCGATTACGACAAACGCGTCAAGATGTTTTTTTCGGACGGAACAAATTCCGAAGCGTTCGTGCAACGGCTTACCAATGAATTTTCCCATCTCGGAGAGTTCATCGATCGTGGCACCCAGCCGGTCGATAGCGCGGAGATAGCGACGGTCGCAAAGTTTGTGCTGAAAAAGATCAGAGACAACGACAAGGAACAGTTCGACCACTTCCTTCTCAGCATTGAGAAAACCGATCCGTTTTGTTGATATCGTAGCGTGAGTATGAACGAGGTAGCCACTAGTCCGACGCCGTTTCTGTGGCGTGCCGGTGTGCCGCTGGATAAGGCGCGCCTAGGTGGACCCAAACATTTTCGCAATAGATCTCAAGAAGAGGCGTCACCCCAGGTGAAAGGTATGTCAATTGAGCTAACTGGACCGAGAAAATATAAGTTCCAAGACCATGTGTGCGTGCTGCTCTCGATACTTGCAGCGACCGATGTGGATATGTCATTGGAAGTTGAACCCCAAGACGGTGAAGATGCGCTGATTGCCTTGCGCAAGGGTGGAGAGACGCATTTTATTGAAATTCAAGTCAAAGGTGCGGAAGGGCATATCAAGGCGGAGAGCCTTGCAGACTGGCTGGCCCACTTCCCAGCCCGACGTGCTGATGACTCACTGCTTGAAAGGCTTGTCAACGACGGGCAGCGAAGCGTGCTATTTGTCGCAAGTGGTCGGTGTGACGATGCCACTGTGGTTCACACCATTCCGCTGTCGGTTCACACCACCTCGCTAGACCCAGGAAAGGTCAAGCGAGAAACGGAAGCGGGGATTCGAGCTGCGCTCCAAGCCTACGCCGAAGCGACCTCTTCCACGGACAAAGACCTAGCGAAGAGTCGCCGCGCACACATTGGAACGCAGCTTCCACTCATACCACGGGACGCATTGAAAAATGCGCTTCAACGGGTGTTGATTTCAGAGCAGCTAGATGACGCTGAGGTTCTGAGGCGCAGTAGAGAGGCGTTAAAGTCTCTGCATCAAGTGGTGCCGGATCAAGTCGAGGATGTCCTGAGCCAAATCGAATCCATCGTCTTTCGTGAGAAGCGATCCAAGAACGATCTGCTTCCTGAAATTGCAAAGGTCATCGCCTCTGGAAAGGCCGGGGACCCGTTGGTTGGCGCGTCGTATGTGCAGCGCCGCGAAGAAGCAGCGCTGCTGGACGGGCTATCTCGCAAATATGCGATTTTGATTACTGGTGCTCCACGCGTAGGGAAGAGCTCCTGCGCGCGCAGCATTGCGGCCACCCTGCAGAGGCAGGGCTATAGCGTCCGGGTCTGCGATAATTTGGGCGAAGCGGAGCGCTTCTTGACAGAGCCGGTCATCGGGTCTCGTGTCGCGTTGGTCGACGACCCACTCGGTGGGGCTCACGCCGCTGAGAACGCAGACCGCGAACTTAATTTGCTCGAGCGGCTAATCCCTAAGCTCACCAATGGTCGAAGACTCATCGTCGCGCAGGCCCAGGATCGACTATTGGAAGTTGCGCGGTTAGAGTCGGTAGAAAAGATTGTTACGGCCGGCCTATCGTGGGTACCTATGGGGATTGGCGACACCGGATTTCTGACTGCAGTTTGGATAGATGCTGCTACCGCGTATTCGGTGCCAGCGGATCTCACGAATCAAGTCGTCGATGCGATCACATCGGCGGACATGGATCTCGAGCCAGGATGTCTGGTGCATTTGGCCGCCAACTACAGCCGACTAGAGGGAGGTGCAAAGATCAACGACCTCGTCCGCTTCGCGCGCCAGGACTCGAAGTCCCTCGGGAGCGCTTTGCGGAAGGAGAAGCTGGCGCCGCTATTGAACGCATTGGCGGTCGCTTCGACGCAAGAGTTGCACGTGGCTGAGACGGAGCTGGCATTCATCCTAGACAGCGAGCGTGTTGATCGCCCTGGTGAGTCGGACGTTGTAGGCACCATGCTCACCTTTGGCGGGGAGGATACAGTGAGGGTGAGCCCTCCACCGAGCTATGTTCCTGTCCCCATCCTATCCCAGGAAGCGATAGATTCTCTGGAGCACCTTGAGCTGCGCCGAATAGTGGCTGATAAAGGGCGAAGGTACACGTTCAGTCATCCCTTTTATCGGGCCAGCGCCGAGTCGCTGTTGGACGCCGCTACCCACAGGTCGACGGCGGCGGCCATATCGTTAGTTGGCCGAGCCCTATTCACTATCTCTCCGGACGCTGCCAGAGCTGCAGCGACAAACCTGGTATGGATCTATCAGAACCTTGGCACACAGGCGGGGCAAGAAGGGATCATAGCGCTTGCTATCAAAGGTTTGCGCTCGATTTTTCCTGTGGTACGAGATCTCTGCTTCCAGTTCCTCGTGAGAAGGTTGTCTGCCCTGCCGGTCGAGCAGCAGGAGGGAATTTCGAGTTGGGTGCGAAAGGTAAATTCAACTGAGCTCTCCTATGTTGAATGGGAAGACGATCAGCCACGAATACCGGCAGCGACGTTTTCAGGGGCTTTGGAAGTCGATCCATTCCCTCAAGGCATTGCTTACCGAGATGTCGAGGGAACTCTTGCATTGCTTAACAGCGAGCGACCCGTTGTCATCTCGAATGAAGTCGCTGCCGGGGCACTTATGTACCTTGAAGAGCATCCGGACGCCATGACGGAGCAGATGGCGGCACGACTACTCAGCTACGACGTCTCACTGATTCGGTCGCTGGCGGCGAAAACGTGGTTGAGTCGTCCTCGAAGTGACGATGCAGCAATCATCGAGCGCATCTTCAGTGAGGAGCATCCAGCGGTCGCGGAAGCCGTCTACCTAGGGGTTATTGCGGCGTGGCCATCGTGTAATGAAGAACGACGTAGGATGCTGACAAGGTCTATGCAAACTATGGCGGCGTCGCCAGTTTCTGCCGTCGTTCTCATCGAGCAGCTCGTTGTCATTGCTCGTAAAGAGTACGGTGGCGAAACGACCCCGTGGGAGTTATTCGAAGCGGTTATGCCCGTCGTATTAAGAGAGCTTCCATTTGGTGCCTCTTTCAGGGATGAGCGTCTGTACGATGTAATGGACTCTGCTGTTGAGAACATTTCGCAGTCCAGTCTGCTGGAAATAATCGACCGCTGGATTGAGTTGGTCGAGGAATTTGCCTCTGGCGGCGTTCCGAGCGACTACTTACTTGGTGTCTCAGACATTCTTGTACTTGGTGTCGATAGCAAATCAGGGGAGCGAGATAAGAGAATCGAGCGACTTCTCGCGCTTCCCGGTACGGCTTGTCGAATCCGAATCGTTTCTGATCTTGTTGACTCGTGGAATCAGTTGTCAGAACGTGAGCGGTCTTTATTGCTTAATCATCTGACGGTAGGTTCGTCGGACAGCGTGTGGCTACAGGCGGCGGCATTGACGCGTTCGACAGTACCGGCAGAGATCCAGAGCCTTGTGCTGCCCAGCGGGATAGACATCAGTTCAGCACCTAATGAAGTCATCGCGAGGATTCCTTCTCAGTTGTTGAACGCATGTCTGAACGTGTTCACAGGCTACAATCCGGTCATCTATTACGTAGGTGCCCAAGGGGCACGACGTTCGGCGTGGAACGCCATCGCGCGCGCGATTGCTTGCATGCCGACGCATCCGATGTTCGAGGCGTGCTGGGAGTGGCTGGCGACCACGGAGGAACCGACCGTGTTGGCGAAGGTGGCTACGGAGCTTGGGGCGGATTACTCTGAGCGCGTTGCACGTCTTCTGTTGGAGCGTAAAAGGCGAACCTCAGGTGAGTTCATGCTTGAGGTGTGGGATGCGCTATTCGAGTTGCCGGTTAGCGATGAAGTGAAGTCCGATTGGATTGCGCGCATGGCTGACATCGCCCCAAATGCCTTGGACTCTCTGTACGAGTACAAAAGCTGGATCCCCGAGTCGCATCATAAGGAGTTCCTTTCTCACTTCAAAGAAGACATCGGCATTGTGATGCGACTGCATAAGCTTCGCGAAGCGCTGCACGATAGCCGGCGTGACATACCTATATCTAAGGATCTTTCGTCCCTGATTGTCGAGAGTCTACATCGTCTCATAGACGAGACGCCACCCAGACATTGGTCTACGTACGATGTGGTGACGAACTTATTGGGGGCTTTCAATATTGAGGATGAGCCGCTAGCTAAAGTGATCAAAGAGAGGCGCTCAAAAGGGATCGAAGAAGCTCATGAGCGACCTGAGCGAGTAGTGCCTGAGCTCGCACAATGGGAGGGTAGGTGCTAATTTTCGGCCACGGTGGACAGGCGGTGAGTCATTTCATCGCCGTAGTACCCGCAGTTGCCTGTCAAGCGAATGTAACGTTCAAGCGGACAACAAGCACGCGTATCTACAAAGTCAGCGGTCCCGTTCAGACCTTGCATCGACAAGTTGAATTCGCAATCGTAGATCATGCGTTCGCTGCGACGGGCTGTGGCTGACAGCAACTCTCGTTAAGGCTCATTCGCCTGCCCGCACACCCTGTCATCCACTCACAACCTCCGCTCGATGGCAGGAATGGAATAGCTCCCAAGCCGGTAGCGACTATTCGCTAACACCTATAGCGGTCGTTCCCGAAGGGCGCCCCATTGAACGACCGGTATCCATATCTGAGCGGTCACGTTTGCGCCGGCACGCCAATGTCCGCAAAGGCCGAGTCCAGTCTCGCAATGCGAGTCGACGAACGTCCGTTGTACCTTGGAAGCCGCCCTAAATGTCGCGCTGGGTCGACGGGCCGCAGTGGCTCGATCAGCGGCATCCACGGAAATCCGCGATGAACCGAAAAAAAAGCGCCCGGTCCCGGAAGGGATCAGGCGCTTTGAATGGGAGCGAAAAGGAGGCAGACCTTTAGGACCGCGAGGCGACAGCGTTGATGTAGAGGTAGCCGGTATCGGCTTCGATCTGGAGATCGAAGCCTTCGACGATCACGCGGTCGAAGACCGCATCGTTGCGATCGAGATACTCGACGAAATCATCGCCGCCGAATTCTGCCCGGGCGCGCTCCCACCAGTCGTCGAATGGCACCGTATCGGGATCGCATTCGACAGTCCACGCGATGATGCTGCGTCGGCCGTTTTTCATTTCGCCTCTCTCCGAGAGCATGTAGACGCCGTGATCCTTGACCAGCACGATTCGGCATTGCTGTGTGCGGGCTTCGCAGATGACGGGGCGCAGATCCGCTGCAACGAAGTGGATCATGATGAATTCCTCCATGAGGGGATGGGTTACTAGTTCAGGTTCCGACTATTCCTGACTCACCAGTTGCCGCGCGGTAAGCACCTCACGACGACCGTCGTAGACGACGGCGAGGACCGACATCAAAGTGGTGCCCATCATTTTCGATTTGATGGACATCACTGTGACAGAGCCGAAAGCTAGGCCGGGTAGCCGCAAGGGACGCCCGAACTATGATCGCGAGTTTCGACGCCGGCTTGCGGCCGCAGCATGTGAGCCTGGTGCGTCGGTCGCGAAGCTGGCGCGGGACAATGGCATCAATGCAAACATGCTGTTCACCTGGCGGCGTCGCTATCGCGCGCAATTGCAGGCCGAAACGACGTCGCTGATTCCAGTGGCGGTGATTCATGAGACGCCGCCGCAGCGCCTGGCGATGCCTCCGAATGGAGGTGACGTCGGCAATCCGACTCCGCGAGACGGGACGATCGAGATCCGGTTCGGTGGCGTGGTCGTCAGGGTCAACGGCGGCGTCGATGCCGACACGCTACGTATCGTACTGGGGAGCGTGCGATCGTGATCTCTCTGCCCACGGGTACACGCGTCTGGCTGGCGGCCGGCGTCACAGACATGCGCTGCGGATTCCAGGGGCTGGCGGCGAAGGTACAGACGGCGCTCGAGGACAATCCGCTGGGCGGCAACGTGTTCATCTTCCGGGGGCGCCGGGGCGATCTCGTGAAGGTCATGTGGGCAACCGAGGACGGGCTCTGGCTCCTGGCGAAGCGGCTGGAGCGTGGCCGCTTCATCTGGCCGCAGGCCGATGGCGGCAAGGTTCATCTGACGGCGGCGCAATTGTCGATGTTGCTCGAAGGCATCGATTGGCGGCAGCCGCGTCGTACGGCTGCGCTGTCGATGTTGTAAACCGCGAGGAAGGCTCGTAAACTGCGCCACATGTCGAACGGCGCCGAACTTCCCGACGATGTTGAAACCCTGCGGGCCTTGCTGGTCGAGGCCCGTGCCCAGCTTGCCGAGCGCGATCTGGAGATCGAGCAGCTCAAGGCGCAGATCGACAAGCTCAAGCGCATGCAGTTCGGCCGCAAGTCCGAGCAGCTGGAACGGGAGGTTGCGCGGCTCGAAACCGCGCTTGAGGATTTGACCGGTGAGCGTGGTGTCACTGATGTGCGACGCGCCCGCCAATCAAGCGCGAGCACGCCTGTGGGCGACGCATCGCCGAAAGAAGCGCTGCCACCGCATCTGCCGCGCGAAGAACGCGTACTGGACGCTGACGCGAGCTGCCCCAAATGCGGCAGCACCATGCAGCCGCTCGGAGAGGACGTGTCCGAGCAGCTCGCCCGCGTCGCGGCAATGTTCAAGGTGATTCGCACGATCCGGCGCAAGACGGTCTGTCCGTGCGGCCACCACTTCTCGCAGTCGCCCATGCCCGGCCTGCCGATCACGCGCAGCATCGCCCATCCGAGCCTGCTGGCCGACATCCTCGTCTCGAAGTACGCTGACCACGCCCCGTTGTACCGGCAGTCGCAGATTGCCGCGCGCGACGGCGTGAAGCTCGATCCGGCCAGCATGGGGCGCTGGGTTGGCCAGTGTGAGGCCCTTTGCGAGCCGCTGACTGAGGCGCTGCGCCGCCACACGATGGCACCGTCGAAGCTGCACGCGGACGACACGCCGATCCCGGTGCTCGCGCCGGGCAACAAGAAGACGAAGACTGGGCGACTGTGGGTGTATGTGCGCGATGACACCCGCTCGGGTTCGACCGAACCGGCTGCGGTGTGGTTTGCTTACTCGCCCGACCGCAAAGGCATCCACCCCCAGACCCATCTCGCCGGATTCGAGGGTATCCTGCAGGCCGACGCCTACAGCGGCTTCAACGAACTGTACGAGAGCGGCAAGATCCGTGAAGCTGCATGCTGGGATCACGCGAGACGGTACATCTACGACGTACACGCCCGAACGCCTACCGAGGCGACCCGGGAGGTGCTCGAACTTATCGGCGAACTTTACGGCATCGAGGCCGACATCCGCGGCAAACCAGCTGCAGAACGGCTGCGCGTGAGGCAAGAGAAAAGCGTGCCGCTGCTCGCGACCATCAAAACGTGGATGACGGACAAACTCGCCACGCTGTCGAAGAAATCCGATCTGGCCAAAGCAATCCGTTACTCGCTTAACCAGTGGGACGCCCTCGCGCTGTACTGCGACGAGGGCGGTGCCGAAATCAGCAATGCACTGGCCGAAAACGCACTGCGCTGTGTGAGTCTGGGTCGCAAGAACTTCCTGTTCGCCGGCTCCGATAGCGGGGGCGAACGGGCTGCTGCGATGTACGGTCTGATCGGCACATGCAAGCTCAACGGGATCAACCCGCGCGCCTACCTCGAATACGTCCTGACCCATATCGCTGACCATCCCATTAACCGCATCGACGAACTGTTGCCCTGGAACGTGGCTACGAAGCTGGCTCGGCAGGCTGGCCCAGCGGCGTCTGCCGATTGATTGCTAGCCAGTGAAAATCATGTAGCCAGATTCCCCATCATGCCTCACGCGAACGCCGCGTTGCGGACGGCCGTCGCGAGGTGCTTACGCCGCGCGAGCGCAACTTCGATGCTCTCTCCGCCCTGATTGAGGATGTCGAGACCGGACTCGGGCATGTCGCCGGAGGTAGACTGCGAGACGGCAATCTTCTGTCCAATCAGCTTCAGACACCGCATCTGCGTTGTGGCCTCGTAAGCGAGAAATCGCACGGTGACGTCATGCGTCTGACCGATACGCCAGCTCCGGCGTGCAGCCTGTTGAAGCGTGTAGGTGTTAAAGCCCGACTGAAGAAATGCAATCGTCGGGAATTCAAGGAGATCGAGTCCGGTTTTGACCAGCTCGGGGTTCGTGATGATGACTTCGGCGCCACGCTCCAGCTGGTCGGCGACCCAGTCCTCACGCTTTTCCGCAGGCACACTCGCACGAAGCACGGATGCCCTGACACCGACCGCATCGAGAAGATTCTTCAGTCGCACCGACGTGTCGCGCGTGCCCGTATACGTCGTATAGACCAGCGTGCGCCGGCGGTTCAGCAGTTCGCCGCGCACGAGTCGCAGCAGCGCTTCTTCCTTGGGACCGGGTTGATCGTCGCGCAGCAATGCAGGCACGCTGGCCAGGATCCGCTTCGTGCGAGGGTGACGCACGATTTCAGGACGGAAACAACATTCCGGCCACGCGAGCAACGCATTGAGCACCACGCCCAGCAGACTCTTGTCGCCGCAGCGTAACGCGGCGCGCAATTCTGATGTCAGTGTCGATTCGAGCGTGCGATAGGCGGCCGCCATTTCCTCAGTCAACGCGACCGGCAGCAAGGATTCGTCGTAGGGAGGGAGAACGTTCTGGCCGATCTGTGAGAGCTTCAGGAAGGCTGTATACGGCACGACGTACCGCATGATGCCCTTGGGGCCGAAGCCCGGACCTTTCACCGTCGAAACGCTCTTGCGGTCGCCTTTCGCCGTGCGGTGCGAGCCTTCGTCGACCTGCTTGTGAATGTCGATGAGCACGCCATGCTCGCGCATGAACGCCATTGTGGCGGCCGCCATTGAGCCGTTGCTGTTGTAGTTAAACCCGTCGTCGATCAGCATGGTCGGGTTCAGGCGATAGAGCAGGTGATAGACGTCGTCGGCATAGCCGCCCATCAACGTCCCCGTGAGCAGCAACGTTTTCGACGCCTTCCGGGCGAGCACACCCATTGCCTGGCCCTGGGCGGAGTTTTCGTTCTTGTATTCGTGGCCTTCATCGGCGATAAGCAGACCGAAGTAGCCCTGCGGAAAATACCGTTTAACGAACTCTGAGGCTTGATAGCCGCCCTGTCCGAACGAGATTTTGGTATGGGCGAGCGCGCGTTCCATACGCTTGGCCTGTCGGTCCGAGAACACGAGTTCACCGCTGTCGTCCATCAGGTTGATGAACTCGTACAAGTTATCCTGCAGCATGTCGGCGAGCATCGATTCGCCAAACCGGGAGAGCAGGCGTTCGGCGGTTTTCTCGCCGACGGTCGGCATCTGAAGCAGTGCTCCCTTCACCAGCTCGCGCATCGACCGCGTGCCCTGGCCTTTCGGTGCCAGGGTCCACAGGCGTTCGCCGCAACTGCACGCGCGACGCTTCTCGTTGAGCGCGGGCCGAGCCTGGGTAGGTGTCAGCGGATTGCCGTCTTCGTCGCACACGAACTCGCCGCAGGAAGGGCAGCAGGCAAACACGCGCGTGATTGCGTCAGTCTCCATATCGAGCGTTGCGACGCGGCGCGCGAAGGCAGGCTTCCAGTCGAACCCCATGCGCATGCGCACGCGGCCGAGAATGAAAAACTCGGGTACCGTTGGCCTCGAACGCATGACACGGAGCTGTAGGAGCTTGCGCAGTGTGTCCGGACCATTGAGGATCCAGACGCGTGCGCCCGGCACCGTCGTTCTGATTTCGCGGCGCCACTTGTAGACGAGATGGGGCGGCGCGATGACGAGCGTGCGCGGATAGCCGCAATGGTGGAGCAGGACGGCAACGCCGATGCCCATCAGTGTCTTACCGGTACCCATTTCGGCATTGATGACGCCGCCCGGTGCGTGTTGCGTCAACAGTGTCGTGATCGCGTGAATGACTTCCCGTTGGGCCGGGAACGGTTGTCGTGACAGTTCGTCGAGCAGTGCGTCCCATCGTGAGGGGCGCTGCCCATCGTAGATCGACGGGTTTTGCTGGCGGACGGCGTCGAGCAGTCCGGCGCCGAAGTTCGAGATGAAGTCCGGCAGGGCGATCACGTCGCCGGCGTTGTCGTCGGCTGTGAGGTCGTCGTGTTCGGCATCGCCGTCGACGACGGCGGATTGCAGATCTTCCATGATGTGTCTCCAGAAGACGCGGGCTACGTAACCCCAAGACGGGGCGCAGGTCCCGCCGGTGGGGAAAATTGAAGGAGGGCTGCTCATGACTTCAGGGGCGGTCGGCTCAGCGCAGGCGGGTTAGTCGATTGCGAGCGCACCGCTGCGGACGAAGCTGGAAACTGCTTCAGTGAACGGATCAGGGAGCGCGATCCGGAATGCGTCGAGGCGTCCGACGGGTGCATAGGGTGTCTCGCCGAGCCTGCTGACCAGACGGTCACCGAGTTCGGTGAGGACCAGGGAGCGCCAGTGCGGCAGCAGCGGTATCGGACTGAGCTGTTCAATCAGCGACCACACGCGTGCTTCCAGCGACGCCTCGTCGTGCGCCTGCGTCTCACGGTCAACCAGCAGCCATGCCGAGCCGGTGGCTTTTGACGGTGTCAGCAGCGACTCCTCGTAGATCCACGTATGCACGAGGTTGCCGAAGAGGTTGTCCTTCGACAGACGACCGCTGTATTTGTCCAGCCGCCGCGGATCGCCGATAGGTACGGCGGCGATCGTCTGGCTGCTGTCGGGAGTGATGAGCGTGATCTGACGGATGCCGCCCTCCTGGACGCCCAGATGTAGTGAGGCGTAAAGCTGCTGAACGGCGCCATCGCGACCGAATACGGACACGAAGGCGAGCTCGCCATCGGGTGCGCGCACGCAGGCATCGATGAAGATGTCCTGCAGTTCCTTGATGGGAGATAGCATGGGGTGCTCCAGCGTGAATGCCCGGCGCACCCACCGGGCGCTGACCCGGGTGGGTTAAGGAAAATTCCGGGGCGTCCGCAAGGGAGCCGCCGCCGCGCAGACGAGGGCGCCGGAAAGAAGCGGCTGGGGTACGGCTGAAGGTGTCGCGTCACGGGCGACAACGGGTCTGCTTACCGGCAGACCAGCGGGAAAACGTGCAGCGCGAAGCGCTTTCCTTGAGCGTCCTGGTGAACGGTCGGAGAAAGCGCCCTGGAGACAGGGCGCACAAAGGTGTAGAAGGAACGGCCGCGGTCAGCGGCCAGTCAGCGTTCCGAGCAAGGCGCGAAGTTCGCGGACCTGTCCGGCCGTGAGGGTCATCGACACCAGGGCTTCGGGATGCCAGGTCTCGATCGCTGCTGCCTGAGGCAATCGTTCGTCGACGAGTCGTGCGAACGCGAGGAGTTGGTGTGCGGCTGCGTGCAGTCGCACAGCACGGACCGAGACGTCGGCGGCCGGCCATGCCGTGACGCCCGTCGCGTCGAAACTGAGGGCCTGTCCGTCGAGTTCCTCATAGTCGTCGTAGAGCAGCGGCATGTTCGGCGCGTCATCCCAGAACGACGACGACCCGGTGCGTGTGGTCGAGGCTATAGCCGACCAGGTAAGCAGGCAGTGGCTGGTTCGTGGGGCTTGTATCAGTCATGATTCGGGCGTCCTTGCAGGGGCGGAACCTGCCCCTGCGGGGCAAGGCCCCGCAGGGTTGAAGACGTGACCCGCACTAGCGGATCGTGACAACTCGGCTCGCGCATCAGGATCGTGGTGCGGATGTCGCCCTTGTCCGTTTCCTCGATCTGGACTTCCTGCTCTTTCTGCTTGATGGTGTCGCCGCGGATGAGCAGGCGTGTGCCGTCAATGCCGGTAACCACACCGGTAATGTGGCCGGCCGCAAGCGCGAGGGCGAGGTGCCAGTCGGACAGGTCGCGCAGGGGACGGCGAGGCGTGACCGCCTTTGCTGCGAACATCGCAGCGAACTGCGGCCAGAGCGTGGCGTGCTGCAGGCGTTGCAGTTCGTGCTCGAGCTGCGGCGCATCGATCCGCGTGGACATGAAGACCTGTTCACTGGCGGCCAATGGAATGCAGTACGGCTGTGCCGTCCAGGTCTCAGGCTGTTCAGGTGGCAGTTCGCCGTCGTTGATGCGGGCGAGACGTGCGGCGAGTGCAGTGTCGACACCATCCGCCCGACGCTTGACGCCGAAGAGAACGAGCTGTTTGAACGTCTGGTCGGGGGCGAGAAAAACTTCGACGCGTGTGAAATTACGGGCGATCATCGTGGCGAACTCGCGGTCCATCACGTAGTACGGCACGATCAGCACGAGCACGCCACCGAACGCGAGCCAGGGAACCGCCTTCAGATAGAAGAGCTTCTCCAGACGGTCCGGCTGACGCTCGCCAGTCTGGGCCTTGTCCGATACGACGTCCCCATACGGCGGGTTCAGGAACAGGAGTCCCATGCTGCGGGCAGTGATGAACATGTCCTGGATGTCGGTGTGTGCCACGGTCTCCAGGACATCCTTCGCGTGCCATGCACGCTCGCGGTCATACTCGACGCCAAATGCGCGGATCGCATCAGGTGTTGCGGACTGCCTTCCGAGTGCGTCCTTTAGCTCGTGCAGCGCGGCGCCTTCGCCGCAACATGGATCGAGCAACCGTACGGGGCGGTCTGGATCGGCTAGCGCGAGCGCCGGGATGATCCGTCCGAGCGTGACGGCATCGGTCGGGAAGTAGCCGTTTTTCACGAAATTTCGGGCGAGGCGGGGAAAGATCAAAGCCATGTCGATCTCCAACGAATCGTGGCGTGCCGTCCGCCGGAAGGCCCGGCACGCCGCAAGTGGAAGGAATCAGGCTTTCAGCCACGTTTGGCTGGAGGCCTGGAAGGCGTAACCGAATGCGCGAAGCTGGTCGCGTTGCTGACGGAACACGCCGCGGTCAACGGTTGGATCGAGCTTCACTGGCTGGCCGGCGACAATCGCATCGGCCAGCTCGGTTCCGAACAGGTCGGGCAGATACAGCTCACCAGAATCGCCTTCGGTTTGTACGGGGGATGGCCCCTGGTCGGCATGGGCGGGAGTTGCGGCACTGGGTATGCGTTCCTCGTCGGCCGGATCCGGCTCGGTCGAGGACGGTGCCTGACCGGTCTCGCTGAACGGCTCATCGTTGTCGAGCTGCACATCGGCGAGCCTCGCGCGGATCTCGACGGTGACCTTGCCGTACCACACGTAGCTGTGCGGATAGATCCTGTCGATCAGGAAGGTACCGGTATAGGCGCCGGGCTCAAACTGCTCGAGCACCTTGTCCTTGACCTTGAATTCGCCGACAGACGTGGTCAGTTCGCCGACCTGGAACGGGCCGTTGCTGCCCTTGATGGTGCGCACGTCGAGCGTGCCGGAAAGAGAGATCATGATGCCTCCACGTGGTGAGGCGGAACCATCCCTCGCGGGCATGTAGTCCCGCCGGTTTGGAAAGTCGTATGCGAATTGATTCCGTCTGGCCGTACGCCGGGCAGGCAGCGGCGCAGACAGGAAGGCGCCGGAAAAACTGCAGCTATCGCCTCACGTGGTGACGTACGGTTCTGCAGGTGGCGCGGTGCGTCTATCCCGAGGCGGGTGCGATGCCCCGCGGGGAATCCACCGTTGATTCGGCGCAGGCGAAAGAATGACGTGATGCGGCAACAGGGCTCTGGTCACACGCGCCGTTGTGAGCGAAGGTCGCGACCGATGACGGTACGCACCGAGCTGATAATGAAGACTGTCCAGTCGGCGAAATACCGTCCGTCGAAAACGATCGCTCCCGCGTTCAGCATGAGCTGGATCGGCATCGTGATCCTGCCGGTAGGCGTCTGCCCGTCGCGTCCGGCCACGTGCTCCATGTCGGGGAAGAAACGATAACCCTCGAACGGATCGAGGAATTCGAGCTTGAGGTCGCGGGCCTCGACGGTGTGGCAATAACGCAGCCGGCCGATCAGCGGTCCATCAAACCCTGTAACGAGCGGGGACCCAAGCAGATCGTCGCGTCCGTTGAAGAGCCCGAGGTAGAGCCCGTCGGGAAGATCGACGCTCTGCGCCGTATAGCGCGGCAATGTGCGCCCGTCGCGGCACTGGAAGGCCTGCTGCGACGGATCACCGTCATCATCGGGCTGGTCGGCGGCATGAAGCTGGGATGCTGGTCTGTGGAAGCGGTTCGCGCGTGCCAGTGACCCGTGGCGCGTGCTCGTATCGAAGCCACTGATGGCGAGACAGGAAGGGGTGATGGAAGTGCAGAATGACATCGTTGTCTCCGGGAATATTGCGGAGACGCGCCCTGCGGGCTGCGTTCCGCAAGGCGTGAAGAGTAGGCTGGGCGTCAGTCCATCCGCCCATCAATCGACTGCCGCGAAGATCTCGCGCGCCTCAGGGTGAGACGGAACGAAGGCGAGCAGCCTGTGATAGAGCTCTGTGAAATGGGGGTCTTCTGTCGACCACGCCATGGCGTTCAGT
Source organism: Paraburkholderia sp. BL6669N2 (assembly GCF_003387275.1). Classification (NCBI taxonomy): domain Bacteria; kingdom Pseudomonadati; phylum Pseudomonadota; class Betaproteobacteria; order Burkholderiales; family Burkholderiaceae; genus Paraburkholderia; species Paraburkholderia sp. BL6669N2. Next base: position 1,326,791 of record NZ_QUNA01000001.1, on the reverse strand, counting down.
GCGAAGAGGCTGGCAACAATACCGGCGGCGTCACTGCTCATTTCGCCATCGTATCCGTTGCCGTCGCAGGTGATGGGCAGCAGACCATCCAGACGGGGCGTCATGTAGAACGCGCCGTTGGACAGCTCGACGTAGTCCCAGAATCCGCCGTGGTAGGTCGGGCACAACGACGACATTGCGGTGTAAACAGCGAATTCGGCGCGGATCATATGCTTGCCGAAGTATCGCGGCAGGATTTCCATACGACGGTCCTCGGGCACGATGGTGGCCACGATGCCGTGTGTTTCAGTGGTCTGGTTCATGACATCCTCCGGAAAAGGAGCGGAGGTTGGCTGCCCGGGCGGGGAGCGCATTCCCCGCGAGGGTTGAACAAATGAACTACCTGAGAGCGGGGAAGCGAGCTATTCCGGACCCGGCATCATGGCGACGCGGGTACAGCCGTGCAGACAATGGCACCGGAAGAGGGCTGTGAAGGTGTCGCCTGACGCGGCGACAGACGGACCTGCAACTGGCAGGTCGGCAGTGAACACGTCATGCGTCATTGGCCCTCATTGGCCCTCATTGGCCCTGGTGGGCAGTGAGGGCCAATGACGCATGACGCCTGGCAGTTAATGCCTGCCAGGCGCGTGTCTGGGCCGGAATGATCGGTCCGGCGCAAACGGCACGGCGTAGTGGGGCCGCCGTGGACCCGGTCGACGATCTGCGGGACGGTACCGGCTTTCCGGAGCGGGCTCGGGGAGTGTCGCTCTGGAAAACCGGCAGTCCGGTAATGCGCGAGAGGAAGCCCCCGCACGAGGCGGGGACCGAGGGGCGCCGGTCATTCGGCGCTGGCGGACGGACGACGGGCGCTCCCGTTCGCATGACGGCGCAGCGGCGGATAGCGGTTGCTGCGCGCGTCGGTGCGTTCGGCCGTGCGTTCAGCCGCTGCTGCATCGTTGCTTGACGCTCCGATGTCGCGGCTGTTGGCCGGTTCGTCCGCAGAAGGCGTATCGCGGTGATCGCTATCGCCCGTCGACGGTTCATGCCCGTTGACGGTCTCCGCGGAAGTGTCGGTGCCTGCTTCAGCGTCGTCGTCTTCGCGGTCGCTTTCGTCACGGTAGACTTCCTGGCCGTCGACCTTGATCCAGAAGAGCTTGAGCAAGCGCCCCTTGAGGACAGCACCGGTCTCACCCGCGCGGTTGCCGGTACGCTCGAACGTACGGATGTAATGGTCACCAGCGCGGAAGGAGACGAGGACTTTCACGTCAGGATCGTTGGCGTCGTTCATCACGGCGCGCACAGATTCCTTCGCCTTCTCGCCCGAGACGATCAGGTCCAGCGGAAGATATACGACGCCATTCTCGACGTTCGGATCGCCGTGAAACGCGGAGATGGCGCAGGCGAGGAAGGGCTTGGCCTTGCTGCGGCCATTGCCTTTGGCCGTAACATCGCGGACACGGGACAGATACCCAAGGCCGCACAGATGAAGGTCGAAATACTTGCGGGGTTCGACAGACTGATTCATGACGATTCTCCAGAACGAAAAAGGGGAATCGCCACGGCCCGTGTCGGGGAATGACAATTCCCCAGACGGGCAAGAAAGGAAAGCTTCCGGTCAAAAGACCTGCGGTGGTCCAGACAGTGGGACGAAGCGAACCGCGAAAGGTGTCGCACGAGCGACGGTACTGCAAAAGACGCTGGACGCGCTCCAGCGGGCAACTTCAATCGCGAATCATAGTCGGCGCTACCGAAAAATCAAGGCGGTTTGGCCGATCATTTCTGTTCGCTATTCAAATGAATTTGACGGGATTGAACTTGATCTCCCGATGCGTCACGATCTCTCACAAGCGAAGATCTGGCAGGTCGACGGATGTGCCGACGCTCTGATTGCAGAAAGTGGGTGGGATTGCATAGCAGGCCAATCATGCAATGTCACGTGAGCTCATCAAAATCCAGCATGGAAGCGGGAGAAACGCCGAGTGTGGCGGCAAGCACGCAGATGTTATAGAGGGCGATATTGCGCTGGCCCCGTTCGATCCCGCCAACATACGACCGGGCGAGGCCACTTTCGAGCGCAAGGCGCTCCTGTGACCAGCCGCGCGCCTTGCGAAGCTCGACCAGGCGTTTCCCAAACAGGGTAAGGGGGTCGTACTGCATCGACATCTCAATCGGAAAGATATCGAAGCGTACGTATTTGACCTGTTTGAGGCCACGCTCTATCATGACACGCACTATGAGTGACAATTTTGCATGTCGGTCGCTATAGTTTTTGATATTCGACGTGGGTACGGGTCGCGATGCCGCGGCCGGTGAACCTGCCCGATTGACCCTCTTCTTGTACAGGGAGCGCAGTGAGCCAACCCGTCTCGGATCTCGCACAGCTGCTGGCGTCCATGCAGCCAGAGTTGAATGAAGGCGCCTATGTTTTTTCGTCCGTGCTGGCAGGCAGGGACGTGTCGCAGCTCGCTCCCCTGGCGACGTTTCGTGAGCGCGAGGGGCTGACCGTCATCATCGATGAATCGACGGCGCTGCGCGAAGGGTTACCTGTTCTTTTCCGGGCGGCCTGGATCACGCTGAACGTCCATTCCGACCTGGAGGCTGTGGGACTCACGGCTGCAGTGGCTGACGCGCTGACCAGGGCCCGCATCAGTTGCAACGTCGTTGCTGCCGCATTTCACGATCACATTTTTGTGCCCGTGGAGCGCGCGAGGGATGCGCTTGCTCAGTTGACGGACCTCCAGGCGCGAGCAGGACAGGGCGTGCCGGGTTAGCCGGCACTGGTCGGGAATGTTTCCTGCCCGGGTCGGCCAAGTCCCGCTTCCTCGCTAAACTGCCGCGACAAATTCCTGGCGGAACGCGTCAAAGAGCTGACTGATCCGTTCAGCCGTATCGCCGCCGGGAATCCGTGCGCGGCTTGCCATCATGTGCGTCAGTATCAGGGGCGACGGATCGTCCGGCGCAATGACCGCGAGGATCTGATCGCGCACTTGCGGCGTGACGATACCCGCCATGTCGCGGCCGAGGAGGGCCGCGCCGCCGATATCGGGATCGTGCTCGTGCCGTTCGATCAGGTCGAAGGCGTCGTCGGCATACAGCCTCTCGAGATTTCCTGCCTCGCCGTACCACGCCAGCAGGAAAAGCAGATCGGTTGCGTCCTTGCGATCGACCGTGTGCCGATCTTTCCAGGCGATGATCTTGAGCATTGCCTGGGCCGGAAGGGAAGCGACGGGCACCACGAGATCGGCGTCCATGCGTACCGGCACAGCGGCCTGCAGCGCCTGCTCGAAGCCGGCGACGTTCATGCGGATGACCTGATCGGGCGGCCAGGCGATTTCGCCGCCATCGTCTGCGATGCGCCCGAACGGTACGATATCGAGCCAGGTTCTGGCGCCGGTCTCAGGCGCCTGGTAGTGCAGCCGGTGGGCTGCGTTACCTCGCTGCTCGAAGTGGCCGGACGTGAGCAGCGCCGTTCTCAGTGTGTCATGGCCGGCCCAGCTTTCGATGGAAATGCCGATGTCAACGTCTGCAGTGGCCCGTGTCGGTTCGATATCGTGGACGTGGGTCAGCACGACGTCGCGTGCGCTCGCCCCACCGACAAACCACTGGATGCTCTTTTCGGAAGCAGCGGCAGCCACTTCACGCAAAAGGGCCACCATTTCGGCTGGAAAAGGGCGATGGGGGCGAGGCTCAAGCGGGGAGATATTGTTCACGCACTAACCGGGCCGTTTCGAGATTGCGCGAGTCGCCACTCGCCACGAGATCAGCGTAGACGAGCAGGGGCGGCGCGATGTTCTGCGGAAGTCCAGCCGCAGACTGGAGCGGGATTGGGGACCTCAGGAATTCAATGTTGCCGTCGCGATCGGGCCGCAGGCGGGCCTTCGCGATCCACTCCCTCGGGACCTCGCTGGCACAGTATACGGTGAATGTGGCGGGTTTCAGGTATTGCGTGAGGATGGCTGCTGCCGGCTCTCCACCAAACTGGCATCGGTCGGGAAGCTCGGGAACGCTTCTCCACCAGTCGGGGATGTCGGTGCGGAAGTGGCCGAGCTGAAGTGATCCACGCAACAGTGTCGGGTACAACGTGGTCCATTCATCGATGAGCCGGCCTGCGTCGGCGAACTGCATACCGTGCCCGCCGGGCTGCTCGATGAGGTCGCGCCGGGCCAGCATGCCGTGAATGGCATTCTGGACCGTTCCGTGGCTGACGCCGGCAACCTGTGCGATATCGCGGTAGGTTTTTTCCAGCAGCGAAGGGACCGCGAGCAGGGCGAGCGCGACGCGCAGTGTCGATCTGGTCCAGGTCTGTCTGCGTGCCTGCGGGCTGCTATCCGAGCGTGCGCGCCCAGACACGAGAATGACGCTATCCCCTAGAAGAAGACTGGCGTTGCCGGCCAGGTCGAGCGCATCAACCTGCATGTCGCGGCACGCGTTAATCATGTTAGGCGATAGATACGATGTCACGAGCAGGAGCCGGTCACCGTCGCCCGGCGCGGCCTGCGCGCGGACAGCGGCCAAGGTGCCGTAGCGGTCGATCGTCCGCTTGACATGCGCGAGGCGTTTGTAGCGGCGGGTGCCCAGATGGAACTCCAGTACTGCATCCGCGCCGGATCGGGGTGGCGCCTTGCGCAGATGGACAGCAACGCCGGTCGCATCGCCGAACGCGGTGGCGGCAGCTTCCAGCAGAGGAGGCAGATCGTGGTCGGCCGGATGCATGGCAAAGTCTGCGGTTGTCCAAGTTTATTCATTGTACACGTACCGTGGACGGCAGAACGCTTTGGATGCGATCGGTTTTGTCCGAAAAATAGTGTTGTCCACGTAACGTGGACAGTCAGAATTTTTGGGCAAAAGACTCTTTCTACTGGGATGGATCGTCGCGAGGATTGACGCTGCCGGCAGGGGCGCCTTTTACCGCCTGGGTTGAAGTAACCGGCGTTTGCTCAGATGGTCGAGCTAGCCCGAAGTGAGCCATCCGGGGCGGACCGACCGGCGCCGTTCGTACCGCACGGGCTTCCCCGCCCGCGGAGCGAAATACCAGCGCGGTGTCCATCCGGTCGACGACGACATAAGGCGGGTCGGGCCGCCAGCGCACGAGTACCAGGCCGTCTGGCATGTCGGCGAAGATGGCCGGCACGTGTTCCGGTCCGTCGAACTGCAGATAGATTTTTTGGCCGTCGTCGAACACCTGGTACGGTCGTACTTCGGAGGCGCCGCTCAGACGCCAGTCGAAATCATAGACCGGCCCAGTAGTGGGCGGCGACTCGGCGCAGGCCGTATGGAGCACGCAGCCGAAGATCAGCAAGGCTGCAGAAAGAGCGGTGGTGGAATGTTTCATTGATTGCAACTCCCATCAGTGACGTTGGGCGGCAGCATCATGTCCCGCTGTGTGATGAATGTGATGCGTTGACCGGGCTCCAGCTTCAGGGTCGGCTGGATGTTCATGTTGCGCTGGAGAATGGTCTGGGTCGTTTGTGACAGGGACTGTGCTGCCGCTTCCGACAGATCGGTCGACGCGCCTCCGTTGACGTTGATCGTGGTGCCGCTCTGTTGACTCTGGTTGTGGCCGATCCAGGCGGCGACGCCGGCGATCAGGAAGGTCGACCCGAAGATCCTGAAGAAGTGGTTATTGACCTCGGCGGTGACACCCGCCTCGCCGTCGGGATCGTTGCCGGTCAGTCCATCGAGACGCATGGTCGCGTGCCGGAAAATCATCCGGGTGGCAGCCATGAGCATCAGATCCTGTCCGATCGCGACATCGTTGTTTGTCCGACCGAGAATCCGCGTGCCCTTCGGGATCAGCTTGCACCTGCCATCGATACTGTCGTAGATGTCGCGGTCGACCATCGCGCGGAAGGTACCGGGCATGTCGCTTTTCGCGCCCTGCAGGATCACCGTGGGAATCGGTGTGCCGCCCATCACCATGTACGGCGAATCGATGGAGACTGGAACCAGCGGCTTCGCATCGCCAGTCGCGTCGCCCTGTTGTCTGACCCAGTCGGCGTTGCGCCGGTCGGTGGCGCTCGACACATTGACGGGGGTGAGACCTGACGCGGTCGTCTCCGAGGAACCACCCGGTGATGGGCTGCGTGGTGCTGCCTGCAAGCCGGAAAGGTGCGCGAGGCTGCCCGCGATGCGGTCGGGCGACAGCCCGTTCCCCGCGGACGGGTTGCCGTTGTCTCCACCCGTGTCCTCGTAAGCCACGAGCGACTGGCTCTGCATGGCGTCGATCTGCCGTTGAAGCGCGAGTCGATCGGCGTCGCGATCGGGGGTGCCTGGGCCAGCCGTCCGGTAGTTTCGGGGCAGCGGACCGGCATCGTCTCCGGGCACGCCCTTGGGGATGCCGTCGAGCGGTGTGCCGCCGAGCGGGGCGCTGGCTGCCGACGCGGCATCGCCCGCGCGTGCCAGCGCCAGGTTCCGCTGGTCTTCGAGGCGCTTGCGAATCGCATCCGGTGAGGCCTTCGGCTGCCGCGCATCCGCCTCAATCTGCTCGCGCTCGCGCCGCTCTGCCGCGGTTTCTCGCGGATGGGACAACGCGTGCACCAGGACGATCGCGAGCAGTGCGGAGCACAGCGCGACGAGCAGCGTTTTCGCGAGGTTCCGGCGGATGCGTGTGAGCCTGGCTGGCTCAGGCGTGAGCGGGGTGCCGCTTTTTTCCGGGGCGGCCATGTTCACGGTTTCCCGTAAATGTTCTTCATGCGGGCCGAATCACAGCCGAACAGACCGCAGCCTTTGCCCCGACCGTTAAAGACGCGTACTTCCTCTTTGCCGCGTTTGAGCAGCAGGCCGTATGGGGCGATTTGCTGCACCTCGAATAGGTCGTTGCCGAGCGGCACGAAGCTGGCGATCTCAGCATGGCCCTTGTCGTCCATCAGCAGGATCGCGGGCAGGTCGGCGTGATGGGGAAACTGCAGATACGTGAACCTTCCATCGTCAAAAACGGTCACTGGCGTGAACGGTGCATCTCCCTCCACGCGATAGTCGAAGTTCGCCTGGTCGAGTGCGATGCGCGGACCGCCTGAGCGTGCATCGACAGTCGACGCCGCCTGCGCGCTTCCGTTCGCCTGTGCGCCCGTGCTTAGCGCAGGAGCGTTGCCCGGGTACTCGATGCCGAAGGGCGAGACCTGTGCCGCTGTCATTTGCGCATCGGTATCGAGGTAGTGCCAGGAGACGCGGTGATAGACCGTCCCATTGTCCGATGAGCGCAGGTCCAGTTCGTAGCGCCGGCGCGACGTGATGATCGTCGCGGCATTGTCGAGCCTGGGCAGGCGCGCCTTGATGAACACGTCGCGCTTGGTGAGCGCCGTATGCTCGAGCCAGCGCTTGCCCGTATCGGACAGGTAGACACCGGTGACTTCCTCGTCGGGGCCGAACACCAGGTGCGTTTCCTCGTTGGTGCGCACAAGTACGGGATAGAGGTAGTCCGGGTCATAGTCGTAGACGACGAGCGACGAATCGTCGGGCGCCGGATATGGACCGTTGATGTGCGCACGGGACGCCGGCGCGTGTCGGGCGCGGGGCCCCGGCGTCGGGATGCGAACGGTATTCTCCGCGGGCTGCGTCGGGACTGTCGTTACCATACTTGCGGGCAGCGGCGTGGACGGCGCAGGCGATGGTGCTGCGCCCTGGGCCCGGGCCGTCACGGCGCACATCGCAAGGAGCACCGTGACGCACGCAGTCGAAAGAAGAAGCTTCATTGCGTGGCTCCGGGATTGACACCCAGATAGGGTGTAAGGCTGAAGTGGGTGATACGAAGCCCGATCGGGTTGTCCTTCTCTTCGCCGGATTTCAGCGTTTCAGGCGCGAGAAGGAAGCTGACCGTGAGCAGCATCTGTTTCGGGCGGGACGGCTTGCCGTTCACGCTCTCGATCAAGGTGAAGATCAGGTAGGCGACCTGTCCATCGGGTGAGAACGAGGTGGAGTTCTCGATGAATTCGCGGGTGAGGCCGGGCGTCTGCACGACGCGCTGCGCGACCGGATCGGTCGCGGTAATGTACGTTTCCAGCTCTTGCGTGGCGGCGCCCGACGTCCAGCCGAATGCGGCCGGGATCTGGCGCGTGAGCGTGTCCTGGCTGTCCGCTTCGATCGTGAAGACGCGCGACGCCCATTTCACGAGGAAGTAGCGCTTGTTCGCCGCGGTGACCGAGTAGGTTTCGGCGTATCGGTCCGAGACCCATACGGCGCCACTCTTCTCGTCGTGTTCGACAAAATACGGACGCGGGCCGCTGTGCACACTCTGCACGATCAGTGCAGCGCATTCACCGGCAGCAATCAGCGCGAACGCGGCGGCCACCTTGATTGCGAGCCGCTTTTCCCAGAGGGGTCGCTGGAAGGCGGCGAACCAGGCCGCGACCGCCTCGCCCGTATTAGGCGGCGACGGAAGGTCAGCGGCGGGTGCCTGGGTGCGGGAAGACACGCGGAAGTGCAAGCGTTTGCGCATGACTCAACCCTTTCGGGAAACGCATGCCCACGGTGCTACACTGGGCCCCAGTTCACCTGCTGCAAGGGTGCAGCCATGGCCAAGCTCAAGATCATTCTGCTGTATTGCGTACTGCCGATCCTGCTGTTCGCGGCATTCGTCCTGTATCAGGTCGGTGCGCAGCATTTCGGCGTGGCGATGATGCTGGCGGGAGCAGTTGTGTTTCTCGCTTGGGCTGTGCTCGGCCGAACACCCCGCGACCGTGAGCAATCGCGCGAAGCCGATGAACAGCACTACCGGGACGCCGATGCGTCCTGGAATGCGTACTATGCGAATCAACACAACGAGCGTCATCATCATTAAGCTCATTTCAGAATATTGGGCGTCAACTTGTTCCCAACGACGCCCTTGCCAAAGCCCCGCAAACCACCACCAGCGCCGCCCGAGACGAGCGATTTGGCGATGTCCGGCACCTGCCACATCATGAAAGCTCCCACACCGCAGACGAGCGCGAGCGCGAGCATCGCGAGGTAGTTCGTCGCGTAATAGGCGTCGCTGTTCGTGCCGCTTTGCGTCGCCGTCTGCTGCACGAGCCCCTGAATACCGGGCAGCACGCCGCTGTAGACGATCGCCATCATCAACCACGCCACGACCTTAAAGAGGCCTGCCGAAATCGTGAAGCGTAGCCATCCATCGAAGAGGAATTCGCCGGCAGGCAGCACGTACCAGGGGATGAGGACTGGTCCAAGGCAAAACGCAATGTCGAGCAGGAATGATCCGAACTGCACAACCACGACGAAGATCAATGTCATCAGCGTGATTGCGATGATCGCGAGCGCCTTCGCAAGGAAGGCGAGCAAGATTAGCGGCAGGTTTTTGATTAGCGTCCAGATCGAGATCAGGCCCGCCGAGTTCGCGCCCGCATCACTGGCCGAGCCGCATTCTTGATGCTCGGTGTTCGGAATCACGACACCTTCGGGCGTGACGTCGGGCACTTCTTCGCAGACCTGCGCTGCTTCGGTACGCACGCCCTGCATGATGGTCGATGCGGCATTGACAAGCGCACGCAGCAGGTCGCCCGGATTGCCGTCGCTGCCGGACACGCGTGAGGCCATCGTCTGCATGTTGTCGACGAAATAGCTGTGAACCGTGCTGCTCCATGCGGTGAGCAACACCAGGATGACCGCGCACTTGATCAGGTGGCGGAACAGGTTCGAAAAGAAGCCGGGGAAGTCGCCCTCGAGCAGCCACAGGAACACGTGCCAGGTGGCCATGACGAGACCTAATGCAGCGAGCAGATCAAGGCCATCGGAGAGGAACAGTGTCTGCAGGCTCATGCCTTTCGCCTGCATCGTCGCGAATAGCGTGTTGAGCACCGAGATGACGTCGTTCATGGCGCGGCTTCCTAGTGCTCACCGCAGGGCGCCTGCAAGGCGCGCCATTGCCAGCAGCGCAGCGAGCGGTAGGGCGAGCCAGCCGGCCGCGAACACATGGGGGCTGTCGAGTTGCACGACCAGCAATCCGGTGAGCAGCGACAGCCGGATGTTGCGGTTAATCCGTCGGTCAAAGCGCCACGTTTCGTTGTGCTCGTCATCGATGCCCCGGCCGCGCCCGCGATACGCACGGATGCCTTTGAGCACGACGCGCAGTTCGGCAGATGTCATGCAGAGGGAGCGGATCAGCCAGCGTAGCAACATGGTCGGCTCCCGGAGTTACTGATCCTGCAGCAGGTTGAAGTCAGGTGCCCCCTGCGTCTTCTGCTGCTCCTGCTGATTGATTTGACCCATCGCCGCGGCGCGCGCGGCGGCGAGTTGCGCGGCATTACCCTGCGCTTGCGCTTGGGCGACACGGTCCTGCATCTGCTGCGCGACCTGACGCTGCATGAGCGCATGCAAATCCACCATTTCGCCGGCCACTACGTTCGATTGCTGGTTCAGCATCTGCAGGCCCTGCACCGTGCCGGTGACATTGGGAATCTGCGACTGGATCTGTTGCAGGTTCTGTGCGCGCCCGGCGAGCGTGTCGAGATTCTGCATGTCCTGCGTGAGCTGCTGCTGATAGATTCCGCCGCGCGTCGAGGCGAGCGACGTGTAGGCCGACAGCCACTGCGCGGGGGACATGCCGGTTGTATTCATCTCCGACAGACTGCGCCCGAAGAGGGCACTCGTGGCGTTCGCCGCCTGCTGCAACTGCGTGATCGCCGTGGACAACGACTGGAAATTCGAAATCTGCGTGCGATACGGGGCGATCGTCTGGTCGATGAGCGAGATCGGTACCTGCTTCAGGTTCTGCACCATCGTCACGTACTGCTGCAGGCGCGTGATCTGCGCCTGGACGTTTTGCTCCACCATCTGCGCTTGCTGCGCTACGGAGGAGACCAGCTCCGCGTGGTTCAGGAGTTGTGTGATCTCCGTGGCGCCGCCTGTCATGCCACCGCCAGCCCGAGCTGTGCTGATGGACAAAAGTAGGCCAACAAAGAGCGAAGCGCGAGCGCCCCAAAGTGGGGTATCACGCATGATCGACCTCACGGTCGGCTGTAGGAATTTGATTCCCGCGCGCCTGTGCTGTTGCTTCCTCGATGTACCGCTCCTTCCAGTCCGAAAGACCCGAATGTAGATGCCGATCGAACATGATCTGCGCGCTCATTTCCGAGCGTAGGATTGCGATCGTGCGGGGATCGAGGGGCACCGAGACGCGGCGTGACGCGCCACCCTGCTCGGCGATGAAATAGTCGCGTTTTGCAACGAGCTTCTGGATCGCGCGAATCTGACCGTCGGACAGTCCAAAATCCCGCTGATAAGCGGTCTTTGCGGAAGGTGTGAAGTTCTCGACGGGCACAAAAACTCGCACGAGCACGTTATCGCGGATCTGCGGCCAGATCGCCGACGACGACACCTGTTCGGGCGACTGTGCATCCATCCACACGCAGCCGAGCTTCTTGCGCATCGTGACGATCCAGTTGCCGATCTGCCTCGCGAACGATTCATCGTCGAGCAGATTCCAGATCTCGGGAAGCATGACTACCGTCGGGCCGATGACACCGTTCGTGCGGCGTTGCTCGAGCGAATCCTGTATGCGGTAGGTGACGTATGACAGGAAAGGTCGCGCGATGACGGAATTCGCCAGAATCCGGTCGGTTGCCATCGAAACCCAGCGCGCGTCATCGAAACTGTCCATGACATTGTCAAAGTAGTGCGCATGCACGGCAGGCCCGACCCACAGAGCGAGCTCGTCTGCGAGCGGCCCTGCCGGCAGTGACGCGTGAACCGTGCGCAGCCGCCACAATCGCCGGTCGCTGCGGCTGCGCGTGGCGGCGAGTGCCGTTTGCAGCTCCCGCCGATCAGCAGCAGTGACGCGATAGGTGCCGCGCTGCTGCACAAGCAGCACGATCCATTCGACCAGGAATTCGAGATGGCGTCGGTCCGCGAGCAGCATCAGCGGATTGATTCGGGCTAGCTCGTTGGGATGGACGTCGCTGGCCTCGCTGTCGAACTGCATGTAACGACCGCCCTGGAGAATCGTCGGGATACGCATCGACTGGTCCTTGTCGAAGCCATACAGCCACGCGTTCGGATACTTGCGAAAGAGCGTCGCGCACAGCAGCATGAAGATCGTCTTGCCAAAGCCTGTGCGACCGCACACCAGCATGTGTCCGACGTCACCGAGAAAGCCGGTGAACCAGTAGGGGGTGCCGAACTCCGTCGGGAACGCGGCAAGCGCGGGGCAGCGCACGCCCGTTTCCTTCGTGAGATGTGCGTTGACGCGGTGGCCATCGGACACGCCACGCAACGGTAGCAGGCGCACCAGAGCCTCGGTGTCGATGAAGGACCAGCGCGCGCATTCGCGCCACATGCCGGGGATCGTGGTCGCGAACGCCGAGAGGGCGTGCAGCGTTTCGCGTACCGGCGTGAACTGAGCCGCGCGCAGCGCTTCCTCGACCGCCTTGTGCGTGGCCACGGCCTGCGTCCACGCCGCCTCAGCGGTGTGTCCGTCGTCGAACGGGCCGGTTTCGAAGACGGGCGAGTACGACAGTACGGACAGGTTGTAGTACCCATACAGTTCTTCGGCCATCTCGACCTTGCCGGCCCGACGGTTGGCTTCGTCGGCTGCGGCCGAGCGCGCCTGGTTCTGACGTGCACCCGTCAGATCTCCGCCGCGCAGTGTGGCGGCAAGGAGCGATCGCGTATCGAGCCGGCGTCCCTCGTGATAGCGGCGCACGCCGTCGATAAAGTGCATCGCAGCGGACGGCGACGTGAGCCGGAAGCAATGGCTGATGGTCACTTCGCCGGGAAGCTTGAGAAGGCCGTCGAGACTGGTCGGTAGGACGCTATCCGGCCAGAAGTCACGACGGGCCGGAATGCCCGCGGCGATCCCGAACCGTTGCCGACCTCCAGCATAGAAGTGCAAGTAGTCGTGACCCGGGCGCACTTCCGTATCGCACATTGCAACGTCGAGTGCAGGAATGTCCGGCACGGAGACCGCCTGCAGATGGTCGCTGGCGGGCGAGCCGCACGCGTGCATGAAGGCGCCCAGGCGGTTGCCGGACAGCCGTTGACAGTCCAGTCGAGGATTGCCGGCGACGAAGCCGAACAGGATGTGTTCGAAGGCTTCCACAACGGCGGCAAGTTCGGACGCGGTGTACGCGAACAGATACTGGTCGGAGAAGGTGCCGCGCACGGCCTGGAGCAGCGAGTTGATGAGGGAGAGCCCGTCGTGCGTCATTCCGTGGGTGAGCTTGCCGGCGAAGCGATCGATGCCGACTTCCGGCGCGAGCGTGAACGTCAGAAAGTGACGGTTCGAATAATTCGCGGCCTTCATGAATGTTTCTCGCCGTGCGTCATCGACCTGCTGCGAAACCGGGTCTGGCATTGGTGCGCTGAGATACCGCGCACTACGGCGGCGATGAACCGTCCACCACATCGTGATCGGGCGCCGAGCCATGTCGCGCAGTGACGTGAGGAGGTTGTCCATCAGTTCAAGGATGTGGCTGGTCGACAGCGCGTCCGCGTCAGGCCCGGTGAAGCCATATGTCGCCATCAGCGCCGAATCCTTGTTGACGATGAGCGAGTCGCTGAAACGGAAGAGCCATGGCACCAGTTCAGCAGTCGAGCGGCGATCGCCATCGGTGCGCTGTGCGACGCGCGTGAGCGATTCCGCGTCGAACGGGGGGCGTGCGAAGGCAGGCGTCAGCATGGCAAACTCCTCGCAAAGCCTTTCGGACGTGCGTTGACCTTCTGGCGGAGCAGCTGGCGCGGTTCGTAGTACTCGCCTTGGCGGCTATATTTCGTGTAGCAACGGATCTGGTCCGGATCGCGTCGCACGGCAAGCCACAATACGGGGTGCGTAACCAGCACCGCGAGCAGTACCCATGCGTTTCGCATGCCGGCGGCGAACGTGATGACGATAGCGCACTGCGCGATGCACCATTTTCGGTCGATACCAAACAGCAGGAACTGTTCGAGCATGGTCTTGCGGATACGTGCTGCGAGCGGATCGTCAGGTTCGCCAGTTGCATCGAGGTGGTCAGCGTGCTGTGCGCCCATCGTGTGTCTCCGATTCGCTCTTCACAGCGTGCCGGTGCAGGCTGCACCGTGGTTGAAGACCTGCGCCCACAGTAGCGGCATGTTCAAAATTGCGAGCGTGCCCAGCACGCCGCGCAGCACGTGGGTCTTGATGTTGCTGCGACCATCATCGAGCAGCCACAGCACGATCGAGCCGACCAGTGCAGACAGCGACACGACTTCCAGCAGCTCGTTGTCGAGCACGTCCTGATAGACCGTGCACAGGCCCCCGTTCCAGATCCCCGCATGTGCAAAGATCGGGATTGAACCAAGCCACAACGCAACGAGGATGGCGCGGATGGCACGCTCGTGCTGGAGCAGCAAACCTTGCCAGGTCGTCCGAAGTGCGCGGCTCATGTTGACGGCAACGGAAATCGTGCGACGCACAGCAATCACGCCCTGGGAGATAGGGGTTGATTCATGCATGAACTGCCTCCTCGACGTCCGCGTAGCGGGAAAAAAGGCGACGCGTGCTGTAGCGGTCGTGTTCAACGCCGAGCACTTCGAGGATTTCGACGGGACCGCGGACTGCGCCCTGTCGCTCGGCGTGCACGAAGAAGCGGAACGTCGAGGCGATCTTTTGGCGCAGGTCTGTCATCGTCATCAAACGCCCCTCGTCGCTCATGCGAATGAGCGATTCGAGTCGCGCGGGTGCCGTATCGGCCGAATCAGCGTGGAACGAGACGATGGAACCGGGGTGACCCGTGTTCAGCGCTTCCATCAAGTCGAATGCTTCAGCGCCGCGGACTTCACCGACGATGATGCGGTCGGGGCGGATACGCAGCGAGAAGCGAACAAGGTCGCGGACAGTGATGCCGAGGTTGGTTTCCAGTCCCACGTGGTTGGGTGCAAGGACCTGCAGCTCGGCCGTATCCTCGATAGTCACGATGCGATCGCTTGCCGGCATCGCATCGATCATCGCGTTGAGCAGAGTTGTCTTGCCAGACGACGTGCCGCCTGAGAACGCGACGTTAATCCGCTCACGCATGACCCATTGAAAAAACTCCCGCAGGGCAGCGCCGCCGCCAGCCAACCGTTCAAGCAGGGCTGCATTGCGACGGCGTGCGGGGCTGGACCGTGCCGCAGGCAGCACGTCGAACGCACCGTTACGTTCATATTCTCCGAGACCTATGCGACGGCGCGCGTGCTTGCGGACCGAGAGCATGTCGCCGTGAACGGCAACCGGATGTCTGGCGGCTGCGAGCCGAAGACCGGGCAGGCGCGCATCGAGCAGCGGTGTTTGTGCCTTTGCATTGACATTGGCGAGAATCGTAATGGCGCGGTCAAGCGCGTCCGGATCGAGGTCTGCGCCAGCAATATATGAAACAGCTCCGTTGCGCTCGAGGAAGACGGTGTCGGCACGGTTGACCATGATCTCCTGGACGTCAGGATCGGCCAGCATGGGTTGCAGTGGACCAAGGTAATCGTTCAGTACCTCAATCGCGTATTCGTACGTGAGCCGGCTCATTGCCCATTTCCCCATCCGATAGGTTCGAAGAGTCGGGCTACGAAGCTCGAATGAGAAGCCCCGGCAGTCATGGCTTGCTGGTGCTGGGCCCCGGTTTGCGGTGCGGCGTGCAGTTGCCGGTAAACACGACGTGCATAGGCAATGCGCTTTTGACGTGTGCCGGCGTTGTAGGCACCGATAGCATCCCACGTGAGTCCGAGGCGACGGATGTCCTGCGACAGGATCCACGCGCCGACATAGGCATTGGTGCAGCCGTCTTGGAGGTCTGCACGCGAGACGCCGAAGCGGGAGAGCCTCGAGAGCCACCGGCTGTTGATTTGCATGAGCCCGATGTCGGTGGTGCCGTCATCATTCAGATGGACGACGCCGGCGCGCTGTCCTGATTCAACGGTGGCGATCGCGCGCACCAGGCGGACATTGACGTGATGAAACCGCGCGGCATCGTCGAGGCAGTTGGCGCGGCTCGTCGCGGCGACGAGCAATGCACACAGGGGCATCATCGGGACACGCTTCACGTCGACCTCATCCGGTGGGACAGCTTTGAAGAAAAAGGACCTGCCGGGCGCGGGGTGCAGCCCGGCAGGTCAACAGCGCGCGTCAGTCCAGGGGGAAGGACTGACGGTTTCACTGTAGGCCGGGCCGGTGCGGTCAGTGCGGGGATGCCTGCACCGTAGCGATCCGTCTCGCGCCGTCATTTCTGACTGGGCCAGCGAACGGAGCCGACAGCACACGTGCTGTCCAGTGCGGGACAAAGTGATCCAGACAAGGCCGCAAAGGCAAGGGGAACAAAGGTTGTTGTAAAAGGGAAGGGCCCAATCCAAAGGCCGCGGATGATGCTGGGAGGATTCGCATCACCCGCTCAAAGGCGCAAACGGCCAAGGGCAAAAAAGGGTTGTGCAGCAACGGAGAAAAACGCTGCGGCCCTTGCCGCACAAGGCCGAGAAAGGACTGGTGGGCGGCCCCAGAAATAGGCTCACCGCCCGGCGGCGTGTCTGCGCGACGCGGCACGTTGTCGTGCAGCCATTTGCGGCAGGCAGTGCGGGCCAGTGCGTACCGTTGAACCGTGCGACGCATTTTCGATCGCGCGCCGAGGTCATCCCCCCTCCCGTTCTTCTGGAAACCTCACATGGCTTTAGCCAATGCGCTTGACTGGTTGAAGTTGCCACGATCGTCGATGGAGCTGGCGACACTGCCGGTGCAGCCGCCGGTGTCGTCATCAGTGCCGCCCGCGCCGCCTGTCAGGCGCAGCGTGCCGCCTTTGCCGCAGTATCTGCCGGTACTGGGATTTCGCGAGCTGGTCCAGCGAACGGGCGTCGAGGCAATGGTCCGCCGTATTGCCAGCAGTCTGGGTCTGTCGCCCGAGAGCGAGCAGCGCGACCTCGAACCTTTGCTGCAGCGGCTCACGGAGTTCGTGCAGCTTCTGCCGGCGTCGGAGTCGCATCATCACGCGCAACCGGGCGGGCTGCTCATCCACCTGCTCGAGGTGGCGCGCTATGCGCTGCATTTTCGTGAGGGTTACCGGCTGCCGCTCGGCGCGAGCCCCGAAGACCAGATGCAGCATGGCGCGCGGTGCAGCTATGCGGTGCTGGTTGGCGCGCTGCTGCACGACATCGGCAAGCCGCTCGCGGACCTGAAAGTCGAACTGGCCGCCGGGCATGACGTTCGTGCCTGGGTGCCGATGGCCGGCAGCATGAACGAGCAGGGTGGCGAGTGGTACCGCGTCGATTTTCCGGCGCCTGGGGACCGCGATTACGGTGCCCATTCGCGTCTTGCCATCGTCTTGCTGCAGCGTCTCGTGCCGGCAGCGTCGTTGAGCTGGCTGGCCCAGTATCCGCCAGTGCTGCAGGAACTGGCGGCATACCTGTCCGGAGAGGCCAGATCGAAAGACAGTGCGCTCGCAAAGATCGTTGGCGACGCGGATCGCCGGTCGGTCGCGGAAGACCTGCTTGCCGGTCCGCGCACGCGGTTCGCGACGGCGCGTGCGGTGCCGCTGATCGAGCGATTGATGGAGGGACTGCGACGGCTTCTGGCAGAAGGCGGGCTGCCGCTCAACCGCGCAGGCGCGACCGGCTATAGCGACGGCGAATCGCTGTGGTGCGTGGCCAGAACACTCGCCGAGGCTGTCCGCACTTACGTCGCTGCGCATGAAGAACAACGCAGCGGCGCCGCCGGCATTCCGGCGGACAACAACCGGCTCTTTGACACGTGGCAGGAATACGGTGCGCTGGTGCCCACGCCCGAGGGTGGCGCCATCTGGACGATCATGGTGACGATCGGTGCCTGGAGGCAGACTTTCACCGTGCTGCGTTTTCCGCTCGATCACCTTTACGCCGATCCCGCTCGCTATCCACGTGCCTTGCCTGCGGGTTCTGTTGAAGTCGTTGAAGTGAGCGCCGAGCCGAACCCCACTTCTGAATCAGCCGACATCGCTGATGGCGGTGCAACGACCCCTACAGCAGAGCCTGCCGGGCAAGCGTCATCCCCAGCCGCCGATCCAGTGACGACGAAACTCGATCAAGGCGTCTGCGCACCGGACGCCGCGGCATCGATCGCGCGCGAGAATCCGGATCGACGCGATCACCGCAGATCGGCCAATGACTCGCCAGGGCCGCAGGTGCGCTCCGCTTCTGATGCCGGTGCGCCGTCCATGAACGAGGGTGCGACGGCGTATCTGCCCGACGCCGAGAGCGCCGCCGTGCCCGATGACGAAGCGGTCATTGCACACCGCAGAGGCAGCGACGAAGTACCCATACCGGATCAGGTCAGTGCGCCGGTTCGCCCGCGCGAGAAGGCGCGGGTTCCATCAAGATCCATTGCCGCCCGCGCGGGTGCCCGGCAGCCGCGGCCCAATGCCGAACGGTTCATGGCCTGGGTGCAGGAGGGTATCGCGACCGGCGCGTTGCCCTACAACGAAGCAATGGCACGTGTGCATTTTGTGCCGGAGGGCATGCTGCTTGTCACGCCCGCGATCTTCCGGGATTTTGCCCAGGCGCATCCTGATGCGATCGAGCAGGCCGCGACCGACGATGGCCGTACCCCGGAGCCGTGGAAGCAGGTTCAGCGCGATTTCCAGAAGTCCGGCTACCCCGTGACAGCCGATGCCGGCGGCGTGGGCCGGTCCTATCTGCTCCACTACACCATCAAGGGTGCCGGC
Source organism: Paraburkholderia sp. BL6669N2 (assembly GCF_003387275.1). Taxonomy (NCBI): domain Bacteria; kingdom Pseudomonadati; phylum Pseudomonadota; class Betaproteobacteria; order Burkholderiales; family Burkholderiaceae; genus Paraburkholderia; species Paraburkholderia sp. BL6669N2. The sequence goes on along the minus strand of NZ_QUNA01000001.1, from coordinate 1,308,216 downwards.
GGCCGGCAGCTATCCGTGATGCTGGTTCCCGAGCCCGAGCGGTTTTTCAATCCCGTGCCGTCGGCGAACGCGATGATCCAGTCGAAGCAGAAAGCGGGCGTAGCGGAAGACGCGGATTCACCTCAGTCATCTGAAGCGTGATCGGGGCATCGGGGAAACGGCGATGGCCTATCCGGTCGAGAACCTCTTTCGCAGGCCCGTTGAACTGCTGTCCTCCGTGGCTGCGCTCGCTGCAACCGGCATCCTCTGGTCCCACCGGGCGCTCTTCCTCATCACGCCCGCCACCGGCGCCGTCACGACGCTCGCGCTCCTGTCCCTGGCCTGCGTTCGCGGGCGACAGGCAGGGCGGTTGATGCGCTTCCAGCGCAACCTGCGGCGCCTGCCTCAATATGTCATTCCCGCGGCCGGGATTCCGGGCTCGGCGAACGAGGTGTTTCTCGGGCGGGGCTTTCGCTGGAGCGTCATTCATACGCAGCGGCTTTACCAGTCCCGTTTTCCCGAAAACCGCCGGCTGCTTGGCCGCAATGACCTGTACGACCGGGCGCGCGACTATGAGCGTCGGTATCCCGATAGCCGGATCGCGCATGTGACCCGTCGTGAGGCATGGTGGAATCCGGTGGCGCCGTTGCCGCCCGTTGGAGGAGACCCCGCGCTGCATGGTGTCGAACCGGATGAGCGGGACATCTGGTTCGACATTAGCGAGCGTGTCGGGCACATGGCAGTGCTTGGCACGACGCGCGTGGGCAAGACGCGGCTGTGCGAGGCGTTGGTTGCGCAGGACATTCGGCGCGGTGACATCGTGATCGTGTTCGATCCGAAGGGCGACGTCGATCTGCTGCTGCGCATGTACGCCGAGGCGAAACGCTGCGGGCGGGAAAGCGAGTTCACGTTCTTCCATCTGGGCTATCCCGACAAATCAGCGCGCTACAGCCCGATTGGCACCTACTCGCGCATCACGGAGGTGGCGACACGCATTGCCGGCAATCTGCCGAAGGAGGGCCAGTCCGCTGCATTTCGCGACTTCGTCTGGCGCTTCGTGAACGTGATGGCCCGCGCCATGAGTGCGCTCGGCATCCGTCCGACCTACGAGATGATCTACCAGAACGCGGTGAACATCGATGGGCTCGCGTTACGGTACTTCCGCTTCTGGCTCGATCGCAACCATCCGCGTTGGGAGGAGGGGCTGGAGGCGCTGGACAAGGAAGAGGCGAAGCAGGCGATGCGTCTGCAACGCAACCAGGAAGTCTTGCAGGTCGCGAACCTGATCCGGCAGCAGGGCTGGACCGATCCGATCGCCAATGGGCTGCTGTCGGTGATCAGCAACGAGCGCTCGTATTTCGACAAGCTCGTGTCGTCGCTCTATCCACTCCTGGAAAAGCTCACCACGGGCCGGACATCGGAGCTGTTGTCGCCTGACTATGACGACCCCCATGATCCGCGCCCCGTGTTTGACTGGAACCGCGTGATGGACCGCGGTGGCATTGTGTATGTCGGGCTCGACGCGCTGTCCGACTTCGAGGTCGCGGGCGTGGTCGGCAACGCCATGTTCGCGGATCTGACGTCGACCGCGGGCCGCATCTACAAGTACGGGCACAGCTACGGACAGAGCACGGCCGGCGGCCGACGGCGCGTGTCGATCCACGCCGACGAATTCAACGAACTGGTCGGCGATGAGTTCGTGCCGATGGTCAACAAGGCGGGCGGTGCCGGTTATCAGGTCACCGCATACACGCAGACAAGCGCCGATCTTGAAGCCAGAATCGGCTCACGGGCGAAGGCAGAACAGATCTTCGGAAATTTCAACACGCTTGTGATGCTGCGCGTGAAGTACGTCACCACCGCGAAGATCCTGACGGACCAGCTTCCGATGGTCGATGTGAAGTCGCTCACGCTCGCGTCGTCGGCGACGGACGCGGTGCGGCGCGGCGAGGGCATACATTTCACCGCGCAGACGCACGACCAGATCGCGGTGCGACAGGTGCCGATGCTGCAGGCGTCCGATCTGACGCAACTGCCGAAGGGCCAAGCGTTCGCGCTCGTCGAGGGCGGCCAGCTTGTGAAAGTGCGGCTGCCATTGCTCGACGCGCAGGACCCGGTCAGGCTGCCGGGGCTCGATGAGGTAGTGGCCGACATGAGGTCCCGCTATGCGTCCTACGTCCACGCCGTGTCGCCATTCGACGAGGCGGGCGGCGTATCGCCCGATGCCATTGGCGGCACGGTGGGCAGCTTCATGCCGGTCGATGCGTCTGCCGGGTCACCGGCGTCCACCACCGGTCCCTGGGCCGTGGAGGGCAAGGGCGCCGGGTTCTGACGATTGAGGCGGGCATGGTCACGAAAACACGGGACGGCAATGCCGATGGTGTGAAGTCCTTTTTCTGGATTGTTGACCTGGCGATCCAGATTGCCCTCTGGCTGCTGCTGGCTAGCATCCTTGCGGTGCTGGCCGATCTCGCAGTTGCGCACTACCTGTGGCGCGCCGATCCGGTCGGCGGGATGCAGGAGCTCCTGCACTTTTACCTGAACGAGACGACCGATCCCGGGTTGGCGGCGCGGGCGGCCGACGTCGCGTACTGGAGCTGGTTCGGCTGGACCGGCATCGATGCGTCGGCGCGGGCATGGGGGGCGGGCGTTCTGCCGTCACATGGCTTGGAATCGTACCTGCGACCGGCGTTTACGGGGGCGACACGCGAGTCGCTCGTGGTGGCGATGGTCGGTGTCGAGCTCTTCGGCGTTCGCATCGCCATGCTCTCGATGACCGTTCCGCAGTTCGTGCTCGCGATTGTTGTTGCTGTGGCCGACGGTCTGGTGGCGCGACACGTGAGGCGCGCGCAGGGCGGCCACGAGTCGGCGACCCGTTACCATCACGCGACGCGCTTCCTGACGTTCGGCGTGGTTCCGTTGACTGCGATGATCTGGCTCGTCGCGCCCGTACCCATACCAGTCTGGCTGCTGTTCTGGCCGGTGTCGATCATGATCGTCATGGCAGTATGGAACATGGCGAAGTACTTCAAGAAGTACACGTAGGTTGCAATTTGACTCCCCTATACTCCCGCCATGAAGAAACAGAACAGACAGGTTATGCAGCGACGTGTGGCGGTTCGACGCTCGCCCGTGCATGGGCGGGGCGTGTTTGCGTTACGGGAACTCGAAGCCGGAGAACGGATTTTCGAATACAAGGGCGAGACGATCGAGTGGACGGCAGCCATCAGACAGCATGAAAGCACGGGCACAACTGGCCACACGTATTTCTTTGGTCTGTCCGATGGGCGCGTGATCGACGGCGGGCGTCGGGGAAACAGCGCGCGCTGGTTGAATCACTCGTGCAACGCCAATTGCGAGGCGTTGGAGATTGAGGACCGCGTATTTATTCATGCGTCGACGGCGGTCGCACCCGGCGACGAACTCTTTCTGGACTACCAGTTGGTCGTCGACGAACCTGCAGACGAAGAGGCCCGACTGAGCTATGTCTGCAGATGCGGCGCGGCGGGATGCAGGGGCACGATGCTGGCCGCGGGCTCGTGATGTTACGCGCGGAATCAGCGGTCCGATGAGAGCGTTGGCGCCGAACGCTCTCGCGCGGCGGTGCGGTTCGCGAGCCAGGCTTCCAGCTCTGATTCGCGCCAACCTGTTGCACGTTCTCCAATGCGGATGGGCCGCGGGAATTCGCCTCGCCCGATCATTGCATAGATGGTCGCACGGCAAAGGCCGATCTTTTTCACGACATCCTTCATCCGCATTACCTGATCCATGGCGCATATCCTCCTGCTTCTTGTTCAGCTTTGATTATCCCCCCATCGTTTCAGCCCTCAATGGACACGCGTCAGAACGGGAATGAGGTGTCGTGAGGCGGCGTGAAGATTCGCCACCCAAGCTAAAACTAAAGTGACTGTCGCCGTTACTCTTGGTTACAATAATCCGCCTTGGACACGCTTGCGGCTGCGTCGGTTGACCGGATTCTAAGGTCGTGCCTAGCAACTTCGTCACAGGGCCAATACTTCGCTCCAGTATCGCGGCGGATGTGCAGGAAACCGTGAGCATCCTGAGACGGATTCGTTGGAATTCATCTGGCTGCCATGTATCAATGCAGTCCGGCGATTTCGAATCTTAAGACTCAGGTCGTGGCGGGATAGAGACCTACGGGGAAACAGCATGAACATCAAGCTCGTCGAGATCGGGAACTTCCGCAAGTTGCAGAAGGTGAGGGTCGATCTTGCGGAGAAGACGACTGTCTTCGTCGGCGCCAACAACAGTGGAAAGACGTCCGCGATGGTCGCGCTTCGCCATTTCCTCGTGGGACGCATTGATTTTTCGATCAATGATTTCACGCTGTCAAATTGGGCCAAGCTCGACGCGCTCGGGCAACAATGGGAGGCTTCGGAAGCCGAAGAGGCGGACCAGCCATTCGACTGGAACGCAGTACTTCCGCACCTCGACGTTTGGCTCGATGTGTCGGAGACGGAACTTCACTACGTTCAGAAGATCCTGCCGACGCTCGACTGGGCCGGCGCGCCCATCGGCGTGCGTCTGCGCTACGAACCCAAGGACGAGCAGGCCTTCAGGGCCGCATATCTGGCAGCGAAACTCGCAGCGGCGGCTGTCATGAGCGCTAATGCGGCGGAGGCAGCACCGTCAGCAGCAGCTTCTAATGGAGCGGATGGGTTCGCTCTCTGGCCCCGGTCCTTGATGGACTTCCTGTCCGTCAAACTTCGTTCGATGTTCGAAGTACGCGCGTACCTCCTTGACCCGGCCAAGCTGGTTCTGCCGAAGGATGGTATCGCCGCGCCGCAGGCTCTTCCCGCCGATAGCGAGCCTGTGGAAGGAGATCCACTTAAGAAGATTATCCGGATCGATGAGATCAGCGCGCAGCGCGGGTTTGGATTTGCGCCGGCAACGACACGGGGTGAGGATAATCAAGATGAAAGTGGCGCGCGCGGTGGGAAAAAACTATCCAGTCAGCTTCGTCACTACTACGCCCAGCACCTGGACCCTTTCGATCAACCCGAGCCGAAGGATCTGGAGGCCTTGCAAGCTCTTCACGGAGCGCAGACCGCATTCGGCAAGCGCCTGGCAGTGTGCTTTGCCGATGCACTCCGGGAACTGGAGGACATCGGCTATCCCGGTGTGACAGACCCGAAGCTCACGATTACCACGAACATCAAGCCCATCGACGGCTTGAATCACGCATCGGCTGTTCAGTACGTCGTGCCCACGCATCAAAGCACCCCGACCGGCCAGATCCATCAGCTTCCAGAAGATTCGAACGGACTCGGTTACCAGAACCTCGTTTCGATGATTTTCGCGCTGATGAGCTTTCGTGACAAATGGATGCGCATCGGCAAGGCCGGGAAAGTGACCGGGGATGGCGATGAGCTGATCCCGCCGCTTCATCTCGTGCTGATCGAAGAACCGGAGGCGCATCTTCATGCGCAGGTTCAACAGGTCTTCATCAGGCAGGCGTATGAGGTCCTGCGCAAACACGACAAGCTCAAGGCCTCAAAGGACCTGTGTACTCAACTGGTAGTGAGTACACATTCCAGCCATCTTGCACACGAGGCCGAGTTTACGTCGCTGCGGTATTTCAGACGACTCCCGGTGAAGACGGTGGACGGCTCCGTGCCCGTCTCATGCGTTGTGAACCTGTCCGGGACGTTTGGCACCGAGGACGATACTGCCCGATTCGTCAAACGGTACCTGAAGGCGACGCACTGCGACCTCTTTTTCGCCGACGGAGTGATCCTTGTCGAGGGACCGGCCGAACGTATTCTCGTTCCGCACTTCGTGCGTTCCCGGAGCGAGTATGAGTTCCTCGGCCGTTGTTACGTGACGTGGCTTGAGATCGGCGGGAGCCACGCTCATCGGTTGAAGTCGCTGATTGAACATCTCGGCCTGAACACGCTGATCATCACCGACATCGACGCCAAGAACGCTACGGGCAGTTCAGTTCCGCCGGCTCGTGGCACCGGTCTGAAAGCGCGCAATGAGACGCTGAAAACGTGGGTTCCGAAGAGTGAGTCGCTGGATACCTTGCTCGACACAAAGGAGGAGGATCTCGCTCTTTCGGACAGCAGTGGGTACGGCGTCCGCGTGGCCTATCAGCAACCCATAAGGGCCAAGTTCAAGACAACCGATCCGGTGGAGCTGCTCGCAAACACCTTTGAGGACGCGCTGGTCTACGAAAACCTTGAGACATTCAAGACGATGAGCGGCACCGGCCTGATGGGTCGCCTTCGGAAGTCGATTGATGACGCAGTCGATGCTGCCGACCTCGCCGGCAAATTCGCGATTGACCTCGGGAAAGGTGGCAAGGCTGAATTCGCAATGGAGCTTCTCTATAGTAGCGAGATCGACACGATGAGCGTCCCCACATATATCAGCAAAGGGTTGCTATGGCTCGCCGCCCAATTAAAGAGAAAGGAGGACGAGGTCCTCGGCAAGGGGCCGTCTGCTGTTTTGATGCCGGTAGAGTCCACGCCTGAAGAGCCCATAGGCGACGAGGTGGCCGCATGACGGCCGCCCTCCAACCGGCAGAGCCAGACGATGCTCACGTCGACATTGAAATCGCGGCCTGCCTCAATCTCGATACACCGAAAAGCTTTTTCCTCTTCGCTGGCGCCGGCTCCGGCAAGACGCGATCGCTTGTCACGGCGCTTCAGCACGTTCAAAGGACGATGGCAGACCGACTCCGCGTCAAGGGCCAGCGGGTCGCCGTCATCACCTTTACCAATGCCGCAAGCGACGAGATCAAGAGACGACTCCAGTTCGATCCCTTGATTGACGTTCGAACCATACATAGCTTCGCCTGGTCGCTCATCGAGGGGTTGAACCACGATATCCGGGAATGGTTGCGGTTGGATCTCGCAGAGGACATTGCGAAGCTTAGAGCTGAAGAAGCCAAGGGGCGCAAAGGGACGAAGGCTTCCGCGAGCCGCCTGAGCAGGATCGAATCGAAGACGCGGCGGTTGCAGAACCTGCCCAACATCAAATCGTTCACATATAGCCCAACAGGAGATAACCGCGGGCGCGACGCGCTCAATCATGGGGAGGTGCTGAAGCTAACGGCCCATTTTTTCAGCACGAAACCGGCCATGCAAAGCATTCTCGCGGGGCGGTATCCGATCCTGCTTATTGATGAAAGCCAGGATACCAATCGGCATCTGGTCGATGCACTCTTTGCCGTTCAGTCCAAACTGAAAGGGCGATTCCTGCTCGGCCTGATAGGCGACATGATGCAGCGGATCTATTCAGACGGGAAGGAGGGGCTTGGACAGGGCCTGCCGGACGACTGGTCAGAGCCGGCGAAAGCCTTGAACTACCGGTGCCCCAAGCGTGTTGTTACGTTGATTAACAAGGTACGCAGCGACGGGCAACGGCAGATCACACCATCATCCACGTCCGACGGGCATGTCAGGCTTTTCATTCTTCCCAGTAGCACGGAAGACAAGCCTGCAGCAGAACGCGCCATCGCCAGGCACATGGCCGCCATCACCCGCGATGAACAATGGAACGAGGCAAAGGCTGTGAAGACGCTCACCCTTGAGCATCGCATGGCCGCGTCGCGCCTGGGGTTCCTTGACGCGTTTTCCGCGCTCTACGACTACGAAGGCTGGCGCACCAGTTTTCTTCAGGGCACGCTGCCAGTATTCCGGTTTTTCTCGGAGCAAGTCCTTCCCCTGATCCGTGCCCAGCGCGCAGATGACCAGTTCGCCATTGCCCGCATGGTCAAAGCCAGCTCGCCGCTCATGAGCCCCGTGTCCCTGCGGCAGTCGAAAGACAACAAGGCCCTGCTCCAGGGTGTCAGCAAGGCAGTCAGCGGTCTCCTTGAACTCTGGAGCGGCACCGTGGAGCCTTCATTGCTCTCCGTCTTGACGTACGTCGCGACGACCAGTCTCCTTGAGATCCCCGATGCGCTTCAGGCACATGCGTCTGGAGCGATTGAACGGGCCGCGGCCGACTCATCCGACGAAGATGAACGGGAAGATCACCAAACGGAACGGGACATCGCCATCCAGACTTTTTTGAGGACGCCGTTTTCTCAAATCGAACCGATGACCGAATATCTTTCAGGTAGGGCTCATTTTGACACCCATCAAGGCGTGAAGGGTCTGGAATTTGATCGGGTAATGGTCGTCATGGACGACTCGGAAGCACGCGGCTTCATGTTCAAGTACGACGATCTGTTCGGGGGGAAGCCTGCAGGGGATAGAACGGTGGAAGCAACCAAACGCCTGTTCTATGTGACGGCAAGCCGCGCGAAGGAAAGCCTTGCGCTGGTCGCCTATTCCGCGGCGACCGAACGTGTTACGTCCTTCGTTTTGAACGAAGGCTGGTTCACTCCCGCAGAAATCGTCTCGGAACTCCAATTGGCTACATAGACACCACGGCGCCGTCTGAGCGCAACACAACGGAAAACGACGGGGAAATTAACCATGGACCAGGTCCCGGACATCAAGATCGACGAAGTTTTGCCACCTAAAGCGACGGGCACTCCCACGAGCAAAGAAAGAGACGATCCTTTTGGCCTTGCTCGCGCCGCCGAGAGCATTCGACATGGTTTCGTCGATACAACGCGTATTCGCGAGGAAGAGAAGACCCAGCGCGACGCGAACCTGCATCAGCAAAAGATGCTCGAGTTGGAGCACGCCGAAGCTGAGCGAAGGCGTACATTTCGTTCGAACTGGATCATTGCTGCCGCCTTCTGTGTCTTCCAGGCCCTGATTGCGGCATACGGTTTCAAGACAAGCAGCGTTAGCTACGTCCTTGCGGCGGCAAACGGCTTTGGTGCTTTTTTTGTCAGTCGCAAGTTTTGATAGACCGGAACGCAACCCTTGGGCGCCCCATAAGGCGGTCCACCACACAGAAAGGAAGAGGTAAACCAATGACTAGGCCGCCTCAATCGGCAACCCACTACGTTCAGACTTCCGCCGCATTGACCGATATCGAGGAGTGGGGGATCGCGCTAACATCGTCCCGGGTGGTCGGCGAGGGCGCAAGCCAGTGCATGCAGTTTCGGACCGCTTGGGTCAACACACCGGCGTTCGACTATCCGATCGCCGGCGCCATGCCGCTCGGCCTCTACCAAGGTCACGAGCTCTATGTTCGCCTACCTGCGGGGCATCTACCGGCGATGCTCGTCGCGCGCTATGGTCGCGAGCTTGGGCAAGAGCAGACCTGGCTACCGGCACCCGCCGGAAACCAGGCGATCACGGTCGTGGCTGACGTGCTGCAGGAGGCGCATCGTCGCGCACTGGCGCTCGGCTACGGCACCCTGCTCGCGTTTTGAGCAACGGAAAGCAAGAAGACAGCGGGACCAGCATGTCAAACAAAATCCAAATCGCTTTTGATACGTGGACACCTAGAAAGTATGCGGCGGACCAGCGCGTATATCAGGAGCGACTGATCGCGGCACTTCCGGCGCACGAATTGAAGTTCTCGATTGCCCGCGACACGCCTCAGTCGGTGTACATGCCGGAGGGCATAAGCATGGCCTCCGGTGTCGATGCGGCTTTGGCGATGAAATTGGCTAAAGCGATCTGGCCAACGGTGGCGAACACCGACCACCGACTGTACGTGCACAAGCTTGTACAACAGTTCCTGCTGTCCACGACGCGTGTACCGACGGAAATTTTGGACAATTCAGTAGTAGCGGAAAGTTGGCCAAGTGAAGAAAAGCCGCACGCTGCGGGTTTTCTTCACACTCGTCATGCCAGTCGGAGCATCAGTATGAGGGGATGAATCGGAGACGGTGTGAACGCGTACCCGCTTATTCGTATGGTTCAAGATGTCCCCGTCATAATTTTTCTGTGATCGCTGGCGTTTCGTTCTCAGAGAAGGGTTATAGTCTTCGTCGAAAAGGGGCCTTCGAATAACAAGAAGGCAAAAAGGACCGGGGGATTCATGGAATCAGTACGGGGGCAAGCCGCGTCTGCGGCCGGTGAAGATCAGTCCATTTTTCAGAGTAACTTGCCGCTTGTTGAAAAGCTGGAGCGAGCCCGCATCGAGTTACTCGATTTATCAGCGCGCAATCGCCTGCTTAATATGCCCCGAGGTGCTCGGGGAGGTCGCTCCATCGAGATTATCGATGAGAAAGCGGGTGAGATTTTTCGGCTGTTGGTCCGAGAGGGGAAGACTTTCACGTTCCTGGCAGGGCGGGCCGCGGAAACCGGGGATCCGATGCGGGAGGGCGCTGACGAAGCCTCAGTAGAAGACGTTTCGGACAAGGCGCCGACCGAACTCGATGAGATCGACGAATTGGCGCAGCCCGAAGATAACAGCATTGACGAGCGGGGTGTTTTGCGCCGGCATGCCGACACGCGTCTGCAAACACGTTTGACCAGCAAGGGTCTCCAGAAGCGCCTGCTGGAACTTTATCTGGATGCACGTACGTTGGAGGAAGAGCAGGGCGTCAACGTGCTTTTCCTGGCGATCGGTGCCCTGAAGTGGGTCGATCCGAATAACGCGGAGAACATCCGGTATGCGCCGCTTCTATTGATCCCCGTTCAGCTGGATCGCGGCAACGCGGGCGAACGCTTCAATCTGAAGGTCAGGCAGGAGGACTTTGCGTCGAACCTGTCGCTCGAAGCTTATCTCGATCGAGTGCATGCGCTTCGCATGCCAGCTTTTGATGCGAATGACACGTTTGAGCCACTCGATTATATGGAGCTGGTTCGAAAGAGCGTTGAGACCAAGGACACGTGGGAAGTGCTCCCCGACCATATGTCGGTGGGTTTTTTCTCCTTCGCGAAGTTCTTGATGTACCGGGACCTGGATCAAGCGGTTTGGCCCAAGGGTGCTACGATCGCTGATCGTCCGCTGATTCGCTCACTGTTAGCAGATGGTTTTGCCGACGGTGAGGACCTCGCACATGAGGACGCCAATATCGATGGGCTAATCCCGCCATCGGAAATGCTTCATATCCTGGATTGCGACAGTTCGCAGGCATTGGCAATCCATGAAGTGCGACGAGGCAAGAACCTGGTCATTCAAGGGCCGCCGGGTACAGGTAAAAGTCAGACGATCGCCAACATCATTGCTGCTGCGGTCAAGGACGGGAAGAGTGTGCTCTTTGTGGCCGAAAAAATGGCTGCACTGGATGTCGTGAAACGCCGTCTCGATGATAAAGGCGTCGGCGACGCATGCCTGGAGCTGCACAGTAACAAAGCCAACAAGCGCGCGGTACTTGACGAGCTTCGGCGAACGTGGGAATTGGGCGCTCCTAAGGTGGCGGATCCGGGAAGCCTGTTCACACGTCTGACCGAGGCGCGCGACAGCCTCAACGCTCATGCCAGAAATCTGCACGCCGTCGATTCGAAATCGGAGTTATCCCCGTTCCAAGTGATTGGACATTTGGTTCGTCTTCGCGAACAAGGCGAACGCCCCAACGACATTCAACTGGAGACCCCGGAGCAGTGGGGCAAAGATGGTTTCGCGGCGCGCCAGAGTTTGCTGGCTGATTTGGCTAGCCGTGTGATTGAAATTGGTCGGCCAGCTGATCATGCCTGGGTGGGTGTGGGGCGGGCTGCGATTTCACCGATGGATGCCGAGCGTCTGGTCGCACGCGTTCAGCAGTTGCTGCATCGGGTCGTGGCGGAGCAGCAGCAGTTCGCGGTTGCAGCGGAGCTTGTGGAGCTCGCGCCGCCACTTCGGCTGTCTGACATTCCTTCGATGGCAGAACTGCTCCAGCGCATCGCGGTGGCACCCACTCTCTCCGCGTCGGCCATGGGGCATGATGCCTGGCAGAATCCCGATCCCATCCTGCATTTGCTCGAGCTTGGGCAACGGTATGCATCACAACGAGAGGCTTTGGTTGACCGAGTTGTCGGGAATGCATGGGACATCGACGTGGGCGACACGCTCCGTGCCTTCACGGAGCTTCCCGAGACCTTCAATGAGGAGCAGTTCCAGCGCCTCGCCCGGCTAGCCGAAGGACTTCCCCGTTTGTTGGGCGAAGCGGCGGCGCTCGCTCGTCAACTGGGGCGGGAGGCAGGGTCCTCGTTTGAGGACTTCCAGATGCTGGCGCGCATCGGTGAGCGTGTGGGATCGGCGCCGCCCGCCAGCCCGGAAACCTTCGCGTCGGACCTATGGAGTGATGGGATTGAGCGCGCCGGTGAACTCGCGCAAGCCGTGGCCGACCTCGATGCCGCCAAGATCGCCATTGGGGCGCAGTTGACCGAGATGGCGTGGTCCCTCAGCTTAGCTCCCGCGCGTGCAACTTTGACATCACGCGGCACAAGCGTCTTCCGTCATTTAAGCGGTGAATGGCGTGCAGCCCGTCGGTTGGTCGAATCGGTTCTGGCAACCCCAAATCAGCCCCTACCCATGGTGCTGGGATTGCTGGATACCTTGGCCAAGGGGCAGGACGCGAAGAAGATCATCGACGCCGAAGATGCTTTTGGACGCAGCGCGTTTGGCGACGATTGGCGTGGCGCCAGATCCCAGTCAGCACCGCTGTTGGCGTTGGTCGAGTGGATGCGGTCTCTGAAGGGGTTAGGTGCCGAGCCCCGGCTGATCGCCGCGCGCAGCCCGGAAAAAACGGAAGTGGCGGCGCGCGCCAGGCAACTGTCGTCCGTTTGCCTGCAGATCGAACACGGACTAAGAGAAGTCTGGGAAGACCTGGGGGCGGTTCGAGGGCCGGTATTCGGCGACGTGGCAGCGGTGGAGCGTGCTGATTTGAGTTCCCTGCTCCAACTCGCAGTGCGATATACGAGCGCACATTCAGCCGCCGGCGCGCTATTCTCCGCGTCAGTCTCTGACGCCGGTAAAACCCGTTCTCTACTGGAAGCGCTGGCCGCTGGTCAACGCGATCGTCAGGCCGTGCGCGAAGGTTTAACTTTGGGGCAGGCAGCCTTCGACAGTGTGTGGCAGGCAGAACGGTCCAACTGGACCGTGCACAAATCCGCCGCGGACTGGATTGCACAGAACCCGGATATCCGGGCTCTAGCCGGCCGGATCAGCGAGCGAGAGTATTTGGTATCTCGTGCCAGAGTGCTGACGGAATCCCAAGCGCTTATCCAAAGCAGCCTCAAGGCGTTGGCTGACGAACTCCAATTGGACCTGGAAGCGTCCATTGGCGGGACGATTCCGGATGCACGGCTTGAAGTTATTGTTTGGCGCCTGCGGCGCTGGAGCGAGGAACACGAACAGCTCTTCCGATGGGTGAACTATCGGGATCGCTCGGCACGGGCCCGGACTCAGGGTTGCGGTGATCTGGTTGCTCGCCTGGATGACGGCCGACTTGCGCCGGAAGCATTGGCCACGGCATTTGAGATGGCCTATTTCGAGGCAACTTATGCGTACATGGTTCGTCTCCAACCAGATCTCGCCCGGTTCGATGGGGCTACGCATGGACGTCTTGTGCAGGAGTTTGCCTCGCTGGATCGGCAGCGGATTATTGCCGCGAGCTCGGAAGTGGTACAGGCGCATTACCAGAACGTTCCACCTCGCGATGGTGGCGCGCTCGGGCCGCTTGGAGTACTCCGGGGCGAAATTCAGAAAAAGAAGGGGCATATTTCGTTGCGCAAGCTTGTGGAGCGGGCTGGGCCAGCGTTACGAGCGCTCAAGCCAGTTTTCATGATGAGCCCGCTATCTGTTGCGCAGTTTCTCGTGCCGGGAAGTATGGAGTTCGACTTGCTGCTGATGGACGAAGCCAGCCAGATTCAGCCCGTTGATGCTTTGGGTGCAATCGCGCGATCAAGGCAGGTTGTCGTCGTTGGTGACCCCAAGCAGTTACCGCCCACCGCCTTCTTTGCCAAGATGACCTCGAGCAACGAAGACGAGGATGACGAAGGCGCGACCGCAGTCGCAGATATTGAGAGCATCCTTGGACTGTTCGCAGCTCGTGGCCTGCCTGCCCGGATGTTGCGCTGGCACTATCGGAGCCGTCACCAGTCACTGATTGCGGTCAGCAATCTTCAGTTCTATGAGAACAAACTTTACATCGTGCCTAGCCCTTACACGGCACAGGGTGGTAGGGGCCTGCGATTCCATCACGTCCACGAAGGTTTGTTCGACGCGGGCAACAAGCGCAATAACCTGATCGAGGCGAAAGCAGTGGCACAGGCGATCATTGCTCATGCGCGCACCTATCCGAAGCTCTCCTTGGGAGTCGCGGCCTTCTCCGCTGCCCAGCGCCGCGCCATCATTGACGAACTCGAACTTCTGCGCCGCGAGCTTTCACCGGACGTTGAGGAGTTCTTCAAGGCGCATCGTTCAGAACCGTTCTTCGTCAAGAATCTGGAAAACGTTCAGGGCGATGAGCGCGATGTCATCTTTATCTCGGTCGGCTATGGCCGATCCGTGCCTAACGGCCGAGTGCCGATGCGGTTTGGCCCACTGGGTACGGCAGGCGGTGAGCGACGCCTGAATGTTTTGATTAGCCGCGCCAAGCAGCGATGCAACGTGTTTGCGTCCATGACGGATGAAGACATTGATCCGGCCTATGCGTCGGAGCGGGCTGGGGTCAATGCGTTCCGGATTTTTCTCCAGTATGCCCGCACGGGGCGCCTGCCGATGGCGGAGGTCACGGGGCGCGATCATCACAGCGTGTTTGAGGAGCAGGTGGCCAACGCATTGCGGGCGAGAGGTTACGAAGTCCAAGCACAAGTAGGTTTGGCTGGCTTCTTCATCGATCTGGCTGTCGTCGATGCCGAACGCCCCGGGCGATTTCTACTGGGTATCGAATGCGATGGTGCTGCATACCACAGTGCCCGCTCGGCCCGGGATCGCGATCGGCTGCGGCAGGCCATCCTGGAGGAGCACGGCTGGACCATCCACCGGATATGGAGCACTGACTGGTTCCAGCGCCCGATCGAACAATTGGACGTTCTGATTCGTCGCATTGAAGCGCTCAAGTCTGAGTTCGATGAGTTGCGGGAAGATGCTGCGCTCGCCGAGCAACTGGATATCGAGGCACCTTATGTAGAGCGGGAGACGGTAACGGACAAGGAGGACGCTGCCGGTTTCGCACCCTACGAAGAAGTGACCTTGCTGCGGCCGCACCATCTCACCGGCGAGTTGCACGAAGCGCCACAGGGCGCGTTGACGGAGTTGGTGGTTCAGGCAGTTCAGGTGGAGGGGCCCGTGCATCGCGACCACGTCATTACCCGGATGCGGGAAGCGTGGGGTTTGAAGCGGGCCGGTGTCCGGATTGAAGATGTGGTCGGGCGATCCATTGATGTTGCGGTAACGATGGGCCGTATTACGCGTTCCGGAGAGTTCCTGTCGACGCCGAACCATGTCCCTGTGCCTCGTGATCGTTCGGGGGTCAATGCGATTGCCCTTCGTCGAGCCGATATGCTACCGCCGGCGGAGATCGAAGTCGCCACTCTTCAACTGATTGAGCGGAGCTTTGGCGCCACGCGGGAGCAGGTCGTTCAGGCGGTGTCACGTGGGTTTGGTATCCGCAACACAAGCAGTCAGGTTAGAAGCGTCCTTGAGCAGGCCGTCGACAGCATGATCGCTCGACGGCAATTGAGGGAAATCTCGGGAGTGTTGACTGCCACAGATGAATCGAGGCGGGCTGTGTGACCTGCCGAACAACCAGCGATACATCTAATACCCGCCCCCTCAATAAGACATGAACGACCGGTTGCCCATTCGCGACGCTATGCCGTCGATTCTCGATAGAGAAATTTCACAGAACGATCAGGACGCTTTTGGGCACCGGCACTTTGCCTTGGCGCTGAGAAGCATGATCGAATCCGATCGGCATCAAACGCCATTCAGCATCGGTTTGCTTGGCGGTTGAGGAACAGGGAAGAGCAGTATCAAGGAGCTTTATCGGGCGGATCTGGCGAGCGATGCGGTGAAGCAGGACGGTCGGCGTCGTTCTGAGCGTTTCCATTGCATTACTTTTAATGCATGGCGCTTCGGCGGTCGTGACCACGACGTCAAGCGTGCATTGCTTCGGCACGTGTTCTTGGAACTCGGAGGGGAGGAGGACAGCCTGCAGGACCGGCCCTTCCGGCAGATCAGCGAGACCACCGAGCAGCCGAAGTCGTGGCGCGCGGTGAGCGGGGAAACGTTGCATGGATGGCGCATACCGCTTCCCGCTCTCGTCATCGTTTTTGCCTTCCTTTCGCCGTATTGTTGGCCGAGCAGATGGTCGGCGCGGATCAATGTTTGCATGCACGCACGAGGCAGCGGGTGCGGTTGAATGGCAGGAGTTTCGCGAGGCCATTCGGCGACACTGTGGAATCGAAGTGCTGGCCGACGTAATCCTGTTTGAGCAAGGAAAGCAATATGGAAGTTGAAGTCACAGTCGATGGCCGAACATATGTCGCAGAGGTTCACGAGGTCGATGGCGCTGTCACGATTATCACGGACGCTGGATGTATAGAAACGACTACCATCGGTGGCGGCAGCGTCGGGTCGATCGCGCGAACGATGCTTCTACGTATGGCGCGGACCGGCAAGGCCCGACCGAAGGCTCAGTGACAACGGAAAACGTATAGAGGGAAATACAGGTGACAAAGATTAGCGAAACCGAATGGCGGGCAAGGTTAAAGCAAGCGGAGAGCCTTGCAGAAGCAGGCACTGAATGTGCCTTGTGTGGCGGAACTGGAGGGTGGCCTGGCTTGGCCGGCTTCGTCGCTTGTAAGCCATGCAATGGGACCGGATCGACGGTTCCAACCAGCACGAACGTGAACTAGGAAAGCAGGAGGGCTCATGCTGCAGAGATGGATCAGACGGCTCGCGTGTCTTATCGGGCGGCATCAATGGGCGCCGGGAGCCCACTACCACTACATACTTAACGATAGCGGCATTCATTTTCACGAATGCGTCCGCTGCGGTAAGGGGCGTTCAAGCTGAAAAAGCGGAACCTACCCTACAAGGTGAAGATCGATGGAAATTTTCAAGGCCGTTTGTCCGCGATGCGAGGGGGAACGGAACTGCAGCGTGCATGGTGCGCTTGATGAACCGTGGGAGTGGACGGATGGGCGTAACGCGACCAACGGACAGGTCGATCATCGACTATTGAAGTGCTTGGGCTGTGAAACCGTTTTCTACTGGCGCGGCAGTTGGGACTCTGAGGACTGGGACATTCGAGTAGGTGTCGACGGTGCTCAGGGATATTATCACCCGATCACCGTGACAACCTATCCGATGCCTGAGCAAACCACTAACCGGCCAGACTGGATCTGGGATTTGTCGAACATAGACCCCCAGCTCGCGACGATTCTGACCCAAACATATGATGCGAAAGAAGCGGGCGCACTCATCTTGGCGGCGGTGGGACTCCGGACGGCTCTCGATAGAACGACAGAGTTTCTTAAGATCGACCCCGGTTTGCCACTTGAGAAGAAGGTAGAAGGCTTGATCCAAAGCGGCTTTGTTGGAGAAACGGAGGCGAACGTTCTGGCAACCGTGGCGAACGCGGGAAACGCAGCCGCTCATCGTGGCTGGTCTCCAGATGAGACCGAATTCCGCAAATTGCTTGACGCATTGGAACATTTCATCAAGCGTACCGTGATCAGCGGCAAGTCCGTTCTTGAAATCGCGTCACGCATCCCTCCGCGGCATCCGCGTCCGGGGAAGTCGTTACGAATTGGTACCGTTGACGATGGTTCGATCAAAGGAGTTGCGATCGGCAAGGTCGACGACGAATAGGAATACATCGTGACGACCAAGGCCCGCTCCTCGCCGATAACTCCAGTGTGGTCGCATTGCAACGAGTGCGGTCATGAAACCCAGCACATCGTGGTGAAGCAGATCCGCAAGTCGCGCGACTACGATCACGGCCGCTACACGGTATCCGTCGGGACCACTCGGCGCATTTTGCAATGTTGTGGTTGCCATGAAGTTACCATGAGCCGAACCGACTGGTGCTCGGAAGATGATCCCCAGGATCCGTACGTTCCAACATACTTCCTGCCCCGCGTTTCGCGACGTAAGCCCGACTGGCTGGTTCGGCAAGAGGCGCCGGCGTATCAAGGGTTGCTTGACGAAGTTTATGCGGCACTTCACGCTGACAGCCGAAGGCTGGCGATGATGGGCGCGAGAGCGATTATTGACAAGGCGATTGGCAGGAGAATCGGTGACAAAGGCAACTTCGCCAAAGGGCTTGACGAATTGCAGAAAGCCAACTTACTGAGCCAGCAGGAGCGACTAATAATCGAGGCAGCCTTTGACGCAGGATCGGCTGCCATGCACCGCGGCCATCAGCCTTCGGCGGACTCGCTCAATACTACTATCGATATCGTTGAGCGAGTCATCCACGCTGAAATCCTCGAAGAGAAGGCCAAGGAATTGGTGGCGGCTACGCCAAAGCGCGCGCCTCGGGCGGCGAACTCCGCGACCGAGAAACGAGATACGGCAGGCTAGCTAACCAGTCTCCAAGTTAAACAGGAGGGAACGTATGCAAGAAGGAACTGTTGTTATCGTGAATCAGAGGCGCGGTATGTTTGTCGTGCAGATCGACGAAGGAGATTTTGCCGTTTTCGAATTGCTCGCGGGAATCGACGTCGCCATTGGCGATAGAGTTGCAGGTGACCTCGAAGCATTGGGACATGAGGAACTGCGGCATGTCGGTCAACGTCGCCGCTTCGCGGCGTATGGCCAAAGCGGGCCTAGCAGCTTGGTAGCATGCAAGCGGCTCGTCGGAGACTGACCGGAAAAGGCGTTATCGACGCTACAACTGGAGGTTGCCATGAAGCGCGTGAAGCGGTTCGCGGAATCCGGCGACTGGAAGATCAAGGCATCGCCGATCATTCTCGCGAATCAGCGGCTTTTCCAGGCTGATGTAGTTATCGAACATGTTGACGGTATGCGCTTCGTGTTTTCGGATCTAGGCAATCGGGTCTACCGATGGCAAGCCATATGAGCGCACATACAGAGTGCGGAATGGATATGCTGCGCGACGTCTCGGGTTTGCTGTGGTCGTAGTATCAGCTTATCGGTGCTCAGAAGCTGTCTTTGCGGCTCGAGATAGAGGGGCTTGGTTACTCTTTGTCGGTATTGAATGACGGTATTGGCTTCGGGCAGCGTCTGGTCGGCGGCGATACCGTCCCGTACGCCGTGTACGAGCTTCGAATCTGGCGATGCGTGTGAGGGAGCAGGATGTTTTGGTCGATGGGTCGACATCCCTGAACGACTTCAGACAAAGGGGCCGGGCCAGAGAAATTTCGCAGTGCCATAACGGCCCGCATAATGTAAGGCCCCAGACGAACACATAGGGCGGTACGCTTTACGGTATCATACTTACACGGATCGTCCCAATCGCCCGCCATTGCTGGTTTCGCAGGCCTGATAGAGAATCGAGTGGGAATTGGGCGGAGAAGTATTTCGCGGAGGCCGCCCTTGCCGAGTCCACACGGTCGATGCGCAAATCAGTTTACGACCGCAATCTCGCGTCGGAGTTTGGCCGTCTGAAGTTGGATGAGATCACACCGGCACGACTGATGGCGCGCTGCGAGAAGATCAAGGAGAGGGGCGCTGCGGCCCCTGCCGTGCATGCGCGCGAGATCGTTCTGCAGGTCTACCGTTTCGTGCAGGCGCGGGGACTGAAGGTAGACAATCCTGGGGAAGCCATCCGTCCGTCTGCCATCGCCAGCTTCAAACCACGTGATCGGGCACTATCGCCAGCCGAAATTCATGTGTTTTTCAGTGCATTGGATAAAACGCCGACGATGCCTACGTTGCGTCTCGCTATCAGATTCATGTTGCTCACGCTGGTGCGCAAGTCTGAGTTCATTCTGGCAATGTGGAGCGAAATAGATTTTGATACCGCAGTCTGGGCAATTCCGAAGGAACGGACGAAGGCCGGTCGCCCCCACAATGTCTACCTGAGTCAACAGGCTCTGGACATTCTGGTCGCGTTTAAGACGTGCTTCGGAGCGAGTTCGTACGTGCATCCCGGCCGCTATGAAACGGCCTCCCCGATCAGTGCGGCGACTCTGAACCGCGTCATTGACAGCACGGTCAAGCTAATACGCGACGACGGGACAGATTTTGATCCGTTCACGGTGCACGATCTGCGTCGGACGGCCAGCACGATATTGCACGAAGCAGGATTCAACACCGACTGGATCGAGAAATGTCTCGCTCACGAACAGCGTGGCGTGCGCGCGGTCTACAACAAGGCGGAGTATGGCGAGCAAAGGAGGGCGATGCTCCAGGAGTGGGCAGATTTGCTGGACGGCTGGATTGCTACGAATCCAAAGGCGAGCGTCCTGCCGCTAGCACAGCCGGCCAAGGCTCGCGAGTACATTCCTTGAGCTCGAAATTCCGTGAGATCAAGATTGACGCTGGACGTCAATTTCATGGCGGTAATATCTTTGCGAGCCACGAGAACAGCGTCATTTGAGAGCACGTTTTCTAATGTCAGTTGCAATTCTTGCCGCGGTGCAATGAGTATCGGACACACGGTCACGTAGAGAGGCGTAACATCAGGCGGGCGGAGAACTAATTCTCCCCAGTTGCGCATTTTTGAAATTGGTTTCAGCGGGGTAAATTGCAATTTGCGCGACGCTCGGGCAATGAAGTCTCAGTTTGCGCGGCACGACGCCGGGACACATATTGCTCGAACGACATCCCTAAAGTCTGGCGAAATATTCGGGAAAAAAAACCTGGGCCAAGTTGCACCAACTCGGCTACTTCTTCTAGCAGCACGTCTCGGGCAAGATGCTTTTCCACGTACTCGCTCACCATACGAGCTTGCGTAACGTCAAACCTGCCGGAAGTCTGGACCTGCAGATTGGCGCTTGAACCCTGACACCTCGCTGCCTCTCGAAGTACGAACGCCGCGAATGACTCCATGTAGAGCGAATTGATTTCCGGTGATGAGGCCATCAGAACAAACCGTGTTAGCAGGTTTCGTAAAAATGGAGCTTCCAAACTTGCAATTGGCGCGAGCCGGGTTGCCGCAGGGAGCACTGTGGACGTCTTCAGCAATTGCTCTTCTTCGATAACGACCGAGGTTACTCGTAGGAGACGGGTATGGCATTCAATAAACATCTGCTGCCCATCGGGCACAATGGAGATTGAGTTACCAAGGCAAACGGGCATCGCGTGAGCAACACCTTCGATATAGCAAGTACCTCGAAAATCCGATTTGCCGCTGTACAGACTAAATCGATGTCCATTGAAGGCGCTGCTATAGGAAAAAGACGACTGTGCCGCTCGCATCCTTGTAATAGTGAGCCACGGCAACAGACGTATTCGCTCGACTTGCGGTCCTTTCCCTCCGCCAATCACCAACTCCTTCTGTTCTATCCCCTCGTAACCTTCCGGGTATTCAAAATGTGTTGTCAACGACATATTGCTCTCCATCTTGTTGCAACAGCAGTGTGAACAGAACGGCTGCGACGCCTGAGTGTATGCTGACGTAGTTCGGCTCAGGGCCGGATTAGGGTGCGTCGATAATCTGCTGGCGACTGTCCCGTTATCTGTTTGAAGGTGCGCGAAAACTGGCTGCCACCGTTAAACCCACATTCTAGCCAGATTTCAACGAGCCTTCGACGTGGGAACTTTCGCATCAATTCAATGGCCTGTTTCACGCGACACTCACGGAGGTACTTGACGGGGGATCTCCCGAAAGTGTTGCGAAACATCTTTGTAAAATAGCTTCGACTAAGTTGCACCTCACGAGCCATGTCGTCGAAATCCACTTCGTCGCTCAGATGGCGGTCAATGAATGCACACACTTTCGCGTGTTGCCGACTGGACAGACCGGCGAATGGGCCGTCCTCGCGTGACGGCTCCTCCTCCTGCAGGCGCAACACGTCCAGCACGATGTAATGGACGCCCGCTTCAACGTATGCCACATCTGCACCATCACGAACGACGTGCCAAAAATTCTTGACGATGTCGGCAAGCCCGTCCGCCCGTTCGTACATCATCGGTTTTAGATCCATTTCCGCCGGCTGAATATTCAGCCTTTTCGCGAGCTCTTCCAGGTCAATGCTTACCGATATCGATCCGAATGGCCCTGTGCCATGTTCTTCACGGACCTTCGTGCCGGGCGGGACGATAGAGATGACTGTGCCAGCCCAACGCGGCACGTTGCAAAGAGCATCGTCGACATGAAGCACTGTGGGGCGGCGGCAGTCCGCATCGTACACGGTAATCTTGAGCTCATTGAAAATGCTGGAACAGTCAAGAGTCACGGACGGCAATTCGAGCCGTGTAAGAGTCACCCATGAGGTGGGTGTGTATCTTTCCGTCTCGTGGCGAACCTGCAACACACTGCCCATCATCATTGCGACGATGTCGTTGTCCGCTATCCGTTTCACCCGCGCTTCGGCGAGCGCGTTAATGTCATTGGAATGAATCGCTATCGAGGCGAGTCGTACCTGATCATCATGCAACCCGATGGCACTCGCGCTCATCTTCCGCCGTGGATGACCGGCGAAGCAGCAACTCGCATGTCTATCGTTGTGCAGCCGGAATTACCGCACGGGGCGTTGATCGAACTTCAACGCCTGGTCAGCGCCGCTTTATCTTCTTCAGTGTTGTCAACGCACAGGGGATACGGTGATGCGCAAACAGGTGATGGTGCAGCACGATCTGTTCGAGGGGAGCAGCGAGGAAGGACCTCTGCCCGCAGAGGTGTTAGCGGACGTAGTGGCGCAGTTGACACTGTTGATGCAGTCGGTGATCGATGCAATCGAGATGGAGGTGCGCGATGAACAAGATCCGCGCTGAGCATCTCTCGCGCCTCGCCTATGTCTACGTTCGTCAGTCGACGCTGGACCAGGTGCAGCATAATCGTGAGAGCCAGTTACGTCAGTATGGACTCGCCGATCGTGCCCGCGTGCTCGGCTGGCCTGAGGTGACGGTCATCGATGACGACCTGGGCCGCTCGGGCTCGGGTATCCATCGGCCCGGCTTCGAGCGCTTGCTGGCCGCCCTTTGTAGCGGCGCGGTGGGCGCAGTATTCTGTATCGAAGCGTCCCGGCTCGCGCGCAACGGGCGTGACTGGCACACGTTGCTCGAATTCTGTCGGCTCGTCGGAACGATCCTGGTGGATGAAGATGGTGTATATGATCCGCGCGAGCCTAACGACCGCCTGCTGCTGGGCATGAAGGGCACGTTATCCGAGATGGAACTCTCGACGTTTCGTCAACGCTCCCAAGCCGCGCTGGATCAGAAGGCCAAGCGCGGGGAGTTGTTCATGACCGCACCGATTGGCTACATGCGTGTTCCGAACAACCGCATCGAGAAGGATCCGGATCTACGTATTCGTGAAGCGCTCGATCTGGTGTTTCGGAAGTTTCGCGAGTTTGGTAGTGTGAGGCAGGTTTTAATCTGGTTTCGACAGGAGCGCATTGAGCTACCGGCGGCAAGCTATGGCCCGGAGGGCCGTTATATTGTCTGGAAACTACCGGTCTATAACACCCTGTGGCATGTCCTGACGAATCCCACCTACGGCGGGGCATACGCATTCGGCAAGACCAAGACGATTGTGCGCATTGAGAGCGGTCGCAAGCGGCTGTACAGCGGCACCCACGTCAATCGCGAAGAATGGCAGGTCTTGATCGTCGAACACCACGCGGGATACATTAGCTGGGACGAGTACGAGAGCAATCGCAAATTGATCACCGACAACGCCAACATGAAGGGCAACATGGTTCGGGGTGCGGTCAAACGCGGCGGTTTGCTGTTGGCCGGTCTCATCCGCTGCGGCCATTGCGGTCGCAAACTGCACGTCGCGTATTCAGGCACCAAGGGCGACATCGGCCGCTATAGCTGTCAGGGCAGCATGATCAATCATGGCGGCCCACGCTGCATCTCGTTCGGTGCGGTGCGCGTAGACCAACGCGTCGCTGAGGAAGTTCTACACCGACTTGAACCATTGGGCATTCGCGCATCGCTGGACGCCATTGAGCGCAAGCGCCTGAGTGAGGATGAGCGAGTCCGGCACAAGGAACTGGCGCTCGAACAGGCACGTTATGAAGCTGCTCGGGCGCGTCGGCAGTACGATGCGATCGATCCCGATAACCGGCTGGTAGCCTCCGAGCTTGAGCGTCGGTGGAACGACGCGTTGGCAACACAAGCGCAGCGGCAGTGCGAACTGGATGCGCTGCGCGAGCAGCCTGCAGACTCACTCAGCGCCACCGCGCGCGACGAGCTCATGAGATTAGGAACTGACCTGCCCAGGTTGTGGAATCACCCTGCCAGTGCCATCGAGATCAAGAAACGTATCTTGCGCACCGTGCTCAAAGAGATTGTCGTCACCAAGCAGGACCACACCATCCGGGCGCTCCTACACTGGCAAGGGGGCGATCACACCGAGCTCGAATTTGAAACGAACCGGACCGGTCAACATCGCTGGGCCACTGACGTCGAAACGATCGACATCGTTCGAGCCTTGGCGAGAACGCTTGCAGACCAAGGCATCGCTGCTGTCGTTAATCGTTTAGGCAAACGCACGGCGAAAGGGCTTTCATGGACAGCGGCGCGAATTTGTATCTTGCGCAAAGACCATGCGATAGCCGCTTATCGCGAGGGAGAGCGGCAAGAGCGCAATGAGCTGAATGTGACGGAAGTCGCGGCGCTATTAGGCATCAGTACACCGACCGTCTTCCGGCTGATCCGCATCAAGCGATTGCCTGCCACGCAGGCGTGTCTTGGCGCACCGTGGATTTTACGGCGCGTCGATGTCGAAACGTTTATCACAGCAAGAAGTGCCATCGAGGGTCCGCAATCAGCTGACCCGAATCAACTATCCATTGATCTTCAATAACATAGGGAGGTGAGCATTATGTCTCGTGTCCGGGAGCTCCCGGGTACTCACCCTGAGTCCGTCAAGCTTCGTGCGGACATATTCGCCAAAACGCGTAGGGTCGTCATCTGCCGCCATGGGTGCCGGGATCTCAATTTCTATTGTTGTTGGGCCTTCCATCCGAACTGTCGAAAACGCGCAATGGTACGGCGTATCGTCTGAGCAGATTAAAGTAGCCGCCGATAAATCTTTGACGATTTCTATGCTTTTTGGCGTTTTGTGTTGTCAAAAAATGACGCCGGTCCGCGGCCCGGTGCCAGACTGCGGCATTGCATTGTGCCGACGGACGGCGGTCGCGGCAATCAAGGTGATAAATAGCCTTCCAACCGAAAACTGCAAGCTATAGCCGATCCCAAGGAATTCAGCGCGTTGCGATAAAAGATCCGAAAAAGAACCAGAATCGTCAAGCCTCAGTTTTTTCGGTAAAGCCGCACGGCGACAAATACACCAGAATGCCACTCATGAATCGTAACGACGCGTTCGGAGCATTGTTGAAAGAGGGGCTTTGCTCGGCTGTTCGCACCAAAGAATTTTCGTTGGAGCTGACAGGCTCGCTTCCGAATGTCCAAGTTTCGCTTCATTACCTGTGACCTCAATACCTTTTCCGTAGCGCGCCGGAGAGACACTATGCTTGCCGTGAAGAACGTGGAAGAATACTCGCATAACCTAGAGGAATACGAACGGAATGGGTTCACAGTTTTTAGGAACGTCATAGATTCCGGACTCATTGCAGAGGCAAAGACGCATTTTATCTGGCTTCGCGAGAAGTTTCCAGAATTTCGTCCCGAACATCTTCACCACCCACTAATGCGTGACGACGCATTTTGGGTTCGGCTGGTTACTGATAGCCGATTGCTCGATCTAGCTGAGCTTTTCCTTGGGCCCAACCTGGCCTGCTTTACAGCACAATATATTTGCAAACCACCGATAGATGGTCAGGCAGTTCTCTGGCATCAGGACGGATCCTACTGGAAGCTGTCGCCGATGGAAGCGGCATCGCTGTGGCTCGCTGTTGATGAAAGCTCGACGGAAAATGGCTGTCTGAGGATTATTCCAGGCACGCACAAATTGCCGCTGCGGAAGTTGGTATTGCGCAGCGACACACCCAATATGTTGATGTCTTCGATTGAGGAGGAGTATGTCGACATCAGCAATGTCGTGGATATCGAGTTACAGCCTGGAGACGTATCGGTACATCACCCCAATGTCATTCACGGTTCCGAACCGAATAGATCTTTGAAGCGTAGATGTGGGTTGGATATAGGATTTATAAAGACTTCTACATTGATTTCGAATGAAGAACTCTATCTAAATCCAATCCTTGTCAGAGGAACGTCGGTCCCAGGCATTAATAGCTACCGGACTTGGCCGCCTTATAGTTCCAAGACGTCAGTGCAATTTTCAGGTAGTGAGTCGTGGACGAAGAGGATTCGAGAGTTCAATGCGTTGCACCCTGACTTCGTAGCGTCGGGGCGGGACGATGAGCCTGTAGAAGAAATTGTGAGGCGAATGATGATCCGTTTGAAGAGTGGAACGACGAAGCAGAGGCACTCCAGTTCTTGATGCCTTCATCAAGCTGGCTTCGCTAGTGCGGCGATGTCATCGCTCCTGATGCAAGGGAGTCGCCGCGCGGTCGGGCGCCACTCTGCCCGAAACGTCGGTGAACCGTTGAGAGGGTCACGCGGGGGCACTCAGCTCAATGCACATTGTCCAGCTTCGAGTCGTACGCAAAAAAAGGGGGCATCGATGTCTGCTGTTTCAGACCTCACGCCGCAAATGCGGGGCTATGTCGGCGAATTCATGGACCCAGATAATCTGGGTTGGTTGCCTTACATTATGTATTTTCATCCGGTCAATTTTAATTCAAGCATTGTGTCGACGGACGCTTCCGGGTTTCGATACACCATTGCCAGAAAAAAACGGTACTCGGCCACGACCTTAAACCGGGCTAACGCCGTTCGTTTGCTGGTCGGAAGTTCAACAGTATTCGGTACTGGCGCAAGTAGTGATCGTCATACGCTGGCGTCGCGGTTGACGGAAAACGATCTTCGACCGGAACTATGGATTAATTTTGCTGGCCGGGCATTCAACTCTACGCAAGAGTTGCTCCTGTTCGAGCTCTACCGACATCAACTGCCTCCCATAAAAGAAATCGTTATTTTCTCGGGGCTAAACGAACTCGTGCTTTCGCGCTTGCCGTCGAAGTTACGTGGCGAGCATGGAGGGTTTTTTTTCAGCCAGAATTTTTTCGATCGGCTGACGGCCAAAAGGATGTCAGCAATTTCTGCGTGGTTTAGAAAGAAGCCGAAAGAAGCTGGAGAAGTTGATGTCCTTTCACTCGAGGAGCAGATTGCATATACAACAGGCTTGACACTTCGACGTTTGGATTCATGGCAGATTTTCGCTCAGGCAATGGGTGCCCGACTTACCTACGTGCTCCAACCGTTGGCTGATTGGGTCCGGCCTTGTGGTTCCACGGAGGAGCAGGCGATTTTCCGAGAACTGGATACACACGGCTCACTCAGGGAGACGTACAGGGATATCTGCTCCCTAGCTACGCATGAAGCTTACGTGAAGTGTCTGAATGAAGGCATCAACGGGAAGGGAGTCAATTTTTTGGACTTTACACCGGTCCTTGCGAAGGCGGCCTTACCTGATCAGTGGCTCTTTGTCGACCGTATTCACTTCACGGACGAGGGTTCCGATGTGGTCGCGAAGCTTCTTCTTAACGAATTAACTCAGGAACATCTTTCATGAAAAACATATGGAATTTCATGCTCCGCATGCTGAGGCTAAAGCGGAATTCTGACAAAGGAGAAAAACAAAAAGACGCTTCCATATATCCCATGTTTTGACGTAACGCATCATTTCTGGACGAATCGAATCTTCGACTGCAACTCCTTCCGACAGACAGGCGTTGCGATGGACCCACATAAACATCTTGGTCGTAAGGAGCGCAGGATGATGCAACCAAGCCTTTTGCCCCGTTCGTTGTGTCGTGTATGACTCGTCGACACCCGTCAATGACATGGACCGTGATTGCCACCGGCCTTGGGTTCAGTGTTGTACAGCTGGATGTGACTATCGTAAATGTCGCGTTGTCGAAGCTGGCAGCGGCGCTGCACAGTTCGTTAGCCGGCCTGCAGTGGGTCGTAGACGCCTATACGCTGGCGTTTGCGGTGCTGCTGCTATCAGCGGGTACCCTCGCCGATCGCTTCGGTGCGCGGCGCGCCTATCTGGTTGGCTTCGGTGTGTTCGGAGTAGCTTCGGCGGTTTGTGGTGCGTCTGTTTCGGTTACGGGGTTGATCGCCGCGCGAGCGGTGCAAGGACTTGGCGCGGCGTTGCTGGTTTCACCTTCCTTGGCACTGCTAAATCACGCCTGCGCCGACAACCGCCAACTGCGTGCCCGCGCGGTTGCATTATGGACGGCCGCAGGCAGCGCGTCGGTCGCGTTCGGTCCGCTGATCGGCGGGGTGTTGTTGCAAAGCCTTGGGTGGCGAAGCATTTTTCTCGTCAATCTGCCTCTATGTGCTCTCGCGATCTTGCTGACCATACGATTGCCTGAAACAGCGTGCACACGGCGACCGCTTGATCTGCGTGGACAGATGCTGGTGGTGCTGGCGTTGAGCAGCCTATGCGGGGCTGTGATCGAAATCGGAGCACTGGGCTGGAGGCAGCCGCGAGTACTGGGCGGCTTCGCCTTGGCCACCGTCAGCGGCGTGGCCTTTGTCGTAGCCGAGGCACGTGTCTCACACCCGATGCTGCCGTTGAGATTTTTCCGGTTGCCTAATTTTAGCCAAGCGGTGTTGCTCGGCGTGGCGGTGAACCAGACTTACTACGGTGTGATCTTCGTGCTTAGCCTGTATTTGCAACATGTGAAGCACTACACCGCTATGCAGGCCGGACTCGCCTTCATACCGCTGACCGCTACCTCCGTCATCGCCAATCTCCTCAGTGGTTGGTTGAATGGTCGCTTTGGCGCACGCCTTCCCATGCTGCTGGGCAGTGCAATTGCTGCCCTCGGCTTTTCCCTTCTCGCGCAGCTGGATGGTGCTAGCAGCTATGCCTTGATGCTGACACCGTTCCTGTTGATCCCTGGTGGTGCGGCGTTGGTGGTGCCGGCGATAACTGCGACCGTCCTCGCCAGCGTCGACACGACCTGGTCGGGCACTGCTTCGGCCGTGCTCAATGCGGCGCGCCAGGCCGCTGGCGCAATTGGCGTGGCTATATTCGGTGCGCTAGTCGCTGGTGGTGACGATCACATTGTGCGCGGCCTGCGCTACGCGGCCGGGATGTCGGTCGGTGTACTTGCCTGCGCCTGGTTGGTGGTGTGGCTAGGTATGCGCCGTGAAGATACAGGCCTTTCTGCTAATGGGGAGCACGACACGAGCTGTCCGTAGGCGACGTACAGAGCTTCCCTCAACCATGATCGCGTTTTAACGGGGAAATTAGTGATGTGGCGTGATATTTACAGACTGACGCTGAATCCTGAAATTTTTGTTGATTCAGATAATTTGCGGAATCTCATCGGAGAGGCTGGATTCGGCTCAGTAGACACCGTGCCTTTGAAGGTGGCTGGAGATGTCGATGCACTTTGCGACTATCTCAGTCGGATCGCCAGTAACTGCGAGATGCAACTCCGATCACGGATAGAGGCGGTCGGCCACAGTGGGAATATCCGACGTGCGGCCCGTGGCGTGTTTATGCAGAGTGCTCCGGTAGCGTCTGCTCTCGGCAGGTGGCTACAAGGCCTCAGTTGCCCATCCAATTTCGAGGATCAGATGTACCTCAAGACCCTCGCTTTACTTGCTGATGACATTGGTGTCGGTAAGCCGGAGATGTCTAGGACTGACGGCTTCCGCCAAATCGCCCGAAGGTTTGATCTCGTGAATGCTGCAGGGCAAGCCCATGACCTAGTTGCGGACCGCAGCCTACGGGATGGCGCTTTTCGTTTTCCGGCAATCCTGTTTGCCCTTAGCCGGCGCAGCGAGATGTTTGTGCCCGAAATAACGGGACTTGACTTCGCACTTCGCACGATCGGCCTACTTCCCGTGTGGCGTGTGCTGGCGGGATACTTTGATGATCCTGAGTGGCGACGCCTTGATCTGGCGGTGCCGCAAACCGACGTACTCCCACAAGGTCACACTCCGACTTCTCTAGCACGTCATATCCTGAATCTCGTTAGCAGCTGGGGGTGCGGCTAAATACTTGGACTGGTTTATGCTGCGATTCCCAGGCTCTCCCGGTATTCGAGCGGGCTGAGAGCGCCTAGCGAGACCTTGATCCGCTTCGCGTTATACCAGCGTATGTAGGAGTCAAGTACCTCAATGAATTGCTCGACGGTCGTAGTCCGCCAATCACGGGAATGGAACCACTCCGTTTTGAGCCGCCCGAAGAAGCCTTCGCAGGCCGCGTTATCGGGTGAGCATCCTTTGCGTGACATCGAGCGAACTAGTTTGGCATCACGTATGCGTGCGAGCCATCCAGGCCAGCGATAGTGCGCCCCGCGATCAGAGTGGACCACAGGCCGTTTATTACTGTTGGCTACCGTCTTGATGCCCTCATCAAGCATGGTATTTACAAGTTCGGCATCCGGCCGCGTGCCGATTGTCCAGCTCACCACCAGTCCATCGAAGCAGTCGATCAACGGAGACAGATACACCTTGCCGGCCGGGATCTGGAATTCGGTAATGTCGGTGAGCCACTTCTCGTTCGGGGCTCCTGCGCGGAAGTCACGATTGATGATGTTCTCCGGCGCAGGGCTTATTTCTCCGCCGTAGGAGCGGTAGCGACGTCGTCTTGCTGTGGCAGCGGTCAGCCCATCCTGCCTCATCAAACGTCGCACCACTTTCTCCGAGATAACGACCTTCTGCCTGCCCAGTGCAGCGCGTATCCGGCGATAGCCATAACACCGGTGATTGACTTCAAAGATGTCTGCGATGACTCGGCGAGCGCCAGCATACTTGTCGGCCACGAGCAGACGCGCACGATGATAGAAGTAGGAACTGCGAGCTAGCCCCAATACGGCTAAAAGCTCTGACAACGTGTAGGTGTTTTTCAGGACATCAACCAGCATCGTCTTCTCCCGGTTGCTCAGGAGTTGCGGGACGATGCCCATTCCTTTTTTTATCAGTTCGTTCGCCTTCTTCAGGATGTCGTGCTCGAGCTGCAGTTGCCGGACGTCGCGTCGAAGCGATTCGACCTGCTGTTCCAGTTTCGCACGCTCACTGTCAGGCGCTGGCTTCTTCTGGCGTTTCATGGATGCTGGGGCTTCACGACCGAGTAGCTGGTTCTTCCAATTGTAAAGCGTCGGCCTGCTCACGCCTGCTTTCTGCGCAAGCAGGCGCGCGCTTTCCTCTCTGGTGCACAGTTCGATGACTGCCGCCTGCTTCACCGCCGGCGATTTCGGAATGCTGCCAGTTGCTCTGCCGACAATGCGTTTTCCGATTTCGGGATGCAGTTCTTCGATCCAGGCGGCGAGCGTCCCGCGACTGGGATATCCCAACGCCCTCAAGGTTGCAGCAGCACAACGGCCCTGGCCTAAGTAATGATCGACGGCCACCTTCTTCCGTTCGGCCGAATATACCGGCCTGGAACGAACATAGCCGGTCCGCAAATCATGACATCGCTCGTATTCGAGATGCCACGATTTCAGAGAATTCTTGGTCGGATAACCCAGCTGTCGGATGGTCGCCCCGACGCGCTTACCCAACTTCAAATAAAGCCGGACCGCTCGCATGCGGTCTTCGTACGAGTACATGAACTACCTCCAGGTAGTCCAAGTTTTCGTCCGCAGCTCCCTCGGGAGAGAGACCCTTGATTGGATGGCGGTAGAGATTGATAATTTTCGCCATTATTCCCGCAGTGCTTAACATAGCGCGGGAAGGGGCCGACTCCCGCCGAGCGTCGTCGGACAGAATTCGGCCATCTACGGCCACCTGCCCACGCAACTAAACGGACATTCGAACGTCGACTTCCCCGTTGATAAAGGCAAACAAGTGCTGCTTCCACCCGAAAATTCGTCGACGAAGAGGTGGTCCGCTTCCGCAACGGAATCGACCGATCTTCAGATCGACAGGGTGGAAGCGTTCGACCGGATGTATGAAGCGGTTTCTACGAGCGCTGTTTCTACCCCGGTCTTCCAGTCATTATGATTTTCGACCAGATTCACTTCGTTGAAACTTCTTTCCAGTATCCAAGGCTTTGCTCATTCCGTAAAAAATTTCGTAATGGGCTCCAATTTTAACGCTAGGCGAGATATTGGAGTATGTCCTGTCCTTAAAACACCAATGGAAAAACTTCTGGTTGTCGTCAGTTGTTTCGATATATGAAATGATGTTCAAGTCATATAGAAACTGTAGAAATTCCTCTGCGGACGACATGAATTTTGGTCGCGGCACCCCAGATGATTCGTTGTGTGCCGTAAGTGACTCATACGCCCTTAGATATTCTTCGTAATCAAATTTATTCCTGCCATCCAAAAACTGGAAAAACTTAAGGAAGCTTTCGTAATCTTGGCTGGAGTAATAAAATGACAACTGATCCTTCACTTCTCCCAGGAGATAGTCGGAATAATCTCGTCTAAAAGTAGCGTCGTTAAAATCATCCAATGAAAACGATCGACTCTGATCCTTGGATGCGGTGACAAATCTTTCGCGAAGCATCGTCAACATTGTAATGATATCACGGGGACGATATAAAGCGAATCGAAGAAAGCTTATGAATGAAGACGGCTTTTCAAATACCATCGTTCTATCGTTTTCACTTGGAGAATCCCACGGAAAATAGAAGTCCCACGCGTCTCCTTTCTTTAAAGCAGTAGAATTTTTTTGCTGGTGGGCCAACACTTGATCCGCTACAGCAAACAAGTCGCTAGTGCGATGGTCGCGATACGTCGTGGACCAGTTTAAAAGTACGGCGTTGTCTCTTATTTTAGTATTTTGGTTTTGCAGTCCCAACGAGCCAAAGATGTCGGGGCGCACTAGAAGAACAGCTCGGAGTCGACCAGGAGAATCACGGATTGATGGGAAGAAATCGTTATTGATTTCCCAAACGGCGTTCGCAAGTCCTTTAATACATTCTATGTAATCGTTGTACGGAATTGATGCCGGGCGGATGTCGATCCCGTCAATAAGCAAAATGTGGCTTCGCTGAAGCTTGAGCGAACTTAACGCTGTCTCAAAGTTTTTTTGAATATAAAGAAGATTTGTCTGAAATCTTGATTCACTGAACGTTACTGAATTCTTTTCTTCCCCAGAGGCTTTTGCGAATTTACTCAGCAACTCTGCGGCGATCTTTGACTCTCTTACGAATTGGAGTGCATGCTGAATCTCGGGTGTGAAAGCATGGACATAATATTCTTGAATTGCGTCGTGGAGCGCCTGAAATTTGGTAAAGCGCCTAAAAAACCCCGATCCACCTTCGTTCTCATATATCTCCTGAGAGAGCAGCAAATATATGATTACCTTCCAAATCGATGAATAATCGGAAAGGTCTAACTGTTTTTCGTTTTTTAACGTAATAAATTTTTGGTACTCTGTCTCCCGAATGTATCTGAGAGAGGAAATATTATTGTTATGTGAATTATTAACCATGAAAACAGAATAAGCCGTTTCCCCATGCCTTTGTCGCCAATCAAAAACGTGGTCGAGGGCCTGCAAAGTTGATTGAGATAGTCGTTTTGGATAAATATTTCGTTAAATAGATTTTTATTTTCTCTTCGCTTGTAATTTTCCGCGTCGCTATAACCAATTGTCAGTTCGTTGATTTTCTTCATCATATTTCCCCGAGGAACGTTTTCGTCGTATTCAGTCGTGGCGATCCAAACCACGATAAGCTACCACGCCGGCAATATCGGAAAGCCGATTAGTACGCTTTTGCTAATCATACACGGCGACACGACGACGTGAGAAGCTCAGAACTCGTTCTGATCAGTTGACGCGAAGGGTTCACCGATGCCTTCAGCTTGGTGCGGTGTGGCTAGTTCGCGAGTGGGTAACTAGAAGGGCCCCCTGCCCATCCTGGCTGAACCAAGAGGCAGTGCTGCTGCCATCTCTTTCGATGGTCCGCCGATTTCCGGAAGCGGCCATTGAGCTGGCGGCAGTTCCAGTGACTGCTTCGGGTCGACAGCCGAGGTTCGCCGCCGTTGGCGGTGCGGCTTGCGATGATCTTCCGGGTTCGGCCAAACCGCGTCGGGTCCGACAAGGGGAAGTTAAATGCCCAGATCGGCATGGCCGAAATGCTGCATGATCGCTTTCGGCAGATTGGCATCGCGTGTGGCGGTCTCGGGGTTGACGTTGATTACGGCACAGCGCCGCGTCGGTAGGGCCCCGCGAAAGCGTATCCCGCCAATCTCCACTTCCCGACCGAGCCAGTTGAGCTCCGCCCAGGCAGGCACGCCGTCGAGATAGACGTTAGCGCGTGTTGCCAACACCCGCCCTTGAAAACCGGCTTGACGAAAATCATGCCGTGCTTTTTCAGCATCGCGCGAATCTGTTCTTCGCTAGCGTCCGGACCCAGAATCTCGGGCGTCGGAAAGCCCACGAACTGCAGCAATCTGGCGCCGTGCAACAAACCGGTGACTAGCATGATGACCTCAGAACGTGAGTTGGGAAGTCGGTGTCGCCGGGACAATATCCCTCACGGGGTCTTTGTCGAACCCGTAAAACGAGCGCGGGGTTGAGCACAGGATTGCCTCGACAATCGCGGGCGCAAGAGGTAAGTCCAGCAACGCGGTAAGCGTTTGGCTGTAGTTCGTCGCATGTTCAAACTGCGTGTGTGGCCAGTCGCTACCCCACATCAGACGTTCGGCGCCAAATGCGTCTATGAGCTGGTCAGTGGCATCGCGCATGAACCTCGAGTCCTGCACCGAGCACCGATAGGCGCCCGAAATCTTGACCCACACGCGGCCAGATGGGCCAAACTCCAACAGGTCGTGAAACCCCGGGTCGCGTGTGCCGCTGTCCGGGTCAGGGCGGCCAAAATGGTCAACGACGACTGGCAAGCCCACATCCAGCAAAGTGTTGACGAGCGGCGCCAGGTCCGACGCCTCCCTGTGCAACTCGACATGCCAGCCTAGTTTTGATAACTGCTGCCAAAGCGTTAGATATGGCGCCGAGCCCAGCTTGGGGAGCGTCTGCCCGACAAGGTTCAGACGCACGCCCGTCACGCCCTGGCAGTTCAGCCGCTGCAGGTCGTCTTCTGAAATTTCGGGCGACACGACTGCCACACCGCGCAGCCGGCTAATGTCGCTGGTCAGCGCCTTTAAAAGATGGCTGTTATCGGTGCCGAGAAAGCTGGGCTGGACAAGGACGGCATTGCCAATATCGTTCTCGTCCAGAAGCTTCAGGTAGGCATCCAGCGTTGCGTCATAGTCGGGTGCGTAGCGCCGTCCGTCCGCCAGCGGCAGAGTCCGGGCAAACACGTGCGCGTGCGTGTCAACGCGCGGCAGCCGTGGCCGCGCGATGGAGGGTGCCCGGGTCATCGCTGGCTCCGCGGATGGTCAAGCGCTAATTCGGCGCCGGCGACCGGTTGTGAAGCCTGCTCGACGCCGGACGGCCGCAAGCGCTTGCCGCGCGTTTCGGGAAGCAGCAACACGGCAACCATCGCCAGCCCGTACGCAATTGCGGCATCGATGCCAATCGCTGCTCCCAGCGACATCGAATGACTCATGTACCCGACCAGCACCGGGAAACCCGCCGAGGCGATGCGACCGAAGTTGTAGCAAAAGCCGACGCCTGTCCCGCGCATGTCGGAAGGATATAACTCGTTAAAGAGTGCGCCCAGACTGGCCGGTATACCGGCAGCAAAGAAGCCTAGCGGGAAGCCCAGAACAAGCATTTCCGTGTTGCTCAAGGGAAGCATCACGTAGGCGAGCACAGTGACGATGCAAGAAAATGCAAAAAATGCGATGTTGCGACGCCGTCCGATACGGTCGAGCAGGTAAGCGCTCGCCATACAGCCGCACCAGAAAGCCACGATAACAACCGCAAGATACCCGCCAGTGTTGAGGACCGACAAATGTCTTTCCTTGGAGAGGAAGGTCGGCAGCCAAGTCATGATGGCGTAGTACCCGCCATGTGCGCCTGTGCCCAGAATCGCCCCGATAACGGTGGTCTTGATGACGCGCGGCTGGAATACTTGCGCGATTTGCCCCCACACAGAAACCGCTGGTTCAGCGCGAGACGGCTCAACGCGCACAGGTTCGCGGAGATTGCGGCGGACGTAAAGGACGAGAAGCGCGGGCAGCAGGCCAACACCGAACATGACACGCCACGCCGTGTCTGACGGCAACCACGAAAAAGCTGCGGCATACAACAGCACTGCGCCGGCCCAGCCGACAGCCCAGGCGCTCTGCACCGCGCCCATGGCCTTGCCGCGGTGTTCCGTCCGGATGGTCTCAGCCATCAACACGGCGCCTGCAGCCCACTCTCCGCCGAACCCGAACCCTTGCAGGGCCTTCAGGACCAGTAGTTGAGGAAAACTTTGGGCGAAGGCGCAGAGGAACGTGAAGCTGGCAAACCAGAGAATCGTAATTTGCAGCGTCCGGACACGACCAATCCTGTCAGACAGGGCGCCTGCCAACCAACCGCCCATCGCCGACGACACCAACGTCACGCCACTGATTGCGCCCGCCTGCGTGTGGTCGATGCCGTACGCTGCAATGATTGCGGGGATTGCCAGGGTGAACATCTGCACATCGAGAGCATCGAGGCCCCAACCCGCGAAACATCCCCAGAAGGTGCTGCGTTCGAGAGGTGTGCCTTGCTTGTACCAGGTGAACATCGCCGTCTCCACGGTAAATTCATATATTCATGTATATGACTGTATGTTTAGTTTAGGCGCCTCGACGAAGAAGTCATTGGGGATTTACCCTTGTCCCTGCAGATGTTGTACAGTGACTATTCCTGTGAACAACTATATGAATCATGGATATGCAGTCGTTCTCGGCCAAGCCAGACGGTCGATTGCCGCGCTACCAGCAGCTGCGCGATGACCTGGTGCGCCGCATCGCGGAGGGCGAGTGGGCGCCAGAAAAGGCTATCGACACAGAGGCGGAACTCAGCCTGTTTTATAACGTGTCGACCGGCACACTTCGGAAAGCCATTGATTTGCTGGTAGCCGACGGAGTACTCACCCGCACCCAGGGAAAGGGGACGTTTGTGCGGCGTCCGCGCTTTGATTCGTCATTGTTCCGCTTCTTCCGATTCAAGTCAGCTGACGGGAAGCCGGTCCGACCGACGGCGAAGGTGCTCAGCCGCGACGTCGTCAAGCCAAACGAGACGATTCGCTCAACCTTGCGGATGAAGGCGGCGGAGAAGGCTGTTCATCTCTCACGGGTACGACTGATTGACGGACAACCCGTTCTGTCGGAAGAAATATGGCTACCTCGAAGCCGTTTCGAAGCGCTGGCGACGCTGCCCCTTGGTCGCTTCGAGGATTTGCTTTATCCGCTTTACGAGCGGCTTTGCCGCCAAATCGTCGCGTCCGCAACCGAGATCCTGAACGTCGAACAGGCGACGGACGCTGATGCAGCGCTCTTGCATATCGACGTTGGCAGCCCGGTAATCCTTGTGCACCGTGTGGCATCCGATTTCGCCGGGACGCCTATCGAATGGCGCACCACGCGTGGTGCTGCTGCAGCGTTCCAGTACCAGGTCGATATTCGCTGACAACGCGACTCCCTCGCCGCGTTCGGTGCCGTCAAAGGGACCGACAACGCGAACTGACTTTCTGTCACCCGGCAAGTCGCATTTTCCCGCGACTTTCAGGCTCTACACCTCGTTCGCCGAATACATCACTGGTCGCCAGCTGCGGCCGCAGCTCGCTTGCGTGCGCTTGTCCGGGTTATACCTCATTGCAGTCCTACCTTAAACATACAAACATATATATGACTATATCAATTTGCCTGTTTTCGTCAGACTGACGGTTTTCGAAACGCCAGTCGAGCGGCAGCGGGCATGGAACCGGAACGAACATGTCTACGTCCGTAACACGTGAGCAGCAGGTAATGAAGAAAATGGCATGGCGGCTGATGCCGCTGCTGATTGTCATGTTTCTCATCGCATTCATCGACCGGCAGAACGTCGGCTTCGCGAAACTGGAAATGGTTCAGGCACTCGGCATGACGGAAGCCGCGTATGGCCTTGGAGCGTCGCTGTTTTTCATTGGCTACCTCCTGTTTGAGGTGCCCAGCACACTGGCGCTTCATCGTTTCGGGGCCCGGACGTGGCTCGCTCGCATCATGATTACGTGGGGCATCGTTACAGTGCTAATGGCGTTCACACGGTCCCTGCCAGTTTTTTATTCGTTCCGGTTTGCACTTGGCGTTGCTGAAGCGGGGTTCTATCCAGGCGTCATTTACTACCTGACGCAATGGTTTCCTCAAAGCTACCGGACACGTGTGCTTGGCCTTTTTACCCTCGGTAGTTCGCTGGCAAACATGCTTGGCGCGCTGGTCGGAGGGCTGCTCCTTTCCTTGGGCGGAACACTGGGACTGGCGGGTTGGCAATGGGTCTTCCTTGCCACCGGTCTTCCGGCAATACTGATTGCCTTCGTAGCACTTAGATATCTACCGAGCTCCGTCAAGGAAGCGAACTTCCTTTCTCAGGATGAGAAGGACATTGTGGTCGCAGCGCTTGTGCGCGAAGCGTCCCCGGAAGCAAAGGAGTCCCGGCCATGGGCGGCATTGCTTGACCCGAAGGTTCTCATGTTCGCAGCAACCTACATGCTGATGTCGACGTCGCTGTACGGTGTTACGTACTGGTTGCCT
This sequence comes from Paraburkholderia sp. BL6669N2, assembly GCF_003387275.1. Taxonomy (NCBI): domain Bacteria; kingdom Pseudomonadati; phylum Pseudomonadota; class Betaproteobacteria; order Burkholderiales; family Burkholderiaceae; genus Paraburkholderia; species Paraburkholderia sp. BL6669N2. The sequence goes on along the minus strand of NZ_QUNA01000001.1, from coordinate 1,269,727 downwards.
ACGCTGGTCAAGAGCTGGGGCGTTCCGTCGAGCGTCAACGGCCTGCTCAACATGATTCCGTGGGCACTCGCGACACTTCTTCTGCTTTGGCTTCCCGGGAAGCTCAAACGTGAACAGGTGGTGTTAAAAGCAATGGTCGTGGTCGCAGGCATCGGCGTTGTATGTTTTGCCTCCAGCCTCGTATTGCCGACGGTCTCGTTGCGCTTCATCGCCCTGTGTGTGGGTGGCGCCTGTATTCCTCTGCTGTACCCTTGTTTCTGGTCGCTTCCCCCGCGCTTCTTTTCCGGTGCTCGAGCCGCGGCAAGTGTCGCCGCCATCAACTGCATCGGCAATCTCGGAGGGTTTTTCGCACAGAACCTAATGCCGTACGTCGGCAAAGTTAGTCATAGCCATGTCGCACCAATGCTTGTTCCGACCGCGTGCCTGTTAGCTCTCGCAATCGGGACCGCGATTGCGTGGACAGTCGGTGGGCATCGCAAGGCGGCGCTTGCGTCGTCAACGGTTCCGCTTTGACGAGAGCGCTGACACGCCTGAGCTCTTTGCACAGATGCAACGTGCACTTATTCGAGCCGCACTTTTCGACTGGTTGCAGGCTGAGTGCGGTTCAACATCGCGAACGGTTAAGGCCATCCGGGCTGGCTGGAGGCAGTTCCGTAGCAAGGCTCAAATCGAGCGCTCGTCGCCCTTTGTGCGCTTCCGATATATCACGGGTTGTACGCCTGTAACCCCATCGTTTGTACGAGGTGAACGACCGCCTACGAGCTAGCTGAATGTCTCTTCGGGGGTCGGGAGTACGCACTGCCGACTGGCTGCTTCCAGACCGCTGAATTCCAGTGGCCGCTTTGGACCGGTGGGTTCAAATAGCCGACCGACGCTGTCCGACCCTGCTGGGTCATTCAAGCCCGATAAATCTCGACGGCCGCTTCAGTGGCACTTACGGAAGACGGAGGCTCGCCGGTCAGTTCCGGCCCGTTCGTGGACAATCGAGAAACCCAGCAGCAAGGCAATGGTCGCTGGGATCGCGGCACAAGGGAGGCAACCGTTCCCAAGTTCCGGCGTGCGCCGAAGATTGACATTTCCGGCGCACAAGTCGTTCCGCGATTGGTCAGGCAGCGGTTCCGGTGGGGCACACGACAGCGGGAAGAAGGGGACGGTACTACTCGCCTCCAAAATAGAGTTGCTTCATGTCTCCGGTAGAGGCGGGGCGAACGACCGCGCGGGACCCGGACGTCGATGAGCCGAAGGGCACGCCGCCATACGCCGTTGGGCTCTGGGTCGATATCCGTGCCTCCGCCGCCTGGATGCCGCTCGGATAACTCGCATCCTCGCCTTTGGCCGGATCATACCCGGCCTGTTCAAGCTGCTGTAGCTCCGCCCGCACCTGGGCACGTGTCGGTGTCGGATCGGTCTGAGAGAACGTGAAAAGAGGGAAGGAAAGCGCCGACGCTGCGGCAACCACGATAACGACTGATTTCATGACAACCTCCTCGTAAATGCCAGGAAGCAGGAATTCTCCACTCTCGTTTCCCGGCGCTGTCATATTGATTTTCGACGACAGCCGACGCCGCCGACACCCACGCAGGTAGGCGGGCGCCCGAAATTGAGTTGCGAAAGATGTAGGAATCCGGAAGCAGACAGGCACATTCGTACCGCTACATTTGTGTATTCGGACTCGAATGACGTCCTGCTATTCTGTTTGAATGTCACGCTGCCGTATCCGCGGACGGCGACATTCCTGATCGGGTATCGCCATGAGATCGTCGGGCCTCTGGGTGCGCAGGTTCAGATCGGCGGCTCAGGAACGTGCGTTCCGGATGGACTACGCGCGGCGCTTCTCCGGACAGCGAAGACTGGCCATCGCAATCTTCACCGCGTTATGGATCGTTTTTTCCATCCGTGATTTCGGGCGGCTCGACATACTCGATCCCACCTACCTGCACCACAACGAACTCATTTTCGTGAGAATCGCTGCGGCGATCGGCATGGGCGTGGCCGTCCTGTTGTGGACCCCGCGCGCACTCGACGAACGCTGGGCCGTCGGGCTGCTCTGCATGTGGACGCTCAGCGCCTGGCTGGCCACCCTCAGAATGCTGCAGATCGTTGACCTGCCGTGGCATGAACACTATTCGATCCTGACGCTTACCCTGTTCACGATATTCATGGCGTTCCGGCTTCGGGCCATCACGGCAGCGTGGCTGGTCGGGCTTTGCGTCGCGAGCTATCTGCTCATGCTCTACCTCCAACCTCCGGGCGAGAGGTTCGGCATGCACCTGTCGTCGGTGGTTGCGCACGGCACGAGCGTGCCGCTGACGTATGCCATCGGGCTGGTTGTCAGTATTCCTTTGGAACGTTCGGCAAGACGCGAATTCATGTATCAGCGCAACTTGCGCGCGGCCAAGGCGCGCGTTGAAGCTGCGTCGCGTGCGGTCAACGAACGGAACAAGCGCATGCAGGAACTCGTCAAGGAGAAGGAGCGGTTCTTTTCGTCGGCGTATCACGACATCCAGCAGCCGCTCGCCGCGATCAACCTTTTCATCCGCAGTGCCCGGACCAGGATCAGGGACGAACACGCGGTGGAACGCGACCTCGACGTCATCCAGGAGACCGCGTCCGACATCCTCGACATGTTCAAGGACATCCAGGACTATAGCGAGTTGGGCTCGTATGTTCCTCGCCTGACGTCGGTCAATACGCTCAACCTGTTGACCGAGGTGCTCGAGCAATACCGGCAGACGGCCCAGTTGCGGGGAATCGATCTCAGACTCGCGCGGCGACGAGTGGCCCCGCCGTCCATCGAGACCGACCGGTCACTCTTCAAGCGGGCCATATCCAATCTCGTATCGAACGCGATGAAGAGCACGTCGTCGGGTGGCGTCGTGCTTGGCTGGGTGCAGTTGGATGAACGGCTGCGCGTCGATGTATGGGACACCGGAATCGGCATTGCGCCCGCCCATCGGGAGGCGATTTTTGCCGAGTACTATCAGATCAACAATCCGGGGCGCGACCGTTCGAAAGGGCTGGGCCTGGGGCTATCGATCGTGCAGCGTGTAGTTCGTATTCTGCCGGGACACACCATGAGTTTCGCATCGGTCGAAGGGCGCGGATCGCGCTTTTCGCTCTACGCACGCGTTGCGGCATCGCAGCCGGCTGCTGAGACGAATCCGTATGGCGACCTCTACAGTCCCGATCTCAACGGCACGTTCATGCTGCTGTGTGACGACGAACCAACCGTCCTCGAAGGCCTGAGACGCCTTTTCTCGAGCGCGGGCTCGCTTGTGCAGGCCGCGGAGTCGATGGCCGGGTTTGAAGCCATTCTCGCCGACGATAGCCGCATTCCCGATCTCATCGTGACCGATATCCGGCTGCGCGATGGGGCCTCGGGCAAGGAGGTTGCCGATCGGATCAGGCGTCACTTCGCGTGGGCGGGCGTTATTCCGGTCGCATTCATCACGGGCGAGTTACTCTCCGCTCAAGTGCTTCGCGACTTTCCGGAGCCATTCGTGCTGCTGCGCAAGTCCGCGGCACCGGAAGATCTGGTGGCGAATATCAGCCGGTTCGTTGCGGCCCATCGGAAGGTGAGTCTCGATCTCGCGAAGGATCGGTGACCGATAGCGTCCCGAGTGTTATGCCCTTGTCGGCCAGCATCACGATGAGTTCAGTGCGGCGCCGCAGGTTGAAGTGCGCAAGCAGATGACTGATGTACTTGCGCACAGTGATGTCTTCGAGCCCCATCTTCGACGCGATGGCTTTGGAAGGGAGCCCGCGTACGAGCCACGCAAGTGTTTCGTGCTCACGCGGCGTGAGTCCAAGCAGCGGAGCGTTCCAAGGGTCGGCGCCGCCGTTCGTCGGCTGTGCTCGTGCTGATTCGCGTGGCGGTGCCTCGGCGATGTCGATCGCGCGCCTCAGCCCGGCGATGCTCGCCGCGGGCAGGAACACGCCGCCTGAAAGCACGGCAACGATCGCGGCATGGAGTGCTTCGGGCGACGACGATTTCGGCACGTAGCCCATCGCGCGGAGTTCGAGGCATCGACCGACCGTCTCCATGCTTTCATCAGCCGATACGACGACCACGGGCAAGGATGATCGTGCGTCTTTCAACCGGATCAGCGCGTCGCAACCGTGCCCGTCAGGGAGTTCGAGGTCGAGAAAAACGATGTCCGGCTGCTCGGTCATCGCCAGATCGACTCCATGCGACAACGTACTCGCATGCAGCAGTTCGACATCAGGGAAAAGCTCCTTGATGAGTAGTCCGAGACCGGCTCTGAAGAGTTCGTGGTCATCGACGAGCAGTACGCGCATCGCATCGTCTCCCGGCAACACATGCACATTCGTACGGATGAAGCAAGCGGCGTTCGAATTACAGCAATCGGCCACGGTGGCAGTATTCGAACGATCTTACACGCGGTTTGCCGTTGAGACCGGCCTATGTCACGCGATGCGAAAAGCGAACGAGTGCATCGGAGTCTGACTTCTTCCTGCATGACTGGCTGAAAGTGCTGATGGCGGACAATTCCAGCCGATCGCCTGTATCGGCGCTTGTCTTTCAAGCGGCCGTTCTATTATTAAGACGGCCAACTATCGAGCGGCGGGGAAGGGGCGGGAGTGTGAGTTCGCTGATGCAGGAAGCTGCCGACCGGCCGCTCGATGCCGCCACCGTCGGCAATCCGTCTCACTGCCGACGTAGATCCAAGTCCTCTCCAACGTCGGCATTGGCCGACAAGCAACGTTCACCATCTTGAATTAAATGGCCGCTTCCCGGATTCTTCCGACGACGCTCGGCGGGAGTCGGCCCCTTCCCGTTCCCAGTTAGTTTCTGCGAATGCGGCCACTGCGCTCCAGAGCGACCGTTCTGCCCCGCCGCCGCTCGAACGCAACTCGACGTCACCGATTTGTGTCCCTGCCTGTCCATACTCACAAAGGACTGTTCTGCGCATATTGAGCGAGCCACTTGTCGATCCATCCCCGGTTCCCGGTGGCTTGTCACCCTCACCAGGTGCTATGTTAAGCACTGCGGGAATAATGGCGAAAATCAGTGATGGGACAGGAATAATGGCGAAAATTATCAATCTCTACCGCTATCCAATCAAGGGCCTCTCTCCCGAGCCCTTGACGGAAATGGCCGTCAGCCAGGGGCAAGGACTGTCCTTCGACCGCGCATTCGCGCTGGCGCTCGGCACGACGCGTTTTGATCCGGAAGCCCCCGAGCCGCTCGACAAGGGCCATTTCCTGATGCTGCGCAAGAATGAAAAGCTTGCCGCGCTGGCGACGCGGCTGGATCCAGAGACCGGCACGCTAACCATTCGCTATCGCGGTGAGCTTGTGCTTGAGGCGGCGACGACGAGTGCTGCGGGCCGCGAGGCGATCGAGGATTTCATGGCGGCTTATCTGGGCGAAGCGACTGAAGGCCGCCCCCGCCTGGTCTCGGCCGCAGGCCACAAATTCACGGATGTCGGCGTGGTCTCGCCAGTCATGATGAAAGCGATCTCGGTGATCAACCTGGCCTCCGTGCGGGCGCTTGAGGAGGCGACCGGGACTTCCGTGCACCCCCTGCGGTTCCGCGCCAACATCTATCTCGACGGCGTGCCTGCCTGGGCGGAGCTCAACTGGCTCGGTCGGGAAGTCGAGATGGGCGGGATACGCTTTCGCGGGGCCCTACCGACGCGGCGCTGTGCCGCCATCAACGTCAACCCCGAGACCGCCACACGCGACGCCAATCTGCCGAAAGCGATCATGCAGCATTTCGGCCATGCCGATCTCGGCATTTATCTTGAGGTGCTGAGCGACGGCGTCTGTTCGGTCGGCGATGCGGTGACGGTCGCGGCCGCCACCTGACGACGCCGGAGGGGTAATCAGGGTTTCGAGATTCTGTTCGTCGGACCAGCGCTTGACTTTCCGGCTTCCTGCGGATTCCCGGTTACCCGCAGCACCGTTGCCTTTCGCTAACTTCCCCCTGTCGGGCCCGACGCGGTTTGGCCGAACCCGGAAGTTCGTCGCAAGCCGCACCGCCAACGGCGGTGAACTTCGGCTGTCGACCCAAATTTGCCGTTCGGACCGTCGCGGAACAGACGACCTCTTTCAACCAGCACTGCAACGACTGTCGCCAACAACCGGGAAATGAGCACCTCCGGAAACACCCGCGACTCAATGCGAGCGGGATTGACCTCGTGTACCTGGTCACCTGAACCCACAGTGCGACAGCGCATCGTCTATTGCGGGAAGAGAGTGCAGCGCTCCAAGCCTTCGCGCTTCTTTTTTCAGGCGCAGAAGTTCGTCGAGCAATGCCGCGACCTGGTTTCCCTGCCCGCAGGCGAGTAGCGCGCGCGCCCGTGCGACGACGAATGCGGAAAACGGCGACGGCTCGCGACGGGCGTACGCCTCAAGGGCCGCAGCATGTGCTGCAGCCGCGTCCCACCATCCGCGCTCGAGACAGGCTTCGATCGCGTCACGTCGAAACAGATAGTGATTGTGGCTCACCGCCCCGGCTGCAAGCAGAGCCTCGCCCTCCTCGATAGCCTGCTTGACGATGGCGACATCGTCGGTCGCGCGCGCGAGCGTGCCCAGATACGACGCGCCGAGGTAGGCCATGCCCGTCTCGCGGCTGATCGCCAGCGCCTGTGCGATATCGTCGAGCGCCTCCCGCCGGCGCCCGGCGACCCGATGCAGTTCCGCGCGAAACGCAAGCGCCTCGCCTTCAAAGCGCCTCGATTTCAGTTCGCGCGCACAGTTCAGCGCCGAACCGGCATGCTCCCACGCGCGGTCCCACTGCGCGAGATCGTGCAGGCAATGCCACGCGGCGTGATGAGAGACGGCCAGCGCCCGCAGATGCCCGACCTTTTCCGCCGCCGCCACGCTTGCCAGGGCCGCGTCGAGCCCGGTGCTCGCCTTGCCGGCAAACCACGCGGTAATTGCGCGCATCGGCAGATTGGCGACCTCTATTCGTCCGAAGCCGTGGCGCTGACACAGCTCGATGCAAAGGCTAAATGCGTCATGCGCACTGATCATCCGTCCACGCATGTATTCACCGTCGCCAAGCCCGCCGAGCGCGGCCGCCTCCTGTTCGTAGTCGCACGCCTCGCGCGCGAGCGCAAGGCTGCGTTCATGCTCTCGCACGCAGCTGTCGCTGTCGCCGCGCGGAAAACAGAGATTGCCGCGCAGAAAGTGAATGCGTGCCTGTTCGCGCGAGAGCCGCTCGGCTGCGGCCACTGTGGCCGCGCAGTCGAGATCGGTCCACGCGCCGTCGAGATCGTCGATGACCCGCTTCACCGTAGCGCGTCCAATCCATGCGTGACAACGTTCTGCATCGGTCGTCGCCGCCGCGAGCGCCGTTTCGAACGCACCGAGTGCCGACGTCATGGCGCCGATGTCATGCAGGATGTTGCCGCGGAGCAATTCGAGTGCGACGCGGTCGGCACAGGTATCCGCTAATGCCAGCCCGCGTTCGACAAGCTGAAGCGCAAATTCATGGCGATAGCCGGCCGCCTGCGAGCGCGCCGCGTCGCAATAAGCACGAGCCGCGTCACGGTCGCCTGCCCGATCGAGATGTTCAGCGCGCAGTACGGTATCGCGCTGCGCAAACCACTGCGCGGCGCGTCGATGTAACTCGCGGCGTTGGCTCTTCAGCAGCCCATCATAGATGGCGTCGCGAATGAGCGCGTGATGGAAGACGAGTCCGCTGCCCTGTCGACGCAGCAGGCGCGCCGTCACCATCGGTTCAAACGTCACATCCGTGCGTTCGAGAATGTGGCTGATGGCCTGCGGCTCGAAGAATTGGCCAAACACCGACGCCGCACGCAAGACGGTCTTGTCGACGGGATCGAGTCCATCCAGCCGCGCTTGCACCAAACTTTGCACCGAACCTGGCACGCCCGTTTCTGCCGTTTTATCTGTGCTGCTGAGCAGTTGTTCGAGAAAGAGCGGATTACCCGCGGCCCGCTTGATGCAGCGCGCCACCACCTCGGTTGCACAGGAAAACGACTCGGCCATCAGGCGGGAGTCGCCGTCGTTCAAAGGGCCCAGATCGAATAGCGAGCACGGCGCGTTTGCCGCTGCGCCCGATGACGAGTCGAGCGGATCGCCTTGCGGTCGCGTTGTCAGGATCAGCACGGCCGCGCAATCCGCCGCTGCCAAGCTGAGTTCGACGAGGTCCTGCAGCGTCGATGGGTCCGCCCAATGAATGTCTTCAACGATGAGCAATCGAGGCTGCACGCGGCTCGCGCGTTGCACGAGTCTGGCCATCACGTCCTGCCGGCCTCGAACGCGCATCGCGTTGTTCATGGCTTCGTAGACCGCCCGGTGTTCGGGCGGCTGCGGCACCTCGATCAGATCGTTGAGGAAAAGCGCATCGCCGGCGTCCGCCAAACCGTCGGCGATGGCTCGCGTCATGGCGGACTTGGCGGCTTCCTCATGGCTCGCGTCGTCGAACGCCAGGAGCCCACGCATAAGTGATCGGATCGCGTCGCGACCGGCTCTTGAACCGAAGTCGAGCACGAACGCCGTGTGACACACGAAGCCTAGTCCGTTTGCCTCGCGCTGAAATTCCTCGACCAGACGCGTCTTTCCGATACCAGGCTCACCCCGCAGACGAACGACGCGGCCGCGTCTCGTCTCCCGGCATGATTCGAGGATCGCCCGGAAATGGCGCAGTTCGTCGCGACGGCCAAAGAGTGGTCGACTGGCAGACGGACGTCGAAAGCCGGTGAGACGCCACACGGGAACGGGCTCGGCGAAGCCTTTCACGGCAAGTGCGCCACGGGCTTCGCACGCGATGCGGTCAGCCAGCGGGCGCCACAAAGTTTCCGAGACCAGGATTTCGCCCGGTCCGGCCGCGTCGGTCAGACGCGACGCGAGGTTGACTGTTTCGCCCGTCACGGTGTACTCGCGATGCGCCGCGCTGCCCGTGTCGCTTGCGACGACCTGGCCGACCGCAATACCGATGTGACTGGAGAGCGGGCGCACCAGCGTTCGAGACAGATTCGGCATCGCGTCGATGATCGCGAGTGCGGCCCGCGCTGCGCGCTCCCGATCGTTTCCGTACGAACGCGGCGCGCCGAACACCGCCATGACGCAATCGCCGACATGCTTGTCGATGTGCCCACCATGGCGAACGACGATGTCATCCACCTGCTCGAAGTAGCCGCCGAGCACAACGAGCAATTCTTCCGGATCGAGTGCCCGGCTGAGATCCGTATAGCCGCAGATGTCGGCGAAGAGCACTGCGACTTGCCTGCGCTCGTCCGCTCGCGCGACAGGCTGGTCGACAGAAGCCTGTACCGTGGACGACGGTTTCTCCGCTATCGCCGTCAGCAGCCGCTTGCGATGCCCTAGCGAGCGCACGCCGAGCTCCTTCAGGTCCGCATCGCTGAGCTCGCGCAGCATCGCCCCATCGATGTCGTTGTCGGCAAATACCTGCATGTACTGCTCGAGCCCGAGTTCGCGCAGCCACAGTTCGATGTCCATCGCGTCACCGCCGGAACCTGTTTCCCGTTGAGCGCTTAAGAAATACAACGGCGCTCGCCTGTTTCAGTGTAGGCGTTGCGCGCACCGACGGGTGTATGACGGCCGTTTGACACGCGCAAGGACGACGGCGGATACTGGGTCGCGCGGCGCGCTGGCATGTCTCGGCGCCGCGCGTTGCGGGAGAGCGCCGTGAAGGAAGATGCCACAGGTTCTGCGTCCGGGTCTGCGTCGGAATTCGCGTCGAACGTCGCCGGCCTGCTCGGCGACCTGGCGGCGGGCGCCGTCTCGACGCTCGTCATGCTCTGCTACGCAATGAGCCTGGGCACGCTGGTCTTCAGCGCGGACCTCGCGCGCTATGCCCAATTCGGCGTGCCTACAGCGCTCGTCAGTTGTATCGTCACTGCGCTCGTGATCGCGCTGACCAGTTCGATGCGTCTGAATATTGCCGGGCCGGACAGCAACGCGACGGCGTTTCTCGCGGGTGTAGCGGCGGGCGTCGCCAGCAGCGCACGCGCCGACGGCGGCTCGTCACCAACCATTCTGCTGACCGTACTGATATCGATCGCGCTGTGTTCGGTGCTGACGGGCATTGTGCTGCTCTCAATCGGTTCGTCGAAGCGCAGCCGTTCATTGCAGTTCCTGCCGTATCCCGTGGTCGGAGGATTTCTCGCCGGCACGGGTTATCTGCTGCTCGCGGGCGCGTTTCGCGTGCTGACGGGCGCGTCGCCTCAATGGCATAGCCTCGGGCTGCTAGCGCATCTGCACTGGCTCGCATGGACACCCGCGCTCTTCATCGGCGTGCTCACAACCGCGCTTACGCGCGGCTGGCAGCACATTGCCGCACTGCCGATCGTACTCCTGTGCGGAATCGCGCTGTTCTATCTGCTGCTGCATCTCGCCGGACTATCGATCGACGATGCGCGCAATATGGGCCTGCTACTGCCGCATGTGAAACTGCAATTATTCCCCGATCTCCATATCCCTGCGCCGCTCGCGCGCGGCGTGATCGACTGGGCCGCGATCGGCGCACATCTGCCTGAGACGCTCGTCGTGACATCTGCATCGGCGATCACGATCCTGATGAACTCGACGGCCATCGGCGCGGTAACGGGCGAAGACATCGACCTGAACCGCGAAATGCGCGCGGCGGGACTCGCAAACATCGCGAGCGGATTGCTGGGCGGCATGGTCGGCTATCAGTCGTACAACCGCTCTATGCTCAACGCGCGCGCCGGCGCGACGAGCCGGATGGCGGGCGTGTTCGCAGCGATCGCATGCCTCGTTGCGCTCGCTGCGTCACCCGATCTGGTCGCGCTGTTTCCCGTGCCCGTGCTGGTCGGGCTGCAACTCTTCATGGGATTGCGCCTGATGCTGCAATGGCTGGTTGGCGCGTATGCGCGGCTGAACTGGTATGAGTACGCGCTCGTGCCGGGCATACTCGCCGTAGTCGCGTTTTATGGCGTCGTCGCGGGTGTGATTACGGGCGTGATCGCCGCGTGCGTGATGTTCGCGCTGCTGTATGGACGCGTCAGTTGCGTGCGAATGGAATTCGATGCTACTACGCGTACCTCGACAGTCGAGCGCAGTATCGAAAACGCCGCGCGTCTGCGCGAAGTCGGCACGCAGCTATTCGGCGTGTGCCTGCAGGGCTTCCTGTTCTTCGGCACCGCCAACTCGATCCTGCAACGCGTGCGCGAACGCCTCGAAGTACTCGACGCATTGCCCGTGCGCTATGTCGTACTCGATTTCGCGTCGACCAATGGCATGGACGCATCGGTATCGATTGCATTCGTGAAGCTGCGGCAACTCTGCGCAACGTCGGGTGCGGATCTCGTGCTGACCGCGTTGCCCGTACGCTCGCGCAATCTGCTCGTGAAGACAGGCACGCTGCATTTACGGATACGCGAGTTCCCAACGCTCGATGCCGGTCTCGAGTGGATCGAAGATCAACTGCTCGCATCCGACGCAGACACGGATCGCTCCGGCGAGCACGATTTTTATGCGACGCTCGCGCCGCACTTCACGCCGTGCGCGCTGGAGAAGTTGTGTGCATGTCTCGAAGCATGCGATCTCGATGCCGGGCAGCCGCTGTTCTCGTGTGGCGAGCCGGGCGATGCGATTTATATCGTCGAGCGCGGACGCGTCGCCGTTTCGTTGCCGCTGCTCGATGGCCGGCCGGTGCGGCTGCGCTCGTTCGGTCCGGGCACGATCGTCGGCGAAATGGCCGTGTACACCCAGACGGCGCGAAGCGCCGACGTGATCGCCGAAGCGCCGACACGCGTTCACCGTCTGTCGGTGCCCGCGCTTCTCACGCTCGAACGCGATGACCCGGTCACCGCGCAGCAGTTTCACCGCTTTCTGATCAAGACGATCGCGTCGCGACTCGCAGTCGCCGATGAAGCACTGCGCGCTGCCTGGTGATCGACGCATGAAACGAGGCCTGCCGCCGCGCGCGCGGCCTCGCCACCCACGCCCGCATACTGCGACATCGCCCGATGCGGGATGATCGATGCCCATCGGATCGTGCTTTTTCATCTTGCTGCCCTAAGGCATGCACCGGCTCGAAAGGGTGATGGTCGGCAGGTTTTTTTCAGTCCTCGCGCAAAATCCACCCTGCGATACTCCACCGAGTCTGCTCCGTAATTTCGAACTGCACCCGCCGTTGAGTTTTCTGCTGCATGGACGTCGCACGCGAGACCACGTGGCTTCCTATGCAGATGTCCTGCACTCGCAGCCGCGTCAGGTCGCACGTGCGAAGCCAGCTATCAACCGCCAGGCTGAACAGTGCCGACTCACGAACATTGGGCGACATCTGAAGTCCCGTCCGAATCGCCCAGATTTCGCGGAGATCCAATGGCGGCTTCTGGCCGGTCAACCTGCCCTTGTTCTACGGCCCCACGGTACCCGGCGGCCGCTGGAAGAAATAAGCGTTTCAATATCGAAGGGGAGATTGTTGTGCGCTTTGAAGCCGACCCTCTTCGGCCCACTGCCGCCGCCTGAATCAGTTCCACCTCGGCGAAGCTTTCACATTACAGCAGCCCATCCGCGCAGCCACACGGCCGATGGCTATGCGCCAAGCCGGCAGATTGTGCTCTACACGTATTCAATCCCTTGGGACCATTTCGCGACTTCACGCACAGTTGCTCGACTCAGTGACGTTCTTCCCGTCTTCCAACTCAGTGGCGAGACCAATGCGGTGATCGTCATCAGCCGGAGGCGATGCGATATGCGCTTGCCCGGCCTTGGACGCCGCGAAGTGGAGTTTCGAATTCGACGACAGTGCGGCCAGCAAGGAGGTCACGGACGCCAGGTGAGCTATAGAGCGCTTCCGAGATGCAAATCTCTCCGGCCTCAGCGAGAGACTGCACGCGCGCGGCGACGTTGACGGTCTGGCCGAAATAATCGAGATTGTCGTTCAGCGTCACTGCTAACGACGGCCCGCAATGCGCCCCGATCTTCAGAATGATCGCCGGTTCTCCACGCTCGCGATTGAAGCGTCCGATTTCATCGACAATCCTTAACGACGCGGAAACAGCGTCCGTTGGTCGACAGAAGACGACCATCACAGCATCACCAATCGTCTTTACGATCGCGCCGGAATACCGTTGTGCGACCATCTCGAGCAATGCGAAATGCTGTCTGACTAGCCCGTACGCATTCAGATCGCCGAGGCGTTCGTACATGGCTGTCGAACCCTTGAGATCGGTGAAAACAAATGTCACTTGCCGAATCCCGAGCCCCTCCTTCTCGTCGACGCGTTCCGAGCGGAACAGGCGCCGGAAGGTTTGTCGCGCCACTAGCGTCCCCCCGGAGAGATACGGTTCGAACTCGAGCGGCGGCTTGATGACTTGGGCGACGACCTCAGGAGGCCAATTGATCAGGAGCAGGGACCCGCGCTTGCTTCCCGTATTCCTCACCTCAACGACTACAGGGCCGGGCGGCACAACGGAGAGCGCCGGGGCAAACCGTTGCCCGTCATATCCCACCTGCAACAACGTCGGCGACGTGACCGGTTCGCCGGCAATCGTAACCACGAAAGCGGCCTGTGTTTCGACATTCACGCCCGACAAGGCACCGGGGCCAAGGTCCGCCTGCAGAGTCGTCGTCGAGCCGGGCGGCAGAAATGTCAGGCCGCGCACCAGACCCCGTAAAAAGTCGAGAAACCGAACTTGCTGGCCGGCGAAACGACCGTCACCGTTAAATCGTAGCTTCCAATGGAAATCATCCACGGAAAGCGACTCGGGGTCGTGGAAGGTCAGCCTCCGGAGTTCGGGAGATATAGAAAATGTGACTTCGATGAAATCGTCCAGGTCGGTTTCGCCCGTAACGTCGCATAGTCCACAGACATAGTGGGTCTTGAGCGTGCGCAACGACCCGAAGCTATTGAGGACCATTCCTGACTGCGGACAAAGAACGTTCCAGTTCATCCCGAACAGTCCGTATCGCGCCGCATGAAGAAAGAGGTCGATGCATTCAGCCTCGCCTATGCCGCGATCACGCGCAAACGCCAGCGGGTTGACCCGGTAAACGGACAGATCGTCGCCGCTCCTGATCAGAGTCTCGAGCTTGGAAATGACACGCGGACTCCATGACCTCGCCTGCTCGATCTCGATCATTTTGCGCTCGAGAAACTGATCGTCAATGTGCATCGTCGTGGCCGAGTCAGCGGCAAACAGTCAGACACGATCTCCGTGTCCGTCGCCTGATTTCCGGAGTACTTCCAGAGCGTTACTTCTCCTGCATCCCTTCACCTTGCCTACTTCCTGCGCGAATCGGTATAGCGCGAACAGCGACGAATTCAGTTCATGATCGGCCACCTCTTCCTGGCATCTCTACCTGAAGTCGATCCCTTGGACGGCTTTTTCGAGTATACCGCCAACTGACGCATCGCAATCTACGTGTTTGCACTCGGCTTTTGAATTGACAATATTCGTCAGGCCATTTGCGGAACCCCGGCAGCGTGCCCTGTTACGCCGGCTACCATCCAAGGGTATCGAGGGACAAAAACAAGGCGCCATCGCTCTATGTCAGTCAGGCGTCCGTTCTTCACAAGAACGGCCGGTTCCCGGCGATCGCTCTCTGCAGAATGCCGCAGCTCTGATGGTTGACGATGCGTCATCTACACGGGTCGGCGGCTTATCGATCTCGCTGAGTGAGTCGGTGTTCAAGGTTCACTGCACGCGAGGGAGCCCGTCATCTCTGTGGATATGACGACATGTCATTCCGATCAAGCGTCTCAGCGAGCGGAATACGGAGGGTTAGCTGTGATCTTTCAAAAAGGATATTCTGTCGAGATCGAGTCATATCAAAGCGATATCACGTCATGGAATTGCGTCACCTCAGGCACTTTATCGCGGTCGCCGAAACTCAACATTTCGGCCGTGCCGCGGCGCGACTCGGCATGGCGCAACCGCCGCTGAGTCAATCCATCATGCGCCTCGAAGAGTCGCTCGGAACCAGGCTATTGGAACGTACTCCGCGTGGCGTCTCGTTGACGACTGCGGGCGCGGCGCTACTCGCGGAAGCGAAGCCTTTGATCGCACAAGCGGAAATGGCGGAGCGCCGCGTGCGCCAGGCTGCGGATGAGTTAGCCAGCCTTAGCATTGCGTTTGTGCCGATGTGCGCGATGCGCATCATGCCGCTCGCCATACAGACGCTGCGCCGGCAGTGGCCCGGCGTCGATGTCCGTTTGATCGAGCGCGGCAGTGCGCTCACGGCGGCCAGCGTGAAGAATGGCAGCATCGATCTTGGCGTGGTCGTCAACAGTGCAGCTGACGTGTCAGGTCTGGAAAGCTCCACAATCGAACGCATGAGGTTGGTTGCTGCCGTTCCAGCAAGTTGGCCATTGGCGCAGCAAGCCAGCATCCGGGTCGCCGACCTCGCGGCGTATCCGCTGATCATGTTTCCGCAACAAATGTCCCAGCCGGTGTTCGCGGCGTTTGAAGCCGCTCGGCGGGAAGCAGGTTTGTCTCCCAAAGTCACTCAGCAGGCACGGCATCCTTACACGATGCTCAATCTCGTAGCAAATGAGCTTGGCATTGGATTAATGCTGGACTCCGCGCGGCACCTTCCGGTGGACGGCGTTGTTTTCGTCGACATAGACGATATTCCGACATCGTTCGATACTGAAGTTTCCCTCATCTGGACCGATCGGCCCCATAAGGCCTACCACCGGGCCATGCTCGATATCATTCGCGAACTCGCGGCCCCCACGCCCGACTGAGTCGCTCCAACGACAGTCCACTTGCAACTGTTGCTCGCAAGTCGGAGAAGGCTGGCGAACGCTGTTGAGTCATCGCGCGGACTGTTTTACTCGTCTTTTGTCACGCTGCGCTACGCAGCGTGCTCTCCTGTCATTTTTCCCTCCATCTGGCTTCCTGCCACTCATCACCGCCTTGACACTACTTGCCCAAGAGTTTATGTTTCCGAATGACGTTCATAAAATAACTGTTCGTATCGCGAGCAACCGGAGGAGCAATGAGTACATCGAAGTTAGCGAGCCTGTTCGATCTCGATGGGCGGGTCGCAGTCGTTACCGGCGCAGGGTCGGGCATCGGACGCGAGACAGCACTGCTGCTGGCGTCAGCGGGCGCGGTAGTCGTCGCAGCCGATCTTAACGAGGAGGGCGCTCTGCAAACAGTCGCGCAGATTGACGATGCGTCGGGCAGGGCAATCGCGGTCAAAGTCGATATTGGCGACGAAGCTTCGATCACCGGGATGTTCGATACGACGCATGCCAAGTTCGGCCGGCTCGACATCCTCGTCAATAATGCCGGGATCTATCCGAAAACGAGTTTCGTCGATACGTCGGCGGAGAAGTGGGACCGCGTGCTGCGAGTCAATCTGCGCGGAACCTTCCTATGCATGCGCGAAGCCATCAAACGGATGCAAGCCGGCAACGCGGGCGGATCGATCATTAATATTTCTTCAGTAGCGTCGCTACAGCCCGTGATCTTTGATAACGGTGACTATGGCGCGTCAAAAGCCGGCGTGAACAATCTGACAAAAGTTGCCGCGCTCGAATTCGCTGCGGACCGGATCCGGGTCAATGCAGTGCTCCCCGGCGGCGTTGCGACCGAGGGCGCAGCGGCATCGACGAAAGTCCATCAAGCACACGGACCGATCACCCAGCCGGGACGTATGCCTTTGGGTCGGATCGGGAGCGCTGCGGACATCGCGAGCGCGGTCTTGTTCTTTGCCTCTCCGGCCGCCGACTATGTGACGGGCCAATTGCTCGCTGTCGATGGAGGATTTCAGGTTTCCTGAAGAGTACATAAATTACCGATCATGAACACCGCCGTAGGCCCGGCGGTGCTTACCCGTGTTGTAAGCAGCATGCGAAGCCTATGCATGGTGTCCTTTTGTCCCTGGTGCCGATAACTTGGTGCCGGGGATTTTTTATGCGGGAGCGCCGCGTTGACAGCGCGCTTCTCGAGCGGCCGCGACCCCGAGTCCGCCTGCGTCGTGCATTTGCGAGCTGCACTTACCAGAATTTTCAGGCTATGTTGCAGCGGCAGAAAAAATCGCTGGTAGTGAAAACACCGATCCGAATAATTGAACGGATAGTTGCATAACCGAACGTCCTCGCCTACGATGTTTATCAAGAGGTGTGCACGAGCACCCACCAGGCCTCGGCCGATCGGAGACAAGCTATGTACCTCATCTACAGCGATTTGAACGGTGATCTCGCGGACTATTCACTTCGTTCCGGAGTTCCGTGCGCGGACGTACCTCCTCCGCGTGAGAAAGCGAGCGAGCCGGCTTCTGTCAAAGCTACCGCAGCGCCTTCGCAATGGACCACGCGGATTCGCAGGATCGGTTCATTGTGGCCCGCACACGGTCTGCTGAATCGCGCCGCACTACGTGCAGTCGACATATCCGAGGGAGAGCGTTCATGAGTCGAAGCACGCGCAAACTTTCCGGCGACGAACGCCGGATCATGCTCCCGATCCTGCTGCTGTCGATCATTGCGGTAGCGGCGTATTTTCTGGTACGGGATTGGCGGATGGAGGAACTCGGCCTCTCGGCGATTTTCGACATTGTGATGATTTTCGTCGTGCTCGGTGCTGCCGCGTTCTTCGGCGTCGTAAGTTGCATTGCTCGACGCGGTGGGGCAGGCGAGGATGGGCAGAGCGAGGGGTATTGTTTCCTCGGTGCACTGGTCGGCGCGATCGTGTTTTTTGTGGCCATTCTCAATTGAGCGGGGAAAATGAGACCAGAACTTGAACAACGTCTTGAGGAATTGCTCGATAGACAGGCGATTCTTGACTGCATACATCGCTATTGCCGGGGCGTCGACCGGATGGATCGTGAGTTGACCCTATCGGCCTATCATCCCGACGCAATTGACGACCATGGTACTTTCGTTGGCAATCCGGAACAATTCGTGAGCTGGGCATTCGACTACCATAGCGAGCACCAACTATCGCATCATCACATGGTGTTCAATCATAGCGTCGATTTGCAGGGCGATGTCGCGCACACTGAAACGTATTGGCTTTTTTTCGGCGAGAATCGGTCCAAGCCTGACACGTTGGCAGTTGGTCGCTATATCGACCGCTTTGAGAAGAGGGACGGAAAGTGGGCAATCGCTGCGCGGGTATGCATTTCGGAGGCGGTTAACGAGTCGACTCCTGCCAACTTGCCCGATGCGTGGCGCGAGGTGTTGATGAGCAACGGCAACAGAACGCGCGACAGAAGCGACATATCGTTTGACCGGCCTTTGAAGGCGCGTGATCCGGATCGCTTGCGAGAATACAGTTAGGAACAGTAAGGTGGAAATGTACGATGCGGGTTGCTGACCACCTCTCCAATGACAAAGTCGACCCGGTCCGGTCGACTTTGTCGTCAGGTATTAGGTAGCTGTCCGATCGTGCCGTTGCCGATGATCGACAGGAACTCCCGACGGGTGGATGGATCGTTCCTGAATGAGCCGAGCATCCTGCTCGTGACCAACGACGTTCCAGGTTTGTGTACGCCGCGCGTGCTCATGCACTGATGTGCCGCTTCCAGAATGACGCCCACGCCTTTCGGCTGCAGTACCGTGTTCAATGCGTCGGCGATCTGCACAGTCATCTTCTCCTGAATCTGCAGTCGCTTCGCATACGTGTCGACGAGTCGCGCGAGCTTCGAAATGCCCACCACGCGATGATCTGGAAGATAGGCGACATGAGCACGGCCAATGATGGGCACCATGTGGTGCTCACAATAGCTTTCAAAGCGGATGTCTTTTAAAACAACCATTTCGTCGTAGCCATCGACCTCCGAGAAGGTTGTAGCAAGAATCTGCATGGGGTCGGACAAATAACCCGAAAAGAACTCCCTATAGGCGCGCGCAACTCTGGCGGGCGTCTCTGCGAGTCCTTCACGAAGCGGATCATCTCCCGCCCATCTGATTAGCGTTCGAACTGCCTCTTCTGCCTCTGCTTTCGTGGGATGTTCTGTAATGGACAGATTGCCGTTGCTGTCGCGCTGATTCACGTAGCCTCCTTAAAGCCGTGCGCTGCGTTCCGTGTTCTGGTGTGACCTATGCGTCGCATAGACAAAGGTCTAAATCTGATTTAGGTCAGGCTGCCGGGTGGCAGCGTGGTGACCGGTGCGAATGTTGGTGAGACGTCAAAAAAGTGTATATAATTGTACATCGTTCGTAAATAGGAACGTCGCTGCATGGCCAATGCGACAATTTCCTGTAATCGATTTTGGCTACGGCGCGAGCAATGCTTCGCTCCACGGAGGTCGAAGAATGAAGACACGCATCACCGAGCTACTGGGTATCCGCTATCCCATCGTGCAGGGAGGCATGATGTGGGTGGGTCGTGCGGAACTGGCCTCAGCGGTGTCGAATGCCGGCGCGCTTGGCACCATTACCGCATTGACGCAGCCAACGCCCGAAGCGTTGAGCGTTGAAATCGATCGCGTGAGGTCAATGACGAACGAACCGTTTGCCGTGAACCTGACCATTCTGCCAACGATCAAGCCGGTTCCTTATCAGGAATACGTGCAGGTCATCATTGAGAGCGGCGTCAAGATTGTCGAAACTGCGGGGCGCAATCCCGAGCCCTATCTGCCTGCTTTCAAGGCAGCGGGTATCAAGGTGATTCACAAGTGCACGTCGGTACGTCATGCATTGAAGGCGGAGGCGATTGGCTGCGACGCGGTCAGTGTCGATGGATTCGAATGTGCCGGGCACCCGGGCGAAGACGATGTGCCCAATCTCATCTTGCTACCGGCTGCCGCCGCGCAATTGCGTATCCCAATGCTGGCATCAGGTGGCATTGCCGACGCGCGCGGCATGGTAGCGGCGCTCGCTCTCGGCGCTGATGGCGTCAATATGGGCACACGCTTCATGGCAACTCGTGAAGCACCCATCCATGAGAACGTCAAGCGCCAATTGCTCGAACATGACGAGCGAAATACGGCGCTGATTTTTCGTACCCTCAAGAATACGTCGCGGATTTTCCGTAATGCGGTGGCGGAGCAAGTACTCGAGTTGGAGCGGCAGGAGGGAACGACATTTGCGGACCTGAAGCCGCTCGTGAGCGGCGAACGTGGAAAGCGCATTTATGAAACCGGTGACACAGACGACGGTACGTTTCCCGCGGGCCTCGCGATCGGCCTGATTCACGATATTCCCACCTGCGATGAGCTTGTGAGCCGCATGGTCGCGGAGGCGCGCGAACTGATTCACCGAAGGCTGGCAACCATGATGGACAAGGCAAGCAACGAAACAGCCTGCGTGCTTTGAACGGCAATTGAGTACAACCGTCGATGACGAACAAGGAGCATACCGTGTCGGAAAGTCGTGAGAAGGGGCGTCAGGTCGTTCGCGAAATGTTGGGTGACGAGTTTCTAGGCGCAATGGACGCAGCGGCGGCATCCGGCGGATTTGGTGCAGATGCGGCTTCGCTCGCCCTCGAGAACGCGTTTGGCGACGCGTGGGCACGTCCAGGCCTCGATCGTCGTTCGAGAAGTCTCGTTACGCTCGGCATGCTGATCGCACAGCGTACGCCGTGGGAATTCAGTAATCATGTCCGCATCGGGCTAGCGAATGGTCTGACCGAGAAGGAGCTGGAAGAGGTCGTCCTGCATGCTATTCCGTATGTGGGCTTTCCGGCCGTCAGCATCGCACTGAAAGCCTGCAAGGAAGTATTAGGCGAGAAGGTTGCCACCGTTCAGGAATAGTCTGTGTCGGCATTGGTGAAGCGAGGGCGGTTGACTCCGCCCCTCCTTTTGATCGGGATCGTTGTCAGCCGGAATCGGTAGTCAACCGCGGCGAAGGCGACGTCGCCTCCTCAGCAAAAGATGCCGGGCAGGCCAGGATGTTCGCGAGCTTCAAGGCGCACGAGATGAGCGAGCAGAGAACTCGTCGCGACTGGCCACAACTTGCGCGGCACATCGTCGTACGCCCGTTCTACCCACTCGTCGAGAGTGCCCCGCGGCAAGTTTCGCACTACCGCGGCAATTTTCGCTTCGCGTTCAAGCCGGTGTGTTTTGATGCGTGCGATTTGTGCGCGCGCGGAGCCGAGCACGTGCCCGTGTGCCGGCAAGATGAATTCGACTCCGTACTGGTTGCACAGCATGTAGAGCTGATCGAGGGATTCGAGATATGCGGTCATATTCCCGTCAGGGGGATCGATGATCGTGGTGCTGCCGTTCAGAATATGGTCTCCGCTGAATAGCAACCCATCCTCCGTCAACAATAAGCACACGTGATTGGAGGCATGCCCCGGCGTATAGACGACGATCAGCCGATGCGTCGTGTCGTCCGCTGTCATTGCAAGAATTTCTCTGTCTCGCAATATCCGGTCGGGCGCGAAGTAGCTGGCCGATCCGGCGAGAGGACCGGACGGCAGTCGCGCACCAGCAACATGGTGGCGGCCGGCCGTGTTAGCACCGGCTCCCGTTGTTCATACAACAGCTGTTCGGGACGGGTCACACCACTTTCCCTCATGTGATCAGTATGAGCTAGCCTGCTGGGATCAGATGCGCTCGAAGATGGCTGCGATCCCTTGACCGCCACCAATGCACATCGTTACAAGCGCATATCGGCCGCCTATCCGTTGCAGCTCATGAAGCGCTTTGACCGTGATGATTGCGCCGGTTGCGCCAATCGGATGACCGAGCGATATGCCGGAGCCATTCGGGTTGACACGCGCAGGATCGAACTGCAGTTCTTTGGTCACGGCGCAGGCCTGTGCAGCGAACGCTTCGTTAGCCTCAATGACATCGAGGTCTGCAACGGTCAGGCCGGCCTTCGCCAGCGCCTTCCGGGTCGCGGGAACGGGCCCGATACCCATGTATTGTGGCTCAACGCCGGCATGAGCGTAGGCAACCAGTCGCGCGAGTGGCCGAATACCTCTAGTTTCGGCCTCACTGCGCTCCATTAGAAGTACGGCCGCCGCGCCGTCGTTCAGGCCCGAGGCGTTGCCTGCTGTCACCGTGCCGTCCTTCTGAAATGCCGGGCGCAACTTGGCCAATTCATCGACTGTGGTGGTGGGACGGACATGTTCGTCCAGTTCGAACATCGTCGCGCCATTTTTGCTGTGCACCGCGACAGGAACAATTTGCTCCTTGAAATACCCTTCCTCGACCGCGCGTCCAGCCCGGCGATGCGATTCCACCGCCAGTGCATCCTGGTCCTCACGCGATATGCCATATTTCGCCGCAACATTTTCGGCTGTCACGCCCATGTGGCACGCGCCGAAGGGATCGGTCAGCGCACCCACCATCATATCGATCAGCCGGATGTCGCCCATTCGCGCGCCCCAGCGTGCGCCTGTGGCCAAATAGGCTGCGCGCGTCATATTCTCAGCGCCGCCGCCGATCGCGATGTCCGTGTCGCCAAGCCAGATCGCCTGCGCTGCCGAAATAATGGCCTGCAGGCCTGAGCCGCACAGGCGGTTCAGCGTCAGCGCTGGCGCATCTGTACCGATACCGCCTTCGATCGCCGCGACGCGGGCGAGATACATATCTTTGGGGTCAGTGTGGATGACATGGCCGAACACGACCTGTCCGACTGCGTCGCCTTTCAACTGCACTCGCGACAGGACTTCCCGGACAACCGTCGCGCCGAGTTGCGTTGGCGGGACGGAGGCAAGCGCGCCTCCGAAATCTCCAATCGCAGTGCGAACGCTGCCGGCAACTACGACTTCTCTTTGCATGACGCTCTCCCACCAAGCTGATGCTGCGTGACCAGCGTTTAAAATGACGAACGATGTTCATAAAGTAGCTCAAATTTGATCGAATGTCCATGGACGGTTTTGCTATCGTTTGCGTGAGGACGTTCGCCGGCGATGCACGCCCACTCGCGCGGCGGCGGACGCTTCCCGCGCCGCGCTGGTACCCGTTCACATCGGGTGATGCTGGATAGACGCATACGAAATTTCGCGATATTCTTGTTCTTGTTTCTGATCGATGTTCATTTATTGGTTCGCGTGTCTAGCGCGGGGATGGTCGGTAAAGGCGCGCAAAGCGGCAGCTATATGAACGGAAAAAGCTAACGACAGGATGACAGAGATGAACGCAGGTCCGCTTTCGCACGACCCTTTGATGGATGTGCCGTTTCGGCCGCTGCGCCTCGGCGGTATGAAGGCCACTGTTGAACAGCGCCCTGACGGTAGCGTGGTCTATGAGCTCGACGAACCGCTCGGTCCATACCCAGCGCGGCTTACTGAGCGTCTTGTGAAGTGGGCCGCGGTCGCCCCAGATCGGCCGTTGCTCGCACGGCGAACGACCGATGGCGCCAGTTGGGAGCATCTGACATATCGGCAAGCGCTCGACGGCGCTCGTGCGCTAGGCGAGGCTATGCTTGCCCGAGGCCTGTCGCCCGCGAGGCCGCTGATGATCCTCTCGGACCGCAGCTTCGAACATGCGCTTCTGGCGCTTGCGGCGCTGCACGTCGGCGTCCCCTATGTCCCGGTTACCCCTGCGTATTCGTTGCTGTCCGAGGACTTTGCGAAGCTGAAACATCTGGCGTCGGTGTGTACGCCAGGGCTCGTGTTCGCGGATGACGGCGTGCTTTACGGTCGCGTGTTGCGCGACGTGTTCGGCGATGTCGAATGTGTGGTGAGCGCGACGTTGCCAGAGGGGCGTATGGCCTCATGGTTGTTCGACTGGCTTGACACGCCGGTCAGCGCCGCGGTCGATGAGGCATTCGATAACGTCGGCCCCGATACGATCGGCAAGATCATGTTCACGTCCGGTACGACCGGGGCACCGAAGGGCGTGATTTACTCGCAGCGGATGCTGTGCAGTAACCGGCAACAGGTCGCGCAGACTTTCGCCTTTCTTCAGGACGCACCGCCGGTGCTGGTGGACTGGCTCCCGTGGCATCACACCTTTGGCGGCACACACAACTTCGGCATGGTGCTCTATGGCGGAGGGACGTATTACCTGGATCCGGGTAAGCCCACGCCCGAGCAAATCGGTCCGACACTAGACGCGTTGCGCGAAATCGCGCCGGTCATCTACCTGAATACGCCTCAAGGACTGGCGGCGCTGATTCCACATCTCCGCTCGGACGAAGCGCTACGCAAGAATTTCTTCAGTAAGCTGGCACTGATTTACTACGGCGGCGCCAGTCTGCCTGAATACATCTGGGCAGCACTGGACGAGCTCTCGGTCAAGACGATCGGACAGCGCGTGCTGATCATGTCAGGGCTCGGCGGCACCGAAGCCGGGCCGACGCCGATGTCGGCGGCGTGGGATCCGCGACGGCAAGCCATTGCCGGGCTGCCAGTACCCGGCGTGAAGGTCAAGGTCGTGCCGGTTGGAGAGAAGCTGGAGATCCGTTATGCGGGCGACTGCGTGACGCCCGGCTATTGGAAGGACCCGGAGCGCACGCGCGCGTCGTTCGACGAAGAGGGCTATTTCTGCTCTGGCGACGCCGGTGCATTCATCGATCCGGAGCATCGTGAACTCGGGTTGCGCTTCGATGGACGCCTGGCTGAGAACTTCAAATTGTCCTCGGGCACATGGGTAAATGTGGCGGAACTGCGACTCGCGGCATTGAACGCATTTTCACCTTATGCACGCGACGTCGTAATCGCCGGCCATGATCAGGGCTTTCTTACTGCGCTGGTTTTTCCTGATCTGCAAGCGTGTCGCGCTTTGTGCGACGACCTGGTTGAGCCCATGCCGCACGCTGACCAGATCGTGGCCAGCGCTGGCGTACGCGAGCACTTCCAGCGCGGACTCGATCTGCTGGCTACGCGCCCCGGCGGTAGTTCGAGCCGAATCGAGCGGATCGTACTGGAAAGCGCGCAACCGACGCTTGACAACGGGGAGTTGAGCGCGAAAGGCGCCATCAGCCAGGCCAACGTTCTCGCGCGAAGAAGCGCTGTGGTCGCGGAACTGTACGAAGCGGTTCCCACGCGTCGCACGCTGCTTGCCCGAAGGGGCTCTCTTGCGAATGCCTCCAGCCCGCTCCGCTGAATTGAAACACAGGAAATTACCCGATGGATTTTCATGTCGATTCCGCGGACAAAGCCTTCCGCAAAGAGGTACGGGATTTTCTTAAGGCGCATCTGCCTGCTGATCTCGCCTGGCGCGGTCAGCAAGGATTTCTCGCAGGCGACGACGATGCGCTGCGCTGGACCCGTATCCTGCACGAAGCGCGCGGCTGGTCCGTGCCGCATTGGCCGGCCGATCTCGGCGGAACGGGGTGGACTGCGGCGCAACGGTACATCTTTGAAGAAGAGTGCTACCTGGCGGGTGCACCCACGCAAAATCAGGCAGGGGTGTCGCTCGTGGGGCCGGTGATTTGTGAATTCGGCAACGACGAGCAGAAGCGCCGCTTTCTGCCGCCTATCCAGCGCGGCGAAGTGTTCTGGGCACAGGGCTTCTCCGAGCCCGGAGCGGGCTCCGATCTCGCCTCGCTGCGTACGACGGCGGTCCGCGACGGCGACCATTACATCGTGAACGGCCAGAAAATCTGGACCAGCTTCGGCGGTTATGGACAGTGGAACTTCGTGCTTGTCCGGACCGATGCGGAAGCCAAGCCACAAAAGGGCATTTCCTTCCTTCTGCTCGATATGAAGTCGCCGGGCGTGACGGTGCGGCCGATTGCGACGCTTGACGGTTGCAACCATCTCGCCGAAGTGTTTTACGACAATGTTCGCGTGCCGGTTGAAAATCTGATCGGCGAGGAAAATAAGGGTTGGGGCTACACGAAATTTCTTTTGTTCAACGAGCGAGCGTTCCTTGGTGCGGAAGCCCCGGCGCTAAAACGCTACCTGCGCAAGATTCGTCACTACGCGATGAAGGAACGTGCCGGTGATACGCCCCTGATCGAAGATGCGACGTTTGCCGCAAGGCTTGCCCAATACGAACTCGAAGTGCTCGCCATCGACATGGCAGTGCAGAAAATCCTCCATCAAGGTTTGGACGAGCGCAGTGGTGGTATGGCCATTGGCTCGATGCTCAAGGTCCGAGGTTCCGAATTACATCAGAGGCTCACTGAAATGCTGCTCGAAGTGATTGGCGACTACGGCGCTGTATTTTATGGCGATCCGAACGAAGACCACGCGCTCCGGGGCCAGACCTTCGTGGGACCGGATTACGCGCCAGGTCTCGCCGCCGAAGTGTTCTACCGACGCGCATGCACGATCTACGGCGGCACGGCAGAAATTCAACGGAACATTATCGCCAAGGCGCTGTTCGGACTGTAACGGGCGATATCACCGACGGCGCGAGTCAGGCCGATTGATAGGGCATCACTTCTCCCGCGGGCACGAAAGGACGCAGCATGAACTTTGATCTAAGCGACGAACAGCAGATGTTGCAGGACAGCGCGCAGCGCTTCGTGCAGAAAAATTATACGTTCGAGCACCGCCGTACGCTGGTTGCTCGTGGAGACGGCTTTTCGCGCGAGATGTGGCGCACGTTTGGCGAAATGGGATGGCTCGGCGTCGCGGTGCCCGATGCTTTCGGCGGCCTGGGTTTTACTCCGGTTGAAAGCGCGCTGATCGCCGAGCAACTGGGACGGGCACTCGTGCTCGAGCCCTATGTCATGTGCGGCGTGTTTCCAGCCGCGCTGGTTACCTATTGCGCGAGCGGCGCACAACGAGACGATTTGCTCGCGGAAATTATCTCGGGTGAGGCGGTGGTTGCCGTCGCGCACAGCGAGCGCGACGCACGAGGCGACGTGTCACATGTGACGGCAACTGCCAGCCAGATGGGAGACGGCAACTGGAGGCTCGACGGTCGCAAGACGCTGGTTGTGGGCGCGCCTGTAGCTGATCGCGTCATTGTCGTTGCGCGCGTGGCTGGCGGTGTACGTGACGATGCGGGGCTCGCGCTCTTTGTAATCGATCCACGCGCACGCGGCGTGATGCTCGAGCCATACAGGTTGCTCGACGGCACGCCCGCGGCGGACCTGGTGCTCGAGGGCCTGACGGTCGATGCGAGCGCGGTGATCGGCACGCCCGGTGAGGCGTTGCAAGGTCTGCAGGCTGCAGTCGACGAAGCCATCGTTGCGAGTTGCGCGGAGTTGTTGGGCGATATCGACGACACAGTCGAACTCACTTCCGAGTACCTGAAGACGCGCAAGCAGTTCGGCGTGCCCATCGGCAGCTTTCAGGCGCTGCAGCACCGCATCGCCGATATGGCAATTGAGGCGATGCAGGCCAGAGCCACGTTGCACCGGGCACTGCGAGCGCTCACCGCAGGCGATGCGACGCGCAGCGTTCAGGTGTCGGGTTGCAAGGCTCAAACCATCCGAAGCAGTAAATTCGTTTCGCAGCAGGGCATCCAGTTGCATGGGGGCTACGGCATCACGGACGAGTATAAGGTTGGTCATCACTACCGGCGCACGTTAATCTCCGATGTGCTGTTTGGCAATATGGAGTACCACCTGAAATGTTACGCGCGGCAGATTCAGGCGGACGCACGCGCTCTGGCTGCATGACTCGAGGACGGAAGAACATGGCGAAATCACAGGTACTGCTAACTGATTCCGACAACGGTGTTTTGACACTGACGCTGAACCGGCCCGATGTCCGCAACGCCTTGAACCTAGCATTGACGAGAGCGCTTGTCGATGCATTGACGCACTTCGAGGGCGATGACAACCTCCGTGTTTTGATCGTCACTGGTGCCGATCCGGCGTTCTGCGCAGGGCTAGACCTTGGTGAATTTTCTGCTCCGGACGCGCCACGCGGCGAAGTCGCCGCGATGATCGACATGTGGCCACGACTGAGCAAGCCAGTCATTGCCGCGTGCAATGGGGCTGCGGTGACTGGCGGCCTCGAACTTGCAATGGGGTGCGATTTCATCATCGGTTCGGAGCGCGCTCGGTTTGCCGACACCCATACAAAGATCGGCGCGCTTGCGGGCGGTGGAATGACTGCGCGCCTGCCTCACATTGTGGGCTCACGCTGGGCCAAGCAGATCAGTTTCACTAGTGAGCCAATCGACGCAGTTACAGCCCTGCGGATCGGTCTTGTCAACGAGGTGACTTCGCACGCGACGTTGCTCGAACGGGCGCGCGCGCTTGCCGCAACGATAGCGAGCCGTTCGCCGGAATTGATCGGTACCGTCAAGCGAGTTATCGACGCCGGAGCGCTCGCTTCGCTGAGCGAAGCGCTGGAGATAGAGAAGGCTGCGCTGGCTGAACGCAAGGCAAAGACGCCCATGGCGTGGCAGACGGAGCGATAGTTTAAAAGAACAGGAGACTTGTCTGTACGCGCCGCGCAGAAAAAGGGAGAGAGGGAGGCGTCGTTGACGCCTCCTTTGTATAAGGCGAGTTACTTAACGTATTTCCGGAATTCCGGTTTCCGTTTTTCACGAAACGCATTACCGCCTTCCTTCGACTCATCCGTTTCGTAGTAGAGCGCGAGCGCCTGCATCGCGAATGCTCCGATGCCCCGGATGTTTTCGCTATCCACGTTGAACGAACGTTTGGCGAGCGCGATCGCGGTCGGGCTCATCTGCAGGATTTCGTCACACCACTTCTTCGTCTCGGCGTCCAACTGGTCGGCCGGGACCGCAGCGTTGATCAAGCCCCACTCGAGCGCTTCTTTGGCCGTGTATTTACGACACAGATACCAGATCTCCCGTGCACGTTTTTCACCGATGATGCGAGCAAGATATGCTGTTCCGAAACCCGGGTCGACCGAGCCGACTCTCGGGCCGACCTGGCCAAAAATCGCTGTCTCCGAGGCGATGGCAAGGTCACAGAGGGTGACGAGCACGTTGCCGCCACCGATCGCGTAGCCGTTCACCCGAGCGATAACCGGTTTCGGAATGTCACGGATAACGCTCTGCAGTTCTTCGATCGGCAGCCCCACCGTGCCGCGGCCACCGTAGCCGTCGCCGGACTGATCGCCGCCTGTGCAGAACGCCTTCTCGCCAGCGCCCGTCAGCACGACGACGCCGATGTCCTTATTCCAGCCGGCCTTGCTAAACGCCTTGATCAGTTCTTCACAGGTGTTCGCGTTGAATGCGTTGTAGACCTTCGGGCGATTGATCGTGATCGTCGCGACTCCGCCGGCTTCGCTATAAAGAATGTCCTGAAATTCCATGGTTATATTCCAGTTGCGGATTGAATGAGCGGGAGGCGGGCGTTAGCCTGCCATCGTGAGGCCACCGGAGATGCTGATAACCTGGCCAGTGATGAATGCGGCGTCGTCGCTTGCAAGGAACGCCACCGTGCCGGCAATGTCGTCGGGTTCGCCCATGCGCCCGAACGGCACTGCCTTGACCAGCGCCGCCTTGATACGGTCGCCTTTTTCGCCCTGCGCGAGATTGTCGAGCAAGGCTGTAGCGGTGGGGCCGGGGCAGACGACATTGATGGGAATCTGCTGCCGCGCCATTTCACGCGCCATGGTCTTCGAGAACGCGATGATGCCGCCTTTGCAGAACGAGTACACCGCCTCCATCGACGAACCGACGCGTCCGGCGTCCGACGAAATGTTCACCACCTTTCCACGGCCGCGCTCAGCCATCCGCTTCAGTACCGCGTGATGCATGTTCAACGGACCATACAGGTTGATGGCGACTACTTTGTCCCAGAACGATTTCTCGGTCTGAAGGAAAAAGGCCCCCATGTCCCAGCCCGCGTTGTTGACGAGCATCTCGATTGGACCGAGTTCTTCCTCTACTTGCGCGACAGCCTTGTTCACGCCCTCGTGATCGGTGATGTCGACGCGATAGGCTCGAGCCTTGCCGCCCGCGGATTCGATTTCTGCCACCACCCGGGCAGCATTTTCTGCATTCAGGTCGAATAGCGCGACGGTGGAGCCTTCTTCGCCGAAACGCTTGCTGATGGCCGTGCCGATACCGCCCGCAGCACCCGTAACAACAACGACTTTGTTCTTGAGACCTTTCATTTTTGAATTCCTCGCATGATGTAGTAGGGTGCGGGGACGCCCGTCAAGCTTTGGTGACTGTTTCAGGGGGGCGCATTGTCTGGGACGACGCGTGGCCGCTCAACTGGGTTGCCTCATGTTCTGTGTATCCAGCCTCAATGAGCACTTCGATGCTGTGTTCGCCGAGATTAGGCGGCAGGTACCGAACATTGCCTGGCGACTCGGAGAAGTGCACCGGAATGGATGTCATGACCATCTCTCCTTCGGTCGGATGCTCATAGTGCTGGAAGAAGCCGGTTTCCTTGATGTAGTGGTCCTGCATTAGTTCGTTCAACTCGCGGACAGGACCGTGCGGAACATCGGCAGCTGCGAAAATGGCGTTCCACTCGGCCGTTGTTCGGGTCTTGATCGCTTCGCTCACGATGCCGTACAGCTCGTTGATGTTGCGCATGCGATCGGCAATGTGGCAGAAGCGCGGGTCGTCGAGCAGATGGGCCGCTTCGATCGCGCACAACACCCGCCGCCATTGTTCGTTGTTGACCGCAAGCAAACAGATGTGGCCGTCCTTTGTCGCGTAGGGGCGGCGGTGGGGCGAAAACATCCGTGTATAACCAAGCCCCGTTCCGTCCGATGAGCCAAGCGCGCCCTCCCACAAATGTTCGAAGAGGTTGAACTGAAGCATGGTTTCGAACATCGGCACCTGCACGCACTGGCCGAGCCCGGTGCGCTCCCGGTGATAGAGCGCCATGCTGACAGACGAGGCAAGCACGTATCCACAGAACTTGTCGACGATGACCGTCGGAAAGTAGCGGGGCGAGCCGTCGGCATCACGATTCATCGCGGCAATCCCGGTCTCGCCCTGGATCACGTCGTCGAAGGCAGGCCGATCCTTGTAGGGGCCGTCCGGGCGATAGCCGGGGCCAGATGCATAAATGATGCGGGGATTGCGGGCCTTGATGCTCTCGTAGTCGATGCCCAGACGCCGTGCCGCGCTGGGGCGCATGCTATGAATGAAGACATCCGCGGTTTCCACCAGTCGCAGAACGGCTTCGCGGCATTCGGCCAGTTTCAGGTTCAGCGACACGCTCCGCTTGTTGCGGTTCATGATCGTATAGAACACCGCCATGTCGGGGTTGCGACCGGGGCCGTTCTTCCGGTTCTGGTCACCTTCGGGCGGCTCGATCTTGATAACGTCCGCGCCCATATCGCCGAGAAGTTGCGTGGCGACGGGCCCCAGCACATTGATGGTCAGGTCGATCACGCGCACGCCGGTCAGTGGGCCGGTTGGCTGCTGCAGAGGTTGCTGTGGGGTGTGCATGGTCACGCCTTGTATTTTTTTCCTTTCACCAGCCGCAACGGCGTGTACACCATGACTTCCGAGCCGTCCTGCTTGATCACCCGGTTGCGCGTGCGCACCAGTCCGAGGCCGGGGCGACCGTTGCTGGGACGGCATTCGATGACTTCACATTCGACATGGATGGTGTCCCCGACAAAGGTCGGACCTTTGATGTCGAGTTCCATGTTCAAAAAGGCGAAGCCGACCCCTTGCATCGTTGCCTGGGTCAGCAGGCCTTCCATGAAGGTAAATACGAGGGCGCCTGGTGCGACCCGTCCCTTGATTGCGGACGTCTCTTTCAGAAACTCCGTGTTAGTAAACAGCACCTCGAGCATGCCGGTAACCGAGACGAAATTGACGACATCCGCCTCCGTGACAGTACGTCCAACTGTCTTGAACTTGCGGCCGACCGGCAGGTCTTCCCAATGAACTCCCAGGCCAACTGTTTCGATCTCTTCCATATTTGTTCTCCCTCTCTCATGGTGTCACGCGTCTGTAGGTCGGGCAGGGCGCTCGGTCTTCTTGACACGTCCGAAGACGCTGTCGGCGACGATGTTCCGCTGGATCTGATTGGTTCCTTCGATGATCTGAACGACCTTGGCATCGCGGAAATAGCGGTTGATCGGATACTCGTTCGAGATACCGGCGGCGCCGAATAGCTGCACTGCGTCGGTGGCCACCTTCATCGCGACGTCCGAGGCGAACATCTTTGCCATCGCCGCCATTGGAGCGAGTTCGCGTCCGGTCGCGCCGGAGTCGACCAGTGAGGCGGTCCGGTAGACGAGCTGACGCGCGGCCTCCGTCTGCGTGATCATGTCGGCCACCATCCAGCGCACACCTTGAAAATGACTGATCGTCTGCCCAAAGGCGACGCGGTCCTGAATGAAGCGAATGGTGTGGTCGATCGCACCCTGCGCGATGCCGACAGCGCGTGCCGCCACGATCGGGCGGCTGGTATTGAGCGCTTCCATCGCGACTTTGAATCCCTGTCCCCCCTCGGGGCCAAGCCGGTTATCGGCGTTGATCAGTGCGTCGTCGAAAAATAGCGGGCACGACGCCACGCCGCGGGCGCCCATCTTGTCTTCTTCTCGGCCAATGGTGAGCCCCGGCGTTTCACGGTCAACGACGAAGAGGTTTATGCCGAGATGGTTGCCTTCTTCATCAAGCGTTTTAGCGGCGACCAGCATGAAATCAGCAATGTGTGAATTCGTGCACCAGATCTTCGAGCCATTCAACACGTAACCGTCTCCGTGGCGGCGTGCGGTGGTGCGGATTCCGGACACGTCTGAGCCGCTTTGCGATTCCGTAATGGAAAGCGCGCCGCGCAAGTCGCCTGACGCAAGCCCTGGCAACAGCCGGGCCTTCTGCTGTTCAGTGCCGCCCGCGAGAATCGCGCCGAACGGCGTCCATTGCACGACCAACAGGTATCCCGTGTTGTAGCAAACGCGCCCCAGTTCCTCGACCGCGATGCAGGCGGACATCACGCTGCCGGCGCCGCCATATGTCTCTGGAAAAGGAAGAGTGAAAAGACCCAGTTCTTTAAGCAGCGCGTACATATCGTGCGGATATTCGGCTGTCCGATCGATCTCGTCCGCTCGAGGCGCCACTCTTTCCCTTGCGACACGCCTTACCAGGTCGCGGATCTGGATTTGGTCGTCTGTCAGTTGATAGGTCACGTTGAAAGTCTCTTGCTAAAGATCCCGGGCCTGATAGGTAAATGGCGTTCGGACCTACGTAAAGATGGGACGTACGGCCGAGCGACCCTGGAAAGTTGCTGATCTTCATAAAAATGAACACTGTTCGATAAAGTAAACGATGGCTTTGGGCTCGTCAAGCATGATGTCGGACGAACGGGGGTTTGCCCGTAGTGCGCTCCGCGCGCTGTTCGGATGTAGTGAGAGCCTTATCGGGCGGCGCATGAGTACTATTCGCCGCGGTTGACATGCCATCTTCCGCGTGTTTAGAATATGGAACGACGTTCGGCTATTTGATTCATATAGGTAAAACTAGCGCGACAGCCGGTTAGGTGCCGAGACCCGTAGGGGAATGCATTGGGAGGAGCGGGAAATGGAGTCTGTTTGTCCTGAAGTCGACTATCAGAAGTTTCTGGCCGAAGGCCGGTTGATGATCCAGCGCAGCCGCAGCAGCGGCCGGCACGTGTTTTATCCGCGGGTGGCCGAGCCGGTAACGGGCGCGCGCGATCTGGAGTGGGTCGAAGCGTGTGGCCGAGGTACGGTTTATTCCACCACCGTGGTGAGGCAGAAAGCGCCCACGCCGAGCTACAACGTGGCGTTGATCGACCTTGACGAAGGAGTGAGGATGATCAGCTGTGTCGAAGGCATAGAGCCGGACGCGGTGCGCATCGGCATGCCCGTGCAGGCAAGGATCGTATTCAGGAACGACGCGCCCTTGCTCGTGTTCGAGCCCGCCTGACGCCAGCTAACCGGCAGCATACGCGGAAGGCATCTGCTGCACCGATAAGAGACATCGCATGGAATTCAACTTACGTGGGCGTACCGCGCTGGTGGCAGGCGCGACATACGGAATTGGCGAAGCGCCGGGAATGTCGTCGCTGGATCTCGCCGCGCGTGCGTCGGTCGACGCGCTGGCACAGGTCGGGTTGTCTCCGGCCGATGTCGACGGCCTGTTCGTCTGCACGCCGGACGACATGTTGTCCGGCCTGACATTCGCAGAGTACCTCGGTATTCACCCGAAGTTCACCGACAACAACCGCAGCGGCGGCTCGGCATTCGAGATCTATGCGCACACAGCGGCGATGGCGCTGGTCACGGGCCAGATCGACGTCGCGCTGATCGCCTATGGCAGCAACCAGCGCAGTGCATCGGGCAAACTCGTGCAGTCGTCGCGGCCTTCTCCGTGGGAAAGCCCTTATAAGCCGATGAATCCCGTGTCGTCGTATGCGTTCGCCGCTGCAAGGCATATGCACCAGTACGGAACGACACGCCGGGATCTTGCCGAAGTCGCGGTGGCGGCCCGCAAGTGGGCCCAGCTCAATCCGGATGCGTACGTGCGTGCGCCGCTAACGGTCGACGACGCGCTGGGTGCGCGTCTGGTATCCGATCCGCTGTCCGTGCGCGACTGTTGTCTCGTGACTGATGGCGCGGCGGCCGTCGTGATGGTGCGCGCGGATCGCGCTCGCGATCTGACGGACAAGCCGGTCTATCTGCTCGGTGCAGCATCGGCCACGTCGCATCGGGAGATTGCGAACATGCCCGACCTTACCGTGACCGCCGCAAAGGAATCAGGGCGGCGCGCCTACGAGATGGCCGGCGTAAGCGCGAGCGACATCGACGTTGCGATGCTGTACGACGCGTTTACGATCAACACGATCCTGTTCCTGGAAGATCTTGGGTTTTGCCCGAAGGGCGAGGGCGGCCGTTTTGTGTCCGACGGCGGGATTGCGCCGGGAGGTCGTCTTGCCGTCAACACTAATGGTGGCGGATTGTCCTGCGTGCATCCGGGCATGTACGGCTTGTTCCTGATGGAGGAAGCGATGCGGCAACTCACAGGACGTGCCGGTGAACGGCAGGTTCCTGGTGCGCGGCTGGCCATCGCGCATGGCAATGGCGGCGTATTGTCGAGTCAGGCAACCGTCATTCTCGGCACCGAAGAGACGTTGTGACGTGTGCCGCCGGTCGGTGCCACGCGGCATGGAAGTCGCGCACCGATCTGGCGGACCGGGTCAACAGGAGACAGACAGATGAGCGAAGAGACTATCGCCGACGCGACGCAGATCGTGCAGGTCCAACATGAAGGCGCGACCGCAATCGTCACGCTGAATTACCCCGAGCGGCGCAACGCGTTTTCACTGAAGATGCGCGAAACCTTGTATGCGCGTCTGCACCACCTGATGCATCACGACGAAGCTTGCCGGGCAATCGTACTGACGGGCGCCGGCAACACGTTCTGCGCAGGTGGCGACATCTCCGAGATGAAACCGCGCAAGGTGCTCGAGTATCGCGAGCGCAATCAGTTGCCGCTGGAAGTATTCAAGCTGATGGTGTCCGGGCCCAAGGCCATCGTCGCGGCCGTCGAAGGTTTCGCGTTTGGCGCGGGTCTTTCGCTTGCTGCCGCGTGCGACATGGTGGTCACTTCGTCGACGGCACGCTACGCCAGTGCGTTCGTCAAGGTGGGATTGATGCCGGATACAGGCCTTTATTGGTCGCTCGCGCAGCGCGTGGGCGGCGGCCGCGCACGTGAACTGATGCTGAGCGCGCGCGAATTCAATGGTGTCGAAGCGTTGCAGATCGGCTTTGCCAATCAGGTCGTCGAACCTGGCCGCGCGTTGGCCGCGGCGCTGGAAATCGCCAGCCAATATGCGGCGTTGCCGGCGGTCGCTACGGCGCATCTAAAAGCGGCGCTGGCCACAGGCATCCGTACGCTCGACGAAGCGATCGAAACGGAAGTCAACCTGCAGCCCATCCTGCGCCGTAGCCGCGAACACCAGGAGGCGGTCAGCGCCTTCATGGAAAAGCGCAAGCCGGTATTTGTGGCCGACTAGGGAAGCACATCATGAGCGAAAAGCACACGGACGAGAACACCGCGCCTGCATTGATCGAGGTCACTCGGGAAGGCACCGTGGCCGTTGTCACACTGAACAATCCCGGCCGCCGCAACGCGATGGGTAGGCAGATGCGCCAGTTACTGCGCGACACGATGCACCGCCTGATCTCGGCCGACCCCGAATCCCGTGCGATCGTGCTGACTGGTGCGGGCGAGCACTTCTGCGCCGGCGCCGATATTTCCGAAATGACGAAGCGGACCATCCTGCAAAGCCGCGAGAATCTGGCTGAGTCATGTGTGGTGGTGCGCGACATGCTGGCGGGAGCGAAGCCGGTGGTGGCCGCCGTCGAAGGGGTAGCGTTCGGCGCGGGCTTGTCGCTGGCAGTGGCCACTGATTACGTGGTGGCGGCATCGAATGCGCGCTTCTGTGCGGCATTCATGCGTGTTGGGCTGATTCCCGACACCGGCATTCTGTGGACGCTCCCTGAAAAGATCGGCATGGCGCGCGCTAGAGAAATGCTGACGCTCGCGATGGAAATCGATGGCATCAAAGCAGGCGAATTCGGCTTGGCAAACCAGGTGGTCGAGCCGGGCGCTGCGCTCGCTGCTGCTATCGAATTGGCCCGCAACTTGGGTGAACAACCGCCGCTCGGCGTTGCGTTGCTCAAGGCCGCGTTGACCGAGGGTGCCAGCACCATGGAGTTGGCACTGCGCGCTGAAATCGATTATCAGCCGGTACTGCGTCTGTCCAAAGATCATCAGGCCGCATGTCAGGCGTTTTTCGACAAGACCACGCCGGTTTTTACTGGTCAATGAACGTTGGGGAATCTCCGATGAGTGTCGAGCGAAATGAAGCGCCGCATGGCGCGGACGACAGGAACGATATCGTGCAGGTGCGCCACGAAGGGGATGTGGCTGTCGTCACGATGAACTACCCCCAACGCCGCAATGCCTTCTCGATGAAGATGCGTGTTGCGCTGACGGACACCTTCCAGCGCCTTTTTCACGAGGACGCGGCTACCCGCGCGATCGTGCTCACCGGCGCGGGCGGCCACTTCTGCGCGGGCGGCGACCTGTCTGAAATGCAGGCAGTCACGCCGCCATTGCTTGAACTGCGTGAACGCATCGCCGTGGGCGTGCGGCTTTTCCGCTTGATCTACACCGGCACCAAGCCGGTCGTTGCTGCGGTCGAGGGAACCTGTTTTGGCGCCGGGCTGTCATTGGCGGCCGCTTGCGATTTCGCGGTGAGCTCCAGTGCAGCGAAATATTGTTGTGCCTTCACCAAGGTCGGTTTGCTGCCTGACACCGGCCTTCTATGGACGCTGCCGCAAAAGGTCGGTGGCGGCAAGGCGCGCGAACTCATGTTGAAAGCGGATGTGATCGACGCCGCTACCGCGCAGCGCATCGGCCTTGTCAGTCAGACTACGGCGGCGGGCGAATCGCTCGATGCCGCTCTGGAGCAGGCGGCCCGTTTCGCCAGCTACCCGCCGGTGACGCTGGCGCTGCTGAAGGCGAGCCTCGTCAACGCAGGCAATTCGATAGAAGACGCATGGCGCCTGGAAGTCGATCTGAATCCGCTAACGCGCCAAACCAGCGACCATGCGGAAGCGGTTGCCGCGTTCATGGAGAAGCGCAAGCCGGTCTTTACCGGCTCCTGAGCAAGTTCGCGCCCAACTCAATTTCGCCGTTTTTTTTCAGCCACTGGATTTAAGAACGCACACAGACCATGTTCACGACCGATCTGCTGAAGGATAAAAGGATTCTGATCACCGGCGGCGGCACCGGTCTCGGGAAGAGTATTGGCCGGCGTTATCTGGAACTCGGCGCGGAACTGGTCATTTGCGGCCGTCGCAAGGAAGTGCTCGACGCGACCGCCGACGAATTTCGCGCAGCTATCAACAATGCCCGTGTGACGACGATCACTGCCGACGTGCGCAACGCTGATTCGGTCGAATCGATGATGGACACAATCTGGCGCGATGGTCCGCTTGACGTGCTGCTTAACAATGCCGCGGCCAACTTTATCGCGCGTACCGAAACACTGTCGGCGCGCGCGGTCGATGCGGTGTTGGACATCGTGCTGCACGGCAGCTTCTATTGCACGATCGCCGCGGGCAAGCGGTGGATCGATGCAGGCCACACAGGCAACGTGATCAGCACCGTGTCGACGCCCACCATGACCGGCTCCGCCTTCACCGCACCGTCGGCGGCGGCGAAGGCCGGCGTGCTTGCGATGACCCGTAGTCTCGCCGTCGAGTGGGGACCGAAAGGCATTCGGCTGAACGCCGTGGCACCAGGTCTGTTTCCGACAGAAGGCGCGTGGGAACAACTTTACCCGCCGGGGTCACAGGTTGAATCGCAGGATCGCAGTGTTCCGTTGCGGCGTTTTGGCGACCATCAGGAACTGGCTGATCTGTACTCGTATCTCGCTTCCGAGGGGTCCGGTTACATCACCGGTGACATGATCGTGATCGACGGTGGCCGCTGGATGCAGGGCGTGGGCGGTCCCACATTTCGCGCGATGCAGGATTGGAGCGACGAACAGTGGGACGCTATGCGTGCCCACGCGCGCAAGGGATGAGCATGGGACCGCTCGCTGGCGTCAAGATCATCGAACTGGCCGGTATCGGCCCCGGTCCGATGTGCGCAATGTTGCTCGCCGACCTTGGTGCAACGGTGCTCCGAATCGACCGGCGGCGACCTGTCAAACTCGGTATCGAGCGACCGTTGCGTTACAACCTGCTACTGCGCAATCGCAGGACGATCGCACTGGATCTCAAGGAGCCGGCCGCGATCGAACTTGTGCTAACCCTCGTGGAGGGCGCCGACGCGTTGATAGAAGGTTTTCGTCCGGGTGTGACCGAACGTCTTGGACTCGGCCCGCAAGCGTGTCTGGCGCGCAATCCGAAGCTCGCCTATGGGCGGATCACCGGGTGGGGGCAGGACGGTCCACTCGCACAATATGCCGGTCACGATCTGAACTACATTGCGATCACCGGCGTGCTGAATGCGATCGGCCGATTAAACCAGCCGCCGTCGATCCCGCTGAACCTCATCGGCGATTACGCGGGCGGTTCGCTGTACCTGGCAATGGGGCTGCTCTCGGCAATCCTTCATGCTCGCGGTGGCGGCGCGGGGCAGGTGGTTGATGCGGCGATTGTCGACGGGACGGCGAATCTGGCGACGACCTTTTTCGGCATGCAGGCGGCAGGCATCTGGCGCGACGAGCGCGGCACCAATATCACCGATTCGGGTTCGCATTTCTATGACGCCTACGAGTGCGCAGACGGCAACTGGATTACGGTTGGCCCAATCGAGGACAAATTCTATCTGGAGCTCCTTCGACTGCTTGATATATCGCCGGACACGCTTGGCGCCCAGCTCGACCAGCGCAACTGGCCGGCCGCACGAGCCTTGTTCGCGCTCAGGTTCAAGACGCGCAGCCGTGCGCAGTGGACCACGCTGCTGGAACACTCGGACGCGTGCTTCGCTCCTGTCCTGTCGTGGTGTGAAGCGCCGGACCATCCGCATCTGAAAGCGCGCGGGACTTTTGTGGAAATCGATGGGATCGTGCAGCCAGCGCCCGCCCCGCGTTTTTCGTCGACGGTGCCGGCAATGCCGACGCCACCCGAAGCGCCAGATCCGGCGACTATCGAGGCAGCGCTGTCGGTCTGGCTGGATATGCAAAGTATCGACGAACTGAAACAGGCAGGGACGCTGGCCTGAGAGACCACTGAGCGGGACAAAAACAATGGACGGCCGTCAGCGCCGCGGTAACGAATCGAGACGAGACACCATGGACCTGCGATATACCGACGAAGAACTGGCGTTCCGCGATGAAGTGCGAGCCTTTTTCAAGGAAGCGTTGCCTGAAGACATCCGCGTCAAGGCGGCGCTGGGACAGCGCTGCTCGGCGGATGATCTGCGCCGCTGGCAGCGCATTCTGTACGAACGCGGCTGGGCGACGCCGGCGTGGGATAAGGCGTGGGGTGGAACTGGCTGGAGCGCGGTGCAGCAATACATCTTCAAGGAAGAACTGCACATGGCGCCCGCGCCGGAAACGCTTTCGTTCAATGTCAACATGATCGGCCCGGTGCTGATCGCGTTCGGCAGTGACGACCAGAAACGCGACTTCCTGCCACGTATTGCAAGTCTCGAGTACTGGTTCTGCCAAGGCTTTTCGGAGCCCGGTGCCGGGTCCGACCTGGCGGCGCTAAGGACCCAGGCGGTCCGGGAAGGCGACCACTACGTGATCAACGGGCAGAAGCTGTGGACCTCGACGGCCCATCACGCGGACTGGATGTTCTGCCTCGTGCGTACCGACGCGAGTGGGAAGAAGCAGGAGGGCATTACTTATCTGCTGATCGATATGAAAACACCTGGCTTGACGGTGCGGCCGATCATCACTATCGACGGTCATCATGAAACCAATGAGGTGTTTTTCGATAACGTACGTGTGCCTGTCGCAAACCGGATTGGCGAAGAAAACAAGGGGTGGGATTACGCCAAGTATTTGCTCGGCAACGAGCGCAGCGGCATTGCGCGTGTCGGCGTGTCGAAGATGCGTATCCGCCACGCCAAAGATCTCGCGAAGCGCGTTCCGTGCGGCGACGGTGTGCTTTGGGACAACCCTCAATTCCGCGAGCGTGTCGCGTCTATCGAAGTCGAGTTGAAGGCGCTGGAAATCACGCAGATGCGAGTGATTGCGGAAAGCACCGCACGCGGTAGTCACGCGCCGGACCCGAAGACGTCGATTCTGAAGATCAAGGGGTCGGAGCTTCAGCAACTCGCGGCCGAACTGCTTCTGGAAGTGGCCGGG
This sequence comes from Paraburkholderia sp. BL6669N2, assembly GCF_003387275.1. Classification (NCBI taxonomy): domain Bacteria; kingdom Pseudomonadati; phylum Pseudomonadota; class Betaproteobacteria; order Burkholderiales; family Burkholderiaceae; genus Paraburkholderia; species Paraburkholderia sp. BL6669N2. Next base: position 1,229,286 of record NZ_QUNA01000001.1, on the reverse strand, counting down.
CCTGACGCGCTGCCGCTTGATCTGGATTTCCTGCGCGGCGTAGGTGAGCCGATCCGGGACCCCGGCTGGGCACTGACTATCGCGCCGAATCACTACTTCGCGCGCCACGTTTCGATTGTGGGCGGATCGAACGAAATCCAGAAAAACATCCTCGCCAAGTCCGTTCTCGGACTTTGAGCAGCAATCGAAATGCGGAGAAGCAAGGGCCATGGACTTTGATTTTACCGACGAGCAACGCATGCTCAAGGACAGTGTCGACCGGCTTGTCAAGGACGAGTACAGCTTCGAGCAGCGTGCGCGCTACCTGGCTGAGCCGGATGGGTTCAGCCGCAAACAGTGGGCCCGCTACGCCAATATGGGCTTACTTGGCCTGAGCTTCGCCGATGACTTCGGCGGCAGCGGCTGCGGCCCGGTCGAAACGATGATCGTGATGGAGGCGTTCGGGCGGGGACTCGTCGTCGAACCCTATCTGGCGACCGTGGTGCTCAGCGGTGGCTGCATCCGTCTTGGTGGCAGTATCGCTCAGCGCGAGGCGATTCTGCCGCTGATTGCCGATGGTTCGCTACTGATGGCCTTCGCACACGCAGAGCCGCAGTCACGGTACGACCTCGCCGACGTTGCCGCCACCGCGCGACGCGATGGCAATGGTTGGGTGCTGGATGGAGCAAAGCGCGTTGTGATACACGGCGGCGGTGCGGACAGGCTGATCGTGTCGGCGCGCGTTTCAGGCGGCCGCCGCGACCGCGACGGCATTGCGCTATTTCTTGTCGATGCGCATGCGCCTGGTCTAACGCGCCGAGAGTATCTGACACAGGATCGGCTGCGCGCTGCGGATGTCGAGTTGTCGGGCGTGCGCGTGAGCGACGCGGATGTGATTGGCGAAGCGGGGAAGGCTCTTCCGCTGATCGAATCGGTTGTCGCGCAGGCCATTGCAGCGCTGTGCGCCGAAGCCGTCGGCTCGATGGCGGCCGCGCACGAAGAAACTGTCGAATACCTCAAGGTGCGCAAGCAATTTGGCGTCGCCATCGGGTCGTTCCAGGCGTTGCAACATCGCGCGGTTGACATGCTGGTGATGGTTGAGCAGGCCCGCAGCATGGCGCTGTTTGCCACCATGATGAGCGAGGAGCCGGACGTGGAAGAACGCGCGCGCAGCATGGCAGCGGCCAAGGTACAGATCGGCCGCGCTGGGCGGTTTGTAGGCCAGCAGGGCGTGCAGCTTCACGGCGGCATTGGTATGACCGAGGAATGCAAGGTCGGCCACTATCTCCGTCGCCTGAGTGTGATCGACATTCTGTTCGGCGCCGCTGAACACCACTTGACCCAGCTTGCCAGTACGGGCGGATTGATCGATGCGGCGGCGTGAGCCCGCGGCTTCTTCATGTGAACGGAACCATTCAGATGAGCAGATTTTCTACCTCGGATTCGTATCAGGAACTGCGCGATGCGTTGCGCGATCTGTCGAAGGAATATCCTGACGAATATTGGCGCCGCATCGACCACGAGCGTGTTTATCCGGAAGCGTTTGTCGACGCGTTGACCCGCGCTGGCTGGATGGCAGCGCTGATTCCCCAGGAATACGGCGGCTCGGGTCTCGGACTGAGCGAAGCTTCCGTCATTATGGAAGAGATCAATCGCAATGGCGGCAACTCCGGGTTTTGCCACGGCCAGATGTACAACATGAACACGCTGTTACGCAACGGCTCAGAGGCTCAAAAGAGGAACTATCTGCCGAAGATCGCCTGCGGCGAACTGCGTCTTCAGTCAATGGCCGTGACGGAGCCGACCACCGGCACGGACACCACCAAACTGAAAACCATGGCGGTGAAGAAAGATGGCCGCTACGTCGTGAATGGTCAGAAAGTGTGGATCTCCCGTGTGCAGCATTCGGACCTGATGATTCTGCTGGCCCGTACCACACCGCTCGCCGACGTCAAGAAAAAATCCGATGGGCTTTCCTGCTTTCTGGTCGATTTGCATCAGGCGATCGGCAACGGTTTGACAGTGCGTCCGATTCCCAACATGGTCAACCATGAAACCAACGAACTGTTTTTTGACAACCTTGAGATTCCCGAAGAGAACCTGATCGGCGAGGAAGGCAAAGGCTTCAAGTACATCCTCGATGGACTGAACGCCGAGCGTGCATTGATTGCCGCCGAATGTATCGGCGACGGCTACTGGTTCGTCGATCGCGCGCGGAGGTACGCCACCGAACGACAGGTGTTTGACCGCCCCATCGGTATGAACCAGGGCGTGCAGTTTCCTATCGCTGAATCGTATATCGACGTGAGAGCGGCGGATCTGATGCGGTACAGGGCGTGTGAACTGTTCGACGCTCACCAGCCATGTGGTGCCGAAGCGAACATGGCTAAACACTTGGCCGCCACGGCCTCGTGGAAGGCCGCTAATGCCTGTTTGCAGACGCACGGCGGTTTTGGCTTTGCATGCGAATACGATGTGGAGCGGAAATTCCGCGAGACCCGTCTTTATCAGGTGGCACCAATCTCGACCAATCTGATTCTGTCTTACGTGGCCGAGCATGTGCTGGACATGCCACGCTCTTTCTAGACAACGCGGCCACCGACGGAGACATCCATGGGCTACGAGACCATCCTGTACGACGTGAAGGACCGGATCGCCACGATCACGCTGAACCGTCCCGAACACATGAACAGCTGGAACGACAAGGTGGCCACAGAAGTTTATGAGGCCATGCAGGCTGCAGGAGCCGACCGCGGCGTGCGCGTCATCGTGTTCACCGGAGCGGGCAAGGCGTTCTGCGCCGGCGGCGATATTCATAGCTTTGGCGGCGATCCAGCCGCGCTGATGACCAAGCTGCCGCGTCCTTTCGACATGCGCAAGCGCGCCGACTGGCAAACGCGCTGCTCGTACTATCCGGCGATACCGAAGCCGGTCATCGCCATGCTCAACGGCGCGACGGTGGGCATCGGCCTGATTCACGCGTTGTTCTGCGACATCCGCTTCGCTGCCGAGGACGCGACGATTACCACTGCTTTCGCGCGGCGCGGACTCACCGCCGAATACGGCATGGCCTGGATACTCTCGCACCATGTCGGGCATGCAAGAGCGCTCGATCTGCTCCTGTCGGCGCGCAAGATCAAGGGGCTCGAAGCGGAACGAATGGGGCTTGTCAACCGCGCGTTTCCGTCGGGCACGTTGGCCGAAGAGACCTATGCGTATGCGCGCGACCTCGCTGAGAACTGCTCGCCGCGCTCGATGCGCGTGATGAAGGCGCAGCTTTGGGAAGTCCCGTTTCAGACGCCGCATGAGGCCATCATGTCTGCCGGTCTCGACATGCCGATTGCGAATCAGTGCGACGACTACAAGGAAGGCATCGCGAGCTTCCTCGAAAAGCGCAAGCCGAATTTCACCGACGATTGAAATCTTACGGGGCATAGTCATGCTGAAGTACGAAGTCATCAGGAACTGGCCAATTGAAGATGTGACCCAGAGTTACTCTGAGCGCGATGTGATGCTTTACGCGCTCGGTCTCGGCATCGGCGGTGATCCGCTCGACGCGGCGCAATTGCGGTATGTGTACGAGAAGGAGCTGCAGGCGATGCCGACGTGCGCCGCAGCATTCGCCTGGCCGAAATCATGGATGCGTGATCCGCGTGCCGGCGTTGACTATCTGAAGCTGGTGCATGGTGAGCAGGACGTCCGTTTCCTCCGTCCGATGCCGACGGCCGCGACCATCGTCAGCAAGACCCGCGTGAGCCTTGTGTCAGACAAGGGAGCGGGTAAGGGAGCCATCGTCGAACTCAGGCGTGATCTGATCGAGCAGGGCAGTGGCGAACGGCTCGCCGAGGTACGGCAAGTGTCTTTTCTGCGCGGCGACGGTGGCTTTAGCGCGGAAACCGGCATCACCGACCCGCCTCCGGAGGCGCTGCCATCGGTTCCCGAGCGCGCCCCAGACAGTGAATTCGAGTTTGCGACTTCGCCTCAGACTGCGCTGATCTACCGACTTTCGGGCGATTCGAATCCGCTGCACGCCGACCCGGAGGTAGCCACGAAAGCCGGCTTCAAGCAGCCGATTCTGCACGGACTGGCGACGTACGGGATTGCAGGCTATGCCGCGATCCGAACCTGCGCTGGCAACGACGCGTCCCGCCTGAAGCGCCTTGCGCTTCGCCTTACGTCGCCGGTTTATCCCGGCGAAACCATCCGCTTTCAATTGTGGCGCGAGAGTGACGCACGTTTCCATTTGCGGGCTCGAGTGGATGCACGCGACGTGGTGGTGCTGAATAACGGCATCGTGGAGATTGGCTGAACACCGCCCTGGATTGTTGTCCTGGCAAGTGTGGTCAAAGGAGTGTGTTTATGGATTTGCGAGAAAGTCTGGAAGACAAGACCTTTCGCGCATCGGTTCGGGAATTTGTGGCGGCCCGGTTGCCGTCGGATATCCGCGAGCGAGTGCTCAATTTCCGTCATGTGCCGCGCGAAGATTACGTTCGCTGGCAGCGCGTCCTCGCAGCGAACGGCTGGGGCGCGGCTGCGTGGCCGGTCGAATACGGCGGCGCGGGGTGGAACGCTACACAACGCAATATCTTCGACGAAGAGTGCTTTACCGCCGGTGCGCCTCGGCAGATGCCGTTCGGCCTGTCAATGGTCGGACCGGTACTGCAGAAGTTCGGGACGGCGGCGCAGCGAGCTTACTTTCTTCCTCGCATCGTGACGATGGAGGACTGGTGGTGTCAAGGCTATTCCGAGCCTGGCGCCGGCTCAGATCTGGCTTCACTCAAAACGCGCACTGACTGTGCTCCGCGCGATGGCGAACCGTTCTATATCGTCAACGGACAGAAGACATGGACTTCGTTTGCCCAGTGGGCCAACTGGATTTTCTGTCTGGTGCGCACGCACAGCGGCGACCGTCCGCAGGAGGGCATTTCCTTCCTGCTGATCGATATGAAAACGCCCGGCATCACCGTCCGGCCGATCAAGACACTCGATGGCGGACATGACGTCAACGAAGTTTTCTTTGAGAACGTTGAGGTGCCGATCCGAAATCTGGTCGGCGAGGAAAATCATGGCTGGTCGATCGCAAAATATCTGCTCGGCCATGAACGCACCAATATTGCCGGGCTTGGCAACTGCAAACGCTTTATGCGCCGATTGAAGGAGATTGCACGGACGGAACGGAAACACGGCAAGCCACTGATCGACGATGTCCGCTTTCGCGACAGGATCGCGAAGGTCGAGATCGACCTGATCGCGCACGAGTGGTCGCTGCTGCGTGTGGCCTCCGCTGAATCGGCGGGACGGACGATTGGGCCCGAAGCGTCCGTGCTGAAAATTCGTGGCTCGGAAATCCAGCAGGAATTGACCGAACTCATTATGGAATGCGCCGGTCCTTATGCGGTGCCATTCGTCGCCGACGCACTGGACGGGGAGTGGAGCGGCGAAACTGCGAACGGTGAACTGTTGAACGCGCTCGCCGCGCACTACCTCGACTGGCGCAAGATCTCGATCTATGGCGGTTCGACCGAGGTGCAGAAAAACATTATCGCCAAATTGGCGCTCGGCATCTGAGGAGACGTCATGGACTTTACGCTCGTCGAAGAGCAACAGATGCTGGCCAACGTGGTCGGCCGTTTCATCGACAACGAATATGCTTTCGAAGCGCGGCGGCGACTGGCGACGACAACCCAGGGCTGGTCGTCCACGCACTGGTCCACGCTCGCTGACATGGGGCTGCTGGCGTTGCACGTGCCAGAGGAACACGGTGGTCTTGGTGCTTCGCCGGTGGAAACCATGATCGTCATGGAGGCATTTGGCCGGGGGCTTGTGCTCGAGCCATTTCTTTCGTCGGCGGTGCTGGGCGCAAGACTGATCGGCGTTGCAGGCCACGAGGCGCGCAAGGCGTCGTGGCTCACCGGTCTCGCCGGCGGCAACCTGAAGACCGCGCTCGCGACGCTTGAGCCGGGCGCGCGCTTTGACCTGTGGAATGTGACCACGACCGCGAAAGCGTCTGATGCAGGCTATGTGCTCAATGGTCGGAAGGGTGTGGTCCTGCATGGTGACAGCGCAGACCTGCTGTTTGTCTCCGCACGAACGTCGGGCGAGCCGACGGACACGGCGGGTATCACGCTCTTCGCTGTAGACGCAAAAACACCTGGCGTCACGGTGAAAGGATTTCCGGCGCTCGATGGCCAGCGCGTCGCGGAGATTACGCTAGATGAGGTGCACGTCAATGCGGACGCTGTGCTCGGTACGGTAGACGAAGGGTTCGCGCTGTTGGAGTGGGTAGTCGATCACGGCATCTTTGCACTTTGCGCGGAGGCGGTGGGGACGATGGAAAAGCTGGCCAATCTGACCTACGACTATTTGCGCACACGCAAGCAGTTCGGTGCGCCGATAGGCAAGTTTCAGGCTTTGCAACATCGCGCCGCCGATATCCTCACCGCTGTCGAACAGGCCCGTTCAATGGTTTACTTCGCCGCCGCAAAACTTGCGGACGACGATAGGCGCGAAAGCCATCGCGCGGTCTGTGCTGCCAAGGCGATGATCGGGCGTAGCGGCCGCTTCGTCGGACAACAGGCTGTGCAATTGCATGGTGGTATGGGAATGACCGACGAACTGTCAGTGGGATGGTACGTGAAACGCCTGACCTGCATCGATATGACCTGGGGTAACACCGAACATCACGTTGAGTTGTACGGGGCCTACCTGTAGGCATCAATCATCCAATAGCCAGTGCGATAACCGCTATGTCGGTGCGCTTGGCCACGTCGCGAAAAGGAGACACCGAATGTCAGCAACCGGTCACGCAGCGCCGCCCGAGTCGGCGCCGATTCCCGCACACGTGCCGCCGGAGTTGGTTGTGGATATGGATATCTACAATCCGCCCGGCGCCGAGGACGACTACCATCTCGCGCTGAAGAGGCTGCACGACGACGGCGTTCCCGACATCTTCTGGACACCGAGAAACGGCGGTCACTGGATTGCGACGCGCGGAGACGACATCTACCAGATATTCAAAGACTACGAGAATTTTTCGTCGAAGCAGCTGACGGTGCCACTGGTCGAACATGCGCCGCTGCCGCCGATCTTCTTTGATCCGCCGCTGCATACGGCATATCGTGCGCTGATTGCCCCGGCTTTTATGCCCCAGGCGATCGGCACACTCGAAGAGAAGGCCCGCGAGATGACGATCGAGTTGATTGAGGGCTTTTACGAAAAGGGCGAGGTGGAGTTTGTGTCGGGCTTCGCACAGCACTTGCCGATCGGTATTTTCATGAATATGGTCGCGTTGCCCGCGGAAGATCGCGACTTCCTTCTTGGCCTCGCCGACAAGATGGTTCGGCCTGACTCCGCGGAGCAAAAGCTGGCCGCGCTCGGTGCGATTTTCGAATATCTCGGCGTCAAAATTGCGGAGCGGCGTGCCAACCCGGGCGACGACCTTATCAGCCGGATCGTTCAATCCAGGATCGACGGGCGTGCGTTGACGGATCAGGAACTGAAGGGGCTGTGCGGACTCGTGCTGATCGGCGGGTTAGACACGGTCGCATCGGCGATGGGTTTTATCGCGAATTTTCTGGCGAAAAGCCCGTCGCATCGCAAGGAGTTGATCGAGCAGCCGGAGCTCACGCAAAAGGCGGTCGACGAGCTACTGCGGCGCTTTCCGGTGGTCAATCAGGGACGCCGCATCACGCATGACTTTGAATACAAGGGCGTGCAGATGAAGGAAGGTGACATGATCATCATCCCGACCACGCTGCACGGGCTGGACGATCGTAAGTTCAATGATCCGCTTACGGTGGACTTTTCTCGCCCGACGCCTATTCACTCCACTTTCGGCAATGGCGCGCATCGCTGTCCAGGGTCGTTTCTCGCGCGCGTGGAACTCAAGGTGTTCCTGCAGGAATGGCTCAAGCGAATCCCTGACTTCCGGGTCAAACCCGGCGAAAAGGCGGGCGTGCATGGCGGCGTCAACGGCACGCTCTATCATTTGCCGCTGGAGTGGGATGTGCGTTAAGAAGAAAACGGGGCACTTCGGTGCCCTGTGTGCGGCTGGATAAGAGTCAGTGCCCGTCTCTCTGCTCAATCGCAACCTTGATGCTCTTGACGCAACGTACTGATTTGCCGTATGCCGTAGCGTTGTTCATAGGTCTCTCACCACCGTTGATGTCAGGGTCCGCCGCGAACTGCTGGACGCTCTCATGAGCTTGAGAATGCCAAATCTGTTCGCCGCCTTCGGCGGTTTTCCGAAGACGAGTGCAAATAGGCGTTACCTTGACGCCGGCCGCCTGCGCCAGGCGCGTTTGCTTCTCGCGCCTGGCCGCTTGCCGCTGGTCAGCCGCGCGTGGTCTGTTTAGTAGTAGCGCCGCCCGTCGCGGCGAGATTCTCGGTGCGCACGGCGGGCACGACCAGCTTGGACACGTCGGCCTTAACTGGCATCCCCGCCGCTTTGCTCGCCGAATCGGAGATGCCACGGAGCAGGAAATGCGACAGTGCGGGGATCAGGATCAGCGCGCCGATCATGTTCCATAAGAACATAAACGTCAGCAAAATGCCCATGTCGGCTTGGAACTTGATTGGTGAAAACGCCCATGTAACAACACCCGCCGCCAGTGTTACCCCAACCAGTGCAACTACCTTGCCGGTGAATTGCACGGCCCGGCGGTACGCTTCTGCCAACGGCAGTCCTGCTCGCTGGTAAGACAACTGGACGCTCAACAGATAGAGTGCGTAATCGACACCGATGCCGACGCCCAGCGCGATCACCGGCAATGTCGAGACTTTCACGCCAATGCCGAGCATTACCATCAACGCTTCGCAGAGAATCGAAGTAACCGCGAGAGGCACGACAGCGACAATCACCGCGCGCCAGCTGCGGAAGGTGATAAAGCACAACAGAATGACCGCACCGTACACCATGAGCAGCATCAGCCGGTTGGCCTTCGCGACGACTACGTTCGTCACCGCATCGATGCCGGCCGAGCCTGCTACCATCAGAAACTGATGATCCTTGTCATTGTGCGTTTTCGCAAAGTCTTCGGCAGCCGCCATGACGCGCGACAAAGTCGCCGCCTTGTGATCAGTCAGGTACACAATGATCGGCGCGGTCGTGCACGTCGCATTCAACAAGTCCGGATGGTCCAGCACAATCTGCGAAGCGGTCTTGTTCTGGATCGACGGCACGCGGTCGATCGTGTACCACTTCGGGTAGCCTTCGTAGAAGCCTGAGGTGACCCAGCGGGAAAGCGCGCCGATTGAGGTCGTTGTCTGGACGCCGGGCACCGTACGCAGCATGGTCTCGAGTCGATCGGCCTCGACAGCAAGCGGATAGTTGTTGCCGTCACAACTCGTCTGCGAGGACTTGCCGATCACCACGAACAGGTCACTCGAAAGCCCGTAATGCGCATTGATATAAGCGTTGTCGATGTTATAGCGGGAGTCCGGCCGGAGTTCCGGTGCGCCCGCATCGAGGTCGCCGATCTGCAACTTCTGACTGACGCTCCAGCCGCCCACGGCGAGAAGCGCTGCGCAGGCAATTGCAGCAGTAGCCCATCGGCGTTCAGTGAAACGGTCAAGCACGTTCCACACTGAACCCACCGCATTATGTCCGGCGTTTTCTTCTCGCTCGGTCCTGACGCTACGTCGGGCGGCCGACGGGCTGACGCCGATGTACGACAGCAGAACCGGCAGCAGCAGTAAGTTAGTGAACACCAGCACGCCAACGCCGACGCTGGCGGTGAACGCGAGATCCTTGATGACGGGGATGTCGATCACCATCAGCACGGCAAACCCGACTACGTCCGCGAGCAGGGCGGTAAGGCCGGCGAGGAACAACCGCCGGAACGTGTAGCGTGCGGCGACATACTTGTGCGTGCCGCGGCCGACGTCCTGCGTGATACCGTTCATTTTCTGGGCGCCGTGCGACACACCGATCGCGAAGACCAGAAACGGCACCAGAATCGAGTACGGATCAAGCACGAATCCCAGCGTCTTGATGATGCCGAGCTGCCAGATCACGGCAATCAGCGAGCAACTCACGACCAGCAAGGTGCTGCGAATGCAGCGCGTATAGAGAAAGATCACGACGAGGGCGATCAGCGCCGCCATGCCGAAGTACATCGTGATGAGGTTGAGCCCCGAGATCAGATCACCGATCAGCTTGGCAAATCCAACGACGTGTACGCGTACTTCGCCATGCGACTCGCGTTCCAAAACGTCTTCGATCTGGCGAGTAAGCCTGGCGTAATCGAGAGGCTTGCCAGTATCAGGATAAGTGTCGAGCAGGGGTATCTGGATCATGCTCGACTTCAGATCGTTCGCGACAAGGCTGCCAACGATGTTGGCACGCGCGACATTGGTGCGGAGCCGGTCGATCTGCGCCGGTGAGCCGTCGTAGCTTTCGGGCATGACAGGGCCGCCCGCAAAACCGTTTTCAGTCACCGTGTTCCACCGTACGATCGGCATCCACAACGACTTGACGCCGGGACGGTCCACGCCTGGGATCAGGAACAACGCATCGTTGATCCGTTTGAGCGCGTTCAGATACGTAGGATCGTACACGTTGCCATTTTTTGCTTCGACGACGACCCGGATCGAGTTCCCGAGACCCTTGAGATCCGCCTTGTTGGTCAGATAGTTGTGGATATACGGGTGCGACAGCGGGATCATCTTCTCGAAGCTGGCGTTGACTTCGAGACGCGACGCCTGAACACCCAGAATCGCCGTCACCAGTGCGCAGATCAACATAAGCCATGGACGGCGGTTGAATATGAGTCGTTCCAGCATGTTTCCGGATCGCCGATCGAACGTGGTGGGATCAGTCACCACCGGCATTTTGTCGAATTGGGCGTTGCTACCTGCCGCCATGTCTGGCTCCTGGAATGCGATGGATAAACACCGTCACTTTGCGCTGCCCGCGACGGGAAGCTCGATACGGGAAAGTCCTGCCGCGCCGGTGACGATGGCCTCGCTGCCACGCGTCATCAGGCCGAAGACCGCGCCGGGCACGGGCGTGGCGACGCGGCTGAAGGTCTTGCCGTGATCGCTACTAACCAGCAGTTCGCCTGCCTGTGTGCCGAGCAGCAGCCGGCCATCGGCAAGTTGCCCGCTCGCCAGCACGCTCGCGCCTGTCGGTAAGGAAATCTTCTGCCACGTCTGGCCGTTGTCGACCGTGCGGAACGCGTTACCCAGCAGACCGTAGGCAATCAGCGTCGAGCCGCTCGAGGTCATACCAAAGAAGCTGCTTTTCGACGGCGTCTTGAGTCCGACAAAGCGCTGCGCGCCCTCGTCGAGTTTGAGGAGAAGGCCTTGCTCGCCGGCAATGTACAGTGTCGACCCGATGCGCCGAATGGTGTGAAGGTTCAGCGCATTCGGGTTGTCAACGCGGTCGAACCATGGCTCCCAGGTTTTACCGCCGTCCTTCGTATGAAAAATAATATTGAAGGAGCCGACCACCCAGCCGGAACGGTCGTTGTCGAACCATACGTCGAGGAATGGTCGGCCTCCCATGTCAGCCAGAAAGCGTGCGGCTTCGTCCTGTGCTGTCTTTAGATCCGGTGAAGTGCCCGCCTGGTGAGAGTAGAAGCTCTGCATCAGCTTTGCCGCCTGAATGCCGTCGAGCTGTTTGTGCCACGTGGCTCCGCCGTCCGCGCTGTGCAGCACCTGGCCATCGTGTCCCACTGCCCAACCTTGCTGCGGCGTTGCAAACATGACTGAGACCAAATCCGAACTCACTGGGCTTGGCGCCTGCCGCCAGTGTGCGGCGTCGTCGTCAGACAGAAGAATCACGCCGCGCGGTCCGACGGCAACAAGCCGCTTGCCTGCGAGCGCGACCGACATCATGGGTTCGTGGGTAGCGTTTGGCGCTGCTGCGGCAGGGGTGTCGATCGGGTCGTGAAAGGCTGCGTTCGCATCGCCGGTTACGATACACGCCGCGGCCACTAGCGCGAGCGTGACCGCCGGGACAACCGGGACAACCGGGACAAACGCGCGAGCTGTTCTAGGGCTCATTTAATCTCCTTGCACCGTCACGGCAAAACAAGGTGCCACGACGGTCTGTCTCATCTTATTTGTTCTGGTGGCGCGCGGTGATGGCTGGCCAATCGTCGCGCGCCGTCCATTGTGCTGCCTTAACGGACACCAGTCGACTGCATACGATCCGGCGTGAAGAAATCCCTGGGGAAGCTCACGTTGAAGAAGATGCCGGGCGACTCCGCGGGATGGCTGCCGAAGATATAGATGCCACTGCCGAAGTCATAGAACCAGTTGCCCAGCGAGTATGGCACTTTGTAATCGTAGGCGGGGACCGTGGTTTCGAATCCGCCGCGGTAGAGCTTTCCGGATTGGTCGTACGCATCCATCGCACCGCCGCCGCCATCTTCGTCCATGTACATAACCTTCTTGCTGTACACGTGACGGACATTGGCCTTTAGCGTCAATTCCACGACCCATACCCGGTGCAATTCCCAACGCGTCGTATCGGGATTGACGAACTTTGGCGTGAGAATCTTGCTGGCCGGTGTTTCGTACTGCTGCTTGTAGTCGTTGTACGGAATGTACATCTCCTTCTTGCCAACAAGCTTCATATTCCAACGGTCCAGCTTGCCGTAGAACAACTGGATGTCATCCATGGTGATGGCGCCGGAGTAACCCGGGTTCGGCGTGTCATAGGCGAGATCGGGCGCGACACGCACACGACGCTGGCCAGGGCTGTACATCCACGACTGCTGGTCATGGTCCGCGGTATCCATGAAGTACCAGAAGAGTGTCGTTTCGCCGATCAGTCGTGCGGGAGCGGCATAGTCGTTGAACACCTGGTACCAGATTGCTTCGCCGCCTTTCTTCTTAAAATCATCTTCGTTCTTGATGTCGAAGTAAGGGTAGCTCAATGAGCTTTTAAATTGAGCCGCAAGCGTCGAGTTCCCGGCGGTATCGACCAGGTAAGTCTTAACCGTATTCCTCTGAAAGGTGCCTACATAGCGCAGTTCCCAGTCCCAGATTGCTTCCTGGCCGGTCTTTGGCACAGGGAACGGTTTGCCGCCGAATGCTCCGGTCAGGAACAGGCCGTTTTTCTCCAGCTTCGCGCTCGACGCGTTCTTCTCCGAATTTGCCAGATACCAGTCCGGATAAGACGCGCTGCGATGCGTCGGGTAAATGTCCATCCGATAGGTTGGATAGCGTTTGAAAAGCTCCTGCGCGCTAGCGCTCAGTTTGTCCGCGTACTGCTGATAATTTTGCGCCGTGATTTGCAGTACCGGCTTCTCATCGGGGTAGGGATCGGCCCACTTGCCGCTGTTCGCCTTGAAGCCCGCCGGCATCGTCGTGATGCCACCGGTATAGGCGGGGATGGTGCCGTCCTTGTTACCCGCAATCTCGGCGCCGAATGGCGTAGTACCTGATTCTGCCGCGAGTGCTGTAACGCCAGCGAAGGGAACCGCGCAAAGCGGTACGGCGACCACGAGCGCCTTGACGAGTGTTGATATACGTTTCACAACTGTCTCCATCTGTTTTAGAACGTAGTCTGGTAGGTAATCCCAAGCCACGATTTATCGCTATACGGTGCGCCGACGGCCGTCGCCGCACCGCCGCTCGAGAATCCCTTCTTGTTCGTGTAGTACGTGTACGTGATATCTATCTCATGCTTGTTGTGGATATTGAAGTTCAATCCAATCAGGAACGTATTGAAGCCCTGCGATTCCCCGGCATTGTTGATTACCGGTGAGTAGCCCTTCAGGTTCAAGTTGATGAAGAGGGGCATGGTGAGGTCGACACCTGGAAACACCTGGTACCACTGCGGGCTCGCACCGATACCCATACCCATCCAGAACCGCGACGCGCAGTTGTTGTACGGATTGTTGCCACTGCCCGAGCATTGTCCTGACGTATCGTAGCCAGACAATGCGAGATTGCCCGGATTCTTCTGTACAGACATCAACCGATTGAACGCGAACTCACCCTGTACAAACATGTTGTCCCAGAACGGCGTCTTGCCGACAGATTGCGTCAGATTGAACAGCCCGTGCAACGTGCGACCAGTCGGGGCGTTGTTGATCGTTGTCGTACTGGTGGGGCTCAGCGGCATATTCCAGCGATAGGAAATTTCAGCTGCATACGCGGCATTGCCAACAGGACCGTTGATCCCGGCGCCGACCAGGTTGACATCATTACCATATTGCGCCTGGATACCGGGCAGCGTGACCGGACCTAAGTTCACGCCACGGCCGGGCGCGACCAGCGCGGCCCACGGGAATTTCATGGCGAAATGCCGGAAGGCAACTTCCGCTGTGCTGCCGATCGCATCGATACGCCACTTTCCATCTACGCCTATGTCGCCCTGCTGGCCCTTGATCGGGGCAACCCGGTTCAGCGGCACGGGCCCAAGTCCAGGGATCGCTGTATAAGCGGCCACCGGCGGTCCGTACAAGATAGCGTCCGCGCCACCGAAATAGGTGCCGCCTTCGGGAATGCGGTCGTAGTCCCATTCGAAAGTGTACTGAGCCGCCAAGGTAATGGTGTCGGTCAGCTTGGTCGACACGACCGTTTGAGTGGTTGGCAAAACCACTTCTTTCAGCGACGCGCTCGGGCTGATCGTTGCCTTATATAGATCGATTGGTTGCTGGGCGAATGCAATTGAGTTTGTGCCACCGATCGTCGCGAAAGCGGCCTGGCCCCAGGTGATGGCGGTACGGCCCAGCTTGACGTCGACCGGATGGTCACCGAGATTGAACGAGCCAAAGACAAATGCGTCGCGCAACTCGCCGCTGGGACCCCCGTAGTATTTCTCGATATAACTCGAGTAGGTGTTACCCGGGTAGTTCGGCAGATTGTTAGGCGAAGGCAAGGACGTGTTGTTATTAACGTGGCTCCTGTAGCTTGGGTCGTACCACGCGGCCGCACTCACGCGGAAACCCCAGTTGTCCTTGTACTTGAAGTCGAACTCGCTGTATAGGTTCAGTCGAGCTTGAATCGTGCCGAATTTTGATGTCGAGAGGTCGCTTTCGTCGTAGGTCGGGCTATTCGTGTAGAAGCCGTCGCGGCCTTGCAGACGCATGCCGTAATCGCCGCGCACGGTGTTGTCCCAGTGCATATCGATGTCCGGGTTCGGCGTAGTGATCTCGAAAGCCAATCCGCTTGTGCTATATAGCCCGCAGACAGCCGCCAGGCAGGTGGTCCACACGGCAACGCTGATTTTCGTGGGCCGCGGCCGATAGTGTTTCATGTTGTCTCCTCTACGTTGAATTTTCGGCCTACTACTCAGATGTCCGATTAAGCCTGCGGAACTTCGTCCGCTCTCTTTTTCAACTTTCGATGGAGTGAGGTCCACCGTTGACCGCTGCCTTTAGCTAACTGCGCCGTCTCTGTTTTCCGGACATGCCTATCGACTGTCCTGAATCGAAATATGTGAATACTGTTCGTAAATATAAACACGCATTTTTGGGTTGTCAACGTCGTTCATGACGGTAGTTTCACTACTGCGGGCCGCGCCGGCCATCAGATCAGCAGGTAACCGCCGTCCACGGTGACGAACGCGCCAGTCATGTAATCAGCCAGACCGGTGCTAAGGAAGTAGACAACCTTTGCGATGTCGTCGGGTTCGGCGTAACGGCCAAGGGTGGATCGAACGGGAATGTCAGCAATGGCTTCGGGAGCTATGCCCAGCACGGCCATGATCCCCGGCGCTGCTTCGTTTGCGCCCGGAGTGGCAACGCCGCCCGGCGCGACCGCATTCACGGTTATGCCGTATTTGCCGAGTTCCTTTGCGAGTGATTTGGTCATCATCGCGACGCCGCCTTTCGCCGAATCGTAGGGAACCAGGCCGCCGACCGGCAGCACCGCATCGACCGAAGAAATATTAATGATCTTGCCGCCACGTCCGGCGGCGATCATCTGGCGAGCCGCTGCTTGCGCCTGAAAGAACACGCCCTTGAGGTCAATATCGAGCACGGAATTCCACAGCTGTTCATCGATCTCCATGACGGGGCGCGGGGCGACCAGCGCGGCGTTGTTCACGAGGATGTCGAGTGTGCCGAACTGATTTAGTGCGATGTCGACCGCCATCTGAGTGTCTGCAACGCGGGCGACGTCGGCTTTGACAGCCAACGCCCGCGCGCCCGTATCTCGGATCGACTGCGCGGTCTTTTCTGCAAGGTTGCCGTTGATATCGCAGATGACGACGGCAGCGCCGGCTTCGGCGAGACGTCTTGCAATCGCCTCGCCGATGCCCTGTGCGGCGCCGGTAATGAGGGCGGTTTTGCCCTCAAGGTTGAGGAGGAAAGTCAACGTCTTTGTATTCATATACGCGCTCTCTGAAATGCGGATCGCGCGTTCCGCTGCGTGGTTTTCGCAAGCGGCTTTCGCGCGAAGGAATGGCTAGACCACTGACATCGGGAAGCAGAGGATCTCCGACACACCGCCGTCGACCATTAGCATTTGGCCGTTCATATAAGAACTGGCTTCGGACGCGAGGAATACGGCCGCGCCGCCAAGTTCTTCTGGGCGTCCCCACCGTCCGACGGAGATGTGCGAACGGACGATTTCTTTCATTTGAGGATTCGACGTGACGGGTTCGGCCATATCGGTCACGAAGTAGCCTGGGCAGATGCCGTTGCAGCGAATGCCGTGGCGACCCAGTTCGGCGCCGAGCGACTTGGTGAGGCCGGCCACTGCGTGCTTGCTTGCCACGTAGGCCTGCAGTTTTTCCCGTCCAAGGACCGAAACGTACGAACCGACATTGATGATGCGCCCGTGGCCGTGCGCGATCATCGGCGGAGATACCTGCTGCGCGAGGAGATAGGCCGCCGTGACATTGGTGTCCATCGTGCGCTGCCACATGGCCGGCGTCGACTGCAGAAAATCGGACCACTCGCAGATACCGGCGTTGTTCAGCAGTATGTCTATCCTTCCGTGACGCGCGAGGACGTTCTGTACGGCAGCCGCGATGCCGGCCTGGTCGGTGAGATCGAACGGCTCGAGGTCGACTTGTTCACTACCGACCCCAGTGGTGCCGCGAATGGACTCGGCGGCAGTTTCCAGACTGTCGCGCGAGCGGGCGGCAAGCACGACGGTCGCGCCCGCGGACGCGAGTGCGCTCGCCATCGCGAATCCCAGACCACGCGACGCGCCGGTGACGAGTGCAACCTGACCATCGAGAGAGAATATTTTCATTGGCACGTCTTCCCCGGGAACGAGCGCCGATCCGATGGCTGGATTTGCGTAGACATCGATCAACGGCAAATTGGAACATACGAACGATGTTCTACATTATGAACAACTTGAGGCGGTTCACGAAATGGGGTATACGCGGGGGCAACCGGCTCGGACGCGCACGAGACGAGCATGGCGATCCGGTCGCATCCGACCGGCAAGCGCTAGGCGTGCTGAATCACGATTTTGCCGAAGTGGCGCTGGCTCTCTAGGTGACGTAGAGCGTCGGGCACATCGGCAAAGGCAAACGTTGAATCGATCACGGGTTTTAACCGATGGAAATCGATTGCGCGGTTCATGGTCTCGAAATCCTGGCGGGATCCTACGTGAATCGGGGCGATAGCAAGGCCGCGCATGAAGAAAGCGTCACCGGGCGAGGGGGCGCCGGTAAGCATTCCCACCACACTGATGCGGCCTCCCTTCCGTGCGGCGGCGACCGATTCGGCGAAGGTCGCCGCGCCTCCAACCTCGACGACGAGGTCGGCGCCATCGCCGTCTGTCTGTTCCAGCACGGCATCCGCCCAGCGCGGCGTGCTGCGGTAATTGATGGTCGCATCGGCGCCCAGTTCCGCGAGCCGTGCGAGCTTCGCGTCGCTCGACGAGGTGGCGATGACTCGTGCGCCGAAAAGCTTGGCGAATTGCAGTGCAAAGAGCGAGACGCCGCCGGTTCCCTGGACGACCACGGTTTGCCCAGGCAGCAGCGGCCCATGCTCGCACAGCGCGTTCCAGGCAGTTAGGGCCGCGCATGGCAGCGTTGCCGCTTCTTCGTCCGAGAGGTGCTCCGGTATTGCAACGAGTTCTTCTTCGCCAAGCAGCACCGTGTCGCGCAGCATGCCTTCGACGATTGCGCCGCGTCCCAGCGTGTCCGAATGGTGCGGCAGCGTACCGCCAACCCAATTCTCGTAGAAGGTCGCCGCAACCCGATCTCCGGGCTTCACGCGGCGCACGCCCGAGCCGACGGCGACGACCGTGCCCGCACCGTCAGAGACGGGAATGTAGTTCGGCCGCAGCCAGTCTCCGAGCGCACCACGCATAAAGAGCAGTTCGCGAAAATTGAGCGAACTGGCATTCACCTTCATCAGCACCTGATGTGGCCCCGGTGGCGGCAGGTCCGGTTCCTCGCAGAATTCCAGCCCCGTAATGCCTTCAATCCGAGCGCAGCGATAAAGCTTCATGGTTGCCTCCATAGCCGTCCATCACGGCTTGGGATTGCCTCGATGGACCTTCGTTGTCGTTGACAGTAGCGAAAGATGTGGTTCAGAATATAGAACATTGTTCATAAAAGCGTCTGGAGCGTCAATTGAAAATACTTGTCGCGGTGAAGCGGGTGATCGATTACAACGTGAAGCCCCGTGTCAAAACCGACGGATCTGGCGTGGATCTGGCCAACGTCAAAATGGCCATGAATCCGTTCGATGAAATCGCGGTGGAAGAGGCTGTGCGGCTAAAGGAAACTGGGGCCGCAACCGAGGTGGTGGTGATTTCCGCTGGCACCTCGCAGTCGCAAGACGTCTTGCGCACAGCGCTGGCGATGGGCGCCGATCGGGCAATCCTGGTAGAGACGGCGACGGATCTGCAGCCGCTCGCCGTCGCGAAGCTGATGGCGGGAATCGTCGAACGCGAAGGGCCGCAACTGGTGCTGCTCGGCAAGCAGGCGATCGACAACGACGCCGGCCAAACCGGTCAGAAACTCGCCGGATTGCTTGGCTGGCCGCAAGCCACATTCGCCTTTAAAACGGAAGTCGCGGACGGCGTGCTGACCGTGACACGCGAAATCGACGGTGGGCTCGAGCGAGTCGCTCTCGATCTGCCCGCAGTCGTCACCACGGATTTGCGCCTGAACAATCCCCGCTATGTGACGTTGCCCAACATCATGAAAGCGAAGAAGAAGCCGCTCGACACGCTGACGCCGGAAGCACTCGGCGTGGACGTGACGCCGCGTCTGACGGTACTCGAAGTGACTGAACCGCCGCCGCGCAAGAGCGGAATCATGGTGCCCGACGTCGAGACGTTGATCCAAAAACTTCGCAATGAAGCCAAGGTGATTTGACCATGTCCATTCTTGTTATTGCAGAACACAACAACGCGGCGCTGCACCGCGCGACGCTCAATGCGGTCGCTGCCGCGACGCAGATCGGCGGCGATGTTCATCTGCTGATTGCCGGCCACGAAGCGTCAGGCGCCGCGGCCGATGCTACGAAAGTAAGCGGCGTGACCAAAGTTTTGTACGTGGACGCCGAAGCCTACGCGCACGCGTTGCCGGAAAACCTTGCGGCGCTGGTGGTGTCGCTCGCGCAGCCGTATAGCCACGTGATCGCCGCATCGACGGCTGTCGGCAAGAATTTCATGCCGCGAGTCGCCGCGCTGCTTGATTGCGCTCAGATCTCTGAAGTCGTTGCCATCAAGGCAGCGGATACATTTGTGCGTCCAATTTACGCCGGCAACGCGCTTGCCACAGTCAGGTCTGTCGACCCGATCAAAGTGTTGACCGTCCGCACGACGGCCTTCGACGCCGCTTCGTTGGAGGGCAGTGCGCCGCTCGAATCCGTGCCGGCGGCAGCGCCCTATGAACGCGCGCGTTTTGTCGACCAGGAACTGACTAAATCAAGCAGGCCCGAACTGGCGGCAGCCAATATCGTCGTGTCCGGCGGGCGCGGCATGCAGAACGGCGATAACTTCAAGCTCCTCGACGCGCTCGCCGACAAACTCGGCGCGGCAGTCGGGGCTTCGCGCGCCGCTGTGGACGCGGGATTCGTGCCGAACGACTACCAGGTGGGGCAAACCGGAAAAATCGTCGCGCCTCAGCTCTACATTGCTGTGGGCATCTCCGGTGCGATCCAGCATCTGGCCGGCATGAAGGATTCAAAGGTCATCGTTGCAATCAACAAGGATAACGAGGCGCCGATTTTCCAGGTCGCCGACTACGGCCTCGCGGCCGATCTTTTCGATGCTGTGCCCGCGCTCACGGAGGCGCTGGACTGACGTTGGACCGGATTGACAATGTTCTTCCCGTCAGCCTAGTATTTTGAACGACGTTCATATATACCCACCGCTGCGCGCCGAAGCCTCAATCGGCCGGTGCGCCAGAAACGAAGAATCCAGGATCGGCATGCAAGCCGGCGACACCATGAAGGAGATATCGATGGGTGACACGAGTACCAGTTCGGTTGAGCATGCTGTCCGCCTCGATTTTGTGCCCAAGGATAGCTACCTCTCGAAGCAGTTCCTCGACGAGGAGACGCGAAATTTGTGGCCGCGCGTGTGGCAGGTGGCCTGTCGGCTTGAAGAGATTCCGGGCGTCGGCGACTACGTCACGTTTGACGTAATCGGTGAGTCGATCATCGTGGTGCGCACTGCCGCCGACCAGATCAAGGCCTATTACAACGTCTGTCAGCATCGCGGCCGGCGTCTGACGAACGGCTGCGGCAAGGCGGCGAAGTTTCATTGCAACTATCACGGGTGGCAATGGAACCTTGACGGAAGCGTCGCACGCGTGCTCGATCGCAGCGATTGGGAGGGCTGCCCCGACATGGCCGACGACGATCTGCGCTTGCAGGAAGTCCAGGTGGATACATGGGGGGGATTCGTGTTCATCAACATGGATACCAACGCCGAGCCGCTTGCAAAATTCCTTGAGCCGGTTCCGGAAATCACGAACTGCTTCGAGTTCGAAAAAATGCATTACCGCTGGTACAAGTCGATCCGGTTGCCGTGCAACTGGAAGGTCGCGCTAGAGGCGTTCAACGAGGGCTATCACGTCTCGGCAACGCACCCGCAACTGCTCGACGTCGCCGGCGATGATGTCACCCGCAGTTTCGCCTATGGGCGCCACGGCATGTTCGGCTATGCGACAGCGACGCGCTTCATTGGCGCCCCGTCCTCGCGTACCGGCAAACCGATGCCGGAAGACGTGCGGCAAGGGCTGGTCAATTTCTTCAAGGTGATGGAAGACACTCTGAAGGCCATCAATTCCGCGCGTGACTACGAAGCGTCCAAACGTCTGCTGACCGAAATGGCGCCCAGCGGCAACCAGTTTGAAGTTCTGGCGAAAGCCATGGAATTCCAGCGCGAGGCCGCCGTCGCCGAGGGTGCGGGTTGGCCGGACATCTCTTTCGAGCAGATGGGGCGAGCGGGCGCCGACTGGCACGTGTTCCCAAATCTTATTTTCCTGCCTTACCCGGACGGTGCGCTGTTCTATCGTGCGCGTCCCGACGGCGACAATCCCGATTCCTGCATTTACGACATCTGGTCGCTGGTTCGCTACGCGCCGGGCGCTGAGCCGCCTCTCAAACGAGAGTTTTACTACGGGGTCGACGACTGGAAGCAGAACGCGCTGGAGAATTTCGGTCTGATCCTGTGGCAGGACTTCCAGAACATGACGAACGTGCAGCAAGGGATGAAATCGCGTGGCTTCAAAGGATCGCGCACGAATCCGCTGCAGGAGACCTCGGTGTCCAATTTCCACCGCGCGCTGCGGGAATTCATCGCGCAGGGGAATTGAGCATGAGTGACTGGGATGCAACCTATGACTTCGTCGTTGTCGGCAGCGGCGGCGGCTCGATGTGCGCCGCGCTCGCGTGCAAGACAGCGGGCAAAGAGGCGCTGATCATTGAAAAGCAGTCGAAGGTAGGTGGCTCGACGGGATATTCCGGCGGTGTCTGGTGGTTGCCGAACAATCATGTGATGCGACGCCACGGCGTGCGTGACTCGTATGAGCGCGCGCGGCAATACTTCGATGCGGCAGTCACCTATCAAGGGCCCGGAACATCGCCGGCGCGTCGGGAAGCCTATTTGCGCACGGGCCCGAAGATGGCTGAATTCCTCGAACAGCAAGGCATGCAGTTCGTCTATGCGGACGGATGGTCCGACTATTACGACACATTGCCTGGTGGCGAGCCTCGTGGCCGCTCACTGCTCGCAAAGTTGTTCGACGTTAAGGAACTGGGTGAATGGGCGCCGAAGCTTTCACGGTACAAAGGCGTGTCGATTCCCGCCAATTCGAACGAGTTTCCAGAGCTTTTCCTGCTCAAGCGCACATGGGGTGGCAAGCGCAAAGCGATGCAGCTCGCGGGCCGCATGCTGTATCAGAAGCTGACGGGCAAAGAGCTGGTTTCGAACGGCGCGGCGATCCAGGGCCGCATGCTGCAAATAGCGCTGCGTGAAAACATTCCTATCTGGACCGAAACGCCCGTGCGCGATCTCATCGTAGAGAATGGGCGTGTGGCGGGTGTGATTGCAATGCGCGGCGGACGTGAAATGCGTGTGCGTGCTCGCGAAGGCGTGCTGTTGAACACTGGCGGGTTTTCACACAACGCTGAAATGCGCCGTAAGTATCAGCCGCAGCCGTCATCGAGCGCGTGGACAAACGCCAATCCGGGCGACACCGGCGAGGTTCTCGAAGCCGCTGTCGCGATTGGTGGTGCGGTGGATTGCATGGAAGAGGCCTGGTGGGTCGTGACATCGCTTGGGCCCAACGAAACGCTGCCCGAAGGCGCGCGCGCCCCCGACGGCTCGCCCTTGCCGTTCATGCACCACCTCGATCTGTCGCTGCCGTTCTCCATCATGGTCGACCAGGATGGCCGCCGTTTTTGCGACGAAGCCGGTGCCTATATGGAGATCGGGCAACGCATGTACCAGCGTCAGAAGGAGACCGGTAAGGCTGTACCGAGCTGGGTGGTGATGGACAGCCGGCAGCGCAAGTACTACCCCTGGGGCACGGCAATGCAAGGCCAGATCCCGCAGCAATGGCTGGACAGTGGCTACATGATCAAGGCCGACTCGATTAGCGAGCTGGCGCAGAAGTGTGGTATCGACACCGCTGGCTTGCAGGACACCGTGACGCGCTTCAACGGCTTTTGTAAATCGGGCGTGGACAGCGACTACGGGCGCGGTTCACGTGCTTTCGATCGCTGCCACGGCGACCCTACGATCAAGCCGAATCCCAACCTCGGACCCATCGAGCAGGCGCCCTTTTACGCAGTGCGTATGTATCCGGGTGATGTTGGTACGGCAGGCGGGCTTGTCACCGATGAATACGCTCGCGTGCTCAAGGAAGACGGTTCGCTGATTCCCGGGCTCTATGCGACGGGCAACTGCACTGCGTCCGTCGTTGGCCGTTGTTATCCTGGCGCGGGCAGCAGTATCGGCGCGTCGTTCGTTTTCGGCTACATCGCCGCGCTGCACGCCAGCGGCGCACAAACGATCTGGTGATCGAAGGAGACCTTCGCATGAAAGTCCATCAGCCGCCCAGCAGTGAAGTACTGGTCGATATCTATCGGCGCATGACGCTAATCAAACAGAACGACGAGCGGTTTCGCGCAGTTATCAAATCCGGCAAGCTCGTCATGCCGTATTACTCGCCGCGCGGGCAGGAGGCGATTCCATCGGCGGTGTCGGTGTGTCTCACCGACGAGGACTACATCTGCACGATCTATCGCGGCGTGCATGACATGATCGCCAAGGGCGTGCCGCTCAAGGAGCTGTGGGCGGAACTGGGTGGCCGCGTCACTGGCACCTGCAAAGGCAAGGGTGGGCCGATGCACGTTACCCATCCGGCTTCCGGCGTGATGGTGACCACAGGCATTGTCGGCAGCTCGATGCCTATTGCGAATGGTCTCGCGCTGGCTGCGCAGATTCGCGGCGAACGACGCGTGGCAGTCGCCTATTTTGGCGACGGCGCCACCAACATCGGCGCTTTCCACGAATCGCTGAATATGGCGTCGGTCTGGAAACTGCCAGTTGTTTTCGTGTGCCAGAACAACGGCTATGCGGAACACACGAAATATGCGTACGGCACCTCGGTGCCGAACATCGCGCAGCGCGCCGTGGCGTATCAGATGCCGGGCATCACCGTCGACGGTAACGATCCGATCGCGATGCATCGCGTGGCGCGAGAGGCTGTCGACAGAGCCCGTGAAGGCGGCGGTCCGACGTTGATCGAAGCCAATACATTCCGCTTTCACGGCCACGTATTTGGCGACCCGGATGCCTATATGGACCAGAACGAAAAGGCGGCGTGGGTGGCAAAAGATCCGGTGCCGCTCTTCCGGGCATGGCTGATCGCTGCGAAGCATGCGACCGAGGCCCAACTGACGGAGATGGAAGCGAACCACAACGCGGAAATCGACGCGGCTGTCGAGTTCGCGCTGTCGAGCGACTATCCGGACGTCGCCGAACTGCGGCGCGATATCTTTAAAGACGAGGTGCTGGCATGAACCAGGCGCAGACTGACATCAATACGATCCAGGCCGTCAATCTTGCGCTTGACGACGCGATGGCCGCCGACGCCAATGTGTTCGTGCTCGGCGAAGACGTGGCCGACGGGCAGGAAGGCGGTATTGTCGGCGTGACCAAAGGTCTGTCGACGAAGTACGGCACTTCGCGCGTCCGATCGACGCCCATTTCGGAGCAGGCCATCATCGGCGCGGCGATTGGTGCGTCGATCGTCGGAATGCGTCCAGTCGCCGAAATCATGCTGATGAACTTTACGACGGTGGCGATGGACATGATCGTCAATCACGCTGCCAAGTTGCGCTTCATGTCGGGCGGCCAGACACATGTGCCGCTCGTGATCCGCACGATGACGGGTGCAGGGTTCGGCACGGGCGGCCAGCACGCCGACTATCTGGAAGCGTGGTTCGCGCACGTTGCGGGCATCAAGGTAGTGGCGCCGTCCACACCCGCCGACGCTTACGGCCTGATGCTTTCGTGCATCGAAGACGACGATCCATGTCTCTTCATCGAGAACATGCCGACCTATTGGAATCCGGGCAAGGCGCCCGAGCGCGGCGTGCGAATTCCGCTCGGCAAAGCCAATGTGGTCCGCAGTGGCACGGATGTGACCGTCATCACCTATAGCCGCAGGGTGCACGACGTGATGGCTGTGGCCGAACAGCTTGGTGCAGCAGGTATTTCGTGTGAGGTGATCGATTTGCGGACGATTTCGCCCCTCGACACGGAAACTATCCTGACCTCGGTAGCTAAAACCGGCCGCGCCGTAGTTGTGCACGAGGCGGTCAAGCCATTTGGAGTGGGCGCGGAAATCGCGTCGCGTATCTATGAATCGCTGTTTCGTGAACTGAAGGCGCCTGTGCAGCGGGTCGGCTCGCAGTTTTGCCCGGTCCCATTTTCCAAGCCGTTGGAGGATGCCTTCGTACCGGGGACCGCGGAGATCGAAGCAGCAATCCGCGCGACACTCGATGACACCGGTTCGAAGTCTCCATCCCGGTTTTCCCAATCTTAAAGAGAGCACTTATGTCCACACAGGTTTTGCTTCCGAAACTGGGCTTTTCGATGAACGAAGGCACGCTGACTGAATGGCTGTTGGAAGACGGCGCGAGCGTCACTGAGGGGCAGGCGCTCTATGCGCTGGAAAGCGACAAGTCAGTGCAGGAAGTGGAGTCGCCGGCCTCGGGGACGCTCCGGATCGTTGCGCAGATCGGCGAGGTGTATCCGGTCGGTACGGTACTGGCGGAGATCGTCTGATTCGTCGGTTGTCTTTTATGTTGATTGAACCAGTCTAGCGAGGCATCCGACATGAGCGTCGAATCCGTTTCCGCCGCACCACCCGTGGCTGCGCCCGCAGTTGTCAATGGTTCGGCGCCGACCGGTATCGGCGCGAATCTCCCCCCGTGGCCGCAGGTCGACTTCACCGAGTTTGGCGAAGTCGAGGTCAAGCCAGTCTCACGGATACAGAAGCTGACGGGCGCGTTCCTGTCGCGCAACTGGCTGACGATTCCGCACGTCACACATCAGGACGACGCCGATATTACGACGCTTGAGATCTTCCGCAAGGCGTATAACGATGGTGGACCCGCAATAAAGCTGACACCGCTGGTGTTTCTCATCAAGGCAGCGATCCGTGCGTTGCAGGAGTTCCCGCAATTCAACGCTTCGCTGGACGGTGACGGCAAAAACCTTGTGCTGAAAAAGTATTTTCACATTGGGGTCGCGGTGGACACGCGTTTTGGTCTTCTGGTGCCGGTCTTGCGCGACTGTGACAAAAAGAGCGTTCTGGAACTGGCGGCTGAGCTAACGGCGGTGTCGCTCAAGGCGCGTGAGAAAGGCCTTTCGATGGCGGAAATGTCGGGCGGCTGTTTCTCGATCAGCTCACTGGGAGGGTTTGGCGGCACCGGCTTCACGCCGATCATCAACGCGCCTGAAGTTGCCATTCTCGGGGTGACGAAAACCCGGCTGGCGCCCCAGCCCTCCGACGACGGCGGTGTCGACTGGCGGAAGATGTTGCCGCTTTCGCTGAGCTACGATCATCGCGTGATCAACGGCGCGGACGCAGCTCGCTTCACGGCGTTCATAGCTGCGACGCTTGCAGATCCGCACGCGCTTGCGGCCTGACATTCGAGCGTTCAACATACGAAGACAGGATCGAGATGAAAACGATTGGGGAGATGATCGAGCGCAATGCCCGTTTCTACGCGGACAGGGAAGCGCTGGTTTTCGGTAGCCGGCGCGTGACTCATGGCGAGATGGCAGAGCGAGCGCGCCGATTCTCGGCTGCGCTTTACCAGCGGGGGCTTCGGCGTCAGGACCGGGTCGCGGTGCTGGCGATGAATTGCGCGGAATACTACGAGACTTACCGGGCATGCGAATGGGCCGGCTTTCTGCTCGCCACGATCAACTTCCGGCTTGCGCCCACGGAAATTTCGCACATCCTGAAGGATGCGGCGCCGAAAGCCCTTGTCTTCGAGGCGCAATATTCGGAGCTGGTGGACAGTCTGCGCTCGCAAATGCCGGACATCGAACAATATATTTGTATCGGCGACGCACCGTCGTGGGCGATATCTTTCGAGTCCGTCATGGAAGCCGGCTCGCAGGATGGACCGCCGATCCGGTCACAGCCCGACGACTACGCTTATCTGATCTACACCAGCGGCACGACGGGTCGTCCAAAGGGAGTGGTTCGCACCCACCGTGCGATGTGCGCGACCGCGGAGAGCTGTGCGCTCGTGACGGAATTCTCCGGACACTCACGCGTGTTGCAGACCACGCCGGCATTTCACGTGGGCGGTATCGGTTATGTGAACGCGGTCGCGTGGATGGGCGGCACGACTGTGTTGGACCGCGGTTTCGAGCCCAAAGCGATGCTCGAGACGATCCAGGCAGAGCGCATCACGTTCACGTTTCTCGTCTCGGCGATGCTTCAGGCGTTGCTCGATGTGCCCGAACTGGCGTCGTACGATCTGTCGAGTATCGAGAACATCACCACGGCGGCCGCACCGGTTCCCGTACCACTGCTCCAACGGGGTATCGAAGTGCTGGGTCCCGTGTTCGCGGTCCAGTACGGCATGACTGAGAGTAATGCCTGTTGGCTGCCGGCGCACGAAGTTCGGCCGCATGGCACGTCTGATGAAATTCGGCGTTTGGCGTCGGTGGGTCATCCATGTCCGGGCATTGAATTGCGCATCGTCGACGATAACGGGGTGGACCTTGCGCAGGGACAGACCGGCGAAGTGTGGCTGCGCTCAGCCACCCAGTTGACCGGTTACTGGAACAACAGCGTTGCAACGGTCGAAGCGCTGCGGGATGGCTGGTATCGCAGTGGTGACATGGGCTATCAGGACAGTTGTGGCTACGTGTTTCTGGTCGACCGTAAGAAGGACATGATCATTTCTGGCGGTGAAAACATTTACAGCCGCGAAGTCGAAGACGCGTTGCTTCAGCATCCCGCGGTGATCGACGCAGCTGCGATCGGTGTGCCGCACGAGAAATGGGGCGAATGCGTGAAGGCGATTGTTGTGCTGCGCCCGGGCGAAGCGAGGCAGGAGGCCGAACTGATCGCGTTTTGCCGCGAGCTGATCGCAAGCTACAAATGTCCGAAGTCGATCGAGTTCGTCGACGAACTCCCGCGTCTGCCTACCGGAAAAATCAGCAAGGTCGTGTTGCGCCAGCGTTTCAGCCGCTGAACTTTTGGTGCGCAAGTACCTTCTTCGAATGAGAGTGAATCATGGGCAAATGGCTCAAAAGCACAGAATGCGTTCAGTTCGATGTTGCTGAACGAGTTGCTCGAATCACGCTGAATCGCCCGGACAAGCGGAATGCGATTAACGGTGTTCTTCTGCGTGAACTGAAAGAGGCGCTGCTCGAAGCCGACGATCTGAAGTCGGTCAATGTGATTGTACTGAGTGGAGCTGGTAAAGATTTCTGCGCCGGCTACGACCTCGTCACGACGTATTCGGACCGTGCGGCTGAACAGATCGATCCGGGCGAATACCGCGGCACGGTACGCAGCTTCGATGACGATTGCTGGTCGATGGAGCGGCAGTCGGAAACCGTCAACCTGATGGCCGAAATTCACAAGCCGATCATTGCTCAGGTCCACGGCAACTGCCTCGCGGGTGGCACGGACCTCGCGTTGGCCTGCGATATGGTGCTGGCGGCGGACAACGCGCGGATCGGTTTTCCGGCGACGCGCGCGAACGGCTCGCCACCGGCGCACATGTGGTTCTATCACGTTGGGCCGCAGTGGGCGAAGCGCCTTTTGCTGTCGGGCGACTCGCTGACGGGCCGCGATGCCGCGAAAATCGGTCTGGTGATGGATGCTGTGCCCATCGAGGAGCTCGACGCTGAAGTATCGGAACTGGCGCGGCGGCTGTCTTTTGTCGACGCGGACCTGCTTTCCGCCAACAAGCGGATTGTGAACCTCGGTCTTGAACTCGCGGGTGCGCGCACGCTGCAGCGCCTCGCTGTCGAAAACGATGCGCGCGCGCATCAGGGTCAGGGACCGCGCCGAGCGCAGTTCAAGGCGGACATGGAAGCCGTTGGTCTGAAGGATGCGCTTAAGCGTCGCGATGAGCCGTTCGGCAACGGCATGATCAAACTGCGTGCACGCGGTGAATGACGCTTCCGCGCGTGACGCGGGGAGCTTCTGGGCCGTCCGACTCACCCACCGAAGACCGTTAAACCATGGATGTCGAACTTTCACTACAGGGTGCGATTGCGACCCTATCGCTGAACCGGCCCGAGAAGCTCAACGCGTTGACGCCGGACATGCTGACCATGCTGATCGAACACCTCGATCGTATCGAGCGGGACCCGGCAATCCGTGCGGTGATCCTGACGGGCGCAGGGCGTGCATTTTGCGCGGGTGCCGATATCAAGGGGAGCGGCGCAGCGCCGCCGCAGATGAGCGTGTTGCACGCGCGGCAGTCGATGGCCGTCTACCAGCAGATCGCATTGCGGCTCTATAACCTCAACAAGCCGGTAATCGCGGCGGTACGAGGCGTGGCGGTTGGCATCGCATGGAGCTACGCGCTTTGTGCCGACTTGCTGCTGGTGTCGGACACAGCCCAGTTCATCCCAGCATTTCTTATGCGAGCGACGCTGCCCGAAGGCGGCATGGTGCATCTTCTCGCGCGTCACTGCGGCGAATTCCGCGCAAAAGAGATCATGTACCTCAACCGCAAGTTGACCGGCAAGGAGGCATTTGAGTGCGGTTTGGCGAATCGCGTCGTCGAAGATGAGGATCTCATGCAAGTCGCCGAGGATCTCGCTGCCGAACTGGCAGCAATGCCGACCTTCTCGATCGCACTGACGAAGCAGCTGTTCCGTTCGAGCGCTGGCACGATGGAAGAGTTTCTCGTTCAGGAGCTGAACGCTGTTGCTCTGGCTGTGAATTCCGAGGATGCGGCCGAGGGACGATTGGCCGCGCGCGAAAAACGCACGCCAGCTTTCAAGGGGCGCTAGTCGGTCACCTGTCCGATGCAAGCAGTCGGACAAGCAAGGCAGCGAGCCATATCGGGCGTTCGCTAGCGGGGAAATAGCAGGAGGAGCCAGACATGCATTTCGAGTACAGCCCAGACGACGAAGCGTTTCGTCAAGAAGTGAGACAGTTCTTCACGGAGCAGTTGCCGGCTGGGATCTCCCATCGCTGGACGATTGGCGCTCATCCCCCGGCTAGAGAGGACATCCGCACGTGGCAAGGCATTCTTCATCAGCGCGGGTGGGGTGCGCCGCATTGGCCGGTGGAGTACGGTGGAACGGGGTGGTCCGGCTTTCGCAAGCACATTTTCATGGAAGAACTGTACAACGCCGATGCGATGGACTACGGCTGGCAGGGAACGCACATGGTTGCGCCCGTCATCATCGCGTTCGGCTCGGACTGGCAGAAGCAGCGCTTTCTGCCCGCCATTCTCTCTGGGGATGAGTTCTGGTGTCAGGGCTTTTCTGAGCCGAATGCGGGCTCGGACCTGGCGGGGCTCAGAACTACTGCCGTGCTCGACGGCGACGAATATGTGATCAACGGTCAGAAGATATGGACCAGCGACGCCACGATCGCTGATTGGGGATTCTTTCTCGTCAAGACGGATACGACGGTTAAACCGCAGCGCGGCATCTCGTTTCTGCTCGTGAAGATGGACACGCCAGGCATTACCGTGCGCCCGATCGTTTCAATCGAAGGTGGAACAGGTCTCAACGAAGTCTTTCTCGAGAACGTCCGCGTGCCGAGCGCGCATCTGGTCGGAGAGGCCGGGATGGGCTGGACCTACGCGAAATATCTGCTGGAAAAGGAGCGCACGACGAGCGCGTTTCTTTATTTCAACAAGCGTGAGTTGCAGCGTGCGAGGAGCATCGCCGAGCAGGAAACGATTGACGGGGTTCGTCTGATCGACACCCCGGAATTCGCCCGCAAGGTGGCGGCGGTTGAAGTGGATTTGCTGGCGCTCGAATGGTCGGTGCTGAGAATACTCGCAGAGGAAAAGACCACGCGCAATCTCGATGCGGTGGTTTCGGCGCTAAAGATCAGCGGCTCAGAGATGCAGCAGCGCGTCACGGAGTTGCAGATCGACGCACTCGGTCCTCGCAGCATGCGCTTCCAGGAACACGGCGATTGGAGCGCCGAGAATCCGTTAGCGGACGAGGCATGGCCCGGCTATGTAGCCGGCCGGACGACAGGTTATCTCATCGGCCGCGCTTCGACCATTTACGGCGGCGCGCGGGAAGTGCAGAAAAATATTATTGCCCGGCTCGCCTTTGGACTTTGACCATGGACTTCAATCTTTCCGACGAACAATTGATGCTGAAGGACGGCGTGGAGCGATTCATCCAGCAGGAATATGGATTCGAAACGCGCCGGGAAATTGCCGCGAGCGCAGAAGGTTTTAGCCGTGCACGCTGGCAGTCTTACGCGGAACTCGGCTGGCTCGGTCTGACGCTCCCCGAAGATGTGGGCGGCCTTGCCTGCTCATTTGTCGAAACGGCTGTTGTCATGGAGGCGTTCGGCCGCGGCATGGTGCTCGAGCCTATTGTGCAAACGGCGGTGCTATGCGCGACGATTATCGATCACAGTGGTTCGGAGGCGCAGCGGCAGGCTCTCCTGCCTGCCGTAATCGAGGGCCGGCTACTTCTTGCACTGGCTGACAGCGAGGCGGGCTCGCGCTTCAAGCTGGGCTGCGATGCGCATACCAGCGCCCGCAAGATGCAAGGCGGCTATTTGCTGAGCGGCGCCAAGACGCTCGTGATTGGAGGCGGATCGGCGGACCAGTTGCTCGTAACCGCGCGGCTCGATGATTCGGCCGAAGGTCCGGCGATTTTTGTCGTCGATCGTCTCGCAGCGGGTGTGAGTTGTCGTACGTATCGCCTGCTCGATGGATCTCGCGCCGCGGACATCGAGTTTCGTAACGTCGAACTGGATGAGTCGGCGTTGCTGAGCGCTCCTGAAACTGCGCCACAATTGCTTGAGACAGCGGTGGGGCTCGCCACGCTCGCGAGCGTGGCTGAGATCCTTGGTGTGATGGAAGCCGTGATGGACATCACGGCCGAATATATCAAAGCACGGGTGCAGTTCGGTCAGCCGATTGGCAAGTTCCAGGCGTTGCAACACCGGATGGCCGAAATGTTTGTTGCCGTCCAGGAGACGCGCTCGATGCTCTATTGCGGCATTGCTTATCTAGGGCGGCCGGCAACGGAGCGCAGCCGCATGCTATCGGCCGCGAAGGCGGTCGCCGGACGCGCGAGCCGTTTCGTCTGCGCGCAAGGGATCCAGTTGCACGGCGGCATGGGCATGACCGAGGAATATCAGGTGGGCCACTATTTCCGCAAAATGACGATGATGGAAAAGATGTTCGGAGACATCGACTTCCACCTCGCGCGTTTTGCTGCGACGCACTGATTCGAAGCGGCTGCAATCATGGGGAAATTGGCATATGTCACGACTTAAGGGAAAGATTGCCGTTGTCACGGGCGCCGCATCGGGAATTGGCGCAGCCTGTGCCGCGATGCTCGCCGCTGAAGGCGCACAGGTGGTCGTGGCGGACCGCAATGTCGACGGAGCCAAGGCGCAAGTCCGGCGTATTGAGCAGAACGGCGGTCAGGCGATTGCCGCACAGGTCGATATTGGCGACGAGGCCTCGATCGCTGCGTTGTTCGCGCTGACATACGAAACATGGGGCGGCGTCGATGTGTTGCACAACAACGCGGCGGCAACTTCGATTTCGAGCACCGTCGATGATGCCGTGGAAGCAGTCGATGTTTCCGTCTGGGATGACACCATGCGCATCAACCTGCGCGGTACGATGCTCGCGTCGCGCTATGCGATCCCGCTTATGCGCGCTCGCGGAGGCGGTTCGATCATCAATACGTCGTCAGGCGCGGCCCAGGCAGGTGCGCTTGGTTATAGCGCTTATGGCGTCTGCAAGGCAGGCATCGAAGCATTGACGCGTTACGTTGCCACGCAGCATGGCAAGGAGGGGATTCGTTGCAACGCAATCGCGCCGGGCCTGATTGTGACGCCGGCGACGGTGGGGCACTACGCGGGACCGGTGGGTGAGATGATGCTCAGCCATCATCTCACGCCGCGACTCGGGCAGCCCGAAGATGTGGCGCATGCAGTGGTGTTTCTGGCGTCCGATGAGGCTGCTTTCGTCACAGGGCAAATCATCAACGTGGACGGCGGTTTGCTGTCTCATCAGCCCTACTATGCGGACGAGATCCGTGCTAGAACTTCGGCCAGCGAGACGATAGGCGCGGCGAGGACAACGTGATGACGGATACCCATCTTCTCGCCCGAATTGAGCGCGTCGAAGCGCAACTAGCGATCCAGCAGTTGCCGATTCGCTACGCGATTGCAGTCGATTCTCGCGACCTCGACGCCCTTGTTGGGCTCTTCACCGACGACGTCAATTGCGGCCGGTGGGGCACCGGCCGGGCAGCCTTGAAAACGTTTTACGGATCCGGACATATCCTTCGTTCCTTCTACCGTAGCATTCACCAGATATGTGGACACGCTATCGACCTGGTCGACGAGGACCACGCATCCGGTCAGGTGTATTGTCGCGCGGAGCACGAGGATAACGGCAAATGGATAGTCATGGCGATCTGCTATTTCGATCACTATGTGCGCCGTGACGGCGCCTGGTATTTTGAGCGCCGCGACGAGCGCCATTGGTATTCGACCGACTGGCTGGAGCGGCCAGGAACGCCGCGCTTTCAGAACTGGCCCGGAAAGTACGACAGCGATAAATACCAGCCGCGCCTGCCGCAGACGTTCCCGACCTGGGCGTCGTTCTGGGAGGCCGGCGAGGCCGCCACGATCGACACGCTCACGCGCTCGCCCTGACTCTCCCCATGGCGCGACGGCTACGGGGTGAGTCGCGGGCCGGGGCAGCGCAATCCTCTTATGACGCGCTGGGCAGGCGAATCACCAGTCCGTCGAGTTCTGGCGTGACATTGATCTGGCATGTGAGGCGGCTATTTTCCCGCACATCCATGGCGCAGGTCAGCATGTCGGTCTCGTACGACTCAGCCGGCGGCATGTGGTTGACCCATGCATCATCCACATAGGCATGGCAGGTAGCACAACTGCAACTGCCGCCGCAGTCTCCCAGGATGCCCGGCACCTGATTGCTGACGGCGGTCTGCATGACAGATTCGCCAAGCTTGGCGGTCGTGACGGTTTCGGTGCCGTCCGGTTGAATGAATCGAATGATAGGCATGATGTCGTTGGATGTGGAAGGGTGAATCAGACTGCGGGGAGGAGGCTCTTAAGCGGAATCGAATCGTCGGCGAGTTCGGTTGCCTTGACGGGAATCTTTTCGCCGACAAAACGTTTCGCCAGCATGAATTCTTGTGGGCGGCTGACGGTGTCGGCGGCGAGCATCACGCCTTCTTTCAGATAGAACGCCGAGAACGAACGGCTTTCCGGCGCACCCCGCAGCACGAATTCGTCATATCCCTGCGACAGGCCCACCATCTTCAGCTTGAGATCGTATTGATCGGACCAGAACCATGGCACGCTGTTGTACACCCGTTCCTTCCCGCAAATAGTGGCCGCTGCCGTGCGCGCCTGTTCCATCGCGTTCGGCACCGACTCAAGCCGCAAGCGTCGGCCGAACAGTCCATTGGGATGGTTGGTGCAGTCGCCTATAGCAAAGATGTCGGGATCAGAAGTGCGGGTGTGCTCATCGACAACGATACCGTTGTCCACGGAGAGCCCCGCTGTCTCCGCGAGTTCGGTGGCCGGTTGCAGGCCGACGCCGACGATGACGAGATCTGCCGGAACGCGCGAACCGTCGGCGCATCTAACCGCTGCAACGGCATCGCCGGACGCATCGAGTTCGAAGCCGCTTACCGCCATGCCGGTGCGGACGTCAACGCCGGCTTCACGATGCACCTGCTCATAGAACGCCGAGAGTTCGGGCGCCGTGACTCTCGCGAGTACACGCGGCAATGCTTCCAGAACGGTGACATGCAGGCCTCGCCTGACAGCGATTGCCGCTACTTCCAGGCCGATATACCCGCCGCCTATGATGACAAGACGCACACCCGGATGAAACTGCGCGCGGATGCGCTCGACATGAGCGAGCGTGCGCAGATAGTGGAAGTTCGGCTGATTTTCAATCTCCTCGATGCCCGGCAGTTCGAGCCTCCGTGCGTGCCCGCCGGTGGCGATGACAAGCTTCGTATAGCCAGTTTCGCGTCCGTCCGACAGGGTAACCGTGTGAGCGGCGGGGTCGATGCGCTCGACCCGCGTATTCGGAATAAATTCGATCCTGGCCTTGTCGTAAGTGGCTTGGGGCTTGAGGTAAAGCTGCTCGGCCGAGAGCTCACCAGATAGAAAGGCTTTGGATAATGGCGGCCGCTGATACGGCAGATGGGGCTCCTCGCCAACCAGCATAATGCGGCCGGCCCAGCCTTGGTCACGAATGCTGGTTGCGCATTCGCCGGCTGCGTGGCCGGCGCCGACGATCAGTACGGTGTCCTGGGGAGCTGCGATGGTCATGAAGGCGAACTCCTGTCTCGCGTCGCCATTGCGCATTCCATGACGCAACAACAGCGATCCACATTTATGAATATTGTTCTCAATTGTGAACACGTCGGTGGGTGACTGTCAATGCTCGCTAATCCGGGGACGAATGGGCCGGCCGGGCAAGTGCATCGATGCCACCCGTGGCGAAGCGGACGAGGTACGAATGCATGCTTTCAATCTCCACTGACGACAGTTGCGAAGCGCCGACGGTTGAGCTTGCTTTCGTGATGCGCGCGTATAGCTCGTTCAGCACCAGATGAAATACCGATTCGACGAAGCTCTGCATCAGTCTGATCGTGTCGAGGTCCGCCCCGGGTAGTGCGATCGCGAATGCTTCGCGATAACGCGCCGCGGTGGCCGCATATTGGTCGTAGAAAGGTGCCGTCAGATCGGGCCGTTCGAGCAAACAACTGTTCTGGGTCAGCAGACGAAGGTAGTTGTGCCAGCCGCGGTCGCCGCTTTTCAAATGCGCGAATGCGGGTGCCGACAGGGCGGTGACAATCGCACCGATGCTCGGCGGCGCGTCATGAGTGCTGTCCAGCAATTCATCGAGCGATTCGGTCACCTGCTGGCTGATGACTGCTGCACGCCGTCCAATCGCTTCGCGGAAAAGGGCATCCTTGCTCCCGAAGTGATAGCGCGCAAGACTGAATTCCAGCTCGCAGGCTTGCATGATGTCGCGGATCGATGTGCCGAAGTAACCATGTAGTGCGAACAATTCTTCGGCGGTGTCGAGGATGCGCTCGGCTGTCGTACGTCGCGTGCTTGCAGCAGGCGCGCTCGCTGCGACAAGCCTGGCCGTGGTTGCGGCACATACGGAACTGTTGCTGTAACGCGGCATGACTTGCTTCCCTGTAGCAAATCGGCGGGACAGCGACGGTAGCCGATGTCGCTGACTTCAACACGATCCGCAGATAAAAATTCTCTCTTGCACAATCGTGCAAATTCGAACATAGTTCACATATTAGCACTCGGGTAGGGCTCTTGCGCGCGAGTTTTTCGTGCCCTATCACCTCAATAACAGGAGACGGCATCATGGGCAATCACATGAGACTTCAGGATTTCGACGATCCAGCGTTCAATCCCTTCTTCGAAGATTCATTGGCCTACGGCGCAGATACCGATCCTTATCCACGCATCGCGGCATTGCGCGAGCAGGGTTCAGTGCAGAAGGGGGATTATCGTGTGCTCATGGGCACGCATGCCGACCTGACAATGTCCGACGTCGAGCACTATTGTGTGTTTGGTTATGCCGAGGTCGCGCAAGTGTTAGGCGATCCGGCGACCTTTTCGAACCGGTCCTACGAACGCAACATTGGGATCAGTTTTGGCCGTAGCATTTCGACGATGGATGCGCCAGAGCACCCGATGTATCGGCGGATTTTCCAGAAGGCGTTCTTGCCCAACACGGTAGCCGCATGGGGTGACACGCTGGTCGACCCGGTAGTGAACGACCTGATGGAGAAGTTCGTCGGTCGCGGCCATGCCGACCTCGTGCACGAATTCACACTTCATTACCCGTTCAACATCATTTACCGTCAGTTGGCGCTGCCGCCGGAGGACGTTAAGGTATTTCACAAGCTTGCTATCGCGCAGACCCTCGTCTCGGTCGATATCGAGCACGGAGTCGAAGCCTCTGCCAAGCTCGGCAAGTACTTCGCGCAACTCGTCGCGCAACGTCGGGAGAGCCCTGGCGATGACCTCGTCAGTATGCTGGCGACGGCTGAGGTCGACGGCGAACGCTTGCCAGAAGAGGTCGTCATTTCGTTCCTCCGGCAACTGGTGAACGCAGGCGGCGATACGACTTACCGTGCGACGAGCGTATTGTTGCTTGGCTTGTTGCGGGATCCGGATCAACTCGACGCCGTGCGCGCGGACCGCACACTTGTGCCACGTGCCATTGAAGAGGCGCTGCGCTGGGATGGACCGGTGTTGATGCAATCACGCATGGCTGCGCGCGATGTGACACTGGGAGGCGTCGATATTCCCGCAGGGGCGTTCCTCGACGTGGTGGCCGGCGGCGCCAATCGAGATCCCAGCCGTTTCGCGGATCCCGACCGATTCGATATTTTCCGCACCAGCACGCATCGGCATTTCGCTTTTGCGTATGGGCCGCACGTCTGCATTGGCCAGCATTTGGCGCGCGTCGAGATGACACGTGCGCTCAACGCGGTCCTTGACCGCTTGCCCAACCTGCGTCTCGATCCGGCGGCACCTGCTCCGCAGATCAATGGAATCATGATGCGCGTCCCGCACTCGATCCCGATTGTATTTGACTGAGCATCAAGGGCGTGAGGGGCCAGCAAGCATTTGCTGCCGGGTCTTGACGCTACAGGTACAACAACACGCGGCCCGGAACGCTGGTAGATCGCCCGAAGCGAGACCGTTCAAAAAGCCGTCGGAGACTGAACTGATGACCGAGTTCGACTATATCGTCGTGGGGGCGGGGGCAGCCGGATGCGTGCTGGCCAACCGCCTGTCAGCGAGCGGGCGCCATGAGGTTTTGCTGATAGAGGCGGGTCCGGAGGATACCGATCCATTGATCAGGATGCCAAAAGGGTTCGGAAAGTTGCTTGGCGATCCCGCCCACGCATGGTTCATTCCTGTTCAGCCGGACAACGGCAATGGACATAGAAATGAGGTCTGGTTGCGCGGCAAGATGCTCGGCGGTTCAAGCAGTATCAATGGCATGGTCTACATGCGCGGCCATCCAGCGGATTATGAGGGCTGGGCAGCGCAGGGCGCTGAAGGCTGGAGCTGGGGAGACGTAGCTCCCTGCTTCAGGCGCATCGAAGATCACGCGCTCGGTGCCGATGAACTGCGCGGCGAAGGCGGTCCGCTGAAGGTGTCACTGTACGCGCAACGCAACCGTCTCGGCGAAGCGGTCCTCGAGGCCTGTCGGTCGCTCGGCGTACGGCGCGTTGAGGACATCAACCGGCTCGACCACGAAGGCGTCGCGTACTTGACCTACACGATCCGCAATGGACGGAGGCAGTTCGGCTGAAGCGTTTCTCAAGCCCGCGAGGAAGCGCAAGAACCTGACGGTAGTCACAGGTACCGAAGTCAGCCGGATCGTATTCAAGGGCCCGCGGGCCGTGGGCGTGCAGTGCCAGCGAGGTGGTGTCGACACCGCGTACCGGGCACGCCGCGAGATTGTGCTTTCAGCGGGCGCGCTGGAGTCGCCGCGGCTGTTGCAGCTGTCGGGCGTGGGTGACCCGCAGCATCTGCGGTCGCTGGGTATCCGTGTGGTCGCGGAAAGTCATGGCGTGGGCCAGAACCTGCGCGAACACTTGCTGTATATGGTTCAAGCGCGTCTCAAGCATTGGCGCGATTCGCAGAACCGTGAGTTCGCTGGAGTGCGTTTGTGGCGCAACGCGCTGCGGTATTTTCTGTTCCACAGCGGCGTACTGGCACTGGGTTCGTATCAAGTGGGCGGCTTCGTCAAAACCGCGCCTGATGCAACGCGGCCTGACGTGCAACTGATGATGGCGCCGTATTCATTGGATTTCGATGCGGCCGGCTACGGGTTCGAATCGTTCCCCGGCATGCAGCTGTTCAGCTATCCGCTCAGGCCTGAGAGCCAGGGGCACGTGAGAATTGTTTCCGGTGATCGCGCTACGCCGCCCGAGGTGACCGGCAACTATCTTGCCGATCCATACGATCAGCGCATGGCGGTCAACGCATTCCGGCTGATGCGCAAAATCATTGCCGCAGACCCCTTGGCGAGCCTGCTGGATGGCGAGACGCGACCTGGTTCTGCCATTCAGTCTAACGACGAAATTCTCGAATTGTACCGGCGCGAAGGTCAGTCGGGTTATCACGCTTGCGGTACCTGCAAGATGGGTACGGACAGCCTCGCTGTACTTGATTCCCGGCTGCGCGTTCGCGGC
Organism: Paraburkholderia sp. BL6669N2; assembly: GCF_003387275.1. Taxonomy (NCBI): domain Bacteria; kingdom Pseudomonadati; phylum Pseudomonadota; class Betaproteobacteria; order Burkholderiales; family Burkholderiaceae; genus Paraburkholderia; species Paraburkholderia sp. BL6669N2. Next base: position 1,189,959 of record NZ_QUNA01000001.1, on the reverse strand, counting down.
GTTGACGGCCTTCGCGTGATGGATCTGTCGGTTACGCCGACGATGATTTCCGGCAATACCAACGGCCCGATGATGGCAATGGCGTGGCGGGCTGCCGATCTGATTCTGGAGGACGCACGATGACCCGGTTTGATCAGTATCGCGACCGATATGCAAACATTCGTCTCGACAGACGCGACGGCATTCTTCTGATCCAGTTGCATACCGATGGCGGACCGCTCAAATGGGGCGCGTTAGATGGAAGCATCCATACGCAACTCGGCGAGGCGTTCTATCAGGTCGCGCGCGACCTTGAAAACCGGGTCGTCATCCTGACGGGTACGGGCGATGCCTTCTGCGATAGCATGAACTACGCCGAGTTACCGTCAGAGCCGATGGCGAAGATCTGGCCGCGGCTCCAGCGAGAGGGGCTGGACCTCCTTATGCAGCTGCTGGATATTCCGGTTCCGGTGATCGGCGCGATCAACGGCCCAGCGCACATTCACGCGGAACTGCTTGCACTGTCAGATATCGTGCTAGCCGCGGAGCATGCAGACATTGCCGATCAGGCACATTTCGTACATGGCGTCGTACCGGCAGACGGGGTTCAGGTTGTCTGGCCGATGTTGCTCGGTCCCAACCGCAGTCGATATTTCCTGCTTACTGGTCAGCATCTTTCCGCGCTGCAAGCGCTCGAACTCGGTGTCGTCAGCGAAGTGCTTGCTCCCGGGCGCCTACTCGAGCGTGCTTGGGAGCTGGCAGGAGAACTGGCTGCGAAGCCCATCGAAACGCTGCGTTACACGCGCACTGTTTTTTCCCATCCCTTCAAGCGCCGCATGGTCGCCGAGCTAGGCTACGGACTCGCGCTGGAGGGATTGGCGGGTATCGCGGCAACGGTTTGAACGTCGCGGCCGGAGGCCGCGAAACCTTTATCGAGGAGACACGGCGTGAACAAATCGGTGCAAGAGTGTAACGGCGCAGAGATCGTTCAGCGGGCGCTGGACTATGCGACTCGCGAAGGCGGCGAGATCGGCGTCCAGGTCGCGGCTTATCTGGACGGCAAGCTGGTGATTGACGCGTGGAGCGGTTTGGCCGATCCGAGCACGGGACGCCTCGTGGACGGCGAAACGCTTTTCAACGTCTATTCCGTCACCAAGGCCGTAGCAGCGACCGCATTGCATATCCTGGTCGATCGCGGCCACATCGATTACGACGCACCCGTTGCGCGCTACTGGCCGGAATATGCCGCACGCGGCAAGGCGCGCACGACGGTTCGAGACGTGTTGACGCATCGTGCCTGCGTGCCGCAGATGCCAGAAGGCGTGACGCCCGAGCTGATGTGCGACTGGAATTGGATGACAGCCGCGATTGCCGACCTGGAGCCTCTAGCGGAACCGGGTACGAAAACGCTCTATCTGTCGATGACGTTCGGATGGATCGTCGGTGAACTGGTTAGACGGGCCGATCCGCAGAAGCGCTCGTTGGGGCGATTCGTGCGCGACGAAATTGCGCAGCCGTTAGGCATCGCCGACTTGTGGATTGGCATCCCGGATGCAGTCGAGTCGCGCATTGCAAAGCTCACGGACGCTATGTTGCCGGTGCCGCCTGAATATCTGCCGCCGCTTTTTCTGGCCTCCATGCCTGAGCAGGTTGCGTTGAACCCAACGGTATTCGAACGGCGCGACGTGCGTCGCGCAGAGGTGGCCGGAGTGGGAGGCATCTTCAACGCGCGAAGCGAAGCGCGCTTCTGGGCGATGCTGGCGGGCGGTGGCGAAATCGATGGCGTACGGGTGCTGTCGAAGGAACTTGTTGCGACCTTGAATACGCCGCGGGCGAACAGCGAGGAACCCGACCCGGTTATGTTCGGATTTCCGATTCCGATCACCATCGGCGGGTTCTGGTTCGGTGGGATGCACCCACCGGTGACCGCCGTTCAGTCGCCGCGCGCGTTGTGTCATCCAGGGCAGGGAAACTCGATCGGCTGGGCCGATCCTGACACTGGCCTTGCGGTCGCGATCTGCCACAACAAACTCTTCAACCCTTCTTCGCCGGACGAAGACCCATTGCTGCCTATCGCACAGGCGGTACGTCAGGCGTTAAATTTGAGCTAGGTTCTTGTCATGCCAATTGATCTCGCCTATTTGCAGCAATGGGTTGGCAAGCGCGAGACGGTCGCAGACACGCTTGCTCTCACACCAATGAACGCGCTTGCCGCGGCGCTTGACCACGACCGCCAACCTTTTGCGCCAGGGGACGCGTTGCCGCCTTTGTGGCACTGGCTCTATTTTTTGCCTGTTCACCGACAGTCGCTCGTGGGGCCAGACGGTCATCCTAAGCGTGGTGGATTTCTGCCGCCAGTCCAGTTGCCCCGACGTATGTGGGCAGGCAGTCAGCTTCTCTTTTCGCGGCGTTTGCGAGCAGGGGACAAGATCACTCGATTCTCGACGATCGAGGATGTGACCTACAAAAACGGCCGCAGTGGCGATCTCGTATTCGTTAAGGTGTTGCACGAGGTTCATGATGCCGCGGGCCTGGCGATGACGGAGCGCCAGGATATTGTCTATCGGGATCATCCAGCCGCTAGCGAAGTGCCGCCGATACTGCGAGCGGCACCGGAGAGCGCGCAATGGAAGCGTGAGATTCATCCAGATCCGGTTTTTTCTGTTTCGCTATTCAGCGCTGACATTGAACGGCCATCGCATCCACTACGACCGGCCGTATGCGGTGGAGCAGGAAGGCTACCCGGGACTGGTCGTGCACGGCCCGCTGCTAGCCACGTTGCTGCTCGATCTTTTGCATCGTGAATTACCGGAAGAGACGGTCAAGGCTTATTCGTTTCGTGCAATGAGCCCGGTGATTGATACTGCTCCGTTCTTTGTTTGCGGGCAAACTGATGGAGACCAAGGGAAGACGGTGAGGTTGTGGATCGCCGGCAACGACGGTACGTTGCGGATGGAAGCCGATGCGGTGCTTGCCTAGCCGATCGTTCATATGGCGTACCACGCTATTACTTTGCCAGGTAACCTTTTACTTTCCCGAGGCACTATGCGCTCCTTTCTTTTTGTTCCGGCTATCCGGCCTGAGCGTTTCGTCAAGGCGCTTGCTTCTGGCGCCGATGCAGTGATAGTGGATCTCGAAGATGCGGTTAGTGAAGCCGACAAGGGGCAGGCTCGTCAACATGTCGCCGATGCGGTGACAACGTTTGGCGCATCGTCTGCGCGCGTGCTACTGCGCGTCAATGGTTTCGGTACGCCGTGGTTTGAGGATGACCTGGCGTTGCTGGCGCGAGACGGTATCGACGGCGTCGTACTGCCTAAGGCGGAAAGCGCGTCGGCCCTCGAAGCCGTCGCGCGTCTGACCGCGAAACCGATATTACCCATCATCGAATCGGCTTTGGGCGTGTGGCAGGTACTCGAGGTTGCGAAGATGCCTGGCGTAGAGCGCCTTGTGTTCGGCTCGGTCGATTTCGAACTCGATCTGGACTGCTCCGGCTCCCGGGAGGCGCTGCTCTATGCGCGCTCCCGCGTTGTCCTTGCGGCCCGAGTCGCCGGTTTGTTGCCGCCGGTGGATGGAGTGACCGTCGCACTCGATAACATGGACCAACTTGCAAGCGATTCATTGAATGCGCGAGGCCTCGGTTTCGGCGGCAAGCTCTGCATCCATCCGAAGCAGGTTCCACATGTCAACGCGGCTTTCAACTCAAGTGAAGAAGATCTCGCGCACGCTCGCGAGGTGGTTGAGGCGTTCGCGCGCGCAGGTGGCGGTGCGGTCTCGGTGAACGGCCGGATGGTGGATTTGCCTGTTCTCCTTAAAGCTCAGCGCCAATTAGCGATGATCCGGAACCAACCAGCAGGCAAGTAGCGCGTACACGCCCGCTTCAACGCCCGTGAGCGCCGCGCAGGACTGCTTCCTCTTCTGACATGTCATGACAGCCCTTGATGTAGGCCGCGATAATGGCTAGACCAATCGGTACTGACAGAGCGAGGAACAATTCACCGAAACTCCACTTAAAGCCGAGAAGCACAGCACCGATGGAAACATTCCGACCCAAAGAGAGAACGTCGCCGCGGTGTGCGGCTTGCCGACGACGAGTCGGAGTGCCGCTTTGTTGGTCTGCTTATGCTGGTGCACGATGAAGACCGTCGACGCGTCGGCAGTGCCCGCGACAATGGCGTTGACCATGCGGATCAGTTTCTGTTTGTCGTCTTGTTTGCTACGGCCAGCCGCAGGCGCGGCCGGCCCTGGTGATTGCTCCGCCTGGAACGGCCGGGAGCATGAGACTTTAACTTAGACCGGATCCCAAGGCGTCAGTGTGAGCGACGGCACATTCGGGAAGAAGCTCGATTCGAAGGCGGGCATAACCTGATCGGCGATCGATTCCGGTGTCCAGCCGGCGTCGCGGTGCAGAGAGCGCACCATCCGGATCTGATTGAAGAAATAGATCTCGTTCGCTCGAACACCGAAAATCTGCCCTGATACCTTTGCCGCACGGTCCGACGCCAGGTAGACCGCGAGCGGCGCGACCTTGCGGGACTCCATCTTTTTCATGATCTCGACTCGGGCTTTCTGTTCCGGCGTTTCGGACGGAATCGAAGCGGTCATGGCAGTCCACGCCCACGGTGCAATGCAGTTCGATCGCACATTGAATTTCGCCATGTCGAGCGCTATCGACTTCGATAGACCGACGACCCCCATTTTGGCGGCCGAGTAGTTGGCCTGGCCGATATTGCCAATCAGACCGGAGGTGGATGTCATGTGGATGTAGCTGCCGCCGTTCTGGGCCTTGAAGTGCGGCGCGGCAGCTCTTGCCACAAAAAACGAGCCGTTCAGATGTACGTCGACGACGGCCTTCCATTCTTCCGGGCTCATGTTGAAGAACATCCGGTCGCGCACAATACCAGCGTTGTTCACCACGCAATCGATCCGCCCGAACGTGTCCAGCGCGGCCTGCACGATTTTTTGTGCCGATTCCCATTCGGCGACGCTATCGGTAGCGGCCACGGCCTGGCCACCCGCTTCCTTGATTTCCGCCACGACTCGATCCGCCGCGAACTCACCGCTCTGCGCGTGCCGTCCCAGATCGTTGACCACCACCTTCGCGCCAGCCGCCGCGAACTGAAGCGCGAAGTCGCGCCCGATGCCGGCTCCGGCTCCCGTTACGACCACAACCTTATCCTTCACGATATCGCTCACCGTCGTCTCCATTCGTTAGGCGTTGATGTAGAAAGTTAGTGTGCCTATAATAGCAAAACTGAACATCGTTGCATATTTTGAACGTGACGCGACTCGGGTTCGAGCCGCAAGGAGACCCGCGAATGAGTTATCCAGAGAACTGGAGCGTGCCGGACCACGTGCCGGATGAGCTGGTGGTGGATTTTGACTACATGAATCCGGTGGGCGCCTCCGATGACGTTCATCTCGCATGGAAGGCTTTGCACCGAGGCCCCGACATAGTCTGGTCTCCATACTATGGTGGGCACTGGATCGCGACGCGTGGGGAAGACATCGAGGCGATGCAGAAGGACCATACGCATTTCTCGCATCGCAGCGTCAATATTCCGTCTTTGGAGCAGACGCAGCTGGTGCCCCTTGAGCTCGATCCGCCCGAGCATACCGCTTACCGGAATCTGATTTCGCCTTCGTTTCTGCCGAAAGCAATCGCGTCCGTCGAAGAGGACGCGCGAAACCTCGCAGTGGAGTTGATTGAAAAGCTGGCGCCACGTGGTGAATGTGAGTTCGTCTCCGAATTCGCCAAGATCTTGCCCATCGTGATTTTCCTGCGTCTTGCCGACCTTCCGCTGGGTGACCGCGAACGGCTGCTGGAATGGGCCGAGATGGCGGTGCGTGGCACGGTCGATGAGCGGCTCGAATCGCAGAATCTGCTCGGCGGCTACATCTCGAAGTGGGTGGCTGAACGCCAGGCCAACCCGAGCGCAGATCTGGTCAGTCTGATCGCGAATGGAAAGATCGACGGCGAGCCAATGCGCCCCGAGCGCATGTTCGGCATGTTCATCGTCGTGCTTTTCGGCGGCCTCGATACTGTCGCGTCTCTAATGGGTTTCGTGGCCCGTTTTCTGGCAGAGAATCCGGGCCACCGGCGGCAACTCATCGAGCATCCTGAACTGATGGTTTCATCTGTCGACGAACTGATTCGCCGGTTCGGTGTGGCGAATACGGCGAGGATCGTTACTGAAGACACGGATTACAAGGGCGTTACGCTGAGGAAGGGTGATCAGATCCAGTTGCCCAATTCGTTGTTCGGCCTGGATGATCGCAAGTTTGCCAATCCGCTCGAGGTCGACCTGACCCGCAAGCCGGTGCTGCACGCGGCATTCGGAAATGGGCCGCATCGGTGTCCCGGATCGTTTCTTGCGCGCACTGAGATCAAGGTATTTTTGCAGGAATGGTTGAAGCGCATTCCCGACTTCAGTATTCGTGACGGTGACAAACCACGGTGCGGCTCGGGCGCGGTAAACGGCATGCTGTACCTGCCGCTGACCTGGAAAGTCGGAACCTGAGTCTCTTCAATCAAATAGCAGATCGACAACTATGAAACAGTGGCAATGCATCTTCTGTGGCTTTTTCTATGACGAAGCGATCGGGCTCCCGGCTGAAGGTTTTCCGCCTGGTACGCGTTGGGCTGACATTCCAGACGACTGGGCTTGCCCGGAATGCGGGGCAGGGAAGGGCGACTTCATCATGATCGAGGTTTGATTCAGGGCCGGGGCTAACCCCAGATGCCGTTGGTAATGGCCGATATCGACACCGATGTGCGCTACGCTTGTGTCGACGGCGTTGCAACCATCACGATCGACTCTGCGCCGGTTAATGCTTTAAGCGTTGCGGTGCGGTCGGGTTTGTTGCGAGCCTTCACACAGGCTCGAGCGGATGAAGATGCGCGAGCTGTCATCCTTACCGGCCGCGGCAAAGGCTTTTGCGCCGGAGGAGATATCCGCGAATTCGGGACTCCTGCGGCGGCCGCATCGCCTGGACTGTCGATGCATGTTCACCCGATGATCGAGTCGATGAACAAGCCTGTCATTGCCGCCATTCATGGCATGGCGGTGGGTGGCGGGCTGGAGACGGCGCTGGTATGTCACTATCGCGTCGTCGAGGCCGATGCCAAGATTGGTCTGCCAGAGGTCGCACTTGGCACCATTCCGCTGTCGGGTACGCAACGCCTGCCACGGGCGTTGGGCCTTCGACGCGTAATCGATATGATTCTGTCGGCTCGCATGGAACCGGCGTCGGCGTTTGCGGGAACCGCCTTGTTCGATCGGATCGTCGGACACGGTCAGGCTTTGACCTCGGCTGTGCAGCTGGCGCATTCACTCGTCGAGCGCAATGACATTTCGTTACCGCTGATCCGCCATCTGCCGGTCGTGACAAATCACACTGCAAAGGTGCTTGAAGAGGCACGCGCCTATCTCATCGGGCAAGAGGTCGGAAGCGCCGTGCATGCGCAGGCACTTGTGGCGATCGGCGCCGCCGTCGAATGTGTCGACTTCGAAACGGGGATGAAAACGGCGCGTGCCATTTACGACGCGTTGATGGCTTCAGATGACGTGCGCATTCGACGCGAGCGCTTTCTCAATCGAAAGTGAGGTGGGCGCCCGTCCGGCGCCGCAGCTCAGGCACGCTCGAACAGAGCGGCCAAACCCTGGCCACCACCGATGCACATCGCCTCGAGACCATAGCGGCCTTTGCGACGTTGCAACTCGAAGAGCAAAGTGGTCATCATCCGAACACCTGTCGCGCCGATCGGATGGCCCAGGGAGATGCCAGACCCATTGACGTTCAGCCGGTCTGGATCGTTCCATTCCCATCCCTTGAGCACGGCAAGCACCTGGCAGGCGAATGCTTCGTTGAGTTCGACCAGATCCATCCGATCGATCGACAACCCTGTGCGTGTCATCAGTTTCTGAACGGCGGCCACTGGACCAATGCCCATACGTGACGGCTCGCAACCCGCTGCGGCCCAGCCATTGAACCAGGCCATCGGCTCCAGCCCCAGTGCCTCGAGCTTGTCTTCGCTGACCACAAGACAGGCGGCTGCCGCATCGTTTTGCTGGCTGGAATTACCCGCTGTGACGGTGCCTCCGGGTATTAGCGTGCGCAGCTTGCCGAGGCTGTCCATGCTAGCGTCTTCGCGGAATCCTTCGTCTTTGTCGAAGAGCCGGGGGGCGCCTTTTTTTTGCGGGACCAAGACCGGTACGATTTCATCGGCCATGCGACCCGACCCCCACGCTTCGGCCGCGCGCCGGTGGCTGCGCACCGCATACTCGTCCGCCTGCTCCCGGCTGATGTGATAGTCGTTTGCGAGATTCTCGGCCGTTTCGATCATGCCCGAGATGTGACCGAAACGCTCCTCTGGCTGTGAGCGTTCGCGGCCGCGCGCGAGCCGATCGTGAAACTGCACCGAACCCGCGCGTGCGCCCCAACGCATGTCGGTGCTGTAGTACTCGATATTGCTCATACTCTCTACCCCGCCTGCGAGCACAACGTCGGCGGCACCTGTCTGGACCATCATCGCTGCCGTAGCGAGCGCCTGGAGTCCGCCGCCGCATCGGCGGTCGAGTTGCATGCCTGGCACCTGCACCGGCAATCCTGCCTGCAATGCGATCCAGCGCCCAACGCAAGGCGTTTCGCTGTTCGCGTAAGACTGCGCGAACACTACGTCATCGATGCGAGCGGGATCGAGCCCGCTACGCTTCAAGATCTCTTTGGTAACCAGAGCGCCGAGCTCTTCGACCGGCACGCTGCGCAAACTGCCGCCGAAAGTGCCGACCGGCGTTCGTACTGGAGAGACAATCGCTGCGCGTTTCATAGGGTTCTCTTCAAATGGGATGGAAGCCGCTGCCCGGCATCACGTCTGGCCGGTGGCTGCGGGTTGGGCGATGGAAGTCAGCCGGAGCCGCCGGTGGCATGTTCAAGGGCGGCCCGGTAGTCAGGATGAGCAATCGCCAGAAGGCGCTCGCGTCGCTGTTTCAGACTGAGCCCCCGCAAGTCGGCTACGCCATATTCGGTCACGATGATGCCGGCGTCGCTTCGCGGCGTGCTGACCGGGCCACTGAGTGCCGTCACGATCCGGCTTACGCCTTTGGCTGCTGTCGAAGGCAGGGCGATCACCGGCAGGCCGCCTTTGGCGAGCCGTGCTCCACGCAGGAAGTCGAGCGCGCCGCCCACGGCGCCGACGTACCTGCCGCCGGCGACTTCCGCATTGATCTGCCCGCTCAGATCAACTTCCAGTGCAGAATTGATCGCAACAAATCGGTCGATGCGGGCGAGCACGTCGACATCGTGCGTATAGCTCGTCGAGCGAAATTGCACCTTGCGGTTGCGATGCGAAAAATCGTGAATGCGGCGGCTGCCCATCATGACGCCCGCAACTGTTATGCCTCTGTCCACGTTCTTTAGCGCATTGTTAATAACGCCAGCGTCCATCAGATCGGCAACCTTGTCGCCTATCGTGCCGGAGTGGACACCCAGGTTTCGCCGGTCCGACAGCTGCCCCAGAACAGCTTCGGGAATCGCGCCGAGACCGAACTGAAGCGTTGAGCCGTCATCAATCCACCCGGCGATATGGCCGGCTATTGCCCGTTCAATATCGCCCGCTTTGGCTGGTGCATTTTCGAGCGGCGCGCGCGAGGTCGGCAGGATGAAGTCGAGGTCGTCATCGCGTAGATAACGCTCGCCGTAGGTCCACGGTGCCCGTTCGTTGATCTCGGCGACAATCACACGCGCGGTATCGAGTGCCGGGATCAGATACTCATGCGCAATCGAAAGACTGTATCGGCCCTCGGCGTCGGGCGGCGCGAGTTGCAACAGCAGCACGTCTATCTTGAGCGCGCCCGAGTGGATCATTTGCGGAAACTGCGAGTAGTGGCACGGCAGCACATCGAGTAGGTCCGCGTGCGCCAGTACCCGGTTCGCGCCGGCTCCGCAGTACGAAACGAAGTCGATGGAGTCGGCGTGGACCGGCTGGCAGGTGTCGGTGGTGCTCGCCCCCAGGAACACACGGAAGCGACCGATTTGCCGCCGTTGCGCGATGAGAGGCTGCGTCAACGGCACCGGTTCGGCGTTTGCCTGGCCCCACATGACGGTGTCGCCAGGACGAACGATGGACGCGAAATCGATCGAGTCCGGTTGCAGGAGCAAGGGCATGACGTTACGCCTTGGTTCTGGGGTTCCGCGTGCGGACAGCACCGGCTTGATCCAGAGCGGCGATGTATTCGGCGGTATACCCCAGTGTCCCGAGAATCTCTGCCGTATGCTCGCCGATGGCCGGGATAGATAGGCAGGGTTCTGCCGGATCGCGTTGGAATCGAATCGCGCTTCCGATGTGCCGGCGGCCCGTCGCATCCGTTCTCACCATCTGACGAGCGCGAGCCTGTGGATGCGAGAGCGCCTCATGCAGCGACAGCACCGGTGCGAAACTGACGCGACGTCCTTCTAACCACTCGAGCCATTCGTTCAACGTGCGCGTCAGGAAAACTTCGGTGAGGAACGCGCGCAGGCCGGCCTGCGCTTCGCCTGTCGGCCCGACTGCGACGGGGATCAGGTCGGGCCGGCCGAGGGGCGTCAGCAGGTTGGTTGCGAAGTCGAGTTCGCGTCCGCCGAGGCAAAGCCATTGCGAATCGGCTGTCCGGTACGCCGCAAGCAGTGCGATCGCATTGTCGCCATGCGCGGCCTCGACATCGTGTCCGTCGACAGGGTTGAGCGCGTGGCCGGTCAGATGGGGTTGTGCCGTCAGCGCCGCGTCGTAAAGCGATATGTCCACGAAGTCCCCATGACCCGTCTCGCGCGCATGTAACAACGCCATCAGCACTGCGGACAAGGCCGTCAACGAACCGGCCAAAGCGGCGAGCGATGCGCCGGACGTGACGGGCGCGCCGCGTTCGTCGCGCGGCAGCGTTCCCGCGATGGCCTGTATGACGGGGTCGTGCGCCGGTACCGACGAAAGCGGGCCGGTTTGACCGAAAGCGGTCAAGGAGCAGTAAACAAGGCGGGGATTTGTGCGGCTAACGGTGTCGTAATCGATGCCAAGACGCGCCGCGACTCCGGGCCGCGACGATTCGATCACGATGTCGGCCTTGTCGATCAGTCTCAGCGCGATAGCGAGTCCGTCGGCATGTTTCAGATCTAGTGCGATGCTCCGCTTGCCGCGATTGAGCGCGACAAAAAACTCACTGTCCGACTCTAACGAACCGCGCGCCGCATCGCCAGTCAGCGGCTCAATCTTGATAACGTCGGCGCCATGATCGGCAAGGTGTGATGCGAGCATCGGCCCGGGCATGAATTGCGAGAGATCGACGACGCGAACCCCGGCAAGCTTCATGCTGAAGGCCCCTCGAAGGGGAAGTCACGCTGCGCGATGTCAGCCGCCTGTCGCATGATTCTCGCGATCAGTTCCGCACAGGTCGGCAAATCGTGGATCAGGCCAGTCACCATTCCGGCCGGAAATGCACCGCCTTCGATGTCGCCGCTTGCAAAGGCATCCATCCAACGGTTCGCGCCGGTCAGTGCATACAGATCGGCGTGGGTGATACCACCGGCACGCTCCAGTTCGACCGCGGCGAGGCTGACGCTGTTTTTTATCACGCGGCTCGAGTCGCCAAGCGTGCGTCCGACCAGCAAAGTGTCGCGCTCGGTCGCTTCCAGCAGGCGCTGCTTGATCGCCGCATGGACATGCGATTCCTGCGTGAGCATGAAGCGTGTGCCCATGTTGATGCCGTCCGCGCCGAGTGCGAGCGCGGCCATCAGGCCTCGGCCATCGGCGAATCCACCCGAGGCGAGCAGGGGGATCTTCAACTTGTCGGCAGCGGCGGGGATCAGGATCAGTCCGGGGATATCATCTTCCCCGGGATGCCCCGCACATTCGAAGCCGTCGATACTGACCGCGTCTGCGCCGAGCGATTCGGCTTTCAGCGCGTGCCGCACGGTGACGCACTTGTGGATCACCTTGACGCCGCTCGCCTTGAACATGGCGATGTACTTCGCGGGGTTGCTACCAGCGGTTTCGACGACTGACACGCCTCGCTCGACGATCGTGCGCACATAGCCGTCGTAGTCGAGTCCGGCGTTGCTGCCGAGCACGGTCAGATTCACGCCGAACGGCTTGTCGCTGAGCGCTCGCACCTGGTCGATTTCTCGAGCCAGCACATCCGCGTTCGCATGCGTGTGGGCGGAAATGAAACCGAGCCCGCCGGCATTGCCGACTGCCGCCGCGAGTTCCGCACGAGCGACCCAACGCATGCCACCCTGGATGATCGGGTAATCGATGCCAAGCAATTCGGTGATACGATTTTTCTTGGGGTTCATGGTTTTGTGCCGTCTGGGCGATTGACTGGGTGGCAAGGACTCGATCCAGGCACGGGCCTTAGCCGATCCGCACAAAGGTGCGGTTCAGACCCGCGCATCGTTGTCAGCGATTGTTGAACACAGGCTTGCGTTTTTCCGCGAATGCGGCCATGCCTTCCTTGCGGTCTTCGGTTGCGAAGGTTGCATATGCCATGCGTCGTTCGAAGAGGATGCCTTCAGCGAGACTCGATTCATACGCGCGATTTACGCATTCCTTCGCCATCGCAACCACAGGTTGCGAAAATCCGCCGATCGTTTCCGCCGTTTTCAATGCTTCGTCGAGCAACTCTTCGAGAGGCACAACGCGACTGACGAGGCCACAGCGTTCGGCTTCGATGGCGTCCATCTTGCGGCCCGTCAGGACCATCTCCATGGCCTTCGATTTACCGAGTGCACGGGTGAGACGTTGTGTTCCGCCTGCGCCCGGAATGGTCGCCAGCGTAATTTCAGGCAACGCGAAACGGGCGTTGTCGGCAGCGAGAATGAAGTCGCACATCATTGCCAGTTCGCAACCGCCGCCTAATGCGAGGCCGGCCACTGCGGCGATAACCGGCTTCCGGCAGCGCGCGGTGCGTTCCCAGTTGGATGTGATGAACTGTCTTTTGAAGACGTCCATGTAAGTCCAGTCGCTCATCATCTTGATATCGGCGCCCGCGGCAAACGCTTTCTCGTTGCCGGTCAGCACGATCGCACCGATCGCTTCGTCAGCTTCGAATCCATCGAGTGCGGCGGTCAACTCGTCCATCAGGAGGTTGTTCAGCGCGTTGTACGCCTGCGGTCGGTTAAGCTTGATGAAGCCGACTGCGCCGCGCGTTTCAACGATGATAGTTTCGTAGCCCATAAGTCTTCCTTGCACGAATTCAAACGAACATGTACGCCACCCGGTGACTGTGCGGGACGCGGCGCGATCGCTTTGCGGATCGGCTTGTGCGGCTGCATCGCCGTGCCGGACTGCCGACGCCGAGGTGAATCAGGCTTGTCCGTAAATTGAACGGTGTTTATAATTGTGAATGCGCGGCGAAGCTTTGTCAATTGAGCTTCGGGTCGGCGCTCCATCAAAAGACGCAAGGAGGCACAGAGTGATCACACGCCATGAAGACGGGCAAATTCGCGTGGAGCAGCGCGGCCATGTTCTGTTGATCGGCATTGACCGTCCGGAAAAACGCAATGGCTTTACCCCCAAGATGTTCGAGGAATTGGCCAAGGCGTACACGCTTCTCGAAACGAGTCCCGACATTTTCTGTGGACTGCTCCATGCAGAGGGCGATCACTTCACTGCGGGCCTCGATATGCCGAAGATCGCGCCGCTACGCCGCGAGGGTAAACCGCTACTTCCGGTCGGCGAAGTCGACCCATTCAATCTACGCGAACCACTGCGCAAGAAGCCCGTCGTGATTGCGCTGAAGGGAATCTGCTTCACGGTGGCAGTTGAGCTGATGCTAGCATCTGAAGTGGCAGTGGCAGCAGACAACTGCCGCTTTTCGCAGCTCGAAGTCAAGCGCGGCATCATGGCTGGCTGCGGCGCGACGATACGGATGGTGGATCGCGCGGGGTGGGGCAACGCGATGAAAATCCTGCTTACGGGTGACGAATTTACGGCACAGGAAGCTTATCGTATGAACTTCGTTCAGGAAGTAGTGCCGGCGGGCGAAGAATTTAAGCAGGCGCTGGAGATCGCGGAACGCATTGCCGCGCAGGCACCGTTGGCCGTGCAGGCGACCATGGCCAATGCTCGGCTATCGCTTGGTTCAGGCTGGCAAGACGCCTATTCCAGGATCCAGACGACCCAGCAATTTCTTTACAACACGCAAGATGCTAAAGAAGGTGTCCAGTCGTTTGTCGAAAAGCGCGCTGCCAAATTCAGCGGCTGCTAGCGAAACGACCTGCGCGATACATAGCGCGTGGTGAACGGGGTTTCATGCGCCACGAGTTCTATCAGGTCACGACTCCCGGGGTCGCGTTTGAAAATGAATTCAATGGAACGATTCGATATGAAGCAAGGTGCGTTGTCGGGGATTCGCGTGCTCGATCTGAGCCGCATTCTCGCTGGGCCATGGGGCGCGCAGATGCTGGCGGACCTGGGAGCAGAGGTGATCAAGGTCGAACGACCGGGCAAGGGCGATGACTCACGCCAGTTCGGTCCGCCTTTCCTGAAGGACCGGGACGGTAACGACACGCGTGAATCGACTTTCTTTATCAGCGCGAACCGAGGTAAGAAGTCCATCACCTGCGACATTGCGACCCCTGAAGGGCAGGCACTGATCCGATCGCTTGCGGCTAAATGCGATGTGCTACTGGAGAACTACAAGGTTGGGGACCTGAAACGTTATGGCCTCGATTATGAAAGTCTCAAGGCTGTCAATCCGCGCCTTGTCTACTGTTCGATTACGGGCTTTGGCCAGACGGGGCCCTACAGCCCGCGTCCGGGCTACGATTCGATTTTCCAGGCAATGGGCGGCCTGATGAGCATCACGGGAAATGGCGACGACGTGCCCGGTGGTGGCCCGATGAAGACCGGCCCAAGTCTCGCGGATATCATTTGTGGGCAATACGCAGCGTCAGCGATAGTCGCGGCGCTCTATCGGCGCGACGCCGGTGGCGCGCCAGGCGGAGAAGGGCAATACATCGACCTCTCCCTGCTGGATTCGATGATCGCCGCGACCTCGCACTATGCCAGCCAGTATCTGGTATCCGGCGAAGTCCCGATCCGACGCGGAACTGAAGGTAACGGCGGCATGCCCTCACGCATGTTTCGATGCGCGGACCGGGACATCATGATTGTCGCCGGCAATAACGAACAGTATGCGCGGCTATGCCAGGTGTTGGGTCGTCCGGAACTCGCTACCGATCCGCGCTTTGCCGAAATCGCCCTGCGAGTGAGGAACCGCCGGGCACTCGGGGACGTATTCGAGCCGCTGATCGCGCAATGGCAGAGCAACGAGCTGCTGGTTGCGCTGGACGCCGCAGGCGTGCCGGCAGGTCCGATCAACAACCTTCAACAGGTCTTCGCCGATCCGCACGTTCAGGCGCGAGGCATGTGCGTGGAAGCCACGCATCCGCTATCTGACGACGCAGTGAGGATGGTCGCTAATCCGGTGAAGATGTCAGGTACGCCGATCGATTCTTATACCGCTCCTCCTACGCTCGGCCAGCATACCGATTCCGTGCTGAGCGAGCTGTTGGAGATGTCGCCTGCGGATATCGGCTCGTTGCGTGAGCGCAAGATCATTTAGGCCAATGCCTGACGCAGCCATCAAGTGCAGTGGCGGCTCCGAGCAGCTCAAAAATATGGCCCTGACTTCCCGCAAGAAGGCAGGGCCAAACTCATCGCACTCTCGCGAAGTTCGATGGAGGCGAAATCTGTATTACGGAGCAGCTTTGCGCTTCGCTTGAATTCCGCTGCGATTCACCGACTGTTGCTGCGCAAATTAACGATCCTTGCACTTTGCTGTTGCTTCATGTGTGACAAGATACCTTGCAGCGCATCTAGAGCATTGACTGGCCGCCGTCGACATTGATGGTCTGACCCGTCACATAACCTGCACTCTCGCTGCAAAGAAATGCAACTACACGTCCAATATCTTTCTCGGGATCGCCGAAACGACCCATTGCAATCTCCGACAGATAGCGCGCGCACTCGGTGGGGTTCGCCTCCAGATAGGCATTCGCGGCGGGGGTCAGCGCGGCGGGGCACACCACGTTAATCGTGATGCCATGAACGCCCCATTCGCGGGCAGCAACCCGCGACAAGCCGCGAATGCCTTCTTTGGCAGCGGCGTATGGCGCAAAGCCCTGCGTGCCTTCGATACCGGTGCGCGACGCGAAGTTAACGATCCTGCCACTTTGCTGCTGCTTCATGCGTGGCAAGACAGCCTGCATGAAGTAAAGCGTGCCATAAAGGCCGGATTCGAGCGTGTCGCGCCAGTTTTCATCGGTGACCTGTTCCAGAGGCACGCTAGGAGTGCTGCTTTGCGCATTATTGACAAGCGCATCGATACGCCCGAAATGCTTGATGGCGAGGGCGACGGCATTCTGCGCGTCTGCGCGTCTGCGAGTATCGCCAGGCACCGCGAGCACCCCCACGCCAAGGGCCTCCAGTGTGCTTTGCGCGTCCCGCAGCTTCGTTTCGGTGCGCCCGGTCAGAACAAGGTTCGTGCCTTCCATTGCCAACGCGCGCGCTATGCCGAGCCCTAACCCTTGGCCACCACCCGTTACGACGGCAACCCGGTCCTGTAGTCCACTCATGAACGAACTCCTTAGTCTCGTACCGATTGAAGATGCGCTCACGGTGCAGATCGAGCCGGCTGACCAGTCGCAGCACTGTGAAACATATTTCTGAACGTCGTTCGATTATATAATAAGGAGAGCCACGATGACCGCAAAATTATTTCGGATCTTGGGACGAATAACGGTGCTAAACCGGCGTCCGACGTGAGACTATGTGAATGGTTCATTTATAATGAACGCAAATCAAATGGAAGGGGAGTGATATGTCGAAAGAAATCCTGGCGCCAGCGGACAGAGATGTCACCGGACCGCGTTCGCTGACTCGCCTGCTCGGACTGTTCGACGTACTGGCGAAAGCGCCAGATGGGATGTCGCTGGCGGAACTTAACGTTGCGTTGGAGTCGCCGAAAAGCAGCTTGCTCAACTTGCTGCGCCCTCTTGTGGCCGAGGGGTTCCTGATGCACGACGTCGGCCGTTACCGGCTGGGACCATCCATTTTCCGGCTTTCCGCGAACGTGATGGCGGTATGGAATTTTTCGAAAATGCTGCGCCCGTTTCTTGTCGAGTTGTCGGAGCGCACTCGGGAAACGGTCTATATCGGCGTGCTCGATGCGGAGCAAAAGGTCATAACGTATGTCGATGTCATTGAAAGTGCACAATCTGTTCGATATTCGATGATCGTCGGGATGCGTCGCCCGCTGTATTGTACGGCCGCCGGACGCGTTCTGCTGGCTTACCAATCCGAGGAGTTCCTTGCCGAGTATCTTCGGACGGTCAAGCTTGAGCGGCACACGGAACAAACCACAGTCAACAAGAAGGTTTTACGCGAGGAGCTGCAGAGCATCGTTGAGACGGGGTTGTCGATCAGCCGCGGCGAACTGCTGCCTGACTCGGCAGGGTTGTCGTCACCGATTTTCGGACCCAACGGCAACGTGATTGCGGCAATGGCGGTCGGCGCGCCTCTAGAGCGGTTCGACCGGCAACGAAAGAGCCTGGAGGAACATATGCTCACCGTTGCGCAACGCGCCTCGGCACTGGGCGTTGCGAACGACGACGAGTAACCGGCCCGCGCGAGACGTCTTTGGCGGATTCGCGTTGCGGCCGCCAGTTTCTGTCTGGCAATTACCGAATGCGTGCCGGGCCACTTACCGCTCCGCAGTCGAGGGCGCGGGACTGACGGCCTGGTCCGCGACGGCGCGGCAGCACATACGCAATTGCCAGTCCCGCCAACGCGCTGCCTGCGACGTACCCAAACACTGCAACATAGCTTTGCGCAGCAGGAAACGACGCACCTCCTTCGTTCACGGATGCACCCTGCAGCAGCGTGAATACGGCCTGCGCACCGACCGCGAAAAAACACGAAAAAAATACGTAGAGCAGACCAGTCACCTCACCGGTCTGTTCGGCTGGAGTCGCTTCAATAATCAGGTTGTAGACAGCGGTGTGCGCGAAGGCCAGGCCAAACGAGCAGAGCATTGCGCCGGGAACGAACAGCAATAAATTGCTGCGAAGCAGGATCAGGCTGGTCCACGTAATCACTAGCATGGTCATGCCGATCAATGCGGCACGACGGGCTTCGTAGCGAGCGGCGATGCGTCCACTCCACGGGCTGGCAATCATCGCGCCAGAGTTGATGGTGAACATCAGTAGTCCCGCCTGGGTTGCGGTCATCCCGAAGCCCGCATGCGTCCAGGCCGGTTGCTGTAAGAGCATGGAGAAGACTTGACCCAGTTGCATCGCTCCGATGGCGATGCACATCATGCAGACGTTTGCGAGAGTCACCTGGCGTTTTGCCAAAATGCGGACGTCAATAAGTGGATTCGTCACCCTGCGCTGGTCTCTCGCCCAAAGCCACAGCACCACCAGACTTGCTATCAGGATGCCCCAGATACGCGGATCCATGATTCCCCATGCGTGGACCTGCTGAACAGCGAACAGAATCGCGCATAACGCCGGTGCGAAGGCAAGGCCCCGCACGAAATGAATTCTTTCGCTGACCCTGCGCGACGATTCTGGCACCCATAGACGCACCGCTGCGATCGTAAGCGCACACAAAGCCACTTTGAGCCAGAAGCCACCCTGCCACGAGTAGTGATCGACCACAACACCGGCGCCGATATAGACCAATCCGGCCGACACCATACCTGCGGCGCTGATCAGCCCAACGGCAGACGGTATTTGTCCAGAAGGCAGGTTCTCTCGGACGAGCCCCATGGAAAGTGGCGTGATGCCGGACGCGATCGACTGCATGATGCAGCCGGCGATCAACACGGCAATGCTTTGCGCGCACGCCGCCACCACGCCCCCCGCGGCCGCGACAACCAGCACGGTGAGCAGAACCCGTCGGTAGCCGAGCAGGTCGCCAAGCCGCCCACAGATCGCAGCGAAAACCGCTGCGCCGAGCCAGTAGGCTGTGACGGTCCAGCCCACCGAAGCCGACCCGGGAAAAACCCTGTAGAGCGTGACGAGCATCGTGTAGATCACCGTGATGCCGGACGATGCCGCGACTGCTGACAGCAGCACTGCAACCATGAACCGGCGGCGCGTGCCCTCGGTTAGGGGCGCGCGCGGTAACGATTGCGGCGTTGCATCGGCGTGCATAGGCGTCTACCTGCGATTGAGTTTTACGTATCATCTCATAGTTGAACGGTGTGCGTATAATTGTTATTGCATAGGGTGATCGAGCTGCCTTTGCGCTGATATGGATCGTTTTTTTCCGATATCAATGCGGTATCACGATCTCTCGTTTCGATATGGAGGTTTGTAGGTCGACTGCGTGCACCGATACTTCATTCAACGGCGCGGCTCTCATCGTTCGTTCCATAAACAGGAGACTTCTTCATGCAGACTTATCAAGGAAAGATCTACGACGCTGATACACACTTCTACGAAGTGGAGGATGCGTTCAGCCGCTATCTGCCGGAAAAATTCAAGAAAGAATGGGGGTTCACAAGCCGCGTTACCCCCGAAGGCAATCGCTGCATGTATGTTGGCGATCGCAAGGTCGAGATCAGCGAAGGCTACACTTCGGCCGAAGGACTTGTACCGCCCCCGGGGAAGCTCCACGAATGGCTGCGAGCCATGAAGGACGGTAAGGATAACGTTGAAATGCGGGTTCAGCCCACGCCGGACATGTTCAATCGCGACGCGCGTCTGAAAAAGATGGATGAGTTCGGTGTTGAGGCCTGCACGATGTATGTCGGAGAAATGGTTGCATGCATCTCGTACCTGAGCGAACCGGCCGCAGCCAATGCCGTCTTGCACGCATACAACCGCTGGATGCTCGACGATTGGGGCTTCAGCTATAAAGAGCGTATCTACAGCACTCCGATCGTCACGCTCGACGATCTCGACGCGGCTGTTGCCGAGGCGAAATGGCTCGTGGCAAACGGCGTGCGCGTGATCCTGATGCCGATGGGGCCGTTCGGTGGGCGCGCACCCGCCGATCCCTATTTCGATCCGTACTGGGCGATTCTTAACGAAGCAGGCGTGCGCGTCACGTTCCACGTTTCCGAAGCGATTTACATGAAGGACCACATGGCCGTGTGGGGCGAGCCGGTGCAGCAATCGCGCCAGCGCCAGACGGCATTCGTGTGGATGCACGGTTATGGCGAGCGCCCGGTGGTGGAAACGCTGTCGTCGTTCATCTTCTACAATTTCTTCGAGCGTTTTCCTAACGTAAAGCTGTGCAGCGCGGAAAATGGCGCCGAATGGGTGCCGTCAATGCTGGTGAAGATGGACAAATGCCGCGGAATGTCGAAAAACGGTTACTGGCCTTGCGGTCAACTGAAGACCCGGCCGAGCCAGATATTCAAGGAGAACGTCTTCGTGGTAGCGTATCCGGAAGATGATCTCGCGCAGATCGTCGCCCAAACTGGGTCGGCGGACTATTTGCTGATGGGTTCCGACTATCCGCACGCAGAAGGCGTACCCGAACCGAAAGATTTCGCGCGTGAGGCTTGCGAGCCGTTGTCCGCAACGGACACTCAAAAAATCATGTACGACAACGGACGCCGGTTCATCCCGGCCCGGGCCTAACCGTTCGGATGTTTCAGTAGTGAAGAGGCGCGTGTCAGACGTGCCTCGAGCGGTTTTTTGTTCGACCCATAACGATAGAAGCGACAGCGGGGGAGCTTGCGACATCCCGCGCGTTCGCGTCACTCTGGACAGGCTAGCCATGAACTTACTGGATTATCAGGCGTTGCTGCTCGAGCGCGACGGTGGGGTTCTTACCGTCACGCTCAACCGGCCCGACACTTTGAACGCCTTCGACGAACAGATGGATATCGAAATGTCGCGGCTCTTCGGGGATGTCGCCGACGATCCGCAAACGCGGGTGGTCGTGCTCACCGGCGCGGGCCGCGCATTCAGCGCGGGCGGCGATATCGAACATATGCAGCAAGTCATTGACGATCAGTCGTTGTTTCTCGCCGGCATGCAGCGCGCCAAGAAAATTATCTTTTCGATGCTCGACTGTCCGAAACCGGTCATCGCGAAGATCAATGGCCATGCAGTTGGACTCGGGGCGACCATCGCGCTGTTCTCTGACCTGAGTTATGCAGCGAACCACGCGAAAATCGGCGATCCGCATGTGAAGGTCGGTTTCGTTGCCGGAGACGGCGGCGCTGTCATCTGGCCGCAACTGATTGGCTACGCGAAGGCCAAGGAGTACCTGCTGACCGGTGATCTTCTCGGAGCTGAAGAGGCGGCTCGTCTCGGATTGATCAATCGTGCCGTTCCCGCTGACGAACTCGATGCGGTTGTCGATGCAATGGCGAAGCGCCTGGCGACGGGTGCGTCGCAAGCCATTCAGTGGACCAAGACGTCGATCAATATCGGTCTGAAGCAGCTTGCACATTCGATACTCGACGCGTCGATTGCGTACGAGGCCTTGTCGAATCAGACCGAAGACCACCAGGAAGCGGTGAATGCGTTTCGCGAGAAGCGTGATCCGGTATTCAAGGGCCGCTAAGTCGCGCTCGCCTGGCTGTCGCCCGCAGCTTGTTGAAAGAGGAGTGCTTAGATGCAACGTGTAGTTGTGGTTAGTGGAGGGTTCGGAACGCTCGGTCGGGCCGTCGGCAACGCATTTGCAGCCGATGGCTGGAGTGTTGCGCTGTTGGATCGGGCGCCAGCGCCTGACGCATCCACCCAGGACGGGCAATGGCTGCTCGGAGATGTCGATCTGACCGATCTGGGCAGTGCACGAAAGGCCATGTTGTCGGTGGTCGAGCGTGTCGGACCTTTGAACGCATTGATCAACGTGGCCGGCGGTTTTCGCTGGGAAACATTAGCGGACAGTAACCTGGAGACATGGGATGTGATGTATCAGATGAATGTGCGTACGGCTGTGACCGCGTCCAGGGCGGCTTTCGAGCATTTCGCGAACGGAGCGGAGGGCGCACGCATCGTCAATGTTGGTGCCGGCGCCGCACTGCGGGCCAGCACGGGCATGGGCGCCTATGGGGCGTCGAAGGCCGGCGTGCTGCGCTTCACCGAGGCACTCGCCGACGAAGTTAAGGATCGCGGTATGACTGTGAATGCAGTCCTTCCCGGTGTCATCGATACGCCGCAAAATCGCAAGGACATGCCCGACGCGGATTTCTCGCGCTGGGTGCAGCCGGCCGATATCGCAGCCGTCATTCTCTTCCTCACAACGCCTTGCGCATCCGCTGTGACGGGCGCATCGATCCCGATTACCGGGCGTTTGTAGGTGAGTCGCCGCTGAACCGCCTTTGCTGCGGGATGTTTTTTCGTTGCAGCAAAGGCGCGTTCTATTGTCATCCGCCAGTGACTGCCCGACACATTCGACGCGCCGCGGCCTCGCGAGGCAGTCAGTCAACCGGGTGCACTGCCGGACCCTTCCGGGCGCCAGCAGATTCGCGTCGGAGAACTGCTCGGATCAGGTCAGGCGAACCAGTGAATCCGTGCTGAACCCGAGGAAGGGTTCACCCAGACGTGCGCGACGGGCCCAGTTAGCATCATGTAGCAATGACCGCCCCACGCCGACCAGGTCGAACTCGTTGCGCATGAAGCGATCGAGCAATGGTCTAAGGTCGGGCTGCGCCACCGTTTGCGCGCCGGCCATGGAATCATAGTAGCCCTTATTGATCCCAATGCCGCCTACGGTCATCGAGAGCTTGCCAGTCACCTTCTTTGCCCAGCCGGCAAGATTCATATCAGAGCCTTCGAACTCTGGGCGGTTGAAATACCGGGTGCTCGCTTCGAAAATATCGACGCCGGCCTCCGCGAGCGGCGTGAGAATCTGTTCGAGTTCTTCGGGCGTGCTAGCGAGACGCGCCTTAAAATCCTGCTGTTTCCACTGCGAAAAGCGGAAACTTATAGGCATTGTTTCGCCAAGCTCCGCGCGGATTTCGCGGACAACCTCTGCAGCGAAGCGGCTCCTCGCCACCAGGTCCTTACCCCACGCATCTGCGCGTTTATTGGTCTCGCTCCACAGGAACGAATCGATCAGGTAACCGTGACCGCCGTGAAGGGCTATTCCGTCGAATCCGGCGGTTTTTGCATGCGACGCGCTTCGGCGATAGGCTGCAATGACGTCGGCGATCTCCTCATCGGTCATTGGGCGGGTGGCAGGCTGCACTCGATCGAGATAGCCAGCGTCGAGTGACGTCAGGCCTCCCCGTGGTCCCCATAGGCCGGACGGCCGCATTGGGGCAGCAGAGGGGACCGGGCCGGTATGAGCTTCTTTCATCGGACCCATGTGCCACAGTTGAGGAAAAATCACACCGCCGCTTGCGTGAACTGCATCGGTCACGAGGCGCCATGCTTCGACCGATTCAGGCCCCGTCAGCGTGGGAATTGAATTCTCGCCAAGTCCGGCTTCGCCAAGCGCCGACGGATGATCGATCCCGACACCTTCAGTAATGATGAGCCCAGTCTCGCCCTCAGCACGCCTCTGATAGTACGAAGCGACATCGGGCCCCGGCAGTCCGTCGGGAGAAAAGCCGCGCGTCATCGGTGACATGACGACGCGATTTGCCAGTGTGATTCCGCGGACCGACAGTGGCGCAAACAGTGGTGCTGTGATCACCTTTGTCTCCGTGCGTATAGTTGACTTGCATGCGGATAATGATACGCTACATTTTTATAGTGAAACAGCGTCTCGTGCCATGCACAAGACATGAAAAGACGACGCGTATAGAGGACTATGTCAATGCAAACCCACGTCACCGCGGTTGCCTACGTTGAACAGGATGACGACGATCAGATTCCCGAAGGGTTCCAGCTGATGCCGATGTTCGGCCCGTTCCATGAACTCGTCGGCGCGATCTGGTACAGGAAAAGCGAGCGTGGGCACGTCGTCGGGATGCGCATGCGCGAGAAACATCGCAACCTTGGGCAGATGATGCATGGCGGGATGGTCTGCATGTTGGCGGACACCGCCATCACATGGGCGAGCAAGTATTCGCGGCAACCCCCGGTCAAGGTGTTGACGACCAATCTGACGGTCAATTTTTTGGGTGGCGCTCAGCCCGGCGACTGGGTCGAGGCGCATGTGGATGTGCTTCGGTCCGGTAAGCGCGTGGTCTTTTCAGACTGTCTGATCTGGGCGAACGGACTGCGTATCGCTCAGGCGTCAGCACAATTCCAGGTAATAGGGCAGATGGATGGGTAGGGCAGTTGGCAGGCGCTAGGCCTGTGGGGGGTGAGCCTCGCCGGACCCTGTGTACCGCCAGGCCGACAGCAGCAGTTGCTGGATGTGTGCGGCGCGCTGTTCGCGGTGTGCGCGCGTAGTCGGAATGCCCATCAACACTTCCGTGCTGCCGGCAACTAGCGTAAGCAGGTCACGGGCAGCCGCGGGTGCGTCCTGGACGCTGATCGTGCCACGGCGGGCGGCGGAGGCGATGAAGTCCGCTACCGGTTCGAGCATCTCGTTCACGTATCGAACGAACCCATTCGCCACATCCGGAAAGCGATTCGATTCTCCAACTACGACACGAGTGATTTCAATCGTGTCCGTGGTCGCCATATGCTCAGTCAATGTGCGCAAAAGGAGCGACAGCGTCTTCTCGAACTCGCGAGGCGGTTTCAGCAACTGCTCGATCCTGCCTCGCAAATCCTCCATGCCATGCGAGATCGCGGCGCGAAACAGATCCTCTTTCGTGCCGAATTGCCGGTAGACCGTAGTTTTGCTGATTCCCGCGCGAGCGGCTATTTCTTCCACTCTGGCTGCACCAAATCCTTCTGCGCGAAAAATCTGCGTCGCTGCGCTCAGCAGTCTTCCGCGCAGTTCGGCCGCGGCGTCCTGGGTAGGCCGGCCTGCAGCCCGGGGAGTGGCTGTAGCAGCCGCGGCGTCGACTGAAGGTGCGGGTGCAGCGCGGAGCGCCGGAGATTTAGCCATGGGCAGCTGGCGACCAGGGAGAAAGTGAAAGTGTACTCACCTCCCTGCCAGTTCGCCAGTAGGGCCGACCTAAGGCTATTCGAGCGCGACGTGCGGCATCTCCCCGGAGATGCGCCTGTGCGTCGGGCGAATCAGGACAAGCAGCGGAATGACAGCCAGCGTCGCCCATAGCATTAGCTTGAACGCATCGATGTGCGCGATCATCGAAGCCTGTTGCGTGATGACTGCATCAAGCGTCGCCATCGAGGCTTGAGAAGAAACGTCGAACTGTTGCCGCAGCACGGGATTAAATGCCGTCACTTGTTCCGCGAGCGCAGCATGAGAAACCTGAGTATTGCGAGTCACGACCGACTGCACAAGGGAGATGCCGATGCTGCTGCCGAGGTTACGCATCAGGCTGTAAATCGCCGTGCCGTCGGCACGGAGTTGCGGCGCCAATGTCGAGAACGATGCCGCACTCAGCGGCACAAACACCAGACCCAAACCGAAGCCTTGAATCAGCCCGGGCCAAACAATGTCGGAGCGTGCCAGCACAATGGTGTACTGCGTCATCTGCCATAGCGAAAACGCAGATACCGCGAAGCCACATAGCAATGAAAGCCGCAGATCGACTTTGCCGACGAGGCGGCCGGCGATGAGCATCGCGATCATCGTACCGAAACCGCCTGGCGCGGTGACGAGACCAGTCGTCGCGACAGGATAGTTCATCAGATTTTGCAGCATGGGCGGAATCAGCGCACGGGTGGCGTAGAGCACCGCACCGATTACGAATATGAAGCCGATGCCGGTGGCAAAGTTGCGATCCCACAGCAATTGGTACCGAAAGAACGATCGCGGACCGGCGGTCGCAGTGTGCACGATGAAAAAGGCAAATGCGATCGCTGCAATCAGGGCTTCGATTCGAATTTCCAGCGAGCCGAACCAGTCGAGCTGATCGCCGCGATCGAGCATCGCCTGGAAAGCGCCAATCGCCACCCCTAGCGTGATGAAACCGACGAAATCGAAGCTGCGCTTCCGGCGATCATCGCGAACCGGAAGCGAGACCAGAATGCCGGCCAGAGCGAGTAAGCCAACCGGAAGGTTGATGAAGAATACCCAGCGCCAGTTATAGCTGTCGGTGAGCCATCCGCCGAGAGTCGGACCGATGATTGGGCCGATCATCACCCCCATGCCCCACACGGACATCGCCTGACCCTGCTTTTCGCGTGGATTGATATCGAGCAGGATCGACTGCGCGAGGGGCACCAGCGCAGCCCCAAACACGCCTTGCAGCACGCGTGACAGGACGATCTGCTGAAGCGAAGCGGAAATGCCGCATAATCCCGAAGCGATCGTGAACCCGGCAATGGAAACGACGAGCAGACGCTTCAAATCAAGGCGGTCGGTGAACCAGCCGGTGAGCGGCGTGGCGATCGCCGCCGCGACGATGTACGACGTAAGGACCCAGACGATTTCGTCCTGCGACGCTGCCAGTGCACCCTGCATGTGCGGCAGGGCGACGTTGGCAATCGTGCTGTCGAGCGTTTGCATCAGTGTGGCCAGCATGATCGACACCGTGATAATGCGGCGATTCTTAACGGGTCCTTTTTCAACGTTCACGGTGTCTGCTGGTAGCGCGTCTATCGAAGGGTTGTGCATTGAGCGCGGCGCGGCCGGTGTCGAGATAGGTGAGTGCACAAGCTGAACCGTCAGACCTCGATCATGCCGCGAACGTATGATTCCATCGTGCCCGCACACGAAAGTTTGTCCTCACCCTCTTCGAGATCCGCATAACGGCCGACCTGCCTGACGAGCGGTCCTCGCAAACCATCTGTGTCGCCTTGGGGGGAGAAGTCAACTGTCACCTTGTCGCCCGTGATGAACCCGCCCCAGTACCCTTCGGCAAGCAGATCGAAGAATGCAAAACGACCTTCGACAGCGCCGGTCCCATCGCCGGGGTTGAGTAATTTTTCGCCTGCCTTATCGAGCACGAATGGAACGATCCACGGACAGATCGCGAAGCCCTGCGCCACGTCCGACCACGGGCCGGTGCCGATCATTTCCGACATGCCATAGCTGTTCTGGACGTTCTCCGACTTGATGCCGTAAAAGTCGATGATCTGCTGGCGGAAATCGGCGGGGGCTTGTGTGCCTTTCAATCCGCCGCCGGTGGTGATGACTGTCTCCGGATGACAGATACCGTCCGCAACGCCACGGCGGCGCGCGAAATCGACCAGCGTCCAGTGCAGCGACCAGTTGCCCTGCACAAGCACAGGTGAATCGCGGTGAGCGAGTAGTTTGTCCAGAAAGCGGTCGATCATCGCTCCTGTGTGTCGCTGACGCTTTGCAGCCTGCTCCTGAAACGCCGCGATCGCACTCGGCTTCGCGCTGCCATCTGCGAGCGCGCGACGCATGCGGCCCATCTCGATCGTCGAGGATGCCAGCACCGGATCGTCAAACATCAACGTACTTTCGCTGCCTAGTTGCGTAGCCGCACTCAGGACTGGTCCGATATGACGATGGGCACCACTGGGCGGCATCATCAGAAACACTGGGCGCTTGCCAAAATCCCGCTCGATCAGCTTGTTGCCGTACAAGCCAAGCTTCACGCACGTCGCCGTCACGCGGTCCATGTCGGCGCGCGTCTGGCTGATAAAACTGCATTTGCCGGAGGTGCCGCTCGAGCTGAACACGTAGTGACCTGCGCCGCGCAGGCGCTCCATCCAGCTATCGACGTTGTCGACGCCATCCACATCGACGTCGACAACGGGACGGCTCGTCAGTGTTTGCAGCCACGTATTCAAATGTTTCCATCGGCCGCTCTCAACGAACTGCTCCGGGTAGCTCTTGTAAATCTGGTGTGCGAACAGTAGCGGCACCATATCCGCCTCTGTGCGAACGTGATCGATGCCCATGTCGGCTGCTCGACGGTTCAGGAGCTTGATCTGTTGGCGGCGCTCGGCAAAGCGCTCGCGCATGGCCGCCAGTTGAAGCGCTCGCAGACTTTCGGGGTGGTGGCGAAACGGATCGATATCCTGTTCAAGAAGGTCGTAAAAGCAGTCGACGGTTGACATGGCGTTTCCTGAGGATGTGGCGCTATTGGGCGAAATCCGTGGCGATCGAGACGTCGAGCCACGCGTCGAGGTTTTTCTGCAGCGCCGCAAGTTTGTTGCGCACGACGCCGACCGCATCGGGTCCTAGAGGCAACCTCAACGGCGGCTCGTCGGCATAGACCGCCTGGATGATCGCCGCAGCCGCCTTGGTCGG
Organism: Paraburkholderia sp. BL6669N2; assembly: GCF_003387275.1. Lineage (NCBI taxonomy): Bacteria > Pseudomonadati > Pseudomonadota > Betaproteobacteria > Burkholderiales > Burkholderiaceae > Paraburkholderia > Paraburkholderia sp. BL6669N2. The sequence goes on along the minus strand of NZ_QUNA01000001.1, from coordinate 1,161,785 downwards.
ATCCCCCGACTGGGTGCCGTGATAGTGCGTCATCTGCTCACGCATTTTGCCGACTGTTTCCGCATAGGCGGGTGCCGCGCCTTCGCTCCATCGCAGCGAGCCACCTGCAAAATTCGTGCGGAAACCGCCGGGTTCGACCAGCGTGACGCGCAGGCCGAACGGCTTGAGTTCTTGCGAAAGAGACTCGGATAAGCCTTCGATTGCATGCTTGGAAGCGCAATAGAAACTGCAGCCAGTGATGCCGATCAACCCTGCGACCGAGGACAGGTTGACGATGTGTCCAGAGCCGCGCTCGCGCAAGTGCGGCAACACTGCCCGGATGGTGTTCACAGTGCCGAAGAAATTGGTGTCGAACACTTGCCTGGCTTCGGCATCGGACACCTCTTCGAGCGCGCCGAACAAACCGTATCCTGCGTTATTGACGAGCACGTCGATGCGCCCGGCGCGGGCGAGCGCCTGCTCGATTGCTTGCGGGACGGCTGGCGCGTCGGTCACGTCGAGCACCATCCCGTACGCCAGACCGACAGGAGACAACTGCTCGAACGCCGCAATCTGCGATGGGTTGCGCACGGTGCCGACGACCTGGTCGCCGCGCGCGAGCACTGCTTCAGCGAGGGCCCGGCCGAGACCGGACGACACGCCCGTGATTAGCCAGACAGCGGCCGATGTCGATTTGGCTGTCATCAATACTCTCTCTAAGGAAATTAAAGAAGCAAGATCAGGCAGCGGGGCCTGCTTCGACCATGTCGCCCAACTCGCCGCGCACATAGGCATCGATGGTGCCGGCACACGATAGCTTGTCGTCGCCGCCCGCCAGATCCTTGTAGCGCACGACATCGCGAATGACAGGTGTGCGCACACCATCGATGCCGTGCCCGAACTCCATCACGACCTTGTCGCCGCTGATTACGCCACCCCAGCGTCCATCGGCCAGCAAATCGATAATCGCAAGGCGGCCCTCGACGATTCCTTTTCCATCGGATGGATTTAGCAACTGTTCGCCCGTCGGGTCGAGTACGAGCGGCACAAGCCATGGCGGAACGGCCCACGCGTTTGCCGCGTGGAACCATGGGCAGAATCCGGATACCTCGCCCATGCCATAGCCATCATTGAAGTTGTTCGCGTTGAAATTGAAGAAGCGCGCACACTGTTGCTGGAAGTCGTGGGGAAGATTCGCCCCTTTTTTGCCACCACCGATGCTGACGACCGTGTCCGGATGGAAGTCGCCATCGGGTATGCCGCGTTCGCGCGCGGTTGCCACAATCGGGTACAGCATGCCCAACATGCCCATGATGAACATCGGCTCGCGGCGCCGTTCCAGCAGCAGATCGATGAAGTGCCGGAAGTCGGCCTGCACGAGTTCGGCGCGTGCGCGGCTTTCGATCTGGAATTTAGCGATCTCGCTGGGCATGGCCGTACCGTCAGCAATAGCGCGACGCATGCGTGCCATACGGGTGGTCTGCTCCGCGCTTTGCGGCACATCGGACATGTAGTGGATGTCGCCCGGAATAGCGATCGTTTCCGCGAACCTGGACATTCGCTCGGTGCCGGTATACGAACCGGAAGAGGGCGTCAGCAGGAAGACCGGAACGCGGCGCGATGGATCGCGCATAGCGCTTACCGCCCAACGAATGCCTTGGCCCATTAGCCGCCAGGCGAGTTCCCGGTCGACGCCGCTTTGATAGATGAAGGATTGTTTGCCCGATGTGCCACTGGAACTCATCACGTAATGGCCGTGTCGGCGCAGTTCGTTGATCCAGTCGTCCATGTTCGCAACGTCGGCGTAGTTGGGTCCTTCGATCTTCTGCGCCGTAATCGTTTGCAGCCACGCGGTCAGTCGCGCCCACTTTCCCTGTTCGATAAAGGAGTCGGGATAGCTCTTGTAGACAGCGTCCGCAAACAGCAGGGGCACCGCGTCATGGAGGCTCGATAGTTCGCCTACGCCCGCATCCGTTGCACGCTTGTCGAGAATGCGGATTTGTTGACGCCGCTGCGCGAACCGCTCGCGCAGGGCCTGCAACTGGACGGCCTGAAGATCGCTGGGAGCGTGGCGAAAAGGGTCCGGATGATCGGTCAGTCGCAGCAGGGTATCGAGAGCCGACATCATGCTGTCTCCGTCGCGTTATCAGTGCCCGCTTCTTCGGATATCCACTTCATGAAGCGGTGAATCGGGAACATGCCGTCATGTGGATAGCCGCCAACGCCGTCGGAAATTGATTCGCCAAGCGTCACCATGCGCTGAACCCCGGCACACGCGAGCGCGTCACGAACCTCGACGACGCGGTGCGGGGGGTAGATGCCAACGGTCTGGGTGGCCACGGTTGCAAAGCGGGTTGCATCACGCAGGCTTTTCACCGGGATGACGTTCACCGTCTTGCAGATTGGATGAAAGTCGACCAGTTCGTCCGACCGGATCACAAGGCCCTTTCCGTCATACCCACCGAACACGCGATAAATCGGCTCCATTTCGCGTAGCACGTCGACCGCCTCGCGGATGTCGCCTGGCACCACTGGGCCTTGCCCGTCGCCATAGCGGAAGTCTTCGCCGAGTGCTGTCGCAAGTTTTTCGCAATAGCGGTCAGCATCGTCCTCGTCGCCCTCAATGAACTGATAACGGCTCGCATTACACGCGTCCTGATTGAACGACTGGACATCGGCCGCGCCGGCGCGCGCAACTTCTCGAAGCAGTTCGTCCGAAGCAAATGCTTCCCGGCCAATCAGCGAGATCGACACCTTCGGGTCGAAAGCCACGAGTTCGAGGCCAGGACCCGCGTAACGCATCGCATGGCGCACGGCGCTTTCACCACCCCACACGACGAGCTTGTCGAAATATTGCGGGCGATACAGGATCGACTCGACGTTCTCGTCTCCGCCGCGCCAATATGCAGCCGAAAACGACTGCGTCAGCGGATGCTCCAGGTCCATTTCGGCCATCGTGCGCAAAATTGCCGTCGCGGTAAAAAGGTCGTTGGAAGGCAACTTCAGCAGATGCACACCTTTGGTTAGCGCGGCGCGCATCACTGTCATGGCGGCGACCATCGGCGAATTTCCGGCGAGTATATGAACGAGGCGCGGTGGAAACGCGCGTAGGCGGCTGGGGCGCCCGCGCAAAATACGTGGCATCCAGCCGTCGATCACTCTGGCGTCGCCGAGGCTGATGCGCAACTCATCTTCGATCACGCTGCGTGCGAACAGATTCGGAATGTCCCGATAGCAGTTTTCCAGAATGCGGCGACCGAGCGGACTCACTTTGACCATTGATTCAAGCGCCTGCTGCATCAGCGGATTTGCGTCCAGATGCAGACGCGGACCGAGGTCCACGAGGAAGTCGATAACCTGGGCAATCGGTAAATCGAACGCCGGGCCAGCCTGCATGCGAGACCAGATAAGATCGTCTAGTTCTATCGCCGGCGTACAAAATCCCTTGCCAAGATCGCGCGAGATATGCGTGACGGCGTCGCCCGAAACGGTGCGCCCGCGATAGACATGCGGCACGAGAAGTTGCGCGGGGGAACCGCCATGCAGTGATTGCGGGCTCTTTTGGGCGGGGGTGTCGACATGATCCATAGGTAATCCTTCTCGATTCGGTAAGAGCGCGACACTCGCGCCCGGATGAATGCGCGCGTGGGAATAACATTTCTCAGCCTAGGTTGACAATCATGCGATCCATGAAAAGCTTTAGCGCTGTCACTTCGTCGTGTGTGAAACCGCGCAATTGCCGATCGTGCGTCTCGACGATCAGGGGAAGGGTTTCGCAAATCGTGATGCGACCAGTGTCGGTCAGCACCAGGTACACGCTACGTCTGTCCGATTCATTGCGAACGCGACGGAGAAATCCACGTCTTTCAAGGAAATCGAGCTGGCGGGTCATTGCTCCGCTATCGGACAGCAGGATGCGATATAGCTCGGACGGCGTTCTGGCGCGGCCGTCGAACAGTGCTTTCAAGACGCCCCATTGCAACGCGGATAGGCCATACGACGAGAGCTGTGCGTCTACCGCGTTGCACAACAAAATACGTATCTGGTTCATCCCGTAGGCGACACTTTCCTCCGAGCGATAGGTATTCGCGCCTTTTACAGGCATGAGTTCGCGGTCCGACGAAGCGGACTCAAACTGAAGCTCTGACAAGTTGTCCACTAGATTTCTGCCAAAAAAGTATCTGCTGTTGAAGGCAACTATATGCACGTCATTCAAGAAACGCAACGTTTTTCGTCGTGTGGTTTTCCCCATGTTGCCAACGATAGACTCGGTGCGCGACGATGCGGCGACATGTTTGGGAATGTCCAGTCTGAGGAAGGCTTGCGGGTCTCCAACTAGAGGACTGCGCGAACGCCTTGGACAATGCAATCTGTTTCAACTGCTGCAGGCGGTCGCGCGTGCGGGACGGCTACGAGATAAATACATTCAGGAAAGCAAATGGAATGCGAAGACGACGTGAAGCTGTCGCCGTTACCCGTGGACGTTAGCGAAGTGACTGCGAAATGGCTGACGCAGGCACTTCAGACCTATTGCGAAGGTGTCGAGATCACATCGCTGAAACTGGTGGATGTCATCTACGGGACAGCAACAAAGCTTCGTGTTCACCTTGAATACAATGCGCGTGGAAATGAAGCTGGCTTGCCGCGGTCTCTGATCGTCAAGGGCGGGTTTGTCCCCGAATATCGGCATCTGAATGTCTATATTTACGAATACGAGGCGCGCTTTTTCGAGGAGGTGCAGCCGGAATTGCCGGTGCGCGTTCCTCGCGCATTCTTCTCGGCGACCGATCATTCGAACGGACAATCGATCGTCATTCTGGAAGATCTTGCGGAACGCGACGTGACGTTTTGCCGTGTACAGAGCACGTTGTCGTACGCGCAGGCTGCCGCAAATCTCGACGCCCAAGCCCGATTGCACGCGCAATACTGGGCTGCGCCCGCTCTCGCTGCAGACGGCAAGCTTGCCTGGCTGGCGGAACAGGACCCATTGCCGGACGGGGAGGCCGGCACCTATCACTGGGGGCAGCTAAAAGCCGATGTATTCGCCCACTATACCCAGTTGCCGCGAGGGGCTGCGATCCCCAGGCAGTTCCATGACCGGGACTGGATGGAGCGAGCGCTGCTGAATCTGCGTTGGTTCGATCGACTGGGCCCGATGACGTTTTTGCACGGCGATGTGCACTTGGGAAATCTCTATTTCGAGCGCGATGGCACGCCGGGTTTTCTCGATTGGCAATCGTATCGGCGCGGACCATGGGCGCACGATTTCACATACTTTCTTGTGTCCGCACTTGATATCGCCGATCGTCCCAAATGGGAGCGCTCGCTGCTTACGCACTACCTCGAGCGACTCGCCGCATATGGGGTTGCGATACCGCCGTCCTTCGACGAAGCATGGGATGCGTATCGACGGCATCTCGTCTACGGGCTTTACTTCTGGTTGGTGAATCCCGTTGAATGGCAGGCCGAGGTCAATAATTGCGCGGTCGTACCTCGTTTCGCGATGGCCGCCCTCGACCACGACGTGTTCGAGTTGATGGGTTGACTACTGAAAATTCTAAACGGGGGTAAACCTTGTCCACGCTAATTGTTGCAAGCGACATGAGACTGCCGGTGACGGTCGATGAAATTTCCGCGAAGTGGCTGACGGCAGCGCTGCGGTTTCGATATCCCGGTGTCGAGGTCACCAGCTTGATATGCGAGGACATCTTGTCGGGAACCTCGACGAAGGTACGTGTTCTGCTCGAGTACAACGGTACGGGAGACGACCTCGGTCTGCCTGCGCGGATGATCGTCAAGGGGGGATTTGAAGAGCACAGCCCGTTGATGAAAGATATGTACCACAACGAGATGCGTTTCTATCGCGACGTACTGCCATTCATCGATATGAACACGCCTCGGTGCTTCTATGCGGGCACCGATCCTTCTGGCTGGCAATCGATTGTCGTGATGGAGGATCTGCGAGCGAGCGGAGTCACGTTTTGTCACGCACAGCGTTCGGCAGGCTATGACGACGTCGCCGCGCGGCTTGTCGCGATGGCGCGTTATCACGCTCAAACGTGGGACAGTCCGGAATTCGCCGAAAGCGGGCGATACGGTTGGGTCGGGGACCGTTTCTCGGGGTGGTCGCTCGACTATATGCGTCGCTATCTTGTGCCTGAAGTATGGCGGCACTATGCTGGACTACCGCGTGGTGCGGCGGTCAGTCGGCTTCTTCGCGACCGTGACTGGATGGAGGCGGCGCTAACGCACCTTGGCGAGTCGCATCGAGGCAAGCCGGAGTGTCTGATTCACGGTGACACACACTTGGGCAATCTCTACGTGACAGCGGATGGAAAGCCGGGGTTTTTTGATGCGCAGGTCAGCCGTGCGCCGTGGAGTCTCGAAGTTTCCTACCATATCTGCTCCGCGCTCGATATTGCCGAACGGCGCAAGTGGGAGCGCCCACTGCTCGCGCATTACCTGACCCATCTTGTCGCAAACGGCGTGGAAACGCCGGCGTTCGACGTGGCGTGGGAGGACTACCGCCGAGACCTGGTCTACGGCTACTTCATCTTTGCCATAAACGAGACGCGCTTTCAAACTGAGGCAGTGAACACAGCTTACGCTGCGCGTTTCGGGGCGGCTTTACTCGATCACGGGACAGTCTCGCTGGCGCTGTGATGTTCGACTGAAGCGTTCAATACACATCCGACTGGTGCCCACGCATTAATGGAACTACTAGTTGCATTATTGCGCAATGGGGCCTAAGCTGAATCTCCAATCCACGAGTGGAAAGGTCGACCGCGCGAATGAACTGCGGCGAACAGTAGGGAGACGAGATGAACGCGACATTGGATGCTGGCGTACTGCCGGCAATGCAGGAACTCCACGTATCGAACGATATTCTTGACGATCGCACGGCGCTCCTGGGGGCGTGGGACCGCGATGGCTATTGGTTCTTCAGGGATGTGCTCGACACCGAAGCAGTTGGCCGGTTGCGCAGGGTATTTCTCGATGAGCTTTCGCAGCTTGGCGTGATAGCCCCAGACGATCCCGCTGCTCGATACAACGGTAAGAGCCTGGAAGACTTTCCATTTCGTATGGAGTCGCTCGCGTCGCGCAAGACGTGGAAACCCTTCGTCGCCGAGCCGCCAATTCATCGTTTCTTCAGCCGCCTACTTGCTGACGAGCCGTTCTGGATTCCGACAGTCGAGTATCGAGCTACGCCCCCGGCGCAAGATCGCGCCCGAGCTCGCTTCGACTACGTCCATCAAGACGGTTTCTACAACGCGGGAATTCCGTTCTCTATCTGCTGGATTCCGCTGGTGGAGATCGACCCGGAGGTCGGAGGGCTGGTCCTCGCTGAAGGGATGCACAAAGGTTCCTATTTGCACGATCTCGCGCAACCGCCGCTTTTTCCGATTCCTGATGGCGCGGTGCCAGCGCATGCATGGCGCCGCACTACGTATCGCCCCGGCGATGTTGTCATCATGCATCTGAATACCCCACATACCGGGGTGGCGAATTACTCGGACCGCTTTCGGCTTTCGATGGACATCCGCGTGATGGCCGCGTCCGGCGACACACCGATTATCGGCAACATCACCTCGCTCACGTCTCGTGAGGTGGCCGTGCAGGGCGGTCATGGCCGCAGTGGGACATTCGCGTTCGATGAATACACGTACTGCCGGGGGATCGATGGCAGGAAGGTGCCGCTCGACGAGATTCCATCGCACTTTCACGAAGGAGATGAGGTGATTCTGGCGGCGCGTGATGGCCGGGTAACGGTATTGCGTCCACCGCACTGACAGTTCGTCGAATACACACACCGGGTAAAGCATGCCTTTTCCAAAGATTTTCCATCAGCGTCTCGCGCGCAAGGTTGCGATCGTGACTGGCGCGGGTTCGCAAGGCAATGGTGTCGGCACCGGCAAGGCCATCGCTTGCCTTTTCGCGCGCGAAGGCGCGTCGATCTGCCTGGTCGATCATGACGAGGATCGGGCTGCCGAAACGCTTGCAATGATCGTTGAAGCGGGGGGTAATGGGTTCGTGTGCGCTGCCAATGTCACCGACAGCGATGCATGCGCACGCGTCGTTGCCGCTACGGTTGAGCGGTATGGCGCGTTACACATTCTGGTCAACAATGTCGGTGTGGCAGGGGCTGGCGGCCGCTTCGAGAATATTGATGAAGCCTCGTGGGATCACATTATCAACGTCAATCTCAAGAGTGCCTTTTTGATGAGCCGAGCGGCGGCACCTCATCTGGTTGCGGGAGGGAGTGGCGCAGTGGTCAACGTCAGTTCGACTGCGGGTATCCGGAGTCACGGCGCGGCGGCATATGGGTCGTCGAAGGCGGGCATGATCGCGTTGACGCGTGAACTGGCCGTCGTGTACGGCCGCGATGGGGTCCGTGCCAATGCAATCGCGCCGGGACATATTTTTACCCCAATGGTCGAGAGCATGCTGGACCAGCAGGCAAAAGAGCGCCGCCGCAAGGTCGCACCGCTCGGCATTGAAGGGGACGCATGGGACGTTGCGGCGGCTGCGTTGTTCCTCGCAAGCGATGAGGCACGCTTCATTACCGGCGTCTGTCTGCCGGTGGACGGCGGCGTGACGGAGGTTGCGGCACTCTGCGCTTACGATCTGGTACAGCAATAGCGTTGTTGTGGAGCAGATCAAGTTCATCTTCACAATCGCGACCGCTCCGCTGTCGCGCGCTGTGCAATCGATCGACGTCATGTTGCGGACATCATTCGCAAGATGCTGCAGGCTCCGAGATCCTACCCACGGGGCTGCATGATCGTTCACAACAGCGGTGTATTCAAGGAACACCGGCCACCGCATATCTGGCAATTATTCTTATCTCTCCACGCTGAGACATGCTGGAGCGAACGCGCCATCACCGTTTCTTCGTTTTTCTGGATTGGCATCAGCTACGTGATTACCCCCCGTCCGGGCCAGTGTCTCGTCTACCGGTATCTAGCTGGCAGAGAAATGTCGATTGACGCAATGTCAATACCTCCAGCGACCGCGACGAGGAACTTGCGAATCAAGCAGTCACGCTAACGTTCGCGTCTCGCGCGCTGATGTGATCTTCGAAGCAGGCAATCCCGCTCAGATGACCGGCTAATTCAAAGTGACCGTGATGGATGAGAGATCAGTCGATCCTTTGTTGGGAATCGCTGACGCTAGGGAAAGGACCGCGTGACGGTAAATGTTGCGTTCATATTGTCAAATGACATTCACAAAAGTATACTTCCTTCATGATGATTGGGTGCGCTTTTGGGAAGGGAGTCCTAGGTGCGTCTTTCCGCACTTTTCATGCGTGTAAAAAACTTTAGTTGCGGAAAAATGCATCCGCGAGACCGGCAGGGAGACTTTTTGCATGACCGCAGCATTGCTAGAACAGTACGGCCCGCGCGAGTCGATGGAATACGACGTCGTAATCGTCGGCGGCGGCCCGGCCGGCCTGTCCGCGGCGATCCGCCTGAAGCAGCTGGCAGCGGAAAAAGGCGTCGAGCTTGGCGTGTGCGTACTGGAAAAAGGCTCGGAGATCGGGGCGCATATCCTGTCGGGCGCGGTGATGGATCCGCGCGCGATCACCGAACTGATCCCGGACTGGAAAGAAAAAGGCGCGCCGCTGACGGTGGACGTGACCGAAGACAAATTCCTGTTCCTGACCGAAACCGGCTCAAAGAGCGTGCCGACCTGGGCGTTGCCGGACAATTTCAAGAATCACGGCAATTACGTGATCAGCCTCGCGAATGTCACGCGCTGGCTGGGTCAGCAGGCCGAGGCGCTGGGCGTGGAAATCTTCCCGGGCTTCCCGGCGGCGGAGATTCTGTATAACGACGATGGTTCGGTCAAAGGCGTCGCGACCGGCAATCTCGGCATCGGCAAGGACGGCGAGCCGACCGAGAACTTCCAGCTCGGCATGGAACTGCACGCGAAGTACACGCTCTTCTGCGAAGGCGCGCGTGGGCATCTGGGCCGTCAGCTGAACGATAAATTCAAGCTGCGCGAAGGCGCCGATCCGCAGGTCTACGGGATCGGCATCAAGGAACTGTGGGAAATCGATCCTTCGAAGCACAAGCCGGGTCTGGTGATGCACACTGCCGGCTGGCCGCTGGAGAACGATACGTACGGCGGCTCGTTCCTGTATCACATGGACAACAATCAGGTGGTGGTGGGCTTTGTAGTCGGCCTCGGCTACACGAACCCGTATCTGTCGCCGTTCGAGGAATTCCAGCGCTACAAGACGCATCCGGCGATTCGCGCGGTGCTCGAAGGTGGCAAACGTGTGTCGTACGGCGCACGCGCGATCACGGCCGGCGGCCTGATGTCGCTGCCGAAGCTGGTGTTCCCGGGCGGCGCGCTGGTCGGCGACGATGCGGGTTTCCTGAACGCGTCGCGGATCAAGGGCTCGCATGCGGCGATCAAGACCGGCATGCTGGCTGCCGAAGCTGCTTTTGAAGCCGTGCAGGCAGGTCGCACCAGCGATGAACTCACCGCGTATCCGGAGAGTTTCAAGACGTCGTGGCTGCACACGGAACTGCATCGCGCGCGCAACTTCAAGCAGTGGATGAGCAAGGGCCTGTACCTCGGCACGCTGATGGTGGGCATCGAGCAGAAGCTGCTGGGCGGCAACGTACCGTGGACGCTGCATCATCAGCATTGGGATCACGAGATGCTCAAGCCGGCTTCCCAATGCAAGCCGATCGTGTATCCGAAGCCCGATGGCAAGCTCACGTTCGACCGCCTTTCTTCAGTGTTCATCTCGAACACGAATCACGAGGAAAATCAGCCAGTTCACCTGACGCTGAAAGATCCGTCCGTGCCGGTGAACGTGAACTGGCAGACCTATGCCGGGCCGGAGTCGCGCTATTGCCCCGCCGCGGTTTATGAGTTCGTGAAAAACGACGACGGCAGCGAACGCCTCGTGATCAACGCGCAGAACTGCGTGCACTGCAAGACCTGCGACATCAAGGACCCGACGCAGAATATCGTGTGGGTCACGCCGGAAGGTGGCGGCGGCCCGAACTATCCGAACATGTAATCAATCTCCCAGACTAAACATCACGCTGAAGACGCAGTATGAAAATCGTCCGATCTATCGAAGAAATGCGCGCCCAGTTGCGCGGGCAAAATCGAACCGCCTTTGTACCCACAATGGGTAACCTTCACGAAGGCCACCTGTCTTTGATGCGACTCGCGCGCCAGCACGGGGATCCGGTTGTCGCAAGCATCTTTGTGAACCCGCTGCAGTTCGGCCCTAACGAGGACTTCGAAAAATACCCGCGTACCCTGGAAGCCGATATTCAAAAGCTGCAAAAGGAAAATGTCTACGTGTTGTTTGCTCCGACCGTACACGATATGTACCCGCAGCCGCAAGAGTATCGCGTTCATCCGCCGCACACCCTCGGCAATATGCTCGAAGGCGAGTTTCGCCCCGGTTTTTTTCACGGCGTGTGCACGGTTGTGATGAAACTGATGTCGTGTGTACAGCCGCGCGTGGCGGTGTTCGGGAAGAAGGACTATCAGCAGTTGATGATTGTTCGCCAGATGTGCGCACAGTTCGCGCTACCAATCGACGTCGTTGGCGCTGAGACCGTGCGCGATGTTGACGGCTTGGCATTGTCGTCGCGTAACCGGTACCTGTCGCCGGCAGAGCGCGCCGAAGCGCCTGGTCTATACCGACTGCTGAATCGGATTCGTGACGAAGTGTTGGGCGGACAGCGAGATCTGAAATCGATCGAGTTCAAAGCGTTCAGAGCACTTGCCGAACGGGGATGGGTTCCGGACTATGTGTCTATCCGCAAGCGGTCGGATCTGCAGCCGCCGGGTGCATGTGCATTCGGCGACGAGCCTCTTGTGGTGACGGCTGCGGCCAAGCTCGGCGCAACTCGCCTGATCGACAATCTGGAGATCTGAACGCGCGGCACCGTTGGATTAAACCATGAGCGTCCATGCGCAAGACGTCCGTACAACGATTATCTGACGGCCGGCAGCAACTGATCGAGCGTTGCCAGCGGGATGTTCAGATATGTCTTTCGCCTTCGGGTTGGGGGCGCAACGAGACCAGTGATGAAGGGGTTTGAGAGTCGCCGCGTGGCACGCGTCGTCGACGGAAGATGTACATATTGACCTGAAAAGATTGCCCTTCCTTCAGTTCGCGACAGCGATTGAGTTGTGCACGGAACTCGTCAGGGACTGCGAACCCTGCCGCCGCTCAAGCCACCAGCATTGACTATTGCAACTACGTAGTCAGCATCGGATACGCGAGGTCCGAGGCCTCCCCATAGTATTGGATGGCGGATACCTGGAAGATCGTGGTGCTTGCGGTCATTTGAAACTCTCGTTGTCCGTTTGCCCGACGTCATGGGCTGGTCTTTAGCGCGTTGGCCCGAGCGCGCAAATCGCCTTTGCGCACTTTCCCCGATGCCGTGCGGGGCAACTCGTCGACGATAAGCAGACGCTCAGGCGTTTTCTGACGCGCCACACCGGCTTGGGCGAAATGTCGTTGTACAGCGGCGAGATCGAGTTCAGCGCCGGACTGGAGCACGACAACAGCACACACTTTTTCGCCGTATTGCGCATCGTGCTGGGCGACCACTGCGACGTCCCGTATCGCGTCGTGTGTGGCTAGCACACGTTCGACCTCTTGTGATGAGATGTTCTCGCCACCACGAATCACAATATCTTTCTTGCGGTCGGTTATCGTCAGGCAGTTCACCGAATCGAGCTTGCCGATGTCGCCGGTACGAAACCAGCCGTCGGGGCTGAACGCGATCGCATTGAGCGACGGATCGGTGTAGCCGACAAACAGCTCGGGACCCTTTGTCAGAATCTCGCCCTCACTTCCGGTCGGCAAGTCACGATCCAACTCATCGACGATGCGAACCTGACTACCGGGCTGAACGCGACCGTCTGTGCACGCGCGCTCGGAGAACGTGTTGTCGCGCCAGCCGATGCTTACCGTCGAGTGTTCTGTCAGGCCGTAAGCGCGCGTGCCGGCGAACCCGGAACTGTCGGCTAACGCCACATGCTCCGGGGTGACTCCGGTCCCCCCCAGTCCGTAAGTGACCAGAGACGAGAGGTCGCGTCCGGCGTGCCGTGCGGCGTCAAGCAATCCTTGAAGATGAAACGGCGTCCCTCCGGACAGGCGAACGCGATAACACTCGATCAGTTCGGCTGCGAGCGGCGCGTCCCAGCGGTCCATGAACACCATGTCGGTGCCAGTCACGAAAGGACGCAGCAGGAAGTTAAAGCCAGCAATATGTCCGGCGGGGAAGGGCGTGAGATAAGGGCCGGGGCCGTCTATGAATGGGATCGACCACTCCGCTCCGACAGTCTGATGCGTGTGCTGAACGCCCTTCGGGGCGGCGGTGGTGCCTGAGGTATACAGCAGCAGGCAAACGTCCTGTGGCTGCGGTGGCGACTCGTTTTTGATCTTGGCATGCTGCGAAATCGCTTCGACCTCTTTCAGCGTGATGCCGTTTTGTGGCGTGCGCTCGCCGACGACGATGACCCGCTCCAGATCAGGCAGATTGCCGAGCGCTTCGACACGCTCCAGAAAATCGATCCCGCGCCAGCGCTCAGGCACGCACAGGAATCGCGCGCGCGACTGACGCAGAATAAAGCCGACTTCGGCAGGGCCATAGATGTGCACAATGGGCACCAGCACCGCACCGACTTCGAGCGCAGCCAGATAGAGCACGGCGGTCTCGCGCTGCGTCGGCAACTGCATGGCAATGACATCGCCGCGGCGCAGGCCAATGGCACGCAACCCGCGCGCGAGTCGATCCGCGGCGGTAGCCAACTCTAACGTCGTGACGCTCGTCAGTCCCTGCTGAGTATGAAAGTGCATGCGCGTTCCCGGATGGGAGTGCGCTGCCTTCGACAACAATACGTTCAACGGTACGTTTGGAACCCAATTTCTATCGCTAACCGACTCATTCATAACAATTGCTCCAGCAATTTCCGCAACTGATCGACAAGCGCTAGCGGGTTATCCAGCATGAGGTGGTGATGTGCACCGGGCATCGTGATCAAGTTCCGCGCGGTAGGGATGGCACCGATGATTCTGTTGGCCCGATCGGCGCTGACGACCGTGCTCATTTCCGCGTGTACATAGGTCACAGGAACTGTGATTCGGCCCAGCAACCCCTCATCGCTCTCGACCGTCTGGACATGACGCAAAGCTGGGTCGAAGCGCCAGGTCCAGCCCGTTTCTGTTTGTCGCAGGGACGTCTTCGCAAGATGATCCATCAGCCATGGCTCACACTTCTGATCGGGAATAAGCCGAAAGTGCCTCATGCCAGTCGCGGCATCGAGGTACGGTCGAGGCGCGGGACGTCTTTCTATCAATGGAAGCGTGTCGCCCGGCAGCGCATAGAATGAATCGAGCACGATCGCATGGCGGATCAGTTCGGGGAACGTCGCGCAAGTCTGCAGAAGGCGCGAGCCACCAAAGCTGTGTCCCACTACGAAAGCCGGTGCAATGAATGCGGCCTTGAGCACTGCGGAAAAATCGCGCACAAAACTGTCGGGGCGATACTCCGCGCGATAACCACTCTCGCCCATGCCGCTGAAGTCGAATGCGTGCACGCGGAATCGTTCCGTAAAAAACGGTGCAATAAAGTCCCACCAATGGCTATGGCCTAGATAGCCATGCGCGAACAGCAAGCCGGGTTTGTGCGTGTCTTCAGCATTCCATGACACGTAATGGATGCGTGCGCCGCTGGCATCGGTGAAATGGGAGTGGCGTGGCCGTTGCAGAGCCCGTTCAAACCACGAAGGTGCCGCGCTCGTCATCACTTTGACTCCATCATTGATTGGCCTTTGATATGAAGCCGGGGCGTCGGCGGCTCTGCAGACCACGACTTCTGCCCGGTCTCGTCACGTTATTCATGCAAGAGGGTATTGTTGGTCGGTAGCCGGTTACGGTGGTTCTGAGCCCATTCCCGCAGGGAAGTCAGCGGAATACCGTACGACTCGACTTTGTCGATATCGACGCGGTAGCCCACCTCGTTGATCCATTCCTGTGCGTTCACCCAAGCCGGAAAGAGACCGCGTGCGATCGCCTCCTGCGGCGCCACGTGCACCGCTTTGATACCTGTCCTGAGCACAGCGGAGAGTGTCGCGGCTACCTGGGACATCGTAATCGCTTCGGAAGCCAGCGGGATAGTCTGCTCATGAAAACGCAGAGGATCAACTATCGACGCCGCAGCGAATGCGCCTATGTCATCGGCCGCAACGAAGTCCAGTCTGGTTTGTGGCAGCAGCGCGGATAACAACTCCCCTGTTTGTAAATGCGGAAACATGGACGTGGCTTTGGGGAGTGCCAGATTGTCCATCATGAAGGCAGGCCGCAGCACGGTCCAGCTGCCGAATCCCGCATTGCGCACTGCGTTTTCAACGTCCCACTTGTCCGTCCAATATTGGGTCGACCAGCGGTTTTTATTCCAATCTGGAAAGGACGTGTGATTTCCCGATTGCGCCACTGACGTGTGCACGAACTGCTCGACGCCGGCCGCTAGCGAAGCGTTGACAAGCGCAAACCCGTGGCGGCGCTCGCTATCCTTGCCGCTGACGCTCGGCAATTGCACCGAAAAGACTGCATTGACTCCATGTAAGGCCACTACGAGGGAATGAGTGTCATCGAAATCCCCCTTAATTGCATACGCGCCAGCGGCTTGGAGTGCGCGTGCGGCAGCAGACTCCGGGTCGCGTGTCAGGAATCGCACGCGGAACCCGCTGGCGAGCAAGCGACGCGCGGTGGCGCCCCCTTGCGCTCCGGTGGCGCCTGTGACAAGGACTGTTCCCGATGGTCGAGTCATTGAGTCTCCTTAGTGGCCTTGGCGTCGTACCGGCGGCCATCGTTTCGAAGCTCACCCCCGCGGGAACACCCGAAGGCGGATCATTTTTTACTTCGACTGACAGCATTGCTCGTTCGAATTATCATACACCGTTCAAATATTGCGCGTCAGAGTTATGATTCGCTCATTGAGGCCCGGCGAGCCGGGTCCGGGTCTTCGGTGGTTCCGGGCTTGCAGAGAACTCCATGTCTTCCACAGTGTTTGATGTGAGCCGCAAGGTTGCTTTATGTTCTGATGGCGCGGATTTCCCGTGGTTCGAAACCGGTTCGTCGGGGCGTCCACCGATGCTGCCGGCCGAAAAACGCTTCGAAGAACTGGTTGTGCTGTTTGGTGAACGGGATGAACACGAACAACGCGCCGCGTCCGTGGGGCGGCCCGTATGTCATCTTCTGGAAACGTCGTATGCACAAAGCTGGCCGCGACAGGCATTGCCGTTACTCCTTTACGCTTATCTGCAGAGCGCGCGTGGTGATGCCGCGTGTATGAGTATCTTGCTCGGCATGACCATGTGTGCGCTCCGGTCTCACTGATTGACGTCCATGAATTTGTGCTCAAGCGGGATCACGATACTTCTATAGCCTACCGAGAGGCGCTTGAGATTCTGTCGGCATCGCGTTTAAACGAGCTTTCCTCGCGTGATACCTTGCAGATCGTCGATAATCTGATGTCTAGTTCGTCGAACTGGCGTGGCTCGCTGCGGGTGGCCCGTTGGACGGCCATCCGGCAACTGCCGTTCGGGGAGACGCTGCCTATGGTGCATGTTGGCAATCCGCTGCAAAGAGGACGAACACCGAGCCCGTATCGTTACTTCTGCCAAATCAACATGACATCTTCGCTATCTTCTCTCGTCATTTCCAATGTCCGGCTGGCCGACGGCCAGCCGGTGGCCGTGTCGATTGCCGGCGGGCGCATCGCCGCTCTCGGCCCGGACCTCGTGCCGCAACCGGGCGCCGCTGTGGAAGACGGCGGCGGCGCGTTGCTGCTGCCTGGTTTCGTCGAAGGGCACACGCATATCGACAAAACCAACTGGGGCAGGCCGTGGTATCGCAACGAGGTCGGCGCGACGTTGCTCGATCGCATCAACAACGAGCGCCGCTGGCGCAAGGAATCGGGTCACGACGCGGGCGCGCAGTCGCTCGCGCTTGCGCGTGCCTTCGTAGAGGCGGGCACCACGCGCCTGCGTACGCATGTGGACGTCGATACCGACGCGGGTTTGCGTTACCTCGAAGGCGTGCTCCAGACCCGCCAGGCGATGCGCGATCTGCTCGACATCCAGATTGTGGCGTTTCCGCAGTCCGGTCTGCTGGGCCGTCCAGGAACGGACGAACTGTTGGGCCGCGCGCTCGCCGACGGCGCGGACGTGCTCGGCGCGCTCGATCCGGCATTGATCGACGGCGATCCGGTCGCGTCGCTGAACCTGACGTTCGCGCTTGCCGAGCGCTTTCACAAGCCGATCGATATCCATCTGCACGAGCCCGGCGAGGTGGGCGCATTCACCTTCAAACTGCTGCTCGATCGTGTCGAGGCGCTGGGAATGCAAGGACAGGTCGTGGTCAGCCACGCGTTCTGTCTGGGCGCACTGCCGGAGCGCGAACGCGATGTGCTGCTCGAACGGATTGCCCAGTTGAACGTGGCGCTCCTGACCTCGGCGCCGCCGTCGCGTCCGGTTCCGCCATTGAAGGCTTGCAGGGAAAAAGGCATCACTATCTTTGGCGGAAACGACGGCATTCGCGATACCTGGTCGCCGTATGGCTCGCCTGACATGCTCGAACGCGCGATGTTGATCGGCCTGCGTTACGACATGCGCCGTGACGACGAACTGGCCGTCGCTTTCGATTGCGTCAGCGCAGCGGCGGCACGCGGCTGCGGGTTCCGCGACTATGGGCTGCATGCCGGCGCAAGGGCCGACCTCGTGCTGGTCGACGCGGAAACCGTTGCGCAAGCGGTGGTCGCCCGGCCCAGGCGCAACCTGGTGGTGGCCAACGGGCGCATCGTCGCGCGCAACGGCGAACTGGTCGGTGCGGCGTAATGTGACGGCTTCAGAAGGATCATGCTCGGCGAGGGCAATTCGGGTAGGAACAATCGGGCACGGATCGATGTACTGATCAAAAACGGCTGTGTGATCACTGTCGATCGCAGCGACGTGTGATTGAAGATGGCGCACTCGCCGTGAAGGGCGAGCGCGTCGTCGCTGTCGGCGAGACGTCCGCGCTTGCGTCGCATTACTGCGCGAATCGGGTGATCGATGCGCGCCTCGCTTCATTTGCGGGCGAAACGAATTCGCTCAAACCCTCACGAGCAACTTGCCGACATTACCGCCTTCGAACAGGCTATTTAACGCAGCAGGCAGTTGTTCGAATCCATCGACGAAAGTCTCCTTGAATACGATCTCGCCGCTCTTAACCCACGGCGCCACTTGCGCGACCATTTCGTCCATACGATTGGTGTAGTCTCTTGCCAGCACGCCCTGGATGGTGGCGCGCTGAAAGAGCATGTGCTGGAGAAATCGTGGGCCCACGTCCGGCGTGTCCAAACCACCGTCGTATTGACTGATCGCTCCGCAAATCACAATGCGAGCCCGGCGCTTGATAAGTGGAATCACGGCATCCGTGATCGGACCACCGACGTTGTCGAAATAAACGTCCACCCCTCCTGTGGCCTCGAGCAGCGCGCTCGTCAAGCCTTCGTGCGTTTTGTGTTCCCGGTAATCGACCGCGCGATCCAGTTTCAGTTCGTCGAGCAGGAATCGGCACTTGTCTGGACCACCGGCAATGCCCACGACCTTGCAGCCCGCCTTTTTACCGAACTGTGCAACCAGCGAGCCGACGGCCCCGGCCGCACCGGACACAACCAGGGTATCACCAGGGCGCGGCCGCCCGGCTTCCATGAGGCCAAACCAGGCGATACGCCCCGGCATGCCGAGCACACCGAGCGCGGTGGAAACTGGCGCGCTTGCCGGATCGAGTCTGGTCAGTTCGCTGTGATGGCACCGTGCATACAACTGCCAACCCGAATAGGCCGACACCCAGTCCCCTTTGGCGAACAGCGGGCTGGCTGACTCGACCACTTCTCCCACTACGCCGGAGCGTTGCACGATGCCGAGAGGATGGGGCACGTCATAAGTGTTGCGCTCGTGCTGCTGGATGCGAATGTACGGGTCTACGCTGATATACCGCGCGCGGACGATGACTTCGTTCTCCGCCAACGGTCCCGAGATTTCGCTTTCACGAAGTTCGTAGTGTTCCGATCCAACGCGACTCGTGGGACGTTGTACATAGAACCATTGGCGATTCGAAAAGGGTGCGTTCATGGATTGGATTTCCGGTGTGACTTGCGATGCCGTGGGAACGATTCAATTGAGTTGCGCGAGGCGTTTGCAATGTTGGTATGAGGATTCAACAAGGCAAGACAGCGATCTTCGGCGGCTGGTTTCGTGCGCCAATATTTTAATTTTATGGACAGCCGCCGTCGACTTATTATTTATCGCCGCCGCGAGATCCCCTTCCACGTGTTGTTGCTGGACAGAGCGACGCCTAGGCCCGATATCGCGGTATCGATTGCACGGGCAGACTGGCCGGCAGCGTGGCTTGCTCAAAACGGAAATTGCCGGCGGTTGGCTGTCCATCCGGACGGGAGGCAAGAACGATCTGTCTGGAAGCGTCTATTTTTGTGGCGAATATCCGCTTCGTCAGGACACTCGCCCGTCAGATACCGGAGGATCTATTGCAATACCGAAGCACATAATTTCGCCAGCCTGTCGTCGAGCGAGCGGCCTTGTACGTCGATCTGGGCGCTGTGGAACTGGCTCAGTTGGGTCGACGGCTTATCGTACTCGATCGTCGTGCCACCCTGTGCGTTTTCATAGACCATGATACGCAACGGCGCATACAGTCCCGCCGCCATATTGACGCTGGTCATTTCTGTCGCGGTGAGAATATTGCCGGTGAAATACTCGGTGCCGTTCCTGCGCTGTCCTTTCAGCACGAGCCAATCTCCATGCAGCCCGATGTAGTGAATCACAAGACCGTCGTTGCCGGCGGCTTTCTGAAGGGCGACACGCAATTCGTCGACCTTGTCCTGCTTCAGCAGCGCGCGGATATGATCGTCGAGTCGGCCGAGACGGCTCTCCAGATCCTGTTTGACCGAAGCGTAGGGTTTGCTGGAAGAGACGGTCACGTGATCGATGATCGTCTTTGTTTCCGATACCTCGACGGTCGCCGCCATCGCCGGCGCACAGAACACGTTCATGCCGATCGCAGCAACGGCGGCCATTGGCAATGCAACTCGTGAAGCGGTAGTACGTAAGTTAATCACCGTTGTCTCCTTGTTGGACAGATAAGTAGGACGCTCTCTCGCGTCAATGTTCCGACGCGGCTTCGGCTCCAAGGCCGCTTAGCATGCGAAGTTGCTGGGCATCGAAGGAGGCGTCGGCGGCGTTCTTGCGTGTCGTGACCGATCCGATCCAGCCCGCGATAAAGCCGACCGGAATGCTGAACAGGCCGGGATTCGAGAGCCAGAAAGGCGGGGTGGAATCCTTGAAGATGATGCCTTTCGCTCCGATAACGGCCGGCCCCAGCAGCACGAGCCCAATCGAGGAAAGGGTGCCGGCGAGCACGGCGGCCACTGCGCCTCGATCCGTGAAACGCCGCCAGTACATCGAGAAAAGAATCACGGGCAAGTTTGCGCTGGCAGCGATGGCGAACGCGAGGCCAACAAGAAATGCGACATTGAACGTCTTGACGAGCAGTGCGAGTCCCATCGCGGCGATACCGAAGACTATCGTGGCGATCTTCGCGATCACGACCTGCCGGCGCTCCTTGTCGCGAGACGCCGAGAAGAGCTGGCCGAAGATGTCGTGAGAGATGGTCGAGGCCGAGGAAATCATGATGCCGGAGACGACCGCAAGAATCGTCGCGAAGGCGATTGCCGAAACGCAGGCGAGCAGCAGTTCACCGCCGGCAGAACCTGCACCGCCGCCGAGTGCCGTGGCAAGCAGCGTGATGGCGCTGTTTCCCGAACTATGTGTCGCGAGAATCGCCGCCGGCCCCACGATTGCGGTGGCGGAAAATCCGAGCACGATCATCATTACCGCAAAAGACGTCATGACAATCAGGCCGATTTTCGCGGACTTTCTTGCCGCGACGGCGGACGGCACCGTGTAAAACCGGGTCATGACGTGCGGCAGTCCTGCTGTGCCCAACGCCAGAGCGAGGGTGAGCGACAGCGTATCCAGCGGATCCTTGAAGTAGCCACCCGGCACAAAGTACTGCGCCGGATGCAGCGAAGAAAGGCGTGCCTTACTGAATAGCGCACCCACGTCGAAGGAAAAGTGGGCGAGAGCGAGCAGCACAAGCACCGCGCCGGCAGTCCAGACGAGTACAGCCTTGACGATCTGCACATAAGTCGCGGCCACCATTCCGCCGAACAGCACATACGCGATCATGAGTACGCCGATCAGCACGATCGCGGCGTTGGTGCCGATCGGCAGTAGCAGACTGGCCAGTGCGCCGCCGCCGACGAGTTGCGCGAGTAGATAGGCTAACGAAATGATCAGCGAAGAGACCGATGTGGCCGCTCGAACGCCGCGGCTGCGAAAACGCAGTGCGACCACATCGGAAAGCGTGTATTTGCCGCAGTTTCTGACCGGCTCGGCGACGATCAGCATGATCATGATCCATCCGGCGATAAAGCCGACCTGATACACGATCCCGTCAAACCCGAACAGGGAAACGAGCCCCGTCACACCGAGAAACGAACCGGCGGACATAAAGTCTCCCGCCAGCGCGAGGCCGTTCTGAAACGGCGACAGATTGCGTCCGGCCACGAAAAATCCTGAGGTTCCGCGCGATCGGCGAGCGCTCCATGCGGTCAGGATGAGGCTGAGTCCGATAAATCCCACGAAGGCGATGATTCTGAGCCCGCCATGACTGATCAGATTATTCATGTCGATCACCGTTCGATTGTGCAAACGCGCTTTTAAGCAGTTCGGCCGCTTTCGGGTCGTAGACTCGCTCGGCCCATGCGCAGTAGCCCCAGAAGGTCGCGATCGTGAGCGCGAACTGAACGACCACCGCGAGCAGTCCGAGGTTGAGTTCGCCGTAAACGGATAAGGACATCGCGCCAGGGAACTCCAGCACTGCGATCAACAGGCCGAAATAGATTCCCAGTGAGGTGTAAAGCAATGACCACACGAAGCGGTTCCGGAACTTTGCGAGCGCTCGCGTCTTCTCGGCGAGCGATAAGCCGGATGATCTGGCTTTCGTCACGTTTTGCCGCTCGAACTCCGCGTTGATTGATTCCATCGATTGCATGTCGGGTCTCCTCCGTTATGGTGTTCATGACAGACATTTGAAGAGGTTGGGTCGCTAGAGTTTTGCGGGCAGAACTTCGCCGCGGCTTTCGCCAAATCCGATTCGTGCAAAGCCTGCTTTCTCACAGTAACCGCGCAGGATAATGGCGTCGCCGTCCTCCACGTAGCTGCGCTTTTCGCCTGTATTCAGCGTGACCGGCTCGCTTGCGTTGCGTGCAAGTTCCATCAGCGCGCCCGCTTCTGATTTCTCTGGGCCTGAAATGGTGCCGCTGCCAAGCAGGTCTCCAGCACGCAGATTGCAGCCACCCACGGTGTGATGCGCGACCATCTGTGCGATGCTCCAGTACTGATGCCTGAAACTCGTGAGTGAGAGTTGCGCCGCCGGGAGATTCGCGGCTTTATGGCGGGAAGTCTCCATGCAGACTTCCAGTTGGATATCGATGGCGCCCGCCGTGCTATTCCGGTCGGAATTCAGATAAGGCAGCGGCTTTCCATCCGTGTCCGGGCGCGGCAGGGGAAGTCTGAACGGCGCCAGTGCCTC
Source organism: Paraburkholderia sp. BL6669N2 (assembly GCF_003387275.1). Taxonomy (NCBI): domain Bacteria; kingdom Pseudomonadati; phylum Pseudomonadota; class Betaproteobacteria; order Burkholderiales; family Burkholderiaceae; genus Paraburkholderia; species Paraburkholderia sp. BL6669N2. Next base: position 1,139,095 of record NZ_QUNA01000001.1, on the reverse strand, counting down.
CATGGTCACGATCCACGACGAGATCGTGGTGGCGAAATTCTTGGCCAGAAAGGGGCCTAATGGCTGCATCTCCCAGGCCTGAATATCGCGAGCGGACCAGTCGTTGAGCAGACATAGCCCGAATACATGACTGTCGGCATGATCCAGATCGATCGGCTCGCCGGCCGCATTGCCTTGTCCAATGTAGATGCCGAGTTCAAGTTCGTAGTCCAGCTTGCGCGACGGCGAGAAAATCGGCGCATCTTCGCCCGGAAGCATGATTTGGCCCGCTGGGCGCCGGAAGCGCTGACCGCTGAGCCCGATGCTCGAGACGCGGCCGTGGTAGGCAATGGGTACCGATTTGAAATTGGCGCCTACACCGCTCAGGCCGAGTAGCTTGCTGATGTTGGTCGCGTGATGAATCGAAGTGTAGAAATCCGTATAATCGCCGATCTGCGCAGGCAGGCCGTATTCCACTTCCGATTGCGGGACCAGACACGCCTCGATGGCCGCGCGATCGTCCGAAGGGGCTCGCTCGTGAAGCGCCGCGAATAGCGCGTGCCGTACAGCGCGCCACGCGGACGGACCCAGTGAGAAGAACTCGTTGAGCACGGGCTGCGCGCACGCCCGCGCAGCCTCGCCCGCGATTCCATTCAGACTGACGCGAGCCGCCCAGGCGGCCATATCGACGACCTGATCGCCGATTGCGACCGCACCCCGGAACGCCTCATCGGAATGCTTTCTGCGGAAAGCCGAAAACGGTAGATTCTGGATTGGAAAGTCACACGCCGGTGCATTGGCGGATTCGACCCAACTGCGCGCAGCGGGGTCATGCGTCTGATTCAGAGTGTGTTGCATGTTCGTCCCGATTCATTCGGTTAAGGCGCGAGCGGCTCGCGTAATAGCAGCGACGTTCAGTCGAACGGGCGCGTGGGGCTGTGCCTGCTGAGAAGAATTCCGCGCTCCTGCAAATCCCGAATGAACGCTGCGCTAAGTTTGCGTTCCGAGAGCACCTCGGCGTTATGCTCGCCCTGGAAAGCAGGGCTGCCCGGCTGCGGCAACTCGGACTGGCTGAAATGCCAGGGCGCGCCGGGCATGCGTGTCGTGCCGCCGGATCTGTCGTCGACATCGACTAGCGCGCCCCATTCCTGCACCCACTCGGAATCGGCGAACTCGTTGACGCTGCGGACCACGCCAATGGCCAATCCCGCTTCGCTGACCTGCGTCTGGAGCTGATCCAGGTCATTGAACGTGAGAAGCCACGCGCGTACTTCGGCCAGCAAATCAGCAATGTTTTGCCGGCGCAACAGCGCCGTGCCGAAGCGGGGATCGCTTAGCAGATCGTTGCGACGCATCATCGCGCAGTAACGCGAAAACATCGGCGTGTAGATCGGACTGCCCGCGATGGTGAGTTGACGTCCATCGGGTAAATCGAAGATGTGCGAATCGGGCGCGGAGAGAATAATCGGTTCGCCCTCCGTATCGATTTCCGACAGTTGGGCACCCACGCGTTCGTTCACCGATAGCATGGTCGCCGCCATCGAGACGTCCACGTGTTGTCCCTGGCCGGTTCGCGCGCGATGCTGAAGCGCGGCCAGAATACCGATTACGCCGTGAAGACCGGTGTACATGTCGGCGTGGCTGCATGCGTCGTTACGAACTTCGGTGAGCGCAGAGCCGAAATGGTGCTGGACGATGTCGGTCAGTCCCGACTCGGCTTGCACGGTCGGCGCGAAGGCGGGGCGGTTGCGCCATGAGGTCGATTGTCCATAGCCGCTCAAAGAAGCGTAGATCACGGACGGATTGAAAGCGCACACCTGGTCATAGCCGAGCCCGAACCGGTCCAACGTGCCGGGGCGAAAATTTTCGACGATGATGTCCGCGTCCCGGCACATGTCGACCATGATGGAGCGAGCCTCCGGGAAGTTGAGGTCGAGGCTCACGTTGCGCTTGCCGGCGTTCTGTTGCACGTAATACAGCGACATGTCGCCGATATGCGGCATGCTCACGCGGCCGATATCGCCGGAGGGCGGTTCGATCTTGGTCACGGTGGCGCCGAGATCGAGGAGCGTTTTGGTGCAATGCGGTCCGGCCAGCACTCGCGTGAAATCGATCACACGAATACCTTCGAGCGGTGCTGACATGATCAATCTCCCTTGAATTCGGCGGTGGCGGGCCCGGTCGAAAAGAACGAAGCGAAACCTCGTTCGCGATCGCCCGTCTGCCAGATCATGTTGTTGAGGTTGATCTGTTCGAGGTCGGCGCTGCGCACGCCGCCGTTGGCGGCAAGATTGGCCTGCTGCTTGATGCCGTAGAGCACTTTGGTCGGACCTGCCGCCAGTTGCCGGGCGAACGACATGGCGGCGCTCTGGAGTTCCGCTTCGGGCACGACGTGATTGATGATGCCCCAGCGCTCGAATGCTTCCGCTGCGTGCCGCCGTCCGATCAGTGCGATTTCCTTGGCCCGTACAATGCCCGCTCGCTGTACGAGTCGTTGCGTGCCGCCGAGCAGGGGAATCAGACCGACGATGTTCTCGACCTGGCCGAAGTAGGCCGTGTCCGCGGCGACGATCATGTCGCATGTCAACGCCAGTTCGAGGCCGCCGCCGAGCGCGGCGCCGTGAACCGCGGCGAGTGTCGGAACCGGCGCGTTCTCCAGCACATCGAGGAACTCGAGGAATTGATCGGCGTTGTGCTGGATCACTGTCTTGCCGTCGGTAAATGAACTCATTTCCGCACCGGCGCAAAAGTGCCGCATGTCGCTTTTGAGCACGATCGCGCGGGCGCCTTCAGCGACCACGCCGCGATACGCGGCGAGCAGATCCGCAATCATCGCGTCGTCGATCAGGTTGTGCGGCGGCTTGGCTAATGAAACGATTCCGACGGCGCCATCCATTTCAATCTTTACTGTGGTCATGGTTCTCTCTGCAAGGTGATCGCAATATGGCCTGTGTGTGGGAGTGCCGGCTGACGGGTGCGTTACCGGTGTATTAAACCGATACCGCGGCGGTGCTTATTGGCGGAGCGTGTTGCGTCGCCGCATTGACGTGACCGATTGCGCCATCCACGGTCTCAGGATGCGCATTGATCAGGGTTGTCACTAGTGTCCGCGCGGGGTCAACTGAGGGCTTCATAGCTTGTCTCCATCTGTTTTTCGGCATGCGCCGTTGATGGTTACTATCTCAGCGAGCTCGTTGAGCGGCAACGTCCAACCCTGCCAATTGCCGTGTCAAACTGTGCCAAACGCGCCCAACGAAGATCGAGAAAATGTGCGAGCATGTCCGCAATTGGAGTGAGGCATATCGTGCGACCACCGAAAATCATCACGCCATTGCATCCGGATCTCGACGCGCCCACGCAGAGTCTTCTGGGCTTGGCCGCGCTCGCCGCCGAACTGGCCGCGGAGGGCGTTTCCGTCAACAAACTGTTCGCGAACACGGGCGTCCATGCGAACCAGTTGGAGGATTCGCAGGCGAGAATTTCGCATCGTCAGCGGCTCGCCATTTATCGAAACGCTCAACGGCTAGCGACACGAGCCGATGTTGGATTGCTCGCCGGCGCACGTCAGAGGATCAGTGACTTCGGCATATATGGCTACGCCATGGTCAGCAGTACAACCTTTGGAGACGCGCTGAAATTCAGCGTCGAAAATGTCAGGATGGCCGGCGCGGTTTTGCAGATCAGCTATTCCACCAAGGGGGACACCGGCATTCTGAGCAGCCACGGACTGGCATCGCTTGGCGACATGTTGCCGTTCGTCGCCGAATTCTGGCGCAGCTCGATGACGGTGTTATTCAGCCGCGTGCTGGAAGCGCCTTTTCCGTCGAAGCGCATGGTCATGGCGTATCCGGCGCCGCCGCATTGGCGGAATTACGAAAGGATGTTCGACTGTCCCGTGGAATTCGGCGCGGACACGATGGAGTGGCATTTCGACGTGCATGTACTGGACCGTCCGTGTCCGAATGCAAATCCGATTACCGCGCAAATCTGCCAGCAACTGTGTGATCGCATTCTCGAAGAACGCGATGGCATTCCCGAACTTCCGCGGCAAATCCGCATGGCGTGCCTGAACGCACCGGGCGTGTTCCCATCCGCGGAGAAGATGGCCGCCCAACTCGGCATGTCACTGCGAACCTTGCATAGACGGCTCGCCGACGATAACTACTCGTATCAAACCTTGTTGAACGATGTGCGCCGGTCGCTTGCCATCGAATTTCTCGAGAACACGCGACTTCCTATCGATCAGGTCGCCGAGCGTATTGGATTTTCGGACGCGGCGAGCTTTCGCCGATCGTTCAGGAAGTGGACTGGAAACTCACCCAGTCTTTATCGGAAGGGAACGGGCCAGGATGGGTGACAGGCGCGGCGCGCCTGCATAGGTCCGCGACAGTGCCATGGCGAGCGCAGATGATCATTCAGTTGCAGACCTTCAACGTGTCGGTCAAAATTGACGACCGTGTTCCCGAGGTCCGATTGCAAGTCGCACTCCGCCGTCGAAACCGCCACTGAATCCAAAAGAAACATGAGACGACTATTCCTCGCTTCACTCGCGGCCATCTCTTTCGTGACCTCCGTTCATGCGCAGAGCAACGCGCCCGGTCCGCTCGCCACGCCTTCGGGCGCACTGGAATTCGCCCGCGCCGAGCGCGATTTCGTGGGGATGCTCGACAAGGAAGTTTTCGATCGTTTCAGCGCCGACACACTCACACATTTCGATGAGGTCGGTAACGCAAGCGACACCGTCACGCGCACGCTGGTGCAGACCGATTCCGGTCCGGTGTTGTACGACTTTCGCCGTCGTCCGCCGCTTGTGCAGCGCTCGGGTAAGCGCATGACGGTCAGGCGCGTGTTCTGGCAAGGCGATGAAGTCGTGATGCAAAGCTCGCAAGGCTGGTTCAGATTCAAGGGCGGTGTACTGACGAAGCTGCAATCGTCGACGACGACTTACCATTGATTTAGCGGCGCATCCCGAAGCGAGGAGGGCAAGCGGCGTGCGCCGACGATAGATATCGCGGGCAGCACGCTCCGTTATTCCTTAATCCCGTCCCGGCTCCCATGCAGCCAATTGATGCTCGCGAAGAGCAGCACGGCGAACACGATCAGCATCGTCGCCACGGCGAGGATCGACGGATCGATCGAGTCGCGAATCCCACTCCACATCTGCCGCGGTACGGTTTTTTGATCCGGGCCGCCAATGAACAGAATAACGATGACTTCGTCGAACGAGGTCGCGAAAGCGAAGACGCTGCCGGTCGCGACCGCCGGCGTGATGAGCGGTAAGGTCACGCGCCTGAAGGTGATCCAGGGTGTCGCCCCGAGTCCGGACGCGGCGCGCAACAGACTCTGATCGAATGAAAGCAGCGACGCCGTCACGGTGATCACCACGAACGGCGTGCCGAGCGCCGCATGCGCCAGCACCACGCCGGGATACGAGTTGACGAGGCCGAGCGGCGCGAAGATCAGATAGAAGCCCGCGGCCACAACGACAATCGGCACGATCATCGGCGAGATGAGGATCGGCATGATCAGCGAGCGCAGCGGAAACTGCGTGCGTGAAATGCCCAGCGCGGCCAGCGTGCCGAGACACGTGGCGATCAGCGTGGACGCCGCGCCTATGCCGATGCTGTTCAGCAGCGATCGCTGCCAGTCCGCGCTCGTGAGCGCCTGCTCATACCAGCGCAGCGAAAAGCCCTGCAACGGGTAGGAGAAGTACGAGCCCGAATTGAACGAGAGCGGAATGATCGCGAGAATCGGCGCAATCAGGAAGAACAGCACAAGCGCTGTATGCAGCCGCACCCAGCGCGCGGCGACGCGTTCCGTCAGCACCTTGTTGCGTTGTTCTTGCATGTCGATCTCTCGTCGTGTCAGCGTGTTTAACCGAAGCGCAAGCGGTCGATGCCGACGATCCGGTTGAACAGGAAATAGAAAATCGCCGTGAAAATCACGAGATACGCCGAGAGCGCACCGGCGAGGCCCCAGTTGAGTTGCGTGTTGGTCTGTATGGCAATGAGCTGGCTGATCATCTCGTCGCCGGCGCCGCCGAGCAGCGCGGGTGTGATGTAGTAGCCGAGCGCGAGCACGAACACGAGGAAGCAGCCCGCTCCCACGCCGGGCAGCGTCTGCGGAATGTAGATCCGCACGAACGCGGTGAACGGGTGCGCGCCGAGCGATTGTGCGGCGCGTACGTACACGGGCGATACGCTCTTCATCACCGAATAGATCGCGAGAATCATGTACGGCAGGAGCACATGCGTCATGCCGATGAGCACGCCCGCGCGGTTGAAGATGAGCGGCAGTGGATGGGTGGTGAGACCGAGACCCATCAGCAGGCTGTTGATGACGCCGCCCGGCTGCAGCAAAACGTACCACGCGGTCGTGCGCACGAGCAGCGAGGTCCAGAACGGTACGATTACGAAGAGCATCAGGCGGTTGCTGCTTCTCGCGGGCAGATTCGCGAGCATCCATGCGACCGGATAGCCGAGCAGGAGGCACAGCAGCGTGACCGTGGCGCTGATCGAGATCGTGCGCACGAACGCCTGCCGATAGATCGAAGCGTTATCCGGCACGAAGGCGACCGCGCCTTGCGGTGTCACATGCGCATCGACGGCCGCGAGCAGATAGTCGGGCGTCGGCGAGGAGGCGGCGCGCTTCAGCAAGCGCCAGATCTCGGGCGAATTCCAGCGTGGGTCGAGTTCGATGAGCGCCGCTTTCCATGCGGGCGGCGCGTCGGCGGGCAACTGGCGCGCGGTACGCATCAACAGGCTCCGGAACTCGGCCTGATCGAAGTTCAGCCGCCGCGCGACCGTGCCGAGCTGGCCGCTTTGCTGCGCTTCCCTGAGCCCCGCGGCGAGCAGGGTGAACATGCGCTCGTCCGGCACGCCGCGCCCGTCCCATGCATCGAGCGCGCGGGTGAGCGCGGGCATGCTGTCGGGCACTTCGTGGTTCTGTACGCTGCGCGCAAGGAGCAGCGCGATCGGCGCAATGAACGTCGACAGCAGAAACACGATCAGCGGCAGCGCGAGCAACAGCGCTTGTACCGAGGCACGGCGGCGCGCCTTTTGAAACGACGCGCGGCCGTCGGCTCTCGTCGGAGAGCCCGGGGCCGTGGCGCGGGCCGAAGCGGGCATGTGAGTAGTCAAGTCGGGCTCTCGTCGGACGGTTGTGTTACTGCGTCAGCCACACCTGGAAGCGCTTGTTGATCTGGTCCGCGTTGTCGGCCCAGAAGTTCGCGTTGATCTGCAAGGCGCGCTTGAAGTTCTCGGGCGCGGTCGGCAGATCGGCGAGACGTTGCTTGTCGATCAGCGCGATCGCGTCCTTGCGCGGCGGCGCGTAGGCGATGTACTTCGACAAGTCCGCGTACGCCTTCGGCTGCGAAGCGGAGGCGATGAACTTCGCGGCGGCGTCGGCGTGCTTCGCGCCCGTCGGCACGGCCCACCAGTCGAAGTCGTAGACCTGCGCGTCCCACACGGTCTTGAACGGCTTGTTGTCCTTCTTCGCGGCGTCGGATATGCGGCCGTTGTAGGCTTGCGTCATCACGACGGCGCCGTCGGCGAGCAACTGCGGCGCCTGAGCGCCTGACTCCCACCACACGATGTTCGGCTTGATCGTGTCGAGCTTCTTGAACGCGCGATCCACGCCGGCAGGTGTCCCGAGTACTTTGTAGACATCTTTAGGATCGACGCCGTCGGCAATCAACGCCCATTCCATCGTGACCTTCGGCGATTTGCGCAGGCCGCGCTTACCAGGGAATTTCTGCAGATCGAAGAAGTCGTTGACGGTGGTCGGCGCGGTCTTGAGCTTGCTCGCGTCGTACGCGTAGACCGTGGACCAGACCATGCTCGCGACCGCGCACTCGCTGATTGTGCCGGGAATGAAGTCGCTCGTCTTGCCGATCGTCTTCTTGTCGAACTTCTGCAGGAGGCCTTCGTCGCAGGCGGTGATCGCGTCGTTCGTTTCGAGGTCGATCAGATCCCATGTGGTGTTCTTCGCCTGCTCCATCGCGGAGAGTTTCGCGAGGCCGCCGTCATACGATTCGGTCGAGAAGCCGATGCCGGTGGCCTGGGTGAACGGTTCGAAATAGGCCTTCTTTGCCGCCGCTTCGTATGCACCGCCGAAGGTCACGACGGAAAGCGTCTCCGCGGCCTGGGTGGTCATGGTGGTCAAAGCGGCTGCGGCGAGTACTGCGAGTGCGACGTTTTGTGTTTTGATGAGAGTGCGCATTTTAGTTGGCTCCTGCAGGTGCGGTCGTGATGATGGAGGGTGAGAGCGGGGTGGATGCGGGGATCACGGGCGCGCTGCGCGGCACGCTCATCGCGAGAATCTTGCAGTCGTCGTGGCGCCAGGCGATTTCGATCTCGCTGCCGGGCGAAGGCAGCGCATGGCGCTGCGTATTGGGTACTTTCACGACAAAGGAATCGCGCGAACCGAGCGCGAGGTGCACGCGGTGATGATCGCCGCAATACACCAGTTCCTGGACCTGTGCGCGCACCACGTTGCTGTGTTCGTCGACCTCTACGCCTTCAGCGCTGGGAATATGCGCGCGCTCGGGGCGCAGCGCGAGCATCGCTTCGTCGCCTGCGCGCAGGCCGGGTTCGCTGCGGCCGCGAATGACGCTGCCGTCCGAGAGCGCGAGCGCCGCCCAGTCCTCGCCGACACTGACGACGCGCCCAGTCAGACCATTGTTCTCGCCGACGAAGTTCGCGACGAAGGCGTTCTGCGCGTTCTCGTAGAGTTCGCTCGGCGTGGCGGCCTGCTGAATGCGGCCATCGGAAAACACGGCGACGCGGTCCGACATGGTCAGCGCTTCGGCCTGATCGTGGGTCACGTACACAATCGTGAGCGACAACTCGCGATGCAGGCGCATGATTTCGTATTGCATGGTTTCGCGCAGGCGCTTGTCGAGCGCGCCGAGCGGCTCGTCCATCAGCACGACGCTCGGCTCGAACACGAGCGCGCGCGCGAGCGCCACGCGTTGCTGCTGTCCGCCGGAGAGTTGCGCGGGACGCCGGTTCGCCAGATGCGGCAACTCGATCATCTCGAGCGCGCGCTGCACACGCGTTTTCTGCTCGGCGCGGCTCACGCGCCGCACGGAGAGCGGAAACGCAACGTTCTCCGCAATCGTCAGATGGGGAAAGAGCGCGTAGTTCTGAAACACCATGCCGATGTCGCGCTGATGCGGCGGCTTGTCGTCAAGCCGGCGGCCGTCGAGGCGAATCTCGCCGTGCGTGGGCGATTCGAATCCCGCGAGCATCATGAGCGTGGTCGTCTTGCCCGAGCCGGACGGGCCGAGCAGCGACAGGAATTCTCCCTTGCGCACGTCGAGGTTCAAGTCGTCGACGACGTATTGGGCGCCGTCGTACGATTTGCTCACGCTCGAGAACGAAATGAAGGAAGGGTTTGACATCGTGATCGCGTCCTGTCGATGGTGCGTCGTAATCAATGCGTGCCGGTCTGCGCCGCGCCTGTTTTGCCGGCGATATAGCGCGCGAAGTCATAGTTGGGACGCTCGAGCGGGCTCAGGTGACCGGGCTTCGCGAGGGGCGCATGCACGCCGCGAAACACGGCTTCCACGCCGCGTTTGTCTTCCGCGTTCACTTCGTCGAGCAGCTTCTTCAGCGTCGTCATATGCGCATTGGCCTCGGGATCGGCGATGAACTCCGGTGCAAGCCCGCCGCCGAAGCAGATATGCACGTGCTCCACGCCTTGCGGTTGCAGCACGAGATACCAGAAGTAACCCGGCGTGAGCGTGACGAGATGCGTCGGGTAAATGGCGAGCAGCGCCGTGGTCTTGCGCCAATGTCCCGTGAGGCGCGTGTTGTCCGGATGCGCGTTGCCGATGGGCAAGGACGCTTCCTTCGTGATCCAGTGATAGTTGAAGGCCGGATAGCCCGGCGGGCATTCCATTTCCTCGAGCCGAGAATGCGGTCCTACCGTCGCGCGATGCAACATGGGCAGGTGATAGCTTTCCATGAAGTTTTCCGCGAGGATCTTCCAGTTCGTGTTCCACACGTGCTCTTCATGGAAGGTCTCGACGTAGTCCGACATGCCGTATGCGCCGATGAGTTCGCTCAGTTCGTCGAGTTGGGCATGAACGGGCGGCGCGTGTTCGTCGAGGGTCACGTAGATCCAGCCTTGCCATTCTTCGCAACGTACGGTGGGTAGCCGGTAGCTTTCCTTGCAGAAGCTTTCCTGCCGATCCATGAGCGGCGCGCCTTGCAGCGCGCCGTCCAGTGAATAGTTCCACGCGTGATACGGGCAGACGATGCGACGCACGTTGCCGCGTCCTTCGAGCAGCACAGACATGCGATGCAGGCACACGTTCGACATCGCCTTGAGTTGCATCTGTTCGTCGCGCAATACGACGACAGGTTGCGCGCCGATCCGCGCCGTCATGTAGTCACCAGGCACCTTGAGCGCACTGGCGCGGCCGACGCATTGCCACTCCCGCTCGAATATAGCGCGCTCTTCCAGTGCGAGGAATTCGGGCGACGTATAGACGCCGGGCGGCATCGCGTGCGCATCGCCGAATGGACGTTCGCAACCCGCGCGCAGTTCGTCGACAAGTGCTTGCACTGCGATCGTCCTTGCCGGGTTGGCCATGGTGTCCCCCTTGATTCGTCACGGTGAGAGCGCGTCAACGCGAGGCTTTACGGCATAGCGCTCAACATGGACACCAATCTAACAAGCCAAATTGCAAGCCAAAATATTGTTTTCAGATACAAAGCAAAGCTTTTGTCTATGCAGCGCGCGTGCGATTGAAGCAGAGAATCGCGCATTTCTCATCATGCGTCGAAATGCAGCCTCTGGATATAGGTCTCGCAGAACGAGGCGAAGCGATGCACCACCTGGCGCGGCTTCATGGTGCGCGATTGCGCGATGCCGAGCATCGTTGCATTGACATTGTCTTTGAAACGCTTAATGACGAACTCTTCGCCGTCCACGGTGCGGTTCGATTTGAGCGGAAAGTTCAGGAGGCTATAGCCGAGACCGTTGGCCACCATGCCGCGCACGACCTCCGGCTGCGACGAACGGAATGCGGGTACGGGACGGCTGCCCACCGCATCGAAGAGCGCGGCGAAATACTCGCGGCTGTGCGGCAGGTCGAGCATCACATAAGGCTCGGGAAGGAGGTCGGCGAGCGATACCTTGCGCGCGCGTGCCAGACGATGCGTCCGCGGCAGGATCGCATAAGGCGGCAGCGAGAGCAGCGGCGTGAAGGCAATGTCTTCAGCCAGGTCGAGACTGTAGGTGAGGGCAATGTCGAGCGAGCCGTCGTGCAGGCCGCGCAAGAGACCGTCCTGATGCGCCTCCACCGTGCGAAACGAGATGCCCGCGTGCTCGTCGATGAATCGGCTGATCAGTCGCGGCATTAGCGGCGGCGCGAGCGAGACCATGCAGCCGAGCGTGATGGCGCCGGTCATGCCGCCGTCCATTTCCTTGGCGGTGGTCTGCAACTCCTCCGCAAACTTCAGGAGATTGCGCGCTTGCCCGAGCAGATCGCGTCCGGCTTGCGTGAGCGAGAGACCGCTCGCGTGATGCCGGATGAACAGTTGCACGCCGAACGATACTTCAAGATCCGCGAGCGCCGTCGAGATCGACGGCTGGGAGATGTGCAGGCGTTTGGCGGCGGCGGTGAAAGACAGTACTTCCGCGGTGACCACGAAATAGCGCAACTGGCGCAACGAGTAACGCAACGGTTGACTCTCCATCGACGACGCTCCGTGTTTTAGACCTGTCATGCGCGGCATTGTGAGGCGGTCAAAAAGCCTTGCATAGGCAAATCCGATGCGATGCATTTTTTAAATATATTTTTCAAATTCTGAAGGGACGCGTAGATTTTGACGAGAGACAAACGGACCGGGTGGCGACGCGTAGCTGGAAAACGCCGCCGGGTCCGCAACGATCGCGAGCGCTTAAAGGCCGTGATGTCACGATCGAATCGAAATATTCCGCTTTTTTAGAAGGACTCAGCCATGACAGTGGAAACAACGTCAATCGACACGCTCGTAGTCGGCGCCGGTCAGGCCGGCGTCGCCATCAGCGAACATCTGGGCAAGCTTGGCGTGCCGCATCTCGTGCTGGAACGCGCCCGCATCGCCGAGCGCTGGCGCACGGGACGCTGGGATTCGCTGGTTGCCAATGGCCCCGCGTGGCACGATCGTTTTCCCAATCTCGAGTTCGCGGACTTCGATCCCAACGCATTCGCTTCGAAGGAGCAGGTCGCGGATTATTTCGTCGCCTATGCGAAGAAATTCGACGCACCGATCCGCACGGGTGTGGAAGTGAAAAAGGTCGTGCGCAATGCGGGGCGCCAGGGCTTCACCGTCGAAACCTCGGACGGCACGATCGAGGCCAATCGTGTAGTGGTCGCAACCGGACCCTTTCAGCGCCCCGTCATTCCGCCAATCGCGCCGCAAGATTCGGGTCTTACGCAGATTCATTCCGCCGACTATCGCAATCCCGCTCAATTGCCCGAAGGCGGCGTGCTGGTGGTCGGCGCGGGTTCGTCGGGCGTGCAGATCGCGGACGAGTTGCAACGTGCGGGCAAGCGCGTCTATCTGTCGGTCGGCGCGCACGATCGTCCGCCGCGCGCCTATCGCGGCCGCGACTTCTGCTGGTGGCTCGGCGTGCTCGGCGAATGGGATGCCGAGGTCATGAAGCCGGGCAGGGAGCACGTCACGATTGCGGTGAGCGGTGCGCGTGGCGGCCATACGGTGGACTTCCGGCGTCTCGCGAATCAAGGCATCACGCTCGTGGGTCTGACGAAATCCTTCGATGACGGCGTGGTCACCTTCGAAGCGGATCTCGCGGAGAACATCGCACGCGGCGACGAGAACTATCTGTCGCTGCTCGACGCCGCCGACGCGTATGCCGAGCGCAACGGCCTCGATCTTCCCCAAGAACCCGAAGCGCGCGTCATTCCCGCGGATCCGGAATGCGTGACGCACCCGCTGCACGATCTCGATCTGGCGAAAGCCGGCGTGACGTCGATTATCTGGGCAACCGGTTATGCCGTCGATTTCAGCTGGCTGAACGTCGACGCGTTCGATGAAAAGGGCAAGCCGAAACATCAGCGCGGTGTATCGAAGGAGGCCGGCATCTATTTCCTCGGTCTGCCGTGGCTATCGCGTCGCGGATCCGCATTCATCTGGGGCGTGTGGCACGACGCGAAGCACATCGCCGATCACATCGTCACGCAGCGCAAATACGCGGCCTATTACGGCGACGCGCAACAGCAGGCACCGAGCCACGGCGAGGAAAGCGTTGAAAACCTGTCCGCCGGTTCACGCGTTCACAAAGTCAGTGAGATGGGCGTGAACTGATGCGTATGCCTCTCTAATTCGCGATCTATTTCTTCCTAACATTGAGGTGCATTGATGAACCAACCTACGCATACCCGTATCCGCATGTTCAACACGAAGGACACGTATCCGAACCAGACGCTCGACAACGATCTTTGCCAGGCCGTGCGCGCCGGCAACACGGTCTATGTGCGCGGTCAGGTAGGCACGGATTTCGACGGCCGTCTGGTCGGCATCGGCGATCCGCGGGCCCAGGCCGAGCAGGCCATGAAGAACGTCAAACAGTTGCTGGAAGAAGCGGGCAGCGACCTGTCTCACATCGTCAAGACAACGACGTTTCTAACCGACGTCCGCTACCGCGAGCCGGTCTATCAGGAAGTCGGAAAGTGGTTGAAGGGCGTGTTTCCGATTTCGACAGGCCTGGTGGTGGTCGCGTTGGGTCAGCCACAGTGGTTGATGGAGATCGACGTTGTCGCAGTGATTCCGGACGGATGGACGCCGCCGCAAGCCTAAGGAGCGGGACATGACATTCTCAATCGTCGGACGCTGCCCGCAGTCCGGGCAGCTTGGAATCGCAATCAGTTCGTCCAGCATCGCGGTGGGCGCGCGCTGCCCATGGGTCCGCGCAGGCGTGGGCGCGGTGGCGACGCAGAACGTCACGCTGCCCGCGCTAGGGCCGCAGATTCTCGATCTTTTGCAGCACGAACAACTCGACCCCACCGCGGCATTGGACCGAGTACTCGGCGCGAGCGAGTGGAGCGAGTACCGCCAGGTGACCGTGATCGATGCGCAGGGCCGCACGGCGTTCTTTAGCGGCAAGGAAGCGCTGGGCACGTATCACGCCGTCGCCGGCAAGCAGTGTGTGGCGGCAGGCAACATGCTCGCTGGCGTCGAAGTGATCGAGGCGATGCTTCCGGCGTTCGAGCAGGCAACTGGCGCGCTTGCCGATCGGCTGCTCGCGGGCATGCATGCCGCGATAGCCGCCGGCGGCGAAGCAGGGCCCGTGCATTCGGCGGCGCTCAAGATCGTGAGCGACGTGAGCTGGCCGATCGTCGATTTGCGGGTCGATTGGGCGGATGACGACCCCATCGGCCAGCTCGCCGGTCTGTGGCAAGCGTACCGGCCGCAGATGCAGGACTACCTGACCCGGGCGTTGAATCCGACCGCCGCGCCGAGCTACGGAGTGCCCGGCAATGAATGAGCGCTCCAGCCGCGCGCTGCTCGAACGGCTGATCGGCTTCGCCACGGTCAGCCGCGACTCCAATCTCGACATGATCCAATTCATCCGAAGTTACCTCGATGAACTCGGTGTGGAGAGCGAACTGTTTTACAACACCGAGCGCACCAAGGCGAATCTGTTCGCGACCATCGGCCCGTGTGAACGCGGCGGCATCGTGCTGTCCGGCCATACCGACGTGGTGCCCGTCGATGGCCAGGCATGGACCGTCGATCCATTCCGTCTCACCGAGCGCGACGGACGGTTATATGGCCGCGGCACGGCCGACATGAAGGGATATATCGCTTCGGTGCTGGCAACGGTGCCCGGCTTGCTCGAGCGCGAGTTGAAGTTGCCGGTGCACCTCGCTTTTTCGTACGACGAAGAAGTCGGATGCCTCGGCGTGCGGCCGATGCTGGCGGAATTGGCGCAGCGCGCGCACAAGCCGGCGCTGTGCCTGATCGGCGAACCGACGGAACTCAAACCGGTGCTGGGCCACAAGGGCAAGCTGGCGATGCGCTGTCAGGTGAAAGGTGCGCCTTGCCATTCGGCTTATGCGCCGTATGGCGTCAACGCCATTCAATACGCGGCGCGCATGATCGGCCGCCTGGAAGAGATCGGCGAGCAACTGGCGCAGCCCGAACATCACGACGAGCGCTTCGATCCGCCGTTCTCGACTGTGCAAACCGGGGTGATCAAGGGCGGCCGTGCGCTCAACATCGTGCCGGCCGAATGCGAGTTCGACTTCGAAGTGCGCGCGCTGCCCGGCTTCGACGCCAACCGGGTCGCCGACGAGTTGCAGACCTATGCCGAGGCCGAGTTGCTACCGAAGATGCGCGCGGTGAAGCCGGACACCGAGATCCGCTTTGAACCGCTGTCTGCCTATCCGGGATTGGCCACCTCTCCCGATAGCGAAGCGGCGCGTCTTCTGGCGCTGCTGAGCGGTTCCGTTGAGTTCGGCACCGTCGCATTCGGCACCGAGGGCGGGCTATTCAATCAGGCTGGCATTCCGGCCGTGGTGTGCGGACCCGGCAGCATGGACCAAGGGCATAAGCCGGACGAATTCGTCACCGTCGAGCAATTGCGTGAATGCGACGCGATGCTGGCTCGCCTGGCGGAATACGTTTCGACCGCGTCCTGAGACGACACAACAGAAGGAGACGAACTTGAATGCTTTAGAACACAATGCCCCGGCATTGATCGAAAAACACACCATCGGCTATGTGCCGCCCGAGGATCGCCATGGCAAGGTACGCGATCTGTTTACGCTATGGTTCGGCGGCAATATCGCTCCATTGCCCATTGTCACCGGCGCGCTCGGCGTGCAGATTTTCCACTTGAACTTGCTCTGGGGCATCGTCGCGATCGTCGTCGGTCAGGCGGTCGGCGGCGTGCTCATGGCGCTGCATTCGGCGCAGGGTCCGCAAATGGGCATCCCGCAGATGATCCAAAGCCGCGCGCAGTTCGGTTCATGGGGCGCGCTGCTGGTCAGCGTGATCGCAGGCGTGATGTACGTGGGTTTCTTCGCGTCCAATATCGTGCTCGCCGGGAAGTCTCTTCACGGCATCGAGAAGGGTATTCCGGTTCCTGTCGGCATCGTGATCGGCGCGCTGGGCTCCGGGCTGATCGGCATCATCGGTTACCGGATCATCCATATCCTGAACCGCATCGGAACCTGGGTGCTTGGCATCGGCATCGTGATCGGATTCGGCTATATCCTCACGCATATTGCCACGGACGACTTTCTGACGCGCGGCGGATTCAACATCGCCGGATGGCTCGCGACGGTTTCGCTGTCGGCGCTCTGGCAAATCGCTTTCGCTCCGTACGTGTCCGACTATTCGCGCTATCTGCCGGCGAATGTGCGCGTTGCATCGACGTTCTGGGCGACCTACCTCGGCTGCACAATCGGCTCGACGCTCGCGTTCGTCTTCGGCGCCGTAGCCGTGCTCGCGGTGGCGCCCGGCGCCGACGCGATGGATGCCGTCAAGCAGGCCACCGGACCGCTCGGGCTGCCGATGCTCGTCCTCTTCCTCCTGAGCGTGATCAGCCATAACGCGCTGAACCTGTACGGCGCGGTGCTCGCGGCCATCACGTCGCTGCAGACCTTCGCCTATCGCTGGATTCCCACGGCGAAAGCGCGGGCCGTGCTGTCGATTGCGATACTCCTGGCATGCTGCTATGGCGCGATCGGCGCGTCGACGAATTTCGTCGGCAATCTGGTCGATCTCGTGCTCGCGCTGCTGGTCGTGCTGGTGCCGTGGACCGCGATCAATCTGATCGACTTCTATGTGATCCACAAGGGCAAGTACGACATCCAGTCGATTTTCCAGGTGGACGGCGGCATCTACGGCCGCTTCAACCCACAGGCGCTGATTGCCTATGGAATCGGCATCGTCGTGCAGATTCCGTTTATGAACACGCCGATGTATGCGGGTCCGGTGCCGAAGTATCTCGACGGCGCGGATCTCTCATGGGTTATCGGACTGTTTTTGACGTCGCCGCTGTATTACTGGCTCGCCTCGCGCGACTCCAGCTATCGGCGCAGACAAACGGCTGCCGGTGTTACAGCTTGCGCGGCGAGACAGTCGTGATCATTGGCGTGCTTCCGCGCGAGAGTGTGGAAATTTTTCGCCAGCTTGACGATCGGTCGTTCGGATCGGCTCCATCGAAGAAGGCGATCCATCGTCAGCGCGAGCTGGCTGGAGAGGTGAGTAAGGCCAGGACGCCGGGATAGATCGGCATCCTGATCGATTCTTATCGGCCTTGAATCAGAAACGGGCGCAGTTGATCTTGCACGGCAGCGGTCTTGGCCTCGACGCCATGCCGGCCGAGGTCGATTACGTCGACGGAGCGATGTTTCGAACGCTTTTCGCTAGCGCCTCGGACGAGGAGTCCGCGATCTTCGAGCCGACCTGGCTGACGGCGCATGCGTCGTTAGCCGAGGGATATGGCCGTGGTTTTCATGCGGCCGCGCCTCGTCTCTGGTCAGGGTCCGCTGTCGGCGCGGTAACGGTGCCTAGGCCGGCGAGGTCGCGCGCTCGGGCGCTACGCCAGCGATGAGGTGAACGCCTTTCTTCGCGCCTGTTATTGCGAGCGGAATTATTCGCAAATCCTATCGCCGCGTGGTTACAACTGCGATGTACACTTTCTTGCAGGGACATTCCACGGTTCAAGGACCGGGCAGAACATGCAGGATCGGCGATGAAAAGAATCTACGGGTACAAAGGCTTTGAGGTCACCGTGGAGCTAGAACCCGTTTGGGAGACCGCGGGCAGCGTGACGCTGCTGCCGCCGCGAGGCTTTGTCGCCGTCGTGCACGTCAGAACGATGGGCGCGGTGGGCGCCACGCGCCCCGTGATTGCGCCGATCCGCCTCGGGGCGGCCATCCAGCAGCCGTTCCCGACACAAGCCGAGGCGCTCATGGCGGGGTATAGCGCAGGGCAGCGGGTAGTGGACGACACGTTCGCGCGCTGACCCCATTCTCCGGACGAAAAAAGCCGCAGCGATCGCCGCGGCCCGAACACAGCCGCAACGCATGGGGCGCTAGCGCCAATATCCGGTTATCTGGCCGGGACCTTCGCCGGTCTTTCGCTCTGCCGGGCCAACGAACCAGGGTCCGTCATCGTGGGATGTTCGTCACGCGCATCGATCCACTCAATTGCCCATTGCCGCGCGAGCTCGATAGCCTCGTCTTCGGTTTCGAACCAGGCAAGATTGCGCTCGATGTGCATTTCAGTATCCACATCGTCGTCAGGGGAAGTTCGGATGATCCGCGCATGCGCGAAGAACTGACCCAGCGAAAAATCCGCGGTTGCGTCGATAACCCAGCCGCCGTACTCGTACTTCATGTTGCCTCCGATACCTGCTAATCGAAATTCGAACAGACAAAGCATGGATCCATCAGGCTGCCTTCGCTGAGCCTCCACCGTTGAATGGCCGACCTGGGGGCGGCCGGACAGCAGCCCGTCCACTCCGCAGCGCCTTATTGTTATAGATCATTCGTGGTTCAACGGTTGCGCGGAGCAGGGGCACGCAGTGTCGCCAAACACGCAGGCGGTTCAATTGTCGTCCGATCTGCTCGGCAGATGCTCGTGCGGCACCGGTTCTGCTTCCGCGGCGTCGGGAACATCGGGCTTGGTGCGTGGTGCAGATTTGGCGGTCGCCGACCGGGTGCCCGGCGTGACGCCGCGGACTGGATGGTCCGGAATGCCCGGCCGGTGAATGCGGCGTGTGGGCGGTGTTGAAGGCATGATTTCCTCCTACGCGGACGTGACTTGCAACATCCATCATACCTCTGTCGAAGAGGCAGAACATACCGTCGGAGGCCAGTATCTGGCGAGCTTTCGCCGAATCAGACATGACCGATATGGTCCGCCGGCTTTTTCACCCGGCGCCGCGCGACAAATACGACCACCGTAATAAATATTTCGCAATTTTGCGATTGTCGTAGAGGGCGGGACTTAACGTATAAATATACGATTCAAATATAAACGGGGTATTAGATTCGCGGCCGGTCAGTTGTGGTAAGTAAGTGAGCTATTAAAACAAAAATATGTAATACGGATAGATGAAAGCCACGCTGGTAAAGCGTTTCGGATATTTATCAGACAAATTGAAAAATCTTCGAGTTGCGCTCGACATAAAAAGAAAACGCATCGACGCAAAAAAAGCATTTCACATATTGCGTTCAAAAATTGAGCGGTTATGATGGCGTCTCCGTGATTCGATTTCTCGCACGATTGCTTCACGGAGGGAGTGGCAGGAAATTTGCCGGCAGTTATGCAGGAGACGTAATCCATACGCTTGGCGTAGAGAGACTAAATCGAGGAGACGCTATGTTGAGTCCCCATGAGTTCGCTACCTTGATGCTCATCAAGAGCGCGCCGGACCAGATCGAACTGGGCCGCGCCGAACTCGACACGCTGCTGGAGCGGCAGCTCATCTCGCTGGAAAATTTTGCGTCAGGAAGCCCGCGTGCTCATCTTACGAGCGACGGCGACTCTATTCTCAGGGCGGTCGCCCGGATGCGCTAAATATTCGCGGCGCTCGCCTCCCGGCGAGCACGGCGAAGACACAGTCATGAACGCAGTGTTCTGGCTGCGGGTTGGTTTGTAGTGCCTGTTGATGTAACGACCGTCGAAGTTCTGGCGACGCATTCTGCCTGACAGGCGTCCTTGCGCTTCGATTTATCCACCATCGCGATCCGTCGCAACACTCCCGTCCGATCGGGGGTTTCGTGCACCGGATCGAATTTTGAGGAATTCAACCATGGCTCTATCGAGTCCCGACCAGGCCGTTGCCGTGAAGGCCAGCCTCGACGCATTTTTCGGGTTGACAGGGAAGGTCTTTGAAGGCGCGGAGAAACTGGTTGCGCTGAATCTGCAGGCAGTCAGGTCCACGCTGGCCGAGGCGCAGGAGAATATAACGAAGTCGCCGGGCACGACAGACCCGCTGCAATGGTTCGCGCTGCAATCAGGCCTCACCGGGCCTTTCGCTGAGAAATCGCTGTCATACGGCCGGCAAGTGTTCGACATCGCATCGGCCACGCAGGCTGAACTCACGCAGTTCGCACAGGCGCAGTACGAGAGGCACAACGCGCGCGTGCAGGCGTTCGTCGAGGAAACGGCGAAGAATGCGCCGGCAGGTTCCGAAGCGGCGATCGCCGCGTGGAAGTCCGCGATCAGCGCCACGACCACACTGTACGAAACCCTGCAGAAAACCGGGCAACAGGCCGTGCAGGCCGCCGGGAGTAATTTCGACGCTGTCACAGCCACAGCCTCGAAGGCCGCGCGACGCGCCGAACAGGTTCCCGTAGCCGTCGGCGCGAAGGGATAAGACCAACGCGGGCAGCGATGCCCGCGTTGCCGTTCCTGTTTTATCTGAAGGAATACTGAAGGAGCGACGCAGGCCGGTTACCAGTACATCAAGTTCTTGACTGAATGCAGCGTGGCTCCTGGTATTTACGAGGCCGATTTTTTGCGAGGACGATTCGATGGCAAAGCAGATCGCGGTGGTGACGGGTGGAATGGGCGGGCTTGGTGAAGCAATCAGCATCAAGTTGCATGACGCCGGGTATGCGGTCGTGGTTACCTGTTCGCCGGCCAACACCGGCGCGAACGAGTGGCTCGCACGGATGGAAGCACAGGGACGACAGTTCCGCGCATACGCGGTCGATGTCGCCGACTACGACTCGTGCAGCCGATGCGCGGCGCAGATCGGAACTGAAGTGGGCCCGGTCGATATCCTGATCAATAACGCCGGCATCACGCGCGACGCGAGCTTCAAGAAGCTGGACAAGATCAATTGGGACGCGGTAATCCGAACCAACCTCGATTCGGTGTTCAACATGACGAAGCCGGTGTGCGACAGCATGGTCGAGCGAGGCTGGGGCCGCATCATCAACGTGTCGTCGATCATCGGCTCCAAGGGCGGCTTCGGTCAGACCAACTATGCGGCGGCCAAGGCGGGCATGCATGGCTTCACGAAATCGCTGGCGCTCGAGGTGGCGAAGAGAGGCGTGACCGTCAACACGATTTCGCCAGGTTATATCGCAACGAAGATGGTGATGGCGGTGCCCGAGGAAATCCGCGAGACGAAGATCATTCCGCAGATTCCGGTCGGCCGCCTTGGACAGCCCGACGAAGTCGCCGCATTGGTGCTGTACCTGTGTTCGCGCGAAGCCGGTTTCGTGACCGGAGCCAACATTGCGATCAATGGCGGGCAACACCTGCAATGAAGCGGATAGTCAGCAACGGAGGTTCCGATGAATGAAGCAGTGGCAATCGTCGTAGGTTCGTTCGTGATGGCGACCGCAGCCGTGTTCGTCGCCGCTCACTACCACCAGGAGCAGATGCGTCGAAAGCGGCTTAGGCAGATGGGGCACCATCACTATTGGCCGCATTGGCGCAGCGCACGGCATTGAGCCGGGTTACCGCGCTCTCGGGCGCGGTGAATTATCGATGGAAAGGGGACGTGTTGCCGCGCTCGACGTCCCGCCGTTCTTCGTGATCAGCGCGATCACCATTTCCATGACGCTTTAAGCGGACCACGAACGTTGCGCGGGCGCGCGGCGCGTGACATTGCCCCTTTATATCAAGCGTTTTTCGCACTCTTCGCCCGATGTCGGCGGGCGCTTTCATCGGCGTAGCCGGGTGTGATGAGCTGCCCGCGTACCCGATCCCGAGGCACGTCAGTTGCTGAAAAAGATAAGCGGCTCCGCGTACATAACGGCCTTTGTTCTCAGGCCATGTCTTCCGGCATTTTTCGCGCTATGGTGAAGTATGTTCAGGCAGCCCCGGGACAGTGTGCCGCTGCACAATAAGGGGGGAAGCACGGTGCATGAAGATCTTGCAACGTCGCGCGAAAGAATGGTCGAGCGGCAACTGATCGCGCGCGGCATCGCAGATTCGCGCATTCTGAATGCAATGGGGCACGTGCCGCGCGAGGTGTTTCTAAGCCCTGATTTGCGCGCGTGGGCTTATGCGGACGCAGCCCTGCCGATCGATGCCGGCCAGACCATCACGCAACCGTTCATGGTCGCGCGGATGCTGCAGGCGGCGCGCCTCGAGCCGCAAGACCGTGTGCTCGAGATCGGCACGGGTTCTGGCTATGCGGCGGCCGTGCTTGCGGAAATGGTTGCGCGCGTCGACACGATCGAGCGTCACAGGCAGTTGGCTGAGAGCGCCATGGATCGGCTCCGCGCGCTCGGCTATGGCAACGTGAACGTCTACACCGCGGACGGCACGCTCGGGTTGCCGGCGCGTGCCCCGTTCGATGCCATCGTCGCCACCGCATCCGGTCCGGGCGTGCCACCGGCGTGGAGCGCGCAACTCGAGATCGGCGGCCGCATTGTGATGCCTGTGGGCCCGGATCCGGACCATCAGCGGCTGATCCGCCTCACTCGGGACAGCAGCACAACCTACAACGAAGAAATACTCGATCTCGTGCGTTTTGTGCCGTTGATCGGTGCCCAGGGCTGGGGCGACATGGACGGGCGATAAATCGGCGCGGGCGTGTCAGGCATTCATCGGGCGGCGGGTCCGGGAGGGAAGCTGTTACCCCGATGACAATGCGCAGGGACAAAAATACGCGTCTAGCGCCCACGGGAGCGCGACCAGCCGGCCCACCATCGCCGCGAGCGTGTCGGGCGACACCGCCGTGAATGTAACGGTCATTTCTTCGTAGCAGTGACGCCGATCCACACGGATGCGGACGTGGTCCGCCTGCGGTGCCTCGCAACCGAGAACCTGCCACGCGGCAACGACCCTCAGATGCCCCGCCTTTGCGCGCACGGTGAGCCGATAACGATCGTGCTGATCCGCTGTGCTGTCTTCAACCGCCATCTCTTTCGCGGCCGGATCATCCGGTGGCACTGCGCCTTGCTCGTCAGTCGATTGCATTCTGAACTCCGAATGGCCAGTCACGCGCGGCAGGAGCGGGAGCCGATCAGCCGCCCGCAGGAGGTTCGCTGTATGAGTACCGTTATAGTCCGCGCGTTCACCGAACGTGAGGACTGTGCATCGTAATCGGCGACGTTTGTGTGCGGAAACCCGCTGAATCACTCGTCGATACTATGGTGTGGCGTGTCGTTGCGATGGGGCGACTGGTCGGTCACGAAGAGCGGCGAATTGCGATCCATTAGCGGTTTATAGAAGAAGCACGCATAGACGCGAATTTTTTTCACTGCATTGCAAGTCGAGCAAAGCAACGTAAGCCGTGTGGGAACCGCCCAGTTTCCAGAACCGTGCGGGTATAGCCTTTGCTCAAGCTCATACGGCCATGTGTAACGTGAGATCCGCACTTGGGGACGACACTGTCCGGCTTCTGTTATCCGGCGCGCTCTGCATCTTTATGGTTCGTCCGTGCGCGTGCCGATCAGCGAACGACAGTAGGGCGCCGGACTCGCCGCGACACCGGCTCGCATCGCCGCATTCACTTTTTTGGAGAAACGCAGCATGGACAACGATCTCGAAGCCCGCATTCGTACGCGGGCATATCATCTCTGGGAAAACGATCCGTCACCGGACAACAACGCGGAAAAGCACTGGGAGGAAGCGCGCCGGCAGGTCGAAGCCGAGGGTGACGATGCGCAGGACAGTCCCGAACCCAGCGCCGATCAGTCAGCTGAACGGGAGCGGGGCCGCCGCATCGCGCCGGAAGAGCAATTACAGGACATGTCCGGCGACGGTGTGGATGCGGGGACTGGCGAAAACCGGTAGCGTCGGCGCTGCCGTGGCGTTCGGAGCGCACGGCTCGCAGATGCTGGTCGCGACTGATCGGACTATCCGAACTGCGTTGCGGGCGTCGGCAGGATCGCCTCACACTGCCGCGCCTCGCATGCGTGGATTGAGGCCGCATACTCGCCGCCTCGCATGTCCAGTTTTCAAAACGCCCGCTTTTCTAGGGCGCTTCAATGCGCCGCGTTCAAACGAGCCTTGACGTCCGCGGCGTTATCGTCTTTCGGCGTTTGAGACAACGAAGCAGTGACCTCCGCGCCGAAAAGAAAAACGATGCCGCAAAAATATAGCCACATCATCAACACAGCGAGCGAACCTGCTGCGCCGAATGCGCCCGCGGTTCCAGCATGCGCGAGATATAAACCGAACAGGTGTCGGCCCACGGTAAACAGCAGCGCCGCGACGGCCCCGCCGATCAGCGCGGAACGGAAATTGACCCGCTTGTCGGGGAGCCACTTGATCAGCGCGCCCAGTCCGAACGTCAGTATCACGAGGCCGAAAGTCGACTGCGCGACGTCGGCAACCACGCTAAGCGTCGAGCTACCGAAAACAGCGCTGCCGGCCGTCTGTATCGTGGCGTCGAGTACCAGCGAGACCACCAGCAGAAAGCTGAGTCCCATGAGCAGGCCGAGCGAGACGAGTCGCGCCCGTATGACCCACGCGAGGCCCGCAAGGCCTTTAGGCGATTTCGCCGCGAACACGACATCAAGTGCTGTATTCAGGCAGGAAAACGTCGCCGAGGCCCCGACGAGAAGGAGCACGACAGAGAACGCCGCCGCCATCCCGCTACCATTCGAACGATGCGCGTGCTCGACGACAGCCTGCATCGCACTGGCGGCGTCATTGCCGAGCAGCTGCCTGATCTGACCAAAGAATTGCCCCTGCGCGATGTCTCGGCCGACGAACCATCCTGTAATCGCGAGGACGATCACTAAAGTCGGAGCCAGCGAAAACGCCGAGTAGAAACCGATGCTCGCGCCCATCATCGCGCAACGGTCCGACGAAAATCGCTCGACGGCGTCCCTCATGACGGCCACCGCGCCGCCTGTCCGGCTGGATCGGGAGCCTGCGTCGCGTCGCTGATATTCCATGCTGTTCTCCGGACGGCTAGTTGCCTTCAGTGTCCTCGATCCGAGCAATTTCCGAGCCGCCGCGGCTTCAGGGATTGTTCTTCATCGACGCCTAGCGCAGTTCGAGCCACATCGGCTGATGATCCGAGGCCTCGCTGTCCTGATCGACCTCGCAAGCTGCGATGCGCGATGTCAGATCTTCGGTTACGAAAATGAAGTCGCAGGCGAATGGCCCCTCCGGCCACTGTTCGTGATCATATAAACCCACTGTCGGGGCACGCGGCGCGCGAGGGTGCGAGTTGGCCCACGCATCGATAAAACGGGGAGCATCGGCAATCGGTTCGAGCATCTGGCGATACGCGCTGCTTTCGAACGCACTGTTAAAGTCACCACAGACAACCGCGTCCACGGGTCGCGCGGTGTCGTAAAACGGGCTGTCGATTTTCTCCGCCTTGGCGGGCGCTCGCGCGTGAGCGCACGCTTCCCTGTGCAGTTCCCGCAAACTGGCGACCTGCGCGAGCCGCTGCTTCTCCGAATAGAACTCGAGGTGCGTAGAGACCACCCGTATCGCGCCGATATCGGTTTCGATCACGGCTTCGAGCGCGACTCTCATCATCGACGGTTTGGCCGGGTCCGCGGGCCAGGGCAGCGAATGACGCAGTACTTGCCTGACCGGCAGACGCGTGACGATCGCGTTGCCAAACTGACGCCGGTGCCGGCTCGCGCCGAGCGCCGGAAGATCGGAGCCCACTGCGTCGAGCACCGTGAACTGCGGAAGCAGTGCGGCCAGTTCGACGAATTGATCGGCGGATGGGCCGCCGGCCAAACCGCCCGACGCCGGGCCTTCATGAAAACCGCGCGTGACTTCCTGCACGCAGAGAATGTCGAAATCGCACAGCGCGCGCGCTTCGCGCACGATTCGCGCGAGGTCGACCCGGCCGTCCACGCCGCGTCCCCATTGAACATTCCAATCGACGAGTTTCATGGCGGTTTAACCTCCATTCGGCTTGCGCCGCCCGGTTGTCCGGGGCAGAGCTAGCCGACTGTGTCCGGACCGAGGTAGCCGGGCAGTCCCAGCGCCGCCTTGGTCTTTGCCAGGCTGATCGCTTCGTCCACTAGCGCGGCGAATTTCTCGTCACTGTCCGGTCGTGGCAGATTCGAGCGAAAGAAGTCGGCCCAGCGGAACTCTTCCAGCGGGACATTGGTTTTCTCATAACCACCGGCATCGCGCACTGCCGCTGCGAGGCTGCGGTACTCGTCATCGAGCAGCGCCCAGATGTGTTCCGGCAGATCGGAAAACGGCCGGCGTTTGCCTTCAGCGTCGAACGGATACGTCCACCGTTCGTTTTCCATGCTCAGCCAGAAAGACGCCTGCGAATAAGAGGAAAGATCCCTGACCAGAACGACCGGCACGGACTTGACGCCCACGTGCCAGAGCGCGGCAGCCACGTGATGATGATCGATCGCAAACGGCGTGTCGCCCGGACCGTAGACGACGGGTATCGGTTTCTCAGCGATGGCCATTTCCAGATCGTGCCCGCTCAGCGCTTTATATTGGCTGATTTTATTGCGGACCTCCCGCGCGCCGTGTGTCAGTTGAGTGGGACGCAGGCGTTCGATTTTTAGTGTGATCATGCCGTCTCCCTTGCAAAAAGCGGTCGACCAGAGTCCGCCTGTTGAGTCCTCGCGCAAGATGCATGCCGCTGTGAATAGAAGCAGCGCGCGTGTCTGGCAGTCGTCATGACGGACCCTCATTCTCGCGCCGGGCCTGTGCCTTGCTCCGAGTCAACCGGCGCGGCAACGCCTGTATGACGCGATTGTGCTGCCCCTTCAACGCGCGGACAAACCGAGCGGCAAGCGCAAACAATCGAGGTAATGCTTGTGGTCCGCGCTGAAAGTCTGCCGTCTGCTTACGCCACCGAATGCACGGCTTCTAAGCCGAGCCGTTCGATCAACCGCTGCGCGTCGAAGGGCGCATGTGTTTTGGCATCGTTGTCGAAATAGCAGTACACGTCGCGGTGCGCCCGACGCGGTGGATGAAGATTCGGCGCGATCAGCCGCGCGTTTGCGGGCTGCGAACCGCGGCGCCATGCGTCGATCCGGGCGGCCCAGTCGTCTAGCGCTTCGTCCGCGTAGGCGCCGGAATACCGCGACTCGGTGCCATGCAGTCGGATGTAAACGAAGTCAGCGGTGACGTCTTCCGCCAGTGGCCACGGTTCGGTCGAATCCGAGACGACCAGCGCGGTGTCGTATTGCCTGAGCAGGTCGATGAAGGCGGCATCCATAAAACTGGCGTGACGCACCTCGACGGCGTGGCGCAGTTTGCGCTTGCGGTCCATCGCGGCATATGGCGTTTTGACCCGCGCATCGTGTTGCTCCGCCAAAGAGAGCGCGGCCGCGGTGTCGCGAGGCAGGAAACGTAAAAAGCGTTCCATGGCCGCCGGCTCGAAGCGGAACGAAGGCGGGAACTGCCACAGAATGGGGCCCAGCTTTTCATTCAGGGCGAGCAGGCCCTGCGCGAAAAAGTTGGCGCTGCCCACTTGCGCGCTGTCGTCGCGGAAACGCAGTAGATGCGTCAGATACCGCGCGCCTTTCACACTGAAGACGAAGTCGGCGGGCGTCTCGGCATACCAACGCCGCCAGCTGTCGAGCGACTGAAGGCTGTAATGCGTACCATTGATTTCAATGCTCTGGAAAAGCGACGACGCAAACTGCAGTTCGGCGGCCTGTTTCAGCCCATGGGGGTAGAAGGCATCTCTCCATCCCTTGTAGCGCCAACCGGAAATGCCGATACGTACGTCGCCGATCTGTTTCATGGGTCTATCGCGCGAATGCATGTGTGAACCGAATGCAGACGACGCGAGCAACCGGTGTTCCCGCAGTGTTGCAGCGTCCGGAGTTCAGTTCACGGAGTACGGACCGCGGGACTGCAAGGCGCTCAATAACGGACTATCAAGGAGTAAGAAGTCGTGCCGAAAGCTTCTCCATCAACCGCGTTTGGAATTTTCGAGCGCGTGGTCGTTAGCCTCTACGACGGCGGCGTACTGTCGCCAGCAGTGCTGGAGCGCGTCATTGGCGCGTTCGCGCAAGCGGATGCCGACTGGCATGGCACCCCACGAGTCCGTTCCGTCGATGGCCGTTCGCTGCATGAAATCGTCGTTCAGACGATGCTTCCGAGCGATGACCAGCGGTCGGCGTCGACCTCGTTTATGACGGTGGTCGAACACATCGCGGAAACCGCGCTTTCGGCTGGCGCTGCGAGTGAAACTCCCAAGGAGGCCGAACCGCGGCGCGCCAAAAGCCGAAAACCAGCCGACGCGAACGAAGAATCCGCTGCGGATGAACTGCTGGCGCAATTGTCCGGCAGTGCACCCTCGGCCAAGCGGCGTCGCTCGAACAAAGCCAATACGCCGGCTGGGTCGAGCACCTTCAATCCGTTTCTGAATGCGGCGCTACCGCGTAAGAAGAAGTCGTGACAGCCGTCCCGCTTCACTGCGAATTGGCCCACGCAATAGCGTCCTCACCGGCGGCGATGCGCGGCGGGGCCGATGGGTCGTTCGCCGCGCGCCACACGGCCTGCGCTACGTCGAGCGAGCGTGTGACCGCCGACTCCTGCTGCCATTGGGCGAAGACGCGCTGCGCCAGATCCGAATACGCTTCGGGAACGCCGCCCTGCATGCGGGACTGCGCGTTCTCGCCGAAGCGGGTTTCCGGCGCGCGTCCCGGCAGGACGAGGCGCACGCGTACATTGAACGGCTCCAGTTCCAGCGCCACGGATTCGCTGAACGCGTTGATCGCCGCCTTGCTGGCGGTGTAGACAGAGAGCAAATGGAGCGGCCTCAAGGTCACACTCGAGGTGACGTTGACGACGACGCCTCCTCTGCGTTCCCGAAACTGAGGCAGGACCGCCTGTGTCATCGCTATCGTGCCGAGCGTGTTCGTTTCGAAGACTTCACGAGCGATGTCCATCGAGGTGCCTTCTAGGGCGTTCAGCACGCCAATCCCCGCGTTATTGACGAGCACGTCGAGCGGCCCGGCGGCCTCCACGGCATCACGGATGCTCTGCGGATCCGTCACATCGAGGGCAAGTACGTGCAGACGTTCGGAGCGCGGCAGGACATCCTCGCGCGGCCTGCGCATGGTGGCGATGACGCGCCAGTCACGATCGAGGAAATAGCGGGCGGTGTCGAGGCCGAATCCGGACGAGCATCCGGTGATCAGGACGGTTTTCATGGCGAGTCCAGTAGAGGGTGGCAGGATCCACACAATAAGTCGCCACCGCCGGACTTGCTACAATCGAGCGTCCGGTTTTCATTCGAAGGAGTCCGGTTATGGTGGACCCTCTTGCCGAGATCGTCACGCTGCTGCAGCCGCTCGCCACGTTCTCGAAGGTGGTCAGCGGCGCCGGTCGCTGGCGCGTTCGCCGCTCAGAAGCCGGGCAGCCGTTCTACTGCGTGATCCTCGCCGGTTCGTGCCGCCTCACGACGAATGGGCACGAGCCGATCATTCTTCAGGCAGATGATTTCGTTCTGATCCCCGAGGTATGCGGCTTTACGATGTCGAGTCTCGAGCCACCCGAACAGGAGGACGCCGACACTTCGCCCGTCGCGCTGCTCGACGGCGGATTCAGGCTCGGCGTCGAGGGCGACCCGGCTGACGTACAGCTGCTTGTCGGCCACTGCGTGTTCGGTTCGCCAGACGCGGCCTTGCTGGTGTCACTTCTTCCTGACCTCGTGCATGTTCGCGGCGAGCCTAGGCTGGCGACCCTGGTGAAACTCGTGAGAGACGAATCTCGCGAGCAGCGTCCCGCGCGGGAGGTCGTGCTCGCGCGGCTGCTCGAGGTTCTTTTCATCGAAGCGCTCCGGTCGACGGGAACGGCAGCGTCGCCCGGCCTTGTGCGCGGACTCGCCGACGGACGTCTTGCGCTGGCCATACGTCAGATGCACGAAAGTCCCGGCAAGTCCTGGACGGTTGCGCAACTGGCGGAAGCCGCCGCGCTGTCCCGCTCGGCATTTTTCGAACGCTTCAGCCGCGCAGTCGGCGTCGCGCCGATGGAATACCTGTTGTCCTGGCGCATGGCCTTGGCGAAGAACCTGCTGCGGCAGAATGGCGGCGGCGTCGCGAAAGTCGCTGAGCGCGTCGGCTACAGTTCGGCGAGTGCGTTCAGCGTCGCGTTCACGCGCCATGTCGGACTGCCGCCGACCCGGTACGCGCACGAGCAGAGCGACACGTAACGCCTGTGATGTGCGCCGGAATGGGGCCGAGTTGCCTGCACATTTTCAGGTAGTATTTGTTCGCGGTGAACTGCAACGTCGATTAGAACAAGTCATGCATTCGGCCCGAGACGCTCTTGCCAATCAAAGCTGTGCCAGCCGGCTTTGAGTGTCTCCAGCATCGCTGCAGAGCGAGGCCGCTCCAGGAGGATCTGCCATGAATACGAAGCAGGGTAAGAAAGTGCATCTCGATGCTGCCGCATCGCATCACGAGCAGGCGGCGCGCTTTCATCGCGAGGCATCGCAGTACTACGAGGCGGCCAAGAATTACGATCACGCCGCTCATCAGGCCGTACTGGCGCAAGGCCATGCGCTGTATGCCATCGAGGAATCCAATCTCGCCGCCAGGCATTCAGGCGCTCCGTTGCCGGCAGGGTCCGTCGACAGCGGCCTGACTGCCGCGCAACATCATGCAGCGGCGTCGGAACTTCATGGGCAGGCGGCGCAACATCTTCGACGCGCGGCAAGAGTCTTTGATGAAGACCGCAGCGCAGTCGCCCATGAAACTCAGGTGGGATTCTCTCTGGCGTCACGGGCGCTCGCGCATGGCAACGAAGCCGCCAAACAATATGTCGCATCCCTGCGGGAAAAATAGGAAACCGGTGCATGGACGACAACGCACGTGCCTTTAACGGGCTGCGCCCGCGCTTGCAGAAGATTGCTTATCGAATGCTGGGGTCGGTTGCCGAGGCCGAAGATATCGTGCAGGACGTCTGGCTGCGTTGGCATGCAACAGCCCGTGATGCCATCGACAACGCGGAGGCGTGGCTGGTCGCGGTCACGACACGGATGTCCATCGACCGTCTGCGCGCGGCGAAGATTCAACGCGAACACTACACGGGCATCTGGTTGCCCGAACCGCTGATGAGCGATTTGCCGGCGACGCCGGAGGAGGCCACTGAGCGCGCCGACGACATCTCCGTGGCTTTTCTGGTGCTGCTCGAGCGGCTGACGCCTGAAGCCCGCGCGGCGTTCCTGCTGCGCGAGATTTTCGACGCCGACTATGACGAGGTCGCCCAGGCCATAGGCAAGACGGAGGCGGCGTGCCGCCAGCTGGTAAGCCGTGCGAAAGCGCAACTGCGCGACGAACGTCCACGCTACGAAGTACCGCGCGAAACGCATCTGCGCTTGCTGCGAACATTCGTGCAGGCGCTGCAGCGCGGCGACTTTCACGCGATCAACGCATTGCTGGCCGAAGACGCAAAGCTGATCGGCGACGGCGGCGGCAAAGTCCAGAGCTTCCCGAAGCCAATGGTTGGCGGCCAGCGCATCGCGCAGCTGTTCTACGCGTCGTCCCGGCGTTATGGCGACGAACTCAGCGTCAAGCTGGTGGTGCTCAACGGCCAATGGGCGCTGCTGCGCTTTATCGAAGGCAAACTCGAATCGGCACAGTCGTTCGAAACCGACGGCGAACGCATCGTCCGTATTCATGTGCAGCGCAACCCTGACAAGCTCGCGCGCATCGCGGCAGCGCACGCCAACGGCTGAACGCCGGTCTCTCCGCGGCGCGGGCGCGCGTCGACGACTCGATTGGTGCCGCGCGGACAACATGGTGAGCGCGTCCCCAGGCCTACCGTGACACGCCGCGGCCACCTACGATGACTTTGTGCGGCTCATTGCCGCTAACGCCACCCGCAAGGCAGGGTGGCCACTCATCGTCGCCAGGAGAAATCATGACGCAGCGTATCAACTATGTGCAGCAATCGCCGGAACTGTTCAAGAAGTTTTTCGAACTCAGCAATCTGCTGAAAGATAGCACGATCGAAGAATCGATCCGTGACCTGGTGTCGATCCGGGCGTCGCAACTCAATGGCTGTGGATTCTGCCTGGACATGCACGTGAAGGAAGCGCGCATGCACGGCGAGCGCGAGTTGCGCGTCCATCACCTCGCGACGTGGCGCGAGTCGACGCTTTTCGCGCCGCGCGAACGCGCCGCGCTGGCATGGACGGAAGTGTTGACCCGGATTCCCGAGCACGGCGTGCCCGACGAGCTCTACGAGCGCGTGCGTAGCCAATTTTCCGAAAAGGAACTGTCGGACCTGACGTTCGAAGTGATGGCGATCAACGGATGGAACCGCGCGAACGTCGCGTTCAAGACGGTGCCGGGTTCGTCCGACAAGGCATTCGGTCTGGACAAGGCGAACCTCGTCTGAGCAGACGGGTTTCGCTTTTGTCCAGTTCAGGCCCGCGCGGGCGGGCCGCGTTATTCATGGACACACTTATCATGCTTCGTTTGAGAAATACGGCACTGGCCGCGCTCGTCGTCGTGAGCGCGTCGTTGAGCGTGGCGCGCGCCGAGGCGCCCGCCGCAGTCGTCACGCCGTTGATGACGCAGCCTCTTGACGACTATCCGGGCAAGGAAGCCTTGATGATCGCCGTCGAGTATCCGCCGGGCGCGGCGGACCCAGTCCATCGGCATCATGCGCACGGTTTTATCTATGTGCTGGAGGGATCGATCGTGATGCAGGTCAAGGGCGGCAAGGAAGTCACGCTGACGCCCGGGCAGACCTTCTATGAAGGTCCAGGCGATGTTCACACGGTCGGACGCAACGCCAGCCAGACGAAGCCGGCCAGGTTCCTCGTGCTACTGCTGAAGGATAAGGGCGCACCGGTTCTCGTTCCGGAGAAATAGCCGCCTCTGCGCCGCATCCGGTTTCAAAAAAAGGGCGGACCGTGTCACAAATGGCAGCGCTGATACGTCTAGTCGCTATGGACTTTACGAACCGCGCTTCCATGTCAGACGACCCTTCACGCCGCCGTATCGCCGGCGCCGCCGACCCGTTCGCCAGCAGTTTTGCGACCAGCTACGCCGGCGTCGTTTCTTTTCTCGCCGTTGCCAACGAAGGCAGCTTTGCCCGCGCGGGCGATCGCCTCGGCATCGGGCGTTCCTCCGTTAGCCGCAACGTGCAGAAACTCGAGGCCCAGCTCGACGCGCGCCTCTTTCTGCGCACCACGCGCAGCACGTCGTTGACGCGCGAGGGTGAGCTGTTCTACGAGAACTGTCAGCCTGGCATCGAGCGCATCGCCCAGGCGCTGGAAGACATGCGGGAGCTGCGCAACGGGCCGCCGCGCGGCCATCTGCGCATCGTCTCTCCACCGGGTTTCGGCCGCAAGATCGTCGCGCCATTGCTGCGGGGCTTTCATGCGCGCTATCCCGAGATCGCCCTCGAACTGCTGCTGAACGATCGACCCGCCGATTTCACGGCCGACCGTGTCGACGTGTCGTTTCACGACGGACGTCTGGCAGACAGCGGAATCGTGGCGCGCCGGCTGATTCCGATGCAGATGCTCGTCTGCGCGTCGCCCGCTTATGCGCGAAGACACGGGCTGCCACGGCATGTCGATGAACTGGCGGAGCATCGTTGCATCAACTTTCTGGCCGCGTCCGGCCGCATCAGTGAATGGGAGTTCAAGGTGGACGGTCTCCCGCAGCGCCACCAGCCCGTTGCGCAGCACACATTCAACGACCCCGATCTGATCGTGCAGTCGGTGCTGGACGGGCTGGGAATTGCGCAGTTGCCCGCCTATCAGGTGTGCGACCTGCTGGCCGACGGGCAGTTGCTCAGTTGTCTCGCGCAGCACGCGCCGGAAGATGGCGGCCATTACCTCTGCTATCTCAGCCGCAAGCAGCTTCCCGCACGGGTCCGCGTGTTCGTCGACTACATGACCGAGCACACGCGCGCGCTCGACCTCCAGTGCCTGACGTCGATGACGACGCGGCCGTCGTTATCGACGGTCGAGTGACGGCATCTGAGCGACCTTGCGTTGATTGAGGCTTTTCATGCAACACGGTGAGTTTCGCTGCGGCTCTACCGTATGACGCGGTGCGTGCCTGCCATGTTTTCTGTACGCGTGGCACGTGCGGGGTGTCGTAGCGTTGCGTGAGTTTTTGTTGTGAACTGATTGTCTAACAGCAGGAAGATGGCTTCGCTGCGCCATTTGTTATTCATTGCTGCTCTTTCGTTGTGGTCGGCGTGGCGGATTCAGCCAGCTCACGTGCCCGGATGAGCGCGTTGCTGATCTCGGCCAATATTTTGTCGCGGTCCGCCTCGGTCTGCTGCCGTAACGCGAACGACGGATGATAGGTGGCGATGCCCCAGCCGCCGTCCACGTTGAATGGCGCGTCGAGATAATCTTTCAGGCTGACCTTCCCGCGCAGCAAGGCGGTCAGCGCGGTGGCGCCAAGCGTGACAATCACCGCCGGGCGTACCGCGTGCAACTCCCTCTCGAGCCAGTAAGAACACGCTTCGATCTCACGCTGTCCCGGCGTTTTGTGCAGCCTGCGCTTGCCGCGCGGTTCCCACTTGAAATGCTTCACCGCGTTGGTCAGATAGACCTGCTCGCGCGACAAGCCGGCGCGCGTGATCGCAGTCTCCAGCAATTGCCCCGCCGGCCCGACAAACGGCTGGCCGCTCAGATCTTCCTGGTCGCCGGGCTGCTCGCCGATCAGCATGATGCGCGCGTCGCCTGGCCCCGAACTCCCGACAGCTTGCGTCGCATTGCGCCACAGGTCGCAACGCCGGCAGGTATCGAGCGACGAGGGCTGGACGCGATTCGGTTGCGCCATGTCCGCTTCGATCGGAATGATTTTGCCGCCCAGCGCGCCGACGCCGCTCGCCTGCGCCACACGGCGCGCGCCGCTTTTCGCTTCGCTGATCATGGCCGGGATCAGATGACCTTCGGGCAAGCCTTTCCAGAAGCGTACCGGCATGTGCTGTTCGAGCGCCGCCTCGTTCAGCCGCGCCGGATTGAACGTGCTGCGGTAGTAGGCGAGCCATAGCGCCTCGGCTTCGTCGGCGGTATCGCAACGATGGTCACGAGGTAGGGCGCGGCGCTGCTTCAGATGCAGTTGCTGACCGTCCCAGAAAGCCGCGCCGCGCGGCGTGGTGATCATCCAGGTCGCGCGCCCCATGCGTTGCGCAAAATGTTCCGCGGCCCACGGCAACACATCATGCTCGGGTTCGTACCAGGCGATGTATTCGGGCGTCTGCGCCGCCGACATTGACGCCGACGCCTGCTTGCGAAACCGCACGTAGGCAATCATGTCGTGCTTGGCGCGCCGCACGCTTTTGGCCATGCGATAAAGGCGTGCGCCATCCGCGTCCGCCGGCGAGGCGGCCGCGCGGTCGCCGTGATGCCAGCGCCACAGGACCTTGTACAAAAACGCCCAACGCTGTGATTCGCGGAACAGGGCGGCGTCCTGCAATAGCGCCGCCAGCTCCTTCGAAACATGCACGGCGGTGGGTCGAGCCTCGGCTTCCTCTGACGTCGTGCCATAGTCGAACAGCGCCTGCTCCTGCGATAACTCAGGTTCCTGTTTGATGCGCCATTCAATCGTCTCCGGCGCGAGGCCATCAGCTAAAGCGCCGAGCGATGCGGCGCGCCAGGCGGCGAAATGGTCTTCGATAACGATGGCACGCATTGCGACGCTTCACAACAACGCCAGTTGCACCGGCGGCGCCAACACCCGGCGCAGGCGGGCCGACGACGTGTCATGCAGCGCCGCGCGATAGTCTTGCGTCACGACGAACGGCTTGATCTTTTCCAGCGGACAACGCAGCCGCACGAGGTCCTCGTAGCGCACCCGGCGCGAACGCCGTAACTCCACCAAACGTTTTGCGTTGCGCATGCCGATGCCCGGCACGCGCGCGATCATGCGCAGCGGCGCGCGGTTCAGGTCGACCGGAAACTGCTCGCGATGCGCCAACGCCCACGCGAGCTTCGGATCGATGTCGAGCGACAGGTTGCCGGGCTGTTCGAACAGTTCGTCCGCACTGAAGCCGTAGCCGCGCATTAAAAAATCCGCCTGATACAGCCGGTGTTCGCGTAACAACGGCGGCGCCTGAGCCGGCAATGCGGAAGGACTGTCGGGAATCGGGCTGAAGGCGGAGTAGTAGACGCGCTTGAGCTTGTATGACCCGTAGAGCGTCGCGGCGGTCTGCAAGATCGTGCTGTCGTTCGTCTGATCCGCGCCGACGATCATCTGCGTGCTTTGGCCCGCGGGCGTGAACTTCGGCGCTCCGGCGTCGCTATGCGCTTCTTCCTGCGCAAGGCGGATCGAGCCCATGGCGAGCTTGATGGTGCGGACGTTCTTTTCCGGCGCGAGCAGCGCTAGGCTGCTGTCCGTAGGCAGTTCGATGTTCACGCTCAAACGGTCGGCATAACGCCCGGCTTGCGCAATCAGCTGCGGATCGGCGTCGGGAATCGTCTTCAGATGAAGATAGCCGCGAAACTGATGATCCTCACGCAACGACTGGGCGACGCGCACGAGTTGTTCCATCGTGTAGTTCGACGACTGAATGATTCCGGAACTCAGAAACAATCCGTCGATGTAATTGCGCCGATAAAAATCCAGCGTCAGGTCGACGACTTCCTCGGGGGTGAAGCGCGCGCGTGGCACGTTGCTCGAGCGCCGGTTGACGCAGTACTGACAGTCATACAAACAGAAATTGGTGAGCAGGATTTTCAGCAGCGAGACGCAGCGCCCGTCTGGCGTGAAACTGTGGCAGATGCCCGCGCCGGTGCTGGCGCCGAGGCCTGCAATGCCGCGCGAGCCGCGTTTGGGCGCGCCGCTGCTTGCGCATGACGCGTCGTACTTCGCGGCGTCGGCCAATACTTCCAGCTTTTTGAGCAGTTCCACATTGCCACCAGTACTGTATGGATGTACAGTATTGTACGTGGGGAGGCGGTGACTGCAAGCGGTTTTTTATGGGGAACGGCTGTGGGCGGAATTGTGCTGCCTTTGCCTGCAACGGGGAGCTATCTCAGTAACGACCGGGTTTGATAAAGGCGATCGCGAAACTCGCACAGTCGAGCGGTCTGGATAGAGCAGCTATCGCGGGTGAGCCCGCACAATGAACGGAGATTCATCGACATGCCGGCTTTATCCGGTCAGGAACGCCATGCCTGAACAACTTTGGCTGCCTGGGCTCGAGGCGCCGCCAACGCCGACAGACGGCCTGTTCTTCGCCGTCTTTCCCGATACCGCCACCGCGGCCGGCATCTCGAAGCTCGCGCAACAGCTTTGCGGGGAGTCGCGCGCGCGAAGCAAGCCGCTTGCGGCCGGTCGTCTGCACGTCACTTTGCATCACCTGGGAAATTTCGCCGGTGGTTTGCCGCAAAAGCGAGTCGATGCGGCGATGCAGGCGGCTGCGTCGATCAGAATGGAGCCGTTTAGCGTCGAATTCGACACGGCGGTCAGCTTTGCCTTGAAGCTACGACCGGGCCCGCTGGTGTTGGGCGGAGGCGAAGGCGTCGCCGGCTTGCACGTACTGCACGACGCCTTGGGTCGTGCGTTGCAGAGCGCCGGGTTGGGTGAGCACGCGGTCTCGTCCGCGGCGCAGTACACACCGCACGTCACGCTGGCGTATGGGATGCCATGGGCCGCGGCACGCCCCGTCGAGCCGGTCTGCTGGAACGTGCGTGAGTTTGCGTTGATGCACAGCTTGCTCGGGCGTACGCGGCATGTTGCGTTGGCGCGCTGGACTTTGACCGGCGCCGAATCCTAGCGCGCGTCGCCTTGGGTGACGGCGGCTTATCGAAGGACGCCGTGCTAGAACCGCATTCCGGTCGCGCAACCGCCGGCGAAACCGGCACCGCTCCCGCCCGTGCCACCGCAGAACACGCCGCAACCGGAGAG
The DNA here is from genome assembly GCF_003387275.1 of Paraburkholderia sp. BL6669N2. Taxonomy (NCBI): domain Bacteria; kingdom Pseudomonadati; phylum Pseudomonadota; class Betaproteobacteria; order Burkholderiales; family Burkholderiaceae; genus Paraburkholderia; species Paraburkholderia sp. BL6669N2. The sequence continues at coordinate 1,101,378 of NZ_QUNA01000001.1, read as the reverse complement.
CGCGAACGCCATGGTGACGCCGGCCAGCGTCGCAGGTAGCCACGGTTTTCGAGTGCGCTTGCCTGGACTGATGAGATCCGCCGCCGGCTGCGGACTGATGCGGGCATGGGGAGCGATGGAGATGTGACTGCGGCTGGAAGTGATCATTCGGGGTTTCATGGCGTGGATGATTGTGGGGCGGTGAGGGAAGGCGTGCAGAGCGCCGTCTGGTGAAAGTGTTTTGTCAGATTTGGCAATGGAAAACGGAGCGGCAAGTGCCGCGGGGACGAATCGCCGAGGCTAGCGCACGACCGTGCGCCCTCAAATACGCGGAATCTGAAAACGTAGGAGGTTTCGTCGGTTCGAGAAGCGGAACGATCGTGCGCGCCCTGATAGAATGCTTGGGCCGCAACGTAGTGGATTGCAGATGAAATTGCTTGATGCGTTAGTCGAACAGCGTATTGCCGCCGCCGCCGCGCGAGGCGAATTCGACGAGTTACCGGGCGCCGGCGCGCCGCTGTCGCTGGACGACGATACTTTGGTCCCCGAAGAAGTGCGCGTCGCCAACCGGATTTTGAAGAACGCGGGCTTTGTGCCGCCCGCTATCGAGCAGTTGCGCGCGTTGCGCGACCTGCAAGCGGAGTTGAATGCCGTGAGCGACCGGGCTACCCGTTGCCGTCTCCAGGTGCGCATGCTCGCGCTCGATATGGCACTTGAATCGTTGCGTGGCGGCCCGCTGGTTCTGCCGCGCGAATACTGCCGGCGTATCGCCGAGCGGCTATCCGAGCGCGCGGGCAACCTCGATACGGCAGACGCGGGTTCGCAGTGAGCGAGCCGCTTGCCCAGTCCGCCGCGCCGGATTCAGACTCTGTCGAATCTTACGGAGCGCTGAATGTGCCGGGTTCCGAACGCTCGGTGAGCGATGTCGCTGAATCGGCAGCGACCGAGTCGGGCGCTGCCGCCGCCTCGGCGGGTTCAGAGGCAGCCCTTGGCGAACCGCCCACATGTTCCACCGTCCCCGAAGTCACGGAGCGCGATCGCCGTTTCATGGCGCTGGCGCAAGCCGCCGCCGAAAAAGCGCGCGCCGCCGGTGAAGTGCCCGTCGGCGCAGTTTTAGTGCGAGGCGATGAAGTCATTGGCACAGGTTTCAATCATCCGATCGGTGGGCACGACCCGTCCGCGCATGCGGAAATGGCCGCTTTACGCGCCGCGGCGCAAGCCGTGGAGAATTATCGTTTGCCGGGCTGCGAACTCTACGTCACGCTGGAGCCGTGCCTGATGTGCGCGGGCGCGATCATGCATGCGCGCATCGCGCGAGTCGTATTCGGGGCGCGCGATCCGAAAACGGGGGCGTGCGGCAGCGTCGTCAACGCGTTTGCGAATCCACAGTTGAATCACCACACCACGGTGATCGGCGGGGTGCTCGAAAATGAATGCGGGGCCGCCCTCAAGTCGTTCTTTGCCGAGCGGCGGCGCGCGAGCCGCGAAGCGCGTGCGGCGGCACGGGCCGACGCAGCTAGCGCAGCCAGCGCACCGGGCATCGCACCGGGGCCGGTCCAGTCGCTCTAAAACAACAACGTCCAGCAAGGTCCTGCCAATGACCGTCCATCGCACCATCGAACTGATTGCGCCGTCCGGGTATCCGCACGACCCCGAGGTGCTGCATCGCGCGTTGGCGCGCTTCCATGCGCAGGGGCATCACGTCGAGGGCGTGGAAGCGACGAAGCGTCGCTTCCAGCGCTTTGCCGGCACGGATGGCGAACGCGCGGCCGAGCTGAACCGCCTCGCCGATCCTTCGCGTAAGTTGCCGGACATCGTGCTGGCCGTGCGCGGCGGCTACGGCGCGGTGCGCATCCTGCACGGACTCGACTACGAGGGCTTGCAACGGCGGCTCACCGATCAACCGATCGCGCTGGTCGGACACAGCGATTTCACCGCGATCCAGCTTGCGCTGCTGGCGCGTGCCGGCGTGAAGAGCTTCGGCGGCCCGATGGTGATGAGCGACTTCGGCGCGGAGGAACTGAGCGAGTTCACCATGCAGCGCTTCTGGTCGGCGGTGACGAAGCCGACCATGACGATCTCGAACAACACGCCGCAAGCGCAGCCGGTCGACGTCTCTGGCATGTTGTGGGGCGGCAACCTGGCGGTTCTGGCGTCGCTGATCGGCACGCCGTACATGCCGCCGGTGCAGGGCGGCATCCTCTTTATCGAGGACGTCAACGAGCAGCCATTCCGCGTCGAGCGGATGATCTACCAGTTGCACCTGTCCGGCATTCTTGCGCAACAACAGGTGCTCGTGCTGGGCGATTTCTCGGGCGCCAAACCCTACGAATACGACAACGGCTACGATCTGCACGCAATGATCGAGCAGGTGAGATCGGTGATCGGCATTCCGGTCGTCACTGGCCTGCAATTCGGGCATGTCCGCAACATGGTGACGCTGCCCGTGGGCGCGGACGCGCATCTCGTCGCGAATGCGCACGGGTTCAAACTGAGTTTGTCGGGCTATCCGTACCTCGCATGAGTTAGCTGGAAAGGGAAGCGGGCGATTGTCCGCTTTCTTTTTAATTCAATTAACGCAACTAACGGTCAATTGCTGGTGCCTACCACCAGTACAACAGCCCCCGGAAGCACCGCCAATTTTGTTGACAAAACAAGCCACCAATGAACGATCCCAGCCAAGCCTAATTAAGCTCGTACTGCGATACCACCGGATATGCATGCCGGGCCGGCAGTCCGTCGGCTCAACCTCGCCGCCAAGAATGTCGAAATTCAAGACAAAAATTGTTGACAATTTTTATGTCCATCCTATGATGACCAGCATACCGAGACGAACATCATGTCCGACACAGACTCCGCTGCCGCGAATAGTTTGAAACCCGAAGCGATCACCGAGCGCATCCGCGCCGCGATCCTCGAGCATCGGCTCGCACCTGGCGCCAAGTTGACAGAAGCACAGTTGTGCGAAGTATTCGGTGTGAAGCGCGGTCCGATCCGGCAGGCGCTGGCGCAGTTGGCAACCGATCACCTCGTCGATCTCGAACCGAATCGCGGGGCGTTCGTGGCCAGTCCGTCGCTGCAGGAAGTCCACGAAGTGTTCGAGATGCGCCGCATCATCGAGCTGGCGGTGGTCGAAAAGATCTGCAGCGGCCACGGCATGCGGCGTTTGAAGAGCATCGGCAGCATGATCGGCCGGGAACGCAAAGCATTCGAAACACGTGATTTTCCGGCGTGGATTCGCCTGTCGGGCGAGTTTCACACCGAGTTGGCCGGACTCACCGGCAACGCTGTGCTGTGCGACTGCCTGAACGGTCTGGTGGCGCGCTCCACGCTGATTTCCGCGCTGTACGAGTCGCTCGGACGCAGCCCATGCTCGTTCGAGGACCACGAAGCCATTCTCGCCGCACTCGACGCCGGCGATGCAAAAGAGGCGGCGGCCTTGATGTCGCGCCATCTGCAAAGCGTCGAGTTGAAGATGCTGGACCGCCCCGCACGTGGCGCGGCTGATCTGCATGAAGTGTTCGGCGCCCTCAACGGCGCAGCCAGAGATTCATCGAAGACCAAGTCCGCGCCAGGCTGAGGCAGGCGGCCGGCGTGCGCCCGTTCCCGGTGCGCGCCGCACTGAATTGAACTGAACGAATCAAGCGTTGCAAGGCGGCTCGGCATGAGCGCTGCCGGCTTGTGCACGCGTGTCCGCCGCCGGGCGACGGACTTCGGGTAATAACGCATCGCCGGACTTCGCGGTTGCCGGCGGTGCGACAACCACAAGTACTTCAAGTACGGAGACATCCGCGGCACGGCCGGCACAGACGCGCCAGCACCCCTCGATTCATACGGACGAGGAGGGCGCGACTGGCATGGCCGATGCAATGTCCTTCGATTCGCTATCGACGGTCCCTATCCCAAGGAGGAATCATGGCTCAGTTCAGTGCAGCGCCCGGCAATCCCGCAATTTCCCCTTACGCAGACGACGGCGCGACCAGCGAACCGTCGATGCCCGCAGGCTACAGCGATCGCCTCTACAACGAGGATCTCGCGCCGTTACGGCATCAAACCTGGGGCGCCTACAACATCTTCGCGTTCTGGATGTCGGACGTGCACAGCGTCGGCGGCTACGTGTTCGCGGGCAGTCTGTTCGCGCTCGGCCTGACGAGCTGGCAGGTGCTGATCGCGCTGCTGGTCGGCATTACGATCGTCAACCTGTTGTGCAACCTGATCGCCAAGCCGAGCCAGGCGAACGGCGTGCCGTATCCGGTGGCGTGCCGCGCGACCTTCGGCGTGCTCGGCGCGAATATTCCCGCGGTGATTCGCGGCCTGATTGCGGTCGCGTGGTACGGCATCCAGACCTATCTGGCGTCGAGCGCGCTCGTGATCGTCGTGTTGAAATTTGTTCCGCAATTGCTGCCTTATGCGGATGTTCATCATCACGGCTTCCTGGGGCTTTCGATGCTGGGCTGGACCGGCTTCATGGTGCTGTGGGTGTTGCAGGCGCTGGTGTTCTGGCACGGCATGGAGACCATCAAGAAGTTCATCGACTTCGCCGGTCCCGCGGTCTACGTGGTGATGTTCATTCTCGCGGGCTACATGGTGTATCGCGCGGGGTGGCGCAACATCGGCATCAACCTGGGCGGCGTCAAATATCACGGCATGCAGGTCGTGCCGGTGATGATCACGGCCATCTCGCTGGTGGTGTCGTATTTCTCCGGCCCAATGCTGAATTTCGGCGACTTCTCGCGCTATGGCAAGAGTTTCCGCAGCGTGCAGCGCGGCAACTTCTGGGGCCTGCCGGTCAACTTCCTGGCCTTCTCGCTGGTGACGGTCATCACGACCGCGGCCACGCTCCCGGTGTTCGGCGAACTGATCACGGACCCGGTCGAAACCGTAGGCCGTATCGACTATCCGACCGCGGTGATTCTCGGCGCGCTGACCTTCACGATCGCGACTATCGGCATCAACATCGTCGCCAACTTCGTCTCGCCGGCTTTCGACTTCTCCAACGTCGCGCCGCGCCTCATTAGCTGGCGCATGGGCGGCATGCTCGCGGCGGTGGCGTCGATTTTCATTACGCCGTGGAATCTGTTCAACAACCCGGCTGTGATCCATTACACGCTCGACGTGCTCGGCAGTTTCATCGGACCGTTGTACGGTGTCCTGATCGTCGACTACTTTCTGGTGAAGCGTCAGAAGATCGTTCTCGACGATCTGTACACGGTCTCGCCGACAGGTTCGTACTGGTATCGCAACGGCGTCAATTACCGGGCGGTCGCCGCGTTGCTGCCGGCTGCCGTGATCGCGGTGGCCTGCGTGATGGTGCCCGCGCTCGACGGCATGGCGAATTTCTCGTGGTTTATCGGCGCAGGCCTCGCTGCGTTGTTCTATCGTGTTCTTGCACGCTGAATTTTGCGGAAGCAACAGGAGTCGATATGCGTATCAAACTGATCAACCCGAACACGACCCAACGCATGACGGAAGCCATGGGCCGCTGCGCGCGCGACGTCGCCGCGCCGGGCACCGAAGTCATCGCGGTGAATCCGACCATGGGGCCGCCGTCGATCGAAGGGTATTACGACGAAGCGCTCGCCACGCCGGGTTTGCTGGCCGAAGTCGCCGCCGGAGAGCGTGAAGGCTGCGACGGCTACGTGATCGCCTGCTTCGGCGACCCCGGTCTGTACGCCGCGCGCGAACTGGCGCGCGGCCCGGTGATCGGCATTGCCGAGGCGGCGATGCACGCGGCCAGCGTGCTGGCGCCGGGCTTCTCGGTGGTGACCACACTGGCGCGCACGTGCGGCATGGCGTGGCACCTTGCCGAGCGTTACGGCATGAAGCGGTTTTGCCGCAACGTGCGCGCCACCGACGTCGCCGTGCTCGACCTCGACAAGCCAGGCTCGGCGGCGCGCCGCATCATCCTCGACGAATGCCGGCGTGCGCTCGCGGAAGACGGTTCGGACGCGATCGTGCTCGGCTGCGCGGGTATGGCCGAACTGTGCGCGGAAATCGAAGACGCGCTCGGCGCACCGGTGATCGAGGGCGTGACGGCAGCGGTGAAGTGGACCGAGGCGCTGGTGGCGCTGCGTCTGTCGACGGCCAAACGTGGCGATTACGCGCGGCCGCTGGCCAAGCGCTACGACGGCGCGCTGGCGTCCTTCAGCCCCACCGACGCCGATCCGAATCCGCTCGCCACGCGCGGCTCTACCGTCATTTCCGCTGCAAAGTCGCCGGAAAACGAAGGAACGGTCGATTTATTGCGGGTAAACACTACAGAACCGGGACCGCACATACATTCAGTCTGACACGCACTATCTGCCCGGGTGTATGGGCGCACCCGGGTGTTTTCGCTACACTGGTCCAACTCGGCGCGGGCTGCCTGAAAGGCTTTTTTCTGCTGCTTTCGGTACTGCTTCTGATGTTTTTCCAACCGCGCCGGCGTGAGTCGTTTGCACTCAGCGCGCGAGTCCGCGCCAACCTCATGTGCATGCCACGTGAGTTCCACGCGAATTTTACGTACCGTCACCACGCATTCGTCAAACCATGCCACTCGACCCGAACTACCCACGCGATCTGATCGGCTACGGCCGCCACCCGGTGCAGGCAAACTGGCCGGGTCGAGCGCGTGTCGCAGTGCAATTCGTCCTGAATTACGAAGAGGGCGGTGAAAACTGCGTGCTGCACGGCGATCCGGGCTCGGAGCAGTTTCTGTCGGAAATCGTCGGCGCCGCCTCTTTTCCGGCACGTCACATGAGCATGGAGTCGATCTACGAATACGGTTCGCGTGCGGGCGTCTGGCGCATCCTGCGTGAATTCGAAAAGCGCAAGCTGCCGCTCACGGTGTTCGGCGTCGGCATGGCGGTCGAACGGCATCCGGAATTGGCGCGGGCTTTCGTCGAACTCGGGCATGAGATTGCCTGCCACGGGTATCGCTGGATCCACTATCAGGACATGGCGCCGGAGAAAGAAGCGGAACACATGCGCCTCGGCATGGAAGCGATCGAGCGCGTGACGGGCGAGCGTCCGCTCGGCTGGTACACCGGGCGCGACAGTCCCAATACGCGGCGCCTCGTCGCTGAATATGGCGGATTCCTGTACGACTCGGATTACTACGGCGACGATCTGCCGTTCTGGATGGACGTCGATGTGACCGGCGGCGCGAAAGTGCCGCAACTGATCGTGCCGTACACGCTCGACACCAACGACATGCGCTTTGCGAGCCCGCAAGGCTTCAACACCGCGGACCACTTCTTCACCTACCTGCGCGACGCCTTCGACGTGCTCTATGAAGAAGGCGACGAAGCACCGAAGATGCTGTCCATCGGCATGCACTGCCGTCTGCTCGGACGCCCTGGGCGTTTCCGCGCGCTGCAACGTTTCCTCGACCATATCGAACAGCACGATCGCGTGTGGGTCACGCGGCGCGTCGATATCGCGCGCCACTGGCGCGAACATCATCCTTATCAACAAAACGGCCGCGGGGCTGCGGCATGAAGGCGATGCAATACACTCTGGACCAACTCAACAGCATCTCGACCGACGCGTTCGTGGCAGCGCTGTCGGGCATTTTCGAGCACTCGCCGTGGGTCGCGGAAATCGCCGCGCAGCAACGGCCTTTCGCCAGCATCGACGAGGTGCATCGCAAGATGTCGAATATCGTCGAGACGGCGGGCGAAGAAAAGCAACTGGCGTTGATCAACGCCCACCCGGAGCTCGCCGGCAAGGCCGCGGTGCGTGGTGAACTGACCGCCGAATCCACGCGTGAGCAAAGCGGCGCCGGCCTCGCGCAATGCACGCAGGAAGAATTCGACAGACTGCTCGCGCTCAATGCCGCGTATCGCGAGAAATTCGGTTTTCCGTTCATCCTTGCCGTGCGCGGGTATGACCGTCACGGCATCATCGCGAACTTCGAGGCGCGCGTGAACAACAGCCGCGCCGACGAACTGCGCGCGAGCCTCGATCAGATCTATCGCATCGCACGTTTCCGGCTCGACGACCTGATCGACGCGTAAGGTTTTGCCACGCGTCGCTGGACTCGAACCAAAACGTTTTTTGAGCACTGACCAACACTAAGGAAGACAAAGATGGCACTCCCGATTCTCGACCCCAACGCACCGGAATTCACGCGCCGCTATGTGAATCTGGCGGACCCGCGCCTGGGCGCGCAGGCGCTCGAGGCCAGCGACGATTTCTTCGCACCGAAGGAACGCATGCTGAATCCGGAGCCGGCCGTCTTCATTCCGGGCAAGTACGACGACAACGGCAAGTGGATGGACGGCTGGGAAACGCGCCGCAAGCGCGCCAACGGCTACGACTGGTGCGTCGTAAAGCTGGCGCGGCCGGGCGTGATCAAGGGCCTCGATCTCGACACTAGCCACTTCACGGGCAACTTCCCGCCGGCGGCATCGGTGGAAGCCGCGCGCGTGGTGGATGGCGCGCCTAATCAGTCGACTCAATGGACCGAAATCGTGCCGTCGACCACCTTGCAAGGCAATAGTCACCACTACCACGAAGTCAGCGACGCGAATGCGTACACGCATCTGCGCGTGAACATCTATCCGGACGGCGGCATCGCGCGTCTGCGTGTGTATGGTCAACCGCAAGTCGATTGGGCCGGCGCGAGCCGCACCGAGCAGTTCGATCTGGCGGCGATGGAAAACGGCGCATATCTTGTCGCGGCGAACAACCAGCATTTCGGCGCAGCGTCGACAATTTTGATGCCGGGCCGTGGCGTGAACATGGGCGACGGCTGGGAAACGCGCCGCCGTCGCGAACCGGGCAACGACTGGGCGATCGTCGCACTGGCGCAGCCGGGCGTGATCAAAAAGATCGAAGTCGATACGGCGCACTTCAAGGGCAACTTTCCGGACCGCTGCTCGATTCAGGCCGCGTATGTCACGGGCGGCACGGACAGCTCGCTGATCACGCAGGCCATGTTCTGGCCGGTGCTGCTCGGCGAACAGAAGCTGAAGATGGACAACCAGCACTATTTCGAAAGCGAAATCGCGGCACTGGGTCCGGTGACGCACGTGCGCTTTAACATCATTCCGGACGGCGGCGTGTCGCGTCTGCGTTTGTGGGGCACGCTCGCATCATGAAAACGCTCGCGATCGAACCGTTGACGAAGGAAGCGTTCGCCGCGTTCGGCGACGTGATCGAACTCGAAGGCGCGAAGCAGATTCCGATCAACCTCGGCACAACGATCCGCTTTCACGATCTCGCGAAAGTGGACGTCGCCGACGAAAACGGTCGCACGCTCGTCAACCTGTTTCGCGGACAGCCGCGCACGCTGCCGTTCGAAGTGAAGATGCTCGAACGGCATCCGCTTGGCAGCCAGGCATTCGTGCCGCTGAACGACAAGCCGTATCTGGTGGTCGTGGCGCCGGCGGGCGAGTTGGACGCGTCGAAGATTCGCGCGTTCGTGACGAGCGGCTGGCAGGGCGTGAACTATGCGAAGGGCGTGTGGCACCATCCGCTGATCGCGTTGGGCGACGTGAGCGACTTTATCGTTGTCGATCGTGGCGGGGACGGACTCAACCTCAATGAGCAGGATCTCGCGGAGTCGCTGTGGCTCACGGAAGATGCGTTGAGCGCGGTGGCTGTTTGAGTTTGATCGCTTTGATGTAGCACGCAGGTCGACTTGAAAGAACCCGCAGCATCACCGATGCTGCGGGTTCTTTGTTTTGGTGGCGAATCATAAAAGGCGCAGCGCGACGGCGTCGTTGCGCGTCTAGCCACGCTTGCCAAGAAGCGGGGAGCGTCCAATCACCTCGCGCGCGCGTTCCGCCGGTTCCGGCATGGAAAAACCTGCGGCTTCGATCGCCGGTCTGAGTCCTTTGAATTGCAGACTCTTCTTCGGTGAGCGCAAGGACGCCATGCCGTCGTCCCAGGCGTGAAGCATGTGCTTCGCGACGGTGTGCCATTGCGGTTCGTTGCGCGCCGCTTCGATCAACTCCTGACCGACGGCGACGGCCGAATCGCACAACGCCTCGACCATCTGCGCGTATTGCCGCGGCGCGATGCCCATGCGCGTGTTGAAGAAGCGCTCCAGCGTTTTGCCGGCTGCCCAGGTTTTGCGGCCGTCGATCGGCAAGCCCGGAGGATTCGCCGCGAAACGCGGGTACGCCTGCGTTGTCACGATGTCGTAGACGGGCGTGAACGCGACATCGTCGACCGATGTGTAGAACAACGCCACGTTCTTCGTATGACAGTCCGCGTTGCGTACGACGTAGTTCGTCAACATATGCCAGCCGAGATGTTCCAGCTGCTCGCGCATGGTATCGCGATCGAGCAGATAGGCTCGCGCGGCGTTGAGCATTTTCTCGCTGGTCGAATTGTATTTTTCGTGCGGCGGCAAACCAAGAAGACCGCACAGGTCCTCGACGCCATAGGCCGGCTTTCCCTGTGCGTCGACGTCGAAGCGCTCGACGATCAGCGCCCGGCCATCGTCCGACATCTTCGTGCGCGCGACCGGCGCGACGCTGAGCCGTTCGAGCACGCGCATGGAATAGAACTCGTTGAAGCCGAGAAACGGCGTGCTGTCGTCCGAGCCTTTGATGATGTGGCGGCTTGTCCGGATGGTGGGTTTGCCGAGCGGCATCGACGTGAATGGCTGCGAGGCATCGTCCTGTGGCGCGATGAACTTGGGCACGGCGCCCGAGATGGCCGCGCGCGCATACTCGCGCACGAGTTGCGCGAAATGTTCGGCCGTGTTGTCGCCGTGCAAAATGTCCTGCACGTCGAGCGCTCGCAGTTCCGTTCCGGGTGCGACGCCTTCCGGCGTCACGGTGACACGGCCGATCCCCATCGCGCCGACCACCGCGAGCAGCGACAGGTCGGTGCCGTCGAGCAACGGTCCGAACTGCTCGCGAATCAGATTCAGCAGATAACCCTCCGGCAGGTTTTGCCGGAAAAACGGATGCAGATCGCGCGGCCAGCGCCAGGGTTCTTCACGCACCGGCATGGTCAGGCTGACGAAATCCGCCGCGCTCGCGTCGCGGTTGTATTTGAGGACGTAGTCGTCGCGCTCGCGAAATAGCGTGGCGACGTTTTTGCCCAGTACCTGGACGTCGAGCCTCATTGGTTGGCGTCCGGATTGCGCTGTTCAGCGAGGATGTCTTCGAGCGTGCGCCCGTGGCCATGCGCGACGAACTTGAGGTCGTAGCCTGCCGCTTCGAGCAGGCGCACGAGCACGGACACGCTCATATCGTTTTTGGCGAGCGTTTCCATACGCGCGACGGTGGTGCGCGCGACGCCCGCCCGGCGCGCCAACTCCTCTTGCGACAGATGGCTTTCGTGGCGAACGGCCTTCAGCATGTCAGATACATCGGCGAGATTGGTCATTTGTAGCCCCGAGGCGTCAATTTCGGCAAATTCATGCCTTATTGTAGCCCATCGAGCACAACGAGGTTTTTGGAATTTGTGCCTCATGGGCTACATTTCAACGGAATTCGTGAGAAATTGTAGCCCATAGGCTACAAGTCGGCCACGCCAGCCTTGGAGACGCCAACACCAGTGCGGCCAAAGAAAAGCGGGCTTCCCGCTAGCGCGAAAAGCCCGCTTCATATTGCTTCATCCGTCGCCATGCCGGGCGGGATACCCGGCTCGACTATCACTTCACTGCGCCACCCTGGAACCAGGCGGCGATCTTCATCCGCTCGTCGTCGGTCATGTGCGTCACGTTGCCGAGCGGCATGGCCTTCAGCGTCACGGCCTGCTGGTAGATCCGCTGCGCGTTCTGCGAGATTTCATCCGGCGTATCCAGCAGCACGCCGGCGGGGGCGCTGCCCATCATCGTCGGATGCGCGGAGTGGCAGGCCACGCAGCGCTGTTGCAGCACCGGTGCGATGTCAGCCACTTTGATCGTCGGCGCGTTGGCCGCTTGCGCTTGCGGCACCATCGGCTTCGGCATGGTCCAGAAGAGGGCGCCGAACATCAGGGCAATGCCCGCCAGCGGCAAGTACCACAACACCTGGCCACGGTGACGCATCACGAAGAACTGACGGATCAGCGCGCCGGCCAGCATGATGACAAGCAGCACGGCCCAGTTGTACGGATGCGTGTAGGTCATCGCGTAGTGGTTCGACAGCATCGCGAACACCACCGGCAGCGTGAAATACGTGTTGTGCACCGAGCGTTGCTTGCCGCGCTTGCCATAAATCGGGTTCGGTGTCTCCCCCTTGAGCATGGCGTCGACCATCTTGCGCTGGCCCGGAATGATCACGAAGAACACGTTGGCCGACATGATCGTGGCCAACATCGCGCCCATGATCAGGTAAGCCGCGCGGCCTGCAAAGATATGACACGCGAGCCACGCCGCGATCAGCACATACACGCCGACGCAGATGCCGAGCACCTTGTCCTTGTTGCCGAGAATGCGGCACAACGAGTCGTATACGATCCAGCCGGCGGCGAGGAAGCCGAGCGCCGAGGCGACGGCGACCACCGGTCCCATATCCAGCACGTTCTTGTCGATCAGGTAAGTGCTCGGCGAGAACAGATACAGCACGGTGAAGAGACCGAAGCCCGACAGCCACGTGGTGTACGACGGCCACTTCGACCAGTGCAGATCGTCCGGCATTTCCGGCGGCGCGACAGTGTACTTCTGCATGTTGTAGAAGCCGCCGCCGTGCACGTGCCACAGTTCGCCGAACACGCCGCGCCTGCGCTGGTTCGGGTCTGCCGGCGGTTTCAGGCTGTTATCGAGCGCGACGAAATAAAATGATTCGCCGATCCATGCAATCGCGGCGATGACGTGAAACCAGCGAATCGCCAGATTCAACCAGTCTGTGATAAAGCCTTCCATGAAACTCCTCCACTTCTGATTCGTTGTACTCGCAGCGACGTCATGTGCCTTTTGAAACCCGGCTGACGGGTCGTTGGCAGGGCAGCACGTCGCTGCGCAGACTGCGGGGTGAAGACGCGATGCGCTCAGTTCGCACAGCGCCGTTTTTTATTGGCTCGTCCGGCTGGCCGGGGTCGGTTCGAAGTGGGTCGACTCGCGTGCGTTCGATTGCGTTTCGCGGGTGCTCGCCCGTGTGTCCCTGTATGTCCCTAAGCATCTGCGCAATGCAATCGAGCGCGGTGGTCCTGCTGCGCGAACTCGACCTCGCTTCGTCCAACCTCTTTCCAACACTTCGCGGCAGATGTCTCCTTAGCTGCCGCGATAGGTGCTATACGACCACGGCGACACGAGCAGCGGCACGTGATAGTGCGCGCCGGCATCGGCCACGCCGAAGCGCAACACGACGCGATCGACGAAGCGTGGCTCCGGCACCTTCGTGCCGATCGACGCGAAGTAGTCGCCTGCGCCGAACACCAGTTCGTATTCGCCCGCGACTAGCGCATCGCCTTCGAGCAGCGGCTGGTCGCAACGGCCGTCGTCATTGGTGGTAGTGGTTTTGAGCGCGCGGCGCGTGTCGCCCGAGAGCGCGAAGAGTTCGACCTTGATGCCCGCGCCGGGACGGCCGTTCGCGGTGTCGAGCACATGGGTAGTGAGCTTTCCCATTCGCAATTTTCCTTATGTGAATGCGAGGTTTCGGCGGCAGCCCGATCCAGATACGTTTGCGGCGGATCGAGGCTCCACGTCAGTGGCTACATACCCGTCGGCGAATTGAAGCGAGCGCCGTGACAGCCATTGTAAAAAGGTTGTTCCGTCCAGCGCGCGCGAGATAGGAAAGATAATAGCTGGCGCATGACGGACAGCCTGTTGAAAGCCGCAACGACCCGATTCCTTCGACTATTACAGCGCATTTGTCTTACCGGCGGATCGTACCGGCGCCAAAAAAGGCCCACTATATCGGCAGCGTGAAGTTGGGTATCGCATTGGCGTGAGTTGTCAGCATTATTTTGGCCGTCGAAGGTTACGTCCGTGCATTGCGGCAAACACGAATCGAAGACGATTCAGCCGCGACGCACCCCGAAGACGGCGGAAACACGCTGGGTAACCGGGCCAACGGCGTTCGACGGGACGCGGCGGCGCGGTGGCCTGCCGTCACATCGCGTTCGAACGGCTTTGCACGGAAGCAATGAAGCGGAGAAACGAATGACGATGGAACAAGCGGCTAACAAGCCTAAGAAGACGATGTTGGTGAAGCACGCGGACGTGCTGGTCACGATGGACGGCGCCCGGCGCGAACTGCGCGACGGCGGCATGTTTATCGAGGACAACCGCATCGTCGCGGTTGGACCGACGGCGGAATTGCCGCAAACGGCCGACGAAGTGCTGGATATGCGCGGGCATCTGGTGATTCCGGGCCTCGTCAACACGCACCACCACATGTATCAGAGCCTGACGCGGGCGATTCCCGCCGCGCAGAACGCCGAACTGTTCGGCTGGCTGACGAGCCTCTACAAGGTGTGGGCGAACCTCACGCCGGAGATGATCGAAGTCTCGACGCTGACGGCAATGGCCGAGTTGCTGCTGTCCGGCTGCACGACGTCGAGCGACCATCTGTATATCTATCCGAACGGCAGCCGGCTCGACGACAGCATTGCCGCGGCGCGCCGGATCGGCATGCGTTTTCACGCGGCGCGCGGCAGCATGAGCGTCGGGCAGAAAGACGGCGGCTTGCCGCCGGATTCAGTGGTCGAGCGTGAAGCGGACATCCTGAAGGACACGCAGCGCCTGATCGAGACGTATCACGACGAAGGACGTTACGCGATGCTGCGCGTGGTGGTCGCGCCATGCTCGCCATTCTCAGTGAGCCGCGACCTGATGCGCGAATCCGCGGTGATGGCGAGGCAGTATGGCGTGTCGATGCACACGCACCTGGCGGAAAACGTCAACGACATCGCATATAGCCGGGAGAAGTTCGGCATGACGCCGGCGGAGTACGCGGAAGACCTCGGCTGGGTCGGCCACGATGTGTGGCATGCGCACTGCGTGCAACTCGACGACGCCGGCATCGACCTGTTCGCGCGCACGGGCACCGGCGTCGCGCATTGCCCGTGTTCGAACATGCGGCTCGCGTCGGGTATCGCGCCGGTGAAGCGCATGCGTCTGGCGGGCGTGCCGGTGGGCTTGGGCGTCGACGGATCGGCGTCGAACGACGGCGCGCAGATGATTGCCGAAGTGCGTCAGGCTTTGTTGCTGCAACGAGTCGGTTTCGGACCGGATGCGATGACTGCACGCGAGGCGCTGGAAATTGCGACGCTAGGCGGCGCGAAGGTGCTCAATCGCGACGATATCGGTGCGCTGGCGCCAGGCATGGCGGCGGATTTCGTGTCGTTCGATCTGCGCCAGCCGCTTTTCGCGGGCGCGTTGCACGACCCGGTCGCGGCGCTCGTGTTCTGCGCGCCGTCGCAAGTGAGCTGCAGCGTGATTGGCGGCAAGGTGGTCGTGAAGGACGGGAAGTTGACGACGCTGGAGCTCGGGCCGGTCATCGAGCAGCACAACCGGTTGGCGAAGACGCTTTACGAAGCTGCGGCGTAAAAGAAGGAGCGGGTTGTCGGCGACGCCGATAACCCGTAAAGCAAAGCAAAAACTCAAGGCTTGTCGATCAACGTCTTGGTCGCCTCGGCGACCAGACTGCGCAGCCAGCGCACTTCATCGGAGTAATGCACGCGCTCGTGCCACAGCTGGTAGTACTGCATCGGCGGGAAATCGAGTGGTGCGGGCACGACCGTGAGCGGCAGGAACTTGGCGTAGTAATCGGCAAAGAGACGCGTCGTCGTGAAGATCAGATCGGACTTGATCAGCACGTATGGCGCCAGATTGAAGTACGGCAGCGTCACGACCACATGGCGCTTGAGCCGCTCGCGCGCGAGATGCACGTCGATCGCGCCGCGCTGGCCCACCGAATAGGGAGTAGGCGCGAGATGCGGCGCATTCAGGTACTGGTCGAGCGTGAGACCGCCGCGTTTGGCGAACGGATGCGTGTTGCTCATCAGGCAGACGATCTGATCGACGAACAGGTTCGACAGATGCAACTGTTCCGGCGGCTCCGGCCAGTTGCCGACCACGATGTCGAGCTTGCCATCCTCGAGCGCGAGTTCGTAGTCGAAGGCCGGCCCCAGCGAGTGAAACTCGAGCGTCGCGTTCGGCGCGGCCTGACGAAAGCGTTCGACCACCGTCGGCACGAACAGCACGTTCAGGTAGTCCGGACAGCCGATCCGGTAGCAACGGATCGAGGTGGCCGGATCGAAATTGTGTTGCTGGAACTTGATGCGTTCGATCTCGCGCAGCGCGTTCTGCACCGGTTCGAGCAGGCGCAGGCCGTATTCCGTGGGCACCATGCCGGATTTGCCGCGCACCAGCAGCGGGTCGCCGGTGATGTCGCGCAAACGGCGCAGCGCCGCGCTGATGGCGGGTTGCGATTGATTCAGTTTGACGGCCGCGCGCGTGACGCTGCGTTCCATCAACAGGGTGTGCAAGACGCGTAACAGGTACGTATCGATCGCCTCGCGTTGCTGACTCATGACTTCTCCGAAATATATGTTCTGGCTGATCGAGCGGGCGTGGGTGTATATGACTTTTAATATGAACGTAAAGCCGCGTCAAGAGTGGGATACCCGCAGAGCTCGCTGCGACGCGGGTTTGCGGGGAATTTTGGCGGCTCGACTGACTGGGTCGAATTAGGTATTGTCATCCGGTTGTGGTGACGGATCGCCTGCCGGCAAGGTGGACGGACGCGCTGTAACCGGCAGTCACTGACGTACTACGGAATCACATGAGCTACTCTTCTTATAGCGACGGCGCCGCCGCGCAGCCGGCAGACAGGCCGGAACAGGCGGCGCCCCGGTTGGTGCTTCAGGGCATCACCAAACAATATCCCGCCGTGCGAGCCAACGACGACGTCACGTTGATCGTCGCGCCGGGAGAAATCCATGCCGTGCTCGGCGAGAATGGCGCCGGCAAAAGCACGCTGATGAAAATCATCTACGGCGCGGTGCGGCCCGACGCCGGCGAGATTCGCTGGGAAGGTCAGACGGTCGAGATCGCCAATCCGGCGGCGGCGCGCAAGTTGGGCATCGGCATGGTGTTTCAGCACTTTTCGCTGTTCGAGACGCTGACGGTCGGCGAAAACATCGCGCTTGCGCTCGACGAACCGTTCGATCTGAAGACGCTTTCGAGGCGCATCCGCGAAGTCTCCGCCGACTACGGCCTCGATATCGATCCGCAGCGTCACGTGCATAGTCTGACGGTGGGCGAGCGGCAACGCGTGGAGATCGTGCGTTGTCTGCTGCAGAATCCGCGCTTGCTGATCATGGACGAGCCGACTTCGGTGCTGACGCCGCAAGCGGTCCGCAAGCTGTTCGAGACGCTGCGGCGGCTCGCTGCCGAAGGCTGCAGCATCCTCTATATCAGCCACAAGCTCGACGAAATCCAGGAGCTGTGCGACACCGCGACGGTGATGCGCGGCGGCCGCGTGACCGGCCACGTGAAGCCGAAGGGCGAAACGCATGCGTCGCTCGCGCAATTGATGGTCGGCCATTCGCTGCCGGATTACACGCGGCGCGAACACAATCCGGGCGCGGTGCTGCTCGACGTGAAGCAACTCTCGGTGGAAAGCGACGACCCGTTCGGCACCTCGTTGCGCGACGTATCGTTCGGCGTGCATGCGGGCGAAATCTTCGGCATCGCGGGCGTCTCGGGTAACGGCCAGGCGGAACTGCTGTCGGCGCTGTCGGGCGAAAAACGCGGCGTGCGCGCCGACGCGGTCACCATTTGCGGCAAGGCGGCCGGGCGCCTCGGCGCAGGTGGCCGGCGGGCGCTCGGCTTTGGCTTCGTGCCGGAAGAGCGCCTCGGGCGCGGTGCGGTGCCGGCCATGACGCTGTCGGAAAACGCGCTGCTCACCGCGCATCGTCAGCAGATGGTGAACTCGGGCTGGATCAAGGCCGGCGCGATGCGCGCATTCGCGAAGCGTTGCATCGACGCTTTCGACGTGCGCTGCGGCGGCTCCGAAGCGCTCGCGCAAAGTCTGTCGGGCGGCAATCTGCAGAAATACATCATGGGCCGCGAGATTCTGCAGGCGCCCAAGGTGCTGGTGGTCGCGCAGCCCACGTGGGGCGTGGACGTCGGCGCGGCGTCCTTTATTCGCCAGCAGTTGCTCGATCTGTCGGCGCGCGGCGTGGCGATTCTGGTGATCTCGGAGGAGCTGGAAGAGTTGTTCGACATCTGCGATCGGATCGCGGTGCTCGCAGGCGGCAGACTCTCGCCGGTGCGCGCCACCGGGGCGACCAACGCCGAGGAAATCGGCCGCTGGATGGCGGGCCTGTTCGGCGACTGGGAGGGCGCGGCGCCCTCGGCGGAACAGCCGGCGCATGCCTGAGCCGGCGTCTGTCTCGCCAATACGCGTGACGTCGCCCGGCATCATCAGAACCATATAAATCACACGCTACCCATGATTCTTCCGTATCGACTCGAAGCCCGCACGACGCCCTCGCGCACCATGCAGCTCGCCGTGCCGCTGATCGCCGCGTTGCTCACGCTCGCGATCGGCTTTCTGATCTTCAGCCTCGTCGGCCGCGATCCGTTGCAAGCCATGCACGCGTTTTTCATCGAGCCGCTGTCCAGCGTGAACGGCTGGTCCGAGCTGCTGCTGAAGGCGTCGCCGTTGTGCCTGATCGGCCTCGGTCTTGCTATCGGTTATCGCGCCAACGTGTGGAACATCGGCGCCGAAGGGCAGATGCTGCTCGGCGGCATCGCCGCAAGCGGCGTCGCGATCTATTTCGACCAAGCCACTGGCTGGTGGATTTTGCCGACCATGATGATTGCCGGCGTGCTCGGCGGCATGGCGTGGGCGGCGATTCCGGCGCTGCTCAAAAGCCGTTTCAACACCAACGAGATTCTCGTCAGCCTGATGCTGACGTACGTGGCCACGCAACTGCTGATCTACCTGGTGAGCGGCCCGTGGCGCGACCCGCAGGGTATGAACTTCCCGCTCTCGGAGATGTTCAGCGGCGACGCGCTCTATCCGACTTTCTCCGGCGACTGGCACATCAAATGGCTGCGCGGCACGCGTCTGAACGCTTCGGTGTTCGTCACGCTGATCGCGATTCCGCTCGTGTGGGTTTTCATGCGCAAGAGTTTCGCGGGCTATCGCATGAACGTCGGCGGTCTCGCGCCGCTTGCCGCGCGCTACGCCGGTTTCTCCGACAAGAAAACCATCTGGACGTCGCTGCTGATCAGCGGCGGCCTCGCGGGCCTCGCCGGCATGGGCGAGATCTCCGGCCCGATCGGTCAGTTGCAGGCCACGTGGTCGCCGGGTTATGGCTTCACGGCCATCATCGTCGTGTTCGTGGGACGGCTGCATCCGCTCGGCATCGTGCTCGCGAGCCTGCTGATGGCGCTGCTGTATCTCGGCGGCGAAGCCGTGCAAACCTCGATGCAACTGCCGCAGGCGCTTTCCGGCGTGTTCCAGGGGCTGTTGCTGTTCTGCCTGCTGGGCGCCGACCTGTTCGTGAACTACCGCGTGCGCCGACGTACGCTGGCCGCCCAGGCTCACTGACTCGCCCACTGCTCATCGTTCACTGTTTTTTGCGCCGGATCCAAATGGACATTCAACAAGCCAGCTCGCTTACGTCGAGCGCCGTCACCGCCGCGATTCCGCTGATGTTCGCGGGCGCGGGCGAACTCGTCACCGAAAAATCGGGCGTTCTCAACCTTGGCGTCGAAGGCATGATGCTGATGGGCGCGGTGACCGGCTACGCGGTCACCGCGATCACCGGCAGCCCGTGGCTCGGCGTGCTCGCCGCGATCGGCGCCGGTCTCGCCATGTCGCTGCTGTTCGCGTTTCTCACGCTCACCATGCTCGCCAATCAGGTCGCCACCGGCCTCTCGCTGACGATCTTCGGCATCGGCCTGTCGGCTTATGTCGGCAAGCCGTACACGTCGGCGGCGGTGCGCGCGACCATCGACACGTGGACCATTCCCGGTCTCTCGGAGATCCCGGTGCTCGGCCCCGCGTTTTTCAGCCTCACGCCGCTCGATTACCTCGCGTTCCTGATGTTCGCGGTGATCGGCTGGTTCCTGTACCGCACGCGCGCGGGACTCGTGTTGCGCTCGGTCGGCGAATCGCCGCAGGTGGCGCACTCGGTCGGCTTTCCGGTGATCGGCGTGCGCTACGGCGCGGTGGCGTTCGGCGGCGGCATGGCCGGGCTTGCGGGCGGTTACTACTCGATCGTCAATCTGCATTTGTGGCAGGAGCAGCTCACCTCGGGCCGCGGCTGGATCGCGCTCGCGCTGGTCGTGTTCGCGACCTGGCGCCCAGGACGCCTGCTGATCGGCGCGCTGCTGTTCGGCGCCGTGACCGGCCTGCAGTTTTACGCGCAGGCGATCGGCGTGCCGGTGCCGACGCAATTCCTCGCGATGCTGCCGTACGTCGCGACAGTCGTCGTGCTGGTGCTGATCTCGCGCAATCCGAACACGATCCGTCTGAATGCGCCGGCATCGCTGGGCAAACCGTTTTTCTCGGCGGGCTGACCGACCATCGACTCCGCTTTTCACATCATTCGATAAACATGACAGGAGAAAACATGAAGAGAAGAAATCTGCTGACCGCTTTCGCTTGGGGTGCGGCCTCGCTGGCGCTTGGTGCCGCGGTGACCGCGCCGCTCGCGCAAAGCGCGCAGGCCGCCGATGCGCCGGGCGTCGCGTTCGTCTACCTGGGCAATCCGGGCGATGCCGGCTGGACCTTCGCGCACGATCAGGGCTCGAAGGAAGCGGAAGCGAAGTTCGGCAACAAGATCAAGATCACGCGCATCGAAAACGTGCCGGAATCGGCCGACTCCGAGCGCGTGTTCCGCGATCTGGCGAACAAGGGCAACAAGATTATCTTCGGTTCGAGCTTCGGCTATCAGGACTTCGAACTGAAGGTTGCGAAGGATTTCCCGGACACCGTGTTCCTGCACGCAACCGGCTACAAGAAGGCGCCGAACTTCGGCACCTATGACGTGCGCATGTACCAGGGCGCGTATCTCGCCGGCGTCGCCGCGGGCTACGTGACGAAGACCAACACGCTCGGCTTCGTGGCGTCGGTGCCGATTCCCGAAGTGATCCGCAACATCAACGCGTATACGCTCGGCGCGCGCTCGGTGAATCCGAAGGTGCACACCAAGGTTATCTGGATCAACAGCTGGTTCGATCCGGGCAAGGAGAAGCAGGCGGCTGAAACGCTGATCGGCCAGGGCGCCGACGTGCTGCTGCAAAACACCGATTCGAGCGCCACGCTCGCCACGGCGTCGGCCAAGCATGTGCATGCGTTCGGCTGGGATTCGGACATGAAGAAGTTCGGTCCCGACGCGCACCTCGGTTCGGTGGTCGCGCACTGGGGCGTGTATTACAACGCGGCGATCCAGCAGGTGCTGGACGGCAAGTGGAAGAACGATCCGGTGTGGTGGGGCATTCCGCAGAAGGCGGTCAACCTGGAAGATCTGAACACTTCTGCAATTTCGGCTGACGCGCAGAAGCAAGTCGCGGCCAAGCGCGACGAACTGGCGGGCGGCAAGTGGGACGTCTTCACGGGTCCGATCAAGGATCAGTCCGGCGCGGTGAAGGTGCCGGCCGGCAAGACGCTGACCGATCCGGAACTGCAACGCCTCAACTGGTACGTGGAAGGCGTGGACGGTTCGCTGCCGAAGTAACGCCGACGCCAAATCGACCAGGCGGGGGTTTCAGCAACCGCTGTTTTAAGAGGCTGCGTCCGGTGCGGACGCAGCTTTTTTTTCGTCGGAGTTTTAGAGCGCTGACGGCCACGCCGTCGGCGCGTCAGTCGATGCGCAGGCCGACCTTGATGGTCACCTGCCAATAAGCCACCTTGTCGTTTTCGATCTGGCCTCGCGTTTCCGTCACTTCGAACCAGTGCAGATTGCGCAGCGTCTTCGACGCTTTCGCGATTGCCGTGCTGATGGCGTCATCGATCGATTTCGTCGACGAGCCGGTCAGTTCGATCTGTTTGTAGACGTGTTCGGACATGGACTTCCTCCTTTGATCTTCGTTGGTGTTCAAAAAGTATAGGCAACGCAAGCGCCGCGAACGGCCTCGTGTGAGCGAGTCATGTCGCACATGCCGTGCCCGGTATGCCGTGGCCGGACGCCGCCGTTATCATGTCCGCGCAACTCAATCTGATATGCGACGAGGTTCCAAAGTGGAAATTGGTTTTTGCGGTCCTGGTTTGATGGGCGCGCCGATGATCCGGCATCTGCTGCGCGCGGGGCATACGGTGCATGTCTGGAATCGCACGCGGGCCAAGGCGGAAGTGTTAGTGGCGGACGGCGCTCGGGTGGTCGACACGCCGCGAGAACTTGCGACACGATGTGAAGCCGTGCTGCTGTGCGTCGCGGATGCGGCGGCGGTGGAAGAGACCGTGTTCGGCGCTTCGGGCCTTCTTGGCGCCGATGCGCCCGTATCGGGCCGATTGCGCTGGATCGTCGATCACTCCAGCATCCCGCCGGCCGCGACGCGCGCATTCGCGCAGCGCGCGGCGGCGCTGACGGCGGTTCGCGCGGACGGAGGTGTGGACGGGGGGCCGGGGATGGGCGAGGACGCAGGTCTGGGCGACGGCGCAGGTGGAGTAAGGAGCGCAGGCGCGGACCCACGCACAGGCGCCGGCGAGAACACGGGCGACGGCGCGAACTCGAACGCGGTCGAAAGTGTGGCCGCCGGCAGCATCGGCTGGATCGACGCCCCTGTGTCAGGCGGCGTGGCCGGCGCCACCGCCGGCACGCTGGCAGTCATGGCGGGCGGCGCCGGTGCGGACGTCGAAGCCGTCAAGCCATTGCTCAGCGCCTACGCGTCGCGTGTCACGCACATGGGCGAGGTCGGCGCGGGCCAGACCGCCAAGCTGTGCAATCAAACCATCGTCACAGCGACGCTCGCGGCGATTGCCGAAGCGGTGAGCCTCGCGCAGCGCAGCGGCCTCGACGCTTCCCGGCTGACCGAAGGTCTGGCCGGCGGCTGGGCCGATTCGGTGCTGCTGCAAACATTCGTGCCGCGCATGACGCAAACCGGCCTCGCGCCGATCGGTGCGTTCCGGACCTTTCAGAAGGACATCGACACGGTGGCGGCGACCGCCTACGAGACCGGCACGCCCATGCCGGTCTCGTCGACGGTTCAGCAATTGCTGCGGCTCGGCGCGGCGATGGGGCTGGGCGAGGCCGACCTGTCGGCGTTCATCGACGTTTTGCAGACGCCGCGAGGCATCCAAAGCCGGTAGCGCGACGGGCGCGCGGGCTGAATTCGCGATAACCTGCTAAAATATTGGGTTTTTCGCCGATATCACATTAAAGGGACGCGCCGTGCTGTCTACCGCCAATATCACCATGCAATTCGGGCCAAAGCCCCTCTTCGAGAATATCTCGGTCAAATTCGGGGGAGGGAACCGCTATGGCCTGATTGGTGCGAACGGCTGCGGCAAGTCCACTTTCATGAAGATCCTGGGCAGCGACCTGGAGCCGAGCTCGGGCAACGTCATGCTCGAACCGAACATCCGCCTCGGTAAATTGCGCCAGGATCAGTTTGCCTACGAAGACGTGCGCGTGCTCGACGTCGTGATGATGGGCCACGCCGAAATGTGGGCCGCCATGACCGAGCGCGACGCGATCTACGCGAACCCCGACGCAACGGACGACGACTACATGCACGCCGCCGAACTCGAAGCGAAGTTCGCCGAGTACGACGGCTACACCGCCGAGGCGCGCGCGGGCGAGCTGCTGCTCGGCATCGGCATCGCGATCGAGGACCACAACGGCCCGATGAGCAACGTCGCGCCGGGCTGGAAACTGCGCGTGCTGCTCGCGCAGGCGCTGTTTTCGAAGCCGGACGTGCTGCTGCTGGACGAGCCGACCAACAACCTGGACATCAACTCGATCCGTTGGCTGGAGGATGTGCTCAACCAGTACAACTCGACGATGATCATCATCTCGCACGATCGACACTTCCTGAACCAGGTCTGCACGCACATGGCCGACATGGACTACGGCACGCTGAAGGTCTATCCGGGCAACTACGACGACTACATGCTGGCGAGCACGCAGGCGCGCGAGCGTCAGCAGAACGCCAACGCGAAGGCGAAGGAACGTGTGGCCGACCTGCAGGACTTCGTGCGCCGCTTCTCGGCGAACAAGTCCAAGGCGCGCCAGGCTACCAGCCGTCTGAAGATGATCGACAAGATCAAGATCGAGGAATTCAAGCCGTCGTCGCGGCAGAACCCGTTCATCCGCTTCGAGTACGAAAAGAAGCTGCACAACATTGCGGTGGTGGCCGAGAAGATTTCGAAGAAGTACGAGCGTCAGATTTTCAACGACTTCAGCATTAGCGTGCAGCCGGGCGAGCGGATCGCGATCATCGGCGAGAACGGCGCGGGCAAGACCACGCTGTTGCGCTCGCTGCTCGGCAAGCTCACGCTCGATCACGGCACGGTGAAGTGGGCGGAGAACGCGAACGTCGGTTACATGCCGCAGGACACGTACGAAGAGTTTCCGGACGACGTCACGCTGATGGACTGGATCGACGACTATCGCCAGGAAGGTGACGACGAGCAGATGGTGCGCGGCACGCTCGGCCGGCTGCTGTTCAATGCCGACGACATCCGCAAGTCGGTCAAGGTGCTCTCCGGCGGCGAGAAAGGCCGCATGATCTGGGGCAAGCTGATGCTGGGCCGTCACAACGTGCTGCTGATGGACGAGCCGACCAACCACATGGACATGGAATCGATCGAATCGCTGCAGATCGCGCTCGACAAGTTCGAAGGCACGCTGATTTTCGTGTCGCACGACCGCGAGTTCGTGAGCGGCCTAGCGAATCGGATTATCGAAGTGAAGACGAATGGCACGTTGAACGACTTCGGTGGCAACTACGAAGACTTTCTGTTGAGCCAGGGTGTGCAGTAATCAGGACTGAACCGCTCGTTGCACCGCAGAGCCCGCTTCTCCGAAGCGGGCTTTTTTCATGGCGCGCGCGTCTCCACGTGCTTTCTGAACTCCGGACAAACCTGTTCGGCGCACACGCGCATCGAGGAGGGCGCCGAGCTGGTGACGGGCGGCACGTAGAACATGGCCGTGCCCTTCGGCGGTTTCAAGCAATCGGCTTTCGGCCGCGAAAACGGGGTCTATGGACTCAAAGAGTATCTCGAACTCAAGTCCATGCAGTTCAAGGCGTGATCCGGCTGACCGATATCAAATGATCGACACAATGACTAAAGCTTCGGCCGACTCATTGACCTGAAACAACGCAGGCTGCGCCCGACCGACGATTATCAGCGTTTCGATAATCCGCCATCGGGCCAGTCATGCTCACCTCTCATCCCCTCCCACCGCTTGTTATTCGCGGCCGCTCACTACTGCCGATCGTGCAAGGCGGCATGGGCGTCGGCATCTCAGCGCACCGGCTGGCCGGCAGCGTCGCTCGCGAAGGCGCGCTGGGCACCATCGCCAGTATCGACCTGCGGCATCATCATCGCGATCTGATGGACCGCTGCGGTGAGTCGCCCGAGCGGGCCACGCTGGAAGCGGCCAATCTCACCGCGCTGGCCCGCGAAATTCACTCCGCTAAAGCACTCAGCGAAGGCCGCGGCATGATCGCCGTCAACGTGATGAAAGCGGTCAGCGCGCAAGCCGACTACGTGCGCGTCGCATGCGAAAGCGGCGCCGACGCGATTGTCATGGGCGCCGGCCTGCCGCTCGATTTGCCCGACATGACCCAAGGCCACGACATCGCGCTGATTCCGATTCTGTCGGATAGCCGCGGTGTCGCGCTCGTGCTGAAGAAGTGGATGAAAAAAGGCCGTTTGCCCGACGCGATGGTGATCGAACATCCGGCGCATGCGGGCGGCCATCTCGGCGTCAGCAACCTGACCGATCAACACGATGGACGCTTCGATTTCTTCCGCATCCTCGAAGAACTCGACACGGTATTCGTCTCGCTTGGCCTGAACCGGCAGGACGTGCCCTTGATCGTCGCGGGCGGCATCAATAGTCACGAGGCCGTCTGTAAGCTGCTGAACGCGGGCGCCAGCGGCGTGCAACTCGGCACGCCGTTCGCCGTTACCGAGGAAGGCGACGCGCATCCGAATTTCAAGCGCGTACTGGCTGAAGCCACGCCGGAGGACATCGTCGAATTCGTCAGCGTGACGGGACTGCCCGCGCGCGCCGTGAAAACGCCGTGGCTGATGCGCTATCTGCGGCATGAAACGAGAATCCGCGAGAAAGTCGGCGCGCTCAAACATATCTGCCCGACCGCCCTCGAATGTCTCAGCGCGTGCGGCTGGCGCGACGGTATCGAGAAGTTCGGCCACTTCTGCATCGACACCCGGCTCGCGGCGGCATTGCGCGGCGACGTGGCGAACGGTCTGTTCTTTCGCGGCCGCGAAGCGTTGCCGTTCGGCACGGCGATTCGCAGCGTGCACGATCTGCTCGAACTGCTGTTGACGGGCGCGACGCGACCGGCTGTCGCAGGTCGCTGGGCATTCTCGCTGGGTTGATACGCGTCAACCTGCCGCGCGACGAGAACTTCGACAATCCCCGCATGCAAACAAACCAAGCGGGGAAGCACATGAAGCGCTCGTCCAGAAACAGAAACAGAAACAGAAACAGAAACAGAATCCGAACCGCCGCCATCGCGGCGAGCCTGCTGTTCGCGGGCGTGCTCGCGCCGCTGGCGCATGCGGCCGGCGACGACGCGATGAGCGGTATTCACGCCGGCGACGTGCTGGTGCGCTTGCGCGCCATCAGCATCATGCCGAACGTGAGCACGACGCAATCGCTGAGCGCGCTCAACGTCGGCGTCAATAACGCGACCGTGCCGGAACTGGATCTGACCTACATGATTCGCGACAACCTCGGCGTCGAGTTGATTCTCGGCACGTCGCGGCATCAAGTGACTTCGAACCTTGGCGGCCTGGGCGGCGTAAACGTATTACCGCCCACGTTGCTGTTGCAATATCACTTCAATCACGCGGGCCGCATTCGCCCATATGTCGGCGCGGGTCTCAACTACACGCTGTTCTATAACAGCGGCCTGAGCGCGGGCGGCCAGCCGATCTCGATCAACAATCACAGCTGGGGACCGGCGTTGCAGGCCGGCGTCGACGTGCAGGTCACCAAGTCCCTGTTCGTCAACGCGGATATCAAGAAGATCTGGATGCACACGGATGCTTCGCTCGGCGGGCAGCCGCTTGGCCGCTTGAGCATCGATCCGGTGGTGGTCGGCCTGGGTGTCGGCATGCGGTTCTAATTGTCACGCATTACATGCGCGCTTGACCAACATGCGTTGCCACGTGAAAACGCCGGGTGCAATTTCGTCCCGGCGTTCTCTTTTGACATTGAATCTGAGCGGCCAGCGCCGCAAGCATCGGGCGACCGGAGCCGCCAGGCCAATCTACAGCTTGTCGTTCGCAAACCGCATCGCGGTGCCTTCCTGCTCGATGCGAACCCACACGGCGCGCTTTTCCTCGTCGCTCAGGAAAACCCAGTTGGACACTTCGACGGCGGTGCGGCCGCAGCCTTTGCAGATGTCGTCAAACAACGTGGAACAGACGCCGATGCACGGGCTGTCGGGGAGATCGTGGAGATTCGAAGCCATCGGAAACCTTGGGGCGGAGAAGCGAAGTTCCGCTATGTTAACCGATGCGCGCCATGCGCCTCGCCGCGTGCCGCCGGCATGGCCGCGGTTCGCGCACTGTTGGCAGCATCTGCCGCATATTTCGACGCCTTCGACGCGCGATATCGCCCGCTCGCATCAACGCGCGATGCTGTAGCCGATCCGCGCGATCCAGTGCTGGCGGTTGTTGTAGTCGAGCAGGTCTTCGCCGTAGCCATTGAAATAGCCCACCCACACATAGCCGCCCCACGCGCTGCCCAATAGCTTGGCGAGCGGATAGGTGAATTGCGAATCCACGCTGCCGTACCAGTGCTTGGTGCCCTTGCGCAGCGTGGTCGCCAGTTGCCAGCCGTCCGGGCTGCCGTATTTGACGAGCAAGTCGACGTAACCGCGATAGTCGGCGATATCGGGGTTGCTGCTCGTGCCGAGGTAGTAATAGATCTTCGGCGACACGGTCAGGTGGTTGGCCGTCAGATCGCCGAATTCCCAGGTCGGCCGGATAAACGGCATGTTGATGCTGCGCGAGTCCGCGCCGGCTTTACCGTTCGACTCATGCGCAACGCCCGCCGCGAAACCCATGCGCGTGAAAAACGGGCTCTGCCAGCCGGTGTCCGGCACGTAGTAGAACAACTGCGGCGAATAGGTCGTGTCGTGGAACGGCCGCGAATCGGCGGACAGATCCCAGATCGAGGTCTGCGTATATGCGAAGTACAGGTTGTCGAGGAAGGCTTTGGAGCGCAAATCGTCCGGGATCAGGATGCGGTATTTGAAGCTCAGTTGCAGCCGCGCGTTCGTGTCCCCATTGTGGCCGAACGCGATGTACATCGGATCGTAATAGGAAAGGTGCGAGAGCACGCCGCGTCCGGTGGTCGCGAGCGAATCGCCGGGCGGCGCAATGGCGTCGCCGGTCGGGCCGCCGACCACGGCCGCCGTCGCCGCAACCTGAGCGGGCGTGGTCGCCTGGCTTTCCGCGCGTTCGGCCTGGGCAATCGCGTCCTGCTGCGGCCCGCGATTGATCGCCACGAGCGCCGGCGACGCATCGAAGCCCACCGGATCGATGCGCACCTCGCCACGCGCCGACTGCGGCCAGGGCGCCGAGAAACGCACCTTGCGGAACTGGCCCGGCCGCAGATGCAGCGTGTCGGGCACGCTCGCTTCGCGTTTCAAATCGAGCGGCTGCGGCGACTGTTCGCCTGCGCTCAACGTTACGCGGATGGTCGGCGGGACGGTGACGGTCAGGGGTTTGGTGTCGTCGGCGGAGTAGAGCAGTGTGATCTGCAACGGCTCGTTGGCGGCGGCCACGCGAGCGGGTTGCAGCATCGCGACCGTCGCGCGCGCCTCGCCGCTGAGGAGGGCGCAGACGGCGCAGACGACGAGCGTGGCGAGCAGCGTGGCGCGGGAGAAGCGCGCCGTGAGTTGACGGGACTGAGGGGAGGCGTTGCGGGCAAGGCAGTCGATTGAGGCGTCAAAACGCATGAGGCTGTCGTCCTGGAGCAAGGGCGGCGAGCGAAACGGACATGCTAGGCATCGAAAGATGACACCCGCAACGCTCACCGGATCGGTCGCGCGGAAGCGCTGAAGGGCGCAAAAAATGGGCACAAAAATGGCTGCCGCAAACAACCCGGCAGCCGGGATGAAACAGACCGCACAGCCGGCGCGCCGCGCAAGCAGACAGCGTCGCCGGTCATGGCGAGATACTCAGAGAATACTTACAAAGTCACTTGATTGACAGGCCGGTCGAAAAAAACGGCCTCTCAGACACCGAACGCGAGTTGCCACAACAACGCGCCGTTGAGCATGATGATGAACGCGGCGGACAGCCACGCGAGCACGAGCGGTACGCCGCGCACGCGCCAGCCGCGCATCAGCGCGGCGTCCGACGTGAAGCGGATCAACGGCACGACCGCGAGCGGCAATTGCAGGCTCAGCACCACCTGGCTTGCCACCAGCAACTGATTGGAACCGTGCTGGCCGAACAGCGCGACCGCGAAGAGCGCCGGCCCGATCGCCAGCGCGCGGGTCAGCAGGGCGCGCTTCCAGCGCGGCAGACGGATGCGCAGAAAGCCTTCCATGACCGCCTGGCCCGCCAGCGTGCCGGTGACGGTCGCGCTCAGCCCGCAGGCGAGCAGCGCCGCCGCGAACAGAATGCCGGCCCAATGCGTGCCGACGAGCGGTGCGATCAGACGGTGGGCATCCGCGAGATCGGTCACGTCACGATGGCCGCTCACATAGAACACGGCGGCGGCCACGATCAACAGCGCCGCATTGATCACGAAAGCAAACGACAGCGAACCGAAAGTGTCCAGATTGACGACGTGCAGCGCGACCTTGATCTGCGCGTCGCTGCCGTCGGGCGCGTGATGCTTGACGAGCGCCGAGTGCAGATAGAGGTTGTGCGGCATCACCGTCGCGCCGACGATGCCCGCCGCGAGCCACACCATGCCCGCGTTGCGCAGCAGCTCGACGCTCGGCATGGTGCCGGCGAGCGCCGCGTGCCAGTCCGGCCGCGCCAGCGCGAGCTGGACCACGAAGCACAGGCCGACGAAGCCGATCAGCGCCGCGATCACCGCTTCCAGTTTGCGGCCGCCTTTCCGCTGGAGCGCGAGCAGCGCAAAGGTGCAGACCGCCGACATCAGCACCCCGACCGTGAGCGACACGCCAAGTAGCAATTGCAACGCGACGGCGCTGCCGACCACCTCGGCCACGTCGCACGCGATGATCGCGACCTCGCTCGTCAGCCACAGAAAGAGGGTGCCCCGGCGGCCCGTGCGTTCGCGGCAGACTTGCGCGAGATCGCGCCCGGTCACGACGCCCAGGCGCGACGACAGCCACTGCAGCAGCATCGCCATCAGGCTCGACAGCAGCACGATGCCGAGCAGGCGGTAGCCGTAGCCTGCGCCGGCGCCGAGAGCGGTCGCCCAGTTGCCCGGATCGATATAGCCGACCGCGATCAACGCCCCGGCGCCGACGAACGAGAGCCAGTGCGGTGGACGTGCCGCCCCATCGCCCGGCAGAGGCCGGCGGCGGTTGGGGCGCAATGCGAACGGATTCGTGTTCATCGATGCCTGAGGGTTAAGACTGCATCCTCTTGCAAGCCACGTGCCCGCCATGCGGACGGCGGGCGGCGCGTCGAGGCCGGGACGCGGCAACGCGATTGGCGGCGTGCCGTCGCTCGGCCTGTGAGAGCTATTGTGCACCGTCGAACGCTTCGCGGCTTGAGTGCACTCCGACCTTGGCCGTTCGGCATAAAAGTCACGGAATGCGGGAGCGCGCCACCGCCGTTTGCGCGAACGAAGCGCGCCCTGCACAGCGTCAACTTGACAACCAGATAACGGCGCACCGGTACGGGTGTTTTTTTCGGGTGGACACGCGCGCATAACCCGCTAAAATTGCGGCCAATTTTCCAGCGGTGCGGCTGACGCTGTACCGTTTGCGCGACAGCGTGGCAATTTTTTTGGTCCGCGCAATAATTGATGGTACTTTTCGGGTTTTTCAGGGGAGCCGTGGGCGCAGTGCCGCGGCGCGGGTGAGGACGGCCGGCAACGGGCCGGTCAGGATCGGAGAACGGAATGAAAAGACGGGTAGTGGGGCAAGTGGCGGCGCTGGTCTTGTGCGCGGCGCCGTGGTTGACGGCCGCTGCGAAAGACACGCAGCTCAACGTGTATAACTGGTCCGATTACATCGCCAAGGACACCATTCCGAACTTCACCAAACAGACCGGCGTTCAGGTCAAATACGACAATTACGACAGCGACGACACGCTGCAAGCCAAGCTCCTCACCGGCAATTCCGGCTACGACATCGTCGTGCCGACCAGCAATTACGCCGGCAAGCAGATCGCCGCCGGCATTTTCGCGCCGCTCGACAAATCGAAGCTGCCGAACCTGAAGTACCTCGATCCCTCGCTGATGGCGCTCGTCGCCGGCGCCGATCCGGGCAACAAGTTCACGGTGCCCTGGGCATACGGCACGACCGGCCTCGGCTACAACGTCACCAAAGCGCAGCAGATTCTCGGCAAGAACGTGCCGCTCGATAGCTGGGACGTCCTCTTCAAGCCGGAAAACATTTCGAAGCTGAAGGCGTGCGGCGTGTCCGTGCTCGACGCGCCGGACCAGATGTTCGCCGCCGCGCTGCATTACATCGGCAAGGATCCCATGAGCACGAACCCGGCCGATTACCGCGCCGCGCTCGAAATGATGAAGAAGATCCGCCCGTACATCACGCAGTTCAATTCGTCGGGCTATATCAACGACCTGGTCGGCGGCGACGTGTGCTTTGCGTACGGCTGGTCGGGCGACGTCGTGATCGCCAAGCATCGCGCGGTCGAAGCGAAGAAGCCCTACAAGGTCGAGTATTACATTCCGAAGGGCGGGGCGCCGGTGTGGTTCGACGTGATGGCGATTCCGAAGGACGCGAAGAACAAGGAAGCCGCGCTCGAATGGATCAACTACATCGAAACGCCGCAGGTTCACGCCGCGATCACCAACGCCGTCTACTACCCGAGCGCCAATCTCGAAGCGCGCAAGTACGTGGACAAGGACGTGGCGAACGACCCGGCCGTGTATCCGCCGCCTGAAGTCATCAAGACCCTGTTCCTGCTGAAGCCGTTGCCGCCGGAAATCCAGCGGCTGCAAACGCGGCTGTGGACTGAATTCAAGTCCGGCCGCTGACCCGCGGCCAGAATGAACGGGTAGGCATCATCAAGAAGCCCTCGGTGTTCACCGGGGGCTTTGTTCGTCAAACGCCGGAGTCAAGCATTGTGATGAGTAGTGACCAGTCGGGCGCGCTGGCAGGGGCCGTCGCGCCGTCCCCGGGCCAGAACGCCGTTGCAGGCGACGCCACGGACAACTTCGTCCAGGTCGTCGATGTCGTGAAGAAGTTCGGCGAGACCGTGGCGGTCAAGGGCGTCAACCTCTCGGTGAAGAAGGGCGAGCTGTTCGCGCTGCTCGGCAGTTCCGGCTGCGGCAAGTCGACCTTGCTGCGCATGATGGCCGGACTCGAAAGCGTGAGCTCGGGCAAGATCCTGATCGACGGCGAAGACCTCGCGCAATTGCCGCCGTACCGCCGGCCGGTCAACATGATGTTCCAGTCGTACGCGCTGTTTCCGCACATGACTGTGGAGGGCAATGTTGCCTTCGGGCTGAAGCAGGAAGGCGTGCCGAAGGCCGAACTGAAGGACCGCGTGCAGACCGCGCTCGAACTCGTGCAGATGGGCCGCTTCGCGAAGCGCAAACCCAATCAGCTTTCCGGCGGTCAACAACAGCGCGTGGCGCTCGCGCGTTCGCTGGTCAAGCGGCCCAAGCTGCTGCTGCTCGACGAGCCGATGTCCGCGCTCGACAAGCAGATCCGCCAACGCACGCAAATCGAACTGGTCAACATTCTCGACAAGGTCGGCGTGACCTGCATGATGGTGACGCACGATCAGGAAGAGGCGATGACCATGGCGGGCCGCCTTGCCGTGATGAGCGAAGGCGAGATCGTGCAGCTCGGCACGCCGCACGAAGTGTACGAATATCCGAATAGCCGTTTTTCGGCCGAATTCATCGGCTCGACGAATCTGTTCGAAGGCCATACGGTTGAAGACGAGCCCGATCACGTGTTCATCGAAACGCCGGATCTGTCTTGCCGTTTGTATGTGAGCCATGGCATTACCGGTCCGCTCGGCATGCCGGTGACGATTTCGGTGCGTCCCGAGCGGATCGCATTGACGCGCAAACCGCCTGAGGGCGCATACAACTGGGGCAAGGGCGTCGTCACGAATATCGCCTACATGGGCGGCTATTCGCTTTATCACGTGAAGCTCGACGCCGGCAAAACCGTGATCGCGAACGTGACCAGCCTCGCGCTGACCGAGATCGACCCGCCTACCTGGGGCGACGAAGTGTACGTGCGCTGGAGCGCATCGGCCGGCGTGGTGCTGACGTCATGAAGCGCTCGTTCAATTCCTTCGCCACGTGGCCGGTGCGGCGTTTCAACCTGACCGGGCGCACCGCGGTGGTGGCCGGTCCGTTCATCTGGCTGCTGCTGTTTTTTCTGGTGCCGTTCCTGCTGGTCGTCAAGATCAGTTTCGCCGATCTGCAGCTCGGCATTCCGCCTTACACAGAGTTGACCCAATTCGCGGACGGCGCGATTCACGTCACTCTGGATCTATCGCATTACGCGTTTCTGCTGACCGACAGCCTCTATTTCGCGACCTACGTGAATTCCGTGGTGGTCGCCGCGATCTCGACGCTATTGTGTTTGCTGATCGGCTATCCGATGGCGTACTACATCGCGCGTTCGAATCCGGGCAGCCGCAATCTGCTGATGATGGCCGTGATGCTGCCGTTCTGGACGTCGTTTCTGATTCGCGTGTATGCGTGGATCGGGATTCTGAAGAACAACGGCTTGCTGAATAACTTTTTAATGTCGATCGGGTTGATTCACTCGCCGATCGAGTTGTATCACACGAATACCGCCGTTTATATCGGCATGGTCTATTCGTATCTGCCGTTTCTTGTGATGCCGCTGTATGCGCATCTCGTGAAGATGGACATGACGCTGCTGGAAGCCGCCTACGACCTTGGCGCAAAGCCTTGGAAGGCATTCTGGCAGATCACGTTGCCGCTCTCGAAGAACGGCATCATCGCCGGTTGTTTGCTGGTGTTCATTCCGGCGGTGGGCGAGTACGTGATTCCCGAATTGCTGGGCGGCGCGAACACGCTAATGATCGGCCGCGTGATGTGGAATGAGTTTTTCGACAATGCCGATTGGCCGATGGCGTCTGCCGTGACGTGCGCAATGGTGTTGTTGTTATTGGTGCCGATGGCGTTTTTCCAGTACGCGCAGGCGAAGGCGATGGAGGAAAGGCGTTGATGAAACCGAACCGGATTTTGCAGTTGATTGCTTTGGGGATCGGGTTTCTGTTTCTGTACATTCCGATCGTGAGTCTGATTGTGTATTCGTTCAACGAATCGCAACTGGTCACCGTGTGGACGCGTTTTTCGACGCGCTGGTATGCGGCGTTGCTGCAGGATGACGAGTTGATCGCGGCGGCGTGGTTGTCGTTGCGGGTGGCTTTGTTGACGGCGTTTGCTTCTGTTGTCATTGGCACGTGGGCCGGTTTCGTGCTCGCGCGGATGGGGCGGTTTCGCGGCTTTACGCTGTATACCGGGATGATCAATGCGCCGTTGGTGATCCCCGAGGTGATTCAGGGAATTTCGCTGCTGCTGCTGTTCATCGAAATGGCCAAGTGGTTGGGTTGGCCTGCCGGGCGCGGCATTTTCACGATCTGGATCGGGCATGTGATGCTGTGTATTTCTTATGTGGCGATCATCGTGCAGTCGCGGGTGAAGGAGTTGCATCCCTCGCTCGAAGAGGCGGCGCTGGATCTTGGGGCTACGCCGTTGCGGGTGTTCTTCTTTATTACGTTGCCGCTGATTTCTCAGGCGCTGGTTTCCGGGTGGTTGTTGTCGTTCACTTTGTCGATTGATGATCTGGTGCTGTCGGCGTTTTTGTCTGGGCCTGGGTCGACTACTTTGCCGCTCGTTGTTTTCTCGCGTGTTCGGTTGGGGTTGAATCCGGAGATGAATGCGTTGGCTACTCTCTTTATTGCTGTGGTTACTGTTGGGGTGGTGGCGGCTAATTATTTTATGCAGCGGGCGGAGAGGAGGCGGGCTGGGATGGCGGTTTGAGTTTCTCAGTTCTTTTGCGGTGGTCTTTGCGTTTTTGGCCTTTTCTTGTGTTCTTGGTGGTCTATTAGCGTTGCCCCTGTGCGGGCGGCACTTACTTCTCTTTGCCGGCCGCAAAGAGAAGTAAGCAAGAGAAAGCGGCTCACACCGCTAATTCTTAAGCGGGTCCCCCGCACAGTTGCGGTAGTGGTGCATCTGGAATCTGGGTTCTCGCGCATTCGGCGTGAGTGACAAAGAAGTCATTTTTCCGGCGGCGCTGCGCGCGCCGTCGCGGTCGTTCAGAGAGCGGTTGACGACGATGTGCGCGGCATCATCGGGCGACGCCAATGACCCCATTGCGCACAAACGGACCCACTACCTTTGAGCATACCGTTCCGGCGAGCGCGGAGCGCGAGGCGCGAAGAATGAGCGCCTTGTCACAAGCGCCGAATGCGCACAGGGGCAACGCTAATAGACCACCAAGAACACAAGAAAAGGCCAAAACCAAAAACCCTCAAACCCGATACCCAACCCGAACCCCACCCCAATGCCGCCCACCGACAAAAACCGGCGCCGACGCATCCTTCATCAGCACAAACTCCCCACCGCCCATATCCCGCCGATACGTCTGCAACAAAAACCGCTTGGTATGTGAAGCCGCGGCAATCCCGGTCCGATCATCGAACATCCGACGATTCCGGCAATTCGCGGTATTCCAGACCACATCACCATCACGCTGCGGCATAGAAAACTTCAGATTGTGCGTCGGCAAATACCCCCGCGAATCGACCGCGGCACAAAAGGCGACACGCGGGTCGAGATCGAGCAAAGGCTCCTGAATAGCCGGCAAAACACGATCGGTCAACGCGGTAAACCGCGTCAAAAACTGCGGCGGATTACTCCCAACCACCGGCACATAATGCCGGTCAAACAGATCCTCAATCGACACTTCACCACGCGCCACCGCCGTTTCGAATGCCTTGCTCACGGCGGCCGCCGCCCGCTGCACAGCCTCGATAAAACGCGTATCCGCCGTTTCCACACCCGTCGCGGCAGTCAGCTCGATTAGCGTTTCGGACACGCCAAGCAAATTCCCCAACCGGTCCTTCGCCTGCACGAAATTCTCGCTCGAATCCTCGACGCCGCTCGCCATTTCCAGCACCTGCGCCTCGAGTCCGCCGCACTGCGATTCGATCTCGCCGGTCAACACGGCGATCTGTCCGGCCTCGTCATTCAGATGCGCGATCGCATCGCCCGTTGCATGCACGACGTCGCCGATCTTGCGCGTGCCTTCGCGCACGCGGTGCGCCCGCGCGGTGTTCACGGATCCCTCGCTGATCAGCTGCTCGGTCTGTTGCGTGAGCTGCGCCAAGGTGGTCTCGATCTGCCCGGTGGCCTGCGCGGTCTTCGCCGAGAGGTTCTTCACTTCGGCCGCGACCACCGCGAAACTCTTGCCGGAGTCGCCGGCGCGCGCGGCTTCGATCGCGGCATTTAGCGCCAGTAGATGAGTCTGACGCGCGATCAGCGAAATCTCCTCGGAGACCCGGCTCACATGCGCCAGCGCGCTACGCAACGCGCCGATCTGGCTTTCGATGACGGTCACGCCTTCCACGAGTCCATGAATGTCGGCGAGCGACGCTTCGAGCGTTTGCTGCGATTCCTGCACGCCGGTCGCGGCTTCGGCGGATACGTCGCTCATTTTCCGCGCGGCAGCGGCAATGCGATGATTGCCCGCGAGCGTCTGCGCGGCCGATTCGCGCAGCGCGCGGCATACTTGCGCCTGGTGTTGCACGCGTGCGGCTACTTCCTCGACGTGGCCCGATACGTCGCAGATTTCGATGCCCAGTTTGCCGGCTTGCGCGGCAATATCGCCGACCACCGTGTGCGAACGGGCCGAACGGCGAAAGCTGAAACGCGTCATGGTGGTCTCCTTCGCATGCAATATGTTCTCCGCCGCCGCGCCCGGCGCATTCAATCGGCGCAATCACCCAACGCGTTTTCAGCGCCTCCTCGACGCGTTTACGGCAGTCTTTCAAGCGACTTGATCCGGGGTATCCCGCAGTCGTTATGATGTGCGGTCCAACCGCGGTCCACACGCTTATCCGTAGACCTTTCCGTTTCTTACCGGCAACTCATGATCGACTCCTTCGCGCGCGTTTCGGGCTGGCAACAGCTCTATCATCTGTGGGAGCTGATCGTCATGCTCTGCAAGTTTCTCTGGGGACTGTTGCGTCTGCTGGGCGGCGGCTGAACGCGTCGCGCGACGCGAGGGAAGGGCGCGCAAGATTCGCGCGCCATATGCACGCGCGAGCCCGCGCGAAACATCGATTGATTGAATCGTGGTGACGAAGCGGTTGGGTCAGGCCGGTGCGCGACGTGTGCCTTCGTCAACCGGAACGCGTGCGCCACGCGTGCCAAGAAAGGCGCGCAGATCGGTCATCACACGCTCGGGCGCTTCTTCCATCGGAATATGGCCGAGCCCCGGATACATGATCGACTTCGCGCCCGGAATGCGGCCGGCGAATTCGGCGGCGTGCGCAGTCGGAATCCAGCGATCCTTCGCACCCCATAGCACGAGCGTCGGCACGTGGAGTGTCTTCAGCTCGTCGGTGTCGACTTCCTTGAAGTCGAGCGTGGGCACCATCTTGCCGATCGCGGCGCGTGTGCCTTCGCCGTGAAAGAACTCGACGTAGCGCCGCAGCGTCACCGCATCGATCTTGCGCGGATCGCCATACACGTTGCGCACCGCGCTTTTGACGATGACCTCAGGCAGCCACCACGGCGAACTGACCCGCACCAGCGCGCTGTTGAACAGGCCGATGTAAATCGGCAGTTTCATCGGAAAGCCCGCCGAGTCGATCAGCACGAGCCGTTCAACTGCTTCGCGATGCCGCACCGCATAGTCCCACGCAATCAGGCCGCCGAGCGAATTACCCATGAAGGTCGCGCGCGAGATGCCGAGCGCCTGCATGAATGTGTCGATGAAACGCCGGTAGGTCGGCAGATTCATCGTTTCGATCGCGCCGCTGCTGGAGCGCAGCGGTCCCGTCACGCCGAACGGCGGCAGGTCGAGGCGGATCACGCGATGCTCGCGCTTGAGTTCGTTGGCGACGCGATTCCAGGTATGCAGCGAAGACGCGAAGCCGTGGATCATCACGATGATGTCGCCACCGCCTTCGTCGACGTAATGCACGTCGGCACCCATGATCTTCACGAATCTGGAGCCGCTTTGCGTATAGCGCCGGCGCAATTCGTCGCGCGGCACGCTGGTGATCCCGAGGCGCGCGGCGAGCGAGCGCGGCGGTAACGGGGACGTCGAGGTGGGCGTGCCGGAGTCGATGCTTGCCATGTTATTTGTCTCCCTTGTAGTTCGATTTCTGGTTCGCGTGGCTTCGAATTGGATCGCATGGGCGGCGTCGTGTTCTCCCGGGTTGTCAGCCGCCGCTCACTGCGTCACGCCGTCAAGGCGCAAAGCGATAGTCGTGCGGACGCGCGCGGC
The DNA here is from genome assembly GCF_003387275.1 of Paraburkholderia sp. BL6669N2. Classification (NCBI taxonomy): domain Bacteria; kingdom Pseudomonadati; phylum Pseudomonadota; class Betaproteobacteria; order Burkholderiales; family Burkholderiaceae; genus Paraburkholderia; species Paraburkholderia sp. BL6669N2. Next base: position 1,062,728 of record NZ_QUNA01000001.1, on the reverse strand, counting down.
GAGTGCGCTTGCGAAAGCTGAAGCTGAAGCCCGGCCACAACGCGGTCACTTTGCCGCTGCGGGTCTGGTAGTAGCTACGACAACCGCTCGCCCATACCGAGTGCTGCATGTCTTTCTGCAAACGCGTGTTGAAATCGCGCTGCACGTCGGGCCGCAGATTCATCGTGCGTGCCTTGCGGCGACGCAGTACACGCAGGCAATCGGCGATGTATTGCACTTGCGACTCGATCATGTAGAGCAGCGAGTTGTGGCCAAGGCCCGTATTCGGCCCGACGATCATGAAGAAGTTCGGAAAGTTCGCGACGCTCACGCCGAGGTAGGCTTCCGGGCCGTCCCGCAGCCACTGAGCGCTGAGATCCGCGCCGTCGAGACCGGTCACTTCGAACGGCGCGCCGACGTCGTTGACCTGGAAACCCGTACCGCAAATGATGGCGTCGGCGGGGCGATGCACGCCGTCTTCGGTCACGATCCCGTCGGCGACGATTTCGCGGATGCCGCTCGTCACCACGTCGACATTCGGCTGACTGAGCGCGGGATAGTAGTCGCTCGAGAGCAGCACGCGCTTGCAGCCGAACCGGTAGTTCGGTGTCAGCTTGGCGCGCAGCTCCGGATCCTTGACGCGTCGTTCCAGGTAGCTCAGGCCGAATTTCATCGGCACTTTCAGCAGCTCCGGATTGACGACGAACGCGATGGCGCGCGATTCGAGCTGCCAGTAGATCGCGCTGCGCAAGAAGCGCTGCGTGAACGGCAGATGCTGGAACAGCCACCGGGCGCGCGCGTCGACCGGTTTGTCGGGCTTGGGCATGACCCATGGCGCGGTGCGCTGGAACAGATCGAGATGCGCAACACGTGGCTGGATTTTCGGCACGAACTGGGCCGCGCTCGCGCCCGTGCCGATCACCGCGACGCGCTTGCCTTCGAGCGGATACGCATGGTCCCAGCGCGCCGAATGAAACAGCTTGCCTTCGAAGCGTTCGAGCCCCGCGATTTGCGGCATGGCCGGGCGCGATAGTGGACCGCTTGCGGCGATCACCACATCGGCCTCGATGGTTTCGCGCGCGCCGTTCACATCGATATCGACATGCCAGACCTGGCGCGCTTCGTCGAAACGCGCCGCGGCTACACGCGCATTGCAACGCACGTAACGCTCTACATCGTATTTGCGGGCGCAGCGCTTCAAATAGGCGAAGATTTCCGCCTGGCCGCCGAACGCGCGCGACCACGCCGGATTGGGTTCGAACGAAAACGAATAGAGATGCGAGGGCACGTCGCAGGCCGCGCCGGGATAGGTGTTGTCGCGCCAGGTGCCGCCGATATCGCCGGCCGCCTCGTAGATCGTGAACGACGTGATGCCCATTCGCTGCAGACGAATCGCCATGCCGATCCCGGCAAAACCGCCTCCGACAATGACGATGCGCGGCGCGGCGGGCGGGGCGGATGAAGCAGGCGTCACGGCGGTCTCCGGCATGGGGCGAATTTCAGGCGTCTACAGATGCATGCTGCGGCATAACGCGCAGGGTAGACAACTGTGCACCTGGCGTCAAGATCGTTTAGAGTACTGCTATTAAACGCGCATGGCGCGCATCGATTGAAAACCCATGACATTCGTAGCCGATGCGGCGCCTGCCGCCGAACACAGCCCAGCCCTTGGGCAGGAATTGCCGGCCGGCAAGCGCAAACTGATCGAAGCCGCGTTGCGGCTGACGGCCGGCGGCCGCAGTTTCACGAGCCTGGGTTTGCGCGAACTGGCGCGCGAGGCCGGACTCAATCCCAACACCTTCTATCGTCATTTCGACACACTCGACGAGCTGGCGCGAGAAGCTCTCGAATCGGTGAGCCGCCGGTTGCGGCCGATGCTGCGGCGTGAGCGCTGGCTCGCCGCGCACGACGAACCGCATAGCGTGCCGCGCCGCGCCTGCGTCGCGTTCTTTGCATTCGCGCTGGACAACCGCGCGGCGTTTCTGAGCGCGCTTGCCGAATATCATGGTACGTCGCCGGCATTGCGCGAAGCCGTGCGCGCGAACCTGCACGAGGTATCGGCGGAAATGGCCGACGACATCGTTCAGCTGGAATTGATGCCGACACTTTCTCGTGAGACCGTCGACGAAATCTGCACGCAGATCGTGCTGCAGCTCTTTCATCTCTCAGCCGAATATATCGACGCAGACGACGCGCGCCGCGATGCGCTGATCGCTTATGCGGAGCGCTTCATCATCCGGCTGTTCGCGGGTTCGGTGGTGCTGGCGCAGCATGCATCGGTCAGTGAACGGGTGACGATGCGGACGTGAAGCCTCGGAAACTAATCGCCATAACGAAACAGGCTCCGTAAAGGAGCCTGTTTCAATGACGCGCGCTTGTGCAGCCTGATTCGATTTCAGCCGCGCGGCGAACCTCAGGTGTTGTCGTTCCAGCCGCCGGAGTCGTCGCTGCTGCCCAGATCGACACCGCCACCGTTGTCGTTCCAGTCGTTCGAACCCTGACCGAAGTCGAGGCCGCCGCCATTGCCGCCATTGCCGCCGTCGGTGCCACGACGGCGCGCTTCGTCGTCGACAATCACGTCGCGCTCCACCACGCGCTCGCGCCCGGAATTCAGCGCTTCGCCGAGCAGCACGCCGGTCAGCAGACCGCCCATGCCGCCGCCGAAACCACCGCCGCCTTGCTGCACGATAACCGGCGGCTGTTGCTGATACGGACCTTGCTGCGGGTAGGGCGCTTGCGGTGGATTGCCGAAACGTTCGGCTTCCTGCGCATACGGAGACTGCTGCTGCGAACCGGCGGCCGGAGCGGCATACGGATCGGGCCGGCCCTCGAGGCGCGCGCGCATGCTGCCGAGCCGTTGCTCGAGCTCGTCGAGCTGATACGGCGGCAGCGGATTCTTGCTGTTCGACAACGTTTCTACTAGGCCGCGCAACTGGTCTTCAGTGGCTTCGACTTCCTTCTCCAGCGCCTCATGACCTTGCACGGTGGAGAGCTTCACATCGAGCTTGAGCGAACGCACGGTGTTGAGCATTTCCGTGGCGCGCTTGAGCTGGATGCGACGCTCGTCGTCGGCACGTGTATCGCCTTGCGTGCGGGCGCGGCGCAAGGTCCAGCGCAGCACCAGCGCGATTATGCCGACGAGGACGAGAATGCCGATCCACATGCCCATGCCCGGACCATGCCGTTGCGGCGCCTGCGGCACCATCGCCGACTGTTGCTGCACGGACGGCGCGGTCTGCTGCTGCGCGAACGGGTTGGGCGCGCGGCTGGTCGTGTTGCCGCCCATGGCGCCTGCCCGTTCCGCGTCCTTGCGAATGCGTGCTTCGGTTTGCGCGAAGCGGGTCGGGTCGGTGAAGCGGATTTGCGGGTCGAGTGTCTTGGCCTGCTGCACCTGGGCGAGCGCGTCGGCGGAACGGCCTTCGCGATCGAGCACCTGGGCGTACAGATAGTGCGCGCGCGCATTGTTCGGATGCGCCTGCAACACTTCGCTCAGGCCGGCGTCGGCCTGTTGCCAGTTGCCTTGCGACATGGCCGATTCGATCTGCTGAACGGTGGGCACTGCGAACGCCGCGGCCGACACGAACAGCAGTGAGGAAAACGCGGTTGCGAGAAATTTTTTCATTTACGGACCGGGCGCGTTGCGCCCGTCTCCTTCAGTCGATTCCGGCGGCTCACACGAAGGCCACCGGTATGTACTGCTGCCGACGCAATTACTGGGCCGGCGTATTGATCTGCTTCTTCAATGCTTCGAGACGATCTTCGACGGACGGGCCGCGGTTCAGATCCGCGAGCTTGTCGTCGAGCGCCTTGCCGCTCTTCACGTCGGCCGAATTCAGGCGTGCGTCTGAACGGGCATTCGACAGCGCGACCTTGTCTTCGAGTTTCTGGAAATCTTCGGACAGATTCTTTCCGCCGATGCCACCCAATGCGGTGGCTGCCACATCTTTCGCCTGGGCAATCTGCTGCTTGGCTTGCAGAATGTTGGAGCGCGCGTTCAGGTCGTTGCGACGCGTGCGCATGTCTTCGATCTGGCTCTTGAGCTGCGCCACCGACGGCTCCAGCGTAGTCAGTTCCTTCGCGAGCGCATCGCGTTCGGCTTCAGCCGTGGCTTGCGCGCCGAGGGCTTCGCGCGCCAGCGCTTCGTCGCCGGATTGCAGCGCGCGCTTCGCGCCGTCTTCGTATTTCTTCGCCTTGTCCGCGGCAACATCGCGCTTGCTTTGCTGCGTGGCCACTTGCGCCTGAATCTCGATCAGCGAGTTCTCGGCTTTGGCGATGCTCTCGTCGAGTTCGCGCACGATCTGGCGCGAGTCGCGCGACGGATCTTGCACGGAGTCGGCTGCGTCGTTCAGGAGACCTTTAAGCGTGCGGGAAATGCTGTCAAAAAGCGACATGAAAACCTCCAAAGAATGTAAACGGCGCTGAATAATCCCGCGCGCTCAACTGCATTCAACTGCTACTTTACGCCGCTGCACGCGAAGCTGCGCGACGTTCGGACCGGAGTTCGGGGCGCGCGCGCCGATTGCAATAGCGGCAACGTAAATTGTTCGATTCGAATATCGAGTGGCAAACAGCTCGAAGGTTAAATCGCGCGATGCGTCATTCAGCCGCTCGCGGATATTACACCACGCGCTCTCTTAAAACCCCCTTAAAGGGCGCGATGACAGATTAGCCAACTTTGCGCGCAGCACGTGTCGTGGGCGTGAATAGGCGCGGTGAGAGCGGGCGGTGTTTGCGTCGATAGTCGTCGTACGCGAGCAGGGTTGGCGATGGCCAATAGTCGTGCATGCAACCACACAAAGGACGCAAACGCCGAAGCTGCTTTCAATATGCAAACGCCGCTTCTGATCGCTGGATGAATGCCAGGCTTGCGGTGCCGAAAGCTCACGCATTTTGAATGACGCCGATGTAACGATGTGCAACGCGCCGACGCAATCAGCATGCTAGGCATCGCACGAACCCGTCACGCGAAACGGCCGCCTTTCGTGGAGGGATCGCCCAGTGGATCGTCGTCGTCGCGCGGGGTGTCGACGCGCGGGTGTTTAAGCACGCTGCGCAATTGCGCTTCCGTGTCGGTTTGCGTTGAGAGTCCTCCCGTCGATGCCGCTTCAGCTGCTGCCACGCGCGCGACGGCTTCGGCGGTTGCCGCTGCTTCCTCGTCGATGCCGGCGGCGAGCGCGGCGGCGAGACCCGCCGGCAACAACGGCGCGGGCTCCGCCTGTCCGGATGCAAAGCCCGGCAGTCCGCCCGGCGCAGGCGCGTTGGAAGCCGCCGCGCCACCCGTAGGCGCGCCGCTTGTGCTGTCGCCGTGCGTTTGCAAAACCGGCGGCAATGCGGCGCGCGCGTGCCGTGTGCCGCGCGCGACCCGTTGCAGCGCGGCGTCGAGCGCGTCCGGCGCGCGGGGCGCGCGCAGGCGGTCGACGATGCTGGCCGCTTTCACCTGTTCGCTGGTCGCGCCGAAGCTCAGGACCGCGCGCCGCATCAGTTCGCTGACGCTGATGCCCAGATTTTCGGCGGTGGCGGTGATCGCGCGTTTCTGCGCGGTCGTGACGAATACGACGATGCGTTCGCTGGGCTTATTCATGGTCGGCTCGCATACTTGTTGGCATGGGCGGTTCAAAGCGGCCATTTGGCGGACGCCGCGGCGCGAGCCCGTGTTAGCGCGCGCCGAGTCCATCATATGACGAGTTGCCCCGATGCGGAACGGGCGTGACATGAAAATCCCATGGCATCAACGAGTTGTAACGTTTGCGGGCAGCTTGTCCACAGGCCTTTCAACATTTTCTGTGAATAACTCCGGCAGCGCGTGAAAGCGCTCGTGGGGCCGTCCGAAACTACAGACTCCTTTCGCGCGAAGGGAATTCTTACAAAAAAACTAACTTGGACCGTGCTTGATTTCTTTTAAAATGCGCTGTTACGTTGCGCCGGACTCGATCCGGGCGCGCCGTGCGGCCTGCCGGGGGCAAAGGGCCGTGCGGTGGTTTGCGCCTCAGGCTACGATTCTCGATCACGATTCATATGCGCGCCATGAGCGCGTGCAGAAAGGCGTTCAGTCATGCGCCCACTATTCCAGTCATGCCAATCATCAAACGACCGCATTCATCCAATTCTCCGTCTGGTGAAGACCGGGATTCCTACCAACGCACTCCAGGACGCAATGCAGCTTCGCGCGACGCCGAGGCCGGCCGCCGTTCGCTCGGCGCGACTCTCGTCATCTGGTTCGCCAGCCTGCTCGCGACCCTCGCGGTGGTGGGCGCGCTGATCGTCGGCTATGCGCTGGTGGTGATGGGGCCGCAACTGCCCTCGCTTGACGCGCTGACCGACTATCGTCCGAAGGTGCCGTTGCGTGTCTATACGGCGGACCATGTGCTGATCGGCGAGTTCGGCGAGGAGCGGCGCTCTCTCGTGCGCTTCCAGGACATCCCCGACCAGATGAAGAAAGCGGTGCTCGCGATCGAAGACTATCGCTTCTACGAGCACGGCGGCGTCGACTTCATCGGCATTCTGCGGGCGGGTGTCTCCGACCTCTCGCACGGCGGCGCCTCGCAGGGCGCGAGCACGATCACCATGCAGGTGGCGCGCAACTTCTTCCTCTCGAGCGAGAAGACCTATACGCGCAAGATTTACGAAATGCTGCTCGCGTACAAGATCGAGCGCGCGCTGACCAAAGATCAGATTCTCGAGCTGTACATGAACCAGATCTATCTCGGCGAACGCGCCTATGGTTTCGCCGCGGCCGCGCGTGTGTATTTCGGCAAGGATCTGAAAGACATCACGCTGGCGGAATCGGCGATGCTGGCCGGCTTGCCGAAGGCGCCGTCCGCGTATAACCCGGTGGTCAACCCGAAGCGCGCGAAGATCCGTCAGGAGTACATTCTGCGGCGCATGCTGGAGCTGAAATACATCAGCCAGGATCAGTACGATCAGGCCGTGAAGGAAGAGATTCACACCAAGAATCCGGGCAACGAATATAGCGTGCACGCCGAGTACATCGCCGAAATGGTCCGGCAGATGATGTACGCGCAGTACAAGGACGAAACCTATACACGCGGCCTGAATGTCACCACCACGATCGACTCCGCCGACCAGGACGCCGCTTATCGCGCGGTGCGCAAGGGCGTGATGGATTACGAGCGGCGTCACGGCTATCGCGGGCCGGAAGGTTTCGTGCAGTTGCCCGCGCCGGGCGACGACCGCGACCAGACTATCGACGACGCGCTCACCGATCACCCCGACAACGGCGAGATCATCGCCGCCGTGGTGACGGACGCGGGTCCGAAGCAGGTCAAGGCGCAACTCGTGGACGGCACGCAGGTGACGATCAGCGGCGACGGTTTGCGTTTCGCTGCCGCCGCATTGAGCGCGCGCGCCACGGCCGCCACGAAGATCAAGGTCGGCTCGATCGTGCGCCTGATGGCGGACGACAAGGGCAACTGGCAGATCACGCAACTGCCGCAAGTGGAAGGCGCGCTGGTGTCGCTCACGCCGCAGGACGGCGCGATTCGCGCGCTGGTGGGCGGCTTCGACTTCAACAAGAACAAGTTCAACCACGTCACGCAGGCGTGGCGTCAGCCGGGCTCCAGCTTCAAGCCGTTCATCTATTCGGCCGCGCTCGACAAGGGTCTCGGACCGGCCACCATCATCAACGACGCGCCGTTGTACTTCCCGTCGAGCACGCCGGGCGGCGACGCGTGGGAGCCGAAGGACGACGACCAGCCCGACGGTCCGATGCCGTTGCGTCTCGCGCTGCAGAAGTCGAAGAACCTCGTGTCGATCCGCATTCTGTCGTACATCGGCACCAAATACGCCCAAGACTTCGTCACGCAGCGCTTCGGTTTCGACGCCGACAAAACCCCGCCCTATCTGCCGATGGCGCTCGGCGCGGGCCTCGTCACGCCATTGCAGTCGGCGGGTGCGTATTCGGTGTTCGCGAACGGCGGCTTCCGGATCAATCCGTATCTGATCAACGAGGTGACGGATGCGCGCGGTCAACCGCTCTCCAAGGCGCAGCCGCTGACGGCCGGTCGCGATGCGCCGCGCACGCTCGAACCGCGCAACGCATACATCATGAACAGCCTGCTGCACTCGGTGGCAACGGCCGGCACGGGCGCGGGCACCAACGCGCTGCATCGCACGGACTTGCAGGGCAAGACGGGGACGACCAACGACGCGAAAGACGGCTGGTTTGCCGGCTATCAGCAGTCGCTCGTCGCGGTGGCGTGGATGGGTTACGACCAGCCGAAGAGTCTCGGCAGCCGCGAATTCGGCGCGCAACTGGCGTTGCCGATCTGGGTGGAATACATGCAGCGCGCGCTGCGCGGCGTGCCGCAAAGCGAACCGGCCCAGCCTGACGGCGTGACTTCGGTCGACGGCGAACTGTTCTATACGGATATGACGCCGGGCAACGGCTTCGTCGCCAGCATCGGTCTGGACTCGGCGAATCCGACCGCCGGCGTGAGCGATGCGGTCGGTGGCGTCGGCCCGGCCGGTATGACGCCGCCGACGGTGCCGCCGCCGAGTGTCTCGTCGAACGAGAAGAAGCAGATCATGGATCTGTTCGAGTCGAACAAGCCGTGATGTTTTCCAGGGGGATTCCCTTGGGGCGCGGCGGGCGTGTGCGGACCGTTTGAATCTGGCGGCCGCGCACGCAGGCAAGTTTTTGAAAGAGCAGGGAAGCGCCGCCCGGCAATGCTTTCCTGCCGTTTGCCGGGTGGTCTGCCCGGTGGATTGTGTATCCGGCACGCGCGATGTGTTTTAATCACGCCGGCGGTGCTTTTATCAAGGGTCCTAAACGACGCCTGATCCCCTGCACGGGATCGGCTTCCGGCACCGCGGCATTTCGCCACAAGCGAGACGTCCATTCTCGAATCCGCGCCGCGCGAGACCCGTTAAGACGCGCGCGTATGTCACTTCGTCCGCTGGCAATGTTGTGGTTGCCGCGGCCGGCGTGTTTGCCATCCAGCATCCACCGGGTCCCGCCTTGTGAAAAGTCGAATCCTGATCTGTCTGATGACAGGTCTGCTGCGCGCGTTTGCTTTTTTGCCGTATAGCGTCGTCGCGCGAATCGGCACCGGTATCGGCGCCTTGTTGTACCGAATTCCCAGCACGCGCCGGCGCGTCGTGCATACCAATCTGAAGCTGTGTTTCCCGGACATGAGCGACGAGGCGCGCGAACGTCTGGCGCGCGCGCACTTTTGTCACGTGATCCGCAGCTACGTCGAACGCGGGCCGCAATGGTTCGGCAATGCGCAGGCGCTGGCGCGCCTCGTCGAAGTGGAGAGCGCGATTGATCTGTCCGACATGGAAGGGAAGCCGACGATTTTTGTCGGCTTCCATTTCGTCGGCATCGAGGCGGGCTGCATGATGTATTCGACGCGGCATCCGGTCGCTTCGCTCTACACGCCGATGTCGAACCTCCTTCTCGACGCGATGGCCAAGCGGCAGCGCGGCCGCTTCGGCACCGAGATGATTCCGCGCAGCGACAGTGTGCGACGCGCGTTGCGCGCGCTGCGCGACGGCAAACCGGTGATGCTCGCCGCGGATATGGATTTCGGCTTGCGCGATTCGGTGTTCGTGCCGTTCTTCGGCGTGCCGGCCTGCACGCTCACCTCCGTCTCGCGGATGGCGCGCGCGGCGAATGCGCGGGTGGTGCCGTTCGTGACGGAAGTGCTGCCGGATTATCGCGGCTACAAGCTGAGCATCTTCGAAGCGCTAAGCGATTTTCCGTCCGACGATGTGGCCGTGGACGCGCGGCGCATCACCGAGTTTCTCGAGACGCAGGTGAGGCGGATTCCTGACCAGTACTACTGGGTGCACAAGCGGTTCAAGAATCGGCCGGCGGGTGAGGCGAGTGTTTATTGAGGCGCGGCGGCGTTAACTGCGTCTGGGGATGAATGTCGTGTGGGGTCAAGTACTTAGGTAGGATCTCCTGGTGTTATCAACAAGCCTGCGAACAATTTCTGTGGATAAATTCGCCCGCGACGCTAAAGAGCTACAAACATCTGTTCCGTTCGAATTTAACAACCTGGTTGCTGGCACACGGCCTCCGGTTGTCCGCATCATTGGGACAGGGCAGGTGTTTTGCGTGACCATTCAGGGCGACTCCGGTCGCCCTTTTTTATCTTGTCGCTTGCTGCGCGTTCCCGGATTTGTCCGATGTCACGGCTGCGTACACGACCCTCTCATTGATTCTGCATGTCGGCACAATTCCCCTCCTGATCTGCAGACGCGCTCGCGTTGCCCGCGCCCGTCGCAAGCTTTTTTATGCCTGCGCCGACGCCAGCCCGGTGGTCCGTGTCGATGCACGATACATAACATGCTCAGGACGGGGTGGATAACCGTCAATGCAACTGGACGCCGCTGACATTTCCCAGCGTTATTGCGAAATAGTCCTGCTGACTATCGAACGACTATCCCCGATGATTGAAAAAACTCGGGGAAGAGGTCAAACGATGAAAGCTGTACGCTGCGACAGGTATCCACGTCTTACGTATCCACGCCTCACGGCTCCTGTCTTTCCCGTGCGGGCCGCATCAGGCGCGTCGTGATTGATGGAGCGCGCCCGCTTCGATCTGCCCATGCCCGGCGTGGCGCTTTCACCGGAAAGCGTTGAACGTCTGATGGCCGAACCCTGGCGCTACGGGTTTATTTCCCTGCTGCGCCGTATCGGCGCCGATCCCCACATTGACCCGGTCGGCACCGCGCGGCGTCCACAGGCGGAGCCGTTCCGTCTCGGCCAGGCGCCGAGCCTTGCATTCGCGCCGCGCGAGATTGCCGACGTGCGTGAGGTCAACGGGCGTCTGAAGATACGGCTTCTCAGTCTGGGCATGTTCGGGCCGAACGGGCCACTGCCGATTCACATGACCGAGATTGCACGCGAGCGTGAGCAGAACCGGCGGGATGCCACGCTCGTCAACTTCCTCGACATCTTTCACCACCGCTACCTGACTCTGCTGTACCGGGCGTGGGCCTCCGCACAGGCCGTAGCAGGCCTCGACCGGAAGGATGACGAAACATTCTCCTTTTTTGTCGCGAGCCTCGCCGGCCACGATCCCGACGAAATCGCCGGCCGGCCGTTTCCGGCCCATGCGCGCCACGTCCCGATGCATACCTTCGTGGAGACCTCGATGCGCTCGGTACAGCGCGGCCCCGTCGCGCTCTGGCCGCCCCGCATGGGCACCCGCAGCGCGGCCTGAGCGGCCTGAGTGGCCGTGAGCCGCATTCATTCATCCTGGAGGAAGGACACTCATGCTGGATTTTTCGACCCGCCGCACCATCACCGTGAGCGGCGCGGCGCTGCCGGAATCGCCGTCAGGCGAGCCCGCACTGGTGCTCAGATCAATCCGTGGCGAGGAAGCCCTGTCGGAAATCTACACGTACACGCTGGACATGGTGACGCCGCAAGACCTCGACATGTTCGGCGACGACGCGGCGAACCTCGACCTGCGCGCCATGATCGGCAGGCCACTGACCGTGGCTATCCAGCTTGAAGGGATGAGCGGGGTTTCCGGCCCTTCGTGGACGTCGAACATCGGCTGCGGCATGCGTGAGATCAGCGGCATCGTGACCAGCGCGCGCTTTGTCGAACAGCAGGACCGGCAGAGCCATTACCGGCTCACGCTGCAACCCGGCCTCTGGCTTGCCGGGCAGCGCTCGGACTACCGGATCTTCCAGCGTAAGAATGTTATCGACATCATTCGCGAAGTGCTGCGGATCTATCCGTTTTCCTGCGCCTGGCGCACCAGCCGGATATACCCGCGACTGGACTATCAGGTCCAGTATGGCGAAACGGATTTCAGTTTCGTGCAGCGGCTGATGGCTGAGAACGGCATCTACTGGTTTTTCGAACACTCGAAGGGCTTTCACCGGATGGTGTTCGTGGACCACGTGGGCGCGCACAAGCCGGTGCAGAGCGAGGCGTATCACACGCTCGCGTACTACCCGCCGGGCCACAGGATCGACGCGGAGTATATCGACGCGTTCGATATTGCCCAGACGTTGCAGTCGGGCGTCTGGACCACCGGCGACTATGACTTCAAGCAGCCCGAAGCCAATCTCGGGGTGCGCAAGGTCCAGCCGCAGAAGACGATCCACAATGATCTGGCGCGCTACGAGTGGCCCGGCGACTACACCGACCCGGCCGAAGGCGAGAAGTCCGCGCAGATCCGCATCGAGGAACTGTTCGCGCGCGGCGAACGCGCCGAAGGCCGCGGCGCGCTGCGCAATGTCGTATGCGGGACGACCTTCCATCTGGAGAACCACCCGTATCGCAAGGCGAACCAGGAATACATGGTGATCCGCGCGAAGCTCGATGCCGAAGAGACAATGGAATCGACCGGTCCGGGCGTCTACCGGTTCGACACCGACTTCACCGTGCAACCGGCGACCAATGTATTCCGTCCGGCGCGCACGGTCCCGAAGCCGCGCACCACCGGACCGCAGAGCGCCGTGGTGACGGGCTTCGATAGAAACGTCGTGTCCACCGAGCCGTATGGCCGCGTGACGCTCAAGTTCCGCTGGGACCGCTCGCCGAACCGGGACGAGAATTCGTCGTGCTGGGCGCGGGTCATGTCGCCGTGGGCGGGCAATGGTCACGGGGCCATCAGCCTGCCTCGCATCGGCACGGAAGTGATCGTGGATTTCATCGACGGCGACCCGGACCGGCCGTTCGTCATCGGGCAGGCCTACAACGCGGACAACATGCCGCCGTGGCCGTTGCAGGACAACCATGCCCTGTCAGGCCTGCTCAGTCGCAATCTGGAAGGGAGCGGGTCGAACCAGTTCGTTGCGGACGACACACCGGACCGGTTACAGGCGCAGGTGACGAGCGATCAGGCGAACTCGCGGCTGGTGGTGGGTTACAACACGCGCATCGTGCCCGGCGAGGGACGCAAACAGGCGCGCGGCATCGGCTGGGAACTCGCCACCGATTCATGGGGCGTGGTCCGCGCAAACCGGGGCATGCTGGTGACCACCGAGACGCGCAGCGGCGCGCAGTCGCCCGCCAAGGACATGGGCGAGACGGTGCAGCGCCTGACGCAGGCGCGCGCGCAACACGAGGACATGGCGCAGCTCGCGCAGCAGCACAACGCGCAGTCGTCGGACGCGAGCCAGCACGACGCCGCGAAAGCCATCAAGGCGCAGAACGACGCGATCCGGGGCGACACCGCCCACTGGCGTGAAAATCCGTTCCCCGAAATGACGCGGCCCGATCTTGTCGTTGCGAGCGCGGCGGGCATCGGCATGACCGCCGCGCAGGGAACGCACATCGTGAGTGGACAGGATCATGCGGTGACAGCAGGACGTGACGTGAGCGTGTCGGCGGGGCGCTCACTGTTCGCGTCGGTGCGCGGTGCGATCTCGATGTTCGCCTACCAGCTTGGGCTGAAACTGGTCGCCGCGAAAGGCCGCGTCGATATCCAGGCGCAGAGCGACCAGATGGCGCTCGCCGCCCTGAAGGACATCACGATCAGCAGCACGGACGGCAAGGTCGTCATCACCGCGTCGAAGGAAGTCTGGATCGGCGCGGGTGGCTCGTATATCCAGATCAACGGCAGCGGGATTATCAACGGCTCGCCGGCGGTGATTCTGGAGAAGGGGCGTTGGGATGTGCAGAATCCAGATTCGAAGCGCATGCCGTTGCCCGATCTGCCTGGCGAGAAACCTTTCAGTGCGCAGTTCACGCTTCGGGACCGTAGCGGCGCCATCCTGCGCAACTACCCGTACCGACTGGACGCAGAGAACGGGCCAACCTGGTATGGCATAACGGACGAAAACGGCCTGACCCAGCGCGTCTGGACTGCCAGCGAGCAGAATCTCACGGCGCATCCGCACGATGCGCAGCAACCGGACGATGCCCCGCCTGACGACGATCCCCACGATTGCTGAGCATTCCTTATTCAGAAAAAAGGACGATAGATGACTGGCCCGAATCAAACCCCGATCGGCAGCATGACGTGCGGACCGAACATGCCGACACAGACTGCGCAATGCATGACGCGCAAGGTGAGCTTTACTTTTTATTGCGCGCCACGAGACGATTCCGGCCTCAATCCTCTGTATAACGCTGCGTATCCTAATGACGACACGCACAAAGGTGTCACCGACTCCGCGCCGTACCTAAACGGAATGCCGTACGTGGTGGTCGATGCCGATACGCACGCGGTGATCTATCCGTACAACAGTACAGATGGCAGGACCGCAACTTTTCCGGCCAAGGTGTCGACAAACACCCTGCATGATGGACAGCGTTTCAAACATTCACTGCCCCCGATCAATATTCCCGATCACGTCGTCCGCATTGCACTGCACATTGCTAACGATGCGTATGCACAGCACCGCAACTTCCAGCTTTTTGCCTGGACGGTGCCGGATGTCGCGCACAGCAAGGTCCATGTTTACGAGGTCAGATCCGACTTGGAGGAGCGGTTCTCAATAGAAAACCATTTTGGTGCCCCGCCCGCCGAAAATACATTTGGACTCAAACCCGGAACAACTGACGAATATCAGGGGTATCTGAACGGTGATCTGTGGCTGCGAATTAGCCATGAATTCACGGATGACGAAATTGCCCGGCTTTGCCCACCGGAAACGCTGACGCGTTCCCTACTTCCCGGACAACATCCGGCGGCACCGCAGGGCAATGCGGGAAGCACCATTCCGCCAGTGGCCCCAGCAGCCGCGCCGGGAACACAAGGCGTGCAACCGAACCCGCAGACCTACGCCGGACCCGTCACCGGCGCACCACATCCCGCTTCTCCATTACCGCAGGCGCAGCCACAAACGTCGCCCCACGCGGCTGGCAACACCCAGTCACTGAATGTTAACTGGCGAGAGGTGCTTCAGCCTATTTATGGCGCGGGAGCGGATTCCCGCTCAATGGCCGCTTTCAGCGTCCGGGTGGACGCGCTGGGCATCACTGTGACGTTCGCCGCGCGGGCCGTTGCTAATGCTGTGAATACCAGCAATCGTACAACCGTCCAGCAGGCGTTGCGCCGGACCTCCCCGCGTGCATTTGCAGTCGTTCTGAAGGCGGCGTGGCGCCTTCACATCAGCTCGGTTGATTTTTCCAGTTCATGGCGACCCATGCTGGGTTCCAAATTGCACAGGATGGGCGTTGCGCTGGATGTCACGCACTTTGACGATGCCGATGAGAACATTCATTTTACGGTTCACAATCACGACCATCACGATAGAAATCATCCGTTCCCGACTGGTCCTGGAGGCCAGAAACTTGCAGCCCTGTACGGTGAGTTGAGAACGGACCACCAAGTGACGCCAGCAGCGGTTTATACGCCATGGCTTAACTGGGTTATTCCGCATGACACGCATATGCATGTCACAGTTAAAGAATAATTAATGTTCTCGAATAGGGAAGCGGGATTTTTATGACTATAAAAAAGATAGGGATTCTTCTTGCGGCATGTATCTTTTTGGGAATCTATCGCATTGGCGTAGCAGCGGAAAGAACAGTATTTTTTAACGGAACAAAGATACATTACGATAATGAGGCCGCTTATTTGCAACCCCGATGTGCGTTGTTCCTCCGGCATCAACCTGCGGACTTGAAGAGTCGTTATGCAATGGTATCTAACGATGTATGTAGGAAATATCAAGCAACACAAGATGAAAACTATTCCTTTCCCGGCGCCCAAGGCGAGGCGCCCGTAAAGACTCCAAAGAGAGACTTCGTTACACTTGATGAAATTCCATTGTGGAAAGGAAAGCCCCCCGTCCGAGCTAAATTTAATATCAGTTTTGCAGTTGACGATCCCGATCCTGATATTAACCCATCCTACCTGCCATATATTCGGAAGAACAAAATCAGTGATTATCTGTTGATAGACGAAGAAAATTATGAAACAAGCCTCGCAACGGGGAAGCGAACCGGCTACCGGTTTTATCGATTCGAGGACATGTGCTTTCTGGCAACAGAAAAGAAGCCACGGTCATTTAAATTTGAAACCGCATGCGTGCATGCCGGAAATCCTAACTACGCGTTTCCAAAAGCCGTGGATACGATCAGTCATCCATGGATCAACATCATGGAGCGTAACACGATCGATCTGGATGAACGTATGCCGAATGCGGTCGAAATTGACGGTTCGTCACCGGTCAAGCCACTGATCTATTCCGATTTTCCGATCGACAACAGCGGTCGGGTGACTCAAGGGCGTGCAATGTGCATGGCTGACTGCGCGCCGGGCATGCTGTTTCGGGTACTTCACAAACACCAAAGTATCTGGGGCGCTTCAGGTAAACCGCCGGCTACCGTACGGTGAGGTAAAAATCTCATGACCGATCTCATCCGGCTCGGTGACATCACCGACCACGGCGCGAAGTTATCACCGCCTCAGAAGTGATGCGCTATGGCGGCGTGCGCGTGGCCCGCAAGGGCGACGAAGTGACCGGTCCGCTCCACCCTGAGGTCGTGCCCAACGTCATCGTCGAGGGCGACGACAGGATCACGGACCACGGTGTGCCCATCGCGCGTCAGGGCCATCATGCCACATGCGGTTGCAGCCTTGTATCCAGCATCGCCTGATCTCACGTGCTCAGGTCGCTTCCACGACATGGGAACTTGCGTGTGATGAGAAATCGAGCCATGAAAGGACGGGGCGACTGTGTGGTGGTCGAAGCCGAAGCAAAAAAAGCCCGCCAGGCTGCTGATAAACAATCGAAGGGAAAAAAGAAAAAGCTCGGCAATCCTTACCCGGGATACCCCGATCTGTGTTTCCCAGTGCTCGGTCGGTACGGCCTCGAAGGGCTGCATCAATATAAAAAGGTTGTGCGTGCGTCGACGTTAGACTTTGAAGCAGCGCTGAAATCTTGCTCTTGGGGAGGATTCCAGATACTTGGCGAATATTTTTTAAAATGTGGATGTTCGAGCGTATTTGAATTTGCCAATAAATTCATGTCGGGTACGAACGGCCAAGTTGAGATTTTTGTTGCCTTTATGAAAAACATCAAGCCCGACGCCATTGATGGTCTACGAGAGCGCAAGTGGGAAAAAGTAGCGGCTTCATATAACGGTAGTAACTGGAAAAAGTATAACCCTCACTATGCCGAACATCTCGGTAAATATTATGAAAAATTTAAATAAGGGACTTTTATTATTCTTTGCTTCATTTGTGGCTTCGCATGCCTGGGCGGCAAATGTTTTAATATTTGATAGCCCCAACCTCATCGGAGTTGATGATAAGGGGTTTTTATCAGGATTTTATTCTGCCAACAACGGAAAAACTTCATGCTTCTATCTGTTTGTGCAACGTCATACAGGGAGGAATTTACCGGATTCCGGAGAATATTCGGCTAGAGAGATACTGACGTTTACTCCGCAAGACAGGTCTTTTTTGTTTGGTGACAGAAATAAGGATTATGATATAGGGGGATATCTATATAGACGGGGCGACACTATGATAATTAGGACGTCCAAGACACAGGCTGGATGCGGAAATGCTATGGGTGCATTTGAATTTGGACCAGAGGAGTCCGGGGCATTTCCCTATACAGTAGAAAAGAGAATTCCTGCAATTGGCATTCGACTTATAAAAAATCGGTCGCTTTTTTACGACTATAAAGACGGAAAATTTGTCGCAAGAAAGGGGTATTTAACCAAATGGGATGGCGTCGTTGTACTTCGAACGCGCGATCGGTTTTCTTATGTGCGGTTTGCAGACCCCGGAGCGAACGTTGCCGATCCGGGGCGCGTGACGACCGGCTGGATACATTCGGCTGACCTTGTGAACCCGTTTCCCCCATCCACTAATAAGGACCAATCGCATGATTGATCTCATCCGACTCGGTGACACCACCGACCACGGCGGCGAAGTTATCACCGCCTCAGAAGTCATGCGCTATGGCGGCGTGTGCGTGGCCCGCAAAGGCGACGAAGTGACCTGTCCGCTCCACCCTGAGGTGGTGCCCAACGTAATCGTTGAGGGCGACGACAGGATCACGGACCACGGTGTCCCCGTCGCGCGTCAGGGCCACCATGCCACATGCGGTTGCAGCCTTATACATGGCCTCGTCCCGTTTGCCAAACGATCTTTTCTACAGCGAGCAGGTGCAGGATTGCATATATACATTCGGCCTTTCTGTGGCACGCATGTGCCTGGCCCCAATGGATTTCGCCCGGCGACTCCTACTTATATCCACGGCTTCGGGAGCCCTAAGACTGCGCAGGTTTTGTCACCGACGGTCCGACCTGTTTGCCATTGAATCAGATCACTTGTGCAACCAATGAAGAGGTAAAACAATTGCCGCCATCCGATCGTTGCTCCGTTCATACCGGCGGTGCGTACTCCAGGCCGCGTGCGAGCAATACCCAGATCGTCCTGGCGATCTTGTTGGCAAGTGCCACGACGGCGATGTTTGTTCCCCGTCTCGCCTGAACCTCGCGTATCCATCGGGAGAGCGTATCGGTATGTTTTATGGCTTGCTGGACGACCGATCTGGCGCCGTGTACCAGCAGCATTCGCAGATATCCGTTACCGCGCTTCGTGATACCGAACAGACGATCCTTGCCGCCTGATGAGTGCTGGCGTGGGGTCAAGCCCAGCCACGCCGCAAACTGTCTGCCGTTTGAGAATTCAGTGGCACTCCCCGCTGCGGCGATGACAGCAGTTGCGATCAGTGGCCCAACGCCTCGAATCTTCTCAAGTCGCTGACTGACAGGGGATGCCTTGTGCACTTGATGGATCAATTCATCATACCGGGCGATCTGCTTATCCAGCAGTACGAGTCGCTCGTACATATCCCGCATCATTGATCGACCCAACCCTGTGAGCTCGTTGCGTTCGTCGTCAATAATTGACGGAAGCTGCTGCCGTACTTTCAGTGCGGTTTGTGCAATGACCACACCGTATTCGGCTAACAGGCCTCGTATCTGGTTGATCTGCGCGATACGGTCTCGCATGAGCAGGCTGCGGATGCGGTGCATGGACTGGATATCCTGCTGCTGAACGCTGTTGACCGCAACGTAGCGCATGGTCGGACGGGACGCAGCTTCGACGATCGCTTCCGCATCGTTGCGATCGTTCTTCTGGGATTTGACGAACGGCTTGACGAATCGGGGCGCAATGATCTGCACATGATGTCCCATCGCCGAGAACCGGCGGGCCCAGTAATGCGCTCCACCACAGGCTTCCATCACGATACGGCAAGAGGGCAGATTGACAATGGATTCGAGGAGCTTGTTGCGGCTGACTCGCCGACTCAACACTGGATGACCGCGTTCGTCCACGCCGTACAGAGGTGGCTCCGGAAATTCGGACAGTTCATTGAGTGGAAAAGCTGGGGCGTGAGTCGGTCATAATGGCCGGCGACAAGGAACCAGAAGATGACGAAACGAAACCGACGGACACACTCACCGGCATTCAAGGCAAAGGTGGCACTAGCGGCGCTCAAGGGCGACAAGACGCTGGCAGAGTTGGCCCAGCAATTTGATGTCCATCCGAACCAGATCACGGACTGGAAGAAGCAGTTGCAGGAGCGGGTTGCCGATGTGTTCGACGCGGGCAACGCGCCCCCAGCTGCACCGCCAATCGACGTGAGGGTGTTGCACGCGAAGATCGGACAGTTGACGTTGGAGAATGATTTTTTAGAAAGCGCGCTCAGCAAGGCGGGACTGCTGGGCGTAAAGCGATGATCGATCGTGATCACGCCCTGCCGGTGACGCAGCAGGCCCGGCTGTTAGGCATAAGCCGCTCGAGTGCCTATTATCAGCCGCGTGAGGTCAGCGAAGCGGATCTGAAATTGATGCGCCGGATTGACGAGCTTCACCTCGACCATCCATTTGCCGGGGCGCGAATGTTGGCACGTCTACTGCGTCGCGAAAGTATCACAGTCGGACGCAGGCACGTTGGCACCTTGATGAAGCGCATGGGCGTCGAGGCGTTGTATCGCAAGCCAAACACGAGCCGCAAGCATGCAGCCCACAGGATCTGGCCGTACCTGCTGCGCAACCGGAAAATCGATCGGGCCAATCAGGTCTGGGCGCTCGATACGAGCTATATCCCGATGGCGCGGGGCTTCGTCTATCTGACGGCCGTCGTGGACTGGGCGAGCCGCCGGGTGTTGGCGCACCGGGTGGCGATCACACTAGAGAGCTGCCATGCTGTCGAGGCGCTGGAGGAAGCGTTTGCGAAATACGGGCCGCCTGAGATCGTCAACACGGATCAAGGAAGCCAGTTCACCGCAACCGAATTCACCGACGCGGTTCTCGGCCGGAAGGTTCTCCTGTCGATGGACGGAAAAGGCGCCTGGCGTGACAACGTGTTCGTCGAACGGGTGTGGCGCAGCGTCAAATATGAAGAGGTTTATTTGAAAGCGTACGACTCGGTAGGCCACGCGCGTCGCTCAATCGGCAATTACCTGAACTGGTATAACCAGAATCGGCCTCATTCGAGGCTGGCCGATCAGACGCCGGATGAAGCATACTTCGCCACGCTGCCAGCGATAAAATCGGCAGCTTGATTGCCCCAACAATTCCACTTAAAAATCTCGGGACCCTGTCCGAACAAGCGGCGCCACCTCTTCCTGCGCCGTGGATACACGACGAAAGAACTACAGGACGTGATTGTGACGAACCCAGACACTATCAGGCTGTTACGCCTGTGGATTGCGAAGGAGCCCTATCACCAGACTCCGTGGGGAAAATCCATGTCGTCCCCCATGCGCCCACACCGCAGCATAGAAAACTCACCTGTCCGAATTTAAACAAGTCACTTGCCGTGTTAGCTCCCGTTAGGGATCGCCGTTAGCTCGAATGCTTTACAAAACACATGTCTAGTATGTCGGCCCTTTCCCATTGAGGGGAAAGGCAGTTTCCCCGCGCCGTAGCGTATGGGGAAACGTGTGGGAGCGATGTTTGGCGGCCTGTGGGGAATGCTCAATTTTCCCTCACATGGCCCGCAAAGCATTATGGCGTGGGGTTTAGCGCTGTGGGGAGAGACTTATCCACGGACTTGCGAACACAATCTGTGGATAACCTGCAGCGCCGCCAGTCATCCCCACGGCGCCCGACGTTGCTGCATCCACCGGCACCTCAAGTAACAAACCCATTCGGGTCAAGCACTTAAGCGGGTAGCCCCGGAGTTATCAACAACGCTGTCAACACAAACTGGGGATAACGTCGAGGCCTTCCAGGGTCTTCGTTTCGTGAAAGAGCCATTGTTCAACGCCGGCTGGTTCATTCCGTACCGCACACACAAATCCCCATGCGTTCAAGGTGTTAGCCTGCTTGTCAGATAGTTTTCAACAGGCTCTTCAACAAAAAGTGGGGATAAGTTTGCAGCGATCAGTACGGAATCCCAGGTTTAGCTAATCGACAATGCCCGGGTTCGCTGCCGGAGCGGCCGACGCCGAAGCCGAAGCCGCGGTCGCTGCAGTTGCGGAAGACGCCGCCGACCCCACCGGCGGATTCCCCATCGCCTGAAACAACGCCGCTGTATCCGTCAAACGCGCGCTCGTATAGCGGATCTCATCGAGTTGCGCGTTGCGGAACTGCTGCTCGCTTGAACGCGCCGACGCAACAGGCAACGCACCGAGCCGGTAGCGCCCGGAGGTCTCATCGAAGATGCCTTGTGCCGAGCGCGCGGCAACATTCGCCGCGTCCAGCGCCTGCGAGTCGTGCTCGAGCGCGGCGAGCGTGTCGGCGACGTTCTGGAACGCGGCCAGCACCGTCTGTTTGTACTGCGAGACGGTGGCGTCGTAGGTATCGACCGCCGCGCGCCGTTGCGCGAACAGGGCGCCGCCGTGGAACAGCGGCTGCGACAGCGACGCACCGATGCTCCAGATCGCCCCCGCGCCGGAAAGCGCGACCGGCCAGCTAAAGCCGCCTTGTCCCATCGACGCGCTCAGCGACAGGCTCGGGAACATCTGCGCGGTGGCCACGCCGACATCGGCCGCCGCGGCTTTCAAGGCGGCATCGGCAGCCTGGATGTCGGGACGCGAACGCAGCAGTTCCGACGGCACCACCACGGGCACCTGCTCAGGCACATGCAACTGCGCGAGTTCAAGATCGTCCGGTGCGGCATCCGGTGTGCGGCCGAGCAGCACCGCCAACGCATGGCGCGTTGTGAGCCACTGCTGCTTCAGGCCCGGCAAACTCGCGGACAGACTCGCGGCGCTTTGTTGCGCGCTCAACTGATCGGCGTGCGAGACGGCCCCCAATGCATAACGCCGCTGCGTGTCGCGCGCCTGATCGTTGGCGATCGTCACAAGCCTTTCCGTCGTCTCGATCTGCGCGCGTAGCGCGGCGCTGGTGATCGCCGCGCTCACGATGTTGGCGGCCAGCGCCCGCCGCGCGGCGTCGAACTGATACGCCTGCACGTCGACGCGCGCGGCGAGCGCCGCGTCGGCGAGGCGCGCCGCGCCGAACAGGTCGAACGTATAGTGCGCCTGCAACTGACCGACGAAGATGTTGTACAGAAACGTGTTCGGTCCGATCTCGGGGATCGCCAGCGCGCGATTGCGCGTGACCTGGCCGCCGGCATCGATGGTCGGCAGCATCGAACTGCCGATCTGCGCACGTAATTGCTCACGCGCGGCGGCGAGGCTCTTGTCGGTCGCGGCGAGCGTCGGGCTGTTGCGCAGGCCTTCATCGACCAACGCGTTCAGCGCGTCGGATCGATACAGCTTCCACCATTCGGGTACCGGCTTCGCGCCGACCACGAATTGCTGCGTGATGCCTTGCGCGGGCACGGTCTGCGTCGGCTGCGCTTCGGCGCCGTAGTGCGCCGGCTGCGGCATGGCGGGCGGCTCGCCGCTGGGCCCGAACGAACAGGCGGCGAGTGCGCATGCCATGCCGGTGAGTGCCGAGATACGCGCGGATCGGGAAAGTGCGAAAGTAATCATGCTCAATTCCCCGTATGCGTCGTGCCGGACGCGGACGGCGCCTGCGGCTCGCGTTCATCGGCACGCACGCGGAACGACACGGCGTAGAGCGCGGGCAGATAAAACAGCGTGAGGATCGTGGCACTCGTAATGCCGCCCATCAGCGCGGTGGCCATCGGTCCGAAGAAGTTCGAGCGCAGCAGCGGAATCAGCGCAAGCACGGCGGCCGCCGCGGTCAGCGTGATCGGCCGGAAGCGCCGCACGGTCGCGCCGACAATCGCGTCGAAACGCTTATGTCCCGACGCAATGTCCTGTTCGATCTGATCGACCAGAATCACCGAGTTGCGCATGATGATGCCGAACATCGCGATCACGCCGAGCATCGCGACAAAGCCGAACGGCTGGCCGAACAGCAGCAGCGTGAGCACCACGCCGATCAAGCCGAGCGGGGCGGTCAGCACGACCATCAGCACGCGCGCGAAACTTTGCAGCTGGATCATCAGCAGCGTTAGGACGGCGATGATCATGATCGGCATCTGCGCATTGATCGACGTCTGACCTTTGCCGCTTTCCTCGACTGAGCCGCCGATTTCGATCCGGTAGCCGACCGGCAGTGTCGCGCGAATCGGGCTCAACGCTTTGTCCACCGCATGCGTGACGTCGATGCCTTGCGCGCCGGGCGCGACGTCGGACTGAACGGTGAGGGTCGGCTGACGGTCGCGTTCCCAGATCACGCCGTATTCCAGGTCGTTGCGCAAATGGCCGAGCGTGCCGAGCGGCACGGGGCCATTAGGCGTGGGCATCGCCAGCGTGACGAGTTGCGCGGGGTCGACACGCTCCGCCTTCGGCGCGCGCAGATCGACGCTGATCAGCTTGTCGCGTTCGCGGTACTGCGTGACGGTGTAGCCGGAGAGCGTCATCGCGAGGAAGCTCGAAATGTCGTCGGAGCTGACGCCGAGTTCGCGCGCTTTCTTCTGATCGACTTCGAAGCGCACCGAGCGCTCGGCGGGTTCGTCCCAGTCGAACTGAACGTTGCTGGTGCCGCGGTCCGCGCGCATGGTTGCGGCGACGCGCTCGGCGATCGAGCGCACGGTGGCGATGTCGTCGCCGCTCACGCGGAACTGCACCGGATAGCCGACGGGCGGTCCGTTTTCGAGGCGCGACAGGCGCGTGCGAATCGCCGGAAAGTTGTTGCGCAATTCCGGTTCGAGCCATTGCGCGAGCTTTTCGCGATCCTTCACCGACTTCGCCGTGATCACGAACTGCGCGAAATTGGGCTGCTGCAATTGCTGATCGAGCGGCAGATAGAAACGCGGCGCGCCGGTGCCGACGAAGTCGACCGTATGATCGATTTCCGGGCGGCCCACCAGCGCTTTTTCGAGCCGCTGGGCCTGGCGCAGCGTGGCTTCGAACGACGCGCCTTCGGGCAGGCGCACGTCCACCAGCAACTCGGGACGGTCCGAACTCGGGAAGAACTGTTGCGGCACCAGCGTGAAACCCGCCATGGCCAGCACGAACAGCGCGACGGTGATGGCCAGAACGACGAAGCGCCGCTCGATGCACCAGCCGATCCAGCCGCGCAGGCGCCGGTAGAAGCGCGTGTCATAGATATCGTGCTCGTGATCGTCGGGCAAATG
The DNA here is from genome assembly GCF_003387275.1 of Paraburkholderia sp. BL6669N2. NCBI lineage: Bacteria > Pseudomonadati > Pseudomonadota > Betaproteobacteria > Burkholderiales > Burkholderiaceae > Paraburkholderia > Paraburkholderia sp. BL6669N2. Next base: position 1,038,279 of record NZ_QUNA01000001.1, on the reverse strand, counting down.
CGCTTCCTGAGCCTCGCGTTTGCGCTCGGGCAGCAGGTGGTAGCCGAGCAACGGAATCAGCACCACCGCGGCGAGCCACGAGGCGATCAGCGCGATCGCCGATACTTCGAAAATCGACCGCGTGTATTCACCGGTGCTCGACTTGGCCAGCGCGATCGGCAGAAAACCGGAGACGGTGACGAGCGTGCCGGTCAGCATCGGAAATGCGGTGCTGGTGTACGCATACGCTGCCGCGCGCGTGCGGTTCCAGCCTTGCTCCAGTTTCACCGACATCATCTCGACGGCGATGATCGCGTCGTCGACGAGCAGTCCGAGCGCGAGCACCAGCGTGCCGAGCGACACCTTGTGCAGGCCGATGTCGAACAGATACATGCACAACGCGGTGACGGCTAGCACCACCGGGATCGAGATCACGACCACCATGCCGGTGCGCACGCCGAGTGACACGAGACTCACCACCAGCACGATCGCCACCGCTTCGGCGACGGCTTCGAGAAAGTCGTCGACCGAATGCGCGACCGCATCCGGCATGCTCGACACTTCGACCAGTTGCAAGCCTGCGGGCAGCGCTTTGCGCAACTGCGCCATCTGCTGATCGAGCGCCTTGCCGAGGCGGATTACGTCGCCACCCGGCTGCATCGTCACGCCGATGCCGAGCACGGCCTTGCCGCCGGCGCGCATTTGCGTGGCGACGGGGTCGTCGTAGCCGCGTTTGATCGTGGCGATATCGCCGAGACGGAACGAGCGGTTGTTGATGCGGATCAGCGTGTCGGCGAGCGCGTTGATGTCTTTGAACTGACCGGTGGGGCGCACGAATACGCGGTCGTCGGCGGTGGTCAGCGTGCCGGCTTGCGACACGCTGTTCTGCGAGTTGATCGCCTGGCCGAGTTGCTGCGGCGAGATGCCGAGACGCGTGAGTTGCGTGTTGGCGATCTCGATGTAGATGTGCTGGTCCGGATCGCCGAAATAATCCACTTTGCCGACGCCCGGCACGCGCAGCAGCACCGTGCGCAGCTGGTCCGCGTAGTCGTGCAGTTGCGCGGCAGAGAAGCCGTCGCCTTCCAGCGTGTAGATGTTGGTGTAGACGTCGCCGAACTCGTCGTTGAAAAACGGGCCTTGAATGCCTTGCGGCAGCGTCGCCGCAATATCGCCGACTTTCTTGCGCACCTGATACCAGGTCTCAGGTACGTCCTTGACCGGCGCCGAGTCCTTCATCGAGAAGAACATCAGCGATTCGCCGGGGCGCGAGTAGCTGCGCACGAAATCGATGGCGGGCGTCTCCTGCAATTTGCGGCCGATGCGGTCCGTGACCTGTTCCTGCATCTGGCGCGCGGTGGCGCCGGGCCAGAAGGTGCGGATCACCATCACGCGGAAGGTGAAGGGCGGATCTTCGGACTGCGCGAGCCGCGTATAAGCGAAGATGCCGAAGGCGGTCGCAAGCGCGATCAGGAAGACCACCAGCGCCTGATGGCGCAGCGCCCAGGCGGACAGGTTGAAGCGTCCTTCTTCATGCGTGGTGCTCATGAAGCGAAGTCCTCGGGATGCAGCGGCGCGATCGCCCGGACCTTTTCGCCGGCGCTCACCGTATGCACGCCTTGCAGCACGACGCGTTCGCCGTCCTTGAGACCTTGGCCGATCACGACGGTGCGTTCGTTGTAACGCGTAACCGTCACGCGGCGCAGTTCCAGCGCGTTATCCGCGGCGCGCACGATCCACACGGCGGGCTGCGTGCCGTCATGGAACAAGGCCGTGGCGGGCACGGTGAACGAACCGTGCTGATTAGCCGAGGCGTTAGCTTGTGTGGCGAGTTCGATATCCGCGGTCATGCCGAGGCGCACGTCCGGACCGGGATTGTCGAGCGTGAGTTTGGCGCGATAGGTGCGGCTTTGCGGGTCGGCGGCGGGCGACAGTTCGCGCACGCGCGCGGTGAATTTGCGCCCCGGCAGCGCGGCGAGCGTGACGTTGGCGGTTTGCCCGACCGAGAGCGCGGCGAGCGCGCTTTCCGGCACGTCGCATACCACGTCGATGTCGCCGCTCCACGCGAGGTTGTAGACGGCCTGACCCGCGGAGACGTTCTGGCCCGTGTCAGCCTGTTCGGCGGTAATCACGCCGGCGTGATCGGCGGCGAGCGTGGTGTATTGCAACTGGTCCTTCGACAACGCCGCCTGCTGCGCGGCCTGATCGCGCTGCGCGAGCGCGGATGCGTATGCATTGGTGGTCTGTTCGAGCTGCGCGGGCGCGATCAGGTTTTCCTTGGCCTGCGCCTGATCGCGATCGAGTTGCTGCTTCGCATACACGAGAGCGTGCTGCGCGGCGGCGAGTTGCGCCTGCGCGCTCGCGGCGTTCTTCTGCTGGTCGGCCGGATCGAGGCGGGCGACGATCTGCCCGTTCTTCACCACATCGCCGAGACGCACGCGCCGCTCGACGATCTTGCCGCCGACGCGAAACGACAGCGGCGTCGAATAGCGCGCCTGCACCTCGCCGGGCAAGGATGCCGCCTGCGTGGCGCTGCCGTCCGCATGCACGGCGACGGCCACCACCGGACGCGGCTCGGGCGCCGCGGCTTGCTGCTTCGAACATGCGGCCAGCGTGACGGCGCCGGCCAGAACCAGCACGAATGCGGCGCGCCGCAGGCGCGCTCGATGACGATGCTGATGGGACTGCGGACGCATCGCGGGCGATGCGTGAAGACCGGGACGCTTCACAATTACCCCAACTGGAGACAGCGAACGAACAGGGCAAGCCGCAGCGGCCCGCCAACGAAGACGCGCCGGCCGTTCATGCAATTGGCATACGCGACTGATTCAGAATGACGAGATGCATTCTAATACACACATGTATTTGAATGTTGGAGTGAATTCGAATTCTTTTCGGTGCTAGACTTGCGCCCATGAAACGGCAACGACTGACACGCGAGCAGAGCAAGGACCAGACGCGCGAGCGTCTGCTCGACGCTGCGCAAGCAATTTTTATGAAGAAAGGGTTTGTCGCGGCGAGTGTCGAAGACATCGCGGCGGCGGCGGGCTATACGCGTGGCGCGTTCTATTCGAACTTCGGCAGCAAGAGTGAGTTATTTCTTGAACTATTGCGGCGCGATCACGAGGTCATGCAGGCAGGGCTGCAGGCCATCTTCGCGAACGCGGCATCGCGTGAGGAAATGGAAGAGCGCGTGCTGCGCTACTACAGCAACCTGCATCGCGAGAACAAGTGTTTCCTGCTGTGGGCGGAGGCGAAGCTGCTCGCGGTGCGCGACGGCCGGTTCCGGATTCGCTTTAACGCGTTCATGCACGACAAGCTCGAGCAACTCGGCGCGTATATTCGCGAGTTTTCGGCGCGGGTCGGTACGCCGATGCTGATGCCGCCGGAGACGCTGGCGATCGGCTTGATGAGCTTGTGCGACGGCTTGCAGTTCTTCTACACGGTCGACCCGCAGAACGTGCCGGCGGAGAGAGTTGAAGCGGTGCTGGCGGGATTTTTCGCGCGCGTGGTGTTCGGGCGCGATGCGTAAGCGCGTTGAAGCGCGCGATCAGTTGGTCGGCAATTGCGCGCAGGTGTCCACCACCGGCGTGGCGCATACATACGAATACTGACCGCTGTAGCGCAGCACTTCTTCGCCTACGTGCAGCACCACCTTGATGTCCGGGCAACGCTCATAAGCGATGAAAGCCGAGCATGCCGCGGCGGACCAGCAGACCAGCGAGAACGCGATTTTTTCGAGAAGCTGAAAACGGTGTGTCATGGCGGCTTGATTGCAATTGATTTCCAGTCGGACGCTATGGTACCAGAATACTAGGGTTTATACCTAGTCGAAATCCGCAATAATGCTCGCGGTCAAGCGCGTTATGAGCCTGCAAGCGTGACGCAGGCGCCTCGCAAACCTGTCCGGATTGTCATGTTCAGGTCAGGGTTGGGACATGATCGGGTCGATACAATCGGCACGTTGGGCAAGCCCGCGCGCGCCTTGCCGCGCGGGTCGACACAGGCGCGAGGCGTGCGCCGGCCCGGCTTTACCGAGGCAGGAGTCGTCCCATGAACCAATTGCAGTCGATGCGCGTATTCGTCAAAGTGGCCGACCTCGGCAGTTTCGTCGGCGCGGCCGGCGCGCTGGATCTTTCCACGGCGGTCGTCACGCGCCACGTCGCCGATCTGGAAGCGCGTCTCGGCACGCGCCTGCTCAATCGCACCACGCGCCGGCTGTCGCTGACCGAGTCCGGCACGACCTATCTGGAGCGCGTGCGTCACATTCTCGACGACCTGGAAGGCGTGGAGCAGATGGTGGTGGCGCGCAATCACGAGCCGGTCGGCACCTTGCGTATCGTCGCGCCGGTGGTGTTCGGGCTGCACAGCCTCGCCCCCGTGGTGCAGTCTTATGCCGCGCGTTATCCGGATGTCGTTCCCGACGTCACGCTTGCGGATCGTCATGCCGATCTGGTGGAAGAGGGCTTCGACGTGGGCATTTTCGTGGCGCGGCACATGCGCAGCGCGAGCATTGTCACGCGACGGCTCACTACCGGCTATCTGACGGTGTGCGCGACGCCCGCTTATCTGGCGCGGCACGGCACGCCGACGCGGCCGGAGCATCTGCTCTCGCATCCCTGGCTGAGCCGGCCGTCCGAGCAGGGCGGCGAGGAGCGTGTGTTCACCGGACCGGATGGCGAAGTCCGCCTGCGCCCGCCGAATGCGATCGTCGCGAACAATACGGAGATGCTCAGGCAGTTCGCGCTGCTGGGCATGGGCGTGGCGATCCTGCCGAGCTATCTGATCGGCCGCGACCTCGCGTCCGGACGGCTGGTGCCGCTGCTACGCGAATACCGTTTGCCGCAGATCGAAGTCTCGATCGCTTATCCGAGCCGCCTGCATTTGCCGGCGAAGGTGCGCACCTTCATCGATCACCTCGTCGAGTATTTCCAGCAGCCGGGGCAGCAGACAGGTGATCCGCGTGCTGTGACGCCGGCGCGTTCCGTGAACGGGGCGACGGACGTTGCAGCGGATATCGACGATCTGTCGGTGCCGGAATTGACTGGCGACGCAGCGCGCCCGTTGCACAAGACTGCGCGCTCGCGAATCGCGGCTTCGTCGCCGTTTTGATGCCGTTTTGGTGCCGTTTTGACGGCGGCGCGGCAGGCGTCGGCTTTTGACGCACGGCGTCAGTTGGTATGGCGGACTCGCCGGCATGCCTGTCGGCGCTGTGCGCTGCGTCTCGCTTCGCAGCGCCGCCCTGAAGCCACGCTAACGCCTCAAATCCACACGTCGTTTGCCGCCGTCCGCTCGCTGACTTCCTCACCGGTATTCTTCACGCCGCGCGGCTCGATCAGCAGCAGCTTCACTTCGTGTTCGGCGTACGGCTTGTGCTCGATGCCCTTCGGCACCACGAACATTTCCCCCGCCGAAATCAGCACGAAACCATCGCGCATGTCGATGCGCAATTGCCCTTCGAGCACGATGAACGTCTCATCGGTGTCGGCGTGCTCGTGCCAGATGAAATCCCCTTCGATTTTTACCAGCTTGAACTGATAGTCGTTCATTTCGGCGACCACGCGTGCTTGCCACTGGTCGTTGAAGAGCCGCAATTTTTCCGCGAAATTGATGGCCTGATACGGCCGTTGAGTGACCTGTGCGTCGGACATGCAGTGCTCCTCCTGAGCGGTTATGTCAGGCAGGAGCGTACGGCGCGGCGGGTGGCCGGGTCTTGAACGTTTGTGCGCGCGGGCTGTGCGTCGAAAACGCCTTCGCTCAGCGCGCGCCGGGTCCCGACGATCCGAGCATCTTCAGCCATTGCGCCGGTGCGACGCCCCAAGTGTGCTTGAAGTGCCGCGTCATGTGGCTCTGATCGGCGAAGCCGCTCGCCGCCGAGGCGTCGGCGAGCGACACGCCCGCGAGGACCCGTTGCCGCACGAGATCGAGTCGCCGCATGGTCAGATAGCGGTGGGGACTGGTGCCGAACAGTGCGCGAAAATCCCGCGACAAACTCCAGCGGTCGCGGCCCGCCGCGGCCGCGAGTTCATCGAGCGTGACGGCGCGATCGAGCGAGGCCAGCAGGTAGTCGCGCGCAAGCGTTGCCGCGCGGTAATCCACCGGACGCGGTGTATCCGGCGCGCCTGCCACCGTGTCGAGTGCGACCGCCAGATCGTAGAGCGCGCTGTCCTGTTCGAGCGGATCGATGGCGCTGTCCATCGCGCGCAGCAGGCTTTCGGTGGCGGCGAACAGGCGCGGATCGCTCGACAGCCCGCCTTCCAGGAACGGCAGCGCCTTGCCGCCGAGCGCCTGCTGGAACAGCGCCGGATCGACATAGATCATGCGGTAGTGGAAGCCGTCGCCGGTGCCGGCCTGGCCGTCGTGCGGTTCGTCGGGATGCAGCACCATCGTGCCGCCCGGCAAGCTGTTGCGGGTGCTGCCGCGATAGCGAAAGCTCTGCACGCCGGACAGCGTGCGACCGATCGCATAAGTATCGTGGCGATGCATTGCGTAGCCGGCCTGGTGAAAGAACGCCTCGATCCGCTCGATGCCGCTCGCGCCGACCGTTTGCGGCGAGCGATAAATCCAGTCGGAACCGCGGCCGTTGCGCGTAGACGAAAGCGGCAAGGAACGCGCCGGCGATGAAGCCGGTTCCTCGCTCATCCGCCGAGCCCCGGGCCGTAATTGCCGCTGATGTAGCGCGTCACGGAGGCGACGTCGGCGTAATCCTGTTCCGGCAGGCCATCGAGCATCGACAGCACTTCGTTGCTCGCGCCGGCTTCGCGCGCGGCGTCGACCAGCGCGTCCTTGTACGTGGGAAATTGGACTTCGCTCAGAAGATCGGTGATCTGCAGGTCAATCGATTCGCCGGGAATAGCCGATGCGGTCATGCAAACGCTCCTGTTGATACGGTTGGACGTGACGAGGACGTGAGTGTTGCCGCTGAACGAAACGCCAGAGGCCGCGCTAGTTGCCGTATGCCGCATGAGAAAAAGTGCCCGTCCGCGCACGCCATCGTCACCGCTGACGGGCCGCGACGTCTCACGTATGCGCCCGGCGCGCGCTTCCGTCCATGCTGGTGTCAGGTCTGCAAATGCTCGTTCTGTCCGGTGAAGCTCCGATCGAGATGCCGTGACTTGGGCAGCGCGATATGTTGCCATTGTTGCGGACGATTATTGTCCGCGGCGGCTACATCCGGCGCCGCCGGGGCGACGGGTGCCGCGTTGGCGCGTTCGGCAAGGCTATTGGCGTTCGTGCTGTCCGGCGCGGTGTGAACCGGCGCGGCGAAACACGAGGCTGACAGCGTCACCATGGTCAACAGCGCCGAGGTTTTCATCCCGACCTCCTAAGCTCATGCGGCGCTGACAGTTGAGCAAGTGCTGTGCCGCACGCGCTGTGCCGTCCCCGCGTCGAAAGGACGGCGCATGCTCTGCGCGGCGTGGCCGAGGTGTACGGTCGGCGGCTACCGCGCATCTTTTCATCTTACGCGCGCAAATTCTGCATCGCGCGCACGTTTGCGGCAAAACGGTATTGTGATTTCAGATGATGGCAGAAACGCGGCGACAACGCAGCAGCGCCATTGCGAACGGCCGTGCGCTGCGAATGTTGCGATGCGGCAGGAGCCGCGGACGAGGTTCTAGCGCAGCACGTCGAAGCGCGTCCACGGCCACGAAGGCCGGTCGCGCATGTACCCATTCAGCCAGTTCCACTGCGGATGCCGCTTCATGAACGCCTGCGCGTCGAACGGCCGCCCGCAAGGGTGGCCCCAGCGCGCGCTGAACGCCATCTCGCGCGCCATTTCACTGTCGACCACCTTGCCGTCGTTGGCTCCCCATGGATTGAACGGCCCGTGATCGGTGCCGCCGAAGCGCGCGTCGTCCAGTTCCAGATGCCCGCAGATGGTGCGCGAGCAGGGATTGTCGTTGCGGTCGAGATAAACGTCGTGATGATCGGCGATCATCTCCTTGGCCAGTTCCACGTCGATCTTGCCGCGATGCATTTCCTCTAGCTGCATGAAGCGCAGGCGCCGTGCGCCGTTCTTGCGCACGTCCGTATAGTCTTCGCCTTCGCCGAGGCATTCCTGGTTGCGGATCTTCAGGTCGGTCGCGGTGTTGTAGCCGCTGTAGAAACCATCCTTGGTGCTCTCGAAACCGGAGAAGTGCAGACCCAGTTCGTAGCGCGCGATCTCGCCGGTCTTGGCGTCGCCCAGCAGCCAACTGTTCGCATAGCCGCCGTTATTGGCGATCGCGAACATTTCGCACCATTCGCCGATGCTATTCGCGTACTGCGACGCACGCCGCGAGCGATAGAACTCGGGCGCGCCCGCCGCGTTGTAGCCCGCGAAGTTGGAGATGGTGGTTTCCGTCACCATCAGCCCGGCGGCGGTGACCCAGAAATCCGTCAGACTGGAAATGCAGCCGGGCAAGCCTTGCATGAGGATGCGGTTGCCCTCGTCGGGCACGATGTCGAAGATCACGTTGAACGCGTCGCCGGCGGCGTAGCGGTCCCAGGAGTTGTGCGCCATCACGATGCGGCCGTCGCGCGTTGCGCGGCCGGTGGCAATGAATGCGCTGCAATGGTGCCCGCGCCGTCCGCGCCACGGCTTCACGCCGAGGTTCGGCTGCTTCTGCGACGCGTGGGTCGGCCACCAGCTTTGCAGCAGATCCATGTAGCCGTTCCACGCCAGCACTTCGGCGAACGGCAGCTTGGCGCCGTCGGCGATGCCCTGGATTTCGTCGGCGAATTCGGTGTCGAGTTTGTTGGCGAACTGCGAGACCGCGGCGTTGACGAAGGTGTCGAAATCTTCGCCGGTGTCCCATTTGGCGAGATAGCGGGCGGTGTGGATCGCGTTGCGGATTTCGCTGGCGAGCAACTGGCCGTGCTGCTCGCCGCGATCGTACGGCTCGCCTTCGATATGCAGGAAAATCCAGCCTGCCTGGTCGCGGCGCACGGCATCGAGGGACGGTTCGCTCATCTTCGCTCCGATCGAAGGACGGGCGTCTCGGCGCGCCCGTTCTGGCGTAACGCGCGCTGCCGGCGTTCGCCGCAGCGGTCTGTCCATTGTAGAGAATTTGCCGCGCTTTGCACGGGCCCCAAAGAGAGCGCGGGCGCGACCTGGAGCGGGTCGCGCGCGGTGCCTAACGCGTCGGATTCATGCGGAAATACGCGTCGAGCAGCGAGCTTTTGTAGACCACGCCGGCGAGCGTGGGATGCGCGGCACTTTCGATCACCGGCAGGCGCTCACCCTGGAACGCGAGGAAATGCTGCAACGCTACGCCGAGCGGCATGTCCGGCGTCAGCACGTCGAAATGCGGCTGCAAATAGTTTGCCGCGGTCTTCGCGGACGTGTCGCTGCCGTCGAGCAGATCGGAGGTGATGTCCTTCAAAGCGACGACGCCGAGAAACGCGCCGGACTCGTTCGCCACGTAGAGATACTTCACCGGATATTCGAGGAATACGCGCGTCATGTCCTGCACGGTCGCGTTCGGCGGCACGACGGTTTCGGCGGGGCGGATCAGTTCGCGCATCTGCGTGGCGCGCAGTCGCGAGCGCTCCTGTTCCTCGTGATTGCGGCGCAGCGTGATTTCGTACATGGAGGTCTTGCCGATCGCGCGCGACACGAAATAGGCGACCACGCACGAGAGCATCAGCGGCAGCACGACCTGATAGCTGAGCGTCATCTCGAAGATCATCAGGATCGCCATCAGCGGCGCCTGGGTCGCACCCGCCAGGAACGCGCCCATGCCGACCATGGCGTACGCGAACGGCGCCGACGTGCCGTGCGGCCACAGGGCGTGCATGCCCTGGCCGAACAGTGAGCCGACTACCGCGCCGACGAACAGCGTCGGCGTGAACACCCCGCCGACCGCACCGGAGCCCGCCGTGGCCGCCGTGGCGACGAGCTTGAAGACGAGCACGAGGACGAGCGCGGTCCACGTCCACGGCGAATGCAGGATCGAGTTGACGACACTGTAGCCGTTGCCCCACACCTCGGGCGTCCAGACCGACAGAATGCCGACCACCAGGCCGCCGAGCGCGAGCCTCAACGGCAGCGGCACCGGCAGCTTGCGAAAGCTTTGCTTCGACGCGTCGAGCAACCGCAGAAACTGCGGCGCGGCCGCGCCGCACAGCGCGCCGAGCGCGACGAACAGCAGCACCTCGAGGCCCGCCACCGGCGGAAACACCGGCATCTCGTACGGCGGCTTGTAGCCGGCGAATTCACGCATGGTGATGTTGGCGACCACCGCCGACACCACCACGGGCCCAAAGCTCTCCATGGCGATCGAGCCGAGCACGATCTCGGTGACGAAAAATGCGCCCGCGATCGGCGCGCTGTACGCCGAGGTGATCCCGGCCGCCGCGCCGCAGGCCACCAGCAGACGCAGCCGGGGCGGATCGAAATGCACCCAGCGTCCGATCAGCGAACCGGCGAGCGCCGCCAGTTGCACCATCGGACCTTCGCGGCCGATCGATCCGCCGCTCGAAATCGTGAACAGCGACGACACGCTGCGCCACAGGCTCAGCTTGACCGGCACCACGCCGTCGCCGATCGCGACCGCCTCCATGTAATCGATGTGATTGCATTTGTCCTCGTAACGCCGCGCGATCAGCAGAAAGAAGCCGGCGATCAGGCCGCCTGCCGCGGGCAGCCAGATCCGCACGGTCCACGGCAAGCCGCGCGCCATTTCGACGAAACTGCCAGACTTGCCGACGATCGCGAATTGCAGCAGCGCGATGCCCTCGCGAAAGCCGATGGTCGCGAAGGCGCCCGCCACGCCGACCACGACCGACCAGATCAGCATCGTGTGGGCGTCGGAAAGGCGGAACAGATCTTGGGCGCGGGTGCGCAGCTTCAGCAGGAATGAAAGCACGTCGACGGTACAGGGCGTGAAAGTGGGTTGGACAGCGCGCACGGTAACAGCATCGCGCCCGCTTTGGACGGCGGGCGCGCAACGTTGAGCGAATGAGTGAAGAAGGCGCGGCTCAAGTCGCCGCCTTGTCGAGTTCGGGGTAGTGCCGGAAGATGCAGGCCTCGTTGTGTTCGATGCGCCGCTCGGACTGCAGATACGCGGCGATGTTCGGCCGTTCGATCACCGCGTCGTGTAACGCGGCGAGCCGCGGGTAGTGCTCGCCGAATCGCTTCAGCGCGCGGGGAAACGCGTACAGCAGGCCGTCGATCAACTGGAACATCGACAGGTCGACGTAAGTGAGCGCGTCGCCCACCATGAACTGATCGCCGGCCGGATTCTGTTTGAGCACGCGCTCGAAGTACGACATGAACTTCGGAATACGGTTGTCGATGAAGTCGTGCGCCCGCACTTTGGCGGCGTCTTTCTGGTCTTCGTAGTACAGCGCGCTGGCGAGCGGGTGATGCGTGTCGTGCGCCTCGGTGACCATGTCCGCGATGGTCAGTTGCAGGCCGTTGGCCACATAGCGCAAGCTCTCCACCGAGGGCGCGAGGTTCAGCCGCGGGCCAAGATAGAACAGGATGTTGGCGGTCTGCGCGATCACCAGGTCGCCGTCTTTCAGAAACGGTGGCGCGAACGGCGGATACGGCTCGTCCTTGCTCTTCATCACCGACATCATCGCCTTGGTGCCGAGACCGTCGGACGGTTCGCCGCGCGCCACTTCCACGTAGTCGGCGCCGGCTTCTTCCAGCGCGAGCCGGACGAATTCTCCGCGGCCTTGCAGGCCGTCCCAATAGTAAAGTTCCAGGCTCATCGATCGATCCTCATTCCGGTTGCATTGACACAGACGCGAAGACGGGGCGCGAAGCGCAGCGCGGAAGCGGCCCACCTTGGCATGCTGCATGAGCTGACAACGTCGGCAGCCAGTATGCCGCGCGAGCGGCCAGATTGGGTCTCCAGAATGCGCAAAACCCCGCACGCGGCGGGGTGGGTTTGAAGGCGAGGGCGGCTTAGCCGAACAGGTGCTGGACAGTCCATGTAATTCCGAGTCCGCCGGCAATCAGCCACACATACAGAATGAAGCCGGTGGTCAGCGCGCGGGGGCCGGCCTGCCGGATCTGCGCAATGCGCGTTTCGATGCCGAGCGCGGTCATGGCCATGGTCAGCGCGAAGGTGTCCAGCGTGTTGAGCGTGCTGGTCGCGGCTTCCGGCAGCACGTGCAGCGAGTTGATCACGACGAAGGCGAGAAAACCGAGCGCGAACCAGGGGATCGCCAGCTTGCGCGGCGCGTTGCCGTGGGCGCCGTCCTGCGCGCCGGCGGCAGCCGAATCGCGACGCGCCGAGCGGTTCACCCACATGCCGACCACCAGCAGCACCGGCACCAGCAACATCACGCGGGTCATCTTCACGATGGTGGCTATGTGCGCCGCTTCCGGGCTCACGTTGCTGGCCGCGCCGACCACCTGCGCCACTTCATGGATCGTGCCGCCGAAGAAGAGGCCCGCGCCGACCGTGTCCAGATGCAGCCAGCCTGCCTTGAACAGAATCGGGTAGAGGAACATCGAGAGCGTGCCGAACAGCACCACACTGCCTACCGCCATCGCGCTTTTATGCGGCTTCGATTGCAGCGTCGATTCGAAGGCGAGCACGGCGGCGGCGCCGCAGATCGCGCTGCCCGCGGCGGTCAGCAAGGCCGTGTCGCGGTCGAGCTTCATGATTTTCATGCCGGCCCACGTGCCGATCACGAGCGTGCTGACCACGATCAGAACGGATTCCGCGAGACCGGGCACGCCGACCTGAGCGATTTCCTGGAGGCTCACGCGCAGTCCAAAGAAGGCGACCGCGATCCGCAACAACTTGCGCGCCGAGAAATTGACGCCGGCCGCCCAACTGGCGGGCATGCCATCGCGCAAGGCGTTGCCGTAAATGGCGCCGGCCACGATGCCGACGATCAGCGGGCTCAAGCCCAATCCGGCGATGGCGGGAATCGCGGCGATGCGCGTGACGGCAGCGGCGAAAAGCGCGACGAACAGAACGCCGTTGAGCTGCCCGCGGGTGGAAAACCCGGCGGGCGTCGTGCTGGAGGCGGTGAGATGAGCGGTGGACATGAAGCAGCCCTTTTCTGTGACTGACGAAGATTCGATGGGGCTAATCCTAAATTAGATATATCGATATGAAAAATCATGATTTAGAATGTAAGGTATCGCCCCAGCCGATACTTCGCCCTCCATGACCCCCGATCAACTTATAACTTTCGCTGCCGTCGCCGAGCATCGCAACATTAGCCGGGCGGCTGTCGCGCTGCATTTGTCGCAGCCCGCCGTGTCCGGCCAGTTGCGGCAGTTGCAGGACGAATTCGGCGAGCCGCTGTATCAGCGCGACGGCCGCGGCGTGCGTCTCACGCCGGCGGGCGAACAGCTCGCCAGCTACGCCACGCGGCTGCGCGACACCTGGCGGCAGGCGCATGCGTACCGTGATGCCTTGCGCGGCCTCGAGCAGGGCACCTTGCGGATCGGTGCGAGCACCACGCCAGCCAGCTACCTGCTGCCGTATCTGATCGCCGACTTCCATCGCCGCTATCCGGACGTCACGCTGCATACGGCGGACGGCAATACCACTGAGATCGTGGCCGCGCTCGATTCGGTGGACATCGCCATGATCGAGGGGCCGGTGGGCGTGGATCTGCCGCCGGACACCGCGGTGCATTCGTGGCGCGAAGACGAGATCGTCGCGATCATGCCGCGCGCGCATCCGTTGGCGCAGTTGGCGCAGTTGGCGGAGTCGGCCAGAGGTGGCCCGGCCGGGCTGGCGGCTTTCGGCGACTATCCGCTGGTATTGCGCGAGGCGGGCTCGGGCGTGCGGCAGATCGTCGAGCGCGCGTTCGCGCGGGCCGGTGTGCCGATGCGCGTCGCGCTGGAGATCGCCGGCGTCGAAGGCGTGAAGGAAGCGGTGCGCGCGGGCATGGGCATTGGTTTCGTGTCGGCCATGTCGATGCGGCACGAAGACCGCGCGCTGTGTCTGCTGTCGCTCAGTCCGGAGCCGCTCACGCGGCGCCTGTCGATTCTGGTGCCGCATGCGAGCGCGCCGTCGCGGGTGGTGGAGCAGTTTCTCGCGCTGTGTCTCGCGGAACAGCGTTGAGTCTTCGGCGCCCGCAGCCGGCACGTCGATCGCACACCATGCCAACCGACGCCTGGGGATTTCCACTATGGTGCATAACGGCGCCCTCGGCGCACTATTCGGGCATCGGAAGCGCCTCGGCGCTTTTTTTCGAAGCGTGTTTGGAACCGGTTCCAAATGCCGATCGTGAACAGATTTGAGTAAATTCGACATGGCTGACGCAGTGGACGTGGTGATCGTCGCAAGCGCATTCGGGATGGACGCGGTCCGCACGGACGGTCATCTGAAGTGGGCGCAAGCGAGCAAACAGGCCGGCGCGGCGGGTTTCGAAGTGCGCCGCGAACTGTTCGCTGACGAAACAGACGCCGCGCCGCACAAGCTGCGCGCGCTCGGCGAGCAGATCGCCGAGCTGGGCCTGTGGTCCGTGTACTCCACGCCGGCTTCGCTGTACACGGCGCAGGGCAAACTCGACGCCGAAGCATTGCGCCTCTCGACGGAAGAAGCGCGTGCGCTCGGCGCGCGCTTCGTGAAGTTGCAACTCGGCGGGTTCGCCACCGACGCCAATGCTGCGGTGATCGCCGATCACATGCGCTGCGCGGAGTTGCGCCTCGTCGTCGAAAACGGTCAGTTGGCCGAGGGCGGTTCGCTCGCGCAATTCACCGGCCTGTTCGACGCGCTGGCGCGCGAAGGCCACGCCGACGTGCTCGGCATGACTTTCGACATCGGCAACTGGGCCTGGCGCGAGGTGATGCCGCTCGACGCCGCCGCGCCGCTGGCGGCGCATGTGGACTATATCCATTGCAAGACGACGGTGGGTGAGGGCGCACGACGCTTCCCCGCGGCCCCGGCCGCCGACGACGCCCAGTTCGCCGCCGTGCTCGACAAGCTGCCGCGTCATGTGCCGCGCGGCATCGAGTTTCCGTTCGATACGAGCCGTACCGAAGCAGACGCGGCGCATTACGTCGCATGGCTGGCCGCCGCGTGAGCGGCATGTGGAACCTGAGAGAAGCAGCGACACTGAGAAAAGCGCGCGGCAACAGGCACGCGGCAAATGGGTCGCGGCAGAGGAAAGCAGCAAGTGGTGTGCGCGAAGCGGTACGCCCAAACGGCACGCAGCAAATCCGACGCTGCAAACCGTGAGCGATAAACACCCACGCAAACACGCAAAACACGCGAAACACGCGAAACACGCGAACACGCGAACACGCGAACACGCAGCAAAAAGGATCACGCAGGAGCGAAGCATGAGCAAGCCAACCGCAGCACTCGATGTCATCACCTACGGCGAAGCGATGGCCATGTTCGTGGCCGCCGAAACCGGCCCGCTTGCGGGCGTCGGCCAGTTCACGAAGCGCGTCGCGGGCGCCGATCTGAACGTGGCGATCGGTTTGTCGCGCCTCGGCTTCAAGGTGGGCTGGATGAGCCGCGTCGGCAACGATTCGTTCGGCCAGTACGTGCGCGACACGCTGACGAAAGAGGGCATCGACCAGGGCTGCGTCACGACCGACGAGCGCTATCCGACCGGCTTCCAGCTGAAGTCGAAAAACGACGATGGCAGCGACCCGGCGGTCGAGTATTTCCGCAAGGGTTCGGCGGCGAGTCATCTGTCGCTGGCCGACTATGCGGCGCACTACGTGCTGCAAGCGCGCCACCTGCATCTGACCGGCGTGGCGCCGGCGATTTCGGCGAGCTCGCGCGAACTGGCGTTCCATCTGGCGCGCGAGATGCGTGCCGCCGGCAAGACGATTTCGTTCGACCCGAACCTGCGCCCGACGCTGTGGCCGTCGCGCGCCGCGATGGTCGAAGGCCTGAACGCGCTTGCCGCGCTGGCCGACTGGGTGCTGCCCGGCATCGGCGAGGGCGAGATTCTGACCGGCTACACGCAGCCGGAGGACATCGCGAAGTTCTATCTGGATCACGGCGCGCGCGGCGTGATCATCAAGTTGGGCGCGCAGGGCGCGTACTTCCGCACCGCCGGCGATGCCGCCGTGATCGCCGGTCAGCCGGTTGCGAAAGTCGTGGACACGGTCGGCGCGGGTGATGGTTTCGCCGTCGGCGTGGTCAGCGCTTTGCTCGAGGGCAAGTCTTTGCCACAAGCGGTGGCGCGCGGCAACCGCATCGGCGCGCTGGCGATTCAGGTGATCGGCGATTCGGAAGGGCTGCCGAGCCGGGCCGAACTCGACGCGCTGGAAGCGGCGCAAGCACCGTCCGTCGCGGCCGCGGCCTGACGACCGACAAGACCCAAAGGACCGCGCAGCTCGCAAGACCGCAAGCCGCGTTGAACCCGACCGCCTCGATAACAGCAAGAGCGCTCGAACAGAGCGCCGCATGACCGTCCATCATTGTTTCGGGAAGCCGTCCAAGGAGACACCCTATGACTTCATCGCTTGCGATTCGCCGTTGGTGGACGATCATGCCGATCGTTTTCATCACCTACAGCCTCGCTTATCTGGATCGCGCGAACTACGGTTTCGCGTCGGCCGCCGGCATCAACCAGGATCTCGGCATAAGCAAGGGACTGTCGTCGCTGATCGGCGCGCTGTTCTTCCTCGGTTATTTCTTCTTCCAGATTCCCGGCGCGATCTACGCGGAACGCCGCAGTGTCAAGAAGCTCGTGTTCTGGAGCCTGATTCTGTGGGGCGGGTGCGCGTCGCTCACCGGCATGGTCAGCAACATTCCGTCGCTGATGGTGATCCGCTTCGTGCTCGGCGTGGTCGAAGCCGCGGTGATGCCGGCCATGCTGATTTTCATCAGCAACTGGTTCACCAAGAGCGAGCGCTCGCGTGCCAACACTTTCCTGATTCTCGGCAATCCGGTGACGGTGCTGTGGATGTCGGTGGTATCCGGCTATCTGGTGCATTCGTTCGGCTGGCGTCACATGTTCATCGCCGAAGGCGCGCCCGCAATTCTTTGGGCCGTGTGCTGGTGGTTCATCGTGAAGGACAAGCCGCAACAGGTGTCATGGCTCACGCAGCAGCAGAAGGACGACCTCGCCGAAACGCTGCGTGCCGAGCAGGCCGCGATCAAGCCGGTGCGCAACTATAGCGACGCGTTCAAAACGCCCGCGGTGATCAAGCTGTGCGCGCAATATTTCTGCTGGAGCATCGGCGTGTATGGTTTCGTGCTGTGGCTGCCGTCCATCTTGAAGAACGGTTCGACGCTCGGCATGGTCGAAACCGGCTGGCTCTCGGCGCTGCCTTATCTTGCCGCGACCATCGCGATGCTTGCAGCTTCGTGGGCATCGGATAAACTCAACCGCCGCAAGGTATTCGTGTGGCCGTTCCTGCTGATTGGCGCGGTCGCGTTCGCGGCTTCGTATGCGCTCGGTTCCACGCATTTCTGGCTCTCTTATGCCTTGCTGGTGATCGCCGGCGCCGCGATGTACGCGCCGTATGGCCCGTTCTTCGCGATTGTGCCGGAACTGCTGCCGAAGAACGTCGCGGGCGGCGCGATGGCGCTGATCAACAGCATGGGCGCGCTCGGTTCGTTCGTCGGCTCGTATGTGGTCGGCTATCTGAACGGCGCGACCGGTTCGCCCGCCGCGTCGTATGCATTCATGAGCGTGGCGCTCGTCGCCGCCGTGATTCTGACGCTGATCGTCAAACCGCAGCAACAGGAAACCGGCAACGCGGCCGCCGTTCGTCATACCGTCGCAAGGAAAATAAGCTGATGAAGAAGATCGTCGCCTGGAAGTCGTTGCCCGAAGATGTGCTCGCGTATCTGCAGCAGCATGCGCAAGTCGTGCAGGTCGACGCCGCGCAGCACGACACCTTCGTGGCCGCGCTGAAAGACGCGGACGGCGGCATCGGTTCGAGCGTGAAGATCACGCCGGCGATGCTCGAAGGCGCGACGCGGCTCAAGGCGCTCTCGACCATCTCGGTGGGCTTCGACCAGTTCGACGTGGCCGATCTCACGCGCCGCGGCATCGTGCTCGCGCACACGCCCGACGTGCTGACCGAGTCCACCGCGGACACGGTGTTTTCGCTGATTCTCGCCTCGGCGCGGCGCGTGGTCGAACTCGCCGAATGGGTAAAGGCAGGGCACTGGCAGCACAGCATCGGCCCGGCTTTGTTCGGCGTCGACGTGCAGGGCAAGACGCTCGGCATTGTCGGGCTCGGGCGGATCGGCGGCGCGGTGGCGCGGCGCGCGGCACTAGGTTTCAACATGAAGGTGCTGTACACCAACCGCAGCGCGAACCCGCAGGCGGAAGCGGCGTATGGCGCGCGGCGCGTCGAGTTGGCGGAACTGCTTGCCGTGTCCGACTTCGTTTGCCTGCAAGTGCCTTTGACGCCGGAAACGAAGCATCTGATCGGCGCGGCCGAGTTGAAGTCGATGAAGAAAAGCGCGATCCTGATCAACGCCTCGCGCGGCGCGACCGTCGACGAAAAGGCGCTGATCGAGGCGCTGCAAAACGGCACGATTCACGGCGCGGGTCTCGACGTGTTCGAGACCGAACCGCTGCCGGCCGACTCGCCGCTGCTGAAGCTGGCGAACGTGGTCGCGCTGCCGCATATCGGTTCAGCGACCCACGAAACCCGTCACGCCATGGCGCGTAATGCGGCGGAAAACCTGGTCGCCGCGCTCGACGGCACGCTGACCAACAATATCGTCAACCGCGACGTTCTTTCAAAATGAGCCGATTTCGCTCGATGAGCAGCCGATGAGCACGACGCAGCAGTCCACGCCGCGCCGCGCGACGATCACCGACGTCGCGCGCGAAGCCGGCACCGGCAAGACCAGCATCTCGCGCTATCTGAACGGCGAGATGAGCGTGCTGTCGCCGGAACTGCGCGCGCGCATCGAGGCCGCGATCGCGCGCCTCGACTATCAGCCGAACCAGATGGCGCGTGGCCTCAAGCGTGGCCGCAACCGCCTGATCGGCATGCTGCTCGCCGACCTCACGAACCCCTATACGGTCGAAGTGTTGCAAGGCGTGGAAGCGGCATGCCACGCGCTCGGGTTGATGCCGCTGATCTGTCACGCGGCGAACGAAGTCGAGATGGAGCGGCGCTATCTGCAACTGCTCACCACGTACCGGGTGGAAGGCGTGATCGTCAACGCGCTCGGCGTGCGCGAGGAAACGCTGCGGCCGGTGGGCGGCGGCGGAATTCCGGCGGTGCTGGTCGATCGTTCGGTGGATGGGCTCGTCACGGATATGGTCGGTCTCGACAACCGCGCGGCGGCTGAACTCGGCACGCGGCATCTGCTGGACAACGGCTTCGACGATATCTGGTTCGTGGTTCAGCCTTTCGAGCAGGTCAGTTCGCGGCAACTGCGCGAAGCGGCGTTTCGTGAGGCGATGAGTGTTCAAGGCGAGCAACGCGGCAAGCGCGCCGCGCGCGGTCACACGTTGGTGCTGAACCTCGCGGACGCGGACGAAGTGGCGCGCGGCCTCGCCGAGCTGGACCGCGCGCTCGACGCAGCCGCCCACGCGCTCGGCGCCGCCGGCGCCACGAGCAACGCGGCGCGCATCGCCCTGTTCGCGGCGAACGCGCCCGTCGCGCTATGCCTCGCCCTACATCTGAAAGCGCGCTACGGCGCCGACTGGCAAGCCCGCGTCGCGCTGCTCTCCATCGACGACCCCGACTGGGCCGAACTGACCGGCGTCACCACGATCCGCCAGCCGACCTACGAGATCGGCTACCGCGCGGTCGAGTTCCTGCACGAACGCATCGAAGGCGTTCAGACCGCCGCGCGCGACTGTCTTCTGCCGGGCGAACTGATCGTCCGCGCCTCCACTTTGCGCTGAATTCCCGCCGATCTGCGATCATTCGGGCTGCGGCGCGCAGCGGGTGCGCGCCGGACATCGCAAGGAAACTCATGGTTGTTGCACCGCTTACCCTCTCGAGCCTCGCCCTCGCGACGCTGCTCGTCGCCGCTTTACCCTTCCTGATCTACCGCCGTCTGCGCCGGCCGCTCGCGCTCAAGCCGCGTGACGCCATCACCGGCATCGCCGTGTTCGCGCTGTTCGCCATGGTGATCGAGCGCGCGCTGAACGACTACGTGCTGCATCGGAACGAAGCGACCGCGAACTTCCTGTCGAATCCGCTCGCCTTCGTGGTGTATGGCGCGCTGGCCGCGGGTATTTGCGAGGAAGTCGGGCGGTTCATCGGCATGCGGCTGCTGCTCAAACGGGCGGCGGCGAAGGCCGGCGCCACGTCGCTCGCGGCGGGCACGAACGACGGCACCGCGCTGACCTACGGCCTCGGACACGGCGGCGCGGAAGCCTGGCTCGTCGGCGTGCTGGTGCAGATTCAATGGATCCTGTTCGCGGTCTTCGAAAACCGCGGCGAACTGGATGGCTATCTGAGCAATCTGCCGACCGATTCGCTGATGCGCATCCACCTGATTCTCGCCAGTCTGACGCCGCAGACGGCCGGCATTTTCGCGCTCGAACGGGTGGCCGCGCTGGTGTTCCAGATCGGCTTGTCGGTGCTGATGTGGCGCGGCTTGCGGGCCGGCTGGCGCGGCATCCTGCCGCTCGCGATCGTATTGCACGCGCTGGTGGACGTGCCCGCCGCGTTGTTCCAGGCGCAACTCGTGCCGCTTGCGGCGGTGGACGCCTTGTATGCAGTGGGAGCGGTGATCGTCGCGGGGTTGTTGTTCCGGGCGTACAGGCGTCCTGTCGTGGCCGCTTGATGCGCGCTTCGTACTACACGTTCGACGACCGCGTGACCACCACGCGATAGCCGCGCAATGGGCGCGTGACGGTCGCTCGATGGCGCGCATCAAACGCGCCCCGTCCTGAGCCGTCAACCGTTCTCTACAATCGGCTTCTTTTCGAGGCCACCCTTTCGGCACACTTCAATGGAAGAAGCTTACCAATACGACTGCGCCAATCCCGAGTTCGAGGAACTGGCGCGCGTGATCAGCGATCTGTTTCCCGAGCAGACGCAGTTCATCCAGCGCGCCGCGGAAGACGGCACGCCGACGCTGGCCATTCACTGGGTAGCAATGCGTTTCGGTTCCACCGCGCGCCGTATCGTGATGACCGTGGTGATCGCACCGGCCGCGTTGGCGCGTTATCGCGCAATGCCGGCGCGGCTGCGCGGCCGCAGTTTCGCGGTGCTGCGCGCGTATGTCGAAGCGAGTATCGGCTCGCTCGAAGAACAGTATGCGAATGGCGAAGCGGTGCCGCGCGACGTCACCGTGGATCTGGGTGACGAGTTCGCTTGATGCACATGCGGAGGCGGCTCAATCGGCGAGCCGGTAGACCTTCGCGAAGCGGGCGGCCTGCACCACGCCGTAGTCGCCTGGCGCGTATTGCATGACCCAGTCGCCGGCGACGCCGCGCAGCACGTCGCCGCCGTTTGCCGAGCGCGCGAGCGTGAACGCTTCATGCATCTGTTTGGCTAGCACGACGGCGGGGCGGTTGCGGTACGCGCCGGCTTCGCCGTGCGAGACGGCTGCGTCGGCGGGAACATATTTGGCGTCGAAGCGTTCGCGCGAGACGACCCAGCGGTCGCCCGTCGAACCGGTGATCAGCGCGTCGCCGCGGACATAGCGGTTGGGGCCTTCGAGGCTCATCAGTTCGCCTTCGGCGGCGGCGAGTTCAACGCTGACCGTTTCGTCTTTGACAACGCGGCAGGCGTCGGCGTCTTGACTCAGGTCGAGATTTTTCAGTTCGGTCATGAAGCGGGCAAGTATGGAGAGTTTGGCAGCGGTGCCGGACTTGAAGTCTTCGGGCCGCGTACGACTCGCATCATGCCAGATGCATCTGGCGACCGGTTTCTTTTGCGAAGGATGGCGGCGCGGATCGTCTTTTTGTCGCGCGGAATCGCCAAGGCGGGAGGAGCCGGACCGGCGTGTGGACCGCAGGAGAGTTCGACGTGCGGCAAGCGTAAGGGCGAAACCTCTGCCGCGCACGCCAAAAACATATCCGCCGCGCGCAGCGTTGCACAAGCGACACTGCGCGCAAGCGGTTTTTTACACTTACGGCTTCACGGTGGCGTCGCTTGCCGGCGCGGCAGCAGCCTTGCCACCTTTACCCTTGCCACGATGACCATGGCCTTCCACGCCGCCCGGCTGATGGAAGGTCACGTCAGCCAGCTTCTTCTGTTCCGGCGAGAAGCTGTTGTATAGCGGGTCGAACGCATCGACGAGCTTCTTCATGCCGTCCGCGTGCGCTTGCGCGATCGTCGCGTATTGCTTCATGTCGTCGAGCGCCGACAGGTTGGTGGCGGCCCGGCGTTGCTGGAACAGCTGACCCATCGTCTGGCCGTTGCCGCGCATCACGTCGGCGAACGCGTTCCACTGCGATTCCTGCGCCGAGGTGATCTTCAGTTGCGAGTGCAGGTAGGCGATGCGGTCTTCGACGTTGCGCTCATGGCCGGCCTTGCCGGCGGGTGCGGAAGCGGCGCTCACCGGGGCCGACGCCGATGCCGGTGCGGAGGTTTGTGCGAACGCGCCGCTCATGGCGACTGCGGTGGCCAGCATTACCAGTGCTTTTTTCATCGAAACTCCTGATGTCTATTCGAATTGGGACAAGGCTCGCGAGCGAGCGGCCCGTGGTGCGTCAGTCATGCACGAGTCAAGACGACGCACGGCGGCCGGCTGCCCACTTTGCCGTCGCCGCTATTAGTATCACGATATCCCTACAATGCGGCTCTTATGCGACAAACGCTTACAACCGAAACGAACAGGAAATAGCGGGTGGATAAATTCGTCAGCATGGAAATCTTCGTCGCCGTGGTCGAGGCGGGCAGCCTGACGGCGGCCGCCGAGCGCTTCGACATTTCGTCGGCGATGGTGGGCAAGCATATCCGTTCGCTCGAAACGCGGCTCGCCACGCGGCTATTGACGCGCACCACCCGACGGCAAAGTCTGACGGAGATCGGCCGGCAGTATTACGAGCAATGCCGGCGCATTCTGGCCGACGTGAAAGAAGCCGAGTCGCTCGCCGAGGCAATGGCCGCCGCACCGCGCGGCGTGCTCAAGGTGACGGTGCCGCTCACTTACGGCGTGGAAGTCTTCGCCCCGGCGATGACCGAGTACCTCACCGCGTGGCCAGACATCACGCTCGAACTCGATCTGTCGAACCGCTTGATCGATCTGGTGGAAGAGGGCTTTGACGCGTCGGTGCGCATCGGCCGGTTGCCGGATTCGAGTCTTGTGGCGCGGCCGTTGAAGCCGTACCGAATGCGCGCGTGCGCGTCGCCCGCGTACCTCGCGCGCGCCGGCACACCGCGCACGCCGGAAGATCTGTTGCATCACGAATGCCTGGGGTTTCTGCATTGGGGCCGCGAAGGTTTATGGCGTCTCGGCGGCGACCACGCGGAGGAATGCCAGCTACGTGCCGGCCGGTTTCGCGCGAACAACGGCCAGGCGCTCAAGGTCGCCGCGCTGCACGGCTTCGGCCTGGTGTTGCAGCCGGAGGCGCTGCTGGCGAGAGAAATTGCCAGTGGCGAACTGGTGTCGGTGCTGGAAGATTATTTGCCCGATGGCGCACCGGTGCATCTGCTGTATCCGCGCGATCGCCGCGCCACGCCCAAGCTCACCAGCTTTATCGATTTCGTGGTCGAACGGTTCGGTATATGAGCCAGGCGGCGCACGTTTCGTGACCTCTCGTGCGATTCACACGATGTGTTCATGGCGATAGCCCCGGTGACTTCTCCATTTGCCGATGAAGACGCGCGATAATCCGCCTCACCTGAGCCACTTCCTTTTCCCTCCATGAGACCTCCGCGCCTCGACCAACTCGATGATCTCGATCGCAACCTCGTTGCGCTGCTGCAAGCGAACGCGCGCGAGAGCGTCGCCAACCTCGCTCGCCAACTGGGCGTGGCGCGCACCACGGTGATCGCGCGCATCGCGCGGCTCGAGCGCAGCAACGTGATCGCCGGGTACAGCGTGCGGCTTGGCCAGGACGTGCTCGATTCGAGCATCGTGGCTTATGTCGGCATCATCATTGCGCCGAAGCATGGGCCTGCCGTGCAGAAACGCCTCGGCAAGATGCCCGAGGTGCAGTTGCTGTGCGCCGTGAGCGGCGAGTTCGATTACGTTGCGTGGCTGCGTGCCGATTCGCCCGATCGCCTGAACGATCTGCTCGATCAGATCGGCGAACTGGAAGGTGTGGAGCGGACCACGACTTCGATCATTCTGGCGCGCAAGATCGATCGCGGCATGGTGTGAGCGCCGCCTCACGTTTACACCGTTTTAACACGTTTCCGACATATCGACTGATTGGTTCGTCATAACGTCGAACTTCATGGTCATACCGCAGCATTTTGCGCGTATGAACTGTTTTTGCTTCTCCCTAAACTGTTGCTGAAGGGTACAGCCCGCCGGGTGCCGCGCCACCAGCGCGGCGCACTTCCCAAAGCTGGAGACAGCACACAATAATCAGGAGAAGCGCATGAAAGTAGCCATCGTTGGCGCAGGTTTGATCGGTCACACCATCGCCCACATGTTGCGCGAAACCGGCGACTACGACGTCGTCGCATTCGACCGCGACCAGCACGCGCTCGACAAACTCGCCGCCCAGGGCATTCCGACTCACCGCGTGGATTCTGCCGATGCCGCCGCGCTGCGCGCTGCCGTGCAAGGCTTCGACGCGCTCGTCAACGCGCTGCCGTACTACCTCGCGGTGAACGTGGCCTCGGCGGCCAAGGGCGCGGGCGTGCATTACTTCGATCTCACGGAAGACGTGCGCGCCACCCATGCGATCCGCGCGATCGCCGACGACGCCGATCACGCTTTCATGCCGCAGTGCGGTCTCGCGCCGGGCTTCATCGGCATTGCCGCGCACGAACTGGCGAACCGCTTCACGGAAATCCGCGACGTCAAGATGCGGGTGGGCGCGCTGCCGGAATTCCCGACCAACGCGCTGAAGTACAACCTGACGTGGAGCGTCGACGGTCTGATCAACGAGTACTGCCAGCCGTGCGAAGCGATTCGCGATAGCCGTACGCAGTGGGTGCAGCCGCTAGAAGGCCTCGAACATTTCTCGCTCGACGGCACCGAATACGAAGCCTTCAACACTTCCGGCGGCCTCGGCACGCTATGCGAGACGCTGTCGGGCCGGGTCGAATCGCTCGACTACAAGTCGGTGCGCTATCCGGGCCACCGCAACCTGATGCAATTCCTGCTCGAAGACCTGCGCCTTGCCAGCGACCGCGACACGCTCAAGACCATCATGCGCCGTTCGGTGCCTTCCACTGCGCAAGACGTGGTGCTGGTGTTTATCACGGTGAGCGGTATGCGCGACGGTCAACTGGTGCAGGAAGGCTTCACCCGCAAGATCTTCGCGAAGACCGTGTGCGGCGTGCCGATGAGCGCGATCCAGATCACCACGGCCGGCGCGATGTGCGCGGTGCTCGATCTGTTCCGCGAACAGAAGCTGCCGCAAAAGGGTTTCGTGCGCCAGGAGCAGGTGTCGCTGCGCGACTTCCTCGCGAACCGCTTCGGCCAGTTGTATGAGGGGCAGGCGCTGGAGACCATGGCTACGGTCTGAAGGATCGGCATCGAGGGCCGTGCGACACCGCGGCAACACGTATGAAATGTCTGCCGCGAGCAGCTAGGAAGGCTTCGTAGAGAGCCGAGGAAGCGCCCCGTTATTCGGGGCGTTTTTATTGATGCCGACGTTACGCTACACAGGCATCGGCGGCATGAGCGTCGCCGCCCGTGGCTCGCCGACGATGCGCGCGAGCAGGGCTTCATAATCCGCCGACGTTGGCGCGGTATTGTCGAACATCAACAGGTCGTCGCGGATATCGACGCCGGGTTCAAAGCGGCGTTGCCGATATTCGTCCCAGTGCGCGAGCTTGTAGGCATCGTCCGGATTGGCGCGCTCCACGATGCGCCGATGCGCCGTCTCTTCCGACGTATGGACCCACACGACCCGGAGCGCCACGTCCGCATCCACCCCCAGCCACGCGCGATCGAACAGGCGCCGCTCACGTACTTCGCGCGAGAGCGGCCCGACCACGATCGCGCTAATGCCGAGTTCGAGATTGTCGCGGGCGGTATCGAGCAGGCCGCGATACTCGGGATCGCGCAGATGCTCAAGGAACAGCGGGCTGTCGCGGTCGTTCGAATCGCCGGTCAGCATGGCCATGGCGGCCGCGCTGTAGCCACCATAGAGCGTGTCTTTATCGAGCAGGCAGAAGGGCGTGCCGCACGCTTTCATCAGCGGGCCGACGAGTTTTTTCGCGAGCGTGGTCTTGCCGGTGCCCGCGTGACCGCAGAAGAAAACCAGATGAGTCACGAAGGGCGGTCCTCGGGCGTGGCAGGTACGGCGCCGGCGCGTTGCGGGTCACGCGCGAACTTGTCGCCGGCCTCCAGCCACATCACGTTGATGATGCCGAAGCCCAACGCCACGCCGATACCGAGAATCCAGGTGAAATACCACATTGCAGTCTCCTTGATCTTATGTCGGACGAGGCCGGACCTGAAGCGTTGCGCATTGTCGCTAGAGCGATGGCGAGGTGCCGGCGGGCGAAGGTATGCGCTGGAACCGAGGGTAAATCCGCAACGCGGACCTCGCACGCGGTAGCACACGGAACCGCCCTTTGCAGCGATCATGAAGAAGAACGCGGCGCCGTGCAAGAGGTCGCGGGGTCGGCCGTTCGGCCAGGCTGGCGGAACGGGTGGCCGTTGCTATGATGCATGGCAAAGGTTGGGCAGCAGCAGCGGTCAGCAATCAGGATGGCCAGGCATTGTCCCGCATACCGATCAGAAGAATACGCACACGAGCGGGACCATAACCAACTAGACGGGAGACCAGCATGCCGACGCGTCCGGACCATCACCGCCAGGCCGCACTAGTCGCATTCGCGAGGCTAGGAGCGCTTGCCGCGCCAGGTCTCCGCGTGCTCGCCGGCTGCGCCTCGACATCCGCCGAGCCGGTTCCGTTCAAGCCGGTGCCGGCCGCGCGCATCGTCGGCCGCGAGGCTTAACAATTCGATACATGGCCTTCACGCGTAGCCCTTAACATGGCGGCTAAAGCAAATTCGTTCATGCAGAGCGCCGCCTGGCTTACGTATCGTAAGCGTGCGGCCGGTCTGTTCCGTTTTCAAGGTAACTCAACATGCTGATCAATTGCGCCGCGTATCAGGACGGCCGGAAGCTGGCAGACATCGACATCGATAGCATCAGCGACTACGTGGCCCGGCCCGAGTGTTTCGTCTGGGTGGCGCTGAAAGACCCGGGGCCGGGCGAACTGGCCGTGATGAAACACGAGTTCGGCCTGCATGAGCTCGCGATCGAAGATGCCCAGAACGGCCACCAGCGTCCCAAGATCGAGGAGTACGGCGAGTCGCTGTTCGCCGTGATGCATACGGTGGAAATGGATGAAGAGGGCGAACTGCTGATCGGCGAAGTCGACGTGTTCGTCGGCGCCAATTACGTGCTCTCCGTGCGGCGCGGCACCCGCGCCGGCTTCCAGAACGTGCGTGCCCGCTGCGAGCGCGAGCCGCAACTGCTCAAGGAAGGCTCGGCGTTCGTGCTGTATGCGCTCGCCGACGATATCGTCGATCGCTATTTCCCGATTGTCGAGACCATGAACACCGAGATCGAAGCGCTCGAAGACCGCATTTTCGACCGCAACAATTCGGCGGCTTCGCGCGCGATCATCGAGGATCTGTACTCGCTGAAGCGCCGCCTCGTGATCCTGCAGCACCATATCGCGCCGTTGCAGGAAGCCCTCAGCAAACTGACGGGCGGCCGCATTCCGAGCATCTGCGAAGGCATGCAGGCTTACTTCCGCGATGTCTACGACCATCTCGACCGGATCGTCAGAATCATCGACGGCCGGCGCGAAATGGTCGTCACCGCCGTGCAGGTCAATCTCGGCATGATCTCGCTGGCCGAGAGCGAGGTGACCAAACGGCTCGGCTCGTTCGCGGCGCTGTTCGCGGTGCCGACCATGATCGCCGGCATCTACGGGATGAACTTCCAGAGCATTCCCGAATTGCATTACCAGTACGGCTATCCGATCTGTCTTCTGGTCATGCTGAGCGTCGATCTCGTGCTGTATTGGCGCTTCCGCAAGGCCGGCTGGCTCTGATGTGAGGCGGTGCGGCGTTCGTCCGCGCCGCTCCGCGCTTGCACCGCACGCAATAAAAGTCCAGCATAGGCGGCCCGCCGGCTTGCAATCTTGCAACCGGCGGTCAATCCGACACGCACGGACCAAGCGAGGAACTCTTTGCCACACGTCGTCTGCCGGCGCGCTGAAGCGGCGCGCCGCTTCGATTCGACCTTATGCAGTGCATCGCCGTGCGTCCCGCGTGCCGATGCACTGCAACACCGCGCATCGTTGACAATCAGAATAGACTGCGCTGAGAATGGGCTTCGCAAACGTTTGCGCACTAATTAAAAATAAGGCTCCGCCGCGAGCCTGCCAGACCCTGGAGATATGCATGAGCCAACGCATTCGCCGCCGCATCCTGACGGCCGCCGTCCTCGCCACCGCCACCGCCGCGCTGCCGTTTTCCTCCGCGTACGCGCAAAGCGCGCCCGCTCATAAACCGAAGGTCGCGCTCGTGATGAAGTCGCTCGCCAACGAGTTCTTCCTCACGATGGAGACCGGCGCGAAGGACTATCAGAAGCACAATCCGTCGCAGTTCGACCTGATCACCAACGGCATCAAGGACGAGACCGATACGGCGAACCAGATCCGCATCGTCGAGCAGATGATCGTGTCTAAGGTCGACGCGATCGTGCTGGCGCCGGCCGATTCGAAGGCGCTGGTGCCGGTCGTCAAGAAAGCGATCGACGCGGGCATCATCGTGGTGAACATCGACAACCGGCTCGACCCCGACGTGCTCAAGTCGAAAAACCTGAACGTGCCGTTCGTCGGCCCGGACAACCGCAAGGGGGCGCAGAAGGTCGGCGACTATCTGGCGAAGAAGCTGAAGTCGGGCGACGAGGTCGGCATTATCGAAGGCGTGTCGACCACCACCAACGCACAGCAGCGCACCGCGGGTTTCAAGGACGCGATGCAGACGGTCGGCGCCAAGGTCGTCTCGGTGCAATCGGGTGAATGGGAAATCGACAAAGGCAACGCGGTCGCGTCGGCCATGCTCAACGAATACCCGAACCTGAAGGCGCTGCTCGCCGGCAACGACAACATGGCGATCGGCGCGGTCTCGGCGGTGCGCGCGGCGGGCAAGCAAGGCAAGGTGCTGGTGGTCGGCTACGACAACATCAATGCGATCAAACCGATGCTCAAGGATGGCCGCGTGCTCGCCACCGCGGATCAGTACGCGGCCAAGCAGGCCGTGTTCGGTATCGACACCGCGTTGAAGGCGCTCAGCGAGCACAAGAAGCAGGCGGATCTGTCCGGCGTGGTGGAAACGCCGTGCGATCTGGTCACGAAGTAAGCATTGCCCGGTCAGTCCCGGGGTAAGTCGGGTACGCGGGTTCGCGCCGGCGCCGTTTCATGCTTCATGCTCGACCTGCGCCCGCCAAACCCGCGTCTATTCAATAAACGCTCAAGAAACCTGCCGCGCCGCCGTTAATTCCAGAGGTAAGCGTCATGACGGTGCCGCGCGACGGGAGGGTGCGTGGCTGTTAGCGCCGGCGCATTCCGCGCATTGGGCCGGCATGACATGGGGCGCAAGAGCTGCTACTTCACCCGGTCGAATCGGATGAGGCCGCGGCTGCCGCCCGGGAACCAGGATTGCGATGGATTCAACCGATCACGACGCCGTGCCTGCCGTCCTGTCTGTCAGCGGCATCGGCAAGACCTACGCCGAACCGGTGCTCGCCGACGTTTCGCTGTCGCTGCGCGCCGGCGAGGTATTGGCGCTGACGGGCGAGAACGGCGCGGGCAAGAGTACGCTGTCCAAGATCATCGGCGGGTTGGTCGATCCGACCGCCGGCACGATGCAGCTCGGCGGCGTGCCGTATGCACCGGCGAGCCGTACCCAGGCCGAGGCGCTCGGCGTGCGCATGGTGATGCAGGAACTGAATCTGCTGCCGACCTTGTCCGTGGCCGAAAACCTGTTCCTGAACCGCTTGCCGCGCGTCGGCGCATTCAGTTTCGGCTGGATCGACCGTCGCAAGCTGCGCGAGGACGCGCGTCACGCCATGGCGCAGGTCGGGCTCGACGCGATCGATCCGGACACGCTGGTCGGCGAGCTCGGCATCGGCCATCAGCAGATGGTGGAGATCGCACGCAATCTGATCGACGATTGCCGCGTGCTGATCCTCGACGAACCGACCGCGATGCTGACCGCGCGCGAAGTCGATCTGCTGTTCGAACAGATCGACCGGCTCAAGGCGCGCGGCGTGGCGCTGATCTACATCTCGCACCGGCTGGAGGAACTCGCGCGGGTGGCCGAGCAGATCGCCATTTTGCGCGACGGGCGGCTGGTGCATGTCGACGCGATGGCCAACCTGACTAGCGACGAAATCGTCACATGGATGGTCGGCCGCGAACTCGGCGAGCGGATCGAACTGGGCGTGCGCAACATCGGCGCGCCGCTGTTGAAAGTGGACCGGCTGACGCGCGGCAAGGTAGTCCGCGAGGTGTCGTTCGAAGTGCGCGCGGGCGAGATTTTCGGCATCAGCGGCCTGATCGGCGCGGGCCGCACGGAGTTGATGCGGCTGATCTACGGCGCGGATCCGAAGGATAGCGGCACCGTTTCGCTGGCCGCAACGCCGGGCGCGCCGCCCGCGCCGGTGCAGATTGCTTCGCCGTCGGACGCGGTGCGCGCGGGCATCGCGCTGATCACCGAGGACCGCAAAGGCGAAGGCCTGCTGCTGCCGCAGCCGATCGCGGCTAACGTATCGCTCGGCAATATCGGCAGCGTGGCGCGGCACGGCATCGTCGATGCGAAGCGGGAGAACGCGCTGGCGCAGACGCAGATCGCGGCGATGCGGATCCGTACGTCGGGGCCGGGGCAGATTGTCGGCGAGCTGTCGGGCGGCAACCAGCAGAAGGTCGTGATCGGCCGCTGGCTGGCGCGCGACTGCCGCGTGTTGTTATTCGACGAACCGACGCGCGGCATCGACGTCGGCGCGAAGTTCGATATTTATGGCCTGATGGGTGCGCTGGCCCGTGAAGGGCGCGCGCTCGTCGTGGTGTCGAGCGACTTGCGGGAGCTCATGCTGATCTGCGACCGGATTGGCGTGATGTCCGCAGGTAGCATGACGGGTGTGTTCGAGCGCGATAACTGGTCGCAGGACGCGTTGCTGGCCGCGGCTTTCGCCGGCTACCGCAGCCGCGAAGCATTGCTGCACGCCGCCCCCGACACCAGCGAAGCAGGGAGTGTGTGATGAACGATCAACCGTTGCGGGAAGCATCGGGCGACAAGCCAGGCACGGCGAGCGGCACGGGCACCGTGACACCGCCGCCCGATCCGTCGGCGCCGCTCGCGAGCGGCAAGCCGGCCGGCACGCGGCTGGGCTTTTCGAATTACCTGGGGCTCGCCGGCGCGTTGCTCGGGATGATCGTGCTGTTCTCGCTGCTGAGTTCCCACTTTCTGACCTACGACACGTTCAGCACGATCGCCAACCAGATTCCGGATCTGGTGGTGATGTCGGTCGGCATGACCTTCGTGCTGATCATCGCCGGCATCGATCTGTCGGTGGGATCGGTGCTGGCGCTCGGTGCGTCGGTGGTGAGCGTGGCCGCGCTGAAGTGGGGCTGGGGGGCATTGCCGTCGGCGCTGCTCGGCGTCGCGGCGGCGGCGCTGACCGGCACCATCACCGGCGCGGTGACGGTGGGCTGGCGGATTCCGTCGTTCATCGTCTCGCTCGGCGTGCTGGAAGCGGCGCGCGGCATGGCGTATCAGATGACGAATTCGCGCACCGCCTATATCGGCGACGCGTTCGACTTCCTGTCGAACCCGATCGCGCTCGGCATCTCGCCGGCGTTCCTGATCGCGGTGGCGGTGATGGTCATCGCGCAGCTGGTGCTCACACGCACGGTATTCGGCCGCTATCTGGTCGGCATCGGCACCAACGAGGAAGCGGTGCGGCTCGCGGGCGTCAATCCGCGGCCCTACAAGGTTATCGTGTTCGCGCTGATGGGCGCGCTCTCGGGGCTGGCCGCGCTGTTCCAGATTTCGCGGCTGGAAGCGGCCGATCCGAACGCGGGCCAGGGCGTGGAACTGCAGGTGATCGCGGCCGTGGTGATCGGCGGCACGAGCCTGATGGGCGGACGCGGCTCGGTGATCAGCACTTTTTTCGGCGTGTTGATCATTTCCGTGCTGGCGGCCGGCCTCGCGCAGATCGGCGCGAACGAGCCGACCAAGCGGATGATCACCGGCGCGGTGATCGTGGTGGCGGTGGTGCTGGATACGTATCGCAGCCGCCGCAAGCGGGCCTGACCGGTGAAGGTCGACGTAAGCCGGCAGAGTAACGCAACCTGAACAGTCACAGCGTCATGAGCGGTAAAGCGTAAGAATTCACGGATTGAGTCGATCTTCGATGAAGAGTCCGGCGGGTCGCCAAGTGGCGCGGCCGGCGGTAAAACAGGCGGGAGAGCAACAGGTTATGGCGACGATCAAGGATGTAGCGGCTGCGGCAGGCGTGTCGTTCACGACGGTATCGCACGTGGTGAACAATTCGCGGCCGGTGTCGGCGGACGTGCGCGCGAAGGTCGAGCACGCGATCCGTCAGCTCCACTATGTTCCGTCGGCGGTGGCCCGCTCGCTGAAGGCGCGGGCGACGGCGACCATCGGGCTGGTCGTGCCGAACGCGACGAACCCGTATTTCGCGGAACTGGCGCGCGGCATCGAGGACGGTTGTTCGCGCAACGGCTACTGCGTGTTCTTCTGCAATTCCGACGACGATCCGGCCAAGCAGCGTAACTATCTGCGCGTGCTGCAGGAAAAGCGCATCGACGGCCTGATCGTCGCGTCCGCCGGCGACGACGCCGTGCTCGCGCAGACGCTTGCCGACTCGCACGAGCCGCTGGTCATTCTGGATCGCAACATCGAAGGGCTGAACGCGGATCTGGTGCAGATCGATCACGAGAAGGGCGGCTATCTGGCCACCCGGCATCTGCTCGAACTGGGGCATGTACGGATCGGCTGCATCACCGGGCCGGTTCAGACGGCGGTCAGCGCGATGCGCGTGCACGGCTTTATCCGCGCGATGACGGAGCGCGGCATCGAGATTCCGCCCGACGCGATCGTGGAAAGCGATTTTTCGGGCACCGGCGGCCACCGTGCGGCCGCGCAACTGTTCGACACGCTCAGGCCAACGGCGATTTTTGCCGGCAACGACATGATGGGCATCGGCGCGTTGCGCGCCGCCGCGGAACGCAATATCAGCGTGCCGCGCGATTGCTCGATCATCGGTTTCGACGATATCGAACTGGGGCGTTTCACCTATCCGGCGCTCTCGACCGTCGGGCAATCGGTACGCGCGCTCGGCGATATGGCCGCACAGACGCTGATCGAACGGATCGCCGGGACCTCGTCGGGCACGCCACGCGCGCCGGGCCGCCGGCGCGTGGTGTCGCCGCGGCTGATCGTGCGCGAATCCACCGCGACATGGGCCGGCGCGGCCAGGCGCGATCTGGCGGCGTGACTGCATACGGATGCGCGGATTTCAAACGCGCATTTGTGGTTAGCGGAGCGGTTGCTCGCGCGAAGCGATTTCTTTCGCGCAACACGTAAGCCTTCGAGTTTCACCCGCAGTGACCCGCGGCGGGCTGCTGAACAGTTCGGCGACTCCGCGGACGCTGTCGGATGCGGCGTTGGAAACGCGCGTATGTCCCGGCGCTAAACAGTATTTCTACGCTTGCCTTGTCAAATCGGGATCAGGCAGTCGGACGGATTCAACCTTGCTGCGCTCGCTAACGCCGCCGCAATCCAGGACCTTTGCGGCGACGCCGCGAGCACACTGCCAGCCGCCGCAACGGCGGGCCGCCTCGCTCTGCCGACCTTGACCCACCGCCGCTCCGGTTCCACTTCGGCTGCCTACCAACCCGCCGGCTGTCAGCTTATTGTAATTTATTCCACTGCCTACGCCGCCTTTCCTCATACCATATAAATCCTTCAAGTACGCTGTCACCATGCCGTAAACAGGCTCATTAGAGCGCGGTATCGAAAGAACGCGACTACGCAGACGCCACACGCCA
The DNA here is from genome assembly GCF_003387275.1 of Paraburkholderia sp. BL6669N2. Classification (NCBI taxonomy): domain Bacteria; kingdom Pseudomonadati; phylum Pseudomonadota; class Betaproteobacteria; order Burkholderiales; family Burkholderiaceae; genus Paraburkholderia; species Paraburkholderia sp. BL6669N2. Next base: position 1,004,265 of record NZ_QUNA01000001.1, on the reverse strand, counting down.
AGCCGCGCTGCGGACGCAGCCTCACATTTTGTCAAGCACAGGAACAAGCATGTTGAACAAGGGCATTACGATCAAGGCGCGGATAGGCCTCACGATGGCGTTTCTCGCCGCGCTGCTCGTCGCCATCGGCGTATTCGGTCTGATCGGCATGAGCCGTTCGAATGACGCCTATAAGGACACGTTCACCAACGCCATGCCGAGCGCGGTCAATATCGGCAACGCCGAGCTGTTTGCGGCGCGCGAACGGCTCGCGCTCGACCGCGCGGCGTTCATGATCGGCACGCCGGAAGCGCCGCCGACGCTCGAGCGCGCGCGCACCATGCGCGCCACGTCCGACACATGGTGGAAGAAGTACATGGACCTGCCGCGCGATGCGGATGAAGACCGCCTCGCGCAAGACGTCGTCTCCAAACGTGAGGCGCTGCATCAGCAGATGGACGCCTTCGCGACGATCGTCGCCGCGAACGACTCGCCCAAGCTGGTCGACGGCGCCAAGCGTCTGCAAGCCGCCTACAACGACCTCGCCAATTCCGACGACGCACTGCGCAAATACCAGTTCACGTCGGCGAAAGAGGGTTACGACAGTGCGCAAAGCAGCTTCGAGGTGTTCCGCATGGTCAGCGCCGGTGCGTTGTTGATCGGCGTGCTGGCGGCGGTGATTTCGTACCTGACGCTCAGCCGCGCGATCGCCCGGCCGCTCGATGCCGCCCTCGGTCATTTCGACGCGATTGCGGCGGGCGATCTGCGCCGCCCGGTCGTCGTGACCTCGCGCGACGAAATGGGGCAGTTGCTCGAAGGCATCGCCAAAATGCAGCGCAGCCTCACCGAAACGGTGCGTACCGTGCGCAGCGGCAGTGAATCGATTGCGACGGCCACGCGCCAGATCGCGGCCGGCAACATCGACCTGTCCTCGCGTACCGAAGAGCAGGCGTCGGCGCTGCAGGAAACCGCATCGAGCATGGAAGAGCTGACCGGCACGGTCAAGCAGAACGCCGACAACGCCCGCCAGGCGAGTTCGCTGGCGGCCAACGCGTCGGAGATCGCCAACAAGGGCAGCGCGGTGGTCGGCCAGGTGGTCGGCACGATGGGCGACATCAATCAAAGTTCGGCCAAAATCGCGGACATTATTTCGATCATCGAGGGCATTGCGTTTCAGACCAACATCCTCGCCTTGAACGCGGCCGTGGAAGCGGCGCGGGCCGGCGAGGAAGGGCGCGGCTTCGCGGTCGTGGCCGGTGAAGTGCGCAGCCTCGCGCAGCGCTCGTCGGCGGCGGCGAAGGAAATCAAGGAACTGATCGACACCTCGGTGGAGCGCGTGCAGTCGGGCTCGGCGCTGGTCGACGAAGCCGGCCGCACCATGACCGAGATCATCGGCGCGGTGCAGCGCGTGACCGACATCATGGGCGAAATCGCCGCGGCATCGGAAGAGCAGAGCAGCGGCATCGATCAGGTGGCGCGCGCCGTCACGCAGATGGACGAAGTCACGCAGCAGAACGCCGCGCTGGTCGAAGAAGCCGCGGCCGCAGCGTCGTCGCTCGAAGATCAGGCCGGCAAGCTGCGTACCGCAGTGGCCGTGTTCCACCTCGAAGAAAGCGGTTACAAGGCGCCCGTAAGTACGCCACCGAAGCGCGTCGCCGCGCCGCTGCGTTCAGTCGTCGCGCGCAAGGTCTCGCATACTCGCGCCGAGCAACCCGCGCCGCACGCCGCTGTTGCGACGAAGGCGCCGGCCACAACGGCACAGGCCGCTGCCGCACCAGCACGCGCGCCTGCTAAAGCCCCGGGGAGCGATCAGGACTGGGAAACGTTCTAAGCGGAAGTCAGTCGCAACATTCATTCCCGGCGCCGCCGCCGATCCCATTAGATGGGTCGGTGCTGTGGGAAAAAAACGCCGACTGGCTTCGAAAGACCGCGATTGCGCAGGCATCCGCGGTCTTTTTTTATGGCGTGCGCATTAAGTAACGTTTGCGGCGTCGGCCGACCCCCTGGCGGGCGTCATGATCCGGTACATTGACGGACGCACCGAAGCAACCGTGCCTGGGCAATGCGGCCCGGCATTGTGCGGCAAGAGCCGACGGCCCGTTAGCCCACGCGCATGGCTCCGCCGCCCGCGACTAGCGCAACGCACCACCCAAACGCATGGCCCGACGCACGGCCACCACCCACCAGCACGCCACTCCCAATCGCTCAATGCGCCAGCCCCAAAGGACCGACATGACGCCATACGACTTCGCGAACCGCCTCGTCGAAGCACGCCGGCAGCATCGCCCGATCGATGCGCCCGCACCCGACAGCCTGCCGCCCGACGCGGCAACCGCATACGCGATCCAGCAGGCGGTTATCGCAGGTCTCGGCGACTCGACCGGCGCCTGGAAGATCGGCGCCAAAGCGCCGGGCGCGGCCGCCGCGGGCGCGCCGATTCCGGCTTCGCTGGTGCTGCGATCGCCGGCGCGCGTCGCGCATGACGGCTTCTTCAGAGTGCTGGTCGAACTGGAGATCGCCTTCCGTTTCGTGGAGGCGATCGAACCGCGCGGCCGCGCCTATGCGCGCGACGAGGTGCTCTCGAAGGTCGGCGTCGTCTTGCCCGCCATCGAGATCGTGGACAGCCGCTTCACCGAGTGGCCGAATGTCGCGCCGCTCGCGCAACTGGCCGACGCCCAGAACAACGGTGCGTTGATCACGGGCCATCCGGTCGCTTATGCGGGTCTCGCGCGCGGCTTCGACTTCGTCTCGCCGGAACTGGAACTGAGCTTCGAGGGCGCTTCGCTGCTACCCGAAGCCACCGGCAATCCGGCCGGCGACCCGCGCGAACTGCTGGTGTGGTTCGTCAACCATTGCGCTGCCATGGGCATTACGATCGAGCCCGAGTGGACCATCACTACCGGTTCGTATGTCGGTGCCCACAGGCTGGATAAAGCGGGCGTCGTGCGCGGCCGCATCGACGGCCTCGGGGAAGTGGAGATTGAACTGACCTGAGGTATCGCACGCTTGTAACAGTGCATTACGAAGCTCCGTTCAAACGGCCGCCTGAGGGTGGCCGTTTTACATTCTTCGCATCTGTGAGGGCGGTCTCGCCGTATACACCTATTGAAGCGATGCGGGCTGATGTCGTCATCCAGTTATACATGCGGCTAACCATGCTCTCGACGCGGTTAATGCGCGCATGTCGCACGGGGCGATTCATGAAGAGCTGTGTAAATGACGCGGAACAAAACCGTTCATCAGTTGACGAAGCGCATGAAACCGCACGGACTTTGCTTAAGCTTGAGACGGCCTACGAGGCGCGCACGAAGCGCGCATGAACATGTAACAGTCTGGTGTCGGTGTCGACCGAACGCTCGTGTCGCGCGTTGAGGAAAAAGTACCCGGACACAGAAAGCGGGCAGACGTCCGCGCTTTTAGCAACAAAGTGTGCGTGTGCAGACACGCCGTCTCATATTGCGGTGGGATCGTTCGATGAACGTAACGGCTGGTGCAAGAGAATATTGCGGGACACTTCGATCAGCACGAGCAGCATTGCAGCAGGCTGCTGATAGGGCGGCAAGGCAGCAGTAGAAGGGCAGCGACGAGTGACCGCAATCGCTGCGGTATGAGCGCAAGATTGTAGGTGGTCGAAACTTTGTTTCCAAGTGACGAGTGTTGGGAGACGAATACGGCGCGATTTTCGCAACGTAGTTCGTGAAAAAAAATTTAAAAGGGTTTAGGATGAATTCGAGCGATGTCGTTTCCGAATAGCGCGCCGCGCACGACATCGGTCTAGACTTCGGCGAGGAGGTAGCATGGATATCTACAGCAGTTTCGCGACCCGCTTCGAGAAAACGCGAGAAGATGAGCTCTCGCTCGAGGAGTATCTCGCGCTCTGCAAAGACAATCCCGCCGCGTACGCCACGGCTGGCGAACGCATGTTAACGGCGATCGGGGAGCCGGAACAGATCGACACTCGTAACGATCCGCGCATGTCGCGCATCTTCGCGAACAAGGTCATCAAGGTATACCCCGCATTCCGTGAGTTCTACGGAATGGAAGAGGTGATCGAGCAGGTGGTCGCCTACTTCCGCCACTCGGCCCAGGGGCTCGAAGAAAAGAAGCAGATCCTGTATCTGTTGGGCCCGGTCGGCGGCGGTAAATCGTCGATCGCGGAACGTCTCAAGCAGCTCATGGAACGCGTGCCGTTCTACTCGATCAAGGGCTCGCCCGTGAACGAGTCGCCTCTCGGTCTGTTCGACTACGAGGAAGATGGCCCGATTCTCGAAGAACAATACGGTATTCCACGCCGCTACCTGAAAAGCATTCTGAGCCCGTGGGCGGTCAAGCGCCTGCACGAATTCAACGGCGACATCCGCAAGTTCCGCGTGGTGCGCCGCTACCCGTCGATCCTTCGCCAGATCGGTATAGCCAAAACCGAGCCGGGCGACGAAAACAATCAGGACATTTCGTCGCTGGTCGGTAAGGTCGACATCCGCAAACTCGAACAGTACGCACAAGATGACGCGGACGCATACAGCTACTCCGGTGGCTTGTGTCTCGCCAATCAGGGGCTGCTCGAGTTCGTCGAAATGTTCAAGGCGCCGATCAAGGTGTTGCACCCGTTGCTCACTGCAACCCAGGAAGGCAACTTCAAGGGCACGGAAGGCTTCGGCGCGATTCCGTTCGACGGCGTGATTCTGGCTCACTCGAACGAGTCCGAATGGAAGGCGTTCCGCAACAACCGCAACAACGAAGCACTGCTCGACCGGATCTTCGTGGTGAAGGTGCCGTACTGCCTGCGCTACGGTGAAGAGATCAAGATCTACGAGAAGCTGCTGCGCAATTCGTCGCTGGCCAATGCGGTGTGCGCGCCGGGCACCTTGAAGATGATGGCGCAGATGTCCGTGCTCACGCGCTTGCAGGAGCCGGAGAATTCGAGCCTCTTCTCGAAGATGCAGGTGTACGACGGCGAGAACCTGAAGGACACCGATCCGAAGGCCAAGTCTTATCAGGAGTACCGTGATTTCGCGGGCGTGGACGAAGGGATGACCGGCGTGTCGACCCGTTTCGCGTTCAAGATTCTTTCGCGCGTGTTCAACTTCGACTCGACCGAGGTCGCGGCCAATCCGGTGCATCTGATGTACGTGCTCGAACAGCAGATCGAACGCGAGCAGTTCCCACCGGAAACGGAACAGAAGTACCTGTCGTTCATCAAAGACGTGCTCGCCTCGCGCTACGCGGAGTTCATCGGCAAGGAAATTCAGACCGCTTATCTGGAGTCGTATTCCGAGTACGGCCAGAACATCTTCGATCGTTATGTGACGTACGCGGACTTCTGGATTCAGGATCAGGAGTTCCGCGACCACGACACCGGCGAGAGTTTCGACCGCGCGGCGCTGAACGCCGAACTGGAGAAGATCGAAAAACCGGCGGGCATCAGCAACCCGAAGGACTTCCGCAACGAGATCGTGAACTTCGTGCTGCGTGCGCGTGCTGCCAATGGCGGGAAGAATCCGGCATGGGTCAGCTACGAGAAGCTGCGCGTGGTGATCGAAAAGAAAATGTTCTCGAACACGGAGGAACTGCTGCCGGTGATTTCGTTCAACGCCAAGGGCTCGGCGGAAGAACAACGCAAGCACGAAGACTTCGTCAATCGCATGGTGACGAAGGGCTATACGCCGAAGCAGGTGCGCTTGCTGTGTGACTGGTATCTGCGCGTGCGCAAGTCGTCATGATGCGCATTGCGTGCCGCCCGCGCGGTCCGACCGCGTGGGCACCCTGCGAGGCGCAAGCTGCATGGACATAACGTTGCCTTGGGCAGCTACGTCTCGCAAACGCGATATTACAGCGGGAGACCGGGCGTGCTTCATCAAATCATCGACCGCAGGTTAGCAGGCAAGAACAAAAGCATTGCGAATCGCGAACGTTTTTTGCGTCGCGTTAAGAACTATATTCGTCGCGCCGTTTCGGAAGCCGTGCGCGACCGCAGCATCAAGGACATTCAGAACACCCAGAGCATCACCATTCCGCGCAAGGACATTGCGGAGCCGTCGTTCCGGCATGGCCCCGGCGGCAAGCGGGAAATGGTGCATCCGGGCAATTCCGACTACATCCGCGGCGACAAGATCCAGCGCCCCCAAGGGGGCGGTGGCGGAGGCGGGGGCAATCAGGCCAGCAATGAAGGCGAGGGTCAGGACGACTTCGTGTTTGAGCTGAGTCGTGAAGAGTTCATGCAGTATTTCTTCGACGATCTCGAACTGCCGCGCCTCGTCAAAACCCATCTGCTTGCCGTCCCGACGTGGAAGAGCATTCGCGCGGGCTGGGCTGCCGAAGGCACGCCGAACAACATCGACGTGGTCCGTTCGCTGCGCAGCGCGCTCGGCCGCCGCATCGCGCTCGGGGCGCCGCTCGTCAACCAGTTGCACGAGATGGAGCGGCAACTGGAGGTCATGAAAGCCGATCCCGACGACCGTCGCGAAGACATCAAACTGCTCGAAGAAGAGATTCATCATTTGCGCGGGCGCATCTGGCGGATTCCGTTCATCGATCCGTTCGATCTGCGCTACGTGAACCGCGTGAAGCAGCCCACGCCGTCCAGCCAGGCCGTGATGTTCTGTCTGATGGATGTGTCCGGTTCCATGGACGAGCAGCGCAAGGACCTCGCCAAGCGCTTCTTTATCCTGTTGTATCTGTTCCTCAAGCGTAACTACGAGAAGATCGAAGTGGTGTTCATTCGCCACCACACGCGCGCCGAAGAGGTCGACGAAGACACGTTCTTCCATTCGACCGAAAGCGGCGGCACGGTGGTGTCGAGCGCGCTGGAATTGATGCAGAAGGTGATGGACGAGCGCTATTCGCCGACTGAATGGAATATTTACGGCGCTCAGGCGTCGGACGGCGACAACTGGACCGACGACTCGCCGAAGTGCCGCAAGATACTCTCGGATGACATCCTGGAGAAGGTGCGCTATTTTGCGTATATTCAGGTGACGCCGGAAGAGCAGAATCTGTGGCTGGAATATGCGCAACTGGCCTTGAGCCAGCCGCACATGGCGATGAAGAAAGTCGAGACCGCGGCTGACATTTATCCGGTGTTTCGCGAGTTGTTCGAAAAGCAGGCGGCTAATTCATGACGAACAAGCCCCTGCACAACGAAGTGCGCGGCGAGTCGGCGAACGGCGCGCCGGAGCACGGAAAAGGCGTGCCGCAGCAGCAACAGTCGGGGCATGCCGAGGCGAGGGCGGACGATACCGGAACCGCCGCAGCCGGAGCAGTCGACACCGCTGCAGCACGGGGACACACCGGAACGCCCACTCAGGGGCAAAGGGAAGTCCGTATGAACGTAGCCGATAGACGGCCTCTGCCGTGCCCGTCCGACTGGACCTTCGAATTGATCGAAGAGTACGACTCGCATATTGCCCGTGTTGCAGAGCAATATGAACTCGACGTGTATCCGATCCAGCTCGAACTCATCAGCGCCGAACAGATGATGGATGCGTACGCGTCCGTCGGTATGCCGGTGAACTACCGTCACTGGTCGTTCGGCAAACACTTTCTCTCCACCGAAAAAAGCTACCGTCGCGGGCAGATGGGGCTGGCGTACGAGATCGTCATCAATTCGAATCCCTGCATCGCGTATCTGATGGAAGAGAACACGATGACGATGCAGGCGCTCGTCATCGCCCATGCGGCCTATGGGCACAATTCGTTCTTCAAGGGCAACTATCTGTTCAGGCTGTGGACGGATGCGCACGCGATCATCGACTACCTTGTGTACGCGAAGAATTACATCGCGGAGTGCGAGGAGCGTTTCGGGCTCGACCGGGTCGAGGAGCTGCTCGATTCCTGCCACGCGTTGATGAACTATGGCGTGGACCGTTACAAACGTCCGCAGAAGCTGTCGCTGCAAAAGGAGTTTGCGGCGCGCCGCGAACGCGAAGCCTATCTGCAGTCGCAGGTGAATGAACTGTGGCGCACCTTGCCGACCCGGCATACGCCGCTGCCGGAGGAAGTCGAGGAGCGCTATCCGCCGGAGCCGCAGGAGAACCTGCTGTATTTCGCGGAGAAAAACGCGCCGCTGCTGGAGCCGTGGGAGCGGGAAGTGATCCGCATCGTGCGCAAGGTCGGCCAGTATTTCTATCCGCAACGGCAGACCCAGGTGATGAACGAGGGCTGGGCGACATTCTGGCACTACACCTTGCTCAACACCATGTACAACCAGGGCAAGCTGGAAGACGGCTTCATGATGGAGTTTCTCCATTCGCACAGCAACGTGGTCTACCAGCCGCCGGTCACGAAACCGTACTACAGCGGGATCAATCCGTACGCGCTGGGTTTTTCGATGATGAGCGATATTCGCCGCATCTGCGAATCCCCCACGGAAGAAGACCGCAAGTGGTTCCCTGAACTGGCGGGCAGTCCGTGGCTCCCGGCCATGCACTACGCGATGCGCAACTTCAAGGACGAGAGTTTCGTCGCGCAGTATCTGTCGCCGCATCTGATCCGGGAAATGCGCCTCTTCTCCGTGCTCGACGACGACATGCGCGATGCGCTCGAAGTCTCGGCAATTCACGACGACAGCGGCTATCAGTACGTGCGTCAGGCGCTGTCGCGGCAGTACGACATGCATCACCGCGAGCCGAATATTCAGGTGTGGGCGGTGAACACGCGCGGCGACCGGAGTTTGACGCTGCGGCACTTCATGAGCGACAACCGGCATCTTTCCGGCGATAGCGACGAAGTGCTCAAGCACATGGCGCGGCTGTGGCAATTCGACGTGTATCTGGAAAGCGTCGATGAGAATGGCACGGTCCGCAAGCGCTACGAGTGCCGTTATGTGCCGCCGGCGGTGAGAGTGTGACCGGAGGCCGCAGTGCAACGCAGCGCGATTGATGTGTTGTGACCCAAAGAAGCCAGCTTTCGAGCTGGCTTTTTTCTTGGCTGCCCGACCGCGATCAGGCCGGTTCTCAATACTGCCGCGCCGCAACAAGACGGATGGCGCGCATTCGCGGGTCGCTAACAAACTCCCATCTTTGCCTTGCGGTTCTGTAAAATTCGCGCACGCGTGCGACGACATGCCGGCAGGGCACTTCGCCGCGCGTGATGAAGGCGGCGCCAAGACCGCTACCTCCGTTCAAAGATAAGGAAAGAGACCAGCATGACCGACCTAACCGACCAAACCGTGGCCTCGGCTCACGATACCCGGCGCCGCATCTTCGCGATTGTTGGCGCTTCATCAGGCAATCTCGTCGAGTGGTTCGACTTTTACGTGTATTCGTTCTGCGCGCTGTACTTCGCGCCGGCGTTCTTCCCGAGCGGCAATACCACCACGCAATTGCTCAACACGGCGGGCGTGTTCGCCGCCGGCTTCCTGATGCGTCCGATCGGCGGCTGGTTCTTCGGCCGCCTCGCCGACAAGCACGGCCGCCGCACCGCGATGATGGTGTCGGTATTCATGATGTGCGGCGGCTCGCTCGTGATCGCCGTGCTGCCCACCTACGCGCAGATCGGTGCGCTGGCGCCGGCGCTGCTGCTGGTCGCGCGGCTGTTCCAGGGCTTGTCGGTGGGCGGTGAGTACGGCACCAGCGCAACCTACATGAGTGAAGTCGCGCTCAAGGGCCGGCGCGGTTTCTTCGCGTCGTTCCAGTACGTCACGCTGATCGGCGGGCAATTGTGCGCGCTGCTGGTGCTGGTGGTGCTGCAGCAGACGCTTTCCACCGAAGAGCTGAAGGCGTGGGGCTGGCGCGTGCCGTTCGCAATCGGCGCGGTCGCGGCACTGGTCGCGCTATATCTGCGTAAATCGCTCGACGAAACCACCACCGCCGAAACGCGTCAACGCAAGGAAGCCGGCACGCTGCGCGGCTTGTGGCTGCACAAGGGCGCGTTCATGACGGTGCTCGGTTTCACGGCAGGCGGCTCGCTGATTTTCTACACGTTCACCACCTACATGCAGAAGTACCTGGTCAACACGGCGGGCATGCACGCGAAGACGGCCAGCAACGTGATGACCGCGGCGCTCTTTGTCTACATGGTGATGCAGCCGGCGTTCGGCGCGTTGTCGGACCGCATCGGCCGCCGCCGTTCCATGCTGTTCTTCGGCTTCTTCGCGACCATCGGCACCGTGCCGCTGCTGCACGCGCTGAAAGACGTGACGAGCCCGTATGCGGCCTTCGGCCTGGTCGTGGTGGCGCTCGCGATTGTCAGTTTCTACACGTCGATCAGCGGCCTGATCAAGGCGGAAATGTTCCCGCCGGAAGTGCGGGCGCTCGGCGTGGGGCTTTCGTATGCGGTGGCGAACGCGATCTTCGGCGGCTCGGCGGAGTATGTGGCGCTGTGGCTGAAGTCGGTCGGCAACGAGTCGATGTTCTACTGGTACGTGACCGCGTTGTGCGCGGTCGCCGGTCTCGTTTCGCTGCGGATGCGCGATCCGTCGAAAGAAGGGTATCTGCGTCTCGAGCCCTGAGTCTTTGAACCGAGGTCCGCTCGCGCGAAAGTATGTTCTGGCGATGTGTGAGAACGGCGGTCAGGGGTTAGCCCTGGCCGCCGTTTTTTATGCGCGTGCGCAGTCGGAGCAATCCGACTGCACTTCGAGGGCAGGGCGCATGCTCACGCCACGACGATCTCCGTGCCCAACGCATGCAGCAGATCGCGCAGCGTCTCGGCCTGCGCCATTTTTGCGTCGCTGCGGAGATGAATCTGCAGCGCCCGCCCCGCAATTCCGTCGACGGGTTGCGCGAGCCATAGCTCCACTGCGAGGCCCAATCCTTCAGGCTGGTTGACGACGACAGGTTCGATCACACGCGGCTTGAAACAGGCACTGTCGGACATGCGAGTTACCTCGAGACGGGTGTAGGTTCGCTCTCATCGTAATCAGTGCGCCACACCGGACCAAGCAACAAATCCGCGATTGCTTAGCATTGGATGCTTAGCACAAAACACGCTTATTGCTCGGGGCTTGCAGGCGTTCCGCGCCGATGGCGTCGCGTCAGACCGGTTCCGAACGATCGCTGACCAGTTCGGAGACGAGTTCCTTCACCACGGCCGCCGGATCCGCGGCCACAATGGGCGCGGCCGCCACCGCGGCGCCCGCGGCCGCCGCGACGGCCTGCTGAGGCGCGCTGAGCGCAGCACGCGCAAGCATCAGAAGATGATAGTAAAGCCGTATGCTCAAGCCGTAGTTGTACGCGAACAGATGCGTGAAGGCGACCTTGAACCCTGCGAGCACCTGACGATTCCTGGCGTGGATAGACACCACGATCGGCGCGAGCCGGCGCAATGCCAGCTTGCGCGACGGCTCCAGTTGCGCCGGCAGCCGCAACGCCTTGACGTACGCATACGCGCTGACCGTTGCCGCGACCGCCGTGCCGCGCGTGCTATGCGAGATCGAGCTTGCCGTCTTTCGATACACCGAAACATAGTCGTGCAGATAGAACACCTCGCGCGCGGCGAGACAGAGTTCGGTGCCGAACACGAAGTCGCAGCACACGCCGTACTTTTCCGGGTAGCCGATCCGCTTCACCAGTTCGGCGTTGGCCATCCAGCTGTTATTCGGAAACATCTGGACCAGACCGGTTCGGCCCGGCAGGGACTGCAGGCCTTCGGCGTCCTTCGTACGCCGAAATGCGGCGTTCAGGTCCGCGCTCGCCTGGAAGTTGATGGCGCCGCCGTGATCGGCTTCATACTGATCGCCGAATGCCACCTCGAGCAGCGGGTAAAGCGTCCATAGCGACACGAGCTTGTCGACGCCGTCCGTGGTGAGCAGGTCGTCGTCGTGGATCAGCAGGATTTTGTCGCCGCGTGCGCGCTCGAACAGGCTCGCGACATTGCCCGCCTGGCCGAGCGGCGGCTGATTTTTCATGTAGCGCACGCGCGGTTCGCGCGCGTAGCGCGCTGCGATCAACCGCTCAGTGCGCGCGTCTTTCGAGTCATCGCCGATCACGATCTCCAGATTGTCGTAACTCTGCGCAAGGCACGAGTCGATGCACGTCGCGATCAGCTCAGGTCGATTGCAGGTCGGCAGACAGATCGAGACTTTCGGGCGGTGGGAGAGAGTCGGGGAGATGGACATAAGCGTCGCCTTTGTTATCTGATGAGGGGCGGCAGCGGGTCCGCCTGGCGCACACGTCGCTGCAAGCAGAAAAATAGTCCATCACGCGGGAAAAATAATCGGTAAAAAACAGGAAGAAATGTTTGGCTTATGAAAGCCGTCAGAAGGGAAAAATTTATGCGGCATCGCTGTTTAAATACAGCAAAGCCGCTCCTGGATTGATGCTAACTATTTCAGCCAACCGGCGGCTCGCCCTCGCCGGGCTTTTTGCCGGGCCGGTCCGACGGCGCTTGATCGCGGCTCGCGTCGTCGCGTTCGGGCAGCTTGCTCTTTTCGTTGTCGCTGTGCGCTGCGGGTTGCGGATGTTCGACGTCGGCCGGTTTGTCTTTGGCGCCTTGTTTGGTTTCGCTCATGATCCTCTCCTGGGTGGATGACATGAGCATTGCAGCAAGCGGCAGACCTGGGCTCGTGCCTGGCGTTGCGATCGGGTCTCGCCATCGCTGCGCGGAATTACAAACAAGCCCTTGACCCGTGCCCCCATTCAGCGCAACGTGGAACGAGAATCCTATAGTGCGGGAGTACGACATGTCCCTCAACTTCCCGAATCCCAGCCGCAGCTACGACGCCTCGCATCACTGCGTGAATTTCTGGGGCTACGACAACGCGCGCGAAATCGCTTTCGCCGTCAACCGTTCGGTGATTTCCAATCTGAGCCCGAGCGTGGGTTCAGACGAACCGGCGGTGCTCGCTGCGTTCGACCAGCATCGCGAGCAGATCCTCACGCTCGCCCGTGGCCTGTACCTCGGCGGCCCGCAGAACCGTTACACGATCTCTTGACGCGGCGCAGCACGTCGCGCCGGCAAGCGGGGCGCGACCGAACGCGGGCTCAAGCTGCTGTTTCGCGTGGCGCGCCGCCTGTCAGCGAGACGACGAAATCGTAAAACGCCCGGACCTTGGCCGGCGGATGATGCCGCGAAGGATAGAGCGCATAGAGCGGATAAACCTCGTCGCCCCAATCGGGAAATAGCTCGACGAGTTTTCCGCTCGCCATCAACGACTCAGCGCCGAGCGAGAGAATTTGCGCGACGCCCTGGCCGGTCGTGCAAGCGCTATGCAGGGTGCCCACGTCGTTCACGGTCAAACGGCCCTGCGGCGTGATCACGATTTTCTTGCGGCCGCGATGAAATTCCCAGCTGAACGGGTAGCCCGTGAGCGGATCGCGGAACTTGATGCAGACATGCTTGCCGCTTTCGAGTTCGGCTGGATTCACCGGGTGCCCGTGCTTCTTTAGATACGCCGGCGCGGCCACGGTGAGAATCCGCGTCTCCAGCAGTTTGCGCGCGATCAGCGTCGACACCGGCGGATCGCCGAAACGGATCGCGAGATCGAATCCGTCGCCGACCAGATCGCCCATCTGGTCGCGGGTGATGAGTTCGAGCTGCAGATCGGGATGCTTGTCGATAAAGCCGCCCAACCGTGGCCCGAGCACGAGGCGCGAAAAGAACGGGTCCATGTTCACGCGCAGACGTCCGCGCACGGCGGTCGCGCCCTGCGTGGCGGAAGCCGCCGCTTCTTCGAGGCCGCCCAGCAACGGCACGATCTGTTCGTAGAAGCGCCGCCCTTCGTCGGTCAGCGTGACCGAACGCGTGGTGCGGTCGAAAAGCCGGATGCCCAGACGCGCTTCGAGCCGCGCGACCGAACGGCTCACCCCGGATTGCGACATGTCGAGCGCAACGCCAGCCGCCGCAAAACTCCCGGAATCGACAATCGCCGTCAAGACGCCCATGCCGTTCAGCATGCGCTCGTCAAATGGCATGTGATAGTCCTTTGTTATTTACTAATGCGTGACATGCTAACGCGAAAGTCCGTTTAATTCACATGCCGACTCGCGGAAACGCCGCCTGGTAAGGCGGACGAATGATGTCATGTCATGAGTGGAATGACAGTCAGGCTATCGCGTCAGTCGCGCGGCGGGCGTTAATCTGTTGACGTTCGCCCGAAGCACCGAGACATGCGATTCTCGTCATGCATCAGGCATATTCGGATTCAGTTGGACTGAACAACGGAGAACACGCCATGTCGCGCATTTTTATTACCGGTTCCGCCGATGGTCTCGGTCAAATGGCCGCGCGTCTGCTCGTCGAGGCCGGCCATCAGGTGGTGTTGCATGCGCGCGCTGCCGCGCGCGCCGACCAGGCATTGCAAGCCGTACCGCAAGCGGAAGCCGCGCTGATCGGCGACCTGTCGAGCATCGCGGCCACGATCGCGCTCGCCGGGCAGGTCAACCAGCTAGGCCGTTTCGATGCGGTGATCCATAACGCGGCGGTCGGCTATCAGGAACCACGCCGGATTGCCACCGTCGACGGCTTGCCGCACGTCTTCGCGGTGAATACGCTGGCGCCATACATTCTCACCGCCTTGATCCAGAAGCCGCGGCGGCTCGTTTATCTGAGCTCCGGGCTGCATCGCAGCGGCGACGCGAGCCTCGACGATCTAGCCTGGGAGAGGCGTCCCTGGCGGGGCACGGCGGCGTACTCGGACTCGAAACTGCACGACGCGTTGCTGGCGTTCGCGATGGCGCGGCGCTGGCCGCAGGTGATGTCGAATGCGCTGGAGCCGGGTTGGGTGGCGACGAAAATGGGTGGTCCGGGCGCGCCGGACGATTTGCAGGCCGCGCCGAAAACCCAGGTATGGCTCGCCGTCAGCGACGAGCCGGAGGCCACCGTCACTGGTGCGTACTTCTATCACATGAAGCGCTGCGAGACGCATCCGGCGGTGCACGACGTTGCCGTTCAGGAGCGTTTGATCGAGGCGTGCGCGGGGTTTTCCGGCATCCGTTTGCCGGATTGACGCAAGCCCTGGATCAGCGGCCCGCGCCTTGTGTCGCTTGCCCGCCCACCCGGCGCGAGGCAGGCGCTTCGTCGAGGTGACGAAACACCCACGCCGACACCAGCGTGATCACGCCGACGCACACGAAGGCGAGCCGAAAACCGAGCGCGGCCGATCCGACTTGCGCCGAGAAGAGATTCACCAACCCGCCGCCGATCGACACGCCCAGCCCGATGGCCAGCATCTGCACCATCGAAAAGAGGCTGTTGCCGCTGCCGGCGTCTTCATGCGAGAGGCCTTTGAGCGTGACGCTGTTCATCGCCGCGAATTGCATGGAGTTGGCCGCGCCGAACACCGCGAGGATCGCGATCTCGACCACGAGCGGCGTGCCGCGCGTAATCAGTGCGAACGCAACGATCGACGAACCGACGATGATCGTGTTGACCAGCAGGAAGGCATCGTAACCATAGCGGTGCACGAGCGGCGCGATCCAGCGTTTGGCGACGGTGCCGGCGAGAGCCGCGGGCAGCATCATCAGACCGGAATGCAGCGGCGAGTAACCCAGTTGCAATTGCAGCAGCAAGGGCACGAGAAACGGCACGGCACTCGAACCGATGCGGCACACCAGGTTGCCGATCAGACCGACGCTGAAATTCGGCTCGCGAAAGAGCGACAGTTTGAAGAGCGGATTGACGCGGTGTCTCGCATGCGGAATGTAGGCGAGCGCGCTCACGACGGCGAGTGCGAACAGCGCCGCTGACCATGCCGCGCGGTGTGTGGGCATCGGCGAGTCCACGGCGAGCGAGAACGCGATCATGCACAACGAGAGTAGCCCGCAGCCGACGAAGTCGAACGGCGGCGCCTTTGCTTCGCCGTGCGATGGCAAGAAGCGCTGCACCGCATATAGACCCACGGCGCCGATCGGCACGTTGATGAGGAAAATCCAGTGCCACGTGATCGCCTGAACGAACCAGCCGCCGAGCGTCGGCCCGGCGATCGGCCCCAGTTGCCCGGCCACCGAAATGAACGCGAGCGCCGCGACATACTGGTCGCCCGTGACGCTGCGCAGGACGGCGAGCCGCCCGATCGGCAGCAGCATCGAGCCGCCCACGCCTTGCAGCACGCGCGCCATCACCAGTTGACCGAGCGTGTGCGCGCTCGCGCAGCAGATCGAGCCGAGCACGAAAACGAGAATGGCGGCGAAGTAGACGCGCCGTGTGCCGAAGCGGTCGGCGAGCCAGCCCGAGGCGGGCGTGAGCATCGCCATGGTCAGTGTGTACGCGACCACGATCGGCTGCATCGCGAGCGGTGCGACGTGCAGGCTGTTGGCAATCGACGGCAACGCGGTGTTGACGATCGTCGTGTCGAGCGACTGCATGAAAAAGCCGGCGGCGACGATCCAGAGCAAAGCGGTCTGGGAAGAATCCTTGGTCATCTTTTTACCGGGCAGCGGGGCGGCGGCATGGGCGGCCGTCTCGACGCCGAGCATTCAGTGGGGGCGACCCAGTCATCATATTGACATCCTCGTCAATCGGGAACCCCACTAAGGGCATTGACTGTTATCGACTTTGCCGATGAGCGGCGCGACAATGCCCCATGCTCAATCCCATCTGGCTCAAAACTTTTTCGACCGTCGCGGCCTGCCACAGCTTCACCGAGGCGGGGCGGCGACTCGACCTGACGCAATCGAGCGTCAGCGAACACATCCGACGGCTCGAGCAGAGCGTGGGCCGGCGCCTGTTCGTGCGCGACACCCATTCGCTCGCGATGACGCCAGACGGTGAAGCCATGCTCGCGCACGCCAGCGTGATTCTGCAGGCGCTCGCGCGGGCCGAATCGCAGTTTCGCGCGCCGCGTCTGAAAGGCCGCGTGCGGCTCGGTTCTTCGGACGACGTCGCGCTCGGTCCGCTGCCCACGGTACTCGCCGCGTTTCGCGATGCGCATCCGGATGTCGAACTGGAAATCACCATCGGCATGACCGGCAAGCTGTATGAGCTGCTCGACGCGGGGGCGATCGATCTGCTGGTCGGCAAGCGCCGTCTCGGCGACAGGCGCGGCGTGCCGCTCTTCACGGGGCGGCTGGAGTGGCTGGCGCGCGCCGGTACGCTGGTCGACTTGAGTCAGCCCTTGCCGCTGATTCTGGTCGCCGAACCGAGCGTGACGCGCGCCGTCGTGCTCGACGCGCTCGCCGAGGCCGGATTCAGTTGGCAGTTGGTGTGCACGAGCAGCAGCCACGCCGGTTGCATCGCGGCCGCGCGCGGCGGGCTGGGCATTACCGTTCGTCCGCAGTATCTGGCGGCACGCGGTCTTGCGGCGCCCCTGAATACGGCGAGTCTGCCGACGCTGCCGTCGGTGGAATTCATCGCGCTGGCGGCGAAGCGGCTTAGCCGGCCGGCTGGCACGCTGCTGCAATTGCTGCACGACAGCGATTTGCGCGGATCGTGGATCGGGGAATAGCGGCGAGGCGTGAGGCGTACGGATCGACGCCATGCATTGATACGACGGCGAAGGATTGCGCATCGGCATAGCGAATCCGCGTGGTGCGTGCCGCCGCTTTCCAACCGACGCGGACTGAACTGCATTGTTTCTGAGCGCGTGCCGCTCAGGCGGGCAGCTTGCGGAACGAAATCGCGAAGCGGTTCCATGCGTTGATCGCGGAAACAAGCAGCGTCAAATCGACCAGTTCTTCGTCGCTGAAGTGCGGGCGCACCGCTTCCCAAACCGCGTCGGGCACGTGCGCTTGCGATACCAGCGTTAGCGCTTCCGTCCATTCGAGCGCGGCGCGTTCCCGGTCCGTGAAGAACGGCGTTTCGCGCCAGACCACCACGGTCGCCAGACGGCGGTCGGTTTCGCCGCCCTTGCGGGCGTCGGCAGTGTGCATGTCGACGCAGTATGCGCAGCCGTTGATCTGCGAGGCGCGCAGACGAACCAGTTCGGTCAGCGATTTTTCGAGCGCCGATTTGCCGATGCGTTCTTCAACGCCGATCATGGCCTTGATCGCGGCGGGGTTGGCTTTGTAGAAGTCGAGACGTTGTTCCATGATTCACTCCTGAGTTGGGTTGGACGCATTCCGTGATGCGATGAGGGAAGATTAGGCGCATGACTGGCTTTGGGAAATGACCGATTCCGGCTATTTTCAGGTAGCCACTTTGACGCGGTGAGCGGGCGCGCACGCGGCCGGCCGAGCGTCCTTACCGACGGTAATGGCATCGTTGCCGCGCATCGGCCGATTCGGTATGGTGGGTCATTCACCCATCTACCCATCCGAAGAGATCGCGCATGACTTCCGCCGCAGACCAGCAACCGCCGCCGATCCGTACCGACGTCCTGATCGTCGGCGCGGGGCCGGTGGGACTTTTCGCCGCTTTCGAGGCGGGCGTGATCGGCCTGTCCTGCCAGATCGTCGACGGGCTCGACAAGATCGGCGGCCAATGCATCGAGCTTTATCCCGACAAGCCGATCTACGACATTCCCGCCATTGCGTCCTGCACCGCGCGCGAGTTGGTCGAGCGACTTCTGGCGCAATGCAAGCCGTTCGATCCGCCCATCCATCTCGAACAACGGGTCGAGTCGGTTGAGCAGGGCAGCGACGGACGCTGGACGGTACGTACCGGGAGCGGCCTCGTGTTCGATGTCGCGGCGATCCTGCTGGCCGCCGGCAACGGCGCGTTCGTGCCGCAAAAGCTGGCCTTAGCCGAGGCCGTACCGCTGGAGTCGCGTCACGTGCACTACAGCGTGCCGCGTCTCGCGGACTTCGCCGACAAGGTTGTGGTCGTGGCGGGCGGCGGCGATTCCGCGCTCGACTGGGCGCTGGCGCTGCGCAAGGTCGCGCGCCGGGTGACGCTCGTGCATCGGCGCAGCGGTTTCAGCGCGGCTGATTCGAGCGTCGCGTCGATGCGGCGCGCGGTCGAGGCGGGCGAAATGGACTTTATCGTCGGCGCGATTGCGGGGCTCGACGTCGAAGGCGATGCATTGAAGTCGATCACGTTGCGACATATCGAGGGCGAGACGCAACTCGCGGCCGAGCACCTCGTCGCGCTCTATGGACTCGTTGCCGATCTCGGGCCGATCGCGCAGTGGGGGCTATCGATTCACGCGGGGCGCGTCGATGTCGATACGTCGAACTACGAAAGTTCGCGGCCCGGTATCTTCGCGGTGGGCGACATCGCCAATTATCCGAACAAGCAGAAGCTGATTCTGTCGGGCTTTCATGAGGCGTCGCTGGCGCTGCGCCGAGCGTACTCGTACGCTTATCCGGACAAAAAGCGTGTGCACGTGCATTCGAGCTACGACGCAAAGCTGGCGGAAAAAGTCAGTGCCGCCGGGTGACCATCTCGCGGAGGTAGCGGTCTCCTGATTGATCGAGTCGGTAGTGATCGGCAGGCCGCAACCGGCTCTTTCTACGCGCCCTTTATTTCCCGGCGGGTTGACTCGCGGCTGCGGCCGCGCTGGCTTCCTTGTCTTTCTTCTTGGCCTCGTGATGGCCGACCGCGCAGCCGGCCGCCGCACCCGCTACGCCGTGGCCACCCGCGACGTGGCCGGCCACGCCGCCCACGACCGCGCCTTTCGTACAGCCTTCAGCTTGCGCGGCAGTGCAGGTGAGTGCCAGCGCGGCACTGAGAGCGAGGGTGATGAATGCCTGTTTCAATTGCGACTCCTGTTGTTTGATGATGGTGCGATCACGGAGTAGCAATTGCGGGGCCCGACGATCCCGCGAGCGCTTTTCCCGACGCGGACTCTGGCGCCGGGCCGTTCGCGCGGACCTCAGGTGAAACCATAGGCGAAGCGGGCGGTGATTGGCGGTGTATGCTTTTGGCCGTAGCCCTTATTTCCGACCACAATGAAATCGCTTGATGTCCCTTCCGCCAGCGAAAACGGCCAGCCCGTCACAGTCCCGGCCGCGGCCCGTCCCGGCGCGGCTGTCGAGGTCGACTACTGGGCGCTGCTGCAGGCAATCGAAGACTATGCGATCTTCCTGCTCGACCCGACCGGGCTGATCGTGAGTTGCAATGCGGGAGGACACAAGCTGACGGGTTACTCAGAGCAGGAGATCGTCGGCGAGCACTTTTCGCGCTTCTATACCGAGGAAGCCGTGGCGCGCGGCTGGCCCGCCTACGAGCTGCAACAGGCGTCGCTGACCGGCCGCTTCGAGGACGAAGGCTGGCGCAAGCGCAAGGACGGCACGACCTTCTGGTCGAATGTCGTGATCACGTCGATGCGTAACGACGCGGGCATACTCACCGGCTTTGCCAAGATCACGCGCGATTTGAGCGCGCAACGCGAGTACGTGGAAGCGCTGCGGCAAAGCGAAGAGCGTTTCCGTTTGCTGGTCGACTGCGTGAAGGATTACGCGATCTTCATGCTCGACCCGCAAGGGTACGTGGTGAGCTGGAATTCGGGCGCCGCGCGCATCAAAGGTTATACGCGCGAGGAAATCGTCGGCCGGCATTTCTCGACCTTCTACGTACCCGAGGAAGCGGCGGCCGGCAAGCCCGCGCGCGAACTGGCGATTGCCCGGCAGCTCGGCCACGTCGAGGACGAAGGCTGGCGCGTGCGCAAGGACGGCACGACGTTCTGGGCCAACGTCGTCATCACGGCGGTGCATGACGAATCGAACCGGCTGCGCGGCTTCGCCAAGGTCACGCGCGATCTGACCGAGCGGCGTCAGCGCGAAGAACTGGAACGTTCGGGCGAGCGCATGCGCCAGTTTCTCGCGACCCTCGCCCATGAGTTGCGCAATCCGCTCGCGCCGGTGCGCAACGCGATCGGCGTGATGCAACTCGAAACCGGTGTGAGCCCCACCGTGGCACGTTCGCGCGACCTGATTGACCGGCAGGTCACGCACCTCACGCGGCTCGTCGACGATCTGCTCGACGTTGGCCGGATCATGTCGAACAAGGTCGAGTTGCGCTTCGGCCGTGTCGATCTGGCCGAGGTCATGGCGCGCGCGATCGAGGCGGCCCGGCCGTTCACGGATGCGCACGAGCAGCGGGTCGTCCAGCATATGCCCGACGAGCCGGTGTTCGTGCGCGGCGACATGACGCGCCTCGTGCAGGTGTTGCAGAACCTCTTGCACAACGCGGCAAAATTCTCGCCGGTCGGCAGTGCCATCGATGTCGCGGCGCGAGTCGACTACCAGATGGCCGTGCTCGAAGTGCGCGATGCGGGTTGCGGCATTCCTGTGCGCTCACTCGACAAGATCTTCGAACTGTTTGCTCAGGAAAAGGACGGGCAGAATACGGGCGAGGGCGGTCTCGGCATCGGCCTCACGTTGTGCAAGTCGCTCGTCGAGATGCACGGTGGCAGCATTATCGCGAGCAGCGAAGGGCCGGGCTGCGGCAGCACCTTCACGCTGAGTCTGCCGCTGGCCGCCGCGCCACCCGAAGCAACGGGCGATGAAGCGAACGCGGCGAACACCGAAGTCGCGCCGCTGCGCATTCTGCTGGTCGATGACAATCGCGATTCGGCCGACAGTCTCGCCATGCTGCTCGAACTCAAAGGCCATGAGGTGCGCATCGCCTATGAGGGCGAGCAGGCAGTGCTGATCGCGCCGCGTTTCGCGCCTCACCTCGCGGTGATCGACATCGCGATGCCGAAGATGGACGGCTACGAGACGATCGCGGCGTTGCGCGTCATGCCCGCGCTTGCCAATACACGGTACGCCGCCATGACTGGCTTCGGCCACGCGAGCGATCGCGAGCGCACCCGCGAAGCCGGTTTCCATGCGCATCTCGTGAAGCCGGTTGGACTCGAACTGTTCGATGCGCTGCTGGCCGACGTGGAAGCGCTGCGCAGCGAACGCGGTCCCGACTAGCCGTTCAGGCAGGGCGCGCTTCCCTCATACCAGAGCGGTGTGACGGCTTACGCGCCTGCGCATTCCCGATTCCTGAAGAAAGATGTTGCGCATTCCGACGTCCGGTAGTCGAGGCACGCCGCTTGCTGTGGGTCTTCTGTGCGCGGCGGCCCTTGAGAGTCCGCCGGCAGTCGATTGAACAGCTTCAGGGAGGCACGATGCTCGATACGCGTGGCCGTACGGCCGGCGCCAACGCGCGGCCGCCGCAAAACGCCGGCATGACCGCATCTCGCGATTGCCATGTCGGGGCGGGCGGAACGCGGAATGGCGCGAAACCTGCCGCGTCGCTCGAAAATTTTCTGCGTGATACGCGTTTCGATTCCGGCGACCCCGTCGCGCTCGGCGGCGTGTTGCGCGCGTTGGTCGAACGCGGCTACGACTGTGCGCCTGATATGCCCTTGCCTGGGCACGGCGAAACGCTGGTGCGCTGGCGTTCCCTGGCTGCGGTGGCCGCGTGCGATCTGGGGCTCGTCAAGCTGTTCGAAGGACACACGGATGCGCTCGCGATTCTCGCCGAGCTGCAAGGCCCCACGCCGCCCGCGGGAAGCCGCTGGGGCGTTTGGGCGGCCGAGCCGCCCGATGCGCGCGTGCAAGCACTCAAGGTAGGAATCCGAAGCGATGGCGAAAACCTTCGCCTGACCGGCACGAAAGCGTGGTGCTCGGGCGCGGGTGTGGTCACGCATGCGCTCGTTACCGCATGGTTGGACGATGAGCCGGTGCTGGCGGCCGTCGCAATGAATCAGCCGTCCATCTCGATCGACACGGCGAAGTGGCAAGCGGTCGGCATGCAGGCCACGGCAAGCGCGGACGTGAGCTTCGACCAGGCATCGGCGACTCTTGTGGGCGGCGCGCATGCCTATGTACGGCGTCCCGGCTTCTGGCACGGCGGCGCCGGCATCGCCGCGTGCTGGTATGGGGCCGCCGCGCAGATCGCGCGCATGCTGCGCGCCGCGTGCACACGGCGCGCGGATCCGCATTGGCTTGCCCACCTCGGCGCGGTCGAGGTGGCATTGGCCGGCGCGGCCGCGGTATTGCGCGAGACCGCCGTGCACATCGACGCCAATCCGCTAGCCGACTCGCAGCGCGAGGCCATGCGCGCGCGCCTCGTCGTGGAAGATGCCTCGACGGCCGTGATGACTCACGCCACACGTGCGCTCGGCGCCGGCCCGTTGTGCCGCAACGCGCGTTTCGCACGTGCGCTGGCGGATCTGCCGGTGTTCCTGCGGCAGAGCCACGCGGAGCGCGATCTCGCTGCGCTCGGTGAGCTGATCGCCGCAGCGGGACCCGCCGACGGTCGCGACGGTCCTGATGCCGGAGGTGCCCCGTGGATGCTCTGACGCCATACACGGAGGGCCGCTGACATGAGCTCACCGGCTACCTACTTCGACGAACTCTATCGACACAGCGACGATCCGTGGAAGTTGCGCGAAGGCTGGTACGAGAGCCGCAAGCGATCGTTGACGCTCGCGTTGCTGCCGCGCCCGCGCTACCGGAGTGCGTTCGAACCCGGCTGCGCCAACGGCGAACTGACCGTCGAGCTGGCGAAGCGTTGCGACATGCTGCTCGCGGCGGATCTGCATGAGCGCGCGGTGCAGCTTGCACGCGAGCGCGTTGGCGACGCGCCGCACGTCCGCATTGAACGGCGCACGGTGCCGCGCGAGTGGCCGACCGAGGCCGGCCCGTTCGATCTGATCGTGATCAGCGAATTCGCCTATTACCTCGATTCGGCGGAGCTGGAAACGCTGGCTGCGCGGATCGCCGCCTCGCTCACCACGGACGGCACGCTGCTCGCCTGTCATTGGCGCCGGCCCTTCGCCGAAGCGCTCGAATCCGCCGATGCCGCGCATGCGCTGTTCGACGCACGCTGCGGCCTCACGCGTCTCGCGCATCACGATGAAGCCGATCTGCTGATCGACGTCTGGTCACGCGACGCACGCTCGGTCGCGCAACGCGAGGGGCTTCTATGATCGGCGTGATCGTTCCGGCTCATAACGAAGAGGCGTTGCTGGCGCCGTGTCTCGCTGCCTTGATCGCGGCCTCGCGCCACGAGGATCTAGCGGGCGAAACGGTGCGCATCGTGGTCGTGCTCGACGCATGCGACGACTTCAGCGGGGCGATCGCACGGGCCTACGGCGTCGAGACGCTGACGCTGAAGGCGCGCAATGTCGGCATTGCGCGCGCGGCGGGCGCGGACTTCCTGCTGGCGGACGGCGCGCGCTGGCTCGCGTTCACCGATGCCGACAGCCGCGTCTCGTCGGGCTGGCTGGTGGCGCAGCTTTCGCTGGAAGCTGACGCGGTGTGCGGCTCGATTGCCGTCGACGACTGGACCGCGCATCCGCATAGCGTGCGCGAATACTTCCGCAAAACTTACGTGGATGCCGACGGTCATCGTCACATTCACGGTGCGAACCTCGGCGTGTCGGCTGACGCCTACCGGCGCGCGGGTGGCTTCCCGCCGCTCAAGTGCAGCGAAGATGTCGCGCTGGTCGACCGGCTGATCGCGATCGGCGCGCGCATCGCGTGGAGCGCGGCGCCGCGCGTGATTACGAGCGCGCGCGCAGCGGCTCGCGCTCGGGGCGGCTTTGGCGATACGCTTGCGGCGTGGGCGGCCGCCGGATAAGGGCGCCGCTTGCTACAACAGGAGGGCGACAGCATGGAAGCGTTCTTGCTGCTGTTCGGTCAAGGCAGGATGCTCGACCCGCTGCAGATGGCCATGCGCTCGATCGTCGTGTTTCTGATTGCGCTGGTGCTGATCCGCATCTCGGGCCGGCGCTCGTTCGGACAACGCTCGCCATTCGACTCGGTGGTGGTGATCCTGCTCGGCGCGATGTTGAGCCGGGCCATCGTCGGTGCGTCGCCGTTTATCGCCACCGTCGTGGCGTCGTTCGCGATCGTCGTCTGCCACCGGGCGTTGGCGTGGGTATGCATGCGCTCGCGCGCGCTGGAGCGGCTGGTGGGCGGCGTCGAACGCGAGGTGTTCAGCAACGGCGAATTCAACGCGCGCGAGATGGACGCGGCGTTGATCAGCCGAACCGACATTCAGGAAAGCGTGCGGCAGAAAACCGGCTCACGTTCGATGGAAAACGTGGCCGCGGCGATTCTCGAACGCAACGGCGAAGTGAGCGTGATCCGCAAGAAGGCGTGAATCGAACCGGTCAGCCCCGGCCACCGCGCGAGATTTCTTCGCCGGCTCCGCGCGGCATGCGCAACGTGACCGGAATCGACGCGAACGAGCATAGCCCAACCACCAGAAACGCCGGCCAGAAATCCGACCATGTGATGCCAGGATGCCCATGCAGCACGCGTGAGATCTGCAGCACGATGCCGCCGATCGTGACGCCGAGGCCGAGCGACATCTGCTGCACGACGCTGCCGAGACTCGTGGCGCGGCCCACATCGCGGCTCGCGATTTCCGCGTAAGTGAGCGAGTTCAGACTCGTGAATTGCAGCGCCGGGAAGAAGCCACCGAGCAGCACGATTACCCAGATGATCCAGGTCGGCGTGCCGGGGAAAAACAGTCCGCACGCAGCGATCGAGAGTCCCGACAACGCGGCGTTCACCACCAGCACCGAACGGAAACCGAAACGATGCAGCACGCTCGAGGCGACCGTGCGCATGAACATGCCGCCGAACGCGGACGCGCAGGTGATCAGGCCGGATTCGAACGCGCTCATGCCGTGGCCTTCCTGCAGCATCAGCGGCAACAGGAACGGCAGCGCGCCGAGGCCGATCCGGAACAACGAACCGCCCAGCACGCTCGCCTGGAACGTGGGCACCTTGAAAAAACGCAGGTCCAGCAGCGGCAGCGGGACGCGCTGCGCGTAGGCGACATAGGCCGCGAGCAGAACCGCGCCGCACGCGCACATGCCGAACGCGTCGCCGTTGGAAATCAGTTCGCCGCCGACCAGCGACAGCCCGAGCAGAAGCAGCACCGCACCCGCCGCCGACAGAAAAAAACCGATCCAGTCGAGCGGGCCCGGGTCCGGCTCGCGCGTGTTGGCGATGTGCTTGTTGGTCAGATAGATGCCGAGGATGCCGATCGGCACGTTGATGAAGAAAATCAGGCGCCAGTGCAGATAGGTGGTGATGAAGCCGCCGAGCAGCGGTCCCGCGGCCGGGCCGAGCATCGCGGGAACGCTCAGATAGTTCATCGCGCGGATGAAGTCGGCCTTGTGCACCACGCGAAAGATAATGATCCGCCCGACCGGCACCATCATCGCGCCGCCCACGCCTTGCACGAAGCGCGCGAGCGTGAAGGTGGCGAGAGAATTCGACGCGGCGCACAGCAGCGAGCCCGTCACGAAGATACCGATCGCCGTGCGGAAGATCGTGCGTGCGCCGAACCGGTCGGCGAGCCAGCCGCACACGGGGATGAACACGCCCAGTCCCAGCACATAGCTCGTCACCGCGATTTTCAGCGTGACCGGATCGCGCCCGAAGTCGCGCGCCATGGCGGGAAGCGCGGTCACGATCACGTTCGCATCGACACTTTCCATGAACATCGCGCACGCGACGATAAGGGGCGCAATCAGGGCTTTCTGGACGGCGGTCATGAAGGCGGGCTGCGGCGAACGGTCGCGGGCAAAGGGGTCATTATTGCACCTGTACGGTGCGGTTTGTTAATAGCGCGGCGGCCGGTGCCACCCTTTTTAAGTCGGCCGACTGCGCATGTGACCGTCATGCAACAGTCGGTCGTTTTATTGATATTTGTTGCAGTGCGGTAGGAGACGGTTATAATCGGGTTATTGCCTAGGTATAAACCCTATACAGGAGTCCGCCATGAACACCGCTTCCAACGCTTCCGCCGTCCGCGCTACCGTCGCCGCCAACAGCACTTTCTTCGGCAAGCTGCGCGCCTTGGCCCTGCATGCCCTGAACCTGCATCTGCAAAACTGCGCCGTGATCGCCGAGGCGCATCGCCGTCCGCAGTAAGACAAAGGCCGCGCGCCGCATGCACTGACTGACAGAGCAGGGCGCTGACATGCGCCCCGTCTGTCACGCGCACGTCGGCACGGCTTAGCATTATTTCTGCGTCATTCCTGCCCGCGAGGCCGCGATGTCACCGCGGCCTCGCGGGCATGCGCAGCGAGCGCTGTGCGAACGATTCCCCATTATTCGAAAATCGTTGCAGCGACGGCACGCGCGTATTTCGCGCCGTGTGCGGGGCTCTCGTTACGCTGTTCGTGTTTGATCTCGTACGGCATCCGGGCCGTACATCGTCGCCTGAGTTAGTCGCGGGCGCGGCGCGACACCTTCGCTACGGTCTTGCGTTCCATGGTCGCTCGCGTGGCGAGCGCGCTCATCAACAGCGCGATGGACACCAACCCGACCAGATACACGCCCGCCATCATCCAATCCTGTTCCGCCATCTTCTTTCTCCTTCAAGTACCGAATTTCACCCGGCAAATGCGCCGCGTTTCACTGAGCTATTGCTCTCGATTACGGCACGCGAAGAGAAAATCTTGATGCTGCGCTTCCACGGTTCGAGCGATACAGCGTGCGCGCACACTCGGCGCAATGTCGAATCTTCATTCGCAGCGCGTAAATAGCGTTTAAACTTCAGCCCCCTGTCAGCTACCGGGCGCGTCCCGTCACAGCCAATCGGCAATATCGACCGTTTTATTCAGGCATATCGCCGCGGCGCGCCGCGCGGCGCTTTCAACTCCAATGGCCGGCTAAGGTTAAACCCCGCAATCCGGCTGACGCTGTCAACCTTTTTACCTCAATGCCGTTATCCATTTGTAATCGCCAATAACCGGCGATGCCGCGGCAGACGATCCGTCGTCGCAACAGCTCCACGCAAGGCCCAGCATTGACCATGTTCCATCGATATAACTATAAATTCGACCGGCTAGGCGCGATGTTCGACCGTGCATCGAAAACGCTTGGCAACCGGGGACTTCTCTCGCCCCTGCTCGCACTCGTGATTGGCGCGTTGCTGCTGGTCGTCTTGCAACATCTCTCGCAAGCAGTCGACTATCGCTCGGTGATGCATGAGTTGCGTCGACTGACGGCCGGCGAATGGAGCGCCGCGCTCGGCGCCACCGCGCTCAGCTATGTGGCGCTGGTCGGCCGCGATGCCGTCGGTTTGCGCTATCTGGGCGCGGTCGTGCCGCGTGTGGCGCTGTGGATCGGCGCAACGGCGGGCTCGGCGCTCGGCAACGCCACCGGTTTCGGCGCGCTGACGGGCGGTGCGGTGCGCGCGCGCGTCTACGGCGTGGCGAGCGTCACGCCCGCGCAGATCGGCCGCATGACGGTGTTCACGAGCGTGTCGCTCGCGCTCGCACTGGTGCTGATGACGGCGCTCGGCATGGTCGGCGTGGCCGGCACGCTCGCACCGATGCTGCATCTCGAACCCGTCACGCTGCGTTGGATCGGCATGGCGCTGCTCGCCGTGCTCGCATCGGCCGCCGCCGCATGCCGCCGCGACACGCGCCCGGTGCGCACGCGCTGGCAGTGGCTCTCGTTCGATATCCCCGCGCGCCGCGACCTGCTCGCGCAAGTGGCGCTCGCAGTGCTCGACGTGGTGGCCGCCGGCCTCGCCTTGTGGGCGCTGCTGCCGCATGCGGACGTGAGCTTCGTGACCTTCATCACGGTCTACGCCGCGGCCATGCTGCTCGGCATGATCGGCCACACGCCCGGCGGCGTCGGCGTGTTCGAAGCGGCGATGGTGTTCACGCTGAACGGCAGCGTGCAAACGCATCAGATGGTTGCCGCCTTGCTCGCGTATCGCGCAATTTACTTCGGTGTCCCGTTGATCGTTTCCGCCGCGCTGCTCGCCGGTTTCGAAGGGCGCGCGCTGAAAAGCCGTTTGCCGCTGCAATATGCCGCTGCGGCGTCCAGGCTCGCGCCGCTGTTTCTGAGTCTCGTCACGTTTGTGGTCGGCGGCATGCTGGTCATTTCCAGCGCGACGCCCGCGTTCTGGCAACGCATTCACATACTGCGCGACGTGCTGCCGCTGTGGGTGCTCGAAAGTTCGCAGATGCTTTGCAGCGTGCTCGGTGTGCTGCTGCTGTTCGTCGCGCGTGGTTTGATGCGCCGGCTGGACGCCGCATGGTGGATGACGCTGTTGCTCGCGGTGCTGAGTCTCGCGTTGTCGCTGACCAAAGGTCTTGCGTTCGTGGAAGCCGGAGTGCTCGGCATGCTGGTCGTGTTGCTGCTGTCCACGCGCCGGCGTTTCAACCGTCATTCGTCGCTGTTCGCCGAGCGCTTTACGGCGGGCTGGCTGGTGTCGGTTGCGATGGTGCTGATGCTGGCCACGTGGGTCATGCTGTTTGCTTTCCGCGACGTACCGTACACCCGCGACCTGTGGTGGCAATTCGCTTTCGACGAACGCGCGCCGCGTGCGCTGCGCGCGACGCTGGCCGCAAGCGTGTTCGCCGCGACATTCTCGTTCTGGCAGTTGCTGCGTCCCGCGCCGGGGCGCTTCGTCAAGCCGGCGCCGGCAGATCTGCACGACGCGGCGCGCATCGTGCGCGCGCAGGAACGCAGCGACGCCGGTCTCGCGCTGATGGGCGACAAGAGCTTCCTGTTCTCCGAGTCGCGCGAGGCTTTCCTGATGTACGCGAAATACGGCCGCACGTGGGCCGCTTTGCACGATCCGGTGGGTCCGCGCGAAGAGTGGGCCGGCCTGATCAGCAAGTTCGTCGCGCTCGCTCACGCGCACGGCGGGCGCGCGGCGTTCTATCAGGTGCGCGCCAATGCCTTGCCGCTTTACCTCGACGCCGGTCTCACGCTGATGAAGCTCGGCGAGGAAGCGCACGTCGTGCTCGACGATTTCGACCTGAAGGGCTCGCATCGCGCGCACCTTCGCTATGCGTTGAAGCGTGGCGAGCGCGATGGCTTCACCGTCGAAGTGATCGATCAGGCGAACGTGCCCGCATCGCTCGAGACGCTGCGCGAGATTTCCGACGGCTGGCTCGACAGTCGCGACGCGCGCGAAAAGAGCTTTTCAGTGGCGGCCTTTACGGACGAATATCTCGCCGCGCAATCGGTGATGCTGGTGCGCCAGAATGGCGAGCCGGCCGCGTTCGTCACCTTCATGACGACCGACCTGAACACTGAAGCGACTGTCGGCGTGATGCGTCATGTGGAAAGCGCGTCGCCGTATGCCATGGAATATCTGTTCACGCAATTGGCGCTGCATCTGAAACAGGCGGGTTTTCGCTCGCTCAGTCTCGGCATCGCGCCGCTCTCCGGTATGCAACCCACGCCGCTCGCGTCGCGCTGGCATCGGTTCGCCGGCATCGTATGGCGCTTCGGCGGCCGTTTCTATAACTTCCGCGGACTGCGTGCTTTCAAGAGCAAGTTCCAGCCGCATTGGGAGCCGCGCTATCTCGCGGCGTCGGGTTCGGTCGGCGTGTTCTTCACGCTCGCGGACCTGTCATTGCTGGCAGGAGGCCGGCGTTCATGACATTGCATTCGTTGTTCAAGCTGGCTCTCGCAACGAGCCTCGTGACCGGTGGCGCACTCGCGCACGCGGCAACCATCACGACCACCACGACCACCACGGTGCCCGGCGGCCGTTATGGCGACGTGACGGTCACTCAGCCAACTGGTCCGTTGCGCGGCTTCGTGGTGCTGTACTCGCAGGCGAGCGGCTGGAGCGCGGCGGACCAGCAGAGCGCCGACGCGCTCGCCAAGGCCGGTGCGTTGACTGTCGGTGTCGACACGGCTCGCTACGCCGCCAATCTGGTCGCGAAGAAAGAGGCCTGCCATCAACTGGTGGGCGATGCGGAAGCGTTGAGCCATCAGCTCGAACGTCAATCGCGATCGAGCCATTATTTCGCGCCAATCGTCGCGGGCACGGGCCAGGGCGCGACGCTCGCCATGCACGTGCTCGAACAGGCGCCATCGAACACGATTGCCGGCGCGGTCGCGGTGGACGCCGAACACACGCTCGATGCACGCTTTCAGCCATGCCCGCCGGACCCGACGATTATCCGCGACAAGGTGCCGGGTTTCGTCGAAAAGGCGGCCACGGGTAACCCCGATCGCGCGCGCCTCGTCGCGTTGCTCACGCCGCATTTGCAGGCCGTGTCGACGAGCGACGACGACGTCTCCGATCTGCCGCTCATCGAACTGCCCGCGGCGCATCCTAACGGCCTGATGGCCATCGTGATTTCCGGCGACGGCGGCTGGCGCGATCTCGACAAGACGATCGCGCAGGCGTTGCAGAAAGACGGCGTCTCCGTGATCGGTTGGGACAGCCTTCGCTATTTCTGGAGCGAGAAGCCACCGGCGCAAACCAGCCGCGACCTCGCGCGCGTGATGCAAACCTACGGCGCGCGCTGGAACGCGCAGCATATCGCGCTCGTCGGCTATTCGTTCGGCGCGGATGTAATGCCGTTCGCCTATAACCGTCTGCCGGAAGCGTTGCGCGCGAAGGTAGCGCTGATCGCGCTGCTCGGCTTCGCGCCCGATGCGGATTTTCAGATTCGCGTGGGCGGCTGGCTCGGCATGCCGGCCAGCGACAAGGCGTTGAAGGTCCAGCCGGAATTGACGCGCGTGCCGCCCGCCATCGTGCAGTGCTTTTACGGCGAGAACGAGAAGGACACCTTGTGTCCGACGCTGACCAAAAGCGGCATCGAAGTGATCCGCACTTCGGGCGATCACCACTTTGGCGGCGATTACAACTCGCTTGAAAAGCGCATTCTCGGCGCCTTCAGGAAGCAAAGCGGCGTGCATTGATCGTCGCATCGCGCATGGCAATCAGCAGGATTGACAAAGCGCCTCAAGTCAACGAAGATGCAACGCATGAACTGCCTCGACATCCGTATTGCGCTGATTATTAGCATCATTCATCGAATGGTGGGTTAGCGCGCGTCTGATAGCAGTGACACATAACCCGCCCCACGAGGCGGGTTTTTTTATGTCCGCTTGCAGCCTGCCTCCTGGTGAACTCTCCGATGATTCGTCCTTGCCGCACAGGAGCTTGCCTTGTCGTTACACCAATTCAAACAGGTGGCCGTTACCGCCGATAGCGTCGCGCTTCGTCACGACTACCTGAAAAAAACCCTGACCGCGCGTGTCTACGACGTGGCCCGCGAGACCGAACTTGAACGCGCGCCGAATCTGTCGGCGCGTCTGCGCAATCCGGTCTATCTGAAGCGCGAGGACAACCAGCCGGTGTTCTCGTTCAAGGTGCGCGGCGCGTACAACAAGATGGCGCATATTCCTTCTGAAGCGCTGGAGCGCGGGGTGATTACGGCGTCGGCGGGCAATCATGCACAGGGCGTGGCGTTGTCGGCGGCGCGCATGGGCGTGAAGGCGATCATCGTGGTGCCGGTCACCACGCCGCAAGTGAAGGTCGATGCAGTGCGCGCGCACGGCGGCCCGACCGTCGAAGTGGTGCAGTTCGGCGAGTCGTATAGCGACGCGTATGAGCACGCAGTCAAGCTGCAGGAAGAACGCGGCCTGACCTTCGTGCATCCGTTCGACGATCCATATGTGATCGCCGGGCAAGGCACCGTCGCGATGGAGATTCTCAGCCAGCACCAGGGGCCGATTCACGCGATCTTCGTGCCGATCGGCGGCGGCGGACTCGCGGCGGGCGTCGCCGCGTACGTCAAATCGGTGCGCCCCGAGATCAAGGTGATCGGTGTGCAGACCGATGATTCGTGCGCGATGGCCGCGTCTCTGAAGGCCGGTGAGCGTGTCACGCTGAACGAAGTCGGTCTGTTCTCGGACGGCACGGCGGTGAAACTGGTCGGCGAAGAAACCTTCCGCCTGTGCAGCGAATATCTCGACGACGTGCTGCTCGTGAATACCGACGCGCTATGCGCCGCGATCAAGGACGTCTTCCAGGACACCCGCAGCGTGCTGGAACCCGCCGGCTCGTTGGCCGTGGCCGGCGCGAAGCAGTATGCGGAGCGCGAAGGCATCGAGAACCAGACGCTGATCGCGATCACGTCGGGGGCGAACATGAACTTCGACCGCATGCGCTTCGTGGCCGAACGCGCCGAAGTCGGCGAGGCGCGCGAAGCAGTGTTCGCCGTGACAATTCCCGAAGAGCGCGGCAGTTTCCGCCGCTTCTGCGAACTGGTCGGCACACGCAGCGTCACCGAATTCAACTACCGGATTGCGGATGCGAACTCCGCCCATATCTTTGTGGGCGTGCAGATCAGGAATCGCAGCGAGTCGGCGCAGATCGCGGGCGCGTTTGAGGCGCACGGCTTCGCCACCGTCGATCTGACGTTCGATGAACTGTCCAAGCAGCACATCCGCTACATGGTCGGCGGCCGATCGCCTCTCGCACATGACGAACGTCTGTTCCGTTTCGAGTTCCCCGAGCGGCCGGGCGCGCTGATGAAATTCCTTTCGTCGATGGCGCCGAACTGGAATATCAGCCTGTTTCACTACCGCAACCAGGGCGCGGACTACAGTTCGATTCTGGTCGGCATCCAGGTGCCCGAAAGCGAGAACGCGGTGTTCAACCAGTTCCTCGCCACGCTCGGCTATCCGAACTGGGAAGAGACGCGCAATCCGGTCTACCGACTGTTTCTGGCGTCGTAATTTAGCTCGGGGTTTACCTTGATCTGGCGAAACGCTGCGCGAAAGGTGAGCCGTCGAGCGAATGGGCCACAAGCCTCGTCTGGACGGCGTTAAGGCTCAATTCCGCCTACCGGCGGCATGCGGCTGATCAAAGCTTCTATCTCTAAATTAAATACAGTCTATCCGCCATATCGCGTTGCGCGATACCGTGCGTGATCGTCAAACTGGATGCAAATCTAATGTCGCATTCAGGAGACGACTCATGCGTACCCAAGTTGGCATCATCGGTGCCGGGCCTGCGGGCCTGCTGCTTTCCCATCTTCTCCATCTGCGCGGCATCGACTCCGTCGTGCTCGAGTCGCGCAGTCGCGATCAGATCGAATCCACCATCCGCGCCGGCGTGCTCGAACAAGGCACGATGGATCTGCTGACCGAAGCCGGCGTCGGCGCACGGATGAAAGCGGAAGGCGCACTGCATCACGGCTTCGAACTCGCTTTCGAAGGCAAGCGGCGCCGCATCGATCTGACCGGACTCACGGGGCATTCGATTACGGTCTACGCACAGCACGAAGTGATCAAGGATCTCGTCGCGGCGCGTGTGTCCGACGACGGCAAGCTGCGCTTCGGCGTCTCGGAGACGTCGATTCACGGCATCGATACCGATAAGCCGTCGATTCATTATCATCAGGATGGCGAAGCTTACGAATTGCAGTGCGACTTCGTGATCGGCTGCGACGGTTCGCAAGGCGTGTCGCGCGCAGCGATTCCGCAGGCGTTGCGCAAGGATTTCGAACGTGTGTATCCGTTCGGTTGGTTCGGTATCCTGTGCGAAGGGCCGCCGTCGTCGCACGAATTGATCTACGCGCGTCACGAGCGCGGTTTCGCGCTGATCAGCACGCGCTCGCCGAACGTGCAGCGCATGTATTTCCAGTGCGATCCGAAGGATTCCGTCGAGAACTGGTCCGACGACCGCATCTGGGCGGAACTCCATGCACGAGTCGACTCGCACGACGGCCAGAAGATTGTCGACGGCAAGATCTTTCAGAAGAACATTGTCGGCATGCGCAGTTTCGTATCGAACACGATGCAACATGGCCGGCTGTTTCTCGCGGGCGACGCGGCGCATATCGTGCCGCCCACCGGCGCGAAGGGAATGAATCTGGCGGTGGCCGACGTGCGCGTGCTGACCGAGGCGCTGAATGCGTTTTACGTGGAGAATCGCACGGATCTGCTCGACGGTTACAGCGCGACTGCGCTCAAACGCATCTGGCGCGCCGAGCATTTCTCGTACTGGATGACCAGCATGATGCACCGTATCGAAGGGGCGTCGCCTTTCGAACAGCAGCTTCAGGTGGCCGAGCTCGAATACGTGACGACGTCGCGCGCGGCGGCCACGGCAATGGCTGAAAACTACGTCGGCATCGCGGGCGCGCAGGCGTGAGCGGGCAGGGCGCGCATTGAGTCATGTGCGGGGTGGCGTGCCCGTCATTTGCGCGGGCTGAACGTCGCAGCGGCCTCTCGCTGAAAGACCAGCCGGCCGACGGACACGCTAATCTGGCGATACGTCACGCTTGGGGGAATTGACCTGGCCGGACTGGACGCAGGTGAAGATCTTCGAAAACTATTCATAGGGACGCACCTCGCGCTGTCATTTTGCCAGGGTAAGCTGTGCCTTCGGTGCGTTCTCATAATAGGGGCAGAGGTCGATGCGGCGTGTGATATTCAACCAGAAGGGCGGTGTGGGCAAATCGACCATCGTATGCAACCTAGCGGCTATCAACGCCAGCGAGAACTTGCGCACGCTGGTCATCGATCTGGACCCGCAAGGCAACTCGAGCCAGTATCTTCTTGGCAAGCAGGCCACCGATCTCAAACCCAACGTCGCGGACTTCTTCGAAACGGCCTTGAGTTTCAGTTTCAGGCCGACGCCTGTCTCGACGTTCATTCACCCCACGCCCTTTGAGAACCTCGATGTGATGCCCTCGCATCCTGATCTCGATACGCTGCACGGCAAGCTCGAGTCGCGCTACAAGATCTACAAGCTGCGTGACGCGCTGAACGAACTGGACGAGTACGACGCGATCTACATCGACACGCCGCCGGCGCTGAATTTCTATACGCGCTCCGCACTGATCGCGGTGGAACGCTGCCTGATTCCGTTCGATTGCGACGACTTCTCCCGTCGCGCGCTGTACACGCTGCTCGACAACGTCAAGGAGATTCAGCAGGATCACAACGCCGGGCTGGAAGTCGAGGGAATCGTGATCAACCAGTTTCAGCCGCGCGCGACTCTGCCGCTTCAACTGGTCGAGGAACTGATCAGCGAAGGCTTGCCTGTGCTGGAGTCGCGGCTATCGACGTCCGTGAAGATTCGCGAGTCGCACCAGTACGCGAAGCCGATGATTCACTTCGATCCCCGTCACAAGCTCGCTCAGGAATTCGTGGCGTTGCATCGGGAATTGATTGGCTAGACGAAACGCCGCCGGACTCGTGAAGGTGATAATCCGCCATGTTCTCTAGCTAACGAGGTATGGCAATGCAGGTCTACGGCAGACGCAATTCGATCAACGTGCAGAAAGTGCTGTGGTGTCTCGCCGAACTGGGTTTCGAAGAAGGCCGGGAGTTTTCGCGGATCGACGCGGGACTGGAATACGGTGTGATCGACACGCCGCAATATCGTGCGCTCAATCCGAATGGCCTGGTGCCGACGCTCGTCGACGGAGAGAGCGTGTTGTGGGAGTCGAATACGATTGTCCGCTATCTGGCCGCGAAATATGACGCGCAGACGCTCTTGCCGTCCGAACCGGCTGCCCGTGCCGACGTCGAGCGCTGGATGGACTGGCAGCTCGGCACGCTGTGGGCGACGTTGCGCGTCACGTTCCTGGGACTGACGCGCGTGCCGGAGGCGCAACGCGACTACGACGCCATCAAGCGTTCGTATCGTGAAGCAACGCGGCTTCTGGGCATCGTCGACGCGATCCTCGAAAAACACGACTATCTCGCGCAGGATCGCTTTACCGTGGCCGATATCGGCGTCGGCCTCGCGGCGCATCGCTGGGTGCAACTGACTGAACGGTTTCCGGATACGCTGGGGGCGCAGCAGCCGTTGCCTTCGCTGGATCGATGGCTTCGGGCGATCAAGGCGAGGCCGGCGTTTTCCGCAGCGGTCGCTTCTTAAGCGGCTATCTGGGCGGCTAATGGTGACGCGTGGTTCGCCGCCGGTCACCGGCATCAACTCCCTTCAAGACGGGCGCAGGTGCAGGCTTATGTGGCCGCATGCAATCCATCTCCGCCTTGATCGCCAAATAATCTGATCATTGCCGCCGGAATCCGAACCCGGCCGCCTCCCTGATTCATCTCCTTCCATTCCCCGCTCACTCCGGGTCAACCCGCATTGCCAGGCCATGCTCTTGCGCCTATCTTTCTACATCATACGTATGACTTAGAGAGTATATTGTGGCAACCTTGCACAGGCAGGTCCTGAACCAGATGGGCGAGCAGATCTGTTCAGGCAAGTTCATGCCCGGCGACATTCTTCCCGCCGAGCCCGTGCTTGCCGAGCAGATGCAGGTGAGCCGCATCACCATCCGCGAGACGATGAAGTCGCTGTCCGCCAAGGGCATGCTTCAGGTGCGCCGCCGCTACGGGACGGTCGTGTTGCCGCGTTCGCAATGGCAGTTGTTCGACCCGGACGTGATCACGTGGCGGGCTCGGGCGGGCGCCGTCGAGCCGGGCCTCGTCGAAGATCTGATGGAGTT
Source organism: Paraburkholderia sp. BL6669N2 (assembly GCF_003387275.1). Taxonomy (NCBI): domain Bacteria; kingdom Pseudomonadati; phylum Pseudomonadota; class Betaproteobacteria; order Burkholderiales; family Burkholderiaceae; genus Paraburkholderia; species Paraburkholderia sp. BL6669N2. Next base: position 967,322 of record NZ_QUNA01000001.1, on the reverse strand, counting down.
GCGCCTGATCATCGAGCCGAACGCGGCGCGGCTCGCCGCGAAACGCGCGACCGCGGAAGACCGCGTCGCGGTCCGGCGCGCGTTCAAGTTGATGGAGCGCGCGGTCGCCGGGCATGGCGAATACGTTCCCGCCGACCTGGCGTTTCACGGCGCCATTCTCACGGCCTGCCACAACCAGTTTGTCCAGCAGATGCAGAACGCGCTGTCGGCGATCCTGCGCACCAGCTTCGAACTCAGCTCGGAGATCGAGGGTGGGCCCGCCCGTTCGCTGCCCATGCACGAGGCGCTGTGCGTCGCGATCGAGCAGGGCGACCCCGTGGCGGCGGAGCAAGCCGTGCTGACGCTGATCCAGCGCGCCGAGCAGGACTTCGAGGACCGCGCCGCGCTCGATCGCAGCGCCAACGAGAAGCCCGTTTGACGAGTCGCCTTAGCCACGCAACACGGCCACGCGAGGCGGCCTCGTAGGCGGACCGTTGAGCAGCGGCGCCGCTGCATTCCCAACCCATTTATCGCGACTGTCATGACCGGCACGCGAGGGGCGCACTCGCGCCTTGTTATCGAACATCGAGAGGACACGTGCATGACACAGCTATTCGATTTGAGCGGGCGCACGGCGCTCATCACCGGCTCGGCGCGCGGCATCGGCTTCGCGTTGGCAGAAGGCCTCGCGGACGCCGGCGCCGGCGTGGTCCTGAACGGCACGCGCGCCGATACCGTGGCTGAAGCCGTCGAGCGGCTCCGCGCGAAAGGCTTGAACGCTCAAGGCCGCGCGTTCGACGTGACCGACGAAGCCGCCGTCGCCGAAGCCTTCGCGCAATGGGACAAGGACGGCGTACAGGTCGACATCTTGATCAACAACGCCGGCATCCAGTTTCGCAAACCGCTCGTCGATCTGGAACTGCGCGACTGGCAGCGTGTGATCGACACCAACCTCACGAGCGCATTCATTGTCGCGAAGCAGGCCGCGCGCCGCATGATCGCGCGCGGCACGGGCGGCAAAATCATCAACATGGGTTCGCTGACGAGCGAGGCCGGGCGCGCGACGGTCGGCGCCTATACGGCGGCGAAAGGCGGCATCAAGATGCTGACCCGCGCCATGAGCGCCGAGTGGGGGGGCGCGAACATTCAGGCCAATGCGATCGGTCCGGGCTACATCCTGACCGACATGAACAAGCCGCTGATCGAAAATGCCGCGTTCGATGCGTGGGTCAAGAACAGCAATCCTTCGCAACGCTGGGGCAAGCCCGAAGAACTGGTCGGCACGGCGGTGTACCTGGCGTCGCCGGCGTCAAGCTATGTGAACGGCCAGATCATATACGTGGACGGCGGCTGGCTGGCCGTGCTGTAAAGATAGATTCGCGCGGGCAGAGCACAACAAAAACACCGCCCGCGCCAGATAGTCAGTATGCCGTACCGATCCGGAGACATCATGGAAAGCGTCAAAGCCGTAGCACCCCAAAGATGGTGGTATCTGATGCCCATCATCTTCATCACCTATAGCCTTGCCTATCTCGATCGCGCGAACTACGGCTTCGCCGCCGCGGCGGGCATCGATCGCGATCTCGGTATCACGCACGGCACGTCGTCGCTGATCGGTTCGCTGTTCTTTCTCGGTTACTGCCTGTTTCAGGTGCCCGGCGCGATCTACGCGCAGCGCAATAGCGTGAAGAAGCTGATCTTTTTCAGCCTGATTCTCTGGGGGCTGTGCGCGGCGGCCACCGGCATGGTCAGCAACATTCCGATGCTGATGGTGCTGCGCTTCGTGCTCGGCGTGGTGGAGGCGGCCGTCATGCCGTCGATGCTGATGTACATCAGCCGCTGGTTCACCAGGAGTGAACGCTCGCGTGCGAATACGTTCCTGATTCTCGGCAATCCGGTGACTGTCTTGTGGATGTCGGTGGTGTCGGGCTATCTGGTGCGCAGCTTCGGCTGGCGTGAAATGTTTGTTATCGAAGGTGCGCCGGCGCTCATCTGGGCGGTCGTGTGGTGGTTCACGGTGAAGGATCGCCCGGCCGACGCGCCGTGGATGAGCGCCGCCGAAAAGACCGAACTCGACGCGCGCCTGAGAGCCGAGCAGGCGCATATCGCACCAGTGCGCGACTACAAGGCGGCCTTCCGCTCGTCGATCGTATTGAAGTTTTGCGCGATTCACGCGTTGTGGAGCATCGGCGTGTACGGCTTCATCATGTGGCTGCCGTCGATCCTCAAGGCGGCCTCGACGATCGACATCGTCTCGGTCGGCTGGCTCGCCGCGGTCCCGTATCTCGCGGCGATCATCCTGATGCTGCTCGCGTCGTGGCTCTCGGACAAGACGCGCAACCGCAAGCTGTTCGTCTGGCCGCTGCTGCTGGTGGGCACGATCGCGTTCGTGGCGTCTTACCTGATCGGCGGCTCGCATTTCTGGATCTCGTTCGCGCTGCTGGTCGTGGCGGGCGCCACGATGTATGCACCCTACGGGCCGTTCTTCGCGCTGGTGCCGGAGTTGATCCCGGGCAACGTGCTGGGCGGCGCGATCGGTCTGATCAACGCGTGCGGCGCGCTCGGTGCGTTCGCCGGTTCGTGGGTGGTGGGGTATCTGAACGGCGCGACCGGCAGCCCGGCGGCTTCTTATATTTTCATGGCGGGCGGCCTGCTGTCGTCTGTGATCCTGATGATGACCGTGCCGGCGAATTCCCAAGAACATGCGAAGCGCGAAGCATCGCTGCCGCTGCAGCGCACGCAACACTAGTCGATCGAACTGATTGGCTGAAACCTGGCAGATAGAGCATGGCAACCCTGATTACCGATGTAAAAGTCATCCTGACCGCGCCGGAAGGCATCAACCTCATCATCGTCAAGGTGGAGACGAACCAGCCCGGTCTGTATGGCCTCGGATGCGCGACTTTCGCTTACCGGCATGTGGCGGTGCAGTGTCTGATCGAGGAATATCTGCGGCCGCTGCTGATCGGGCGCGATGCGGACGCGATCGAGGAACTCTGGCAACTGATGCATCAGAACGCGTACTGGCGCAACGGACCGATCGAGAACAATGCGATCTCCGGTGTCGACATGGCGCTGTGGGACATCAAGGGCAAACTGGCGAACATGCCGCTCTACCAGCTGTTCGGCGGCAAGTGCCGCGAAGGGGTGCCGATCTATCGCCACGCGGACGGCCGCGATCTGAACGAATTGTGCGAGAACATTCAGAAGTATCGCGAGCAGGGCATCACGCACATTCGCTGCCAGAGCGGCGGCTATGGCGGAGGCGGTTTCGGCAAGGCGCCGGCGAGCGCGCCGCAAGGCGCGGCGGACGGCGTCTATCTCGACAGCCGTAAATACATGCGCGACACGCTCAAATTGTTTGACGGCATTCGCGGCAAGATCGGTTTCGACGTCGCGCTGTGTCACGACGTGCATGAACGTTTGAAGCCGGTCGAAGCGATCCGCTTTGCGTGCGAACTGGAGCGGTACGAACTGTTCTTTCTCGAAGACGCGATCGCGCTGGAGGAGGGGGAATGGATGCGTCAGTTGCGCGCCAAAACGACCACGCCGCTGGCGCAGGGCGAGCTATTCAACAACCCGTACGAATGGCGCTTCCTGATTACCGAGCGTCTGATCGACTTTATCCGCGTGCATCTCAGCCAGATCGGCGGGATTACCGCGGGACGCAAGCTGCAGATATTTGCCGAGCAATTCGGCGTTCGAACGGCATGGCACGGCCCCGGTGACATGTCGCCGTTGGCGCATGCGGCGAATATTCATATCGATCTGGCCGCGCGCAATTTCGGCGTCCAGGAATGGTCGGGCATCGAGCCGCCGAATTTCGTGATCCAGGATCTGAAGGGTCCGCGAGCAGCGCTGCTCGATGTGTTCCCCGGCCTGCCCGAGTTCAGGCAGGGTCACGTCTACGCCAACGACAAGCCGGGTCTCGGTGTCGATATCGACGAAGCGGAGGCCGCGAAATATCCCTGCGAAAATAGCGTAACGACGTGGACCCAAGCGCGCCTGAAAGACGGCACGCTGCAAACGCCGTGAAATCCCCACTCTGACGTAATGGTGTGCGTGGACACTGGTTTGGCAACAGGATCCGTGCATGGACGCTCCAACGTCGCGCCGCAAAACGCAACTATGCGGGCGATGCAGAACAGTCTCTCCGCTGCTGCACGACAAACGGCGAATTCCGAGCAAATGAATTTGAAAACCACTCGCTGAACAGCCGTTTTTCATTGTAGTGGCAGCAGCAACAGTGAATTCAGGATTGGCGGATTTATCCCGCCGCGCTGGCCGCCTACACTCGATCTACCGCTGCAACGACAGCCCTTGCCGCAGCGCGTAGAAAGACAATCTCTGGAGGTGGTTTCATGAAGTCGCTCATTCAAGCCGTTGCGATCGCCGTTGTTCTTGCCGCGCCGGTAGCTTCGTTCGCTCAGTCGTCCAATGAACCTGTATCGCAAGGCGCGCAGACGCAAGCCTCGGGTCATCAAGACCCGGCTCAGGCCGGCAACAGCGGATATGGTTCAGCCAGCGCAGGCACGTGGCAGGCAGGTCAAGGCAGCGATACGACGGTTAGCTCCTACTCGCCGCCGATTCACAACGCGCGTTAAGCATTTCACGAAGCGCGCGGCGAGCCCATCACCGCGCGCGAAACTGAATCTCTTCTTTTATGGCGCGCGCAACAGAGTCATCTCGTTGTGCAGCAGCGCCAGCAAATCATCATCGCTAGGCCGCGTGCCCCAATGCCGCGCGCCCGCCACTGACGCAATTGCGATCCACGAGTGAGGTGGAAACCATTCGCGCAAGAGTGTGCCGTTCTGACGCAAACACAATTGGCCGGTCTGTTCGCTGTATTCGGCGCAGATCAGCGTGTCGTCGATGCGCGCGGTGACTCGTCGTGGATCGCTGCGTAGCAAGTCGTCGCTCCTGCAGAACGTGTGGCGCGAATGCGTGCGCGGCACGGCCGCGTCATCGACGCGGCCGCGGCTTTTGCATCAATGATCGCCGTGGCCATGGCCGTGATCGTCGCCGCGGCCGTGATCGTGGTCGTCGCCATGACCATGCCAGCCGTTGTCGTGACCGCGCCAGTCGCCGTGCGGACCGCGCGCTTCATACCAATCGCGTCCGCCGTGATGACGCTCTTCCCATTCGCGCCGTTCCCAGTAGCGGTGACCGTCGTAATACCGTTCGCCGTACCAGCCCGGACTCACCACGACCACCGGCGGAGCCGGAGCGTAGACCGGCGGTGGCGGGGCATACACGGGTTCGGGCGCATAAACGACGCCGGGAACGCCGATATTCACGCCCACATCGACGTGGGCCAGCGCGACCGATGAAGCGCCGATTCCGAGACCCGCGACGATCGCCATGGACAGCCAGCGGTTTTGTGATTGCTTCATATTTTAGTTCCGGCCTCTACGATGATGAGTGGAAAGTCTTGCGCGTGTCGTGCTCAATAACGATCGTGATAGTGGTTGTGGTAGCCGCCTTCCGGAACCACGATGCAACCGCCCAATGCACTGCCGAGTGTGACGGCCAGAATGACCAGCGCGAAAATTCTTTTCATGACATTGCTCCCGTTTCCTTGTGACCCGAACTCTACTGAGCCGCGGCATTACCGGTGTGTTTGTGTGTAACAGGACGTGTCGATTGCGATATATGCGGGCAACCCGTGCGTCGCGTGAATAGCGTGCGTCGAGACGCAGTGAGCAGAGGGGGCTCGGCGCGCAGTTTGACGTGCAAGCCATTGAACGCATTGTGGAAAGGTCGGCGTGGCCGGGCGTCTCGCGTTTGCGGCGTGTCGAACCGCGCGTGTATCGACGGCCATTGGGTATGCCGCGGCGCATGTCGTAGCGGCTATGCCGTGCGGATACATTCGGTTGCAGACTCACTCTGCAGACCCGTGTTCCCGGCGGATTTATCGGACCGGCAGTGCGCGCCTGTGCGTTGGCGCGATACGCGAGCCTCGATAGCAAACATGAGCGACAGCATCGTGACGATACCGGCGCCATCGCGTCTACGCGCGATCCTCATTCCGTCGAGTGTGATAAGGACATGAAAAACAAGTGTTTTACGTGCGTCGCCGGGACTGGTTAGATCGCCGGATCGGCTGACCGTTAGCCACTTCAGTTCGATCGCATTCTTGCGGTCAGCGCTGAGCTTTCTCGTCCTCAATCGTCCTCAATCCGTCCTCACACCAGGAGTGGCATAGCATGTCGAATCTGAGTCTCGCGACGTCCAACGCGCTGGACATTCATCCCGTCACTGGCCGAATCGGCGCGGAAATTCGCGGCGTGCGGCTGTCGAGCCAACTCGAGGCGGCCACCGTCGAAGCGATTCGCGCGGCGCTGGTACGTCACAAGGTGATATTTTTCCGCGGCCAGACGCATTTGCAGGACGCCGATCAGGAAGCCTTCGCCAGGCTGCTCGGCGAGCCGGTTTCGCATCCCACGGTGCCGGTGGTGGACGGCACGGACTATCTGCTCGAACTCGACTCGCATCGCGGCGGCCGCGCCAATTCATGGCACACGGACGTGACGTTCGTCGATGCTTATCCGCAGGCGTCGATCCTGCGCGGCGTGACGATTCCGGAGGTGGGTGGCGACACGGTGTGGGCCAACACGGCCACGGCTTACGACGATCTGCCGCCGCCGCTCAAAGCGCTCGCCGATCAGCTCTGGGCCGTGCACAGCAACGATTACGACTACGCGAATCACACCAGCGTCGGCGAGCGTGGCCGCGACGCCGAGGCGATCAGGCGTCACCGCGAGGCGTTCGTCTCGACGCGTTACGAGACCGAGCATCCGGTCGTGCGCGTGCATCCGGAATCCGGCGAAAAGACGCTGATTCTAGGGCACTTCGTGAAGAGTTTCGTGGGTCTCGCGCCGAGCGCGTCGGCGCATCTGCTGGAACTGCTGCAAGGTTACGTGACGCGTCTCGAGAACATCGTGCGCTGGCGCTGGCAGGCCGGCGACGTCGCGATCTGGGACAACCGCGCGACCCAGCACTACGCGGTCAACGACTACGGCGACGCGCACCGCGTGGTGCGCCGAGTGACGCTGAAGGGCGACGTGCCGGTGAGTGTGGACGGCCGCCGCAGTTTCACGCGCAGCGTGCAGCCCAACCCGCCGGCGAAGGCGGCCTGACGGCCCGTCGATCTAACGTTCAGCCCGGCTCGGCGGCGATCTGTTGCGGCGCCGTCGCTTGCCGATAGCCGAGCCGCGCCGAGATCGCGAGGCCCGCCTTCCTGAGCAGCGCGACATAGTGCGACTTCGTGTCGGCGCCGCAGCGCATGGTCGGAAACGAAATCGACAGGCCGGCGATCACGCGGCCGAAGCGGTCGAACACCGGCACCGCGAGGCACCGCAGACCTTCTTCCTGTTCCTCGTTGTCCTCGCCGTAACCTTGCTCGCGCACGTGCGGCAGAATGTTCAGCACGGCCTCGGCGGAGGAGAGCGTCTTCTGCGTCGACTTGCGGAATTCGACGTGCGAGAGCACTTCGCGCGCGTCGGCCGGGTCCATCCATGCGAGCAGCACCTTGCCGATCGCCGTGCTGTGCAACGGATTGCGCCGGCCGATGCGCGACTGCATGCGCAGCCCGTAGTCGGCGTCGATCTTGTGAATGTAGATGATGGCGTCTTCGTCGAACGCGCCGAGGTGCACCGCCTCGCGCGTCGCTTCACCGATGCGGCGCATTTCCACGTCCGCCTCGCGCACCAGATCGACACTTTCCAACGCCTTCGCCCCGAGTTCGAACAGGCGGATGGTCAGCCGGTAGCGCTCCGTTTCCACTTCCTGCGTGACGTAGCCGAGCGCTTTTAGCGTCTGGATCACGCGATGCACGGTGGTCTTCGACATGCCGAGCCGCTGCGACAGTTCGCTGATGCCGATCTGTCCGCTGTCGCCGATCGCGCCGAGAATCGCGAAGACGCGGCCGATGGACGAGGCCGATTCGCCCTTGTCGCCGCAGTCGGCGTTCTCCGCGTCCTGCGCTTGTGGGGCGCCGTCGTCCTTGCGCTGTTTGCCTGCTGATGCCATTTCCGTCTTCCCTGTCTATCCGTTCCAGTGCCGTTCCCGCGAGTCGCTGGTATTTCCCGGCGCGTGCGGCCGCGAGGCTTCGGGAGCATACCGCGTCCTGCGCCCGCGGCCGGGTCAGCGAGCGAGCCAGCCGCCGTCCACTGCCAGTGTATGCCCATGCACGTAGTTCGAAGCCGCCGACGCGAGGAATACCACCGGCCCCGCGAGATCGTCGGGCGTGCCCCAGCGGGCGGCCGGGATGCGGCTCAGAATCTCGTCGTTGCGCTGTGAGTCGTCGCGCAGCGCGGCCGTGTTCGCGGTCGCCATGTAGCCCGGCGCGATCGCATTGACGTTGATGCCTTGCGCCGCCCATTCGTTCGCGAGCAGCCGCGTGAGACCGAGCACGCCGCTTTTCGACGCCGTGTATGACGCAACGCGGATGCCGCCCTGAAACGACAGCATCGACGCGACGTTGATGATCTTGCCGCCGCTTTGCTGCTTCACGAATTGCCGCGCGGCAGCTTGCGAGAGAAAGAACAGGCTCTTCAGATTGACGTCCACCACGGCGTCCCAGTCGGCTTCGGTGAAATCGAGCGCGTCCTCGCGGCGGATGATGCCCGCGTTGTTCACCAGCACGTCGATGCGGCCGAACGCTTCCACAGCGGCGCGCACGATGTCCTCGACCGGCGCGATCGAGCCGAGATCGGCGCGCACGTCCGCAAAGCGTCGTCCGCAGGCTTGCACACGCGCGGCGGTGTCGCCGGCGTCGGCGCGGCTCACGCCGACGATGTCGCAACCGGCCGCTGCAAGCGCGACCGCCATGCCGGCGCCGAGCCCCGTATGGCTGCCGGTGACGATGGCGACGCGGCCGGTGAGATCAAAGGGATTCACGATGTTCGAGCCCATGTCGCGCGGTCGTGGTTGCTGTTGTGAAAAGGGCGGTCCATCAACGCAAATCCCGCACCGCGATGTGATCCATATCGCTGAACACCTGGTTTTCGCCGACCATGCCCCAGATGAACGTGTACGCCCGCGTGCCGACGCCGGAGTGAATCGACCAGCTCGGCGAGATCACCGCCTGTTCGTTGTGCACGAGAATATGCCGCGTCTCGTTCGGCTCGCCCATCATGTGAAAAACGGCGGCGTCGTCGGCGACGTTGAAGTAGAAATACACCTCCATGCGGCGTTCGTGTGTATGGCACGGCATGGTGTTCCACAGGCTGCCCGGTTCGAGTTTCGTCATGCCCATGGAAAGCTGGCAGGTGGGCAGCACTTCGGGAACGATGAACTTGTAGATGGTGCGGTGGTTGCTCGTGGCGGGGTCGCCGAGCGTTTGCGGCGAGGCTTGCGCAAGCGAGATGGTCCGGATCGGATACGACGTGTGAGCGGGCGCGCAGTTCAGATAAAACTTCGCGGGGCGCGCGGCGTCGTCGCTACCGAAGGCGATGGACTGCGTGCCTTGGCCGATGTAGATCGCCTCTTCATTGCACACCGCGTGGCGCGTGCCGTCCACGTCGACCCAGCCGTCGCCGCCGATATTGATCGCGCCGAGTTCGCGTCGCTCCAGCAGATAGCTCACGCCGATCGCCTGGCCGACGGAGCCGGGCACCTCGACCGCGCGCGCCACCGGCATCGCGCCGCCCACGATGATCCGGTCGATATGGCTATAGGTCAGCTTCAGCGCATCGCGCTCGAACACCTGATCGACCAGAAACGCCTTGCGCAGCCCGTCGGTGTCCAGCGTCTTCGCGTATTCGCTGTTGATGGCCTGTCTCACTTCCATTGTTCCGTCTCCGCTGGGGTTGTGGGCTCGACTGTAGCGCAGAAATGCAGTTTCGGAACATCGGTCCGAAAATATTGCGATGCCGCATCATGACTGACAAGGCTTCGGGAGAACGCACGGGTAAACGATGAGCGAGATTTATCACAGAAACGGAACAGCGTTCCTTTTACGGTGCTATATTGCGCCAAAAGGGAGCATCCCGGCGCGAGAGCGGGACATTACCCAGGGTGAATTACCCGATAACTGGACGCGAAGTCCATGGAGGAGGCATGAAGCTCAAGAAGGCCATCGACCGCATTCCTGGCGGCCTGATGTTGGTGCCGTTGCTGCTCGGCGCCTGCGTCCACACATTTGCGCCGGGCGCGGGCAAGTACTTCGGCTCGTTCACCAATGGCTTGATCTCCGGCACCGTGCCGATTCTGGCGGTGTGGTTCTTCTGCATGGGCGCGACCATCGATCTGCGGGCGACCGGCACCGTGCTGCGCAAGTCGGGCACGCTGCTGGTGACGAAAATGCTCGTGGCGTGGATCGCGACCATCATCGCCTCGCACTTCATTCCAATCGACGGCGTCAAGGCCGGACTCTTCGCCGGCTTCTCGGTGCTGGCGATCACGACGTCGATGGACATGACTAACGGCGGTCTCTACGCGGCCGTGATGCAGCAATACGGCACCAAGGAAGAGGCGGGCGCGTTCGTGCTGATGTCGATCGAATCCGGCCCGCTCGTCAGCATGATCATTCTCGGCGCGACCGGTGTGGCGTTCTTCGAGCCGCGCCTGTTCGTCGGCGCGGTATTGCCGTTTCTGGTCGGCTTCACGCTGGGTAACCTGGATGGCGAACTGCGCGAGTTCTTCGGCCGGTGCGTGCATCCGCTGATTCCGTTCTTCGGCTTTGCGCTCGGTAACGGCATCGACCTCAGCGTGATCGTGAAGAGCGGCTTGCCGGGCATCGTGCTGGGTCTCGGCGTGATCGTCGTGACGGGCATACCGCTGATTCTCGCGGACCGCTGGATCGCGGGCGGCAATGGCGCGGCGGGACTGGCGGCTTCGTCGACGGCAGGGGCCGCGGTGGCGAATCCGGCGATCATCGGCGAGATGATACCGAGCTTCAAGCCGCTGGTGCCGGCCGCGACGGCGATGGTCGCGACGGCCTGTCTGGTGACTGCGATTCTGGTGCCGATCCTCACGGCGATGTGGGTACGCCGGCATCATGCGCGCGACGCGTTACACGAGGAGTTCGCAAGGGCAGCGGCTGGCAACGCGCCGCCCCTGAATGAACGGGACGTCCATGTGTAGCGCAGCAAAAGCGGCTCGCTTTCGCTCTAATCGAAAAGCGTAAGCGGGCCGCGCGCCGGTGGTTTTGTTATCGCGCCAGCTTTGCTTCGAGCATCGCCTTCACTTCATCCCATTCCTCGTCGATGATGCTAAAGCGCACCGAGTTGCGCTTACGCCCGTCCGGCATGATGCGTTCGTGCCGGACCACGCCTTCCTGTTTGGCGCCGATGCGCAGGATCGCCGCGCGCGATTTTTCGTTGAGTTCGTCGGTGGTGAATTGCACGCGCACGCATTGCATCGTTTCAAACGCGTGAGTGAGCAGCAGATACTTCGCCTCGGTGTTGACCGCCGAGCGCTGCGCCGATGCACTCAACCACGTGTGGCCGATTTCGAGCTTGCGGTTCACCCGGTCGATCTTCCAGAACCGCGTGCTGCCGACCAGCGCGCCAGTGTCGCGGCGCACGATCACGAACGGCATCACGGTGCCGGCAGCGCGGCCTTCGAGCGCGGCGGCCAGATAGCTGTCGATGGTGCCGGGACCGGGCACGACGGTCAGCTTCATATTCCACAGTTGGCCGTCCGCGGCGGCGTCGAGCAAACCTTGCGCGTGTTCCCGCTGAAGCGGCCGCAGTTCCACGGTCTTGCCGGTCAACGTGGGTTGCATGAGTCCTGAAGTCGTATCGTTCATGACAATAAAAAAAGTCCGCGAGAAATGACTCGCGGACCCGGTACGGTGGTCTAAAAACAGGCGGCGATAACGCCGCCCGGTTCCGCCTTAAACCGACATCACCGATACCGCCTTGGTGACCAGATAGCCTTCCATTGCTTCCGGACCGCCTTCCGAACCGTAGCCCGAATCCTTCACGCCGCCGAACGGCATTTCCGGCGACGGCGTGGCCGGCTGGTTGATCCACAGCATGCCGACTTCCAGTTGCTGCGACAGCAGATGCACGTTGGTGAACGACTTCGTGAACGCGTAGCCGGCCAGACCGTACGGCAGACGGTTGGCTTCGGCGATTGCTTCCTCGAGCTTGTCGAAGCCGCGGATCGCGGCGATCGGGCCGAACGGCTCGTTATTGAACACGTCCGATTCGAGCGACACGTTGGTCAGCACGGTCGGCGCAAAGAAGTTGCCTTCCGAGCCCACGCGCTCGCCGCCCGTCTCGACCTTGGCGCCGGTCTTGCGCGCATCGTCGAGCACCTTGCTCATCGCCGTCAGACGACGTGCGTTGGCGAGCGGGCCGAGTGTGGTGCCTTCGGCGAGGCCGTCGCCCAGCTTGAGGCCTTCAGCATGCTTCACCAGCGCCGCGGCGAACTCTTCGCGAATGCTGTTGTGCACCAGGAAGCGCGTCGGCGAGATGCAGACCTGGCCGGCATTGCGGAACTTCGCGCCGCCCGCGGCCTTCACGGCGAGCGCCACGTCGGCGTCTTCGGCCACGATCACCGGCGCGTGACCGCCCAGTTCCATCGTCGCGCGCTTCATGTGCGCGCCGGCCAGCGCCGCCAGTTGCTTGCCGACCGGCGTCGAGCCAGTGAACGTCACCTTGCGGATCACCGGATGCGGGATCAGGTAGCCCGAAATTTCAGCGGGATCGCCGAACACCAGACCGACCGTGCCCGCCGGCACGCCGGCTTCGACGAAAGCCTGCAGCAGTGCCGCCGGCGACGCCGGGGTTTCTTCCGGCGCCTTGACGAGGAACGAGCAGCCGCATGCGAGCGCCGCGCTCAGCTTGCGCACGACCTGGTTGACCGGGAAGTTCCACGGCGTGAAGGCGGCGACCGGGCCGATCGGTTCCTTCAGCACCAGTTGCTGCGCCGCGAGGTTGCGCGACGGCACGATGCGGCCGTAGACACGGCGGCCTTCATCGGCGAACCACTCGATGATGTCCGCGGCCGCCAGCACTTCGACGCGTGCTTCGGCAAACGGCTTGCCTTGCTCCAGCGTCATCAGGCGGCCGATGTCCGAGGCGCGCTCGCGGACCAGCGCGGCGGCTTTGCGCATGGTCGTGGCGCGCTCGTTGGCCGGCACCTTGCGCCAGGCTTCGAAGCCGCGTTGCGCGGCGGCCAGCGCGCGGTCCAGGTCGGCGATGCCGGCATGCGCCACTTTGCCGATGGCCTTGCCGGTAGCAGGATTGATGACGTCGAGGGTTTTGCCGCTGGCGGCATCGCACCACTCGCCGTTGATCAGAAGTCGGGTATCGGTGTAGTTCGAGGTTGCCATGCTGAAGTTCCTATGTAGGGGAAAACGACAAGGCCGCGCGGTCGTGAATATCGAGCTGGACCTGCGCGGGCCCTGGATGGACTGCCGATAACCAAACAGTTTATCTGATTGCATCGAATCGCACCGGCGGGCCGCCGGCTATGGTGCGCGGCACGCGTCTTGCGACGGCGTTGTCGCGGCGTCGAGAAAACGGGCAAAGCAACGCCGCGCAAAGAAGCGTAGAGTCGAGCGGCGGAGGCAGAATCCGGCGCACCCGCGGCGGCGGGCGAAGCTCGGCGAAAGCAGCCCAATCAACCCAGATGCACAGAGGAATCGACATGCCAACCGGTACAGTGAAATGGTTTAACGACGCGAAAGGTTTTGGCTTCATCACCCCCGACGACGGCGGCGAAGATCTGTTCGCGCACTTCTCGGAGATTCGTTCCGAAGGTTTCAAGTCCTTGCAGGAAAACCAGAAGGTCAGCTTTGAAATCAAGCAGGGGCCGAAAGGCAAGCAGGCGGCGGATATCAAGCCGGTCTGAGGTCATGGCCGGCGCGCACGCGCAATGCGTGCGCACCGGCCATCATTGCGCGTCACCCACACAAAAAAACGCGTCTCGTTCACACGCATGACATGAAGCGCGGCGAGCGGAGTCGCCCGCACGATCCTCTCTAGTACATCTAATCCGACGCCTGTTTCGAAGCACATGAAACAGCGCGGCCGGCATCGTCAGCGCCCATATTTTCCTTAAGGTTTCCTTCAGCTTTGCTCCGTAGTATTTGCGCGACTCCCGCTTCCCGGCGGGACAATAGTTCCGATAGTCTGTCGACAGAGAACTGAAAGCGCCAACTCAAGGCTTGCTGGAGCATCCATGAAAACCCTGTTCTTGCAGGCGCCGTCGTATGACGGCTTCGATGGTGGCGCGGGTTCGCGCTATCAAGCCAAGCGTGAAGTCCGCTCGTTCTGGTATCCGACGTGGCTCGCGCAGCCCGCGGCACTCGTGCCCGATAGCCGCGTGCTCGACGCGCCCGCCGACGGCGTCTCGGTCGAGGCCACGCTCGACATCGCCCAGCATTACGATCTGGTGGTGATCCACACCAGCACGCCGTCCTTTCCCACCGACGCGCTATTCGCCGAAGACCTGAAAAAGCGCAAGCCGTCGCTGCTGGTCGGCATGGTCGGCGCCAAGGTGGCGGTCGATCCGCACAATTCGCTGACCGCGAGCGAAGCGATCGATTTCGTATGCCGCGAGGAATTCGACTTCACCTGCCAGGAAGTCGCCGAGGGCAAACCGTTAGCGCAGATCAAAGGCCTGAGCTACCGCAACCGTGACGGCTCGATCGAGCACAACGAAGCGCGCCCGATTCTCGAAGACATGGACGAGCTGCCGTTCGTGGCGCCCGTGTACAAGCGCGATCTGAAGATCGAAAACTATTTCATCGGCTATCTGAAGCATCCGTACGTATCAATCTACACGGGCCGCGGCTGCCGCTCGAAATGCACCTTCTGTCTGTGGCCGCAAACCGTGGGCGGGCATCGCTACCGCACGCGTTCGGTCGAGAACGTGCTGGAAGAAGTGAAGTGGATTCGCGACAACATGCCTGAAGTCAAGGAGATCATGTTCGACGACGACACCTTCACCGACTTCAAGCCGCGCGTCGAGGAAATCGCTCGCGGCCTCGGCAAGCTCGGCGTGACGTGGTCGTGCAATGCCAAGGCGAACGTGCCGTACGCGACGCTCAAGATCATGAAGGAAAATGGCCTGCGCCTGCTGCTGGTCGGCTACGAATCCGGCGACGACCAGATCCTGCTGAACATCAAGAAGGGCTTGCGCACCGACATCGCGCGCCGCTTCAGCGACGATTGCCGCAAGCTCGGCATCAAGATTCACGGCACCTTCATTCTCGGGTTGCCGGGCGAAACGCAGGACACCATCCAGAAGACGATCAAGTACGCCAAGGAAATCAATCCGCACACGATCCAGGTGTCGCTCGCCGCGCCGTATCCGGGCACGACGCTCTACAACCAGGCGGTCGAAAACGGCTGGCTCGAAGAGAACAAGGTGATCAATCTCGTGAGCAAGGAGGGCGTGCAACTCGCGGCGATCGGCTATCCGCATCTGTCGCGCGAGGAGATCTACCATCAGCTCGAAAACTTCTATAAGCGTTTCTATTTCCGCCCGTCGAAGATCTGGGAAATCCTGCGTGAGATGCTGACGAGCTGGGACATGATGAAACGGCGCTTGCGCGAGGGCGTCGAATTCTTCCGTTTCCTGCGCGCCCACGAGGCGTGAGCGCCGCGCACCTGCTCGCCGTCACGCTGGCCTATGCGTGCGCGGCGTGCGCGGTTTTCGGCGTCGGCTACACCGTGCTCGCCGGCGCGTTGATCGGACGGTTCTTCGCGCGAGCGGTATCCGAGCCGACTGCCTTTCCGCCGGTCACGATCGTCAAGCCGCTGCACGGCAACGAGTGGGCGTTGCTCGCCAATCTGTCGAGCTTCTGCCGCCAGGATTATCCCGGACCCGTGCAATTCCTGTTCGGCGTTCACGACTCGGCCGACCCCGCGCTGCACACCGTCGACGACCTGCGTCGCCTCTATCCCGACGCGGACATCACCGTCGTGGCCGACGCGCGCCTGTACGGCCCGAATCGCAAGATCAGCAATATCCTCAACATGCTGCCGCAAGCGCGGCATGACGTACTCCTGTTCGCTGACAGCGACGTCAGCGTCGGTCCGGACTATCTGCGCAATGTGATCGGCGAGCTGGAGATGCCGGGCGTAGGTCTCGTCACCTGCGCGTATCGCGGACAGCCCGATCCGGGCTTCTGGCCGCGCCTGTCGGCCAAGGCAACCAATTATCAGTTCCTGCCGGGTGTCGTGACCGGTCTCGCGCTCGGGCTTGCGCGCCCGTGCTTCGGGCAGACCATCGTGATGCGCCGCGATACGCTCGAAAAAATCGGCGGCTTTACGCCGTTCGTGCGGCATCTGGCCGAGGATCATGCGATCGGCGAGGCGGTGCGCCTGCTCGGCGAGAAGGTGGTGATTCCGCCGTTCACGATCTCGCATGCGTGCGTCGAATCGAGCGCGGCGCAACTGATCGCGCATGAACTGCGCTGGAGCCGCACCATTCGCCGCATCGATCCGCTCGGCCATCTAGGCTCCGCTCTGGTTCATCCGTTCGCGTTCGCGTTGCTCGCGGTGCTGTGCTCGGCCGGCGCGTGGTGGGCGTGGTCGCTCGCGCTCGCCGCCATGGGCGCGCGGCTGGCCTTGAAACTGCTGTCGGATCGCGCGTTGAAGCAGGCGTATCGCGACCTGTGGCTGCTGCCGTTCTGGGATATCGTATCGTTTGCGATTTTCGTCGCGAGCTTCTGGTCTTCGCGCGTGATCTGGCGAGGCATCAGCTTCAAGGTGGACGGCGACGGCCTGTTGTCGGCGGCCCAGGACGAATGAACGGCGGTACGGATCGGCAATGATGCAGAAGGTTTTTAAAGCAGTGGCTAAAAGCAGGGCAACGCGCCTGAAGCGCGCGCACGAGGTGCGCGCGTGATGAAACATCTCGGCCGTATCGCCGCGTTAGCCGGCTTGCTGGCGTCACTCTGGCTCGTCTGGCACGACAACCCCGGCGCCGTGCTTGGCGCGCTGCGCGCGGCCGGCGCGGGACTGCTGCTGGCCGCGCTCGCGCACGTGCTGCCCATGCTGGCCAATGCCTGCGACTGGCGTTCGCTGATTCGCGGCGCGAATCGTCCCGGTCTCATCAATATGCTGCACCTCGTGTGGGTGCGCGAATCGGTGAATAGCATGCTGCCGGTGGCGCGCATCGGCGGCGAGGTCGTGTCGTTTCGCATGCTCAGACGTTGGGGCGTGCGGCCGTCCACGGCGGTGGGCAGCATCGTCGTCGATATGCAGCTGACGGTGATCAGCCAGCTGCTGTTCACGATGGTCGGCATCGGCTTTCTGTTCGCCCATGCGCATTCCGACACGCTGCGGCTCGCCGGACAGCTGGCGTGGGGCGTGGTGGTGCTTACGCCGCTACTGGTGCTGTTCGCGCTGGTGCAGCACGCGAGCCCGTTCGAGCGCATCACGCGCGCGCTCAATCATCTGACGAGCGGCAAGCTCGCCGCGCTGGTCGGGCAGTCGGCGCAGATCGATCAGGCCATCAGGCTGATCTGGCACCGGCGTGGCGCGGTGCTGCGCTATCTGTTCTTCTGGCAACCGCTGCAGTGCTTCCTCACGTCGCTGGAAATCTGGCTGGCGCTGCACTTTCTCGGCGTGCAGGTCACGCTCGTGGAAGCCGTGGTGATCGAATCGCTGATCCAGGCGATCAGCAGCGCGGCGTTCTTCGTGCCGGGCGGGCTCGGCGTGCAGGAGGGCGGCTTCATCCTGATCGGCGGCGCGCTGGGCCTCGATCCTTCCACCTGTCTTGCGCTGGCCGGCGCGCGCCGGATTCGCGATCTGGTGATGTTCGTACCCGGCCTGATTGCGTGGCAGTTCGCGGAGTCGTCGAACCGGGCGCCGGAGCGCGCGTTCGAGCGCGCGCCTTAAAGGCGCACGTCGCGTGGCGTAGCAGCACCGGCACGAGGGCGCCACGGTTCGCGGCGCGCGGGGCGCATGGCCACAAGCCAGCGCGCCCTCACAAGCCGGGCGCGTCGATGCGAGACCGCGTCTGCATTCTCCTCAACTCGCCTGCGCATAAGCCGGAAACGACACCTCGACGGCGAGCCCGCGCTCGCCGATGCCTTTGCCCAGACGCAGGCTCGCGCCAAAATGCTCCGCGATGCGCGCGACGATCGAAAGACCCAGTCCGCTGCCAGTGGCCTGATTGCCCGTCGCGCGAAAAAAGCGATTCGTCAGACGGTCGAGGTCGCCCGCCTCGACTCCGGGGCCGTCGTCGCGCACGGTCACCTGCACGCGGTCTTGCGCGTGCTGCACCGCCACTTCGATGCTGCCGCCGGCGTGCCCGTACTTGATCGCGTTATCGAGCAGATTGTCGAGCAGGATGCCGATCAGCACAGGCTCGGCGTCGATCTCGGCGCGCAGGTCGCCGAGCAGCGTCACGTGAATGTCTTTCTGTTGCGCGTTGCGCTCGTTGGCGAGCAGCGCGTCTTTCGCCACCGTTGCCGGTTTCAGCGGCGCGGTCGAAATTTTTTCATGCACGTCCAGACGCGCGAGCAGCAGCAACTGCTCGGCGAGCCGCGCGCTGCGATCGACGCCTTGCACCACGCGTTCCATGGCCAGCCGCTGCCGCGCCGTGTCCGTTTCCGCCAGCGCGACTTGCGCCTGCACCTTGATCGCGGCCAGCGGCGTTTTCAGTTCGTGCGCGGCGTCGGCGGTAAACGCGCGTTCGCGCTCCAGCGAATGCAGCAGACGCGACAACAGCAGATTGATTGCATCGACGAGCGGGCGCACCTCGGTCGGCGCGCGGCCGATGTCGACCGGCTCCAGCCGGTTGACGTCGCGCGAACGGATGGCGCGCGAGAGCAGCCTGAGCGGCGCCAGACTCCAGCCGATGCTGAGCCACACCATAACCGCCAGCACCGGCAGCGCGACCAGCGTAGGGCGGGCAATGCGGCTCGCCACGCCGCTCACCAGATCGCTGCGCGTATTGGCCGGTTCGAACACTCGCACCGTATGGCCGAGCGCGGTGTCGCGCAAGGTGAACGAGTGATACATCTGGCCGCCGAGCGTGATGTCCCGCGTGCCGCTCACCGCCGGCACCGGCAGATCCCAGGCATTGAGTTCGCGCAATTGCGGGCTGCCCGCCAGCACCTCGCCGTTCGCGCCGCGCACCTGGAAGAGCGCGTCGCGCGGCAGCGCGTCGTCGTCGTCGCGGTCGTTGGCGCCTGGCTCGCCGCCTTTTTCTTCCTCACGCACGTCGATGCGCGCATTGGCGAGCGTGGTGAGATTGCGCTGATCGAGCAGGGCGAGAATCTGCGCGAGTTCCGCGAGACGCGCCTCTTCCCATTCGGCGACCTCGCGGGTGGCCTGACGATAACTCGACACCAGCGCCACGCCCCAGACCAGCGCGATGCTGGTGAGAACCAGCAGCACGAGACGCCGGCGGATCGACGCGCCCATCATTCTTTCTCCACGACGTAGCCGATATTGCGCACCGTCTTGATCAGCTTGGCGCCGAGTTTTTTGCGCAGATTGGACACGTGCACCTCGATCGCGTTGCTCTCGATTTCTTCCTGCCAGCCGTACAGGCTTTCTTCGAGACGCGAGCGCGACTGGGGAATCCCCTGGTTGGTCAGCAACTGCATCAGGATCGCCCATTCGCGCGAGGTGAGCGGCACGCGCGTCGTGCCCACTTCGACAGTTTGCGCGGCCGGGTTGACGGTCAAATGCTGATAGCGGATCTGCTCGACGCTGCGACCCTGCGCGCGGCGCAACAAGGCCCGGCAGCGGGCGACCAGTTCGGTCAGATCGAAGGGCTTGCCCAGATAGTCGTCGGCGCCCGCTTCGAGGCCGCCGACACGGTCGACCACCGTGCCCCGCGCGGTCAGCACCAGCACCGGCACGTCCTTGCCCGAATCGCGCAGCCGTTTCAGCAGTTCCATACCCGACACGCGGGGCAGGCCGAGATCGAGCAGCACGAGGGCGTAGGCGGTGGTGTCGAGCGCGAGACCGGCCTTGTGGCCGTCGCGCGCCCAGTCGACCGTGAAGCCGGCCTGACGTAGTCCCGCTTCGATGCCGCAGCCGATCAGATCGTCGTCTTCTACGAGGAGTACGCGCATGAGTCCGTTTTTTCCATTCGATGTTTCATTGCAAGGCAACCGCAATATTTAAGCAAGCCTGCAATGTAATCCGAAGTTTAACCATGTTGTCATCACTCGCTTTATACGCTTACTTGCTTAAGGTTTCCTTCAGCTTGGATCGCTACTATCGCCCCTCAACAGGTCACGAGACCCAGCCATGAAGCCAGCCACCGTCGACATGCTGCGCGCCCACCTGATGGTGGCCTCGCTCACCGCCATGGGCGCCGAAGTGCTCGCCTGCGTCGCGCTGCTGGTACTGCCGGTTTCGCAGAGCGCCTTCAGCTCCATGTCGTTCCGTCTGCTCGCCATTGCCGTGATTTTCAGCGGCGTGATCGTGACACGCCAGTTCGCGCATGCCGCCTTCGAACTCGCGTTGCAGGGCCGTTTCGCCACGGGCGTGAGCCGACCTTCGCGGCCGGTCGCGATCGCCGCGAATTGTCCGCGGCGCTGGCTCGTGATTCTTCATCTGCGCCTGACCGGCAGGGCGTTCGTGCTGGCCGAGCACTGACGGAAGCGGACGATGGCGCCGCACGCAGTGACGGCATGTCAATGGGTTCTGCTGGCCGTCTGCTTGAGCGCGTCCCTGTACGCGCTGCTGGCGGCGGTCGCGATGCCGTTCTTCAGTTCGCGCCGCGGTGCGGCGGGTCGCACCGCTCATTCTTCCTCGCACGTTTCGCAACCGCAGCGGCGCTTCGCGCAGGTCGGCGTCAGCGTGCTCAAGCCACTGTGCGGCGCGGAGCCGCGTCTGTACGACAATCTGCGGACCTTTTGCGAGCAGCGTCATGCGCATTTTCAGCTCGTGCTCGGCGTGTCCTCGCCGGACGATTCCGCGATTGCCGTGGTGTGCCGTTTGCAGGCCGCCTATCCGTCGCACGATATCGAACTCGCCATCGACGCGCGCGTGCACGGCAGCAACCTCAAGGTCAGCAATCTGATCAACATGGCCGCGCGGGCACGCCATGAGGTCATCGTGATCGCCGACAGCGACATCGCCGTCGAAGCCGATTATCTCGACAGCGTGGCCGCGCCGCTCGCGGATCCGCGCGTGGGCGTGGTCACGTGCCTCTACGTGGCGCGCGGCATCGGCGGCTTCTGGCCGCGCGTGGGCGCGCTCTTCATCAACGAATGGTTCGCGCCGTCGGTGCGGGTCGCGCACGCGGCCGGCTCGCGCCGCTTCGGCTTCGGTGCGACGCTTGCGTTGCGGCGCGCGACGCTCGAACGCATCGGCGGTTTCGAGGCGCTGAAAAACTGTCTCGCGGACGACTACTGGCTGGCTGAACACGTGCGCGCGCTTGGCCTGCAAACCGTGCTCTCGCGCGCGATGGTGGCGACCGACGTGATCGAGCCGACGTTTTCCGCCTTGTGGCAGCGCGAAACGCGCTGGCTGCGCACGATTCGCTCGGTGAATGCGCCGGGTTTCGCGTTCCTCTTCATCACCTTTCCCACGCCCTGGCTATTGGCCGGCGCGTGGCTGAGTGCCGGCCTTGCGGCCGCTTCGCCGGATGCGGTGCACGCGTGGGCCGCGTTCACGAGCGGGGCCGGGGCCGCTGCGGGTCTCGCCGCGCGTCTGTTGATGCATCTGCGCTCGGCGCGTCGTGAGCGCACCTTCTGGCGCGATTTGCCGCTCGTGCCGCTGCGTGATACGTTGCTGGCGTTGCAGTGGTGCGCCGCCGTGTTCGGCTCGCATGTGATGTGGCGCGGTGCGCGCGTGCCCATCGAGGCTGCGGCGTCGAAGGCCGCGCGCAACGGCGCGTTGAATGTGATGGACGTGATGGAGGCGTCGGATGGCGGCTAAGCCACGCGCATTGATCGTGACCGCCGACGATTTCGGTCTGCACGCGCGAGTGAATCTGGCAGTGGAGCGAGCGCATCGCGAGGGCGTGCTGAGCGCCGCCAGCCTGATGATCGGCGCACCGGCCGCGAGCGACGCGGTGGCGCGCGCCCGCGCGTTGCCGCGCTTGCGTGTCGGCCTGCATCTGGTGCTGGCCGACGGCGACCCGCTCGCGCCGCGCGCGGCGATTGCGGCCTTGCTCGACGAGCATGGCCGCTTCGGCGACAACATGGTGCGCGACGGCCTGCGATTCTTCTTTTTGCCGCACGTGCGCAAGCAGCTTGCGCGGGAAATTCGCGCGCAGTTCGATGCCTTCGCGCAGACCGGCCTGACGCTCGATCATGTCAACACGCACAAGCATTTTCATTTGCATCCGACGGTGCTCGGACTGATTTTGAAGATCGGCCGGGAGTATGGGATGAAGGCGATGCGCTTGCCGTTCGAAGCGAACGCGCCGCTATGGTTGCGGCCGTGGATCGTGCGGGTCAAGACGCGTCTGGATCGCGCCGGCATTGCGCATAACGATTACGTGGTGGGGATCGCGGATAGCGGCCGGATGGATGAGGCAGCGTGGCTGGCGGCGCTCGCCGATCTGCCGCATGGGGTGGGGGAAATTTACTGCCATCCCGCGGTGGCGGGGGAGCGGGCATTGAGCGACGGAATGAAGATGTACCGGCACGAGGATGAACTGCGCGCGTTGTTGTCGCCGAAAGTGGCGATGGCGATCCGGGCGGCGGGGGTGCGGGTTGGCGGGTTCGGGGATGTGCTGAAGGTGTAGGTTCGGTTCACTTCGTCGACTGATCTGACTGTGCGCCCGCCGCGAGCCGCGGGCGCACAGAAGCGAAGCGCGGCGTAGGCCGCCGATCGCCGGCTTAAATCGCCTCCTTCTTCATCAACAACTTCAACAGCACCGGCAGCAACAGCAACACCAGCGGCAACTGCACAATCAACCCGGAAATAATCGCGATCGCCAGCGGCTGCTGCATCGCCGAACCTTGCCCAAGTGCAAAAGCCAGCGGCAGCAGCGCCAGAATCGCGGCGATCGTCGTCATCGCGATGGGACGCAGACGATTGCGCCCGGCGCTCAGCAACGCGTCCTCGAATGGCATCTCGTCGTCCCGCACGAGTCCCTGCAACTCCGACACATAAAAAATCGCCACCTCGGTCACGATGCCGATGATCATCGTCATCCCCATCATCGCGGAGATGTTCAATTCGATGCCGGTGACCCATAAGCCGATAAACACCGCGCCCGCCGCCAGCAACGGCATCGCCATGACCGCCAGCGCGACGCGAAAGCGCTCGTAGAGAAACAGCAGCAAGCCGAACACGAGCGCGATCGCCGCGCCGAATACGCTCAACAGTCCTTTGAACGCAATCTGCTGCTGCTGATACAGGCCGCCCAACTCGTAATACACGCCGGTGGGCAACAGGCTCTTGTCGCTGAGCGTCTTCTGCACGTCGGCGATCGTCGAGCCCAGATCGCGGCCGTCGATGCGCGCGGTCACCGCCACCATCCGTTTCAGATTGTCGCGGCTGATCTCGGGCTGGCCGGTCACCGTCACCTGATCGGCGACGCGATCGAGCGCGAACAGATGGCCGTCGGGCGCGCGGATCTGCAACTGTCCCAGTTGCGTATCCGTGAGCTTCATCGCGCCGGCCACACGTACACGCACGCCGACCGTTTTCGGGCCGCTCTGGAATTGCGTGGCCACATTGCCTTCCACCATATCGGACACGGCCTGCGCGATCGATTGCGGGTCCATGCCCTCGGCCGCCGCCGCTTCAGGACGGATGTGCAGTTCGAGCGCGTCGCCGGCCGGATTGATGCCGTCGTTCACGTCCACCACGCCCTGAATCTTGCCGATCTGCGCCGCCACCTTGCGCGCGGTCGTCTCGAGCGTGTTCGGGTCGTCGGAATAGATCTTGATCTGGACCGGTTGCGGCACCGCCGTCAGGTCGCCGATCAGATCCTCCATCAACTGCGCGAGTTCGACACTCACGCCGGGCACCTGAGTCTCGACCTTCGAGCGGATTTCTTCCATGACGGTGGCGATCGGCTCGCGATTGCCGGACTTCAGCCGCACGAAGAAGTCACCCTTGTTCGGCTCGTTCAGATCGCCGCCGAGACCGGCGCCGGTACGGCGCGAATAGGTCGCGACATTCGGGTTCGCGCGAATAATGCCTTCGATCTGTTTCATCAACCGATCAGTCTCGCTCACCGACGTGCCCGGTTCGGTGTGGTAATCGAGCACGAAACCGCCTTCGTCCATGCTCGGCATGAAACCGCTGCCCACGCGCGTGAACGCGAACACGGCCACCACGATCAGCGGCAGCAGGCCGAGCAGCACGAGCACTGGCCGCGCGGTGACGCGCTCCACCAGAAACGCGTAGCGCCGGTTCATCCACGAGGCGAAGCGGGTTTCTTGGTGTTCCTCGGCGTCTTTTGGTTTCAGCCAGCGGTCGCACAGAATCGGCACCGCGAGCCACGTGACGAGAAAGGAAATGAACAGCGCGCTCGCCATGGTGACGGAGAGCGCCTTGAAGAACGCACCCGTCACGCCGGATAAAAACGCCAACGGCACGAAAATGATCAGCGTCGCCGCCGAAGAGCCCGCCAGCGGCCGCGTGAATTCGAGCGCCGCCGCCATCACGCGGCCATGAAAAGCGCGTGCGCCACCTTCACGCATGCGCCGCACGATGTGCTCGATCATCACGATCGCGTCGTCGATGACGAGACCGACGGCGGCGGCCATGCCGCCGAGCGTCATGATGTTGAAGCCCATGCCGAACACGTCGAGCAACAGGATGGTCGCGGCCATCACCACCGGCACCAGCGCGACGGCGATCGCGGTGATCTTCCAGTTGCGCAGGAACGCGAACAACGTCAGCGCCGCCAGCACCACGCCGATCATGATCGCGTCGCGCACGCTGGTGGCCGAGGCAATCACCAGTTCGCTCTGGTCGTACCAGTTCGACAGATGCACGCCGGCCGGCATCTGATGCTGGAAGTCGGCGAGCTTCGCGCGGATCGCCCTGGCCATCGCCACGCTGTTCGCGCCCGGCTGCTGGTACACGTTGATGAGCACCGCGTCCTGGCCGTCGGCGGTGACGCGCATCCATTGCGGCACCACGCCCTGGCGTACGATCGCGACGTCGCCGAGGCGGATCTGCGTCGCGCCGCTGGCCGACACCACGACGTTGCGCAGCTCGTCGAGCTGCGTAATGGTGGTGTTGGCGATCACCAGGTAGAGCTTGTAGTGATCCTCGATGCGGCCGTTCGCCATCAGCACGTTGCTCGCGCCGATCGCCTTCGACACATCGGAGAGCGAGAGCTTGTACGCGGCGAGCCGCGCGGGATCGATCGCAACTTCGAACTCGTCCTGCGCGCCGCCTGTCACGTCGACCCGCGCCACGCCTTCCACCGAAGACAGCAACGGCCGCATCTGGAACTGCGCGAGATCGTGCAGTGCGGAGAGCGACTGCTGCTGCGAAGTGAGGCTATACGCCAGCACCGGAAACACGGTCGGGTCCATGCGCCGCACCTGCATCGAGGTGCCTTGCGGCAGTGTCGCGAGAATCTCGCTGATGGCCGACTGTGCCTGCAAGGTGGCTTGCGCCATGTCGGTGCCCCAGTCGAAATTGATCGAGATTTCGGCTGCGCCGCGGCTTGTTTTCGATTCCACGTCGCGCACGTTCGGCACGCGCCGCAGCGCTTCTTCGACCGGCATCGTGACGAGCGTGGCCATCTGTTCGGCGGGGCGGTCGCCCGCGTCGAGCGAAACGACCGCGCGCGGAAACGCGACGTTCGGGAACAGCGAGATCGGCAGGCGGAACGCGGTCAGTGCGCCCGCTATCGCCAGCAACGCGATCACGAACAGCAGCGAGCGGCGGTGCTTCTGCATCCATTGACCGAAATTCATCGCGGCGCGCCTCCGCTGATTCGCACCGCCATGCCGTCCTTCAACTCATAGTTGCCGCTGACCACGAGGCCTTGCGCGGCGTCGAGCGGGCCATCCACGCCGTAACGGTCGCCGTTCTCGACCTGGGTGGTCACCGCCACGCGGCGCGCCTTGTTCTGCGGCGTGATCTGGAACACGTACGCGCCTTGGCCGTCTTTCAGCACAGCGGCACGCGGCACGATCCAGTGCGTGCCGCTGCGGGTCTCGATGTCCGCGCTCACGCGCGTGCCGGGAATGAAGGCCGTCTGACCGAGCGGCACGTTCGCGCCGACATCGACGAGCTGGCTCTGCTGATCGATCGAGGCGCCGACCAGTGCCACGTGGCCGTTCGCCGAAGTCTTCGCGAGCGACGTGGACAGACCGTGCAACGCGACGAGGTCGCCGGTGTGGATCGCGGCGGCATCGGCGGGCTCGACGCCGAGCATCACGTTGGCGCGCGCGTCCTTGCCGCTGCCGCCCGCGAGTTGCAGGATCGCCGTGCCGGCTTGCACCTGATCGCCTTGAGCGGCCGAAACCTGCAGCACGACGCCGTCGTTCGGCGCGGTGATGATTTTGTTGCCGCTTGCCACGCCGGTCTGGTTCTGTGCGGCGAGCGCCTGCTGCGCGTCGTCGGCGGCCTTGCGGGCGCTGGCGAGTTGCGACTGCGTGGCGAGTCCTTTGTCGTACAGCGATTGCGTGCGCGCCAGCTCGCCTTGCGCGAGCGTCACGGCGCTTTTCGCCTGGGTTGAGGCAAGCACGGCGGCCGGGTCGGCCTGCACGAGGAAGAGCGGCGCGCCGCGCGTCACCGTTTGCCCGGACTGCACGCGCATCTGCACGATGCGCGCGGTGTACGGCAGATTGACGGTGGTGAGGTTCGACGCGGACGCCGCGACGACGCCATACGCGTGCACCGGCTGCGCGATCTCGGCGCGCTGCACGCGCACGGTTTGCACGGCGACCACGGGTTGCTCGGCGGTGTCGCCGGCGCTTGCCGCGCGGGCCGTATGAACGCCCGCGCACAGCAGCGTGGCGCAAGCGATCGAAATCGCACCGGCGGCAATGCGCGGCCGCAGCGCTGAAGTCAGGCTATTTCGCATGAGTGTCGGTCAAGGTGAGAGCGGTGGAGTAGGCGTCGGGAATCGCGCTGCCGAGCAGCGCCTGCAAGCCGACGCGTTGTTCGGCGAGCGACTCGCGCAAGGTCGCGACGTCGATCTGTTTGGTGAGCGCGGCGCTTTGCGCGTCGGTGTAGGCGCCGAGCGCGAGGTTGTGATCCGCGTAGGCCGCGGCCGCGTGCCGGGCGGCGAGGTCGACCTCGGGCAGCGCGGCTTCGGTTTGCTGCAATTGCCGCGTGAGGACCGCGTTGTCCGCACGCAGATGCGCGACGTCGCCGTAAGCGCTGTTCAGCCGTGTTTGATATTCGTCGCGCAAACGCTGGCGGCTGGCCTGCTCGATTGCGACGTTGCCTTGATTGCGGTTGAAGATCGGCAGGCTGAGGTTGATCTGGAAGCCGCTCGTGTAGATGTTCGACGTATCGCGCGCCCGCACGAAGCCCACCGACAGACTCGGGAACTGGCTGAGGATCGCGGCGCGATATTTCTGTTCCTGCGCCTCGTAGCCTGCTTGCAGCGCGATCAGATCCGGGCGGCGCCGAGGCAGCCCGGCGAGCGCCGCATCGAGCGTCGTGTCGGCGAGCGGCTCGATGTTTTCGCCGCCTGTGAGTTGCAGTTGCACCTCGGGCGAGATGCCGAGCAGCGCGTTCAGATCATGGTGCGTTTGCTCGGCTGCGCGTTCGGCATCGGTGTATTGCTTGCGAGCGTCGCTATAGGCGAGGAGCGCTGCTGTCAACGTGTCGTCGGTGAGGTTGCCGTCGCGGCGCGCTTCGGCCATGCGTTCATAGCGCGTGCGCGTGAGCTCACGCTGGCGCTGCAAGAGGGGCAGCGTGTCCTGCTGAAAACGCGTCTTGATGAACAACTGCCGCGCTTGCGCGACGATCTGCCATTCCTGCCATAGCAGACCGAGGTCGGTTTTCGCCACCGTGGCGTCGGCGGATTGTTTGTTGGCGCTGCGCAGCACGATCGCCATCACGTCCATGCTCAAGCCGTAGTTGAACGCGCGCACGGTGCCGATCTGGCCGGGATAATCGCTCGCTATGCTCAGTTGCGGGTCCGGCAGCAGGCCCGCTGAATAGGCCTGAGCGCGGGCAATGCCGAGGTCGTCGCGGGCCAGCCTCAGGTCTGGGTTGTTGGCGACCGCGAGCATCGCGACCTCGTCGATATCGAGTCCGTCGGACGGATCGAAACGATGCGCGGCCAGCTCCGGCAACGGCATGCTCGCCGGATCGATGCGGATGCGTTCGAGCGAATGGGCGGAGGTGGACGTATCCTGCGGCGCGAGCGGCTCGCGGTGATACCACGTGCAGCCGCCCATCAGCAGCGCGCAGAGCGGCACCAGCGCGCGCAACCGTTCGTAGGGTCGCGGTGTGTGGCCGGCCGCGGGCTCGGCCGCGGCGAACACAGACACGGCCGCCGATATCGCCGCGGACGCGGCATTGAGAACGGGCAAAATGCGGCTCCTGAACAAAAAAATGGGGCATCCGCGCGGGAAAGCCACGGAAAAGAAGCGATTTTGCTGATGGACTGCTTAAGACATGCTTAACGCCGATTTAAGCGGCCCTTCAGCCTCCCTTCAGTGTCCCTTCAGCAAAACCTAAGCAAGCCATAAGGAAGCGTTAAGCTACCGGGCGGGACAATGCCGGAGCCAATAAGGGAGAGGAGAGGCCATGCGTCTGCTACTGGTCGAAGACGACGACATGATCGCGGAAACGGTTCTGGGCGCGATGCGCCGCTCCGGCTACGCGATCGACTGGGCCGAAGACGGCCGCGCGGCGGAACTGTCGCTCGGCAACGGCGTGTATGACCTCGTGCTGCTCGATCTCGGCCTGCCGAAGAAGGACGGCATCGACGTCCTCAACGCCTATCGCAAGAACGGCGGCGCCGCGCCGGTCATCATCCTGACGGCACGCGACGCCGTCGACGAACGGATTCGTGGCCTCGACGCCGGCGCCGACGACTATCTGATCAAGCCATTCGATCTCGACGAATTGGCCGCGCGCGTGCGCGCACTGCTCAGGCGCCGCACCGGCCAGAAGCAGCCGGTCTACGCGCACGGCGAGATAACCCTCGACCCCGCGGCGCACGAGGTCAGCAAGTCCGGCGAGCCAGTGCCGCTCGTACCGCGCGAATTCGCATTGCTGCAAGCGCTGATCGAAGAGCCGACGCGCGTGTTCACCAAGACCGAGCTCGAAGAAAAACTGTACGGCTGGGGCGAGGAAGTGGGCAGCAATACCATCGAAGTGCACGTGCACAGCTTGCGGCGCAAGATCGGCGCGGACCAGGTGGTGACCGTGCGCGGCGTGGGCTACCGTCTGAAGAGGTGCTGATGACGTCGATTCGCCGCTGGCTGCTGGGCTGGCTGATCTTCGGTCTGGCGGCCGCCTCGGGCATGGCCGGCTACGGCATCTTTCATACGGCGCGCGAGGAAGCGAGCGAACTCTTCGACTACGAGTTGCGCACGATCGCGCTGTCGCTGCCGTTGAATCTCGCCGGCGCGGGCGACCGCGAACATCGCGACCCCGACCTCGGTGGTCTGGCCGACGACCGGGTCGTCATCGAAATCTGGGACGGCGCGGGCAAGCTGATCTATCACTCGCTGCAGGCGCCGGTGTTCGCGCGCCAGCCCCCGGGCTACGACACGGTGGAGCGCGGCGAGTATCACTGGCGCACCTTCGCCGTGCAGCAGGGGGAACGCTATATTCAGGTGGCGCAGCCCATCTCCGTGCGCGAGGACCTCGCGATGCGCCTTGCGCTGCATACGCTCTGGCCGCTCGGCGTGCTGGTGCCGGTGACGATCGTGCTGGTCCTGTTGGTGGTGGCGCGCGGGCTGGCGCCGATTGGCGGGTTGTCGCGCGCATTGTCCACCCGTACGATCGATTCGCTGGAACCGCTGCGCCTGGACGGCAGCGTGCCGGTCGAGATCAGGCCGCTGGTCGAAGCGCTCAACGATCTGCTGCAGCGGCTGCACACGGCGTCGCAAGCGCAACGCACGTTCATCGCCGATGCCGCGCACGAGTTGCGCTCACCGCTCGCTGCATTGAAGCTGCAATTGCAGGCCGCTTCGCGCGATGGTTCGTTAAAGGGCGAAGGCCAAACCCTCGAACGGGTCGAGGGGCGCGTCAACCGCATCATTCACCTGGTGCAGCAACTGCTGGCGCTCGCGCGTGAAGACGCGCATCCGGTCACGGCGATGGTGCCGGTCAGCCTGCGGCGCATCGGCGAGCAGGCAGTGGGCGATTTTTCGCTGCTGGCGGAAACCAGGGAGATCGACATCGGCCTGGAGTGCGAAGGCGCGCGCACGGAGGGGGATGCTTATACCGTGCTGGCCGAGCCGCACGGCATGAGCGTGCTGCTGGGCAATCTGATCAACAACGCGATCCGGCATACGCCGCGCGGCGGACGCGTCGACGTGATCCTCAAGCGTGAAGGCACGCGCGTTGGCTTCGAAGTTGCCGATACCGGCTCGGGGATTCCGGAGGCCGAACGCGAACGGGTCTTCGACCGTTTCTATCGCGGCGAAGGGGCGCAAGGCGAAGGCAGCGGCCTTGGGCTTGCGATCGTGTCGCGCATTGCCGCGCGGCATCAGTTGGATCTGTCTCTGCGCAACAACGAAGGCCGGCCCGGCTTGCGGGTGTCCGTGTCCGGTCTGAAGGCGCATGAGATCGGCGCGCCAGTGGCGCTTAAAATCTGACGGTGTTCGATTCACGCCGCCACGTTCAAGCGCTGCGTTCGTTGCTGGAGGAAAGCGCCGGAGGTGAATCATTCGACGCATCGCCGGACTCGGTGCTCAGCGTCGCGTCCAGTTCCGACGCGCTCGACACCTGGCGCAACTCGTCAGCGATGATCGACACCAGCGCATCCGCCGCGGCGCTCAACGGGCGTCGCGGATGGCTCACGCACACGATATGCCGCACGATGCGCGGCGCGAGAATCGGATAGGCGCGCAGGCTGCCCTGGCGCACCGCTCTCTGCACGGCGATCCGCGGCAGAATGGTCGCGAAGTGGGTGCTCTCCACCAGCTTCACGATCGTGCTCAATACGTCGATTTCGAAGCGCGGCGCGAGCAGCACGTCTTCATGCTGTGCCGCCGTATCGAGCACGCCACGCAAGCCGTGACGCTTGGTCGGCAGCACCAGTTCCAGTTCCGGCAGTTGCGCGAGTTCAATGGCGTGCGGCAACTCGGGGCCGTGCTCGGCGCTCGTCACCAGCACCATTTCCTCGTCGAGCAAGGGCTGCGCGTCGAGTGAAAAGCGCGCGCGCGGTTTGTTGATCAAGGCCGCGTCGAGCTGGCCGCCCGTTACCCAGTCTATGAAGGTCGCGCTGTAGCCGTCGGCCACGGTGACTTCGACATGCGGATAACGCGCGTGAAAACGCGACAATGCATCGGCCAGCACGCTTTCCGTGACCGACGCGATCAGCCCGATCGACACGTGGCCGGTCACCACCTCGTCGCGCTGCACGAGTTGCTGACGCGCGTGCGCGAGATCGCGCATGATCGGCAGAAACAGCCGGTACATGAGCCGGCCGGCGGCAGTCGGCGCCATGCCGTGCGCGTTGCGCTCGAAGAGTTGCTGATGCAGTTCGTCCTCGAGTTTGGCGATCTGCATGCTGAGCGCGGGCTGCACGATGTTCAGGCGTTTCGCCGCCCGCGTGACCGAACCGTCCTCGAAGAGCGCGATGAAATACTGGATTTGCCTGAGGTCCATGTTGGTATGAATAAAACATCAGCAAACGTAATGAGAAAGACGCGCGGTATCAGATAAAGACAGGAACCGCGTTCCACGGATGCTCCTAAACCCTGGCTCCAGCTCCGCAGAATGCGCCGTGAGCCGCGCGGTGTCTATTGATATCCTGCCTACAATTGGCTGTCATTGGTGCTAACGCGCATATCATCGGGAATGATTCAACGCATCAATAATCAATATTAGAAGTTATACGCCGATCTCGTTACGCTTCCATCATCAACTGGCAGTCCGGTTCGGACATGAAGCCGGGGCACGGATGGAGACGTAGATGAATACTCGCGATACCGCATCGCACGGTACTTTCCAACTGACGTGGGGCCGCCCGTCCGGCGTGCTTACGCTGCGCGACTGGCTGGCGCATCTGGCGCGTACGGGCCGGCTGGCCACGATCGACAGGCCGGTGGCGCTCGAACACGAACTTGCCGCGATTGCCAAGCGCCTCGACGCCACGCAAGCCGCGTTCTTCACGAAACCGGGCGGCCACGACGTGCCGGTGGTCAGCGGGTTCATGTCGCGCCGCGCCTGGATCGCCGAAGCGATGGGTGTGGCCGAGTCCGATCTGCTGACGCGCTTTCGCGACGCGGCCGATCAGCCGATTCCCTCGAAGGAAATTCCACGCGCCGAAGCGGCTTGCCAGCAGGTCGTGCATACCGGCGCCATCGACCTTCACAAGCTGCTGCCGATTCCCACGCACAGCGAACACGACAACGGGCCGTATATCACCGCGGGTCTCGTGATCGCGCGCAATCCGCGCACCGGCGTGCAGAACGTGTCGATCAACCGCATTCAGGTGCATGGGCCCGATCGCATGGCGATCCTGCTGCTGCCGCGCCACTTGTACGCATTCCAGAAAGCCGCGGAAGAGGCCGGCGATGCGCTCGACGTCGCTATCGCAATCGGCGTCGATCCGCTGACGATGCTCGCCTCGCAAGCCATTTCCCCAATCGATTCCGACGAACTGGAAATCGCCGGCGCGCTGCATGGCGCGCCGCTGCCGGTCGTCAAATGCGTGAGCAACGGCGTCAATGTACCGGCCTTCGCCGAGATCGTGATCGAAGGGCGCATTCTGCCCAACGTGCGCGAACTGGAAGGTCCTTTCGGCGAATTCCCGAAGTACTACAGCGCACAGGAAGCGCGTGAAGTGATCGAAGTCACCGCGCTCACGCATCGCGAGAAGCCGATCTTTCATACGATCGTGCCGGCGGAAATGGAGCATCTGCTGCTCGGCGCGATTCCGCGCGAAGCGACGCTGCTCGCCCATCTGCAACGTAGTCATCCTAACGTGAAGGACGTGCATCTCTCCGTGGGCGGCGTGTGCCGCTATCACCTGTGGGTGCAGTTCGAGAAGAAGCGCGAAGGCGAAGCGAAGAACGTGATTCTGTGCGCGTTCGGCGCGCACTACGACATCAAGCAGGTGGTCGTGGTCGACACCGATGTGGACGTGCACGATCCGGCGGAAATCGAATGGGCCGTCGCCACGCGCTTCCAGGCCGATCGCGATCTGGTCGTGATCGAAGGCGCGCAGGGTTCGCCGCTCGATCCGTCCACCACCGTCGGTCAGCCGGAAGACGCGCCGCCGCATCTGCAAGGCGTGAGCGCGAAGATGGGACTCGACGCCACGCGGCCGGTGGTGTATGCGTCGCACGTGTTCACGCGGGTGCGCATTCCGGGCCAGGACACGGTAAATCTGGACGAACTCGTCGCCGCCGACAACGCCGCGTTCGACAGCTATCTGGGTGGCGCGCATGGCTGAGCTCGCACATAAGCCGCAGCGCATCGTCGTCGGCATTTCGGGCGCAAGCGGCGCGTCGATCGGCGTGCGCCTGCTTGCGGCCTTGCGCCGCCTCGGCACGCACGAAACGCATCTGATCGTATCGGCCTCCGGCGCGGTCACGGCGGCGCAGGAACTCGGCATGACGCGCGGCGATCTGGACAGTCTCGCCGACGTGGTCTACAACGTGCGCGACATCGGCGCGGCGGTGGCGAGCGGTTCGTTCATCACGGCAGGCATGGTGATTGCGCCGTGCTCGATGAAGACGCTCGCGGGCGTGGCCAACGGTTTCGCCGACAACCTGCTCACGCGCGCCGCCGATGTGATGCTCAAGGAGCGTCGCCGGCTCGTGCTGGTCGCGCGCGAAACGCCGCTCAATCTGGCGCATCTGCGCAACATGACTTCCGTGACGGAGATGGGCGGGATCGTGATGCCGCCGGTGCCCGCCTTCTACGCGCATCCCAAGACTATCGAGGACGTGGTCGATCACACGGTGGGGCGCATTCTCGATCTGTTCGGTATCGAGCATCGCGAGATTGCGCAGCGCTGGAGCGGGCTCGCCGACGAATTCACGGAGCGCCGCTCGGGAGTGGACGAATGAATCAGCGCGACTTGCTTCACCCGGGCGACACCGCGACGCGTGAACGCGAACCGGAACTGGATAAACGCCCGCAACGTCATCTCGGCCGCTCGATGGAGCGTCTGGAAGATCCCGCGATTCTCACCGGTCGCGGCCGTTACGGCGACGACATCGGCATTCGTCCGGGCACGCTGCACGCCGCGATCCTGCGCTCGCCGCACGCGCATGCGGAACTGGTGTCGATCGACACCGATGCCGCGTCGAAGCTGCCTGGTGTGCACGCGATCCTGACACGCGACGACCTGCGCGCCTGGTCGCGGCCTTTCGTGGTCGGCGTGAAATCGCCGATGGAACAGTGGGCGCTGGCGATGGACCGCGTGCGCTATGTCGGCGAACCGGTGGCGGTGGTGCTCGCGCAATCGCGCGCCATCGCCGAAGACGGGCTCGATCTGCTCAAGGTCGAATACGCCACGCTCGACCCGGTCACCTCGATCGAGCAGGCGGCGAGCGATGCATCGCCGGTGTTGCACGAGAAAGTGGGCAGCAACGTGATTAGCGACCGGCATTTCCGCTACGGCGAGCCGGAAGCCGCGTTCGACAAGGCGCCGCATCGCGTGAAACTGGTGGCGCATTATCCGCGCAATACCTGCGCGCCGATCGAATGCGGTGTCGTGATCGCCGAATACCTGGCCGGCGACGAAGGCTACGACGTCACGTCCAATTTCATGGGGCCGTTCTCGCTGCACGCGGTGATGGCGATGGCGCTGAACGTGCCCGCCAACCGTTTGCGTCACAAGGCGCCGCGCGATTCGGGCGGCAGCTTCGGCGTGAAGCAGGCGGTGTTTCCGTACGTGGTGCTGATGTGCCTCGCTTCGCGCAAGGCGGGCGCGCCGGTGAAATGGGTCGAGGACCGGCTCGAACATCTGAGCGCGGCGACCTCCGCGACCGCGCGTGTCTCGACGCTCGAAGCCGCCGTGGAAAGCGACGGCCGCATCACGGCGCTCTCCTACGATCAACTCGAAGATTGCGGCGGCTATCTGCGCGCGCCGGAACCGGCCACGTTCTATCGCATGCACGGCTGCCTGACCGGCGCGTACGCCATCGACAATCTGCTGGTGCGCAACCGCGTCGTGCTGACCAACAAGACGCCGACGGGTCTGGTGCGTGGCTTTGGCGGTCCGCAGGTGTACTTCGCGCTCGAACGGCTGATGCAGCGCATCGCGCTCGAACTGAACCTCGATGTGCTCGACGTATACCGCCGCAATTTCGTCGCCGCCGATGCGTTCCCGTATCGCGCCGCGGCGGGTGCGCTGCTCGACTCGGGCAACTATCAGGAAGCGCTGCGCCGCGCGCTGAGCGAAGGCGGGTATGACGAGCTGCTTGCACGTCGCACGGCGGCACGCAAGGAAGGGCGGCTGTACGGGATCGGCTTCGCGGCGATCGTCGAGCCGTCGGTGTCGAACATGGGCTACATCACGACCGTGATGCCCGCCGAGGCGCGCAAGAAAGCCGGGCCGAAGAGCGGCGCGATCGCGAGCGCGACCGTGAGCGTCGATCTGCTCGGCGGCGTCGTGGTGACGATTGCGTCGACGCCCGCGGGCCAGGGGCATATGACGGTGTGCGCGCAAGTGGTCGCGGACGTGCTCGGCGTGTCGCCGGATGACGTCATTGTCAATGTCGAATTCGATACGCACAAGGACGCGTGGTCGGTGGCGGCGGGTAATTATTCCAGCCGCTTCGCCGGCGCGGTGGCGGGCACGGTGCATCTCGCGGCCGTGCGCGTGCGCGACAAGATCGCGCGCATCGTGTCGAAGCAGATGGGCTGCGCGCCCGACGATATCCGTTTCGAAGAAGGCAGGATTTTTGCAAAGGGCGCCGAGGATCGCGCGCAGCCGTTCGGCCGCGTCGCCGCCAATGCGCCGCATTGGGCGCCCGCGCTGTTGCCCGAAGGCGAAGAGCCCGGCTTGCGCGAGACGGTGTTCTGGAATCCGCCGAACACGGCCGCGCCGGATGAGAACGATCGCGTCAACACATCGGCCGCTTACGGTTTTGCTTTTGACATGTGCGGTGTCGAAGTGGATCACGCCACCGGCCGCGTGCGGATCGACCGCTACGTCACCGCGCACGACGCCGGCACGCTGCTGAACCCGGCGCTCGCCGACGGCCAGATTCGCGGCGCGTTCGCGCAAGGACTCGGCGCGGCGTTGATGGAGGAATTCCGCTACGGCGCGGACGGCAGCTTCCAGTCCGGCACGCTCGCCGACTATCTGATGCCGACCACCTGCGAAGTGCCCGATCCGGTGATCGTGCATCTGGAAACACCGTCGCCGTTCACGCCGCTCGGCGCGAAAGGACTCGGCGAGGGCAACAACATGAGTACGCCGCCGTGCATCGCGAATGCGGTGGCGGACGCGCTCGGCGTCGACGATATCCGTTTGCCGCTGACGCCTTCGAAGGTCATGGCGCTGATCGGCATCGACGATCCGGAGCCGTCGCGACCCGAGTTGCGTGAAGCGCCCGCCGCCAAGCCGGCGACGCCGGGTGGCGGCAAGGCGCTCACTGCGCAGGGCGGCGTCGATTTGCCGGCGTCGCCAGAAGCGATTTTTGCCGTGCTGCTCGATCCGAACGCGCTCGCCAAAGTGATACCCGGCTGCCATGCGCTCGAAGCCGAAGGCACGAACCAGTATCGCGCCGACGTGACGGTCGGCGTCGGCATGATCAAGGCGCGCTTCGAAGCGAAGATCGGCCTGTCCGAAATCGACGCGCCGCGTCGGCTGCGTCTGGCGGGCGCGGGCATGTCGTCGCTCGGCAGCGCACGCGGCAGCGGCCTCGTCGAACTGACGCCGATCGAAACCGGCACGCGTCTTTCCTACGACTACGAAGCGCAAGTATCGGGCAAGGTCGCGGCAGTGGGCGGACGCATGCTCGAAGGCGCGGCCAAAGTCGTGTTGCGCCAACTGTTCGAATCGCTCGGCCGTCAGGCGGCGGGCAAACCAGTTCACACCGGCGGCTCATGGCTTTCGCGCCTGCTGGGCCGTTTCAGGAGACAGCCATGAAGCCCGCGCCGTTCGATTATCTGCGCGCCATGACGACGCAGCATGCGCTCGACGCCCTCGCGCAACACGGCGAGGACGCCCGAGTGCTGGCCGGCGGCCAGTCGCTGATGGCGGTTCTGAACATGCGGCTCGCGCAGCCGCGCATGTTGATCGATATCTCGCGCACCGACGAGCTGAACTCGGTGCGTGTCGATCAGAAGGCCGGCTTGCTGGCGGTGGGCGCGGCGGCGACGCAAGGCAGCGTCGAGTGGCGCGAATCGCTGCGCGACGAAGTGCCGTTGCTGGCGATGGCGTTCCCGCATATCTCGCACTTTCAGATCCGCAATCGCGGCACGGTGTGCGGCTCGATAGCGCATGCCGACCCGAGCGCGGAACTGCCGCTGGTGCTCGCCGCGCTCGGCGGCGACGTGATGCTGCGCTCGAAAAAGAAACACCGCGTGGTGCCTGCCGGCGAGTTTTTCCAGGGCATGTTGATGACCGCGCGCGAGCCGGACGAACTGGTCGAAGCCGTGCGCTTTCCGCTGAAGCGGCCGGGCGAGCGCTATGGCTTCACGGAGTTCTCCGCGCGCCACGGCGACTTCGCGATGGCCGCGTGCGCGGCCGTGGTGACGAGCGATTCGATTCGCCTTGCGGTGGGTGGCGTCGCGGACCGGCCGGTGGTCGAGCAATGGCCGCGTCTGCGTGACGAGGATCTGCGCAGCGCACTGAACGATTTGAGCTGGAAGCTGGGCGCACAGGACGACGCGCATATCAGCGCGGCGTATCGCCGGCATCTGGTCCGGCAACTGGGATGGCGCGTGATCGAGGAGGCGAAGTGAGCAACACATCGAACGGCAACGTCGTGCACGTGGTGCGGCAGGGCGAACGGCAATGCGTCACGCTGACGCTCAACGGCCGTGAACGCAGCGGCTATTGCGAGCCGCGCGAGCTGCTGTCGGATTTCATCCGTCACGAACTGGGCGCGACCGGCACGCACGTCGGCTGCGAGCACGGCGTGTGCGGCGCGTGCACGGTGCACGTGGACGGCGTGGCGGGACGCTCGTGCCTGATGCTGGCGGTGCAGGCCGATGGCCGCCGCATCGACACGGTGGAGGGACTCGCGCCCGACCTGAAGCTCGGCGATCTGCAGCAGGCGTTCCAGCGTCATCACGCATTGCAGTGCGGGTTCTGTACGGCCGGGATATTGATGTCGTGCGCGGACTATCTGCAGCGCGTGCCCGATCCGAGTGAAGCCCAGGTGCGCGACATGCTCTCGGGCCATCTGTGCCGCTGTACGGGCTATACGCCGATCGTCGCCGCGGTGCTCGACGTGGCGGCGCGGCGCCGGCAAGGCAAGGCGGCTAGTGAAACCGTGGAGGCCGCTCATGCTTGACCTCGGCCGAACTTTTTTGCAGAGCGTGGAACGCAGTCCCAACGCGCTCGCTCTCGTCGACGGTGAACTGGCGCTGACGTACGCGCAGTGGCATCGCCTCATCGTGAAGGTGGCCGAAGGTCTGCGCGGTCTGGGTCTCGCGCATGGCGACCGCCTGCTGGTGGTACTGCAAAACCGCTGGGAGATGGCGACCCTGCATTGGGCCTGCCAATTCGCGGGCGTGGTGATCGTGCCGCTGAACTGGCGCGCGAAACCCGATGAACTCGAGTACTGCGTAACCGATGCCGGTGTGAAGGCCATCGTGTACGAACCGGTCTGCGCCGATGCCGTGGCGCAAAGTCCCGCCGCGCAGCGCTTGCCGCGCATTGGTCTGGACGACGTGCAAGGCTGCACCGCGAGCTTCGACACACTGCTGGCGCAGGCCGCGCC
Organism: Paraburkholderia sp. BL6669N2; assembly: GCF_003387275.1. Classification (NCBI taxonomy): domain Bacteria; kingdom Pseudomonadati; phylum Pseudomonadota; class Betaproteobacteria; order Burkholderiales; family Burkholderiaceae; genus Paraburkholderia; species Paraburkholderia sp. BL6669N2. The sequence continues at coordinate 928,483 of NZ_QUNA01000001.1, read as the reverse complement.
GGACGCGTCGAACGACGCGCAAACGCGCGCGGATGCCAACGACTACTCGCTGATCCTCTACACCTCGGGCACCACCGGCAAGGCCAAAGGCGTGCCGCGCCGTCATCGCCATGAACGCGCCGCGGCGCTCGCGCATGTCGCGCAGAATCAGTACGGCCACGGCGAACGCACGCTCGGCGTGATGCCGCTTTATCACACCATGGGCGTGCGCTCGCTGCTCTCGATGGCGCTGGTGGATGGCCTGTTCGTCTGCGTGCGCCGCTGGAATGCGCGCTTCGCACTCGCTGCGATCGAGCAACACAAGCTCACCTGCCTCTATCTGGTGCCGACGCTGTACCACGATCTGCTGGCCGATCCGGCTTTCGCGTCGACGGATACATCGACGGTGAGCAAGCTCGGTTTCGCCGGCGCGCCGATGAACGACGGTCTGCTCAAGCGCCTCTCAGCGGCGTTCGAACCGGACCTGTTCGTCAATCACTACGGCTCGTCCGAGGTCTACACCTTCAGCATCGATCAGGACGCCACACGCAAGCCGGGCAGTGCGGGGCGCGCGGGCATCAACACGCGCTTGCGCGTCGTCAGGCTCGACGCTCTCACGCCCGAAGACCTGGCGCAAGCGGGCGAGGAAGGCCAGATCATCGCCGACCTGCTCGGCGACGAAGCCTTCGAAGGCTACTGGAATCGTCCCGATGCGAACGCCAAATCGTTGCGTGAGGGCTGGTACTTCACGGGCGACACGGGTTTCTTCGACGCCGACGGCGACCTGTACGTCTCCGGCCGCGTCGACGACATGATCATCAGCGGCGGCGAGAACATCTCGCCGGTCGATATCGAGTCGGTGCTGTCGCTGCATCCCGCGGTCGACGAGGTCGCGGTGGCCGGCGTGAAGGACGAGCGCTGGGGACAGCGTGTGGTCGCCTTCGTGAAACGCCGCGAGTACGTCGACGCCGACGCGCTCGACGCGCACTGCCGCACCTCCGACCTCGTCAACTTCAAGCGTCCGCGCGAATACGTATTCGTGGACGACATACCGAAGTCGCCGGTCGGCAAGATTCTGCGCCGCAAGCTGTCCGCGGGCGAGTACGAGCCCGACACCCGCGGCGAAGCTATTGCATCTCACACGCAAACTACCAAGGAGTGAACCCATGACCGAATTGACTCACCGCGGCCAGAGCCTGTTGCAGGATCTCGACGGCTTTTCCATCGAGATCGACGCAGAGCGCGAGCGTGCCGACATCGTCCTGCACCGGCCGCCGTTCAACGTGATTTCGATGCATGCGCGCGATCAGTTGCGCGCCGCCTTCGAGGCACTCGACGACGACCCGCGTGTGCGCGTGATCGTGGTGCGCGCCAAAGGAGAACACTTTTCGAGTGGCGGCGACATCAAGGGCTTTCTGGAAGCATCGCCGGAAACCGTGTCGAAGCTCGCCTGGAATATCGCGGCGCCTGCGCGTTGTTCGAAGCCGGTGATCGCGGCCAATCGCGGCTTCTGTTTCGGCGTGGGTTTCGAACTATCGCTCGCGTGCGATTTCCGCATTGCTACCGACACCAGTTTCTACGCGCTGCCGGAACAGAAACTCGGGCAGATTCCGGGCTCGGGCGGCTCGGCGCGGTTGCAGCAGATGGTGGGCATCGGCCGGACCAAGGACATTGTGATGCGCTCGCGCCGCATTCCGGGCAAGCAGGCTTACGAGTGGGGCATCGCAGTCGAATGCGTGGCCGACTCGGAACTCGAGGCGACGACCGACGCGCTGGTGGATGAACTGCGCGCGTTCTCACCGCTCGCGCAACGCACCGCGAAGAAGCTGCTCAACGATACCGAGGACGCACCGCTGTCGATCGCGATCGAACTCGAAGGTCACTGCTATAGCCGGTTGCGCGCCTCGGACGATTTCCGCGAAGGCGTGGAGGCGTTTCACGGTAAGCGCAAGCCGGTGTTTCGCGGCAGTTGAGGCGAACGCTGGGCAGCGGTGAAGGGGAAGACGGCTTGCATGGGATTGGAGTTAGCGCTAAAGCGCTAACCCCGGTCGACAGCTTTGCATGGGACCGGAGTAAGCGCTAAAGCGCTAACTCCGGTCGACACAGGAGACAGGTGGATGGAACGCTTCGATTACGTGATCGTCGGCGGCGGATCGGCAGGGTGCGTGCTCGCGCATCGTCTGTCGGCAGTCGCGTCGCTGCGCGTCGCGCTGATCGAAGCAGGCGCGGATACGCCGCCCGGCAAGGTGCCCGCGGCGATTCTCGACAGCTATCCGATGCCGGTTTTCTGCGGCGACAAATACATCTGGCCGGAACTGAAGGCAAGCGCCACACGCACCGCCGCACCTCGCGTCTACGAGCAGGGTCGGGTGATGGGCGGCGGGTCGAGCATCAACGTGCAGTCAGCCAATCGCGGCCTGCCGCGCGACTACGACGACTGGGCCGCCAACGGTGCGAGCGGCTGGGCATGGCAGGACGTGCTGCCGTATTTCCGCAAGCTCGAGCGCGATGTAGATTTTCCAGCCGGTGAGTTGCATGGCGGCGACGGTCCGGTGCCGATCCGCCGCATTCTGCCGGCGTACTGGCCGGCGTTCTGCGATGCCTTCGCCGACGGCATGCGGAAAAATGGTTTCGCGGCCTTGCAGGATCAGAACGCCGAGTTCGGCGACGGTTATTTTCCCGGCGCGTTTTCGAATCTCGACGACCGGCGCGTATCGACCGCAACGGCCTATCTGGACGAAGCGACGCGTCAACGCCGCAATCTGCGCATCTATGCGGACTTGCGCGTCGAGTCGATCCTCATGGAAGGGCGTGTCGCGCGCGGCGTGGTCGCGGTAGAGCGCAGCGGCGCGCGCATCCGTTTCGACGCCAACGAAGTCATAGTGAGCGCGGGCGCGTTGCAATCTCCCGCGTTGCTGCTGCGCGCCGGCATCGGCGCGAAGGCGGAACTGGACGCGCTCGGGATCGAGTGCAGAGTCGATCTGCCGGGCGTGGGACGCAATCTCCAGGATCATCCGTCGCTCACGTTCTGTCATTTTCTCGAGCGGCGTTTTCGCATGCCGCTCTCGCGCCGTCGCGCGAGCATGACGGCCGCGCGTTTTACCTCGGGCATAGCGGGCTGCGACGAGTCCGATCTGTATCTGTCGAGTGCGACGCGCGCCGCCTGGCATGCGCTCGGCAACCGGCTCGGCTTGTTTTTCCTCTGGTGCAACCGGCCTTATTCGCGCGGCCGTGTGCAGCTCGTGTCCGCCGATCCAGCGGCGGCGCCGCGCGTCGATCTGAATCTGCTCGACGATCCGCGCGATCTCGCGCGCCTCGTCCACGGCGTGCGGATACTCACGAAGATTGTCGAGGCGTCGGGTCTCGGCGACAACCCGCGCGACTTTTTTCCGGCCGCGTTTTCACCGCGTGTGAAAGCGCTGAGCCGCGTCGGCAAGGGCAATGCCGCGCTGACTTCGCTGCTCGGCATGGTGCTCGATACGCCCGCGCCCTTGCGGCGTCTGCTGATCGAGCGTTTCTTCACGCGAGGCCAGCGCATGTCCGCGCTGCTGGCCGAGCCGGGCGCGCTCGAAGACTTTATCCGCGCGAATGTGTTCGGCGTCTGGCACGCGAGCGGTACTTGCCGGATGGGCGACGCGCACGACGCCACGGCGGTAACCGACACTTCGGGCCGCGTGCACGGCGCGCACGGCCTGCGGGTCGTCGACGCCTCGCTGATGCCGCGCCTGCCCTCGGCGAATACGAATATCCCGACCATCATGATGGCCGAAAAGATTGCCGACGCGATGCTCGCGCGGCGCGAGGCCAATGCTGGATCGAAGACGGCGCCGCTCACCGCGGCCTCGCCATAAGGTTTCTTAACACCACCAAGAGCACGCGCAAGAGAACGTGCCTACAAACGGGGACGATCGAGAGACGGCCCGCTGATAGTCAAGGAGATGACGATGTCTGTAGCAGCGCAAAATGGCGCCGCCTTGCCCGCGGTTGACCAGCGGCAAGTGATGGGTGCGGTAATGGCCTCGTGCCTCGGCTGGGCACTGGATCTGTTCGATCTGTTCGTATTGCTGTTCGTCGCACCGGTGGTCGGGCGGCTGTTCTTTCCGTCCGAGCACGCGATGCTCTCGCTCGCGGCCGTGTATGCGTCGTTTGCCGTGACATTGCTGATGCGCCCGCTCGGCTCGGCATGGTTCGGCTCCTACGCGGACCGCCACGGACGCAAGGGCGCGATGATCATCGCCGTGGTCGGCGTGGGGCTTTCCACGGCCGCGTTCGGCATGCTGCCGACCGTCGCGCAGGTGGGTCTCGTCGCGCCGATCCTGTTCCTCGTGCTGCGGCTCGTGCAGGGCGTGTTCGTGGGCGGCGTGGTGGCGTCGACGCATACCATCGGCACCGAATCGGTCGCGCCGAAATACCGCGGCGCGGTGTCGGGGCTGATCGGCGGCGGCGGAGCGGGGCTCGGCGCGTTGCTCGCCTCGCTCACGTATCTGGCGATGTCGGCGCTTTTCCCCGGCGCGGCGTTCGAGGTGTGGGGCTGGCGCTGCATGTTTTTCACCGGCATCATCAGTTCGGTGCTCGGACTGTTCGTTTTCAGCAGTCTCGAAGAGTCGCCGCTGTGGAAAAAGCTCGCCGCCGAAAAGGCCGCCAAGGCCGCGGCACAGAAGCACGACGCGCCGGTCGAAATCGTGCGCTCGCCCGTGCGCACGCTATTTTCCCGCGACTATCGGTCGATTCTGTTCGTGAACCTGTTGCTGACTATCGGCGGCGGCAGCGGCTATTACCTGACCTCGGGCTATCTGCCCACCTTCCTTAAGGTAGTCAGCCACGCGCCGAACGGCGCCGCGGCGGCGATCCTGCTGATCTGCAGCGTGGCGGTGGTGATCGCGTCGGTGGCGGCGGGGCATCTGAGCACCTTCATCGGCCGCAAGTCCACTTTCATCTGGCTCGGCCTGATCCGGCTCTTCGCGTTGCCCGCACTATTCCTGCTGCTGCCCACGGCGCAAAGCGTCACCATGATCGGCGTGTATGCGGTGATTCTCAGCGCGCTCGGCAGCGCGGGCTATGCGCCGATCCTGATCTTCCTGAACGAACGGTTCCCGACCGCGATTCGCGCGACCGGCACCGGGCTTTCATGGAACATCGGCTTTGCCATTGGCGGGATGATGCCGACCGCCGTCTCGCTGGTGGCGAAAGACGCGAGCGAGTTGCCGATGACGCTGGCGATCTTCGTCGGGGCGATCAGCGTGATTTTCCTGATCGGCGCGTTCGTCGTGCCGGAAACGCGCGGGCGGCTCGAACAGGCCGCGGCGCGCGAGCCGGTTTAGCTCGCGGAGGGGTCGACGGGCGCGCCCGTCGTCACGCGCCGGATCTCTTCGCCGATGATCTCGATCAGCGCGTGCGCCGCGGGCCCGATCGGCCGTTTCGGATGGCTCACGCGGATGATGTGCCGCACGATTGGCGGTGACGTGATGGTGCGCGCGCACAGCACCCCCTCGTCGACTTTGCGCTGAACCACTACGCGCGGCAGGATTGTCGCGACGCTGCTCTGTTCGACGAACTGCACGATGGTGTTCAGCAGGTCGATCTCGAACTTCGGCTTGATGACCACGTCTTCGGCCAGCAGCGCCGCGTCCAGTACGCCGCGCAGGCCGTTGCGGCGGGTCGGCAGCACCAGCTCGATGCCGGCCAGCTGCGCGAGATCGACGGCCGGCGGCAGGTCGGGGCCGAGCGCGGCGCTCGTCACCAGCACCATTTCCTCGTCGACCAGCGGCACCACGTCGAGCGTGAGGCGCCCGCGCGGCTTGTTGATGATGGCTGCATCCAGCCGGCCCGCTTCGACCGCGTCGATCAACTGCGCGCTGAACCCGTCGGCGACCGACACTTCGACTTGCGGGAACATCGCGTTGAACCTGGCGAGCGACTCCGGCAGCACGCTTTCCGCCTCGGACGACACCATGCCGAGCGACACCCGCCCAGTCACGATCGCGTCCTGGCGGCTCAACTGGTCGCGCGCCCGCTCGATATCGCGCATGATCGGCGTGTACAGGCGGTACATCTGGCGCGCCGCGTCGGTCGGCGTCATGCCGTGCGGGCCGCGTTCGAACAGTTTCTGGCGCAATTCGGTTTCGAGCTTCGAAATCTGCATGCTGAGCGCGGGCTGGACGATATTGAGCCGCTTCGCCGCGCGCGTGACGGAGCCGTCTTCGAACAACGTGATGAAATACTGGATTTGCTTGAGGTCCATGAAACGCGGGAGCGGGTCGGAAATCGATGTAAAAAACGCGGGGAAACAGGGCGGGAAGGACCGGAAGCTCCGAGTTTAACCGTGCCGCGCCGCGCCTGCTTGCAAGCCCGCGGGGAAGCCCGCGCGGCGCGGCGTGCGCGTCGTCACGAACCTGTTTCCTTACACTGCTACAATCTCGTCTTTCTCGATCGACTGTGCGCTATGGGTTTCGAACAACTCGCTGAACTGAAGAAGCAATTGGCCGCGGCTCGCCGCGAGGCTGCGCCTGCCGCGAAGTCCGGCGCCAGGCCTGCTTCGAAGGACGCATCCAAGCCGGCCAAGGACGCTTCTAAGCCCGCTTCCAAGCCCGCTGCAAAGGACGCCGCCAAGCCGGGCGCGAGGCCTGCCCGCAAGCCCGCGCCGCCGCGCCGTGCCGCGCCCGCAGCCGCATCCGACGCCAAACCGGCGGTGGAGGCGAAGCCGGTGGACCCGGTGGTGAAATCGATCGGGCGGCTGCAGAAACGCTTCCCCATTGCTTTCCCCAAGAATCCGGCGCCCAAGCTGCCGCTCAAGGTCGGTATTTTCGAAGACCTCGTGGTGCACGCCAAGGAACTGTCGCTGAGCCAAGCCGAATTGCGCGACGCCATCAAGACCTGGTGCCGTGGCAGCCGCTATTGGAAATGTCTCGTGGAAGGCGCGGCGCGCGTCGATCTGACGGGCGCCGAGGCGGGCAAGGTCACGGCGCAGGAAGCCGCCGGTGCGCAGCGTCTGCAGGCGCATCGCGCGGGCAGGAGCGCGGCGAAGGCGGCAGCCGGCTCGGCGAATGCAAATGCGGCCGGCGAGGCAGGCACGGAAGCGGGCGCTCAAGCCGCTGCCGAAACGCCGAATGCGCCAGCCGACACAGCCATTGCGCCGGCCGAAGCCGCTGCGGACTCGCAAGCCGCCGAAGCAGGCAAGCCGCAGGCCGATTCGACGGCTACGCCGGTCGCCCACGAAGCGGCCGCCGAGCCGTCCGACTCGCCGGCCGCCCGCGAAGCGTAAAACCCGCCACCCCGCCTAGGGGTGGCTGCCTTGCCGCGACGCAGCCGCCAGCCGGCTGCGCACGAAGCCGACGTGTTCGCGCAGTACATAGAACGCGTCGGCGTAAGCAAGCGGCATGCGCAGCCGATTCAACGAATCCTCGATCTGATCCAGTTCCGCGAAGAGCCGCTTGCGCTCCTCGTCGGTCGAACCGATGAGCGCGCCGCGTTCGATCGCAATCAGCGAACCATAGTAGCGATAGATGCGCGAGCGCACCCGCCAGCGATACAGCGCCGGAATCAGGCGCATGGCCGGGAACAGCAGCACGGCCATCGGCAGCAGCAGAACCAGCGTACGGTCGCCAACGCTCGCCAGCCAGAACGGCAGCGTGCGGTATAGAAAGCTCTTGCCGGTCTTGTAGTAGCGCTGCGCGCCCTCGCTGATCTGATATTCACGCGCGACCGGACTCGGAAATTCTCCCGCCCGCTGCAACAGTCCCGGCATGCCGTGCACTTCCTGCGCCGCTTCGATCAGCAGATCGGAAATGGCCGGATGCAGCGTGGTGCGAGCCACCAATTCGCCGGTCGGGCTGATTAGATGCACCGTTTCCGGCGGAATCCGGCGCTTCAGATCCAGCACGCCGGCCGGCAGGTCGATCTGGTCCAGATAGGGAAAAAGACGAGTATAGGCGCCCGCTTCGTCGAAGTTCATCACCGACACGCCGGGCACCTTGAGCAGGCGCAGCATCAGGCCGCGCGTGGCCGAATCGCCGTTCAGGATCGCCGCGTCCACATTGCCGGCCACCAGTTGGGTGGCGGCCTGCAGGCCGTCGCTCGGCACCAGCGTGGTGTCGCCGCCCGGCTCGATGCCGTTCGCTTCCAGCAGTTTCAGCGCGAGCAGGCGCGTGCCGCTGCCTTCGCGACCCACCGCGATGCGCTTGCCTTCCAGTTCAGAAAGCTGGCTCAAGCCCGTGCCGCGATAGAACACCACCACCGGAATATAAAAAACGCTGCCGAGCGACATCAGCGACGAGGTGTCGAGCCCGTCGGCCACGCCGCCTTGCACGAGCGCGACGTCGACGTGCTGCTTCGGGTCCAGCAGCCGTTGCAGATTCTGCACGGAGCCGTCGGACTCCAGCACGTTCAGCTTGATGCCGTTGCGGGCGAGAATTTTCCGGTACTGCTCGGCGGCGATGAAAAACGAGCTGTCGCGCGGGCCGGCGCTCAAGGTGATCGTCTTGGGCGGCGCCGGATCGATCAGCCAGACAACCAGCGTCACTGTCAAAATGATGGCCGCCGCCACGACGGCATAGAGCAGGGTATGGTCGCGCCACTCGGCATGCGGTTCTTCGCCGGAAAAGTGCGGGGGACGCGGGCGCTGCGCTTTCATGGACACTCCATGCCGGGAGCCGGGATGATCGCATTGTCCACTGTCCGTGGCGGCTTTGCCGTCGGCAGTTTGCTCTATTGACCGTGGCATAATCCGCGACAGCTTCCCCATTGTGTCGCCGGGCGCATCGTGAGTCGTTTCTATCGGAAGATCGGCAGTTGGCTGGGATTGTTCGCGATCCTGATGGCCACGCTCGCGCCGACGATCTCGCACACGCTCGCCGCTCGCGCCGATGAAGGCGCCATGTCGGACGAGCATTGCGATATGCCGTCGATGGCGTCCATGGGGTCGATGGACTCCATGCGAAAGGACATGCCGGACGCGTCGTCGGTCGTTTCGAGAACGTCCGATCAGGCCACCGGCAAACACACCGGCCACACCGCCATGTCCGACGGCGACGCCTGCGGTTATTGCAGCCTGCTCGCCCACATGCCGGCCGTGCCGAGCGTCGAGGCACTGTTCGTCGTTGCCGTCCGCGCTCTGCAGCACACCGTCGCGACCCGCTTCGAAAGCGTGCGCCGCGTCGAGCCGCTCACGTTCGCTCAACCCCGCGCCCCTCCGTTCGCATCCTGATTCGAGTCACCACGGCGCGATGCATCGACTGCATCGCGGCTGCCGCCGCACGTCCCTGTCGACTGTGCGCGCTGGCATTGTCACGACCCATGAAACAGGATGAATCATGCTTATCCCCTCGACGCCCCGCGCGCAGCCGCTGCGCTCGGCGGCGCTGCTCGCCACCATTGCCGCCATTGCGGGCGCCTTGCTGTGTGCGCCAACGCTCGCCGGCGCCCACGCCATTGCGGGCAACCGGGTTTTCCCAGCGACGCTGGCCGTGGACGACCCCGGCGTCGGCGACGAAGCCAACCTCCAGTTCGGCCATCAACGCGTGCCTGGCGAGAACGGCGACCAGAGCATCAACACCTTCGACTTCGAGTACGACAAGCTGATTACGTCGCGGCTCGCGGTGTCCGTCGACGGCACGTATGCGATGCAGAACAACCCGCGGGCGAGCGGCTTCGACAACTTCGGCGTCGGCTTGAAGTACCTGCTGTACGTCAACGACGCGCGCGAGTTCATGACCTCGATCGGCGTGAATGCCGAACTCGGCGGCACGGGCAGCCGCGCGATCGCGGATAACTTCTCGACCATCTCGCCCACCGTCTACGTCGGCAAGGGCATGGGCGATCTGCCCGATTCGCTCGCGTATCTGCGGCCGATCGCGATCACGGGCGAAGCGGGGCCGGCGCTGACCACCGGCGCGGGACAGCCGAACGCGTTCAACTACGGGTTCACCGTGCAGTACAGCTTGCCGTATTTGCAGCAGCACGTGCGCGATGTCGGCCTGCCGCAACCGTTCGCCAATCTGATTCCGCTGGTGGAAATTCCGTTGTCGCGCAGCCAGGGGCAGACGACCGGCACGGTCAATCCGGGCTTCATCTGGATCAACCGTTATGGGCAGTTCGGTGTGGAGGCGCAAATCCCGATCAATCGCGCAAGCGGCTCGCATGTGGGCATTCTGGTGCAGGCGCATATCTTCTTCGACGATGTCGCGCCGACCACGATCGGCAAACCGCTGTTTCAGTAACGCAGGAGAGTGATGATGAATGACACGATGAAACATCCACGTTTGCGTGGCACACGTACCGTGGCGAAACTGGCGTCGTTGTTCGCCGGACTTGCATTGGCAAGCGCGGCTTTCGCGCATGTCTTCCCGCAGAAGCAGGAGCCGGGCGCGGGCGCAACGGTGGCCTCACCCGCGCAGGTGCGCGTGATGTTCGACGGCCCGCTCGAAGCCGCATTCAGTTCGCTAACCGTGACCGACGCGAGCGGCAAGCAGGTCAACACGGAGAAGGCCACGGTCGATGAGCATCAGCGGGCCTTGATCACCGTGCCGTTGCCGACGCTCGCGGCTGGTCACTACACGGTGCACTGGGTGGCCGTGGCGTCGGACGGGCATCGCACCCATGGCGACTATGCGTTCAATGTGAAGTAGCTGAAGCGGTGATGCGCTGCGTCATCCATCGGGCGATGGCGCAGCGTCTGAAAAGGTCTATTATCGAAAAGACGCTTTGAGCGCCAGGCTGTGCAAAGCAGCCGTCTTCGCCTTCGCTCTGAGGAGAAGAACACATGACGGAGTCCGTGAAGGCGTTTCCGACAGCGGCGCCGGGCCACCAGCGCCGGCGGATCGCCTGGCTCTACGCGTCGCTATTGACCTTCAATCTCGCCGCATGGCTTGCGGCCCTCGCGGCGTTTCGCGGCTATCCGATGCTGATGGGTTCCTGCCTGCTGGCTTATTCGCTCGGCTTGCGGCACGCCGTGGACGCGGACCACATCGCCGCCATCGACAACGTCACGCGCAAGCTCATGCAGTCCGGCCAGCGTCCGCTGAGCGCAGGGCTGATGTTCTCGCTCGGCCATTCCACCATCGTCGTACTGGCGACGCTCGGCATTGCCGTCACCGCGATGGCCCTGCAAACCCGGCTGGGCGGATTCAGGGAAACGGGCGCGATGATCGGCACGCTCGTGTCGACGTTTTTCCTGTTTGCCATCGCGCTGCTGAACCTCATCGTGCTGCGTTCCGTGCTGCGCGCGTTTCGGCGCGTGCGCCGCGGCGAGCCGTATGTCGACGAAGATCTCGACATGCTGCTCGCCAATCGCGGCTTTCTCGCGCGCTTCTTCCGTCCGCTGTTTCGTCTGATCACACGAAGCTGGCATATGTACCCGCTCGGCTTTCTGTTCGGCCTTGGTTTCGATACCGCGACCGAAGTCGGCTTGCTCGGCATTTCCGCGGCGGGCGCCGCGCAAGGCATGTCGATCTGGTCGATCCTCGTGTTCCCGATGCTGTTTACGGCGGGCATGACGTTGATCGACACCACCGACAGCATCCTCATGCTGGGCGCCTACGGCTGGGCCTTCGTGAAGCCGGTCCGCAAGCTCTACTACAACCTCACCATCACGACGATTTCGGTGCTGGTGGCACTGCTGGTCGGCAGCATCGAAGGACTTGGGCTCGCGGCCGACAAGCTGCATTTAAATGGCGGATTCTGGCAGATGGTGGCGCTTCTTAACGATCACGTCGGCATGCTCGGCTATGCGATCGTTTGCGTCTTCGCGGCCGCCTGGTTATTGTCCGCCGCGGTGTATAAGTGGCAGCGAATCGGCGAAATGGAAATCCGTTCCTGATGACCGCGCATGAAAAATAAGCGTGGCCCGAACCCTTAAGGGCTATCGTCAGAGAATTGCACAGGCGCACGGATGGGGTTATCGCGGCACGCGAAGTTTCACGAAAAGCTATGAAAATTGGGGTATTTCGTATCGCTGAACTATACTCGAACAAGTTTTTCGGGCTCATTGCGATGAGCACCATTCAAACGAAAACATGCAGCAAATCCGATCTTTTTGACCGCTCCCCACGCGGAAATGACCCCTGATCGATTGCTGGACACGTGACTGCCGTGCGGCGCTCGCCACGTATCTTTGCTTGTCCAAAAAGAACGTGAACGTAGTGGAGACACATCATGGCGGAAGCAGACAACGTCCCCTATGGGCGCAAGACTCAGCACGCGCCGGCCCTCAAGGAAGTGCACATCATCTGGATTACCGCGGGCCTCGGCTGCGACGGCGATTCGGTATCCATCACCGCGGCCACCCAACCGAGTATCGAGGACGTGATTCTCGGCGCGATTCCCGGCTTGCCGAAGGTCCATCTCCACAATCCCGTACTGGCGTACGAAAACGGCGACGAGTTTCTCAAGCCGTTTCATCAGGCGGCGCGTGGCGAACTGGATAACTTCGTGCTGGTGATGGAAGGCTCGATTCCCAATGAGCGTATCAATCGCGAGGGCTATTGGGCCGCCCTGGGCACCGACCCTGACACGGGCGACCCGATCACGATTCCGCAATGGCTCGACCGGCTCGCGCCGCGCGCGCTGGCGGTGGTCGGCGCGGGAACCTGCGCGACGTATGGCGGCATTCACGCGATGCAAGGCAACCCCACCGGCTGTATGGGCCTCGCCGATTATCTCGGCTGGGACTGGAAGTCGAAAGCAGGCCTGCCGATCGTCAACGTGCCGGGCTGTCCGGTGCAACCGGATAACTTCATGGAGACGCTGCTGTATCTGCTGTATCAGCTCGCGGGCCTCGCACCCATGATTCCACTCGACGACGCATTGCGGCCGAAGTGGTTGTTCACGCGCACCGTGCACGACGGGTGCGACCGGGCCGGTTCGTACGAGCAGGCGATCTTCGCGACCGAATACGGCAGCCCGAATTGCATCGTCAAGCTCGGTTGCTGGGGACCGGTCGTGCAATGCAACGTGCCCAAACGCGGCTGGATGGCGGGCATAGGCGGCTGTCCGAACGTGGGCGGCATCTGCATCGGCTGCACGATGCCGGGCTTTCCTGACAAGTTCATGCCGTTCATGGACGAGCCGCCCGGCGCGGTGCTGTCGTCGAATCTGATCAGGAGCTATGGCCCGCTGATCCGCAGCTTGCGCAAACTGACCAGAAACACGCTCAACGATGAGCCGAAATGGCGTCACAACCGTTCGGAACTCACCACCGGTTACCGTCGCTGAGCAGGCGGATTTCGCGCAGTCAGTGTCGTCAGCATAGTCAGCAGGAGAAGGTCATGGCCGTCAGCACCGCACCTGAAGCGACCAGCACCACCCAGGCAGCGCCGGGCAAGCTGGTCGAAATGAACTGGGATCCGATTACGCGGATCGTCGGCAGTCTGGGGATTTACACCAAGATCGATTTTGCGAACCGTCGGGTGGCGGAATGCTACAGCACGTCGTCGATCTTTCGCGGCTATAGCATTTTCATGAAGGGCAAGGACCCGCGCGACGCGCATTTCATTACGAGCCGGATCTGCGGCATTTGCGGCGACAATCACGCGACCTGCTCGGTCTACGCGCAGAACATGGCCTACGGCGTGAAGCCGCCGATGATCGCCGAGTGGATCGTCAACCTCGGCGAAGCGGCCGAATACATGTTCGACCACAACATCTTCCAGGACAACCTGGTGGGCGTGGACTTCTGCGAGACGATGGTCAAGGAAACGAATCCGGGCGTGTGGGCCAAGGCGCAAAAAACACCCGCTCCGCATGCGGACAAGCACGGCTATAAAACCATCGCGGAGATCATGACCGCGCTCAATCCGTTTACCGGCGAGTTCTACCGCGAGACGCTGATGGTGAGCCGCTACACGCGCGAAATGTTCTGCCTGATGGAAGGGCGCCACGTGCATCCGTCGACGCTATATCCCGGCGGTGTGGGCACCGTGCCGACCATTCAGCTCTTCACCGACTACATCACGCGCCTGATGAAATACGTGGAGTTCATGAAGAAGGTCGTGCCGCTGCACGACGATCTGTTCGACTTCTTCTACGAGGCATTACCCGGTTATGAAGAAGTGGGCCGGCGCCGTGTTCTGCTCGGCTGCTGGGGCTCGTTCCAGGACCCGAACGTGTGCGACTACAACTACAACACCATGACGCAATGGGGTCGCGGCATGTTCGTCACGCCGGGCGTGGTGGTGGACGGAGAACTGGTCACGACCGATCTCGTCGACATCAACCTGAACATTCGCATTCTGCTCGGCAGTTCCTACTACGACGATTGGGATCACGAAGAAACCTTCGTGAAGAACGACCCGCTCGGCAATCCGGTGGACCGCAAGCATCCGTGGAATCAGACCACGCTGCCGCATCCGCAGAAGCGCAAATTCGACGGCAACTATACGTGGGTAATGTCGCCGCGCTGGCTCGACAAGCGCACCGGCGACCACCTCGCGCTCGATACCGGCGGCGGTCCGATTGCGCGACTGTGGTCCACGGCGTTGGCGGGACTGGTGGATATCGGCTATATCAAGGCGACCGGTCACAGCGTGAAGATCTATTTGCCGAAGACCGCGCTCAAGCCGGAGGTCGAATTCGAATGGAAGATTCCGAAGTGGAGCAATGCGCTCGAACGCGATCGCGCCCGGACGTATTTTCAGGCTTATTCGGCAGCCGCGGCGCTGTATTTCGCCGAGCAGGCGCTCGCCGAATTGCACGCGGGCCGCACCCGCACGTTCAGCGACTTCACGGTGCCGGAAGAAGGGCTCGGCTGCGGCTTCCATGAGGCGGTGCGCGGCGTGCTCTCGCATCACCTGGTGATCCGCGAGGGCAAGATCGCCAACTACCATCCGTATCCGCCCACGCCATGGAACGCCAATCCGCGCGATATCTACGGCACGCCCGGACCTTATGAAGACGCCGTGCAGAACACGCCGATCTTCGAAGAGAACGGCCCCGAGAAGTTCAAGGGCATCGACATCATGCGCGCGGTGCGCAGCTTCGATCCATGCCTGCCTTGCGGCGTGCATATGTACGTGGGCAACGGCAAGACCATCGACACCTCGCACTCGCCGACCTTCGGTGTGATGCAGGGAGCGCATACGTGAGCACCCAGACGAGCGACCAAAGCCCGGTCGCCGCCCAGCAACGCCGCATCGAGGAACTGATTGCGGCGCTGGAGACGCTCGACGATCCGGCGGCGCGCGAGAGCGCTCAGGAACTGCTGCAGGTGGTGCTCGATCTGCATGCGAACGGGCTCGCGCGTCTGCTGGAAATCGTTTCGTCCGTCGGGGCGATGGACGACGCCATGCTCGAAGCATTCGAACGCGACGCCGGCGTATCGGCGCTGCTGCTGTTGCACGGTTTGCATCCGCAAGACCTGCCGACGCGCGTGTCGCGAGCGGTGGAGAAGATGCGGCCGTTGCTCGGCGTGCAGGGCATCCAGATCGAATTGCTCGACGCCGCCGAAGAAGCGGTACGCGTGAAAGTGGCCGGGCGTCTGCAAGGCAAGCACAATTCGATCGGCGAATTGCGGCAGGAAATCGAGCTTGCGATTTTCGAAGCCGCGCCGGAGGCGACGCGTGTCGACATTGCGGGTTTGCAGGACGTCAACGTGCATGAACTGCGTTTCATGCCTAATACGCGCACTGAGACGCAAACCAGGGTAGCCGGCCGGACCGAGGCCGGCGCGCAATGACGTCCGCCGTCGCCACGACGCGCGGCTGGGTCGCGGCCGTGCGCCATTTCGTGCGCAAAGCCGACGACACGCACTGCGAGTTGTGCGGCGCGCTGCTGCTGGCCGACCATCCTCATCTGTTCGAGATCGCCAAACGGCAACTGCATTGCTGCTGCCGTGCCTGCGCATTGTTGTTCGGCAATCAGCAGAACGCGCGCTATCGTCCGGTGCCGCGCGACGCGCGTTATCTCGACGGCTTTCGCATGAGCGACGCGCAGTGGGACGCGCTGGCGATTCCCATCGACATGGCTTTCTTCTTTTACGACAGTTCGGCGCAACATATCGTCGCGCTGTATCCCGGACCAGCGGGCGGCACGCAGTCGCTGCTGGATCTGCAGGCGTGGACCGAGCTCGTTGCCGACAACCCGTGGCTCGCGCAACTGGAGCCCGACGTCGAAGCGCTGCTCGTGAACCGCAGCGAAGGCGCGCGCGAGTATTACCGTGTGCCGATCGACCAATGTTATGCGCTGACCGGCGTGATTCGCGCGCGATGGCGCGGCGTCTCGGGCGGCCGGCAGGCCTGGGATGCGATCCATCGTTTCTTCGCCGCGTTGAAGACTCATGGCCGCGTACCGGAGGGCTTGCTTCATGCCTGATCTCGCATTCACCGTCGAGTCGGCGGAAGTGGTGCCGTTTGCGGTGGCGCCGCTGCTGATGTTCAAGCTGCATATCGTCGATACGGCGGCTGACCCGTCGGCGCAGCTCGAGATCGCCAGCATCATGCTGCAATGCCAGATCCAGATCGAGGCCGCGAAACGTCGCTACGCACCCTCCGAGCAGTACGGGCTCGAAGACCTGTTCGGTATTCCGCCGCGTTGGGGCGATACGTTGCGCACGATGCTGTGGACGCATGCGTCGGCGGTCGCGCCACCGTTCACCGGCGAATGCACGCTCGATCTGACCGTACCGTGCAGCTACGACTTCAATGTCGCCGCCACCAAATACTTTCACGGTCTGGAAGAGGGCGAGATTCCGCTGATGCTGCAGTTCAGCGGCACCGTGTTCTATCGCGAGCCCGACGGCGCATTGCAGGCCGCGCCGATTCCATGGCACAAGGAGGCGGCGTACCGTCTTCCGGTGGCGTTATGGCGCGACATGATGGCTCGCTATTACCCGAACGGCGCGTGGCTATGCCTGCATCGTGACGTGTTCGATCGCCTCTCCCGTTTTAAAACCCGTGGCGGTCTGACGAGTTGGGAGCAGGCGGTGACGAGTCTGCTCGACAAGCTCGAGGAGGACATATCGTGAACGCGGTCGAGAGCGTGGTGCAGGCGGTGCTGTACGAAGGCTACATACTGTATCCGTACCGGCCGACTTCGGTGAAGAACCGGCAACGCTGGACCTTCGGCGGCGTTTATCCGCGCGCCTATGCGGAGGCATCCGGCAGCGATCCGTGGGTGACGCAAAGCGAGTGTCTGCTGTGCGGCGGCGAGCACACGCGCGTGGCCGTGCAGCCCGGCTTTTTGCAGGTGATCGAGCGGACGGTGCTGGGCGTCTCGGAGAACGCCGCGGTGCGGCCGGAGTCGGGCGAGCCGGCATGGCGCACGGTGTCCCGGCTCGATATCGACGAACGGCGCTACGCGCCGTGGCAGGAAGCGGCTGAACGGCATCTCGCGCTGCCCGTGCTGGTGCTCGGCGAGTTGCTGAACGCCCCATGTGAGATTCCCTTTTCATTCGATGCCGGCCATGAACTCGAACCGCTGGCGGACTGGCATGGCACGCTGCGTGGCGCGTTGCGCCGCACGCGTGCGGCGCTGCAAGGGCGCGTCGAAATCAGTGCGGCGAGCGTGGCGGCGGGCGTCTATCGGCTGAAGGTGCGCATCGTCAATGAAACGCCGCTCGAGCAGGCGCGCAACCTCACGCGCGATGGCGCGTCGCTGTATGCACTGGTCTCGTGCCATACCGTGCTGAGCATCGAGCGCGGCACATGGATCTCGTCGATCGATCCGCCCGACGACCTCGCGGCGGCCTCGGCCGCGTGCCGCAATATCGGTGTGTGGCCGGTGCTGGTCGGCGATGAACAGCGGCCCGACACCATGCTCGCCTCGCCGATCATCCTCTACGATTTCCCGCAGATCGCGCCCGAAAGCGCAGGCGATCTGTTCGACGCTACGGAGATCGACGAGATTCTCACGCTGCGCATTCTCACCATGACCGACGATGAAAAGCGCGAAATGGTCGCCACCGACGAGCGCGCTCGCGCCTTGCTCGCGCGCACCGAAGGTCTGGGCGCCGAGCAGATGCAGAAGCTGCACGGCACCTTGCGGCAGGTGCGCGCGCTCGATGCGGCGAGCGTGGACGCGCCGGTTTCTCCGGCACGGAGCGCCGTGCCGGCTTCGCCGTGGGCCGAACTCGATGCGCGACCGCATCTTGCCTGCGTGCGGGTCGCGGGCGTGGAGATTCGCATCGGCGATCAGGTGCGTCTGCGCCCGCGCGGCCGCGCGGACATCTTCGATATCGCGCTGAGCGGCATGGTCGCGACGATCGAATCGATCGAGCGCGATTTCGACGACCACGTGCACGTTGCCGTGACCATCGACGACGATCCGGGCAAGGACTTCGGCGTGCAGCGCATGCCGGGCCACCGGTTCTTCTTCGGGCCCGACGAAATCGAGCCGCTCGGCCAGGCCGCCGGCGCACGGCGGGGGCTCGTATGAGCGCGATTCTGGTGGCCGGCATCGGCAACGTGTTTCTCGGCGACGACGGCTTCGGCGTCGAAGTGGTGCGCCGTTTGCAGCAGCAGTTGGCCGCGGGCGACTTGCCGGGATTCGCGGCGGACGTGGACGTCGCGGACTTCGGCATTCGCGGCGTCGATCTGTGTTACGCGCTGCTCGACGGCGTGGACAGCGCGATCCTGATCGACGCCACGCAGCGCGGCGGCGCGCCGGGCACGCTGTACGTGATCGAGCCGTCCATCGACGAGTCGGACCGTGCAGCGAGCGAAGATCCGTACGCGCTGCCGATCCTGATGTCGCCGCATGAGATGGACCCCGCCAAGGTATTGCATACCGTGCGCATGCTCGGCGGCTGCTGCGAGGACATTGTCGTGCTCGGCTGCGAGCCGCAGGATTTCGGTTGCGAACAAGGCGAAGAAGGGCGAATGAGTTTGAGCCGCCCCGTGGCGGCTGCGGTGGAACTGGCCGCTGACGTAGTGGTGCGGCTCGTGACGGCGAGGCTCGCGCAGCGCGCCGCGCGCGTGGCCTGATATGCGGGGTGTGCGGACACGTCATGCATACGGCGTGGAATAACTGAAGCGGGAGACATCATGAAAGGTTTTTTCAAGTACCTCTTATTGCCGGCATTGGTGGTGAGCGTGTTGGCAAATATGAAGGACATCAAGCGCTATATCCGAATTCGCAACATGTAGGCGGCGTCGGTCAGGGAGATGGCGATGAGCACGCATGCGCAGCCCGCCGGGCCGGGTTCGACGCAGCATCCGGCGGTCGCGGGACCAGTGGGTGAAGAGATCCGCGTGCGCGGGCTGGTGCAGGGCGTCGGCTTCCGGCCGACCGTGTGGCGGCTGGCGCATGCCTGCGGCGTGGTGGGCGACGTGTGCAACGACAGCGACGGCGTGCTGATTCACGCATGGGGCGACGCGTGGATGCTGCAGCGTTTCATCGACAGCCTGAGCGCCGAGTGTCCGCCGCTCGCGCGGATCGACGCGATCGAGCGGCATGAGTTGAACGAGGCGGCCGGAGCAAGCGACTTTCGTATCGTGCCGAGCGTGCGCGGCCCGGTGCAAACCGGCGTCACGCCCGACGCGGTCATCTGCGCCGACTGCGCGGCGGATACCGCCGACCCGGCGAACCGCCGCTATCGCTACCCCTTTACGAACTGCACGCACTGCGGCCCCCGGCTGTCGATCGTGCAGGCCATTCCGTACGATCGCGCCAATACGACCATGGCGGCGTTCGTCATGTGCGACGCGTGCCGTGCGGAATACGACGATCCCGCCAACCGGCGCTTTCACGCGCAACCGGTCGCGTGCCCCGCATGCGGCCCGCGTGTCTGGCTGGAGAGCCGCGATGGCGCGCGCGTGCGCGGCGACGATCCGTGCCGCGCGGCAAGCCAGTTGCTGCGGCATGGCGCGATCGTCGCGATCAAGGGCTTAGGCGGTTTTCAACTGGCCTGCCGCGCGAACGATGAAACCGCGGTCGCGCGTCTGCGGCGGCTGAAACGGCGCGAGCGTAAACCCTTTGCGCTGATGGCGCGCGATCTGCAAGCCGTGCACCGGTATTGCACACCGAATCAAGCCGAATGCGCGCTGCTCGCGAGCGCCGGCGGACCTATCGTGATTCTGTCAGCCGATGGCGCCGAATGCGTCGCGCCGAGTGTTGCACCGGGCGTCGGCACATTGGGCTTCATGCTGCCGACCACGCCGCTGCATCGGCTGCTGATGGAGTCGATCGATTCCGCGCTGGTCGTGACGAGCGGCAACACCAGCGACGAGCCGCCGTGCATCGATAATGCGGACGCCCGCGCGCGTCTCGGCCGTATCGCCGATGTCTTCCTGATGCACGACCGCGACATTTCGCGCCGGGTCGACGATTCGGTCGCGCGCGTGGTGTGGGGAACGGCGCGGATCGTGCGGCGCGCGCGCGGCTATGCGCCGGCGCCGCTGCTGTTGCCTAAAGGTTTCGCCGATACGCCGGCCGTGCTGGCGACGGGCGGCGAACTCAAGAACACCTTCTGCCTTGCGCGAGATGCGCAGGCGATCGTCTCGCATCACATCGGCGATCTGGAAGACGCGCTGACGTATGCGGACTATCGCCGCGCGGTGGCGCAGTATCTGCGTCTGTTCGAGCATGAGCCGCGGGCAATCGCGCTCGACCTGCATCCTGAGTATCTGTCGCGCAAGATTGGCTACGAGCTCGCGCAAGCCTCGCAGATTCCAGTGGTCGAAGTGCAGCATCATCACGCCCATCTCGCCGCGTGCATGGCCGAAAACGGCGTGCCCTTCGATGCGTCGCCGATGCTGGGCGTCGCGCTCGACGGTCTCGGTTACGGCGACGACGGCACGCTGTGGGGCGGCGAATTCATGCTGGCCGACTATCGCGGCTATACGCGGCTCGGCCGCTTCAAACCGGTGGCGATGCCGGGCGGCACGCGCGCCATCGACGAGCCGTGGCGCAATGCCTACGCGCATCTGCGGGCGGCTTTCGACTGGTACGGATTCACGCGGCACTACAGCGGTCTGGAGATGCAGCAATTCCTGAGCAGCCGCCCGCGCGCGGCGCTCGATTCGATGATTGCGCAGCGCGTGAACAGCCCGCTCGCGAGTTCGGCGGGCCGTTTGTTCGACGCGGTGGCCGCCACGCTCGGCGTGTGCCGTGAGCGCGTGCTTTACGAAGGTCAGGCCGCGATCGAACTGGAGGCGCTGGTCGATCAGCACACACTGCGCAACGACAGCGACGCGCATGCGTATCCGTTCGAACTGACCAACACCATGCCAGGAGGGTTGCGCTGCATCGAACCCCGGCCAATGTGGGAAGCCTTGCTCGACGATCTGCTGCGCTGCACGCCCGTGCCGGTGATCGCGGCGCGTTTTCACAAGGGCATGGCGATCGCGATCGTGCGCATGGTGGAGTGTCTTGCCGATCTGCTGACGGGCCCGGCCGACACGCGCAGCGTCGCGCTATCGGGCGGCGTGTTCCAGAACCGCATCCTGTTCGAACAGGTCGCCACGCGCCTCAACGAAGGGGGTTTTCGCGTGCTGACGCATCGCCAGGTGCCGGCTAACGACGGCGGATTGTCGCTCGGGCAGGCGGTGATCGCGGCGGCACGGCCGCGCGACGAGGGTTGATAGTTTGCACGGGGTAGAGGGGAGAGCGACATGTGTCTGGGCATTCCAGGGCAGATCGTCGAAGTGACGGATGCGGCGAACGATCTCGCGCTCGTCAATGTCGGCGGTGTGCGGCGCGTGATCAACATCGCCTTCGTGATCGACGAAGACCGGCCGGCTAGCGCGTGCGTCGGCGAATGGGTGCTGGTGCATGTCGGCTTTGCGATGAGCCGCGTCGACGAGCGGGAGGCGGCGCGCACGCTTGCGCTGCTGCATGAACTGGGCGTCGCGCAAGGCGAGATGGATGAGTTGCGCGGCGCGCCGTGAGCGCGCCGGCACCCGCACACGGAGACCGGTCATGCCCGAACACGAATCGCTGCAAGCGCTGTATCCGTTCCTGCATGGCGCGCATCAGGACGCGGAGCGGCTCGACGCCGCCCTGCTGGAATCGGTGCGTCGCAAGGCGCAGGACAGCGTGGACGCGAAAACGCGTTTCTTCGAGGAAAGCGCGCCCGAGGTCGTGCGCGTGGCTCACGCGATTGCCGATGTGTATCGCCGTGGCGGACGGCTCTTGGCAATGGGCAATGGCGGTTCGAGTTGCGACGCGGCGCATATCGCGGTCGAGTTTCTTCATCCGGTCACGACAGGACGCCCCGCGCTCACCGCCGTCAATCTCGTCGCCGACATGGCCATGTTGACGGCGGTCGGCAACGACGTCGGCTTCAATCATATTTTCGTCCGGCAACTGGTGGCGCAGGCACGGCGCGGCGATGCGCTGATCGGCGTGTCGACGAGCGGCAATTCGGAGAACCTGCTGGCGGCATTCGCGAAGGCGAAAGAGATGGAACTGCTGACCATCGGACTCTCCGGTCACGACGGCGGACGCATGGCCACGAGCGCCGCGCTCGATCATTGCCTCGTGGTGAGAAGCGACAGCATTCATCGCGTGCAGGAGACGCATGTCGCGATTTATCACATTCTGTGGGATCTCGTGCATACGCTGCTCGCCGACGATCGCGGCGGTCTCGGCGCTTCGGCCACGGTTGCTGCGGGAGGCACGCCATGAAATACGTCGATGAGTTTCGCGACCCGGACAAGGCGAAAACGCTCGCGAAAGAAATCCGCGCGCTGGTGTCGCGCATCGAGCGCGCGAAGCAAAGGCCGCTGCAAATCATGGAAGTGTGCGGCGGCCACACTCACACGATTTTCCGCTACGGCATCCAGCAACTGCTGCCCGACACCGTAGAGTTCGTTCACGGTCCCGGCTGTCCCGTGTGCGTGCTGCCGATGGGTCGTGTCGACGATTGCGTCGCGCTGGCGGAGCGTCCGGAAGTGATTTTCACGACATTCGGCGACGCGATGCGCGTGCCCGGTTCGAAGAAAAGCCTGCTCAAGGCGAAAGCCGACGGCGCCGACGTGCGCATGGTCTATTCGCCGCTCGACGCATTGAAGATCGCGCAACTCAATCCGCACCGCGAGGTGATCTTCTTCGGCCTTGGCTTCGAGACGACCATGCCGAGCACCGCGATGACCGTCTTGCGGGCGCATGCGCAAAAGGTCGCGAATTTCTCGCTGTTCTGCAATCACATCACCATCATTCCGACCATCAAGGCGATTCTCGATTCGCCGGACTTGCACCTCGACGGCTTTCTCGGCCCCGGACATGTCAGCATGGTGATCGGCACGCGCCCGTATGACTTCATCGCGCGGCACTATCGCAAGCCGATCACGGTGGCCGGCTTTGAGCCGCTCGACGTGCTGCAGTCGATGTGGATGGTGCTCAGGCAGATCGCGGACGGCCGCTGCGAGGTCGAGAACCAGTATGGACGCATCGTGCCGGAGGATGGCAACGCGCAGGCGCTGTCGGCCGTGGCGCGGGTGTTTGAGACGCGTGAGTTTTTCGAATGGCGTGGACTCGGCTCGATCGATCATTCCGGCGTGCGGATGCGCGAGACATTCGCGGCATTCGACGCCGAGCGCAAGTTCGCGGTGCCGAATCTGAAGATCGCCGATCCGAAAGCCTGTCAATGTGGCGAGGTGCTCAAGGGCGTGATCAAGCCGCATCAATGCAAGGTGTTCGGCACAGCGTGTACGCCCGAGTCGCCGCTCGGCGCGCTGATGGTCTCGAGCGAAGGGGCGTGCGCGGCGTATTACAACTATGGGCGCATCGATACGTCGCGGATCGATGAACGGCGCGCGGCGCGGCAAGCGGCGGCTGAGTTGGCGACTCAGGTAGCGCCGTGTCTCGGCGCGGGCGGCGTGGCCGATGCGGCTGCGGCGATGCTCGCCACCTCCACCGTGCGAGGCGGCCCATGAATGACCGCGCTGCCACCTCGATCAAATCCAGCGCGCCACGCCGCGTGCGGGACGCATCCGTCAATCTCGCGCACGGCGGCGGTGGCCGCGCAATGCGCGATCTGATCGAAGACGTGTTCGTGTCGGCGTTCGACAATCCCACGCTCGCGGCGCTGGAAGATCAGGCCGTCTTCGCGCTCGCCGGTCTCGCCGCGCACGGCGACCGGCTTGCCTTTACGACCGATAGCTATGTGGTCGATCCGCTGTTCTTTCCGGGCGGCGACATCGGCACGCTGGCGGTGTCCGGTACGGTGAACGACCTGGCGGTGTGCGGCGCGACGCCTTTATATTTGTCGTGCGCGGTGGTGATCGAAGAGGGATTCTCCGTCGATCTTCTGCGCCGCGTGGCGGCGAGCATGCAGCGTGTCGCGCTCGAAGCCGGCGTCGCGATCGTCACGGGCGACACGAAAGTGGTGGAGCGCGGTTGCGCCGACAAACTGTTCATCAACACCGCGGGAATTGGCGTGGTGCGCCGCGATGTCGCGATCTCGGCGCGCCACGCGCGTCCCGGCGACGTGGTGATCGTCAACGGGTATCTCGGCGATCACGGCGCGGCGATTCTGGTGGCGCGTCAGCAGCTTGCCCTCGAAGCCGACATGGGAAGCGACTGCTGTCCGCTCAACGGCCTGATCGCGGCGATGCTCGACGCGTGCCCGCAGATCCACTGTCTGCGCGATGCGACGCGCGGCGGCGTCGCGACCGTGCTCAATGAATTCGCGCAAAGTTCGAACGTGACGATACGGCTCGATGAAGCCGCGCTGCCCTTGCGTGAACAGGTGAAGGGCGCGTGCGAGATTCTCGGCCTGGACCCGCTGTATCTCGCCAATGAAGGCAAGCTGGTGGCCGTCGTGCCGGCCGATGCCGCCGAACGCGTGCTGGCGGCCATGCGCGCGCATCCGGAGGGACGCGAGGCGGCGGTGATCGGCACGGTCGAACGCAGCGAGGCGGAGGCGAGCGGACTTGTCGTCATGCAGACGGTGTTCGGCGGACAACGCATCGTCGATATGCTGGTGGGCGAGCAACTGCCGCGCATCTGCTGAGCGGTCAAGGGGAGCGCGGCGTGCACGAGTTGAGCATTGCGAACAGTGTCGTCGAGATTTGCGCGGAACAGGCGCACGGCGCGCGCGTGCGGCGCGTGACGCTGGAGATCGGGCAACTGTCGGCGGTGATGCCGGAGGCGATCCGGTTCTGCTTCGACGTGTGCGCGAAGGATACGTCTGTGGAAGGCGCGGCGCTCGAGATCGTCGTGATGCCGGGCGAGGCGCGCTGTCTCACGTGCGGTGCGACGGTCGCGCTCGACGTGCCGTACGGGCAGTGCGCCTGCGGGAGCGAGAGTCTCGAACTGATTTCCGGTCAGCAGTTGAAGATCCGGCAGATGGAGGTGGTGTGATGTGTACGACATGCGGATGTTCGAATACGCAGAGCGCGGCAGTGACCGATCTGGATGAGACGGTGGAGGGTGGTGCACAGGCGCGGCCGGAAAGCAGCAGCGCGGGTTCAACTGCAAACGCTTATCGGCGAGTCGGCGAGCATCCGCATGCGGGTGTCGGTGGCCATTCGCATTCACACTCACACTCACACTCACACAGCCAACGCGATGATCACGAGCATGAGCATGGAGATGTCCCACACCATCATCACGAACATGAACATGAACACGAACACAGCACCTCGATCGACCTCGAACGCGACATCCTGGCAAAAAACCAGCTACTGGCCGAACGCAATCGCGGCTGGCTCGCCGGCCGTTCGATACTCGCGCTGAACCTGATGAGTTCGCCGGGCGCCGGCAAGACGACCTTACTCGAACGGACGATCCGCGATCTGGGTAACGCGTTCCCGCTGACGGTCATCGAAGGCGATCAGGCTACGCTCAATGACGCCGAGCGGATTCGCGCAACCGGCGCGCGAGTGGTGCAGATCAACACCGGCACTGGGTGCCATCTCGACGCGGAGATGGCGTCGAGGGCGCTGACACAACTCGACCCGCCGTTGCATTCGGTGGTGATGATCGAAAACGTCGGCAATCTGGTGTGCCCGGCGTTATTCGATCTCGGTGAAGCGGCCAAGGTTTTGATTCTTTCGGTGACTGAAGGCGAGGATAAGCCGATCAAGTATCCGCATATGTTCCGGGCGTGTTCGCTGCTGTTGCTGAACAAGATCGACTTGCTGCCGCATTTGCGCTTCGATGTAGAGCGCTGTGTCGCGTATGCGAAGCGTGTCAATCCGCAAATGGAGATTCTTCAGGTGTCGGCGCAGAGCGGGGAGGGGATGGATGGGTGGTATGGGTGGTTGCGGACGAGAGCAACCTCGATTCATGCGTAGAGTGAGGAGCGAGGCCACCGCATATACACGGTGAGCCACCGCTTCTGTGAGCCAGAGTCAGAATTTATGGCGCATCCCAATCCGCACCACCGCCTGCTTATCATCCGCCGAAGCAGATGGCCCGTTGATCGCGGCAACCGCCTGTTTCCCCGTCGAATCAGTCCCCGACGCCTTCTGATAAACCCAGTTGCGCGCTCTAGTGGCGATTGCCCAGCACGGCAGCATCCGCGCCGCGGCCAAAACGGTGTGCCTGTCCCAGCCCGCATTGACCAAGGCGATCCGTGAGTTCGAACAGGAACTGGGCGTGCCGCTGGTAACGCGCAGCGCGCGTGGCGCACAGCTCACGCAGTACGGCCACGCCGTCTACGCGCGGGCGAAACTGATCCCCGCCGAGATGCAGCACGCGAAAGACGATGTGGTGCTGCTCTCGGTTCAGGAAGGTTTTCTGACCGCGGCGCTCGCGCGGTTGGGCGACGGCTCGTTGGATTTCGTCATTGCGATCGTCGATGAAAAGAAGCTCGCGCCGGAGTTCATGTTCCGCTCGTTGCTCGAGGGCGAACTGATTATCTCGGCGCGCAAGGGGCATCCGTTGGCGAATGCGCAGTCGATCGCGGATCTGGAAGGCGCGGACTGGATGCTGAACACGACACCCGAAAGCATCGGCCAGTCGTTGCAGGATTTTTTCGTGCAGCATGGCGCGACTGCACCGCGCGTGGTCGTGGAGTGCAGCTCGTTCAGCGCGAGCTTTTCGTTGTCGGTAAACAGCAATCTTCTCTCCTGCTGCCCGAAGAGTTTTCTGGAGACCGACTGGATTCGCGAGCGTATCGTCTCGGTGCCGGTGCGCGAAGCGTTGCCGCGCGTGTCGGTGGGGATCATCTCGCGGCGCGACGCGTTGAATACGTCGGCCTGCGATTATCTGATCGACTGTTTCGTCGAAGCCGTCGCGTCGGCGCCGGTTTTCCAGTTCGATACCGTTCGCGCCGATGTGCTCTGACTGCCACGCACACCACCACTGTGCGTGATCAATGCGATGCCACGCGTTTGATGCGATGGAAGTTGCGATCGAAGTAGATCAACCCGTCGCCATCGCTGCGCACGCTGATGCGTGTGGTCTTCACGAACGTCACCGAGTGCGAGCCGACTTCCTTCAGGTCGACGATCTCGCCTTGCAGACTCGCCAGTGCGTCGCGCAGGACCGGCACGCCGTGCGAGCCTTCATCCCAGATCGGCCAGCCGAAGCGTTCGTCCATCGGCACCTGGGTCATGCCAGCGAAGTGGCGCGCGAGCAGTTCGTGCTCGCCGGGCAGCACGTTGATGCAAACCTGCCGGTTGCTCTGGAAGGTCGCATGCATCGCGCTCGACCGGTTCAGGCAGACCAGCAGTGTGGGCGGCGTATCGGTGACGGAGCACACGGCGCTGGCGGTCACGCCGCAACGTCCGTGCGGGCCGGCTGTCGTGATGACGTTCACGGCGGCACTGAGGTGCGCCATGGCTTGACGGAACTGCTGTTTGACGTCGATAAGAGCGTCGGTGTCGGGCACCGCGTGTTGGGTCGGCGTCATCGTTTGGATTCCTCGGGCAGGTGTCGAGTGATTGGATTCAAGCGTACTCAATCGCCATGCAGAAAAAAATCCGCGCGAGCGGCAGGCGGCCAGGCGTGTTTCCCAGTGCATCTAAAGCTTTCCCCAATGTGTGGTTGAACACTGGACACATGCACCACGACTAATGAGTCTTTCAGGGTAACTATCGCTTTGCAGCGCTTTTCCCGCTGGTTATGATGAACCGAGTGTTACGCTTCGAATCGCATCTACAACGACCACCATGTCCCAACCCTCGCCATCCGCCACACCCCGCGCACCGATCGTCTACATCGTCGATGACGACAGCGGCATGCGCACGTCGCTCGCGTGGCTGCTCGAATCGGTTGGCGTGAAGTCGGCGGGCTTCGCCAATGCGAGCGAGTTTCTCGGCGCATTCAATGCGGACGTGCCCGCCTGTCTCGTACTCGACGTGCGCATGCCGGAGCGAAGCGGCTTCGACGTGCAAGCGGAATTGAATCGCCAGGGCGTCACGTTGCCGATTATTTTCGTGAGCGGCCACGGCGATATTCCGATGTCGGTGCGCGCGCTGCAAAACGGCGCGATCGATTTTGTCGAGAAACCGTATAACTCGCAGCAGATGCTCGACCGCGTGCAACGCGCATTGAAGCTCGCGGCGCATCGTCATGCGGCCGGCCAGAAGCAGCGCGAGTTGCGCAAGCGGATCGAGTCGCTGACCGCGCGTGAAAAGGAAGTCTTGCGTGGCGTGATCGACGGCAAAGGTAGCAAGCGCATCGCCAGCGATCTGTCGATCAGCGTAAAGACCGTCGACGTGCATCGCGCGAGCATCAAGGACAAGCTCGGCGCGGCGTCGATTGCGATGCTGGTGCGCGAAGTGATGGCGGTGTGGGATCAGGACGCGAACGTGGGTGCCATTCCGCGTTGATGCATGCCGGGGTGGCGTTCACGCGCAACCGCAACTGCATCAGCATCAGCATCAACATCAGCATCAGCGCATGAAGAGTCCGCCGTTCACATCCCAGCACGCGCCGTTCGCGAAGTAGGCATGTTCCGCGACGAGCATCACGGCGACGTCGGCGACATAGTCCGCGGAGCCCAGACGTCCCGCTGGAATGTTCGCGATCACCGCCTTCAGTTTGTCGGGCGCCACGCTTTCATGCACGATCGGCAGATCCATCGGTCCGGGCGAAATGGCGTTGACGGTCACGCCCGCAGCGCCGAGATCGCGCGCGAAGACCTTGGTGAGCGTGATCACACCGCCTTTCGCGGCCGCATAATGCGCGCCGGTTGCGGAGCCGCCGTTCTGTCCCGCTAGCGACGCGATATTGACGATACGGCCCGCGCCCACGTCGGCGAAGTGTTGGCCGAAAACCTGGCAGCCGAATAGCACGCTGCGCAAGTTGACGTTGATGACCTGATCGAATTGCTCGGCCGTTATATCCATCACGGAGACGACTTTGGAGGCACCCGCGTTATTCACCAACGCGTCGATACGCCCCCAGCGCTGCAGGATCGCGTCGCGCGCCGTAGTGAAGGCGGCTTTCGCGGTGACGTCGAGATTCAGCGCGAACGCAGTGGAACCGTCGGCGCTCAGATCGCGCGCGAGCGCTTGTGCGGCATCGAACGCGATATCGCCGATGGCGACCGCGTAACCCGCCGCATGAAAGCGCGTGGCGATCGCGGCGCCCAGACCGCGCGCGGCGCCGGTGACAAGAACGACTCTCTTCTGCATTGCATCCACTCCACTTCGAAATAACGGCCGCTGTTCGAGCGGCCCGAGGCATTGTCTAGGCGAATCAAGTGGCGAGGGCGGCTTCGAAACGCGCCGCGATCGCGCACACCTGCTCGTCCTGGCCCTTGCGTCCGACGATCTGCAAACCTGCCTTGAGCGACGAGCCGCGGATCGGCAACGGCAAACTCAGCGCGGGATGGCCGCTCAGATTGAACGGCCGGATCAGCGACGACATGGCGATCACCGACGTGCCGCTGCGCGCCTGTTCAAGTGTGATCGGCAGCGCAGGAAGCGTGGGCAGAATCAGCACGTCGACATTGTCGAGCGCGTGGTCGACCGCCGCGGTGAAGTCTCGGCGCACCTGTTCCGCCGCGTCGAGTTGCGCTGAGGTGGTGTTGGCCGCGGCGCGCAGGCGCGCGTCGAGGTCCGCGCCGAGTTTGCCGCTTGCCACCAGATGGCCGAACGCGCGCGACGTCTCGACGTTGATCACGGCGACGCCCGCGTCGAAGGCGGCGGCGAGACCGGCGAGCGGCAGCGTATGCGCGACACAGCCCGCCTTGTCGGCCGCGCGCGTCACGGCGTCGAGGATTTCGGCCGTGGCCTCGGTCTGCACGATGCCGACCTTGCACGCACCTTGCCACGCGTGCGCGGCATTCGTATCGAAGTTAGCGGTGATGGCCTGCATCGCGGCAACGAGCGTGCGCATGTCGCGTGCAAACGGCCCGACACAATCTAAGGTGGACTCTCGCGGCGCCACGCCGAGCCGCGACACGCGCCCGAAGGTGGGCTTCAATCCGATCACGCCGCAGCATGCGGCGGGTCCGCGAATCGAGCCGCCGGTGTCGGTGCCGAGCGCGGCGTCGGCGAGTTTCAGACCGGCTGCCGCCGCCGATCCGCTCGACGATCCGCCCGGGATACGCGCAGCGTCCTGCGGATTCTGCGGCGTGCCGGTGTAGTCGTTGATACCGGTCATGCCGAACGCCAACTCATGCATGTTCGCCTTGCCGACAATGTGCCAGCCGGCCGAAAGCAAACGTTCGACAACTTCCGCATGCTGTTGCGCGGGCGGCGTATCGGCGAGCGCACGGCTCGCGGCGGTGGTGGCGTAACCGGCGATATCGATCGTGTCCTTGATCGCGATGCTCGGCCCGGTGCCGCCTAACGACAGCGTCTGGATAAACTCGTTCATGGGTGCGGTTTCCTTGCATTGACTTGCCACGGCGCGTCGAACAGGCGCTCCGTGCGAAAGTGCGTGATGATCCAGTCGCGGCCGCTATCGGCAGGCGCGAAATCCACTTCGAGGCGCGCCGAGATCAGATCGGCTGGCGCATCGACATAGCCCGAGGCCTGCAGCATGATCCAGCGGCCTTTCGCGTTCGCCTCCTGAACGTCGATGCTTTCCGACGTGAGGAAGTGCACGTTCACCGAGAAATGCCGCGAGGGCGGCAGGTAGCGTGTGAGCATCGCGAGAATTTCAGCGTGGCCTGTCAGGCGGCCGAACTTGTTCGCGTACTGTGGGCCGATGCCCTCCCAGATCGCGTCGGCGCGGAAGAGAGCGGCGAGCGTTTCGCCTTCGAGCACGCCGGACGGCACGTCGCATAACGCCATATAGCGCGCCATGGTGCGGCGCACGGCCGATTCGGCTTCGAGCGCGGCAAGCCGTTCGGTCAACGTGGCAAGCGTATCCTGGTTAGCGTTCATTGCATTGCGCTCCGTTACGCTCAAGCGGCATTGGCGTGTTGCGGCGGCACTTGCAGCGCGCGCCCGACACGCGCTTCGATCTTGCCGTAGCGCCACAGATTGTATTCGCCCACCGGCGTGGTGCGATACAGATTGCACACGGCGACAGTCGTGTCGAAATCACGCACGTCGGCCATGATGTAGAAGGTCCACGGCGAGTTGTCGGCATGGCCCACGGTGAGGCGGTCGTCGTCCATGATGCCGAGCACCTTGACGCCTTCCATCGACTCGATCGCGGCCAGCATCTTGCCGTAAGCCTGCCAGACTTCGCCAATCTGTTCGCGCGGCAGGTCGAAGAAATTTTGCGTGACGCCGCAGCAGAACAGAACACGCAGTGGCAGCGTTGAGGTATCGGACATGAGAGGTTGCTCCTTGCAATCCTGGTTGTGCGGATAGTGATTAGATAGTGATTAATCAGAAAGTGGCTTACAGGTAGCCCGGAATCGGCGGCACGCCGACGAACACCGCGCCCGCGCCGTCATAGTTGCCTTCGCCGAGAAACGCGTGCTGCGTGACGACCATCGAGTCGCGCATCAGACGCTGCAACGGATGCGCGCGATAAATCGCCATCGTGCCGCCGAGCCGGTAAGCGCGCTGCACGACGTCGGCGCCTTCGCGGGCGATCTGCGTCGCCGAAAGACGCAGCAGGCTCACCTGATCCGCGGTGACGGGATTGCCGGCGAGGATCGATTGCCAGACCTGGTGAGTGGTGTCGTAGAAAAATGCGCGCGCCGAGCGCAATTGCGCCTCGGCTTTCGCGAGTTCGATGCGGTAGTACGCGCGGTCGGCGAGTTGCGGCGCGCCGGTGGTCGTCTTGCGGCCGCCGGCCATGTGGTTGGCGACGTCGAGTGCGGCGCGGGCGAGGCCGAGGTTGACCACGGCGAGCACTTGCGCGGCGTAGGCGATGGTTGGGTAGCGATACAACGGCTCGTCCACGCACGGTTCGCCGCCACGCACGAAGGTCCAGTCGTCCGCGACGAACTGGTCGGTGACGCGCAGGTCATGACTGCCGGTGCCCTGCATGCCGACCACCTCCCAGTTCTCGACGATTTCCACCTGATGCGCACGGAACACGGCCGTGCGCGGTTTGCCGCCCGCACCAGGAGCACCGACACCAATGCCCACGCCGAGCCAGTCCGCGCCTTTGCAGCCGCTCGCGAATTTCCACGTGCCGTTCACACGCCAGCCGCCTTCAGCGGGCTGTGCGGGCTGCACCGGGAAGAGGCCGCCCGCGAACACCTGATCGGGGCCGCCCGCGTAGATTTCTGCTTGCGTATGCAACGGCAGCGCGGCCAGATAGACGTTGGCCGAGCCGAAGCTCGCGACCCAGGCCGCCGAACCGTCCGCGATCGCGATGCGCTCGATCATGTCGAGAAACAGGGCAGGCGCCAGCGCGTCGCCGCCGAACCGCCTCGGCGTGGCCGCGCGATACACACCCGCACGCTTGAGCTTCGCGATCACGTCACGCGGCACATGCGAAAGGCGGTCGAATTCATCGCGGCGCGCGGCGATCTCGGCGATCACTTCGTCGAGCGGCAGGCGGGCGGTATTCGACGTGTTCGATGTATTCGATGTATTCGACTGTTCGGCAGCAACGGCGGCGGTGGCGGACATGGTGGGGCTTCTCCTTGATTCGTTATTGACTGAAACGCATGACGCTGGGCCCGAAACGACGAGCCGCGCAGATTCAGACCAGTCTAGAAATGCAAAAAGAACGCTTCAATTGGGACGCGGCGCGCAGTTTTAGGTAATGCTCCGGGGTCGTCTAAAGAAATCTTCAGAGGCGCAACACGCGCACTGGTGTTATGTTTCCGTCCATACGTAATCGAACCTGTGTGCCGTATTCCCCGATGAATTTCCCCGCCGAAGAAGACTTCCACCGCCTGCTCGACGCGCTCACGCTGTGCGTGCTGCTGCACGACGCCGAAACCAAGGCGATCGTGTGGGCCAATCGCGCGGCCTGTGAGGCGCTTGGCTTCACGCTCGCCGAATTGCTGCCGCTCAAGGCGAAGGACATGACGCGGCCGGTGCCGAAATACCGCCGCGAGATCGGCGTCGGCGCGATGGACCGTTCGATCACCGAAGGCCCGCAGGTGTACGAGTGGTGTTACCGCTCGCGCACCGGCGCCGACATGTTGTCCGAGGCAATCGCCACTTACGTGCCGCTGCGCGAGCGCGCGGTGGTGATGGTGCAGTTCCGCGACATCAGCGTCGAAGACACGCTCAAGCAAACGCTGCGCCGTTACGAATCGCGGCTGCGCGAATTCATGCAGGATCTCGGCGAAGGCGTAGCGGTGCTGACGCCCACGGGCGAAGTGGAATTCGTCAGCGAATCCGGCCGGCGCGTGCTCGGCCTGGAGGAGGGCGCGCCGATGGGCGACCTGCTCGACTATTGCAGCGAGCCGGACCGCGAGCGTCTGCTGGAACAGCTCGCGAACGCGCCGCGGATTCAGCCGTCGGCGCCGCAGCGTTATCGCATCACGCGGCGCGACGGCACGCCGCACTGGCTGCGTATTACGTGCCGCCGTATCGAGATCGAAAACGACCTGAACGGAAGGCTGCTGCACTTTCGCGACGTGACGGACGAAGTCGCCGTGGAAGACGCGCGACGCAACGAAGCGCGTTTGCTCGAATATGCGGGACGTTACAACGCGATGGGGGAAATGGCGACCGCCATTGCTCATGAACTGAGCCAGCCGCTCGCCGCCGTGCGCAACTTCATCGAAGGCTCGATCCGGCGGCTCGCGCAACCCGCTGCGATCGACGACGCCGTATGGGGCTTGCGCAGCGCCGATCGTCAGGCTGAGCATGCTGCATTGATCATCAAGAGTGTGCGCGATTACATCGTCAAGCGCGAGCCGAGCGAGACGCATGCGGATCTGCGCGAGGTGCTCGCGGACGTTGCGTACTTTATCGAGTTGCGCGCGCGCGAGGCGGGCGTGACGCTCACGATCGAGCAGGCGACGCAGCCGCTGCCCGTATACGTTGAGCGTGTATTGATCGGCCAGGTGGTATTGAATCTGGCCTTCAACGCGATCGAAGCGCTGGGAGAAGGGACAGACAAAAGCGCAACCCCGGAGAGCCGTGCGCTTCGCCTCGTCACGCACCTGCGCGGCAAATACGCGATTGCCCAGGTCATCGACAACGGCCCAGGCGTTCCCGCCGATGCTCACGGCCGGCTGTTCGACGGCTTCTCTTCGTCGAAAGCGGGCGGCAACGGCATTGGGCTTTCGCTGTGCAAGAACATCGTCACGCGACACGGTGGCGAGATCTGGGCAAAACCCGCTAGGCACGGCGGGCTCGAATGCAGCTTCTCGCTGCCGCTCGCCGCCGCGCCGGCCGGTTGAGTGCAACAGATCAATCATGCGTGGTGCTGGTGTTGCGCGGAATCGTCACGAGCGTGAGCGCGGTAATCACGCCGAAGCCGATCAGCATCAGCGCGACCGGCCACGGCGCGCGCACTTGCGCATACAGCGCGGTCGCGACGAGCGGAGCGAGTCCGCCGGAAAACACCGAAGCGATTTCGTGGCCGAGCGCCATGCCCGAGTAACGCACTTCAGTGGGGAACAGTTCGCCCATCAACGCGGGTTGTGTGCCGATCATCGCCGCATGGCAGAAGGGCAGGCCGAGCACGAGCGAGAGGAACACCAGCATCGGCTGATGCGTGTCGATCAGCCAGAAGGCGGGAAATGCGATCACCACCAGCCCGAGCGCGCCGATCATATACACGGGCCGCCGTCCGATTACATCCGATAGACGTCCCCACAATACGATCGTCACGAGTTCGAGCAGCATGGCGGCCATCACGCCGCCGAGCATCACTGAAACGGGCACGCCGATCGTCTTGCCGTACACCAGCACGAACGAAAGAAAGATATACGTTCCGCCGTTTTCGGCGACGCGCAGCCCCATCGCTTGCAAGACCTGCTTCGGATGATTGCGCAGCACCGTCAGCACAGGCATGTGCTTCGGTTTGGCGGCGGTGAAGTCGCGGCTCTCCGGCAAGCGCCGGCGAATGTACACGCCGACGCCGAAGATCAGCACGCTGGCCAGAAACGGCACACGCCAGCCCCACGACATGAAGCTTTCCACCGGCAAGCGCTGCACCAGATAAAACGCGGCCGCCGACAACACGAAGCCACCCGCCACACCCAACTGGCTGAACGCCGCATAGTAGCCGCGACGATTGGCCGGCGCGCTCTCGCTGATCAGCAGCACGCCGCCGCCCCATTCGCCGCCTGACGCAATGCCCTGCACGACTCGCAAACACACGAGCGCGGCGGGCGCAAGAAAGCCGACTTGCGAGAATGTGGGCAACAGGCCGATACCGAAGGTGGCCACGCCCATCATCATCAGCGTGATGACGAGCGCGCGCTTGCGGCCATGCCGGTCGCCGATATGGCCGAACACGATACCGCCCAGCGGCCGCGCGAGGAAACCGATCGCGAAGCCCGCGAAAGCGGCCAGCGTGCCGAGTAGCGGATCGCCGTGCAGCGGGAAGAACAATGGTCCGAAGATCAGCGCGGCGGCCGTGCCGTACAGAAAAAAGTCGTACCACTCGAGCGCATTGCCGAGCACGGAGGCGACAATGATCCGCCGCAAGGTTTGCGAGGTGGCCGGTGCCGTGGTTGCAGGTGGTGATCCGGCCGTGGGAGAAAGCGTGTCGTTTTGCATCTGCGTGCCCGTTGGTTCGCGTCGACTAAAAGGAAGAGCGCTAGCGCCCCAGTGATTTCGCGGTTTGCCCGCCGATGCCGAAATCGGTATTCGGAATGTCCTTGATCATCACGCGGGCGGCGTCGAGCGGCATGTCGAGCACGTCCGCGCCGGTCCGGCTGAGCGCGGAGATCAGGGCTTCCTTCTGCGCGGGCGTGCGGCCCGCGATCAGGATGGCCACGATGGTCAGCAGCGGCGCCCGACCATTCGCGTTGCTCACGCCGCCAGAACCGAAATCGTGCGACGGCAGTTCACTCAGCAGAATCCGCACCGATTCGGCGGGCGCGCCGATGGCCTTCACGGTCGCCTGAGTGAGGCCCGCGATCAATTGCGCCTTGCGTGCGGGCCAGTGACCATCCGGCAAATAAACTTCTAGTGTAGGCATGGCTGCACTCGCGGTTTTTGAAGACCAGAAGATCAGAGCAGGAAGCCGATCGCGCTCAACGCTTCGGTCGAATCGATCAGACGGATCACCTTCTCCACGATGCGCGGCTCGCCGCTCGCAAAACTGATGCGATGCGTGAGGTCCGCCGCGAACAGCGTCGACTTGCCGCGTTTATAAGCGACGATCACTTGCGCCGAATTCACCGTCACTTCATCGCTGGCGTCGCTCGTAAGCGTGAAGCGCGACACGGTGCGAACGGTGCGGGCAGCGTCGGTGGCCGATGCCGAATAGCCGGACGTCATGCGTTGCACGCGCTTTTCGCGCATGTCCTGATCGTCGTACGCGTAGTTCAGCGTGGCGGCGAAATCGGTGGTGTCGTGATCGATCGGCACCACGTAGAAGCCGGCCGGGTCCCACAGCGTGAGCCACTCGCGATAGTCCTTGCGGTCCAGCAGTTCGGCTTCGCGCCAGATGAGTTCGATTGCGCCGGCAAAAGTCTTCTGCGAAAACAGCGTGTTCCTGTCGTCCATCATGCCTGCTCCATCATCGTGCGCCATTGCGCGTACGCTTCGCGCATGCCGGTTTCGTCGGTGGCGTGCGCGGTCTTTTCGCCGTTCGGCGCGGTGCTCTCGCGATTCAGGCCTCGGTTG
This sequence comes from Paraburkholderia sp. BL6669N2, assembly GCF_003387275.1. Lineage (NCBI taxonomy): Bacteria > Pseudomonadati > Pseudomonadota > Betaproteobacteria > Burkholderiales > Burkholderiaceae > Paraburkholderia > Paraburkholderia sp. BL6669N2. The sequence continues at coordinate 891,560 of NZ_QUNA01000001.1, read as the reverse complement.
ACGAGAATCGGCAGATCGGGGCCGGCATGCGAGCCGCGTTGCACGCGCTCCCATGCTTCAGCGTCGTCCGGGCTGCCGAAACCGAACGGGCCCTGGAAGTGTTCGTGAATGCGCAGGCGCACGCGGTTCGCCTCTTCGGGGCCGCCGTCCATGGCGAGCGCGACGTGACGGATCTCGGTCTCGTTCGCGGAAATGGGCCGCAGTACGCGGAAAAAACGCCATCGACAGCGCGAGGTTCGGAAACAGATTCAGGTTGAAGCCGACGCCCATCAGCGAGCGCACGATGCGGCGCACTTCCTCCGGCGTGTGGTCCTTCGCGAGCGAGGCGGCGAGTTCTTCGAAGCGCTCGGGAATCGGCGCGCCGTCGTCCTTGTCGAGATCGACGATTTCCGGCACCAGCACGGCGAGGCTGTGACCGTTGCCGAGCGAGCGGCAAAAGGCCTGGTCGCTTGTCATGAAGCTGGTGATCGCGGCGGCGGTTTCGTCGTCGATCGATTTCATCCACGATTTGTGGACCACGGGGAAGTGATACAGGTCGGTGGTGTTCTCGAGCTGGATCTTCCAGTTGCCGTTAAAGCGGAAGCGGTGTTCGCCGTTGGCCTTGATCGGATAGCCCGCGCCTTGCTTCATGAACAGATCGATCCACGGCTTGGCGCCGCCGAGGAAATCTTCCAGCGGCTCGATCTCCTGATTGAAGCTCGCGAAGATCAGGCCTTGATAGATGCCCACGCGCAGACTGGCGAGCGGCAGTTCGGTCTTGTCGATCACGCCTTCGTAACCGTCGCCGTACGGCAGCGCGCGCAAGGCGCCGTCCAGGCCGTAGGTCCAGCTGTGATACGGGCACGTGAAGCCTTTCGCGTTGCCTTTGTGCTGTTCGCAGACGGTCGCGCCGCGATGACGGCAGCGGTTCTGCAAGACGTTGACCGCGCCGCTCTTATCGCGCACCACGATCACCGGCTGGCGACCGATCGTGGTGGTGCGGAAGTCGCCCGGATTCGGCAGCTCGCTTTCGTGCGCGACCCAGATCCACGTCTTGTAGAAAATGCGCTCGAGTTCCGCTTCGAAGACAGCCGGGTCGTAGTACAGCGAAGGGGCCACGCGGTCGGACTGCGCGCGCTGATACAACGCGCTCGTATCGACGGTCTGATATGAGGATTCGCTCATGGCTCGTGTAGGTGGGGTGGTCGATGAAGGCAAGTTTCGTTGACTACTTGATATGCGTCAAATTGATCTAAAATGAAATATAAAATCAATCGCATGGATATCTCGATGAACTCGCTGGATCACGTCGACCTCAATTTGCTGCGCGTTTTTCAGGCGATCGTCGAAGAGCGCAGCCTGACTCGCGCGGGCGAGCGGCTGGCGCTGTCGCAGCCGGCCATCAGCTATTCGCTGGGGCGTTTGCGCACGCTGTTCGACGATCCGCTCTTCATCCGCACGCGCGCCGGCATGCAGCCCACACCCATCGCGCTGGAACTGTCGACCATCGTGTCCCGCGCGCTCGACACCGTGCGCGAAGCACTGCGTTACGCGGAGCATTTCGACCCGGCGGTGAGCACGCGGACCTTCCGGCTGTCGCTATCAGATGCGGGCGAACTGGCCTATCTGCCGCCGATCTGCGAGGCGTTGCACCGGCAGGCGCCGCGTGTGAGGCTGCGTATCGAGCCGCTGCCGGTCGAGGAAATGGAAGATGCACTGCGCGCGAGCCGGCTCGATTTCGCCATCGGCAATCTGCCCACGCTGACCGCGCGCACGCGGCATCAGGCGCTGTTCGAAGAAACGTACGTGTGTATGACGAGGAAGCGGCGCGGCTTGCCGCGCACGAAGGAACTAAGTTTGAAGGCGTTTCTGGATGCGTCGCACGTGCAGATCACGTCGGTTGAGCACAGCCACCACTCGCTCGACGACGAATTCCGCACGCAAGGCGTCGGCCGTCATATCGCGCTGGAACTACCGCATTTCGTGGCGCTGCCTAGTGTCTTGGCCGTGACCGATCTGTTCGCTACGCTCCCGCGCCGCCTCGCGCATATTTTCAATCGCGACGGCGGTTTTCAGATCTATGAATTGCCCGTGACCTTGCCGATCGCGGCGGTCACGATGCATTGGCACGAGCATTTCGATCAGGACGAGGGCAACGTGTGGCTGCGCAATCTGATGGCGGATATCGTGAGGCGCTTCGACGAGAAGTGACAAGGCTGGGCTCTCAGTACTTCAGACCTTTTTGAACAGGTCTCGCGCGATCGAACACAGCAACGTGGTGGTCGGCGATTCGTCCTGCAAGCGGCGGCTCATGATGATCGGCGAAGCGACGTTGGCCGCCGGAATGGGACGGTACACCACACCGTGCGCGCGCAAACCTTCCACGCTTTCCGGCACGAGACACACGCCCACTTGCGCCGCCACCAGGCCCAACGCGGTCTGCAATTCGCGCACTTCATGAATCGCCTTCGGCTCCAACGCATGATCGTGCATGGCCGATAGCTGCTGATCGGCGTAGCTCGGCCGCGGCGTGCTCGGGTAGACGATCAAGGTTTCCTGGGCGAGCGCCGCCAGCGTCAGCGGCTTCTTTTGTCGGGCGAGCGGATGGTCTTGCGGTAATGCGGCAATCATTCTTTCTTCTAAAAGAACCTCGCGCGCGAGTTGCGCGTCGTCGAAACGCAGGCGGCCGAAGCCCACGTCGATGCGCCCGCCCTTGAGCGCCCCGAGTTGTTCGATGGTGAACATTTCGATCAGCGACAGCTCGATATGCGGCGCGGCCTCGCGAAACGCGCGGATCACGGCCGGTAGCGCGCCATACAGCGTCGAGGGCACGAAGCCGATCACCACGCGCTCGGCCAGCTGCGCGAGACGGCGCGTGAGCGGCGCGAGTTCGTCCGCTTCGTCGACGAGACGCCTGGCTTGCGTATAGAAAATCCGCCCGGCTTCGGTCAGCCGCAACGGCCGCGAGCCGCGCTCGAACAGCGCCAGGCCTACGCTTTCCTCGATCTGCTGGATCTGGCGGCTGAGCGGCGGCTGCGTCATGTGCAGACGTTGAGCCGCCCGCGTGATGTTCATTTCTTCGGCGACCGCGATGAAATAGCGGAGTTGGCGAAGTTCCATGCATACCCCTACGGTATGGAAGTAGTCGGAATCGGTGTTGGACTGCTTCGCGGGTTGTTTCTACTATTGGGGCTCCCGGTTCAGCAGTTCAGGAGGGCAACGAATGATAGCAACACCCGTGAAGATCGAGAGCGTGGAGACGATTCTCGTCGACGTACCGACGATCCGTCCGCACCGTCTCTCGGTCGCAACGATGAACTGCCAGACGCTGGTGCTGGTGCGCATCCGTTGCGCCGACGGGTTGGTCGGCGTGGGCGAGGGCACCACGATCGGCGGCCTCGCGTACGGCGAGGAAAGCCCGGAAAGTATCAAGGTCAATATCGACACCTATTTCGCGCCATTGCTCAAAGGCATGGACGCGACGCGTCCAGGCGCCGCGATGGCGAAACTGCGCGAGCTGTTTCAGGGCAACCGCTTTGCGAAGTCCGCGCTGGAAACGGCGTTGTTCGATGCGCAGGCACAGCGCCTCGGCGTGCCGCTGTCGGAACTGTTCGGCGGCCGTGTGCGCGATTCCGTGGACGTGGCGTGGACGCTCGCGAGCGGCGACACGCAACGCGATATCGACGAAGCCGAGCAGGTGTACGAGACGAAGCGCCATCGCGTGTTCAAGCTGAAGATCGGCACGCGCGCCGTGGCCGAGGACGTGGCGCATGTCGTCGCGATCCAGAAAGCGGTGGAAGGACGCGGCGAAGTGCGCGTCGACGTGAACCAGGCGTGGAGCGAATCCGACGCGATCTGGGCCGCGCGGCGCTTTGCCGATGCGGGCGTGACGCTGATCGAGCAACCCATCGCGGCGGAGAATCGCTCGGGCCTCAAGCGTCTGACCGATCTCGCTCTCGTGCCGGTCATGGCCGACGAAGCGCTGCACGGTCCGGCCGATGCATTTGCGGTGGCCAGCGCGCGCGCCGCCGATGTGTTCGCCGTGAAGATCGCACAATCAGGCGGCCTGGTGGGCGCCGCGCACGTGGCGGCCATAGCGTCGGCCGCGAACATCGATCTGTACGGCGGCACGATGCTCGAAGGCGCGGTCGGCACGATCGCTTCCGCGCAACTCTTCAGCACCTTTGGCGAGTTGAAGTGGGGCACGGAACTGTTCGGCCCCTTGCTGCTGACCGAGGAGATTCTCACCGAACCGCTGCGTTACGAGAATTTCGCGCTGCATTTGCCGCAAGGTCCGGGTCTCGGCATCACGCTCGACTGGGACAAGATCGACCGCCTGCGACGCGATACGCGCAAAGGCGCCAGCGTCAGCACGAACTGAAGCATTGAAGCACTGAAGGCTCATCCGTTAGCCATCCAGAACATCAATCGAAGGAGATACCCCATGAACAAGCAAGCTATCGACGCGCTGCTCAATAAGATCAACGACAGCGCCACCAGCGAAGGCAATCCGCGCACCAGGCAGATCGTCAACCGGATCGTGCAGGATCTGTTCTATACGATCGAAGACCTCGACGTGCAGCCGGCCGAATTCTGGACCGCGTTGAATTATCTCGGCGACGCCGGCAAGAGCGGCGAACTCGGTTTGCTGGCCGCAGGTCTGGGTTTCGAGCATTTTCTCGATCTGCGTCTGGATGAAGCGGAGGCGAAGGCCGGCATTGAAGGCGGCACGCCGCGCACGATCGAAGGCCCGTTGTACGTGGCCGGTGCGCCGGTCTCCGACGGACACGCGCGACTGGACGACGGCACCGATCCGGGTCAAACGCTGATCATGCGCGGCCGCGTGCTCGGCGAAGACGGCAAGCCGCTCGCTCATGCGCTCGTCGAAGTGTGGCACGCGAACCATCTGGGCAACTACTCGTACTTCGACAAATCGCAACCGGCCTTCAATCTGCGCCGTTCGATCCGTACCGATGCCGAAGGCAAATACAGCTTCCGCAGCGTCGTGCCGGTCGGCTATAGCGTGCCGCCGCAAGGGCAGACCCAACTGTTGCTCGATCAGCTCGGCCGGCATGGGCATCGTCCGGCGCATATTCACTTCTTCGTGTCCGCGCCGGGGTTCCGCAAGCTGACCACGCAGATCAACATCGACGGCGATCCGTATCTGTGGGACGACTTCGCCTTCGCCACGCGCGACGGCCTCGTGCCGGCGGTCAAGCAGGCTGAGGGCGCCGAAGGCAAACCGTATGGCGTGGACGGCAATTTCGCGCTGATCGATTTCGACTTTACTCTGTTCAAGGAGCGCGACAACCTGCCGGACGCTGAAGTGGAGCGTCTGCGCGCTGAAGCCTGATGCCGCTTTCGCAGGGCTGAAGATGGGCGTTTGAGAGAAAAGGCCCGCACGTATCGCACGAATCTGTCGGCCCTGGTTGCGCGGTGCGATGGCCGGGCTGCCAGGGCTTTTAAGTTACCGATCAGAGAGGAGAGCAAGCATGCTGTTTCACGTTGAGATGACCGTCCACCTTCCGGCCGATATGGATGCCGAACGCGCCGCGCGCCTGAAGGCCGATGAGAAAGCGATGTCGCAAAGGCTGCAACAGGAGGGCGTGTGGCGGCACCTGTGGCGCATTGCCGGCCGCTACGCGAATATCAGCGTGTTCGACGTGCAGAGCCCCGCGCATCTGCACGACGTGCTGAGCCAGTTGCCGCTGTTTCCGTATATGGATGTCGAAGTGCGCGCGCTGTGCCGGCATGCGTCGTCGATTCGCGACGACGACCGGTAATAGAAGGCGTTTGAGAAAGGTGCTGTCAATGCAGCACCTTGTTGATGCTTTAAAGATCCAGCACCAGCACCGGCGACGTAGCGCGTGAAATGCAGCAGCAAATCACCTTGCCGCTCGCGCGTTCCGCTTTGCTCAGGCAATGGTCGCGATGCTCGGGCGTGCCGCTGACCACATCGACCATGCACGTGCCGCACACTCCTTCGCCGCACGACGTATCCACCTCGATGCCGATCGACGCCAGCGCCGCGACAATGGTGGTGTCCTTGTCCACGCGCACGGTCGCGCCGCTGCTCGCGATCTGCACGTCGAAGGTATCGAGCGCGGCCGATTCGGCGCTCGTAGTCGACGCCGGCTCAGCAGCGAAGCGTTCGAGATGGATCGCTTCAGAGGCAAGGCGCGATTCACCGATCGCCACCACGCGTTCCATGAAAGGTGCCGGCCCGCAGGTATAAACGTGCGTGCCTTCGCGCGCATTCGCGAGACAATCGCCGAGCACCGCATCGAGTTGCTCGCGAGCGACGCCGAAGTGCAGCTTCACATAATCACTGAACGGAGCGCGTGAGAGCAGCGGCAAAAACGCGGCGTGTTCCGCGCTGCGCGCGAAATAGTGCAGCACGAAGCGCTCTTGCTGTTTGAGCAGGCGATACGCCATGCTCAGCAGCGGTGTCACACCGATCCCCGCGGCGATCAGCACGTGTTCCTCGGCGCCAGGCGCGAGTTGGAAGAGATTGCGCGGCGCGCCGATGGTCAATTCGCTGCCGACTGTGACATCGTCATGCAGCGAACGCGAGCCGCCGCGTGACGTGTCTTCGCGCTTCACGGCGAACAGATGCGCGTCCCGCTGGTCCGGGTCGCCGCACAATGAATATTGCCGCGTGACGCCCGATGGTCCGGTCACGTCGATGTGCGCGCCGGGTTCGTAGTCATCGAACGGTTGCCCGTCCAGTCGCGACACGCTGAACGAGCGCACGCCATGCGCTTCGTCGCGGACGCTATCGACACGCACGTTGAAGGTGGTTCTTTCCATGATCTTGCCGGCAAAAAAGTGGCGGACGGCGCATGCATCGAACTGCATGCGGTTGTGCGTCAAGGATAAGAAACCGCGCAAAATCAGGCAAATCGATTAAAAATGGTTTGTTGGATAAGCCGGACTGATAATAGTGCGGCGCGCGCATTCCAAACGGAACAATCGGAACAAACGGAACACTCAGATTCCAGCCAGATGCCGCACCAGCGCCTTTTCCGGCCGCGCCATTGCGTTCAGATCGCGCATGCAGATCAGCAACTGGCGCGCGGCCCAGCTATCGGTCAGCTCGATCGTACGGATGCCGGGCGTGCTGCGATAGCGCTTCGCCGCGGTAGCCGGCACGATACCGAGGCCGGCGCCTTGTTCGACCATGCAGCAGATGGCGTCGAAGGTCCGCACGTGGGTGCGGAAACTGAGCGGCTGACCGGCCAGCAGCGCGCGCTCGCCGAGGTAGGCCTGCAATGCGCTATCCGCGCTCAGTCCGATGAATTCCCGCTCCGCCACTTCCGCCAGCGTCGTGCGGCGCAGTGCGGCAAGCGGATCGTCGCGGCTCGCGATCAGCACGAGTTTGTCGATGGCGAAGGGGAAGGTCTGCAGCGCGCCGTGATCGACCGCATCGGAAATGATGCCGATTTCAGCTGCACCGGTCAGCACCGCCTTGACCGTCTCGCTGCTTTGACGCTCCTTCAGGTCGATCTGCACGTTGGGATGATCGCGCAGAAACAGACCGATCGCGGAGGGCAGGAACTCGGTGATGGCCGCCGTGTTGGTCCACAGCCTGATGCACGCTTTGCGGCCTTCCTGACGCTCGCCCAGTTCACCCTGCATGCGTTCGATCTGCCCGAGCACGAGCCGAGCGTGATGCGCGAGCGTGTCGCCGGTCGGCGTGGATTCGACACCGCGGCGGCCCCGTTCGAGCAGCGGCATGCCGAGCGCGTCTTCCATGCCGCGTAGCCGCGCGCTTGCCGATGGCAGCGACATGTTCGCGCGCGCGGCGCCGTGGGTGATGCTGCCGGTTTCGAGGATGAGCAGAAACAGGCGGAGGTCGATGAGGTCGAAGCGCATGGAAGACGGATCGTTATGTGGATGCGGTGGGATTCAGTCAGGGTCACAGCCTTAGCCCCAGCCTAAGTCACGCTAAGTATCTTACGCATTGTGGCCGGCCTTGCGGCGATTGAAAATTGCCGGCATCACTTCAATAACAACCTTCCAATGATCTCTTCGTTTGCGATGCGTGCGGGCGTGGTCGCCGCGACTTTCGTGGTCGCCGGCTTCGTCAAGGGAGTGACCGGCATGGGACTGCCGACCGTCGCCATGGGCGTGCTCGGCACGCTGATGCTGCCGGCCCAGGCCGCCGCGATGCTGCTGTTGCCGTCGTTCGTGACGAATGTCTGGCAACTGTTCGCGGGGCCGAGCGTGCGGGCGCTGCTCCAACGCTTGTGGCCGATGCTGCTCGGCATCGTCGCCGGCACGGTCGCGGCCGCGTCGTTCATCGCGGGCGGGGGCGGCGAATGGGCCGTGGTCGGACTCGGCGCCGCGTTGACGCTGTACGCCGCGGCCGGTTTGCTGGCGTGGCGCGTGTCAGTGCCGGCGAGGCATGAGCGCTGGTTGTCGCCAGCGATCGGCGCGGTGACGGGCCTCGTCACCGGCGGCACTGGTGTGTTCGTCGTGCCGGCAGTACCGTATCTGCAAGGGCTGGCGTTGAAGAAAGAGGATCTGGTGCAGGCGCTCGGCTTGTCGTTCACGGTATCGACCATCGCGCTGGCGATCGGCCTCACCAGAGAGCACGCGTTTGCCGCCGGCGATCTGGGCGAGTCGCCATTCGCCGTGGTGCCGGCGCTGTTCGGCATGTGGATCGGACAGCGCGTGCGCGGACGCATCGGCGCGGACACGTTCAGACGCTGGTTCTTTGTCTGTCTGCTCGGGCTGGGTATTCAATTGATGGCACGAGCATTCGTTTAATCAGGCAATGGTGAAACGAGTGTGGAAGGAGCGATATCGTGTGGCACGTTATTCTGGATACGCTCGGCGCGCTGGCGGTGCTGGCCAGCGTGGCCGCGCAAATCATGCTGCTGCTTAAGTGCTGAATTCATGGCGTAGTTGTCCGCGTCATCGGCATTGATGAAAGGCGGCGTTCCCCGTCGAAGCTGAGCCAGTGCGCGGTCATCGAACTCGCGCTCGAAGAGCGTGCGGTTGATTCGGGCGGCCTTCGGGCTATTCGCGTCACCTGTCTTCCGATTGTTCGGCTCAACCGACGTATCTATTCGCCTTCAGCCGCTTTATCCGCGCGGCTGACGTGCCTACATTGTCACCAGTGTCAGCGCCAGTGCATTTCCACCGCAACCCGCGAATCTTCGCGATAGCGTCGGCGCCAATCCCATCTACAGGAATCGATCATGAGCAAACTCACAGGTAAGGTTGCAGTCGTAACCGGTGCATCGAAAGGTATCGGCGCGGCAATTGCCAAGGCTTTGGCCGCGCAAGGCGCTTCAGTGGTGGTGAACTATGCGTCGAGCAAGGCCGGCGCGGACAGCGTGGTCGAGGCGATCACCGCTGCCGGCGGCAAGGCCGTGGCCGTCGCGGGCGATGTGTCGAAAGCGGCGGACGCGCAAGGCATTATCGATACGGCCGTGGAAACGTATGGCCGTCTCGACATTCTCGTCAACAACTCCGGCGTGTACGAATTCGCGGCGATCGAAGAGATCACCGAAGAGCATTTTCATAAGCACTTCAACGTGAACGTGCTGGGTCTGCTCCTGACCACGCAGGCCGCGGTCAAGCACCTCGGCGAGGGCGCGAGCATCGTCAATATCAGTTCAGTGGTGAGCCGCATCACGCCGCCGGGCAGCGCGGTCTATACCGCCACCAAGGGCGCAGTCGACGGTATCACCGGCGTGCTTGCACGTGAGCTTGGCCCGCGCAAGATTCGCGTCAATTCGGTGAATCCGGGCATGGTCGCAACCGAAGGCACGCACGCCGGCGGCATCGTCGGCTCCGACCTGGAAACGTGGGCGTTAAGCACGACGCCGCTCGGCCGTATCGGCCAGCCTGACGATATCGCCGATGTGGTCGCGTTCCTCGCTTCCGACGACGCACGCTGGCTGACCGGTGAAAGCCTGATTGCCAGCGGTGGCTCGCGTTAAGCAGTTCGATGTAAGCGGATAAAGCGTGGCCGCATAGCGCCACGCCATATTGCAGCACGAGGAAGAAAAGCCGCCCGCAGGCAGCGCCTGCCGGGCGTTTTTCGTTTCATTCGCCGGAGCCGCGCGAGCGGGCTTATCGTGTCACGCCGCCGGCGCAGTCGCGGCCGCAGCCGGTTTCACCAAGTCCACCGCGAACAGCGCGTCCAGCAGATTCGACCCCGGCCGCTCGGCGAGCCGCGTCAGCGATTCGGTCATCTGCACCCGGCAGTCCTGCAGCGGAATCATCCTGATCCGCCGCGATTCGTTGAATTCGGCGCGCGCGATGACTCCAACCCCCATGCCTTGCGCGACTGCTTCTTCGAGCGCCTCGCGGCCGTCCACGTACATCACCGGTTCCACTTGCAGCGATTCGCGCACCAGTTCGATCTCCAGCAACTGCTGCGTGACGGATTGCGACTCGCGGAAAATCATCGGCTGCTGCACCAGTTCGGCGTAGCTCAGCTTGCGTTTCTTCGCCACCGGATAGCTCACGGGCACCATCGCGACCAGCGGATCGCGCCGCAACACGCGCGCCTCCAGCCGGCTGTGCACTTGCGGCGCGGCGGTAATGGCCGCGTCGACGGCACTGGAGAGCACGCGCTGCATGCAGTCGGCGGCGTTCGCAATGGACAGCGTCACGACGATGCCTGGATGCAGCTTGCGAAACGCGCTGATCAGCGCGACCGCCAGGTCGGGCGCGTCCGCGGCCAGCGATAGCGAGCCCGATTCCAGCCCGCCCGCCGATTCGAGCAATTGCCGCGCGTCACGCTCGCAACTGAGCATCTGCCGCGTCACGCTGAAGAGGCGCAGGCCGAGTTCGGTGGTCTCGACGCCGCGCGGCCCGCGTTCGAACAGTTTGACGCCGTAATCCTGCTCCAGCCGCCGCACGTGATCCGACACGGCCGGCTGCGTGAGCGAGAGCGCCTGCGCCGCTTTGGAGAACCCGCCATGTTCCGCGACCGCATGAAATGCCCGCAATTGCGCGTATTGCACGTGTGCCTCGCTAAGCTATAAGTTATTACGATACCTGCATCGATTATATCGATTTTACCGATGCCGAGCGTTTCTGTACTGTGTGCGTACCGAACCAGCGATATCGGAGATTCCGACATGAACAGCGTGATCGACCGTTCCCCAGCCGTGAACGCCGCAGGACCTTCCGCCGTAACGTGCGCGGCGCCGGCCAAAGGCGAGCCGTATCTGTTGACGCCCGGCCCGCTCACCACGGCGTTCTCGACCAAGGAAGCGATGCTGCGCGACTGGGGTTCGTGGGACGGCGATTTCCGCGCCATGACGGCGCTGCTGCGCAGCAGCCTGCTGGAGATTGCCGGCGATACGGCGGGAGAATACGACTGCGTCCCGCTGCAAGGCAGCGGCAGCTATTGCGTCGAAGCGATGCTCGGCAGTCTGATTCCGCGCGACGGCCACGCGCTCGTGTTGGCCAACGGCGCGTACGGCAAGCGCATCGCGACCACGCTCGGTTATCTCGGGCGCGCCTTTACGCTGCTCGATAAGGGCGACTACCTGCCGCCGCGCGGCGCGGAAGTAGAGCGCACGCTGGACGCCGAGCCACGCATCACGCACGTGGTCGCCGTGCATTGCGAAACCAGTTCGGGGATTCTGAACCCGCTCGAGGAAATCGCCGCCGCCACCGCGAAGAAGGGCCGCAAGCTGCTGATCGATTCGATGAGCGCGTTCGGCGCGGTGCCGCTCGACGTGCGCGAGATTGCCTGCGAGGCCTTCGTGTCGTCGGCGAATAAATGTATCGAGGGCGTGCCGGGCTTCGGGTTCGTGATCGCTCGCAAGGGTGCGTTGCAGGAAGCGAAGGGACGCAGTCACTCGCTCGCGCTCGACGTCCATGATCAATGGGACGTGATGAACCGCACCGGCCAGTGGCGTTTCACGCCGCCTACGCACACCGTGGCCGCGTTTATCGAGGCGCTGCGGCTGCACAAGATGGAAGGCGGCCAGCCCGGCCGTCTCGCGCGCTACGCGAACAATCGCGACGTGCTGGTGGCCGGCATGCGCGACCTTGGCTTCGAGCCGCTGCTGAATGCGCGCTGGCGCTCGCCGATCATCGTGACGTTTTTCTCGCCGGCGCATGCGTCATTCAAATTCGAGCGTTTCTATGAATTGATGAAGCAGCAGGGTTTCATCATCTATCCGGGCAAATTGACGGTGGCGGACAGCTTCCGTATCGGCTGCATCGGTCAGGTGGACGAGCAGGTGATGCGCCGCGTCGTGGCGGCGTGCGGCAACGCGCTCGAATCGATGGGTGTCGAACAGGCCGCCCCGCCGGCGGCTGCTCTCGAAGAGCGCAAGAGATTGGCCGATGCGGCCTGAAGCACACAGCTTGGGCACACCGCGCGAGCTTGGGGAATTCCATGGGATCGAAGTAAATGAAACACGTAAAAGCAGTGATTTTCGATTGGGCCGGCACAGTGGTCGATTACGGTTCACTGGCGCCGATGGGCGCCTTCGTCGAGACCTTCGAACAGTTCGGCGTGCCGATCACGATCGATGAAGCGCGCGGTCCGATGGGCATGGCCAAGCGTCCGCATATCGCGGCGCTGATGGCGTTGCCGCGCGTCGCGCAGGCTTGGGCCGACAAGTACGGCCACGCGCCGGGCGAAGCGGATATCGACGCCGTGTACGACGTGTTCGTGCCGAAGAATATCGCCGTGGCGGCGAGCTACAGCTCGGTGATTCCGGGCGTGGCCGACGTGGCGAGCGCGCTGCGCAGCGACGACATCCGGATCGGCACGACCACCGGCTATACGCGCGAGATCATGGCCGAGATCGTGCCGGGCGCGGCCGCGCAGGGGTTCTCGCCGGACAGCATCGTGTGCACCGGCGATACGCCGGAAGGCCGGCCGTCGCCGTACATGATCTACAAGACGTTGCCGGAACTGGGCGTGTGGCGCGCGAAGGATGCGATCAAGGTGGACGACACCGAAGTCGGCATCGAAGAGGGCATCAACGGCGGCACGTGGGCGGTCGGCGTCGCGGTGAGCGGCAACGCGTTCGGCATGGCCGAAGACGACGTCAAGGCGCTGGCGCCCGATGAGTTCGCATGGCGTCGCAAGGCGGCAATCGAGAAGCTGCAGGCGGCGGGCGCGCACTATGTGATCGACAGCGTCGCGGATCTGATGCCGGTGGTGTATGACATCGAAGCGCGTTTGGCGCGAGGCGAGCGGCCTTGACGAGGTGAGGGCGCGAAAAGCCTCTCTATTCCGGCGGAATCACTCGAAGAACCCCACCGCCAGATCGATAAACTCGCGAATCTTGCGCGGTACGAACTCCCGGCTCGGATACACGAGCGACACCGCCACGTCGCCGTTGAGCACGGCGTGATCTTCGAGTATCCGCACCAGCGTGCCCGCGCGCAATTCGTCATCGACCATTTCGAGCGGCAGTAGCGCGATGCCCATCGCGCCGAGCGCCGCCTGTTTCTGCATGATCATGCTGTTGACGGTGAACGACGCATCGAGCGCGATGCTGTCTTCGCCGCCTTCGCCGTTGTCGAACACCCAGGTCTGCGGGCTGGTGTCGAGCGGTGCGGTGATTACGCGGTGCCGCGTAAGATCGGCGGGCGTTCTCGGATGACCGGCCTGCGCGAGGTAAGCCGCCGACGCCACCGGCACCGCGTGCGAGTTGATCAGCCGGCGCACCACCAGCGACTCCGAGCGGATCATATGCTCGGTCACGATCCCCACGTCGAAGCCGCCTTCGAGCAGATCGACGCGTTTCTCCGTCAACGTGACGCGCAGATTCACACGCGGAAACTTCGCCTGATACTCGGCGAACAGCGGCGTGAGGCGAAATAACGAAAAGCTGCCCAGCGCGACGATGCGCAGATCGCCGGCGACTTCCTTCGACACGGTGGTTGCGCGCGATTCCACTTCTTCGAGTTCGGTCATCAGGAGGCGGCAGCCGTCCGCGTACTCGGCGCCGGTTTCGGTCAGCACAACCTTGCGCGTGGTGCGCTGGAACAGGCGAATGCCGAGGTGCTTTTCAAGGCTCGACACGTGGCGCGTGACCACCGAGGTCGAGACGCCGAGTTGCTCGGCGGCCTGCGCGAAGCTGCCCGCGTCGGCGACCTTGACGAACGCCTGCATGGCCTGAAAGAGATTGATCATGTGAATGCGAAATACGCGCGGCGAGAGCGGGTGCAAACGTCTGTTGAAAAGGAGGCACTGCCCGTTTCTTGAGCAGACGCAAGCGGTGTGAGACCGGCGGGTGAATTGTACGTCCTGGCGCCATGCGTCGATCCGCGCCGCCATGCCTGGCTTTGCGCGCCGACAAGCTTCGCGGCTGCTCAAGTTTCGCGTGATTGTGCCGTTGACACGAGCTAATCACATTCTGGAACCCAGCCGTGCAACTCGCCTTCAGTAACGACCGTCTGTCCAGCCGCATGCAGTTCGATTCGTCCTGCGCCGGTGAACCCGAGGTGGAGTCGTCGGTCATTGAATGGCTGTTGCACGACGATCAGGTGATGCGCGAATGCTTCACCCACGCGGCGGAAATTCTCAAGAGCGTGACCGGCGCGGCGATCACCGCGATCACGCTGCTCGACGAGGAATACCAGCATTACCGCGCCGAGGTCGGCATGGCGATGCCGCTCGTCACGCGAGCCCGCTCGCTCGCCGACTATGCGGTGCGCGACGAAGAGTTGTTCGTCATCGAGGATGCGCACGACGACACGCGTTTCGGCGAATGCATGCTGGTGCAGCGGCATCCGTTCGTGCGTTTCTACGCGGCGATCGCGCTGCGCGCGCCCAATGGCGAGATCGTCGGCGCCTTGTGCGCGATGGACCCTGCGCCCGGCCGCCTCGACGCGGGGCAGCGCGGCGTGTTCTACCACCTGCGCGCGATGATCGAGAACGATCTGAAGATGCGCACGGCCACCGCGATCGATCCGCTGACGCAGTTGTACAACCGTCGTTTCCTGCTGGAGAGCATCACGCGCCGCTGGAAGGAGGCGCGGGACGGCGACGTGATGGGTTCGGTCGTGGTCGACGTGGACTGGTTCAAGCAATACAACGACACCTACGGCCACCAGGCGGGCGATCAATGCCTGCGCAAAGTGGCCTCGGTGATGCAGGCCGCAGCCGACGGCGAACGCATCATCGTCGGGCGCATGGGCGGCGAGGAGTTCGGCCTGCTGGTGCTGCACGCGGAGCGCGCGGCGCTCGAAGACACACTCGCCACGCTGCGCCAGGGCGTGGAGGATCTGGCGATCGAGCATCGCGCGTCGCCGCTCGGCAGGGTGACGGTGAGCGTGGGCGCGTCGTTGACGCGCATCAGCGAGGCTTCACGGCCGGCGCATCGCGACGGTTTCGCGAGCGCGGATCGCGCGCTGTATCGATCGAAACATGACGGTCGAAACCGGGTGACAATGGCGTAACACGCCTGCGCGTTCAGGCGGTCTCAAGCTCCGCGTAGAGCTGGCTCACCCAGTCGGCGAACACGCGGAGTTTGGCGCTGTAACGGCGGCTCGGCGGATAGACGAGATAAACCTGCAGCGGCTCCGGCCGCCAGTCCGTCAGAATCGGCACGAGCTCGCCGCGCTGCACGGCCGGCCCCACCATGAAATCCAGCGTATGAACGATGCCGAGTCCCGCCAGCGCCGTGGCCAGATGAGCATTGCTTTCGCTCACCATCACCGTATTGCGAACCTTGTCGAGCACGATGCGCTCGCCGTCCTTGAGGAAATGCAAGGGCTGCGCGAGTCCGCTGCTCGCTGAAAAATAGCCGGCCACCGCGTGCCGATCATCAACGATCTGGCGAGGATGCACAGGCGTGCCATGTTCGGCCAGGTACGCCGGGCTCGCACACGTGGTCCAGCGCAACGTGCCGATGGCGTGCGTGACCAGATTGGGATCGTCCCCCGTGCTGCGAATCGCGCAGTCGATGTTCTCCGCGATCAGATCCGCGGTCCGGTCCGTCACGCTCAGGCGCACCTGAATGTCCGGGTAGCGCGCGCAAAATTCGGGCAGCGCGGGAATCAGAATGCCGCTCGCGGTCGAGCCACCGCTGTCGACCCGCAACACGCCGCGCGGATTCGCGCGGTCGCGGCCCAAGGTCGCCTCGATATCGTCGAGTTCACTGAGCAAATGCCGCGTACGCTCGTAATACGCCGCGCCGTCCGTTGTGACGCTGACGCTGCGCGTGCTGCGTTCAAGCAGTTTCACGCCCAAATGATCTTCCAGCGACTTCACCCACTTGCTGACCGTTGCGTTCGGCATCTGCAGCGACTGCGCCGCCCGGCCGAAGCCGCCGGTTTCCACCACCCGCGCAAAGATGCGGATGGCCTGCAAATGATCCATAACTACTCCATTTCCCGATGATTATCCACGCACGTGGATAAAGAAGTCACAGAATACCTATTTATCTCTATTCGCGCATGGAATAAGCTCGTCGTCATGGTCAACCGACCTCACAAACCCAGGAGCAAATCATGAACACGTCCACACTCAATAACGTCAATCTCCGCAAACACGCCGGCAAGATCGTGCTGGTGACCGGCGGCAGCAGCGGCATCGGCTTCGCCGCGGCCACGCGTTTCGCTCAGGAAGGCGCGACTGTTTATATCACCGGCCGGCGTCAGGCCGAACTCGACGACGCCGTGGCGCGCATCGGCCACGGCGCCGTTGCGATTCGCGCGGACGTTTCTTCAGCCGACGACCTCGACCGGATGTTCAGCACGGTGCAAGCCGCCCATGACCGGCTCGACATTCTGTTCGCGAATGCGGGCGGCGGCGAGTTCTCGCCGCTCGGCGCGATCAGCGAGGCGCAGTTCGACAAGTACTTCGGCATCAACGTCAAAGGCACGCTGTTCACGGTGCAGAAAGCCTTGCCGTTGATGCGTGCCGGCAGCGCGATCGTCATTACCGGTTCGATCGCCGGGAACAAGGGCATGCCGGCCTTCGGCGTCTATGCGGCGACCAAGGCCGCGCTGCGCTCGTTCGCGCGTACCTGGGCGACCGATCTCAAAGGCCGAGGGATTCGCGTCAACGTGGTAGCGCCCGGCGTGGTGGTGACGCCGGCCTACAAGTCCGAACTGGGCATGAGCGACGAGCAGATCGCCGCTTTCACCCAGCAGGCCAGCGAAACAACGCCGCTTGGCCGCGTGGGCGAACCGGACGAGATCGCCAAGGCCGTCTCCTTCCTGGCTTCCGACGACGCGAGCTACATCACGGGGATCGAGATGGCTGTCGACGGCGGCATGGCGCAGGTGTAGCACTACCAGGCAATCGTTGGGTCCTCATGTGAAAAGGCCGGTTTTTGAACTGACCCCGCAAAGTTGGACAGTTTGCGGCTAGGTTGCGGAGGCCTGAGTCCTGTACATCACAGGACTCAGGCCGTTTAACTTCAGCCTGATGCGTTTGTGGTTGTAGTAATGAATGTACTGTTTGATGCCGGCCTTCAGTGCGTCGACGCTCTCAAATCTGTTCAGCCGGAAGAACTCCGACTTGAGAGTGCCAAAGAAGCTTTCCATTGCCGCATTGTCATAACAGTTTGCCCGCCGTGACATGCTCTGGGTCAGGCCGCGTTGATGCAACAACCTTCGATAGGCAGACATCTGATACTGCCAGCCCTGATCTGAATGGAGTAGCGGTGCGTCCTGCCTGCCCAGCTTTGCCAGCGCCTTTTTGAGCATGCTGCTCACCAGTTCAAAGACTGGACGCTCGCTCATCTGGTAAGCGACGATCTCGCCGTTATACAGATCCATGACCGGCGACAGATACAACTTCTGTCCCAGCACGTTGAACTCCGTCACATCCGTGACCCACTTCTGGTTCGGCTGTTGCGCGCTGAACTCGCGGTTCAGCAGGTTCGGTGCAATACGCCCGACTTCGCCGCGCCAGGAGCGGTATTTCTTCGCCCGCACCAGCGATTTCAGTTTCAGCTGTCCCATCAGACGTTGCACGGTCTTGTGGTTCACGCGCTGACCGGTTTGCCGGATCGATGCCGTGATGCGTCGGTAGCCATAGCGACCCTTATGACTTTCATACACGGCCTTGATCCGGGTCTTGAGATCTGCGTGCCGGTCGCCAGCAGTCAGCACGTTCAATTGGTAGTAGAACGTGCTGCGCGCCAGACCCGCGGCCTTGAGCAGGGCGGCCACCGGGTGGTGCTGCCGAAGTGCCTGCACTATTTGCGTTTTTTCTTTTGCGCGGCCTGCTTCTTCGCCTGAAGCAGGGCATCGAGCTTTTTTAGGTACGCCACCTCCGCGCGCAGGTATTCGTTTTCCTTGAGCAACTGCTCGCGCGTGCGCTCATCCGGCGCACCATCTTCGGTCGGCTTGTCGTGATCGGGTTGGGTCATTACCTTGGGGCGTCGCCCTCGGGGGCGGGGTGCCAATGCGTCAATACCGCCAATATGATACTGGCGTTCCCACCTCGCTATGCAAGCCGGACTGCGAATGTCGAACACCGCTGCCACCTGCTCATGTGACAAATCCTTCTTCCACATGTGAGCAAGAACCGACATCCTGAACCGCGCATCGTAATGACTGAACTTCTTGCGCAATCCCTCACGTCCGTGTTGCTCATAGGCCGCTATCCAGCGACGCAACACAGAACGACCCACTCCATATCGTTGTGCCAGCACCCCGGTCCCAGCAACCCCGGCCAGGTACTGCTTCACCATTTTTACTTTTAGCTGCTCACTGTGCTTCGTCATGAAAAACACCCCAAAGGTTGGATCGATGTCCAACTTTTGGGGTGCAGTTCATTTTCCGGCCTTTTTTGCATATGAAGCCCCAAAGGCAATGACGCATGCAGCAAAACATTCCGATTGCCATCGAGCGAATGGATTGCGTTTCTCAGGCGTGCGTCCGCGTGAGCTTTTATCCACTACGCATAAGGTTCTCTTAAGCTTGAACTGTTCAGATAGAAGGAGATGGTTGCGTCAGAGCGGAGCATGAGAGCGCTTCGCCTCGCCGGCGGAAGGAGCCGCTGGTTGCACGCGCAACAAAAAAACAACCGAGAACGACAACGATGCGTAACGGACGAAAATCCGCTCGAGAGGCAGACAAGGCGCTGTGCAGATCCACCTACATGATGGAGTTGGCGCGCGGCAGTTCGTATATTGCCAGCACGTTGACACCGATCACGCAACGAACCGCCATTGCTGAAGTGCTGAACGGATTTCGCGAGCAGCACGGCGCCGACACCGCGCTCATCTTCCGTGATCTGCTGGCCGAGAGCCTCAAGAATCGCAAGGACGCGCTCGCGGCGGAAGCGGTGCTAAATTTCGAGCTGCACTAGTCGCGCGAGCCTCCGCTCCCGATCAGCTTCAGTCCCGCCGGCAGCGACTCGCCGAACACGCGGCCTTCATCGGCGTTATCGAGTTCGACGCTCTCGCTCACCATGGTGATCCACGCGCGCGGCGCGTTGGCCGCTTCGAGGCGGCGCACTACCGCTAGACGGAGGTCTTCGGGCAGGTCGCGCGAGCGGTCGCCGGTCAGGCGGGCGATCTGCGCGGCGGCGAACGCCGCGGGATCGACCTTCTTCCAGTCGAGCGCGAGGATCGCGTTGAGCCATGCGCCGGCAGTCTCCGGCGGCACGACGCTGTGCGCACTGCCGTAGAACGGCCGCCGCGCACCGATACGGCCGACCGCCCACCAGCTTTGATGATTCTCAGCAGGCTTCTTCAGACGCGTCAGCACCGATTCGCCAAGCTCGATCTTGCGCTCCACAGGAATCCGTTCGAGCGACGCGCTCAGCCGGACCATGTCGGCAAAGCCGGTTTTCGCCACGTCGAACGGCAGCTTGTGGCGCGATTGCGCGGCGCCTTGCAGATAGGCCATGGCGTCGAGCACGCGCAGTTGCGCGCTTTCGTCGAGGCCGCCGGCGGCGCGCCGCCAGAGCGTCCACCATTCCGACCAGACCTGGCTTTCGTTGACGTACTGGATGCCGTCGTCGAACAGCGACCAGAGTTGTTCGACGCGCCATTCGTCGAGTGGATAGCCGAAGCCGGGCCGCACGCAATAGCCGGCCAGATTCAGCCAGAGGCGTTCGTGATCCGCCGAACGGCGCCGGCGGCGCGCGCGTTCCCACAGTGCGCCGAACAGTTCGCGCAGCAACGCGCTGTTCCAGCTTTCGCGCGGGCCCAGCAGTTGTTCGAGTTGCGAGCGCAGGCGTTTGACTTCCTTGGGATCGACTTTCTGCGCGCGCGAGCCGAAGCAGCGGTCGATGTGGTCGATCGCCTGGTCGAGCGCCGGATGGCGAGCCGGCGCGGCGTCGTCAGCCAGGTTTGCTTGCGCGTCTTCACGGCGCAACTGGAATTCGAGCAGCCAGCGCTGCGCGGGATTGTCGAGTTCAATGCAATGGACGTCGAGCGTGCCCACTTCGGTGAGCGACGTCGCGATCCGCACCGCGGTCTCGCGCGCGCTCTTTGCGCCGCGCGGCTGCACGATGGTCGCGAGCGGCGGCAGGCGGACAAAATCGCCATCGGCCAGATCGATCAGTTCGCCGGGCCGATACACCGTATCCGCGCTCGACGAGACAAGGTGAAACCGCACCGGATGCCCGAGACGCAGCGCGAAGGTGCGATCCGCGATCAGAATCTCGTGGCCTTCTTCCGTGCCGCGCGGCAGCAGGCAGATGCCGCGTTGCACAGGCTCGGCATCGGTTTTGCCGTCGCCGGTTTCGTCGAGCACGAGGAAGTAGCTGCGCGGCGAGCCGCCGCCGATTTTCGGCGCGTTGCCCGAGCGCGCGAGCGAATAGGCGACCGCGCCGCGCGCCACGGCCACGTCGGGATTGTCGTTGTGCAGCACGTTGAGCGCTGCGCCGCGCCACGTGCCCAAGGTGCTGGCCAGACGCTGCGTGAGCGCTTCGGCGCGGAACACGCCGCCGTTGAGCAGCAATGTGTCGGGCACTGGCAGCGTTGCTTCGTCCGGTGAACCGGCGGACTCGACGATGCCCAGCGCCTTGCGCGACTGTGCCGCGAAGCGGCTCAGAAACGCCGCGATATGACGCGTGACGGCGGCATCGGTCGCATAGGGCAGGCCGAATTCGACGATCGCGCCACGCGGCCGCCCAGGCCGTTCATGCGACGCCACCGCCGGAAAGAACCCGTCGACGATGATCCGTTCGACCTCGTCGCGCGTGACTTGCGCGGTGCGCGCGCCGCCGATCAGCTTCGAGCCCGCGCCCAGCAATGTGATCGACGTGGAGTCGGGCGCCTGCGCGCCGAGCAGCTGTTCCTTGGCGTTGCGGCAACGCTCGACCAGTTGCGACAGGCTCGCCGCCGACAAACGCGCTCGCTCGCCCGGCTGGTTCGAGCCGCCCGGCAGCCGCGCTTCCACCAGATGCGCGAGCGCCAGGTCCATGTTGTCGCCGCCGAGCATCAGATGATTGCCCACGCCGATGCGCGTGAGTTGCGGCTCGCCGTCGCGCAGGCCGACTTCGATCAGCGTGAGGTCGGTGGTGCCGCCGCCCACGTCGCAGATCAGCACGAGACGGGTGTCCGCGAGTTCGCTTGCCAGTTGCTCGCGATGATGAAACAGCCAGTCGTAGAAGGCTGCTTGCGGCTCCTCCAGCAGCCTCAAAGCAGGCAAGCCGGCCATGCGGGCGGCTTCCACGGTCAACGCTCGCGCGCCTTCGTCGAACGATGCCGGCACTGTCAGCACCACGTCCTGGTGTTCGAGCGGCGCGTCTGGAAAACGCTGGTTCCAGGCCGCGCGCACGTGCGCCAGATAGCTCGCGCTGGCTTCGACCGGCGAGACTTTGCGGACGTCGTCGGCGGCGCCCCACGGCAGGATCGGCGCGGTGCGATCCACCGACGCATGCGAGAGCCAACTCTTCGCGCTCGACACCAGCCGGCCCGGCACCTGAGCGCCCAGCACGCGCGCGAGCCGGCCGATCACGACCGGTTGCGCGTCCTGCTGTGGATCTTTGCGCGCGCCGCTCTGATCCGCACCGGACCACGGCAATTGCAGATCGCCGGGGTTCAGTTCGCCTTGCGCCGCCTGATAGCGCACCGAGGGCAGAAGCGGCCGCGCCGCCACTTCGCCGGGGCTCACCAGCTGCTCGATCTCGAAGACGCGGATAAGCGGCGACCCATCCGGCGATCCCGCCTCCGCATAGGCGAGCACCGTGTTGCTGGTGCCGAGATCGATACCGACGCTATACCGCTTCATCTCATTCACGCATTCGCGTTGCCGCGCACGTCGAACTCGACTTTCCAGCGCTCGTCGGTGCCGCGCGGCACGGCTTCGAGTTCGAGCGCGCCCGCTTCGGTGACGCGCGCGTGCAGCTTCACCGGCACGACTTCACCGGCGTTGCGGCCTGACGCGGGCAGTGTCGCCTGTATCTCTTCGAGTTCCTGCAATTCCTCCGGGCCCCAGAAGTCGAGCAGTGTGCCGACCTGATCCTGGCGACGCACCGACGACCCGAAGAAGCGGAAGTGCACCGGCTCGCCGACCACGAGGCCGAATTCCTGCGCGGGCAGTTCGGCCTCGGTGCCTTCCTCCATGCCGAAGGGCGCCACGCACAGCGCCTGGATCGGCGGTTCGAGGCCGGGCACGGCGGGCATCGCCGATTCGATCGCGATGTAGTACGCGCGCGCCGTGCCGCCGCGAATCCGCACGCCGCGGCCGCGTCGCACATAGCCGTAATAGGCCGCGCCGCGCGCCACGGCGAGATCGAGATCGGCGCCTTCGAGCAGCCGTGCCGGCGCCGCGCCTTCGGCGGCGAGCCAGTTGTTCAGCGTGCCCATGATGCGTTCGACCAGCAGCGGCGACTTGAACACGCCGCCGTTGAACAGCACCGCCGTGGGATGCAGGAAGCTCGCGTTCTCCGCAGCCGCAATGCCGCTCGTTCCCGCCAGTTCAGCGAGGGCGCCCACCTGCCGGCCGAGGAACGCCGCCAGATGACGCGTGATGCCGGCGTCCTGCGCATACGGCAGACCGAGTTGCGTCAGACCGGCGCGCGCGCGGCTCACCGGACGCGCGGCGCTGTCCACCTGCGGGAAGAAGCCTTCGAGAATCGTCTGGGTCAATTCGGCGCGCGTGAGTTCGGTGCGGATCGAACCGCCGATCAGCTTCGAGCCGCGGCTCGGCACGACGAGCGGCACGGTGTCGGTGGCCGGATCGCTGAGCAGCGTTTCCTTGGCCGAGCGGCACGCGTAGGTGAGGGCGCGCAACTGCCAGGCGTCGGCCTGGGTGCCGGCTGCCGCCAGCTTGCGCGCGACCACGTGCGCAAGCGCGAGGTCCATGTTGTCGCCGCCGAGCAGAATGTGTTCGCCGACCGCCACGCGATGCAGTTCGAGATTGCCTTCGCGCTCGATCACGGCGATCAGCGAGAGGTCGGTCGTACCGCCGCCTACATCGACCACGAGGATGATGTCGCCGATCTTGACCTGCTTGCGCCAGTCGCCGCCGCTCTTCTGGATCCAGCTATACAGCGCGGCCTGCGGTTCTTCGAGCAGCGTCATGCGGCCGAAGCCCGCGGCCTCGGCGGCTTCGGCGGTCAGTTCGCGCGCGGCCGGGTCGAACGATGCCGGGATCGTCACCGTGATGTCCTGCTCGCCGAACGGTGCGTCGGGATGCGCGTGGTCCCAGGCTTCGCGCAAGTGCGTCAGATAACGCACCGAGCTTTCGAGCGGCGAGACGCGTGCGACTTCGGGCGGCGCGTCGTTGGGCAGAATCGCCGCGCGCCGGTCGACGCCCGGATGGCACAACCAGCTCTTCGCGCTCGACACGAGCCGGATCGGCGTAGCTGCGCCGCGACTGCGGGCGAATTCGCCGACCGCGAATTCGCGCTGGCCGGTCCACGGCAGATACAGATCGCCCGAGGCGAGTTCGTCAGGGTGCGGCAGATACAGGAACGAGGGCAGCAGATCGAGATTGTCGATCGCGCCGGGGCCCGTGAGCTGCGCGATCGGCAGCACGCCTTGCGAGGTCTTTTCGCCGTCGCTGGCGCTGGTGTCCACATAGGACAGCGCGCAGTGCGTGGTGCCCAGATCGATGCCGATGGCGTAGCGTGATTGGCGTGCGTCGCTCATAGCTCCACCTCGGCCGGTGCGATCACTTTCGCGTTGTGGCTGTCCGTGAGCTTCGGCAGACGTACTTCGTCGACGCGCCAGCCGCGATGGCTGATGCTGCCGTTGAACGGCGCCTTGCCGACGACATTGCCGGTCAGGCGAATCGAAGCCGCGTCGAAACCTTCGGCCAGCGTGACGCGGCTGCCTTCGGCTTCGTCGCGCACCGGGCGGATCGTGAAGTGCTCGCGCAGCGTCGCGCGGCAACCGTCGTGCACGAGGCGCGCGGCCGCGCCGATATCGGCGTCGCTATAGTTCTTGATGTCTTCCTCGACGAAATCGATGAATCGCGCGTCGCGTTGCAGCAGGCCGAGCAGTTGCAAGGCGGCGTCGGGGCTGGCTTCCTTCAGCACGGGCGCGGGTTGCTGCGCGGGTGCAGGCGCCGGCGTGGGAGCCGGGGCGGGCGCGGCGCTGGCGGCAACGCCACCGTCACGCAGACGCAGCACTCCGGCGGCGAATTCGCCATCGCCGAGGATGCGGAAGAACGTGCCTACGGCCAGGGAAATCCTGCCGAGGAAGGATGGGTTCGAATCGGTCATAAATGCTCCTGAGGTGCTCTGTTAGAGGACGAGCTGTCCTGACTGCGCCGCACGCGGCCGGCCGCTGGAGTCCCGTTGGGCTTGAGCGGGCGATCGTCATGCGAGTTTGCGAAGGCCGTCGGCAGGCGTGCCGCCGGCGTCTGATTTATCGGGCTGCGCGGCGCGGTCGGCGCGCGCAAAACCCGTATTTTGCCTTGCGGCGAGCCCGACGCGGGCAAAGGCGGCCATTCTAGCGGGCAATGCGGCGAGATTGGCGGCTTGTCGCGGGTGTGTGATGAGCCTTTCCGTGCGGCTCGTTCGCGCGAAGTTCACGTAGGGTTCACGCAGGGTTCACGCGGGGTTCACGCCTTGTGCGGGCCGAATTCGGCCACCACCTGGTCGATGAACGCGCGCAGTTTCGGCGTGACGCGGCTGGCGGGGAATACCAGATGCATCGGCCGCGCGGTCGCTTCGTAGCCGGTCAGCAGGCGCACGAGGCGGCCCGCCGCGAGTTCGTCTTTCACGGCCACTTCTGGAGCGAGCATCACGCCGCCGCCGTTGAGCGCGGCGGCCAGCAGCGCCTTCACGTCGTTGACTTCGAAGCGGCCGGCAATCGGCACCGCCTGTTCGCCCTGGGCATCGGCGAAATGCCATTCGGTGGCGGCCGGCATGCTCGTGTAGACGAAGCTCAGACACTCGTGTGCGGTCAGGTCCCGCGGCGTGCGTGGTTCGCCGCGTTCCGCCAGATAACCGGGCGATGCGCACGCGACCAGCCGGTACGGCATCAACGGCCGCGCGATCAGCGACGAATCCGACAGCGCGCCGAGGCGGACCGCCGCCTCGTAACCCTCGTCGATCAGATCGACAAAGCGGTCCGTCAATGTCAACTCGACCCGCACCTCGGGATGCGCTTTCAGATAGCGCGTGATCAGCGGCGCGAGACAGCAGGCGCCGAACGTGACGGGCGCGGTAATGCGCAGGCGTCCGCGTGGCGAGGCCGACAGTTCCTGAGCGACCGACTCCGCCGCTGCCGCGTCGGCGAGCAGCGCCTTGCAGCGCTCATAGAAAATCTGGCCGATTTCGGTGAGGCTCTGGCGGCGCGTGGTGCGGTTCAGCAGCCGGGCGCCGACGCGCTCTTCGAGCGTGCTCACGTGCTTGCCGGCCATCTGCGACGAGATGCCGAACGCGAGCGCCGCCGCGGCGAACGAGCCGCTGTCGGCGGTTTTGACGAAGATTGCCATGCTGGTCAGTCGATCCATGGTTTCCCCATTCCTGCTTTCGACAGTCGTCGAATTTCGCGTGTTTATCCCATCCAAGTTTTGAATCATAGTGGTTCTCACCGGCGAGCGTGGCTCGTCGGAGCGATCCTCGGACATGCATGGAGTGTGAAACATGAAGATAGGCATTCTCGGCGCCGGCTTTATCGGCCGCGCGATGGCGACGTTGGCGAAGCAAAATGGTCACGAAGTCATGATCAGCAATTCGCGCGATCCGCGGACCTTGATCAGTACCGCTGCGGCGCTCGGCTGCGCGGTGGGCACCTCGCAGGAGGCGGCGAGGTTCGGCGAAGTGGTCGTGGTCGCCGTGCCGTTCAGCAGCATCGACGCGTTGCCGGCGGCGGCGCTCGACGGCAAGATCGCGATCGACACGTGCAATCACTATCCCGAGCGCGACGGCGAGATTGAGGCGCTCGCCAGCCACGCCACGACCACCAGCCAGTTGCTCGCGGCGGCGTTGCCCGGCGCTCGCGTGGTGAAAGCCTTCAACGCGATTCTGGCGAGGGACCTCGAAACCGACGGCTCGGCGCCGCATACAGCGAAGCGTCGCGCGCTGCCGTTCGCCGGTGACGATGAATCAGCCAAACGCGTCGTAAGCGAACTGCTGGATCAGTTCGGTTTCGATCCCGTCGATGCCGGCGCGCTGGCGGACAGTTGGCGCTTTGAGCGCGCCAAGCCGGTGTATTGCATTGCGCTCGATCGAGCCGGCATGCTGGAAGGATTAGCCGCGGCACAGCGGGATGTGGAGATGGCGCATGGGTCGTGGCGGCATTGAGTGACGGGCGAATAGCGCCACATTCGAGCCGACGGCACATGGGTCGGCCGCCATCGTCAGCTGTGTAAGTGCAGCGCGCTTCGAAAACGGTCCCGCGAGACGATGAGATGCGCCGGGCCGTGCCGCTCTTTGCGCGAACGAGCGAGGAAGAATTCGCGGCGCACCAGGCCGCGAGTTTTGTCCGGCCATGAGGCCGGACAAAACAAGCTGTTCACCTTCGACGGACTGGGGCCTCGATCCGCCGGGCACCGTCTCCCGAAAGTCGATTCAAACCTTGACGACGGAGGCCTGATAGATTTCGTCGACGGCCTTCTTGAGCGCCGCGTCGAACTCGCTGTCGCTCATCGATTCCTTGAGCTCGTTGATCAATGCCCTCGAAAAGCTGGCGATCATGCCGTGATTCGAAGCGAGCCGTTTGCACGCGTCGGCGCGCGTGTAGCCGCCGGACAGCGCCACCACTCGTGCGACTCGCGGGTGCTCGATCAGCGGACGATAGAAGTCGGCCGCATCAGGTATGGTCAGCTTGAGCATCACGCGGCGGCTATCCGGCAACGCGTCGAGACCTTTGGTCAGTTCCGCGCGGAGGGTGGCTTCCGCGCCGGGCTTGTCCGGACTCTTGATCGAAATCTCGGGTTCGAGGATCGGCAGGAGGCCGTGCGCATCGATCTGCGCCGCCAGTTCGAACTGTTGCTTGACGATCGCGGCGATCCCGTTTTGCGAATTCAGATTGATGACCGATCGCATCTTGGTGCCGCAGATGCCGAGCTTCACGGCCCGGGCGAGCAGATCGTCCAGGCCAGGAATCGGCTTCATCAACTGGACACCGTCCGCTTCGGCTTGCAGGCCCTTGTCGACCTTCAGGAAGGGCACGACGCCGCGGTCTTCCCACAGAAAGCGCGGAACGGGCTTGCCCTGAGCCTGTCCGTCCATGGTCGCCTCGAACAGAATGGCGCCGATGATTTTGTCCCCCGTAAAGGCGGGCGCCGTGATGATACGCACGCGCATCTCGTGTATCAGTTTGAACATTTCGGCGTCACCGTTGTAGGCGCTCTCCGGAATGCCGTACAGCCGCAGTGCGCCAGGGGTCGATCCGCCGCTCTGGTCCAGGGCGGCAAAAAATCCCTGCTTTTCACAAACTTGCGCCAGCATCTTCTCATCAGCCACGATCGTCTCCCTCTCTTTCACAGTGGAATATCGAACCAGCACGTCCGGTCGCGACGCGTCGAGTTGCATACGTTCAGTGTCACGATGTTAATGCAAATGTCGGATTTGGCGAAAAAACGGTGGCCGGCGCAGCTAGTCGCCTGGTGCGGGCATTCTTTGGGTATGGCGTTCGGGCGCCGCGCGAGGGTATCAGTGGATCGGCGTGAACGGGACTACGTGCTCATTGCGATCGCGACAGGTGCAGTCAGCGAGCACTGTCCTGCCTGGCATACGTCGATTCCCATCCACCACCCAGCACCTTGCACAGCGTAATGAGGTTCGCGTCGGCTTCAGCCCTGCTTTGCTCAAGATTGCTCTGCGCTTCAAGCAGTTGTCTCTGCACATTCAGCACGTCGAGGAAATCGACCGCACCCGCCTTGTACCGTTGCTGCGCGATCGACAGCGCACGCTGGTTCAGACCGACAACCGTTTTCAACCGGTCGCGCCGGCGCTGTTCGGCGTCATAGACGACCAGCGCGTCGTCCACCTCGCGCCATGCCTGAAGCACGGTATGCTGGTAGACGATCGCCGCCTCCTGCTGTTGTGCCTCGCGCAGATGAAGCGTGCCCTTGAGACGTCCGCCTTCGAAGATCGGCAGCGTGATCGACGGTCCCACGACAAACTGGCCGGACGCCCAGTCGGCGAGATTCGACAGTTGCAGACTCTGGAATCCGGCGCTGCCGTTCAGCGAGATGCGCGGATAGAAGTCGGCCTTCGCCATGCCGATCGTCGCGGTGGCCGCATGCAGCTGGGCCTCGGCTTTGCGGATGTCGGGCCGGCGCTGCACCAGTTCCGACGGCACGCCGATCGGCACCTGGTCGGGCAGTGCCGGCACATCGCGCGGCTCGGCGAGCACCGGTTGCAACGCGCCCGGCTCCTTCGCCAGCAGCACGCCTATCGCATTGATCGTGGTCGTGCTGCGCGATTCGAGCGTCGGGATCAGGCTTTCGATCGACTCCGCCTGGGCCATCGCGTTGGCCACGTCCAGGTCCGTCGTGACGCCTTCATGCACGCGGTTCTGCGTGAGCTTCGTGGCATCGTGGGCGATGTCGAGGTTCTGTTTCGCGATCTGCAGCAGCGCCTGTGTGTCGCGCAACTGGATGTAGTCGCGCGCGAGTTCGGCGCGGGCGGACAGCAGGATCGCGTTACGGTCCTCGTACGAGGCATCGGAGAGCGCCGAGGCGGCCTCGACACCGCGTCGCACGCGGCCCCAGAAGTCGAGCTCCCATGACGCGTCGAAGCCGAACTGGTACAGATCGTAAGCGGGCGAGCCCTTGGCGCCCGGCAACGGCGCGACACCGAGCGGCGCGCTGCCCGAGGCCGACTGCGTCTGACTTACCGTCGGCGTGACGCCAAGCAGCGACAGGATGCCGTTCGGACTGCCGCGCTCGCGGTTGTAGGAGGCGGCGCCGGTCAGCGTCGGATATTGGTCGGCACCGGCAATGCGCTGTTGCGCCCGGCTTTGCCGCAGACGCGCCGAGGCCGCCGCGACATCCAGGTTTGCGTCGGTCAGCTGCTGTTCGAGCGAGTCTAGTATCGGATCGTCGAACAGCGTCCACCATTGCGGCGTGAATCCGGATTCGACAGCCTTGCTCGCGGCCTGCGCGCTCCGGGTGCGGTTGAACACATCGGGCGTGGCCGTCTGCGGAGCTTCGAAGTTCGGGCCCACCAGGCAGCCCGTGAGCAGGGAGCACAGCAGCAACGCGAGCGCCGGCGTGCGCAGGGAGAAGTCGCTCGCGCTCATTTCGTGTCCGCTCCCGCGACCCGCGTATCGGCGCGCTTGCCGACGGCGACCTCCGTTTCCACCGACAACCCGACGCTCAATGCAGACGCGGCCTGCTGTCCGTGATCGATGGTGATCCTGACCGGCACGCGCTGCACGATCTTGGTGAAGTTGCCCGTTGCGTTGTCGGGTGCGATAGGCGCGAAGCTCACACCCGTAGCGGGTGCAAGACTATCGACGTGTCCGCGGATCGTCACATCAGGCATGCTGTCGACCTTGATACGGACCGTGTCGCCGGGGCGCATCCGGGCGAGCTGGTTCTCCTGGTAGTTGGCGACGATATAGGCGTCCGACAGCGGGACGATCGCAAGCAGCGGCGCGCCGGTTGTCACGAATGCGCCGACGCGTGCCGAACGCCGCCCGACCTTGCCGTCGATGGGCGCATGAATCTCCGTGTACGACAGGTTGAGTTTCGCCTGTTCGAGCATGGCTTCGGCGTGGGCCAACGCACCCGCCGCCTTGTCGCGCTGTGTCTTCAGAACGTCGAGGTTCTGCCCGGTCGCCACGAGTGCGGCGCGGTTGCGCGCCTGCTGCGCGAGTTCCTCGGCCAGCGCGCTCGCGGCATGCTGCTGCTCCTGGGTCGTTCCCGCACCGGTCTCCGAGAGATTGCGGTAGCGCGCGGCGTTGGCGCGCGCGAATTCGAGCGTCGCATCGTCTGCGCGCAGCGTGGCACGCGCCTGATCGACGAGCGCGGGCTGCCGCGCAATCTCGGCCTCGTAGTTCGCCACCGATGCTTTAGCCGCCACCACGTCCGCCTCGGCGCTCATCAACGCGGCGCGAAAGTCGCGATCGTCGATGCGAACCAGCAATTGACCGGCCTTGACCTGCTGGTTATCTTCGACGAGCACCTCCGAAACCTGACCTGCGACACGCGGTGCGACCAGCGTGAAATCGGCTGTCACATACGCATCGTTCGTGGTCTCGCTGGATGAACTGGAAAACAGCGCTATACAGGCCAGCACGGCAGCGCCGAGTATGACCGCGAACGCGGCAAGACGAATCGTTCCGGGAGAAAGTCGGGTAGCGGATGACATGGATAGCGTCGCTTAACGGGAGGAGGGCTGCGTCGTGCTCCAGGGCGGATAGACCCGCACGGGCAACACCGGGATAACGAAAAGAAAGGCGACGGCGATGCCCGCCATCACGCGATAGAGATCCGCCGACGTGAGCACGACGGCCTGCTCGTGGATCCGGTGTGCGAGTTCCCCGAGACCGTGAGCGGCATCGAGGCTCTGGCTCATGATCAGCGCGTTGTTGCCCAGGTGGTCGACCAGCATGCCCGAATGAAAATGCTCGCGCGCCGTGCCGAGACCTTCAATGAGACCGCTTGCGGCGGCGCCGGAAAATGTCTTGACTGTGTTGAACATGGCCGAGGCAAACGGGCCCTCCGTTGGCGGCAGGCCGGTCGTGACGCCCATCAGGATTCCCATGATGACCATCGGTTGCGCGAGGATCTGTAACGACTGAAGCCAGTAGAAATTATTGCGAATCCAGTCGGAGGTGACGAAGCTTCCCAGAAAGCACGAGATGGCCATCAGGCAAAGTCCGGCGGCCATGACCCAGCGGTGGTCGACCTGCTGGAGATTGAGCAGCGCGGCGGTCGCGGGCAGCGCAATCAGAAGGGGAATGGCCACCAGCAAAAACAGCGGCGTGGTTTGCAGCGGCCTGTAACCGTGAATCTGCGCGAGATACTGACTGGGTATGGCGGCAACGCTCACCAGCAGGATTACCGCCCCCACCAGGGTCAGCAGCCCATGCGCGAAGTTCCTGCGCGCAAGCAACTGAAGCTTGAAAAACGGCACAGGATGAAACCATTCGTTGACGAGAAACGCCGCGAGCAACAGCGTCCCGCCGCAAAACATCGTGGAGATGAAGGTGGAGTTCAGCCAGTCGAGGCGATCACCCTGCAGCAGGCCGATCACGAGCATGGCGATGGCGGGATACCCGAGCAGGAAGCCGGTCCAGTTGAACGAACGCAGCCGTTCGAGTCTGGCGGGATCCGCCGGCAGTCCCTGATAGATTGCCACGCAGCTGATGAGTCCCAGCGGCACGATCTGCCAGAAGGCCATTTGCCAGCCGACGTATTCTGTCCACAACGCGGCGAGCGGCGTGCCGAGCGCCGGTCCGAAGGTCGCGGTCAGCGCATAGCCCGCGAGCCCGTATAACTTGACCTTCGGCGGCAGATAACGCAGCGCGACGATGATCAGCATCGGCGGCAGACAGCCGCCGGCGACGCCCTGCAGCGTGCGCAATACATACAGCGTCAGCAGGTTCGGTGCAAACGGGCAGAGCAATCCAAGGACCATGACGGCGAGCACGGCGCCGATCGTAAAGCGCCTGAGCGTAAACGTCACGCCGAACCACGGCGCGAATACCATGGTGGCGACGTTGGTCGCTTCGAACAGGGTGGTCAGCCAGGTTCCGTCGTCCCGTCC
Source organism: Paraburkholderia sp. BL6669N2 (assembly GCF_003387275.1). Classification (NCBI taxonomy): domain Bacteria; kingdom Pseudomonadati; phylum Pseudomonadota; class Betaproteobacteria; order Burkholderiales; family Burkholderiaceae; genus Paraburkholderia; species Paraburkholderia sp. BL6669N2. Next base: position 859,546 of record NZ_QUNA01000001.1, on the reverse strand, counting down.
GATCGAGAACGCGCCGCGAATATCCGCGAGCGCCACTGCGGTGACCTGTTCGTTCAGTATCGCCAGCAGAGAGGCCAGCAACATGCCGAGCAGGCCGATGGCGAGGCGTAGGGGCAGTTGCGCTTCTGTGGACGTTTGCTGTGCCGGCGTCCATGTGGCGGGTACGGAGACAGGCGCCGACGATGACGAAAGCTTCGGCTCTCCCGTTCCAGGCAGCGGTGAGTTGGCGCTATTCATAAGAGTCCAGCCACCCGTATTTGATGGGGTATTACGTCGGATATTTCCCTGCCACGCCCGACGTCTGAAAAGACCCCGGACGCTCCGCAAAGAGGTCCGATTCGCTGACCTTATCGTTTTTCCTGCGCTAGTTCCAGCCGGTTCGCTCACGTCTTACTGCCACGCTACGAGTTCATTTCATTCCAGAAGACAGGTCTGCTCTCCTGAGGTCAAAAAAGGCCGCACATCGGTCCATTCCACTCTCAAATCCAGCCAATGTCACCACAGTGACAAGGACAACATACTCGCCTGGAAATGATCTTTTTCCATTCGGCTACAGAACAGAACTCAGTAAAGGTGCAGCGACTTATGATGGGTGGCGCCCAGCGCTTCATGGGTTTTCGGCGCGTGCATCGGCATCCTGATGATTTTCCCGGAGCGACGGTATTCACGCGAATACCTTTTCTCGCGTACACGATTGCCAGCGACTTCGTGACGGCGTTCGAACCACCCTTCGTCAGAGCTTTTCCGCAATCCCAACATTCGCAAGGTGGAGTGGCCTCACGGCACGCGCGTGCCTTGTAGACCTTGATCACGCAACAGTTGACCAGCAGTGAACAGTACCTACGTGTAGTTGCATGGCGGGTAATGACGCAGGATGCAAGCCGTACTCTGCTGGAATCCAACGCTGTCGCCCAGTGATTCCTTTGCTACACTTGATCACGACGCGGCCCTGTATGACATTTGGTTGACGCCGACTACTGCGACTAAGTTGCGGATTCTCGCGACTCGATTCGATCGCTTCACCTTCAGCACATTCAACAGCATTACGGCCTGAAAGAGAGAAGGGCGTTAGCGCCACCGTTATGCTCCCTTGTGTTGTCGAGCGACGCCGACTTCTCTGCCAAAGTTACAACGTCGCGACCTGTCGCTGAAGCGGCACTTCACATACGGCTGAGTCAAGATACCCCTTGTAAGCAGTTCACGAATTCGCCGGCCAGGAATCGCTATCAAGCGGTGATCCGACACCGGTACGTTGACGTTGTTGCGTTCATGGAGCTGGCGCCGCGATCGCGAGCCCTGACGTCGGTCCTTATCACAGAGCATGCAATAGTGCAGAGGTGTCGCCATGAGTGAGTCTTCCGATTTCCGGAGCAGAACGCTAGCGCTTAATCACGGAGGCGGCCGCATGCCCGCGCTCGGATTCGGCACCCTGATTCCCGATGCAGCTACGACGATCAGTGCTACCGCAGCCGCGCTGGAAGCCGGCTATCGACACTTCGATTGTGCCGAGCGATATCGAAACGAGCGCGAAGTGGGCGACGCTCTGCGGACAGGGCTTGCTGCGGGAGGGATCGCGCGCGAAGACATCTTTGTGACGACAAAACTGTGGAACTCGAATCATCGGCCCGAGCGCGTCGAACCGGCGTTCGATGCAAGCCTTGAAAGACTCGGACTCGACTATCTCGATCTCTATCTGATCCATACGCCGTTCGCATTTCGGGCGGGCGACGAGCAGGATCCGCGCGACGAAAACGGCGACGTCATCTACGATAAGGGCGTGACTTTGCAAGACACGTGGAAGGCGATGGAGGATCTCGTCGACGGTGGAAGATGCCGGGCTATCGGATTGTCCGACATTGGCCTGGACGAGTTACGGCCTCTCTATGAATCGGCGCGAATCAAGCCGGCGGTGGTGCAGGTCGAAGCACATCCGTATCTTCCGGAAACGGAGCTTCTGGAGTTCTGCAAGGAGAAAGGAATCGTGTTTCTGGCCTTTGCGCCATTGGGTCATGGAATCAGGCCGGGGCCGCTCGAAGATCCGGTCATCGTGCGGATTGCCGAACGAACTGGAAGGACATCGGCACAGGTACTGCTTGCCTGGGCGATACAGCGTGGCGGAGCGTTGCTTACCACACCCAGGACGGCGGTCCGCGCGCGCGAGAATTTCGACGTCTCCGCGCTTCCGGCAGAGGCATTCGACGAAATCAACCGGATCGAGACGAGGCAGAGGTACAACGAAGTCGTCAAGACAGGCAGCCCCGGGTTTATTCCGCGGCGTCCGCAATAAATAGACCTGAACGGTATTGGAGGCACGCCATGCAGGAAGACAGAATACGTGAAGCACTGAACGCGCACTGGCAAGCGTCGGCGGTCGGCGATCTCGACGCGGAACACGCCATTTACCATGATGATGCCATCTGCGACTATCCCCAATCCGGGGAACGGATCATTGGGCGAAGCAATTTGCAGGCGCTGCGGAGTCATCATCCGGAGAAGCCATCCGGTTTCAATGTCAGGCGAATCCAGGGTGAAGGCAATCTCTGGGTCACGGAGTACACCATCAATTACCAGGGGCGAGCGGCTTACACGGTAAGCATCATGGAGTTCTGTGACGACAAAGTCATTCACGAGACCCAGTATTTTTCGGATCCGTTCGAGGCGCCGGCCTGGCGGAGTCGCTGGGTTCAGCAGATCGCGTGACGCCGCCTGGTGGGCTCACGGCGCAGCAGCAAAAAGAAGGCAGCAACATGCGTAATCATCAGTGCCGGCACGTAGATGATCGGAATCGCGTACGTAGCGCCCAACTCCCCCGCGCGCGCGGGAAGATCGGACTGGATAGCGTGATAGTAGTCGACGATGAGGTCGGTCGCCCCCACAAGATTGAAGGCTACGACGAACAACCAGAACAGTGGGCGTACCCGCGCTGCGAGTAGTGCCAGCATCGCCAGAACGCCCGTTGCGAAGTCACCGTATGCGGCGAACGCTGCGAAGCCGGCAGGCAGATCGGGACTAACGACACCCGGCAGAATAAAGACCAGCCCGAAGAAACGGAAGCTGTGCAACGTGGCGATGGCGCGTTGCGCTTCAAATGGGTCCATCGACCTTAGCCTCGGCCAGACGTATGCACGGAAGACAAGCAGCCACGCGACATATCCCAGCACGAGCTGCAATTGAAAGACAATTTCCGGTGACATGCTGCCTCCTGACAGATGTTGTCTGGCGCATTAAAGGCCATGATGACGATTAGCCGGCGCGTCGCCGGATCAGCTGGCGCAGCGACAGCGCGTGCAGCAGGATCGACCCTGGCACCACGAACGCAGGAGTCAGCGCATCGGGATAAGCGCCGGCGCCGATGCTCGGCACGCTCGGAACGATCAACTGGAACGGGCCGGGCGAGGTGATCATCCCCAACGTAATCGCGACGGCGAAGTCCGCGAGGCCAAAGATGTTCCAGGCGATCGCCGCCTTCCGCCCTTGAGCCGAACCGCTCGCCACCGCGATTGCGACCGGCACGGCGAACAGGCCGGTCAACACATCGCCAATTCCCGCCGGCAACGCGAACACGGCCGGCAGCTGCCCATGCAGCCAGGCGGCGAGCGCCCAACTGCCGAATACCCGGTAAAGCTGAAGAGCGACAAGCCAGCTCGCCGGCATCGCGTCGAGCACCCGGCCCATCCGTTTCGACAACAGCAGCACCGGCGCGCCGATCATCACCGGCATGAAGATCGCCAACGGCAACAACGGCAAGGGTGAGGCACCTGTGCGGAAGGCGCCATTGATCGCCGCGCTCCAGGCAACAGCGAACCAAAGCGTGTCTGGGATCATGACTGCCAGCCAGGTCGTACGGCGTTCGCCCGGCGTGAGATCCGTGCTTTCGAGGCCGAGCCACAAACCAACCGCGATCAGTCCATGGGCCGTCAACTGATGAGCTGTGGTCGGAACGCCGCTGGTCGGGATAATCGGCTGCCAATAGATCAACAGGATCCACAGCGTCACCAACGGGATGAGCCAAAGCAGGCTGCGCCACGCGGGACCCCGCGGGACGATTTCAACCGCGACGGGGGCGGCGGTCATCAGCGGTTCTCCAGGTGATTCCCCGCCTTCGGGGACGCGTTCTCGAACACCGCTGTCAATATGCCGAGTCGGCCTTCCAGTAGATTTCGGCCCAGGTTGGTCGTGAGCTGGGCGAAGTCCGGCCCCATCACCACGCCGAGATTGGGCGAGGGCGGCGGTCCTGACACACGCATCTGCGCAAACCAGGCCTTTGCGGTCTCGGTGTCGTCTCGCGATACCAGTGTGCGGAAACCTGCCTGTTCGATCGCCGCGTGCGTCGCATCGGCCGTGAGCAGAAAGCTCGTTGTCGGCGTCCGCGCCCAGGGAACGGGATAGTGCGGTTCGCCGCCGTTTGCGACGACGTCGAACGTCGCAAACCTGCCGCCCGGCTTCAGCACGCGTTGGATCTCCCGGTAAAGCCGAGTGCGCTCGGCGATGTTCATTGCCACGTGCTGCAGAAACACGGCGTCGAAATGGTCGTCGGCGAACGGAATTTCCAGCGCGCTGGCGGCACGGAACGACACCTGTTCGCTCTGCCCCGTGCGCTGGGTGAGATAGCGCGCGGCATCCACGAACGGCTCGCTGAGGTCGATACCCGTCACCCGGCAGCCATAGGTTGCAGCCAGAAAACGGGCCGGGCCGCCGACACCGGAACCGACGTCCAGCACCGACATGTCAGCGGTGATTCCGGCCAATCCGGCAAGCTCGGCCGTGGCAGCAAGCCCACGGGTGTGAAACTGGTCGAGGGTGCCCAGTTGCTGGGGTGTGAGCGGCTCGTTCTCCGGTCCAAAAACCATGAGCGCGCTCTTCAGCCGCTCGGTCAGTCCGGTCGCACGATAGTGATCGCGCACGTCGTCAAGCGCATCGTTCATTGCAAGGTTCCTCCACGGTCCTGGCGGATGGTCCAGGGCTGGCGCGCCGACATCGGCGCGACTCCTCGTCCACAGGCATAGGTGTACCATCGTCTCTCGCGAGCGACTATTCATCACAATGTTGACGGGTTATGAAGCAGACCTTCACAGTCAGACAGGGCGCGCTCGATGGCGTTGAGGCGTTCCTGTGCGTTGCCCGGCATCGCAGTTTTCGCAGGGCAGCCGCGGAACTCGGCGTGACGCCGTCGGCGATCAGCCAGGCGGTGCGTGTGCTGGAAGAGCGCATTGGCGCAACGCTCTTCATACGCACCACGCGTAGCGTGGGTCTGACCGAAGCCGGCGAACAGTTTCTTTCGCGCGCAAAGCCTGCCTTCGAGGAGCTCGTCGCCGCCAGCGACGTTGCGCGCGGTCTCGGCCAGCGGCCCAGCGGGCTGTTGCGTCTTTCAGTGCCGCGCGCGGTAGTGCCACTCCTGCTGGATCCCCTGATTGCATCGTTCCACCAGGCTTATCCCGAGGTCGAAGTGGAGATCGCTGCAAGCAACCAGCTGATCGACCTTGCGACTGAAGGGTTCGACGCCGGCATCCGGCTGGGTCAATTCGTCGACGCCGACATGGTCGCGGTGCCGTTGACGCCACCGCTTCGTTTCGTCGTCGTCGGCACTCCGGCCTACTTCTCAGGGCGCAGCCGGCCCGAGTGCACAGACGATCTGCGGCAACACGCGTGCTTGCGATGGCGCAAATCCAGCGGCGCGCTCGCGCTATGGTCATTCAACAACGGCGGCAAGACGATCGAGATCGCCGTAAGCGGCCCTTTCATCGCCCATGATTTTCCCACCATGCTGGGGGCGGCAATGGAAGGTATGGGCCTTGCCCAGTTACCTGAGCCGATGGTCGCCGAAGGACTGCGGACCGGAAAACTCGTAGAAGTCCTGAAACCGTTAGCGCCGGTGATACCGGGCGTGTTTCTGTACTACCCAAGCCGCCGGCAAGTCATGCCGAAGCTGCGCGCCTTCATCGATCATGTGAAAACCCGCCAGGCAAGCCAGGCCAAAGTGCCGCGTACAGGATGACGTTGCCCTCGTGCTATACACCCCACCTTAGCGCCGGCGTGTGCACCGCGCTGTCCCAATGCTTCGTCATCTCTTCGTCGAGCATGCACAGTGTGATCGAAGCGCCTGCCATCTCGAGTGAAGTGGTCAGCGCGCCCACCTGCACGCGCGCAATTTTCAGATCGCGCTTTTCAAGCCAGACGCGCGTCGAGTTGAAGAGCAGATAAAGCTCGCCAAGCGGCGTACCGCCAAGGCCGTTCACGAGCACCAGCAAGCCGGCCCCCGCAGGTGGCTTGAGGTCGTCGACGATAGCCGTTAGCAGCTCCCCCGCAATCGTATCGGCCGACGCAAATTTCGCGCGCCGCCTGCCCGGTTCGCCATGAATGCCGACGCCGACTTCGATCTCGTCGTCGCCGATCTTGAAGGTCCGCGTGCCGGCTGCCGGCACCGTGCAACTGGAGAAAGCAACACCCATCGAAGCCGTGTGCTTGTTGACCCGGTCACCAAACATCTTGCATTCATCGAGGTTCGCCCCGCTTTCGGCCATGCTGCCCACCAGCTTCTCGACGATCACCGCGCCCGCAACGCCGCGCCGTCCGGTCGTATAGCTGGAGTTTTCCACCGCGACGTCATCATTGATGAGGACCATCGCATTGGGCGCCTCGGACATCTCCGACGCCATTTCGAAGTTCATCAGATCGCCCGAGTAATTCTTCACGATGAAGAGCACGCCCGCACCGGTATCGACGGCCTTCGCGGCGGCCATCATCTGGTCCGGCGTCGGCGACGTGAAGATCTGGCCGGGGCAAGCGGCGTCGAGCATGCCATAGCCGACAAACCCTGAATGGAGCGGTTCGTGCCCCGAGCCGCCGCCCGATATCAGCGCAACCTTGCCAGGCTTCAGGTGCTTGCGCCGCACGAACACCGGTTCCCGATTGAGCACGATCAGATCGGCATGGGCTGCGGCGAATCCCGCCAGACTCTCGGCGAGAAAGTCGTCCACGTGATTGATGAATTTCTTCATGATCTCCCGCTCCTTTATCCGTTGTCTTGCGCAAGCCGCGCGCATACCGAAGCAATCATGACCTGGCTGGAGCGCGCGCCGGGATCGATATGTCCGCGCGAACGCTCGCCGAGAAACGACGCCCGTCCCTTGGTCGCCAGCATGTCGCGGGTCGCCAGCATGTTTTCCTCGGCGATTTGCGGCAACGTGTCGAGCACCACGCGCGCCGCGGCGCTTTCCGCGGCCAGTTCCTCGAAGCGCTTCGCGACCGGAATCAACACGTCCATCATGGTCTTGCTGCCGAGGCCGGTCTTGCCGCGTTGCCCGACGGCCTCGACACCCGCCGCGAAGATACGAGCGAAGCCGGCCACATCCATTGCATTGGCCACGGACGCTTTCGCCATGCCGTTCAGCAACGAGAAGAATAAAGGCCCGGACGATCCGCCCACCGTCGACAGCACCTTGGATGCAGCGATGTCCAGCGCGGGGCCGAAAGCTTCGGCCTCGATCTCCGCGCGCACCGCGAGCAGGGCGTCCATGCCGCGCAGCAGATTGAAGATGTGATCGCCATCGCCGATCTGCTGGTCGAGCGACGCGATCTCGTCGGTATGCTCCTTCAACGCCGCATAGGCAGAGTCGATGCACGCCATGACCGTTTTGCCGTTCATGTCGGGATCCTCCTGCCGTCGGCACGGAAATATAAAAGGCTGCGCGCCGGCAGCGACACGCCGACCGATTGCCCCGGCGAGAAATTGCGCTCCGCAATGGTCGTTGCCACGACGGCGGTTCCCGCTCGATCGAGAATCAGCAGATGGCGCAGCGGCGAATATTCGAGCACCGTCAGATTCAGTGCGTCCTGTGCGCCGCGCGCATCGCCCACGTCAGGATCATGCAGCACGATATCCTCGGGACGGATGGCGACAGTCGCCGTTCCCGCCGGCATGTGAGCCGAATCGAACAGCGTGGGCGGGAGCAGGTTGATCGGCGGAGAGCCGAGCCGCTGCGCGGCGCTCAGCGACACCGGATTTCCATACACCTCGCGCGGCGTGCCGATCTGCACGAGACGCCCATGGTCGAGAATGCCGATTCGATCCGCGAGCGTGGTCGCTTCGACCTGATCGTGCGTGACGTAAATGATCGTCGCGCCGATCGTACGATGCAGGCGCTTGAGTTCGATGCGTAATTCTTCACGCAGCTTCGCATCAAGCGACGACAGCGGCTCGTCCATCAGAAACACCTTGGGTTGCCGCACGAGCGCGCGCCCAATCGCCACGCGCTGCATTTCGCCGCCGGACAGATGCGTCGCCATGTTGTCGAGCTTTGATTCCATGTGCAGCATCTCCGCGACCGCGTGAACGCGCGCACGCACGTCCGCCTCGCTACTACGCCTTCTTGGCGAGCGCAACGGAAACGCCAGGTTGCCGAACACGGTCAGATGCGGGTACAGCGAATATTGCTGGAAGATAAACGCCACGTCGCGCTCGGACGGATGCACGCCGGTCGCGATCGCTCCGTCGATCAGCACGTCGCCCGCATCCGGCTGCTCCAGCCCGGCGATCAGACGCAGCGTCGTGGTCTTGCCTGCCCCGCTCGGCCCGAGCAGCACCACGAACTCGCAGTCCATCACATCGATCGACAGATCGTCGACCGCGACGATATCGCCAAATCGTTTCGACACATTGCGCAACTGGATTTCAGCCATGAGCTTCTCCGTGTGCAGGAATCGTGTGAGCGGCTCCTGGCAACAGCCGGCCGCTCTGCGCGTCGTAAAGCAGCGTGCGCTCCTTGCGAAACGACAAACCGACCGGTGATCCGGCAGGCAGGCCGTCGTCTTTTCCCACCCGTACCCTCACCACGCCCAATGCGGTCTCGACCACCAGCACCTGATGCGAACCGAGGTATTCATCGGCAATTACCTTGCCGCGCAGCGGGCCGTGTTGATCGATCGCCACATGCTCGGGACGAATGCCTAGCAGCACGCGTTCAGCGGCGGCTTCGCAGTGGGACACCGGGACCCGCGCGCCGTGCAGGCGGACTTCTTCGTGGCCCACGTCCACGCCGCCATCGACTGGCAGGAAATTCATCGGCGGACTGCCGATGAAGTTGCCGACGAACACCGTGGCCGGAAAGTGATAGATCTCGTGCGGCGGGCCGGCCTGCAGCAACTCACCCTTGTTCATCACGACGATGTCGTCAGCCATCGCCATCGCTTCGCTCTGATCGTGCGTAACGTAGACCGTCGTGGCGGCCAGCGCGTTGTGCAGCTTGCGCAACTCGAGACACATCAGTTCGCGGAAATCCGCATCGAGCGTGCCGAGCGGTTCGTCCATGAGAAACGCCTTCGGCTGACGCACGATCGCGCGCCCCAGCGCCACGCGCTGCCGATCGCCGCCGGACAGGCCGCCAGTCTTGCGATCGAGAATGTTCTCGATACGCAGCATGTGCGCGGCCGCATCCACTCGTGCCGCAATCTCCTTGCGCGACGCATGCTCGTTCTTCAGCGGGAAAGCGATGTTATTGCGCACCGTCATATGGGGATATAGCGCGAACATCTGGAAGACGAACGCGATATCGCGCTGACGCGCGCGCAATGCCGTCACGTCCTCGCCGTCTATTAAAATCTGGCCGGAGGTCGGCAACTCGAGACCGGCAATCATCCGCAGCGTGGTGGTCTTGCCGCAACCCGATGGACCGAGCAACACGACAAAGCGCCCGGCGCCGATCGTCAGACTGGTGTCGCGTACCGCGACGAAGTCGTCGAAGCGCTTGTGAAGGTTGGCAAGAACGATCGTGGACATGGTGTCAGTCCGGGAAATGGCTGGTCACGACAAACGCGAGCGCACCTACCAGGATGACCGGAAACGACCATGTGAACGCCGTCAGTGAAAACGGCTGCACTAGCATCACCATGCCGAAACCAATCAGCGCAGTCGACGCTGCTTCGCCGTAGCCGCGACGCAGCGAGTGTCTTTGCGGAAAAACGGAGTCACGTTTCATTTACGCACCGCGCCGAAGGTGATGCCGCGCAATAAATGCTTGCGTAGTACCACAGTGAAGATAAGGATAGGCAGCACGAAAAGCGTCGTCGCCGCCGCGACGGCCGGCCAGTCCTGGCCGCCTTCGCCGATGATGAACGGAATGAACGGCGGCATGGTTTGCGCGTCGCCGCTTGTAAGCAGTGACGCGAATGCGTACTCGTTCCACGCGAAGATCAGGCAGAAAATCGCGGTCGCGGCGATACCGGTGATCGCCTGCGGCAGCACCACTTTGACGAAAGCCTGCAGCCGCGTGTACCCATCGACGAGCGCCGCCTCCTCGTATTCGCGCGGAATCTCGTCCATGAATCCCTTCAGCAACCATACCGCCAGCGACACATTCACCGCCGTATACAGCACGATCATGCCGACATAGCTGTCGCTCAAGCCCAGCGCCCGGTACATCAGGTAGATCGGAATGGCGACCGCTATCGGCGGCATCATGCGGGTCGACAGGATGAAGAAGAGCAGGTCGTCGGCGAGCGGCACCTTGAAGCGCGAGAACGCATACGCCGCCAGCGTACCGAGAAACACGGCGAGAAAAGTCGAACCGAACCCGATCACGAGCGAATTCACGAAGCGCGGCAGGACCTTCGACGGTCCCGCGATGACCATGCCGCGCTTGCGCACATCACGCTCGTACCAGGTGCGCGCGGGCGGCAGACTGGCGATGAACTCAGGTGTCTGCCGCGAACGGATCGTGAACAGGTTCACATAGCCTTCCATCGACGGCTGAAACAGCACGACAGGTGGATAGGCAATCGCGTCTTCCTGCGTCTTGAAGCTCGTCAGGAAGATCCATACCATCGGCAAGGTTGCAAGCAGCGCGTAAGTGATGACAACTGCCGCCGCGAAGCGCTTGCCGCGCGGCGACGACGCCACCACCGAGTGTTGGGTAGCTGTCGGTCTCATCGCTGTTTCACCCGGTTCAACGCCTTGACGTAGATGTTCGCCGCACCGAACACCGTCACGAACAGAATGATCGCCAAGGCCGAGGAATAGCCCGTCTGCCATTTCTCGAACGCGGCACGCTTTAAAGTGATCGACACGGTTTCGGTGACCGAACCCGGGCCGCCCGAAGTCAGCAGATTCACCATGTCGAACATCTTGAAGTTCTCGATGCCGCGAAACAGCACGGCGAGCATCAGGAACGGCAAGGTCATCGGCAAGGTGATCGACCAGAACTGCCGCCACGGTGTGGCGCGATCCACTTCGGCCGCTTCGTAGATGTAGTCGGGAATCGACCGCAGGCCGGCGAGGCAGATGAGCATCACGTAAGGTGTCCACATCCATGTATCGACCATCACGATGGTCCACGGCGCGAGTGACACATCGCCGATCATCTGGAACGAGCCGGGCGCAATGCCGGTGAAGTAGCCGACGATATCGTTGAAGAGGCCCGTTTGCGGTTGCAGCAGAAAGGTCCAGAAGTTGCCCACGACCGCCGGCGACAGCATCATCGGCAGCAGGATCAGCGTGGTCCAGAAACTATGGCCGCGAAACTGCCGGTTGATCAGCAACGCGAGGCCGAAACCCAGTAGAACCTCGAGCCCGACCGACCAGAATACGAAACGCGCCGTCACCTGCATCGCGTACCAGATGTCTTCGTCGGTGAGAATGTCGACGTAGTTGTCGATACCGACAAAGCGCGCCGGCACGCTCGGCATATTCGACTTGAAGTTCGTGAACGACAGACGTAACGCCCAGATCAACGGAAAGATGTTGATCGCGAGCAGCAGCAGGATTGTCGGGAGAATGAACAGCCACGCAATGGTCCTGTCCGATAACCCGGCCAGACGTGTGCGCGCACGCGCCGACGCCCGCGACTCCAGTCCCGCTGACGAAAAAGGCTTGTTGGCCAACATGCCTCGCTCCTTTATGTGAACCGGCGGCAGCCGTGCAGGGGGCGCCGGTCCAGTCCTGGAAACACGCTAATTCTTGCCTTCGGCCTTGAAGACCTTGTTCCAGTCTTTGACCAGCAGATCGAGCGCTTCTTTGGCCGTGCCCTTGTCGGCTACCACATAGTCATGCACGCGCTTCTGCATGTCGAGCAGCAGTTCCGCATAGGCGGGTTCAGCCCAGAAGTCTTTTACGATCGACATCGACTTGAGGAATGCCGGCGCAAAAGGTGCACTCTTCGGAAAGTCGGGCGCATCCACCACCGACTTCGCCGCCGAATAGCCGCCTAACTGCCACCATTTCTTCTGTACATCGGGTTGCGCGAACCACTTGATGTATTCAAGTGCGTCTTCCTTGTGGTCCGAGTACGACACGACCGAGATGCCCTGTCCGCCGAGCTGCGTGAACTGCTTGGTCTCACGCGGATTCACGAAGAAGCCGATCTTGTCGCCGCCCACGTTCGGGTCTTTGTAGAGTCCTGGGAAGAATGCAAACCAGTTCATCTGCATCGCCACCTGACCAGACTTGAAGGCGTCCAGTCCTTCCTGCATGTATGCGTTGGTCATGCCGGGCGCCGTGCAGCACTTGTAGAGCGCCTTGTAATACTCCAGCCCCTTGACCGCGCCCGGCGAGTTGACGAAGCCATCCAGGTGATAGGGTTTCTTGGGGTCTTCATATTCGAAGCCGAAGTTGTAAAGCGCGTTGGTCACGCCCATCGTGATGCCTTCGGAACCGCGCTCCGTAAAGATGTAGGCACCATATACAGTCTTGCCATCGATCTTGCGGCCCTGGAAAAACTCCGCGGTTTGCTTGAGTTCGTCCAGCGTGGTTGGCGGTTCGAGTTCGCGTTTATATTTCTGCTTGAACTCGGCGCGCAACTCAGGGCGCGCAAACCAGTCCTTGCGATAGGTCCAGCCGACCGCATCGGCCATGGCCGGCAACGCCCAGTAGTTCGGCGTATTCTTTGGCCACTCCGCATAACCGACAACTGTCGCCGGTACGAAGTCGTTCATCGAGATCTTGTTCTTCGCGAAAAAATCGTTGAGCTTGACGTAGTGCCCGTTGACCGCCGCGCCGCCAATCCACTGGCTGTCCCCAATGATCAGATCACATAGTTTGCCATGCGAATTAAGTTCGTTGATAAAGCGATCGGCGTAACTTGTCCATGGCACGAACTCGAACTTCATCTTGATGCCGGTTTTGCTGGTGAAATCCTTGGACAGTTCGACGAGTGCGTTGGCCGGGTCCCATGCCGCCCAACATAAGGTCAACTGCTTGTCCTGTGCTTGCGCGCCCGTTGCCATGCCGAGTCCCAACGATACTGTGGCCGCCGCCATTACCCTTGCTGACGTAAGACGTAACATTTGTCTTCTCCTTGTCTTTCTCGGGTCTCCAACCTGCTGTGGAACAGCGCCCATGCGCCGGGTGCTGTGTTTCGGCTCCAGCGGACTCAGACGCGAATCCGTGTGTCGCGAGCTTCAGGCATGCGCATTCTCACGAAGATAAATCCGGGTTTCCGGCGTTGGGATGGCGAGCGCGCCACGCACGTCGTTAAAAAAATTGATGGCGGCGAGGCCTGCCCAATGAACGATGCCGCGCACATCCTGATCGAGGATCACGTCGATCGCACGCTCGGAGAGTTGCGCGCGAGTCTCCGCGGTGCATTCATGCCCGATCAATACTAGGCGTGCCTTGTCGCCGGATTCCTGCAACGCCGTTGCGATGCCTGAGATGCCGCCGCCCGTCACATAAACCCCGACCAGATCCGGGTAACGCGCAAGGAGCCCCTGCACGGCAAGACCTGCGCCGTCGTCATCTTCGGCGAAGTCCGGTTCGGCAATCCAGCGCAGATTGCGAAAGTCCTCTTCCAGCACCTGCGATAAGCCGGTGCGTCGTTCCAGTTGATCGTGCAGGCGCGACGAGGCCGATAGAATCGCCACCGTGCCGAGCCGCGCGCCGAGAAAGCGGCCCATCAGAAGTCCCGCGGTGCGTCCGGCAATCCGGTTATCGACGCCGACATACGCAACGCGGCGACTGGCGGGCAGATCGGAGAACACCGTGACAACGGGGACGCCCGCATCGCTCATATCCTCCACGAGGCGTTCGACCGCTGGATAGTCGAGCGGCACAAGCACGAGTGCGTCGTAGTCGATCACCTGCTCAGCGAAAGCAATGGTGTCGCGATGCGTCGTGAAATCGCAGCGGTAGAACGACGGAATGATGCGGTGCTCGCGAAAGAAGCTGGCGGACAGCGCGATATTGCGCTCGACGTGGTCGAGGAAACGCGAGTTGACCTGAGGGAGTACGAAGGCCACGCGATAGGTATTGATCTTCGCAGGGCGGCCTCGGCTTGCGCGTTCGTCGCGCAGGGCTGCCAGCGCGAGATGGACGCGCTCCGCCGTTTCCGGACGCACGGCCTGGTCGTCGCGCAACACACGATCGACCGTGGCGACGCTAACGCCCGCACGACGCGCAATCATCATACGTGTTGCCGGCATGTGGCTCTCCGGTGCCAGCCCAGAAGCTTTTCGTTAAGGTAGTTTTTCCGGAGAGAAATGCAAGTTTTTTTGCGGCAATAAACGCATCATTCTTGATGGTATTGGTGAGCCGCGTTTCGGCTCACATGAGTGAACGCATGGATTGCCTAAATCAGTGGACGGTGCGTTGCACAAGAATCTTCTGGTCAATTGCCTCCCATAGGAGCAACGGCACGACTCCGGCGACCGGCGCGAGATTACCGCTAATTCAATCCTCGATAAGCTCCACAGACTTCGTTCGCGAATCAGCGGAACGGAGCACTAGAAGCGCGTGCGCATCCCCACCGTACCGACCACCTGGTTTGCCGTCGACGACGCACCACCGGCCGTATTGATGAAGGCCACAACGTTCTGACCGATCGCATGCTGATACATGCCTTCGGCGTAGACATCTGTGCGTTTGGAAAGCGCGTAGACAGCCTGCAGATTGACCTGGTTCCACTTCGGATCTGAACCGTACTTCGTTCCCGTGGCATTGAACGCGCCCGACAGATGAGCATCGGTATACGTGTCGGTGATGCCTAGCGTAACCGCTGGTGTAAGCGTGTACTTGGCGTTCAACTCATAGTTGTCGAAGTGCTGCGAACCGTTGTTGAGGTTAAAGGACTGCGTGCCCTGATAATGGCTGTTTGTATACACGAATCCGACGACTGCCGGTCCGAAGGTGTAGCTCAGACCCGCGCCGAACGTGCGCTGGACGTCTGCCCCGAACCTGAAGCCACCCGTCGTCGACGCCGCTTCGCCGAGGTCAACTGCACCGCTGGCGTTCGCTTGGGGGACGGCGCCATTGCCGTTGATTTGCAGGTAGCCGGCAGCCATTTTGAACGGGCCGTAATCGAAGCTCGCCCCCGCACTGTATGCACGGTTCAGCGTGAAGTCGGTACTGTTCGAGAAGGCATAGAGGCCGCCGAACTTCAGGCCTGCATAGTTGCTGCTCGTGTACTTGACCGCGTTGCTCATCCGTAGCGTGTGGTTCAGGTTGTCGTTGTCGAACGGGTGCGCGAAGCCTGTGTCGCCGAACGTGCCGGCCGTGCCCGACAGCGGTGCAACGAAGTCCACCAGCGAGTCATATTGACGGCCCAGCGTCACCGTACCGAACTCGCTGCTCAGGCCCACAAACGCCTGTCGGCCAAACATCCGGCCATTCTGGCCAAGCTTGCCGTTTTGAACGTTGAAGCCGTTTTCCAGCACGAAAATGGCCTTCAGGCCGCCGCCGAGGTCCTCGGCGCCCCGCATGCCGAAGCGACTGCCATTAATATTGCCGCTGGTTGCCTGAACAAGGCTGCCGTGCGCAGTGGCGGAGGTCTTGACGTTGTTCGTATACATCAGACCAGCGTCGATGAGGCCGTACAGGGTGACCGAACTCTGTGCATGGGCAGCCGAAGCAGCGAATGCAGCAGATACGGCGAGGGCGACAGGGATTCGTTTCATGACTTCACTCCAATGGGCGGGGGGCGAGACAGAAAGCAGGGCACGAGGATGAAAGGCAGCAAACTGCATGATGTCATTTCAAAGCTCGATTGACCGCTGCGTTTCGTCGAGCCAATTCGTCATAAATCCGAAATAATTTTGACGAACCCTTACTGCAAAAGGTGCGTTGCTATTGTTCCCACCCAATCCGCCACGCATCGCCGTTGTATTGAAGCGACGGCGTGGGCTCGCGGGTGTGCCACCGGGTCGAAAGCACGACGTTGGCCAGTCACCGCGTCAATACGTGTAAGAGGCAATCACGCTTTTAATCTTTTCCAGCGACTCGCGGAGTATGGGCAAATCAACGGAGCCCAGTGCCACGCGAATCGCGTGGGGTACATGCTCCGAAGTCGAGAAAGGCTCCGCCGTCGAGACAGAGATTCCGTCGCGCACGAGCGCCATCGCCACTACGTCGGCGCGAACCTCTTCCGCGAGAGGAAGCCAGACGAAGTAGGACGCGGGATGGCAAACACGCCGCACTCCGGCGAGAACCTCGGCGGCCATCGTTTGGCGGACCGCCGCATCGCGACGCTTCTCTGACTCCAGACGTGTGACCGTGCCGTCGTCCAGCCAGCCGCAGGCAATGGCGGTCATCACGGCGGCCGTGTTCCAGGTGGTGGCCCGAATAGCACGCTCGATAGGTGCGACCCAGCGATCGGGCGCGGCGACAAATCCGACACGCAGGCCGGTCGCGATGCTTTTCGACAGACCCGAGACGTACACCGTCGTTTCAGGGGCGAGCGCCGCCAACGGGGGCGGTGGGTTGTCCGCGAGGAAGGCATACGCGGCGTCCTCGATAATGAGTAGCCCGTGCTTGCGGGCAATCGACACCAACTCGTGCCGACGCTGCGCATTCATGACCCAGCCTAGCGGGTTATGGAGTGTCGGCATCGTGTAGATGGCGCGCACTTTTCTGCTTCGACACAAGCGTTCGAGCGCGTTCAGGTCGGTGCCCGACTCCGAAACCGGAATCGGCGCCAGTTCGAGCCGGATCGTTTCGGCGAGGACCTTGAACCCCGGGTAGGTCAATGCGTCGACCGCGACCACGTCGCCGGGCTTCAGGAGCGCCAGAGCGGCTGCGGTCAAACCATGCTGCGCGCCGTTCACGATCACGACCTGAGCGCCTTCGACGGCGAGTCCTCGGCACGACAGATGACGCGCGACAATCTCGCGTTCATGCGTCCGGCCTCCATGTGGCTGATAACGCAGTAGCGCATCCAGGTCGCCAGAGGAGGCGAGCTGGCGCAACGCGCTTCTGAGCAGTTCGGCCTGGCCGGGAAGCGACGGATTGTTGAAATTGAGGTCCGCCAGGCCCGCGTCGCCGGCATGCTGGTCGATGCCCAGGCGCGCAGGCAAGGCTATTTCGCGTACGAAAGTGCCACGGCCGGTTTCGCCGCTGACCAATCCCATCGCGTCCAGCTCAGCGTAGACCCGCGACGCGGTGACGAGCGCGAGTCCCTCTCGCGAGGCGAGCTGGCGGTGAGTCGGCAGGCGTGTGCCGGGCGCGAGGCGTCCGCTGCGAATGTCGCTCGCCATTCTGTCGACCAGCAATTTGTAGCGGGGCGTCGGCATGCGCGAATGTATCCATGACAATTATTTGATTGTATTGATTCTCGGCCATAGGATGGCACATCGCAACTCTGTTTGCGCAGTCGTGGGACTGGCCGGCTTTCACTGGCGTGGTCTCATGAAACGGCGGCGAACAGTACGCGCCCCTCGGCTTACGGACGACATCATGCACATCGCCATTCTTACCTTCGAAGGCTTCAACGAACTCGACTCGCTCATCGCACTCAACGTGCTCAATCGCGTCAAGAAACCGGGCTGGCGGGTGTCGATCGCCAGTCCTACCGCGCGAGTCAGGTCGATGAATGGCCTGGTCATCGAAGCGCAGGCTACGCTGCAAGAGGCTTGTGATGCCGATGCGGTGATCGTGGGCAGCGGCGTGCGCACGCGCGAAGTCGTCGCCGATACTGCGCTAATGGCGCAGTTGCAACTCGATCCATCCAGACAGCTGCTGGGCGCGCAATGTTCCGGTACGCTGGTTCTTGCGAAGCTGGGGCTGCTCGACGGCGTGTCCGCGTGCACCGATCTCACGACCAAGCCGTGGGTTCAGGAAGCCGGAATCGCCGTGTTGAATCAGCCCCTTTTCGTCAGCGGAAACATCGCGACGGCCGGCGGGTGCCTGGCCGCGGTTTATCTCGCTGCCTGGGTCATTGCCCGGCTGGAGGGTATCGATGCAGTGGCGAGCGCATTGCATTACGTCGCGCCCGTCGGAGAGAAAGAGGACTACGTGTCCCGCGCGATGGGGCATATCATGCCGTTCCTCGAAGCGAACCTGAAGACGGCATGAGCGAGCGAGGTAAACCGCCGGCGCGGTCCCCTTGAACATTCCTGTTATGAAACCCGCCATTTAAATCACGTTGCAGACCGCGGCGTTCCGCCCGCGGACTGCACAAAAAACCAACACTCGTTCCGCGACAACGTTTGCGCCGATTCAAACCGTCCCCATCGGTATGTTTGGCTATTTACAAAAACGGCAGCTACCGAAATACTCCAGCCACAACTTGAAAGTTACGTGTCAACGAGAAGTCATGCCAGTCCGTTTACCACGGACGTCACCAGTAGCGGGTCGGCGCAACTTCTAATTCGCTTCCTCCCATAAACACAGCGTTTCCCCCAGGTTCGCAGCAGTCCGGGGTAAATATTACCAACGATTACAAACCGGCTCGTCGTTCGCAGGAAGGGTCCGGAAGGCCAGCAGCACATGAAAGCATTAAGTGTTCTCCACAGCGAGTCGTCGCGGGGGTGGGGAGGGCAGGAAGTTCGCACGCTCAAGGAGATGATCGCGTTGCGGGCGTTGGGTCATCACGTCGAGTTGGTGTGTCCAGAAGACGCGCGTCTTGGCATGCGCGCGCGTGCCGATGGCTTTGCCGTGCATTACGCGCGTATGCGGGCCGGCGCCGATTTGCGTTCCATGCTCACGATCCGCGCGCTGCTCGCGCGTCGCCGCTTTGATGTGCTGAATACGCACAGCGGCCATGACAGCCTCGTCGCCGGCATGGCCGGGCGGCTCGCGGGGACGCCGTTCATCGTGCGCACGCGGCATCTGGCGTTGCCAATCACGTCGCTTGCCACGTACAACTGGATTCCCCATCGCGTAGTGGCGGTCAGTCATCACGTGCGTAACTATCTGATCTCCGCGGGCGTGCAGGAAGACCGCGTGGAGACGATCTACGACGGCATCCTGAAGCCGGAAACGGCAAGCCGCTCCACCTTGCGGGACGAACTCGGACTGGACGCCGACGCGGTGGTCGCCGGCATGGTGGCGATCGTGCGCGAGAAGAAGGGCCACGAAGATCTGATCGCAGCCGTCGCGCCGATGCTGGCCGAGCGCCCCAATCTGCATGTCGTGATGGCGGGGGACGGCGTGTGGTTCGAGAAAATCAAGGCGATTGTCGACGGCATGGGCCTCGCGCATCGCATTCACTTGCTCGGCTTTCGCACCGACGTGACCAACGTGCTGCGCGGCTGCGATCTGTTCGTTTTGCCGACGCATCAGGAAGCGCTCGGCCAATCGTTTATCGAAGCGATGGCGGTGGGTTTGCCGGTGATCGGCACGCGCGTGGACGGCGTGCCCGAGTTGATCGACGACGGCGTGAACGGCCTGCTCGTGCCGGCGCATGACGTCGATTCGCTGCGCGGCGCGCTCGCGCGTCTGATCGACGATGCGCCGCTGCGCGCGCGCCTGGGACTCGCCGCGCGTCTGAAGACCGACAGCCGCTTCACGGTGGACGCCATGGCGAACGAGACCGTCGACTGCTACATGCGCGGCATCTATGCCGGGCGCGCTTACTACGGTGAAGGGCGGGCGGCGGCATGACGAAGTTCGCGCGCGCGGTGCCCGTGCTGATGTATCACCACATCAGCACGTCGCCAGGCATGATCACCGTCTCGCCGGAACACTTTGCCGCGCAAATGGCGTATCTGGCCGGCGCGGGCTATACGACGATCGGCAGCGCGCAACTGTCGGCTTATCTGGCCGGCGAGCCCTTGCCGAAGAAGGCCGTTGTGCTGACCTTCGACGACGGCTATCTCGACAACTGGGTGCACGCGCATCCGATTCTCGAGGCTCACGGATTGACCGCGTTGTGCTTTCTGGTGACGAGCTGGATCGGCGAAGGGCCGGTGCGTGCGCACGCGCGCTCGGGCGGCGCGCTGCCGGCTTTGCTCAATCATCGCGAGGGCGAGGTGGCGATCGAAAACGGTGAACCCGATCGCGCGATTCTGCGCTGGTCGGAGATCGATGCGATGCGTGAAGCCGGCACGTTCGAATTTCACAGTCATACGCATAGCCACGTGCGGTGGGATCGGGTGTCCGCCAATGCAGAGGAAAAGTGCGCCGGGCTGACGCGCGATCTCGCCAGCGCGCGCGCCACGCTCGAGCACAAACTGGGCGCCGTGTCGGATCATCTGTGCTGGCCGCAGGGCTACCACGACGAGGACTATCGGCGCATCGCGGCAGCGGCCGGCTTCCGGCACTTCTACACGTGCGAGACGGGTTCGAACTATTCGGGACGCGACGATGGCGCGGCGCGCTCCATCACGCGCCTCGAAGTGCGTGACAGGCCGGCTTCGTGGCTGGCCTCGCGGTTGTGGGTGCATACGCGGCCCGCGATCAGCCGCGCGTATCTGAAGATCAAACGGTAACGCGCTGGAGTCTTGCTCTGCGCCGCAGGATTCTTTCCCTGGGCCCGCTGTTGCTATGACGCCCCATGCCGGGCCGCTTCATCACAGTTGCGACTCGATCGGCAACAAACCCAGAAACCAGATGCCGACGCGCTTCATGCGCGACACACCGGGCTCGTCGAGTTCGCTGATCTTGCCATCCGGCGCGGTGTCGATCCAGACGATCCGGCTCGTGCCGTTCGCATCCGTGCGGGTTTCGAGCCGCCATGCAAGCTGATCCAGCTTCGGCTCGACGCCGTCCGCGACTTGCGCGGCGAGTGGCGCGCTTTCGCAGTACACGCCGATTTCCGTATTGAGCGTGATCGACCGAGGGTCGAGATTCATCGAGCCGATGAAGATGCTGGTCCTGTCGAACACATAGGTCTTCGCATGCAGCGAGGCTTTGGACGAACCCAGAATCGATTTCTTCTTCTCGCCGGCGTCCTTGTCCGGCGCAGGCTTCAATTCATACAGATGCACGCCGGCGTCGAGCAGGTCCTTGCGATAGCGCTGATATCCGGCGTGAACCGCGGCGACGTCGGTGGCGGCGAGCGAATTCGTCAGCACCGTGACGCGCACGCCGCGCCGCGTTTGCGCGCGCATCCATGCCACGCCCTTTTTGCCGGGGACGAAGTACGGCGAGATGATCAGCACTTCCTTCGCCGGCTCGATACTCAATGCATTGAATTGCGATAGCAGATGTCCCTGCGGGTCGTCCGGCGAACGCGTGATCTTGGCGGGATGGTCGTAGAGAAGCGTCGCCTTGCCCCAGGAGAAGTCGGTGTCGCGCGCCTGCAGCGTGTCGCGCAGGCGTGCTCTAACCTGCGTGACGTAGGCCGAATCGTGCTCGGCGGCGACGAACGCCGTGAGCTTCGCGCGATAGGCCGGCAGCGCGTCCGGCTCGGCGGCGTGTCCGGTCAGGCTGGCGATCGGGTATGCGGCATCCGAGTTCCAGAATTCGTCGAAGGCATTCGAGACCTTATGGACCACGGGCCCGAAGGTCAGCACGTCGAGGTCGCCGAAGTCGACCTCGCTGGACGCGCCGAAGTATTCATCGCCGATATTGCGGCCGCCGAGAATCGCGGCCTGGTTGTCCGCGATCAGCGCTTTGTTGTGCATGCGCCGATTGACCCGGCTGAATTCGAGCACGGTACCCAGCTTCTTGAAGCTGCGGCTGGCGATCGGATTGAAGAGCCGTACTTCGATGTTCGGGTGAGAACTGATGGCGAGCAGCACTTTGTCGTCGGCGCCCGTGCCCAGATCGTCCAGCAGAACCCGAACCCTGACGCCGCGATCGGCGGCCTTGAGCACCGCGTTGGCGAGGTGGCGGCCGGTCAGGTCGTCGTGCCAGATGTAGTACTGCAGGTCGAGCGTGCGCTCGGCTGTCTCAGCCAGCACGACGCGAGCGAGCAGGGCGTCGACGCCATTGGGCAGCAGATGGAACGCGCTGTCGTCGGGATGCTCGCGCTCCTGCGGGATGAAGGCGGTGGCGAGACGCGTGCCGTCCGTGTCGGTCAGTGCGTGCGTCGTGGTACGGCCTGTTTGCGGCGGCAAGCTCGCGCAGGCGGACACCAGCGTGATCAGCAAGACTGCAACGAGACCGCGGAACGTCGCCATGGTTGTGCCCTTCGATCGTGCGTATCCGTAAGATAGCCGCAAGCGTGGGGCACGTCGAGCGCGGCGCACGGACCGTGCGGCCGCCTCGACACAAGCACGGTCTCAGTCCAGCGCGACCGCTGCGGCGGCACTGACCGGTGAGCCTTCGACCGCCACCGATTGCGCGCCGTCCGGGCCAACCGGCACGTCGCCGACGAGCGTCGTGCGATACAGTTGCCGGTCGAACTCGAGGTCGAAAATATCCGTGGGCGCGAGATGTGCCGTCGCCCGGTTGTCCCAGAACGCGACGCTGCCGGCTTCCCATTTGAAGCGCACGGTGAACTCCGGCCGCGTCACATGTTCCCACAGCAGTTCGAGCAACACCTGGTTTTCGCGCGGGCTCACGCCGACGATCGACTTCAGAAAACTCGGGCTCACATAGAGCGCCCGCTCGCCCGTTTCCGGGTGAACCCTGACCAGCGGATGTTCGGTGACGAGCGTGCGCTGCTCGACTGCCTGGTTGAACGCCTCCGTGCCACTCGCGCCGGCCGGCGGCGTGAAACGGTGCAGCCCACGCAGACCGTCGACGAAGGCTCGCAGCGGTGCGGAAAGCTTTTGATAGGCAGCCACCAGGTTGGTCCACTGCGTGTCGCCGCCGTAAGGTGGAATCGTCACGCCGCGCAGGATCGACGCCCATGGCGGATTGAGCGCGGCCGTCACGTCCGTGTGCCAGCCGGTCCACGGGCGTTGGAGCGTTTGCCCCTCGAAACGCGTCGCTTTGCGGTACTTCGAAATCGAATAGACCTCCGGATGACCGTCCACGTGACCGAACACCGGATGCCCCAAGGTCGGCTCGCCGAACTGCGCCGAGAACGCGACGTGCTGCTCGTGCGTGAGGAACTGCTCACGAAAGAAAACGACGCGCCACTTCAGTAGCGCCGCGCGAATCTCCGCGACCTGGCGCGCGTCCAGTTTCTGCGTGAGATCGACACCATGAATTTCCGCGCCGATATGCGCGGAAAGCGGCGTGACCTGAATGGACTCGATGTCCTGCACTGCGGCTGCATTCATGAAAGGCTCCTGATGTTCTGATGTCTTTGTGAAGGAAAGATATGCCGTCGCTCGATCAGCTCGCTATGGCGGCTACTTGCTGCGTTGCTGACACATAACGATTCACAGGGCGCGGCAGGCCCAGGTTTTCGCGCAGCGTGCTGCCCTCGTATTCCGTGCGGAACAGTCCGCGCCGTTGCAACTCCGGCACGACCAGTTCGGCGAATTCCGTCAAGCCGCCCGGCAACCATGGCGACATGATGTTGAAACCATCGGCGCCTTCTTCTTCGAACCATTGCTGCAACTGATCCGCAATGCTCTTTGGCGTGCCGACCACTTGCTGATGCCCACGCGCGCCGGCGATGCGCAGATACAGATCGCGAATCGTCAGGTTCTCGCGCCGCGCGAGGTCGAATAGCAGCCGCTGACGACTCTTGCCGCCGTTGGTTTCCGGCAATTCGGGCAGCGGCCCGTCGACGGGATACTGCGAGAGATCGACACCGCCCGACATATTCGACAGCAGCGAGAGACCGACGGTCGGATGAATCAGGTCCTGCAGCGCGGCGAATTTCTCCTCGGCCTCCTCCTGCGTGCGGCCGACAATCGGGAAAATGCCCGGCATGATCTTCAGATGAGCCGGCGCGCGTCCATACTTCGCGAGACGTCCTTTGACGTCGCGATAAAACGACTGCGCTTCTTCGAGCGTTTGATGCGCGACGAAGATCACCTCGGCGGTTTGCGCGGCGAGCTCGCGCCCCGCCTCGGACGCGCCGGCCTGCACGACGACCGGCCAGCCCTGCGGCGAACGCGCGACGTTCAGCGGCCCGCGCACCCTGAAGTGCTTGCCCGCATGGCCGAGCACGTGCAGTTTGTCCGGGTCGAAGTAGACGCCGCTCTCCTTGTCGCGGAGAAACGCATCGTCTTCCCAGCTGTCCCACAGGCCGGCCACCACGTCGTAAAACTCGCGCGCGCGTTCGTAACGAACCGCGTGATCGGGATGGCGCTCGAAACTGAAATTGAGCGCCTCGGATTCCGTGCTCGACGTGACGAGATTCCAGCCCGAACGGCCGCCGCTCAGATGATCGAGCGAGGCGAATTTGCGCGCGAGGTTATAGGGTTCGTTGAACGTGGTGGAGACCGTCGCGATCAGGCCGACGTGCTTCGTCACGACCGAGAGCGCCGACAGCAAGGTCAACGGCTCGAAATGATCGGCGCGCGCGGTGCGGGACAACGAAGGCAGATTGGTGTCGCGCACGCTCACGCTGTCGGCGAAAAAAATCGCGTCGAATTTGGCGCGCTCGGCGATCTGCGCGAGTTCCGCGTAGTGCGCAAAGTCGAGCCCGCCGCTCGCATGCGCATCGGGATGCCGCCATGCGGCGATGTGATGGCCCGTCTCCATCAGGAAGGCCCCCAGTCTGATCTGCCGCTTCGGCTGTGTTTCACCGCTCATCGTCTGCTCCATGATGACTCGTTGTGTGTGGGGGAGAACGCGTGCCTCACCATGCGAGCCGCCATTCCGTGATCGGCGGACTCGCTACCGGAATGCGCGTGCCGTCGTGCGGCTCATCGTCATCGTGGTCACCGCGCTCATTGCGTGCTTCGCGTCGCGCGCCGTTGTGCTCGGCGAAATCGGCCAGCACTTCGTCGCGCAAACGGATGAAGCGGGGATCGTTGCGCTCGCGCGGGCGCGGCAATGCCACATCGACGATCCGCTTGATACGGCCCGGTCGCGGCGCCATCGTGACGACGCGGTCGCCGAGGTAAAGCGCTTCGTCCACATCGTGCGTGACGAGGATCATCGTGATGCGTTCGTGTTCCCAGATGCGCTGCAACTCGTTCTGCAAACGGCCGCGCGTGAGCGCGTCGAGCGCGCCGAACGGTTCGTCCAGCAGCAGCACGCGCGGACGATTCACGAGACCGCGCGCAATCGCCACGCGCTGCGCCATGCCGCCCGACAGTTGATGCGGGTACGAATTTTCAAAGCCCTTGAGGCCGACAAGGTCGATATGCTCGGCCACGGCTTCGCGTTTCTCGCGTGCGGAAAGCGGCGCGTTACGCAGCGCGGCGAGAATGTTTTGCGACGCCGTGAGCCACGGAAACAGCCGGTGATCCTGGAACACGATGCCGCGTTCGAGCGACGTATCGCGCACCTTGTCGCCAGCAACGACGATGTCGCCGCTATAGTCGGTGTCGAGCCCCGCGATCAATCGCAGCAGCGTGGATTTACCGCAACCGCTCGAACCGAGCACGCTGACGAACTCGCCGGCGCGCACGCGCAGGCTGATGTCGTCGAGCACCGCGAGCGGCATGCCGCCTTGCTGCGCGTAGTGCTTGCTGACGTGAAGAATGTCGATGCTGTCGGAGAGCGTGGAAGAAGTCATGAGCGGTCCGGAGAGTGAATGTTCATCTACAGGTTCAGCGCGTGGCCGAGTTGAACCGGCGCGCAAAGATCGCCCGCTCCACGGCGCGCGCCAGCGCGTTCAACGCCCAGCCCGTCGCGCCGATCACGATCACGCCGAACAGCACCAGATCCATGCGGAACTGCTCGCTGCCGTCGATCAGCGTATTGCCGATGCCGCTGCCGGCCACCAGCAGATATTCAGCGCCGAGCGTGGCGAGCCACGAATAGATCAAGGCGAGATAGATGCCGGTGAAAATCGACGGCAGTGCGGCCGGCAGAATCACGGCGCGGATGAGCTGCCATCGCGAGTAACGAAAGGCGCGAGCGACTTCGATATAGGCGCGCGGCACCGCGTGAATGCCGTCGCAAGTGTGCGCGGTGACGGGCAGCAGCGCGGCGAGCGAGAGGAACACGACTTTCGCGACGTCGCCCAGACCGAACCACACGGAAATCAACGGAATCCACGCGAATAGCGAGATCTGTTTGAAAGTGTCGAAGCTCGGTCCGATCATGCGTGTGGCGAGCCGTGAAAAGCCGAGCACGCTGCCGAGCAGCAGGCCGCCCAGCGTGCCGATCACAAAGCCGCTCGCCTCGCGCGCGAGCGACGCCGAGAGCGCTTTCAAAAGCGCGCCGCTTTCGATCTGCTGCCACGCGGTGGCGAGAACCTGCGCCGGGCTGACGAGCAAGCCGCTTTTGCTCACGTGCGCTGCTGAGACGGCCCACCAGATCGCGATCGCGATGACCGGCAAGACGGCGCCGCGCCAGTCGACGCGTGTCAGCAGCGGGCGGCGCGGTTGGGCCGCGCGTCGGAACGAAGCGGGCGCGCTGCAATCGCAGGATGCGCCGGCGGACTGTTCCGACTGATTGGAACGCTTGAAGAGCTTCATCGTAGTTGCCTCGCGTGTGGCGCCATGTGGGTGTCGTTCATGCGATCACTCGCGAAATGCCGATGGCTGTCCGCGCCGCAGCCGTGCTTCGAGCGCATCGAGCGCACGATTCACCGCATAACCGATTGCGCCGACCACGACCACCGACGCCATCACCAGATCGAGTTGAAAGAGTTGCCGCCCATAGACGATCAGATAGCCGAGTCCTTCGGACGACGCCACCAGTTCGACGACCACCAGCGCGAGCCAGGCCTTGGTGAACGCGAGCCGCACCCCCGTGGCGAGCGTCGGCACCGCGGCAGGCAGCACGAGATAGACGATCCGTTGCCAGCCGCTGTACTCGAACACGCGCGCCACTTCATTCAACGCGGCGGGTGTCTGGCGGAATCCCTGCAGCGTGCTCAACGTGACCGGCACGAGCGCCGCGTGCGCGATCAGAATGTATTTGAGCGGCTCGCCCACGCCCACGAGCAACAGCAAAAACGGCAGCCACCCAAGCACCGGAATCTGCACCAGCGCATTGAAGCTCGGCAGCACATAAGCTTCGAGCGTGCGCGACAACCCCAGCGCCGCCCCGAGCGCAAAGCCGAGCAGCGTGCCCGCGCCGAAACCGAGCAGCACGCGTTGCAGGCTGACCAGCGTATTGCGCGCGAGGTCGCCGCTCCTCGCCAGTTCGACCAGCGTCTCGAACACGCGCTCGGGCGGCGGCAGAATCTGCGGCGCGATCCAGCCGCGCTCGCAACCCACGGCCCATAGTGCGAACAGCAGCGCGGGCAACGCCCACGGAGCGAGGCGCCACGCGAGTGCGCGCAGGCGCGGCTCACGAAACAGCGGAACGCGCGACGTTTGCGGCGTACTGGGCGGCGCGAGCCGTTCGCGTTCGACGTGGATTGCGGTTTCGCTCATCGTGATCGCTCCGGTGGGTTAGCTGAGCGGTTTGCCGGCGGCGTCGTAACGCGTCCAGTAGTGGTCGAGCTTCTGCGTGCGCAGCGCGTTGTCGAGATATTTCGTTTCGAACCAGCCATCGACCTCGACCGGCTGGCGGATCAGTTTGAGGTTCAGCGCATCCGTCGCAACCGCTTTGTAGCGCCCCACGATGAACGGATCGATCAACGGCGAGTTGCGGTCCTTCAGCTTCTGATTGGCGAACTCGGCCTGCCACGACGAATAGGGCACGCCGCTTTGGGCCCACAGCTTGAAGAGCGCATCGCGGTTGGCTTCGTCGGAGGACCATTGCGCGCCTTGCACGAACACGTTGACGACGCGCTGCACGATATCCGGATGCGCATGATCGAAGTCGTCGACCACCAGCAGATGCGCCTGCCGCGTGAACTGTGGACCGTCGTTCTGCGATTCGTAGACCACTTTCGCGAAGCCTTGATCACGCAGCTTGTACACGTGGTAATCGTTGACCGACGCGTCGATGCCCCTGGAGGCCAGCGCCGCGAGCGAACTCGCTGTATCGAGATTGATCACGCGCAGATCGCGTTCGTTCAACTGATTGGCGGCGAGCGCGTTGTCCGCGACGAGTTGCAGATTGGTGCCGCGAAAGATCGACACGCGCCGGCCTTTCAGGTCCTTGATCGAATGCACATCCGAATCGGTCGGTACAGCCACCTTGATGCCGGTGCGCACGCCAGAGGCGAGTAGCAAGTGTGTTTTCAGGCCGTTGGCGCGGGCGAGCACCGCGGGCAGATCGCCCTGAAAGGCGAAGTCGAGCGATTTGTCGGCGATTGCCTCGTTGACCGCCGGGCCGGCGCCTTTGAAAAACAGCCACTCGACCTTGATGCCGTCGGCGGCGAATTCCTTTTCGAGCGACTGCTGCAATTGCACGGTCGCCGCCGGCGAGCCGCCGAAAGTGGGCGGATCTCCCGTGCCTTGCTGCGCGACGCCGATGCGGATCACGGCGGGTTTGTCGGCATAGGCGTGAACCGCGGCAAGCGAGAGGGTCGCCACGGCGACGAAAGACTTCAGCAGACGGAAATAGCGCATGCGCAAATACCAATCGATGAGTGGGAACGGGTGTGAAAGCCCGGGTTGGCGGATAACCGGCGCGCCGGCCGCCGGGTCGCCGACCGTCGGAACTACACGTTAGATTCGCGTGCGCTCGAATCCAACCAATCATTGCAGATAAGAAAATCTGCAGAAGTGCGAACCGTGCTGCCAATTGCGCCACTGCATGGCAAACCACCAGGCAAGCGCGGAAATCCCGATTTGCATAGTTGAATTCGTCGTTTTGCCGGCGTGTAGCGAATGGCTACCATGCATCGCTTCAGCCATTCATGCGAAGTCCGGATCATGTCCACTGTTGCCTTTCCGTCGACCACCATCGACACCCAAACGCCCGCTGAGAGCGCGGCGCGGCCCGCAATCATCCGCAGCGCGCAAGACGTTTCACGCATCGTCAATGCCGGCGCAGCGAAGGGCAGCAATGCGCGCATCGTGATTGCGATCGCGCTCGGCGGCGTCTTTCTGGATGCTTACGATCTCACCTCGCTTGCGTACGGCATCAAGGACATCGCGCGCCAGTTTGCGCTGTCGCCGGTACAGGTGGGCTTCGTTTCATCGGCCATTACGTTTGGGGCGATTCTTGGCGCGCTGTTCGGCGGCTACCTGACCGATCGCATCGGCCGTTGTCGTGTCTTTATGGCAGACATGCTGTTCTTCGTGGTCGCGGCAATTGCGGCCGGTCTCGCGCCGAATGCGTGGGTGCTCGGCGGCGCGCGCTTTCTGATGGGTTTCGGCGTCGGTCTCGATCTGCCGGTGGCGATGGCGTTTCTCGCCGAGTTCTCTCGCGTAGCGGGCAAGGGCAACAAGGCGGCCAGCGTCGCTGCGTGGTGCCCCGCCTGGTACGCCGCCACGAGTACCTGCTATCTGCTGATTCTCGGGCTCTATGCGATTCTGCCGGAGCATCAGCTTGGCTGGCTGTGGCGTCTGACGCTCGCGTTCGGTGCCGTGCCCGCCATCGCGATCATTCTGGTGCGCAGCCGCTATATCAGCGAATCGCCGGTATGGGCCGCGAATCAGGGCAATCTCGACGAAGCCGCTCGCATCCTGAAACGCACGTATGGCGTGGATGTCGTGGTCGAGAAAAACGACGCGCCGGTCAAAGCGCCGCGCGCCGCTTCATGGCGCAACTACGGCGTGCTCTTCAACGCAACGTATCGCCGCCGCACGATTCTCGCGGCGGTGATCGGCAGCGCTTCTTCGTTCGGCTACAACGCGATCATCTTCGGCTTGCCGGTGATCATCACCAGCTTCTTTCATCAAGGACCGCTCACCACGATCATCGCCGCGCTGGCGCTGAACCTGGCATTTGCGTTCGTCGGCGGGCTGATCGGTGTGCGCACCGCGCCGACGGTCGGCGCATGGAAGATGACGGTGCTCGGACACGCGCTGCAGTTCGCCTCGCTGATCGGCCTCGCGCTGATCGGCAAACCCGGCAGCGGCGCGCTTGTCGTAGTGGCGATCCTGCTGCTCGGCGGCTATCTGTTCGGGCAAGGTTTCGGACCCGGCTCCCATTCGATGACGTATGCGTCGCTGAGCTATCCCACGTCGTTGCGCGGCATCGGGGTGGGTTTCAATCAGACGCTGGTGCGGTCCGCATCGACGATCTCGCTGTTTCTCTTTCCGGTGCTCGCCGCCGCGCTCGGCACCAAGGTGTTCTGGCTCATCGCAATCGCGCCGCTGAGTTCGCTGCTCACGTTGCTGGTGATCCGGTGGGAGCCGTCGGGCTATGACATCGACAGCGAGGATTACGACGTCGAGCCGGCATTGGCGGGAACGCGTTAATGGCCTCGCGTATCGCCCAACCGGATTCGCCGCCGCCGTCGCGCGCTCGCCGTCGTGTGCTGGGCCGTCTTGCGCTCGGCAGCCTCGTCGCTTCCCACGCCGCGGCAGCGAGCGAATTGCTCAAGCCGCTGGAGGTCGCGCCATCGAGCCGCGTG
Organism: Paraburkholderia sp. BL6669N2; assembly: GCF_003387275.1. Lineage (NCBI taxonomy): Bacteria > Pseudomonadati > Pseudomonadota > Betaproteobacteria > Burkholderiales > Burkholderiaceae > Paraburkholderia > Paraburkholderia sp. BL6669N2. The sequence continues at coordinate 829,019 of NZ_QUNA01000001.1, read as the reverse complement.
CCCGGCGCGCCCATCCTGGAGCATCCGTACGGCGTGCCGTCGACGCACGAAGCGGATGTCGTACGCCGCAGCGCACGCGCGTGGCCGCTGCCCGGCGCGGCTTCGTCGATGACGCCGCTCGCCGAATTGCACGGCACGCTCACGCCCAATGGTCTCGTCTACGAACGTCATCACGGCGGCGTGCCCGACATCGACCCCGATCAGCACCGGCTGGTGATTCACGGATTGGTACGGATGCCGAAACTCTTTACGATGGACGATCTGCTGCGTCTGCCATCCGAATCGCGCATTCATTTTCTCGAATGTTCCGGCAATACCGGCAATGAATGGAACGGGCCGAGCGGCATGCCGGTGCAACTTACGCATGGACTGCTGTCGTGCTGCGAATGGACCGGCGTGCGTCTTTCCACCTTACTCGAAGAAGTGGGCGGCGTAGCGGTCTCCGAAAGCGGAACACCGGGCGGCTGGTTGCTGGCGGAGGGCGCCGACGCCGCTGCCATGACGCGCAGTTTGCCGCTCGAACGGATACTCGAGCGCGCGCTCGTGGTCTACGCGCAAAACGGCGAACGCTTGCGCCCGGAGAACGGCTATCCGTTGCGGCTGATCGTTCCCGGCTTCGAGGGCAATACCAACGTCAAGTGGCTGCGCCGGCTGAAGGTGGTCGACGCGCCGTTGCAGACGCGCGAGGAAACTTCGAAGTACACCAGCCTGCTCGCGAACGGCACCGCGCGACAGTTCGCGTTCGAGATGGACGCGAAGTCGGTGATCACGCGGCCGTCGCCGGGGCACCGACTGACCACGCACGGCTATTACCCGATCACCGGCCTCGCGTGGTCAGGACGCGGCACGATCCGCAAGGTCGAAGTCTCGACCGATGGCGGCACGACGTGGCGCGCCGCGCGCCTGGTCGGCGCGCTTCATGATCGCGCGTTGACGCGTTTCGAAGCAGACTGGCGTTGGGACGGCGGCGTGGCCGCAATTCTTTCGCGCGCCACGGATTCGACCGGCTACGAGCAGCCGACACGCGCCGAGCTCCTCGCCGCGCGCGGTCTCAACTCGCAATATCACTACAACGCGATTCAGCAATGGCGCGTCGAGGCAAGCGGCGAGGTGCGTAATGCGTGAGGCACGTTTAAGACGCAAGCCCGCTCGCGTGGCGCTGGCCGCGTTGCTGTCGCTGACGGCACTGACGTCGTGTTCATCGGTGGCGCCGTCAGCGCGCAACGCCCCGGCGAACCACGACATCGGCACGCCGCTCACGGCGCAAGACCTCGCGGCATGGAACATCGACATCGCGCCGAACGGCCGCGGTCTGCCGGCGGGCAGCGGCGACGTCGCCACGGGCGCACGCATCTTCGCCGCGAAATGCGCGGGGTGCCACGGCGCGCAGGGTCAGGGCGGCCTCGGCGATCAGCTGATAGGCGGGCAGGGCACGTTGACGAGCGCGAAGCCTAAACGCACGGTGGGTAGTTACTGGCCGTATGCGACCACGCTGTTCGACTACATCCGCCGCGCCATGCCCTACACCGCGCCCCAATCGCTTTCCGCCGACGAGGTGTATGCGCTCAACGCATACCTGCTCAACCAGAACGGCATCGTGCCGGCGAATACGCGGCTCGACGCGGCGTCGCTGCCGCGCGTGGTCATGCCCAATCGCGACGGTTTCGTCGCCGATCCGCGTCCTGGGCGGCTTTGACGGGGCCTCGCGGGAACACATCAGGAGTCGGCCGGCTGCCCGCAGCGCGTTAAAGCATCGGGTTTATCACTGCAGCAGATATCGGTATCGGATTTGCTTCGTTGTCGGGGCGCGTGCGTGCCGGTAAATTCGTCTGACTGCGCCCTTGCCGGCGTTTCCGAACAGATTCGACCAAGAGTTTCCTGTGACGACTGCCTTTGCACCCACCACCGCCAGCGAGACTGGCCACGCTCATCAGACCCAGCCCATCGAAATTCGCGCGTTCGGCGGCCCCGTCGGCGCTGAAGTGCTTGGTCTCAATCTCAGCCAGCCACTGAGCGACGACGATTTCCGCCGCATTCACCGCGCGCATCTGGATCATCACGTGCTGGTGTTTCGCGATCAACGCATCACGCCGGATCAGCAGATCGCCTTCAGCCGCCGCTTCGGTCCGTTGCAGATTCATGTGCTGCATCAGTTCCAGTTGAAGGGCTATCCGGAAGTGCTGATCGTCTCCAACATCGTCGAGAACGGTCAGCCGATCGGTCTCGGCGATGCCGGTCACTACTGGCATTCCGACCTGTCGTACAAGGAGAAGCCAAGCCTCGGCTCGCTGCTGCACGCGCAGGAATTGCCGTCGGAAGGCGGCGACACGCTGTTCGCCAACATGCATCTGGCGTACGACACGCTGCCCGCGCATTTGCGTGCCGCCGTGGAAGGACGTTCGGCGGAACACACGTATCTCGCGAAGTACGCCGAGCTGCAAAAACGCAGCCCGTGGCGCCCGAATCTCTCCGCCGAGCAGATCGCGCAGGTTAAGCCGGTGGTGCATCCGATCGTGCGCACGCATCCGGAGACCGGGCGCAAGGCGCTTTTTGTCAGCGAGCATTTCACGACCCGCGTGATCGGTTTGCCCGAAGACGAGAGCAAGCAATTACTCGATGAACTCTTCGCGCATAGCGTGCGGCCAGAACATTTGTACCGGCATCAATGGGCCAAACACGACATGGTGTTCTGGGACAACCGCTCGTTGATGCATCTCGCGGCCGGCACGCCGGATCATCTGCGCCGCAAACTGTATCGCACGACGATTGAAGGCGACGTGCCGTTTTAACGGCAACGTCACCCGCTTATTACCATCACACGCTGACCGGAGTTCCGATGCTCGCCATGTTTCGCCCGACCGCTGCGCGGTCGTCTTTCGCTCACCGTTTAACCGCGACGTTGCTGACTTTGTCGACGGCGGTGGCCGGCCTCGGCGCAGCCGTGCCCGCGCATGCCGAAGGGCAGATCCGCGTGGCCGAACAGTTCGGCATCGTCTATCTGCTGCTGAACGTGGCGCGCGATCAGCAGTTCGTCGAGAAGGAAGGGCGCAAGCAGGGGCTGGATATCAAGGTCGACTGGGTGAAGCTTTCGGGCGGCGCCGCCGTGAACGACGCGCTGCTTTCCGGCGCGGTGGATATCGCCGGCGCGGGGGTCGGCCCCTTGCTGACCATCTGGGATCGCACGCATGGCAAGCAGAACGTGAAAGGCGTGGCGTCGCTCGGCAATTTGCCGTACTACCTGATCAGCAACAATCCCGACGTCAAGACGATTGCCGACTTCACCGAGAAAGACCGCATTGCGGTGCCGGCCGTCAACGTCTCGGTGCAATCGCGCGTGCTGCAATACGCGGCGGCGAAACGTTGGGGCGACAAGGATTACAACCGTCTCGACAAGTTCACCCAGGCTTTGCCGCATCCGGATGCGGCCGCGGCGATCATAGCGGGCGGTACGGAAATCACCGGTCACTTCGGCAATCCGCCGTTCCAGGAGCAGGAACTGGCGGCCAATCCGAAGGCGCACATCGTGCTGAATTCCTACGACGTGCTGGGCGGCCCGAGTTCCGCGACCGTCCTGTACGCGACGGAAAAATTCCGCGACAGCAATCCGAAAACGTATCGCGCATTCGTCGATGCACTGGCCGACGCAGCGCGCTTTATCACGGCGAATCCCGATGCCGCGGCCGATATCTACATCCGCACGAATCAGTCGAAAATCGACCGTAATCTGCTGCTGAAAGTCATCAAGGATCCGCAGGTTCAATTCAAGGTCGCGCCGCAGAACACGTTCGGGCTCGCGCAGTTCATGCATCGCGTCGGCGTGATCAGGAACGAACCGAAGTCCTGGAAGGATTATTTCTTCGACGACCCGGCGACCGCCGCCGGAAGCTGATCATGAAGGCATACGCGAGCATCGCCGGATATTTAACGGCCCGAGTGGTCGGCTTACAGGGAGCGATCTGATGGTGGCCAATCCTACCGTGCTGTTTCCGAAGCAGGCTGAAGCAGCCGCGCCGGCGACCAGCGAAAAACTGCTCGCGGTCGAAAACGTCAACCTCGAATACCGCACGCGTGAGCGGATTGTGCGCGCGACCCACGACGTGAGTTTCGACGTCTACGGCGGCGACCGTTTCGTGCTGCTGGGACCGTCCGGGTGCGGCAAGTCGACTTTGCTCAAGGCGGTGGCCGGCTTTATCGAACCGACGTCCGGCAGCATCTCGCTCGACGGCCAGATTGTGCGCGGTCCCGGCGCCGATCGCATTGTCGTGTTCCAGGAGTTCGACCAGTTGCCGCCGTGGAAGACCGTGCTGCAGAACGTGGCCTTTCCGCTGCGTGTCGCGAAGAAGCTCTCGCGCGCCGAGGCCAACGAGCGGGCGCTGCACTATCTGAAGAAGGTCGGGCTGGCGTCGTTTGCCAACGCTTATCCGCATACGTTGTCGGGCGGCATGAAGCAGCGCGTCGCGATTGCCCGCGCGCTGGCGATGCAACCGCGCGTGCTGCTGATGGACGAACCCTTCGCCGCGCTCGACGCGTTGACTCGCCGCAAGATGCAGGAAGAACTGCTGCGTCTGTGGGACGAAGTGAACTTCACCTTGCTGTTCGTCACGCATTCGATCGAGGAAGCGCTGGTGGTCGGCAATCGCATCCTGTTGCTGTCGCCGCATCCGGGGCGTGTGCGTGCGGAGCTCAACAGTCATCAATATTCGCAGGACAGTTTCGGACGCAGCGATTTTCAGCGCAGCGTCGCGCGTATTCATCACCTGTTGTTCGAAGAGACGGAGGCTGGGCAATGAGTTCTCCCGCCACTTTGCTGCCGCCGGTTCGCGACGAGTACGAGCGTCCGCTCGAACCGCTCGGCGAACTCGTGCTCGAAGCGCCGCTGCCGCTCGGCAAGCGCATTTTCGCGCAGAGCTGGTTGCGCAAGACGCTGATTGCGCTGGTGTTGATCGGCATCTGGGAAATCGCCGCGCGCGCGATCGACAACGATCTGCTGCTGCCCACGTTCGGCGCGACGTTCAGTGCGTTCGTACAAGGCGTGTGGTCCGGCGAATTGCTGCAAAAAACCGCCGTGTCGATGTCCGTGCTGCTGCGCGGCTATCTGCTCGGCGCGGCGCTCGCCTTCTTGCTGACATCGCTCGCGGTGTCGACGCGCCTAGGCCGCGATGTTCTGTCGATGCTGACGGCGATGTTCAACCCGTTGCCGTCCATCGCGCTGTTGCCGCTCGCGTTGCTGTGGTTCGGCCTCGGCACCGGCAGCCTGCTGTTCGTGCTGGTTCATTCGGTACTCTGGCCGCTCGCACTGAACACCTATTCCGGTTTTCAGTCGGTGCCGGCGACGCTGCGCATGACGGGTCGCAACTACGGGCTCACCGGCCTGCGCCATGTGCTGCTGATTCTGGTGCCGGCGGCGTTGCCGGCGATTCTGGCGGGCTTGCGGGTGGGTTGGGCGTTTGCCTGGCGCACCTTGATTGCCGCCGAACTCCTGTTCGGCGCGAGTTCAGGCAGCGGCGGCCTCGGCTGGTACATCTTCCAGAATCGCAACGAGCTGTACACGGACCGCGTTTTCGCGGGCCTCGCCGCGGTGATCGTGATCGGCTTGCTGATCGAACACCTGGTGTTCGATACGCTCGAACGCGTAACCGTGCGGCGCTGGGGCGTGCAGCACTGAGGGCGCTTCAGCGCACATACGGACACGCCGTATACGCGACGGTCGGCGGCGCATCGCGTTGACGAGTAGGATAGTGCGGCAGGGCGCTTGCGTCGCTCGCACGCTGCGCCGCACAAAGCAAGTTGACGAAAATTCCCGGTTGCTCCCGCTGCCGCCGTCGACTACAAATCTGAAGCTGCGCACGGTCCGCCGCCAACGGGCCGTGCATCTCATCGAGCATGATGTTTCGTAACGAGGCGTGCGGCCCGTCGGTGACGTGAATACACGAACGCCCTGGCCCCGAACCGGTTAGACAAGGAGAGCTCGCCATGGGTATGCGCCCAGATCCCACCTTTCATGCGTCACCGAAACTCGCAATGGATGCGCCCGCGGAAGAGTACGCGTACACGGTGCTTCTTAGCCCCGACTTCTCGCAGCCCGACGCGCTCGCCGTGATCGACGTGAAGCCCGGCTCGCCCACCTACAGCCAGGTGGTTCACACCGTGCCGGTGCCGTACAAGGGGGACGAGTTCCATCATTTCGGCTGGAATGCCTGCTCGTCGTCGCTTTCGCCGCTGACCGGCCACGCGTTCCTCGAACGGCGCTATCTGATCATTCCGGGCATGCGTTCATCACGCATCTACATCGTCGATACCCATCCGCATCCGACCCAGGCGAAGATTCACAAGATCATCGAGCCCGAAGAGATTTTCCGCAAAACCGGCTACTCGCGTCCGCATACCGTTCACTGCGGGCCCGAAGGGATTTACGTCAGCACGCTGGGCGGCGCAGGGGAAGATGGCACCGACGGGCCGCCGGGCATCTTCATCATGGATTGCGAAACGTTCGAGGTGCTGGGCCGCTGGGAGATCGATCGCGGGTCGCAGGAGAAGCACTACGATTTCTGGTGGAACCTGCCGCGCGACTATATGGTGTCGAGCGAATGGGCATTGCCGCCGCAGTTCGAGAACGGCATCGTCCCCGAAGATCTGCTGTCGAACCAATACGGGCACCGGATCCACTTCTGGGATCTGCGGGGCCGGCGCAACGTGCAGACGCTCGATCTCGGCGCGAACCATCAGATGGCGCTCGAAGTGCGGCCTGCGCACGATCCGAGCCGCGAGTACGGTTTTATCGGCGTGGTGGTCGATACGACGAATCTGGAAGGCTCGATCTGGACCTGGTGGCGCGAAGGTGGCGAGTTTCACATCGAGAAGACCGCCACCATTCCGCCCGAGCCCGCTGCCACCGAACAGTTGCCGCCGTTGCTGCAGGGTTTCGGCGCGGTGCCGCCGCTCGTTACGGACATCGACCTCTCCATCGACGACAAATTCCTCTACGTCGCCTGCTGGGGCACCGGCGAGATGCGCCAGTACGACGTGACGGAACCCCGCAAGCCGAAGCTCACCGGATCGGTTCATATCGGCGGGATCGCACGGCGCACGCCTCATACGAACGGCAAGAGCTTCGCGGGCGGTCCGCAAATGGTGGAGATCAGCCGCGACGGCAAGCGTGTCTACTGGACCAACTCGCTCTATTCGACGTGGGACAACCAGTTCTACCCGGACGGCGTGCCGGCGGCGCAGGTCATGGCGCGAGCCGAACCCGGCGGCGGCCTCGCGTTGGCCGATGACTATTGGGTAACGTTTCCGGAGGGCTACCGCGCTCATCAAATCCGGCTCGAAGGTGGAGACTGTTCGACCGATTCGTTCTGTTACCCGTCGGTGGGCGTTTGATTGGGGGAGGCTGGTCGCAGACCGGCCTGTGGCTGGCCATTCTGGCGAGCGGTCTCTATCACGGGATCAACCCGGCAATGGGATGGCCACTCGCCGTGTCGAGCGGTCTGATGGAGCGGCGCGCGCGGGCGTTGTTCGGCGCGCTCGTCTATCTCGCGGTCGGGCATGTGCTGGCCGTGTTACTGGTGATGCTGCCGTTCGCCATGTTGACCGTCCTGCTCGCCTGGCAACGCGCGATACAGGTCGGCGCCAGTCTGCTCGTGATCGGCTTCGGTGTGTTTCTGCTGATCCGGCGACGCCATCCGCGTGTCCTCGTGCGAATTCCGCCGTCACGGCTCACGCTGTGGTCGTTCGCCGTTGCCATTGCGCACGGCGCCGGACTGATGCTCGTACCGATCTACCTCGGGCTGTGTAGCGCTTATCAAATGGATCGAGGGCACCGAGCCGCGCAAACGCTGATCGAAGCGAATCTCGGCATGGCGCTGCTCGTCTCGGGAGTGCATGCCTGCGCGATGATGGTTGCCGGTGGTTTTCTGGCCTGGCTGGTTTATCGTTACCTCGGGTTGAAGTTCGTATCGCGGAGCTGGTTCAATCTCGATGCGGTGTGGGCGTTGAGTCTTGTTCTGGTTGGCGCGCTCTCGCTGGCGCTCAATGCAGCGGTGGTCGGCGAGGTGTGAGCGGCCCGTGTGTGGGTTTCTGCTGGCAGACCCTTTGTCTAACTTCCAACACAACGGGCCGGCGTGTACCGGCCCGTTGTATCGTCAGGTGCATATGGCGACGTTGAGCGATACCAGAAGCACCGCGTCGTCGATCACGCCGGTTTGATGAGCCCGAGTTGCCGCAGGGCGGTGACGCCGTCGTCGAGTCCGATTTCTTCGACGATCATGCCGTCCTTGAGCCGTAACACGGTCGTGCCGGTAAAGCGCATGGTCTGGCCAGTCGCTGCAGGCAACGATCCGATGAGGAAGTCGCGGAACGCCGGACCCGTATGTGTGCCGCCACCTTCCCAACGGCCGACGACATAGTCCCCCTCGGCGATGAGATCGGCGGCGCCCCAGAAGTTGAGGTCCGGGAATGCTTCGCGAAAGCCGCTCATGAAAGCCTTGATGTCCTCGCGGCCACGGCGCGGTTCGTGCAGTGAGTATTGAAGAAGCATGTCGGGCGCGGCGAGTTCGTCGACGATGTCGAGGTTGCAGGTCTTGCCCCAGAAGTCGGTAAACCAGCGGCCCACTACGGCCTTGTTGTCATCTTCCCTGGACATGGTGAATTCCTCATTGAATGTGGTTGAACGAGGGAAACGCCATCGCTGCCCTCTGTGATGAACAATATGGGCGCGGGCAGTCGGCCGCCTTCCGTTTCTTGCTGCAATACTCGCGTCGAACTCGGTTGCCGAGCGCGCGTTTCGCCGATGGCCGCGCGAACAGATTTCAAAGCGGCGTGGAATAGATCGCCATGGTGAAGCGTTGTATCGGCAGCCCGGATGAACCGGTCGCCTGCACAACGACAGGTTCGTCAACGCGCGTTTCGAGCTCAGCCGAAACCTGCGCCGCCTGAACCGCCGGCGGTTCCCGTCGACGTCACGCCGAGTGTTTGAAGAGAGGCGAGCCAGTCACAGGCTTTCACCGTTTCGAGTCAGAAGGAGCATCGCCATGATTCGTTTGTCACGCAGAACCCGCCATTCGATCAGCGTTATATGGCTGTCGGCCGTGGTCGCCACGTCGGCCGGCGCCGCGCCGATCGACCCACCCGATGGGCGCGCGCTCCTGAGCACGACCGCATCCGGCGTGCAGATTTACTCGTGCGAATACGATGCGAATCACGCGCTCGGCTGGGTGTTCCGCAGTCCGCGCGCAACCTTGTTCGACACGGCCGGGAACGCGGTGATCGAGCATTTGGCGGGACCCTCGTGGGAAGCCCGCGACGGCAGCCGGATCGTGGGTCGTGTTCTCGCGCAGATGCCGAGCGAAGCGCCGAACGGCGTGCCCCAGCTGTTGCTGGAAGCACGTTCCACGGGCGCGAAAGGCATGTTGAGCGACGTGCGTTACGTACAACGCACGAGATGACCGCAGGCGGCGTTGCGCCGACCGCGCCATGCACCGTCGAACATGCGACGGGCAGTTCGCCTTACATCGCCACTTATACTTTTTTCAAGTAGCAAGCGGCGACGGATATCGTGTGCGCGAGGCGGATCATTGGCGCGTTGTTTTCGAGCGGGCTGAGTTCGCAGGAGGAATCAGCCGCCAGGTCAGCAACACCACCAGACCGAAAGCGACGTATAGAAGCGTGAACACCCAGCCCGGCAAATCGTAGTAGAGCAGGCGACTCACCCAACGCTGGATGAAGCCTTGCGCGATTCCTTGCCCATCCAGCGAACCCGTACGCAGCCAGTCCTCGAGCGTCGTCAACGGGCAAGCGATACCCAGCAGCGACAGCGTGGCGACGATAACGATCGCTGACAGATGAACGAGCCGGAAAAGCCGCTGGCGTACCCACTTCCACCCAAGGGCCGAGCCCAGCCAGATCGCGACGAACCCGCACACGATGAACAACGCCAGCAGCGCGTGCACGACAAGCACCGCATCGGCCAGCCCCATCATGAGCGGCTAGCGCGTCTTCAGCGCCGGTGGCGCATCACTTCCCAGCAGTCGCGATGGTCCATCCGCCTGAGCTGCCGCCGCCTGCTCATCTCGCGCCAATAATGTCCGGCCACCAGCAGCATGGCGACGCCCAACCCGCATAGACCCACGACGATTCCCGCCGCTGATTCGGCCATGCAACACTCCTTGACAGTGAAACTGATCAAGCGATACGTGTCATTCGTCGTTCGGGATACGAGCGGCGGCTTTCAGAAATATCTGTCCGTCAGCGGTAATGAGCGGGCGTTGCTGCCCGGAAGCGAGGTCTTCCAGCGTGACGAGTTGGCGCTCCAGAAGCGCTTCCAGATCGGCACCGTCCAGACTCAGCAGATCCGGTGCATCCTTGAGCAACATAAGGGTCGCGAATTCGTGTGGACTGAGCATCGTTGTCTCCTGGCTGAGCTTGCTGCCTGGCTGGGAACCTGATCCGTTGACCTCGTGTTGCGAGCAGGATCAATTCGGGGTGTCGGCTGCGCGATGTCATCTTGCATCTGCACGGCATGTCGCGCGCCGAGGTGCCCATCTTAATGCTCAGGCCAGCGAAAGATCAACATGTGGGAAAGGCTTTTTTCGATCCGCTTTGCGTCATGGGTTCGTCAGCGCATACTTAATGCGTGCGACATCTGTCCTGACGAATAGCCTGGCAGCGCTTCCATACACCAGCCTCTCTACTCGAAGCGAGGCCCGTATGCCGGGCGCCGCGATCGAAACCTGAAGGAGACATCAGTTGACCACCTTCGTCCTACGTAACGGCGCGCTTCTCGATCCCACCCGTCCTGATCTGCTGGAAGGCTTCGAAGTTCTCATCGAGGATGGCTTCGTGCGCGAAGTGTCCGACAAGCCGATCAAAAGCAGCAACGCGCATGTGATCGACGTCAAAGGCAAAACGATCATGCCGGGTCTGATCGATCTGCACGTGCATGTCGTTGCGATCGAATTCAACTTGCCGCGCGTGGCGACGCTGCCCAATGTGCTCGTCACGCTGCGCGCCGTGCCGATCATGCGCGCGATGCTGCGGCGCGGTTTCACCACCGTGCGCGACGCGGGCGGAGCGGGCTATCCATTCAAGCAGGCGGTCGAGTCGGGGCTCATCGAAGGTCCGCGCCTTTTCGTCTCCGGCCGCGCGTTGAGCCAGACGGGCGGTCACGCCGATCCGCGCGCCCGCTCCGACTACATGCCGCCCGATGCCCCCTGCGGATGCTGCGTGCGGGTGGGCGCGCTCGGCCGCGTGGCGGACGGCGTGGATGAAGTGCGCCGCGCCGTGCGCGAGGAACTGCAGATGGGCGCGGACCAGATCAAGATCATGGCGTCGGGCGGGGTGGCTTCCCCTACAGATCCCGTCGGCGCATTTGGTTACTCGGAAGACGAGATCCGCGCCATCGTCGCCGAAGCACAGGGGCGCGGCACGTATGTGCTGGCGCACGCCTATACGCCCGCAGCGATCGCGCGCGCCGTGCGGTGCGGCGTGCGCACGATCGAACACGGCAATCTGATCGACGAGGAGACCGCACGCCTCGTCGCGGAGCACGGCGCGTATGTCGTGCCCACTCTCGTCACTTACGACGCGCTCGCCAGCGAAGGCGAGAAGTACGGACTGCCTCCGGCCAGCATCGCGAAGGTCGCGGACGTGCATGGCGCGGGTCTGCACTCGATCGAAATCATGAAGCGCGCCGGCGTGAAACTGGGCTTCGGCACGGACCTGCTCGGCGAGGCGCAGCGGCTGCAAAGCGATGAGTTCCGAATTCTGGCCGACGTCATGTCGCCGGCCGAGGTGATCGCGAGCGCGACGCTCGTCGGCGCGGAAGTGCTCGGCATGCAGGACAAGCTCGGCAGAATCATGCCGGGCGCGCATGCCGATCTGCTGGTGGTCGACGGCAATCCTTTGAAGTCCGTCGATTGCCTGTTAGGTCAGGGCGAGCATATTCCGCTCGTCATGAAGGACGGCCGGATCTTCGTCAACGAACTCGAAAGCGCCTGACCGTACCCGCGCGCGTGCGCACCGCCCCCGTGTCCTGATCGGAGCTTGCCCCATGTCGATGATTGCCGCCCGTATCGAGCGATTGCCGTTTTCAGGTTTTCACCGCCGTTTATTGCTGATGGGCGGCCTCGGCTACACCTTCGACGCGATGGATGCCGCCGTGCTCGCCTTCCTGCTGCCGGTGCTGCGCACGCAATGGGGCTTGACTAGCGTGCAGACCGGCGTGCTGGGAAGCGGTACGTTCATGGGCTATTTCTTCGGCGCGATGCTCGCGGGCATGCTCGGCGACATCATCGGCCGACGCAAGGTCATGATGTATGCGCTCGTGATCTACTGTGTCGCCTCGCTTGCCAGCGCGCTCGCGAACGACTGGGGCTTTTTTCTGGCGACGCGTATTGTCGCCGGGCTGGGGACGGGAGCGGAAAGCGCCATTGTCGCGCCGTTCCTCTCGGAGTTCGTGGCGCGGCGGTATCGCGGCAGCTTCACCGGCAGCCTCGCGGGATTTTTCTCGTTTGGCTTCGTGGCGGCTGCACTGCTCGGCTATCTGGTGATCCCGCTTGCACCCAACGCATGGCGCGCGGTCATGGTCATCACCGCACTGCCCATCGTGATGCTGCTCTGGTGGCGCCGCGCGTTACCCGAGTCGCCGCGCTGGCTCGAGGCACGCGACCGGCACGCGGAAGCCGATGCGATCGTGTCGCGCATGGAAGCGGAGGTGACGAAGGCCGGCGTGCGGTTGGAGCCACTGCCTGCCGTGCGCGAGGAAGCCGTTCCGCTCGCGGCCGGACGAGCCTCGATCATCGCCAACGTCAAGGCGTTATGGGCAGCGAAGCTCGCGCGCATCACGGCCATGACCTGGCTGATGTGGCTATCCATCACGTTCAGCTACTACGCGTTTTTCACGTGGATTCCCGGTTTGCTCGTTCAGAACGGAATGACCATCACGCGAAGCTTCTCGTATTCGCTCGTGATTTACATTGCGCAGATCCCGGGATATTTTTCGGGCGCGTGGCTCAACGAGAAGATCGGCCGGCAGGCGACGATTGCGTCGTACATGATCTTGGGCGGCATCTCGGCGCTCGGGCTTGCGTTGACCGGTACGGATACAGGCATCATGGTGTCGGGCATCCTGCTTTCGTTTTTCATGAACGGCACCTATGCCGGCGTTTATGCCTATACCCCGGAAGTGTTTCCCACCGACGTGCGCGCGACGGGCACCGGGCTCGCTTCGTCGATTGGCCGGCTGGGTGCGATCGCCGCGCCTATCCTCGTCGGATACGTCTATCCGCGTCTGGGTTTCGCCGGTGTGTTCGGGGCGACGACGCTGGTGCTGCTGATCGGCGCGCTGGCGGTGTTGCTCATGGGCGTGCCGACGCGCGGAAGATCGCTCGAAGACATTGCAGCAGGGCAGATCAATCCGTGAGAGAAAGCAGGCGGCTATCGCGACGACCAGTCCACCTGCGCGAAGCAGCTCGCGCGAATGCTCGAATCACAAAGGGCTGAACGCGCGGCACCGCGTCCAGCCCCGTGATGCACCCTCAAGCGCGGGTCGGCGCGACCGCCGTGCGCGGCCGCAGCGTCGCCATGATCAGATAGGTGCCGCCGCCGATCAGCACGCCGAAGAACCAGCCGTAGGTATTCCACCAGACCGGCAGCAGCGTGGTGAAGTTCGGCAGAAAGGTCGAAAACACGCTGCCGATCGCCGCCGCGATCAACGCGTTGACGTTCCAGCCGCCTTCGTAACGGTACTCGCCGTGCTCCTGATACAGCGCCGCCACGTTGATGTTGCCCTTGGCCACCAGATAGTAGTCGACCAGAATGATCCCCAGCAAAGGGCCCATCGTTGCGCCGATCGCGTTGACGAAGTGCGCGGCGTTGCCTTCCCACGGCGCGAACGGGTAGAGCACCAGCGCGATGGCCGCGGCAATGTAGCCGCCTCTCTTGAAACTGATCTGCCTGGGGAAAACGTTGGAGATGTCGAACGCGGCCGAGACGAAATTGGCGACCACGTTGATGCCCAGCGTGGCGACCGCGAAGGTCAGCGCGGCGATGAACGCCAGTACCCAGCTATCGAATTTGGCGGAGATCTGCTCGGGGTGCAGCAGCACCTCGCCATACACCTTGAAGGCGGCGATGGTGGTGATGCCGGCGACCAGCGAGAACGCGATCAGATTGACCGGCAGGCCCCACAGATTGCCTTTCTTCACGGCGTCGCGATTCTTCGCGTAGCGCGAGAAGTCGCAGAAGTTCAGGTACAGCGCCGCGAAGTAGGTGATCCAGGTCGCGCCCACCGCCATCAGCGCCCAGAACGAGCCGGGATCGCCGCTGACACCGGCGTCTCTGGTTTTATCGAGCAGCACGTCCATCGGAATGCCGTGCGAGAACGAGAAGCCGCCGGCCTTCACGCACAGCCCGATCGCCAGAATCAGCATCGCGACCCACACCGCCGGGCCGGCCCAGTCCTGGAACTTGCGCACTGTCTCCATGCCCTTCTGGATGATGAGCAGCTGCAGCGCCCAGATGACCACGTAGCAGATCACCTCCAGCGCCGAATGGCCGAGGAAGTGCGTGCCCTTGTAGAACGCCATCAGGCTGTCGTTGCGGATGAGCAGCGCGACCAGCGCGCCCGCCGCCGCGGCCGTCTGCGCGCCGTACCAGAAGCAGGCCACCACGGCGCGCACCAGCGCCGCGAGATTGGCGCCCCACACGCCGAATGAAGCACGCGCCAGTACCGGATAAGGTACGCCGGTCTTCTCGCCGGCGTAGCCGATCAGGTTCATCAACGCGTAGATCACCAGCGAGCCGATCCCGATCGCCAGCACGAAGTTCGTGAACGTGCCGCACAGCAGGAACAGGCTGGCGGCGAGGTAGTAGCCCCAGAGGCTGTGCACGTCCGAGGTCCAGACGTTGAAAATGCTGAAGGCACCCCAGTTGCGCACCCTTGAAGGGGCGAGATCTTCGTTGTAGAGGCCGGGCGAAGGGTCGCGGATTTCCATTTGTCATCTCCTTTGAGTTCGTGGAACTGAGGAAACGCCGCCGGAAGTCCCCGGGCGGCACTACCCCCGCGTCTGAAGCAGGCTCATATGCCAGAACTGTATGCAGTTTGCTGCGCGGGGCTGAATGGGTTAACCCTAAAACGAGGGGCATGCGGACGCAAACTCGCTGCCAGCGCCTGTCCCGCGACGATATGCGCGGAAGCGCACAGAGCGGGCCCGGACCCGGCGCTAGTCTGATCGATGGCGCAGAGAAGTCTGCGCCGACATCAGGGAGTCGCGCTGTCGCGCGCAATGCACGTTTACGCCATCAGGTGCCATCGATGCGTCTCCAGGCCGCCCACTACGCGTTGTTCCTTATCAGCGGATGCCTGTCTGTCCCGGACGCCCTGGCCGACGATGCCGCCGGCGTCGTCAAGACGGTCAAGGGCACGGTGCAGATCGAGCGGTCCGGCGCAAGTTCGGGCGCGGCGATCGGCAGCGAGGTGTATGGCAAGGATCGGATCGTGACCGGTCCGCAATCCTCCGTCGGCATCACGCTGCGCGACACCACCCAGCTCTCGGCCGGCGCCGATACCATTCTCGACCTCAATCAATTCGCCTTCAATACCACGACCCATGGCGGCGTGCTCGACGCTTCCGTTAAACGCGGTTCTCTCGCCGTGATATCCGGCAAGCTGGCGAAGGCGAATCCGGATGCCGTCCGGTTCAGCACGCCGACTACCACGCTCGGCGTGCGCGGCACCGAGTTCATCATCGAGGTCGGCGGTAAAGGGGAGGGCGCGCGTTGAAGGCCGCAATTCGACGTTACGGGCTGGCGTGGGCAGCGGCATGCGTCATGCTCGCTTCGCTGGCCGCGTGTAGTACTCCGGACAAAATTATTCTATTGCCGGATCCCGACGGCAAGGTCGGCGCGGTGGTGGTCCACAGCGCCACTGGAGAGCAGACCATCGACAAGGCTTACGCGGGCGTCGACGTCACGAAGGGCGGCAGCATCGAGACAACGGTGGATAGCCAGTCCACCGTGCAGGCACGCTACGGCGAACTGCTCGCGGCCCGGCCGCCGCGGCCCATGACATTCACGATCTATTTTCTGTTCGACTCCGCCACCGAATTGGCCCCGGAGTCGGCCGCCACCGTGCAGAAACTGAAAACCGTCCTCGCGACCTGGCCCGCGCCTCAGCTCGTGGTGGTCGGTCACACCGACCTGGCCGGGTCGCAGGAATTCAATGACAGACTGTCCATGCAGCGGGCGCAGACGGTTGCCGCGTTCCTGATCAAGCAAGGCATTCCCGCCCAACGGATCGAGACCGCGGCCAGTGGCAAGCGCGAGCCGCTGGTCCCCACGGCGGATGGGATGCCCCATCGCATGAACCGGCGCGCGGTCATCACCATCCAATGACCCGCGCCGGACCGCGTGTTCAATGGTCGTGCCGTCGATGAAACGCTACTTCGCCCCATGGGTTGCGCGGACCAGGCATCTGCTGAGGTCGGCCCAGGGGCGCCCGGTGGCACTGGCACTGTTGTTCGGCCTGAGCCTGCTCAATCTCACCAGCGAATGGCCGAGCGACATACCGCGCCCGGCTTTCGTCGACACGATCGACGAGACGCTGCCCGACTCTTTCAAAACCGCCCGGCAAATTCTGTTCGACCAGTATCAGCGTCACTACCCGCGGGTTCCGGCTGCGCAGCCCGTGACCATTGTGGAGATCGACGAGGAGACCCTGGCGAGCGTCGGTCAATGGCCGTGGCCGCGAGACCGACTCGCGACGCTGGTCGATACGATCGACGCACTGAAACCGCTGGCAATCGGCCTCGACATTTACATGCCCGAGCCGGATCAGACCTCGCCCGACAAGGTGGCCGCCGATCTGCCGAAATCGGCCGCGGCGCTGGCCGCCGGCTTGCGGGCGCTGCCGAGCCACGAAGCCATTCTCGCGCGCTCGTTGCGCGCGGCGCCGACCATACTGGGCGCCGCGCCGCTCGATCATGCCGGGTTTGCGGCCCGCACCGACATGCGCAGCGCGCCGATCCTCGTGCATGGCGCCGACCCGCTCGACTCGGTGCAACGCTACGACTATGTACTCGCCAGCTTGCCGGAATTGCAGGCGGCGGCTCACGGACAGGCGATGTTGAGCGTGGCGCTCGAGCAGGGCGTGGTGCGGCATATTCCGCTCGTCATGGGCTTGCGGGACAAGCTCGTCCCCAGCCTGCCGATGGAAATGCTGCGTCTTGCCACCGGATCATCCGCGATCGACGTCTTTGCCGACTCGTCGGGCGTGCAGGCGGTGGGCGTCGCGGACGTGCGGGTTCCCACGCAGCCCGGCGGCGACATCTGGCTGCATTTCGCGTCCATTCGCTCGACGCTCGGCCGCTATGTGTCGGCACGCGACGTCCTGCAAGGGAAGGTCGACCCCGACCGGATCCGCAACAAGCTGGTGCTCGTCGGCCTGACAGGTGCCGGCTTGACCGACATGCGCACGACGGCGCTGAGGGAACTGGTGCCGGGTATCGAGATTCAGGCGCAAGTGATCGAGACGATTGTCGAGGGACGGTTCCTGCGCCGGCCCACCTGGCTGAAATGGGCGGAAAGCGCCTTCATCATGACGTTCGGGCTGCTGATCATCTGGTATGTGCCGCGGCGTCAGTCGCGCTTCGCGGTGTTCATGCGGACCGTCCCGAAGGGATCCACCGTGCTGGGCTTGCTGCTGCACCTGCTGAATGTGTTGTGCTGCTTTCTGATTTTTATCCGCTTCGGGCTGCTGGTCGACGCGGCCTCGATTTTCATTATTCTGTCCGCCGTCATGGGCAGCTTTCTTACGCCCGCATTGCTTCATGCCGACGAACCAGTCAGATCGGAAACCGCGCCCGCGCAGGGGCGTGAAGAAGGCGGCGATCGCACCGGCAAAGCGCCGGAAGCTTGAGAGAGACTCTGATTGCAGTCGAAGCGCGCCCCCCTGAATGAGGTCGGGTTGCAGCACATCCGGCTGCAATTCTACGAGTCATCCAGGCGAGCACGAAACGTCATTATTCCATCGAATCGTGGCGACTGGGTGACGACACGCACTAAGCCGAGGCCGGCGAAATTCACGTTGCGCACGCGTGGCGAATCCGGGTCGCTACGCTGCAGCGCAACGAATCGAAGATCGTGGTTGCTGCGCTGGTGAGCGCGTAATCGATCCATGTTCCGCGCGTGGAACTCTTGCCGCTAATAACCGTATATACTGTTTATACCGTTAATTTTTTATAGGGATATTTTTATGAGCGCACCGAGCCTGAAGAAAGCAACGAAAAAGACTTTTCACTTCCCGAAGGGTGCCGACACGGCCCCCGAAACCACGCCCGAAACCGAGGGCAAGGTTGCCGAACCCATTGCGACCGTCGCGGTGAAAAAGAAGAGCGCGAGCGCGAAGAAAGTGTCGAAGGAGAAGAAGGTTGCCGCCGACGCAGCGGCGCCTGTCAAAGCAGCCGTGGCGGTCAAAGAAAAGCGCGCGAAAAAAGAGAAAGTCGTGCGCGACAGCTTCACCATGCCGAAATCGGATTACGACAAGATTGCTGCACTGAAACAGAAATGCCTGGAAGCCGGCGTGTCCGTGAAGAAGGGCGAAATCCTGCGTGCCGGATTGGTTCTGCTCGAATCCGCGGCACTGAAGCGTCTTCTCGCGGCCGTGTCCGCGGTGGAGCAGGTGAAGACCGGGCGCCCTGCGAAGTCGTAGGCTTCGGCGAGCGCCGGCTCGTTGCAAGCGCCGGCCCTGCGGGTCGCTATATGCTGCGCGCGGGCGGCCCGATCAGCGAGAGAAGTGGACTGCGAGATCGGCTGCGTGGCTATAGCCGGCGGGCAGTCTCGATGCACCGGTGGACGCCATGGCCAGTACTTCGACGATCCCCTTCGTCGAAGTACTGACCGGCAGCGTGCCCACCTCCGCGACCTTGGCCCAGGTACAACGCGTAATTTCGTTGCTGGGCACGGGCTGGTCGCCGTCGGCAAGCGTCGCTACAAATACGTGGTGGCACGTGTGAATGCCGGTGAAGCCGAATAGATAGCGCATGTCCCTCGCATGAAGGCGCGTTTCCTCCATCAATTCGCGCATTGCGGTTTCACGCAGATCTTCCCCTGTCTCGGGCTTGCCGCCGGGCAGCGACCAACGCGTGCCTTCCCGGCTGACCAGGAGGATTCGCCTGCCAAGCTGGCAGACAACAGTCGCTCGTTGCTTCACAGTGTCTCTCATGTTTTTGTGCCGCGTTGCGTCGAGCATTTCGCATGCCTGG
Organism: Paraburkholderia sp. BL6669N2; assembly: GCF_003387275.1. Taxonomy (NCBI): domain Bacteria; kingdom Pseudomonadati; phylum Pseudomonadota; class Betaproteobacteria; order Burkholderiales; family Burkholderiaceae; genus Paraburkholderia; species Paraburkholderia sp. BL6669N2. The sequence continues at coordinate 809,763 of NZ_QUNA01000001.1, read as the reverse complement.
CTCGGGCGATGCGGGCCACACAGCGGGCACTATCGTCGGGACGGCGGCAGAATCTGCGCGCAATGCCGCCCGTCCGGCCATGGACGGTGCGATCATCGATCGTCGTTTTAAAGTGTGACAATATTGTGGCGCCTTCGATCGAAGGCCGATGAACTCACGCGATGTCGGTTGTGATCCGGTCGCGCGCGCTGCTATCCGCGAGGCTTTCCAACGCCTGGCTCCCGTCCGTGCGAGCGGCGTCCTCGACCGCGAAGGTTGTTTCGCTGAAGGCGATCAGTTTGAATCCGCTTCCCTTCGCGCGCGGAACCGTAATGCCCCAATGCCAGCCTCCGGCTTGCTCGAAGACATGCAATACGGGGACGGTTGGAGTGTGTGAAGACTGAGAAGTCGTCATGGCGCATTCTCCCGTCATATTGCGACCATGGGTGCACGATTGCAGTTGCCCCACCCTCAGTCTACAGGTATTTGCTGCACTGCAATATGCCGACCGTGGTAAAAACGTCGAATCGTGAAGCGTCATAATTTTGAAAAGATTCGCCGCTCGCCGAGATATGCGAACATGAATTGACGAATTATTGATCCGACATGATCTACGGGGGCTCCATGAGTAGCGATTCGCTCATTTGGGCAGCGGTGCCGCACAATAGTGACGGCGTTGTCTTTCAGATTCGCATCGTCCACGGACTTCAACGTTTCCATGTATCGCGCCGCGCGCTCGAAGATGTGTTCGACCTCGAACCCCACGCTTCGGACGCGAAACAACTGCAGCATTTCTATTCGCATCTGACGCGCATCCTGGCCCGAGCCAGCGAGAAGCGTTCGGTCTGCGGTTCCAATACGGTTGCACTTCAGGCAGCCGACTTCAGGCCGACGAGCAGAGAGCCGTTCGCACCGAGTCGACATGCAATGGCATGAAGCGCGGCGTTAGCCGCGCCACTGCCGAAACTGCGTCTACAGCCAGCGCCAGATGCCCGCGGCCCAGCCGGTGAGCGGGATATGAGCCCAGGTCGCCGCGAGCCAGACGACCAGGCCGCCCAGCAGCGCATGCATGCCGAACCCGCCCAGCCGCGCGCGGCCGGCGGCGATCGCCGCGAACGGCAGGTAGCTGGTCTGCGATTCCCATGCGCGCCAGAGTTCCGGTTGGAGCCGCTCCTTCTTCCGGTCCTGCAGCGCAGCGCCGACCAGCGCGAGAACCACCATGGCCACTGCAAGGATGACGTTCTTGGCCACCGGAAACACGGCGATATGGCACAGCCCCCACAGTGCGATCGACCACATCATCGGGTGGCGCGTTACCGCGAACACGCCGCGCGCGGCGTCGGGAAACGAACCGGGCCGGCCGCCGGTGGGCAGCGCCGGATTGCGTATCAGGGAACCCATCAGCAGGATCGACGCGATCAGCATGCCCACGGTCGCAATCGCCCAGAGCGCGTCTCCTACCGGCCATAGCGGCGCGGAGAGAGGCGCCTTGATGTAAGCCACGATCAGCCAGCCGAGCGTCACGAACGCGACCAGCGAATAGACACCCAGGAACGGCGTTTCGCCGATCGCGCCGACCAACGGCCTGCGCAATGGATGAGACAGGAGAAAGTGACTGCCCAGAAAGGCGATTGCCGCTGCCGCGACTGCGCTGATGCTTCCCATTGACACGGCTCCTCAAGTCGTCGTTGACCGCGGCGCCGTCATGGTCGACGGCGCGGTGCATGGGCTCCCGACCTTGAAACAGGGCTTCGCCCGTCCGTCACTCTCGCACACTCCAGCATTGCGCCGCGCAAAAACAAACGGTGCGGCTCCGATACATACATCGGAACTCGCACCGTAACCTGGCAGTTTATCTTCACCCGATGGGGCCGCGTTCCGTCAGGGTAGCAACCTTGACGGAAGCGCGCCGCCCGTTCAGGCGAGGTCGAAGCGATCGAGGTTCATCACCTTGACCCATGCGGCGACAAAGTCGCGGACGAATTTCTCCTTGCCGTCCTCGCTGGCATAGACCTCGGACAGCGCCCGCAACTGGGCATGCGAACCGAACACCAGATCGACGCGGCTACCGGTCCACTTCACCGCGCCGGTTTTGGCGTCACGTCCCTCGAAGACGGTGCGCGCCGGCGAGACCGGTTTCCATTCCGTGCCCATGTCGAGCAGGTTGCGGAAGAAGTCGTTGGTCAGCGTTTCCGGCTTGTCGGTGAAGGTGCCTTGCGGATTCTGGCCGGTCCCGACGTTCAGCGCGCGCAAGCCGCCGATCAGCACCGTCATTTCGGGCGCGGTCAGCGTCAACAATTGCGCTTTATCGATCAGCAATGCCTCGGCCGGGACCTTGATATTCTCCTTCACATAATTGCGGAAACCATCGGCGACGGGTTCGAGCGCGCCGACGGATTCCACGTCGGTCTGGTCTTGCGAGGCGTCCATGCGCCCCGGCGCAAACGGCACCGTCACCGGATGGCCGGCGTTCTTTGCCGCCTGCTCGATGCCGGCATTGCCGGCCAGCACGATCAGATCGGCGAGCGACACCTTCTTGCCGCCGGACTGCGCGCCGTTGAACTCGCTCTGGATGCCTTCCAGCGTCTTAAGTACCTTGGCCAACTGCTCGGGCTGGTTGACGGCCCAGTCTTTCTGCGGGGCGAGGCGAATACGCGCACCATTCGCGCCACCGCGCTTGTCCGAGCCGCGGAACGTGGACGCCGACGCCCACGCCGTCGACACCAGTTGCGACACCGGGAGCCCCGACGCGAGAATCTTCTGCTTGAGCGAGGCGATGTCCTGTTCGTCGACCAGCGGATGGTCCACTGCCGGGATCGGATCCTGCCAGATCAGTTCTTCCGCGGGCACTTCCGGTCCGAGATAACGGGCGCGCGGTCCCATGTCGCGGTGCGTCAGTTTGAACCATGCGCGGGCGAAGGCATCGGCGAGCTGGTCAGGATTTTCCAGGAAGCGCCGCGAAATCTTCTCGTAGGCCGGGTCGAGGCGCAGCGCGAGGTCGGTGGTGAGCATCGTCGGCCGCTGCTTCTTCGAGGGATCGTGAGCATGCGGGATTGTCTCGTCGGCACCCTTGGCAACCCACTGGTTGGCGCCGGCCGGGCTCTTGGTCAGCTCCCACTCGTACTTGAACAGGTTCTCGAAGAAGTTGTTGCTCCACTTCGTCGGCGTGGTGGTCCAGGTGACTTCCAGCCCGCTGGTGATCGTGTCGGCGCCCTTGCCGGAACCGTAACTGTTCTTCCAGCCAAGCCCCTGGTTCTCGAGATCCGCGCTCTCCGGTTCGGGACCGACGTTGTCGGCCGGACCGGCGCCGTGCGTCTTGCCGAAGGTGTGGCCGCCGGCGATCAGCGCGACGGTTTCCTCGTCGTTCATGGCCATGCGGCCAAAGGTTTCGCGGATGTCGTGCGCGGCGGCAAGCGGATCCGGATTGCCGTCCGGGCCTTCCGGGTTCACGTAGATCAGGCCCATTTGCACGGCGCCCAGCGGATTTTCCAGGTTGCGGCCGTTGTCGTCGCGGCTGACTTCTTCGCCGTGCTTTTCGACGTCGGCGACGATCACGCCACCGTCGTCTTCATTGCCCGCGGCACCCTTGCCATAGCGGACGTCGCCGCCCAGCCAGGTCTTTTCGTTGCCCCAGTAGACGTCCTGATCCGGCTCCCACGTGTCCGGGCGACCGCCGCCGAAGCCGAAGGTCTTGAAGCCCATGGTTTCAAGCGCGACGTTGCCGGTCAGGATCAGCAGATCGGCCCAGGAAATCTTCTGACCGTACTTTTGCTTGATCGGCCAGAGCAGGCGGCGCGCCTTGTCGAGGCTGACGTTGTCCGGCCAGCTGTTGAGCGGCGCGAAACGCTGCTGGCCGCGACCGGCGCCACCGCGGCCGTCGCCGATGCGGTACGTGCCGGCACTGTGCCAGGCCATGCGGATGAAGAGCGGACCGTAGTGGCCGAAGTCGGCCGGCCACCAGTCCTGCGAATCGGTCATTAGCGCGGCGAGGTCCTTCTTTACCGCGGCCAGATCGAGGCTTTTGAAAGCCTCGGCGTAATTGAAGCTTTCGTCCAGCGGGTCCGACTTGCTGGAGTGCTGGCTCAGCAGGTCCAGCCGCAGTTGTTTGGGCCACCAGTCACGGTTCGTCGTGCCGCCGCCGGCGGCATGGTTGAACGGGCACTTTGCTTCGCTTGACATGCGCTATCTCCTTGTGAGGACGTACCCACTGTTTGTTCTGTCGCGGCGTCTGTCTCCTGTGGCGCATTGCACGATCCCGCGCCGACAAGCAGCCGGAACATTACCCGGTGGGCTCTCGTGAGTGTACTGGGTGTACCGCTGCGATTACATGACGCATAGGGTCTCCATCCGTTGCGCATGTCATCGCATGCTTTGGACGAGGATAGTTCGCGTCGCCGTGCCTGCTGCTGCTGCTGCTGCTGCTGCTGCTGCAAATCAAAATATAGGTGAGACTCACCACCAATAGAATGAGATTAAGGCAATGCCGGCGATAGTACACGCCTATGAAATACGGCGTGCTTTCGGTGCCATAGCGCGTGCTGTCCGGCCCCATCGGTTGGGGCGGACAAAGCGGGCGGCATCACGATGGAGGGGAAGGGGTTAGGGGGCGGACAGAGCAGGTCCGCCACCAGGCATCGAAGGCGGCGCTTAGCCGTTCAGTGCGGCGACGAGACGGGTCAGGCGGGCAACGCGATAGCTGAACAGCGGCGCGTGCGGACAGTTTTTCAGATGTTCGACGCGATCGCGCCAGTAGGTGGGCGGGAACGGTTCTCGTGACGCGCTGGCAATGACGCGTTCCAGATGAACCAGCTCGCGCTCGAAAATGTGGTGGTGCATTGTTTGAATCCCCGTGAATGGCTAGTGTGGTCCGCTCACGCCGTCGCTAACAATCTGACGGCGCGTAGGGTTGCAAAAAGCAGATTCTGGTTGGGCGAATGCGCCGTGCGTGACGCGGCCCGATAAGAAGAGCAAGCCGCCGCTGCTTGTTCCCGCAAAGGAAGGCAACGACGGCCGCACCCCGTGGCGTCTCGCCTGGTGCATAGCCAGACGGAGTCCGCCATTTCGCGGTGACGCATCGCAACGATCCTCTCTATGGAAGCATTCGGTCGCGATGCGTCGACACACGACATTCACAGCTACAACAACAGCACAGCCCTCTCTCGGTCTGTTGCCAACGACACGGCGTCGTTGGACTCGATCGGCGCGGCAACCAGTTCGGATCACTAACCGACCGGCCTCGGTAAAAACAGAAGGGCCAAGGTTCGGCTACGTCGGCGATTCAGCGGCAATCCGCATGTCACCGGACGTCGGTGAGTCGAACGCTTTGCAGCGCGTGATCTGGTTGGTCTCTCAGGGTCCCCCGACTTGTCTGACGGATTTGCTGCATGTTCCGCAAGCCGCCCGTCCAGGTTGCAGTTTCAGGCGGCTCGTCGTCCCACCACTTAAGCAATGACCGTGCCAAGCGCCTATCCGGCGCCAGGCGGCAGCGCAGGTAAGTTTCAGACGCGCAATTGGTCAGTCTCGTCCATGAACGACATCAAGATTGGACGATATCGTCCATTTGGCCGTATTGCGCATGACGCGCGGGCGCTTTCGTCCAGGCGGGGCCGAAAGCGATGGGAGCGAGGGGGCAGGGAGGGGAATGCGGGAGAATCCGGAGCGGCAAGCATTCCGCTCCGGATGGTTACGACGATAAAAGCGCGCGGCTTACGACTGCAGACTGACCTTGCTGTAAGTCAACCGGCTGGGACGTACCTTCATGCGCACCAGCGACACGAGGAAGCTGAAGCCGGCCTGATTCGGATCGATCACCGGCACATACGCGCCGAGCGCCTCGGTAAGCAGCGTGGACACGCGGCTCGCGACGTCCACGAAACCCGTGCAGCCGAGCAGAATGGCTTGCGCGCCGTCGTCCTTGATCGCCTTCAGTGCCGCCTCGAAGGTGCGAACGACCACCACGTCGATGTTGTCGAGCTGCGAGACCGGGCAATCAATCGCGTGGATCGACGCGAAGTTGTCCTGGATGCCGTAGGTCTGCGGATGACCGCGCTGCATCGCCAGCGTGCTTTGCAGGATCGTGATGATCGAGAAGCGCTGGCTGAGCGCGAGCGCGGTGAAGGCCGCGGCGGGAAAGCCGCCGATGATCGGAATATCGATCACTTCGCGCGCGGCCTCGACGCCGCACATGTCGAAGTCGGTCAGCCAGATGCCGTCGAAGCCGTCGTTGGCGATCGCCTGCGCGAGTTCGACCACCGGCATGCCGTTCTGCAGCCAGTTCGTACGGTTCTCGATATCGGGATGTCCGGTGGCGATATTACGGATCTCGACCTGCACGTCCGACGGCAAGACCGGCGCGATGGCCTTCATGATGCGGCCGTTGTACGCCGACGTGGCGACGGGCACGAGCACGCAGATGCGGATAGGTGAGTTCGACGGCACGCTCAAGATGCGTCCCCCTTGCGTGCGGTGTGGAGCGTTTCGAGCGGCACATACGGCCCGAGATAGCCGAGCGTGTTCAGCAACTGCATGAAGCTGTCGAGAATCAGGCCGGGTTTGCGCAACTCGGCTTCGGCACGCCAGGCGATCAGCGTCATCGGGCGCTTGCCGATCGCCGGGTTCAACGAACCGTCTTGCTGAAGCAGATCGCCGTTGCTGAAGATCGCCTGACCTTCGCCGCCGACGAAATACGCCACGCTGTCCGGCGACAACACGATCGGCTGCGGATTGGCGCTGTCCCACGCGAGCAGCGACTCGTTCTGATACAGCACCGTATAGCTCCGCTGGCCGGCCTGAATATGCACCTTGCCGACGTCGAAGCCGCCGCTCGTATCGACCTCGGCCGAAACGAGTTCGCCGGGCTCCGAGATGGCGCGCGCGGCGAGTCCGCAATGCTCGGCGAGATAGCCGATCATCTGCTGGGCGCTGCCGACGCGGCCGGCCTGCAACGCGCGTCCGAGTTCCAGCGCGCGCGTCAAGGTGCCATGAATCGGCGTGGCGCGGCGGATGTCGGCCGGCTTCATCACCCACATCGCGAGGCCGCCGAACTGGCCGAACTCGGGATCGGCGACGACCGGGCGCATCATCTGCTCGACGATCGCCGAGACGTCGCGCTGATGCGTCGGGCCGCCCTGGTTGCTGTTGCGCGGCGTCACGTCGAGTTCGACGCACAGGCCGCCCTGGCTCACGAGAAACGCCGGTCGCGGATCGATCTCGGCGGCCGCGAAGGTGAGCATCGGCAGCGAGGGCACGGCGCGGCCGGCGCCGTCGGCGTCGATCACCGCGAGGCCGAGTTTGGCCGCCACCAGCGCCGCCACGGTGAAGCCCAGCGCGCCGCTTTCCGGCGGCATCACGTAGGCGAGCTTCGTCGATTGCGAGGCGAGCCGGGCCTGGACGTTTTGCACGGCCGTCACGGGGCCGAGCGGATACGTCGCGGAGTTGATCGCTTCAGGCGCGCCGAGGTAGGCGACCATGACCGCCGCGCCTTCGGTGGCCTCGTCGACCGACACGACCTTGACCGTGTCGGTGGGGTAATAGTCGCCGGTCACGAAATGCTCGGCGAGATGCCGCGCTGATTCGATCGTGCCACCGCCGCCGCTGCCGAAGAACGCTGCTCCCAATAGCAGCGGTTCCAGATCTTCCCGGCGTAGTTCATATGCCATTTGCGATTCCTTTACTGTCGAGGTTGAGAGAAGCGTCCAGTTGAAGTTCGGCAAGCAGAGTCGCGGCGTTGGTGACGCGACTGGTCGGATCCGTGGTCAGCGAGCGCAAGCCGCGCTCGAGTGTGTCGATGGCTTCGGCGCTGCGGCCGGTGGAGCGCAGCAGATCGGCGAGATAGCGCGCGGCGTCCACGCGCGCGGGCACCGAACCGAACGCGAGCGCGGTGGACAGCGCAGTGCGCAGACCGAGTTCGGCGGCGTTCACGTCACCGAGCGCCCACTGCGCGCGCGCCCGGGTCACCAGCAGTTCGCCCAGATAGACGCGCTCCTGGCGGGCGAGAGTCTCGTCGATCGCGGTGGCGAGAATCGCCTCGCAGGTCTTCGCACGGCCGGCGCGCAGCAGCAGTTCACCGTGCTGCCACGTCTTGAAGGAATAGAACAGCGCACCGCCGTTGCACACGACGTGGTTGTCGTAGCCGTCGAGCATCACGGTCTCCGCTTCGTCGGAATGGCCGAGCGCACTGAGGTGGCAGGCGCGCAGCACCTGGCCGACGCCGCGATAAAACGCGAAGCCGTTCGCGATCGATACCGATTCGAGTTCGCTCGCGAGATGGCCGAGCCGGTCCACGTCGTCGAACAGGCAGGCGAGCCACGCGGCGCCCTGCAGGTTGACGGCATGCGCGAGCGCGTGCGCGCCCGGTTCGGACGCGCGCAGGATCAACATCTCCATGGCGCGCCGCGCCTGGCCGAATGCGCCGATCTGATACGCGGCCAGTCCTTCGAAAGTCAACGCGAGGCTGGCGAGATCGATCCCTTGCGAGCCGGTACGGGTGTCGTTGCGCCCCACGCCGAGCAGGTTGCCGCGCGCGAGACAGGCCAGCGCTTCCTCGCTGTCGCCGAGCCAGAAGAGGGTGTTGGTCATCGCGACGTGGGCTTCGTCGAGCGAAACCCGGTCGCCGCCGTTCTGCGCGCGCTCCAGCATGTTCTGCGCGGTGCCGCGCGCCTGCTTCAGCTGAAGCGTCGTCAGCTGGGTGGTCCAGATGCCGAACTGGATCGCGGCGATCTCGGCGGGCTCGCAGACGCCTTCACCGACCGTCAACGCGGCGGCGTAGCAGGCGGTGGCCTCCGCATAGAGCCAGCCGTGCACGCTGCGCAAGCTCATGCCGAGCAAGCGGTAGGCGTCGAACTGCAAACGGCGCACGGCCTCCTGTTCGTGAGGCGTCTGCAGCAGGTCGAGGCAACGGCGCAGCAGTGGGATCGCTTCCGCGAACTTCGACTCCTCGATCAGCGCGCTCGCGTGTTCGAGACACTTGCGCGCTTCCCGGTGATGTTCCTCGCGCGACTTCAAACGCCGCTCGATGGTCTTGCGCCCGACGCCGAGCAGGGTGGCGGCCGCGCTTTTGTTGCCGCTGGTCCGCTCGAGCGCGCGGTCGATCAGAAGGTCTTCGGCGGCGGCGAGCTTGTCGCGGCCGTCGAGTTGCAACAGCATGTCGGCGAGACTCGCGCGCGACACCGGCCCGCTGGTTTCATTGGCGAGAAACGGCTCGAGCGAGTCGACATCGATCAGCGTGTTTTCGGCGAGCACGCTCAACTGGCTGATCAGGTTGCGCAATTGCCGGATATGGCCCGGCCACGAATGCTGGCAAAGCCGCCGGACGGCAGCCGGCGAGAACTCGAGACGGCGCGTGTGCTGCGCTGCGAAGTGAGTGACCAGCGCGGGGATGTCCTCGATGCGCTGCTCGAGTCCGGGGACCGCGAGCACGAACACCGCGAGCCGGTAGAACAGGTCCTCGCGAAACAGCCCTTCGCGCGCGAGTTCGCGCAGGTCGCGATGGGTCGCGGCGACGACGCGCCCCGCGAAATGCAAACTGGTGGATGAGCCGATCGGACGGAAGGTCCGCGTTTCAAGCACGCGTAACAGTTTCGGTTGCAGCGCGAGTGGCAGTTCGCCGATCTCATCGAGCAGCAGCGTGCCCTTGCCGACCTGCTGAAAAAGTCCCGGCCGGTTTTCGGCCGCGCCGGTGAACGCGCCTTTCACATGCCCGAACAGTTCGGCTTCGACGAGGTTCTCGGGAATCGCGCCACAGTTGACGTCGACAAACGGTTGATCCTGGCGCTGGCTGTGCGCATGCACCCGGCGCGCGACCAGTTCCTTGCCCGAACCCGTCGGGCCGAAAATGAGCAAAGGGTGATCGGTCGGGGCAACCCGATCGATCATCCGGACCAGTTGGCGAAACGCCGGGGCGCCGCCCACGAAGGCGCCCGAATCAGCCTTGTCGTGGGCGAACGGAACGACAGGGGTGTAACTCATTGCAAAGGACGCTCCACTTGAACCGCGTGTGGCGCTACGCGGAAATTGCCGTCGAGACGACGGAGCGGACGGTCATGCTTCGAGCGCGTTGCCGGTGAAGTCTTCCGGATGCGTTGTCGGGACCGTCCGCTGCAAGAAGAGACAGAGTATGACGGCTTGTCGCCGATCTTGCCCTTTGCCAAATTAATCGTCGCGACGGCGCATTGGCGGAGTTGATCGCAATGTGTTGCGCGCCGTGCAGCGCTGTCCGGGTGGAGGGAAATGAAAGCTTGCGGCGCTGCCGCGCGTTCGGCGGCAGGGGGAGTAGATGGCGTATAAGGGCAAGGCACGAATGGGTATCTTGGGGACGGCAAAAACGCGCCTGGCGGTTGCCGATGCGTTACCCGGATAACGGCTTCCCCGTCATGCTTCTTGAATCAAAGTGTTCGTGCCGCTCACGCTGCCGCGCCGCGCAGATCCTGATGGAAGGCTATGCTATATGCGCCTCGGGTACGCCAACAACCGCCTCGTGCTCGAAACAGGGCTTGCCGGAATGTCAGAATTTCTCGTGCAGCATCGAAACTGATTCACTGCGATCGGGGCGTGAGCGCATTCACTCCTCACACTTCACGTCCTGTCTTCGCACGGAGATGATCACCGGATACGTACCGTGTTCGAGTTCCACCCGCGCGACGACGGACATCGTCTCATTGTCGATATCGTCGTACACGCTGACCTTTTCATGCCGCAGGCTCGTGAGGCCGGTACAGCCGGACGCACGACCCTCGTCGGAAACCTTGCATTGAATCGGGTTGTCCGCGAGGAACCGATAGCGGTCTCTGTCCGGTGTCGCGAGATAGTCGCGAAAGCTCTGCGCCGACCCGCCAATGCCGGTGACATACCCGATCGCACACTGCAGTCTGGGTGTGTCGCTGCTCCCGGATGTCTGCGCGGTTGCAGCCGTGCTTGCGGCCGCGACGAGCGCCGCGAGGGTCGATGCGAGGAGATATTTCATGGCGCGAATCAAGCTTGTCGGGTCGAAGTGCTGGATTGTAATGGCATCTCCGCAAGCATGCTCCGCTAGACGTTGAACAGCTCGCTGCGTGCCGCGTCCAGAATCATCGCGACTGCCGGATGGCTAATCCGGCGCTCGATCGAGATCGCAAAGAATTCCTCGACGATGGAATTGATCTGCCCGACCGTCGTGAGTTTGTGCTCGGCCTGTAGCTGACTTTCGAGCACGGTGGGCGCGAACAGCAAGCCGCGGCCCTCGCGGGCAAACGCGATGGTCATCGCCCCGTCGTCGAACTCGCCGACGATGCGCGGCGAAATGGCATGAGACGCCAGCCAGTGATCGAGCTTGCGGCGCACCGCCGATTCCGTGCCGGGCAGCAGCACCGGCAACTGACCAAGCGACAGCGGGAAGCGTTTCTTGCCGCTCGCAATCAGCGCCTCCGTGCCGAAGCAACTGAGCGTGGAACGGCCGAGGCGGTGATTGAACGCCTTGATATTGACGTCAGCGGGGATCGGGGCATCCGCGATAATCAGGTCGAGGCGGTGCAGGGCCAGTTGCGCGAGCAGCGCATGCTGCTTGCCCTCGTGGCAAATCATGCGCAGCGATACGGACGCGCTCAGCGCGGGTTCCAGCAGCCGGTACGCGATCGCCTTCGGCACCGAATCCGCAATGCCGACGCGAAACCGCGTTTGCGGACCCGCTTCGTTCTCGCGCCGCACGGCGCTTTCGAGCTCCGAGCCCAGCGAGAATATTTCGTCGGCGTAATCGAGCGCCAGGCGGCCCGCGTCGGTCAGTTCGAGCGTGCGGCCGCTTTTCCTGAACAGCTTCTTATCCAGCGCTTCTTCGAGCAGTTTGATCTGGCCGCTCAGCGTTTGCGGCGAGATGTGCAACTGCTCGCCCGCTCGAACGATGCCGCCCGCATGCGCCGCAACCCAGAAGTAATGCAGATGCTTGAAGTTCACAGTCGCTCCACAGATTACAGGACACTACGATTTTCTCGAAGTATCGGTATAAAAAATACGCATTTTACGTTATCTCGCGTTCAGGTAGATTGAGGTCTCGCCCAAGGGTTCATGCGGGGCGGCTCACGATAGCTGACGGAGGTGGCAGATGGCATCGGTTGCACAGTTTCTGCGTTCAAAAACGTCCCAGACAGTCTGGTCGACCCAGGCGTCCGCTTCGGTCTACGACGCGGTCGCGATCATGGCTCACCGCCGGGTGGGCGCGCTCATCGTCGTCAACGACGGGCGCGTGGCGGGCATCGTCACCGAGCGCGATTACGCACGCAAGATCGCGCTGATGCACCGTTCGTCAAGGAATACGCCGGTGCGCGACATCATGTCGACGACCGTGCGCTATGTCGGCCCGGAGCAGACCACCGAGGAATGCATGGCCCTCATGACGGAATACCGGATCCGCTACTTGCCTGTCATTACGCAAGGGCAGGTGATCGGCATGGTGTCGATCGGCGACCTGATCAAGAACCTGATTGCAGAGCAGGAGGACACGATCCGGCAGCTGGAGCACTACATCCACGGCACCAGCGTTCAGGTCGGCCATCGTGGCTTACAAACGCACTCGCCGGCCGGTTTTGCCACCTGAAAAAATATTACTGTTCGTAATGCATTCGGCGCGACGGAAAAGAGCGCGCGAAGCGCGCAGTCCCCTGACTTATCAAAGAGGCTTTATATGTACACGCAGATCATCAATCAACTTCGACGTGCGGCCGGCGCAGTGACGCGCGGGACGGCGGCGCTCGGTCTCGCAGGGCTCCTTGCTCTCGGCGCCATGGCTTCGAACGATGCCGAAGCGAAGCGCGTGGGCGGCAGCCAAAGCATCGGCCGTCAATCGCAATCGGCGTCGCCGTCCGGGCCGGCACAACGCAGCCAGCAAGCTCAACCGGCACAGCAGAGCGCCCAGGCCCCGGCGGCCGCGGCGGGTAATCGCTGGATGGGCCCGCTCGCCGGGCTCGCGGCCGGACTCGGCATCGCGGCGTTGCTGTCATCGTTTGGCCTTGGCGAGGGACTCGCGCAATTGATGTCCAATGCATTGCTTATCGGCGCGGTGATCCTCGCGGGCGTCATGCTGTTCCGCTTTATCGCCAATCGGCGTCGTCCGGATCTCGCTTATGGACACGGCGCCGCGAACCGGCAGCAAACTGGCGGCTCGCCAATTCTGAATCAGATGGGTCAAGCGCGGCCTGAAACGAATTTCCGGGGCTGGCCGCGTGCCGCGATGGGTGCGGCCGGAGCAGCGGATACCGTGAAGGCGCCCGAGCTTTCGCCCGGTCCGGATCAGACGGCGTTTCTCGTCTCGGCAAAGGCGATGTTCATGCGGCTCCAGGGTGCATGGGACCGGAACGAGCAGGGCGATCTGTTCGAGTTGACGACGCCGGAGATGTTCGCGCGTCTCAAGCAGGATCTGGAAGCGCGCGGCCGCGAGCCGAGCCATACGGAAGTGCCGCAACTCGAAGCCGAGGTGCTCAGCACTGAAAGCAATCCGGATGGAACGCTGGTCAGCGTGCGCTTTTACGGTCAGATCCGGGAAGACGATGCACAGACCGCGCAGCAGTTCCAGGAAATCTGGAACCTGGTCAAGCAGCCGCAAGGCGATCAGGCGTGGCGGCTGGCCGGTATCCAGCAGATCGGCTGATAGCGGCAAGGTTGAGGCCGGCGCGAAGAAGCGCCGGCTTTTTGCCGCTCATGCATTCCACGTCTCGTGCCGGAGAACGGCGACGAGCGAGCCTGCGACGGGCATCATCCGGACACTCAGGTGCGGTTGCTATCGATTGCCGCGACGCAATCGATCTCGATGTCGAAGCGCCCGGGCCACGCCGGCACGTTGACGAAAATCCTCGCGGGCGGGTTCGCGCCGAAGAAACGCGCATAGATCGCATTGACGGCCGGAAACGCTTCAACCGACGTGCAATACACGTTGCATTTGAGCACCTGATCGAGCGATGAGCCCGCCGTCTCCACGCATAGCTTCAGTTGTTCCAATACGCGTTCGGTCTGCAGTTCGATCGGCGCGTCCATCACTTCGCCGGTATGAGGATCGAACGGTGGAAAGCCGGAAACGTAGAGGGTATCGCCGTGCCGGGTGACGGCGGAAGTCGGCGCATTCCAGCGTTCGAGCCAGCTCGAAAGCGGTTCGACACGAATGATTTCACGGCTCATGGTTCACTCCATGCGAAAAGGGTGATTCGATGAAGAAGACGCTAAGCGACGTCCTGAAACATACTGTTCAACCACGCGCCTGACGGCTCCTTCGGCAAGCGATCGAAGCGCCCGTCCGCCAGCGACTGAACGCTGGTCACCAGCCCGCCCCATGCCGCGCGCGCCAATGCGCCGCCCACGCTCACGCGGCGCACGCCGAGCCTCGCCAGTTCGTCGAGCGTCAACGCCGAAGGTCCGCCGATCAACAGGTTGACGGGTTTCGGGCTGACCGCGGCGAGCACCGCTTCGATCTGCTCGCGCGTCTGGATGCCCGGCGCGTACAGACAGTCGGCGCCGGCTTGCGCATAGGCTCGCAAGCGCGCCACCACGTCTTCGAGATCGGGCAGGCCGACAAAGAAATTCTCAGCACGTCCGACGAGCAGCGTATCACCGCCTGTTTCGTCGATCGCGCGTCTTGCCGCAGCGAGGCGTTCCACGGCGACTTCGAGCGGAAACAGCGGCGACTTCGGATCGCCCGTCGAGTCTTCGATCGACAGTCCGGCGATGCCGGTATCGACCGCCATCCGCACGCTATGCGCCACCTCGGCGGGATTGTCGCCGAAGCCGTTTTCGAAGTCGGCGTTGACCGGCAGATCTGTCGCCCCGACCATCTCGCGAAGGTGCGCGAGAATCGCGGCGCGCGATACGCCGTTGTCCGGCCGGCCAGCCGACCATGCGAAGCCCGAACTGGTCGTGGCAATCGCCTTGAACCCTGCCGACGCCAGATAACGCGCGCTGCCGACGTCCCACGGATTTGGCAACACGAAGCATCCGTCCTGGTGCAACGCGCGAAACGCCGCGCGTTTTTCTGCGGTAGTTGCATGGACTCGTGACATGATCGATCTCCTTGTCTGAGGACGTGGCAGCGCGCTGCCGTTACGCGACTTCGGTTTCGACGACCGGAAAATCGACCTCGGTATCGAAGGCGTTGTTGACGAAGTTCGTCAGCATGAATTGCGCGGCGAGCGCGATGATTTCGACAACGTTCGCGTCGCTGAAGCCGGCTTCGCGCACGGCGTGCAGATCGTCTTCGCTGACCTTGCCGCGTGTTTCCATCAGCGTCTTCGCGAACGCGACAGCCGCGGCGGTTTTCGGCGTATTCGATTTGCCGAGCCGATTCAGACGAATCTCGTCGTCGCCGATATGAGCCATGTTGCTCGCAACGTAGCTATGCGCCGACAGACAGTACTGGCAGCCGTTGACCTGGGATACGGCGAGGGCAATGCCGTCGCGCAGTTTTGCATCGAGCGTCTTCGCAAGCGCGCCTTGCAGGTTAGCCCAACCGTTCAGCGCATTGGGACTCAGCGCCATGATGCGAAAAAGGTTGGGCGTCATCTTCAGTTGCTTCGTCACTGCTTCGATGACCGGTTGCGAAGCGGCCGGAAGAGCGTCGGTGGCGGGGAGGGCAATACGGGTCATGGTCGTGCTCCTGTTTCTGCTAATCGGGACAAAGGTGCGTCTGCATCGGAATATCGGTGTGCGTTCTCGGCTGCATTGATGAAAATTCTAGGCGTGCAGCTCGAACGAAAAATCCTGAGAACAGACGCAAAAGTCCGCGAATGCAGGTGTCGGCGTGGCTAGCTTTGATGACGAAACCGGCGCCTTGTATCGGCGTCGACGTGCCGGTGCAAGGCGCCGGTCACGGCGCAGGAGCGTGCGAGTCTGGTGTGCAAGGTCCGCAGACGCAGCGGCAAGTCCTGACGATCAGCCGTTGGCGGCTCCGTCACGGTATTCCGCGGGGCCGGTATCGAACACCTCGCGAAACGCGCGCGCGAACGCGCCGCGGCTCGCATAACCCGCATGGCGCGCCACCTGATCCAGCGACAGGTCGCCGGCCCGCAACTGCGCCGCCGCCTGGCGCATGCGGATGTCGCGCAGCACCTGCATCGGCGATTGGCCTAGCGCCGCGGAAAAGCGCGCCATGAACGCCGAGCGGCTGAGAATCGCCGCTTCCGCGAGACTGGCGACGGTGTGCGGCGCGCCCGGGCGGGCCACCATGTCGGCGAAGGCCCGGGCGATTTGCGGATCGCCGAGCAGCGCGAATCGCTCTATCCAGAGCGCGCTGGATTTCAACGACCGACGCACGAGCGCGACGATCACCTGCTTGAGCAGCGCGCCCGACATCGCGCCGGCGCCGATCTCCTGCGCGACGAGTTCGTCGAACGCCGTGCGCAGATAGACGTCGAGCCGGTCGGAAGCTTCGAACTGCTCCACGATCGGCGTCGAGAGGGTCGCGAACAGATTGATCGACGCGCCGAAAGACGCCTTGAAATAGCCGCAGATCATGACGGTCATCGGTTCGACATTGCCCGCGCGGAAACGGCTGATCGAATCGACGACCTGTTTGTGCTCGCGCCCCGGCACGACAATCGGTGCGATACCCGCCTGTTTTGTCGGTACCTCGAGCTTCAGTGAGTGACCCGGCGGCACGATCAGCAGCGTATGAGGTATGAGCGGCACGGTTCCGGCGCCGGCGATGTGCAGCCGCCCTTCGCCCGACAGGATGTAGTGGATGCCGGGCGCGTCGTGGCCATCCAGTTCCAGCATGAAGCCCTGACTAACGACGCACTCCGAGAGCCCGAGTACCTGAATGTCGAGCAGGGTGATCAACTCGTTCAGATTGTCGGGTGATAGACGTGGCGGCGAAATTGCTTGCGAAACAGGCATAAGGCATCCGCGGGAAGTAGGGCAATCAACAGATGTTTTAGCGTGGACGACGATTGTCGCAGGTTTCCCTTAAACGCAATTGTGTGCCGCAGGCGGCGCGGCTGCGCCTGGAGTAGCGAGAGGGTTCGTGCAGTTGACGGACTAACTTCGGACGGGACTATGCGCACACCCGCGGCCTGGCGTGAGACGCTTATCTGGTAGCCCTGATACACCGGCAAGTTACGTATCGCTCGTTGGACGATTTTCCCGCTGCATCGACAAGCCGGAAAGGAGTGGAAATTGGAAAACAATCTTCATACAACCGCGCGCCCGCTCCCCGGCGATGACGTTCACGTTCGTTTGCCGCGTGCTCGACGATTCACGCTGCAGACACTTCTGTTAGTGGTTTTGTCGTGCTTCCTGAGCACGGCGCTTCCGGCGCAACCGGCGGCATCCACCGATACCCGACCGGCGAGCTCGTCGACAGCCCCACGCCATCTCGATCGCTCCGGCAAGTCGCGCAAGGGCGAAGCTTCGTACTACGGCCGGGAGTTTTACAAAAAAGAAATGGCCGACGGTACGCCGATGAATCCGCAATCCAATGCCGCCGCGAGCAAGACGCTACCGCTCGGCACCAAGGCGCGGGTCACGAATTTGAAAAACGGCAACAGCGAGGTGGTCGAGATTCGGGATCGCGGCCCCTATGTCAGGGATCGGATCGTCGACCTGTCACCCAAGACCGCGGATAAGCTCGGGCTGAAAAAAGACGGCGTCGTCCCCGTCGAGGTCAAGCCGGTGGAAGTTCCGCAGGCCGACGGTACGGTGAAGCCGGGCGCAGGTATGCAGGACGCTCAGCGCGGCGGAGCGCCGGTCGACGCGCAGGCCGGTCATTCCTTGCGCTGAATGAACGGCTCATAGCCGAGGCGAGAACGGACGACTCTGCCGCGCCACGCGCCTATCGAGTCAAACAGACAGTGGCACGCGATTCCATTGCATAGAATCAGGTTACGCGCAGAACGCCTTTGGGCAACACGATCGCAGCCGCGTTCGCGGTCGAGCTTGCGCGTAGACAACGCAATTCGAGGTATTGAGCTATTGGTAAGGAGAATCGTCATGGCGACCTATGTGGTTCTTGCACAATTCACCGATCAGGGCATACGCAACATCAAAAACAGTCCGCAGCGTGCCGGTCAGGCGGCGGAGTTGGCCAGGACCTTCGGCTGTGAAATGAAGGAGATCTACTGGACGGTGGGCAAATACGACATCGTCACGGTCATCGACGCACCGGACGAGCAAAGCTTCGCGGCATTCGGCTACGCGCTGGGATCGGCAGGCAATGTCCGCACACAAACACTGCGCGCTTTCACGAAGGACGAATGCAGCGCGATTATCGGCAAACTTCGATAAGACAGTCAGTCATACGGCCCGTGAGCCGTTCTCTTTCCGCGACTCTTTCTCAGGAGATCACAATGAGCACAAAAGCAAACGACAGCGAAGACGTGCGCGCATTCGTTCAAACGGCCGAGCAGGGCGGTGAGTTTGTCTGGGTGATTACACTCGTCGACTTCGCAGCGCAAAAGGTCAAACGGTCGATGGTGTCCGACGACACGTTCGCCATGCGCGCTGCCGCCCAGGATGCCGGCGAAGCCCATCTGAAAGGGCTGACGGAAGACCGCTAACGAGGCGGGCGGGGAGTCACATGGATTCCGATGTTCGGACTGAGCATTGAACCTTCATGACGTGACGGCCAGATTCATTTTGGGCGATACGCAGTGCCTGCGAGCGAGGTGACTATACTTAAGAAGGCGCCTCTGATTCAGGTTCGCCGGGTTCAGGTGGCAGAGGCGCCTGGCAGGATTTCGACGCGAGCTGAACCGGGTCGCGGGGGGAGAAACATATGTTCAAGCATCTGCTGGTGCCGACCGACGGCTCGCCGCTTTCCGAGGCCGCCATTCAGATGACGGTAACGCTCGCCGCGGAAAGCGGAGCCACGGTCACGGGCCTCCACGTCATTCCGGAGTTTCATGTCCTCGCGTACGGCACGGAGATGATTGCCGACAACGAGGATCGCATCATTCAGACCGCGCGACAGCGCGCGGAGGATTACCTCAGCGTCGTGAAAAAAGCGGCCGCGCAAGTCGGGGTGGTGTGCAATACGGTTTCTGAAGGTCGCGCCCATCCCTACGAAGCGATTATCAGCGTTGCAACGCAACAGAACTGCGATCTTATTGTCATGGCGTCGCACGGTCGAAGCGGAATGAGGGCGTTTTTGCTCGGCAGCGAAACCCAGAAGGTCCTGACGCACAGTTCGATTCCGGTTCTCGTCGTGCGGCAGCCGGCGCCGGGGGGTGCGCATCCGCCACGATAGCCAGATTGGCGGATGCGTGTGAGCGTCGGCTCGGAAGGTGGGAGTGAATGGCAACTGCTTCAATCCAGGGATTGGGCAGATGCCGAAGTACAGCGACTATCGGGAAGCGGCGGTTTAGCTGACCGCCATCACTGCGAGGCGGCCGCGACCTCGAGCCCGGATCCGACCGGAGCCAGAAGGCGCTGCACTATACCGAACGCTCGATTGCCCGCCCGAGCAGGTCCAGGCCGAGGTCGATCTCATCCTCGTGAACGGTCAACGGAGGGGCGATCCGGAACACGCCGCCCATGCCGGGCAACTGCACGATGTTCATGCTAAGCCCCAGGTTCATGCACTCACGCGTGATCTTCGCGCCCAGCCCATCGGCCGGCTCCTTCGTGCGGCGGTCCTTGACGATTTCCATTCCCAGCAGCAGTCCCCGGCCGCGAATATCGCCGATGCAGTCGAAGCGTTCCATCAGATCCAGCAGGCCGCGTTTGAGTCGCGTGCCCATCAGATTCGCACGCGCAACCAGCCCCTCGCGCTCGACCACATCCAGCACGCGCAAACCGACGGCGGCAGGAAGAGGATCGGATACGTGCGTCGTATAGAACAGGTAACCCAATTCATGGGCGCGCTCCTCGATCTGCGCGGATGTCACGACGGCCGCGAGCGGCAGACCGGCGCCGAGTGTCTTCGATAGCGTGAGAATGTCGGGCGTGACGGCATCGCGTTGACAGGCGAACATCGTGCCCGTGCGGCCGACGCCGGTTTGCGCTTCATCGAGGATCAGCAGCATGCCGCGCTCTTCACATTTGCGCTTGAGCGCAGCCATGTAGCCTTCCGGCAGTTCGATGATCCCGCCGGAACTGAGGATCGGCTCGGCGATGAAGGCGGCCAGATTGCCACTGGACTGACGATCGATCAGATCGAACGCATAGTCCAGTTCCGCCAGGTAATCGTATTCGCCGTGGCGCTCGAAACGCGGCCGGTACAGGAACGGTGCGGGGATCGCGAAGGAGCCGACAGCGGCCGGACCGACGCCCTTGCGACCGGCGCTATACGTGGCGGATGCCGCTGCTCCTGTCATGCCGTGCCATGACTGCGCGAACCCGACGATTTCATATTTGCCCGTGACCAGCTTCGCCATGCGAATGGCGGCCTCGTTCGACTCCGCGCCCGTACTGAGCAACAGCGCGCGGTCGAGTCCGTCAGGGGTGATGTCGGCGAGGCGAGTCGCGAGGTCCACCACCGGCCGCGACAGCATGCCGCTGAAGAGATGGTCGAGCTTGCCTGCGTATTCGTTGATGACCGAGACGATTTCCGGATGGCTGTGCCCCAACACCGCGCTCATCTGGCCGGAGGTGAAATCCAGAATCGCGCGGCCGTCCGCGTCATAGACGAAACTGCCCTGGGCGCGCTCGATGATCATCGGCTCGAAGGTGCCGCCATAGCGGATCAGGTGCTGTGTGGCGTTGCGCCAGAAAACTGCATCATTGTTTCGCGACACTTGCTTCTCCTTGACGGCTAGCGGGAATAACTTGCAGTCTAGATGGCGCTCTGGTCTCATAGAATCGAATAGTTCTTATCGAAGATAGAAGCGGGCCTAATACCTTGAGCCTTTCACTCGAAATCGATCTGCTGCGTTCTTTTACCGTCGTCGCCGAAGTTCGGGCGCTCAGTCGCGCGGCGAACCGGATCGGCCGGACCCAGTCGGCGCTGAGTCAGCAGATGAAGCGCCTCGAAGAAATCGTCGATCAGCCGTTGTTCCAGCGCACGGGTCGTGGGGTCGTGCTGACGAATCCCGGCGAACGCCTGCTGATCCACGCCCAACGCATTCTGCGGCTGCACGACGAGGCGATGGCCGATCTGTCCGGCAAGGGGCTGTCGGGCACGATCCGCTTCGGTTGCCCGGACGACTACGCCGCCGTTTTCCTGCCGCATTTGCTGCGTCAGTTTTCGAGCCGGCATCCGCATGCACTGGTCGAGGTGATTTGCGCACCGACGCCGCGCTTGCTCGAACAACTGGAGATGCGTGCGCTGGACCTTGCCATGATCTCGTTGCCGGAAGGCGCCCCGAGCGACGACATCATTCGTCGTATGCCGCTCGTCTGGGTCGGCTATCCGGGACTGGATTGCGCGAGCTTCGATCCGTTGCCGCTGGCGCTTTCCGATCCGGACACGCTCGACCACGTGGCGGCCTGCGAAGCGCTGCGACGCGCGGGCCGGGCGTACCGCATCGCGTATGCGAGCAGCAGTCTTGCCGGCCTCACGGCGCTGGTGCGCTCTGGGCAGGCCGTGGCCGTCATCACGCAGACTGCCGTCGCTCCGGATCTGTCCATACTCAATGGCGACCCCGCGCTGCCGCCTTTGCCCACCATAGGCATTACGCTGAAGTTCGAACGCAAGCGTCCGGCCCATCTGGTCACGGCATTCGCGGAGCACATCCGGCTGACGCTGCCCTTGCTGTGATCGATCTGACCTTCAGGCATCAGGCGCTGAAGTCAGTCGATGCCGCCAGCGCCTTCCAGGTCGCAGTTTCCTGCTCGACATAAGCATTCTTCTCGGCGATGGCCTTCAGCGTATCGGTGCCGAGCGGCAGACGCAGTGGCGGCGTTTGCGCATCGACCAGTTCGAGCATCGCCGCGGCGAGCTTCGCGGGATTGCCCGGCTGGTTGTGATTCATGTCGGCTGCGAGGCGGCGCACATGGCCCGATGTCGCGTCGTAGTCCGCAATGACCTCGCGCGCGACAACGAGCGATGACGCATCGAGAAAGTCAGTCCGGAAGTAACCCGGTTCGACGACCGTCGCGTGAATGCCGAGCGGTTTCAATTCGGCGTACAGCGCTTCGGTCAGGCCTTCGACCGCGAACTTCGTCGAACAGTACGCACCGAATCCCGCGGCGGACCGGTAGCCACCGACCGACGACATATTGATGACGTGGCCGGCGCGCTGCGAGCGCATCACCGGCAGCACGGCACGCGTGACGCTCAGCAACCCGAACACGTTGGTGTCGTACATGCGGCGCACGTCCGCGTCGGTGGACTCCTCGATCGCGCCGAGCAGGCCGAATCCCGCGTTGTTGATCAGAACGTCGATGCGGCCGAATGTGTCGAGCGCGGTTTGAACCGCGGCTTGCGCCTGCGCCTGGTCCGTGACGTCCAGCGCCACGGGCAGCAGCGCTGGCGAGTCGCCGAGGCGCTCGACGATCGCCGCGACATTGCGGCCGGCGGCAACCACCGCATTGCCGTCAGCCAGTGCCGCTTCGGCGATCAGCGCGCCGAAGCCGCGCGACGCGCCCGTGATGAACCAGACACGCTTAAGGCTGTTCTTCGTAAGCTCGACCATGATGTTTCTCCTGCGTTCGGGGTGGGTGTGAACGGATCATAGGAGCATCGATTCGCACGAACTAGGCGTAGATTGCTAGACTGATAATCAACTTTTAATTGCGAATAGGGGTCTCCAGTGAACGAAGTTCGCGCGATCACCATATTCACCCGGGCGGCGGCGCTCGGCAGCCTGCGCAAGGCGGCCGTGGACCAGGGCATTTCCCCGCAGGCCGCGAGTCACGCTGTGATGCAACTGGAGAAGGAGCTCGGCGTGCGGCTCTTTCATCGCACCACGCGCAAGCTGAGCCTCACCGAGGAGGGGCAAGGCCTGTTCGACACGGTGACGCCCGCGCTGGCGGTCCTGTCGTCCGCACTCGACGACGCGCGCCGCTCGAAAGCCGAAATTGCGGGGCCGCTACGCGTGAGCGCGCCAAGGGCAATGGGGCACGTAGTGCTGTGGCCTTACTTTCTGGAATTCGCCGAACTGCATCCGAACGTCCAGCTCGATGTGCAATTCGACGACCGCTTCACCGACCTTATCGGTGAACGTGCCGATGTGGGCTTTCGTGGCGGCTCTCCGCCGTCGGGCGGCAGCATCGCGCGCCGGCTTCTGCCGATCCAGTTGATCGTCTGCGCGTCACCCGCTTATATCGAGCGCCATGGCGCGCCGCGCACGATCGACGAACTCGACGGTCACCGCTGCACGGGATACCGGCGCGCAAATACAGGCAAGCAGGCCCCGTGGGAATTCCTCATCGGGGATGAAATCGTTTATCGCGACATGGCGACGACTTTGTGCGTCAACGACACCGAAGCCGAAACGGCTGCCGTGATCGCCGGATCCGCCATTGGCCAGCTCGGCAGCTTTTCGGCCACGGCGCCGATCAGAAACGGCCAACTGGTTCCGTTGCTGGTTCAACACGTCACGCAGCGCGAGGCGGTCTATATCTACTATCGCCATCGGACCGAACAGCCGTTGCGAGTGAGGACATTTATCGACTTCATGGTCGCGCGCCTTGCGGGGAACACGAATTTCTATTTCGAGCCGTCCGAACTGCAGGCGCTCCGCTGACCGTGCGCTTCAGTGTCGACGTGAGCGATCAGGGGCACCCAAATCGGTTTGCGCAACGAGGACACCGGTCCGAAGGATAAAATCGACAAGGCGATCGCCGACACGCGCGCGGACGGCACGGACGACGGGATCGCGAAGAAGTATTTTGACTTCGACGTTTATGGCTAGTGAACGCGGCGACCACGCGCGGCGGTGGCGGGTGTTTCAATCGAGCAGCAGCCTGGCGACGTCGACATTGACACGTGGGTTCTACTCAGTATGAAAGGAGAGCGAAATGGACGACCCTTTCAAGCTTCAGCGCTTTATCGACGCACAGGATCCGCTCTATGCACAGGTCTGTGACGAACTGCGCGACGGGCGCAAGCGAAGCCATTGGATGTGGTTTGTATTTCCGCCGATCCAGGGACTCGGAACGAGTGCGACGGCGCAAAGGTTCGCGATTTCGTCGTTGGCCGAGGCCGATGCTTACTTGCGCCATCCGGTACTGGGTGAACGCCTCAGGCAAGCGACGCAGTACGTCAACCTTGTCGAAGGCCGTTCGATAGAGGACATTTTCGGGTATCCGGGGTTGTAAGCCGGAACCGCAGAAATTTTGGAAGTCTTTACGTTTCAATTGGTTATAAGAGATCGAGACCGGCGAGCATAGCCGTGATGTCGATCGGGTTCTCGTTGCGAAACGCGTAGTGGCGGAGGAAATAGATATGCTGCCAAGCGACGGGTGAGATTTTCTTCAGCGTGTCGAGCGCCTTCTGGTTGCCATCGCGCTGGTAGCGTTCCAGCAGTTGTGAGAGCAGCATCGAGTTGAAGGCGGTCACGACGTTGGCCAGCAGCCGGCCGCACTCGTTGCTGATCGCGACGTCGAGGTCTGTTTTACCTATCAGGTGTTTCCTGCCGCTGACCTGGGCGATGAACGAGCGTAACTGATTGTACGCCTCGATCCGGTTCTGCGATCGATGGAATTGCGCTGCAGCTGGGGGGCGCGCATGTAACGCATGCGTGTAGATACTGCGCACCAGTTTGTCGACCTCGAAGACCGCCTTGCGCGTGCGGTGATGCGGCGATAGCGCGCAAAGCTTGCCCACGAGCGCCTGCTGGCTTATTTCCTTGACGCTGAGCGACGCGATGGTCTGCTCGATGATGGATGGGTCGTCGCAGATCATCGACCGATCGATCTCTCCGGCGGGCTTGATGAGGAAGTTGTCGTACTGCGCGATATCGTCGCCGCAGTACAGGTGCTTCAATTGCGCCTGCAGGCTCGTGAAGCGCGGCGCAAAGCCCATCTCGAACCAGCGCGCAATGGCGAAATTCGCCTTGTTGACACTGTGCATGTCGCCGGTGATCATGGCCGGCGCGATGTCGGTGGTATTGTGATAGCAGATATCGAAGACGTAGTGACTCTCGTGCTCGTGTGCGCCAATCAGTTCGGTGCGCAGCGCGATGTGATTGGCCAACAGCGTGTAGGCGACCACGCCCCTGCCGCCTGAGAAGTACTTGCGTGAGTGTCGGGCCTTGACTGTTGGCGTGGCGGCCTCGAACTTCTGGCCGTCGACGGCGCCGAAAAGTACTTCAAGGTCGAACGAGTAATGCTCGAAGATCGGCAGTTGCGCGATGAAGTTGGCGATCCGGTCGTTGGCGGCCCGCAGGGTCGGCAGGCGACAGTATTGCCGACACGTCTCGTCCAGCACGTGATACGGAATATCGCAGGTCTGTGCCATGGCGAGATTGCCGAGGTTGGTCGCCTGCGCAATAACCACTGCCGTCAGGCTGTCCGCGTCGGCGATCTTCTCCGTGTAACGGGGTTGCAGGGCGTCATCGCCGACAGGAAGCCGCAGCGCTCATTCACAAACCGGATGATGGGGGCAATGTCACGCAGCGGCAGCTTCGCGTAGAAGCTGTCCTGTTTTGCGGACTCCTTGTCGGCTTTGGGCTGGCGCCACGTCAGGGTGCGGCGCTGTGCATCGTAGTCGAGGTGTTTGAGCTTGCCTTGCCGAAGTTCGCGATCGGCAGCAACCAGGTGATCGCTGAACCGTCGATGCTGGATGCTATCGTTCAGATGCAGTTCGCCGCTGTCAATGCGCTTGCGCAGTTGCCGATAGACCCAGAATTCACTGGAAATCGTCGAACTCTGGCCGGCCATAGAGCGCCTGCCGCTCAGCTTCGGGCAGCAGGGTAAGGTGTTCGTTGTGAGCACGCATCCGGAGTGCGAATGAAATTGAAAAAGCGCTATTCTAGTGTCGCGACACGCGTGAACTGTCGTCGAATCAGGGTGCGCAAGCCATTGTAAGCTGGAGCGGCTTAGCCGAAAATCGGGGGATGGAAAAATACATCGTTACCCTGACAGCTGAAGAAAGAGATCAACTCGAAGCGATTGTGAGTAAAGGTTCGCACCAATCCCGCAGGATAATCAACGGGCTCATTCTGTTGAATTGCGATGCGTCTTCGGGGCGCGCGCCGCTCGTCACAAGAGGTTGCTGCGGTGTTGCACGTGAGCGAGCGCAAGATCGACCGGGTGAAGAAACGTTTCGTTGAGGAAGGCTACGACGCCGCGCTGGTACGGCCACCGAGCCAAAGAATCTTCGAAAGCAAAATCGATGGCGAGCTTGAGGCCCGGTTGATTGCGCTCAGTTGCGGCGCGCCGCCCGAAGGCCATGCAGTCTGGTCGTTGAGGTTGCTGGCCCAGCGCGCGGTAGAACTGGAGTACGCGGAAAGCCTCTCATACGAGACGGTTCGGCGCACGCTTAAAAAACGAACTAAAGCGCTGGCGAAAAACAGGCTGGATCATCCCGCCGCAAGCGAACGCGGAGTTCGTAACCGCCATGGAAAACGTGCTCGATATCTACCACCGCCCCTACGACGCAGCGCGCCCCGTGGTGTGTATGGACGAAACGCCCCGGCAGTTGATTAGCCAGACTTGCGAACCGATCAAGGCGGCACCGGGGCATCTTGCGCGTGAGGACTACGAGTACGGGCGCTGCGGCGTGTGCAATGTCTTCATGGCATCGGAACCGCTAGCCGGGCGGCGTATTACCAAAGTCACCGAATCACGAACTAAAGTGCAATGGGCTCGCTTCGTACAGGACATTGCCCACGCCTATCCGGATGCACAACGAATCACCCTCGTGATGGACAACTTGAATACCCACACGGCGCAGCCCCTTACGAAACCTTCCCGCCGTCTCAGGCCAAAGCGTTGTGGGATCGCGTCGAGTTCGTCTACACGCCTAAACATGGCAGTTGGCTGAACATGGCCGAGATTGAACTCAATGTGATGATCAAACAGTGTCTGGACGGCGCATCGACAATATCGACACGGTGCGCCGCGAGGTCAGCGCGTGGCAAGTTCAGCGCGATCAGCTTAAGGCCCGGATTAACTGGCAGTTCACCACCGGCGATGCCCGCATCAAACTGTCCTGGCTGTATCGGACGTTTGAGGCATGACGAGACACTAGAACGCTCCGGACCGATAATTGCGCTTAGCGACAGGGCCGCGTTCGAATACCAGTCATTTACGTTTCGTGGCTCCCGCGAAGCCTGACGGAGTTTCCCCGTGCTCTGAAAGGCGCCGCCTGACGAATTGATTGCCTCTCCTTTCTGTTCACGCATGAGCTTTGACCTATCTCAAAGTCGTGCAAAGACGTCCCGCGTTTCCGGGTCTTTATGCAGAATGGAGGTTTTCCTCTTATAAGGGATCGATTAACCTAGTCTGGTTTTTAGCAATTTCTTAATACTCCGGTGGCGGCGCTGGCCATCCGTGTCTTAGGGTAAATCTGCACGAGACGACGAAGTCCACCAGTGCGGGATGCTTCGCGGGCATGGCGCGCGATGGCCAGCCAGAAGTAAATCGAGGTCGCCCAGTTTAATGAGAAAAAATCAGGATAACGAAGTGAAGGCTGACGAAGATCCGGGGTTGTTTGCACTTGTCACGATCGCTCGGTTCCACAATATCGCCGCCGACGCCGCGCAGCTCAAACACACTGCTGGGACTGGCACCGGCCACTTCAGTAGCAAGGACCTCGTGCTCTCGGCCCGCAGCCTTGGACTCAAGGCGCGTGTCGTGCCCCTACGCGAGGAGAAGCTGGGGAGCACGCCGTTGCCTGCGCTGGTGCTCGACGGTAACGGCCGGCATTTTATCCTGGCGAAGTCCGACGGCCAGACCGCACTGATCCTCGAACCGGGCGGCGCAGCGCCTACCATCAAGCCACTCGACGAAGTCCTCGCGCGCAGCACCGGCGAGATGCTGCTCTTCGCCTCACGCGCCTCCCTCGCGGGCGAACTCGCGCGCTTCGACTTCTCATGGTTCATCCCCGCGATCGTGCGTTACCGCAGGCTGCTGCTCGAAGTGCTCGGCGTATCGCTGGTGCTGCAGCTGTTCGGCCTGGTCTCGCCGCTGATGTTCCAGGTCGTGATGGACAAGGTGCTGGTCAACCGCACGTACTCCACACTGAACGTCGTCTGCATCACGCTGCTCGTGGCTTCGGTGTTCGAAGTCCTGCTCACGGGCCTGCGCAACTACGTGTTCGCGCACACGACGAACCGCATCGACGTCGAACTCGGCGCGCGCCTGTTCCGGCATCTCGTGGCCCTGCCGCTGGGCTATTTCGGCGCGCGTCGAATCGGCGATACCGTCGCGCGCGTGCGCGAACTCGAGAACATCCGTAACTTCCTCACGGGCCAGGCGCTCACGGCGATCATCGATATCGCTTTTTCGTTCGTGTTCATCGGCGTGATGTGCCTCTATAGCGGCTGGCTCACGCTGCTCGTCGTGGCCTCGCTGCCTGTATACGGCATCGTCTCGGCGCTCCTCGTGCCCGCGTTCCGCACGCGCCTGAACGAGAAGTTCGCGCGCGGCGCCGACAACCAGTCATTTCTCGTCGAATCCGTGTCCGGGGTGGAGACCGTCAAGGCGATGGCCGTCGAGCCGCAGTTCATCCGCCGCTGGGAATCGCAGCTTGCGGCCTACGTGAGTGCAGGCTTTCGCGTGAACCAGCTCGGCAATGTGGGCCAGCAGCTGATCCAGCTCGTCGGCAAGCTTGTCACGCTGGGCACGCTCTTTATCGGCGCGCGGCTCGTGATCGACGGCCGGCTTTCGGTCGGCGAACTCGTCGCCTTCAACATGATGTCGCAGCGCGTGAGCGCGCCCGTGCTGCGTCTCGCGCAACTGTGGCAGGACTTCCAGCAGGTGGGCATCTCGATGATGCGCCTGGGCGACATCCTCAACACGCGCACCGAGATTCCGCCCACGCGCCAGGCACTGCCGCCGATCCGCGGTGACGTGCAGTTCGAGAACATCCATTTCCGCTATCGTCCGGACGGTCCGCTCGTCATCGACGGCGTATCGATCAACATCCGCGCGGGCCAGGTGATCGGCGTCGTCGGGCGTTCGGGCTCGGGCAAGAGCACGCTCACGAAGCTGCTGCAACGGCTCTACATCCCCGAGGGTGGCACGGTGCGCATCGACGGCCAGGATCTCGCGCTCGCCGACCCCGCGTGGCTGCGCCGCCAGGTGGGCGTGGTGCTGCAGGAGAACCTGCTCTTTAATCGCAGCGTGCGCGAGAACATTGCATTGAGCGACCCCGGCGTGCCGCTCGAAGCGGTGATCCACGCGGCGAAGCTCGCGGGCGCGCACGGCTTCATCTGCGAACTGCCCGAGGGCTACGACACGTTCGTGGGCGAGCAGGGCGGCAATCTCTCGGGCGGCCAGCGCCAGCGGCTTGCCATCGCCCGCGCGCTGCTCACGAACCCGCGCATCCTCATCTTCGACGAGGCGACGAGCGCGCTGGACTTCGAGACCGAGCGCATCATCCGCGACAACATGAAGGCAATTTGCGCGGGGCGCACGGTCATCATCATCGCGCACCGCCTCACGGCCGTGCGTCACGCGAACCGCATCCTCGCGATGGATCACGGCAAGATCGTCGAGGAAGGCGATCACAAAACCCTGCTGCAACGCGGCGGCTATTACGCACATCTTGTTTCGCTGCAGGACGCCTGAGCCATGTCATCGATGAAACTTCAGGCGTTCACGGACCTGCTTAGACGCTACGCTGCGATATGGCGCGAGGTCTGGCGCATCCGTGCGCAGCTCGAACGTCCCACGCGCGACGCCGACCAGCTCGCGTTCCTGCCCGCCGAACTGGAACTGGTCGAGACGCCCGTGCATCCCGCGCCGCGCTGGACGATGCGCATCCTGGTGCTGCTCACGGTGCTTGCCCTGCTGATCGGGTTATTGGGACGGCTGGATATTGTGGTGACGGCGAGCGGCCAGTTCATTCCCAACGCGCGCGTGAAGACGATCCAGCCGGCGATCACGGGCGTGGTGCGCGAGATCGGTGTCAGGGACGGCCAGCGCGTGAAATCCGGCGACCTGCTCATGAAGCTCGACACGACGCAGGCCGCCGCCGATGCCGACAAGGCGCACATGTCGCGGCTCGATGCCGAACTTGCTGCTGCGCGCGCCAATGCGCTGCTGGCCTCGCAGCAGGCGAACCACCCGCCGGTGGTGGGGAAGGTCGACGACGCGCCCGCTGCACGCATGCAGGACGCGCAGCGCCAGGCCGAAGGCGCGTGGTCCGAATACCGCGACCAGTACGAAGGCGAAAAGGCGGAACTGGCGAAGCGCCAGGCGGAACTGGACAGCACGCGCGCCGAGATCGCCAAGCTCGTGCAGACGGCGCCGCTCGCGCGCCAGCAGGCCGATGCCTACCGCGCGCTCGTGAACGACAAATACGTGGCGCGCAACGATTATCTCGACAAGGAACAGTCCGCGCTCGACAAGGAGCACGAACTCGCGGCACAGCGCGCCCACGCGAACGAACTTGCGGCGGGCATCACCGAACAGCGTGCGCAGGTCGACGCCACTGCCTCGAAGTTCCGCCGTGACCAGCTCGACGAACGGGAGAAGGCCACGCAGCAGACCACGCAGAATCGCGACGACGAAACCAAGGCGCAGACGCGCCAGGCGCTCATGAGTCTCACGGCGCCTGTGGCGGGCACCGTGCAGCAGCTTTCGGTGCACACGCTGGGCGGCGTGGTGACGACGGCGCAGGCGCTCATGGAGATCGTGCCTGACGACGCGCTGGAGGTCGAAGCGCGGCTGCAGAACCGGGACATCGGTTTCGTGCAGGTGGGCCAGCGCGCGGCGGTGAAGATCGAGGCGTTTCCGTATACGCGCTACGGGTATCTGGACGGGACCATCACCGAAGTCTCCAACGATGCGGTGCAGGACAAAAAGCTGGGGCTGACGTTTCCGGTGCGTATCCGCCTGACGACCAACCGCATCCATGTGGACAACCGCTGGATCACGCTCACGCCGGGCATGGCCGTGACAGCCGACATCCGCACGGGCAAAAGAAGCGTGATCGGCTACTTCCTCGATCCGCTGATGCGTACGGCCACGGAGGGTATGCGTGAGCGCTAACCGCAAACTCATGGTGCTCGCGGGCCTGGCTGCGTTCAACCTTAATGCGCACGCGTTCGACCCGCTGGGCGCGGAGCAGAACATCTCGGCGACGGCAGGCGGCGCCATCGTGCCGGTCTGCGAATTCAGTGGACCGCCCGCGCGGCCCCTGGGCCTGGCGGAAGCGGTCGAACGCACGCTGTGCAACAACCCGAAGACACGCGCGGCTTGGGCGATGGTCAAGGCGCAGGCAGCAGGCGTGGGTACAGCGCGCGCGGCGTACCTGCCAACGATATCGGCAAACTGGCAGGGCGTGCGCGAAAGCTCGGTCGTCGATATCGAGAACCATCCGGCGCTCAGCGAGGACATCAACGCCTTCACGCGCACGGCGGGCGTGAGTCTGAACTGGCTGCTGTACGACTTCGGCGGTCGCGAGGCGGCGCTGCGGAACGCGAACGCGCTGCTCGACGCGGCGCGTGCGACCCAGGACGCGACGCTGCAGGATTTTTTTGCGCAGGCTGCGAAGGACTACTACGCGACGCAGACGGCGATCGGCGAGCTGGAAGCCGCGCAGGACGTGGAAGCGCTGACACGCCAGAGCATGACCGCGGCGAAGGCGCGCGTGGATAAAGGCGTCGCACCGATCACCGATGCCTTGCAGGCGCAGACGCAGCACGAACAGGCGGTGTTCAGCCTGACGAAGGCCGAAAGCGATGCGCAGACGGCGCTGGGTACGCTCGCGGCGGACATGAATCTCACGCCGGATGTGCCGATGGAGGTGCCGGGGGTGACGGAAGGCGCGCAAACAGACCATACGTTCAGCGACCCGGTGGCGGAGATGATCCGCGACGTGCAGGCGACGCATCCCTCGGTGCGCGCGGCGCAGGCGCAGTACGAGGCGGCACTCGCGAAGGTTTCGCAGACGCGCGCGCAGGGGCTGCCCGGTATCAGTCTCGTGGCGAAGTACAGCCGCAACAATCAGCCGCAGAGCATGGGACTGGGCCTGGCGACGTATTCATCGACGGGACATGACGCGTATATCGGTGTGCAGGTGAGCATTCCGTTGTTCGAGGGCTTCGGGCGGAACTACCAGATCGACCAGGCGAAAGCGCAGGCGGAACGGCAGGAGGATGCCATTGCGGATGCGCAGAGGCAGGTGGCGCTGGATGTGTGGAGCAGTTACCAGACGCTGACCGGGGCGACGAAGAACGCGCAGAACAGCGCGAACCTGCTGACGATCGCGCAGCGTTCATGGGTAGCGGCCAAACAGCGTTACGACGCGGGAGTGGGGAACATCCTCGAACTGATGAACACCCAGGGGGCGCTGGCGAACGCGAAGCAAAGGCGGGTGCAGGCGTTGGCAGATTGGGATAACGCACGGGTGGATCTCGCGTCGAAGCTTGGGATATTGGGGCGAGACGATGTTCGTTGAAATGGGTAAATCCAGACTGCATGGAAGCGCCTCAGTCGGCAAATCTCCTTTCATTCTGACGATGCTTCAGCGATAGCACAATGCCGGACAGCCTGGACGATCACGAAACGCAGGAGGGAACCCGCGGCTTGTGTGACGTTGCGAACCGAAAGCAGGAACAGTACTGAACGATTTCATTTCTCCCGAAACGACCGCCAAAGCCAGATGAAACTCAAGAGACCAATAATTTTACTTCTTTCATGTCTTTCTCTTTCTATCGCTCATGCGGAGAACTCAGACGACCTGACATATATCGACCTCACGAAATCTGGAGACACTGCGAACCTTAAGGTTCACGTCTCCAGACTGAGGTACGCGTTGACTCGTCACACGTCTACAGAAGTGGCTTTGTTGCTCCTTCCTCCTAAAGATCTCCACGATCATGAGGCTTCTGAAAGATACATGCAGCTCTACGAGAGCCTGACGGGAAAAGACTACATATATTCTGGCGATAACAAGCCAGTAAAGCCTCATCGCGGAATCACGGTGAAAGTTATTTGGCGAGACGATAACGAAAATATTTTCCGTGAAGAAATCGTCTACAGAGATTACGGCGAAGGAAAGGTCATGGCGCGTCCAGCCAAGTCCTTTACCTTGGATGCCTACCCACTACCGCCTGGCGACTATACGGTATCGGTTCAGACAATTGACGGTGATCCGCGGTTCGATGGATTCAAAACAGCCATATGTAGCGGATACATTGTCAAATAAAAAAACGACGTGTTGTACGTCATACCTAACTAGCTGCTTGCGTGAGGCTCGCTAGAGCTTCGCTGTTGTGAGGATGTAGTCGCTGTAGGCCTTCTTGTAAACCGCCGTTAAATTAGTTATGCAAACTAACTGGAGATAAATCATGTCTGGAACATTGACCATTAACATAGCAGCCCCCGGAACCAATGAAATTGACCCGGAAACTGGTCAATCCACTCAATCATTGCCTGGGCATGTCTGGTATACAGTGACCGATAGTAGCGGAAATTCGTATACTTTTGGATTTGACCCAATAACGCAAGGGTCGCCATTCGGAGCGGGACAGGTAGTTAGCAACGATTCTACCGTCTATCAGGGGCGCTACTTCACGCAGAGCGCTCCGCTTACCGACGCACAGGTGCAAGCCCTCATTGCGTACGGGCAAAACACACAGAACGAGGCGCTCGCAAATGCCGGGCTTCCGGGAGGTCCCGTCAACTCCTCGTTGCCGACAATAAACACCGAATACAACGTATTAGGTGGATTTTTTGGTGTTCAAGGAGTATTTGGTAATAATTGCATTTCATATATCAATGGAGCTTTGACGTATGCGGGGATCAACTCCGGTGCTCTCATGCAAGCTCTATCGTTGCCGGAGTGGGACGCAGGTGCCGCTGCCGCGATTCTGAATCAGATCGAGGCGCAGAACGGCGGCGCCACTATTACCACGACAGAGGCCTGTGGCAATAGTGTCCAGGACACTTGCACAATCACCGGGCAGTACTCCACTCCCGGCACAAATGGCCAGAGAACGCTCCTGAGCGACTCGTGGACGTCTACGGACGGTAGTCACGGCACGGACACGTACACTTCCGCAAATAACTTCACTAGCACTATTGTCAATCTCGACAAAAGTAGTGCGTTCATTCAGGACACGCAGGGTCAAATCACCGAGAGCTTTAGCGACTCGAATGGGAAGCTGGAAGGCAGGTCGTTCTACAACTCACAGGGAGAACAGACCGAGTATCAGACGTGGAACACATCTGGCCAGATGACCCAAGACCAGCTGATAAATGCATCCACTGGAAACGAGTCTGAAGCGATAGACTACTCAAATGGTATCGAGACCGACCAAATCAACTACAGCACACTGTATGGCGTTGAGGTCTCTGACTACCAGTTCAATAGCTCGGGAAAGGAAACCGACGAGCAAGTCTTTGTTGGCACAACGACCAACAATTACGAAACTAACCAGTACAATTTCAGCACGACCAATGGCGCGGAGACGTCAAACGTCATCTTCAATTCGGCTAACCAGGTGAGTGAAGAACAGGTGTTTGCGGGTACGGCGACCGGCAACTACGAGACCGACCAGATCAACTTCAGCACGCTTTATGGCGTGGAGACGTCGGATTACCAGTTCAATTCGGCCGGCAAAGAGACCGATGGCATCTATTTCACCGGGAGGGCGAGCAATAACTACGAAACCAACCAGGTCAACTACAGCACGGCAAACGGCGCCGAGACTTCGAACTACCAGTTCAACTCATCGGGCAAGGAAACCGACGACCAGGTATTCGCCGGAGCGGCTACCGGCAATTACATGACCAACCAGTACAACTTTAGCCTTTCCAACGGTGCGGTCACTTCGAACTACCAGTACAACTCGTCGGGCAAGGAGACAGACGAGCAGGACTACGCTGGCACGACAAGCAACAACTACGAGACCAACCAGTACAACTTCAGCCTCTCCAACGGTGCCGTGGTCTCGAACTACCAGTTCAATGCCTCTGGTCAGGAAACGGGTCTCCAGGAATATGCCGGCACCACGTCCAACAACTATCAGACCGACCAGATCAGCTTCAGCACGTTGAACGGCCTCGAGACGACCGACTTCCAGTACAACGCGGCAGGCAAGGAAACGGACGGGATCTACTTTAGTGGGACCACTGGCAACAACTACGAGACCAACCAGGTCAACTACAGCACCGCAAATAGTGCTGAAACGTCGAACGTCGTGTTCAATTCATCGGGTCAGGAGACCCAGTTCCAGCAGTATGCGGGCACGACAAGCAATAACTACATGACGGAGATGGCGACGTTCACCCCGAGTGCGACGTATGCCAACGCGATTTACCAGTACAACTCGGCTGGCAAGGAGACGCAGCAGGACACGTTCAATTCCACGAGCGGGCAGGAGTCGAGTGCGATGTACTTCAACACGTCCACCGGGCTGGAGTCGCAGTACGACCAGTTCGGCTCGTCGGGTTCGTACGCCAGCCAGGTGTCCCTGTTCAACACGGCCGGCAAGGAAACGGAGACTGAGGCGTTCAACTCCGTCACGGGCGCGGTCAACATGCTCTCCCTCTTCGACGGCGTGGACCCTTACGCTACTGAGGAGCTGATATCTACGGGCGGCAGCTACTTCTCGCAGATCGACTACTTCAATGCTTCGACGGGCGTGCAGACGTCTGGTGCGATATTTAACACGACGACCGGCGCCGAGACCGAGTACTTCAGTTCGGGGTCGTGGTACATGGGTGGGTCGGGCAGCAACGACTCGTACGACACCGGGTACGACGACGACTACGATATGGACGACGACGATTCGTGGTTCGATGACGACCCGATCGTGCTCAACCTGAATGGCGGTGCGGTGCAGACCACCGCGCTTGCGAGCTCGCCCGCGACCTTCGACTTGCTCAGCAATGGGCAGCCGGTGCAGACGGGCTGGGGTACAGCCGGCGAGGGCTACCTCGTCTATGACCCGAATGACCCGGATAACACGACGGCCGTCACGCAGGGCAGCCAGCTCGTGGCCGGTATGGATGCACTCAATACGCTGGCCCAGCAGGTCGATGGCGAGGGCGGCAGCGCACTGACCGCGTCCGATGCATTGTGGAGCGATCTGAAGGTCTGGGTCGATACGACCGGGAGAGGGCGGTTCCAGAGTGGCCAGCTTTATAGCCTGGGCCAGTTGGGGATCACGTCGCTGGAGCTGCAGGGCACGGTGGTGAACCGGAACGACAATGGTAACCAGATCGTTGTACAAGGCTCGTTTGGCTTTGCAAACGGTATGACCGGCCAGATGGCAGGAGTAAATCTGGCGTACAACGGCGCCGGCATGTCCGGGCTGACTGCGGATCAATCTGCCGCCGCGAGCGACGACGTCTGTGTGAGCCCGCTCGTGGCGGCGATGGCGGCGTATGCGGTTCCCGCTTCTGCTTCAGCGAATCTGGCCGGCGTGCTTCAGCCCAACGTCAGCGCCATGTTCGCAACGTCCGCGCACTGACGTAGCGAACGCTAGCCAGCTGTCCAGCCTGAGCTAGTGTTCCGTTCCGCTGAATCGCGAACAAAGTCTGTGTAGCTTTTCGAGGATGGCCTGACACTGGCTCTTCTCGTCCACGCACAAGACCAAGGCATTCTCGGGCGGGCTCAGGTACAGGCCGACCACATCGCGCAGTTTCTCGATGAAGAATTGATCGGTCGAGAGCTTGAAGCTTTCGCTGCGATGCGGTTGCACGCCGAGCAGCTTGAAGTAACGATGCACACTCGTCGGCGAGATAGCCGTTTCGGCGGCGATCGTGCGTACGCTCCAGTGCGTGGAGCCATCCGCCGGCTTTGTGTGCAGGGTCTTGTGAATCAGTTGAGCCAGCCGCTCACCGTCAATCGTGCGCGGCTTGCCGGGACGTACTTCGTCATACAGGCCGTTGATGCGATGCTCCAGGAACCGGATACGCCACTTGCCCACCGTGGCGCGCGTGAGCTGAAGACGCTGGTGGGTTCACCAGCAGCAGCCGCCAGCACGATGCGCGCACGCGTGACCAGCGCCGCCGAAATCGAGCGCGAACGCGCTATCGAAGTCAGTTGCGAGCGCTCATCTTCACTCAACACCAGTTCGGCCTTCGGTCGTCCCATGGGCATGCTGGTATCTCCCGTTCCGTCGATACCAACATGCTACGGGAACATAGATTAGTTAACAACAGAACAGAACACTAGCAGGCGGTTGCCACGCGGCGGGTCTAGCGGCGACCGGCATACCGTTTGCTCGATTAAAAAACGTTCAGCCGCACGTCCGAACCAAGCGCGCGCATCGGGCGCGAACATTCCAAAGAAGAGAAGAGAGCGACAAGTAAAGGATGGCGCACGGCACTCGGACTCCGAAGGAGGGCGTAGTGATGACGCAGAGTGAATCAGTCGAACAAACCGGCGGATGTGCATGCGGCGCGGTGCGGTTTCGCGTCACCGCGCGCCCTCGGCGAGTGTCGATATGTCACTGCATGACATGTCGGCGAATACATGGCAACGTGTTTGGCGGATACGCCATGTTCGAACGAGGCGCTGTGGAGTTGTCCGGTTCTACACAGGCGTGGCAGAGTTCGCCCGGGGCGCGAAGGCATTTTTGCCCGACATGCGGGTCGGTCGCTTTCATGGAAAGCAACGACAGCGACGAACTGGATCTTCCGCTTGGAGCCTTTGACCGTGTGGGCCTGTATGAGCCGAGCTATGAGCTTTGGTGTTGCCACAAAGAGCCTTGGCTGCCCGTCGGGGTGCGTGCCGAATATAGCGAAGGCAGAGCATGACGCTCGCACGAAAGCGATAAGGGCAGAGTGATAGTTTTGCGGCGTGGACGCTACGGTCGTCGGCGTCGGCGGGTGTCTAACTCAATGTGCTCGCTTTGATTAGCCGTCAGGTAATCCCTCCGTTATGGGCATTTGAGAGTTGCTGTCGCCGGGTAAGAACTACAAGGTCGGTTGCCAAAGCGCGATCCGCACGGCTGCAGATGAAACCAGGCGATTAATGCCGACGGGCATCTCTATCGCCGCAAAACGATTCAACCAAAAGCGGCATGAAGTTTGCGGAGGGAAGACACGCCAACCTTCTGGAGCCGCTCATGACTACACAACCTGGCGCGCCTTCGCCCACGGACGAACTCGACACCGTTCCCGACACCTCGAGCCCCGCCTATGCCGGCCGTCATCCCTTAACGCGCGTGTTCGACCGCTTTGCAAGCCTCGTCACGCGATGGGCCGGCTCACCCGCGGCGTTCTGCCTTGCCGTGCTGACAGTCGTCGCCTGGGTCGTGACCGGCCCCATCTTCCACTACTCGGACGGATGGCAACTGGTCATCAACACCGGCACCACCATCATCACCTTTCTGATGGTATTTCTGATTCAGCAGAGTCAGAACAAGGACAGCGTCGCGTTGCATCTGAAGCTGAATGAACTGCTGTCCTCGCATCGGGCAGCGAACAACAATCTGATCGGGATCGAGGACGCGTCCGAGGAAGAAATCCGAAGACTTGCGGCAGCTTACCTACGTTTGTCGACTCAGTCCGCTGGCGATGCTCAGAACAAGGGCCGCTGAGTGCGACCCACGCACTGACTGTCTACCCATCGCCGGATACAAGCACGCTTGCCATTACCAAGTTCGAAACCGTGCGCGCCGTTTTTTTCGAAGGCAAACGCCACGCCGAGATACTTCGGCAATGCATCCTTCGCGCTTTGTCGCACGCGCGCCGCACGCGTATCAAACAACCTTCGAACTAGAACAGCGGGTGCTCATGCGGATACAGCGCCGTCCTGAGAGCAAAGCCGCCCAGGACTACGAAGATGATGGCCGCCAGAATGTGGACCGCTTTGGTCGGCAGGCGATCAGCGAACTTATGGCCCAGGTAGATGACGGGCACGTTGGCCAGCATCATGCCGAGCGTGGTGCCGGCGACCACCCCGAAGAATTCGTGAAATCGAGCGGCCAGAGCGATCGTGACAACCTGCGTCTTATCACCCATTTCAGCGAGAAAGAACGTTAGCGCCGTGGTGCTGAACACGCCCATCGGATGCGTGGTCGACACCGCCTCGGCACCGTCGAGTTTGTCTGGAATCAGAATCCAGACGGCCATGACGGCAAACGATGCGACGACTGCCCAGTTCAGGATCGAGGGACTCAGAACACTGGCAAGCCATGCGCCCAATGCGCCGGACGCGGCATGATTGATGAGGGTTGCGACAAAGACGCCAAGAATGATCGGAATGGGCTTGCGATATCTGGCGGCCAGCACCAGAGACAACAGTTGTGTCTTGTCGCCGATTTCGGCTAGACCGACCACGCTGGTCGAAACGAGGAACGATTGCATAGGTTGTGGGCCGGGCCGCGCAGTCAGTACGCGATGACACGCATTCCGGCGACCCGGTCAGGTCGGAATGCGAGTCACCGGTCTTGCCAGGCATAGTGCTGTGCGCGCCATGGCGGTCTGTCGACCACCAAGTATGTTGACGGGCACCCTCGAGCATTGCGGTCGAGGCGGCTACTCCCCAATGAGAGGGGCGATTCTACAGTGTCTCGGTCGAGTAAGGCAAATCGTCGGCTTTCCGAATTCCTGCATGAATATCACACCGGAGATGCGCTCGCGCGCTTCATCGAGATCGGCGGACTCGCTAAACGGAGACTTGAGCATGACTAACCGGCCAGGCGGCATCTCACATCATGCCGCCCATGCTTCCAAGGCCGCCGACTCCGGCTCCGCCCGTGCCGCTATTCGGCGCTGCCATTAACGGATGTGCCGCCCCCGCCGACGTCATCAATGCGACGGCGGCGGTGTCCGGTTCGCCATTCGCGTCGATGACGCCGCGCGCGAGGAGTGCTTCGAGGTCGCTGTCCTCGCCCGGTTGACCGGCAGTGAAGGCGGTGGTCAGGAAACTGGGCGTGGATAGCGCCACACCGTACGTCTGCCGCAGATTCTGAACGACCGCGGCCTGCGCAGTCAGGACGTCGGTCTGATTCGCCAGCACCTGTTGGAACTGTGAGTTCACCGGGAAACCGGCTGTCAGCCCGCTTTCATTCGTGCCGAGTTGCGCCGCCAGATACGACACCAGCAGATCCGTCTCCGGCGTGACGTTGTACGTGCCGCCGGCGAACGCAACGGAATGCAGCATCGTCACGCCTGAAGTCGCGGCGATCATGCATGGCATGACGGCGCCGAGCGTCGCGTGAAAGTTGCCGTTCGCATCCGCCGCGACCGACATCGAGCCTCGCGCGCAGTCGATCTTGATCGTCGCGTTCGCCAGCGCTTTACCCGTTGCCGCCGTGCCGCCGATCGAAACCATCGAGGTGCCGCTTCCACCACCTCCGCCTCCGCAGCCCGCGAGCCACGCGACGGATGCCGTCAGTAGCGCTGCGCCGACAGGCCGAACGATTTGCTGCTGTCGAATGTTCATTGATGTCTGCCGGTGATTCGGACATGCTGTCTAAACGATCCGGCGCCACCGCCTATTCCATCTTTCGCGCAACCCTTTACGTCACACGATTGGAATAGCGCGGCGGCGCGAGCCGTTTATTCAGGTTATCGACGCCGCGTCATTCGAGTCCGGCATCAGGGCAGGGCCACCCATTGCGACCGACGCATGCAACATGCTCGGGCAACCCTTCAAACGCCGGTCAATCAGCACGGATCGAACCATGACGTTTTGCGGATCTGGCATTTCCGATAACCCGGTACGCGGGCGCATTCGGCCTGCTGCGGGATGGCCCGCAATCGCGCGGCTGTTGCTGTACGTGCTCGCATTGACCTGCCTGGCTGTCTCGATGGGCGCGTTTGCGCAACCGGCCAGCGCGACGGCGCCGGCTTTGGCCGCCACATCGGCGGGATGCGTGGATGCCGGCGCGTCGCGTACCGTGGATGCGGACATCGACGAGTTCCGCTGTCTTCCGGCTCGCGAACAGGCGGCGTCGTTGCGCACGCGGATCGAAAACCACTCGATACTGACTTTGACCGACGATCAGATCCTTGCCTTGATGGACGCGATGAAGCCAGACGCCTTCGTCGAGTACGCGAAGACCATGATTCCCGACGACGCCTACGAATACAGCATGTTCCGGCAGGAGCGCGTCTCAGGAAGATGGCCGGAGCGGCCCGATCACATGGTGATCCGATATCAGGACAGCCCGCGAAGAGTCTACGCAAAATGGCTGCCCGGCGGCGCCCATGCGGGACAGGAGATCGTCTACGACGAAACCACGGACCCCGACAGCATCGTCGGCCATCTTGGCGGCCGGCTGCATGTCGTGTCGGGCAAAGTCGCCGTCGACGGTCCATTCGCGCACGCGCAGTCCCGCCATAGCGTCCGGGATCTGGGCTTGCAGTTCATCGCCCGCACCGTCGAGCACGATGCGCGCAGTTTTCGTGAAGAGGGGCTCAGCGAAAAGCCGAGCCGCATCGAACTCATGAACGCGCACGGCACGCGGTTGCTGGCGTGGACATGGACGGCCCCGTCGGGACCGCCCGCGCATTACGCACCACGGGTGCGACTCCTGTTCGATCTTCAGCACACATGGCCCAGCGGCGAAGCCGCGTGGGACGAGCAGGGCGGGCTGCTGGAGCTGATCCGCTTCGAAGACGTCGTGCCGCGCCACTGGAGCGAAGCGGATTTCGACCGACGTAACCCCGAATACGGTTTCCGCTAACGCTAAGCGCGGCCGGGAAGCGTTTACACGACGGCCGCGTCCCCGTCTCGCCCCATCTTCCAGTAATATCTTTTCCGACCTAATTGCGCCAGAAAAATATATTGGACGTCTTACCCGTCCTCTCGCACTATTCGTACCTTCCCAGCCACGCGCGCGCGTCAACGCCGGCGGCCGCCTGCGCGCAAACGCGGTGGCGTCGCTGCCCGCGAACGGCGCAGCGGCCGGTCTGGGCACAATTCCAATTTTTGACGCCCCCCATACCCTGAAGGACACAGATGCCTGACTATCGATCGAAAACTTCGACCCATGGCCGCAACATGGCCGGCGCGCGCGCCTTGTGGCGTGCCACCGGAATGAAGGACGGTGATTTCGGCAAGCCGATTATCGCGGTGGTGAACTCGTTCACGCAGTTCGTGCCGGGCCATGTGCATCTGCGCGACCTAGGCGCATTGGTCGCGAAGGAAATCGAAGCGGCCGGCGGCGTCGCCAAGGAATTCAACACCATCGCCGTCGACGACGGCATCGCCATGGGTCACGGCGGCATGCTGTACTCGCTGCCTTCGCGCGAACTGATCGCCGACTCGGTGGAGTACATGGTCAACGCGCACTGCGCCGACGCCATGGTCTGCATTTCCAATTGCGACAAGATCACCCCGGGCATGCTGATGGCCGCCATGCGCCTGAACATCCCCGTCGTGTTCGTCTCCGGCGGTCCGATGGAAGCGGGCAAGGTCAAATCGCCGACGGACGGCCAGGTGATCGCGAAGATCGACCTGATCGACGCGATGATCAAGGCCGGCGACTCCCGCGTGAGCGACGCCGAAGTGGCGGAAATCGAGCGCAGCGCCTGCCCGACGTGCGGTTCGTGCTCGGGCATGTTCACCGCGAACTCGATGAACTGCCTGACCGAAGCGATCGGTCTGGCGCTGCCCGGCAACGGCACGATCGTCGCCACGCACGCGTGGCGCAAGGGTCTGTTCGAGCAGGCCGGCCGTCTCGTGGTGGACCTGTGCCGCCGCTATTATCAGGAAGACGACGCCTCGGTCCTGCCGCGCAGCATTGCCAGCAAGCAGGCCTTCGAGAACGCCATGGCGCTCGACGTCGCCATGGGCGGTTCGACCAATACCGTGCTGCATCTGCTGGCCGCCGCGCAGGAAGGTGGCGTCGATTTCACGATGTCCGACATCGATCGCATCTCGCGTAAGGTGCCGTGCCTGTGCAAAGTGGCGCCCGCCACCGACAAGTTCCATATCGAAGACGTGCATCGTGCCGGCGGCATTCCCGGCATTCTCGGCGAACTGGCCCGCGCGGAACTGCTCGATCTGTCGTGCGGCAACGTGCACAGCGGCACGCTGGGCAACGCCATCGCCAAATGGGACGTCGCCGGTGGCGCGGGCGAGGAAACGCAGAAGTTCTTCCGCGCGGCGCCGGGCGGTATTCCCACGACGGTCGCATTCAGCCAGGAAGCCACGTATGCCGC
Source organism: Paraburkholderia sp. BL6669N2 (assembly GCF_003387275.1). Classification (NCBI taxonomy): domain Bacteria; kingdom Pseudomonadati; phylum Pseudomonadota; class Betaproteobacteria; order Burkholderiales; family Burkholderiaceae; genus Paraburkholderia; species Paraburkholderia sp. BL6669N2. Next base: position 766,713 of record NZ_QUNA01000001.1, on the reverse strand, counting down.
GCTGGATACCGACCGCAACACGGGCTGCATCCGCAGCAAGCAGAGCGCGTACTCGAAAGACGGCGGCCTCGCCGTGCTGTACGGCAACCTCGCGGAGAAGGGCTGTATCGTCAAGACCGCCGGCGTCGACGAATCGCAGTGGATTTTCTCCGGGCGCGCGCGCGTTTTCGAGAGTCAGGACGACGCCGTCGAAGCCATTCTGGGCGACAAGGTGGTGGCGGGCGACGTGGTCGTGATCCGCTACGAAGGTCCCAAGGGCGGCCCCGGCATGCAGGAGATGCTTTACCCCACGTCGTATCTGAAGTCCAAGGGATTGGGCAAGAGCTGCGCGCTGTTTACCGACGGCCGCTTCTCGGGCGGTTCGTCGGGGCTGGTGATCGGGCATGCGTCGCCGGAAGCGGCCGAAGGCGGCACGATCGGCCTGGTGGAAGAGGGCGATGTGATCGAGATCGACATTCCCAACCGCAAGATGCACCTGGTGGTGTCGGATGCGGAACTGGCGCGCCGTCGCGAAGCCATGGAGGCTCGCGGCGACAAGGCGTGGCAACCGGCGAATCGGGAACGCGTGGTGTCGCAAGCGTTGCAGGCTTACGCGGCGCTGGCGACCTCGGCCGACCGCGGCGCAGTGCGGGATCTCTCGCAACTTAAGCGCAAGTGATGAGGACCGGCTCTGGCGCTCGATGTCGGGCGGCCGGAGCCGGAACGGATCGACAGGCGCGGGCGTGTCTGTCGATCCGCGCGCTTCTCGTGTTGATCGGCGTCACTTCCCCTCAGGCTTGGATTCGTCCCAGTTCATGCGGTGGCGAGCCACCGTCTCACGATGGCGCGTGTCGTCTTCGGTATGGAGGTAGAGGCTGGTCGTGTTGAGCGACACGTGGCCCAGGTTGTCACGGATCGTGCGCAGATCCACGCCGCCATCCGCCTGATGCGAACCGGCGGTATGTCGCAGCCAGTGCGCCGAGGCTCGCTCCAGTTCATCCGCCCGATCGGAAAAGTCGGCGCCTTTCGAGCGCAGCCAGCTGGCCGCGTTGCCAAAAATGCTCTTGATCGCGTCGTGAATGGCGGAACGGGACAAGCATCGGTTGCGGCCTCTGAATGGAATCACCAAGGGCGTTTCTTCGCTGCGAGTGGGCAGCGGCGCCAAGCCATTTTCAGTTCGGTAAAGCCGCATTTCCTGAATCAGTTCGGGCGAAGCGGGGACAATGCGTTCCTTGTTCCCTTTGCCGAGCGTTTCGAGCCACCACTGATCCTTGCCGTCGGCGCCTAGTCGACGGGAAAAATCCCCCATTTTCCCGCCGGCGACTTCAGATATGCGCATGCCCTGCAGATAGAAAAGTGTCGTCAGCCAGCGGCTGCGGGCGTAATAGGCCCGCTCGTCCGCCGTCTCGCGCGGCAGTTGCTCGACAAACACCTTCACTTCATCCCACAGCGACGTCGATAGATAGCGCGTTACGCGCGGCGCGGAGCGTTTGGCGCGCTGTCGAAGCAGCGCCATGGGATTGCCACGCAGATAACCTGCGTTGACCAGCCACGTGAACATCGCATTCAGGATGATCAACGCCTGACGCTGGCTTGCCGGCGACAACGGCCCATTGAACGGACGCCAGCGCTCGTCGCCGCGGGGAAACTTGCCGCCCGTGCTCGACACCCAGCGAGCCGCCGGCTGCGGATCGACGAGAAACCCCTTGAACAGCAGCAGATCCTCGTGCGTCAGCGACGACAGCGGTTTGCCGAGTTGCACGACGGCCCAAAGCAGCAGCCGCTCAGCTTCCTTGCGGTAGTTATCGAAGGTTGTTTTGGTGTCGGCGTAGTTCGACAGCCAGGCGCGGACGGCGTCGAGATCGTTGGTGGCGGACAGCTGCGAGCCACCGGCCGCGCCACGGTTCGTGCCGTCGCGACCGTCGAGAATTTCGGGAACGACGAGCGATTCGACCGGCTGAACGGTGACGAGTTGGGCATCAGGCACGGTTTTAGAGGCTCCAGAGACAAAGTCCGACGCAAAAAACGTCTGCTACATGCTACACGACATTATAGTACTAATGTCGTGTAGTGGATGGTGATAAATTGGTTATTCAACGTTATACGTTGTATTATCAACACATCAAGACATATCAGCCGCCAAAGGATTCCCATGCCTCTTGAAGCCGACATTGAAGCCCTCCGTGAACGCATCTCGGACACACAGGAGCTCTATCGCGAGGTTTGCGCGCTGATGTTCTTCCGTTACGGTGAAACGCCGACAGCGAACAAGCTCTATCAACTCGTTCGCAAAGGCAGCATGAGCGCGCCGGCGAAAGCGTTGCGGGATTTCTGGGCGGAAGTCAGGGACAAGACGCGGGTCGACGTCGGGCAACCGGATTTGCCAGCGGAAGTCGCAAGCGCCGCCGGCGAACTGGCGGCGACCCTCTGGCGGCTAGCCGGCGACGCGGCCAACGCTGCGCTGGAAGTTTTCAAGCAGGACGCTCAGCGCGAAATTGCCGCGGCAGTGGACCATGCACAACAAACGGCTGCGGAACGCGACACCGCGATCGCCGCCAGCGAGCAGGCGTCTCGCGACGCGGCTGACGTCCGCAGGGAGAATACGAAACTGCTCGCGCGTCTGGTCGAACTGGAAACCGCCAAAACCATGCTGGCAGATCAGCTTGCACAGTCCAGAAATGAAAGCGCCGCGGCATCCACGGCGCTGTCGGACGCCCGACGTGAATTCGCCGAGGAATTGGGCAAGCTGCGCGTCATGCACAATCAGAGCGAACAGCGCCTCGCCGCGACTGAAAAGCGGGCGCTGCTGGAAATCGACAGCGAGCGGACGGCGGCACGCCAGACGCGCCAGGAGTTGCAGGCGGCGATCAATCGGATGGCCCACGCTCAGGCCGCCCATCAGGCCGAGCGCGATCAGTTGCGCGATGCACTTGCCGAGGCGAAAACACAGTTGACGACGTCGATGACGCGTTGTGCAAGCGTCGAACGAGAGCTGGCGTCGCGCGAAATCGCGCTCGACCAACAGATAGCCGCGGGCGAGCTCCTTCGCAAGAAACTTGAAACGCTGTCCCGTCAGTTGGTGGAAAGCGGGCGCCCTGCTGCCACGCTCTCGCCCTCTCCTCGCCGCGCTTCATCGGCCAGGAGGCGCGACGTGCGTCGCGATGTGAAGTTCACGGAAGCCGCAGCGGTTCGCAGATCAAGCGTGGAAGACCGGTGAAGCCCGTCCTCGTCAGTGGCGCCGTGAACGCGACGCACAGCGCTTGTGAACCGCAACGCCAAGCCATCGTCACGATGTTGCGTGACCTCGGACACGGCGTATGTGCTGCGCAATCGGGTCGAACGGCGCCCTCGCCGTCCGCTTGCCGGTTATCGCGGATAACGCTCGGCGGATTCAGCCCGCCAAGCCGGCCGCCCATGCCTCGGCGAGGCGCGGTTGGCAGCAAACAACGTATCACTGGCACGCATTGCCGGTCGATTCCCACTCCCCTCGATACGACTCCGACAGATACTTGGACATCCCCGGACGGTGCTCACAGCGACCATTCAAACCGCTGCATGGACATTGTCCGAACGACGCGAAGTCCATGGCCTCACGAGGCACTATCTTTGTCCAGGAGAAATTCGATGAGTACGACCATTGCCGGCATTCACATTCCAGACAGCCGTCTCGCAAGAGCCGCAACCGATCTGGTCCGTGACACCGAGAACGATCTGCTGTTCAATCACTCGCGCCGCGTGTTCCTGTGGGGCGCGCTGACGGGTGCGCGCCGTAAGCTCGCGTATGACCCCGAGTTGCTGTATATCGGCGCGATGTTTCATGACATGGGGCTCACGCCGGGCTACGCCAGCAAGACTGATCGCTTCGAAGTCGACGGCGCCAATGCGGCGCGCGACTTTCTCAAGAGTCATGGCGTCGACGAGTACGACATCGAGCAGGTCTGGCTGTCGATCGCGCTTCACACCACGCCGGGTGTTCCGGAGCATCTGAAGCCGGTGGTTTCGCTGGTGACCGCGGGCGTCGAAATGGATGTGCTCGGCATGCGCTACCACGAGTTCGACGACGCGCAACGCGTCAGCGTGGTGGCCGCGCATCCGCGCGAGCGGGACTTCAAGAACCTGATCATCGACGCGTTCGCGCAAGGCACGATCAGCAAGCCCGAAACCACCTTGGGCAACGTCAAAGCCGATGTGCTGGAGATGAAAGATCCCAGCTACAAGCGGCTGAACTTCTGCAAGATCATTCTCGGTTCGGCATGGGATGACAGCCAGGCGGGTCATGTCCATCACGCGGGATGCCATCACGGGGCCGCGGCGGAATAACGATCTGCGCAAAACGGGCGGCGAATCGCCGACCGGCCGATGCAAAACTCAAGGCGCGCCAACCGGAAAAAACCGGTGGCGCGCCGCATTCGTTGCCTTGGCAATATTTCTGTTTGCTGGCGGCAGCGTGACTTCAGGAGCTATCCGTCGGTCGCGGCGTCAGCATCAGCGCCAGCACCGCGACGCCGAGCACAAGCAAGATTCCGCCGTATAACATGGCATTGCGCGTGTCGAACAGCACGCCGTGAATGACCATCGCCATGCCGCCGAGCGCGACGAACACCGCAATGGCCGCGAATACAATCCGACGTTCGGCGCGAATCATGGCGCTCTCCCGCAAGACGTTAGTGCCGTAAGACGCACAGGAGCAACGTAAGACCTCGAAGCGCGCGCTATTTTTTATACCAACAGATTGCGCGCTACCCCGAAACCTGAATCTATCGTAGGCGGCGAACGGGCCTTAGTAAATACGGGAAACCATGCCGCCCGCCGCCGGTGCCGCCTTCAATGACCGCCCGCTCCCGCCGCCGCGGCGGAACTGGAGCGATCCGGTTTCGTCACCCAGATCAACGGGATGATCAATACGAAGATCACCGCCGACAGCCAGAAAATATCGTTCAGTCCCAGCATGGCCGCCTGGGTATTCATCGAGCGTTCGAAGAACGCCATCGCCTGGGCCTGACCGCCGCCCAAAGTACTTTGCAGTGCATCCAGCGCAGCCGTGTAAGTCGGATTATTCACGCTCGTCTGCTCGGCCAGTTGCGCATGATGCAGGATCGTCCGGTCGTTCCATCCCGTCGAGGCCAGCGACGTGCCGACCGCGCCGGCGAACACCCGCGCGAAGTTCGACAGACCGGCCGCGGCCGGAATCCGGTCGGGCGCGAGACCTGACAGAATGATCGCGGTCAGCGGCACGAAGAAGAGCGCCGTCGGGATACCTTGCAACAGCGTCGGCAGGACCAGCGTCCACGTATCCACGCCGGTGGTGTAGTTCGAGCGCATGAAGAACACGCCGGCGAAGCCGACGAAAGCCAGCGTAGCCAGCACTCGCGCATCGGACTTCGGCATGATCTTCGCCATGACCGGCGCGAGAATGACGGCGAAGATGCCAAGCGGCGCGGTCGCTAGACCGGCGTCGACGGAACGGTAGTTCAGATACCCCTGCATCCACTGCGGCAACAGCACGAGGTTGGAGAAAAACACCGCGTACGCCACCGAAATCGCGATCGTGCCGCCGAGAAAATTGCGTTTGCCGAACAAGCGCAAATCGACGATCGGATTCTTTTCAGTCAGCTCCCAGATCACGAAGAACGCGAAGCTGATCGCAGCAAACACGGTCAGGGTGACGATCACCGGCGAGTTGAACCAGTCGAGGTCCTTGCCCTTGTCGAGCATGATCTGCAACGAGCCGACCCATGCGATCAGCGCGAGCAGGCCGACCTTGTCGATCGGCAAGCGCTTCGTCGGGGTTTCGCGGGTGCGGTAGATCGCCCACGTCACGCCGGCCGCGAACAGGCCCACCGGAATGTTGATGTAGAAGATCCATGACCACGAGTAGCTGTCGGTAATCCAGCCGCCGAGCGCCGGGCCCGCAATCGGGCCGACGGTCGCGGTCATCGCCCACAAGGCGAGCGCGGTCGCGGATTTCTCTTTCGGATACGAGCCGAGCAGAATGGCTTGCGACAGCGGGATCAACGGACCCGCCACCGCGCCCTGCAGAATCCGCGCCGCGAGCAGCACCGGCAGATTCGGCGCGATTCCGCACAGCCACGACGACAGCACGAACAACAGAATCGCCCAGACGAACAGCTTGATCTGCCCGACACGCTGCACGAGCCAGCCGGTCAACGGAATTGCGATGGCGTTGGCGGCGGCGAACAGCGTGATCACCCAGGTGCCCTCGTCCACCGACACGCCGAGATTGCCGGCAATCGTCGGAATCGCCACGTTCGCGATCGATGAGTCCAGCACGTTCATAAACGTGGCGAGCGCCACGGCAAGCGTCGCCAGCACCAGCTTGCCGCCGGTTAGCGGCGGCAGCGCGGCGGGCTGCGTCGATCCATTCATTTCATCACCTGTCGAGGAAGGCAAAACTATCTGACTTATCAGTTAAATGCGCAAAAAAAACGGCGCTCGGTGGTCGTGGCTTCAACCGGCCTTGCGCGCGGTGTTTTTCTGCGTGGGGCTCGCGGCCACCGCGTGCTTCGCCGGCATGTTCTGCTCGATGATCCGGGTGATCTCCGCGTCGGCTTCGTCGCCGTACCGTGCGAATACGTCGGTGTGGTACGAGGTGTTGACCGCCGCGCCGAGTTGAGCGCCGGTTTCCTCGTGCGTGTCGACCTCGACCTGCATCGACAGCCCAATTCGCAGCGGGTGCGCGTTCAGTTCATTCTGGTCGAGCAGGATCCGCGCCGGCAGACGCTGCACGACCTTGATCCAGTTGCCGGTGGCGTTCTGCGCGGGCAGTACGGCGAACGCCGAGCCCGTGCCCGCCGAGAAGCCTTCAACCCGGCCGTGATACTTGACGCCGGAGCCGTACACGTCAGCGGTGAGCGTGACGGGCTGGCCGATGCGCATGCGCCTCAACTGGCTTTCCTTGAAATTCGCGTCGACCCATACGCCGTCGAGCGGCACGATCGCCATCAACGGCGTGCCCGGCGCAACGCGCTGGCCGACCTGCACCGAACGGCGCGCGACATAGCCGGTCACGGGCGCGGGCAAGGTGTTGCGCGCGTAGCTCAGATAGGCGTCGCGCACTTTCGAGGCCGCGGCCTGCACGTTCGGGTGCTGTTCGATCGACGTGCGGTCGGTCAGCGCATGATTGGCCTCGGCCTGCTGGCGCGCGGCGTCGAGCGCGGCCTGCGCGGAACTGACGGCGTCGCGGGCATGCGCGATGTCCTCGCCGGACACCGCGCCTGTTTCGGCCACCGCCTGACGGCGCTTCAGGTCGTCGATGGCGCGGGCCAGATCCGATTGACGTCGTGCGACGGTTGCCGCGTAGAAATCGTTGTTCACGTACAGGCCGCTGACCTGCCGCACGGTCTGGCCGAGCGTCGCTTCCGCGTTCGACAGCGCGACCTTTGCGTCGGCGTTATCCAGCGTGACAATCGGCGCGCCCTGCTTGACGATCTGCGTGTCGTCGGCGTTGACCGCGACCACCGTGCCGCTCACTTGCGGCGTCAGTTGCACGAGGTTGCCGCTCACGTAGGCGTCGTCGGTGGATTGATAGTAGCGCCCGCTCGTGTAGTAGTACGCGCCGTAGCCCGCGCCGGCCAGCACGACGGTGGCGGCCAGCAGGGACAGCAGCAGCTTGCGCCTCGTGGGGGGCTGCGTTTGCAGGGGTTGGTCCGCGTCCGCCGTCTTGCGGCTGGTGTTGATCGTGTCGCTCATGATGTGGGTCCTGACAGTTTGGCAAGGTGTCGCGATGGCGCTTTAACGCGCGGCGGCGACGACGGGATTGGCCGAGGCGGCGGGAACGGCGGCGCCGCTGCTGGCGACCGAAGCGGCGTTATCGACATAACCGCCGCCGAGCGCCGCGGCCAGCGCGATCTGCTGATCGCGCCGGTTCATCTTCAGATTCGCGACCTGCTGGTCGGCGGCGAGCGCCGTGGTGTCGGCGTTCAGCACCGTCAGCTGATTCGTGAGGCCGGCCTTGTATTGCACGAGCGCCAATTGATCGGCGTCGCGGGCGGCTTGCTGGGCGGCTTGCGCGTCGGCGAGCTGCTCGTCCGTCGAACGGATTTGCGCGAGTTGCGTCGCGACTTCGGACAAGGCCGTGACCAGCGTCTGGTTATATGTGGCAACGGCGTAGTCGAAATCGGCGTAACGCCCTTTCAATTGCGCGCGCAACTGACCGCCGTCGAAAATCGGCAAATGGATCGCGGGGCCGACCGACGCCGTGCGGCTCGCCGCCGTCAGGAAACGGCCGAAACCGAACGCGTCGAGACCGATCGCGGCGCTCAGGTTGATGTCGGGATAGAACTCGGCCTTGGCTTCCTTGACGTCGTGCGTGAGCGCGTCGACGCGCCATTTCGCCGCGACCAGGTCGGGGCGGCGGCTCACCAGATCGGCCGGCAAGTTGTCGGGCAGGCGCACTTCGTCCCCCACGCCGAGTGTCGGCCGCGCGATGGCGAGACCGCGGTCCGGTCCGGCGCCGAGCAAGGCGGCCAGCTGATAGCGCGTGGTAACGATGCTGCCGTCGATGGACGCGAGCGTCGCGCGGCTGGTGGCGAGATTCGCCTGCGCCGTCTTGCGTTCCACTTGCGTGTCGAGGCCCGTTGCGATGCGCCCGGCGGTAATGCGGTCGATCTGTTCGCGCTGGGTGATTTCTTCCTGCGCGATGTCACGCAACGCATAGAGCCGCGCAAGCTGGTTGTAGTCGCGCGCCACGGCCGACGTGAGGGACAGCTTGACGACTTCCTCGTCCGCCTGGGTCGCCTGCAGTTGCGACAGCGACGCTTTCAGCGCTTCGCGATTCTTGCCCCACAGATCGAGATCGTAGGACGCGGACAGCAAGCCCTTATTCTCCGTTTGCCACGACCCGCCGTACGGCGGCGGCACGAGCGCCGTGCCCGAATACTGCTGACGCGTCAGCGAATAGTCCGCGCCGACTTTCGGCAGGGTACTCGCCTTCGCCGTGTCGCTGTACGCGGCTGCCGCCGCGACGCGGGCGCGGGCCTGCTCGACCGACGGATTGCCCTTCAGCGCTTCAACGAGCAAGGCCTTCAGTTGCGCGTCGCCGAACTGGTCGGCCCAATCGGCGGCCGGCCAATGACCGTTGTCTCGCGGAATGCTTTGTTGAGTCGCGTAGGTCTGCGCTTGCGCCATCTGCTTGTCGCTCGAGATACCGGCGTAATTCGCGCAGGCGGACAGTACGGCCGCGAAGATCACCGTCACACCGGCCTTCGCGATCCGCGAGCCGGCGATCCGTGGAATTAACTGTGGCTTCATTGTCTGACTTGTCAGATAAAAGGTTGAAAAAATTGCCGCGAGCGTTCGCAGCATGTTTGGCTGGCCTCGCCTACTCAGCGAGAAACTTGTTCAGCAGACGGCGCAATTCCTCGAATTCGGCTTTCGTAAACTTCTTTAGACGGCGGTTCAGCACCACCGGCGCGATCTCCGGAAGCCGCGCGGCGACCGCTTCGCCCTCTTCCGTCAGTTTCAGGTTGACGACGCGGCGGTCTTCGATGCTGCGCGAGCGTTCCAGCAAACCCTTGATTTCCAGCTTGTCGAGCATGCGCGTCATCAAACCAGTGTCGATGCCAAGCAAGCGCGACAATTCGAACGGCGTGGTGGCGAACCCCCGGCGCATGGACAGCAGAATGCCCATCTGCTGACTGGTAATGTCCAGATCCTTCAGCGCGGCGTCCATTTCGTTGATCAACAGGTTGCGTGCTTTGTTAATCAAGAAACCCACGCTCAGCGTCAGGCTGAAATTGTCCGGCGTGTAGTGCTTCATGCGTGCCCCCTCGTTCAGTGCGTTTAACTTTATCTGCAAAGTCAGATATCCACAAGGATCGCTTCCGGCACATGACTGTTTCATTTATATGCCCTAGTCCGCTGCGTGCTGGCTACCGCAGGTGCGCAAAGTGGTCACCTTGAATTACCGAAAATCGGTCATTTCGCAAAGCCATTCGAGCATTTAATCTGCTCTCACGCTAAACCATCCAGTCACTCACGGAAGGACGGAAATCATGAAGATCATGCACGTCGACGCCAGCGCCAAGCGCGAGCGATCCAACTCCCGCTCATTGAGCCGCTATTTTCTGGAACGCCTGCGCGAAGAAGGCGCGCAGGTCGAAGTCGATTATCTGGATGTCACGATCGACACCCCGCCGCATGTCAACGAGGCTTTCGCCATCGCCACGTACACGGCCGCGCAGGATCGCACGCCTGCCATGAAGGCGACGCTGGCCGGTTCGGATGCGCTGTGCCAACGGCTGCTCGACGCCGATGCGTTCGTCTTCGCCATGCCCATGTACAACTGGTCGATGCCCTCCGCGTTCAAGGCGTTTATCGACAGCATCACGCGGACGGGCCTGACCTATGTGAATGCGGACGACGGCCGCGTGGTCGGCCAGCTTTCACGTCAGAAAGTGCTCTTCATCACGAGCCGCGGCGCGGATTTGCGCGCGGGTTCGCCTTATGAAGGCATGGATGCGCTCACGCCTTCGCTGAGAGCCGCGTTCGGCTTTCTCGGCGTCGCCGATCCGACCTTTGTCGATGCCCAGCCGCTGCAGTTTGCCCTTCCCGAGGCGCGCACGGAGGCGCTTCAGCGCGCACGCGCCGAACTGGACGCGGTGGCGTCGAACTGGGCGTCGTCGGCAGCGGATTCGAGCAATGAAATCGCTCACGCTTTGTCAGGAGTCACAGCATGAAGAATCGCACACTGAGCGCGGCGGCCGTGCTCGTCGGCCTCTCCATTTTCGGGGTTGCCCAACCCGCATTCGCCGCTGACGCGAGCGCGCCGCACGAGACGATCACGCCCGCGTTCACCGAGGCGATCGCCAACGTGCCGGGCAAGACGATGACGGCGCTCGTCGTCGACTATGCGCCCGGCGGCAAGTCGACGCCGCATCGGCACGGCCAGGCTTTCGTGGTCGGCTACGTGCTGTCGGGAGCGATCCGCAGCCGCGTGAACGACGGCGAAGAACGCGTCTACCACGCGGGTGAGCACTGGACCGAGAAGCCCGGCGTGCATCACACCGTGAGCGAAAACGCGAGCGATACCGAACCCGCCAGGCTGCTGGCGATTTTCGTGGCCGATACGAAAGACAAGAAGCTGGTTACGTTTGACAAGAAGTGAAACTGCATTGACGTGAACGCCTGACCGGCAAGCGGACGAGCGCTGGAGTTCTTACACCCGAGTTGCTTGCTTGCCGACTTCGCAGCCCCCCGCCGCGCCTAAAACTTCGGATGACATTCGAAACTCATCGACGACCCATGCTCCGTCAACCCTTGCACGCCGCTGACGGTTTCCGTCACCACGCTGGCCTGCATGCCGCGACGCTCGCAGTAATCGCGCGCCTCGCTCATCGCATGCTCATGCGCGCGGGCCCACGCGAGGCGTCCGCCTGTCGCGCTGGCCGCGACCGTATAAGTATTGGCTTTGCCGGTGGCGACCACGTCGCTGGAACTGGCGCAGCCCACGAGACTCGCGCACGCCGCCACGGCCGCAATGAAGGCACGGGCGCGCCCTGACAATGCGTTTCGCGCCGCGAGCGCCCCGGATGCCTCGCCCCGTTCCGGGATGCGGCCTGAGACAGTGTTGAACATGTATCACCTGCAGAATTTTTGCGGATTGACCAATCATGAAATTATCCGCAATCACGCGTAAGAGATCAGCCTCACCACCCGAAAACACTGTTGCGCGCGCCCGAACAATCCCCGCCCGGCCCGCGCAAACGGCGCGGCACAGACGTTGCTGACGGGTTTCGTATGAGCGCATCGCGGCTCGCTTCACGGAGTGTGCAGACATGTCCGATCAACGACCCGTTCCACCGAGACCCGCCCTGCCGACCGACGCGCGCGGCGTGATCGGCAATATGAAGACCACGGCGCTCGTCTCGCTGCGCGGCTCGATCGACTTCATGTGCTTTCCGCGCATCGACTCGCCGGCGATTTTTGCCGGCCTGCTCGAGCCGTCGCGCGGCGGCGCTTTCTCGATCGAACCCGCGTTCGAAGGCGCCAACGTCAAGCAGATGTATCTGCCCGACACCAATGTCCTGCTGACCCGTTTCATGACGCCCGAGGGCGTCTGCGAACTGATGGACTTCATGCCGGTGCCCGAGGACGGCGGCGGCGCCGCTGCTGACGCGCCGCTACCCAACTGCGTGATCCGCGTCGTGCGGGTCGTGCACGGGCGCATGGCGTTCAGGATGCGTTGCGAGCCGCGCTTCGACTATGCACGCGGCGCGCACACGGCTCACATCGATAAGAACGGCGGCGTCGAATTCCACGCCGCCACCGACGCCGGGATTGAAAGCGGCATGCAACTGCGCCTGAACTGCACCGTGCCGCTCGCGCTCGACCACGGCGCCGCGCACGCGGAGTTCGAGCTGAGTCATGGCGAAACGGCCGGCTTCGCTTTCGGCGACGCCGAAGGCTTGCGCGAAAAGTCGTTCGATTGCGAAACGGCGCTGACCGATACGGTCCGCTACTGGCGAAGCTGGTCGGCGCAATCCACCTATCGCGGCCGCTATCGTGAGGTCGTGATGCGCTCGGCGCTGACCTTGAAGCTGCTCAGTTCCAGCGAGCATGGTGCGATCGTCGCCGCACCGACCTTCGGGCTTCCCGAAGCGCTCGACGGTTCGCGCCGCTGGGACTACCGCTTCACATGGATTCGCGACGCCGCGTTCTCCGTGTACGCGCTGCTGCGTCTCGGCTATACCGGCGAAGCGCGCAATTTCATGACATGGATCGCCGGACGCAGCCGGCAATGCGACTCGGACGGCTCGCTGAACGTCATGTACACCGTCGACGGCAAGGAGCCGCCGGAAGAAACCGAAATCGCGGCGCTGTCGAACGGCGATGGCTCAGCGGGCGTGCCGCTCGTCGGCAACGCCGCGCGCGATCAGATCCAGCTCGACGTATACGGCGCGCTGCTCGACGCGATCTATCTGTACAACAAGTACGGCGCCGCGATCTCGCACGACGGCTGGCGCGACGTCACGCGCACGGTCGACTATGTGGTCGAACACTGGCGCGAACCGGACCACGGCATCTGGGAGTTTCGCAACGGCCTGCGGCCCCTGCTCCATTCGCGGCTGATGTGCTGGGTCACGGTGGACCGCGCGCTGCGGCTGGCGGAAAAGCGTTCCCTGCCTGCGCCGCTCAAACGCTGGTTCGACACCCGCGACGCGATCCACGCCGACATTCACGAGCACTTCTGGAACGACGAACTGAACGCGTTCGTGCAGACGCCGGATTCGCAACGGCTCGATGCGTCCGCGTTGATGATGCCGCTCGTGCGCTTCATCGGGCCGACTGATCCGCGCTGGCTCGGCACGCTCGACGCGATCGGCAGCGAACTGAAAGTGGACCCGCTGATCTTCCGCTATACACGCGGCACGACGCTCGACGGTCTGCCCGGCATCGAAGGCGGCTTCAGCGCCTGTTCGTTCTGGTATGCGGAAGCGCTGGCGCGCGCCGGACGCGTGGACGAAGGCCGCCTCGTGTTCGAAAAGATGCTCGCGTACGCGAATCACGTCGGCCTGTTTTCCGAGGAAGTGGCCACCAGCGGCGAGGCGCTCGGCAATTTTCCGCAGGCGCTCACGCATCTCGCGCTGATCAGCGCGGCGTACCAGCTCGACCGCAATCTCGACAAGGTTCACGTTCCGTGGACCTGAGCACGCCGCATTGCGCACTGTGCAAAAACCTTCCGGAATCGGTTTTCAGCGTCTAGTCTGTAACGACATCATTTAAACCAGCCGGATGCTAAACCGGAGGAGACATCGATGGATCTCGAAGCACGCACCATGAAACGCGTAACGGTTCGGCTCGTGCCGTTCCTGATCCTGTGTTATTTCATTGCCTATCTCGACCGCGTCAACGTCGGCTTTGCGGCACTGCAGATGAACAAGGCGCTCGGCCTGTCCGCGAGTGCTTTCGGTTTCGGCGCCGGGATTTTCTTCATCGCGTATTTTTTCTTCGAAGTCCCATCTAATCTGCTGCTGGAGAAATTCGGCGCGCGCCGCTGGATTGCGCGGATCATGTTCACGTGGGGCGTTCTCGCGGGTGCAATGGCGTATATCCCAGATATTGCGCGCTTTACAGGACTCTCCCCCGCGCACGTGTTTTACGGCCTGCGGATTCTGCTCGGCGTGGCGGAGGCGGGTTTCTTCCCGGGCATCATCTTCCTGCTCACGCTGTGGTTTCCCGCCGCGTATCGCGGTCGCGTAGTCGGCTATTTCATGGCGGCGATCCCGCTGTCCACGGTGATCGGCGGCCCGATTTCCGGCGCATTGCTGTCGATGGACGGCTTCGCCGGTCTGGCCGGCTGGCAGTGGGTCTATCTGATCGAGGCGGCGCCCGCGCTGGTGCTCGCGTTCGTCGTACTCTCCTACCTCACCGACAAGCCCGCCGACGCCACTTGGCTCGCCACCGACGAACGCGGCTGGCTGGTCGCGCGTCAGACGCAGGAGCGCGCGCATCGCGAAGCGGTGCATAAGTTCAGCGTCAAAGAGGCGCTCTTCAACCCGCGCGTCCTCGCGGTCGCCCTGATCTATTTCGGTGCGAATGCAACCAACTACGGGCTGAGCTTCTTCCTGCCGCAGATCGTCAAATCGTTCGGGCTCACCAATCTGCAGACGGGCTTCGTGACGTCGCTGCCGTATATCGTCGGCGTGATCAGCATGGTGTTCTGGGGACGGCACTCGGACCGCAAGCTCGAACGCAAACGGCACGTGGCGATTGCGCTGCTGGTGGCGGCGGGCGGCATCGCGGCGGCCGCCGGGCTCGACAATCCGGTGCAGAAGATGATCGCGCTGTCGATTGCCGGGTTCGGCATCTTCGGTTGCCTGCCGGTGATCTGGACCTTGCCGGCCTCGTTCCTGTCAGGGGCGGCAGCAGCGGGCGGCATCGCCGCGGTCAATTCGCTCGGCAATCTGGCGGGTTTCTTTGGACCGTATGCGATGGGCTGGATCAAGGACAGCACCGGCGGCTTCGGCGCCGGTTTGCTGTGCCTGTCGGGCGCGGGGCTGGTCGGCGTCGCGGCCGTGCTGTTGCTGCATCACGATGCTTCGCTCGAAGCGGCGGCGGGGTTTTCGGATCCGCAGGCGACGCGAGCGGCCGAGGCGGCCAGGTCGTAGCCGCGCTGGCCGCCGCGGCCGAAGCGAGTCGCGTCAGGTCGCCGCGCCGCTGAAAAGTAATGCGTGGCTCAGACGCATTTGTGGAAAGCGCCGCGCGAGCTGAGCCGTGCTTTGGAACGAACCACATGAGCGCGGCAGCTCCTGCGGAAAACGCCGCGAATTCAGCCGCACCGGCGAAAAGCGCCGACCCGGCTCAGCCACGCAGCGCGGACTACACCGCATCGCTCACGGCGACCCGCGCCCGCCCGCCGACGTCTCCGGCAACGCGTTTGCCGGGCTGCCGGCGTCCGGCGGCACCACGTCGTCGGGCGTGGGCGTCGGCGCGAGTGCCGGTTCACCGCCACCGCGCGCTTCACCGTCGACCGCCCCGCTCGCCGCCACCGGCGCTGAAGCTGGTGACGGCAGCAGCGGCGGCTGCGGCAATCCCCGCGGCTCGGCCAAAGCCGCCGACGCCGACGGCGCAACTGCCGGTTGTTCCGGCACGGCAGTCGGCGGCCGGCGCGTCGTCCCGCGCTGCACCACCCGCGTCTCCGGCTTGCCCGGCGACCCCGCGAACAGAGTCTGGAACCACTCCCGCAACCTGCCCGAGCGTTCGGCGAACCAACCCGGCTGCTGGTCGGTGGCGAATTTGACGCGGCTATCGACCAGCCTCGAACGCTGCGCGCGCTGGAAGAAATCGCCGACGATCGGCAGCGCGCTGTGCGCGCCCTGACCCCAGTAGTCGCTGCGCAGGGTCACGCGGCTGTCGTTGAAACCGACCCACGCCCCCGCCACGAGCTGCGGATGAATCAGGATGAACCAGCCGTCCGCATTGCCCTGCGTGGTGCCCGTCTTGCCCGCGACGTCGCCGCGCACGCCGAAGCGGTTGCGAATGCTCGAACCCGTGCCACGGTTCACCACGTCGCGCATGACGTCGATCAGCACACGGTCGGTGTCGGCGGGCAGTTCCTGTTTCGGCGACACCGGCGCGAACTCGGCCAGCACCTCGCCTT
The DNA here is from genome assembly GCF_003387275.1 of Paraburkholderia sp. BL6669N2. Classification (NCBI taxonomy): domain Bacteria; kingdom Pseudomonadati; phylum Pseudomonadota; class Betaproteobacteria; order Burkholderiales; family Burkholderiaceae; genus Paraburkholderia; species Paraburkholderia sp. BL6669N2. The sequence goes on along the minus strand of NZ_QUNA01000001.1, from coordinate 750,614 downwards.
TGCGGTTCTCGATGCGTGTGACCATAACCGGCTCCACGTAGGCACCGAGGTTGGCGATCGTGCCGTAGGCCGACACCATTTCCTTCAGCGTGACAGGGCTCGTGCCGAGCGCGAGCGACGGCACCGGATCCAGTTCGCTGTCGCGCACGCCCATCGCGCGGGCTAATCCGGCAACCTTGTCCGGCCCGACCGTCTCCATCAGTTGCGCGGTAATGCGGTTGCGCGAGTATGCAAGGCCGTCGCGCAGGCTGATCTTGCGCTCGCTCGGCTCGTCCTCGTCGCTCGGACGCCAGATTTCGCCGCCTGCCAGCGGAATTTCCACGGGCTTATCGATGAAAGTGTCGGCGGGTTTCGCGCCCGACTCGAAAGCCGCCGCGTAGACGAACGGCTTGAAGGTCGAGCCCGGCTGGCGGCGCGCCTGTTGAACATGGTCGAACGGGTCCTGGCTGAAGTCGCGGCTGCCCACCCACGCGCGGATCTGGCCGTTGCGCGGGTCCATGGCGAGAAAATCCGCCTGCACCCGCGTTTTGGACTCGCACACCGACTTCATGAGATTGCGGTCGGACGAGACGCGCTTGAGCGCGTCGTCATCGGTCAGGCCGGCGTCTTTGGCGGCGCGGTAGTCGGGCGTTTCGCGCAGGAAGGTCTGCAGCAGATCGCGGCCGTTCGAACAGCCCGCGCGGCTGCCCCACGCCGCATTGGCGATGCCCTGCAACTGGTTGCCCTGCAAGGTCACGGCCTGAGTCGCCATGGTCTGCAGACGCGAATCGATGGTGGTGCGCACCACCAGCCCGTCGGCATACATGTTGTAGTCGTTCCGGTCCGCCCACGACGCGAGCCACTTGCGCAGTTGCTGCGCGAAATGCGGCGCGGGGCCGGGCGGCTCGGTCTGGCGCTCGAAATCGATGCGCAGCGACCGGCGGCTCAACGTCGCGTAGGCGGCCGGTGTCAGTTTTCCGTACTTGACCATCTGGCCGAGCACCGTATCGCGCCGCTGCAGCGCGCGCTCGGGGTTCAGCACCGGGTTGTAGTAGCTGTTGCCCTTGAGCATGCCGGTGAGCGTCGCGCTTTCCAGCACGTTCAGGTCGGAAGCTGATTTGTCGAAATAGGTGCGCGCCGCCATCTCGATGCCATAGGCGTTGTAGAGGAACGGCACCGTGTTCAGGTAGGTCTCGAGAATCTCGTTCTTGCTGTAGAGCGCCTCGATCTTGAAGGCCGTGATCGCTTCCTTCAGCTTGCGCGTGAGCGTCGGCGCGCGGCCGATTTCGTCGGGATAGAGATTGCGGGCGAGTTGTTGCGTGATGGTCGAGCCGCCCTGCCGGTCGCCGGAAAACGTATGCAGCGCGGCCGAGGCCGTGCGCCGCCAGTCGAGACCCCAATGCTCGTAGAAGCGGTGATCTTCGGTGGCGATCAGCGCATTCACCACGTTCGGCGAGATGTCCTTGAGCTTGACCCACTCGCGGTTGGACGGCTTGAATTCGGCCAGCAGCTTGCCGTCCGCCGAGAGAATCTGCGCCGGCTGCTCGATCTTGGCCTTGCGGATGTCGCCGATCCCCGGTGTGAACGGAATCAGGATCAGCACGTACAGCACCAGCAACAGTGGAAGCGCCGCGCAAGCCTTCAGCACGCCACGGCGCGTCGGGTGGCGCAGGTGCCACAGAGCCTGGGCGACGAGCGGGTTGGCGAGGGTCAGCCCTTTATCGAGGGCCGCCAGAAATGAGGGGATGAGGCGCTTCACACTAGCCAATCGTCGGACGGGAAAGGCGCAATCCTACCAAGTCGCGCGGCGGCGGCCGATTTTTTGCCCACGGCGCGCGGCCGGAGCGCAGCCAGAAGCCAAAGCGCCGCGGCGCGCCCGCAACCATCGCGGCCCACTATAATGTCGCCAATTCCGACAAGAGGTGCTTCATGATCATCAAACCGCGCGTGCGTGGCTTCATCTGTGTTTCCACCCATCCGACCGGCTGCGAAGCCAACGTCCGCGAACAGATCGACTACGTCAAGGCACGCGGCCCCATCGCCAACGGCCCGAAGAAAGTGCTGGTGATCGGCGCATCCACGGGCTACGGCCTCGCCGCCCGCATCAGCGCGGCGTTCGGCTCGGACGCCGCCACGCTCGGCGTGTTCTTCGAGCGCGCCGGCAGCGAAACCAAGGCTGGCACGGCCGGCTGGTACAACACCGCCGCCTTCGAGAAATTCGCCACGGAAACGGGCCTGTACGCGACCAGCATCAACGGCGACGCCTTCTCCGACGAAGTCAAAGCGCGCACCATTGAAGTCATCAAGCGCGATCTGGGTCAGGTCGATCTGGTCGTCTACAGCCTTGCCGCGCCCAAGCGCACGCATCCGAAGAGCGGCGAAGTGTTCAGTTCGACGCTCAAGCCGGTCGGCAAGGCGGTGAATCTGCGCGGCATCGACACGGACAAGGAAGTCATCAAGGAAACCGTGCTCGAACCCGCCACCCAGAAGGAAATCGACGACACCGTCGCGGTGATGGGCGGCGAAGACTGGCAGATGTGGATCGACGCCCTGCTCGAAGCCGGCGTGCTCGCGGACGGCGCGAAGACCACCGCGTTCACCTACCTCGGCGAGAAGATCACACACGACATTTACTGGAACGGCTCGATCGGCGCGGCCAAGAAGGACCTCGACCAGAAAGTGCTGGGCATTCGCGAAAAGCTGGCGCCCAAGGGCGGCGATGCGCGCGTCTCGGTGCTGAAGGCGGTCGTCACGCAAGCGAGTTCCGCGATCCCGATGATGCCCCTGTATCTGTCGCTGCTCTTCAAGGTCATGAAGGAGAAAGGCACGCACGAAGGCTGCATCGAGCAGGTCTACGGCCTGTACAAGGACAGCCTGTACGGCGCGGCGCCGCACATCGACGAAGAAGGCCGTCTGCGCGCGGACTACAAGGAGCTCGACCCCGAGGTGCAGAACCGCGTGCAGGAACTGTGGACCCAGGTGACCAACGACAATATCTACGAACTCACCGACTTCAGCGGCTACAAGACGGATTTCCTGCGTCTGTTCGGCTTCGAGATCGCGGGCGTGGATTACGAAGCGGACGTCAATCCGGACGTGCAGATTCCGAAGCTCGTGCAGGTTTGACGAAACGCGGGGCCTTGAGTGGCCCCGCTTCGGGCTTGCACCGGTTATCCCGCGTTGCTGCCACTCACCGGCAAGCGGTGCTCCTCAGAATGTGCCTCAGCAGGGAAACGCCGCCTGAAGCGAACGGAGAATCGCGAGGCCGACCGGAAAATCGTCCGACAGGCCGGGGTGGTTGGCGAAGAACGTGTCGAGCAACGGATAGACGTTCTGGTTACCGATGGCGAGATTTTGCGGCGGACAGAAGAGCGGCGGCTTCTTCTTCGATACCAGTTCGCCGTTGGCCCAGCCGAACGCGTTGATCGTGCCGGTAATGTACGCGGCGTAGATCGAGTTGTTATCCGCATGCGCCCATTGTTTGTACTGCGCGGCCGTCATCTCGGCGCTCGCATTCAGAGTGAAACACGCGGCCAGCAACGCCAGCGCAACTTTCGATACCCGCATCATGGAACCTTCAATCGGTGTCGCAAAAGTGGCCATTGTAGGCGAGTCGGGGCGCGCCGCGCAGCAGCGCATGCATGCTCGGGAATCCGTAAGCATTGCGCACGGATTGTTGTAAGGCGCGGGAGTTTGCGCAGGCGTTACGGCGTACCGTTGCGACAATACATCCGGTAGCCTTCACGCGTGGCGAGACGCGTCATATAGGCGTCAACCGCCGGCAAATCGCTGTGCTGCAGCGGTGTTTCCAGCCAACGGTTGATGGACAGCGCGAGCGGAATGTCCGCGAGCGAAAACGCGTCCCCGGCGATGAACGCGCCGGTTTTCCGCAACTGTCCTTCGATCATGGCCATGTGCCTCGCCCAATTCGCGCAAGACAGCTCGATCTGCCGCGGATCCTGGTGAGCCGGAGAATGCCGGACCAGCGCCAGAAAGGCGTAGCTCCAGGAACGGTTCAATTCGCTCGCCTGCCAGTCGATCCATTGATCGCAGCGGGCGCGCTCGCATGGATCGAGCGGATATAACCACTCGCCTCGATAGCGGCCGGTCAGATAGCGGATGATGGAGTTCGACTCCCACAGCACGAACTCGCCGTCTTTGATGACGGGCACCATCGCATTGGGGTTCAGCGCGAGAAATTCCGGTACATTGGTCGCGCGAAATCCGGAGCCCCAGTCTTGCTGTTCGAATGGAAGCGCGAGTTCGGCGCAGGTCCACAAGACTTTGCGGACGTTGATGGATGAGGTCTTGCCGAGTATCTGTAGCATGGGTTCAAAGCGTATCGACGGCTCGATGGAACGGACAGACACAGTTTGCGCCACGCGCGCCGGGCCAGCTCCGCTCAGTGCGAGGCGACGAATACGGTACCCGGCGCGGGAGGCGGCACGGCGAAGGATTTGCGCATCCGTTCAGCCTCTTCGACCGGACTGCGGCCGAACAGGCGCTTGAATTCGCGGCTGAATTGCGAGGCGCTTTCATAGCCCACCTGCACGCACGCGTGCGCCGCCGTCACCTCGTTTCTCACCATCAGCAGGCGCGCCTGATGAAGCCGTGTCGACTTGAGATATTGCATCGGCGACGTGCGCGTCACCGCCTTGAAGTGCGAGTGGAAGCTGGGCACGCTCATGTTCGCTTCCAGCGCGAGCTGCCCGATGTCGAGCGGTTCGCGATAGCACGCGTGAATCTTGCGGATCACTCTGGCGATCCGCGCGAACTGGCCTTGCGCGGTCAGCGCGGCGCGCATCGATCCGCCCTGCTCGCCGGTCAGCACGTGAAAGTAGATTTCGCGCACCAGCGCTGGTCCGAGTAGTTCCGCCTCCAGCGGCACGCTCATCGCCTCGAGAAAGCGCAATACCGAAGCGCTCAGTTTCGCGTCGAGCGGCGTCGACATCATGCCGCGCGGTTCGGCCGGCACGCCCGCGTCCCGCTCGTCCAGCTGCAGCATCAGGTCCGCGGCGACTTTGAAGTCGAGGCGGAAATAGATGGCGAGCAAGGGCTTGGCCTCGCTCGCTTCGGTTTCCATCGAGAACGGCACCGGCACAGAGACGGCCAGATAGTGCTGCGCGTCGTACACGTAGACCGTCTCGCCGAGAAAGCCCCGCTTGCGCCCCTGGCAGACGATCACGACGCCCGGGTCGTACAGCACCGGGGTGCGGCTCAGCGGCCGGTTCGACCGCAGAAAGCGCACGTCGGGCAGCACGGTGAGGTTGTAGCCTTCCAGCGGCGCGAGATTTTCGAGCAAGGCCACCATGCGCTGGCTCGCGCCCGGATCCTGATGTTTGTGCTTCATTGCGGGCTCTGTCGATATCGCTAAGTAGTTTGCACTCTGCCACCGCGGCGTCGAAAAATCCATCCGTTCATAGGATTAGGCAATCAACGCAGACGACCCGGCATTCGCGCCGGGCCCTGCCGCTCCTACCATTCAGTTCTGGGCCGTTTCCGTCGATGCCCCGCGTTTTCGCCCGAAAGCGCCATGTGATGACGGACAAAATCAAGGAGTGGATCACCATGAGCAAAACGTTTCTGATCACCGGCGTCAGTTCCGGCTTCGGGCGCGCCTTCGCGCAGGCGGCGCTCGACGCGGGCCATACCGTCGTCGGCACGGTGCGCAACGAGGCCGCGCGCGATGCGTTCACGGCGTTGGCGGCCGCACGGGCGCACGCGGTCGTGCTCGACGTCACGGATTTCGAGGCGATCACGCCCGCTATCGCCGCGATCACCCACAGCGTCGGCCCGATCGACGTCCTCGTCAACAACGCCGGCTACGGACACGAGGGCACGCTGGAAGAATCGCCGCTCGACGATCTGCGCCGTCAATTCGACGTCAACGTGTTCGGCGCGGTGGCGATGATCAAGGCCGTGCTGCCCGCCATGCGCGAGCGGCGCTCGGGGCACATCGTCAACATCACGTCGATGGGCGGCTTCATCACGATGCCCGGCATTGCGTACTACTGCGGCAGCAAGTTCGCGCTCGAAGGCATCACCGACACGCTCGCCAAAGAAGTGGCGGGCTTCGGCATCAAGGTCACGGCGGTCGCGCCCGGCTCGTTCCGCACCGATTGGGCCGGCCGCTCGATGGTCCGCGCGGGCCGGAGCATCGCCGACTATGACGCCCTGTTCGACCCGATCCGCGAAGCGCGCGAAGCAAAGAGCGGCAAGCAGGCGGGCGATCCGCGCAAGGCGGCGCAGGCGCTGCTGGAAATCGTCGCGGCAAAGAATCCGCCCGTGCATCTGCTGCTCGGCAACGATGCGCTCGATCTGGTGAAGACAAAGCTGGCGGCGCTGAAGGAGGAAATCGAAACGTGGGAGGCGTTGTCGCGCTCGACTGACTTCGCCTGAAGCAATAACTCAATTGAGCTTTGCGAATTGTGAGGCGAACGCGTGCCCCGAAACGGAACAACGTTCGTCCGCAAAAAAGCGCGCTGGGCGGGGCACTCGGCCGTCGGTCGTCAACGCCCAATGGCAGGACGGCCGGCATGCGGCGGCCGATCGAGCTCGAATCTGAATCATGCGGCGACGTGCTTGCGCGAGCAGCGCCGGTGAGCGCGCGACGGGGAATCCAAAGCAAACTCGCGGGGCTGGCGGCGATGCGATTGCGGGCGTTTTATCACGAGGTAATCAGCCGGTGGCGTGTGTGCGCGAGCGAACACTAGAACCTTAATCCGCCAACCTTTTATCCGACAAAGCATTCTGGCAATCGGCAATGACTTGCCGAACGAGCCGGGCCTGAGGATCGAGTTCATCCGTATCGAGAATCTCCTCGACCGCGTCTCTCGCCCAGTCCGCCTCGACAAACCGCGCGTGGCGCCGCGCGATCTCCACCGCGGTAGCGGTCAGCTTGGCGATCGTCAGCCAGTCGGCCTCCCGCGCCCGGCGGTCGAGCCACTTGTGCGCGGCTTGCACGTGGAACGCCGCGTCGGGCCAGTCCTCATTCAGGTAATAAGCGCCAAGACTGCCGCATGTGAGCCAGCACAACAGCTCCAGACGGTCCCGTGGACTCAGATGATGGCGTACATCACTCATGGCGACGCTCGCTGCGGTGGATTGCGTTCCGATGAGGACGGCGTGTCGCCGGCCTCCGCTTCGATAGAACAATATCACGCAGAATTCAAGCGCGGCAATTCCTGAGTACCCTGGCGCGGCGGCGCCACATCGGCACGGCAGCCGGCCCGCGGGCCGCACCACGCCTCGCTCGCGAGCCCGCGCCGCTAGCGCGTAGCGACGATGAACAGGCGCGGAAACGGCAGCAGCACCGTGCCGTCGGCGAGCGCCGGATAAGCCGCGGCAATCGCCTCGCGGTAACGCCCGAGGAAAGCGCCTTGCTCCGCGTCGTCGAGTTCGGCGAGAAACGGCCGCAGCGCGCTGCCCTTGAACCATTCGACCACGGCGTCCGCGCCACCCGCGAGCGGGTGGTGATAGACGGTGCGCCACACGTCGACGCGCGCGCACAGCGGTTCGAGCAAGGCGTAATACCATTCTGCGCCGTAGCGCATGGTGCGCTCGACACCTTTGAGCTTGTGCGCCCACGGACCATCGGCGGCAATCTCGCGCAGCAGGCGGTGCGCCGGTTCGTCGAGATTGTCCGGCATCTGCACGGCGAGGCTGCCGCCCGGCGCGAGCTTGCCGACTAGCGACGGAAACAGCCGCTCATGGTCGGGCACCCACTGCAACACCGCATTGGCGAGGATCAGGTCGTAGGGTCCGGGCGCGTCCCACGTGGCAATGTCGCTCACGTCGAAGCGGAATTGCGGCAGTCGCTGGCGGGCCGCCGCGATCATGTCGGGCGAACTGTCCATGCCGCTGACCGCCGCTCCCGGCACGCGCGCCGCGAGTGTCTCGGTCGAGTTGCCGGGCCCGCAGCCGATGTCCACCGCGGTCTTCACATTCGCCGTCGGCACAGCCGCCAGCAGATCCCTGACCGGACGCGTGCGCTCGTTTTCGAACATCACGTACTGCTTCGCGTGCCAATCCTTCTTCGACGTCATCTGGGACTCCTTGTGTTCAGGGTGGCCGGATCGGTGATCGACGATCTGAACCGCACGGCATTCCAACCGATCCAATCCGCCCATTCTCGGCGGCGTGAGGTGCGGAGTAAAATGAATTTATCACTCCGATTCCTCAATTTTACTGATGAAAATCGACACGCTCGGCGTTCAGGCGTTCGTCGCCATCGCGGATCGCGGCAGCTTCCAGAGTGCCGCCGATTCGCTGCACGTCACGCAAACGGCCATCACGCAGCGTCTGCGCAAGCTCGAAACCTATCTCGGCGTCACGCTGATCGAGCGGACCACGCGCTCCATGGCGCTCACCGAAATCGGGCGCGGTTTTCTGCCGCAAGCGCGCCGCTTGCTCGGCGAACTCGCCGATGCGCTAGTCGAAATCCGCGAGACGGGCGTGGCGCGCCGCGGCGATGTGTCGATAGCTTGTGTGCCGACGGTCGGCGTGCAGTATCTGCCGCGTATTCTGCAGGCGTATTCGGCGCGTTATCCGCATAACCGCATCAGGATTCTCGATCATGCGTCGTCCGCGGTAGAAGCGGCCGTGCTGCGCCGCGAAGTCGAATTCGGCATCAACATCGCCGGCGAGCATCATCCCGATCTGGCGAGCGTGCCGCTCACGAAGGACCGCTACGTTTTGATTTGCCACGAGGATCATCCATTGGCAAAGCGGCGCCGCATCGCCTGGCAGCAGTTGCAATCGTATCCGCTGATCTTTGCCGGCGAGGTGAGCGGCAACCGTGCGTTACTGGACGTCGCGCTGGCGCCGAGCCACCTGGCGCTGCGCTCGTTCTACGAAGTGCAGCGCAGTTCGACGGCTGTCGGGCTGGTCGCGCAGGGTGTGGGCGCGGCCGTGGTGCCGGCGCTTGCGTTGCAGAAGGGCGCGTATCCGACGGTGCGCGTTGTCGAACTCACGCAGCCGGCCGTGTCGCGCACACTCGTGCTCGTGGCGCGCAAGACCGCGCAGTTGTCACCTGCCGCGCAAGCGCTCTACGACATGATTCTCGAGCAGGCGACGTTCAAAGCGTGATGTCAAAAGTTATGCCGCAAGCCCAACACCACCGAAACCTGCCGATCCGTATCCGAATTCACCACGTTCGGAATCTGCGCCAGGTTCTCGCTCGCCCCGGTCACCGGATCAACCCCTAATCCGGCACCGGAAGATTTCTGCCCAATGGCCACGGCATAAACAGCAGTCCGTTTCGACAAGCTATACACCGCGCCGAGGTTGATCTGATGCACGCGGGTCGAGCCGCTGCCGCTAGGTTTGACGTCGTTGAAGATATAGGCGAGCCCAAGCTGCAAATCCGGCGCAAGCGCATAGGTAGTGTTCAATTCGGCGATATCGAACGAAACATCGGCGCCGGCCGGCCGCGCCGCGCTCGCAAAGTACTGGCTCTGCGACAGCCGCGTATGCGTATAAGTCACCGCCACGTTCGCCTTGCCGAACGAATACGAACCCCCTGCCCCGAAAATCCGCACCTTGCTCGCATCCTGCAACAGACAATACGACGCGTCCGCGTTCGCACAACTGAAGTCGCCGATATAGCCACTCGTGCCACCCAGCGCCGCCTGCAACGGCTGATTCAACTCCAGATACCCCGCGCTCAGCGACAGCGGCCCCTGCACGTAATTCGCCGCCAGCGCCCAGCCCTTGTTCTGCGAAAAATTCCCCGCTACGCCGCCGAGGCTGAACAATCCCCCCAGCGTGAATCCGCCGAAGCTCGGACTGATGTACTTGATCGAATTGTTGAAGTTGAACGCCTCGTTCAGGTTATCGACGTCGCCGAAATGCGAGCCGTACAGCGTCGCCCAGTTATTACTCGATGCATACGCACCCATATAATCCGAGAACGGATCGTATTGACGGCCGAAGGTCAGCGCGCCATACGTCGCGTTGTTCACACCGACCCACGCATTGCGATTGAACAGCGTATTCGATTGCAGCATCGCGCCGCTGCCGATCAGAAAACTGTTCTCCAACGCAAAGTTGACCGTCGTGCCTGCGCCGATATCTTCCGTGCCCATCAAGCCCCAACGCGACGGCACCAGATTGCCGCCGCCGAGTTGATAGTTCGCGTGTCCGTTGGTGCTGCCGTTGGCGAGCGTCGTCTGCTGGTTGCTCGTGTAGATGAGGCCGGCGTCGACCGTGCCGTAAAGCGTCACCGAAGATTGCGCGTACGCGCCCATCGAAAAGCCGAACGCGGCCAGCGCAAGCGCCGAGCGCTTGACGAAAGTGTCTGCCATGATTGTCTTGTCGAGAAGTGAGGTAGGTGGTTGTCGCGCCGGGTTGGCGCGCTTCGCGCGGTGCGCGCGGTTCGCTTTTACTGGCCGAAGCGTGCGTAGATATCCGGGCGCTTCTTGCGCAGAATGAGACCGATCAGCACGCCGACCAGCGCCACCGTGAACACGATCCACGGAAACGATTTGACGATCGGACTATCTGAGCCGCTGAGCGCGTCGAGATTGCGCACCAGAATCACACCGATATACAACAGGCCGAAGCCGCCCACCAGCGGCGCAACGAACGAGTGCCATATGCGCGTGTCCTTGCGCGTCTTGCGGAAGAACGCGATCACCGAAAAACTCGTCACCGCCTGCAACATCACAATGCCGATCGTGCCGAGCGCCGAACTCCAGCTGAACACGATATTGAACACATCGCTGCCTGCCGCGATAAAGAGTCCGAGCAGCACGCACACGGAGAGTGTCTGCAGATAGCTCGCCACATACGGCGAACGATATTTTTCATGCACACGGTTGAGGACTTGCGGCAGGATGCCTTCGAGACTCAGCGCGTGGATATAACGCACCAGCGTGTTATGAAACGACAACAGGCTCGCGAAAATACTGCTGAGCAGCAGGAAGCTCATCACCGTCGTCACTGCATTGCCCAGATATTTGCCGGACTGGATGAACCAGAAATCGCCAGGCTGTTTGGTCGCCACCGTGACCACGTCGGCGAGGCCGTACGCGCAAACAATCGTCCACGTGACGAACGCGAAGAACACGAGAATCAGCATCACAGACACATACGTGGCTCGCGGCACGGTCACCTTCGGATCGCGACATTCCTTGCCGTATATCGCGGTCGCTTCGAAGCCGATGAACGACGCGAAGGCGAACATCACCGCAATGCCGAGGTGGCCGCTGAACACATGCTGCGGCGTGAACGGTGCGAGCGTGAGCCCGTTCGGTCCGCCGCCATGCACGACGATCGCGATGGCGAGCACCAGCAGAATGCCCAGTTCGAGGCACATCAGCACGCCGAGCAGGCGGCTATTCAGATCGATACCGCGAATGCCGGTGAACTGCACCACGGCCACGCAGATCAGCGAATACCCGTACCAGGGCAACGCGGCAGGCAAGAGCGGCGAGAGGATCACCGTGCAGAAGAAACCAAACAGTCCGTACAGCGCGATCTGGATGAACGTGTACGACATCAGCGCGACGAGCGCGCCGGCCATACCCAACGGCCGCCCGAGTCCGGCGGTGATGTACGCGTAAAACGCGCCGGCGCGCACCACGTGCCGGCTCATCGACGCAAAGCCCACGCTGAAAATCAGCAGCACCGCGCCGGCAATCACGAACGCGCCCGGAATGCCCGCGCCGTTGCCCAGACTGATCGCGGGCGGCACCGCGCCGAGCATGCCGGTCAGCGGCGCGGCCGCCGAAATCACCAGGAACACGATCTGCCATAAGCCCAGCGTATTGCCTTTCAATTCCACGGGGTTCTCCGCGTCGACCGCTCGGGTCGGAGAATAGGGTTCACTCATCGCTGCCTCTGTTGTGTTGGCTAGTCTGGGACTCGCCTGAACCCTGCACTGCTGATCCAGACGCTCGCTTGACCGATCTCCGATGCTTCGGTGTGAGCGCATGGTAGGTAGCTAAAAAATAAAACGACTTCGCCAACCGCGCCAAATTTTCGATAATTTGCGCCAATGCGGGGAAGCCCGAATACGGCCGCTCTCAGTGGATATTTCGGCGGATATTTAGGAACCTGAACTATTCTCGCGCATTACTTTCAGGTTGAAAGAAAATGCGGCCACGTCACGCGTTATTTTTCTTCCAGCTACGCGTGGCGCGCCACAAGACCGTGGCATCCGCATAACCGACGGCGCGTGCGATCGCGGCATTGGTGAGTTCTTCCCGTTCGAGCAGGCCTTCGACGCTGCGTTGCCGTTCCTCTCGCACGATCTGTCGCACGGAAGTGCCCTCTTGCGCGAGGTGCCGCTGCAACGAGCGATGCGAGAGACCGAGATCCTTCGCAATATCGGCGACGATCAGCTTTTCGTGCGCGAGCCGCCGCGTCACCAGATCGCGAACCTGCTCGGCAATGCTGTGCGGCATCGCATCCCGTGCGATCAGATCGGTAGCGTGGCGCTCCATCATGCGCGCCATTTGCGTGTCGGCACTTTTGAGCGAAGCGTCGAGATCCTGCGGCCGCAGAATCAAACCATTGAAAGGCTGCTGAAAGCGCACCGGCACATGGAAAATGCGCGCATACGGTTTGAGATCGGCGGGCGCGGCATGTTCGAAATGCACTTCAACCGGATTCCACGCCGCGCCGCGCACGAGGCGCACCATATGGCACATGGTCGAGAGGCTGTATTCCGCGTCCTGGCGGCGCGGCCAGATTTGCGGACTGGCGATCTGGTAGGTCCAGATCGGCCATTCGTCGTCGCGCAGCAATTCGCAGGTTGTGGTGTTTTGCCACGACGCGAGCGCGAGCACGAACTTGCGCATGGCGGCATTCAAAGTGGGCGATGAGAGAAACACCAGACCTGCTGGCCCGAGTTCCGTCAATTGCAATTCACTGCCTAAACGCAGACCGAGCGCGGACTCGCCAAGGACCTCCGCGGCACGTTCGAACGCCGCGACATAGCGCGTGAGCGGCAGGATTTCGTACGGATTCGACAGAAGCTTGCGGCTCATGCCGAACTCCTCCAGCAGCGTGTCGCATTGCGCGCCCGAGGCATCGAGTGCGCGCACAACCGGTCCCATGACCGCGGCGCGGACCATCGGGAAACTGCCGTTGAGCGTGACTTTCTTCATGCTGAGCGTCTCCTCTCCAGTCTTCGCTGACGATTGCTCGCGTCAGTCTCCTGGCGCACTTTATCGTTCATTTGGCGCAATGCGCAAGCGCGAAAATATTATTGGGTTCCTACGATTTGCCATCGACTCAGCGTTCGCCGCGCCTTGTTCGCCTCGCGAGCACGCTGTCCGGTCCAGCAACTCCTTACGGGAATCTTATGAACACGAATGCCACGAAAGCCGCTCACGTCCCCGTTCATCCGCTCGATCCGCTGAGCGGCGCAGAAATGCAGCTCGCGTGCGATCTCGTGAAAGCCGCCGAGAAACTCGACTCGCACGCACGTTTTCCGATGGTCGAACTGCGCGAGCCGCCGAAAGCCGAAGTGGTGGCATTCAAGACCGGTGAATATTTTTCGCGCACGGCCTTCGTGCTCGCGATCGATCGGTCGAATGGCGCGACAATCGAATTCGAGGTGGACCTGAGAGAAAAGAAAATCGCCGCGCGCCGTGTAATGCCGTTCGGCGAGGCGCCATATGGCCAGCCGCCCATCATGATCGACGACTTCATGAACGCGGAACAGATCGTCAAAAGCGACGAAGCATGGCGCGTGGCCGTGATGAAGCGCGGCCTCAGCGAAAAGGATCTGGAACGCGTGCAGGTTGATCCGTTCTCGGCAGGATGCTTCGATCGCGAGAACGAAAACGGCCGGCGTCTTGTGCGTTGCGTGAGCTATTACCGCGAGACACTGACCGATAACGGCTACGCGCATCCAATTGAAGGCGTGATGGCCGTGGTCGATCTGCTGGAAAAGAAAGTGATCGAACTGGTGGACGACGGCCGCATCATTCCGATTCCGCGCGCCAAACACAACTACGACACGCCGAGTCTCGGCGAACCGCGCAGCACGCTCAAACCGCTCTCGATCAACCAGCCCGACGGCCCGAGCTTCACGATCGACGGCTGGCACGTGAACTGGCAGAACTGGAACTTCCGCGTCGGTTTCACGCCGCGCGAAGGGCTGGTGCTGCACCAACTGTCGTGGGACGACGGCAAGAACACGCGGCCGATCATCTACCGTGCGAGCGTCACGGAAATGTGCGTGCCCTACTCCGACCCGACCACCAACCACTACTGGAAAAGCGCGTTCGACGCGGGCGAATACGGTCTGGGCAAACTGGCGAACCAGCTCGAACTCGGTTGCGATTGCCTCGGCACGATCCGCTATTTCGACATTCCGTCCGCGGACGATTTCGGCAACGCGTTCGTGATGAAGAACGCCGTCTGCATGCACGAAGAGGACTACGGCACGCTGTGGAAGCACTATGAATTCCGCACCGGCGTATTCGAAATGCGCCGCTCGCGACGCCTCGTGATTTCCTTCTTCGCCACGGTCGGCAACTACGACTACGGCTTCTACTGGTATCTGTACCAGGACGGCACGATTCAGCTCGAATGCAAATTGACCGGCATTGTGCAAACGTCCGCCGTGGCCGATGGCGACACCTACCCGTGGGGCGGCATGATCACGGAGAACCTCGGTGGTCCCACGCATCAGCACTTCTTCAACGCCCGCATGCACATGATGGTGGACGGCGAGCGCAACACCGTGACCGAACACGAATTCGTGCCGCGTCCAATGGGCGAGAACAATCCGTACGGCAATGTATTCGATACAACCAGGCGCGTGTTGAAGACCGAAAGCGAGGCCGCCCGCAACGCGAACGGCAGCACCGGTCGCTACTGGAAGGTCAGCAACCCGAATGTGAAGAATGCCGTTGGCGCGAATCCGGGCTACAAACTGGTCGTGAACGACTCGCCGCTGATGCTGGCCGACGAACGTTCGAAGGTGCGTCAGCGCGGCGGTTTTGCCACGCGCCACGTGTGGGTCACGCCGTTCGATCCGGCTGAGCGCTATGCAAGCGGCGATTATCCGAATCAGCATTCGGGCGGCGACGGCCTGCCGCGTTATATCGAGGCGAACCGCAACATTGAGAATGAAGATGTCGTGCTGTGGCACAGCTTCGGCCACACGCATGTGTGCAAGCCCGAGGACTTCCCGGTGATGCCGGTGGAATACGCCGGCTTCATGCTCAAGCCGAACAACTTCTTCTCGGCCAATCCGACGATGGACTTGCCGGCCGAGCGTGATCTGAACAGCGTCGAAGACGGCAAGTCCACGGATCATGGCTGCTGCAAGCACTGATCCGGGCATGCTTCGCGCACGTCACGCCGCTCGCGCGAGCACGTTGTGCGCAAGTACGGCCTGCGTGTGCCTCGCGGGCGGCGGCGCTGCGCTGTTGATGCAGGCCGGCCTCGGCCGGCATGCCACCGAGCTATGGATGAGCGCGCTGATGCCGACAGCCATGATGAGCGTCCCACTGCTGATGTCGCGCTCATCGGGCCGAACCACGCTGCTGGCGAGCGCCGCGACGCTTATCGTGACGATCAGCGCAATGAATAGCGTGCCCGCATATTTGAATGATTCGGCGCACGGCATAGCGATTGCCGTGCTGATGATCGCGACGGGCGTCGTCATGTTGCTCAATCGGCTGCGCGCCAACACCGAAACGCGTCATGACGTGGAGCGCGGCACTCAACAAAATTCCGATTCGCTCAGGGGGGCGACTCCTTCAAGCGCGACGGCTCTTCTCGCCTTGCTCGCGGGGCTATCGAGTGGCAGCCTCGCCCGCTTCCAGCTTTTTGCCGTCTGCGGTGTCAGCGGCGCACAACCATTCTGGCGAATCTCGCTTTCGCTTGCGGCCGTCTGCGTGCTGGCGTTGATCGCCGACCGCTTGCGCGGCAATCGCCTGTTGGTGGCGTTGTACATCGCTCGCGCGATGCTAATCGGCACGCTAGCGGTGAACGACAATCCCGCGCTTGCGCAACTTGCGGCCGCAGCCTTTCTAATTCTCGACTGTGTGACGATTCCGGCGCTCGCCAACTTGCGCGGCATCACGACCAGCGCGACCGGCGCGACCAGCCTATTTAGCGCGAGTTGCCCCGGCGTCGCGCATCACATCGGCATGCTGCTGGGCGCTGCGTTGTCGACCACACCCTACTTTTTCGGCGAAGGATTCGTCGTGTTGTACGCATTGAGCGCGACGGCAAACGTAATCTGCGCCGCGTCGTTAGCAACGCGTTGGCGCGCCAAGTGGCACGTCCGCCCGCGCCTCAACCCATTCCGCCGCCAGACAAACCCTTCCGGCTAGCGCCACGGCCACTCACCCCCAACGGAGACGAACCACCATGACCGAACACAAGCTGGCGGCCACCTTGCCGCACACCATGTTCATCAACGGCGAACAAACCGGCAGCGCCGCGGGCCAAACCTTTCCGGTATTCAACCCGGCCACCGCGGAAGAAATCGCGCAGATTCCCGACGCGTCGGAAGCCGATATCGATCACGCCGTCAGAACCTCGAAGGCGGCTTTCGAATCCGACGCGTGGCGTAGAATGCCGCCGGCCGTCCGCGAGGGTCTGCTGCTGAAACTCGCCGACATCGTCGAGCGGCATAGCGACGAACTCGCGGCGCTGGAAACGCTGAATCAGGGCAAGCTGATCGGTTTCTCGAAGATGCTGGAAGTGGCGGGCAGCGTCCAATGGCTGCGTTATATGGCCGGCTGGGCGACCAAGATCGAAGGCAGCACGTTCGATCTGTCGATTCCGTTCCCGCCGGGCACACGCTACAACGCCTCCACCAGACGCGTGCCGGCGGGCGTGGTGGCCGCGATCGTCCCGTGGAATTTTCCGCTGCTGATGGCGGTATGGAAAATTGCCCCGGCGCTGGCCTGCGGCTGCACCGTCGTGCTGAAACCCGCTGAAGAAACTCCGCTGACAGCCATCCGTCTCGCGGAACTCGCGCACGAAGCGGGCTTCCCTGCGGGCGTGTTCAACGTGGTGACCGGCCGCGGCGAAACTGCCGGCGCGGCGCTCGTGCGGCATCCGCTGGTGAACAAGGTCACATTCACCGGATCGACCGAGGTCGGGCGCATCATCGGCCGTCAATGCGCGGACGATCTGAAGCGCGCATCGCTCGAACTGGGCGGCAAGAGCCCGGTGATCGTGCTCGACGACTGCGATCCGCGCAAGGCGATCGAAGGCGCGGCCGGCGCGATCTTCTTCAATCACGGCCAGGTTTGCACGGCGGGCTCGCGCCTGTATGTCGCGCGCTCCATTTACGATGAAGTCGTGCAAGGCATTGCCGCCGTCGCCGACGGCATCACGCTCGGCTCCGGTTTCGACGCGGCGACGCAAATGGGCCCGATGGTCTCCGCGCGGCATCGCGACAAAGTGGCCGGCATGATCGCGCAGGGCAAGGACGAAGGCGGCGAGATCCTGTCGCGTGATGCACGCGTGGAGCGCGAGGGCTACTTCGTGCGTCCGACCGTGATCGCCAATCGCGCCTGCAAGCTGCTTTCCGTCGTCAAGGAAGAGGTGTTCGGCCCGGTGCTGGTCGCCATGCCCTATGACAACCTAGACGAAGTGCTGGCTCAGGCGAACGCCTCCGAATACGGTCTCGGCGCGAGCGTCTGGACCAATCAGCTCGACAAAGCCCTGCGGCTCGTGGACGGCATCGAGGCCGGAACGGTGTGGGTCAACACGCACAACATGGTCGATCCGGCCATGCCGTTCGGCGGATTCAAGGCGTCGGGCATCGGCCGCGAACACGGCAAGTCGATCATCGATTCCTATACGGAAAGCAAGTCGGTCTGTATTGCTTATTGACGCTGCGACGCCTGCACGGCGCATCATGGGCGCCGCGCCGCGCAGGCAAACCAGTAAAATACCGGGAGATCGCGCCGCCGCGCCTTACCTCCCGGTCGAACATCTTGAAACGCAAAATGCCCGCGCTGAACGCGCTAAAAGCCTTCGAAGTCGCCGGCCGCACGGGCAGCTTCACCCGCGCCGCGGAACTGCTCAACGTCACGCAGAGCGCGGTCAGCCGCCAGGTCCGGCAACTCGAGGCGCAATTGGGCGAGACTCTGCTGCAGCGTCACCATCACCATCTGGAACTGTCGGCTGCAGGCCGCGTTCTTCTGCAAGCGCTGCAGCAGTCGTTCGATCGTATCGAACTCACGGTACGCGGCCTGCAGGAAAAGACCCATCGCAATCGCCTGCGCATCAATGCGCCGCCCACCTTCACCAGCCGCTGGCTCATGCCGCGCCTCGGCCGCCTGCGTGACGCGCATCCGCAACTCGAACTGAGTCTGTCGACGCGCGTCGACGACGACCTCGCGGAATCCGGCGTGCTCGATTGCGCGATCCGTTTCGGCAATGGCGAATGGGAAGGGGTCGAAAACCGTCTGTTGATGAGCGAGCGGCATATCGCCGTTTGCTCGCCCGCCTTGCTCGCGCGCGAGGCAGGCAGCGCGGCAATCGATCTGAATCAGTTCACGCTGTTGCATGTGCTGGCGAGCGCCGATCAGCGCTACCTCACCTGGCAGCATTGGCTGAAGGCGGCGGGCATTGAAAACGTGGATACGCGCGGCGGTTATGAATTCGATCTGCTCGATCACGCGATTCGCGCGGCAATCGACGGGCTCGGCGTGACCATCGCCGATCGTCACATGATCGCGCGCGAACTGGCCGAAGGCCAGCTCGTGCAGGTGTTGAACGTGCACGTGGATGGGCATCAGTCGTACTGGTTCGTCACGCGCACGGAACAGGAAGAACTGCCGCACGTCGCGCTGTTTCGCGACTGGCTGCAGCAGGAAATCTGGTTGAGCGGACGGGCGCTCGATGCGTCCGAATCGGCGCCTTTGAGCGACGCCGGTTAAGACCTGTGCTACCGCATCAAGCCGTCGCGGCCATCTCCGCCGCCACAGGCCGATACGCAACTTCGCTCGCGGCGTCCTCGAGAATCATGTCGGCGCCCTTCTCCGCCACCATCATGGTCGGCGCATTGATATTGCCCGACGTGATGTTTGGAAAGATCGACGCATCGACCACGCGCAAACCGGCGATACCGTGCACCCGCAACCGCGCATCCACCACCGAGCTTCGCGGGTCGTCGCCCATCGCGCACGAACCGCACAGGTGATAGATCGAACCTGATTGCTCACGGAAGTATTGCAAAAAATCTTCCCGCGTCTTCACCTGCGGCCCCGGCGAGATTTCCTCGACCGTGATCGCCTTCAGCGCCGGCGACGCCATCACCTTGCGCACCAGTTCGCAACCCTGGATCACTTCGTCGATGTCCTTCTCCGTGGTCAGCGCGTTGATGCGGATCTTCGCGGCATCTTCGGCGCGATTCGACGCGATCTCGATCGAACCGCGGCTGGTCGGCCGGCACGGATTGAACGCCAGCAGAAAGCCCGAGTACGGTTCAGGTTCGAGATTCGCCTTGTTGCTCTTCGGAATCCGGTACGACAGCGGATTAAAGTACAACTGCAGATTCGGCTGTGTTTGCTGATCGTTGCCTTTGAAGAAACCGCCCGATTGGTTCACGCTCATCGCGAGCGGTCCCTTGCGCGTCAGCAGATATTGCAGACCGAGCTTGAGCTTGCCGAGCAACGGCCGCATCTCGTCGTTCAGCGTCTTCATGTTCGCGCGATAGTAGAAGCTCACGCACAAATGGTCCTGCAGATTCTGGCCCACCGCGGGCAGTTCTTTCACCATGGCGATGCGATGCTTCGCCAGCAATGCGCTGTCGCCCACGCCGGACAGTTGCAACAGCTTCGGCGAATCGACCGCGCCCGCCGACAGAATCACTTCGCGCGTCGCCATGAATTGCCGTGTGGTGCCATTCTGCGTGACGCTCACGCCGATCGCGCGTTGGTTGCCGTCGAATAGAACGCGGCTTGCCAGCACGTCTCGTTCGACGGTGAGGTTCTTGCGCGACAGCACCGGGTGCAGATACTCGAAGCTGCTCGACGAGCGCTGCCCATTGCGCGTATTCACGTCGTAAATGCCGGCGCCTTCGAATTGCGCGCCATTGAAGTCGTCGCTGCGCTGATAGCCGGCCTGATCGCAGCCTTTGAGGAACACGTGGCAGATCGGATGCACTGCGTCTTTCATCGGCGAGATCCGGATCGGGCCGTCCGCGCCGTGATAGTCCGTGTTGCCGAGCGGATGCGATTCGAGCTTGCGGAAGTACGGCAGCACGTCGCGAAACGCCCAGCCCGGGTTGCCGGCGGCGGCCCAGTCGTCGAAATCGTGCGGCTGGCCGCGCACGTAGATCATGGCGTTGATCGAGCCGGAACCACCCTGCACCTTGCCGCGCGGACAATAGATCGGCCGGTTGTCGAGTTCTTTTTCCGGCTCGCTGTAGTACATCCAGTTGTAGGTTTCGTTGTAGTACGTCTTGGTGAAACCCACCGGAATCTTGAACCAGAACGAGCTATCCTTGCCACCCGCTTCGAGCAGCAGCACCGAATATTGACCCGACGCCGACAGACGATTGGCGAGAATGCAGCCCGCCGAACCCGCGCCGACGATAATGTAATCGTAGTTCATGCTCTATATCGCCAGACGGCGCTCAATCCATTGAAACGTAGTGGTGAAACCCGTCAAATGCAAGGCGCACTCAACCCTTGGCCGGCGCGAGATCCTTCACATCGGCCGGTTGCGCCGCCATTTGCAGATGCAAACGCTCGCCGGTGTACGGCGTGTGCTGCCTGACGACTTCCATGTTCAGCTCGACGCCGAGGCCCGGTTCCTGCGACGGAATGATGTAGCCGTCTTCCCATTGAATCGGCTTCTTCAGCACGGCCGCATGAAAACCGTCCCACGTACCGATACTTTCCTGAATCAGGAAGTTCGGCGTGCACGTCGCGAGCTGAATGCTGGCCGCCGCGCCGATCGGCCCGTTGTACAGATGCGGCGCGATCTGCGCGTAGTACACCTCGGCCAGCGTGGCGACTTTCTTCGCTTCGAGCAGGCCGCCCACGCGCGCCACGTTCAGTTGCAGAATCGACGCCGCGCCCGCTTCCAGCAGCTTGAAGAATTCGTACTTGGTGGTGAGGCGTTCACCCGCGGCAATCGGAATGCTGGTGTGCTGCGCAACCTGCGCCATCGCGCCTTCCTGGCCCGGCGGCACCGGTTCTTCGAACCATAGCGGGTCGTACTTTTCGAGGCGTTTCGCAAGCCGGATCGCCGACGACGGCACCATCTGCCCGTGCGTTCCGAACAGCAGATCCGCCTTGCTGCCGACTGCTTCGCGCACGCGCCGGCAGAAGGTTTCGCAACGGTCCAGCACTTCCATCGACAGTTGATGGCCCGAGTACGCCGTGTACGGTCCGGCCGGATCGAACTTCACCGCCGTGAAGCCACGCTTGACGTTTTCAAGCGCGCATTCGGCCGCCAGATCGGGATCGTCGTAGTCGTATTCGCCGCGGCTGTTCTTCGGATAAAGATACGTGTACGACCGCAGGCGCTGATTCACCATGCCGCCCAGCAACTCATACACCGGCTTGTTAGCCGCCTTGCCGATAATGTCCCAGCACGCCATTTCGAGGCCGCTCACCACGCCCATCATGGTCAGATCGGGGCGTTGCGTAAAACCGCTCGAATACGCTTCGCGCCAGAGCCGCTCGATATGATGCGGGTCCTTGTCGAGCAGATAGCGGCCGAATACATCGTCGATGATGTGGGTCATCGCTTTCGGGTGGAACGTCGCCGAATAGATTTCGCCGACGCCTTCAATCCCGCAATCGGTCTTGAGCTTGACGAAGATCCAGTACATGCCGCCCACATGCGGCGGCGGTACGGCAACGATATGCGTTTCGAGCGAGACGACTTTCATTTACGCAACCTCTTTTCTATTGAGCATGCTTCTCAGCGCGAGCCCGGCAAAGCCGCCGAGCGCCGCCATGGCGGCCACATAGCCGAAGTAGAGCTGGTAGCCGAAGACGCCAGGGAACGTCTGCGTCAGATAGCCGTTGATGAGCGGCAGGAACACGTCCGGCGAATAGCCGAGCACCGAGATCAGGCCGATCGCGAGACCCATCGTGGCAACCGGAATGTTGCAGCGATCCAGCAGCGACCAGTACAGGCCGCGAATCGCGTAAGTCAGAATGCCGATGAACAGCACGAGGAACACCAGCAACACGTGGCTCGAAATACGCGGCGCCGCCATCAGGCCCAACAGCGACAGCGCGGCGAGAAAGAGCGCGATCACGAGCACCGACACCTTCGAATAGCGATCGCCGAGAAAGCCGCCGCCGATGCCGCCGATCGGCCGCATCCACAGCTTGAGCGTGGTGATCGTGCCGGCCATCACGACCGTGAGGCCGATTTCGCCTTCGTGCAGATACGCGGAGAAACTGTAGGTCGCCCAGAACACCTGGTAACCGCAGAACACGATCGCCGCGACCAGCCACAGTTCGGGAATCTTCGCGAGCGTCTTCAGATCGACCAGAACGTTGTTGCGTTGACGCGCGGCGCGACTGGCGGCGGCATCTGCTTTGCCCTGCGAATCCTTGACGAGTGCGAGTACGACGCCAAGCGCAATGCAAAGAAACGCGTACATGTAGACCACCAGCTTGAATCCGGCAGCGACCGGTTCGCCCCTGGTCTGCGTGATCCATGCGAACAGCGTGATCGCAATGGTCGCGAGCATCGCCTCGATCAGGCCGCGTCCGCCGTCAAGCAAGCCGAAGAAACGGCCTTGCTCATGCGTGCCGGCAATCATCGTCACGCGTTTGATGACCGCGGCCCAGAACGTCAAACCGGTCGATAAGCCCCAGCCGCCGAAGATCATCATCAGCATCGGGAACGACGGCGCGGTCGAATACCACAGCCCGAGCACGCCGGTGGCGATCAGCGAAAAACAGATCAGCAAACGCGGCGCAATGCGGTCCGCGAGCCAGCCGCTCGGCAGATAACTCAACAGAAAGATCGTGCCCAGCGACGAGTACAGATAGCCGAGCTGGCTATCGGTGATGTGGAACACTTCGAGCATCGTCGGCTGATACACCTGCCGCAAATACAGAATCGGATAGATCGCGCCGGCTGCGATCACCAGCAGGATGAGCTGGACATAACGCTGCGTCTTGCTGTTTTGCAGCGCGGCTTCTTCGTCGCTTAAAGCGAGCGAAGCATCGGTTCGAACGGGTTGGGATGACACGTGAGCGCTCCTCAGAGACACAGCGCCGGCCCATCGGGCCGCCCGGTCTCCAATATGTTTTGTTATGGACTGGCAGCAGAATCGCTGCGCTTTTCAGGTTGCAAGGCAGACACGCACCGAAGCTTCAACATGCGGCGCGTGCCGGTTCAGCTTCAGTACTTCATGACCACGAGCCGGGTCTGGGTGAATTCGAGCATGCCGTGCTTGCCGTCGTCGCCGCCGAGGCCCGAACGTTTCCAGCCGGCGTGGAAGCCCTGATACGGATCGGCGGGCGTACGGTTCACGTACAGTTCACCGGCTTCGATGCCGTTGGCGATCCTCATCGCGCTGCGATAGTTCTCCGTATACAAGACCGACGAGAGACCGAATTGATGATCGTTGGCCATCTCCAGCGCTTCGTCGAGCGTGCGGTATTTGACGACCGGCATGATCGGACCGAAGGTCTCTTCCTGGATGATTTCCATGTCCTGACGGCAGTTCGTTAGCAACGTAGCCGGATAGAAGAAGCCTTTGCCTTGACCTGGTATGGGCAGCTTGCCGCCGGTTTCGAGCGTGGCGCCCGCTGCGACCGCACGTTCCACCATCGCGTGAATCGACTGGCGCGACGCCTCGTTGACGAGCGGACCCATCAACGACGGCTGCTCGCTGCGATCGCCGCTTTCAACCGCGCTCATGTGCTTTTTAAGCAACGCGACGAAGCGGTCATGCACGCTTTCCTGCACGTAGACGCGTTCGATCGCCGTGCACAACTGCCCGCAATGCGTGGTCTTGGACGCGACCAGATCGCGCGCGGCTTTCTCGAGATCGGCATCGGCCTCGATGATCGCGGGCGTCTTGCCGCCCAGTTCGAGCGACGGCTTGGCGATGTTCGCCTTGCAATAGTCGAGCACCTTGCGGCCCGCGCCGACGCTGCCCGTCAGCGTGATCATGCCGACCTTGGGATGCGTGCAAAGCGCCTCGGCGGTGGCGTGGTTCATCGCGAGAATGTTGACGACGCCCGCCGGCAAGCCGGCCTTCTCCACCGCCCTGGCGATTTCGAATGCGGATGTCGGCGTGTTGTTGCTCGGACGCACGACGACCGTGTTGCCGGCGATCAGCGCCGGCGCCACTTTGCGCATGAACGTATAGACCGGATAGTTGAACGGGATCAGACACGCGACCACACCGATCGGCTCGCGATGCAGCACGAGGTTTTCGTCGGGCGTATCGCTTGGAATCACTTCGCCTTCGATGCGGCGCGCCCACTCTGCGTGGTAGCGGGTGATCTGGCCGGCGTAGATCGCTTCGTTGGTGGCGTCGGCCACGCTCTTGCCGGACTCCAGCGCGAGCGCCGCGCCAATGGCGGGCGCGCATTCGGTCAGCGCGTCGGCGAGTTTGTGCAGATAGACCGCGCGCTCGGCCGCCGGCAGCTTGCGCCAGCCCTTTTGCGCAACCGCGGCGGCATCGACCGCGGCGATGACTTCGGCCTGGGTGGCGCCGGTGACATGGGCGATCACGGCCTCGGTGGCCGGATTGCAAACGGCGATGAGCTCGCGGCTAGCGGTGTCGGTCGCGGGTTCGATGAACCGGCCGTTAGCAAAATTCCGATCGAGTCGCATGGTCGTCTCCTGAAAAGCATGGTGAAAAAACGCATTGCCCTCGGCTATGGCCTTCATGCCAAAGGTGCATGAACGGAATTTTTCTCTGGGTCACCGCCCCGCCACAAGCGAATAATTCGCGGGACAAACATTCGAAAAAATCACGTTTATCCAGGGATGTGCCTCATTCGCGATTCCCATCCCGAATAGCAGAATCCGGGCTTTGCCAAAAAGCAGCGGTCGTCGAACGCCTTCGGGTTCGTCCGGGGAATTCGGTCCGCTCACTACCAAGGTATGGAGCTCATGATGAAAGAGAACCGCATTGCGACCGCCGCGTTCGCCGCACTCGCCTCGCTGGCGGCGTCGCCGGCCTTCGCTCAAAGCAGCGTCACGCTGTACGGCGTGCTCGACGAAGGCATCGACTACACCAACAACGCGGGGCACGGCGCGGTGTGGGAAATGGCGAGCGGCTATGCGCAAGGCAGCCGCTGGGGCATGAAGGGTTCAGAGGATCTGGGCGGCGGCCTGAAGGCCGTGTTTCAACTCGAAAACGGCTTCGACGTGAGTTCCGGACGGCTCGCGCAGGGCGGCCGCATGTTCGGGCGTCAGGCGTATGTGGGTCTGAGCGATGGTCGCTTCGGCACGGTCACGCTTGGGCGCCAGTACGATTCCGTGGTCGATTACCTCGCGCAGACCACGGCCAACGGCAACTGGGCCGGCTACCTGTTTGCGCATCCGTATGACAACGACAACACCGACAACTCGTTCCGCCTCGGCAACAGCGTGAAATACGCGAGCCCGGAGATGGCGGGCTTCCAGTTCGGCGGCGCGTACGCCTTCAGTAACGACACCCACTTCGCGAACAACCGCGCGTATAGCTTCGGCGGTCAGTATGCGAGCGGCGGCCTGCTGGTCGCGGCGGCCTATATGCAGGCGGACAATCCCGGCGTGGGCTCGACCGGCGCGATTACCGCAAACGACGCCAGCTTTATCGCTGGACGCATGCGGGTGTTCGGCGGCGGCATCAACTACACGTTCGGCTCGGCGACGGCCGGTTTTGCCTACACCAACTCGAACTACAAGAACCCGACGGGCAACGGCTATATCGGCATTCCGCTGGCCGCGCCGGGCGTCACGTTGAATACGCTGAAGTATCAGAACTTCGAAGTGAACGGCAAATACCAGTTCACGCCGGCGTTCTTCGTCGGGGCGCAGTACGTGTACACGATGGAAAACTACGATGCGTCGTCAGGCAGCGTGAAGCCGAAGATTCACTCGGTCGGCCTGATGGCGGCTTACAACCTGTCGAAGCGCACCGACGTGTATGTGCAGGGCGAGTATCAGAAGGTCGCGGGCGACTCGACTCACTCGATTCTCGACAACGCGTTCATTCCCGGTGTGCAGGCACCGTCGTCGACGGGCACGCAGGTCGCCGTTCGGCTGGCGCTGCGGCATAAGTTTTAAGCGACGGTTTTTCAGTCCTCCACCGCCGCCTTCAACTTGGACAACGCGTGATCCCACTGCCGCGAGATCGCGTCGAGCGCGCGGCGCGCTGCGTCGAGTTGGGTGGGCTCGAATTCCCACAAGCGTTCACGGCCCACCTTCACATCGCGCACGAGCCCCGCGTTGGCGAGCACCTGCAAATGCTGCGTGACGGACTGCCGCGTGATGTCCGTTCCCGCAGTGAGTTGCGCGATCGACATCGCGCTGCCCGCGCACAATACCGCGACCAGACGCAGACGTGTCTCGTCGCCGAGCGCCGCGAAAATGGCCGCGGAACTACGCAGCGCCGCCTCCTTCAGAGCCGTTCCGCCAGACGCCTTCTTAACCCTTGGCGACATGCTGTTCGATGTTGGTCATCTGTTCTTCCCAACCGCCGCTATTCATACGGAACGCTTCTTCGCGGCGGCCCGGGGGAAGTTGATCGAAGCCCGACTCGACCACGCGCAACAAGGTGCCCGACTCGACCTCGGTCAGCTCGAAGACCACCAGCGTAGTAGGCTCCGGCGAATAGTCCACCTTGATATCGACCGCGGCCGGATGCCAGCGCCACGACAGGTGATGCTCCGGTTCGACGCGTTCAACAAGCACGTCCATGACCAGATACTCGTAGCCCGGATAGGTAATGTTGCCCTGCACGGATTGGCCGGCCACGAACTCTTTGCCGGTGAGATCCACGCCGAACCAGTTACCGAATTCCTCGGCATTGGACAATGCACGCCAGACTCGCGAGCGCGGCGCCTTCAGCAGAATCTGTTTTTCGATGCGATCGGTGGATGTGTTCATATGCAGCCTCCTGTCGACCAGAGTTCGCGCTTTAGCGCGTTACTCTGGTCCCATGCAAAGCTCGTTACTCTGGTCTCATGCAACATAGTCGCGAGTTGCATATTAGAAGCCGCGTGGCCAACATGCAAGTATTTGACTGCATTTTTGCATGCTGATTTTTCGTAAGCTCATACGCCCACCGCGTCTTTATTTTTCTTCCTGTTCCCCGCTCTTGAACAGCCGCGCGCTCGACAGAATGGCCAGCGCGATCGCCACGCTGAGAATCGCCGTGGCCTCGCGCCCGAGCCCCGCCGCCACGCCGACGCCCGCGCTGAGCCACAAGCTTGCCGCCGTCGTCAGACCGCGCACCTCGCGCTCGGCGCTGAGCTTGATAATGGCGCCCGCGCCCAGAAAACCGACCCCGGACACGAGTCCCTGCAAGACCCGGCTCATGTTGTCCTGCGAAAAACCGGCCTGCAGCGGCACGACCACGAACAAGGCCGCGCCGACCGACACCATCATGTGCGTGCGCATGCCGGCGTCACGCCGTGACATCTCACGCTCGAAACCCAGTATGCCGCCGAGTATCAAGGCCAGCCCGAGGCGCATCAGGACCTGAGTGACGTCCGCCGCGCTGCCGAGATCGGAGAACTCTGCCCGGGCGGCTGCCCACACCGCGTGCCACCAGCTGTACATTACATTTGCCCGACGTTTTGGAAAACGCCAAGCATACGACAATAACGCGGCACCGCGTGGCTCATCCCGCCTGCGTTTTCTTCACGAACCCACTCACCACTGATTTTTGATCGGCCGCGTCGCACGATCCGCATCGCCACGTCAGCGTGGCAGCCGGATCGCACGCGTTACTGCATTACTGCATCACTCCGTTGCGTGCGCGTGCATCACACTGGTGTGCATCGACCACGCCATCCACGGACGGCGCAGCGCGACGATTGCGACGAACGCGCAGGCCGCCAGCGCGCCGAAAGTCGCGAAGCCCATCTGATAGCTGCCCGTGCTTTCCTTCGCGATACCCATTACGACAGGCAGATAGAATCCGCCGATGCCGCCCGCGGCGCCGACAATGCCCGACATCAGACCGGTGCGTCCGGCCCAACGATGCGGCACCAGCTGGAAGGTCGCGCCGTTGCCCAGCCCGAAGGCCACATACAGGCACAGCAGCAACGCGATGCCGCCGGCCATGGTCGGCATCACCGCGGCGAACACGAAGTCGCACAACGAGATGATCGCGAGCAGCACGGTCAGCGCGCGCACGCCGGACACCTTGTCGGCGATCAGACCGCCGAGCGGACGCACCATCGCGCCAGTCGCGGCGAGCAGCGCCATGAAGAGGCCGGCGTCGATCTTCGAGAGCTGATAAAGGTTGGTCAGCAGCAGCGTGACATACGAGGACATGCCGACGAATCCGCCGAACGTAATGCTGTACACCAGCATGATGGCCCACGTGTCACGCTCGGCCAGCACTGCGCGATAACGCTTGGGCAGCACCGCAATCGCCAGCAGAGCGCCGATCACCGGCAACAGCAGCACACCTGTTTTGCCCGAGCCGAACATGCCGGCTTCGACCAGCAGCACCAGCACGATCAAGCCGATCAGCGTCACCGCGAAGCTGCCGAATGCGCGTAGCGCGCTGCCCGTTTTCACGCCGGAGTCGTTAGCCCAGAAATACAGCGTGATCGCGGCGATCGCGAGCAACGGCAGAGCGCCGCCGGCGGCCATCTGCCAGCCGTAGTGCGTCGCCAGTTGCGGGAACAGAAAGCCGTCGAGCACCGCGCCGATATTGCCCGCCGCGGCGAGGCCCAACACGAGACCCTGCACCTTCGGCGGATAGTTGCTGCCCGCCATCGGCAGCGCCACCGCGAAACTCGCACCGCCCACGCCGAGGAACACGCCGAGCACCAGCAGCATCGTGTACGACGGCACGGACGGCATCAACGGCAACACGATGGTGGGCACCGCCGACAACAGCACGCCCATCAGCGCGATGCGCTTGCCATGCGCGGATTGATACAGGTTACCGAGCGTCACGCGCAGGATCGCTGCCGACAGCACCGGCACCGCGACCAGCAAACCCTGTTGCGCGGGCGTCATCGCGATACTCTTGCTGATGAACGGTGCGAGCGGTCCATACAGGACCCACACGGTAAAGCCCGTGTCGAAATAGAGGAAACACGCCACCAGCGCGCGCCAGTCCCCACTCTTTAGGGAGCTCATCACGTTTTTCATCAGATATCCTCACAAAACTGATTTTCGACTATCCAGCAGATCGCGCTATGCGCCAGGCACCGGAATGATCACCATGTTGATAACCGGCATAAACATGCAACCTCCATGCCATGCGGTTCCTTCTTTTGAAGCTGTACCGCGTACTCTTTGAAACCTTGAAACGCGAGCGCGCTCGTTGCGCTGAAAACCGCATGACTATCAATAAACGTCGCGTGCGTAGCGCTTTTCCTGCGCGAGGCGGTTCACGTATTCGAGAGCTTTTTCATCGCTCATGCCGCCGTGACGGGCCACCACTTCCTTGAGCGCCGCGTCGACATCTTTAGCCATCCGGTTGGCGTCGCCGCATACGTAGAAATGCGCACCGTCTTCAAGCCACGACCACAATTGCGCACCCTGTTCGCGCATGCGGTCCTGCACATAGACCTTGTCCGCCTGGTCGCGCGAGAACGCGACGTCTAGCCGGGTCAGCACACCGGTATCGCGCATCGATTCGAGTTCGTCGCGATAGTAGAAATCGGAGGCCGCGTGCTGCTCGCCGAAGAAGAGCCAGTTGCGTCCCGTATCGCCGCGCGCACGCCGCTCGTGCAGAAAGCCGCGAAACGGTGCAACGCCGGTGCCGGGGCCGACCATGATCATCGGCGTATCGGAACCATGAGGAGGACGAAAGTGAGCGGACTTCTGCACGAACACAGGCACGTTGACATCGCCCGCGCGGTCGGCGAGAAACGTCGACGACACGCCTTTGCGATGACGCCGGCCATTGCTGTAGCGCACCGCGGCAACGGTCAGATGAACTTCGCCCACATGGGCTTTCGGGCTCGACGCAATCGAATAGAGACGCGGCTGCAGACGCTTGAGCATGCCGGTCAATTCGGCGGCCGTGAGGCTCAGCGGAAATTCGTGCAGCACGTCGGCGATCTGCTGGCCCCACAACCACTGCTTGAGGTCGGTCTTGCGCTCGGGCGACAGTAGCTCGCGCAGCGTGCCGTTGTTGCTGCGCGCGGCGATGAACGCGAGCAGATCGGGACTCGGCCGCGCGATCTCGTAGTGCTTGCCGAGCGCATCGGCAAGACGCATTTCGCCCACGCCGGCCACGTTCACCGCGGCGTCCGCGCTCACGCCGCTCAGTGCGATCAATTCGTCGACGAGTTCCGGGCAGTTGCTCGGCCAGACGCCGAGCGCATCGCCTGCTTCGTATTCGAGTCCCGAGTCGCCGGTGCGCAGCGAAAAGTAGCGCGTGTCTTTCGCCGCGCCCTGCTTGTTCAGGCGCAGATTGCTGACGAGCCGCGATGCGGCCGGCCGCGTTTTGGTCGCCACCGTGCCCGGCACGACCGCGTTGATCATGCCGCCCGGCGGCACGGCATACAGTGCGGCATCCTCTTCCTTGATACGCACGATGATGCGTTCGAGCCACGCGTCCGCGCTTTCCTGATACTCGCTATCGCAATCGACGCGCTCCATCAGGCGCAGCGCGCCTTGTGCAGCGAGCCGCTCATCGAGACGCCGGCCGTGGCCACAGAACTGGTCGTAGTTGCGATCGCCGAGCGCGAGCACCGCGAAGCGGACGCCGTCGAGGCGCGGCGCGCCCTCGCCGCTCAATTGCGTCCACAAGCTTTGTGCGTTGTCGGGTGGATCGCCGTCGCCGAAGGTGCTCGTCATCAGCAGCACGTATTGAGCTTTGGCGAGCGTCGAGGCCTGATAGTCCGCCATGCACGACGTGCGGATTTCGAAGCCCGATTCCATTAACCGCGTTGCGTAGGCTTCGGTCAGCGACTCGGTGTTGCCGGTTTGCGAGGCCCACAGCAGCGTGACCTTGGGCCGTGCGCGCACGATGCGCACGCCTGACGACGCGTGCAATGTTTCTGTATTCGCCGCGACGTGCGGCGTTGCCAACGCATCAGCCAGAACGGTCGCACTGCGGCTATAAAGACCGGCCAGCAGACCGTCGACGTAAAGACGGCTCGCCGTATCGAACGGCGCGCTACCCGGCAGAACCGGCACGCGGTCGATACCTTGCGCTTCCGCCGAGCGCAGTCCATTCACGAAGCCGGCGAGATACGTGCGCTGCTGATCGGTGAATGAAGGCGCGGGAACCGGCGGCAACTGCAACAGGCTGGTGAGTGCTTCGATACGGGGCATATCCAGGTCCTCAGCGCTAGCCGATACGGTGTCGGCCAGCGCAGCGCTCGCAGCGACTGCAACGGATGCATCCGCCAACGATACGTCGTCGTCATTCAGGAACGGCTCGACGCGCTCGACCGCCACCGGGCTCAGCGCCACGGCGCAGAACTTGAGTTCGGGCTGCTGCGAGACCGGGTCGATGGCGTCGTTCGTCACGGCGTTGATGCACAGGTCGTCGCCGAACACGTCGTTCCAGTGCATCGGCGCAAAGCACTGTCCCGCGCTCACGCGCTCGGTCACGACAGCCGGCAACACCGCGCGACCACGGCGCGATCGAATCTCCACCGGATCTTTGGCCTTGATGCCGAGCGTGGCGGCATCTTCGGGATGAATCTCGACGAACGGGCCCGGGTTCAGCCTGTTGAGCATCGCGACCTTGCCGGTCTTGGTCATGGTGTGCCATTGATGCTGCAAGCGGCCTGTGTTCAACACGATCGGATACTCACGATCCGGCAGTTCAGCGGGCGCCGCGTAGGCGCGTGCGAAGAACATTGCCTTGCCGCTCGCTGTCGGAAACACGAGCCGCGGACGGCTGCCGTCGGGCCGTTCCTCAAGCGGTTGACTCACGCCGTCGTTGAGGTAGCGAACCGGGTTGCGGTCGGCAGAATCATCCGATGCAAGCGGCCATTGCAACGGCGTCTCCTTCAGGCGGCGATAGCTCGCACCACGCAAGTCGTACCCGGTTTTCGGATTCGACGCGCGGGTGATCTCCGCGAAGACTTCCTCCGCGCTCGCGTACGTGAAGGCATCGGCGAAACCCATTTCACACGCAACGCGCGCGATGATCCGCCAGTCCGGCAGTGCCGCGCCCGGCGGCTCGATGCCCTTTTGCATCAGCGTGAGATTGCGCTCGGAGTTGATCATCACACCTTCGGCTTCGGCCCACAGCGCGCCGGGCAACAGCACGTCGGCATAACGGTTGGTCTCGGTATCGAGGAACGCGTCCTGCGCGATCACGAGTTGCGCCGCGCTCAATCCGTCGATCACGTTCTGACGATTCGCCACGCTCGCCACCGGATTCGTGCAGATGATCCAGCAAGCCTTGATCTCGCCCGCCGCCATGCGCGCGAACATATCGATCGTGCCGTTGCCCACTTGCGGCTTCAGCGAGCCCTTCCGAATGCGCCACAGGTCTTCGATAAACGCGCGGTCTTCTTCGACCAGCACCGAGCGCTGACCCGGCAGGCCCGGCCCCATGTAACCCATTTCGCGGCCGCCCATCGCATTGGGCTGGCCCGTCAGCGAAAACGGGCCGCTGCCGCGCCGGCAAATCTTGCCCGTCGCCAGATGCAGGTTGCAGATCGCGTTGGTGTGCGAGGTGCCGTGCGTGCTCTGATTCAGGCCCATGGTCCAGCAACTGATCCACTCTTTGGCCGTGCCGATCATCCGCGCGGCCTCGCGGATATCCTCGACGGCGAGGCCGGTGATTTGCGCGACATTCTCCGGCGTGTAATCGGCGAGAAACGCGGGCATTGCATCCCAGCCTTCGGTGGCCTCGGCGATAAATGCGGCATCCGTCTGGCCGTTTTCGTGCAACAGATGCAGCAGGCCGTTGAGCAACGCGAGATCGGTGCCCGGCTTGATCTGCATGAACAGATCGGCTTTCTCCGCCGTGGTGTTGCGGCGCGGATCGACGACAATCAGTTTGGCGCCCGCCTTCACGCGATCCATCATGCGCAGGAACAGAATCGGGTGGCAGTCGGCCATATTCGCGCCGATCACGAAGAACAGGTCAGCGTGATCGATGTCTTCGTACGATCCGGGCGGGCCGTCCGCGCCGAGCGACAGTTTGTAGCCGCTGCCCGCGCTCGCCATGCACAGGCGCGAATTCGATTCGATGTTGTTGGTGCCGACAAAGCCCTTGGCGAGCTTGTTGACGAGGTACTGCGCCTCGATCGACATCTGCCCGGAGACGTAGAACGACAGCGCGTCCGGCCCATGTTCATCGAGCAGGCCGCGCAAACGCGCTGCGGTGGTGCTGATCGCCTGTGCCATCGGCAGCGGCGCCGGGTCCTGGCCACGCGCGTGACGCACGAACGCGCCTTCAAGACGCCCCGACTTGCGCAACGCGACATGCGCCGATTGCCCCTTCGTGCACAGCCGTCCGAAGTTGGCCGGATGCTCCTTGTCGCCGGAGATTTTTACGACCTGGCCGTCCTCGACGTGAAGCACCATCCCGCAGCCAACGCCACAGTAGGGGCACACGGTTTTTACGTTTGTAGAGGACATGGGCGGGCGACGTCGTTAAAAAAGAATTCAGCGATTCAAACCGCGACCCACACCTGGCCGTTTTCCACGCGCGCGGCAAACGCGCCGACGGAATGCGCCGGTGTTTCGAGGCACTCGCCGGTGCGCAGATCGAAGTGATGCTTGTAGATCGGCGAGGCCACGACGATGCGTTCGCCGAGGCTGCCGATCAATCCGCGCGAGAGCACCGCCGCCTGCGAGCCCGGATCGAAGTTTTCGATCGCGTACACAATCGGGTCCGCGTCACCGTTGTTCACGTGAAAAACTGCGACCTGTTCGCCGTTGATGAGCGCGCAAACACCCGTGTTGGGCACGATGTCGTCGAGCAGGCAAACCGGCGTCCAGGAGCGTGACAGGCGATCGTTGTTCATGACGGAAGTCCTCGGTGAATAGTGCGGTTCAATCAAACGGTTTCGACGACAACGGGAATCGCGGCGAGCTTCGAACGCCGCTCGGCCGGAGTGGCCGGCCGGATCTGGCCGCGCTCCTCGACGAACGCTACATGGCTGTCCGACTCGGCGCTGTTGACGAAATGACGGAAGCGCTTGCGCGTTTCGGGATCGGTGACGGCCTTCTTCCATTCGCACTCGTAGGTGTCGACCACGTGCTGCATTTCCGACTCGAGTTCTGCGGCCACGCCGAGACGATCGTTGACGACCACGTCGATCAGGTAATCGAGGCCGCCTTCGAGGCTCTCGCGCCACACGCTGGTGCGTTGCAGACGGTCGGCGGTGCGCACGTAGAACATCAGGAAACGGTCGATGTAGCGCACCAGCGTTTCCTTATCGAGGTCCGACGCGAGCAGTTCGGCGTGGCGCGGCTTCATGCCGCCGTTGCCGCACACATAGAGATTCCAGCCCTTTTCGGTCGCGATGATGCCAACGTCCTTGCCCTGCGCTTCCGCGCATTCACGGGTGCAGCCCGACACGCCGAACTTGATCTTGTGCGGCGTGCGCAGGCCCTTGTAGCGGTTCTCGATCTCCACCGCGAGACCCACCGAATCGCCGACGCCGTAGCGGCACCACGTCGAACCGACACACGACTTCACGGTACGCAGCGACTTGCCGTACGCATGGCCGGATTCGAAACCGGCGGCGATCAGTTCTTCCCAGATGAACGGCAGTTGCTCGACGCGCGCGCCGAACAGATCGACACGCTGACCGCCGGTGATCTTCGTATAGAGGCCGTACTTCTTCGCAACCTGGCCGACCGCGATCAAACCATCGGGGGTGACTTCGCCGCCCGCCATGCGCGGCACGACCGAATAGGTGCCATCACGCTGAATGTTGGCGAGGTAGTAGTCGTTGGTGTCCTGCAGCGAAGCGTGCTCCTTCTTCAGCACGAACTCGTTCCAGCACGACGCGAGCACGCTCGCCACCACCGGTTTGCAGATATCGCAGCCCAGGCCGTGGCCGTGCTTCGCGAGCAATTCGCCGAAGCTGCGCACGCCTTCCACACGCACGATGTGATACAACTCCTGGCGCGAATACGCGAAGTGTTCGCAGACATGGTTATTGACCGCGAGGCCCTGCTTCTTCATCTCGGCCTTCATCACCTGAGTGACGAGCGGCACGCAGCCGCCGCACGAGGTGCCGGCGGTCGTCGCGCATTTCAAAGCGCCGATATCGGTCGCGCCGGCACAAACGGCGGCGCACAACTCGCCCTTCGAGACGTTGTTGCACGAGCAGATCTGCGCGGAAGCCGGCAACGAATCAACGCCGAGCGCGGGTTTCGCATTGCCGTCGGCCGCCGGCAGAATCAGGAATTCAGGCGACGCGGGCAATTCGATGCGGTTCAACATCATTTGCAGCAGCGTGCCGTATTCGCCGGCGTCGCCCACCATCACGCCGCCCAGCAGATATTTGCCACACTCGGACACCACCAGCTTCTTGTAGACCTGCTTGCGCTCGTCGCTGAACTGGTAGGCGCGGCTGCCCGGCGTGTTGCCGTGCGCGTCGCCGATGCTGGCCACGTCCACGCCCATCAGCTTGAGCTTGGTGCTCATGTCCGCGCCGGCGAATTCCGCCGTGTCGCCGAGCAGTTGTTTCGCCACCGCGCGGGCCATGTCGTAACCCGGCGCCACGAGGCCGAACAACTGGCCGTTCCACAGCGCGCATTCACCGATCGCATAGATGTGCGGATCGCTCGTGCGGCATGCGTTGTCGATCACGATGCCGCCGCGCGGGCCGAGCGTCAGTCCGCTGGCGCGCGCCAGGTCGTCACGCGGACGAATGCCCGCGGAGAACACGATCATGTCGGTGTCGAGGTGGCTGCCGTCGGCGAATTGCATGCGGTGCGTGCCCTGCTCGCCATCGACGATCGCCGTGGTGTTCTTCTGCGTATGCACCGTCACGCCCAGTTCTTCGATCTTGCTGCGCAGCACGCGGCCGCCGCCGTCGTCCACCTGCACGGCCATCAGACGCGGCGCGAATTCGACCACGTGCGTTTGCAGGCCCATGTCGCGCAGCGCCTTCGCGCATTCGAGCCCGAGCAGTCCGCCGCCGACCACCGTGCCCGTCTTCGAACGCGCGCCGCACTCACGCATCGCTTCGAGATCGTCGATGGTTCGGTACACGAAGCAATCCGCGCGCTCGCGGCCCTGCACGGGCGGCACGAAAGGATAGGAGCCGGTGGCGAAAACCAGCTTGTCATAAGGCAGCGTTTCGCCCGTCGACACCGTCACGGTGCGCGCATCGCGATCGATCGCCACGGCCTTTGCGTTCAGTTTCAGCAGCACGTTCTGGCGTTCGAAGAAACCCGGTTCGACCAGCGACAGATCGTCCGCCGTCTTGCCCGCGAAAAACTCGGACAGGTGCACGCGATCGTAGGCCGGGCGCGATTCCTCGCACAGCACGGTGATATCGAGGCCGTGCGCGGCGTCGTGGGCGAGGCACTCGACCAGTTTGTGACCGACCATCCCGTGACCGATAACGATGATTTTCATGAGCGCGGTTTCCTCAATGTGCTGGTTGCGAGCGACGCCGTATGGCAGGTGGCGAAAACGATTCTGGAAATAAAAACGGCGTCCCGCGAACCCAGTCGATGACTGAATTCGGGGGACGCCGTTGTCCTGATCTGTCCTGCAGCGAGTACTTTGTGTTGCACTCGCGCCGGATCCACGTTGATCCGATGGCAAGCTTAATGCAAAGCCTATGCCAGTTGCACCAAATGCCCGTAAGGAGGCCGTGGCGCGGGGGTTTGCGGCGAATCGCATGCGTGTGCCGCAAAGCGGGCGCACGACGCGTTTTGATGCAGCGGGGCACATGGATGGTGCGACGCAGCACCCTGCGCGTGCGAGGTGCACGCTTGCGAACGGTGCGTGGCGTGTGCGTCGGCAGCGTTATTTGCGAGGCGTGGCAAGGCGTACAGCGTGCGTGGCCGATGCGTGGCGTAGTCCTTGCATAAGCAGTGGCGAGTTCATGGCGGCAATGCGGCAGCCACGACATGCAGCACATACCCATGCGGGCGAAACACAACGCTGTGTTTCACCGTGCTGGAAGCGAAACGGCAGAGCAGCACACCACGCAGTAAACGGACAACGGCGTCCCCTCGTGATCATCACGAGCGGACGCCGTTTTTTATTGGGCGCCGGCGCGACAGCGATCGCCGGCCGACACAGAAGCGAAGGACACCGTGATAGATATCGCGATGAACACGAACACCGGCAAGGTCACCTTATTGAGCGCCGGCCCCGGCGACCTCGATCTGCTTACGCTCAAGGCCGCAAAAGCGTTAGCCGCCGCCGACGTCGTACTGCTCGACGACCTCGCGAATCCCGAGATCGTGACGCTGGCGCCGCAAGCGCGCGTGATTCGCGTCGGCAAACGCGGTGGCTGCCGCTCGACGCCGCAAGCGTTCATCGAACGGTTGATGCGGCGCTATGCGCTCAAGGGCTTGCACGTGGTGCGGGTGAAAGGCGGCGAAGCGCTGCTGTTCGGACGCGCCGGCGAAGAACTCGCGGTCTTGCGCGGTGCCGGTATTCCAGTGGAGATCGTCAATGGCATTTCATCGGGGTTCGCGGCCGCCGCGGGGCTCGGCATTTCGCTCACGCATCGCCGCCATTGCCACGGCGTCAGTTTCGTGACCGCACATACCGAAGATCACGGCGAGCCGGATTGGGCCGCGTTGGCCGCGACACGCACCACGCTGGCGATCTATATGGGGATGCGGCGCATCGACAGTATCGCGGTCGCGTTGCTCACGAGTTTGCCGGCCGATACACCCGCTGCCGTGGTGCAATGGGCCGGTGGCAGCAACGAACGGCGTCTAATGAGCCGCCTCGATCGGCTCGCTGCGGATGCGACGAACGCGGGCTTCGGCAGCCCGGCGGTGATTCTGGTGGGCAGCGCGATCGGCGAGAGCGTCGAGCGCGAGTGGGCGGGAGATAGCGCACGGCCCAGCGAAGCGGATGCGATGCAAACCGACATGCCGGGCGCGCGCGAGGCAATCGCGCAGGCCGCGTGAGCGGTTCACGCGCTTCTCGACCGCTCAAGTCCGCGCATTACTCTCAGGCGCGGGTTCGACACCTCGGCTGGGATTCGGGTCGATCGCGCAGAGATTACCGAAATAGCTGCCGTCGGGAAAAATGATCGGTACGGAGATATAACTGCCCAGCTTGTAGATTTGCACCGTGACGCGGGCCGCGGCGGCAAAGCCGATGCTCTGTTCTTGCGGATCATGGGCGGGGTGGAAGGCATCGCGTGGAGATGCTGGACGGCCTCGATATTGCGCGCGATGCAGGCGTTTGCAGCGTTGCCGGGCGGTAATTTATTCGTGAGAAGCGGTGCTGCCTATCCTTGCCGATCCGGCCTGAAAGTCACTTGATGGAGCGTCGATTCTGTCGGGACTTCAAATTGCTCACCTAACAGGATCACAACCTGAGGGAAATCAGATGGCCCATCACCCAGCCGCACGCCTTCTGATCGCCGACGACGACGCGAATCTGCTGGCCGCTTACGTACACTACTTCAGCGCGCATGGCTTCGAGATCCGAACGGCGCGCAACGGCCTCGACGCGCTGGCTCAATACTGCGCATGGCATCCGCAGGCCGCGCTGCTGGACGTCGAAATGCCGCGTCTGGACGGACGCGCGGTGGCGCGGCGAATCCGCTACGTGGGCGATATTCCGGCGCCGACGCTGGTCGCGGTCACCGGGCTCGAACGTGCCGAGGAAGTGAGCGAATCGCTGCGCTCCGGCTTCGACCATCATTTCGTCAAGCCAGTGCCGATGCCGGTGATTCTCGCGGCGTTGACCGTGCGTGTCCGGCATTAGCCCTCAACTCAATCGCCGAAGCCCAATTCCGCTTCCACTGCCTGCCCGACTCGCAGCCACGTCCCGGCGCCACTCGCGACAAGCGCATTGTTGCCGAACGTGATCGCCCCGTTTCGCTGCGGATTCGCGCGATAGACACTCATCGTGTCGGTCGGCTCGTTCGGCCAGTCCGGATCGGGCGCGCCTTTCGCCTGGTCGATGGTCGGCATCGGACAGCGCGTGCACGGTTTGACCAGCTGCAGTTGCGCGCCCCCGCCCGCTTCTCCAGCCACGCTCAGCGTCTCCACATAGTCTTCCTCATACGCGTCGAGTCCGCTCAGCACCACGTTGGGACGGAACCGGTCGATCGGAATCGACGGCACGCCCTTGCCGTTCAGTCGCGTGTTCAGATCGTCCAGCGACGCCTGGCCAATGACCAGCAGCGGAAAACCATCGGCGAAATGGGTGGTGGCGCCGCCCACGCTCTCCGTGTAGTCCGGATCGACAATGCGTTCGCGTTCGGGATTAAAGCGCAAGAGCCGCGCGGGCACGCCGAGAAATGTCGAGAACCACGCGGCGCATGCGTCGCCGGTGTCGAGTCCATAGGCCGCGTCGCGCCAGACCCTGGTCTGCACCGCGGGCGGCGCCTCGAGCCGCGCGCTTTCTAGCGGCGTGCGCAACTCGCTCATGCCGGGCGCGCGGATCACGAGATCCTCGGCGCCGAGTTCGACCTGGATCAGCGCCATGCGCGGATACGCGCGCTGCGTGAGCATGGCGCCGGCCGGGTCGGTGACCATCCAGCAGCGGTCGTATTCGAGGCCGGTGGCGAGCAGCCGCGCCTCATTGAGGGCAATGCCCGCACAGGATTTGATCGGATAGACGAATAGTTCGCTGATGGTCGGCATGGCGTGGGGGCGCACGTGGGGAGCGTGCGAATTCTTGTGTTCGATGCCTGATTGTAAAGCCCGCCGCTCGCTTCGTTCCAGCCGGAATATCGGCCAAACGAACCGCCGAATACCGAAGCGCACGATGCCGCCGTTTCTTCCGGCGGCGCTTGGACGTAAAATCCCCAAGCAAAGCGCTTGGGCAAGGACCAGGCCGGCGCTGCGGCATTCGCGCACAATGCGGATACTGGAAGGCTGCGTGCAACCCGCGCCGTCACCGAATATCAACGCGGCGGCCGCGCGCGCGCACGGTGCAATTCCCGCGCGCGGCGGCCAGCCATCGAGGCCGAAGCCCTCGTGCAAAGCGCGAGTGGCGGCGTGGCCGAGCCGATCCTTACCCTACACGAACCAGGAAATTCACTATGCTGAGCAAACCCATGTTGACCGTTGCCGAAACGACCCGCATTCTCGAAGCCGCCCGCGCCGAAGCCGAGAAACACCAGTGGGCCGTCGCCATCGTGGTGGTCGACGACGGCGGCCATCAACTCGGCATGCTGCGTCTGGACGGCAGCGCGCCGGCCAGTTCGTACATCGCGACCGAAAAGGCCCGCACTTCGGCGATCGGCCGCCGCGAAACCAAGGTATACGAAGACATGATCAACAACGGCCGCACCGCGTTCCTCAGCGCGCCGTTGCAAGGCACGCTGGAAGGCGGCGTGCCGGTGATCGTCGACGGCCACGTGGTCGGCGCGGTCGGCGTGTCGGGCGTCAAGTCGGATCAGGACGCGCAGATCGCCAAGGCGGGTATTGCCGCTATCGCGGCCTGAGTTTTCAGAGCGGTTCCGTTCGCAAGCCGACCAGAACGGCCGCCATGAATCGAAGAAACTAACCGTTGCACAACGCGGGCCGATGCCCCCTCATCGGCCCCATTCAGATAGATGGAGCAGTCGATGACTCAGATGAACACGCGCGGCGGACTGCAAGTCGCCGCCAACCTCGACCAGTTCGTCGAAACCGAAGCCCTGCCCGGCACCGGAATCGACAGCGCCGCATTCTGGTCAGGTTTCGACGCCCTCGTGCACGAGCTGGCGCCCAAAAACCGCGCGTTGCTCGCCGAGCGCGACCGCCTGCAAACCGAGCTGGACAACTGGCATCGCGCCAATCCGGGTCCGGTGCGCGATCTGCGGGCGTACCGTGCGTTTCTCGAAGGCATCGGCTATATCGTGCCGGTGCCTGCCGGCGTCAAGGCCACGACGGACAACGTCGACACCGAAATCGCCGAACAGGCCGGCCCGCAACTCGTGGTGCCGCTGTCGAATCAGCGCTATGCGCTGAACGCGGCGAACGCGCGCTGGGGCAGCCTGTACGACGCGCTCTACGGCACCGACGCGATTCCCGAGACCGGCGGCGCCGAAAAGCAGAAAGCCTTCAATCCGGTGCGCGGCGCCGCGGTGATCGCCTATGCCCGCAAGTTCCTCGACCAGGCCGCGCCGCTCGCGAATGGTTCGCATGCGGACGCCACGCGCTATAGCGTCGAAGCCGGCAAGCTGGTGGTCACGCTGAAGAACGGCACGAGCGAGCTGAAGACGCCAGCGCAATTCATCGGCTATCAGGGCGAGCAAAGCGCGCCGTCCGCCGTGCTGCTCAAGCACAACGGCCTGCACTTCGAAATCCAGATCGACGCGAGCGACTCGATCGGCAGGACCGATTCCGCGCACGTGAAGGACCTGGTGGTCGAAGCGGCGGTGAGCACGATCATCGACTGTGAAGACTCGGTCGCCGCCGTGGATGCAGAAGACAAGGTCCTGCTCTATCGCAACTGGCTCGGCCTGATGACCGGCGACCTGACCGAAGAGGTCACGAAGAACGGCAAGACCTTCACGCGCCGGCTGAACGCCGACCGCGTGTACACCGCCGCGAACGGCACGGCGCCGGTGGTGCTGCATGGCCGCTCGCTGCTGTTCATCCGTAACGTCGGTCACTTGATGACCAATCCCGCCGTGCTGACCAAAGACGGCCACGAGATTCCGGAAGGTATTCTCGACGCCGTCATCACCACGCTGTGCGCGTTGCACGACCGCAAGCACCAGTTGAATTCGCGCACCGGTTCGATCTACATCGTCAAGCCGAAGATGCACGGCCCGGCCGAAGTCGCCTTCGCGAGCGAGCTGTTCGCGCGCGTCGAAGACCTGCTGAAGCTGCCGCGCAACACGATCAAGATGGGCATCATGGACGAGGAGCGCCGCACCAGCGTGAATCTGCTCGCCTGTATCGCCGAAGCGTCGGAGCGCGTTGCGTTCATCAACACGGGTTTCCTCGACCGCACCGGCGACGAAATGCACTCGGCCATGGAAGCCGGTCCGATGATGCGCAAGGGCGACATGAAGTCGAGCGCCTGGATTGCCGCTTACGAGCGTAGCAACGTGCTGGTCGGTTTGAGCGCGGGCCTGCGTGGCCGCTCGCAGATCGGCAAGGGCATGTGGGCGATGCCCGATCTGATGCACGCCATGCTCGAACAGAAGATCGCGCACCCGAAGGCCGGGGCGAACACCGCGTGGGTGCCCTCGCCGACCGCCGCCACCCTGCATGCGTTGCACTACCACCAGATCGACGTGCAAGCGGTTCAGCGGGAACTGGAGCGCACGGATTACGCGCAGGTGCGCGACGAACTGCTCGACGGCCTGCTGACCATTCCGGTCGTCGCCGAAGCGAAGTGGAGCGACGACGAGATTCGCAGCGAGATCGACAACAACGCCCAGGGCATTCTCGGCTACGTGGTGCGCTGGATCGATCAGGGCGTGGGTTGCTCAAAGGTGCCGGACATTCATGACGTCGGCCTGATGGAAGATCGTGCCACGCTGCGTATTTCGAGCCAGCACATTGCCAACTGGCTGTATCACGGCGTGGTGAAGCGCGACCTTGTCGAGGAGACGTTCAAGCGCATGGCGAAGGTGGTGGATGAGCAGAATGCGGGCGACCCGCTCTACAAGCCGATGGCGCCGGGCTTCGATACGATCGCTTTCAAGGCCGCGCAGGCACTGGTGTTCGAAGGACGCCAGCAGCCGAGCGGCTACACAGAACCGTTGCTGCACAAGTTCCGACTGGAAGTGAAGAAGGAAGTTTGACAGCGGGTTGGCCGGGCT
Organism: Paraburkholderia sp. BL6669N2; assembly: GCF_003387275.1. Classification (NCBI taxonomy): domain Bacteria; kingdom Pseudomonadati; phylum Pseudomonadota; class Betaproteobacteria; order Burkholderiales; family Burkholderiaceae; genus Paraburkholderia; species Paraburkholderia sp. BL6669N2. Next base: position 707,682 of record NZ_QUNA01000001.1, on the reverse strand, counting down.
GCGTGTGATGCGTGGGCCGGCTGAAAGAAAGACGGGCGCCGTGGTTTACGACGCCCGTTTTTTGTTGTCGTTCGCGGTAACTGCCCCGGTGCAATACCGGGGCTACGATCGGGTTCCGACGGTCATTGTTTGCGGCTTAGTGGCGCAGCATCAGATAAACGACGAATGTGCCAACGAGCACGGCACCTGAGCTGTAGAACACGATGCGATTTCGCAGGGCATCTAGTTTGGACGGAGAGGATTTTTTCTCCCCATCCAGGTCCCAATAGTCGACGCCGGGGTCCCCGGTGAGATTGATAACGATAAGCCCCGCCGAGCCGACGAAGAGCACGAGCAGAATCACGAATAGCGGCGCTGGCATGTCGGTCAATCGTTCATCCAATGCATGAAGGCAGGCAGTTCTTCCTGATACATGTCGTTGGTCATCTGGCCGGCCAGGCCGCCCAGATTGCTACCAATGCATACGAGTGCGACGGCGCATGCAGGTTCAGCCGGTCCGCACACGAAAGAAACCGCAAACCCTGCCAGACCGCCTCCAATCATACCGCCCGCGATGATACTTCCCTGCCTGGCGACCTCTTTGACTCTATCCGTCGCTGCAACCACTTCGCCCGTGGCAATAACAGCAGTAAAGATGATGGCAACCCTGGCGCTGACCTGCAACCGACGCACCTTGGTGGTGACATCGGCGTTGGCGCCGCCCGCCTTTTTGAGCACCGTATAGTAGACAGCGTGGCGCTCTTCGAAAGTCAAGCTATCAAAGTTCTTGCTGAACTGAACTTGCGCGTACCTGTTAAGGTAGTAGTCGAAACCGCGAGCCTCGAGCTTGAGTTTTTCCGCACGGGCAACGCCAACAGCCGACGTATATTTCCGGTATTCAACGAAGAGCCTGTCGCGCAACTGGCTGCAGTACTCAGCCCCGTCCTTGACCGTCATGTTGCCGTAGGCAACTTCCTGCCTGACATCGTCCGAAATTTCCTTGATGTGCTTCACATATTGCTTGCGCACCATGTCATCGGTAATGGCGTTGGCGGCGAAAGTGGTTCCGATGGCCTCGTAGTCCGCGATGGCTGCTTCGAGAATTGCCGTTTGAACCTCATGAGTTTTCCGGGTGTTGAAAGACCCGCTGGCAATGGTGTTCCGGGTTGCGGTAGTATCGGACATGCTTATCCCACCATCGCCATCAGAAGGTCGCCCATGACTGAACGAGCGCTTTCCTGTGCATTGCCCGGCACGACTTCAACCCTATGGCATGGCGAGGCGTTAGGGCGGTCGAAATGCGCAGTGTTACCTGAATCGAAGACGCCGTCTGCAACTGAACCGTCGGCAAAGTAGGCACGGCAGCGCAAGCCCTCGCAACTGCCGGCATCCTTGACGGCAAACCGAATCCAATGGGCGCCCGGCGCTACTTCGGCTAGAGCATCGTTCCCCAGTCCATAACCCATGCTCGCCAGCGCGTGACTGTCAAAGCTCTGTGACATTGTGTCCTGAGAAGCGATCATCACAGGGTGTGGATCGCATCTGCACATGCAGATGTCGCCTTCCAAGGCCGGATCTTTGCCCATTATGCGTCCAGGCCACCGTGGGCCTTTCTGACCTATATGGCCGGTAATCCGGCACGCTGGGCAGATAACCTGGGCACCCACAAAGGTCAACGCCGTGCCGTGGTGAGTCGCGGACGGAACGCCTTCGATCACCGTTCCGCCCGCCGACGATTTGTCACCCACTTTTAGATAGAGACGTCTCATGTCTGTGATGTCCTGTACTCAACAGACGCATTGGTAGCACGAGCATCAAGAACTCAACAAGGAAAACCGTGTCAAGATTCGTCAAGGTCCGCCGACAGCAGCAGAACGGCAACCCAGAACGACTATTGCCTCGCTTTCGACTTAGCGAAGAAGGAGGCTTGCGGACGCAGTCGCCAGACTACGCGCAAAGCGTGGCCGGCTAAAAAAGACGGGCGCCGCGTGATACGCGACGCCCGTTTAATGTGCGCGATACAACCGCGCGTTGCTTCTGCGTGGTAAGTTCGCGGCGTGCGCGGCCTTGAAGCGAGCGCGGCCCGCATCCACCCGACAACGCTAACCGCAGCGGCTTTCAATGCAGATCAAGCCGCCTCTGCCGCAAACTGCGCCGGCACGCCTTCCTGCATATTGCCCTGCATATACGCCTGCAAATAAGCCTCGAATTCCGCCTTCACTTCCGGATGGCGCAGCGCGAATTCCACCGTTGCCTTCAGATAGCCGAGCTTGCTGCCGCAATCGAAACGCGTGCCGAAATAGCGATACGCGAGCACCTGTTCTTCGGTCAGCAGCGACTGCACCGCGTCGGTCAATTGCAGCTCGCCACCCGCGCCCGGCTTCAACGCGCGGATATGCTTGAAGATGGTGGGCATCAGCACATAGCGGCCCACCACGCCGAGATTCGACGGCGCCTTGTCCGGCGCCGGCTTCTCGACGATGCCCGACAGCTTGATCACGTTGTCTTCCCACTCGCGGCCGTCCACCACGCCATACGACCGGCTGTCTTCGCGCGCGATGGTTTCGACGCCGATCACCGAGCTGTGATAGTGGTTGAACGTATCCACGAGCTGGCTCATGACCGGCTTCGAGCTGTGCAGCAGGTCGTCGGCCAGAATCACGGCGAACGGGCTGTCGCCCACCAGCTTCTCGGCGCACAGCACCGCGTGGCCGAGACCGAGCGCTTCGGCCTGGCGCACATAGAAACAGTCGACGTTGGCCGGCTTGATGCTGCGCACCAGATCGAGCAGCTTCTGTTTGTTACGCGCCTCGAGTTCGGCTTCAATCTCGTAGGACTTGTCGAAGTGATCTTCAATGGCGCGCTTGCTGCGCCCCGTCACGAAGATCATCTCGGTGATGCCGGCGGCAATCGCTTCTTCCACCGCGTATTGAATCAGCGGTTTGTCCACGATCGGCAGCATTTCCTTAGGACTTGCCTTGGTAGCCGGCAGGAATCGTGTCCCGAGGCCCGCTACGGGAAACACGGCTTTGGTGACTTTCAGCATGGTAGGCATTCCCACATCGGTTAGAAATTAGTGTGTCGCGGGCCTGGCGGCCAATCGATGTCGCCGGAAAGACTAGCAAAAAATTACGCCAGTACGTATGTGAAATTTCCGCAATCGGAATAAATAAATCCATTCTTTTTCGATATGCCGCATCGTGACAAACAGCGGGCAACAATTACGCAACGAAATCGATTTATTTTTCGCTAATTCCGAAAATTTTACATATCCTGACAACTGGCCTTCAGCTGCGCGAGGCGCGCCGGCGGATTCGACCGCGGGCGCGCCTCGCGTCTCTTCCAGCCCGCGTTATTCGTTCTCGTCCAGCTGCGGCAGCTTGCCGGGGGTCATGCGAAAACGGCGAATGGGCTCATTGCGCAGGGCCTCCCGATAGGCGGAGGCGGCGACAAGGATCAGCAGCACGGCAATGCCGGCGAGTAAATGCAGGTTCATGACTTCACCTCGGGTCAAGAGAATCCGTGGCTTAAATTAGCACAACAAAAGCGGCAAATAATTCGCGGCTGCATCTGCTTATGCTCAATTACAATTAGTCACACAATCGCCGTTTAATTCAATTCATTACGCAATTTTTTATCGATTTTTTACCTGCGTCGTGCACTAGCATGTCATGCACCGCGGGCGCGTACGGCGCCCGCGCGAATCTGCATTCCCCCTCCGTCAGAATAAGGACCGCGTATGAGCGACTCAGCACTGGATGCCGCCGGCTCATCCCTGCCCCTCTCACCGCCTCGCAAGACTGCCGCGCCCCGCGCCCAGAGCGAGGCGCGCGCCGACAGCGCCGGCAAGGAGCATGTCATCGACGCCATGCGGGGCTTCGCCGCGCTGCTGGTGGCGTATTTTCATTGCCGCCAGGTGGAATGGGTCGGCATGCAGGCGTTTCATCAGAGCGTGGGCCATGCATTCAGCCTGAATGCGATCGCCGCGTATCTGACGTTCCCGATTGCATGGGGCTCCGCCGGCGTGCCGATTTTCTTCGTGATCAGCGGTTATTGCATTCACCGGGGCGGCGCGCTGCGGTTGGCCGGCAATCCGGAATACCGGCTCGATACGGGCAATTTCTGGGTGCGCCGCTTTGCGCGCATTTATCCCGTGCTGCTCGCGGCGCTGGTGCTGACCTTCGCGCTCGACTGGTTCAGCCTGCAACTGCCGCCCGTCAGCCACAAGATCCGCGAGATCGGCCTGCAGGCCTTCCTTGTCAATCTGTTTTCGCTGCAAGGCGTGGCCGGCAAGACGTTCGGATCCAACGGCGCGCTCTGGACGCTCTCGCTCGAAGTACAGTTCTACGCGATCTATCCGCTGCTGTTCGCGCTGCGCCGGCGTATCGGCATGACCTCCGTGCTGGCGATCGTCGCGCTCGTCAACGTGGTGTCCGCCTATGTGCTCGAACGCCACGACATCCAGTTCTTCACGTCGTACTGGTTTTCGTGGACGCTCGGCGCGTGGATCGCCGACGCCCGTGCGCATCGCGCGCCGCAGGCCCGCTCGTCGGTGTGGCTCTACGCGCTCGCCGCGGGCTTCGTCGCGCTCGGCTGCGCTGCGTTTCATTTCGGCCAGTACGGCGCGTTCCAGCTCTGGGCGGTCGGCTTCGCGTTCTACCTGTACAAGGCGCTGGAGCGCGGCAACCCGGAGCGCGGCCCCGCCTTCGGCACGCGTCTGCTGTCGCGCTTCGGCGATTTCAGCTTCTCGCTCTATCTGATCCATCTGCCGATCTTCGTGCTGCTGTCGTCGCTGCTGTTCCGCTCGTCGCTGCAAATGTCGATCTGGCCGTCGTTCGGCTATATGCTGGTGGCCGTGCCGGTGGCTTATGTGTTCTACCGGCTGGTCGAGTTGCCCGCCATGAAGTGGTCGGCCAGCTTCAAGCCGAAAGCGGCTTTGAAAAAGGCCTGAACCCACGCAGCAAAAGCGCGCGAAAAAAAACGGAGCGAATGTCGCGAGACTTTCGCTCCGCTGCGCCAACGGCAGGAACCGGCCGAGTCCCTGCCTACCCCCGCGTAGAAACCTTCCTAATACTACAGCCGTAGATTTTTTTACTATACTCAAATAATTAAGGATTACTATACGTTAAGGCTATGCATTCGACTGCAAAAGCGTGGGAGCGTGAACTGGAGGTACTGCACCAGCGGCTCGGGGAACTGTTCAGGCGTCCGGAGCCCCGACAGCGGTCGCTCGCATACCTGAAGGGCCTGCTGGGTACAGTCGAGCGCAAGAACGGCTGGCAACTCGCCGAATGGATCGGCGAAGCGACACCCGATGGCGTACAGCACCTGCTGGAGCGGGCGCAATGGGACGCGGATGCCGCTCGCGATGTGCTGCGTAGCTATGTAGTGGAAGAACTGGGCGAGCGTGACGCGGTGCTGATTGTGGACGAGACCGGCTTCCTCAAGAAGGGACAGCACTCGGCCGGTGTTCAACGCCAGTACAGTGGCACGGCAGGTCGTATCGAGAACAGCCAGATCGGCGTGTTCCTCTGCTATGCCGGTCGTGGCGGCAGTGCGTTCATCGACCGCGAACTGTATGTACCCAAGGTGTGGACCGATGACCGGGTGCGCTGCGAGGCAGCGGGCATTCCCGGGTCGGTGGAATTCGCAACGAAGCCACAGCTTGCGCGTCGTATGCTTGAGCGGGCGCTGGACGCAGGGGTGCCGTGCGGCTGGGTCACGGGGGATGAAGTCTACGGCGGTGACCGTCACCTGCGGCTGTGGCTCGAGTCGCGCGGCCAGTCTTTCGTGCTGGCCGTTGCGAAGAACGAACCCCTATGGTGGAAAGGTCCAGAGTACGTACGGGCAGACCGGATCGCCGAGGCCCTGCCGGCAAGGGCATGGCGCCGCCTGTCAGCGGGTGCCGGCGCCAAGGGCGAGCGCCTGTATGACTGGGCGCTGACTCCGCTGTGGCGCTTGCAGATCACCGAAGAGGAGCGCCGCTTCGGGCATTACCTGCTGGTGCGACGCAGCCTGGACGAGCAACGCGAACATGCGTATTACGTCGTATACGCACCGCGCAGCAAGGCCACACGGCAAACCCTGGTGAACGTCGCGGGCCGCAGGTGGGAAATCGAGACCGGCTTCGAGGCGACCAAAGGCGAATGCGGACTCGATCAGTATGAGGTGCGCCGATGGCAAGGCTGGTATCGCCACATCACGCTGGCTCTGCTGGCCCATGCAGTACTCGTCACCCTGCGGGTGCACGGCAAAAAAAACACCTGAAGGTTTGGTGCCGCTCAGCGTGCAGGAGATCCGCCGGCTGCTCTGTCGCATCCTGTGGCGCGGCGCCCACTCTATCGCGTACGTGTTGTCCTGTTCGGCATGGCGGCGCCGACACCAGTACCGCGCCCAGCAGTGCCACTACCGAAGACGAGGATGTGTGCCTCCAGTTTACCCAGATCTACGGCTGTAGTACTAAGCCGTTTCCGGCCCCGTCACACGCTTCAGAATCCGCTCGACACCCTCGACATAGGTGGCGGTGCCGAACCGGCTCAGCGCCGTCTGATATCCGTTTCTGACCAGCCGGTTGCGCAATTGATCGTTCGAGCGCAATTCGGCGAGCGCGTCGGCGAGGCCGTGCGCGTCTGCCGGCGTGCACAGCACGCCGTTCTCGTAGTCGTCGATGATCTCCAGGACGCCGCCCGCGCGCGCCGCCACCACCGGCCGCTGCGCCAGCATGCCTTCGACGATCACGCGGCCGAACGGCTCCGGCGTGATCGACGTATGGACGACCGCATCGACCGCGCACATGCAGGCCGCGATATCGTGCTGGAAGCCGAGAAAATGCACCCGCCCGCCCAGGTTGTGCGCGGCGACGAACGCATGTAGTTCGATCTCGTACTGGTCCTCGCCGAAAAGCGGCGCGCCCACCAGCACCGCATGCATCTGCGGATTGAGCACCATCGCTTCGAGCAGCACGTGCTGCCCTTTCCAGCGCGCGAGACGGCTGAACGAGCCGACCAGAAACGCGTCTTCCGGCAAGCCGAGGCGTTTGCGCAGCGCTGCTTGCGGCACCGTGCGCAAGGCGTCGAACGGCGCGGCTGAAATGCCGTTGAACACCACGTCAATGCGCTTTTCGTCGAACTGCGTGAGCTCGGCGAACGCGCGCGCCGACGCGGCCGAATTGGCGATCACATGTGTGAGGCCAAGACGCGCGCACCATTTGATGATGGCCAGTTGCTTGCCGCCGAAATGCTCGGGGCTCACGATATCGCGCAGATGCCAGACCACGGGACGCCGCGCCAGCTTGCCGGCGAGCGCGCCGATCACCATGGCGCGCTGGGTGTTCGCATAGATCACGTCCGCGTTGCGCGCGCGTTTGGCCGTGGCGCGCACGAGCGATACCAGACCCTTGAGCGCCTGGCCCTTCGGCATCGAGCCGCCTTGCTTACGAACATGACGCAGCGCGCCTGCATCCAGCACGTCGACGGCCACGCCGGCTTCGGCGAGCGCGGTGCGGAACGGACCATCGTCGAACAGCACGACTTCAATGCGCGAGCGCAACGCCTTGACGATTTCCAGCAGCGACAGTTCGGCGCCGCCGAGCACGCCGCTTTGATCGACGGCCAGAATGCGCGGACCGCCGGCGACGGTTGGCGCCTTATACGGCGCGTACGGCGGCAACGTCGCCGTGCGCAGCGCCGGCACTGCCGCCCGCACATGCGCGAAGAAGCGCTCGCGGAAATGCGCGGCGGAGAACTGCTCGGCGTTCGCGCGGCAGTCCAGCGGCGAAAAACGTTTCACGTGGCCGTCGAAACGCTCGACCGCGGCGATGATCGACTCGACGTTCTGTTCGTCGAAGAACATGCCGGTGGGCCGCGGCTCGGACAGATCGCGCACGGTTTCGAGCGCGCCGCCCTTGCCGTAGGCGATCACCGGCGTGCCGCAGGCCTGCGCTTCCACCACCGAAATACCGAAGTCCTCTTCCGCGGCGAACACGAAGGCCTTGGCGCGGCTCATTTTTTCCTTGAGCACCTTGAACGGCTGATAGCCCATGATCTCGACGTTCGGCCCCGCCTTCGCGCGGATCTTCTGCATGTCGGGACCGTCGCCGATCACAACCAACTTGCGCTCCGGCATGCGCGCGAATGCTTCGACGATCAGATCGATCTTCTTGTACGGCACCATGCGCGAGGCGGTCAGATAGAAGTCGTCCTTGTCGGTGCACAGCGCGAAGGCTTCGACATCGACCGGCGGGAAGATCACCTGCGCGTCGCGCTGATAGACCTTCTTGATGCGCCGCGCGATGAACTCGGAATTGGCGACGAAGCCATCCACCGCATTCGAAGTGCGGATATCCCAGTTGCGCATGTAATGCAGAATCAGCCGCGCCATGGCCGACTTCGGGCCGTTGGTCAGCTTCGACTGCTTGAGATACTGATGCTGCAAATCCCACGCATAGCGGATCGGTGAATGCACGTAGCTGATATGCACCTGGTCGGGGCCGGTCAGAATGCCCTTGGCGACCGCGTGGCTGCTTGAAATCACCACGTCGTACGCGGATACGTCGAGCTGCTCGATCGCGAGCGGCATGAGCGGCAGATACGAGCGGTACTTGGTGCGCGCGAGCGGCAGCTTCTGGATGAACGAGGTCGTGACGGACTTGCCGCGCAGGAAGCTGCGGTCGTCGAGAAAATCGACGAGGCTGAACAGATCCGCGTCCGGAAAGCACGCGACGATCTGTTCGAGCACTTTCTCCGCCCCCGCATAGGTGACGAGCCAGTCGTGCACGATCGCAACGCGCACCGTTTTATCGGCGCGCATCGCGGCGCGGCGCGGCGGCGTCTGAACGCCGGGAACGGTAGTGAGTTCGGCCAGTGCGCTGCGCGTCGCGGGTTGCAGCACGGCTTCTTCAAGGACTTCGTGGTTCATGCGCTTTTCCTCGGATTCAGTCGCAACAGCAGTGAACGCGCAAGATCGCGCAAGGCGGGTGTCATCGTGATCGACCAGGCGACATTCGCGCCTACCATCAATACCCCGGCGACAATCGCCATGGCGAGACCCGGCAGGATGCTGGCGAGCCACAGGCTGGCCAGCAGGAAAGCAAGGTGAGCGAGCATGTCGAGCGCGATCTGCTTCGCGCGGATCGCCGATAGCCGCAGCAGCACCGCGTAGTCGAACAGCGCACGGCCGGCCACGGCCACCGCCGCGCCGGTCAGGCCGAAATGCGTGATGCCGAACCACAATGCCCCTGCAAACAGCGGCAATTCGAACAAACCGACGCGCGCGGCCGTGGCCGGATTGACCTGTGACTGGATCAGAATCCGCGTGACGTTCGCCTGGCCGACGAGCCACACGGCGACGATCATGATGCGGCCCACGGGTGCTGCCACGGTGGCGATCTCATTGCCCACCCACAGATGCAGGAACGGTTCGAGCACCAGCATCGCGACCAGCGCGACCGGCGTGAACACACCATTGAGAAATTCGAGCGACTGCTGGGTGATGGTGTCGGCGTCGGCGCGGCCCACTGCGGAAAGCCGCGGAAACAGCGTGCGCACCAGCGCTGTCGGCACAATGTTCAGGCGCGTCACGAGGTTCTGCGGCACGGTGTAATACGTGACGAAACGCGCGCCGAGACTCGTGCCGAGCATCACGCGGTCGAGCGAGTCGGCGATCATGGTGGTGACGCTCGCAATCAGCATCCAGCCGCCGAAATTGAACAGCCCCTTTGCCACGCCCAATTGCGGCGGCAGAACGCGGCGGATTTCCAGCACTTTCAGCGCCGAGCGGCCCAGCAGAAGCGCGGCGACGATCCGCGCGAACACCGCGGCGGCCAGCACGTTCTGCAAGGTCGCGCCCATCCACAGCGCGGCGCCGAGCGGCAGCAACTGGAACAGGAACGTGCCGATGGTCTGATTGGTGTTGTAGACGCCAAAGCGTTCCGCGCCGTTGATCGCGCCCGCGAACACCCACGACACGTTGGCAATCGGGATCGCCACCGCGAGCCACGGCAGCGCCATGTACACCTCGTGCTGCAACTCGGGCGACACCTTGGTGAAATAGGCGGTGTAGAGAAACGCCCCGAAATAAATGATCAATCCGCCGATCACGCCGGTCGCGAGATTGAGCCACGTCGCGCTCCAGAACACGCGCGCGCTCTCGTCCTTGTCGCCGGACGCGCGCGCCTTCGAGATGTGGTTCTGCGCGGCCATGCTCATGCCGAGATCGAGAATGCCGAAGTAGCCGATCAGCGTCCACACGAGGCTGATCACCCCGTAGCGCTCGACGCCGAGCAGCTTGATATACGACGGCACGGTCACGAGCGAGACGAAAGTGGGCAGCACTAGCCCGAAGAAATTGATCGCTACGTTCTTGAGAATGCCTTTGTCCATCGGATGCCTTGGGTTTGACTACGTTTGCCTGCGGGTTGCCTTGTTGTGCACTGAAGCGCTCATGCCTCGTTCATCAAGGCTTCCAGCGGTACATCATCACTTTGCCGCGCGCGTCTTCCTCGACGAACACGAGGTACTCGCCGTTCGCGCGTTTGGCGGCGCTGATACCGTTCGGCACATCGACCCAGCCCGACGCGCGGCCTACCTCCGGGCCCGGCCGGATCACGCCGAGTTCCTTGCCGCTGTCCTTGTCCCACACGTGCACCGCGCCGACCGGCTCGACGCCGAAAATGTATTGCCCCTCGACCGTCAGGCCGATGATGGTGGCGATGGGTTTGCTCTGCGTCTGCCACGGCAGCGTGATCGCATAGCGCTGCACGGGATTGCCGCTCGACCATTTGTCGTAGCGCACCAGCACGCGGCCCACTTCTTTCCAGAAGCCGCGATCGACCGGCGTGTCGGACGTGTAGCCGGTCACGTACATCGTGTCGCTGTCCGGGTCATAGATCGCGCGATGCAGTTCCGTGAACGGTTGCGGCACCGGGTACTGCGTCATGTTCGAATACGCGTAGACCGGATTACCCTTCGCATCCAGCCCGCCGAAACGGAAGCGATAGATGCCTTTGGTGTCACGTGTGCGCCAGATGTCGCCGGCGGTATCGACCCACCAGCCCCAACCGCCCGCGAGCTTCGTGCCGCTGGTGTTGAGCGTGAATTCGTCGGTGTTGAACTTGCCGTCGCCGTTCGCATCGCGCCAGATCCAGTCGCCGCCCGGCGGCGCATTCGGCACCTTGGCCACCGCACGCTCACGTCCCGCGATGAAGCCGGAAGGAATCGCCGTTTCGCCATCGTGTTGCGGGTCGAAGCGATAAATCTTCAGATGGTCCGCGTACATGTCCGTGAGATACAGGAACGTGTGGCCCTTCAGTTTGCGGGCGATCGGCAGGCCCGGATACTGATCGGTGTGAAACACCGGATCGTCCGGGTACTTGAAGCGGTTCGACAGGAAACCTACATATTTCCAGTCCTGTCCGGCAGGCTTCGACAGATCGAGTTCGAAACGCTTATTGCCCGTATAGACGCTGTCCGGGCGCGACGGATCGATCCACGCGCCGTCGACGAACAGGAGCCCCTGCACCTGCCAGTTCTGCTTGCCATCCGGCGCGTAGCTTTCGAGCGTCGCGCCGAGGCCTGCGCCGATCGGCTCGTAACGCGGACCGATGCCGTTGGTCGACACGTACACGTTGCCGCGCGCATCCACGCCCACGCCGGTGAGGCCGTTGAAACGCTGCGGGCCCGGCTTGCCGGCGACCCCGCTAAAAATGCCGCCGCGCTCGCCGAGTGAACCGGACTCGCTATAACGACCGTTGTTCCTGCTGAAATACAGCACCTGCTGACGCGGACCGTTATCCGCGATCAGGACGCGGCCTTGCGCATCGACCGCGATATCCACCGCGATCGTCCCGCCAGGCAGCGTAAAGTTTTCGTCGATGCGTTTGCCCGCCGCCGTGTAGTGCTCGACATGCGGTTCACGATCGTTGCGCGTGCCGCTCAACACCCACAGCGTACCGTCGGGCGCCAGTGCGATCCGGCCTGGCTCATGCACGCTCCAGGTGGTTTTCTGCTGCATCGATTCGGCGTCGTACACCTCGATGCGATCGCGCGCCGTGTTGGCCGCATACAGCGTGGTGTCGTTCGCCGCGAGGCCGCCGATCTCGGCGCTCGTGCCGGTCGGCACTTCGTTCATCATCAGGAAGCCGGCCGCCAGTTGCGCATGCGGGTCGGCGCTTTTCGCGGCGGGCTGGAACGGTGCGGCCCGCTTCGGATCGGCGATCTGCCGGCGCGAAATGCCGTACCACTGCTTGCCCTTCTCCGGCCACACGCCCTGCTCGACCAGCCGTCCTTTCTCGTTGCCGACCGCGATCGCGACGAATGCGTACTTGCGATTCACCGCGACCGCATTGCCGCCGCCGTTGCCCCAACCATGCGTGCCGCCCGCGAAGCCGAGCATCTTGCCGTTCTGATAGACGCTCGCTTCAGCGCCGCTTTCGTCCCATGGCGCGTTCGTATAGACCTTGCCGTCGGGCGCCACCGCGATCGCGGTGATGTTGATCTGCGCCCAGGTGCCGTCGCCGAAACCGAAGGTATTGCCGATCCACGATGTTTTCGCGTTCAACGCGGTTTCCGCATGCGCCGTGAAACTGGCCGCTCCCGCAGCCAGTCCGGCGGTGCATGCAAAAACAGCGAGCCGGCTTTTGAACGTGAAACGGGGCAAAGGTATTTCCTCCAATCGGCGCCGCGCGCGGGCAAATAAGGCTCGCGCGGAAACACAACTCAGTGAATGACGCTACGAAGCGCGGTCGATCATCGTGACGCGGACCGCTAGAAGCCGTGTAAGGACGTATGACAGATTCGCGCGGGAACTGGACCTGGGCACAGCATCGACGGGACGAACGCCGCAAGTCCGGGCGCCTCGACAGCAATCAGAGCGTGAGGCCCACGCGCCGTCCCTGGCCACCCAATCCGCACGGCTCACATTACGCGGAAAAAACGCCGCAACGAAAATCGAAAATAATTCAAAAATATTCGATGCTTTAAGCGTTGCGAAAGAAACCAATTAAAAATTGATCAAAACGAAATCCGCTATGGCAGGGCATCCCGCGCGCCCGCCTGCATCCATCCTTACCGATGCGCGGCAAAGCAATCCGCACTTATTACATATAGCGTCACGCATTCGACACAAGCATAAAAATTCATTGCGAATGGGTAACGAAACACCCTGTTGCAATCTGATTCATTTATCCAATTCATTCCCGTTTTTTCACGATTTTATTTTCCCTAGAATCGATTGCACTTCCGTTGCGATGCGAAGCGAGCGCGCCTGCTCCACGAAACCCTTGCGCGATCCTTCGCCCGGCCCATCCGCTTCACACCATGGACGGTTCATGACTGCCAGCGCACTGCCCTTAGCGCCTTCCCACTCCCGCCGCATCGTGCAGCTCGACGGCTTGCGCGCCATCGCCGTGCTCGCGGTGTTCGCGCAGCACGCGTTGAAAGCGCCGCTGTGGATGGGCGTCGATCTGTTTTTTGTTTTGAGCGGTTTTCTGATTACCGGCATCCTGCTCGAACGCAAAGCGCGCCAGCAGTCGTATTTCGGCTATTTCTACGCACGCCGCGCGCGCCGCATCCTGCCGCCCTATGTGCTGCTGATGGTGGTGTCGTCGATTCTGTTCGGCCTCGGCTGGGCGGAACACTGGCAGTGGTACGCGTTCTTCGCGACCAATATCGGCGACGCGCTCAATCAGAGCGGTCACGACAGCCTGAACGTGCTGTGGTCGCTCGCCGTCGAAGAGCAGTTCTACATTGTCTGGCCGTTCGTGATCCTGCTGGTGCCTGAGCGCGTGCTCGGCTACGTCGCGGCCGCGTTGATCCTGCTCGTGCCCGTGCTGCGCGCGATGGCCACGCCCTGGTTCGATTCGTTCTGGCCGATCTATTACTTGACGCCGTTCCGCATGGACCTGCTTGCAGCCGGTGCGCTGCTGGCTGTCGCCGTGCGGCGTGACCGCAATGCGCTCGAGCCTTACAAAGGCGTTGCGGTGCTGGGCTTGTTCGCGGCGCTGGCGATACTCGCGTGGCTGCATCTGCACTTTCCGCGCTTTCGCGCGGCCAATACACCGCTTTCGAACGCCGGGCTCTACAGCGTTTCGTTGGTGCTTTGCACTTCAGTCGTGGTCATCGCCCTGCAGAGCAAGGGCATCGTCAAACGGCTGTTGTGCAATCCCGTGCTGGTCTACATCGGCACCATCAGCTACACGATTTATCTGATTCACCTGAGCGTGCTGTATGCGCTGTGGCCGCTGCATCTGAACCGCTTCGTGACCGCCGCGCTCGCGCTCGCGATCACGCTCGTCTATGCCAGCGTCACGTGGTTCGCGTTCGAGAAGCGCCTGATTTTCGGCTCAGCGGGCAACGCAGCAGCGCATGCGCCGGCCCAGGCCGCCAACGGCGGTGGCGTCAGCACGGCGCCGCAAGCACCGCAAAGCCGCGCATGAAGCGCATGAAGCGCCGGGCATGGCTCGCTGCAAGCGTATGCGCCGCTGCATCGCTCTTCGCCTGCGCCGCGTTCAGCGCGGCGCCGGGCCCACGATCGCAAGTGTTGATCGAGGCCTACGGCGATTCGACGACGCTCGGCATTACCTGCAGCGAAGGCCATTGCGGCCCGCAAGCGCAAAACGCGGTGGCGTATCTGCAGGACGAATTACAGGCGCGCCACGGCGAACGGGTGCGCGTGACGAACTACGGCGTGGGCAACACGATGGCGACGCAACTGCGCGACGGCACCGGCAATCGCCGCGCCGGACCGACGGCGGGTCTGCCGTGGCAGGAACGGCTTGCCGCTTCGTCCGCGCAGATCGTGCTGATCAACTACGGCATCAACGAAGTCATGCAGAACCAGACGCCCGAGCAGTTCTACACGGCCGAAACGACGCTCGTGAAAACCGCTCGCGCGCTAGGCAAGCAGCCGGTTCTGCAGACCGCCAACCCGATGCCCGACAACCGCCTCAACGCGCGGCTCGCGACGATGGTCGCGATGACGCGCCGCGTGGCCGCCGAACAGCAGGTGCCGCTCGTCGACCAGTTCGCGTACATCAGCAATCTGCCGGACTGGAAGGCACTGATGTCCGACGGTGCGCATCCCAAGCCGGATTTGTATCGGCTAAAAGCCGAACAGGATTTTCAGGTCGTCGAACCCCTGGTGCGGCGGCTGTTGGAAGGCACGCCCTGAAGCGCTTTTTCTTTTTCTTTTAACAATCACGAAGGCAAGCTATGAGCCAACCACGCAAAGCGATCATCACCGGCGTATCCGGACAGGACGGCGCCTATCTGACCAAACTGCTGCTCGACAAGGGCTATATCGTGACCGGCACTTACCGGCGCACGAGCTCCGTGAATTTCTGGCGCA
This sequence comes from Paraburkholderia sp. BL6669N2, assembly GCF_003387275.1. Classification (NCBI taxonomy): domain Bacteria; kingdom Pseudomonadati; phylum Pseudomonadota; class Betaproteobacteria; order Burkholderiales; family Burkholderiaceae; genus Paraburkholderia; species Paraburkholderia sp. BL6669N2. The sequence continues at coordinate 692,361 of NZ_QUNA01000001.1, read as the reverse complement.
TGCGTGAGCTCGGCGTGCTCGATCATCCGAATCTGCGTCTGGTCGAACACGATCTGACCGACCTCGGTTCGACGCTGCGCCTGCTCGAAGGCGCGCAGGCCGACGAGTTGTACAACCTCGCTGCGCAAAGCTTCGTGGGCGTTTCGTTCGACCAGCCGGTGACGACCGCCGAAGTGACCGGCATCGGCGCGCTGAATCTGCTCGAAGGCATCCGCATCCTGAATCCGAAGACCCGTTTCTACCAGGCGTCGACGTCGGAAATGTTCGGCCTCGTGCAAGCGGTGCCGCAACGCGAGGACACGCCCTTCTATCCGCGCAGCCCGTATGGTGTCGCCAAGCTGTTCGCGCATTGGTCGACCATCAACTATCGCGAGTCGTACGGCCTCTTTGCAAGCAGCGGGATTCTGTTCAATCACGAATCGCCGCTGCGTGGGCGCGAATTCGTCACCCGCAAGATCACCGACACCGTCGCCAAGATCAAGCTCGGCAAGCAGGACGTGCTCGAACTCGGCAACCTGAGCGCCAAGCGCGATTGGGGCTTCGCGCTCGAATACGTGGAAGGCATGTGGCGCATGCTGCAGGCCGATGAGCCGGACACCTTCGTGCTCGCCACGGGCCGCACTGAAACGGTTCGCGATTTCGTGCGCATGGCGTTCGCGGCAGCGGGCTATCAACTCGAATGGTCGGGCAAGGAAGAGCGCGAGTCAGGTATCGATGTCGCCACCGGCAAGACCTTGGTACGCGTGAATCCGAAGTTCTATCGCCCGGCCGAAGTGGACCTGCTGATCGGCTGTGCCGACAAGGCTCACGAAAAACTCGGCTGGAAGCCGGCAACCACGCTGGAGCAGTTGTGCCACATGATGGTTCATGCGGATCTGGGGCGGAACGAGCATCACGAGACGTTTTGAGTCGGGCGTGGAGAGTAGCCGAGCCCCGGAAGCGCGGCGGCTCGGCTCACTCCCGCGCGACAGTCGAAGGGCGGCAGTTCGCTGAGATATCCCCGCCGATTTAGTTCGAAAACGACAGACTCAACCTTCTGTTAGCTTGTTTGCGACGAAAACGACTGCTTCGAGCCGAGTATTAGCTTGAAAGCGACAACCCACCGTCGCGTCATGCTCGAGCGCAGGCCGGAAGTGGACCCGGGCCACCTCAAGCTCGAAGCCAACTACGCGGGTACGACTCAGTTCGTCCAACCCTCGCACGTCCGCGGTACGCTTGCCGAAGGGTCTCGCCTCGCGCTGACGATCCCCGAAGGGATGGGACGGGCCATTTATTATCTTTTTCTCGTCGCCGAAGTACATCCGTTTGCCGATGGCAATGGGCGACTGTCACGACTGGTCATGAATGCCGAACTATCGCGGTGCGGTCGCTCTCGCATCATTATTCCGACGCTATTTCATCCCCAGTTTGTAGACTGTCTCAGGGCGCTCACTCAGAGCGGGCGACCCGAGCCGCTTATTAAAGCGCTGTCGCGCATGGGTAGCTGGTGTGCAGGGTTCGATTACGCTGACATTGCCGCGCTCGTACAGGCCATGAGGAACTCCAACTCATTTGAAGAATCCGTTGCCGACTTCCGTCTGCTTAACGCTGACGGCAGCCGGGCTACGTAAGCCCGTCCGCCGCCCGCCTAAGTTCAGTGCACCCCACCCGCCGCAATCGCCTCCCCATACACCGACGCCACCCGCTTCGCGATCACCGGATTATCGAAGTTCTCACGCGCATAACGGCGGCATGCATCGGCATCCGGCAATTTCAGCGTGCCGTTGAGCGCACCGGCGAGCCCATCCGCGATGGCCTTCGCGCCCGTCTCCGGCAGCACCAGATTCGGCGACAAGCCGGCCACCGCTTCCGGCAAGCCGCCCACCGGCGTCACCAGAACCGGCGTACCCGACGCCAGCGATTCGACCGTGATCAGGCCGAAGCCTTCCAGCGCCACCGTCGGCACGATGCTGATATTCGCCGCGCGATACAACGCCGCCAGATGCTGATCGGGCACGAAACCCAGCAGCTTCACGTTGTCCTCCAAACCCGCCTCGGTGATACGCGCCTGCAACTCGCCTTCGAGCCGCCCCTTGCCCGCGATCAGAAGCAACACATCGGGCGCCGTGCGCTTGAGCAGCTTCACCGCGTCGATCAGATCTTCGAGGCCCATGCGGCGCACCAGACGGCGGACCGCCAACACGATCGGCCGGTCCTGCGGCAATTGCAGCTTCAGACGCGCCTCGGCGGGCGAGATCGGCAGATTGAACTGCTCGACATCGACGCAACCGGGCACCACGCGCACGCGGTCCGGCGAGATGCGATAGCGCGAAGTCAGAATCTTGCCGAACGCCTCGGACAACACGATCAGCCGCGACGAGCGCGCATAGACCGATTGCTCCAGATAGCGCTTGGCGCGCTGGCCGAGTGAATCGGCGCCTTCCACGTGACTTTCATCGGCCCACGGCCCCTGAAAATGCGAAACCTGCGGAATGCCGCGCGTCACGTCGAGACCCGGAAAGGTGTAGAGCGCGAAGTGCGACGAAATCACATCGGGACGCGACGTGCTGATTTCGTGGCGCAACGCGCGGCGTGCCGCCATCAGCCGCAATGGCAGCGATTGCGCGGCTGAGCCGAAGCCGTTGATCGCGCCGCCGGTGTCGGCGGCTACTTTCGGCGAGCCGGCCACCACGCCGCGCACCGCCACGCCCGCGCCCGGCAGCGCACCGATTAGCGAGTAGTACATGCGGTCGAGGCCGCCCGCGCGCTCGGGGAACCAGTGCATCCCGATCTGCAGCGATTTGATAGAGCTCGTCGTCATGGTTGTGACCCCTGTGCGTTTTGAGAGTTGTGATGGTGAAGCGTTGAAGACATCGAGCGGTTCTGAAGCACCGCGCGAGGTCATTCCGCGCTCTTGCGGCCGGCCAGCGTGTTCAGCGTCAGCGCGTCGCTGCTGGCGACCGCGGCCGCTTCCGCCTCGCTTTGCCGGCGATTTTTCTGCTGCCCCGCCAACTGGCGATACAGCGCGATGTATTGCGCGGCCATGCGCGCCCAGCCGAAGCCGGTCGCGAGTTCGTTGGCGGCGACGCCCATGGCGCGGCGCTCAACGTGGTTATCGGCGAGGCGTGCAACCGCGCGGGCCAGCGCCTTGGGATCGTCCGGGTCGTCGAGCACGATGCCGCATTCCGGCGTGATGATCTCGGCGCCGCCCGCGGTGCGCGCCGTGACCACCGGCAAACCCGCCGCCATCGCTTCGAGCAGCGACAGGCTCATCGCTTCATAACGCGACGGGAACACGAAGGCGTCGACCGAATGCATCAGCACCGGCATCTCTTTCACGAGACCGAGAAAATGCACGCGATGCGCGATGCCCAGCGCCTTCGCCTCGTCCGGATACGGACTGCCCGGCAGGAAACCCGCCACCGCGATCTGCACATGCTCGGGCAGATGCTTGAGCGCGGCGAGCACGGTGCCGAGGTTCTTGCGCGGCGTGCGCAGGTCGCCGACGAACAGCAGCAGGAACGCGTCCTTCGGTAAACCGAATTTCTCGCGATCGCCCGTGGCCGCGGCGAAGCCTTGCGTATCCACGCCGTTGTAGATCACGTCGACGCGGTTATCCGGCGTGAGGCCGATCGCGCGGATTTCGTCGGCGACCTTTTGCGACACCGCCGTGATCACCTTCGAGCGGCGGTAGGCCCAGCGTTCGAGCAGCGCATTGCAGCGCGTATAGACCGACTGATAGGCGGACCACACGCCCTTGGTGAGACCGAACGGATAGTACTTGCTGCCGAACCAGCCGCTGTGCACGAAGTGCGAGGTGTTGACGTCGGCGGGCATCCACGTGATAAAGCCGTTCACGTGCAGCACGTCATATTCGCGGCGATGCGCGCGCAGCCACATTGCACTCTTGAACGCGAACACCTGCTGGCGCAGCAGATTGGTCGGCCACCAGCGGCCGATCTTGATCGGCGCCCAGCGGACGTTCGGATGCGCGAGCAGATCCGGCGCGACGTGCGAGGCGACCAGCGTGACGCCGATGTTCTCGTCGAGCGCCGCGCGCGCGATCTCGTGGTTGACGCGCCCCTGGCCGTCGTTATGGCGCACGACGTGCGTGACAATGGCGACTCTCAATCCGTGCCTCCGTGGAAAAATAGCGTGTGGTTTGACATACGTGCGCGGTTGATCTTTTCGTAATGCACCGCGGAGAGAATCGAAAAAACACTCATGAAAAGCAGCAAGCCGCCCGTGCCGACCAGCGAATTGGTGAACACCAGCATCGCGAAGGTCGCGAGGCTCAGGCTCATGCAGGCGGACACGAACTTGTCGTTGCGCATCTTGAACGACGCGAGCACCGCGCGCGTCACCAGCCAGATAATTCCGGACATGTAGAGCAGCGTGCCGGGCCAGCCGAGCACGAACGGAATGTTCATCACGCCGCTGTCGAAGTTGCCGTACTGGCCGAGCTGACCGCCATCGTTCGAGAGCTTGGTGGAGGTGCCGGTGGCGCCCATGCCCTCGCCCGACACATCGGTGAAGGCTGTTTTGGCAAAGGTCGCATAGAACTCGTTACGCGCGGCGTAGCTCTGGTCGTCGTTCAGGTTGACGATGGTCGTGAGGCGCGCCTGCATCCGCTCGGCCACCGGACCGACCGCCAGCAGCGGCACGCACAGCCCGGCCAGCAGCACCGCGCTGGCGACAATGCGCACTCGCACCTTGTTGTTCGATTTGACAAGCTGGATCAGAAGCGCGATGACCCAGCCGCCCCACGTCGAGCGCACGAGGCTCAGCGCGAACGCGAAGAAGCCGAGCGCCGCGGCGATCCAGCGCACCCGGTGCGTGGCCGCCATGACGAATACCATCGCGCCCATCATCGCGAACGCGAACGGTCCCGACGAGTTCATCGTGCTGAACACGCGCACGCCCATCGGCACGGGGTCGCCTTGCGAATTCATCTGCGAGCCGAGCATCCACAGCGCGTCCCACTGCGGCATGATGAAGAACTGCACGAGGCCGTAGCCGCCCATCACCAGCATGCCCCAGATGAACGTATTGACGATGGTGTCGCGGTACTTCGGATACTGGCGCGTGTGCGCCATGATGTGAAAGCCGATCAGAATCGGATACAGCCAGTTCGCGAGGTCGTAGGTGGCCGCGAGCGGCCCGCTCGACATCACGCCGACCAGGAATGCATAGATAAGGCCGAGCAGGACCAGCAGCACCGGCAGACCGCGCCGCTGCCCCAGCAGCTTGTAGTAGCGCAGCAGCGACAGGCCGCTGATCATCGTCACCGCAAGCGGCGCGACCTGGATCAGGCTGGTCGGTGTAAACGACCCCTTGGACCAGTCGGCCAGACGCCGCACTTCCGGGCTCAGGAACCACAGCCACCACATGAAGCCGATATAGCGCGCCGGACTCTTGAAGTAGAGCCACAGGCCCGTCAGGATCGCGAGCACCGGAAACGCGAGCGTGAGCACCGTGCCCTGATGCGCGCCGATCAGCAGCGTCGTGACGAACCACAGCAAAGCCTCCGGCAGCCATTCCTTGCGGCCGCTGGACGATGCCCGTCCATTGCCGTTCGCGCTAGCGGCGCTTCGCGTCAGCGTCGACATCGTTCAGAGACCTCCGCGCGACTGGCGCGCCGGCCGCCGCTCGGACTCGGACACGCCCGCCGCCGTCGCCATGCCGGCCGCCGTGCGCGTGCGCGCCGCGGCCCGCGCGCGCAGCATCTCCTGCGTGATCCGCACGTGCTGCATGGCGTAGTGCTGCGTGGTCAGATCGCGCGACAGCAGGCCGGCCGCGGCCGCTTGTGCCTGACGCAAAGCGTCCAGCGGCGCGGCGGCGAGCTGATCGACCGCTTCGCGCAACGCCTGCGGGTTGAACGGCGGGATATAGAACGCCTCGCCGGCCGGAAAATAATCCTGCAAGGCGCCGACATTCGTGACCACCATCGGCTTGCCGACCGCCGCCGCTTCGAGCATCACCGTAATGCCCGACGCGTGCGAATTCGGCCGCAAGGGCACCACGATCACATCGGCCCAGTCGTACAGTTCATGTTGCTTCCTGATCCCCGAGAACAGCGCGATCTCGACATTCGGCGCGCGCAGCGATGCGGGAATCCGCCGACGTGTCGCGAGCTTCACCGTGTAGCGCGCGTCGTTGCCGAACGCCTTGATGAGCGTCTCCCAATCACGGTCGCGGTCGTTGCCGATCGCGGCGATGCGGATCGGCGTGTGCGGGGTCCATTCGGCCGGCGGCCTGACCGGGAAGTCCTGCGTGTTCAGGCCATAAAGGAGCGGCTTGGCGTCGCGAGCGAAATAGCGCTGGCACAGTTCGGCGTTTTCGCTGGCGAGTGTGGTGAGCTGATCGGCGCGCGCCATCAGCTTGCGATACAGCCATCTGCGCAGAATGCCGTAGGAAGGCCATTTATCGAGCAGCCACACGCTTTGCGCGAGCAGCAAGGGCGAGGCATCGGCGCCGGCCTTGCTGCCGCTCAGAAGCAGCATGAGGGCCGCGGACAGCCATTCCTGTTCCGTATGCGTCCAGATCACGTCCGAGCGTAGCATCTCGGCGCGGTTGCGCCACGTATGGATGAAGTCGAACCCGAGCGCCGCCTTCAGCGCACGGCGCAGCAGACGCACCGGCTTGCCTTCGCGGGCATCCTGCGAATAGGTGAGCTTGAACGCGTCGGATTCCGCGTGGTGATAGCCGTACAGACAACCGATGTTGTCGCCCGGTCGATAAAAGCGCGGGTCGGCGCCGTAAAACAGATGAACGTGAACTTTCGTACTCATGCAGGCACTCCGCTCTGCCGGTGGAAAGGGGCATCGGCGGCCCAGACACGGGCCGTGCGCCGATGCGCGAACGTGCGGGACGTAGAGCGAGCCAGAGCGCTCACGCGGCGCGTGAGAGCGCGCGACGCGCCTCGTGCGCGCCGCTGCGCACGGCGCGCCAGCGCGTCAGCTTCAGACCGGCCTGCTTCGAGAGCAGCGCGAGCGCCGCGTGCGTGAGGCCCGGATAAACCCGCGTACCGACCAGCGTCCACCACCACCATGCGGTTTCGCGGCGCAGCGGCGGCAACTGGTCACGCAGGATCAGATGGAAATTGAACGCGGCGTTGCGCAAGGCGGCCATGGTTTGCGCGTCGCGCCGGTCGTCGTCGAAACGCTCGGCGGGGAAATGATCGACCGCCACGCGCGGGTCGTACATCAGCTTCCAGCCGGCGTTCTTCACGGCGAGGCTGAAGGCCATGTCGTTGTGGACCTGCGCGCCCGCGCCGCGCAGGCGCGCGTCGAAGCGGATGGTGCGCACCGCGTCGCGGCGGTAGCTCATGTTGGCGCCCTTCAGAATATCGACTTCGCGCGCCCCGCCCACACCCAGATGATGATTGCCGATGATCTTGCCGTGCGCCGTGACCTTGCCGACCAGCGGCCGCTCGCCGTCCAGCACGCGGCCTTTTTCATGCACCCAGTCGCGTCCGCCGAGCGCGCCGAGACGCGCGTCGCCCTCGAACGCGGCGGCGATGCGCTCGACCCAGTCGGCGTGCGGCGCGGCGTCGTCGTCGGTGATCGCGATCACGTCGCCGCGGGCCGCGTCGAGGCCGCGATTCAGGGCCGCCACCTGGCCGGGCACTTCGACAATCGCCAGCGCGAGCGGCAACGCGCCCGCTACAGACGGATCGCGCAGGCACGCATGGGTCGCTTCGTCGTCGGCGCGCGCCACCACCACCACTTCGTCGGGCCGCCGCGACTGCCGTTGCAGCGCAGCGAGGCAGCGCGCCAGATCGGCCGGGCGGCGGTAAGTCGGAACCAGTACCGTCACTTTCATCGTGATGTCCTTTGTTGTCGTCGTTGCGCGAGGTTCGCCATGCATCGCGAACCCGCCGCCTCAGGTGCTCAGGTATTCCTGCACCGCCGCGTAGCCACGGTCGTAGCCGCCGCGCGAGCGCGCCGGCATACCGTTGAAAATGCCGCCCTGCACGTGCACGCCGGCCGCGCGCAGACGCTTCAACGCATCGCTGATCTCGCCTTCGCTGTGCACGCCCGAGCGCATCACGAAGAAAGTCGAGCCGGCATACGCGCCGATGATCGACGCATCGGTCACGGCCAGCACCGGCGGCGTGTCGATCATGATCACGTCGTAGCGCTTGGCGAGACCTTCGAGGTACTGCGGCAGACGCGGCGACATCAGCAGTTCCGACGGATTCGGCGGACGGCGGCCGCACGAGATGAAGCTCAGGCCGTCGACCTGCGAGCTGCGGATCGCTTCTTCCAGTGAGATCTGGCCGCTCAGCAATTCGGACAGGCCGTTATCCGGCACACCGCCCAGATAGCGTTCGAGCACGCCGCGGCGCATGTCGCCGTCGATCATCAGCACGCGCTTGCCCGAGTTTGCGAGCAGCACCGCCAGGTTGACCGTCAGGAAGCTCTTGCCGACACCGGCCATCGGACCCGTCAGCATGACGATGCGGTTCTTCGCATCCATCATCGTGAACTGCATGGAGGTGCGCAGACTGCGCAGGCTTTCGACCGTGACGTCCTTCGGCCGCGCATTCGCCAGCACTGAACGCAGACGTTCACCGCCGCGCTGGAAGCTGGCTTCGAGCACGCCCTGTTCGGCGGAGAGCGGCACGAGGCCGAACACCGGCAGATGAAATGCGCGTTCGATGTGATCGGGGTCGTCGATGCCCTTGAACATATTTCGGCGCAGGAACACGAAGCCGGTGCCCGCGATCAGCCCGAGAATCACCGCCGCCGACAGGATCAGCGCCTTCTTCGGCTTGACCGGCACGCCCGGGCGCAATGCGGCGTCGACGATATGCACGTTGCCGCCGGTGCCGGCCTTCTGCACGGACAGTTCCTGCACACGGTTGAGCAGCAGCACGTAGATGTCTTCCGCCACTTTCGCGTCGCGCTGCAACTGCACGGCCTTCACTTCAGTGGCCGGCAGATCGCGGAAGCGGTCGGCGTATTTGGTGCGCTGCGCCTGCAATTCGGCCATCTGCGCACGCGCGGCCACCAGCATCGGATGGTCGTCGCCGTAACGCTCGGTGAGCTGCGCCATCTGCAGACGCAAACCGGCGATCTGCTGCTCGTACTGCACGCTGCCTTCGAGGTACACCTTGGCTTCGTCGCTCGCGTTAATCGAGCCGGACTGGCGCTGATACGCCGTCAGGGCGGCCTCGGCGCGCTCCAGATCGGCCTTCAGGCGTGGCTCTTCGCTCTTGAGGAAGTCGAGCATCTTGCTCGCGTCGGCCTGCTTGTTCAGCACGTGCTGGCGCACATACGACTCCGCGAGCGCGTTAGCAACAAGTGCCGCGTGTTCGGGGTTCTTGTCTTCCAGCGAGATCTGGATCACGCCGGTCTGCTTGCCCTGCTCCTGAACCGTGATGGCCGACTGGAACGCGGAGATCGCGTCGAGGTCGTTGGCGCGCATCACCGTGAACTCCTCGCCCGGCCGCGCCACCAGTTTGTTGACCATGATGGACACGCCGCCACCCTGCGCCTGCTGGCCGACCTGGCCGCGCAGCAGCAGCGAGCCGTTGGCCGCATACAGTTCGTAGTGCTGGTCGTCAACCGCCTTCATGGTCAGCTTCTGACCTTCCAGCGCGGGGATCACGTCGATCGAATCGACGTCGACTTCTTCACCGCCCCATGCGTACGACGACAGCCCCAACCACGGACGCGCCGGCTGACCCGGCGTCGCCATGCGCGCGGCGATGCTGCCGAGCAGTGGGAACGTCTTCGGCGTGACGCTGAAGTTCAGCTTCAGTTGTTGCACGACGGGACCGACCACGCCGCGGCTCTTGATGATTTCGATCTCGGCGTCGGTCGGCAGCGAGGTCGAGCCGGTGGTGATCGCCGCGCCGGTCTGCGTTTGCGTGAGCGCCTGCGACGTGTTGTCGGATTGCTCGACCCGCACGTGCGCGTCGGCGGAATAGATCGGCTTGGCGAGGAAGCAGTAAGCGCCGGCAATCCCGACGATCACGGCCGCAATGGCGATGAGCCACCAGATGTCGTCGAGGATCACCTGCACCAGTTGTCCGAGGACGACGTCCTCTTCTTCGGTCTTGATCGGACCGGCCATGTGTGGAGAGATTTGGTTGCTCACAATTCGCTTCCCGTATCGGTTGCAGCTACGTTTGCTTCGGTCCCGCGCCGCGTCCTTCACGGACGGCGCGGCGCGGGCCTGAGACGACGGCTTGAACTTTTTTATCGCGTCAGCTGTTTCAGGTAGAACAACGTCTGCACGCTCGGCAACACCTGCTGCAACACGCGGTTGAAGGTGGTCGATGCGGCGGTGCCCACGTACACGACATCCAGCGGCTGCAGCTGGAATTGCGAGGACAGCATGATGGCGTCCGGCTGCGTCATGTCGAGGCGGTACACGTCCGGCGTGGTCGGGTGATCCTTCATGCCGCGCATCACGAAGATCTGGCGCGGATTGGCGTCGGTATCGAGAATGCCGCCGCCTTGCGTGAGCGCGTCGGCGATCGTCATGCGGCCTTTGATGATCGGCAGCTGGATCGGCGTCTTCACTTCACCCATCACGAACACGCGGCTGTCGGTGCGGTCCGGAATGTTGATCACGTCGCCGTTCTGCAGCATGACGTTCTGTGTGGTGTCGCCGCGATCGAGCATGCGGTCGGCGTCGAGTACGTAGAGCTTGTTGTTGCGCGTGAGGCGCACGCGCTGAATGTCGGCGTCCGCGTTCGTGCCGCCCGAGCGCGTGATCGCGTCGACCAGCGTGAGCGGCACGTCGCTCATCGCGAGCGGGCCCGGCGTCTTCACTTCGCCGGTCACCTGCACTTTCTGGCCGCGATACGACAGCACGCGCACGTCGACCTGCGGATTGCGGATATAGCGCACGAGGCCGGTGCTCAACTGGTCGCGCACCTCGCCGACGGTCTTGCCGGCGGCCCGGATACGGCCAACGAACGGGAAAAAGATCGTGCCGTCGGCCGCGATGGTCTGGCCGTATGGATCGGCCTGGCCCGGCAGCGCGGCCGTGTACGGCTGCTGCAAGGCGCCGCCGATCGACTGCGTGGTGTTGCCCCCGGCGGACAAGGTGCTGCCCTGCGGCGTGGTCAATTCAGGGTGGTCCCACACGGTGATGCCGAGGATGTCCTGCGGCGCGAGACGGTACACGTACTGCGACGGGTCGGTCAGGTTCGAGGGCGGCAGCACCTGCGTCTTCGCGGCGGCGGCTTGCGCCTGGGCGGTCACGACGGCGGCATCGATCACATGAACCGGATAGGTCTCGGCGGCCTGGCTGTCGTGCTGGCCGTCGTCTTTCAGACGGGACGTATCGAGGTAATTGCCAGGTGCGGTGGCGCAGGCTGACAGAAAGGACGTCAGCAAAAGCGTGGCGGCAAGATTCGACTTGAACTTCGTCGACTTGAACTTCGTGGACTTGCCGTTCGCGAACGAGGGTGCAGCGGGTTTTTTCATCAGCATATTTTCTTCAGCCATCCCATGACCAGATGTTCGATGAGCACGAGACTCTCCCTATAAGCGGTTTCCGCACCGCCGTGCGGATCGGCGACGTCGGAATCCGCTTCCCACTTGCCGAGCGGATAGACCTTGCCGCGTGAGGCCGGATCGAGCGCTTCGACGTCGCTCACCTGCGCGCGCTCGGTGACGAGCACCAGATCGGCGTTGCGCACAAGTTGCCGGTCCAGACGCCGCGAGTAGTGGATGCCGGAGGCCACGCCCTGCTCGGCGAGCAGGCGTTGCATGACCGGGTCCATGGCGTGGCCGTTCATCGCCCGCAAGCCCGCCGAATGAAACGCGATCGGCGCCGCCTGCGAACGCGGCGCCGCGCGTTGCCGGGCCTTGAACAGCATTTCGGCGGCTGGCGAACGGCACACGTTTGCATGGCAGACGATCAATACGTTGGCGAACATGGCGGGCTCCGTGATGAACGCTTGTCGGTGCGTGGGCGACGGATCAGCGGCCGGCTTCGGCCGTGTCCGCCGTTTGCGCTTGCGGCAAGCCGCTCGTGCCGACCTTCGCCGGCGCGATGCGCAGCGCGTGCTGCCGGCCGATCGCGTGATACTCGATACCGAGTTCGAGCAGCGCCTCCGGTTCATACAGGTTGCGGCCGTCGAAAATCAGCGGCGTCTTGAGGATGCGCTTGAGCGAATCGAAGTCCGGGCTCTTGAACACCTTCCACTCGGTGAGGATCACCAGCGCGTCAGCGCCGGCGGCCGCGTCCATCTCTTCCTTCACGAATTCGAGGCGCGCGTGCTGTTGCGGCACGTCCTTCAGATCCAGCGCGAACACGCGCTTCGATTCGTCGACCGCGACCGGGTCGTACGCTTTGACGCGTGCCCCGCGGCGCAGCAGTTCGGCGATCAGCGGACGGCTCGGCGCTTCGCGCATGTCGTCGGTGTTCGGCTTGAATGCAAGCCCCCACACGCCGAACGTGCGATCCGACAGGTCTTCGCCCAGACGCGAGACGATCTTGTGCGCGAGCACTTTCTTCTGCGTGTCGTTGACGGCTTCGACCGCTTCGAGAATGCGCAGATTCGCCTTGAAATCCGCGGCCGTGCGGATCAACGCCTGCACATCCTTCGGGAAGCACGAACCGCCATAGCCACAACCGGCATACAGGAAGTCGTAACCGATGCGCGGATCGGAGCCGATGCCGCGGCGCACGGCCTCGATATCCGCACCGACGCGGTCGGCCAGATTCGCGAGTTCGTTCATGTACGAGATACGCGTGGCGAGCATGGCATTGGCTGCGTATTTGGTGAATTCGGCCGAGCGCACGTCCATGTACAGCGTGCGTTCGCGATTGCGGTTGAACGGCGCGTAGAGGCGTTTCATCAGGTCGCGCGCTTTTTCGCCGGGTACGTCTTCGTCGCAACCGAGCACGATGCGATCGGGCCGCGTGAAGTCTTCCACCGCCGCGCCTTCTTTCAGGAACTCGGGATTCGACACCACGGAGAACATGTGCGCCGCGTTGCGTTCCGCGAGTTCGGCGGCGATCACTTCGCGCACGCGCGAGGCGGTGCCGACCGGCACCGTCGATTTGTCGACGATCACCTTGAAGCCCGTCATATGGCGGCCGATGTTGCGCGCGGCGGCGAGCACGTATTGCAGGTCGGCGGAGCCGTCTTCGTCGGACGGCGTGCCGACCGCGATGAACTGAATATCGCCATGCGCGACGGCGGCTTCGACGTCGGTCGAGAACTTCAGGCGGCCGGCCTTGCGATTGCGCGCGATGATTTCCTGCAGACCCGGTTCATGGATCGGCACGCCGCCGTTGTTGAGCACGTCGATCTTGCGCTGATCGACGTCGAGACAGAACACATCGTGGCCAATGTCGGCCAGACATGCGCCCGTCACGAGGCCTACGTAGCCACTACCGATGATCGTCAGGTTCATGTGTTACACCTCGCAAAATGGAGTTGATTGAGGAACGGGCTTAGTAAGCGTTGCTGCCCACGAAACCCTTCCACAGCGTCAGCACGACGATCTTGATGTCGAGCCAGAAGGTCCAGTGCTGCATGTAGTACAGATCGAGCTTGACGCGGCCCATCATCTTTTCGATGCGGTCGGTTTCGCCGCGATAGCCGTTGATCTGCGCCCATCCGGTAATGCCCGGCTTGATCCGGTAGCGGTGCATGTAGCCCTTCACCAGATCCTTGTAGATGTCGTCATGCTCGAGCGCATGCGGACGCGGACCGACCACCGACATCTCGCCGCGCAGCACATTGATGAACTGCGGCAGTTCGTCGAGACTGGTACGCCGCAGGAACGCGCCGACCGCCGTGATGCGCGGATCGCGCCGCGTGGCCTGGGTGATCCTGCCGTGCTCTTCCTTATGCACCTTCATCGAGCGGAACTTGTAGATCTCGAACTGATTGCCGTCGATGCCCTTGCGCTTCTGCCGGAAGAACACGGGGCCCGGCGAGCTGATCTTCACCGCGGCGGCGATCACTAGCATCACCGGCGCGAGCGCGGTCAGCGCGGCCAGCGCGAACAGACGATCGAAAACGCGCTTGGGCAGCACGCGCAGATCGGTGATCGGCGAGGCGGCCAGGTTGATCGCCGGCACGCCGAGCAGATCGACCATCGGCTGATTGAAGAGCGTCAGGCTGCGCACGTCCGGAATGAAGCGGATGTTCACGAAGTCGTTGCGCAGATCCATCACGAAGCGATGGATCGCTTTCTCTTTCGAAATCGGCAGCGCCAGCCACAGTTCGCGAATCGCGCGCTGGCGCACGAGCTGCAGCATGCGCTGATAGTCGCGCTCGACCGGCACGCCTTCGATCGCCTCGCCCGCATCCGGGTCTTCATAGTGATTGATCGTGCTGTCTTCATCGAACACCACGACCGGCGAGAAACCCGCGTCCGGACGGCTGCGCATCTGCTGGATCAGAAAGCGCCCGTAAGGCGCGCCGCCGACGATCGCCACCGCGCGCTGATTGAAGCCTTCGCGGCGCAGCCCGCGCAGAATCGAATAGACGATCACCTTGGTGACGATCAGCAGCACGATCGTGGCCACGGCCCAATAGACGAGCCACAGCCGCGACAGGCTGTCCGAACGGTGCAGGCTGAAACTGATCAGCACGCCGGTGACTTCCACCAGCAGCCAGCCACCCCCTACGCGGCACAGCAGGTCGTAGAGCGGCTTGCCGCGCCACGATTGATAGATCCCGAGCGCCGGGAAAAACACCACCACCAGCAGGCAGTCGAACGCGAGCGAGACGCTTTGCATATCGTCCAGCCACACGACTTTCCCGCTGTGCACGGCCGCCGCGATGGCGGCGCCGAGCGCGACCATGGCGATGTCGATGATTCTCGATAGAACGCTCAGCATGCGCTGCCCCTCAGTTCGTCAGTCAAGTGCCATCCGCTGGTTGGTTGAAATGCAATCCGGCAAAGGGACGCACAACGCCGGTAACCGCGTCATGCAAATCCATGCGCGACGCGTAACTGTTTGAACCGGTGCTAATTGCCCTTCTGTTTCCCACCCGAAAAAACTGCCTGAGCAGCCGAATGGGAAACCTGTGTCGGAATGAGTGAATACCCTTGTTCAGGTATAGATAAAGCGATATTAAAATTCCCACTGCAAGAGCGCAAAATATCTCAAATTGTATCGGTCAATGTTTCGGCATTTTTTCTGAATTTTGTTCGGCAATTGTTACCGAATTCGCCCTTCCACAGGCGTCCTGCGAGCCTTTGCCTAAGCCAATCTCGTACTTTGAGCGCGCTTTCCTGCGAAGCTTGCGCATCTCGCTCCGCCATCATTCTGACGCATGGACCGCGGTAAAAAAATGGTCCGCCATTTTTTTCGGGTAATTTTTCTTTTTTAAAAATTATCCGGACATTTTTTCTTCACGAAATGGAGAAACGAATTAGGCGTTTTATATAGTTTCTATTTAACGCGCTTTTATTGATTCCAAAGTTCGTGATAAAACTTGACGCATTCACCCAGCCTCGAGGAGTCCATCATGACAGCTCCGGTTACGGCAACGCCCGCCGACACCCGGTCCACGCAAGTCAAGTCCCTGAACGTCAAGCTCAAGGTTCATCCCGTGATTCTGGCGGGCGGCTCCGGCACGCGGTTGTGGCCGATGTCGCGCGAACAGCACCCGAAACAGTTGATCGGGCTGCTCGGCGACGATTCGCTGCTGCAGTCCACCACGCGCCGTCTCGAAGGACTCGAGGCAGACTATCCGCTCACCGAGCAACTCGTCGTGGTAGCCAACGAAGAACAGCGCTTCACCACCGCCGAGCAGTTGCGCACGAGCGGCAAGCCAACCCGGCTGATTCTCGAACCCGTCGGCCGCGATACCGCGCCGGCGCTCACGGTGGCCGCCCTCTCGGTCGCCGCGCAGGACGAAGACGGCATCATGGTCGTGATGCCCGCCGATCACGCGGTCACCGACATCGACGGATTTCATGCGGCCGTGGCCGCCGGCGTGCAGCATGCGGCGGCCGGCCATATCGTCACGATGGGTATCGTGCCGACGCGCGCGGAAACGGGCTATGGCTACATTCGCATCGGCGCGGCGCTTGGCACGACTAATCACACGCAAGAGGCCGACGCGGAAGTGACCGGCAAGGTCGGCGCGCACAAGCTCGATCGCTTTGTCGAGAAGCCGCATCTGGAACTGGCGCAGCGCTATATCGAATCGAAGGAGTACTGGTGGAATAGCGGCATCTTCATCATGCGCGCGTCCACGTGGCTGAAGGCGATCCGCCATTTCCAGCCGGCCATTTACGAAGCCTGCAGTGCAGCCTTCGCAGGCGGCAAGGCGGACGGCGACTTCTTCCGTCTGCAGCGCGACGCGTTCAGCGCTTCGCCGTCAAATTCGATCGACTACGCGGTGATGGAGCAGCTCGGCAACGATCAAGGCGCGGCTTCGGGCGTGGTCGTGCCGTTGCAGGCAGGCTGGTCCGACGTGGGTTCGTGGGACGCGATCTGGGATATCTCGGACAAGGACGCCGATCAGAACGTGGGGCGCGGACGCGTGATGTTCGAAGGCGCGGCTTCGACCTTCGCGCATTCGGAAGGACGCCTGATTGCCTGTGTCGGCACGCAGGATCTCGTGGTGGTGGAAACGGCCGACGCCATTCTGGTCGCCGACAAGTCGCGCGTGCAGGACGTCAAGAAGATCGTGGGCCGGATTCGCAACGACGGCGGGCTGGAAGCGGCCAACCATCGCAAGGTGCATCGCCCGTGGGGCAACTACGATTCCGTCGACACGGGCGAGCGCTTCCAGGTCAAACGGATCGTGGTGAAACCGGGTGCGCGGCTCTCGCTGCAAATGCATCATCACCGCGCCGAACATTGGATCGTCGTGCGCGGTACGGCGCTCGTCACACGCGGTGAAGAGCGCTTTATCGTCTCCGAAAACGAATCGGCTTATATTCCGCTGGGTGTCACCCACCGCCTCGAGAACCCGGGCAAGATGCCGCTCGAAATGATCGAGGTCCAGTCCGGCTCGTATCTCGGCGAAGACGATATCGTGCGCTTCGACGATACCTACGGACGCCAGTAACGCGCGTGAATGAGGGGCGTCGGCGAACGGCGTCCTTCTGACAACACCAGTGAATCACAGCGAATGTCACAACGAATGAAGCGGGAACCTGCGGCGGTTGCTCCTACCGGCCGCGGGGAACTGCTGTGCTAGCCGCCGCGCTCACCCCGCGTGGGAGATGAGTTCTGTGTACGACGGGTAACGATCGGACGCACTGCTCTCGGTCGCTGCGGTGGCAGCGGCCGGTTCGCCCGGATAGCGGCGCAACGGACCGCGGAACGCGTTGAGCGGTCCATGCAACGGCGCGCCGTGATTGGCCGCGACCGGCTCGGGCACATGGCGCAAGGCAGGCAACGGACGCGCCGCGACGGGCGCCGGATTCGCCGGAACATGAGCCGCTGCCTGAACCTCGGCGGCGGATTGCTGCGCAGCCGCCAACGTGAGGCATTCGCGGTCGATCCATTGCCGCGCCCAGTCGAGCGCGTATTGCTCCGCCGCTTCACTTTGCGCAAAGCGCGGGCCGACGAGGCCGGAACGCTCGACGCGTTTGCCGTCCTTCATGATTTCCGCCCACGCCCGATACATGGCGTTCGGCACCGGCTCGGCCGCGATGTAAATCACGTATCCGCTCCGATCGGCGATTTCCGTGCCGCGTGGCGCGAGGCTCATCGACAGCGGGTTGCGCCGATCGTCAGGCGCGGATGTGCCGCGCGCCGACACGATGGCCGAATTCAAACCATGCATGGCCGCACCGACCGCGCGCGCCTCGTCCGGACGCGGCAAGCCCGTCCGCACAACGTGCCGTGCGGGTGCTGCGGCGGGTGCGGCTGGCGTACGAGACACCGGCGGCGCATGCGTGACGCCGGACAGCTGCCGCGTCATGTCGGCAATCGGATCGGCCGAACGCCAGTTGCCCAGGCTGCTCGACACGCCGCCAGGCGCTTGCCATGACTCGGGGCTTCTCCAGGACACGCCACGCAGATGCTCGTCGCGCGCGCTGGGCGTTTCCGCTACCGGTGCCGCAGGTTTGGCCGCGACGGGCGGCGCCGGTTGGGGGACGTACGCAAAGGTGCGCCCCGTTTGCGATAACAGCCGAACCATCTCGAGAAGCGTGCCGTTCAATTGCCACTCTTCAAAACGGCGCCGGCAAGTCGGACCCGACGGATAGCGCCCGGGCAGTTTCGACCAGGGTTCACCGGTTGTCAGAATCCACAGGACGGCATTCGCCACGATGCGCGGTTCGGCGCGGGGCCGGCCGCGTCGGTTTAGACGGACGGCCGGCTCATCTGAAACAAGCGCTGCCAGCAGCGCCCATTCGTCATTGCTTAGCTCATCGAAAAACATTGGATTTTCTCCACGCAGCCTGGCCAGGCCGCGGCTTTGGACTGCCACGGATTCAACTTTCACGACCCGTGTGCAGGCCTCGGTTGCACAAATATGTTTTGTACGTTTTGTTGGCTGGTCATAACCGCCCCGACTTAGTGCGGCTTGTCCCTATTGCGAAGCACAAAACGTGGTCTCACTCGTGCATGGGAGAATTTGTGCACGAAGCATACCATCACCAGGGTTTGCGTGAATATCAATGAGACAAGTGTTACGGATAGAAACAATCTTGTCCTTTTTGCTGCGTCTTTCCTCGCAATGCCGTCACAAAAGTCGAGTCGCTTCCAGAAGAAAAATGATGCTATTGCAGCGCACAACACGCAGGCATCACGACGAATAACGTTTATGAATCCGCGGTTCGTCCGCGGCGAGATTTCAATGCATTTTGGCTCGGCTTTGGTCGATCGACTGATGAGCCGCAACCAGCATTGATCAATCTATGTGCAGTGCATCAACGGCAAGGAAATCGCGCGGTGTGAGGGACACAGGAGCGCCAGGCAAGCGACGTGTTTCGCCGCTCGCCCCTTCGCCGTTACAACCGGACGGCCTGCGTTCAGCGCACGGGTTTCGCCGCGCCCTCGCCCACCACCGTCGTCCATTCACGCACGCGCCAGCGTGTCACGAGGCCGGCGAGTACATACGGATCGGCCTTGGCAAAGGCTTCGGCGGCAGTGGCAGAGTCCCCTTGAAAGAGCAGGACGGCGGTATCCGTGGGCTCGGCCAGCGCGCCGGCCAGCAACAACTCGCCGCGCTCGACGGCCGCCCACGCGAGCTTCAGATGCGCATCGCGGTACGCTGGCCGCCGTTCGAGGTAGTCGGACACCAGGTCGTACATCAACAGATAGTGCATCATGAGCCTCCTTGGCCGGTGTGAGAGCGAACCAGTTGCGCAATCGACGGCATGCCTTCTGGTCGATATTACCCATATGTTGGGTAGTGGATTTTCCTGCCGAATTACAATTCAATTGCATGTGCAGCAATACGCAAAGCATGCTCGAATTTTTCATCGATCTCACGGAATTGTTTAGTGCTAATTCGCTTGAATTCAATTCACGAATTTAATCTGGAATGCATAACATAATTCCATGTGGCGCCATTCGCGTTTTATCCGCCAATCCGCCGCCAGTCCCCGTCACGTAAGGGAAAACGAGTGTCGGGCACTGTCAACCGGATTGCGTTTCCAGCCGTTCTCGCAGACAGCATTTGCCATAATGAACGTGCCGAGGGTCCTGGATACCGTTGACGCCCGCGCGCATGAACGACCAAAAACGTTTTCACCACCGATGGAGTGTCACATGAAAATCCAATCCGCTATCGCAACGCTGGTGCTGGGTGCCGTCCTCGTTTCTTCGCCGGTGTTCGCAGATAACAGCCAGCAGACCAAAATGGCCGACTGTAACAAGCAGGCCGGCGACAAGAAGGGCGACGACCGCAAGGCGTTCATGAAAACCTGCCTGTCCGCGAAACCGGCCGCCGCTGCCCCAATGAGCCAGCAGGACAAAATGAAGGCGTGCAACACGCAAGCCACCGGCAAAAAGGGCGACGACCGCAAGGCGTTCATGAAGACCTGCCTGTCGTCGGCACCGGCTAATTAAACACGGCGAATCGGCGTCGCGCGCCAAGCGCGGCGCCTGAGCGTACTCCGCTCGAACACAGCGATGCCGTTGTCCGGCGCTCGCTGTCCGCGTCCCGCCCCTTCCCGCGCAGTCCACCCGCCCGAACCCGCCATTTTTCTTCTATGATGGCTGCGGAGACGGCCCACCCCCATACAACATTAGACGGGCCGCCATCTTGTCGTTGGTGCTGCAGAGCATCCATCGGAGGCAAGGATGGTATCGAAGCATAAAAACCGCTGGTTGAGGCGGTGGCTGGTCGTCATCATATTCTGGGCGGTGCCCGTGGCGATCGTGGCGGTGAGCGAGATCCGGGAGGAAATGGCGTACAACGCCGTCGACCTCGACCGTGCGCTGACCAGCTGGAATTTCACCGCCGCGCAGCGTGCCGCCGGCGCCCCCGCGCGCTGTCATGGCAAGCCCGACGAAGCGCAAGCGGCGGGCTGTCCGGCCGATGTGCTGGCCGCCAACGCGCAGCGTCAGCAGGACGCCCGCAATGAATACAGCGTGCGCCGCTCCACGCTGATGGCCTATCTCTGGCACGCTTTCGTCGGCTACTGGATCGTGCCGGCCGTGGCGCTGTTTCTGCTCGGCGTGCTGGTCGGCATGGTGCGCCGCGCGCTGCGGCGTCCGCCAGCGGTCAAAAGTCCGGCGAACCACGGTTGAGCGCGCCGGGATCGGAAGGCCGAATGCAGAGCCGATCTGCGGCGTCGCGACAACACTTTCAATTTCGTTTCAAAGCCCGTTCGCACGGCGCAAAATCGGTAAAAACGAATGGTCGAAGCGGTGGCCGTCCTGCTCCGATTGGCTTTGGCGGAACCCGGCGCGATTCACGCGAACCCGTTCAACGCGCGCTATACGCAGCTTCAACGCGCCCTGCGCCGCCGGTCAAAATTACGGCATGGTGTCTTACGATTAGCCCGAAAGCCCCGCTGCACAAGGCTTTTCGCCTGACGAGGAAGTGCGCCTTTTGGGCTTGCGTGTGATATAACTCAAAAGCAACCTGGCTAAACAGATGAGGTTGCGCCCCGGAACCATGACGGAGAAAAACGATGCAAAGACGAAACTTCATGCTGAAGACTACCGCTGCGCTCGCTTTCGGAGGCCTTGCACTCGCTGGTTGTACGACCAATAAAGGCAACCCCGATACCCCCGCCACCGACTCAGCCAAACGACAGTCGATCGACGCTAGCGTCGACGGCACCATGTCGCGGCTCTACACGACCGTGAAGGGTTCGCACGAACTGGTCTCGAAGGCGCGTGGCGTTCTGGTGTTCCCTTCAGTGCTGCAGGTGGGCTTCGTGGTCGGCGGACAGTATGGCGAAGGTGCGCTGCGCGTAGGCGGCGGCACGGTCGGTTACTACAGCACGATTTCCGGTTCGTTCGGCCTGCAGGCAGGTGCGCAGTCGAAGGCGATCATCTTCCTGTTCATGACGCAGGATGCACTGGACAAATTCCGCAATGCCGACGGCTGGTCGGCGGGCGGCGACGCGTCCGTCGCGCTGATCAAGATGGGCGCCAACGGCGCGATCGACACCACCACGGCCACCGCTCCGGTCGAAGTGTTCGTGCTGACCAACGCCGGTCTGATGGCCGATGTATCGCTGCAAGGCACCAAGGTTTCGCGTCTGAAGATCTAACCGACGCGCGAGCCTTTGGCCGGTCTGCGGGGTGTGCGTCTGATCCGCCGGGTTCCGTGAGCAGCGGTGGCCGCATCAGACGCAATCCTGCGCAGTCTGCCTTTGCAACCTCAGCAACGTGGCATGCGCCGCGCCGGTGAGCTTTTGTGGACTGCACGCGGGCCGCGTCCATGATGACCGCCCGGCGCCTGTTGCAACGCCCCGATCGTCTTAAGTCGTGCGCCAACGAAAAACGGCGATGCGCATCACGCATCGCCGCTCTTTTTTCACCCTGCCGGGCGAGCCGGATCGCTTCCGCTCAGGTTCCGGACGTATCGATCACCTTAAAGCGCGAACGCTTCTGCGCACGAATCACCATCTGATAGGCATCCACGTATTCTTGCGCCATGCGGCGCGAAGTGAAGCGCTCTTCGAAGCGCTGGCGCACGCCCGCGCGCGGCATCTTGTGCAGGCGATTGACCGCCGCCACCGCGCCGATCTCGTCTTCGACGATATAACCCGTCACGCCGTCTTCCAGCACTTCCGGCACCGAGCCGCGATTGAACGCGATCACCGGCGTGCCGCATGCCATTGCTTCGATCATCACCAGGCCGAACGGCTCCGGCCAGTCGATCGGAAACAGCAGCGCGTGCGCGCCGGACAGGAATTCGGCCTTCTGGTGATCCGCGATCTCGCCGATAAACTCGACGTGGGGCAAGTCCAGCAACGGCCGGATGTCGCGCTCGAAGTATTCGCGATCGGCGGCATCCACTTTCGCGGCGATGCGAATCGGCAAGCCGCAACGGCCCGCAATCCGGATCGCGGTATCGACACGTTTTTCCGGCGAGATCCGGCCGAGAAACGCGAGGTACTTCTGCTCGACCGGCTGCGGCGTGTAGAGCTGCTCAGGCAAGCCGTGATAGACGGTGGTTAGCCACTTGGCCTGCGGTAGCGGATGCCGCTGCGAATTCGAAATCGAGATCACCGGCGCGGTGTTGAACGTGTCAAACACCGGCTGCTGCTCGGGCAAATCGAGGCGGCCGTGCATGGTGGTGACAAACGGCGTGTCCTGACGCTTGAAGACCGAGAACGAGTAGTAGTCGAGGTGAAAATGCAGAACGTCGAAATTCTCGGCCTGGCGGCGCACCAGTTCCATCAGCAGCATGTGGGGCGCCACGCGGTCGCGAATGCCGGGATCGAGACGCAGCGCGCGCGGCCAGACGGCTTCGAGCTTCGCACTCGTAACGGAGTCGCCGCTCGCGAACAGCGTCACGTCATGTCCGAGATCGACCAGCGCTTCGGTGATGTACGACACGACGCGCTCCGTGCCGCCATAAAGCTTCGGCGGCACCGATTCGGTCAAAGGGGCGATCTGCGCAATCTTCATATATTGTCTCCGTAAGCTGACGGCTTGCGCCTCGAGGCGGTGCGCGCCAGCGGCGCTGAGTATGACAGCGCCGATACCTCCGATCAATGCAACGGCCCGAGCCGGCCGCGTGCACCACCGGCATCGAAGCATTATTCACTACGGGACAACAAAAAGCCTCTTGTCTTGCATTTCCTCGGTGCTGTTACATTCAGCTTACATCCGGCTCGGCGCGCGGACGGCTTCTCCTGCTTAGCGCGCAGGCCAATTCCACGCCGGCAGATCGCGATCGTCTGCATCGGTAATGCGAGTTGCGCCGAACTGCTTCTCCAGCACGATGGACTGACTCGCCTCTTCGCGTTCGAGCGCTGCGATCAGACGCGCGGCGTGCGACACCACCAGCACCTGCGAATGCGCGGCAGCTCGCGCGATCAGGCGCGCGAGCGCCGGCAGCAGGTCCGGATGCAGGCTCGTCTCCGGTTCGTTCAGCACCAGCAATTCGGGCGGACGCGGCGTCAGCAAGGCCGCGACCAGCAGCAGATAACGCAACGTGCCGTCAGACAACTCCGCGCCTTTCAGCGGCCGCAGCAGGCCGTGCTGCTGCATCGTCACTTCGAAGCGGCCGTCCTGGGTCGCAACCTCGAGGCGCGAACCGGGGAAGGCGTCGTCGATGGCGGCGTCCAGCGCGACCGGCTCGCCGATCTCGCGGATGGTCTGCAAGGCGGCGGCGAGATCCGCGCCGTCGTTCGCGAGCACGGGCGTGTGCGTGCCGATCTGCGGCAGACGCGCGGGCGCATCGGCGTCGGTGCGGAAGTGGTCGTAGAAGCGCCACGAGCGGATCTGTTCGCGCACCGTGATCATCTCCGGCGCGGTGCGCGGGTCGGAGAACTCCGTCATCATGCTGTCGAAGCTGGCGACCGGTTGTGGAATGGTCTGCCAGTCGCCCTGCTCGTCGCGTGTGCGCAGCGCCGGGCCGTGACGATCGACCAGCAAGGCCGACGGCCGCAGCACGGGCCCGCTCCAGATGCATTCGCGTTTGATGGTGGGATCGAGCGGGAAGCGCGTGGCGCGATTGACAAGCGGCAGACCGAGATCGATCGCATAGCCGAATTGAGAGCCGGAAAACCCGAGCCGCAGGCTGACCGGCTCCTTGCGGCGCAGCGGTTCAACCGCGAACTCGCCCGCCAGCACGGCCCGCGAAAAGCGCTCAGGACCGGCCCATAGCGTCGACGGCAAGCCGCCCTCGCGCGCGAGCGAAGTAATCAACCCGCCGCGCGCCGCTTCGGACAGCAGCCGCAGCGAGCGATACACGCTCGACTTGCCGCTGCCGTTTGCACCTGTGATCACGTTCAGCCTGCCGAGCGGCACGATCAACTCGCGCAACGAGCGATAGCCCGCAATTGCCAGAGTGGTCAGCATGCGCCGGCCCGACATTCAGTCGCGCAGGCGCGCGTGTCCCTCAACCCTGCCGCACCTGAACACGCGCTCACGCCGCCGTTCCCGAAGCCGGACAAACACTGGTCGACACGCCCCATTACTTATGGCCGCCGCCGTTGCCCGGCTTCCGCGCCGGCACGCTGCGCAGATCGCGCAGGAAGGTGTCGCGCCACACGCCGAGATCGTTCTTGCGCAGCGCCTCCATGTTGATCTCGTGACGCCGCTGACGCGCGTCGAGCGGCATCTGCAACGCGCGCTGCAACGCTTCGCACATGCCGATCGCATCATGCGGATTGACCAGCAGCGCGCCGGTCAGCTCCGCCGCCGCGCCCGCGAAAATCGACAGCACCAGCACGCCGGGGTCGTCGGGATTCTGCGCGGCGACGTATTCTTTCGCGACCAGGTTCATGCCGTCGTGCAGCGGCGTGACGAAACCGATCTGCGATTCGCGGAACAGCGACATCAGCTTCCAGCGGTCGTACTGCTGGTTCAGATAGCGGATCGGCGTGTAGTCGAGCCCCGAGTAGCGGCCGTTGATGCGCCCTGCTTCGTACTCCAGATCCTGGCGAATCTTCTGATAGGTGGCGACGTCCGAGCGGGTCGGCGGCGCGATCTGCACCAGCGTGACGTTGCCGCGCCATTCCGGCGAGCGCTCCAGCAGATGCTCGAACGCGCGGAAGCGCTCGACGAGACCCTTCGAGTAATCGAGCCGGTCGACGCTCATGATCAGCTTGCGCCCTTCCAGGCTCTGCTTCAGGTCGAGCACGTGCTGACGGCTTTCGTAGCGCTTCGCCTGCTCGGCGATTTCGTCGGGGAACACGCCGATCCGGTACACGCCCGTGCGCAGCTTGCGACCGAATGCTTCGACCACGCCGTCCGCGCCCACGGTGCCGCGCGCGTGGCGCGTGACGTAATCCCTGAAGGCGAGTTCGTCGGTGGCGGTCTGAAAGCCCAGCAGGTCGTAGCACGACAGCGACTTCACCAGCTCTTCATGCGGCGGAATATTGAGCAGGATCTGCGGCGCGGGAAACGGAATGTGCAGGAAGAAGCCGATGCGATTCGTGATGCCCTCATTACGCAGCGCCTCGGCGAACGGGATCAGATGGTAGTCGTGAATCCAGATCACGTCGTCGGGTTCGAGCAGCTTGATCAGCTTGTGCGCGAGCCACGCGTTGACGCGCCGGTAGCCCGCGTACTCCTCGCGCTCGTAGCGCGCGAGGTCGTTGCGGTAGTGGAATACCGGCCACAGCGTCGCGTTCGAGAAGCCTCGATAGTACTGGTCGTAGTCCTTGCGCGTCAGACCGACGGTCGCGAAAGTCACCGCGCCGTCCTGCTCCAGCGTGGGACCCGCGTTGGCGACGGTCTCGCTGACCACGTCGCCGCTCCAGCCGAACCACACGCCTCCGGCGTCCTTCAGCGCGCCGAATACGCCGACGGCGAGGCCGCCGGCCGAGCCCCTGGTTTCCGTCGGCGTTGCGACGCGATTCGACACGACGATGAGTCGGCCCATATTGCATGTCCTCCTTGGTTCGCGCGGCGCGCTCCGTGCCTTCGCAGGTGCTCGATGTGTCTCGCGCCCGGTTGCGCGTCGAGAACCCCAACCACATGAAGCACGCGCCGCCGCGCCGGATTCGTGAGTGAGTGGACGGTTCGACTGTTTTGGTGCCCGATCAGTTGCATCTATCGGCACCGCGACCTCAACATTTGCCGCTTTGCGCCGTCAAACTTTTTCTTTCACCGGCCCCGGCACGCCGACCGCCGACGGCCGTCCCGCGCGGCTTGCCACCGGATCGGCCTCGGTATGCGCGGCGGTGCTGCCGGCCGGCGTCTGCGTGCCGCGCGGCACCCAATCGAGTGGTGCGCCGTTGCCGGTTTCGAGTTCCGCCGACACTTCCGCGCGCGCCCGCGGCAGGTACTGCGGATAGTGCTGTTGAATGAAGTCGAGCAGACCTTCGCGCACCCGGCAACGCAAATCCCAGTTCAGGCCGGAGTCGAGCGAACTGACGAGCGCGCGCAATTGCATGGAGCGCTCGGTGCCGTCCGTGACCTGCAACACCTGCACGCGGCGGTCCCATTCGGGCGCGTCCTCGACGATGCGCGCGAGTTCCTCGCGCAACGGCGCGAGCGGCATGCGGTAATCGACGTACAGAAACACCGTGCCGATGATCTGCGAACTGCTGCGGGTCCAGTTGGAAAACGGGTTTTCGATAAACCATTGCAGCGGCACGATCAGCCGCCGCTGGTCCCACAGACGCACCGACACATACGTGCCGGTGATTTCCTCGATACGCCCCCACTCGCCCTGAATCACGACGACGTCGTCGAGACGGATAGGCTGGGATAGCGCGATCTGCAAGCCGGCGATCAGATTGCCGAGCACCGGCCGCGCCGCAATACCGGCGACCAAGCCGGCCACGCCCGCGGACGCCAGCAGGCTCGCGCCGATCTGCCGGACGCTCGGAAACGTCATCAACGCGCCGCCCACGCCGATGATCACGATGACGAACATCACCGAACGGGCCAGCACGCGCGCCTGCGTGTGAATGCGGCGCGCCTGCAGGTTGTCGGCGGTGTCGAGCGGATGGGCCTGAATGATCGCCTCGCCGATCGCCGCCGCCGAGCGCACGGACAGCCACGTCATTCCGCCGATCAGCGTAATCGCGACGGCGTCGCGCAGCGGCGTGATGAAGGTCAGCGTGTCAGGCGCTTCCCACCATACGGCCTCCAGCGCGAGGATCACGAGCACGAACAGCGAGGGCTTGTCGATATAGCGCAACACGACGCTCGTCAGTGGATAAGGCCGCGCGAGCCGCGTCACGATGCGCGCGCCGATCCGATGGATGCCCACGGCCAGCACCATCGCGATGACGGAGACGAGCAAGGCGCCGACCCACGTATGCAGCGGCGCTTCGGCCATGCGGCTGAGGTCGTCGAAAGTTGGCATGAAGGGGATTTTCCTCCTGGCTTGGGTGGGGAACAGAACCCGCGCGGAACGGGCGCATGACCCGCGAGCCTCGAACACGGCTTCGGTGTTGCGTGACGAGCAAGAAGGCCGACGGCGCCGTCGGCGAAGCGTCCGGCGTTGAAGCAGGCGCGAGACGGACGACTGCGCGCCGTCACAGACTGCCTGTAGACATCTTAGGTCGTTCGTCTGCGCGATCGCGGAAAGGTGCCGGAAACCCGCCGTTTCTGCAAACCGACGGCCACGGTTCAGACCAGTTTTCAGGCGGCCTTCGAAGAAGCCCCAAGCGGGATTCCGGCCGCTGAAACCGGAAACACACCCGCAGGCTGAGCGCCCGACGCGCCCGCCACGGAGCGCACAAGGCATGTCAGCCGTGATTCAGTTCACAATCAACTACCGCTCTTGCAGGGAAACGCTTTGCCGAGTCCCAGCGAGATCGCCGTGCTGGCGTTGTAGCCCGCGACGTTCGGATTCTCGGCAATATACTTGCGCACCGCATCGGTCAACTGCGCCGAGCGCGCGTCCTGCGGCAAGCAGAAGTACTGGCCGACGCGCGGACCCGTCGTGCCGCCGATCGCGTCGATGGTATTGAAGATGCCGTCAGCGGCGCCTTCGATATAAGCGGCGCACGCGCTACGCGATGCCACATCAGTCTTGGTGCACAGCTTGTTGAGGTCGCCTCCCGTAAACGCGGCTGCCGATACCGGTACGGCGAGCGCGCTGGCGAAAATCAAAGCCCGCAGCATGGTGTTCCTTTCCAGGGTCGTTTATCAGGCGGTCTTTCGCCGCGTCCGAACGGCACGCCCAGGCGGCGCGCCAAAGTCGTCATTCTGCACTGTTTTGCGAAGCGCAAGCGTGTGCGCCCGCGCTATCTTCAGGCACTTTTTACTGCAATGCGTGGCGGCGGCCGTTGCGCCGGTATTTTTGCGCTTTGGCGGTTGTAGGGGTGGTGCTCTGCCAGCGGGGCCAGAGCAGCCAGCGGACCCGACTGGCCGGTGCCAAGCGCTGAGCGGCCGGCACACCCTCTCTGCCCGTCAACCGCCGACCCGCACCGCCGCGCTCATCACTTCTGTTGCATCTGCTGCAGGCGCGCGGTCAGCCCTTCGACCACGTCCGGCTCCTTGTACGTCTTGGCAAAATCGAGCGCCGTCAGACCGATCTGGTTCTTCACCGTCAGATCCGCGCCGTTGTCGAGCAGCAGCTTCACCGTCGACACGTGGCCGCCGCGAGCGGCCATCATCAGCGGCGTGGTGCCGTTCGGCGAGCCGGCGTCGACGTAGGCCGAATGGTCGAGCAGCACCTTGACGATATCGTCGTGCCCGTTCGCCGCCGCGTAGTGCAGCGGCGCCCAGCCCTTCTTGTTCACCTCGGCGTCTTTTGCGATCAGCAGGTTGACGAAGTCGAGGTCGCCGTTCAGCGCGGCCATCATCATCGCGTTCTCGCCGGCTTTGTCCTGAATCTCGATGTTCGTTTTCGGATTGGCGACCAGCGCGGCGCCGACCTTGTCCGATTTCTCGCGCGCGGCCAGCACCAGCAGCGGCATGCCCTGGTTATCCACGCTGTTCGGGTCCATGCCCTTGGCGAGCAGTTTGTTGACGCCGTCGACGTCGTCGAACTTGACCGACTTGATCAGCGAATCGATCGGCGCAGCCTGAGCCGGCGACACCACCAACGAAGTCAGCGCGGCACAGGCCAGCGCGGCCGCGAATGCGACGCGCGAGGCGCCACGCCGCGCCGATGCCAGCACGCCATGCGCCGCTGAATGGACCTGATTCTCTGCAATCGACATCGAAATTTCTCTCATATTTAACTTTAGGAAACGTCCCTATCCTTTTGATAATGATCGACTTTACGTCTCACGCGCCAGCCGGCGCGGGGATCTTGAAAAGGCGAAAGAAGTTCTGCGTGGTCGCGGCGGCCAGCGCCGTTTCCGGCATCTCGCGTTGCTGCGCGATGAACCGTCCGACATAACTCACGTACGCAGGTTCATTTGGCTTGCCGCGATACGGCACCGGCGCGAGGTACGGCGAGTCGGTTTCGATCAGCAAACGCTCGAGCGGTACGCGCCGCGCGACGTCCTGCACGTCGGTCGCGCTCTTGAACGTGACAATGCCCGACAGCGAGATGTAAAAATTCTGCGCCAGCGCCTGTTCGGCGACGGCCCACGGTTCCGTAAAGCAATGCATTACGCCGCCCGGCTCGCCCGCGCGCTCCTCGGCCATGATGCGCAGCGTGTCTTCCGACGACGAGCGCGTATGGATGATCAGCGGCTTGCCCGTAGCATGCGCCGCGCGGATATGCGTGCGAAAGCGCTCGCGTTGCCATTCCATGTCGGCGATCGAGCGACCCTCCAGCCGGTAGTAGTCGAGCCCCGTCTCGCCGATCGCGACCACCTTCGGGTGCGCGGCCAGTTCGACCAGTTCGGCGACGCTCGGCTCGCGCATGTCCTCGTGATCCGGATGCACGCCGACCGACGCGTAGACGTTCTCGTACCGGTCGGCGATATCCAGCACCGACGGCAGCGTTTCCAGATCGACGGAAACGCACAGCGCATGCGTGACCGAATGGCTGCGCATATTTTCGAGCACCTGCGGCAGGCGGTCGGCGAGTCCTTCGAAGTTGATATGGCAGTGCGAGTCGACAAACATGGTGATGTCCTGCTTAAGAAGTGCTCGAAGTGAATCAGGCGGCGGCTGCGGCGGAGTCCAGGCGTTTGCCGAGAATCACCAGATCGCGCTCCACGCCATCCAGCACGGCCACGCGTGGCAACGAGCCCCACGTGTCGAAACCGAAGCTGCGGAACAGGCGCAGGCTCGCCTCATTGTGGCCGAAGATAAAGCCGAGCACGGAGTCGATGCCGAGCGCCGGCGCCGCCGCCAGCGATGCCGCCAGCAATTGCTTGCCGAGGCCGCGGCCGCGCGCGCTTTCGTCGAGATAGATGCTGACTTCGGCGGTGCGTTGATACGCGGGACGGCCGTAGAAATCCGAAAAACTCAGCCACGCGATCACGCGGCCGGGCTGCTCCGCGTCTTCCACCACCCACAGCGGCCGCTTTTGCGGACCGTGCGCGTGAAACCAGCCCAACCGGCTTTCGACGCTGACGGGTTCGAGATCCGCCGTGACCTGCCGCGACGGCACGGTCGAATTGTAGACGGCGACGATCGCGGGCAGATCGTCGAGCGTGGCATCGCGGTAGGAAAGGCTCATGGTGCGTTGAACTTGGAGGGAAGGCCAATACGGGAAGAAAGTTGGACCGGCGCCGTCCGCCTGGTGCGGTAAAGCGCTGCAAAGCGCGCCCGCCGCGACCGCGCACCTCGCGGACAGGTCTTAGGCGAACAACTCGCGATAACCGATAAACAGTTCCTCGAACACCAGCCGCGCATTCAGCGGATGGTTCTCGACGGCACGCTGGCGCGTCACGATGCGCATGAAGCGCGCGAACGCGCTGGCATCGGCCTGCGACGCGCAACGCGTCAGCGCCGCCGACGCCTGGGGAAAATAACGTGGCGCACCCGCCGTGCGCTGCGCCAGCAGATCGTACATCCAGCGTTGCAGCCAGCCTAGCACCAGCGGCACGGGCAGCTTCTGCAACGCCTCGCCGCACGCGAAAGCATCGCAATCGGGGCCTGCGGCGAGTTGCTTGAGCGTCCAGTCGCGCAGCGCGCGGTTCTCGTCGCTGGCGAGCGCGAGCGCGGTGAGCGGCGCGCCGCCGGCTTCGGCGAGCAGCGCGGGCGCTTCGGCCACGCCTTGCGCGGCGAGCCATTTCGTCGCCACGTCGGGCGCGGGCACGGTCATCGGCCACTGGCGGCAGCGGCTGATGATGGTGGGCAGCAGGCGGTCGATGCGCGCCGACACCATCAGGAACACGACGCCCGCCGGCGGTTCTTCGAGCGTCTTCAGGAGCGCGTTGGCCGCGGCGATGTTCAGCCCTTCCGCCGGATACAGCACGACCACACGCGCGCCGCCGCGATGCGAACCCACGCCGACGAAGTCGAGCAGGCCGCGAACCTGCTCGATCTTGATTTCCTTGCTGGGGGCGCGGGTCTTCTTGCCTTCGTCAGCGTCGGCCTTGTCGGCTTTTTCGTCCGCAGCGTTGTTCAGACCGGCTTCGGCGGCGAGCGCCTCGGGCACGACGATCCGGTAGTCCGGATGATTGCCCTGCGCGAACCAGTTGCAGGCCACGCAAGCGCCGCACGGCTCGCCGTTCGGCTGTTGCGCCTCGCACAGCAGACCTTGCGCGAGGTGCTGCGCAAAGCGCAGCTTGCCGATGCCGGCCTGTCCATGCAGCAACAGGGCGTGCGGCCAGTGGCCGCGCAGCTGCTGCAGGCGGTTCCAGTCATCGGCTTGCCACGGATAAATCATCGTTTCTCTTTAAATCAAACTATTGCAGAGGTTTTTTGAGGTGCAACGCGAACTCTGCGTCGTGTTATAAGGCAAGTCTATATTCTTTTAAAATCAAAGCACTGCAATCAACTCATCAAGCTTTCTCTGAATCTGCACAATGCTCTGCGCGGAGTCAATGATAACGAACCGATACGGCGCTTCTTCGGCGCGGCGCAGATATTCGGCGCGCGTGCGGTTGAAAAACGCCACCGACTCGCTCTCGAAGCGATCCGGATCGCGCACGGCGCTGCGCCGTTCGTTGGCAACCTCAGGCGCAAGGTCGAACAGCACCGTCAGGTCCGGTTGAAAACCGCCCTGCACCCACCGCTCCAGCGTTTCCAGCTTGTCGCGCGGCAGACCACGGCCGCCGCCCTGATAGGCGAAAGTCGCGTCGGTGAAACGGTCCGACAGCACCCAGTCGCCGCGCGCGAGCGCAGGCTCGATCACCTCGGCCAGATGCTGGCGGCGCAGCGCGAACATCAGCAGCGCCTCGGTTTCGAGGTCCATCTTCTGATGCAGCACGATCTCGCGGATCTGCTCGCCGAGCGGCGTGCCGCCGGGTTCGCGCGTCATCACGACCGAGCGGCCGGCGCTCGCGACTTTCTGTTCGAGGCGCTCCCGAAACCAGCCGAGATGGGTGGTCTTGCCCGCCCCGTCGATGCCCTCAAACGTAATGAATTTGCCCCGCGCCATCATTGCCCTCGAATGTATTTGTCCACGGCCTTGTTGTGATCGCCGAGGGTGTCGGAAAAGATACTGCTGCCGTCGCCGCGCGACACGAAATAGAGCGCGGTGGTTTGCGCCGGATTCAACGCCGCTTGCAGCGACGCCACGCCGGGCAGCGAGATGGGCGTTGGCGGCAGGCCCATCCGGGTGTAGGTATTGTAGGGAGTGTCGGTCTGCAGGTCTTTTTTCCTGATATGACCGGCGTAGCTGTCGCCCATGCCGTAGATCACGGTCGGGTCGGTTTGCAGCGGCATGCCCACCCGCAGACGGTTCGCGAACACCGCGGCGACCATCGGCCGGTCGGACTTCTTGCCGGTTTCCTTTTCGATGATCGACGCCATGGTCAGCGCGTCGTACGGTGTCTTGTACGGCAGGTTCGGCGCGCGCGCGGTCCATGCTTCATCCAGACGCAGACGCATCAGGCGATAGGCGCGGCGGTATACGTCGAGATCGCTGGTGTTCTTGTCGAACAGATACGTATCCGGGAAAAACAGCCCTTCGCCATTGCCGATCGACGCCTCCGGCGCGTTGATCGCGTTCATCAGATCCGTGTCGCTCATGCCGATCGTGTCGTGCTTGAGCGCCGGATTGGCGTCCAGCTCGGCGCGCATGCGCTTGAAGGTCCAGCCTTCGATAATGGTCGCCACGTATTCGTTGACGTCGCCATGAGCGATTTTCTGCAGCACCTCGTACGGCGTCACGCCCGTCTTGAATTCATAGTTGCCCGATTTCAGCTCGCTTTGCAGCCCTAGCAGCCGCGTCATGATGACGAACAGTTCCGGCTCGACCGGCACGCCGCCGCGATTGAGCTGCAGCGTGACGCTGCGCAAGCTGCTGTGCGGCTTGACGGTGACATCGAGTTGCGCGGGGTTCAGATCGAGCGGGCTGTTGGCCCAATGATACCCACCGGCAATGGCGGCTGCGGCCAGCACAACGACGATTGCGCCGGCGACGAAACATTTCTTCAGAAGGGACATGCGAAACGTGGCAAGGTTGGACTGCATATAATACTTGTTTGCCTTAGCTAAAGTCAGAATTGACTGTTCTCGGAATCCATGAACACACCGCTCGCTACCGCTTCAGGCACTCCCTCTGGCAACGCCGTTACGGCCGCTGCCGCCACGCCCGCCGTTCTGCCCACGCTGCCGCGCCCTTCTGCCGATGAATTCGACGCCGTCATCCACCACGGCGCGTACATGCCGCTCACGCAGTTCGGCGTGGTCGACGCCACCGGCGACGACGCGGCGAGCTTCCTGCATGGCCAGTTGACCAACGACACCCAGCATCTCGATGCCGCCAACGCGCGCCTGGCCGGCTACTGCTCGGCCAAGGGGCGTCTGCTCGCATCGTTCCTGACGTGGCGCAGCGGCGATACGATCCGCCTGCTGGCGTCGAAAGACGTGCAGGCTGCCGTGCAGAAGCGGCTCTCCATGTTCGTCCTGCGCGCTAAGGCCAAGCTTGTGGATGCGAGCGGCGAGTTGGCCGTGATCGGTCTTGCCGGCGACGTGCGCAAGGCGCTCTCGGGCGTGTTCGACGCGCTGCCGGACGGCGTGCATGTGAAAGTGGACGGCGCGGCGGGCTCGCTGATTCGCGTGCCGGACGCGCTCGAGCACCTGCGTTTTCTGTGGATCGGCCCGAAAGCACAGGTCGAGTCGCTGCTGCCCTTGCTCGACGAAAAACTCAAACGCGTCTCGCCCGCCGTGTGGGATTGGCTCGACATTCGCGCGGGCGAGCCGCGCATCACGCAGCCGGTGGTCGAGCAATTCGTGCCGCAGATGGTCAATTTCGACGTGCTCGGCGCGGTAAATTTCCGCAAAGGCTGCTATCCCGGTCAGGAAGTCGTGGCGCGCAGCCAGTATCGCGGCACGATCAAGCGGCGCACCTCGCTCGCTAACGTGCCAGGCGAGCTCGACACGGTGCGCGCCGGCGCGGAACTGTTTCATTCGGACGATCCGGGCCAGCCCTGCGGCATGGTCGTGAACGCGGCGTGGGCGCCGGACGGTGGGGTCGATGTGCTGGTCGAGATCAAGCTCGCCGCGCTGGAAAACGGCTCGGTGCATCTGGGCGCGGCGGACGGCCCGGCGCTGCGGTTTCTGCCGTTGCCCTACGGGTTGCCGACCGAAGTTTAAAGCTCTCTCGCGGTACGAAGCGGCGCAATCAGGCGCCGCTTTTCACTGGCCTCTTCACCTGCAATGCCCCCACCGGGAGATGCCCCCGATGTGCCTGATCGTCTTCGACTGGCGACCCGACGCGGTCGACGGCCCGCTCTTCACGCTCGCCGCGAATCGCGACGAATTCTTTCGCCGCACCGCCGAGCCGATCAGCTGGTGGCAGGACGCGCCGGGCGTGCTGGCCGGCCGCGATCTTCAGGGCGGCGGCACGTGGCTCGGCATGTCGCGCGACGGCCGCTTCGCCGCGCTGACCAATTACCGCGCGCCGCATGAAATGCGCGCCGACGCGCCGACCCGCGGCACGCTCGTCAGCGACTGGCTGAAAGCCGCCACGCGCGATGCGACCGGGAACCCGCACGCCACGCCGCTGGCGTACCTGCAGCACGTCGCCCAAACCGGCGACATCTACAACGGGTTCAATCTGCTGGTGGGCGATTGGACGCGCCGCGAACTCGCCTGGTATTGCAACCGGGGTGGCCTCGCGCCCACGCTGCTCGCGCCGGGCACGCATGGCATCTCAAACGCGGTGCTCGATACCGCGTGGCCGAAGCTGCTGAAAAAGCGCACCGAACTGGCCACGCTGCTCGCGCGCGACGCAATGCCGCCGCTCGAAAGGCTGATCGATCTGATGCGCGATCCGCGCCTCGCACGCGACGACGAGTTGCCGTCCACCGGCATTCCGCTCGAACGGGAACGGGCGTTGTCGGCGGCGTTTATCGAAACGCCGGAGTACGGCACGCGCGGCACGACGGCGTTGCGCGTGGCCGTGCATGGCCAGGTGATCAGCGTGGCCGTCGCCGAGCGCAGCGACGACAACGGCTCGCACCGCATCGTGCGGCCCGGCGACTTCGAGCGCAGCTTCGCTTTTAATATCGAACGCGAGATGGGGTGATGCTTGTTGGGCGGCATGGCGGCGGTTCGCCGCTTGTCGCCTACAGTTCGCCCTTCGTCGCTCGACATTTGGCGCTGACCACCAACGGTGCGCCGCCAAGCGCTAGGCAAACCGCGTTCACTCGATGCCGAAAGCCGCGCGCAATGCCGCCGCGGCATCCGCGTGCGCCTCAGCGACCTCGGGTACGTAGCCCCCCATCTTGAAGAACTCGTGGATCATGCCCGGATAGCGCTTGAGCGTGGCCGCATTGCCCGCGGCGCGCAATTTCTCCGCGTAGGCATCGCCTTCATCGCTCAAGGGATCGTATTCGGCGGTAGCGATCCACGCCGGCGCAACGGCGCTGAAATCGGGCGCGCTACGCTGGCCGTCGAGCGGCGCGAAACGCCAGTCGTCGCGGTCGCTCGTATCGCGTACGTATTGCTCGAAGAACCATTGGATCGTGTCGCCCGACAGTAGAAAACCGTCGGCGAGACGCGAGTGTGAATCGGTTTGCTGGTAGCCGGTCGTGCCTGGATAGATCAGCAGTTGCAGGGCGAGTTCGATGTCGGCGTCGCGCGCGAGGACCGCGCAAACCGTGGCCAATGTGCCACCCGCGCTATCGCCGCCCACCGCGAGCCGGGCTCTGTCCACGCCGTATTCCGCCGCATGCTCATGCAGCCAGCGCAACGCGTCGAACGCATCATCGACGGCCGTGGGGAACTTGTGCTCCGGCGCGAGCCGGTAATCCACCGACAACACCGTGCACTGACCGTCGCGCGCGAACATCCGGCACAGCGCATCGTGCGTATCGACGCTGCCCACCGTGAAGCCGCCGCCGTGGTAGTACACCAACGCCGGCGCGGGTTCGGGCCAGCTTGGCTCGACCGCTTGATACAGACGCACGCGAATCGTCGCGCCGTCGCGTGTCGGGATCCGTAGATCTTCGAGCGCGAACATCGGCGCGCTCGCGATTTCCAGAATCGGTGCGCTTTTTTCGTACGAGGCCCGCGCGTCTTGCGCGGTCATTTCGTGAAGCTTCGGGCGTTTGGCCCGCGCGATCATATCGAGTACCTGCTCGATCTTCGGATTCAGCGGCATGGTGCGTCTGTTGGCGCGTGAGCACCTAAGGTTTAAAAGAAACCGGCGCGTTGGCGCGCCGCCGATGCGATCACAGTCGCGCCTAACCGGCGTTCTTCACTTCCGGCTTGAGCGACATGGGATCGATGGGATTGCGCAACTGCTCGATATCCTCGTGACGCAGCTTCACCGTCGCCATGATGGCCGGATGCGTGACGATATAGAAACGCCGCGCGGCGATCGCTTCGAAGGTGAGGTCGGCGACATCGCCGGCACTCAGCTTGCCCGATTGCACGGCACGCTGCAGTTGCTTGCCCGCGGCGATCTGCGAGCGCGTCGGTCCGCTGTCGTTGCGCAGGTCCGCGGGGCGCGCGCGTTCCGCATCGGCGATGCCGGTCGGCACGAAGGCCGGACACAGCAGCGAACAGCCGACCAGGCCGCCCGCCTCCGCCTCCGCCTCTGCCTGGTTGGCTTGCGCCAACTGCAGGTCGTGATACAGCGTTTCGGTGAGCGACACCACGGCGTGCTTCGACGCGTTGTAGATGCCCATCGCGGGCGGCGACAGCAGTCCCGCGACGGACGCGGTGTTGACGATATGCGCGGGCTCGTTCTGCGCCAGCATGATCGGCGTGAAAACCCGCACGCCGTGCGCGACGCCCATCACGTTCACGCCGAATACCCACGACCAATCGTTCGCCGAGCTTTCCCACAGGAGGCCGCCCGAGCCCACGCCCGCGTTGTTGAACAGCAGATGCACGCGGCCGTAGGCGTCGAGCGCCGCCTGCGCGAGCGCTTCGACCTGCGCCGCGCTGGCGACATCCGTCGGCACGCCGATCGCCTCGGCGCCGTCGGCACGCACAGCTTCGACGGTTTGCGCCAACGCGTCGGGGTTGACGTCCGCGAGCACGAGCTTCATGCCGAGCGACGCGCCCTTCTGCGCGAACGCGCGGCCGAAACCGCTCGCCGCACCGGTGATCACCGCCACCTTGCCTGCGAATTCGAACATCGTTTGACTCTCCTGGTTTGATCGGCGTGTTGTGTGATTCGCTTCACGCTGGTGAGCGCCTGCGCGATCAGATCAGCTTGACGAGTTGCTTGCCGAAGTTCTTGCCTTTGAGCAGACCGATAAACGCCTCGGGCGCCGCTTCGAGTCCTTGCGCGATGGTTTCGCGATACTGCAGCTTCTTTTGCGCGACCAGCGTGCCGAGTTGCTTGAGCGCTTCCGGCCACACGTCCATATGCTCGCTGACAATGAAGCCTTGCACGAGCAGACGCTGCGTAAGCATCAGCGACGGATGCTTGAGCGGCAACGGTTCGCCGTCGTAGCCCGCGATAAACCCGCACAGCGCGATCCGGCCGAACGCATTCATGCGCGCGAGCGTCGCGTCGAGCACGGCACCGCCGACGTTCTCGAAGTAGCCATCCACGCCGTTCGGCGTGACGGCCTTGAGGTCCTGATAGAGATTGCCGGCCTTGTAATCGACGCAGGCGTCGAAGCCGAGCGTCTCGGTCACATAGCGGCACTTGTCCGCGCCGCCGGCGATGCCGACCGCGCGCGCGCCGGCCAGCTTCGCCAGTTGACCGACCACGCTGCCCACCGCGCCGCTCGCCGCGCTGACCACCACTGTCTCGCCCGCCTTCGGCGCGATGATGCGGTTCAGCCCGTACCACGCGGTGACACCCGGCATGCCGACCGGACCGAGATAGGCCGACAAGGGCACATGCGTGTCGTCGACTTTCTGCACGCCGGTCCCGTTCGAGGTGCCGTATTCCTGCCAGCCGAACATCGCGACGACCTTGTCGCCGACCGCGAACTTCGGATTCTTCGATTCCACCACTTCTCCCACCGTGCCGCCGATCATCACTTCGTTCAGCGGTTGCGGCGGCGCGTAGGACTTGCTGTCGTTCATACGGCCGCGCATGTACGGGTCGAGCGACAGGTAGTGATTGCGCACGCGCAATTCGCCGTCGGCCAGCGGAGCAAGCGGTGTTTCGACGAGGCGGAAATTATCGGGCGTCACAGCGCCTTGCGGGCGCGACGCCAGCACGAGTTGACGGTTGATCTGGGGCATGACGATCGTCTCCATGGGTTGCCGATGAATCGGCGAATGATTTGAACAGAGTTTGCGAAGGGAGAAACGGCGCGCGCGTCTCGTTCAGATGCGCACGCGGTTCGCAAGCATGCGCTCAGCCGTCGCTAGGACCCGGTTTCGCCGACGGGTCGCTGCGCAAGCGTTGTTGCGTGATGTCGCGCCCGACGGCGAGGCGCCGCATGTATTTGAAGGTGCCGAGCGCCTTGGCGACGAAGTGGCCTTCGCTGTCGCGGATCTCGCCTTCGCAGTAGGCCATGGTAGTGGAACGGTGCAGCACGCGAGCGCTCGCGCGCAATTCGCCGCGGCCCGGCTGCATGAAGTTGACCTTCATCTCGACCGTGACGACGCCGACGCCGTCGCCGGCCAGACTGCGCGCGGCCATTGCAAGCGCGATGTCGGCCAGCGTCATCGTGACGCCGCCGTGGGCGACGTCCCACGTGTTCATATGATCGTGCCGCAACGGCAGCACGACTTCGCTGGCGCCGTCCGCGGCCGACAGAAGCTGCGCGCCGAGCCGGTCGACGAACGGGCTCTCGGGCATGGACGCGGCACTCGCGTTAGATGAGGGCGAATCGGTCATGGCTGTTTGCAGATTGAGTGGTCGATACGTTCATGAAATTGCCGCGGGGCGCGTGGGGAAGCTCCAGCGTTTAGTTCGAGCTTCCCCATTGGCCAAGGCAAACAGCAAGCCTATCAAACTTACGCGTTTGGTGGAGTTTTATCGGGAGGTTCGGGCGGGCAGAAACGGGCCCTTGGCGATGCGGATCAAGGCTCACTCGCGAGCATTGCGCTCTGCGCCAGATCACGCCCGTGTTGTCGAAACGACCGGCTGGACTGCTGCCCGAATCGGGGCCGGCCACTGACTCCGATCGGGTACAGGTTGCGTAGGCGGCGAATTAGAAGAAGCCTACGAGACGTTCACGAACAGACCTTCAGGATCGGCGCGCGAGCGCGACGCCGAACCGTTCGGTGTTGTTTTCTAGTGGCTAAAGTCAGCGCCCAGCCAATCTGCCGCCGTGGTCTTCGCATAGCTGACGGCGTCTTGTGGATCGGGGAAAATGCCAAGCTGGTCCCAGTGCTCTTCGGCGGCAAACGGACCCTTGATGCCGAGCGCTTTCTGAATACTCAACTGCGCCGCGTATCTTCCGTCCTCGAGAGGCCGGGCGGTGGCGACCACCTTGTGCGGGAGCCCTTGCCGCACGGGTTGAATCAGTTCCAGCGGACCGCCGGCAGCGCCAACGTCGATCAGCTCGTTTCGCGTGTTGCAGTCGGGGCAATAGAAGTAGAACGAATTGTGGTCCCGATTCGGTTTGACCTGTTTGCGGGCAAGTACAGCTCGGCACTCGACATTTTCACAAATGAATGGCATATCGTCTCCGTGGTGATCTTCGAGTGGTAACGCGGGGCAGATCGGCATTGCCTTCAAGAAACGATCTGCCAGAAGCAGCCGGTCAGCAATCAGCACATGACCGGATTGCTAATGATACGAAGATGCCAGTCAGAGTGCCTTGCCAGTCTTCCGCGACGCGTTGCCACAAGCCGCTGCGCCAGACGACCCATCCAATGATGATCAAAGTAACGTGCTTCTTCAAGCACTTGCAATCGGCGCTGCACCGCATCAATCCGGGTGAGCCGCCATTCGCGCGGCCAGCCGCCCTAACCTGCGCACGGCTTCGTCGGCCAGATCGATGTCCGTGCTCGGCGAACTGAGCCGGATGAAATGATCGAAGCGCCCGCCATTCGAAAACACGGTCCCCGGCATGACGCGAACGCCGTCGTTCAGTGCGGCCTCGAAGAACACCGTCGACGACATGGCATGCGGCAATTCGATCCAGAAAAACATCCCGCCGCGCGGCGGCGTGAAACGCGTGCCGTCGGGAAACGAGGAGGCGATCGCCGCGGCCATCCGTTCGCGCTGAAGCCGCAAGCGGTCGCGCAAACGCCGCAAATGCCGCTCATAGGCGTTCGTTTCCAGAAATTCGGCGAGGACGACTTGCGACAGTTGTTCGTTGTGCCGCGACTGCGCGAACTTCAGCATGCCGATGCGTGGATGCCAGCGGCCGCCGTTGACCCAGCCGACCCGCATGCCGGGCGCCAGCACCTTGTTGAACGACGTGCAGTGAATCACGGTGCCGTCGGTGTCCCACGCCTTCAGCGATCTGGGCGGCTGCGCGGCGTCGGCCAGTTCGCGGTACGGATCGTCTTCGATCAACGGAATGCCGGCTTGCGCGCACAGCTCGACGAGCCGCGCCTTGTGCGTGTCGGGCATCACGCTGCCGAGCGGGTTTTGCAGGTTCGGCACCACGACCACGGCCTTGATGTCGGGATGCGTGTGCAGCGCGAACGCCAGCGCTTCGATGGCGAGGCCGGTGGTCGGACTGGCCGGAATTTCGAGCGCGCGCAAGCCGAGGCTTTCGAGCGCCTGCAGCAGCCCGAAAAAGCACGGTGACTCGACCACAACGGTGTCGCCCGGTTGCGTCACCGCCCGCAATGCGAGGTTCACGGCTTCGATGCCGCCGTGAGTCATGATGATGTCGTCGGCGCCGATCTGGATGCCGGCGTCGAGCGCGCGGCGCGCAATGATCGCGCGCAAGGCCGGATCGCCCTGGTCGTGTCCGGCGGCGGTCAGCAAGGTAGGCCGCTTACGCAGCGCGCGCAGCGCGGCTTTCTGCAACGCGTCCGTGGGATACAGGTCGGGTGATGCCGTCGCGCCGCCGAGATTCAGCGCGTTCGGATAGCGCTGGAATGTCGCCACGATCGAGGAAATCACCGAGTGAATACCGACGAACTGCGCGGCGCCGGGCGGCGTCGCCAGGTCGGGTTCGGACGCGACCTGCAACGCCGCGGTAGGTGGCACACGCACGAAGTAACCGGCGCGCGGCCGGGCATCGATCAGCGCGTCGCGTTCCAGCACGCGGTAGCTCTCTGTTGCCGTCGCGAGACTGACGCCGTGGCGCTGCATGAAGGCACGTATCGACGGCATGCGGTCACCTGGACGCAGCACGCCGCCGCCAATCGCGCGGCGGTATTGATCAGCCAATTGCCGGTAGAGAGGCTGGCTGTCCGGCAGCCGGTCCGCAGGCGCTGCCTGCCGCGTCAGGATGGATTGAGTCATGTGCGGATGGTGCGGACATTTCGCGCGGCGCGACAGATACACATTCGTTCGATTCCGACCGACACAGCGCATTGAAACGCGTTGCTGTACCGGTTCAGATTGCTGGTGGCTGCGGCTGTTGTCACGTGAACGGACTCAATAAGCTGTATGGCATGGAATCGCTTTAAAGGAAACCGCCATGTCAGTCTTTCAATCGCGTTTTGGTCCGGCACGCGGCGCGCCTGCTCGCCTCTTCACCGGTCAGTTGGCCGTGCACGATTTGCCCGCGCGGACCTCGATCGTGGCGGTGGAAGGCGATCTGCAACTCGACTATCGCGATCGCTCGCTCGCATGGCTGGGCGACGCCGTGCCGGTCACGTCGATCGCGTTGCACGAAGGAGAGTGCTTCGTGACGCCGCAACGCGGCGTCGTGTCGATCAGCGCCGCGCATGCAAACGCTGCGGCGTTCGTCGTGCAGCCGTGGCGCGCGCGGAAGAACGGTCGAGGTCCGATTCGTGAAGCTCTGCAGCAACTAGCCAGTCTCGTCAAAACACGGCTGCGGCGCGCGGTCTGAAATGCCGTTTGGCGCACGGCATGGCCCGGTACAATGCATGACCGAAGCCGCTTCTTTCGAGGTGCAGGTCATGTCCTTCTTTCGTGCGCTGCTGTCTGGCCGTTCCGTTCGTCTGGCTACGTTCCTCGCCCTCGTCGCACTGACGCTCAACGGTTGCGCCGGCCTGTTCGGCGGCGACCCGGTGCGCGTGAACGTGGCCGGCATCGAACCGATCGAGAGCCAGGGCTTCGAGATGCGTTTCAACGTCAAACTGCGCGTGCAGAATCCCAACGATTCCGCGGTCAGCTTCAACGGCGTGTCGCTCGATCTCGAACTGAACGGCAAACCGTTCGCGAGCGGTGTGAGCGATCAGGTCGGCACCGTACCACGCTACGGCGAAACGATCGTCAATGTGCCGTTGACCGTGCCCGCTTTCGCTGCGGTTCGCCAGGCCTTCGCCTTCGTGGGCGCCACCGAGTCAGGACAGATTCCGTACATTCTGCGCGGCAAGCTTGCGGGCGGCCTGACGGGCACGACGCGATTCATCGATCAGGGCAGCTTGAGCCTGCCGTCGGCCGGCATGGCTTTGCCTTGAAGCGGATCGTCGGGCCAGCCTGCGCCACGCGCGAATAGAAAACGGGTGCCGCATGGCGCATGGTTTACGCGCTGTCGCGCCGAACCACACGGCACCCGCCATCCACTACCGTTCGAGCCGCGTCACACCACTTCGAACAAACCCGCTGCGCCCTGCCCGCCGCCGATGCACATGGTCACGACAACCAGCTTCGCGCCGCGCCGCTTGCCTTCGATCAGCGCATGGCCGGTCAGCCGTGCGCCCGACACGCCATACGGATGGCCGACCGCAATCGCGCCGCCGTTCACGTTCAGACGGTCTTGCGGAATGCCGAGCTTGTCGGCGCAATACAGCACCTGCACCGCGAACGCTTCGTTCAGTTCCCACAGGTCGATGTCCTCGACCTTCAGACCCGCCTGCTTG
The DNA here is from genome assembly GCF_003387275.1 of Paraburkholderia sp. BL6669N2. Lineage (NCBI taxonomy): Bacteria > Pseudomonadati > Pseudomonadota > Betaproteobacteria > Burkholderiales > Burkholderiaceae > Paraburkholderia > Paraburkholderia sp. BL6669N2. The sequence goes on along the minus strand of NZ_QUNA01000001.1, from coordinate 649,044 downwards.
AGCAGTTTAGGCACCGCGAACACCGGGCCAATACCCATCTCGTCCGGCTCGCATCCGGCCACCGCGAAGCCGCGGAAAATACCGAGCGGCTGCAGGCCTTCGCGCTCCGCCACCTTGGCGTTCATCACCACGCAAGCCGACGCGCCATCCGAGAACTGGCTCGCATTGCCCGCGGTGATGACACCGCCCGGCAGCGCGGTACGAATCTTCGATACGCCTTCGAGCGTGGTGTCGGCGCGAATGCCTTCGTCGCCGCTAACGGTCACTTCCTTCGTGAAGAGACGCCCGCTCGCTTTGTCGGCGACGCCGGCGAGCACCGTCAACGGCACGATCTCGTCCTTGAACTTACCGGCTTCGAGCGCGGCCGCTGCCCGCTGCTGCGAACGCGCGCCGTATTCGTCCTGGCGCTCCTTCGAGATCGAATAACGTTTCGCGACGTTCTCCGCGGTCTGCAGCATCGACCAGTAGATTTCCGGCTTGTTCTGGCTGAGCCAGCCTTCGGTCAGCATGTGCTGGTTCATCTCGTTCTGCACGCACGAGATGGATTCCACGCCGCCGGCCACGAACACGTCACCTTCACCGGCGATCACGCGCTGCGCAGCCAGCGCGATAGTTTGCAATCCCGACGAACAGAAACGGTTCACCGTCATGCCCGGCACGCTGACCGGCAAACCGGCACGCAACGCGATCTGCCGCGCGACGTTCATGCCGGTCGCGCCTTCCGGATTGGCGCAGCCCATGATCACGTCTTCGACCCGTGCCGGATCGAGCCTCGCGCGCTCGACGGCGGCCTGCGTGACGTGGCCGCCGAGCGTCGCGCCGTGCGTCATGTTGAAACCACCGCGCCATGATTTGGCGAGACCCGTACGGGCGGTCGATACGATTACGGCGTCAGTCATGCATGTCTCCTACTTCCAGATATCGATGATGGCGCGCGAGCGATTCGCCGCACAGCGCCACCTCAGTCAATTCAGTCGCGCTGTAGCTCAGCCGTTGAACCCGCGGCCCTTGGCCGCCAGTTCCGCGATGCTCGGCGCCAGTTGCCACGCATCGCCGTTCGGCCGCGCCGCATAGCGGCGAATGGCGCGCTCGACGTTGTAGAGGCCGACCGTGTCCGCGTACAGCATGGGGCCGCCGCGATAGAGCGGGAAGCCGTAGCCGGTCAGATAGACCATGTCGATGTCCGACGCCTTCGACGCAATGCCTTCTTCGAGAATCTTCGCGCCTTCGTTCACGAGCGCGAATACAAGTCGCTCGACGATTTCCTCGTCGCTGATCTTGCGACGCTCCACGTTGGCTTCCTTCGAAAACGCGACGATCATGTCGTCGACCACTGTCGACGGATACGCGCTGCGGTCGCCCGCCTTGTAGTCGTACCAGCCGCCGCCGGTCTTCTGGCCGAAGCGCCCCGTCTCGCAGAGACGATCGGCGATCTTCGAGTAATGCAGGTCAGGTTGTTCCTGGTAGCGGCGCTTACGGATCGCCCAGCCGATGTCATTGCCGGCCAGATCGCTCATGCGGAACGGACCCATCGCAAAGCCGAACTTCTCGATCGCTTTGTCGACCTGCGCGGGCAGCGCGCCTTCTTCGAGCATGAAAAGCGCCTGGCGGATGTACTGCTCGATCATCCGGTTGCCGATGAAACCGTCGCACACGCCCGAGACCACGGCGGTCTTTTTGATCTTCTTGGCGAGCTTCATGACGGTGGCGAGCACGTCTTTGGCCGTCTCCTTGCCGCGCACCACTTCCAGCAGCTTCATGACATTGGCCGGGCTGAAGAAGTGCATGCCGACCACGTCCTGCGGACGCTTCGTGAAAGCGGCAATCTTGTCGACGTCGAGCGTCGACGTATTCGAGGCGAGAATCGCGCCTTGCTTTGTCACTTCGTCGAGACGCTTGAACACCTGTTCTTTCACGCCGAGTTCTTCGAACACCGCCTCGACGATCAGATCGGCGTTCTTGAGGTCGTCGTAGGAAAGCGTGGGCGTGATCAGCGCCATGCGCTGTTCGAGCGCTTCAGGCTTGAGCTTGCCCTTCTTGACGGTCGCTTCGTAGTTCTTGCGAATCGTGGCGAGGCCGCGGTCGAGTGCTTCCTGTTTCGTTTCCAGCAGCGTGACCGGAATGCCCGCGTTGATGAAGTTCATCGCGATGCCGCCGCCCATCGTGCCCGCGCCGATTACGGCCACCTGGCCGATGTCGCGCACCGGTGTGTCCGACGGCACGTCAGGAATCTTGCTCGCCGCGCGTTCGCCGAAGAACGCGTGACGCAGCGCGTGGCTTTCCGGCGTCTGCACGAGCGCCATGAAGCATTCGCGTTCGAACGCGAGGCCCTTGTCGAAACCCTTCTGCACGCCCGCCTCCACGGCATCGATGCATTTCAGCGGCGCGGGGAAATTCTTCGCCATCGTGGCGACGGTATTGCGCGCGAACTGGATGAAACCGGCAGCGTTCGGATGCTCGATCTTGCGGTCACGTACCTTGGGATGCGGGCCTTCTTTCGCGCCGACCTTGCGGGCGAACGCGAGCGCAGCTTCGGCAAGATCGCCCTGCGCGAGTTCATCGAACAAACCGGAATCGGCGAGCTTCTCCGACATGACGGGCGCACCGGAGACGATCATATTGAGCGCCGCTTCGAGACCAATGGCGCGCGGCAGACGCTGCGTGCCGCCCGCGCCCGGCAGAATGCCGAGTTTCACTTCCGGCAGCGCGATCTGCGCGCCAGGCGCGGCGATGCGGTAATGCGCGCCGAGCGCCAACTCCAGACCGCCGCCCATCGCGACGCTGTGAATTGCCGCCACCACCGGCTTCGCGCTGCCTTCCACGGTCTTGATGACCGTGGCGAGCGTCGGCTCCTGGGTCGCTTTCGGTGTATTGAATTCGGTGATGTCGGCGCCGCCCGAGAAGGCCTTGCCGGCGCCGGTCAGCACGATGGCCTTGATGGCCGGATCGTTCTGCGCGCGCTCGATGCCCTCGACGATACCCGCTCGCGTCGACAGGCGGAGGCCATTCACGGGAGGATTGTTCAGCGTGATGACGGCCACGCCGTCATGAGTTGTGTAGTCCACTGCCATCTGCCTGCCTCCATGCGATCCATGCGTGAGGGCGGCAACAGATGCCGCCCATCCGGTTCATCGAGTCGGATCAACGATCCGACCGATTGTCTGTTTTTTCCGGGGTCAGCAGGCAGAATACACAAAAAAGCACGCTCGTTCAATTCGCGTCTTTTTATTTTTAGGCGGGGTTTCCCCTGGCAAGCGGCGTCAATGGACAGTCCTTTTCGTCTTCGAGCGCCGAAGGCAGCACGTGATTGCGGAAAATGTCGCGCAGCTTGAGCTTCTGCAGCTTGCCGGTCGCCGTGTGCGGCAATTCGTCGACAAACGCGACGTCGTCGGGAATCCACCATTTGGCGACCTTGCCGTCGTAGAAGGCCAGCAACTCTTCACGTGTCACCTCGAAGCCGGGCCGCTTGACGACTACCAGCAGCGGCCGCTCAGTCCATTTCGGATGCGCGCACGCAATGCACGCCGCTTCGGCCACGGCCGGATGCGCGATCGCCACGTTCTCGATGTCGATCGAACTGATCCATTCGCCGCCTGACTTGATCACGTCTTTCGAGCGGTCGGTGATATGCAGAAAACTGTCGCGGTCGATGGTGGCGACGTCGCCGGTGGGAAACCAGCCGTCCACGAGCGGCGAGTCGTCCTTGCGGAAATAGCGGTCGATCACCCACGGTCCGCGCACATGCAGATCGCCGAACGCGACGCCGTCCCAAGGTAGTTCGCGGCCATCGTCGCCGACGATTTTCATATCGACGCCATACAGCACGTGCCCCTGCTTTTCGAGCAACGCGCGCTGTTCTTCGAGCGGACGCTGGCTTTGTTCCCACGTCAGTTTGGACAGCGTGCCGAGCGGCGACATTTCGGTCATGCCCCACGCATGGATCACCTGCACGCCGTAGTCGTCCTCGAAGGTGCGCAGCATGGCCGGCGGACAGGCCGAACCGCCGATCACCGTGCGATTGAGCGACGAAAACCGCACTTTCGCCTCGCGCAGATAGTTGAGCAGTCCAAGCCACACGGTCGGCACGCCGGCCGAATACGTGACGCGTTCGCTCTCCATCAATTCGTACAGCGACTTGCCGTCCAGGTCTTTGCCGGGGAACACGAGCTTCGCACCGGTCAGCGGCGCGGCATGCGGAATGCCCCATGCGTTCACATGAAACATCGGCACGACGGGCAGCACGCAGTCGCGCGCGGAGAGGCTCATGGCGTCCGGCAATGACGCGCCGAACGCATGCAGCACCGTCGAACGATGCGAATACAGCGCGCCCTTCGGATTACCCGTCGTGCCGGATGTGTAGCACAGGTACGAGGCTTGCCGCTCGTCGAGCGGTGGCCACTCGTGATTGCCGTCCTGCGCGGTGACAAGCGTTTCGTAGCTGAGCGCGGGTGTCTGCATGGCGGGCAGATGCGCTTCGTCGGCGAGCGCGATCCAGCCGCGCACTTTTGGACATTGCGGCGCGAGCACGTCGACGAGCGGCGCGAAGGTGGTGTCGAACAGCACGTAGGCGTCGTCGGCGTGATTGACGATGTAAGCGATCTGGTCGGGAAAGAGGCGCGGATTGATCGTATGGCACACGGCACCGAAGCCGGTCGTGCCGTAATACGCTTCCAGATGGCGGTAGCCGTTCCACGCAAGCGTCGCGACCCGTTCGCCGGGTTCGACGCCGAGCGCGATCAACGCTTGCGCAAGCTGCTTCGCGCGCTTCTCGCAATCACGATAGGTATAGCGATGCAGGTCGCCTTCGATACGCCGCGACACGATTTCCGTGCTGCCGAAATGCCGCGCGGCGTGTGTGAGCAACGAAGGCACGGTGAGCGGCACGTCCATCATCTGGCCAAGCAGCGGCGTCGTCATAAAGAGTGGTCTCCTCGGCTCGATCGTTTCAATTGGTTTGCAGCTCGGGGGGCGCGCCTCGTCGCGCCTTCGGCGAAAAGCGCAAGGCCGGCAAGATCTGGACAGGATCTGGACAGGGTCGGTACGGGACAGCTGTACGGCCGGCCAGCAGCTCCGCGGGCGCGGACTTACAATATCGGTTAATTCAGAGGCGCTCAATATGTCGTTTTCCCCAAGCATTGCAGGGTTATCCGGGCCTTTGACGGCTCTTTCCGATGCGCTCACCACGTTGCACGAGAGCGCGTTCGCGCGGCTCGGCAGTGTGTTTTTGACGCGCTTACCGGCCGCGCCGCTCAACGCGCCGTACCTCGTCGGGTTCTCCACCGAAACCGCCGCGCTGCTCGGTTTGGAGCCGGGCGTCGAGAATGATCCGGGCTTTGCCGAACTGTTCTCCGGCAACCTGACGCGTGAGTGGCCGGCCGAAGCGCTGCCCTACGCCTCGGTCTATTCCGGGCACCAGTTCGGCGTGTGGGCCGGCCAGCTTGGCGACGGCCGCGCGTTGGGTCTCGGCGAAGTCGAACATAACGGCCGGCGCTTCGAATTGCAGCTCAAAGGCGCGGGGCGCACGCCCTACTCGCGCATGGGCGATGGCCGCGCGGTATTGCGCTCGTCGATCCGCGAGTATCTGTGCTCGGAGGCGATGCATCACCTCGGCATTCCGACCACGCGCGCGCTGTGCGTGATCGGCTCCGATCAGCCGGTGCGGCGCGAGACCGTCGAAACGGCCGCCGTGGTCACGCGCGTGGCGCCGAGCTTCGTGCGCTTCGGCCACTTCGAGCACTTCTATTCGAACGATCGCACCGACGCGCTGCGCGCGCTCGCCGATCATGTGATCGAGCGTTTCTATCCGCATTGCCGCGAAGCGGACGATCCGTATCTCGCGCTGCTCGATGAAGCGGTCATCTCGACCGCTGATCTGATGGTCGACTGGCAAGCGGTCGGCTTCTGCCACGGCGTGATGAACACCGACAACATGTCGATCCTCGGTCTCACGATCGACTACGGTCCATTCGGTTTCATGGACGGCTTCGACGCCGGCTACATCTGCAATCATTCCGATTCGCAAGGCCGGTACGCGTACAAGATGCAGCCGCAGATCGCCTATTGGAACCTCTTCTGCCTCGCGCAAGGGCTGCTGCCGCTGCTGGGCGAACAGCACGAGGAAAGCGTGCGCGCGGACAAGGCGATTGAAGACGCGCAACGCGTGCTCGGCGGCTTCAAGGATCGCTTTGCCCCAGCGCTGGAGCGGCGCATGCGCGCCAAGCTCGGCCTCGAAACCGAACGCCCCGGCGACGATACGCTGGTGAATCGCCTGTTCGAAGTGATGCACGCCAATCGTGCGGATTTCACGCTGACCTTCCGCAATCTGGCGCGCGTGTCGAAGCACGACGCGAGCGGCGACGCGCCGGCGCGCGATCTTTTTCTCGACCGCGCCGCATTCGACGCCTGGGCGAACGACTATCGCGCCCGGCTGTCCGAAGAAACACGCGACGACGCCGCGCGCGCCATTGCAATGAACCGTGTGAACCCCAAATTCGTACTTCGCAACCATCTGGCGGAAACGGCGATCCGCCGCGCGAAAGAGAAGGATTTTTCCGAAGTGGAACGACTGGCGGCCGTGCTGCGCCGTCCGTTCGACGAACAGCCCGAGCATGAAGCGTATGCGGGGCTGCCGCCGGACTGGGCGAGCTCGCTGGAAGTGAGCTGCTCGTCGTGACGCGTTAAACGACTTCTGTTTGTGCGTAGTGATGTATTGAGCCGAATCTGCTCACCATCTAGCTGCCCCTCAAAACAAGCCCGAGACAGGAACCGACCATGAACAAACCCGACGAACCCAAGACCGACGCCCCCGCCGTGCAGAAAGACGACGCCGAGTGGCGCAAGCAGCTTTCCGACATCGAATATCAGGTGACGCGCCACGCCGCCACCGAGCGTCCGTTCACCGGCCGCTACCACGACCACTGGGACCGCGGCATCTATGACTGCGTCTGTTGCGGCACGCCGCTGTTCGAATCGGACACCAAGTTCGATGCCGGTTGCGGCTGGCCGAGCTACTTCAAGCCAATCGACGGCGAAGTGATCAAGGAGAAAACCGACCGCTCGCACGGCATGCTGCGCATCGAGGTGGAATGCAAGAACTGCGGCGCGCATCTGGGCCACGTCTTCGAAGACGGACCCGCGCCGACCGGCCTGCGGTACTGCATCAATTCAGCTGCGTTACAATTCGAGCCCAAGTAACGCAGCGCGGAGTCCGGCGCGTTGCCGGCCGGCGTCCGCGCCATCAGGTGCGCGCCGGCCGCGACACCCTTCGTCCAGCTTGCGAAGCGGTCGCCCCGACGCTTCGCACTGCGCCCTTATAGTCTCCCGCTCACTCTCCGCTCAATTTCCGACCTCCCGACCAGATAATGAAATTCCTGTTCGATCTGTTCCCGATCATCCTGTTCTTCGTCGCCTTCAAGATCTGGGGCATTTTCACGGCGACGGCAGTGGCGATCGTCGCCACGCTGGTGCAGATCGCGTGGGTGGCCTTCCGCCACCGCAAGGTCGATCCGATGCTGTGGGTGAGCCTCGGCGTCGTTACCGTGTTCGGCGGCGCGACACTCGTGCTGCACAACGACACCTTCATCAAATGGAAGCCGACCGTGCTGTACTGGGCGTTTTCAGTGGCGCTGATCGTCTCGCAACTGGCCTTCAACAAGAACCTGATCGAAGCGATGATGGGCAAGCAGATCACACTGCCGCACGCGATCTGGGGCAAGCTGAATGTCGTCTGGGCGATCTTTTTCGTGCTGCTCGGACTGGTGAACCTGTTCGTCGCGTACAACTACACGACCGACCAGTGGGTCAATTTCAAGCTGTTCGGCGCCACCGGATGCCTGGTGGTGTTCATCGTCGGGCAGAGTTTGTGGTTGTCGAAGTATATGAAGGAAGAATGACATGACGAGCGACGCCGATGTATTCATGCACGCCACCACCGCCGAGCGCGCCGCACTGATCGAGGCGCGCCTCGCCGCCGCACTGGCGCCGGTCGCTTCGATCCAGATCACCGACGACAGCGCGCAGCACGCCGGTCACGCCGGCGCCTCCGCCGGCGGTCATTTCAGTGTCACGATCGTGGCTGCCGCATTCGCCGGTAAGGCCCGCGTGGCGCGGCATCGCATGGTGTATGATGCGCTGGCCGATGCCATGCAGCGCGGCATCCATGCCCTTGCCATCACGGCGTATACGCCCGAAGAATTCGCTTTGTTGCCCCGCTAGGAAAATTTTCGATGACCTTGAAGAAAACCCGCCTTTGGGTATTGCTGGCTGCATGTGCAGCCGCACCTGCATTCGCACAGAACATCGCCGTTGTGAACGGCACGCCGATTCCGAAAGCGCGCGCCGATGCGCTGATCGACCAGTTGGTTCATCAAGGCCAGCAAAATACGCCGCAACTGCAAACGGCCGTGCGCGAAGAACTGGTGAACCGCGAGATCCTCATGCAGGAAGCGCTGCGCCGCGGTCTGCCGAATCGTCCGGACATCAAGGCGCAAATCGCCGTGGCACAGCAAACCGTGGTGCTGCGCGCGCTGATCGAAGACTTCGTGAAGAACAACACGCCGAGCGACGCCGAAGTCACCGCGCGTTACAACGCGTTGATCAAGGACGCGGGCGGCAAGGAATATCACCTGCACCACATCCTCGTGGACAACGAACAGCAGGCCAAGGACCTGATCGCGAAGATCAAGGCCGGCGCAAGCTTCGAGGATCTGGCCAAGCAATTCTCGAAGGACCCGGGATCGGGCAAGAACGGCGGCGATCTGGACTGGTCGGACCCGAAGGCCTACGTGCCTGAATTCGCAGACGCGGCCACGCATCTGCAGAAAGGCCAGATGACCGACACGCCGGTGCATACGCAATTCGGCTGGCACATCATCCGTGTCGACGACGTGCGCAACATCACGCCGCCGCCGCTCGAGCAAGTGCGCCCGCAGATCGTGCAGCAGATCCAGCAGGAAAAGCTGCAGGCATTCGAGGAAGGTTTGCGTAAGAACGCGAAGATTCAGTAAGCCGAGTTCGATTCAGCTCGAGGCGCTGTTCAGTCATTGACTGAACAGCGCCTTTTTCATTGGGATTAACTGTGGCCGGTCGGACGAAAGCGCCCGCGATCACTTGCGCAAAGCGCGGCTCATTTCCGCAAGCGGCATCGCGACAATCGAGTCCAGCAGCCGGACTTCGCCGGCATTGGGCTGCGCGATTTCGTCGACGCTGCGCCGGGTCTGCGCCACCCGGGCGTCGAGCGTGGCCAGCATCTCATCCAGCAATCTTTCCGAACCCTTCGGCGAAAGACGAAGCGCTTCGCCGAAGGCGAGCATGTTCTTTCGGTTGATCTGCGCGAACTGCGTGGCGTCTCCGACAGGCATGGTCAGGTCGCAGTGAGGCCAACGGTCCCGCTGCTGCGGCTGGTAGGTCGGCGTGTGGTAGACGACCGTGCTCACCAGGTCGTAGAACGGAGCCAGCCTGTAACCGCGAGCGGTGACGAAGAACGAGAGGTTTTTCAGGTGCGAGTCGGCATTGCCGATAAGCACATTGAAGATCGCCCAGCGGAATACATCGAGACGCGCCACTGCCCGCGTGCTCGTTTTCTCGATGGCATCCCTGAGCACCTGCGCGGTCGCGTTCTGATACTTGAAGCTGCGGTCGTAGTTCAACAACTGCATGGCGTCGACGGTATGCAGCCGCCGAGCCGGCTCACTGCTCGTGTCACGGTCGAAACGATCGATCAGGTAACAGGCCGAAGGCACACGTAAAAAGTGCGTAGGCGGAACACGCACGCCCATTGCGCGCGCCAGCTGCATGCAGAAAAACTCGTTGATCGCCGAATGCGGATAGCCCGTGCTGCGCATGTCGGGCTTGAGCAGATGCATGGACGGCTCGCTGCCCACGGGCTCCAGCAGTTCGTAGTGCGGCGCGTTGCCTCGCAAGGTCAGCAGCAGTTTCTGTTGGGCGCCCGCCGCGGACATGCGTTTGGGCGCCGTGGCGGTGAGCGCGTGCTGTGGCATCGCCTGAATGCGTGCCTCCAGATTCGCTTGCGACAACGGCTGCAGTCCGCCAGGCGCCTCCTGTTCGCCCTCTGCGAGCAGCGTCAAGGCGCCGGCCGATTCCCGGCCGTAATAGGCGAGCAGGCCCCACGCGTCGCTTGCATCGACCTTGGCCTCACGAGCGAGCGCACTGCGCATTTCCTCTTCGGGCAGCAGGTTGTCGAAGAACCATTGCACCGGCCGCAGGCTCGATCCGTCGACGAAAGGATCGGCTACCAGTGGGAAAGCGGGTGAAAGCGCAAACGCGTCCTCACGGCCCAGCCAGCCCTGGTCGTAGGCAAATGACCACACACCGCTGTCATCGCTCACGACGCCCACGCGCCGGCCATTCGCATACGCGACTAGCGTTCTAGCGGCCATGGGAACTCCGGCGGCGATGGGACGCCTTGTTGGAGACGTCTGCGGGAATGTCCACGGAAACCTCGGCGCGCAGAGTGATGCCCAGTTCGCTGAGAAGATGCAGCACCTTGCCGATCTGCGCGGTGGGCTTACCTGCCTCGATGTGCGTGATGAACTTGGGAGACAGGCCGCTCGCGGCGGCGACGTCGTCGCGCGTCAACCCCTGCGCGAGCCTGGACGCCCGCACGAGATCGCCTAACTCCGTCATATTGCCGATGAAAACCGTGGACTCCATCACGCGCCCTCGTGTACGTTCGTACCCGCTCGGGAACATTATGCCACGAGACTGCCGTACGGAGCCGATTTCGTACCCGAGCGGATACGAGTCGGCACGCCGAGGCAGCAATAGGGACGCCCCGTACCCGATCGGGTACGAAAGATGGACAAATCCGGGAATATGAGCGTGGCCGTACCCGAGCGGATACGAACTAAATATTGTCAGTCTGGGAGCCGCCGCGCAGGCGGATGGACGCGCTTCGCCATCCGCCGTCCTTCCACCTCGCACAAGCGCGCGGCCGCGGCGCGAGCAAGCTGCCGCGTAGCACTAGGCGGCAGCCGTCTCACGTCATCATCCCAACCAGCGGCGCGCGTTCTGGAACACGCGCAGCCACGGGCTGGCGTCCGTGGCGCCTTCGCCCCAGCCTTCCGGGTGCCAGCTCATCTGCACCGCGCGATGCACGCGCTCGGTGTGCGGCATCAGCACCGTGAAGCGGCCGTCCGGCGTCGTCACCGAGGTGATGCCGTTCGGCGATCCGTTCGGGTTGAACGGATACTGCTCGGTCGCCTGACCACGGTGATCGACATAGCGCATCGCCACCGCGACCTTCGACGCATCGCCCTGCTGCGAGAAGTCCGCGTAGCCCTCGCCGTGGGCGATCGCGACCGGAATGCGCGAGCCTTCCATGCCGTTGAAGAAGAGCGACGGCGAAGCCTGCACCTCGACCAGCGAGAAGCGCGCTTCGAATTTCTCCGACTTGTTGCGGGTGAACTTCGGCCAGGCTTCGGCGCCCGGAATCATCGAAGCGAGGCTGCTCATCATCTGGCAGCCGTTGCAGATGCCGAGCGCGAACGTGTCTTCGCGGCCGAAGAAGGCGGCGAACATGTCGGCCAGTTGCGCGTTGAAGCGGATCGCCTTCGCCCAGCCCTCACCGGCGCCCAGCGTGTCGCCGTACGAGAAGCCGCCGCACGCCACCGCGCCGGCGAAGTCCGCCAGATTGGCGCGGCCGGCCAGCAGATCGCTCATGTGCACGTCGTGCGCGTCGAAGCCGGCGCGGTCGAAAGCGTAGGCCGTTTCGAGGTGCGAGTTGACGCCCTGCTCGCGCAGGATCGCCACGCGCGGACGCGCGCTCCTGCCGATGAACGGCGCGGCGACGTCTTCTGCCGGATCGAACGTCAGGATCGGTGAAATGCCCGGATCGGCCGCGTCGGAGAGCGAGTCGTATTCGGCGTCGGCGCACGCGGGGTTGTCGCGCAAACGTGCGATACGCCAGCTCACTTCGCTCCATGTGCGATGCAATTCGGTGCGCGGCGCTTCGTAAATCTTCCTGGCGTCGCGATAAATTTCGATCGTGTCGCGCTCGTTGATCTTGCCGATCACATGCGAGCACGCCGACAGCCCGTGTTCGCGCAACGCTGCGAGCACCGCGTCGCGCTCGGATGCGCGCACCTGGACGACGGCGCCAAGCTCTTCGTTGAAGAGCGCGCGGATCGTACGGTCTTCACGACGGCCGCTGGTCTGCTTCGCCCAGTCTTTGGCGTCGCCGTAATCCGATTCGTGGTTCGGATCGAGCACCAGCATGTCGACATTCAGCGACACGCCCACGTGGCCCGCGAATGCCATTTCGCACACCGTCGCCCACAGGCCACCGTCGGAACGGTCGTGATAGGCGAGCAGCTTGCCGTCCTGGTTCAGCGCCTGGATCGCGGCGAAGAAACGCTTGAGGTCTTCCGGATCGTCCACGTCCGGCACCGTGTTGCCGACCTGCTGCGTAACCTGCGCCAAAATACTGCCGCCGAGACGATGCTTGCCGCGGCCAAGGTCGATTGCGATCAGCACGGACTCGCCCACATCGCGGCGCAGCTGCGGCGTGAGGTGGCGGCGCACGTCCTGAACCGGCGCGAACGCCGAGATGATCAGCGAGACCGGCGCGACCACTTCCTTCGCCACGCCGCGGTCTTCCCACTTGGTGCGCATGGACAGCGAATCCTTGCCGACCGGAATGCTGATGCCGAGCGCCGGGCACAACTCCATGCCGATCGCCTTGACCGTGTCGTAGAGCGCGGCGTCTTCGCCGGGCGCGCCGCACGCGGCCATCCAGTTCGCCGACAGCTTGAGCTTGTCGAGCGACGCGATCGGCGCCGCCGCGATGTTGGTCACGGCCTCGCCGACCGCCATGCGGCCCGAAGCCGGCGCGTCGATGACAGCCAAAGGCGTGCGCTCGGCCATCGTCATGGCTTCGCCGGTGAAACCCGCGTAGTCCATCGTGGTGATCGCGACGTCGGCCACCGGCACTTGCCACGGGCCGACCATCTGGTCGCGCGCGGTCGTACCGCCCACCGAACGGTCGCCGATCGTGATCAGGAACGACTTGCTCGCCACCGTGGGATGACGCAGCACGCTAGTCGCAACATCCGACAGCGCGATGCCGGTCACATCCACCGGTTCGAGCTTGCGCTCGACGCGTTTGACGTCGCGATGCATGCGCGGCGCCTTGCCGAGCAGCACTTCCATCGGCATGTCGACCGGCTGGTGCGCGTTGTCGTCGTTCAGTTCGGAGTCGATCAGCTTGAGCTGGCGCTCGGCGGTGGCCGTGCCAATCACGGCGAACGGGCAACGCTCGCGCTCGCACATGGCGGCGAAGGCCGGCAGATCCGCCGGCGCAATGGCCAGCACGTACCGTTCTTGCGCTTCGTTCGACCAGATTTCACGCGGCGACAAGCCGCTTTCTTCCAGCTGGATCTTGCGCAGATCGAAAAGCGCGCCCTTGCCGGCGCCGTCGACGACTTCCGGGAAAGCGTTCGAAAGACCGCCCGCGCCCACGTCGTGAATGCTCAGAATCGGGTTCTTTTCGCCAAGCTGCCAGCACGCGTTGATGACTTCCTGCGCACGGCGCTCGATTTCCGGGTTGCCGCGCTGGACCGAGTCGAAGTCGAGTTCAGCGGTGTTGGTGCCCGTCGCCATCGAGCTTGCGGCGCCGCCGCCCATGCCGATGCGCATGCCCGGGCCGCCGATCTGGATCAGCAGCGAGCCTTCCGGCAGATCGTGCTTATGCGTGTGCTGCTCCGAGATATTGCCGATGCCGCCGGCGATCATGATCGGCTTGTGATAGCCGCGCACCAGCCCCGCGACGTTCTGCTCGTAAGCGCGGAAATAGCCGCCCAGATTCGGCCGGCCGAATTCGTTATTGAATGCGGCGCCGCCGAGCGGGCCGTCGATCATGATCTGCAGCGGCGAGGCGATGCGGTCGGGGCGGCCGTACGCTTCGTGTTTGTCGTCCGGATTGCGGTGTGCGAGCGGCTGCGCGGCGTCGCGCGCGTTTTCCCACGTCTCGACGCCGTCCGGCAATTCCAGATTCGACACCGTGAAGCCCGCCAGACCGGCTTTGGGACGCGCGCCACGGCCGGTCGCGCCTTCGTCGCGGATTTCACCGCCGGCGCCGGTCGCGGCGCCCGGGAACGGCGAGATGGCGGTCGGGTGATTGTGCGTTTCCACCTTCATCAAGGTGTGCGTGAGTTCGTTGCTGCGGCGGTAGTGCTCCGGCAGCTCACTCGCGCCCAGCTCGGCCGGCGTGCGCGGGAACCAGCGCTCGGCCATGCCGCCCGCCATGATCGCCGAGTTATCCGAATACGCGACGATCGTGCCCTGCGGATTCAGCTTCTCGGTATTGCGGATCATGTTGAACAGCGAGATATCCTGCTTTTCGCCGTCGATGGTCCAGTCCGCGTTGAAAATCTTGTGGCGGCAGTGTTCGCTGTTGGCCTGCGCGAACATCATCAGTTCGACGTCGGTCGGGTTGCGGCCGAGCTTCGTGAAGGCGTCGACGAGGTAGTCGATTTCGTCGTCGGCGAGCGCGAGGCCCAGTTCCGTGTTCGCCGTTTCCAGCGCGCCGCGGCCGTTGCTCAATACGTCGACGGTTTGCAGCGGCTTGGCCGGCAGTTCGTCGAACAGATGCAGCGCGTGGTCGCGCGACGGCGCCACGCTTTCGGTCATGCGGTCGTGCAAGGCTGCCGCGACGGCTGCGCGGGCTTCGTCGGAAAGCGCTTTCTTGCCGCCCAGCAGGCCGCTTTTCAGCGTGACCGTGTACTCGACGCCGCGCTCGATGCGGCGCACCTGCGTGAGGCCGCACAGATGCGCGATATCCGTTGCCTTGCTGGCCCACGGCGACACCGTGCCGAAACGCGGCACCACGAGGAAAGTCTCGGCCGTGCCGCGCTCGCTGGTTTCTTCGAGCGGATCGCCGTAGTGCATCAGCGCTTCGATCTTCGCGTTGTCTTCAGCGGAGAGCGGCGTCTGCGCGTTGACAAAGTGCAGATATTGCCCGCGCACGCCGGTGATGTTCGGATCGATGCGCGTGAGCGTGTCGAGCAGGCGGGTTTGACGGAAATCGGAAAGGGCCGAAGCGCCGGGGAAACACGAGAAGTGGGCCATGGACTTGACGTTGCGTCGCTAATGATGCCGATGAGTGATGCCGATGAGTCGCGCGTGAAGGCGACGTGAGGCGCAAAGGAAGTCCGGGATTATACCCCGGGAAGAGGCTTCCAGCGGGCCTGGCGGTGCGGCTTCGGGCAGGTTTCGAGATAGTTTCGCGGGGGCTTGGCGCAAGCTCCGCGTGGGTTCCGGGCGGCTTCCGGGCGGCTTCCGGCCGGCCTCCGGAGCGCCCACCGCGCCAATTGCGCGGGCGCTCCGGCGTTGCGCCCGCGTGGCCGCGCCAGCGGTTTGACTGCTATCATTCGCCCTTTCACCAGATCGGCGCGAGCAGCCACGCAGGCGGCACGGCGCGCCGCATGTCACGCTCAACGGGCAAGCGCTGCTTCGGCGTCCCGTCGGCAAATCGAATCAGAACATGGATGTCATCGTCATCGGCGGCGGAATTGCGGGCGTCGCCACCGCTTATCAACTGCGCGCGGCCGGCCATCGGGTATGCGTCGTCGAGCGCCACGCCACGGTTGCGCAGGGCGCAACCTATGGACACGGCGGCACCGTCCTGCCGACCCCGCTCGACGTCTGGTTCGGCCCGACTTTCATGGCCAGCCGCCAGAACGCCAAAAACGGCGTCGTCAACAAGGCCGGCTTCACCGGCTCGGCGCGCCAGTTCGTCAAGCAGCTCGTCGAGCTGCAGGAACCCAATGCATTCGGCCATCAATACGGATTGCTGCGACCGCTGATCGAGCTGTCGCGCGACACCATGGCGGACATGGAGGCGCGCTTCGGCCTCGAGTTCGAACAGACCAGCGGCCTGCTCTATCTGGTGCGCTCCGAACAGGAATGGGACCAGCTGCGGCCCGCGCGCGGCCTGCTCCAGCTTTTCGAAGTGCCGCACCACGAACTCACACCCGAACAATGCGCCGCGTTCGAGCACTCCGTGCGCACCGAGCCGGAATTCGCGGGCGGCGTGCTGTTCGACCAGGAGCGCACGGCCAATGCGCCGCTCTTCACCAAGCTCATCAAGCAGACGCTGGATACGCAGGGCGGCGTGCAATTCATGCTGGGCTGCGAAGTCTCGTCGATCCGTCTGGACGGCCAGCGCGCCTCTGTGGAACTGGCGCCGCAGCCGGGCGCGACCTCCCGTTCGCGCGAAGTCGATGTGATCCACGCCGACGCGGTGGTCGTGGCGGCCGGCCACGGCAGTCTGCCGCTGCTCGAGCGACTCGGCCTGCGCTTGCCGCTGCATCCGCTGCGTCTGCACACGCTGGTCGCACCGATCGCGCATGAGGAATGCGCACCGCACGTCGCCATCGTGGATGCGGTGAAGCGGATCGCGATCAGCCGCATGAACCATCGCCTGCGGATTGCGGGCGGCGCGGTCTTGCAAAGCACCGGCCAGATCGACAAGCCGTTGGGCGAAGCGGTGACCAAGGAAGCCCTCGCCCTGCTCGGCCAGGCCACGCACGACTGGATTCCGGGCGCCGCGCGAATCTCGGTGGCCTTGCCGTGGGAAGGCGTCAAACTGCTGTCGCCGGACGGCTTGCCGGTGATCGGCAACGCGCTGCATCCGCGTCTTTTCGTCAATGTGGGCCACGGCCCCGCCGGTTGGGGGCTCGCCTGCGGGTCGGGTAAGCTGGTGGCCGACCTGATTTCGGGCGGCACGCCGGACGTCCCCACGGACACGCTGGCCGCGCTGCGCGCGGATCGGTTCAGGTAAATCGCCGGCCCGCGCACGAGCGGGCCGCAAGAGGTGCCCGCCGGGCACTCATCGGCACTACCATAGCGATTCCCCCAGCTTTTTCGCCTGCCGCCGGGCGAACCGCCGAGCCTCGCCATGACAGAAGCCGACCACACGCCGCCGACACTCATCAGCCCGCACAACCGGGCGCTGCCCTTGCTCACGCTCACCGACCTGCGGATCGCCGAATCCCAGGCGGCGGCCGCCTTGCCGCAACACACGCTGATGTCGCGCGCCGGGAAATCCGCCGCGAGCTTCCTGCGCGAGCAGATCACCCCGCGATACGTCGATCGAGAAATCCAGGCAGAAGGTGTGGCTCATCGCCGGGCCAGGCAACAACGGCGGCGACGCGCTGGTTCTCGCGACGGAACTGCACCAGGCCGGCATCGCCGTCGAGCTGTGCATGCCGGTCGAGGTGAAACCGGACGACGCGCGCTGGGCGCTCGACACGGCCCGCGCGGCCGGCGTCGCGATCACCAGCGCGCCGCCCGCCTCGCTGGACGGCTACCGCTGGCTGGTGGACGGCATGTTCGGCATCGGCCTGACGCGTCCGCTCGAAGGCGTGTTCGCGGCCGTCGCCCGGCAGCTTTCGCAACGCGCCAAAGCACGGCCGCGCAAAGGCGGCGTGCTGGCGCTCGACGTGCCGAGCGGCCTCGACAGCGACACCGGCACAGTTGTGGGCAATGGCGCCGGCGCCGCCGTCCATGCCACCCACACGATCACCTTCATCGGTGCCAAACCGGGGCTCTTCACCGCGCAAGGGCGCGATCTTGCCGGCGCCGTCACGGTCGCGCCGATCGGCGTCGACACGAGCGGCCGCACGGCCGTGCAACTGAATGCCCCCGAACTCTTCGCCGCCTTCCTGCCGCCGCGCGATTTCGCGACCAACAAGGGCAGCTTCGGCAGCCTCGCCGTGGTCGGCGGCGACACCGGCATGTGCGGCGCGCCGATCCTCGCCTCGCGCGCGGCGCTGTACACCGGCGCGGGCAAGGTGCACGTCGCGCTGCTAGGCGAAGGCGCCCCGCCCTACGATCCGCCGCACCCCGAACTGATGCTGCATGCCGTCGACGATCTGCCGCTCGACCAGATGGACGCGCTCGCCGTCGGCTGCGGCATGGGTCATCGCGAATGCGCCACGCGCGTGATGCACGACGTACTGCAACTCGACGTCCCCAAGCTGTTCGACGCGGACGCGCTGAACCTGATCTCGAAGGACCCCGCGCTTGCCGCCGATGTCACCGCGCGCGGCGTGCAGGGCGATCCGTGCATCCTCACGCCGCATCCGCTCGAAGCCGCGCGCCTGCTCGGCACCGACGCGCCGGGCGTGCAGCGCGACCGCCTCGCCGCGGCGCGCTCGCTCGCCGCGCGCTACGCGGCCGTGGTCGTGCTCAAAGGCACGGGCACCGTCATCGCGGCCGCGGACGGGCGCCTCGCGATCAATCCGACCGGCAACGCCGCGCTCGCGACGGGCGGCACCGGCGACGTGCTCGGCGGCATCATCGGCGCGCTGCTCGCACAGCATCTGCCGCGCTACGAAGCCGCGCTCGCGGGCGTCTATCTGCACGGCCTCGCCGCCGACACGCTGAGCGCGCAAGGCCACGGTCCCGCCGGGCTGACCGCGGGCGAACTCGCGCCGATGGTGCGGACCTTGCTGAACCGCCTGTTCTATCCGGCAGCGGAGTGCTGAAGCTGTCCGCCCCAACCTATGGATGGACCGCCCAAACCACTGCCGTCCGTCACGCAACGCCGTTATACTGACTGACTGCGCCGCGCGTCGGAGCCACTACGGGTGACGGCGAATTTTGATCGGCACCCACGGCGGACCCCGCCGCGCGGCATCGCTCTAACAGCATCGTTGCATCATCCTCGGCAGCGCTTCACGCGCGCGCCTTTCTTCGTGCCACTTGGTTAGACGGACGCTATGACCCAGAACTCGCTCCCCTCCTGGTCCTCGCTGCAAACGCATTACGACAAGATTCGCGATGCGCACATGCGCGACTGGTTCGCCCCCGAGAACGATCCCGCCCCTACCCGTGCTGAGCGCTTTGCGTTCGCGGGCGGCGGTCTCGCGGCCGATTTCTCGAAGAACCGCATCACCGACGAAACGCTGAAACTGCTCGTGCAAGTCGCGCGCGAAGCCGGCGTCGAGAAGCGCCGCGACGCCATGTTCGCGGGTGACATCGTCAACCCGACGGAAGGCCGCGCCGTGCTGCACACGGCATTGCGCGCCACCGACCCGAAAGCGCCGTTCTACGCGCAAGTGCAGGCCGAGCGCGCCAAAATGGCCGCGTTCGCCGACCAGGTGCGCAGCGGCGAGTGGAAAGGCTATACCGGCAAGCGGATCCGCTATGTCGTGAACATCGGCATCGGCGGCTCGGATCTCGGGCCGAAGATGGTCGTGCATGCGCTGCATCATCTGGCCACGCCGGAGATCACCACGCACTTCGTGTCCAATGTGGACGGCGCCGATCTGTACAACGTCATGCAGCAGATCGATCCCGAAGAGACGCTCGCGATCATCGTCTCCAAGACTTTCACCACGCTCGAAACCATGACCAATGCGCGCTCGCTGCGCGACTGGTTCATCGAGAAAGGTTGCCCGGAAAGCGCACTGGCGAAGCACTTCGTCGGCGTGTCCGCGAATCCCGCGGAAGTGGTCAAGTTCGGCATCGCGAAAGAGAACGTCTTCGAGATGTGGGACTGGGTCGGCGGACGCTATTCGCTGTGGTCGGCCGTCGGTCTGTCGATCATGATCGCGATTGGACCGCAGCAGTTCGACGAACTGCTCGCCGGCGCCAACGAGATGGACCAGCATTTCCGCGACGCGCCGCTCGAGAAGAATCTGCCGGTGCTGCTCGGCATGATCGGCATCTGGTATCGCAACTTCTTCGGCTCGCAAAGCTACCTGGTCGCGCCGTATTCGCAGGCGCTGCATTTCCTGCCTTCGTATCTGCAACAGCTCGAAATGGAGAGCAACGGCAAGTCGGCGCGTCTGGACGGCGCAACGGTCGACTATCCGACCGCCGCGGTCACGTGGGGCGAACCGGGCACGAACGGTCAGCACGCGTTCTTCCAGATGCTGCACCAGGGCCCGACGATCGTGCCGATCGACTTTATCGCGGTGTTGACGCCTGAGCATCCGCTCGTCAGCCATCATCCGAAGCTGCTCGCCAATTGCTTTGCGCAGAGCGAAGCGCTGATGGTCGGCCGCACGCTCGAAGAAGCGAAGAAAGTGGCCGGCGCGGACAAGCCGGAACTGGCGCCGCACCTGGTGTTTCCGGGCAACCGTCCGACCACCACGCTGCTCGTCGAGGCGCTCACCGCACGTTCGCTCGGCGCATTGATCGCGTTGTACGAGCACAAGGTGCTGGTGCAAGGAACGGTATGGAACATCAACTCCTTCGATCAATGGGGCGTGGAGTTGGGCAAGATTCTCGGCAAGGTGGTCGAAGCCGATCTGACGGCGCCGGGTGCCGATGTGAAGAAGCATGATTCTTCGACGTCGGCATTGATCGCGCGGGCGCGGGCGGCGTTGAAGAAGTGATGGTGGGCGGCGCGGTGGTTCGCGCCGCTTGATTTGAATGGCGTGGTCGCCCGATACCGGAAGCCACCATGAAAAAGCGGGCCCTTGCGGCCCGCTTTGCTTTTGCAGCGACGCTCGACGCTCGCTCAGGCCAGACGTCCCGCCTCGATCGTCACTGTCGTATCGCAACGGCGCGCCAGTTCGATGTCATGCGTGACGAGAATCAACGTAGCGCCGTTCGCGCGGTTCATCTCGAACATCAGATCGATCACCGCGTGACCCGTGGCGGCGTCGAGACTGCCGGTCGGTTCGTCCGCGAACAGGATCGCCGGGTGGGTGACGAACGCGCGTGCGAGCGCGACGCGCTGCTGCTCGCCGCCCGATAGCAGCTTCGGATAGTGACCGGTGCGCTTGCCAAGACCCACCTGCTCAAGCAAACCGCGCGCACGCGTTGCGGCCTCGCGCGTGCCGATGCCGCCTAGCAACTCCAGTGGCAACGTAACGTTCTCGAGCGCGGTCAAATGCGGCATCAGTTGAAACGACTGGAACACGAAGCCGACGGAGCCGCTGCGCAATGCGGCGCGCTCGTCTTCGTTCAGTTCGCCGAGTTCGCGGCCGAGCAACCGAACCGAGCCCGAACTCGCGCTGTCCAATCCTGCGAGCAAGCCGAGCAGCGTAGACTTGCCCGACCCGGATGCTCCGACGATCGCCACACTGCTGCCGGCATCGATAGCAAGATCGATGTCGTCGAGAATCGTCAGTTCGCCTGTTGCATCGTTAACCTTCTTGCACAAACCCCGCACTTCAATGACTGGATCAGTTTTGTTTAGCATGGTGAAGCGTAGGTTGAAAGTGCGTGCCATGACGTCTCGCGCCACGGGGTTGACAACGGCATGCGGCTACGCCGCTGTGGCCGCCACCCTGTTTCTTTCCGTAAGCTTCACGGCGCTGGCCGCCAACGCGCCCGAACCGGCCAAGCCAGTGATCGTCGTGCTCGGCGACAGCATCTCCGCCGAATACGGCCTGCCCCGCGACACGGGCTGGGTTGCGTTGATGCGCCAGCGCCTCGCCGACGAGCGAATCGATTATAGCGTCGCCAATGCGAGCATTAGCGGCGACACCACGAGCGGCGGACGAGCCCGCTTGCCGGCACTCATGCAACGCCTGAAGCCGAGCATTGTGATCGTCGAACTCGGCGCCAACGACGCGTTGCGCGGCGTGCCGCTCTCCACCACCGAAGACAACCTGCGCACAATCATCGAGCAGGCTCAGCAAGGTCACGCGAAGGTCGTGCTGGTGGGCATGTACGTGCCGCCTAATTACGGCCCGGACTACACGCAAAAGTTCCACGGCTTGTACGGCGAACTGTCCAAACAGTTGCGTGTGCCGCTCGTGCCGTTTCTGCTCGCCGGCATCGCGGACAAACCCGATATGTTCCAGGCCGATCAGATCCATCCCACCCAGCAGGCACAGCCAGTGCTACTTAACAACGTGTGGCCAGCAGTCAAGCCACTCCTTCGCACAAGTTCGCCGCACTGAAAAATCTGCTAACAACTTGTTTCCAGAACTGTGGGAACGCGGATCGGTAAGTTCTCTCTGACACTTTCGTAATCCCGCGTAACCGGCTCGATTTTGAGCGACTTTTGAGGAGATAACGTGAAATATTTACCGTTAATCGCTTTGACCGTGGCAATTTCTGCCTGCGCCGCTCAACCGCCCGCTGGCGTTCAGTCCGTAGGCGAAAGCCAGCAACCGCCGAAGGCCGTCGCTACCTGCATCGCGCAGAAGTGGGCCGACAGCTCGCAGCAACAGGTCGTCTCGCAAGACACATTGGCTAACGATCAAGCCATGGATGTGTATGTTCCGGGTCAGCAGCCGCCCAATGGCGCCGCCGCTGTCGTACGTCCGTCGTACTCCGGCAAGGGTACGTGGGTCGGCTTCCGCGCCGGTGGCGCTGGCGGTAGCGACGCCACGAGCGCGATCAGCGGCTGCCTGTAACGCTAGCAGCGTGTCGCGGTAAGCCGTTTGACGAGCTTGCACTCGTCAAATGAAAAAGCCCCGCATTTGCGGGGCTTTTTTGCGTTTGGGCGGTCTTACTCGCCACTCGCCTGGGCATTGCTGCTGTCCAGCGAACCGTAGAACTTCACCTTCGAACGCGCGCGCACTGCTTCGACATAGGCCTCTGCTTCCGACTGCGCATCGACCTGGGCGATCTGTTGCTGCGCTGCAGCCAGACGTTGCGGATCGACCGTGTGACCCGCTACCACCGCGTTCACGCGATAGATCGCATAGCCGTCGTCGCCGAGATCCACACCGACGTAAGCCGGCAATTTTTGCGCGTCCGCCTTGTAGATTGCACTCAATGCGGCGGGCGGCACGCCTTGCGCGTCGTTGCGCGACACCTTCAACGGCGACGAGAAGCCCGTCGTTGCCTTCGACTTTTCGAACTCGGCCAGCTTGGCCACGCCGTCCTTGTGAGCCGCTTCATCCGACTGAACCGCGATCACTTTCTGACGCACCGCGTCCTTGACGGCGTCGAGCGCCGGCACTGCCGCCGCCTTATAGTCGGTCACGCGCGCCGCGATCAACGTGTTGCCGCCGACGTCGATGGCCTGCGTATTGTTGCGCGCCGTCGTGGCGTCATTGGCGAATACCGCGGCGAGGAACTTCGCATTGTTCAGCGGGCTGTCAGGCGCGAGCTTCGGATCCGGCTGCGGCGTGACCGTGGCGGTCTGCACTTGCAGCTTGTACTTGTCGGCGGCCGGCTGCAGGCTCTTCGCCTTTTCATAGACGATCGACGTGAAGCCTTCCGAATCGTCGGTGAATGCCTTGCTGGCCAACTGCGTCTTCAGGTCTTTCGAGATCTGATCTTTCACTTCGTCGAACGGCTTCGTGACCACCGGTTTCACGTCCGTCACCTTGACGATGTGATAGCCGAAGTCGGTCTGCACGATGCCGCTGACTTCGTCTTTCTTCAGCGCGAACACGGCATCATCAAACGCCTGGCCGCCCGCGATCATGCCGCGGCCGAAGTAACCCAGATCGCCACCCTTCGACGCCGAACCCGGGTCCTGCGAATTCTGCTGCGCGATCTGCGCGAACTGGTCCGGATGCGCCTTGATCTGCGCGAGCAACTCTTCAGCCTTCTGTTTGGCCTTGGCCTTGTCGGCCGCGCTCGCGTCTTTCGGCGCTGCGATCAGAATGTGGCTCGCCCGCACCTGGCCGTCAGTGCGGTAGTGCGCGATGTTGTCGTCGTAGTACTTCTTCAGATCGGCGTCGGTAGGCTGCGCGGAAGCGGCGAGCGTTGCCGGCGACAGGACGAGATACTGGATCGTGGCCGTGGCCGGCGTGGCGAATTCATTGCGATGCGCGTCGTAATACGCTTGCAGTTGCGCGTCGGTAGGCTGCACCTTCGCGGCGTAGTCGCGCGGATGGAACGCAATGCCCTGCACTTCGCGCTGTTGCTCAGCGAGTTCCGTCAGATGCTGTGCGAGCGTTTTCGACGTGAACGCGCTGCCTTGAATGCTAGCTGGCAACTGCTGCGTGGCGATGCTGTAGCGCACGCGCTCGTCGTACTGGTCGGGTGTCATGCCCTGCATGGCGAGCAACTGCTTGTAGCGATCGACGTCGATCGTGCCGTCAGGATTCTTCAGCGACGAGATCACCGGATCGTTCATCAACACGCGGCGCACGGCATCGTCGGACGCGGTGAGATGCAGGCGCTGTGTTTCATCGGCCAGCACGCGTTGCTCGATCAGACCATCGAGCATCTGCGCGCGGCGTTCCGGCGTGTCGAACGACTTCATATCGAACTGCGCGCCGAGCATCTGACGGGCGCGGTCGAGTTGCTGACGCATCGCGTTGTCGTATTCAGCGCGCGTGATCTTGTGACCGTTGACGCTCGCGACGTTTGCACTTTCGTCAAAGAAGCCGCGAAAGCCCTGAATACCCACAAAACCCAACCCCGGCACAATGACGAGGATGAGCATGAACATCATCAGGCGTTTGTGATTGCGGAAAAAATCGAGCATGCGTGAGGAGTGCCAAAAACAGAACGCCCGATCTTACAACAGCGGGCAATAAAAAAGGCGAACCGGAGTTCGCCTTTCGAGGATACTGGCGGAGTGGACGGGACTCGAACCCGCGACCCCCGGCGTGACAGGCCGGTATTCTAACCGACTGAACTACCACTCCTTATGTTGCGCTGGAACACTTAACCGAATCTGAAACTGGTGGGTGCTGAGAGGCTCGAACTCCCGACCTACGCCTTGTAAGGGCGCCGCTCTACCAACTGAGCTAAGCACCCGTTTCATGATTCAGTGCTGCTTTCCTGCTTCTACCTGCTGCCCGATCTTCGTCTATCGACGTCCCTCAAGCAGCAAGCCCATTAGTTTAGCGCATCCTTCAGAGCTTTGCCAGGCCTAAATTTGGGGACCTTCGCCGCCTTGATTTTGATGGCGGCGCCGGTGCGCGGATTGCGCCCGGTGCGCGCGGAGCGCTTGCCGACCGCGAACGTGCCAAAACCGACCAACGTCACCGAACCGCCCTTCTTCAACATACCTTTGACACCATCGATCACAGCGTCGAGTGCACGGCCTGCCGCTGCCTTCGAAATGTCGGCTTGCTGCGCAACGTGATCGATCAATTCCGTCTTGTTCATCCCAACCCCCGAGAATGTTTATGGCAATCGTGACGGCGCTTTATTAACGCCTGGCATCACGCGGCCGGCGGGCAACGCCGGGCGCAATCATTAGAATGGGCCGAAACCCTTGTGTCAAGCGGGGTTGAGCCTGATTTGCGAAGATTTCGAGGCGGCTTCCTATAACAAAATGTTGCCGCGAATGGATGCACGCACAACCAGTCGGCGGGCGCATGCCGCTTTACTCAATAGGTGGGAAAACGCCCCTCGCGAGACGCCTGACGGAAGTCGCGCGGACAATAAAAAACCGCGGCCGAGACCGCGGTTTTCTTCGAGCAAAAGCTTCGTTGACGACTGCCTTAGTGCTTCACGACTTCCGTTGCCGCAGCGTCCTTGCCGGGCTCCGCTGCAACCGGCGCAGCAGGCTTGGGCTCCTCTTCGGGCAACGCCGCCGGCACACGTTCGAGCGCCAGTTCGAGCACCTTGTCGATCCAGCGGACCGGCACGATCTCGATCGCGTTCTTCACGTTGTCCGGAATCTCCGTCAAGTCCTTGACGTTTTCTTCCGGAATCAGCACCAGCTTGATACCGCCGCGATGCGCCGCCAGCAGTTTTTCCTTCAAGCCGCCGATCGGCAGGACTTCGCCACGCAACGTGATTTCGCCCGTCATTGCGACATCGGCGCGCACCGGAATTCCGGTCAACACCGACACCAACGCGGTCGTCATCGCGATACCGGCAGACGGACCGTCTTTCGGTGTCGCGCCTTCCGGCACGTGAATGTGAATGTCCTGTTTCTCGAACGCTTCGTCCTTGATGCCGAGACGGCGCGAACGCGAACGAACCACCGAGCGTGCTGCCTCGACCGATTCCTTCATCACGTCGCCGAGCGAACCCGTACGAATCACGTTGCCCTTGCCCGGCATTACCGCGGCTTCGATGGTCAGCAGATCGCCGCCCACTTCCGTCCACGCAAGACCCGTGACCTGGCCAACCTGATTTTCCTTCGCGGCCAGACCGAAGTCGTACTTACGCACGCCGAGGAACGTATCGAGATTGCTGCCGTCGACCTTCACCGCGCCTTCCGCCTTCTTCAGCAGAAGCATCTTCACGACCTTACGGCAGATCTTCGAAATTTCACGCTCGAGCGAACGCACGCCCGCTTCACGCGTGTAGTAACGAATGATGTCGCGGATCGCGGTTTCCGTCACATCGACCTCGCCATCCTTGAGGCCGTTGTTCTTCTTTTGCTTGGGCAAAAGATAACGTTGCGCGATGCTGACCTTCTCGTCTTCCGTGTAACCCGACAGACGGATCACTTCCATCCGGTCGAGCAGCGGCGGCGGAATGTTCAGCGAGTTCGACGTTGCCACGAACATCACGTCCGACAGATCGAAGTCGACTTCGACGTAGTGATCGGCGAACGTATGGTTCTGTTCCGGATCGAGCACTTCGAGCAGAGCCGACGACGGATCGCCGCGGAAATCCTGGCCCATCTTGTCGACTTCGTCGAGCAGGAAGAGCGGATTGCGCACGCCGACCTTGGTCAGGCTTTGCAGAATCTTGCCGGGCATCGAGCCGATATACGTACGACGGTGACCGCGAATCTCGGCTTCGTCGCGCACGCCGCCGAGCGCCATACGCACGAACTTGCGGTTCGTGGCGCGAGCGATCGACTGACCCAGCGACGTCTTACCGACACCCGGAGGCCCAACGAGGCACAGGATCGGCGCTTTGACCTTGTCGACACGTTGCTGGACCGCGAGATACTCGAGAATACGTTCCTTCACTTTCTCGAGACCGAAGTGGTCTTCGTCGAGCACGCGTTCCGCATTGGAGAGGTCGTTGTTGACCTTGCTCTTCTTGCGCCACGGCAAGCCGATCAGCGTGTCGATGTAGTTGCGCACGACGGTCGCTTCGGCCGACATCGGCGACATCAGCTTGAGCTTCTTCAGCTCGGCGTCGGCTTTCTTCTTGGCTTCCTTCGGCATGCGGGCAGCGGTGATGCGCTTCTCGAGTTCTTCGAGGTCCGCACCTTCTTCGCCTTCGCCGAGTTCCTTCTGGATCGCCTTGACCTGCTCGTTCAGGTAGTACTCGCGCTGGCTCTTTTCCATCTGGCGTTTCACACGCCCACGGATGCGCTTTTCGACCTGCAGGATATCGATCTCGGCTTCGAGTTGCGCGAGCAGATGCTCGAGTCGCTCGATCACCGGGAACATTTCGAGGATGTGCTGCTTCTGGTCGAGCTTGAGCGGCAGATGCGCCGCGATCGTGTCGGCCAGACGACCCGCTTCGTCGATACCCGACAGCGACGTCAGAATCTCCGGCGGAATCTTCTTGTTCAGCTTCACATACTGGTCGAACTGCGACACGATCGCGCGGCGCAGCGCTTCAGTTTCAGCGCTGTCGGCGTGGTCGGGTTCGAGCGGCATGACTTCGCACGAGAACTGCGTTTCCTGTTCTTCGATGGAAAGCGTTTTCGCGCGCTGCAAGCCTTCGACGAGCACCTTCACGGTGCCATCGGGCAGCTTCAGCATTTGCAGGATGTTGGCGACACACCCTACTTCGTACATGTCCTTTTCGGTCGGCTCATCTTTGGCAGCCGTTTTCTGGGCGACGAGCATGATGTGCTTGCCGCCTTCCATCGCTGCTTCGAGAGCCTTGATCGACTTCGGGCGGCCTACGAAGAGCGGAATCACCATGTGCGGGAAGACGACTACGTCACGCAGCGGGAGCAGCGGGAGCGTAATGCGTTCCGGCGGAAGGAGTTGGGTTCCTGACATTTCATTTCCCCATGAGTGGAATCAGTTCGTTCGATAGGTGAGGCCAGCAGAAAAGATTGCAAGCCTCCGCGTGTGGGAAAAGTTCAGTGACTCCGAAGGTTCAGTGACTCCATAGTGAAAACAACCAGCCTGACCACACGATAAACGAAAAAAGCCGTTCACGTTGCCATGAACGGCTTTTTTTGCAGAACCCGAAAGCCGATCAGTTCGAACCCGCCACTTTGGGCGCGTCTTCGTAGATCAGTAGCGGTTTGCCGTCGCCGTCAATCACGTTGTCGTCGATGATGACCTTGCTAACGCCTTTCATTTGCGGCAGGTCGTACATCACATCAAGCAACGCCTGTTCCAGGATGGAGCGCAAACCACGCGCGCCCGTCTTGCGACGAATTGCCTTACGCGCGACAGCTTGCAGCGCGGCCGGACGAATTTCGAGCTCGACGCGTTCCATGTTGAACAGCTTGTGGTACTGCTTCACCAGCGCATTCTTCGGTTCGACGAGAATCTTCATCAACGCGACTTCGTCGAGCTTGCCGAGCGTGGCCACCACCGGCAGACGGCCGATCAGTTCGGGAATGAGACCGAATTTGATCAGATCTTCCGGTTCCACTTCGCGCAGCACTTCGCCGGCGTCGCGGTCCTGCTTGCTCTTCACGCTCGCGCCAAAGCCAATGCCGGTCTTCTCGGTACGATCGACAATGACCTTTTCGAGGCCGTCGAACGCGCCGCCGCAGATGAACAGAATGTTGGTTGTGTCGACCTGGATGAAGTCCTGATTCGGGTGCTTACGGCCGCCCTGCGGGGGCACCGACGCCATCGTGCCCTCGACCAGCTTCAACAAAGCCTGCTGCACGCCTTCGCCCGAAACATCGCGGGTGATCGACGGGTTGTCGGACTTGCGGCTGATCTTGTCGATTTCGTCGATGTAGACAATGCCGCGCTGGGCCTTGTCCACTTCGTAATTGCAGTTTTGCAGCAGCTTCTGAATGATGTTTTCGACGTCTTCACCGACATAGCCGGCTTCTGTCAGCGTGGTTGCATCGGCAATCACGAACGGGACGTTCAGAAGGCGTGCGAGCGTCTGCGCAAGCAGCGTCTTGCCGGAACCGGTCGGGCCGATCAGCAGGATGTTGCTCTTGGACAGCTCGATCTCGTCTTTCTTGTCGAGATGCTTGAGGCGCTTGTAATGGTTGTACACCGCGACCGCGAGAATTTTCTTCGCGCGTTCCTGACCGATCACGTACTGGTCGAGGATTTCACGGATTTCCTGCGGACTCGGCAGATCGGACTTCGACAAGCCCGCCTCGATGCCCGCGCCTGCAGCCTCATCACGGATGATTTCGTTGCACAGGTCGATACATTCATCGCAAATGAACACCGACGGGCCGGCAATCAGTTTTTTGACTTCATGCTGACTCTTGCCGCAAAACGAGCAATACAACAGCTTTTCGCTGTTAGAACCTTTCTTGTCCGCCATAGATGTGTGAGCCTCCGGACACTCGATTACATGATACGCCGTTTGCCCTGGCCTCGCAGTTTGCGCGGGGCCGGGCTTGAGCCAAGGTGACGGCGTTTGCCGCAGGCACTCGGACGAAGTTGATTATTTCACAACCGATCCGGCTGCGTTTTTGCCCCACTTCGGGGCAAAAACGCACCATTTCAAGGACGCTTGTGCGCTACCTGGTCGACGAGGCCGTAAGCTTGCGCATCGTCGCCGGACATGAAGTTGTCGCGGTCGGTGTCGCGTGCAATACGCTCGACCGGCTGGCCGGTGTGATGCGCGAGCAGATGGTTCAGCCGTTCCTTCAAATACAGGATTTCGCGCGCCTGAATTTCGATGTCCGACGCCTGGCCGCGCGCGCCGCCCAGCGGCTGGTGAATCATCACACGCGAATTCGGCAGAGCAAAACGCTTCCCTTTCGCGCCGGCTGCCAGCAGGAACGCGCCCATGCTGGCCGCAAGACCCATGCACAGCGTAGACACATCCGGCTTGATGAACTGCATCGTGTCATAAATCGCCATGCCCGCCGAAACCGACCCGCCCGGGCTGTTGATGTAGAAACTGATGTCCTTGTCGGGGTTCTCGCTTTCGAGGAACAGCATCTGCGCGACGACGAGATTGGCCGTCTGGTCGTTCACTTCACCGACCAGGAACACGATCCGTTCCTTCAGCAGACGAGAATAGATGTCGTATGAACGCTCGCCCCGGCCGCTCGTTTCCACGACAATCGGCACCAGTCCGAGCGCCTGCGCTTCGAGATCCCGCGACGACTGGGAGGTCAACGTGTCCAGCATTTGAGCGCGAAAGGTCATGCAGTAGATCCTTGTCTGAAATATTCTAAATATTAGATGCTGGACAGGTGCGGCCGACAACCCCGTATTCAAGTGCGATCAGTGCATGCGCGCCGTGCAACACGAAACAAAAACGCAATACACAACTACGGCACAAAAAAAACGGCGTGCGGGCCGTCGCTCCGACAGCCGGCACGCCGTTGCAGCGACGCTTACGCTTGCGCCGTTGCGCTTGCCAGTTCTTCGAAGCTCACTTCCTTGTCCGTCACCTTGGCCTTGCTGAGAACGAAATCGACGACGTTGGCTTCAACGACGTACGCTTCCATTTCGGCAAGACGTTGCTGGTTGGAATAATACCAGCGGACGACTTCCTTCGGGTCTTCGTAGCTTTTCGCGAACTCGTCCACTTCGGCGCGAATCTGCTCCGGCTTGGCTTGCAGTTCGTTGGCCTTGACCAGCTCGGCCAGCACGAGGCCCAGCTTGACGCGGCGCTCGGCCTGTTCCTTGAACATCGCAGCCGGGATCGGCGCATCTTTGGCGTTCGGCACGCCGCGTTGCTCCAGATCCTGACGCGCCATTGCGACCAGGCGTTCCTGATCCTGTTCGATCAGTGCGTTCGGCACGTCCAGTTCGGAAATCTTCAGCAACGCGTCCATCACCTGGTTCTTGACGATGGCCTGCGTGCGGCGCTTTGCTTCGCGTTCGAGATTGTCTTTGATCTCAGCGCGCATCTTGGTCAGATCGCCGTCTTCGATGCCGAGCGACTTCGCGAATTCAGCGTCGATTTCCGGCAGATGCGGCCACTCGATCTTCTTCATCGTGATCGTGAACTGCGCGGTCTTGCCGGCGACTTCCTTGCCGTGATAGTCCTCAGGGAACGCCAGATCGAACTCCTTCGATTCGCCGACCTTCAGGCCAGTGGCGGCCTTTTCGAATTCCGGCAGCATGCGGCCTTCGCCCAGCACGAACGCGAAGTCGTCGGCGCTGCCGCCCTGGAACACTTCGCCCTCGATCTTGCCGATGAAGTCGACCGTTACGCGGTCGCCTTCTTTCGCTGCCGTGTCGCCGCCGCCGTCACCGTGCTCGCCGGCTTCGCCGCGAGCGTGGAAGTGCACGCGCTGCTTGCGCAGGATGTCCAGCGTGCGGTCGATTTCCGCCTCGCTGATGGTGGTCGTGGTGCGCTCGATTTCGGCCGTGGCGACGTCGCCCAGCTTCACTTCCGGATACACCTCGAACGTCGCGTCGAACGCGTAATCGCCTTCGGTGGCGTCGGACTTCGGCGCGAAGCTCGGCTGACCGGCGACGCGCAGGTTTTCGGTGCGGCTGATGTCGAAGAATTCCTTGCCGACCTTGTCGCTCAGCACTTCGGCTTCCACCTGGCCCGAATACTGTTGCGTCACCATCTTGAGCGGCACCTTGCCCGGGCGGAAACCCGGCATGCGCACGTTCTTCGCGAGTTGACGGATACGCGAGTCCACTTCCTTCTGCACGGCGTCCTTCGGCAGGGAAATCGTGACGCGGCGTTCGAGCTTGCCGAGGTTTTCAACAACGTTAGCCATGGCTTCAATCGTCCTAAAATTATTCGAGCGAATCAGTTATCTTCTCCGTGCCGCTTGTCGATCTCGTGCGACGTCGCGTTTTTTGGTCGCGTTTGGGTCGCTTCGCTTCGATTGCGCGCCTGCGCCGCGGGCTTGCAGGCCGCCGGCAGCACGGTTGAGTCCAAAGAGCCGAATATTTTAGCAAACTATTTGCGCGCCTAGCCGGGGATTCGATGAATGCGCGCGTTTTTGTCGAGGTTTTGGCCGGATTCCGGCCGCTTTCCGTGCTGTTTCGTACCTGTTTGCGCACTGTTCCAGTGCGGCCGGGGTGCCGCGCCGCTGTTGCGCTGCGCCTGTCTGGACGAAGTTTTCCTAGCGACTTCGCTTTAGCTTGTCTGCACGAACTCCCGCCGACCTCGCTTCAATCACCAGCTGCCGGCAAAAGCAGCAGCCCCCGCCACGCAGGCGCCCAGCCGCCGTCAATGCCGGCTATGCCATTCGACATATTCAGTCGGCGCGCCCATGCTGATAAGCTAATGGACGCGCTTGGGGCTGCGCCCTCATCTCGCCGTTTCACCCGCCCTCGCAACGATTCCAACCAATCAGAGACACCATGCCGAATTCGCCGTCCTCGCCCGTCGTCGTCATTGCTCCCGATTCCTTCAAAGGCTCGCTCAGCGCGGAACAGGTCGCGCAAGCCATTGCAGCGGGCATCAAGCGCGCCCGTCCCGCCGCGGAGGTGCGCATCTGCCCGATGGCCGACGGCGGCGAAGGCACACTCGACGCCATGCTCACGAGTGGCGGCGAACGCCGCACGCTCACCGTGCGCGGCGCGGCCGGTCCGGTGCGCGAAGCGCTCACTGGCCTGCTCGCCGACGGCAGCGCGATCATCGAAACGGCGGAGGTCGTCGGCATTACGGACACGGTGGGAATGGGCGTGCCGGTGGAGGCGCGCAGCACACGCGGCATGGGCGAGGCGATCGGCGCGCTGATGGACGCCGGTGTGCGGCGCTTTTTCGTCGCGCTCGGCGGCAGCAGCACGAACGACGGCGGCGCGGGCCTGCTGACCGGCCTCGGCCTCAAGCTGTTCGACGCACAGGACAACGAGCTCGACGCCACGCCCGAACAACTCAAGCGCCTCGCACGAGTGGACGTGTCGCAGCTCGACGCGCGTCTGGCGAACACGCAGTTCGTCGGCATGTCGGACGTGGACAATCCGCTGACCGGCGAACACGGCGCAACGGCGGTATTCGGTCCGCAAAAGGGTGTGAAGCCGGAGCAGGTTGCCACGATCGACGCCGCGCTCACCCGCTTCGCCGATCTGCTCGAACCTGCGCTCGGCCGCACGGCGCGCGAACTGCCCGGCGCCGGCGCGGCCGGCGGCCTCGGCTTCGCGTTGCATATGCTCGGCGCGCAGTTCGAACCGGGCGCGGAAACCGTCGCACGGCAAATCGGTCTGGACGCCGCGCTCGAAGGCGCCGATTGGTTGATCACCGGTGAAGGCCGTTCGGACGTGCAAACGCTGCATGGCAAGGCGCCCTTCATCGCCTGCCGTCATGCCCAGGCAGCAGGCGTGCCGGCCACGCTCCTGTCCGGCGGGGTCGACTCAGCCGCCTTGCCGCGCCTCGCCGAATATTTCAGCGGCTGCTTCTCTCCGGCGCCCGGCCCGATCACGCTCGAAGTCGCGATTCGCGACGCGGCGCGGCTGTTGGCGGACGAAGCCGAACAGTTGACGCGCCTGAAATACGGCACGCGTTGACCGGCAAGGCGGTTGCGGCAACAATCACAGCGCCGCGACCGCTCACACACTACGGGAAGACCATGAAGGACGCCAAAGCCGGCCTCGAACAGTTCCTGACGTACCGTCTGCATGTCCTCAACAAACTCGCCGAACGCGGCATCAGCGAACGCTATCAGACCAAGCTCGGCGTGACCTTGCCTGAAGCGCGCGTGATTGCGTCGGTGGGATCATTCGGGCCGTTCTCGATCATGGAACTGGCAAGGCATGCCAATCTCGACAAGAGCCAGGCAAGCCGCGCCGCCGAAGCGTTGATCAGGCAAGGACTCGTGAAACGCGAGGCGAGCGCCGAGGACGGCCGCGTCGTGCTGGTGTCGCTGACGCCCGAAGGCCGCGCGCTGTATCGAAAGGTCATGCCGATCGCGCGCAAATGGAACGGCGACATGTTCGACTGTCTCGACGAGCAGGAAAAGCTCGACTTCGGTCACGCGCTCGACAAGATCATCGGCACGATGACGGCGCGCGAGGAATGACCTGCGCGCCGTAGGCGGCGCTGAATTCAGCGCTTGCCTTCGCCCTGCCCGTCGGCGTCGCCCGCGGTGGGCGCCGGGTTGGACGCACTAGCTGCCGCGCCCGCGGTGGATGCGGGGTTGGACACACTACCCGCCGCGCCCGCGCGGCCGGATTCCACCGCCGCACCCGCAGCGCCCGTCGCCGGCACACCCGCAACGTCAGCTCCCGCAGACGCGCCGGGCCCAGCACCCGGCGCACCGCCCGCCGGCACACGAGCACCGCGTGCGAGCCGCCACGCGATCGCTGCAAGCGCACCCACGGCCAGCAGCAATGCCGCCCATAGTAAATAGCGGCGCATCGCATCCGGATCCCTCGCGGACTGCGCCCTCGCGGCCTGCTCGGGTGAGAGCGCCTCACCCAGGCGCGCCGTCGCGGGGACGGTTGAGGCGCCCATCAACAGATCGTCCCGGCTCGCCGCCGACGACACCGTCGTCGCGCTACCCACCGCGAGGGTGAACGGCGCGGTCCCACGCGCGACGAACGTCAGGATCGCCGGGCGCCAGCCCGCGGCGACGGTCAGTGTGCCGCTGCCGAGTCCGCCGTTGCGCGGGTCGACCACTACACGCCACTGACGATCCGTGTCGGGCGTCAATTCGAGCGAAGGATTGCTTTGCTCCACCTCGCCGTTGTGCAAGCGGAACAATGTCGCGCCCGCCACTTCGCGCCACGGCGTATCGAGGCCCGTGCGCGAATAGACGAGCGCAGGCGCAACGGTATTCGGCTGAGGCAGATTCAGGCGCAACCGGTCGACGGGATACGGGCCGCCGGTACTGAAAAAATACTCGCCGGGTTTCGGTCCCGCGTGAGCGACGATGCCTTCGCGCCATGCCCGCTCCGCGCGCTGCGCGGCGTCGGCGGCAAGCGGCTGAATCTCCATGTCCAGCGACTCGACATACGGCGTGCCGTCGAGCCAGCGCAAACGCAGGTAGCGCGCGCGATTGCCGTCCAGTTCGATCCGGTCCTGACTCAGCGTGCTGCCGTTGTAGCTGACCTTCAGCAGTTGCGCATCGCCAGCGGGTTGCCAGTGACGCAAATCGTCGCTCGATTCGACCGTGACGCGCCCCTGGTAATTGTCGTCGCGCAGATGCACGAGCAACGCGGTCACCCGGCTTGCATGCGACGCGCGTCCGAGGTCGATCAGGTCCGTGTCGTGTTGCGCGCGGGACGGTGGCGCCGAGGTCGCGCGCAGCGAACCGTCGGCGGCGATCGTCACGCCGAGCGGTGCGGCGGAACTGCTGGCGGCCGCGGGCGGCAACGGAAACCAGCGGACCGGACGCAGCGTGGGCGGCGTGCGCGGCGGCTCGCGCGGCGCATCGAGCGAATACGGTACGGGTTCGCCCGTGCCGTTGAAGACACGCACGTCGCCGAGATCGTGACGCTGGCTCGCCGCGTAGACGGCGGCCGGCAGCGTCACGCTGTAGTACGCGGCGCCTTCTTCGAGTTGCAGCGCGAAATGCTGCGCGAAGTCGTCGGCGGCGATGGCGGGCGCGGACGCCCACATCGCCGCGATCGCGAAACACCAGCCGGTGAATGTAAAGGCACGCTTCATTGCTTGGATTCCACGACCAGAGCCTTGGGCGGTAACGGTGAGAAGTAGCCGATCAGCAACAACATCAAACCGATGCCGATAAACGAAACGATCCGCTCGATCCCGGTCACGTGAGACAGATCGAACAGGAACAGCTTGACCACGGTCGCCGCCAGCAGCGCGCCGCCGATGAACCAGAACATCCGGCTCGCACGGCGTGTCGCCCAGATCATCATGGCAAGCGCGCACACCGTCCAGAATACCGATATTGAAGCCTGTACGAGCATCGAATGTGACATGGTCTCGAACTCGTACGGCACGCCGGTCCAATGATGCAACGTACGCAGCAGCATCGCGTTCAGCCAGACGAATCCGGTCGCGCCGGCCGCTACTTGCAACGGCACCCGATATTCGCCGATCGGCACGCCGAGCCGATGAATCCGCATGAGCCAGAACGCCGCCAGCGCGAACACCACCGCCTGCACCAGGTCGAGCGGATTGAGCAACGGCAGACGCGCCCATGCGCCGCCGTCTTGCGTCAGGTTCGCGAAGAACGTCCATATCCACATCACCAGCACGAGCGGCGTCGACGCGATCGCGCACAACCGCACGATACTGTCGCGCCGCGCGAGCCACAACCCCGCAAAAGCAAACGCGCTCCAGCCGACCAGAAACACCTGCTGCAGACTGAACGAGGCGAGCACCGCATCGACGTCGTACGCCGTGTGAAACCGATGATGCAGCGTGCGCAACAGCAGCGCATTGAACCACAGGAACAGCGTGGCGAGTGCCAGATAGTCGAACGCTCGCGGATGCCATTGCACACCCAGCGCACGCAGTCTGCGCAGCCACACAGCGCCGGCGACGAACGCGAGAATCTGGGCGACATCGAGCGGATTGAGGATCGGCAGCCACACGAGCGGCGCGGCGCTGCCGTCGCTCGTCACACTTGCGATACTCCACGCCCACAGCAGCACGGCGAGCGGCGCGGCGGCCCACACCTGATACGCCCGCATGAAGCGCGCGACCGGCCAGCGCAGACGGTGCCCGGCGCCCGCCAGCAACAGCAGCGGCACACCGAAGCCATATGCCCACGCGCTCCAGCTCCATGCGCCTTCGGGCACGTAAGCCCGCAAAGCCCAATAGCCTTCGAGCACGGCAAGCGCGCCGGCCGTCCAGAACATCAGCGTATGCAGCGGCGCGAGCACGATATCGCTGACGTCGCGCTGCTGGCGCCACAGCAATCCGTACGCCGAGAGTGCGGCGAGCGCGCCAACCAGCCAGCCGTAGCCGCTCACCGGCGCCATACCTAACGTGAAAAGCTCGACGGTGAGGAGCGCGAGAACCGGCACGAACGCCAGCGCCGGCAATTCGGCGAGCGGCCAGCGCAGCGCGCGGCGCGCGCCGTGAGCCAACCACGCTGTCAGCACGGCGAAGAGCGCGACGGCGGCCGTCTCGAAACGACCGTGTTCTACGGCAGGACGAGCGCTCACGTACGCATGGATTTCGGACAGGCCGCCGAAGGTCCACCACGACAAACCCCACACGCTGGCGACGAGGCCGATCCGCGGCATCCACACGTGCCACTCGCCTGCTTCGCTGCGGCCGTGCAAACGCCATCCCGTGAAAATGCCCGCGAGCGCGATCAGCACGGACGCGATGTAGGCACCGTTCAGGACCGGCAAGACGCTCGCGTCGTGAGTCTGCGCGATCGTGCCGACCGCGTAGGCGCCCGCCGCGGCCAGTTGCAGCAGCAGGCCGAAGCCGAACGCGCTCAGGCGCCGCTGACGCACGGCGAGCCAGCTGATCGCGGCGCCTTCGATGGCCCAGGTCGCGCTCGTCGTCGGTCCGGTGAATGCGAGCGGCACGGCGAGCGTGGCAAAGATCACCGCCAGCGCGAGCACGGCCTCGAACATCATGCCGAGGCGTTCCCGGCGCCGCGAGAGCCAGCCCGCGATCGCGAGGTAGAAGGCGGCCAGCGCCACCGCGCTCCATGCCAGCCCGAACCCTGTGTTCTTCATCAACGCGGCTTGCAGGCCGATCGCCACCAGCGGCGTGCCGAACACCAGCGTGCCGTCGATGTAATGCTTGAGGGCGATTTCGCGCCGTACCGCGTAGAGCAGCGCGATGCCGACGTACATCAGGAAAAACAGGATCAGGAACGGCTCGGTGCTGGCGAGCAACTCGGGGCGGTAAGCTATCGCGCCCCACGCGGCGCCGATCGAAAACGTGAACACGAAGCCGAGCAGATTGAGCGGGCGCCACGCCTTGAACCAGGCGATCGCGAAGATGCCGGCATTGAGCAGCGCGTAGTAGCTGAACAGCATGACGTGACTGCCGCCGCCCGTCGACAGCAATATCGGCGCGAGAAAACCGCCCGCGCTGCCCATGAAGGCCAGCGACGAAGCGTTCTGCCGGACCGCCAGGAATGCACTGAGCGCGCAGATCGCGACCATCAGCGGAAAGGCCGCGCCCGCCGGCAGCAAGTGATACAGCCGCGTGGCCGCGAAGACGGTCAGATACAGCGCGCCGACGCCGCCGCCTTGCAGCACCAGCCCATACGCGCTGCGTCGCTCGCCGATGCGCCAGCCGAGCACGATCAAGGCGGTCGCGGCGAGCGCCACACCGGCGAGACGGAATTCGATCGGCAGCAGGCTGTTATCGGCGGCGTATTTGAGCAGGAAGGCGATGCCGAAAAACAGCACGATGATGCCGACCCGCACGACCGTGTTGCCACCTAGAAGCCAGTCGCGGCCCGCTTTGAAGATGCGCTCGGTGAGACCAGGGCCGCGAGGAGTCGCGGGTGGTGAAGATGGAACGGGGGGCTGCGACGCGGACGCTGTCGCGGAAACAGGTTGTGCGGCCGGGGCGACTGCAGCGGCGCCGGGTACGCCGAGGGCAATTGGTACGTCTGCTGCGCCACGAGCGCCTGTCGCGCCGTCCGCGCTCGCTGCATGCCGAGCGGCCGGCGCCATCGCTTCGGCGCCTGTCGATGAGCGCGCGGCGGCGAGTGGCGTCGCCCGCACCTCGGGCGGCGGACTTACCGTCCGCTCATCGGCAGGCGGGATCGCATAAGGACTTGACGCGGCATCCGACGGCGACCGCCTGAACGCCGCCGTGTCGCCGACCTGCGCATCAGCATCCGTCGCGCCCTCGACGCCGCCCGCTCGCAACTGACGAATCTCGCCGCGCAACGCGACGATCTCCCGCTCGAGCCGCTCGACGCGCGCCGCCAGTTCGCCGGGAGTATTCCAGCTGTCAGTGGCGGCCGGTTTGGCCGCGGACGGCGTCGCGGCATCCGCGGACTTCTTTTGCCGCAGACGCGCAAACGCAAAACCAGCCACCGCACCCAGCAATGCGCCGAGGCTGATCGAGAAATCGTTCGACAAGGCAGCCAGCATGCCGACCACCGCGCCGAGCCCAGTCAATATCACGCTCATCGCAGTCCTCTTTTTTATTGTGTTCTGTAGCGAGATTTATTTAATGATGCACCGATTAATCCCCGGGTATTGCGCAAACGATACGGGCGAAAATCGGCGCGCAGAATACCATGTAAATCGCGCTTTCGAGCCAACAATAAAGTGAATGGCGCCTATGCAAAAATGCTTGATGATTTTTCCGATGACATAGAGCCGCGTATCGGCGTCCGCTCACGGCAAGCGGCCAACCATGTCAAAATTCGCCACCGGCCGTCGGGCCATCCTCTCCCACATTTCATCCAAGGAAGTTGCAGTGGACATCAACAAACAGGTCGCGGCCCTCACCGCTTCGGAACTTCAGACGGCCGGCGCGAGCCAGGCCACGGCGATTGCGGTCAGCGTGCTGCTGCGCCATCTGCGTTCGCCTGAGCTGGCGAAGCTGTTGTCGTCGGCGTTCGAAAATCATCAGGCGGTCATGCTGCAAACGCCGTGGCCCGAGCCGATGCTGCAGGCGTTCGAGTCGACCCGCCGGTTTCTCGAAGGCGCCGCGCAAGCGGACCTGCCCGGCACGCAAACGCCGGACGCCTGAGCGCGGCCGGGCTGTTTCAGGTAGACGCGAGCAGCGCGCGGAGCCAGGCGCGCAGCGCCGATATCTCTTCCGCGCATACCGAATGCGGCATCGGATACGCGCTCCAGTCGACCTTGCAGCCTCGCGTGATCGCAAAGTCGCGCGCGGCCTCCCCTAACGGGATCGGCAACACGTCGTCATACATGCCATGCGCGGCAAATATAGGCGTATCACGGTTCGCGGCGCTGAAACGGCTGTCGATAAAGCCCGTCGACGGCACATAACCCGACAGCACGATCAACCCGGCAAGCGTCTCAGGATGCGTCAGCCCCGCCGAATAGGTCATCGCACCGCCTTGCGAAAAACCCGCGAGAAAGATGTTCGAAGTGGGAATGCCGCGCCGGTTCTGCGCGTCGATCAATTGCCGCACGGTTGCGCAAGACGATTCGATACCCGCTTCGTCAATCTGCTCATTGATGTTCTGAAACGAGCGGATGTCATACCACGCGCGCATTACGTAGCCGTTATTCGCGGTAACGGCAATCTCCGGCGCGTTGGGAAACACGAAGCGCACGGCAGGCGCATTGCCGAGACGCAGTTCGGGCACGAGCGGCACGAAGTCGTTGGCATCGGCGCCGAGACCGTGCATCAGGATCACGGCAAACGTGGGATTCGGCGCGCTTTCAATTTCAATGGTGCGTGGTTGCTCGGTCATGTATCGCGATTACCCGGTTTCAGAAAACGTTCAGAGGATCGGAAAGAGTACCAGCAGGATGTACCGGCAGGCGAGACAAGGCGCCCCTGGCATCTTCAAAGCCTGTCCCCTCCCGCCTCGGCCCGCGACCCCGCGCGCCCGCGTCCGGCCCGACTCCGCGCCGGCGCCACGACCTCGGCGAGCAGTTCCTCATGCAGTTCCCGCAAGACCTCGACAAACGCCGACGCCAGCCGCTCCCGCGGCCTGTGCGGAGGAAACAGCAGATAGGTCTGAAAGCGCGTGGCCGGCAGGAACGGGCGAATCACGATTTCCGGCCCGGCGAAGTCGCGCGCGACGATCGGATGCGCGAGCGTCACGCCCATACCGTGGCGGACCATCTCGCAGCACATCGCCGCGTATTGCGCCTCGATCGACATGACGCGCTGCACGCCCGCGCGCTGGAACACTTCGTCCATCAAGGTGCGCGTGCCGTCGCCGTGACACAGCGAAATGAACGGCTCGCCTTCCAGATCCTCCGGCTTGATACTGCGCTTCGCCGCCAGCCGATGCGCCGCCGGCATCACGCAAACGGCAGCCACGTCCGATAGCTGTTCGACCTCGCAATCGGATGCCTCGCTGACATACACCGCCACACCCAGATCGCAGAACTGCAAGGCCGTCCAATGATTGACCGTGCCCGACGTATTCACGTGCAGCGACACGGTGACATCCGGAAACCGCGCGACAAAACGCTTGATGGCGTGCGGCACCAGCGTCATGCCCGCGGACGGCATCGCCGCGATGCGCAGACGGCCGCTGCCGAGATTGCGAATCTGCGCCGCGGCATTCGCGAGGCCCTGCAAGCCGACAAACGCGCGCTCCACTTCGCGAAAGAACGCTTCGCCCTCGCTCGTGGGAATCAGCCGCACGCCGCTGCGCTGAAAGAGTTGCAGCCCCGTATCGCGCTCGAGTTGCGCGATCAGACGGCTCACGTTCGGCTGCGACGTGAAGAGCGCCTTGGCCGCGGCGGTCATCGACCCCGACACCATCACCGCGCGAAACGCCTCGATGTGCTTGAGATTCATCCGTATTCTCCTTTAGATAACACCCTTCAATCCATATCATCCATGCATGGATAGGTATTTTATTCGTATTGGACGGCATGACTAGCCGGCGCGACACTGCATTCCAACGACGGGCAGCGAAGCCCGCGTCCCCACACCGGAACTGGAGATCGTCGTCATGAAAAGAGCGTTGCATCGCCGCCTGTCCGCCTCGTCCCACCCCGCCTTCGCGGCGCTTCTCGCCGCTTCCGCCCTCGCCGCTCCGCTCCTCGCGCAGGCCGACACCACGCTCTATGTCGCCAACGTCGGCGGCTCGAACGAGCAGCTCTACCGGCAGAAAATCATCCCGCCGTTCGAGAAGGCGCATAACGTCAAGATCGTCTACGTCGCCGGCAATTCGAGCGATACGCTTGCCAAGCTGCAGGCGCAGAAAGGCCATCAGCAGATCAACGTCGCGGTGATGGACGACGGCCCCATGTACCAGGCGATGCAGCTCAACCTGTGCGCGAAGCTCGACGACGCGCCCGTGATGAAGGACGTCTACCCGCTCGCGAAGATCGGGCCGAGCGCGATCGGCGTCGGCATGGTGGCGACCGGCATCGGCTACAACGAGGAGGCCTTCAAGAAGGCCGGCCTGCCGCCGCCCGACTCGTGGAAGGCGCTCACCGACAGCCGCATCAAGGGCAAACTCGGCGTGCCGCCCATCACCAATACGTACGGCCTGCATACGCTCGTGATGCTCGCGCGCCTTTCCGGCGGTGGTGAAAAGAACATCGACCCCGGCTTCGCCGCGATGACCAAACAGGTCGCGCCGAACGTGCTGTCCTGGGCGCCGACGCCCGGCGAGATGGACGGCCAGATGCAGTCCGGCGACGTGATCCTCGCGCCATACGGCAGCGGCCGCGCGGTCGCCTTGCAGAACACCGGCTTCCCGCTCAAGTTCATATACCCGAAGGAAGGCGCGGTCGCGTTGCAGGTGGCGGCGTGCGCGATTGCGGAGAACGCGCAGCCGCAGTTGTCGCAACAGTTCGTGCAATACCTGTTGAGCCCGGAAGTGCAGGTCTTGCAGGCCCAAGGCATCGGACTGGGTCCGGTCAACAAGACCGTGAAGCTCACGCCCGAGATCGCCGCGCGCGTGCCCTATGGTCCCGAGCAGATCTCGAAGCTGACCGCGATGGACTGGACCACGATCAACCAGCACCGGACCGAATGGACCGAGCGCTGGAACCGTTCGGTCGAACGCTGAAGTGCGGCACCCAGTGAGGCACCAAACGCGGACCCAAGCGCGGCATCAAGCGCGGCACCAGCGGGTTCCTCGCGCGACGCGCGATCTGATGAAGGAGCGAGGCGCATGGCCTTCCTGACTCTGCAAGGCATCTCGAAACGCTACGGCGATTTTACGGCGGTCGATCAACTCGATCTCGCGGTCGAACGCGGCGAATTGCTGTCGCTGCTCGGACCCTCCGGCTGCGGCAAGACCACCACGCTGCAAATGGTCGCGGGCTTCGTCACGCCGAGCACCGGCCGCATTCTGCTCGATGGCCGCGACATCACCAGCGAACGTCCCGAGAAGCGCGGCATCGGCGTGGTGTTCCAGAGCTATGCGCTGTTTCCGCACATGACGGTGGCGGGCAACGTCGGCTTCGGGCTCGAGATGCGCAAGGTCAAACGCAAGGAGCGCGACGAGCGCGTCGCCGAAGCGCTTTCCCTCGTGCGCCTGAAAGGCCTCGGCCACCGCTATCCGAAGGAACTGTCGGGCGGTCAGCGGCAGCGTGTGGCGATTGCGCGCGCCATCGCCATGCAGCCGGAACTGCTGCTGCTCGACGAACCGATGTCCAACCTCGACGCCAAGCTGCGCGAAGAGATGCACATCGAACTGCGCGCGATCCAGAAGCGCCTCGGCATCACGACGATACTCGTCACGCACGATCAGGTCGAAGCGATGACCATGAGCGACCGCATCGCGGTGATGCATCGCGGCGCGATTGCGCAACTCAGCACGCCGTATGACGCGTACGAGCGCCCCGCCACACCGTTTGCTTCGACGTTTCTCGGCCGCACCAACGCGCTTTCGGGCGAAGTGCTGCGCCGCAATCCGCGCTGCGCGGAAGTCGCCGTCGCCGGCACGACGCTGCATGTGCCGCACGAAGGCCGTCATGTCGACGGCACGGTGAACGTTTATATCCGCCCGGAAAAGGTTCATCTGGCCAATGGCGAGGCCCGCCTGCGCGGCCGCATCGCGACGCGCGTGTTCGTCGGCAATCAGTGGCTGCTCGAAGTGGACACCGAACTCGGCAAGCTGCGCGTCGCGCAGCCGAACCACGGCGCGCCGCCGCCCGAGGAAGGCCAGGAAGTCGGCCTCGCATGGACCGACGACGACCTGCGCGTGCTCACGCAAGACACTCCGGAGAGCGCTCATGGCCACGCTTGACGACGCCCGTCCCGGCGCCGCGCCGTGGCTGCTGTCGGGGCCCGCGCTGCTGCTGTTCGTCGGCCTGTTGTTAGTGCCGCTCCTGCTCACGCTGATGCTGTCGTTCCGCGTGTTCAGCGATACGGCCGGCGTCACCGCCGCCTATACGCTCGCGAACTATTGGGAAGTGGTTAGCGATCCGTACTACGGCACGATCTTTCTGCGCACCGCCGGGCTCGCCTTCGCCGTCACGCTGCTGTCCATCGTGCTCGGAGTGCCGGAGACCATCGTGCTCGCGCGTATGAAGCGGCCATGGCAGTCGCTGTGTCTGCTGGTCGTGCTCGGTCCGCTGCTCATCTCCGTGGTGGTGCGCACGCTCGGCTGGCAGATCCTGCTCGGCAACAACGGCGTGCTGAACAACCTGCTCCAGGCGCTGCATGTGACCGACGAACCCATCCGTCTCGTCTTCACGATGACCGGCATGATCATCGCGCTCACGCATGTGCTGGTGCCCTTCATGGTGATGTCGGTGTGGGCGACCATGCAGAAACTCGACCCGCAAGTAGAATGGGCCGGCCGCTCGCTCGGCGGCTCGCCGTTCGCGGTGTTTCGCCGCGTAGTGCTGCCGCAGATCATGCCGGGCGTGCTGTCGGGCTCGATCATCGTGTTCGCCTTGTCGGCATCGGCGTTCGCCACGCCGGCGCTGATCGGCGGCCGGCGCCTCAAGGTGGTCGCCACCGCCGCTTACGACGAGTTCCTCGGCACGCTCAACTGGCCGCTCGGCGCTAGCATCGCCGTGCTGCTGCTGATCGCCAACGTGGCGATCGTGATGGGCTGCAGCCGCCTCGCCGAGCGCCGCTTCCAGCACATCTTCGATTGAGCGGGGAGAGCGATCATGAAACAGAACGGCATTCTCGGGCTCGTCTACAACGCATTCTTTCTGACCTTCATCCTCGCGCCGCTCGTGGTGGTGATGATGGTGGCCTTCACTAACAAAGGCTTTATCTCGATGCCTTTCGATGGCGCGTCGCTGCGCTGGTTCCGCGCGATC
The DNA here is from genome assembly GCF_003387275.1 of Paraburkholderia sp. BL6669N2. Classification (NCBI taxonomy): domain Bacteria; kingdom Pseudomonadati; phylum Pseudomonadota; class Betaproteobacteria; order Burkholderiales; family Burkholderiaceae; genus Paraburkholderia; species Paraburkholderia sp. BL6669N2. The sequence continues at coordinate 604,408 of NZ_QUNA01000001.1, read as the reverse complement.
ATCGAAAACGGCGACATCGTCGCGGCGTTCTGGCTGTCGGTGCGGCTCGCGTTCGCGGCGGCGAGCATCGGCGTGCTGCTCGCGGTGCCCGCCGCGCTGGCGATCGCGCGCTATCGCTTCCCGGGCCGCGCCGCGCTCACCAGCTTCTTCCTCTCGCCGATGATGATTCCCGCGGTCGTGCTCGGCATCGCGTTCCTGCGCTTTCTGTCGCTGCTGCATCTGTCGGGCTCGTTCTGGTCGCTGGTCTGCGCGCACGTGATCATCGTGCTGCCGTATGCGTTGCGGCTCGCGCTGTCGTCGGCCGTCGGGCTCGATCGCGATGCCGAGCGCGCCGCGCTCTCCTGCGGCGCGAGCCGCTTCACCGCGTTTCGCCGCGTGGTCCTGCCGATGATCCGCACCGGCGTGGCGGGCGGCTGGGTGCTCTCGTTCATCCAGAGTTTCGACGAACTGACCATGACCATCTTCGTCGCAACGCCGGGCACGACCACGCTGCCCGTGGCCATGTACAACCAGATCGCGCAGACGATCGATCCGCTGGTCGCTTCGGTGTCGGCGGTGCTGATCGTCGGCACGGTCCTTCTGATGATCCTGCTCGACCGCATGGTCGGACTGGATCGCATTCTGATCGGAGAAACCCGATGACATTGACTAGCACCGCCAGCCCCGACGTGCTGGTGCTCGGCGGCGGCCTCGTCGGTTCGGCCGTGGCCTACGGGCTCGCCCGCGAAGGCGCGCGCGTCACCGTGCTCGACGAGGACGACGGCGGCCTGCGCGCGGCGCGCGGCAATTTCGGCCTCGTCTGGATTCAGGGCAAGGGCTACGGCCTGTCGCCTTATGCACGCTGGTCGCGCAGTTCGGCCGCGCGCTGGCCGGGACTCGCGCAGGCGCTGCTGGACGAAACCGGCGTGGACGTGGCGTTGCGCCAGCCGGGTGGCTTTCACTTCTGCTTCAACGACAGCGAACTCGCTGAACGCGACAAGCGCCTCTCGACGCTGCAAGCCGAACTGGGCGATTACCCCTACCAGATGCTCGATGCCGCCGAAGTCCGCGCGCGCATTCCGCACATCGGCCCGGCGGTGATCGGCGCGAGCTATTCGCCAATGGACGGTCACGTCAATCCGCTCAAGTTGCTGCGCGGTCTGCATACCGCCATGCAGGCGCGAGGCGTGCGGCTCGTGTCGGGCGAACGCGCCGAGCGCATCGAGCCGCAAGCACAGGGCTTCGTCGTGCACGGCAGACGCGAGACGTATCGCGCGTCGCGCGTGGTGCTCGCCGCGGGACTCGGCAATCGCGCGCTCGCGCCGTTCGTCGGACTCGACGCACCGGTCGCGCCCAATCGCGGGCAAGTGCTGGTGAGCGAACGCGTCGCGCGCTTTCTCGACTATCCGACGCTCAACGTGCGCCAGACCGATGAGGGCAGTGTGCAGTTCGGCGATTCCATGGAAGAAGTCGGCTTCAACGATTTCACCACCACGCACGTGCTGGCCGACATCGCCCGGCGCGGCGTGCGCGCCTTCCCGATGTTGCAGCACGTACGGCTCGTGCGCATGTGGGCCGCGTTGCGCGTCTATAGCCCCGACGGCTTTCCGATCTACGACCACTCCGCGGCGCACCCCGGCGCGTTCGTCGTGACCTGCCATAGCGGCGTGACACTGGCGGCCGCGCATGCGCTGCGCGTCGCGCCGTGGATCATGGGCGCGCCGATGCCCGACGAACTGCCCCATTTTTCCGCGCGCCGCTTCGAGCACGCCGGTGAACTGACTCCCGCTCATTGAATCCGACATGACTACCCAATCGACTCACACGCTATTCAAGCCGCTGCCGGGCGCGCAAGGCGCGGCCGCCACGCACGTCGCCATCTGGTTCAACGACCGGCCGTTGTCCGTGCCGGGCGGTTGCTCGGTCGCGGCGGCCTTGCTTGCCGCGGGCGTATCGCGCTTTCGCGCGACGCCCGTCTCCGGCGCAGCGCGCGCTCCCTTCTGCATGATGGGCGCGTGCTTCGACTGCCTCGTCGAGATCGACGGCATGCCGAGCCGTCAGGCCTGCATGGTCGAAGTCAAAGCCGGCATGCGCATCCGCTCGCAGGAAGGCGCGCGCGATCTGCCGCCGTTGGGCGCGACTGCCCCGACCGACGCACCGCTGGAGAATGCCCATGAGCGCTGATTTCGCTTCCGAAGCCGTCGACGTCGTCGTGATCGGCGCCGGTCCCGCCGGCATGAGCGCGGCGACGCGCGCGGCGCGCGCCGGCCTCTCAACGGTGCTGATCGACGAACAGGACGCCGTGGGCGGCCAGATCTATCGCGCCATCGGCCGCGCCGACGCTCGCCGCAAGGAGATTCTCGGGCCGGACTACGCGGCCGGCGCCGCCATCGCCGAAGCGTTCGCCGCTTCCGGCGCGCGGCACTTGACCCAAGCGACGGTATGGCAAGTCACGCGCGAGCGCGGCGTCAATTATCTGCGGGACGGCAAGATCGGCAGCTTCGACGCGCAACGCGTGATTCTCGCCAGCGGCGCGCTGGAGCGGCCCTTTCCGATTCCCGGCTGGACGCTGCCCGGCGTGCTGACAGCGGGCGCGGCGCAAATCCTGTTGAAGAGCGCGGGCGAAGTACCCGCGGCGGCGCCGGTGCTCGCCGGCTGCGGGCCGCTGTTGTATCTGCTCGGCTGGCAATACGTGCGCGCCGGCGTGCCGATCCGCGCGCTGGTCGATACCACGCGCCATGAAGACCGCTGGCGCGCGAAGCGTCATGCGTTGGCGGCGCTGCGCGCGTGGCCGTTCCTGAGCAAAGGCTTGCAACTGATTCGCACGCTGCGCGAAGCGAACGTGCCGATCTTCGAGGCCGCCGACAATCTGCGTGTGGAAGCGCGCATCGGTACGGATCATGTCGAGCGTGCGGCCGCGCTGCACTTCACGACGCAAGGCACCGCGCATCGTATTGAAGCCGATGTGATCCTGCTGCATCAGGGCGTCGTGCCGAACACGCAATTCACGCAGGCGCTGCGCGCCACGCACCGCTGGGACGACGCACAACTGTGCTTCACTCCGAAAGTGGACGCGTGGGGTGAACTGGACGTGCCCGGCATCTTCGTCGCGGGCGATGGCGCGGGCATCGGCGGCGCGCAGGCGGCGGCCTTGCAGGGCGCGCTCGCGGGTCTCGCGGCGGCCGCGCAGCTCGGCGCGCTGACGGCCGAGGTACGCGATGCCGAAGCCGTCGCACATCGCCGCATGCTCGCGGGCGTCATGCGCATCCGGCCGTTTCTCGACAGCCTGTATCGTCCGCGCGACATCAACCGCATTCCGCGCGACGAGACTATCGTCTGCCGTTGCGAGGAAGTGACCGCGGGCGAGTTGCGCAAGTTCGTCGAACTCGGCTGCGTCGGACCGAATCAGGCGAAGTCGTTCGGACGCTGCGGCATGGGTCCGTGTCAGGGACGCATGTGCGGTCTCACGGTGACCGAAGTCATCGCCGATGCGCGCCGCGTCTCGCCCGCCGAAGTCGGCTACTACCGCATCCGTCCACCGATCAAGCCGCTCACGCTTGGAGAACTCGCCGGTGAGTGACACGACCGACATCCAGGAAGCCGATGTGCTCGTGGTCGGTGGCGGCCTGCACGGCACGAGCAGCGCATTCCATCTGGCGCGGCGCGGTGCGAAGGTAATCGTGCTCGAAGCCGACTACGTGGCGCGTCATGCGTCGGGCGTGAACGCGGGCGGCGTGCGCACGCTGGGCCGCCCGTTGCCCGAGATTCCGCTCGCGCTGATGTCGCGGGAAATCTGGCACGGCATGAGCGATCTGCTCGGCGAGAACGGCGGCTTCGTGGCATCCGGCCAGTTGAAGATCGCCGAAACCGATGACGAACTGGACGCTTGCCGCCAGCGCGTCGCGCAGCTCGAATCGCATGGATTCACGCACGAGAAAGTGATAGATCGCGACACCGTGCTCGAACTCGAACCGGCGCTCGCGCGGCATGTCACCGGCGGCATCTGGGTCGAGCGCGACGGTTACGCGCTGCCATATCGAACCACGACGGCATTCCGGCTCGCCGCACAGCGGCTCGGCGCACGTTTTCTGGAAGGCACGCCGGTGCGGCGCATCGAGCAGCGCGGCACGAAATGGTTCGCCGTCACGCCGCACGACACGTTCAGCGCGAACCAGTTGCTCGTCACTGCGGGCGCATGGTCCGGCGAGTTGGCGAAGCAGGTCGGCGAGAGCGTGCCGGTGCATCCCGAAGGTTTGATGCTGATGGTCACGCATCGTGTGGCGCCCTTCTGCCGCGCGACGCTCGGCGCAACAGGCCGGCCGTTGTCCTTCAAGCAGTTCGACAACGGCACGGTGGTGATCGGCGGCAAACTGATCGGCATTGCCGATCTGGCGAATCGTCACGGCGAAGTCGATTTCGCCCGCCTCGTGCGCAGCGCGCGAACGGTGACGGATCTGTTTCCCCATCTGCGCGATCTCGGCGTGAATCGCGCGTGGGCCGGTGTCGAAGCTTTTACGGAAGATGAACTGCCAGTCATTTCCGCGAGCCGTCAGGCGTCGAATCTGTATTACTCGTTCGGCTACTGCGGCAGCGGCTTCCAACTCGGGCCGGGTTGCGGCCAACTCGTGTCCGAACTGATGCTGGACGGCAAGCCCTCGCTTTCGCTCGATGCGTTTGCCATCGATCGTTTTGGCCGCACAGCGGCGGCTTCCCGCCCTGGCGCTTCGCATCTCGTTACGCACTAACCGATTTTTCCGTCGCGCCCTTCAGTCGATCCGCGCGGCGGCTTCGTTCGCCTTTTCAAATGGAGAGATTGTCATGACCGATATCGTTCGTATCGACACCAACCAACGTATGAGCCGCGTCGTCAAAGCCGGCGGCCTCGTGTTCGTCGGCGGCCAGACTTCCGCCGATCACACCCCGGACGTGAAACTCCAGACCGCGAAGGTGCTGGAAAAAATCGACGGCTATCTGGAGAAGGCCGGCATCGACAAGACGCGCCTCGTTTCCGCACAAGTCTGGCTCGCGGACATTGGCCGCGATTTCGCCGGCATGAACGAGGTGTGGGACGCGTGGGTACCGCAAGGTCACGCACCGGCGCGCGCGACGGTGCAAGCGAAGCTTGCCGCGCCCGAGCTGCTCGTCGAGATCGCGGTCGTGGCGCTGGGTTGAGTAGCGCAGTTAGCGCAACCGCGCAGTGCTGATCGCGGCGTGTCGATGCGTTGCCATCTAATCCATCAGGTTGGCAAGCGGTCCGTCACCACGGCACGGCGCGTCCGAGATAGTCGAGGTAATGCAGGCCGGCGCGCCCTTCATAAGCCTCGATCGTATTGACGAGGTTCGGAATGCTTTCCTCGATGGTCAAGCGCGCCGTAGGGCCACCCATATCTGTCTGCACCCATCCGGGCGCCATGAGCAGAAGGCTACGCGGATAACTCGCGCTACGCGCCGCGAAGGTACGCATGAACATATTCAGCGCGGCCTTGCTCCCTCGGTAGACTTCATAGTTCGCGTTGGTGGCATTGGTGATACTGCCCTGCCCCGACGACATGACACCGATCGTGCCAGTCGGCGGGACCAGGTCCTGAAACCCATCGATGACCCTCATCGGACTCAGTGAGTTCGTGACCATCACGCGCACAAATTCCTCGGTCGAGACGTCCGCCAGCGTTTCACGATCGTCGTTCTTCACGCCCGCGTTCACGAAAAGCACGTCGACACGCCGACCTTCAAGGCGGGCGCGCAACGCTGCGATCTGCCCGGGAATCGTGATATCCACAGTCTCCACTTCGAGCGAGCCAGCGCAGGCGTTGGCAAGATGCTGAAGCCTTTCTGTAGAGGCAGTTCGCCCGGTTGCGATGACTCGGTAGCCGCGCTTCAAAAACTCCTCGGCCATCGCCAGGCCAAGGCCGCGCGAGGCGCCGACAAGGAGAACGGTTTTCTGCGAAGGTGTGTCTTGCATTGGCATCCTCGATAAACAAAGCTGCTCTCGAACCTGAGTAACGAGAGCGATCCTTTCGGGTCATCACGCAAACCAATGTAGCGGTTCATCGGGTATGGCGGAAGCCGCACTGAATGCAACTAATATATGCATCGGACGCCCTACCTCACCTTGCTTACTACGATCAAGCGATGCCAGAACCGGACCTCAATCTACTCTTCGCGCTCGATGCGTTGCTGACCGAGAAAAACGTCACACGTGCCGCTCGATCTTTGCATCTCAGCGCGTCCGCGATGAGCCGCACGCTGACCCGCCTTCGCGCCGCGACCGGCGATCCATTGCTGGTTCGGGCGGGGCGCGATATGGTGCTGACTCCGCATGCCGAAGCGATTCGAGAACAAACACAAAACATCGTTCTCGAGGCGCGTTCGTTGCTTTGTCCGTCGTCGACGGCAGCAGATTTTTCAACGCTGCGCAGAACCCTCAGGATTCGTGCCAATGAAGCTTTCGTGGAAGCCTTCGGCGCAGCATTGATTGCTGAAGTGAGCGCGGTTGCACCGCTCGTGCGTCTGCACTTTTCCTCCAAATCGGAAAAGAGCGCGGAGTTTCTGCGAAATGGTTCGGCCGATCTCGAGATCGGCGTGCTGGAGGAGATGGGACCTGAAATACGCGTGCGGGCGCTGTTTCGAGACCGCTACGTGGGTGTGGTCAGAAAGGGGCATCCCCTTGAGTTGAAACAGGACGTGACTACCGAACAATACGCAGCATTTGGCCACGTGGTCGCGCCGCACGGTCGCCAGATAATTGATTCGCTTGACGCCGCGATTGCCTTGCTGGGATTGGAGCGAACGACTATGGCGGTCGTGCCGAGTTTTCCGGCCGCGTTGGCGGTAGCGCGAGCATCCGATCTGGTCGCGCTCCTGCCTGCATCTTTCGTGAACGCCCAGCAGAGCGAATCCATCCACTCTTTTGAGCTTCCCGTAACGACGGATCGCTTTACGATTTCCCAGATGTGGCATCCCCGTTTAGAGAATGATCCGGTTCATCGCTGGTTTCGGCAATTGGTTCTCGACGTGTGCCGTCGGCAGGTGCCGTTCTGAACGCAAGCGGAAGCTCGCAAGAGCTCACGAAGACTCCGTGTCTCCGGCATTGCGCGCGGTACACAGTCGCCACGCGGACTTCGGCGCAGCGACGGTCTCGCCGACGTGGCGCCACCAGCGTTCGCCGCGATGCGGCGCGCCCAGATCCAGCCGTTCGCCCATGCGTGGCGTCGACAAGGAGACACCGCGCGCAAGGGCCAGTGCCATCACCCTTTCGAACGGCTCCTGCCAGCGGTGCATGGCGAGGTCGAAGGTGCCGTTGTGAATCGGCACGAGCCAACGGCCGCGCAGGTCGATGTGCGTCTGCACGGTTTCTTCGGGCTGCATGTGAACATACGGCCACTGCGCATCGTAAGCGCCCGTTTCGACCAGCGTGACGTCGAACGGCCCGAGCCGCTCGCCGATCGTCCTGAAACCATCGAAGTAGCCGGTATCGCCGCTGAAGAACACGCGCAGATCATCGTCGACGATCACCCACGACGCCCACAACGTACTGTTGCCGTCGAACAGGCTGCGGCCGGAAAAGTGCTGCGCGGGCGCAGCGGTGAACTGCACACCGTCGACCTGGGTGCCCTGCCACCAATCGAACTGCCGCACCTTCGACGCGTCGATGCCCCACTCAATCAGCCGGTCGCCGACGCCGAGCGGCGTCAGAAACACGCCGGTGGTCTCCGCGAGCGCGAGCACGGTTTCGCGATCCAGGTGATCGTAGTGATCGTGCGACAGGATCACGCCGCGCAACGGCGGCAAATCGGCGAGCGCGATCGGCGGCGCATGGAAGCGCTTCGGGCCGAGATGCCGGAACGGCGAGGCACGTTCGGCGAACACCGGATCGGTCAGCCAGAACTGGCCGCGCAGCTTCAGCAGCATCGTCGAATGGCCGAGCCGGTAAAGGCTGCGGTCGGGCGCCGCATCGAGCTGCGCGCGCGTCAGCGCGTCGACGGGCAATGCCTCGGCCGGCACGGTGCCGCTCGGCTTGTTGAGCAACACGTTCCACACAATGCCGAGCGTCTTGCGCAGGCCTTCAGTGGGACGCGGCTTGACGTTGCGAAAGCGTTCGCCGTCGTGTTGCGGCGAGGTGCTGGACAACGCGCGGCCGCGACGCGCGGCGGTAAAGCCGAGCACGCGGCTCACAAGAGCGGGAAGCGACGTCATGAGGTAGGCCGTCCAAAGAAAAATGTACACTCGGCAGTGTAGTTTGTTTTCGAGAAAAGTAAACTACCCGGTGTAAAATCTCTCGATGGACCCAAGTACCACTCACCAACGCCTGACTGACCGCAAGCGTGTCGCCATCGTCGGCGCCGCGATCGAGGAATTCCTCGCGGCCGGCTACGACGCGACCAGCATGGACCGTATCGCCGCCCGCGCGAACGTCTCGAAACGTACGGTCTACAACCATTTCCCGAGTAAGGAAGCGCTTTTTGCGGCGATTCTCCATCGGCTATGGGACGCGAGCCAGAGCGGCGATGCGCCCGCCTACCGCGCCGACCAGCCGCTGCGCGCGCAGTTGCTCGATCTGTTGGGCCGCAAGCTGCGGCTGCTGACCGACGAGTCCTTCCTGTCGCTGGCACGTGTGGCGATCGCGGCCGGCATCCATTCGCCGGAACGAGCGCGAGACATGGTCGCCCGACTCGGCGAACGCGAGGAAGACCTGACCGTGTGGATCCGCGCTGCCGCCGCCGACGGCCGTCTCAAGACCGACGATCCGCTCTTCGCGGCGCTGCAGATGCAGGCGCTGGTGAAGGCGTTCGCCTTCTGGCCGCAGGTGACAATGGGCCAGGCGCCGCTCGGCGAACTGGAGCGACAGCGGGTCGCGGAATCGGCCGCTGACATGTTCCTCGCACGCTATGCATGAGCGGACAGCCAGGCCGCTTGCATGGGCATAAAGCCCGGCCAAACGCCATGTGCGAGCGTCTACAATCGAGCTTTTCGCCCCGTTCAAACTGTGCCGATGTCCCAAAAGATCGACTACCTCAACCCCGCCCTTCCGGCCGGCCTCCGGCGCGTATCGATGCCCGTGGTCGACGCCACGCCGGCAACGCTCGATGGATTTGGCCGGCTCGTAGCGGACCCGAGCGAGTGTCCAATCGAGATCGTGCAGTGGCCGTCGATGGGCTCGCGGCCTATCGACCCTGGAACCGGCGATGAGGCCGGCACCACCGAAGGCACGTTCGTGAGCGAATGGCGCGGCGACATTCTCTACGGCCGCAACGAGGCTGTGGGCGGCCACTACGTTCTTGCCTACGCAACCGAGCCTGAAGCCGCGCGCGACGACAGCGCCCATACACCGGAGCGCATGTTGCTGTGGCACGCGAACTACCATCCGGATGGCGGCCAACTGTTCTTTCCGCTGGACCATCGCCCGTTCTACGTTCCCCTGGCATTACCCGGCGACGACATCGCGCCGGAGAAATTCGTGTGCTTCCGCTTCGACGGCAAGCAAGGGCTCTACATTCATCCGAGCATCTGGCATGAAGGGGTGTTCACGCTTGAAGGGACGCAGCGGTTCTTCGATAAGCAGGGCGCGGTCCACGCACGGGTCTCTGTCGACTTTGCCCGCGAGTTCGGTTGCCTGCTCGAGGCGCCGATCGTGCGTGACGTCCCACTGTCCGGGCGAAGCGGCGACCACCTGTAGCGGTGGGAAGCAAGCCGCCGCGACGGGCAGAAAAATCGCACGATGCCGCGCGCGTCGACGTCGCCAGGACGCACGCGAGCAGCGCCCGCTGACCAGTATGCAATGACGCCGCCTGCCGCACCGAGCGGACCCGCCAACGTCAAGGTGCTCTATGTGCACGGACCGGCGGGACGCAAGGGGCGCAAGCTCGACGATGCAACGGAGAGCTTCGTCGATCGGACCCGCATGGGCGCGGGTTGACGAGTGCTGAACGGAGCGATGGCGCAGCGCTTGCGGCAAGCGGTGTTCTCGTCACGGCGCATGTGGGCGCGCCGCGGATGTAGAAAAGGCCACGTCCTTCACAGAACGTGGCCTTATTTCCTGGTGCGTGAGGCCGGACTCGAACCGGCACACCATTTCTGGCGTCAGGACCTAAACCTGGTGCGTCTACCAATTTCGCCACTCACGCGAATTTTTACTGCAGGCAGGACCACTGCGACAGCCCTTTTATTCTACGCGGGTTCCAACGACTTCAACCCCGCCACCGCCTGCGCAGACGGGCATGACACGCTGCGCCTGCCTGTTGCTCCGCGTGCTGTCAGCCGCGTCGAAAACACGCGCCCGAAAGCGTAAGCGCGAGATTCTAACCGATTGATTCGCGCTTGTCTGCATTTGCCCGGCATCTGTCCGGACGGCGCCGATGCTACAATTTTTGGCTTGATGCACGCACAGCGTGCGCCCTCTTCGCCCGCCCTTCCCCAAAACCAATCCCGTGAATTTCGACGAATATTGCCAGCAGAAAGCGGCGCCGCCCGGATCGAGTACTTACTATGCACTTCGGCAGGCGCCCGCAGCCAGCCAGCCGCTGTTGACCGCGCTGTTCGCACTGCGCCGCGAGTTCGAGGAAACGGTCAAGGAGACCAGCGATCCGGCCATCGGCCGCACGAAGCTCGCGTGGTGGCAGAACGAGCTCGCCGCGCTGGCGTCGGGCTCGCCGTCGCATCCGGTGTCCAAGGCGCTGGCCGCCTACCTGCCCGATGTGAGGGCCGACTACCCGATGCTGCAAGCCTTGCTCGCCGGCTTCGAGATGGATCTCGACCAGGCGCGCTACCTCGACTATCCGAATCTGCGGCGCTATGTGCAAGGCGTTGGCGGCACGTTCGCGTCGCTGGTCGCGCGCGCCACGGCGAAAGATGCCGCGCAGGCGTCGAGCTGGTCCGCGGCGCTCGGCGAGGCGCTGCTGCTCGCGCAGTTCGTGGTCGAAACGGGCAATGACGCGCGCCACGGCCGCATCTACATTCCGATCGACGAAATGCAGCGCTTCAATGTGACCGCCGCGGATCTGATCAATCGAAAATATAGCGACGCGTTCACCGAGTTGATGCGCTTCGAGACGAAGCGCGCTCGCGACGCGTTGCAGACCGCGCTCGGCGCCGTGCCCGCCGGCGAGCGCCGCTCGCAGCGCACGCTCGTCGCGCAGGCGGCATTGGCGTTGGCCTTGCTGGATGAAATCGAACGCGATGGCTATCACGTTCTGCATCAGCGCATCGCGTTGACGCCGATTCGCAAGCTTTGGATCGCGTGGCGCGCGAAGTGAACTCAGCTACTGGCGCGTCGGCTTTACGCGAGGCGCGTTCAGCACGTCGTCATGCGCGTAACAACGGCAGCGGTTCGAACCGCTGCTGCAGGATCGTCGACGCGTCGAGTCCCCACCAGGGCCCGAGCACGGTGGCGTAAAGCTGCCGGAAATCGACGCCGACCGGCAAGTTGCCATTGCCGTCGAGCCGCGCGAGCACCGGCGGCACGCCGTATAGGCCGCCGCGCACGCGTCCGCCCACGACGAAATGCGGCGCCACGGTGCCGTGATCGGTGCCATTGCTCTGATTCTCACGCGGACGCCGGCCGAACTCGGCATAGGTCATCACCAGCGTATCGTCCCAACGGCCAAGCTCGACAAGCGCCGACTTCATCGACATCAATCCTTCCGCGAGCTGCTTGAGCAGCGCCGCCTGTTGACCCGGCTGGTTCTGGTGCGTGTCGAAACCATTCAGCGTGAGACGGATCACCGCCACGCCTTGGCCTCGCTGCGGCGATTCCTGCTGCGCGTTGCGCGACGCAACGTCTTTTGAAACTTCGCCGGCTGCCAGCACTTGCATCGCCGTTCTGATCGAACTGCCGAACGCGCCGCCGGGAAACACGGTCTTCAACGGCGCCTGCCCTTGCGCGGGGCGCAGCCGGTCGGCGGCTTTCACGATATCGTTTTCGACGTCGAGAATATGCGCCAGTTCGGGATTGCGCTCGTGCAGCGATACGGGCGTGGCAAGCCGCGAGGCCTTCACGAATTGCGCCGGATTGACCAGCGCAATAGCGCGCGCGCCGTTCGCGAGCGGCCCCATCTCGGCGCTGCCGATCACCACGCCGTCTGCGGCAAAACCGGCGGGCACCGGCGTCTGCGCAAATGCGCGCGTCAGCCATCCCTCGCGCAGATACTGGTCGGAACGCGACGCGGTGTCCCAGATTTCGATCGAGCGGAAGTGTGACAGGTTCGGTTGCGCATAGCTCACGCCCTGCACGATCGCCAGTTGCTGGTCACGCCATAGCGGCATCAACGCTTGCAAGGACGGATGCAGCGCGGTGCGTTCGTCGAGTTGAATGACCTGTTCGCGTTTGATGCCGATGTTCTTGCGCAACTGATAATACGTGGGATCGGCAAAGGGAATCACCGTATTCAAACCGTCGTTGCCGCCCTTCAGTTCGACGAGAATCAACAGGTTGTCGTAGCCGCGTGCCGAAGACGCGCCCGGCGCCGCCATTTGCGCGCCGAATGCGCGGGGCAGCCAGAGCGTCGCGCTCGCGGCCGCGCTCATCGAGAGAAAGCTGCGTCGTTTCATCCTGCACCTCGTTCGATTGCCGCGGCGCGAGTCGTATCGCCGTCGACAGACACATTCTTTTTAGCTGCCTTGCGCGTGCTTATTTCAGCGGCTCACTTCAATTGATACGCCGGGTCCATCAGCAATGCCTCCAGATACGCACTCGCGGTCGAACCGGTTTCGATCGCATCGACCGGCGTGAGCGGCAGGACCGCATGCTGCAACTGCAACTCGGTCGACAACCCCGGCCTGGCCGTCGGCGCGGTGTTGCAGTGCGCGAGCCATGTCTCGATGTCGAAGCGTACGCCACCTTTGCCGCCTTGAGCGGCGCGCGCCATCGCGCGCTGCAGCGTGGGAGCCGGCTGCATCTCGGGTATGGTGCCGCTCGCAGCGATCCTTGTGGCCGTGGGTTTGGTCATACGCCGCGGACCGGTGGCCTCGGTCGCGCGGAACAGTTGCTCGACGAATTGCTTGCGGGCAAGCAGCGTGGAACTGTTGATCCATGTCGTGCCGCCCGGCCATCCTTTGACGTTCGGCGGATAGAACAGGTTCTCGCCGAGCGTGCGGATTTGCGAGGCGAACGGCGCCGTGTTGTCGTAGCCGATGTCGAACGCGCGCAGCGTGCCGACCACGAACTCCGCCGGCGACTTCACGAGGACACCGCGATCGCCGTCGTCCCAGAACGCCTCGCTCAGAAAGACTCCGCGCAGCGCGACCTTGATATCGTAGTGGCTCGCGCGGAACCGCGCCGCGATCGGTTCGACGCGCGACGGGTCCGGCGTGTCGGAGACAAATTCGCGCCACAGTTTGGCGGTCACGAAGGTGGCCGTTTCCGGCCGCGCGAGCAGGATATCGAGCACCTGATCGCCGTTGAATGGCCCTGTCTCGCCAAGCACGGTCTTCTCGCCGTCGTCGTGCTGGTTGGCGCGCCACACGTAGGCCTGCGTGTCCGGGTCGAGACTCCAGCCCGTATAGGCGCGCGCGGCCTCCGACACGTCACGCTGCGTGTAGTGTCCTTCGCCTAGCGTGAACAGCTCCATCACTTCACGGGCGAAATTTTCGTTGGGCTTGCCCTTGCGATTGCTTGCGCCGTCGAGGTATTGCAGCATGGCCGGATCCTTCGCGATGTCGTGCAATAGCTCGCCGAAGTTGCCGAGCGCGTCGCGCCGCAACAGCATGTTCTGCTGCGCCATCTGCTGCGGATACGGCACCTTGTCCTGACCCGAGGTGAAGTGGTTATGCCAGAACAGCGTCATGCGCTCGGTGAGCGGCGACGGCGTGGTCAACATCTCGCGCACCCACCATGAGCGTAATAATTCGTAACGCTGCGCGCGCAGTCGCTGCTCCTCGCGACGTTGATCGTCGGTCCACGCTTTCTTCGTCTCGCGAGTCGGAACCGGTTCGAGCACCCAGTCGGGTAGCGGCGTGACCGCCTCGGTCCGCACGCTCGCGAGTACTTTATCGACGGCCTGCGCTCGCGTGAGTCCAACGTATTGCGCGAGTTCGGCGCTATCCGGCGCGAAGCCGACACGCGTCAGGAAGAAGCGCGCATCGTCGGCATCGAGGATGCTTTGTTCATGCGCCGAAGTGGCCTGCTCATCGGCGTTCGGCGGAGCGTGCCTGACGTGTGGAACACGAGTCGCGCCAGGCTGCCCCGCGGCCGCCGGGCCGCTTAGTGCCATCACCGCCAAGGCAAACGCCGACGCTACAAACTTGCGGCCACAACTACCACGCGCGTGCAATATCATCATCGGTCACCGAGGTTGCCGCGACGTCACGGAGAGGCGTTGCGTGCACACTGCATGCATCGCGCACTTCGTTCTGACGACTCTTCGGCAGATTGAACGGGAAAGTTGGACGGAGAAAGTGCAACGAATTCTTTCACGCAGGGAAGAAACGTGAACCGCGTGCCGAGGGCTGGCACGATAATAGCTACCGTTTGTAGAGTTCGCGGACAGCATCTTCGATGTGCTGCCGTAACAGGCGCCGTTCGTCGGGTGTCATATGACCGTCGCGACGACGTTGATCGAGATCGGGGGGAACTGCGGTGCGCAACATGACGTCTGATGCGGGATGGTCGGTGCTCGGGTCGTGGCGGTTGGCCTTGCCCTGCCTGGGCGCGCGCTGGCTCATGGCTCTGTCGGCGGAAGGCTGGGCATGGGCGAGCGTTGGTCCTAGTGAGCCTGCCAGCGTACCGGCTACCGCCAGTGCAATCACGCTTAGGCGCACATTCGGCCAAACCCCTCCCTTCATGTTGTTCCCTTCGTGGCGCGGCAACCGGCTACCTCAAATGCGTATACAAACCCCGGTAACGAGCCGGGTGCGAGAGTTTTAGTCGTGTGAAGTATCCACCGAACAGCCGCATTCAGTAAAGGAGTCTACCTGCCCCCGCTTTACGTCGTGCCACAGTGCGGGTAAATTTTGTAACTGACTGTAACCCGTTAAATGATGCAAACGCGCACCCCTTTCTAATCGCGCTAAGATGCCGACCATGGAAACCAAAAACCCTTCGAAAATCCTCGTCGTCGACGACGATCCACGCCTGCGCGATCTGCTGCGCCGCTACCTCGGTGAACAGGGCTTCAACGTCTATGTCGCCGAGAACGCGCCGTCCATGAACAAGCTCTGGGTGCGTGAGCGCTTCGATCTGCTGGTGCTCGATCTGATGCTGCCGGGCGAAGACGGTCTGTCGATCTGCCGCCGCCTGCGCGGCAGCAACGACCGTACGCCGATCATCATGCTGACGGCCAAGGGTGAAGACGTCGACCGGATCGTCGGCCTGGAAATGGGCGCCGACGACTATCTGCCCAAGCCGTTCAACCCGCGCGAGCTGGTTGCGCGCATCCACGCGGTGCTGCGCCGCCAGTCGCCTTCGGAGTTGCCGGGCGCGCCGTCCGAAACCACCGAGGTGTTCGAGTTCGGCGAGTTCGCGCTGAATCTCGCCACCCGCACGCTCACCAAGGCCGGCCAGGAAATTCCGCTGACCACGGGCGAGTTCTCGGTGCTCAAGGTGTTCGCGCGTCATCCGCGCCAGCCGCTGTCGCGTGAAAAGCTCATGGAGCTCGCACGCGGCCGTGAGTACGAAGTGTTCGACCGCAGTCTCGACGTGCAGATCTCGCGTCTGCGCAAGCTGATCGAACCCGATCCGGGCAGCCCGCGTTTCATCCAGACCGTCTGGGGTCTGGGCTACGTGTTCATCCCCGACGGTGCAGCCTGAGTTTGTTCTCACCTCCAGTTTTTGATTTCAGATAAGAAGGGCCCATGCGGATCGACCGGCGCCTCCTGACGCTCGCGTTCGGCGGCCTTTTCTGGCGGACCTTTCTGTTGATCGCGCTGTTGATCGCAGTCAGTCTCGCCGCGTGGTTCCAGAGCTTCCGGGTGATTGAACGCGAGCCGCGCGCGCAGCGCGTGGCGCTGCAGCTCGTCGCCATCGTCAAGCTCACGCGCACCGCACTCCTCTATTCCGATCCCGACCTGCGGCGCGCCCTGCTGCAGGATCTGGAAAGCAATGAAGGGGTGCGCGTGTATCCGCGCGAAACCACCGACAAGTACAAGCTCCAGCCCGACGAGTCGCTGAACCGGCTGATCGAACACGACATTCGCGGCCGCCTCGGCGACGACACCGTGATTGCCCAGAGCGTGAACGACATCCCCGGCGTTTGGATCAGCTTCAAGATCGACGACGACGACTACTGGGTCGCGCTCGACCGCGATCAGCTCGACAACGCCACCGGTTTGCAATGGGCCGGCTGGGGTGTGTTCGCGCTGGCGCTGTCGCTGTTCGGCGCGGCCTTCATCACGAGTCTCGTGAACCGGCCGTTCGCGCGCCTCGCCATGGCCGCGCGCAAGGTCGGCTCCGGGCAGTCGCCCGAGCCGCTGCCCGAGCGCGGCATGGGCGTGGCCGCGGAAACCAATCGCAGTTTCAACCAGATGGTGCAGGACCTCGAACAGCTCGAGGCCGACCGCGCGCTGATGCTTGCCGGCATCTCGCACGACTTGCGCACTCCTCTCGCGCGTCTGCGGCTCGAAACCGAGATGAGCCCGTCGGACCAGGCCACCAAAGACGCGATGGTCGACGACATCGAGCAGATGGACATGATCATCGGCCGGTTCCTCGATTACGCGCGCCCGGTGCAGCGTGTGCCGGAGCCTGTCGACCTGTCCGTGATCGCGGGCGAGTTGGCCGCGCGCATGCAGAGCGAAGACAGCATGCGCCTGATCACGCGGCTCGCGCCGTCGGCGGTGATCGAGGCCGACGAGACCGACATGCGCCGGGTTGTCGGCAATCTGCTGGAAAACGCGCGCAAATATGGCTTGAGCGACGGCGACGGCATTCCGCACGTGATTCTGGAAACGCGGGTGTCGCACTCGCGGGTCGAACTCTCGGTGGTCGACGAAGGGCCCGGCATTCCGGAAGACCAGTTATCGCTCGTCACACGGCCGTTCTACCGTGTGAATTCGGCGCGCACCCAGGCGAACGGCACGGGCCTTGGCATGGCCATCGTTCAACGCCTCGTGGGCCGTTACCGCGGCGCGCTGCGCTTGCGCAATCGCACGCCTGGACCGGGTCTCGAAGTCACCATCGAATTTCCGCTGGCCAAGGGCGCCTAACGGAACGGGCATCGCCCGATAGCGGCCAAAGCAGATAACGTGTAACGCGTTCGTTGCGACGAGTTAGTCGCTTCAGACATGCTGTTTTCCGACGCACGAAGGAGCACTCGCATGAAAACGGTCGGCGATAAAGTTGAAGCATTCACCGTCACGGCGGCGAAGCCGGGCTTCAACCATCATGAAGAGAACGGCATTTCGGCATTCGAAGAGATCACGGAGCAGTCGTTTCCGGGCAAATGGAAGATCATCTACTTCTACCCGAAGGATTTCTCGTTTGTGTGTCCGACGGAGATCGTCGAGTTCGGCAAGCTGGTCAGGGATTTCGAGGAACGTGACGCAGTGTTGATGGGCGGCAGCGTCGACAACGAATTCGTGAAGCTGGCATGGCGCCGCGAGAACAAGGACCTGAACAGGCTAAACCACTATGCCTTCGGCGACGTGAAGGGCGAGTTGATCGATCAGCTCGGCGTGCGTGATCAGGAAGCGGGGGTCGCGCTGCGCGCCACCTTCATCATCGATCCGGACAACACGATCCAGCATGTGTCGGTGAACAATCTGAATGTGGGCCGCAATCCGGAAGAAGTGCTGCGGATTCTGGACGGCCTGCAAACGGACGAGCTGTGCGCTTGCAACCGTCCAATCGGCGGCGCCACGCTCTGAGTCGCGCCGGTCAAAAGGCCGCCGCGCTTTTGAATGCGCGCGGCGCGACTGGACTGCCGTTGCTGCGCGCGCCCTGTAAAACCAGGCTCAGTTCTTGATCAACAGAACCGCGGCCTGAGCTTCAATGCCCTCGCCTCGGCCGAGATAGCCGAGCTTTTCGTTGGTCTTGGCTTTGACGTTGACGCGCTCGACCGGCAGACCGAGATCGGCGGCGATATTGGCGCGCATGCCTTCGATATGCGGCGCCAGCTTCGGCGCCTGCGCGACCACGCTGCTATCCACGTTGGCGATGGAAAATCCCGCCGCTTTCACACGCGCAAAGCATTCACGCAGCAACACGCGGCTGTCCGCGCCGGCAAACTTCGCGTCGGTGTCGGAAAAATGCCGGCCGATATCGCCCATCGCGGCGGCGCCGAAAATGGCGTCGGTAATGGCGTGCAGCAGCACGTCGGCATCCGAATGGCCGAGCAGACCGCGCTCATAAGGAATCGTCACGCCGCCGATAATCAACGGGCGTCCCGGCACCAGCGCATGCACGTCATACCCTTGCCCAATTCTGAAATCCATATGCGTCAAGTCCTCAAGCCCGCTAGTTAAAATTGAAATCGTCCAGTCAGGACGCAGCCGCCGGCCGGCTCAGAATCGCCTCGGCCAGATCGAAGTCTTCCGGATACGTCACCTTGAAGTTGCGCAAGCTGCCCTGCACCAGCTTCGGCGCGTGGCCCAGCCATTCGATCGCGCTCGCTTCGTCGGTCAGGTCGTGACCGTCGGCCTGCGCCCGCAGGATCGCCTCGCGCAGCATGCCGATGCGGAACATCTGCGGCGTCTGCGCCTGCCACAAGCCGTCGCGCGCCTCGGTGCGGGCGATCCGGCCGTCGGACGAGTTCGCGTCGATCCGCTTCAGCGTGTCCGCCACGGGCAAGGCCATGATGCCGCCCACGGGGTCGTCCTTCAGCGCGCCGACCAACGTGCGGATCAGCGCGGGCGTGATGCCGGGGCGCGCCGCGTCGTGCACCAGCACCCAGTCGTCGTCACGCGCGCCGAACTCGACGAGCGCGTGCAGACCGTTGAGCACCGACGCCTGGCGCGAGGCCCCGCCGCTGCGGCGCACCGCGAAACGCAAGCCGCCGAAGCGGCGGCCGTCGAAATGAGCGTCGTCCGGAGCGATCACGACGAGGGTTTGCGCAAACTCGCTGCAGGCGTCGAAGGCCGCCAGCGAGTAATGCAACATGTCGCGGCCGGCAACAGTGCGATATTGTTTGGGCATCGCGGCGCCGGAACGGCTGCCGGTGCCAGCGCACGGAATCAGGGCAAATAGACGGGAAGTCACGAGTGCGG
The DNA here is from genome assembly GCF_003387275.1 of Paraburkholderia sp. BL6669N2. Taxonomy (NCBI): domain Bacteria; kingdom Pseudomonadati; phylum Pseudomonadota; class Betaproteobacteria; order Burkholderiales; family Burkholderiaceae; genus Paraburkholderia; species Paraburkholderia sp. BL6669N2. Next base: position 585,295 of record NZ_QUNA01000001.1, on the reverse strand, counting down.
ATGCCGCGAAGTCAAAGTAAAGGATGGATTTTATAATAGGTCCTTCGCATCCACGCCCCGACGCGCGTAAACTTGCCGGTCACGTGTGAGCCTGAGGCCGTTTTTTCTCTTCTATGCCAGACATCGCCGCATCATCGCAGTACTCCCCGCCCGTCGCGCTCGTCAAGGCCGGCCAGCGTTTCGCCTTCGACGGCACGCACGGCTCGTCCGACGCGCTGCTGATCGCCCGCTACCATCTCGCCTATCGCGAGAAGGTGCCGCTGCTCGCGGTGGTGTGCGAAAGCGCCGTCGATGCGCAGCGTCTTGCGCAGGAAATCGGCTTTTTCGCGCCCGAGGCGCGCGTGCGTCTGCTGCCGGACTGGGAAACGCTCCCTTACGACACCTTTTCGCCGCATCAGGATCTGGTCTCGGAGCGTCTCGCCACGCTGCACGATCTCGGCGAAGGCCGCTGCGACATCCTGCTGGTGCCCGCCACGACGGCGCTGTACCGGATGCCGCCCGCCTCGTTCCTGGCCGCCTACACGTTCTCCTTCTCGCAAGGTCAGCGGCTCGACGAAGCCAAACTCAAGGCGCAATTGACGCTGGCCGGCTACGAACACGTGAGCCAGGTGGTGCGTCCGGGCGAATACTGCGTGCGCGGCTCGCTGCTCGATCTCTATCCGATGGGCTCGCCCTTGCCCTACCGGATCGACCTGTTCGACGATCAGGTCGACTCGATCCGCGCGTTCGACCCGGACACGCAGCGCAGCCTCTACCCGGTGAAAGACGTGCGCCTGCTGCCCGGCCGCGAATTTCCGTTCGACGAAGCCGCCCGCACCGCCTTCCGCAGCCGCTGGCGCGAGACCTTCGAGGGCGACCCGAGCCGCGCGTCGATCTATAAGGACATCGGCAACGGCGTGCCGTCGGCGGGGATCGAATACTACCTGCCGCTGTTCTTCGAAGACACGGCCACGCTGTTCCATTACCTGCCCGAAGGCGCGCAACTGGCGTTCGTCGGCGATCTCGAAGCGGCGATCCGGCGCTTTACCAACGACACGAAGCAGCGCTACAACTTCCTCTCGCACGACCGCGACCGGCCAATTCTGGAGCCGCAGCGTCTGTTCCTGTCGGACGAGGATTTCTTCACGCTCGCCAAGCCGTTCGCGCGGCTCTCATTGCCTGCGAACGCCGGCGGCGGCTGGTCCACGCCATTGCCGAATCTCGCGATCGACCGTCATGCGGAAGATCCGGTTTCGGCCTTGCGCGCCTATCTCGACACCACGCCGAATCGCGTGCTGTTCGCCACCGAATCGGCGGGCCGGCGCGAAACGCTGCTGCAATTGCTCGCCGACAATCATCTGCGGCCGGTATCGAGCGACAGCTTCCAGGACTGGCTGACGAGCGACGAGCGCTTTTCATTGGGCGTTGCGCCGCTCGCCAACGGCTTTGCGGTGCCGGTCGACGGCATCGCGATCATCACCGAGACCGAGCTGTATGGTCCGCTCGCGCGTCGCGCGGGGCGCCGCCGTCAGGAACAGGCGAGCAACGTCGATTCGATGGTGCGCGATCTGTCCGAGCTCAAGGTGGGCGATCCGGTCGTGCATTCGCAGCACGGCATCGGCCGCTATATGGGACTCGTCACGATGGATCTCGGCGAGGGCGAGACCGAGTTCCTGCACCTGGAATACGCGGGCGATAGCAAGTTGTACGTTCCTGTCGCCCAGCTGCACGTGATCTCGCGCTACAGCGGTGCCGATCCGGAAAGCGCGCCGCTGCATTCGCTCGGCTCCGGCCAATGGGAAAAGGCCAAACGCAAGGCCGCGCAACAGATCCGCGATACCGCGGCCGAACTGCTGAATCTCTACGCACGCCGCGCGGCACGTGAAGGCCACGCGTTCGCGCTCGAACCGAAAGATTATGTGAAGTTCGCGGAGAGCTTCGGCTTCGAGGAAACGCCGGACCAGGCTGCGGCGATCGCTGCCGTGATCGGCGACATGACGAGCGGCAAGCCAATGGATCGCCTCGTGTGCGGCGATGTCGGCTTCGGCAAGACCGAAGTGGCATTGCGCGCGGCGTTCATCGCGGTGATGGGCGGCAAACAGGTCGCGCTGCTCTCGCCCACTACGCTGCTCGCCGAGCAGCACACGCAGACTTTCAGCGACCGCTTCTCCGACTGGCCAGTGCGGATCGCCGAACTGTCGCGCTTCAAATCGACCAAGGAAGTCAGCGCGGCAATCCAGCAGATCAACGAAGGCACGGTCGATATCGTGATCGGCACGCACAAGCTGCTCTCGTCCGACGTGCAATTCAAGCGGCTGGGACTGGTGGTCATCGACGAGGAACACCGTTTCGGCGTGCGTCAGAAAGAGGCGCTGAAGGCCTTGCGTGCCGAAGTGGACGTGCTCACGCTCACCGCCACGCCGATTCCGCGTACGCTCGGCATGGCGCTCGAAGGTCTGCGCGATTTCTCCGTGATCGCCACCGCGCCGCAGAAGCGCCTCGCGATCAAAACCTTCGTACGTCGCGAGGAAGACAGCGTGATTCGCGAAGCCATGCTGCGCGAGTTGAAGCGCGGCGGCCAGGTCTACTTCCTGCACAACGAAGTCGAGACGATCGAGAATCGCCGGCAGATGCTCGAAGCGCTGGTGCCTGAAGCGCGCATCGCGGTCGCGCACGGCCAGATGCACGAACGCGAACTCGAACGTGTGATGCGCGACTTCGTTGCGCAGCGCGCCAACGTCTTGCTGTGCACGACGATTATCGAAACCGGCATCGACGTGCCGAGCGCCAATACCATCCTGATTCATCGCGCCGACAAATTCGGTCTCGCGCAATTGCATCAGTTGCGTGGCCGGGTGGGCCGTTCGCATCACCAGGCGTATTCGTATCTGCTCGTTCACGATCCGCAAGGGCTGACCAAACAGGCGCAACGTCGGCTGGAGGCGATCCAGCAGATGGAGGAACTCGGTTCGGGCTTCTATCTGGCCATGCATGACCTCGAGATTCGCGGCACGGGTGAAGTGCTCGGCGATAAACAATCCGGCGAGATTCACGAGATCGGTTTCCAGCTCTACACCGACATGCTGAACGACGCGGTGAAGGCATTGAAGGAAGGCAAGGAGCCGGACCTCACCGCGCCGCTCGCCGCGACCACCGAGATTAACCTGCATGCGCCGGCGATTCTCCCCGCCGACTATTGCGGCGATGTGCAGGAGCGTCTGTCGCTCTACAAGCGGCTGGCTAATTGCGAGCACAACGATTCGATCGACAGCATTCAGGAAGAACTGATCGACCGCTTCGGCAAGCTGCCGCCGCAAGCGCATGCGCTGGTGGAGACGCATCGTCTGCGGCTGGCGGCCAAACCGCTCGGCATTTCGAAGATCGATGCGGGCGAAGCGGTGATCGGCTTGCAGTTCATCCCCAACCCGCCGATCGACGCGATGCGGATCATCGAGATGGTGCAGAAACACAAGCACATCAAGCTCGCGGGCCAGGACAAGCTGCGTATCGAAACGCGCAGCCCCGATCTGGCGGTGCGTGTCGCCACGGTCAAGGAAACCTTGCGCGCGCTCGGCACGCCGAGCCGCGGCACCGCGGCGAGCGCCGCCGCGCGATAGGTTCGTGCGATACGTGGCAGTGGCAGCGCTAGCGCAGCGTCGAAAACCGGGGTACGTCTAGCGTTTTTCGCATTCATGCTGCGGTGCGCAAACACGCACCGCAGCATACGGGCGTCTTTTTTTTGGGTATGATCGAAAGACTCAAATGCCGGAGTCTTGTCATGTCTCATGTCGCTGAAACAGCGCAGTCCACGCCGCAGTCCACCTCGTCTTCGCCCGTTTCGCTCCCGTGGGTCACCCGCCTCGTGTCGATGGACACGGTCAGCCGCAATCCGAATCTCGGTCTGATCGAAACGGTGCGCGACGAATTGCGTGCGGTCGGCGTCGAGGCCACGCTCACGCACGACTCAAGCGGCAAATGGGCCAACCTGTTCGCGACGATTCCCGCGCACGACGGCGAAACGAACGGCGGCGTGGTGCTGTCGGGCCATACCGACGTGGTGCCGGTTGACGGCCAGCAATGGGACAGCGATCCGTTCAAGCCGGAAATTCGCGGCGACAATCTGTACGGCCGCGGCACCTGCGACATGAAAGGCTTCATTGGCGCGGCGCTGACGCTTGTGCCGGAAATGCAGCGCACCAAACTCGCCAAGCCGATTCACCTTGCGCTCTCCTTCGACGAGGAAGTGGGCTGCGCCGGCGCGCCGCTCCTGATCGCCGACCTGATGAAGCGCGGCGTGAAGCCGGACGGCTGCATCGTCGGCGAGCCGACCAGCATGCGGCCGATCGTGGCGCACAAAGGCATCAATGCCTACCAGTGCTGCGTGCGCGGCCAGGCCGCGCATTCGTCGCTGACGCCGAAGGGTTTGAACGCGATCGAATACGCCGCGCGGCTGATCTGCTATATCCGCGACATGGCCGATCAATTCCGCGAGCAAGGCCCGTTCGACGAACTGTACGACGTGCCCTTCACCACCGCGCAAACCAGCACGATTGTCGGCGGCAATGCGATCAATACCGTGCCGGCCGAATGCAAGTTCCAGTTCGAATTCCGCAACCTGCCCACGCTCGATCCCGAACCGATCTTCGCGCGCATCGATCAATACGCACGCGAAACGCTGCTGCCGAAAATGTTGCGCGAGCATCCATCGGCAGCAATCGAGATCACGAAGATCGCCGCGGCGCCGGGGCTCGATTCGTCTGAACAAGCCGCCATCACGCAACTGGTGCGCGCGTTGACCGCCGATCAGGACAAACGCAAGGTTGCCTACGGCACGGAAGCCGGCCTGTTCTCGCTGGCGGGCATTCCGAGCATCGTCTGCGGACCCGGCAGCATCGAGCAGGCGCACAAACCCAACGAATTCGTCGCGCTGGATCAGTTGGTGGCGTGCGAGCGTTTCCTGCACAAATTCATTCACAGCATGTCGGTCGACGCGCACGCGCACTGAAACCGACGCACGTAGAAAGAGTCTTACCCATACCGAGCCACGCACGCCCACGCCATGTCCACCGCCACGCCGCAACACACCGACCATACGATCGACGGCGAGCCGATCCCCACGCTCGACGACATCGCCGCACAGCACTTTGCGTTGACGCCGTGGGTGGCGCGAACGCCGGTGTTCGACAGGGCGGACTTTCCGTCGCTCGAAGGCACGGTGGTGAATTTCAAGTTCGAGTTGTTGCAGGCGGGCGGTAGCTTCAAGGCGCGCGGTGCGTTCACCAACCTGCTCGCACTCGACGAAGCACAGCGCAGCGCAGGCGTCACGTGCGTGTCGGGCGGCAATCATGCGGTGGCGGTCGCGTATGCGGCCATGCGCCTCGGCATCAGCGCCAAGGTCGTGCTGTTTCACGCGGCCAATCCGGCGCGCGTGGCGCTGTGCCGGCAATACCGCGCCGAAATCGTGTTCGCGCAGGACATTGCCGAGGCATTCGAACTGGTGCGCCGGATCGAGGCCGAGGAAGGCCGCTATTTCGTGCATCCGTTCAACGGCTATCGGACAGTGCTGGGTTCGGCCACGCTCGGCTACGAGTGGGCCACGCAAACACCGGATCTCGAAGCGGTGATCGTGCCGATCGGCGGCGGCGGCCTCGCGGCGGGTGTGGCAACCGCCATGCGCCTGGCGAATCCGAACGTGCATGTGTATGGCGTGGAACCCGAAGGCGCGGATGTCATGGGCAAGAGTTTCGCCGCCAATCACACAGTCAAGATGCGCCAGATGCACGGTATTGCCGACTCGCTCATGTCGCCGCACACCGAGGAATACAGCTACGAATTGTGCCGGCGGCATATCGATCAGCTTGTCACGGTATCGGATGACCAATTGCGTGCGGCCATGCTGACCTTGTTCGGACAACTGAAGCTCGCCGTCGAGCCGGCCTGCGCCGCGGCGACAGCCGGCTTGCTCGGCCCGCTGCGCGAACAGCTGCAAGGCAAACGCGTGGGCGTACTGTTGTGCGGCACCAATACAGACCCAATCGCGTTTGCCGCGCATATAGAACGCGCACGGCATAGCGAGCCACTGTTTCCACAATAAAAAACAATCCTCGCCGTTCTGGCCAAAAGACTAGCCTATCCTTCTCAGGTTGGTATCATTCGAATATCGACTTCTGGGAGGAACCTCTATGAGCATGGTCAAGGAATTCAAGGAATTTGCCCTCAAGGGCAACGTGATGGATCTGGCAGTCGGTGTGATCATCGGCGGCGCGTTCTCCACCATCGTCAATTCAATTGTTAAAGACCTGATCATGCCGGTTGTCGGGCTCGCCACCGGCGGCCTCGACTTCTCCAATAAGTTCGTTCGCCTCGGTCCCATTCCGCCCACCTTCAAGGGCAGCCCCGAGTCGTATAAAGACTTGCAAACGGCGGGCGTTGCCGTATTCGGTTACGGCTCGTTCATCACCGTGCTGATCAACTTCGTGATTCTCGCGTTCATCATTTTCCTGATGGTCAAGTTCATCAACAATTTGCGCAAGCCGGCAGAAGCCGCGCCGGCGGAACCGCCGCCGACGCCGGAAGACGTGCTGCTGCTGCGTGAAATCCGCGATTCGTTGAAGAACTCGCCGCGCTAACTATTCCGGCGCGTCAGCCGGAGTCAGTCATAAGCAAAAGGCCTGTTGCGATCCCGATCGCAACAGGCCTTTTGTCTTATTTGGGTCAATGCCGGCGGTCTCCACGCTCACGCGTCCCGCTGCTCCTTCTGAGTCACCGCGACTTCGATCATCGTTTCGAGCTGACTGAAATTGACCGGCTTGGTCAGATGCGAGGTGAAACCGGCGCTCAGGCAGCGACGCACGTCTTCGTCGGTGCCGAAGCCGGTCAATGCGACCGCGGGCGCGTCCGAGTGCTCGCGGAATGCTTTGATGAAGTCGAGACCGGTACCATCGGGCAATCCTACGTCGCTGACGATCAGATCGAAGGTCTGCGATTGCGTGGCGGCTAATGCATCGTCGACCCGGCCCACGGTCGTGACTTCATGGCCGAGGCTGCGAATCAGTTGCTCCATGACCTCCGCGGTGTCCACATGATCTTCGATCAGCAGGATGTTCAGCAGACCGCCCGAATGCACTTCGTCGGGCACCACGACCGGCGAAGTCACCTGCGGCGCCGCGGCCGTCGGCAAGGTAATCGTGAAGGTCGCGCCGCAGTGCGCGCCCGGGCTTTGCGCGGTCACCGTGCCGCCGTGCACGTCGGTCAACGCCTTCGTGATCGCGAGACCGAGGCCGAGGCCGCCGAACTGCCGTGTCATGTTCTGGTTGCCTTGCTCGAACGCGTTGAAGAGTTTGCCGATCTGGTCCGGCTCGATGCCGATCCCCGTATCTTCGACCGAGATCTGCACGTGCATGCGTTCGTCGTGCGTGCGCACGTAAATATGGCCGCCGTCCGGCGTGAATTTGGCGGCGTTGCGAATGAGATTCCACAGCATCTGCTGCAGCCGCGCGCGATCGGCCAGCACGTAATGATGCTGCGCGTCTTTATGGACGTGCACGTCCTGCTGCTTGACCTGAATCTCGCTGCGAAACAGTTCGAGCACGCTGTCGATCACGTCGTGCACGTCGACGGTTTCCAGCGACAGCCGCAGCTTACCGTTCGCCACGCGCGTGAGATCGAGCAGGTCGTCGATCAGCCGCGCTTCGAGTTCGACGTTGCGACGGATCATGCGCACGCTCGCTCGCGCCTGATCGGGCAGACCCGGAATCATTTCCAACACGCTGGCGCCGGCTAGCACCGGCGTGAGCGGCGTGCGCAATTCGTGCGACAGCATGGCCAGAAAGCGGTCTTTGGCGCGATTGGCTTCTTCGGCGGTCTGGCGGGCGGCCTGCTCCGACGCCAGCAGCCGTTCGCGCTCCTCGGCCGCCTCGCGTTGAGAATGAATGTCCGTGCAACTGCCGAACCATTTGCTGACGTTGCCCTCGGCGTCGCGCATCGCCACCACGCGTAAGTCGAACCAGCGATATTCGCCGTCGTAACGGCGAATCCGCAACTCGTGCCGGTAGTCGCCGGCGTTGCCCGACACCGTTTTGAGCCAGCTTCGGCGAATCTCCTCGCGGTCGTCCGGATGCACGGCGTCGAGCCAGGCGAGACCGTACGAACAGCTTTCAGCGACGCCCGTGTAGTCGTACCACTGCTTGGACAGAAAATCGCAGTCGCCCGTTGCGTTGCAGGTCATGACAAGGTGCGGCAACGCCTCCGACAAGGTGCGGTAATGCTGCTCGCGATCGCGCAGCAACAAGGCTTCGTCCGACGCGCGCTGCAGGCGCACTTGCGAGAGCACCCGTTCGACGGCTTCGGGCAGGTAATCGAGGTAATCGCCGGATTTCGGCACGACGTCGGACACGCCGGCGCGCAGCGCTTCGATGACACGCGATTCGTCGGTAAAGCCGGTCACGAGAATGGCGGGAATCCGCACGCCTTCCGCGCGCAGACGGCGAAAGAAGTCCAGCCCGGTTTCCGGCCCGCTCAGTTGGTAGTCGAGCACCAGCAAGTCGGGGCCGCCTGCCGCAAGCCGTTCACGGGCCGCGTCGACGCCGGCGCAGATCGCGACCCGGCAGCCGGCGCGCTCGAGCGACTTGCGCGCGAGCCGCAGGATGCCTTCGTCGTCATCGACGACCAGCACGTAGGCGGCGGGCGGCACGGACACTTCTTCGGTCATGCGGAGTCTTCTCTGGCTAGGGTCAACAAGTGGTCTATCTTGTCACGAGCGTCTTTCGGCCGGCTTCATGCGGACCTTCTTCATGCGAACCTTCCATCACGGCGCCGCGAGACGATGCCCTGAAGGCAGCTTGACCACCTGCAGGAAAAAACCGAGGCGGCGCACGGCTTCGATAAACGCATCGTATTCGACCGGCTTGGTGATGTAGACATTGCAGCCGAGTTCGTAGCAACGCGCGATTTCGCGCGGGTCGTCGGTCGTGGTCAGGACGATCACCGGCACGGCGGCCGTCTGCGGCGATTCTTTCAGACGCCGCAAGACTTCGAAGCCGTCCACCCGCGGCATTTTCAGATCCAGCAGCACGACGAAATTCATCAAATCTTCACGCGCGGGGACAGCGCTGTTAGCGGGATCGGCCGGGGAACTCGCGGCGTCGGCCGTTGACGGCGCCGCGCCGAAGAAATAATCGAGCGCCTGCTGGCCGTCGCGAAAGCGCACGAAGCCGTTCGAAATGCCGGCACGGCGCAGATTGCGTTCGACCAGCGTGGCGTGGCCGTCGTCATCTTCGATCAGTACGATGCTGACCGTTTCCCCGTGATTCATATGCTCTCCGTGCTCAACGATTGGTCGATGCCCGCCGCTTGTGATTATCGCGCCGCCGCCCTCTTTGCCTGCTCAAGTTCAAAGACGCGCGGGCTGTTCCGGCAACACCACGAAAAACGTCGATCCCGCGCCCTCCGCCGACTCGACCCACACGCGGCCTCCATGCCGTTCCACCGTGCGACGCACCACCGCGAGACCGATGCCGTCGCCGTTCGCGACGTCGCCATGCAGGCGCTGAAACGCCCGGAACACTTTCGACATATACGCGGCCGGAATGCCGAGGCCGTTGTCGCGCACATAATACGTGCGCATGCGGATCGCGCGCGGCTCGCCCGCCTCGGCCGGCTCGACCGGTTCGGGTTCCAGCGCGCCGACTTCGATACGCCCGTTGCGCGCCGGGTCGAGATAATTCAGCGCGTTGCCGATCAGATTGCTGAAAATCTGCTCGATCGCGCCGGGGTCGCCCCATGCGGGCGGCAGATCGCGCACGGTCACCACGGCGGCATGCTGCCCGATCGCACCCTGGAGCGCGTCGACCACCCGGCCCACCACGCGCCCGACGCTCACACGCTGCCACTGGTACTCGAGCCGGCCCGCGCGTGAAATACGCAGCAGTGCGTCGATGATCGACGCGGCCCGCGTCACTGCCGTGCGCAAATATTGCAAGGACTCGCGCATCTCGCCATCGAGAATATGCGCCATGCGTCGATGCTCGGCTGGCGGCAATTTTGCCGCCTCGACGACGCTGTCCAGCTCGTCGCACGAGACCTGCAGTTCCTTCGAGAAGCCTTGCAGATTCACCAACGGCGAGCGCAGATCGTGCGACACGCTGTAGATGAACATTTCATTATCTTGCGTCTCCTGACGCAGTTCCTCGTTGACGCCCGCCAGTTCCCGCGCGCGCGCTTCGAGCCGCGTCTTCAGCATGGCCTGCTGGGCTTCTGCCGCACGCAGGCGCGCGCCCGTCTGATGCAGCACCGCGTCAAGCGCGGCAATTTCGTCCTTACCCGACAGCGCCGGCGCCAGCGTGCGCCCACTGCCTAAACGCTCGGCGTTCCCGGTCAGCACTTCCAGCCGCCGGCCGATGCTGCGCGCAAAGGCCACCGCGGTGGCGGCCCAGATCAGCATCGAGCCCAGCACGGCGCCGATCAGCGCGTATTGCTGACGGTCGCGGCGCCGCGCGAGGGCGGCCGAACGTTCAGCGTCGAGCCGCGACGCCTCGTCGCCGAACGCCGCGAGTTCATCGCGAAACACGGCGATCTGCTGTGGCAACGCGCCAGTCTCCAGCGCCGCAAACGACGTCGGACGACGCCCTTCGCGCAGCGCCTGCGAGATCGCGACAGTCTGTGTGCGATACGCGTCGATGGCCCGCTGCATCTTGTGCACGCGTTCGACCTGTTGCGGCGTGCCGGCGACCAGCACCTCGAGATTCGACAGCCGGTCGCCCAGATCGACCCACACGGTATGGCGGTCGATCAGCGACGCGTCGCCGATCACCATGCCCGTGCGAACCCGCGCAGTCTGACGCAGCAGCGGATCGACGATGGCCGACGACTGATAGAGAATCTGCTTGCTGTTGGTGACCCACTGCGCGGCCTGCGCTGTCTGCTCCTGGGTATCGAAGACGACCCCAAGAAGCGCCAGCTCGACCGCGCTCGGCACTGCAATCAGCAGCAGACCCTTGGTGAATAGTTTCATGTTCGCCCGAAGGGTCGCAAAGGGTCGCTCAAGCGGTCGATCAAGCCGCGGCGGTGCGCGTGACCGGCCACGCAGCGCCGCGCCGGCGGGACAGTGCGGTGTGATATCGGCGAGCTCGATGTAGGGCAGCCGGACGGGCCATTATCGACGTGAATTCGAGATATTTCAACGTGCCGGCAAGATGCGCCGCCCCACACAAAAATGACTTTTTTATTGGTATGAGATGATTTTTCGACGCCTCGTGCGTCTATGATGGAAACAGGTGGGCTAGGAAGCGAAAGCGCGCGGCGAGGCGGTTCGGCATGATTCGTGCGGGAGGCGGTGGGGCGGCGTTGTTGTCGAATCACCGTGAATCCGACCTTGTCGTATGCTATAAAAGATCGACGTGCGGCGCGCGAAGCCGGGAGTGGTCGCATGAGGACGCTGCGTTTCTTGCAATTCTTTTTCAGGCGAATTTTTATGTCCTTCCCGAAAAAGCGTAGACGCGCGAAGGTGGACGGCGATGAGTCGTTCCTCGCGGTACTACGGCATTTCAAGCCGTTCGGTCAGCTCGACACCAAGATTGCGCGTGCTCGCGCGCAAGACGAGCCGGTCCTTTATGCGCACGTGCTGCCGGGACTCGATGTACTCCTGTGCAGTGTGCGTGGCGCACAACCGCCCTATCCGGCACCCGCCGAGTTACGGCGCCGTTGCATCGAATCCATTACCAATGCGCTGGAGCAGCCGCTCGACGGTCTCGAGAACGGCGGCTACTGGTATGAGGCCGACGGCTTCGGCTTTCTGGTGTTTGCCAGCCGCGCTCGTGCCAGGATCCTGACGGAATTCGGCGCGACTCGCGTCGGCGGTGCACGTCGCGGGGTGCGTCGTCAGGATGCTGCTGGAGACGCCGCGCCGCGCTCGCTCAGGTAGACCGTTAGGTTTACGGCTGCGCTTCACGCTCGCAACACCGTCTGTTCACACAGTTCGTCACACGGTGTTGCGCCATCACCTTTCCTTGATTTGACTTGTCTCTCAGGTGATCTGTCTGCGCGCGTGTGCAACGTTCGCCGTGTCTCGTTTGCTCGTGACATCGTCGAAATCGTCGCGCCCGGGCGGCACACTGATCAGCCACAAAAAGATCAACGACAGGCCGCCGCCAAAACTCCAGCTCAGCCAATCCGCAGGCAGGATGAAAGGCATCAGCTTCCCTTGTATGTAGCCGCGCTGGCTGGCGACACCGCAGCCGGCTTCTTCTTATCCGTCGTAGCCGGCGACGAAGCGCCGTCCGATGATTTGTTGACCGGCGCGCCATCCAGAGAAATGGCCGACTTGGGCTGCTGCTTTACGCCCGGCGGCGGCGCCGTCGGGGCCTGGCGAATCTGCGCGAGCATTTGCGTGCAGGGTAACGGCTTGTTGTTGCTCGGCGCGAGCAACGGAATCAGCGCCGCGAACGGATTGATCAGGCCGAGGCCGACCGCCGCGCCGCCGCGCAAGGCCAGCGCGGCCGCGTTCACGCCGACGTGCGGGTCCTTGAAGGTGCCTTTCACGTAGAGCGGCGAGCGCAGCGAAAAAACCCGGAAACCCTTGGTATGCGGATGCACGCCGAGGTCCATCGACTCGTCCCGCAGATTCACGTTGCCGTCGATGTCGATCACGGCGTCGTCCGTATCGAGCGCGAACACACGCGATTCCAGCACGCCGTTGGTCGCGACAAAATCGGCGGCCGCGCAGTTGATTTTCACATCGCGATTGCCGAATAGCTTTTCATACACGACGTTCGCCACGTTCAGCCCGGCCGCTTCCATCAGCAGACGGCTCACCGTGCCGTCCGTCACCAGCGCCTTGACCTCGCCGTTCGACGTTGCCGCGAGCGCCGCCGGCGAATTGCCCGTAGCGGTCAACGCGGCGTCGCCGTTAATTTCACCCAGCGCGTTCTGCATCGTCTTGAAGTTCGGGAACAACTGCTTGAGCTTCAGATGCCGCGCCGAGGTCGCGAAGCGGCCCTTGAGCGGCGTCGCGCTGCCGTCCAGATGAATGTCCGAAGCGAGCGTGCCGCCGGCCACGCCAAACTTCAACGGTTCCAGCGAGAGTACGCCGTCGGTCATCACCACGTGCGTGTACAGATCCGTGATCGGCAGATTCACGTCCTTGACGATCCGCCGGCCGGTGAACTTCACGTCGGCGTCGATCGCCTTCCAGCGGTCGGTGCGGAATTCTTCGACCGGCAGCGCCTTGTTGGACGGCTGCGCCGTCGCGTCGCCGCGCTTGGCCTTGCTGGCGTTCGAATCCGCGCCGATCACCGGCGCCAGATCGGAAAATTGCAGCAGATGCGACACGAGTTCGCCCTGCAGCAACGGACGCGGCTCACGCGCCGTATAGGTCATTGAACCGTTGATATCGCTGCCGCCGACCCGTCCTGTAAAATTTTCATACTTGAAGACGTTCCCCGTGGACTTGAACTGGCCGACGAGCCGCCCTTCGGTTGCATAGGGCGGTGTGTCGGGCAGCGTCACGCCAGTCAGCGAATAGAGGCGCGCCATGCTGTTGCCTTGCAGCCAGAGGCGCAGATCGACCGCGGCAAGATGCGCCGGATCGGTGATCGTGCCGATCAGACCGACATGCAGATCGCCTGCCTTGACATCGGCTTGCACCGGGAACGGCCGGTTCGCGTCCTGCAGCGCGAGCACACCGCCGACCTTGCCGCTGCCCGACACCGGCGTCTTGTTGTAGGTCCCTTTGACGGTCCAGCCGATGGCGTACGGCGGGATTTCCTGCTTCGCACCGGCTTGCGTCTGCGCCTCGCTCGCGCCCAAAGCCGAGGCCGGTGCGGACGCCACGACCACGCCGCTCGCGCCTGCAACGACGGCCTCGCTCGCACCTTTCGAACCGCCCGCGACCAGGCCGCCCGAGGCGCCCGTGGCCGCCGTGGTACCCGACGCGCTGATATCCGTCGACGACGCGCCGGAGGCGGCCGCAGCGGACGCCGCCGCGGCTTCCGACGCCGCTTGCGCATTCGCCTGCTGAGTCAGCTTGTTCGCACCGGACTTGCCGATGGTTTGCGCCGACGAACTGCGCGACGCCGCTTCCTGCTGCTTCATGGCTTCGCCGATCGGAATCGGCTGGCCGAGCGTATCGATCGCCATCTGCAGATCGACCTTTTTCTGCTGATCGGACAGCGCGATATTGCCTTTGGCAAAGGCGATATCGTGCAGTTCGAGCTTCCATTCCGAAGGCGCGCTCGACGCCGCCAGCTTGAAGGTCCAGTTGTTGCGGCCGTCGAGCACGCGCTCGAGGTCGACCGAAGGATTCACAAGGTTGATGGTGGGAATGACGATATCGTGCGCGAGCAGCGGCAGCACCTTGACCTGGAAGTCAATCTCGTCCAGCGTGGCGAACTGCGGCTGCCTCGTCCAATCCGGATTGCCCACGGTGATATTGGCCGCCGAGAAACGCGGCCACGGCACCCAGCCGCGCCAGCCGGTTTCGCCGACCGGATGCCGCCAGCCGACCTTCAGATCGCCGTTGATGGCGAACGGCCTGCCGATCGCTTGCGTGACCTTGTCGTTGATATAAGGCCGTGCCCGGTTCCAGTCGAACGTCAGAATGAAAATAGTCAGCGCGACAATCAGAATGACGATAATCGCCAACAGCCACGCGATGATTTTTCCGATTCGCCGTCCTGTCGTGCTCGACACTGCCATTGAGAGGCTCCGCTAATTCTTTTACGTTGAGCAACGTGCAGCACGTTGCGTGCCCGATCATTGACCACCAGCGCCATGCCGCTGGCGCTTTATTAGCGCTTTATCAACGCTTTATCATGTTGAGCGCAGGTTGCACCCACACACGTTGCAGCGAGCCTCGACCTTACGCATCCCCCATTACAAATTCAAACATGACCGATGTTCCCTTAGTCCTCGCCGAAGGCATTGTCCGGCGCGATGCCGTGCGCGGCCAGACGTTGCTGCAGCCGACCACCTTCGCTTTACAGGGAGGCGACCGTGTCGCGATCACCGGACCGTCCGGCTCGGGCAAGAGCGTGTTCCTGCGCGCACTCGCGCTGCTCGATCCGCTCGATGCGGGACGCATGATGTGGCATGGCGCGGCGGTGGAACGCGCCGCCATTCCGCGCTACCGGCGCAACGTCGCGTATATCCGGCAGCGGCCCGCGCTGCTCGATGGCAGCGTCGAAGACAATCTGCGCTACCCGTTCGAGTTGCGCACGTATCGCGACGTGCGCTTCGATCGCGCGCGCGCGGCGAGCCTCGCCGCTCAGGCCGGCCGCGGCGACGACTTTCTCGACAAACGCGCAAGCGAGTTGTCCGGAGGCGAGGCGCAGATCGCCGCGCTGATTCGCGTGCTGCAACTCGCGCCCGAAGTCCTATTGCTCGACGAGCCGACCGCCTCGCTCGACCCCGAGTCGTCGCATGCGATCGAAGGACTGGTGCACGCATGGTTCGACGCCGATCCCGCTCGTCATGCGTCGATCTGGGTGTCCCACGATCCGGCGCAAGCCACGCGCATGAGCGCGCGGTATCTGACCATGCGCGCCGGCGTGCTCGGCGAAACCGCACGGACCGACGCACGGCCCGAGATACCGCCCGCGCATCAGTATCACCAGGAGTCCGGCCAATGACACTGCAAAACCTGAGTCTGTGGGATGTCGCAATCGCCGCGCTGCTGATCGTCGTGAACGGTGCCGTCTCGGTGGCGCTCAAGCTCGATCTCGAACGCAAGCTCGCGTGGGCCGCCGTGCGCACCGTCGTCCAGTTGCTGGCGATCGGCTACGTGCTCGGCTGGGTGTTCCAGTACGACCGCTGGTACGTGGTGTTGCCGCTGATGATCGTGATGACGCTGATCGCCGGCTTCGCGGGCGCGCAGCGCGGCAACCGTACGTATCGTGGACAACGCGCGGACAGCGTGCTGTCGATCTGGATCAGTTCGTGGCTGGTGGCTGCGGTCGGGCTGTTCGTCGTGATTCGCATTCACCCGTGGTACGAGCCGCAATATGCGATTCCGATTCTCGGCATGATCCTCGGCAATACGCTGACCGGCGTGTCGCTCGGTATCGAACGCATGACCGAGGAATTGACCGCGCGACGCGATCGCGTCGACATGGCGCTCGCGCTCGGCGCGACGCGTTGGGAAGCGGCACAGGCGCCCGCGCGCCAGGCGGTGCGGGCGGGCATGATGCCGACACTCAATCAGATGGCCGTGGTCGGCGTGGTGAGCCTGCCCGGCATGATGACCGGCCAGGTACTGGCCGGGCAATCGCCATTGCAGGCGGTGCGCTATCAGATCGTGATCATGTTCCTGATCGCCGCGTCGTCAACGCTGGGGACCGTGGGCGCGGTACTGCTCACCTACCGGCGGCTCTTTTCCGCCGAGCACCGGTTTCTGTCGGCGCGGCTCGTGGAGCGGACCGTGGCACGGCGCTAAGCCGAGTTCAGGACCGCCGCCGTGCTCCCATCACGCGCTGGACTCAACGCTTCGCGCTGATCGCGACTTCCGTGCCGTCGCTGAGTGTGAGCGTTTTCGTGCTGCCGTTCACCGGCATCGTGAAGCGCACGATCTGGCTGACGCTCACGTCGTTCGGACACTTGAGCGTTTTGCCGCCGCTCGTGACGGTTTTCACGCCCTTCGGCGTCTGCGCCTGGAAGCTCAGTTGCACCGTCGCCGTGCCGTCGCCGGCGACCACCGGCGCGAAACGGATCTGCGTCTGCCGGATCATCGCGCCGTTGGTGTCGGTCGGCAGCGACGCATAGTTCGGACACGCATCCGTCGCGGGAACCGGTCCGCCAGGCGGCACCGTCTTCCACGTGAAGTCGTCCGATTCGCCGGAGCGGATCGTGCGGGTTTCCTGCGAATTGCCGAACTGTTTCGACGTGACGCGCACCGTGTAGCGGATGGGACCGTCGAGGGCGGACTGGGACGTGACCGTGATCGGCGTGGCCGCGCGAGCCACCGGCACAAACATGCCGGGCGCGAGCGCGCATGCGAGAGAAGCGACAACTGAAACGGCGGAGAGTCTGAAGCTCATACTGTCACCTCGTTGTTGTGCCGCTGCGCGCCCGCTTCAGCGCTACTGCTCGCGCACCGCCTGGCTCATGATGCCGGGCCGCGAGACACGCAACTGTTTTAGCATGCTGCCCTGCCAGTCTAACGCCAAGCGGCGCTGCGCGCGCTGCCTGCGAATCGGGTGTTAACCCGCTTGCGGCGACGCGTTTTCTGCGCGTGTCGCGGCTTTGGCGCACGAAAGCGCAGGTCGCGCCGCACTGCTGCAGATCGACGCACCGGATAGCACAGTTTGATGTGCATCAAATGAACACGGCCGGCGCGCATTGCTGCGACGCCGGCCGTTTTTTCGCTTCAGCCCGCTACGGCGAAACGCTATTTACGCGTCGAAACCCGTCAACACCAGTTTGCCGATCGCGCGCCCTTCTTCAAGCAGTTGATGCGCGCGGCGCAGATTCGCGGCGTTGATCGTGCCGAGGCTCTGGCCGACTGTCGTGCGCAGCGTGCCCGCATCGACGAGACGCGCGACTTCCGTCAACAGCTTGTGCTGCTCGATCATGTCCGGCGTGCCGAACATGGAGCGCGTGAACATGAACTCCCAATGAAAGGCGGCGCTCTTGGCCTTCAGCAGTTCGACCGGCACGGGCTGGCTGTTTTCCACGATCGTGCAGATGCTGCCTTGCGGCTTGACGACCTCCGCCGCGGCCGGGAAATTCTTGTCGGTGTCGTTGAACATCAGCACGTAATCGACCTGGTCGATGCCAAGCTTTTTCAATTGCGCGGGCACGTCGCCGAAGTGATCGACGATGTGATCCGCGCCCAGCTCCGTGGCCCATTTCGCCGATTCGGGCCGCGACGCGGTTGCGATCACCTTCAGCTTCGCGAGTTGCTTCGCCAGTTGGATGCCGACCGAGCCGACCCCGCCCGCGCCGCCGAAAATCAGCACGGTGCGGCCTTCGTCCGCGCCTTGTGGCGACACGCCGAGGCGGTCGAACAACGCTTCCCAGGCGGTGATCGCGGTCAACGGCAGCGCGGCCGCGTGAGTGAAATCGAGCGACGCCGGCTTGCGCCCGACGATCCGTTCATCGACCAGATGGAACTCGCTGTTGGCGCCCGGCCGCGTAATGCTGCCCGCATAGAACACCGGATCGCCGACCTTGAACAGCGTGACGTCCGGGCCGACCGCGGCCACGGTGCCGGCAGCATCCCAACCGAGGATGCGCGGCGTCTTTTCGAGCGTGTCTTTCGGCGCGCGCACCTTGGCGTCCACCGGATTGACGGAGATCGCCTCGACCTTGACCAGCAGATCGCGGCCAGTGGCTTCCGGTTTCGGAATCTCGACATCGACCAGGGCTTCCGCTTGATCGATCGGCAAATAGCGATAGAGACCGACGGCTTTCATACATGCTCCTGTTGGTTCAAATCAGAGTGAAAGGATCGCCGTCTTTGCGACGGCCCGGTGGTGCCGGTGCGCGTCGGCGATTCCATTGGCGTCATCGTACGGCGGCTCTTATTCTTTTAAAACCGTCATAATGACTGAAACATTTTTTGGTATTTCAGAAGAATGAACTCGCCTCCTGTTCAGGTTTTGTCCGAGCGCACGCCGCCGGGCGACCGGGAGCGGCTCGATCTGCTCGACGTCGCCCTGTTCGTGCGCGCCGCATTGCTGGCCAACGTGTCGGCGGCCGGACGCGAATTCGGTTTATCCGCGGCGGTGGCCAGTTCCCGCATCGCGCAGCTGGAAAAGCTGCTCGGCGCGCGTTTGCTGCACCGAACCACTCGCCGCATCAGCCTCACGCAGGACGGTGAAGTCTTCATGACGCGCGCCGAAGCCCTGCTCGACGCAGCCGCCGCCGCGCGCGCCTCGGTGGGCCGGGCGCAGGCCGAGCCGCAGGGCCGCTTGCGCGTCTCGATGCCGTCTTCGTTCGGACGGCAGCACGTGTCGCCGGTAATCGGCGAATTTCTGCGCCGCTATCCCGGCGTGAGCGTCGATTTGCGGCTCACCGATCAACTGGTCGATCTCGTCGATGCGGGTATCGACGTGGCGATCCGCGTCGGCGCGCTGAAGGATTCGTCGCTGGTGGCGCGGCGCCTCGCGGTGAACCGGCGGGTGCTGTGCGCCGCGCCCGCTTACCTTGCCGCGCGCGGTACGCCGCATCATCCTTCGGACCTCGCGGAGCACGAGTGCATGATTCTGTCGGACCAGCGCGACTGGTCCTTCGTGACGCCGGCCGGACCGCTCACGGTGCGCGTGAGCGGGCGCCTCGTCACGGACAACGGCGAAGTGATCCGCGACGCCCTGCTCGCTGGATTCGGCATCGCGCTCAAATCGACGTGGGACGTCGCGCCGTATTTGCGCAGCGGCGAACTGGTCAGCGTACTGGACAGCTATCCGCTCGCCGACAGCGTGGCGATCTGGGGCGTGTACCCGAGCCGTTCGTTCGTGCCGCCGAAGACGCTCGCCTTCATCGAATTTGTGGCGGCCCATTTTGGCGATCCGCCTTACTGGGACAGAGAGCCGGTTTGAGACCGAAGCGCCGGCGACCGCGCTCAAACCGACGCATGGTTAGTGCTTGTTGCCGCGTGCGCCGCCGGTTCCTTTGTCATCGGAGTTGACGTCGGTGTGAGCATCGTTCTGCGTCTTCTGCTGATACTCGCCGCCGCCGCGGCGGTCGGTATCTTTCAGACCGCGTTCGAGGTCGCGATGCGCCTGCTTGCCGACTTGGCGCGGGCCGTCCTCATGCTGCGACTCCGGATTCTGATCGGCTTCATGAGGCAGAGGCGCGGCGGCTTCCTGCATCGATTGGGGCTGCTTTTTTGCGTGCCGGTCCGCCTGCTTGTCGCCGTCGGACGATTGCGGTGAAGTCTTCATGGTATTGCTCCTTATCGTTCTGAATCGGGTCCGGCCGAGTTTATTGCGCATCGACCAGACGTTTTTTCATGGCTGCGGTGATGCGCTGACGCGTCTTCGCATAGTCCGCCCACGGGTCGCTTTTGAGGTCGACGAGGCGTTCGTGCAGATTCTCGATGGTCCATTGATCGCCGCCCGTGGTGCCGGCGACCTCGTCCCACGCGAGCGGCACTGAGACACCGAGGCCCGGACGCGCCCGCGCCGAGAATGCGGCGACCGTGCTGGAGCCGCGGTTGTTGCGCAGATAGTCGACGAAGATTTTCTGCTTGCGATTCTGCGCGCCCATCTTCGCGCTGAAATACTTCGGCAGCGTTGCCGCCATGTGCTGGGCGACGGCTTGCGAGAAGTCTTTCACCTCGTCCCAGCCGGCCTGTTTCGCGAGCGGCACGACCACATGCAAGCCCTTGCCGCCGCTCGTCTTGCAGAAGGATTTGAGGCCGAGTTCCTCGAGCAGTGAACGCGTGAGTTGCGCGGCTTCGATCATGCGTTCCCAACCTAGCGATGCATCGGGGTCGAGGTCGAACACCACGCGGTCGGGCTTTTCGATATTCGACACGACGGCATTCCACGTGTGAAATTCGACGGTGCCCATTTGCGCGGCGCCGACCAGCGCTTTGATGGTATCGACGGTAATCAGCGGCGGATGCCCGGGATCGAGGTCCGGATGCTGCGTGACACTCGGAATCGACAGCTTCTGGCTGTGCTTCTGAAAAAACAGCTCGCCGCCGATGTCCTCGGGCGCACGCACCAGCGACACCGGACGGTCTTTCAGATGCGGCAGCATCCATTCGGCGACCGACTCGTAGTACTGCACGAGATCGATCTTGCGCGCGCCGCTGCTTTTGTCGATGATCCGGTCGGGATGTGAGATGCGGACCCCGGCGACTTCGGCGGGCGGCGCAGCGGTGTTTGTTTTTGCGGGTGCGGGTTTGGTGGCTTTGGTTTTCGTGGTCGCGGTTTTGGTTCCAGGGGATTTCGTCGCAGCGGATTTCGTTGCGACGGTTTTTGCGGCACCGGCCTTCGCGCCGGCTTTCTCTGCGCCGCGGCTTTTTACGCTGGCCTCTTTCGCGTCCGCCGTTTTCGCGTTGGCCTTCGATTTCGCCGCGCCAGTCTTCTCTTCACCGGAGGCGGCCACCGTGCTGGCGGAAGTTTTCCGCGCCGCACGTTTCTTCGGCGCGTCGTCGGAGATGGAATCGGTTTGCTGTTGCACGTCGGCTCCCTGGCGAGGTGTTTCCTTGACGATCTGGCGCGCCGGCTTGTCGTTGCGCAGACTCACGAACGACGCCTGACGCACGATGCCGTCACTCGTCCATTCCGCGAAATTGCACTCGGCTACGAGCACCGGTTCGACCCAATGCACGGGCGTGCGGCTGCGCTCGCGCGGCGCGGCCGCAAACGGCATGCGCTGGGTCGCGTGCGCGTCGAGTTCTTTCTTGACCGAGCGCAGCAGCGCCGCGTCGAACCCCGTGCCCACACGCCCTGCGTAATTCAATCTGCCTTTGCTATCGTAGACGCCGAGCAGCAGCGCGCCGAACGCCGCGCGGCTGCCGGACGGTTCCGAATAGCCGCCAATCACGAACTCCTGGCGCCGGCGGCACTTCAGCTTGATCCACGTCGACGAACGTCCCGACAGATAGCCGCTGTCGCGCCGCTTGCCGATGATGCCCTCCAGCGCCATGTCGCACGCGCTTCTGAGCAGGTCTTCCGCGCTGAAGTCGAAATTGTTCGAGAAGCGCAGCACGCTATCGTCGACGTCTTCCAGCAAGGCGCGCAGAATCGCGCGACGCTGTTCGAGCGGCACGCCGCGCAAGTCGTAGCCGTTCAGAAACGGTATATCGAACAGGTAGACGATGATGTCTTGTGGACGGTTCGCATCGAACGCGTTCTGCAGCGCCTGAAAATTCGGTACGCCGTTCTGGTCCAGCACCACGGCTTCGCCGTCGAGCCACGCGCTTTCGATGCCGAGTTGTTCGAACGCCTTGACCTGTTTGCTGAACTTCGCGGTCCAGTCGTTGCCGGCGCGCGTGAACACCTTGACGGCGCCCGCCTTCGCGTCGCGATCGATTCGGGTCAGCACACGGTAGCCGTCGAACTTGATTTCATACGACCATTCGTCGCCGGGCGGCGCGGCATCGACGAGCGTCGCCAGTTGCGGCTTGAAGGTCGCGGGCAAGCGGGCTTTCACGGCGCCCTCGATCGAGGGCGCGGCGGCGAGTTCGCGCAGCGACTGTGCGTTGCGCGTCGCCACGATGTCCGGTCGCCGGGGATCGGCGTTGGATGAAGCAGCTTTCGCGCTGTTCTTGCCTCCTCGTTTTGCGGACGACGTCGTATCAGAAACGGCCGCAGTGGCTGCCGCAGTTTTGCGTGTGCCCCTGGTTGCCGCTGTCTTCGTCGTTTGCTTTCCGCCTTTGCCCGACGAAGCGCTGCCGCTGAGCACGCTGCCTGGACGCTTCTTCAGAATGTCGTAGTCGCTCTCGTCGCGCGCTTCGTCGTCGCGTTCCTTGATCAGCAGCCATTGCTCCTTGTCGCCACTACCACGCATATGGCTGCGCACCAATGTCCAGCCGCCTCGCAGTTTTTCTCCATGCAAATGGAATTTGAGTTTGCCGGCTGCGTAGGAACGCGCCGCTTCCGCCGCGCCGCCGACCGGCTCCCACGTGCCGCGATCCCACACGATCACGCTGCCCGCGCCGTAATTGCCCGGCGGGATTTCGCCTTCGAAAGAACCGTATTCGACCGGATGGTCCTCGACATGTACCGCCAGCCGTTTCACCGACGGATCGAGGCTCGGCCCCTTCGGCACCGCCCACGACAGGAGCGTGCCGTTCAGTTCCAGCCGAAAGTCGTAGTGCAAGCGCCGTGCGTCGTGTTCCTGAATCACGTATGAGAGCGCCGCGCCGGCTGCCTGGCCGGTCGTTTTCCGGCCGCCTGGTTTGCGCTTCGCGCGCGTGCCCGCCGGCTCCGGCGTGTCGTCAAAGCGGCGCTTGCGGTTGTAGAGATCGAGTCTGTCGTTCATGGCGATGACGTCGTCGTGAGTGGCTCAGGCGCAATGCCGACGATCAGGCCGCCGCGCGACGTTTGCGGGCCGCCGGCGTCGACGAGGTTTTGGTGCTCGCGCGGCCGCTGGTGCCGCCGGCGCGCGTTGTTGTCTTGCTCGATGTGCGAGTCGTGCGTGGTTTCTTGCGGGCCGGCGTCTCGGTCTCGGCCTCGGTATCCGCATCGGCCTCATCGCCGTCGTCGTCCGCGGCGCGCTTGCGGCCGCCCGCCGCCGGCTTGCTCTTGCCGCGCCCCAAGCTGCGCTTGAGCAGATCCGATAGATCGAGGATGTCGGCGGATTGACGCGACTCGTGCGGCGCTTCGACTTCGGTGATTTCCTCGGTCTTGCCAGCGCGAATCTTGCGATCGACCAGTGCCATGATGTCGTCGCGGAAGGTGTCGTGATACTGCGACGGATCCCACTTGTCGCTCATGTCGTCGATCAGCTTCTTCGCCATGTCGAGTTCGCGCGCGGACACGCCCGCCGCCTTCACACCATCGGCCGGCAGCTTGAATTCGTCGAAATCGCGCACCTCCGCGGCCCAGCGCAGCGTGTTCAGAGCCAGCACCGGACCCACTGGAATCAGCGCCGCCAGATGCTGCTTGTTGTGCAGCACCACGCTCGCCACGCCGATCTTGCCGGACGCCTTCATGGCTTCGCGCAGCAGCGCGTAGACCTTTTCGCCCTTGCGGTCGGGCGTGAGGAAATAAGGTGTGTCGAGATAGAGAAACGAGATATCGGGGGCGTCGACAAACGCCAGAATATCGACCGTTTGCGTCGACTCGGGGTTCGCCGAGCGGATCTCGTCGTCGGAGAGCACGACGTACTTGTCCTTCTCGTACTCGAAGCCGCGCACGATGTTATCGCGCGTCACATCCTTGCCGGTGCGCTTGTTGATCTGCTTGTAGCCGATCGGATCGATCGTGCGCTTATCCAGCAGATTGAAGCCGACTTTCTCGGACTGCGTCGCCGGATATAACTGCACCGGCACGTGAACGAGGCCGAAGCTGATTGCGCCTTTCCAGATCATGTGTGCCATCGTGCGTTCCCCTGGGCCTAAGACCTCACACGAAGCAGCAAGCGTGCCACGGCTTTGCGGGCAGAGCCGGCGCGCGGCGCGGTACGACGGGCGCCGGCACAGGCTGTAAGTCTTGCGTCAGCGCGGCAAAAGCTACGCCGTGCGGCTGGCGGCCGGTTCGAGTTCTAGCGGCACTTCGGCGAAGCCGCGAAAGCGGACGCGACCGCCGCGCGTCGGCTCGCCATCGAGGCGATAGTCGGGAAAACGCTGCACGAAGCGGCCGATCGCGATGCGCGCCTCGAGCCGCGCGAGCGACAAGCCGGCGCACTGATGGATGCCGAAGCCGAACGCCAGATGCCGGTTCGGATCGCGGCGAATGTCGAAGCGGTCCGGATCCGCGAACTGCTCCGGGTCGCGATTGGCCGCGCCGATGCACAGCGTGACCGGCGTGCCGCGCGCGACCGCGACGCCGCCGATCTCCGTGTCGACGGTCGCCATGCGGTTGCCGAGCTGATTCGAACTCTCGAAGCGCAGACACTCCTCCACCGCGGATTCGATCAGCGACGGCTCGTGCAGCAGCGCCGCGCGCTGCTCGGGCCACTGCGTCAACGTGACGAGGCCGTTGCCGATCAGATTGGTGGTTGTCTCATGGCCGGCGTTCAGAATGAAAATACAGTTCTGCAGCAACTCCGCTTCCGATAACTGCTCGCCGCCCTCCTCGCCCTGAATCAGACGCGTCAGCACGTCATGCTGCGGGTCGCCGGGCGCGCGCCGGCGCCGCGCGACCAGATCGCGCAGATAGCCGACGAATTCGTCCACCGCGCGATTGCCGCGTTCGAACTGCGCTTCGGTCAGCGACGGCTCGAGCGCGCCGAGAATCGCGAGCGACCAGTCACGCAAGGGCTCGCGCTCCGCGTGCGGCACATCCAGCAGATTGCCGATGATCTCGACCGGAATCGCCGACGCGAACTCGCCGATCAGATCGATCCGGCCGCGTGCGGCGGCGGCATCGAGCAAGCCGTCGACGAGGCGTACCAGCCCGGGCTCCATCGCCGCGATGGCGCGCGCCGTCAGCGCCCCGGCAATCAGCTTGCGCACGCGCGTGTGGCGCGGCGGGTCGTTGAAGACCAGGCTCGTGGTGTGATGCGCGTAGAGCGGCGAGTCGCCGTACTTCGGCTTGAATTCGACGGTCTTGTCGGAACTGAAGGTTTTCGCGTCGCGATAGACGGCCTGCACGTCACGAAACCGTGTCAGAAATAGCGAACCGTCCGGCATGCGCTTGACCGGTTCGTGAGTGCGCAATGCGTGATAGACCGGATAGGGATCGGCGTGGAAAGCGGGATCGAGGTGGCGCAAATCGAAGTCGCGCGCAAGAGTGGATGCGTCGCTGGCGGTCGCCGGGGGCATGCGTGTCTCCGTAGTGGTGCGCCTCGTCATGGATGCCGGTGCGTTCACGTGGCGGACGTTGCACGCCGCGAAGAGGCGGATGCGACGGTCGGTGCGCGCAGCGGCTGCGGGGCGTCGTTCGATGCGCCAGTATGAACTGGGCGCCGCAGGATTGCACGATGCGCTGCGAGGTGGGGCGTGGCGTGGCCTGGCGTTTCCTGCGGATTGCCAAAAGTGCGGTGCACTGCGAGGCCCGGCGCCCCGCTACCGATTGCCGAAGGCGCGGTGCGATGTGAGATGCGGCGCGGCATTCCCCGCGGATTGCCAAAGGCCCGCAGCCGTCCCGCTCTCCCAGCGGATCGCCAGCGGCAAGGCCAACCGGCGAACCGTTACAATAGCGGGATTTTCCGCGCGCGCCGCGCGCCGTCCTTTTCCGCGTTACTGCGTCGTCGTCCATGAACCTCGTCATTCAAAGCCCCGCGCCCCTTTCCGCCGACCATCACAAAGCACTCGTCGCGCTGGCGCGCGGTTCGCACGCCAGCGTCGTCGACGCGAACGCGATTCGCATTGCGGACGCCGACATCGCCCAGCGCGCCGACCTCGACGTCTATTGCGGCACGCATCAACTGGACTACGCGTTTGTCGAAGCTGGCCGCCAGTTGCGCGACTTCGGGCTAGTTGCGATGGACATGGATTCGACGCTGATCACGATCGAATGTATCGATGAGATTGCTGACTTCTGCGGACTGAAAGCGGAAGTCGCCGCGATAACCGAAGCCTCGATGCGCGGCGAAATCAAGGACTTCAACGAAAGCCTGACGCGCCGCGTGGCGCTGCTCGAAGGACTCGACGCAAGCGCGCTGGAACGTGTGTACGAAGAGCGGCTGCAACTCTCGCCGGGCGCCGAGCGCATGCTGGCTGGCGCGAAGGCGGCCGGGTTGAAAACGCTGCTGGTGTCGGGCGGATTCAACTTCTTCACCGAGAAACTGAAGGCACGTCTGGGCCTTGATTTCACTCGCGCCAACACGCTTGAAATCGTGGATGGCAAACTGACCGGCAAGGTGGTCGGCGAGATTGTCAATGCCGATGTCAAAGCACGCACGCTGCGCGAAACATGCGCGCAACTGGGCATTGAAACGAGCGGCGCCATTGCCATGGGCGATGGCTCCAACGATCTGAAAATGATGGCCGAAGCCGGGCTCTCCGTAGCGTTCCGTGCAAAGCCGGTGGTGCGCGAAGCGGCTAGCGTGGCGTTCAACTATGTCGGCCTGGATGGGTTGCTGCGGCTGTTCTGATGCCGGTTGGATGCGCTGGCCGACGCAATGGCGGCCAGCGCCGGCAGTGATGTCATTTTTTCAGAACGTCCACTGCGATTAACGCCAGCATGCTGGCGAAATCGACGACACCGATGATCCCACACCACTTCAGAAAGCGCGCGTAGTTTTCCTCTACTGTCAGCCACATTGTCATTTTTTTCACGAGTGCCTCCTTTGAGAGGACAAGTATAAATGCTGCACTATCTAAAAAATCTATCTCAGGTGCACATGTAGGAATGCCAATATAAAGGCAGCGCCGCAAGCGAAGAGGATTGACATAGCTATCTCCATGCGCGAGAAAGCTCCGCCAGCAAATGGTTTGTTTCGCGGCGACGCCTTCGCCTTGGTCCGTTCGTAATGCGTGTTGACCAGACCCGACATCACGAGACTGGAACAGGTAAACGCCGCCACGCACAATCCGGCTACGTAGTACGCCAGAACCGGCGCCTCGGCACTTCCGCGCTCCAGCGCCGTCACCACTTCATAAACCGCCGACGCGCACAAGCCGATCGCACACCAGAACAGTTGGCCGTCTTTCACCGAGCCGGCAATCAACGCCTTTGCGACGTGCCAGCCGTGCGCGGGCGCGACGAGCACTAGCGTAAAGATCGGGCCGATGATCGGCACGCCGAGATTCAGCAGCACCCAGAAGAAAAGATTCATCGAAGCTCACCATAGTGCGGCAACCGTAAGTTGGGATGCGCACCATCGTAGCGTCGAGACCGCACGCCGAACATTCGGCCGAATGGTTAGGCTTACTGGCTATCTTGACAAGAAAAAAACCCACCGGGAACATGTCCCGATGGGTTCACTTTTCCAACCGGAAAAACGTCGATCGAACGTTATCCCAGCGCCGCCAGAGACTGCTCGATATCCGCACGCAGGTCCGCCTCGGCTTCGAGGCCGATATAGAACCGCACCAGCGTCCCGCCGTGCGGCCATTGGCCCGCCGTGCGCATCGACGCGACGTCGTACGGCATCACGAGACTGTGCGCACCGCCCCAGCTCCAGCCGAGCGAGAACAGTTCGAGCGACTCGCAGAACGTGTCGATTTGCGCCGCGCTGTAGCGGCCGTCGAACACGACGGAAAACAGCCCGCCCGCGCCCGTGAAGTCACGCTTATAAAACTCATGGCCAGGACAGTCGGAGAGTGCCGGGTGCAACACCGCGGCAATTTCCGGCCGCGTCTTCAGCCATTTGGCCAGGCCGAGCGCCGCGCGGTCATGCTGCTCGAAGCGTAGTTGCATGCTCGGCAGGCTGCGCAGAATCAGCGAGCAGTCGTCCGACGAAACGCCAATGCCCATGCGCATGCGCGCCGCCTTCAGCTTCA
This sequence comes from Paraburkholderia sp. BL6669N2, assembly GCF_003387275.1. NCBI lineage: Bacteria > Pseudomonadati > Pseudomonadota > Betaproteobacteria > Burkholderiales > Burkholderiaceae > Paraburkholderia > Paraburkholderia sp. BL6669N2. The sequence continues at coordinate 557,316 of NZ_QUNA01000001.1, read as the reverse complement.
GATGCAGTTCGCGATCGACGGTAATGGTCGCGCCCATCAGCACATCGCCGCCGCCTGATTGATATTTGGTGAGTGCCTGCACCGAGATGTCGACGCCGTGATCGAACGGCCGGAAACCGAGCCCCGCCGACCACGTGTTGTCGATCGCGGTGACGACGTTGCGCGCGCGCGCCGCCGCGGTGATGGCGGGCACGTCGGCTACTTCCATGGTCACCGAGCCGGGCGCTTCGAGCCAGATCAGGCGCGTGTTCGGCTGGATCAGCGCGGCGATTCCCGCGCCGATCATCGGATCGTAGTAGCGCACGGTGATGCCGAAATCGCGCGCCAGCCAGTCGCCGTGATCGCGATTCGGCGAATAGACGTTATCGGGAATCAGCACGTCGTCGCCGGCCTTGACGAGGCCGAAGTACACGTTCGAGATCGACGACAGCCCCGACGGCTGCAGCAACGCATGATTGCCGCCCTCGATGGTGGCGAGGCGCTGCGCGAGCGCGAGCGAAGTCGGCGTGGCATGCAGGCCGTAGCGCCATTGCGCATCGTTTTTCCAGTCAAGCGCGCGCATGGTCGCGAGATCGGGGAACACGACCGTCGACGCCCGCGTGACCGGCATTGAGAACGATTCGAAGCCCGGCGTGAGCTGGTCCTCGGCACGTACGATGCGGGTTTGCAGTTCGCGTTGGAGTTTGGATTGAGTCATGGTGAATTCTGGTGAGAAGCAGACGGAAACGGAGGGCGCGCGGTGTCAGGGCGCGCGCCGCCCACGCAAGAGTAGACGAGCCTGCCGGATTTCGCTCGCGACACAGCGCGCGAGCGGTTGGGCGCTGCGCGGCTGTGGCTTCACTCGCCGGTTCGCAGGTTGCTGACGCCGCCCACGGCGTGGCCGCCGGCAGAGGCGGCGCTCGAAGCGGGCACCGTGGCGGCGCCAGCGGAAGGCTGCGCCGTAGGCTTGTTCGTCGCGGCCGCGGCCGCGGCCGCCGGTGCGCCCGGAGGCGGCACCGCCTGCCCTGCCGCCAGCGGCTTCAGGTCGAACGGCTGCGGGTCGGAATCGTCGACGTTCATGCGCTCGCCCGCCACCGAGCCGTCCGCCGCGAACTTGCCGACCCAGTTGCCGGTGATATGCGTGCCGTCGTTCGATTCCTCGACTTCGAGCGTATCGCCATCCCGGTCGCCCGCGATCAGGATCACCGCGCCGGTGTCCGTGAACTGATACTCGCCGTGCACGCCGGACGGGTCGTCGCTTTTCGGGCCGAGCTTCAGCACGATCTGGCGTGAACCCAGCATGCCGGCGTAGCGCGGGAACTTCGCGAATTCGGGGCTCGGCTTGAGTGGCAACTGGATCGGCGGCGGTGCCGCCAACGCCTTCACCGCGTCGCTCTCCGCCCATGCCTGCGCGGGCAGCATCGTCGCCGCACCGGCACACATCAATACGGCAGCGCTCGTCATCCACCAACCGCGCCGGCGCACCGCACCCTTCATCGCTTTCAATTCCCGCATCCTTCCTTTCCTTTGCTCGATACTACTTACGGCCGACATGCCGCGCTTCAGATCCGTTCGAAGATCGCCGCGATGCCTTGCCCGCCGCCAATGCACATCGTAACGAGCGCATAACGCCCGCCAATCCGCTGCAGCTCGTACAGCGCCTTGACAGTGATGAGCGCACCGGTCGCGCCGATCGGGTGGCCGAGCGAAATGCCCGAGCCGTTCGGATTGACCTTGGCCGGATCGAAGCCCAGTTCCTTGCTGACCGCGCAGGCCTGAGCGGCGAACGCTTCGTTGGCCTCGATCACGTCGAGGTCGGCGACCGTCAGCCCGGCGCGTTCGAGCGCGCGGCGCGTGGCCGGCACCGGGCCGATGCCCATGTACGCCGGATCGACGCCGGCATGCGCGTATGACACCAGCCGCGCCAACGGCTTGATGCCGCGCTGTTCGGCTAGGCTGCGCTCCATCAGCACGACCGCCGCGGCGGCGTCGTTGATGCCGGACGCATTGCCCGCCGTCACCGTGCCGTTTTCTTTCGCGAACACCGGCTTCAGCTTGGAAAAATCTTCCGCCGACGCGTTCATGCGCGCGTGTTCGTCCGTGTCGAACACGACGTCGCCTTTCTTCGATGGAATCGTGATCGGCAGAATCTGTTGTTTGAAGTAGCCGCTCGTGATCGCGTTGGCCGCGCGGCGATGCGATTCGAGGGCGAGCGCGTCCTGTGCTTCGCGCGAGATGTCGTATTTACGCGCGACGTTCTCGGCGGTCACGCCCATATGGATCGACTGGAACGGGTCGTTCAGCGCGCCGACCATCATGTCGACGAGGCGTGCGTCGCCCATGCGCTGACCGAAGCGCGCGGCCGGCATGGAGTAAGGCGCGCGGCTCATGTTTTCCGCGCCGCCGCCGATCGCGATGTCGGCGTCGCCGAGCAGCACGCTTTGGGCGGCCGACACGATAGCCTGCAAGCCGGAGCCGCACAGACGGTTCACCGTCAACGCCGGCGCATGTTGCGCAACGCCGCCGTTGATTGCGGCCACACGCGCCAGGTACATGTCTTTCGGTTCGGTGTGCACGACGTTGCCGAACACCACCTGGCCGACTTCGTCGCCCGACACGTTGGCGCGCGCCAGCACTTCACGCACCACGCGTGCGCCGAGATCGGTCGGCGAAAAATCCTTCAGGCTGCCGCCGAAACCGCCGATTGCCGTACGCACACCGCTTACCACCACTACGTCCCGTTGCATCGCTCGCTCCTCTTTAGTCTCTCAAGATGATCTTGCCTCGGCGGGGGGCGCTCTGTAGCGCGCGTATTCAGCCCGCCAGAAGTTGTTCGACCGTCGCGCGCGAAGGAATCGGCGCGACCGCGCCGTAGCCTTGCGTGGACAGCGCAGCGGCGACGTTCGCGTAACGCGCCGCGGCAAACGGATCGTCGCCCGCGACGATGCGCGCGATGAATGCGCCGCCGAAGCAGTCGCCCGCGCCGGTTGCATCGACGGCATTGACGACGTGGCCCGGCACGACGCGCCGCTCGTTCGGCGTCGCGATATACGAGCCCTCTTTGCCGAGCTTCAGTGCAACCACGCTCGGGCCGTGCGACAGCAGGAAATCGACGATCTCGTCACGGCCGGTCAGGCCCGTGAGGTCGGTGACGTCGTCCCAACTCGGCAGGCAGATGTCGGTCTGACGGATCGCTTCGAGCATCACGGCGCGCGCCCGCGCGAGCGGCCACAGCTTCAGACGCAGATTGGTGTCGAAGCTCACGCGCACGCCGTTGGCGCGCGCATGCGCGATCGCTTCCAACGCTGCGTCGCACGCGCTGAGACTGATCGCGAGACTGATGCCCGACAGATGAATCACCTTGGCTGCGGCGATCGCGTCGAGCGGCAGATCGTGCGGCGCGTAGCGGCTTGCGGCCGAGCCGGCGCGCAGATAGTCGAACGCGTGGCCGTTCGGGCCGTGCGACACGAAATACACCCCCGTGGACGCCTGCGGATCGACGCGCACCAGCGACGTGTCTACTTGTTCACGCTCCCACAGATCGACCAGCAAACGCCCGAAATGATCCGCGCCGACCGCCGACACGAAACCGGTCCGCGCGCCTTGCCGTGCAGCCGCGATACAGAAGTTCGACGTATCGCCGCCGAAGCCTTGCAGATAGTTTGGCTGGTCTTTGGCCGACTGGTTGAATTCGATCATCGCCTCGCCGAGCGCGAGGATTTCGGGACGTTTGGACTGCGGCATTGCGGTCGTGCTGGCCGTCATCGATTAAACCTCGCCCCACAGGTCGTGACCGTCGGCGCCGGTGATCTTCACCGACACGAAATCGCCGACCTTGTAGCGCTTCGACGCCTTGGCAGCCGGCGCGATATACACGACGCCGTCAATCTCCGGCGCGTCAGCCGCGGTGCGGCCGATGCCGCCGTCGGCGTTGATTTCGTCGACCAGCACCTTCAGCGTCTTGCCGACCTTCTTCGCGATACGCTTGGCCGACACTTCCTCGGCGACTTCCATGAAACGCGCACGACGCTCTTCGCGTACTTCGTCAGGCAACGCGCCGTCGAGTTCGTTGGCCGTCGCGCCTTCCACCGGCGAATAGGCAAAGCAGCCGACGCGATCCAGTTCCGCCTCGCGGATAAAGTCGAGCAACGTCTGGAACTGCTCTTCGGTCTCACCGGGAAAGCCGGCGATGAACGTGCTGCGAATGGTCAGATCCGGGCACATTTCGCGCCATTTCTTCACGCGCTCCATCACCTTCTCAGCGTTGGCCGGGCGCTTCATGCGTTTCAACACTTCCGGATGCGCGTGCTGGAACGGCACGTCGAGATACGGCAGCACGTGGCCCTTGTACGGACCTTCGGCCATCATCGGAATCACTTCGTCGACGCTCGGGTACGGATACACGTAGTGCAAACGCACCCACGCGCCGTATTGCGCGGCGAGTTCGCCGAGCGCGCCGACCAGGTCGGTCATGCGCGTCTTGATCGGCTTGCCGTTCCAGAAACCCGTGCGATATTTGACGTCGACGCCGTACGCGCTCGTGTCCTGCGAAATCACCAGCAGTTCCTTCACGCCCGACTTGAACAGATTTTCCGCTTCGAGCATCACGTCGGCGACGGGACGCGAGACGAGGTCGCCGCGCATGGACGGGATGATGCAGAACGTGCAGCGGTGATTGCAGCCTTCGGAAATCTTCAGGTACGCGTAATGGCGCGGCGTGAGTTTCACGCCGGCGGCCGGCACCAGGTCGACGAACGGATCGTGCGGCTTCGGCAGATGGGTGTGCACGTGCTGCATCACTTCGCCCAGCGCGTGCGGGCCGGTCACGGCCAGCACCTTGGGATGCACTTCTTCGATCAGCCCCGAGCCGCTCGCGCTTTTCTTCGCGCCCAGACAGCCGGTCACGATCACCTTGCCGTTTTCGTTGAGCGCCTCGCCGATCGCGTCGAGACTTTCCTGCACCGCTTCGTCGATGAAGCCGCAGGTATTGACGACCACGAGGTCCGCGCCGTCGTATGTGCCGGAAATTTCGTAACCTTCAGCGCGCAGTTGAGTGATGATCTGCTCGGAATCGACCAGGGCTTTCGGGCAGCCGAGGCTAACGAATCCGACCTTGGGCGTGGCAGTCGGGACAATCGTGGGTGTGGCAGACATGGGGGACCGCTTGAAGACGTTAAACCCTGAATTGTAGCGGTTCGCCCGGGCTGCCGCTCGTAAGTCTTTGAATTTTCGCCCTCAAACGACCGCGAGGTCGGCTGGATCGCGCTGTGAAAGGTGCCCGGGTTGATGTGTCGCCGTTAATTGACCGACGCCCAAAGCACGCTCGATCACTTCCAGAATTTCGTGCGAATCCTGCACCCGGCGGATCGCCGCATGCAACTCGGCGGCCTGCGGCCAGGTCCGCTGCAGATAGCTGAGCCACTTTTTGACGCGCCCATGCTCGTGCCGGGAAGCCACACGGGCCTGCAATTTCCGCAGATAACCGGCGATGTGACTCAGCACGTCCTGCCAGTCCCCGTCTGATGGCGAGCGCTCCATCAGTCCGCGGATTCTCAGCGCCAGGAAAGGGTCCGAGACGGCGCCGCGTCCGATCATCACATCCGCGCAACCGCTGACCGCGCGGCAGCGCTCCCAGTCGGCCACCGTCCAGACTTCTCCGTTCGCGATCACCGGCACGTCCACGGCGGCGTCGATGCGCGCGATCCACTCCCAGTGGGCGGGCGGCCGGTAGCCGTGATCCCGCGTTCTGGCATGCACGACGAGCGAGGCCGCGCCGCCTTCCGCGAGCGCCGTGGCGCACTCGATTGCAAGCGACGTATCGGACACGCCGAGGCGCATTTTTGCCGTCACCGCGATGCTGGCCGGCACCGCGGCGCGTACCGCCGACACGATCCGGTTCAACTGTTCAGGGTCGGCCAGCAGCATGGCTCCGCCGCCGTGCTGGTTCACGACCTTGGCGGGACATCCGAAGTTCAGATCGATACCATGCGGCGACAAGGTGGCCGCGTGGGCCGCGTTCAGGGCCATCCATTCGGGATCGCTGCCGAGCAGCTGGATGACCATCGGCGTGCCGCTAGGCGTGTGGGCTCCGTCGAGCACCTCGGGCGCTTCCCGCTCGTAGACGCGGGTGGGAAGCACCGAGCCCGTCACGCGAATGAACTCGGAGACGCATCCGTCGAATCCGCCGATGCCGGTCAGCACGTCACGCAAGACGTAGTCCGCGAGACCTTCCATGGGGGCGAGATAGAGGCGGCTCATGCGGAAATGGGCGCCGGGAAATGGCGCGTTTCCTGAGGATAAACGGGGCGTCCGTAAAACATGGAGATCGACGGTCGGAATGGGGATGAAGTTGGCGGCCAGAGCGCCCTCTCCGAGGAAATGCCCCACACACGCAGCCGGCGATTGTACCGCGCCAGCAGCGGATCGGCTGCGGCCGGCCGCTCAGTCCTGGCGAAGCCGCGCTTGCGAAGTGGCAAACCTCCGGGGCTCTTCCCGACGACCCCAACGCCGCGACACCCCGCTCGTCTGATCGCCCCTACTTCTTCTCCGCCTCCGGATCAACTTCCGGGCTACCCTGCGGATTGGCCGGAGCACTTCCGGGATTGCCGGCACTGACCGCGCCACCCGGCGTAAACGGGAAGGTTGCGAACATCGATTTCGCCTGGTTCTGCATCTGCTCCTGCATCTGCACGAACATGTTTTTCGACTGCTCGATATAGCTGGTCATCATGCCCTGCATCATCGGCGCCTGCATGTTCATGAATTGCGACCAGACTTCGGGGTTCATCGCCTTGCCTTCGTACAGATTCTTCGACTGGTCGGCGAGCTTCGCCTGAATGTCGATGAAGGCCTGGATATTTTTTTCCAGATACGTGCCCATCATGCCCTGCATCGCATGACCGTAGAAGCGAATGATCTGCGACAGCATCGACGAGGAGAACATCGGCAAGCCGCCGCTCTCTTCTTCGAGAATGATCTGCAACAGGATGGCGCGTGTCAGGTCCTCGTTGCTCTTGGCATCGATGACCTTGAAATCCTCCTGATCCAGCACGAGCTGTTTGACGTCCGTCAGCGTGATGTACGTGCTTGTCTCGGTATCGTAGAGCCGACGATTCGGATATTTCTTGATCAGTCGTTCGGCTGTTTTCTTTGTAGTAGTGGTCATGTAACGCCCTTGAGCGCAAGTTGAGCGTGGAAACGGCGTCAGCGACTGCGCAATCGGGCCTTTGCGCAGTCGAGACGCCGCCGAACCATCTGAGCCGTAGCGCGCTGCCTTGTGAGCGGCGCGCCGGTGACTCAGCCCATATGCAAACCGCCGTTCAGCGAAAAATCAGCGCCCGTGGAGAAACCCGATTCTTCCGATGCCAGCCATGCCACGATCGAGCCGATTTCGTCCGGCTGGCCGAGACGGCGCACCGGGATCGTCGCGACGATCTTTTCCAGCACGTCGGGGCGGATCGACTTGACCATATCGGTGCCGATGTAGCCCGGCGACACGGTGTTGACCGTCACGCCCTTGGTGGCCACTTCCTGCGCCAGCGACATCGTGAAGCCGTGAATGCCGGCCTTCGCGGTCGAGTAGTTGGTCTGGCCGAACTGGCCCTTCTGGCCGTTCACCGACGAAATGTTGATGATGCGCCCAAAGCCACGCTCGACCATGCCGTCGATCACCTGCTTGGTGACGTTGAAGAGGCTGGTCAGGTTGGTGTCGATCACCGCCGTCCAATCTTCGTGCGTCATCTTGCGGAACACGACGTCGCGCGTAATACCGGCGTTGTTCACCAGAATATCGATCTCGCCGACTTCGGCCTTGACCTTGTCGAACGCGGACTTGGTCGACTCCCAGTCGCCGACATTGCCTTCGGACGCGACGAAATCGAAGCCCAGGGCCTTTTGCTCTTCGAGCCACTTCACGCGGCGCGGCGAGTTCGGGCCGCAGCCCGCGACGACCTTATAGCCCTCTTTGTGCAGCCGCTGGCAAATGCTCGTGCCGATGCCACCCATCCCGCCCGTTACGTACGCAATTCGCTGTGTCATAAACTACACTCCGTTATCGTTTTCGAGGCGCCGACTGGCTGCCTCTTCCCTCGCCTGTACTTCATCTCCACTGCCGCCGGGCGACCGGCTGACGAGGCCTCCGCTGACCGCGCGTCACGGCGCGCGGCAACGTTTCATCCGGCGCATGACCGGCGCCCGCGGCGCCCGCCTCGCGCCCCTGCTCAGGCGCGCTCGAGCGCCAGCGCCACACCCATGCCGCCGCCGATACACAGCGACGCGAGACCCTTCTTCGCATCGCGCTTCTGCATTTCGTGCAGCAGCGTGACGAGAACCCGGCAACCAGACGCGCCGATCGGATGGCCGATCGCGATCGCGCCGCCGTTCACGTTGATCTTCGACGTGTCCCAGCCCATTTGCTGATTCACGGCGCACGCCTGCGCGGCAAACGCTTCGTTGATTTCCATCAGGTCCAGATCGGCCGGCGTCCAGCCCGCCCGTTCCAGACAGCGGCGCGAGGCCGGCACCGGACCCATGCCCATCACCTTCGGATCAAGACCCGAGGTGGCGTATGCCTTGATGCGCGCGAGCGGCTTGAGGCCGAGCGCTTCAGCCTTCTTCGCCGACATCACCAGCACCGCCGCCGCGCCGTCGTTCAGACCCGACGCGTTCGCCGCCGTGACCGAGCCTTCCTTCGAGAACGCCGGCTTCAGGCCAGCCAGCGACTCAGCCGTCACGCCATGGCGCACGAACTCGTCGGTGGCGAAACGCAGCGGCTCGCCCTTGCGTTGCGGAATTTCGACCGGCACGATTTCGTCGTCGAAACGGCCCGCCTTCTGCGCGGCTTCCGCCTTGTTCTGCGACAGTGCCGCGAACGCGTCCTGCTGCTCGCGCGTGATGCCGTATTCCTTGGCGACGTTTTCCGCCGTCATGCCCATGTGGTACTGGTTGTAGACGTCCCACAGGCCGTCGACGATCATCGAGTCGACCAGCTTCGCGTCGCCCATGCGGAAGCCGTCGCGCGAACCCGGCAGCACATGCGGCGCCGCGCTCATGTTTTCCTGACCGCCGGCCACCACGATATCCGCGTCACCCGCGATGATGGCGTTCGCCGCGAGCATCACCGCCTTCAGGCCCGAGCCGCACACCACGTTGATCGTCATGCCGGGCACAGCCGTAGGCAAGCCGGCCTTGATCACAGCCTGACGCGCCGGATTCTGGCCCGAGCCGGCCGTGAGCACCTGACCCATGATCACTTCGCTAACCTGCTCCGGTTTCAGACCGGCCCGCTCGAGGACGGCGCGAATTACCGTGGCGCCGAGTTCGGGTGCGGCGATTTTCGCCAGCGACCCGCCGAATTTGCCCACTGCCGTACGAGCGGCCGATACGATCACAACATCAGTCATTTCCATTTCCTCCGGGCGGTCGGCCTCATGCGCCGCTGCCCGTCAAGTTAAAAATCTCGTTGCTCTTAATCACGCGCCAACTCAATCAGACGCTCACTCACATCGCAAACAACCGCGCCATGAAGCGCGTTCTAACCTACTCCCGTTGCCGCACGTAACGCCCGGGCGCCGCTTCGATCACCGGAAACTCAGCCGAGCCGGCCGTGGCGCGCGGCTTCACCTTCTTGCCGCCATACTGATCGAGCCACGTGGTCCATTCAGGCCACCAGCTGCCGGGGACTTCGGTAGCCTGATCGAGCCATTCTTCCGGGTTCTCCGGCAGCGTCTTGACGTCGCCTTCCAGCATCCAGAAGTTGCGTTTTTTCTTCGCGGGCGGATTGATCACACCCGCGATGTGACCCGACGCGCCGAGCACAAACTTCAACGGCCCGCTAAGGAGCGGCACCGACGCGTACGCCGATTGCCACGGCACGATATGGTCTTCGCGTGAACCGTAGATGAAGGTGGGCACGTCGATCTTCGACAGATCGACCGGCTGGCCGCAAGTGGTCAACGCACCCGGCTCGCGCAGACGATTCTCAAGATATGTATTGCGCAGATACCAGACATACATCGGGCCCGGCAGGCTGGTCGAGTCGCTGTTCCAGTACAGCAGATCGAACGGCACCGGCGTGCGGCCCTTGAGGTAATTGTCGACGACGTAGTTCCACACCAGATCGTTCGGGCGCAGGAACGAGAAGGTGTTGGCGAATTCGAGGCCGCGCATCAGCCCCGGCGGCGTACCGTTCTTGCCGCCAATGGTCTGCTCGCGCATCTGCACATGCGCCTCGTCGACGAACACGTCGAGCACGCCCGTGTCCGAGAAATCGAGCATGGCGGTGAGCAGCGTCATGGACGCCGCCGGATGTTCGCCACGCGCGGCGGCCACTGCCAGCGCCGTGGCGAGCATCGTGCCGCCGACGCAGAACCCGAGCGTGTTGATCTGCTCGCGGCCACTGATCTTACTGACCGTATCGATGGCGGTAAGCACGCCCTCGCTGATGTAGTCGTCCCACGTTTTATGCGCGATAGATTGATCGGCGTTGCGCCACGAAATCAGGAACACCTGGTGTCCCGAATCGAGCCCGTGAGCGACCAGCGAGTTCTCCGGTTGCAGATCGAGAATATAGAACTTGTTGATGCAAGGCGGCACGATGAGCAGCGGCCGCTCACGCACGGTCGCCGTGCGCGGCTTGTACTGGATCAGCTGCATCAGCTCGTTTTGGAACACGACCGAGCCTTCGGTGTTCGCGAGATTTTCGCCGACCACGAAACCCGATTCGTCGGTCTGCGAGATCTTGCCGCGCTGCAGGTCGCCGAGCAGGTTCATCACGCCCTGGCGCAGGCTCTCGCCCTTGCTGTCCAGCAAGGTCTTTTGCGCTTCCGGATTCAAGGCGAAGAAGTTGCTCGGCGAGGCTGCCGCGGTCCATTGCTGGACGGCGAAACGGATGCGCTCGCGCACCTTGGGCTCGGTGTCGAGCGCGTCGACCATTTCCTGCAGATAGCGCGCGTTCAACAGATACCACGCCGCGGTGAACGCATAGGCCGGCGCCGAACTCCATGCGTCGGAACTGAAGCGGCGGTCCTTGAGCTGGGGCGCCTGAGTGGCTGACGTAGTGGCTTGCTGGATCAGCTCCATTGCCTCGCGCGAATAATCAGCCTGCAACTTCTGCAGACGCTCGGAGGGAATGGCTGCGGTCGGGATGTTCAGGCCGGCGAAGGACGGCATGCCGGGCATCGATCCTGCCGCCAGCTTGCTGAAGTCCGGCATGCCGGGAAACGATGGCATCTGAGGGAAACCCTGCGGCAAGCCCATTTGAGGCATTGGCAGCGGCATCTGCGGCATGGCGAAAGGCATGTTGCTGCCGCCGGGCGAACGCCATGCGTTCATCCAGGCGTCGATAAACTGCTGCATGCCTGCGGCCGGTGTTGCACCGCTCGTACCGGCCTGCTGCGTGTGCTCCGTGGAGGAGTCCGTGCTGGGGGAAGCTGAGGAATGTGAAGCTGCCATACCTGCTTTTGACCGGTAAGTCCTTGCGGACGGGTTGAGAGGCAGGTTCGTGCGCACGTGAGCAAGAGCTCGCGACCTCGTCACGCCCTGTCCCTTGTACGAGGAGCCGTGAGGAACATTCTTGCTCCCCATCGCAAGGCATGTCAATGCTTGTTCCCGATTTTGCCGCAGTGCGATAGTTTTTTAATTATCGTTTTCCCTGTGTAGAAGATCGCGCTTTTGGAACATGCGTAATTCGACGCACACGAGAACGGAAAAAGCTCCCAAATTGCATAGGCTTATGTGCATTTATCCGTTCGCGCGCGGACAGTTTTGGCGGCAGATTTACGCCAGCGCGCGGAATTCCGGCAGTGCAGCAAAAACGCTCGGGCTTCTCCGAATAAACCCTCATACGGGTGCTCGCGGGCAAGGGTCGTGCGGAACGTGGCAATGCTCAGACAAGCATGCCCGCATGCATGACATCGCGCCATGTCGATGTCATGCATGCGGGCATGGTGTGTTGGCGATCGCGGGGAAAACCGCGCGCGACGCCTGTCGTGGGTTTAGTCCGCGATCGACTGCGCCTGAGCGTCCAGCCAGATCAGCGCGGCCATGCGGCCGGTCTCGCGATCGCGGCGATAGGAATAGAAACGCTCACGCTGAGTGACCGTGCAAAGATCGCCGCCGACAATGCGCTTCACGCCGAGCCGCTGCAGACGCAAACGCGCCAGCGCCGGAAGATCGGCCAGATATTTCCCGGGATTGCGCGGGTGCTCGACGAAGGCGTTTGCCGTCGCCTCGCGTTGTGCGGCGTCCACGCCGTTCATGAAGGCGTCACGTACATCTGCGCCGACTTCGAAGGCGTCAGGACCGATGGACGGGCCGAGATAAGCGTGCAATTCGCCCGCCTCGACTCCAGCAAGTTCGGCGACGCGCGCTGCCGTCTGTTCGACGATGCCCGCCGCCAGTCCGCGCCACCCGGCGTGCGCCGCACCGACCGCGCGGCCCGCTTCGTCGCAGAACAGCACCGGCATGCAATCGGCCACCATCACGACGCACACCGTGCCGGGACGATCGGTGACGCTGGCGTCGGCGCGCGTCGGCGTGCCGTTCGCATGCGCTTGTGCGAGCACGTCTTCCGCTCGCACGATGCCCGCGCCGTGAATCTGTTCGAGCCACGCGGCCTCGCTCACGCCCGCCAGCTTCAACAGACGTTCGCGATTCGCCGCGACCGCTGCCGGATCATCGCCGGATTTCATGCCCAGATTCAGGCCGCCGGGCAAGTCCACGCCATTTTGCCAGCGGCCGAACGGCGCTTCGCTCACGCCGCCGTCGCGGGTCGTGACGAGCGCGCGCACGCGCGGCGAGACATTCCATGCGGGTTGCACGACATCGGCAAAGCTCAGCTCGGGCGCAGTCATGCGTGATCGTCCTCGTCGTGTTCGTCGTGTTCGTCGACGTCGCCGTGATCCAGGGCACCGTCCTCATCGGCGTCCTCGTCGAGCGACGCGTCGTAGTCGTCTTCCTCGTAGTACGTCTCGTCGAACTCGCCCGCGTCGTCGCGGCCGAGGCCGAGCGCGGCCGACAGTGCTTCCATGTCGGCCGGCGCATCCGCACGCCATTGCATCGTGCGGCCGGTCTGCGGATGAATCAAACCGAGGCGCCATGCATGCAGCGCCTGACGCGCGAAACCGTCGGGCAGCGGCGTGACCGAGCGCTTGCCGCGGGCCCGCCCGTACACCGGATCGCCGAGCAGCGGATGACCGATATGCGCGCAATGCACACGAATCTGATGGGTGCGCCCGGTTTCCAGATCGCAATGAATCGCGGTGACCGGCTGACGCTGCCAGATCGCCGAATCGACGCGCCGGAAATGCGTGCGCGCGGGCTTGCCCGAGGCGCTCGTGACCACGGCCATGCGCGTGCGTTCGCGCGGATCGCGGCCGATCGGCGCGTCGATCGTGCCTTCTTCGGGCATGTTGCCCCACACCAGCGCGAGATAGCGGCGCTTCACCGTGCGCGCCTGCAACTGGCGAACAAGGTCGGTCTGCGCCTCGAGCGTGCGCGCCACCACCATCAGCCCCGAGGTTTCCTTGTCGAGCCGGTGCACGATGCCCGCGCGCGGCAGGCCCGCCGCGGCGTCGCCGTAGCGGTACAGCAGGCCGTTGAGCACCGTGCCGCTCCAGTTGCCGGCCGCCGGATGCACGACCATGCCGGCCGGCTTGTTGATGACCACGAGCGTGTCGTCTTCATAGACGATTTCGAGCGGCACCGGCTCCGGCGTGAACGCCAGTTGCTCGGGCAGCAGATCCGGCACGAGTTCGATGGTCGCGCCGAGCGGAACGGGCTGGCGGATTTTCGCGGGCTTGCCGTCGATCCGCACGCGCTCGGCCTCGATCCAGCTTTGCAGGCGATTGCGCGAGAACTCGGGAAAAACCCGCGCGAGCACCTTGTCGAGGCGCTCGCCGGCCAACTCGTCGGGCACGGCGACGCTACGCGGCGTTTCGTCCGCCACGCGGCTCGCCACGGTCGGCACATGGCTGGGCAGAGCGGCGGCGCTGAGCGCGTCGCTGCCGAGATCGTCGTCGAGGGAATCGACGCCCAACGCGTCGGAGGGGTCAGCGCTTACGCTATAATCTTTGTTGCTATTCCCGGCGCCGGTTGCGGCACCTGGAGTATTTGAGCGGGTCATTGAGTCTGGGTCACCTGGACGTAAAGCTAGACTGGAAAATGCGAGCCTTGAACACCATTACTAAAGCGGCGATCAATTTGGCGGCCATCAAGAAGGCGGCCCGGAAAGTGGCCGGATACATTGCGTGCGCCGCAGCCGTCGCCGTTGTTGCGGCTTGCCACGGCCTGCCGGAGAAGACCGACGAGACGGCAACGTGGAACAACAACAAATTATATACGGAGGCGAACGACGCCTTGACCGGTGGTGATTACGGCAAGTGCGCCAAGTACTTCGAAATGCTCGAGGGGCGCGATCCGTTCGGCCACTTCGCGCAACAGGCGCAGATCAACGTTGCGTACTGCAACTGGAAAGACAACGAAAACGCCGCCGCCGACCAGGCTATCGACCGCTTCATCCAGCTGCACCCGGATCACCCGGACATCGCCTACGCGTACTACCTGAAGGGCATGATCCACTTCAACGACGACCTCGGTCTGTTCGGCCGCTTCTCCGGCCAGGACATGAGCGAACGCGATCCGAAGTCGCTGCGTGAGTCGTACGACGCGTTCAAGGTCGTGGTGGACAAGTACCCGAACAGCAAGTATGCGCCAGACGCCGCGCAACGCATGCGCTATATCGTGAACGCGCTGGCGTCGCACGAAGTTCACGCAGCGGATTATTACTACCGCCGTGGCGCTTATGTCGCCGCGATCAACCGCGCGCAACTGGCGCTCACGCAATACAAGAACGCACCGGCTATCGAAGACGCGCTGCACATCATGATGCTGTCGTATCAGAAGCTGAACCAGCCGCAACTGGCCGACGACACGAAGCGCGTGCTGGCCGGCACCTTCCCCGACAGCCCGTACATCACGGGTCATGCACGGCCGGGTACGGAAAAGTCGTGGTGGCAGTTCTGAGCTTCACCGCGTATTGAGAATCAGCAGGAAAAAAAACGCCACGACTTCGGTCGTGGCGTTTTTGTTTGTGCGTTGCGTTGCGTTGCGTTGCCTTACGTCGCCGAGGCGCCACGCGGCCGCGCCAGCGCCGCTCAATCCCGCTCGAACAACGCAATCGACTCAACATGCGACGTGTGCGGGAACATATTGACCACGCCCGCGCCCACCAGCCGATAGCCCGCCTCATGCACGAGCAGACCCGCATCGCGCGCGAGAGTCGCCGGGGCGCACGAGACGTAGACAATGCGCTTAGGCAGCGGCCCAGCGCCGCTCTGCGCGATCTCCACCAGCGCCTTGGCGACGGCCAGCGCGCCTTCGCGCGGCGGATCGATCAGGAATTTGTCGAAGTGGCCGAGCGCGCGCATGTCGTCGGCGGTGACTTCGAACAGATTGCGGCAGGCGAACGACGTATGCCCCGCCACGCCGTTCAACCCGGCATTGGCCAGCGCGCGCGAGGTCAACGCCTCGCTGCCTTCGATCCCCACGACCTCCCTCGAAATCCGCGCGAGCGGCAGCGTGAAGTTACCGATCCCGCAGAACAGATCGAGCACCCGGTCCGTGCGCGCCGGCGCCAGCAAGCGCAGCGCGCGGCTCACCAGCACGCGGTTGATGGCGTGATTCACCTGGGTGAAATCGGTCGGCTTGAACGGCATGCGGATGTCGTATTCCGGCAGCGTGTAGTCGAGCTGTACGTGGAGCGGATAAAACGGCGTGACCGTCTCCGGGCCGCCCGGCTGCAACCAGAACTGCACCTTGTGCTGGTCGGCGAAATCACGCAGCACCTGCTCGTCCGCAGCCGTGATGGGCTCGAGGTTGCGCACCACCAGCGCCGTGACGGACGAACCGACCGCCAGTTCGAGCTGCGGCATGCGGTCGTAGATCGACAGCTTGCGCACCATGAAACGCAATGGCATGAGCATGGCCGACACGTGCGGCGGCAGCACTTCGCACGTCTTCATGTCGGCGATGTAGCTGCTCTTCTTCTCATGGAAGCCGATCCGCATGCCGCCCTTTTCCGGCAGGAAACGCACGGCCAGACGCGCACGGTAGCGATAACCCCAGGACGGCCCATGAATCGGCCGGAACACCGTTTCCGGGCGCAGCTTCGCCAGATGCTGCAGATTGTCTTCGAGCACGCGCTGCTTGACGGCCACCTGCGCGCGAATGTCGAGATGCTGCATCGAACAGCCGCCGCAGATATCGAAGTAAGTGCACTTCGGCTTGGTGCGCATCACGCTTTCGCGGAACACCTGCACTACTTCGGCCTGCTCGAATTTGGGCTTGCTACGATGCGTCGAATAACTGACGCGCTCGCCGGGCAACGCACCTTCGACAAAGATGACCTTGCCGGACGTGCCGTCTTCGGTTTCGGTGCGGCCGACGCCGCGCGCTTCCATATCGAGCGAAACGATTTCGATGACCGGCTCGTTGCCGGTGACAACGTGTGCCGGCGCGGGCGGAGGCGTCTTGGAGCGCTTCGGCGCGCGGCGATGGGGGGCAGTTCGGGACACCTGCGACTTCCTGACAAACTTGGGGAAAGGCGAGATTGTAGACGAAGCGCCGCGCCTGCCCTTCATTCGGCGCGGCGGGAACGGCCCCACGCGGGTCGAGGCCGAGCGCAACACGAGTCCGCAGACGACGAGCGCCTTGCATTCTGAACGAAAGGACCGCCGCGGCCCTGCAATCCGCCGCAGGGCGGACACGTCACGCCCCGACCGCAAGCGGCTTACTGTTCAAACGCCGCCAGATACTCGGCCCATTGCGGCGCCGTTTCCAGCGCCAGCGCGTTCTTGACCAGGTTGATCTCGTCAGCATACTCCGCGGGCGAAAACGCGCCGCGAATCAGTTGGAAGCGGCAATAGAGCAAGTATGTATTGACGACGTCCGTCTCGCAGTAATTGCGAATTTCCTCGATGCGCCCTTGCTGATACGCGTGCCACACCTGACTGCCGTCCATGCCCATTTTGCCTGGGAAGCCGCACATCTTGGCGAGCGCGTCGAGCGGCGCGTTGGCGCGCGCCTGGTACATGGCGAGCACATCCATCAGATCCGTGTGACGCGCGTGGTAGCGGCTGATGTAGTTGTTCCACTTGAACTCGCGGTCGTCCTCGCCGAGATCCCAGAACTTGCAGGCGGGAATGCCGTTGACGAGCGCGCGGTAGTTCAGCACCGGCAGGTCGAAGCCGCCGCCGTTCCACGACACGAGTTGCGGCGTGTACTTCTCGATCACGCGATAAAACGACTGCACCAGCGCTGCCTCGCCGTCTTCCAGCGTGCCCAGCGAGCGCACCCGGAAACCATTGTTGTCGCGGAACACGCAGGAAATCGCCGCGATCCGCTGCAGATGATGCGGCAGGAAATCGCTACCGGTTTTTTCGCGGCGCGCGGCGAATGCATGCTCGGCGACTTCGGCGTCGCTCAGGTCGGCGGGCAAATCTTCGAGGCGGCGAATGCCGGCGACATCGGGAATCGTCTCGATGTCGAAAACAAGAATCGGTGTCATCAGGTTATAGAACGGCGTCCTTGCGAACACCGTTGGAGGCGAAGAAGCGCTTCAACCGCACGAGCGCTTCCTGTTGGATCTGGCGCACACGCTCGCGCGTGAGGCCCATTTCGTCGGCCAGCTCTTCGAGCGTGGCGGGTTCGATGTGATTCAGGCCGAAGCGCCGCTCGATCACATGACGATGCTTGTCCGACAGGCGAGCCAGCCACGCGCGTGTAAGCGTTTCCAGTTCGCGGTGCTGCACTTCGGCATCCGGCGACTGGCTCTGGTCGTCGGACAGCAAATCGAGCAGGCTGCTCGCCGGATCGAGATCGAGCGGCGCGTCGAGCGACGCGGTGTGCTCGTTCAGCGCGAGGATGTCGGTGACTTCGTCGGTGGTCTTGCCGGTCAGATAGGCGATGTCGTCGATACTGGCGTCGCGGCGCTCGGCGGCCTCGCCCGAATTCATCGAATTTTTTTCCAGATGGCGCTTGGCGCGCAACACCTGGTTGAGCTCGCGAATCACGTGTACCGGCAAACGGACCGTGCGCGCCTGATTCATGATGGCGCGCTCGATACTCTGGCGAATCCACCACGTGGCATAAGTGGAAAACCGGAAGCCGCGCGTCGGATCGAATTTTTCGATCGCGTGCATCAGGCCGAGATTGCCTTCCTCGATCAGATCGAGCAGCGGCACGCCGCGATTCAGATAGCCCTTCGCGATGCTGACGACGAGCCGCAGATTGCGCTCGATCATAACTTGCCGCGCTTCGAATTCGCCTGCCTTGGCAAGACGCGAATACTTCTGCTCTTCCTCGACGGTGAGAAGCGGCTTGACGCTGATACGGTTCAGGTAGTGCTGAATCGTGTCGGCCGTCAGCTCGGCTTGCAGCAGCGCGCGGAAATCGTCTGCGTCCGGCGCGGCTTCGCTCGCGCCTTCACGGGTCTCGCCGGCTTCGTCCGCGCCGCCCTGGCGTTCGTCGAGATCGCGTTCCTCCGCGACTTCTTCTTCCACTTCCGAAGCGCCGCTTTCCTCCACCGAAGCGGACATAGCGTGGCTGATCGTCTCAGACTCGGCTTGCGGCGGGCGGCGCTTCGATTTCGGCATGGTCGTATCGCTTATTGCGGCGGCAAATACTTCAGTGGGTCGACAGGTTTACCCTGCCGGCGAACTTCGAAATGCAACATCACACGGTCGGAATCGCTGTTGCCCATCTCGGCGATCTTCTGCCCCTTCGTCACCGCGTCCCCCTCTTTTACCATCAAAGAGCGGTTATGTGCATACGCCGTGAGATAAGTTGCATCATGCTTGATGATAATGAGATTGCCGTAACCACGCAGCCCATTTCCGGCATAAACCACGCGGCCGTCCGCCGACGCCTTCACCGGATCGCCGGCAGCGCCGCCGATATTGACGCCCTTGTTGGTCGAGTCGTTGAACGTGCCGAGCAGCGGTCCGCGCACCGGCCACGCGAACGCCACGTTGCCGGACGCGCCGGCGTTGGAATCGCTGGCCGCGCCAGGCGTGGCGGGCGGCGTCAGCGACGCGTTGTTCGTCGTAGAACCGTAGATGGGCGGCGCCGCGACACCGGCTGCGCCAGCAGTCCCGCCCGCCGACCCGGACGTGCTGCCGAGCGGTGCGCTTTGCACCGCACCACCGCTGCCGATCGGCGCGGTCGACACGCCCGGCGTCAGCGCCGCGGTGTTCGCACCCGGCGGCACGACGCGCAGCAACTGATCGACTTCGATCTGATTCGGGTTGGTCAGATTGTTCCACGCCGAAATGTCGCGGTAGTTCTGGCCGTTCTCCAACGCGATCCGGTACAGCGTGTCGCCCGGCTTCACGCGATAGTAGCCAGGCGGCGGCGGTCCGAGCGGCACGGCCGGCTGCGTGGCTTGCGTGCCGAGCACGCCGCCGCCGGAGCGGTCGACGACCGGCGCCTGATCGAGCCGGGATGCGCAAGCCGTCATCAACAGGGACAAGGCGAGCACGCACACGCTACGCTGGGTTACGGTCATGGGGACATTCAGTGTGGTTCTTTGCATCGCGCGCAACATACTCATCGGTGTCAAATCACTCCGGATTTTAAGGGTACAAAGAAAACGCGATCAAGCCGCGACTCGCGCCACTGCGCGGGTCCGAGGCGCTCGACCAGAGTCAGCACCTGGTTCTGGCCGTCCTGCGAGCCGACCGGCGCGACCAGACGGCCGCCGATCGCGAGTTGTTCAAGTAATGCTTGCGGTACGTCCAGCCCCGCCGCGGCGATCACAATCGCGTCGAACGGCGCCGCCGCCGGCAGTCCCAACCGTCCGTCGCCGTAATGCAGGCGAATGTTCGGGATGCGCAGCGGACGCAAGTTCGTCTTCGCGCGTTCGGACAGCGGCTTGATGCGCTCGATCGAATAAACCTCGCGCGCGACCTGGCTCAGCACGGCCGCCTGGTAACCGCAGCCGGTGCCGATTTCGAGCACGTTGTTCAGCACGCGGCCGGCGGCGGCCAGCTCGATCATCCGCGCCACCACCGACGGCTTGGAGATCGTCTGGTGATGGCCGATCGGCAACGCCGCATCTTCGTAGGCCTGAACCGCGAGACCCGGGTCGACGAACATGTGGCGCGGCACCACCGACATCGCGTTCAACACGCGCTGATCGGTCACGCCGTTCGCACGCAGGCGTTCGACCATCCGTTCGCGAACCCGTTCCGACGTCAGTGCCATCGCGCCGTTCAAAGCGACGTTCGGCGCGGCACTGCGCTCGTTGGATCGGGCCGCCGGTTTGGCCGATGTCGCCGACTGCGGCGCGGTGCGTGTCGTCGAACTTTGAACGACCGGCTTGGCCGGCGTTTTAACGGACGGCGCGGCCACCGGCTTCGGCGGCGTCGCCGCCGAAGGCTTGGCTTGCGGTTTCAGCTGCACCGCGGGCTGCGCCCTTGCCTGCCTGGATTGGGATTTACCCGCGGAGCCGGGCGGCGCATTCTTCGCGGGCTGCTGGCGCGCGTTCAGTGCCGCGCTCGCGGCGAGCGCCGCCGCGCGGATTTCGCCTGGGCGTCCTTCGGGCCGGCGCGGTTCGCGCACCAGATCCTCGAGGCCGAGCGGAAAGCGCTTGGCGCGCTCGCTGGTCATGAAGCGCCGCCGCCGGCGCGCGCCCAGTCGCGCGCTGCGGGCAGCATTTGCGTGTGGGTCAGGTCGAGCTGCAATGGCGTGATCGACACGTGGCCGTTGGCGACAGCGTGAAAGTCGGTGCCTTCGCTCGCGTCGCGCGCGCTGCCCGCCGGACCGATCCAGTAGATCGGCTCGCCACGCGGGTTGGTCTGGCGAATCACCGGCTGCGACGGATGCCGTTTGCCGAGACGCGTGATCTGCCAGTCGCCGAGTTGTTCGTAGGGCAGATTCGGAATGTTGACGTTCAGGAGCGGATGCCCTGGCAACGGCTGCTGCAGATAGTGCGCGACGATTTCAGCGGCGACACGCACGGCGTCGTCGAGATGCACCCAGTCCTTGTCGACGAGCGAGAACGCAATGGCCGGCACGCCGAACATGATGCCCTCGGTGGCGGCCGCGACGGTGCCCGAATAGAGCGTGTCTTCGCCCATGTTCTGACCGTTGTTGATGCCCGAGATCACGAGGTCCGGCGTGTGGTCGAGCATGCCGGTCAACGCGATGTGCACCGAGTCGGTAGGCGTGCCGTTCACGTAATAGAAACCGTTGGCCGAGCGCAATACCGAGAGCGGCCGCGACAGCGTCAGGGAATTCGACGCGCCGCTGCAATTCTGCTCGGGTGCCATCACGGTGACGTCCGCGATCGGCTTGAGCGCTTCGTAAAGCGCAGCAAGGCCGGGCGCCAGATAACCGTCGTCGTTGCTGAGTAGGATTCGCATGCGGCGATTGTAACCGAGGAAAGAAGACGCGCGAACGACACGACAGGCCGTGCGCGCGACGTATGCAATGCGCACGCGTCGGGATCGTGAAAGGCTGGCGCGAGTCGGCGGCCGAACATGCATCGAGCACTCGCCGATCGCGTGCGAGTCAATAAAAACGCACGGTCGTGCTGATTGTTTTACACTCAGAATACTTGCGAACCCCTGATCGAAACGGAGACACGATGCGCGCGATTCGCTGCAAACAATATGGGCCGCCGGAGAGCCTGGTCGTCGAAAACCTGCCGGACCTCGAAGCGCCGCCAGGCCATGTCGTGATCGACGTGAAAGCCGCGGCCGTCAACTTTCCCGACGTGCTGATCATCGAGAACAAATACCAGTTCAAACCGCCCCTGCCCTTCACGCCCGGTTCGGAAGTCGCGGGCGTGGTGCGCGCGGTCGGCGCCGACGTCACGCAGTTCAAGCCCGGCTCGCGCGTGGTCGCCTTCACGGGTCAAGGCGGTTTCGCGGAGCAGGCGCTCGCGCCGGCCGCGGCGTGCGTACCGTTGGCGGACCATGTGGACTTCGAGTTGGCGGCGGCGTTCACGCTGGCGTACGGCACGTCGCATCACGCCGTGGTCGATCGCGGCGCGTTGCAGGCGGGCGAGACGATGCTGGTGCTCGGCGCGGCCGGCGGCGTCGGGCTGGCAGCCGTCGAAATCGGCAAGGCGCTCGGCGCGCGCGTGATCGCGGCGGCGTCGAGCGACGAGAAACTCGCGACCTGCGTCAAGCACGGCGCGGATGCCACCATCAACTACAGCACCGAAGATCTGCGCGAGCGCGTCAAGGCGCTTACCGACGGCAAAGGCCCGGACGTGATCTACGATCCGGTGGGCGGCGTGTATGCGGAGCCGGCATTTCGCAGCATCGGCTGGCGCGGGCGTTATCTGGTGGTCGGCTTCGCCAACGGCGAGATTCCGAAGCTGCCGCTCAACCTGACGCTGCTCAAAGGCGCGAGTCTGGTCGGCGTGTTCTGGGGCGACTTTGCGAAGCGCGAACCGCAGCACAATCACGCGGCGTTTCAGCAGATGACGCGGTGGATCGGTGAAGGCAAGCTCAAGCCGTATGTGTCGGCGCGCTATTCGCTCGAAGATACGGGGCGCGCGTTACGGGATATGGCCGAGCGTCGCGTGATCGGGAAGGTGGTGGTGACGCCTTAGTCCTCGTGTGACCGATTCGGTCTGGTAGCAACTAAAAGAAACGACGCGCGGTTTTCCAACTCGCGCGTCGTTTCTTTTTTGCTAAGCCTGGTGCGTTGCGTATTGAGCATTGGGCTTCGCGCGTATCGAACGCGCGCCGCTCTGCCCTACAGCTTTTCCGTGTCGCCGGTCTTAGGCTGCCACTTCATCAAGCGCCGCTCGCCGATGCCCACGATCGCATCCAGAATCAGCGCGAACGCGGTCAACACCAGAATCCCGGCAAACACGGTATTGATATCGAAGGTGCCTTCGGCCTGCAGAATCAGGTAGCCGACGCCGCGCGCCGAGCCAAGATACTCCCCCACCACCGAGCCGACGAACGCCAGTCCCACCGACGTATGCAAGCTCGAAAACACCCAGCTCATCGCACTAGGCAAGTAGACGAAGCGCAGCAGATGCTTGCCGTTCGCGCCGAGCATGCGCGCGTTGGCGAGCACGACCGGACTGACTTCCTTCACGCCCTGATAGACGTTGAAGAACACGATAAAGAACACCAGCGTGACGCCGAGCGCCACCTTCGACCAGATGCCCAGCCCGAACCACACGCCGAAGATCGGCGCGAGAATCACGCGCGGCATCGAGTTGGCGGCTTTGATGTACGGATCGAACAGCGCGCTCGCCAGCGGCGAGAGCGCGAGCCACAAGCCCACGCCGAGCCCGAGCGCCGTGCCGAGCGCGAACGCGAGCACGGTTTCGACCAGCGTGATCCACAGGTGCAGATAGATCTCGCCGCCCACGAACCACTCCCAGATCCGTTGCAGCACTTTCTGCGGCTCGCCGAAAAAGAACGCGGCCTTGTTCGGATCGTCGAAATAGAAAGGCGGCAGCAGCGTCGGGCTGGTCAGCACGTACCAGAACACGAAGCACAGCACGAGCAGCAGCCATTGCCAGATCACCAGATTCGCCCGGTTCGGGCGCAACGTCTTCCACATGACTCGGTTTGCCTTGGACGATTGATTAACGCCAATACGTGACGCGCTTACGTTTTATACGGCGGTGAGTTGCTGCTGATAGCCTTTGAGCACTTCGTCGCGCAGCACGCTCCAGATCTGCGCATGCAACTCGACGAAACGCGGATGCGAACGGATTTCGGCGACGTCGCGCGGACGAGGCAGGTCGATCGTGAATTCGCCGATCGGGTGCGTGCCCGGACCGGCCGAAAGCACCACCACGCGGTCGGACATCGCGATCGCTTCGTCGAGATCGTGCGTGATGAACAGCACCGCTTTGCGCTTGGCGGCCCATAGGTCGAGCAACTCGTTTTCCATCAACTGGCGCGTCTGGATATCGAGTGCGGAAAACGGCTCGTCCATCAGAATGATGTCCGGATCGAGAATCAGCGTCTGCGCCATCGCGACTCGCTTGCGCATGCCGCCCGATAGCTGATGCGGATAGCGATCGCCAAAGCCGCCGAGGCCTACGCGCTTTAACCACTCGTCGGCTTTGACGCGCGCTTCTGCCGGCGGTACACCGTGGAACGCGAGGCCGGCCATGACGTTGTCGATGGCCGAGCGCCACGGCATCAGCGCGTCGGCCTGGAACATATAGCCGGCGCGCCGGTTAATGCCCTTGAGCGGCTCGCCGAACACGCTGACCGTGCCCGACGAAGGTCCTAGCAAACCCGCGCCGACATTCAGCAGTGTGGACTTGCCGCAACCGGTCGGCCCGACCACCGAGACGAACTCGCCCGGCGCGATGCGCAGCGTGCTGTCCTTCACCGCCGTGTAACGCTGCGCGCGATTGTCGCGCGCAGCGAACGTGCAGGTGATGTTCTCGAGCGCCAGTGCGGCAACGGTCATCGTTCAGCTCGCTTCGAAAGATCGGATTGGTATGTGATCAGGTCACGTCATCGCACGCGGCGCCGGGATCGGGCGGTGGCGACGCGCGCTGCGTCGCCTCACAGTCCGGATGCCCGCGCTCGACTCAAACCTTGACGGTAGTCAGCGCTTTCTTGACGAAGTCGTTGGTCCACGTCTTCGACAGGTCGATCGGCTTGCCCTGCACGTTCGGATCGAATGCCTGCAAGGTCTTCAGCGACGTCGCGGGACCGTCCGCCGGCATCAGGCCGTCGGGCGACATCGCTTCCTTCACGTGCTGCCACGCGTCCAGATACACCGCGCGGTCGCCGAGCAGGTAGCCTTCCGGCACCGTGTTGATCAGTTCGCTGCCGGTCGCCGTTTGCAGCCACTTGAGCGCGCGCACCATCGCGTTGGTCAGCGCCTGCGTGGTGTTGGGATTCTTCGTGATGAAGCTTTGCGAGGCGTAGAGACACCCCGCCGGCATGTCGCCACCGAAGACGCTGCGCGTATCGGCGAGCGTACGCGTGTCCGACACCACGCGAATCTCGCCGGTGCGCTCGAGCTTGGTCATGACCGGGTCGAGATTGGCGATCGCGTCGATCTGCCCCGACTGCAACGCGGCGATCGCGCCGGCGCCCGCGCCGACGCCGATAAACGCGACGTCTTTCGCGCTCAGCCCCGCTTTCGCCAGCACGAAGCTCGCCATGATCGAGGTCGACGAGCCCGGCGCGGTCACGCCGATTTTCTTGCCCTTCAGATCGGCAATCGACTTGTAGTTCGGCATGGTCTTCTTCGAAACCGCGAGCACGATTTGCGGCGCGCGCCCTTGCAGCACGAATTCGCGGAACATCTGCTTTTGCGCCTGCAGCAGCAACGTATGCTCGAACGCGCCGGACACCACGTCCGCGCTGCCCCCGACCGCCGCCTTCAACGCCTGCGAGCCGCCGGCGAAGTCGGAGATTTCGACGTCGAGCCCCTCGTCCTTGAAGTAATTGCGGCGCTCGGCGATGGTGAGCGGCAAGTAGTAGAACAGGTTCTTGCCGCCGACGGCGATCGCCACCTTGCTGGTTTCAGGTTTGCCCTGCGCGAAGGCGAGCGGCGTGGCGGCGAGCGTGGCGCCCGCGAGTGCGGCGGTGCCGGCGAGAAAACTTCTCCGTTGCATGGGCTCGAGTCTCCAAACTTTCGTGGTCCGGTTTATCTTTTTAGCGCGGCGCTCGTGGGCGCCGCGTGTGCTGCTCAAACGATCTGTTGCGCGTGCAACCTTGCAATGTGGTCTGCATCATAACCTAGCGATTGCAGGACTTCATCGGTATGTTCACCCAGTTCCGAGCCGAGCCAGCGTGTCTCGCCCGGCGTGGCCGAGAGCTTCGGCGTAACCGACGGCAGCGTGATCTCCTTACCGTCCTGCCACTTGAAACGCTGGATCATCTGGCGCGCCATGAACTGCGGATCGGTAAACATGTCCGCCACACTGTAGATGCGGCCCACCGGCACGTCGGCGGCATTGAGCACCGCGAGCGCTTCGTCGATGGTGCGCGTGGCAAGCCAGGCGGCGATCGCGCCGTCGATTTCCTGGGTGCGCGGCACGCGCCCGTCGTTATGCGCGAGCGCCGGATCGCTGGCGAGATCCTCGCGTTCGATCGCGATCATCAGGCGCTTGAAGATCGGATCGCTATTGCCGCCGATCACGATACTGCCGTCGCGGCACGGATACGTATTGGACGGCACGATACCCGGCAGCGACGCGCCGGTGCGCTCGCGCACCATGCCGTACACGCCGTATTCGGGCACCACGCTTTCCATCATGTTGAAGACGGCCTCGTATAGCGCGACGTCGACGACCTGCCCTTTGCCGCCGTTCACCTGTTTGTGATGCAGCGCCATCAGCGCGCCGATCACGCCGTGCAGCGCGGCGATCGAATCGCCGATCGAGATACCGATGCGCGGCGGCGGCAAGTCCGGGTAGCCGGTGATATGACGCAAGCCGCCCATTGATTCGGCGATCGCGCCGAAGCCGGGCCGGTCGCGATACGGACCGGTTTGCCCGTAACCGGAGAGCCGCACCATGACAAGACCGGGATTTTCCGCCGACAGCACGTCATAGCCGAGCCCGAGTTTCTCCAGCAAACCGGGCCGGAAATTTTCGACGACGATATCCGCTTCTTTCGCGAGGCGCCGCACGATCTCCTTGCCCTCTTCCGCCTTCAGATTGATCGTGACGGATTTCTTGTTACGTGCCTGCACGGCCCACCATAGCGACGTGCCGCCGACTTCCGGATAGAGTTTGCGCCATTTGCGCAGCGGGTCGCCGCCCTTGGGATCTTCGATCTTGATGACGTCGGCGCCGAACTCGCCAAGAAAGCGCGCGGCGAACGGGCCGGCGATCAGCGTGCCGAGTTCCAGCACCTTGACGCCGGCGAGCGGGCCGGTTTTATCTTGCGGCGCGGCGCTCGCGCCTGATTCAGAGGTAGCGCTCATGTGTCTCCTTTGTCGACCCGAGTTAGCGCTTCAGCGCTTACTCGGGTCCCATGCAAAGCTGTCGGCCGGAGTTGGCGCTTTAGCGCTTACTCCCGCCCCATGCAAAGCTGTCGACCAGAGTTAGCGCTTTAGCGCTTACTCGGGTCCCATGCAAAGCTGTCGGCGGGAGTAGGCGCTTTAGCGCCTACTCCGCCCCATGCAAAGCTGTTCCGCGCTAACGCGCGTCGCCATACGGCGAGCGCCTTGTGCTACATCGAACGCCGGTCGAGCATGGCGCGGGCGATCGTGCCGGCGTCCACGTATTCGAGTTCGCCGCCCACCGGCACACCGCGCGCGAGGCGCGTCACGGCCAAACCGCGCGCCTTGAGCGTCTGCCCGAGGTAATGCGCGGTCGCCTCGCCTTCGTTGGTGAAATTGGTGGCGAGCACGACTTCCTTGACCACGCCATCCGATGCGCGTTTGACCAGCCGGTCGAAATGAATCTCCTTCGGCCCAATGCCGTCGAGCGGACTCAGACGTCCCATCAGCACGAAATAGAGGCCGCGATAGGTCATGGTCTGCTCGAGCATGATCTGATCGGCAGGCGTTTCGACGACGCACAGCAAAGTGGCATCGCGCTCCTCATCGAGGCAGACCTCGCAGATCTGCGCCTCGGTGAAGGTGTTGCACTTCTCGCAGTGCTTCAGATGCTCTGTGGCGAACAGCAACGAACGGCCGAGTTTTTCGGCGCCGTCGCGATCGTGCTGCATCAGGTGATAAGCCATGCGTTGCGCGGACTTCGGCCCGACGCCGGGCAGCGCGCGCAGCGCCTCGACGAGCGCCGACAAGGCGGAAGGTTGTTTCATGCGGATCGGCGTCGAAGTGGGTAGTGCCCGGCAATCCGGGTGGCGATGCGGTTGATACGATCGGTTTCCATCATTGCGGCGAGGGCCAGCCCGAGGGCGCACGTTGCACGCCTCAGCCGAACGAACGCCGGTCGAGTCAAGCCGGAACAAGCGCGCAGCGAGTGCAGCACCGGCGGCATATGCATGGGCGCAATTCACACGTTCCGTTCACGCCGCGGCGACAACTGCCGCGGCGCCTGAGCCGCCGCCTTACGGCGTCGTCACGTTCAGAACGGCAGTTTGAAGCCCGGCGGCAGTGGCAGACCCGAAGTCATGCCGCCCATCTTTTCCTGCGCGGTGGCTTCGGCTTTACGCACGGCGTCGTTGAACGCGGCGGCGACCAGGTCTTCCAGCATGTCCTTGTCGTCGGCGAGCAGGCTCGGGTCGATCGATACACGGCGCACGTCGTTCTTGCAGGTCATCGTCACCTTCACGAGACCGGCGCCCGACTGCCCCTCGACTTCGATCAGCGCGAGTTGCTCCTGCATCTTCTTCATGTTTTCCTGCATCTGCTGAGCTTGCTTCATCAGCCCGGCGAGTTGGCCTTTCATCATGGACATGCTCCTTCTTGATAGCGTGAAATTCGGAAATCGGGCGCGCTAAAACGTGTTGCGCTGCGAATCAGTGGACCGACGGCGCGCCGTTCGCGCCGGCGTCCGGAGTAATCGGGCGGATCGAGCCCGGCACGATGCTCGCGCCGAACTCGCGGATCAGCGACTGCACGAACGGATCGGCGCCGATCTCGCGCTCCGCTTCCTGCTGGCGCTGCGCGCGCAAGGCGGCGTCATGCGCGGCGGCCGTGCGGCGCGCCGGACCGACTTCGACGAGCACGTCGACAGCCTGGCCAAGCCTGTCGGCGAGCGCGGCTTTCAGTTTAGCGACCTGCGAGGCTTCCGCGTACTGCGGCACCGGCACGCTCAGTTTGAGCGTGTTGCCCTCGAGCGCCATCAGTTCGCTGTTGAACGCCAGCTGATAGGAAATGCCCTTGAGCGGCAAGTCGACGGCGAGCGCCGGCCAGTCGCCCTTGAAACCGAGCGGATCGAGCGGCACCGCGGGCGGCAGCGGACGTTGATCGACCACCGGCGCCGGCGTGGACGCTGCGGAGGTATTCACGCGAACATCATCCGGGCCGCTGTCGAAAACGGGCATGTAGCCGTCGTCGGGCAGGCCGTAATAACCTTCGTCCGCGGCGGTGAGCGGCATGTATTCGTCGGGCGGCATGTCGTCCCACGGCGGCACCGACGCGCCGTTCTGCTCGGCGCCGTTGCGTTGCGCGGGCGCTGAAGAGGCGGACGCGCGAGCCGCCGGTGCTGCCTCTTGCGGTGCGCGGCGCGGTGCGCCCGGCGTCGGCACGGGAACGACGACGCGCGGCGCGGCGGGTTTCGGCGTAGCGGGAACGGCAGGTTTTGCGGCCGCTGCTGCGCTCGCGCGGCCACGGTCCGAGGACACTTTCAAACCGGCGCTGCGCAGGACGTCGAGCGCCGCGCTCGCGCCGCCTGCGCGACGCGGTGCGCTATCGGCTGTGGGCGACGGCTCTTCCAGCGGTGCCGCGGCGGCGGCCTGCTCGGTGCGAGCGAGCGCCGCAGCTGCGGGTGCGCTTAGCGAAGTCGCGGGCGCTGAGTCGGCGAGGGGTCCGGGGACGTTGTTCGTCGCCGAACCATCGGGCTCAGTGGTTACGGAAACTTCGTTCGCCGCCGAGTCGGTAGGCGCGTCATCCCACGGTGCCAAGGCGGCGGCCGCCGTGGCCGCAGACGAGACTGGCGACGCGGATGCCGCGGCGGCATCGTCCACAGGCTGCGACTGCGCCGAATTCACGTTGTGAACAACCGGCACCGACTCGCCGGCGACCGCCGGTTCCGCGCAAGGTGATTGCTCTGCTGCCTCGCCTCGGCCAGAATCCGGCGGCGTAGCTTGAACGCTGTTATCAGCAGGCGGCACTTCAATTGGGCTATTGGCTTGCTGCGCCGGCTGAACCGCGGCGCCCTTCGCCAATGCTGCGGCATTGTCCGGCTGCGTTTCGCGAACAAGCGCAGCGGCGTTCACGCTCGCACCACGCGAATTCGTCAACGCAGCGCTTGCAATCGCGCTCGCCGGCGCTCCCGACACACCCTGCTGCGCGGCCACAGCTGGCGCACCGGCACGTTTTGCCCCACTCGCTCCCGCCTGGCCAGACGCGCGCGCCGAACCCACGGCGCCACCGCCGCCGCCCGTGGGCGCCGGTTCGAACGCGAGCATGCGCAGCAGCGTCATGGTGAAGCCGGCGTATTCGTCCGGCGCGAGACCCAGTTCGCTCCGGCCGATCGTCGCGATCTGATAAAACAGTTGCACCTGCTCGGCGCTCAAGGCTTCAGCGAAGCGGCGCAAGTCGCCCGCCTCGGGCCACTCGTCCAGTACCGACGACGGCGCGAACTGCGCCCACGCGATCCGATGCAGCAAACTCGCCAGATCCTGCAGCGCCGTGGAAAACGACAGGCTGCGCAACGCCATCTCGTCGGCGACCGACAGCACTGCGGCCCCGTCGCCGTCCGCGAGCGCGTCGAGCAGACGAATGAGATAGCTCTGGTCGAGCGCGCCGAGCATGCCGCGCACGGCTTCTTCGTTGACCTGATTGGCCGAATAGGCGATCGCCTGATCGGTCAGCGAAAGCGCGTCGCGCATCGAGCCGTCGGCCGCGCGCGCGAGCAGGCGCAGCGCCTGGGCGTCGTACGGCACCTTCTCTTCGCCGAGAATATGTTCGAGATGCGAGACGATGTGGCCGGCGGGCATCTGCTTCAGATTGAACTGCAGACAGCGCGACAGCACCGTGACCGGAATCTTTTGCGGATCCGTCGTGGCGAGAATGAACTTGACGTGCGAAGGCGGTTCTTCCAGCGTCTTCAACATGGCGTTGAAGGCGTGATTGGTCAGCATGTGCACTTCGTCGATCATATAGACCTTGAAGCGCGCATCCACCGGCGCGTAGACGGCGCGCTCCAGCAGTGCCGCCATTTCGTCGACGCCGCGATTACTCGCCGCGTCCATTTCCACATAATCGACGAAGCGCCCTTCGTCGATCTCGCGGCACGCGCGGCACACGCCGCACGGCGTGGAGGTCACGCCGGTTTCGCAGTTCAGCGCCTTGGCGAAGATGCGCGACAGCGTGGTTTTGCCGACGCCGCGCGTGCCGGTAAACAGATAGGCATGGTGCAGACGGCCGCCGTCGAGCGCGTGCGTGAGCGCGCGCACCACGTGCTCCTGTCCGACGAGCGAAGCGAAATCCTTCGGCCGCCATTTGCGTGCGAGAACTTGATAGGTCATCGGGAAATTGTATCAGTAACGATGGCGTGCAAAACCGATTCGCGACCGCTCGCGAACGCATGCTGTCACTTCATTGGAAGCGGCTAACGGACCGATAGAAAAAAATAGATGAAGCGCGCGAGAAACATCGGGAGGCGTGGCTGCATGCCGCTGCGCTCAGGGTAAACAGAAGATGGAATGCGTTTGCGGAAGAACCCGCGGAGAAAAACAAGAACAACAGAAAAGGAAGGTGACGAGCCCGACCCTCGGCACTGGTGGAAAACGGCTGTGGCTGCTTCGTTCCCGACCTGACCAGGTTGACCATCCCTCCATGCGAGGAGGCCCGTCACGAAACATTCTATCATCGCTTGGTCCGTCGTGCGACTGTTAATACGAGCAAATCGTCAACAGCACGCCGAATCGCTACTTCCACGCCATATAGCCGATCTCGCAGCGAGGCCGGCAAAAGCCACTTGAGTTTGGCCGGCAAGCCACCAGATAGGTTGCGTCATGGTTTGATGAATCACGGTGGCACTCCGTCGGCAGCCATTGGCCCCACTGCCCTGATGAGTACTATCGGCCCCGGCAACGCATAGCGAATTAAGCTAAACTGCCGTACGGATGACCCGCAAACGCGAGCCTTCCGCATACTCCGAAACAGGTTCACACCTTTTCCGGTGTGTGTCGGCAAAGTTCCGGTTGCGGCAAAGCGAACGGAAGTTTCCTTAGGTTTTGACGTATCGTGGCGAGCAATTCAGGCGGGCCTCGAACCGATAGAGGTATTCATACAATGAGCGAACAAATCAAGCATATTAGCGACGCATCGTTCGAACAGGACGTCGTGAAATCCGATAAACCCGTGCTGCTCGATTTCTGGGCTGAATGGTGCGGTCCGTGCAAAATGATCGCGCCGATCCTCGACGAAGTCGCGAAGGATTACGCCGATCGCCTGCAAATCGCCAAGATCAACGTCGACGAACATCAATCGACGCCGGTCAAGTTCGGCGTGCGCGGTATCCCCACGCTGATCCTGTTCAAGAACGGCGCTGTCGCCGCGCAGAAGGTCGGCGCACTGTCGAAGTCGCAACTCACCGCGTTCCTCGACGGCAACCTGTAAAGCGGTCAGAGCAACGCGCTGCGAGGCCTCTCTGAAAGCCGCGGGCGCGTTGTGTTAAGCGTGTTGTCGGGCGACAACACGCTTGACAAGAAAGATGCCATACCGTCGCACCGGCGGAAACTGGCGTGTGCTATGCTAGAATCCGCAAAACGTCGAAAAGACGTGTAAGTCCTTGAGCGGTTCCGCTCACTCTCCTCCCAGATTTCATTTCGTCGCACCTTCTCCTGCGGGTTCTCCGTATGCATTTATCCGAGCTTAAGACTCTGCACGTGTCCGAATTGATCGAGATGGCCAATGGCCTTGAGATCGAAAGTGCGAACCGCCTGCGCAAGCAGGAATTGATGTTCGCCATTCTAAAAAAACGAGCCAAAACGGGCGACACGATCTTCGGCGACGGCACGCTCGAAGTGCTGCCGGACGGCTTCGGCTTCCTGCGTTCGCCGGAAACTTCGTACCTGGCCAGCACGGACGATATTTACATCAGCCCGTCGCAAATCCGCCGCTTCAACCTGCATACGGGCGACACGATCGAAGGCGAAGTGCGTACGCCGAAAGACGGCGAACGCTATTTCGCGCTGGTGAAGGTGGACAAGGTCAACGGCCAGCCGCCTGAGGCCTCGAAGCACAAGATCATGTTCGAAAACCTGACGCCGCTGCACCCGAACAAGGTGCTGCTGCTCGAACGTGAAATGCGTGGCGAGGAAAACGTCACGGGCCGCATCATCGACATGATCGCGCCGATCGGCAAAGGCCAGCGCGGCCTGCTGGTCGCATCGCCGAAGTCGGGTAAGACCGTGATGCTTCAGCACATCGCCCACGCGATCAAGCAGAACCATCCGGATGTCGTGCTGTTCGTGCTGCTGATCGACGAACGCCCGGAAGAAGTGACCGAAATGCAGCGCTCGGTGGCGGGCGAAGTGATCGCCTCCACGTTCGACGAACCGGCCGCGCGTCACGTTCAAGTCGCCGAAATGGTGATCGAAAAAGCCAAGCGTCTCGTCGAAATGAAGAACGACGTGGTGATTCTGCTCGACTCGATCACGCGTCTCGCGCGTGCGTACAACACGGTCGTGCCGGCCTCGGGCAAGGTGCTGACGGGTGGTGTCGACGCCAACGCGCTGCAACGTCCGAAGCGCTTCTTCGGCGCGGCGCGCAATATCGAGGAAGGCGGTTCGCTGACCATCATCGGCACGGCGCTGATCGAAACCGGCAGCCGCATGGACGACGTGATCTACGAAGAATTCAAGGGCACCGGCAACATGGAAGTGCACCTGGAGCGCCGTCTTGCTGAAAAGCGCGTCTATCCGTCGATCAACCTGAACAAGTCCGGCACGCGCCGCGAAGAACTGCTGATCAAGCCTGAAGTGCTGCAAAAGATCTGGGTGCTGCGCAAGTTCATTCACGACATGGACGAAGTCGAGTCGATGGAATTCCTGCTCGACAAGATCCGTCAGACGAAGAGCAATTCGGAGTTCTTCGACATGATGCGTCGCGGTGGCGGCAGCTAAGGAATTGGGCTGATCTAGCCGTACCAATCGAAGTTTACGCATCGCACGAAAAAGCCGCTCGTCGCAAACGAGCGGTTTTTTTTCGCCCTTTGATTTCCCCCCCGCGCACGGCGCACAGGCCACGGCCGGTTTCCAACGCACGCGTCGATTAGCGCGGCAACCTATACGTGAACGTACACGTTGAAGTACAATACAGCCGGTCCGTCATGTCTGCCACACGCCTATGTCCAAGGACTCACCCACTCTGCTTACGGTGCGCGACGCCGCCGAACGTCTCGGCGTCACCCCGCGCACGCTGAAGTACTACGAGGAACGAGGCCTCGTGTCGCCCACGCGCAGCGAAGGCCGTTACCGGCTTTACGACGAGGACGATCTGAAGCGCTTCGGCCGCATTTTGCGTTTGCGCTCGCTCGGCTTCTCGCTGCACAGCGTCACCGAAATGCTCAAGCGTCCGCTCGAAACCGTCGACGGCGGCCACCGCTACTCCACCGAATCGCTGCAGCAGATTCACGACGCCATCGAGCAGCAGGTCGCAGCACTCGACGCGCGCATCGAAAGCGTGCGCCGCGAACTGAAGGAAGCGCAGAAGCTGCGCGCGGAACTGAGCCCCGACCTCGACTACCTGAAGCGGCGCCTTGCCGGCGAGAACGCGGAGGCGTTGCTTGAACAGCGCCGCAACGCGCGCGCCAAGGCAGGCAACGCGACACCTTCGAAACGGGCCAAAGAACCGGACAACGCCACGCCGGGCGAATCCACGCCGGGCGAATCCTCATGAGCACCGCATCGCCCCGCGTGTCGTTGTTCAGCATCGAAAAACTGCGCGGCGATTTCTTCCCCTGGGTGCTGGCCGTCGTCACCGGCCTCGATTATTTCGACAATTCGATCTTCTCGTTTTTCACCAGCTATATCGCGGGCGGCATCAATGCGTCGCCCGATGAACTGGTGTGGGCGTCGAGCGCCTATGCGGTCGCGGCGGTGCTGGGCATCCTGCAACAGCAATGGTGGGTCGAACGCTTCGGCTACCGGCGCTACGTGGCCGGCTGCATGCTGCTCTATGCCGCCGGCGCGCTGGCCGCGGCGCTGTGTGAATCGTCGATCGAACTGGCGTTCGCGCGCGGCTTTCAAGGCTACTTCATCGGCCCGATGATGGGCACCTGCCGCATCCTGATCCAGATGAGTTTCAAGCCGCAGCAGCGACCGGCGGCGACCCGCGCGTTTCTCATACTGATCGTCCTGAGCAGTGCGCTGGCGCCGCTGATCGGCGGCCAGCTGGTTGGGCATTTCGACTGGCGCGCGCTGTTTGCGTGCACGGCGCCCGTGGGCGTGCTGTTCGCCGTGCTGGCCTTGCTCGCGCTGCCCGACTCCGGCAACCGCCTGCCGGAGGAACGCGGCTCGGCGCATTTCTGGCCGTACGTAATCTTCGCGCTAGCCCAAGGCGCGCTGCAGATCGTGATGCAGCAGGTGCGCTTCCAGTTGTTTAGCGCGTCGCCCGGATTGATTCTGCTGAGCGTCGCCGGGATCGTCGCGCTGGGCTGGTTCGCCTATCACCAGTGGCATCATCCCGCGCCGCTCGTACGCCTGCATGCGCTGCGCGAGAAGGTCTTCCAGGTCGGCCTCGTGCTCTACATGTTTTATTACTACATCTCGACGGTATTCAGCTATCTGATCTCGCGCTTTCTCGAGAGCGGGCTCGGCTATCCGGTCGAAAACACCGGGCAACTGGTCGGCACGACGTCGCTGATTTCGGCGAGCGCGCTGTTCGTCTATTTGCGTTACGCGAGGCTGCTGCCGCGCAAGAAATGGATCATCGTGTCCGGCTTCGCGGTCGCCGCGTTCGCCGCGGCATTGATGACGCGCATGTCGCCGGGCGCCGGCGAAGCGGCGTTGATGCTGCCGCTGCTGTCGCGCGGTTTGCTGCTGCTGTTCATCGTGCTGCCGGTCGCCAATCTGACATTCAAAATTTTCGCCATTGAAGAATTTAGCCACGGCTACCGGCTGAAAAACATCGTGCGGCAACTGACCATGTCGTTCGCAACGGCCTCCGTGATCATCGTCGAGCAACATCGCCAGGCGCTGCACGAAACTCGCCTCGCGGAGTTCGTGAATCCGTACAATCCTGTGTTCCAGAACTCGCTCGCCGCGCTGACGAACGGCTTTGCCGCCGCCGGCCGCTCGCCCTCCGAGGCGCACTCGCTGGCGCTCGTGGAACTCAGCCGCAGCGTCGCGCAACAAGCCAGCTTTCTGACCTCGCTGGACGGCTTCTATTTCCTGATCGGCGTGGCGATATGCGGCGGCCTGTTTGCCGCGTGGCAAAAACAGATCGACTAGGGTTGCTTCAGGCCATGCTCTCGAAACTGACTCAATGGTTCGGCACACGCCGGCGCGAGCGCGCGCTGCGCGACTACGCGGTCGGCGATCCGCTCTGGCAAGCCACGCTCGACGGCCTGCCGTTCCTCGCGCACCTCGCCGCGCCGGACCTCGTGCGTTTGCGCGAAATGACGAGCCTGTTCCTCGCGCAAAAGGAATTTTCGACCGCGCACGAACTGGAACTGACCGACGCGATGACCGTGGCGATCGCCGCCCAGGCATGTCTGCCAGTGTTGAACCTGAGCCTCGATCTGTACCGCGGCTGGGTCGGCGTGATCGTCTATCCGGGCGAATTCGTGATCCGCAAGACGGTCGAGGACCAGGACGGCGTGGTGCACGAAGTCGAACAGGACGCGAGCGGCGAAGCATGGGAAGGCGGCCCCGTGGTGCTGTCGTGGGAAGACGCGCAAATGACGGACGGCACCGACGCCTACAACGTCGTGATTCACGAATTCGCGCACAAGATCGACATGCTGAACGGCGAAGCGGACGGCCACCCGCCGCTCATGCGCCGCTGGCACGCGCCGCTCGATTCGCAGGCTTGGGCCGACGTGTTCGACCACGCTTACGACCACTTCTGCGCGAAAGTCGACGCGGTGCCGGAGCGCCGCTGGGCGCGCTTCGAGCGCGACTCGCTGATCGATCCGTACGCGGCGGATCATCCGTCGGAATTTTTTGCCGTTTGCAGCGAGGCGCTGTTCGTTCAGCCGCAGGCGTTCGAAGCGGAATATCCGGAGTTGTATCGGCTGCTTGCGCGCTATTACCGGCAGGATCCCGCGCGAGTGGGCTTGACGTTCACGCCCGCCTGATGCGCAACGCCCGCCAGGCAAGGGTTGCCGCCCGGCCTGCAAGCCGGTCGCCAAGCGAGCCGGACAGCCGTGAAAACGGCGCGTGCCGCTAGCAAAAAGCCGCGGCAAAAGTCGTCAAGCGACTGATTTTCTGGCATAATCGCCGTTTTTCGACCATAGGCAAGTGGCTCGCGCCTAGATGCGGTTCGTTCAAATACGGCCGCACGCGGGTTGGCTACCGCCAGATTAAAGGAAAGACCATGAAAGAAGGCATTCACCCGGATTACCGCGAAGTTCTGTTCATCGACGTGTCGAACGACTTCAAGTTTGTGACGCGCTCGACCATCCAGACGCGTGAAACCGCCGAATTCGAAGGCAAGACCTACCCGCTCGCCAAGATCGAAGTGTCGTCGGAATCGCATCCGTTCTACACCGGCCAGCAAAAGATCATGGACACGGCAGGCCGCGTCGAGAAGTTCCGCAACAAGTTCGGCTCGCGCGCTACCGGCAAGGTCGCAGCGAAGTAATACCTGGCTCGTCGCCGGCTCTGGCCGGCAGCGAAGCAGGAGCAAAAGGGCAGCGCGAGCTGCCCTTTTTTGTCGCCCGGCTGATCATCCATCGCCAATGCGGCGGCGAAAAGCTACGAGCACGGCGCGCCACCCAAACCGTGTTACAGCTTTCCCAACCACGTTGCGAGCCGTTACCGGCCGTGACGCGCATCGCACGGCACGACTACAATGCCGGATGCTCCAAACTGGCCATTCGAGCCGGACATGCTGTCCGGTCCCGGCTGCACCGCTTATCCGATATCCACACACCGCATGAGACCTGCCGTTCGCCTCACTGCCTCAGCGACCAGTGCCTTGCCGCGCTGGCTGCTGCTGACCATCTGTATCGTCTACGCATCGTTCGGACTATTCGGCCGCGACCCGTGGAAGAACGAGGATGCAGCCGGCTTCGGCGTCATGTGGACCATGGCCAACGGCGGCGCGCACGACTGGCTGCTGCCGAATCTGGTCGGCAAATACCTCACTGAAGACGGCCCGCTCGGCTACTGGTTCGGCGCCAGCGCGATCCGCCTGCTCGCGCCGTGGGTCGACGCGAGCAATGCCTCGCGCGTCTTCACGGGCCTGATGTTCTGCGCGGGCTGCGCGTTCGTCTGGTACGCCGCTTACCTGCTCGGCCGGCGCGCCGAAGTCCAGCCGTTCAAATACGCGTTCGGCGGCGAGCCGGAACCGCGCGATTACGGCCGCACGCTCGCCGACGGTGCGCTGCTGATCCTGCTTGCCTGCTTCGGCCTTGCCGAGCGCGGCCACGAAACCACGCCGCAACTCGCGCAGTTCTTCGGCATCGCGATGCTCGTGTACGGGCTCGTGCGCATGATCGACAAGCCGATTCAGGGCGCGCTGATCTGGGGGCTCGCGATCGCGCTCGTCACGCTGGCCAGCAGTCCGGTGCTGGTCGGCGCGCTGCTGCTCGGCACGCTGGCAATGACCCTGATCGTGCGCGAAACGCGCTCGCGCTGGCTGCTGCTGGCGGGTCTGCCGGTAGCGCTCGTGCTGTCCGTGGCGTGGCCCATCGCCGCGCTCGCCGCCTTCCCCGACGACGCCGTCTGGTATCTCAATCAATGGGTGCACGTCAGCTTGAGCTCGTTCGCCGGGCCGCCCGGCTCGGTGGCCGGCTACGCGCTGAAAAACCTGCCGCTTTTCACGTGGCCCGCGTGGCCGTTGGCACTGTGGGCGTGGTTCAGCTGGTCGGGATTGCGGCGCGCGCCGCACGTGGCCATTCCGCTTTCGGTGATCGGACCTCTGTTCGTGCTGGTCGTGCTGCAGAGCCATCAATCGAACCGGCTTTACATGCTGCTGCTGCCGCCGCTCGCGGTGCTGGCGGCGTTCGCGTTGCCCACGCTCAAGCGCGGTGCGATCAACGCGATCGACTGGTTCGCGCTCCTGAGCTTCACGATTCTCGGCAGCTTCGTCTGGCTGGTTTATATCGCGGGGCTGACCGGCTTTCCGCATCCGCTCGCGCGCAATCTCGCGCGTCTCGCGCCGGGTTTCGCGCCGCAGTTCAAGATTCTGTCGTTCGCGTGCGCGGTCGCCGTGACGGTCTGCTGGTTCGTGCTGGTGCAGTGGCGGCTCGCGCGCCATCCGAAAGTCTTGTGGCGCAGCGTGGTGCTCTCGAGCGCCGGCACCACCCTGATGTGGGTGTTGCTCATGACGCTGTGGCTGCCGGTGGTCAACTACAGCCGGACCTATAAGGACGTCGCCCAACAGATCGCCGCCCATCTGCCGGACGACTACACCTGCATCTCGCCGGTGCGCCTCGGCAATGCGCAAATCGCGACCTTCGCGTATTTCGGCGACATGCACTTCTCCTTCGACCAGGACTGCGACGTGATCCTGCGTCAGGATACGCAGGACTACGGCGAGCCGAGCGCGATGTCCGACTTCGTCTGGAAGCTGGTGTGGGAAGGCCGCCGCGTGGCCGACCGCGACGAACGCTTCCGCCTGTACGTGCGTATCGACCGTCCGAAGCCGCCGGTCGTCAAGCGCCGCAACTGGCGCAAGAAGTCCGACTGAGCATGTTCGCCGACGTACGGAAAATCGCCGGACTCGCGTGGCCGGTGCTGATCGGGCAACTGGCGATCATCGCGTTCGGCGTAATCGACACGGCGATGGTCGGCCGCTACTCGGCTGTCGATCTGGCGGCGCTCGGCCTGGGCTCGTC
Source organism: Paraburkholderia sp. BL6669N2 (assembly GCF_003387275.1). Lineage (NCBI taxonomy): Bacteria > Pseudomonadati > Pseudomonadota > Betaproteobacteria > Burkholderiales > Burkholderiaceae > Paraburkholderia > Paraburkholderia sp. BL6669N2. The sequence goes on along the minus strand of NZ_QUNA01000001.1, from coordinate 517,736 downwards.
GGTCTATATCTCCGTGTATATCGGCCTCACCGGTATTCTGACCGCGCTGCAACCGATTACCGCGCAACTCTACGGCGCGCGCCGCTACATCGAGATCGGCGAGGAGGTTCGCCAGGCCTTGTGGCTCGCGCTCGCGCTGACGGTGATCGGCTTTCTGATTCTGTTTTTCCCGGGCCCGGTGTTGCAGGTCGCGCGCGTGCCCGATGCGCTGCACGAGCGCACCGTCGCGTACCTGCGGATTCTGGCCTTCGGCTTGCCGGCCGGGCTCGCTTTTCGCGTCTACAGTTCGATCACCAATGCGGTGGGCAAACCGCGGCTCGTGATGATCCTGCAGATCGGCGCGCTGCTGCTCAAAGTGCCGCTCAACACGTGGTTCATCTTCGGCGGTTTCGGCGTGCCGGCGCTCGGCGGCCCGGGTTGCGCGCTTGCCAGCACGACGATCAACTGGGGGCTGGCAGTGCTCGGCATGTTGCTGCTGACGCGCGTCGACGTGTTCAAACCGTTCGCGATCTTCGCGCAATTCTGCTGGCCAGTCTGGCGGCGCCAGGCGGCGCAACTGCGGCTGGGCATTCCGATGGGCCTGTCGTATCTGATCGAAGTCACCTCCTACACGTTCATGGCGCTCTTCATCGCGCGCTTCGGTACGACCACGCTCGCCGGCCATCAGATCGCCGGCAATATCGGTGCGGTGCTGTACATGACGCCATTGTCGATCGGCATCGCTTCGTCGACGCTGGTCGCGCAGGCGCTCGGCGCGCATCGTCCGGCAGCGGCGCGCACGCTGTCGCGTCACGGCATCGTGATGGCGATGGCGATCGCCTGCTGTTACGGCGCGGTCGTGCTGGTGCTGCGGCCGTACATCATCGAAGGCTATACGCCGAATGCGCAGGTCGTGGCGGCGGCGTCGCCGCTGGTGTTGATCGTCGTGTGCTATCACCTGTTCGATGCGTTGCAGATCACTACCGCGTTCGTGCTGCGCGCCTATAAGGTGGCGGTCGTGCCGACCGTGATCTACGCGGTGGCGCTGTGGGGTATGGGGCTCGGTGGCGGCTATGTGCTCGGCTTCAATGTGACCGGCGCGCGCGGGTTCTGGGTGGCGAATACCGCGAGTCTCGCGATTGCGGGCATCGGCTTGCTGATGTACTGGCGGGTGGTGAGCAAGCAGTATTTGCGTGCCGAGGCGGCGCTTCGGGTCGATTCGGCGGCTTGACGGGGCTACTGTACAGCGGTGAAATGCGCGGGTTTCCCGCTGGTGAACTGCAGTTTGGTCTCAGTCCACAGCCCCGTTGTCGTGGGGACTGCCAATAACGGACCGTTAGTTGCGTTAGCATCGCAATAAAAAGCGGCCGCGCAATGCAGCCGCCGGCCCTACCTTGCTGTCGCCGTTGCCCGAGGATATCAACCCTCGTGTGCTTGCTCCTCCACCACCTGCGCCGCGCTCGCCGCTTGTGCATCCTTCACCGCCTGATCATGGCGCTCGAAAATCTCGCGCGCGGCAAACAACGCATTCAGCGCCGCCGGAAAGCCCGCGTACAGCGCCATCTGCATGAACACCTCGACGATCTCCTCGCGCGTGCAGCCGACATTCAACGCCGCCTCGATATGCACCTTCAATTGCGGCTGCGCGCAGCCGAGCGTGGCCAGCGAGGCGATCGTGGCAATCTCACGCGCGCGCAGATCGAGTTGCGGCCGGCTGTAAATATCGCCGAAGCCGAATTCGATCAGCAGACGGCCGAAATCCGGCGCGATCGGCGCCAGCGCGGCGATCACCTGTTCGCCGGCCGAGCCGTCAATCTGCTTCAGTTTGTCCCAGCCTCGGGTGTAGCGGTCGTTGTGTGCGTGGTCCATGGTGAGTCCTCTTCCGAATGTGAGTGCGCCTGGGTTTTGTCGGTCTGTCGTGTCGAATGCTCCGCGACGGGTGCGAGCCCGGCCGCTTCGTAATACGCGATCTTGTCGACGATCGCGCCGAGGTTGCTCTGCAACTCGGCGATCCGCGCCAAAACCGCATCCCGATGCGCCACCAGCAGATCGCGGCGCGCGCCCACCGTCGGCTGCCCTTGTGCGCGCAAGGCGGCGAACGCCTGCATGCCGGCGATCGGCATGCCGGTCGCCTTCAGGCGCATCAGGAACCGCAGCCAGTCGAGATCCGCCGGCGAATACAGCCGATGCCCCGCCTGCGTGCGGCCGACGGCGCGAATCAGCCCGGCCTGCTCGTAGTAGCGCAGCGTATGCGTCGAAACGCCGATCGTTTCAGCGACCTGCCCGATGGTGAGTGCTTTCGAGATATTCGACATGACGGAACTCAGGTTAAGACTTCGAGTGCACTCTAAGTCAAGAGCTGTCATTTGTCTGCGCTGTCATTTGTCCGCGCTGTCATTTTTTACGGCGTGAGGTTTTGATCGATAAGCTCACAACAGCCTAATAACGAGGCAGAAGGTTTAAATCTTGTTCACACTGATTTACTTGTCGTGAATCGATCGGTATAAATCGTCCGCGTTCGCAAATAAGGGCGCGCAATTTGTTCTATGCTTAAGCGCAGCGAAAGCTGACAGGCTGCTGTCGTCCGAGCTTTGTACGGGTCGTCCCTTCGCGGCTAACTTTTTTGCCCACAATGGAGTGCTTGCCATGCTGAAGAAGCTTTTAATGCTTTGCGTTGCTTTGGCTTTGTCGCTGTCGGCCGGATTTGCGGCGGCCGTCGAAGTAAATTCCGCCGATCAGGCGGCGCTCGAATCGGTCAAGGGTATCGGCCCGGTGCATGCGAAAGCGATCATTGACGAACGCACCAAGAATGGCCCATTCAAGGACGCCGACGATCTCGCCACGCGCGTCAAGGGCATCGGCACGAAATCGGTGACCAATCTCGAAGCGGCCGGCCTGACGATCAACGGTTCGTCCACACCGCCGAGCGGCGCCAAGCCCGCCGCGAAACCGGGCAGCACGGCCACGACGAAGGCAGCGCCGGCAGCCGCGCCTGCGGCCACGACCGCGGCGCCAGCCACGGCTGCGACCACGACGCCGGCCGCGCCCGCGGAGGCTTCCGGCGCGAAGGCATCGAAGTCGAAGAAGAAGAGCAAGACTGCCGCGTCCGACGCGGCGGCGGCATCCGCGCCGGCCGCCACGACCGCGGCGGCGCCGGCCAGTGCCTCCGACAGCAAGGCTTCGAAGAAGAAAGCTAAGAAGAGCAAGGCCGCATCGGCTGCGGCGGCCTCGGGCGGTGCCTGACAGCACGGAAAGAGGACCGGACAGAATCACACGGAGTACGAAACAGGATCAGGCAGCGGCAGCGCAACGTCCCAAGGGTTATGCGCGTGGCGGCCAAAGCAATGCACCGTCGGCGCCGTCTCGCCGCCGCCCGCCTTCCTCCCACAGCGCCGCGCAACCGCGCGGCGTTTTCACCCGCTGACCCGTCGAGCACGTGTCGGCATTCAAGAGAGACTGTCATGAGCCTACTCGACACACTCGGTTCCCTGGTTGGCAAATCCCCCGAAGGCGGTGGTGGCCAGCAAGCCCTGATCGCGGCTGCGCTCGAATTCGTCAACAGCCAGCCGGGCGGCCTGAACGGCCTGATCGACCGCTTCAAGGAAAAAGGCCTCGGCGACGTCGTGACGTCGTGGGTCAGCAATGGCGAAAACCAGCCGATCGCGCCCGACGCGCTGCACAGCGTGCTCGGCTCGGAAACCGTCACCAACCTCGCGGCAAAGGCCGGCGTGCAACCGGATCAGGTCACCGGACTGCTGTCGCAGATTCTGCCGCATGTCGTCAATGCGGCCACGCCGGAAGGCGAAGTGCCGGCTGAGGGCAAGCTGAACGCCACGACCGTGCTCGGCGCACTGGGCGGCCTGTCGGCGTTGTTCGGCAAAGGCAACGCGTAACGACACGGGCGGCCTCGGCTGCCCACATGCCCGCTTGCAGCGCAATCAGCGGGCAAAAAAAAACGGCAACGAAGTCACCTTCGTTGCCGTTTTTTAACATCGTCAGGAGCGGCTCGACCGCCGCCGCTCCTTTTCTCCGAAGCGAACGCGTTTCGCTTAATGCACGACGCGTTCGAACACCAGCCTGCCTTCTTCCAGTTCGACCGGAATCACGTCCTTCGGACCGAACTTGCCGGCCAGAATCAGCTTGGCGACCGGGTTCTCGATCTCCTGCTGGATCGCGCGCTTCAACGGCCGCGCGCCGAACAGCGGATCGTAGCCGACCTTGCCGACATGCTCAAGCGCCGAATCCGACACCACCAGTTGCATATCGAGCTTGGCCAGCCGCTCGTGCAGACGCTGCAACTGGATCCGCGCGATCGACTGGATATTCGAGCGGTCGAGCGCATGGAACACGACGACGTCGTCGATCCGGTTCAGGAACTCGGGCCTGAAGTGCAGCTTCACTTCTTCCCAGACCGCGTCCTTCACCGCGTCCTGCGGCTCGCCGACCATCGACTGGATCACTTGCGAACCGAGGTTCGACGTCATCACGATCACCGTGTTCTTGAAGTCCACGGTGCGGCCCTGTCCGTCGGTCATGCGGCCGTCGTCGAGCACTTGCAGCAGCACGTTGAACACGTCCGGGTGCGCCTTCTCGATTTCGTCGAGCAGGATCACGCTATACGGCTTGCGGCGCACGGCTTCGGTCAGATAACCGCCTTCTTCGTAGCCCACGTATCCCGGCGGCGCACCAATCAGACGCGCGACGCTGTGCTTCTCCATGAACTCGCTCATGTCGATACGGATCAGATGATCTTCCGAATCGAACAGGAACGACGCCAGGGCCTTGCACAACTCGGTCTTGCCCACCCCGGTCGGGCCGAGGAACAGGAACGAACCATACGGCCGGTTCGGATCCGACAGACCCGCACGCGAACGGCGGATCGCATCGGCGACCGCGCTGATCGCCTCGTCCTGACCGACCACGCGCGCATGCAGTTTCTCTTCGATCTGCAGCAGCTTTTCGCGCTCGCCCTGCATCATGCGCGACACCGGAATGCCGGTGGAACGCGACACGACTTCAGCGATTTCCTCCGCCCCGACCTGCGTGCGCAAGAGGCGCGGACGGGTCGGATTGTTCTGCTCGCTCGCCTCGGCCTTGGTCACTTCCTTCAACTGCGCTTCGAGCCCCGGCAGCTTGCCGTACTGCAACTCGGCAACCTTCTCAAGCTTGCCTTCGCGTTGCAGGCGCGTGATTTCCGCACGCGTCTTTTCGATCTCTTCCTTCAGTTGCGCGCTGCCCTGCACCGCAGCTTTTTCCGCAGTCCAGATTTCTTCGAGGTCCGAATATTCGCGATTCAGCCGCTCGATTTCTTCCTCGATCAGTTGCAGACGCTTTTGCGACGCTTCGTCTTTTTCCTTCTTGACGGCTTCGCGCTCGATCTTCAACTGGATCAAACGACGGTCGAGCCGATCCATCTCTTCCGGCTTCGAGTCGATTTCCATCTTGATCTTCGAAGCGGCTTCGTCGATCAGGTCGATCGCCTTGTCCGGCAGGAAACGATCCGTGATGTAGCGATGCGACAGTTCCGCCGCGGCCACGATGGCGGGGTCGGTGATATCGACGCCATGATGCAGCTCATACTTTTCCTGCAGACCGCGCAGGATCGCGATGGTCGCTTCGACCGACGGTTCGTCGACCAGTACCTTCTGGAAGCGGCGTTCGAGCGCGGCATCCTTTTCGATGTACTTGCGATATTCGTCCAGCGTGGTCGCGCCGACGCAATGCAGTTCGCCGCGCGAGAGCGCCGGCTTGAGCATGTTGCCCGCGTCCATCGCGCCTTCGGCCTTGCCCGCGCCGACCATGGTGTGAATTTCGTCGATGAAGACGATGGTCTGCCCTTCGTCTTTGGCGATGTCGCTCAGCACGGCTTTCAGGCGTTCTTCGAACTCGCCGCGATACTTGGCGCCGGCCAGCAAGGCCGCCATATCGAGCGACAGCACGCGCTTGCCCTTGAGCGTTTCCGGCACTTCGCCGTTGACGATACGCTGCGCCAGACCTTCGACGATCGCGGTCTTGCCCACGCCCGGTTCGCCGATCAGCACCGGGTTGTTCTTGGTGCGGCGTTGCAGGATCTGGATCGAACGACGGATCTCGTCGTCACGGCCAATCACCGGATCGAGCTTGCCGGCCCGCGCGCGCTCGGTGAGATCGATGGTGTATTTCTTCAGCGCTTCACGCTGGCTTTCGGCGTCCTGGCTATGCACCTGCGAGCCGCCGCGCACCGCGACGATCGCACTTTCCAGCGACTTGCGCGACAAGCCGTGCTGACGCGCGAGACGCCCGGCCTCGCCTTTGTCGTCCGCGACCGCGAGCAGGAACATCTCGCTCGCGATGAACGTGTCGTTGAGCTTCTGGGCTTCCTTGTCGGCTTGATTCAGCAGACCGGTCAACTCGCGGCCGATCTGCACGTTGCCGTCCGTGCCCTGCACTTGCGGCAGACGCGTCATGGCGTCGCCGAGCGCCGTTTGCAGCGCCTGCACGTGCACGCCGGCACGCGAGAGCAGCGAGCGCGCCGAACCATCCTGCTGGGCGACGAGAGCCGACAGGACGTGAACCGGTTCGATGTATTGATTGTCGTGGCCGACGGCCAGACTCTGGGCATCCGCCAGGGCTTCCTGGAATTTAGTGGTGAGCTTGTCGATTCTCATCAAGAGACCTCCAATTTTCGATTACCACCAAAATGAGGCGTTTTATCCAGGTTTCAAGCGTTTTTTTGCCCCAAGCGACAACTATTTAACATTTGACGCGCGAGAAATGCCTGGCGCATTCATGCCGCCGACGCCGCGTCGCCGTTGGCCGGCGAGACCGGCGTGATCGGAATCACGTTGCTCAAGCCGAGCAGCGCGGCCAGCGGGCCGTGCGGCTGCGCCATCTCGCCAATGGTATGGCGATCGAGCTCGGCGAGGAAGGCATTGCGCGCCGCCTCGAGCGCGCCGCGCAAACGGCATTGCGCCGTAATGACGCAGCCTCGGCTCTCGCCGCGCTGGTCCGGAAAGCAACCGACCAGCGCAAAGTCGCTCTCCGTCGCGCGCACGATTTCGCCGACCGTCAGCGCATTGGTCTGCTCCGCGAGCCGCAGGCCGCCGTTGCGGCCGCGCACGGTCTCGACCCAGCCGAGTTCGCCGAGCTGCTGCACGACCTTCATCAAATGGTTCTTGGAAATGCCGTACGCGTCGGAAATGTCCTGGATGGTCGACAACCCTTCGCCACGAACGGCGAGGTACAGCAGGACACGTAGTGAGTAATCCGTATAGTCGGTCAGTCTCATGGGTGCAGGTAGTGCAATGAGCGCAAGCCGCGATCCGGGGGATAACCGCGTCGATGCAAGGGTTGCCGTGGGCCGTCGCTTCGCCCTAAGATGCAGGCGCCACGCATATTTTCCAGTTCTGCGCAGACAGGCGGAGTGCGTGAATCGGCATTAATGGTAACGTTTCCTGCCTGGGGCATTCTTACGAAAAGCGGGGTATTCGCATCCTACTTCCGCACGTTCGGGCTCCATTTGAGGCTATTTCCGACGCTGTGTGGCGCCATGTGGCGATATGCAGTGAATCGCTGCATTTTTTGGAATCTGCATGAACCCGTCTTTCCCTGCGGCGCTCGAGGTCGAGCGCGCCGCCGAGCCCACCGAGGCGAATATCCGCGATCTCGTCTACGGCTTCTACGACCGCGTGCGAGCCGACACGCTGCTCGGCCCGGTATTCGACGCGAAGCTGGCGGGCCGCTGGGACGACCATCTGCCCAAGATGTGCACCTTCTGGGGCAGCCTCGTGCTGGGCGCGAAGCAATACCGCGGCAACGTGCAGCAGGCGCATCAGCCGCTCGAGGGAGTCGAGCCGCAGCACTTCAGCCGCTGGCTGTATCTGTTTCTGGATACGGTCGAATCGCGTTATCAGCCCGCTGCGGCGGTGCGCTTCATGGAACCGGCGCTGCGTATCGCGCAGAGTCTGCAACTGAGCCGTTTCGGCTGGGACTACAAGATTCCGGAGGAACAACAGGCGTTGCTGGACCGCATCGCGCCAAAACGGCATCCGCGCGATGGCGAGGATGGCCACGCGGCGCGGCCGCCCGGCGAGCCGTTTCCGACACGAATCGTCGGCCGGACGCGGGACGAGTGAGCCAGCCCGGTTCAGGTTGATAGGCTGCTTTGAAACGGTACGGCGGCACGGAATAACCGTGGCGAGCGTCGTCCCAGACTTAGGAGCGCTTCAGATCGGCGTGAGATGCGCCGGGACGCTTTCTGACTCGCCAGCTCCCATGCTCAAACCCGCGCCCTATTCCGCCGTTCGATTGTCCGATTCGATGCCCCAGCGCGCGAGCGCCGCGTCGTCAGTGACACGGGCGTCGACCCAGCGCTCGCCGGCTTCGGTCTTCTCCTTTTTCCAGAACGGTGCTTGGGTCTTCAGATAATCCATCACGAATTCGCACGATGCGAAGGCTTCCCCCCGATGCATCGCCGTGGTCGCCACCAGCACGATCTGGTCGAGCGGAGACAGCTTGCCGACCCGATGCACGATCGACACCTCGATGCCCGGCCAGCGCTCGCGCGCGCTCACGACGATCGCTTCCAGCGACTTCTCCGTCATGCCGGGATAGTGTTCGAGCTCCATCGTTTCGACGGTGTTGCCGTCGTTCAGATCGCGCACGGTGCCGACGAAGCAGGCCACCGCGCCGATCTTCGGATTGCGCGCGCGCAATGCGGCGACCTCGGCGGTGAGGTCGAAGTCTTCCGTCTGGACGCGAACGGGCATCTAAGGCTCCTATGCGGTTTAGTGGCGTTGTGGCGTTGTGGCGTTTTTTGGTTCAGCCGCCGGTGACAGGCGGAAAAAACGCAACTTCGCAGCCTTCGGTAACGCGCGTCCCGGCGCCGGTCATCACGTGGTTGCAGGCCATGCGCAGCGCGCGGCCTTCCGCCAGCGTGTCGGCCCAGATGCCGCCGCGCACGCGCAGCCACGCGCGCACATCGCCGACGGTCGCGATGCCGTCGGGCAGATCGACGGTTTCGTCGGCCAGGTCGAGCGCTTCACGCACGCTCGCAAAATATCGGAGTTGAATCTTCATCGGGATGCCGCCGGCGGTGGCCGGCCTCGCTCAGTTCAGCAATTCGGAAAAAGGGATGAAGCGCACGGTCTCGCCGGCGCTGATCGCATGATTCGCCGGATTGTCGATCAGGCCGTCGCCCCACACTGTCGACGTCAGCACGGCCGAACTCTGGTTCGGAAACAGATCGAGGCCGCCGGCCGGGTTGATGCGCGCGCGCAGGAATTCGTTGCGGCGGTCGGCCTTGCTCTGCGTGAAATCCGCCCGCAGCGACAGCGCGCGCGGCGCGACCGTCTGCACGCCGGCCAGGCTCAGAATGAACGGCCGCACGAACAGCAGGAAGGTGGCGAAGCTGGACACGGGATTGCCCGGCAGACCGATAAAGAAGGTTTCAGCCGAAACCGAGGACTCCGACGCAGCCTCGCCACGCTGCGCCGCACGGCGCACCGCGCCGAACGCGAGCGGCTTGCCCGGCTTCATCGCGATCTGCCACATCGCGAGCCGCCCTTCCGCTTCCACCGCCGGCTTCACGTGATCCTCCTCGCCCACCGACACGCCGCCGCAGGTCAGGATCAGGTCGTGCGCCTCGGCGGCTTCGCGCAGTGTCGCGCGCGTTGCGTCGAGCTTGTCCGCGACGATGCCGTAGTCCGTGACTTCGCAGCCGAGCTTTTCCAGCAGGCCGCGCAATGTGAAACGGTTCGAGTTGTAGATCGCGCCCGGCTTCAGCGGCTCGCCAGGCATGGTCAGTTCGTCGCCCGTGAAGAACACGGCAACCTTGACGCGCCGCCGCACCGCAAGTTCGGCGCAGCCGACGGAGGCCGCGAGTCCCAGCGCCTGCGGCGTGAGCCGCGTGCCCGCCGGAAGAATCACCGAGCCGCTGCGGATATCCGCGCCCTGCGCCGTGATCCATTCGCCCGGTTGCGGACTGTGCAGGACGGTGACGTCCGCGCCGGAGGCTTCGGTCTGCTCCTGCATCACGATCGCGTCGGCGCCGGGCGGCACCGTGGCGCCGGTGAAGATGCGCGCGGCCGTGCCGGGCTTCAGCGGCTCCGGTGCGTGACCGGCGGGGATCCGCTGCGAGACCGGCAAACGGCTGTTGCCCTGCGCCGTCAGATCCGCCGTGCGGATCGCGTAGCCGTCCATCGAACTGGTGTTCATGGGCGGGACGTCGAGCGGCGACGTGACGTCGGCCGCGAGCACGCGGTTCAGCGCTTCCAGCGTGGGGATCGACTCGGTGCCGGCAATCGGGCTCGCTGCGCTGAGGAGAGTCGCCAGGGCTTCGGCGGTGGCGAGCATCGGCGCGCGGGGCGTGGGTGTGGACATCTCTGATCTCAGGGCCGCTGACTAAAAGAATATTGTAGCGGTCGAAGCCGATAGCCTGGGCAACCCGGCGTTATGGGAGGATTTTTTGGAGTTTGAGTGCTTGCCACGAGGGTTCGCGGCAAGCGTCGTTTAGCGTCGAGCGCGTGCCGCGTGCCGGACAGTCCGCATGAGCCGTGGACAACACACTCACGCTTCCTGTCGAACGCGACGCCGACTTAATGAGCGCCCGCGTTCGCCGCCACGAAGTCCTTCACGCGCTGCACGTCCGCCGGCAGCACTTCGAAACGCTGCGGCAACGACTCGAGGCCCGAGAACGCCGCCGGCCGCTCCGGCTCGCGCAACAGCGCCTCACGGATCGTCTCGCCGAACTTGATGGGTTGCGCCGTCTCCAGCACGATCATCGGAATGCCCGGCTGCAGATGTTCGCGCGCCACCTTCAGGCCGTCGGCCGTGTGCGTGTCGATCATCGTGTCGTAACGCTCGAACACATCGCGGATCGTGTCCACGCGGCTGTCATGGCTGCTGCTGCCGGACACGAAACCGAACTCCCGCACGCGCGCGAAATCGCCGCTTGCCGCAAGGTCGAAGCCACCCTTCTCTTCGACATCGCGGAACAGTTGCAGCACGCGCGCCGGATCGCGGCCGAGCAGATCGAACACGAAACGCTCGAAGTTCGACGCCTTCGAAATATCCATGCTCGGGCTGCTGGTGTGATACGTCTCGGCCGCCTTGCGCACGCGGTAAATGCCGGTGCGGAAGAACTCGTCGAGCACGTCGTTTTCGTTCGTCGCGACGACGAGTTTCTCGATCGGCAGGCCCATCATGCGCGCGATGTGACCCGCGCACACGTTGCCGAAGTTGCCCGACGGCACCGTGAACGACACGCGCTCGTCGTTCGACTTCGTGGCCGCGAAGTAGCCCTTGAAGTAGTACACGACCTGCGCCACGACGCGCGCCCAGTTGATCGAGTTGACCGTGCCGATCTTGTACTTCGCCTTGAACGCGTGATCGTTCGAGACGGCCTTGACGATGTCCTGCGCGTCGTCGAACACGCCTTCCACGGCGATGTTGAAGATGTTCGGGTCTTGCAGGCTGTACATCTGCGCGGTCTGGAACGCGCTCATTTTCTTGTGCGGCGACAGCATAAACACGCTGATGCCCTTCTTGCCGCGCATTGCGTATTCCGCGGCGCTGCCGGTGTCGCCCGAAGTCGCGCCGAGAATGTTCAGCGTTTCGCCGTTTTTGGCGAGTGCGTATTCGAACAGGTTGCCGATCAGCTGCATCGCCATGTCCTTGAACGCGAGCGTCGGACCGTTCGACAGTGCCAGCAGCGACAGCGGCGCGCCGTTTTCGACGCCGAGCGTCTTCAACGGCGTGATCTGCGCGGCGCTTTCGTCGTCGCGCACGTTGCAGTACGTGGCCGCTGTGTAGGTCTTGCGCGTGAGCGCGCGCAGGTCTTCGGCGGGAATGTCGTCGCTGAATTTCGACAAGATCTCGAAGGCGAGGTCCGCATACGGCAGCGTGCGCCAGCGCGTCAGTTCGTCGGCCGTGACGCGCGGATAGTCGGCGGGCAGGTAAAGGCCGCCGTCTTTCGCGAGACCGCCCAGCAGGATGTCGGAAAAGGTGTGGCGCTCGCCGGCTCCGGCGCCGCGCGTGGAGAGGTAGTTCATAGTTCGGCCTAGTTCAGCGCTTCCATGCGCAGCTTCGTGACTTGCGAGACAACGGTCTTCAACGCCTCGATCGTTTTGATCGCGGCGTTGACGTTCTTCTCAACCGTTTCGTGCGTAATCAGGATGATGTCGGTTTCGCCCTTGCCGTTCGCGTCGACCTGCTCCGATTCCTTCTGCAGCAGCGCGTCGATCGAAATGCCGGTGTCGGCCAGAATGCGCGTGATGTCGGCCAGCACGCCCGTCACGTCCGCCACTCGCAAACGCAGGTAGTAGCCGCTCGTGACTTCGTCGATCGGCAGGATCGGGGTGCTCGACAGGCTGTCCGGCTGGAACGCCAGATGCGGCACGCGATGCTCCGGATCCGCCGTGTGCAGACGCGTCACGTCGACCAGATCGGCCACTACGGCGGAAGCCGTCGGCTCAGCGCCCGCGCCCTTGCCGTAGTAAAGCGTGGTGCCGACCGCGTCGCCGTGCACGACGACCGCGTTCATCGCGCCTTCCACGTTCGCCAGCAGGCGCTTTTCCGGAATCAGCGTGGGATGCACGCGCAATTCGATGCCTTTATCCGTGCGGCGAGTGATGCCGAGCAGCTTGATACGGTAACCGAGTTCCTCGGCGTATTTGATGTCGATCGCCGCCAGCTTGCTGATGCCTTCGACGTAAGCCTTGTCGAACTGCACCGGCACGCCGAACGCGATCGCGCTCATGATGGTCGCCTTGTGCGCGGCGTCCACGCCTTCGATGTCGAAGGTGGGGTCGGCTTCGGCGTAACCCAGTTCTTGTGCGGCTTTCAGCGCGGTCGCGAAATCGAGCCCACGGTCGCGCATTTCCGAAAGGATGTAGTTGGTGGTGCCGTTGATGATGCCCGCGATGTACTGGATGCGATTGGCCGTCAGCCCTTCGCGCAGCGCCTTGATGATCGGAATGCCACCCGCCACCGCCGCCTCGAACGACACCATCACGCCGTTGGCGCGCGCCGCTTCGAAAATCTCCGTGCCGTGCACCGCGAGCAGCGCCTTGTTGGCCGTGACCACGTGCTTGCGGTTCTTGATCGCGCGCAGAACGAGCTCGCGCGCCACACCCGTGCCGCCGATCATTTCGGCCACGATATCGATCGACGGGTCGTCGACCACCGCGTTGAAGTCATCGGTCAGCGCCACGGTGCTGGCTTCGCTGCCGAGCGCCGCGGTCGCCTTGGCGGGATTGCGCACGGCAATGCGCGCAATCTCAATGCCGCGGCCCGCGCGGCGTTTGATTTCTTCCTGATTGCGGCGCAGTACCGTGAAGGTGCCGCTGCCTACCGTGCCGAAGCCCAGCAGTCCAACTTTGATCGGTTCCATGCAGCGTGTGTTTTCGAGTAGATGATTAAAAGGGAAACGGGTGGCGCCCGGCGGACGGCGCGACGCGGTGGGAGCCGCGTCGTACGCTCTATTGTGCGCTAGGCAGAGTGACGCTTGCGGTAACCGTCGAGGAAGCGCGCAATGCGGTTGATCGAATCCGCGAGATCGTCCACGTTCGGCAGGAACACGACGCGGAAGTGATCCGGCGTCGGCCAGTTGAAGCCGGTGCCCTGCACGAGCAGCACACGCTCTTCCAGCAGAAGGTCGAGGATGAACTGCTGGTCGTTCTGGATCGGATAAATCTTCGGGTCCAGACGCGGGAACATGTACAGCGCCGCCTCGGGCTTCACGCAGCTCACGCCGGGGATCGCCGTCAACATGTCATACGCGAGTTCGCGCTGTTTGTACAGGCGCCCGCTCGGCACGATCAGGTCGTTGATGCTCTGATAGCCGCCGAGCGCGGTCTGGATCGCGTACTGGCCGGGCACGTTCGGGCACAGGCGCATGGACGCCAGAATGCCGAGCCCTTCGAAGTAGTCTTTGGCGTGACGGCGATTCTCGCCGGCGGTCAGGCCGGAGATGAACATCCAGCCGGCGCGGTAGCCGCACGAACGGTAGCTTTTCGACAAGCTGTTGAAGGTGACCGTGAGCACGTCTTCGGAGAGCGCCGCCATCGACGTGTGCTTCTTGCCGTCGTAGACGATCTTGTCGTAGACCTCGTCGGCGAAGATCACGAGGCCGTGCTGGCGCGCAATTTCGATCAGGCCGAGCAGCAGTTCGTCCGAATACAGCGCGCCGGTCGGGTTGTTCGGGTTGATGACCACGAGCGCGCGCGTGTTCGGCGTGATTTTCGCGCGAATGTCGTCGAGGTCGGGCATCCAGCTATTCGACTCGTCGCAGATATAGTGCACCGGCGTGCCGCCCGACAGACTCACGCCGGCGGTCCACAGCGGGTAATCGGGCGCGGGCAACAGCACTTCGTCGCCGTCGTTGAGCAGACCTTGCAGCGCCATCACGATCAGCTCGGAGGCGCCGTTGCCGATATAGATGTCGTCCAGTTCGACGCCGTGCACGCCCTTTTGCTGCGTGTAATGCATGATCGCCTTGCGCGCGGCGAACACACCTTTGGAATCGGAGTAACCCGACGAACCCGGCAGGTTCAGGATCATGTCCTGAATGATTTCGTCCGGCGCGTCGAAGCCGAACGGCGCGAGATTGCCGATGTTCAGCTTGATGATGCGATGGCCCTCTTCTTCGAGCCGCTTCGCGTGTTCGAGGACGGGCCCGCGAATGTCGTAGCAGACATTCAACAACTTGTTGGATTTGAGAATCGGTTTCACGGCGGGCACTTCATCCTGGTTGATGGCGGGGGCGAACAGGCGTGCGTTCCTCAGGCGCACCGGCGCTCAATGGCACCGGAGCGGCGGCGAGAAGAACCACACAGACAATTGCAGACGAAAGCGGCCGAAAGCGGGCAAAACCAGGCGGGTAGCCGGTGGGCCGCACCCGTGGACTCCGCGCGGCTTGTGGCGGCACATGAACGAGGGGCGCCGCAAGGCGGCTAAAAAGTTATAATTTAGCGGATTTTGGCCGACTTCCGCAATGCACCAACCGCAACGGCAAGCCTTTTCGGCCGCTTCTGTCCCGCTAGTACGCCATGCGCGTGTCCCACTCGCGTCGAATCGCCTGCCCCCGCTGCATCGGTCAGGCCGGCCACACGCATGATGTCTCACGACGACTTCGGAAAACCAATTTGAAACTACATCAGGATTCGAGCGGCGCCCTCAATACCGTGACCGGCTACGGCGCCGACTATGTCGAAATCAATCTGGTGCGCCACTCGGGCAGCATTCTCGTGCTGCCGGACGCGCCGGTCATTGCTTGGCCCGTCTCCTCTTTCGAGCAGCTGAGCGCAGAGCACTTCGCCATGCTGGTCGACTCCGCGCCCGAAGTGGTCGTGTTCGGAAGCGGCGAACGGCTGCGCTTTCCGCACCCGCGCCTGACCGCCGCGCTCACCGCGAAGCGCATCGGCGTGGAGACGATGGACTTCAAAGCCGCCTGCCGCACCTACAACATTCTGATGGCCGAGGGCCGCAAGGTCGCGGCCGCGCTGCTGATCGAGGCCTAGAGCCAAGGCGGCGCCGGCCTCGCGCGCGTGGTTTGCGATGCGAGTGCGAGGCCGCTGCGCGTTCGTATCGGAAGCATCCGCGCCGCCGGGCCGAACCGCGCGCCCTGGCCGAGTCACGGCCGATCACGTACACTGCGCGCCATTGATTGCTGGAACGGCAGCCTTGGCACGCCCGCCCGAGCCGAGAAGGATCTGTCGACGGAAGGTGCCGCAGCGCCACCGTCGAAGCTGACGGCGCGTGGCAAGGCAACCAGAACGCGGCGCGGACAGTCTCATACTCGCGCGCCCCGGGAAGTGGCCGTCTGGCAAAGCGCCGGCCGCCCCGTTAGCAGCCGCGCCCGACCGGCCGCCATTTCCGAACAACACCGCTTCGCCGCCTGCGCGGCGTCGCCACAAAGGTTGAAATCCATGAACGATACGCCGACGAGGCTACCGCTCAACCGCACTACGATTCTGCTGCTGGTGCTGGCCCTTGCCGTGATCTGGTTCGTGCCGCTCGGCTGGCGCCATCTGCTGCCTAGCGACGAAGGCCGCTACGCCGAAATGGCGCGCGAAATGTTCGTCACCGGCGACTGGATCACGCCGCGCTACAACGGCTACAAGTATTTCGAGAAACCGCCGCTGCAAACCTGGGCGAACGCGCTCACGTTCGCGTGGTTCGGCGTCGGCGAATGGCAGGCGCGGCTCTATACGGCGCTGACGGGCTTTGCGGGCGTGCTGCTGGTCGGCTTTACCGGCGCGCGCGTGTTCAACGCGGCGACTGGCGTGTTCGCGGCGATCGTGCTGGCCACGTCGCCGTACTGGAACCTGATGGGCCACTTCAACACGCTCGACATGGGCCTGTCGTTCTGGATGGAGCTGACGCTATGCGCGCTGCTGCTCGCGCAGCGCCCCAACCTGCCGACCGGCAGCGTGCGCGGCTGGATGTGGGTGTGCTGGGGTTCGATGGCGCTGGCCGTGCTGTCCAAAGGCCTTGTCGGCGTGATCCTGCCGGGCGCGGTGCTCGTGCTGTACACGGTGATCGCGCGCGACTGGGCCGTATGGAAGCGCCTGCATCTGATCGGCGGCCTGATCGTGTTCTTCGCGATCGTCACGCCGTGGTTCGTGCTGGTGCAGCAGCGCAATCCGGAATTCCTGAACTTCTTCTTCATCGTTCAGCAGTTCAAGCGCTATCTGACGCCTGAGCAGAACCGTCCGGGGCCGTTCTACTACTTCGTGCCGGTGCTGATCGTGGGCTTTTTGCCGTGGCTTTCGGTGACGCTGCAAAGCGTGCGCCACGCGTGGCGTCTGCCGCGCCAGCCGAATGGCTTCGCACCGGTCACGCTGATGCTGACGTGGACCGTCTTCATCTTCCTGTTCTTCAGCGCGTCGCACTCCAAGCTGCTCTCCTACACACTGCCGATCGCGCCGCCGATCGCGCTCCTGATCGGCATGTATCTGCCGCTCGTTACGCGTGAGCAGTTGCGCCGCCACCTCGCCGGCTATGCACTTTTTCTCGTAGTCGCCGCATTCGCCGCGTTGTTCATGGCGCGCTTTGGCAGCGCCCGCAATCCGGCCGAGCTGTACGCCGAGTACCGCACGTGGGTGCTGGCGGCGCTGGCCGTCGCCTTCGTGATGACGCTGGCCGCGTTGTGGCTGAACCGCCGCGGCCGGGCCGGCAGCCTCGGCGCCGTCGCCACCTTCGGCGCGGCGTGGCTGCTGCTCGGCACCATCGCCGGCACGGGTCACGACGTGTTCGGGCGCCTGAGCTCCGGCGCGCCGCTCGCGCCGGCCATCAAGACCGAGATCGCGAAGCTGCCGGCGGATACGCCCTTCTACTCGGTCGGCGTACTCGACCACACCATGCCGTTCTATGTCGACCACACCATGATCATGGTCGAGCACCCTGACGAACTCGCGTTCGGCGTGTCCGTCGAGCCGCAGAAATGGATTCCTTCCATCGATGCCTGGGTCGAGCGCTGGAAGGCCGACCGCTATGCGCTTGCCCTGATCCCGCCGGGCACCTACGACCGTCTCCTCAAGGAAGGCCTGCCGATGCGGGTGATCGCCCGCGACTCGCGCCGCGTGGTGGTGGAAAAGCCGCCGGCCACGCCCACGGCGGCCGGCGCGACCGACGCCGAAGCGCCTGCGTCGACGCCAGTAGAAAAAGCACAACAATGACCCCATATCAGGATCTAACCGTTCGATGAACCCGATTTCCCTCTTTTGCATTCTTGCAGGCGTCACGTTGAACGCCGGTGCGCAGTTGCTGCTCAAAGCCGGTACGAATGCCGTTGGACACTTCGAATTCACCCGTGCGAACATCCTGCCCATCGCCTTTCGCCTGGCAACCCAGCCGCCGATCATCGGCGGCCTGGCCTGTTATGTGATCAGCGTGGCAGTGTGGGTCATCGGGTTGTCGCGGGTGGACGTGTCGATCGCCTATCCGATGCTCTCGCTCGGCTACATCGTCAATGCGTTCGCGGCGTGGTACCTGTTCGGCGAAGTGCTGTCGGTACAGAAGCTGATCGGCATCGGCATCATCCTGGTCGGCGTCGTGGTGCTGGCGCGCAGCTAGGCGCTGCGGTCCGGGCAAGGTATGCAGGACACAATTTATTACTGTTCATCGCCGGCGCCGGCTGGGAAGATCCAGACGGCAAAAGATTCCGTAAGCGGACAGCCCGGCCGTCTAAGGAATCCGTAAGGTTGACCACGGTATGCTGCGCGGTTGCGCCCTTTTTTGCCGCGGCCCCGGGTTTTGCGCGTAGTGTGTGGTGTCCTGCGCGCCCTGCGGGTTGCGCCTCTTTCAATCGAGCGAAGCATTCATGACCCAGTCAACAGTCCCGTTTTTGCCCTTTGTCAAACCCGAGATCGATGAGGAAACGATTCAGGGCGTCGCCGACGTGCTGCGCTCCGGCTGGATCACCACCGGTCCCCAGAACCAGAAGTTCGAAGCGGCGCTTTCCGAGTTCTGCGGCGGACGTCCGGTGCGCACGTTCAATTCCGGCACGGCAACGCTGGAAATCGGCCTGCGTATCGCCGGCGTGGGCGAAGGCGACGAGGTCATCACCACACCGGCCTCGTGGGTGTCGACCAGCAACGTGATCTATGAAGTCGGCGCGACGCCGGTGTTCGCCGACATCGACCCGGTCACGCGCAACATCGACCTCGACCTGCTGGAAAAAGCCATCACACCGCGCACCAAGGCGCTGATTCCGGTGTACCTGTCGGGCCTGCCGGTCGACATGGACCGTCTTTACGCAATCGCCCGCGCGCACAAACTGCGCGTGATCGAAGACGCCGCGCAAGCGTTCGGCTCGACATGGAACGGCGAGCGCATCGGCAAGCTGGGCGACATGGTTTCGTTCAGCTTTCATGCGAACAAGAACCTCACCTCGATCGAGGGTGGCGCGCTGGTGCTGAACAACGAGGAAGAAGCGATCCTCGCCCAGAAGTACCGGCTGCAAGGCATCACGCGCACCGGCTTCGACGGCATGGACTGCGACGTGCTGGGCGGCAAGTACAACCTGACGGACGTCGCCGCGCGCGTCGGCCTCGGCCAGCTGCCGCATCTGGAGCGCTTCCTCGCGCAGCGCAGGAAGCTCGTGCGCGCGTATTTCGCGGGTCTGGAAGGCGGCGCGGCGCTCAAACTGGGAGTCGGCCTGCCGTTTGCTGACTATAAAAACAGCAACTGGCACATGTTCCAGATCACGCTGCCGCTCGACAGACTGTCGATCGACCGCGCCGGTTTCATGGGTCAATTGAAGGAACGTGGCATCGGTTCGGGCGTGCACTACCCGGCGATCCACCTGTTCTCGCTGTATCGCGCGCGCGGCTTCAAGGAAGGCATGTTCCCGCATGCGGAGAAGTTCGGCGCGACCAACGTCACGCTACCGCTCTTTACGTTGATGAACGAAGGCGACGTGGAGCGCGTGTGCCGCGCGGTCAATGAAATTTGCGAACAATACGGAAAATAAGCGGAAATGATTTATTCGGAACATCGCGCTGCAGCGTCGGATACGCCGGAAGTGTCGGTCATCATCCCGGTGTACAACGAGGAAGCCGGCCTGGCCGCGCTGTTCGCGCGCCTGTATCCGGCGCTCGACGCGCTCGGCGCCGGTTATGAAGTGATCTTCATCAACGACGGCAGCCGCGACAAATCCGCCGCCCTGCTCGCCGAACAGTTCCGCGCGCGTCCCGACACGACTCGCGTGATCCTGCTGAACGGCAACTACGGCCAGCACATGGCGATTCTGGCGGGCTTCGAGCAATCGCGCGGCGAGATCGTCATCACGCTCGACGCCGACCTGCAGAATCCGCCGGAAGAAATCGGCAAGCTGGTCAACAAGATGCGCGAAGGCTACGACTACGTCGGCACGATTCGCCTGCAGCGCCAGGACAGCCTGTGGCGCCGCAAGGCCTCGCGCGTGATGAACCGGCTGCGCGAGCGCATCACCCGCATCAAGATGACCGACCAGGGCTGCATGCTGCGCGCGTACAGCCGGCACATTGTCGACACGATCAATCGCTGCGGCGAAATCAACACGTTCATTCCGGCGCTCGCGTACACCTTCGCGCAGAATCCCGTCGAAATCGAGGTCGCGCACGAAGAGCGTTTTGCCGGCGAATCCAAGTACTCGCTGTATTCGCTGATCCGCCTGAACTTCGACCTCGTGACCGGCTTTTCGGTCGTGCCGCTGCAATGGCTGTCGTTCATCGGCGTGATCCTGTCGCTCGGCTCCGCGGCGCTGTTCGTGCTGCTGCTGATTCGGCGCTTCATTATCGGCGCGGAAGTGCAAGGTGTGTTCACGCTGTTCGCCATCACCTTCTTCCTGCTCGGCGTGATCATCTTCGCGCTCGGCCTGCTCGGCGAATATATCGGCCGGATCTATCAGCAGGTGCGCGCGCGTCCGCGCTATCTCGTGCAGACCATTCTCGAACAGCGCGACGGCACGACCGTGACCGAAGCGCCGCGCCAGACCGTCGTGCAGGCGGTGCAGGCCGCGCCGCTCCTCGATCAGGGCCCGACTCCATGAAGCCACGCGCCGTCGTATTCGCCTATCACAACGTCGGCGTGCGCTGTCTGCAAGTGCTGCTCGCGCGCGGCGTGGACGTGGCGCTCGTCGTCACGCACGAAGACAGCCCGAGCGAAAACATCTGGTTCGACAGCGTCGCCTCGGTCGCGGCCGAGCACGGCATTCCGGTCGTCACGCCGAACGATCCGAAGAGTGCCGAGCTGCGCGCCGCGGTAAGCGCCGCGCGCCCGGACTTCATCTTCTCGTTCTACTACCGCCACATGCTGCCGGTGGACGTGCTGGCGCTCGCCGCACGGGGCGCTTACAACATGCACGGCTCGCTGCTGCCGAAATACCGCGGCCGCGTGCCGACCAACTGGGCGGTGATTCACGGCGAAACGGAAACCGGCGCGACGCTGCACGAAATGGCCGCCAAGCCGGACGCGGGCGCGATCCTCGCGCAAACGCCGGTGCCGATCCTGCCCGACGACACCGCCGCGCAAGTGTTCGACAAGGTCACAGTGGCCGCCGAACAAACGCTGTGGCGCGTGCTGCCGTCCCTGCTGGCGGGCGAGGCGCCGCGTCTGCCGAACGACCTCGCGCACGGCAGCTACTACGGCGGCCGCAAGCCGGAAGACGGCCGCATCGACTGGACGCAAACGGCGCAGCAGGTCTACAACCTGATCCGCGCGGTCGCGCCGCCCTACCCGGGCGCTTTCACGGACCTCGGCGGGCGGCGTTTCGTCGTCGCGCGCGCGCGCCTCGCCGCGCCCGGCGCGCTTCGTTCGGATTTGCCCCCGGGCCTGCACGTAAGCGATAATGCCGTTTTCGCGATATGCGGCGACGGCCGCGCGATCGCCATCCACGAATTGCGGCACCAGCACGACGGCAGCGAGGCTGTCGTCACTCCGGCCGAATTTGCCCAGCTCATCCAAACTCCCCGTCATCAATGAAAAAAGTCCTGATTCTGGGTGTGAACGGCTTCATTGGCCATCACCTGTCCAAGCGCATTCTCGAAACGACCGATTGGGAAGTGTTCGGGATGGACATGCAGACCGAACGTCTGGGCGACCTCATCAATCATGAACGGATGCACTTCTTCGAAGGCGACATCACGATCAACAAGGAGTGGGTCGAATATCACGTCAAGAAGTGCGACGTGATCCTGCCGCTGGTCGCGATCGCCACGCCCGCCACGTACGTGAAGCAGCCGTTGCGCGTGTTCGAACTGGATTTCGAGGCGAACCTGCCGATCGTGCGTTCGGCCGTCAAATACGGCAAGCATCTCGTGTTTCCGTCCACGTCCGAGGTCTACGGCATGTGCACGGACGAGCAGTTCGATCCGGAAGAATCGCAACTGTCGTACGGCCCGATCAACAAGCCACGCTGGATCTACGCCTGCTCCAAGCAGTTGATGGACCGCGTGATCTGGGGTTACGGCATGGAAGGCCTGAACTTCACGCTGTTCCGTCCGTTCAACTGGATCGGCCCGGGCCTCGATTCGATCTACACGCCGAAGGAAGGCAGCTCGCGCGTGGTCACGCAGTTCCTCGGCCATATCGTGCGCGGCGAGAACATCAGCCTGGTGGACGGCGGCGCGCAAAAGCGTGCGTTCACGGATATCGACGACGGCATCGGCGCACTGATGAAGATCATCGAGAATAAAGACGGTGTCGCCACGGGCAAGATCTACAACATCGGCAACCCGACCAACAATTTCTCGGTGCGTGAACTCGCGCACAAGATGCTGACGCTCGCCGCCGAATTCCCGGAATACGCGGACACGGCCAAGCAGGTGCAACTGGTCGAGACCTCGTCGGGCGCGTACTACGGCGCGGGCTACCAGGACGTGCAGAACCGCGTGCCGAAGATCGACAACACCATGCAGGAACTCGACTGGGCGCCGAAGTCGACCTTCGACGAAGCGCTGCGCAAGATTTTCGAAGCGTATCGCGGCCACGTCGGCGAAGCGCGCGCGCTCGTCGAACAGCAATAAGGGCTGATCCTTGGCTCGCATCGTCCTGAAGATCGACGTCGACACGCTGCGCGGCACCCGCGAAGGCGTGCCGAACCTCGCGCGCATTTTCGACCGCTTCAAGGCGCGCGCCACTTTCCTCTTCAGCCTCGGGCCCGACCACACCGGTTGGGCAATGCGCCGCGTATTGCGACCAGGCTTTCTGAAGAAGGTGTCGCGCACTTCGGTGGTCGAGCACTACGGCGTCAAGCAGTTGATGTACGGCGTGCTGCTGCCCGGCCCGGACATCGGCGCCAAGGCGTCGGCGGAGATGCGCGCGATCCACGAAGCCGGCTTCGAATGCGGCATTCATACGTGGGACCACGTGTATTGGCAGGACAACGTGCGCTCGAAAGACCGCGCATGGACTACGGCGCAAATGCAGCAAAGCCACGACCGTTTCGTCGAGGTGTTCTGCGCGCCGCCGGTCACGCACGGTGCGGCAGGCTGGCAAATGAACGGCCATGCGTTCGAACAGATCGACGCCTGGGGCATGCGCTACGCGTCCGACGGACGCGGCCACTCGCCGTATCTGCCGGTGGTCGGCGGCCGCACGCTCTCGCACGTGCAGATGCCCACCACGCTGCCCACGCTCGACGAAGTGCTCGGTGTGGACGGTGTCGAAACACACAACGTCGCGGCGTGGATGTTGAAGCACACGGAAAACAATCCGCACGACCAGGTGTTCACGCTGCACGCGGAACTCGAAGGGCAAAAGCTCGCGCCGATCTTCGAGCAGCTTCTGGAGGGCTGGCGCGCGCAGGGCCATACCTTTGCGACGATGGGTGATTACTACGCGACGCTAGACCGCAGTACGCTGCCATCGTACCCTGTTACATGGGGCGAAATTCCAGGGCGCTCCGGCGAGTTGATTGTCCAGCCCTGACTGGCCGATCCGCAGCCGGCCCTGACAGACCTGCCGCCGCGCGAGAGCATGCCGCGCGCCGGCCGCCCCTCCCCCAAAGTCTCGATGCCAGGCCGACGCCGCCGCAGTCATCCGGCGCAGGCCATCACAACCGGAGAACCTCGTGCCCATTGCAGTCGACCAACCCATCCCCGACTTCACCGCCCCCGCTACCGGCGGCGAGATCACGCTGTCCAAGCTGCGGGGCAAGAAGGTGGTGCTGTATTTTTATCCGAAGGACAACACGCCGGGCTGCACGACCGAAGGTCTGCAGTTCCGCGATCTGTATCCGAAGTTCAAGAAGGCCGGCGCGGAAATCCTCGGCGTGTCGCGCGACAGCCTGCGCTCGCATGACAACTTCAAGGCAAAGCTCGAATTGCCCTTCCCGCTGATCTCGGACCCTGAAGAATCGCTGTGCGCGCTCTTCAACGTCATCAAAATGAAGAAAATGTATGGCAAAGAGGTACGGGGAATTGAACGCTCCACGTTCCTCATCGACGCTGAAGGCGTGCTGCGCCAGGAGTGGCGCGGCGTGAAAGTGCCGGGCCACGTCGACGATATTCTGGAGGCTGTACAAGCGCTTTGAGGCGCGCTATATTGGGTTGCAATGAGTGCCTGTACACACCCAATTTTTGCCGCTGCGCCAGACTTGACGGCCGCTTCCCGTTTCCTGGGTTCCGTCGGAGTCGCGAGGTGCAACGCGAGCACTGTAGGCGAGCCGCTTGCCCCGTACGCCGGGGCGGCGGCTTTTTTAATTGCGCGCAGCCGTTCTTTCACTCGGCCACGCGCATCCGTTAAGGAGCCGATCGAAGACCAGGCGAACCGGCATCTCTAGACCGAATGCGCGCCTCCGGGCGCAATCTGCGTGCGCACTCACTGGCACCGGCAGAATGCGACAGGCGGCGCACGATATGTGACCCGATTAATTCGAGGGAAACCATGCCTTTGCCTACCCCCCCCAGCAAGCTCGGCAATCTCCTGCCGCCTGACGAATACAAGGCCAAAGCCGCCAGCCCGGCGCGCTCGGTCGCGAAGAAACAGGCGGTCGTTGGGGAATCCGCAGAGTCGGCCGACTACGGCCGCGCGAACGTCGCCACGCCGATGGCACACGCCGCCAATGCCGCGACCACTTTGCGGCCGGTGCCGGCATCGTCGGCGGCCGCTGTTGCGTCCGCATCCGCTGAACAGGCTGCTCCGGCGCGTGGTCGCAAAACGAAGCAGACCGCCGCACTGCTGCAACCGGTTCCCGCGAGTCGTCCGCAAGCCGAGCCGGCCGCGCAGCCGGTCGTGGCCCGCGCGCCGAGCGCGAAGCAGGCTGAAGCGAGCACGCCCACGGCTGCCGCGCCGGCTACGCGCGGCACCACCAAGAAACGCGGTGCGGGCACCGAGCCGGTTGAAATGCAGAAGCTCTTCGTGCTCGACACGAACGTGCTGATGCATGATCCGAGCTGCCTGTTCCGTTTCGAGGAACACGACGTCTATCTGCCGATGATGACGTTGGAGGAACTCGACAACCACAAGAAAGGCATGTCGGAAGTCGCGCGCAACGCTCGCCAGGTGAGCCGCACGCTCGACGCGCTGGTGGCGAACGCCGGCAACATATCCGACGGGATTTCGCTCGCGCGGCTGGGCAGCCGCGAGGCGTCCGGGCGTCTGTACTTCCAGACCAAGCTCAACGCCATCGAGCCGGTGGAAGGTTTGCCGGAAGGCAAGGCCGACAACCAGATCCTCGGCGTGGTGCGCGCGCTGCAGCGCGACCGGATGGATCGCCAGGTCGTGCTGGTGTCGAAAGACATCAACATGCGCATCAAGGCGCATGCGCTCGGCCTGCCCGCTGAAGACTACTTCAACGACCAGGTGCTCGAAGACAGCGATCTGCTGTATTCCGGCATCCGCGCGCTGCCGCAGGATTTCTGGACCAAGCACGCGAAGGGCATGGAGAGCTGGCAGGACACCAAGACCGGTACGACGTACTACCGTGTCACGGGTCCGCTGTGCGCGTCGATGCTGGTCAACGAGTTTGTCTATCTGGAGCCGCAGAACGGCGAGCCGGCGTTTCACGCGCTGGTGCGCGAACTGAACGGCAAGACGGCGCTGCTGCAAACCTTGCGCGACTACGGCCACCACAAGAACAACGTGTGGGGCATCACGGCGCGCAATCGCGAGCAGAACTTCGCGCTGAACCTGTTGATGAATCCGGAGATCGACTTCGTCACGCTGTTGGGTCAGGCCGGCACCGGCAAGACGCTGGTCGCGCTCGCCGCCGGTCTCGCGCAGGTGCTGGACGACAAGCGCTACAACGAGATCATCGTGACGCGCGCGACAGTGCCGGTCGGCGAAGACATCGGCTTCCTGCCGGGTACGGAAGAGGAAAAAATGCAGCCGTGGATGGGTGCATTCGACGACAACCTCGAAGTCCTGCAGAAAACCGACGACGCAGCCGGTGAGTGGGGCCGTGCCGCGACTCAGGAGCTGATCCGTTCGCGCCTGAAGGTCAAGAGCATGAACTTCATGCGTGGCCGCACGTTCGTGGACAAGTATCTGATCATCGATGAGGCGCAAAACCTGACGCCGAAGCAGATGAAGACGCTGGTCACGCGCGCGGGTCCGGGCACGAAGATCATTTGTCTCGGCAACATCGCGCAGATCGATACGCCTTATCTGACGGAAGGCAGTTCGGGTTTGACGTACGTGGTCGATCGCTTCAAGGGCTGGGCGCACAGCGGGCATGTGACACTGGCGCGCGGCGAGCGTTCGCGCCTTGCGGATTACGCGTCGGAAATTCTTTAAGTTTCAATTAGTTAGATTCAACCAGAAGCCGCGTCCGGAGTAATCCGGACGCGGCTTTTTTCTTGACTGTACGTTCTCGCCGGGCAACACTTAGCGCACGAACTTCAAGTAATTTGTCAAGATTCTTGCCGGAGCGAGGTTCCAAGGGCTACCATCCCGACATCGTTCGCCGTTAAACGGGCGTTTACCGCTCTCCTCGTCTTCATGCGCCGACTCGCCTTTTCGCTGCTGACCGTTCTGCTGCTCGCCGCCTGTGCCGGCGCGCCGCAGAAGACGTCGTCGCGCGCGGGCAGCTCGGTCGTGGTGGCGAACGGCGCTTATCATGCTCCGCCGCCAGGTTTTCCGAACTTCGTCGATCACAGCATCGGCCGCGAGGAAATCTCGATTCAGGCGATGAGTCTCGTCGGCATTCCATACCGTTGGGGCGGAAATACACCGGATAGCGGCTTCGATTGCAGCGGATTGGTTCGCTATGTGGTATCGCGCGCGGCATCCGTCAATCTGCCGCGCACGACGGCGGATATGAGCGGGCGCGGCGAATCGATCGAACCGGACGAGATTGCGCCGGGCGATCTGATTTTCTTCAATACGACGGGACGCGCGCATTCGCACGTTGGCATTTACGTAGGCAAGCTGCGCTTCGTCAACGCACCGTCGACCGGCGGCACGGTGCGGCTCGACTATCTGACCAATCCGTATTGGGCCAAGCGCTTCGACGGGATCCGCCGCGTGGCCGCGCCGGCAGCGACACCAGCGCCGTTCGATACGCCGAGTTATCAGGCAGCGGCGCCGCAGCCTGAGCGCGTGGCGCAGACGGCGCCAGCGTATGCGGCGGCTGCGGGTGCGCCGGCGTATGCAGGTAAGGCGGCGACCGTGGCTCCGACGTCGGCGAAGACTGCCACACAGCCGTCGTCGGTTTATGCCGCTGGCGCGCTGCAACCCCAATCGCAGTCGCAGCAGACAGCCCGCGCCGCGGCAACGCCGCGCGTGCCGTCGATCACCGAAGCGCAATCGACAACGACCGCAGCCGCGCCGCAAGCCGATCCGTTCGAACCGCCACCGCCGGGACTGAGCGCGGCGCAAATGCAGGCGCGTGCGGCAGGCGCGGTGTCGCCGACGCCGGTTCCGGCCGCTCAAGCCAGCGCCTATGACGGTATCGCCGGCGTACCCGCTCAACAACAGGCGGCCGCTTCACGCACGGCGCCGCAAATGGCGAACTCCCGTGCGCCCGATCCAATCGACGCCGCCGCCGACGCGTTCGAGCCGCCGCCGCCCGCGTCCGTCGCCGCGCGCCAAGCTCGCCAGGCGCAGCAAGCCGACGACAACGGCAGCGTGCAGATTATGCGGGCTTCGACGGGCGCGCGCGGCATGCCCGCGCCCACGCAAACCAACGACGACCCGATCGCCCGCTTCGCCAACGGCAATTTCTGACGCCGTGATGTGGGCCTGGCGCAAATAGGCGTGGATCAAACCGCTTCCGTGTCGATACGACGCGATGTAGGCTGCGGCAAGCCAGCGTGCGCGGCCCTCACAGCAGCGCGCTCAGCCGTTCAGCGTCACGCGGCGCCCGACAACTCGCACTTAGCGCTTGGAGCCATGCCCAAATCCCGCCGCCTAGCTTAGATATTTCGTTATACAACCGGCCGTCCACGCACGAACAGCAAGGGACGCTCAGTCGTTCACGATCCTCCCCCTCACCGCGACCCCGCACACGACACCGCCCCCGCTGATCTGCTATCGTCATCGATATTCTTCCGACAGCAGGTGATGACGATGGATCTCGGGCTCAAAGACAAGGTGGTATTGATCACGGGCGGCAGCAAGGGAATCGGGTTCGCGTGCGCCCGCGCGTTCGCGCTCGAGGGCGCCAAAGTCGCGATCGTCTCGCGCGATCCCGCCAACCTCGCGCGCGCTTACGAGCAGTTGAAGCAGGAAGGCCTGCACGTGCACCGGACCCGCGCCGACCTGCACGAACCGCACAGCGCCGCCGATATCGTCGAGGAAGTCAGCACCGCAGTCGGCCCGATCGACATACTGATCAACAGCGCCGGCGCCGCGCGCCGCTATGATCCGGAAACGCTCGACGCCGACGCGTTCCGCGCCACCATGGAAGCGAAGTACTTCCCCTACATCTATCCCCAGCAGGAAGTGCTGCGCCGCATGGCCGAACGCGCCAAGTCCGGCAACGGCGGTGAGCCCGGCACGATCGTCAACATTATCGGCATGGGCGGCAAGATCGCGAGCGATATCCATATTGCCGGCGGCGCCGCGAACGCCGCGCTGATGCTCGCCACCGTCGGCCTCGCCCACTATTACGCGCGTTACGGCATCCGCATCAACGCGATCAATCCCGGCGCGACGCTGACCGAGCGTGTCGAGGAAGCCGTCAAGCTGGAAGCGACGCAGCAAGGCGTCGAGAGCGCGGAAGCGCTCGCGCGCGGGCAGGCCAAAGTGCCGCTCGGCCGCTATGCCAAACCGGAGGAAATTGCCGACGTCGCGCTATTTCTGGCGAGCCGCCGCGCGAGCTATGTGACGGGCGCAATCGTCCCGATGGACGGTGCCAGCGCGCCGCTCATCTAGACGGCGCGCTACGGATACGGATCCGGACAGTTTGATAGCGCGGCGGCCAGCGCCGCCGCGCGGTTTTACAGGAAACGGTGGCCGAGCCACCAGGCGGCGCCGGAGAGCGCCGCGGAAGCCGGGATCGTCAGAATCCACGCCCACACGATATTGCCGGCCACGCCCCAACGCACCGCGCTCAGCTTCTGCGTCGCGCCGACCCCGACGATCGCGCCGGTAATCGTATGCGTGGTGGACACGGGAATGCCGAGCCACGATGCAGTGAACAGCGTGATCGCGCCGCCCGACTCCGCGCAAAAACCGCCCACGGGCTTGAGCTTGGTGATCTTCTGCCCCATCGTGCGGACAATGCGCCAGCCGCCGAACAACGTGCCGATACCCATGGAAAGATAGCAGCCGCCGATCACCCACAGCGGCGGCGCATCCGCGAACGACGACGCATAGCCCGTCGCGATCAGCAGCATCCAGATAATGCCGATGGTTTTCTGCGCGTCGTTGCCGCCGTGCCCGAGGCTGTACAAACCCGCCGACACCAGTTGCAGGCGCCGGAAACGCCGGTCGACCTTGCTCGGCGGCGTGCGGAAGTAGATCCACGACACCGCCAGCATGAAGAACGAGCCGAGCACGAAGCCGAGCAGCGGCGAAATGAAGATGAAGGCCACCGTCTTCATCAGGCCGTCGAAATTGAGCGAGCCCCAGCCCGACTTGGCGAGCGCCGCGCCCACCAGGCCGCCGATCAGCGCATGCGAGGAACTCGATGGAATGCCGTAATGCCAGGTGATGATGTTCCAGCCGATCGCGCCGGCCAGCGCGCCGAAAATCACATAATGGTCGACGATGTTCGGGTCGATCGTGCCCTTGCCGACGGTTGCGGCCACTTTCAGGTGGAACACGAAATACGCGATGACGTTGAAGGCCGCCGCGAAAGCCACGGCCTGCTGCGGCTTCAGCACGCCGGTCGAGACGACCGTGGCGATCGAATTCGCCGCGTCGTGAAAGCCGTTCATGAAGTCGAAAATCAGCGCGACGGCCACCAGGCCGACGACGACCCAGATTGCGAGTTGTATCGATTGCATTATGCGTTTTCCAGCACGATGCCTTCGATGATGTTCGCTACATCCTCACACTTGTCCGTGATCGTTTCGAGCAATTCGTAAATCGCTTTGAGTTTGATCAGGGTCTTGACGTTGTCTTCTTCGCGGAACAGCTTCGACATGGCCGAGCGCAGCACGCGGTCGGCTTCCGATTCCAGACGGTCGATGTCCTCGCAGGCCTTCAGTATCTGGCTGGCCTGCTTCATGTCGGACAACAGGCTGACGGCGAACTGCACGCGCTCGGAGGTGGCCGTGCAGATGTGCGCCAACTGGCTCGCCTCGGAGGTCACGGCTTGAACGTCGTACAGCGAAATGGCGGTGGCGACGTCTTCCATCAGGTCGAGGATGTCGTCCATCGTGGTGATCAGCTTGTGGATCTCGTCACGGTCGAGCGGCGTGATGAACGTCTTGTGCAGCAGGTCGATGGTTTCGTGCGTGAGCTTGTCAGCGGCCTTCTCGGCTTTCTGCACGTTTTGCTTATGAGTCTCGGCGTCCTGCAGGTTGTCGATCAGC
Organism: Paraburkholderia sp. BL6669N2; assembly: GCF_003387275.1. Taxonomy (NCBI): domain Bacteria; kingdom Pseudomonadati; phylum Pseudomonadota; class Betaproteobacteria; order Burkholderiales; family Burkholderiaceae; genus Paraburkholderia; species Paraburkholderia sp. BL6669N2. Next base: position 487,371 of record NZ_QUNA01000001.1, on the reverse strand, counting down.
AGCTCGAGTTCGCGGCTTGCCGAGACGATGCACGTTGCGTGCGCATTGAAAATTTCAAAGAACTTGCCCTCGGTGGGCATGAATCGACCGAACATTGGGATCCCGAAAATTGGTCACATTATGGCTGACATAAAACCGCCACATTGTACCGTTGCGAGACCCCGGCCGCACTTGTGAAAGCGCCGTTACAACGACGCTCCAGTTATAGCTTCACTTCTGCGCGAACTGCGTTTCTAGTCGCTGTAGAAATTCTGCGCGCCCGCAAAATTGTCGAACTTCGTGAATTGACCATGGAACGTGAGCCGAACAGGGCCGATCGGACCATTCCGCTGTTTGCCGATGATAATTTCGGCCGTGCCCTTGTCCGGGCTGTCGGGGTTATACACTTCGTCGCGGTAAATGAACAGGATCACGTCGGCATCCTGTTCGATAGCGCCGGATTCGCGCAAGTCGGACATGATTGGCCGCTTGTTCGGGCGCTGTTCAAGGCCACGGTTCAGCTGCGACAAAGCGATCACCGGTACGTCGAGTTCCTTGGCGAGACTCTTCAGCGAGCGCGAGATTTCCGAGATTTCGGTCGCGCGGTTTTCACCTGACGACGACCCACTCATGAGCTGCAAATAGTCGATGATAATCAGCCCCAGCTTGCCGCACTGGCGCGACAATCGGCGCGCGCGCGAGCGCAATTCCATCGGGTTCAGACCGCCCGTTTCGTCGATGAAAATCTGCGCTTCGCTCATTTTCTGCACGGCGTGCGTGAGCTTCGGCCAATCCTCGTCGGTGAGGCGCCCGGTTCGCATACGGTGTTGATCCAGCCGTCCGACCGAGCCGAGCATACGCATGGTGAGCTGCGAACCCGGCATTTCCATCGAGAACACCGCGACCGGCAAGCCGTACTCGACCGCCACATATTCGCCGATGTTCATCGAAAATGCCGTCTTACCCATCGACGGACGACCCGCGACGATGATCAGTTCACCGCCATGCATGCCCGAAGTCATGCGATCCAGATCGACGAAGCCGGTCGGCGTGCCGGTCACGTCGCTCGGATTGGCGGTGTGATAAAGCGTGTCGATCCGCTCGACAACTTGCGTGAGCAGCGGTCCAATTTCGAGGAAACCCTGCGTGCCGCGCGCGCCGTCCTCGGCGATCGAAAAAACCTTCGATTCGGCCTCATCCAGCAACTGCCGGACTTCCTTGCCCTGCGGATTGAAGGCGTCGGCTGAGATTTCATCGGCGACCGAGACTAGCCGGCGCAACACCGCGCGATCGCGCACGATTTCCGCGTAGCGGCGGATGTTGGCCGCGCTCGGCGTGTTCTGCGCGAGCGCGTTCAGATAAGCCAGACCGCCGACTTCTTCCGCCTTGCCCGAGGTGCCGAGCGCCTCGTAGACGGTGATCACGTCGGCCGGACGCGTGGCCGCGATCAACTTGCCGATGTGCTCGAAGATGATGCGGTGGTCGTAGCGGTAAAAATCGCTCTGCGACAGGAAATCGGCGATGCGGTCCCACGCGGCATTGTCGAGCAGCAGGCCGCCCAGCACCGATTGCTCGGCCTCGATCGAATGCGGCGGGACTTTCAGCGACTCGAGTTGGGGATCTTTGGACGGTGCGTTCATGGAGAGGAATTATCGGGTAATCGAGCGGCCGCGGCGAGCGGGAAAAACAAAAAAACAGGCACAAAAAAGGCAGGGGCCGGTTACCCGGCCCCTGCCCTTCGCCAGCAACGTCCTGGCAAATACTACCTGATGCTTAGACGTGTTCGCCGATCACAGCCACCGTCACATCGACCAAGACGTCGGTGTGCAGCGAGATCTGAACTGCGTGCTCGCCAACCAGCTTCAGCGGGCCTTCCGGCAGACGCACTTGCGCCTTTTCCACTGCGAAGCCTTGCTTGACCAGGGCTTCAGCGATGTCCGCGTTCGTCACCGAACCGAACAGACGGCCGTCGACGCCAGCCTTCTGATTGATCTGAACCGTCGAGCCACCCAGCTTTTCGCCTTGAGCGGTAGCTGCAGCCAGCTTTTCAGCGGCGACTTTTTCCAGTTCCGCGCGGCGCACTTCGAATTCAGCCAAGGCTTCCTTCGTTGCACGGCGAGCTTGCTTGTTCGGGATCAGGAAGTTACGTGCGTAACCGTCCTTGACCTTCACGATATCGCCCAGGTTGCCCAGATTGACGACTTTTTCCAGAAGAATAATTTGCATTCGGAGACTCCTTATCGCGTCGTCGGGTTAGGCCTTGTGCTGGTCGGTGTACGGCACCAGCGCGAGGAAACGTGCGCGCTTGATTGCCGTATCCAGCTGGCGTTGATAGTGCGACTTCGTACCCGTGAGACGCGCCGGCGTGATCTTGCCGTTTTCGCCGATGAAGTCCTTCAGCGTTTCGAGGTCTTTGTAGTCGATGTGATCGACGCCAGCGGCCGTGAAACGGCAGAACTTCTTGCGCTTGAAGAGCGGATTTTGTTGCTGACGACGCTTGTCGAATTTCTTACCAGTCGGGCGGGGCATGTTCAGTCCTTTCCAATGTCCTGCAATGCTGTGATGTGAAATACCAGAGTTCTCGCGTTGCGGTGCTTTTTTGCCAGAAAGCCTGTGAAGAGCGTTTCCACGCCCATCTGACAGCTTTCCAGCTTACCGCTCGCCTCGCCTGCGGCTACTGCCTGCATGGTCAGTTCGACTTGCCGGGTAATGCCGGCTTCGACGACTTCCGTGCGGTGGTGCAACGTGCAGCCTGCAATCGGAACGCCGGCGGGGGTATATCGCACCGGTTCGCGTTCAACGACGCTGGCCGTCAGTTGCAGCCGATTCATGTAGCCTTCGACGAGAACGACGCTTTGATCTGGTAGCTTAAATAGTGTGTCTTAAGCCTGCGCTTCGGACGGTTGCGTAGCAGCCGACTTCTTGGCTTCTTCGCGCTGCACTTCCTTCATCATCGGCGACGGGCCGGTTTCGGCCTTCTTCATCTTGACGATCAGGTGACGCAGAACAGCGTCGTTGAACTTGAATGCGTGTTCCAGCTCGTCGAGCGTGGTTTGGTCGCATTCGATATTCATGCAGACGTAGTGAGCCTTCGCGAGTTTCTCGATCATGTAGGCCAGTTGGCGACGGCCCCAGTCTTCGATACGGTGGATCTGGCCACCGTGCGAGGTGATCGTGGACTTGTAACGCTCGATCATGGCGGGCACTTGCTCGCTCTGATCCGGGTGCACGATAAATACGATTTCGTAATGACGCATATTCACTCCTTGTGCTGACTTATGGATTAAAGCCACCCGGGCGTCGAACCGGTGTGGCAAGTGAGAAGCCCAAGAGTGTAACCCGATTAGGGCCGGGTTGCAAGATATCCCGTTATTGCGAGGCGCGAATCGGGTGTGTTTTCAAAGGTTTAGGCAGTGCGGCCGCGGCGTGGGCACCGCCTCTCGCACCCGGCGGCCTGAAACGCGCACCGAAACCTGTGGGAGCGGCCGCACCCGCAAACCCCGGCGGCCTGCGGCCCGCAGAGCCGCCCCGCGCGCCGGTCGTAGTCTACGAACCAGTTTCCGTGCGCTCGCTGCCGCTTTGCAGGCGCGCCGTCAGTGCCACTTCAAGCCCCTTCAGTGCATCCGGCGCGGCGTCCGAGATTGCCCACCAGGTCATGCCTTCCGCGTTCCAGTGCGCAATCGAGTAGCCTTCGCGGCCGAGCGTCGCCGGCGCCGTGCCGCTGGAGGCGGTCTGCGGAAAGACGTACACGTCGATCACATGCTTCTGGTAGCGGTACACCAGCACGGCCACCCGCTGATGCGCGAGGTAATCGAGGCGGCCGCCCTCCAGCGCGAAGCCGTTCGCCGCGAGATCCTCGACCGGCGGCGAATAGTCGAGCCGACCGTTGAACCACGGCTTGACCGTATGCCGGTCCGTCGAAATCACGTCGATGTCACGTCCCGAGACCTGCGCGCGCACGTGACTTTCTATCAGCTCGTCGGTAAATGGCCCGAAGTCCGCCGGCCGACGCAGGTTCAGCGCCACGCCAGCCGCCGCCGCACACAGAGCGAGCACCAGCACCGTCAGCCAGCCGCGCCCGAACACGCCGCCTGAGCCCACCGCGCCACCGCCGACGCCGCCCGTGCCAGCGCCCGTCGGCCAGCCCAAGCCACCCTGCGGCGCACGCATACCGGCCAGCAAACGATCGAGCCAGCCGCGCCGCGCCTGCTCGCGCGGCGGCGCCTTGACGTTGGCAACCGGCGCCTCGGCCGCCGCAACCGGCTCGTCGACGGACGGCAATCCGGCGACGATCCGCTCGCGCAGCGACTGCGGCGCACGATGGTAAGGCAGCGCGCGCACCGCGCCACTCAAGGCCCGCAGGTTCTCGCTTTCGCGCCGGCAGGCGTCGCAGCTCTCGATGTGCTGCTGGACGCGCCGGGCGTCCGGCGCGGGCAATTCGTGATCGGCGTTCGCATCGAGGAGCGGCCGCGCTTCGTTACAGTCCATCTGGCGTCTCCTGAGCGTTGCCGGCGGCACTGCCGCCGGGTGTGTTGAGCGGCCGGCCATTGGCGGACGCCCGCAATGGGGTCACGCTCGCCGTAGCCGATCTGCCCGGGCCGGCCGCCGCGCACGCGGACGACCGGTGCGAAGCGCTTCCGCCCTCCTGTTTCTCCATGAGCAACGCGGCAAGCTTGCGACGCCCCCGCGCGAGCCGGGACATCACCGTGCCGATCGGCACGTCGGCCACCGCGGCGATCTCCTTGTAACCCATTTCCTCCAGCTCCCGCAGCATCAGCACTTCCCGATATTCGACCGGCAACTGCGTAAGCGCCTCGTGCACGCGCTTCGTGTCCTCGTCGCGGATCAGGAGCGCCTGCGGATCGGCGCCGCCGACGCTCCAGCCTTCGAATGAGGCGTCGTCCATGGTGTCGTCGAACTCCACCGTCTCGTGCGACGACGAACGTCGTCGCCATTCCGTGTACCAGGTGCGTCGCACGATCGCCAGCAGCCAGGGCCGCGCCGAGTCGCCGCGAAACGTGTCGAAGAAGCGGAATGCGCGCATGAACGCTTCCTGCACGACGTCGTCGGCATCGCTCGCGTTACCGCACAACCAGCGCGCAAGGTTGTACGCGGCATCGAGGTGCGGCAGCGCCATCTGCTGAAAGCGCCGGCTCCTCGCTGCTTCGGACTCGCCGTGCGCGCGGACAGGTTCTGAATCGGTCTGGACCACCTCGGCCCTCCAGGGCATTGCGGCTATGCGATGTAGCTCGTCGGGACACTCTCTGCAACGAATAACCGGCCATTTGCCGAGTTTATTCCCGACGCCGCCCGGAATCCGCAAAAAATCCGGCCGAACCGCCGGCGCGCCCGGATGCGGCAGCGGCTAGTAAGCCGGGCGGTTCCAGTAATCCTCGCTGGCGTAGACCTCTTTCAGATAATCGATGAAGTACCGCACCTTCGCCGGCACATACCGCTGCTGCGGGTAGACGGCGAGAATGTCGTAGTCGGGCAGCGCGAACTCGTCGAGCACGGTTTCCAGCTCGCCGCGCGCCAGCTGCTGCTGGATCTCCCACGTGGAGCGCCAGCCGAGGCCGAGACCTTCCGACACCCAGCGGTGCAGCAATTCACCGTCGTTGCAGTCGAGCGTACCGCCCACCCGCACCGTCGCCAGCTTGCCGTTGCGGCGGAAATACCAGCCGCGGTTCTGTCCGCCCTGCAGATTGAACGCGAGACAGTTGTGCTGCGGCAGATCTTCGAGCGTTTTCGGTCTGCCGTGCTGGCGAAAATACTCCGGCGTGCCGCACACCACGCGCCGGTTCGACGCCAGCTTGACCGCGACGAAGTTCGGATCGACCGCGCCGCCGATCCGGATCGACAGGTCGTAACCCTCGCGTACCAGATCCACTACCCGGTCAGTCAGATTGAACGACACCTGTAATTCCGGCTTGTCGGCGAGAAACACCGGCGCGAGCGGCGCGACGTGCTTGCGCCCGAACGCCGCCGGCGCCGACACGATCAGATGGCCGTTCACGGCGCGCCGCCCGGCGCTAAGCTCGTTTTCCGCCTGATCCCATTCGGTGAGGAGACCCCGGCAGCGCTCGAGAAACGCGGCGCCGTCTTCGCTGACCACCAGCCGCCGCGTCGAGCGGTACATGAGTTTGACGCCGAGACGCTTTTCCAGCGCGTCGATGCGGCGACCCAGAATCACCGGCGACACGCCCTCCTCCAGCGCGGCCGCCGCCAGGCTGCCGGCATCCGCGACACGCACGAAGGTTTCGATCTGTTTGAAGCGATCCATTTTTGTCTCCCTGCTGCTAGTCCCGATGCCAGTCCCGATGCCAGTCCCCGGGCCATTCCATACTTTTTGTTTCGAAATAAGCGACCCGGACTGATCTTATCAAACCTTTCCGTCAGGCCTAAAGTGCACTCAACACTTTTAATTCGCCCATTCCCAAGACATTCAGGAGACATTCATGGCCAAGATGAGAGCCGTCGACGCAGCGGTGCTGGTGCTCGAAAAAGAGGGCATCGACACCGCATTCGGCGTTCCGGGCGCAGCGATCAACCCGTTCTACTCGGCCATGCGCAAGGCAGGCAACATCAGCCACGTGCTGGCCCGCCACGTCGAAGGCGCGTCGCATATGGCCGAAGGCTACACGCGCGCCCAACCGGGCAACATCGGCGTGTGTATCGGCACGTCGGGCCCCGCCGGCACCGACATGATCACCGGTTTGTACTCGGCTCAGGCCGACTCCATTCCTATTCTTGCCATCACGGGCCAGGCGCCGCGCGCGCGTCTGTACAAGGAAGATTTCCAGGCCGTCGATATCGAATCGATCGCCAAGCCGGTCACCAAGTGGGCCGTCACCGTGCGTGAACCGGCGCTGGTGCCGCGCGTGTTCCAGCAGGCTTTTCACCTGATGCGCTCGGGCCGTCCGGGTCCGGTGCTGGTCGACCTGCCGATCGACGTGCAACTCGCCGAAATCGAATTCGACATCGACACGTACGAACCGCTGCCGGTCTACAAGCCGAAAGCGACGCGCAAGCAGATCGAAGCTGCGCTCACCTTGCTGAACAACTCGGACAAGCCGCTGATCGTCTCGGGTGGCGGCGTGCTGAACGCGGCCGCGGAAGATCTGCTGGTCACGTTCGCTGAAACCATCGGCGTGCCGGTGATCCCGACGCTGATGTCGTGGGGCGCGATTCCCGACGACCATCCGCTGATGGCCGGCATGGTCGGCCTGCAAACCTCGCACCGCTACGGCAACGCGACGATGCTCGCCTCCGACTTCGTGCTCGGCATCGGCAACCGCTGGGCGAACCGTCATACGGGCAGCGTCGAGGTGTACACGAAGGGCCGCAAGTTCGTGCACGTCGACATCGAACCGACGCAGATCGGCCGCGTGTTCGGCCCGGATCTGGGCATCGTGTCGGACGCAAAGGCCGCGCTCGAACTGTTCGTCGAAGTGGCCAAGGAATGGAAGGCCGCGGGCAAGCTGAAGGACCGTAGTGCGTGGGTCGCCGACTGCCAGGAACGCAAGCGCACGATGCATCGCAAGACGCACTTCGACAACGTGCCGATGAAGCCGCAGCGCGTCTACGAAGAGATGAACCAGGTGTTCGGCCGCGACACGTGCTACGTGAGCACGATCGGTCTCTCGCAGATCGCCGGCGCGCAGTTCCTGCACGTCTACAAGGCGCGCAACTGGATCAACTGCGGCCAGGCGGGTCCGCTCGGCTGGACGATTCCGGCAGCGCTCGGCGTGCGCGCGGCTGACCCGCAGCGTCCGATCGTCGCGCTCTCGGGCGACTACGATTTCCAGTTCATGATCGAAGAACTGGCCGCCGGCGCGCAATTCAAGCTGCCGTATGTGCATGTGGTGGTGAACAACTCGTACCTCGGCCTGATCCGCCAGGCACAGCGCGCGTTCGATATGGACTTCTGCGTACAGCTCGGCTTCGAGAACATCAACGCGCCGGAGATGAACGGCTACGGCGTGGATCACGTCGCGGTCGCCGAAGGTCTGGGTTGCAAGGCGATCCGCGTATTCAAGCCGGAAGAACTGAAGCCCGCGCTGCTGAAGGCGCAATCGATGCTCTCCGAGTTCAACGTGCCGGTGATCGTCGAAGTGATTCTCGAACGTGTGACCAACATCTCGATGGGCACCGAAATCGACGCAATCAACGAGTTCGAAGAACTGGCCACGAAGCGCGAAGACGCGCCGACCGCGATCAGCATGCTCGACTGAGTGGCCTGACGCAGCGAAACGATGAGCATCACGTGGGCGCGGTTCAGCAACACCGAACCGCCTCACGAAGTCATTCCACTGACCGACCAGAGAGACAGACGCACCATGCCGAAATTTGCAGCGAATCTCACCATGCTGTTCAACGAAGTCCCGTTCCTCGACCGCTTTGCGGCCGCTGCGGACGCGGGCTTTCACGCCGTCGAATTTCTGTTTCCGTATCCATTTCAAATCGCTGAATTGAGCGAGCGTCTGCAGCAGAACCGCTTGAAGCTGGTGCTGCACAACCTGCCCGCGGGCAACTGGGAAGCCGGCGAACGCGGCATTGCGTGCCTGCCGCATCGCGTGAGCGAATTCCAGGAAGGCGTCGGCCGCGCGATCGAATACGCGAAAGCATTGAAGGTGCCGCAACTGAACTGCCTCGTCGGCATTCCGACGGCCGGCGTGGATGCGGACAAGGCGCGCTCGACCATCGTCGACAACCTGCGCTTCGCCGCGGACGAACTGAAGAAGGCCGGCATCAAGCTGCTGGTCGAGCCGTGCAATTCCTATGACATTCCGGGTTTCGCATTGAACCGTTCGGCCGAAGGCCTCGACGTGATCCGCGCAGTCGGTTCGGACAATCTGTTCCTGCAGTACGACATCTATCACATGCAACGGATGGAAGGTGAACTCGCGGCGACCATCAAAAAGAACCTGCCGCAGATCGCGCACGTCCAGCTCGCCGACAACCCGGGCCGCAACGAACCGGGCACCGGCGAAATCAACTACCCGTTCCTGTTCGATCTGCTCGACTCGCTCGGCTATGACGGCTACGTCGGCTGCGAATACAAACCTCGCACGACAACCACCGCCGGCCTCGGCTGGGTGCAGAGCGTGGCCGGGCAAACCCGCGGCGCGGCGCACGCCGCCGCCTGAGCGTCGCATCGCCTGATTGCCGGGCGGGATCAGGCGCTCGACGCCCTGAAGGAAGTCCCACGAGGGACCCCAAACAACACTGGAGATTTAGACACATGGCAAAGATCGGTTTTATCGGCCTCGGCATCATGGGCGCGCACATGGCGCGCAACCTCATCAAGGGCGGCCACTCGCTGTTCGTGAATGGCGCGTACCCGGTGCCGGAAGATCTGAGCAAAACGACGAGCGTCGTCGCCAATTCGACCGCGGTCGCGCAGGCCGCCGATATCGTCATCATCATGGTGCCGGACACGCCTGATGTCGCCAACGTGCTGTTCGCCGACGACGGCGTCGCCGCCGGCCTTTCGCAAGGCAAGCTCGTGATCGACATGAGCTCGATCTCGCCGCTCGACACGCAAGCGTTCGCGAAGAAGATCAATGCGCTCGGCGTCGACTACCTGGATGCGCCGGTTTCAGGCGGCGAAGTCGGCGCGCGTGAAGCGTCGCTGACGATCATGGTGGGCGGCCCGGAAAAGGCGTTCGCCACGGCCAGGCCGCTGTTCGAACTGATGGGCAAGAACATCTCGCTGATCGGCGACAACGGCGCGGGCCAGACCTGCAAGGTCGCGAACCAGATCATCGTCGCGCTGAATATCGAAGCCGTGGCCGAAGCGCTGCTGTTCGCGTCGCGCTCGGGCGCCGATCCGGAACGTGTGCGCAAGGCGCTGATGGGCGGCTTCGCTTCGTCGCGGATTCTCGAAGTGCACGGCGAGCGCATGACCAAGCGCAAGTTCGATCCGGGCTTCCGCATCGAATTGCACCAGAAGGATCTGAACCTCGCACTCGACGGCGCGCGCAAGCTCGGCATCGCCCTGCCGCATACGGCAAGTGCGCAGCAACTGTTCAGCGTGTGCGCGGCGAACGGCGGCAAGGCATGGGATCACTCGGCAATGGTGCGCGCACTCGAAATCATGGCGAATTTCGAAGTCGCGCAAACGCCGGGCAGCGAAGCCAAGGCGGCATAAGGAAGCAATACGGATTGCGATGATCGTTGCATGATCAACGTCATGGCAGTCGCAAGTGGGGCGCCCGGTTCGTCGTGCGGCATGCACGGCGGAACGGGCAAATCGTGCCGCTCTGGGCTGAGAGCGGCAAGTGGGGTCCGCAGCGGCACCCGGCGGCGCCGGGGAAGCCTTGGTCGGTCAGACGTCGTCGTCGGGTGTCCGGCTGTCGGATTTCAATGTCTAGCGATGTTTATGCTTTTTCGGCCAAACTCTCGCAGCGGGTGCGTCACGCACGCCGCTCACCGGCATGTCTCTTTGCCGCTCCCCTCGTACGCATGCCCGCAAGTCTGCTTGCATTTGCTTGCAACTCCGTCCCCTTTGCTCGACCTTTTTTGACACATCGGTCCGCGCTTTTCTCCTACACTCGTTGAGTCTGGTTGCGGGCGTGTCGGCGTTCAAGTGCGGCTTGCCGGTCATGGCAACGCGTGCCCGCTGTTTCATTCGCCCGATTCCCAGCCAGTGTTCAACCCGTGAGCGGAATGTGCTTGCGCCAGTAACCCCTCTGCAAAGGATTCAGAATGAGCATCTTTGGTGACATCGTACATAAGCTCTTTGGCAAAGCGAAACCGGACCAGCCCGCGCCCGCTGTCGAGCCGACACCGGATCCGGCCGCGGCGCAAGCTGCTGCATCGTCGGCCACCCCGGCGCCCGCGCCGCTGGCCGACGTCGACGTCGCTGTCGTCATGGACCAGTTCGTGAGCGAGAGCGGTCAAACGTTGAACTGGCGCACGTCGATCGTGGACACGCTGAAGGCGCTCGGCGTCGACAGCAGCCTCGATCATCGCAAGGAACTCGCCAGGGAACTGAAGTACACCGGCGACACGAACGATTCGGCAAGCATGAACATCTGGCTGCACAAACAGGTGATGGTAGCGCTGGCAGCAAACGGCGGGAAGTTGCCGCCGGATCTGGCGAACTAACAGCGTGCAGGCGTCGCCTTTTCGGCGCTAGCGAGAAACCGCAAGTTGAAACGACAACGCGGCGCTCCGGTCGATGACCTGGGCGCCGCGTTGTCATTTGAGCGTCATGCGCTGAATTGCTCAGCGCTGCATCGCTCAGTACGTATCGAAAGTCTTCTGCAAAGCCACCGGCCCCGTGGCGCCCGCGGCCAATGCCACCATCAGCAGCACGCGCGCCTTGTACGGATTCAGCGAACCCGCGCTGACGAAACCGAGTGCGTCGTCGGCGGCCGCGCCGTTGCGCATCACGTGGCCCGATCCCACGCGCGACGCACGCACCACCGCGACGCCTTGCGAGGCGGCATCAGCGAGCGCCTGCTGCACCGAGGCGTGAATCGAGCCATTGCCCGTGCCCGCCACGACGATGCCGCGCACACCGGCGGCAACCAACGCATCCACGGCTATGCGCGACACGCCCGCATAGCTCACGACGATTTCCACATGCGGCCACGTCGCGCCGATCACGAACTCGGTTGCGAGCGTATGCGGACGCACAACGCCGCGCTGAAACTCGACACGGCCGTCCTGCACCCAGCCGAGCGCGCCGATTTCGGGCGAGTGAAACGCATCGACCGCATAGGTGCTCGTCTTGACCACGTCACGCGCGCTATGGATCTTGTTGTTGAAGGCCACCAGCACGCCCTGCCCGCGCGAACTCGCCTGTGCGGCGACCGTCACGGCGTTCAGCAGATTCAGCGGGCCATCGGCGGACAGCGCCGAGGCCGGGCGCATGGCCGCCGTCAGCACGACCGGCTTGTCCGACTTGACGGTGAGATGTAGCAGGTAGGCGGTTTCTTCGAGCGTGTCGGTGCCGTGCGTGACCACCACGCCGTCGATCTCATCGTCGGCGAGCAGCGTGTTGATGCGTTGCGCGAGCGTGGTCCACAGCGGCATCGCCATGTCCTTGCTGTCGACGCTGGCAATCTGCTCGCTCTCCATGCGCGCCACCGTCGACAAGGCCGGCACCACGGCCAGCAATTGCTCGACGCCGATCACACCGGCCTGATAACCCGAGGTGTTGGTGGCGCTCGCGGCCGCGCCGGCAATCGTGCCGCCGGTCGCCAGCACGACGATGCGCGGCAGCAGTGGCGTGGTGCCTTCGTTTGAAGGTATAGCGGAAGAAGAAGTCGAAGTATTCATGGCGGCGATTGTAAGCGATGCGCCGCGCGCCGCCATGCGTGAAAAAACGGATGTCCGTTCGTTTCGGGGTTGCATGAGGCCGGCGCTTTGGCGCCACACGTTTGCGCGGCGTCTGCACCGGGGCCAGCCGCAGCCCGCATGAAGTTCGCACTAACCGGCCGCCGCGATGGTGCGGCAGCGTTCGGCGTTGCGCCGGACCGCGACGATCCGGCGCATCTATCAAACCGCCTCGCGCAACTGCGCGGCGATATCCGCTTCGTTCAATTGCGGCGCGAACATCTCGATCAACCGGTACGCGTACGCGCGCAGGAACGCGCCCTTGCGCAAACCGACCCGCGTCGTGCTCGCTTCGAACAGATGCTGTGTGTCGAGCGCGACCAGTTCCGTATCGCGCTTCGGATCGTAGGCCATCGCCGCGACCACGCCGATGCCCATGCCGAGCTCGACGTAGGTCTTGATCACGTCGGCGTCGATCGCGGTCAGGACGACGTCGGGCAACGCGCCCGCCTTCGCGAACGCCTGGTCGATATGCGAGCGGCCCGTGAAGTCCTGATCGTAAGTGACGATCGGGAATTCGGCGATTTCGTCGAGCGTCAGATTCGGACGGCCCACCAGCGGATGATCCTTCGGCACGACCACGACGTGATGCCATGAATAGCACGGGAACGTGACGATATCCGGGAAACGGTCGAGCGCTTCGGTGGAGATGCCGATGTCCGCTTCGCCGTTGATGATCATCTGCGCGATCTGTTGCGGGCTGCCCTGACGCAGCGCCAGATGCACTTTCGGGAACACCTCGGTGAATTGACGGATCACCTTGGGCAACGCGTAGCGCGCCTGCGTGTGGGTGGTCGCCACGACCAGGTGCCCGCTGTCCTGGTCGGCGTACTGGCGCGCGACGCGGCGCAGATTCTCGGCGTCGAGCAGCATCCGCTCGATCAGTTGATGTACGGCCTTGCCCGGCTCGGTGAGGCCCGTGAGGCGCTTGCCGCGTCGAATGAAAATGTCGACGCCGAGTTCGTCCTCCAGATCCTTGATCTGTTTCGATACGCCCGACTGCGACGTGTACAGCACGTTCGCCACCTCGGTCAGATTCATGTTCTGACGCACGGCTTCGCGCACAAAGCGCAATTGCTGGAAATTCATCTTGATGTCTCCGGTTCGGCCAGAGTTGAGTTATTTGAGTTCGTTTGAAACGCCGGGTCGTGTTGCTGTCGCTGCGCGCCTGACTGCGCTGCGCTCACTGCGCTGGAAACACACGCAAGGCGCGCGGCACCGCGGTCACGCCGTCGCCGATCGAGAGCTGCAGATCCCGCCACGCTTCGCGATCGAGTTCGGCCTCGAGCAGGTTGCCCTCGCGGCCCGCGAGTTCGACCCGCACCGAGCCACCCAGTGTCACCACGCGCCGCACGTCGACGACGATGCCTTCGCGATGCCCCGACGCCTGCGGGTACAACTGCAGATCGTGCGGACGCACATAGGCAAACGCGGGGCCGCTGAAATCGGCCTTGATGGAAACCGGCAGCGCCGCGCCGTCCACCACGAAACCGCTTGCATCGACGTTGCCATGCAGACGGTTCGCCGCGCCGAGAAACTCGTAGACGAACGAGGTTTGCGGATGGTCGTACACGTCCTGCGGACTGCCCACCTGCTCCACATGCCCGCGATTCAGCACGACGATACGGTCGGCCACTTCGAGTGCTTCTTCCTGATCGTGCGTGACGAAGATCGTCGAAATATGCAGATCGTCGTGCAGACGACGCAGCCAGCTGCGCAGTTCCTTGCGCACCTTCGCATCCAGTGCGCCGAACGGTTCGTCGAGCAGCAGCACTTTCGGTTCGACGGCCAACGCGCGCGCGAGCGCGATACGTTGTCGCTGGCCACCCGACAGTTCCGACGGATAGCGTTGCGCGAGCCAGTCGAGCTGCACGAGCTTGAGCAGTTCATGCACCTTCTCGCGGATCACCGCTTCCGAGGGACGCTCCTTGCGCGGCTTCACGCGCAAGCCGAAGGCCACGTTCTCGAACACCGTCATATGGCGGAACAGCGCGTAATGCTGGAACACGAAGCCCACTTCCCGCTCGCGCGCGCCGACCGTCGCCACGTCCTGGCCTTGCAGCACGACCTGGCCGCCGTCGGCGTATTCGAGTCCCGCAATCACGCGCAGCAAGGTCGTCTTGCCACAACCCGACGGCCCGAGCAGCGCAACCAGTTCGCCCGGCGGAAAGTCGAGCGAGACATTATCGAGCGCGACGAAATCGCCGAAGCGCTTCTGCAGGTTACGAACGGTGATACCCATTACAGCTCTCCTTGCTTGAGCGGGTGTTGCTGCGGTGCATGCGTTGCTTGCGTTGTGTGTGACGTGCTTGTTGCGGGTGTTGCGGGTGTTGCGCTTGTTGCATTGGCCGCAGGCGTAACGGGACCTGCGTATGCGGGCACATCGCGCGCGGCCGACAGTTCCGCCGACATATGGCGCTCGGCGAGCAGCTTCAGGCCGAGCGTCACGAGTGCGAGCAGAGCCAGCACCGACGCCACGGCGAACGCCGCCGAGAAGTTGTATTCGTTGTAGAGGATTTCGACGTGCAGCGGCATCGTGTCGGTCTGGCCGCGAATATGGCCCGACACCACCGACACCGCGCCGAACTCGCCCATCGCCCGCGCGTTACACAGAATCACGCCGTACAGCAGGCCCCATTTGACGTTGGGCAGCGTGACGCGGCGGAAGATCTGCCAGCCCGACGCGCCGAGCACGTGCGCGGCTTCTTCTTCGTCGTTGCCTTGCGCCTGCATCAACGGAATCAGTTCGCGCGCGACGAACGGGAACGTGACGAAGATCGTTGCCATCACGATGCCCGGCACCGCGAAAATGATCTGCACGTTGTGGTCCTGCAGCCACGGGCCGAACCAGCCCTGCGCGCCGAACATCAACACATAGATCAAGCCCGAGATCACCGGCGACACCGAGAACGGCAGATCGATCAGCGTGGTCAGCAGCGCCTTGCCGCGGAACTCGAACTTGGCGATACACCACGAAGCCACGAGGCCGAACACGAGGTTCAGCGGCACCGCGATCGCGGCGGTGATCACCGTGAGCTTGATCGCCGAGAGCGCGTCCGGATCGGCGAGCGATTCCAGATAGAAGCCGAGCCCCTTGTTCAACGCCTGATAGAACACGGCGGCGAGCGGCACGACGAGAAACAGCGCGAGAAACAGCAGCGCGACGGCAGTCAGAATCCAGCGCACGACAGGCGGTTCGGTGACCGGATCGGGCCGGCGTGCGACGTTCAGCGGCGCGCGCGGCGCCACGGCCACGGTTGCGGCAGTACCTGCATTCTTCACGGAATCGCGGCTCATTGCGCACCTCCGCCGACACCGATCGCCGCGACACTCGCGGCAGCAGGCGCCGGGCCCGCGCCCCCACGACTCGTGCGGCGCTGCAGATACCACTGCAAGGTATTGATAAAGAGCAGCATCAGGAACGACACGACCAGCATCACGACCGCGATCGCAGTCGCACCCGCATAATCGTATTGCTCGAGCTTGGTGATAATGAGGAGCGACGTGATTTCCGATTTCATCGGCACGTTGCCGGCGATGAAAATCACCGAGCCGTATTCGCCGAGGGCGCGCGCGAATGCCAGCGCGAAGCCCGTCAGCAGAGCCGGAAACACCGCCGGCAACACCACGCGGCGAAACGTCAGCCAGCGCGATGCGCCGAGGCACGCCGCCGCTTCTTCCTGTTCGCGTTCGAACTCTTCGAGCACCGGCTGCACCGTGCGCACCACGAACGGCAAACCGATGAAGGTCAGCGCGACCAGCACGCCCGCCGGCGTGAACGCGATCTTCAGGCCGAGCGGTTCGAGGAACTGCCCAATCCAGCCGTTGCCCGCGTACACGGCGGCGAGCGAAATACCCGCGACCGAGGTGGGCAGCGCGAACGGCAGATCGACCACGGCATCGACAATGCGCTTGAACGGAAACGTGTAGCGCACCAGCACCCACGCCACCAGAAAGCCGAACACCGCATTGATCAGCGCGCCGCCGAGCGCGGAAAAGAAGGTGAGCCGATACGACGCGAGCACGCGCGGCGAGCTCACCGCGCGCACGAACTGGCTCCAGTCGAGCGTGGCGGTCTTAAGAAAGGTCGCCGCAAGCGGAATCAGCACCACGAGGCTCAGATAAGCCACCGTGATGCCGAGTGTCAGGCCAAAGCCGGGCAACGCGCTCGGTTTTCGGAAGGTCAACGTCGTCATGCTCGTTACTCGTTCAGGTTGATGCTCGTATTGCCGGCCGCCGGGCCCTGGCGGCCAAAAGCGCGCCCCATGGGGCGCGCTCGGGAGTGACGCGTCGCCGCGTCGTGCTGCCTATGTCTATGCCTTTGCCTATGCCTTTGCCTGCCGGCAGCGGGCCTGTTACTGCGGCTGATAGATCGAATCGAACACGCCGCCGTCGGCAAAGTGCGTCTTCTGCGCGTTGGTCCAGCCGCCGAACGAATTGTCCACCGTGTACAGCTTCAGCTTCGGAAACTTGGCGGTCAGCTCGGCCGGCACCTTGTTCGAACGCGGACGGTAGAAGTTTTTCGCCGCGATCTCCTGGCCTTGCTCGCTATACAGGAAGTTCAGGTAAGCCTCCGCGACCTTGCGCGTGCCATGCTTGTCGACGACCTTGTCCACCACCGCGACCGGCGGCTCCGCCAGAATGCTGACCGACGGCACCACGATCTCGAACTTCTCCGGACCGAATTCCTTGAGCGACAGGAAGGCTTCGTTTTCCCATGCGATCAGCACGTCGCCAATACCGCGTTGCACGAAGCTGGTGGTCGCGCCGCGCGCGCCCGAATCCAGCACGCCGGCATTCTTGTACAGCTTGCCGACGAATTCTTTCGCCTTCTGATCATTGCCGCCCGGTTGATGCTCGGCGTACGCCCACGCCGCGAGGTAGTTCCAGCGCGCGCCGCCCGACGTCTTCGGGTTCGGCGTCACGATCGACACACCCGGCTTGATCAGATCGTCCCAGTCCTTGATGTGCTTCGGGTTGCCCTTGCGCACCAGAAACACGATCGTCGACGTGTACGGCGAGGCGTTATCCGGCAAGCGCTTCTGCCAGCCCTTGTCCAGCAAACCCTTGTTCGCCAGTGCGTCGATGTCGTAGGCGAGCGCCAGCGTCACCACGTCGGCCTGCAGACCGTCGAGCACCGAGCGCGCCTGGGCGCCCGAGCCGCCGTGCGACTGCTTGAAGGTGATCGTCTCGCCCGTCTTCGCCTTCCACTCCTTGCCGAACGCCTGGTTGACGTCCTGATACAGCTCACGCGTCGGGTCGTAGGAGACGTTCAGCAGCGTCGTATCGGCGGCGTGCGCCTGCGCCATCACACCGAGCGCGCCCGCCGCGCCCAATGCGAGCGCCGCGATCAGTTTCTTCGTCCTGCCTGCCAGCCCCGTACCTTGGTGATTCATGTCAACTTTCTCCGCGTTGTCCGCTGAAACAGCGTGTGGTGTCATTTCTTGCGTCGCGGTCACGTGCACATGAACGTCAACGGGAGGCCCAGTCTATCGAAGGGCTTTCATCATTAAAAATAATGTTTCTTCATTCTTTAATACTCAAAAGTGGTAATGACAGCTGGATAAGGCGTTGCGGCGCGAAAACGGGTGTTGAAACATCGCTTGACGACGCTGGAACGCCACCCTTCGCCCCGAACTTAAAGTAAAGCTTGAATTGCGCCGAATACTGTATAAAAATACAGTCACCTGTTCATACATACAGTGGCGCCATGACCAAACTCACCGCACGACAGCAGCAGGTTTTCGATCTGATCCGCAGGGCTATCGAACGCACCGGCTTTCCGCCCACCCGCGCGGAGATCGCCGCCGAGCTGGGTTTCAGCTCGGCCAATTCGGCAGAAGAACATCTGCGCGCACTCGCCCGCAAGGGCGTGATCGAACTCGCGGCCGGCGCGTCGCGCGGCATTCGCCTGCTGGCCGGTCCGGAAGACTCGCCGCACCAGTTCACGCTGCCGCACGCCAGCATCATGCAACTGTCGCTGCCGCTGATCGGGCGCGTTGCCGCCGGCAGCCCGATCCTCGCGCAGGAACATATCTCGCAGCACTACGCGTGCGACCCGGCGCTGTTCTCGAGCAAGCCCGATTACCTGCTGAAGGTGCGCGGGCTGTCCATGCGCGACGCGGGCATCTTCGACGGCGATCTGCTGGCGGTGCAAAAGCGCAGCGAAGCGAAAGACGGCCAGATCATCATTGCCCGGCTGGGCGACGACGTCACGGTCAAGCGCCTGAAGCGCCGGCCAAACGGGCTCGAACTGATCGCCGAGAACCCCGATTACGAAAACATCTTCGTGGAAACCGGCAGTGCGGAGTTCGCGCTGGAGGGTATCGCCGTGGGGCTGATCCGCCCCGGCGAGTTCTAACCCCGTTCTAACCCTTTTGCACGTTCGACAGAATAAAAAGCCGCGTCAATGTCGCATCGACACTGCATCAACGCCGCATCAACGTTGCATCGTCTGGAGAGTCTCATGGAACGTCTTGCCCGCCTGCTGCCCTTTCGCCAGTTCGGTCGTCTGCGTCACCTTCGCAAGCTGGTGCCCTGCTCATTGATCGAGGCGGCCACGCGCAGCACACCGTCGCTGTTCGACTCGCCCGAGGCGGCGTCGAGCTTGCCTTCGTCGTTGCCGGCGTTTGCCCGCGTGTCTTTGAATTCCGGCCTGAATACGGCCGAACCGGCGCGTCGCGCGCCGGTGCGGGTCTATCACGGGCCGTCGCGTCTCATCATGGTCGGCACGATGGACGCGGTATGCCGCATGATCGACCGCTGCATCGCCGACGAAGCCAACGTCCACGGCGCGGTGTTCGAGTCGTGATGACCCTGTCTTGAGCGGGCGGCGAGAGATTGCATTGCGTGGGATCGTTTTCGCGTGGCCGTGGTCCACGTTAGATCACACCTGATGGAGAGTCCCACTCGATGGCAGTTCCGAAACATACCCGACGCGGCAGCAGAGGCGGCGCCACAAAGCCGCTGATCGTCACGCTAATCGTGATCGTGGTGATCGCCGCACTGGGGTTTGCTTACGCGTCGCCGTACATCGCGCTGAACAATCTCAAACGCGCGGCCGATGCGCGCGACGCGCAAACGGTCAATCAGTACGTCGACTTCCCCGCGTTGCGTGAGAGCCTGAAGCAACAGGTCGCCGGCCTGCTGACACGCCGGCTTGGCGCGCACAGCAACGGCAATCCGTTGGCCGCCATTGGCGCGATGATCGGCGTCGCATTGATTGGCCCGCTCGTGGATGCCTATGCCACACCGGACGGTGTCGCGGCCTTGCTGAACGGTATGCCGCCGCGCGGCGATCCGGGTGAGCGGCCGCCCGCGCCGCCGGCCGCGAACAATCCGTCCGACGCCGCCGCGACCGCACCGGCACCGGCAGCGCCTCCTGCCGGCAACGCGGTGAATGGGAATGCCAACGCCACGCCCCCGCAACCGCCGCAGACCAGCGCGGGCTATCGAGGGCTCAACGAGTTTGTCGTCACGTACCAGCATGGCGCCGGCGACGCGCGTTACTCGGCGATCTTTCGGCGCGAAGGGATATTCACGTGGAAGCTGGCCGCGGTCAATCTGAACGAGTGATCGCGGCACGTCGGCTTTGTCTTGGCGCGGATCCCGTGATCGCGCCAATTATTTGGCGAGTCGCGGCGAGTCGCGGCGAGTCGTTCAGCGACTTCGTTATGACGTCGAGGCCACCGGGTAGTGAGGCCGGAGTACCCGGCCGCCAGCCGACCGCCCACAATGGCCGACATGCGCATCAAGCCGCCGCTTGCTGCTGCTCCCGTGCCGAAGAACACGCCACCAGAATGCTGCACGAGACACGGTCGAGCAGCGGCGTATTGCCCGCGCCCATCCACCATCGCGACAAACCCGTGCGGCAACGGTGGCCGACCACGACCAGGTCGACATGCAGTTCATTGGCGAGGGTGGCGATCTCATCGATCGGATGGCCGAATGCAAAATGCCCTTGTGCGGTGACGCCTCGCTCGGTGAGCCAGTCAACGCCTTCCTGCAGAATGTCGCGTGCGGTCTTTTCGAAACTGCCACAGGCCACGTCGGTCAGCAGGCCCGCGCTTTGCGCAATACTCGAGCGCATGTCGACGACGGACAGCAAATGGGTTTCCGCTTTCAAATCCAACGCCAGGTCGGCGCCGCAACGGAGTGCTTTGCGGCCTTCGCGCGAGCCGTCGTAGCACAGCAGGATTTTCTGGTAGCTCGCCATGATTTTTCTCCCTTCGCGCGGGACGCGCGATTCTCAATTAATCATGGTGCGCCGCAATTCAGGTTGCAAGGGATGGAAAACGCTAACTGTGCGCTGACCGCCCTCTAACCGCGCCCTAAACGGGTGCGCGAGCCGCTCGGAGGGTCTCCGCGCGCTGATGCCGCAGTGCAAGAAACCGGCTTCAGATTGTCGGGGCGAACCAACAGCGTCGCGCCGATGCCCTAGAATAGGCCGCCTTCCCCGGCCGCTCACGTCATTCACGCCCTTCCTTGGAGACTCGTTCGATCCATGCCCGAAGCCGCCATCGAATTTCATCAGGTTAAAAAAAGCTACGGCGAGAAAACGGTCGTCGATGGACTGTCGTTTCACGTCAACGCCGGCGAATGCTTCGGCCTGCTCGGCCCGAACGGAGCGGGCAAGACCACCACGTTGCGTATGCTGCTCGGCATCGCCGCGCCGGATGCGGGCACGATCCGTCTGTGCGGCGAGCCGATCCCCGGCCGCGCGCGCGTGGCACGGGCGCGCGTCGGCGTGGTGCCGCAGTTCGACAATCTCGATCCCGACTTCACGGTGCGTGAGAACCTGCTGGTGTTCGGCCGCTACTTCGGTTTGAGCGCCGCGCAATGCCGTGCGATGGTGCCGTCGCTGCTCGAATTCGCGCGGCTCGAAAGCAAGGCGGACGCGCGCGTGAGCGAGTTGTCCGGCGGCATGAAGCGGCGCCTTACGCTGGCGCGCGCGCTCGTCAACGATCCCGATGTGCTGATCATGGACGAACCGACCACCGGCCTCGATCCGCAGGCGCGGCATCTGATCTGGGAGCGGCTGCGCTCGCTGCTCGCGCGCGGCAAGACCATTCTGCTGACCACGCACTTCATGGAAGAAGCCGAACGCCTCTGCCACCGGCTGTGCGTGATCGAGGAAGGACGCAAGATCGCCGAAGGCGCGCCGAGCGCGTTGATCGCTTCCGAGATCGGTTGCGATGTGATCGAGATTTTCGGACCCGATCCGGTCGCGTTGCGCGATGAACTGGCGCCGCTCGTGGAGCGCACCGAGATCAGCGGCGAGACGCTGTTCTGCTATGTCAACGACGCGCAGCCGGTGCATGCGCGGCTCAAGCAGCGCGCGGATCTGCGCTATCTGCATCGACCGGCGAATCTGGAAGATGTGTTCCTGCGGCTCACGGGCCGCGAGATGCAGGATTGAAGCGCATCGGTCGAGACCGGCATCGCACACCACGCCCTGCAACTACAACGACGCCCTGACAGAAACCACGCACGAGACACGCACGAGACACGCAATGGACGCACGCACCTACGAAACCACCGGCGACACGCCATCCAATCAGGAAGCCTTCGCCGCCTTCCCCGCGAACGCCAGCAACTGGATCGCGGTGTGGCGCCGCAACTATCTGGTGTGGAAGAAACTCGCGATCGCCTCGATGTTCGGCAACCTGGCCGATCCGATGATCTATCTGTTCGGCCTCGGCTTCGGGCTGGGGCTGATGGTCGGCCATGTCGACGGCGTGTCGTATATCGCGTTTCTCGCGGCGGGCACGGTGGCCTCGAGCGTGATGATGTCGGCGAGTTTCGAGTCCATGTATTCGGGCTTCTCGCGCATGCATGTGCAGCGCACCTGGGAAGCGATCATGCATACGCCGCTGACGCTCGGCGACATCGTGCTCGGCGAGGTAATCTGGGCAGCCAGCAAATCGGTGCTCTCGGGCGCGGCGATCATGCTGGTGGCAGGCGCACTGGGCTACGCGAATTTCCCGTCGATGCTGCTGGCCTTGCCGGTCATCGTGCTGACCGGGCTCGCGTTCGCGAGCATCGCGATGGTCGTGACGGCGCTCGCGCCTTCGTACGACTTCTTCATGTTTTACCAGACGCTGGTGTTGACGCCGATGCTGCTGCTATCCGGCGTGTTCTTTCCGGTCTCGCAACTGCCTGCCGTTGCGCGGGGCGCGACCCAGATATTGCCGTTGGCGCATGCGGTCGACCTGATGCGGCCGGCCATGCTGGGTCGGCCCGTCGATAATGCGCTGTTGCATATCGCTGTGCTGGCCGCGTATGCGCTCGGCGGGTTTATCGTGTCGGCGATTCTGTTTCGCCGCCGGATGATGAAGTAGTGTTCCGGCCGTCAACCATAACGGACGCCAGGCGCTGATCGCCGCGCCCGACGAAACACCAGCGCCTGCCGCGAGCCGGGCCCGCTCAGTCCTCGTCATCCGTCCACGGAATGTCCACGTCGGAGATAAACGCCACCGTGGCGAACGGGCCGCCGTCCTGGCGCCCGATCTTGCCGTCGGCGCGCTGCCACTCGACCCGGAACACCGTGCCGGGATCGTCGGCGATCAGACGGACCGTGCGTACTTCATCCGGATCGGCCTCTTCGACGGGGCCATCGAGCGAGATCTGCAACTCCTGCGGCCACAGGCCATCGGCCGGATCGTAGATCTTGTCGCCGTCGGGAATCAGGGTGAAGGCTTCCACGCCGATGGTGGCCGACGCGTCCACGATCATCTTGCCCAACGCGCGCAGCAATGCCGTGGCCCGCGCCGAATTCGCCTGACGGATGGCCAGATCCCCGCGCGTCAGCGCCTGCTCAAGTTTTGGGTTTGTTTTTTGTTGCGCCATTCGATGTCCTGGGTCCTATCGCTCTGTTGTGGACGGCGCGCGAATTCGAGCGCGCGCCGCTCTCCATTTTTCGGGCTGAATCCTACCATCGCCATGCACCGCAGCATTGCCGGTCATGCACTGCGGCGCTTTCAGCCCACCCCGTCCACCACAGTTTAGGTCGTGATTCGCGATCCGGCTGCAACATTTGCCTTTCAATCGGTCGCGAATCGATCGCTATCGCACGCATGCCGCCGGCCTGGTTGGTCGTGCGCGGGCCGTCGTGATCGCAGTCTCGCCGGCTTGATGCCGCGTGGATTCTCCAACCGCTGCGGCCGTCAGCCCTTGGCTCTGCCGCGCTTTCGCGCGGCCTTCGAGGCCGTCGCATCCGCCGGCTTCGCACCCGCGATTTCCGCGATCAGATGATCCCGGAACGCCCTCACCGACTGCGGCAGTTCACGCCCCGCCATGGTCTGCACCTGGATGCTGCGCTGGCGCATCTGCGGATGCGTCAGCGGCATCACGACGAAACCATCGCCGGCGTAACGGTCACGCACGGACAGCAGACCCGTGAACATGATCGCGCCGGACTTCTGCGCGTAGCGATACATGGCGCCGCTGTTGTTGCAGGTCAGCTCGGGTTCGAGCAGGACGCCTTCGAGCGCGCAGGTAATGTCGATCAACTGACGAATCGTCGTGCCGGGCTCGGGCAGCACGAGCGGATAGCGCTGCAAGTCGGCGAGCGACACCTTCGCGCGCGCGGCCAGCGGATGATCGGCGCGCAGCAGCGCCAGCACCGGTGCGCGCTCCGTGTGCTCGACTTTCACGCCCTTTTCCGGCGCGAGGCTGAAGGTCAACGCGAGGTCGGCGTCACCGTCGCGCACCTGGCGGGTCGCCTCGCCCGGCGACATGACCGAGAGCGTGAAGTCGATGCCCGGATACTGAACCCGGAAGCTCGCCATCGCGGTGGGCAGGAAGTCGGCGGCAAAACCTTCGGAACTTGTCACCTTGATCATGCTGCCATGCAAGGTCTCGAGGCCGCCGATCTCCTTCATCACATGCTCCGCCTCCAGCAGGCTGCGCTGCGCGTAGGCCAGCAGGCGCTCGCCCGCTTCGGAGAGCGCCATGCCGCGCGGACGCCGCTCGAATAGCGCGACGCCGAGATCGCTTTCGAGCCGCGCCACCTGCCGGCTGATCGCCGAGACGGCGACATGCAGCCGCGCGGACGCGTCGCTGAGCGAACCGGTGCGCGCGACTTCGACGAAATAGCGCAGCGCGATGCCATGCAGCGAAAGTGCCATGTGTGATGTCCCATTCAACGTCAGCGCAGGCGCGCCGATATCCGCAAGCGCCTTCTGTACGCGCGGCGAGCTTTGCCTTTTCGGCAACGCAAGCTTCGAAAGACGATCATTGTGACAAAAAAAACGGCCTCCTAGAATCGGTTCGAAGATGCAGGCCGCGTCGAGCGTCGTCAGACAAACGACCACGCGCCGCCCGCCCCCACATTCGCCCGCATTGGAGACACGCATGAGCCGCACTCAGGCCATCGAGCACGCCACCCACCATTTCGAATCCGGCGCCTTTCTGGAAACGCTCAACCGGCGCGTCGGTTTTCGCACCGAAAGTCAGGAGGACGATCGCGCCGCCACGCTGCTGTCGTATCTGACCGACGAGATCACGCCGGAAGCCAAAAGCCTCGGTTTCAGCACGCGCATCATCACCAATCCGGTAGACGGCTTCGGGCCTTTCCTGATCGCGCAGCGCCACGAGGGCGACCATCTGCCCACCGTGCTGATCTACGGCCACGGCGACGTGGTGCGCGGCTACGACAGCCAGTGGCGCGCGCCGCTGACGCCGTGGGCCGTGACCGTCGAAGGCGAACGCTGGTTCGGCCGCGGCACCGCCGACAACAAAGGCCAGCACAGCATCAACCTCGCCGCGTTAGCGAGCGTGCTGGCCGCCCGCGACGGCAAGCTCGGCTTCAACGCGAAGCTGCTGATCGAGATGGGCGAGGAAACCGGCTCGCCCGGACTCGACGCGATCTGCCGCGCGCACCGTGAAGAACTGGCCGCCGACGTGCTGATCGCCTCCGACGGTCCACGTCTCGCCGCGCGCCGCCCCACCGTGTTCCTCGGCTCGCGCGGTTCGGTGAATTTCAGGCTGTCGTTGAATCTGCGCGACGGCGCGCATCATTCGGGCAACTGGGGTGGCCTGCTGCGCAATCCGGCGACGGTACTGGCGAATGCGTTGGCGAGCCTCGTCGACGCGCGCGGTGTGATCGCCGTCGACGGTTTGCGCCCGCCGCCGATTCCCGAGGCGGTGCGCCGTGCGCTCGCCGATATCACGGTAGGCGGCGGCCCGGGCGATCCGGACGTCGACGAAAACTGGGGCGAGCCAGGCCTTACCGCACCCGAGCGTGTGTTCGGCTGGAACAGCTTCGAAATACTCGCGTTCAAGGCCGGCAACCCGGAGAACCCGGTCAATGCGATTCCGTCGTCGGCATTCGCGCATTGCCAGCTGCGCTTCGTGGTCGGCACCGATTGGGACAACCTCGAACGGCATCTGCGCAAGCATCTGGATGCGCACGGCTTCTCGCAAGTGCAAATCGACCTTGAGCGCGGCGCCCCCGCCACGCGTCTGAACCCGGACGATGCGTGGGTCACGTGGGCGATTGCCTCGCTCGAACAGACCACCGGCAAGAAGACCGCCGTGCTGCCGAATCTGGGCGGCACACTGCCCAACGAAGTGTTCGCCGACACGCTCGGCCTGCCGACCATCTGGGTGCCGCACTCGTACCCGGCCTGTTCGCAGCACGCGCCGAACGAGCACCTGCTTGGGCCGGTCGTGCGCGAAGGTCTGCAGATCATGGCGGGCCTCTTCTGGGATCTCGGCGAAAACTCGCCGCGCGCGACAAACAACCCCGCCATTTAAGCGACGCCCGCACGAATCGAGCGCATCACGCCGTTATCGCATCCGTCACGAGGCACGTCCACGATGAGCACGTCCACACTGCAAGCCAGCGCCGCGCGGCCATCCGCCGCGAAGGTCCATCGCATCATTCTCGCGGCGTCGATTGGCAACGCGCTCGAATGGTTCGACCTCGTCGTCTACGGATTCTTCGCGGTAACCATCGCGAAGCTGTTCTTTCCGGCGCGCACCGAAGCCATTTCGCTGATGCTCACGCTCGGCACCTTCGGCATCTCGTACATGATCCGGCCGCTCGGCGGACTCGTGCTCGGTTCGCTCGCGGACCGCGCCGGACGCAAGGCGTCGCTTCTTCTCTCGATCGCGTTGATGATGATCGGCACCCTGACGATCGCCGTGATGCCGCCGTATGCGGCGATCGGCCTGTGGGCGCCGGCGGGCATCATGCTGTCGCGTCTCGTGCAAGGTTTTTCGGCGGGCGGAGAGTTCGGTGCGTCCACCGCGTTTCTGGTCGAACATGCGCCCGAGCGCCGTGGCTTCATGGGTAGCTGGCAGTTCGCGAGCCAAGGCATGGCGACGCTGCTCGCTTCCGGTTTCGGCGCGCTGCTGACGAGCCAGCTCACGAGCGCGCAACTCGAATCATGGGGATGGCGCGTGCCGTTTCTGTTCGGCCTCGCGATCGGTCCGGTGGGTTTCTATATCCGCCGTTACGTGGATGAGGGCGCCGAATTCAGTGCCGAGCCCAAAGCCAGCACGCCCTTGCGCGATCTGTTCGGCACGCAGAAGGTCCGCATGCTGCTGGCGGTCGGCTCGCTGATCATTTCGACGGCGGCCAACTACATGATCCTGTACATGCCGACCTACGCGATCAAGCAACTGCACTTGCCTGCCTCGACCGGCTTCGCGGCGACGCTCGCCACCGGCGTGGTGCTCACGGTGCTGACGCCGTTCGCGGGTCATCTGTCCGACAGCCTCGGACGCATCCGCATCATGGCGACGGCCGCCGCGCTGATGCTGGTGACGGTATATCCGGCTTTTGTGTATATGAACGCGCATCCCTCGTTCGTGACGATGCTGCTCGCGCTGATCTGGATCGGCGTATTGAAGGCGACGTATTTCGGTGCGCTGCCCGCATTGATGTCGGAGATTTTCCCGACGCAGACGCGCGCGACCGGTTTGGCGGTGAGCTACAACATCGGCGTGACGGTGTTCGGCGGTTTTGCGCCGTTCGTGATCACGTGGCTGATCGATGCAAGCGGTAATAAGCTCGCGCCTGGCTTCTATCTGATGTTCTGTGCGGTGGCGAGTTTGCTCGCGCTTTATGCAGTACGCGGGAAGTTGAAAATCCGCTGACCGACGCGCTAATGCCGCCTCGCCCACAGCGCCATGGCAAAGGTGCTCGCCATCACTGAATACGCGGGAAGCGGAATACCAGCCAAGCACGTCTGCCTACACGGCAGCGTCGCCGAAGCGACGCGCGAATCCCTTGCGAGCGCCCCGGCCATGCAGCCGGGGCAAATCAAACGTTCGCATGATGCGAGCCGCACTCGGAGCTCGCATTCACCGGCCGCGCATCAGGGCGCCGGATTCGGCTGCAGTTCGTGCAGCGCATCGATTTCCGCGAGCACTTCCGGCGAAAGTTTCACCTCGACGCTGGCGATGTTTTCCTTCAACTGATCGAGCGAAGTCGCGCCGATCAGATTGCTGGTCACGAACGGCCGGCTATTGACGAACGCGAGCGCGAATTGCGCGGGCGACAAACCGTAACGCTTCGCCAACTCCACGTAACGCGTGATCGCCTGCACCGCTTGCGGTTTGCTATAGCGTTGAAAACGCTCGAACAGCGTAATGCGCGCGCCGGCCGGACGCGCGCCGCCTTCATACTTGCCCGTCAGCCAGCCGAAGGCCAGCGGCGAATAAGCCAGCAAGCCGATGTTGTCGCGATGCGCGTATTCGGACAGCCCCGCTTCGTACGTGCGATTCACGAGGCTGTACGGATTCTGAATGCTGACGATGCGCGGCAAGCCGAGCTTTTCGGCCGCGCGTAGAAACTGCGCGACGCCCCACGGCGTTTCGTTCGACACGCCGATGTGACGCACCTTCCCCGCCTTGACGAATTCAGCGAGCACCGACAGCGTTTCTTCGATGGGCACCGTATAGGCGTCGTCGACCCACGGATACGCCGGGCGGCCGAACGTCATCGTGCTGCGATCCGGCCAGTGCAACTGATACAGATCGACGTAGTCCGTTTGCAGACGCTTCAGGCTATCGTCGAGCGCTTCGGTCAGATTCTTGCGGTCGAACTGGTTGCCTTTGCCACGAATATGGGTCGGGTTGTGCGGTTGACGCGCCGGGCCGGCGATCTTGGTGGCAAGCACGATTTTCTCGCGCGCGCTGCGATGCTGCGCGAGCCACGTGCCGATATAGCGCTCCGTCGAACCTTGCGTTTCGGCACGCGGCGGCACCGGGTACATTTCAGCGGTGTCGATCAGATTGATGCCGTGATCGAGTGCGTAATCGAGCTGCGCGTGCGCTTCCTGTTCCGTGTTCTGCTCGCCCCACGTCATGGTGCCGAGACCGATCAGGCTAACCTGCACGTCGGAGTCGCCGAGTCTGCGGTATTCCATCGAACTTGTCCTGTTGATTGGTTGACGAAAAGCGCTGACGTTACCATGTCCGCCCGAGCTCTGCCTGGCGCGCTAAAATGCCGCTCCAGCGCGCGTCACCCATTTTTTCGCGCACAATCTTTCGCTGCGGCTTCCCTGCGCCGACCTGCCTGCCATGAATCCCGAACACCTCGAACTGCTGGTCACGCGCGTCATGCCTTACGGGAAATATAAAGGTCGCGTGATTGCGGACCTGCCCGGTCATTACCTAAACTGGTTTGCTAGCCAGGGCTTTCCGCCCGGCGAAATCGGCCGGCTGCTGGCGTTAATGCACGAGATCGATCACAACGGTTTGAAGTCGCTGCTCGAGCCTTTGCGCAAGCGTTGATCGCCTCGCGGTGAAAGCGGTGGGAAGCGCCCTGAAGCGTGGATGAAAGTCGCCCTGTCGGCCTCGTGCAAGCAATGCCGGCCTGCACAAATTTATACAGTCTTTTGCTTGTACCTTGGCCGCCGAATGGACTTTAATCCACGTAGGTCTTCGCGCGAACTCCATGCTTCCGCCGTCGTCCGCATGTCATTTTGCCTGTCCGTCCATGTCTGAATTCAGCTTGTCCGCACTGCTCGAATTTATCGGCCACGACCTCTCGCCTGTGAGGGCGGTGATCATCTTCTTCCTGATCGGCTATCTCGTCGTCGGACTGCCTTTGCATTTCCGCCAGGGGCCCGCCTCGCGCGACATCTGGGGCACCGCTGCCGGCGTGACCATGGCAGCGATTTATGCGGCGTTCATTATCGGCGTGTACCCGGCGCTGCATCATTCGGCTGGGTGGTTGCGGTAACGCGAAGCGGCTTCGAAGCGCGCCGTGCCTGAGCGCGTGCATACGATGACGCTCATCGCTCAAACCGGCGACACCTTCGGCAGATGCCAGCCATGGGTCACGGCGAGCATTCGCAAGACGAAGCACGCCGCGCCGCCCGCCAGCGCCGCCGGGCCCGGCGGCAAACCGGCACGGCGCGCCACCACCACGATGAACGCCCCCGCGAACGCGGCCGTTGCATAGATGTCGGCGTGCAGGACGACCGGCACGCGCGCCAGCAGCACGTCGCGTATCACGCCGCCGCCCACGCCGGTGAGTGTGCCCATCAACATGGCGATAAACGGCCGGATCCCGAACAGCAGCGCTTTTTCCACACCCGCCACGGCAAAGAGCGCGAGGCCCGCCGCGTCGAGCATGGTGACGAGCGCAACGGGAAACTGCTGCGCCGTCGAATGGAACATAAAGGTCAGCAACCCGGTGACGAAGGTCAGCGCCGGATAGCGCCAGTCACGGATCGCGTTCGGCGGTGAATCGCCGATCAGCAGATCGCGAATCACGCCGCCGCCGAGCGCCGCGACAAACGAAATCACCATCACGCCCAACAGGTCGAGACCGCCGCGGATCGCGCTGAGCGCACCCTCGACCGCGAACACCACCGTACCCGCCAGGTCCGCTGCCAGCACCAGTGTTTCGACGTTCAGTCTGATTTTTCGTATCGACAATGTCGGCATCGACGCTTCACCCTTTCTGCTTTCGGTCTACGAGAAATCGAAACGGTATAGGGAAACGCCGCGCGCGGGGTGAAAAATCTGCGTGTACAGTCACGCGCTGCGTGGCGCGCGACGCTTCAGGACGAAGCGCGCTGGCCGCTTAGACGCCCCGTCGCGACCAGATGCGCAAGCAGGCGATCGACAGACTCGTCGATCGGCATCCGGTCGCTCTCGATCACGACATCCGACGCGAGCGGTGCTTCGAAAGGTCCGGAAATGCCTGTGAAATGCGGGATCTCGCCACACCGCGCGCGAGCGTAAAGCCCTTTGGCATCGCGCGCTTCGCAGACACTCAGCGGAGCATTCACGAACACTTCCACGAAACCGTCGCCGACGATTTCACGCGCCGAGCGCCGATGCCGATGCTCAGGCGAAATCACCGCGGCAATCACAACGAAGCCCTGCTGCATGAACAGCGCCGCGACATGCGCGACCCGCCGCAAGTTCTCGGTACGGTCCTCGGGCGCGTAGCCGAGGTCGGCGTTCAGCCCGCGCCGCAGCACGTCGCCATCGAGCACGATCGCGGCGTGCCCCGCTTCCTTCAGGCGGTCATGCAAGGCGTTGGCGAGCGTCGATTTGCCCGCGCCGGAAAGCCCCGTCATCCAGATCACGGCGCCACGCGATGCGCTCATGAGCGATGCTCCGTGACGCTTGTCCCGACCTCGCCGGCCCCTTGGCGATGCGCCGGCGCCAACACCGGTCCGAGGCCGTCGAACAACGGCTGCAGCAAGGCGTGACGCGGCTGCCAGCGTTGCAGCGAGGTCTTGTATAGCGGACGCCGCACCTGCGCGGAACTGGCCGTATTCACCTGGCGCGCGGTCTGATAAAACGACAGACAGCGTTCGTCCCAGTCGAGCCCGCAATGCGCGAGCAGGCGGCGCACATTGGCTTCGAAATCGGCGACCAGTTCCTCATACTTGACTTCGATCATCACACCTTCGGGGAGCATGCGTTGCCAGTGCGCCATTAACGCGTCGTACGCGCGATAGTAGCGGCCCAGTTCGCCGAGATCATAGCTGAACGGCACGTCGTGAAAGATCCGCGAGAAAATCGACAGACAGGTTGGCAACGGCGCGCGGCGGCTGTGAATGAAGCGGGCGTTCGGCATCGCGAGATGGATCAGGCCGAGGTTGATGAAGTTGAACGGATACTTGTCCGTGAAGTGCGTGTAATTCGCAGCCGGATTGCGTTCGTCGTTTGGAGTCGGGCTCTGAAGTTCCGGCAGCGCGTTGCGCATGCGACGCAGATAGTCCGCGCCGAGCGTGCGCAACGGCGCGGCGCCGACGTTTTCCAATGCTTCGATATCGATCCGCAACGGATCGCCCGGATCGCGGCGAATGCAGCCCACCAGCGCCTCGCCGAATTCCGTGCGCTCGCCCGCGCCGAACACCTGAGGATGGCTCGCGAGAATCTGCTCGATCAGGGTCGAGCCCGAGCGCGGCATGCCGACGATAAAAACCGGCGTCTGCCATACGTCGCCGAGACCGCGCTTTGCCGCCAGCAGACCGGAAGTCATCAACTCAGGCAAATGGGCGAACAGGCCTAGCGTTTCCGCTTCGTTGTAACGCACGCCGGCGCGGTGCAGCGCATTGCCCTTCAGGAAGTGATCGAACGACGCGTCGTTGCGGCCCACATCGGACAGCGCCTGGCCGTACGCGAAGTGAAGCTCCGCCTGATCGGCCGGCGTGAACGAAGCGGCGTCGCCGACGAGACGCTCCATCGCGAGGAACACCGGATCGTCGGCGGCGAGGCGCCTGGATTGCACGAAGTTGCGGTAGTACAGCGGCACTTGCGGCGCGGCTTCGATAGCGCGGCGATACGCTTCGTGCGCCTCGTCGAAGCGGCCGAGTGCCTGCAGGCAGTTGCCCATGTTGTTGTACGAGCCGTCGGCTTGCGGATTCACACGCGTCGCCTCGCGATAGGCATCCACCGCCTGTTCGAGCCGATGCATCTGCTCGAGCGTCCAGCCGAGGCCGTGGTGCGAATCTGTGTCGCGCGGATCGAGCGCGATCGCTTCGTGATAGCGGACCACGGCTTCGGGAAAACGGTTCAGCGCGGCGAGCGTGGCCGCGAGGCGCTGTTGGACGAGCGCGTCGGTGGGATCGAGCGCGCGGGCGGTTTCGTAATGTTGGAGCGCGCCGTCGAGTTCGCCGCGCGCAGCGCAGGCGTCGCCTTCGGCGCGCAATTCCGATGCGGCAGCCGGCTGTGGATCTTGCTTCATTGACGGCTGGATTCTTGCAGGCTGCGCATCGAGCGATCCTGACAGTGGCGAGTGCGATCTTTTCATCCAGCCCGGCATTGGCGCGGTCGGGAGTCGAAGGTAATTGTCTGAAGCAAACTTAACAGTCGCGCCCTACAGTTTCGTTTCGAAAATTTAACTAACTGTTACAGCGCGGTGTACAAGGAAAGTTCTAGAACGCTTGGCGCCGCGCCTCACTGCTACGGTCTTCGATCGCCATGCATCGCGAATCGGCACGCCATAGCATGCGCAAACCGTAATTTGCGGACACAAATGCCGCTGAACTCTTGAGCACGCGTTTTTTCTCAATCACATACGAAGGAGAAAATCGTGAGCAGGCTCATTGCATCAATGGCACTGTTGGCGGTGACGGCCGGTTTGACCGGATGCGCAGTCGCGCCGGGATACGACTACGGTTATGCACAACCTTATTACCCTGACTACGGCTATGCGTACGGGCCACCGTATGCGCCGGTTTATGGCAGCGTCGGCATTTATGGCGGCTGGGGTGGATCCTGCTGCTATCACGGCGGCTATTGGCACGGCGGCCATGGGTGGCACGGCGGCGGCGGTGGCTGGCATGGCGGCGGATATGGCGGATCTCACGGCGGCAGCAGCGCCAGCGGCGGGGGAAGTTCATGGAGCAGCAGCGGTGGCGGCCATGGGGGACATGGGCGTTGAACTCGCAAACCCGAAAACAAAAACGGCGCTGTGATTTCTCACAGCGCCTCAGACGCAAGAAGC
Organism: Paraburkholderia sp. BL6669N2; assembly: GCF_003387275.1. NCBI lineage: Bacteria > Pseudomonadati > Pseudomonadota > Betaproteobacteria > Burkholderiales > Burkholderiaceae > Paraburkholderia > Paraburkholderia sp. BL6669N2. Next base: position 454,118 of record NZ_QUNA01000001.1, on the reverse strand, counting down.
GAAGTTTGATCGGATTAATGGATTCGGCTTGGATCAATCATGACATGTTTTATGTGAATCTTTTTCCATGTGTACGTGACGTGAACCAGCCCGTCCGGCGACTGGATAACCGCCGGATAAGAAAATTCCTGATTTGCCTCGTTCTCGAGATCCAGAACTTCGTGATAAGTCTGGTGATCAGATGAAATGAGGACCGTCAGTCTGTGGCGGTCCCAACGACCTTCGACATAAGGTAGCGGATTGGCGACGATCAGGTCACGCCCGTCGATCAGGGTCACGGCGTCCAAGCCCGAATTTGAGTTGGGAATATCCACCGGCGAGTGAGCAGTCCACGTCTTTCCCCAATCACTCGACCTGGTGCTGAATACAAAGCCGTTTTTTGTCCGGACTAGCGCCTGCAACTGGCCGTGACGATGGTCGAGAATTGTTGGCTGGATTGCCTGAATTGCACGCGGGCCGGCCGCCGGATATTCGACTTCCCAGGTAGCTGCCCCATCCGTGGACCGTTCGAAATGAACTTTCCATCCGTCATGTTCGGTACTACTCCCGGCTATTACAATTCCATTTGATAACTCGACGGGTTTATCTTTTGCCGGCCCGGATATACCAGGGCCAAGAGCAGCCGGCTTCGACCATGAGTTTCCCCCATCAAGCGAGGTCATCCGGAAAGGATGCCAATCCGCCGGCAATTTCCCGCGACTATAAAACAGCATCAACGGACCGTGCCTGGGAGAAAAAAGAATTGGATTAATTACCGTTAGAGTCTCACCGTCAGGCGAACGTCCGTCTGCGACCCGGACTGGCGCACCCCATTGTTTTCCGGAGTATTGCGCTACCCAAACACCAACGTCACTAGCGGCCTCTTTGCTGCCAGCCAGCCACGCCGCTACCAAATGCCCTTTCGAAAAGGCAATCGTCGAAGCATGACAAAACGCGATTTTCTGCGGAGGATTTATAATATCCGCTGAAAGGATTGCGTCAGAATTATTTTCACGGCCAGCGGTCGATTGAATTAGCGAAAAAGAAAGGATAACGAAAGTTATATGTCTGAAATATGACAACAGATGAAAATTCATACGATTAAACCGCTGGCATGGTTAGCAACTGGTATTTTGAGACGGCGAATGTAACCGATCCGAATATTTTTTTCGAAATAAGCTGGATTTATTTTCGGAAATTTATTTGTAATGTCGGCGGTTTAAACTGAAGTATTGCAGTGTCAGCGTGTTTCTCCACGCTGACGTTGTGGCGGCGTGGCCGTCGTCAAACAGCGTTTGCCGGATTTCGGGTGGCATTTTCGATCGAGTGGGCGCGCCTAGACGGCCTGCGAGCGAGTAACGGTTGCGCTGTTCTTCGGATCGAGGCCGACGTGCCGAATCGTTCGTAGCTGGTATCAGTTCGCTGATTGGTGGCGCCGGTGCGCGCAAGCTATGGGCGGTCGGGTGAAGCGCCGTGTCATTGGATACGGATAGATATCGCGGGCCTGCGGCATGTCGTCGACGGCGAGGTCGTCCTCGTACAGCGTCCCCATTCGGGTACACCCGTCTCGCACAAGATCCTCCGCATATCGACGCGGGAGGTTATTTGTAAAGCGTCACTTCAAGGTCCATGGGGCACGGTAGGCCGCAGTGCCGCGGTCGATGCCTCAACCAGTGGGCTTAGAACTAATATTTTCCCGCGCCCTTCAACGCTCCCGAGCAGACTTTTTTGCCGAAAACCGAGTGGGCTCGGCACGCCTCGAATACCGCTTTCCGCGAAGTTTTTAGTGGTTATACGCGGCATTTTCTTTCCGCCTATCCGGCGCCCGTTCCGAAAACAAAAAAGCCGTTCCGAATTTTTAATCCGGAACGGCTTTCAATCTTCAACTGCCTTATATCGCGAAACGATACTGCAAAATTCTTTGGGGTGGCTGATGGGGCTCGAACCCACGACAACAGGAATCACAATCCAGCCGTCAAAACCCTTCCGCGCCTTTTCTGGCAACGGATTGCCACTCCGACTTCGGAACGAAACAGGGTTTTCACCCCACGAGTTTATGCGGTTCTCAGGGCGATCGTTCCGAAATTGGTAGCGCTCACCCACGGCGGCTATACTGTTCATCCATACAGTGTTTTTGTGCTCGACCATGCGCCACCGTCCGCCCCTCACCGCCGCAGAATTGGTTGAGATTTACGATCGTGAGCCGACCCCGACCGTGCTTCGTTTGCTACAGGAGATTCACCGCCTGCGCTCGACTGTTCTTCGCGCCGACCAGATTCGGCGGATGATCGGCAAGCATGGCAGTGCGTACGTGGCTGGAACGGTGTGGGAGTGCTTCGAGAGGGAATTGGACGAAGAGCCGTGCCTGACAGATCCGCAGACGCCAAGGCAGGAAAAGAGGGTCGAGGCGACGATGCGCCGCCTCGATGAGTGGCGAAAGAACGGCCGGCGGGATTGATGCGCGCCGGCGGGCGCGGAGATGGGCGACGCGCAATACAAGACACAAGTTGTAAGTGGAAAATACAGACGATGGGCTGTTAAGCGACAACGCCGCCCCAATGTTTCCCACCACCGCCGATGCGTACGCCGACCCACATCAGCCAGCGGCGCCACGCCGGCACACCGGTGACCGCCGACGCCTCGCGCAGCACCGCATCGGCGATGTTGCGCGGTACCGGATGCGTCGAGTAGATGAAGTCGTGCACCACGCTGGCTTCGTTCGACGTACCGCCGGCGAGCAGATACGCAATCGGAATCCGTGGCACCGATGCCAGGTCTGTGACGAAACCAGCCGGCACCGTGAACGTCATCTTGGCGACGTCAGACTGATAGATGAGCGGCGCCGTGAGACGCCAAAGACCATCATCGCGCGGCGTGGCGTTCTCCATCTGCAGTTCAGTCAGGAATGCACTCACGATGGCGTCGCTCCGGACGCTGGCGCCGGCGCGGCCGTCGGCGTGCCGAACTGGGCGAGCGCCGCGGACAATGCGACCTGGAACGCCATCAGACCGATCTGCGCACTCGTCTTCGCTGCGTCATCGATCGGCAATAATCCCACCACCTGCACGGCTGCCGGTATTGACGTATTCACGAGATTCGATACGGTCGACGGGTCGATCGACGCGCTCGCGGCGCACAGCGCGGCGTTGTCCTTCACCAGCTCGCCGAGAATGAGTTGCTGGGCCGGATCCGATGCCGTCATTGCCTTGACCGACAACAGCGTGGGCTGAACGACCGCGCAGGCTTTCGTCACCTGCGTCTGAAAATCGGTCGCAACCGTCGTGGTGACGGCGCAGCCGGAGAAAAAGAGAGCGGACAGCACAAGGCCTGCCGCGAGCAGCATGATTCGTTTCATAGTGGTGATTTCCTGAGGGAGAGAGCCGCGACGCGCGGCGGGTTACTGCTGGACGGGTGCTGCGGGTTCAGGCGATGGTGCAGGGGCCGCGGGCGGCGGGACGAACTCGCTAAGTGTTCCGGCAACGAGCGTCGTTCTATTTGCAGCCGACGTCGCGACGTGCGTAGCGCCGAGCGCAGCGATCGCGCCGACGATGATCGTCAGCAGGCCGCCGAGCTGCGAGATGAAACCATCGACTGGCGTGCGGCCGTAGAAGGCGAAGAGGCCCCAGACGGCGATGATCAAAGCGCACGCCAGCGCGAGCGCCGCGTACGCGACGAATTTCGCGTTATTCGAGTTCATTGATGCTCCTGAGTGTCGGCGGCGGCAATGGCGCTGAGTTCGTCCGCCGTGAACACGAACCCAGCCTTACGCGGATAGCCCTGAAAAACGAACGTCGGCCACGGGCGGTGATGGACGCCGTGCGTCGGCGACCGATGGAACTTCGGATGCAGCGGCAGCATGTTTTGCATCGAGTCGACGAAGGTCTCCGGCTTGGCCGGGTCGAACGCCTTCCAGTCGAAACCGCGCAGCGCCGCGAGATTGCACACGATCCAGATCAGCGACTGCTCGACGGGAAAGGTTTCGCCGGTCGGCTGATCGGTGATCAGGTCGAGGATGGGAATCTCGGTGATCTCGCCAACGGCGATCGCCTTCACGATCATCCAGTCGACTGCGTCGGCGTCCGCCCACTCGCAAAACAGGTGGTGGTATTCAGGCGCTGGCTGGCCGCTGACTGCACAGCGCAGACCGGCCTTATGACCTTCCGCTTTGGTGTGGCGGAACGTGGACGTTTCACCGCGCGGCGCGGCGTGGTCGGGGTAGTACTCGCCTTGCACGATCGTCTCGACAACGAAGTGCTCGTGCGGGATAACGGGGGCTTTGTCGGTCATGTCCGTAAACGCAAAAAAGCCGCACGGCGGCGGCTTGTGGGGTGAGGGTGGATAGCGACAGGCGCTACGTTAAACCGTCCGGCGGCGACCACGCGGCCCCAATCACCGCGCTGGCTACGTCTCCGACCTGCAGACCTGAAAAGCTGGTCGGCGCCGCGCCAGGTGCATACATGAGCCCGTCGACAGTTCCGTCATCGTGAACGACCGCGACGACGCCCAATGCGACCGTGGTCTCGTCGACGCGAACTGCGATGCTCGAACCTTGCGTCGCTATGCTCATCTGAAGCCCCTGTGCGCGCGTTGCAGATCCGGCTGGATGATCACGCCCGCGCGCGCCCAACCAGCGTCATTCGGATGGTTGGTGTCGGTGGTATAGATCGGCAGGTACCGCTCAGGCCGCGCACCGTCGCCGAGCCCGGAGGGTCGGATCGTGAAGTACAGGTTGCTCTGGCCGTCGAGCGCCGCCATCCGTGCGTTCTGATCCTGCCGGTAAGCGTCGCCGGACACGGTCGGCACTGGATAGGTCGGCGTGATCGTGAGCGTACCCTGCTGCCAGTTGTCCGCGACCACCGAATGCGGCGCCCAGCCGCGCAGCAGCACGCGAATGCCAAGACTCCGGGCCAGGTCGGTTACCTGATCTATCAGGAAGCGGTTGGCGCGCTGCCCGGACAGTGACGGCACGCCATCATTGGGCGTGCCCACAGTCAGCACCAGCACATCCGGCTTGATGATCGGCAGCATGTAGAGCATGCGCGAAAGGTAGGTGGCTGAGTTCTGGCCACCCCAGCCTGCCGCGATATAGCCGACCGGCAGCGCCGGGTTCGTCAGGTTGATCGCCTGCATTGCGCGGTACACATCGGTCTTGCCGAGCAGCGTTTGGCCTGCGCCGGCCGCGATGCTGTCGCCGCCGAGCATGTCGCTGATACCGGGCTTCTCACATAGCGCCTCGATGCCCGCGATCGCGCCACGCGCCTGGACCGTAGAACTCGAAAACGTGCCCGGGTTGGTGGCCTGATCCCCCGCCTGATTGCGTTGAGCCCAATAGCCGCCGCTCGCCTTGGACTCCGACTCCATCCAACTCAGGTCGTAATTGTTGTTCGAGTAGTTTGGCTGCGACGGATCGAGATATGCATAGACCATCACGGGATACGTACCCGGATCGTCCACAGATTCCTGCGCGTAGACTTGGATCCACGGGCCATACACCATTGACGGCTGGTTTGTTCCCTGTGCGGCTGGGATCGTGACCGGACCGCCGGCAGTCCATTCAGACGAAGCAGCGGGGGAAAGGCTCGCGTTGTACGAGCGGCACGTGGCCGCGCCCGTCTGCGCAAACGTGACCGGGACCGCCTGGTTGTTAGAGAACACGAGCCGCACCTGTGTCGGCTTGCGCAGGAACGAATGCGCCGCACGGAACGTCAGGCCCGATGCATTGTTGGCCTGCGACACCGACTCCACTGCGGTGATGTACGAGTGCCGTCGCTGAGCCTTGGTGATCTGCACGAACGGCGCATCCAGGATGCCCATGTATTACCTCAAGCGATGGTGATGGCGGGCTGCGCCGTGACAGCGCCGTTAGCGTCGCGCGTGATGGCCGGTTGAGTGGCCGTCTTCGTGACTCGGGCGAGCACATGGGTTGCATGCCACGCATCGATAGCGCCCGGGAACGCACTCGATGCGACATCCGTTGTGAACGTCCCTGTCGCGCCATCCGGCCAGACAATCGAAGCCGTCACGATTGCTTCGTTCGCATCGCGCGTCGCGGAGACCAGCTGGAAGGCGCTCGTATATGCCCATTGCAAGAGTGCCGACTGCGCGATCGTGTTGATCGTCGTCTGCATTGACGCCAGTTGCGCTTGCGCCGCGCCGCTGAGCGATCCGACCTGCAGGACCTGCACCACGCCGTTGATGGTTATCGTCAGTGAGCTCATAGGGTCGCGCTCGGCTCAAGGTAGGCCGGTCCGGAAAACAGATAGTCGACGAGGCCGTTCGGATCGGTGTATTTCAGGTCATGCACACCGATCTGGAAGATCCCAGGTCCATTCAGGTTCGTGCCCGGCAACGGCAAGCCCGTCGGCGAGAGCGCCACCGTGTCCGCGTGCGCGAAAACCAGATCAATGACGCCGGATGTACCACCAAGAACGATGCGGCTGCCGGTTTGCGAACTGCTGTCCAATGTGAGCAGCGGCGTCGGGCCAAGTCCGATCGTCCGTATCTGCAGCCGCATCGAATAGCCCGTCAGGTTGATCGGGTTGCCGTTGTCGTCTGCCCAAACCATTGAGATCGTTTCATCGGCGCCCTGCTTCAACGGGATTGCGAAAAGAGCAACCCGGGAGGCGGCTGTGCTTGCCATTTGCGAGTCCAGTGAAAATATCCGCGAGACGAATAAACGTCAAATATTCGTGTGACAGCTAAACGAGGCCGATTGCTTTCTTCGCCGCGCCATAGAGCGCCAGCCTTGCGGAATAGCCATTCGGCGTCGCTTTCGATGTCGCACTGCCGAGGTTCACCGCGCGCGACACGCCGAGAAAATCGCCTGCGTCTGCGAGCGCATTCAGCTTGCGGTTGAACCAGTACCAGGCGGCCGACATTGCTGCGTTGTGCGGTTGCTCGAGCAACTCCGGGTGACTGAGCAGGTCGAGATCGAGGCCGACCGCTGCGAGCGTGTAATTGCGCCGGCCGGTGATTTGAATCAGGCCGCGACCGCAAAACCGAAGACCGTCGCCAGGCTGCGTGTTGCCCAGCTCGCTCGCCTTCTTCGATGGCGGCTCGTACGCGGTCTGCGCAAGCGTTGGCCCCCAGATCTCTTTCGTAAAAACTAGCCGGGCCGACTCAACGCCGACGGTCGCGAGGAATGCGGCGACGCTCAGCGGCGTACAGATCGCGTACTTGTCGCATGCTGCCTGAAGCGGCTGCACCCACTGCGATGCACGCATGACGGTCGAGCCGCACCCCGCGGCAACGATGGGAGCAGTCAGATTCATAGCACCGCCATCAGGAACTTGAAGCAGTCGGCCAGCCACGCGGGAAAGCGGTGGAATTGCGTGTAGAACCAGAGTCCGTAAAGCCCGATCACAGGCAAGACGATGGGAATGAATACCTGCTTCTGGAAGAAGCGCCACGCGGCCGCGAGACGACACATGAATCGCGCGCCGGCAGCGACGTCGCTCAGAATGCTGCGAATGAGTGCGGTGTCCTCGGCGACCTGATCGGCTGTCGCCTCTACCTTGCGAGTGACCTTGGTGTTCTCCGCAATCGCCGCATCGTGTGCAACGAGATATTCGACAACGTGCGCGCGGAACTCCGGATCGGGCATCGTCAACATGTCTTTGGCTTCCATGAATCCCCGGAAATAAAAAAGCCGCCCGAAGTGAACTGCACCCCAAAAGTTGGACATCGATCCAACCTTTGGGGTGTTTTTCATGACGAAGCACAGTGAGCAGCTAAAAGTAAAAATGGTGAAGCAGTACCTGGCCGGGGTTGCTGGGACCGGGGTGCTGGCACAACGATATGGAGTGGGTCGTTCTGTGTTGCGTCGCTGGATAGCGGCCTATGAGCAACACGGACGTGAGGGATTGCGCAAGAAGTTCAGTCATTACGATGCGCGGTTCAGGATGTCGGTTCTTGCTCACATGTGGAAGAAGGATTTGTCACATGAGCAGGTGGCAGCGGTGTTCGACATTCGCAGTCCGGCTTGCATAGCGAGGTGGGAACGCCAGTATCATATTGGCGGTATTGACGCATTGGCACCCCGCCCCCGAGGGCGACGCCCCAAGGTAATGACCCAACCCGATCACGACAAGCCGACCGAAGATGGTGCGCCGGATGAGCGCACGCGCGAGCAGTTGCTCAAGGAAAACGAATACCTGCGCGCGGAGGTGGCGTACCTAAAAAAGCTCGATGCCCTGCTTCAGGCGAAGAAGCAGGCCGCGCAAAAGAAAAAACGCAAATAGTGCAGGCACTTCGGCAGCACCACCCGGTGGCCGCCCTGCTCAAGGCCGCGGGTCTGGCGCGCAGCACGTTCTACTACCAATTGAACGTGCTGACTGCTGGCGACCGGCACGCAGATCTCAAGACCCGGATCAAGGCCGTGTATGAAAGTCATAAGGGTCGCTATGGCTACCGACGCATCACGGCATCGATCCGGCAAACCGGTCAGCGCGTGAACCACAAGACCGTGCAACGTCTGATGGGACAGCTGAAACTGAAATCGCTGGTGCGGGCGAAGAAATACCGCTCCTGGCGCGGCGAAGTCGGGCGTATTGCACCGAACCTGCTGAACCGCGAGTTCAGCGCGCAACAGCCGAACCAGAAGTGGGTCACGGATGTGACGGAGTTCAACGTGCTGGGACAGAAGTTGTATCTGTCGCCGGTCATGGATCTGTATAACGGCGAGATCGTCGCTTACCAGATGAGCGAGCGTCCAGTCTTTGAACTGGTGAGCAGCATGCTCAAAAAGGCGCTGGCAAAGCTGGGCAGGCAGGACGCACCGCTACTCCATTCAGATCAGGGCTGGCAGTATCAGATGTCTGCCTATCGAAGGTTGTTGCATCAACGCGGCCTGACCCAGAGCATGTCACGGCGGGCAAACTGTTATGACAATGCGGCAATGGAAAGCTTCTTTGGCACTCTCAAGTCGGAGTTCTTCCGGCTGAACAGATTTGAGAGCGTCGACGCACTGAAGGCCGGCATCAAACAGTACATTCATTACTACAACCACAAACGCATCAGGCTGAAGTTAAACGGCCTGAGTCCTGTGATGTACAGGACTCAGGCCTCCGCAACCTAGTACTACAGCCGTAGATCTGGGTAAACTGGAGGCACACATCCTCGTCTTCGGTAGTGGCACTGCTGGGCGCGGTACTGGTGTCGGCGCCGCCATGCCGAACAGGACAACACGTACGCGATAGAGTGGGCGCCGCGCCACAGGATGCGACAGAGCAGCCGGCGGATCTCCTGCACGCTGAGCGGCACCAAACCTTCAGGTGTTTTTTTTGCCGTGCACCCGCAGGGTGACGAGTACTGCATGGGCCAGCAGAGCCAGCGTGATGTGGCGATACCAGCCTTGCCATCGGCGCACCTCATACTGATCGAGTCCGCATTCGCCTTTGGTCGCCTCGAAGCCGGTCTCGATTTCCCACCTGCGGCCCGCGACGTTCACCAGGGTTTGCCGTGTGGCCTTGCTGCGCGGTGCGTATACGACGTAATACGCATGTTCGCGTTGCTCGTCCAGGCTGCGTCGCACCAGCAGGTAATGCCCGAAGCGGCGCTCCTCTTCGGTGATCTGCAAGCGCCACAGCGGAGTCAGCGCCCAGTCATACAGGCGCTCGCCCTTGGCGCCGGCACCCGCTGACAGGCGGCGCCATGCCCTTGCCGGCAGGGCCTCGGCGATCCGGTCTGCCCGTACGTACTCTGGACCTTTCCACCATAGGGGTTCGTTCTTCGCAACGGCCAGCACGAAAGACTGGCCGCGCGACTCGAGCCACAGCCGCAGGTGACGGTCACCGCCGTAGACTTCATCCCCCGTGACCCAGCCGCACGGCACCCCTGCGTCCAGCGCCCGCTCAAGCATACGACGCGCAAGCTGTGGCTTCGTTGCGAATTCCACCGACCCGGGAATGCCCGCTGCCTCGCAGCGCACCCGGTCATCGGTCCACACCTTGGGTACATACAGTTCGCGGTCGATGAACGCACTGCCGCCACGACCGGCATAGCAGAGGAACACGCCGATCTGGCTGTTCTCGATACGACCTGCCGTGCCACTGTACTGGCGTTGAACACCGGCCGAGTGCTGTCCCTTCTTGAGGAAGCCGGTCTCGTCCACAATCAGCACCGCGTCACGCTCGCCCAGTTCTTCCACTACATAGCTACGCAGCACATCGCGAGCGGCATCCGCGTCCCATTGCGCCCGCTCCAGCAGGTGCTGTACGCCATCGGGTGTCGCTTCGCCGATCCATTCGGCGAGTTGCCAGCCGTTCTTGCGCTCGACTGTACCCAGCAGGCCCTTCAGGTATGCGAGCGACCGCTGTCGGGGCTCCGGACGCCTGAACAGTTCCCCGAGCCGCTGGTGCAGTACCTCCAGTTCACGCTCCCACGCTTTTGCAGTCGAATGCATAGCCTTAACGTATAGTAATCCTTAATTATTTGAGTATAGTAAAAAAATCTACGGCTGTAGTACTAGCCGCAAACTGTCCAACTTTGCGGGGTCAGTTCAAAGGCGGCTGTTTGTCGAATTTTTGTTTTGCTGCTTGACACATAGGCCCAAACGTCCTACATTCCAAACCGTTGGAAGCGCAAACGCGCGGCCCGTCTATCCGAAAGGACACTGCCATGAAAGCCTGCTTTCGCATCCGCTTGGGTGCTGGACCCCGTCATGCTCTACACCCCGCCCTCTCCGCAGGACCTCGACCGACTGAAGAACGAACTGGGCCTGTCGGCATCGAAGATGGCATCCCTGTTCGGCGTATCGAGCGGGCGGCAATGGCGCAACTACACCGGTGGAGAGAAGCCGCGGGACATGAACCCGCACATGCTTTTCTTCGCCGCTGCCCGTCTCGAATTAGACGAGAAGACAATCGAGCGCGTGCTACAACGCATGCGCCGAGTCGGAGCTACGATCGACTTGAACGCAGACTCCCCGGCGCACGATGGAGAGCTGCATGCGTAGCATCAGCATTAATCCGAAAAAATCACATCACGCATAGCACGGCAGGGCCGTGCGTTAGAATTCCGCGATTCTTGTGAGGAGCAGGTTCCTTGTCCGTCTATAGCATCTGGCCATACTTTGTGACCGTGGCGGCAATCACGCTCTTTTTTGCCACTCCCGTTTTTAGGTTCCTTGACTCCGCGCCTTCGGATAGCGCCCATCGAACGTCCAACCTGGATGGCATACGTGGATTTCTTGCCCTAAGCGTCATGATTGACCATGCAATAGTGACGTATCTTTGGCTTAAGAGCGGACGATGGGTCGTGCCGCCCGTTGTTTTCTACGATCAACTGGGAACCTTGGCGGTAGCAGTATTTTTCATGATCACTGGCTTCCTCTTCTGGGGGAAGATGATCACCACTAGCGGCCGCCCCAATTTCATCTCGCTGTATATCAACCGCGTCTTTCGAATCGGCCCTGTTTACCTCTTCGCCATCGCCATGATGGCGCTGATCGTGCTGTACAGAACGGGTTTTGCGTTACACCAACCACTCCCCGACCTGATCGAGGCGATCGCAACATGGTCAGCACTCGGGTTGCTAGGCGGCCCGGATTTCAATGGATATTCGGGTGTTTGGATGATTCTCGCTGGCGTGACCTGGACTTTGAAATACGAGTGGTATTTTTATTTTTCGCTAGTTGCTACGGCTCGATTGGCGACAAAGCTACGCACAGTTTTCCCTGCAGTCGCCATAATTTTTTGCCTGGTGTGCGCGCAGATCTGGCCAGGGCGTGACTGGTATCTGGCCGCATTGTTCGGATTCGGTATGGTGGTCTCAGCGATAGGCCGCCCAGGAAGTTTTCCCATGTTCCGACAAGCCTTCAAATCTGCAGTAGCGCTGGGATTGCTGGCCTTGGTCTTCGCTGGCTGGTCCACGCCATTCGGCGTGATGCAGGTCGTGCTGTTGGGAGGCTTCTTCTACCTGATCTGTACGGGCACTACGATATTTGGCCTGCTCACGATGCGCGCGGCACAGCGTCTCGGGCACATCAGCTACAGCATTTATCTGCTTCAAGGTCTTGTCCTCACCCTCATCTACTCACGCCGGAAGATCGCAACATTTGCATTGACGTTGCCATCTCACTATTGGCTTGTCGTTTGCCTATGCGCTTTGATTCTCAGTGTCATGTCGTCGGCGACGTACGTCCTGATCGAGCAGCCCGGGATACGTGCCGGTAAGAACCTCGCCAAATTCCTTTCTCGGCGCGGCCCCGCCGCAGCGACGCAACAAAACGCATAACGGTCGGAGCACCGCCCCCGGTCCGATATTTCGAGACAGCGAGCCCCGTCTGGCGTAGATTTCCCGTGAGATAAAAATCCAGTGAAACCTCTTCCACAAATACGGAGCGCTGCAGATGGACCGTGCTGAAATCTATGAGTTTGTGAACAGATCCGTCGCAGAAGGCAAAAATCCTTATGCTGTGCTCCGCAATCTCCCTGTGGATGCGGTTGGAGACGTTCTGATGTACATACCGCCAGAATATGAAGCAGCACGTCGCGCGCTCCCGACGATGGCTCCAGACGCAATTCAGGACAGTTGGACGGGTACGCACGGCTACCCGCTGCTGCTTCAGAGTTCAGCTTTCGTTCGTGTTCTGGAAAATGGGTTCAGACGTTTTGCCGGGCGGGCGCTCGATGACACGAAAATCCTCGACTACGGTTGCGGGTGGGGACGTCTGATCAGACTCATGTACCGTTTCACTGATCCCGTCAACATATTCGCCTGTGACCCGTGGGACCGTTCCATTGAGTTGTGCCGGGAAAGCCGACTGGCCGGGACGTTCGCAATCTCGGAATACATCCCTACGAAGCCGCCATTCCCGGGTCAGAAGTTCGACCTCATCTATGCGTTCTCGGTCTTCACGCATCTGTCAGCAAGAAGCGGCAAGGCCGTGATGGACGTGTGTCGGCAGTCAATCGCGGATAACGGTCTGATGGCCGTCACCATCCGCCCACTGTCGTATTGGGTCTCGCATGACCAAAACCAGAACGTCGTGGACGTTGCCGCCATGCAGCGTGATCATGCCGAGAAGGGTTTCGCCTATACGCCTCACGGCCGCGCGCCGATTGATGGCGACATTACGTACGGCGATACATCGATGACACTTGACTACATCAAGCGCAACTGGAAGGGGTGGGACGTTGCAGGCGTCGAATTCAACCTGCAGGACCCCTTCCAGACTATCGTCTTCCTGCGGCCAACGCCATAACATTGAAGGTAAAATAGGAAGTTTTCCGTTCGAGACTCATAATGCGCACTCAGATCATGTACGCGCTTGGCGCATTCGTTCTCGTCGTGGTGCTCTGGAAAGCCATCGGCCCATCCAGCCAACCGCGCGAGCCCATCACGATTACAGGTCGCACTGACGCCGATGCGTACAACGGCGTCGTTTCTAACTGTCACTTTGGTTACGACGTCATCAAGGATAGCGGCTACACCGAGCCGGGCGTCTACTCCGTCACGGTGCGCTGCAAGTGAGCTACTTCATGACGTCTTACAGACCACCTCGTCCGGCAGATACTTTTTTCTGATCCGTACTGGCACAACGAAATTTTGCCTTCACAATGCGTGCCGCGCTCCGCATCGAGCATGTCGGCGGCGACGTATGCCTTCATCGAGCGCCCCGGGTAAATGTCGGTAAGAAACTCGCAGTTGCTTTCCCGGCGTGTCCCCGCGCCGGTCGCGCGACAGAGCGCTTGGCTGTGGGCGTGGCACGCACCCTTCCACAAGGTTTCCGTAGGTCGCAAAAACCACCTCACGTTGACGCTGGCCGTCAAGTCGGGTCGACGTTAGCCTCGATGAGGTAGAATGCGACCGCTCATTTCCGTGCTTTAAAATGGTGAACAATGAATATAGCCATTCTCTACACCATCTTCGCGGCCGTATCGACAGCGGCAAATATCGGCGCTCAAGATCTATCCACGCGCCTTTATAGCGGGCTTGGGGCCGTTCCATTCTCTGTTTTTATAGGGACAGGAATCGGCCTTGTCGTCAAGTATGTTCTTGACAAGAAATGGATTTTCAAGTTCAAGGTGGCGAACGCGAAGCATGACGCATCAACTTTTGCGCTCTACACCGTTATGGGAATCGTGACGACGGTCATATTTTGGGCCTTCGAATTCGGTTTCAATCATGCATTCCACACCAAAGAGGCGCGTTATATTGGCGCCGTGATCGGCCTCGCTATCGGTTACATCACGAAGTACCAACTTGACAAGCGATACGTGTTCGCAACACACCGCGCCAGCTAGAGCAATACCGATGACCTCTGAAAAACAAACCAGGCTCCCATTCCTTGCTCTATACCTGATGACCGCCGCTCTAACGGTGCTCTATGTACGTCACAACTGGGGATACGCGGTCGACGATTCATACATCACCTTCCGGTACGCGGACAACCTGCGATCTGGATACGGCCTGCGCTTCAATATTAGCGAGCAGTTTTACGGCACGACTGCGGCTGGCTATGCACTGCTGGTGTGCGGACTATCGTTTCTTGTAGACCCGTTTTTGCGCTTTTTCGGCTCCCCCGAATTCCTCGGCGCCGGTCATGCGAGTATCCCAGCCGCTGGGACGGTCCTGTCTGCCATCTCGGTGGGCGGGATCGCAACTATTCTGGTCCGCTTGGTTCAGTTGCGGGCATCGAACATCATCGGATGGGTATTTGCTCTGCTGAGCGTCATCGCGCTTTTCACGTGTAGCGCAGCCAATGCCGTTTCATCGCACGAGACGTATACCTTCCTATTTGTGGGACTGGCCTCAACCTATGCCTATCTGATCGCAAGGAAGCCCGTTCTCAGCGCGGTATTGATGGCTGTCGCATGCTCGGTTCGCCCTGATACCGCATTAATAGCCGGGATGCTGTTTGTCGTCGGCATCCTGAGAGCGCGCGCGGCCGCCCCCCGGTCACCACTTCTTGAACGTCTGCGTGATCCGATTCGCTATGCTGCCTGCCTCGGTATCTTGACGGTCTGCTGGCTGCTCTATGCCCGATGGAATTTCGGAGCATTCTCGCCAGAGACACTAATCGCCAAGAAAGCACAAATGCTGCTTCGCGACTTCCCAAGTTTCAACATTAAGAACCTTAAAACGCAAATGATCGCGTACGGGGCGCCCCACATCCTATTCATCGGCGCCCTTGCGGTAGTCGTGTCTGCGGTCACATTCGTGCATGCGAAGACGAAAGACAGTTTTGTTCGCAATGGCGATCTGCTACTGCTTGCTCTGATCTGGGCCGGCTATGCGATTGGCGACACGGCAGCATATCTAGCTTTTCACGTTAGCATCTGGGCGTGGTATGTGATCGCCATCATGTTCGCGGCCGCATTCGCGTTTTTTGCGCTCGCCATCGTCGCCATCGGAAGTGGATGGGCGCAGGGTATGTTCGGCAAGCTTACCGTATCGGTTGCTGGTGCTGTAGGCATAGCACTGGTTCTGCTCAGCGCGCCTTCATCGTCACTCACGCGCTGGTTATCCAGCCGGAATGTCAACGAACACATACTCAGCTACATCCCTGCCGCCGACTTCATTCGTGACGCAAATCCGAACGGGACGGTGATCATTACATGCGAGCCCGGCGCGTTCGCTTTCCGTCTTGGGCCGAAATACGAAGTCGTCGATGAGCTAGGCCTCGTTTCCCCAGGCGTTGCCCGCAAGATCGTACAGGGAGACATGGACTATCCATTCCGGCATTGGCAGCCTAAATACGTCATCGTTTCCTGGCATGGGTTGTACACGCCAGAGGGACGACCATGGCTTGACCGTGACTATGTTCCCGTCCTTTCTTTTACCGGTCCCTACTGGAAAGTTTTTGGCATCACAGTCCACGTATTCGAAAGAAAACCGGATGCGAATGTCGCACTCGACACTGCAAACAACAACTAACGCGATTCACTGCGTCACTAACGCCTCGCCGGTTGCAACCGACGGGGCGTTTTCCTTTTCTGAAGCCAACATTTCCTTCTCCAAAATCCGCATTGCCTCTACGCTGATCGTTCTATAGCCCTCGTGCGCGCGGGCATAGATCCAGCTCTTCAGGTCGGGGGTCACTTTCAGGCTGACAAGCTCAGACCGGCGCGCTCTCTGACCGACCATATATAACCCCTCCTATCTACCATCGTCCCCTGCGGCGTGCCGTTCACATATTCCAGGCCAAACATCGCTTAGCGGGCAGGGCTTCCCCTCGCAAATATTGATAGAATCTCCCGCTTGCTTACAGGGGAAAGAATGCACGAACGAAAGATTTCATTTGTGAAGGGTATTGGGATGGTGTTCGTGGTCGCCGGGCATTGTACCGGCGCATACGATTTCGCCCCTTTTGTCCCATACTCTTTTCATATGCCGCTTTTTTTCTTCATAAGCGGGTATCTAGTCTCAGAAAAATATCTTGATGCGCCGCTCAGTTTTGTTTGGCGCAGGGCGAAATCACTTATCATTCCGTATTACAAGTACTACATCGCGTTTGGCATTTTAACCACCCTGGCATCAAAATTATGTTCTATTGAATATTTCGGGACAGGATGGTACACGCCATCTGGTATCACGGAATCAATTATCAGTGGCGGAAACATCCAGATTTACACGTCGGGCTGGTTTTTGGTATCGCTCTTCATTTCGATGTGTTTATTCTCAATAATCGCATTTGCATCGAGAAAATTTGGGTTCCATTACGCGATCGTCCTCATCGCTCTCTTTCCGGCTGCAATACTGGCGATGTCATATGGACAACAAAAGCACGCGGACCACGTAATAAATTTGCTCGTGTATCGAAATATAGTTAGCCTGTTCTTTGTATGGGCTGGATTCGTCGTTCGCGCAGTTAGGATTCGCTTCCCTACTCCCTCATTCGCAGCACTAGCGTTGGCGTTTCTCGTGCAATTTTACGTCATGCACGCGTCTGCGAGCGGCATATCATTTGTGTCGGAATGGAACTCATACCCTAACTTGTGGTCGCCGTTCATTACTTCTGCTGCAGGCATCGTCTTCGTATTCGGCCTAGCAGATATTCTCTCGCGCGCGACGAAGCCCGGCGATCTTTTAGAGCGCATCGGCGAAAACAGCCTACATGTTATGGCAATGCATCTTGCGATATTTCAGGCGATCAATATAGTGGCTTGCATTTCAAACGGGTGGCCTGTCTCGACCGTAGGCAAAGACCCGTCAATGATTTATCAGTGGCCGAAATTATGGCCATTGTATGTCGGGACCGGACTCGTGCTCCCCGTACTTCTTGTAGAGAAATGGAGAAAATGGAGATCTATTTCCCTGATGTCAACTGTGAAGTTGGCGCGGCGTAATTCGTCCCGTCAAAGGTGAATCCGGTCGAAACCGATGATCCTGACGGTAGGAGATTTGCAATCGTCCCTTCTGGAGGGGACCATTCCGGGTTTCCATCCCAAAGAATCACATTAACTACGATGCCATTCTCGACGATTGCATATGTGCTCATTAGGCAAACTCCTCGATGATCATGTAGCCAGGCGCACCAGCGCCACCTTGAAAACCTGACGCGTTACTGGCCGCGCATGCCGCTCCCGAACCGCCCGCTCCGTAGCCTACAGCCGCGCCACCCACTCCCGGCGATGCCAGCGTACCCCCTGCTCCAAATTGGGACTGCGCACCCGAGCCAGAATAAAACGTTGAGAGTGCAAACGCTACGCCAATGCCTGGATAATTCCCAGGGGCATTAGTGAGAATTTGCCCAGTTCCAGTGACCACTGCTTGTCCGGTTGGGTAAGTGAGATAAGCGGGAAATGCGGAAATTGCGCCGCCCGCGCTTCCGCCCTTGCCACCGCCACAAACCATCAGAGCACCGAAGGACGTGGCTCCGCCGTTACCGCCAGCATTGAATCCCGCCGCCGCGGGCGCGCCTCCTGCGCCAATCGTCACGGTCTGCGAAGATAGCCCCGACCCGATGAACAACTCTCCATTGGCGCCGGCACTACCGCCGCCCGCGATCGCAACTTGAGACGAAGTCGTTCCTGACGAGCTACCGCCCGCCCCCCCCCCGCACCAATGGCTCGCACGCGGATTTTCGTCGCCGTCACTGAGCGGCCGCCAACCGTATAAACGCCCGGCGTGTAAGTACCGCTAGTCGTAAACACCTGAACACCAAGGAGGCGACCAGGACTCATCATGTTGGTAATCGCGTCACGAACCTGTGTGTACGTCGTCTTGCTAGGCGTCAGACCGGCAGCGACAACGATCGCGCGCAGCTCTTCCTGAATCATGTTGAACCACGAAGCGCGCTCGAGCGTCGCGGGCGTGCCGCTCGCCGGGTTGCCTTCGGTCCA
This sequence comes from Paraburkholderia sp. BL6669N2, assembly GCF_003387275.1. Taxonomy (NCBI): domain Bacteria; kingdom Pseudomonadati; phylum Pseudomonadota; class Betaproteobacteria; order Burkholderiales; family Burkholderiaceae; genus Paraburkholderia; species Paraburkholderia sp. BL6669N2. Next base: position 435,852 of record NZ_QUNA01000001.1, on the reverse strand, counting down.
ATACCCTTCGGTACCTGCTGCTTCGGGAGTGGGAAGGCTCGTGGCCGCCGACGGATCGTCAATTCGAAACATAGAGCCTCTTAGGAGTAGGCAAAAATTAAAATCGTGTGCGCCGGAATCACTTCATTCAGCTCACACTGCAGGACTGTGTTGCCCCAACTCGCGAGCGGATCGCCAGCGCGCGCCGAGCCCACGCGCGACTGCGTAATCGTGTTGAGTGGTGCATTGATCTGCCAGACGAAGGACCATTGCGGCCCTAGCCGGAAGACTGGTTGTCCGACCCGGCTCTGCCCTACGCGCGCCGACACGTATTCAGTGACCGTCACGGTGTAGCCAAGCAACGCCGCGTAATGGATGAAGTACGGAACTGACTGGCCGCCCGATCCGGCGAACCGCGCTACCACTTGCGCCTGTCGCTGGGCAATCGTCGGAGCCGGTCCAGCGCATGGATCTGGAAGGCCCAACGCCGACTCCCATTCAGGCAACAATTCGACCGCCGTGGCGGGGAATGCATCGATCAGCAGGTTGTTGTTTCTGGCCGTGTGCGTAGCCCATGTGGGCGAAAGTCCGGACACTACCTGACCCATCACCGACGTTGGGTCGCGCGGCCACGCAAGCCCCCGCGGCATGAGGGCCTGAATCGCCTTCATGAAATCAGATGCCTGATAGTTCGGAGCAGCCATTTAGGGAAGCCATGTAATCGTTCCGAGCACTGGCAGCTGGCCAGTGGTCCCAACGATGTTTGCGGTTGGCGACGTAATGACGAAGCCCTGTGTGCCCGAGATCGCGGCGATCGCCGATTCGATATACGAAAGATCGATCACACCGTTCTGGCCCGCAACCGTACTGAGCGGCGAGCCGTACAGCACAAAAATTCCAGAGACGGCCGCCGAAATTGCGGACTTCATTGCCGTGGTGAAGCTGGCCGTCCCTGTGATCGTGAAATTGACAACCTGCTGGGTGGGCGCAACTGAGTACACAAGCGCTGTCGCCGGCCGCAGCGGATAAATCCAGTTCGCCACGGTGAGCAAATCGAGGGTTGCCGTCGGCGTGCTGCGCGTCTCAAGCGTTGCTACGCCACTGACGCCCTGAGGGAAGCCGTTGTTAGCTGACTCGGTGACATCGAACATCGTATACACGACGACGGTGCCCGCGCCGAAGCCGTTCGGGTTGCACCATGCTCGCGTCACGCCATTCACCTGCAACGCCCACGTGACGTAATCGCCTTGCGCCCCACCTTGCGGTGTGTTCTGGTACGCCTGCAGCATCCGCGCACGCAGACTGTCGTCCTGCTCGACGTCGGCGCCGCCAGTGAATGCGGCCGTTACTGAGCCGGTCGAGCTGATCCCGGCAATCGCGGTACCGAGCGTCATGACCGTGCCGATAGCGCAGTTTCCGAACGCGCCCGTCAGGCCAGACGGATCAGCATTGGCAACGGCATTCACGGTCACGTTGCTGCCGGACCAGACGCCTGCGGATGTCGTCGTGTAGCCGACTCCGTCTCCGCGCACGATCGGCGTACCGACCGGCAAAGGCGTCCCATTCGTGCCAACGAACGTGACCTGTCCGGGCACGACTGCGCCGGCTTGCGTCGCCGGCTCTTTAAACACGTTCTTAAGCGCTGCCCATGCCGCTAGAAATTCTTCCTCCGCCGTGAACGGATTCGACTGTTTCGACACCCAGTCCGTATATCCGTACTGGAGCTGGGCGAGCCCGGCGAGAGCCGTTCCGAGAACGTTCAGGCTGGAGAAACGAAGCAGCGGATCCGATCCTGGAAGACCGGACTGAATGTCAGCGGCGACCTGCGCGCGCAATTGCGTGAGTGTTGGTCGTGCGTACGGCATATCAGTGAATTCCTTCCCAAGCCCACGTGTAGCGGCCTGTCGTCAATAAAGTGCCGTCGGGTTTGTAAGCGGTGATCTGCGCACCGAGAACGCTGATGCGCACCCACTGCGCGCTGATGTCGAAGCGTCCGACAACTCCGTCATCGATTAACCACTGCAGAGACTCGGCGAGATAGTCGTAGGCCCTCTGAAGCGTTTCTTTGGTCTGCTTAGCGCGCCGCAGCAGCCAGATTCGCGAGCCAATCGGGACCGCGTCATCGGCCCACCAGCCGCGCGGATCGCCCGATCCATCGGGAATAACATCGCCGGGTTGCGCCATGCGGTCGGAAAAGATGCTGATGATGATTGCGGTCTGAAGATCGTCGCCCGTCGTCAGCAGCGAGCCCGACATGCTCCAGTCGCCGCGGCTGTTGGCTGTGTCCCATGAGATCGTTGCGTCGGCCATTTCGCTCGGGCGTAAAAAAGCCCGCGCGCGGCGGGCTGACTTGTTGAGCGCTGAGCGCTATTCGGGCTGCGTTGGCGGGTTCGAACTGATCGTGCTGCCACCGGTCTGAATGCTCACGATCGGGTGCGTGTGGCCGTTGTAAATGGACCGCATCTGCGCCATCGCGTGGGCATTCGTCGCCGTGTTGTCCTGCATGTCGCCAGTCGATTGCACACTCGGCGTCGTGAACTTTGAGCCGCCCGGCGCCACGACGTTAAATTTGCCGCCGCAGTGTTGATTTCCACTGGAAACTGACCCACTGGAGCTGCGGACGAAAACTTGGACTACCTGGAGGTAGTTCATGTACTCGTACGAAGACCGCATGCGAGCGGTCCGGCTTTATTTGAAGTTGGGTAAGCGCGTCGGGGCGACCATCCGACAGCTGGGTTATCCGACCAAGAATTCTCTGAAATCGTGGCATCTCGAATACGAGCGATGTCATGATTTGCGGACCGGCTATGTTCGTTCCAGGCCGGTATATTCGGCCGAACGGAAGAAGGTGGCCGTCGATCATTACTTAGGCCAGGGCCGTTGTGCTGCTGCAACCTTGAGGGCGTTGGGATATCCCAGTCGCGGGACGCTCGCCGCCTGGATCGAAGAACTGCATCCCGAAATCGGAAAACGCATTGTCGGCAGAGCAACTGGCAGCATTCCGAAATCGCCGGCGGTGAAGCAGGCGGCAGTCATCGAACTGTGCACCAGAGAGGAAAGCGCGCGCCTGCTTGCGCAGAAAGCAGGCGTGAGCAGGCCGACGCTTTACAATTGGAAGAACCAGCTACTCGGTCGTGAAGCCCCAGCATCCATGAAACGCCAGAAGAAGCCAGCGCCTGACAGTGAGCGTGCGAAACTGGAACAGCAGGTCGAATCGCTTCGACGCGACGTCCGGCAACTGCAGCTCGAGCACGACATCCTGAAGAAGGCGAACGAACTGATAAAAAAAGGAATGGGCATCGTCCCGCAACTCCTGAGCAACCGGGAGAAGACGATGCTGGTTGATGTCCTGAAAAACACCTACACGTTGTCAGAGCTTTTAGCCGTATTGGGGCTAGCTCGCAGTTCCTACTTCTATCATCGTGCGCGTCTGCTCGTGGCCGACAAGTATGCTGGCGCTCGCCGAGTCATCGCAGACATCTTTGAAGTCAATCACCGGTGTTATGGCTATCGCCGGATACGCGCTGCACTGGGCAGGCAGAAGGTCGTTATCTCGGAGAAAGTGGTGCGACGTTTGATGAGGCAGGATGGGCTGACCGCTGCCACAGCAAGACGACGTCGCTACCGCTCCTACGGCGGAGAAATAAGCCCTGCGCCGGAGAACATCATCAATCGTGACTTCCGCGCAGGAGCCCCGAACGAGAAGTGGCTCACCGACATTACCGAATTCCAGATCCCGGCCGGCAAGGTGTATCTGTCTCCGTTGATCGACTGCTTCGATGGACTGGTGGTGAGCTGGACAATCGGCACGCGGCCGGATGCCGAACTTGTAAATACCATGCTTGATGAGGGCATCAAGACGGTAGCCAACAGTAATAAACGGCCTGTGGTCCACTCTGATCGCGGGGCGCACTATCGCTGGCCTGGATGGCTCGCACGCATACGTGATGCCAAACTAGTTCGCTCGATGTCACGCAAAGGATGCTCACCCGATAACGCGGCCTGCGAAGGCTTCTTCGGGCGGCTCAAAACGGAGTGGTTCCATTCCCGTGATTGGCGGACTACGACCGTCGAGCAATTCATTGAGGTACTTGACTCCTACATACGCTGGTATAACGCGAAGCGGATCAAGGTCTCGCTAGGCGCTCTCAGCCCGCTCGAATACCGGGAGAGCCTGGGAATCGCAGCATAAACCAGTCCAAGTATTTAGCCGCACCCCCACTGTTTTCATCTAAAATTGACCCACCCCTGAAGCGCCAAAGCGCTACTCTTGTGCGTCGATTTCTGTCTTTTCTGCGGGTTTAGGTGAGGCTTTACGGGCGATGGCTCGTTTCGCCGGTTGCCCTGCGCTGCTGTTGCGGAAGCGCTACGAGTTGTTTCCTGTTTCTACAATATGGCAATGATGCGTTAAGCGGTCTAGGAGGGCTGTTGTCATCTTTGCATCACCGAATACGTTCGACCACTCCGTCAAGCTCAGGTTGGTCGTCAGAACGATGCTGGTGCGCTCGTAAAGCTTGTTGAACAGATGGAACAGCATTGCGCCTCCTGTCTGAGTAAAGGGCAAGTAGCCCAACTCATCAAGAATTACAGCATCCACATACATCAGTCGATTGGCGAGTTGTCCCGGTTTGCCCGCTGCCTTTTCAGCTTCTAGCAAGTTCACCAGTTCGACAGTAGAGTAGAACCGGACCCGCTTGCCGTACTGCTGAATTGCTTCGATACCAATAGCAGTTGCGAGATGCGTTTTGCCGGTGCCCGGCGAACCTGCAACACACTGCCCATCATCATTGCGACGATGTCGTTGTCCGCTATCCGTTTCACCCGCGCTTCGGCGAGCGCGTTAATGTCATTGGAATGAATCGCTATCGAGGCGAGTCGTACCTGATCATCATGCAACCCGATGGCACTCGCGCTCATCTTCCGCCGTGGATGACCGGCGAAGCAGCAACTCGCATGTCTATCGTTGTGCAGCCGGAATTACCGCACGGGGCGTTGATCGAACTTCAACGCCTGGTCAGCGCCGCTTTATCTTCTTCAGTGTTGTCAACGCACAGGGGATACGGTGATGCGCAAACAGGTGATGGTGCAGCACGATCTGTTCGAGGGGAGCAGCGAGGAAGGACCTCTGCCCGCAGAGGTGTTAGCGGACGTAGTGGCGCAGTTGACACTGTTGATGCAGTCGGTGATCGATGCAATCGAGATGGAGGTGCGCGATGAACAAGATCCGCGCTGAGCATCTCTCGCGCCTCGCCTATGTCTACGTTCGTCAGTCGACGCTGGACCAGGTGCAGCATAATCGTGAGAGCCAGTTACGTCAGTATGGACTCGCCGATCGTGCCCGCGTGCTCGGCTGGCCTGAGGTGACGGTCATCGATGACGACCTGGGCCGCTCGGGCTCGGGTATCCATCGGCCCGGCTTCGAGCGCTTGCTGGCCGCCCTTTGTAGCGGCGCGGTGGGCGCAGTATTCTGTATCGAAGCGTCCCGGCTCGCGCGCAACGGGCGTGACTGGCACACGTTGCTCGAATTCTGTCGGCTCGTCGGAACGATCCTGGTGGATGAAGATGGTGTATATGATCCGCGCGAGCCTAACGACCGCCTGCTGCTGGGCATGAAGGGCACGTTATCCGAGATGGAACTCTCGACGTTTCGTCAACGCTCCCAAGCCGCGCTGGATCAGAAGGCCAAGCGCGGGGAGTTGTTCATGACCGCACCGATTGGCTACATGCGTGTTCCGAACAACCGCATCGAGAAGGATCCGGATCTACGTATTCGTGAAGCGCTCGATCTGGTGTTTCGGAAGTTTCGCGAGTTTGGTAGTGTGAGGCAGGTTTTAATCTGGTTTCGACAGGAGCGCATTGAGCTACCGGCGGCAAGCTATGGCCCGGAGGGCCGTTATATTGTCTGGAAACTACCGGTCTATAACACCCTGTGGCATGTCCTGACGAATCCCACCTACGGCGGGGCATACGCATTCGGCAAGACCAAGACGATTGTGCGCATTGAGAGCGGTCGCAAGCGGCTGTACAGCGGCACCCACGTCAATCGCGAAGAATGGCAGGTCTTGATCGTCGAACACCACGCGGGATACATTAGCTGGGACGAGTACGAGAGCAATCGCAAATTGATCACCGACAACGCCAACATGAAGGGCAACATGGTTCGGGGTGCGGTCAAACGCGGCGGTTTGCTGTTGGCCGGTCTCATCCGCTGCGGCCATTGCGGTCGCAAACTGCACGTCGCGTATTCAGGCACCAAGGGCGACATCGGCCGCTATAGCTGTCAGGGCAGCATGATCAATCATGGCGGCCCACGCTGCATCTCGTTCGGTGCGGTGCGCGTAGACCAACGCGTCGCTGAGGAAGTTCTACACCGACTTGAACCATTGGGCATTCGCGCATCGCTGGACGCCATTGAGCGCAAGCGCCTGAGTGAGGATGAGCGAGTCCGGCACAAGGAACTGGCGCTCGAACAGGCACGTTATGAAGCTGCTCGGGCGCGTCGGCAGTACGATGCGATCGATCCCGATAACCGGCTGGTAGCCTCCGAGCTTGAGCGTCGGTGGAACGACGCGTTGGCAACACAAGCGCAGCGGCAGTGCGAACTGGATGCGCTGCGCGAGCAGCCTGCAGACTCACTCAGCGCCACCGCGCGCGACGAGCTCATGAGATTAGGAACTGACCTGCCCAGGTTGTGGAATCACCCTGCCAGTGCCATCGAGATCAAGAAACGTATCTTGCGCACCGTGCTCAAAGAGATTGTCGTCACCAAGCAGGACCACACCATCCGGGCGCTCCTACACTGGCAAGGGGGCGATCACACCGAGCTCGAATTTGAAACGAACCGGACCGGTCAACATCGCTGGGCCACTGACGTCGAAACGATCGACATCGTTCGAGCCTTGGCGAGAACGCTTGCAGACCAAGGCATCGCTGCTGTCGTTAATCGTTTAGGCAAACGCACGGCGAAAGGGCTTTCATGGACAGCGGCGCGAATTTGTATCTTGCGCAAAGACCATGCGATAGCCGCTTATCGCGAGGGAGAGCGGCAAGAGCGCAATGAGCTGAATGTGACGGAAGTCGCGGCGCTATTAGGCATCAGTACACCGACCGTCTTCCGGCTGATCCGCATCAAGCGATTGCCTGCCACGCAGGCGTGTCTTGGCGCACCGTGGATTTTACGGCGCGTCGATGTCGAAACGTTTATCACAGCAAGAAGTGCCATCGAGGGTCCGCAATCAGCTGACCCGAATCAACTATCCATTGATCTTCAATAACATAGGGAGGTGAGCATTATGTCTCGTGTCCGGGGCCGCCGATAAAGACGATGTTTTGAGCAGACTCGCTGAACTTGAGTGTGTGAAGCTCCCGAACCAGGTTCTCATCGACGCTGGCTTCCGCAAACTCGAAGCCAGCCAAGTCCCGATGCGCGGGGAAGCGTGCCGCAGTCATTTGATACGCAATGGACCGGACCGCTCGCTCCGCCGTCTCAGCCTTCAGAAGCTGGCGCATGAAGTCCTCCGGGTCAAACTCGTTGTGACGCGCCTGAGCCAGCAATTCAGGCCAGGTTTGCGCCATGCCGTGCAGCTTCAGCGCTTTCAATTGTGTGGCGGTTTCAATCGACATGACCTTTCTCCTCTGGCGGCAAGTAACGAAGTTGCTCATAGCGGTGAACGTCTGCGAGCGGCTCGACCTTCAGTCGCAATGCGGTCTGAACGACTTCTCCGCCAGACGACTGAGTAGTGCTTTTTAGACGCGCGAGAATGTTCAGCACATGGTCGCCGCTTGGGCGGCCTGATTCCAACGCTAATTCCACAGCAACCAAGACTGCTTCGAGGCCATGAACCGGCGTCGCCGACAGCACCTGCACCATCACGCGGTCCCCACCTTCCTGCCGAAGCAGGTGACGCTGTAGTCTTTGCATGGGTTCCGGCATCGTCAGGAACGGTGCGCCGTTACGCAGTGCACCCGGTTTCATCGCGACCAATGCGACGTAGTGCTGCCAGTCGTAGAAGGTCTGGTAACGGTCGAAGCTGCGTGGGTGGCGTGCAACTTCCTCGCCGTCTGCGACGACGCTCAGGTAGGTTGGATAGATGCGCAGACTCACCACCTGATTAGCGTGCTTCGTGGGCACGCTGTAGCGGTTGCGCTGGAAGTGAATCAGGCTGGTAGAGGAAACACGAACGGGCTGCTCGATGTAGCCATCGAACGGTTTCGGATTGGCCATGAGTTGCGGCCGTTCCTCTTGCAGCACGTCGGCGACAGTCAGCTCCGGCCATTGGGGATGACGCAGCTCCTGCCAGGCCGCTTTGCAGCGTTCGCCAAGCCAGATGTTCAGAACGTCGAGTGACTCCCAGCGCTGACGAATTGCTTCATGCCAGATTTGCCGTCGCCGGTCCTGGACGTTCTTTTCGACGATGCCTTTCTCCCAACCGGCAGCTCGATTACAGAACTCCGGCTCGAACAGGTAGTGGCCGCACATCGTGTGGAAACGCGCATTGATTGCCCGCTCCTTGCCCGGGCCCACCTTGTCGACGGCGGTCTTCATGTTGTCGTATATGCCTCGACGCGGAACGCCACCCAACGCTTGGAACGAACGTGCGTGCGCGTCGAACAACATCTCGTGACTCTGCGTGTAATAGGCAACAAGCCAGAAGGCGCGGCTGGCGGCCAACTTCAAGTGCGCGACCTCAAGCCGCTTGCGCAAGCCCCCGACGAAGACGTATTCGCAGCTCCAGTCAAACTGGAATGCTTCGCCATATTCAAACGCCATCGGGACAAACGCACCGCGCGGAGATTGTTCCTTTGCCTCGCTCCAGGCCCGAATGAAAGCGCAGATACGCCCATAGCTGCCGTCGTAACCCCCGGATGGTCACTTCAAACTCCCCCACTTGTGGTCGCGCAAACTCCTCCACCCGGCAGCAGGACAAGATTGTTTTTTAGCTCGCTTTGGTTTTGCGCGCAAGAGTTTCAGCAGCCTCCTTCAGCCGGTAACTTCGGCCGTCGAATTCAAGCGAGTGACAGTGGTGCATGAGTCGGTCGAGAATGGTGCTGCTCATGGTGTTATCGCCGAGGTAGGCGCCCCAGTCCTGAACGACGCGGTTGGACGTGACCATGGTGCTGCGGCGTAGTTTGTATCGTTGATGGACGAGGGTCTGCAGCAGCGCACCAGCGGCATCTGGAATCGATCGCGACAGGAACAGGTCGTCCAGAACTAGCAGATCGCAGTCGAGAATGGTGCGCAGGCGTTTCTCCTGCTGCTCGGGCTCGCTGAGATTGAAGCGGGCGAAGAAGTCGTCGGTTTCGAGATACTGTACTTTGTAGCCTTGCATCACCGCCTGATTCGCGACGGCCTTCGCGATGTGCGATTTGCCAGTGCCGGGTTTGCCGATGAGAAGTGCGTTCTCGCCAGCAGAAACGAACTTCAGCGTTCGCAACTCCAGACAGGCCTGCCGAGGGAGTTTTGGATTGAATGTCCAGTCAAACTCGGCGAACGTGAGCTTCTCGTCGAGGCCCGACTGTTTATGCCGACGATCGATCAGCCGGGACTGACGACGATCCAGTTCGTCCTGCAGAATGATCGAGAAGGTTTCGATGAACGGTTGATTTGCCGCCTGTGCCTGCAGTATGCGGGTCTCCAGCGTGTCGCGCACGCCGGACAGGTGGAGCTGTTTGAGCGAACGCTCGATTTCTGGCATCGACATGGTCATTCGTTGGTCTCTCCGTTGTTCAACGACAATGGGTTGAGTTGCTGTCGTGCGCCGAGGCTGAACAGCTCACCGTATTCGGCAGCTGGACGGATTAGCGCGTGATTCTGGGTAAGAGGCAAAGCGACCTGGGGCGCCTGATCAAGCTGTTCCAGTGCCTGCTCGAACAGTCGCTCGACCAGCTTGCGAACCTGTTTGTAGGATTGGAGGCGGTACTGCAGTGCCTGGCTGCAGGCTTGCTCAACGATGCGGGCCGGGTATCTCTTTGCCAGACCGACGATGCCCCACATGCCCCGCTGGCCAACGCGTCCCTGGGCTTCAAACATTCGCTGGCAAAGTGCCTTCGTTTGCGGACCGATGTCGCCTGCGGCTGAGAGCAGGAAGGCGGTTTGCCGGGACGGATTGAACGGACGCTCGTCCTCGGGCAGTAGCAATTGACCGGGCTCCGTGAAACGCGGGTGGATGCGTAACAGCGCTTGTGTCTGTCGATCCCGAACTTCAATGGTTGAATCGAAGACGCGCACCAGCACCGTGCTGCCGATTGCGGCGGGACGGGCTGCGTACCAGCTATGGTCGATCCGGACGGTCGTATCGTCGGAGACAGTGCGAACGACCTGCTTGAAGTAACGGAATGCAGTCAGCGGCAATGCTCGGAGGTGCGGCTTCTCCTCCTCGAACATCGACTCGACCTGGCGGCGAGCGCGCCCATGCAGGCGCTTTGACGCCCAGTTCGCCTCCCAGCGCACAAGGAACGCGTTCTGCTCTTCGATAGAATCGAAACTCCGGCCGCGCAGCGCGGTGCCTTGCGTATGCTGGATCGCGTTCTCAACCGTACCCTTCCGGTTCGGATCGCGGACGCGTGCAGGATCGGCGATCACGCCATAGTGATCGAGCATCGCAGCGTAAAGATGATTGATCTCCGGCTCGTACAGGTCCGGTGTGATAACCCCTTCCTTGAGGTTATCGAGGACGACGTAATGAACACAACCACCGAAATAGCGGAACGCTTCTTCGTGCAGTCGCGCCCACACCTCCTGCCCGGATTTCCAGACAACCCGCCGGAAACTGTGGCGCGAATAACGCAACGTCATCACAAATAGCCGCGGTCGCCGATAACGTCCAGTCTTTGGATCGCGGGTCGGAGCGCCCTCGCCATAGTCGACCTGGGCCTCCTCGCCGGGCAGGAAATCGAGCCGGTCGAATTGCTCGGGATCGACGTGTCGCAGCGCGCGCACGAACCGTTTGACGCTCTCGTAACTCGCAGCGAACGAAAACTCGTCGACCAGATCCTGGTAAATTGCCTGAGCGTTTCGCTGCAGGCGGACCTGCTCTTCGATCCATTGCCGGTGAGGCTCGCACAACGAGCGGGCAAAATCGAAGTTATGTGTCCCGGCCGGTGCGACCTCAAAAGCCGGTGGTCGCGGGGGTGGAGGAGTTTGATCTGGTGGCCTCGAGCCGATGGTCACCGCAGTGGGGGAATTTGCGGACGCGCTTGCGCGTGCAGCGAAGATCGCCATGTAACGGCGGATCGTCTTGCGGTCGATTCCAGTGATCCGATGAATCTCGCGCTGGCTCTTGTTGAGTTCCAGCAACGTGAACACCGTACTTTGCTGATGCGGCTTCAAGACGTTCAACTCCCACCTCCCGGGCTGGCCAAGGAGGTAAAAATAACGTCCGGCTACGCGGTGCGATCGGCGACGTCGGTCTGCTCAGATCGGACCGCAAGGTGGGGGAGTTTGAAGTGACCACGCCCGGAGGAATTTGGGTGACCGCCCGGGCCACCAAAGTGGCAGCAGGGCTCTCTCAGAGATTGGTTACTAGACGCGCATGCTCTCCACGACGAAGCTTTTAAGCGCAATGAAAGGACGTCAATACGGGCTCGACAAGATATCACCGATCAAACCCTGCAACTTGCTCCTCTGACATTGATCGACGGAGCCTGGCTTCAAGGTTTTAGCGAGGTGACCTATGCTGTTGATGGCCACGCAAAACTGACCCACTGGGGGTGCGGCTAAATACTTGGACTGGTTTATGCTGCGATTCCCAGGCTCTCCCGGTATTCGAGCGGGCTGAGAGCGCCTAGCGAGACCTTGATCCGCTTCGCGTTATACCAGCGTATGTAGGAGTCAAGTACCTCAATGAATTGCTCGACGGTCGTAGTCCGCCAATCACGGGAATGGAACCACTCCGTTTTGAGCCGCCCGAAGAAGCCTTCGCAGGCCGCGTTATCGGGTGAGCATCCTTTGCGTGACATCGAGCGAACTAGTTTGGCATCACGTATGCGTGCGAGCCATCCAGGCCAGCGATAGTGCGCCCCGCGATCAGAGTGGACCACAGGCCGTTTATTACTGTTGGCTACCGTCTTGATGCCCTCATCAAGCATGGTATTTACAAGTTCGGCATCCGGCCGCGTGCCGATTGTCCAGCTCACCACCAGTCCATCGAAGCAGTCGATCAACGGAGACAGATACACCTTGCCGGCCGGGATCTGGAATTCGGTAATGTCGGTGAGCCACTTCTCGTTCGGGGCTCCTGCGCGGAAGTCACGATTGATGATGTTCTCCGGCGCAGGGCTTATTTCTCCGCCGTAGGAGCGGTAGCGACGTCGTCTTGCTGTGGCAGCGGTCAGCCCATCCTGCCTCATCAAACGTCGCACCACTTTCTCCGAGATAACGACCTTCTGCCTGCCCAGTGCAGCGCGTATCCGGCGATAGCCATAACACCGGTGATTGACTTCAAAGATGTCTGCGATGACTCGGCGAGCGCCAGCATACTTGTCGGCCACGAGCAGACGCGCACGATGATAGAAGTAGGAACTGCGAGCTAGCCCCAATACGGCTAAAAGCTCTGACAACGTGTAGGTGTTTTTCAGGACATCAACCAGCATCGTCTTCTCCCGGTTGCTCAGGAGTTGCGGGACGATGCCCATTCCTTTTTTTATCAGTTCGTTCGCCTTCTTCAGGATGTCGTGCTCGAGCTGCAGTTGCCGGACGTCGCGTCGAAGCGATTCGACCTGCTGTTCCAGTTTCGCACGCTCACTGTCAGGCGCTGGCTTCTTCTGGCGTTTCATGGATGCTGGGGCTTCACGACCGAGTAGCTGGTTCTTCCAATTGTAAAGCGTCGGCCTGCTCACGCCTGCTTTCTGCGCAAGCAGGCGCGCGCTTTCCTCTCTGGTGCACAGTTCGATGACTGCCGCCTGCTTCACCGCCGGCGATTTCGGAATGCTGCCAGTTGCTCTGCCGACAATGCGTTTTCCGATTTCGGGATGCAGTTCTTCGATCCAGGCGGCGAGCGTCCCGCGACTGGGATATCCCAACGCCCTCAAGGTTGCAGCAGCACAACGGCCCTGGCCTAAGTAATGATCGACGGCCACCTTCTTCCGTTCGGCCGAATATACCGGCCTGGAACGAACATAGCCGGTCCGCAAATCATGACATCGCTCGTATTCGAGATGCCACGATTTCAGAGAATTCTTGGTCGGATAACCCAGCTGTCGGATGGTCGCCCCGACGCGCTTACCCAACTTCAAATAAAGCCGGACCGCTCGCATGCGGTCTTCGTACGAGTACATGAACTACCTCCAGGTAGTCCAAGTTTTCGTCCGCAGCTCCAGTGGGTCAGTTTTGCGTGGCCATCAACAACGGAGGAAGAAGTGAGCGAACGGCCAGTTATGCACGTGGTGTCGATGTCCGGCGGAAAGGACAGCACTGCAACCGCACTGATGGCGCTGGAGTTGCACGGCCGCGAGAACTGCCGATTTGTGTTTGCTGACACGGGCAATGAGCACCACCTGACATACGAATACATTGACTACCTCCAGAAAACTCTCGCGATCGAGATAGTTCGATTGAAGCGAGACTTTTCGGACGACTGGTGGCATCGCCGCGACTACGTGCGCGACGCGTGGCCCTTGAAAGGTGTGTCAGAGCAAGCGATTCGGCGTGCGCTAGCGGTGTTCGAGCGCGGGCCAACCGGAATCCCTTTCCTAGACCTGTGCATTATCAAAGGCCGGTTCCCGAGTCGGATGGCTCAGTTCTGCACGCATTTTCTCAAGACTGAGCCGCTAACCGAGCATGCACTGTCAATCATCGACGAGACAGGCTCGGCAGTGTGGTCATGGCAGGGCGTACGAATCGAAGAGAGCGAGGCGCGGCGCAGCCGACTGCAAGGAACCGGTGCATGCGTTAAGTCGTTCGAGGTCATCGGTGGCGGTCTCTTCATCAACCGTCCCATCTTGCGCTGGTCAGCCGATTCAGTGTTTGAAGCCCACCGCGCCGGTGGCATCGAACCTAACCCTCTGTATCTCCAGGGCAGGAAACGCGTCGGATGCCTGTGCGTCAATTCCGGCAAAAGCGAAATCAGGCAGTGGAACTTGCGCGACCGAGAGCATCTTGAAATGTTGGCCGATTGGGAGGACATCGTCTCAGATGCTTCAAAGCGCGGTCAGTCGACTTTCTTCCCTGCTCCAGGCGACACCGATACGGCTCGCGAGCGCGGCGGCATTTGGCAGGTGGTCGAATGGTCGAAGACAACCCGCGGGGGCCGTCAATACGATCTGCTTGAATCCACCGACGACGCAAAGGCCTGCTCGTCTGCCTACGGGCTTTGCGAATGAGGTTTTTCACCGGCCTTCACCAGCCGTCTGATGCGCAGCACTTTGATGCCGCGTTCATTAGCAAGAACCGGCTGTTGAAGCGCAAATCGGCGTTCTCGGTCGGTGACTGGATCTTGGATAGCGGCGCATTCACCACGATCCTGACGCATGGCGATTATCCGGAAAGCGTCGAGGTGTACGCGGCGGAAATCAAGCGTTGGTCGAAGAACGGGAATTTGCTGGCGGCAGTTGCGCAGGATTACATGTGCGAGGCCCACATGCTGAAGATCACCGGCAAGACGGTCCTCGAGCATCAGCAGCTCACGATCGAGCGTTACGACGCGCTGATGAAGTGTGACGTCGGTGGCGTCTACATCATGCCGGTGTTGCAAGGCTACGCGCCGTCCAACTATGTGCGCCACATCGAGATGTATGGCGACAGGCTGAAACACGGCGCGTGGGTTGGTGTCGGGTCCGTCTGCAAGCGGAATGGAGATCCGCGCGCAATCGAAGCGGTGCTGATGGCAATCAAGGCTGTACGGCCGGACCTTAGTCTGCACGGCTTTGGCCTGAAGTCCACAGCGCTGTCGTCGTGGATCGTGAAAGACCTGCTGTACACCGCCGATTCGATGGCGTGGAGCTTCGCAGCTCGCAAGCAGGGGCGCAATGCAAACGACTGGCGCGAGGCCAAAGCATGGACCGAGAGAATCAACAGCCGGCCGCCGCCGGCACAGAAAGGGCTATTTACAGCGGAGGAACTATGCGCGATGTGAACGAAACCATCGGCGCTCGCATCCGGCGGTTGCGCAAGGAAAAGAACATGACGCTCTCTTCGGTCGGCGCGCGAATCCGGATGCACACCAGTTACGTCGGCCAGGTTGAAAGAAACGAACATGAGCCCGGCCTGATGATGGCAGCGGAATTGTCGAAGCTGTTTGGCGTGAGCCTTGACTACATCGCCGGCCTCACGGACCGAGAACAAAACCCATACGTAAAGCGGTCATCTGCCTAAAGGCCCCCCGCCATGAAAACCAACCGACCCGAAGCGGAAATGCGCGCGAAGTTTGAAGCGGCGTGGAGCAACGAATATCCGCTTCACGGCACTACGACATTCAAGCGCAGTGGGATCAATCCGGACGCATACGTCAACACACGTGTCCAAGACGGATGGCTCATGTATCGCACTGCCCTCGCCACCATCGCAGACCAGAGCGCGAGTGGGGGTGCGCCTGAAGGCTGGAAGTTGGTGCCGGTCGAGCGCTCATATGATATGCGCGTAAAGGCTCTCATCGCCTTCAATACCACCGAGCAATCAGGCAAGGATCGGGACGACGCTCTTGACGCGGCACACCGCGCCACGCTTG
Source organism: Paraburkholderia sp. BL6669N2 (assembly GCF_003387275.1). Classification (NCBI taxonomy): domain Bacteria; kingdom Pseudomonadati; phylum Pseudomonadota; class Betaproteobacteria; order Burkholderiales; family Burkholderiaceae; genus Paraburkholderia; species Paraburkholderia sp. BL6669N2. The sequence goes on along the minus strand of NZ_QUNA01000001.1, from coordinate 420,211 downwards.
CCGCCGCTCCCGCGCCAGTAGCGCCGACAGACGAGCGGGTAGACCAATGGCAGTCTCGCGTTCGCAATGTTGCCAGCGCCGAGTGGATCAACATCACCGAAGAAGGCGCGGCAACGATCCGCGAAAAGTACTCGGACAGCTATGAACTACGGGCGCTGTACGACCGCGCCGCATCCACGCAAGCCACGGCGACGCTGACGGATGAGCACGCGGAGACTCTTTACCGACTCGCACGCATGACCGACTTTACAGGATGGGTTGCCGAGTTCCGGCAGTCCGCCGCCCCCCTCCCGCGCGCCAGCGAGCCAGTCGAGGGCGAGGCGGTGACGCAAGACGCGGAGCGGTATCGAGCGTTTTTCGACGCCGGCTTGCCGATCTGCTTCTGCGGTGCTGAATATCACGATAAGGCGAGCTTGGACGCTGCCATTGACGCCGCCCGCGCGAAGGACCGCTCATGAGTTCGCGAGCGATTTGCCCGGTTACACGAGACTCGTGCATCGAAGGGTGCTTGCGCGCCGGATGCATTCGACAGAAGGAAGTGACCATGACCCCAAAATCCAGCGCTCAGGGTAGCGAGGAACTGAAGCCGACGAGTGGCTCATCTGCTCTTGAGCTCAGCACGATAGTTGAAGCGTACGCGAAGGCAGTTGGATTCGCTCCAGCCAATATGCCTTACTGGATACACGCCTTCGCCGATAACCTTCTCGCCGCTGCCGGCGCTCAGGCACCCGAGCAACCGTGTTGCCAAGCGTGCGGCGACGGCATCACCGCGCATGATCCGGGTGTCTGTGGCAACTGCTTTGCGATGAAGTATCGCGCCACCGCCCCCACTGCGCAGGGTGGAGCGCAGGACAGGGATGCGGAGCCGCGCCCGCTTGACGAGTATCACGAGGATTACGGAAACGTAGTCTGGTGGTGCTGGGAAGATGGCGAATGGCTTGGCGAGCCAGCGTGGATCGGAACGCCGAATGACAGCGATTGGCCTGACTATCACACGCACTGGACGCCGCATCCGAAGTTTCCGGCCGCCCTGTCTCAACAGCCAGCAAGCGGAGACACAAAATGATCGGCTACCTAATGGAAAAAATCGGGCTGGTGGCCACCATTGCTTCATCTGTTTCGGATCTGGCGGCGGCGGTCATTGGGGCCACGCTCTCGACCTCAAGAAATGGCAGACCGGGCGCTCTGAAGGGTGACTCTGACAATCTTGAGCACCTCGCTGATGGCTTTGCGTTCGCACATGCCAAATTGAAGAAAAGGTTCCAAGCTCACCCATTGGGGCTGACTAGTGGTTCCCTCCGGCCGCTTGATAACAACCGAGACTTCAGTCTTGCCGGCGGGGAGGCGTACGTGAACCAAAAAACCAGCGATGAGTTCTTGCACGCCCATCTCGACCATGGTTTTCCTCCACTTTATTTATCGAGCGATCGTAGCACGAGGTGCGGTCGCTACAACACAGCGTCGTCCGCGCTGCCAGGAAACGGAGGTGGCGAATGAGCACCGTTATCAGCCCGTGCGGCACTTATCGCTATCGTCTAACGCGAGCTGCCGATTCAATGGCGCCGATGAAGTCGACCGCCTTGTTCGTCATGCTCAATCCGAGCACTGCCGACGCGCAGCTCGACGATCCGACCATTCGCCGATGCCGCGGCTTCGCGAAACTGTGGGATTGCAATGGCTTGGCCGTGGCCAACATCTATGCGCTGCGCTCGACGAATCCGGTCGCTCTGTGGTCGCATCCTGACCCGGTCGGTCCCGACAACGACGATTACCTGTGGAAGTTCGCTAGAGAGTGCGGCGATGTTGTGTGCGCATGGGGCTCGAATGCAAAGCCTGACCGGGCCGCTCGCGTCGCCAGCATCCTGAGAGACGCTGGCGCGCGCCTCTGGTGCCTAGGCACGACGAAAGACGGCTCTCCGCGCCACCCGCTTTATGTGCGCGCCGATCAACCGCTGATCGAATGGAGTCCCACAGCTATCGCGGCGTCCGCAGAGAATGGAGATAAGGCATGAACGGCAGCAAACGCTCGCTCTGCGGGGCTACCGGGGTCGCCCCAGCACCGAGGCAAGTACCGCCTCCCTCGATGCACGATCAAGAGGCCTGCGCTCAGGGACTTGCCGGACAGGAACGCTCGACCCGCAGTCCCACCAAATGCCGGTCGGTAATCCATGGGATGTGTTTTGCTTCATCCAGCAACCGCAAGATGTGCATTGGTAAAGCACGTAGCGTGTTATCGGCGTTTTTGGCGAACCAAAAACACCCGATCCAGAGCACCGGAGTTTTTCGTGTGGGGGGACGGTTGAAGCCCTCCCCATCAACGTCTCGCAGGCACGGCACCGTTCCATTTGGCCCTCCCTCTCGGACACAACCGACCTATTCAATAAGCATAGGTCATCCAGATAGGGGCGAAGCAGAACTCATCATCACGCGCAAACACAGGGGTGTGAATTGAGCGATTATTTATCAGCTCACGAGCTGGCCGATCTGGTCGGCTGCAAACCGAACCAGCGCGCAGCAATGATCCACTGGCTAACCGACAACCACTGGCGATTCGTCGTCGACAAGAACGGCTTGCCGAAGGTCGCGCGCGAGTACCGCGACCGTAAGCTCGGCGTCTCAACAGAAAAACAGTCAACAAAATACGATGCCGGCCCGAACCTCCAAGCCTTCGCGTAACGTTCACGCTGCGACGAACGAATCTACGGGCATCGATCGCCTGTACAAGCGGTACGGCGCGCGCAAAATCTCATTTTGGTACAAGTACCCGGACGGCCGCAGCGAGACGCTGACGTCTGCAAAACTCGGTGACCGCGCCGCCATCGCCACCGCCGAGCGCAGCGCGAAGCGCAAGGCTCTCGACATTCAGGCCGGTCAGATCCTCGCGGGTTCGGTCGCCGATATGATCGACCGTTTCAAAACGGACGTTGCGCCGACACACTTTCGCGACCAGTCGAAAGACGGGCTGGCGGTGCGCGCCGGCGCATACGATCGCCTCACTAAGTTTTTCGGGCGCATGGATCCGAAGAAGCTCGAAACCTTCCACGGTTACCAGTATCTCGACCAACGCGCGAAGGCCGGAGCGCCGATTGGCGCGAACAAAGACATGGCGCTGATGCAAACCATCTGCAACTACGCGGTGCGTTGGGGCGTCATCAAGCAAAATCCGTTCGTTGGGATGATGCAGAACCAGGCGGAGAAGGATGTTCGAACCGTCGAACGCTCACAGGTCGTCCGGTTCTATCTCTGGTCGCTGCGGCAGGATCAGGCCTATCGAACGATGGGCCTCGCCGCGATGTTCTGCTATCTCACCGGCTTCCGCGCCGCCGAGATCCGGCCGTTTCACATGTCCGGGCTCACTGACGCCGGCGTGCGTGTCGTGAATGCGAAGCGCAAAAAGGGCGAGGCCGAAGTTCAGAAGCTGCGCTACTGGTCGACGCGCTTGCGCGTGGTCGTCGAACGCGCGAAACGCGATCGCAAAGTGCAGAGTCTGTTCCTCTTTCCGAACCGACGTGGCCAGCCCTATTCGAAGAGCGGCTGGGGCTCGGTGTGGCAGGACGCGATGTATGCGTACATCGGCGCATTCGAGCCGGCGATCGCAAAAGAGTTTGAAGAGAAGAAGAAGCGCGAGGCAGCGCAACGCATCGCGAAGCGTCGCGACAATCCGATCAGCAACAGCGTCGAGCTACAACTCACGAATCACGCGGCCTACTTTTCGATGCTCGATATACGGCCCGCAGCGATCACTGCGAAGCTCGAAAATCGCGACGACGATGCATACGATTTTGCAGCCCACGCGAACCCTGGAACGACGCATCGACACTACGATCGACGCAAGGCAAAGGCCGCGAAAGCGACAGAGTAGATTCCGAAAACAAAAAAGCCGTTCCGAATTTCACATTCTGGAACGGCTTCGATGCTTCAACTGTTTGAATCTATTGAATTCTTTGGGGTGGCTGATGGGGCTCGAACCCACGACAACAGGAATCACAATCCTGGACTCTACCAACTGAGCTACAGCCACCACTGACATCTGCTTGACTTGCCGTAAAACCTGGCTCGTCGATGAAGAAACGAGATTATACGAACAAGAATCTCGTTTGCCTAGTCCTTTATTCAAAAATTTCGATCGGCTCGCGCAGATGCTGTCTTGCCTCATCGAAGATAGTCAGATCGCGCGCGGCGAGACGCTTGCTATCCGACAACACACGACGCCAGCCACGCGCGCCCGCTTCCCCACGATAGAGCCCAAGCGCATGGCGCGTGATGGCGCCGAGATACGTGCCGCGCGCCATCTCAGCGGCGCAATACTCGATCAACTTCGCTTCGACCTGCTCGCGCGTGAGTGGTGTTTGCGTCGACCCATAGAAGCGTGCATCGACATCGGCTAGCACGTACGGATTGTGATAAGCCTCGCGCCCGAGCATCACACCGTCCACGTGTTGAAGATGCGTCTCGACTTCGTCGAGCGTCTTGATGCCGCCGTTGATGATGATCTCCAGATGCGGAAAATCGCGCTTCAACTGATACGCGTACTCGTATTTGAGCGGCGGAATCTCGCGATTTTCCTTCGGGCTCAAGCCCTTGAGAATCGCGTTGCGCGCGTGAACGATGAACACGTTGCAACCGGCGTCCGCAATCGTGCCGACGAAATCGCGCACGAATCCATACTCTTCCACGGCATCCACGCCGATGCGGTGCTTCACGGTGACCGGCACCGACACCGCATCGCGCATGGCCTTCACGCAATCGGCAACGAGTTGCGGCTCGTTCATCAGGCACGCACCGAATGCGCCGCGCTGCACGCGTTCGGACGGGCAACCGCAGTTCAGATTGATTTCATCGTAGCCCCATTGCTCGCCCAGCTTCGCCGAACGCGCGAGGTCGTCGGGTTCGCTGCCGCCGAGTTGCAAAGCGACCGGCGCTTCTTCGGGCGTGAAGGCGAGATGGCGCGGCACATCGCCGTGCAAGAGCGCGCCGGTCGTCACCATTTCCGTGTAAAGCCACGTATGGCGAGAGATCACGCGATGCAGGGAACGGCAATGACGATCGGTCCAGTCCATCATCGGGGCGACCGATACGCGGCGTGGGCTGGGAGTGTGCGGTGAAGACATGGGGCGGCCAGACGGCTTGATTCAAAACACCGATTTTACCGCAAGGCGCAAATCCGCCGGCGCGGGGGGCGCGATACTCGTCGCCCACGCTTCAGTTGTTTTAACACCAAACCGGCGAGCTTTAACGAGTCGCCCCCGAGACGTTTGTTCCGCCCTCATCCGTTTTAGCCTTCAGCAAGCCGGTATTGAGCATGGCGGAAAGCACGTCCTCGATACGCGCGTCTTCGAGCAGGCGTCGGCCGGCGCGCAGGCGTCGCGCGTTGGTCAAATCGATGGCGCGCTGCAGATCGGAAGTCTCGGCGGCGATATACACAGCCATCCCATAGCCGTATCGATCGGCGAGCCTGGAGTCGAAGAAGTATTTCATGCTCCCGTTTTCGGCAGCCGCGCCGAAAACTTTACAGCGGATTCACGAGAGCACGTGAAACGGCTGCCCCTCGCACGACGGTCAGGCCATCAATGCTGCCCAGCGTTCAACAGCAGCCATACCTGCTGTCGAGGCTCACCGGCAACGACGCGCGCGAACGCCGCTCGACAACGCACGCACGTGTAATGCTCCTCCGCGCGCCCGCCTTTCACCGCCCCGCGACTGTTCAACGTCAGGTTGTCATGCGGGAGATGCGCGGAAGGCAAGCCATAGAGCTCGAAGCAGTCCGCGCACGGCTGAATCCACAGGTCCATCGAGGTGTTCTCCAAGGCGACGAATCCAAACGAAATTCGATCCGCGCCATGCTATCCATGGCGATTAACCCCCACCGCTACCCGGGTCTTTGACGTCCCAAACCGCTTGGCCCGTGGGGTCGAACCACTGCGGACGCTTGCTCCGCCTGCTTCTAGCCGATTATTTCAAATCCAAGAACAGTACTTTCAGATTATCGATACAAATTTTCGATAGTAGGGGTATACACTGCCTTCCATCGACGTTGCAGACACATCTCACTGCCCCCTGCGACGCCTTCCTGAATTGAAGTCGAAACGTTATCGGAGTCACACCATGAAGACCAAGCTCATCGCCGCCCTGCTGGTTGCTGTTTCTGCCTCGATCGCCGCTCCCGCTTTTGCTAGCGGCTACGGCCCGGCGCCGTCGTATCGTCCGTCGGTCGGCGCACCGGCTTCGCAACAAGGCCAGAACGCACAAACCGTGGCGGCTGAACGTGCCAACGCTGAATCGAATGCCTACGGCGGCGTGAACAACGTGTCGTCGCAATCGGGTGCCAAAGAGCCGGTTTCGGGCCCGCAATCGGTTTTCTTCGGCCACTAAGCAGTTGCCGTTGAACCGGCTGCCTCACGAGGGCAACCGGTAAACTGGGCGCCGCGCATGCAGTATGGATGCCGGCGCCCAGTTGCGTTTACATCATTGCAACCGCATCGGGACAGCCGGCTTGATGGGACGCGTGGGCACTTTCACCCAAGTGTGGAAGGCATGTGCGACGCGGCGTCGAGGCCGCCCGCGTCGATCACTTCGCGCGCCGCGCGGAAGCCCGCCTCGGCCGCCGCATGCTCGGTGCACCATAAGGTGTCGATATGCACGAGCCGCCAGTCGACCACCACCGCCTCACCCCGCAACACCCGAAAATGCGCTTTGACGCCCGTCAGCACCTGTTCGACGGCGACCTCGATGTCGTAGTCCTGATAGCGCTCCTGGTAGTCCCCCATGTCGAGACCCTTCGGCTCCATCTTCGCCTCCATAGTGGCGCCGCCAATACGGCGGCCAGACTTGTCCGGCGAGCACGCTCGACGGCTCGCGGATCGATCCGGCCCGAACCTCAGGCCGCCTCTCGCGCTGGCGATTAATCGCAATCGCCCGAAAGATATTGCCGGCCGTTGCAGGTGATTTCGACGTCGCCGCCGCTCGCCTCGGCGACCAGGCCGCCGGCCAGCAATTCGGCTGTCACCGACTGCGCCAGCTTCGGCGCATCCTGTCCGACACCGACGTCGTTCAGACGCCGCAAGGCTTCCACCGCTTCGGGACTCAATGACTTTGACATGGCCGTCTCCGTCTGCATGCTCAATTCATCCTAGCAAGTTTCGGGGACGTATGCAGGGGCGCGTCACGGCACGCGAAATGCGTGGCAAACATGATTCCACCGGCGCGCGGCGGCGCCGAAACCGTAAGGCGATATCGCACGGGAGGACGGATATGAAGAGAAGCAGATGGGCGGTATGGGTAACGGGTGTCGCGCTGGCGACAGGCCTCGGCATAAACGGCACCATGACGCCATTCGCACAGACGGCGAAACCGGCACAAACGCAGCAAAAACCGCCGCAGACAGCGCCGCAAAACGACAACTCGTCGATGGCCAGGCCGCCCGAGGCCGCTTCCGGCTCAGGCGGCTCGAGCAATCCCGACAACATGCCGATCAAGCGCCCGAGCAAGCCGACCAACGACAAAATGACGCACGAGCCGCCGGCCAGCGGCGCGAACGCGAAATAACGCGAGGCTGAATTGCGCGAACCTCAGAGGCGCGCGATCGACACCTCCGTCGACTTGACCAGCGCGATTACCTCCGAGCCGACCGCAAGCTCGAGTTCGTCGATGGAGCGCGTGGTGATCACCGAGGTGACGATACCGAACGGCGTATCCACATCGACTTCGGACACGACCGGTCCGCGGATGATTTCCTTGACCTTGCCTTTGAACTGATTGCGTACGTTGATTGCGGAAATGCCCATATCGAGTGACTCCAGAAAAGCGATTTAGAAACAGTCAGTCAAGCAATGTCAGACGGCCCAACGGACCTCTGTTGGCCGCCTGAGACGGCCTTCGTCACGTGCGTCGTACGCGTGATGGGACAGCGCGTCGTCATTCGGCGCTGTCTTCAGCACGCGTTGCAACACATGTTCTTCGAGCGCGGCGAAACCGGCCGACGCGCGCGCCCGCGGACGCGTGAGCGGCACCGGCTGATCGAGCGCAATGCGCCCTTCTTCGATCAGCAGAATCCGGTCGCCGAGCGCCACGGCTTCATGCACGTCGTGCGTGACCAGCAGCGCGGTGAATCGATGCTCGCGCCAAAGGCGCTCGATCAGCGCGTGCATTTCGATGCGCGTCAACGCATCGAGCGCGCCGAGCGGTTCGTCGAGCAACAACAATTGCGGCCGATGCACGAGCGCCCGCGCCAGCGCCACCCGCTGACGCTGACCGCCGGAAAGCTGCGCGGGCCAATCGTTGGCGCGCTCCAGCAAGCCGACTTCGGCGAGCACGGCACGCGCGTCCTCACGCGCGCCGCGGCCGAGGCCGAGCATCACGTTTTGCAGCACGCTCTTCCAGGGCAGCAGGCGCGCGTCCTGGAACATGATGCGCGTGTCGACCGGGCCGCCGTCTTCGGTGCGCTTTTCGAGCACACCCGAGCTAGTCTTTTCCAGTCCGGCGACGAGGCGCAGCAAGGTCGATTTCCCGCAGCCGCTGCGGCCGACGATCGCCACGAAACTGCCGCGCTCGATCGACAGATTGAAGTCCGACAGCACCTGGCGTTCGCCGTAGCTTTTGCCCACGCCGCGCAACTCCACCGAATAATCCGCGGCACGGCGTGCGCCGTTGCGTGACAGCGCGCCGGCCGATAGTCCCGCATCGACACGCGGTCGATGATGATGCACCGCATCGGCATATTCGAAAGCAGCCGCTTCGTACGCGTCGTGATCGACGTTACGAGCGTGCGCCAACTCGGCTTCGAGATCGCTGCCCGCAATCCCGCCGAACGACGCGGACAAGATCGTGGCGCTCATGATTTCGCTCCTCGTTGATAAGCCGGATGCCAGCGCAGCGAGACGCGTTCGAGGCTTTTCGCCAGCACATCGGCGAGTTTGCCGAGCGCCGCGTAGAGCAGAATGCCGACCACCACCACATCGGTTTGCAGGAATTCGCGGGCATTCATGGTCATGTAGCCGATGCCCGATTGCGCGGAAATGGTCTCGGCGACGATCAGCGTGACCCACATCAGCCCGAACGCGAAACGCACGCCGACCAGGATCGACGGCAACGCGCCCGGCAGCACCACGTGCCGGTACAGCGCGAAACCCTTCACGCCATAACTGCGCGCCATCTCGATCAGATTGGCGTCCACCGAGCGGATGCCGTGAAAGGTGTTCACGTAGATCGGGAAAAACACGCCCAGCGCGACGAGAAACACCTTCGCCTCCTCCTCGATGCCGAACCACAGAATCACCAGCGGAATCATCGCCAGCGCCGGGATGTTGCGGATCATCTGCACGGTCGAGTCGAGCGCGATCTCGGCGGGCTTGAACAAGCCGGTCGCGAGTCCGAGCACGAGGCCGATGCCGCCGCCGATCGCAAAACCCGACACCGCGCGCCACGTGCTGACCTTCACGTCCGCCCACATTTCGCCGGACTGAATCAGCGACCACGCGGCCTTGACGACCGCGAGCGGTTCAGGGAGCACACGCGTCGACAGCACGCCGCTTCTCGCGGCGAATTCCCACGCCAGCAGAATCGCGAGCGGCGCGAGCCACGGCGCGAAATGCGCGCGGATCCGGCGCCACGTGTGCAAAGCCGCGCCGGCCTCGGCGCCTTCGTGCCGCGCGGCGCTCACAGTGGATTCAGCCATGTTTCCCGTTCCTCATTGCTTGTCGACGATCGAACGTGCCTGGCGCGGCACGTGCACCAGGTTCGAGATTCAGCTCGAACTGGCCGCCTTCGGCAGATAGTTGTTGCCGACAATCTCGCCAAACGGACCCGACAGCGGTCCATTCGACACCTTGTTGCGACGATTCGGCAGCAACGGAAACACGAGTTCGGCAAAGCGATACGACTCTTCCAGATGCGGATAGCCCGACAGAATGAAGGTGTCGATGCCGAGTTCGGCGTACTCCTTCATGCGCGCCGCCACCCGCTCCGGATTGCCGACCAGCGCCGTGCCCGCGCCGCCGCGCACGAGGCCCACGCCCGCCCACAGATTCGGATAGACCTCGAGTTCCGCGCGGCCGCCACGCTTGCCGCCGTGCAGCGCGGCCATGCGGCGCTGGCCTTCGGAGTCCATCTTCGAGAACGAGGCCTGGGCACGCGAGATGGTCTCGTCGTCGAGCTTGCTGATCAGCTTGTCGGCGGCGGCCCACGCTTCTTCTTCGGTCTCGCGCACGATCACGTGCAGACGGATCCCGAACTTGATCTGGCGGCCATGCGCCGCGGCGCGCGCGCGAATGTCGGCGACCTTCTTCGCCACGGCTTCGGGCGGCTCACCCCACGTCAGATAGGTATCGATATGCTCGCCCGCCATCTCGTGCGCGGCCGGCGACGAACCGCCGAACCACAGCGGCGGATGCGGGTTCTGCACGGGCGGATACAACGCCTTGCCGCCCTTCGAGCTCAGATGCTTGCCCTCGAAATCGATCGCGTCGTTGGTATGCGCGGCGCTCAGCAGCTTGCGCCAGATGTGCAGGAATTCGTCGGTGATTTCATAGCGCGTGTCGTGGTCGACGAACACGCCGTCGCCTTCCAGTTCCGCCGCATCGCCGCCGGTCACGACATTGATCAGCAGACGCCCGTTCGACAGCCGGTCGAAGGTCGCCGCCATGCGCGCGGCCAGACCCGGCGACGAGATGCCCGGGCGGATCGCCACCAGAAACTTCAGGCGTTTGGTCGCGGCGATCAGGCTCGACGCGACGACCCACGCGTCCTCGCACGAGCGCCCCGTCGGCAGCAGCACGCCCTCGTAGCCGAGCGTATCGGCCGCGACGGCGATCTGCTGGAAATAGTCGTAATCGGCTGCGCGTGCGCCTTGGGACGTACCGAGATAGCGGCTGTCGCCGTGAGTCGGAATGAACCAGAACACATTCATTTGCTGCTCCTGCATGGACGAAACTGGATTGAATGAAGACGATGCGTCGAGCGTTCGCGCACACGCCGGCCGCGCGCATCCCTCCGGCACACAGCCAGACGGTGCAGCGCAAAGAGACGGAAAAATGCGGTGTCGTTGCGCGCTAGCGGCGACAACGGACCGGCTGGCGCGCGTGCGCCATGCGGCGGATGAAGATCGGCATCAGGCCGGACATCGCGACGGCTTCCCTCGACCAAACGTGCGCGTCATGCGCTCGATTAAACGGCGACAGCGGCAAACGCCGTCTGCATGGAGAAACAGTCTATGGATCGGGCTGCGGCTTTTGAACGATTTTTTTTAGCTTAGGTTTTCCACTTTCGTGATTAGCCCGACGCTAAAGCATACGGATGTTGCGCGGCGTGTACGCTGGAAAAGGGGTACGTCTAGATATAATGGCGCACGTTTTCCGAATAATCCGGTACAGGCCATGCGAACCACGCCGCCTGTATCCTGGCGGTGCAATGCATGCAAAAACTCATCCTGCCGTTCGTCGCCGGTTTTCTGGCTTCCCTGTTCTTCCACGAATCGACGCTGGCGCTGCTGCACGCAGCCGGGATGATCGAGCCGACCGGTTTTTCGACTGCGCCGTTTTTACCGCTCGGTTTGCCTGAGTTCATTGCCAACGCGATCTGGAGCGCGTTCTGGGCCGTGCTGATGGCGTGGCTGTTGCGCGTCGCGCCGCATCGGCGTGCGCCGTGGGTGCCGGCTTTCGTGTTCGGCGGCATTGCGTTGACGGCGGCGAGCGTGTTCGTGATCGACCCGCTGCGCGGAATCTGGCCGAGCGGCAACATGCTGCCGCGCCTCTCCGTGGGGTTCGCTGCGAATGCGATGTGGGGCTGGGGCGCGCTCGTGTTCATGCGCGCCTTCATGGCGAGCGAAGACGAGGAATAAACGGTTTGGGCGGTTTGGCCGCTGGCCGTTGGCAAACGGCGCTATGCCGCGCGTTACGCGCGTCATAGCTTCCCGCCCGGCTTCAATTCTTCGGCTTTAACCGCGCAAATCCCGCAGCGGATGTTCGTTCGCCGGCCACGGGCTCTCGAACATCTTCTCGACGTCGGCGGCAATCACGTCCTCGATGCGCGCGAAGCGCCAGCGCGGCGCGTTGTCCTTGTCGATGATCCGCGCGCGAATGCCTTCGATCGTGTCGCCGTGCAGAAAGCTCGAGCGCGTCAGATCGAGGTCGCCACGCAGCACGTCGGCCATCGAACCCTCGGCGCGTGTCACCACTTCCAGCGACACCGCCATCGACAGCGGCGAGCGTTCGCGCAAGACCGCGATCATCTGTTCGGCCCAATCGGCGGCTTCGCGCTCGCTTTGGAGCGAAGCAAGAATCCGCGCGACGTCGGGCAAGGCGAAGTGACGATCGATCAACGCCCGCCCATTCGCCAGCGACGACGCCTCCGGCCGCGGCACGACCTGATGCGCGAGCGCCGCGCGTTCGATGCACGCCGCCACGTCCGCGCCGCGCTCGAAGCGCTCGCTGCGCAAGGTGTCGACCAGCCCGGGCAAGGCCGCGTCGTCGATGTAGGTGTCGGCGAGACCCGCGTAAAGCGCGTCGGCCGCGCCGATCGTTTCGCCAGTCACTGCCAGATAGCGGCCGATCGCGCCAAGCGTGCGGGCCAGAAACCAACCCGCGCCGACGTCCGGAAACAGGCCGATGCGAGTTTCCGGCATCGCCATCTTCGTCGAATTCGTGACGACTCGCAGACCGCCGGTGCGATGCGCGCCCTGCGAAATGCCCATGCCGCCGCCCATCACAACGCCGTTCATCAACGCGATATACGGCTTCGGAAAGGTGAAGATGGCGTGATTGAGCCGGTATTCCTCGATGAAAAACGTGTCGCGCACATCCTGTTCGCCGCGCTGCGCCGACTCATAGAGAAAGCGGATGTCGCCGCCCGCGCAGAACGCGCGCGGGTGCCGGCTGCGCACCACGACGGCGAGCACGTCCGGATCTTCGCGCCACTGATCGAGCGCCGCGTGCATCGCGCGAATCATGCCGGTCGACAGCGCATTGAGCGCCTTTGGCCTGTCCAGTTCGATGAAACCGATACGGTTGACTACGAAAGTCGCGACTTCGTCGCTGACGGCGGGCGAGGCGGAAATGGACATGGCGAGCTAAGCGCAACCGCGCAAATTGGGGTGGAATTGAACGTTATCACGCAGTTGTGCTTTTGCGCCTCGCGGCCGACGCGGCGACACCGCTCGCTGTGGCTTTGGCCGGTTTTTTAGCTAAAGGCTGCGCGGCGGGATCGTTGTCCGGTTGCGCCGGCGACCCGCTACACGTTTCAGGGGATTTTTTCTTGCGCGTACCGGCGTCGGCCGCGGCGCCCGGCGCCTGCATTGCGTGCGACGCCCCCAACCAGGCGTCGAGCGCGATGCCCACCACGGTGTCGAGCGGCGCGGTCGGGAACACGGGACACGTCAGGTTCAGTGCGACGATGCCGTGCAAATTCGCCCAGAACGCCTCGGCCCACACCGCCACGTCCATCGACGCCGACAGACGCCCCGCCGCTTTGAGTTCCTCGAGCGCGGAAATCATGATGTGCAACGCGGCCTCGCCGGGATCGTCTCCGGTAGCGGGCGTGTCGCCGATCGCTTCGTCAGCCGCCGTGGCTTCGGTATCCGCGCTCTGCACCGCGGCGCTCGCCGCCGCACCGCCCGACGCCGCGCCGGCATTGGCCGGATCCGCCACCGCCTTGCCCTTCGCCGCGCCGCGCAGCGCCGCGCCGGTGTAGCTCGGATCTTCCATGAAGATCAGCCGGTACGTTTCCGGATGCGCGACACCGAACGCCACGTAGGCCCGGCCGAGCGCCTTCAGCCGCTCGGCCGGATCGGCAATGCCCGCCAGCGGCACGAATGTCTGCAGCAGTTGCGCGTAGCCTTCCGCGCACAACGCTTGCGCGATCTCGTCGCGGCTTGCGAAATGCAGGTACAGCGTGGCCGGCGAATATTCGATGGCGTCGGCGATTTTGCGCATGGACAGCGCGGCAAAACCTTCGCGCATCACGATGCGCCGCGCGGCATCGAGGATGCGTTCGCGCAGTGCCTGTTTCTGGCGGTTCTTTCGTTCAGCGATTCCCATGACGAACATTCTCGGGTTGACAAACTGAAAAGTCAAATTAAACTGAACACTGTTCACTGAACGGTGTTCATTAAATTTTATATCATCAGTCACAATCCATGCGGACGCGATGCGGCGCCGCTTCAAGGAGTCGTCATGCAAGTCACGGGCAAGGTGGGTTTATTCGGCGCCGCGGGCGCGGCTGGTCAGATCATCGCAGCGGCGCTTAGCGCGGCGGGCCGCGATTACCGGGTGGTCGGCCGCTCGCGTCAGCCTCTCGAGGCCGCGTTCGGCCACGATCCGCACGCGGAGATCGTCACGTGGAATCCGGACGACCCCGCTTCGATCCGCGCGGCGTCGCAGGATCTGCAGACGGTGATCTATCTGGTCGGCGTGCCCTACGATCAGTTCGCCGCGCATCCGCCGCTCATGGAGAGAACGCTGGGGGGCGTGACGGCGGCGGGCGTCGAACGCTTCATTCTGATCGGCACGGTGTATCCGTACGGCCGCGCGCGCGGCAATCCGATCCGCGAAAATCATCCGCGCGAGCCGCACACGTTCAAGGGCCAAATGCGGCTCGCGCAGGAAAATCTGGTGCTGGCGGCACATGGACGCGATGGTCTCTCGACGCTCGTGCTGCGCCTGCCCGACTTCTACGGCCCGAAGATCGAGCGCAGTCTGCTGAACGGCGTGTTCGAAGCCGCGGCGACCGGCAAGCGCGCGCAGGTGATCGGCCCGGTGGATGTGCCGCATGAATTCATCTATCTGCCGGATATCGGGCCGGTGGTCGAAAAGCTCACGCGCACGCCCGAGGCGTATGGGCGCTGGTGGCACCTCGCCGGCGCGGGCACGATCACGCAGCGCGAAGTGGCGCGGCAGGCCTATGCGCTAGCCGGTCGCCAACCAAAGCTGATGGTCGCCGGCAAGACCCTGCTGCGCGTGTTCGGTCTGTTCAACCCGTTAATGCGGGAGCTGGTGGAAATGAATTACCTGATGACCGAACCGCTCGTGCTCGACGACTCGGCGTTGACCGAACTGATCGGCCCGATCGCCAGAACGTCGTACGAAGAAGGCATTCGCCATGCATTCGATGCCGCGCGCGAGGCGGCATCGGCAAATGCGGGAGCAAACGGAAGCGCCGCGAGCGCGGCTTGAACGAGAGCGCGAAGGTCGTCGGGATTGCGCGCGTGGCGTTTGCGAGTTGCGCGGCGAATTGCGCGATGTTGTGCAGCCTCCGGTACATCGGGTCGGCGCATGCGAACTCGCCATGGCTCGCACGGCCCGCGCTGTGGCGGATTGCTCACCGCCACAGAGCGTCTGCCCCGCCAATCCGCTGCCGTTGCGATGGAGTCCGCATGGCCGCATGCTCACTCGCGCAGCGCGACTACGCCGCTACGTTGCCTGGCGGAAAGTGGCCACTCTTCAGCAGCACAGGCGTGCCGTTGCTGATTTGCAAGTGCTCGCGCGCGACCGCTTCGATGCGCGGACGTCCGGCGTCGAAAGCGCGCATCCAGCCTTCCAGGTCCTCGGAGTAGGCGCCGAAGTGATCTTCGAGCGCTTCGACCGAGATCGCGCACGGCACCGGTTCGCCGTCCACCAGCGCGGGAAAGACAACGGTCAGGTTCGAGTCGCGGTAGGCAGGCGCGTCCGCGGGAAACCGAATTTCCATGGCTGCCTCATGAGAAAGATCCGACGGGAGACCGGCGCAGGCGATAACCGGCCGGCCCCGGAGAACGTCGTTATGGTACTCGCGCGGCCGGACCGAGGTCCAGCCTGCCGCAGCGCTTTCCTCAGCGGTTTTGCCGACAGACCCGGCGACGCTTTTCTTCACCTTGCGCAGCGCCATCAAGCGCTTCCCAGCAGGCGGTCGATGTAATCGCGCGCCGCCTGCTCGACGAAGACGAGCGCCTCCTCTTCGCTGGCGAAGCGCTGGCCGTCGCCGAGTTCGAGCAAGGTTTCCATGCGGTGAGGATCGTCCGGACCGTGTTCAGCCAGACTCACCGAGCCGACGTAGGTCCCGCTCGCGTTGCCCGCGGTCGCGGCCGGTGCGTCGGCCGCCGGCACGAGGCGCGCGGTGGCGCTGATGTAATAACCGCGGTAAGGGCCGCTGACCCGTTCAGCCATATTCGTTCTCCTCGTTGCAATTCATGGGTGGGCGCCGCGTCGAACCGCGTGCGATACGTCTGCCCGTGCGTCGACCTGCATATCGCCGGCTGCGTCCGTGCGTGCCAGAGCAGCACGCGCGCCGGCGCGCGGCCAACCAGTATGTAAGGCGCGTCGCGAGCCGATTAGTTCTGCGGCGCGACCCGGCGATGCAGCCGATCGCACTTGTTCGGTCCGCTCCGGTCGAACCGGATCATCGGCACGGTCCGTGCTGCCACGACGACGCCTTTTCGAGTTCAGTGAGCGCAATATGGGAAAATATTTTCTGCAAAGCCACGAATTGCCCGAAACGGATGCGGCGAACACTTGGTTTGCGTACGCCGAAAGCCACGGCATCGACATTCCAAAAGCCATCAGCATCTGGGAAGACGCGGCCACCAAAGAAGGCGAGCAAAGCCGCCGGATGGTCAGCGCGGCGGGCATTACGATCGAAACACCCTGAGCTTATCTCGAGCGTCGACAGGCGTTCCCGATCCACGTGGCGACCCGAATATCAATCTGAAAGGAAACATCACGATGCATTTCATGACGCAACTGCGCCGCGCCGGCCGCTTCAGCCGCTTTCGAACCGGCGCAGCGCCGGCTTTCGTTCGCCGCAGCCCGCTCGCGGCCGCCCTTCCCGCCGCCGTGCTGCTCGGCGCGGCGAGCCTTGCCGGCTGCGCATCGTCGAACACCACGTCGCTGATCAACCTGCCGAACGGCCAGACCGGCTTCGCTGTGAATTGCAGCGGCGCCGACGCCTCTTCCAGCTGGGCTTCGTGCTACGTGCAGGCCGGCAAGGCCTGCGGCGCGACGGGCTACGACATCGTCTCCAAAGACAATGACGAAGGCGGCACGGCGGGCGGCAGCGTCACGAACGTTGTCTCGGCCAACGTGAAAAACCGCTCGATGATCGTGCGCTGCAAATAAGCGCCTGCGGCGCCGGTGCCGATGCAGCGGCTCAGTGCGCCTGCATCTTCGAAAACATGTTCAGCACCGCAACGCCGGCAATGATCAGTCCGAGTCCGATGACGGCCGGCACGTCGGGCACCTGCCGGTACAGCAGCACCGCGACCAGCGTGATCAGCACGATGCCGGCGCCGGACCACACCGCGTAGACGATGCCGACTGGAATGCTCTTCAGCGTGAGCGACAGACAATAGAACGCCACGCCATAGCCGACTACGACCACTGCTGAAGGCAGGAACCGCGAGAAGCCCTCCGACGCCCGCATCGCGGAGGTCGCGATCACTTCGGCCACGATGGCAATGCCGAGCAAAGCATAAGGAGGCAGCCGCATCGGCTCAGGCCTTTGCTAGCGCGAGCTTGCTGTAGTCGTAGCCGAGATGCGCGCACAGCGCTTCCACCACCAGCTCGTGATCGGCGCGCTGCGGCAGACCCGACACTGTGATCGAACCGATCACGCCCGCGTGCGCCACCGTCAACGGAAACGCGCCGCCATGCGACGCATATTCCGCGGCAGCCAAAGCGTGCTTGTCCGCGAGCGTGCCGCCGGCCTGCTGCAACTTCAGGCCGATCGCGTACGAACTGCGGCGAAAATGCGCGACCGTGTTGCTCTTGCGGCGCACCCAATCGATATTGTCCGGCGTCGCGCCGTCGAGCAAGCTGAAGAACAGCGGCTGACCGAAGGTGCGCACGTCGATCGCGACGGGAATACCGCGCGCCTTGGCGACCTCGTGCAGATAGGCACCGACTTGCCACGCGCGGTCGGCGTCGAATTGTGGGAACACCAGCGTGTGTTCCTGAGCGGCAATCACCTGCAGGTCGTGAGCGATATCCATGGAGTTCAGAGCGTGGTAAGAGGTGGAGCGCGCCGCCGTGCGGGCAGGGCGGCGTCGCGAGAGGAATCTGAATTCTAGCGCAGCGCCTTACGGGCGCCTTCCGGCATGCGACGCAAGCCATGCGCGCAGCGACTTAGGCCCTCACGCGCCGACGCATGTCTCGCGGATTGAAGCCGGTTCTTAAATAGGTATTGCAACCCTACTGGCTTTGTTCTATAATCTTTTCTTCGACGGACGCGGGGTGGAGCAGTCTGGCAGCTCGTCGGGCTCATAACCCGAAGGTCGTAGGTTCAAATCCTACCCCCGCAACCAAGTTCATCAAGTTGGTTGGAGACGTCGAAAACAACATTCAAGGCTTGCCAAACCGGCAGGCCTTTTTTGTTTTCCCCAAACGGTTTGACAAGTTTTACACCGCGTAGCGCACCACCCGCGTTGTATTGCTGTTCTTTCAGCATCCATCCCAGCATCGGCTTGCAACACGGATCATTCGTCCGCGACACCATGCGCGCCCACGGATCGGCCCTCACGCGCAAGATGCTCGGGATTCCGAACCAAACGGTCGGGTCGTGCGCGATTTGCGCGCTCGTTCCTCCGCACCGGCCTCGTCGCCCACCTAACCCCGCTCGCCGCGATTTTGCGACCTGAGAAAAACTTCGCCCCGGTGATAAACTCCTGTCACCCTTTCTCGTCCCCTTCCTATGAAATTCTGTTCTGTCTGCGGCCAGGGTGTCAGCCTGAGCATTCCGCCGGGCGACAACCGCGAGCGCTTCGTATGCGGCAGTTGCGGCACGGTGCATTATCAGAATCCGCGCAACGTGGTCGGCACCGTTCCGGTGTGGGACGACAAGGTGCTGCTGTGCCGTCGCGCGATCGAGCCGCGCTACGGCTACTGGACGCTGCCCGCGGGCTTCATGGAAATGGGTGAAACGACCGCCGAAGCGGCATCGCGCGAAACGCTGGAAGAAGCCGGCGCGCGCGTCGAAGTGCAAAACCTCTTCTCGCTGCTGAACGTGCCCCACGTGCATCAGGTTCATCTGTTCTACATGGCGCGTCTGCTCGATCTCGACATTGCCGCCGGTGAAGAAAGCCTCGAAGTGAAACTCTTCGAAGAACAGGAAATTCCTTGGGACGAGATTGCCTTTCCCACCGTCGGCCAGACCCTGCGTTTCTTTTTCGCCGACCGCGCCGCCGGCAGCTTCGGCCTGCACACGGGCGACATCTTCCGCTCGCTGCGCGAAGGTTGAGCGGCGCGCATGGTTCCCTGGCTCGGCCCTGACGACCCGTTTCCGCCCGTCGAACGCGCCCTCGGCGCGACCAGCGGCGCGCCGGGCCTGCTCGCCGCCAGCGGCGACCTGCTGCCGTCACGGCTGATCGACGCCTATCGGCGCGGAATCTTTCCCTGGTATTCGGACGGCCAGCCGGTGTTGTGGTGGAGTCCCGACCCGCGCATGATCCTGCGCCCCGCCGAATTCAAGGTCGCGCCGTCCTTGCGCAAAACGCTCCGGCGCGTGCTGCTCGAAGACGCGTGGGAAATCCGCGTCGACCATGATTTCGCCGCCGTGATGCGCGCCTGCGCGCAGGCGCCGCGACGCGGACAGCGCGGCACCTGGATCACCGCGGATGTGGTCGAAGCGTACTCGTCGCTGCATCGTGTGGGCGATGCGCACAGCATCGAGACCTGGTTCGAAGGCAAGCGCGTGGGAGGTTTGTACGGCGTGTCGTTCGGCAAAATGTTCTTCGGCGAATCCATGTTCGCGGAGGTCACGGATGCGTCGAAAATGGCGCTGGCCGCGCTTGTCGGACACTTGCGCCGTCACGAAATAGAAATGATAGACTGCCAGCAGAACACGTCGCATCTGGCGTCGCTAGGCGGTCGCGAGATAGCGCGCAAGGCGTTCATCGCGCATGTTCGCGCGTCGGTCGCGGCGCCGCCGATTCCCTGGCGCTTCGACAAGACCGCGCTGCTCGAGGTCGTCGCGCCAGCGTCGTAGGAAGAATCAGGCCGAATCCGGATCCCTCGCCCACCGAGCCGCGGGTCGTGAGCCGCGGGTCGTCGACCGCAGGGCGCCGGGTTTGCATTACCAGAGACGCTTCGAGAGCTGCCAACGTGACTCATCCCAACGAGCTGCCTCTTTCCCCGCTTTCGGCGCTGCAATTTTATGCAACAGCGCCCTATCCCTGCAGTTACCTGGACGGCCGCATCGCGCGCTCGCAAGTCGCCACTCCCAGTCACCTGATCAACTCCGACGTCTACACCGACCTCGTCAAGGCGGGCTTCCGGCGCTCCGGCGTGTTCACGTACCGGCCGTATTGCGACGGCTGCCGCGCCTGCGTGCCGGTGCGCGTGCCGGTCGACCAGTTCGAGCCGAACCGCACGCAGCGCCGCGTCTGGAAGAAGCACGGCGAACTGGTCGCCACCGTCGCGCCGCTCCATTACGATGAAGAGCACTACGCGCTCTACATGCGCTATCAGTCGGCGCGGCATGCGGGCGGCGGCATGGATCGCGACAGCCGCGACCAATATGAACAGTTCCTGTTGCAGAGCCGGATCAACTCGCGGCTGGTCGAATTCCGCGAGCCGCTGCCGGACCGGCCGGATGCGCCGGGCATTCTGCGCATGATCAGCATGATCGATATCCTCGGTGACGGACTCTCTTCGGTCTACACGTTTTTTGAACCGGGGCTGCCAAACACGAGTTTCGGCACCTACAACATCTATTGGCAGATCGAGCAGGCGCGCAGTCTCAAGCTGCCCTACGTGTATCTCGGCTACTGGATTCGCGAGAGTCCGAAGATGGCGTACAAGGCGAATTTCCGTCCGCTCGAAGGTTTGATCGACGGCGCCTGGCGCGTGCTCGATCCCACCGGCATGGATCTGCCGCCGGTCGATCTCGCGATACACGGCAAGCGCCCGCCGCTCAAGCCGTAGCCTGGGCACGGCAAGCGGGCGATCCGCTCGGGCCGCCGCCCAATCCCGCCAGTCGGTCTCATCAAAAGCGCAAAGCCGGTAAAATGGCGGGTTCCCATTTTCCGGCCGCCCGGCTTCGTCCCGTGTTCAGTTCCCTCTACCCGCTTGTACGCGCCCAACTCTTTCGCATGGACGCGGAAGACGCTCACCATCTCACCTTGCGCATGCTCGGCGCGGCCGGCCGCACCGGTCTCGCCGGCGCCCTCGCGCCGCGCGTGCCGGATGCGCCGCGCACCGTGATGGGCCTGACGTTCCGCAACCCGGTGGGACTCGCCGCGGGCCTCGACAAGGACGGCGCCTGCATCGACGGCCTCGCCGCGCTCGGCTTCGGCTTTATCGAAGTGGGTACGGTGACGCCGCGCGCGCAACCGGGCAATCCGCGCCCGCGCATGTTCCGTCTGCCGCAGGCGAATGCCGTGATCAACCGGATGGGCTTCAATAACGCGGGCGTCGACCAGTTCGTGAAGAACGTGCAGGCGGCGCGCTATCGCGGCATTCTCGGCCTGAACATCGGCAAGAACGCCGACACGCCGATCGAACGCGCCGCCGAAGACTACCTGTACTGTCTTGAACGCGTCTATCCGTTCGCCAGCTATGTGACGGTGAACATCTCATCGCCGAACACGAAGAATCTGCGCCAGCTGCAAGGCGCGGGCGAACTCGACGCGCTGCTCGCGGCGCTCAAGGAGAAGCAGCAGCGTCTCGCCGACATGCACGGCAAGCTCGTGCCGCTCGCGCTGAAAATCGCGCCGGACCTCGACGACGAACAGATCAAGTCGATCGCCGACACGCTGTTGCGCCACCAGTTCGAAGGCGTGATCGCCACCAACACCACGCTCTCGCGCACGGCCGTCGCCGGCATGCAATACGGCGACGAAGCCGGTGGCCTGTCGGGCAAGCCGGTGTTCGACGCGTCGAATGAAGTGATCCGCAAGCTGCGCGCGGAAGTCGGCGAAGCGGTGCCGATCATCGGCGTCGGCGGGATTTTTTCCGGTGACGACGCGCGTGCAAAGCTCGCGGCCGGCGCGTCGCTGGTGCAGCTCTATACCGGGTTTATCTACCGCGGACCGGCGCTCGTCGCGGAATGCGCGCAAGCGCTGCGTTGAACCCGGTTGCGCTGAACGCCGCGCCGGTGCCCGCCGTACGGCGCCGCGCGGTGCCGCGCCCTCGGCGTGCTCCGTGCAACGTGCGGGCCGCGCCCGCGCCCCGCACCCCGCGCCCCGCGCCCCGCGCCCGGAATATAGACATAAACAAACGATATTTAGATTTCGATAGTCTGCTTTGCTATGCTTTCGTCTGCTAAAAGGCCGGACGAACAAAAAAGGAACTCGATGAAATTTGGCTTGTTTAAAAAGATTCTCGTCGCCGGTGTGATCGGCGCGTCGTTCACCGCGGTCGCCGCCCATGCCGACGACCTCCTCGATCAGGTCAAGCAGCGCGGCACACTGCGCATCGGTCTGGAAGGCACCTTCCCGCCGTTCAATTCGAAAGCGCCGTCGGGCGAGCTGGTCGGCTACGACGTCGACATCGCGAAGGCTGTCGCCGCCAAGCTCGGCGTGAAGCCGGAATTTGTGACCACGGAGTGGAGCGGCATCATCGCCGGTCTGCAGGCGAACAAGTTCGACGTGATCGTCAACCAGGTCGGCATCACCGACGCACGCAAGCAGGCGCTCGACTTCTCGCCGGCCTACACGTATTCGGCCGCGCAACTGATCCAGCGCAAGGACGACACGCGCCAGTTCAAGTCGCTTGACGACCTGAAGGGCAAGAAGCTCGGCGTCGGTCTGGGCACGAACTACATGGATATGGCGAAGTCGGTGCCGGGCATCGACGTGAAGACGTATCCGGGCGCGCCCGAGTACCTGCGTGATCTGGCCGCCGGCCGCCTCGACGCGGCGCTCAACGACCGCCTGATGCTCGCTTACCTGATGAAGAACTCGCAACTGCCGCTGCGCACGGGCGCGAATGTCGGCGCGGGCAATCCTTCCGGCATTCCGTTCAAAAAGGGCAACCCGAAGTTCGCCAAGGCGATCGACGACGCAATGACCCAGCTCGAAGCTGACGGCACGTTTGCGAAGATCTCGGACAAGTGGTTCGGCATCGACGTCAGCAAGCCAATCAAGTAATGCGCGCTGACTGAAAGGAAGGGCGGCATCGTCGACGATGCCGCCCTTCGCGCTTCTACAGCAACGTTTATGATGTGCGCTTTTTGCGCGCCTAACCCGTCCACCGCTCAGCTCATGTCCACCACTTCCCTGC
Organism: Paraburkholderia sp. BL6669N2; assembly: GCF_003387275.1. Lineage (NCBI taxonomy): Bacteria > Pseudomonadati > Pseudomonadota > Betaproteobacteria > Burkholderiales > Burkholderiaceae > Paraburkholderia > Paraburkholderia sp. BL6669N2. Next base: position 397,034 of record NZ_QUNA01000001.1, on the reverse strand, counting down.
TCGTTGAATCGCTGCCTGTGCTCGCGCAGGGCGCCGTCCTGACGGTCAAGTTCGCGGTTCTGTCGATGATCTTCGGCCTGATCGCCGGCGCCGTGCTGGCGTTGATGGGCGTCAGCCACAACCGCGTGCTGAACTGGATCGCGCGTATTTACGTGAGTGTGATGCGCGGCACGCCGCTGCTGGTGCAGATCTTCGTGATCTATTACGGCTTGCCGAGTTTCGGCATATCGCTCGATCCGACGCCGGCCGGCGTGATCGCGTTGTCCGCCAACGTGGCGGCGTATCTGTCGGAGAGCATGCGCGGCGCGATCCTGGGGATTCAGAACGGTCAATGGCTCGCTGCCTACAGTCTCGGACTCTCGCGACGCCAGACATTGCGCTACGTGATCGCGCCGCAAGCGTTGCGCATTGCCGTGCCGAGTCTGTCGAACAGTCTCATCAGCCTGATCAAGGACACCTCGCTGGTGTCGGTGATTACCGTCACGGAACTGCTGCGCAGCGCGCAGGAGATCATCGCGTCGACCTATCAGCCGCTGCCGTTGTATCTGGCCGCGGCCGCCGTTTATTGGGTGTTGTGTCAGGTGCTCCAGAGCGTGCAACGCTGGTACGAACGGCGCCTTGCGCTGCCGTCGCGCCACTGAGCACCCGGCGCTTCTGATTTAGCGGCGGGCGACAGAAGACGCCGGATCCAGCGGCGCGCCAAAGCGTTCGAAGCGCGGCGTGTAGTAGTGGTCCGGGTCGAGCGAAAACGCGACGCGGCGCGTACGGCCCATCAATTCCTTGCGCGGAAAGAAGCCGAAGTAACGCGAATCGGCGCTGTCGTCGCGATTGTCGCCGAGCATCAGATACTCGCCGGGCGGCACGACCACGGGCCCGAACGAATCACGCGGGCTCGGCGCCTGCGGCGCGAGCCGCACGGTATGCGTGACGCCGTCGAAGCGTTCGGTTAGATAATCGCCGGGCGACGCCGCGTCGCCGGGCAGCGGCTTGAGCTTGAGCGGCTGGTAATCGGCGCGCACGCCGTTCACGTACAGCACGTTCTCGCGCATCGCCACGCTGTCGCCGGGCAAGCCGATCAGACGCTTGACGATCAACTCACGCGCCGCCGATGAATCGATCGTCACAATATCGCCACGCTGCGGATCGTGCAGATGCGCGATCGCGATATGCGTGAGCGGCACGCGCAAATCGTAGGCCATCTTGTCGACGAAGATCCGGTCGCCCTCGCGGATCGTCGGCAGCATCGAGCCACTCGGCACGACGTTCCAGTCGGCAACGGCGCTGCGAAACAACACCATCAGGAAGAGAAACGCAACGACGCTCTTGTTGTCGCGCCACAGTTTTCCGAGCATGCGCATGGCAGGCGGCTCCATTGGAAGGAATTCGAAAGCGGCGGACACGTGGAGCGTTTTTTCTCTCCGCATGCCCGCGCGAATCCTACCACCGCTGCTGAGCGCAATGCGGCAACGCCGGCGACGCTACTCTCCGGCGAACTTCAAGCCGAGCGCCGCGCGCGCCGCGTCGGCCATCGCGATCATCTGCAGCGACTTGTCGTGCGGCATCACTGGACTTTCCATTTGCCCCGCCCGGATCAACTCGCAGAAGTGCGCGGTTTCGTAGTTCAGGCCGCCGCCTTCGAACGGCTCGTCGAGTTCGACCACGCGTCCGTCGGTATAACGGATCGTCGCGCGCGACGGATTCCACCACGGTTCGTGAATCGTGACGTGGCCCCCTTTGGCCATCAGCAGCGCGTCGCCCTTGCCATGCAGATCGAGCCCGCAAAACAACTGGGCGATGCCGCCCTCGTGCTGACTGTTCAGGCTCGCGAACGTATCGACGCCGGTTGCGCCGAGCCGCCCCAGCGTCTGCACCTCAAGCGGCGCGCCCAGCCAGTCGACGGCGAGAAACATCTCGTAGATGCCGATGTCGAGCAGCGCGCCGCCCGCGTGCTCGAACGACAGCGACGGGTGATCGTCCGGCACGCCCGGCACCGAACAGTCGGCCCGCACCAGACCGACCGCACCGATCGGATCGGCATCTAGATGCGCGCGCAACTTTCTGTAGAGCGGGTAAAAGGGCGGCTTCATGGCTTCCATGAATAGCCGTTGCGCGGCGCGCGCGGCATCGAGCACGCGTTCGAGCTGCGGCTGATTGATGGTGGCGGGTTTTTCGCACAGCACGTGCAGGCCGGCTTGCAGCGCGGCGATCGCGTAGTCGGCGTGACTGTCCTGGACGGTGGCGATATAGAGCGCGTGGATACCGCTGGCGAGCAGCGCGTCGAAACTCGCGCACACCTCGCCGCCGAATTCCCCGGCGAATGCCAAGGCCGGTTCCGCGCGGCGTGACCACAGCGCGGTCAGTTGCGCGTGCGGCACATGGGCGAGACCTTGCGCGAAGCGACGGGCAATGCGGCCCGTCCCGACGATTCCCCAGCGGATCGTGCCGTCCGAGGGGATTTCCTGCGTTGCGATTGTCATCGTTCCTTCGAGTCCATGCAGATCAGAACAGGCGCTATTGTCGCGCATGCCGCACGCTCTCGCGTGGGCGTGAACGCGCGCCTCTCGTATCGCACAGTCTCACAAGGAAAAATTAAAGACCCAGCGTGCCGCTGCAGCGGCGACGCTCAACTGTGTGCGGGCGGTTCCGGGGAAAACTGGCCGCTGATTTCTTCGGTGGTGTAGTCGATCATTGCAAGCGAGGCGAGTTCCGCTTCCTTCGGATCGCGCCGTTCGATCGCTTCGACCACACGTTGATGGGTTTTCACCGCCTTTTCCCATAGTCCCTCCCCGTCCCTTTCGGTCACGATGGGATTGACAGTGGATAGCGCGCCGCGAATGATCGCCGCCATCTGCTTGAAGAACTGATTGCCGCTCGCCACCACGATGCGGGTGTGGAACAGTTCGTCCGCTTCCTGATAGCCCGGCTCGCCCGGCCGGATCGCGCGGAATGCTTCGAACGCCTCGCGGATCGCGGCGATATCCGCCGCGCTGCCACGCGCGGCCGCCTGCGCCGAGGCGCGCGGTTCGATCAGGATACGAAACTCGATCACGTCGCGCAAAAACAGCGGATCGGGTTTCGCGCGAAAACGCCAGTTCACGACGTCTTCGTCGATCATGCGCCAATCGCTCATCGAGCGGATGCGCGTGCCGATTTTCGGCCGCACGTCCAGCATGTCGCGCGCGAGCAGCATCGACAGCGCCTCGCGCATGACGGTGCGGCTGACGTCGAACTCCTTCGACAGCACATCCTGCGGTGGCAGTATGGCGCCGTATTTCTCTTCGACGATGCCCGTGACCAGTCCGTCCATGACTTTGCTCACGAGCGATCGATCTTTGTTTGCCTGTTCCATGAAACTCTCCCCGAAGCGGTGTTTGCCCCCGCGTAGCCTGTTGATCGTGCGGCCCTTATGTCTCGTTTTATTGACGTCACTTAGTTCTTCTACGATACGTTGCTAGCTTCGAAACGCTTGCGCCAGTCGGGAAACGTCCTAACAGGGTTATCCCTCTGAAGAATTGTTTCTTTCTTGTAACGCCGCATATTTCCATGGGCCATAAGCTTGCGTCTCAAGCGTGCCTGCATTGCACTGTTTGCATAGTGCGAAGACGCACGTTGCGAGACGATTTGTCTGATCCACCACGCGTCGGCGGAAAGGAACTGGCGGGAAATGACGGCCGACGCGCGCATCAGGAGGCGCTCGCGGCGAGCGGCGGCGAGTCCTGCGCGGACACCGCCGTCGATCGCTGCATCGACTCAGGCGCCGCCACCGATCCGTAACGCCCGCCGAAAAAGATCAGCGGCGCGTGTTCATCGAGCGAGAACACCAGCACCTCGCCGACGAACAGCGTATGGTCGCCGCAAGGGTGCCGGTCCACCACGCGCGCGGCGAAACGCGCCGCCGCGTGTTCGAGCAGCACCACGTCCGGGAGCCCCTCGACCGCCGCAAAGCGCGGCGCGAGCCGGCTCTGCGGCTCGCCGGCAAAGTGGCGGCTATGCGGCTCCTGCGCCTCGGACAACACGCTCACGCCGAACAGCGCGCTGTCCATCAGACGCTCGTGCATGCGCGCCCGGTGCCCGACCGAGACGACGATCAGCGGCGGCTTGAGCGAACCCGACATGAAGGCGTTGGCGGTCATCGCATGCAGATCGTCGCCGCTGCCGGTCGAGATCACCACGACGCCGGTCGCGAAGCGTCCCAACGCGTGACGAAAACGCCGCTCGTCGAAACACGCCTGCACGAGGTGCGGCGTCTCAGCGTGATGCAGCTTTGCGTGCATGAGCGCTCTCCAGATTGCGACCGAACGGGTCTTCGACACGCACGATGTCGTCTTCACCCGGGTAGCCGCCTGATTGGACCTCGATCATTACTCGCGGCGTCATGCCCAGCTTCTCAAGCCGATGCGCGATGCCGGGAGGAACATACGCCGACGGGTTTTTCGCCGCGAGCATGAAGCATTCCTCGCCGCGCGCGAGCCGCATCACCGAATCCCGCGCGCTCGTTTCGGAGTGTCCCGCGACGAACGGCACGGCGACGCCTACGAGCCGCGCGTCGGTGCCGATTCGCTCCATTACCGCACAGTCGATCGAAGCGGACGGACACAGGGCCCACGCATTGCGGGACAGATGCAGCGTGCCGTCGCCATCCACCGTGGCATGCTCGAACGCGGCCGCGCAGGCCTCGGCGATTGCCGGCTGGCAGAGCGCGATGGCCGCGAGCCATACCGACGCGCGCGTCACGACCATGCCGCTGTTCCACCAGTAATTGCCTGAGGCGGCATACCGTTCGGCCAGTTCGGGATCGGGCTTTTCGGCCAACCGTTCGATGGCGCGCGCACCCCGCTTGCCGAGCGCCATTCCCGTACGGATATAGCTGTAGCCGGTTTCCGCGCGCTTGGGCGGCATGCCGAGCGTGACGATCGCGCCACGCGTCGCGTGCTCCAACGCCTCGGCGAGCGCCGCGCCGAACGCAACGTGATCGGCAATCAGGCAATCAGCAGGCAGCGCGACGATGAGCGGATCGTCGCCTTCCACAGCCGCCGCGCACGCGGCGAGCGCTGCAACGGTGAGCGCGGGCGCGGTATCGCGCGACATCGGTTCGAGCACCATGCGCACCGGCCGGCCCGGGCGTGCGAGCTGCTCCCCAGCTTCGTGCATTTTCTGATGCAGGTCTTCGCGGCAGATCACCAGCGGCGCCGCAAAGGATCGCGCGATGGATGACGGTGTAGTGTGTTGCGCGACGACGAACGACGCGTCGAGACGGCTCAGCGTAGTTTCGAGCCGCGACGCGTCGCCCGTGAGGTCCACCGAGCGTTTAGGATCGCGTTCGCGCGATAACGGCGACGATCGGGTGCCCGATCCCTCTGCGAAAATCACCGGCTGCACCGATAAACGCGTGGCCGCTTCGCCGACGCCCCCGACCGACGCAAGCGGATTGCCTGGTTCTACGATGCGATTCATGTGCGGGTCCCCTATCCGGTCCAACTGGCCCGGTTCATTGTTCTATGTTGTCGTGCGTACTGCCGTGCTCCGCCTACAGTCGTGCTTTCGTCCCGTGGCCGCCGTCAGTCGAAGCGGCAGGCGGCGAGCGGCTTGTGCGCGATGAAGTGAAACCACCACGCGTCGCTCTCTTCCACTTCGTCGGGAATGCGATCGCCCGCGCTACTGCCGAACACGGCGTCGATCTGCAAGCCGACCTGCGCCAGTTGCCGGCGCTGCTCCCGCAGCGTCGTGTAGACGATCACAATGCCGAAGTTGTGAGCCGCGGCGGTCTTCACCGCGTAGCCGCCGTAATCATGATTCAGCTTCACGTTGCGCAGATAGTTCAGCGTGCCGAGCTGGAAGCGCCGCATGGAGCGCAGCGTGCGCCAGCCGAGTCTCAGCGGATTGAACGAAAATTGCGGCAACAGCTGCCAGATATTCTCGCGGTAGCCGGGGCCGCCGCGGTTGTGCGACGAAAACAGCACATACCCGCCGGGCCGCACCACGCGATACATCTCTTCGAGAATCTTCACGCGATCGTCGTAGTCGACGCAGTCGATGCCATTCCAGCTGAACTCGGCGAGCGCGTAATGATCCGAAGGCAGCGCGGACATGTCGCGTGCGTCCATATGCCGAAGGTCGCGTTCGGGATAGCGCGCCTTCGCGAGATCGAGCAGTTTCTGGGTGTAGTCGACGCCGATGTAGTCGGCGGAGATGGCCGTCATCAGCGGAATCGTGCGGCCGGCGCCGATTCCGATATCGAGTAAGGGCTGGCCCGCGCAACGCGGTGCGAGCCAATTGAATGCGGCCTGCTCGCCGGGGTCGGAGTAGGTTTTACCGAACGTCATCACGCGTTCGGCATCAGACGAATTCCATGCGACTCGGTTGACACGATCCAATTTGGATTGACTGTTCACAAACGCTCCCCTTAAGCGTATGTGCGCTGGGACAATCCTTGCGCATGCATTACGCTTTCCCCGAATAAACGAAACCTGCGCGAACGCTTTCAAGCCATTACAACAAACGCTGCATGATCGATATGTACGTCCCGCCACATTGTCTCGGAGTCCGACGCAACGGCGAATGCACGCCGTACAGGTCGGCGCTGCCGGGCGTGAGGAGCATCCACCCGATCACAGCATTTCGAACGTATTGACAAGCACCGCGCTGTCGCGCTCACGGCGCCGTCCGCCGAAAAGCGGCTGGCTGCCGCGCACCTGGCGTGTAAGGCCAATGAAGGGCACGCCATGTTCGAGATATGGCCCTTCTGTCTTGCGAAAACCGAATTGCTCATAGAACCCGCGCAGACCGAGCGGCGCGCTGACACGCACGGCATGCCCCGGCCAACGGTCGGCAATCGCCTGCAGCACGCGTTCGAGCAATAGTTCGGCGGTGCCGTCGCCGCGCCGCAGCGGGCTCGTCAGTACCTTGTCGATGGTGATCTCCGGATCTTCCGCGTCGCCGGGTTGCAGGCGCGCGTAGGCCAGAATCGGCATGGGCCGCGACATGTCCTCCACCGCGAACACATGCACCGCGTTTTCATCCCGGCCATCGGCGTCGAGACAAACGTGCGACTGTTCGACCACGAACACCGCGCTGCGCGCACGCAAGACCAGATACAACTCGCGCGCCGAAAGCTGATCGAATTCCAGCGTTTTCCAGTTCATCGCCTTCCCCAGCAGTCAATAAGTTCAACGACGCCGAGCACCGCGCGCCGGCTTTGACGGCCTCGCTGCATGGGCTGGCCCGTTGTGATGGCTACACGGTACGTCCGTGAATCGCGCGTTTCCGTGCGCCATCGCACTGACGCTGGGCTTTGACAATTCTTAAATACGGACGTCGGGGCACGGCATCACGGCACGCCGCCAGTAACCGCAAGCGGTCAATCTGAACGCGCCGCGCCCGGCACAAGGACCACGCTGGCATGCGTTGTGACAATGGACAAAAAAACGATCACGTGCGATCGATGTCCGCACCATCCGAGAACGTTGAACAACTAGGGGACCACATCATGAAAAACGCCTTGCGCCGCATCCTTTCAGAATCCGCTCGCCTGGACGTCCCGGCGCAAACGCTGGCCGACGACGCCGACCTCTACGCCGCCGGCCTCTCCTCACTCGCGACCGTGCATCTGATGCTGGCAATCGAAGACGAATTCGGCATTGAGATTCCGGACCGTCTGTTGACGCGGCGCCTGTTCTCCAGCATCGATTCGATGGCCGCGGCAATCACCGAGCTGCAACAGGCGAAGGCGGCAGCATGAACGCCCCGCTGCTGGATGCGGCGGCAGAGCCCGCCTCTAGGCACGCGCACAATGCGGCGGAAGGCGCCGACACGTCGCTCGGCTTGACCGCTGTCGAAACCGAACCCGGCTGGCGCGCGGCCGCGCAACGCTGCGCGGCGGTGGCCGCGCAGTTCGCGGACTCCGTGGACCGCGAGGCGCGCTTTCCGAGCGAAGCGTTCGAGGCGCTCAAGCGCGAGTGCCTGCTCTCAGTGTTGGTGCCGGCCGAGTTCGGCGGCGCCGGCCTGTCGCTCGCCGACGTCGGCGCGATTTGCGAAACGCTCGCGCAAGGCTGCGCCTCCACCGCGATGGTGTACGCGATGCACCAGATCCAGGTGGCGTGTATCGAGGCGCATGGCAGCGATGCGGTATGGCATCGACAGTTGCTCGTGCAACTGGTCAAGCAGCAGTGGCTGCTGGCGTCGGCGACTTCCGAGGAAACCATCGGCGGCAATATGCGCACGAGCGCCTGCTCGGTCGAACTCGACGGCGCGCGCTTTCGCATCGAAAAGCTCGCACCGACGATTTCGTATGGCGCGCACGCCGACGGCATTCTCGTCACCGCCCGCCGCACCGCTGAATCGGCGGCCGCCGACCAGGTGCTGATCGTCGCGTTGCGCGCCGATACGCAACTGGAAAAGCGCGGCGGCTGGGACTCGATGGGGATGCGCGGCACCTGCAGCGAGGGCTTCCGGCTCATCGCCACAGGTCTGGCCGAACAGATCCTGCCAACGCCATTCGCCGAGATCGCCGATCAAACCATGCTGCCGGTCTCGCATACGCTGTGGGCCTCGGTCTGGACCGGCGTGGCCGCCGACGCGGTGAATCGCGCGAAAGCGTTCTTCCGTGCCCAGGCGCGTGCGAAGCCAGGCGTGGTTCCGCCAGCCGGTTTGCGCCTCGCTGAAGCGGTCGGTCTGCTGCAGATGATGCAGGCACGCCTCGCAGTCGCGCTGGAGGCGGCGCGCACCGCTCATCACGCGCGCAACGGCGGCTCACAAGCCGATGCGCCCCTCGCGGCCATGCTCGGTTTCGCCTCCGACATGAACACGCTGAAGACGAGCATCTCCACCACCGCGCTGCAGGTCGTGCACGAAGTGCTGATGATCTGCGGCATGGCGGGCTACAAGAACGGCACGCCGTACAGCGTCGGGCGCCATTTGCGCGACCTGCATTCGGCGCCGCTGATGATCAATAACGACCGCATCGCGCAGAACACCGCGAGCCTGTTGCTCGCGCAACGACCTGCCGCCCCGGGGAGAGCCTGATATGAACACGATGACCGATACCGCCGCCCTTGCCGCCGCTGCTCAGGCAGCCGAAGCGCCGAGCTTTCGCGATGAACTGCTGGCCGCGGGCCTGTTGATCGACACCGGCGAAAACGGCCTGTATGGCCGCAGCCAGATTTTCGAAGACGTGGTGGACCGGCTGAACGTGGCGATCACGCATCTGGGCGCGGACCAGCAGCCCGAACTGCTGCGCTTTCCGCCCGCCATGCGCCGCACGGACTTCGAAGACAGCGAGTATCTGAAGAGCTTCCCGAATCTGGCCGGCACGATCCACTCGTTCTGCGGCAACGACATGGGCCACCAGCGCCTGTTGCGCGCGCTCGACGATGCCATGACCGAACGCGACGACGACCGCGCCGACGACTGGATGGCGCAGCAGAAACCGACCCGTGTGGTGCTCACGCCGGCCGCCTGCTATCCGATCTATCCGGTGATGGCGCGGCGCGGTCCGTTGCCCGCCAACGGCCGCACCATCGATGTGCTGTCGTATTGCTTCCGTCACGAACCGTCGCTCGATCCGGGCCGCATGCAGATGTTCCGCCAGCGTGAATACGTGCGCCTCGGCAACGCGGAACAGGTCATGGCGTTCCGGCAGATGTGGATCGATCGCGGCTCGCTGCTCATCAATCTGTTGCAATTGCCGGTCGAAGTGGATCTCGCCAATGACCCGTTCTTCGGCCGCGGCGGCAAGATCGTCGCCGATAGCCAGCGCGCCCAGGCGCTCAAGTTCGAACTGTTGATCCCCGTAGCCGATCCACGCGGCAAGACCGCCTGCCTGTCATTCAACTATCACATGGAACACTTCGGCGCGATCTGGAAGATCCAGTGCGAAGACAGCACGATCGCGCATACGGGCTGCGTCGGTTTCGGCATGGAGCGGATCACGCTCGCGCTATTCCGTCATCATGGGCTCGACGTGAACGCGTGGCCGGACGACGTGCGCGCGCTGCTGTGGGGCGATACCGAAGCACGCGTGGCGCATGGCATGGAAACCATGCAAACGGTGTCCACCGAAACGCGGCAAGGTTCCGGAGAGCGCGTATGAACCCGTCTCTGACACCGGCGCCGAACGGCGCGAATGGCGCGTTTCCGCTGAACCGCCATGTCGATCTGCCCGCCACGGGGGGCGCGGTTTCCGGTCCCGCAACGCGTTTGCGCGAGCATGCACCGCATGCGCTGCATCAGGGCGAGCGCGTATGGCAGGAGACCAACTGCTACGTCGATCTGTGGATCGAACTGCTGCACGGCTTCGGACTCGAGCCGCGCGCGGCGCTCGGCTTTACCGTCACGCAGGATTTCGAAGGCGACCAGTTCACGTTCTTCAAGTTTCCGCTCGAAGACCTCGAACGGCTCTATGGCACCCAGGTGCAGGAACTGGCCATCTACGATTCCCTCGAAGCACGCGTGCTCGCGCAGACCTTGCGCGGCCATACCGTGCTGGTGGAAGTGGACGGCTACTACCTGCCGAATACGCGCGCCACGTCGTACCGGCGCGAGCATCCGAAGACCACGGTGGGCATCGACTTCATCGATCCGGACGCGCGCCGTCTCGGCTACTTCCATAACACCGGCTATCACCTGCTCGACGGTGAAGACTACGACGGCGTGTTCCGCAAGCTGCCGCAGTTCCAGCAGCAGGCCGATCTGCTGTTTCCGTATGTGGAGTTCGCCAAGCAGTCGCGGCCTGCACTCGAAGGCACCGCGCTCGCCGAAGCGTCGGCAGAATTGCTGCGCGCGCACTTGCACCGCCGGCCGCTCAGCAATCCGATTGCGCAGTGGCGTGTCGCCTTTCCCGCGCATCTCGAGACGTTGCTCGAGCGTGGCGAAAAGTTCTTCCACCCGTACTCGTTCAACCTGATGCGGCAGCTCGGCGCGAACTTCGAGTTTCTCTCGAAGTATCTGACGTGGCTCTCCGCGCAAGGCTTCGAGGTGCCGGCGTCGATTCCGGCAGCGGCGCAGAGCATCGCGTCGGAGTCGATGGTGATGCAGTTCCGGCTCGTGCGGGCGATTACCCGCGGGCGCCGCGATCTGTGCGAAGACTGCTTTGACGTGATCGAAAGCGCTTACGAAAAGACGCTGCCGCCGCTCGCCGCGCTCGTGCTGTAACAGGCCTTGCGCGGCATCGCGGACTTCTCGGGGACTTGCCGTGGATGTACTGACGATGGACCTGGTGCCTGATGAAGGCGGCGCAAGCGATCTGCTCGCGCCCGCGCCCGACGAGGCCGCGCAAACCGGTGCCGATGGCGCATTGCCAGCCGTATCGCACACGCTCTGGCCGTTGCGCCTCGACACCGGCTGGCAGTGCGTCAGCACGCCCGCAGGCGCGTGCGCGTCGCCCGCCGATTTGCCCGCGCACGGCTGGCTCGCCGCGCAAGTGCCCGGCACCGTCGCGAGCGCGCGTCGTGCCGCAGGTCTGCTGGACATCGCGCATCCACCACCGCTCGCCTTCGACGACCATTGGTATCGCGTGAGGCTCGAAGGCACCGGCCGCCGTCGTTTGCGTCTGCATGGCCTCGCCAGCATCGCCGAAGTCTGGCTCGACGGTGCGAAGCGTCTCGATTCCGATTCGATGTTCGTCGCGCACGATCTGGACATCGAACTAAACGGCAGCGCGACGCTCGCGCTGTGCTTCCGCTCGCTCACGCCGGCGTTGACGGCCAAACGTTCACGCGCGCGCTGGCGGCCACGGCTCGTGTCGCCGCCCACCTTGCGCAACGTGCGCACCACCCTGCTCGGCCACATGCCCGGCTGGTGTCCTTCGGTGCAGGCGGTCGGCCCATGGCGTCCTGTCGAACTGCTGAGCGACGCGCCCCACGCTTTCGATACCGTCGACGTGTCGAGCCGGCTCGATCCCGACGACGGCCTTGCTTCTGGCGTTGCTTCTGGTGTTGTTACGCTCACGCTACGTTTCGTTCATCCGCACGATGACACGGCCTGCCGCGCTTCGCTTAAATGCGGCGACGCTGTTTCGTCTTTGCAATGGAGCGATGCATATACACTGACCGGCAGCGTACGCGTGCCGGGCGCCGAGCGCTGGTGGCCGCATACGCACGGCGAGCCCACTTTATATCCATTGACGTTGCAGCTCGATGACGGGCACGCGACATCTCATGGATTGGGTTCGGTCGGTTTCCGCACGATTGAAGTGGACCACGGCGCGGACGGCATGGGCTTCATGTTGCGCGTTAATGGCTTGCCGGTGTTCTGCCGAGGCGCATGCTGGACCAGCGCGGACCTCGTCACGCTCGCCGGCAGCGACGCGCAGCTGCGCCACGCGTTCACGCTGGCCCGCGATGCGGGCATGAACATGCTGCGCGTGGGCGGTACGATGGTCTACGAGTCCGACGCGTTTTACGCGCTCGCCGACGAATACGGCATACTCATCTGGCAAGACTTCGCACTGGCGAATTTCGACTATCCGAACGATGCCGCATTCAGCGCGTCGATCGAGCGCGAAGCCACACAATTCTTAACGCGCACACGGCGTTTCGCTTCGCTCGCGGTGCTGTGCGGCGGCAGCGAGGTCGATCAGCAGGCGGCCATGTTCGGCCTGCCGCCTTCGATGCGCGCGCAACCACTCTTTACTGAACAACTTCCGGCCATCGTGGCGCGCGAACGGTCCGACGTGCCGTATGTCGCCAACTCGCCTTCGGGGGGCGTGTGGCCGTTTTCAACTAATGAGGGCATCACTCACTACTACGGCGTGGGCGCCTATCAGCGTCCGCTCGACGACGTGCGCCGCTCGCAGGTGCGCTTCGCCGCCGAATGCCTCGCCTTCGCCAACGTGCCCGACGACGCCACGCTGCACGGCGCGCTCGGCACGATTCATCTGCACGATCCGCGCTGGAAAGCCGCGGTGCCGCGCGACCCAGGTGCCGGCTGGGATTTCGACGACGTGCGCGACCATTATCTGCAGACGTTATACGGTGTCGAACCGGCACGCTTGCGCTACGAAGACCCTGAGCGTTATCTGGACTTGTCGCGCGCGGTGGTCGCCGAATTGATGGGCGACGTGTTCGCCGAATGGCGCCGCGCCGGTTCAACCTGCGGCGGCGCGCTGGTCTGGCAGCTTCAGGACTTGCGCCCCGGAGCGGGCTGGGGCTTGATCGACGCCACTGGACGGCCTAAAAGCGCCCTGCACGGGCTCGCGCAAGCGCTGCAACCCATTCAGGCCAGCATCACCGACGAAGGCCTCAACGGCCTCGATATCCATTTGCTGAACGAACGTGCGCAACCGCTGCGCGCACAACTGGAACTCGTTTGCCTGCGTGACGGCAGCGTCAAGGTGGCCTCCGCCAGTCGTGAAGTCGAACTGGCGCCGCACAGCGTGCAACGTCTCAGTGCGGCGGCATGCCTTGGCCAGTTTTTCGATTTCACCCACGCGTACCGCTTCGGACCGCGTGCGCACGACGTGACGATCGCCACGCTGCGCGAACAAACGAGCGGCCGGATCGTTGCGGAAGCGTTTCATCTGCCGGAGCGGCGCGTGAGCGAGCGCCACGATCTGGGCATGACGGTGACTCTCGAGCGCAACGGCGACAGCTGGCAACTCGTGATCGAAGGGAAGCGTTTTGTGCGCTTCGTTCATATCGTTGACACACACTATAGGGCCGCACGCGACTGGTTTCATCTGCCGCCGAACCGGCCATGCATCGTGCCGCTTATCCCGTTCACGCCGCAGGAGAGATTCGTTGCATCGGCATCGAATGGCGCGGTTAAAGCTGATGCAACATACGCGTCGCCCGCAGGGGAAGTCCGCGCGGTCAATGCGATATCCGCCATCTTCTACGGCTGATTGTCTCCCTGATCTAATTACTCCTTCGCGAGGCGCGTAAAACCTCGCGCAGCGCGCCCGCACCTGTCTGATCTGCAGAATCACTGTTGGTTTTTCTCAGACTTTTGGCTCGCCAAAATCATCATCCGTGCGGCACCGTACCAAGCCTGTTGAACACATCTGAATCAATTCCGGCACATCCCGGACGCCGCGTGAGAACGTACACCGACGGGCCGATTCAGCGCTGAGACGGGAGCCGTCCAGCCCCTCCCAGAACCCGCCAACCCAATTCCATCAAGGACTTGCGGAAAACAGGCAGCGCCTGCGGAGCGCTCGCTGGCGGCGAGGACGTTGTGCAGATATGAAACAAAAAGCTCCGTTTGCCTTCGCGCGGCGCTAAGCCTTAGTGCGTTACCCCGCACCAGTCCTCGGTTTGCCTCCCGCTGGCACGCTCCTCGCTAATAGAAGAGCGCAACACCGCGTCACCGCAGAGAGATTCACAACAACGGCGGCGGCACGACAAAGGCCAATACGGGGCCGATCCTGTTCATCCCGCGCTGCTAGCCAGGCAGCACGCTGTTCATAAGGGATGCGGGCATCGGATCAAAAACAGAAAGTCACGCGGAGCGCGACTTTCACGCGAGGACCGATCATGTTGACACTTCAATCCGATTTGCACGGTAACCATTTGCTCGGCGCATTGCCGTCCCATGAATGGCAGGCACTGGCTCCCCATCTCGAACTGGTTCATCTGCGCACCGAGCAATTGCTGTGCGACTCCGGTCAGCGGATTCATCACGTGTACTTCCCGACCACGGCCATCATCTCGATGCTCTCAACGATGGAAGATGGCAGCTCGGTCGAAATCGCCGCGGTCGGCCGCGAAGGCATGACCGGCGTGCCGGTGCTCACGGGCGGCGAGACCATGCCGAACCGCGTGCAGGTGCAGTGTGCCGGCTTCGCGTACCGCATGAGCGCACAGGCGCTCAAGCAGCAATTCGCCCGCTCTGACTTCCTTCGCCGTCTGATGCTGCTGTACATGCACGCCCTGCTCACGCAAGTCGCGCAGACGGCTGCCTGCAACCGCCATCACGCGCTCAACAAGCAACTGTGCCGGTGGCTGCTGATCGAAGTGGACCGTGTGGCATCGAATGATCTGACCGTGACCCAGCAGCTGATCGCCGACATGCTGGGCGTGCGCCGCGAAGGCATTACCGAAGCGGCCGGCAAGTTGCACGACGAAGGCCTGATCCATCACAGCCGCGGCCACATCAAGGTGCTCGACCGTAAAGGACTCGAAGCACGCGCCTGCGAATGCTACGGCCTCGTCAAGCGCGAATTCGACCGCCTTCTGCCGCGTCTGCGTCAGGCTGAGACCGTCGAGTAAAGTTCTGGTTCGTCTGACTAATGTATAGAGTCAAATATGTTCAGGAATACTGCGCGATTCCTCGACGTACTCTTCGTGATTGCGGGAGGGCTGCTCGCTCACAGGATGCGGTTCTCGACGCCGATCCCGCTGTCGGACACCGAACGGCTTCTGATTGCCTTTAACTGCGTCCTCCTGCTGTTGCTGTTCCCCGGCTTCGGGGTGTATGAAACCTGGCGCGGCAAACCGCTGCCCTCGATGCTGGCGAGAGTGGCGGCCGCGTGGATGGTGGTGGTCTTCACCGCGCTCGTGCTGGCGTTCACGCTGCATCGCATGGATGCGGTGTCGCGCTTGTGGTTCGGCTACTCGACGCTGATTTCCGGCGCATTGATCATCGTTACGAAGTGCCTCGTGCATGCGGTGCTGCGCGTGGTGCGGCGTCGCGGGATGAATTCCCGCACCGTCGCGATCGTCGGCGCACCGGGTTTCGCACGTACACTGCTCGCCCATCTCGAACATGCGCCGCAAGCGGGCTTCAAACCGGTCTGCATGCTCGATACGAGCTGCCACACCGGTTTGGAAACGGTTCAGACGTACGGCGCGCGTCTGAACCGCCTGCCGGTCCTGACCGATCTGAACGCCTTCGCCGCCAGGGTGCGCGAAGATCACGTGAACGAAGTGTGGCTTGCGTTGCCGCTGTCAGAAGAACATACGATCTACCGGTTCACACGCATGTTCCGGCATGACTTCGTGAATCTGCGCTTCATTCCCGATGTACGCAGCCTCTCGCTTTTCAATCACGCGCTGGTCGATGTCGTCGGTTTACCGACGCTTAATCTCAGCGCAACGCCGTTCTCATCGCCGCAGATGTGGCCCAAGCTGATCTTTGACCGCGTGTTCGCGGCGGCCGCGCTGCTCGCGCTCGCACCGCTCTTCGTGATACTTGCGATCGGCATCAAGCTCGGCTCGCCGGGACCGGTGTTCTTTCGTCAGACGCGCAAGGGCGTGGACGGCCAGCCGTTCGCGATCTACAAGTTCCGCTCGATGACCGTGCATCATGAAGCGCAGGGCCAGCTCACTCAGGCCTCGCGCAACGACGCGCGCGTCACGAAGCTCGGCGGCTTCATGCGCCGCACCAGTCTCGACGAACTGCCGCAGTTTCTCAACGTGCTGCTCGGGCAGATGTCCGTGGTCGGCCCGCGTCCACATGCAGTCGAGCACGACGACCTCTACAAGGATCAGGTGTACGGCTACATGCACCGCTACCGCATCAAGCCCGGTATCACCGGCTGGGCGCAGGTCAATGGCTATCGCGGCGCCACCACCAAGGTGGAAAAGATGGAAGCGCGCGTCAAGTTCGATCTCTTCTACATTCACAACTGGTCGTTCTGGTTCGACATGAAGATCGTGTTCATCACGATCTTCAAGGGCTTTGTCGGCCGTAACGCGTTCTGATTGCCCCAATCCGTCTCGACCTGCGACACGCGGCTGGGAGCTGATTTCTCGCGGCAAAAAGCAGCGACACCAATACGGCAAGCACCGAAGACGACGGCCTGAAACATGCCGCCGGCCCGCTGTCGAATGGACGAGGTGAGCAACGGGAAGCTTGCCGGCCAGCACCGCGTACCGCGCGGCGCCGGGCCGGCGCTGCGCGCCTTTTACAGAAACGCGCTGACGTCGGTATGAAAACGCACGGCCAGCGCCTTGGCCACCTTCTTGCTTATGGCGCGGCGGCCCGCGAGAATATCGCTCACCACCGTGGGTGACGCGATACCTATCAGGTCCTTCTGCTTCAGTCCGTGCGTTTCCAGCAGATGCCGCAATACCTCGCGGGGCTCCGCTTTTGGAATCGTCACGTTGTGCGCTTCCCAGCTTTCGATCAGGTCGGTCACGATCGCGAACAGATCCGAGAGCGGATCCTCTTCGTTGCCGTTCAGATGATCAGCGAGCGAGTTGGCGAGCCGCACCATGGTCTGGTAATCCTGCTCGTTGCGAATGGGCGTGATCGGCAACTGCGTTTGCAGCGCGGCCCACGTTTGAGCGATGTCGGGAAAAGCTCCCGGAAGGCGATCGGCATTCATGAGTTTAGATTCTTCCTCGTCCAAAGGTCGTATTCCGCGTGCGTCAGTACATGACGAACGAATAACGACTGCCTGTTGTAGTGAATCGCCGCAACGATCCGGAACCGGTTGCCGCCCACGTCGAAAACCGTGTATTGAGGCGGTACGTAGTCCATTCCGGCGAACGTCTGCTTCAGGTCGTTATAGCCATACGCGAGGCACGCCTGCGCCAGTGAGTACCACGTCAATAGCGCACTGCGCGCCCCCGGATGTCTCTTTATGAAGTCCAGCAACGCTTTCTTTGAAATGACCCGCATCGGATTTCCTCGCACGTGTTCGCGCGCTGAATGTGCGCGCTCTACGTGCAAGGCTAAACGGGACGGATCGACACCGATAGCCGGCCGGATGGCATAGTCCGAACGGCTATTTTGCTGCTTACCGCAGTACGACGAAAGCATTTTATTCACATCTTGCGAACTTCGCAATATGCGAATAATGAGACGCCCGCTTGCTGCCTAGCGTCGTCCCGTCAACATGCAAAGACCGCTGACGTGGTCACCTTCGACCATGTCAGCGGCCCCAACTGCTGTTCTGCGCCGGCTCGCCGCTGCGATCGTCCGCGTGACCTCGGCCATGAACGCGCGCCGGAATGCCGCCGGCGAAAAGCGTTCAGCGTTCGCGCGACATGCCGCCGGCGTGATCTGGTCGCGCTGCCGCTCGAAACGATCGATCGCGTCGAGCATCGACACCACCGTCTGGCGCTCGAAATACACGCCGGTTGGATGCGCCTCGCCGATCGGCACCACGGTTTCGAGCGCGCCGCCCTTGCCGAATGCGATGACCGGCGTGCCGCATGCCTGCGCTTCGAGCGCGACGATGCCGAAGTCCTCCTCGGCGGCGCACACGAAAGCTCGCGCGCGTTGCAGATGGTCCCTCAGCACCTCGAAGGGCTGATCGCCGAGGATCGTCACATTGGCACCGGCCTTGGCACGAATCGACGCCATCTCCGGACCGTCGCCGATCACGACCAGCCGACGGTGGGGTGTGGCATTGAAAGTTTCGACGATCAGATCGATGCGCTTGTACGGCACCATCGGCGAAGCAGTCAGATAGAAATCTTCCTTGCGCGCGCACAGCTCGAATTGGTGCACGTCGACGGGCGGCGCAATCACGGCCGCATCACGACGACAGGTTTTCATCAGGCGACGTGCAACGAAATGCGAGTCCGCGATCAAACGGTCGACGCCGTTCGCCGGTTGCGATTCCCGGCCGCGCAGATAGTGGAGTAAGATGCGCGCCGCCCACGACTTCGGCCCATGCGTTAGATGCGCTTCGCGTAGGGACTGATGTTGCAGATCCCACGCGAAGCGCGTCGATGAATGCACAAAGCTGACGAGCCTCTGATCCGGTCTAACCGGCACGCTGCTGGCGAGCGCAGGAGAACTCGTAATAATCAGATCGTAGACGGACAGATCGAGGCGTTCGACGGCGTGCGTCATTAACGGCAAATAAGCTCGATAGTGGCGTCGCGCGAACGGCAGTCGTTGAATGAATGAAGTCGTCACCGGCTTGCCGCGTAGCGGCTTACGGTCTGCGAGGAAGTCCACGAGACTGAATAGAACGGCGTCGGGAAAGCATTCGATGATCTGCTCGAGCGCCTTCTCCGCGCCGCCCGGCGCGACCAGCCAGTCGTGCACGATCGCCACTTTCATGATCCCCTCGTTTTTTAATTGACGCTTTTTGTGCCTAGCAACGAGTGTATGTGGCGCGACGTTTGCTGTGCGTGCGCGTGCCCACATTCGACGCGCGACAGCTCGCGAATAATAGGCATCGCCGTTCGCCTATTGCGAATCTGCGGATCCCGTGACTTCGCCTTCAAATGCGCCCGGCGATCGATGCTTCGGCACTCGTTCATTCCCTACAAACTGGGGGATGTCATGGCGTTAGCACAACGTCTTGCCGGACAGCGTCGGCCAATGCGCGAATGGAATTCTCAGTGAGGCGGTATAGACAGCGAATGCGGCGGGCAGTCAGCCAGGCCGCACGCTAGTGAGGTAGATGCGAGTCATGCATTCGAGGTTCGCGCGAGCCGGTCGATCCAGGGCCGCGCGCGATGTTCGGTCAGCGTTGTTCAGCCCTTGCTGTACTCGATCGTCTCGACGCCGGTGTCCGTGCCGAGCAGGCACAGATTGGCGCCACGTCCGGCGAACAGACCTACGGTGACCACGCCCGGCCATGCGTTGACGTGCATTTCCAGCGTGCGCGGGTCGCTGATACGCAAACCCTTGACGTCGATGATTTCGTTGCCGTTGTCGGTAATGAACGGCGCGCCTTCCTTCGTGACGCGCACCACGGGCACGCCGCCGAGCGCCGTGACGCGGCGGCCGATTGCCGTACGGGCCATCGGCACCACTTCGATCGGCAGCGGGAAATTGCCGAGCGTCTCCACCAGCTTGCTGGCGTCGGCGATGCACACGAACACGTCCGACACCGACGCGACGATTTTCTCGCGCGTCAGCGCGCCGCCGCCGCCCTTGATCATCGCGCCGCTGTGGTCGATCTCGTCGGCGCCGTCCACGTACACCGGCAGCGAATCGATTTCGTTGAGGTCGAACACCTTGATGCCGTGCGCTTGCAGGCGCGCGGTGGTGGCGAGCGAACTCGACACCGCGCCGCGATAGCGCGCCTTGTTGGCGGCCAGCGCGTCGATGAAACAGTTCGCGGTGGAGCCGGTGCCGACGCCGATCACCGCGCCTTCGGGCACGGTGGCGGTCACGTAGTCGGCGGCGGCCTGGCCGACCAGTTGCTTGAGTTCGTCTTGAGTCATGGAAAAGGCAGGCGAGCAGTAAAAAGCGCTAGTTTACCGGAGCGGCAGACTAGCGCGGGTGGTGTCGGGATTACTTCTTCACCGCCCGTTGGCGCACCGCTTCGAACAGACACACGCCGCTCGCCACGGACACGTTCAGGCTCTCCACCGTGCCCGCCATCGGAATCTGCATGACCACATCGCAGGTGTCGCGCGTGAGGCGGCGCATGCCCTCGCCTTCGGCGCCCATCACCAGTGCCACCGGACCGTCCAGCTCCGTGTCGTAGAGGCTCTTGGTGGCCTCGCCGGCCGTGCCGACGACCCACACCCCGGCGTCCTTCAACTCGCGCAGCGCGCGCGCCAGATTCGTCACGGTGATGTACGGCACGGTGTCGGCCGCGCCGCTTGCGACTTTGGCGGCCGTCGCGTTCAAGCCCACCGCGCGATCGCGCGGCGCGATCACCGCGTGCGCACCGGCGGCGTCGGCGACGCGCAAGCAGGCGCCGAGATTGTGCGGATCGGTCACGCCGTCGAGCACCAGAATCAGCGGCGAACCGTTGATGCCGTCGAGCAGTTCGGCCAGGTTCTGCGCGAGCGGCATGTCGCCCGCGCGCGCCACCACGCCCTGGTGACGCTCCGTATGCGCGAGGCCCCAGAGACGCGTTTCGTCGGCGGCGATCAGACGTACGCCGGCTTCTTTCGCCGCGTGCAGAAATTCGGTCATGCGACGGTCTTTGCGCGTGGCGTCGTAATAGACCTCTTCGACCGTCGACGCGTCATGCCGCATACGTGCGGTCACTGCGTGGAAACCGTATAAAACCTTGAGACGTGCCATGACTGATGCAACCTTTGATTGAGCGCGCGTTCGACGCGCGCTACTGTGATGAATACGAACCTGCGTGCTTCTATTCAGGTGCCGCGGCTGCCGTGTTCGAATGCCTGACGGCGATGAAACGCAGACCGCGCGCAACCGGCACGTTGCTATGTGCCCGATGCGCGCGGTTTGAGCAAGCAGGCCGCTTCAGCGCTTCTTGCGTGCCTGCGGCTTCTGTGCCGATTTGGTCGCGGCGCCGTGCTTCTTCGCCGCGCCGCGCGCCGCACGTGCTTCCTTGACCGCCGCGGTTTGCGCGGGCGCAGCCTTCTTGCGGCGCGCGCCCGGCGCTGCCGCGCCACCTTCCACCGGCGGCAACGCGCGCACACGCGCGCCACCGTTTTCACCGGATGACTTGTCGGCCGACGGCCCACGCACCAGAGGCGGCTTGATCGGCGTGTCGCGCACGAGCCGGAAGTCGATCTTGCGTGCATCCAGATCGACGCGGCTCACCTGCACGCGCACGCGATCCGACAGGCGATAACGGATCCCGGTGCGCTCGCCGCGCAACTCGTTCTTGATCTCGTCGTACTGGAAGTAGTCCGAGCCGAGTTCGGTGACGTGCACCAGGCCTTCGATAAAGAGCGAATCGAGTTGCACGAAGATGCCGAACGACGTCACGCCGTTCACCATGCCGCCGTACTCTTCGCCGAGCTTGTCGCGCATGAAGTAGCACTTCAGCCAGGCTTCGACGTCGCGCGAGGCTTCGTCGGCGCGGCGTTCGTTGGCCGAGCAATGCAGGCCGAGTTCTTCCCAGATCGCCACGTTGTTGCCACGCACGCGGCCGCGTTTTTCGTCGTCGGCCTGCTGCATGGCGCGAGCGCGCGGCGAGAGCGCCGTATTCAGCTCGACGCCTTGCGGCGGCTCGGGCTGATACTTGCGGCCCTGCAGGATCGCGTAGATCGCGCGGTGCGTGAGCAGATCGGGATAACGGCGAATCGGGCTCGTGAAGTGCGCATAAGCCTCGTACGCGAGACCGAAGTGGCCGATGTTGTCCGGGCTATAGACCGCCTGCTGCATGGAGCGCAGCAGCATGGTTTGCAGCATCTGCGCGTCGGGCCGCTCGCGGATCTGCGCCATCAATGCCGCGTAGTCGCTCGCGTGCGGTTTGTCGCCGCCGGCCAGCGTCAGGCCCATGCCGCGCAGGAACGTGCGCAGATTCTCGAGCTTTTCCGCAGTCGGTCCGGCGTGCACGCGGAACAGCCCCGGATGTTTGTTGCGCTTGAGGAAGTCGGCCGCGCAGACGTTCGCGGCCAGCATGCATTCCTCGATCAGCTTGTGCGCGTCGTTGCGGGTGCGCGGAATGATCTGTTCGATCTTGCCCTGCGCATTGCAGACGATGTACGTCTCGGTCGTATCGAAGTCGATCGCACCGCGTTTCTGGCGCGCGGCAAACAGCGATTTATAGACGCCGTACAGATTCTGCAATTGCGGCAGCAAGGCGGCGCGGCGCGTGGCCTCCGGACCCTTGGTGTTCTTCAGGACCGCGGCGACTTCCGTGTAGGTCAGACGCGCGGCCGAGTGCATCACGCCGGGATAGAACTGATAGGCCTTCACTTCGCCGCGCGCGGTGACGATCATGTCGCACACCAGCACGCAACGGTCGACGTGCGGGTTCAGCGAGCACAAGCCGTTCGACAGTTTCTCCGGCAGCATGGGAATCACGCGGCGCGGGAAATACACCGAGGTGCTGCGTTCGATCGCGTCGGCGTCGAGCCCGCTCTTCGGGTGCACGTAGTGCGAGACGTCCGCGATTGCGACGATCAGGCGGAAGCCCTCGCCACGGCCGACCTGCACCGGCTCGCAGTACACGGCGTCGTCGAAGTCGCGGGCGTCTTCGCCGTCGATCGTGACGAGCGGCACGTCGCGCAGATCGATGCGATGCCGCGCGTCGACCGGGCGCACTTCGTCGGGCAGGCGCGCGGCTTCGTCGAGCGCGGCCTGGCTGAACTCGTGCGGCACGCCGTACTTGCGCACCGCGATTTCGATTTCCATGCCGGGGTCGTCGATATCGCCGAGCACTTCCACCACGCGGCCGAGCGGCTGCGAATGACGGCTCGGGAAATCGGTCAGTTCGACCACCACCACCTGGCCGACCTTGGCCTTCTTGGTGTTCTGCTGGATCAGAATGTCGTGGCCGATGCGCTTGTCTTCGGGCGCGACGATCAGCGCGCCGTTCTCGTTGAGCAGGCGGCCGATCACGCGCTTGTTGGCGCGATCCGTGACCTCGACGATATGCCCTTCCGGACGGCCGCGCCGGTCATACCCGACAATGCGCGCGAGCACGCGGTCGTTGTGCATGACCTTCTGCATTTCGGCGGTGGGCAGGAATAGATCGTCCTGGCCGTCGTCGCGAATCAGAAAGCCGTAGCCGTCGCGATGGCCTTGCACACGGCCCGCGACGAAGTTCGACGGATGAGTCAGCTGATAGAGATTGCGCTGATCGAGCCGGATCTGGCCGTCGCGCTCCATCGCGCCGAGGCGCTTGAAAAATCCTTCGCGCTCCTGGCGCTTGATCGACAGGGCTTCGGCGATGTCGTTCGCGGCAAGCGGCGCTTCACTCGTGCGCAGGACGCCGAGGATTTCCTCGCGGCTTGGAATCGGGTACGGAAATTTGCTCAAGGGCTTGTCGATGATTTTTTCTCGTTGCATGGACGTCGATCGCGATGTGGCTCGGCTTGGGAAGCGATTACAGTGCGCTCCGGTTGCGCTTCAGCTGCGCTTGAATTGCACCTGCAAATGCACAGAAAAAAACTGCTCGGGTCCGGCTCGTTCAAGGCTGAGTCCGACGGGCGTGTGCACCGTGCCAACGAACTACTGCGAGGCATTCTAACACCCGTCTTGCGCGCCAAGCGGCCCTGTCAATAGTTGCCGGGCGGTTGCCCGCGGACGTGCGCAAGCTCGCCACGACGATGTTTAAGTGAGTTTTGAGAAACGCTTGACAGTCTCTAATCTGTCGCTATAATGGCGTTCTTTGCTGTTCATCACCTGCCCAGGTGGCGAAATTGGTAGACGCACTAGGTTCAGGTCCTAGCGGTGGCAACACTGTGGAGGTTCGAGTCCTCTCTTGGGCACCAGATTCAAAAGTAAAGCCGCTTACGAGCGGCTTTACTTTTTGTGTGAAGCCTGGTGATACGCCGCTGTTTAACAGCGCGGATTATTGGGTGGATTGAGTGGTTGGCAGGACGGTTGTCGAGTGGTGAAGGATCGCTTTATTGCAAGCGATATCCGGGCGGCTGATTGAAGCGGAGTTAGTTTGCAGGTGGGGATTGACACGCTAAATCACCACGCTAAAATAGCGGTCTAGCTTGAAGACGTGCCCAGGTGGCGGAATTGGTAGACGCACTAGGTTCAGGTCCTAGCGGTGGCAACACCGTGGAGGTTCGAGTCCTCTCCTGGGCACCATCAGTAGTTCCGGCGTAAGCCGAAGCAGTTCGAGAAACCCCGTAAGATCAACGTCTTACGGGGTTTTTTGTTTTCTATAGATTCTTTGCGTTCCACGGATCGACGATTTTTGCGCAGTCGAAGGCTGCCTTTCATCGCATGGCCCAGCGCTGGCTCGACTTCAAACGCGACGAATGGGCAGCGGAAACCGTTCGCTTGCAAGCAGTGGGTAATCCTGAGCCTTTAAGGGACGGTTCATATCGTTCGAAAAGTGATGCAGCGCGCGACAGTGCGCGTGGAAATCGACGGCCGCCTAATATCGGTTCAGCGGGCCCGCCAAGCTGTCCTCCTTTCCCTTGGTCCGCGTCCGATCCGCACTCCGGCGAGTACCGCGCGGGACGGCCGAAGTCGCCTGCTCTATCAATCCACGCATCCAAGGCCGGAATGGTCCGCCGCCACTCTCCTTCGCGCGCGGCCGCCGCGAGCTTGCGCCAGGTGAGCGTATCGCTGGCCAACCAGCGTTGCCACGCGCGAGTTAGCGCACGCTCGACACGCTGAACGTTCGAGATGCGCGCGCCATGATGCGCGGCGCGGGATCGGCCGGCGTGGATGCAGCCGCGAATAAAGCAACCAGCATTGCAACGCCGTACAAAATCGCTTCACGGCGCGCCTCCCGACTTCCCTGAGGATTCCTGTTCAAAACGCTGTTGCAGAAACACGGCGGCCGATGTGTTCAAGTTACGCAGCCATGCGTCCTCGCCCGGTTGTGACGCCGCTTCGATCACCTCGGTTGTGCCACGGCCCTTCTTCTTGTCGACCCGCACCCGGTCGGGCGCATGGTTCGATGCAACCGATCAAACTGGGTGGGCCGCGGATCGCGCCGCGCATCGAATATGCGGCGTGAGTGCGGCAGAACAGTTTTGCGGATACGTTGACGCATCTGCTCGCGCTGCGCGGCGAGCCGCCCTTGCTGCATGCCGATGAGACTTTCCGCGCGAGCCTGAATGCGCAACGCGGCGCGCTGCAAAGTTTCTATGCCGCTGGCCTCGACGCGTATCGCGGCAAACGTGAGGCGTGCTCTCGCGAGATTCGCGATGCTTTGCAGGCGCAGCCGCCCCCTATTGCGCTGGTTCGTCGGCGACGATCTGTAGCGCCGGAGCCGCGTCGCGGGTGGTGATATGCGGATGTCCAGAGAAGCCGGCGGCGGCGTCAATCAACCGGGCTGAGCGAGACGCCGCCGCATCACGCGTCAACGGAAGCGCCTTTTCAACTGGATCGAATGACTCTAGCCCGTTTCATTGTCCGGTCGCACGCACGCTTTTTTTTGAGAACGTTATGACCCAATGCATAACTAACTTATGCAACTTATGCAACTTATGTGCAAGACTTGATCCATGCGCCGCGACTGCAGCGATCCCAATGGATATTGCGCGCAAGGCAAGGAGCTTGTCAGAAGCGCCAAACGCCGAAAAAACCCAGCAAGCATCGCCCCATTAATCCATGAGCAAAAGAAATTCAACTAGAATTTATTTGAGCAAAAGTTTGCACATGTTCGCGGAAAAGGTTTATTAGTAGTCGCCATTGCGTAAGATGCGCGGTGTCTCGCACGCACGCATCACGCTCTCTGCGCGCGCGGGGCGCGGTTTAGTGTGTCGTCATGAACGTGCCACGAATGCATGGCCCGGACGATCAGCCACACGTTGCCCGCTACACAATTCGGAGTCCATTTGAAGTCCGTTTTTCGAGGGGCCTTGCATCACCGGTTGCCGCACGGGTGATCGACCCCGTCTCAAGCGACCGGCCGCTTCGCGGCACGGTCACGGCGTCGACGTCTCACACAGCGCAGCGCTGCGCCTCAAACAACTTCCAACAGGGGAGACCTGATCGTGAAACGCTCCAGGGCATACCAGAGAAGATCGCGAATTCTTCTGGCCGCATTGACCGCACTGGCCGGCTCGCCGCTTTTGCTCGAGGTCGCGGTGCCGGTCGCTCATGCACAAACTGCCGCGCAGACGCCGGCGAAGATCTCGAATCAGCAACTGGACTCGCTGACCGCGCCGATCGCGCTCTACCCCGACGCCCTCCTCGCACAAGTGCTGATGGCCTCCACCTTTCCGCAGGACGTGCCGGCGGCGGCGGCATGGTCGAAAGCCAATCCGAAACTCCAGGGCGACGACGCCGTGAAGGCGGTCGCGTCGGAACCGTGGGACCCGAGCGTGCAATCGCTGGTGGCGTTTCCGCAGGTGCTCGCCACCATGGCGTCCAAACCCGACTGGGTCACGCAACTCGGCAACGCCTTCCTCGCGCAGCCGGACGACGTGATGGACTCCGTGCAACGGCTGCGCAAACAGGCGCAGAAGGCCGGCAACCTGCAGACCAACCCGCAGCAGAAAGTGGTGGTCGAGCAGAGCACGATCCAGATCGTGCCGGTCAACCCGCAGGTCGTCTATGTGCCGACGTACAACCCCACGGTCGTCTACGGCGCGTGGCCCTATCCGGCCTACCCGCCCGTCTACGTGCCGCCTCCACCGGGCTATGCCGTGGCCAGCGGTCTCGCCGCGGGCCTCGCGTTCGGCGTCGGCGTCGCCATCACCAGTTCGCTGTGGAGCAACGTCAACTGGAACAATCACAGCGTCAACATCAACGTGAATCAATACAACAACATCAATGTGAACCGGCGGCTCGACGTGAATAGCAGCATGACCAACTGGAATCGGAATTCGACCTTCAACCGCAATACCTCGGCCGACGTGGGCAGCGCGCAACGCGATGCATATCGCGGGCGCGATACGTCGGCAACGGCAACGTCGCGCGCGCAGGCACAGCAGACCTTGCAGAACCGCACTGGCCAGAATCTGGGCGGCACCGCCAGCCAGCGTGTGGAGGGCATCCACCAGGGCGGCAACTCGCCCGCCAGCCTGCGCGACAGCGCGCAGCACGTGAACCGCGACAACGCCTTGCGTGGCGCGGGCAATGGCGGCGACGCGCAGCGGGACATGCAGCGTGGGCAAGCCAGCCGGCAGGCGCAGGCGAACAACCGCGGCGGCGGCCTCGGCGCGAATGGCGGCGCTCAGCAACGCGGTGGCAATCTGGGCGCGGGAGGCGCGGGCGAGCGTGGCGGCGGTTTCGGCGCGGGCGGCGGCGGGCAACGCGCCGGCGGTGGGCTGGGCGCGGGCGGCGGTCAGCGTCACTTCGGCCGGCAACGTTGAAACCGATCTCACAGGAGCCGCTCATGATCCGCATCCGCATGTTCCATACCGCCGGCGCACCTCATGCCGGCACCCCCGCGCTCAACCGGCGTCTCGTCGCTGCCGCGCTCGCGCTAGCCGTGCTTGTGTTCGGCGCATCCGCGGCGCATGCGCAAGCTGTCTACCCCACGCCCGAAGCCGCGGCCAACGCGTTTGTCGACGCGCTCGCCAGCAACGATCACGGCGCGATGCAGCACGTGCTCGGCAACGACTTCACCCGCTTTATCCCAACCAAAGACGTCGGCGAAGAGGACATCTACGACTTTCTCGGCGCGTGGTCGGCAGGACACCAGATCGTCGACGATCCCGCGCCGGTCGGCGGTCACGCGAGCAAGCATCTGACGGTCGGCACCAGCGGCTGGTCGCTGCCGATTCCGCTCGTGCAGACTTCCAAAGGCTGGCGCTTCGATCCCGTAACCGGCCGCGACGAAATCGCGACGCGCCGCATCGGCCGCAACGAGCGCGCGGCAATGCAGACCTCGCTCGCCTATCTCGACGCGCAACGCGCCTATCAAGGCTTGACCCAGCATTACGCGCAGCGCATTCTCAGCACACCGGGAAAGCGCGACGGCTTGTACTGGCCGAGCGCGCCGGGTGAAGCGGAGAGCCCGCTCGGCCCGCTCGCCGCGACGATGCCGCACACCGAGTCCGTCTCGAAAGACGGTTATCATGGCTATCACTTCCGCATCCTGACCGCGCAAGGACCGCATGCCAAAGGCGGTAGTCAGGACTACGTCGAGAACGGCACGCTGACGAAAGGCTATGGCCTCGTCGCGTGGCCCGCCGACTATGGCAAGACAGGCGTGATGAGCTTTATCGTCAATCAGGATGGGCAGATCTACCAGAAGAACCTCGGCCCGCAGTCGGCGCGCGCCGCTGCCGCGCTCAAATCGTTTGATCCGGACTCGTCGTGGGAGGCCGTGCAGCCCTGAGCGCGGCATCGGCACCATCGGTGCCACCCGCAGGCGGCACCAGGTGCACGGCGCCCGGGACTAGGCCAGGCATGACGAGGCGGTTCGATCCATGCCCGCCCCGCGCCCGCTCGCCGACCCGCGTGGCAAGCCGCAGCCATGCTTCGGAACCTCGCCATGAGTAGCCAACAAGGACCCGCCCTGCCGCCCGAGCTGCCCGATCCCGACATCACGCCACAGCGCAGCTGGCTGCCCTCGCTCGTCTGGGTCGTGCCGCTGATCGCGGCGTTGATCGGTCTCGCGCTCGTCATCAAGGCGGTCACCGAGCGCGGTCCGGCGATCACGATCGTCTTCGACAACGCCGAAGGCATCGAACCCGGCAAGACCCAGGTGAAGTACAAGGACGTCGAAATCGGTTCGGTGAAGTCGATCACACTGTCGCCGGATCGGACCCACGTGCAGATCGCCGTGCAACTCACCAAGCAGGCGGAGCGCTTCGCGGTCAAGGACACCCGCTTCTGGGTGGTTCGCCCCCGCGTGGGCGCCGCCGGCGTATCGGGCATCGGCACGCTGCTCTCGGGCGCGTATATCGGCGTGGACGTCGGCCGCTCCACGCAAACGCAAACCGAGTTCGTCGGACTGGAGGCGCCGCCGCCCATCACCGCAAACCAGAAAGGCCATCGCTTCACGCTGCATGGCGATTCGCTCGGCTCGATCGACATCGGCTCACCGATTTTCTACCGGCGCGTGCAGGTGGGCCAGGTCTACGGTATTTCGCTCGACAAGGGCGGCACGGGCGTGACGATGCAGGTGTTCGTCGCCGCGCCGTACGATCAGTACGTCGGCACCAATTCGCGCTGGTGGCATGCGAGCGGCGTCAATGTGCGGCTCGATTCGGACGGCTTCGTAGTCAACACGCAGTCGCTCGCGACGATTCTGGTCGGCGGCCTCGCATTCCAGACGCCGCCAGGCCAGCCGATGGGTACACTCGCCGCGGAGAAAACCGGCTTCCGGCTCGCCGCCGACGAAGTGGATGCCATGCGCGCGCCGGACGGCGCGCCGGTACGTGCGGTGATGATCTTCAATCAGTCGCTGCGTGGGCTGTCGGTTGGCGCGACGGTCGACTTCCGGGGCATCGTGCTGGGCCAGGTGACGGACATCGGCGTCGAATACGATCCGGACGCGCGCAGCTTCGTCATGCCGGTAACGCTGGATCTGTACCCCGACCGGCTGCGCCGGCGCTCCCGTGGCGCGACGATGCCCGAGGCGGGTAGCGCGGCCAGCCACGAACTATTGCGGCGCCTCGTCGAGCGCGGCCTGCGTGGGCAATTGCGCACCGGCAACCTGCTGACGGGCCAGTTGTATATCGCGCTCGACATCTTCCCCAACGCCGCGCCCGTCAAGTTCGACACCAACAGCGAGCCGATCCGGCTGCCGACCATTCCGAACACGCTCGACGCGTTGCAGACGCAGGTGGCCGACATTGCGAAGAAGCTCGACCGGATTCCATTCGATCAGATCGGCTCGAATCTGAACACGTCGCTGAAAAACGCCGACGCGCTGTTCAACCGGCTGAACAACGAGGTCCTGCCGCAGGCGCGCGACACACTCGCCGCCGCGCGGCAAACCTTCGGCTCGGCCGAGGCGACTTTGCAGCAGGACTCGCCAATGCAGTCGGATGTGCATCAGGCGCTGCAGGAGTTGACCCGCACGCTGCAATCGCTGAACGCGCTGGCGGACTATCTGGAACGCCATCCGGAGTCGCTGGTGCGCGGCAAACCTGGAGAGAAGCCATGACTTCCTCGCGGCCCTGCTCTGCCTGGCTTGCGTGACAGCGACGGAGTGCGTCTCGTATGGCTAGAACATATCCGCGGCCGCCTGACGCTCCGTGCCCTTCCCTTTGGCTTCCGGCTCTGCCCGGCACGGAATAAACGGCCCGGTGACCATGTTCGCGTAGCTTTGCCCCGGCCCCACCATCGGAAACACATCGGCGTTCTCGTCGACCATCACTTCGAGGAAAGCCGGTCCGTCGAATTCCACAAAGGCCTTAAGCTGCTCCTCGAGTTCGCTCATGGCTGCAACGCGACGCGCAAACTCAAACCCGTCCGCCCGTGCCGCCATGACAAAATCCTTGCGATGCAGCGACTTGTCGCTCACGCACAGGCGTCCCTCGTAAAAGAGACGCTGCCATTGCCGGATCATGCCGTCACCGAGATTGTTGAGCAACAGAACTTTGACTGGCACGCCATAAGTGGTGGCCGTTTCCAGGTCGCCAATATTCATGCGGATGCTGCCGTCACCGTCGATATCGATGACAAGCGCATCCGGCCGCGCCAATTGAGCGCCGATAGCCGCGGGCAGTCCGAAACCCATGGTCCCCATGCTGCCTGAAGTCAGGAAACTGCGTGGTTCCGCAAAGTCGAAAAACTGCGCCGCCCACATTTGATGCTGGCCGACGCCCGTGGTGACGATTGCTCGCCCGCCGGTCAGGTCGCTGAGCTTTTCGACGACGAATTGCGGCTGAATTGCCGGACTATTGCGGTCGTAGTTCATCCCGTAGACCCGCTTCAATTCCTTGATACGATCGGGCCATTCCATCGTCCGCGGCGCCGCTGGGCCATGGTTCATCAATGACAGCAAGGTATCCTTAGCGTCGCCGACGTGCGTCCAGTGCGCGCGTTTCACCTTGTCGATTTCCGCCTCGTCGATGTCGATGTGCGCGACATACCGCGCTCTGGGCGCAAAGGCATCAGGCCGGCCACCGGCGACCCGATCGTCGAAGCGGGCGCCCACCGCGATCAGGAAGTCACAGTCTTCCACCGCGTAGTTCGCACACGCTGCGCCGTGCATGCCCAGCATGCCGAGCCCCAGTTCGTGTTTCACGGATATGGCGCCAAGACCCATCAACGTGGTCACCACGGGGATGCCGAAACGTTCGGCAAACTGACGCAACTCAGCCGTCGCGCCGGCCGTGATAATGCCGCCGCCGGCATACAGCAGCGGCCGTCTGCTTTGCGCCAGCAGATCGAAGAAGCCGGCGCGCTTATCCTCGTCGAGGCGAGCGCCATTCGCCACCATTCGAAGACGGTCGGAATACCCTCTGAATTCCAGCGTACCTTGCCCACGGTAAGTGCCCGTCCAGTTCTGGATGTCCTTCGGCACATCCACGACGACCGGACCTGGACGGCCGGTGCGCGCGACTTCGAAGGCAGTCCGCAGCGTCTGTTCGAGCTTCGCCGGGTCGGTCACCAGAAACACCTGTTTCGCGCACGCCGACATAATGTTGAAGACAGGCGCTTCCTGAAATGCATCCGTGCCGATCATGGCACGAGGCACCTGTCCGCATATGAGGACGACGGGGATCGAATCGCCGTTGCAGTCGGCGATCGGCGTTACCGCGTTCGTCGCGCCGGGGCCGGACGTCACCATGAATACGCCGACCTTTCCACTCGCGCGCGCGTAGCCGGCAGCCATGAAGCCGGCGGCCTGTTCATTGGCGGGCACGACGAGTTTGATCTGGCGCTCGGGCGTTTGCGCGTGCATTTCGTTGAAGCGAAACACGGCGTCGTACGTCGGCAAAATTGCGCCGCCGCTATAGCCGAATACGGTATCGACGCCCTGTTCGCTAAGTACGCGCAGGATGATGTCGGCACCCGACATCGAGTCGCCGGCAGTTGGCGGTTTCAGAAGAGCGTCTAAAGCAACGTTTGGGTTTTGGGTCATGGCTGACTCGCATGGAAACGGGCGCTGAAAATATCAGCGGCCAAATTAAAGACGATTTCCCTTCCAACTCGAGAACAGCGTATGTTCCTTACCAGCTTATGGGCGATTGCTTCGACGGGTTCTCCGTACAAAGCGCAACCCATCTAGCACTTTTATGATGTGCGTCTGGAAGTATCGTGAGAAACGGCTTTATTCATTCTGACAACGATCGAGGCTGCCCACACGCATAAAAGAGCTTGTATCCGGGTCAGGATAGGCCGGATTTGAGCCATTGCGGCGATGCACCGGCATCACCGCAATACGCATGCCCGTCAGCCCGCGAACGCACTCGAAACCAGCGCTGCCTGCCGCGCCGCGTGGACCGCGTGATAACCGGGCGCGGTCGATGCGGAAGCCGCCGGCCCTGCATACCGCAGTTGCGCGGCCGAAGGCAGGATCTCACGCAACTGCGGTTCGACGAAGCTCCACGCGCCCTGGTTGCGCGACTCCTCCTGACACCAGACCACCGTCTTCGGATTCGGATAACGCGCGAGTTCCGCGGCGAGTTGCCGGGACGGAAACGGATAGAGTTGTTCGACGCGAATGAGCGGCGTATCGGCAACACCCGACGTGCGGCGATGTTCCAGCAGATCGAAATAGACCTTGCCTGAAGACACGATCACGCGCTCCACACTCGACGCCCGCGACGCCTCAGCCTGCGTATCCGCCAGGATCTCGCGGAACCCACCCCTGGCGAGATCGTCGAGCGTGCTGACGGCTTCCGGATGACGCAACAGCGACTTGGGCGTCATCACGACGAGCGGCGGGCGATCGAAGACAGCCGCTTGCATTCTCAGCAAGTGGAACAGCTGGGCAGGCGTGGTTGGCTGGACGACCCGCATGTTGTCCTGCGCGCAAAGTTGCAGATATCGCTCGAGCCTCGCCGACGCGTGTTCCGGTCCCTGCCCGTCCTGTCCGTGTGGCAGGAACAGCGTCAACCCGCTGAGTTGCCCCCACTTTGCGGCGCCCGCCGCGATGAACTGATCGATCACGACCTGCGCACCATTCGCGAAGTCCCCGAACTGCGCTTCCCACACGACGAGCGCATTGCGGTTCACGGTCGAGTAGCCATACTCGAAAGCCAGCACGGCCGCCTCCGACAGAATGGAGTTCGTCACGGTGAACCGGCCTTGCCCCTCGCCGATATGCTCCAGCGGAATGTAGACGCCCTCCGAGCGGCTCGTGCGCGTCTGATTGTGCAGAACCGCATGTCGATGATTGAACGTGCCTCGCGCGCTATCCTGCCCGCTCAGGCGGACATCGATTCCGGCGTCCAGCAACGAGGCGAATGCCATATGCTCGCCCATGCCCCAATCGAGCGGCTTGTTTCCCGCCGCCATCTCGCGGCGTGCGGCAATCATCTTGCTGACCAGCGGATGCAACTCATAGCCGTGCGGAACGGTCGAGACCTGCTGCGCCAGCGCACGCACCTGCTCAGGCAACGGCGGGCCATACTGCACCGGGCCGGCATAGTCTTCGAGAAACGTCGGCCATGCGGGTATGTCGTCCGGCTGAACGGCCACCTCGACCGCGTTGCTCTCTCTCGCGTGTTCGAGACTTTCGCGCTGCGCTTCGAAGTAGTCCTTGACCTGATCCGGCGTCACCACGCCTTCCTTGATCAACCGCTGGGCATACACGGTCCTCACACCCGGATGGCTGGCAATTGCGCGGTACATGAGAGGCTGCGTGATGGCGGGCGTGTCCTGTTCCTGATGTCCGTACTTGCGAAAGCAGACGAGATCGATCACCACGCTGCGCCTGAAGGCCGTGCGATAGTCGAGCGCGAGGCGCACCGTCATGGCCACCGCTTCCGGGTCGTCCGCGTTGACATGCAGAACCGGCGCCTCGATCATCTTCGCGATGTCGGTGGTGTAGAACGACGAGCGCGTATCGCGCGGATCCGAGGTCGTAAAGCCGATCTGGTTGTTGACGACCACGTGGACGGTTCCGCCCGTGCCGTGTCCGCGTGTGTAAGTCAGGCTTAACGTCTCCATCACGACGCCCTGCCCGGACATTGCCGCGTCGCCGTGAATTTCGACGGGCAGCACGCCGCTGCTGTCGCCGTCGTCCGAGGCGTCTGCCTTCGCGCGAGCCATGCCTTGCACGACCGGGTTGACGATTTCCAGGTGCGAGGGATTGAACGCAAGCACGACGTCGACCGGCCCTTCGTCCGTCTGCGTGACACTGCTGTAGCCTTTGTGATACTTGACGTCGCCGGCCGGCAAAGGGTCGCCGCTCCTGCCCTCGAACTCGTCGAAGAGCGCGCGCAAAGGCTTGCCGACAATGTTCACCAGCACGTTCAAACGCCCGCGGTGCGCCATGCCCATCACCACCGTGTTGACCTTCTTCGATGCGCCATAGCGGACGAGTTCATCCAGCAACACGATCAACGATTCACCGCCTTCCAGCGAGAAGCGCTTTTGCCCGACATAGCGCGTGTGCAAGTACTTCTCGAGTCCTTCAGCAGCCGTCAGACGTTCGAGAAAGCGGTTTTTCTCCGCTACCGAAAACGAAGGTTTTGCGCGGGTCGACTCGAGTTGCATCTGCCACCAACGGCGTTCGCCCGCATCCGTCAAATGCATGAACTCGGCGCCGAGTGTGCCCGTATAGGTCTGTTCCAGTGCCGTGACGATGTCTTGCAACGTGGCGTCTTCGTCGAATAGAAACGTGTCGGCGGTGCTGAATCGCGTGGACATATCGGCTGCCGACAAACCGTAGAACGCCGGCGTCAGTTCGACCGAAGCCCGTGGCGGCGTCCACAGCAGCGGGTCCAGTTTCGCCTTGCGGGTGCCGACCAAGCGGAACGCGGCAATCAGCGACTGCACGGCCACCTGTTTTCTGGCGATCGCCAGGCCGTCGTCGAGCCTGATCTCGGTGGCGCGCGAGCGCTTGCCCAGATCGACGAAGGTGGAAACCACGGGCGCGTGCGGCTCGTCGTCGCGGTCGCTGCCGTCGATGGCGGGTGTTTCGCGCAACGCATCGAAATACGCGCGCCACTCGTGCGCGACCGATGCCGGGTCGGCCAGGTAGAGTTCATATTGCTCCTCGACGTAGGGCGCATTGCCCCCGAACAGAAAAGAGCTTTGAATTTTTTCCGTCAGCATGATCAATCTGTCCTCCGTTCGCGTCAGGTCCCAACTTCGACCGTGACATGTGTGAGGCGGCTGTTGCCCCATCGTGGCCAGCCCGGCGCGCAACCAGGGGCTAGGGACGGACGTGCATTTCGCCGGCGACAGATTCTCTGGCGCGCCCGGGCTTCACGTTCCCAGCCGCATTGATGAGAACAAGCATAGGTAGTCGGCGCAGCGACTGAGTGCATGGTTAGCGCAGTCGCTGGCCAATAGAGGCGAGGTTTGGGCCACGTAGCCGGTGGCGCCATGCGCGACGGCCAACGAACGTGTCTGCGCGCTGCCTGGCAGTATTCCGTGGGCTACATACCCTCACGTGGTGTAACAAGTGAATTTCGGGCCAGCGCATTTATCCCGTGGCGCTTCGCTCTTATAGTAGGTGCAGCGAAGAGACACCTGTGTCGCGAACCGGCGGGTAAACCGCTCACCGGACGCGCGCATGAACGCCGGCAACGAGGAACGAGGGTCACGTCATGAAAGTCGCCATTGTTATATTCGATGATGTGCAGGCGCTGGATGTCGCTGGCCCGCTGGACGTATTCGCGGAAGCAAACACATTTTTGCCCGAGCACCAGAAATACGAGGTCGTTCTCGTAGCAAACGAGGCCGGCACCGTGGCCTGCTCGAACGGGATGCGACTCACGGTTCCCCACGCCTATGCGGACTTCGACACGCCATTCGATTTGCTGCTGGTGGCAGGCGGACCACGCTTGCCGGATGTCGAGCCACGGCCCGAATTTCTGAAGTGGCTGCAAGACCAGGCAGGCGGCGCAAGCCGGTTCGGTTCCGTTTGCAACGGAGCATTCGTGCTCGCGCGCGCCGGGCTGCTCGACGGCAAGGAAGTGACCACGCACTGGGCCGATGCAAGCCGGCTCGCCGACGAGTTTCCGCAGGCCTCCGTGCAGCCCGACCGGATCTTCATCCGCGATGGACGCCTGTTCACCTCGGCCGGCGTGACGGCGGGCATCGACCTGTGTCTTTCGCTCGTGGCCGAAGACTGGGGGCACGAACTGGCGGTGCGGGTTGCGAAACGTCTGGTGGTCTACATCCAGCGGGAAGGCGGACAGTCTCAGTACAGTCCTTACGTGGGAGTGCGCAAGGACCAGGATCCGATAGTCGGCAAGGTGCTGCGCTACGTGACCGAGCACATAACCGATGCGCTGTCGATTGAACAGCTTGCCAGCGCTGTGTCCGTCAGCCGCCGTACCTTCTCGCGCCTGTTCGCGAAGTATGCGAAGGTGACGCCGTCGGCGTTTGTCGAACAGGTTCGCGTCGACACCGCGAGGAAACTGCTCGAAGAGACCGATGCCCCTCTGAAGACCGTGGCGTTCAATTGTGGTTTTCACAGCGCCACGCATATGCGAGCCACTTTCTTCCGACGCCTCAACGTCACGCCCAGACAGTATCGCCAACGATTCCGTGGTACGGTGGCCAGGCAGCAGCGGGTAGCGAGCGACGCGAAAGAGCAGATCGAAACAGCGGAACTGGAAACGGTCGACTAGATCGCGGATCCACGCAGGTTTGTGGCCGCCCGGTGCCTCGAATTTACTTCATGTAATGAACAGACTTACACCCTCCGTGACTCGCGCCGATCTGCATCAATCTCTTCCTGATCTCCTTGAGCCGGGTTTATCCATTGTGTTTTGCGGTATCAATCCCGGCATGCAAGCGGCGTCGACCGGCCGTCATTTTGCGGGCCGAGGCAATCGGTTCTGGCGGACCCTTCATCTGGCGGGTTTCACTCCCGAACAGATCGGGCCCGACGACGACTACACGCTTCTCCAGCACGGTTGTGGTCTCACCACGGTGGTCTCGCGTCCGACCGCGCGAGCGGACCAATTGACCTCATGGGAATTCAAGGCGGCCGCGACGGAGTTCGAGCGGAAGATTGAAGGCTATGCGCCGCAATGCGTGGCCTTCCTCGGCAAGATGGCGCTCAGCGCAATGTCGGGCAGCCGCGACATCGAGTGGGGGCAGCAGCCCACTGCATTCGGCGGCGCCCGCGCGTGGGTGCTGCCCAATCCCAGCGGCCTGAACCGGACATTCAGCCTCGATGCGCTGGTGACTGCCTACCGCGAGCTTCGTCTTGCCGTCGCGCCGGCAGGGTCGGTCAGGTCGGCTTGAACGACTCGCAGTATCGACGAGCCCGCACAAAAAATATTCGTGCCCCCGGCACACCCTATTACACCGAACGCAAAATTCCAGAAGTTTCATTCAGAGCCGTCGCGGTCTCCATGTGTTGTTGAAGATGCACGTTTCTGCGCAGGGTCTCGGTCACGAACTCCACGAAGGCCCGAATCTTACCGCTCGCGCCGCGCCGCTCCACATGCAGCAAGTTGACAGGTGTCGACTCGGGTTCGAATGCCGTCAAGACCGGCAGCAATCTTCCGTTGAGTACCTCGGGCGCCGCCTGGTAGGAAAACAGTTGCGTTATTCCCACCCGATCGACGGCGGCCATCACGGCCGCGGGCGCCAGATTGACGGTCATTCGCGGCTGAACCCGCACCGATAGCCGCGAGCCATTCTCGTAAAACGTCCATTCCAGCGGATTCGTCACGCCCGTGAGGGACACGCAGTGGTGATCCGCAAGCTCCCTGGGATGAACCGGTTCGCCATGCGCTGCGAGATAAGCCGGAGCCGCGTAGGTTCGACGTCGTACAAAACCCAGCGGAATGGCATAGATCGACGAATCGCCCAGGTGGCCGATGCGGATGGCGACATCCACGCCCTCCTCGAGAAGTCGCGTGGTGCGATCGACGTACACCGCGTTGATGCTGACGTCCGGATAACGCTGGGCGTACGCATCGATTAACGGAGCGATAAAGCGCTGGCCGAACAGCACCGGCGCGGAAATAGTCAGTGTGCCCACCGGGTTGTCCTGACAGGCCGCGACATCCGCTTCCGCGTCCGTGACGGCATCCAACACTTTACGGCAGGCATCGAGGTACGACATACCCGCCTCGGTCGGCCTGACTGAACGGGTTGTTCGCGCAAGCAGTTGCGCACCCAAACGGGCTTCGAGCGACGTGAGCGCCCGCGACACCGCGGGGGGCGGACATGCCAAGTTTGTCCGCCGCGCTGGTAAAACTGCCTCCGTCGACGATGGCTACGAACACCTCCATCTCACGTAATCTGTCCATCCTGATTCCAACTTCAATGTGTTTGCAGCTTGCCGCTAGACCTGCGCCCTCGTTATAGGGACGTCGCGTCATCGGACGCCAGGGAGATGCCGCGATATTAAGCGCCATGCCTTGCATGGAGACGCGCTCTTTGCGTGGTTGGCACGAAGAAGACCACAAATGGCCCAATTTCGAACTCTTTAAACCAGCAAACGAAAACGGCCTTTGCGATATTCCTTCCCGCTGGCATTGGCTTTGTTGAGCAAACGGAAAGTGACTGTTTCCCGACCGGCTCGGCGCCTGGTTATCCACGACAGCCTGGCAGAATTCGCGCATGGAATGGCCCAATACGCGGCCTGCTGGCGCTTCAAGAAACCCTCTGCTTCTCCGACAATCAGCTCACCCATCGCGCGACAGTCACATGGTGATGAATCGACTGCATCGCTGCGACTCCATGTCCTGCCACACGGCCAGGCGTCCTCAACCAGACCAAGGAATCCATGTTTTCTGCAATGCTCGAAGTCAATCCGTTATCCGAACAATTCGACGCCTATCTCGGCATGGCCAGGATGCTGCGCCCGGAACTCGATGCGATCGAGGGTTTCGTCGACAACACCCGCTACGCGAGCCTGACACGCCAGGGATGGCTGCTCTCGCTATCGAGCTGGCGCGATGAGAAGTCGCTGGTTCGCTGGCGAGTGACGACGAACCATCACAAGGTGCAGCAGGCGGCGCGCGACCGCGTGTTTGCCGACTATCGGCTGCGCATTGGCCAGACCGTCGCGGATACGTGCGTGCCGGCCGGGCAGACGTTGGTCGAGCAACGCCTCGATGCAACCGAAACGGGACTTGGCAAGGCGGTTACGCTACTCGATGCGCAACACGCGTCGGACTGGGTCAAGCAGGCGGGCGCGGAGGCGGTTGCTCAGGCGCTCGGACTCGATACGAAGGCGCCCGGCCTCGTCGCCTGGGACGCTTTCGACGCGCTGATAACGCCGGGCGACGTCATCGCGGTAGCGACGTGGGACGACCTCGCGGCCGCTGAAGCCTTCGAGCGCAATACGACGCTGCCGAAGTCCGTACGCTTGCGGCACATTCGCGTTGTCCGGGAGTACGGAATGTTCGATCGCCGCGAGGCGCCTCAATACTTCGCAGAGGTGCAGCCCAAGGCATGAGCCGGACGTAGGCCAATACCGGCATCTCGTCACGAGGCAACTGCTCGCGCTGCCCCAGGTTGATGAAATCTGTTCTGTCTAAAGAGCAGATTCATCAACTCGGGTGAGTGTGTTGTCCTGGTCTTTTCAGCGACGCTGACATTGGCCAGATTTGCGCATCAAATGGCCTGATACGCGACCTGTATCGGCTGTTAGAAAGCCGGGCCTCCTCCTAGAATTCATAAACCCAATGCGCGGCAGCAATGCTTTGCGAGCGCCGGGCGCAACACGGAGATTTCCCAACGACATGCCGCAATGAACACTGGTAGCCGGACCCTTATGAACATCGCCAACCCACCGATAACTGGAACAGGAGAAACGAAGCTCGCGCCATCGACGACGCCGGCCTCGGGGACTTCAGTACAGCAAGCGCCGACCCATGCGACATTGCCCCTACGCCTCGCGATCGGCCTGCTCGGCATGTTGCTGGCCTCTCTGCTGGCGATATTGAACGAACAGGTCACCGCTGTCGCGCTCACGGATATTCGCGGCGCGTTCTCGATCGGACGGGACGACGGGACCTGGCTGACCACCCTGTTCGAAGCAACCAACGTCGCCACCATGGTATTCGCGCCATGGTTCGGCGTGACGTTCACGCTCAAGCGCTTCACGATCGGCGCCGTGCTCGCCGTGATGGTCCTTGGATTGCTCTGCCCGTTTGCACCGAACCTGCTGACGCTCTATGTATTGCGCGCGCTGCAGGGCGTCGCCGGCGGATGTCTGCCGCCGATGCTGATCATCGTCGCGCTGCGTTATCTGCCACCGAAGGTCAAGTTATACGGGCTCGCGGGCTATGCGCTGACCGCGACCTTCGGACCGGCGCTCGGCACGCCGCTCGCCGCGTTGTGGACGGAATATGTCGGCTGGCAAATGGCCTTCTGGCAGATCGTGCCGCTTGGACTCGTCAGCTGCGTGGCAATCTATCAGGGACTGCCGGCGGATCCCGCCAGACTCGAACGGCTGCGCTCATTCAACTGGACCGGCTTCCTGCTCGGGTATCCCGCCATCGCCATGCTCGTGATCGGCCTGCTGCAGGGTGATCGCCTCGACTGGCTGCACTCCACCTTCATCTCCACGATGTTTTGCGGCGGGACGCTGTTGCTCGCGGCGTTTCTCGTCAACGAGTGGTTTCATCCTCTGCCGTTTTTCAGGCTTCAGCTGCTTGCGCGCAGGAACTTCGCGCATGGGCTGCTGACCCTGGTGGGTGCGGTGATCCTGCTGGTGGGCGTGGCCGCCATACCCAGTCAGTATCTCGCGCAGATTCACGGTTACAGGCCGCTGCAAACCACGCCGCTGTTTTTGCTGGTGGCCATTCCCCTTCTGATTGCGCTGCCCGCGACCGCCGCGCTGCTCAATCTCCAGCAGATCGACCATCGCTGGGTCATGGCCGCCGGACTTTGCCTGATGGCCGTCTCGTGCTTTCTGGGAAGCTTCGTCACCTCCGACTGGATTCGCAATAATTTCTACTGGCTTCAGTCGTTACAGATCCTCGCGCAACCGATGATCATCATGGGAATCCTGATGGGCGTCACCACCGGTTTGCCGCCAACGGAAGGACCGTTTGCCTCGGCCATGTTCAACACAGTCAAGACATTTTCCGGCGCCGCGGCAAGCGGTCTCATTGAAGGTCTCGGCACCGCGCGCGAGCATTTTCATTCGGGCATGCTGGTCGACCACCTGGGCAACAACGCGCTGGTCACGAGCCAGAGCCTCGATGCCGCTCACGGTCTCGGTGAACTCGCACACCGGATCCACGAGCAGGCCGTCGTGCTCACGTCGGCGGATCTCTATCGCGTGATGGCGGGCATCGCCGTCGCCTTTCTTTTCGTTATCCCGGTGTTGCCCGTGCGGGTCTATCCGCCCTGGAGCACGACGCAGCCCTCCTCCCGTTAAGCGACGCTATCCATGTCATCCGCTACCCGACTTTCTCCCGGAACGATTCGTCTTGCCGCGTTCGCGGTCATACTCGGCGCTGCCGTACTGGCCTGTATAGGGCTATTTTCCAGTTCATCTACCGAGACCACGAACGATGCGTACGTGACGGCCGATTTCACGCTGGTCGCGCCGCGTGTCGCGGGTCAGGTTTCGGAGGTGCTCGTCGAAGATAACCAGCAGGTCAAGGCCAGTCAATTGCTGGTTCGCATCGACGATCGCGACTTTCGCGCCGCGTTGATGAGTGCCGAGGCGGACGTGGTGGCCGCCAAAGCATCGGTGGCGAACTATGAAGCCGAAATCGCGCGGCAGCCCGCGCTCGTCGATCAGGCTCGCGCCACGCTGCGCGCGGATGACGCGACGCTCGAATTCGCGCGCGCGAATGCCGCGCGCTACCGCAATCTCTCGGAGACCGGTGCGGGAACGACCCAGGAGCAGCAGCATGCCGCGAGCGCGCTGGCCGAGGAACTCGCGCAGCAGGCGCGCAACCGCGCCGCGCTCGTGGCGACCGGGCAGAACCTCGACGTTCTGAAGACACAGCGCGACAAGGCGGCGGGCGCGTTGGCGCATGCCGAAGCCATGCTCGAACAGGCGAAACTCAACCTGTCGTACACGGAGATTCATGCGCCCATCGACGGCAAGGTCGGTCGGCGTTCGGCACGCGTCGGCGCATTCGTGACGACCGGTGCGCCGCTGCTTGCGATCGTCCCGCTGTCGGACGCCTATATCGTCGCCAACTACCAGGAGAACCAGCTCGCCCGGATGCGACCCGGCGACAGCGTGCGCATCAAGGTCGACAGCATGCCTGATGTGACGATCCGCGGACACGTCGATAGTCTTGCGCCTGCTACAGGTGTCAGCTTCGCGCCTATCGCACCCGACAACGCAACGGGCAACTTCACCAAGATCGTGCAGCGCGTGCCGGTCAGGATCACCATCGATCACGGACAGCAGGCCGCGTCCGCACTGAGCGTCGGGTTGTCGGTGGAAACGGAGGTCGCCGTCGGCAAGCATGCCGATACGCGGATCGCGCGGGTCGCGGGAGCGGACGCGAAATGAACGCGAGCGACTTCTCCCTGCGCACGCCGGCGCTCGCGTTGCTGCTGTGCTCCCTGCTCACGGGCTGCCTGGTCGGTCCGAACTTCGAAGCTCCGCAGACGGCCACGCCCGATGTGTTCAGCCGCACCCGGAGCGCGCAGGCCGCGAGCAGGGCCGTCGAATCCGGATTCACGCCGCAATGGTGGACGCTGTTCAACGATCCGGTACTGGACTCGCTCGAACAGCAGCTGACCGATGCAAACCTGGATGTCGCGGCAGCCTCGGCGCGTCTGCGGCAAAGCCGGGCGCAGCAGCGCATTGCCGGTGCCGACCAATATCCGACGCTGACCGGCGCCGCCTCCTACAACCGCGAGCGCGGCAGTCCGAACGGCATCCTGTCGCTGCTTGGCGTCACGCCGACGGGAAGTCAGACGCAGTCGGCCTCGGGCAGCGCGCCGCTCGGTGTCGCGCCGTTGCCGGGCGCCAAGGGCTCGCCCGCTTACGATCTGTACCAGTTCGGCTTCGACGCGTCATGGGAGCTTGACTTCTGGGGCCGCGTGCGACGCGGTGTCGAGGCCGCCTCGGCGCTCTCCGATGCCTCTTACGAGGACCGTAACGCGATCCTGCTGTCCGCCCGCGCCGAACTCGCGCGCGACTACATCCAGTTGCGCGACACACAGGCGCTGCTGCAGATCGCGAAACAGAACCTCGACATCGCCCACGATGCCACGAAGCTCACGCAGAACCGCGTGCATGAAGGCGTCACGACGGACCTGGACGTGGCCAACGCGATGGCCCAGGCGGAGTCGATCGAAAGCCTGATCCCGACACTCGAATCACGCAGCACGACCACGATCAATGCGATAGGCGTGCTGCTGGCGAAGGAACCGGGCGCGTTGCAAGCGGTGCTCGCCGAGCCGCGCGATGTGCCGGCATTGCCCGATCAGGTGCCGATCGGCGTGCCGTCGGAACTGGTGCAGCGCCGGCCCGACATCCGCAAAGCCGAGGCCCAGCTGCATGCGGCCACCGCGACGATCGGCATGGCGAAGGCCGACTTCTATCCGCGCATCTCGCTGAACGGCAGCGCCGGATTCCA
The DNA here is from genome assembly GCF_003387275.1 of Paraburkholderia sp. BL6669N2. Taxonomy (NCBI): domain Bacteria; kingdom Pseudomonadati; phylum Pseudomonadota; class Betaproteobacteria; order Burkholderiales; family Burkholderiaceae; genus Paraburkholderia; species Paraburkholderia sp. BL6669N2. Next base: position 353,283 of record NZ_QUNA01000001.1, on the reverse strand, counting down.
GAGTCTGCAACTGTCGAATCTGGCCGACTGGGCGTCCGGCCAGTTTGTCGTGGGACCGTCGATCACGCTGCCGATCTTCGAAGGCGGACGTCTCAAGGGCACGCTTCATCTGCGCGAGGCACAACAGCAGGAGGCGGCGATCGTCTACCAGCATACCGTGCTTCAGGCATGGCGCGAGGTGGACGACGCGCTGGTCGTCTATGACGCCGAACAGCGCCGGCGCGACCGGTTGAAAACGGTTGTCGGTCTGAACCAGCGTGCGCTGTCGATTGCGCAGCAACGGTACAAGGCGGGTGCGGTCGATTTCCTCGACGTGCTGAATGTGCAGAGACAGCTGCTTGAAGCGCAGAGCAATCTGGAGCAAAGCAGGGCTGAAGCCGACGCGAACCTCATCACGCTGTGCAAGGTGCTGGGTGGCGGATGGGAATCGACGTATGCCGGGCAGGATAGTCGTCATTGAAACCGTGCCCTGCCGCGTACAACAAGATGTGTCTATGAAGACTATGCTCCCGTCGCCGGCCTCCCGCCAACAGGAGGCCGACGAACATGTATCTTTACGACCCCGCCAACCGTTGCAGCATCACCTATATTCCTGTTTTCAGCGCAGCGACCGGAAACTCACGCGAACCTCTTCCGAGAAAACTTGCGGCTGCTCCCAAGCCGCAAAATGTCCGCCTTTGGGAAGGCGATTATAGTGAATCAGCTTCGGATACGCGTTCGCTGCCCAGCTCTGCGGCGCAGCGTAGATTTCATCCGGAAAGACGCTGACGGCAACCGGGATGGCAACGTGTTTGGGAGCGAAGAAGTTGAGCTTGTTTTCCCAATACAACCGGCCTGACGAGATTGCCGTGTTCGTGAGCCAATAGAGCGTCACGTTGTCGAGCACGTCGTCTCGCGTGAGCCCTTCGGGCTGGCCGTCGAACACGCGCGCGATCAGCGCCTGGCTGGCCGAGTCGTGGTCGAGCATCCACGCGGCGAGACCGACCGGCGAATCCTCGATGCCGTACAGCGTCTGCGGGCGGTTCGCCATCTCCAATGCGTACCCCAAGCCGTGTTTGTAGAAATAGTCGAGCTGATCGAACGCGTGCTTTTCATCGGGCGAGAGACCTGCTGGCGCCGGCTCTCCGAGCTTGAGTGCCTGTGCGACGTTGTCCGGCACAGTTGCCGGCATATTGGTGTGAATGCCGAGCAGTTCCGGCGGTGCCAGCAGAGCCATCTGCTCCGTGACAGCATTGCCCCAATCGCCGCCTTGCGCCACATATCGCGTGTAGCCGAGCCGTTTCATCAGTACGACCCAGGCGCGTGCAATCCGAACGGGATCCCAGCCGGTCGCCGTCGGTTTGCCCGAGAACCCGTAACCGGGGAGCGACGGAATCACCACATCGAATGCGTCCGACGCCGCTCCGCCATGGGCGGCCGGATTGGTCAGCGGACCGATGATCTTCAACTGCTCGATGATCGAACCGGGCCACCCGTGCGTGACGATAATCGGCAACGCATTGGCATCCTTCGAACGAACGTGGATGAAATGAATGTCGACCCCATCGATCTCGGTGACGAACTGCGGCAGCGCGTTCAGCCTCGCTTCGACTTTGCGCCAGTCATAGTCGGTCGCCCAATACCGCGCGAGCTTCTGCATTGTTGCAAGCTGCACGCCTTGTGACGCATCAGTTACCGTCTCGCGGTCGGGCCACCTGGTTGCCTTGATGCGCCGCTTCAATTCGATGAGTTGCGATTCCGGCGCGTGCACACGAAGTGGACGAATGGCGGCCTTGTCACCCCCACTCGACTTCGTGACTTCCGTGATTGGTTGACTCGTCTGCGCGAACGCGAGTCGACTCAACGAGCCCGCAACAGCGGCCGCCGCGGCCACGCCGATAAACCGCCGGCGCGACGGGGTCTGGGGAAGAATATTGTCTGCCATACAAGCTCCTGTTGGCAAAGAGTCCAATGAGGCGAAGCGATGAGTACGGCACCAACGCAATATTTTGGGCAAGCACCTTCACGATTGTCCAATTGAGCCGCCTGTAGAGGCAGCCGGTTGGCAGGCCTCGCATCGTTATCGCTTCGACCGACCGCAAACCGTAGTTCGCGGTAGTTGTTCCGATTGTGTGGAAGCCCGGCCGCCGGGTAAACGGTCAGGTTAGAACAACAGTTGTGTCGGCCGCGAACAAATCCAGCATTCCTTCGCATCGCTCAATATCTCGCCCTGATTCTTGATTGACAGTGCGGTCATGCTCATTGGTATCTGCCGAACGCTTGCCTACACTAATTCGTGTGGACCGGATGCCCCGTGCATTCTCTCTTCCGCGACTTTCCTCAGCCTTAAAAGGAAGCAACATGAAACAGACCCAATCGACAATAGCGCAGAGCGACCAGGCAAGCGCCGCTGCGAATCGACATGCGCAACCGGAAGCCGGCACGGAGCCGGAGTTCACAATCAAGCGCGTGACGCCGGCATACTGGCGCGTCACCATCGACCACCCTCCTTTCAATATCTTTGGTCCGGAATCCATACCGCAGCTGAATAGCGTGATCACGCAGATAGAGAACGATCCCGAACTGAAGGTCGTGGTGTTCGATAGCGCAGTACCCGGCTTCTTCCTGACTCACTACGACTTCGTACCGCCTCTCGAAGTCACGACGCGCATGCCGCCCGGTCCCACAGGCATGCCCCCGCTACCCGATATGCTCACGCGTCTGAGCCGCTCATCCGTGGTGTCGATCGTGTCTATCCGGGGCAGGGCTACGGGCGTTGGCAGTGAGTTGTCCCTTGCGTCCGACATGCGCTTCGCCAGCCGTGAGAAAGCCGTGCTCTCGCAATTCGAAGTGGGCGCCGGATTCGTTCCCGGCGGCGGACCGATGTCCCGCCTTCCCCGTCTGATGGGGCGAGGCCGCGCACTCGAAATTCTGCTGAGCGGTAACGACATCAACGGCGAACTTGCCGAACGCTACGGCTATGTCAACCGCTCCTTTCCAGATGCCGAACTGGATGAGTTCGTCGATGCGCTGGCTCGCCGCATCGCATCCTTCGACAAGCAAACCATCGGGGAGATCAAGCACTTCGTGAACGTTGCCACTCTCCCTCCCGATAGCGAGGTTGGGCCACAGTGGGAAGCGTTCATTACCTCCGTACAACGTCCTGCTGCACAGCGGGATATCACCAAGCTAATGGAACTCGGACTGCAGAAGAACCCTGACGTGGAGATTCATCTCGGCCGGTACACCGGCCAGGTCAATCAACCGGACAGATAATTCCACGCGCCTCGTAGCTGGTGGTGCCATCAGCCGCCTGGTTCTATTTCGGCGGCTGCGTGCTTACGTCGATCCGGTCAGCGCAGAAGAACCTTCATTCCGACGCTGCCTGGGTCACCGGCCTACCGATTCGAACGGTGATGGCCGCGCATGCCGAGCCTCAGCCGGCCGCCGGCTGTAATCTTCCCGGTAGTCATTCAACGGCAAAACAGTCGCTGCATCCTTGACGTCGTATCTAGCCGATGACCTGAAAAACTGCGTGCAATAATCGACGAATGTCCTGAGCCGCGCCGGAAGCAGTTCCCTGTGCGAGTAGAACAGACAGATTTCAACCTTGCTGTCGAATGTCGTGCACAGCGGCAAGATATGCGTAAGCCGCTCGGCTTCGATATCCTCTCGCACCATCGTTTCAGGCAATGCGGCAATGCCTGTCCCCATGAGGGCCGCCGCCCTGAGCAAGATTTCGTTCCCGTCCATCGACGACATGGGAGACACGCTCACCCGTGTGTCGTTCTCGAGCAGTTCCACGACGTCCACGCCCTTCTTCCGTGAATCCATGTCCAGCAGCAGAAAGTGGCGGCTCAACTCGGCGGCAACTTTGGGAGTTCCATACTGCTCCAGATAGGCAGGCGCTGCGACGAAGATGCGCAGCGACTTCGACAACGTACGGCGAATCACGGCAGACTGCTCGACAAGATGCGGCGGAAGAATCGCCATATCGAACCGGCCGTCGTACAGGTTGGCGGCCCCCTCCTGAACGGAGACGATCAGATTCACATTGGGGGCAATGGCGTGATAGCCGCGCACCAGGCGCGAAAACGTTTCGCTCATCAGCATCGGATGCACGATCAGTCGCAGCTTTCCGCTGTCGACTTCACGCGAGCGTGTAATGCGACGATTCGCTTCGTCGAGTTCTTCGAGCAAGCGGCAGCAACTCTGATAGTAGGGTTGCGCCGCTTCAGTCAAGGAAACGGACCTTGTCGTCCTGAGCAAGACCCTCGTCTGAATGCACCCTTCGAGCTTGGCGATCGCTTTCGAGACCGACCCCGTGGTCACGTTCAGCGACTCCGCAGCCTTGCTGAAGCTTTGATACCGCGCGGCCGCAACGAATGCACGCAACATGTAAAGCTGGTCCATCTCGCACCTCACTAGTCAATGTAGAGATGTAGAGCAGAGAATCCAGATGCCGCGAATCGTCACCGGGGAGACAATTCAAACAACCGGAGAACGAATGAAGCGTAAGCGCGAACGCTGCGGGGCACCATCGTTCGATATGGTGTAACGCATCGTGCACTCGCGTGCCCGCCTAATACGTTCGGATGCGCGCACCTATCCGGCCTGAATGCTCGTCCGGTAACTGTTGCGCGGTCTCAGGACGCGGCGATCGCAACGCTTCATGTGGTGGCGAGATGTCGTGGTGCTTCGGGAGGGCGAAAATACAGGAGCGAATCGACTAGCAATGAAAGAATCTAGATCGGGCTTATCTGCAACGGCTCTAGCGCATTGAGGGCCGATTCGAGGATCATCGCGCGGGCATTGACCGGCGAGGGTTTCGAGCGCTGCGGATGGAATATGCGGTCCCCGCGCCTGATCCGTTGCCCGCTCAACACGCATGTCCCTGACACCTTGGCGTTCGCGACCCGCCAGACTTGTGCGCCGTAAAAGCAACTCGTGGAATCGCGCCACGCAATAGTCACGGTGAGCGAGGTGGTCCGCTCGATCAGACTCACCTTCAGATGAGGTAAGTGACTCGTACCTGGCGTCGTCTCGAAACCATGGGATGTCCCGCCTTCCGGCACGCACTGCGTATCAGCGTCCACATTGGCGCGTCGAAATCCGGACGACAATAGTCGTATCGTTTGACTCCACGGGTCGATTCGACTAACCAGCATGGCCGCGCTCCTTATGAATCGAAACGTAATGTTTCACTTTCGTTGAATGGGACGCCACCGCCGGCAACAACACGCTAAGCACCCGAACAGACGGTCAGTGACTCAAACGCCCAAGGACGGTTACCGCTTTTCCATCTTTCAATCCATGCGTCTGCGTGTTTGCTCTGAAGCCATGATACGGCCATTGAAGCCTGGACAGAACGCGCGTTCAGGAAAAGGGCTTTTTTCTTTTTCCTCGGCAATGTTTCCGGCATTGGCCCGATTCTTTCCCAGCTTTCGTTGTTGCGCAGGGATGGCGCGCGGTCTGCTCGTGTCGATATCCGCGAGACCAGATTTCGCTCCCATCGGATATACGGCCGTATGAGTTCACCACGCTTTTTCAGAGGCAACTCCACCCTTTCGCACAATGGTTTTCACCTGCAAGGCCGTGTACCTTAATTTCATGGCAAGCACGGCTGTCTCGCGCGCTGTCACCTGGAGGGCGAGTCGTGAATGCAAGAGAAACAGCAGATTCAGGAATCGGCTTGCACGGCGATGCACTCCAGTCGACAGCGCTCCAAATACATAGCGACAGCGCCACAGTGAATGCGCTCTCCGAGCGGGTATTCAAAATACTCGTGCTTGTCGTCTGTGGATGGTCCCTCATTGAAGCGCCGCTGGAGCTAAACGGTGCCGACGCTCACGCCGGGCTGCTTGCCCTGCTCCTGTCGAAGCTCCTCGTGGTCGGCACCGGTCTCGCTGCCGTTGCCAAAGCACGCTTCGCTCGCGGAACGTTTGCGTTTCTCTGCGGTGCGAGCGTGTTGGCCATCGCACCCGCACTACCGATGGAATTCAACCATGCCTTCGCGATAGCAATCTTTTCTTCGATCGAATGCTTCAGCAAGGCCGCGTGCGTGTTGGCATTCGCCGTCGCATCGTCGCGAGACAAACTTTCACGCGAGCGATAGCGTCCTCGACAGGAATGCGGTTGCGCGTCGACGCACTTGATTGAGGAGGTGAATATGTCTCGCGTATTGCACAACTGGATTTATGTCGGCAGCAACGCCTACGACGAGTACACCTTCGTGCCATGGCTCAACAAGAACGTGTACCGGCGCACAGTGGATCTGAGCCGCGTCTGCCTGCAGTGATTCAATCCGCCAATCCGGGGTGTTTCTTTCACGAGCATCACTCGATTCATCAGAAGAAACAGCATCGTTGCGGATGACCGCCCAGGCTTCCCGGCAACGAAATAACAGCGACGGAATGAAACCAGCGAAGACCATGCGCAACAGGTAGCGATAAGCGCGAGCATTGCTTACTATACGAAAAGTATCGGCGTCAGCTTAGCGTGACGAACTTTTCGAAGATCGAGCGATGAAACATGACAATGTTGGGGCGGGAAGAGAATCATTGCCGGACTCGCTTGTTTATGTGGTCGACGACGACGAGTCCATTCGCGGCGCCCTAACTTCCCTGCTCATGTCGGTTGGCATTCACGTGAGAGCATTCGAATCGGCCGACGATTTTCTCGCCGCGGACATGCCGGACGTGCCGAGTTGTCTCATTCTCGATGTACGTCTGCGCGGCACGAGCGGCCTGACGTTGCAGCAGGATCCCTTCAAGGAAAGTATTCGATTTCCGGTCATATTTCTGACCGGGCATGGCGACATCGAGATGTCCGTCAAGGCAATGAAAGCAGGCGCTTTCGATTTCATGACCAAGCCATTCAGGGATCAGGATCTGATCGACACGATTGCCGCAGCGCTCAAAAGGGATGGCGAATTGAAACGCCAGGAGAGGATCGTGGCGGGCATCCGTCAAACCTATGACTCGCTGACAGCGCGCGAGCGGGAAGTCATCAGGTTGGTCGCCGACGGACTGTTGAACAAGCAGATTGCCGACCTCCTGTGCCTGAGCGAAGTGACGGTCAAGATCCATCGCGCGCAAGCGATGCATAAGCTGCAGGCGCGCTCAGTGCCTGATGTCGTCAGGAAGTTGCAACAGGTTCTGCCGTTGCACTGAGGCGTCGGCAACATGCGGATTCACCGCGCGCTTTCCGCGCCAGGTCGAGCCGCGTCTAATACGAACTGTCACTAAAACCATTCTAAGGTCTTATTGTCGCCGGTTCCGTAGGCCTGTAATTTGCCTAGAGGATTCAGCCTTTCTGAATCCTTTCGATGCCCTGCGGACTCGAGATGAGAACAAAGCGCTCTCCTGCAGTTATTGGGGTAGTGGACGACGACGAATTCGTCCGGATGGCGACATCCAGTCTGCTTCGTTCGGCAAACTGGAAAGTGATTGTTTACGAGTCCGCCAGCCATCTTCTAGGTGATACGCGCCGCTCGGCACTGAAACTTGTTGTCGCGGATATTCACATGCCCGGCATGGACGGTTTTGCGCTGCTTGAATCGATCAAGCTATGGAAGCGGCCTGTTCCTGTTATTTTCATTACCGCCTACGCAACGCAAGCGCTTCTCGAACGGGCTGAAGCTAGCGGAGCCTCCGGCTTCTTCTCGAAGCCAGTGGATGATGCGCGGCTACTCGCGCTGATCGGCGAGATACTGCAGAAGTGAGTCGGCTGAAAATCAGTCGGTTCTTCAGCGTGCGCGTCGCGCGCTAGGCATTGCCTGGATGCGCTACGTTGCCTTGCGCGGGCAACGTGAACTGGAACGTGGCGCCTCCCGCTGCGTTCGATGTTACCCATAGCCGTCCACCGTGACTTTCCACGATCGAGCGGCAGATCGGCAGTCCCATCCCCAGCCCGTTGGGTTTGGTCGTAAAGAACGCTTCGAAAACGCCTTCCAGATGCTCTGCGTCGAGACCCGGCCCGGAATCCTCCACGCTGATGCAGAGTTCGTCGACGCCGGACCTGCCGGATCGGATCAGAAGCACTCGCTCGCGGATATCCGTGGCGCTCATCGCTTCAAGGGCGTTGATCATCAGATTCAGCATGACTTGCTGCAACTGCACCCGGTCGCCCTGAATCTGCGGCAACCCATCGGCCAGTTGCACGGTCAGCTCGACACCATGCTTGCGAGCTTCGCTGCGCATGAAGGCGATCAACTCGAGAATGGTTTCGTTGATGTCGAGGCCGTCTTTTCGCTGCGGCTCCTTTTTAAAGAAAGCGCGCGTGCGGTCGACGATGTTATTGGCGCGGCCACCATCCGCGACGATCCGCTTGAGCGCCTCACGCACTTCGTCCAGATTCGGCGGACGCGCCGCCAGCCAGCGCAAGGCCGCACTGGCGTAGGCGATGGTTGCGGTAACGGGTTGCTTCACCTCGTGGGCAATCGACGCCGATAATTGGCCCATCGTCGCCACGCGATTGGAATGCGCCAGCTCCATCTGGAGTCCGACATATCGTCGTTCGCTGTCGCGCACGTCCTGTTGCGCCCGCTTCTGGTCAGTCAGGTCGAGTATGAAAGCGACGCCCTGCCCCTCGCGGTCGCCGAACGCTGCAGCGCCGACCAGCACGGGCACGCGGCTGCCATCCTTGCGGATGTATTCTTTCTCGAACGGTTTGGCGCTTCCCGTGGTCGTCAATTCCGCCCTCACCCGTTCGTCGAGATCACGCCACTCGGGCGGAGTCAGATCGGGCCAGCGGATACGCGCTGAGACAAGATCGTCCCGGCTGTAATCCACGATGCGCAGAAAAGCGTCGTTGGCTTCGACAACATTGCCTTCGAAATCCCAAATGTGGATCCCGATGATGTTGGAATCCACCAGCCGCCGAACCTTTGCCTCGCGCTCCTGAAGATCGGCATAAAGACGCGTGTTCTCGAGCGAAATGGCCGCCTGTGACGCCAGCAAATCGAGCAGCGAGGAGCGGCGTGCCGTAAAAACGTGTGACGTGGCCGTGTTCTCCAGATACAGCAGGCCGCTGAGTGTGCCCTGCCTGACCAGCGGCAGGCAAAACAGGGAGCGCGTCGCGCCACTTGCCAGGTAGCTGTCCTGCGAGAACATATTGGGTGTCAAGGCATCGTCGATGATGACGCTCTTTTGCGTGTGCATCACGTAACGCAGAACGGCGGCGGGAACAGAGCAATGAGCAAGCGGCGGCCGGTTCAACGCGATCCCATGCCCATCGATGCGCGCCTCAGCCTCGATCCGGTAGCCGTCCGGCTGCTGCGGCACGACCAGCAGGCCCCGGTCGGCGCCCGAGGTCTGCAGCGCTATCGTCATCAGGCGCTCGATCAGGCCATCCAGTTCGATCTCGCTGGAAAGGGCTTGCGACGCCTTGAGCAGCGTCGCGGCGTCGAACTGCCGCCAATCGAAGCTGAGCGTCGACGTCGCCGTGCTCCCGTCCTGATTGGCAAGGCGGGGAAACTCCGCGTCGAGTTGCGCGACTTTGCCCTCCGCGCCCCAAAAGGCAAAGCAATGACGCGCGTTGCGCAAATACGCATCGGCATTCGTCCTGAGACCGCTGCCTAGATAAAAGCGACCGGCGAGTTCGTTGGCGATGCCTTCGTGGTGTGGAAATCCATTCTCGTGAGCGGAGTGGACAGCCTCTTCATAAAGGCGCATGGCTTCGAGATCGCGGCCCTCCACGCGCGCGAGCTCCGCGCAAATGAGCGCGTAGCGGTTCTGATAGTTCTCCGGGCAGTGCTCAGCCCATCTTTCGAGCTTCCTCAGCTTTGCTGCAAGAATATGCTTATAGACTTGCTGCTGCTCCGGGGATGCCTGCGGAAAAAGCGCCGTCAGGATGAGCGCATGGAAGAAGTGATAGGTCGGCTCGATCGCCAATGCCATGACGGAACTGAGGACCGCCTCCGCCCGGCCGGCCGCCTCCAATGCCTCGGCGTACCGGCCATCGAGAAAAACGAGCATGACCTTGATGATGCGATACACGCCGATCGCGCAGCCGAAATTCGATCTGATGATGGCCTCGAAGCAGGCTGCTTCATCGAACGTCTCGTCGTTCAGGTTCAACGGTTCGGTCGTCTTGCCGCGAAGACTGATGACGAATTGCCGCTCGACCCGGATCAACTCATACACCGCGTCGTTGTGACTTTCGCGCGCGAGCGCCGCGTACTTTTCCGCGAGCGTCTGCACGTCTTCGAGAGCAGCTCCTTTCTCGATCGTCTGCCAAACCGCGTTGAATGCGACGTTGCCTGCAAAAACCAGATCGCCCGCTTCCAGGCACGCAGCGGTGGCCCGTTCGAGAACCGGCAGATTAGCTGCAATGTGGCAGCGCCAGAAATTGACATGGGCGCCGTACAGATGCAGCAGCTTGCCTTTCAGGCGCCGATTGCCGAACTTTTCGTTGAGCTTGAGCGACATCTCTGAAAATTGCACCGCGGTGGGGATATCGCCGATCAAGGACACCAGCATCAACGCGTAATTGCCGTAAGCAAAACTGGAGTTCTCGGTATTGCCGTGCTGCAAGGAAAGGTTGACCGCCTTGAGGGTAATGAGCGGATAGAACGCGGGCCGCGCGGCGAAAGCGCAGTTCATCGCCTGAAGGAGAAGGTTGACGATCGCACGGATCGAAGGATCCGTCGCCACCGGCACCTCAACCAGTTCGCCGATGGCACGCCCGGCCTGATTGACGTGAACCTCCCGCAATGCATGGTCGAGGGCCGCCTGGATGTCCTGATCGGTCTCAGGAAACAGAATGCCGAAATCGCGCAGCGCAACCAGCGCGACCATGAAGCTCTCGTCATATCTCCCGGCGAGCTGATACAACTCGATCCGCAGGCTGAAGACCTTCGCACGATCGAGATTCGAGCGCGCTCTCGCGAGCATCATGTCGGCCAGCGCGTCGGCTTTCGCAAAATCGCCGACCAGATATTCGCACTCCGAAAACGCGAGATAGAGATCGAACGTGCTGTCGTAGCGCTGCGTCCATGCATTGGGCGACAGCAGCGCCACGCCCTGCGCCAGATAGCTGCGCGCCGCCGCGTAGGCCGTCGAATTCATCGCGCGCCGCCCCGCGATGAGATTCAACGCAACGGCCTGTTCGCGCTCCGGCTCCGTCACGATCAGCGCGGCGCCGCGATTGAGATGGTTGACGATGTCGAAGATGGCATCTTCCAGCGCTTCTGCCGGGGTGCGCGACACCAGCGCCCGGCCGATCCGCAGATGGGCGGCGGCCCGCTCGTCGGCGGGGATTAGCGCATAAGCGGCCTCCTGCACGCGGTCGTGTGCGAATGCATACGCGTTGGCCACGCGAAAAACGAGCCCCATTCGCACGGCTTCCCACAGGTTCGCGTGCATCGTCTCTTCGGAACCGCCCTGAACCCACGTCAGCGCGATCACTTCGGCAATGTTGCCGAGGCACGCCAGCTGCCCCAATGCGTCGCGCGTGGGCGCGGGCAAGCGGCTCAGCTTCGTCGCCATCAGATCGGCGACGTTCTCGGTAAAGCCCTTCGCGCGGATGCGCGGCAGATCCCAGCGCCACGCCGCGGCGCGCTGATCGAAGGTGAGCAGGTCTTCATCGTCGAGTGCGGTGAGAAACTGGATCGCGAAGAATGGATTGCCACCCGTCTTCTCGTGCACCAGTTGCGCGAGCGGGCCGGCGGTCGCGCCGTCGCAATGAAGCGAATCAGCGACGAGTTGCGTGACGTTCTCCGCTGTGAGCGGCGCGAGTTCTATCTGCTGCACCCTCCCTTCGGCGTGGCTGATCGACTCGAGCGTGCGCGCAAACGGGTGCGATGCGTCCACCTCGTTGTCCCGGTACGCGCCGACCAGCAGAACGTGCTTCACGTCCGGATGCGTGACCAGATGCGCGAGCAGATCGAGCGTCGCCGTATCGACCCATTGCAGGTCGTCGATAAACAGTGCGAGCGGATGCTCAGGCCGCGCAAAGACGCCGAGAAAACGCCGAAATACGATCTGGAAGCGGTTTTGCGCATCCTGCGGCGGCAGCACGGGCGCCGGCGGCTGCTCGCCGATGATCAGCGCAAGTTCGGGAATCAGATTCACCATCAACTGAGCGTTGGGCCCGAGCGCCTCCATCAGCGCGTGCCGCCACGGCTCGACCTCCGCGTCGCTCTGGCTCAGCAGGTTGCGTACGAGCGTCTGGAAGGCTTGAGCAAATGGCACATAAGGGATGTCGCGTTTGTACTGGTCGAACTTACCGGACGCGAACAGGCCGCGCGGCGGCACCAGCACCCTGTGCAACTCATTGACGACCGACGACTTGCCGATCCCCGGATAGCCCGAGATCAGCACCAGTTCGACCGCCCCGCTGCCCACGACGCGATCGAACGCGGTCACGAGCGCTTCGATCTGCGCCTCGCGTCCGTACAGTTTTTCGGGCACCAGCAAGCGGTCGGACGCGTCGTGCGCACCGAGCGGGAACGCTTCGATGCGATGGTGCGCCTCCCATGCCGCGAGGCACGACCGCAAGTCGGCTTCGACACCCGCCGCGGTCTGGTAACGGTCCTCGGCGGCTTTGGCGAGGAGCTTCAGCACGATCCCTTCGACCGGCTTCGGCAGAGCGTCGACGCGCTCGCCTGGCGGTGTCGGCCTGCGCGCGATGTGGCAATGAATCCACTCCATCGCGTCCGATGCGGTGAACGGCAGCGCGCCGGTGAGCATCTCGTACAAGGTGACGCCAAGCGAGTAGAGATCGCTGCGCGTATCGATCGAGCGGTTCATGCGGCCGGTCTGTTCCGGCGCCATGTACGCGAAGGTCCCGGCCACGATCTCCGGCGGCGCGGGCGGCTGATGTTCGTGCGGCAATTGCGAGGCGATGCCGAAGCCGGTGAGCCGTACGTTGCCGTTCCCGTCGACGAGCACATTCGCCGGCTTGATGTCTTTGTGAACAAGCCCGCATCGGTGAACGTGGCCGATGACCCGCGCCAGATTGACGGCGATGCGCAACCAGCGCGTGAGTTCCAGCGGACGGCCCAGCAAGCGATAGAGAGGCTCGCCGCCGTCGTCGTCGAGAACCAGCATGGGCGGCTCTCTGCGGCGGTATAGCGCGAGCGGCCGAGCCGCCCAGCTGGCATCGAGCAGCGGCGCTAATCCGTATTCGTGCTCGAGCCGGGTGATGCTCTGCGAGGCCGGGCGCGTGACGACCAGCGCAAGCACCGAGACGGCATGGCGGGGTCTCCTGGCGCGATAGAGAGAGAAGTCGCCGTCGTCGTGCAGCGGCTCCAACTCGTATCCGGTGAGATCCACGGCGGACTCCACTGTCGAGCGGAACGAGTGCTTCGGCACTGGCTCCGGTCCCACGCAGAACGCGGTCGACCGGAGCTTGGCGCATAGCGTTCACTTCGATCCCACGCAAAGAGGTTGCTGTAAGGCTGCGAATTCCATTTAGAAATTATTGTCCGCGCTTCGCGCCTTCCCGGCTATCGCGTGCGCGGTCGTCCCAGTTATTGAGCAGCAGCCGGCGCGAAGCAAAAAAAACGGATCGCAAGAAAAACGGCATGCGCGGCGCGCTTCCCGCGCGCGCGGCATGCCGTTGCATGAGGCCGGCGCCTTCGGGCGCGCCGCACTGCATCAACTGCGGCGGCGCATACCCCTTACTGCTGTGGCAACGCGTAGGCAATCACATAGTCGCCGAGCTTCGTGCCGAACGAGCCATGCCCGCCCGCCGCGATCACCACGTACTGACGGCCGTCGATCGAATAACTCATCGGCGTGGCCTGGCCGCCCGCGGGCAGGCGGGCCTCCCAGACCTGCTTGCCGTTGTTGACGTCGAACCCGCGGATGTAATTGTCCGCCGTTGCGCCGATAAACGCGACGCCGCCGGCGGTGACTATCGGGCCGCCCAGCATCGGCATGCCCATCCTGAACGGCAGCGGAATCGGTGAACTGTCGCGCGTCGTGCCGATACGCTTCTTCCACACGATCTCATTGGTCTTCAGATCGATCGCGGAGATGTAGCCCCACGCCGGCTGCTTGCACGGCAAGTCGAGCGGCGAGAGGAACGGGTTGATCACCACGCCGTACGGCACGCCATATTGCGGCTGAATGCCCGACTCCGTGCCGCTGCCCTTGGCGCCCGGCACCGGCTCCATTGGGTTGCCGGGGCCGCGCGGAATCAGACGCGAGACGAACGGCAGCGCGATCGGGTTCGCAATGGCGATCTGGCGATCGGTGTCGACGGCAATGCCGCCCCACTCGAACATGCCGAGGTTGCCCGGAAACACGAGCGTGCCCTGCAGCGACGGCGGCGTGAACGTGCCCTCATACCGCAGCTTGTGGAACATCACACGGCAGATGAGCTGGTCGTACATCGTTGCGCCCCACATGTCGGCGTCGGTCAGCTTCTTCGACGGGCGATAGGTGAGCTGCGAGAACGGCTGCGTCGGCGATACGTGGTCGCCGGGGGCGGCGCCTTGCGGCACGGGCGTTTCGGGCGCCGGCACGACGGGCACACCGGTGCGGCGGTCGAGCACGAACAGGTTGCCGGTTTTAGCAGGCGCGTAGACGACCGGTACGGTCTGGCCATCCTTGCCCGTGATGTCGGCGAGCGTGGGCTGCGACGGCTGGTCCATGTCCCACAGATCGTGGTGCGCGGTCTGGTAGAACCAGGCGAGCTTGCCGGTCGAAGCGTTGAGTGCGAGCAGGCCGCTGGCGTAACGCTCCTGCTCCGGCGTGCGGGTGCCGCCCCAGATGTCCGGCGTCGTGACGCCCATCGGCAGATAGACGATGTCGAGTTTCGCGTCGTAGGCAGCGGGCGCCCACGAGTTGGGCGAGTTCCACGTGTAGTGCTCGCCCGCGCCCGGAATGTGATTCGGGTCCTTCGCGCCCGGATCGAATGCCCAGAGCAGTTCACCCGTGCGCACGTCGAAGCCGCGAATGACACCCGACGGCTCGCGGTTCGAGAAGTTGTCTTCGACCGAGCCCGCCACGATGATGACCTTGCTGGTGATGATCGACGGCGAGGTGGGCTCGTACATGCCCGCTGTCGTGACCGGCTGGGCGTGTTGGAGGTCGAGGTCGCCGTGGTTGGCGAAGCCGTCGCAACGTTGGCCTGTGAGCGCGTCGAGCGCGTAGAGGTGGCCGTCGTTGACCGGCAGGTAGATGCGGCGTGTGCAGGCTGCGGTGGTATCGCTCGCTGGCGCGGCAGTGGTTGAGGCGGCATCGCTCGCAGACGTGGCAGCGGCTGCGGTGGCATCACTCGGCGGTGCCGCTGCTGCTGCGGTGGCATCACTCGCCGGCGCCGCCGCGGGCGCGGCCGCCGCTGTGCTGGCCGACAAATCGACATACGACACGCCGCGGCAAGTCACGTGCTGGAACGACGGATCGGACTTCAGCCTCGGATCGAACTTCCATTTGAGCGTGCCCGTCTTCGCGTCGAGCGCGAACAGAATCTGATGGGGCGAGCATAGGTAAAGCAGATCGCCGATCTTGATCGGCGTGACTTCGTCGGTGATCTCGACAGGATCGTTGGGCCCCTTCATGTCACCCGTGCGGAAGGTCCAGGCCACCTGGAGATCCTTCACATTCTCAGGTGTAATCTGCTGCAAAGGCGAGTAGCGCGTGCCTTCCTGGGTGCGCCCATAGGCGGGCCAGTCGGCGGCGTCGATCCCGCTGCCGGCGCCCGCGCCGCTCGCGGGCGCGGAAGCACTCAAGGTGCCGTTGACCTGTTGCGGATCGTTGAAGTTCGCGTACACCAGCACGCCCGCCCATGCCACGAGCGCGACGACGAGTGACATCACACCCAGCTTGCGCTCGCCGACGAGCCGCCAACTCACGAACAGCAGCAACCACACGCCGAAGATGACGAGCACGCCGGAGCGCGGCGCGAGTGCCCAGAAGTCGGGACCGGACTCCATCAATGCCCAGATCGCCGTGCCGATCAGCACCAGCGCATACAGCACGAGCGCGGCGGGACTGCGCCGCCACAGCAGCCAGGCCACGCCCAGCAGCACAATGCCCGTGATGAGATAGTAGGCGGAGCCGCCGACCGCAAGAAGCCACGCGCCACCGATCAGCAAATAAAGCGCGGTGAGCACGGTGAAGAGCAAGGTGATGACGCCGATGACGCCCCGGGAATTCGACTGACTGGTCATGATGATCGCAACCCTCTTGAGTGGATACCGCCTGCCGTCGGTACCGACGCCGAATTCCCGCGCCGGAGCACGGGAAAAAGCATATCAGAAGGTGCGCATTAATCTGCTGTAACTGTGCATTCGCGATTAGCCGGCGCGCGGGCTTGTCGCTCGGGACGAAGCACGCCGAGTCGCGAGCTTGGAGAACGTACCGCTCCTGCCGTCGTTCTCGTTGGCGTATTTCAATTCGAGGTGCACGCCGGCTTTCCTTTCGCTCTCCTTTCGTTTTTCGCCGTTCGCGTGACGATGAGGCGACCATGCCTTATCGCGCCCTGCTTGCATCGCTCCAGCCAAACCCGAAGCTCGACTGCAACGCGGGCGCCCACTTCGCGCACGCACGAAAACCCAGCAGCGCGCCGCCCACGGCAAACAGCACGGGAATCAGAAAGTCCTGGCTGACGCGGGTGAATTCGAACATGAGCACCACGGCCGTGATCGGCATCTGCATCGAGGCAGCGAGAAACGCCGTTGCCCCGACCACCGCGAATGCGCCCAGCGACGCCCCCGGCCACACGAGGCTCCACAAGCCGCCGAGCACGATCGCCAGCAACGCGCCATTAGCGAGTCCCGGCGTGAGCAGCCCGCCTTCGGCGCCCGCGCGCAAACTGCTCGCCGAAATCACCACTTTCAACACCAGCAGCATCGCGGCGAGACTGATGGTCAGGCCTCCGTCGAATGCCAGCCCCGCAGGTCCCTTGCCATTGCCGAGCAACTGCGGGAAATGCATCGCGAGGACCCCGATCATCGCGAAGTTCAGCAGCGACAACACCGGCAAGCGCCAGTTCTTCGGCGCCGCCGCGCGCGAGCGCTTCATCAGTTCCGCGAAGCCCCACGCCGCTACGCCGAAAATCGGACCGCACACTACGGACCAGACCACCAGCGTGGGGCTCAGCGTCATCGACGGGACGAGGTATTGATGCTCGTTGCCCAATCCCAGTTGCGCAACCAGCGCGGCCACCGACGAGGTCACGATGGCCGGCACCAAAGCGGGCCAGCCGAGCGTGCCCAGCAGCACTTCAAGCACGAACACCGCGCCGCCGAGCGGCACGTTGTAGACAGCGGCCAAACCGGCGCCCGCGCCGCACGCCACCATGATCCGGCTCTGCGCGACCGACAGACCCGCCCGGCGCGACAGCCAGCCGGCCAACGCCGAGCCGATTTCGCGCGGCGCGACTTCGCGGCCGAGCGGCGAGCCGAGCGCCACGGTGACGATCTGCAGCACCGCGTGAATCGTCGTGCTCACGACGGGCATTTGCGGATCGTCGGACTTGACGGCCTGGCGAATGCTCACGAGCGGCCGGCCGAACCGATACAGCGCCCACCAGCCGAAGCCCGCGACCAGCCCGCAAATCGTCAGCACGAGCAGGCGGCGTTCGGGCGCGGCAGCGCTGACGCCCTGCAGAAAACTCTCGGCGCTGATCACCTGCGTCACACTGTAGCCGTAGGCAAGATGCTGGATGCCGTGCAGCAGCAGCGCGAGCAGCATGCCGCCGAGGCCGGCACCGACGCCCGTAAGCAGCGTGACAGCTGCGACCACGGCAAATGGACTCCGCTCGCGGCGTACAGGCTCGGAAGTGATTGATTTGACTGACATGGTGCGTCGACAAAAGCGGAATGAGTAGGATGGCGACCATCTTATTCCGCGCCGCAGCATGAATCCAATTGATTTTTCAGCTCGACTGATGCGCGCACTTCATATATCGAACAGAGAGCCTTTCCGGGCACCGGTAAAGCTTGCAGTGCAACCTGCGTCGCCTCGTTCGATCCGATAGCGCACATATCCGTCCGCGTAAAAGTGACCGGATTAGCGCGAAATCAAACTCTAAATGGATTACAAATAACAAACGAAATTGCACGCGCTGTTAATACGACAATTACATTTACCCGACACGGCGCATACACCGCTATTCTGCGTGAACTCCGTCCCAGGGATTAATACGGATAAAGGCGCCTTCATCCATGCAAGCGTTTAACAGTCGGCGTACACTCGCTCGGAGCCTACGCCCGGGGGCGTGCGGGGCTGCGGAACCACCGGTCGTTGAATATGGGTGAATGGAGAACCAGGAGAACAATCAATGAGTTGGACACGGGAACAGAGAAACGTCACGATCGCTGCCTATCTGGGTTGGACACTCGACGCATTCGATTTCTTTCTAATGGTGTTCGTATTGAAAGATATTGCGGCGGAGTTCAATACAAAAATTCCCGAAGTCGCCTTCGGTATTATGTTGACCCTGGTGATGCGTCCGCTCGGCGCATTGATTTTCGGCTGGCTCGCCGACAAGTACGGCCGCCGTCCCACGCTGATGGTCAACATCGCGTGCTTCTCATTGCTGGAATTGCTGTCCGGCTTCTCGCCGAATCTCGCCACTCTGCTCGTGCTGCGCGCGCTGTTCGGCATCGCGATGGGCGGCGAATGGGGCGTCGGCGGCGCACTGACCATGGAAACCGTGCCGCCGAAATCGCGCGGCATCGTCTCGGGTCTGCTGCAAGCCGGCTATCCGAGCGGCTATCTGCTCGCCTCGGTCGTGTTCGGCGTGTTCTATCAGTACATCGGCTGGCGCGGCATGTTCTTCGTCGGCGTGTTGCCGGCTTTGCTCGTGCTGTATGTGCGCGCCCACGTGCCGGAGTCGCCCGCCTTCAAAACACTCGAAAAGAAAGCGCGTCCGGGTCTCGTCGCCACGCTCAGGCAGAACGTCAAGCTGTCGCTATACGCGATCATTCTGATGACCGCGTTCAATTTCTTCTCGCACGGCTCGCAGGATCTGTATCCGACCTTCCTGCGCGTGCAGCATCAGTTCGACGCGCACACGGTGTCGTGGATCACGATCACGCTGAACATCGGCGCGATTTGCGGCGGCCTGTTCTTCGGCGCCTTGTCGGAGAAGATCGGCCGCAAGCGCGCGATCTTCATTGCCGCATTGATCGCGTTGCCGGTGTTGCCGCTGTGGGCTTTCTCGACCACGCCGGTGCTGCTCGCGGTGGGCGCCTTCCTGATGCAGATCTCCGTGCAGGGCGCGTGGGGTGTGATTCCAGTACACCTGAACGAAATCTCACCCGATGAAATTCGCGCGACCTTCCCCGGCCTCGTGTACCAACTCGGCAATCTGATCGCGTCGGTGAACGGTCCGTTGCAGGCGAGCGCCGCCGAAGCGCACGGCAACAACTACGCGCTCGTCATGGCCGTCGTGATCGGCATCGTCGCGGTGGTCATCGCCGCGCTGATTCCGTTCAGCCGCGAGCGTCGCGGCATCGATATGACGCAGTCGGCGAAACAGGTTGCGGCGCAGCTTTAAGCGTTCGAACCAAACAGCTATTTTGCCGGCGCGTTATCGGGCACAATAGACAGCAAAGGCGGCTCGAACCGCCGCGACGCAGAGCACGCGTCAGCCAGCAAACGCAGGGCCAAACAAGGTAGCAAGCAATACGAGGCCGTTCCGATTTCCATCGGAACGGCCTTTTTTATTTCCGCGCGGTTTGACGTGCCGCGCGAATGGAAAGACGGACCTTCGTCAGGTCTTCTAGAGGAGTTAGTCGACTGTGACCCCTTGATCGCACGCATCATTTCTTCTTATCCTGAAAAAAACGGCCGTTTCAAATCAATATTTGAATCGCTTGTTTGCGGGCCGGACGCCCGGCAACTGGGAGACGCAACATGGCAGTTCGCACAACAGGCCGGCATGCCGGCGATACGAAGTCCCGCATCCTCGACGCCGCCGAAACACTCTTCATCGACTGCGGTTATGAGGCCATGTCGTTGCGCCAGATTACTTCGCGCGCCGAAGTGAATCTCGCCGCAGTGAACTATCACTTCGGCAGCAAGGAATCGCTGATTCACTCGATGCTGTCGCGCCGCCTCGACCATCTCAACCAGGAGCGGCTCAAGCTGCTCGACCGCTTCGATACCCTGCTCGGCGAGCGCCTGACCTGCGAGCATGTGCTCGGCGCGATGTTCATTCCGGCGCTGCGCCTGTCGCGCGATCCGCGGGTAGGCGGCAAGGCGTTTCTGCGTTTGCTCGGCCGCGCTTATACCGATCCGTCGTCGTTCATTCGTGATTTTCTCAACGGACATTACGCTTCAGTGGCGGTGCGTTTTTTCGATGCCTTTCAGCGCGCGCTGCCGCATCTGCCGCGCGAGGAACTGGGCTGGCGTCTGCACTTCGCGATCGGCGCGCTGTCGGGCGTGCTGGCCGGCACCGATACGGACAGCCTGCTTTCCGAGTTCTCGCAAGGCAAGTCGATGAACGACCTGCAACTCATCGCCCGTCTCGCTTCGCTGATGGTGGCCGCGCTCAAGGCACCGTTGCCTGACGGCACGCAACTGGCCGCGTTCGCCGCAGTCCTCGGCGACGCCAGCGAAGGCGGCTCGGAATGCGCCGGCATCGGCGGTGCTGAAACCGCGAGCGCGGCACGCACAGAGGGCGGATCCGAGTCGCCGTCGCCGGCCGTATCGGAAGGCGAGCCTCGCGGCGGCAACATGGAAGCAGGTTCGCGCCAGCACGCATTGCACGGCGCGGCTTGACGATCTGACGCTGCGGGTAACGCGTCGTCATCAGCCGTTGCCCGCATGCGGTGCTTGCGCGAGCAGGCGAGCGAATCAGTACCGCGTCGTGCGGGCAAGTCACAAGATGGTTAGCATGCCGCAGTATCGAACCCGAGGCCAACCGGCAATCCCTACGCCGCCGGCCAGCGCGAAACAGGCAACAAGTACTCAGTCAACACTCAGCAGGAAGGCAACCGAACACGATGAACGCCGCATACCTGAGCAGCAAGTCTAAGTTCCGCACCTAAGCGACGCCGCGCTGTCGAACTGCACACACGCCGCGCAAACGCAGTACGCGCAACGAGGCAACGCGAGCGTGAAGCAGAAAATCAATAGAACGCGAACCATCCGCGCTGCGTGGATGCGTCCGCACGCACCATCGAAAGAGGAGGAAACGTCATGCCGTGGTTCATCCTGGTGTTAGTGATTGCCGCCTTCGCGCTCGTCTACGTTCAGGCGCGCGCGGCATGGTGGCTTGCCTTCATGATCGTCTGGGTGGCGGCCGCGCATGTCAGCGGCGTGGCGGGTCCGGTGGCCACGACGCTGCTTGCCATCGTCTTCGTCCTCCCCGCCCTCGTGTTTGCGCTCAAACCGCTGCGCCGCACATGGCTCGCCAAGCCCGTGCTCGACATTTTCCGCAAGATCCTGCCGGAGATGTCGCCGACCGAGCGCGATGCAATCGAAGCCGGCACGGTCTGGTGGGACGCCGAACTGTTCTCGGGACGTCCGCACTGGGACAAGCTGCTCGGCTACGGCCCGGCCACGCTGACGGCGGAAGAACAGTCGTTCCTCGACGTCGAATGCGAAAAGCTGTGCGACCTCGCGAACGACTGGGAAACCACCATGGTCTGGCAGGACCTCTCGCCGCAAACCTGGCAGTACATCAAGGAGCACGGCTTTCTCGGCATGATCATTCCGAAGCAGTACGGCGGCAAACAGTTCTCCGCCTACGCGCATTCGCAGGTCATCATGAAGCTCGCCACGCGCTGCTCGGCCGCCGCCGTTTCGGTGATGGTGCCGAACTCGCTCGGCCCCGCCGAACTGCTGATGCACTACGGCACCGAAGAGCAGAAAAACTACTACCTGCCGCGCCTCGCACGCGGCGAGGAAATACCGTGCTTCGCATTGACCAGCCCGTATGCGGGTTCCGATGCAGCGGCGATTCCTGACGTCGGCATCGTGTGCAAGGGTCGGTTCGAAGGCCGCGAGACGCTGGGCTTTCGCGCCACCTGGGACAAGCGCTACATCACGCTCGGCCCGATTGCTACCGTGCTCGGCCTCGCGTTTCGCGCGCTGGATCCCGAGCATCTGCTCGGCAATGACGACGAACCCGGCATCACCTGCGCACTGATTCCGACCGACCATCCGGGCGTGAACATCGGCCGCCGTCACTGGCCGTTGAACGCGGTATTTCAGAATGGCCCGAACTCGGGCAAGGACCTGTTCATTCCGCTCGACTGGGTGATCGGCGGCCGCGCCCAGGTCGGCAACGGCTGGCGCATGCTGATGGAATGTCTCGCGGCGGGCCGGGCGATTTCGCTGCCGTCGTCGAACGTGGGCATGGCGAAGATCGCCGTACGCGGCACCGGCGCCTACGCCGCGGTTCGCCGCCAGTTCCGCACCGCCGTCGGCAAGTTCGAAGGCGTGCAGGAAGCGCTTGGCCGCATGGGCGGCAACCTGTACGTGATGGACGCCGCGCGCCGCCTGTCGGCGCACGCGGTGGACCTCGGCGAAAAGCCTTCGGTGATCTCGGCGATCGCCAAATATCACATCACCGAGCGCGCCCGCATGGTCATCAACGACGGCATGGATATCGCCGCCGGCAAGGGCATCTGCATGGGGCCGTCGAACTTTCTCGCGCGCGCCTATCAGCAGGTGCCGATCGCGATCACCGTGGAAGGCGCGAACATTCTCACGCGTTGCCTGATCATCTTCGGGCAAGGGGCGATTCGGTGTCATCCGTATGTGCTGAAGGAAATGGCCGCCACACGCGAAACGGATCGCGCCAAGGCGCTGCGCGATTTCGACGAGGCGTTCTTCGGCCACGTCAGCTTCACCCTATCCAACGTGGTGCGCAGTTTCGTCTATGGCGTGACGGGCGGCGCATTCATCGCCAAACCGCGCACGGCGCATGCGCCATTGCATGCGTACTATCGCGCGGCCACGCGGCTGTCCACCGCGTTCGCGCTGCTCGCCGATGTCTCCATGTTCGTGCTCGGCGGCGATCTGAAACGCCGCGAGCGCATCTCCGCGCGTCTGGGCGACGTGCTGTCGCAGCTCTATCTGATCTCCGCCACGCTCAAGCGTTTCGAGGACGAAGGCCGTCAGGAAGAAGACCTGCCGCTGGTGCGCTGGGGTGTCGAGGATTCGCTATACAAGGCGCAACACGCGCTCGACGGCGTGCTCGCCAACTATCCGAACCGGCTCGCCGCCGGCCTCGTGCGCGTGCTCGCGTTTCCGTTCGGACTGCCGCACCGCGAGCCGTCCGATCAGCTCGGCAGCGAGATCGCCGCATTGATGCAAACGCCAGGCGCCGCGCGCGAACGTCTGGTATCCGATTCGTACGTGCCGCACCCGGATGTCGACGCGCTCGGCTACGGCGAGCTGGTGTTCGAGCTGAACCCGCGCTTCACGCAGATCGAGCAGAAGCTGCGCGACGCCGTCAAGCAAGGACTGCTCGAACCGATGCCGCAAAGCCTGCCGCAACTCGCCGCCTGGACCGACACCGCACAGAAAAAAGGCCTGCTCGACGCCGACGACCGGCGCGTGCTCGACGACTACGCGCGTTACGGCGCGCAAGTCGTGAAGGTGGACGATTTCCCCGCCGACTTCGAGATGCTCGCCAACCTGCAAAAGCGCAAGGAGGCGCTGGAAAAGGCGCTGGAGCTCGCGACCTGAGTTTGGCGCCGGCTTAAAAAAACATCCGGGGAAGGCGCGCCGCGAGCGTCGAACTCGGTGCACACTGACACACGTTCGACGTCCCTCAGAGAGACTTCCTGCGGGGCGTCTCTCAAGGGCACTTCCCTCGGGCGTGGCCAGCGGAGCGACTAATAATATGAACGACTCTTATCTGAACTTCGTCAACTCGCCGTTCGGCGCGCGCCTCGCGCGCTCGGTCGGCCTGCCGAAGCCCGAGGTGCTGCGCCGCTATCGCGCGGATCAGCCCGAGTTCGGCGGACTGGTCGCGCTCGGCGCGGGCCGCGAACCGCATCTGCTCGACGCGCTCGCGAGCCTCGTGGCGAGCATCGGCGTAACGAGCGTCGCGCACGAAAGCGCCGGCTTGTGGGTGCCGCTCGCCAACCGTCACGGCCTCATGACGGGCCGCTTCGAAGCGGCCGACTCCGGTTCGCAAGGCAAACTCGCGGCCCTGCTGTTCGACGCGAGCGGCATCGAAGACAGCACCCAGCTCGAACCCTTGCACGGCTTCTTTCACGACACGCTGCGCTCGCTCGGCAAGTGCGGCCGCATCATCGTGCTGGGACGGCCGCCGGAGACCTGCGCGACGCCGCGTCAATGGACCGCGCAACGCGCGCTCGAAGGCTTCACGCGTTCGCTCGGCAAGGAAGCGCGGCGCGGCATCACCGCGAATCTCGTGTATGTGGAGCGAGGCGCGGAAAACCGGGTGGAAGCGACGTTGCGGTTCTTTCTGTCGCCGCGCTCGGCCTATGTGTCGGGCCAGGTCGTGCGCGTCGCCGCCGGCGCGGGCGGCGAGACGGCACCCGCCTTCGATTGGCAGCAACCGCTCGCGGGCCGGCGCGCCGTCGTGACCGGCGCGGGGCGCGGCATCGGCGCCTCGATTGCGAGCGTGCTCGCCGCCGAAGGCGCGCACGTGATCGGCATCGACATCCCGACGGCCCGCGACGCGCTCGACGCGACCATGCGCCAGTTGAACGGCACCGCCCTCGCCTTCGATATCGCCGCACCTGAAGCGCCCGCGCAGATCGCGGCCGCGCTCGACGAACAGGGCGTGGATATCGTCGTGCATAACGCCGGCATCACAAAGGACAAAACAATCGCGAAGATGACCGCGGCCGCGTGGCAAAGCGTGATCGACATCAACCTGTCCGCGCAGGAACGGATCGACGACGCCCTGCTCGCCGCCGGCATTCTGCGCGACGGCGGCCGGATCATCGGCGTGTCGTCGATCAGCGGCATTGCCGGCAATCTCGGCCAGACCAACTACGCCGCGTCGAAGGCCGGCGTGATCGGCCGCGTACAGAGCATGGCGCCGCATTTGCGCGCGCGCGGCATCACGATCAACGCGGTCGCGCCCGGCTTCATCGAAACGCAAATGACCGCGAAGATTCCGCTGACCATCCGCGAAGCCGGACGCCGCATGAATTCGATGAGCCAGGGCGGCCAGCCGGTCGACGTCGCGCAGACCATCGCGTGGCTCGCGCATCCGGGATCGGCCGCCGTGAGCGGCCAGATCGTGCGCGTGTGCGGACAAAGCCTGATCGGAGCGTGACCATGGCTGAGCCCGGCGATCCGTTCGAAGGCAGTCCTCTATCGAACCCGGCGCGGCCGGATGCGGTGCGGCCCAAGACCGTCGTGATCGAGACCTTGCCCGCGCCCGCCAAGCTCTATGCGCGCGCGTTGTCCGGGCTCGTCAAACGCGGGCGCGAGACGCATCTGCCGCCGCTGCGGCTGGTGCGCCCCGCCGTCGCCCTCGACCCCGGGCCGATCTGGCGTTATGCGCGCGTGTGCGGCTTTATTCCCGAGCACGGCGTGCCGCTCACGTATCCGCATCTGCTCGCCTTTCCCTTGCATCTGCTGATGCTGACCGACCCGGCGTTTCCATGGCCGGCGCTCGGGCTCGTGCATCTGGCCAACCATGTGCGTCTGCGCCGGCCGCTCGCCTACAAGGAGATGCTGCGCGTCGAGGTGGAGTTCGGCGCGCTGCTGCGCCACGACAAAGGCCAGGCGTTCGTGCTGCATACGCGCATGTACCGGCGCGGCGAAGCGGTCTGGGACGGCGATAGCGTCTATCTGAAACGCGGCGTGCCGGCGAGCGGCAGCGTGCTCGATCCGCTCGAACCCGGCGCCGTTGCGTTGCATCGCATCGCACGCTGGCAACTCGCGTCGCAGCTGGGCCGCGACTACGCGAGCGTGTCCGGCGACTACAACCCGATCCATCTGAGCGCGCTGTCCGCGAAGGCCTTCGGCTTTCCGCGCGCGATCGCCCATGGCATGTGGACGCTGGCGCGCGCCGCCTCCGCGTTGCAACCGCCGAAGCCGCTTGCGGAAGCCACCCTCAGCGCCGAATTCAAACTGCCGATGCTGCTGCCCGGCGAGGCGTCGCTGTGGAGCGCGCCGCCTTCGCTGATCGAACGCGACATCGAGGTGCGCGATATCGCGGGGCAGAAACCGCATTTGCGCGGCCGCATGCAATGGAGGTTGCAATGAGGTGCGCGCGTCGTGCGTCGAGTCGTGGAATCGTGTAGTCGTGGAATCGTGGAATTGCGGGCGGCTGAATCGTTGTTGAATCAGGACCGTCGCGACCGGCCGTCAGACCATTGTTAGACCATTCGCACCATTCAATACTCAGGGAACGACCCGAAGGAGCCGAGCATGTCCAACCCGCTGCCAGCCGCACGCCGAGTCGCCATCGTCGGGGGCAACCGGATTCCGTTTGCCCGCTCGAACACCGCCTACGCGACCGCGTCGAATCAGGACATGCTGACCTTCACGCTGCAAGGGCTGATGGACCGCTATAACCTGCACGGCGAACGCTTGGGTGAAGTCGCCGCGGGCGCTGTCATCAAGCATTCGCGCGACTTCAATCTGACGCGCGAATCCGTGCTGTCCACCACGCTTGCCAAAGAAACGCCCGCTTACGATGTGCAACAGGCCTGCGGCACCGGACTCGAGGCGGCCATTCTCGTCGCCAACAAGATCGCGTTGGGGCAGATCGAAGCGGGCATCGCGGGCGGCGTCGATACGACCTCCGACGCGCCGATCGGCGTCAACGAGCGGATGCGCAAGATCCTGCTCGAAGCCAATCGCGGCAGGAGCACCGGGCAACGCGTCAGCGCGCTGAGCAAGCTGCGGCCCGGCATGTTTTTCAAGCCGCTTCTGCCGCGTAACGGCGAACCGCGCACGGGCCTTTCGATGGGCGAGCATTGCGAACTGATGGCCAAGCGCTGGAACATCTCCCGCGAGGCCCAGGACGTGCTCGCCTACGACAGCCACCGCAAGCTCACGGAGGCGTATGCGCGCGGTTTCGTCAACGATCTGATGACGCCGTACCGCGGTCTCGCGCGCGACAACAATCTGCGCTCCGACCTCACGCTCGAAAAACTCGCGAGCCTGAAACCGGTATTTGACCGCGACGCCGGCACGCTGACCGCGGGCAATTCGACGCCGCTCACCGACGGCGCTTCCGCGGTGCTGCTCGCGAGTGAAGAATGGGCCGCGCGTCATGGACTGCCGGTGCTCGCGTACCTGAGCTGGTCCGAAACCGCCGCCGTCGACTTCTTCGACAAGAAAGAAGGCCTGCTGATGGCGCCCGCCTACGCCGTGCCGCGCATGCTGACGCGCGCCGGGCTCACGTTGCAGGACTTCGATCTGTACGAAATCCACGAAGCCTTTGCCGCCCAGGTGTTGTGCACGCTCGCGGCATGGCAGGATGACGAGTATTGCCGTACGCAGCTCGGCTTGCCGGGCCCGCTCGGTGCAATCGATCGGGCAAAATTGAATGTGAACGGCAGCTCGCTGGCCACAGGCCATCCATTCGCGGCGACGGGTGGACGCATCGTCGCCGGCCTCGCGAAAATGCTCGCGCAACTCGACAAACCGGGCGGCACCGCGCGTGGGCTGATTTCGATCTGCGCGGCGGGCGGCCAGGGGGTGGTCGCGATTCTGGAACGCTGAGCACGAGATGCGTTTCAGTGTTTGCTTCGCCGCATGCTTTTGCTTCACACGCTGCCACACTCGCGTTGATTGCTTCGATGACCGGCCACCGGGCCGGCACACAAAGAGATGAAGCCACAGCTTCAGGAGACGACCATGACCCAGCCCACTCAAACCACGCTTGCGCCTGGCGGTGAATCGGCGGCGCCGAACGCAGCGGAGCCTGCGCCTGCTTTCGCGCAGGCGCAGGCTCACGCGCCGAACCACGCGCCCAACACCGACGGCATCTGGTACGCGTCCTATCCGGCGGATGTGCCGCGTGAAATCGACGTGTCGAAATACGAGTCGGTCGTACAGTTCTTCGACGAATGCATCGCGCAGTTCCGCGAGCGTGTCGCGTATGTGAGCGTGGGCGCGAGCATGACCTACGGTGAACTCGGCCGCAAGGCCACCGCGTTCGCCGCGTATCTGCAGAGCATCGGCATGAAGCCGGGCGAACGCGTCGCGATCATGTTGCCGAATACGTTCCAGTATCCGGTCTCGCTGTTCGGCGTACTGAAGGCCGGCGGCGTGGTGGTCAACGTGAATCCGCTCTATACGGTGCGCGAACTCGCGCATCAGTTGAAGGACAGCGGCGCGCAAACCATCATCGTGTTCGAGAATTTCGCGAAGACGGTCGAAGACGCGCTGCCCGGCACCAAAGTGCAGAACGTGATCGTGACGGGACTCGGCGATCTGCTCGCCGACGGTCTGAATCTGAAGGGACGTCTGCTCAATTTCATGCTGCGGCACGTGAAGAAGATGGTGCCCGCGTACAACCTGCCCAAAGCGGTGCCGCTGCTCGACGCGCTTTCTACCGGCTACTCCCGGCCATTGACGCCCGTGCGCCCCACCCACGACGACATCGCGTTCCTGCAGTACACAGGCGGCACGACCGGCGTCGCCAAGGGCGCGATGCTCACGCACAGGAACATCATTGCGAATCTGCTGCAGGCCAAGGCGTGGTCAGAAGGCCAACTGACCGGCGAGGTCGAAACAGTGCTCACGCCGCTGCCGCTGTACCACATCTATTCGTTGACGGTAAACGCGCTGATCTTCATGGGATTGGGTGGACGCAACATTCTGATCGCCAATCCGCGCGACATGAAGCGCGTGATGATGATCATTCGCCACGAGAAATTCACCGGCATGACCGCCGTGAACACGCTCTATAACGCGTTCCTCGACAACGAGGAATTCTGCAAGCGCGACTTCTCCGATCTCAAGCTGGCGATGGCGGGCGGCATGGCCACGCAGAAGTCGGTGGCCGAGCGATTCAAGGCGGTGACCGGCAAGCCGATCATCGAAGGCTATGGGCTCACGGAATGCTCGCCGATCGTGTCGATGAATCCGGTCGACCTCTCCAACATGCGCGACTTCGAAGGCTCGATCGGTTTGCCCGCGCCGTCCACGCAGGTGCGTTTCAGGAAGGACGACGGCCATTGGGCGAACATCGGCGAGGCGGGCGAATTGTGCGTGAAGGGACCGCAGGTGATGAAAGGCTACTGGAATCGTCCGGAAGAAACCGCCAAGGTGATCGACGACGACGGCTGGCTCGCCACCGGCGACATCGGCGTCATGGATTCGCGCGGCTTTATCCGGCTGATCGACCGTAAGAAGGACATGATTCTGGTGTCGGGCTTCAATGTCTATCCGAATGAAGTGGAAGACGTGATCGCGGCGCTTCCGGACGTGCGCGAAGTCGCCGCAATCGGCGTGCCCGACGCCGCGCAGGGCGAACGGGTGAAGGTATTCATCGTCAAGCGCAATCCCTCCCTGACGGCGGAACAGGTGATCGCCCACTGCCGCAAGAACCTGACCGGCTACAAGGTGCCGAAGCTCGTCGAGTTCCGCGACGAGCTGCCGCAAACCAATGTCGGCAAGATTCTGCGCCGCGCCCTGCGCGACGAGGAACTCGCGAAGCAAAAGCCTGCCTGACAGGGAAGGCGCTTCGCGTCACCTTTCGGAGAGATTCATGAAGCACCGCCTGTCCGCACGATCACGCCGCACGCCCGTCTTCATGCGCCTCGCCGGTTTGTCGCATTCGTCGCTTTCGTCGCTTTCGTCGCCGCGGACCGCTGGTTTGCGTGCGGACTTATTCGCACGCTTGCGCGCGTCGTTGCAAAGCGTGCCGTCGCGCAAGCTCCTGATCGCGGCGCTCGTGGCGGGAGCGGCCGCACTGGCCACGCCGGCCGCATTCGCGCAAAACGACGACACGCCGCCCGCGCTCGACAGCGCCAGCGCCGTCAAGGCGCCGTCCACGCCCTCCACGCAGGTCGGCAAGCTGACGCTGGATCAGCAGGTCAAGTGGCTGCGCGCCGCGCAACAAAGCGGCGCGATGGAAAAGCTCAGTGACGCGCAACTGGTCGCGCTGTTCCAGTCACTCGATCCACTCGCGTTGCCGCGCTATATCAAGGAAGGGCCGAACGGCTATCCGTCGTACGAGTTCACCATGGCGCGCTCGGAACGCATTCACGGCCAATGGCCCGACAAGCCCGATCACATGCTGGTGCGCGTCGCGCACGACCCGTTGCGCATCTACGCAAAGTGGCTGCCCGACGGCGCGCGCGCCGGCCAGGAAATCATCTACGACGAATCCAAACGGACCGATGAGATGTACGGGCATCTGGGCGGCATCATGAACGTGATGCCGGTGTGGACCTCGCTGACCGGCGCCCTCGCCCGCGCGCAATCGAATCATCAGGTGCGCGATCTCGGCACGGAATACATCGCGAACCAGTACCTCAGCGAAGGCAAAAAATACATCGAGGCCGGCTTGCCGCGTTCGACCCAGATGGAAGTCAAAACGGTCGACGGCGTACGCGTGGTGGCCTTCACCTTCGAAACGCCGACCGGCCAGCCGCAGTTCTACGCGAAGAAGGAAACGCTCGGCCTCGATCTGCGGCATCCGTATTTCCGCACCGTCGAGTCTTATGACAACGACGGCAAGATCTTCGAGAAGGTCGTGTTCGAAACAATCACGCCGAAAACATTCGACGACTCGACCTTCGATCCGAAGAACAAGGCGTACAGCTTCTAGCTCTCGTGCAATACGCGTGGCGCGAAGGCGAAGGCGAATGCGACGTGACCGTGCTGTCTGTCCGAGCCCGCGCTTTGCTCGTGACTGTGTTCGTTTTCGATCACCTGTCCCGCGCTTTTAGCGAGTTGGTTCAGCACGAAGTAATCGGACGCGCGCGTGAGCCCAATTAGCGAAACCGACAGGAACGTGGGCGTAGGTGTGGGTGTACATGCCGGCGTTGCGCAAAGCAGCGGTGCAAGTGTCGTGTACCAGAGCGCGCCGATGTCGTCGCCGGTTTCGAAAACCGGCAACTGCCGGTGTGCTGCATAGCCGGCGAATGCGGCGCCGTACGCCAACGTGGAGTCGACCACCGCCACCGTATTGCTACGCGCCGCCGCATGCGCGAGCCACGGCCACGCGCTGCCTGCCGCGGTCGAGAGGCAAGCGCCGGTCAGCATGAAAGTGCGCCGGTCCATGCATCGCTCCTGTCGTCATGCCTCGTTTTCGGCCGCGCCCTCAGGTATAGCCGCGCCGGTCGCGCCACGCCGCCGGCCAGATGCCCTGCTTGCCCGGCGCGAGAATGCCGTTCGGGTCGAGCGCGTCCTTGATCGTTTCCGAGAACCGCAGCAACGCGCCGTCGTTGAAGCTGTACTGGGCCGCGGCAAAATCCATATACGCGAGATGCGCGCGGTATTCGCCGTAGCCCGCCGCGCGCGCGTCGCTCATCAGCGAACGCAACAGCGCGCCGGCCTGCTCTACCTGGTTCGCGTCGTCGCGGTCGAAGATCGCCGCGAAAATGTGATGCAGATGGCGCACGCCCGCCGTAAAACCGCCGTAGTAATCGAAGCCGTATTCCGCGGCGCGTGCCTTGACCATCGTGTATTGACGCAACGCGTCGCGCCCGGTCGCGGGACACACCGGCGCGAAGTCCACATGCGCGCCCGCGCCGCCGCGCCAGTCGAGCATGCGAAACGCGCTCATCGCCGGAATGCCGGCGAGGTTGCGGTCGCCGCCGGCCGTGGGCTGCGCGTCGCCCGCGTAGCGCGCCGCCAGAAAGCGCGCCCGCGGTATGCGCGCAAACGCGCGCTGCACGATCGCATGGCGCGCGTCGATCGACTCAGGCGTACCGTAAAGCGCATAATGCAGATTCCAGCGGCCCACATTCAGCTTCTCGAGCATCGCGTCCACCGCGCTTCCGGGCATCGCCCCCGGTCCGTCATACCACTGCGCGCGCGCCGACAAGCCGGCCGCGCGGCGCAAACCGCCTTCGATCACCGCGTGATTGCGGATCGTTTCATCGAGCCGCAAAGGCCGCAAAGTCTCCACGATCGCTTCGAGATCCGCTTCATGCTGAAACTGGATTTCGCCGAGCAGATAAGCGGGCGGCGCGGGCATCAGCCACACGCCGAGCTTGGTGACGATGCCGTAATTCGACTGCATGAACATCGCGTCGAACGACGGCCCGTAACCCGGCTGGTACAACTGCCACGCGGTGCCGATTTCAATGCCGCCCATGCCTGTGCGCAACACATCGCCGTTGGCGAGCACCACTTCCATGCCGCACTGCGACGCCGCGTGATCGCCGTACGCGGTATAGCCGAAGCCGCGTTCGAGCGTATTGCCGACCACGCTGCCCCAACCGGCCGCGGGCGGATCGACCCACAGCTTGTAGCCCTTGTCGCGCAGATGCGCGTACAGATCGAAGTAGCTGACGCCCGGCTCGACCAGCGCGTACGCCATGGCCTCGTTCACTTCGATGATGCGGTTCATCCTGTGCAGATCGAGCACGACCGAACCGGCAAGACGCGGCGCGGCGCCGCCATACGCGAAGTTGCGTCCGGTCGAAACGGTCCAGAGCGGAATGCGAAACTGATTGGCAATGCGCAGCACCGCGCGAATTTCATCGACGGAGCCGGGCAAGACGGCGGCACTTGCCGAAAACGCTTCGCGCTCACCGGGCGCGAACGGATCGAGATACACGGCAAGGCCGTCCGCCGAGGTCACCACCTGCGGCTCGCCGACAATCGAACGCCAACCGGCGAGCGCGCGGTCGAACTGTGCGGCGGACACTTTTGGCGGCAAGTTGCGAATCAAAGCGTCTCCCTGGCCGCCGCGCGAATCCGCGGCAGTGAGTCAGCGGCATGAGTCATTGGCACGAGTCAGAGGCACGAGTCAGCGGCGCATTCCACCGCCGCCGTGCGACATGCCGCCCCATGGGTGCATGGGCGCCGCACCGTGCCAACCGCCGCGTCCGCCCGCGCCGAACGATCCGTGCACGCCATGCACATAGCGCACATGATCCATATGATGGAAATGATGAAAGCGGTCGACGAACACGAACGACACGCCGACCCCGAACACCACCGGCGGCCCCCAATACCATGGATCGTAGTAGTAGACCGGGCCATCCGCCAAGGCCTGCGCGGCGGCATCGTCCTCGACGATCTGCCATGTGCCGTCCGGTTGCAGGCATGCGCGGCCGGTGATCTGCTGCATGACGCCGTCGATTTCCGCCTGCCCCGCCACGAACCGGCACACCGGCGCGTCCGCTTGCGCCTCGACCGGCGCCGCGCACGCGGCGCACAGGCACACACAGGCTACGCCGCAATACAGCCCGCTGCCGAATTGATGAAATGTGAGCATGATTTTGCTGCCTTTATGCTGTCCGACGCGCACCGGCGTTGCGACCGCAAGAAACGTGTCGGCACCGTGAAGACACCGTCGTTTGCCTTGCTGAAGACCTTGCCATGTACCCATGTACGCATGCGGGAAAGGCACGATCCAGCAACAAGTAAACGCAGCGCCGCGCGACGCTATTCCTTCAGCGCGGCGCAAGCGCACGCCGTTTCTGTTACCGGGTGTTGCACGGCCTCTGCCGACCGACACGACAGTCGCGCGGCGCGAACTCGCACATGCCCCTACTGCCACGACTCCGGTTTGCCGCCGAGCGCGCTGCACACGTCGATGGCGATCGTGCGCAGCTTGCCTTCCGCGATCGGCCCGGAGAGCGCGTAGCCCATGCCGTCGCTGACCCAGTAGAAGGTGCGGCGATTGCCGTCGCGAAACAGGCGGAACGCGGTTTCGTCGCGCGAGATGCCGGTGACGTAGAGCGTGAGCCGCGCGCCGCTGGTGTTCTCGTACATGAACTGCGCCGCCGGACCCGCTTCGCCGGGCAACAGCCGGCCGCCCACCAGCGAGTAGCCGTATTCCTGCAAGGACGGCACCGAGAGCGGCCGGTTCAGCCGTTTGGAGAGCCAGTTGATCAGATGCTCTTCTTCGTTCGCGGCGACTTCCACCGGATGCCGCCGCTCCGGCGTGTACACCGCATAAGCGATGTCCGCGCGCTCGGCGAAGCTCGGCGGGCTGCCGCCCAGACCGCCCCACGCGCCGCCGGTCAGACGCGGCGCGAGCGGCCCGAGGGCGAGCGCGAGCCCGGCGCCGGCCGCGAGCCAGCAGGCCGCGACGCCCGCGCGTTGCCACCAGGCGGTCCTGCGCCGCAACACGATGAAGGCCGGTTCATCGGCCGCCTCGCGTTCATGACGCTCGTCGCGCTCATCGCGCTCGCTGCGCTGCGGCGCGCCGCACAGCACGCGCAACGCGGCTTTCTGCGCGCGCCACGCGGCCACGCGCGCGGCGGCCTGCGGATGCTGCGCCAGCTGGGCCTCGATCGCGGCACGCTCCGCGCCTGGCAATTCACCGTCGACATACGCCGACAGCGCTCGCAGATCGAGCCCTTCGGGCAAGCTGGAATCGTAGTCGTCGCTGTTCATCACGGGTTTCTCACTACTTTCAACGGTGGACTTTTACGCGCCGGCCCCTGCGCCGGTCCTTCCGTCAGCAACGCGCGCATGTGTTCGCGCGCGCGGGAGAGCCGCGACATCACCGTGCCGATCGGCACGCCGAGCGCGCGCGACGCTTCCTGGTAAGACAGCTCCTCCACGCAGACCAGCAACAGCACTTCACGCTGTTCGACGGGCAGACAGTACAACGCGCGCTGCAGATCGCGCAGCACGAGGCCGTCGACCTCGCCTTGCGGCGCTTCGAGATTGCGCCAGGGCGCGCTCTCTTCGTCGACGGCAATCTCGCGGCGGCCGCGCAATTGATCGATGTAGAGATGCCGCAGGATCGTCAGGAGCCATGCGCGCAAATTGCTGTCCGGCCGGAACGCCGCCCAACGGGCGAGCGCGCGCTCCGCCGTATCCTGTACGAGGTCGTCGGCCCATGCGCGGTCGCCCGTCAGTGCGCGCGCGTAGCGGCGCAGCTGCGGGAGCCACGAAATCACTTCGGCTTCGAAATTCACCCGGCGAGCGGCGCTCAGTAGCCGCCGCTGCCGCCGCCGCCGCTCGAACTCGAGGCGCCGCTATCGGTCGCGGACGTGCACGCGCTCGTCGCGAGGGTTCCCCCCGCCAGTGCCAGCAGAACGAAAACAGCGGAAAGGATGCGCGATACTTTCATGGTGAGTCTCCTGTCGGCCAGAGCTGGCGCTTTCGCGCCTGACTCGGCTCTCATGCGAGAAGCTTGCGGATGAGCGCCCGAACATCCGGTGCGGCCGGCACAAGCCGATCGGCGACGCGCACGATGCAGTGTCGCCATGCCTGATATAACGCGGTCGGGCGGCGCTTTATTCCATCCGATACACCGCGCCCGCCATCTTTTTCCGCCATCCGCGCCGCGCAGGGCCGCGTGTGGCGGAAGAACGCGGCATTCGTCCGCAGATTCGTAACTCAACGTTACAGTCAATAGTTATCAGATGCTTATGCGCCCACAAGCCGTTATAGTGGACCCAGTTCGCCCGCCGACGCGTTCCGCCCCCACACAGGGTAGAATCGCGGCGAACAACCGTCTTTCTAACCTGAATTGTCCATGGCTTCCGCAGAATCGCATCCGCAAAACGACTTCATGAACGCTGCGCGCAAAGAACGAAAGCGCGTCGAGATTTACCTTGTCAACGGCATCCGCCTGACCGGGTGCATCGAGTCGTTCGATCAGTATCTGGTGATGCTGCGCACGCCTGTCGGCCTGCAAGGCATCTACAAGCGCGCGATCTCGACGATCCAGCTCGACACCGGCACGCGTCCGGCTCCGCGCGCGGGGCGTCCCGCGCACGGCGAGCACACCACGCGTGGCCCGCACGGCTCGCGTGAACCGCGCGATCATCGTGAGCCGCGCGAACCGCGTGAACCGCGCGAGTCGTATGGCGCGCCGTCTTCGGACCGGCCTGCGTCGGATCGAAGCAGCGGCACGTCGGACGGCCCCGTGGTCGTTACGCGCCGCCGGCGTCTGTTCGGCACGGGCGGCGACGGTGGCAACCACGGTGGCGGTAACCACGGCGGCGGCAATCACGGCGGTAATGGCGGCAGCGAGTAAGCCGCCGCGGCGGCGGCGCTCGGCTACTCCGGCGAATGGCCGAGCCGCTGCAATATCTTCTCCAGACGCATCACCTGCAGGTCTGTCAGTTCAAATCCGCATTTGACCGCCAGCACGCGGCGGCGCCAATACACGGCGTCCAGCCAGCGCTGCGCCGGTTGCTTCGTTGCCCAATCCAGGTGTTCCAGCTCAGCTTCCACGACGTGCGACGCGTTGAGGCGCTGCGACGCGCACGCGGTTTTTTTCCGGTTCATGTTATTCGCTGCCTTGTTGTTCACGGGTTCTGGTTGCGCCCCTCCCGAGCGCGACATTGCCGGTTCGCGGCATGCGTTGCGGTCTACCGGCCCACGCAGCCGGTGCCTGCTTTTCTTTTGCGCGCCGCACTGTGTCGACACACGGAAAACGAGCTGATGCGCAATGGTTTTTAAGTTTCGGCTGATAAACCCGCACCGGTTCGCGCATCGTTCGGCTCACGGGTTTGCAGCCGGCACTTACGGCGCACGGTCCTGGACCGTTCGGCCGATGTTCGCCGAGGCCTGCTTTGCGCTATGCTGACTTGCAGACTCTCTTCTCACGGAGTACGTCATGACCAGCAAGAAGCAACACGAATCCCCTCCCGCGGCAACGCAAGCGCCCGCCGAATCCGACGACGACCGTCTTGACGAGGCGCTCGAGGAAAGCTTCCCCGCCAGCGATCCGATCGCCGTCGACGTGGGAGACCCGCATCACGCGTCGGGCAAGGAGGGGGCTTCGGAGGGAAAAAAGCGGCATTAGAGCTGGCCGCTTTATCGGCTGGCGGAGCACAGGGAAAACGAAGCAGCAGCCAAAGCGTGGCCGCCGCTATCGCCGTCACGTACGCGGTGCGTTAAGCGCTGCCGCTAGTGCGCGTGCAAAACAACTGGGAACAAGGGCGGCGAGCCACTCGCGTGCCGCGCGTGAGACTTCACGTAAACACGCGGGAAATAAACGTGGGTGGCTATTACTGCTGCAGGAATGGAAAGTCCGGCGAGTGCGTGAACGAGCAACGGCGTTCGCGTGGGCCGCGCGAACTATACACATTGCACGAATGCAGTTGAACACGAGCCATCGTTGCGGTAAAGCCGAGCGACACGGTTAGCACCGCGCCGCCCTGCCCACCGGATGCTCTTTAGACCGTTACGCTCAGCGCGAGGGCAACCCGCTTTCCAACTGGCGTTGCAGATCGCGCACCTGGCGCTGCGCGGCACGCAGCTGATCCTGCGCGGAAGCCTTTTGCTGAGCCAGCGAAGTCGCTTCGGCGCGAGTTTGCTGCTGCTGGGTCACCACGATGCTCTGCTGCTGACGCGCGACATCGAGGTCCGCCTGCAAGCGGTTCGCATTGTCCTGCTGCAACGCGATCATCCGCTCCGTGAACGCTTTTTGCGCTTCGAGTTGCGTGCGGCGAATCTCGACGTCCGACAGTTGCACCGTCTGACGCACGAAATCCTTGTAGATCATGTCCGCACGTGTCGCGTCCTGCGTCTTGATGACACGCCAGAAATTTTTCTGCTGGAACAGCGCCACGTAGTACGTCATTTCCTTGCCGTAAAACAGCAAGCTCGCGCCCGTAACTGCCGTTATACGTGGTGCGCAGTTCGCTTAGATCCGACCCGTGGATCATCTGCTGCAATTCCGCCACGTTGCCTGCCGCGGACTGCTTCGCTTCGTCCGACGTGAGGGCGGAAGTCTGCGCCTGTCCCGCCGGCGAGGTAGCCGGCAACG
Organism: Paraburkholderia sp. BL6669N2; assembly: GCF_003387275.1. Taxonomy (NCBI): domain Bacteria; kingdom Pseudomonadati; phylum Pseudomonadota; class Betaproteobacteria; order Burkholderiales; family Burkholderiaceae; genus Paraburkholderia; species Paraburkholderia sp. BL6669N2. The sequence goes on along the minus strand of NZ_QUNA01000001.1, from coordinate 315,582 downwards.
CGGCTGTCGTGCCTGGCTGGGAAACGACACCGCCGATGGCGCCGCCGCTTGCGCCGCTGTTCTGCAGAGCTTGCGCGTTGACGCCTTGCGCCGTGCCCATCGCGATCAATGCGGCGAGCGCAATCTGTCGCAGTTTCGACTTTCGGTCCATGTAATTTATGCTCGAACAGTTTTTTGTTTTAGTACAACCATCCCATTATTACTCACTTTCCCGCGTTTCGGGCTCCTCGTCGAAAATTTGATACTTGCGCATTTTCTCCCATAACACCTTGCGGCTAATGCCGAGATAGAGCGCCGTATCCTGGCGGCGCCAACCGTTTGCGTCGAGCGCGGCCAGCACGCGATTCCGCTCGGCCATGTCCCATTTGCTGCGGTCCACGAGCACCTCGGCGACGCCCTCCGCCGGCACCGGCTGAGTGGTGCGCGCGAGCGCGAGAAGCCGTTGCAGGCGTGCCGCGTCCCACGCGCCGATTTGCCGCACGGTCACGCCGATGCGTTCGGCCAGATTGCGCAACTCGCGCACATTGCCGGGGAAATACGTGTCGGCGACAGCGTCGGCGAGCCAGTACGGCAGATCGGGCAACGCGGCGAGACGCTCCGCGCCGACGATCTGCGCGATGAACGCCTTGAAGATCGCAATCTTGTCGACAGCGCCCCGCTCTTCCAGCGACGGAATCTTCAATTCGATCACGGCGAGCCGGTAGTAAAGGTCGGCGCGAAACGTGCCGTCCTTCACCAGTTGCGGCAGCAGTTTGTTGGTCGCCGCCACCAGCCGGAAGTCGAGCTTGACCGGCGTCGCCGAACCGATGCGCGTGACCGCGCTGTCTTCGAGCACGCGCAGCAGCTTGACCTGCTGATAGAGCGGCAGATCGCCGATTTCGTCGAGAAACAGCGTACCGCCGTCGGCTTGCTCGAAGTAGCCTTTGTGCGCGACCACCGCGCCGGTGAACGAGCCTTTCGAGTGACCGAAGAACAGCGATTCGAACAGACCGTCGGGGATCGCGCCGCAGTTCACCGCGACGAACGGGCCTTGTCCGTAGCGGCTATGTTTTTCGTGCAGCAGTTGCGCGATGCGCTCCTTGCCGACGCCGGTTTCGCCGTGCACCAGCACACTCGTGTCGCAATCGGCGAAGGTGTCGACTTCGTGCAGCAGCGCCTGCATGCACTCCGAGTTGGCGATCATCGCATCGGACTCGTGCGTCTTGGCGCTGTGCGCGCGCATTTGCAGCACGAGCTTCATGACCATGCCGCGCAGTTCGGCGCAGGTGAAGTCGAGCGGCAGAATATGCGAGTACTCGGACGGATAGGCAGCCGGATCGTGCTCGCGCGGCGCGGCGCCGACCCAGACCACCGGAATGCCGTGCGCGGCCTGCCAATCGCGCAGGATCAACGCGCCGCTGTCGATCACCGACACGCTGATGATCGCAAGCGACGGCCGCAGCGCGGTCCGCTCGGGCGAGATCGCGATGTCGTCCGCACGGATCACTTCGACATCGAAGCTCGCCATGCAGCGCGCGACCCGGTCGACGATGTCGGCCTTGCCCTCCCAGACGTAGATATCGAGTTCCTCGATTTTGGTGGTGGTTCTCATCTTGGATTGGCTAGTTGACCAGTTGCGAAACGCCGCACGTCAGCGACATGTTGTGGACCGTGGCGGTGCCGACCTGAACGCCGAGCAGCGCTAGCGTGGGCACGAGCACCGCGTCGAGCAGCGCGAAGACAGGTTGTAGTGCAGCCGACAGCACCGGCGCAAGGGCGGAGAGCAAAGGCTGGATCACCGCGGTCAGATTGAGTCCCAAGGCGGTCACCTGTAGTGTGTTGGGCAACACCTTGAGTAGCTGCGCGGTCAGCGTCGACGCATCGCTGCCAACGGCATTGGAATTGATGGTGACCGACGAATCGAAACTGCCGGACGCGCCGTTGAACGTAACGGGCTGGGACGAAGGCGGCGCCAAGGGCAATTGCTCCGTTCCGTTGATCGCAATTTTCGTGAGTTCGTTCGTGCCGGTTAACAGGGTCCATACCGTAACGTCGGCGACATTGATCGTTCCGCCGCAAGCCGGATTCGCCCCCACGCAGACCGTCGCGACGCTCGGTTGCACCAGAATCGTGGCATTGGTCGCTGCCCTGGTCGACTCGCAGTCGACCGAACTGAGCGCGGCAGTGCCCTGCGCGCTCGTCAGCGAAAGCATGATCGGTGTACTCAAGGCGGAAATGCTGATCGAGCCGATGCCAAGATTCAAGCTGATTGGCGCGAACGTCAGCGGCAGCAGATTCACGCTCGCGTTCACCACCGCCGTGCGCGCCATCGTGCGATACGTCCCATTGGGCAACATGCCGCCCTCGCCGACCGCCAGCACCGGTGGCTTGATGACCTGCAGCGAAATCCCCGCCACTCCCGCGAGACCCGTCGCCACATTGATCACCGGCGCGTTGCCCTTGGTCCCGTCCGGACTGCGTTGCGCAATCTGCGCCGCCACCAGCAGAGCATCGAACGCGTTGACCGTCGCGGTCGCCGCGGCATCAGGATTGGCGAGACCGAGCGCGAGCAGCCCGGGCGAAGACGCACCGCCGTCGCCGATCGTGATGTTCTGCGCGCCGGGAATAGCCACCGCCAGCTTCTGCAGAATCGACGCATTGATGGTGTCGCCGCCCGTCTGCAACGCGGTGACCATGGCGACCATCAGTTGCTGAAAGCTCACTGTCGTGCCGAGCAAACCCTGCATGGTCGACACGCCGAGCGCAACCATCAGATCCTGCAGCTTGATGTGCGCCGTGGCGAGGCTTTGAGCATCGCCTACGCTCAGCGACACGCTGGTTTTCAGCAAGCCGCCGAGAATCGCATCCAACAGCGCCGACTGCTGCGTATTGATCGACGCAATGCCGGTCCCCAGCGAAAACGCGTCGATGTTGGAAGCGAACGCGGTGGCCGTCGCCGAGACATTACGGCTTGGTCCGAGGAAGAAGTACGGCACGACCTGGGTCGTCGTCACCTGCACGGCATTCAGCGGATTGCCGCTAGTGCCGAAATAGGTGCTCTTGCTGGTATCCCAGCGGCCGCATGTCGTATTGATGGTCGTGGTGGTGCCGGCCGTGAAACCGTTGGCCGCCGCGTTCTGCTGCGCGGCCGTGGTGGCCGTCGCGCAGCCGCCCGTGGAGCCGATCATCTGGACCGCCGCCAGCGCCGCCAGATCGGCCGTGCGCTGCAACTGCCGGCGCGCGAAAAAACACGTTGCCGACGTCGAGCGCGCCGAGCGCCGCGATCGCCACGCTCAGCCAGATCACCGCGACCACCGCGACCGAGCCATGCTGACGGCGCTCGCCCGCGCGCCGCATCCACAGAGGATGCGCGTGGCGCGCGGCACGGGTCATGGCGCAAGGCAATTGGCGCATGTCAGTTCGATCCGCCGCTGCTTCCGCCGAGACCGCTGTTGACAGCCATCGCACCATTGCCGCCGCTGCCCGCGTTCAACGCGGAGCCGTACAGATCGGGAATCTTGCTCTTGAACGATTCCATGTAGCGGCGGTAGGCCAGCCCGGCTTCGGCGCCGAGCATCGGGAGCGCCGGCGCGGCTTCCTTGTTGCTGCTTTGCAGATCGCGCCATGCGCGGGTCGCGTGACCCACTTCGCTTGCTTGCACTGCCGGCGGCGCGCTCTGATCGGCCGGGGTCATTTCGCTCGTCTGCGCCATGGCCGAGACGGACGCGCCCAGCAGCGCACCGGCCGCCGCAGCTGTTGCCAACCACCGGCACGGCATCGACGCGCTCCAGCCCCGCTTCGTTGTTGTGTTTCTCATTGCTGCTCCCTGATTCCCTGATTCCCTGATGCATCACCACGAGGTCGCCGCGCGCTCATTGCGCGAAGCGCTGCAACAGACGCGGCGCGGGCTCGATGCCCTGCGCGCTCGCGACCGTGCGCGCGCCCGCGCCGAGCGCGCCCGAGTCTTGTTGCGGCAGCGCGCCGCGTGTTTGTGCGCGCGCCGCCGCGGCCACCTTCGCCGCATCGCTGCGGATCGCGGCGCGCACGTCTGGTGCGAGCTTCTGCTGGTTCATGACCGCCAGCGCCTGCGCCTGGTTGCCATTGGCAAGCAGATATAGGGCGACGTTGCTGACGATCTTCGGATTGGTCTGGTCGAGTTCCGCCGCCTTCATGAGCGGCACGCGCGCGCCGTCCACATCGCCGTCGCGCAATCGGGCATAGCCGAGGTCCGAGAGCGTCGTGGCATCGGTCGGCGCGAGCTGGACGGCCTGCTGCAATTCCTGCGCGGCGCGCCCGAAGTCGCCGGCCGCGCCCGCGATCAGACCGAGGCCGCGGTAGCCGCGCGTGGCGAGCGGCGTCTTCAGCAGTTGTCCGTATGCGTTCGCGGCGGCGGCCGGCTGATCGGTCATGCGCAGCGCGTCGGCGCGCAGCAGAATCGAGTCTGGGCTTGCGCCGTACTGCTTGTCGTACGCGTCGATATGCGCGAGCGACGCGAAGTACAGCCCTTGCGATTGCATCTGATCGATCAGGCCGAGGTACATGCCCGGCGTGTCCGGCGCGGGATCCTTGCTGGCCTGCTGCGCCATCACGGCGCGTTCCGCCTGCGGCCCGACGCCATAGCCCATGACGTCTTTGGACGCGCACGCGCCGAGCAGCGACAACGCGGCCAGCGCCGCCGCGCAGCGCGCGCCCGGTTTGACGGAATCGAATGAGAGACTGTGAGTCATGGCAAATCCTTAGTGCTTCACCTTGCCCAGCGAATGCTGGACAGCCAGCACGCCGGGTCCGGCCGTGACGATCATCAGCGCGGGCAGCAGCGTGACGATCATCACGCCCGTCATCTTCACGGCGAGCCGGCCGATGCGTTCGCGCAGCATCGCGCGGCGCGCCTCGCGCAAGCGGTCGCCGAACTGCTTGAGCGGTTCCTGCACGGCGCCGCCGTGCCGGTCGACCTGCACCAGCAAACGCACCACGGCGCGCAGATCTTCGTTGTCGTAACTCGACGCGAGCCGGTTCAGCGACTGCTCACGCGTGCGGCCGGCAGCGAACTGGCGCTGCGCGATTTCGAGTTCGCCGGCGAGCACGGGCAGCATGCCGCGAAAATCATTGACCACCACCTGCAAGCTCTGATCGAGCGACAGACCCACGCCTTGCAGAAGACGCAGCAAATCGACCAGCAAAGGCAATTCGTCGACCACCGCGCGACGGCGCTTGCCGGCACGCCGCTGCAACACGAACTTCGGCAACATGAAGCCGGCCATCACGGCGATGATCACCAGCGCCACATAACGGGACCCGTCCAGATGGGTGCTCGCCAGCGTGCCGGCGAGCACCGGCAGCACCAGAGCACCGAGCAGCCGCGCCAGCAGAAACAGGCCACGCGTGCGCGTATCCACGAAGCCGCATTGCTCTAGCAGTCGGCGATCTTCTTCAGCGACGACCTGGCGGCCGAGCGGCGTGTCGAGCCAGCGAATCCCGGTATGCACGAAGCGTTCGAGCAGGCCCTTGAAACCCGCCGGCGGCGCGCTGCGCACGGCAGCGTTCGCCCCACCCTTCGCGCCACCCTGCGCGCCCTCTGCCCCACGTGCCGCGGCAGCCGCGAGCGCCGCGCTTTGCAATGCGCGCTCGTCGAGTGCGTTGCGCAGCGTGCGTTCGCTGCGCCGCGCTGCCGCCACGCGCGCCAGCACCAGGCCGGCGATCAGCAGCAAAGCGAGCGCGGCCAGAGCCAGTGCAAGTGCGGCGAGTTGTTGGGTCTGCATCGTCAATTCCTCAGATTCGCGAGGCGGTACAGCAGATACGCCCCGACCACCTGCAGCACGAACGCCAGATAGACGAGCTGTCGCCCCATCGGGTCGAACCACATCGAAGCGAAATACTTAGGATTGGAGAGAATCAGAAAACCGCCGATGCCGATCGGCAACATGGCCAGCACCCACGACGACAACCGGGTTTCCGACGACATCGCCACCAGCTCGCGCTCGGCGTGTTCGAGATCGCGCATGAACGAGGCCATCCGTTCGAGCATCACGTCGGCGCGGCCGCCGTATTTGACCGACAGACGCAGCACGGCACCGACCAGTTCGAGTTCGCGCACGCCGTAGATCATGGCCACCTGCGAGAGCGCGCGATCGATTTCGACGCCGGTGCGCAGCATCCGCGACACGTAGTCGAGGCATTCGCGCAGCGGCGCCTCGGTGGTTTGCAGCGCGGCCTGGAAAGCGGCCGGCACACTGTTGCCGAGCGTGATCAGCCGCACGATGCCGTCGAGAAAAAGCGGCAGCTGCCGCACGATCTGCTGACGGCGTTTGTTCACTCGCATCGTCAGCAGAAAATAGAAGAACATCACGCAGGCGAGCAACGCGACGCAGGCCGCGAGCGCGCCGCCCACCATTGCGGCCCAGCCGCACAGCAGCACCACGATCGTGCCGGCGATCGCGGCAGGCCCTTTGGCATTGACAATACCCGCGCGCGCCATCGCGTGCTGCACCATAAAGCGCACGCGCGCCTGGCCGTAGCGCCAGCGCGCGAGCCAGCCTGCATCGGCCGGCGGTGCCTGCGGCGCGATCACAGCGTGCTGCGCCGCGACGCGCGCGGGGGCGCTGCGCGCAGTGCTTGCCGCGCCGCCGCCCATGCCGCCCACGGCCGCGCCGGCCGGCATCGCCATGCGGCTGTCGATATAACGCTCCGCGCTCGCCTGGCCTTTGCGTTGCGCGCCGCGCTGCCAGAGCAGCAAGGCAAGCGCCGCGCAGAGCAGCGCAAGCGCCGCGAAGACCAGAACCGCGCTAGACATTGAAGCCTCCGCCGAACCCACCGCCACCGAAGCCACCGCCGCCGCCAAACCCGCCCCCCGAGCCGCCGAAGCCCGCATTGCCGAACGCATGACTTGCCTCGCCGCCGCCCAACGCCTGACGGAAACGCGCCAGCTTCGGCGAGTGCGGGTGAATGCCGAGCGACACCCAGTTGTCGAGTTCGTCGCCTTCGGCCGTCAGGATCGGCTCATAGCGATACAACTCCTGCGTCGCGATGATGTTGTCCGACAGCCCCGTCACTTCCGTGATCGACAGAATCCGCCGACGCCCGTTGGAAAGCCGGCCGATCTGCACGATGAAGTCGATCGCGTTGGCAATCTGGCGGCGCAGACTGGACTCGGTGCCCTGGAAGCCCGCGAAACCGGCGAGCATTTCGAGCCGGTACAGACATTCGCGCGGCGAGCTGGCGTGCACGGTGCCCATCGAGCCGTCGTGGCCGGTGTTCATCGCCTGCAGCATTTCGAGCACTTCGCCGCCGCGCACTTCACCGACAATGATGCGGTCCGGCCGCATCCGCAACGTATTGCGCAGCAGGTCGCGAATCGTGACGATGCCCGAGCCGTCGAAACCGCCCGGCCGGCTTTCGAGCCGCACCACATGCGGATGGTTCAGCGACAGTTCGGCGGTGTCCTCGATCGTCACGACCCGTTCCGGCTCGGGAATATGAAAGGCCAGCGCGTTGAGCAGCGAGGTCTTGCCCGAACTCGTGCCGCCCGACACCAGCACGTTGCAGCGCGCCGCCACCGCCGCTTCGAGCAGCGCGCCGATTTCCGGGCTATAGGTGCCGTTGCCGAGCAGATCGTCGGGCCGCATCGGATCCTTGCGGAACTTGCGGATCGAGACGATCGGGCCGTCGATCGACAGCGGTTCGATCACCACGTTCACGCGGCCGCCGTTCGGCAGACGCGCATCGACCATCGGATTCGATTCGTCCAGACGACGGCCGATCGGCGCGAGAATGCGCCGCACGATCCGCAGCAGATGCGCGTTGTCCGCGAAGCGCACCTGGATGCGTGTGAGAATGCCGTGGCGCGACACGTACACGTCGTTGTAGCCGTTAATCAGAATGTCTTCGACGGCCGGATCGGCGAGCAGATCCTCGATCGGACCGAAGCCCGCGAGCTCCTTGGTCAGCGCCTCGGCAATCAGGCGAACCTCGCTCTCGTTGATCGGTATCCGGCGCAGCCTGACGAAGCTGTCCATCTCCAGATCGACGAACTGGTTGATCGCGTTACGCGACCAGCGGCCGAACTCGGAACCGAGCTCTTCGATGCGCGTGAGCAGATGTTCGTGCGCCGCGTTCTTGATGTCCTGGAACTGCTGGCTATGCGCGAACGAAGCCGCGTCGTCGGCAAATTCGATCTCTTTTGCCATCGTCTATGACCGCTTTTGAGTAGTTGGAATGAAGCGCCTGAGCGCGCCGAGTGCCGATTTGCCACGTGCCTTCGCCACCGCGCGCTCGCCGCCGCCGAGCCGCTCGATCAACGGCTCGAGTGCGCGCACATACGGATCGCGCGCGGCGGTATCGACCAGCAGATGTCCCTGATTGACCGCCTGCCCGAGCGCGATGCGCCGCTCCGGCAAGGTGGTGAGCAGCGCAATATCCAGACGCTGCGCGATCTGCGCGGCGGCAAGGCCGAGATCGGCGTCGAACTTGTTGACGATCAGACGCACGTTCGCGGTATCCACGCCCTCTTCGCGCAGCGCGTCGAGCACGCCGACGGCCGACACGATCGAGGCTACGCCCTGGTCGCACAGCAGCCAGGTTTCATCGGCGGCCTGCACGACATGGGCGATGAACTCGCTATTGGTGAAGCCGCCGAGGTCGACGATCTGCTGGTCGAAGAACGCGCGCAGACGGTTCAGCAAACCGATCGACGACGAATACGAGACCTCGCGCATATCGGCGAGATTCGGCGGCAACGTGGTGAGCGCGAGGCCGCTCGAGTGATGCGACAGCGCGGTATGGACGAAGGTCTGATCGAAGCGGCGCAGATTGCGCACGGCTTCGACAAAGTTGAATTCGCTGCGCGTGTTCAGCAGCAGCGAGCCGTCCGCGGCCGGCAGGCCGAGATCGAGCAAGGCGGCTTGCCGGCCCTGCGCGATGTCGCGCCGCTGCAGCAGCACCGCGAGATTCGCGGCCAGCGTGCTCACGCCCATGCCGATGCGTGCGCCCAGCAGCGCGGTGACATGCCCATGGCGGCTGACCGGCTCGACGAGATTGTCGAGCACCTGACGTGTGATGCGCAACGCGTCTTCGGCCGGCGCCGACAGATCGATGAAATCGCGCACGCCGGCGCGCAACGCCGCCAACGCGCTTTCGGGTTCGGCGAGCGAGCCCAGTGCGACGATTTGCATGCCCGGATAAGCGGTGCGCACCGCGCTCGCGGCAGCGCTCGCCGCCGCGGCGCGGCCGCCTGAAAAATCGACGAATACCAGCGACGGATTGAGCGTCGCGATGCGCTGCATCAGCATCGACGGATCGAGCGTGGCCGCTTCGACCACGCCGGCGCCCGCCAGCGTATCGGCGAGCCAATGCACGTGCTCGTCGGCCAGCGACGCAAACACGAAATAATCGGTGACCGCCCTTTCAGTCAATGAATGCGTTCTCGCGTTCATGTTGCACGTCCTTATGCCGCATAGGCGGCAAAGCCCCCACGTCGTACTGCTTGCCGGTAGGCGCCCGCAGTTCGCGCGCGTGCCGGCTCACACCTGTAGTCAGCCAACGCGCCGCGATGGCGCCTGCCGGCTTCACCTGGAAAATCCCGGCGACGAATCGCGCGCCACCACGCCGCCGATCAGCGAACGCCACACCGGCCCGTTGCGCTGCTCGGACTGCTCGCCCGGCGTCGACGGCAAGGTCGCGCCCCTGGCGAGCGGCGAGACCAGATGCGGCGTCACGATGATCACCAGTTCCTTCTCATTCTGCTGATAGTTCAGTTGCTTGAAGAACGTGCCGATCACCGGCAGATCGCCGAGCAACGGCACCTTCGAGACATTCGACGCCGTCTCGCGATCGATCAGCCCGCCGATCACGAAGCTCTCGCCATCGCCGAGTTCGACGGTGGTGTCGGCACGCCGCGTGGTGAACGCGGGCACCGACACGCCGCTGATCGTCACGGCATTGGCGAAGTCCAGCTGGCTCGCCTCCGGCGCGACTTTGAGCGCGATGCGCTGCGGGCTCAGCACGGTCGGCGTGAGCGTGAGCCCTACCCCATAAGGTTTGAATTCGATCGATGTCGATCCGAGCGCCTGCGGCACCGGAATCGGCACCTCGCCGCCGGCGAGGAAGCTCGCGCTCTGGCCGGACAAGGCCACGAGCGTCGGCTCGGCCAGCACCCGCGCGAGGTTGTTGCTTTCCAGCAGGCTCAGGTTGGCGAACAGGCCGTGCGTGGCGGAGTTGAAGATCAGGTTGAACGCCGACGAGATCGGCGTCACAGCCGTCATACTCGGCGCCTGTCCCGCCGTCGCCGATACCGAGCTCAACGCCGACGGCGCGAACGAGCCGAACGTGAAGCCGTTGTTCTGCTTGAAGAAGTTGAAGCCCACTTCCTTGAGCACCGAACGGCTGAACTCGACGACCCGCACATCCACCTGCACGACCGCGCGGCTTGCGACCGTCGACGTATCGAATACCGCACCGTCCTTGCCGAGCGAGCCCTCCGCCGCGACCACGGCGCGCTGGTGCGCCTCCATGGTCGCCGACGTGCCGGACACGATCGCCGTGCCGCCGAGCACCTTGACGGCCGGCGTATCGGCGCCGAGCAGCGACGCAGCCGCCGGCGTGGTCACGTTGACGGTGTATTGCAGCGGCGCGTCACGATCGCGCGCCCACAGCATGAGGTTGGTGGTGCCCGCGGCCTTGCCGACCAGTAGCACGCCGCCGCGCTTGTCACCCTTGATGATCAGCACGTCGGCCACCGACGGATCGCCAATCGCAATCCGCTGCAACGTGTGGCCGACTGCGAGTTGCCGCTGCGCGCCCACCGTCAGGTCGATGCTTTGCGCCGGCGCGGCAAACTCGGCCTGAGCCGGCTGCGCCGCTGGCGCCGCTTGGCCCCGCTGCGCCGGACCGGCTGCACCGGTCGCCGCCGATACGGCCAGCAAAGCCAGGCCCACGCACGCCGCCTTCCTGAAAACAAAAATCCGTTCTGTCATGTAGTTATTGGACGCGACTGGCCGTCCGCTCCTGAAACCACTGCTTACCAGGCGACCGTTTCGGCGCGCCCACCCCGTATCACTTCGATACCGCTTTTTGTACTGTTTGTAGTGGCCGCCACGCGCGTGGGCGGCAGCGGTATATGCGGCAATGACGGCCTCGCGGCGGCGCCCGCGACACTCGCATTGGCGGTGCCCGACAACGTGTCGAGCGCGACGCCGGCTGCGGCGCGCGTCGAATCCCGCAGCGGCTCGGCCGCGCCCGCATGCGCCGCCGTCTTCAGCACGCCTGGATAGGCCGGCAGCACGGTTTGATCGATTACTTCGGGATCCTTGGGATTGCGCAATGCGAAGATCAGATGGCCGGCGCTCTCGGCGAGCGTCAAACGGTCGATATCGGCGACCGGCACCGCCAGCACCGCGGTGCGGACCATGCCGTTCGGATCGCCCGCGCTGTCGCCGCTCGCGGTCGCATTGCCGAACGCGAGCACGCGCACCTTCGACATCAGCAAACGCGCCTGGGTCCGATCGATTTCACCGCCGTTACCCAGGCTGCCGTCGCGCTTGAGCGTGAAAAACACGTCGACGAAATTGCCCGGCCGCAACCGGTTGCCGACCGCGTTGCCTTCGTCTACCCGGACAGCAAGCGCGCGCTCGCCCGGTTCGACGCGCTCGGCGAGTCCCGAGGACAGCTGGCTTTCCAGCACCGGCGATTGCGCGCCGATCTCCGCGTTCGGCACGCGGCCGGCCAGTTGCGCCGGGTCCGTGAAGGCGCCGTTCGGATTGATCGGCAGCGACTGCACGCGCACATCGTTGACGGTGATGGCTTTGCCCGCCGGCAGCGTGTGAGTCGCCACCACGACTGGGAAGCTTGCTTGCGTGGCGGGCGTGACGGCTACCGGCGCCGGGCGGCGCGACAGCGACCACGCGAACAGGCCGAGCACGAGCGCGACCGCGATCAGGACGCCGGCAAGAATTTTGGTCAGATTCGGCATGAAGGTTGACTGCTTCGGTTAAACGATGCCATGCCGTGCGCGCGTTCTATCACACGTGGACGGACCAGGAGGTCGAGGGAGCTGAGTGCCGGCGCGTGCGTCACTGTATGTTCTCCGGATTGAGCTGGACCGTGGCGCTGCTCGTGAGCGTGTTCGGCAGCGCGAATCCCAGCAATGGCAAGCTCGGTATCAACGGATTGGTTTGGTAGTCGTAGCTCACCAGGACATTCACGCATTGCATCGCGTTGTTCGGCCCGCATGCCTTGGAAGACGGCGTGCATTGCATCGACTGCACGAGCGTCGCGGCTACCAGCTTCGCCGCCGCGCAGGCCGCGTTGCCGCGATTGGTCAACGCGCTTTGCATCGAGGTGTTGTTCTGCCAGTTCAACGCGGCGCGTGCGCCCTCTTCCGCGGCCATTGTCAGATTCTGCTGCGCGACGAGAATCAGACTGAAGGTGACGATCGCGTACAGGATCGTGAAGAACAGCGGGAACACCAGCGCGAATTCGACGGCCGTGGCGCCGCGTTGCGCGCGCGCGCGGCGCACGTTGATGCGCCGATGCGGCGAGCACGCGCGTGGTGTCATGACGGTTTTCATCGAACGCTTCCCGCCATGCCGTGCAGAACGAGCCAGCCGCTCGCGGCCACGGTGAGACACGCAGCGTAAGGCGTGGCTGCTTTGCCGGCGAGTTCGAACGTGGCGCCGGATCGACGGGCCAGGCCGGCGAGCCGCGTACGGGTGGCAATCAGAAGCCACGCTGCGTGCAGACCGGCCGCGAGACTCGCAGCCATCCATAGACCGGGCAGCGCGTGCATGCCGCACCATGCGCCGAGAACGGCGAAGACTTTGACATCCGCGGCGCCCATCACGCCGAGCGCGAAAAACGGCAGCAATACAGCAAGACCGATTACTGCGCCAATGCCTGCCTGAGTCAGCGAAATGCCGAAAGGCCCGCATTGAAAAAACGCGCAGCAAAATGCCGCCGCCAGACCGGCGACAACTACTGAATTGGATATACGCCGCCAACGGCAATCGCCAATTGCGACAGCCACTGCCCACGCGATAAATAACAACATGCCCACGGAAACATTCATCTCGAACTCGACAGGCGAAGCTGCGCCATGTGGATTGCAATGCAATCCACATTAACGATTCAGCGATGCGTTATTACGCCCACGAAGTGGGCGGACGTCGAAACGCCGGCTGCTTCGCGCAGCGCTTACGGTTTGCCTTTACGGTCCGGTCTTCGTGGTGGACGGCGAGATTTTATCCGCGACTTGCTGCAAAACATTGGAGACGTTCGTGCCGACATTCGTCACCGCGGTAGCGATCACGAGCACGACGAGGCCTGCGATAAGGCCATATTCGATAGCCGTTACGCCTTTGTTATCGGCCAGAAAGCGTTGTGCGAATTTTTTCATTTGAACCCTCGAACTTCATTTATTTCGTTCGTATACGTTCTGCAATTCTCGACCATGTGCCTTGGATGCGCGGACCGTTGAGCTCTCATTCCCAGTCTCGTTTATTGCATCGCAGTGCCATGCCCTGCAGCCGCCCTTCAATAAAACACCGACGCATGAGTTGTCTGTTCGATAACCCACCTCCGTCATCAATCTTCAATGCTTTCGGGTTTTATAGCCGAACAATCATTTTTAAGCAATTGTCCGCTGCGCCGAATCTCATCCCGTATGCATTTTTACCACTCACTCTAGTTAACGGCAGTTCGTGCGTTGCAGCACATAGGAATAACCATGAGTTAGATTCGCTCCACTAATTATTCGTTTGAACAGAACGTTTGAAGCGCCCGCACCTGTTTCGCCCGCCCGCGTTACGCCGTACATCGTAACGGCGCGCGGGGCTCGTTACGTTACGCCGGCCGTGCGAACGCGCTGCGCAGTGCCTTATGTGAGCGCAATCTGGTTTAGCGCATGCTCCGTCAGTTCCTCACAAAGCCTTATCGCATATAGCGCTGCGGCTCGCGCAAAAAAAGTCCTCGCATTGTTCAGCAGAAATGGCACGGCTCGTGCAGAGACAGGCACGCAGCAACATCCAATAACACATGCGATGCGAGGGCGACATGAACATTCAAACGACCAACACGACAGTACGGGCAACCCTCATTGCAGCCGGCGTGGCTGCGATGCTTTCTCTTGGTGCTTGCGGAGGCTCCGGCAGCCTGAGTTCCGGCACCGGCAGCAGCGGCAGCGGTTCCGCCGGCGGCACACTTTCCACGACCGGCAGCGGCTCGACGGGTGCGGGCGGCTCGGGCTCGGGTGCGGGCGCAGGTGCGAACACGACCACGGGCAGCAACGGTTCGGGAACAGGCACGGGAACGGGTACAGGCACAGGAACCGGTACGGGCACGACGCCCGTCGCCAACGCGCTCGGCACGGTAGTCGGCAACACGGGCGGTGTGGTTAGCGACGCCGGCTCGGCGGTCACCGGCATCGGTACCGTGATCGGTTCGCAGACGTTGCCCGACGTCAGCTCGCAAACCACCCAGTCCGCCGGCGGCATCGTGCAACAAGTCGGCTCGGCCGTTTCGACGCTCGGCAACGGCGTGTCGCAAGGGCTCGGCCAACTCGGCACCGGCGGCAACGCGGTCGGCACGACAGTCTCGAGCGTGGGCGGTGTGCTGAATCATGTCGGCGGCGCAGTGACCGACACGGGCAACCTCGTGACGAGTCTCGGCAGCGGTCCTCTCGCTCCGCTGTCGGCGATCACCACGCCGCTCGGCGGCGTCGTCAACACACTCGGCGGCGCGGTCGCCAACGGCGGCAGCACGCTCACCACCGCCCTCTCGACGGGCCCGGTCCAGCAAGTCACGCAAACCCTCAGCACGGCGATCACGCCGATCACGTCGATGGTCGCCGCGACCACGCAAACGGTCGGCAATACCACGGGTCTCGGCGCGCCGCTTAACGGCCTGCTCTCGACGGTCGGCGGCGGACTCGGCAAGGCCGGCGCCCTGTTGACCGCGACCGGCGGCAACCCGGTCACGGCCGCACTCGGCCATACGGTCACCGACACCGGCACGACGGTCGCTTCGGTGGGCGGCTTGCTCACGGGCGGCAGCGGCGGCAATCCGCTTGCGCCGCTCACCAGCGCGCTGGGTGGATTGACCGGCGGCACCGGCAGCGGGCCGCTCGCGCCGCTCACCAGCGCGCTCGGTGGATTGACTGGCGGCACCGGCGGCGCATCGAGCGGCAGCGGCAGCAGCCCGCTCGCCCCCGTCACCGGCTTGCTCTCTACCGTGACAGGCAACCTCTCCGGCGCGGCCGGGGGCAGCAGCGGCCCGCTCGCACCGGTCACCGGCTTGCTGTCCGGTGTCACCGGCGCACTCGGCGGCGTCACCAGCACGGCGAGCGCCGCGCCGACCACCACGACCGCCGCCGCATCCACCAACTCGGGCGCGGGTCCGTCGCTGTCGACCAGCACGGGCAAAGGCACCGCGAACAATCCGCTCGCACCAGTGACGTCGCTCGTAGGCGGCCTGCTCGGCGGGTTGGGCAAGAAGTAAGCAGGCCTCTCGGGAACAGCGAAAAACCGTGAGCGACACCCAGCCGGAGCGTGGCCGGCCAGCCAGACTCCGTGGCTTCCCGAAACCTGGCTGAACTGGGCCGCGCCGCTCAGACATCTGTTGCAACGGCGCACTGATATCAACGCACACGACATCCAGAAGACACAGAGGAGCACACATGTCCACTCAACGTTTTTTCTCTCTCCCTGCGACGTGCGCGACGGTGTCGTCGTTGCGCGCGCCATTGATTGCCGTGGCGGTCGCCGGTTTGCTCGCGGCGTGCGGTGGCAGCACCGTCAGCGCGCCGCCCACCACCTCAAGCACCGGCAGCGGCTCGGGTTCGACCGATACCGGCAGCGGCACCACCGCGAAGACGGGCACGACCGGCGTCGCCACCGCGGCCGCGCAGACCACCAACGACCTGGGCACGGCGATCGCCTCGCAGACCATTCCGGGCCTCAGCCCGCAAGTCACGCAAGGGCTCGGCAACGCAGTGTCGAGCACGAGCGGCACGCTGAACTCGCTGGCCGATGCCGTCAGCAACGGCGTCGGCCAGACCGGTACGACGGCCAATCCGGTCGGCACCACGGTCGCCGGACTCGGCTCGGTGGTCGGTTCGACGAGCGGCGTCGTGCAAGGGTTGAGCACTGCCGTCGGCGGCCTCGGCAGCGGCAAACTCGCGCCGCTGGCGCCGCTCACGACACCGTTGGCCAGCACGCTCTCCACCGCTGCGGGCGCACTCAACGCCGGTGGCGGGACGCTCGGCAACGCGCTCGGCTCAGTGCCTGTGCAGCAGATCACTCAACCGATCAGCACCGCCATCACGCCGATCGTGACGACGGCAGGACTCGTCACGCAAGCGGTCGGTACGCAGACCGGCCTCGGCGCGCCCCTCGGCGGCGTGCTCGCGAAAGTGGGCGGCGCATCGAGTTCCGCGGGCTCGCAAGTGGGCGGCGCCACGAAGAATCCGGTCGGCGCCGATCTCGGCACGCTGGCCGGCTCGCTCGGCAACACCGTGACCAACGCAGGCGGCCTGGTCAATCCGAACGGCCCGAATGGCGCGCTGCCGATTCCTGGACTGCTCACGAGCCTCGTCGGCGCCACGAGCGTGAGCGTCGCCAATGGGCCGCCCGCCAGCAGCAACCCGTTCGGCCCGCTGCAAAGTTCGCTGACGAGTCTTGGGCTCGGCAGCGATCCGCTCGGCTCGCTGTCGACGCTGCTCGGCGGCACACCGCTGGCCGGGCTGACCTCGGCGTTCGGCGGCACGCCGCTGGGTTCGCTGACTTCCTCGGGTTTGAGCGGCTCGCCGCTGAGCTCGCTGACTTCGGCATTCGCTGGCTCGGGTAACGCATCGAATCCGTTGTCGACGTTGACGGGCGCGCTCTCCGGCGTCACGAACGGCGGCTCGGGTTCGGGCGGCAGCGGCCAGGCGCTCGCGCCAGTGACCGCGCTGGTCGGCCAGTTGACCGGCACGCTCAGCTCGGCCGCAGGTTCGACGAGCGGCTCGGGCACGGCGACGAGCGGCCTGACGACCCTGCTAGGCGGTCTGGCGCCGGTCAACCATAAGTAGTTAGCCTAACTATTCATTCGCTGCGGCGTGCATCAGCCATCCGGTGAGACCTGCCGCGCGGCTGTTCATTGAATGATGCAAGCCGCAGCGAGTGACGCAATGCGCACTAACAGTCCGACTCGTCACGTGCTTCGCGCGGTTGCCCAGAGCGCTCAAGCCCCACTTGGTACGTGACGTAATACGCGTAAGCATTGCACTACACGTCGAGCCGCACATAAGGGCTCGCGACCCGCCCGGCCAGGCGGTGCGTCCGCGACACACAAGAACGATATACGAGGAACATCCGATGAAACTCGGGTACAGCAGCCTAGGGACCGTGGTACTCGCAGCATTTGCGGCGGGCACTCTGCCAATGCAAGCGCATGCGCAGTCCCGCCCTGGCGGCTCGGCGGTCGGCGGCAATCCGCTGGACTCGCTGCCGCAGATCAAGGCGCCCGACAAAGGCCCGAACGTGACCGTGCAGGTCGCGCCGCAAGCCCCTCAACTCGAAGAATTGCTTGCGCGCCATATCACGCCTTCGCGCGTGCAGGTGGAGGGCGTGAAGTCCATTCCCTTCGACGATGTCGCGCAGCGCTTCACGCCGCTCGTCGGCAAGGACACGACGATCGGCGATCTGATTCAGGTCGCCAACGGCGTCACGAAGCTCTATCAGGACCGCGGTTTCGCGCTCTCGTTCGCCTTCATTCCGGCGCAGACATTCGCAGACGGTGTGGTGCGCGTGACGGTGGTGGAAGGCTACGTGTCCGCGGTCAAGGTGACGGGCAAGGCCGGCGCCGTGGAAGACAAGATCCGCGCGATTGCCGATCACATCACCGCCGACCGGCCGTTGCGGCGCGCTACGTTCGAGCGCTACATCAACGTGCTCGGCCTGCTGCCGGGCGTAAAGGTTGCGGCCAACGTGCCGCCGCCGCAGAACACCGATGGCGCCACCACGCTCGAACTGAACGTGGAGCGCAAGCCGTTCGACGTCAGCACCGGCATCGACTTCAATCACCCCGGCGTGCAGGGGCTTCTGACCGCCACTGAAAACGGGTTGACCTCGTTCGGCGAACAGCTGAGCGTGTCGGCCTTGCTGCCGAAGGGGCGCGACAACGTCACCTATCTCGCCGCGCATGGCGCGGTGCCGATCGGCAGTAACGGGCTGATCGCGAAGATCGACGCCTCGCACTATCGCGGCAATCCGACCGACAATCCCGGCCTGCCCTCTTCCATCGAACGCACGGTCATCAATGACAAGATCGGCGGTTCGCTGGCGTATCCGATTCTGTTGAGCAACACGCAAAGCGTGATCGGCACGGCGTCGGTCTATGCGTCGCACGACGAGGATCGCTATCACAACCACGACACCGGCGCCCAGATCGGCTTCCGCTCGCAAGTGCGAGTCATGCAGTTGCAGGCCGATTACACCAGCGTGCAGACGAGCCAGGTGCGCCGCGCGAGCGTCAACGTGGCGAAAGCATTCGACATTCTGGGCGCGTCCAAGTCGGGCGACTCGAATGTGCCCGGCGCGCCCGTCAGCAATCCGGCGTCGATCAACTTCGTGCGCACTGGCGCGAGCTTCTCGCAATCCAACGAGTGGCCGTTGAAGATCGGCACGGCGGTCTCGCTGACAGGCCAATACAGCGGCGTATCGCTGCCGACCTCCGAGCAGATCTCGTTCGGCGCGCAGCGTTTCGCGC
Source organism: Paraburkholderia sp. BL6669N2 (assembly GCF_003387275.1). Lineage (NCBI taxonomy): Bacteria > Pseudomonadati > Pseudomonadota > Betaproteobacteria > Burkholderiales > Burkholderiaceae > Paraburkholderia > Paraburkholderia sp. BL6669N2. Next base: position 296,871 of record NZ_QUNA01000001.1, on the reverse strand, counting down.
AAGGCTATCAGCCGGGCGAGGCATCAGGCGATTCGGGCTGGGGCGCGATACTGGAAGTCAACCGTGCGTTTACGCCGGGCTTCACCTATCTGCGCACGCTCACGCCTTACGTTTCGTTCGATATGGCGCGCGTCTATCTGCATGCGGGCACGCCCTCGCCTTCGAAGCTTTCGTCGATCGCGTTCGGCTTCCGCATCTCGGATGCGAAGTACTACAGCCTGGATCTCTCGGTGGCCAAAGCGATCGGCGACGCGCCGGTGGAAAGCGCGTCGCGTAGTCCGCGCATCAACGCGACGTTCTCGTATCAGCTGAATTGATCGAGGCAGTGCCGCGTCCTGATTAGAGTATCCACTATCGGCTCTCTTCAACCTGGGCAAAGCTGCGCCGGTATTGGGTTCTGCCCGGTCGGCGCGGCGATTCCCCGCACGAATCCCCGTTATCACAGCCTCGTTGGTCGCCGCTGGTACGGTGCGACGCGTCAGCCCTTCCCGCTCGCTTGGGTAAAGGTATAGGTCTGGCCATCGATCTCAGCGCTGGCCGCGCCTTCCGTCTTAACGATGCGCCGAAGGGTCTTGCGCGTGTGCGCGCTCAGGTCCCAACCAAATGTCCGGTTGGCCTCGTCTATGCCCTTGAACGCTCGGGCCTTCCGCGAGCCTGACGCGCGCACCTGAATTTGGCAACGAATACGATCTAGCATGGTCCGGCTCCTCAGTTTGATTACGGGTGGTCGCTAGTCCGTACAGACCAGCGGAATTTGATTATCCGTAAGGTTTGTAAGCGCGGCAAGTAAATTGGTGACAGAACGCGCCTTTGCGCCCAAATGCGGAGCGACAGCAGGCTGCCGTCGGCACAATAGATGCATTTACGCCACGCGCCCTAGTCCGCGAATTGCTCGCTTGCTATATTGCGCACAGACCATAAGCAAACAAAACGACTAGAGGGAAGGCCGTGCCTATAACAAATTTCCGTGCGATCAGTGCTGCCGTCGCGGCGCTCGCCGTCCTTTCCGCCTGCGACTCATCAAATAGCACCGAGCCAACTGCCGCGCCGAAGCCCACGACTCTGACCGCATGCGATTGGGATCAGATGGAGTTGCTTGATGTGAAGACACTCTCGCACGCCGACGCGGTGACCGTATGCCAAACGATTCAAAACTCGCTTGGTCACGTGCCGTCGCTTCGAATCGCGAAAGAACTTGCAACCGCCATGTCTGCGATGCAGATGAAAGGTGACAAGACGCCGATTAGCGATCAGGCCTATCAGTATATGAACATCGTTGAAGCGCGCGGCCAGACCGATAGCGACGACGCGATGTACGACACGTTCAACGTTGTATTCAAAGTCTTCAACGGCTCGATGGGCCACGTCATGCCGCGTGATCTAAATATGGCGCTCCGCGCAATGGCCCCGCAGCAAGCACGCAAGATCAACGACGATGGGATTTACACCTTAGGCGCGGTGATTCAAGAAGAGAAAAAAGCGAACGGGGAGTGACCCTCGCCGCTGCCCGTCGAAACCGGTGTTGTATGAATGTAACAAACCCAAATGGAGAGCGAGAAGTGGCTAACAAATTCAAGATCGGTGACATCGTTCAACTGAAATCCGGCGGACCGGAAATGACAGTGCAAACGCTGCCAAGCGCAACATTCCGGCAATACAAATGCCAATGGTTCGCGGGCAAAAAACTCGAAGCGGGCGGCTTCCCCGAAGAATCGCTTGAGGATGTCACGGTTAAAGCAATGGACTCAAAGTGATGGACGTCGTCACGGCGGCAAAGTGGATGCTCTCGCAACTGGAGCGCGACGGCTGCATTTACCAAGATGACGTAGTTGACCACTTGGTGAAGGCGAAGGCCGATGCCCTGCTGCGCGAGAACGCCGATGGAAACCTCGTCGTTGGCCGCGCCCTGCTCGACGCCTTTAAGCAAGTCACCGACACGACCGTTGTGTGGGTCAAGCCGGATCGCTACTGGCGCTGGCGCGTGAAGGAAGACGAGCCGGGACGCGAAGCGCGCGGTTGAAACCTGAACACCCCGCACGCGGGCCGATAGTCGCCGGTTGGATCGACCGGGTGTCTAATATGTATACAGCGGGAGCCGCTGCGCGTTAAAAAGGCCGCTGCGCCCTTCCAGACGCGCGGCCTTGCTTCGGTACTCGTGCGGCGCTATCAAGCCTGAAGGTCACTCTTGGTGAGGTCTCAGGACGATTTCCGTTCGATAGTCGAAAGGACCTCAGCAAGATGGTCGGCCGCAGCAACGAAGTTTTGGAACGTCTTCAAATACCCGGCGCGGCATCTTGCTAAAACGGGCTGCCGCCCTTGCGTGCAACGTCCCGCCGCAGCCCGGTCATCCATCGCGCGTGTTCAGCCCTCGCCGGAAACTCTCGTTCAAATGCTTCCGGGTGCCATTGCGCTTCGCCGGTCTGGTCCACCACATACGCCGTAACGCCATTGAGCAGCAAAATCATATTGCACGCTTCCTTCCGGTCGCGCAGCGTTGCGATGGGCGAGTTCGCAATCTTGACATAGGCAGCTATCGCATCTTCCTTCGTCCACGTGAAGCCATTGATCGTTTCTTTGCTCATTTTCCTTTCCCTCCAATTCCTAGATAAACGCGCCCACAGTTGCCGCGCGGTGATCACGCAAGGGTCGATCATCGCCATTGCCCGAAGCTTACCAACGCGGCAAACAAAAGATCACGAATGTTGTCGTTCGTCTGCGGTTCCATTCACGCAGCGACCATATCCGCGTATTCAAATTCCAGAGCGAGGTCATACGGCAGTGTCTTGATTGCCGACGACCGAAACACCGGCCATTTGTCGACGATCGCCACCCTAGTTTCAATCTTGCCGCCCTTGGTGAGCATGCTCATGTAGCGGTCAAGTTGCGGCTTGACCAGACCGGCGTTGATCAGATATTCCAGTATCGACAGATACGAAAAGATTTGCTTGCGCTTACCGGTTGTGTCGATGATTGCGCAGGAACCCAGCCCTGTATCCGTATCGCCGCGCCCACCGAACGAGAGCGAGAACGGCAAAATGGCTAGGCCCGTGGGCGTAACGAACGCGCCTGAGAACGTTTGCAAGCGGCCATATTTGTCGCGGATGATCGAAGAAATAAATTCCGTTCCTTCGAAGTCAGGGCGGAATCCTCGAATGCGAAACTCGATTTCCAGCGCAATGCAGAGTTGGGCAAAAAGGAGCTTAGCTGCTTTGTCTTTGGCGATGATTGTCATGGTTTCAATAATTAGTTTAACTACATGAAATGGCGCGGCAAAACCGAATTGTCGGCACAGCCGCGCGGCTCACTTACTTCGAGCGCTTTCCTTCGAACATCGCATACAGTCCGTCTGCGTCCACCGCGCGCGGCTCCATGCCGAATTGCGCGCGAACGATGTCGCCTGCATCGCCCATCGCCTGAGCCGTCTTGAGCCGTGACAGCTTCGCACGTGCGCGCTCCACTCGCGCCATGTCGTCGGCGCCAAGGATCGGGCCTGCTGAGTCCACCCCAGCCGCGACGTGCGGATCACGCCCGGTGCGTGCCTTTTCGTTTGCAGCGGCCATCACTTCTTCATCGTTCTCGTGATCCGGGCCTTGGCCGTCTGCCGTGCCGCTCGTGCCGTACATCATCTCGACCATCAGACCGTTCAACTGTCCGCTGAGCTTTTCGAGCACGAGTTTCATGACCATGATGAATTTCGGGTCGTTCGCCAGCGCGGCAAGTTCCGGGTCCGCTTGGGCCTCTGCCGAATCGCGAATCTTGAGGATGGCGTCCAGCCCTTCGGCGGCGACAAGCGCAGTCTTCCCGATCTTCGCAAACCGTGCCTGCGCGGCAACGCCGATTGTCGAAGGAATGACGCCTTTCGCGCCCTTGACGGAAGGAGTAACGGCGTCTACACCTGCCGCGCGGCGATTGGTGCGAGAGGTCGCCTTGTACATTTGGCGCAGAGTTTCTTGACTCAAGGTGGCTCCTTTGTTGACGCGAACGTTGTGGGGGATTTTGTCGTGAATCGTGCGGCTTGCCATTTTTACTTCTCCATTTGAAATGTAGTCCTAAGTGACTACGGGTTAAAAATAACTCGATTTCCGCATGCTTGGTTCTATTATCCCTTCACTCCTGACGAGAAGTTGTACAGAAGATCGTTCATGCTCTTCGTCAACTGGTTGTTGACCTCTGCGGCGACGGCCTTGGGATCGGTCGCGCCGTTGACGTTTATGATGATCGGACGCTCGCCAATCGTGCGAGATTGGTCACCAGGAGCCTGACGCCCGATGACTTCAGCAGAGTACTGTCGCATGAGGTCCAAGCCGCGAGATTGGTCACGCAACTCCGTCTTCAGCTTGGCGTAGTTCTGGGCCGGAAGACCGGCAACGGAAAGCTGGCGCTGGAGGTCATAGATGTGGTTGCTGATGCCCGCTTGAATCTGCCGCGTGGCCCAACCGGCATCGCCCTGCGTTACGCCGCCGCGCTGGATTTGATCGAGCGGCACGCTGAGATAGTCCGCCACCGATTGCTGCACGGAACGGATGTTCATCTTCTGCTTGCTCTCGCCAATCCCGCCAGAGCCTCCACCGTACGCGGCCTTGATCTTGGCCACATAAGCCGGGTCGCTATTTCCGTTGTAGCCGACTAAGGCAGCGGCCACATCCCCTTTGTTGCGCTTCAGAAACTCTGAGTAAATCCGCGCGCCAACGTCGATGTTCGTTGCCGGGTCGCGGTAGTCTTTCAGCCCATACGCTTTCTGATTGCCGCGAGTAATCTGCATGAGACCACCAGCGCCGGTCGGACTGACCGCGAGAGGATCGCCTTTGGACTCCACTTGCATAATCGCCGCAAGCATCTGAGGATCGAGATTGTACTTGCGAGCAGACTGGCTGATAAAGTTCGCATAGTTGTTCCCCTGCCAGTTATTCGATCCACCGCCTGACAGAGAGCCCACAGAACCGGCTCCTGGGAGTCCAGCGGCCTTGCCTATCTCCCCAGCCCAAGCCGCCCACGCCTGCTGGATATTGATGGCCGAAGAGAACGATTGAACGGCACCGGCAAACATGTTCACGGCCAGGTTCATCTGATTGGCCGTTTGGAGTCCTTGCTTATTCACGGCGTCCATCTTATCCACTGCCGCGTCGCGCTTGTCCTGGTCCTTCTTCGCGTCTGCCTTTTTCTTTTGTTCGTGTGGGTTTGACCTATTCTGGTCATTATTCAAAGCATTCTGCGCACCCTGATAATCCGCATCAGGAATTCCATTGAGGCGTCGCCACCATCCAATTACGCCGCCGCCCTTTTCCGGGTGAACCTTTGCGTCGCCTGATGTGCCTACGATACCTCCTACTAGCCCGGTCTTTTTGATGTCGTGAACTGCGTTTGGAAGTGCCTGTGTCAGCTTCTCCATAATCTTGACTAGTTCTGTCATCAGCGGCAGAAGCGGCTCGGCAAGCTCATTCGATACTTCGGTAAACTTCTCTTTCAAGTTCTGCAGTTGGTCATTGAACTTCGATAGGCTTTGTTCGGCATCCTGGCGTTTATCAATTTCCTCGCCGGTCATCTCAGTGATCTTGCCGATTGAAGGCCCCAGCTTTTGGAGCGTCAGAAGCCAGTCTTGATTGATGCCGGTTGCCTTAGCAATGCCTTGTACGTCGCCTTTCGACTTGCCCTGCAGGCCCAGCGCCAACTGCGTCATCTCCGTATTCAGGCCGGTCGGTGTCTGGCCGCGCTCACCGACATTGACGCCAAGCATCTTCATGATGCGTGCCTCTTTCCCCAGTCGCGACGGATCGGCATAGGCGGAGTTGGCCATTCCAGCGAACGTCTTCACGCCTTCTGCGGCTGCATCGCGGTCCAGATACCCGCCAGAGTTCTTGACGAACTTGCGCGCGTACTCTTCCATTCGAATTGACGACACGCCCAGCTGCATCCCTTCCGAGCGCTGCCGGTTGTACTGCTCGCGAAGGTTCATGACCATCTTTACGCCGATGGCCAACGAGCCGATTGCGGCTGTGGCAATAGCGAACTCCGCGCCCATTGCTTTTACCGCGCTGGACACCGCGTTGAGGCCTGGAACAAGCCGCCCTAGTTCGTTGGACGCGTCGCCTGCGAACTTCTTAATGTCGCTGGCACTCTTCGTCGCGCCTGTACCTGCACCTTTCATCTTCTCCTGCAGCTTCTCCAATTTTCCGATGCTGTCACGCAAATCCACGTTGTACTGGAGCACGAATTTATCTAGGCTATCGCTCATTACTCGTTCCCTGCCTGCTTTACCTGATCGGCGTTGTCCGCCGCGATCTTCACTGCTTCCGCAAGACAAAGCGCGCTGGGGAAAACATACTTCGCGCCGGTGTGCGAATTGGGCGCTCGTCTCGCTCCGATGGTCCGCATTGCTGCGGCCAATGCGCGGTGCGTGAAGTGCTGTACGTATCCGATCTTGCAGGCTGCTTCGCGCACTGCATCGCTATCAACCGTTATTTCACCGGTCTCGCGCCGACGTCCCGTTTTCGCCGCAGCGATGATCGCCGGCAGGGCTTGTGCGAGTTCCGCGCTTCTGGCTGCGGCGACGGCTGTCCGAAGAGGCGTTCTGCTCATCGCGTTACGTCCGGCTGGTAAAACTGGCCGCGTCGGGGCTGTGCATCTGGGCGGATTCAAAGCGTTCCTTTTGGATGCGCTTCGCCGCCTCTCGCGTACGTTCGGCCAAGACCCTTTCGAACGTGTTGCCGATACCGCTGTATGCGCCGTCAACCTTGTTTTCGAGTGCCGTGCTGTGGGACCGCAGGAACGCCGCGTGGTCACGAGCAACGACAGACAATTCAGCGGCGCGCTGATCCCATTCGTGACGAAGGGCGTCAATGCCGATGCGCTCAACAGCATCTTCAAACGCGAGCGCATAGTTGGATGTACGCTCGTAATGCTCTGCGGCAACAACCAGATCATTCGGCTGGCCGCCAACGTGTTCGCCAAAAACGGCAACGAACGCACCAAGGCAGTCTTCGCCTCGTGCGCGAAGTTCGGCGTAGAGACTGGTTGCGCGCAAGCCTCCAACGTGTAGAAGAAATTGCGGCTCAGAAAAGTCCGATGCTTCGAATTGAACCTGACTGTGCTTGCGTAGATAAACGGTTGTGGGCATTGAACGGATTCTCGATGAATTTGAATGATCTATCGCGATTCGAAATTTACGCCGCGACAAGTCGTAATTTACGACTTGTCGGTGAACGAATACACGCAACGTGTTAGGTGTACGAAGGACAGCAACGTAAACTTCAAACGGTCAACAATTTTCCGTCTCCGCTATGCCCTTCCCATCCGTCGCAGAAAGTCGGCTCTCTCGCGCTGACTGGCAAGCCGAGTTCTACATGACTAACGAGCTAGGCGCGGCAGCGAGGTCCGGCACCAAGCCGCTCGCGGAATCAACGCTGCGTGACCGCCTGACGCGGGACGGCGTGAAGGTGACCCTACTGCACAGCGGCGAAGCGCGGACGTACCGATCAACCCGCGAGGCGTTCCAACTACTGCATCTGCCCGATTCGAAGCACGTCAAATTTCGAATGGGTCTAAAGGCGGAGCGCGTACGCGATTGGACCGACGAGGATGGTCGCGTGTACCGGTTTGAACTCGTGCCGCTGAATAAGTAGGCCGCGCAGTGCCCACCGACCGAGATGCGACCCCGTAGAAGTTCCCGCCCAGAATCTCTAATCCAGCGCAGAAGGCTTGACGGCTGTGGCTGTCGGACTATGCGGTATCGCCACGCTCAATTTCCCCGCACAGATACCCGTAATGCGGTTGTAAGCCAATGGGCGCGCAGTGAGGCGTCGAAGAAAACGAATTTCCAAACCGCAGTTTTTCTATCGTGTTCGGGGCCTGTGTTGAGCGGTGATAGACTTCCCGTCACCTAATCGCGGCTTGGAGACCGGTTCAGAATGGATAAGAAATATCAGGTGTTCATCTCTTCCACCTACACAGATATGAAAGCGGAACGGCAGGCGGCAGTCGAGGCGATCCTAGACGCCGGACACATTCCGGCTGGCATGGAGTTGTTCGCCGCGTCCGACAAAGAGCAGATGGAGGTCATTAAAGGCTGGATTGATGAAAGCGACATTTTCATGCTGGTCCTCGGTGGCCGATATGGGAGCGTCGAATCAGAATCGGGCAAAAGCTATATCCAACTTGAGTATGAACACGCGGTCGCCACCAACAAGCCGTTTTTCGCGCTCTACCTAACAGACAAGGCCATCGCCGAAAAGGCTAAAGGGCCACTTGGACTGGACGCTACCGAGCGACATGACACCAAAGCGTTGAACGAATTTCGCGCAACTGTGAAGAACAAGCTATGTAGCGAGATCGAAGACGTCAAGGACATCAAGATCCAAGTGCCGAAATCAATCCGGAACCTCGGAGAGAAGCGCAAGCTTGGTGGATGGGTCCGGTCGTCTGCCGTTTTAGATGTATCGCCGCTCATGTCGGAATTGGCCGCGCTGCGCGGAGAGAACGATGCACTTAAGGCAGAGTTGACGCGAGCTAAGACGGGCGGCGGCGAGACCGATGGAACCACGCTGTCAGCTGCTAACGGCACCTTTTCTAAATCTGCCTTGGACTCTGTTCTAGAACTTCATTTGACGTGCAAAACAGTTAGAGGCAGCAGGCTGCAAGAAAGAACAGTGACATGGACAAACAGCTATATTCATGTGTTCTCCTTGCTCGCGGCAAAGCTGCTTGAAGAACCGAGCGATTCGAATGTTCGTGGATACCTTAGGCACCTTCTGCAAACAGAGTTAGCAGAAGCCTCCGTGGAAGTTGACGAGAGAGACTTTCAATCAATGAAACTGAAACTCGTCGCTCTTGGCGTGATTTCTCTTCAGAAAGCCTCTTCGCATCTGTTGTGGATTCTGACCGCGAACGGCAAGGCGCTGATGATGAAAATGCACTCTACACCCTAGATCGCCGCCCGTGCTTGAGCCGCTGCAACGCGCTGGGCGTGCGCCTGTGCTTGGTGACCGGCTTTCTGCTGTGCCGCGATCTGATCGATCATGCGGTTTCCGTCCGTGTGAACGACAGGCCCTGCGCCGTTGGTCGGGCCTTGATAATTGCCGCCTGCCTTCATCGTGTCCATTGCGTTCATGCTTCTACTCCTTTGGGGTTGGTGATTTAGCGATTCATCATTGCTTGAAGATTCTCTAGGCCGCGTCGTGCGCGTTGCTCTTCTGCGGTCTTGCGTTCTGCTCGTTCATCGTCGGACATCGAAGCCTTGCCCGAACGGTGCGTACTGAGTTCGGTGAGCGGATCGACATGGCCGCGCCCGCTGTCGAAGAATGTCGCTGCGGGCTTCTTCGGCGGCTTTTGGGTCGCTGCCTTCGGTTGATCCGCCGATGGCTCGGCGGCCTTTTTGTCCTTGGGCGTCGGTGCTGCCGCTGCGAAGAAGGTTGACGATTCGCCTACGGGTTCAGCCGCTGCGCTGCCATGCTTACGCAATCCGATTTTCTGCGCTCCTCGTATCGGGTAAATCTCTCACGCCTAAATCGCGTGCAATCTGTGCTTCGTTCGGGTGCCCTGTGCGCGCGTCACCATCGACTCTAGGCCAACGACGCTCAAAGAGAACGAACAGCACAAAAGCATCGACGTTGTTAGTGGTGGCTTCAAAGGCCCGCCACTCTTCGTCAGCGTTCTCCCACAATGCGTGACCTAAGACTAGCGCGCGCAGATAGCTGTATTGCGCATCGGTCGCGGCGTTTAGTTCCGCAATCCAATCGCGCGTCGTGCCTTGCATCCCTATGGCCGCGTCAATGAAGTGCTGGCCTTCGTCGCGACGATAGAAGTCGTTCCAGCCGGTCACATCCAGCATAAGTGCGTCGTCGGATCGCGTGCGCTCGCTCTCTGGCAACCTCGCCTCACTGCCGTACATCGCGTAGAAGTCGGCCTGCGTGAAGTCGGTCTTCCCTGCCTTCGTCGCCGTCGCGTATATCCAGCGGTTAGCGATGCGCCGCCCGAACTCGCTGGCAATGCTGTCGTATTCGTGTTCTAACTGGCTCGTGGGCATTGGGCTGTAGGTCGGTGTGGATTCGGGTCGCGGTTGGCTCGTAGTGCGCCCTAGTGCCTCGTGGTTTGGTCCGTTTCCGCAGCCGCGCCGAACTGACGATCAATGCGCCGTTGGTAGAAGTCCGCGAGCGACTTGTCGATGAGCTTCTGCTGGCCGCTTTCTGTCATCTCTGTGATGCCCAGCAGCATGTTCAACTGGCCGATGGCGTTGAGTCGCGCCGACTCCCTGTTGCGGTCGTCCATCACGATCTGAAGCAGCTTATGGGCTGCGAGCCTGCTGTGCCAAAGGTCTTCAGGATTCGATGCCTTGATCCGTTCCGTCACCTTCGCGGCGATAGATTGGACTGACAGGAGCGCGAGCGCCAGCATGTCGGCGTTGCCTAAGTATTTGCCGTACCTGATCATCTCGAAGGCGCGGATCACGGCGGCGTCACGCGGGATGCCCTTGACGTAAAGGTCAATGAATGAATCGACGTTCTTTGCTAGATCGGGAAACAGCCAATCCTCGTCTGCAAAATTTCGCGGGTCGTGGCGCTCTATGTCTTCGTTTCCGTGGTTGTAACTTCTGCTCATGATTCGGTATCCTATGCTTACTTACGCCCGAATGTACTAGCCTTGGGTGTCGGAGTCGAGTTCCCGTTGGCGTTTGCGGGGATTGATGCGGGGAAAGCGTCGGCGTGCTGGCGATAGTGAGTGTAGAACTCAAACGGGCATTGAGTTCGCCGCGTCCTGTCTACGCTCTGGTGCAGAACCTCTAGTCTCTTTTGTGGATGTTTTTCGTGGTCCGCTGATGTGCGTCGGCGGGTGGGACGGGCCGCTGCGCTGCGCGTTGTGATAGAGGATCGCCGCGCCCCTAATTACTCCTATTACTCCTACAACTAGAACGGAGTAACCCAGCAAAGCCGCGCCCTGCCTAGCGCTTACTCCTATTACTCCTATTACTCCCAAAATATATAAGAAGGCGTAAGCAGGGCCACTAGCGCACGTCACTTTGTTTGCTTGTTCTTTCGTATTAACCGACCATGCGTTTGAATGATACAAAATCTCCTCTTTTCTCTCCCTCTCCCTCTATCTCTTCGAAAAGCGGAGTAATTCGAGTAATCGGAGTAAGTCTGTTGATTTTAAATAACTTTCCGGAGTAATTTGCAAAGAGTCAGGAGTAATCGGAGTAGTTCGAAACAGACCGACGCCAAAGAAAAGGGCGTCACATTGGACGCCCAAGGCATAACGACAAACGTTGAACAGGCACCTCACTCGGTCAACGCTTCGCGCACCTTGTATAGATCGACGTGATACATCCGAACAGTGCCTTTGCCGGGTACGCCTTTTCCCTTGGCTGCGCGCCCATCTTTAGCGCGATCAAACAGAGCGTCGGCGGCCTCCAACGCCTTGATCACACGCTTCGAATCAAACCCCTTCGTCACAGCATGCAAGCCCGAAGACGTCAGCAAGTAACGCCGACGCACGCGACCTTCATCAAACGCTTCCAGCCCCGGCGCGGTATCGTCTTCGGCCACGGGCGTATCATCTTTGATCGCCTCCCAATAGCCGTACCTGTCGCCGCTGACGCGGTGGGTGACGGACTTGGTGATTTTTCGGTCTTGCCCGTCTTCGCCCTTCTCCACAACCTCCAACTCGCGCAACTCACCGTAGCGGATATCAGAGAATTTTGTATCCTCGAATCGCTCAACGCCGTCGAGCAGGGATTGAAGAATCTGCGCATCTTCGGAGTTCGACATTTTCGATGAAGGTCGATAGGCTTTCCATGCCTTGAACGACGTTTGCGCAGCGGCGGCAGCTTCCCCTTCATCCCACGGTGCGATGCCGTACCCCACCGCCAACTCGCCCGCCAAGCCGCACATAGCAAACGCTCTCGCAACACGACGCTCTTGCCCGTCCGCAGCGTCGAACTCCGGCATCAGAGCGTCGAGCCGTTCGCCAAGCTTCGCACCGGCGGCAAGATCGACAATCAAGCGCTCCACGAACGCGACGCCCGCCCACCCGTAGTTCTCTGCCGCCAAACGTGACACTTCATCCGAGAACGCCGCGCCAGACGAACGCCCTTGGAGGTCATCAAACGCGCCGTATTTCCGCGAAGCCGGAACATCAAGCAAACGAACCTGCTGCCCGGCTTTCGCTTGCAGATCGTCTTGCTGAAGCAACGCGCTCATCGTGCCTTCGCCGTTCGACATCAGGAAAACTCGCCACGTCTTCGACTCGCGCACATCGCCGTTTTGCTGGGCGCGGCTTCGACCAGAGCCATTAATGAGCGCATAGGCGGCTTCATACACGTCGCGCATGTCGCGGGCCTGTCCCATCTCGTCCAAAGCCAGCAGCGTGTCGGTGTGTGTAACCGCCGCGCCCTCCAAACCGTTCGCCGTCGCGTTCCAAGTCCGCATAAACTTCGATCCGCCCCACGTCGCGACAGCAGCACGCGCGATAGTCGATTTACCAGTCGAGCTATCACCGAAGAAGTGAAGGCCCGCGCCGGATACGTGCAAGTGCTTCAGCAGCGGTCCAGCAAACGAAGCGCTAATCCCTAGCATCAGGAGCGGATTCCCACGAGCCAGCGCGGCCATGCCCTTCCAGCCTTCGAGCGAGCCGCCAGAGCCGTACGGCGCGACGACAGAGCGCGACTGGAAATAAATGTCCTTACCGCCGATCACGCGCTCAGGCAATACGAACGAGGCCGCGCCATCCCAGCCGGTCGTTGACGCGCTGAACAGCTTCCTATTGGACTGGAACATTCGGAAGTACTTCACCAACTCTTTCTCATCGTCCGGGTTTATCTTCAGGCCATTCTTGGTGAGTTCGCGCTTCGCGTCGGTCGCGTCGCCGACAAGCATTGCTGACGGCACACACCATTTCTTCCATCCCTTCTCCGTCTTGAACTCGATCAGGATGCCATAGTCCGAATCGTTCCGATCACGCGTCTCAGCAAGAATACGCAGCGGCGAGCAAAGGTGAACGTCAATGTTAGTCGTGGTGTCATCCTTGGTGCTGTACTTCACGCCATGAAAGTACAGACCCGCAAGATACTTCCGCTTTTTGATTTCAAACGGCGCGTCATAAACGCGATAGCACGGCCGCTCTTCTGCCTTCGGGAAGTATCCGTTGCCCTCGGCGGTCGCGCCCGACTCCGTGCCCAGCTTCGACTCAAACGGCTCCTTTTCGGACACATCGTCGTCGCCGTTTTCCGGCGCAACGGATTGCGCTACGTTGGGACTGTGTTCAGGCTCAGGAGCGTCGTTCCTTCGATCAATTCGATAACGCACCTTCGGCGTCTCATCGGACAACTCCCAACCCATCATCGCTTCATACTCCGCAGCGGCAGCGATCTGCGCCACTTGATCACGTGCCCACACCATCTCCGGCGACTTCTCCGACTCCTTCAGCCAATCGCAATACGTTTCATCGGTAAGCACGCCTGCCGCGCGCGCAGCTTCGAGAAACGAAGGACGGCCACAGGTCGTGTGCTGGCAGAAATAAGTGTAGTTGTATTGGTTATCGGCGTTCGGTGTATTGATCATCGCACCATCAGCGCGACCGTCAGTGTGATCGCCTGAGTTCACGCAATCCATTGCGATTCGCCCTTGCCCACGATCCACCGCACCGCTCGCCAGCGCATCGTCGCTCCACTTCTTGTAGATAAACGCCTTGAAGCCTGTAGGGTCGTTGTCGGTCGATCCGATGACCACGCGCGGTTTCGAGCGCTCCACCTTAATGTCGAACGCCTTTAGGATTTCGTCAGGCTCGTATAGCGCGTTCAGGTCCGAATCGACAAGGCGAACATTCCACGGCTTGCCGCCAGCGTCGGGATATTTCAATTGGCCGTCCTTCGTCTTCGAGTTCACGCCGAAGGGAATACGGGCTATCCGATTAACGTCAGGCAGTTCGTCAATGCCGTGGCGTCGGTGCAGGGTTTTGATAATTGCGCAGGTATAGTCCTTCGCATACGCCAGATCGGTGATGGGAGTTTTAAGCACATACCAAATTTGCGCGTTTCCTGGCGACGTTTCCACCACGAAGGTCGGCTTCAACTTCCCGGTGAAGAAGTCCAGCCCCTGCGGATCAGGAGAACGCGCGGCGTCCATCGACTTCGTGCCAACATCGTCAAGCATCACCGCCAGCAGCGCCACAAAGTCTTCTCCGCGCCGCCGCCAAACCGTCTTGCCGTTTTTCTCCGACACAGACGAACGCGAAGCGGAAACTGTCACATAGGGGTTTTGGTCTTCGTCTAACTGACCTTCAGTGCGCTGGCCGTATGGCTCAACCCAAGGCGCGTCTTCCGGTCCAATTGCCGTTTCTCGTTGCACCCACGTCACGCGCCAATCTTCAGCAGCGCCTTCCGCGCGCTTCAACGCCGCCTTCATCGTGTCAAGCATGAGAATCGAGTTTGCGCGGCGCTGCGCCAGTGTTAAGTCCTTGACGTTGTTTCCGTTTTCACTAACGCATTGCATAATAGTTCCTGTAGTTCCTGTCCTGTGAAGTTTTCTTTTAAGCCGCTGCTAGTCACAGCGGCTTTTTCTTTTCGCCAACGCGCCGACCGTGCGTGATCGGGCGGCCACGACGCGCGCCGCTGCTATCCGGAAACGGATTGACGCGGGTCTTCGCGAGATGGATAGTGGCCCTACGCAAGTACTCCGATAGCGTCATGCCGATATCCGCCGCCGCGGAATTTGCCTCTTCGAGAAGTGCTGGGGTGAGGCGACACGCAACTTTTGCTGTGTTGTCCATTTGGACCTCCTGTTGTTTACGGGTTCTATTTTCGGCTGTCCTAGTGTCCAAACTCGCTCAACAAAAAGCCCGCAGGCGGTTCTAGCACCGACTCTGCGGGCTTGCGGGAACACATCCATCAACCAGGTTCGCCGCCCTCAATCGGGTGCGCTGCCAACCACGCGTCCGGTCCAACGCGCATCCACTCGTGCAGCGCAGGAGCGTTCCACAAGCGCAGGCTCGGTGACACCTTGAGCGGCTGCGGGAACCGGCCTTGCTTTACCATCTTCCAGATCGTGGTATCGCTCAGCGGGATCACGCCTTTGAACTGCGCACGCCGCACCAAACCAGTCAGCGGCAGTTCTTTCGTTGTACTATTGTTATTCATGATCATCTTTCCTGTCGTGGATATGCAAACTGATCGGCCAAAAGAAAACGCGCGCGTCCCATCGGCTCAGAGCCTTGGGTAACGCGCGCGTTTAGCTGCCGCAAAAATCCCTAAATTGCCGTCCCGGCGTCTTCGCGGGTCGGTGTAATCCTTCGTGAGTCTTTATACTGCCCTACCTTAATGACGCCTGCAAGCGAAAACGAGTGTTCGCAGCGGCTCAAGCCGCCTTCGCCCGCCGCGTCTTCAGCACAGAAACTTTCTCGCTCGCGGCCAGCTTACCGATCAGGTCGGCGTAAAACTGCAGGGCCTCGCGTCGTTCCTCTACAAGTTCGTGATGGTGATACGCGCCCGCTACGCCCTTTTCCGTGTGCGCCAGCAATAGCTCGACAACATCGCGCCGGAATCCGTGCTCACGAAGGATCGTTGCGCCAGTTCCGCGCAGGCCGTGCGGCGTGAAGTCGCTCGGAACGTCCTTAAGTCTCTTGAAGAAGAAGGTCATGGTTGCCGGGGAGATCGGCACAGACAGCTTAGATGATGTCGTAAAGGCCCAGCGGCCATCGCCGGTTAGCGCGTACTGCGCTTCGAGTATCGCGACCGCCTGACGGCTCAGGAAGACGCGGTGCGGCTTGCGCATCTTGGTCCGCTCTGCCGGGATGGTCCAACTACCCTTCTTCAAGTCGAATTCGGTCCACTCCGCCTTCAGCGCTTCGGTCTTACGGCATAGCGTCAGCGCGATTATCCGCGCAGCGGCGACGGTCGAGGGATGGGCCGCGCCATCTACCTGACCCGCTATCGCGCGCCAAAACACGCCTAGCTCCGGTTCGGTTAGGTGGCGGTGATGCTTCGAGGGCGGCACCTTGATAACACCGGTCATCGCTGCTGCCGGGTTCGCTCCCTTCTCCACTCGAAGCGTTCGTATCGCGTGATCGAAGACTTGCTGAACAAGCGCGCGCACCTTCTCAGCCGTTCCCGGAATCGCTTTGAGGGCTTGGCCTTCGATGATCTCCAAAATCTGGTAAGGCTTCACATCGGCCAGCGACGTTCGTCCAATTGACGGCCAGACGAAACGCTCTAGTAGTGATCGCATCTTTCGCTGATACGGTGCGGTGGCGTCGCCTAGCTGCTCGGTCAGCCACTTCTCGGAGAAGGTCTTGAACAGGCCGTCGTCGGCCATCGCCGCGCGCCTCTTCTCTTCACGGTCGGCCTTCTTCGCAGCGGAAGGATCGACGCCTGCCGCGAGTTGCTGACGGGCGGCGAAGTGCAGATCACGCGCGGCCTTGATCCCGACTTCGGGGAACTGCCCGAACGTGACTTCAGAGCGCTTCCCGCTGGGCGCGACGTAGCCGTAACACCAGGTGCGCGTTCCCGCCGACGAGACACGAACGAACAAGCCGCCGCCGTCCGCGAGCTTGTAGGGCTTCTCCTGACCACGCGCGGCGTTCAGCTTCGCGGCGGTGAGGGTGTAGTTAGTTGATCGCATTTCTAGCTTCCTTTCGTTTAACTTTCGCCGTAAGGTGGCGCGGCTCGCCCGTCGCATTCCCCGTCTTAATCCCCGCATTCCCCGCGTACTGGAAGACGATGGAAGCGAAAGGAACGGAAACAACCGCGAAGGGTATTTATCACTTAAGTTTTTGATTTTACGCACTTTTAATGTACGTAACTAAGCAATGCTAAGCAATTACGAAGGACGGCGAAGATCGAATAGAGTATCCACTATCAAACGACGCGCGCACTTTCACGTATTCTGCGCTGACGACGTGTCACCGGCGGCGGCCAAGCAGCAATCCACAGGCCGCGGGCGGCGCACGAGGGCAGCAGACATTGAACCTGAGGGGCCATGCAAGGCATCACGGCGGCCGTGGTCTGAAGACCGCCCGAGATGCCAATAACGCCGCGCGACCATGATCGCGCCGTCTTTAATCAAGGAGGAAGACAATGATGCAATTCACCCACCGCGCGCGCGCAGTCGCGCTTCGCACAGCCCGACATGCGGCGCTCGCCGGCGTCCTGCTCGCCAATGCCGTGACGGCCATGGCGCAGGCCGACAGTCCGGTCGGCACCTGGCAAACCATTGACGATCATACGGGCCAGCCCAAAGCGCTCGTGCAGATCTCGCAGGACGGCAGCGGCGCGCTCAGCGGCAAGGTCATCAAGGGTCTCGGCGCGAACGACCAGCCGGATCGCCGCTGCACGGCCTGTACCGACGCGCGCAAGGATCAGCCGATCCTCGGCATGACGATCCTTAGCGATCTGAAGAAGGACGGCGACGCCTGGGATCACGGGCAGATTCTCGACCCGGAAAATGGCAAGCTCTACAAGTGCAAGATGCACCTGGAAGACGGTGGGAACAAACTGGTCGTGCGAGGGTATATCGGCGTGTCGCTGCTGGGTCGCTCGCAGACGTGGATTCGTCAGCAATGATGCACGGGTAGCTCGGGGCTCGTTACAGAGCCCGCATGGAACGATAAAAAACGGCCGACGATCGCAATCGTTCGGCCGTTTCTTTTATTGGAAGACGCTGCGTTGTGTGGGTCATGCAGCGTGTTTGAAGGGCGAATGGAACGGGAACGGCGAGGACGGCAGTGGCTGGCTGGTGGGCGGGCTGTACACCGCTGGTGCGACAACCGGCGCCTTTTCGGCTTCACCGCTCTTCGGCTTCTCGTTCACGTGCGTACGCATGCGCGCTTCCATCAGGCCGCAAAGTTCTTCGCTCGCCGCGCCGAACAGTTGCTCCATGACGCGGTTGAGCACACCGGATTCGTACCACGCCTTGAAGCGGCGATGGCAGGTCTGGTAGGACGGGTACTTGCGCGGCATGGCGGACCAGGTGGCGCCGCTGTACATGACCCACAGCACGCCGTTGAGCACCGAGCGCGTATTGGCGAGCGGCCGGCCACGCAGTTCGGAGCGCGGACGCAATTCGGGAAGCAACGGTGCGACACGTTGCCATTCTTCGTCGTTGATATCACGGTAAGGATTCATGGTTTCTCCTTTGTCAAAACCTTGACAAAAGATATCCAGTCGTCCGCGCACGGAATATAAGACCAATCCGAATCTTGAAATTACGCCGGACGACGCCGCGCTGTCGGTGAACGGCGCGTGATCTATCGCAAAAGCGCCGCCGGCCACGGCATGCGGCGCCTCAGGTCAGCGACGTATCGACGATCCGCCGCGGCGTGTCGAGATATTCCTTCGATTGCATTTCGACGATGCGCGACACCGTGCGCGCGAACTCGTTAGCCATCGGACCATCCGTATACAGTTGATCGGGCGGCACCGCGGCGGACATCAGCAGCTTCACCTTGTGATCGTAGAACACGTCGATCAGCCACGTGAAGCGGCGTGCTTCCGAGGCCATGCGCGCGGACATCTGCGGCACGCCGGAGAGGACCACCGCGTGAAAGCGGCTCGCCAGTTCCAGGTAGTCGTTCTGCGAGCGCGGTCCGCCGCACAAGGTCGCGAAGTCGAACCACACCACGCCGTCAGCGCGGCGCAGCGCCTTCAACTCGCGCTTTTCGATGTGCAGGATCGGGCTTTCGTCGGGCACCGCGGCAAGACGCGCGAACGCGTCGCGCAAGGCTTTGTCGGCGGCGGCGCCGAGCGGCGTGTGATACACCTCGACCTGCGCCAGCGTGCGTTGCCGGTAGTCGATGCCCGCATCGACGTTGATCACGTCGAGCTTCTGCTTGATGAGTTCGATCGCCGGCAACATGCGGTCGCGATGCAGGCCGTCCGGATACAGCGTGTCCGGATCGTAGTTCGAGGTCATCACGAACTGCACGCCGTTTTCGAACAGCTTGTCGAGCAGGCGGTACAGGATCATCGCGTCGGCAATATCCGACACGTGGAATTCGTCGAAACAGATCAGCCGGTAGCGTTTGGCAATGCGGCGCGCGAGTTCGTCGAGCGGATCGGCCTGGCCTTTCAGATCTTCCAGTTCGCGATGCACTTCGCGCATGAATTCGTGGAAATGCAGACGCGTTTTGCGCTGCACCGGCACGATCATGTAGAAGCTGTCCATCAGAAAGCTCTTGCCGCGCCCTACGCCGCCCCACATGTAGACGCCGCGCGGCAGGTCCGGGTGGATGATCAGCTTCTTGAACGCGTTCGAGCGGCGCGACTTGTATTCGACCCACTCTTCATAGCACCGCTGCAGACGGTCGACCGCCGCGCGCTGCGCCGGATCCGATTGGTAGCCGCGCGTCTGCAGTTCTTTTTCGTAGTATTCGGTGACGTTCATCGTGTTGCTGCAAATAGAAAGGCGGGAGGGAGTGAACCCGCCCGCCTTCGTGGTAATGCCGGAGTACTGTCAGTCAGGCGTGCGCGGAATTACATGTTCAGCGCGCGCTTGTCCACGGCGAGTGCCGCTTCGCGCATGACTTCCGACAGCGACGGGTGCGGATGGCAAATACGGCCGATGTCTTCCGACGCCGCCTTGAATTCCATCGCCACCACGGCTTCCGCGATCAGGTCCGATGCGTCCGCGGCGATGATGTGCACGCCGAGAATTTCGTCGGTCTTCGCGTCGGCGATCATCTTGACGAAGCCTTCCGCCTTGTTGATGCCGAGTGCGCGGCCGTTCGCCATCATCGGGAACTGGCCCGTCTTGATCTCGCGGCCTTCGGCCTTGAGCTGCTGTTCCGTCTTGCCGACCCACGCGATTTCCGGTTCGGTGTAGATCACCCACGGAACGCAGTTGTAGTCGATATGCGGCTTCTGACCGTCGATGATTTCAGCGACCAGCACGCCTTCGTCTTCCGCCTTGTGGGCGAGCATCGGGCCGCGCACCACGTCGCCGATCGCGTACACGTTCGGCACCGAGGTCGCGCAGTGGTCGTCGACGTCGATGAAACCGCGCTCGTTGGCCTTCAGGCCGATCGCTTCGAGACCGAGGTTGTCCGTGTTCGGCACGCGGCCGATCGACACGATCAGGCGGTCGGCTTCGAGCTTCTGCGCGTTGCCGTCCTTGTCCGTGTAGTTGATCGTCACGCTGTTATCGGTCGTGGTCACTTCGCCGACCTTCACGCCGACGTGGATGTCCAGACCCTGCTTCTTGAACTGCTTGGCCGCTTCTTTCGCGAGCGCCTGGTCAGCCGCGCCGAGGAATTCCGGCAGCGCTTCGAGCACGGTCACGTCCGCGCCCAGACGGCGCCACACCGAGCCCAGTTCCAGACCGATCACGCCCGCGCCGATCACGGCGAGTTTCTTCGGCGTGGAGTCGAAGCTCAGCGCGCCTTCGTTGTCGGCGACGATCTTGTTGTCGACCGGAATGTTCGGCAGATGGCGTGCCTTCGAACCTGTGGCGATGATCACGTTCTTAGCCGTGACCACTTCAGTTTCGCCTTCGCCGCTCACTTCGATCTGCACGCCGGCGTCCGTCTTGCCGGTGAACTTGCCGTGGCCCTTGAGCCACGTGATCTTGTTCTTGCGGAACAGGAATTCGATGCCCTTGGTCATCTTTTCGACGATGCCTTCTTTACGGGCCATCATCTTCGAGATATCGACCTGCACGTTCTCCACGGAGATACCGTGGTCAGAGAGGTGATGCGACGCGTTTTCAAATTCTTCCGACGACGCGAGCAGCGCCTTCGACGGAATGCAACCCACGTTCAGGCACGTGCCGCCGAGCTTCAGCGTGCCGGCCGGGTTCTTCCATTTTTCGATACATGCGACGGTCTTGCCGAGCTGCGCTGCGCGGATGGCGGCGATGTAACCGCCAGGGCCTGCGCCGATCACGACGACGTCAAATTCTTTGGACATGACAATCCTTTTGATGGCGGAACGGCGCGCGGCCACGCTTCGTGGCGCACGGCGTTCCTGTACTGCGGAATGCGAAAAACGTGATGCTTATATGGCGTCGGTTTGCGCTAAGGCAAGCCGACGCCAGCCGAGCCGCGCTTACAGGTCGAGCAGCAGGCGCGCCGGGTCTTCCAGCGCATCCTTCATGGCGACCAGCGACAGCACCGCTTCGCGACCGTCGATGATGCGGTGGTCGTACGACAGCGCCAGGTAGTTCATCGGGCGGATCACGATCTGGCCGTTCTCGACCACAGCGCGTTCCTTGGTGGCGTGCACGCCCAGAATCGCGGATTGCGGCGGGTTGATGATCGGGGTCGACAGCATCGAACCGAACACACCGCCGTTCGAGATGGAGAACGTACCGCCGGTCATTTCTTCGATCGACAGCTTGCCGTCTTTCGCCTTCTGGCCGAATTCAGCAATCTTCTTCTCGATTTCGGCGAGGCTCAGCTGGTCCGCATTGCGCAGGATCGGCACCACCAGACCGCGCGGCGAACCGACTGCGATACCGATGTCGAAGTAGCCGTGATAGACGATGTCGTTACCGTCGATCGACGCGTTCACCAGCGGGAATTTCTTCAGCGCATGGACCGCGGCTTTCACGAAGAACGACATGAAGCCGAGCTTCACGCCGTGTTCCTTTTCGAAGCGGTCTTTGTACTTGTTGCGCAGGTCCATCACCGGCGCCATGTTCACTTCGTTGAACGTGGTCAGGATGGCGTTGGTTTGCTGCGACTCGAGCAGACGCTCGGCGATACGCGCGCGCAGACGCGACATCGGCACGCGTTGTTCCGGACGGTCCTTCAGCCATTGGTCAGCCGAAGCCGGCGCCTTGACGTCCGGCAGCGACGGCTTCGCAGCCTTCTGTGCGGCGGCCGGTGCCGGTGCCGGTGCGGCCTTGGCAGCAGGAGCGCCCGCGGTCAGCACGTCACCCTTGGTGATGCGGCCGTCGCGGCCCGTGCCGGACACATCGCCCGCGCCCAGGCCCCTTTCGGCCATCAGCTTGCCGGCAGCCGGCGAAGCAGCGGTGTTCGCACCCGTTGCGGATGCAGCTTGCGCCGCCGGAGCCGGTGCAGCGGCGGGTGCCGGTGCGGCTTCCGGAGCGGGCTTCACTTCGGCTTCGACAGCGGCGGCGCCTGCCTTGCCTTCGGTGTCGATCTTGGCGATGACCTGATCCGCCGTGACGGTGTCGCCGTCGTTCGCGATGACTTGCGCGAGCACGCCGGCCGAGGGTGCCGGCACTTCGAGCACGACCTTGTCGGTCTCGATTTCGATGAGAATTTCGTCTTGAGCAACCGCTTCGCCCGGCTTCTTCTTCCACTGGAGCATCGTGGCTTCCGAGACCGACTCGGAAAGCTGGGGAACCTTGACTTCAACAATAGCCATTATGAATATCCTGAATACGTATCGGGTGACGGCGCGCGATCCATGGACCCGTCACCGCCTGCGAACCTTGACTGCCGCGCTGATCTTTCAGATGCGGCACGGGAAAGCGCCCTGCGCTTTCCCGGTTCAGCTCTTGTGATTATTTAGCGATCGACGCGCTCTTGAGGCGGCCGAAAGCGCCTTCGACCAGCGCCTTCTGCTGCTCGTAGTGCTTCGCGTAGTAGCCGACTGCCGGCGAGGCCGAAGCCGGACGTCCGCTGTATGCCAGCTTCTGCCCTTCCTTCATGCCGTCCTTCAGGTGGTGCTCGATGTAGAACCACGGGCCCTGATTCTGCGGCTCGTCCTGCACCCAGACCACTTCGGTCGCGTTGTCGTACTTCTTCATTTCCGCTTCGAACTGCTTGTGCGCGAACGGATAGAGCTGTTCGATACGGATGATCGCGACGTCGTTCGACTTCGATTCGCGGCGATGCGCCAGCAGGTCGTAATACACGCGGCCCGAGCAGGCGATCACGCGCTTGACCTTCTTCGCGTCGATGGCTTCGTCGACTTCGCCGAGGATCGGCTGGAACGCGCCCTTTGCCAGTTCGGAAAGGTCCGACACGGCTTCCTTGTGACGCAGCAGCGACTTCGGCGTGGCGACGATCAGCGGCTTGCGGAACAGGCGGATCATCTGACGGCGCAACAGGTGGAAAATCTGCGCCGGCGTGGTCGGTTGAACGACCTGCATGTTGTGGTCCGCGCACAATTGCAGGAAACGTTCGATACGTGCCGACGAGTGCTCCGGACCCTGACCTTCGTAGCCGTGCGGCAGCAGCATGGTGAGACCCGAAACACGGCCCCACTTCACTTCGCCCGACGAGATGAACTGGTCGATCACGACTTGCGCGCCGTTCACGAAGTCGCCGAACTGCGCTTCCCACGCGACGAACGTATTCGGTTCAGCGGTCGAGTAACCGTATTCAAAGCCCAGCACCGCTTCTTCCGACAGCACCGAGTCGATCACCGTGAACTTCGCCTGACCTTCGGCGATGTTCTGCAGCGGCACATACGTGCCGTCGTTCCAGCGTTCGCGGTTCTGATCGTGCAGCACCGCGTGACGGTGCGTGAACGTGCCGCGGCCCGAATCCTGACCGGTCAGGCGCACTGCATAACCCGACGCAACCAGCGACGCGAAAGCCAGGTGTTCGCCCATGCCCCAGTCGAGCTTCGCTTCACCACGGCCCATCGCGCGACGGTCGTTGAGAACGCGCTCGACCAGCGGGTGAACCTTGAAGTTTTCCGGCACCGTGGTGACGCGCTCGGCCAGACGCTTCAGTTCCGCGAGCGGCACTGCGGTGTCCGCAGCGTCGGTCCACTTTCGGTTCAGGAACGGCACCCAGTCCACCGCGTACTTGCTCTTGTAGTTCGAGAGCACCGGATCGACCGTGTGGTGGCCTTCGTCCATGGCCTTGCGGTAGGCCTTGACGAACTCCTCGCCTTCTTCCGCGGTGATCACGCCTTGCTGCACCAGCTTTTCAGCATAGAGTGCGCGCGTGCCCGGGTGCTTGGCGATCGTCTTGTACATCAGCGGCTGCGTGACTGCCGGCGTGTCCTGCTCGTTGTGGCCCAGCTTGCGGAAGCAGACGATGTCGACAACGACGTCCTTGTGGAACTGCATCCGGAAGTCGATCGCCAGTTGCGTAGCCAGCACGACCGCTTCGGGATCGTCGCCGTTCACGTGCAGCACCGGCGCTTCGATCATCTTGACGACGTCCGAGCAATACAACGTGGAGCGCGAGTCGCGCGGGTCCGACGTCGTGAAGCCGATCTGGTTGTTGATGACGATATGCAGCGTGCCGTGCGTGCCGTAACCGCGCGTTTGCGCGAGGTTCAGCGTTTCCATCACCACGCCCTGGCCCGCGAAAGCCGCGTCGCCGTGGATCTGCACCGGCAGCACCTGCAGGCCGCTGTCGTCGCCGCGACGGTCCATACGGGCCTTCGCCGAGCCTTCGACCACAGGGTTGACGATTTCGAGGTGCGACGGATTGAACGCGAGCGACAGGTGAACCGGGCCGCCTTCGGTCGAGACGTCCGACGAGAAACCCTTGTGGTACTTCACGTCGCCGGCCGGCAGGTCGTCGTGGTGCTTGCCTTCGAATTCGGCGAACAGGTCAGCCGGCATCTTGCCGAGCGTATTGACCAGCACGTTCAGACGGCCACGGTGAGCCATGCCGATGACGATTTCCTGAACGCCGTTGGCGCCGCCATGACGCACCACTTCGTCCATCGACGCGATGAAGCTTTCGCCGCCTTCGAGCGAGAAGCGTTTCTGGCCGACGTACTTGGTGTGCAGGAAGCGCTCGAGGCCTTCAGCGGCCGTCAGGCGATTCAGGATGTGCTTTTTCTTTTCGTTCGAAAAGTTCGGCGTGGAGCGGATCGACTCGAGCCGCTCTTTCCACCAGCGCTTCTGTTCCGGATCGCTGATGTACATGTACTCGGCGCCGATCGTGCCGCAGTACGTGTCGCGCAGAGCCTTGACGATCTCACGCAGCGACGCGCGCTCAAATCCGAAATACAGATTCGTGGCGCTGAACTCCTGGTCCATGTCGGCTTCGGTGAAGTCGTAGAACGCGGGTTCGAGTTCGGGAATAGCGGGACGTTCGCGGCGCTTCAGGGGATCGAGATTGGCCCATTGCGAGCCGAGGAAGCGATATGCGCCGATGAGGGACTGCACATAGACCTGCTTGCGAGCGGTAGCGAGATCTTCGCCGCCGGCTGCCGTGCGCGGGATGAAGGCATTAGCCTTGGCCCGTTGTGCAAACGATTCGACGATCGGGCCATGGGCCACGTCGTTGGCATTGCTGCCATCCGATGCAGGAACGTTCTGCAACGCGTCGAAATAGCTGCGCCAGTTCTCGGGCACTGACGCCGGATTATCGAGATACGCTTCGTACATTTCTTCTACGTACGGAGCATTGCCGCCGAACAGATAAGAGTTCGACTGGAATTGCTTCATCATTTTTACGCTCACCTTTCTTCGAGTTTCTCGAGAAATAGCGGGTTACAGAACCTTCCGCGACACGGCCTGACCGTTTAGCGGATTGCGCGAATCAAGTCTTGCTTGGAAGGACCTAAAACTTTGCACCCGGGGAGCATATCACAGAACGGATAGCGCAGATAGCAGACGGATTGCCGCTGAAGCCCGTCGCGACGGGCTTTCGGGCCACTTTCGGGAGTCGCAACAGTCTTCTGCGGAAATCGGGGACAAACGGTCAAAGCGGCGCCAGGCGCGGCATATCGGCGGCGACCAGAAGGCCGGAAACGACAAAAGCCACCCGAAGGTGGCTTTTGCCTGACTGCTAGCGTGCGCTGCACCGGCCAAAGCCGATGTCCGCCTGCTTAGTCCACCGCGCCCTTGCGGCTCGCGCTGCGACGCTCGTGTTCCTTCAGGTAACGCTTGCGCAGACGGATGGACTGCGGCGTAACTTCGACCAGTTCGTCGTCGTCGATGAACTCGACCGCGTATTCCAGCGACATCTGGATCGGCGGCACGAGGCGCACTGCCTCGTCCGTACCCGACGAACGGACGTTGGTCAGCTGCTTGCCCTTGATCGGGTTCACGACCAGGTCGTTGTCACGGCTGTGAATGCCGATGATCATGCCTTCGTACAGCGGCTCGCCCGGCGACACGAACATACGGCCGCGATCCTGCAGCTTCCACAGTGCGTACGCGACTGCCGCGCCGTCGTCCTGCGAAATCAGCACGCCATTGCGACGCTCGCCGACCGCGCCTTCCTTGACCGGCTGATACGAGTCGAACGTGTGGCTCATCAGGCCCGTGCCGCGCGTGAGCGTGAGGAATTCCGACTGGAAGCCGATCAGGCCGCGCGCCGAAATACGGTACTCGAGGCGCGTACGGCCACGACCGTCCGACGCCATGTCGAGCATTTCGCCCTTGCGGCGGCCCAGTTCTTCCATCACGCCGCCCTGGTGGCCGTCTTCCATGTCGACCGTCAGGTTTTCGTACGGCTCGTGCTTCACGCCGTCGACTTCCGTCATCACCACGCGCGGACGCGACACAGCCAGCTCGTAGCCTTCGCGGCGCATGTTTTCCACCAGAATGGTCAGGTGCAGTTCACCGCGGCCTGCCACTTCGAACGTGGTTTCGTCGCCGGTTTCCTTCACGCGCAGCGCGACGTTGTGGTTCAGTTCCTTCATCAGGCGGTCACGGATCTGACGGCTCGTGACGAACTTGCCTTCGCGGCCGGCCAGCGGCGACGAATTGACGAGGAAGTTCATGGTCAGCGTCGGTTCGTCGACAGTGATCATGGGCAGCGCTTCCGGTTGTTCCGGTGCGCAGATGGTCACGCCGATGCCGATTTCTTCGATACCGTTGATCAGCACGATGTCGCCGGCTTCAGCCGAGTCGACCTGCACGCGCTCGAGACCCTTGAACGACAGCACCTGGTTGATCTTGCGATTCAGAATCGCGCCGTCAGGACCCGAACGCACGGCGACCGACATGCCCGGCTTGATCGTGCCGCGCGTGATGCGGCCCACGCCGATACGGCCGACATACGACGAGTAGTCCAGCGACGTGATCTGCAGTTGCAGCGGAGCCGACGGATCGGCCGGGCGAACCGGCACGTGTTGCAGCACGGCTTCGAACAGCGGGCGCATGTCGCCTTCACGCACGTCCGGGGTCAAGCCCGCGTAGCCATTCAAGCCCGATGCGTAGACGATCGGGAAGTCGAGTTGTTCGTCGGTGGCGCCGAGTTTGTCGAACAGGTCGAACGTCTGGTTGATCACCCAGTCGATACGCGCGCCCGGACGGTCCACCTTGTTGATCACGACGATCGGCTTCAGGCCGAGCGCCAGCGCCTTTTTGGTCACGAAGCGCGTTTGCGGCATCGGGCCTTCGACGGCGTCGACCAGCAGCAGCACCGAGTCGACCATCGACAGCACGCGCTCCACTTCGCCGCCGAAGTCGGCGTGGCCCGGCGTGTCGACGATGTTGATGTGCGTGCCTTCGTACTCGACCGCGCAGTTCTTCGAAAGGATCGTGATGCCACGTTCTTTTTCGATGTCGTTCGAGTCCATCACGCGCTCAGCGATCTGCTGGTTGTCACGGAACGTGGCGGTCTGGCGGAGGAGCTGGTCGACGAGCGTGGTCTTGCCGTGGTCGACGTGAGCAATGATGGCGATGTTGCGTAGGGCGCGAGTCATAGGAACCTGGAGACAGTTGAGTGCGCCAGCAGCAGCATTGTGTGAACGAAACCAACAAAGCCCAAAGCGCACTTTTGGGAACCCAATATTGTAGCACGTGCAAATGAAGCTTTCTGGTATTCCCTGATAGGGCCGGGGTCGGCGGCGCAGCGGCCATCAGAAATGAAACGTAAGCACGCGGGCGAAATCCTACGCAAAATCACGCGGATTATGACTTGAGCGGAGAAAGTTCCTTGCCTAAGCTGTAATAACACTTGCCGCGTCAACCAACCGACCTCTATAATCCTGCCTAGTCAACCATTGCATTCGCACGAGAATCATGACGGAGCCGTCCGCTACACCCCCGCCGGAGATCAGCGAATACCAGCTAGGCGAAAGCGTCGGCTATCTGATCTCGCGAGTGAAATCGACCCTGTCGAACCTGGTCACCCAACGCAGCATGGCCGAACTCGGCATCACCAGCCAGCAGGGCAGCATCCTGTTTATGGTGGCCAGCGGCAAATGCCTGCTGGCGGCGGAACTGGCCCGTGAATACGGCATCGACGCGAGCGCCGTCACGCGGTTGATCGACCGGTTGGAGAAACGCGGTCTGCTGACGCGGGTTCGCAGCAATGAAGACCGACGAGTCGTGCGCCTCGCGCTGACGCCGGAAGGTCACGCCATCGCCGCCAAAATGCCGGCTATTTTCACCGGCGTGCTGGACAGTCTGCTAGGCGGCTTCACCCCGGAAGAAGTAGGTTTTCTGAAGAGCATGCTGCGTCGCGTGCTCGTCAACTCCGGCGATCAAACGGGACTAACCCGTGATGCAGCAAGCAATTTTGACAGCAAATCGTAAGAAATTGCTTGCAGTGTCCATCATTACATTCCACTCAAAGAGTCGAGCGATGAAATCCCTTTCCCTGTCCGCGCCCGCGCTTTCGAGCCGGGCCGCCGTCGCCGCAGTGGTGACGGCGCTCGCCCTCACGGGGTGCGCGAACTACTTCGGTATGAAAAGCGACAAGCAGATCTCGTCGCCCGCTCAGTACGAGTCCGCCCAGAGCCTCGCCGGTCAGGGCGGCCAGTGGCCGTCGCTCGATTGGGCCAACCAGTTCGGCGACCCGCAACTGCCCAAGCTGATCGCCGAAGCGCTGGAAGGCAGCCCGTCGATCGCGCAGGCGCAAGCGCGTCTTGCCAAGGCCTCGTCGTATATCGAGAGCTCGCGCGCGGCGCTGTACCCGAAGGTGAACGGCAGCTATTCGTGGACCCGCGAACTGTTCTCGGCCAACGCGCTCTACCCGCCTCCGTACGGCGGCACCTGGTATAGCGAGAACAACGTGCTGGCCAGTGCGTCGTGGGATCTGGATCTGTGGGGCAAGAATCGTGAGCGGCTGGGTCAGGCCGTGTCGCAGGAAAAGGCCGCTGAGGCCGATATGCAGCAGGCGCGCGTGACGCTCGCGGCGTCGGTGGCGAGCACGTATAACCAGCTCGCGCAGCTGTACGCGTTCCGCGACATCGCCGCGCGCGAAATCGCCAACCGCCAGGATATCGGCCGCATCACCAACGGCCGCGTGACGGCCGGCCTCGACACCAATGTCGAACGGCAAACCGCGAACGGCAACATTGCGACCAGCCAGTCCAATTTGACCGACCTCGACGGTCAGATCACGGTCGTGCGCTATCAACTGGGCGCACTGCTCGGCAAGGGTCCGGATCGCGGCCTGCAGATCGCGCAGCCCGCGCTGACCAACGGCAACGTGGTGGTGCTGCCGGACAACCTGCCCGCCGACCTCATCGCGCGCCGCGCGGATATCGTCGCCGCGCGCTGGCAAGTCGAAGCCGCGATGCACGACGTGAAGGAAGCCAAAGCCGAATTCTTCCCTGACGTGAACCTCGCGGCCGGCTTCGGTTTCGACGCGTTCGGCTGGGGCCGCTTCCTTAAATCCAGCAGTCGCCAGATGCAATTCGGCCCGGCCATTCACCTGCCGATCTTCGACGCCGGCGCGCTGCGCTCGCAGCTGAAGGGCCGCTTCGCCGACTTCGACCTGGACGTGGCGAACTACAACCAGACGCTCATCAGCGCCCTCGCGGACGTCGCGACGCAAGTGTCGTCGATCCGTTCGATCGACCAGCAGCAAGGCGACGCACAACGCGCGCTCGACGCGTCGACCAAGGCATATGAGCTGGCTGTGATCCGCTACAAGGCCGGTTTGTCGCCGCAGTTGCAGGTGCTGACCGCCGACCAGAACCGCCTTGCCGCCGACCAGACGGTGACCGGCCTCAAGATGCGCCGCCGCGACATGCAGATCGGGCTCATCAAGGCGCTCGGCGGCGGCTTCGACGCGACGCAGACCGGCCTCGTGGTGCCGACCGATGCTCCGGCATCGGCCTCCGCCGCGACCACCGCTGCGAACTGAGCGCGCGAACCACGCCAGATCGAACACACGCATAAACATCCGAATAAACGACGACGTCTGAAAGAACCCGGAGCACATTAATGAGCACCACCCAACAGCCCGCGGCTACGACTCAGCCGACCCAGCCGACCCAGCCGACCCAGTCGGCCCCGCAGCCGACGCAACCGCCGGCACAACCCCCGGCGAACAACGGCAAACGCAAACTCATGATGACGCTGCTCGTCATCGTGATTCTGATCGCCGCGATCGCCTACGGCTTTTACTACTTCCTCGTCGCGCGCTTCCATGAAGACACCGACGACGCGTACGTGAACGGCAACGTCGTGCAGATCACGCCGCAAGTTACCGGCACGGTCGTCGCCGTGAACGCGGACGACACGCAAACGGTGAAGGCGGGCGACCCGCTCGTCGTGCTCGATCCGGCCGACGCCCGCGTCGCGCTCGATCAGGCCGAAGCGAACCTCGCGCAGACGGTGCGTCAGGTGCGCGGCCTGTTCGCCGACGACAATCAATACCAGGCACAAGTCGCCCAGCGCCAGGCCGACCTGTCGCGCGCCCAGGACGACCTGAAGCGCCGTTTGACGGTCGCGCAAACCGGCGCCGTGTCGCAGGAAGAAATCTCGCATGCCCGCGACGCCGTGAAGAGTGCGCAAGCCGCCGTCGATGCCGCCCAGCAGCAGTTGAACTCGAACCGCGCGCTGACCGCCAACACCACGATCGCGAATCACCCGAACGTGCAGGCCGCCGCCGCGAAGGTCCGCGACGCGTACCTGAACAACGCGCGTAACAACCTGCCGGCGCCGGTCACGGGCTACGTGGCCAAGCGCTCGGTGCAAGTCGGCCAGCGCGTCTCCCCAGGCACCCCGTTGATGGCGATCGTGCCGCTCGGCGGCGTGTGGGTCGACGCGAACTTCAAGGAAGTACAACTCAAGCACATGCGCATCGGCCAGCCGGTCGAACTGACGGCCGACGTGTACGGTTCGTCGGTGGTGTACCACGGCAAGGTGGTCGGCTTCTCGGCGGGCACGGGTTCGGCGTTCTCGCTGTTGCCCGCGCAGAACGCGACCGGCAACTGGATCAAGGTGGTGCAGCGTCTGCCGGTGCGGATCGCGCTCGATCCGAAGGAACTGGAGCAGCATCCGCTGCGGATCGGCCTGTCCATGCAAGCCGACGTCAGCATCAAGGACGACAACGGCGGCCAGCTCGGCCAGGCGCCGAACACGGTCTACCAGACCAACGTGTTCGAGAAGTACGGCGACCAGGCTGACGCGGAAATCGCCCGCATCATTTCGCAAAACGCCGGTCCGAACGGCGGCTCGCAAAAGTCGACCCAGGCCGACGGCGCGAAGCCTGTCGCAGCGAAGGTGATGTAAGGCACGCGACGATTCAGACAAGGCTTCTTTAATGGCTCAGGCTCAGGCGCAAGTCCCTCATCCGCCTCTCGAGGGCGCGCAACTGGTGATCGGCACCATCGCGGTGTCGCTCGCCGTTTTCATGAACGTGCTCGACACGTCGATCGCCAATGTGTCGATTCCCTCGATTTCGGGCGACCTCGGCGTGTCGTCGGATCAGGGCACGTGGGTGATCACCTCGTTCGCGGTCGCCAACGCGATCTCCGTGCCGCTCACCGGCTGGCTGACCGAACGCATCGGCCAGGTGCGGCTGTTCATGGCGTCGATCATCCTGTTCGTGATCTCGTCGTGGATGTGCGGCCTCGCGCCGACCCTGCCCTTTCTGCTCGCTTCGCGCGTGTTGCAAGGGGCGGTGGCCGGTCCGATGATTCCGCTGTCGCAAACGCTGCTGCTCGCAAGCTATCCACGTGCCAAGGCGCCCATGGCGTTATCCATGTGGGCGATGACCACGCTGATCGCGCCGGTGGCCGGCCCGATTCTCGGCGGCTGGATCTCGGACAACATCTCGTGGCCGTGGATTTTCTACGTCAACATTCCGGTCGGCGCGATTGCCGCCATGGCCACGTGGACGATCTTCCGCAATCGCGATTCGGTCATTAGAAAAGCGCCGATCGACGGCGTCGGTCTAGGCCTCCTGATCGTCTGGGTTGGCTCGCTGCAGGTCATGCTCGACAAGGGCAAGGACCTGGACTGGTTTTCGTCGACGACCGTCGTCGTCCTGGCGCTGGTGGCGGTGATCGCGCTCGCGTTCTTTATCGTGTGGGAGTTGACGGCCGAGCACCCGGTGGTGGACCTGTCGCTGTTCAGCCGGCGCAATTTCACGGGCGGCACCGTCGCGCTGTCGATCGGCTACGGCCTTTACTTCGGCAATCTGGTGCTGCTGCCGTTGTGGCTGCAAACCGACATTGGCTACACCGCGACCGAAGCCGGCTTGGTGATGGCGCCGGTCGGCCTGTTCGCCGTGCTGCTGTCGCCGATCACCGGCAAGATTTTGCCGCGCACCGATCCGCGCTATATCGCGACCCTGTCGTTCCTCGTGTTCGCACTGTGTTTCTGGATGCGTTCGCGTTATACGACCGGCGTCGATACGTTTTCGCTGCTGGTGCCTACCTTGATTCAAGGGATCGGCATGGCCGGGTTCTTCATCCCGCTCGTGTCGATCACCCTGTCGGGACTGCCGGGCAACCGGATTCCGGCGGCGTCGGGCCTGTCGAATTTCGTGCGGATCATGTGCGGCGGCATTGGCACATCGATTTTCCAGACGGCGTGGGATCACCGCACGATCATGCATCACGCGCAACTGGCCGAACAGGCCAACGCGTACAACCCGGTGTTCGACCAGTCGATCCGGCAGATGGGCGCGGCGGGCTTCAGTCAACCGCAGGCATACGGACTGTTCAACACGATGGCGACGCAGCAGGCGGCGCAACTCGGTGTGAACGACCTGTTCTTCGTGTCCGCCGGCATCTTTATCGCGCTGATCGCGTTGATCTGGATCACGAAGCCAGAACGTGCTGGCGGCGACGCGGGCGCGGCGGCCGCGGCGGCGCACTGAGCTTTCGGCGCAAGTCCGTATCCGGCAGAACGATATAAAAAAGGCGGGACCGCTTCTTCTGAGCGGTCCCGCCTTTTTCTTTGCAGCGCGTTTGTCGCGCGCTTGCCACCTGCATGGTTTTCAGCTCGCCGTCGTGACGACCAGCCGTTCGGGTGCCAGCACACCCTCGCCTTGTCTGGCGACGCCAAGCAGACGCCCTTGCGCCGCGTACACCCGGACGCGCGGCGCATTCACCGCATCGCCCGTGATGGTCAGTTCGGACAGTTTCAACCGCTGGCCGTGCAGGAAGCGGCGGGTCTCGTCTTCGTTCAACCGCACCAGCGGGAATGTCGACAGCAACGCATCGACCGGTTGCAGCCATGCATCGCGTTCACTTTCGGCTGCGTCGGACAACGCGTCGAGCGTCACCGAATTGTCGAGCGTCAGTGCGCCGACACCGGTGCGCCGCAGCGCCACCAGATGCGCGCCGCAGCCCAACGCTTCGCCGATATCCTCGGCCAATGTGCGCACATACGTGCCCTTGCTGCACGTCACGCGAAACGTTACGTCCGGCAGCGCGCAGGCGAGCATCTCGAGCGCGAGGATCGTCACCTGACGCCCTTCCCGCTCCACCGTCTGACCTGCGCGCGCGTATTGGTATAACGGCTTGCCATCGCGTTTGAGCGCCGAATACATCGGCGGGACTTGCGTGATTTCGCCGACGAACTTCGGTAGAACCGCCTGAACCGCCGCTTCGTCGCACGTGACTTCACGCGTGTCGATCGCCTCGCCTTCGGCGTCGCCGGTGGTCGTGCGGATTCCGAGGCGCATGGTCGCCTCATAGGTCTTGTCGGCTTCGAGCAGGTCTTGCGAAAACTTGGTGGCTTCGCCGAAACAGAGCGGCAGCAAGCCTGTGGCCAAGGGATCGAGCGTGCCGGTGTGGCCCGCCTTTTTCGCCAGATAGAGACGCTTCGCGCGAATCAGCGCGTCGTTGCTCGACAGGCCGAGCGGCTTGTCGAGCAGCAGCACGCCGTCGAGCGCGCGACGCGGCACGCGGGGGCGTTGAGGTGCGGTCATGTCAGAAAGACAAAAGTCTTCGAAGGGTGCGGAAAACAGCACTGAGCGCATAGCGGCTCAGGCATGGCAGCGAGCGCCGCGGCAAACAGCGCGTTCAGTCTTCTTTCGCGCGATTGGCGTTGGCTTCGTCGATCAAACGCGACATCTCGACGGCGCGCTCGATCGTTTTGTCGTAATGGAAATGCAGCGTCGGCACGGTGTGGATATGCAGGCGCTTGAACAGCTGATTATGCAGATGGCCGGCCGCGTGCGTGAGCGCCTCGAGCGTCTGCTGCGGATCGCCGGTGAGCGTCGTGAAATAGATCTTGGCGTGCGCGTAGTCCGGCGTCAGTTCGACGCTTTGAATCGTGACGATGCCGATGCGCGGATCTTTGACCTCGCGAAGCAGCTCGGACAGATCGCGCTGGATCTGATCGGCGATCTGCACGTTGCGATTGGGTGAAGAACGTTTTTTAGGCATGGTGTGATGTGATCCGTTCTGACGGATGCAAAA
The DNA here is from genome assembly GCF_003387275.1 of Paraburkholderia sp. BL6669N2. Classification (NCBI taxonomy): domain Bacteria; kingdom Pseudomonadati; phylum Pseudomonadota; class Betaproteobacteria; order Burkholderiales; family Burkholderiaceae; genus Paraburkholderia; species Paraburkholderia sp. BL6669N2. Next base: position 262,448 of record NZ_QUNA01000001.1, on the reverse strand, counting down.
AAGTGGTTCGCGCCGCTGCGTTTCGGGCTTTATCCTCGCGGCATTCAAACGGCCCAGGATGACCGGAAGAAACTCGAACGCAGGCGCTCTGCGCGACGGACACGAACAAAACGTGTGGCCCCAAAAACAACGGGCGGAGCGGGCGTTAAAGCCCGCTCCGCCCCTAGAGCCGTGCCGCGTGAATTACAGCGTACGCGCGACTTCGGTGATCTCGAAGACTTCGAACTGATCGCCTTCGACGATGTCGTTGAAGTTCTTGATCGACATACCGCACTCGAAGCCCTGACGGACTTCCTTCACGTCGTCCTTGAAGCGCTTGAGCGAATCGAGCTCGCCCGTGAAGATGACGACGTTGTTGCGCAGCACGCGCACCGACGACGAGCGCTTGACGAAACCGTCCGTGACCATACAGCCGGCCACCGCGCCGATCTTCGGTACCTTGAAGACCTGACGCACTTCGACCGTACCCGTGACGATTTCGCGCTTTTCCGGTGCCAGCATGCCCGACATCGCGGCCTTCACCTCATCCACTGCGTCATAGATGATGTTGTAGTAGCGAATATCGACGCCGTTGGCTTCCGCCAGCTTGCGCGCCTGCGCGTCCGCACGGGTGTTGAAGCCGATGATGACCGCCTTCGAAGCCGTTGCCAGGTTGACGTCGGACTCGCTGATGCCACCCACGGCGCCGTGCACGATCTGCACGCGCACTTCGTCGGTCGAAAGCTTGAGCAGCGACTGCACCAACGCTTCCTGCGAACCTTGCACGTCGGCCTTGACGATGAGCGGCATGTACGCCACTTCGCCTTCGCCCATCTGCTCCAGCATGTTCTCGAGCTTCGCGGCCTGTTGCTTGGCCAGCTTGACGTCGCGGAACTTGCCTTGACGGAACAGTGCGACTTCACGCGCCTTACGGTCGTCCGGCATGACGATGACTTCTTCGCCTGCCTGCGGGACTTCCGACAGACCCTGAATTTCGACCGGGATCGACGGGCCCGCCGACTTGGTCGGCTTGCCGGTTTCGTCGAGCATGGCTCGCACGCGACCGTAGGCGCTACCTGCCAGCACCACGTCGCCGCGGTTCAGCGTACCCGACTGGACCAGGATCGTTGCAACCGGACCCTTACCCTTGTCGAGCTTCGCTTCGATAACGAGACCCTTGGCCGGTGCTTCGACCGGTGCCTTCAATTCCAGCACTTCGGCTTGCAGCAGCACGTTTTCCAGCAGATCGTCGATGCCCGCGCCGGTCTTGGCCGACACCGGCACGAACGGCGATTCGCCGCCGTATTCTTCCGGCACGACGCCTTCCGCGACGAGTTCCTGCTTCACGCGTTCCAGATTGGCATCCGGCTTGTCGATCTTGTTGATCGCGACGACGAGCGGCACGCCGCCTGCCTTCGCGTGAGCGATTGCTTCCTTCGTTTGCGGCATCACGCCGTCGTCGGCTGCAACCACCAGAATCACGATGTCGGTCGCCTTCGCACCGCGGGCACGCATGGCCGTAAAGGCTTCGTGACCCGGCGTGTCGAGGAACGTGATGACGCCGCGCGGCGTTTCGACGTGGTAAGCGCCGATGTGCTGCGTAATCCCGCCCGCTTCGCCCGCTGCAACCTTGGCGCGGCGGATGTAGTCGAGCAGCGACGTCTTGCCGTGGTCGACGTGACCCATGACCGTGACGACCGGCGGACGCGGCAACGATTCCGCATCGGAAATCTCGCCTTCGACCAGCATGGCTTCCGGATCGTCCAGCTTGGCCGCAACCGCGTGGTGGCCCAGTTCCTCGACGATGATCATCGCCGTTTCCTGGTCCAGCATCTGGTTGATCGTGACCATCTGGCCGAGCTTCATCATCGACTTGATGACTTCCGACGCCTTCACGGCCATCTTGTGCGCCAGATCGGCGACGGTGATGGTTTCCGGCACGTGCACTTCACGCACGATCGGTTCGGTCGGCGCCTGGAACGTGGTGTTCTGATCCTGATGCTTGCCGCGACCCTTCGGGCCACCGCGCCAGCCGCGATCGACACCGCCGCTCGTATCGCCACGCGTCTTGATGCCGCGGCGCTTCGCGGCGTCGTCCTGCCAGCCGCCCTTGCCGCCGCCCGGCTTCTTCTTGTCGCCGGCGGAAGGCGTGGTCGTGGCTGCCGGAGCCGCAGCTGCCGGCTTCTTGGCTGCCGGACGCGCCGGTGCTTCACCAGCCGGACGCGCCGGCTTGTGAAGCGTGCCCTTCGCTTCCGCGGCCTTGGCCGGCTCAGCGGGCTTCGGTGCCGGTTCCGGCGCCTTGACCTGCGCCTTGCGCGGCGTGTTCATCATTTCGCGAATCGCGCGCGCTTCGGCTTCAGCCGCGGCACGGCGCTTGGCGATCTGTTCCTGCTCGGCACGCGCTTTTTCAGCAGCCTGACGCGCTGCGTCTTCTGCTTTCTTCGCGGCTTCGCGTTGCGCGGCGCGCTCTGCTGCGGCGCGCTCGTCGTCCTGCTCGCTTTGCTTGGCGACCGCCGGCTCCGCAGCCTTGGCGGCGACCGGCTCAGCCTTCGCGGCCGCAGGCTGCGCAGCTTGTGCCGGCTTGGTAGCCTGCGCCTGCTCGCGAGCTGCCGCCTCGGCCGCAGCACGCTTCTTCGCGGCTTCTTCTTCGGCGCGGCGACGCTCGGCTTCAGCAGCCGCTTCGCGCGCCTGACGTTCCGCTTCTTCGCGCTCGAGTTGTTCCTGACGCGCCTTCAGCTCCTGAGCCTGCTTTTCGAGCAGCTCGGCTTCGTGACGAGCTTCCTCTTCACGACGCTGGAGTTCCAGATCGTCGATGTCGGCCTCAGCCACATGATTCGATGCATCTCCGTTTTCAGCGGAGGTTTCGTCGCGGCGGACGAAAGTGCGCTTCTTACGCACCTCGACCTGAATGGTGCGAGCTTTGCCCGTCGCATCGGATTGCTTGATTTCCGACGTATGCCGTTTCGTCAGCGTGATCTTGCGCTTGTCAGCATCAGTCGAGCCGTGAGACTTGCGCAAGTGGTCGAGCAGACGCGCCTTGTCCGTTTCGGACAAGCTATCGTCTTCGCTCGCTTTTGTGACGCCCGCCGCCTGCAGCTGCTCAAGCAGCACGCCTGCAGGCATTTTCAGTTCCGCGGCAAATTGGGCTACGTTGTTACTCGCCATTCATTCCTCTTAATGCAAGGACCGATTCCTTGCGGTTAGCATCGGGTCATGCGGCCTGACGGCCGCTTCAATTTAGTGCGCCATGGTCATTTCTCACTGGAACCAGTGTTCACGTGCTTTCATGATCAACGCCTTAGCGGCATCCTCTTCCATTCCGGTCATCTCGACCAGTTCATCCACAGCCAGCTCGGCGAGTTCGTCGCGCGTCTGGATCTGATGTTCGGCCAGCTTGGCGAGCAGGTCGGCGTCCATGCCGTCCAGGCTCTTCAGGTCGAGCGCTACATTTTCGACCTTTTCTTCATTCGCGATTGCCTGCGTCAACAGCGCGTCGCGCGAGCGATTACGCAGTTCGTGGACGGTGTCTTCGTCGAACGCTTCGATTTCGAGCATTTCGTTGAGCGGCACATAGGCAATCTCTTCGAGGCTCGTAAAGCCTTCGTCGATCAGGATGTCAGCGACTTCTTCGTCGACATCGAGACGCGCCATGAACAGGTCACGCAAAACGCCACGTTCCTGATTCTGCTTTTGCGCAGATTCGTCCGGCGTCATGATGTTGATCTGCCAGCCGGTGAGTTCGCTGGCAAGACGCACGTTCTGGCCGCTGCGGCCGATCGCGACCGCCAGTTCGTTTTCGTCTACGACGACGTCCATCGAATGTTTTTCTTCATCGACGACGATCGACTGGACGGCTGCCGGCGCGAGCGCGCCGATCACAAACTGTGCGGGATCCTCCGACCATAGCACGATGTCGACGTTTTCGCCACCGAGCTCGTTACGCACCGCCTGCACGCGCGAACCGCGAATGCCGACGCAGGTGCCGATCGGATCGATGCGCTTGTCGTACGCGACCACACCGATCTTGGCGCGCACGCCCGGATCGCGCGCGGCCGCCTTGATTTCCAGCAGGCCTTGTTCGATTTCCGGCACTTCCATCTCGAACAGCTTCATCAGGAACTCGGGCGCCGTACGCGACAGTTCGATCTGCGGACCGCGCGCGGTGCGATCGACCTTCGCGATGTAGGCGCGCACGCGGTCGCCCACGCGCAGGTTTTCCTTCGGAATAAGCTGGTCGCGGCGCAGCAGCGCTTCGACACGGCCGGTTTCGACGATGAAGTTGCCCTTGTCGAGACGCTTCACCGAGCCGGTCATGATGTGCTCGCCGCGCTCGAGGAAGTCGTTCAGGATCTGTTCACGTTCGGCGTCGCGCACCTTCTGCAGGATCACCTGCTTGGCGGCCTGCGCGCCGATACGGCCGAATTCGATCGACGGCACCGGTTCCTCGATGAACTCGTCGAGTTGAATCTCGGGCTTCTGTTCGCGTGCTTCGAACAGCAGGATTTCCTGATCCGGCTCCTGCAAACCGGCTTCGTCCGGCACCACTTTCCAGCGTCGAAACGTTTCGTGTTCGCCGCTTTCACGATCGATCTGGACGCGAATATCCGCGTCTTCTTCGAAGAGTTTCTTGGAGGCCGAAGCGAGGGCCGCCTCGAGCGCGGCAAATACCACGTCTTTGTCGACGTTCTTCTCGCGTGCCAGCGCATCCACCAGCATCAACACTTCGCGACTCATTGTTTGCGGCTCCTAAAGTCAAACTTCGGAACGAGGCGTGCCTTATCGATATCCGCGAGCGTGAAATCGAGCATCGCGGCGCCTTCCTTCCCTTCAAATTCCAGACCGATCGTCTCGTCTTGCGGAGCATGCAGAATGCCCCGGTACGATTTCCGTCCGTCCAATGGCTTTTTCAATGTGATTACCACTTCGCTGCCTGCGAAGCGTTCAAAATCCGCCAGTTTTTTCAGCGGGCGGTCGAGCCCCGGCGACGATACTTCAAGCCGCTCGTAATCGATATTTTCGACCGTCAAAACGTGCTGGAGCTGACGCGTGACTTTCTCGCAGTCTTCGATCGCGATGCCGGCCGGCTGGTCGATATAGATACACAACATGCCGCGCCCGGTGCGCTCGAGATCGACGAGCTCGTAGCCGAGTCCCACGACCGTGGTTTCAATCAGTTCCGTCAGTTGCACAGTGCCCTCTTAGATGTTCGCGCAGCGAGCCTGCCGCTTGTTTTGCAAACAACCAATGCGGGCCGCGCGCCAAGCCGGCGCACGTTCGTGCTACCCGAGATGCCGAACCACTGAGAACTGCGCGGCAAAAAAAAATGGGCTAAACGCCCATCATCTTATTGCCGGTGGTCGCACCTGAGCCGCACATAAAAAGCCGCACGCCCAGCGACTTCGCGATTGTAGCCATTTTTCGGGACAAACGCAAACCGCAGAACGCCGCCCAACGCGCTTTTCCGCTTGATTTCATGGGAATCTTTCAACGATATGACGGCGCTTCGGGGCTTTTGCAAGGCGGCTGACGCCGCCCTGAAGCTGCACCGGACAAGCGGGGCAGATGAAATCCGCCCTCACTTCCCGTTACACCGTGGTTTTATGCGTCACATGAAATGTGAGCGGCGCCGGGCCAATGCCTTTCGTCGATCGACTCTGCCGGTCGCCGGCAAAAGATCCTTGAAAAAAATCCGCGGCTGACCGCCATTGCATGACCGGCGTGGTGCTTAGCGACCGCGCGAACGGCCGCGAGGAGCGCCGCCACCACGATTGGCGCCGCCGGCGTTGCCGCCGCCCGCACGGTTGCCGGCGCCGCCGCGATTCCCGCCCGGCCCGCGATTGCCGCCGCCGCTGCCTGGATTGGGAGCGCCGCTGCCGCCGGCGCGCTTGCCCCCGCCGGCCGCACGGTTGCCACTGCCGGACGGTGCGCGATTGCCATCGACTTCACGGCCGCCACGCGGGCCGCCCGCGCCGCCGCCCATCGGGCCACTGAACCCACCGGCGCCACGTGCGCCGCCGCGATTGCCGTAACCACCGCCGAAACCTGAGCCCGCACCACCACCGAAGCCACCGCCCGCCGCACCTCGCCGTCCCTGGCCCTGGCCACGCGGTTGTTGCTGGTCGAAGCGGCCATGCGACATCAGCACGGGTTCGCGGCCGATGAAGCCCATCGACGTCTGCATCGGATCCGGCTGCTTGCGCTCCGGCGCTTCCCGGCGACCACCCTTGTCTTCCGCCGGCGCCTTCAGGCCGACCGACGCCATCAGCGCGCGCACCTGGTTGTCCTCGAGCTCTTCCCAGCGGCCGCGCTTGAGACCCTTGGGCAGCGAGATCGGGCCGTGACGGGTACGAATCAGGCGGCTGACCATCAGGCCGGCCGCCTCAAACATACGACGCACTTCGCGGTTGCGCCCTTCGGCGAGCGCGACGTGATACCAGTGATTCGTGCCTTCGCCGCCGCCGTCGCGGATACGCAGGAAGTTGGCGGGGCCGTCTTCCAGCTCGACGCCGTTCAGCAGCTTCTGACGCATGCCTTCGGCCAGTTCGCCGACCACGCGCACCGCATATTCACGCTCGACGCTATAACGCGGGTGCATGAAACGGTTCGCCAGATCGCCCGACGTGGTCAGCATCAGCAGACCTTCGGTGTTGAAGTCGAGACGGCCGACCGCGAGCCACTTGGCGGTTTTCATCGGCGGCAGATTGTCGAACACCGACGCACGACCTTCCGGATCCGCGTGGCTGACGATTTCGCCGGTCGGCTTGTGATACAGCAGCACGCGCGGCGGCTTGTTGGCCAGCTTGCGCTTGACCGGCTTGCCGTTGATGCGAACCTGGTCGGTCGGCATGATGCGCTGGCCGATGTGAGCCGGCTCGCCGTTCACCGACACGCGGCCGGCGACGATCAGTTCTTCCATGTCGCGGCGCGAACCCATGCCGGCTTCGGCCAGCACCTTGTGCAGCTTCGGCGCGTCGTCGTCAGCGGCGAGCACGCGCTTGGGCGCGGCCGGCTTGCCACGGCGCAGCATCGGCGCGCGCACGCCGCCGGTGGTGCTGTTGTCCGCGTCGAACGCGGGCGATGTGACGTACGAGAACAGATCGTCCTGACCCGCGACTGCCGCGGCCGCCGGCGCTTCACCGCCGCGGCGGCTGTTCTGACGCTGGCCGCCTTCACGCGGCTGACGCTCGCGTTGACCTTCACGCTGACCTTCGCGCGGCGCACCGTCACGCGGTGCGCCCTCGCGCTTCGCGCCGCCCGCATTGCGGCGCGGCCCTTGACCCTTGGCGCCCGCGTCCTTGCGCGGCATACGCACTTGCGCGACGACTTCGCCGTCCGGCGGCGCCTCGGTGACGACCGGCGCCCCTTGCGCGGGCGCGCCTTCGGCGCCCTTCGTCTTCGCGCCGGCGCGACGCCGGGCGATCAGGCTGCGCGGGCCGCGACGCAGGCCGCGGCGCGGACGGTCTTCGCCGTCTGCTTCCGTGGTCTGCGCCGGGCGTTCGCCCTCGCCTGCCGACGCTTGCTTGGTGCGCGTTTCGTCAGCGCGCGCCGACGGCACGGCGCGCTCGGATTCGGACGAATCGGTGTCGTGGGTATGTGTCAAAACAACCTCAAAATGTCAGGTCGCGCACGCCCGTTGCGGGCGTGGCAAAAAAAGTTCGGTTACGTCAGGCGCTGCGCGACTCGGGTTCGTCGTCGGTCAGAATGCCTGCGTCCTGCGCCGCATCGCGACGATCCACAGGATCGCCGTGCGCCGCCTTGGTCGGGTTCGGCTCGGCGGCGTGCTCCGTATTGCGGAGTACGCCCGAGTCGTGCGCGGGTATTGCCGGATCGGCCTGGGAGACCGGATCGTGATTCTCTGCGGACTCGGCGACGCCGGTCTGCGGTACAACGTTCGCCGGGTGCGCAGCCTCAGTCTGTTCCTGCGCGGCCGGCGCGGCAGCGGCGTCCGTATGCGCTTCGGATGATGCCGATGCGTTTTGCGCGGCAACTTCTACCGCCGCGTCGGCCGCCTGCGCCGATTCCACCGGCTCAGCGTGCTGCGTCTCGTGCTCTCCAGCAAGCTCGTCAGCGATTTCTGTTCCTGACGCCTCGCTCAGTGCTCCAACCGGGCTGTCAGCGGCATGGCCAACTGCGGCGGCGGAGTCGGATTGCGGCGCTTCGCTCGTGGCTTGCGGAATATTCTCCGGCTCGCTATCGGCAGTTACACTCACAAGCTCATCCGCAGCAGCGCCTGCTTCAACTACCACACCGGAATCCACCTGCTCTTCTTCCGGAGCCGAAACCTGAGCGACATCGGCGTCGGCGAACTCGATTGCGTGCTGGCCGAGCAGATCCGCGTTCAACTGCGCCGACGGATCGGCGAGCGGCGGCAATTCGTCCAACGCCGTCAGCCCGAGGTCGTCGAGGAATTGCCGCGTGGTCGCGTACAGTGCCGGGCGACCCGGCACGTCACGATGACCGATCACTTCGATCCAGCCGCGATCCTCGAGTTGCTTGACGACCTGCGTATTCACCGTGACGCCGCGAATCTCTTCAATGTCGCCACGCGTCACCGGTTGCCGGTATGCAATGATCGCGAGCGTTTCGAGTACCGCGCGCGAATATTTCGGCGGTTTCTCAGGATGCAAACGATCCAGATACGAGCGCATCGCCGGCTTGCTTTGAAATCGCCAGCCCGACGCCAGCCCGACCAACTCCACACCGCGCCCAGACCAGTCCTGCTTGAGGTCTTCGAGCAACGTCCGAACGGTGTCTGCCGACACGCCGTCGGCAAAGAGCTTGCGCAACTCGCCGAGCTTTAACGGCTCCTGCGCGCAGATCAAGGCAGTCTCGAGGACGATCTTCGCCTCTTGGGTATTCATGCAGCTAGGTCAGACCCTGTGGTCAAAGAACCGGATCAAACAGACGATGTGGAACTGAAGACGCGCTCGCCCGATTCTGATCGGTCATATTGATGGGAGCACGCACCGGGGGGAGGCGAAACAGACAATCGAACCAAACCCAGCCGGACGGAGCAGCGATATTCCTGAAGGGAACCGCGTGACTGAGCGCCATATTACGCAAAAACAATCAGTGCGTAAAGACGAAATCCCCCGCGCATTTTCCAACCCCGGCTTCACGGACGTGCTTTAGTGAAAAAGCGGGCCTAATTTGATAAAAACCCGCTTTTTTTCGCCGATCTTCGCCTGGTTGGCTCAATAGCTTCAGGCAGCCACCTTTTCCGCCACGTGTTCATTGTGCCGTCGCATGTTCCCTCAAGAACCGCTTCAGGCGCTCGACGCCGGTGTCCAGCCGCGCCGTGTCGCAGGCGTAGCACCAGCGCACGAAGCCCTCGCCTTGCGGACCGAACGCGCTGCCCGGCGCCACGCCGAGCCCGACGTCACGCACCATCGCCTTGCAAAGCTCCAGACTGCGCGAAGCGCCCGGCATCGAGAAAAACAGATACATCGCGCCGGGCGGCGCCTTGACGTCGACGCCGGGCACCGAGGCGAGCGCGCTCACCAGATGGTCGCGCGACGCCTTCAGGTCGCGCACCAGTTCCTGCGTGAAGCGCTCGCCCTGCTCGATGGCCGTAATGCCCGCCTGCTGCACGAAGGCCGGCGCGCACGAAGTGTTGTACTCGACGAGCTTGCCCAGATCGTCCATCAACACGGCCGGCGCGACGATCCAGCCGAGCCGCCAGCCTGTCATCAACCATGCCTTCGAAAACGAATTGACGCAGATCACGCGTTCGTCCCGGGTGGCCAGATCGAGGAATGACGGCGCCGTGCGCGAGGGCGCCCCGGCCGCGCCGGGCTCGGCGTCCGCATAGTAAAGGCGTTCGTAGACTTCGTCCGCGACGATCCAGATGCCGTGGCGCCGGCAATGCGCCAGCACGGCACGCTGCTCGTCGCGGCTCATCACCCAGCCCGTCGGATTGTTCGGCGAGTTGATCAGCAGCATTTTCGTGTCCGGGGTCAGCGCCGCCAGCAGTTGCCCGAGGTCGAGTTGCCAGCCGCGCTCGCCGTAACCCAGCGCGACTGTTTCGACATGCGCGCCGAGAATCTTCGGAATCTCGACCAGATTCGGCCAGAGCGGCGTGACCGCGACGACGCGGTCGCCCGCGCCCACCACGAGTTGCGCCGCGAGCATCAGCGCATTCACGCCCGCGCTCGTCACCGCGACGTGCTGCGCCAACGTCGCGCCGTGCAGGTCGCTGACATAGCCCGCCAGCGCGGCGCGCAGCGGCGCGATGCCGAGGTTGTGCGTGTAGAACGTCGCACCGGCCGCGAGCGACGCGCTAGCAGCGTCGCGGATGAAGGCGGGCGTGACGCGGTCGGATTCGCCGAACCAGAACGGCAGCACGTCGGCGACGCCGAAACCGGCGTTGGCGACTTCGCGGATCTGCGAAGGACGCAGTGCGCGCACGGCATCGCGCGCGTTCGGGATGGATGGCACAGGCAGGTCCGATTCGCTCATCGAGGATTCCAGACGGGGGAAAGGCATGGGTTGAACTTCAGCAGAGGCGATAGTTTAGCGTGGTGCGTCTTTTCGGGACCGCGAAACCGCCGGATGAAAATGCGTGGCGGACGATTGGTCGCGGATGGGGCGCGGCCAGGCGCCATGCTTTGAGAGCCGCGCCGATCGCCCCGTCGCACCGCCCGAACTTAGGGTAGCGCACTCGTCACGCCACCGCGCCTTCTACCCATCGGAATTTCGCACTCTCTATGCGGCCGCGCATTCGCCACTCCCTGGAACATCGCGCACCGTCGACCACCACAAACTAGTTCAAGTCCTCCGCCCTCCCCGGCAACTGGCGAATCAGTCCCCACACCGCCTCCGCCGCCGGCGACAGCGAGCGGTCGCGCCGGCGCACCAGCTCGACCGTACGCTCGGCGCGCGGCTCGAGCGGCCGGGCTACCAGCGCCGCGCCCGCCGGTAGCGGCAAGGCCAGCCAGGGCAGCACGCTCACGCCGACACCCGCCTCGACCAGCCCAAAAACGGTCGCGGAATGCCCCAGCTCCTGCACCACCGTGGCGCTCACGCCGTATTCCTGCATCGCCGCGTCGATGATCGGCCGGCTGCCCGATGCGTAATCGAGCATCACGAGCTGCTGGCCGTCCAGGTCAGTCCACGCCACCTGCTCCTGCGCCGCTAATGGATGATCGTCGCGCGAGACGACGCAGAACGAATCCGTCATCAGCGATTCGCTTAGCAGGTCGTCGGCGGAAAACGGGCCGATGACCACGCCGAAGTCCACCTCGCCCGACTTGACCTTGCGCACCACGTCGCTCTGCACGTCGTCGCGCAAGCCGAGCGCGATGTAGGGGAATTGCTGCCCGCACGAGGCCACCACGCGCGGCATGAGCCGGCATGCCACCGTCGGGCTGGCGGCCACCACCACGCGTCCGCGGCGCTGTTCACCGATTTCGCGGATCTCGCGCAGTGCGTCGTCAAGGTCGGTCAGCAGACGCGACACGCTCGACACCAGGTTGCCGCCGACATCCGTGAGTTGCACCTCCCGGGTGGTGCGGTCGATCAGCTTGAGGCCGATCTCGCTCTCCAGTTCCCGCACGCAGCGGCTGACTGCTGACTGCGTCAGGCCGATTTCATCGCCGGCGCGGCTGAAGCTCTGCAAACGGGCGACCTCGATGAAAACCCTTAGCTGGCGCAGCGTGACATTCATTTACCGACCTCATCAATTGCATCATTTGATGCGCATTGTAAGGCTAAAGACAGCACCCCATCTCCTTTTCGCAGTTTCGCTGCAATGCAGCAATAAGGCGCAAACGCACGCTGGTCGGGCCTGATTGCACAAGATTGGTGATTGTCCCGATTTGCGAGATGGGTTTTTTGGATTCTTATACGCCCCTAGCTAGCGCCCGCGCTGGCCCGCTGTCACAGGGCTTTCAGGCGGTTGGACTCAACTTGGCACACTTCCTGCATTTAGATGCACACAAGGGTCGGCGCCATGATTCTGACTGCATAGCAGACCGTGGCAAGCCCGACCCTCCTTGGCACTCGCCTATCGAGTGCATGGAGAGTGCGCGGCGCGGGGCAGCGCACCGGAGTTAGCTTCGCTGAGGTGAAACATGATGCTGTTCGACGATTTGAGAGACAACGAGTGGGCGCTGGTCGAGGCGTTGTTCTGTGCGGAGCCCGCACGGAGCGAACGGCGCGGTCGGCCACGCGTGGAAGCGCGCGCGGTTGTCAACGCCGTGCTGTGGGTGCTGTCGACGGGCGAAGGCTGGTCCAAACTGCCGGGCCGCTATCCGTCGCCGCCGACTTGCCGCCGCCGTTTCGACGAGTGGCAAGCCGATGGTACGCTCGCCGAAATAGTTAAGCGACTCGGCACGAGCGGCCGTGAAATTTCGCTGCGCGGCCGGATTGGCGCGACCGCCGCGAAACCGCCGGCACCGCCGAGCCGTGACCGCCTGCGCGGCGCATTCTGGACCAATCCGGAATCGTGGCGCGCGCCGGTCAAGATGGCCTGACGCATACTGCTTTTCCTCCGGGCGCCTGCTGGCGCCCGGCATGTATCAAACCCAGGTCGACGCGTCTTCATGCACGCCCTGCCTGATATGGGCACCGCTCCCGGCGCGCCCACCACAGTCGTCCCTTCCCGCCGCACCCAGCTTGCGCGCTGCTTCAGAGGTCTGAAGCGGCGCCATCGTTGCGGGTGAAACATCCATTTACTATTACTTACAGCGTGCTTTCGTGACTGGGCATACCTTATATGTATGCAAACAGGCCTTGTTGATCGGCTTGACGGGAGCTCAGCATGAAACCAATGTCACTGCTTCTGTGCGGCATTGTCGTTTCATCAATGGCCGCACCGGCGCTCGCTCAAGAGCGCCAACAGGCCTGGAACTGGAGGCCGGATCGTCCGGCTACCATCGAAGCCTGGCAGCAAAGCGATACACGCGCTCGCGACTTCACACCGCCGGCGCCGCGTGGGGATTTGCGCGGCGATATCGCCAGCAATGTGCGAACGCGGCCGGAGCCGGCTCGCCCGGATCCGACACGTCGGCGTTAGGCGGAGCCGGACGTGAGCAGCGGCCGTGCGCAGTGCCGGCGAAATTCCGCAGCGCATATTGAGTAATTGGGGGAACCACCGCGCGTCGTGCCAGTCTGATTTAACGCCATTAGCACAGCGTGGCAGTAGTAATTCCGGTACGCCCGTATCCTCGCGATACGGGCTTTTTTTTGCGCTGTCCTTACGCAAATCGCGCCGCCCGCGGGCACGCACGACACACGGCGCAACGCAAGCGCAATGAAGCGAAGACCGAGCAATGGGGACGCCGCCAGCCGCTCGAGGCGGCCGGGTAACAACGCCTGCCGGCCCGCCTGACCTAAGGTCGGACTTCGAGCGCGGCGGTAGGCCGCGTGTCGGCGGTGGCGACGACGTAGTCGTTCATGCGCTGCGCTGTCCAGCTGAGCAGACGTTCGTCATGGGCGAGCCGCGCAAACTCGGCTCTGCCGCGCTCCGTAAGCACGGCGATATCGACAGGTGCGTGAAAGCCCGGAGCCGGCGCGACAGTGCGCTGCCGAACGGTGTCCATCAAGCCTAGTGCGCGAAGATATTGGAAAACACCCGGCCTTCTAGCCCATGGGACCTGGCGATATTGCGCCCGCCGCAGCGCTTCAAGTACCGCTTCGTTGGAATACGTGGTCATCTCACTTCTTTCTTAAAGTGCAGCTATGACACATTTATGCCCAACACGTCACCGCGCCACCAGTGACGCGCGTAGCACCCGCCCTTGGCTGGAAGCTGACTGCAACGCGTGCAGTCGAATTCCGCCAGGTGCTGCCTGGTCTCGTTTCGGAACCCCCGTCTGAACGGCATGTTAGCGTTCTGTCCACGAACCGACGATGCAACCGCTGCGGCGCGATAGCAAGCCCGTGGATTTGTCCCGAAAGACATACGTTACCCCATTTAAATTGATTCTATTCACTTTATTAGCGCTTTTTTTTGCAGCAATCGTGCTATGGAAGGGCGCCCGCCGCCCTCTCGCCATCTGCATGGTCGCCTTCTTCTGGCTGCTCGCCGCAGGCTGGCTCACTGCACCCTTGCTACGGTTGGCGCAGCCGCACTGGCGGACGGAGACGCCGGCCACGTTCGCGCCGCGCACCGCGATCATCATGCTGGGCGGCGGCACGATCTACGGCGACGACCACGTCCTCATGCCTCCACGCGACGTGCTGGCGCGCATTGCGGCAAGCGCCGAGTACTACGCCGCCTGCAAACGCGCGGCGGATACGTGCCATGTGATCGTGAGCGGTGGCAATCCGCAGCGGCATCCCGCCACCGAAGCCGACACGTATCTGCCTTACCTGCTGCGCCGGCAAGTGCCGCGCGCCGACATCGTGCTGGAAAACAGCAGCCGCACGACCTACGAAAATGCGCGCAACGTCTCCAGCATTCTGCAGGGCTCGCGTTACGACTCGCTGATCCTTATCACTTCGGCCTATCAGATGCCGCGCGCCCTGCTCGACTTCCACCGCTTCGGCCTCGCACCGCAGCCGATGATCTCGAACGCGATCGGCGCACGTCTTGGTGTACTCCCGCGATATGACAATCTGGCGAGCGCGGAGATCGCGTTGCACGAATTGATTGGCATCGCGCAATTTCACGTCTATCGCGCGATTGGCTGGTTCTGAAATTCGAGTCGCATGACAAAACGATTATTTAGAGATGCCAACCATGTGCTTGAGTGGTGATACGTCGTCATGACCTCTCGCGTCAGTCAACACGCATTGCAACCGCCGCCCGAACGTAACCAGATGTAACGAATTGTCATTGGAGTTACAAAACCCTCTGTTGGAGCGGATATTGCTGGCTAGAATGCATTGTCTTTCCGTTTGGACAGGCAAGTACTCAGGTCCACAACCACTCTGCGGAGGTAGCAATGAAGAAAGTGTCCCTGGCGATCCTGGTTTCCCTCAGTGCCGTAACGGGCGCGGCCTATGCGCAGGACAACGGCGTCATGATGAGCACCGATCCGGCCAAGGCCGCCGACGTCGAGCAGCGTGCGCAAGATTTGCAAAACCGTCAGCAAGCAATGGACAGCGCACCGGCCATGCCGATGAAGCACCACAAGGGAAGCATGCATCACAAGAAAGCGCCTAAGGCCGACGCCGGCTCGTAAGCATAGCCACCCAACTCCCCCGCGGCCCCGCCGCGAGCGAGCAAAAGCCGAAGCCGGCGCCGCCGGCTTCGGCTTTTTGTTGTTTAATGAGTTGGCGAAAGACTCGCCAGACGCGGAGCAGCGCGGCGCGCCGAGCCGGCCCGCGCTGGCGGCTCGAGCCGTGCGGCGCCCGGTTGGCGGTGTGCTAAAGTCGCGCACCGACCGGCGCCTGGCCGGAATCCCCTAACCCGTGCGCACCTTGGTGCGGAGGACAGCATGAGCAACATTCAGCTTGATATCGAATGGACTGAAGCAGCATCTCGCAAAATCGAAAAACTGATGCCGCGCGGCGGTCAGGAAGCGTTTCTGGCGCTGCCGCCCGTCGAATGCCTGCCGATGGAAGGCGATGTGCTGTTTCTTGGCCCGGACGGCAAGCAGCAGCCGTTCATCGTCGCGGAACGCCAGTATCACCATGACGGCGACGCAGACTGGACCATCATCCTGATTCTCGACGTTCCGCAAGCCACGCATTAACAGCACAAACGGCGAACGCCGTGCCGGGCCGCTCGTGCCCGGCAGCGCGCTCGTCATTGTGCGATTCGCCTGAAGGTTCAGGCGATTTTCGACACGACGCGAATCTCCGCGTGTTCCACCCAGTCTGCCACCGCTTTCCTGTACGCCTCGATGTGTGCCGATTTTGCATGCACCGCGAGCGCTTCCTGGCTTTCCCAACGCTCGACAAACACGAACCGGCGCGGCTCCTGCAGGTCGCGGTGCAGATCGTACTGAAGCGCTCCCTGCTCGTTGCGCGTCGGCCCGACCAGCCCCTCCAGCGCCTGCCGCAGTTGCTCTTCATACCCCGGCTTCGCCACCGAGATTGCGACCACCGCGATTTCCGACATGCCTGACCTCCCTTTTCACGAAAAGCAGCAGCATACCGGGCGCTCGTCAAAGCTGCAGGCGGCCTGCGCGCAAATGAGCGGCGCGCGTGTTCAGGCATCGCCTGCACCGACCCATAACCGGTTCAGCATCCTTCCGTCTGAGTACCGTCCTTGCCTGGAGTTTGGCGGGTGTCCGCTTGCCGCCCTGTTACGCTCGGTTTCATACAGGCGATTGATTGCGCGAGGCGCAACCGGGTTTGCGCGGCAAACGCGCGCAAAACTCACGCCGGACGGCCGGTCGGCGTGGAGATCGGCATCACCGCGGATATGACCCTGCGTCTGTGATTACCCGCACATTCACGCGAATTGCAAACTGATAGACTGGTTTTGAATAATTCGCCGGAGTCCAGCATGGCTGGCATCGCTCTCCGCGTTCCCGGGCTGTATCCGAGTTGCCCTGCGCGCGCGTGGGCCGTGCATTCGTTGCGCGTCGCATTGCCTGGCGCGTCCCGTCACCCGTTTGCCGCGATGTCGCCATGTCCGCTCTCTTCCCCGCCTTTATGCCATCCGTCAGCGAATTGACCCTGAGCGGCCTGCTCCCGCATCTGGTCCGGGACGAGTCCGGCTGGACCGCGACGTGGCGCGCGCTGACTTTACATAGCGTGTTCCAGCCGGTGCTGTCGGTCACGCACCAGCGCGTGGTGGGCTATGAGGGCTTGCTGCGTGCCTTCGATCCGGTCGGTTTGCCGGTCTCGCCCGACGTGCTGTTTTCCGGCACCCGCTCGGCCGCGGACGCCCGCGAACTCGACCGCATCGCGCGCTGCCTGCATGTGGCGAATTTCATGGAGCAAGGCATCAGCACCGGCTGGCTGTTTTTGAACACGCGCCCGCAGGTGTTCGAAACCGGCTGGCCGCAACGCGCGTTCATCGACGAACTGTCGTCGCATTTCGGTCTGCCGCAGGAACGCATTGTGATCGAAGTGCTCGAGCAGCCCGCCGACGACGAATCCGCAGTCGCCAGCATGCTCGCCGCGTCGCAGCCGCGCGATTTCCTGATCGCGATCGACGACTTCGGCACTGGCTTCTCGAATTTCGACCGCGTGTGGCGCTTCCGCCCGGACATCGTCAAACTCGACCGTTCACTGGTCGCGCGCGCCGGCAGGCGCGAAGGCGACGACTCGATGATCGGCCATCTGGTCTCGATGCTGCATCAGTCCGGCACGCTGGTGCTGGCCGAAGGCGTCGAAACCGATGAAGAGCTGATGATCCTGATGGAGGCCGATGTCGATTTCGTGCAGGGTTTCTGGCTCGGCCAGCCGAAGAGTTCCGTGAAGGCGGCCTGCGCCAAGGTGCCGGCGGTGATCGAATCGATGTGGAGCAAGTTCGCGGAGTACGAACGCGAGCATGCCGGCCACCAGCGGCTCGGTTTTGAAGGGTTCGCAGAAGCCGTGCTGAGTGCCGCCGAGACCTACAAGGCCACCGGCGATCTGCGCCAGGCGGCGCAAAAGGTCTGGCATCTGCGCGAGGCACGCCGCGTATTCGTCACCAACGGGCTGGGTGAGCAAACTCTGCCTTCCGTGACGGCCGCCTCGGTGCCGCCGCCTCCGCTACGGCTCGCGCCGCTCTACACCGATACGCGCAGCAACTGGTCGCGGCGCGCCTACTTCAAGCACGCGCTCGCCGCGCCGGGACGCGTCGCCATGATGGGCCCGCACTATTCGCTCGCCGACGGTCAGGACTGCTACACCGCGGCCCTCGCCTTCGAGCATGACGGCCCGCATGTGTTGTGCGTCGATTTCGTGCCCACCGCCACGACCGCCGTGGCGCGTCCTGCGGGACCCGGCCCTTCGGGACGCGGCGGCAAGCGCTAGTCGTCGACGCGGCCGCGGCCGGATTTGATCTCGCTGCGTTTGGCTTTGCCGTCGAGGCGCCGCAGGTTCGACGCGCGCGTCGGCCGGGTTGCGACGCGCGGTTTGCGCGTCACGCTGACGCTTTCAATCAGTTCATCGAGCCGCGCCAGCGCCGCCGCCCGGTTCATCTCCTGCGTCCTGTGCTCCTGCGCCTTGATGATCACCACGCCGTCGCGCGTGAGCCGGTGATCGGACAGCGCGAGCAGGCGCATTTTCAACACTTCCGGCAACGACGATGCCTGCACATCGAAGCGCAGGTGAATGGCGCTCGACACCTTGTTGACGTTCTGACCGCCCGCTCCTTGCGCGCGCACCGCGGTCAGTTCGATTTCGTTCGGCGGGATCGGATAGCGGGATGTCATGACACGAGCTTGAATCGGAAAACATGAGTGTACACAGCGCGCGACCGATCACCGACTACGGACTATCGGGCGCGCCTGCCGATGCGAAAAACTATTTGCGTCGACGCGGGCAGTTCATCGATACTGCGTTTTTCGCTTACAGCGTAAATTCACATGAAGCTCCGCCCAGGGTTTGTGCTGGAACTGGCTGTCAACTTTCTGTTGCCGTGGCTCGCCTACCGGCTTGCGCTGCCGCATCTGGGCGAGACCGGCGCGTTGATTGCGTCAGCCGTGCCGCCGATCGTGTGGAGCCTGATCGAACTCGTGCGGTTCCGGCGCGTGGACGCGCTCAGCGTGATGGTGTTGGCCGGCATCGTACTCTCGGTCGCGGCCATGGCGCTCGGGGGCAGTCCGCGCATGCTGTTGTTGCGCGAGTCGCTGGTATCTGGCGCGATCGGCGTAGTGTTTCTGCTCTCGTTGCCGATGCGCCGCCCGCTGATCTTTTATCTCGCGCGCGCCACCGTCGCGCGCGAAATGGAAGGCGGCGCGGCGCGCTTCGAGGCCCTGTGGCAGGAGCGGCCGGCTCTCGTCAGCGCGATGCGCTTGATGACGCTGGTGTGGGGCGTCGGCCTGACGGGCGAGACGGCGTTGCGTGCGTGGATGGCGCTCACGTGGCCGATCGAGCGCTTCCTCGTGGTATCGCCGTTTATCGGCTACGGCATTTATGGCGGGCTCGCGTTGTGGACGTTCTGGTATCGGAAGACCATGCCTAGCCGGGTCGAGGCGGGTGTGCAGTCGGGTGGCGCGGCTGGTTGAACGGGTTCGGCGCGAAATGGGCGCTTGGACCGTGGCGCCAATCTACCTTCTGCCGTTCTGCCGTTCTGCCGTTCTGCCGTTCTGCCGTTCTGCCGTTCTGCCGTTCTGCCTTCCTACCTTCCTGCCGTCCTGCCGTCCTGCCGTCCTGCCGTCCTGCCGTCCTGCTGTTCTGCTGTTCTGCTGTTCTGCTGTTCTGCTGTTCTGCTGTTCTGCTGTTCTGCAGCCTAACCCGCGCGACCAGCTCGCGAAGCAGCCTCCCGCTGTCCAAATCCGCTATTCAGCCCCACGCCACACCTCCGCGATCCGCGCCGCTAACCCCGAGTCGCGCTGTGTCGGCGTCGCAATCGCCTGCGCCAGCACGGCGCGCGCGCCGATCACTTCGACCCGTTCACGCGCGCGCGTGATCGCCGTGTACACCAGTTCGCGCGACAACACCCGACTAAATACGGAAGGCAGCATCAGCACCGCGTGCTCGAACTCGGAGCCCTGCGATTTGTGAACCGTGAGCGCGAACGCTGTGTCGTGCGGCGGCAGCGCCGCCGGCGAGACCGCTCGCAAGCCGCCGTCGCCGGTCCGGAAATACACGCGCAACGCGCCGTTCGCGCCCGGCAGCGCAATCCCGATGTCGCCATTGAAGAGACCGAGCGCGTAATCGTTGCGCGTCACCATGACGGGACGGCCGGCGAACCACTGCGCGCCCACTGCCAGCGTCACGCCCGCCGCGCGCCGCACCTGCGCCGCCATCGCCGCATTTACCTGATCGACGCCGCGCGGTCCGGAACGGGTCGCGCACAAAATGCGAAAACGGTTCAACGCGTCGAACAGTGGCAATGGGTCGGGCGTTTCAGCTGCCAGCGCTGTGGCAAGCGCGTCGGCGTACGGCGCGAAACCTGTGGCGAGCCGTGCGACGGTGCGCTCGGCAAGCGCCGCGTGCGTATCTTCGTGAAGCGCCGCAGCGCACGTTTCTGTCGGATCGGTGCGCAGGACATCGAGCGCGGCGCTCGCCGAGCCATTGCGAATCGCGAGCGACAGACGGCCAATGGGCGATTCCAGGCCGAACCGATAGTTGCGCTCGAGCCAGACGACACAATCGGCTAGCGGGTTCTGCATGGGCGACGCGGCGGCCATGTGCGAAGGTGGTGGCGCGGCGCTTTCGAAAAGGTCGCCAACAGGTAGTTCGTCGAAAGCACCAGGCGAGTCCGTGTGTACAAAAAGATCGTCGTCGGGTGCATCAGGCTGCGCGAAAAAATCCGCGGGCTCCTCGCCGAAGCCTCGCGATGCGCCGGGCAATGCCTGCGCGAGTTGCGTTTCGTCGATGCCGAGCGCGTCGGCGATGCGCCGCAAACCACTTTGCGTGAAAGCCGGGCGCGCGCTGAGTTCGGCGAACACCGCGCCGGCTTCGACGGCGGCGAGCTGGTCCTTGTCGCCGAGCATCACGAGACGAGTCTGCGGCGCGATGGCGTCGAGCAGATGCGCGGCCATGGCGACGTCGATCATCGACGCCTCGTCGATCACGACGACGTCGTAAGGCAGCGGATTATCCCGATGATGCCGGAAGCGTCCTCCCGGCCCGGAGCCGAGCAAACGGTGCAACGTGTACGACGTCTGCGGCAAACGCGCGGCCAGTTCGAGCGGCAAATCGCCGGCGCGCGCGAGCAAGGCCTCCTGCATGCGCTGCGCGGCTTTGCCGGTGGGGGCCGCGAGTGCGACGCGCAGATCCGCGCGTGCATCGAGCAGGCAGGCGAGCACGCCGACCACGGTCGTGGTCTTGCCGGTGCCCGGTCCACCGCTGACAATGGTGAGTTGCCCGGACAGCGCCATGACCGCCGCGACGCGTTGCCAGTCGACCTGGTCGTCCTTCGGCGGACCGAAGTAGCGCAGGAGACGCTGGTGGAGTGTCCCGGCATCGGCCAATCGCCCGACACGCTCTCCCGCCCGCGCATGCGCCACCAACGCGCGCGCAAGCCGCCGCTCGTAGTCGTAGTAGCGAGCCAGATACAGCCGCCCTTGCCCATCGACCACCAGCGGCCGCAACGCCGCCGAGCTTTGCGAACCATCGCTCGCCATGCCGCTGGCGAACAGCGCGGCGCGCACTTCGGCGATCGACGCCTCGAAGCGTCGCGCCAGCACCGCGAGCGGCACGCATACGTGGCCTTCGGCTGTCGCGCGGCTCGCGGCAAACGCGCTCCGCGCCGCCCACTTGACCGCCTCGGCTGACGCGCCGCCACGCCGCGCCAGCGCACCGATGCGGCGCGCAAAACCTTCGGCGAGCGCAATACTGAAATCCGCCGGCGCGGGCAGACTCACGCCGATGTCGTCGAGCTCGGGAGGCGCCGATGCGCTCTGTTCGAACGTGCTCATTGAGCACCTCCGATCATGGCCGCATCGAGCAGCGCGACCAGCTCGAATGCGGGACGCCGCATATGCACGCCTGCTGGACCATCGGCATCGCGCCAATGCGGGCGCACGCCGCGCACGAACAGATACAGATAGCCGCCAATATGCGTGTCGTACGAATAATCGCGCACCCGCGTTCTCAGATAACGATGCAGCGCAACCGTATAAAGCAGCGCCTGCAGGTGATACGCGTGGCTCGCCATGGCCGCTTCGAGCGGAGCCGCGGCGTAGTCGGCAGCGGTGTCGCCCAGATGGTTCGACTTCCAGTCGACGATCCAGAAACGCCCGTCGTACTCGACGATCATGTCGATAAATCCTTTGACAAACCCACGCAACACGCCGGGTTCCAGCGCGACGTCGGGATAGCCATGTTCGATCAACAACTCGCGCAACGCGGGGAAGTCCAGCGACGGCGCGGCGAACAGAAACTCGAGCTCGTTCAGGCGCCGGCGCGGGTTCAGCTTGGCGAGCGTCATGCCGGGCTGCAGTTCGGTGGTGACCACGTCCCTGAGCAGGTTGTGCATCATCGCCGGCAGGCGTGCGGCGAGTTCGGGCACAGCCGGCGCCGGACGCTCGCGCAACGCGCCGCGAATGGCATCGGTCCACGTATGCGGCTCGGTGAAATCAGCGAGTTCGAACATGCGGTGCAGACAGTCGCCCGCAGCGGCGCCGCGCGGAAACGCGAGGATGTCGTCCTCGGCGTAGGCCGGAACCTGAGGCGTGGGCGCGGGCGCGACAACGAGCGCATCGGCAATCTCGTCGTGATCGGGACGCACCTCTTCCACCGGCGCGTGCATCTCTTCGCTCTTACTGCCGGCGGCGATCAGCCCGCTAAAACTCGCCATGCGCCACTGATCGCGCAACGGCCTGCGATTGGCTCGCGCCTGCATGCGCGCGCTGCGGTCCTGGAGGCTTTCGAGCGGCACGCGGCGCGCCGGCCTCGGCAGTGCAGCGAGCGTGATCGGGCCGCCAGCCAGCGCCTGCCAGCGCGCCGACAATGCGGCTTCGTCGGGCGGCTCGGCGAGCCAGTCGCCGAACGCATGACCCTCGCCGGCCACGAGCCAGTTCAACACGCTGCGGCGCGACTCCTTCGTGGAGCGCGAGGACTGGTACGTACCGGCCACCAGATAGCAGCGGTAGACCGCGCGCGTCAACGCCACGTAGACGAGCCGCGCCCGTTCCGCCGCCTGTTCGCGCACCGCGTAGCGCGATGCGTGCTCCGCTTCTTCGTCGTCGCAACCGTAGTGCAGTACCGCGTGGCCCATGTCGTCGTGATACTCGCGCGCATCCGGCAAACCGGACGACGGCGGCTCGCGCAAGCCGCCGTCGTTCAGGAACGGGCAGAACACCACCGCGTATTCGAGCCCTTTCGATTTATGGACCGTGACGATCTGCACGAGATTGCGATCGGACTCAAGCCGCAACTGCGCGTCTTCGCCGCCGCCCTGCGTGCGTTGCGCGGCGAGCCAGCGCAAGGTCGGCGCGATGCCGGGCAGCGTTGCGGCGCGCGCCTGAACGAGTTCGGCCAGATGGTTCACGTTCGTCAGACGACGTTCGCCATCCGCCGCGGCAACCAGCCGTTGCGCGACGCGCAGCTCACGCATCAGCGTGCGCCACATCACCGCGAAACCGCGCTCGTGCCACAGCGTGCGATAGCGCAAGAAACGCTCGACCCAGCCCATCGCGTCGGCGGCGTGCGCGGGATCGTCGGCGACCGATGGCGCGTCGGCGACCTGCTCGAGTCGCCACAACGCGGCGGCGTCGAGACCCAGCCAGTCGGTGGCCAGCGCGGCGCGCAGGCGGCGCAGATCGCCGGGCGTATCGACGGCGGCCAGCACGCGCTCGATCTGCTCGGCGTCGAGCGTCGCGAACACCGACGCCTGCGCCAGTTCCACGCTGCCGACACCCCACGCGGCCAGCACGCGTTTGATCAGACTGCCCTGCTTGTGCGTTTGCACCAGCACCGCGATGTTGCCGGGCGCGAGCGGCTCATCGCCGATCGTCACCGCGCCTTCGCGCGCGCCGCGCAACAAGCGCACGATTTCGGCGGCGCACGCTTCGCTCGCTTCGCGCTGGGCCTCGCGTTTGGTCAGCGCGGCGTCGCCTTGCGGCAAGGTCCAGATACGAAAGTCGCCGGCACTCGCGTCCGGATCGGTGAACGGCGGCCTGCGCCGTTCGCCCGCGCGCACCGGCTGGTAGTCGAGACCTTCCAGCACGAACGCTTGGTGGTTGGCTTTGAAAAGCCGGTTGCACGCCTCGACGATAGGCGCGGTCGAGCGCTGATTCACGGCCAGCGTGTAGCACGCGGATGCCGCCTCACGCGCCGCCAGATAGGTATGCAGATCCGCCGCGCGAAAACTGTAGATCGCCTGCTTCGGATCGCCGACCAGAAACAGCGGGCCGGCCGGCGCGAAGATGCGGCTGAAGATCGCGAACTGCAGCGGATCGGTGTCTTGAAATTCGTCGATCAGCGCGGCGGGATAACGCGTGCGCAACGCGTCGGCAAGCCACGGATGCGCGGCGAGCGCGCGATACAGGTTGGACAGCAGATCGTCGAACGACACCACGCGGCGCGTGCGCTTGCGCGCCACCAGTTCGGCGGGCGCGTAGCCGAGCCAGGTCTGCACGAGCGAGAGCCAGCGCGCGCGTTGCGCGGCCTCGGCCGCGACCACGGCCGCCGCCAGCGCTTCGGCATGCTCGAAGAACGCATGTTCGGGCGGCTCGAACTTGACCTTGGTAGCCTTCTTCAACGCCGAAGCCGTCAGCTTCAACGCGGCCTTCGGCGGCGGCGCATGACAATCGCCCTGCGCGAAGTACTCGGTCCATGCGGCGATCGCGGCGCTCACATGGTCGGGCTTGTGCGACGTCTTGCTCAGACGGTCTTGCGCCTCGGCCAACAAACGGACGATCGAATCGCGCTCCGCATGCCAGAGATCGCACGCGGCGTCGAAGCCGGCTTGCGGATCGGCGCCCGTGCCGCTTGCGTCGACCTTGCCCCAGCGCAATTGCGCCAACGGCTTTTTCAACCGACGCGCGAGTTGTTCGTCGAGTGACGCGGGGCCGGCGCGTTTGGCCACCAGCCACGCGGCGAACGCAGGATGCGCATGCGCCACCGGTTCCACCTGCTCACGCCAGAAGTCAGCCGCCATTTCGAAGCGCAAGGCCGCGTCGTCGGCTTCCATTTCGAAGGCGAACGGCATGGCTGCAGCGAACGGCGCTTCCTGCAACGCGCGCTGACAGAACGCGTGGATGGTGTGGATCGCCGCCTGGTCGAAGGTGCGCAGCGCGCGCCGCACCACTTTCAACGCGTTCTCGCGCGCGATGCCCCGCTCCGGCGCCAGCGTCGTCTCAAAGAGACGGCGGATGAACGGATCGCCGCCGTCGTCGTCCAGGTCGATGGCGCGGTCCAATTCCGCGAGACGCCCGCGTATGCGCTCGTGCAATTCCGCGGTCGCCGCCTTCGTGAACGTGACGACGAGAATCTGATCCGCGTTCAGGTTCTTTTCGAGCAGCAGCCGTACGTACAGCGCGCAAATATTCCAGGTCTTGCCGGTGCCCGCCGACGCCTCGATCTGATTCACGCCGTCGAGCGAACAGGCGAAGACATCGAGTTCTTCGGCGACCAGCGCGTGATGCTTCGTGGCGCCGCTCATGATGCGCTCCGCAGATGTTGCAGGAGCGGCTTGAACACGATCGCGGCGAGGCTGCCGAACAGTTCGTCGAGCATGAGCGGCGTGCCGCGCAAGGCAATGCGCAGGGCGGGGTCGTCGGACTCGCCGCGCACGCGGTCGTTGATCCACACGCCCTGCGCCGCCGAATCGCTTTCGCTGACCTTGGCCCACGCGCTCTTCGGGAAGAAGCGCAGTGGCAGCATGCGGCCTGCCTTGAACAACGCGGCGAGCGGCGCCAGTTCGTCGAGCGGTGCGGCGACCGGCGCGAGCTCGAAGCTCTCGCCGCTGCCATGCCAAACGGTGCGGCGCGGACCGTTTGGCTGCGCGGCGCAATAGACGAGATGCGCGAGCCATGCCGACAGATAGTCGCGGGCGGTAGGTTTGGCGTAGCGGAAAATCACTTGTCCTGTTTCGGTGAGCAGGTTCAGACTGCCGTGCAGTTCCAGCGGCGTTTCGGCGGCTTGACGAAGCTGCGCGTCATGCGGGCCGAACAGCGCACCGGCCGTCCCGGCGCTGTCGGGCCAACGCGGCACGATGTCGAGCACGAATGGCAGTCGCTCGACGCCCGAAGCCACCTCGCGGCGCACGCTGTCGGCGAGTTGACGCAACGCGCCGAGTTCGCGCGCTCTCCACACCGCGCCGGTCGCACCGCCCGGCAATTCCGGGCTCGCTGCCGCCACGCGGCGCACGCGTTCGAACACGACGTCGTCGTCCGTATCGAGGTCGAGCAGCACGGGCAACAGACGGTCCGCCAATGCATCGCGCCCCGCGTAATCCAGGTCGAACGGCTCGGTATCGAGCAATTCGCCTTGTGCCTCCGACAGCACGATACCCAAGCGGTCGCGCAACAGCGCGCGCGCAGGATGCCGCCAGAAACGCACGAATTCATCGAAGGCAATCGGCGCGGGTTCTTCGGGAGGCAACGGTCGATCGAAGAACGGCGCCGCGGCCGGATGTGTAGGCGCGGCCAGCAACGTGGCCAGTTCGGCGCGGTCCGCGTCATAGCTGAACAGCCCGGATTGCGACGAGAAATAGTCCGACGCGAACGCCTGCAACGGATGATCGACGATGAACGCATGTCGCGCGCGCTCGACTTCCGCAGGACTCGCGCCCTCGCCCGCCGACGCCTGCGCGAGATGGTCGAGCAATTCGTCGACCAGCGCGGCCGGCGGCAACGGCGCGTTGTCGCGAATGCTCCGCCCCGTATAAGCGATGAAGAGACGATCGCGCGCCGCGAGCAGAAGGTCGAGGAACAGATTGCGCTCATCGTCACGCCGTTGACGGTCGCCGGCTTTGCCGAACGCGGCCATCAGATCGAACTCGTCGGCGCGCGCAAGACTCGGCAACACGCCGTCGTCCATGCCGAGCAGGCAGACGACGCGATACGGCAAGCCGCGCAAACTCGTCAACGACGAAAACGTCACGCTGCCCCAAGGCACGCCGCCGCGCGCGGGGTCGTCGAGTGCCTCGGTGAGTGCGCCGCGCACCACCGCGGCAGGTATCCCGACTTCCTGCGCGCCGGCCTGCATCGCGTCGCCCATCTTGTCGATCGCGTCGCGCACGGCGGCGAGCGAATCGGCGAACTCGACGCCGCCGTCGAAACACTGCGCCAGCGTTTCGAGCAGCAGTTGCGTCCATTCGGAGGGCGTGCGCTCGATCGCGCAATTCGCCGCGAAGCTCTCGATGTCGTCCACGAAACGCGACAGGCGGCCGAGCAATTCCGCTTCCGAACCGTCGGCGCCTTCGACCGGCAGCCAGGCATCGACCGGTTCGCCGCCGTCCGGCATCGCGTAGCCGAGATAGAGACGCGTGAGCGCATCCGCGAACGTATGGCGGGCGATCGGCACGTGCTCGCCGGACGGCTCGACCGGCGCGAGCCCGCGACGCGCCCCTGCCGCCGCCAGCCATTCCTGCGCGGCTTCGAGCGAGCTGGCGTCAATGCCGTAACGCACGGCAATCGCGTCGACGCGCAGCCATTCGATCAGATCCGGCGCACCCACGCTGCGCTCGGGCAAGGCCAGCCAATCGAGCAGCAAACGTGCAACCGGATTGGCCTGCGAGGGTGGCAAGCCGGTAATCCGATACGGAATGCGGCGCGTGTCGCCGGGCGGCGTCGTGCCGAACACGGCGTCGATCAGAGGACCGGCCGCCGCGAGGTCGGACACGGCGACCAGCACGTCGGACGGCTGGAGGTCGTCGAACTCGTCGAACCAGCCGAGCAGACGATCGTGCAGCACTTCGAGTTGGCGCGACAGGCTGTGGCAGACGTGAACTTCGATGCCGCTCTCGATCGGCAGTTCGTCAGCCTCAGTCTCGTCCTGCAGATTGAGAATGCCGTTCTGCACGGCGGCGAGCCAACTCGGCTCCGGGTTCTCGGTGAAATCGCCGGCCTCGCCTGAAGCAGCGCTCTCAGTCAACTCGTGCAGCATGTGCAACTGCGCCTGGGTCTGGCGGCCCCACTCGGCAAGCAGTGGATGGCCGACTTCCTGATAGTCGAGCTGGCCGGCGGCGTCGAGCGCTTCGACGCGCCCCGCGCTGACGACGTCGAACCAGAACTCGCGGCACGGATTCATCACGTACAGCCGCACGTCGATCCAACGCGAGAGCGCGCGCAGCAACGCCACATGCAACGGCGGCATGGTCGGCAGCGCGAATACGCTGACCGCCTCGGGCCACTGCGCATTCGAAATCGCCTCGAGGTCGAGCGTGCCGATTTCGTCGAGAAAACGATAAGCGGGCGGCAATGCAGCCGCGGCAGATTGCGCGTCGCCTGAAAGCTCCGTCAGCACAGCGCGCCACAATGCCGCTTGCCAACGCTCGTCCTCGCGCGCCGCTTCACTCGCGCCGACAAGGCGCGGACCGGTGTCGTCAGCCGCGCCGCTCGCGAAGATCGAGCCGCCCTTCTGCCATTGCAGCAGCCATTCCGGGCGATAGGTCAGATAGTGGTCGAGCACGGTCGCCACGCGGCGCGCGAGTTCATAGCGCATCGACGCGTCCGCTGCATCGAGATACGTGCGTAGACGCGGCGACGCATTCCACGGTAGCGCTTCGTCAGCCTCGCCCAACAGCCGGTAGCAACGCCACACGAGCCGGTCCGGCGCGAACGGCGAATGCTTCGGCACCTCGATCACGCCGCCGATCTGCGCCCATAGCCATTGCGCGAGATAACCAAAGTTGACATTCGCGCAGATGCCCTGGCGCGCGGCGATATCCAGTTCGAGCCGGCGCCGCACCGCCGCGCTCGGGACGATCACGGGCTGCGCGGTCCACGGATCGGACGGCGTTTGTGCCAGGTCGTCGAGCAGCGCGCCGACAAGGGTTTCGTAGCGATTCGAGTAGAAGAGCTGGAGCATGGATCCTGAGGCTTGCGGGCGGCATGGGCGGAACGCCCCAAGCCGCGACAGACATTGAAGCGACAGCATAACAAACGCATCCCCAGGGCAGAACCTGGCCGAACGGACGAGGTCAGATCAGCCATAAAATCAGTTAGACTCGACGGCAGTTCGGGCTGCCCGGGTTTGCTTGGGTCTGCCCCATCAACCGCGGTTTTCTCAGTGAATGGAATCCAGGCAGTCGATGCGTTATTCGGTTGAAATAAAAAAATTCCTCTACAGCCAGTACTTTTATGGCGGCCTGCGCATCGCAGTCGGCGTGTCGTTACCGGCGGTTCTGTGTCTGATCGTGTTTCACGATCGCGAGCTCGGCTTCACGATCGCGACCGGCGCGCTCGGCGCGTGCGTGGTGGATATGCCGGGGCCGCTCAAGTACAAGCACAACGAGATGCTGGCGTGCACGGTGATCGGCTTCCTGTCCGCGCTTGCCACCGGGCTCGCCACGGTGAACGCGGTGGCGCTGTGGTGCACGGTCGTGCCGCTCACCTTCCTGCTGTCCTTGATCGTCGTATACGGCAACCGCTGGCCTCAGATCAGCTTCGCCACGCTGTTCATGATGATCATGACGCTGGAAGAGCACTTCACGCCCATACAGGCGCTCGTCAACGCTTCGTGGATTCTGGTGGGCGGCCTCTGGTACACCTACTGGTCGACCTTCGTGAGCCGCTGGATGATGCATCGCATCGAACAGCAGGCGCTGGCCGAAAGCGTGTTCGCGTGCGCCGACTATCTGCTGGCGCGCGCCGAGTTCTACGACCTCGATAACGATCTCGACGAGTGCTATCGCAACCTCGTCGACAAGCAGATCACCGCGGTGGAGCGCCAGGACGCCGCGCGCGACATCGTGCTGCGCAATCTGCCCAGATTCAAGAGCGGCAAGCTCGAACCACGCCGCGCCATGCTGTTCAATCTTTTCATCAACACGGTCGATCTTCACGAGCTGTTCGTTGGCGCCCATACCGATTACCCGCTGGTGCGCACCACGTTCGGCGGCTCGGATCTGCTGGTGTTCTACCGCGACCTGATTCGCAAGGCGGCTGCCGATCTGGAAGAGATTGGCCTTGCGGTACTGCAGAACCAGGCGCCGCGTGGGCGCGTGAACGTGAAGGCGGAATTGCGCGCCATCGAGTTCGAAATCGAGCTGATGCGCAAGCAGGATCTGCCGGCAAAAAACCACGAGGCGTATTCGGCGATCTCGTCGACTTTCCGGCGCGTCTGGAGCGCCACGCGTCTGATCGACAAGATGCGCAAAAGTCTCTCCAGCGAGCCCAGCACGAGCGAGACCGAACTGCGGCTCGATCAGGCGCTCACGCGT
Organism: Paraburkholderia sp. BL6669N2; assembly: GCF_003387275.1. NCBI lineage: Bacteria > Pseudomonadati > Pseudomonadota > Betaproteobacteria > Burkholderiales > Burkholderiaceae > Paraburkholderia > Paraburkholderia sp. BL6669N2. The sequence continues at coordinate 232,639 of NZ_QUNA01000001.1, read as the reverse complement.
TTCGTATCGAGCCGGCGCGTGCCGTTCGGGCAGATCTTCTCGAATCTGACCATGGCCTCGCCGAGCTTCCGCCACGCGTTGCGCGTGACGATTGCCGTCGCCGTGGGCTTCTGGCTCGGGCGGCTGCTGCCGCTCACCAATGCCTACTGGATCGTGATGACCACCGTCATCATCCTGAAGCCCGGCTATTCGCTGACCAAACAGCGCAACGGACAGCGGATTGTCGGCACGCTGATCGGCTGCGCGGCGAGTATCGCGCTGATGATCTTCGTCAAGGAGCCCCACATCCTGCTGGCCGTGATGTTCGCGTCGATGGTGATGAGCTACAGCCTGCTGCTGTTCAATTACACGGCGAGCGTGGTGTTCACCTCGTCGTATGTGCTGCTCATGTTCCATCTGCTCGCGCCGGGCAGCATGCGCATCATCGGCGAGCGCGCGATCGACACCGTGGTGGGCTGCGCGATCGCGATCGCGGCGAGCCATCTGTTCCCGTACTGGGAATATCGCTTGATGGGCAAGCTGGTCAACAACATGATCAACGCGACGCGGCAGTATCTGGAAGCGAGCTGGTGGTGGAGCGGCAAGCCGGCCGCCGCGGTGGTCGCTACCGTGACCGAAGCCGGGGCGCGTGCGCCGACGGCGGCGATGGCCGATCCGGCGATCGACTTCGGCAAGCCGGTGTTGGCGGCGGCCGGTGGTGCGGCGCGCGGCGGCGGCAGCGTTGCAAACGGTCACGCCAGCGCTGGTGCGGGCGGTAGCGCGAAGGCTGGCGCAAACGGTGTCGCTAATGCGGCGGCGACAGCGTCCCTTGGCGCAACGGCGAAACCAATCGCCGACGCCGGCGCCAGTGCGGGCACGACCACGGTCAGCAACCCGACCGCGAAGCCCGTCTCCGGCGCCTCCGCTGCCGCTGCCGCGGCGGCGACTGCGCTCGATCGCGACTACCGCTACCGGCTCGCCCGCAAGAACGTTCACGTAGCGTTCGCCAATCTGGGCCAGGCATTTCAGCGCATGATGCTCGAACCGAAGTCCGCGCAGAAGTTCGTGCCGGAGTTGAACGGCCTGCTGGTGCGCAGCCACGTGCTCGCCTCGCAGATCACCGCGGCCGCGCCACTGCTGCGCACTTCGGCGCAACAGCAGGTCGACGGCGTCTCGCTGCAACCGCTGCAGCGCGCGCTGAGCGTCGTGCGCGACAATCTCACCGAGGCTGAAACCGGCACCGCGCCGGCCGCCGATCAAAACGAGCAGATCAAACTGCTGGGCCGCGAACTCGATGCGATGGTGGTCGAAACGGAGAAATCGCCGGACTATTCGGCGGATGCCGTGCATGACATGAAATTGCTTGCGCATCAGTGCAAGCAGATGCTGTCAGCGGCGGCGCAGATTCGCAAGGATGCGAGCGTGATTCGCCTGCCGGACGAGTGAAAAATGGCGTCGACGTGCGCGTCGCCCTATTGAGCAACGCCGCTTGCCGGCTTGGCGGCAGTCGCCGCTGCGGCCGCACCCGACGAAATCGACGGCGCCTCTGCATTCTGGCGGTCGAAGTCGTGCTTTTCCTTGATGGCGTTATAGAAGAGCGTGGCGATCACCAGCAACACCGCGACCACGATGAACGCAGCAATGCCAAAGGTCGGGTTCTTCTTGCGCGGAGGTTTGTTCATGAGGCGGGCTCGGTTCGCGAAGCAGTCGCGGATGGTGTCTGGGAAGGCGGCATTCTACGCCCACTGAGCTTGCACACAGCTTGCAGCGGCCGGGCTCAATGGCATGGGCATGTGAGCTTGCGGGAAAGCCTCGGCTGTCGCCGCGTGCTCGTATGATTCGCTGTTTGAAAAGCAGCAAACGGCGCACCCGCTGCCCCACCTACCTCACCATGGCCGGTCTCACCGGCAACGCCGTCGAATATTTGATCTGCTCCATCGCAAAACTCGAACTCACGTCGTACAGCGGCACTGCGGCGATCAGTTGCTTGTACACACGGTCATAGTCGTCGATGTCAGACACCACCACGCGCAGCAGGTAATCGGTTTCGCCGCTCATCCGGTACACCTCCACCACTTCCGGAATCTCCTGCACCGCATGCGTGAAGGTTCGCGCCCACTCCTCCGTGTGCTGATTGGTGCGCACCGCGACGAACACCGTCGTGCCCACGCCGAGTTTGCGCGCGTCGCACAGCGCGACCTGCGCGCGGATCACGCCCGCCTCTTTCAGACGCTGCAGCCGCTTCCAGCACGGCGTTTGCGACAGATTCACGCGTTGCGCCAGTTCGGCGATCGGCATGGTCGCGTCCGCTTGCAGCAACTCCAGCAGCTTCCGGTCGATGATATCCATTCCCGTCATGACATCCCCATAGGAAATTATTCTACTTTTCAGATTCCAGAGGGAATTATATGGAAACTCTTTCTCCAGGCAAACCGGTATAAATATCCCTATCCGAAAACAACCGATGAGCAGCCCAGCCGCTGCCTGATCATCATGAGTCAAGACCTCCGCTCCGCATCCCTCGAATGCCTCCAAGCCCAACGCTTGCTACCCGTCAACGCGGCTCAGGCGGCCTCGTGCGAGCAGGTGGACATGTTGTTGCGCGCCGTGCGCAACGCGCCGCTCGCGCGCCTCTGCGACACCCTGGACGCGATATTCGACGCCTGCGCCCATTTCCCCGAACCTTCAGATTCGACCTTTTTCGCGCGCAGCATGCGCGTGGCGCTCGCCGAGGCGGCGGCAAACCCGGAATTGCTCACGGCGGCACAACGCGAAGGCGCGGTCGAGAAATACCGGCGTCATCTGCTGGCTGCCGATCCGCACGGCCGCTACGCGATCGCCGCGCTGGTGTGGCTGCCGCAACAGGCGAGCCCCGTGCATGCGCACCACACGTGGTGCGGCTACGCCGTGGTGGACGGCACGCTGAGCGAAACAGTATTCGAATGGAACGGCGCGCAGCATTGCGCGAGCGCCACGCGCACACAAGCGCGCAAAGCGGGCGCGGTGTCGTTCGTGCGCGGTGGGCGTGGCGGGATTCATGAGCTGGGTAATCGCAGCGAAGCGCCGGCCGTTTCGCTGCATATTTACGGCGTCGCGGGCGCGCAGATCGCGACACACGTCAATGACATCGTGCGTACGGCGGATGTGCCGGCGCTGGCCTGAAACGACATGCGGCACGGGTGCCCGGCACATCTGCGCCCCCGACCCTTGTGACACGCAAAACGGGCACGCGCGCCGTGCCCGCTGAAACTCACGTCCAGCGTGAACCGCGCGGCTTCGTCGCAAGCCGGACATGCAAAAGTAGCGTGTGACCTCGCGCGCTCGCATGGACACGACGCGGGCACGAAAGACCAACTTCCCACTCCCGGCAGCTATCAACTCTTCCCACCCGCCTCGCCTGCCGTCGGAATCTGTGGCGGAATCGGCGCGGTTTGCCCGGTCGGCGGCGGCGCCGGCCGCGGTTCGTGCGACACATCGCGTGCGACGGCAAGCGGCGCATGCACCGCCCGCGCCGCCGATGCCGCGCCAGCCTGCGCATGCTCATGCGGATGCGCAGCGATTCCCGACACTTCGTCGTCCTGCAAAGGCTGCCCTTCGCTATCTTTCGACGACGTGTACACACGCATCTGCGGCACCGGAATCTCGATACCCGCTTCGTCCATCTTGCGCTTCAGACGCAGATTGAAGGCGCGCGCCACGCTCCACTGCTGCAACGGTCGCGTCTTGATCTGCCCTTTCACGACCATCCAGTTCGGATCGAACCGGTCCAGCCCCCACACCTCGATCGGCCCAAGCATCTCGCGCCGGTAACGGAAGTCGGCCATCAGATCCGCGCCGACTTCGCGAATCAGTTGCGTGATCTGATCGACGTCGGTGGTGAACGACATGCGCACTTCGAACACGGCGTACGCGAAGTCGCGCGAGAGGTTCTTGACGATCTTGATCTGCGAGAACGGGATCGCGTGAATGGCGCCCTGACCGTCGCGCAGCCGCACGGTACGGATCGACAGATGCTCGACCGTGCCCGCGTGGCCGCCGTCCACGTCGATCCAGTCGCCCACCGAAATCGTATCCTCGATGATGATGAACAGCCCCGTGATCAGGTCAGTCACGAGCGATTGCGCACCGAAACCGATCGCGAGGCCGATCACGCCGGCGCCCGCCAGCAGCGGCGTGACATTGATGCCGAGATTCGCCGCCGTCACGATGCCGGCGATCGTCATGATCGAGACCAGCAGGACGTTGCGCACCAGCGGCAGCATCGTGCGGGCGCGCATGCTCGGCGCACGGGCCTTATTGCGCGGCCCGGCGGGATTGAGCGCCTCGGTGATCGCCGTGTCGACCAGAATCCACAACAGCCAGGCAATGAACACAGTGGCGACGATCGCCGTCACCGCATGCGCAATACCGCGTGCGGCAACGTTTTCCTCGACCACCGCGGCGAGCGACACACCCCACAAACGCGCGGCCAGCTCGAAGAAGAACAGCCAGATGAAGAGAGTCAGCAGCGTGCCGAAAAAGCGCAGCAAGCGTGTCAGATAGGGCGAGCGGCGACGCGCGCGCGCACTGCGCGGGCGCGTCAGACGCAGCACGATGGCCGACAGGAAAAACGCCAGCACCAGCAGGGCCGCGGTTACCACCGAAATCTGCAGCACGTTTTCGCTGGAGCCCGACCCGCCGAGCGTCGCCACCACCGAAGCGGTGGCCAGCACCAGCACGGGCACGTGCCACAGCGCGGCGAGCACCTCGAAGGCGTCGGTCGCGGCCTTGTGATTGGTGCGCTGCTCGTAAGGCCGGTTGCGGATCAGATGCGCGACCGGCCGGCGAAACGCGAGCGCGAAATAGCCCGTCAGCACAGCGGCCGTCATGTTGGCCGCCGTCGAAATCAAGGCGGCGAGGTTCGAGCCGAGTTGATGCGCGACGTCGTAATTGACGGCGGCGTCGCCGAGCGCGCCGCACACGCCGACCACGAACAGCACGCGTCGCGCATGATCGATCAGCAGGCGCACGGCGATCCGCCGGTGCCCCGAGCCGAACAGCGAAAACATGATCAGACAGATCGCCGAAAACACCGCGCCCGCGACGATCGCATACGCGACCACCATGCCGAGCGTACGGCCGAGCGCGTCGGGCATGGCGCGCACGAACAGCAGCGCGGCCACGAAGGCGATGATCCAGGGGCCGACGCGACGCAGCGCGAAGATCAGCAGTTCGCGCGTGGTGGGATTCGGCTGCAATCCCATGACAATGCCGAAGCGCCGGTACAGGCGATGCTGCACATAGATGAGCGCGCCGGCGCAGGCGCCCCAGCCCGCCAGCATCGCCGCCATCGAAAACAGAATCCGGCCGAAGCTCTCGTGCCCCTGCCCGGAGACGATCGTGTAGAGCTCATTGCCCGCCGCGTTGAAGCGGCCGCCCCAATAGCGGACCGGCGTACGGCCTTGATGCACGTCCGATTCGAACGACGCGATGCCCGACGCGATCGCGCCGAGCAGGCCGGCGCTCGGCTGCGCAGGCGCGGGCGGCGCGACGTTTTGCGAGACGTCGCGCAATTTTTTGAGCTGGGTGACGAGCGCGGTGCGCTGGCGGTCGTTATCGAGCGTGGAGATCACGCTGTCGAGCGAGCGCGCCAATTCCGCCTGGCTGGCCGGCGACGGCGCGGACGCCTCCTCCGCGGCCGAAGCGCCTGAAGCGGAGGACGCGGGGGTCGCCGAGACCGTCGCGCTGTTGATCAGGCTCTGCAAGGCCGGGATGACGGGCGTCCCGGTGGGGGCGCCCGCGGCAAACGCGTTCGCGGGCAACCAGCCGACGGCACTCAGGATCAGCGCGACAAAAACTGCGGCCGCCCATGCGCCGAACCGTGCGGCGAGTGGCGGGCGCGCGCCACGGCGGGCCTCGCATGCGCTACGGTCAGAAGAAAAATGAAAGGCGGCGTGGGTCGCCGGCTGCCCGCCGTTGGACGGCGCAGCCTCGGACTCACGCCGCGACGGGCATGACTGCATGGCAATCCGTAAGAAAACGGGAGACGCCAGTGTATCCGCACTTTTATCGGGAGCGACCGAACTTGCGTAACCGAATGTTAGGACGCTTGCGCGGGCTCAAGCGTTGTGAGGACCGCGCGCGAGTCCTGACGTCGCGTTGGCGTTGGCGTCGGCGGTGCCCGCGCGCGGCCCGTTCAGCCTCGTTTCCGGCTCAATAAGCGACCGTTGCGACCTGACGGATGAAACGGCCCTGCTCCAGTTCATCGACGAAAGCAACGGCGTAGTCTTCCGCGGAAACGCGGCTATTGCCCTCGGCATCGGCCAGCAACGTGTTCGCGCCCGTGCGGAATTTGCCCGTGCGCTCGCCCGGCGCGATGATCGCGGCCGGCGCGAAGAAGGTCCAGTCGAGGTCGGTCGCGCTGCGGTAGTCGTCGAGTACTTTCCGATGCTCGAGCGCGATGGCCTTGTAGGCGTCAGGAAAGCCTTCCGAATCGACCAGTTGCTTGCCCGGCGCCACTTCGAGCGAACCCGCGCCGCCCACCACGACGAGGCGCTTCAGGCCCGCCGCGCGCACGCCTTCGATAAGCGCGCGAGTCGCTTTGCCGAGCGCCGCGAGATCGTCTTGCGGCGGCGCATAGGCGCTCGCCACCACGTCGTGGCCGCGCACCGCCGCGCCGACGCTCGCGGCATCGAGCAGATCCGCTTGCGCCGCTTTCAGATTCGCCACGTCGGTCGGCACGCGCGCCGGATTGCGCGCCAGGGCCGTCACCTGATGCCCGCGGCGGGCCGCTTCGGTGGCGATCCGCGAACCAATCATGCCGGTGGCGCCGAACAATGCGATCTTCAACTGTTTGCTCATTTTCACTGCTCCTGTCGTTAGCATATATGTAACTGTATCAATTACATATAACGCGGAAAAAAGAGGGGCTTGAGCCCCCGTTCGTTGAGAGGCGCATGTTGCGATTGACCGCCACGCGCCCTTCCGTACTGCTTTTTTGCTACGTCACCCGTGCGAGCGCTTCTTGCGTTCGCGCTGCTTTTCGGCACGCACCACGTCGGCTGTGGCGTCGGCCAGCGTGCGCGCGCCGAGCGAGGCTTCCATGGCTTGCTGCGCTTCGTCGATGATGCCGCGCAGTACGCCTTGGATATTGCGCCCGACCATGCACGCCGGATTCGGCTCCTCGCGATGCAACGCGAACAATTGCGCGTCGTCTACCGCACGATACACCTCGAGCAGCGTGATCTGCTCCGGCGCCCGGGCCAGCAGCGCGCCGCCGCCCGCGCCGAGCTGCGAGGTGGTGAGGCCCGCTTCCGCCAGCATGCTCAGAAGCCGCCGGATCAGCGCGGGATTCGTATTCACGCTCCCCGCGATCATGTCCGACGACAACGGCGCGCCCTCCTGCAACGACAGCAGCGCGAGCACATGCACCGCGAATGCAAACCGGCTACTCGTGTTCACAACAAACCCGCCCGGCGACGACAATGTGTAACCATAGTAATTACATTTAATCCGACTGTCAAACGATATGGCGAGCCAGCCGGCATGTCACTTGTCCATCTGCTTTTGCGCATCGCCGGATTCGCCCGATGACGACGAAGCCGCCGCATTCGTCGACGACGCCGAGCTTTGCGCCGACCATTCCTGGAGCTTGCGCCCCGCCGATTCGAGCCCCTGCCCGGTCAGCGACGCAGCCTTGCCGAGTTGCGCATTGGTGGCGCTCGCCGCGCTTTGCAGGTTCGCTTGCGCCGTCGAAGCCAACGCGTTGGGGTCGATCTTGATCGTGGGCGCCGAGGCCGAGTCGAGGTTCTGCTGCGCGGCGGACTTCGTCGCGTCGACCTGCTGGCCGACGTAGCTGGCGGCCTGATCGAGCTTCTGGCCGGCGACCTGGGCCGCGTCGTTGAGCTTGCCGGCAACCTGGCCGGCGGACGCGTCGTTCTTCTGACAGGCGGCGAGGCCGCCGAACACGACGGCAACGAACGCGGCACGGCGCAGCAAGGATGAACGGATGGATAAAATCATGATTGTGTGTGAGCCGCGTCGAGCGGCTTCCGCATGCGAAAACGCGCCAATGATACGCCGTTGCGCTGCACGCGCCTTAACGAGCGCCTGGAAGGCGGTTCGCTCGAAGCAGCGCCGCGCGCCGAGCCTTACGCCGGCGCTGAGTTCCACGGCCCGGACGCACGCGTCCGGTCGCGTCCACCGCATGATCCGTCGCGGTTCTGTCAAACGTAGTGGAGTAGACTCCCTGAGCTTATGCGTGTCAACGAGTGAGCGTCGCAGCTCATTCGCTGTGTTCCGTTGATCAATTGGAGGCATACGATGGCGGCAAAGAAGATTCTGTTTCTGACCGGCGACTTCGCCGAGGATTACGAAACGATGGTGCCGTTCCAGGCGCTGCAGGCAGTCGGCCATGTGGTCGACGCGGTCTGCCCGAACAAGAAGGCGGGCGACCGGATCAAGACCGCGATTCACGATTTCGAAGGCGATCAGACCTACACTGAAAAGCCCGGCCATCAATTCACACTCAACGCCACCTTCGACGACGCCGACCCGAGCCAATACGACGCGCTCGCGATCGCCGGCGGCCGCGCGCCGGAGTATCTGCGGCTCAACCACAAGGTGATCGAACTCGTGCGGCAATTCGCCGAAGCCGGCAAGCCGATCGCGGCCGTTTGCCACGCCGCGCAACTGCTGGCCGCCGCCGACGTGATCCGCGGCAAACGCATTTCGGCCTACCCGGCCTGCGCACCCGAAGTAAAGCTGGCGGGCGGTGAATACGCCGACATTCCCGTCGACGCCGCGATCACCGACGCCAATTTCGTCACCGCACCGGCGTGGCCCGCGCATCCCGAATGGCTGCGCCAATTCCTCGTGCTGCTCGGCACGCGCATCGAACTCTGATCTGTCTGCCTGATCCATCGGCGCGCGCATTGTCCTTGCGACAACGCGCGCACGCCAAAACTTCCCGCAATTGAGACTCGTCCGATAGTTCGTAGCGCAAGGCTTTTCTATAGTCGCCGGCTGACTTGGGAGAGCTTTTTCAATGGAACTGACCGACTGGATCGTCATTCTCGCCGTCGTATTGATCGCAATTGCCTTTTTCTGCGGACGCACGCCGGCCAACTGGTCGCGCGAAAACCGCGCGCGCCGTCTGGCGGGCACGCGCATGCTGGTTCAGGCCGCGTGTTCGGTATGGGCTGCGCTGTTGCTCGCCGCGCGCGGCCTCTTCGCCCTGGACGGGTTGCCGGGTCTGCATCCGGCGCCGCTGGAAGCCCTGACAGGCGTTACGATCCTGATAGCGTGCGGCTGCTACTGGTCGATTCGCGGTAGAAAAATGCTCAAGCCACGCCGTCTCTTTACCGCGTAACGGCTACGGCGTACTGATGCCGGGCCGCGCGTCCGCCGCATGTGCGGCGCCGCCATCACTTCCACTCCTTCGATCGCGATCTTCCACGCCCGGGCGGGCCTCGCGAATAGCTAGAGCACTCGTCACCACCGGTGGCGCCGACGTGCCGACCGCCTGCTGCGCGATCCGCGCCTCGGCCTCAGGCAGCGACAGATAGAACGTCGTGCCCACGCCTTCTTTCGACTCCGCCCACACACGTCCGCCGTGCCGCTCCACCACGCGGCGCACGAGCGCGAGGCCGATGCCCTCGCCCGCCGCCACGTTGCCATGCAAGCGCTGAAACGCGTTGAATAGCCGCGGCAAGGCGACCGCCGGAATCCCCAGGCCGTTGTCCCGCACGTAAAAGATCCGCAGCGAGTGCACACCGGGCGGCGCGGGTGTCGTACCGATCTCGATCCGGCCTTCCCGCGAAGGGTCGAGATAATTCACCGCGTTGCCGATCAGGTTCGCGAATACCTGTTCCAGCGCAGTGGGATCGCCCCACACGGCGGGCAATTCGCCCACGCTGACCGGAGCGCGGCGCGCGCGGATCGAGGCTTGCATCGCGTCGATGACGCGCGGCACGATATCGCGCACCTCGACCTTCTGCTGCCGGTACTCGACCCGGCCGACGCGCGACAGCCGCAACAACGCGTCGATGATGTGCGAAGCGCGCAGCACCGCCGTCTGCAGATAATGCAACGCTTCGCCGATGTCCTCGTCGACCACCCGCTCGATGCGCTGCCGCGTCTCGGCCGCGAGCGACGACTCGCGCACGGCGGCGCGAAGTTCGTCGCACGAACGAATCAGCTCCTTCGAGAAGCCTTGCAGATTCACCAGCGGCGCACGCAGATCGTGCGACACGCTGTAGATGAACATTTCGTTTTCCTGGGTCTGCTGACGCAAGGTCTCGTTGATCCGCGCCAGTTCGCCAGTGCGTCGCGCAAGATCGGCCCGGAAGCGCGCCTCTATGCGCTCGGCTTCGAGCAGGCGCCGGCTGGTCTCGTGCAAGGTCAGATCGAGGCGCGCGATCTCGTCGCGGCCGGGGCCGATGGGCGCCAGCGGTTCATTGCCCGCGAGGCGCCCGGCGTTGTCGGCGAGGAGCGCAAGCCGGCCACGCACGCCGCGCGTGAACAACCAGACAGCCAGCGCGACGAACAGCAGGGAGCCCAACACGGCCGCGACCACTAGGGTCTGCTGCCGCTCGCGGGCGGCGTCGGCCGCATTCGAACGCAATGTGTCGAGACGCCGCTCTTCCGTCTGGAACGCCGCGATTTGCTGACGAAAGCGGTCGAGCACATCGGACGGCGCAAGGTCGCGGAAGCGCGCGAGCACGTCGCGCCGCCGGCCCGAACGCAGCAGGTCCTGGATGCGGTCGGACCATTGCCGGTAAGCCTGCACCGACTGGCGCGCCTGAACCACGCGCTCGACTTGCGCCGGATTGTCGGCGACCAGTTCGGCCAATTGATCGATACGCCGGTCGACGTCCATCCACACCGACACCGGCGTGGAAAAGCGGCCGTCGTTGGCAAGCACCGCGCCGCGCAGCGCAACCGACTCGCCCAGCACCGGTTCGAGAATCGCGGTGGTCTGACGCAGCACGTCCTGGCTATGGATAGCCCAGCGCTCCGCCTGTGTCGCATCCGCTTGCGCCTTGACCAGTCCGGACAATAGCGACAACTCGAAGAGGGCCGGAATCGCGATCAGCAACAGGCCTTTAGTGGTCAGTCTCATGCGTGCGCATTGGGGGTCGGTGGCCCGACAGATCATGCTCGGGGACGGGACATTATGTCGGCGTTGTGCAGGAAAACAAAGCGCGCCCGCCATCGGCCAGGCCTGCGCCGCCAGCGTGCACCACAGTCGTACGAAAAACGTCAGCGTTTTGAACTAAACGTAAACAAAATCGAATAATCAGCCCCGATTTGGTTCGCATCTTTCGCGGCGGGGAGCATATGCACATAAATTGTGCGTTTTGTGTGAGTCGAGGTGCGACCACGACGGTGTGCGTGTTGCTCGGAATGCACGTGCAATCCCTTCACCGGTGCGGAGTTGCACCTCCTCGACGCGGCTCGCGCACAAATTTGGCCCGTTTCTTGCATTCAACGCCCGCTTTTTTGGCATACGCGGGACATATCGATGGAAAGTCTGAAAACCGGCACCGACACCCTCTTTCTTTTGCTCGGTGCCGCGATGGTGCTCGCCATGCACGCAGGGTTCGCGTTTCTCGAACTTGGGACAGTGCGCAAAAAGAATCAGGTCAACGCGTTGGTCAAGATTCTGGTGGACTTTTCGGTCTCGACGATCGCGTATTTCTTTATCGGCTACACCATCGCGTACGGCGTGCAGTTCTTCGGCAGCGCCGAGTCGCTGGCGGCGCACAACGGCTATGCACTGGTGCGCTTCTTCTTCCTGCTGACATTCGCCGCCGCGATTCCCGCGATCGTGTCCGGCGGCATCGCCGAACGTTCGAAGTTCAACCCGCAACTCTTCGCGACATTCGTGCTGGTCGGCTTCATCTATCCGTTCTTCGAAGGAATAGCGTGGAACAACCGCTTCGGCGTCCAGGACTGGCTTGCCCACCTGTTCGGTGTGCCGTTCCACGACTTCGCCGGCTCGGTCGTCGTGCATGCGTTCGGCGGCTGGGTCGCGTTGCCGGCCGTGCTGCTGCTCGGCGCCCGTCACGGCCGCTATCATCGCGACGGTGGGATCGCCGCGCATCCGCCTTCGAATATTCCGTTCCTCGCACTCGGCGCCTGGGTGCTGGCGGTCGGCTGGTTCGGCTTTAACGTGATGAGCGCGCAGACCATCGACAAGATCAGCGGCCTCGTCGCCGTCAATTCGCTGATGGCGATGGTCGGCGGCACGCTGACCGCGTGGCTCGCGGGCCGCAACGACCCCGGCTTCACGTACAACGGGCCGCTCGCCGGACTGGTGGCGGTCTGCGCGGGCTCCGACGTGATGCATCCGCTCGGCGCGCTGGTGACAGGCGGCATCGCCGGGGTGCTGTTCGTTTATATGTTCACCTGCGTGCAGAACCGCTGGCGCATCGACGACGTGCTCGGGGTGTGGCCGTTGCACGGCTTGTGCGGCGCGTGGGGCGGCATCGCCGCAGGCATTTTCGGCCTGCGCGCGCTCGGCGGCCTGGGCGGCGTTTCGTTCGGCGCGCAACTGGTGGGCACGCTCGGCGGAATCGTGGTCGCGACGCTCGGCGGCACGCTCGTGTACGGCGCGATCCGGTTGACGGTGGGGCTAAGGCTCGATCAGGAAGACGAATACAACGGCGCCGATCTGTCGATCCATAAGATTTCCGCGACCTCGGAGTGAAATGCGACCGGGAGCGCCGGTCGGCGCTTTCGTCTCGCGTACGCGTCGCGCCGGTGGCTTTTCAGCTCCGGCGCACGGATCGCGCCGGCGCCGAATCAGCGGCATTCCATCGGGTCACTCGCCAGCAATCCGTTGCGAGCGCTCCGACCTGTCCCCGCTTGCGCGCGCCGCTGTTAGACTTCCGCGCTGGAGATGGCATTCTCCCTTAACCGCCCTCGTGGCTGATGATGCCTGCTTCGTCCGGATGAACGCGGAGTCGGCATCGTGCTCCTCGCTCTGCCCGGTTTGTCGACACTCCGGTTTTGCCAGGCCTCCTCTCATGTATTGGTCCATACTCGCTGTCGGCATCGGCGGCGCGCTCGGTTCGTTATTCCGCTGGTTTCTGGGCATTCGCCTGAACGGCGTCTTCAGCGACTTGCCGCTCGGCACTTTCGCCGCCAACGTCATTGCCGGATATGTGATCGGCCTCGCGGTCGCAGGCTTCGCGCGGGCGCCGCAGATCGCGCCCGAATGGCGGCTCTTCGTCATCACCGGCTTGATGGGCGGTCTGTCGACTTTCTCGACTTTTTCAGCGGAAGTGGTGCAGCGCCTGCAAGACGGCCGGCTCGGCTGGGCGGCGGGCGAGATCGTGATTCACGTGGCCGCGTCGCTTCTGATGACCATGCTTGGCGTTGCGACGGTGTCGCTGCTGTCTCGCTGAAGTCGCACTCTTCTCGATTCGCTCATCCGCACGTCTTCGACGCTCGCCAGTCCGGCGGCGTGCAGGTCCGCGCCACGCCGCGTCCGATTGAACAGCTTGACGCCCAGCGCCTTTTCCCTGCGCGTGAGCGCCTGACTCAGCGCGGGTTGCGCGATGTTCAACCGGTCAGCGGCGCGCGCACGGCCGAATCCGAAGACCCGGCCGCTATTGGCACCGTACTGCGAGTGGGCTGGCGACAAATCGACGCTCATAGCGACGCCGGTTTCGGTCCATCAAAATTTGAGTGGAAGCGCTCCTTGCCGACGGTTGAGACCGTCTGCGAGCTTGCGCCTTGAGCTCTTTAGCGAACCCTCGATTTTCCACCACTCTTCGCCCGGCGCCTGAAGAGCACAGCGAATCCAAGCGCGACAAGCAAGGCCACTATCAGACCGGCGCTCATGCCCGTCGTGCCGCGCCTTTCATCCGGACTGGAAGCAGCGGAAGCGGCAGCAAGCGAAGAGCTCGGCGTTTCAACCGGCTTCGGGAGCGCCACACCGGCGGCACTCCCCTGGCGCACGAGAGAGGCCTCCGACGTCGGGGACGCCTGAGATGCGACCGCAGGAACGGTATCCCCAGTCGGACCGACAGGAGCACTTTCAGTGGATGAAGCCATGGCCGGAGCCTGTGCGGCGTTAGAACTCGCTTCGGCAGATCTGGCCAGCGCCTTCCACCTGGCGAATACCGTATCAATGCAATGAACGTCGCTGCATGCGTTGCGCGATTGCCGCCACTGAGCGACCTGTTCGCGCGAAAGCTTGCCGCTGCTCAACAGAGCCTGTTGTTGCGCGGAGATATCGTCGTATTCGTTGTTCAGGATGGCGTGGTCGCATATGACGCGTTCAGCCGGTTGTCGCGTGGTTGCACATTGAATATCGCTTGCCCATGCTCCGGTTGGACCCAAAGCCGCCATTGACAGCAGCATTGGCAGAAATCGCTTTAAATGCACCGGCCCTCCTTGAATGTCGTTGCCTTGTTAAAAGTGCGGTCGCTCGCGAGCGAAATTCCCTATGCCTGCGGCAGGGTCACGAGACCGTTCACAGTGCCGCCGCATGAGGCGGCACTCGAAGCAGCTTACCGAATCTGGCTCGCAGTCGCTGATTTCATGTCACGGTTAAAAGAGACCTCGCCTGTTCGAGGAGAGCTTGCGACGCGGCGAACTCATTGCGCCCTGCCATCGTCAGCGCCGCTTTGCCTGTGCGAACGAACAGATCGTCGTCAGATGTTACGACGGCACTCGCCTCTGGACCGGGACGGTCGTACCGGCGAAAGAATTCGAGCATTTGCGACGCATCCAATCGCGAATCCTCAGGACCCGCCCTGGCTAGAATCTCGGCGGCTGCTGCTAGCTGTCGAGTGGCCTGGAGGAATTCAGTACGGTCCATGAAACTTGCCCCATGAGTCACCGTGGTCGATTAGTCACCGTGGTCGATTGTTCGAAGAGTTTAGCGCAAGACTTTCCAACGCTGCCGACGTCGGCGGCTAGACGACGCGACTGAGTTCTAACGTACATCACCTCTGAACTGACGATTGCCGCCCTGTCCAGGGCATGCGGTTCGCGTAAGTGTTGGCCTCGACGGCAGCGGACAAGCTGAAATGTTCGCCTAAACCCAACATCGGATCACGCCTTCGCCCGGCTAAATCGGCATCAACAAGGCTTGCAGCCCCGACTCGAATGGCTCTGCGGAAACGACCTCTCCGTCGGCACGATCGTTGCAAATATGGCTGCCTCAACGGAGGTTGCCATCATGTGCGTCTTGCAGGGTTTCGTTAATGCCATTCCGCTGCGTGCGTCTTCACTTGTCGCCGCCGCTACCATCTCTGTCGTGGTGATCTGCGGCGCCGGCATCGCAGCATTCGTTGGGTTGCTGCCCGAGTCGGATGACGTGGCCGTCGCAGTGACGGCGACGCCGTTAATCGACATGCAAGTCGACGCTTATATGAAGCGTGTCGCAAGTGCGTATTGAACCGCCAGCCGTAAAGCAGGCGCGAACGCCGCAGCCTTGCGCTGCTCGTTTACGTGCGAGCTACCGCGACGCCGATCCCAATCAGCTATCAGGAGCGCAGTACGCCTTTCAAGCGCCCCAGTTCAGCGGGTCTCGTGTATGAGCGGTACAACTCGCCAACCGTGCCGAATGCCAGGGCCGGTTTGAGAGTGGCACCGGGAAGTGCGTGAGTAATCCAATCAAAGGCATTCATTTCACGTTGAGCGGCATGCACCGCCGCGGTAAGCACGGTGAGGGCTCGTTCTGCGGAGTGCCCACCCAGGTCGACGAAGCAGCTCTCAAATGGATGCTTCGTTATGCTCTCGACGTGTAACGCTGACTTTCGAACGTCCAAATCAACCTCCTTCGTGGATTGCCCATCCTGTATAGCAACTGAATATGACAATACATCGCGTTGTCCCGCCAACGATTCGACTCGCCTCGCGCGAGCATGACGGTCGCGCTGCGGCGCGGTAACCGTCCAGGAGAATTGGCGCGCAGCAACGCGGCGTGAACAGGCGCACACCCTTTTCGAATCCAGTCGCGAGTATTCCTCGTATATGCAGTCAGATCCGCGCGATTACGCGTGGCAACTCTGGAGGAATACATCTTGAAATACGGGTCTGTGTTCGTCGCTGTCGCGCTGTCGCGCCGTCTGCCGATGCCGAAGTAACAGGACAGGCAATCGACCTCAGGCGCTCGAATTCGGCGTAACGCTGTCATTTTCGGTGCCGGGCCACGACTCACCTGCATGCATCGCATCGGGACGCAGCCAATGTCCGCCCTGATTGCGCTGGAGTAGCTGCTTGCGAATCGCCGCTGCGCAACCGGTCAGCTTTTAGCGGCATACGAGACTTCGGCGCGACTGACGCACGCGTCTGCATCAAAGGAGAATCACCATGGAAAAGTCGGCGACGAAACTTCTGTTCGCGCGTGTCGCTATCGTGTCGCTTTGCGCGTGCGCCGCGACGCTTGCGCAGGCTGGCGGGAATGGCAATGGCGGGTCTGGCGGCGGCGGTGCTCACGGTGCCGCGACCGCAGGCATGACGTACCACAGCGAGCCCGTCTCGAGTCCCTGGAACCGGGTTCCTGGCGACATGAGCAAGAGCGCGGACACGGCGCATCAGGATATGCCCGGCATGACTCCCAACTACAACACTGTGCCGGATAAATCAGTGCAATGAATGCCTGAAAGTTTGCCGGCGCGAGGCGGTTCATCGTCTGCGCGCCCGGCAACATGTTTGAATGGCGCGCTACCTCAGGTGGGAATGCCGCTGCCCGCGCCCGGCTTCACATACCGACAATTCGCGCCGCTGCCGGGCCAGAAAAACGTTACTCGGGCCAGCCGGAAGGCGTAATAGCCGATTACGCTCGTCGCCTCTTCATTTCGCCAATTGCACTGGCAAGCGCATGAAGTTTTCGATGAGCCGCAGCAAGTCCGTCTCATCCGGCCGCGTACCCCATCGGCTGTATCCCGCAACCGACGCAATGGCGAACCAGGAATGCGGCGGAAACCATTCTGCTCGCACTGTCGCGCCGCCGATGATTCGCAGTCGTCCCGTATCGCTGAGGAACTCAGCGTGAATCTCCTCATCGCCGACGGTTTTGCTGGCGATGACTGGCGTGGACCGAAGCATGAAGCCCTCCTGCGATTTCTGGCTGCAAAAGCGGATGCTGTTGAACTGGCTCTCCCGAAGAAAACGAACGTGGCCGGGACGTTTGCATCCACCCGCCGAGTCAGCGACGAAGACCGAGGTTTTCCTGATGACGCTGCGCATTTGATACGCACGTTGCATGCCGGACAGAGCAAACGCCCGATAGCCGAGCTTTTGCCCGGCGCGCATTTGCGGGCCGCATGGTTGGAGGGCGATTGGGTTTGTCGGATGCACGGAAAATGAACTGCGAGGCACCTGTTCTGTGCTGGGCAGCGCGCCGCGGAAAGGCAACGCGATGTGCTCGCGCAACCCGCGGCCGACTCTCCCACAAGGTTCGAAAAGAGACCGCGCGAGAGGCGTACTCTTACGACGGAGCGAAATCGTCGTGGCACTGGAACAGCTGTGCCTCGACTCGGCCGCCGCCGACGATCGCGCCCGAAGTCATCGATGCCTATTCTGAAATGGTGAACGGCGCGGTCGGCCGATATTGCTCGGACGTGACGCGTTACACGACCAGCAGTTTCCTTCGCGTGAAATTGGGGGACACGCTGCAGCGGCGCAGTGCCGCTATGTATATTTACGAGAGCCTCGAGGAGGCTTCGTCTCACGAGGCACGCCAGCCGATGCACCCGCAAACAACGCGAGGTGCGCGCCGCCGCCGGCCCTGCTGATTGCGCGAGCCCGTTGACCGGTAAGCGTGACGAATCAACCCGTGTCGCCGCCCGCTACTGGCAACACCGTGCCGGTGATATAACCCGCCTCGTCCGAGGCGAGGAACAGGATCGGCGCGGCCTGTTCGTCGATGCTGCCGTAGCGCTTCAGGAAAGTCGATTCAGTGACCTGCTTCACCGCTTCGCCCATCCAGATTTTTTCCTGCTCGCTGTCGCCGACAGCATTGCGCGGCACACGTCGCGGCGGCGCATCGGTCCCGCCCGGCGCAGTAGCGACTACGCGGATGTTGTGCTCCGCGTATTCCATCGCCAGCGACTGCGTGATCGCATTGACACCGCCCTTGGCCGCCGAATACGGCACGCGGCGGATCCCGCGAGTCGCATTCGAGGACACGTTCACGATGGTCCCGCCTCCGCGCTTGAGCAGGTACGGCAAGACTGCATGGCATGCGTACAGCGTCGGCATAAGCGAGCGGCGAATTTCCGCATCGATTTGCGCAGGCTCGAACTCGGCGAAGGGACGCATGCGAATCGCGCCCCCCACGCCGTTAATCAGAATGTCGACGCCGCCGAACGTGCGCGCGGCGAAGGCCATCGCCGACGCGGCGCCTTCGTACGCCTCGAGATCGGCGACAAACCCGGCTGTTTCTGCGCCACGCGCTTCGGCGGCGACTTCCGCCACGAACTCCGCGCGATCCACGAACAGCACCTTGCCGCCTTCGGCGGCTGCACGAAGCGCCACCGCTCGACCGATGCCCTGCGCGGCGCCGGTGACCACCATGACCCTGCCGGCGAATCGTTGCGTGTTCATGCGGTCCTCGGAGCGGCGTTAGGCGTGAACTTCTCGTAGTGGAAGCTGTTGGGCTTCACACCGTTGTCGTCGAAATGCTTGCGCACTGCGTCGACCATCGGCGGGGGTCCGCACAGGTACACATCCACGTCGCCATCGTTGACGGCCTCCGCCGGCATATGCTGCGTCACCCAACCTTTGCGAGGATGGGTCGACTCCGTGTCGGCCACGACCGTGCTGTAAGTGAAGTTCGGCAACTTCGCCACGTAGGTTTCGATTGCATCGACCTGCACGAGGTCGAGGTCTCGCGTTACGCCGTAAATCAGATGGACTTTCTGCTGCGAATTCGTGCGAGCCAGCACTTCAAGCATCGACAGGAACGGTGCCAGGCCCGTGCCGCCGGCGAGGAACAGCAAGGGTCTCTCGACAGCGCGCAGATAGAAGCTGCCTAGCGGTCCCGTCAGTTCCACCTTGTTGCCTGCCTGCGCGGATTCGAGCCACGTGCTCATCACACCGCCGGAAATTTTCTTGATCAGAAAACTGATTTTCGATTCGCCCGGCGCCGACGAAAAAGAATACGAACGGTGCTGACCGCTGCCAGGCACGTCGATATTGACATACTGGCCCGGCAGAAACACCGGCGCGGTGGCATCCACATCCAGTTCGAGCACGATGGCCGCATCGTTGTGCGCTTCGACCTTGGATACGGTCGCGGCGAACTTGCTCTGCTCAGTCTTGCATGCGGTGGATGATGCCGGCACCGCAATGACGCAATCGCTTTGCGGCACCATCTGGCAGGTGAGCACGAGACCACCTTCCTTCTCATCCTCGCTCAGCGCGTCTTCAATGTAGTCGTCGCCCAGGTCGTAGCTTCCACTCTCCGCGCGGCACTTGCAGGTGCCGCACACGCCGTCGGAGCAATCCATCGGCAGATTGATTTTTGCGCGAAAGGCGGCGTCGAGCACCTTCTCGCCCGCCTTGCATGTCACGAAGCGGGTCACGCCGTCTTCAAAATTCAGTGCAATGTTGTAGCTGGACATCTTGCCTCCTGTACTTCTCATTTCCGCGGTGTTCGCGCTCAAACGTGATAGACGTCGAGTACCTGGCGGATGTAGTCGTCCTTCAATACGATGCGCTTGTAGCAGATCAACAGTTCATTGTTGACCTTGCGCAGAGTGACGAACATCGTGCCGAAAAACTGGTCAGTGGTTTTATAACGGTGGCTGAGCGTGTTGAAGTTGTAGCGCACGTCCACTTCGTTCTCGCGCTCGGCCAGCACTTCCACATTGGTCACGTTGTGACTGGTTCGCGGTTCCGGCATCGAGGCACTGCTGCGCTCGGTCTTGATGCGGAACACACGGTCTTCCAGGCCGCCACGGTCCGGGTAATACATCAGCGAAATCTGACTCTCGTGGTCGTCGGTGAGTTGGTCATCGTCATCCCACGCCGGCATCCAGTACGTCACGTCCTCGGTATAGCAGGCAAGCCAGTCGTCCCATTGACGGTCGTCGAGCAGGCGCGCTTCGCGGAACAGCGCGGCGCAAATTTTCTGGTGATCGAAGCTCATGCCAAAGCCTCCCCTCGTTCCTTCCTGAGTGCGTCGCGCATCACATGGACCCAGTACTCGTGTTGGCAGACGAACAGGCCTTCGTCTTCGCTTCGCTCGCCTGAAATGCGCGGTTTCAGACCCATATTTTTTGCGTTCGTGTCGGCTCCTTCGACCCACAGCGGCGCGCCGCGCGACAGGTCGTTCCACATTGCAGTGGTGCCGGCATAACCCGCCTGGCAGGCACGGAATTCTTCGAGATCATCCGCGGTGCCCATGCCCGAGACGTTGAAGAAGTCTTCATATTGGCGAATGCGGGTAGCCCGGTCGGATGCGCTCTCGCCCTTCGGCGCGAAACAGAAGATGCTGACTTCGGTCTTATCCACGCTGATCGGACGTACGACGCGAATCTGCGTGCTGAACTGGTCCATCAAAAACACGTTCGGATACAGACAAAGATTGCGCGTCTGGTTGACGATGAAGTCGGCCTTCACCTCGCCCACGCGTGCCTTGATTTCGTCGCGGTATTGATAGACGGGGCGCACTTCCGGGTTCATCGTCCTGGTCCACAACAGGATGTGGCCGTGCTCGAACCCGTACACGCCGGCTACCGACTTGCTCCAACTATTCGCATCCACGGCCTTGGTGCCCTCCACCTTGCGGCGGTCCATCGTGGCGGCGTAATTCCAGTGCACGGTGCTGACGTGGTAGCCGTCGCAGCCGTTCTCCATCTGCATCTTCCAGTTGCCGTCGTAGATATACGAGGAATTGCCGCGCAACACTTCCAGCCCGTCCGGAGCCTGGTCGACGATCTGGTCGATGATGACCCGGGTCTCGCCGAGGTAGTCCTCGAGCGGAATCGCGTCCGCGTTGAGCGTGCCGAACAGGAAGCCGCGATAGCTCTGGAAACGTGCGACTTTTTTCAGATCATGCGAACCGTTGGTGTTGAATTGCACCGGATATTCGGTGGTCTTTACGTCTTTCACTTTCAGCAGCTTGCCGGTGTTGGCGAAGCTCCAGCCGTGGAAAGGACACGTGAAAGTGCCTTTGTTGCCGTGCTTTTTACGGCACAGCATCGCACCCTTGTGCGCGCAGGCATTGATGACCCCGTGCAGTTCGCCGCTTTTGTCACGAGTGACCACGACGGGCTGACGGCCAATCCAGGCGGTGTAGTAGTCGTTGTTATTGGGAATCTGGCTTTCATGCGCGAGATAGACCCAGTTGCTCTCGAAAATGTGCTTCATTTCGAGCTCGAACAATTCAGCGTTCGTGAAGATGTCGCGGCGGCAACGGAATACGCCGTTTTGTTTGTCGTCCTGAACCGCTGTGTGCAGCAGTTCATCGAGTTGCGAAGTTTTGTCGAAAGTTGCGGACATGAGTGCTCTCCTACGCGTGCTCCAACTCATGGAGCACGCGCATCAGTGTCGAAAGATTCTTGCGAAGGATTGAGCGGCAGCAGTGGTACGACGCAGCGGCCGCGTTCAGTGCTCAGGCGTTGGCAGACGCCCGCAGACGACGCACGAGCTGGTTATCCTTGCCCTGAATCAGCGGAGTCAACTCGATGTCGAACTGGATTTCCTTATACGCATCGGTCTTCATTCCCAGCGCAGTGCCGCCGGTCTTTTCAACCACGTGGGGAATCAGATCTTCGCGAGTGGCGTAAGCGAAGTCGTCCCAGATCAACGGATCACCCTCGATGTTGATTTGCGTCGTCAGCTTGCGGGACTTGTCGGAGGTGACGAAGAAATGCACATGCGCGGGGCGGTTGCCATGGCGGCCGAGCACGTCCAGCAGTTGCTGGGTCGCGCCATGCGGCGGACAGCCATAGCCGACCGGCATGAGCGTACGGAACTCGTACCTGCCGTCAATGCCGGTGCCGACCGCGCCGCGCAGATTGAAGTCGCTCTGCGCGCCGGTCGGGTCAAAGTGCGAATAGAAGCCTTTCGAGTTCGCGTGCCAGCATTCGACCAACGCGCCCGCCACGGGCTCGCCATCCGGGCCGGTTACCGTGCCGCGGATAACCAGCGGGCCGGCGTCATCGTCCGGATCGATATCGATTTTCGCCACGCCATCGCGCACCGGCGCGCCGGCCACATACAGCGGACCTTCGATCGTACGCGGCGTGCCGCCGGTAATTTCAGCCGCCTTGTCCTCCGCGTCCATGCGGATGTCGAGGTATTTCTCCAGACCGAGACCGGCAGCCAGCAGCGCGGCTTCGCCGTCCTGGCCGAGCTTGTTGAAGTAGTGGACGCCGGCCCAGATTTCGTCGGGCGTCATGTCGAGGTCGTCGATGGCCTTGAACAGGTCGCCGAGCAGTCGATTGACTATCTGCTTCGCGCGAGCACCGCCGTCCTGGCTACCCACGTTGGTAGCGGCCTTCAGCAGGTCTTGCACCTCCTTCGTATCGAACACTTTGACGCTCATGTCTTCTCCTGAATCTCTATTTTCCGATCGGGTAAACCCTCGGTTTAGCGCCCTCCAGAATATGCCTGAGAGGTATAATGAGTGCTGAAACAGAGTGTGAATGCAGAATAATTGACCCGGGAAGGCGCCGTCCAACACTGATTTGGTATCGGTCTATATCTGTGAGGTATTGACATGGAACTGCGGCATCTTCGCTATTTCGTCGCCGTAGCCGAGGAACGCAATTTCACGCGCGCGGCACAGCGGCTGAACATGGCGCAACCGCCTTTGAGCCGCCAGATCCAGCAGCTCGAAGAGCTACTCGAGGTGCAGCTATTCCAGCGTGATTCGCGTCCGTTGAAGCTCACCGAGACGGGTAAGTTCTTCTATGCCCACGCCGTCCAGTTACTGGCCCAGACGTCCGAACTCGAATCCATGACGCGGCGCGTGGGGAACATCGAGCGCAGCCTCTCTGTCGGTTTCGTGGGCTCCACGTTGTATGGAATGCTGCCCAAAATCATCCGGCGCTTTCGCGACGAAAACACTACCGTCGAACTCAGCCTTCACGAGATGTCGACAATGGACCAGATCCGAGCGCTAAAAGACGGTCAGATCGATGTCGGGTTCGGTCGTATTCGGCACGAGGACGCCAACATCCGCCGGGTGACTCTTCGCGAGGAGAAGATGATCGTTGCATTCCCGGAGGGCCATCCACTCTCACTAGCGAAACCCGTCCTTGCTCTCAGCGACCTGGTCAACGAAACGCTGATTATTTTCCCTAAGGCGCCGCGCCCCAGTTATGCCGACCAGGTGCTGTCGGCATTCGAAGACCGCGGTCTCAAGCCGCGCCGGATCTACGAAGTGCGGGAGTTGCAGATTGCGCTAGGCCTCGTAGCAGCGGGGGAAGGCATTTCTGTCGTTCCGAGTAGCGTGTACGGCCTGAAGCGCGACGATGTGAGCTACAAAGAGCTGGACGACCCTACTCTGGTATCGCCAATCATCATGAGCATGCGTGCGCTCGACGAATCGCGCGACATTCGGGAAATGCTTGAACTCATCTATCGGCTGTACGAGGAGGAAAAGATAAGCTTTGCACCCCGTAACGATTCGGGGCGGTGATATCCGCCATGCACCGGGGTTTGGCACCGGACGTCGACGGTGCCGAACAGCCCAATATGCGCGCGTTGCGACGAAATGCCTGCGGCGGCTGGTCGACTACCCTCGGGATATTCAGAGCCGTGCAACAGCAGTTCACGCATAGGCTTACACAGATTAAAAGATTACCGGAGTGCTCGACCGGGAAAACGTCTTGCCTGTAGCGCAGCTTCCTGCAGTGGAAACCTATTTTCCGTGTGCGACG
Organism: Paraburkholderia sp. BL6669N2; assembly: GCF_003387275.1. Classification (NCBI taxonomy): domain Bacteria; kingdom Pseudomonadati; phylum Pseudomonadota; class Betaproteobacteria; order Burkholderiales; family Burkholderiaceae; genus Paraburkholderia; species Paraburkholderia sp. BL6669N2. The sequence goes on along the minus strand of NZ_QUNA01000001.1, from coordinate 208,823 downwards.
AAGGGACTCACGAATCGTTACGCAGAGAGTGCAGTTGCCGAACCTTGTCGAAAAGCCACTGGAAAACCGAATGGTCTGTCTCCTGCTCTGCAGGAATCGGCGTCATCAGCTTGCTGATTGCGTTCTGACGATAGGCCAGCAGTTCACACATCTGCTTCGCCACTTGCGGATGCTCCTTCAGGAACGAAGTCATATCCTCCTTGCTTACCTGATATAGCAGGCAAGGGGTAAGTGTCGCAATGGAAACGTGCATAGGAAGTCCGGCGAGCAGCCCCGTTTCGCCAAATGTTTCATCCGGTCCGATACGGGCAATTTCACGGGCGCCGGACGATTCAGTATAGGTAACGGCAAGTACGCCGGAGTGGACAATTGACAGACTATCCGGGACCGTTTCAGACGCCAGAACCTGTTGATTAGCCTGGTATTCGTGTCTGGAAAGTCGCGCTGCAAGCCGTGTGACTTCATCGCTTGTCAGGCTTTCGAATAGATTCACTCGTTTTAGAAGTGCTTCCTTGGCGTCATGCGCGGTAGCGGTTGGCGCGGGCATCCCTAGTGCGCGCAGTGCCACACCTGATGCCGCGAGATGCCGATAACAGAGGTCGAAAAGCTCGTTAGATGCAGATAGTTTTTTGGACATATCGTCGACAAAGCCAACCACCTCGTATTGCACCGAGTTCAACGTGGTGCGTTTCATGCGAGCGGAGGGAGCGGGAACGTCAAGGATGGCGTTGCACCCGGTCAGGGCGCGGCTTAAGGCGTCGAGCACGGTCTTCGGCCGTGCCTCCGGCTCAATCTCCAGGACCAGCGAGAGGCCGTGAACATTCGTCGGCCTGCTGTTGTTGGATATTTTTGCCTTTGCGGCGACGGCATTGGGAACAATAAGAGTGTTGCCCTGACCGGTCAGCAGATGCGTGGCGCGCCAGTTCATCTCGACGACCTTGCCTTCAACATCATCAATCTCCACCCAGTCGCCAACAGAATACGGCTCCGTGGTATTGAGTACGATTCCCGCAAAGACGTCGCTGAGTGTGCTCTGGATTGCCAGGCCAAGCACAATGGCGAGGGCACCCGACGTAGCAACGAGGCCGCGCACCGGCAGCTCGAGGACAAACCCAAGGGCGGCCACGACCGCAGCGAGGAATACCACCGCGCCAAATACGTCCGAGAATAGCCGCTGCCGTCGCCAGGCGCTTGGTAGTAGCAGCGTATCGAGCGAAAGCGTAAGCAGACGCGCTGCCATCAGCCACCAGATTATTTCAAGCACCTGCCCGACCCAGTGCAATTCGACGGCGTCCGCGTAGGGCGCCTGGGTGAATGGGCTCAGGCCGGACGCGAAAAGTACCCAGCTCAACACCGAAAAAAGCGTAAGCCGTATCAGGAGCCGAGCCAATTCATGCGCAGGGAGTCGGAAACGCCATACGATGATGTCGAGAGCGACGATACCGAATCCCAGAATCAGTGGATATTTCACAGACGTTCCTCAGCAGGCGACCTTGGGAGGATATCTCATCGTCTACGCCTCACAACCGCTGCAGGTTCAACTTGCTAGTGATGAGCTGCGGCTAATCTGCGGAAAAGACCCCTGCCGCCGATATGCAGCTGATTCGCATCCGAAGAGGCCCATTCGAGCATGTCGTTTGCGAGCGAAGTTGCAATCGTGCCAATCTGTTTCAGGTCTTCGGTCGGACCTGCGGGGTCGCCTGGATAATCGGCACAGGGACTGGCCGTGTGTCGCATCATTGCTACGCTTGTGGCTTTATAGAGCGGCCGCTCCAGATATTCGGCGAGTGTTCTCAGTAATTCGGGTGCGTGCTCCGGGGCAAGTGACCACGCGTTTGCATTGTCACACTTGCCATCATGACACAGCGGGCGGGTCAGAGTCCGAGAACTCCCGCCCTGACTACACGGTGTGTCTCTCAGGCTGATTGCGTTTATCACCATTGCTCGGCGGTGTGACAATACTAGGATTGACACAGTCCACTACTAATCCGAGGACACGTGCAGACAGATTCCCCCCGGCGTGCCAGTACGCTCATCCAGATCCCCCGCGGCATCTGGATGCTGGGCTTCGTGAGCATGTTCATGGACATCTCGTCCGAAATCATCCATAGCCTTCTGCCGATGTTCCTCGTGACAAGTCTCGGTGCGAGCGCCACGATGGTCGGCCTGATTGAAGGCGCGGCAGAGGCGGCTTCGCCCATTGTCAAGGTGTTTTCAGGGGTGTTGAGCGACTACCTTGGTAACCGGAAGTGGCTCGCGGTCATCGGATACGGCATGGGAGCGTTAAGCAAGCCACTGTTTGCGCTGGCGCCCACCGCGGGCATCGTATTGACGGCACGTGTGGTCGACAGAGTAGGCAAAGGCATTCGGGGTGCACCGCGCGACGCGCTCGTGGCTGACATCACTCCCGCCCATCTGCGTGGCGCGGCCTATGGCCTGCGGCAATCGCTCGACACAATCGGCGCCTTTCTTGGACCGTTGCTCGCGGTCGCCCTGATGCTGCTGTGGGCGGACAACTTCCGTCGGGTATTCTGGGTCGCGGTGGCGCCGGGACTTGTTGCCGTTGCGTTACTCGTTTTCGGTATCAGGGAACCTGCACGGCAGCCGGGAGCAAAGCGCGTCAACCCGATTAAGCTCGACAGCCTGAAGAAACTCAGCGGGCCTTATTGGTGGGTCGTCGGTGTCGGTGCAGTCTTCACGCTCGCACGCTTCAGCGAAGCCTTCCTGGTGTTGCGCGCGATGCAGGGTGGCATCCCGATAGCCCTCGTGCCTCTCGTCATGGTGGCGATGAATGTCGTGTATTCGCTGTCGGCGTACCCATTCGGAAAACTGGCTGACTCGATGAGTCACACCAGGCTGTTGGCCGCCGGCATTCTGGTGCTCGTCGCATCTGACATCGTGCTGGCTCATGGCAACTCATGGCCAGTTGTGATAGTCGGGGTAGCCCTCTGGGGGCTGCATATGGGGTTGACTCAAGGTCTGCTGGCGACCATGGTCGCGCAATCGGCACCGCCCGAGCTGAAGGGCACTGCATTCGGCTTCTTCAACCTGATGAGCGGACTAGCGATGCTTGTCGCCAGTGTCGTTGCCGGTCAACTCTGGGACCGCTTCGGAGCGAGTACGACGTTCTATGCCGGGGCGGGATTCTGTATCGCAACGCTGTTCGCGCTGGCGACCCGGCCATTGACGCGCGACAGCACGCCATGACCTGGCGGCTACTTGACGAGCCGCGAGTGCAAATCAGTCGTCGTCTTCGTGACGATGGTGTTCCCATCCGCGGTGCCGTCCGTGGTCATGCCATCGGCGCTCGTCGCCGTAGTCGCCTTCATAGCGATATCCGTAGCCATAGACCGGGGCCGGCGCGTAGACCACTGGCGGCGGCGCCTCGTACACGACCGGGGGTGGCGCGACATACATGGGACCAGGAACGCCCAGATAAACGCCGATGTCCGCGTGAGCGAAAGCCGCGCTGGACGCACAGGCAGCGGGAATTCCCACCGCGAGAAAAAGGGTAGCGCGCTTCATGAAGTTCTCCAGTCCTGCCCGGTTCTGGCGGATGCCAGACAACGACGAACGAGGCGGATTGTAGGGGGGCCAAGCCGTAGCAGGTGCAGCCGGATTGTCAATTCTGTAACAGGCGGTAATCGGAAAATCTCGCCGGTTTTAGAGGCTGATTACGACACGCTCAGGGAGTCGCGCGAGACATGAACACGCTCACCGATCTGGACCGGCGGCTGCGTTGTGTAGTTGAATTTCACCAGCGCCCACTGGAAGGGATGTGTGGTAGAGAACTGGAAGAGATCCCGGAAGCAAACTTTGTTGTGCGCTCATACGCACAAAAAAAAAGGCGTCACGTTGCCGTGACGCCTTAAAAAGTTCTAGCCATTCCGAGGGCCGTGCTAGAACCTGAGAGACGGTATTCGAAAGTTGGGCCCGCGATGCGGCGCCTGTACAGAGCGCGCAGACCGTTACGGTGGACTATGACAAGACACTCGGCACAGACATTGTGCGGGCCACGGCAGGTTCGGAACTTCAAAATGCGGAACCTGAAACCGTCTTTCGAAATGAGATTCCATTTTTTATGGTTATGCTGACTAAGTCAAGCAAAATCTAAAGAGGCTTCGTTCGTGGCGGAAAAATATTCCGATACAATGAATCTTCCGATGAAAAATCACTTCGATGCCCCACGTTGGGGCCGCCGCCGGCGCTTTGAGAGAGGGCTCCAGCTTGGCCTGCGAAGAAAGAAATTGAAATAAAGTTCCAAAAAAACATATGAACCGACCCACGCGCTCCCAAGCTGCCGCGGACCCGACCAGAGACAAAGACGGCTCCGGCGACGAAGTCACCGCCCTCGCGCGCGGCCTGACCGTGCTGCGCTCGGTCGCCGCCGCGGACGCGCCGCTCAGCAACCGCGAACTGACCGAGTTGACCGGCATTCCCAAGCCCACCGTCTCGCGCATCACCGCGACGCTGGTCAGCGCGGGCTTTCTGTTCCGGCTGCCCGACAGCGAGCGTTTTGTGCTGACCTCGTCGGTGCTCGAGCTGAGCAACGGCTTCCTGCGCAACTTCGATATCCGCGCTCGCGCGCGGCCGTTCCTGATCGAACTGGCCGAACGCACGGCGTTGTCCGTTCATCTGGCCGTGCGCGACCGCCTCGACATGGTGGTGATCGACGCGATCCGGCCGCGTTCGGCAGTGCTGGTGTCACGCCTTGAGATTGGCTCGCGCATGAATCTGAGCCGCACCGCCGTCGGCCGCGCGTATCTGGCCGCGCTCGAAGCACCGGAGCGGGAAAAATTGCTGATCGGCTTGCAGGCAGCTGAAGGCGACGACTGGGGCCACCTCAGCAGCCGGCTCGACAGCGCATTGCAGGAAACCATCGAGCGCGGCTTCGCGATTGCAACGGGCGAATGGTACGACGGGCTCAACGCGATCGCACTCGGTTTCACAGGACCGTCGGGCGAACGCTATGCGGTCAATTGCGGCGGTTCAGCCGACCAATGCCCGCGCGACTGGTTGATCTCGCGTGCCGCCCCGGCGCTGCTCGAGTGCGTCGCGAGAATCGTGCTGGAGATCGGCGGCACGCCGGGGCGCCGCCTGGATACCTGAAGCGGCCGCGGGGCTCGCCGGCGAGCGGCGGAGGCTTGTGCAAGCAATCCTGTAACCTTCGTAATCAACAGAAAAATACGCGGGTGGACTGTTACAGAGCCCACGACGTAGGATCATGCCTTCCTGTCGCGAGACGCGCGCCCGGCTTGCGGTTTTCTCCTTCGATAACGTTCCGGCCGCCTGTCTCGATGCCGCATTGCGCTAACATCGCTGTCCCGCGCCTCGGGTAGGATCGCGCGGAACGAGCGCGGTGCACCCGTTGTCGAAACCGCCTGTCATGCCATTCGCGTGCCGCTCCGCCGAACTGTCGAAACGGCGCGAACGCGCACGCGGCTCACATCCAAGCCAGTCACCTGACCGAACCGATGGACGAACAACAACAGCATTCGGAAACCACACGCCCTGTTCCTCCGGCTTCCCAACCGTCCTCCCGCAGCGGCCCCACCGGCACACCGAACCCGCCGCCAGGCATGGTGAAGCGGCACCGCGGCCGTAATATCGCGCTGCTCATCGCCGCACTGGTCATCCTCGGGGTCGTGCTGTGGCGCTGGCACCCGTGGGGCAGTCCCGGCGGCGCAGCGAGCGCGGGCGATGCGAGCGGCGCCCGCGCCGGGCGCGCTGGACGCGGTGCAGCGATGGGCAATATGCCGCAGCCCGTTCACGTGGCGGCCGCGACGCAGGGCGAAATGCCGGTGGTGTTGACCGCGCTCGGCACGGTCACGCCGCTGGCCAACGTCACCGTGCTGCCCCAATTGAGCGGCGTGTTGCAGGACGTGTATTTCAAGGAAGGCCAGATGGTCAGGAAGGGCGACGTGCTGGCCCAGATCGACCCCCGCCCCTACCAGATCTCGCTCGACAACGCGCAAGGCACGCTTGCCCGCGACGAGGCCCTGCTGCAAACCGCCCGCCTCGACCTGAAGCGTTATCAGACGCTGCTCTCGCAAGACTCCATCGCGAGTCAGCAGGTGGATACGCAGGCCTCACTGGTGCGTCAATACGAAGGCACGGTGAAGTCCGACAAAGCCAATATCGACACCTACAAGCTCGACCTCGTCTACGCGCGCATCACCGCCCCGGTGTCGGGACGGGTCGGTCTGCGCCAGGTCGATCCGGGCAATTACGTCACGCCGAGCCTGACCAACGGCATCGTCGTGATTACGCAACTGCAGCCGATCAGCGTGATCTTCACGACCTCCGAAGACAACCTCCAGCAGATCATCCAGCAGACCCAGTCGGGCGCGAAGCTCTCGGTCACCGCGTATGACCGCAGCAACACCACCTCGCTCGAAGGCGGCATGCTCGAAACGCTGGACAACCAGATCGACACCACCACCGGCACGGTCAAGCTGCGCGCGATCTTCCAGAACAGCAAGAACCTGCTGTTCCCGAATCAGTTCGTGAATGCGCGCCTGCTGGTCGATACGATCAAGGACGCGGTGATCGTGCCGACGCCGGCCGTGCTCAATGGTTCGATGGGCCCGTTCGTGTACGTCGTGAAGGCCGATAACACCGTGACGGTGCGCCCGGTCAAGCTCGGCCCCGTGGATGGCGAGCGCACCAGCATCAAGTCCGGCCTGGCCGTCGGCGAGCGCGTCGTGATCGACGGTTCGGACCGTCTGAAGGAAGGCGCGAAAATCACGATTCCGGCCGACAAGCCTCGTGGTGCCTCAGGTGCCTCGGGCGCACGTGGCGCGGCCGCTGCGTCGGGCGCATCCGGCGCCCACGCGCATCATGGCAAACACGCGGCGCAAGCCTCGCAATAAAGGCACGGCACTTACCGCATGAATCCATCTCGCGCCTTTATCCTGCGTCCCGTCGGCACCGCGCTGCTGATGGCGGCGATCATGCTGGTCGGTCTCGTCGCGCTGCGCTTCTTGCCGCTCTCGGCGCTGCCCCAGGTCGACTATCCGACCATCCAGGTGCAGACCTTCTATCCGGGCGCGAGCCCGGACGTGATGACATCGTCGGTCACCGCGCCGCTCGAGCGTCAGTTCGGGCAGATGCCGTCGCTCAATCAGATGTCGTCGCAAAGCTCGGCCGGCTCGTCGATCATCACGCTGCAGTTCAGCCTCGACCTGCCGCTCGATATCGCCGAGCAGGAAGTTCAGGCCGCCATTAACGCGGCCGGCAACCTGCTGCCGTCGGACCTGCCCGCGCCGCCGATCTACGCCAAGGTCAATCCGGCCGACGCGCCGATCATCACGCTCGCGATCACCTCGAAGACGCTACCGCTGACTCAGGTGCAGGATCTGGCCGACACACGCCTCGCGCAGAAAATCTCGCAGGTGGCGGGCGTGGGTCTGGTGAGCCTGTCGGGCGGCCAGCGCCCGGCTGTGCGGATTCAGGCGAACCCGCGCGCGCTCGCTGCGTACGGTCTGAACCTGGACGACCTCCGCACCACGATTTCGAATTTGAACGTCAACACGCCGAAGGGTAACTTCGACGGTCCCACGCGCAACTACACGATCAACGCGAACGACCAGTTGACCGACGCCGACGCCTACAAGAGCGCCGTGATCGCGTACAAGAACGGCCGCGCGGTGATGCTGACCGACGTCGCCAACATCGTGCAGGGTGCGGAGAACACCAAGCTCGGCGCGTGGGTCGACGGCACGCCCGCGATCATTCTGAACGTGCAGCGCCAGCCGGGCGCGAACGTGATCCAGGTGGTGGACAGTATCAAGAAGCTGCTGCCGCAGTTGCAACAGGCACTGCCCGCCGCGCTCGACGTGGAAGTCGTCACCGACCGCACCACCACGATCCGCGCGTCCGTGCGCGACGTGCAGTTCGAACTGGCCATGTCGGTCGTGCTGGTCGTGCTGGTCATGTATCTGTTCCTCGCCAACGTCTACGCGACCATCATTCCGAGCCTCTCGGTGCCGCTCTCGCTGATCGGCACGCTCGCCGTGATGTACCTGTGCGGCTTCTCGCTCGACAACTTATCGTTGATGGCGCTGACCATTGCGACCGGCTTCGTGGTGGACGACGCGATCGTGATGATCGAGAACATCGCGCGCTATGTGGAGGAAGGCGAAGCCCCGCTCGAAGCCGCGCTGAAGGGCTCGAAACAGATCGGCTTCACGATCATTTCGCTGACGGTCTCGCTGATCGCCGTGCTGATTCCGCTGCTCTTCATGGGCGACGTGGTCGGCCGCCTGTTCCACGAATTCGCCATTACGCTTGCCGTGACGATCGTGATTTCGGCGGTCGTGTCGCTCACGCTCGTGCCGATGATGTGCGCCAAACTGCTGCGTCACTCGCCGCCGCACGAAAGCCACCGTTTCGAAGCCAAGGCGCACCGCGCGATCGACTGGGTGATCGCGCGTTACGCGGTCGCGCTCACGTGGGTGCTGAACCGGCAACGCTCCACGCTGGTCGTTGCGGTGCTCACGCTGGTGCTGACCGGCGTGCTGTACGTGTTCATTCCAAAGGGCTTCTTTCCGGTGCAGGACACCGGCGTGATCCAGGCGATCACGCAGGCGCCGCAGTCGGTGTCGTATGCGTCGATGGCCGAGCGTCAGCAGGAACTTGCCGCGCAGATCCTGAAGAATCCGGACGTGGAGAGCCTGACCTCGTTCATCGGCGTGGATGGCAGCAATATCACGCTGAACAGCGGCCGCATGCTGATCAACCTGAAGCCGCGCGACGACCGCAGCAACACCGCAAGCGAAGTGATCCGCCAGTTGCAACGCGACGTCGCGCACATTCCCGGCGCGTCGCTCTACATGCAGCCGGTGCAGGATCTGACGATCGACTCGACCGTCAGCCCGACGCAGTACCAGTTCATGTTGACCGATGCGAACATCGGCGAATTCACTACGTGGGTTCCCAAGCTGGTCGAGCGGCTGAAGCAATCGCCCGAACTCGCCGACGTCGCCACCGACTTGCAGGACAACGGCCAGTCGGTCTACATCGAAATCGACCGAGCCACCGCATCGCGTTACGGCATTACGCCGGCCACTGTGGATAGTGCGCTGTACGACGCGTTCGGCCAACGCATCATCTCCACCATCTTCACGCAGTCGAATCAGTACCGCGTGATTCTGGAAGCGCAACCGGCGATGCAGCATTACACCGAATCGCTGAAGTCGATCTATCTGCCCTCTTCCACCTCCACGGGCGGCCAGGTGCCGCTGTCGTCGATCGCGCGCTTCATCGAAAAGCCCGCGCCGCTGCTGGTCACGCATCTGAGCCAGTTCCCGGCCACCACGGTGTCGTTCAACCTCGCGCCGGGTTCGTCGCTCGGCGCGGCGGTCAAGGCGATCGATCAGGCGGAGAAGGACATCGGCTTGCCCGCGTCGTTCCAGACGCGCTACCAGGGCGCGGCGCTGGCGTTCCAGGCGTCGTTGTCGAACGAGCTGTTCCTGATTTTCGCGGCGATCGTCACGATGTATATCGTGCTGGGCGTGCTGTATGAGAGCTTCATCCATCCGATCACGATTCTCTCGACGCTGCCTTCGGCCGGTGTCGGCGCACTGCTGGCGCTGCTGATCACGGGGCATGATCTCGACATCATCGGCATCATCGGGATCGTGCTGCTGATCGGTATCGTGAAGAAGAACGCGATCATGATGATCGACTTCGCGCTCTACGCCGAGCGCGAGGAAGGCAAACCGCCGCGCGAAGCGATCTACCAGGCGTGCCTGCTGCGCTTCCGGCCAATTCTGATGACCACGCTCGCCGCCCTGCTCGGCGCGCTGCCGCTGATGCTCGGCACCGGCGCAGGCTCGGAACTGCGCCGTCCGCTCGGTATCGCGATTGCCGGCGGCCTGATCGTCAGCCAGTTGCTGACGCTGTTCACCACGCCGGTGATCTACCTCGCATTCGACTCGCTCGGCCGCCGCACGCGTGAGCGCTTCAATCGCGGCGGGCCGTCCAAAGGCGCCACGCCGCCCGTCAGCGATGCAGGGAACTGAGCGATGAATCTGTCGGGTCCGTTTATCTCCCGCCCGGTCGCCACCACGCTGCTGGCGATCGGCATCGCGCTGGCCGGCATTTTCGCGTTCACCAAGCTGCCGGTCGCGCCGCTGCCGCAGGTCGATTTCCCGACCATTTCGGTGCAGGCCTCACTGCCTGGCGCGAGTCCGGATACCGTGGCGACCAGTGTCGCCAGTCCGCTCGAACGGCATCTCGGTTCGATCGCCGACGTCACCGAAATGACCTCGTCGAGTTCGGTCGGCTCGACGCGCATCACCATGCAGTTCGGCCTGAATCGCGATATCGACGGCGCCGCGCGCGACGTGCAGGCCGCCATCAACGCAGCGCGCGCCGATCTGCCGGCGAGCTTGCGCAGCAACCCGACTTACCACAAGGTCAATCCGGCCGACGCGCCGATCCTGATTCTCGCGCTCACTTCGAAAACGCTCACGGCGGGCCAGTTGTACGACTCCGCGGCCACGGTGCTGCAACAGTCGCTGTCGCAGGTGGACGGCGTCGGCGAAGTGGATGTGAGCGGCTCGGCCAACCCGGCCGTGCGTGTCGAACTGGAGCCGAATGCGCTCTCGCACTACGGCATCGGTCTCGAAGACGTGCGGGCGGCGCTCGCCGCGGCCAACGCGAACAGCCCGAAAGGCTCGATCGAATTCGGCCCGAGCCGCGTGCAGATCTATACCAACGACCAGGCCAGCAAGGCGTCGCAATACAGGGATCTGGTCATCGCCTATCGCAACGGCGCGGCGGTGAAGCTCTCCGACGTGGCCGAGGTGGTCGATTCGGTCGAAGACCTGCGCAACCTTGGCCTCTTCAACGGCAAGCGTTCGGTGCTGGTGATCCTGTACCGCCAGCCGGGCGCGAACATCATCGACACCATCGACCGTGTCACGGCAATGCTGCCGCAACTGCACGCGTCGCTGCCTGCGGACGTGGACATCGCGCCGGCCGCCGACCGCTCCACCACGATCCGCGCCTCGCTGAAAGACACCGAGTTCACGCTAGTGGTCGCAGTCGCGCTGGTGGTGATGGTGGTGTTCCTGTTCCTGCGCAACTGGCGCGCCACGCTGATCCCCAGCGTGGCCGTGCCGATCTCCATCATCGGCACGTTCGGCGCGATGTACATGCTCGGTTTCTCGATCGACAACCTGTCGCTGATGGCGCTGACCATCGCGACCGGCTTCGTGGTCGACGACGCGATCGTGGTGCTGGAGAACATCTCGCGGCATATCGAGAATGGCGTGCCGCGCATAAAAGCGGCTTTCCTCGGCGCACGTGAAGTCGGCTTCACCGTGCTGTCGATCAGCATTTCGCTGGTCGCCGTGTTCCTGCCGATTCTGCTGATGGGCGGCATTGTCGGCCGCCTGTTCCGCGAATTCGCACTGACGCTCTCGCTCGCAATCGGCGTATCGCTGATCGTCTCCCTCACGCTCACGCCGATGATGTGCTCGCGCCTCCTGCGCGAGCCGCACGAGCAGAAGGAAGAAGGACGTTTCGGCCGCTGGCTGGAACGCGGCTTCGCGTCCATGCAGCGCGGCTATGAGCGCACGCTCGGCTGGGCGCTGCTGCATCCGCGCCTGATCGTGACGATCCTGCTGCTGACCATCGGCCTGAACGTGTGGCTGTACATCATCGTGCCGAAGGGTTTCTTTCCGCAGCAGGACACGGGCCGGCTGATCGGCGGCATTCAGGCCGATCAGTCCACCTCGTTCCAGTCCATGAAAGGCAAGTTCGCGCAGATGATGGAGATCGTCGGCAAGAATCCGGCGGTGGAAAGCGTGGCCGGCTTTACCGGCGGACGGCAGACCAATTCCGGCTTCATGTTCGTGACGCTGAAATCGAAATCCGAGCGCAAGGCCTCCGCCGATCAGGTGATCCAGCAACTGCGCGCGCCGCTCGGCGACGTGGCCGGCGCGCGGACTTTCCTGCAGGCGGTACAGGACATTCGCGTCGGCGGACGGCAATCGAACGCGCAGTACCAGTTCACGCTGCTGGCCGATTCGACGCCCGACCTGTACCTGTGGGGCCCGAAGCTCACCGAGGCGCTGCAGGCGCGCCCCGAACTCGCGGACGTGAATTCCGACCAGCAGCAAGGCGGCCTCGAAGCGATGGTGACGATCGACCGCGCCACCGCGGCGCGCCTTGGCATCAAGCCGGCGCAGATCGACAACACCTTGTACGACGCGTTCGGCCAGCGCCAGGTGTCGACGATCTATAACCCGTTGAATCAGTATCACGTTGTGATGGAAGTCGCGCCGAAGTACTGGCAGAGTCCGGACATGCTGAAGCAGATTTACATCAGCACGTCGGGCGGCAGCGCGAGCGGCGCGCAGACCACCAACGCTCCGGCAGGCACGGTGACGAAGGAGACCGCCGCCGCGACAACCACGTCCACGAGCGCGACGACGGGCGGCACGGCGGGCACGACCGCTTCAAGCGCGGCGAGCATTGCCGCCGACTCCGCGCGCAATCAGGCGATCAATTCGATTGCGGCGAGCGGCAAGTCGAGCGCGTCGTCGGGCGCGGCGGTGTCGACGGCGAAGGAAACGATGGTGCCGCTGTCGGCGATCGCGAGCTTCGGGCCGGGCAGCACGCCGCTTTCCGTGAACCACCAGAGCCAGTTCGTGGCTTCGACGATTTCGTTCAATTTGCCGCCGGGCGTTTCGCTGTCGACGGCGACTCAGGCGATTTACGACACGATGGCGCAGATCGGCATGCCGGGGACTATCCACGGCAGTTTCCAGGGGACCGCGCAGGCGTTCCAGCAGTCGATGTCCGATCAGCCGATTCTGATTCTGGCTGCGCTGGCCGCCGTGTATATCGTGCTGGGGATGCTGTATGAGAGCTATATCCATCCGTTGACGATTTTGTCGACGCTGCCTTCGGCGGGCGTGGGCGCGTTGTTGGCATTGCTGCTGTTCAAGACGGAGTTCAGCATCATCGCGTTGATCGGGGTGATTCTGCTGATCGGGATCGTGAAGAAGAACGCGATCATGATGGTGGACTTTGCTATTGAAGCTTCGCGGCATGGACTGTCCTCGCGGGATGCGATTCATCAGGCTTGTTTGCTGCGGTTTCGGCCGATCATGATGACGACGTTTGCTGCGTTGCTGGGGGCTTTGCCGCTGGCGTTTGGGCGCGGGGAAGGGGCTGAGCTTCGGGCGCCGCTTGGGATTGCTATTGTGGGTGGGTTGATTGTTAGTCAGATGCTCACGCTTTATACGACGCCGGTTGTGTATCTTTATATGGATCGGGTTCGGGTCAGGTGGGAGGGCCGGAAGGGTCGGCGGGCTGGGGCGGCTGCTAGTTGATGTTTGTTGTGGTGCGTGGGTTTTTTGTTGTTGGCCTTTTCTTGATTTGTTTGTGGTCTATTAGTGTTGCCCCTGTGCGGGGCGGCACTTACTTCTCTTTGCCGCGGCAAAGAGAAGTAAGCAAGAGAAAGCGGCTCACACCGCTAATTCTTAAGCGGGTCCCCCGCACAGCCACGGTAGTGGTGCATCTGGAATCAGTGTTTTCGCGCACTCCGCGCGAACCTGTCCGCATTTTTGTGTGCGAGGCGGTTAGCGGAGTTACCCGCGTGCGTTGGTAAAACGCTCTCCAAACAGAATAGCGAACTGGTTCATGGCGGAGGACCAGTCGAATGCCGCCCGTACAGACTTCGCCAGCACGTTGCGCAATGCCAGCCACAGTAGCTTGATGGCGGCCTCGTCGTTGGGGAAGTGGCCGCGGGTCTTGATGATCTTGCGTAGTTGCATGTTCAGACTCTCAATGGCATTCGTGGTGTAGACGACACGGCGTATGTCGGGCGGAAACACGAAGAAGGGTGTGACGTTCTCCCACGCCCGTCGCCACGACTGCACGATGGTCGGATACTTCGCGCCCCATGGCCCTTCGGCAAAGGCCTCCAGGGCCTGCTGCGCGGCCTGTTCGTTCGCGGCGGCATAGACCGGACGCAGCGCTGCGGCGACGCTTTTGCGATCCTTGTAGCTGGCGTATTCCAGGCTGTTGCGGATCAGGTGCACGATGCAGGTCTGCACGGCCGTGCGCGGGTACGCCGTGCCGATCGGACCTATCCGTAATTTCGTGGGCGGGGCATATCATGAGGGATCAAGATCATGGATATGCCGATGAAAAAGAAACGCACCGTCGCGTCTCAGGCAGCGGCCCGCGGGCCGCTGCCTGAACTGCCTGAAGCGCTGCTGGATGAACTGGTGAAGGGTCCGATGACGCCCGCCGAGGTTCAGGACCTGATGCTGGCGTTCAACAAGGCGCTCATCGAACGCGCGATGGGCGCCGAAATGAACATGCATCTGGGCTACCGGCCCGGCCAGCCCAAGCCTGCGGAGCAGACCAATGAACGCAACGGCGCCAGCGGCAAGACAGTCATCACCGAGCGTGGCCCGGTGCGGGTCGATCTGCCGCGCGACCGTGAAGGCAGCTTCGAGCCGATCCTGATTCCCAAGCACGAGCGCCGTTTCACGGGCTTCGACGAACGCATCATTGCCATGTACGCACGCGGCATGAGCGTGCGCGAGATCCAGTCGTTTCTGGCCGAAAGCTATGGCACCGAGGTCTCGCCCGACTTCATCAGCTCGGTCACCGATGAGGTGATGGCCGAAACGCTTGCCTGGCAAAGCCGTCCACTTGAGCCGATGTACCCGGTGGTGTTCTTCGACGCGCTGCGCGTGAAGATCCGTGGCGACGGTGTGGTGAGCAATAAGGCGGTGTATCTGGCGCTGGGCATTCAGGCCGACGGCCAGCGCGACGTGCTCGGCCTGTGGATCGAGCAGACCGAAGGTGCGAAGTTCTGGCTGAAGGTGTTCAATGAACTGAAGACCCGGGGCTGCCAGGACATCCTGATCGCGGTGGTCGACGGCCTGAAGGGGCTGGCCGAGGCGATCGGCACGGCGTACCCGCGCACGGCCGTGCAGACCTGCATCGTGCACCTGATCCGCAACAGCCTGGAATACGCCAGCTACAAGGATCGCAAAAGCGTCGCCGCAGCGCTGCGTCCGGTCTATGCCGCCGCGAACGAACAGGCCGCGCAGCAGGCCCTGGAGGCCTTTGCCGAAGGGCCATGGGGCGCGAAGTATCCGACCATCGTGCAGTCGTGGCGACGGGCGTGGGAGAACGTCACACCCTTCTTCGTGTTTCCGCCCGACATACGCCGTGTCGTCTACACCACGAATGCCATTGAGAGTCTGAACATGCAACTACGCAAGATCATCAAGACCCGCGGCCACTTCCCCAACGACGAGGCCGCCATCAAGCTACTGTGGCTGGCATTGCGCAACGTGCTGGCGAAGTCTGTACGGGCGGCATTCGACTGGTCCTCCGCCATGAACCAGTTCGCTATTCTGTTTGGAGAGCGTTTTACCAACGCACGCGGGTAACTCCGCTAACCGCCTCGCACACAAAAATGCGGACAGGTTCTGCCGATCGCCTCGGCCAGCCCCTTCAGGCCGTCGACCACCGCGATCAGGATGTCCTGGCAGCCCCGGGTCTTCAGTTCATTGAACACCTTCAGCCAGAACTTCGCACCTTCGGTCTGCTCGATCCACAGGCCGAGCACGTCGCGCTGGCCGTCGGCCTGAATGCCCAGCGCCAGATACACCGCCTTATTGCTCACCACACCGTCGCCACGGATCTTCACGCGCAGCGCGTCGAAGAACACCACCGGGTACATCGGCTCAAGTGGACGGCTTTGCCAGGCAAGCGTTTCGGCCATCACCTCATCGGTGACCGAGCTGATGAAGTCGGGCGAGACCTCGGTGCCATAGCTTTCGGCCAGAAACGACTGGATCTCGCGCACGCTCATGCCGCGTGCGTACATGGCAATGATGCGTTCGTCGAAGCCCGTGAAACGGCGCTCGTGCTTGGGAATCAGGATCGGCTCGAAGCTGCCTTCACGGTCGCGCGGCAGATCGACCCGCACCGGGCCACGCTCGGTGATGACTGTCTTGCCGCTGGCGCCGTTGCGTTCATTGGTCTGCTCCGCAGGCTTGGGCTGGCCGGGCCGGTAGCCCAGATGCATGTTCATTTCGGCGCCCATCGCGCGTTCGATGAGCGCCTTGTTGAACGCCAGCATCAGGTCCTGAACCTCGGCGGGCGTCATCGGACCCTTCACCAGTTCATCCAGCAGCGCTTCAGGCAGTTCAGGCAGCGGCCCGCGGGCCGCTGCCTGAGACGCGACGGTGCGTTTCTTTTTCATCGGCATATCCATGATCTTGATCCCTCATGATATGCCCCGCCCACGAAATTACGGATAGGTCCCTCCGCGCCAGTGACCAAGGGCTCATCAGCTCCCGCTTCGCACTGCGTGCGTCGCGGACGGGTATGCCTGGGAAACCTAAGTTTTGATAAGCGCAGCGCGTCAAACAGCCGCAGCAAAAGCGTCCTGGGCACTGTCGATTTGAATGTGCGGGGGGCGTTATGAACGGCGCTTCGGCGCGCGCAGCGCCGCCGGAAGAATGACTGCTGTGTCATTCACGCCGAGTGTGCGAGAGCACTGATTCCAGATGCACCACTACCGTGGCTGTGCGGGGGACCCGCTTAAGAACTAGCGGTGTGAGCCGCTTTCTCTTGCTTACTTCTCTTTGCGGCCGGCAAAGAGAAGTAAGTGCCGCCCCGCACAGGGGCAACACTAATAGACCACAAACAAATCAAGAAAAGGCCAACTCCAGAGACCAAAAAACCAAAAACCTAAAGCCTCTGCCCCACAGCAAGCTCAAAAACCCTCGCCCATTGCCGAGCCTGCCTCTCATCCCGCATGGGCAAAACCCAAACCTGATGCTTAGGATCCTTGACTTTCAAAACAACCTGCCACTGCGCGCCGGGCCGCTGCACCTCCGCCCCTAGCAGGTCGGCAAAAATATAGGCCCCCTGCTCCTGGCCCAACCGGATCTCACAAAGCCGCTTATCGGCAGCAAGCCGCACCGCCCCCCAGCTCCCCTTGAGTTCATGAGTCCAATCTCCGTCACGGACGTTGGAAGCCACTTCCTTGCGACGCCGCAACCAATAAGCGAAAGCGGCAATCAGCAGTAAACCCACCAGCACAGCAACGCCAACAGCAACCCCCAACCCAAAATCCGCCTGCAAGGCATCAAACGCCCGCACCGCCCCATACCCCAGCGCGATCAGCGCAATCAACGCAACGACAATCGGCATCGCAAGCTCACAAGAAAAAACGCAGCCTAGCACGAGCGATGCTCACCGCTCGCCGCAGAAACACCGCAAAAAACCATTGCGAAAATTGAGCGGACGCACCGCTTGACGTTAAGGCTGCTTATGCGCCGCCGCCCAATCCTTCACGGCCTTCAGCGTATTCTCGACGTGCTTCTCCGGCGAGAGGCTCGTGTACTCGTAAATGATCTTGCCATCCGGCGCGATCACATACGACACGCGATTCGCCATCGAAGCATACATCGGCATGCCAGCGTCGTATTGGCCGATCATCTTCGAATCGGCATCGGCAGCCACCGGGAATTTGCTGCGGCACTCGCTCACCGAAAACTTCGTCAGTGTGTCGATGTTGTCGTGCGACACGCCGATGACCGTCGCGCCATACTTCTTGTATTCGTCGACCGCTTCGGCGAACTCGTGGGCTTCGATCGTGCAGCCCGTGGTGAAGGCCGCCGGATAGAAATACACCACCACCGGCCCCTTCTTCAGCTCGTCGGCAAGCGAATAGGTGTAAGTCTTGCCGCCCAACGAAGCCTGCGTGGTGAACGACGGCGCCACGTCGCCCGGCTTGAGAGTCGCCGAGGCGGTCAGCGAATGCATGGCCAATCCCACCGACACGGCGGCGGCCAGTGCGGCCGATATGAATTTCTTCTTCATCTGCTTTTCTCCAGGCGTGGATGCACGCGGTTCGTCCAAAGAACCCAGGGCCGCCGCGTTCATGGGAACGCCGGCCAACTCCGCTATTGGACCACGTACTCACAAGGTACGTAAGAACCGGCCTGAAGGATGCAGAGTCGCTGACATGAACGCGCCACCGCATGCACACTGCAAGCCCGCGACGCCACCGCCCCGCCCGTCAGGCGACCGCTTCCTCGATATGCGCGCCGAACCAGGCCGCGGCCGACAGGTTCAGCTCGGCCAGCACGTCGGGCGTAAAGGCCACGAAGCCGGCCGGCGCGTCGGGGCCCAGTGCGATCGATGCCGCGTCCACGCCCTCGCCCGCCGCCTCGGCGAGCCGCAGCAAGGTGCCGAGTTCGCCGCGCCTCGACACGATCGCCTCGCGAATCTGCGGCGCGAGGCTGAGTTTCTCCAGCACCGCACCGGGCGTGCTGCCCAGCACCACGTGGATCAGCGAAAAAATTCCCGTCATGAAGGCGGCATCGGCGAATTCGTCGTCGGCGGGACGCAGCCAGGCCGCGGCCAGCTCCATGAAACGCGAGCGCGTGCCCGCCAGTTGCACCAGCGGATCGGCGCGCCACGGCAGCTCGCCGCTGTCGGCGTACAACAGCAGTTGCGCCCAGCGCGCGATCTGCCGTGTGCCGGTGGCAATGATCGCCTCGCGCAACGACGCGATATTGCGTCCCAGCCCGAATGCACCCGAATTGACGAGGCGCAGCAGTTGCACGACCACGCTCGGGTTCAGCTTGAGTTCCGCTTCGAGTTCGACAATGCCGGCGTCGCGCGACAGCAACGCCAGCAGGCGCATCAGGCCCGGCCGCAGCGAACGGTTGCGCGGCGCGGCCAGCACCTGCGGCCGCGCAAAGAAGTAGCCCTGAAACAGATCGAAGCCGAGATCCCGCGCGAGCGCGAAATCCTCGCGCGTCTCGACCTTCTCCGCGATCAGCGTCTTGCCCTGCCCACGCACCAGCGACGCCAGCTTCGGCAGCACGGCGCGGTCGGTCTGCAGAAAGTCGATCTTGACGATGTCGGCATGCGGCAGCGCGCCGCTCAGCTCGTCGGACAGTTCGCTCACGTCGTCGAGCGCCACCTGAAAGCCGGCGCGGCGCAACTCGCCCAGACGGCGGACCAGTTGCGCGTCGAATTTCACGGTCTCGAGGATTTCGAGCACGAAACGCTCGGGCGGCATCAGATGGACGATGTCGTTGAACAGCAGCGCACGGTCGATATTGACGAAACCGCGATGCGGGCCCAACACCGTCGGCACGCCGATCCCGCCGATCGCCCGCGCCACCACCTGCGCGGTCGCCTGAGCGTCGTCGGTGACTTCGGCGTAGTTGTGCGCGCCGGCCCGAAACAACAATTCATAAGCATTGAGCGCGCCGTCGCGATCGAGGATCGGTTGACGGCCCAGATACACGAACTGCGTGGCGGGCCACGGTTCGGCGCCGCCGGCAACTGCGTCGAGCACCTCTTTATGCCGGGCAGTGGCCTTGGCTTGATGGCGTTCAGACATGGGGCATCAGGGGAAGTGTTCGGAAAGCTACGCAGCAGCGACGTCTCAGCCGGTACTACACAACGGGGTTGTCTTATTAACGGACGTCGCACAGCCGCACTTTAACCGAATCGTTCCCCTGCCGCCGCCAGGCCGTGCAAAGGCTCCCTTACCGGATGTTTTTAGCGCCGGGCGCTAAAGATTTCGCCGCAAAGGTCGTTATCTCGTTCTGATGGGGCGGCGTGATACCTCCCGACCGCCCCGATTGGCGGGCAGGTGAGCCGCCCGCCTGCAGACGAATACAGGTTGCCAGCGATAAACATGGAAGCGAACAGGATCACCGCGCCCCGCCGGGGCTCCTTGCGCACGGTCATGGACCGGCTTCGTGCGTTGGGCCGGCGCGTGGACGGCAAACCGCAGACGGCCGCAAGCCGCGCTGCGCAACTGGAACAGGTGGTCGGCGCCGTCGACCTGCTGGCGCACGTCGACGACGAGTTGCGCTTCATCTACGTGTCCGAAGCCAGCCTGCGCTTCATCGGTTATCACCGCGAGTATCTCGAGACCATCACGCTGCACGACCTCGTGGCGCCGGCCGACGTGGCGCGCCTCGACACCCTGCTGACGCGCGCCGCCGTCTCGGGCAACGTCGAGAAGGCCACGCTCAGCCTCATCAAGTCGCTGACTTATCCGATCACAGTCGAGCTGCGCGTGGTGCGCAGCAGTCACGACGGCACCGCGGGCTATGCGATCGCCGGCTTCGACGTGTCCGCCTGGCGCGCCACCGAAGAACGTCTGACCCAGGCGCTGCATCTTGACCGCCTGACCAATCTGGCCAACCAGTCGGCGCTGATTCCGGCGCTCCTCGACGCCCAGCAGCAAGCCGACGCGCACGGCACGCCGGCCGCTCTGCTGCTGCTCGACCTCGACGACTATCAGCGCGTGAACCGCGCGCTCGGCTACGACGCCGGCGACGAAATGCTGCGCGACACCTCGCGCCGCATCCTGAACATGACGAGCCCGAGCGAGACCGTGGCGCGCGTGGCCAGCGACGAGTTCGCGATTCTCGTGAAGCCCGCCGCCAGCCGCACCGACGCGGCGGCCGCCGCCGAAACGCTGGCGAGGCGCCTGTTGACCGCGATCCAGCAGCCGTATGTGTTCAATGGCCAGCAGGTGCATCTGTCGGCGAGCATCGGCATCGCGCTCTATCCGGACGTGCGCCACGCCAACGACACCGCCGCCCACGACACCCACCTGCTGCGCTGGGCCGACCACGCCCTCCTGCAGGCCAAGGCGGCCGGCGGCAACACGCTCGCCTTCTACGTCCCCGACGACAACCCCGCCGACGCCGAACGCCTGAAGCTGGAAGCCGACCTTTACGACGGCGTGCGCAACGGCGAGTTCTCGCTGCACTTCCAGCCGATCACGAGCAGCCGCACGCACGGCGTGGTCGGCGTGGAAGCGCTGATCCGCTGGTTGCATCCGGTGCATGGGCTGGTGCCGCCGTCCATGTTCATCCCACTTGCTGAGTCGATCGGCCTGATCAACTTCCTCGGCAACTGGGTGTTGAAGGTGGCCTGCATGCAATTGATCCAGTGGGATGCGAAGGGCATCTCCCTGCAATACGTGGCCGTGAACGTGTCGCCGCAGCAGTTCCGCGATCCGCGCTTCAAGGACTCCGTGCGCGAGGCGATCGAGTTGACCGGCATCGATCCGCGCCGGCTCGTGTTTGAGATCACCGAAAGCCTGCTGATGCACGACCCGGCGCATGCCAAGGGTCTGCTCGAAGAACTGACCGCCATGGGCATCCGTTTCGCGGTCGACGACTTCGGCACCGGCTATTCGAGCCTGGCTTACCTGCAACGCTTCCCGCTGGCCAAGCTCAAGATCGACAGGAGTTTTGTCGAGAATCTGCTAACCTCCCGGAACGATCAGGCAATCGTTAGTGCCGTCGTGGGCCTCGCTCAGACATTGGATCTCGAGCTGGTGGCCGAGGGCGTCGAAACAGAAGCGCAGCGCACCCTGCTCACCGAGATGGGATGCGACCACATTCAGGGTTGGCTCGTCTGCAAGGCGCTGCCCTCCGACGAACTCGCGCAGCGTTTCGAAGCGCGCACGCTTCATTTGCACAGCGCCTAGCCATGCAGGCGAAGCGCTCATGTCTTGAATCATGCAGCGGAACAAGCCGGTCTCTGGCCGGCGTGGCACTCATTGGAACATGTATGGCTTTGGCGGGACTCACATGGTAAAGGCGGCGGTGCTCGACCGGCTCTGGACGCGAATGAGCGAGCGCGGCGATTTCCCCATGCTGTCGCAGTCGCTGCGCTCCACCATGGCGGCGATGAACAATGACGACCTCGACTTCACCGGACTCGTGCAGGTGGTGTTGTCGGACTTCGCCCTCACGCAAAAAGTGCTGCGGCTCGCCAACTCCGCCATGTATATGGCGTTCGGCGGCAACATCACGACCGTGTCGCGCGCGCTGATGGTGCTCGGCATGGACGCGGTCGGCCATCTCGTGGTCGGCCTGAAGATCGTCGATCACTTTCATCACAGCGCGCCGCGCCGCATCGACGCGAAACTCGAATTGAACCGCACGCTGCTCTCGGGCTGCGTCGCGCGCAAGCTGACCGAGCGCGGCGATTTGCGCGCCGGCGAAGAAGCCGTGGTCTGCACGCTGATGCGGCAGATCGGCAAACTGCTGGTGGTGTTCTATCTCGACGCCGAATGGGACCAGATTCGCCGCCATATCGACGACGGCGCGCTCGAAGCCGATGCCTGCGTGCTGGTGCTCGGCGTCACGTTCGACGAAATCGGCGCCGAAGCCGCTGTGCGCTGGCGGCTGCCCGACATGATCCGCTCCGGCATGGGCGAGTTCGACCCGCAAGACGTCACGCAGCCGCGCCAGGTGCAGTGGCTGCGCGCCATCACCAATTACTCGACGGCGGTCGCCGACGTGCTCACCCAGCAGAACATGCCGGACTGGGAGCGCGAGGAACGCATCGCCGAACTGGCGCAGGAATATTGCGGCGCGCTGAACACGGATCCCGAAGTGCTGCTCGAAATGAGCGTGGCGCTCGCCCGCGAAGAAGGCGGCGACGGTGTGATGCGCGAAATCGTCGAACTGCGCGCGAATGCGGATGCGATCGCGCGCGAGGCGCTCAATCCCGAGGCGCGTATCGCGGTGGGCGTCGAAGATCTGCGCGGGCTGCCGGCCGGCAGTCCGCTCGCGCCGGCGCTGGCGATGGCCGCGGAAACGCTGCTGGCCGGTCTCGGCTTTGCGCGCACCGTGGTGTTCGTCAAGCACAGCAACGGCACCTTCAAGGCGCGCCTCGGTCTCGGCCCGAAGATCGACGCCGCGTTGCCGAAACTAACGTTCAGTACCGCCTTCGAGCCCGACGTGTTTCATCTGGCGATCGCCAACTCGGTGGGCATCTTCATCGAGAACGCACGCGATCCGAAGATGGTCGCGCGGCTGCCCGAATGGTTCCGCCGCTCCTTCGACGACGCCCGGGCCTTCGTGTTGCTGCCAGTCGTCGATGAAAGCGACACGACGGTGGCGCTGCTCTACGGCGACTGGTCGCATAGTCAGGAGCCACGGCGCATCTCACAGAAAGAGATGAGCGTGTTGAATGAACTGGCCAAGGAGTTAGGCCGTTTTTTCGGCTTGGGGCAGATGCGGGAAATGGAGATGATGTGAAGACCTGGCGTGATCGTTGATCACGACGCTTCACTCTCACCTGTTCTGTGTTTGCCCGACGCCAAGTTGAAATCGAGCCAGTCCCGCCGGGACCGCCGCGCCTGATATGCAGCAGTCTCCGGCTGAATCGCTGAACTCAATCCTCGATTCTTTCCAGACCTTGCGCGCTGCGGTCCGCGACGCCGGCCCACGCGCCGGCCACCAGACCCAGCTCCGCCACCTCTTCCACCGTCAACGGCTGCAAGCGTTCGCACAGCGCGCCGATCTCATCCCACGCGCCGCATTCGAGCGCTTCGACCGCGCTCAGCAGCAACCCCAGCGCGCCCTGCCGATGCAGAATGCCCGCCTGGATCGGACGCGACAGCGTCAGCACGTTCAAGGTGCTTTCGAGCGAGCCGCCGAACACCGCGTCGACGAATGAAAATACGCCGGTCAGGAAAGCCGCGTCGGCTTCGTCGCGACCGGCTTCGGGCAGACGCTCGATCGCCAGTTCCATGAAGCGCGCGCGGGTCGCGGCGAGTTGCAGCAAGGGGTCGTCCTCGAGCGCGACCTTGCGGCCGTCGGCGTAGAGCAGCAGCTGGGTCCAGCGCGCGATGCGGTTGGTGCCGGTCGCGTTGATCGCTTCGCGCAGCGTCGTCACCTTGTGGCCGACTGCCAGTCCGCTCGAATTGGCGAGCTTCATCAGATGCATCACCAGCACCGGGTTCAGCTTGAGTTCGGCTTCGAGCTGCGCGACGGTCGGATCGCCCGAGAGCAGTTGCAGCAGGTTCAGCAACGCATGGCGCGGCGCGCTGACACGGCGCGTCGCCGAGTTCTGCGCGCGCGCGAAGAAGTAGCCCTGAAAGCGATCGAAGCCGAGTCCATGCGCCGTTTCGAAATCGGCCTGCGCGTCGATGCCCGAGGCGACCAGCAGCTTGCCTGCCGACTTGAGCACGCTCGCCAGTTTCGGCAGCAGCGCGCGTGGCGCGTGCATGAAATCGATCTTGACGACTTCGGCGTAAGGCAGCAGTCTGGCGAAGGCTTCGTTGGGCTGGGTTACCTCGTCGAGCACGAAGCGATAGCGCCGCCCATGCAACTGGACGATACGCGCCACCAGCGCCTCGTCGATCTCGATGGTGGGCGCCAGTTCGAGCATGAAGCGCTCGGCGGGCAAGCCCAGAATCGCCTCGTCGAAAAGCATCTCGCGGCTGACGTCCACATAAGCCGGATGCCCGGTCAGCGCACCGCGCACATTGCCCCGAAGCAGGCCGTGAATGATCGCTTGCGCCACGCGTTGCGCCGGATCGGGCGCGCGGTGCGATGATGCGCCGGCATCGCTGTTCTCATACCCCGCGGCATGTGCGGTGTCCGCCGTCTGCGCGGACCATTCCGGTGCCCGCACCTTGATCTCGTAGCCGCACAGCATGCCGTCCCGATTGAGAATAGGCTGCCGCGCGAAACTGGCATTCAATTGCGCATTGTCCGTTGCACCCGCGTGGCCCGGACTCTCGACTGCGATGGTGGTCATTGCACTCCCCGCTAAGCGCCGCCCCGGCGCTTACTGCTGTATTTTGATTTTCGCCGCACCGCCAGCGCGCGTCTCAAGCCATCAAGGCTGTAGCGCCCGCGGTGGGCTCGGCAATTTTAGCGCAGGCCGCCATGCGTGGACACGTCCGCGAAGCAATATCTGGAAATAATTGGAGATCAGTCTGAAAGCGAGGCGACGCAAAATCGCCGATACTCTTGTGCAGTGCAGAAGCGTTCCACCCGCGTTTAACCACCAAGGAAAAACATGGACGTCAAAAGCGTGCTGTCAAATGCCTTCGCCATGCCGATCACGAGCCCGGCATTCCCCATGGGTCCGTACCGGTTCATCAACCGCGAATTTCTGATCATCACCTACCGCACCGATCCGGACAAACTGCGCGCCGTGGTGCCCGAGCCGCTCGAGATCGGCGAGCCGCTGGTGCACTACGAGTTCATCCGCATGCCGGATTCGACGGGATTCGGCGATTACACTGAAAGCGGCCAGGTGATCCCGGTGTCGTACAAGGGCGTGGCGGGCGGCTACACGCTGGCCATGTATCTGGACGACCATCCGCCCATCGCCGGCGGCCGCGAACTGTGGGGCTTTCCGAAGAAGCTCGCGAACCCGGTGCTCGCCGTGCATACCGACACGCTTGTCGGCACGCTCGACTACGGCCCAGTGCGCATCGCCACCGGTACCATGGGCTACAAGCATCGGCAACTCGATCTGGCGCAGCAGAAAAAGCGCCTCGAAACGCCGAACTTTTTGCTCAAGGTGATTCCGCATGTGGACGGCACGCCGCGTATCTGCGAACTGGTGCGCTACTACCTGCAGGACATCGATCTGAAAGGCGCATGGACCGGCCCGGCCGCACTCGAACTGGCGCCGCACGCGCTCGCGCCGGTGGCGGAATTGCCGGTGCTGGAGATCGTCGAAGCACGCCATCTGCTTGCCGATCTCACGCTCGGTCTCGGCGAAGTCGTGTTCGATTATCTCGATCAGCCGGAAGCAAACGTGCGTTGATCGATTGGCGGTCACCTCTCGCAACGCCTCAAATGCAGACGGCCGCGATTAGCGGCCGTCTGCATCAGCTACAACGAATCACGTGAACCGCGCGTTACTTCAACACCACCTTCACGTCGAAGTACTTCGCTGCGAAACGGTCGATGGTGCCGTCCGCCTTCAGTTCCTTGAGCGCCTGGTTCAGCGCGTCCTTCAAGGCCTTGTCGCCCTTGCGGATGCCGAAGCCGACGCCCGCGCCGAGCAGCTTCTCATCGGTGACGGCCGGACCGGCGAACTCGAAGCCCGCGCCTTGCGGCTTTTTCAGGAAGCCTTTCGACGCGGCTTCCGCGTCCTGTAACGCGGCGTCGAGACGCCCCGACGCAAGGTCAGCGTAAATCTGATCCTGCGTCTGATACGGCACGACGTCGACGCCGGCCGGCGCCCAACGCGCCTTCGCGTAGGTTTCCTGAATCGTGCCTTGCAGCACGCCGACATGCTTACCCTTGAGCGATGCCGGCGTCGGCAGCAGACCGCTGCCCTTCTTTGCAATCATCTGATTCGGGATCGTATAGATCGGATCCGTGAAATCGATCGCCTGGCGGCGCTGATCCGTGATCGTCATGTCCGAGTTGATGGCGTTGAATTTGCGCGCCTGCAAGGCCGGGATCAGACCGTTGAACGAGTTCTCCACCCACACGCATTTGGCCTTCAGCTTCGCGCACACGGCATTGCCGACGTCGATGTCGAAGCCCTGCAGCTCGCCCGACGGCGACTTCGATTCGAACGGCGCATACGACGCCTCGACGCCGAAATGCACTTCCTTGATATCGGCCGCCGCTGCGGTGCCGGCCGTGACCGAAGCCGCCGCGAACAGCGCGAGCGCAGCCATGTTTCGCCAATTCATCTTCATTACGGGTGTTCCTCTACGGTATTGAATAAGACGGAGCCGACCTCGGGCAAGCATGATTGCCCGGCCAAAATTGCGCTTCAAACTCGTGCGGCCGGTGTGGTGCAGCGCAGCAGCCGCGAGGCCGCGATTGTACAGGCTGCGTTTGCCGCGCCTGCGGGCGCGCCGCGTGGCGCGTGACCGGGCAGGCGCTTCGGGCTCACGCGCAAAGGTGTAAATAGCTGTCGCGTTCAGGCAAAGCCGAACGTGTTAGAGCGCGCCGTCGCCGGCTGCGAAGTCGCCGCTGAGTTGTTGCGACAGGTGCGTATAGACGGCGGCCACATGCGGCAAATGACGCGATTCCGGATACGCAAGCACCCACACCTGCGACTCGGCTTCGTCGAGCGGCGGTGTCAATTGCACGAGATCGTCGCGGCCGCGCGCGAGAAAGGTCGGCAAGATGCCGACGCCAAAACCGCGCACCACGAGTTCGAATACCGCCATCACACTGTTGGTCTTGTAGCGCGGCTCGACTGTCGGGCAATGACGCTTGCGCCAGAGCACGGAAGGATGATCGCCGAGCGAGGCGTCCGGGGCCGCCCAGTCGCAGCGCGCCAGCGCATCGACCTCACTCGCCTGGATGCCGCTGCTCCTGGCGGCGAACACCGCGATGCGCAGCGGGCCCACGTGCTTGCCGACCAGATGATCCGGCGCGCGGCGCGTGGCGCGCACGGCGATATCGGCATCGCGTTTGGTGAGACTCGCGAGACTGTTGGTCGCCGTCAGCTCGAACGACAACGCCGGATGCAGCGCCACGAAATCATGCAGCGCGGGCAACAGCAGGCCGTATAGCACGGTATCGGTGGTCGTCACGTGGACGCTCCCGGACACGCGATCACTGCTCGCCTGCACCGTGGAGCGCGCCGCTGCGAGTTCGCTTTCGATGCGCTCGGCGTGACGCGCCAGTCGCGCGCCGAGCGGCGTGGCGCGATAGCCGCTGCGTGAGCGCTCGAACAAACGCTGCCCCAGCCCGCGTTCGATCCGCTGCACCGAGCGGAAGATGGTCGAGGCGTCGATACCCAAACGCTGCGCGGCTTCCGCGAGCGTGCCGGCGCGCACCAGCGCGAGAATGGTCTGCGTATCCGCCGAAGTCAGTTCGTATTGCGTTTTTGCACGCATGGTTTGGCAAGCCGCCTGTTTATCCGGAATGCGATCCGGGCTACTTTTACCACATGGACTTGTCGGCCGACGAGCTTTGCCACCGGCACCTGCCGGGACTTTATCCTCATCTATAGCGGTGAAACCATGAAACTCTATTACTCGCCGGGCGCCTGTTCGTTGGCGGTTCACATTGCATTGCGCGAAGCGGATCTCGACTTCGAAGGCATCAAGGTCAATCTGCAAACGCACAAGCTCGCCAACGGCGACGACTATTACGCGATCTCGCCGCGCGGCTATGTGCCGCTGCTCGAATTCGCCGATGGCTCGCGCCACACCGAAGGCGCCGCGCTGCTGCAATACGTCGCCGATCTTGCGCCCGAGGCGGATTTGCTGCCGCCCGCGGGATCGCCGCAACGGCTCGAAGCGCTCGGCTGGCTCACGTATATCAGCACGGAATTGCACAAGACGTTCAGCCCGTGGCTCTGGCATCAGGAGACGGCCGAGTCGACGAAGGCTGAATGCCGCGCGAAACTCGCCACGCGTTTTAGCGAACTCGACAAGGTGCTCGCGGCACGCGACTATCTGACGGGACGGTTCTCCGTCGCCGATGCGTATGCGTTCACCGTGCTGAGCTGGGCGCGCATGCTGTCGATCGATCTTGGCGCTTATCCGAAGCTGGAGGCGTATCTGGAGCGCGTTGCGGCACGGCCGAAGGTGCGGCAAGCGATGGTGGCGGAAGGTTTGATCCGCGCGAACGCGGCTTAAACGGCCGCGCCCGTGAGAAACGTTGCGCGCCTGGCGCGCAACGTTAGTGTCTTGCGCAGTCGCGGACTACACGAGTTTCGACAACGTGTGCTGCGTCGTCTCGACAACCATCAAGCCGGCGCGCAAACCGGGCTTGACCGTCGCATTCGGAAATACGAGCCGTTCCTCGTCGTGCTGCACGACATAGCGGTATTCGCCGTCGCGCGCGAGAACGGTGCCTTTCGCGAATGGTGTGAAATTCGCGACATCGGCGGCGACCAGCAATTCGAACGCGTCGCTTTGCTTGGTGATCTGATCGATCACCGTGAAAGCGCGCGGCAGATCCGCACGAATCTCGCCGCGCATGCCCGCCAGCAGATGACGCACCGCATGATCGGCGCCGGCGAAGCGCGTCAGATCGTTCTGACCGAACGGACGCACCTTGCCGAGTTCCAGCGTGCACGCTTCGGCGCCGCACGCCTGCGCGGTGAAATGCGAATACGTATTGCCCTTGGTGGTATGCAACAGCACCGCGCTGATACGCGCCTCGCCGAGCCAGTCGAACATCGCGCGCGAAAACGGCTTGCCGGTATGCGGCAGCAATGCGAACTGTTCGAAGGCGGACGCACGGATCGCCGTGTGCATGTCGATATGCCAACGCGCGCCCGGCTCGCCCGACGCTGCCGCGAAGAACTGCGTCGCCGCCTGTTCGAGCGCGGCGGCACGCGGTGCTTCATAACTCTGCGGCACTTGCAGATGACGCCCGCTGAAGAGCCGGTTCAGATCGTCGTCGCGATAACGGCACGCGTCGCGCATGGCGTCGACGTTGCCGAGAACCACCAGCAGGCGGCAAGTCAGCGCCGCCGTGCCTTGCGCGATGTCACGCACCAGAAAACCCAGCAGTTCGATCGGCGCGGTCTCATCGCCGTGCACGCCGGCGGAGACGAGCACGCTGCGCACGCCCTCTTCCTGCGCCGCCGGCTCCATCAACAGCACGCCGTCGTCCAGCCACGACCAGCGCACGCCGCCGGCACACGTACCCTGTGTTTCATTCGCGGCCGGTCGCGTGCCCGCCAGCGTATAAGCCAGAAAATCGTCGAGCATCGGAACCGGCATATCGCGCTCAGCGCTGGAAGTCATACAGCGAGCCCAAACCGAGAATCTGCGTCAGTTCGTCGAGCGCGGTGCGCGATTCGGCGAGCAATTGCGGATCGGTCAGATCGGCCGGCGCGAGGCGGTCACGATAATGTTTTTCGATCCACGTATCCAGTCGGCCGAACAAGGTGTCGTTGATCCACACGCCTTGCGTGACGGCCGCGCGTTCCGCGTCGTCGAGGACGACACGCAGACGCAGGCACGCCGGGCCGCCGCCGTTCTTCATGCTTTCGCGCAGATCGAACACCAGCACGTCGTCGATCGGGCCCGCATGCGATGCCAGATCGTCGAGATATGCCGCCACGCGCGGGTTTTCGCGGCATTCCTGCGGCACCACCAGCACCTGCTTGCCGTCCGGACGCGTCAGCAACTGGCTGTTGAACAGATACGAGGTGACGGCGTCGGCCACGCTCACCTGCGCGTCCGGCACCTCGATCACGTTGAAGTCCGCCTTCAGGCCGGTGAGCTTCGAACGCAGTTCGTCGTACACCGCGTTCTGTTCGACGAACGCCAGTTGATGACAGAACAGCGTATTGCGATTGCCGACTGCGATCACGTCGTTATGAAACACGCCCGCGTCGATCACGTCCGGGTTCTGCTGCGCGTACACCGTAGCCGATTCCGCAAGGCCATGACGATGCGCGACCGCGCGGCTCGCCTCGAAGGTTTGACGCGCCGGGAAGCGCTTCGGCTCCGGCCCGCGCCGATACTCGCTGCGGCCATACACGAAGAATTCGACGCCTCGTGCCGCATAGTCCGCGCAGAAGCGCGTGTGATTCGCCGCGCCTTCGTCGCCGAGCGCGGGCGTGCCGGGCAGCGCCTCGTGCACCACGAAACGGTCGGCGTCATTGAAAATCGCGCGCAATGTGCGGCGCGTCGACTCGTGTTCGATCGCGCGATGCAGCTTGCTGCACAGATTGGCCGGCGTGAAATGCACGCGGCCGTCGTGAGTGTCGGCGGACGGACTCACGGTCGCCGCATTCGCGGTCCACATCGCCGAAGCCGAACTCGCGGCGGCCAGCAGTTCGGGCGCGTCTCTCGCCACACGTGCGATTACGGTGGCGTCGTCGCCGGAGAAACCGAGTTCGCGCAACAGACGCATCGACGGACGCTCCTGCGGCGGCAACACGCCCTGATGAAAGCCGAGATCGGCCAATTGCTTCATCTTGCGCAGGCCCTGCCGCGCCGCCGCCTTCGGATTCGCAACCGACTTCTCGTTGTTCTGCGACGCGACGTTGCCGAACGAGAGCCCCGCGTAGTTGTGGGTCGGGCCGACCAGGCCGTCGAAATTGGCTTCAGTGGCTTGCATCGTCGATCCTTAGAATTGAAGGCCCGGCGAGACGCTCGCGGGCATTTGCAGTTGCGCGCTTTCGACGGATGCCATCGGGAACGCGCAGTAGTCGGCTGCGTAGTACGCGCTCGGCCGGTGATTGCCCGAGCGGCCCGGCCCGCCGAACGGCGCGCCCGACGAGGCGCCGTTGGTCGGCCGGTTCCAGTTGACGATGCCCGCGCGGATGGTGCGCTGGAAATGCGTCCAGAGCGCTTCGTCGTCGGCGAGCAAGCCGGCGGAGAGACCGAACTCGGTATCGTTGGCCTGCTCCAGCGCTTCGTTGAAGCTGCCGTAGCGGATGATTTGTGCCAAAGGACCGAAGTGTTCTTCGTCGGGCAGATTCTTCACGCTTGTGACGTCGAGAATCGCGGGCGTGACGAAGCCGAGCTTCGGGTCGCGCTGTTCCATCTTCAGTAAAGCGCTTGCGCCGTCAGCCAGCAAACGTTCCTGCGCGGCAACGAGCCGCGACGCCGCGCGGGCCGAGATCACCGCGCCCATGAACGGTTGCGGATCGGCGTTGTATTCGCCGACCGTGATGCGCGACGTGACTTCGGTCAAGCGTTCCATGAAGCGATCGCCGCCCGCGTCGTTCGGCACGAAAATGCGGCGCGCGCAGGTGCAGCGTTGACCCGCCGACAGAAACGCCGACTGAATCGTGTGATGCACGGCGGCATCCACGTCGGCCACCGGGCCGATCACGAGCGGATTGTTGCCGCCCATTTCGAGCGCCAGCACGATTTCCGGGCGGCCGCCGAACTGCTTGTGCAGCAATGTTCCGGTATCCGAACTACCCGTGAAGAACAAACCGTCGATCTGCCGATGGTTCGCCAGCGCAATGCCGGTGTCCTTCTCGCCTTGCACGAGATTCAGCACTCCTGCGGGCAAGCCGGCGTCGCGCCAGATCTGCACGGTGAGCGCGGCCACGCCGGGCGCGAGTTCCGACGGCTTGAAGACAACCGCATTGCCCGCGATCAGCGCCGGCACGATGTGCCCGTTCGGCAAATGCCCCGGAAAGTTGTACGGCCCGAACACAGCCACCACGCCGTGCGGACGATGCCGCAGCACGGCTGTGCCGTCCGCCATCGCCGAGCGCTTTTCGCCGGTGCGCTCGTTATAAGCCTGAATCGAGATCTCGACCTTGGCCGCCATCGAAGCCGCTTCCGTGCGCGCTTCCCACAACGGCTTGCCGGTTTCGCGGCCGATCGCCTCAGCCAGCGCTTCCTTGCGTTCGGTCACGAGCGCGGCGAAGCGGCGCACCACGCCGCAACGCTCGTCGAGGCTCAACGCCGACCACGCGGCGAAGGCGCGGCGCGCGCTGCGCACCGCATGGTCGACGTCGCCCGCCGAGGCGCTGTTGCCTTCCCACACCGTCGCGCCCGTGCCCGGGTTGCGCGACGCGAATGCGGGTCCTGTGCCGGCGGCCCATTCGCCGTCGATGAAAAGCTCGCTCATGATCATCCCTGTTTGTGTTTCTGCGGCAGCACGCGCACGAGGTCGCCTGCCTTGACGTCGAGTGCCGCGGCTTCAGTCGCGCTCAGACGGAATACGCCGTCCTGCGGCACGCCCGCCACCACGCCGACGCGAAAATCGCCCAACGAGGTATTCGACACCATCGATTTCGGTCCATCCTGCGGCGCGCCCGAGGTGCTCGACGCCGCGATCTCGACCGGCACCACCACGCTCTCGCGCACCGTGCGCAAGTCGGCGATATGGCATTCGAGCACCGGACCCGCGTCGAAGATATCGACGTGATTCTCGTAGCGCAGCCCTTCCGATTCGAGCATGCGGCGCGCCGGAATCGTGTCGTTATGCGTGAGGCCGACGCACTCCTGCGCCTCTTCCGGCAACAGCTCGACATACACCGGATAGCGCGGCATCAACTCGGCGAGGAACGCCTTGCGGCCATGCGAACTCAGATAGTCCGCCGCATTGAAATCGATCTGGTAGAAATGCGAGCCGACCGCGCGCCAGAACGGCGAGGTGCCTTCGGCATCGAAATGGCCGCGCAATTCCGCGCACAGACGCTGCGGAAAACGCTCGCGAAACTGCGCGAGAAACATGAAGCGCGAGCGCGACAGCAAGCCGCCCACGCCACTCGTGCGATAACGCGGGCTGAGGAACAGCGAGCACACTTCGGCATAACCGGTCAGGTCGTGCGAGATGTTCAGCGCGCGCATGCGCGTCCAGATGCCGAGGTCCTGGCTCGCGTGCACCACGGTGCTCACGCGGTAGTTATAAAACGGCTGTTGCAGGCCGACCGCGGTTTCGATGCCGCACACGCCGGCGATGTCGCCCGTGTCGGTGTCTTCCATCACGAAGAAGTAGCCGGCTTCATGCGGCTCGGCCTTGTCTTCCATCGTGCGGCGCGCGCGTTCCACGCGTGCCGCAAGTGCGTCGCGGTCCGGCTTGAAGGTGGTGAGACCCGGACCGGTTTCCTGCGCGAGCCGCATGAGCGCGTCCACATCGCCTCGTTGCACAACGCGAACGACGATCATCGTGCCTCTCCCGATTGTTCATCCTGATGCGGCTGGTGCAGCGGCACGCAGCGCACCGTGTCGCCTTCTTCGACGCCGAGCGCCGCTCGCGCCGCGTGCGGCAACGACGCGCCGGCTTCTTTGCCAGCTGTCAATTCGCCGAGCACACAGCGGAACTCGCCATCGGCGCCGTTATATGCAATCAGATACGTCGAACCGTCGGCGGGCGCATCGTTCTCGTGCACCACACGCGTTTCGTTGCGCGTCACGCAAGCGCTGCGATCCACCTGCGCGGTCAACACCGGACCCGCGTCGAAAATGTCGATGTAACGATCCGTCTCGAAGCCTTCTTCAAGGTGAATGTCATACGCGAGCAAGGCCTTCGAATCCGGCTCGCCGAGCACGCGCTGCGCCGCCTCGGGCAGCAACGGCACATAGATGGGATACGTGGGCATTACTTCGGCGATGAACGTGCGGCTGCGGCCGCCCGATTCGATCTCGATGTCCGCGAAGTTGCGACCGAAGAACTTGCGCCCCACCGCTTCCCAGAACGGCGACACGCCGTTCTCGTCGGTCACGCCGAGCAGCAGCGAAAACACCTCGGGCGTGAAGCGCTTGCGATTGGCGGCGATGTACATCATTCGCGCACGCGACATGAGATGGGCGGCGGCGTCGCCACGAAGCGACGGATCGATGTAATAGCCCGCAAGGCGGCTCTTGCCGGTCAACTCATGCGACATGGTCAGCGCGTGAATCTTGCGGTTCACGTGCAGTTCGCGCGACGCATGAATCAGCGCGTCGTTGCGAAACGCGTAGAACGGGTCCGAATAACCGGCCGCGGCGACAATGCTCGCCGTGCCCATCAGCTTGCCGCTCTGCGCATCTTCGAGCACGAACAGATAGAACTCTTCGCCCGGAAAATCGACTTCCGCGCGAAACGAATCTTCCGATAACGCGACGCGCGCCTCGAGCGCACGCCGGTCGTGCGGCAGTGAATGCAGCACCGGCTGCGCGGTGCGCGCCATATGTTCGAGCGCGTCGAGATCGGCGAGGCGGCCTGGGCGTACGAAGAGCATCATCGTTCCTGTTGAATGTGACGCATGATCAATGCCGTGGATCAGTTCGACGTGGCTTCGGCCTTCGCGCCGACAATGCTTTCGATGGCCTTGGCGAGTCGCTCGAAGCCTTCGTTCATGTCGTCGAGCGGCATGATCAGCGACGGCACGAAACGCAGCACGTCAGGACCGGCCATCAGCATGATCACGCCGTGCTGGCCTGCCGCCGTGACGAAATCTTTCGCGCGGCCCCTGAATGCATCGGTCAATTCCGCACCGATCAGAAGACCCCGGCCGCGCACTTCCGTGAACAGACCGAAGCGTTCGTTCAACTTTGCCAGGTGGCCTTTCAGCGCTTCACTGCGCGAGCGCACGCCTTCCAGCAGCTTCGGGTCACTGACCAACTCGACTACCTTCTCAGCGATCGCGGCGCCCAACGGATTGCCGCCGTACGTCGTGCCATGCACGCCGACCTTGAAATACGCGGCCAGTTCGTTGGTGGTCAGCATCGCGCCGATCGGGAAACCATTGCCGAGCGCTTTGGCGGTGGTGAGAATGTCCGGCGTTACGCCGGTTTCCTCGTACGCGTAGAAATAGCCGCTGCGGCCCACACCCGTTTGTACCTCGTCAAAAATCAGCAGTGCGCCGTGCTGATCGCAGGCTTCGCGCAGTGCTTTCAGGAACGCCGGATCCGCCGGGATCACGCCGCCTTCGCCCTGAATCGGCTCGACGATCACCGCGCAAGTTTGCGCGCCGATGGCTTTCTGTGCCGCTTCGATGTCGTTGTACGGCAAGTGGGTGATGCCGGCCGGCACCGGGCCGAAGCCTTCCGAATACTTCGGCTGGCCGCCGACGCTGACCGTGAAGAACGTACGGCCATGGAACGACTGCGTGAACGAGATGATTTCGTATTTATCCGCGCCGTGGCGGTCGAACGCGACGCGGCGTGCCAGCTTCAGCGCGGCCTCGTTTGCTTCCGCGCCCGAGTTGGCGAAGAACGCGCGGTCGGCGAACGTCAGGTCTTCGAGGCGTCTGGCGAGGCGCAGCACCGGCTCGTTGGTGTAGCCATTGCCGATGTGCCACAGCTTGCCGCCCTGCTCGTGCAGCACGTTCAGCAGTTCGGGATGCGCATGACCGAGAGCGGTGACGGCGATGCCGCCGGCGAAGTCGATATAGTCGCGGCCTTGCGTATCCCAGACGCGTGAGCCGAGACCGCGATCCGGCACGAAGGCGGCGGGCGAAAACACCGGCACCATGACTTCGTCGAAGGTCTGGCGTGTCACTGTCAGGTCGTTCATGGCAAATCCTCGTTACAGGTGAGAGGTAATACAGGTAGTGTAGGAAATCGCACGCGATACGTCTTGCGCATACGCGACGCTTTCTATGAGGTTCCACGCGAATCGGCCGGGGTTGAAGCCGCCACGCGCTCGTTCGCTTCAATCGGCCTGATCCGGCCGCTCGATCAGCGCACCCGGCCGCGGCTCGCTGGCCGCCGCACCGCTTGCGCCCGTCTGCTTGTCGATCCAGTTACGACGATCCTCTCGCGGTGTGACACCAAAGCGTTCGCGGTACGCATTCGAAAAGTGCGCCGCTGACGAAAACCCGCAAGCGAGGCTGATCTGCACGACGGACTTACTGGTGCGCTGCAATTGCGTGCGCGCTTTCGAAAGCCGCAGTCCCAGATAGTATTTGGACGGCATCGAGCCGAGATACTGGCGAAACAGGCGCTCCAACTGCCGCCGCGACACGCCGACCAGACCGGCGATCTCGTCGGTGGTGAGCGGGTCTTCGATATTCGCTTCCATCAGCAGCAGCGCGTCGTTCAGGCGCGGATGACGCTCGCCCGGCGCGGTCACGAACGGAATGCGCTGACGCTCCTCGCCCGCGCGCAATACGCCGACGCCGAGCGTGTCGGCAATCCGATCCGCGAGCTCGGGGCCGTGCTCGCGGCCGATCATCGCCAGCATGAAGTCGACGGTCGCCTGGCCGCCCGCGCAAGTGGCGCGATCGCGATCGATTTCGAAGATCTGCTGCGTGACGATGGAGCGCTCGAACTGCTCCGAGAACTGCTGATAGGTTTCCCAGTTGACGCTCACGCGATAGCCGGACAACTGCCCTGCCATGGCGAGCCACCACACGCCGTGATGAATGCCGGTGACGAGCGGCGTGCGCTGCCCGACGCGGGACAGGCTGGCGAGAAAGAGGCGATAGTCGGCGAATTGCTGAAAGCGCTCGCTGACGATGATCAGCCAGTCGCATGCAATCGCGTCGCCGAAGGCGGCGTCCGCGGGCCACTGCGCGCCGCCCGCGAGCGGCACCGCGCGGCCGTCCCACGAGCACACCTGCACGCGGTACAACGCGCGGCCGTCGATTTCATTGGCGAGATTGAGCGCGTCGACAATCGGCCCGACGCCCGACATCGACACGGGCGGCAAGGCGACAATGGCGACCTGCGTGGTGCGAGCCGGGCTGGACGTGCGAGGCATCGAGTGAATCTGCGCGAGCCGCGCGTTACTTCAGGCTGCCGGACAGGAACTGCTTGAGCCGCTCGCTGCGCGGCGCGCTGAGCACTTCGGCGGGCAAGCCCTCTTCTTCGGTACGTCCTTGATGCAGGAACATCACATGGTTCGACACGTTGCGCGCGAAACCCATTTCGTGCGTGACGACGATCATAGTGCGGCCTTCTTCGGCGAGCTTCTGCATGACCTTCAACACTTCGCCGACCAGTTCGGGATCGAGCGCGGAAGTCGGCTCGTCGAACAGCATCACGTCCGGGTCCATAGCCAGCGCGCGGGCAATCGCCACACGCTGCTGCTGCCCGCCCGACAGATGCGACGGATACTGCTTTTCGAGGCGCGGCGCGAGACCGACCTTCTCGAGATATTCGCGCGCACGGTCTTCGGCTTCCTTGCGCTTCAGACCCAGCACATGAATCGGTGCTTCGACGATGTTCTCGAGCACATTCATGTGCGCCCACAAGTTGAAGTGCTGGAACACCATGGCGAGCTTCGTGCGGATGCGCTGCAACTGCTTGTGATCGGCGACTTCGAGATTGCCGGCGCGATCGGTTTTCGTCTTCACCATCTCGCCGTCGACGACGATTTGCCCCGCGTTCGGCCGCTCGAGGAAATTGATGCAGCGCAAGAAGGTGCTCTTACCCGACCCGCTCGCGCCGATGATGCTGATCACGTCGCCCTTGTTCGCATTGAGCGACACGCCCTTGAGCACTTCGTTATCGCCGTAGCGCTTGTGGATGTCCTGTACGGCGAGCTTGCAAGCTTCGGTTTGAGTCGTGTGGAGCAAGATGCTCTCCCTTTGAAAATACGGATCAATCTTCGTGACGGCACACATTGCGCGCGCCATCCTGTGCAAACACGGCGCGTTTCAATGCGTGCGCACCGCCAGGTAACCCAGCCAATGACGCTCGGCGCGGCGGAACAAAGCCACCAGCGCGAACGACACCACGAGGTAAATCAGCGCCGCGAGGCCGAACGCATCGAACGACTGGTAGGTTGCCGAGTTCGCGTCGCGCGCCACCTTGAGGATGTCCGGCACCGTGGCCGTAAACGCGACCGTGGTGGCGTGCAGCATCAGGATCACTTCGTTACTGTACAACGGCAGGGCCCGGCGCAGCGCGGACGGTATCACAATGCGCCGGTACATCGTGAACCAGCTCATGCCGTAGGCGCGCGCCGCTTCCACTTCGCCGTGCGAGGTCGAGCGGATCGCGCCGGCGAAAATCTCCGTGGTGTACGCGCAGGTGTTCAGTGCGAAGGCAAGAATCGCGCAATGAAAACCGCTGCGGAAAAAAGCGTCCAGCACCTGATGCGAGCGCACGAATTCAAGGCTGTACATGCCGGTGTAGATCAGCAGCAGTTGCACGTACAGTGGCGTGCCGCGAAACACGTAGGTGTAGAGACGCACCGGCGTAGAGAGCCAGCGCTTCTTCGACACGCGCGCCACCGCCAGCGGAATCGCCAGCACGAAGCCGATGCCGATCGACGCCACCAGCAGCCACAGCGTGACGGCGAGTCCGGACATGCGCTGGCCGTCCCAGTACAGGAACGCGCGCCAGAATTGATTGAGGATGTCGATCATGCTCTTAGAGCTCCGCGTGCCGCACGCCGATCGAATAGCGCTTTTCCAGCCAGATCAGCACGAGATTCGACGCGGTGGTGATCGCCAGATAGATCAACGCGGCGACCAGGATGAAGAAGAACATGTTGAAGGTGCTTTTGCCGGCGTCCTGCGCGGCTTTGACCACGTCCGCAAGACCGATGATCGACACCAGCGCCGTCGCTTTCACCAGCACCTGCCAGTTGTTGCCGATGCCCGGCAGCGCGAAACGCATCATCTGCGGGAACAGGATGCGCGTGAACACGCGCGCGCCGCTCATGCCGTAGGCGCTGCCCGCTTCGAGCTGGCCGCGCGGCACCGCCAGAAAGGCGCCACGGAAGGTCTCGGTGAAGTACGCGCCGTAGATGAAGCCAAGCGTCAGCACGCCGGCCACGAACGGATCGATATCGAACTGCGGCAGATTCAGCGCGTCGGTGAGATTGTTGACCGCGATCTGGATGCTGTAGAACAGCAGCAGCATCAGCACGAGGTCGGGCACCGAGCGGATCAGTGTCGTGTAGCCGGTCGCGATTGCCCGCAGCGGGCGGTTGAACGAGAGTTTCGCCGCCGCGCCCGCGAGGCCGAGCAGCACGGCGGCCGCCAGCGACAGGACGGACAGCTCGATCGTCTGGATCGTGCCGGCCAGCAACACCGGACCAAAGCCATATAGGAACACGCGTGTCTCCATCCAGGTTGTTTGAGGATGTCTCGGACGGCGTCGGCTTGTATCTGCCCCACTCGTCCAGCATGGCGCGCAGTCTGGCAAGCGAAAATTAATTTCTCAAAGGCGGCCGGAAGCTTTGTTGCGATGCAGCAAGACGGGCTGTGGCGCGCGGTGCGGCTTGCAGGGCTTGGTTTTGCAGGGAATTGGCGTTGGTAAAGCGGGACGCGCGCGGCGAGCGCCGCCGCGAATTAGCAAGTTTCGGGTCGCTTTTTCGATAGATCACGGGCGGTCGGCGCGAGGCGATAGGCCGCTCGGAAATGGCTTCGGCGACTCGTATATGAATCACGAAGGGCCTTCGTGGTTCATATACGAGTCACTCGTTGTTTTTCGCTTGGAACTGACCCATAATGGTTCACAAACGAGTCACGAAGGCCCTTTGTGACTCATATATGAACCATACCGCGCTTATGCCTAATTCGGTGACACGTCCCGCCTCGCGCTACAGTCTGGAAGCTGCCTTGCTGCTCGGGCAATTGATTCGCCGCGCGCGCCTCGAACGAAAAATCCCCCTGGTCCAGTTAGCCGAGCGCACAGGATTGTCCCGCAGCCTCATACAGCGGATCGAGAAAGGCGATCCATCCTGCTCGATCGGTGCGGTATTCGAAGCAGCCGCCGTGGTCGGCGTACGTCTTTTCGATGCCGACCGCACGAGTCTGGCAAATGCTATTCAGGCCAACGCAGACATGTTGACGCTGCTGCCACGCGCCGCGCGCGCACCTCGCATCGAAACAAAAGATGATTTCTGAAGCCTCGTATAAGGAAGCCTTTGTCTGGTTCTGGCTCCCGGGCGCAGCCGAACCTGTGGTCGCTGGGCGCCTGGCCGTTGTCGGCGACCGGATTCTCTTCAACTACGGCCAAAGTTACCTCGGACGCGACGACGCCATCCCGCTCTATGCGCCCGAGCTGCCGCTGCAACGCGGGACGATCCCTCTGTCCGACGGTTTATCGATTCCGGGAAGCATCCGCGACGGAGCCCCGGACGCGTGGGGCCGGCGGGTCATCATCAGTCGCAAGCTTGGCGTGCGGGGTTCCCAGATCGGCACCGCCGACCTCGACGAGTTGACGTATCTGCTCGAGTCGGGCTCGGATCGAATCGGGGCCCTGGACTTCCAGTTGTCGCCAACCGAGTACGTGCCTCGGGAAACGGCCACTGCATCCTTCAGCGATCTATTGAACGCAGTTGCAAGTGTCGAACGAGGCGTGCCGCTGAGTCCCGATCTCGAGCGCGCGCTGTTTCATGGAAGTTCGATCGGCGGCGCGCGTCCCAAAGCGCTGATCACCACGCACAACCGGAAATTCATCGCGAAGTTTTCTTCCCAAAGCGACGTCTACAGCGTCGTGAAAGCCGAATACATTGCCATGCGCCTTGCGTCCGAAGTCGGCATTCATGCCGCGCCGGTCACGCTCAAGCACGTCGGCGGCAAGGATGTATTGCTCGTGGAACGCTTCGACCGCGTGCGCGCAGCAGACGGCTGGCAACGCCGCGCGATGGTGTCGGCGCTGACGCTATTCGGGCTCGACGAAATGATGGCGCGC
Organism: Paraburkholderia sp. BL6669N2; assembly: GCF_003387275.1. Lineage (NCBI taxonomy): Bacteria > Pseudomonadati > Pseudomonadota > Betaproteobacteria > Burkholderiales > Burkholderiaceae > Paraburkholderia > Paraburkholderia sp. BL6669N2. Next base: position 168,043 of record NZ_QUNA01000001.1, on the reverse strand, counting down.
TATGCAAGTTATGAGGACTTCGCCACGCTGATCCGCCATCGCTTCAGCGCTCCGAAAGCTACGCTCAAAGAACTGTTCGCACGCATGCTCTTCAACGTGCTGTGCGGCAATACCGACGACCATGCGCGCAACCACGCAGCCTACTGGAATGGAAAGGAGTTGGCGCTCACGCCGGCGTACGACATCTGTCCACAGGCGCGAGCCGGCAACGAAGCCACCCAGGCCATGCTGATCGTCGGCAATGAGCGCTTCAGCAGGATTGAAACCTGCCTGAAGGCGGCGCCGCTATTTCTGCTCTCCGCCGACGAAGCCGCTGCGCTGGCCGAGCATCAGATCGAGGTGATCTGCGATCGATGGAACCCGGTTTGCACCGAGGCTCAACTGAGCGAAGTGGATCGTAATCTGATGTGGCGGCGCCAGTTCCTCAATCCATTCGTATTTGAAAATGCGCCGCCGACGCTCGCGGCCTTGCTCCGTTAGACTCGGCCACGGCGCCGCATCCTTCTAATCGATCCCCAGCCTCGCGCGGATCGCCGGCAGCATATATTCGACTGCGGCGCGCCCTTCCTCGATGGCCGGCGCCGCGCGGTGAAAGTCGAAAATCCCCATGCCGCCCAGGCGCGGCTGGATCAGGATATCCGCCGGCTCGCCCGCGAGGCGGCTGCGCGTAATCCGCACCTGCATGATGTCGATGCTCTGCGCGATCGAACTCAGCATGGACGGCACGCGGGCGCTCGGCGCGGGCGGCACGCGCACGTCGTCGGTGGTGCGTGCGTCGGCGGGCGCGAGCCACTTCGGCCAGGGTTTGCCGTTGCGGCGCAGCGCGAGCGGGGGCGGCGCCGTCGGATCGATGGCGGGCGTATCGACCACCGCGCCGCCGAAATCGCGGCCATTCAGAATGTCGTTGTTCAGATCGACGGCGATCACGCAGTCCGCGCGCATGCCCCGCGCCACCGAAACCGGCACCGGATTGCTCAGGCCGCCGTCCACCAGCCAGACGCCGTTGTGCCACACCGGCGTGAAAATGCCGGGAATCGCAATCGAGGCGCGCACCGCGTCGACCACGCTGCCGTCCTGCAACCAGCTCTCGCGGCCCGAATCGAGTTCGGTGGCGACGGCCGCGAACGGCATGTTCAGTTGCGCGATCGAGCGGCCATTGAATTTGTCGGCGAAGAGCTGGATCACTTTGCGCCCGCCGAGCAGGCCGCCCGAGAGCCGCAGATCGAGCAGGCGCACCACCGTCTGCCACGTGAGCCGCGAGACCCACTCCTCGAGCCAGTCGAGATCGCCGTTCGCGTACACCGCGCCCACCAGCGCGCCGATCGACGTGCCGCAGATCACATCGGGCTTGATGCCCGCATCGTGCAACGCGCGAATCGCGCCGATATGCGCCCAGCCGCGCGCGGCGCCGCCCCCTAACACCAGCCCGATCCGGCTGTATCGACGTCGACGAATCATCTTCTTCCCCGCTTGTGTCTTCTCACTTCTACCGTCCCCGGATCACGTCCGAGCGCGATGTCGTGTACACCTTCTGATACTGGTCGAAATGCACGTTGAAAATGCCTTCTTCGGTCACGCCGCCTTCGCGCCACTTCCAGCTCCAGACGGTTTCCGGCTTGAGCGGAAACACCGCGACCTGACCGGGCTTGCCGAGCAGTCGGCGCACTTCGTCCTCGCTCATGCCCATGCGGATTTTCGCGAAGTTGGCCGCCGTGAGCACCTGGGTGATCGCCTGCAATTTGCCGTCGCGATCGATGTCGACCATGTACGTATTCAGGCCTTGCGGGCCGCGCGGATACTCGAAGCGTTTCGAACCGTCGGTGAACGTGCGCTCCGTTTCCGGCTTGCCCATCTGGTCGCGGATTTGTGCTTCGGTCGTGACGCCCGGCGTCATGTCCTTGAGCAGCAACGCATCCGGTTTGACGGCGTTGAAGAATTCCTTGAGTTTTTGCACGGCGCGGTCGCTCGATTGGTCGTCGCAACCGGTCAACGCAACGCACGCGGCCAGCATGGCGACAGTCAGCAGTTTGAGGCTCACAGCGAGTTTTTCCTGTACGGACGCGGGCCGCGAAGGCGCGCATCCCGTTGTGTAGTGTCTGCTACAGGATAACCGCGCACGAGGAAAACCGCGAGCGGGCGCGGCAAGGCGGTGTGCGCCGTCGTACACGACGGCGGAGGGAAGAGGCGGCGATGGCGGGAGTTCACGCGGCGAAGCACGTTAAAAACCGTCGCCACAAGCAAAAAGGCGACGCTGTGCAAAGCGTCGCCGGGTCGGTCGATACGGTCAACCGGAAAATGGAAGCGGCCGTTTCGGCCGCCTGACAACAAAGCACCGCGGACGACGCGCAGCGGTCTGGTTCCGGACGAAGCGGTGAGCAACCTTGGCTGCTCACCTTGCGCCATCGCCGGAATGGCAAACCGCTGCTTGATTGGCCGTCCTGGTCCCTCGATAAGCCTTCCAAGTGTGACTAATCTAAACGCATTGGCGGGTTTAGACGAGAGCGCGTTTACACCGAATCGGCAGATGATTTGCGTTGGGTCGCGAGGTTCTCAGCACCTTTCGACGGCGCGTTTCAAGCGCGCGAAATCGACGCAAAGGCAGCGCATCCCGTCAGCTGGAGCACCGAGTCATTTTGCGGTGTCTGGATCCGCGCGCACAGCAAGGTCGATGCTGCGAGCGCCGCAATGCCGGGCGTCGCGAACAACGCGCGCTCCAGAACAGATCGGATTGCGAAACAAAAACGGGAGGTGGTCGTGGGCAGCGCGTACGTCGTGGCAACGAGTGGATTTGCCATCGACGGTAAGGCAGGCCTTTGTATAAGAAAAACGCGTCATTCTGCTAAGCAAATATGCGAGATTTTCTTGCGCGGCGCGACGCGCTCACGCGCGGCGGTTCAAGCAAGCACGCCTGCCGCGCGCGGCGCGACGCGCTCAGATCACGCGAAACCCATGCGTGCCGTCGCGTCCGAGTTGCGTGACGAGACCGTACTCCCATTCCAGATACGCGTTCATCGCTTCGCGCGCGTTGTCGGTGCCCTCATAAGGCCGCCGGTAACGATCGATGCGCGCCGACGCCATGCGTGTCTCGCCGCTCTCGACCGGCAAGCCCGCTTCTATCCACGCCGCGGTGCCGCCGCTCAGCACCTGCACCGGTTTGCCGGTCAATGCCGCAACGTCGGGCGCGGCGAAGCGCGCGAGCCGGCTGCTGCCGCTGGTGACGACATAACGCTGCGCATCCGGCAGCTTGTGCAGCGCCTTCTCGAGTTCGCTGCGAATCACGAACCACGCACCGGGAATATGACGCTTCACATAGTTCGCGCTGCTGGTGAAATCGAGCACGGCGGTGCCGCGCGATTGCAGCAGCGTCACCAAGCCGGCCGGCGTGAGCTCATCGGCGTCGGGCGGCGTGGGCGCATGGCGGACCGCGGGCGCCGCACCCTTCTCGCCGAAGTCGGCGGCCATCAAACCATCGACGACATACACCTCGACGTTCATCTGCGCGAGCCACGACGCGGTCATGTTCGCGCGCACGCCGTCATTGTCCGCGAGGATCACGCGCGCGCCGCGCACCGGCGCGAACATGTCGGTTTCCTGCACGAGCTGGCCGCCCGGCGCGCTGCGAAACCCGGGCACGTGGCCCGCTTCGTATTCTTCCGGCGTACGCACGTCGAAGCGATATACGGTGCGTACCGCTTCGCCGGCCCAGCGGCGTGCTTCGTCGCGTGACGTGCGGCCCACCCTCGCGCGATCCGCCACGGCGCGTGCGGAATCGGCAGCAGCCAGACGCAGTTGATCGTCGGCAATCGGCTCGAAGCGGCGCGAACTGCCGTGCGCCAGCGCCTGGCCGGCCAGCGTCCAGCCGATCGTGCCATTGCGCAGCGCCGCGACCGGATTCGGCAGGCCCGCGTTGATCAGCGACTGCGCACCGATGATGCTGCGCGTGCGCCCCGCGCAATTGACGATGATCCGCGTCGACGGATTCGGCGCAAGCTGACGCGCGCGCAGCACCAGCTCCGCGCCGGGCACGCTGATGCTGCCGGGAATATTCATGGTTTGATATTCGTCGAACGGGCGCGCGTCGAGCACCACCACGTCCGCTTCCTGATCGAGCAGCGCCTGCACCCGCTGCGCGGTGAGCGACGGCGTATGCCGCACGCTTTCCACCAGTTCGCCGAACGCCTTGCTCGGCACGTTGACGTCCCGGAACAGCTCGCCGCCGGCCTCGCGCCAACCTTGCAAACCACCTTCGAGCAAGGCGACGTCGGTATAGCCCAACTGGTCCAGACGGCGCGCGGCACGTTCTGCGAGTCCTTCGCCAGAGTCGAATACGACGATCGGCACGGCCTGGCGCGGCAAGCGCACGGGCGCGTCGAGTTCGAGCCGCGACAGCGGCAGATCGGCGGCAAACAGCGGATGACTGCGCGCGTGCGGATCTTCCTCGCGCACGTCCACGAGCGCGATTTCCTCGCGATCGAGCAGTGTGCGGCGCACGTCTTCGAATGATCGGGTACGAAATGCCTGAACGAAACTCATGAGATGAAGGACTCCTTTGCCACATTCCAGATGTGCGGCAACACGTCGTTCGCGTAGCCGGAGACAAGCGGCTTGCGGGCGCACCGCCCGGATAGACGGACCGTTTCACCGCACCGATATTTGCACCGTACACGTGAATGCTGATCGACGTACGGTCACTAAAAGCGTCGCTCACACGATGAATATCGCCGATGCAAGGCGACACCGCATCCACGGCGCCGGTGTCGAGCCGCCTGGCTGCGCCGTTTTCTGCAGCGTGCCGCCTTCGGCGGTACGGTGATGCTGCGCAATTTCCGCGCCACGCGGCACGCGCATCAGGCTCCGCACGGTGTGATCGCGACGAGCAACGCAATCCGGCCGGCGAACGCGCGCAAGCGGTCGGGCCTCAGGGCTTAGGTCATCGATAGTTGAGAAGACCGGTTTGGATAGCGCTGATCGACGGCACTTACGCACCATGAGCGAGTGCGGCGTTGAAGGTGTCAATCAACAACAGTGCGACACATCGGCACGCCCTTCGATCACGGCGCCACGTGCAAAAATATCGGCCACCTGCTGCTCGCGCGCGCTGCGATGCGGGTTTGCATGTAACGCCTAAGCGGTTCCAGTTCGGCGTTTTCGCCCTTGCCACGCCCGCGCGAGCAAACCCCCTTTCATGAACGTGGACATCGCGACCCCGTCAGCAGAAAAGCGCAAGCTTTGCGAGAATGCCCCATCGCGCGACAGCGCCGGAAACAACAAGTGAACAGACAATGATCCCCTTCTCGGTCCTCGACCTTTCGCCGGTCACCGCAGGCGCCACGCCGGCCGACGCGTTCAGGAATACGCTCGACCTCGCCCAGCACGCGGAGAACTGGAACTATCGCCGCTTCTGGCTCGCGGAACATCACAACATGACGGGCATTGCCAGCGCCGCGACTGCGGTGGTGATCGGCTATGTCGCGGGCGGTACGAAAACGATCCGCGTCGGCTCGGGCGGCATCATGCTGCCGAACCATGCGCCGCTCGTCATCGCCGAACAGTTCGGCACGCTCGCGTCGCTTTATCCCGACCGTATCGACCTGGGCCTCGGCCGCGCGCCCGGCACTGATCAGAGCACTGCGCGCGCGTTGCGCCGCGACTTGCAAAACAGCGCGGACTCGTTCCCTGACGATGTCGTCGAATTGCAGCGTTATTTCGCCGACCCCGTGCCGGGGCAGCGCATTCGCGCCGTGCCGGGCGCAGGCCTGAACGTGCCGCTGTGGCTGCTCGGTTCGTCGCTCTTCAGCGCGCAACTCGCGGCGGCGCTCGGTCTGCCGTTCGCCTTCGCTTCGCATTTCGCGCCGGATTACATGCTCACGGCGTTGCAGGTCTATCGCTCGCAATTCCGTCCTTCGGCTACGCTCGATAAACCACATGCGATGGTCGGCGTGAATCTGTTCGCCGCCGATACGAATGAAGAAGCGCAGCGTCTTTTCACCTCGCTGCAGCAGCAGTTCATCAATCTGCGACGTGGCACTCCGGGTCAGTTGCAACCTCCGGTCGAACGGCTCGAGGCGTCGGAGATGGAATTGAACGGCGTGGCGCACTCACTCGCCTGCACGGCGCTGGGCGATCGCGATACGGTGCGCGAAGGCTTGAAGTCGATCATCGAGCAAACCGGTGCGGATGAGTTGATGCTCACCGCGCAGATCTACGATCACAAGGCGCGACTGCGCTCATTCGAGATCGGCGCGCAAGTGCGTGAGGAGTTGGCGGGCGGCAAATAAGACCGGTAACTTCGTCGACGAATGCAAAAAGGGTAGCCGGTGGCCGCCCTTGTTTGTCGATCGGCGCGACTCGACCGCGTCATCAATTCAATGGCTCGCCGGCACCGCCGCGAGACCGTCCAGCAGTGCTTTATGAAACGCCTGCGGATCCTGCATCTGCGGCGCATGCCCCAGTCCGGCGAATTCGACGAGCGTCGCGTGCGGAATTGCCTTGGCGGCGGCCTTGCCGAGTTCCGGGTAATGGCCGATTTTCGCGCGTACGTCGGGAGGCGCGGCGTCCTTGCCGATCGCAGTGGTGTCCTTCTGGCCGATCAGCAGCAGCGTCGGCACGCTCACCTGACCGAGTTCATAAACAACAGGCTGCGTATAAATCATGTCGTCCAGCAACGCGGAATTCCACGCGACGATCTGCTTGCCCGGACCGCGATACATGCCCGCCAGCATCTGCACCCACGGTTCGTAGTTCGCGCGCCACTGCCCCGCGTAATAAGTCGACTGCTCGTAGCGGCGAATGCTTTCGGCGGTCGTCTTCAACTCGCGCTCATACCATTCATCCACTGACAACGAGGGCACGCCCTTCGCCTTCCAGTCTTCCAGACCGATCGGGTTGACCAGCACCAGTTGCTGCGTCTCGCGCGGATACATCAGCGCGTAGCGGATCGCCAGCATGCCGCCGGTGGAATGCCCGATCATCGTCGCGTCGGTCACGCCGAGCGATTCCAGCAACGCATGCGTATTGCGCGCGAGCTGTTGAAAACTGTACTGATAGTGCTCGGGCTTGCTCGACTTGCAAAAGCCGATCTGGTCCGGCGCGATCACGCGATAGCCGGCGTCGCTCAGCCGATGAATGGTCGCGTCCCACGTCGCCGCGCAGAAGTTCTTGCCGTGCAGCAGCACCGCTGTGCGGCCGTTCGCCTTGGCCGGCTTGATATCCATGTACGCCATATGCAGCGCCACTCCTTGCGAGGTGAAGTCGTACTGGCTGACCGGTGCCGGGTAGTTGAAGCCCTGCAACTCGGGGCCATACGCCGGGCCGGTATCGCCCGCGACGCTCGTGGCGGCTGAAGCGGCGGGGCTGCCCGGACTCCCCGCGTCGACGCCCGCGGACGCGGCGGCACTCGCGGGCGTGGCGGCGGATGCCGCAAAAACGGCGGGCGCGGAAGCGGCGGATAGCGCACAAACGCTCAACGTGGCGAGCAAGAACAGGCGGCGAAAACTCATCGAAGTTTTTTCTGAAGGGAAAAGCACAGGAGGCATGCGGGGCAAACGCACGGCGCGACCATCGCCGAAACCCCGGCCGGGAGCGCACGATTCTACGACGCGCCGCCCGACTCTGCTGCCGCCGGCGCCGGCTGACAGCGGCATGGCGCTCGTGGCACGCATATTGCGGCTCGGCACCGCACGCTTTATATGTGTCGTGGCGCACGGATCGCCGCGGTGCAACAGGTGATCGTGCGCAAGATGGGCGCTCGCGCGGCATCGGCACAATTCAGACTACTCGTCCGCGGCAAATCAGTGCTAGAACTAGCAGACGGGCCCGCGAAGACGGAGCCGGCGCGCAGCACGATTCATCAGTGGAGAACAAGCGACCCACGCATCCGGGGCATACTAATCAGGAGACAGACATGCACACTCCGGCACGGCTGAACGATCTGCAACGCACCACCCTCGCCATCGTCCTTGCGGGCGGACGGGGCACGCGGCTCGGGCCGCTTACCAACAAACGCGTCAAGCCGGCGGTGCACTTCGGCGGCAAATACCGGATCATCGATTTCGCGCTGTCCAACTGTCTGAACTCCGGCATCCGTCGCATCGCGGTCGTCACGCAGTACAAGGCGCACTCGCTGTTACGCCATCTGCAGCGCGGCTGGAGTTTCCTGCGCGGCGAGATGGGCGAATTCATCGACTTGTGGCCCGCCCAGCAGCGTGTGGAAGGCGCGCACTGGTATCGCGGCACCGCGGACGCGGTGTTCCAGAACCTCGACATCATCCGTTCGATCCGGCCGAAATACGTGGTGGTGCTGGCGGGCGACCATATCTACAAGATGGACTACACGCGCATGATCGCCGACCACGAGGAGAGCGGCGCGGATTGCACGGTCGGCTGTATCGAGGTGCCGCGCATGGAGGCGGTGGCTTTCGGCGTGATGCACGTCGATGAAAACCGCCGCGTGACCGACTTCCTGGAAAAGCCCGCCGACCCGCCTTGCATTCCCGGCCGCCCGGATACGGCGCTGGCCAGCATGGGCATCTACGTGTTCAGCGCGGATTACCTGTATTCGTTGCTCGAAGAGAACATCTCCACCATCGACACCGATCACGACTTCGGCAAGGACATCCTGCCGCGTGTGGTCACGCAAGGCATGGCCATCGCGCATCCGTTCAGCATGTCGTGCGTATCGTCGGATCCGAACGTGGAGCCGTACTGGCGCGACGTCGGCACGATCGACGCGTACTGGGCCGCCAATCTCGACCTCGCCTCCACCATCCCGACGCTCGATCTCTACGACCGCAACTGGCCGATCTGGACGTACCAGGAACAGTTGCCGCCCGCCAAGTTCGTGCGCGACATGAAGGGGCTGCAAGGCTCGGGCAATAATCTGATCGTGTGCGGCGGTTGCGTGATCTCGGGCTCGCAGATTTCGCGCTCGGTGCTTTCGTCGGATGTCAAAGTGAGTTCATTCTGTAACATCAATGAGGCAGTCTTGTTGCCGCAGGTTACCGTCGGCGCGAGCTGCCGGCTGCAGAAAGTGGTGATAGACCGCGGCTGCACGATACCGGAGGGCACGGTGATCGGCGAAGATCCGGTGAGCGACGCCGAGCGCTTCTACCGTACCGAGGACGGCGTCGTGCTGGTCACGCCGGAGGCGCTGAAGCAGAAGATCTAGCCAGGCCGGCTGCCGCCGGCTCAGCCGCGCCCAACCCGAACCAACAGGACAGAGACTGAGCCTATGACGATTCGCGCCCTGCACGTCGCAAGCGAGCTGTATCCCCTCCTTAAAACGGGCGGTCTCGCCGACGTCGCGGGCGCGTTGCCGCCTGCGCTGATCGAGCGCGGCGCCGATGTGCGGGTACTGTTGCCAGGCTTTCCGGCGGTAGTCGCCGGTTTGACCGACCTGACGCCGGTCGCGCAACTGGGCCGCCGCTTCGACGCGCCGGGCGTCACGCTCGAACGGGGCACGCTGGCGTCGAACGGCCTGGTCGTCTATGTGATCCGCGCGGCCACGCTGTACGACCGGCGCGGCAATCCGTATCTGAATGACGAACACGTGCCCTACGGCGACAACGCGCAGCGCTTTGCGCTGCTCGGCTGGGTCGCCGCGCAACTTGCGCAGCAACTGGACCCGGCGTGGTCGCCGCAGATCGTTCACGCGCACGACTGGCACGCGGGGCTCGCGCCGGCCTATCTGAAGGCGGCCGAACGCCAGCATGGCAGGTCCTTCGCCCGCAGCGTCTTCACGGTGCACAACCTCGCGTATCAAGGCGTATTTCCCGCGCACCAGTTCGGTCAGCTCGGCCTGCCGGACGATTTTTTCAGCGTGCATGGCGTCGAGTTCTACGGGCAAATGTCGTTTCTCAAGGCGGGCCTCTACTACAGCGACCGCATCACCACGGTCAGCCCGACCTATGCACGGGAAATCCAGACGCTTGCCCAGGGCGGCGGCCTCGACGGTTTGCTGCGCCATCGCGCGCACGATCTGAGCGGCATTCTGAACGGCGTCGACTACACGGTCTGGTGTCCCGGCACCGATACGCTGCTCGAGAACCACTACAGCGCGACGCGGCTCGCCGGCAAGCTTGCGTGCAAGGACGCGCTGCAAAAACGCTTCGGCCTCGCGCAGAAAAGCGACGCGCTGCTGTTCGGCGTGGTGAGCCGTCTGACCGAGCAGAAAGGCCTCGACCTGCTGCTCGAAGCCGTGCCGGAAATCATCAAACACGGCGGACAGCTGGTCGTGTTCGGCACCGGCGACCCGGCGCTGGAGAACGGTTTGAAACGCGTCGCGCACACGCACCCGGAGTCTGTGGCGGTGGAGCTGGGATTCGATGAAACGCTCGCGCATACGATCGTCGCGGGCAGCGACGTGATAGCGGTGCCGTCGCGTTTCGAGCCGTGCGGCCTCACGCAACTGTATGCGCTGGCGTACGGATCGCTGCCGCTCGTGCATTGCGTGGGCGGTCTCGCGGACACGGTGGTGGACGCGTCGCTCGAAAATCTCGCCGACGACCTCGCCACCGGTTTCGTGTTCGAACGATTCGAACCGAAGGGGATCGGCGCAGCCATCCGCCGCGCCTTCGCCCTCTATGGGCGCCGTACCGAATGGAAGGCGGCCCAGCGGCGCGCGATGCGCCAGGACTTCGGCTGGGGCGCCTCGGCGGAGCGTTATCTGGCGTTGTACCGCGAGCTCGCATGAGTTCGAAAAAGCCGTTGAGCAAGCAGGCCCGCAGCATTTCATGGGCCGGGGCTGGCTTCGCAGCCGTCCTCCGCCGCGTGCGCGTGTGATGGTTCGGCGCAACAACTCGGGGACGGATCGACTCGCGCGCGGCAAAGTCATGTATTGTTTCCTGACAATGCAGCGCGTGCGGGTTTCCTGCACCATCTGAAGCATTCCTGCCGCACGAGGCGTCCGGTGCTTGCCGGATCGCCGCCGCGGTGCACCCTTCCCGTTTTCATTGATCGCGCAGACCCGTTGCGCGGGCCATACCATGACCAAAAGCGTTCTGAGCATCCAGTCACATGTCGTCTTCGGTCACGCCGGCAACAGCGCGGCGGTGTTTCCGATGCGTCGGCTCGGCGTCAACGTCTGGCCGCTCAATACCGTGCAGTTCTCGAACCACACGCAATACGGCCATTGGACCGGCAGCGCGATCGACGGCTCGCAAATGGAAGACCTGGTCGACGGCATCGGCGCGATCGGCATGCTGCCGCGTTGCGACGCCGTGCTATCCGGCTATCTGGGCACGCCCGAACAGGCGCAGTCGGTGCTGGAGATCGTCAAGGCCGTGAAGGCTGTCAATCCGCGCGCCTGGTACTTCTGCGACCCGGTGATGGGCGCGGCGAGCGGCTGCAAGGTGGAACCGGGCATCCAGGAGTTTCTCGTGCGCACCATGCCCGAGATGGCCGACGCCATGGCGCCGAACCACACCGAATTGCAGCGCCTCGTGGGACGCGAGATCGAAACGCTGGAAGAAGCCGTGACGGCATGCCGCGAGCTCATCGCGCGCGGGCCGAAGCTGGTGCTGGTCAAGCATCTGCTCGATCGAAACAGTCCCGCCGACCGCTTCAACATGCTGGTCGTCACCGAGCGCGAATCGTGGATGGCGCAACGCCCGCTCTATCCGTTCGCGCGGCAACCGGTGGGCGTGGGCGATCTGACTAGCGCGGTGTTCGTCGCGCGTACGCTGCTCGGCGATTCGATTCGCGCGGCCTTCGAGCACACGCTTGCCGCCGTGAACGCGGTAGTCAAGACGACCTGGCAGGCTGGGCGTTATGAGCTCGAACTGGTGGCCGCACAGAATGAAATCGCGCAGCCGCGCGAGTGGTTCGATGCGTGGGTGGCGGATACGGCGTAGGTGGCGGCCGCGCACGACGTTTCAGGCAATCCTCAGCGCTAGCATAGCGGCAGGTCCGAGCAGCCCACGCAAAACCGTCTCCTGTGCGCGTCGTGGCAATCGATTCGCGCCGCGTCTCTCGACTGTCAGCCGGCCGTCCTATCCTATAATGCGTGCCGCGTGGACAAGGCACCTGTGCCCGCCCGCAGCGCATTTTTCAGGCATCCGGCATTCAGTTTTCAGCAGACGAGGCATCGATGGACGGTTATATCCGCAGCGAGCGGGAAGAATTTTTTGAGCAGTTGTGCATCAGTGTCGACGCCGACGAGGCGCACGAACAGGAAGCGATCGAGTTCTTCGAGAGCCAGTTCGACCAGGCCGACTTCGATCCCGCGCAATGGCTCGACATCGCTTTGTACTATTCGCCGGCGGTGGCGCGCGGCATCGTCGATATGGTGACGCCGGACGACAAGGCGCGCAGCAATATCGCCGAAGTGATCGCCGACAACCTCGACATCTCGTACGGCGAAGACGAATGCCAGCAGTTCGCCGAGACCATCGAATTCGCGCTGAACAACGGCGTGCCGGTGGATATCGACCTTGTACTCGACGGCTGCCAGCGCGCCCTCGACGATCTCGACACATGGGCCGACGAAGACACCAAGGCGCCGCTTCAGCGTCTGCGCGAGGAGTTGTTGCGCCAGCAAGGCGAGCGTTGAGCGGCTGGTTTCGAAGCCGTTACGAGTTTCCATTCTGACAGGCGGCAGCGACCTTGCTCCGCCACAGCGCGGCGGCCACGCTGCCCGCGCATCGTTCATATGCAGCAATCCGCACCCGCGCGCCCGCGCCGGGACGCCGCCAGCCAACGCGCTGCGCGGGTTATGCCGAAATGCTCATTCAAAGCGCCTCGAACTGCCAAGACGGTGCCAATTTGGCTTTCTATATTCGCGCCAGATTGATCGCCGCTTGAACGCAAATGCGCGCAAGTGCGCGCATTCCCGCATTGTTCAAAGCGACCGATCATTCGTAGTCTCTCGATGCGCGCCATGCGAAGTCCATGCGCGCGCGTCGATCCAGCGTTACCGCCTTGCCGCTTTCACTACCCGAAACTGTCGATGGAAGGAGAGACCATGAGTCTTCGCTACACGCTGAAACCGCTTGCCCTGTTCGTTGGCGCTATCTTCGCCATCGCGCCGCCGGCCAGCTTCGCCGACGACCTGCCGGTGAAGATCGGCTTCGCCGCCCCGCTGACCGGCGCCAACGCCGGCTACGGCAAGGACCTCGAAAACGGTGTCCGGCTCGCAATCGAGGAAGCCAACGCGCAAAAGATCAAGATCGGCGACAAGGTGGCGCAATTCCAGATCGTCTCCGAAGACGACCAGGCCGACCCGCGCATCGGCGTGCAAGCCGCGCAGAAACTGGTCGACGCGGGCGTGTCGGCCGTGGTGGGCCACTTCAACTCGGGCACGACGATTCCCGCTTCGCAGGTCTACGAGCAGGCCGGCATTCCGGTGATCGACCCGGCCGCCACCAATCCGATCATCACCGGACGCGGCTTCGCGAACACCTTCATGGTGATTTCCACCGACGCGCAGAACGCCGGCAACGCAGGCGTCTATGCCGTGGAAGTGACCAAGGCCAAGCGCATCGCGATCATCGACGACCGCACCGCGTTCGGCCAGGGCGAGGCCGACGAGTTCGAGAAAGCCGTCAAAGCGCACGGCGGCAATCTCGTGGCGCGTGAGTACACCGACAACAAAGCGGTGGACTTCAGCACGCAGATCACCAAGATCAAATCGACCAATGCCGATCTGATCTTTTTCGGCGGCCTGGACACGCAGGCCGCGGGCTTCGCCAAGCGCATGAAGCAACTGGGCATGAACGCGCAACTGGTTGGCGGCGGCGGCGTGATGGATCAGGACTTCATCAAGCTCGCGGGCGATTCCGCCGAAGGCGTGATGGCCTGGGAATATGGACGGCCCCTCGCACAGTTGCCGGGCGGCAAGGATTTCTCCGCGAAGTTCAAGAAGCGTTTCGGCGTGGATATCCTGTCCTATGCGCCGTTCGGCTATGACGGCGCGTGGGCCGCGATCAAGGCGATGCAGAAGGCCAAGTCCAGCTCGCCGAACGACTACAGGCCCGCGCTCAAGGCCATCGATTTCGAAGGCGTAACCGGCAGGATTTCCTTCGACAACACCGGCGCGTTGAAGAGCGGCGCGTCAACGCTTTATCAGGTCAAGAATGGAGCGTGGGTGCCCATCGTGACCAAGAGCGGAAGTTAAGCCAGGCCCCGATTCCGGCACGGTTTGCTCGTTTGCGCCCGTGCCGGTGGAGTCACTGTGGCTTCTTCGAATTGGCGACCTTGACCACCAGTTCGGCATCGAGGTCTCTCTGGATTCGCACGAGATCGTCGTGCATCCCGGCGAATTCACTCGCTGAACACATCTGATGATCAAAGGCGGCGCGCAGGTGCCGCCTGACCTGCAAGACCCGCGCGGCCGGATCGTAGACGTAGCTGGATGAAAAGGTCAGAAAGCGGTCTTGCACCGCCGTGTCGGATGGCAAATCCGTCACTCGAACGAAGCGCGGCAGCGTCATTTCCAGGGTCTCGTCGAACTCTCCGCCGATGCACGTCCAGGGCTGAGTCCTCGCAGGCTCCGCGAGCCACGCCTGCACCTGCGAGCCCATGCCGCCGGAAAAACTCGTCAAAGCGGGTACCGCCGTGGTGCCGTCGGTCCAGACGAAGTGTTCCACCTTCCCTTGCATCGACGCGGCGAATGGTCCGGTCGTGGCGCCGAGATCCGCCGTGCGCAATTGCGACGTGCCGTGCAAACCCGTCTGCAATAGACGGTTCGCGGCAATCTGCTGCGTGCGTTGCCGCGTCGAGCGCCGAAAGGTATTGCGCTCGATCTCGGCGGTAAAACCCGCGTCCTCGACCCGGTAAGCGTAATTCGCCGCGCCGTTTTCATCGATGTCGATCTGCACGCGCGCGCTGCGTTCGCGCAACTGCGTGGCCGGCGTGCGCGACAGCACGCCCTCGCCGACCAGCAATACCGGCCGGTCCATCACGCTCGGAGGCAGATAGCCGAACGCCGTGCCGCCCGCCGTCGTGTCCGCATACAACGACAACTCAGGAATCCAGACGATCGCATGATTGATCGCGCTCGATCCGTAGCCGGGCACGTCCGGCAAACTGTAGTACGGCCCGAGATTGAGCAGTACCGCCTCGCTACGGATGCCGACCGCGGCCAGCAACGCACCGTAGAGCGCGACGTGGTCCTTGCAGTCGCCGTAGCGGTTGCGCAGGATGTCGGTCGCCTTGTGCGGGATCGCCGCCGTTTCGCCAAGAAACAACGCGACGTAGCGGATATTCAGACGCATCCAGTCGTAGAGCCGTTGCGCCTTCACGCGCGGATCGTCAGTGCCGGCGCTCAGCGCTTGCGCGAGGCGGACAATCGCCGGATCGCCAGTCGTCGCGTCGGTGGCCGGGCCGCGATAGCGCGCGGCAAAATTCGCGAAGTCCGGCTCCGTCGATACCATCAGGCGATCGCCCCAGTTCGCGTAGCCAACCGCGCCCGCTTCGAGCGGCGCATACGCTCCGTGCTGGTAGTCGAACTCGTAGCGGGTACGGCCGTTTGCCGTGACCGGCGGCACGGCGACGTAGCCGCGCGCGTCGGCGTAAAGCGGCACGTCGGCAGGCAGATCGAAAATCAGGCGCTGCAGTTCGACCGGGTCGCGGGTCGGCTCGACGAGGTAGGCGAAGGTGCCCGCCTGCAAGGGCTTCGTGCGCGTTTTGCGGAACGCCAGATGCACGCGCGAGCCCGGCTCGACGCCCGGGAAGATCACCGTGCGCAACACGCCGTCCTCGAAACTCGGCGCGCCTGCCGAGCGCGGCTCCTGCACGTCGCGGATCGCCTCGGGACCGACCGGATGCGCCACGCCGTTCAGGTCGATCGTTTCGGCGGCCAGCAACTGCACCTGCTCGATGTCCTTGTTGAACCACACGTAGCGTTGCGCGATATCGTCGACGCCGCTCGTCGTGTTGGCGCGCAGGACGGTGTCGTCATGCTCCTCGACGGAGCCGTCTTTCTGGATCGTGAAGAGATGGACGTCGCGCTCGATCGTGGAAGGCGCGCGGTCGTCGCCGGATGCGGTCGACGCGCTGTCGTCGGCGAACGCGCTGAACGCGACGCACGCGCCCAGCGCCGACCCACCGGCCAGCCTGAGAACAAACGCCATGCACCGCGTCATGTGCGCCGCGCCCTGCCCCGCGCGCCATCCTGTCGACTACGGGCAAGCGCCCGCTGCAGCGTGACGGCAATTTTCCCCAAGATGTACCTCGGCTGAGTCCGTATCGTGGTTTTAGCACATGATGGCCGCGCGGTCCGGCTCGCTGCGTCGACGCCGATCGATGCGACGGCACGCCGATTCGATGAACCTCTACCGGCATCACTTGGGATTCGTTCCGTCGGACCGGCATGGCGCTCGCGCAGGATCGCGTGATGTGGACACTCGCAGCGGAGCTTAACGCCCGCCGCAGGAGTGCCTATCAGCCGGCGTAAGCGAGTACTAGCTCGCGGCGCGCCGCCTCATTCCGTCTCGCCGAGTTGCCCTAGCAAAGCCTGCAATCGCTCGACGTGCCTGAGCAGCAGATGCCGATGCTTTTCGATCTGCTCCAGCCGTCCCGCGAGATCGGCCTGGATCGGGTCGTCGAGATCGGCGGCGGCGATCACGTCCTCCACCTTGGCGCGCATTGTTGCCAGTTCGACCGGCGCGTGCGTCAAATGCCGCTCGAAACGCCGTACGTCCTGGATCGCCAGATCGCGGACCTTGCGAAAGTACGCCTGACGTCGATGCGCTTCCGCGTCGAGGATTTCTTCCTCGACGCGCCTGGCCGGCCCCGGCTGGCCGAAGATCGGTTCGGGCGGCCGCAGCACCGACTTCTTTCGCACCGGATGCGCCGTGCCCCGAAACCGCGCGAGCGGCTGTTCATTGTCGATCGCTTCACGCGCCTTGAGCGGGACGTCCTGCTCGGTATGCGGCACGTTCATCCAGCCGCCCGGCAGTCCCGTGACCGCTTCGATGCCGCGCACGAATTCCTCGCTGAATTCGCGCTGGCCCGACAACATCAGTTTCAGATAGCTCGCGGAGAAGGTCATCATGCGCGCGAGTCGTGTCGCCGCGCCGACCTCGCGAGTCAACAGCACCAGGTTTGCTCGCCAGACCGGGAGCAGCAATTCGTCGGAATCTTCCATCGCTGGGTCTTCCATCTTTTTGCCCGCTGTAGAGATCACACGCTTGCGCGCGTTATCGTTTTGAAAGGGTAGACGCTTCACCGCATGGCGCGCAATCCCGGAATGCCGTTGCGTGAGCGCCGATCTGTCGTAAATACACGCCACTGCGCGATTGCGCGGCGTTGCTCGCCATCCATTGCCGGTGGCGGCTCGCAACGATCGTCGTGCTGAATTGACACCTGCATTTGCTCGGCGTTCCTCCGCTCCACGAGCGCGATGTGGCATGCTTGCGGGCGGTCGCGGCACGCCCCGTGCTGAACCGTTTGTACCCCAACACCGATTTAAGGATTCTGTAATGAAGAAGATCGTCCTCGCCATCGCCGCAGCCGTCGCAGCCCTGAGCGCCATCGCTCCCGCACAAGCTTATGAGCATCATCATCATCCTGAGTGCCACAAGGTGCGCGTTCATCATCACTGGGAAAAACGCTGTCATTAATGGCGGTGCCACGCTCTGACCGGCACGGCACATCGTAAAGCCCCGCTCAATGCGGGGCTTTTTTTCGCCATCGAGTCGATGCGGAGCAGGCAGATTGCTTCAACGCGCTCTATACGTTCTGCGCGAAAACGGCAGCATGCAATCACGGACACATGCTGTTACACCTTTGCGGTGTCAGCCGACGCGCATCACCGTGCCGCGCAGCTTGCGTGGCGATCGTGAAGCGCGTGGAAAGAAGAGAAAACGAGCGGCGTGTCACGCCGTCCTGACGCGTTCCAATGCTTTCACGACGAGCGCGTCCAGCAGAGGTTCCACTCTCGCGGCCAGCGATTCGTCATACGCATACGGCAAGTGCTCTTCCATATACGTGATCTGCGAAAGTTCGAGCTGCAGTGCATGCACGCCTTGCGACGGCCGGCCATACTCGCGCGTGATATAGCCGCCCTTGAAGCGCCCGTTGGCGACAGCCGTATAGCCGCCGTCGTATCGCTCGACAGTAGCGGCCATCTCCTCGGCCAGTCCCGTCACCGCGCTCGCGCCGTTTGCGGTGCCGAAATTGAAATCGGGCAGACGTCCCTCGAAAAAACGCGGCACGTGCGAGCGGATCGAATGCGCTTCCCACAGCAGCACCTTGCCGTGTTTTGCTTTCAGCGCCGCGAGTTCGCCTTGTAACGCCTCATGGTAGGGCTTCCAGTAAGCCTCGCGACGGCGCGCGACTTCGGCCTCGTCCGGCAGATGTCCGTCCAGATACAACGGTTCCTTGTCGAACGTATCGACGGGTAGCAAACCGGTGGTGTCCTGGCCCGGGTACAGATTCGCGCCATCGGGTGCACGGTTCAGGTCGATCACATAGCGCGCGTAGGTGGGCGCGAGAATCGACGCGCCCATGCGTTTTGCGAACGCATAGAGACGGTCCAGATGCCAGTCGCAATCGTCGGTGCGCTGCGCGGCGGGCGTCATCGTTGCGGCGATGTCGGCCGGAATTTGCGTACCCAGATGCGGGATCGAAATGAGCAGTGGCAGGCTTCCCTGATGCAGCGAGAAAACCGGCGGAGTGTTCGAAGCAGTCATGTCAGTCCGGAATCGATAGGATCGAAGGATCGGTTCAGCGAGTCAATGCGCGGAACGTTGGCACGCCATTCATTTGAGCAAGTCCGCCAGCGCCACGCGATAGCGCGCGTACGCACCCTCTTCATCGCGATGCCTGCGATTGTCGACGACCTTGTCGCCGCCCGCGTAGACGTCGCGAATCGGCGTTTCACCATGCTCGCAGAATACAACGCCCGAGAGCCAGGCGTTCGGCGCATGCTCGGCGATGCTCGAATGATCCGCGTCGAGCACGAGCCAATCGGCGCGGCGGCCCGCCTGCAGCGCGCCGACCGCGCGACCCGTTGCGTGAGCGCCGCCTTCGAGCGAGGCGTCGAACAGACGATCTGCGACATGCGTGGCCTGCGCCGACGCCAGCACGTTGCGTTGCCGGCGCGTGAGACGCTGGCCATATTCGAGCAGACGCAACTCCGCGCGCCAATCGACGCCGATATGACTATCCGAGCCCACGCCGATGCGCCCATGCGCATCGAGATACTCCTGCGCCGGAAAAATGCCGTCGCCGAGATTGGCTTCGGTGGTCAGGCACAAACCGGCGACCGCGCCGCTCTTCGCGAGCGCCAGCGTTTCGTTCGCATCGACGTGCGTGGCGTGCACGAGGCACCAGCGGCTGTCGACATCGAAACGATCGAGCAGCCATTGCACCGGACGCGCGCCTTCGGTTTCGACGCAGGCATCGACTTCGGCGGTCTGCTCGGCGATATGGATATGAACGGGCGCCGTGCCCTCGATACCGCCGAGCAGCGTATGCAATGACTCAGCGGAGACGGCGCGCAGCGAATGCGGCGCCACGCCATAACGCAACGCGCCGCTTTCAGGCCGAGCAGTACGCAACGTGCCGAGCAGATCGAGCAGACTCTCCGGCGTATTGATGAAGCGCTGCTGATCTTCACGCGGCGCACGCGAACCAAAGCCGCTGTACTGATACAGCACCGGCAGCATGGTCATGCCGATGCCGCTCGCCGACGCCGCATCCACTACGCGTTGCGCGAGTTCCGCCTGATTCGCATAGCGGCTGCCTTGCGGCGTGTGATGCACGTAATGGAATTCGCACACCGACGTATAGCCCGCTTTCAGCATTTCGATGTACAGCCATTGCGCGACGCTCGCCAGGCCTTCCGGTGTGATGCGCGCGGCGAAGCGATACATCAGATCGCGCCAGCTCCAGAAGTTATCCGTAGCGCCCGCGCCGGATGCGCGATATTCGGTAAGACCGGCCATCGCGCGCTGAAACGCGTGCGAATGAAGATTCGGCATGCCCGGCAGTACCGGACCCGCGGCCTTCTGCGCGCCGGCGGGCGGAGTCGGCGTATCGGGCGTGACGGCGGTGAGCGTGCCGGTTGCGTCCCACTCCAGCAGTACGTTGCGGCGCCAGCCATCCGGCAGGTATGCGTACTCGGCGAACAGCGATTGATTCGTTTGCTTGTGCGGTTCAGTCATTTCAGGCCTTAGCTCAATTCACGCCGCGTATAAACGGTCTCGCCCGCGCGCACGACTCGCTCGCATAGCGGACGTCCAATCCAGTAAGCCAGCTCGGCCAGCGAGTCGACCGACCACACCGCGAAATCAGCCGCGCGTCCCGCTTCCAGCGAGCCGTGGCGATCCGCCTTGCCGAGCGCGCGCGCCGCATGCGACGTCACGCCTTGCAGCACTTCGGGCACTGTCATGCGGAACAGCGTGGTGGCCATATTCATCATCAGCAGCAGCGAAGTGGCGGGCGATGTGCCGGGGTTGCTGTCGGTCGAAATCGCGATCGGCACCTGATAGCGCCGCAGCAATTCCAAAGGCGGCAACTGCGTCTCGCGGATGAAGTAGTACGCGCCCGGCAGCAGCACGGCCACCGTGCCCGCGTCCTTCATCACGGCGACGCCGGCTTCGTCGAGAAACTCGAGGTGGTCGGCGGACAGCGCATGATGGCGCGCCGCGAGTGCCGTGCCGCCGCCGTTCGACAATTGCTCGGCATGCATTTTCACCGGCAGCCTGTAACGTTCCGCTGCCTCGAAGACGCGCTCACTCTGTTCCAGCGAAAAACCGATTCGCTCGCAGAACACGTCGACGGCGTCGACGAGGCCTTCATCGGCGAGCGTGGGCAGCATGGTGTTACAGACTTCATCGATGTACGCGTCGGCGCGGCCGGCGAACTCGGGCGGCAGTGCGTGCGCGCCGAGAAACGTCGTGTAGACGGTCACGGGATAACGCTCGCCCAATTGCCGCGCGACGCGCAACATCTTGCGCTCGCTGACGAGGTCGAGGCCGTAGCCGGATTTGATCTCGACCGTGGTCACGCCTTCCGCGAGCAACGGTTCGAGGCGCGCGGCCGACTGGCGGAACAGCGAGGCTTCGTCCGCGGCACGCGTGGCGCGCACCGTGGAGACGATGCCGCCGCCCTGCCGCGCGATCTCTTCGTAGCTGACGCCCGCGAGGCGTTGCGCGAATTCGTCCGCGCGCTGCCCGCCGTACACGAGATGCGTATGACAATCGACGAGACCCGGCGTCACCCACGCGCCGTGCAGGTCTTCCTGCGGCCATGCGGCGTAGTCGGCGGGTAATGACGAAGCCGCACCGAGCCACACGATCGTGCCGTTTTCAACGGCGATCGCGGCATCGGGCAGCGTGTGTTGGGGATCGCCCTGCGGGCAAAGTTTCAGGTGATGCCAGACGGTTTGCTTCATCGCGTGCTCTTTGCAGCTTGTTGCGTGTCTGTGGTGGTTCGCGTGCGCGGGCCGTGGCTGCCATGACATAAGCGGCGGCGAGCACGCACGCGAATCGTCGTCATCGTTGCGTGTAGCGGATGCTGATTGCGAGCAACGCGCCCTTGCCTTCAACCGCGCATGACAGCGCGCCCGGCGTGTCGATGCGCAGCGTGTCGCCAGTTGCGAGCGGCAGCAGTTGAGCGTCGCCTGCTGTGACCGACACTGAACCTTCCGCGCAATACAGCAGGACCGCGTCGGCGGAAAGCGTGTGTTGCGTCGCGCCGCGCCACACTTCTACCTCACCCTGCGCCGCGTCACGCCGCACCATCAGGTTGAAGTCGCGAGTCGCGCCATCGACCAGACGCGCGTCGATTTGCGCCTCGCCGGCGAAGCGAGCCATGTCGAGCGTTTGCGTCAACGCGTGCGTTTTCACACCTTGCATGCCCTGCGTGCCGCCCGCTTCATCGAGCAACATGCCCGCGCCGGACAACAGCACAAGCGTGCGATCGATGCCCGGAAAGCGCGAGAACGGCCCGGCTTGCGCCACATCGGCCACGCTCACCCGCCATACGAAGACATCGAGCCCCGCGCCTGCGGGAAACGCCGCCACTTCGCGCGTGACACCGCCGCCGTTCCTCCACGGCGCCGCCACGAGGTCGGCGCCGCGAATCAGCGTGAGGCTTGCGCCGTTGCCGACAGGCATGCTTTGAAACACCACGCTCAACGGCCCAGCATCGGCAGATTCAGCCCTGCCTCGCGCGCCGTTTCCTGCGCGAGTTCATAGCCCGCATCCGCGTGACGCATCACGCCCGTCGCCGGATCGTTGAACAGCACGCGGCCAAGGCGCTCCTTCGCTGCATCCGTGCCGTCAGCGACGATCACGACGCCCGAGTGCTGACTGAAGCCCATGCCCACACCGCCGCCGTGATGCAGCGACACCCACGAAGCGCCGCCTGCCGTATTCAGCAGAGCGTTGAGCAACGGCCAGTCGCTGACCGCGTCCGAGCCGTCCTTCATCGATTCGGTTTCGCGATTCGGACTCGCCACCGAACCGGTGTCGAGGTGATCGCGGCCGATCACGATCGGCGCCTTCAGTTCGCCGTTCTTCACCATTTCGTTGAACGCCTGGCCCAGACGATAGCGGTCCTTCACGCCGACCCAGCAGATCCGCGCCGGCAAGCCCTGGAACGCGATGCGTTCGCGCGCCATGTCGAGCCAGTTGTGCAGATGCGGATCGTCGGGGATCAGTTCCTTGACCTTCGCATCGGTCTTGTAGATATCCTCAGGATCGCCCGACAGCGCGACCCAGCGGAACGGGCCCTTGCCTTCGCAGAAGAGCGGCCGGATATACGCCGGCACGAAGCCCGGGAAATCGAACGCGTTTTCCACGCCCATTTCCAGCGCCATCTGACGGATGTTGTTGCCGTAGTCGAGCGTGGCGGCGCCGCGTTCCTGCAGCGTCAGCATGGCCTGGACCTGCTTGGCCATCGACTGCTTGGCCGGCAATACGATGCTGTCCGGCACGGTCTTCTGACGTTCGCGCCAGTCTTCGACATTCCAGCCTTGCGGCAGATAGCCGTGAATCGGATCGTGCGCGCTGGTCTGGTCGGTCACGCAATCCGGCGTGATGCCACGGGTCACGCATTCAGCGAACACATCGGCTGCGTTGCCGAGCAGGCCGATCGACACCGGCTTGCCTGCTTTCTTCGCTTCCTCGAGCATGGCGAGCGCCTCGTCGAGGGTCGCTGCTTTCTTGTCCACGTAACGCGTCTTCAGACGGAAGTCGATGCGCGTCTCGTCGCATTCCACCGCGATCATCGAGAAGCCGGCCATGGTCGCCGCCAGCGGTTGCGCGCCGCCCATGCCGCCCAGGCCGCCCGTCAGAATCCAGCGACCCGACGGATCGCCGTTGAAATGCTGGTTCGCCACCGAGAAGAACGTCTCGTAGGTGCCCTGCACGATCCCCTGGCTGCCGATGTAGATCCAGCTGCCCGCCGTCATCTGGCCGTACATCATCAGGCCCTTGCGATCGAGTTCGTGGAAGTGTTCCCACGTCGCCCAATGCGGCACCAAGTTCGAATTCGCCAGCAGCACGCGCGGCGCGTCGGCATGCGTGCGGAACACGCCGACCGGCTTGCCCGATTGAATCAGCAGCGTTTCGTTTTCTTCGAGATCCTTCAGCGACTTGAGAATCTGATCGAAGCAATCCCAGTTGCGCGCGGCACGGCCAATACCGCCGTACACGACCAGCGCATGCGGATGCTCGGCGACTTCCGGGTCCAGATTGTTCTGGATCATCCGGTACGCGGCTTCCGCAATCCAAGTCTTGCAGGTCTTCTCCGCGCCGCGCGGTGCGCGGATCGTGCGGGTGGGATCGAGACGCGGGTCGATGTGTTTCGGGTTGTTCATGATGGCCCTCGGAATGCTTGAAGATGGTCGAAAAAGATTCGGGTACGGCAAAAACGGCGATGTCAGAAATGTCCGGTGAAGCGATAACGGCTGCCGGGGTGCCAGAGATTCGCGATCGAAGCGACCTGGCTTTGCGACCACGTGCGCCGATGCAGCACGAGGCACGGTTCGAGTTCGTCCATGGTCAGCAACTCGCGCGTGTCGCCATCGGCGGCCAATGCCTCGATGCGGTACTCGACCCGCTGCAACGGCGCGACGCGCACGAGATACTGATTCGGCGTGGTGTTCGTGAAGTCCTGCAAAGCGTACTCGGGAGCGACCGCGGGATTGACCCAGCGCTCTTCGAGTTGCACCGGCTCGTCGTTTTCAAAATGCAACACGCGCGAATGAAACACCGGACTGCCCGCGCTCACCTGCATTTCCTCGGCGAGCGCTTCGTCGGCGATGCTCGCGCCGATGTGCAGCACGTTGGCCTGATAACGATGACCGCGCGCGACTATTTCGTCGGAGATGCTGCGGATCGCCACCAGCGTCGATTCGTACTTGGGACGGGCCACGAAAGTGCCCGACCCTTGCACACGCGTAAGCACCTGCTCCGAGGTCAGCTCGCGCAACGCGCGGTTGACCGTCATGCGCGCCACGTTGAATTCGCGCGCGAGCTCGTTTTCGGAGGGCACCTGATCGCCTTCACCCCATTCACCCGCATGAATGCGCGCGAGGATGAAGTCCTTGATGCCCTGATAGGCCGGTGCGTTCATTGGCTTGCTGTGCCTCGCTGACTGCTTACTGTTCGGACGCGAAGGAGAGCGGGCTCAGCTTCGCGATCGTGCCGTCCTGCACGAGACGCGTGACCGCCGCGATGTCCGGTGCGAAGTAGTGATCGAGTTCGTAATGCGCGACGTCCTTGCGCACTGCGTCCATCACTTTCTGCAGGCTCGGGCTGGTCTTGTGCGGCGCGCGCAGATCGACACCTTGCGCGGCGGCGAGCAGTTCGATCGACAGAATGTTCGCGGTGTTTTCAGCAATGTCGCCAAGCTTGCGCGCAGCGAACGTCGCCATCGACACGTGGTCTTCCTGGTTCGCCGACGTAGGCAGCGAGTCGACCGATGCCGGATGCGCGAGCGTCTTGTTCTCCGAAGCGAGCGCGGCGGCCGTGACGTGAGCGATCATGAAGCCCGAATTCACACCGCCATCGCGCACGAGGAACGGCGGCAGACCTGACAGCGTCGCGTCGATCAGCAGCGCGATGCGGCGTTCGGCCAGCGCGCCGATTTCGGCGGCGGCGAGCGCGAGGTTGTCAGCGGCGAAGGCCACCGGCTCCGCGTGGAAGTTACCGCCCGACAGCACTTCGCCCGTGTCCGGGAAAATCAGCGGATTGTCGGAGACGGCGTTCGCTTCCAGCAGCAGCACGTTGGCGGCGTGGCGCATCTGATCCAGACACGCACCCATCACTTGCGGCTGGCAGCGCAGGCTGTACGGATCCTGCACCTTGTCGCAATCGGCGTGCGAAACGTTGATGCCCGAGCCTTGCAACAGCGAGCGGTACGCTCCGGCCGCATCGATCTGGCCTTGATGGCCGCGCAGTTCGTGAATGCGTGCGTCGAACGGCTTGACCGAACCCATGGCCGCGTCCACCGACAGCGCGCCGGACACCAGCGCGGTGCGGTACAGGTCTTCGATCGCGAACATGTTGTAAAGCGCGAGCGCGGTCGAAGCTTGCGTGCCGTTCAGCAGCGCCAGACCTTCCTTGGCTTGCAGCGTGAGCGGCTTGAGGCCGACGAGCGCGAGGCCTTCGGTGGCCGGCATGCGCTCGCCCTTTGCGAACACTTCGCCGACGCCGAGCAGCGTGGCCGACATATGCGCGAGCGGCGCGAGGTCGCCCGATGCACCGACCGAACCCTTCACCGGAATGACCGGCAGCACGTCGGCGTTGTACAGCGTGATCAGCGCTTCCATCACTTCGCGGCGGATGCCCGAGTGACCGCGGCCGAGGCTCGACAGCTTCAGCGCGATCAGCAGACGCACAACCGGACGCGACATCGGCTCGCCCACGCCGACCGCATGCGAGAGCACCAGATTCCGCTGCAGCAGTTCGAGTTGGTCGTGCGGGATGTGCGTGCTGGCGAGGCGCCCAAAGCCCGTGTTGATGCCGTAGGCCGGCTCGCCCTTTGCGGCGATGTCGGCCACGGCTTTCGCGCACGCGTCGATCGCGGCGTGGCTGGCGGGATCGAGCTGCAACGCGACGTGTTCGCGAGCGATCTGGCGCAGTTGCGGGAGGGTCAGGTAGCCGGGCTTCAGAGTCATCATGGTTGTCGTCCTGTCTATACAATTTGAGAGAAGTCTAGCGGCGTCGGCTTGTATATACAACTTGTTTTTTGAGGATTTGGCCTAGGGGTTTCCATTAGGGCGAAACGCAAGCTTGGCGTGGATCTTGCCCCTGCCGTAATTTCCCGCCGCCGCGCATTGCGGATGACGTTCCCACCGCCCGCGCGTTTCTGCTTGTATATACACGTTCAAAATGGCAGGCGCGAGGCGGACAAAAACATCTCGCCCGGAAACGGCGCGTTTCGAGACCAATAAAAGCGTTATAGAAGAGACGGCTCAAGACGACGCAAAAAAGCCCGCGCGCTCAGGCGAGCCGCAGGCTTTTGCTGATCGGACTAGTGATGAAACAGCATCGCTAAAGCTTCACGCGCGCCGCGATGAAATCCAGAAAGCACTGCACGCGCCCCGCCAGCGACGCACTCTGGTAATACACCGCGCTCACCCGTTGCCGCTCGTCCGCCAGCACGTTGCCGAGAATCGGCACGAGACGCTTTTCGCGCACGTCGGCCGCGCTCATGAAATCGGCGAGACAGGCGATGCCCCAGCCCGATAGCGCCAGTTGCCGCAATGTCTCGCCGCTCGACGCGGTGATCGCCGGCTCGATCTTCAGCGATTCCGCGCCGCTCTTGCGCCCCTCCCGCAACGGCCAGCGGTTCAGATGCTCCGGCGCCGTAAAACCGATCAGCCGATGTTCGCGCAGCGCTTCCACCGATTTCGGCTCGCCGTATTCGGCCAGATACACCGGACTTGCGAGCACGCGCAGCTTGCTGGTGCCGAGCGCGCGCGCATGCAAGGTCGAATCCTGCAATTCGCCGATGCGGATCGCGATATCCACCTTCTGCTCCAGCAGGTCCACGATCCGTTCATTACTGGTCAATTCCAGTCTGATCTCCGGATACAGCGCCGAAAACGCCGTCATATGCGGCGCCACGCAATGCAGCATGAAGGGCGATGCGGCATCGACACGCAGGCGCCCCGAGGGCCGCGCGCGTCCGCGCGTGACGGACTCCTCGGCCTCTTCCATCGCGTCCAGAATCGCTCGCGCGCGCTGCAGGAAGGTCTCGCCCTCCTCGGTGAGTTGCAGACGGCGCGTCGTGCGCCGCACCAGCGCGGTGTCGAGTTTCTTTTCGAGGCGCGTGAGCGCGCGGCTCACGCCGGAGACGGTCTGATTCAATTTCTCCGCAGCCGCGGTGATCGAGCCGCTGTCGATCACCGTGACGAACACCAGCAACTCGTCCGTCGAAGTTTTCATTGTTGATTTGAAATCAAGATTGATTTGAGACTAACACGGTTTTTGCGAGAATCAAGTCGGCGGATACTGCGTGCATGTCATCGTGTTTCTCATCAAGGAGAACGTCTTGAAGGTTTTCATCACAGGTGCAAGCGGTTTTATCGGTGGTTCGATTGCAGCGCATCTGGCGCGCGCCGGCCACTCCGTGCGCGGCTTGATCCGCAACCCCGAACATAGCGCCGAGCTGCAACGCCTCGGCATCGAACCCGTGATCGGCACGCTCGACGACCGCGCGTTGCTGATCGCCGAAGCGCAAGCCGCCGACGCCGTCATCAACGCCGCGAGCAGCGATCATGAAGGCGCGGTGAAGGCGCTGATCGACGGACTCGCCGGCTCCGGCAAAACGTTTCTGCATACGAGCGGTTCGAGCATCGTCGGCGATGCGTCGGGCGGCGAAGCGGGTCAGGCGCGCATCTATCACGAAGACGCGCTCCCCGAGCCGACTTCCGACAAAGTGGCGCGCGTCGCAATCGACCTGCTGGTGCTCAATTCGGCCAAGCTGAATATCCGCTCGGCCGTGTTGTGCAACACGCTGATCTACGGCCACGGCGCGGTGCCGGGCAGTGCGAGCGTGCAACTGCCGCGCCTCGTGCGTCAGGCGCAGAAGAGCGGCGTGGTGCGTCATGTGGGCAGCGGCGGCAACATCTGGTCGAACGTGTTTATCGACGACGTCGCCGAACTGTATCGCCTCGCGTTGGATAAAACGCCGGCGGGCACCTTCTACTTCGTCGAAAGCGGCGAGGCGTCGTTCCGCGACATGAGCGCTGCGATTGCACGCGCGATGAAGCTCGGCGAGCCGCAAGACTGGCCGCTCGAAGACGCGCAAAAGGAATGGGGCTACGAAATGGCCTCGTACGGCCTCGGCTCGAACAGCCGCGTGCGCGGTGAACGCGCACGCAAGCTGCTTGGATGGGAACCGAAGCGCACGTCGGTGATCGACTGGATCGAACACGACATGATGTCCAGGGCGTAATTAGTGTAAGCGTTGTCGTTGCGAATCCGTAAGCTCGACTCGATAGAATCGCGCTCACCTGATGGTGCGATTCGACAATCCGAGCCGCACATGAGCCCGGATTTGATCGATGACTTTGGCGCTGAATTTCGATTGGCTAACTAATCTGCTGGCGATTCTCTTCGTCGTGGCGTGTCTCTACGATGCACGCTACGACGAATACGGCACGCTGACGTTGTCAGCGGCCGTGATGGGACTCGTCGTGATGGCGATCGAACTGTTTCTCAGGCCCGCCTTCGACATGTCGCTTTGAAACTGGGCGCTAGCCGTTCCATCAAGCCGCGACAAACGCTCGCGCTGTTTTACGAAGCGGGACGTCAAGGTGCATGACGTCCCCCTCTAACCGCGCAGATCGAGGCTGGCGTTGCCCCGCAATCAAGAACCACATGCGGCGCAGCCGCCTTGCGGCTTCTCTTCATACCGGTCGTGATGTCTGACCCAATCGGTCAGACTGTGATCTTCATTGCGGCCCTTCGGCGTGACGTCCAGATGCGCGTAGGTGTTGATGAAGCGTTCGTCGCCGCGTCCATAGACGGAATACGTGTGATATACGTCGCCCTTTCCGTCTTTGTAGAACACGCTATGGCCGTGTTGCTCGTCGATGCCGACGTCCTGCTCGGTGAAGTTGTAGAACGCATTCTTGCTCTCCAACTGTTCGGGCGTGAACGACACGTGATAGTCGAAATTGAAATCGCTGCCGGCCGATGACACCCACGGGAAGGTCCAGCCCATGCGCTTTTTGAAACCCTCGATCTTCGCGAGCGGCGCATGCGACACCGTCACGTACGATACATCGTGATGCTCCAGATGCGTGACGATCCCCGTCATGTGATCCGACAGGAACGAGCAGCCGACGCAGCCCTCTTCCCAGTCCGCGCCAAACATGAAGTGATAAATGATCAACTGGCTGCGTCCATCGAACAGATCGGCTAGCGTCTTGCGGCCCTGCTGCGTATCGAACGTATACGTCTTGTCGACCTTGACCCAAGGCAGCGCGCGGCGTTTGCGCGCGAGTTCGTCGCCGGCGCGCATGTGCGCTTTCTCTTCGGCTAACAATGCCTTGCTGGCGGCCAGCCATTCCTCTCTTGAACCCGTACGGTGTTGCGGTTCCATATGCGTCTCCTTTCCTGCATCGAGCAGACTAACGACAACAAACGAACTCACGCCACGTAGCGTTCCAGCGAATCGATCCCATCGGCCCAGCCGCGGCGATGATCGTCGCACTGCGCGTCGTCGGCGAGACGTTCGTGCGTGAGCGTGAGCCATGTGGCGTCGCCGTCCGGTTCCAGCAGCAGCGTGACCTGCGATTCATGCTCCGGGTTGTAGCGCCACACCCATGTGAAAACAAGTTTGCGGTCTTGCACCACCTCCAGATACACACCGCCGACCTCGACCTCGTTACCGTCCGGCTTGCGATAGACGATCGCGTAACGTCCGTCGACGCGCACATCCATTTCCACGCGCACCACGTCCGCTCCACCCGGATGCATCCACGTCATGAATTGCGCCGGTTCCGTCCAGGCGCGGAAGACTTTGGCGGGCGCGGCGTTGAGCCGCCGCTGGAGGGTGAGGCTGGGCTGGGTGGACATGGAGCTTGTTCCTCTTCGACGAAAGCGGCAAGACGATCGAGTGATTCGGACCAGAAGCGTTGATAGCGGCCAAGCCATTCCATGGCTTCTTCCATGGGCCCGGCGGACAGACGGCACGCCACTGTGCGGCCGGTTTTGCTGCGCGTGATGAGACCCGCCTCGCTCAACACGTCGAGGTGTTTCATCACAGCGGGCAAGGACATCGCAAACGGCTCGGCGAGTTCGCTGACCGACAGATCTTTCGACGACAGACGCGCGAGCAACGCACGCCGTGTCGGGTCGGACAGCGCGGCAAAGGTGCGATCCAGTAGCGTTTCGTTAAACTTAACCATGAGGTTAAGTATAGGAACGAAGCAACTAAAGTCAAGGACAGGTGCGCGTTCTTCGTAAAACCCGCGAAACGTAAAGTGGGAAGTACGGCAAAAAGATACGCGGCGAGCCGCAGATCAAGCCTGCAACGCGCCGCGTCAAAGGTGGAGAACAAACGACTACAGGCTCAAGCAAAGCAGCCAGAAACGCACCACCCTGCTCTCGCTTTCCAGCGCAGATTCAACAGTCCGATCCTGCAACCCGGCGAGACCCAGGCAGCGCCCGAGTTCACGACATAACGATCAGATCGCCCAGCCGCCGAGATAGAAACCGACCAGCACGATCGCGATGACGACCGTGCCCACGTTCAGCTTGCGATATTCGCCGCTGACCACGCGGCCGATCACCAGCGTCGCGAAGCCGAGCATGATGCCCGTCACGATGTTGGCGGTCAGCACGATGAACACCGCGCACATCAGGCCCGACATGGCGTCGACCATGTCGTCCATATGCAGCTTGCTGACGTTCGAAAGCATCAGCAAACCCACGTACATCAGCGCGGGCGCCGTTGCATACGAAGGCACGAGGGCGGCGAGCGGCGAGAAGAACATCACCACGAGGAACAGCAGACCGACCACCGCCGCGGCCATGCCGGTCTTCGCGCCTGCCGCCACGCCGACCGTCGATTCGATATACGCGGCAGCCGGCGCGCCGCCGAGCAGGCCCGAGAAAATCGAGCTCAGCGAGTCGGCCGTCAAGGCGCGGCCACCGTTGATGATGCGGCCGTTTTCATCGAGTTGCCCCGCTTGTCCCGCAACGGCGCGGATCGTGCCCGTAGCGTCGAACACCGCGGTCATCACGAGGGCCAGCACGCTAGGCAGCACCGCCATGGACAATGCGCCCTTGATGTCCATCGCACCGATCAGCGAAGCGTGACCCGGCGCGCTCAGCGACGGCACCGCGAACACGCCGTGAAACGACATGGCGGGATCGATCACGAACGCGATCGCCGAAATCGCCACGATCACGATCAGGATCGAGCCCGGCACGCGGCGGCGCACCAGACCGAAGATGGCCGCGAGACCCGCCACCGACATGATGGCCGGCAGCGCCGTGATATTGCCGAGCGCAACTGGCAAACCCGCGCCCGGATTCTTCACCACGAGGCCCACGTCGTTGGCGGCGATCAGCAACAGGAACAGGCCGATGCCGATCCCCGTGCCGTGCGCGATGCCCGTCGGCAGATTGCGCAGAATCCACGAACGCACACCCGTCACCGAAATCGCGGTGAAGACCACGCCCATCAGAAACACCGCGCCGAGCGCGACGTTCGGATGCAGACCCTTGCCGAGCACGAGGCCGAATGCGGTGAACGCGGTCAGCGAAATCGCGCAGCCGATCGCGATCGGCAGGCGCGCCCACACGCCCATCAGCAGCGAGCCGAACGCCGTGGTCAGACACACGGCAACGAACACCGCGCTGGTGTCGAAGCCCGCTTTGCCGAACATGCCCGGCACGACGAACACGGAATAGACCATCGCGAGGAAGGTCGTGATACCCGCGACGATTTCCTGGCGCTGTGAACTGCCGCGTGAAGAGATTTCAAAGTAGCGGTCGAGAAAGCCCTTTCCGTCGAATGATTCGGCGCCGACGTCAGAAATCGGTTGGGCGTGGGGTTCCATCATGATGAGTGCCTCCTTTATCAGCGTGCTGAAGCGGTCGCGGTGCGGCCGCCATCAGGGTCGTCTCGTTGCGTTGGTTTAATGTGGGTGAGTCTTTTTGCTGTCTCGAAATGTAGGGCAACACAAATATATCTCCCATCGCATGGATGGCATGCCTGACATGTCGCGATGCTTATATCCTTTAGCGGACGCCAAAGTAGCTTTGCGGCCCGCGCGTTTACACCTACGGTGGGTCACATAGATCTGAAAGGCTTTTGAGGGTTTTCACGCCTGAAAACGGAGTTCGACGAGCCGGTCAATCGGCCAGCCGCGGCACAAACCGTGCTTGGGGGGCAACCTGTCAGATCGCCTGCAAACCGGGGCCGCCCGACGCCGCGGGTTACACTCTGGCCCGTACCTGTTTAACTGCGGCGGCCCACTGCGCCCGACCGCACCGGCCCATGGAGTCCTTCTTGATGAGCGGCGGTTTTTCGCGTCCTGCCTGGCGTCTCTTGCTTCTCGCTGTGTTCGCGCTGTTCGCGCTGTCCGGTTGCAGCCTGCTGTGGGGCCCGCAGCAGGCGCCGATCGTCGAAGCCACGGTGATGCCCGTCGAGCCCGCCAGCGCACCCGTGGCCGCCTCCGCGCCCGAACCTGTCGAGACCGAAGCGGCCGAACCCGAGCAATCGAAAAAGCCGAAGAAGCCGGTCGTCAAGCCGCACAAAGTCGAGCCCCCGCCGCCTGTTGTCACGACGCCTCCGCCGCCTCCGCCGCCGCCCCCGCCGCTGATCGTGCTGCGCACCATCGAGCGCAATGAGGCGCACGCGCTGCTCGATAGCGAAGTGCGAAAGCCGGATGGCAAGGTGGTCGGGCGCGCGGTCGATCTGATCGCGGACGCAGGCGGCAAGCCGCGCGAGATGGTCGTGAACCTGCAAGGCTTCCTGGGCGTCGGCGACCGCAAGGTGACCTTCCCGTGGAACGCGTTCCGCTTCACGCCAGCGGCGAAAACCGCTCCCATTACGCTCAATGCCGCCGCGATCCCGGCGAACGCGGCCAAGGCGGCCGCGGTTGCCGTGCAATTGCCGCTGATCGACGCCACTGTCGAGCGCTCGAACGGCGCCAAGGTCGGCCGCGTGATCGACGTGCTGATCGACGCCAACGCGCAACCGCAGGCGGTCGTGCTCGACGTCAACGGCATGGTCAGCACGGAACGGCGCACGATTGCCGCCAACTGGTCGGCACTGCGTTTCGTCACGAAGGACAAGGAATTGCATCCGCTCATCGATCTGAGCGATGCGCAGATCAACGCGACACCGCCTTACGCGAGCGACAAACCGATACGCGCGGTGTCGCCGGCGCCACCACCGTCGCCCGCTCCTGCTTCCGTGCCCGCCGCTGCTGCGGCGCCGGCCGCCGCGGCTACGTCCACGGCGGTGTCCAACGCACGGGCGGCCCGATGACAGGCCGCACTCTGGTAACGGCGCGCAGCTTGCGCGCGCTCGATTGGCTGAATTTTTTCGTCGCCAACGTGCAAACGGGATTTGGACCGTTCATCGCCTCCTATCTCGCCTCGCATAAATGGACGCAGGGCGAGATCGGCATGGCGCTCTCCGTAGGCACCATCAGCGCGATGGTGAGCCAGGTGCCCGGCGGCGCCGCTGTCGATGCCTTACGCAACAAGAAGGGCGCCGCGGCGTGGGCGATCTTCGCGATCATCCTGAGCGCGGTACTGCTCGCCGTCAGTCCAACGGTGCTGCCGGTGATCGCCGCCGAGGTCTTTCACGGCTTCGCGAGTTGCATGCTGACGCCGGCGCTCGCCGCGATCTCGTTCGCGCTGGTGGGACGGGCGAATCTCGGCGACCGGCTGGGGCGCAACGCGCGCTGGGCGTCGATCGGCAGCGCGGTCGCGGCCGGGCTGATGGGCGTGTTCGGCGAATACTATTCGCCGCGCGCGGTCTTCTGGCTGACCGCCGCGCTCGCCGTGCCCGCGCTGTTCGCGCTGACGATGATCCAACGCACCGACACCGTCGAGCTTCCCAAAGCCGGACCGACGCCGCAGCAGATCGAGCGGCGCGAAAGTCTGCGCGAGTTGCTGCGCGACAAGCGGATGCTGTTGTTCGCGGCGTGCATCGTGCTGTTCCATTTGTCGAATGCGGCGATGCTGAATCTCGCTGCCGGCGAAGTGACGGCCGGCATGGGCGACAACGTGCAGCTCGTGATTGCGGCGTGCATCATCGTGCCGCAGGCGATCGTGGCGATGATGTCGCCGTGGGTCGGACGTTCGGCCGAGCGATGGGGGCGTCGGCCGATTCTGCTGCTCGGGTTTTCGGCGTTGCCGATACGGGCGTTGTTGTTTGCCGGGATCAGCAGCCCTTATTTGCTGGTGCCGGTGCAGATGCTCGACGGGTTGAGTGCCGCGGTGTTCGGCGTGATGCTGCCGTTGATTGCCGCCGATGTGGCTGGCGGTAAGGGACGTTATAACCTCTGTATCGGGTTGTTTGGTTTGGCGGCCGGGATTGGGGCTACGTTGAGTACCACCGCTGCGGGTTTCATCGCCGATCGTTTTGGCAATGCTGTCAGCTTTTTTGGGTTGGCTGCGGCTGGCGCGTTGGCTGTTTTGCTGGTGTGGGCGGCCATGCCCGAAACCCGTGACGCAGCGGCCGAGGATGAAGCGCCGGTGGCGGATGGGGGGGAGTCGGCAGTGCGGTGATTGGGGTTAGGTTTTTTGCCGGCGTGGCGGGTTGGTTGTGTTCTCGCGGGTGTTGGCCTTTCCTTGCTTTGTTAGTGGTCTATTAGCGTTGCCCCTGTGCGGGGCGGCACTTACTTCTCTTTGCCGGCCGCAAAGAGAAGTAAGCAAGAGAAAGCGGCTCACACCGCTAATTCTTAAGCGGGTCCTCCGCACAGTCGCGGTAGTGGAGCATCTGGAATCCGTGTTCTCGCGCACTCCGCGTCAGTGACAAGGCGCTCATTCTTCCGGCGGCGCTACGCGCGCCGTCGCGGTGCTTCAGCTGCCAGCCGCTCGAGGTTGGTCCACTGTTTTTCGATCGGCGCGGTGTTTGCATCGGATGCCGCGTGATCGGTTTGTATGGATTCCTGCATTATCCGCGCGGGGACCTATCCGTAATTTCGTGGGCGGGGCATATCATGAGGGATCAAGATCATGGATATGCCGATGAAAAAGAAACGCACCGTCGCGTCTCAGGCAGCGGCCCGCGGGCCGCTGCCTGAACTGCCTGAAGCGCTGCTGGATGAACTGGTGAAGGGTCCGATGACGCCCGCCGAGGTTCAGGACCTGATGCTGGCGTTCAACAAGGCGCTCATCGAACGCGCGATGGGCGCCGAAATGAACATGCATCTGGGCTACCGGCCCGGCCAGCCCAAGCCTGCGGAGCAGACCAATGAACGCAACGGCGCCAGCGGCAAGACAGTCATCACCGAGCGTGGCCCGGTGCGGGTCGATCTGCCGCGCGACCGTGAAGGCAGCTTCGAGCCGATCCTGATTCCCAAGCACGAGCGCCGTTTCACGGGCTTCGACGAACGCATCATTGCCATGTACGCACGCGGCATGAGCGTGCGCGAGATCCAGTCGTTTCTGGCCGAAAGCTATGGCACCGAGGTCTCGCCCGACTTCATCAGCTCGGTCACCGATGAGGTGATGGCCGAAACGCTTGCCTGGCAAAGCCGTCCACTTGAGCCGATGTACCCGGTGGTGTTCTTCGACGCGCTGCGCGTGAAGATCCGTGGCGACGGTGTGGTGAGCAATAAGGCGGTGTATCTGGCGCTGGGCATTCAGGCCGACGGCCAGCGCGACGTGCTCGGCCTGTGGATCGAGCAGACCGAAGGTGCGAAGTTCTGGCTGAAGGTGTTCAATGAACTGAAGACCCGGGGCTGCCAGGACATCCTGATCGCGGTGGTCGACGGCCTGAAGGGGCTGGCCGAGGCGATCGGCACGGCGTACCCGCGCACGGCCGTGCAGACCTGCATCGTGCACCTGATCCGCAACAGCCTGGAATACGCCAGCTACAAGGATCGCAAAAGCGTCGCCGCAGCGCTGCGTCCGGTCTATGCCGCCGCGAACGAACAGGCCGCGCAGCAGGCCCTGGAGGCCTTTGCCGAAGGGCCATGGGGCGCGAAGTATCCGACCATCGTGCAGTCGTGGCGACGGGCGTGGGAGAACGTCACACCCTTCTTCGTGTTTCCGCCCGACATACGCCGTGTCGTCTACACCACGAATGCCATTGAGAGTCTGAACATGCAACTACGCAAGATCATCAAGACCCGCGGCCACTTCCCCAACGACGAGGCCGCCATCAAGCTACTGTGGCTGGCATTGCGCAACGTGCTGGCGAAGTCTGTACGGGCGGCATTCGACTGGTCCTCCGCCATGAACCAGTTCGCTATTCTGTTTGGAGAGCGTTTTACCAACGCACGCGGGTAACTCCGCTAACCGCCTCGCACACAAAAATGCGGACAGGTTCCCGCGCGGGGGGCGGCCGGTGCCACGTTGAAAGAGTAGACGAGGCAGCAAAAAATGGCAGTTTGAAGGGTCACGCACAAATAGACATTTCCGACCGCGCGCCCTAAGAGTTGCCCGCGAGAAAACTGCCAACGTCTCGACGAGACGCTCAACCGCAAAGCCGTCAACGGTACTGAACGACCGCGACGGCGCGCGCAGCGCCGCCGGAAGAATGAGCGCTTTGTCACGAAAGCGGAACGTGCGAGAACACAGATTCCAGATGTGCCACTACCGCAGCTGTGCGGGGGACCCCCTTAAGAATTAGCGGTGTGAGCCGCTTTCTCTTGCTTACTTCTCTTTGCGGCCGGCAAAGAGAAGTAAGTGCCGCCCCGCACAGGGGCAACGCTAATAGACCGCTAACAAAGCACGGAAAGGCCAACACCAGCGAGAACACACCCCAACCCGCCACGCCGGCAAAAACCTAACCAATATCCTGCCCCGCGGTCTCCCGCATAAACGGCAACGGCAACAAAGAAACCACCCCGCACCCAATCAGATACCAAGCCGGCGCGAGGTTGCTGCCAGAAACCTGGATCAACCACGTAGCAAAAAACTGCGCAAACCCACCAAAGATAGAAACCCCGAGACAATAGACAATCGACATCCCGGTAGCACGAATCTCGCGAGGAAACATCTCCGGCAACATAACGATATTAGGCACAGCGGTAAAAGCAACAAGCACGGCCAATCCGGCGACCACGGACAACAGAACCGGCACCGTAGGCGAAGCATTGATCATCATGAACGCCGGATACACCGCCACAATCAGCAACACGCGCGAAATCCACA
The DNA here is from genome assembly GCF_003387275.1 of Paraburkholderia sp. BL6669N2. Classification (NCBI taxonomy): domain Bacteria; kingdom Pseudomonadati; phylum Pseudomonadota; class Betaproteobacteria; order Burkholderiales; family Burkholderiaceae; genus Paraburkholderia; species Paraburkholderia sp. BL6669N2. Next base: position 130,787 of record NZ_QUNA01000001.1, on the reverse strand, counting down.
AGACACGCTTGCGCCCAACGCGATCGGACAACGCGCCGGCGAACGGCGAACAGATCACCGTCACCACGGCAGCGGTCCACGCAGCCCAGAGCGCCGACGACATCGGCAAATGCAAAATCCTGATCGCGTAGGTCGACAGATAAAACAGCACGATGTAGTTAGCCGCGGTCCCACCGATCGTCGTCAACACACCCGTCGTGATCACTCGCGAATGGTCGCGAAACAACTTGCGCACCGGCTGCGAGGCAGGCTGTGAACTTGGCTGCGAACCCGCGGCGCCATCTTCCACACCAGGCAGCGTCTCATTCAAATGCCGCCGGATATAGATCCCAATCGGCCCCATCGCCATGCCGATCACAAACGGCACGCGCCACCCCCAACTCTCCAGCGCCGCGGTCGAGAGCGCCGCCGCCAACGCGACACCCAACAACGACCCGCACACCGTGTTCAACCCTTGGCTCACGAACTGCCAACTGCCGTAGAACCCACGCGTTTTATTGCTGCCATACTCCAGCAGCAACGACGTCGACGCACCGACCTCACCCCCCAAAGCAAACCCCTGAATCAACCGCGCGAGAATCACGAGCAACGGCGCGGCAACCCCGATCGCCGCATACGTCGGCGCAAACGCGATGATCGCGGAGCCCAGCGTCATCAGCCACAGCGTGAGACTCATCGCAGCCTTGCGGCCCGCGCGGTCCGCATACGCGCCAAGCACGATACCGCCCACCGGCCGCATGATGAAACCGACGCCGAACGTGCCGACCGCCAGCATCAGTTGCGCGAGTTGCCCTTCCACCGGGAAATACAGTTTGCCGATGATCGTCGCGAAGAAGCTGTATATCGTGAAGTCGAAAAACTCGAGGCCGTTGCCGAGCGTGATCGCGGCAATCGCCTTGGCGTGGCTCGTACGTTCGACAGGCTGCGCGGCCAGCGTGCTCTGCATGCTCAACGCGTCGGTGCCGGCGGATTGCGGTGCGGCGGAATAGTCCATCTGTGTCTCCTTGATGTCTTCCTGCTGGTGCGCGGCGGTTTTGCCCGCTTATGCAAACGCTGCGGCCTCAGGCCAGAAACGTCTGCGCGAGCCTCACCCAGTAGGCGGCGCCGGTGGCGAGGCAAGCGTCGTTGAAATCGTAGCCAGGGTTGTGGACCATGCAGCCGCCCTCGCCGTCGCCATTGCCGATGATCAGGTAGCTGCCGGGGCAACGCTCGAGCAGGAACGCAAAGTCTTCGCTGCCCGTGAGCGGTTGCATGTCGGCAATCAGGCCGTCGTCGCCGAGCCAGTCGAGCGCGACTTGCCGCGCGAGCCCGGTCATGGCCGCATCGTTGACGAGCACGGGATAACGACGCTGATAGTCCACGTCCGCACGCGCGCCGAACACGGCCGCCTGCCCGCACGCCACCGCCGTGATGCGTTCCTGCAGATAATCGCGAACCTCGGGTTTCAATGCGCGCACCGAGAGGAGCATCTCGGCGGTCTCGGGAATCACGTTCGGCGCTTCGCCCGCGTGAATGGCGCCGACGGTGATGATCGCCATGTCGAGCGGCGCGATATTGCGCGACACGATGGACTGCAACGCCAGCACGATCTGCGCGCACACCACCACCGGATCGACGGCCTTATGCGGCACGGCGCCATGACCGCCACGCCCCGTTACCTTGATGATCACCGTATCCGACGAAGCCATGAACGAGCCCGGCAGGAAACCGAACTTACCGGTCGGATAGCCCGGCATGTTGTGCATCGCGAACACCGCGTCGCACGGAAACTTGTCGAACAGGCCGTCCTCGAGCATTTTCTTCGCGCCGGCCAGGCCCTCTTCGGCAGGCTGAAAAATCAGATTCAACGTACCGTCGAAGCACTTTTCCTGCGCCAGGTGTTTGGCGGCGGCGAGCAGCATGGCCGTGTGGCCGTCGTGTCCGCATGCGTGCATCTTGCCGGGCAGCTTGCTCGCATATGGCAGGCCGGTGGTTTCGTGAATCGGCAACGCGTCCATGTCGGCGCGCAGCCCAAGCTTGCGCGTGCCATTGCCCACTTTCAATTGACCGACAACACCTGTCTGACCCAGCCCGCGATGCACGGTGTAGCCCCACTCCTGCAGACGTTCGGCGACCAGGTCGCCGGTGGCGAACTCTTCGTAAGCCAGCTCGGGATGCGCGTGGATCTGGCGGCGCAGCGCGATCATTTCGTCTTCGAGTTCGGCGATGCCCGCCGGAATGGCCATGGTGTTCACGTCATGTCTCCGTCATTGAAAGCGTGAACCCAGCATAACGATGCCGAAATTCCAGTGGCAGGCGTAGAATCGTTGCGGCAGCAACTCGTGGTTGCCACCCCACCGCCCGCCTCGTCAGATGAAACTGCATCAGCTCAGCACCTTAGCGGCCATTGCCGATACTGGAAGTATCCGGGCCGCGGCCCGTTCGCTCGACCTGTCGCCGGCCGCCGTGACCAAGGCGATGCGCGAACTGGAAGCCGATCTGCAAGCGCCGCTGGTGGTACGCAGCGCGAGCGGCGTCGCGTTTACCGAGTTCGGTCGCGCGCTGGTCGTGCATGCGCGTCTGGTGTTGGGGCAACTCCAGCGGGCGCAGGCGGAGATCGAAGCACTTCGCGGCGCAGCGGCCGGCAAGCTGTCGATCGGCGTCACGCCATGGGTCGCGTTGACGTTTCTGCCGCCCGCAGTGCAGCGCTTCCGCCAGCGCATGCCGGAAGTGCAACTGGAGTTCTTCGAGGGTTTGCTCGCGGTCGTTCAGCCGCGTTTGCGCGACGGCAGCCTGGACTTTTCAATCGGCCGCCCGCCACCGGCGTCGCCGCAATCGGAGTTTCACAACGTACCGCTGTTTTCCACGCATTCGGCCGTGGTCGCGCGGCGCGATCATCCTAAGGCCGGTTGCCGCACGTTGCTCGAACTGGAAGACGCGGAGTGGATATTGAACTGGGACCCGGCGAGTCGCGAGTCGATCTCGGACAATGTGTTCCGCAAGCGCGGCATGCAGGTGCCGCATACCATTCTGCTCGCGCATTCGCTGGCGGTCGTACTCGGTTTGCTTGCACACACGGACATGCTCAGCATTTTTCCGTGGCCGCTCGTCGAAGTGACGCTCGCGAAGGAGCAGTTGTGGGCGCTGCCGCTGCGCGAGACGGTCGATGAAACCATCGTCAGCATCACCTCACGCCGCAGCGCGCCGACGAGTCCGGCGGCCGCGTGCTTTCTCGAATGCCTGCGTGAAGTGATCGACGAAGGGGCGCGCTCGCAAGAGCCCGAGCAGCGCCGGCTGTTTCATTCGATCGAGTTGCTGCTTTAGTTTTTTCGCCGCGCGGTAGAGATTCAACCCTCGTAACCGACCACGCCCTTGATCTCCAGAAAGTCCTCCAGACCGAACTCACCGTACTCGCGGCCATTGCCCGATTGCTTGAAGCCGCCGAACGGCGCCTCGGGGTTGTAGTCCGCGTAGTTCAGATAGATCGTGCCGGTGCGCAGGCGCTTCGCCACCGCACGCGCGTGTTCGATCGAGCCGGATTGAATGTAGCCTGCGAGACCGTAGAGGCTGTCGTTGGCCATTGCGATCGCTTCGTCTTCGGAGTCGTAGGCGAGGATCGACAGCACCGGCCCAAAGATTTCCTCGCGCGCGATCGTCATGTCGGGCGTGACCTTGCCGAATACCGTCGGACGCACGAAGTAGCCGTCCTGCAATCCTTCGGGGCGGCCCGCGCCGCCGGCCACCAGCGTCGCGCCCTCTTCGATGCCCACGCCGATCAGCCGCTGGATCTTGTCGAACTGCTGTTCGCTGATCACGGGGCCGAGGTCCGTGCCCTTCGCATCCGCGGGACCGACGTTCAGCGCTTGCGCGGCTTCTTTCGCATAGGCGAGTGCTTCGGCTTCGCGCGCACGCGGCACGAACATCCGCGTGGGCGCATCGCACGACTGGCCGCTGTTGTCGAAACACGCGCGCGTGCCGCGCATCACGGCTTCTTTCAGATCGGCGTCTTCGAGAATCAGGTTGGCCGACTTGCCGCCCAGTTCCTGATGTACGCGCTTGACCGTATCCGCCGCGGCCTTCGCGACCTGCACGCCCGCGCGCGTGGAACCGGTGAACGACATCATGTCGATATCCGGATGCGACGACATCGCTTCGCCCACCGTGCGGCCTTCGCCGTTCACAAGGTTGAACACGCCGGCCGGCACGCCCGCTTCGTCGAGAATCTCGGCGAAGATGATGGCGGACAGCGGCGCGAGTTCCGAAGGCTTGAGCACCATCGTGCAGCCGGCCGCGAGCGCGGGCGCGACCTTGGTGGTGATCTGCAAGGCCGGCCAGTTCCATGGCGTGATCAGCCCGCACACGCCGACCGCTTCCTTGCGGATCAGAATGCCGCTCTTCACATACTCGAACTCGAAGGTATCGAGCGTGCGGATCATCGTCTCCAGATGCGCGACGCCGGTCCAGGCCTGCGCGTCGTTCGCGTACTGCAGCGGTGCGCCCATCTCGCGGCTGATCGTATGCACCATGTCGTCATAGCGCTTGCGATAGACGTCGAGGATCGCTTGCAGCAAGTCGATGCGTTGCGCAATCGTCGTCTCGCTGTAGGTGGGAAACGCGCGCTTCGCGGCCGCGACGGCGCGATCCACATCCGCCGCGCTGCCGAGCGAAATCTGCGCGAACGCGGCGGCGGTGGACGGATCGATCACGTCGAGCGTGCTGGCTTTGGTCTGCTCAATGGGATCGACCCATTGACCGTCGATATAAAACTGTTTGGCGTGTTGCATGAGGCTTGTCCTCTACATGAAAGTTTCAGGTCAGACGCGGAGCAAATCGCACCCGCGGCGGCATCGCCTGCTATACATCGACGCCGCTCAATCTGAATGTCTTCAAATCGAAATTCATCGCTACGCAGCTTTGGCTCAGACTCCGGCTTCGAATCCATTTTTCGCCTCGTCTCAACGAGTGCGACTACGATCCAATCAACCAGGAGAGACACATGAGCAACATTACTTTCACCCGCATCGACGCTAAAGGCCCAGGCGCTTCCGGTCTGAACCCGGCTCTGCACGATCCGGCCGACGTCGTTCTCGACGGCGCCAAGGCACCGCACGCCCTCAACGCTTACTCCGACGCCACCAACATGTTGTCCGCCGGCGTATGGCAATGCGATGCGGGCACGCTGAAGCTGGCCGACCTGCCCATTCACGAAGTGTGCGTGCTGATCGAAGGCGAAGTCGTGATCACCAGCGACGACGGCCGCAGCGAACGCTATGCCGCCGGCGACGCCTTCATCCTGCACAAAGGCTTCTCGGGCACGTGGCATATGCCGGTGGCGACCAAGAAGTACAGCATCGTGTACTGCGGTTGATTCGAGTACTGCATTGCACTGCTGCTTCATCTAAAACCGCATTCTTCAAGATGCGGTTTTTTTATGCCTCAGAAAAGAACCGCGTCCACGCACATTGCGCGGACGCCTTCGCATTACATCGGAAAACCCAGCGCCTTGATCGAATTGATCCACAGACGGCGCCAACCGCCGCGATCATCCGCGCCGTCGAAGGCGTTGAAGGTGATCTTCGCGGCGATCCAGCGCACGGGTTCCGGCGGAATGTACGACGGTCCCTTGCGTGAAATATCTAGCGACGTGATCACCGTCTCGCGATTCCAAAGCATATCGAGGCCCATCTTCGCACCGAAGCGGCTGCCCGCCACGCCAAAGCCCGTATAACCGGCGACGAACACGCTCTTGCCGCCGTGATAGCGCCGCGCGAACACTGCGCCGCGCGAGCAGTAATCGATCGGGCCGCCCCACGCATGCGTGAAGCGCACGTCGTCGAGTTGCGGGAAGGTGCGATAGAACGCTTCGGCCAGCTTGTAATAGGTGCTTTCGTCGCGATCTTCCGCGGGGTTCGGATTGCCGCCGAAGTGATAGCTCACCCGTCCGCCGAAGATGATGCGATTGTCTTTCGTGAGTCGGAAATAATTGAGCTGCGTACGTGTGTCGTAAATCCCCTGGCGGTTCTTCCAGCCGATGCGCGCCATCTGTTCTTCGCTCAACGGCGCCGTCGCGATGATGTGATCGCGCACCTGCATCACGCGGCGCTTGATGTCGGTCACGCCGACGTCCGCCGTGCCCGTGCCGAGCAGCACGCGCGGCGTCTCGATGCGGCCCGCCTGCGTATGCACGATCATCTTCGCGCCGCAATCTTCGAGACGCGTGATCGGCGAATGTTCATGCAGACGCACGCCGAGCTTCAGCGCAGCGGCCTTCAAACCCCATGCGAGCTTCGCCGGATGAATCGTGCCGCTGCGATTACGCGACCACATCGCGCCGGCAAAAAGCGGCGAGTCGAGTTGTTCTCGTGCGCCTTTGCTGTCGAGCAAAACCACGTCGTGTCCATGGGCGACATGCAGCTCGTAATCGCCCTTCAGATGACCAAGGTGGCCCGAATCGACCGCGACCGTCATCTCGCCGTTCCATTCGACGTCCGCCTCGATACCGTAGCGCGTCAACGATTCCTTGAAGCCGTCGAGATTCTCCTGCCCGAGCTTTTCGAGTACGTCGAGGTCTTGCGGAAAGACGCGCGTCGCATTCGGCAGGCCGTGCATCACCGAAGTCGAGATGATGCCGCCCGGACGCCCCGAGGCGCCATAGGCCACCTTGCCCGCCTCGACCAGCACGACGTCGAGTGACGGATCGGCTTCTTTCGCCTGAATCGCGGCCCACAGACCGGTGAAGCCACCGCCCACCACAACCAGATCGGCGATGGTCGGACCGATCAATTCCCGTTCGACAGCCGGCGCGCGCGGATTGTCCAGCCAGAACGGAAACAGTTTTACCCCTTCAAACGCGCGCTTTACTGACTCGCTCATCCTGTTTGCCTACTCAAATTAAATACCATTGCCCGTACTGCGCGAAGCCGCGCACATTGGCGTGCGCTTCAGCCCGCGTCCTGCGTATCCAGTTCTGCCTCACGCTCGCGTTCCGCCCGCGCCCCGGACTGCGCGACTACCTTAAGCTTAGTCGCCGGCACCACGGGACGCACGGTCACATTGTGCTGCGAACCACCACGCAGCCAGCGTCGGCCTTGCGGTCCATACACGCCGTCCGGTTCCGGAAAGCACTGCAACAAAGCGATATACAGTGCGGCCGCGAGCGTCAGCGAAACCGGCATGCTGATGTCGAGACCACCGGCGAGCTGGCCGAGCGGGCCGACGAACTGGTCCGGCAGATTGACGAAGCACAGGCTGATCGCCGCGCTCGGAATCCACGCGCCCATCGCGCGCCAGTTCCAGCCGTGCGTGAACCAGTAGTGACCGCCGCGGCCGCCGCGATTGAACACCTGCAAGTCGTCGGACAGATAGAAACCACGCCGCGTGACGAAGCCGATGATCATGATCACCATCCACGGGCAGCTGCACACATTGATCAGCACCGAGAAAGTCGACACGCTTTCGACCAGATTGAAGGCGAAACGGCCGACGAAAATGAAGCCGATCGCGAGGCTGCCAATCAGCAACGTGGCGCGCACGCGGTTCAGGAATTTCGGAAACATGCTCGACATATCGAGGCCTGTGCCATACAACGCGGTCGTGCCCGTCGACATGCCGCCGATGATTGCGATCAGGCACACCGGCAGGAAGAACCAGTTCGGCGAGATGGCCAGCAAACCGCCCACGTAGTTATTCGACGCGATGAAATCCGGCGCCTTGCTGGCGATGATCGTCGCCGTGGCAAGACCGAAGAAGAACGGCACGAACGTGGCCAGTTGCGCGAGCATCACCGCGAGGATCGTGCGCTTTCTCGGCGTGTTCTCCGGAATATAGCGGGCCCAATCGCCGAGCGTGCAGGCGAACGATACGGGATTGCTCATCGCGACCAGCACGGCGCTCACGAAGGCGGGCCAGAAACCGACCGAGCCGAGCGCGACCTTGCCGGCGTATGCGCCATCGAACGACTTGGTGAAGGCGAACAGACCGACCACGAAGAGAATGCTCGCCGCCCACACCGCGATCTTGTTGACCCACAGCATGAAGCGAAAGCCATACACGCATACGGTCAGCACCAGCACCGCGAACAGGCCGTACGCGAAGCTCAGCGTCATCCAGTTGACCGGCAAGCCGAGCAGATGATTCGCACCGCCCACGAGCGCATCGCCCGAGCTCCACACCGCCAGCGAGAAAAACGCGACCGCGGTCAGCACCGCCAGAAACGAGCCGACGATCCGCCCGTGAATGCCGAAATGCGCGCCCGACGAGACCGGGTCACTCGTGCCGTTGCGCGGACCGAACAGGCTCATCGGCGCGAGAATGCACGAGCCGATCAGCACGCCGAGCACAATCGACCAGACCCCCGCCTTGAACGACAAACCGAGCAGCACCGGAAAACTGCCGAGCACGGAGGTGGAAAAGGTGTTGCACCCGCCGAACAGCAAGCGGAACAGATCGATCGGCCGCGCATAGCGCGAGCGATCCGGAATGCGTTCGAAACCGAACGTTTCGACTTGAGTGATGCTGTTGCTGCTCATTGTCTCCGACTCCTGTAACGGCCAGGTCAATCACAATGGCTCGCCACGGGGATGCGGCGTCCACTTTTCTCAGATGTCTGGACGCCACTGTAAAGACAATCGGCGCGGGCAAAAATATCGTCTGCCCAACCTTTACTTCGATCTCCGGCGATGTAAGTCACAAGTCCCGTCCGGTAAGGCTCCGTGGGCAACGGAAAGGCCGTATAGGGACTTCCCGCAGCGCTGGCGAAGCGCAAACGTCGAAGCGAATCGCGAGAAGCCCGCTCGCCTTTTTGCTGGCTCTACGCCGCGTCCGCGCCGCCCGTCTGGCGCGCCTGGCGGCGTTTTTTGGCGGCGGCCACAGCAGGCAGCGGCACCGGCACCGCGCCCGACATGCCGTGCTCGATCAGAAAATCGCGGAACAGCCCAGCCACATGCGGCAGGCGTTTGTCCGAGACGTGCATCACATACCAGTCGCGTTCGATCGGATTGGCGGACATGGGCAACAGCGCGAGCAAGCCCGCCTGAAACTCCAGCGAACAGGCGTGCAGCGACAGGAAAGCGATACCGAGTCCCGCTTCGACCAGCTGCTTGATCGCCTCATTGCTCGATAGTTCAGAGCCGATATGAAGCTTGAGGCCCGCAAGGCGAAACAGATTCTCGACGGTCGAACGCGTGCCCGAACCGCGTTCCCGCACGAACAGATTCGCGCTTTGCAGATCATCGAGCGACAACCGTTTTTTCTTCATCAGCGCATGCGCGGGCGAGGCGACGAATGCCATTGGATGTTTGGCGAACGCGGTCGCAGCCGTGCGCAATTCGCGCGGCGCGCTACCCATCACCGCAAGATCGATTTCATGCGTCGCCAGCATACGGATGATGTCGGCGCGATTGCCGACCTTGAACTGCACTTTCACTTGCGGACGCGATTCGGTGAATCGCACCAGGAACGGCGGGATCAGATATTCGGCGGTGGTAATCGCGCCGATGCGCAGCGTGCCGCCCTGCTCGCCGTGCAACGCGGCCAGATCGTCGGCCGCGCCGTTCCACAGGTCGAGGATCTCCAGCGCATAGCGGGCGAGGATCTCACCGGCCGCGGTCAGCTGCACGCCACGGCCCACACGCTGCAGGAGCGGTGCGCCCGCCGCCTCTTCCAGCAGCCGCACCTGTAGCGAAACGGCCGGTTGCGTGAGCCGCAATTCCTCGGCCGCGCGTGACACGCTGCCGAGCTTCGCAATCGTATGCAAGGTCTTCAACTGACGAAACGTCGCGGCTTTTAACATAAGTAAAAACCTATATGTCCCGTATAAACATTAAATTGTGCTGCGGTTTCTGCCGATTCTATACTGGCCTGACAGATGAGCCCGGGAATGTCTGGAATCGCGCGCAACGCGGCGCCAGCACCGGCCCGGCACGAACAACCTCAGGAGGATAGCGATCATGACCGCAATCGATCAGCCGGCAGGCACCACGTCGCAACAGGCGCAACGGGCGCACCACGCGCAGTCCGCGCAACGCACGGACAAGACGGCGGCGCATCGCGTCGTGATCGTCGGCGGTGGCGTGGGCGGGCTCGGGCTGGCCACGCGTCTGTCCGAATCGCTCGGGCGTGCGGGTCTCGCGCAGATCGTGCTGGTCGACCGCTGGCCCACGCATTTCTGGAAGCCCCTGCTGCATGAAGCCGCTTCAGGCCAACTCGATCCGGCGACCCATCAACTGCAATACGCAGTGCAGGCGCAACGCCATGGCTTCGAATTCGAACAGGGCGAACTCACCGCGCTCGATCGCGCGGAGCGGCATATCACGCTGAGTGCATTGCATGATGCCGACGGCCGCGAAATTCTGCCGTCGCGTCAGATCGCTTTCGACACGCTGGTGCTGTCCATGGGCAGCGTGACGCAATATTTCGGCGTGCCCGGTGCCGCTGAACATGCGTTGCCGCTCGAATCGGTCGCGCATGCGGAAGCATTCCGCCGCAAGTTGCTCGATGCCTGTCTGCGTGCGAATCACGCACGCCGGGCGCGGACCGCGCAGGCGGACACGCCGGTGTCGATCAACATCATCGGTGCGGGCGCAACCGGTGTCGAACTCGCCGCCGCGGTGCGCGACACGGTACGTCTGCTGAATCGCTACACGCCGTTCTCGCTCGATCCGGTACGCGACTTCCGCATCCGTTTGATTGAAAGCAGCGGGCGCGTGCTGCCCGCTTTGTCCGAAACGATTTCAACGCGCGCGCAGCGCATGCTCGCCAGTCTCGGCGTGGACGTGCTGAGCACAACACGCGTCACCGAAGTGCGCGCCGATGCCGTGCTGACCGACGGCGGGGCTCCGCTCGCCAGCGACATCGCCATCTGGACAGCGGGCATCTCGGGACCGCCTGTCTTGCGCACGCTGGACGGCATCGCGGTGAATCGCAACGCGCAGATTCAGGTGAATCGCACCTTGCAGTGCACGAACGACGCAAACGTATTCGGCCTCGGCGACTGCGCGGCCTGTCCCGCCGACGACGCCGGCGCGTTCCTCGCGCCGCGCGCGCAGGTCGCACATCAGCAGGCGCTGTTTCTTGCGCGTGCGTTGAAGTGCCGGATTGCGGGCGAAGCGCTGCCCGAGTTCGTGTACCGCGACGCCGGCACGCTGGTCGGCTTCGGGCGAGAAGGCACCATAGGCAGCCTCAGCAGCAGCTTGCTGACGCAGCCGGTGTTCGTCGACGGATGGCTGGCCACCGCGGTCTACAAGCTCATCTATCGGCGGCACGTGATGACACTGACCGGCTTCGCGCGCATGGCGCTCGATTCGGCGAGCCACTGGTTGCGCAGACGCGTGCACCCGGTGATTCGTCTGCACTAAACAAAACTTCGCTGCTCACGCGCCGGCCGATGCGATCGGTTCGGCAAGTGAGCGGCCTGTTCCCTGCTTCAATCCACCGCATCTGAAACGCGTCCGCCGTGGAAACGCGCGCACCACGGCCCGCTCGCGCCTCACGTCCTCGGCGCCGCATCGGCGACGCCTGCCAACTCCCTCGCATTCCGCACAATCCAATCTCCGTTTCCGTTCGATCCAGTCCTCATGCCAGGTCGGAGCGACTCGCTGAACGCGATCGTCATGACGATCCTGTCATGTGTGTCATGCGTGCCACGCACCGCAACAAAAGATGCACACGACATATATGACGGAATTGTCATGTTTATCTCATGCTGGCAGCGATCAGGTATCCGTACGATAGGTGCGTCCCGTCCTCAAAGTGAACCGTATGCGCCACTTTCAACGAATGCGAAGCCTGACGACGCGCATCACGCATTTCGGTGCAAACGTCCCGGAGCGCTGGGAGCGACTGCGCGTCGATCATCCGGTCTCGCTCGGGGCCGCGCTGCTCGTCATTGCACTCAGTTCGCTGGCGTTCTGGTGGAATCAACCTGACGGGCTGTTCGACGGCGGCGACCCCGCCTGTCCTTCGGCATATGGACCGCCGGCTGGTCCGCAGGAGCCGTTCATCGAGCGAGGCCTGCTTTCGCTCGAGGTATTTTCCACGATGACTCGCACCATGCCGCGGCCCTCCGGTCCACCCGCCGCAGCCCATCACGAGCTCGATGCACCCCATGCGTCCGCATCATGCGCGCCCACCCGCGTCGGCCGCTAACCAGCAGCACTGAAAGAAAATCATGCGCATCCTGATCGTCGAGGACGAAATCAAAACCGGCACGTATCTTCGGAAAGGCTTGACCGAAGCGGGCTTTATCGTCGATTGGGTGGAAGACGGCGTGACCGGCCAGCACCGGGCGTTGACGGAGGACTACGATCTGATCGTGCTCGACGTCATGCTGCCCGGCCAGGACGGCTGGACGTTGCTGAAAAACCTGCGCCGCACCCATTCGACTTCCGTCCTGCTGCTCACCGCGCGCGACGAGGTGGACGACAAGGTGCGCGGCCTCAACATGGGCGGCGACGACTATCTCGTCAAGCCGTTCGACTTCGCCGAACTGCTGGCCCGTGTGCGCTCCATTCTGCGACGTGGCCAAACCCGCGACGCCGCCTCGCTGCAAGTATCGAATCTGGTGCTCGACCTGACGCGCCGCAAGGCCACGCGCCACGGCGACATGATTCTGCTCACGGCCAAGGAATTCGCATTGCTATGGCTGCTCATGCGCCGTCAGGGCGAAATCCTGCCGCGTTCGACGATCGCTTCCCAGGTGTGGGACATGAACTTCGACAGCGACACCAATGTCGTCGACGCCGCGATCCGCCGCCTGCGCGCAAAGGTCGACGACAACTATGAACCCAAGCTGATCCACACCGTGCGAGGCATGGGCTACGTACTGGAAGAGCGCGGCCCGGCGCAGCCATGATTCGACGTCTACTCGCGGCGCTGCTCGTGCCGCGGACTTTGCGTGCGAGGCTGTCGATCCTGTTCGCGCTTTCGACCTCGGTGCTACTCATATTCAATGGCGTATTGCTGTATCACGGCCTGAAAACGCGTATCGAAGCGGCGTCGGCTCGCGAGATGACCACGACCCTCGCCGCGCTGCAATTGCGCCTCCACACCATGCCCAGCATCCAGGCGGTCAGCGCGGATCGCGAGACGTGGCACAACCAGTTATACGGCCATCAGAACCTCGATATCGCGCTATTCGACGCGCACAGCGCACCGCTCATCCGCACCAACGGCTACTGGCCGAACGCGCAGACGATGACCGTCAGCACCGACCTCGCGCCGGTGCGCGTGTCGATCGCAAATCTGCCGCTGCGCTTTCTGGTGGCGATGGCGCCGCTCGGCGATGGCGCCGGCACGCAGGTGCGAGTGGTCGTCCAATACGACGCGAGCGGCGAACGCGCGCTACTGCGCGCCTATGCGCTCAACGTTCTGGTCGTCATCGTGACGGGCACGCTGGTGAATGCGCTGCTTGCATGGTCGATCGCGCGTTTCGGACTGCGGCCGCTGGCCCGTTTGACGGCGCGCGCCGAGCAGATCTCCAGCCGCCATCTTGCGGAGCCCTTGCCCGAACACGAGATGCCCGGCGAACTAAAGGAACTAAGCCGGGCGTTCAACCGGATGCTCGCGCGCCTGCATGAGTCGTTCACGCGTCTCACGCAATTTTCGTCCGACCTTGCGCACGACATGCGCACTCCGCTCACCAATCTACTGGCTGAAGCGCAAGTGGCACTCTCTCAACCCCGTTCCGCCGACGAATATCGCAGCGTGATCGAATCGAGCGTGGACGAATGCCAGCGCCTCGCGCGCCTGATCGACAGCATGCTGTTTCTCGCGCGCGCGGACAGCGTTCGCCACCGCTTGACGCTGCAGTGTGTCGATGCAGGCGCCGAAGCGCTGCGCATTGCCGGCTATTACGAAGTCATGGCCGCCGACGCCGGCGTCGAGATCGTCGTCTCGGGCAACGCGCGCTTCGAAGGCGACGTGCTGATGGTGCAGCGGGCGCTCAGCAACCTGATTTCAAACGCGTTGACCCACGCGCCGCGCGGCAGCATTGTCGACGTGCGATGCGCGGAACGCCGGCGCCATGCGCACATATCGGTATCGGACACCGGCGCCGGCATCGCGACGCCGCATCTGGAGCGCATCTTCGACCGTTTCTACCGGGTCGATCCATCGCGGCATAACTCGGCGAGCGGCACCGGCCTCGGACTCGCCATCGTCAAGTCGATCATGGACGAACATGACGGCGAATGCAGCGTGGAAAGCGTACCGCATTTGCGCACCACCTTCAGCCTGCGCTTTCCGAAGCATCCGCCGATCAGCTAGGCGAAGCACGTGCCCGCACGATGACAAAACTATCATGCGGTGATCACTACGGTCTCATCCCGCGTCCCGCACAATGTCCGTGCCTGTTCGATATTGCTCAGTCATCCCAATCAACCCGCAGAGGGGTCGATGAAACATTGCACAAGCGCACTCCCCAACGCGAATATTGCATCAACGGAAGCCCGTTCATGACATCTCCGAAACACATGCTCGTCGAAAACCTCGCCTGGTCCGACGAAATCATTACCCGCGATCCCGCTTATTTCCGGCGCCTCGCCGGCAATCAGCAACCGAACGTGCTGTGGATCGGCTGCTCCGACAGCCGCGTGCCGGAAGCCATTACGCGGGCGAAGCCCGGCGAGATTTTCGTACATCGCAACATCGCGAATCTCGTCGCCGATAACGACGAGAGCCTGTCGAGCGTGCTCGAGTACGCGGTCACCGTGCTGCAGGTGGAACATGTGATCGTCTGCGGGCATCACTGCTGTGGCGGCGTGCAGGCGGCATTGCGACCGCCCGCGCCCGAGTTGCCGAACGTCAATCGCCGCATTGGAGGAATTCGCCGGTTGTGCGCGCTGCACACCGCCGAATTGCGCGAGCTGCCGAGCTTCGAGGCGCGCGCGGATCGACTCGCCGAGCTCAATGTGCTGGCGCAAGTGCAGGCGCTGCAAGCCATGTCGCTGATTCAGCGCGCACCGCGCCCGGTGCGGATTCACGGCTGGATCTTCTCCATGCACGAAGGACGTTTGAAGACATTGACTGACACGCCCTGGCCCGCGAACTACGACACGAATGCCGAGGCCGCAGCGGGCTGATTGCCTCTGCGCCAACCGGGCGGCGTGGCTGCAGGTCAGTCCAGAAACTCGGTCGCCCGCTTGCGCAGCACCGCGCCGAAGTCGTCGAGCCAGCCGATCGACAAACGCCAGCTCTGCCAGTAGAGATCGACGTCGATATGCTTGCCCGGCGCGATCTCCACCAGTTCGCCGCTGGCCAGATGCGAGGCGATCATGCGCTCCGGGCACATGCCCCAGCCGAGGCCCGTGACGCAGGCACGCAAGAAACCGGCGACGTGCGGAATCCAGTGCAACGGCGGATCGACTTCCGCGCGCGTGATGCGGCGCATGAAGCGCTTTTGCAACTGGTCCTTCGGATTGAAATCGACGCAGGGCGTGCGCCGCAAGCTCTCGCGCGTCACGCCGTCGGCAAAGTGACGCGCGAGAAAGTCCGGTGAACAGACCGCCAGATAGCGCATCCGGCCGAGCCGCGTGGAGCGGCAACCCTGCACCGGCTCGGCTTGCGTGGTGACCGCGCCCTGCACGCTGCCATCGCGAATCCGCTGCGCGGTGTGGTCCTGATCGTCGATCACCAGATCGAGCAGCATCTCCCGCTCGACGCAGAATGGCGCGACCGCGTCGATGAACCAGGTGCCCACGCTGTCGTCGTTGACGGCGATGCGCAGCGCCGGCCACGCTTCAACCAGCGCGCCGGGCAGCGCCGGCAGCCGGCCGGTCAGTTCCGCTTCGAGCAATTGCACGCGTTCGGTGTGGCGGCACAGCAGCGCGCCCGAGGTGGTCGCGACGCAGGGCTGGCCGCGCTTCACCAGCACGCTGCCCACGCGCTCCTCCAACAGTTTGACCCGCTGCGATACCGCGGACGGCGTCACATTCAGTTCGCCGGCGGCACGGTCGAACGAGCCGTGGCGCACCACGGCGGCCAGCGCGTCGAGCAACGCATAGTCGAGCATTAGCGTTCCTTAATCGGCATTAAGTGAATTAGCTTCTCTTATGATCGGCAAACCCGCAGACTAGCTTCGTTCGCGGCTCCCGTCTACTGGATCGATTATGAACTGGCTGTCTCTTTCCCACGGCGCCGCCTTGTGCGCATCCCTGATCGTGACCATCGGCGCGCAGAACGCCTTCGTGCTGCGTCAGGGCATCATGCGCTCGCATGTCGGCAAAATCGTCGTGCTGTGCGCCTTGTCGGACTTCATTCTGATCGGCGCGGGCGTGGGCGGCGCATCGGTGCTGGTCGAGCGCTATCCCCTGTTCGTCCACGCGATGCTGTACGTCGGGCTCGCCTATCTGGCGTGGTTTGGGATCAATGCATTGCGACGCGCGGTGCGGCCGGAGCATGCGGTGCTGGATGGCGAGAACGTCGGCGCGGCACCCGTGCAGCGCGCCGTGCCGATCATTCTGATGACGCTCGCGTTCACATGGCTCAATCCGCACGTGTACCTCGACACGTTCCTGCTGATCGGCACGGCCGGCGCACGCGAACCCGAAGGCGCGCGGGTCGCCTTTGCGCTGGGGGCGATGGCCGTCAGCGGAATCTGGTTCATCGGTCTGGGTTACGGTGCGCGCGCTCTCGCGCCGCTCTTCAAGCGGGCGACGGCATGGCGCGTGCTGGATGGCGCGATCGGCAGCATGGTGCTCCTGCTCGCGGTGACACAGTTGCGGTAAGCGGCGTGGGCGCGGTCGTCGTTCCACGATGTCGGTGAGCACACAGCCGGCCCGCCAGTACGGAGCGCCCTGCGCCACGGCGAACCGTATATAGCGTTCCCGCTTAGATGCAGCCGAGCGGCGGACGCCTTCAACGCAGCCGCGGCGCGCGTAGAACATTCGAGCTACGAAAAACGCTTTCCACATGCGTGCGATGAACGCCTTACCACGGCCGGTGGTCGCGCTCGACGAGTCAGAAGTCTACGCGTCGGATTCGCGCTGCTCACCCGTGACTGTCGATCCACGCACGCGCCCATTCGAGACCCGCGCGTTGCGCTTCGTCTTCGGTATCGAAGTAGGCGAGAATGCCCGACGCTTCGACCAGCTTACCGGCGAGCGTGATGGTCCCGCTTGCGCCGTACCGCTCGGGCTGCAAAATGTCCTCCTGCTGCAAGATGGCGTGACCCCAGACGGTGTAGCCGTGATAAGTCTGGGACTCCATTAACGTGTCACCTCAGGCGTGACACCTCCAGAGCTGACTCGCAGCACATTGCCCTCGGGCGTGATCTGCCGCGGAATCTCGGACATGTCCGGTGCGTGTGCAGGCACGCTTTCCCGCCGATCCGATTTCGCGACGAGTCTCCCAACCGGCGCCGGCGCGGTGCGCGTGCGAGCTTTCATTGCGTGGGGAACGATGTGCCGACTCGCGACAGGCCGACGGGCAACGACTGCGCAATGCGGCTTGCCAACTCGCGCTTCCGGTGGGTTCCAGACCTCGACATAGTGCTCGCCGGCCATTGCCGTTGAAGCCGCCGCGCACAGCATGATGCCCAAGCCCAAAAATCGAAACATGTTCTCTCCCTATGCTCCGCCGCACGCGCCGCCGCCGTTGCAGCAGCGCGACGAGATTCCATGCAGGACACTGTACATCCATACAGGTTTTTGCGCAATCCAATGATCGTCGCAGAGCAGTTTGCGCTCCGGGCATGACGCCCATGCGTACTGAGGATGAGAACCTAGCCGCCGCCTGGATGGCGAGCGACTAGCAAACTGTGAGTGGGCTTTGGCAGGCAGAGAAGCCGTCTTGATTCAATCCGCTTGTCACGGCCGTGCGTTGCCGGTTCCGGCCGCACCCACGCCGACTGTCGCGAGTCCGCCATCGGTAACGTAAGGCACGAAGCCGGCCTCCGTAATCCGTGCCGCGGTGGCGGCCGCGCATGCGCCGTCAGCGGGCGGGCAATAGTCGATGGACAGCACCGGCAGCCTGTATTGATCGCGGATCGTTGCCGCCTGCATCAGTAGCCAGTCGCGATCGGCTTGCGGCACTTCCGTGTAACGCTGCTTGCCGGCATCCCAACCGCGATACAGCGATTCGAACGCCACCATGCAGGCGAGATCATGGACCTGCGGCAAGATCTCGAAGCCGCGGTTGAAAATCAGCTTCGCGTCGGGATAACGCTTCTTGATTGCGCGGACGACCCGCACCAGCCCCGCTTCCTGCGCGGCGCGCGCGGCATCGGTTTTGGCGATCAGGTGGTAGGAGTCGAGCGTGTCGAGGAAGAAGCCGCGATAGCCCTTTTTCCATAACGGCGCGATCACCTTGTCGACGAAAAACGCCGGCCATTGCGCGGCCGTCTGATCGATCACATGGGAGGCCCATGCCTCGTTGACGCCCGGCAGCCACTGCCGCGGCATGGCGTGGTAATACGCGCGATGCGGGTTCACCTCGCCGACGCTCACATACGCGAACCACGCCGGATGCGCGCTCGCGTGAGCGCGCGGATCGAAGTGCGCGTCGGGGTCGACCACCACGATATCGAATGCGGCCAGTTCCTCGACGGGCGGATTCGTGCCGTAGTACAGCGCTACCGACGGTCCCGCTGGCGCGTCCGCCGCGCTCTGTGCGTGCGCCACCGAAGCCAGCGCGCCGAGCGCGGCCATGCGCGCGAACCGGCTGACATGACGCAGCAGCGCGCGCAGGCTGAAACGTCGGTCGTGATCGTGCTCGGACAAATCCGGCTCCCCTGTCATGTTATTCAGGCAACGCCGTCGACGGCAAGAAAGCGTGTTCCGCGATCATGCCGTCGATCGGCCACGGAAACGATATATCGCCCTTCAACCCCGCAACATATACGTTTCGTATTCCAATGACATGAATTTGCGGTCCAGCACCTTCACGGCTGCCACCACCACGACCAGCAACGCCAGCGCAAATCCATAGCCGTAGAAATCCGGCCCGAGCCTGAGCGTGATACCGGTGAAGAGTCCATTCAGCACGACGAATGCGCCCGTGAGCCGCAGCACCATACGCCGTCCGTCGAGATAAAAGAACACGTTGAGCAGACCGAGCAGCAACACCTGCAGACTCGCCGACACCACGTCGACGACAAGCAGCGGCATATACAGTGGCGAAATGCCGAGCGAGCCGAGCACGCGCTCACCGAAGGCGATGATCAGCAGCAGCACGACCGCCTGCACTTTGATAATTTCATACAGGCCGGCCCGCACGCTGCCCACCATCATGTCGCGCATTTCGTTGATATGGCGCAGCGTCGCGCCGCTGCGCACGGCGTCGTAGAAGGCGTCGTAGTACTCGACGAAATCCGCCTCGATGCGCACGAGGAACGTCGCCATGCCGGGCATCACGCACACGTAGGCGATAAAAATCGGAATGTCGTAAATCACCGACGCGTTCAGCGGTCCGATCACGTGCGTGCCCGTGCCCGGCGCGTACCAGAACATGAACTTGTCGAGCCACACGCCGATATTGAATAGCAGACCGACGAGCGCGAGGCTCGGATAGGCGAAGCGCCGCTCGAACACTTCGAATGAAACGAAACGCTCGCTGCGGTAGTTACGATAAATCAGACCCGACAGACCGGCGAGCAGCACGATGTGCCCCGCCACGAAGCCGCCGAGCAGGCCGACCAGTCCATAGCCGTTCAACGCGAGCGCGAGGCACACCACGCATGCATAGCCGATCGCGAACACCATCAGTATCTGCCGGTACTGCTTCACGCTTGATAGAAAGATCACGGCGATCCAGATATTGCTGACCACCACGAAGCCCGTAATCATCAGCAAACGGTAGATCAGCGGCTCCTCGCGAAAGCCCACCAGCATCGCGACCAGCGCGACCACGCTCGCCAGCACCGACGACACCAGCACCACGCCGTTATAGTTAGACAGCACAAGGTCGTCGCGCTTTTCGAACAGCCGGTCGGAAATGAAGCGCGTGAACGACAGTTGTAGCGGCCCGGTCAGAATCAGGCTGAGCGCGATCAGATACGTGACCGACACCTGAAACTGCACGATCGCGAAACTCGGAATTACCGAGGTCAGACTGATCAGCCCGATGATCAGGATGCCGAAGATCGACAGGATCAACGGTCCCGAACTGATCAGGCCCGCGTAGGCGTAAGCGCGCGCCGCGCCCACCAGCGTGTCGCGGCGCATGATTTTGCGTAATTCGAAGCCGATACCCGCCATCAGCGTGTCTCCTGCGATTGAACGGGCTGCGCCGAACTCGCGTGCGGCTCCGCCTTTGCTTGGGTGCCGTGATGCATCGGGCAACGCGCCGCATCGGCGGCCGTATAGTTGCGCTCGCGATCCGGCATGGCGGCGAGACGCTCATACAGCGTGCGATAGCTGTCGATCATCTGCTTCCTGGTGTAATAGCGGCGCACGCGCGCGAGGCCGGCCTGTTGCGCGGCCTGCCAGCGGGTTTCGTCGGCGAGCAGCGACAGCACGGCTTGCGCGAAGGCCGCCGGATCGGCGAGTTGAACCACCATGCCCGCCGAGCCGAGCGCGCGATCTTCGTCGTCCGCGCCTTCGATCAGTTGACGGCACGAGCCCACGTCCGTCGTGATGGCCGGCACGCCGGCCGCGAAACCTTCCAGCACCACCAGCGGCAGCGCCTCGCTGATCGAGGTCAGCGCGATCACGTCGATCTGCGGCATCATGTCGTCGATGCGCTGGAAGCCGAGGAATTTCACATTGCGGCTCAAGCCGAGACTCTCCACGAGCGCGCGGCACTCGAGCGCGTAAGCGGGATCTTCCTCTTCCGGCCCGATGATCCAGCCTTCGAGATCCGGCATGGTGCGCGACGCAATGAAGATCGCGCGAACGAAGGTCTTGATGTCCTTGATCGGCACCACGCGGCCGATCAACGCGACCACGCGGTGCGAGCGCGGCTTGCGTTCGGCTATCAGCGGCGCGAGCGCGTCGACGTCGATGCCGTTCGGAATGCATTGCGTGCGCTCGGCGCGCGCGCCGTCCGTGATCTGGCGCTGACGGTTCGCTTCGTACAGCGCGACGATATCGTCAGCAGCGTCGTACGCGAGCTTGCCGATCGCTTCGAAGAAACGCACCCACAGTTCGCGGAAATAGCTGACGCGAGAAATATCGCGTTCGAACACGCCGCGGTTGTCGCGAATCCACTGGCTCTGCAACAGGTCGATCTTGCGCTCTTTCGTGTAGATGCCGTGCTCGGAAATCAGCAGCGGACGGCCCGTGCGGTAGTGCATCAACGCGCCGAGAAAGCCGCCGTATCCCGTCGATACCGTGTGATAGACCTTCGCCGGCAACAGCTTCTCCGCGACGCGCGCGAGCTGCCACAGCGGCTTGTGCATGATGCGCACGGTCCAGAAGTAATCGGTGAACGACGGATCGGTACAGTACTTCTGATATTGATCGACGATCGTGTCCCAGGCCGCGCGGCTCGACAGGAACTGCTCTTCGTTCAGCGCGCCATTCGCCCCGAGCATCGGAATCATGCTCGCCATCAGAGCGCCGACATCCAGCCCGCTGCGCGGATCGCGCAAGGCGTCGTGCAAACTCTGCGAGCGCGCGAACGCCGCGGTGTCGCCGGCGACGGCACGCGGCTGAAAATCCGCCACGACCTGCTCGTACAGGAAGTGCGTTTCAATATGCACCACGTTGTCCGGCAGCGCATACGCGGCGCCGTTGTAGTCCTGTTCCCGGCTGCCGATGAACACAATCGCGAAGCGGGTCTCCGGGTAGGAGCGGATCATTTCATTGACCCAGCTCGACACGCCGCCACGCACGAACGGGAACGTGCCTTCGAGCAGCAGGCAGACATCGGCATCGGCGGCACGGCGGATCGGGAGTTCTTTCATCATGACCAGTACTTCACAACCGGTTTGAGTGTGGGCAACGCGGCCGCATTGCCCAGCGATGCGAGAAGCTGCTTGACGCGAGCGTAGTCGCCGCGCAGGAAGTCGGCTTCCGCGAGCCACGGCACCAGCCGTTCGCGCGGGAAACCGAGTGCGAGCGCCTGGCCAATGTATTCATGCGCGGCATTGGGCAAGCCGTTCGCCAGCGCCAGACGGCCGCGAATCAGCCACAGCGCGGCATCGCTTGGATCGGTTTCGAGCGCCGCTTGCGCGTAGCGGTCGGCCTGTTGCAACGTATGGCGGTAAACCGCGCCTTGCACCAGGTTCTGATACACGAGTTCGAAGTACAACTCGGCGAGCAGGCGGTTGAGCGCGCGGCGCTCGGCGTCGTTATCGGCCGCTTCCAGCGCTTTGCTGGTGCGGAAGATCTTCTGCATGATCTCGTTTTCGGCGTGATCCAGCGTGCCGTAAGCGATCAGGCGAATGTCTTCGAGCGGATCGGCAAGCAACTCGCGCAGCAACGTGCCCGTGGTGCGGGTAGGCATGTTCTGGATCGCCACCAGCGCGGACAGCCGGTCGGTAGGCGACACCTGAGTGTTGGCGAGGCGCGCCTGCAGACGCGCGCCGCCGCCGTGCGACACGCGCGACACCAGGTAAGTGACGAATTCCGGGCGCGGCACATCGGCGAGTTGATCGCTCTCCTTGCTGCCCGGAAAGAGCGCCGCCCACACGCAACTGATCAGCACCACTAGGCCGCCGAACAGCGGCACCACGGTGCAGGCGAGCCACAGGAACAGCAACGTAACGCCGCGCGGCTCGCGGTAATTCAACGGCAGCCACGAGCGGAACGCGACTGCCTCCGCGAGTCCCGCCAACGCCTGCAACGCGAAAAAGCGCAGCAGCGGATCGAGCGCGCCGGCCGGTTGCAGCAGGCTCGCGATCGCCAGATATTGCACGATCACGGCCACCACGGCCGCGAGCGCGCCGACGATGAGAGAAAGGGTCTTAGACATCGAGGCCGCTTCGTTGAGAAGACGCATCAGCGCCGCGCCCGGCTCGTCGCCCTCGAGGTGGAGCGTATGAACGCCGACGCGCGCGCGTTCCAGGTCGGTTGTTGAACTGGGCCGTCAGGCTGGCTTCGATCCGCGCGAGATAACCGTCGATGCCGGTCGTGTCGGTGGCCGGCATCAGATTCACCAGCACCGACTGCTTCGCGGTCTGCACCGGCCACATCACGTCGAGTGAACGGCGGCGGCGCATGACGTGCTCGAACAGCGAGTCGCCCTCTTCATCGCGCGGAAACGCGAGCGCCACGAGCGACGACGCCACGCCCGCCTTCTGCTGAAGACGCGTGAGGCGGCTCAGGTCGAGTGCGAATTCATACGGGCAGTTCGGCACGCGGTCGAGAATGCGCTGTACGAATGCGGAATGCTCGACGCCGTCCGCGTAATAGCCGAGCAGCACCAGCAGCAATTGCAGGTTGTCGAAGTTGAGCGACAGGAACGGCATGCGCTTGACGACGAGCAGCGCGCGCAGTTCACCGTCCGCCGATACGAGCGGCGCGCACACCAGGTACTGGCTGACCGCCACTACCGTGTCTTCGTTCTTCAGATGCGCGACGCTCAGCGTGTTCAACGCATGCGTGACGAGTTCGTCGTGCACGGCGAGTTCGAACGGGTCGCCGATCCGCGCGATGGCCAGCGCGCCGAGCTTGCCGTGATGCACCGGATACAATGCCGCGACTTCAATCTGGCAGGCTTGCGCGACAAATTCGAGCAGACCGCTCGCGCCGCTGAGCGGATCGCCGCCCGGCGGATCGTTTTCCTTGCCCGCGGCCGGCACGGCGAGTGCCGTATCCGTGGCGACCGACAGACGGCGCAACTCGGTAATCGAATCGCGCAACGTGGTCGGACGCGACAACAAATCCTTTTCGAGCCGCTCGTGCGAGAGCCGCATCAGATAGTGACTGTTGGTCAGCGCGACGAGACGGTCGTTCAGGTAATCGTTCAGTGAGGACGCGCGCTCGGCGCGGCTACCCCACGTATCGCCGAAGTGCCCGGCGAGAATCGTCTGGATCAAACCGCCCGCGAAATACAGTGTGGGGAACGGGCCGCCGTGCGGATAAAAGAGCGCCCACGCGCCGAGCATCAACGCTCCGCTCAGCAGGCCGAGCAGGCTGCCGTAGCGCAAGGCCACCAGCAGCGACGCCAGCCACAGCCACGGAAAACCATTGTGCAGCAGCAACGGGTCTTCAGGATGAAGCCAGCGGGCCACGGCCAATACGGCCAGCACGAGCACGACAGTCTCCACGATCGCGAACGGCCGCGCCACCGCGGGCGCCAGAAAGCGGCGCACGCGTCCGAGATTGCCGAACGGATGCGCATGGCGCGGCTTCGAGGCGCCTGGGTTGTTTTCCACGGCTGCGGTATTCACGGCCATTTCCTTTTCACATGTCGGGTTGCGGCTGGCGGCCCGCACTTCGGGCGCAAACAGGCAACCTTGGGGATATGCTTATCGATGCTTTTACTGACGCGCTTGCAACGGCGCCAGAACCTTGGCGATCAGCGAGGTCGCCACGCTCGACAGACCCGAGCGGCTCCAGCCCGTACGCGTGCCCGTCGCGCTCCACACCACGGCGCCGTTCGACACGTCGATCAGTTCGAACGTGACGCCGACCACCGGCTCGCCGTCCACGCCCGTTTTGTAGCGCCATTCCTCGACCGCGCCGGACAGCACATAGCGGGCGTTCTGCGAACGCGCCCATTCGAGCGCCTTGTCGCTGTCGGCGCGCTGCGTCGTGTCGAACAGCGAGTTGCGGTTCGAATCGGCCGGCGCGATGCGCACATCGGCGATCCCGCCCGCGCGCAGCGTGTTGGCCGCGATCGACTCGGCGCTGTGACCGGCATCCGGCGTTTCAGTGTAGTTGGCGATCGACACCACCGCCACCTTGTCGCCGCGCGCGAGCGCGGGGCCCGAAGTCTGGCGCACCGTGCCGCAGGCGCTCACCATCAGGGCCAGCGCGGCTGCCGCGACACACCAAGCGCTCGTACGAGCCGATCGTTTAATGCCGTACATGAAGAATTCTCCTTGGGATAACTATGCGAAATCCGGTTCAATAAAACCAGCTATAGCGCGCGCCGATCTGGGTCACCGGCGTGCCGAGACGCGAGACGCGCTGATGCGAGAAAAAGAGTGCCGCGTGATCGCCGCCGAACACGGTGCCCGCGAGGCCCAGACTGATCGACGGTCCCCAACCCTGGAACGAGTCGTGCAGCACGCCGACGTCGAGAAACGGCCGCCATGCGCGCGTGTACTGGTCGATCAGATCGTTGCCGAAACCGAAGAACGCCCCGTATTGCGAGTACGTCTGCGGGACGAAGGTCGATGCATCGACCGGCCCGGCGCTCGCCGGAATCAGCCGCGAAATCAGACCGTCGGCGGAGCCGCTCGCACCGTAGTCGCCATGCGTGCCGATCAGACGCACCGTAAAGTCCGGATAGTTCGTGCGGATCCGATAACCGATCTCACCCGTCGAGAGCACGCCGCTGCCGAGGTAGTTGCGCGCCTGGCTATAGAAACGATCGGCTTCGACCATGCCCGTCGCATACAGATGCTGCGTCGCGCGATACGTGATCGTGCCGACCACGTTGTCCTTCATGCCGCCGACCAGTAGTGCCTGCGATTCGCGTGCCGTCTGATTGCGGCCCGCTTTCAGCGCGATCGACAGCGGCGAGTTCCTGCCCCACTCCGCGCCCACCGACACGCTATAAAAACTGTCGAGTGCTTCGCGGCGGCCGGCGGTCACCATGAAGGCGGTGTCGTACGTTTGACGGCGCGCGTAAAATTCCACCGAACGATCCACCGAAGGCACGTTGGTCAGTTGCGACTCATCCGTCGAGTGCTGAAAGCGTTGGACACCGTTCACGCCGACCATGTAGAGATCGGCGACCTTGATGCTGCCCGCCAACGTCTGCTCGATATAGTCGAGCGGATGTTCAACGAAGCTGGTCACGGTCGCGTCGAGCGATTGCGGCCAGGTCAGCGCGGTTTGCTGCAGGCGGCTGTGCAACTCCGAATCGTAGGGCGCACCTTCCAGACCCTGAAACGCGAGGTTTTCCGCCGCGCCCGGACGATCCACCGCGATCGAAGCATCGATACGGTTGTAGAGCGGCAAGCGTGCGCCTTGCTGGTCGAGCAGACGCTCCATCGCGGGCTTGTCGTTTTCAGCGAGCGCGATCGCGATCAACTGTTCCGAAGGCTGCATCAGCACGTCGGCGTACTGGCGAGCCAGCCAGCGCTTCGCCAGCGGACTCGCTTCATGCGACATCGCCCAGGCGAGCGCCACGTCGCGCGCCACCGACGAAGTCAATTGCGCCTGATCCAGCGACTTCGCCGCCGCTTGCGTCTTCACGGGCTGCGCGGGCGGCAGGCCGGCCGCGTCGCCGAGCAATGTGCGGCGGGCTTCGGCGTTGTCGTTGCGGCCCGCGTCGCTCGCGAGCAGATCGATCAGAAAAGCCTTCGACACGTCCGCGTTTTCGAAGATCGACGCGAGCGTGACGCGGCGGCCGAGCATCTGCTCACGCACTTCGCCGCCCTCCGAGGCGCGCGTGCGAAGCACGATCTGGCCTTGCGCGCTGTTGGCGCGAACCTCGGCCTCTTCCTGCTGCATCTGGCGCCAGACGTTGCGGCGGATCGACCAGGCGAGATCGCTGCGCCCCGCCATTTCCTGCGCCTCGGCGTAGGCGAGTTGCCACAACGGATCGCGCGACATCGAGGCCGCCTGCAGGCGCAGATACTTGAGCGCCGCTTCCGGCCGGTTCAAACGCATCTGCGCGGCGGCGAGCGGCCCCCACAAAACGGGCGCCTGCGCGGGCGCATCGCGCCATTCGGCGACCGCCTCGCGCAACTGCGCTTCGCTGCCGTAGTCCACCAGCGTCCAGAGCAGTGCGGCGCGCAAGTCGAGCGTCGCGCCGGGCAGCGACACAGCGTGCTGCAAATCGTGCAGCGCGTCGAGCGGACGATCGATCTCGCGATAGTATTCGGCCCGCACGCGCAGGAATGCCGGGTCGGCTTCGCCAGCCGCCAATTGTTCGGGCGTCAGGCTCTTTAGCAAAGCGTCGACGCGGTCGTATTGCCCGGCATCGGTGTAATAGTGAATCGCGCTCTGCAGCGCGCGCTGCGAGTGATCGCGGCGGAACTGCAGCTCGGACGTACGCGCCGCGTCCACCGGATAGGCGTCGTAGAAGTAAGTCATCGCGCTCAGATCCTCAGGCGCCGCCTGGCCGCTTGCCAGCAAATGCTTGTAGGCGTCGTTCGCGATGTCGTCACGCTGCAGCAGGCGCGCGAGCTGCGCGGCGTTGCGCCAGAACAGCACGTCGTCGTCCTTGGCGCCGCGGCGCGCGGCGAGCAGCGTGTCGAGCGCGCCCTTGTAGTCGCCGTGACGATACAGAAGGCTCGCCGTGCGCAGCGCGTATTGCGTGTTCGACGGATAAAGCTGGTTCAGCTTGCGGTAGTACGCCAGCGCTTCGTCGTCGTGACCCGAGCGCTCGGCGAGCTGACCCAGACGCGCGTCGATCGCTTGCGCCGGCGAATTGCGTTGGCGGCCGCGCAGGAATGCCAGCGCGTCGTCAGGACGGCCGAGGCGTTCGTAAGCTGCGACTACGGAGTCGAGCAGCTTCAGGTCGCCGGGCGAAGCATTCGATGCCTGGATCAACGCGGCCAGATAGGCGTTGTCGTCGTTGAGCATCGGCGCGAGGCGCATCACGTTTTTCCAGCCTTCGGGGTCGTGCGTGGCTTGAGCGTAAGCGAGCCACATCTGCAAGGCGAGCGGCGACGCGTGATTCCATTCGGCGACCTGAGCGAGGCGCCTGGTCCAGACCGGCGAACCCGGGTTCTTGCTGACCTGCTCCGCCGCCACGCGCTGAGCGTTCGGCAGATCGCTCGATTCGAGGAACGACTGATAGAGGAGGCCCGGCACGTCGTTGGAAGCGGCGGAGTTCGACGCGGCGGGCGGTGCAGCCGCGGGTTTCGCCGACGCCGGCCCGGCGATGGACGCCGCGACGCGCACGACATCCACCGCGCGCGAGCCATGGGTACTCGCGCGCATGGCAAAACCGCCCCGAACTTGCGGACCATCCATATAGGCGTACTGCCCCTGCGCGCCCTCTTCACTTGCACGCTCGCGGATAAAGCCGACGAGCCGCAGCGCGCCGTCCTCTTCAGGCTGAGCCTGCGCATAGCCGGCCAGCGCCTTCGCGTAACGGTCCACGAGATCCGGACGATGCGCCGCGCGCGCCAGATTCAGCAGCACCACGAGCGTATCGCGATCGTGCGTGAATTCAGAACCGTGTTGATCCGCGGCAGCAAGCGCGTCATCGAGCAGACTGCCCGACTGCAAGGCCTTGATGCCTTCGATAAAGCACTGACGTCTCGCATCGAACGTCGCCGCGCTGGCTTGCAAACGGAACCAGCCGTTCGCCGCGCCGCGATAGTCGCCGCCATACATGGCAAAGCGCACGACTTCGCGGTTCCAGCGCGTTTGCTGCGCGGAGTCCTGTACAGCGAGGCGAGCATAGAGCTGCCCGGCGAGTTGCTGCGCATTCACCGACGCAGCCGCCTCAGCCAGCATCTGCAAATCGGCATTCGACCACGTCAGCGCAGCCGCATTCGTGAGCTGCGTGCGCAAACGGCCGAGCGCGGCCTCGCGGCCCGGATCGTTGGCGGGCAGCGCGAACGTCTCGCGCGTGTCGACGGTCAGACGAAGCAACTGCGCCGCGCGGCGCAGGCGATCGTCCGGAATCGCCTCCATGCGGGCAGCAATACGGCGCGCGTCCTCATTGCGGCCCAGACGCACGTACTGCGTGCCGAGCACCGAGAGGATTTCCGGGTTGCCAGGCTGCACGCGCAGCCATGCTTCCAGATACGCGATGCTGAGATCGCTCGGCGCGTCGGTCGACGTCATCCGGCTGCGCAGACCGCCGCGCGGATGCACGAGATAGAGCGTGATCAACACGACGCCCGCGAGCAGCAGGACGAGCCACGTGGGCGCGATGCGAGGGCGTTTATCGACCACAAGCGACCTCGATCGACTGGTAGTTCAATTTGGATCCGACGTTAGCCCGCGTATCGAAACGCAGGAATTCGCCTTCGCGACGCGTGGCGACAGCCTGCCTGTCGACGCTGACCTTGCACTGCTGCGCGTTGGCCAGCTTGACGAATGGCTGGTAGTGACCGGCGAACTCGAAACGCATGCCCTGTGCCGTGCGCTGGAAATTGCGCACGAAACCGTTGGCTTCGCCGATATACGGCGCCGCGTTCGCGACAGCGCCGATCGCAAAGCGGGCGCTGCCGCCGTCGATATGGACATAGGTGCCGTCGGGGCCTGTTGCAAAACCGGTCACGCCCGATGCGCCGGCCAGCACCGGTTTGGTTGCTTGCGGCCAGTGCAATTCGCGCACCTCGCCATTACCGCGCACGAGCCACTCGCCGGCTTGCGGACCCACTTCTTTCGCCACCGCGAACGTGTGCCAGTCGAGCACCTTGCGGATGTACTCGCTCACGTAGACCGGCATGACCGGCTGCTTGAGCACCGTCGAAAAGATCTGGTCGAGCGCGCGCAGCGAGGCCACTTTGGTGCCGCTATACATGTGGTAGTAGATGTCGATCGGCTTGAAGCGCAGCGGCTTGTCGGTCATCGAGAAGGTTTCGAGCACGCGCGTGAAGCCATAGAACGGCCCCTGCCAGTCGTTCGTATAAACGTTCTCGTCCTGATTCGGCGCATACACCTGATAAGCGCCCGGCCCCTTGTCCACGCCGATCGGCGCGATATTGGTCCAACTGTTGGCTGATCGGGTGATGACCGTGTCGCCGCCGTTGAAGTTGTAGACCCCGGCTTCGTACACCTTGCGCACGACGAAACCCGGCGGACGGCAGTCGCCCGACCATTGCAACAGCACGGTCTTCTTTCCGGGCGGCGCCAGGCGCGTGTTGATGTAGTCGATCGAACCGGTGATCTCGCGGTCGATATTGAAGTGATACCCCGGAATGTTCAGCGAGAACGCCGCGTCGCCGCCTCCGCGATCCACCTGTGCGCCGGTCTTGCCGTCCACCTGCTCCCACTGGAACGGATGCGAGTACGTGTGCGTGCCGATTTCGACGTTCGGCAGCGCGAACATCTTGCGCGCGATCTCTTCGAGACGCGGCGAGATATCCGGATGCAGCCCCTTGGGACCCACTTCGCCTTCGATCACCGAGAGCGTCATCGGCACCTGATAGCGGGTGAAGATCTGCTGGTATAGCGCTTCGCCGGAATAGTCGGGGCCGGGGAATTCGGCGCGCGAGGCGAAGCCGTCGCCGTCCACGTGGGACATGAGCAGACGCTGGCCGTTTTCAGTCGTGACGCTCGGCGACGGCATGTCCTGCAAATGCAGTGCGGCTTTCATGAACGCCATGGGCTGGATCGCCCAGCGTTCCTGCTCGATGCTGTCGAGCGAAGCCACCGTGTACGGACTGAGCGCGTAGCCGCCCCACGGTGTGAGCGCGACCTGATCGACCAGCACGCCGTTGGCCGAAACACGCAGCAACGACTGGCTGCGCGAGCCCACGCGCACGCCTTGCAGATCGCGCGGTTCGGGCTTCGGGCTGATTTCGAAGCCGACCATCGGGTCGCTCTTGACCACCGTGACCGGCGCGGCCAGCGTGCCGCCCACGGCTTGCAGATCGAGCGCCGCGCCTGCCGAACCGGCCGCGTCGAAACCGAACGCGCCGAGGAAGGCGACAGGCACGTGATCCGCCATGCGAGCCGCGACCCAGCGTTGCCACGCCTCGGGATCCGGCACCGCGCCGCGCTGGATCCACGCGACGACACCGGCGTAACGGTCCGGCGTAATGGCGTCGGGCAGACGCGACGAGAAGTCGGCGTACTCGACGTCGTAACCCATATAGTTGAGCGGCGTGGCCAGATCGCGCACGCCGGCGCTCAGGTCGAGCGGATCTTTGGTATCGCGGTCCTGCACGACGAGAATCTTGCGCGGCAGGACCTCGATCTTGCCGATGCCGACCACGTCGCGTGCCGTGCTCGTCACGTAAGGCAGCATGCCGGCCGACACGACGCGCGCGGCGGTCTCGCGGGCGCATTCGCGGTCGTTGCGCGCGCAATATTCCACGGACACCACCGGCACACCGCTTTGTTGCGTGAACGCGCGTGCATCCGCAATGCGTTGTGCGCGCAACGCTTCCGGGACTTCCAGAAGCTGGCCGCTGTCGTTGATACCGCGCACCAGCGAATCGCCGACTACCGCATAGAGCGACTGCGCCACTGGCAGCGCATTGCGCATGACGTCGGCGCCAGCCGCTACGAGGCGCGCGTCTGGATGAGCTTGATGAATGCGGCCGGCTGCGGCCACAGCCACGGGCGTGTCGAGCAGAAAGCCACGATAGCCGCGCTGCCACAACGGCTCGATCTGACTGGAGAGGAACGCCTCGGCCGAACCGGCGGACTCGGCGCCACTGGTGCGCGCGATCCACGTGGTGTGCGCCAGCGGATGAGCCGCCGGTTCGAAACCCGTGGCGGGGTCGACCACGACGGCGTCGAATGCTTGCAATTCGCCGACAGGCGGATTGGCTGCATAGAAGAAAGCGAGGTTCGGTTGAGACGCGGCGGAGTGAGCCGCCGCAGCGGACTGCAACGGTGCAGCTTCAGCCTGCGTCGCTGCTTGAGTCACCGCGTGTGCAGCAAGCGGTGCAATACCGGCCGCGCCAAGCACTACCGCAATCAAGGTTCGCGTAAGAAATCTTTCGCCCGCACGTTCGACAACCCCGCAAGAGTCCCCGCCGGCGCATGCCCGGGTCCGCTTCTTCATCGCCAAAATCTTTTCCCCGTTCAGTCTGAACGCGAGCGGCGTTCTCCCTATGGGGAGAAAGTTTCCGCTTGCGGATTTTCTAGCCGGCCCGTCGGCATTATTTACATCGCGCAAAAGTAGCGTTGCGGCGGATGCGATACCGACTTTTTGTTTGTTTACTGGTAAGGCGGTGGAAGATATCACATGACATGGGGTGTCTCAAGCTCGCTTACGCCGTTGCGTGAATCCCGATAGTTAAATAAAGGCAAATGCATCCGCTTGAATTCAAAGGCAAACGATTGCGCGCCTCTGCGAGCCGAATAGTAATGACGGCGCTGCCTGAAATTAATTCGTCAAGCGAATCGGCGACGTGTTGGAAAATCGCCGCAGAGTGTTCCGATCATGCTCGTCGGCGCTAATTCTTCCGATCATTAAATTACAAACACGCGCTGCGGTATTTTTCAAATCGCCCAAATTTTTTTAAGGCCTGTCTAACACGTGCATATGACCGCTCGCCGCCTCGCGGTCGACACCGCACCCAGCAATAAGTACCGAAATGCGTAGACAGAAATTAATTTTCCGATATCCTTCTCGGGCATTCGATTCGAATGCTGCGAATAAATAAATCGGCCCCCTAAAGAAAATTCAGGGGATGCCGTAAGCGCAGTTTGGGCAAACCCGGAGCGATCCGGCGACGCAAAACTACAGGGACTCCCTCGCGGGAGTTTGCCAGTTGCCCGCCGTATCCACGGCGGGCCAATCGACAGCGGTGACCACACCGCGTCAGGAGGCTACATGCTGGACAATCGGGGAATGGGTGCAGTTGCGTTTGTGGCTTCGGAATCGGCGGAAGCAATCCGTCTTTTGGGCCGCACAGGTAGAAGTCTGAAACGGGCCGGACTGATCGCGGGCCTGCTAGTTGTGGGTTGCCTGAACGGCACCGCCTTCGCGGCCACCACGACGACCACGACAACCACCAGTCTCGTCGTACCTTCCTACTTCAATGCCACCAGCAGCGTCGCGAACTGGAACAGTCTCGTGACCTCGGCGCGCAAGGTGCCGACCACGGCCATCCTGAATCCCAACAGCGGCCCTGGCGCCAAGGAAGATCCCAACTACGCGGCGGCCGCCGCCAAGCTTCGCGCCGCCGGCGGCAAGGTGCTGGGCTATATCTCCACCTCGTACGGCAAGCGCTCGCTTTCCGCGGTCGTGACCGACATCAACGCCTACGTCGCGATGTATAAGGTGGACGGCTTCTTCATCGACGAGATGACGTCCGACAGCCAGATGTCGCACATTCAGTTCTATCAGTCGATCTACAACTACATCAAAGGATTGAACGCCACCTACTCGGTGACGGCCAATCCGGGCACCAACATTCCCGAGCTTTACGCGAGCTTGCCGACGGCCGACCAGTTCGTCGTATTCGAAAGTACCGCGAAGAGCTACGCGAAATATCAGCCGATGAGCTGGCAGGCCGCCTATCCGAAGAGCCGCTTCGTGCACATGGTGTACGGCGCGACCGCTGCCCAGTTGCCGGGTGTTGTGCAATACGCGAAGACGCATGGCGCGGGCGGCGTGTATGTCACGTCGCTCGCCGGCGGCAATCCGTATAAGGCATTACCGCCCTACTGGAACGATGAAGTCACAGGCGCCGCCGCGCGTTGATGAGCTGACTTATATCGACATCGATATGACGTCTGCAGCGGCCGGCGTGGCCGGCCGCTGCAGTTCGTGAACGACGCAGCCGCCGCGTCGTGATCGTGACCAGAACACACCCATCCGTTCCGACAACCGCAGAACGTACTCGCGGTATAGCGGATCGCTTTCCACCTGATCGGGTTATCTCCGCCGCCGCGACAGATCAGCCTTGACGCCGTGCATCACGCGACCGGGCAGAAACGCGACGCTGCCGCCACCATGCGCGCGGTCTCCCTCTGGCGCGTTCGGTCTGGGCACACCTATTGCTCTATTCCGCTCGCCGGCAAATAACCCGTCAAAGCACGCAGTGCCCACAACGAGTCGCCGTTTTCCATTTAATCCAGCAATCCATCGGTGGGAGGCCCCATGCTTCGATACGCTGCAATCTTCTTCATCATCGCGATCATCGCCGCGGTATTCGGCTTTGGCGGCATTGCCGCAGGCGCGACTGAAATCGCCAAGGTCCTGTTCTTCATCTTCGTGGTGATCTTCCTCGTTACCTTGCTGATGGGCGTGATGCGACGCTGATGAACGCGTCGACTGTCTAGGTTGAGTCACACTTGCCCCGGCGCGCAAACCGGCACTCCGTTGCAATACTTGCCGTACCGTATTGCAATTGTTGCTGACCGCGCCGGGGTTCTCACTTCAGGCTAGCCCTGCATTCAAACGTTTTCACCCAGCATTGCACTGCACCACTTCCTCGTTTTCTTTATCGCTTCGTTGGACCTTCCTTGTCTTCACGCCGCGCGCGCAATCGGCGCACGCGCACTCAACCGATGCGACCAGTTAGCGAGCGTACGCGTCGCCACCGACGGCTTGCTCAGGATCGCACTGTCGTAATTCTTGCCATCGAAGCGTACGAAATCGATGATGCGAAACCCCTGCCCACGATAAAACGCAATCAGATGCGCGGCCGGTTGCGGCGTATCGAGAGCAAGCTCCGCATAACCGCGCGTCGCGGCCCAATGATCGGCGAAGGCAATCAGCAACGTACCGATACCGCGCGCCTGCCACGCGGGCCCAACCGCGAACTGTCGCACGCTCGCGATACCGTCGCGCCGGTATAGCTCGCACGCCGATCCAGGATCTGCCGCGTAGAGGGTCATCGTACCGACGATGCGCCCGTCGCACACCGCCACGTAGCAATCGCCGCGCGTTGCGCGCAGGCGTGTCGTCTCGACGGTCTGATCCACGCACGTGCAATTGAGGCCCATCGCGCCGAGCGGTGTGAAGGCCCGATGCAACAGCGCCGTCAATGCGACGAACGAATCGCGAGCCGGATCGAAGCGGCGCAATTCGACACGGCCCACGCCGTGATACACGTAGTCGATACGAACGGATTGTTGCTTCGCTGCACGTCGCTTCACGTTGAGCACCTCGCGGTATCAAGATGCCCGAAGTGTAGATTTCGCGTGGGTGCGTCTCAAGAAAAAATGTCGTAAAAACTCACATGAGAGCCGCTGCGGACGCGTTAGCTTAAGGCCGGCGCAAGCTGTGGTTCGCCTTCGCGCAGACCGAGATGCAATTCCTCGCAGAGGAACGTTTGCAAGGTTTGCACGGCGGCCGCCTGCGCGCCGGAAACCTCGCGCATGAAGAGACCGAAGTCCGCGGTGGGCGCGTCGGGCAAACCGTCGGCCTGGCCGAGCACGCGCATGGACTCCGAGCGAATGTTGCCGTCGAGCAGCACGGACACACCGAGCCCGGCTTCAACCGCGGATTGCACGGCCGGCAGACTCGTGCTCGTGCACACGATGCGCCACGCGATCCCCGCGCGCCGCAACGCCGTCAACACCTGCTGCTGCCACAGGCACGCGTCGCCGAAGGCCACTACCGGCAACGCCGCCTGCGCGTCGCGGTTGAAGCCGCGCGCGCCGACCCAGAAGAGCGGCTGCTTCCACGTGAGATGCGGCGCCGCGTCGACCAGCGCCGGATCGCCGACCACTACATCGAGGCTGCCATCCGCGAGCCGGTTCGACAGCGCCGCACTGCTGTCGACGACGATCTCCAACGCCACTTGCGGATAAGCAATCGAAAAGCGCCGCAACGCTCGCGGCAATCGGCCGACCGCAATGTCCTCCAGCATGCCGAGCCGCACGGTGCCGGACACCTGCCCCGCGCTCAACGCGCGGCGCGCATCGGCGCCCGCGCCGAGTATCGTGTGGGCATAGGGCAACAGCAGATGTCCCGCTTCGGTGAGTTGCACACCGCGCGGCGAGCGGTCGAGCAAGCGCTGCCCGAGTTCGTCTTCGAGCCGGCGCAGTTGCATGCTCACCGCGGCCTGGGTGCGCGCGAGGCGCGTCGCCGCCACGCCCACCGCGCCCGTCTCCGCCACGGTGACAAAGGCGCGCAGCAGGCTGCTGTCGAGATCTCGGGTCATAAAGGTTCTTGAAGTCGGCATAAGAAATATCAACTTATCTTAATACCGCGAGCACCGATAAGATAGCAATGACGAACCCCGAACGAACGCCAACTCGCCGACAACCATGCAGGACACTACTCTCCAACCCGCGTTGAATCCCGCGCAAACCAGCGTGAAACCATCCCGCAGCGCGGCCGGTGCGGCCCTGCTGTGCGTGCTGTCAATGTCGTGCGTGCAGTTCGGCGCCGCACTTTCCGCGCCGACGATGGCCACGTACGGTTCACTCAGCACCACCTGGCTGCGCCTGTGCTGGGCTGCATTGGTGCTCGCCTTGCTGGTGCGTCCGCGCTTGCTGAGTTATTCGCGCGCGCACTGGACTGCCGCCGGCGTGCTCGGTGCCGCGATGGCGGGCATGACGCTGTGCTTTTTCGCGGCGCTTCAGCGCATTCCCTTAGGACTCGCGGTCGCGATCGACTTTCTTGGGCCGCTCGCCGTCGCGACCTTCGCCGTGCGCCGCGCCCGCGCACTGCTCTGGCCCGCGCTGGCAATCGTCGGCGTGATCCTGCTCTCGCGCGATCGCGCCGGCTGGATCGGCGAACCGCTCGGCGTGCTGCTCGCTTGCGGCGCGGCGCTCGGCTGGGGCAGCTATATCGTGTTGATGAAGAAGACCGGCACCCTGTTCGCGGGACTCGAAGGACTGTCCGTGTCGCTGATCGCGGCGGCGCTCGTGGCCACGCCATTCGGATTGGCGCAAAGCGGTCTGCACGTGGCGGCGGCCCAGGTCATGGCGACAGCCGGCCTCGCGCTGCTGGTCCCGCTGCTGCCGTACGCACTGGAAATGGTGGCGTTGCGGCACATGCCGGCCGCTTCATTCGGCATCCTGATGAGCGTCGAGCCGGCGATCGGCGCATTGGCCGGCTTCGTCGTACTGCATCAGCCGATGGGGATTCTGCAGATCATGGGCACGCTGCTGGTGGTGACCGCAAGCGTCGGCGCCGTGATGGTGGCGCGCTGAAATCCGCGGCACGGTCGTGTGCGCACCCCGGCGCACACCTCGGCGCGCAAGACCGTGCGCCTGGCTCAGGCGATGTTTTCCGCTTCGTAAAGACGCCGGCCCGCGGCATCCTTCGCGCCAAGGGTCGGCTCGAAATCGATCGGCCACTCGATGCCGATGTCGGGATCGCGCCACAGAATGCAGCGCTCCAGTTCGGGAAACCAGTATTCCGTGGTCTTCCACAAACACTCGGCGATACTGGAGAGCACCACGAAACCGTGCGCGAAGCCGGGAGGCACCCAGATTTGCCGGTAATTGGACGCGCTCAGATACTCCCCGCACCACTTGCCGAAATTCGGCGAATTGAGCCGCACGTCGACGGCGACGGCGAACACTTCGCCCACCACGACCCGCATGAGCCGGCCCTGAGGGCGTTGCACCTGGTAGTGCAAGCCCCGCAACACGCCACGCACCGCACGCGAATGCCGGTCCTGCACCCATTGAAAAGCTTGCGAGACGTCGTCGGTAAACTCGTCCGCGCTAAAGCTCTCGAAGCAGAAGCCGAACTCGTCGCAAAACACCTCGGGCTCGATGAGTTTCACCTCCGGCAATGTCGTTGCGATCACCTTGTTGCCCATTGCCGCTGTGCTCGTAAGAAGCCTGACCGGCGAAAACGCTGCCGCCACGACGGAGAACGCGTCCACGTGTCGTAAGGCGCCCCGCCGCCGGCTCGGGCGCCTGCATGATGTTACGCCTCGCTCGCCACGCGGCTGCGCGCGCGATATTCGGTTGGAGACAGCGCCATGCGCTTGCGGAAAATCTTCGCGAGACGATCGCCGTTGCCCGTACCGCTGCGCCGCGCGATCTTGTCGACAGGCAGTTCAGTCTCGGTGAGGAAGTTACAGGCAATGCGCAAGCGAACCTGCAGCAGATAGTCCGACGGCGTGACCTGCATTTCATGCTTGAAACGCCGCAGGAAATTGCGCTCGCTCATCGCCGCGACCTGCGCGGCGTCCGCCACCGAAACCGGACGGTCGCAGTTGGCCTCCATCCAGCGCGCTGCAGCGCGGATCTTCTCGGCCACGCTGAGCGTGCCGCCCTCCGCGGGTAGCGGCACCCAGGTGGCAGCCATGCCGGGCATCACGCGGTCGGCGACGCTGCGGGCAAGCTCCGCACCGAGATCGCGTTTGATAAACATGAGCGCGCTGCGGGCACAGTCGTTACGGTCATTAGACGCGTTGAGCGCGGACTCGCCCGTGACACTGCTGAGATAGCGGTTCACCTGCGGTCCGTCGCTATCCGTCGGGCCGGCCGCTTCCAGCACGAGCCGTCCTTCACCGATCGTTTCGATCGCACGCGTGCGCGATTGCACCGCGCGCAGCCAGCCAAGCACCCGCTCGTCGCGCGCGGCCACATGCGCGCCGTAGCCGCCCGCGATGAACAGCACGTCGAAACCGCTGGCGAAGCGCGCGTCGATACGGTCCGTCCAGATGCGCGCGGAACAAGAACTGGCGACGCTGCCGCCGTCCATGGAAAGGAATTGCACTTCGTAAGGCTGCTCTTCACCGGCGCGCGAACCCGAGAGTTCGTTCGCCGTCTGGAACATCTCCACCACCGTGCCTGGGCCGAGCAGCCAGAAGCCGTCGAACAGCAACACGCCGATGCGCCGCGTCGCACTACGCACGTTCAGCGTCGGCGTATGTAACCAGGTGATCCTCGCAGTATCAAGGTGCATGTGCGGCATGATATTTCCCCAAACTGTCGTACATTGTGGACCCCGATCGCCGTTAGCCGCCGTTATGACGGAATGATTATTGCCAGCGGAAATCGCAGCTGGCCGCTTAACGGATTAAGCGTGATGGTAGCGGAATGGATCGCTAGAGTAAATTTGAAAAACAAATTACTGTCGAGAAATAGAATGTATGAAGAAAACCGTTATCTCGCGTTTGATATGACAACGGCGCGATGAGTCTGCGCCGCAGCCGCGCACACCCGGCGCTCCCGGCAGCTCGCCGCCAAATCGTTGCCAGCAAGGCTTTCCAGGCACTGACGGAGCGCGTGCCGGGGCGCCGCAACGCATCCGGATTATGACCTGCGTATGGCAAAGCGGCATCCAAAAGTGTTTCAAACTTGAAATACAAACCTCGCAAATAATGACCATTCAATAGCCGATTTATTCGCAAATCGGGAATTTATTGGCCACCGGGTGCAATCGGCCTGCATTTAACGAATCGATCGCTATTAATCGTTTATAAACGCGTTTTTCGAACGTCCGAAAATGTTTCTATATTGAAACATTGGCGGTTTCATACGTATGAACAATTCGTGCTTGCAGTGCACAATAACTATAAACATCGGAGGATTGAAGGCTTGTCGCGCCCGAAAAATCAGGCGCGTTTGAAGTTGCGCGGCCGCCGCGTGACGGCGCCGGCCAGCGCACCACGCCGGTCACGATGCAGCTATCCGAACGCTCAGGCCGTCGGCGACTCGTCGAGCGACTCGCGTTCGATCCCGGTCGCGGCACGGCGGCCCTGCCGCTCGGCGCGCCTGCGATGCAATGCCGCCAGCCGCCGCCGTCCGTGCGTGAGCGAAGCGACCGCATGGAACGCGACCGGCGCGAACACCAGCCCGAACAGCGTGGCAGCCAGCACCCCGCCGAAGACGCCCGTGCCGATCGAGCGGCGGCTTTCGGCACCCGCGCCGCTCGACACCACGAGCGGCACGACGCCCAGCAGAAACGCCGCCGAGGTCATCACGATCGGCCGGAACCGGGCGCCCGCGGCCTCGGTCACCGCACGCGTCAACGGCACGCCGCCCTGGTACAGATCGCGGGCGAATTGCACGATCAGAATCGCGTTCTTCGCCGCGAGGCCGATCACCGTGATCATGCCGACCTTGAAGTACACATCGTTAGGCATGCCACGCAACAGCACCGCCGCAACCGCGCCGATCACGCCGAGCGGCACGACCATCAGCACGGCAAGCGGAATCGTCCAGCTTTCATAGAGCGCGGCCAGCGCCATGAACACCGCCAGCAACGACAGGCCGATCAACAGCGGCGTGAGTCTCGCGGCCGCGGTTTCCTCGCGTGCCGCATCGACCCAGTCATAGCTCACGCCGACCGGCAGGGAAGCCGCAAGCCGCTCCAGCTCCGCCATGGCCGCGCCGGAACTGTAGCCTGGCGCCGCGTGGCCGCTCACGTCGAGCGACGGGTAGCCGTTGTAGCGCGTCAGCATCACCGGGCCGATCGTCCACTGACGCGTTGCGATAGCCGAGAGCGGCACCATGCCGCCCGTTGAGTTGGGCACGGCGAGCGCGAGCAAATCCTCTTCGGTCATGCGCGCGGCGGCGTCGGCGGCGATCATGACGCGGCGCATGCGGCCGCCGGCCGGGAAATCGTCGATATAGGTCGAGCCGAAAGTGCTGCCCAGCACGTCCGCGATGCGGTCGAACGACACGCCGAGCGCATAAGCCTTCGCGCGATCGACGATAAGCTCGACGCGCGGCGCGTCAGGCAGATCCTCGGAGTGCACCGAAGCCAGCACCGGACTCGCCTTGGCCTGCGTGAATAGTTGCTCGCGCGCGGCCTTGAGCGCGTCGAGCCCCACGCCGCCGCGATCCTCGAGGCGGAACACGAACCCGTCCGAATGCCCGAGTCCCGGCACCGAAGGCGGCAATTGAGCCTCGACGCTACCGTCCAGAATCTGGTCGAACTTTGCATTGAGCCGGTCGCGCAGGGCCAGTGCATCGATATCGCGCTTGCCCCAGTCCTTGAGTTCGACGAATCCCATCGCCACGTTCTGACCACTGCCCGAAAAGCTCCAGCCGATCACACTCGTGACGTTCGCGATTGCGGGCTCGGCATGGAGAATGTTTTCCGCGCGTTGCACCACGGCCAGCGTGCGCGCCTGGGTGGCGCCGGCGGGCAATTGAATCATGACCTGCAACTGGCCTTCGTCCTCGCTTGGCAGGAAACCGCCGGGCATCTGCCAGTAGAGCACGCCGCACACGCCGACCAGCACCGCGTAGATGGCCAGCATGGGGCCGATACGGCGCAACGTGCGCGCGGTCAACCCGCGATAACCACGCGCGGCGCGATCGAAGCCGGACGTGAAACGGCTCGCCGCGCGCGCCGCGAAACCGCGAATGCCGCGGCGCGCGTCGCGTTGACGCACCGATTGCGTGTGCGCCTTCAGCAGATTCGCGCACAACGCGGGCGTCAGCGACAAGGCCATGAACGACGACACCAGCATCGACGCGATCATCGCCACCGCGAATTGGCGGTAGATTCCGCCGACGCCGCCGGGAAAGAACGCCATCGGCACGAACACCGCCGTCAACACCGCCGTCACGCCGACAATCGCGCCGCCGATCTGCGACATGGCTTTGCGCGTGGCCTCGCGTGGCGGCAAGCCCTCTTCTTCCATCACGCGATGCACGCTCTCCACCACCACGATCGCGTCGTCGACCAGAATGCCGATGGCGAGCACGAGGCCGAACATCGTGAACACGTTGATCGACAGACCGCACGCATACATGGCGAGAAACGCGCCCATCAGCGTGACCGGAATCACGACGGTCGGCACCAGCGTATAGCGCAGATCGCGCAGAAATAGCCACATCACGAAGAACACCAGCACGACCGCTTCCGCGAGCGTGACGAGCACCTCGTGAATGGCGATCTTCACGAAGTGCGCGTTGTCGAACGGGATTTCGACGGCGACGCCCGAAGGCAGGCCTTTCGCCAGCTCGGCAAGCCGTGCGCGAATCGCATTCGACGTTTCGAGCGCGTTACCGCGCGGCCCGAGTTGAATCCCGACCGTTGCAGCAGCCTTGCCATTCAGGCGCGAATAGTACGAGTAGTTGTCACGCCCAAGTTCGACGCGCGCGACATCGCGCAGGCGCACAGCCGAGCCGTCCGGCCGCGCCTTCAGCACGATCTGGCCGAATTCGGCCGGCGAGATCAACTGGCCTTTCACGTTCACCGAGGCGGTCAATTGCTGGCCCGGCACGAACGGCGCGTCGCCGAGCGTGCCCGCCGTCACGGTCGCATTCTGCGCAGCGATGGCGGCGTTGACTTCGGCGGCGCCGAGGCCGTATTCGCGCAGCTTCATCGGATCGAGCCAGATGCGCAGCGCTTCGTCGGCGTCCCAGAGTTGGGCTGAGCCCACGCCGGGCGCGCGCTTCAACTCGCGCAACACGTAGCGGCTCAGATAGTCGCTCAATTGCACGGAGTCGCGCGTGCCGTCAGTGGAACTCAGCGCGACCAGCATCAGGAACGTGTTGGCCGCCTTGAACACGCTGATGCCCTGCTGCACCACCTGCTGCGGCAAACGCGGCTCGACCTGCTTGAGCCGGTTCTGGATGTCGACCAGCGCGAGA
Source organism: Paraburkholderia sp. BL6669N2 (assembly GCF_003387275.1). Classification (NCBI taxonomy): domain Bacteria; kingdom Pseudomonadati; phylum Pseudomonadota; class Betaproteobacteria; order Burkholderiales; family Burkholderiaceae; genus Paraburkholderia; species Paraburkholderia sp. BL6669N2. The sequence goes on along the minus strand of NZ_QUNA01000001.1, from coordinate 88,698 downwards.
TCCGGATTGGTGCCGGGCGCGAAGGTCGCGTCGATTTCGAGTTCGCCCAGGTTGTCGCTGGTCGTTTGGTAGTACAGCATATTGTCGGCGCCATCGAGACTCTCCTCGATGATGCTGCCGACGCTCTCGTCCACGACTTCAGTCGACGCCCCCGGATACATGGCGGATATCACGATGCGCGGCGGCGCAAGGCGCGGATACTGCGCCACCGGCAGTTGCGGAATAGCCAGCGCGCCCGCCACGACAATGGCGAGCGCGACGATCCATGCGAAGACCGGGCGGTCGATGAAGAAAAATGGCACTCAATGAATCCGTTCAGATTGTCTGGAGGCGCGGTGCGTCGACGAGGCGGGCCATATGCAGCGCGTCCGCCAGCACACCGTCACGCATGGCGAAACCGCGCGAGCGGCCTTCTTCGACAAAGCCGAACTTGCGATACAGCGCGATGGCCGGCGCGTTGTCGGCAAACACCGTGAGGTCGATGCGGCGCAAGCCGAGCGACGCATCCGCGCAGTCGATCAAGCCTTGCAAAAGCGCGGTGCCGACACCGCGGCCATGATACGCGTCGTGCACGGCGACGCCTAAATGCGCGCAGTGCGCGCGGCTCGACCGGTGGACCTCCAGGCCCGCGTGGCCGACCACGCGTCCGTCGATAACCGCGCACACGTTCACGCCGCCTTTGAGGCTCCGCTCGTGCCACGCCGCGAGTTGTTCAGGACTGCGATAGCCGACCGACAGCGTGCCGCGCCGCACGCCAGGCAAGCTCATGATCTCGGCGAACGCATCCATGTCCGACGACTCGAACGCGCGCACCATAATACATTTGTAATGTGCGGCGTCGTCCGGCAACCTTGTTTCGTTCATGGTTTTATTCCGCTGCGAGATAGGCGACAGGAGGCGGCGACATCCACGGCGCCGGTTCGCGCAGCCGCGCCATGAAGTAACAGTCGATCAGTACGCCGCGACGCAATATGGCACCGCGCTGATGCGCTTCGATCTCGAAGCCGAACTTGCGGTATAGCGCGAGTGCCGCGTGGTTATCGGTGTAGACATGCAACTCGACGCGGCGCAGACCGAGCCAGTTGTCGGCCAGATCGAGCAGCTCCGCCATCAGCGCATGACCGATGCCGCGCCGCTGCCATGCGTCGTGCACGCCAATGCCGAGCGAGGCGGCATGCGCGCGGCGTCCCTTGAAAGGACTGAGGCTGGCCTGACCGACCAGCGTGTCGCCGACCGTCGCCGCGATCGCGATGCCAGGGGCCTCGAATTTTTCCAGGTGCTCGCGTGTGCTGGCAACGGTCCGAAACGGCACCTGCGGATTGCCGTTCATCGCCACGGGCAATTGCAGCATGGCGTGAAACTGTTCCGCGTCGGCCACGCGCAACGCGCGCAGCGTCAGGCCCTCGGGCAAGCTCTCAGGTTTTGATTTTGTTTTTTCGTGTTGATCCATAGGCTTATAACGTCAATTCGAATGACCTCACCAGAATGCCCGGCAATTGCATGCCGCCCGTGGCGCGCTCGCCCCATGTCGAATCGCTCAATAGCAGTTCCGCTTGCGCGCCGAGTTGTTCGAGTTCGCTGCCGAGCAAACGGTACAGGCTGTCGTCGAAACGCATGGCTTCCAGCGGTGCGACGATTTCTCCGTTCTCGACGCAGAACGTCGCGAAGCGCGTCATGCCGGTGAGGCGGCAATTCATGCGGTCCGAGAAGTTCACGTACCAGAGGTTGCCGATGTAGAGACCCGTGTCGATCTTTGCGAGCACCTCCTCTTCCAGCAAGTCGCCCGCTTGCATCGAGAGCGCGGCCGGTGATTCGCTGGCCAACGCGCCGTTCGGCGTCAAACCGTATTCGCGTGCGCTGCGTGCGTTGGTCAGGCGTTCGGCACTGCGGCCGGCCTCGATCAACGGGACGCTGTCACGCAGGTAACCGTCGTCATTGAATCCTGGCGTGATGCCGAGACCGAGATCTTCGCTGATCGTCACGCGCGGATCGACTACGACTTCTCCCACATGCAGCTTGTACAACTCGCTGCGTGAGCTCGCCTGAGCGCGGGCGGAAAAGCCGCTCCATGCGGTGACGCCGAGCAGTTCCGCGAGCGCGGCGGGCGCCAGATAGGAACGGTAACGTCCCGGCGCCAACGTGCGCGGGGGGCGCGCCAGAACGGCAAGACGTGTCGCGGCCTGTTCCACTTTGCCCACGAATACGGCGTCGCTCCAGTCGTCGCCGGCGTAGGTGGTTTTGATCGCGCGGCCGCTCGGGTCGTACAGCGACCAGCTGAAATTGAAGTTGTCCACTTCATACCAGCCGCGGCTGCCGGTCGTCGATGCGAAACCGCGCACGATCGTGCCGCCCGCATAGAAGCCCACGAAGTCGAGCCCTCGCGCGCATTCCGCGACGATGTGCGCGAGCCCGTCAGGGTTCGGCAGCTTGCCGGAGCGCTGCGTGGTGCGCTGCCATTTCGACGTGTCGAACAGTAGATGCGGATCGTCCGCCGCACCGCGCAGACCTTCGCGCAAGGTGGCGAGGGCGGCGCTCACTTCATCGAGATCCTGCTGCAGATCGCCGCATACGGTCAGCGTGGAATAGGCCTGACGCGCGCCGTCGATCAGACGCAAGGTCAGCTTGCCTTGCGACACGCTGCCGGTCTGCCGCACCTTGCCCGAATTGAAACGGATGAAGTCGGACTGCTCGCCGGCAAATGAACTGAGCGTGGTTTCGCCGCCTTGCTGCAGACGCTCGATCGCATCGGCGAGCAAAGTGAAATGCCGCTCCCAATCCACCGACGTGGCAGCGCGCGAAGAGATGAACTGACTCATCATGCGCCTCCGAACACGTCGATGTTGCTGAACACGCAAGCCGGCGACGCATGGCCGACGCGAATGATCTGCGCCGGCTCGCCCTTGCCGCACATGGACGTGCCATACACTTCGCGCGTGCTCGCGTTGCCCACTGCGCTGAGGCTGCGCCAGAAATTCGCGGAAATACCGCGGTAATTCGGCTGTTTGACGACCTGCGTGAGCTTGCCGTTCTCGATCAACTGGCCGAACTCGCAGCCGAACTGGAATTTGTTGCGATGGTCGTCGATCGACCAGGACGTGTTGGTGCGCATCAGAATGCCGTGTTCGATATTGCCGATCATCGCCTCCAGTGAACTCTCGCCCGGCTCGATATTCAGATTCGCCATGCGATCGATCGGCGGCCGGTTCCAGTTCGAAGCACGCGAGTTCGCGACGCCCGGCATGCGTGCGCGCTGTTGCGACAACGCGCCGCCGAGCGGACGTTCCAGCACGCCGTTGCGAATCAGATATTGCTTGTGCGCTTCGGTGCCGTCGTCGTCGAATGCGTAGGCTGCGGCTTCTTCGCGCAGCGACGGATCGAAGGTGACGTTCAGCAGTTCCGAGCCGTAGCGATACGAACCGAACATGTCCTGCTTGACGAAGCTCCAGCCCGCGAAGTTGCGTTCATCGCCGAGAATGCGATCCAGTTCGAGCGGATGGCCGATCGATTCGTGAATCTGCAGCATCATCTGGTCGGGCATCAGCAACAGATCGCGCTTGCCCGAGGGGCAATTCGGCGCGGCCAGCAATTGCAGTGCTTCATTTGCGACGCGCGCACCCGAGCCTTCGAAGCCGAAACGCGTCAGCACTTCCATGCCGCCCTGTCCGAGCGTGCCGTAGTTGCCGCCCAGCGTGCGCACTTGCGTATCGCCGTTCGCGTGCGCGGCGACACTCAATTGCGGCATCACGAAACGGAACTGCTGGTCGATACGTACACCGTCGCCGGTGATGTAGAGTTGATCGGTGTGCGTGATCTGCACTGCCGCCACGCGTTCGACGATTTTGGCATCGAGGTTCGCGCCCGCGCATTCCGCGCCGAGAAGCTCGAGCCATTCGGCACGGCTCGGCAATGCGCGTTGCGCATTCGGCGACATGTACTGGCCGCTCGCCGCGGGTCGCGCGACTTCCCGATGGTCGATCAGCGACAAGGCCGCACTCGCCTCAGCGCGTGCGGTGGCTAAATCGAGCGCGGCCTGCAAACCGGCCGCCGAGAGATTCGCAGTCGCGGCATAAGCCGCCCCCGCGCCCACCCACGCGATCAGCATCGCACCGCGATCGCGCACGGTGCGCAGCGGCTGCGCGATGTCGTTGCGAATCTCGTGGTCGTCGACCTGTTCGTCCACAATGCGCAGCGACCAGAACGCCGCGCGGCTTTTCAGCGTTTGGGCGGCTTGCGCCCAACGTTCGTCAATCATTGGCATGTCCCGTATGAGTCGCGGCCGTGCCAGGCTCCGGCACATTGAGCGACGAGGCGAGCAGCGACTGGGTATAAGGATGCGATGGCGCATGCAACACATCGAGTGTGTCGCCCGCCTCCACAATGCGTCCCGACTTCATTACGATCACGCGATGCGCCATGGCTCGCATCACCGCCAGATCGTGCGTAATGAACAGATAGCTTAGCTTGTACTTTTTCTGCAGATTTGTCAGCAGATTCAGCACCTGTTTCTGGATCGACACGTCGAGTGCGCTGGTCGGCTCATCGAGCACGATCAATTCCGGTTCGACGGCCAGTGCGCGCGCAATCGCAATACGTTGACGCTGGCCGCCGGAGAATTCGTGCGGATAGCGCAGCATCGCGTCGGCCGGCATGCCGACTTCTTCGAGCAGGCTGCCGACGCGCGCGCGCCGTGCCTTCGCATCCACTTCCGGCCGATGCACGGCCAAGCCCTCGCCGATGATCTGCTCCACCGTCATGCGCGGCGACAGCGAGCCAAACGGGTCCTGAAACACGACTTGCATGCGCGAATACAGCGCGCGGCGCGAGTTCGCCGTCTTGAGCGTGGACAGCGGCAAACCATCGATATGAATATGGCCGGCGGCCGGCTGTTGCAGACCGAGAACGGTCGCGGCCAAAGTCGATTTCCCCGAACCCGATTCACCGACAATGCCGAGCGTTTCGCCGCGCCGCACGCTCAGATCGACATCGTGCACCGCACGGAACGTGGAGCGCCCAAACATGGACCGCCAGCCTTTCGCCGACGTGCGGTAATCGACGGCCAGTCCTTGCACTTCGAGCAGCCGGCGCGCGCCCGCCTCGACCGGTTCGACCGCGCGTTGCGGATCGCTGTCGAGCAGCCGCCGCGTGTACGGATGCTGCGGGCTCGCGAATAGCGCTTCGGTCGTATTGGTTTCGACCAGCACGCCCTTCTCCATCACCGCGACGCGCTGCGCAAAACGTTTCACCAGATTCAGGTCATGCGTAATCAACAGCACGGCCATGCCGCGTTCGGCCGCTTCCTGTTCCTGCAACGAAATCAGCAAATCGACAATCTGCTGGCGCACGGTGACGTCGAGCGCGGTGGTCGGTTCGTCGGCGAGCAGCAAACGCGGACGGCACGCGAGCGCCATGGCGATCATCGCGCGCTGCCGCTGGCCGCCGGACAACTGATGCGGAAAGCTGTCGATGCGCCGCTCCGGCTCGGGAATGCCCGTGCGCCTGAGCAACTCGATGCCGCGCTCGCGCGCCGCATTCGGCCTCAAACCTTCATGCAGACGCAGGCTCTCGGCGATCTGCTTGCCGATCGTGAAGAGCGGATTGAGCGCCGTCATCGGTTCCTGAAACACCATTGCGACGTCGGCGCCGCGCAGACCGCGCATCTGGTGCTCGGTTTTTTGCAGCAGGTCCTCGCCGTCGAGCAACATGCGGCCGCTCAATTCGGCATGCTCGACCAGCCGCAGAATGGACAGCGCGGTGACGCTCTTGCCCGAGCCCGATTCGCCGACCAGCGCCACGCGCTCACCGCGTGCGATTGAGAGGCTGAGTTCATGCACCGCGACCTTGTCGCCGAAACGCACGGAGAAACGATCGATTTCCAGCAACGGACGAGCGATCGGCGCCTGAGTGGCGGTCATCGCGGACCTCCGCCGAAAGCCGAACCGCGCGAACGCGTGTCGAGCGCATTGCGCAATGCGTCGCCCATGAAGGTCAGCAACAGCAACGTGATCACCAACGCGGCAAACGCCGACATGGAGATCCACCATGCGTCGAGATTGTTCTTGCCTTCCTGCAGCAGTTCACCAAGGCTAGGTGTCGGCGGCGGAACGCCGAGGCCAAGAAAGTCGAGGCTGGTCAGCGAGAGAATCGCGGCGCTCATGCGGAACGGCAGGAAGGTAATCACCGGCGTCAAACTATTCGGCAGAACATGACGCCACATGATCTGCCAGTTGCTGAGACCCATGGTACGTGCCGCCTTCACGTAATCGAGCGAACGGTTGCGCAGGAATTCGGCGCGCACGTAATCGGACAGGACGAGCCAGCCGAACATCGACAGCAAAATGAAGAGCAGCCACAACGTGGGCTCGAAGATCGACGCGAAGATGATCAGGAGGTACAGGTCGGGCATCGAACTCCAGATTTCGATCAGGCGCTGACCGATCAAATCGGTGCGTCCGCCGTAAAAGCCCTGCACCGCGCCAGTCAGCACGCCGACCACGACCCCGGAAACCGTGAGCGCCAGCGCCATCAGCACCGACAAGCGGAAGCCGTACAGCAGCCGCGCCAGCACGTCGCGCCCGAACTGATCCGTGCCGAGCCAGTTGCTCGCGGTGGGCGGCGCCGGATACGGATGCGCGGCGAAATAGTCGATCGTGTCGTAGTGGAAATGATTCGGCGGATAGATCGCAAAGTTGCCATTCGATTCGAGCCGCGAGCGGATATACGGATCGAGGTAATTGGCACGCGCCGGAAAGTCGCCACCAAACAGCGTCTCCGGATAGTCCTTCACGATCGGGAAGTAGTAGTGCCCGTCGTAACGGACGAGCAACGGACGGTCATTGGACAACACCTCGCCGAGCAGGCTGATGGCGAACAACGACAGGAAGATTACGAGGCTCCAGTAACCGAGACGCTGCCGCCTGAAGCGCAGCCACGTACGCCGCCACGGAGACGGCGACGCCGCGTGCGCCGCGCCGGCCGCGTCAGCGGTCCAGGCGGTTGAATTGGATGCGGGGGTCGACGAGGACATAGCAGACGTCAGCAATGAGTTTGGTTACGAGGGCAATCAGCGTGAACAGAAACAGCGAACCGAGCACGACCGGATAGTCACGGCGAATTACGGAGTCGTACGAGAGTTGGCCCATGCCGTCGAGCGAGAACAGCGTTTCGATCAGCAGATTGCCGTTCAGAAACGCACCGACGAAGGCCGCCGGCAAACCGGTGAGCAGCGGAATCGCCGCATTGCGCAGCACGTGTTTCCACAGCACGTCGCGCTCCGGTGCACCCTTGGCGCGCGCGGTCAGCACGTATTGCCGGCCGATTTCCTCCAGAAACGTGTTCTTGGTCAGAATGGTGACGATCGCGAAGTTCCCGACGACCGAAGCCGTGACCGGCAACACGATGTGCCACAAATAGTCGAGCACCTTGCCGAATGCGCTGAGATCGTTGAAGTTATCCGAGGTAAGGCCGCGCATCGGAAACACCTGCCAGAACGTACCGCCGCCGAATAACATCAATAACAGCACGCCGAGCACGAAACCGGGAATCGCATAGCCGGCGAGCACCAGCACGCTCGTGACGGTATCAAAGCGCGAGCCGTTGCGCACCGCTTTCGCGATCCCCAACGGCACCGATATCAGATAGGTGAGCAGCACCGTCCATAAGCCGAGCGTGATCGACACCGGCAGCTTCGATTTGATGACGTCCCATACACTGTCGTGCTGATAGTAGGACTGGCCGAGATCGAACGTTGCATAGTGCTTGAGCATCAGCAGATAGCGTTCGAGCGGCGGCTTGTCGAAGCCGAACTGTTTCTTGATCTGTTCGATCTGCTGCGGATCGACGCCCTGGCTGCCGTGATAACCGCCGCCGCCCGCCCCCGCCTCTCCGCCACGGCCAGCGCCGTGGCGGAGTTGCGTCATCACCTGTTCGACCGGCCCACCCGGCACGAACTGTGTGACGACAAAGGTCAGCGTGACCACGCCGAGCAGGGTCGGCACCATCAACAACAAGCGTCTGAGAATGTAGGCAAGCATGCTGTGCCTCAGTGAGCCGTAGCGGCCGTAGCCGCGGTGGAAGATGCGGTCTGGGCGGCCGGCGTTTTCCTGTACCAGTAGTCGATCACCCAGTCTTCGTATACATACGACGTCGGCACTTTGTCCGGATGACCGAGCGTCGACTTGTATCCGATCCGCGCGCCCGGCGCGTAATACTCCGGCACGATGTAGAACGAATAGATCAGCACGCGGTCCAGTGCACGGGTTGCCGCTTCGAGGTCGTCGAGATTGTCGGCGGAGAGCGCCGAGTGAATCAGCGAGTCGACCGCTTTGGAGCGGATGCCCGGATAGTTTTCCGAGCCGACTTCTGAGGCCGCCGCGCTGCCGAAACGGCGCGTCAATTCCGCGCCGGGAATCGTCACCGGCGGATAGATGAACGTGGTCATGTCGTACTCGAAGTTATCCAGCCTCTTCTGGTACAGCGCGCTGTCGATCTCACGCATATGCGCCTGAATGCCGAGCATGCCGAGCGCCTGCATATACGGCAGGATCAGGCGATCCATACCGGGCTGATCGTCCATGATCTCGATCGTCATCGGCGTGCCGTTGGCGTCGCGCAAGGCGCCGTCGCGATAGTGCCAGCCCGCTTGCGCCAACAGATCGCGCGCCACGCGCAAGTTGCCGCGCAAGGAATCTGGCGCGATCGTCGTGGGTTGCTTGAGCATGGGGCCGAATACTTCCGGCGGCACGTCGGCCCTCAACGGCTCAAGCAAGGCCAGTTCCTTCGGGCCGGGCATGCCGGTCGCACCGAACGGACTCGCCGCAAAATAGCTGCTGGTGCGCCGGTATTGACCGTAGAACATCATACGGTTCATCCAGTCGTAGTCGAATGCCATCGTCAGCGCGTGACGCACGCGCGGGTCCTGAAACATCGGCTTGCGCAGGTTCATCAGCAAGCCTTGCATCTGCGCGGGGCCGTCGGCGAATTCGCCTTTCTTCAGTAGTCCGTTGTCGAAGTTCTTGCCGACGTATTTGCGCGCCCATTGCGTTGCGCTGTATTCGACAAGCACGTCGGTGTCGCCGGCCTTGAACGCTTCCAGTTGCGTGTAATGGTCGCGATACAGTTTGAAGGTGATGCTCGCGAAGCGGAACATGCCGCGCCGCGACGGCAGATTCGCGGCCCAGTAATCAGGGTTGCGTCGATAGGTAATCTGCTTGTCGTTCTTGCGCGACTCGATCAGATACGGGCCGCTCGCGATCGGCGGTTCGTTCGCGATCTGGTCGAACGGCAGACGTGTGCCGTCCGCGCGCATGCCCCACTTCGGCGAGAAGATCGGTAAATCGCCGGCGATCAGCGCTGCGTCGCGTTCGGCGTGCTTGAATTCGAAGCGAATCGTGTTTTTGTCGATCACGGTCGCGCTTTTGATGACCGAGAACTGCGCATTGAAGAGCGGCGAGGCCTTTGGACTCGTCAATGTGTCGAACGAGTATTTGACGTCGGCCGCGGTGATCGGATCGCCGTTCGAAAAGCGCGCGGCGGGATTGATGTGGAAGGTGGCCGAACCCAGGTCCGGCGCGACCTCGACATCGTCGGCGATCAGCGGGTACTCGGAAGCGAGTTCGTCCCAACTGCGCTGCATCAGCGTATCGAACATCAGATGCTGAATGTCCGGCGCGGGCGCACCGCGCACGAGAAACGGATTCAGCGAATCATAGCTCTGCAGTTCGTCGAAGTTCTGAAAGCTGAGCTTGCCGTCGCTCGGCGCCGTGGGATCCGCGTAGTCGAAGTGCGTGAAGCCGGCGGGATATTTGGGCTCGTCGTACTGCGCAATCGAGGGCCGCGCCTGCGCGCAGACCGCGCCCAATGCCAGACACGCCCCTGCGCACAGCGCGATTCGCGCGGCAGTGCCAGGCAGGCGCACCGCGGCCGCTACAGTTCGCACGGCGCGCGACCAGTGAAACTTCACAAGTCTCATCTTCGGAATGCGTAAGAACGCGCGCCGGCTTCAGGCCGGCGCGCGGTAAATCGAATCGGCAAGAGTGCCGGCATGACGCCTTCGCTCTCGTAGCTTTCCCCCGCTAGCGCTGCTCTGCGCGCTAACTCGTTGCCGCTCGCCGCCGCTCGCCTTGGTTCTGAACGAGCATTGTGCACGCGGGCATGCCTCGGTACATCGCTAACCAATTTGCGCCGCTCCGGCACCAACAATGGAAGCCGGAGCGGCCAACCGCCTGGACAGACAGCGGGTGCATCACAAACATCGAGGACTTCAGAAGCGGTACGACGCGCCGACCTGGAAGAAGCGGCCGATGTTAGTGTAAAGCGACTGGTCGTAGCCCGTGATATCCGGGGTGGCCTGCCACTCGACGTCGAACGGCGGCTTGCGATCGAAGATGTTGTTGATGCCGCCGTAGATCGTCCAGTTCTTGAAGCCGCGATACGTGGCCATCAGGTTGAACTGGCTATACGACGCCACCGACAGCGTGCCGCCGTCGCCGAACTCCGACGCCACCGCGTTGGTGTACGGGCCGGTGTACTGCCACGTCAGCGTGGTGGTCAGCTTGCGGTAATCCCAGGAGAGGCTGGTATTACCCTTCCAGCGCGGATTGGACGCACCGAACGGTTGCAACAGCGCGAGGTTGTTGCCGGCGAAGTCCTGCGTCGGCGCGCCCGGGCTGTTCAGCTTGAAGTGCCACACATAGGCCCAGTCGCCTGCCAGCGTGAACGTGCCGTACTTCGTGCCCACCGACTTGCGGAAGTTCATGTCGAAGCCGTCGGTGTCAAGCGAACCGAGGTTGACGAACTGTTCCTTGATGTACGCTACCGTGCCGTCCGGATTGCGGATCACGTTCGACGGGTTGTTCGCATTCATCACAGCGTTCGGATCGTCCGTGCCGATCACACCGTCAATATGGATCTTGTAGAACGCCGCACCGATATCCGTCGACGAGTCCGGCGAAAGCTGGAAGCCGATGTTGTAGTTCTTGGTACGCTCAGGCTGCAGCGCCGGATTGCCGTTGACCTGTTCCGTCGTGAAGTGCTTGGTCGGCGTGCCGCTCGGGTCGTTCGGGTCCACCAGGTTCTGGTGAGCCAGATAGGTTGCCTGCGAGTTTTCGACCAGCGTCGGCGCGCGGAAGCCGCGGCTATACGATGCGAAAGCCGTGAGAGCCCGGACCGGCTGGAAGCGCAACGCGAAGCTCGGCGAGAACGCACCGCCGAAATCGCTGTAGTGGTCGTAACGGCCCGCCTGCGTGAACGTCAGGTTGTGGATGATCGGAATATCCACCTGATAGTAGACGGCGGCCACATTGCGCTCACCGTCGACCGTTTGCACGTTGGCCGGCGCCGTAATGCCGAGCGCGCTATACGTACGCGAATTGATGATGTTGCTTTCGTGACGGAATTCCGTACCGAAACCGACACCGACCGGACCGCCCGGCAGAGTGAACAGGTTGGTTGTCGAGGTCTTCGCCGTGACGCTGTCGAGCTTCGAGATCGCCTGCTCATAGTCGTTCTGGAAGACGCCGTTCAAACCGTTCGGCGTAGCCGACGGGTTCGAAAAGTTGAATACGCCGTTCTGCAGAATGTTCTCGAGGCCCGCAACATTCAGCACGTTGCCGTAGGTCGTGTCGACCGTGCTCTGCGAATGGCCGTAATCCGCGGACCAATCCCAATCGCCGAATTTCGGGGTGGTGAACGAGCCCTTCACGCCGGTCGATGCGCGCCAGAACGTCGACACCGTATCCGCCGAGACGGTATTCGGGAACGTATAGTTGATCAGCGTGGGCACGCCGAACGGGTTGTACGGATTGGTACCCGAGACCGTGCGCGAGATCGGCAACGCAGAACCGGTGGCCGGGTTGAACGCGTTGGTCTGGCTGCTCAGCACGGCCGGACCTTCGTTCTGCACGGTTTCGTTGCGGCTCACCCACAAATCGGCGTAAGCCTGCATGTCGTCATTGATCTTGAACGTGCCGCGCACTTTCGCGTTCAGGCGCGTGATCGCAGGCACCAGCGAGGTGGTGCTGGCCGGATTCGATTTACACGTAGATGCGCCGTTCGCCGACACGCTGCCCGGAGGACAGGGATTGAGCGCCATGTTGGTGCCGTCGGCCGTGGTCCAGTACGACTGCTGGTTCGGACCGAGCGGGCCCGCGAGACCACCCGGGAACTGGCTGAAGTCTTGACCCGCGGTCATGTCGCGATCGCCGAGCGACGAGCCGGTGTCGCGGTAGTAGCTCGCGGCGGCTGTCACGTTGAAGCGGTCGCCATTCAGGTCACCGATACCGCCGAGCACGCTGAAGTTGCCCTGCGCGTCGCCCGGATGCTGCGCCTTGCCGAGCTGGCCATCGATCTGCAAGCCCTGGAAGTCTTTCTTGGTGATGATGTTGACCACGCCCGCAATGGCATCCGAACCATACACCGAGACCGCACCGGTCTTCACGATGTCGATGTGGTCGATCATGTTGAGCGGGATCGAATTCACGTCGAAGAACGTGTCGGTGAAGTTCACCGCCTTGCCGTAATTCGCTACCCGTTGCCCGTCCACTAGCACCAGGGTGTACTTCTCGCTCAGACCGCGCAATGCAATACCGCCGCCGCCTTGCGCGGAGCTATTCATTGTCGTTTGACCCCAGCTGCTCCCCGAATTCGCGGACGTGCCGCGCAGGAAGTCGGCCACGGTCGTATAACCGCTTTGCTGGATTTCCTTGGTCGTGATGGTCTGAACTTCCGTGTTGCCGACCTTGTCCGCCGTGCGGATCAGCGACCCGGTCACCTCGAATTTCTTGAGTTGCTGGACCCCTTTGCCCGTCGGCGTCGCGGTGGTGTTGTCCGCAGACGGTGTGGCGGCCGTGCCCGTTGCCGGGGTGCTTTCCGTCGTCGTCGCGCCTGCCGCGGTGCCGGTGGTCGCCGGCTGGCTTTGCGCAAACGCCGGTACGGCGATTGCGGCCGACAACGCCAGTTCAGCCCAGACTATTCTTCTAATGGCCAGCGCCAATGCCCTTTGTTTCATTTTTCCCCTTCTCGCTCGTCAGTAAGGCCACAGCAGTATGTGAAGAGTGGTCTCGTGAACCGCTCTACTCGATATACGGCGATCTTGCGCCGCGTTCCGTTAAAGCAACTTCAAATAAGTCAGCGTCGGACTACTAATTTATTGCAATCGGAATGCGCAGCGCTTTCCAATCGATTACATATCTACTGCCGCGCGAGTGGGTTCCGCCATGCGTCGGTCCGGCTTCCCAAATCGCGGGCACACACTTAAGTAATGCTTACAAATATCGAGTGACTGCTTTTTTTCTAAAGCACGGCCTGCGGCACTAAAACAATCTCGGCGTCCCGACCCACACGACCACCGCTTCTTCACGCGCGGTATTGGACCAGGAGTGCGGCACGGTAGACTCGTAATGCGCGGTGTCGCCTGCCTGCAATACGAACGTCGTGCCTTCCAGCGTGAGCGAGATCTGACCGCTCATCACATACAAGAATTCTTCACCGGCATGCGTTGTGACTTCCGACGGGTTCTGTCCCACCGGCATCCTGACGAGGATCACTTCCAGCTTGCCGCCGACCGACAGGTTCGTCAGCCTTCCAAACAGATTGGCGGTTCCGTCAAATCCGAAGTACTTCAGCTCGCTTCCTCTACGCACCGACTTGTCTTCTGTCGGTGTGTCGACGAAGTACTGCACCGTGACACCCAAAGCTCGCGCAATACCGACTAGCGAGGTAATCGAAGGTGTTGCATGACCCCGTTCCACCTGCGATAAAAAGGGCTTGGAAATACCCGCGGTCGTTGCCACTTCATCCAGTGTGCGACTGAGCCGTTGGCGCAGCGCGCGGATTTTGCTTCCTATAGAGATTGCAACATGTGCCTTGTTATTGAGTGGCAAGACCATAGCAAGACAGAATCCCGTAGTCAAAAATAGTTTGATATATGCAAATTATGTTTCGTAGAGCGCGACGTTCTCCCTAAAACGTCCCTGATAGCCCTGCTGACGGTCCGCCATGGATAACCGCATCAATTTGTTATCCAGAAGACTTTGCCCGCTCCCAACCATCCTTTTGATAGTTGCGGCTGCAACCACACATCGACATCGAAGACGAGCCCACGTTAATTGGAACGCGCACACTCCCTCGCGTCCGCCGTGAGGGGATGCGCCTCATCTGAGAGAACCTGACGGAAGTGGAGTGCGCTTATTTCGACGCCACCAGAACCCACAAACGCGCGAGGTCGGCTGAACCATCGGTGCCTTTCACCGCACGGAAGGTTTGCACCGCGCGAGCCTTGTCGCCCGCGATGTAGTACGCCTCGCCGAGATGCAGCTGCGCCTGGTCCGGATGGTCGAGTCCACCCTTGGCGATCGCGGCATCCATCGCCGCCAGACCCTGCTTCGCCTGCCCCGCGAAAACCTGGTTGAAACCCATGTCGACGGGGGCAACGGGATTTGCCGGATCGGCGGGCGCTTGCGCGCGTTTGGCCGCGAGTGCCTGCAGACGTTTTTCGCGCTCCGCTTGCGCGTCACGTCCCAAAACACCCGACGCAAAGCCCTGATCGATGATCTGCTTGCCTTCCGCGGTGGTGCCCGCCACGATCGCAAGCTGGGTCATTTCCATATAGTCGTCGGCGGTCGAGAGCGATCCGGTAGCGCGGCGCAGGCGATACGTGTCGATATCGAGCTTCGACGAATAGCCCGGCTTATTGCGAATCGCCGAGAACAGATCGTCCCAGTAAGACTGCTTCGGATGATAGGCAACCAGCTTCTCGAGCGTGCTGCGGTATGTGGCATCGTCCTTCACGCGTTGCGCACACGTGCCGAGCAATTGCAGTTGCGATTCGTCGGGCGCGTGACCCGCATGCACCTGTGCATCGATACCGGGCTTGAGCAGGCTCACCACGCTCGCGCAATCGTTCGACAGGTAGTAGGACTGAACCAGCAGCGTGCGCATGTCCGGATCGCTGCCGCCGGTCTTCAGATAGCGCTGCGCGACTTTCGCCGCCTGCGCATAGTTCTTCTGCTGGAAGTAGATGCCCGCCAATGCCGCCGACGTGCGCTGTTCGTCCGCGCCGCTCAGCTTGCCGGAACTCAGCAACGTTTCGTAAGCCTGAGCAGCCACGCCGGTTTCACCCGCCGCCGCCGCGGCCGCGCCACGCATCTGCTCGATCATGGTGCTTTCGTACGGCGTCTTGCCGGGCACGGCCGCCGCCTGATCGATCTTTGTCAGCGCGTCCTTGTACTTGTGCGCGCGATACAGATCCTGCGCGGCATTCAGCGGCTTCGCCACGTCCGGCCGCAAGGTGTCGGCGGCATGAGCGGCGAGCGGCAGCACGAGAGCGGCCGCGATGACGGCCCGCTTGAAGCGGTGGTGAATCGTTTGCATTGCCCTTCCCTATTGCATGTACTGCTCATTGCCGATCAGGCCGATCTTGGTCGCGCCCAGCCGTTGCGCGGACGCCATGACCTCCGCGACATCTTTGTACGGCACCAGCTTGTTCGGCCGCAGATGGATCTCGGCTTGAACCGGTTCGGCGGCCACTTGCGCGAGCCTGGATTCGAGCGCCGCGCGGTTCGGCACCGGCTGGCCGTTCCAGGTCGTGGTGCCGTCGAAGTCGATATCGATCTGCACCACTTCAGGCTGCGTGATCGGCGGCGGTGGATTGCCGACCGGCAGGTTCATCTTGATGGCGTGCGTCTGAATCGGGATCGTGATGATCAGCATGATCAGCAACACCAGCATCACGTCGATTAGCGGCGTGGTGTTGATGTCGACCATCACATCCGGTTCGCTGCCGCCGCCCGACGATACGTTCATTCCCATTTTTGGCTCCTTTCGGGCGCAAAATCAGCCGCCGCGCGCGGGCGGCTCAGTGATAAATGAAACCTTGGCGATACCGGCGCGCTCGCACTCGGTGATGACCCGGCCGATGAACTCATAACGCGCGCTCTGGTCGCCGCGAACGTGCACTTCCGGTTGCGGTGTCATGACCGACACGGTCTTCAAACGCGCCAGCAGCGTCGGGGCATCGACCTGCTTTTCGTTCCAGAAGAAGTCGCCGTCACGATTCACCGCGATGACGATACTCTTCGGCGTGGTCTGCAGCGGCTGAATCGTCTCCTTCGGCAATTGCACCGGCACCGTATGCGTCACGACCGGAATCGTGATCAGAAAGATGATCAGCAGAACCAGCATCACGTCGACGAGCGGCGTGGTGTTGATACTGGAGATGACCTCGTCGTTGTCGTCTTGCCCAACGCTCATTGCCATGACGGACTCCGCTTATTGAACCAGCGACGCTTCGCGAGCCGTAGCACGCGCCGGGCGACGGCTGCCGGCCAGCAACACGGTATGCAGTTGTGCGCCGAATGCACGGACACGCTCCATCACCGACTTGTTGCGACGAACCAGGAAGTTGTAGCCGAGCACCGCGGGCACTGCCACCGCAAGACCGATCGCCGTCATGATCAGCGCCTCGCCCACCGGACCCGCAACCTTGTCGATCGACGCCTGGCCGGCAATGCCGATGGCCGTCAGTGCGTGATAGAT
The DNA here is from genome assembly GCF_003387275.1 of Paraburkholderia sp. BL6669N2. NCBI lineage: Bacteria > Pseudomonadati > Pseudomonadota > Betaproteobacteria > Burkholderiales > Burkholderiaceae > Paraburkholderia > Paraburkholderia sp. BL6669N2. The sequence goes on along the minus strand of NZ_QUNA01000001.1, from coordinate 72,168 downwards.
CCCCCACACCGTACCGAACAGGCCGACGAACGGCGCCGTCGAACCCACCGTGCCGAGAAACGCCAAACCGTCTTGCAGCCGGTTCGACACATTGGTGATCGCACGCTCGACCGAGGTATCGATCCACGTGTTGCGGTCCACGGCCTCAAGCAGTGCTTCTTCGTGATGCTCGCCCGCTTCGATAGCCGTTTCGGCGATGAAGCGGAACGGCGATGTTTCGTCGAGCAGCTTTGCGCCTTCCACCAGTGACGGCGCGGTCCACAACTGTTCGTCCGCGCTCTTCGCGCGGCGGTTCGCGCGGAACTGTTCGACGAACTTGGTGATCATGATGTACCAACTGCCCATCGACATGAGCACCAGCAGAATCAGCACGAAGCGGGCGACGAAGTCGCCGTTATTCCAGAGGGCGCTGAGCCCATAAGGGTTGCTGACCGTTTCAGACGTAGCGGGTGCCGGCGGCGGCACTGCTTCGTCGGCGGCCGCGCTAGCGGTTTGCGGCGCGGCGGTGGCCGGTGCCGCGGCAGCCGACGCCGCGGCGTCGCTGGCCTGCGCGTGGGCCATCTGCGGTGCAACGAAATCCACCGTGGTCACGGCGATCAACATGCTTGCCGCCAGTGCGGCGAGAGTACGCTTCTTCATGCCTGCTCCAAGTTCATTAGTACAACTTCTAAACTAAGACTGATAAATCGCTACCGGTACCGAACAGCCTGTGAATTCAGTTCAGGTTAAACGAGAACGGAACTTGCACACGGACAGCCTGGCCTTGGGAAACGCACGTGAACTGCTTGACTGCGTTGAATGCGGCACGATCCAGTGAGGAGTCGTCCGAGGATTTGGCAACGCGTTCATTCGTAATATGGCCCTGCGGGTCGACGACGAATTCAACAACAACATCACCCGTCACGTTGTTTTCCTGCGCTTCCTTCGGGTAGCGGATCGACGAACGGATCTGATCCGAGTTCGGACACACCACTCCGACCTCGGTGCTCACAGGCTTCGTCGGCGCGGGCGGCGCCGGCGGTGCGGGTGGCGCCACCGCGGGCGCCGAGACGACCGGTGCGGCCTGATGCGTAATAGTCGGCTGCTGCGGCGGCGTCTGCACCTGCACTTCCGGCGGCGGCACGAATGGCGGCGGCGGCGGCGCGAACTTCGGCGGCGGCAACTGCACCGTGGGCAATGGCGGCGGAGGCGGCGGCTTCACCGGTTCGATGATTTTCGTTTCGATTGGATGCTGAATGACCTGCACGACCTTGGTGGCGAGGCCGTTGATCAGCGCATAAATCAGCACGATGTGCAGAAGCAGAACAACTGCGATGCCGCCAAAGCGGCGTACTGGGTTTTGCTGCTTGCGCCCAAACTCGCGCGGGCGCCCTGGCCTCTCCATACGGGCCGCTGCTGCCGGAAAATGCCCTTCGACTTTCGTACCCACCTTTACTCCTCCGGCGTGAACCGTCCATTTCTGTAACTGCAGTGCGCTTACCTGCCGCAAACAGCATTCACTTCAACCATCTGGCAACCAGTGGTCTTTGATTCGGAGTCCAAAACGGACGTGACACTGCCCGGCTCCGATCCGACGACACGGACGCCTCTCTGGAAGACGGTGGCCGTGCGTCATGCGAGCCGAATAACCGATCTAAGTAGAACTACTAATAGATTAAATTTGAGCCGTTCGCTTCTGCCTTGCATGAACGCTGGAGAGAACCTGATCTCTATAACTCGTCGCGCCTGGAACTTTTTGCGCAAACGTCACACGCGTTTCATGGGAGGCAACAATAGCAGGACAAAAAATGTACGGTCAAACTTTTTTTGATGGCGACATACTTAGTTTAGAGCGGTAACTCTAACTCATGCCAAATTCGCGCCGCTTTAAAAGAATAAGCGTTGGTGGAGCAGATAAGCATTCGGATGTTTCTGCCCGACAATTGGGAATTTACTGCACTTCCGGCGTGCATCGATGCACGAAAAACTACCGGACGAACGCCTAAACCGGAATGCTGAGGTCCCACTGGGCAGGCGTTCAGACGCCCTCGCAGCGTGACTTGCGTGGATGGCGGGCATGACGTTGTCGTGGTAATCGGGCGCGGGGGGTATGACCGCCGCCGACGGCGAGACGATAGCAGAAGGAAAGAAGCCTTTAAAAATATTTTTAGCGGTATTTACGACACTCTTTATACGCATCCCAATTGCACGCTGAATTGAATTACAAAACAATTCCAATAAATTACATTACGCCGACAAAGCGAAGGATGGCGGGGACAAGCGATGTCGGTGCGGCGTGAACGTCACAAGCAGAGCAATTCCGCGCGGACCGAATGGCCTCGCCGGAGTGACATGAATCACGCGTCGGCAAACTCCCGCGGGTTCGACAAACAAATAAACGAGCAGGCAGAAGCGGCGCGCCCTCAATCGCGCCGCTCCGCTGCATTAGCCGTTCGTGCCCTCTCCCGCCGTGACAGTGTTGTTGTCGCGCGATCGCGCGAGAACCGGCCGCAACGCGGCGCCCGTGTGACTCGCCGCAATGCGCGACAAGCCTTCGGGATCCGTAGCAGCGACGATCGAGCCGCCGCCTACGCCGCCTTCCGGACCGAGGTCGATGATCCAGTCCGCCTCGGCGATCACATCCAGATCGTGCTCGATAACGACAACGCTATGGCCGCCGTCCGCGAGACGATGCAGCACGCGAATCAGCTTGGCGACGTCGGCCATATGCAGGCCCACGGTCGGTTCGTCCAGCACATACAAGGTATGCGGCGGCTTCTGCCCGCGCCGCGTGATGTCGTCGCGCACCTTGCTCAATTCGGTGACGAGCTTGATCCGTTGCGCCTCGCCGCCGGACAACGTGGGTGACGGTTGGCCCAGCGTGAGATAGCCGAGCCCGACGTCTTTCATCAATTGCAATGGATGAGCAATGTTCGTGATGGGCGCAAAGAATTCGACGGCTTCGTCGATCTCCATGGTCAGTACGTCGCCGATATTCTTGCCGCGCCACGTGACCGCGAGCGTCTCCGGATTGAAGCGCTGCCCGTGACACACATCGCAAGGCACTTTCACGTCGGGCAGGAAGCTCATGCCGATGGTGCGCACGCCCTGCCCCTCGCAAGCCGGGCAACGGCCTTCGCCGGTATTGAACGAGAAACGCGAGGCCGTGTAGCCACGCGCACGCGCCTCGAGCGTGCCGGCGAACAGCTTGCGGATCGCATCCCACACGCCGATGTAGGTGGCCGGACACGAACGCGGCGTCTTGCCGATCGGTGTTTGATCGACCTCGAGCACACGGTCGATGGTTTCCCAGCCGGTGATCGAATCGCAGCCCTGCCACGCATGCGTCACGTTCAAGGGCGCGCGCGGCGCCGTGCGCGCCAGCACGCTGGAGCGCCGGTTCGCCGCGGGCTTTTCCTCGGCCGCCGCACGCGCGCGCCGCGTGGCCGGCGATGACAACACCGAACGTCCGACGGCGTCCAGCAGATTGGTCATCAGCACGTCGCCTGCAAGCGTCGACTTGCCGGAACCGCTGACGCCCGTGACCGCCACTAGCCGCGAGAGCGGAATGCCGACCGTAACGTTGCGCAGGTTATGCAGCTTGCCACCATGCACGGTCAGCCAGTTCTCCGGCACCGCGGCCGTGCGCTTGCCCGGCGCGACCACTTCGCGACGCGGCTGCAGCGGGTGCACGATGGGCTGTGCAAGAAACTGTCCGGTCAGCGAATCGGGCTGCGCCGACAGATCCGCCACACTGCCCTGCGCGACCAGCGTGCCGCCGCGTTTGCCGGCGCCCGGCCCGATGTCGATAATGTGATCGGCACGGCGGATCGTGTCCTCGTCGTGCTCGACGACCACCAGCGTATTGCCCTTGTCACCGAGCTTGCGCAACGCGTTCAGCAGAATCTGGTTGTCACGCGGATGCAGACCGATGGTCGGTTCGTCAAGCACATAGCAGACGCCTTGCAGGTTGCTGCCGAGTTGCGCGGCAAGCCGGATGCGCTGCGCTTCGCCACCCGACAGGCTCGGCGCCGCACGATCGAGACTCAGATAGCCGAGGCCCACTTCTTCGAGAAACTGCAGACGGCTGCCGATTTCGCTCACCACGTCACGTGCGATTTCCGCATCGCGACCGGTCATCTCCAGCGTGTCGATCCAGGCGCGCGTGTCGGACACGGTCCATTGCGCGACATCGACAATCGCCTGCGCGCCGAACGTGACCGCACGCGCGGTGGGATTCAAACGCGTACCGGCGCAATCCGGACACGGTTCGTCGACAAGCCCTTCGGGCTCCTGCTCTTCCGACGGCAGGCTTTGTTCGCGGCCACGATTGTCGTCGACGACGATCGTATCGTCGTACACCGCGCGTTGTTCGCGCGTGAGGGCCAGGCCCGTGCCGACGCAGGTCGTACACCAGCCATGCTTGCTGTTGTACGAGAACATGCGCGGATCGAGTTCCGGATAACTCGTGCCGCACGTCGGACACGCGCGCTTGGTGGACAACACCTTCACCGCGCCGAGTTTCGCCGTGGCGCGGCCACCGCTGATCGCGTCGTGCAAACCGTCCAACGGCGCCAGCAGATGCATCACGCCCTTGCCGACTTCCAACGTCTGGTCGAGCGCCCGACGCAGTTCGGTTTCGTTGTCCGGCGACACGACGAGGTCGGCCACCGGCAACTCGATCGTATGCTCGCGGAAACGGTCGAGCTTCGGCCACGGGTCCACCGGCACGAATTCGCCGTCCACACGCAGATGAGTATTGCCGCGCGCTTTCGCCCACTTCGCCAGATCCGTGTAGACGCCCTTGCGATTCACGACCAACGGCGCAAGGAAACCGACATGCTGCCCCTTGTGATCGCGCAGCAACTGCGCCGCGATCGATTCGACGCTCTGCGACGTGACCGGCGTGCCGTCGTGAATGCAATGCTGCAGACCGAGCTTCACATACAGCAGACGCAGGAAGTGCCACACCTCGGACGTGGTCGCCACGGTACTCTTGCGGCCGCCGCGCGAGAGCCGCTGTTCGATCGCGACGGTCGGCGGAATGCCGTACACGGCGTCGACCTCGGGACGTCCCGCCGGCTGCACGATGGAACGCGCGTAGGCGTTCAGCGATTCGAGGTAACGGCGCTGCCCTTCGTGGAACAGAATGTCGAAGGCGAGCGTGGACTTGCCCGAGCCGGACACGCCGGTAATCACGTTGAATTTGCCGTGCGGAATGTCCACGTCCAGCGATTTCAGATTGTGCTCGCGCGCGTTGACGATGCGCACCACGTCCTCGCCTTCGATCGCCCGGCGTGCGCGCGCGGCGCTCAGCGCTTTTTGCAGCGGAATGCCTTGCGACGCCGGTTCGGCCGCCGCGCCCATGGCGCGGTCGTATTGCAGCAGCGCTTCGCCGGTATGCGACTCCGGACATGTTTTGACGTCTTCCGGCGTGCCGGCGCACAGCACGCGCCCGCCGCCGTCGCCGCCTTCGGGACCGAGGTCGATCAGCCAGTCGGCCGCGCGGATCACGTCGAGATTGTGTTCGATCACGATCAGCGAATGGCCGCTTGCGAGCAGCTTGCCGAACGCCTGCATCAGCTTGGCAATGTCGTCGAAATGGAGGCCCGTGGTCGGTTCGTCGAACATGAACAGACGCTTCGCCACCGCTTGCTTCGCACTGCGCGCGGTCCGCGCCTGCGCCGATTCCGCGAGAAAACCGGCGAGCTTGAGCCGCTGCGCTTCGCCGCCCGACAGCGTGGGCACCGGTTGGCCGAGCTTCACATATTCGAGGCCCACATCGACGATCGGCTGCAGTACGCGCAATACTTCGGCATCTTTAGCGAAGTACGTGGTGGCTTCGCTCACCGTCAATTCCAGCACGTCAGCAATACTCAGCGCGCGCGCCGGTTCGCCACGTTCGATCTTCACTTCGAGCAGTTCAGCGCGGTAACGCCGCCCGTCGCAATCGGGGCAGCGCAGGTACACGTCGCTCAAAAACTGCATTTCGATATGTTCGAAACCTGAGCCGCCGCAGGTGGGGCAACGGCCTTCGCCCGAATTGAAACTGAACATGCCAGGGCCGTAGCCGCGCTGCTGTGCGAGCGGCGCCTTGGCGAACAGTTTGCGGATTTCGTCGAACGCGCCGACGTAACTCGCCGGATTCGAGCGCGCCGTCTTGCCGATCGGCGACTGGTCGACGAACACGACGTCGGTGACCTGATCGGCGCCGCTCAGGCTTCTGAACGCGCCGGGCGATTCCGTGGCGAGTCCGAAGTGCCGCGCCATGGCCGGATACAGCACGTCTTGCAGCAGCGTGGATTTACCGGAACCCGACACGCCCGTCACGCAGACGAGCCGCTCCAATGGAATCTCCACCGTGACATCGCGCAGATTGTGTTCGGTCGCGCCTTCGAGCACGATGCGCGGCGTGGTGGCATCCACCGGCCGCTGCGACCAGTGCGCCGCGTCGGCCACATGCCGACGGCCGCCGAGGTACTCGCCGGTGAGCGTGCCTGACGAACGGATCGCCTCGGGCACGCCGTCGTAAATGATCGAGCCGCCGCGCTCGCCCGGCCCCGGACCCATGTCGATCAAACGATCCGCCGCGAGCATTACGGAGGGATCGTGCTCGACCACCACCAGCGTATTGCCCGCATCGCGCAACCGGTGCATGGCTTCGACGATGCGGTTCAGATCGCGCGGATGCAAGCCGATACTCGGTTCGTCGAGCACGAAGAGCGTCTTGGTGAGCGAGGTGCCGAGCGCCGTGGTCAGGTTGATCCGCTGCACCTCGCCGCCCGACAAGGTGCGGCTTTGCCGGTCGAGCGTCAGATAACCGAGGCCCACGTCGCACAGATATTTCAGGCGCGTGCGCACTTCGGCGAGCAGCAGTTTGAGTGCGTCGTCGAGCAAGGCGCTCGGCAAGCTGATTTCGTCGAAGAAGCGCCGGATGCGCTCGATCGGCATCAGCATCAGATCGTGCACGGTCAGACCGGGCAACGCTTCGAGTTGCCCGCGCGTCCAGTCGACGCCGCGCGGCAGGAAACGCTTGCCGGGCGGCAGCACCTCGTCCGCGTTCGCCTTGCTGCCGAGGCGCCACAACAGCGATTCCGTTTTCAGGCGCGCGCCGCCGCAGGTTTCGCACGGCGTATAGCTGCGGTACTTGGACAGCAGCACGCGAATATGCATCTTGTACGCTTTCGATTCGAGATACTCGAAAAAGCGTTTGACGCCGTACCAGTGGCTTTGCCACTTGCCGTTCCAGTCCGGCGAGCCGTTGATGACCCAGTCGCGCTCGGCGTCCGTCAACTCGCCCCACGGCGTGCCGCGACGGATATCGGCTTTCGCCGCGTAGCGCATCAGATCGTCCTGGCACTCCTTCCACGCGGGCGTTTGCATGGGCTTGATCGCGCCGTCGCGCAGCGTCTTGCGCGCGTCCGGAATCACCAGCCCGAGGTCGACGCCGATCACGCGCCCGAAGCCGCGGCAGACTTCACACGCGCCGTACGCCGAGTTGAACGAGAACAGCGCGGGCTGCGGGTCGGCGTAGCGCAGATCGCTTTCCGGACTGTGCAAGCCGGTGGAGAAACGCCAGATTTTCGGTTCGGCTTCCTGACTTTCCGGCCCTTCCGACGAGGCCGGCAGCACATAAATATTGACGCGCCCGCCGCCGCGCTTGAGCGAGGCCTCGATTGCCTCCACCACCCGCTGCTTGTCCACCGAACGAAGCCGGAAGCGGTCGGCCACCACGTCGAGCAGCTTGCGCTTGCCGGTAGGCGAATCGACTTCGCGCTGCGCCTGGACGCGCGTATAGCCGCTGGCCGAGAGCCATTGCTCGACTTCCTGCTCCGACGCGGATTCCGGCAACTCGACCGGGAACGTGACCACCAGTCTCGGTTCGTTCTCCGCCGTGCGTTCGAGCAACTCCGCGTAGATCGTTTCCGGTGTGTCGTGACGCACCTGATGAGCCGTCTTGCGGTCGAACAGTTCGGCGGCGCGCGCGTAGAGCAGCTTCAGGTGATCGTTGAGCTCCGTCATGGTGCCGACGGTGGAACGCGAACTGCGCACCGGATTGGTCTGGTCGATCGCGATGGCCGGCGGCACGCCGTCGACACGGTCGACTTGCGGCCGGTCCATACGGTCGAGAAACTGCCGGGCGTAAGCGCTGAATGTTTCGACGTAGCGCCGCTGCCCTTCCGCATACAGCGTGTCGAACACGAGGCTCGACTTGCCGGAACCGGACGGGCCGGTGACGACCGTCATTTCGCCGGTTCGTACGTCGAGGTCGACGTTTTTGAGGTTGTGCTGGCGTGCGCCGCGAATCCTGATAGTGCCGTTTGTGCCGTGTTTGCCGTTAGATGCCAATTTTTCCGACCGTCTGAATGAGTGGACCACCTCTCACGGACGCCTCGCGACCGCGCAAGTTCGGTGCGGCTGGCCGGCGGAGATGCACGCCGAAGCCCTGCTCGCAACGGGATACTATACTGTATATTTATACAGTTTTCCACGACGCGGCAGGGCGGTGCCTGGGAGGCGCGTCAGGCGGTGGCCGGCGGCGAAAAACGCGCGCCGCTGAGCACGGCAGCAAGCGTTGTGCCGATCGGAACGAGAAGGATTTAGAGCCGCTCGAAGCGGCGGGAGTGAGAGCCGCTGTCGCGCTAGGCTTTTGCGAGCCTGCGAGAGGTCGCGACGGGCGCGTCGCGGTTGACGGCAAACGCTTTCCGCGCTGATCGGCCCACTGACAGCATCGTAGCTGCCGGCGTCGCATCCAGCGCACCGCTTTCCCCCAGCGCATACGCCACGCACCGTCTGGCGAGCACCTCGGTCGGATCGACCAGCCTGACGACCAGGCCACCCGCGCGCGCCAGCGTCGCATCGCGCAGCAACAGCGGCAACTCGGTACAGCCCAGCACGATCACCTGCACGCCTTGCGCAACCAGATCGTCGACGGCAGCGGCGAGATCGTCGCAACACTCGCCCGACGTGAAGCCCGCCTTCGCGCCTTTCGGCCCATAGACGGCATTCATCAGCCGCGCCTGCGCCGCCTCGCCGGGCGCAACCTGCACGAGCCCCCGCGCTTCAAGCGACCTTTCATAGACGCCGCTCGCTAGTGTCCCTGAAGTGGCGAGCACGCCGATTTCACGCAGCCCCGGAAAGTTTTCGTGCAGATAATCCACGGTACAGGTCAGCATATTGACGATCGGAATGCTGAGCGACGGCTGGATCCGCTCGACGAACGCATGCGCCGTATTGCACGGAATCGCGATGAGATCCGCGCCGCCCTCCTCGAGCGTCTTGCAGGCGGCATACAGTGCGAGCGTCGGATCGTCGCCGTTACCGAGCAGCGCGGCGGTGCGATCCGGAATCTGCGGATTCTGCTCGACCATGATCTTGATGTGGTCCTGATCGCACGCGGCGGGCGTATTGCGCACCAGCTTGCCCAGAAAGTCGACCGTCGCCGCAGGCCCGACGCCGCCCAGCACGCCCACCTTGAAGCGCCGCTCGTGCTGCGAAAAGTGAGCTGCCGCGACGTAGCGCGCGTAGACCAGATTGGTGTCGACGAGCGACACGTCGACCCGGCCGAGCGAGCGCGCGACCAGCGCGATTTCAGCAAGGCCCGGCAGAATGATTTCCGCGCCCTGTGCGATGAGGTCCGCGCACGCCGCGCGCAGCAACTCGACCGGGCGTCCATGGAGACGGCCGTTGCGGATGCCTTCATCGCTATAGACGGCGCTCGTCACGCAATCGACGCCCGCTTCGTCGCGCGGATGCAGCACGTCGAACCGCGTGGCGTCGAAATAACGCTCGAAAAGACCGTTATTGCGGATGGCGTCCGAAGTCAGCACGCCGATCCGCCGCACCGACGGAAACGCTTGGCGCACGTGCGCCGACAGCGCCGTCATGATGTTGGCGACCGGCACGGCGACGTTCGCCGAGAGTTCTTCGATGAAGGTATGGCTCAGGAAACACGGCAGCACGATTGCCTCGACGCCGCGCTTTTCAAACGCGCGCATGGTGTCGAACACGTGAATCTTGAACTGCGCGTTCGCCTCGCTCTGCGAGGCCGGCCCTTGCCAGGACCGCTGCTCGAGAATCAGATCGTAGGGCCGCGCCGCGCCTGGCCGGTCCCAGGCAGCGGTCAAGCGGCACAGAACATCGGCGCTGGCGAGCTGCGCCGCGCCCGTCACTACGCCCAGCGCACGATAGCGATTCATGATGACTTCCCCCGACGTTTTTTTTTGCCGCCCGCCTTGATGGTAGGCGGCTTCTGCGCGGTTGAGGATGACATTATGTGGGCCGACTATGACGTGGGGTTAACCACGACCGACGAATTACCTTGTGTTCACGATCTGATCATCGCGCAGTGCGCAGGAGCGGGCTTCAGTCCGTTGATTCGCTACGAGGCGCGCTTATGGCTGACCGTCGATGGTCGGCTTCGGCATGGGCGTGGCGCTGGTGCCGTACACGTTGCGTCAGATGCAGGATCCGCGCGTCTGCTTCTTGCCGCTAATGAGCAAGACGCTGATGTCGCAAGTGCTGCTGTTGCGCAGGAGCGGCGACGCGGAACCTGTGGCGGACCGCTTCGTCGAGCATCTCAGGGACGCCGGCGGCAAGCCGCCGGGCCGCACTCATTCGTCCGCTTCGCGGCGGCCTTCGTAAGCCGTCAGCAGCTTGTGGGCGACCATGTCCACGGCCGGTTTGACGAGCCCGTTCTTGTCGGTCCAGACCTTCGGCGTCAAGGTGCCGCTCAGCGCGACGCTGTCCGCGTCGCTCAACGCGAGCAGCGCGGTTTGCACGTCGTCGTCGAAGGCGATTACGTTGACGAAAATCGTGTCGCCGTCGTTGGTGGCCGCGCGCACCTTGCAGGTCACGAAACGCCTGCCGTTCTGCCCCGTGCGAATCTGCGCCTCGCCGTACAACCGCCCGCCCACCAGTCCATCGATCATCGCCCTGCTCCTCTTGTTGCGTACCGTGCGGAAAGCAGAATCGCCCAGCACGGCGCGTATGATCCCACGAGACGCGGCTGAGGCTGCACAAAAACGCCGCTCAGGCGCGAACCAACGGCGTGGGCGTCACGCGCCGATCGTCATATCGACACCGCGCACGAGGCGCTTCGCCAGCCGCGGTTGGCGCAACTGTTCGAGCCACCACTGCAACGCGCGCCCTTCATGATCGCCGCGCCACGCAACGTACAGCACGTTCGGCTCGCGCGGATCGGCCGTGGCCTTTTCGATCAGTTCGCCCTGCTTCAATAGCGACGCGACGCGCTGACGCGGTAACCAGCCCACGCCCAGGCCGTCGCGCTGCGCCAGGATTTTTGCGCGCATCGACGGCACGGCGAGCGACGCCTGTCCGCCGATCACACCGTAAGCACGCCCCGCCGTCGCACGCGATGAATCCGCCACCACCACCGCGCGATGTTCGAGGATTCGTTCGCGGCCGAGCGGTCCCTCGACGGCCGCTAACGGATGGCGCGGCGACACCGCGAACACCCATTCCATCACGCCGAGTTCGAACCAGCGCAGGCCGGGAATCGCCGGCGGCTCGTTGGTCGCGCCCACGATCAGATCCGCGCGGCCGTCGCGCAGCGCCTCCCAGGTGCCGCTCAAGACTTCGTGCGTAAAGCGCAGCTTGACGCCGGAGTTCAGCGCATCGAATGCGCGCACCACCGGCATCAGCAGTTCGAATTCGATGATCTCGTCCGTGACGATCCAGAGACGGTCTTCCCAGCCGCTCGCGATCTGCTTCACGCGCTGCGTCATGCGCGACATGTCGAGCATCAGACGCGCGGCTTCATCCGCGAGAAGCTGGCCGGCGGGCGTGAGTTGCAAGCGGTAGCGGCGCCGGTCGAACAGCAGCGCGTCGAAGCGCGTCTCCAGTTGCCGGGCGGCGTGCGAGACCGTGGACGGCGCCTTGCCGAGGCGCGCCGCCGCGCGCGACAGGCTGCCGGTCTCGCGAATCGCGTCGAGCAAAGCCAGTTCGTCTTCCGACAACATGTTCCATTCCTTCGAACGAGTTCGACGAAACGATGGTACGGCAAAGCGCCGATGCCAGTCCACTATGGTGATATGACGGCAACGTCGGCGGCGAGCACAGTTCGCGTAAGCTTTCGGAAGAGCCGCACGAGCCGCCGACGAGTCACTGCAAACGCCGCCGGTGCCGCGTCTGGAACATTCATTGCGCACGGCCGTAGCACGCCGACGCGCACGCACAAGGAGCAGCGACATGGGACTTTTAGTGGACGGGAAATGGCAGGACCGCTGGTACGACACCCACTCGACCGGAGGCCGTTTCGTGCGCAAGGACGCGGCCTTCCGCAACTGGGTCACCGCCGACGGCTCGCCGGGTCCGAGCGGCAGCGGCGGCTTCGAAGCGCAAGCGGGACGCTACCACCTGTACGTGAGCCTCGCCTGCCCGTGGGCGCATCGGACCTTGATCGTGCGGGCGCTCAAGGGCCTCGAAGCAATGATCGATGTCTCGGTCGTGCACTGGCTGATGCTGGAGAACGGCTGGACCTTCGCGGACGGCCCCGGCGTCGTGCCCGACAGCGTCAATCACGCAAAGTTGCTCCACCAGGTCTATACCGCCGCCGATCCTCACTACAGCGGCCGCGTCACGGTGCCGATCCTGTGGGACAAGCAGCGGGCCACGATCGTCAGCAACGAATCGTCGGAAATCATTCGCATGCTGAATTCGGCGTTCGACGGCATCGGCGCGAAGCCCGGCGATTTTTATCCGGCGCCGTTGCGTCCGCAAATCGACGCGATCAATGCGCGCGTTTACGACACGCTGAACAATGGCGTCTACAAGGCCGGCTTTTCCACCACGCAGCAAGCCTACGAAGAAGCCGTTACACCGCTGTTCGAAACGCTCGACTGGCTCGAAGCGCAACTCGCGACACAGCGCTATCTGACTGGCGCGCAGCTCACCGAAGCCGATATCCGGCTGTTCACGACACTGATCCGCTTCGACGCCGTGTATGTCGGCCACTTCAAGTGCAATCTGCGCCGCATCGCCGATTACCCGAATCTGTCCGCCTACACGCGCGACATCTACCAGTTGCCCGAAATTGCGCAGACGGTCGATTTCGCGCATATCAAACAGCATTATTACGAGAGCCATCGCGGCATCAACCCGACCGGCATCGTGCCGCTCGGCCCGGTTCAGGATTTCTCCGCGCCGCACGGCCGCCTAAGCGAGCGCCTTCACAGCGCGCCGCCCGACGTCGCCGCAGCCGCTTCGAAAATATCGCGCAGCCACTGCGCGAACACCCTCACCCGCGACGACAACTGACGGTTCTGCGGATACAGCACGGACACCGGCATGGGCGGCGGCGGAAAGTCCGCAAGGATGATTTTCAGCCGCCCCGCCGCCAGTTCGGCCGCCACCCGGTATTGCGGCACCTGCACGATGCCGAGCCCGGCGAGCGCAGAGCCGGTGTAGAGCTCGGTGCCGCTCACCGATACCGTCGACGGCAGGACCATCGCCACCTCGCGGCCCGCCACGCTGAATTCGAGCGGCACGGCCTTGCCGGTCGCACTCGACACGTAGTTGACCGCCCGATGCGTGGACAGCGCCGACGGCTCGGCCGGCTCGCCAAACGCGGCGAGATACGCCGGACTCGCGACCGTCACTTGCGCCAGTTGCGCGACGCGGCGCCCCACCATCGACGAATCCTGCAGATTGCCCGCGCGCAACACGCAGTCCACGCCTTCCCGCACCAGATCGACGAGCCGGTCGTCTTCGCCGATGCTCAGTTCGATGCCCGGAAAGCGCGCGAGAAACGCCGGCAGCGCGGGCACCACGAAATGCCGCGCCAGCGTGCCCTGCAAATTCACCCGCAACAAACCCTTCGGCGCGAGGTTCGAAAATGAGCCCTCGGCCTCCTCCATGTCGGCGATCAGACGCACGCAGCGGCGGTAGTACGCCTCGCCGTCGTGCGTAAGACGCACCGTGCGCGTGGTGCGTTCGAGCAGCCGCGCGCCGAGCCGCTGCTCCATGCGCTTCATCAGGTTGGTAACGGTGGCGCGCGGAATCTGCAGATCGTCCGAGGCGCGCGTGAAGCTTTGCCGCTCGGCGATCCGGATGAAAACCCGCATTTCCTCGAAACGGTCCATGGTGGGTGCCTGTCGTTGCCTGCGTGTGGCGCCGGTCGGGCGGCCGACGCGCTTATTGTTAAAGCAAATGGAATGGCGATGCCCAGTTTAACCTGATTATCCAGGCGACGAAAACGTCCATGATTTATCTCACCCACTCATCGGACTCAAGGAAGCGAATCGTGAACATGCTCAACAACGCTCGGGTCGCAATCGTCACCGGCGCATCGCGCGGCATCGGCGCAGCGGTTGCTCAACGTCTGGCCAAGGACGGTTTCGCCGTTGCGGTCAATTACGCATCCAGTTCGGCCGAAGCCGATCAGCTCGTCGCCGAACTCACGGCGGCGGGCGCCAAAGCCATCGCGGTGAAGGCCGACGTATCGAACGCCGACGAGGTGCGCCGCCTGTTCGAACTCACTGAACAGCAGCTCGGCAAGGTGGATGTGCTGGTCAACAACGCGGGCGTGCTCAAGACCGCGCCGCTCGCCGACACCAGCGACGCGCTCTTCGACCAGACTTTCGACATCAACGTGCGCGGCACCTTCAACACCTTGCGCGAAGCTGCGGCGCGCCTGAACGACGGCGGCCGCATCGTCAATTTTTCGAGCACCACGCTGGCGCTCAACATGCCGGGCTATGCGATCTACAACGCGACGAAGGCAGCCGTCGAGGCATTCACGCATGTGTTCGCCAAGGAGCTGCGCGGCCGCGGCATCACCGTCAATGCCGTGGCGCCGGGTCCGATCGCGACGTCGCTGTTTCTCGACGGCAAGACCGAAGAACAGATTCAGACCTTCGCGAAGATGCCGCCGCTGCAACGCCTCGGCCAGCCGGACGACATCGCGTCGGTGGTGGCGTTCCTCGCCGGCCCGGACGCGGGCTGGGTCAACGGCCAGATTCTGCGCGCCAACGGCGGCATTGCCTGACGCGCTCGATCCGTCTTTTCTCTGGGCGGGCTCCGGCGAGCCGCCCCGCTCTCATCGATCGGAGAAAAAAATGCAGAAGCAGATCACCTTCGTGACGGGCGCCGCTACGGGTATCGGCAAACTCGGCGCATAGTCTCTCGCCGAAGCCGGACATATCGTCTACGCGACGATGCGCGAGTTCGCGAAAGCGCAGGGCATCCAGTTGCATCCGCTCGAACTCGGCATGTTCAGCCAGCCTGCCTTCGGGCGAAGGCCCGCTTACACCGCCTTCGGATTGCGCTCAACGAATCCTTCCTGATGCCAGTACGGATAAGCGGGACGCACGGCGCTCGCCTCGTCGAGCTTCGCCATCTGCTCGGGCGTCAGATTCCAACCCACCGCGCCGAGGTTCTGCCGCAACTGTTCCTCATTGCGCGCGCCGATCAGCACGGTCGACACCGTCGGCCGCTGCAGCAGCCAGTTCAGCGCGATCTGCGGCACGGTCTTGCCGGTTTCCGCCGCGATCTCATCGATTGCATCGAGCACGCGGAACAGATATTCGTCCGGCACCGGCGGTCCCATGCCGGCGGTTTTATGCAGGCGGCTCGAATCGGGCAGCGGCTGGCCACGCTTGATCTTGCCGGTGAGGCGCCCCCAGCCGAGCGGACTCCACACCACCGCGCCCACGCCCTGATCGATGCCGAGCGGCATCAGCTCCCACTCGTAATCGCGGCCGACCAGCGAATAGTAGGTCTGATTCGCGACATAGCGCGGATAGCCGTAGCGATCCGCCACGTCCTGTGATTTCATCAGATGCCAGCCGGAAAAATTCGACACGCCGGTGTAGCGGATCTTGCCCGCGCGCACCAGATCGTCGAATGTGGACATGACTTCGGCGATCGGCGTTCTGGCGTCGAAGCCGTGCAACTGGAACAGATCGATGTAATCAGTCTGCAGGCGCTTGAGCGCCGAGTCGACGGCCCGGATCAGATGGAAACGCGACGAGCCGACGCTGTTCGGGCCGTCGTCGAAACGGAAGGTCGCCTTGGTCGAGATGATCGCCTTGTCGCGCTTGCCCTTGAGCGCCTCGCCGAGCACCGACTCGGACGCGCCGGTCGAATAGATGTCCGCGGTGTCGAACATGGTGACGCCCGCATCGAAGCAGATGTCGAGCAGACGCCGCGCTTCGGCGACGTCGGTCGCGCCCCACGCCTGGAAGAACTCGCCCTTGCCGCCGAACGTGCCCGTGCCGAAACTCAGTACCGGCACCTTGAAACCGGACGCACCCAGATGTCTGTATTCCATTGATGACTCCCCATGGCTTAGCCGTCGATAAACGGACGTTCAGTCTACGCGCGTCAGAGCAATCGCGTCGGCCAGCGCGCGGGAATCGTGGCGGGTGCGAACGGGGTCTTTATCGTGAATGCGCCGCGCCTGCTGCCCATGCGTTCAGCGCATCACGCGCGGCCTGTATCACACTGTCCCAATCGCCGAGCGCCGGCTGTCTGAACAGGCGGGCACGCGGATACCACGGCGTATCGGTACGCTCCAGCATCCACCGCCAGCAGGTGTCGAAGCGGTTCAGAATCCAGACCGGTTTGTCGAGCGCGCCAGCCAGATGCGCGGTGGACGTGTCCACGGAAATCACCAGATCGAGGTTCGCCACCAATGCCGCGGTGTCCGCGAAGTCATCGAGTTCTTCCGTGTAGTCGATCACATGTTCGCCCCGCGAGGCGCTGTCGAGTTGCCGCGCCGCCGGCCCTTTTTGCAGGCTGAAGAACTGCACGTTCGGCACGTCGAGAAGCGGCGCGAGTTGCGCGAAAGCGATCGAACGGCGCGCGTCGTTCTTGCGCAGTTCCGCGACATGCGGACGGTTTCCGCCGGCCCACACGAGTCCGACTTTGAGGCGCGTGTCTGCTTGCGCGTGAAGGCGGTCGCGCCATTGGCGAGCCGCTTCGGCGTCAGCGAAAAGATAGGGCGTTGCCGATGGAATGCTGTCGAGGCCGGTCCTGAATGCGAGCGGCAAACTCAGCAGCGGGCAGTGACAATCGAACGACGGCAGAGTTTGGCCGGCTTCGACCAACTGGTCCACGCCGTCGAGCGTGGCCATGAGACGCATCAACTCGCGCGGCACTTCGAGCACGACCTTCGCGCCGAGTTTCGACACCTGCGCGGCATAGCGGCTGAACTGCAGCGTGTCGCCGAGACCCTGCTCCGCATGCAACAGAATCGTCTTGCCGTCGATCGAAAAATCGCCGAGCCACAGCGGCTGCGCAAAACTGCGCCGGCTCGCCTTGATGCGGCTGCGCTCCCAGCGCCATTCATATTTTTGCCAGCCGGCTTCGAACTGTCCCATTTGCAGCAGGCACAGTGCTTCGTTCCAATGCGTTTCCGCAGCATCCGGATTCACGGCCAGGGCGCGTTCGTAACTCACGAGCGCGAGCGCGTGCTGGTTAAGATCGATCTGCGTGAGGCCGAGGTTGTTCCAGGCATCGGCGAATACCGGCGACAATTCCAGCGCCCGACGGTAGCAGCGTTCCGCTTCCTTCGGCTGATTCAGGTCGCTGAAGGCATTGCCGCGATTACTCCACGCGTCGGGATAATTCGGTTGCAGCGCGAGCGCGTGATCGCAGCTTGCGAGCGCATCGGCGGGACGGCCGAGATCGCGCAGCACGCACGCGCGATTGTTCCAGGCCTGCGCGAAATCCGGCGTCAGTGCAATCGCGCGATCGAAACTGCCGAGCGCATCGAGCGGACGATTCAGACCGGCTTGCGCGTTGCCGCGGTTATTCAGGGCGTCGGGGAATTGCGGCTGTAAAGCCAGTGCGCGATCGGCGCTCGCGAGGGCTTCGTCGAAACGCTGCAAGGCGTTCAACGCATAGGCGAGATTCGAATGAAGCGGCGCCTGTTTCGCATTGATGGCAAGCGCTTTTCTGAGCAACTCGACACCCTCTTGCAAGCGGCCCGCTTGCAGCGCCAACGCGCCGAGCAATTGCAGCGCGTCGAAATGACGTGGCTTGAGTTCGAGAATCTCACGATAGAGTTCTTCGGCCTCGGCGAATGCGCCGTTCTGCTGAAGCGCGACGGCTTGCCGAAGCATATGGTCCAGCTGTTGCGGCAGATTGGCGGGCTTGCTCATGCGGAGAGCTTCGATCGAATGCGCGTGAAAATCGTGAGAGCTTTCGGGTTGCGGGCGCCGCGCAAGACCAGGCGCGCAGCGGACTCGAAAGAGCGAAGCCGATTATCGCCGAAAACCACGCATCCGGACGGCCGCGCGTCACGCCGCAACGTGACGCGCGTTCAACCGCTTACTGCGCGGTCGGCAGGTGCTTACGCTTGGCGAGATCCTGCGCCATGGCGTAGTGCTCCTGGATCGTCGGCAATGCCTTCTTCGCCGCATCCTTCAACTGCTCGTCGCGGCCCGACGCGATTTCCGCCTGGAATGCCGACAGCGCTTTCTGTTCGCCGGCGAGCGCGACCTGTTCGATATACGCCTTGTCGAAATCGGCGCCACGCAGATTGTTGATGCTCGCGAGCACGGCTGCGTCGGGATCGTTCTTCGGCACGTCGACGCCGCGTGGGCTCGCCGCGCGCAGTGCGTCGGAGATTTTCGCGTTGTCAGTGGAGACGCGCTCCGCGAAGGCCTTGACGTCGCGGTCGGTAGAGCGCGAGGTCGCGATGCGCGCGGCGTCGCGTTGCGTCGCGACGGCCTTGGTTCCGTCCGCGATGAACGTCTGGTCGGCGGCATGCAGACGGCCGGCGTCTGCCGCGGCCGTTGCCGGTGCCGCCGGCGTTGTTTGAGCGTTGGCCGCGCCGGCGACGACGAGCAGTCCAGCCATGCAGGCGCTGGTGATAGTGGCGAGAGGCAAGCGGATCATACGTTCTCCTTGGGGTGGAAGCGAAACGACGGCGATGCGTGTGCGCCTCAGGCGTCGGGCCGACTACGTGCTTTCCTTGCAGTCGGCTTGCGGGCCGCTGACGGCGCCACGCTTTAATCGCTGTGAATTCTATGAGGCACGCCGCGCGGCATGTGATACGACGCTGTCGCTTCTGTAACGGCAGGTAACCTTCATATCAATGCCTTGACAGGCCTGTATTGCGGCCAACGTGTTCGTGCCGCCTCGCGTCCTCGATATCGGTTGCGTGTTAACCAGAGGATGTAAGGAAAACCGTGCGGAATCGCTGAACTTTCCGTCCGCCGCGCCGATAACAGAAAGGTAGGGCGCGCGCCAGGATCGAAGGACACGGTTGGATGGCGCATCACACGCACCGCAATCCTGGAGAGATTCGATGGCAGTAGAAAACCGCGCGAACGATGAACGCAGCAATCTGACGAGTTCCAACAAGTTCGAGTTGTTGCTGTACCGCCTGGGCTCGGTGCCCGGTAGCGACGCGCACGAGCTTTATGGCATCAACGTCTTCAAGGTGCGGGAAATCTCGACGATGCCCACGGTTACGCCGATCGCCGGCTCGTCGCCGTTCGTGATGGGCGCGGTGGATATTCGCGGCCAGATCATTCCCGTAATCGACTTGCCGCGGCTGATGGGGTGTGAGCCGACGCGCGGGCTGAATATTCTGCTGGTGACGGAGTTTGCGCGGTCGACCCAGGCGTTTGCGGTTGAAGAGGTCGACGACATCGTGCGGCTGGAGTGGAATCAGGTGTTGTCCGCCGAAGGTGCGGCTGGGGGCAATCTGGTTACCAGCATTGCGCGGATCGATGGGAATACCGGGGATTCGCGATTGGCGCAAGTGATCGATGTGGAGCAGGTTTTGCGGGATGTGTTTCCGTCACAGCATCCTAGTGTGGATCCGACTTCGGTTGGTGATGCGTTGGGGATTCCGCGTGGGGCGAAGATTCTTGCCGCGGATGATTCCGGGTTTGCCCGGAAGCTTATTGAGCAGGCTTTGAGTGCTATTGGCGCGGATTATGTGATGACCAAGACTGGAGAAGAGGCTTGGAATACCTTGCAGCAGGTTGCGCGTGAGGCGCAGGCTAACGGGACTCGTGTCAAGGATAGCATTGCGCTTGTTTTGACGGATCTTGAGATGCCTGAGATGGATGGGTTTATGCTCACGCGGCAGATCAAGGCTGATGAGCGGATGAGGGATATTCCAGTCATTATTCATTCTTCTCTTACTGGTGCTGCGAATGAGGCGCATGTGAAGAATGCTGGGGCTAATGGGTATGTGGCGAAGTTTGCTGCGGCGGAGTTGGCGAATGCTATTCGGAATGCGGTTGGGGTTGTGGGGTGTGGGGTTGCTGCTTGAGTGGGGTTTTTTGTCTGTTTTCCTAAGTTTGTTGGCCTTTCCTTGAGTTCTTTGTGGTCTATTGGCGTTGCCCCTGTGCGGGGCGGCACCTACTTTCTTTGCCTGCCGCAAAGAAAGTAGGCAAAGAAAGCGGCTTTACACCGCCAGCCCATAAGCGGGTCCCCCGCGCAGCCGCGGTAGTGGTGCATCTGGAATCTGTGCTCTCGCACATTCCGCCTCAGTGACAAGGGCGTCATTCTTCCGGCGGCGCTGCGCGCGCCGATGCGGTCGTTCAGCGAGCGGCGGCGTTCGGTGCGCGGTTGAGTGTGACCGAGTATGTTATTCGGCTCGTTTGGATGCCCATTGTGTTCAACATCTTCGGGGCGTGGAACGCCGCGAGTTTCGCTCGCTGCTCCTGCGTTCCAATGTCTAGTAACGCGAGTACTTCCGCGGCTATCGCGTACAGTACGCCGACGTTACCATCCTCGATTTTTATCGCGAGGCCCAGCGCGCCTTGCGCCCCTGCCTTCTTTGTCTGCTCCGATGCACGGACGCCTATCGCGTAGCTGCCGTCCGCGCCGACCTTGCCGACCAGCGCGCCGTCAAAAGCCCGCATCAGTTGCGTGCAGAAACGGCCCTCGCCCGCTACCCATTCGGAATACGTTGTCATCGCGCGGTAGATTCGGGCGAGCGCCGTCGTGCGCGCTGTGACGGAGCGTGCGTTCGACGATACGTCGTCTTGTGCGGCGGCCAGTTTCCCGAACAGGCGTGCAAGGCGATCGAGCGGAAAAGCCGGTGTCGGTAGATTGCAGCCGTCTGTCGCCCATTGCACCGCTTCGTCGGGTAGATCGCAGACGTCTGCGACCGTGTGTTTTACGCGCACCTGCATCGGATGATCGGGTCGTTCGTACCCCTCCATCGATGCGCCGATCGATTGCGCGCCGGCCAGCATGCCCGCGTGTTTGCCGGAGCAGTTGCTGCACACGCCGCCCGGCTTGAAGTCGCGTTTGAGCCAGTCGATGTAGACGGCGTCGGATAACGGTGGATGGCCGCCGCAGCGCAAATCGGCTTCGCTCGCCTGCGCCTTGGCCAGCATCCGGCGCGTGCGTTCGATGTGGCGCGCTTCGCTACTGTGCGAGGCGCACATCAACGCAAGGTCGGCTTCGTCGAAACCGAAACGCTCCAGTGCGCCGGTCTCCAACACCGCCAACGCTTGCGCGGGCTTCGCCGCGGAACGAGCCAGCGTCACGCGTGACGGATCGCCAAACGACGCCAATAGGCGGCCGCTCGCATCGACCACCGCGACGTGCGCCACATGCGTGTTCTCAATCGAAGCGCCACGGTAGACAGTCGCCGCAATCGGCCCGGTTTCGCGCGTGCTCATGCTGGTTCTCCTCGTCATCGATCGAATCACTGGGACTGCATTGAATCATGAATTGCGTGCGCAACTCCACTTTCGTCACGCGCGCGGTGGTTCTCATGCGGTATCGAGCGTGTCGTGAAGATGCTCGACGAGGTAGTCGATCAATGCCCTCACTTTCGGCGGCAAGAAACGATTCGGTGGATACAGCAGCCACACCGAGCCCACGTAGGCGCGCGCTTCGAGATTCCAGTCGGGCAGCACCTGCACAAGTGCGCCGCTGTGCAGCGATTCAGCGGCTGCAAATTCCGGTACACACGCTATGCCAAAGTTCTGCAGCGCGGCTTCGAGTCGCGCGCCGGCATGATTGGCGATGTAGCGACCCTTCACGTCGACGCTCTGTGTCTCCGTGCCGCGACGAAAGCGCCAGCGGTTGTCGTCGGCGGTCTCGCCGAGGTAAATGCAGGCGTGCTTCTGCAGATCGCGTGGCTGCGCCGGTGTGCCGCGCTCACGCAAATACGCCGGCGTCGCCACCAGCAGCCAGCGCACCGCGCCCAGCCGGCGCCCCGCGAGTCCCTGCGGCGGATGCTCGGTCAGGCGGATCACCAGATCGACATCGTCGGCGAGCGGGTCGACGTCGTGATCAGTGAACAGGAGTTGCAGATCCACTTCGTCGTAAGCGCGCAAGAAGCCGGCAATCAGCGGGTGGATCACCGACCTCGCGAACTGGGTCGGCGCGCTCACACTCACCTTGCCTTGCGGCCTGCCCGCCAATTGCCCGGCGGCGTCGACCGCACCCGACGCGGCGCTCACCATGTCGCGACAGAATCGCACCACCTGAGCGCCCGATTCCGTCACCCGCACCGTGCGCGTGGAACGCTCCAGCAACCGGCTCGCCAGCGCGTCTTCGAGCCGCTTGATCTGACGGCTGACCGTCGACGGCGTGCTGCCGAGTTGCCGCGCCGCCACCGAGAAGTTGCCGGCGTCGACGACGCGCGCAAAAACCGCCATGTCCGGCAGCAAGGCGAAAAGCTCGCTTGGGGTCATCGTTCCGGGTCCGTGAGTGTGGTCATGCATTGATGCGTTTTCGACACAAATGCTGTGCGCCGTGACCCGATTATCACGCGTGGCGCAAAGTTCGACAATACGGCCTTATTAGCTCGAGGTCGTCTATGTCGAAACAAGAACGCCTGCTCATGTTGTCCGATCTGATGCTGCTCGCCGTCGCCGTCGTGTGGGGCACCAGTTACGGCGTCGTCAAAAGCGCACTGGTGTTTTATCCGGTGCTCGGTTTGCTCGCGCTGCGCTTCGGCATCACCTTCGTGATCCTGTCGCCTGCCCTGCGCCACCTGCGCGCGGCCGACGCCCGCACACTGCGCGGCGTGCTGGTCGCCGGCGCGCTGCTGCTCGGCATCTTTCTCTGCGAAACCTTCGGCATCCTGATGACGCGCGCGGCCAACGCCGCGTTTCTGATCAGCTTGTGCGTGGTGTTGACGCCGCTCGTCGAATGGTTGCTGCTCAAGCGCAAGCCGAGCCGCGTCGAATGGCTGGCAGTGGGGCTTTCGCTGCTAGGCGCATGGCTGCTCGCCGGCGACGGTGAACTGAGCCTCAATCCCGGCGACGCGCTGATTCTGCTTGCCGCGCTGTTGCGCGCGTTGACGGTGTGTGTGACCAAACGCGTGATGCGCGATTCGGCGCTGCCGGCACTGTCGGTGACAGCGGTTCAGTCTGGCGTGGTGGCATTCGGCAGCGCCGCGGCCGCCTGGCTGTTCGCGCCGCAGCAGTGGCAACCCGTGCCCTCGATTGCGGATCATGCGGCGTTCTGGGGCTATGTCGGCTATCTGGTGATCGCGTGCACGCTCTTCGCGTTCTTCGCGCAGAACTTCGCGATCAAGCGCAGCAGCCCGACGCGCGTCTCACTGCTGATGGGCAGCGAACCGGCGTTCGGGGCATTGTTTGCCTGCATCTGGTTGGGCGAGCGAATTTCGGTGACCGCGTGGGTCGGCGGGGCATTGATCGTCGCGGCATCGATTCTGGCGACGGTGCGATGGACCGCGCTGCGCGTGAGCGCCGCGCAGGCCTGAAGCAGGGTGTTGCGTCGGTCAACGGCTCGGCGCCAGGTCCTCTTCGCGCTCCAGCGAGCGCGTGCGCCTGAGTTCCGGGAAGAAGCGCATCCAGAGCAAAGCGACCGCGATGGTCGCCACGCCGCCCACCAGCACGGCCGGTTGCGCGCCCCACCACCCCGCCGTCACACCGGATTCAAACTCGCCCAATTGATTCGACGTCCCGATGAAAAGCGAGTTGACCGCGCTGACGCGTCCCAGCATTTCTTCCGGTGTGCGCAGTTGCACGAGCGACAGACGCACGACCACGCTGATGGTGTCGGAGGCGCCGAGCACCATCAGCGCGACGAGCGACGCGAGAAATTGATGCGATAGACCGAATACGACCGTGGCCGCGCCGAACGCGATCACGCCGCCGAACATCGCCGCGCCCGGCCGGTTGCGCAGCGGGAAATGCGCGAGCCAGATAGTGCCCGCGAGGGCGCCCATGGCGGTGCCCGAACGCAACAGGCCGAGTCCGAGCGGCCCCGTGTGCAGGATATCGCGCGCGAAGATCGGCAACAGCGCGGTCGCACCGCCGAACAGCACGGCGAACAGATCGAGCGACAACGCGCCGAGAATCACCGGTTCGCGGCGAATGAAGGCAATGCCCGAGAACACCGATTCAAGCGTGACGGGTGCGCGGTTTGCCGGCTTCGCCTGTAGCGAGATGCCCGACACGGCTGCGGCCGCCGCCGCGAACGACAGCGTGCAGGCGAGATAGGCCGCGCCGGGGCCGATGCCGTAGAGCAGACCACCCAACGCCGGGCCCGCGATCTGCGCAGTCTGATTCGCCGAAGTGGCCCATGCCGTCGCTTTGGGCAACTGCCCGCGCGGCACGACGCCCGGCAACAGCGAAGCCACCGCTGGCGATTCGAAGGCGCGCGCCGCGCCAACGCATGCGGCCAGCACATAAATCATGGGTGCGCTGATCCAGCCGCCGAAGGTGCCGACAGCGAATAACAACGCTGCGACGCTTTCGAGGCTTTGGCAGATGGCCGCGATACGGCGGCGGTCGTAACGGTCGGCGACCTGGCCGACGACGAGCGTCAGCACGAACATCGGCAGAAATTGCGCGAGGCCGACGAGGCCGAGTGCGAAGGCGCTATGCGTGAGCGCGTAAATGTGCCAGCCCATTGCCACCGCGAGCATCTGGAACGACAGCGACGAGAGGATGCGAGTGCACCAGAAACGTTGAAAGGCGGGGTGTTTCGGCAAGCTAACGGATGAAGAGCCGGGCGGTTCGGCGGGCGCTGGAGGCATGGTGTTCGTGCTGTTGACTGGGCGGGCTTGGACGGCCGCCAGTTTAGAGCAAGATGATTTGTTTTGGTTTACGGCCTTGCGCGGCGCGCGTCGCCGGCAGTGACAAAACGGCTCGGCGCCTTCAGGCGAGAACCGGCGGACGCGCCCGGGTGAATCGGGATTCGACGAGCAGATACGAGAGGCCGCCGAGCGCCGCCGTCACCACGACGCCGGCCGCTACCGCGACCAAATACGCAAGCCGGATGTCCGCGAAATTGCGTTGCGCCAGCAGCGCAATGGCGGGATAAAAAGGCACGTGCCAGATGTACAGGCTATAGCTCGCGCGCCCTATTGACGCAAGCGGCTTGAATTCCAGCGCACGCACGATCGGCGAACGCGGAGAGGAATGGATGACCCGGTAAATCATCAATGCGACTGACACGGCTAGCAGCGTATATCCGAACGTCTGAAGCCACGCCAGGGTTTTGAACGGGACATTTGAACATGCCAACGCAATCCAGATCGCCATGAACATCGCCGCACCGAGTGCGCCTGCCGCTGCGGACTGCCTGGAACGAAGGTGGGAAGGCACGAGCGCCAGCAGGCAGCCTACTGCAATCGAGTCGATCCGGCAAAGCGTGAAAGTATAGATGCCGTTGTCGGAAATTCCGGCAAAATGGCACGCCACTCTGAACGATATCGCCACCAGCAGGAGCGCCAAGGCCGGGCGAAAGTACGAATGGAAACGGGCGACGAGAATCGGGAAGACGATATAGAAATGCCATTCCACGGCCAGCGTCCAGAAATGCGCCATGGTGAAATGTTGATCGGCCAGCGCGACCCGATCGCCGAACAGCGACTGCAGACTGGCCGTGAATGTCCATAGCAGGTACTCGTTTTTCAACACCTTGCTATGCGGGTCGATCAGCAGCGCGACAAGCGTGAATATCAGCAGGCTCGCGACGTAGGCCGGCAGCAACCGGATGGCCCGGCGCTGGATGAATTTTGCGTAGGACGCGACTGAATTGACGGGCCGCCTCAATAGCGTCGTGGTGATGAGAAAGCCCGAGATCACGAAAAACACGTCCACGCCTATCCAGCCGGTCGACGCGATACGCACGATGCCGGACCATGCGCCACCCGACTCTGAGAGGCTGCTGGAAAAATAGCTCGTGTAGTGGAATAGAACGACCAGCATCATCGAGATGGCTCGGAGTCCATCGAGGCCGGTCACGTAGCGCAAAGAGCTTGCGTCTCGGATGCTATGTGTCTCCATCCGCGCATTCTACAGATTACGGAATGTTTGCGGCGGCGAGATGCCAGCAAGGCTGGCGAGAAAACAAAAAGCCGTTGAATCCTTGGGGATTCAACGGCTTATCATTCGGTCCTGGCGGAGAGACGGGGATTCGAACCCCGGATAGGTTATTAACCTATACACGCTTTCCAGGCGTGCGACTTAAACCGCTCATCCATCTCTCCGGCGGGGAGCCGAATTATAGCAAACTTCGCGCGCCGCGCCATACCCATGCGCGAACCGGCCTAAGGATGCCGGATATAGTCCACCAGCGCCCGCGTGTAAGCGTCCGGTTTCCGGTCGATCAGGCTCACGCCGATCGCCACCAGAAACCCCGCCGGCACGCCGAATACGCCTGAGCTGATCGGCTCGATCCCGAACCACCGCGCGCCGGCGAAACCCGTCATCTGCGTGAAGAACGGGTACGTGGAGACAATGTAATAGATGCACACCACCAGCCCCGCCACCATGCCCGCCACCGCGCCGAGCCGCGTGGTGCGCTTCCAGAACACGCCCAGCACCAGCACCGGAAACAGACTCGAAGCCGCCAGCGAAAACGCCGCGCCCACCAGAAACAGAATGTTCCCCGTATTCAGCGACGCCACATACGACGCGAACAGCGCCACCCCCAGCAACAGAATCTTCGAGATCGTCACGCGCCGCTGACTCGACGCATTCGGATCGACCATGTGGTAGTACACATCGTGCGACAAGGCATTGGCGATGGTGAGCAGCAAACCGTCCGCGGTGGAGAGCGCCGCGGCCAGCGCGCCCGCCGCGATCAGCCCCGACATCACATACGGCAGCCCCGCAATCTCCGGCGCGGCAAGCACGACCATGTCAGGCTGCATCTGAATCTCGCTCCAGCGCACAATGCCGTCGCCGTTCGTATCGGCAAGACTGATCAGGCTCGGCTCCACCTTGCGCCATTGCATGAGCCACTGCGGCAAATCGGAGAAGTGATGGCCGACCAGGTTGGTCAATATCTCGTACTTGATCAGCACCGCCAACGCCGGCACCGTCAGATAGAACAGCGCGACGAAGAACAGCGTCCATCCGACCGAGCGTCGCGCCGAGGCCACCGAGGTCGTCGTGTTATAGCGCGTCAGAATATGCGGCAAGCTCGCCGTGCCGAGCGACAGGCACAGCAGCAGCGAAAGAAAATTGCGTTCGTGAATGCGCCGATCTTCATCACTCACGGCGGGGAACGGCTCATGCATCGGCACCGGCGCGGCCGCGCGCATCAGCATTTCATCGCGTCGCTGGGTCCAGACGATCTGTGCGGCGGCGGCATCGCGTGGAAACTGTTCGAGCGCCCGCTCGCGCTCCTTGATCTCGCGCAGCGGGCCGTTATGGCGGCGTAGATCGGCGACTTCCTGCGTGAGACGCAGTTTCTCGTCGACGAACGATTGCGGCAAGGTGTCGAGCCGCATCTGCATCAGCGCGGCACGGCGGCGATAATCGTCACGCACGGTCTGCTCGAGCGGCGCGTCGCGCACCTGCTTCTCGAGGCCTTCGACACGCTCCATCAAGCGGCCGTAGTTGAATTGCGGCACCCAGCCAAGGCCGTCCTTGTGCGCGATCATCGACACGGGAATCAGGATCGCCGCGATCAGGATGATGTACTGCGCGACCTGCGTCCACGTCACGGCGCGCATGCCGCCAAGAAACGAACACACCAGAATGCCCGCCAGTCCGCAGAAGATGCCGACGGCGAAATCCACGCCGATAAAGCGCGTCGCAATCAGTCCGACGCCCTGGATCTGCGCGACCAGATAAACGAACGAACACAGAATCGCCGCCAGCGCGGCAAGGCCGCGCACGGCGTT
Source organism: Paraburkholderia sp. BL6669N2 (assembly GCF_003387275.1). Classification (NCBI taxonomy): domain Bacteria; kingdom Pseudomonadati; phylum Pseudomonadota; class Betaproteobacteria; order Burkholderiales; family Burkholderiaceae; genus Paraburkholderia; species Paraburkholderia sp. BL6669N2. Next base: position 44,129 of record NZ_QUNA01000001.1, on the reverse strand, counting down.
GCTCGAAAAACGCGTGCCGAGAAAATCGGGAATCGTGTAGCGCGCGAGCTTGCGCACATACGGCGCGAGCAGGAACGCGACGAGACAATAGCCGCCGGTCCAACCCATCAGATACGCGAGACCGTCATATCCGGTCGCATAGATCGACCCGGCGAGGCCGATGAACGAGGCCGCTGAAAGCCAGTCGGCCGCCGTCGCCATGCCGTTGAAGGCGGACGGCACGCGCCGCCCGGCCACATAGTATTCGACCAGATCGGACGTGCGCGACAGCAGGCCGATCACCGCATAGACCGCGATCGGCACGAACAGGAACACATAGCCGATCCACACGCCGGGGCCGGTGGTGCGCTCGATGCGCCACATCACATAGATGAAAAGCAGGAAGCCGAGCGTGTAAAGGGCGTAGGAGGAGATCAGCCGGTTCGTGAGATTCATCGGCTCAGTTTCCGCGCGCGACTGAAGCGTCGGCGCCGACGCTAGCGCTAGCGCTGGCGTCCGCGTCAAAGGCGCGTTTCAACTGGCGGTCGGCACGTTGCATCAGCACGATATACACGACGATGAGCGCCAGATAGATCAGGATCGCGCCCTGCGCGCCGAAGTAGAACGGCAACCTGAAGCCGCCGACCCGCACCTGCGCGAGAGCGGGCGCCATCAGCGGCAACACGAACGACACGATGAAGCCTAAGGTCATCAACGTCGCGATCAATGCGAGGTTGAAGCGCCAATACTTTTGATGCGCGCGCGCCATCGCTGCCGAGACCGCGGGCGGTTCGGGCAAGGGATTGAGCGTGGCATGAGAGGAGTGATGCGGCGCGGCCATGCGCCTATGTATCAAAAAGCCACCGGCCAGGCAATCGGGATTGTCCGCCCAGTGGCTTCAACAGCGTGGCTTCATGACTGGCAATCTGCGTGGGACCAAAGGTGTGTCGTCGACACACCCTTGCCCTTCACACAGACCCATGCAAGCTTAAAGCGACTCGCCGAGTTGATCGAGAATGGCGGGGTTCTCCAGCGTCGATACGTCTTGCGTGATTTCCTCGCCCTTCGCGAGCGAGCGCAACAGGCGGCGCATGATCTTGCCCGAACGCGTCTTCGGCAGGTTCTCGCCGAAGCGGATGTCCTTCGGCTTGGCGATCGGACCGATCTCCTTGCCGACCCAGTTGCGCAGTTCGTTGGCGAGCTTCACCGCTTCCTCGCCATCCGGACGCGCGCGCTTCAGCACGACGAACGCGCACACGGCTTCCCCGGTCGTCGCGTCGGGGCGCCCCACCACGGCGGCTTCCGCGACGAGCGGGTTCGACACCAGCGCCGACTCGATCTCCATCGTGCCGAGCCGGTGGCCCGACACGTTGAGCACGTCGTCGATACGGCCCATGATCGTGAAGTAGCCCGTGTCCTTGTCACGCACCGCCCCGTCGCCCGCAAGGTACAGCTTGCCGCCGAGTTCCTCGGGGAAGTAGCTCTTCTTGTAGCGGTCCGGATCGCCCCACACGTTACGCAACATGGACGGCCACGGACGCTTCACCACCAGAATTCCGCCCTGCCCGTTCGGCACGTCCTGGCCGGTTTCGTCGACGACCGCGGCCATGATGCCCGGCAGCGGCAAGGTGCATGAACCCGGCACCAAGGGTGTCGCGCCCGGCAGCGGCGTGATCATGTGGCCGCCGGTTTCGGTTTGCCACCACGTATCGACGATCGGACAACGGCTGCCGCCGACGTTCTCGTAATACCAGATCCACGCTTCGGGGTTGATCGGCTCGCCGACCGTGCCGATGATCCGCAACGTGGACAGGTCGTAGCTCTTCGGATGCACTTTCTCGTCGGCGTCAGCGGCCTTGATCAGCGAACGGATCGCGGTCGGCGCAGTGTAGAACAGCGAGACCTTGTGCCTCGCGATCATGTCCCAGAAGCGGCCGGCGTTCGGATACGTCGGCACGCCTTCGAACACGACCTGCGTGCCGCCGAGCGTCAACGGACCATACGTGATGTAGCTATGGCCGGTAATCCAGCCGATGTCAGCGGTACACCAGAACACGTCGGACGCCTTCCAGTCGAAGGTCCACTTCAGCGTCTGCGCGGCCCACAGCAGATAACCGCCGGTGCTGTGCTGCACGCCCTTCGGCTTGCCCGTCGAACCGGACGTGTACAGGATGAACAACGGATGCTCGGCGCCGACCCATTCGGGCGCGCATTGATCCGATTCGGCCTGCGCGAGTTCGTGCATCCACAGATCGCGGCCTTCGTTCCATGCGACCTTGCCGCCGGTGCGCTGATAGACGATCACGCTTGTGACCGCTTCGCAACCGCCCATTGCCAGCGCTTCGTCGGCGATGTTCTTCAGCGGCAAGGCTTTGCCGCCGCGCATCTGTTCGTCGGAGGTGACGAGCGCGACCGCGCCCACGTCCACCAGCCGTTCGTTGAGCGACTTCGACGAGAAGCCGCCGAACACTACCGAATGCGTCGCGCCGATCCGCGCGCATGCCTGCATCGCGACAATGCCTTCGATCGACATCGGCATATAGATCACCACACGGTCGCCCTTCTTCACGCCGCGCTTCTTCAGCGCGTTCGCGAAGCGCGATACGCGTTGCAGCAGATCCAGATACGTGACGTTGGTAACGGTGCCGTCGTCGGCTTCGAAAATGATCGCGACGCGCTCGCCGTTGCCGGCCTCGACGTGACGGTCGATGCTGTTATACGACGCGTTGATCTGGCCGTCCTCGAACCACGTGTAGAACGGCGCGTTCGATTCGTCGAGCACTTTGGTGAAGGGCGTGTTCCAGCTTAGCGTCTCGCGAGCGAGGCGTCCCCAGAAACCTTCGTAATCGCGTTCCGCCTCGGCGGCCAACGCGCGGTACGCGTCCATGCCGGAGATCGCGGCACCTGCCGCTGCTTCAGCGGAGGGAGGGAAAACACGGCGTTCGTGAAGAACCGATTCAATCGCAGACATCGACAACCCCTTGGTGAAGATGAAACGTAAAACCTGTGCCGGCGCGCCTCTGGCGCGCCCTCTGTCTTGTTGACGCCGCAACGAGCGGCGCTGTCTCCAACCCTCGCGCGCCGATCGCCGATCATTGCGCCACGGGCCGTCCGTCTGCACCGATGACTCATGCGGCACCGCAGCATGAATGCATGTCAGACGACGTTCCGCCCTCACGCTCAAACATATGCGCTGCAACTTACCAGCCACTTACGCGCAACGCGCCGGATAGCCAGCGAAAACCCTAACGCCGCTCCTGTGACTCCAGCGTCGAATGACGAATGCAGTGCGATGCAACGCATGCTACGCGCTCCACGACGATCATGTATCCGAGCCCGCGCATAGACCGAGCGCGGACGAACACGCCGCCTACCGTGACGCCGTGCGAACCTCGCATACCCGTGGCGCGACTTTACGCTGGCTCGCACGGCCTCTTACAATGCTAACTGAACTAGCCGTCCGGATTCCAGCTTGAATCGTTACTCCCTGCTTCTCATCACCTCGATGCTGCTGGTCGGCAGCAATGTCGGAATCGGTAAATCGATCGTCGAGTTCCTCCCCGTCCCTCTGTTCGCGCTGCTGCGCTTCGTGATCGCGATAGTCGTACTGTGGCCGCTTCTGCGCGTGTCCAGACTGCGCCGCGTGAAGCGTGACGAGTGGTTCAACCTGTTCCTGCAGGCCCTGTTCGGCACCTTCGGGTTTACGCTGCTGATGCTCGGCGGCGTGCAACGCACGAGCGCGCTCGCGGCCGGCGTCATCATGAGCACGATTCCCGCAGTGGTCGCGCTGCTTTCCTGGCTCATCCTCAAAGAGCGGCCGAACGGTCGGGCACTTGCGTCGATCGCACTGGCGATCATCGGCGTGGTTGTCATCAATCTCGCGCACGTGGATCGGAGTTCGGGCGGCGAAACGTCGTTCGCGGGCAACCTGATGGTGCTCGGCGCGGTGTGCTGCGAATCGCTTTACATCATCCTGTCACGGCGTCTCACGCAAACGCTCGCACCGATCGACATCTGCGCGTACACGCATCTCTTCGGCCTTCTGCTGATGCTGCCGCTCGGCGCGAGCGCGCTGCTCGACTTCGACTATCGCGCCGTGCCGCTCAGCGTCTGGACGCTGGTGCTGTGGTACGGACTGTCGGCGAGCATCTTTTCGTTCTGGTTGTGGATGAAGGGCATCCGTCATGTGCCGGGCAGTCTCGCGGGCGTGTTCAGCGCCGTGCTGCCCGTGGCGGCCGCGATCTACGGCATCGCGTTTCTCGGCGAGCGGCCCACCTTCGCGCACGGCATCGCGCTCGCCTGCGTGGTCACGGGGATCGGGCTGGCGAGCCTGAAGGTTAAACGGGTGGCCGGCCGTGGCGTCGTGACTGTTTAAGGCGCGGCCGCCAGCCCTCGGCCGCCGTCCGCAAGGTACTCGGTCAAGCGCGCCGCCTGTCGCAGCGCCGCCACCCTGCCCGCCGCAACGCAGCAAATTCACCCGGCGCTGTACAATAGCGCGCCTGATGCGAGCTTGTCCGGTCTTCTCCGGCCGTGGGTCGCGCCGTCCACTCCGGGGTGTGCGCGCCTGGTCAGCCGCGCACAGGCCGCGTATAGGCCGCGCGTCTGCCATGTCTGTACCGCGTACCGTACATACCGCGCCGGTGCATTTAGTCCGCGCATTTAGTCCATGTTCCGTCACCTGCGTTTCGTCTGACTCTTGCCCATGACCGCTCCGCGATCCGACTTCGCCCATCAGCGCCGCCCGATGCGCCCGATCCCTTCCATCATCTTCATGAGCCGCTGGCTGCAGTTGCCGCTCTATCTGGGCCTGATCGTGGCCCAGGCCGTCTACGTCGTGCTGTTCCTCAAGGAAGTCTGGCATCTCGTCACGGCTTCCATGACGCTCGACGAAACCAACATCATGCTGGTCGTGCTCGGCCTGATCGACGTGGTCATGATCTCGAACCTGCTGATCATGGTGATCATCGGCGGATATGAAACGTTCGTGTCGCGCCTCGGCGTCGAGGGTCATCCGGACGAACCGGAATGGCTCGATCACGTGAACGCCGGCGTCCTCAAAGTCAAATTGTCGATGGCGCTGATCAGCATTTCGTCCATCCATCTGCTGAAAACCTTCATCAGCCCCGACCAGAATTCGACGCATACGATCATGTGGCAGGTGATCATCCACGTCGCGTTCCTTGTTTCGGCGCTCGTGATGGCGCTGGTCGACCGCCTCACCACGCACACGCATCCAAAGCATTTCGAAGAGCCCGCCGTTTTGCACGCCGTGGGCTCCGCTAAAGGTTCCACTCCCCTGAAGGCGCGCGACTGACCCGCCCTGCCCGGCGAGTCCGACAACAAGCGCCACCGTCCCCACTGAGCTAGCCATGACCGTCATCAAACAGGAAGATCTGATTCAGAGCATTGCTGATTCGCTTCAGTACATCAGCTATTACCATCCGCTCGACTACATCCAGGCGCTCGGCCGCGCCTACGAGCTCGAACAGAGCCCCGCCGCGAAAGACGCCATCGCGCAGATTCTCACCAACAGCCGCATGTGCGCCGAAGGCAAGCGCCCGATCTGCCAGGACACCGGCATCGTCACGGTGTTCGTGAAGGTCGGCATGGACGTGCGGTGGGACGGCGCGACGATGGGCGTCACCGACATGATCAACGAAGGCGTGCGCCGCGGTTACCTGAACCCGGACAACGTGCTGCGCGCGTCGATCGTGAGCCCGCCGGAAGGTGGCCGCAAGAACACGAAAGACAACACGCCGGCCGTGATTCACTACGAAATCGTGCCGGGCAATACGGTCGACGTGCAGGTCGCGGCCAAGGGCGGCGGCTCGGAAAACAAGTCGAAGTTCGCGATGCTGAATCCGTCGGATTCGATCGTCGACTGGATTCTCAAGACCGTGCCGACCATGGGCGCGGGCTGGTGCCCGCCCGGCATGCTCGGCATCGGCATCGGCGGCACCGCTGAGAAAGCGATGGTGATGGCGAAAGAATCACTGATGGATCCGATCGACATTCAGGACGTGCTCGCACGCGGCCCCAAGGACTGGATCGAAGAGCTGCGTGTCGAATTGCACGAGAAGGTCAACGCGCTCGGGATCGGCGCGCAAGGTCTCGGCGGCCTCGCCACCGTACTCGACGTGAAGATCATGGCCGCGCCGACGCACGCCGCGTCCAAGCCGGTCGCGATCATCCCGAACTGCGCGGCTACGCGTCATGCTCACTTCACGCTGGATGGTTCGGGCGTTGCCAAGCTCGAAGCGCCGTCGCTCGACGCATGGCCGAAGGTGCAGTGGGAACCGGACACCGAGAAGAGCAAGCGCGTCGATCTGAACACGCTGACACCGGAAGAAGTCGCTGCGTGGACGCCCGGCCAGACGCTACTGCTGTCGGGCAAGATGCTGACGGGCCGCGACGCGGCTCACAAGCGCATCGCCGATATGCTCGCGAAGGGCGAGAAGCTGCCGGTCGACTTCACGAACCGCGTGATTTACTACGTCGGCCCGGTCGATCCGGTACGCGACGAAGCCGTCGGTCCCGCAGGCCCGACCACGGCAACGCGCATGGACAAGTTCACCGAGACGATGCTGTCGCAAACCGGCCTGATCTCGATGATCGGCAAGGCGGAACGCGGCCCGGTCGCCATCGAGGCGATCAGGAAGCACAAGGCCGCGTATCTGATGGCGGTGGGTGGCGCGGCGTACCTCGTGTCGAAGGCGATTCGCAGCGCGAAGGTTCTCGCGTTCGAAGACCTCGGCATGGAAGCGATTTACGAGTTCGACGTGCAGGACATGCCGGTGACCGTGGCCGTCGATTCGAACGGCACTTCCGTTCATCAAACCGGGCCGAAGGAATGGCAAGCAAAGATCGGCAAGATTCCGGTCGCGACGGTTTGAACTATTGACATCCGCTGAATAATTCAAAGCCGGGGCCTCAAACCCCGGCTTTTTTATGATGAAATGAGAACGGTACGCATCACGCGAAAAACCCTCTGAAATCAGGCGAAAATCTGATTTTTTGCCTTGGCTTTTTGCGTTTCGCCGTTTATTGTTCTGGGAAATTCAAAGCCCCTATAAGGACACACCATGCAAGGCGACAAGAAGGTCATCGAATATCTCAACTCGCAGTTGAAGAACGAACTGACCGCCATCAATCAGTACTTCCTGCATGCGCGGATGTATAAGCACTGGGGTCTCGAGAAACTCGGCAAGCACGAATACGACGAATCGATCGGTGAAATGAAGCACGCCGACTGGCTCATCGAACGCATTTTCATGCTCGACGGTCTGCCGAATCTGCAAGACCTGCACAAATTGCTCATCGGTGAGGAAACGAAAGAAATCCTCGAATGCGATTTGAAGCTCGAACAGATTTCCCAGAGCACCTGTAAAGAAGCAATCGCGTATTGCGAATCGGTGCGCGATTTCATCTCGCGTGAAATCTTCACGAAGATTCTCGACGACACCGAAGAACACATCGACTGGCTCGAAACACAAATCGACCTGATCGACAAGGTCGGCATCCAGAACTACCAGCAAACGGCAATGGGCTCGGTCGAGTCCTGATCGTTCCAAGCCGCATCCACCCGCGCGCCGTTCATGGCTCAGCTTATTTGCGATGACCCACGCCGCGCGGGCGATATACTTGCGCACCTTGCCGTTTTTCCGAGTCTCCCTTGAGCGCTGTGCCGCACGCGTCCTCTCCGTCTATGCCCGCAGAATCCTCCTCCGCGAATACAGGAACGTTCACGTCGGGCGCCGGATCGCGCGCACCGGTCGGCATTTTCGATTCGGGGCTGGGCGGTTTGTCGGTGTTGCGGTCGGTCCGGGCGCAACTGCCTGACGAAGCGATCCTGTATGTCGCCGATTCGCTCTACGCGCCCTACGGCGAGCGCGACGACGACTTCATCGCCGACCGCACGCTCGCCATCGGCGAATGGCTCGTCAAGCAAGGCGCGAAGGCGCTGGTGGTCGCCTGCAATACGGCTACCGCGCAGTCCATCGCGATGGTTCGCGAAAAGCTGCCTATTCCTTTGGTCGGCGTCGAACCCGGCGTCAAACCCGCGGCGCTGCAATCCAGAACCCGTGTGGCCGGCGTGCTCGCCACACAGGTGACCCTGCGCAGCGCCCGCTTTCAGGCGCTGCTCGAACGTTACGCCGCGGATTGCCGCTTTCTCTGCCAACCGGGCCATGGGCTCGTGCAGGCCGTGGAACGCTGCGACATCGGCTCCGCCGAGTTACGTGCGCTGCTGCGCGGCTACTTGCAGCCCATGCTCGACGCGGGCGCGGATACGCTGGTGCTCGGCTGCACGCACTACCCGTTTCTCGACGCGGCGATTCGCGATATCGTCGGCGATCGGCTGATGCTGATCGACACGAGCGTCGCCATTGCGCGGCAGTTGGAACGCGTGCTCGACCAGCATGGTTTGCGCGCGGCGCCGCAAAGTGCGGCCACCGTTCTGCCCCGCTTTTTTTCCACGGGCGACGGCACACATCAGCAGCAATTGGCCGCTACCCTGCTGCATATCGACGCCACGGTCGAACAGGTGTCAATTCCCTCACGCCGCACGGCAGCGCCGGATTCCCAAGCCGCATAATTGCCGCCCAAGCGCGCTTTTTCAGGGCCCTGAGCGGCTTTTTCGGCGGCTTTTTAGGCCATTTCCCGCGCCACCCGCCAGCTACGCGCGCCACCGCTCCATAGACGAAACCCTTCTAAGAGTCTGGTTTTGTTACAAAAAATCACGCAGGACGCTTGCCAAACGGCCCAAACAAAATGATAATAATTCGCATTAACGTTAGCTATGACGCCCGCCATGATTGTCTGTGTCTGCAAGTCTGTTTCTGACCGAAAGATCCGTGCTTCGATCGAGGAAGGCATGGATTCGTTCGACGAGCTCCAGTTCGAGCTCGGCGTCGCATCCTGCTGTGGCAAGTGCGCCGATTCCGTGCGCGACGTCATGATGAAAAGCGGCGTCTGTGCAAGCCGCTGTGGTTTCGAGCATCACCCGCAAGCTGTACCGCTGACGTTTTACGAACGCAAAGCGGCCTAAGCCAGCCCTTAAGGCGCGGCTCACTCCGCGCCTCGGGCGCCTGGCGCGCCCAATGCCGTTCTCGCTGTTCCAGCGTTATCCCACTGCCGTCAGCAAGCCAGTATTCGTACCAGCCAGCTACCCGCTCACCCGTCACAGGAGTTCGAGATGGAATTGCTGATTGGTTTCGTGACTACTTTGTTCATTTCGCTGCTGATTTTTCGAACATGACGATGTCCTGTCAGACGCGCTGCATCGACAGCGCGCCACCACGTTAACATGCCGGCCTCGCCTATCGTTTCAGCCAGCGCCGTGCCGGCTTCGTCTGCCCGACTGAACTCCCGCGTCCTGACCGCAACCGCCGTGGTTGCAGCGATTCACGTCGCGCTGCTTGCCGTGATCATGACCCTGCGTCATGAGCCCGTGCAGCCCGTGCTCGAGTCGCGCGTCATGACCGCGCAGTTGCTGCCGCCGGCGCCGGTTGCCGCGCCGGTCGCGATTCAGTCGATCGCGCCGCCGCCACCCACGCCGACGCCACCGGTTCGTACCAAGCCCAAGGTTGAACCGAAACCGACTCCCACGCCCAAACCGACGCCCACGCCTCTACCGGTGGCCGCCGCGCCGTCACCCACGCCCGTCGCCGCGCCCGATCCGACGCCGCCCGCGCCTGCCGCACCGGTTGCGCCGCCCGCGCCTGCTGCTCCGGCGATCGGCCGTCAGACGATGGAGGTCAGCGCGCCCAAAGACATATCGCACCTCACGTGCAATATCGCCAAACCTGATTACCCGCCGCTGTCCAGGCGCCGCGGCGAGACTGGCGCGGTGATCGTGAGTCTCGTGGTCGGCGTGACCGGCAAGTTCGAAAACGTCGCTCTGAAAAAGAGCAGCGGTTTTAGCCGCCTCGACGACGCCGCGCTCGACGCGGTGCGCGCGAGCGCCTGCCAACCCTATCTTGAGAACGGGCAGCCGGTACGGGTCCCGACCACCCAGCGTTACGACTTCAATCTGAACGATTGAGGCAGCTTTTAAAAAAAGGAATTGCAATGCAAAACTACGGACTGGCGCACGTCTGGGCGCAAGGGGATTTCGTGACGCGCGGCATCGCGCTCGCGCTGTTGATCATGTCGGTGATGTCGTGGAGCGTGATCGTCATCAAAGGCTGGAATGTGATGCGCCTGAACCGCCTCACGAAGAATGCCGAACAGGCGTTCTGGCATTCGGACGATCTCGCCGACGGCGTGAAGAAGCTCGGCGCCGGTTCGTCGACGCCGCAGGACAATCCGTTCCTCGCGCTGGCGCTGTCGGGCCAGGAAGCGGCCGATCATCATCATCAGACGCAGCCGCATCTGCATGACCGCATGGACGTGTCGGACTGGGTCACGCGCTGCCTGAAAGACACGATGGACGAAAGCGTCGCGCGCATGCAGAGCGGTCTCGCGATTCTCGCGTCGATCGGCAGCACGGCGCCGTTCGTCGGTCTGTTCGGCACGGTGTGGGGCATCTATCACGCGCTGCTGGCCATCGGGGCGAGCGGTCAGTCGTCGATCGATCAGGTCGCCGGTCCGGTCGGCGAAGCGTTGATCATGACCGCGTTCGGCCTGTTCGTCGCGATTCCGGCCGTGCTCGGCTACAACGCACTGACGCGCGCCAACAAGGCCGTGGTCGCCAAACTGAGCCGCTTTGCGCATGGCCTGCATGCATTCTTCGTGACGGGCGCGCGCCTGTCGTCGTCCAAGCGCGGCGACGGCCTGCGTCTGGCCGCACGCACGAACTGATCGACGAGGCATTCCGATGGCAATGAGCCCCTTCGCCGGCGACGATGACGACGGCCTGATGAACGAAATCAACATGACGCCGCTCGTCGACGTGATGTTGGTTCTCCTGATCGTCTTCATGGTGACAATTCCGGTGATCCGTGACGCGGTGAAAATCGATCTGCCGCACGCAAGCAGTCAGAAGGAAGACACCAAGCCCGCGCAAGTCACGGTCACAGTTGACGCCGACGGCAACGTCACGTGGGACGACAAGAAGGTCGACGAAGCCGCGCTGAGCGCGAAGATCGCGGAAGCCGCGCAAGCGAACCCGCAACCCGAGCTGCATCTGGACGCGGACCGCAAGGTCCCGTACGAGAAAGTGGCGCAAGTGATGGCGGCCGCACAGGCCGGCGGCCTCACGAAGATCGGCTTCGTGACCCAGCCGAAAAGCAGGTAATGTGCTGAAAAGCCCTTGAAACAAGGGCCAAAAAGTAAAAGGCCTTCATCGTCAGATGAAGGCCTTTTTTGTGCGCACTCGGCGCCTTCGGGCGGCGGGATCATTTGCCATCGGTCGAAGATTGATAGCTACTCGAATCACCGCATGCGACAGCCGTGATCGACACGGACAGCGCGGTCAGCCCTATCAGGCCGGCTATCATAGCGGCCATGAGTTTCCGCATAAGAGACTCCTTAGCGAAGGGATTTCACTATATGCCCGTGAGCCCGCGCAATCAAGCAAACAGCCATTGAAAGTACTCATGACAGGCCACGCTTAAATGCTAAAAGCGATGCCACGGCCCGTGAGAACTGCTATGACGCGATCGCGAACATCGGCTGCGCAAGAACGACCTTTTCCTCGCGCGCCGGACACTCGCCCATGATGTGCTTACCCTCGTCGGGATCGAGCATCTCGACCAGATAATCGACAAAGGCGCGCACGGCCGGCACCATTCCCTGGCGCGACACGAATACGGCGTACAACTGCGGCGTCGGAAAGGTCCAGCCCGGCATCACCGGCGACAATTGCCCGGCTCGCAGCGCAGCGCCGTACATCATCTCCGGCAACGCCGCGATACCGACGCCGGCGAGCACCGCTTCACGAATCGTCATCAGATCGGCGGTCACGAGGCGCGGCTCGTGTTCGTGCGCGTGACGCGTGCCGTCGGGCGCGATCAGGTTGTAGACGTGGCGCCCGTCGCCGGTCGGCACGTCGAGCGTTTCGAAACCGTTCAGGTCGGCCGGCAGCAACGGCGGCGCGTTCTGCTGCAACAGGCTCGGCGCGCCGACCAGCATCTGTTCCGTGCGCCACAGGGGCCGCACGACGATGTTGGCATTTTCGGGCGGATCGGAGCGCACACGCAGCGCGACGTCGATCGAATCCTCGAACAGATCGACCACGCGGTTCGTCACGCGCATCACCACGCGCACTTCCGGATAGCGATGCATGAATTCGGGCAGGATCTGCGACAGGATGGTCTGCGAAACCGTGACCGGCACGCTGACGCGCACCGTGCCGCGCGGCGACGAGCGCAGTTGCTGGACGACGTTGACGGCCGCCTGCGCCTCGCTCAGCATCGCCTGACAATGCTGGTAGAACAGTTGACCGGCTTCGGTCAACGCCAGTTTGCGGGTGGATCGCTGCAGCAGCCGCACGCCGAGCGACGCCTCCAGTTCGGTCAGCCGGCGCGACAGGCGCGACTTGGAAATTCCCAGCACGCGTTCGGCGGCGGAAAAACCGCCGTGTTCGACGACCTGCGAAAAATACATCAGGTCATTCAGATTGTGTGAATCGATCTTCATCTCATCGTTCCAGTAATAGAACAATCCATTGCGTGAGGACGGCTGGCACCCCCGAAAACGGTCCCTATAATAGCTCCATGTTTCAAAAATAACGCTATTCCCGATTTTTTGAGGTGACTTTGATGAGCACGACCCGCACGATCGAACGTACCTTTCCGGCCGTTCGCACGACCGAGGGTGGCGGCTTTATCGTCCACCGCCCGTTTCCGACCCGCCTGTTGATGGACTTCGATCCGTTCCTGCTGCTCGACGAAATGGGTCCGATCGACTACGCGCCGGGCGAGGCAAAAGGCGCACCGGACCATCCGCATCGCGGCTTCGAGACGGTCACGTATGTGCTCGAGGGCCAGTTCGGCCATAAGGATTCTGCCGGCCACTCCGGCACCCTGCACGCCGGCGACGTGCAATGGATGACCGCGGGCGCGGGCGTCGTGCACAGCGAGATGCCGGACCCGTCGTTCGTGCGCACGGGCGGACGCGTGCACGGCCTGCAGCTCTGGGTGAATCTGCCGCGTCGCGACAAGATGATCGCGCCACGCTACCAGGAAATGCCGTCAGCGAGCATTCCCGTGGCGACATCCGCGGACGGCAAGGTGCGCGTCAAGGTGATCGCCGGCGAAGCGCTCGGCGTTAAAGCAGCAATCGAAACGCGTACGCCGATCCTGTACCAGCATTTCTCGCTGCAACCTGGAGCGACGATCCGGCAGCCCGTGCCGGACGACTATCGCGTGTTTGCGTACAGCCTGTCCGGCAAGGGCTTTTACGGCGAAGGCGAAGCGCGTCAGGAAATCGACGCGCAGAAAATGGTCGTGTTTCAGAACGATGGCGACTCGGTGACGCTCACGGCCGGCGCGGAGCCGCTCGAGGTGCTGTTGCTAGGCGGCGTGCCGCTGAAGGAGCCCGTGGTGCGTTATGGCCCGTTCGTAATGAACACAGAAGACGAGATCCGCCAGGCCGTCGTCGACTACCAGGCTGGGCGGATGGGCGCGATCACGCATTGAATCGCCAGCGGGCGCTTCGCAGCTAAGGCGCGAAGGCCGGTAAATTCGTTCACAATAGCAATTCAGGCCGCGCGCCACGCCGTTCACTGATAACGGGCCGTGGCGCGCGGCAATTTCCGTCCCTGTTCAGGAGCGCGCATGGCAGAGTCCACCGTCACCGCCCACATCGGCTCGACGAATTTCCAGGTTCATTTCGACGACGGCAAGCACACATGGCTGGCCGACGAACCCGAGTCGCTCGGCGGCGGTGATCGCGGGCCGACGCCCGTGTCGCTGCTGCTGTCGAGCCTCGGCGCATGCACGTCGATTACGCTGAAGATGTACGCTCAGCGCAAGGACTGGCCGCTCGCCGACGTGCGCGTGACGCTCTCGCTCGAAACCGGCGACGCGGGCACGACCATCGACCGTAAGATCGTGCTCGAAGGCGATCTGTCCGACGAGCAGCGGGAACGGCTTTTGCAAATAGCCAACCAGTGCCCGGTTCACAAGATCCTCACGCATTCGATCACGATCCGTTCGGGGCTCGCCGTCGCTTAAACGCTTTCATAGGAAGCTGTCGTTTTGAATTTCGAACACCTTATCCAGATCAACGACCCGTTGAATCCGTTTGTCGAATCGATGACCCGCGCGCAATTGTGGGAAGGTCTCGTGCTGCGCGCCGAACAGCCGCAGTTGTTCGTGATGGGGCTCGACAGTTGCACGATCCTTTCGCGCGAAGGCAACGTACTCGAACGGGAATTGCACTACGGCCAGGCGACGGTGCGCGACCGCGTCACGCTCGAGGAAAGCCAGAGCGTGCGCTACGACATTCTGCCGACGGCCGACTACGTGGGTGGCTCGCTCACCATGACCATCGAGCAGCCGGACGAACTGCAGTTGTTCCTGCGCTTCGAATACGCGACCACGCTGCCCGAATCGACCGATCCCGATGCGCATCAGACGCAGGAGATCGTGAAGTCGGCGTATCGCGAGAACGATATCGATACCGTTCGGCTGATTCGTCAATATGTGCAGGCGAAGCAGGAGCCCGGCACGTTGCATTGAACATCGCGCGGGCAGCCCTGCCCGCCAGCGAGCGCAAGACCGCCGAACGACCAGGCGGTCGTTTTCCCGACGCTGTTCCGCCTTAAAACCTCTCTGACTATCGAAACTCAAATCCGATCAATTTCTCTTTCTTGTAAATAGGAATAGTTATCATTTAGAATTAGTCCATCGAATCGACTAACAGCTAAAACGAATGACCGATCTCACGCGCCCTTCCACGCTCAGCCTGCGCCGCCCGGCTGCCGCGCTGACCAGCCGGCCGAAAACGTCGACGGCAACGGTGACCGGTCAGAAGCCCGGCGCGTCGGATCGCACCAACGGGTCGGGCGAGACATCGCAGCGGGTCGTTCACAGCGACGCGTTGCTGCAAGGACATAGCCACGTCAGCATCGTCCATAACGGCGAGACCTACCAGCTGCGGGCAACGCGCTTAGGCAAGCTGATCCTGACGAAGTAGGAACGAATAGCGGTAAGTACCGGGTATTGTGGGGACCACCTCCCAGAGAGGTGTTGGGCAGTAGCCAGCCACGACGGCTTGCACGTGAGAACTAGACCCCTTCGTGCAGACACCAAGCCAGCCGTCGCAGCAAGCCAGGCCGCTTTTTTCGGTTCTCACTCGCTACGGCGACACGCTTGAACGTGCGTCGATCATGCGAAAAATGAAAAAGCCGTGGGATGAATTTCATCTCCACGGCTTTTTGTTTGGTCAGGCGCGGACTACTGCAAGCGCGTCAATGCGTCGAATGAGTTACTTGGAAGCCCAGCCCCAGAACATCAGCCACCACGCGCTGTCGACCACGGCCAGTGCCGCGGCGAACCACACCATCGCGAGGCCGCGTTGAACGAAACGCTCGCTGTAGCGGCGCGTCACGAGCCAGGCAAGCCATGCGCTCCACAGGTTGGCAATCGCCAGAATCGCGATGCGCATATCCGACGCCCACCACAACGACAGATGCTCCGCGCGCAATAGAGACAGCGTGGTCGCGGACAGGCCGAGAAACACGCCCGCGCCGGCAATCGGAATCAGTCCTTGCGTCAAATGATGCAGACGCACGCCATCGAAGCGCCCCAGCATGCGCGTCGCGCCCATCAGCAGCACTAGCAGCACGGTGCCGTACACCAGCGCCGTGGCGAGGATGTAGCCGATCAGCATGGTGCCGTCGAGCCACGAGAAAACGTCGTTCTGTTCGG
Organism: Paraburkholderia sp. BL6669N2; assembly: GCF_003387275.1. Taxonomy (NCBI): domain Bacteria; kingdom Pseudomonadati; phylum Pseudomonadota; class Betaproteobacteria; order Burkholderiales; family Burkholderiaceae; genus Paraburkholderia; species Paraburkholderia sp. BL6669N2. Next base: position 28,335 of record NZ_QUNA01000001.1, on the reverse strand, counting down.
GGTAATGCGTGAACAGGAACCACGGCGCGTTGGTGTCGAGCGGCCATGTAATGTCGTGATCGACCAGCCAGTTCGCGAGGAAAATCTTCAGGTCGACGAACCAGCGCGACGCGGTCCAGTGGAACGCGCCGATCGCGATGCCGAGCAGGCCGTACAGGATCAACGCGGTGTCCCACGGGTTGGCCTGCTTGTCGCCCAGCTGCACCACTTCCGACGACGGCGCGCGCCACGTCAGCGCAATCGCGTCGCGGTGGCCGCTGCAACGGCCACACATATGGCAATCCGATGCGCCCTTCATGTTGCGCAACGGCACGAGCGGCGCGCAATTGATCGGAATCACGCGATGTCCATGCTCACCGTTCTTGTACGAACGGCGCCATGCCTCTTCATCGACTTTGTAGTGGAACGGCGCAAGTCGCGCCAGAAGCGAAAAAACCCCGTTGACGGGGCAGAGATACTTGCACCAGACACGCTTCTCTCGCCCGTAGAGCAAGCCGATGATCATCGCCGCGAAGGTCGAGCCGCCTAACACCAGCAGCACGGCTTTCGGATACTGGTAGACGCTCACCATCTGACCGTAGATGGTGGTGATGCCGAACGCGACGAACGGCCAGCCGCCCCAGCGCATCCAGTGCGGAATCGCCCAGCCTCGGCCGTATTTGCTGGCGAATTCGGCGAGCGCGCCTTCGGGACACAGCACGCCGCACCAGACGCGGCCGAGCATGACCATCGAGAGCAACACGAACGGCCACCAGATCCCCCAGAACACGAACTGCGCGGCAAGCGTCAGGTTGTTCCACAAGTGCGCCGTGTCGTCCGGTAGCGGCATCACTGCCGGCACCAGAATCAGAAACGCGTACACCGCCACCACGACCCACTGAATGCCGCGAATCGCGGCACCATGACGCTGCATCCACTGCCCGGCCGCCGCAAGGCGGCCCGGACGGGTCATGACCGTGCTCATGCCGCGCGCCCGGCGGTTTGCCGTGCCGGCTTGCGATTCGCCCGGCGTAGCAGCAGATAAACCACGCCCCAGTACACCGCATAGGCGATCAGATTCATCAACGCCGGGTGGGCGCGATAGCCGGTGAGCGTGGCGACCAGCGAACCGAAGATGCTTGAATCGTCGAGGATCGCCGACGAATTCCACATCTGGTCGACGATGGTCGGCAGGATTTCCTTGTCGATCAGCTTGTCCACACCGGTCTGAAACAGACCCGCGCCGAGGAACAGCAGCATGATTTCCGTGATGCGGAAAAAGAGCCGCCACGAGAAGATCTTGCCGCCCAGTTGCAGTGCGTAGAAGGTCAGGAACGCGAGCACCAGGCCGATCACGACCGCGAGCATCTGGCCGGCGTCCACGTGACCCGACTGGCCGAAGCCGAGTCCGTACAGAAAGATCACCGTCTCGCTGCCTTCACGCGCGATCGCCAAGGCCACCAGCAACGCGACACCCCACCAGTTCGAATCGCGCTGGCTTTTCTGCAGCGACTGTTCCATGTCGCGCTTGAGCGTGCGGCCGTGCTGCTTCATCCACAGCACCATCTGCACGATCAGTACGCAGGCGACCAGCACCATCGCGGTCTGGAAATAATCCTGCGCGTCGCCGGAGAGCACTTCGGTGAAACCGACCAGCGCGGCGCCGAGCGCTACCGCCGCAATCAAACCGGCCGCCACGCCGCCCCACAGGTACGGCAAACCGCGGCGCGCATCGTCGTCGCCATTTTTTCAGCCACGCGTACAGGATGCCGACGACCAGCAACGCCTCGACACTTTCCCGCCACACGATGAATAGAATCTGACCCATCAAGCTCTCCCTCTGCCCTTCTACCGCTTGTGCGAACGACCGGCCGTTCACGGCCTGCACTCGCCTCCCAAGCCCTTACTTCGCGACGATGACGCCCTGTGCCTGCTGGTGGAAATCGTCGAAAAACTTGTACTCGCCCGGTTCGAGCGGCGCGATCACGACGAACGAATCGGCGCCCGGTGCCAACACCTTTTCTTTACGCAACTGCACGCTTTCGAATTCGGCCGCGCCTTTGCCCGTGTTGCGCACTTCGATCTTGATACGCTGCCCCGCCGGCACTTCGATGCGGGCCGGGTTCAGCTTGCCGTCGTTCATTTCCAGCTTGAAGGTCGGCAGGTCGGCTGCGTGGGCCGCGCTTGCCAGCAAAATCGTGGCGGCGAAGGTCGCGATCTTTCGGTTGATTCTCATTAGCCCTTCCGGAAAACGCAGCGCGTTGGCGGTCGACCACCAACGCGCCGTCTGCTGCACTGGCTTGTTCAGCCTCGTTCGGTCGCTCATTGACACTCGCTGATCACCCGCGCACGCGCGGCCACGCGTGCTCGCGCGCGATGATGCGCGGCGATCAGTAGCCGCCCTTCTTGCCGATGCCGGCATAGGCGAAGTCGTATTCGAGGGTGATCGGCTTGAACCACGGACCCACGCCGGTTTCCTTGTCGACGTGGCGGCCGAACGCCATATGGCCTGTTTGCATCGGCGCTTCGACGATCATCTTCAGGTGGTACTTGCCCGGGCCTTGCAGCTTGACGTTGTCGCCGTAGTGCGGGCCGTCGTTGGCGACCATCGCCATCAGGCCGCCCTTTTGCGTCTGAGTCGAACCGACCTTCGTCAGTTCATAGTGCACTTGCAGATACGGCATCCAGTCGCCTTCCGCGAAACCGGTCGGATTGTTCTTGACCGCGTGAATGTCAGCTTCGAGGTGGATGTCCGAATCCGAGGCTTTGCGCATCATGCCTTCGGGTTCCATCGTGATCGGCTGCAGATAGACCGCGTTGATTTCCATGCCGCCGTGAATCTGCTGTTTGCCGATGGGATATTCCGCCGCCGCTGCCGAGAAAGCCGCGACCACGGCCACCGCTGCCGCGCCGCCACGTACAAATGAAGAAATCCGCATTGAAACTCCTTGTTTTTATCAGACTGGAATCGAACCCATTGGAACAGTGCGTCGCGCACGCCTTGCGATGCAGCGGCTGCGGCGCATGAGCGCCCCGATCGATCGCCGGCGGGCTGGCCGTTACGAACGTTAATGCGAACCATTCTCAATATTGGTCGAGTTTATCATTGATCGCGAGGGAGAACAAATGAGAGCGCGCGGCAAGCCTTGTGGTAGCAGGGTCTTAAGGCAGACTTAAGGAAGCGCTCGGGAGGAAGTGAGGCGATGGCGGGCGAGTGCCCGGCATGGATCGACCGGGCGCGGCGCATTGCCGCGCCCCAAGCGCGCGGACGACTTAGTCGACGCCCGACACGTGATCGCCGACGTTCGCGCCGAACACGCGCTGGCGCAGCAGCGCGAGCTGGTCGCGGGTCTGCGCGGCCTTCTCGAACTCGAGGTTCTTGGCGTGCTCCATCATCTGCTTTTCGAGACGCTTGAGTTCCTTGGCAAGCTGCTTCTCGGACATGTCCTCGAATTTCGCGCGCGCCTGCTGTTCCTTCAGTTCGGCGCGGGCGTCGTCGACGTTGTACACGCCGTCGATAATGTCGCGAATACGCTTGACCACCCCGCGCGGCGTAATGCCGTTCTCGAGGTTGAAGGCAATCTGCTTGTTGCGTCGCCGTTCGGTTTCGTCGATGGCGCGGCGCATCGAGTCCGTGATCTTGTCTCCGTAGAGAATCGCCTTGCCGTTCACGTTCCGCGCCGCCCGGCCGATGGTCTGGATCAGCGAGCGCTCGGCGCGCAGAAAGCCTTCCTTGTCCGCGTCGAGAATCGCGACCAGCGACACTTCCGGAATATCCAGCCCTTCGCGCAACAGGTTGATCCCGACGAGCACGTCGAAGGTTCCCAGACGCAGATCGCGGATGATTTCCACCCGCTCCACGGTGTCGATATCGCTGTGCAGATAACGCACCTTGACGCCGTGGTCGGCCAGAAACTCGGTCAACTGTTCGGCCATGCGCTTGGTCAGCACCGTGACCAGCACGCGGTCACCCACCTTGACGCGCTCGTTGATCTCGCCGAGCACGTCGTCGACCTGGCTGCGCGCCGGGCGCACCTCGATTTCCGGATCGACGAGGCCGGTCGGACGCACCAGTTGCTCGGCCACCTGACCTGCTGTCTTCTGCTCGTAGTCAGCCGGCGTGGCCGACACGAACACCACCTGACGCATCTTGCGTTCGAACTCGTTGAACTTGAGCGGGCGGTTGTCGAGCGCCGACGGCAGGCGGAACCCGTAGTCGACCAGATTTTCCTTGCGCGCGCGGTCGCCGTTGTACATGCCGTTCAGCTGGCCGATCAGCACGTGCGACTCGTCGAGCAGCATGAGCGCGTCCGACGGCAGATAGTCGACCAGCGTAGGCGGCGGCTCGCCCGGCGCCGCGCCGGAGAAGTGCCGCGAGTAGTTCTCGATGCCCTTGCAGAACCCGAGCTCCTGCAGCATTTCCAGGTCGAAGCGCGTGCGCTGCTCGAGCCGCTGCGCTTCAACCAGCTTTCCGCCGCTATAGAAGAATTCGAGCCGTTCGCGCAGTTCGGCCTTGATCGTTTCGACCGCGCGCACCACCGTATCGCGCGGCGTCACATAGTGCGACGACGGATACACCGTGAAGCGCGGAATCTTCTGACGCACGCGGCCCGTGAGCGGATCGAATAGTTGCAGGGTTTCGATTTCATCGTCGAACAACTCGATGCGCACCGCCATCTCGGCATGCTCGGCCGGGAAGATATCGATCGTGTCGCCGCGCACGCGGAACGAGCCGCGCTGGAAGTCGGCCTCGTTGCGGTTGTACTGCATGGCGATCAGCCGCGCGATGATGTCGCGCTGGCCGAGCTTGTCGCCGGTGCGCAGCGTCAGAATCATCTTGTGATATTCAGACGGGTTGCCGATACCGTAAATCGCCGACACCGTGCCGACGATCACCACGTCGCGCCGCTCCATCAGACTCTTGGTGGCCGACAGCCGCATCTGCTCGATGTGCTCGTTGATCGACGAGTCCTTCTCGATGAACAGATCGCGCTGCGGCACGTACGCTTCCGGCTGGTAATAGTCGTAGTACGAGACGAAGTACTCGACCGCATTGCGCGGAAAGAACTCGCGGAACTCCGAATAAAGCTGCGCGGCGAGCGTCTTGTTCGGCGCGAACACGATGGCCGGGCGGCCGAGCCGCGCGATCGTATTGGCCATCGTGAAGGTCTTGCCGGAACCGGTCACACCGAGCAGCGTCTGGAACGAGAGGCCATCTTCGACGCCTTCGACGAGCGTGTCGATCGCCCTGGGCTGATCGCCGGCGGGCGGATACGGTTGGTAGAGCTGGAACGGCGAGCCTTCGAATCGGACGAATTTGGATTCGTCCAGCGTTTCGTCGGCTTCAGTCAGATGTTGTTCGGACATGGGGGGCGGTACCGGGCCTTGGGGGCAAAGAACTATTCTAACGGGTTGCGTGAATCGAAGATCGAGCGCGTCTGCGTAGGGTTTTGGGGAGTCGCGCGGGCAGATGCGGACGCAATGGTGTGGCCCTTTGGGCGCAGTCGCACGACATTGGCTCACGACGACGGAACTGCCGCCACGAGCCTTAATTTCGCCGGCTGCGGGCCGCTTTCCGGCTTTCTTCAGGCGGCTTGGCGGGGCGCCCCGTTGTTGCCAAGTGGCGTCGGAGTGCCTGTTTTTCAAGCAAAAAATTCCCTACGAGCGGCGTTGCCGTCCGAAAAACGGTCGCGAATTCGTTACAATGCGAAGCTGCGCCCGGTCGCCACCGCCCACGGCGTGTCCGCGTTTTGCGCTGGACGCCGCAGGCTTGGCCGTCCGCGATCGAAGCCGCCCTCTTCTCACTACTGCTGCCCACCCATCATGTCTCTGTTCTCCGCCGTCGAACTTGCTCCCCGCGACCCGATTCTGGGCCTGAACGAAGCCTTCAACGCCGATGCGCGCACCACCAAGGTCAATCTTGGCGTCGGCGTGTACTTCAACGAAGAAGGCAAGATTCCGCTGCTGCGCGCCGTGCGCGACGCCGAAAAGGCTCGCGTCGAAGCTGCGCTGCCGCGCGGGTATCTGCCGATCGAAGGCATTGCCGCTTACGATGCCGCCGTGCAGAAACTGCTGCTCGGCAACGACTCGCCGCTGATCGCAGCCGGCCGCGTCGTGACGGCGCAGGCGTTGGGCGGCACGGGCGCGCTGAAGATCGGCGCGGATTTCCTGAAGCGCCTGAACCCGAACGCGAAGGTCGCGATCAGCGATCCGAGCTGGGAAAACCACCGTGCGCTGTTCGAAAGCGCAGGCTTCGAAGTCGTGTCGTATCCGTACTACGACGCGCACACCCACGGCGTGAATTTCGACGCCATGTTGAGCGCGCTGAACAGCTACGCAGCCGGCACCGTCGTCGTGCTGCACGCGTGCTGCCACAACCCGACCGGCGTGGACCTGAGCGTCGAGCAATGGAAGCAGATTGTCGAAGTGGTCAAGGCGCGCAACCTGGTGCCGTTCCTCGACATCGCTTACCAGGGTTTCGGCGACAACATCGAAGCAGACGCTGCAGCCGTGCGCCTCTTCGCTGCGTCGGAACTGAACGTGTTCGTGTCGTCGTCGTTCTCGAAGTCGTTCTCGCTGTACGGCGAGCGCGTCGGCGCGCTGTCGGTCATCACGGCAAGCAAGGACGAAGCGGCTCGCGTGCTGTCGCAACTCAAGCGCGTGATCCGCACGAACTACTCGAACCCGCCGACGCATGGCGGCTCGGTGGTTGCGGCCGTGCTGGCGTCGCCGGAACTGCGCGCGACGTGGGAAACCGAACTGGCCGAAATGCGTGACCGTATTCGCGCCATGCGTAACGGGCTGGTCGAACGCCTGAAGGCTAGCGGCGTGGATCGCGATTTCAGCTTCGTGAACGCGCAACGCGGCATGTTCTCGTACTCGGGTCTGACGGCGCCGCAAGTGGACCGTCTGCGCGAAGAGTTCGGCATCTACGCCGTGAGCACGGGTCGCATCTGCGTGGCCGCGCTCAATACGCGCAACCTCGACGTGGTGGCGAATGCGGTCGCTCACGTGCTGAAGTAAGGTGTTGGCGGGCGCGGGCATTCATTGCACGCGCTCTGCTGCGAATGGTTGTGGAAACGGCGCCCTTTTCAGGGCGCCGTTTCTATTTGTGGCGCGATTGCAGTTTGCAACGTGCCTGTTGCCTGTTGCTGGAACAAAGCCGCTTTCGATACCGCAAGGACTGCCACAATTGCAGCGACCCGCTTCGGTCACGCGGCGTTCAGGCTCGTCGCTCTTTCAGCGCGCATCCCGATGGATATCGTGCGTGACAAAGCCCGCGTCGTTATCCGGCATGTCGAGCCAATCGGGTTGCGCGAGCGAATGGCGGATGTCTTCCAAACCGCTTTGCCAATGTTCGCGCATCGTCGACAGGCCGAACTGAAAGTCCTTGTAGTGCCCTTCGTATTCCTTGTGCCGGTAGATCAAATGGACCACGTTGTAGCGCTTCGAACACGACAGATCCTCGGCCAATTTGCACCACGGATCGTCACGCTGATCGGACGGCACGCGATCCAGCACTTCGCGCAACACGTGCCGGAAACGCTGCGACCGCTGCAGCATATCGGTCACGAGACGCGTGCGGCTCGAATACTGAATGTCTTTCATGCGCCCTTGCACGTCGGTGATGTTGTCCGGCACCGGTCCGATCGCGCTCCAGAGATCGACCTGAAAGGCGAGCGTGTCGCGACGCGGCGTGGACTGGATCACCTCATAGAGCGGCGTGTTCGACATCAAGCCGCCGTCCCAGTAGTACTGACCGTCGATCTCGACCGCCGCGAAGCCGGGCGGCAACGCGCCTGACGCCATGAAATGCTCGGGCCTCAGCGTTGTATGGGTGTTATCGAAGTACGCGAAATTCCCCGTGCCGCAGTTGACCGCCCCCACCGAGACGCGCATTTCTTTCGAATTGATCCGGTCGAAATCGCAGAACGCTTCGAGCGTGGCCTTCAACGGCGTGGTGTCGTAGTAGCTGGCCAATTGCGGCGGCCCGGACACCGTGGGCAACGGCGGCGGAAAGCGTGGCACGAAAAAGCCCTTCTGCCCCTCGACGATGGCGCCCACGGCCTGCGTTGCCGTAAAGGCCTTGCGTATGGCGTCGCTGGAATTGAAGAGCGCGTGCTCGATAAACGCAGGCAACGGCGGCCCGAAGGCGGGCTGGCATATCGTTTCCCAGAATTGCAGCAGCCGTTCAACCCGCTTTTCGGGCGGATTGCCGGCGATAATCGCCGTATTCAACGCGCCGATCGAAATGCCCGCCAGCCAGTTCGGCTCGATCCCCGCTTCGTAAAGTCCCTGAAAAACACCCGCCTGATAGGCGCCCAATGCGCCGCCCCCTTGCAGCATCAAGGCGACGGTTTCGTACTTGGGTAAATGGAGATGCCGGCCGGGATGCGCGGAGGGCGCCGGACCGGCGCCCTCGCCTTCCCCGTCGCCGGGCGCGCCGACGCGCGCCCGCTTGAGATTGCGTTGCGCCATAGGCACCTCCTTATTGCATGTACCAGCCGTGGCTCACAATAAAGGACTGGCCGGTCAACGCCGCCGTCGGGAACGTGGACAGGAACAGCACCGTTTGCGCGACGTCTTCCACCGTGGTGAAGACACCGTCGACCGTGCCGCCCAGCATGACGCGCTTGATCACGTCTTCCTCGCTAATGCCCAGTTCTTTGGCCTGTTCGGGAATCTGCTTGTCGACAAGCGGCGTGCGCACGAAACCCGGACACACCACATGCGAGCGCACGTTGTGCTTGGCGCCTTCTTTGGCGAGCACGCGCGAGAGGCCCAGCAGTGCATGCTTGGCCGTGACATATGCCGATTTGAGCGGTGACGCTTCGTGCGAGTGGACCGAGCCCATGTAGATCACAATGCCACCGCGATCGTCCTTGTACATGTGCTTGAGCGCCGCCTTGGTGGTCAGGAACGCGCCGTCCACGTGGATTGCCTGCATCTTCTTCCAATCCGAAAACGAGTAGTTTTCGATCGGATTGACGATCTGAATGCCGGCGTTGGAAATAAGAATATCGACCGAGCCAAATTCCGCGGCCACTTTGTCGATGCCCTGATTGACGGCGTCTTCGTTCGTGACATCCATCGCCACGCCGATTGCCTTGCCGCCGCCCTTTTTGATTTCCTCAGCGACGGCGTTCGCGCCGTCCTGATTCAGGTCGGCGATCGCGACAGCCGCACCTGCTGCGGAAAGAGTCAGCGCAATCTGCTTGCCGATGCCGCTTGCGGCGCCAGTAACCACGGCGACTTTGCCACTCAGATTCGTGTTCGTTGACGACATCCAGAACCTCCATGCAGTTGATGACAATGAGACCACGGGCCGCGGGCGGCGTGAAGTCAGCCAAACGGCATAGGCCGTTCGGCTGAATGCTGCACTGCGGCCGACGCTGCTATTGTGCATGAACCGTGTGAACTCCACCGGTTAAAAGCACGTCGAAACGTATCTCTTTAAACTGGACGTTTTCGGCGGGATTCCGGTGGCATCACCAACAAGGAGGCATGCATGAATTATCGACGTCTGGGCCGCTCCGGCCTGCAGGTCAGCGAACTGTCCATCGGCTCGTGGGTCACCTACGGCAATCAGGTGGACACCCACGCGGCGCGCGAATCGCTTGCGGCCGCACGCGACGCGGGAGTCAACTTCTTTGACAACGCCGAGGTGTACGCCGGCGGCAAATCCGAAGAAATCATGGGCCAAGCGCTCAAGGAACTGGCGTGGCCGCGCGTGAGCTACGTGGTGTCGACGAAATTCTTCTGGGGACTTGCGGAAGCGCCGAACCAGTACCACACGCTGAACCGCAAGTATCTGCTGAACGCAATCGACGCGTCGCTTAAACGGCTGCAACTCGACTATGTCGACCTCGTGTTCTGTCATCGTCCGGACCCGAACACGCCGGTGGAGGAAACCGTCTGGGCCATGAGCGACATGATCACCCGCGGCAAGGCGCTGTACTGGGGCACGTCCGAATGGAGCGCCGATGAAATCCGCGCCGCTTACGACATCGCGGAGCGGCATCATCTGCATAAGCCGGTCATGGAGCAACCGCAGTACAACCTGTTCCATCGCAACCGCGTCGAGCAGGAATACAAGCGGCTTTACGAGGACATCGGCCTAGGCCTGACCACCTGGAGCCCGCTTGCATCCGGCTTGCTGACCGGCAAATACCGTGACGGCGTGCCGGCCGACAGCCGCGCGCAATTGCAGGGCTACGACTGGCTGCGCACGCAGGTCACCGACGCGGGCAAGAACAACGTAGTCGGCAAGCTCGGCAAAGTGGCGGACGAGTTGGGCTGCACAATCGGCCAGCTTGCGATCGGCTGGATTCTGAAGAACCCGAATGTCAGCACGGTGATCACGGGGGCATCGCGGGTGGAACAGATCGGCGAGAACATGAAGTCCGCCGAGGTGGCCGAGCGGATCACGCCGGAGATCAAAACGCGAATCGAGGAAATTATCGGCGACGCGCACGACTGACCGGACTCGCGTGAGCGCGTAACATGGCCGTGGCAGCCTCGCGGCCATGGTCGCGTCACGCGTGCAACCCGCTGTCATGCACGGTGCGCAACGCGGCGTCGCGTACAATACGCGACCGCGCTGCACACCGGCGCCGTATGCCCATTGTGCAGCCGCATTGCATCCGCATCGCCGAATCCGCCCTGGAGCGGCGTGCCCTCTTTCAGCGTCTCCTCATCATGCTCAGCTATCGCCACGCCTTTCATGCAGGCAATCACGCCGACGTTCTGAAACACGCCGTCGTGTTGCAGCTCCTGCGCTACCTCGGCCAGAAGGACAAGTCCTACTGGTATATCGACACGCATGCGGGCGCCGGCGTCTACTCGCTGAAGGAAGGTTACTCGACCAAGACCGGCGAGTTCCGGACCGGCATCGGCAAACTGTGGGGACGCGACGACCTGCCGCCGATGTTCGCGGACTATGTCGACGAAGTGGGCGCGCTCAATCCGGACGGCCAGTTGCGCTTCTATCCCGGCTCGCCGTATATCGCGTGGCGGCAGATGCGCGAACAGGACCGCATGCGCCTGTTCGAACTGCACACCACCGAAATCGACGTGTTGCGCCACAATTTCCGCGACGCGGGCCGTCGCGCCATGCTGTACGCGGGCGACGGCTTCGACGGCATTCTTGCCTTGCTGCCGCCGGCTCCGCGTCGCGCGTTGGTGCTGCTCGATCCGTCGTATGAGGACAAGCGTGACTACATTCGCACGGTGCGCTGCGTCGAAGAAAGCCTGAAGCGTTTTCCGACCGGCACGTACGCCGTCTGGTATCCGCAGGTGAGGCGCCCGGAGTCGCAGCGCTTCCCCGATCAGTTAAAGAAACTGCAGGATAAGAACTGGCTGCACGTGAGCCTGACGGTCAGCAATCCGCCAGAGGATGGTTTCGGGCTCTTCGGCAGCGGCATGTTCATTCTGAACCCGCCGTATACGCTGGCAAAAACGCTGAAGGACCAGATGCCCTGGCTCGTCAAGGCGCTTGGCGAAGATAAGGCTGCGCAGTTCAAGGTGGAGTATCGCGGCGACTGAGTTTCGTGTTCGGCTACGAGATTTTGTTGGCCGCGAGCTTTCTGCAGCCTTCATGTTTTTGCGGCCACTGAGCCGCACGCAGTTGGCGGAGCCGGGCTTAGCGTTGTTTTCGCCCGCCACGCGCGCACGACGCGCGCGGCCGGTCCGGTTGCTCGGTCAGCCCGAGCCGCCGGTTACTTCAGCTGGGCCGCGGCCTTGCGGGCGAAGTCGTTCGTATATGTCGCGTTCAGGTCGATCTTTTTCGGATCGAGCCGGTTATCGAACGAGGACAATGCGCGCAACGAGGTCGCCGGGCCGTCCGCGGGCATCAAGCCGTCAGGCGAATAAGCGTCGCGCACGTTGTGAAAGGCCTCGACATAAAGCGCAGAGTCGTTGAGCAGATAGGCCGGCGGCACCATCTTCAGCAGATCGGCATCGCTCGCGGACTGCAGCCAGTGATCCGCGCGCACGATTGCGTTGGCGAGGCTTGCGTGGTCTTCGGATACTTCTGAATGAAATTGTCCGAGGCATACAGCGTCGCCGCCGGCATCGTTCCGCCGAACACCTCCTGCGTGCCCTTCACGGTGCGCGTATCGACCAGCACCTTGATCGCGCCGCTGCGCGCGAGCTTGGTTATCATCGGATCGACGTTGGAGAGCGCGTCGATCTGGCCGCCGCTTACCGCTGCGAGCACGGAGGCGCCGCTGCCCACGCCGATCGCCGAAATTTCGTTGCGCTGCACGCCGGCTTTGCGCAAAGCCACGGTGAGCACGAGATCCGTCGACGAACCCGGCGCGCTCACGCCGACTTTCGCGCCTTTGAAGTCCGCGAGCGTCTTGAACTGATCGGCCTTCGATTTCAGCACGGCAACGACGATTTGCGGAGCGCGCCCCATCAACGCAAACGCCCGGTAATGCTGCCCTTTCTCCTGCATGAACAGCGTGTGCTCGAATGCGCCGGCGCCCACGTCGGCGCTGCCGCCTACGACTGCTTCCAATGCTTTCGATCCGCCCGCGAAATCCTCTAGCGTGACGTCCAGGCCTTCGTCTTTGAAATAGCCCAACTGTTGCGCCGCGAGCACCGGCAGATAGTAAAGGCCAGGCAGACCGCCGACTGCCATGGTCAGCGCGGGTTTTTCCGGTGTGTCTTTGGCAAGCGCGGCGCCAGGCATCGCGGCCAGTGCAAGCAGCGTGACGCAGGCGCAGGCGGCCTGCCGCATCCATTGAGTAGTCGGCATTCGATGTCCCCTCGTTCTGTTTTTCATTCGATGCGGTCGGGCCGGGCTCGATGTCTCGTCCGAGTCGCTGGGGAGAGACCGCGCGCGATGATTGTCGTCGGACGGCTGCGCGTGCGCCATGCGCCCAAACCCCAATGGCGCACGCGACGCGTCGTCGCATGAGTCGTGTCTGCGCTCGCGCCCAGGAGCGCACTGTGAGCGTTGATCGAAAAGGGGAAATTGGGTCAATCAGGTGCGCGCCCGTGCGAGCGCACGGGCGTCGACGATCTGTCCATGCACGGACGGCATTGACTGAAATGGGAAAGCACTGCCGGAAGCGCTCGCGTCTCCAGCTTTTGCCAAGGTCCACGCACTAGACGATACGGCGGCGGTGGCGGTCCGCCGCGTACGCCGGCTGGATCTGAAACGGAAAGCGAGCGCCTATTGCGGCCGAGGCGTCGGGCGGGGCTGCGGTTGCGGTAGCGGTTGCGGTCGCGGCGTACCTCCGCCTGCTGGCAACTGGATATAAGGCGCAACGACGATCGGAATCGACGAATTCGGTGCCAGTTCGGCCGGCGTCGCAATGGGCTGCGCTTCGACGATCGGCTGATGCGAAAGCGGCGCGGTCTGCAAAACGGTTCCGCTCTGTCCGTCGTTGATGCCGTTCTGCGAGTCGAGACTCACCGGCTTGCGCGCGCTGGTCGACGCAGCATAAGCAGTCGACCCAGCGAAGATCGAGGTCAGCGAGGCTGCAATGGTCACGGCCAGAATGGATTTGAGCGGGCGGACGGATGGCATGGGCGGACCGGGTTGAGTTATGGAAAGCCGGATTTCGCAGAAAAACGCTTTACGTTACCGCGACGGTCGCCGCGAGGCTAGTCGATATTCGCCACGCGTAGCATTCAAACGCCGCCCGACCGCAACTCTCGCAGTCCAGATGTGACAAAGCCCCGCATAGACGGGGCTTGACGCTTTTACTGCCGTGGCTGCGCAATGAGCGCTGCCGGATCAAACGCGATGCCGATGAAACTTACAGCGAATAGCCGTTCGTTTCGAGCGAACGGATGCGCTGTTCGAGCTGGACGATATCCGACGACGATGCGAGGTAGGCTTCACGACGGGTGCGTTCAGCGGTTTCAAACCAGGTGCTCAGCTTTTCGAGTACGTATGCAAACATGATGTTCTCCAAGGATCAGATTGAATCCCCGGTGGATTGGGCATCAGGGATTTCCCGTAAAAGGGTTAACCCGGATTATAGCCCTATAGTGCAACCTGACTAGTGAAATGCCCGCATGACGTGCATTCCGTTTTGGAATGGTGCACGCGCGTGGTGCGTTCAAGTGATTGATTTAACTCGGTTTGACTTCAATTTGTCGCTCTAGCTCATGCCACCCCATATTTTTATGCCTGATTTTGGTGCAAATATGGTCGCGGTTGCGATAAATGGCATCACAAGGTTGCACCTTCCGCAAAACACAATCTCAAACAGGATGACAACCCTGCCCCGAAACCAGATCGGTATCGGCAAGACGTTCGATGATCGGGCAATCAGGACGCTCGTCGCCGTGACAATGGTCGGCGAGGTGCGCTAATGTGTCGCGCATGTCGGTCAGTTCGGCGATGCGGCGATCAAGTTCCGCGACATGCTCCAGGGCGATGGCTTTCACCTCGGCGCTGGCCCGCGAGCGATCGTGCCACAGTGCCAGCAGCCGTCGAATGTCTTCGATCAGAAAGCCAAGCCGGCGCGCCTGGCGGATGAAGCGCAGCGAGTGAACCTCTTGCGGACCGTATACGCGGTAGTTGGCGCTGGTACGCGATTTCGCCGCCAGCAAGCCGACGCTCTCGTAGTAGCGGATCATTTTCGCTGTCAGGCCCGACGCGCGGGCCGCTTCACCGATATTCATGGCCGTTTCTCCAGTGTGTGCGTCGATCGTACACCTTCCCATGGTGGGAAGGTCATCCACGGAATTGCGTATCGGCAGGCATAATTCAACGGTCGCACTATCCAATTTTTCGAGGCAATCCCGATGACGATCGAATTTCAGGTTGAAGGCATGAGTTGCCAGCATTGTGTGGCGGCGGTCACGAATGCAATCCGCGAGCTTGACGACGCCGCGCAAGTCCGCGTGGATCTGGCGACCGGGCGCGTCGCCGTGGAATCGACGCAACCGGCCGAGACGCTGAAGGCTGCCATCGACGAAGCCGGCTACACCGTGACGGGCGTCGCAAGCGGCACGACCAGCAGTTCGCCCGGCGCGGCCCGTTAAGCGAGTTCACGTCATGTTCAAAATTGCCGTCATTGGTGCCTCCGGGCTGCTCGGCCGCGCGCTCGTCGACGAACTGGCGCAGCAGACCGGTTGGCAAGTCGTCGCCACAGCGTTCAGCCGGCCGGCGCCGGGCAAGGTCGCGCTGGATATCCGCGACACGCGGGCGGTCGAGCAGTTCGTCGAGCACGAAGCGCCGGACGCGCTCGTGATCGCCGCGGCAGAGCGTCGACCGGACGTGTGCGAGCATGACCCCGCGCTGGCCCGCGCGCTGAATGTCGATGCGGTGCGCACCCTTGCCACGTCGGCGAACCGGCGCGGCGCATGGACGCTATCGATCTCGACCGATTACGTGTTCGACGGCACGCACCCGCCCTACCAGCACTATTCCGTGCCCGCGCCGCTCAACGCCTATGGGCACAGCAAGCTTGAGGGCGAGCGAGCGCTGACTGAATCGACCGACCTCGGCTGCGTGCT
This sequence comes from Paraburkholderia sp. BL6669N2, assembly GCF_003387275.1. Taxonomy (NCBI): domain Bacteria; kingdom Pseudomonadati; phylum Pseudomonadota; class Betaproteobacteria; order Burkholderiales; family Burkholderiaceae; genus Paraburkholderia; species Paraburkholderia sp. BL6669N2. The sequence goes on along the minus strand of NZ_QUNA01000001.1, from coordinate 12,876 downwards.
GCGTTTGCCGCTGCTGTACGGGCCCATTGTCAGTTGGGCGGAGTCGGCGGTGACGAGTCTCGTGCCGGCGATCGCCGGGTCGGCCGCGACCGGGAGCAAACCCGCTGTCATGGATGCGTGGGCGATCCGCTACCCCACCTTCACGCCGGACGTCGCGTTCGTGATCCGGCAGATGCTCGAGCGGCACGCGCAAGGCGATGCGATCCGCGGCATCGTGCAATGGTCCGGCGACGAACCGATGAACAAGTATGAGATCGCCTTGCGCCTCGCCGAAGCGCTGCAACTCGACGCGCATCTGACGCCGCAACCTGTGCCGGCCGATTCGACGCCTCGCCCGCATAACTGTCACCTGGCATCGACCCACCTCGAAGCGCTCGGCATAGGCCGGCGCACGCCGTTCGATGCGGCGATTCGGCAAGTGTTAGCGGCGTTTCCGTGGCGCGGCGCTGCACAAGCGTAGAACGTTTTGTCTGGCAGCCAGGGCTGAACGCGGCAAGTCGCCCATGTTGTTATTCGGTCGATCCGCGTCGGCACGACGGCGGCACGTCGAGCCGGCGCGCTTGGCCACCGCGAACCGCCCTCAATGAAAATCGCGGCTCGCCGTGGCCAATTCACCCAGCCATTCGCTGTGGTCTTCGAGGCGATGAGCGACGAGATGGATCACCTCGCCCTTGTTTTTCCGTTTCGCCTTAGCCTGATTCGCGCTCACCGGGTTGCCGGCATTGTCCCCGCCGGTCGCTACGCCGTCGTCGCGCTGCAAAACACCGTAGACCGCCAGCAACGATGCGCCCAGCAAAACCTTGCGCTGCTTTTCCACCAGCGACGGCCAGACGATCACGTTGATCGAACCGGTCTCGTCTTCGATGGAAACGAACACCGTGCCGTTTGCCGTGCCCGGCCGCTGCCGCACGGTGACAATGCCGCACGCTCGCGCCAGCGTGCCGTGCTGACATGCGGCGAGTTCCGCGGCCGTGCGAAAACGATGCTTTGCAAGGCGTGCACGCAATAGCGCAAGCGGATGTCGATTGAGCGTGAGGCCAATACTCGCGTAGTCGTCGACGATTTCGCGGCTTTCGGCTGCCTGCGGCAATGTCAGCGGCGCTTCGGCGATCGGCGCATCGCGCAGCAGTTTGGGCACCGTGTGCTGCGCCGTCACGGCCCACCATGCCTCGCGCCGATGTCCCGCGATACTGACCAGCGCATTCGCCGCGGCCAGCGCTTCGAGATCACGCCGTGTCAGGGCCGCGCGGCGGGCCAGATCGTCGACATCGGTAAACGGTGTCTCGTTTCGTGCGGCCATGATGCGTTCAGCAGCCGCTTGCGAGAAGCCTTTGATCAGATGCATGCCGATGCGCACGGCGGGGCCGCGCGCGCCATAGGTGTTCGACGGTTGAAACACGCGGGCAGTCAATCGCTGTGCCGCGCGCCGGACGGTCCTGCTCACCGTCAGACGCCGCAGCGAAAGATCGCGCAATTGCTGCGCGGATAGTACGGCCTGCTGACGATGCAAACAGGTTTCGTCCGCTGAGATCCGTTGTCCTTCATGACCACGTCTCTCGAATGTCGATTCCCAATCGCTCAAGGTCACGTCGGGTGGCAATACCTCGACGCCGTGACGCTTCGCATCCTGAACGAGTTGCGACGGCGAATAAAACCCCAACGGCTGACTGTTCAGCAAACCCGCCAGAAAAGCAGCCGGTTCATAGCGCTTCAACCACGCGCTGAGGTAGACGAGCAGCGCGAAGCTCGCCGCATGGCTCTCCGGAAAACCATATTCGCCGAAGCCTTCGATCTGTTTGCAGATACGGTCGATGAACTCCTGTTCGTAGCCGCGCTTGAGCATCCGCTCATTCAAATCCTTCTGATACTTTGCCAGGTTGCCGCTGCGCCGCCATGCGGCCATCGCGCGCCGCAACTGATCGGCCTGCTCACCGGTATATTTCGCCGCAACCATCGCCAGATGCATGACCTGTTCCTGGAAAATCGGCACGCCGAGCGTGCGTTCGAGCACGGGACGCAATTCATCCTTCGCGTAGTCGACCGCCTCGAGTCCCTGCTTACGGCGCAGATAGGGATGCACCATGCCGCCCTGAATCGGCCCGGGCCGCACGATCGCCACTTCGATTACGAGATCGTAGTACTTGTTGGGCTTCAGACGCGGCAACATGCTTTGCTGCGCCCGCGATTCAATCTGGAATACGCCGATCGTATCGGCATGGCCGCACATTTCGTAGACGGCTCGATCCTCACGCGGAATATCCTGCACCCTGAACTTCGGAAAGCCACGCCTCAACGCGACGAATTCCAGCGCTCGCCGGATCGCCGACAACATGCCGAGCGCCAGCACGTCAACTTTCAGCAGTTTGAGCGCGTCGATATCGTCCTTGTCCCACTCGATCACGCTGCGGTCTTTCATTGTCGCGTTCTCGATCGGCACGAGTCGCGACAGCTTGTCTTTCGCAATCACAAAACCGCCAACGTGTTGCGACAGATGACGCGGGAAAGTGCGCAACTCCTTCGTGAGGCGAATCAGATTCTGCGTGATGTGCGAGTTGGCGTCGAAGCCCGCTTCGGCCAGATATTTGGCAACCGCATCCGTGCCGTCCCACCATTGTTGCGACTTGCTGATCCGCTCGATCAAAGACACCTCAAGACCCAGCGCCTTGCCGACGTCTTTCAGCGCACTGCGTGCGTGATACGTAATCAGCGATGCGGTCAGCGCCGCCCGATGACGGCCGTACTTCGTGTAAATATATTGAATCACCTCTTCGCGCCGCTGATGCTCGAAATCGACGTCGATATCAGGTGGCTCGTTGCGTGCGCGCGAGATGAAACGCTCGATCAGCATGTTCATGTGCACCGGATCGATTTCCGTGACGTGCAGGCAATAACAAACGATCGAATTCGCCGCTGAACCTCGCCCCTGGCAGAGAATGTTTCGGGAGCGCGCGAAACTCACGATATCGTGCACCGTCAGAAAATATTTTTCGTATTTCAGATCGGCGATCAACCCCAACTCTTTTTCGATCTGACCGATTCGCTTCAGGTCCATGCCCTTGGGCCAGCGCTCCATCGCGCCGGCCATGACCAGCTTGCGCAGATAACTCGATGGCGACTCGCCGGCGGGCACCAGTTCCTCGGGATACTCGTACTTGAGTTCGTCGAGCGAGAAACGGCATAGCGCGGCGATACGCAGCGTTTCTTCAAGCGTATCGCGCGGATACAGTTTGCCAAGCCGCACACGCGTACGCATGTGCCGCTCCGCGTTCGCCTCGAGCGCATGGCCGCATTGCGATAGCGGCGTGACGAGGCCGATGGCGGTCATCGTGTCCTGCAACGGCTTGCGCGATCGGGCATGCATGAGAACGCCGCCTGCCGCGACCAGCGGCAAACCGCTCGCTTTTGAAATCATGCGCAAGGCGTCGATCTGAAGATCGTCGCTGCCCGTTTGCCAGAGTTCGAGCGCGATCCACGCCCGTTGTGCAGCGAACGAGGCGAGCCAATGCGCGCAACGCAGCGTATGCGAGAGCGTCGCCGCGCGCTGTGGCACGAGCATCAGGACGCAATCGGGTAAGGTTTTTAGATGCTCAAGATGGGGGAGTGAATCGGTGAAGTCGGATGGGCTAAGGCGATAGCTGCCCTTATCCGCTCGTGATCGAGCCAGCGTAATCAGTTCGGAAAGATTGCCGTAACCGTTTCGGTTGGTTGCAAGCGCAACCAGGGTGCAGAAGGGTTCGCCGGTTTCGTCGGTCAGATTGAGTTCGCTGCCGATGATCAGGTGAGGGAGGGGTTTTAGTGCCTCAGTTTCCGCAGCTTCCGTGGGTTCCTGCTGCGACGCTTCGATTTTTGTCGCGTCTTCCGAAGGCGCTTCCGATTGCGCAGCTTTGGCCCTGTCCTCGCGCTCTTTCTGCTGACGGTCCCGCTCCTCTTTGATTTCCTTCAACGCCGTGTGAGCGCGCACGACGCCGGCCAACGAGCATTCGTCGGTAATGGCGAGCGCGCTGTAGCCGCGCGACATCGCCTGTTCGACGAGTTCATAGGGATGCGATGCGCCCCGCAGAAACGAGAAATTAGTCAGACAATGCAATTCCGCATACGCCGGCAACTGAGTGGCGAGTGGCTGTTGCGCGAGGAGTGACGACTGGGTTAGTGGCATGATAATCAGCCGAACAAACCCTGCAGATACCACTCGCCGCTAAGGCGTTCGCGGTATACCCAGAACATGTGGCCCCGGTCGTCGGCCGCGACATAGTAATCGCGCTCCACCCGGTTGCCGTCCCACCACCCCGCTTCGATCCGCTCGGTGCGCGTGAGCATTTTCAATGGCCGACGATAAATCGGCCGCTGATCGCGCATCATCAGGCGCAGCGGTTTGTCGAGCATCCAGAGCGGGCGAGGCTGCGACGGCAGCGCACTGTCGGGTAGATCGAGCGAAGTTTGGGTACTGGCCGGTTGCGCGCCGGATTGGTGATGTTTTTTTGCGTTGGCGGTTTCGTTGGGCTGTTGGACTGCTTGTGTCGCTTGTGTCGCTTGTGTCGCTTGTGTCGCTTGTGCCACTCGCGCAAGCGCATCTCCGTCTGCGTCCCCTTCCTCCGCCGATGCGGCGTGCTGCAATGCATCGGTCAGCCAGGCGTTGTCTGCTTTAATTTTTGTCCGGGCTTTCGCCGGCGAACGCTTCTTGCGCGAAAACGCTTGCGCCTCGTAGGCTTCGACGCGCATTGCCCGCTCGGGACGATGATCGTCCTGCACCGACATCTGCAGCACATTCTCCGGTCCCAATCGCGCGCTCAGGCGTTCGAGCAGACGCGCAATCGAATCACCATCGGATTCGGGCATGGGAAACAAGGTATCCGACTGGCCGGCATATTCGCCGATTTGATCCGCTACCAGCTTCAACTCGATGACCGGTGCCGCCAGCACGGTCTGATTCAATTTTTCCCGCAGCAACCAGATCAGATGCTCGGCATCGCGTGACGGTATGGCCCACGCGACCTTCAGGTTTGATGTCTTCGGTGCATGACGCGACGCCAATTCATGCTCTAGCAGCAACGTATAGCCGCTGAGCGCCGCATGATGCGCGCTCAGCCAGCCGGCCAACTGCACGATCAGTCGACGCGCGGCAAACAGCAACGCATCCGCGTTATCGACCCGGGAGGGCAACTCCAGTTGCGCATGAAACGACGCCGGCGCACGAAACGATTCGCGTGGATCCGGGCGCGTGCCGTACGCCTGTGCCAGCAAATCGAGAATGCCGCCGCCGAAACGTCGCACGACACCGGAGCGTGGCAATTGACGCAAATCGGCCAGCGTCGCGCAGCCGACATGCGCAAACGCCTCGCGATGCGTTTGCGTGACCGGCAGCAGCGATACGGATAAGCCATCGAGGACACGCGCGAGTGAGGTCTCCTTGACCACGTGCCAACGATTCTTCTGCCGAACGGCGCGGGCCTGCGCCAATAGCCACGCGCCCCAGGCAGTCGGCGCACAGGCGATGCGCGCCGTATAGCCGAATTCCGCCACAGTGGCAGACACCCGCGACAACAACGCGCGCAAGCCGCCAAACAACCTCAACCCGGAGCCGACTTCCAGCAGCAGGGTGTGCGCGTCGGCAAGCGACACTTTGGGTGTGTACGTCAGCAAGGCAAGCGCTATGGCTTCGAATGCCTGAGTTTCGCGGGCGACATCGGCAGCAAGCAGTTCGAGCCCCGGCGCCAACGCCAAGGCATATGAACGCGAATGCCCCGCGTGCACGCCGGCACGCAGTGCGTCGAAATCCGGCATCAGGATGTGCGCGTGGTCGGCTAGCGCGTAACACCGCTCTTCGACGATGTTGTCGGCATCGTGAAGTTGGCTTGTCTCGTCGCTCGATTCACGCCGATTCGGCTTCGCGAGCGAACCATCCGGGAGCGGCGCGAGAGGCTTCACCGCTTCCAGCGACAAGAGTGGCAATGTGACTGCGATCCACAGCATGTTTGATCTCTGCCCCTTGATGGCCACCGACTCCGTTTTCCGGCAACAAGACGCTTTGTAAAGGTAAAACGAGACGAAGAGGCTCGGCTAGCGGCGGCCCGCGACGCTTGAAGATGTCGATCGACAAACCAATCTCCTGCAGCCATTGACGACGGTTGATCGTCTGCGCATTGGCCGGCAGCAGCGGCTCGCAGATCATTCGCAATGGCGCCGGGGAAGATTGCGTGGCGGCCTCGACAGGCCGAATCAAAAATGCCAGCGATGCCGATTCTTGAGCCGCCACTTGCAGACGCCTGACTTTGTCGGCACGAGCATTCGGCAGCCAAACCAGGACCGCGCCGATGCCATCCTGCTTCAAGGCCTGAGCGGCGGCCCACAAGGCCTGGTCTTCACTCGAGCGGACCCATAAAACCCGCTCGACATCGACACCCCAAGCTCTCAATGCGGCGGCGCACGGCTGATAGGGAGGCGCCACGAGCATGACATGCCGCTTGGCGTGTTTCGTCAGATGACACAGTGCATGGGCTAGCAGACGTACTTCACCCACTCCACCATGCTCGATCAACAACTCCGTCAGACCGCCTGCTGACCAGCCTTGTCCCGGCAACACCCGATCCAGCGCGGCATAGCCGCTGGAAATCACACGCGAATCTGCCTCGGCAAGCTCATTGCCCTGCCATACCTGACGCCGTAATTGGGACGACAGGGCGGTCGTCGCAAGCTGAATCGCTGCTGCCATAGACACGCTCTTGAATTAGGGAATGCTCCGCCCTGCCCGGCATCGAGCAAGCATGAGGTGACGAGTTTTCACTGTATATTTATACAGTATTTTGGGATGAATGTTAAGACGGAGGGATGCTGGCAAGTTGGCGCAGGAAGAGGCGCTGGCAACCGACTGCGATCGTTGGCTAGCCTCCTCCGTCAAGACGGGTTTGCCGACCCCTTACCTCGCAATTGACGGATCCTGCGGCGCGAAGGTGTGGATGTGGGACGGGCGTATCTGGAACTGACGGGCTACGCGGATGCGCGGCGGATGGGGCGGGAGTGAAGGCGGTTATACGGTGGGTTTTTTCCGTGTATGGCGGCGGGGTTGTAAACGCAGAAACCCCACCTTTTTGGGGTGGGGTTTCTGTCTGCTGCTGGGGAGCCTGACGATTACCTACTTTCACACGGGTAATCCGCACTATCATCGGCGTGGAGTCGTTTCACGGTCCTGTTCGGGATGGGAAGGGGTGGGACCGACTCGCTATGGTCATCAGGCATGACTTGTTGCTGCACTGCTCGTGGAGCAATACGGCCAATCTGGAAGAAGTAGTTTCTGGTGATGCTCACCAGGGGTAAAGCTGTTGGGGTTGTGTTGTTTCTGGCACAACACGATCACTTAACCTGGGTGTCCTTGCCCCCTTCGGGGGTGGGATGCCCGTCAGTGCTGAAGCACTGACGATCATCGCAAAACACACCTGTTATAGGATCAAGCCTTACGGGCAATTAGTATCAGTTAGCTTAACGCATTACTGCGCTTCCACACCTGACCTATCAACGTCCTGGTCTTGAACGACCCTTCAAGGGGCTCGAAGCCCCGGGGATATCTCATCTTAAGGCGAGTTTCCCGCTTAGATGCTTTCAGCGGTTATCTCTTCCGAACATAGCTACCCGGCGATGCCACTGGCGTGACAACCGGTACACCAGAGGTTCGTCCACTCCGGTCCTCTCGTACTAGGAGCAGCCCCCTTCAAATATCCAGCGCCCACGGCAGATAGGGACCAAACTGTCTCACGACGTTTTAAACCCAGCTCACGTACCTCTTTAAATGGCGAACAGCCATACCCTTGGGACCGGCTACAGCCCCAGGATGAGATGAGCCGACATCGAGGTGCCAAACACCGCCGTCGATATGAACTCTTGGGCGGTATCAGCCTGTTATCCCCAGAGTACCTTTTATCCGTTGAGCGATGGCCCTTCCATACAGAACCACCGGATCACTATGACCTGCTTTCGCACCTGCTCGACTTGTCGGTCTCGCAGTTAAGCACGCTTATGCCATTGCACTATCAGCACGATTTCCGACCGTACCTAGCGTACCTTCGTACTCCTCCGTTACACTTTGGGAGGAGACCGCCCCAGTCAAACTGCCTACCATGCACTGTCCCCGATCCGGATTACGGACCAAGGTTAGAACCTCAAACAAACCAGGGTGGTATTTCAAGGTCGGCTCCACGCAGACTGGCGTCCACGCTTCAAAGCCTCCCACCTATCCTACACAGACCGGTTCAAAGTCCAATGCAAAGCTACAGTAAAGGTTCATGGGGTCTTTCCGTCTAGCCGCGGGGAGATTGCATCATCACAAACACTTCAACTTCGCTGAGTCTCGGGAGGAGACAGTGTGGCCATCGTTACGCCATTCGTGCAGGTCGGAACTTACCCGACAAGGAATTTCGCTACCTTAGGACCGTTATAGTTACGGCCGCCGTTTACCGGGACTTCAATCAAGAGCTTGCACCCCATCATTTAATCTTCCGGCACCGGGCAGGCGTCACACCCTATACGTCCACTTTCGTGTTTGCAGAGTGCTGTGTTTTTATTAAACAGTCGCAGCCACCAGTTTATTGCAACCCCTTCACCCTTCTGGCGCAGGCCAGTCAGGCTACAGGGGCGTACCTTATCCCGAAGTTACGGTACCAATTTGCCGAGTTCCTTCTCCCGAGTTCTCTCAAGCGCCTTAGAATACTCATCTCGCCCACCTGTGTCGGTTTGCGGTACGGTCTTGTTAAACTGAAGCTTAGAGGCTTTTCTTGGAACCACTTCCGATTGCTTCTTCACCGAAGTGAATGGCCTCGCACCCTTGAATTCCGCGCCCGGATTTGCCAAAGCGCCTTCTCCAATGCAAGGACCGGGACTTCCAACACCCGGACAACCTTCCGCGATCCGTCCCCCCATCGCATTTAACAATGGTGCAGGAATATTAACCTGCTTCCCATCAGCTACGCATTTCTGCCTCGCCTTAGGGGCCGACTCACCCTACGCCGATGAACGTTGCGTAGGAAACCTTGGGCTTACGGCGAGGGGGCTTTTCACCCCCTTTATCGCTACTCATGTCAGCATTCGCACTTCCGATACCTCCAGCACACTTTCCAGTGCACCTTCGCAGGCTTACGGAACGCTCTCCTACCATGCACATAAATGTGCATCCGCAGCTTCGGTATATTGCTTAGCCCCGTTACATCTTCCGCGCAGGACGACTCGATCAGTGAGCTATTACGCTTTCTTTAAAGGATGGCTGCTTCTAAGCCAACCTCCTGACTGTTTTAGCCTTCCCACTTCGTTTCCCACTTAGCAATATTTGGGGACCTAGCTGGCGGTCTGGGTTGTTTCCCTCTTGACACCGGACGTTAGCACCCGATGTCTGTCTCCCGTGATTGCACTCTTCGGTATTCGGAGTTTGCTATGGCGTAGTAATCCGCAATGGACCCCACAACCATGACAGTGCTCTACCCCCGAAGGTGATACACGAGGCACTACCTAAATAGTTTTCGGAGAGAACCAGCTATTTCCAGGTTTGTTTAGCCTTTCACCCCTATCCACAGCTCATCCCCTAACTTTTCAACGTTAGTGGGTTCGGACCTCCAGTACGTGTTACCGCACCTTCATCCTGGCCATGGATAGATCACCTGGTTTCGGGTCTACACCCAGCGACTGAATCGCCCTGTTCGGACTCGCTTTCGCTACGCCTGCCTAATCGGTTAAGCTTGCCACTGAATGTAAGTCGCTGACCCATTATACAAAAGGTACGCCGTCACCCTCTTTCAAAGGCTCCGACTGTTTGTATGCATGCGGTTTCAGGATCTGTTTCACTCCCCTCCCGGGGTTCTTTTCGCCTTTCCCTCACGGTACTGGTTCACTATCGGTCGATCACGAGTATTTAGCCTTGGAGGATGGTCCCCCCATCTTCAGACAGGATTTCACGTGTCCCGCCCTACTTGTCGCATACCTAGTTCTTCCAATCTGTTTTCGCCTACGGGGCTATCACCCGCTATGGCCGCACTTTCCAGAGCGTTTGGCTAACAGTTCAGATAAAGAATGCAGGCTGGTCCCATTTCGCTCGCCACTACTCTGGGAATCTCGGTTGATTTCTTTTCCTGCGGTTACTTAGATGTTTCAGTTCACCGCGTTCGCTTCACGTAGCCTATGTATTCAGCTACGGATGACCCATACGGGCCGGGTTTCCCCATTCGGATATCGGTGGATCAAAGCTCGTTTGCCAGCTCCCCACCGCTTTTCGCAGGCTACCGCGTCCTTCATCGCCTGTGATCGCCAAGGCATCCACCACATGCACTTGTTCGCTTGACCCTATAACGGGTGTGTCTCCTGCATGATCCACTGGGAATCACACGCTCGCCACGCTCGCTACAGGTTGAGTATTCGTGTTGCGCCGTATTCCAAAAGCGATCTTTCGATCTCTCTTTTCATACATTGATACAATCACAACCCTGATTCACCTACTCGCACACCCATCTCTAAGTATGCTTTCGTGAATCTCTTTACTACTTCTTCCTGATTGTTAAAGAACGACAGCCGATATAAAGCTCTGCTTCATATCACTCTGACTGGCTCAATCGCCAATGCACAACGCTCTGCTTCTTGCACAGAACGCTACGCATTGAGGATTGGTGGAGGATGACGGGATCGAACCGACGACCCCCTGCTTGCAAAGCAGGTGCTCTCCCAGCTGAGCTAATCCCCCAGTCATACAGCTACCCCAGAGGTTTCAGACGATCAGCACACCAGACAAGACTTTGGTGGGTCTGGATGGATTCGAACCATCGACCCCCGCCTTATCAAGACGGTGCTCTAACCGACTGAGCTACAGACCCCTGAGTCTGTCCTGATTTCACAGCCGATAAGCGTGAGCGCTCAACGCATTGCTTTTACGCAACTGACACGTTCGCTCGAGAAAGGAGGTGATCCAGCCGCACCTTCCGATACGGCTACCTTGTTACGACTTCACCCCAGTCATGAATCCTACCGTGGTGACCGTCCTCCTTGCGGTTAGACTAGCCACTTCTGGTAAAACCCACTCCCATGGTGTGACGGGCGGTGTGTACAAGACCCGGGAACGTATTCACCGCGGCATGCTGATCCGCGATTACTAGCGATTCCAGCTTCACGCACTCGAGTTGCAGAGTGCGATCCGGACTACGATCGGTTTTCTGGGATTGGCTCCCCCTCGCGGGTTGGCGACCCTCTGTTCCGACCATTGTATGACGTGTGAAGCCCTACCCATAAGGGCCATGAGGACTTGACGTCATCCCCACCTTCCTCCGGTTTGTCACCGGCAGTCTCCCTAGAGTGCTCTTGCGTAGCAACTAGGGACAAGGGTTGCGCTCGTTGCGGGACTTAACCCAACATCTCACGACACGAGCTGACGACAGCCATGCAGCACCTGTGTTATGGCTCCCTTTCGGGCACTCCCACCTCTCAGCAGGATTCCATACATGTCAAGGGTAGGTAAGGTTTTTCGCGTTGCATCGAATTAATCCACATCATCCACCGCTGTGCGGGTCCCCGTCAATTCCTTTTGAGTTTTTAATCTTGCGACCGTACTCCCCAGGCGGTCAACTTCACGCGTTAGCTACGTTACCAAGTCAATGAAGACCCGACAACTAGTTGACATCGTTTAGGGCGTGGACTACCAGGGGTATCTAATCCTGTTTGCTCCCCACGCTTTCGTGCATGAGCGTCAGTATTGGCCCAGGGGGCTGCCTTCGCCATCGGTATTCCTCCACATCTCTACGCATTTCACTGCTACACGTGGAATTCTACCCCCCTCTGCATACTCTAGCCCGCCAGTCACAAATGCAGTTTCCCAGGTTAAGCCCGGGGATTTCACATCTGTCTTAGCGGACCGCCTGCGCACGCTTTTACGCCCAGTAATTCCGATTAACGCTTGCACCCTACGTATTACCGCGGCTGCTGGCACGTAGTTAGCCGGTGCTTATTCTTCCGGTACCGTCATCCCCCCACCGTATTAGGGCAGAGGTTTTCTTTCCGGACAAAAGTGCTTTACAACCCGAAGGCCTTCTTCACACACGCCGGCATTGCTGGATCAGGCTTGCGCCCATTGTCCAAAATTCCCCACTGCTGCCTCCCGTAGGAGTCTGGGCCGTGTCTCAGTCCCAGTGTGGCTGGCTCGTCCTCTCAGACCAGCTACAGGATCGTCGCCTTGGTAGGCCTTTACCCCACCAACTAGCTAATCTGCCATCGGCCGCCCCCTGTAGCGCGAGGTCCTAAGATCCCCCGCTTTCATCCACAGATGTATGCGGTATTAAATTCCGGCTTTCGCCGGGCTACTCCCCCAACTACAGGACACGTTCCGATGTTATCACTCACCCGTTTCGCCACTCGCCCACCAGGATTGCTCCCGTGCTGCCGTTCGACTTGCCATGTGTAAGGCATGCCGCCAGCGTTCAATCTGAGCCAGGATCAAACTCTTCAGTTCAAACCTGTTACTGTTTTCGGTTCAGTTAAGAACCGGTCGCTCACTCCAACGTACTGACGAAGATCTCTCATCTTTCAATGGAAAACCTTCCTTTCATTACTGTGTGAGACTTGATACTTTCGCTTCATCCGGCAGATCCCGAAGGGCCCGCCGGCGCGTCGCGCATCAAGCGCCCACACTTATCGGCTGTTAATTTTTAAAGATCGATTACGCATTCACCACCGAATCCGCACCGCAGGTCGCCAACATCACAACCACCCGGCACCGCTTCGTTCTGCGTCGCTGCATCAGCAGCAGAGAAACGAATTATGAAGAACTTCCGCTACGCCGTCAACAGGTTTTTTCTAACTTCCTGAACCTGCCCGCTTCGCTGAAAGCCTTGCCACTGCTGGCTCTCCCGCCTCCCGTGC